>OY970275.1:0-5273929 GCA_963715795.1 uncultured Acidobacteriota bacterium | reverse complement strand
CGAAACTAGAAATCAGTCGACAAGCTGAGCTCTTTCCATGTTCTGGCTTCTTCCAACCGCGCAAGGTCGTTCTTTTCTGCGCCATTGTACGCGTCGCTGCCGAGTAAAAGCCGCAACGGTGGATTCTGCTCCCGAGTCAGACGAACGATTGCTCGAGCAGCCTTTTTCGGATCGCCCGGCTGTTTTCCATTGTAGTCACGCTGAAACCTGGCGGTTGCGCCAACTGTAGAATCGTATTCGGGACGCCCTTCGCTCAGCCTTGTAGAAATTCCCGCAAAGTCGGTGCGAAAGCCACCTGGTTCAACAATGGTGACCTTAACCCCCAGCGGAGATGCTTCGCGCGACAACACTTCGGAGAAACCTTCAACGCCCCATTTCGCAGCCGAGTATGGTCCGCGACCCGGAGGTCCGATCCTTCCTCCCATCGATGAAAATTGAACAAAATGACCGCCCTTCTTTTCGCGGAAATACGGAAGGGCTGCCTTTGTCACAATGATCGTCCCGAAGAGGTTCGTTTCGATTTGCGCGCGAAAATCAGACATGGGTGTGTCTTCCACAGACGAGAGATTGCCGTATCCTGCGTTGTTGACAACAACGTCCAACGAGCCAAACGTATCAATAGCTGTCTTCACGGCGGCAGTCGCGGCGGACTCGTCGGTCACATCCAAAGCAAATAGTTTCACCTGATTACCGTAGCGGTCCGACAGATCGTTAAGTGAATCGGTGTTTCGGGCTGTCGCCATGACCTTATTACCGGCTTCCAGACTGGTCTCGACAATGGCGCGACCCAGACCGCGAGAACTACCCGTAACTAACCACACTTGCGACATTCTTCCTCCTGTTTGCAACTGGTTTCGATAGGCGTTGGACCCTGGTGAGTCCCAATAATGCCAACGACAATGGAGGCCGGACGTTGCACGGTCAAATACGTTAGGTCGTAATGGCAATGAAAGCAAGACGATCACATAAGTCCTGATCGGCTAACAGGAAGTTATCATCGGCGAACCCCAGTTGGCTCATGGAACGCGCAACACTCAACGTTTAACATCCAAACTTGTCGCCGAACATTGGTTGACCACTTTTTGATTGTTCTCGTGTGGCCTCGTCTTGAATCACATCCCAGTGCTCCACGAGAATCCCATCCTTCATTCGCACGATGTCGGCCGCAATCCAGTTCACGGGCAGGCCGATGCCCGAAAAGCGTCCGTGCAAGATGACAAAGTCCCCTTCAGCAACGACCGTTCCTGACTCATACCTAAGCGTCGGCGGAATGCCCTTAACGAGATTGAACAGGCCGTCGCGACCAGGCGGAATATGAGCGCTATGTTGGATGTAATTGGGAGACCAATAACGTTCAGCTGCTTCGTAGTCACGCTTATTGAAGAGCGTGTCGAAAGCTTCAAGGACAAGTGCTTTGTTTTTCGATTCAATCGTCTGACCCATCTTTGCTCTCCTTTTGCCTCTGTGAAATCGTCTCGCTTGACGATCAGATTGCCCGAATCAGCCGCATGAAGGCGTCGATCTTCTCTGTAATTCGCGCTCGGTCGGGACCGAGGTTCTGCTCCAAGCAAATTCCGCTAAAGAACGTGACGATCAACCCAGCGAGGGAATCATTGTCGTCACGAGATCCACGCGCTGCAGCTAGATTGTCGATGAGCAGCTGATGGGCTTTCATTACGCTTGCGACCATTATCTGGCGGGCTTTTGGGGGGAGGTCTGCGAACTCGCGCATAGAGTTCACCGAGAAGCAGCCCTTCTGCCCCCAACTTCCATAGCAGACCTTGAGAAAACTCTCAACATTTGTCCAACCCAGAGGCAGTTTCGTCAGGTGTCCGCGTGCCATCAGGACGTCGAAATACCTGCGCAGGCTCTCCACGAACAGGTCTTCTTTGTCCTTGAATTCCGTATACAAACCAGATTTGCGCACACCTGTGGCCTGTTCAAGGTCCTGAACACTCGTCTCAGCGAGGCCATGCTTCCAGAAGACTTGGATTGCTTTATCGAGGACATCCTCTCGGGTGAATAATTTTCGTCGTCCCATTGCAACATTATCGGTCAATTGGCCTACGAAGCTTGCAAATAAAGGACCGAATGGTCCATTATTACAACTAGGGAGAGATTGTCCCGGAGGACCCATGGCGCCCAGCCGTAAACAACAGGTCATCGATCTCCTGAAGTCGCTTGAGACCAAAGATCCGGTTCCGCTCGCATATGTCAATCCCAATAAGTATATCCAGCACAACTTGCAGGTGGGACCCGGTCCGGCAGGTGTCGCCGCCCTCATCAAGAACATGCCGCCCGATGCATCCGTCAATACGATCCGCGTCTTTGAAGATGGGGACTATGTCTTCGCTCACACGCAGTACAACTTCTTCGGACCACGCATCGGGTTTGACATCTTCCGCTACGAAGATTCTCTTATCGTCGAGCATTGGGATAATTTGCAGGAGACCGCGACCGAACCTAGCCCCAGCGGGCACACGATGATTGACGGTCCCACGATCGCCTCCGATCTGGACGAGACCGATGCAAATAAGGCGCTCATGCAGCGCTATATGGAGGACCTTCTCGCAGGCCGTCGGGAGACATTCCCGAGTTACTTCGACGGAACCCAATACATTCAGCACAACCCCTGGGTGGCCGATACACTCCCGGGGCTGATTGCGGGCTTAAAGGCTCTTGCCGCCAAAGGTCAGGCGGTCGTATACAAAAGCGTGCACAAGATACTTGGCGAGGGTAACTTCGTCCTCGTCGTCGCCGAGGCTACGTTTGGTGGCGTACCCACCGGCATTTACGACCTCTTCCGCATTGAAAAGGGCAGGATCGCCGAGCACTGGGATACGCTCGAAGCGATTCCACCTCGCGATCAATGGAAAAATAGCAACGGTAAGTTCTAGTGCGGTGCGAGGCAGAACATATGCTTCAAGGCATGTTTGGAAAAAGATTGGCGGAACATTTTTCTCTGCCGGAGTCTTCCTCACTTGTGCTTGGCCCCAAGGGAAACTCTCAGGTTGCGTTGACCCGTATGCGAATGCCGAACGGCTTTCCTGGACCCACTCCACACATTCCACCAGAAAAGGCTTTTTCGATATCCGTGCACCTGCGCCGTCCCGACAGCATTAAGGGCTGGGGAACGTGGCTTGACGGACGCTTTCATCGTGTCACGGAATGGGATGCCGGCGGGATTCAGATATTCGATATGGAGTCGGAGCCGGTCGCACTGCGAACTTCAGGTTTCGACTCGGCTCATGTCTATATACCCCGGTCAGTTATCAATCGATTCAGTGACGAGAACGAGCAAAAGCGCATTCGCAACTTGCATTGCACCCCGGGAACCAAGGATGACGTGATTCTTCATTGGGCCCGGATGATGTTGCCGTTCTCTGATCGTCCGTTTCAGCTTCCACGCTTAGTTATCGACGAAATGATAATGATGTTCTGCGCCCATCTGAGCCGCACATACCAGGGCCGGAGCCAGCCGCCGGAGGTTGTTACCGGGGGGTTGACGATCTGGCAACAGGATCGAGCGATCGAGGTGTTGAACGAACATCTGGATGGTGATCTGGCTCTTGCCGATCTTGCAAAAGAGTGTGCGCTATCGGCGGGTCGTTTCATGCGCGCATTCAAAAGGTCGTTTGGTGTTCCCGTCCGGCGCTACTTGCTCTATAAGCGAGTTGAAGCCGCAAAGTCTCTCTTGTTGCACTCGAACGACTCTTTACTAACAGTCGCGTTGGAAGTCGGATTCACTGACCAGCCAGCTTTCAATCGAGGCTTCCGTGAGATTGTTGGAACTTCGCCAGGACGGTGGCGAAGAGCAAACGCACCGATGCCGAAGGCGTTCAAACTCCCCGCGCCTGAAGAGAAGTAAAAGTCGTCACTCGCGTTTCCCACCCACTAAAGCCCAACAGAAACGCCAAACTGCGGCACTTTCAATCAAGACAAGGATTGAAACTTCCAAAATAATGGGGAGGTCTGTGACCAACTACGTGTGCAAGACGACACATGAGTTCTTCCAGATCGATTGGAGACGAAAATGGGAAAAACGTATAAGGCGGTCGAGATAACCAAACCCGGGACTTTTCGCCTCGTCGACAAGCCTGTCGTCGGGCCCGGTGAGGAACAAGTACGTATCCGGGTAGAGGCTTGCGGTGTATGTCACTCAGACGCGGGTACCGTTGAGGGACAACTGCCCGGCGTCGTGTATCCACGTGTGCCGGGCCATGAAGCAATTGGCCGCATCGAGGAGGTTGGCCGGCGTGTTACGACGTGGAAGGTCGGCCAGCGTGTAGGAATCGGGTTCTTTGGAGGTGAAGACGGAACCTGCGAGACCTGTCGCCGCGGCGACACGGCATATTGCCAGAACCCCATTATCACTGGCGTGACGAGTGATGGCGGCTATGCGGAAATGATGATCGCAGAGGCACGCGCACTGGCTCTCATACCTGAAGAGCTCAAATCAGAAGATGCGGCCCCGTTGGTCTGCGCCGGCATCACCACATTCAATGCGCTCCGAAACGCCGGCCGCGCGGGCGATACCGTTGCTATCCAAGGTATCGGCGGTCTGGGGCATCTCGGAGTGCAATACGCCAAAAAGATGGGTTTTCGCACCGTTGCTATCGGCTTCGGTCCAGACAAAGAACATCTTGCGCCCAAACTGGGAGCTCACGTTTACATCGACGCCAAAGCTGAGGATGCGGGAGCAGCGCTACAGAAGCTGGGGGGTGCCGACGTCATCTTGGCAACCGCCCCCAGCGGAGCAGCAATCGCCAGCCTGATTCCGGGCCTCTCAGTTCGCGGAAAGCTTGTGGTAGTTGGTGTTTCGGGTGATCCGATTCCGGTCAACGGAGTGCCGCTCATCTTTGGCGGGCGCTCGGTCATTGGAAGCCTGACGGGAAGAGCGATCGAAACACAGGACACTCTTGATTTCAGCGTACTAACCGACGTTCGCCCCATGATCGAAACGCTTCCTTTGGAAAAAGCCGAAGAAGCGTATCGACGCATGATCTCTGGTGATGCTCGATTCCGCATGGTTCTCACAATGGCCTAAAAATCACGACGCTTCTCAGAAGCGGCATCGACAAACCGATGTGCGAAGGAGACTCAAATGAATCAGTTTCAGGAAATCTTCGACAAGCAGAAAGCATATTTTGATTCGGACGCGACCAAGTCTTACGAGTGGCGCATCGATCAGCTGACACGCCTTGAGAACTTGTGTAATGAGAACGCCGGGGCGCTTGAGGCTGCGATGAGCAGCGACTTCAAAACCGCCAGTCAGGAAAAAGTCTTCGAGATCATGGCCCCCGTAGGTACCGCGGCTTTCGCAAAGTTGGAATTGAAAGAATGGATGAAGCCCGTGGATGTAGTCGTTCCCAAGGCTCTTCGGGAAAGCGGACACACCGCCAAAGTCTATCGAGAACCTTACGGCGTCACTCTGGTGATAGGCCCTTTCAATGGGCCGTTAACACTGCTCTTCGACCCGGCGTGCCAAGTTCTTGCCGCCGGGAATCCATGCATTCTCAAGCTATCTGAGGGCTTACCCGCCACCAGCAGGGCCTTGCTGGATCTCATTCCGAAATATTTCGATCCTCGGGCTGTTACCGCCGTCGCAGGAAGCAAAGACGAGGTGACAGAGTTGCTCAAGCTGCCATTCGACTTCATCTTCTTCACCGGGAGCGTCAAGGTTGGCAAGATCGTCATGGAGGCGGCCGCAAAGAATCTGACTCCTGTACTCCTCGAACTTGGCGGACAGAATCCAGCCTTCGTCGATGCGACCGCCAATATCCCAGATGCAGCCAAGAAGATTGTCTGGGGTGCGACGGCCTGGGGCGGCCAATGGTGTACGTCACCCGGATACGCCTACGTGCATGAATCAATCGCAGAGCAGTTTGTTGCGGAGTGCAAGAAGGCGATGGTCGAGCTCTATGGGACGGACCCCAAGAGCAGACCCGACGACTACTCCCGCATTATTAGCCCCAAGGCCACCGAACGTTTGGCGGGCCTGATCGATCAGACGAAGGTCGTCATAGGGGGGGCCTCAGACCCAGAGGCACGCTACCTCGATCCCACGGTTATCTATCCAGTGAAATGGGATGATCCGATCATGGAGGACGAGATCTTCGGACCGCTTCTCCCAATACTCACCTACCAGGACATCGACGCTGCCATTCGCGAGGTGAAAAAGCATCCGAAGCCTCTGTCCGGCTTCCTGTTCAGCCGCGACCAAAAGGCGATCGATCACTTCCTCGCGAGCTTGTCCTTTGGCGGCGGTGCGATCAATCAGGTGAACATTCACCTGTTCATCGAAACCATGCCCTTTGGAGGGGTCGGATATTCCGGCATCGGTCACTACTACGGCAAGGCCGGCTTTGACGCTCTCACGCACGCGAAATCGGTTCTCATTTCGCCGCCCGACGTCGCCATCGAGCACCTGTTCCCGCCGTATACGGAGGAAAAAGTCAAAGCGCTCAGCCAGTGGTTTGAATACTAGGCCACGAAGATCCCGAAAAAAAGCGATCCCGAAGGAGCACAGAGATGAAAAAGAGTGCGAAAGATTGCGTATCGATTGCCCGACGGTTCTTCACTGCCTACGATGCACACGACGTTGATGGCATGCTCGCTCTTTGCGCGGATGGCGCACTTGGACGATATGCTCCGTACGGCCGCGAGAGCGTGGTGCCAATTCGTGGTGGTATCGATGTCATTTGGCGTGCGTTTCCGAATGCCGTTCCGAACTTCGGAGTTAAATTGATCGACCTGATCCCTGCCGAGGGGAACACAGTGGTGATCCAAGCCGAGATGAGCGGGCCTATACCTGCCGAAGTGCCTGGAGTTGCAAAGAAGGGCCAGGACGTACACATCCCTCACTGCTACATTCTGCGTTTCGACGCGGATGGAAAAATTGCGCGCCTTGACGCCTATTGGGACAACACCGTCCTGAACAGCATCAAGGCGAGCGCCGTCTGATAGAGCGACCTAGCCGCGGAGAGCGTTCGACGCTGATGAGTACAACGTAAACCGAAATTGTCACCACTACGGAAGGAAGGAATGGCCATGGCTAATGCGAGCAACACCACCGCACCGACACAATTCATCCAGACGAAGCTCGAAAAATATGCCTATCGCCGCTTTGGGAAAGGACGGGGGCTGCCGCTGTTGTGTCTTCAACACTTCACCGGGACCCTGGACAATTGGGACCCGGCCGTAACCGATCCGCTCGCCCTAGGACGCGAGGTAGTTCTGTTTGAGAGTGCGGGTCTGGGCCGCTCAACTGGCCAGGTCCCCGAAAACATGGCAGGGATGGCGGCACACGCCCTCGCATTCGTCGATGCACTTGGCCTAAAGCGCCTGGATATCCTCGGCTACTCCCTCGGTGGAATGGTGGCGCAGCAGGTAGCGCTGGAACGTCCCTCGCTTGTCCACAAAATGCTGCTCGTCGCCACTGCTCCAGAGGGAGGCGAGGACATTATGCGCATGGATAAACCGGAACTCAGGAAGATTACGGAAGATCCGAATATATCTGGGCTGGAGAAACTGGTGAAACTCTTTTTCGCTCCAAGCGAGTCGAGTCAGGCCGCAGGAGAAGCCTTCGCAGCTCGGCTCGCCGAGAGAAAGCAAGATGGCGAGCCTCTGGCCAGCGAAGATGTCGCAGTCGCTCAGATCACGGCCTTTCGCGCCTGGGAAAAGTACAGTGGCGAGCGCTTCGCCAAGCTCGGCAAAATCACGCATCCCTGCCTGGTCATTAACGGCGTCTTCGACAATATGATTCCAGTCCGCAATTCCTACATGCTGAGCGAGCATCTCCCCAACGCCATGCTGTTGACCTACCCCGACGCCGGGCATGGATCGTTGTTCCAGTTTCACAGGTCATTCGTTCGGCAAGCTTCGCTGTTTCTCGATTCAGAAGACATCAGCTAGGGGATTCGGCAGCATCGGTAATCCTGAGCCGCATTCGCTCCAGGATTGTCCCAACGGTCTGAAGGCGAGGAAGGACGAACATGGATTTCGCAGGGATCAAAGTACCCGACACAGCGTTGGTGCACGACGCGATGGACTTGTCGCGGAGTTTGTTAGAGCCATTTCTTTTCAATCATGTGATGCGCTCTTGGTTGTTCGGAATCGTCCTCGCGGAGAGCGCCGCGATAGCACCGGACGCTGAGCTCTTAGCTGTAGCAGCAATCCTGCATGATCTCGGTTTGACCGAGCGGTACAACGGTGAGAATCGTTTCGAGGTAGACGGCGCGAATGCGGCTCGCGAATTCTTGAAAGAACGAGGCATCTCGGCTCAGCAGACGCAGCTTGTGTGGGACGCTATCGCACTTCACACGACCCCAACACTCGCTCTCCATAAAGAGCCCGTAGTAGTGATGACTCATTCAGGAATCGCGGTGGATGTCCTTGGCGCCGGTCTTGATCGCATCTCGCGGGAGAAACAGCAGGCGATCCTAACCGCATTTCCTCGGCTGGCATTCAAGGACGCATTTAAAGGGTGCCTTTGCAATGTCGTTCGCCAGAAACCGATGACCGCGGTTGACAACATTCTTCGGGATTTTGTCATTCGATACGTTGAAGGGTTCACACCTCCAAATTTCGCAGACCTCGTCGCAGGAGCGCCATTCTCCGAATAGCTAAAACTCCATGACGAGTCGCGCTAGGACCAACATTCCTGGATTAGCAGGAGAGAGGGACAAAGAATGGAAAAACACGCTGGCACGCTGCCGAACTGTTGAGCATTTCGAACGGCAGGCGGGTCGGCGAGATCGTTTTGACGGCGAACCTTGTATTGCAATAGTGTAAGGGAGCGATGCCATGCCCGCCAGGCACACGTCCATGAACGGCACGCTCGTGCAGACTTCGCTTCTGGGCAGACTTTGGCGGATTTCTGCAAAGTGTGCAATATCAAAGTGTCTCACTCCGGGGGTTCACTCCGGGAGACACGGTCTCCCAATGACAACTGACATGAAAAAAGCGCTCTAAACGAGCACTTGAATTGAATCAGATGTTCTGAGGGTCCAAAAACGAAGTGCCACCAGCTTGAGTCGAAACTCTTTTCTAACTGGATAAAGCCAGGCCAAGGGCGACCTTCACCCGCTTCTTGTCATCCACTCGGAAACTTTATCTGCTGCCTGAGCCGCATCACTGTCTCCCCGCACTTCTAGAACAGCGCGTGCTCGGAGTGGACCGGCGATTTGCATTTCAGTCGAGTGCCGATCAGCCGCCCCGATTTCTTCGACCTTCATCCCGCGCTCGACGAGTCTTCGAATCCGTATCTGTTCATCGCATTCGACGTAAACTAGGACAACTCCTAGCGGGGAAACCAATTTCGTAATTGCTTCGAGAATTTCAATATGTCTGATCCCATCTATTACTGCACCGCTCGTAAAATGAACCTTCGACAGAACGGCGCGGACAAACCCGTCAGGGTCTTCACGCACTAAAGACTCCCCGAGTTCTTGAAGGGCCGGTCGCGACTCCTGCAAGTGTCTGGCACGCGCCACTTCGCGGACATAATCGCCAAACGAAACTCGAGGAATTCCAAACCGTTCGCTCAACGCTCGCGCAATGGTCGATTTCCCCGCCCCCATCTTGCTCGACAAGCCGAAGATTTTATCCATGAGATCAAACCTGCGATGCGATGGTAACCCACCCTCGGCGATCCCGTTTCTTGATTCGGAACTCAGGAACCCGGACAACATCTACCAGGCTGATGAGAGTTGCATATGATGAGGCTGCACGTTCAGACCAGAAGCCCGATTCGGCGGGGCAAATCTGGGCCGCAAAATTGTGCCGGATTTCCGTCAATACATCGCGATTGATCTTGTAAAACCATGCCGCCTCGACTCGACAAATCCCAGCAACAGCCCCACCCGATCTTTTTAGCAAGATAAGGTCATTCGCTCGAACTTTGTCAAACGGTGCGCAGCGGACGCATGAGAAACGTGATTCAACCGTCTTCCTTCCGTCAAGAATGAAGGTTAGATATGGCTCAACGAAAATTGCAAGATGGAGTTGCGGACCTTGGAACGTGGAATTAGCGGAAAAGTCCTTGAGATGGTCAAAGGAATAATCGCTCATGCTGAGCATCTGTAGTCGCTGTACGCATTGAGCTTGCCAGGTGCTCAACCTAGCCCTCCCATTCGAGAAGATATTCCTCCAGCTCTGATGAAACGATTCGGGAAACTTGGTCCATTGTTTCGATTACGCTCTCCTGCTCATCCGGTCTCAATTGTCGTCCAAGCGATGATTCCACGTAACGGTCAACTCGCTGGCGTGTTTCGAGAGCGTCAACTATCCAAGCCAGGGCCTCAGTGTCTGAACAAGCATACACACGATTCCCGGAAGTCCATACGTCTACTTGCCGCCGTCGAAGATCTCGCCTGCTAACTGTTGGAAGAATATCCCCGGTAAGAACCGGAACCAGCATGGGATTTCGCATCTCCGGGCAGGGGACCTGTCGCCGTAGACGAAATCTGACACCATGCAAGGACTTTTCGACCCATTCGGGCCTTTCACTCACACCTTTCGGACGAGGAGTATACGCGATACCTGCCCTTTCAAATCGTGCAAGAGTTCCACATCGCCATTCGGAACGCACGTCTGCGTGTCCTGCCGCTTTCAAAGCATTTCGTTCGAAGGGTGGAGAGTCATAGCGGAGACACTGTTCCACGCTGCACAGCACCAAGCCGAACCTGCTCGCCATATCAATGGTTCGGGACCATTCCGCCTCGATACCTGGCCTAGTGCCAACGGGGGGCGTGCTGAGGAACACCGTTCCGCCTGGCTCGACAATACGGCTCGATGCCCAAAGGAAAGCCGCCGAAAATTCTTCGTACCATGGAGGATCGACTACGACCACATTGCCGAGAAGCAACGGAACATCATCTCTGAGGAGATCTGCGACGAATATGTGACCAACATTCCCCGCTCCTAGCGCTGATACCGTTTCCCGGCTCGCATCTACCAGAAAAGAACGGGAACTTAGTGCGGTATTCTGAGCAGCTCGGAAGAGAGTCGGCGCGGCGAGAAAAACAACATTCCCTCCCGATAAGAGCGTCTCGTTGACCTTCCGCAAGACCAGTGAGCAGCTGTCGTTGGTGAAACGCCAATCGTAATCCAACGGATGTGGAACCGGAAGGCGTCGCGACTCCAGTTTAAAGTTCGATTCAGTTCGCTTTACTCTTTTGAGCACGTTCAGACTCAGCTGATCGAGCCCTACTGCCACGTCATTCGGGTGAACTCCTGGCAACGCGAAAACTAGATCATCAAAGCAAAGGTCGTCCTTACCTGCAGCAAGCGTCTCCCCGATCCACGAGTTGATTCTAGTCCTAAATTCACGTTCCATAGAGCGTCCCACCAGATAAAGGAACGTCGCAGATTCGCGCGGCTCTTTGTGCACTTGAGAACCGTTTCTCTAGGGAAGTAGTCCATAGTTCAAGAACAAGGAATTGATTGTCCAATGCCTTACTTCGTTCGGGATTCAAACGCGAAGCAGTGGGACTGAAAACCTCAATCTTTAGGGGAACTGTTCGGAGGGGCAGATTCTCATCGAGCGTCTGGAGTTGGTCAATAAATCGGCTCATCTTGTCCTTCAGGTCAGTTACGTCCGCGGTCGTAAACGTTACGTATGCATAGATGTCCACTCCGAAACGTAGAAGCTTTCCCATTCTTTCAAATTGCCGGTCATACTCCTCCGGTGGAGCCATTGTGTTAAATGAAAAGGACGCCGCGTCAAAACCTTTAAAGCAGCAGACCCTGCCGTACATCCGGTATGACGCAATGAGTTCACGATCTGCGTCGCTCAGGGCAGTCCAAAGATAGTCGGCACTCAGATTGTCGTCCGACCACAAGTAGACGTCGCGGTCTAGCTTCCGTTGTTTTAGGGCTTCCATCGTCCAAAGAACCCACTCGGGAACCAATTCTGGCTGACCACCTGTTAGGTCGATCATCACAGCGTGTTCGGGCTCTGCGAGCCAAAGCGCTATCAACTCGTCCGCCGTCAACATGCGAGAATGCGTCCTGCTGGCAGCCAACAATGGAAACGGAACGAAACAGTACCAACACCTCCAGTTGCAGACGGCGTTCTGAAACACTTGCGCTCGAAGCTGCTCTCCAAAATCAACCCTTAGTGCTTTGGCCGCAGGGTCAAGGGGCAACGGGTTATCAACCCAGTCGTTCGATTTCTTGCGTACAAAATGGCGAATCCGACCAAATCCATCGCAATTTGCAGGCTCTGTTAAATCAGGCTCTTGCGCGCTGCCTCTGAAATTTGTGACCAGTATCCGCCGTTCCTGCGCATCCAGCGCCTGTGCTCGGTAGCGAGTACCGAGTTCATCCGCGTTCAGGTAACGCATTACTGGAGTCACTCTTCGTTACCCCCGTCTTCTGAACGGTTGCGGCCTCGAATGGGCGGAACCTTCTCGCCGGTTTCCGTCAGCTTCGGCAATCTGTCGTCTACAAACATTTTAAGGAGCCCAGCAAAGTATTGAATTTCTGATTCAGTCAGTGATCGCTTCTGCTCGATGCCATGCCAATATTCGATACACTTCCGACAGCATGTTGCTGTGGCGTGCTGGGCGTAGAACAGCGGATTCCCGCTCTTCCCTGTCTGCCGTCCGTCGAAGGCAGGTTCCGCAGGCCCCACGGACACACGTATCCTGTGCTCTGCGGCAGTCCGCATACCGTTCTTACCCTTCCGACGAGCGTAATTCAGAGCACGCTCGTCGATTTCCAGATGCCAGAAATGATGACGAATCATTTCATGTTTTAGCGAGCGGAACGTGTATTCCAGATCTTTCAGATCCCGCTTTTGAATGCGGGCAAAATCAACGAGTTCTGTACCACAATCCCGGCACTTACCACCCTTGACGTGCTCCTCGCCCTTCTTCTTGGCTTGCCTAAAACAGTGAAGCCCGTCGTTGCACGCAGTGCTCGTGCATGTGATCTTCAACGGCGCTAGTTTCTTCTTTCCCTCTGTTCCGGCAGCCATCGTTTACTCAGCCTCTGACAGCGCTTGTAGCAAAATTTCCTTGTCGATAGGATTTATCTTTCCGAAATCAGCCCGTTTGATTACGAAGTCTCGTGCAATACGCCATGGATTTCCGTTAGTCTCCTGAAGATTCTGTGCAGCTCCCCACCAATTCTCGCCCTGTAGCGAAAGTCTATACGCCATGTAATTCGCAAGTAGGTCCGTCGCAACGCCTTCCGTCTTTGCAATCTTGGGAAGAGCGCTTTTAAGCCACTCAAGCTTGCCTTGCGCTGCATCAACGCATTTCTGGACAAGTTCCTCAGCACGACCGCCGAGCGCCACCTCGCCAGCAAAATCTGTCGCTTCCGATTCCTCGTCCACCACGTCAGGGGGAGCGTCCTTTGTGAGCACATCCGGTTCAAGTACAGCGACATCCTCTGCAGGTCGCTTTGCTAGATGGCGAGACTCGTGAATCCAATCAATGATCCACCTTGCGGAAGAATCAGTGCGCTGCTTCAGAACGATTACATTTCTTCCTTTGATTCTCCAGCAAGCTCCGTGAAATGCACCAGCATCGTTCAACGGGAGCACAGGAATACCTAATTCGTCCCAGGAATATTTGAGGACGCCTTCCAGTGTTATTTCCCCGCCGGTGCTAATTGCCTTGCGAATCGTCTGAGCGTCAGTTGGAATCGCTCGTTTTTGTGTGATGTGAGACGTGCACTGCAATAGCAGTAACGCCAAATAATGGGCATAGACCGCATACGCCGCAAAAAACTGTTGCTCCGTCCGAGCTGGAACCTTGAACCGAGCCTCGGCCAAAACATCATCCCGCAACGCTATAGGTGCTCCGCTGAGAATCGCATCCGATGGCAAGCTGAATATCCGACCGACCCGCGCAGCCACTTCAAGAGCCCATGTTTGCGTACTAGGTTCATCTACAGAAAGGCCAGCACGCAAACTCGACCCTAGCGACTTCGGTAAGATTCGATTGTGCATGAATTCTTTTGAGAGCCCTACGGCCCGTGCGTGCTTCAGAACCTCGCCCAAAGTATTCGCCGTCGCCGGTAAGAAAATGCCTCTTGATAACTTGATGCCTAGTGCTTGCATGACTTCCCGGATTCTTTCGAGACTCGCACCAGCATAATCCGCAGCCTCGTAACGCTGAATCTGCTGCTCCTTAAGCCCAAGACGATCTGCAAGTTCCTTTTGGGTTAATCCCGCAGCAATTCGCGCCTTGACCAATGCCTGCGGGATTTCATCAAGTGAACTAACTTCCAGTAAACTTAGCCCTCCAGCGCGCAGGGTGTCATATTCCTGTGCATCAGAGCGAAGCTCTTCAAGTTGGCTCGAAAGTGCCTCTTTCTGGACTTTGAGCCACAACTTGTCCTCTGCATTCGTCGCCGTTTGTGAAGTGTAGTGGGCAAGAGAGTGCTCGAACTCCTCGATACGTCCTTTCGCTATCCTGTATTGTTTTTCATTCCTAATCATGACAAACTCCCCAAATCCAAAGCGAGGATACCTTTTGGTTTCCCAGTATTCTTGTCTCCCTGAAAAAAGTTAAGGAACGTCAATGCCGATCCGCCCTCTACCATGTCTGCCGGGAAGAGCTCTCCCAAATACTTAGCCTTCTGAGCCGCTCGACGATTCCCGAACATTAGGAGCACCGGATCGGCAGCTTGTAGCGCGAGCAAGCTCACTCCCGTTCGCTCCCAGCATCCGTCAAAATCTGACGGAACCAACTTGCTTGTTACAAAGCTCCCGTCCACATAGATGGTCCGGCACCCTACACTCTTGAGGAGGACCGCCGCCTTCCGCAGACCCGACAGTAGAAGTTGGCGATGTGGATTTGATCCGCAATGAGCTTCAAGCTCTTTCCACGTCGCGGGATGAATCCCAGGTGGCAGGTTCCCATCGGCATCTAAGCTCGGAATCACAACACAACAATAATGTTGTGTTTGCTTAAAGTCAAGCATAAAAATTCGCTTGGCCCTATGTTACTGGGCATAAGGATGTTACGGCGCAGGACGGGTTTAGTGAGTGACTAAGCTGCTGGTTATAAAGATGTGGCCGGCGCGCCTCCGCAGCTTCGCTCCGGACCTTCAACGAAACGACCGAAAGAAATAGGCAGCCATGTTGCGAGACATCTGGACAGCCGGGCGCCAGATTTTGGTGTAGAGTGTGTATATGTTGTTTCTCATGGGCGACATTATCGAACGACCAGGACCTTTTGGGAAAAGGCACCGGGGAATCTTTGTCGGTTTCGACGAGCTCGGGCGCGCATGGGTTATTCACAACGACATGGGCGGAATTGTGTGTTGGGTTTTGTTTGACGCTTTTGCCGCTGGCCTTCCTGTAGCCCTAGCGAGTCGTAAAGCGCGCAATACTTACGAACAGCAGGCGATAGTCTCCAGAGCGCAATCGCTTCTTGGTTGGAAATACGATCTCTTGAATTTCAACTGTGACCACCTCGTGACCTACGCGCAGGATGGCATTGCGACCAGCCCGCAGCTCCAAGGTTTCGCTGTGGCATTCGCCGTCGCGTTATTTGTGGGGCTGGCAATCGCTTCGAATTCAGTCTAGGCTCAACTTCCTCCTCGTAAACCGCCTGCATCATCAGAGACTCCTGAAAACAAACAGCTTGACGTAAACGGTAAATGGGAGGTAATTTTATAACCTATTGGAGGTGATGAAATTACGATGAAACTCCCAAAAGTCCCAAGTCCTGAAGAGTCGCTAGAGAAGCTGGCTCCAATTTTCCCTGAGCTGTACGCCGGATTCGAGAGCGGAATATTCAAAGCGCGCGACTACTTCGAGGTGGAGCACATCGCCACCGATCTCTCGGTTGCGTCTATGCTTGTTCGACTGCATGTTAAGGATCGACTCCTTAAGGCCGGACTGAAGGATGTTACGGTTGAGAATCATTCCCTGTGTGGCCTTGATTTTCTCTACAAAGACACGCATGTCAGAATTTGGAAATCAGACGACCACACTCTCCCGGACCCAGGTCAATCCCAGGCAAGACAATCCTTTTACCAATATAATCTCGAATTTTCGGATCGAGAACCGTACAACAAATTCATAATTCTCTGGAATCTTAACCACGTTGGTGGACTGACTCTTTGGCTTGTTTGCCCGAAAGACTTCGACGCAGAAACTCGCGCGAGTGAAGTTCATTGGTTTGTTCCGGTTCCTGATCCCACCAAAGCTATCAAGGCTGAACTGCCGGCCAGGACTTATCAGGATCTTCCGATCAGCCGAAAAGACGCTGCTAAGAAAGTATCGAACAAGGACTGATGTTTTCCGGCGAGAGATTACGACAAGCCCGCGAATTACTCAGCCTCACCCAAACGGACCTTGCAAAACTTGTTGGCAGGTCGCAGGCAGCAATAGCCAATATCGAGGCGGGACTTCTTGAGCCGTCTGCGGAGGTCGCTGAGTCTATCGCCAATCGAACGCGATTCCCTCTGACATTTTTCACCGATCATCCAAGATTCCATTTCCCCATCGAAACTCTGATGTTTCGCGCTAAGGCCTCGGCGAGTCGTCGTGAAACTATAGCCGCGTGCAGACATGCCGAGGTCTCCCTCGAATTGATCGAACTTTTGGAAGCGTCTGTCACTCAAATACCGATTCGACTTCAAAAGTCGAGCCAGACGCCGGAAGTTGCCGCGCAACATGTGCGGCATCTCTTTGGGATTGGATCTGACCAGCCCATCTCCAGCTTAATAGATTTAGTGGAGCGCGCTGGTGTGACAGCCCTTTCTTTGCCGATTGACTTGGCCAAGATTGATGCCTTCTCAACGTGGCTGACTGCGGTCGGCAGAAGGCCGATCATCGCAGCGTGTCGCAAAAAGCCGGGGGACAGACTTCGATTCAGCGTAGCGCACGAATTAGGCCATCTAGTTCTGCACGGAGAGTTGAAACGGCTGCGTCCGCACGAACATCAGCAAGCAGACCGATTTGCTGCTGAACTGCTTATGCCTAGCGCCGCTATGCGCCAAGAAATCGATGCGCCCGTCACCCTATCAAGAATCGCACCTCTGAAGCTGCGCTGGGGAGTGTCCTTACAAGCATTGGTACGAAGAGCGCACGATTTAGGCGTCATCGCAAATCGCCAGTACAGATACCTATTCGAGCAGCTCTCGGCCAGGGGCTGGCGCACGAATGAACCCGCTAATCTGGCAGTAGCTCAAGAACGACCGAGAGCCCTTCGAAAGATGGCGGAAGTTGTCTACGGTGATCCGATCGACTACGGGAGATTTAGCTCAGACGCTCGCCTATCTGTCTCCTATCTCAAAGACCTGATGGAAGGCTACTCGGAAGCACCGCCCCCAGTGGAGCGGGTCAACGCTTCCTCGAAAGTGATCCAACTTCGAAGTAGCTGATAAGTTCTCCATGATTTGGTTCGCACTTTTGGGAGTTTGCTGAACCTTATCGTTACTGATATAAGAACGGAGCCGGATTTCAAAACATGACTGAACTCATTTGGGATGCGAAGTACAAGGACGGCAAGAAGCAAGGCCCGGTGCGGATTGCGCTGCCGTTTCAGACCATTGAGACAGTCAATGAAAGCGTCCAAGACAGACAGAGGAGCCTCGAATTATTTGCGACCGGTCGCGATTCATCTTGGCGTAATCGGCTAGTGTGGGGTGACAACAAGTACGTTCTCCCGTCGCTCCTGGCGGAGTTTGCCGGAAAAGTTGACCTTGTCTATATCGACCCTCCCTTCAGCACAGGGCAGGACTTTTCATACATTGCCACAATCCCCAATCAACCCGACGCATCCGAGGACGAAGAGATTTCATTCACTAAAGAGCCGTCTGTTCTGGAGCAAAAGGCTTACCGTGACACGTGGGGGCGAGGGCTTGATTCCTACCTACAGATGATGTTTGAGAGAATCCTCCTCATGCGAGAGCTGCTCGCCGAAACAGGCAGCATCCTTGTTCACCTAGACGAAACAGTGGGCCACTATATCAAAGCCGTTCTTGATGAGGTTTTCGGGGCTGAGAACTACGTGAATAGCGTCACATGGCGACGTTCAGACGCGCACAGCGACATAGGTCAAGGAGCGAAGCACCTAGGAAGAATTTGTGACACGATCTTTCTCTACTCGAAAACCCCTGGCCACCAAAAATGGAATATGCAATACACACCTCTCCCAGCTTCCACGACGGAACGTTGGTATCGCCACGTTGAGGAGGGAACTGGGCGACGCTATAACAAAGCGGACATTACGGGACCTGGAGGGGCAACTAAAGGGAACCCGGTATTTGAATGGAAAGGAATAACGCGGGCCTGGAGATTCAGCAAGAAACGCATGGAAGAGCTCGATGCTGTGGGCAAAATTGTTTACTCAAAGACTGGAATGCCCTACCTAAAGCGTTACCTCGATGAAAGCAAGGGTGTTCCTCTTCAGGACTTGTGGCAGGACATAAACATGCTTCGGGGCATTCACGTAGGCTCGGAGTTCCTGGGCTATAAGACACAAAAACCCGAAGGGCTGCTACGAAGAATCGTCGAACTTTGTTCTTCGGAGGGCGATCTAGTTGGAGACTTCTTCTGTGGCTCCGGGACCACTTTGGCAGTCGCTGAAAAACTTGGACGCAGGTGGATTGGGTGCGATCTGAGTCGCTTCGCGATCCACACGACAAGGAAACGGCTCCTGGGAGTTCCCGATGTTAAGCCTTTTGTTGTTCAAAACCTTGGGAAATACGAGAGACAAGCCTGGCAAAAGGCAGAATTCCCCGCCAACGGCAAAAATCATTTGGAAGAGCAACTGGAGCGCGAAGCAGGTTACCGCAACTTCATCCTCAATCTTTACCACGCCAAACCATTCTCGGGACACGCGTGGTTACACGGCGCAAAGGCTGGACGAATGGTTCACATTGCTGCGGTGGATGCTCCTGTCACTCAAGCCGACGTTAAAGCCATAGCCCGAGAAGCATGGAAGGCCGTTGCCTCAGGTAAGGATGCACCAACAAAAGCAGGAGTGGACATACTAGGTTGGGAGTTTGCCCTAGAGGTAAACGAACTTGCTAAGCAGGTTGCTGCCGAATCGCGCGTGGACGTTTCATTCAAGAAAATTCCTCGCGAAGTCCTCGACAAGAAGGCCGTTGAGCAAGGTGACGTGCGATTCTTCGAGCTTGGCGCGCTGTCGGTTGAACCGAAAGTAAAAGCGCGCGAATTGAACATTCGGCTAAAAGATTTTGTTATTCCGACGGACGATATTCCAGAAGAAGCTCGAAAGTCGATCAAACATTGGAGTCAGCTTATCGACTACTGGGCTCTCGATTGGGACTACAAGAACGACACATTTCACAATCAATGGCAGGCCTTCCGGACGCGCAAAGACCCCAAAATAGAGCTTGAGACAAAGTACACATATCCGGCAGCAGGAAAATATACGGTCGTCGTAAAAGTGATCGACATTTTAGGGAACGACACAACCAAGACTCTCGAAATCACTGCGAAGTGAGCTAGCTGACCTATGCCCCGCAATAAGAAAGTAGCCGTTCCACCGTCGCAGACCGAGCTACTGGACATAACCGCCAAGCTCCGCACAGGCCCCTGCGTGCCTGCCCTTCGCGAAGCCGTGAAGGCGTGGAAGGCAGGCGGGTACAAAGGCGTCACGGACACCACACGCGTTTTGCTGAACCATTGGTTCTTTACCGATCATCGGCTTCCAACAGGTTTGCCGTTCAAGTATCACGCTTCTCAACAGGAAGCGATTGAAACTCTGGTCTTCGTCTGGGAATTTGAGAAAGTCCGAACGCGCAAAGGGCTCTTAGAGCGCTACGCTCAAGACCTCCGCGATCTTCGGCTGCCTCCGTTTGATGAATTCGCCCGGTATTGCATCAAGATGGCCACGGGAAGCGGCAAGACGAAAGTGATGGCTCTCGCCGCCGCATGGCAATTCTTCAACGCAGCCCGCGAGCAAAACGAAATTGCCAAAGACTACGCAAAGACATTTCTGATCCTCGCTCCCAACGTAATCGTGTTTGAACGTCTCAAGACAGACTTCGCTGGAGGACGCATCTTTCGCGCTGACCCTGTGATTCCTAAGGAGCTTGAAATCTTTTGGGACTTCGATTGCGTTATACGCGGCGACGCCGAAAAGGCCCATGCGGAGGGAACACTGTTTCTCACGAACATTCAGCAGTTCTACGAAAGACCGGACCGAACTAATGAAGACGAGCCCGAGGAAATGACAGCTATCCTTGGCTCCAAACCACCGACGAAAAAGCTGGAACTTACTGACTTTGGCGACCGGATCGCTTTGCGGTCTGGCAAATTGTTGACCATAAACGACGAAGCGCACCATACCCACGATGAAGAGAGCGAATGGAACAATGTCATCCGCCGATTGCATGGGAAGACGCCAATCGCTTCGCAGTTGGATTTCTCCGCAACGCCGCGTTTTCAGAAGGGTGCGATTTTCCCCTGGACGATCTCGGATTACCCACTCAAACAGGCTATCGTCGATGGAATTGTAAAGAGACCTGTCAAGGGCCTCGCCAAGATCGAAGAGGCTAAGTCTGACCACGCAAGCGTACGGTACAGAGCGTACCTTGCGGCAGGCGTCGAAAGATGGCGAGAATACCGCGAACAGCTCAAACCTCTAAAGAAGAAACCGATTCTGTTTCTGATGTTGAACAGTACGGACGAAGCCGATGATGTCGCCGAATGGCTGAGGACAAAATATCCGACCGAATTCGGCGGCGATTGCACGCAGGTCATTCACACCAAGAACAACGGAGAAATCAAAGAAACCGACCTTGAAGAGGCTCGCAAGGCCGTTCGCGACGTTGATTCGGACAACAGTCCGATCAACGCCATCGTCAGTGTCCTTATGCTTCGTGAAGGCTGGGATGTCCAGAACGTGACTGTGGTTGTTGGTTTGCGTCCATACACCGCAAAAGCCAATATCTTGCCGGAGCAGGCGATTGGTCGCGGATTGCGGCTCATGTTTCGTGGCGATCCAAGCGGATATACGGAGCGCGTGGACATCATCGGAAATAAGAAATTCTTGGACTTCGTTGACGATCTCGAAAAGCTTGAAGAATTGAAACTGGACACATTCGAACTCGGCAAAGACAAGCTGCGAATTATCACGATTCTGCCTCTTGAGGATCGAAAGGAATTCGACATCGGTCTTCCGGCACTCACTCCCTTTCTTGTGCGGAAAAAGAGCCTAGCGGAAGAGATAGCGGCGCTCTCGGTCGCGAGCTTTCAATCCATCGTCCTTCCGATGGGAGACGACGATCCGCGCTCTAAGACTTTTACTTACGAAGGCTATGACATCATTACTCTGAAAAAGGAATTTGAGCGCGAGTACACCATACCCGAGCCACAAACGGCACAAGAGGTAATCGGCTATTACGCTCGCCGTATCGCGGAAGCCGTCAAGCTCCCTGCGCAATTTGCGGCCTTGGCCCCGAAGGTAAGGGAATTCTTTGAGCAGAAGGCATTCGGTCATCCTGCCGACTTAAGTGAGCCAGCCGTCGTGAAGGCAATGAGCACACCCGTCGCTCACTACGTATGCGTCGATGTTTTCAAGAAGGCGCTTCAGGCTTTGACTATCGAAGAACAGACGCCCCAGCTACTCGAACCCGCGCGGCTGCTTTCCACATGCCAGCCGTTCCCTTGGTCACGGCCTGTATGGGAGGGACAGAAGTGCATTTTCAATCTCGTTCCATGCGATAACGATTTCGAGCGTGAGTTTGCAAAATTCCTGGACAATGCGAGGGACGTAACGGCATTCGCCAAGTTACCCCGCGCCTTTGGTTTCACCATCGAATACACCGATACCTCTATGAATCTCAGGAACTACGAGCCTGATTTCGTCGCTATCGACAAACAAGGAGCCCATTGGCTTCTTGAGTCAAAAGGCCAAGAAAACGTGGACGTTCTCAGAAAAGACGTAGCGGCAGTGCGCTGGTGCGAGAACGCGAGCAAATTGACTGGCAAACAATGGAAGTATGTGAAGGTTCCACAAAAGGAATTTGAGGCGTTGCAGCCAAGCCGTTTGTCCGACCTTACCGCCCTAGTGCCGACTCTATTCGACTGATCTTTCGCCTCCGATGCTGACATTAAGCGCCGAAAAGTGGATAACCGCCGTCTGGAAACGGCAAAAGTGAGGAAGCCTGAGGACTGCTTTTCGGCGCTTCGGATTGATTAGAAAGAGGAATACATTCAACATTCCGGGAGCCACTCCTTAAGCGCTCGTTTTCTCTGTTGCTAGTCGAAATGCCAGTTTTTCTGCAACCGATTCTGGCAAGGGAATCCGCGACGCCAGCTTCTCAGTGCTACGCGCGTCCACCTTAAATTTCTCCCCCATTACGACGCTGAACCACCGTTCGCGGTCCATCACGACCCGGTACTGCTTCTCATCCTGCGTTTCTGCGAGGTACGGCAAGTAAACTCGGATGGGCTGGCCACAGCGTTCCGCCTTCGAACCGATTCGATCCACACGGCCAGTGCGCTGCTCCAGCGTGCTTGGGTTCCAGCACAGGTCATGGTGGATGACATAGCGACAGAACCGATGCAAATCCACGCCTTCGGCCATAACGCTGCTAGCAACAAGGACCTCAGGAAAAAACGGGCTGTTGAAAGTCAGCATCAGGCGCTGGCGCGTTTCCGATTTCACTTCGCCGTTAACCAAACGCACGTTTGGTAACAATTGCTCCCGCGCGGCTCCTTGGTGTTCGTCCTCGCTAAACGTTTTTTGCACCTCAAGGCCACTGATTGTCCCGGTTTGTACGTTGCGTATGGCTTCGAGGTAACGCAACCGTTCAGTCTCCACACAACGGTTTTCGAGGAAATCAAAGAACCGGTGCAGCACTTCGCTGAGTTTCAGACCCGACCCATCCCCAGATGCTAACGCCTCTTTTACTGCCGCCCGGTCGAGCCGGTCGGCGGCGAGCGGGAAGAAACGAGCCAAAAACGAAGATGTGCGCAGATAGCGCCGTGTCATCTCCAAAAGCAATTTTCCGTGTGGTATGAGTTTCGGGTAGCGGCTCAGGAGAGCGGTCACTTCTTCGTCGCAGGCACGCCGGATCGGAGAATCGACGTCAAAAAACCGCTTGCCGATCCGTTCCAATTCCGCCGCAGCTTTATTTGGCGCACAGCCTAGCTTCTGCGCTCCGCGCCGAGCAATTTCGTCCCTCATAAAACCGGAGATGACTTGGCGAAGAACGCGGCCAGTGGCAACGTAGTGGCAGAACACGACAACCTTCTCACCCTTTTGCCAAGCGTCCAAAGCACGCATTGCGGTCGCTTCTATTTTTGGATGTGCCGCTGAGTCTCGGTGATCTTTCAACGGCAACAATGTTTCTAATTTGTCGAGATACCACTCACCAACTCTGTCCCCGGCCTCACCAGTCGCCTCTTCATCGTCATCTACATCGGTATTTCTCCCGTTCGCTTTGCGTGTATGGAGAAATGCTTCGTAACTGGACGCCAGTCCCTCTGCGAAAACTGGGCGCGAATCGGGGGCGCAAGCAGTGGCTCGTGCGGCAAGCAGAAACGGCAACAGCGCGTGGCCCGAGACTTCAATTCCGGTTTCGTCGCCGTTGGCAGTGTCACTTTGAATTGCCCTACCCGGCAACTGTTCCCGACGCGGCTTTCCATTGTAGATGCGCTGTTTCAAATGCCGGATAACCCACGGTTGCAAGGTAGACTCAGCAGCGCGCATGTTTTCGAACGTGCGCAGGTAGCTGGATAGCACGCGTTCAGCCGCAGGGGTTCGACCTTCCACGGATTGGATCGCAGCCCACCAATCCTCGATCTCGTTAACGATAAACGCTTGCCCGTTAGCGGTCAGGTCGTCTATTCGTAACAATCCCCATGTTACATCCAGATTCAGCGCCGACGTTTGAGCTGCGTCCAACCGCTGGCGAAGATCGTGGATTTGCTGGTGAAACGCATCCCGGCTGACAGCTGGAGCGTTCGGTGCATTCCAGGCGATACCGTCAAATCGTTCCAGTACCGAGCACAACTCGTGATGACCGAGTTGGAAAGGCGTGGCGGTAAGGAATAACATCCGCTCAAAAATATTTCCGAGTGCACCTCGTGCTATTTCCTCAGCATCGCTTTTCGCATCGGGATTTTGAAATAAGCCCGACAATCGCGTCTCGGGGTTTTTCAGATGGTGCGCCTCGTCCAATACGAGTAGGGGAAGCTTGAAGTCAAGCCGCGTTAAGCATTGCGACCACACTTCCTTCCACAGGCTGGTAAGCACTCCGCGAGCTTCTCTGACTCGGTCGTCGTAGCTGGCCGACTGACGCTGCGGAATCTCCTGTAGTGCTTCATAAATTTGTGTCGCGTCAAAATCATGCAGAACCTCAACAACCGCACGGGGGATGGGATCATCGTCCATTATTGGACTGCCGTCTGCCTCGGGGGCTATGTCGTATCGCTTGAGAATTCTGAGCCACGAATCCGATGGCGCGTCCAGCAGCCGTCCCCAAATCTCTTCAGATCGGGTCACCCAGCCAAGTCGAAGCAACTGACCGGCGCAACGGGATAAGGCCCTGCGGAGCTTCCGCGTATGATGCCGACCATGCAGCGCCCGTTGGATCATCGCCAGCTTCACCCAACCATCGCGCAGATCGCGATGCATGGCACCATGTGTCAGAAAGACAATAGACTTGCGGCGATCTTTCTTGTCATCGAGAAACTTGAGGAAATCTACAGATGACTCCGCTGACACTCCACGGATCTCCCGCGCGATGCTGGACGGAAGGCAACGGTCACTAAACACGGCAAAATCCTGTGGCCACTTCTCCTTGAGGCTTGGCGGCACCATCACTACAACCGGACGCCGCTGGGAGTCTGATAGAGCAGCGGAGGCCGCGACCGCGAGCGCGACGAAGGTTTTACCCATCCCTACTTCGTCGGCAAGAACCAAGCCCGGTTGGTTCGCCAATCGCCGCAATATTTCGCGTGCAGTGAGTTCTTGTCGCCTGGCATCTTGCTCTTCGATGCGTCCTTCAACGAACAAATGGATGTCAGGCAGGAATGGATGCCACTCATTCATCGCCCGATCTCCTCAAAGGCCGCTTTCGTATAGGAGGCGAGAGCAGGCAATCCAGCCAAAGCATCTAGCGAGATCGTAGCGCGAATTTCCTCTGCGGCTTGACGGAGTGACTTGCGCACATGGGCTGAGCTAAGACTGCCGGGAGATGCGAGCGGTCGCACCCGAGCCAACTCCAAACAGAGTTCCGTAAGCAGAAAACACCGCTCTTGTTCCGATCGTGCTTCCTTTCCTACCGCTTGCGCCAACGCCATGACACCCACCGGCCCGCGTATACGCCATTCCAAGGCCTGCTGAGATACTACAGGTCGCTCAAGTCGTTGGCGTAATCCGGTCAATGCATCGGACACTCGCCGCGTCCTTTGCAGGAGGAAAGAGGAAGTGTCCACGCGCTTGTGCGGGTCAAGCGATATGCCTTCTTCGTGGATTTTGTCTTGCTTCCTCCGACGCAGCCAGCGTTCGAGCGTTTGGTAAAGCGGTTTCGCTGACGTTAGGATTTCAATAAGCACATCCAACGACAAGTCTTTCAACTCATCCGGAGGTGGTAGAGCCGCTGAGGTCAAGATGTTCACTGGCCACCAAGCACAGCTGTCTGAACCCCGCCAATTCACACGAAATCCCGATGGCGCTCGGTCGCTTTCCCACGCCAGTCGTAGCAATACGGGACAGTCCTGACCCCGCCATGATCCTTCGTTTAGGAATGGTTCGCTTTCATCTTCAAGATAGATTGCCCAACCTTTTGGCGGCGTGCCGTTAAATGTTAATTCGACAAACCCGTCCTGCCGTTCGTCACAACCGAAGGTTGCCTGTCCAAAAAAAAGCGGAAGTAAGACGATTCCGGTAGTGGCCGAGTCCTCTCCATCGTCGAGGCAGGGCAGCCAGCGTAGTTCGACCTCTTCAGGCATGTCTTCGACAGGGAGCCATGCATCAGACAGCGTCTTGGCGACTTTCTTGGACTGCTGGCTCACGGCGTAAGCGAGGTTAGCCTCGAGGTTCTGAGTCACGCCGATCCCCAGCCCCGCAGACGTAAAATTACTCGACCCCATCATCAGCAGGATCACGCGGTCGCTTTGCAACCAAAGACTCTTGGCATGCAGCGGACGGCCTTCCATTAACTTAATCCGCTTCACGAATGTTTCAGTCTGGTTTCGGTTGGCGGGCTGAGCATCAACGAGCGATTCCGGCGCATGAACCAGAAGAGCCTTTTCCCCCGGCACATCCTCTGCCGTCACGTCAAACTCGACCGTGGCCCTGCCGCGTTGTTTGAGGAGTGCCCACAATCTGCGCGCAGGTGCGTTCGGCACCTCTGGAGGATCAAAGAACGGACTGACCACGAACGCCTCGCTAGGTGGACTGTTCTCCGGCCATTGTTCTCTTAGCGTGTCAAGGACACTCGGTCTTCCGGGGCCAGTGATTACAGCGAAGGAACGCGGCTTGGCAATCGTGGGCGGTGAGTCCGCCGCGCCCCAATTGCGCGTGGCTCTTGAGACACGCCCAAGAAAAGCATTCCAGCGACGAATTGGCGCACTGACGAAACGTGCCGCAGGATCGACATAACGGACGCCGTCAAGAAGTAGCCCGACAATTTCATCGAGTGGCCCTAGCGATGCTTCACTATGCTCAAAGTAGTCAAGCACACCAAACACTTCATGATTTCTACGGTACCCATCTTCGGTCAGATTCGCCGAGGCGACAATGACTCGCGCGCAACGACTCCACAGCAACAGCGATACCTTCGCGTGAAGGATGCCGCGCGGCAATCGGGCGGGCAGCAAATCCCAGCGCAGACTCCGGACACCGCACGCATGATGCTGGTCCACCAGTGCGGCGGCACATTCGAGTTGTGACAGCTTCTCCTCGCGCTCGACAAGGTAGGCAGGCCCGTCTTCTGTCGCGTTAGTTTCCAGTTGGAGGAAACGGCCCAGACATTCCTCCTCAAACAAGACTGGTGAGAATGTAAAGCTCGTAGCGACGCACCCGACTGGATCGCCCGCCTCTTCCGGCGGAATCCACGCGTCGAGAATCTTGCCATAGCCCGGTGTTTGTTCTTTCTGTCTACTCATGCTTTCACAAGGTGAATATCGCGAGCGAACTGCCAAAGTGACGGTGTTCGATAAAGATGAACGTAACGATCATCATGCGTCCCCGGCTCATCCGTGCGGTAATCCGGACGGATGATTAGGCTGCCGTCGTCAAACCGTTCAAACCACGGATTCTTTCCGTTCGGCGGCTTACGTTGTTGTGTCTTCCGGTGATGTTCAATTAGGCGCTCGACCCACTCCGTGGGGCTGCCTCGTTCAGCGAGGCTAGCGAAAGTCTCGCTGAACCGCACAGTCTCTCCGACCGGCTCCAATCGCATCATAACTTCGCCAAACGATTCGGGAACCCGCTTGCTTGCAAGTCGCACTGACCGTAATGCAGCAAGTGAAGTCAGCGGGGTTTTCTTTCCACCCTGACGAGTCATCGCGCATAGACAGTCCTGAAAGGCGTCCTGGCAAAGGCGCGAAAACGATTCGAAACCGTCGATTGCGCTAAGCAAGTCGCGAAGTTCTTCACGGGCTGTCACGCGCAAGGCGTGGTGGAATTCTCGTTCCGAACCCGTTGCTTCCCACACCCGGAGTCCTTTCGCGGCAATCAGGGATTCGATCACATCGCGCCGGAAGCCCTTCGGATCATTTAGCAGTGCTGTCGCGATAAATCGGGATTCCCGAGATTCCGCGCCATATGGCGAGAGGTGCTTCCGAAAAAACTCCCACCCAGACCAGCCGCCGCCGCGCGCCGTAGAACCAATCTCCAAGCCAGCACGCACAGCATCCTTCAGTTGATTGCGCACCGCCTGACCCGGACCACCCCCAGACCCCGCGAAGCCCTCAAGTCCTTGTTCAGCCGCCCAGACACTCAATAACTCAAAACCCGTCTCACCGAGACGCCCGCTGTCCTCAATGCCAAGCGTACGGGCAAGTTGGCGATATACACCGTGAAAACCAAAAACGGTCGGCGTCTTGAGGTAACGTCTCGCTGAAAGCGGCACGCCATCATCTATGGCCCGTGCCGCTTTTAAGCTACCCGGCACCCCAAGTCTTTCCTTGGCGTCCGTTGACCTTACCAACCCTTCCACGAGATACCATTCAAAAATAATCCACGGTGCACTGATACCATCGGTCGCCACTGTCTCTTCGTCGAAATCCCCGCAAATCTCCAGAGACACCGCCATTGCGGTGAGGAAGCGAGGATGCCTTTGACGTTCGCGGACCCCGGGCACAAGTTTGACCGCGAGCGCGTCGGCCAATGGCTCTGTGCCAAGCGGATCAATGCCGCCCTCGCTAGATTCGGCGTCGTCCTTCTCGGTCAACAGGGGCGCTAGAAGGTACCGCTGCATGAATTTCCTCCCAACTCAACTCGTCGCATTGCCGTTCGAGGAGATGATACGTCACATTTCTACACAAGGAGTCCAGTTCCAGCAGGGACTACTGGGCCCTCTCATGCCGGACATACTCCACGCTCACTTTCAGACCTTGTTGCGCCAAATAATTGATGTACGCGCGTGGCATCGGCGCATCGAGGAATGGCCGACCGTGGGTTTCCTCTGTGATAAAAACTAGGCAGGATAGCTTCTTCTTGCGCTTTTCGTTCCAGATGATGACCTTCACGATGTCTTTGTAAAACTCAGCCCACGCGTTTTTCCCAGACACTTTGAATTCGTAGGCAAAGCCACTTTCCGAATCCACTATGTCAATTTTCTGGTCCAGCTCAGGAGTCACCAGCGCTTCAATCTGAAACCGGTCAGGGTCAAGCGTGTGCACAGCCCCACGCCACGCCTTTGCGATGGCCTGGGCATTCTTCGTGTTCTCAGAAACATCGGACGAATGTTTCAGTCTGACCGAGAACGCGAGTTGAGCAGCCGTCACAACGGCATCTTCCATGTCAGTTCTCCACCTCCACGATCAATAATAATGACCTCTATCATTCACCAGATTATCGGGCAAGGAAAAATGCACGACCGACAGCAATACACCGCGAGCACATTGATTTTTTCGAGCAGGTTGCCGCTGGTTCACGTTCGCCTCCTCCGCCTTTGATTTAGCCCCGCAGGCGATTTGTCTCGCTCTCCTCTTTTTGCCGCTCTGAGATTGCTGCGCCCCGGCGTTTAAGCACTCACGCCGCCGGTCTCCACTAGCACGTTTCGCGCCACCAAAAGGCTGTTTCACTCAATCGTGCGACCCGTTTCGACCTGGACACACCAATCTCTGCGCTCCCGTTCTCTGTTTCGGGACCTTGCCCCCTCGCTGTTGGTGAAGGGGGCACGAAGCTCCCGAAACAGGAGAACAATCATGAAAGTCGAGCAAGCCAAACAGATCGTCAGCAAAGCAATCGAAGAACTCAGTCAAGCTCTCGAAAGGGGCCACAGTGAAACGCTGAGAAACTACCTCGCGGCGATTGGCCGATTCCACCGGTACAGTCCACGGAACGTAATGCTTATCGCATCGCAGAACCCAACTGCTACGCACGTCGCTGGCTTCCACACCTGGCACAAACTCGGACGCTTCGTGAAGAAGGGCGAGAAAGGCATTTTGATTCTGGCCCCAATCGTTAGAGCGAAGAACCAAGGCGCGGAACAAGCCGAAACCGACGAATCTTCAACCGCTGTCGGCTTCCGGGCCGCGTATGTGTTCGACATCAGCCAGACGGACGGCCAAGAACTTCCTGAAATCGGCAATGTCAACGGCGATCCTCGCGAATACCGCGAGCGGCTGGGCAAATTCGTCACCGACCAAGGCATTCTTCTCGAATACTCGCAGGACATCGCACCAGCGCGCGGCACTTCCTCAGGAGGCAAGATCACGCTGTTGCCTGGACAGACCCCTGCTGAAGAATTCTCAACACTAGCCCATGAAGTCGCACACGAATTGATGCACCGCGACGAGCGCCGCGCCAGCACTTCAAAGCGCAGCCGCGAGACAGAAGCCGAGGCTGTAGCATTTGTCGTTTGCCAAGCAACCGGGCTTGAGACCGGGTCGGCAGCGCGAGATTACATTCAACTTTACGAGGGTGACGCCAAGCTGTTGTCAGAAAGCTTGCAGCACATCCAGCAAACCGCTACTCGTATTCTTAACGCTATCGGCGCGGACGAAACGTCCGCGCCGCCCGTCTAAGACGGGCGCTCCTCGCGGCAGAGCCGCGAGGCATTGTCCAACAGATAGGCATTTTTGCCGCAAACTCAGGGCGTCATCGAAAGGGGGATGGCGAATCGCTTCAAACGGAGGCGCTGTCTTTCGAAGGAGAATATTGTGTTCGAGGTTCTTGTCAGAGGGCACCGCCGCGGATGAAGAACGGAAGAAACTCATCAAGAAGTTTCAAAGATGGGTCCGATTTCCTACGGACGATCGCCCCGTACCAGCAAGTGACCAGCAGTGACGCCAGCTTTTGGGGATCTTGCACAGTTGGTGTTCCGCTCTCTATCTTAGCGAGTGATATTAAGTCGCTTACATGAGTGATCCAGATGTTTGTGCCACGAGCGATACGTTGCGTAAGGGCGACGGGGATTGCCGGTGCCTCCGCAGCGAGGGTCGCCAGAAGTTGAAGCGGGGCCACTTCAACCATCGGTGGTTCTATGGCCAGGAAGCTACAGTGCTCTTTCAGTCGCTCGCTCGCGCTATGACTCGTTGATCGGGAAAGCGATTCAAGGACTGCCTCGAATTGGCGTTCCACAAGCCTCGATGCGAGTTCTTCTTTGCTCCTGAAGTAATTATAGAAACTGCCTTTAGACGCGTTTACACCATATGCGATGCGGTGAATACTCGCTTGGACATAGCCGACTTCCTGAAATAGTTTGCCAGCAGAAAGCAGAAGCATTTCGCTCGGATCGTGGTTTCGACGCGAGATCTCGCTCTGAATCGGAGACATTAATCGAAATCTGGCCAGCAATCGCCTGTCTGTGGCTTGTCAAAAACGGCTAAATTTGTCTATTCCTGCCCAAACTGTCGCTCTGTTTTTAGCTCTTTGAAAAATGGCCGGAAAAGGTAGTATTCTCCTATCCTTCCGTAAGGCGACCGGTCGTCTTATATTTGGAGATTGTTGTGAACAAAACTCGCGCCGGCGAACAGAATCGAAAGTCCGGTTACACGCCCGAAGCTTGGTCCGAGGATCCGTTTACGACTCACATTAAATTGGACCGGAACTCCTCTGTCCCTTCGCCGTTTCGAACGCCAGGCACTTTTACGGTCACGCGCCTTGAGTCGTCAGCTGGACTGCCTGACCGCATCACGAAGCTATCGAATGTGCCAGCTCTCCTCGTATCGATCTCCCTCAAGTCTTTGCCGCTACATAGCTACCAGGTGTGGGTAGCAGACAAAGTCATACCCACACCGATCATTCCGCGGTTTCGGAGTAATGTCATCGATTTCGATGCCGAACCAAGCTGCTGGGCCGGTAAGGCATTCGACTACGTTCACTATACAGTGCCGCGTGTCGAGCTTGACGACATCGCGGCCGATCTCGGCTTTGGCCATGTACGCAGTTACAGGTTATCGGTGGTTGAAGACGATTTGGTTTTAGCCCAGATCACGAGGAGCATTCTGCCCTTTATTGGACGCCGCGATGGCCCCTCGCTGCTCGCGCTCGATCAGTTCAGCCTGATTTTGGGAGCGCACCTGCTTCAACGATATGGTGTACTGCAAAAAATGGGCAAGGTTTCCAAAGGTGGCCTTGCGCCTTGGCAAAAGCGCCGCGCGGCGGAACTACTCCGGGGAAATTTAGATGGTCGAATACGGCTAACGGACGTGGCACGTGAGTGCTCGCTTTCCGTGAGTCACTTTGCCCGTTCATTCAAAGCGAGCTTCGGTATGGCACCTCACAGGTGGTTGACTGGGCATCGCATCGACCGCGCCAAAGAATTACTTCGGCAGACTGGCGCGCCGATTGCCGACATAGCAATTCAGTCTGGCTTCGGCGACCAGACGGCCTTCACGCGCACCTTCCGCCAAGTAATGGGAGTCAGTCCGGGACAATGGCGCCGCTACAACGCCGCCAGGGCTGTCGAACCTAAGAACCCTGCCTAATCCGTTGCGAATCGGTGGAAGCTTGCGCTGAACCTCCAGGTGTCGGTGCCAGCAATTACTCGTCCGCGACTTGTCGAAAAAGACTGAAATTGTCGGTTCCTGCTGAAAGTTTCGATCTCCTTTCGAAAAATATGCGGAAACAGGTGGTACTCTTCGGCCCTCAATTAAGATGACCGTTCGTCTTCTGTCGGAGATTGCCGTGAACAAAACTCAATCCTGCGAACAGAATTGGAATTCCGCGCACTCGCATGACGCCCCAGCAAGCGCCCATGGCGCGCAGATGGCGAAGTATTTCACCATGAACCAACCGCCTAATGTTGCCCTCGATTCCGTGGTTTCCGTCGTCCGGCCGCAAATGGCGATTACCCGGCTGATTGCGCGGAGCGGTATCCCAGAACGAACTGCGTCCATCCCATCTGAAAAGGCCTACGTTGTTTCGGTTCATCTTAATCATGCAAATTCCGGCGAATGGGAACTTTGGACCGATGGCAAATACACAAAGACGGGGACATGGCCAGTGGGCGGAGTCGCAATGTGCGACCTGGAGTCAAATACAAGTATTCGAAACCCAGGGCCGATCGACTGGGTCCACTTCCACGTTCCGCGTGCAACCTTGGACTCGCTCACAGACGATGCCGAAACGACTAGAATTAGGCGTCTCCACTGCGTTTATGGAACCCCCGACCCAACCGTCTATCACTTAACGCAACTGATTCTGCCGTGCCTAAATAGGCCGGAAATGTTCTCTCAGCTGTTCATGGATTCTTTCAGCATGATGATTTGTTCGCATCTTGTTGGGCGGTATGGTCGGATTCGCGAAACCGCCCCGCAATTCAAAGGCGGCCTGGCATCGTGGCAAAAGCGCCGCGTTGAGGAACTGTTCCAAGAGCACTTGGACGGCGAATTGAAACTGGCAACACTTGCCGAGGCATGCAGACTTTCAGTCAGCCATTTTGCGCGATCATTCAGGAGATCGTTTGGGACCTCCGCACATCGTTACCTAATTCTGAACCGCATTGAGATCGCGAAGGCCCTTTTGTCTGGAACGAATAGCTCGCTCGTGGAAATTGCCGCGCAGACTGGATTTTCTGATCAAGCCGCCCTTACCCGGACGTTCGCAAACGTTGTTGGCGCGACTCCGGGAAAATGGAGGCGTGAACATTCACGGCGCAGGATTTTTGTCGAAATATCCAAACGCCAATCCCTTCAACCACGCGAATAGATCCCATCCTCAAGTCCACTGTTCCGGTAACGGTGGTGCGCTGAGTCTACCTGTAGATCCAATATCGTCACCGATTTGACTTTCGGCTAGACGCCTCGTGTTGAGCCTCAAGCCGGCAGTAGCCTTTTCGCCCACCTTTACTCTCCACGTTTGAAGCAGGAATCTACAAAAGTGGTCCGTGTTTTCAATACTGTCGTCCTCGCTCCCGGTAATTTCCACTGCGTGTTCGAGGCTTAATCCAAGATTCGCTGAAGCCCAAACTAGAGAGGAGAACGATCATGACACAGAATATTAAGAACGTAGTTCTGGTGCACGGAGCTTTCGCCGACGGCTCCGGTTGGGAAGCCGTCGCTAACATCCTCAAGAATGATGGGTACAAGGTATCGGTGCCCCAGCACCCCGAGACCTCCTACGCCGACGACCAAAAGTACACGAAAGCAGCCATCGACGCGATGGACGGACCAGTGGTTCTCGTGGGCCACAGTTATGGCGGGTCCGTCATCACCGAGGCCGGCAATCATCCAAAGGTTGCGGCGCTTGTTTATATTGCCGCGTTTGCTCTCGATGAAGGTGAAAGCTGTGCGTCGATTGAACAAGCCCTGCCGCAAGCCTCCAAAGCGTTCAAGCCGGACAGCAACAACAACTGGTGGATAGAACAGGAGCATTTCGCGGCCGACTTCGCAGCGGACATTCCGCCGGAGAAGGCGTGGTTCATGGCTATATCGCAGGTGCCAATCTCCACCGACGCGTTCACCCATAAGGTCACGAATCCCGCGTGGAAAAACAAGCCCACCTGGTACATGGTGGCCACCGAGGACCGGTCGATCAATCCGGACCAAGAACGGATGATGGCGAAGCGCGCTAAGGCAAAGACGGTCGAAGTGAAGTCGAGCCATGTGGCCTACATGTCTCATCCGAAGGAAGCAGCCAAACTGATCGAAGAGGCTGCCACGTCTGCGGCTACCATGCACGCCGCCGGCTGAACCTGCCTCGCACGACAGTAGGCCTCCGCCGATCCAGACGACGACATCGGCGGAGGCCTGGATGAACGTCGTAATCTGAGGAGAACACAATGAAGGATCACATCACGATAGCAGGACATGACGGCGCGTTCGCGGCCTATATGGCAGGGCCGAAAACCGTGCCGGCTGCCGCAGTCATTGTTCTGCAGGAGTTGTTCGGGGTGAACGCCGACATCCGCAAGCATTGCGACGAACTGGGGGAGCAAGGCTTCCTTGCGGTCGCGCCAGACCTATTCTGGCGGCAGGAGCCGGGCGTCGATTTAGACGTCACATCCCAAGCCGACTGGGACCACGGCCTTCGCCTCTATCAGGCTTATGACCGAGATGCCGGCGTCAGGGACATCAAAGACACCATCGATGCAGTACGCAGTCTCCCGGAGTGCAACGGCAAGGTTGCCTTGCTCGGCTATTGCCTCGGCGCGCTGATGGTCTTCATGGCAGCTGTGCGCAACGACGGCATCGACGCCGCGGTCTGGTACCACGGCGCCGATACTGACAAATACCTGGGAGAGGTCGATGGGCTTCGTGCGCCCATCCTCATGCATCTAGCCGAGGAGGATGAGTTCATTACAAAGGCTGCGCAAGCAGAAATTAAAGCGGCACTTGCCAAGAAACCAAATGCGACGTTGTACAGCTATCCGGGACAGAGTCATGCTTTCTCCCGCCATAACGGGAAACACTACAACGCCGCCGCGGCTCACCTTGCCAACAGCCGGACAAGCGACTTTCTGAATCGCCAATTGCGGTAACTGCCGGACCCTCCGGAGGCAATCACGGGGGGCGACCGTAGCGTACATCCGGAAGTTCGGAGTTTGTCGCATCTGCTTTCCGGGACTGGCGCTAAAGGGCGAACTCCCTGGGGTCTTTGAAGTCGTCGTGGTAGAAAATCGTTGATCTGCTGGATGACTTCTCGGAGATCGCCTTCGTGTGTTCTGCGGGTTGCCCTTCGGGCATTGGCAAGACCATAGAAGAATCGATGTCGAACGGATCGACCAAAGTAATGAATGAAAGGAGCGGTGCAAAATGGCCGTGCGAATCACAAAAACGTCGTTTAGCTGCGAACTCGTTACGATCCACTCGAAGAGGTCGTTTGCCGAGCTCATCAGCCGCATTGAGGCCACATTTCAGTACTACGACGCGAAGACTCTCCGCGATCTGACAGCCGAAGGGGACACGAAAAAGCTAGAGATGTACGTGAAGCAAGTAGGTGAGCCGACCGAATTCGCGATCTTTTTCTCTCTCGACCAAGGTTCTACGCAGCGATTGGCTGGAATACCGATCGAATCCCGTTTCTACTTGTTCGGAAATGCGACCATCGCCCAAGGTCTCTTCCGATACTCCGCACGTGCAGGTCTTGGAGCGCCGGTTCGCTTTTGCGTATCACAAAAGGATGGCGAAGATGCGCGCATCGACATCGATCTTCCAACTTCGTTCTTCAGCCAATTTCCAGAGATGAAAGATTCACCGGTTCCTCAGATGTTGGATGATCGCATGATCCCGCTCTTGCAGAAGATCGCCAGTTAGACGTTAGGCATTGACGATCCAGGGGTCGCTCACAGGGCTGGAGAAGCATTCTGGAAGTTCCCTGGACCTGATGGCACGTGGCATAGTTATGGCCGAAGACGACGTGGCGAAGATGCGCAATTTTGCATAGGGTATGCTCGTTCACAATCTTGCCGGCGGACCGATCGCCGTTGGGCGGGCCGCGCGCGAAGACGTAGTACTGGTGCGCCGCGGCGATGATTGTTTTGCGGCCCACAGTAACTGTTCGGCTGGGTTGTGATGGTTTGGTGCCGCTTGACGACAGTGCAGTCCAGCTGAAAAGTTACAGGTTCAAGCCAGGCTCCTTGCGATTCGAGTTCAGGAAGGAGATTCGAGATGATAAGAAGAATCGAGATTGAGCGATTCAGCCTTACCTCCCCAAAGCCGTTCGATCAAGTTGTTGCGGCCTTAGATGCCGCTATCGGTCATCCGGATATGGCTGAGTTCGCGAGATCATCTCGCGAGGCGCATTCTTTTGCCGAGCTAAAAAGCGGAGTCGAGAAAGGCTTGAGCGATGCGGGGCTCATGCTCTTCATGCAGCTTGATCACGGGGCGGTTCTGCGTAAAGAAACAGGTCGCGATACACCCAGGATCATCCGCTTTATTATTGGCAATCCTCTCATCATGAAGGAAATGGCCAAGCACGTCCCCGACGCGGGCTCTTACGCGCCGGTGACAGTGCTCGTCGATGAGCGGGCCGATGGCGTGCATCTGTCGTATGACAAAATGGAGAGCTTCTTAGCTCCCTATGAAAATGCCGCCGCCCTGGAAGTCGCTCGCGAGCTGGACAGAAAAGTCGAACGGATATTGCAGCAAGCTGCAACTTGAATAGCGGGTCCGGGATTTGGCGCGGTAAATGATTCTTGGAGATGTAAGATCCGCAATGGGAGGAAAACGTGTCCGACACCCACCGGCAAGCGGCCGATCAGCACGAACTTGCGGCGCACGCTCATCGAACGGCAGCCGAACATAACGAAAAAGGGAAAAACGAATTGGGAAACTGGCATTTGCAGAGGGCTCTGGAGCATTCCGATCACGCTTACAAACTTGCAAAAGAAGCCCACCCAAATTCGGGCCAGATAGGGCCTCTTGGAGACATATCTGCCCATCATGACAATAAACTTCTGCGCGAGAACCATTACCGTGCTGCCGAATTACACGACCGTGCCGCGGATGCCCATCGTATTGTGCAAAAGAACGAAAACAGCGGTGAGATGACGGGCGACGAGCACTCACGCCAGGCGCTCGACCACTCGCAAGCAGCTGACAAACTCACTAAGGCGGTAGCGTTTGGATATGGCGTCACGACTTTTGGACACGACGAAATTGCGACCCTCGCCTACGAACTTTGGCAGGCCAGAGGTTGTCCGCACGGATCACCGGAAGAGGATTGGTTACGTGCCGAGACAGAACTTCGCGCCCGCGTTTCCAAGGGTTGATCGAAGAAACTCAGAACATTGTTTCAAAAGCGCTCGGGCAGGAATTCTTGAGATGGCTCGCAGGAAGAAGTACGCAAGAAATAGCAACAGAGAGGAATTACATGCCAAAACTTGAAGGGAAAATTGCACTCGTCACCGGAGGCACGAGCGGTATTGGCCTTGCAACGGCGAAGGCGTTCGTGGACGAAGGGGCGTATGTTTTCATTACCGGGCGTCGAGCCCCAGAATTGGCTTCTGCGGCGAAGGAAATCGGAAGGAACGTGACAGGCATACAAGGAGACGCGTCGAACCTGGGGGATCTTGATCGCCTCTTTGCACAAATTAAGCAGGAGAAGGGCAAGCTCGACGTTCTGTTCGCGAACGCCGGTGCCGCAAAATATGCCACCCTCGGAACAATCACAGAGTCGCTTTACGATTCGACGTTCAACACCAATGTTAAAGGCCTCCTTTTCACGGTTCAGAAGTCGCTTCCACTCATGCCGGACGGCGCTTCGATCATCCTGACTGCATCCGTCGTCGCCAGCAAAGGGCTGGCATCGAATAGTGTTTACAGCGCCACAAAAGCGGCCGTACGCTCGTTCGCGCGGACTTGGACGACGGACTTAAAAGGTCGTCGCATTCGAGTGAATGCCGTCAGCCCCGGCTCTATCGACACGCCCGGACTGAATGAGTTGCTGGGTTCCTCGGAAACTGGCCAGCAACGCTTGAAAATGATTTCCAACGCTGTCCCTATTGGCCGGCTCGGCAAACCCGAAGAAGTCGCGAAGGCCGTGGTGTTTCTCGCATCGGATGATAGTAGCTTCGTGACCGGAACGGAATTGTTTGTCGATGGCGGCTTCGCACAGGTGTGAATCGAAAGCTCGTTCCAAGATCGAGACGCAGGTGCCAGGGACGAAGAGTTGGTCGGTGGCATAATTGGCACATGCCATGAAAACCAGCGACCTAGAATGGGCCATCCTCAAAGCCGTCGCTCGAACTCGCAATGACGAATGGCTGCCCGGCTCTGGACCTTTTGGAAACTGGTCGCTCGCGACGCACTGAAGCAAGGTCACTCCCCCTTTTGTGGCTCTGGTTCCCGCGCTAACCGATATGATTTAGTTCAGTCCATTCTCTCCATTCCAGCCCTTTCCATTGGGCACAGCTTCGGGATAATTCCTGCGCCCGGCAGCTTCGCGTCTTCTGCTTTCCCGGTTCCTCCCAACAAATCTTCTGAAACGTCATCGAAGATTTCTTGTGCCCCTCCCAAAAAGCAGACGCTCGCTTTGGGAGCAGCATCCTCTCGCTTCCGGGTGCCCCAATTACAAGGGCAGAAACGGAGAAACAAAATGTACCAAAACAGAGTTCATCTAATCGGTTATCTCGGCAAGAACCCGGAGCACAAGTCCGTCAAAACGACCGACCGCAAATACGCGGTTCTTTCGCTGGCGACTCAGCGTTCCTGGAAAGGTGCCGATGAAGAATGGCACTCCAAAACTGAGTGGCACCGCATCGTCGCGTGGAATGGCCTCGGTGAATATGCCGCGTCTAAGCTGCGCAAAGGCGATCACATCTACGTCGAGGGCACGCTGGTGAGCAGCACGTACCAGAAGGAGTTCGGCAAAGGTAAAAACAAGATCACCGTGCCTCTCAAGACTTGGCAGGTGAAGGCGGATTCGATCCGCAAACTAAACCGTACCAAGAAGGATCAGGTGCCCGACACAGCGCCGCTGGGTGCGCAGCCGGAGGAGGTTCCATTCTGAACTGACCATCTGCGAAAGGGCCTCGGCTCCCCCCGAGGCCCTTTTTTTATTTGGATGATCGGCCTCCGGTTGGAGTATCTTGAACTTTAATTCGGTGGACAGACCGAACACGAAAGCGCGGCGAGTTGTTGGATGATCATGGGTCATTCCCGTTGTCGATTGTTTCTGGAGGAAGCCATGAAAAACAATGTGATGTGCATCATGGTTCTTGGAACTTTCCTTCTGGCGGGTTGTGGAAGCAAGAACAACGCGAACGAGAAGAATTTATCCGACGCGACGAATGCTTACTTGGTCAAGAAAGGCCAGCTATGCCTCGGCTTAGCCTCCAAATGGCCAGTAGACCTCCAGGATAGTGATCGAGGTCAGGGAATCGTCAGAGGATCGCAAATGGCCGCTCTAGAGAAAGCCGGTCTAGCGCGGTCCCACGAGACGGAGATCGAAATCACGCCTTTGTCTGGGACTCGTCCCGTGAAAGCCAAGGTGCTTCGGTACGAATTGACTGACGACGGCAAAAAGTTTTACCAAGAGAAGGAAGTGGCCGGTTTGATCGGCGAGAAGGAAAGCCGAGGCGACATTTGCTTTGGGCAACAAGCGCTGGACACAGTTGTCAGGACCGAAGGGCCGGTTGCTGTCGGCGATAAGAAAGAAATGACGCTCTACTACACCTACAAGATCGAGAATCTCGCCGATTGGGCAAAGAGCCCAGACGTGCAAAACGCATTCCCCGGAATCCTTTCCACGCTCAACGGAGCAGGAAAAACGACGCTGAACCAGAATTTGGTTCTGACCGATCATGGATGGGAAGCGAAGTGAAGTCCCTCCATTGCTGAGATTCGCTTTTCCTTTTCCGCCCAACACCAGAACGCGCGACCACTGTTCCCTAGTACAGTGATTACTAGGTGTACAGAAAATAAACATTCCTGCCGGTTCACCGATTCAGACTTAAAACTAGGTTGCGACGGCCAACAGTGGGGGAAGACCATGCACCCACACCGAAAACCGACAATCAATGCACCATTTTTGCTGAACGCGGTTGATCACCTAGGGAGGGGAATCGATCCTTCCGTGCTGTCCGTGGCGCAAGAAATCGGTCCCGGCGCTGTCCGTTATGCCGAGAAGGTAGTCGGCGATCCCGCCTTGGCAATCAGTCTGTTCGAAGAAACTGCAGCGACGGTCTCGCAAACGCGCCGGGATAAAGCGGCCAGCGGCAAACCGGATGTAACGGACATTCGCGGATACCTCTTCCTTGCGTACATGCGGCGCATCAGAAGGCAGAAGCGAATGGAGAGTGTGCTTAGTGATCCGAACAGCCTCCCCTTTATACGCCAAGCGGAATACGCAGATGTTCAAGATATGGAGCGAAGCCTTTTCCTGGCGGAGGCCCTTGCAAGCTGCGATAAAGTTACGCAGAATATCGTCCTTCGTCGTCTAGAAGGCTATTCGTGGAAGGAAATTGAGCGACGCTGTGGGGTTTCCAGTGGCGCGGCGCGCAAAAGATTCAGCTCGACGGTCCAACGCCTTCGAAAAGCATTCCGGCGCGCAGAACGAGAAGGTTGAGGAGATTCTACTTGGGGGCCGCGAGGCAAAGGGGAAAGAAACCAAGACGAAAGACGTATTCCGAGAAGACACTCCTCAGATTCGTCAAGGGGCATCTGTCGAACGAGTATCCAAACCCGGAGAGAGAAGGATGTCCGCCAAAGGCCGTGCTGAAAAGCTTAGCTAAAGAACCCCATGCTTCCGATGCAGCCATTGTCTACCACGTTTTTCACTGTTCCCCTTGCTACAGAGCTTGCAGCGATTTAATTGCCCTCCTGAAGCCGAGCAGATCACGAGGGTAATCCTCCCAAGAACGAAATGGTTCAAGACCTCGGGCACAGAAAAAGTTAATATTCGCGCTCACATTTATCGATTTTTTTGCCTCTTTATAGTTAAGGGGAATTCTCGCAAGATTCTCCCGCGATCTTAGCCGCCAGAAGTAGGGCACCGCTAATCATCGCCCCACAGCCAACCGACGACTGGCTAGACGCGAAAGTAAAAACCCTCTGGATGGAGCGTGTGCTCCGGGTGTGTCTTGCCGATGAGCAAGGCCTTTGCCAGGCGCGGTCTTCTCTTTTGCTCTGGCTTTTGTCGTAGGGGGTAAGGGTTACGCGAGAACTTCTTCTCTCAAGTGCTGCCAAGCGCATGAACAGAGAAACAAAAGGAGACTGGTAAACATGAGAACACTTTGGCGGAAAGCAACTCAATTCAAGATCATTTCCAGACAGATCGCGGCAGTCGCATTGGGATTGCTCCTCGCCGCCCCCGCTTTTGCACAAGCCAACTCGCCATGGGAGAACGCCGTAAACGTCCTACAAACGGCATTCACCAGCACCATCGCCCGCGGGCTCTCCCTCGTCGCAATCGTGGTTTCAGGTTTGACGTTTGCCTTCGGAGAGGGCGGCTCGAAGCGTGTGCTTGCCGGTGTGCTTTTTGGGGTTGGTATGGCAATCGCGGCGGTGAATTTCCTCGCTTGGCTCTTTCCCGGATAGTCATCCGCGACTGGAGGAACGCGATATGCCTGAGAACAGACGAATCAATATGGTCCATCGGTCGCTATCCCGGCCCCTGACGATCCTGGGAGCCGAGAGGAAGCTTTTCTTCTTCGCGATGTGTATCGGTGCGGGAACGTTCAATCTGCTTGGCAGCCTTATGGGGGGCCTATTGATGTTTCTGCTTCTATACCTTGCAGCGCGATGGGCGACCGGGACTGACCCACAGATTCTTCGATGTCTACTCACGTCACCCAAACTTCGCAGCCAATACGATCCGGCAAAACTCAGCCCGGTGTCGATTCGCAGGATCACCAGTGCTTAAGCTCCAGCGCATCTTCAAGAATTACCAAGAAACGGGCTCGTTCAACGAGCAAGTGAATCTCTACGGGTTCATCGACTCCAATGTTTTCTTGACCAAGACGGGAGACATGGGGGTAGTCCTCGAAGTTCATGGAGTGGATTACGAATGTCTGGACGGCAATACGCTCGACGGCATCACCAAGCGCCTTGAATCCGCACTGAAGCTGTTCGATGACAATTATCGCATCTACCAGTATCTCTTCAAACGGAACAACGAGACGATTCCGTACAAGCTCTACGGCAAGCCAATCGTGGATGCCGCCATCAAGAACCGCGTCGCGTACTTTGCCAAGAAATCCGATACGCTTTTCTCGCTCTCGATTTACTACGTGATTCTGTTCGAGGGCTTCCGGTACACGCGAACGCTCAGCAGAGCGCTCTCCGAGTTCCCAAAACATCCGTCCAAAGCACTCGGCGAACTGCGGGCGCACTTCTCAGGGACAAAGCAGGTCGTATTGCTCGACCGGGAAATCAGCAAGGGTCAAGCGACTCTGCGACAGAAAGTCGAGAGCTTCATCCTACAGGTAATCGATTTTCTGCCCATGCGGTTGCTCGACAAGCAGGAAGCATTCCGCATCCTCAAGCAAACCCTAAATTTCGACCCACAAAAGATTGCGCTCGCTCGCCTGAAATATGACACTTTTCTGGACTACTACCTCTGCGAATCCCATCTCGAATGTCATCGCGGATTTCTTCGCCTCGACGATTATTACGTGAAGGTCCTGACGCTGAAAGAGCCTTCCGCGCAAAGCTTCCCGTTGATCTTCGAGCGACTGCTCGAAGTCCAGGCCAACTTCCACGTCGTGACGGAGTGGAAAAAGGAAGACTCGGGAACAATGAGGAGAATCATCCAGGCCAAGCGCCGCCATTTCCATAACACGAAACACTCATTCGTCAGTCAGGTGAACCTCAACGATGTCCCAGCACACGATGTTCTAGTGGACGACTCGAAGGAATCGCAGGTACGAGAACTCGGAGACAGCATCAAGGAAATCGAACTCAAGGGGAATTACTTCGGCAACTTCTCGCTGACCGTCGTTATTTACGACCTCGATTTGGCAAAAGTGGAACGGGCATGCGCCGAATTCTACAAGGTATTCAGCGTTCACGACGCACAACTGTACGAACGAGAAATACAACCTTCTGAATTCATTCCTTGCCACCGTTCCCGGCAACCACGTCTTCAACCTCCGTTATGTGTATTTACTCAACTCGAATTATGTGGATTATTCGTTTTTGTTCACCCTGCACTGTGGCGAACATAAGAACCACCATCTCCGTCAGGAATATCTGGCGGTTCTCGAAACCAACCATCACACGCCCTATTTCCTAAACCTCCACCACCGGGACGTGGCCCACACGATGATTCTTGGGCGAACTGGGGCGGGCAAATCGTTCCTTCTGAACTTCCTCATCACCAATCTCCAGAAATACGATCCGTGGACATTCATTTTTGACCTTGGCGGCAGTTTCGAAAGCCTCACGCAGCTTTTCGGCGGTTCGTACGTGAAGATAGGAATCAACTCCCCTGACTTCAGAATCAATCCATTCTCTCTCCCGCCGACGAAGGAGAATCTCGATTTCCTCGCCCTGTTTGTGAAGGTTTTGCTGCAAGGCTCGTCTCCAATCGACTTGGAACCCGGCGAGGAACGGGATCTCTACCAGCAAATCGAGAATCTGTATTCGGTTGACCCAGGGCTTCGAACGCTTGGAGTTTTGGCAAACACGCTGGGACATCGGATCGCTGACAGGCTCGCGAAGTGGACACGCGGCGGCCAGTTCGGATTCCTCTTTGACAATTCGGAAGACACGATTTCCTTTTCCCGTTTCCAGTGTTTCGACTTCCAGAAAATGAGCCAATATCCCGAGATTCTCGAACCGCTCCTGTTCTATATCCTGCATCGCGCGAACTCCGTCATTAGCGACCGGGAGATCAGTACCGTGTTCAAGGCATTTTTCATAGATGAGGCATGGGTGTTTTTGAAGAATCCGAGCATTCAGCGGTACATCGTCGAGGCGCTCAAGACCTGGAGAAAAGCCAACGCCGCGATGATTCTCTCCACCCAATCCCTCGATGAGCTGCGCCGGTCGGAAGTGTTGGATGTAATTATCGAAAGCTGCCCGACGAAAATCTTCCTGGCCAATCCCGATATGGATCGGGACCTCTACCGGAGGCAGTTCCATTTGAACGAGAACGAGGTTGATTTAATTTCGTCGCTGGTCCCCAAGCAGCAGTTTCTGATTAAGACCCCGGAACTCGCGAAGGTCGCGAACCTCACCGTTGACCGGAAGAGCTACTGGATTTACACAAACGACCCATTCGACAACCGCAAGCGGAAGGAAGCGTTCGAGACCTATGGCTTCGAAAAGGGGCTCGACGTGTTGGCGGGGACAGCCGAATGAAAACCTTATCCATGCCTAGGCTTGTAAAAGGAGAAGACAAATGAAGATTCCTACGATGCTCCGTAGAAGCAGTCTTTCACTCGCGATTCTCTGGTTCGTTGTCTGCATTGCGTTACCTGTATTTGCGCAATCTGGTGTCGCTCGCACCGTGAAATACTCGCAACAGGACGTTATCGCAGTTCGCGCAAAGCTCCGATATTCCACGCTTATTGTGCTGCCGCAGGACGAAGACATTTTGGACTTTGCGACCGGCGACAAGGACTTCTGGATCATTAACGGGGCGCACAATCTCTGCTACATCCATCCGGCGCAATCTGGCATTCGGAGCGACCTCCACCTAATTACCGCATCAGGCCATGTGTACTCGTTCCTCCTCACGGAGATAAGCAATGAGCCGACCGTCGAACCGGACCTCAAGCTCTTCGTCGAACCCAAAGAAGAGTCGAGTGTTGGCGGCAACAGTCTCCTGCAAGGCTATGTTCGTGCGGGCGAGGCAGAAGCCTACAAGAAGGAATTAGACGCACTTCACGCTCAGACAGACGAACGGATTCACGCAGCCGAAGCGCGCGCAACCGAGCAAGTCAACAAGTTTAAAACTGACTATTCAACGAAGCTCCAGTTCGATTACGCACTGGACAAAAAAGGTTCGCAGGAACCGTTCCTGGTGTCGGCGATTTACCACGATGACTCCTTCACTTACATCAAGTGCGCCGCCCGCGAGAAACCGGCCCTCTATGAAATCAAGGACGGAAAGCCGAACCTCATCAACTTCCAGCTTGAGAACGGCGTCTACATCATCCCAAAGGTGATCGCTTCCGGCTACCTTGCCATCGGCAAAAAGAAACTTACATTTGCGCGGCGAGGCTAGTGGGAACGTCAGAAGCCCGCGAGAAGGAGAGAACCATGAATGAACCAATTCAAGAAAAGACGACAGCACCCCCTGGGCTTCTCCCAAAGCACGTTCAATCTTGGCTAATCCTTGGTCTCGCAGTTCTCATGGTTGTCATCATGTGGCTCACGGGTGGGAAAAAACAGGCGAGTCTCCCAAAAGCAAATGCATCCACGATCCAAAACCCGCTTCCCCTTGAAGTAAATGAAACGAAGATTACGGACTTACAAAACCGAATTCAGGAACTCCAGAGAGAGCAACTCGCAGCTCAGAGTGCTCTTGTGCAGCAAAATCGCCTGCTCGGAGCGGCGGCGGACTCACAACAGCCGCAATCGAGCAACGCATCCGGCACTTCAACACCAGGAAGTACAGAAGATCCGATCCAAACAGAGCGCAAACGGCGGCAATACGTTTCACTGTTCTCTTCAAATATTGCGCTGAGCTACCGAAAGACCGATTCGGGAACGCAGCCCCCCCTCTCCGAACCGTCGTCACAAAACCCAAACGCAGGCCCTTCCAGTCCTCCGTCCACTGGCCCTGACCTAACTCAATTGGCCCAAGTGGCCCAAATCCTAAAGGACGCTCAACCCAACATCGCAACCCAAGTTCCGGTGACAGCCCAGCCGAATTCTATCCCCTCTGCACAAACGGGCAGTTCTCCCGCACCAACAGGTCCAGCCGATGTCAAAACTGAAGGTAAGGAGGCGACAACACCTGCCGCCGCGATCCAAAAGTCGTCGGACGCGGTGGCAGGGAAAACTTACATTTTATTCGAAGGAACAGTTCTCGAATCCGTTCTTATCAATCGTCTCGACGGACAGTTTGTCGGACCAGTCGAATGCCTGCTATCGACCGACGTGTACTCCCACGACCGCCAGCACCTTCTCATTCCCGCAGGAACAAAGATTCTTGGTGAGACACGGCGGGTTGAGGCATTCGGCCAAACTCGGCTCGCCGTAGCCTTTCACCGTCTCATCATGCCGGACGGATATTCCCTGAATCTCGACCAGTTTAAGGGTCTCAACCAGATCGGCGATGCCGGTTTACGAGACCAGGTAAACAACCACTATCTACGCATTTTCGGCACTTCTCTTGCCATTGGTGCGCTCGGGGCAGTAGCGGAGGCCGGAACCGGAGGCACATTTAACGCTTCGGGCGCCGACCTCATGCGCCAGGGATTCGCTCAGAGTATGGCGCAGTCTTCCGAGCAAATTCTCGACAAGTTTCTAAACATTCTGCCAACCGTAACGATCCGGGAAGGACATCGCGTGAAGGTCTATCTTTCGGGAGACCTCGCGATGCCCGACTACAACAATCACAAGATGCCGCCCGACCTGTGAGGGCCGGGCGCAAACAGCAACATCGGTAAAACTTCGAGAGGAGAACAGAAAATGAAAAGAAAAGCCCTAGCACTTTTGCTCATCATGGGGTTGTGCGTTGGAACCGCTTCGGCGCAATTTGGATTCGGGATTGTTTACGACCCCACAAATTACGCGAACGCGTTGCTCCGCTATGCCGAACTTCAACAACAACTCGTTCAATTGAAGAACAGCTATACCCAACTCATCACTCAGTACAACCTGGCTTTACAAATGTCCCGCAACCTGCAAAACATGCCTGCTCGTTATCAGGCCCAGTTCTCGCAATGGAGGAACACTCTCGCTGGAAACACGTACCAAAACACAGGGACATGGGTGACCGGGATCAACTCCGGCCTATTTCCCACCGTAACAACAGGCTACCAGCAAGCCACAACCCAATTGCTCCAATACAGCCCCGACCACCTCTCCGGCATGACCGACGATGAACAGGCACGAGTGAAATCCCAGTATGCGTCCGTTGAACTCGCTGACGGTGCAAACACTACGGCGATGGCCGCTATCGGATCAATCCGTGGGAACGCTCAGAATGTTCAAACCCAGATTGCAAACCTTGAACAGGATTCGTTGTCTGCGGACCCAAATCTAAACACCGAAGTCTCTGTCCTGAACAAGATCAATGCGGCCGGAGTATTAACGCTCCGCACGCTTCAGGACTCAAACAAGCTCCTCGCGTCGCTTCTTGAACAGCAAACGATTATCGCGAAGCAGCAACGTGAGGCCACGACCAATGCCATCAACACTGACATCTCGCGACGTGCCAACCTTGCCGGAAATATGGCTCAAGTGAACGGCACGTTGACAGAGTCTCTACAGAACTTTCGGATGCCTTAGAAAGAATTGCTCATGCCCGGCGCGTCGAAGGAGCCACTACGATGGACTACCTCCAATTCATCTTTCAGGCCATCAACAATTTGCTCACCCAGAACCTTGGCTTCTTCGACGCAATGGGACAGAACCTATTCCGATCCTTTGCCACAATCCTCGTGGTTTGGTATGGCGTTAAATCGGCACTCTCCGCCGCTGGCGGGCGGCACATGTTTAACTTCGACAATTTCGCAAGCCTGCTGCTGACCATCGCCTTCGGTTTTGCAATGGTCAATTATTACAGTACCCCCATTCCGGGCATGGGCGCGAGCTTTCATAACCTCATCACCGACGAATCGCAGTTTCTCGCAAATAAGATCAATCAGACCGAACTCCAAACTGTCGAAGAGAGGATCGCCGATTACGAGACACGCATGGACTCGCCGGGCATCACGGACATCCTTGGAACAATAATTTATGTCGTCATCATTATTTTGCTCGCTGCCGCCCAGGCCATCGCAATTGTCGTAATCGCCTTTGGATTCATCGCTACTGCTGTGTGCGTGCTCGTAGGGCCTATATTCATACCCTTCTTTATCGTCCCTAAATTGGAGTGGCTGTTCTGGGGTTGGTTCAAATGCTTTATCCAGTATGCGTTTTACCAGGTCATCGCAGCGGCGGTTGTCTACGTAATTGCGAATCTCATTTTGGGTATCTTTGATCTTCAGCCCACAGGAACTATCTCGACGGTACAACTCATCGAGGCGTTTCCGGTCCTTTTCATCACTTTCCTCGCCTCGATCTATACGCTTCTGAAAATTCCGGCGCTTACCAACCATATCTTTAGCGGAACGGCGGGCGGGTCTTCTGCCGGAATTCTGGAGAGGGTCTTCGGATGAACAACGACGCGACCTTTCAAAATGCGAAACGACTCTATCTCGAACAGTACGGCGATCCGATGGTGACCAATACCTATCTGAAAATCGCTCTAGTTCTCGTCTCTCTAGTAGCCATCGGACTCGCCCTTGTGGACCTGAGAACGATTCGCACCTTTCAGAACTTCCGTCCCCTCGTCATTCGAATCGACGACTTGGGCCGGGCTGAAGCCATCAATTATCACAACTTCGAGTACAAGCCACAGGATGCTGAGGCGAAGTATTTCCTTTCCCAATTTTGCGCGCTCTACTACCGCCGCAATCGCTACACGATCCAGGATGACTTTTCGAAGTCTCTCTATTTCCTGGACGGCAAGCTTGCGGACGGCATTATCGACGCCTACCGCAAGGACGATGTAATTAAGAAGTTCATCACGAATACCTCCGTCCCCGAAATCGACATTGATGTGAAGAAAGTCGCTCTCGAAGACATGCAGTCCCCGCCCTACAAGGCACGCGTGGACTTCTACATGGTCTATTACTCTCCCTCGGATCATAGCGAGATCAAGCGTGACCTCTATACGGCGAATTTCGTGTTTGTTTTTAAGAGCAACGTACCGAACGAACTGATTCCGATCAATCCGCTGGGCCTTGCGATCACGTATTTCCGCGAGGACCAAGCCTTCAAGTGAGCACCTATGGTTGCGAACGCACTCATGCTGACCATCGCCATCGTCCTGGGACTTGGCTTCTGGTGTATGCAGACGCTGACCTACTTCATTTCCTATAAGAGCGTCTTGTTCCGGTTCTATGGCACGCCAATCTTGATCTACTGTGCGGTTCTCTTTATCAACGTCTTCGCGCTCGCCTTCGCTTTGAACCGCAAATTCTTCCTCAAAGACACCGGAAGAAAACTCTCACATCTCGACAAGCAGCTTCATGTCGGGCAGACGGAAGTCACCGCCCCATCCCTCGAAGAGGAGGTGGACTAGCGTGTCTCGCGATTACTCGCCTGAATCCGTCGATCCCAGAGACGCCGGACCCGAGCCGGTTCCCGGTGCCCGCCAAACGGGTCGCTCCGACTCCTCGCTCGAACAGGGACCTGGCAGTGACGCGCAGGATGATGCTCGGCAGGCACCCGAACGCGGACCAAAAGCGGAAGCGGAGCGCCCTGTCGAACCGCGCAAGGCGTACGAATTTCGCGGCAGAACGTATGCCATCAGAACTTCTGAAATTGAGAGCCTCACTGAAATTGGCGAGTTCCGTGCCGTCGCGAGCGAGGATCTTGAAGAGTTCCAGTATCACGGTGACAAGGACCGTATGAGGCCGGATGTAGCAAGCCTCATCCGGCAAGGTCTCATTGCTGAGAAGAGCATCCCACACTCTGATACCGCTCCTCGCCGACTGCTAACTTTAACCAAAAAGGGGCATCAATTTCTTCGGTCAACCGGAACGGTCCCGCCAAATCAAGCCACCTATTACGGCTTTACGAAACCCCGCGAAGCGCACCATGACGCCGACCTCTATCGGCTCTATCACAAGGCCGTCGAAGATATTGAGCGGCATGGCGGCAAGAATCCGCGCGTTGTCCTCGACTTCGAATTAAAGAAGCGCGTTTTTCACGACTTGGCGAAGCTCGGCCCGGAAAAACATTCCGCCGAGAGCAAGAGAGAGATAGCGGAGAAACACGGCCTACAGCTTGTTCGCGGAAAGATTCCGCTCCCCGACCTTCGGATCGAGTACGAAGGCCGTGATGGCGACATGGCTCGTGTGGACCTTGAGCTTGCCACCGAGCACTACCGGGGGAGCAATTTAGCAGAAAAGGTGCGTGCCGGATTCTCTCTTTATGCACGTTCGCAAGACGCCCCTGGCCTGCGTCGTGTTCTAGACCAGAAAGAATTGACAGCGGAGATTCTCTCCCTATGAACGTCCGGCCTGATCAAATCGAGCGGATCAAAGAACTCGGCTATACGGAAGCGGAAGCTCGCTTCATTTACATAGTCGCGATCCACTCAGGCTACTTCACGCTGCGGCAGTTCCTCAATTTCACCCAGGCCAAGCGCGGTAAGCGGTCGAATGTCTTTGCCCAGAAACTCCTGAAGCGTGGGCACGCCACCATGCGCGACTACATGGGCGCAGGGTCTGTCTTTCATCTATATTCCAGAACCATTTACGGCCAGATCGAGAAAGACAACCTCCGCAACCGCCGCCAACATTCGTTTGATTTCATCCGTACGCGCCTCGTCCTTTTGGACTTCATCCTGAACAATCAGGACCTCGCGTATTTTGAAACCGAGCAAGAAAAGGTGAGCTTTTTTTGTGAACACTTAGAGATTTCCAAGGACCTCCTTCCCGCTAAGGTTTACGAAGGCGCTTCAGGCAGCCGTCCTACGATTCGTTATTTTGTGGATAAATTTCCTCTCTTCCTTGCCCCGCCTCTCTCAGGGGCTCCCGCTGTGGTCACGCTGAGCTTTGTGGATTCGGGGTTCGAAACGCCTTCCAGCTTCACAGGTCACGTCAACGCCTATCAGGGGTTGTTCCGGCAGCTAAAAACTTTTCGCTTTCTATATATCGCACCAAAAGACGCCCATTTCCGAACGGCTGAAGTCCGCTTCCGCGCCTTCGTAAAAAGGCCTCTTGAATCGGACGTTTCGAGTGAAGTCCTCCGCTACTTCCAGGTTCGCAGGAAGTGGGAGAACCGCGAATATGTGGTGCCAGTAACCGAGGATTTTGAGTTCCTGAATGATGCGCGGCGGCGGTTTCACGGGAGCCGGTTTGAGAGCCTGTACGAAGCCTGGCGCACCGGAGAGCTGAAAGAGCGCGATGTGCGGAGGGAATTCTCCCAACTGACTCCCGATAGGACGGTGTTCTTCGACACCTACCTGGTGAAAAACCATTGCTCTCCGGTTTCTGAAAATCGCAATGACGGTGAACGGTGCATGAAAGACACAGATCACCACCCCGTTCACCGTTCCGTTCACCCGGATGGTGAACGGAAGCTAGTGGGAGCATAGAGGTTGCGCATGGCGCAGCAATCAATTTTGGACGCGGGCAAAACACCGAGTTGGGCTGGAGCGACCCCACTTTTGGGAGCCTCCGGCTGCCCAAAGAATCATGGGGGTCGCTCCAGCCCAGGGAACGGAATGCGCGTTCCCTTTACAACGTGTTTTGCCCGCGTCCAGAGAAGCAGATAACTCACAAGGAGGAAGAATATGTCGATCATCAATAAACGACCGGAACTCGTTAAGAGGGAGTACGAGTTGGAGGATATTGTCGTCTCGACCGTCGAAAAGTACGCAGCGTTCATCGAAAGCACGCCGGATCACGTCGTGAATTCGGCGCTGAAAATCCTGTTATTCAAGGACAAGCAGTTCATGAACTGGAGGAAGCAGCAGCAGACGGCTGGGAAGAGGGATGGGAACGCGGTTGCAAGAGCGGCAGCAAAATGATGCAGAAACTCCTTAACTCGAAGAACTTCGTCGCCTGCTTGCTGGCGGCGGCTACGGGCATGACCCTCTATTTTCGTGTGCCGTTTCCCGACGAAAATATCTTTCTGCAGGTCATGGCTCAGCGGTCGCCGTCAATTTTCTACTTCGTCAAATACTCTTACACGCTCTTCCTCTTCTCGACCCCCTACATCGGCTATTCCATAGTGCTCTCGGGCGTTTACATTTTCACCCTTAAAGCAGGCCGCCGGATTCGCGCGGGCCGATTGCCTCTCTTTCCTGACCCTCGCAAGAGGGACGAACTCTTCCTCGTCCTCGGTGAGATTCACAATCCTCGTAAGCAGGCACCCGCAGAAAACCCGCGTTGGCTCGTGATACCGGAGAGGGGCCTTTTCACTGGCATCGCAATTCTTGGCGCAATCGGCACCGGAAAGACAAGCTGCTGCATGTACCCATACGCAGACCAGATTCTTGGGTACCGGGCAGTGGATAAAGATAAGAGGATCGGAGGGCTCGTTCTCGAAGTAAAGGGCGACTTCTGCCACAAGGTTAGAGAAATCCTGGAGCGCCACGGGCGGGTTGAAGACTATATCGAACTCAGCCTCGATTCTGAATATCGGTACAACCCGCTCCACAACGACCTCGACGCGTATGCCTTGGCATACAACATCGCGTCGCTCCTAAATAACCTCTTCGGACGGGGTAAGGAACCTTTCTGGCAGCAGGCGTATACGAACTCGGTCAAATTCATCATCCTTCTTCATAAGGTGGCGTTCGACTACGTAACATTGTTCGATGTCTACGAATGCGCGATTGACCCCTCGACGCTTGAAAAGAAAATCAACGAAGCCGAGCGCAGACTCATGGAGACGGATTCCGTGCTGGTTTCGGAGGAGGAATATCTCAAGCATCCCCGCGAGCTTGAGCCATTCAAATTCCGGCTGGACGAAGAATCGAAGAGCTATGTAGCGATCCTGACGCCCGGCCTCGCGGCTGTATTGAAAGACAAGGCCATCCAATGGGAAGCGGAGAATGTCGGCGGGCGCAAGCAGATTTCACCAGAAAAGAAAGAGCAACTTGAAGCAGTCAAGCGTTGGTTCAACCACGATTGGCGACGGATTGAGCCCAAACTACGCACATCAATCGTCGAGGGCATTTCGGTATTTCTTTCGCTCTTCGACGACAACCCTTCCGTCAAAAGGACGTTCTGCCCACCGGCGCAATGCTACGACCCCCGGGCGAATGCCGACTTCAAATACGGCAAGCCACTGCCTTCATTCAGATGGCTGATCGAGAACGGCAAAGTCTGCGCCCTGAACTTTCCGATTGGGATGAATGCGGGTCTCGCAAAAGCCATCGGCGTAATGATGAAACTCGACTTCGAACGAGCAGTCTTGAACCGTGTCCCGGAAATGGAAGCGAACCGCGACCGTCATTTCCGGGAGGTTCTATTCATGTGCGACGAGTATCAGCATTTTGCAACCGTGGGTGAGAGCGAGCCGACCGGCGACGAGAAGTTCTTCAGCCTCTCCCGGCAGCCCAAGTGCATTCCAATTGTTGCTACCCAAAGCATCAGTTCTCTTAAGTCCGCTCTGCCCGGTGACACTTGGCGCACGCTTTTGCAGACATTCCGCACGAAGATATTTCTCGCACTCTCGGATGATTTCTCCGCCAGAACCGCTAGCGAACTCTGCGGACGCGAGGACAAACTCAAGGTCAGTTACAACCTCTCTGAGAGTGGGCACGACGCCCGCGTAAGCTTGCTCACAGGAAAAGCTCTCTCGCACAAATCCAATATCACCGCCTCGAAGAGCTACAACACGCAGGTTGATTTTCGCTTCGACATGAAGACCTTCACAGAACTCTGCAACGCGCAATCCGTGACTATCGCGTATGACGGCACGAATCCCATGCCGCCGATGTTTTGTTATTTGAAGCCGTACTTTAACGACACGAACAAATCCTACTTCCGACAGCTCGCAGACGGAGAACTCTGATGAACGGATTCGAGACGATCCTTCCATTCCTGAAGCCCATCGAGCACTTGATCCTGGACGACTCAATCAGCGAGGTCATGGTGAATGGCGCGGACCGGGTGTTCGTCGAGAAGGCCGGTTTCGTCGAAGAAGTCCACGGACTCTCGATTGGGGAAAAGTCTCTGATGGTCGCTGTAAAGAATATCGCTCGTCGCCTGGGCGACGATATTTCGGAGTCTAAGCCGATTCTCGACTCACGCCTGCCCGATGGCAGCCGCGTCGCTGCTGTAATTCCCCCGTGCAGTTTGAACGGGGTAACACTCACCATTCGCAAATTCAATTCTCGCCACTTTGGGATAGAGGACCTAATTAAAGTCGGCACGATTGAAAGATCACTCGCGAACCAGCTTGAGAACTTTGTGCTGGCCCGCAAGAACATTCTCATTACGGGCGGGACGGGAACGGGAAAAACGACCCTCGTCAATATTCTCGGAAAGTTTATTCCCCCAGACGAGAGAATTCTTTTAATCGAAGACACATCTGAAATTCAGATGGATCAGGACAATCTCGTTCGTTTCGAGGCTCGGCAGCCGCAGAACGGGCTGCCGGCTGTGAGCATCCGTGACTTGTTGAAAGCCGCTCTCCGTCACCGCCCGGACCGGATCATTCTCGGTGAGATACGGGGCGGTGAGGCGTTCGATCTCTTGCAGCTTCTCAATACAGGCCACTCCGGCAGCCTCTCGACCGTCCACGCGACATCGGCCAAACAAGGCCTCGCGCGGTTTACGAGTTGCGTCCTTCAGAGTGGAGTCGAGCTGCCGTATCGGGCCATCAAGAGTAACATCGGCGATTCTCTCAACGTTGTAGTGCAACTCGAACGGAGGCCCGGCAGGCGCTTCATTTCTGAGGTGCTGGAAATCCATCGGTACGACCCCGACGCCGACGAATACGAATTCTGCGCAATCTACCAGAAGCGAGAGGAACCCCGATGAGCCCTACAGAAAACCCCAGAACGTTTTCCTCAGCTGCGTCGGAGTACATCAATGACAACTTCAAGCCGTCCGACCGGATCGCGGTTCTCGTTCTGAATCGGCATCTGGGCGAGACGACGCAACGGATCACAACGGCACAGAAGGCGGCCAGCCCTGAGTTTCAAGCATGGCTCCGGTACAAGAATGCGAACGGGGCTGACATCTACGTTGGAATGAACCCCCTCAAGCAGGAAGCATCGACTCGGACAAAGGACGACATCGGGGCAATCCGCCATCTTTACATTGATCTGGACCACGGCGGGTCTACGGCTCTCGAAGCAATTGAGAATTCCGATTTAGTTCCGCAACCAAACTACGTATTGGACACATCGCCCGACAAATTCCAAGTCGTCTGGAAAACTGAAGGAATCACGCTTGAAGAGGCGGAGGCCCTCCAACACGCGATGGTCAGGGAGTTCGGCGGCGATCCGGCAGCAACGGATTCGACGCGCGTCCTGCGATTACCAGGCTTCGCTAACAAGAAATATGACCGGGATTTCTATGTACAGGCCAGAGTGGAATCCACGGAGATGTACCACCTGCGGGACTTCAAAGTTCCGATTGATTCACAAGAAGCGCCCCGACACCACAATGAAGAAACAGCGCGCAGCCATCGCGCTCCCAGTATTGCGCTGAGCCAATCCGAGCATGACTGGGCATATGCTAAACGTGCCCTCGCTCGTGGAGACGACGCAGAAGAAGTCATTCGAAGAATTGCCGATTTCCGCGCTCAAGACAAGCCATCCCCTGATTACTACGCCCGGCACACCGTCCTGAATGCCCAAGCCGACCTACACCGTAAGGAAGCCATTGTCGAAGGCACTAACACGGAACCGACACCTGGAATTGAATCTAGTCATGACCGGAGTGAAATGCCATGAGTCACCAGAGCTTCGTCGAGCCTCACAGAGAAACTTCTATGCTTACCGAAGGAAGTCCTCTAACAGTCAGAGAAGCGGCCAAATATCTTGGCGTCAGCCCACAGACGGTATATCTTTGGGTTGAGCGAAAGCAGATTCCCCATCTCCGCGTAATGGGTCGCAATATCCGGTTCCTCAAATCGGATCTCGAAACATTCCGCGCGTCCTTCAAACAGGAGATGGAGAATGCCTAGAGCACGCAAGTACGACGGAGTTGTATATCAGCGGGCTGGCACCGCGATCTGGTGGATTCGCTATCGGGATCGCAAGGGCATTGCCCGGAGAGAATCGAGCCTCACCGCTGATTGGCAGGAAGCAAATCGGAAGTTGAGAGAAAGACTTCAAGCGAGAGACGACAATCTTCTTGAAGTTATGCGAAAGGGCGAAACTTTGGCTTATGGTCAATGGGCGGATTTCTTCTTGGAGAACTATTCCAAGCCGCCCGTACGCGCTGAAAAGACTCATGAAGCGAACGAGCGGTGCACACAACATCTGAAGGCTGCATTTGGTACGAGCCGACTGGTGGATATCACCGCCGATTCGATTGAGCTGTATCTTCGTGAACGCCTTCGCCAGCGCGTTCGAGTCAAGGTCAAGCTCGGTTACAGGCTATTGGGAGCAATCAAGTCCACGACGGTACATCAGGAGTTCAGAGTTCTCCGACGTACGCTGAACGTGGCGGTCCGCAAGAAGCTCCTGGCAGCTAATCCGTGTTCGGGCGTTGAGTTCCCGGTTGCCGTGAAAGGCTTGTTCAGACCTCACTACGTAGCATGGTCGGAGCAGCAAAGGATTGAAGCACATGGTCCGCAACATTTGCGGAACATCGTTCGCATCATCACGGAGACCGGATTGCGAATCTACAAGGAACTGACTCCAATGAGGAAGAACCAAGTAGACTTGCAAAACGCGTTTGTCTGGATACCGGATTCAAAGACTCCGAACGGTATCGCCGAAGTTCCTCTTACTTCGCTCGCCATTGAAGCATTTAAGAGCCAGATGGCGATTTCAGGTGAGGGGCCGTTTCTGTTCCCGAGCAATCGGAATCCGAGCGGGCACCAGACGGCGCTCAAAACTGTTTGGAAAAAAACTCTCCGACGGGCAAAGGTTCCCTATTTTCGAATCTACGATCTTCGTTCCACTTATGCCACACGGCTGAGTGCCGGAGGCGTAGCCGATGAATGGGTAACCCAAATGCTCCGCCAGAGCGACGCGCAAGTCTTCAAGAAGTATTCGCAAATGAAGTTGCAGATGAAGCGAGAGGCTCTGGAAAAGCTTAACCGTCGGGCCAACGAAATGGCACCTGTCGCAGCTGACGTTCTGGCGGGTCCATTGTGCACAGTCACGGTGCAATAGCCTCATTCGTGCACAGTTCGTGCACAGTCGGGGGAGAAAAGCATGGGACGGATTAGGAGTAAAGTTGGAAAGTGCTTTAGAATGAGTCTCGCACTTCATGTCGGGGCGTAGCGCAGCCTGGTAGCGCGCCTGCCTTGGGCGCAGGAGGTCCCGAGTTCAAATCTCGGCGCCCCGACCAAAACATCTCGCGTGTTTTCTTTAGGTTACTGAAGGCTCTTTTCACTCAAAACTCATCTGTGGAATTCTGGCAGACAGGGGTTCTCAATTCGCAAGTCGTTTAGTTTCCGAGAGTTCGCCACATAACGAATTTGCAAAAACACGCGGAGGCACGAGTGCTATTCAGAAACTATTGAACGGACGCAAGTTAATCGGCGGCGATCTGGCAAGTATGGGGAAAATTCAGGGGACCCTGTGCATTTCTGGTCCGGTCAATCTTCGAAAATGCAAATCGGTAGATCACGCGCCAGCCTCAGCTCGCTCTTCGCCGTGCCTCTCAATTGCTACCTGATTCGTTGGTTGAAATCGGGAAGTGAGAGATCTTGGCGTCGGTTTGCTAATTCACCCTTACCTGTTCGCACGGACCAATTTTCATTTGTTTTCTTAGCGCTACGGGCTCCTCAGTTGCACCGAAATACTCCATTTGCAGTCCATAGTTCAGCAAGTATTCAGCACTTTCCGTCGCTCCATCGGTCTCGCTGCGGTGTCTGACGATGTCGAATGAAAAGCAGTCGCCTCGCCTGGGATTAACTCGCTACTAACACCGATCGCCGTGGCTGCCCCCAGAATATAGTTCGGTTGCCGATGCACGCACGTGATGCGAGAATGTCGCCGGTGCTGGGCAGACAGAGATCGCCGGTCTCACGATTCGCCACCGCCATCCTGTTGGTGTTGCTGGTTGCGCTCTGCGTCACCGCTTCCGTATGTCCCGTGTGCCTTTCACAGGACCTTCTCCCATCGCAGCAAGCCGTCCCACGCGGCATGAACCATCCCCGCAGCGCGCAAGATTGCGATCGTGACGGCTGTTCTTGCTGTGGATTTCAGTTCCTTACGACCACGCACCAAACAATCCTAGCCGCCGGTCAACCGATAGCGGCACTAACGCTTCTTCCGGTCCTCACACCCATCGATCAAGCTTTCGATTTTAGACATCCTCCTCGGGTCTGAACATCAACACCAAATCAGCGGTGCCTGATTCTCCACAGCGATTTTGTGGAGTGGATGTATTCCCATCTGCGAGGAGAGGGCATGAAACGTTCTATAGCGTTCGTATTTCTAATTTATTTGGTTTTCACTAGGCCAGCGATTGCACAGTCGACAGAAGAAGACGAACCGGAGGCCAATCCCGGTCGCCCGACTGTCTCGACACGGGCCACGCTGACTCCCGTTGGCTATCTACAGTTTGAAAGCGGCTTCACGGGTGCGCACAATTCGCCCGATTTCTTGTCGCGTTACAGTTTCAATGAGGTGTTGAAGCTATCCGTCACGCGGCGATTAGAATTCTTGGCCTCGGCGGAACCCGTCGCGCATTTCACCGCGGACGACGCCACAGCGAATCGGGTGGCGGATGTTTTCCTCGGTGCGCAGGGGATTCTGTTTCAGGGTGAAGGCCCCAAACCTACGCTGGGCGCCATGGCCACCTGGGCGCGCTCACGCTTCCATTCGAGGGCCCGGGCTGAGCGCCGAGGGCGGCGTTCGCGCGCTGCCAGACAGCGTCGACGTTCCGGCGGTCGAGCGCGACCAGTGCACTCGCGCTTTCGAGAATCGCATCCGCTTGTTCCGACAGCGCCTCGCGGCAAGGCTCAGGAAGCCGCGGTGCCAGGCGGCGGATCGATTCGAGTTGGCGGATGAGCACAGCAGGAGTCGTCGTGGACGCCTGACGAATTTGGTCGAACGCAAGCTTGACGAGGCGCTCCAGCCGTACCGACGGCATCCACACCCGGAGCCTGCTACCCGTGTCGTACCAGTTTCCCTCGAGTGGCGGCCGCTCGGCCGGCGTGAGCAGGGCGTCGGCGAGCCAGTCGACACACGCCACGCCGGTGTAGGTATCGTTGACCGCGGGCGACAGCGCGCGGATCGCGATTTCAACGACCTGTGCAATGCCGAACTCACTATCTTGAGTGAGTGTGCGATGGCGACCGATGTGGATTCCGCGATGGATCGCCGGCTCGGGCGCGTGAGCGCTGCCCGCCGGAATAATTGCGGCGAGCGGCTCGCCGCGCAGCAAGAACTGTCCCGGGCGGAACCTCAGCACGTTCCGTGTATCCGCCGCGTGCGCGGCGGCGACCAGCGCACCGTGATCAACGTGTTGCAGGTATCCACTCTTTCCGCACGCCACAATCGCGCCGGCTTCCGCCTGGCGCAGAATCGCGGCATCGTCGGGCGCCGGGCCCGTGCCCTCTCCAGGCCCCGATGCGTGTGCACGGCCAGCCGCAACGTACAAATCATCGACGATCGCGCCGATCATATCGGGGTTCTAAATCGATGTCGCGATGCGATGGCTGTAGTAGGCGAGGAACCCAAAACTCACAACGACAAGCACCCAACTCGTGATCAGCGAGATCTGCGGGATGAACGACGACTCCGGATCCTGATGCGTAACGAGAAAGACGATGCAGATGTATACAAACGTGCCCATGAACAAACCGATCTTGAACTGCGTAACCCAGTCCTGCAGAAACCGGTAAAGGAGGCGCGGACCGAACAACGTCGCAACCATCGAAAGCACGAGCAGCGCGACCGAGAAAATAAGGGCGAGCACAGTCGCGACCGCGCCCATCATGGCCGAGAGAATCGCGCGCGTCGTCGATGCTGCCCATGGTCAGCCACGAGGGGATGTGAATGACGTGGTATTTGTCGAGGATGTCGGGAATCAGGGTGAGCCCGAAGAGCGCGACTGCTGCGAATGAGAGCCGCAGCGGAATCCGCCACAGGTTGACGTCGCGTTGCGAGCGGACTTTAGTAGGGCGCGGGGCCAGCATCCGATGTGAATTTCAAATGCTTTTATCTTCCCAAGAGCAATCGCTCTCGGATTGGACCGAGAGCCAAGTAGAAAAATAGCTTAGACTCATCGTTGTTATCAAACACCTTCGGCAAAGCACCGGAGGAAAAGGAATTGTCCGGAGGAACGCCGTCCAAGCAAGAATACTTCCGACCGATTCGCGAGGGCGCCGTCGGAATGCCGACTACGAAGGGAGTCTCCGACTGCGGTCGGCCACGACCGTAACTTGAACGTCTTCCGCTATACGCACAATGTTCTCCGCGAAATTCCTGCCCCGCAACCGCTCTCCCAGGCGATTCTGCGACTGCGCCACGAAGATTTGCGTAACTTGATTGTGGCGAGCGAACTCCACCACGGCCCTTGCGACATCGCTGCCGGCAACAACTAGCGTCTCGATCTGCAGCCCCCGGGCGAAACGAAGGTGTTTCTCCACGGCCTCGCGCTCGCTGGTCGGCAACTGCGACACCTCTGAAGACCGGTGCACAAAGAGTGCCATGCAATCGGCATGGAGGTAGTCGGCCACACGGCGACCACGACGGATGAGTATGGCGGTGGCAGGGTCCGCTGTGATGTGAATCAGAATCCGTTCCTTCGACGAATTGTCTGCCGTCCCTCTAGGGCTGGTCTCGGATATTCGCGGAGCCTGCACACTACTGGTTTCGTCGTACGCAGATTGCTGGATATCCACTTCATGAGCCGCTTGGCGAAGCGTAAGCTCGCGTAGCGCACCGAGATTGGAGCCCTTGAAAAATCCTTCAAGCGCTTTTTGCACCATTTCCGGTTTATAGATGGCGCCACGTTTGAGACGATTCAGTAGGGCCTCGGGTGTAACGTCGACTGCTACAATTTCCGCTGCTTGCCGAATCACCCAGTCTGGCACGGTTTCGCGCACCTGGATGCCCGTGATTCGCCAAATCTGGTCATTGAGGCTCTCAATGTGCTGGACATTCATCGTCGTCCACACCTCGATTCCGGCGTGCAGCAACACTTGAACGTCTTCCCACCGCTTCGTATGTCCAGAGCCGGGGATGTTCATGTGGGCCAATTCGTCTACCAGAGCGACCTGGGGCTTGCGCCTCAAAATTGCTTCCGTGTCCATCTCCTCAAACGTGCGATCGCGATAAGCGACTTTGCGAAGGGGGAGAATATCCAGTCCCTTAAGCTGAGCGATGGTGTCTGGACGGGCGTGGGGTTCAAAGTAAGCAAGCACAACATCGAGACCGTGTTGCGCAGCCACCTGTCCATCCGCCAGCATCTGGAACGTCTTACCCACGCCCGCAGCGTAGCCTAGATACACTTTGAGCTTGCCAAGATGTGTGCTTTCGGCTACAGGCGTTGTGGAAGACATTGTGGAAGACTAGTCCGGAAAAACGCGCACGTCGATGCCTTCGGCGCCTCGAATCAACCGTAGGACGGGATTGCCGAAGAACCAGTCTCGCCAATTTTCCCGAGAGCGACGGCCGATAAAAATCTGGGTGATTCGATTCTGGCGGGCGAATTCGGTGATCGCTTCGATTGGATCGTTGCCCTCGAGCACCTTGGTCGTGGCGCCAGCCTCGCGGGCAGACTGCAAGTGGGACTCAATTGCAGCCTTCTCCTTTTCCGTGTCTTGCGTCCGCCGCACATAAACGACAAAGATCTCCCCTTGAAAACGCTCCTTGTTGCGCTTGCCGCTTTCGATCATGGTTTTGGCGTTGCATTGAGGCGTAATGCACACGAGGAAACGTTCGTGAGTGCCGAAGACAGGTTCGATACCGTGTGTATGAACATAAGATTCCAGTTGGGCATCGACGACTTCCGCAGTCAACAACAATGCGAGTTCCCGAAGCTCGGAAAGCTCACGCTCGCGCGAGTTACTGATTCCCGTCGGCGTCAGTTTCTCACCGAGACGCCACAAACAAAGGTCCGTTGGCACATCCACGATGACGATGTCATCGGCGGCGAGAAGAAAAGACTTCGGAATTGCTTCAGTGGTCTGCTTCCCCGTGATCGCTTGAACCTTCTCCCGATATTCCTCGACATGAAGCAGATTCACGCTTGTTAAGACAGAGACACCGTTGCGCATCAGCTCCTGTACGTCCTGCCAACGGTAACGGTTCCGACTTCCGGGAGGGTTCTCAGTTGCGAGAGGGTCGACAACGCACACTTGAGGGGCGCGTCGAAGAATCGCCTCTAAATCCATGGCTTGGCCACTGGAGGTCTCCAGAGGCCCAATCCGTTCCAGTTTCCTCAAGATCGTCTGAAGTTCTTCGGATGGTTGCCGCTGCACCGCGCCAACAACGACATCCTCTCCGCGCTCGTGCCGCCGGCGGGCTTCATCGAGCATGCGATAGGACTTTCCCACGCCGGGAGCATAACCAAGAAAGATTTTGAGCCGTGCACCCCAGCGCTTGCTCTCCTCGGCTCGCACCTGTCGGAGAAGCCGCTCAGGGCTGGGCCTCGGGAGTTCAAATATACGCATGATTCGATTCTTCTTCCGACAAGTGTAAACCCCGGAGGGGCTCGCCGACAACGCAGCGACCCGGAACGCTCCGTTGGGTTTATGGAAACCTTATGGACCCCTCAGGACTTTTTGATGGCGGCCTTGTTAAGTTGGGGTTTGGTTTCGGAAGACTTGCTTCGTTGGATTGACTGAATTTGAGGGAAGCGATGTGGGCGCGCCCACCGTTTTCCCCGGGTGCCATGAGCCTCATCATCTTGATCGTGATTTGTTTGCTTGCCTGTGCGTTCCTGCTATACGTGTTACTCCAATGGATGCGTGATACGAAACGCAAACCAGAAGTCGCCTCGGGAGACAAAAGCACACCCAAGCGATCATCCGGAGGCATCGGCAGGAAGTGAACATGCACTCTCGAGTCGCGAACTCAAGTCCGGGCGTGAATCCTGAGGACTCCGTGACGAAATGACGGTTCTGGATCTGCTCTTAGGGCGGCCTCTTGCCTCCGACGAATCACGCGGGGAGCAGATCGGACCGTTGGTCGGCATCCCCATCTTCGGGTTGGACGCCTTGAGTTCCGCTGCATACGGGCCCGAGGCCGCCCTCACACTTCTGATCCCGCTTGGCGCAGCCGGACTCTCCTACATCGTTCCCATCAGCATGAGCATCATCGTTCTGCTGACCATCGTCTATTTCTCCTATCGCCAGACCATACAGGCCTATCCCGGCGGTGGAGGGTCTTACACGGTGGCGCGCCAGAACCTCGGAGTTTCCGCAGGGCTTCTGGCGGCCGCCGCCTTGATGATTGACTACGTTCTAGTCGTCGCCGTTGGCATATCCGCCGGCGTGGGAGCGCTCGTTTCTGCGGTGCCTCGGCTGCAACCTTGGACTCTTTTCTTGTGTCTTGTCATCCTCGCAATCATCACCTTGGTGAATCTTCGAGGCGTCCGAGAAACGGGACTTCTCTTTACGACTCCCACGTATCTCTTCGTCGGCTGTCTTCTCCTAGTCATTGCTTTGGGTATAGTCAAGACGTTTGGATCGGGCGGTCGGCCCGAGCCTGTCGCGCCCCTTCCGAAGGTTCCCCTTGCGGCCGCCGTGCCCAGTCTCTGGCTGCTTCTGCAAGCTTTCGCGAGCGGCTGCACTGCCATGACCGGCGTCGAGGCGGTAAGCAACGGAGTCAAAGCTTTTCGTGAGCCCGTGGTTTCCACGGCGAGACGCACCCTCACCATAATTATTGCCATTCTGGCCGTAATGCTGGCGGGAATCGCTTACCTAGTTCATGCGTATGGAATTTCGGCCACGAATCCTGGGCAACCGGGGTATCAGAGTATACTCTCGATGCTGCTTGACGCGGTGGTTGGCCGAGGAGTCTTCTACTACGTTTCGATCGCGTCCATCCTTTTAGTTCTCGCTCTCTCCGCTAACACGGCATTTGCAGATTTTCCGCGGTTGTGCCGTGCCATCGCGCAAAACAACTATTTTCCGCACTCCTTCGCGACGCGAAGCCGCAGACTCGTGCACTCCTACGGAATCTACCTGCTGACTGCACTGGCAGCCGTGCTCTTGGTTCTCTTCCGTGGCGTGACGGATCGGCTGATCCCCCTGTTTGCGGTCGGAGCCTTCCTCGCTTTCACCCTTTCCCAAGCCGGAATGGTAAATCACTGGCTGCGTGTCCGAGGCAAAGGGGCCACGCGGAGCATCATTGTGAACGGTCTCGGAGCACTGGCGACCGGCGTCACCGTAGTCGTGGTCCTAATTGCAAAGTTTGCCCAAGGGGCGTGGGTCACCATGCTTCTGATCCCAAGTCTTCTCGTAGTCATGGTCGCGGTACGGCGCCATTACCATCGAGTGTTTCTCGAAACACGCAGCGTGGCTCCTCTTGAATTAAACGACCTCTCGCCTCCGCTCGTGATCGTCCCGATCAAGAACTGGAGTCACATCGTCAAGAAAGCGCTGCGTTTCGCGTTAAAAATCTCCCCGTGCGTTCGAGCGGTGCATGTCGACTGCGGTCAGGGCTCCTCCATCTTACGTCAGGAGTGGTGTCGCTTCGTCGAGGGGCCGACCCAGGAAGCGGGAGTAGCGACGCCGCAGCTCGTCGTATTGCCCTCGCGGTATCGGTACATTCTGTCGCCCATTGTCGATTATGTTCTGGAAGCCGAACGGACGTGTCCAAATCAACAGATAGCGGTCCTCATTCCCGAATTGGTCCAGCGCCACTGGTATCACCACATACTGCACAACAAAAGAGCGGCTGTTCTCAAAGGCCTATTGCTCTTGAAAGGTAACCAACGAATCGTAGTCATTAATGTGCCGTGGTATCTCGAGTCCTAACTTAGCGAGCCTGGAACTGGAATGCAAGAAACAATCTTCTCAAATGATCTTGATACAGGCAGTTTCGTGCAGCCGGGAGAGTTAACGGAACTTCGCACCGCTACCCTGCCAGGGGAGCGCCCCCGGAGCGATCGGATGTCTCTCGCTAAATCATTCGGCGCATAGCCTAGTGCTCAGCTTAGATAGAAAGGCTTGGGTACATGGGCAGTATTTAAATCTCTCGAGCATAACGGTTCCCTAGACCGTTGCAGCGCTCCGTGGGGATGTTCCGGACGTCTACCTGATTAAGTTAGCCATCCTTGGCTCCCACGCAAGGCGCCGGTTTGCCAATTCAATCTGCTCTGCTTATGCCCATCGCTGTTCACGTAAACAAGACGCCGAATCGGGCGTCAGGGATTGCTGAGAGCGTTCTAAGCATTTCATAAGTGGCACCAGCACGCTCCGCGAGCAGCTCTCAAGAATATCTATTCGTGCAATTAATAATTTGCCGTGCCATTCAAGAAACTCATCCAAGCCATCTATTCTTTGCTGAAAATCTTCACGATTTCATTATGCGTGTCTCTCTATTCTCTCCCCCAACTCCTTGCGTATGACGTGCGCAAATCAGGAAAAGAGGGGCCTCGCCATGTCCGTAAAACTATCGACACTCTTGATTTTGACCCTATTGTCAGCGCGGTGGACGATGGGCCAATCGACCTTTGGCAGCATTCGCGGCACGACGCTGGATCAAACCGGCTCTTCCGTCCCGCAGGCGCAACTCATCTTACATAGTGTTGATGAAAACACGGATTTCACGGCAACCAGCGACGAGCACGGAAACTTCGCGTTTGAGAACATCAAGCCGGGTCACTACAGTCTGGCCGCGACCAAGGACGGCTTCTCCAAAGCAATTATCGACAAAGTGGAATTGGCAGCGCGGCAGAACCTTCGCCTGGATGTGAAGCTCGCGTTGGCGTCGCAGAACCAGGTGGTCGAAGTAAGCGAGGCCCCTGTAGTGGTGAACACCGAAAACGCCATAATTGCCGATTCGAAGCTCAATAGCGACATCACCCAGTTGCCTTTGAATTCGCGGGCCGTATCATCCAGCCCATTGGCAGCCTTGGCCGTTTCTCCGAACGTGGTGAAGGACAGTCAGGGGAACATCTCCGTAGGCGGCGCAACCGCCGCCCAGGTGGGATTCTCCGTGGACGGAATTTCCACCGCCAGTGTGCGCGCGAACGGCGCTTTGCAGGATGCCTATCCCTCCCAGGAAGGAATCGCGGAGATGAAAGTCACGTCTTTCAACAACAACGCGGAGTTCGCACAGATGGGCGACGTGACTTTTACGACCAAGAGCGGCACCGAGCAATTTCACGGAAGCGCCTACGAGTACTTCCAAGATGACGTACTAGACTCCACCATCTATGGGTTTTCGTCCAAGGCGCCTAAACTATTCAACACCTTCGGAGGCAGTCTGGGTGGACCCATAGTTATCCCCCACCTGTGGGACGGCAGAAGCAGGAAAACATTTATCTTTGCGGACTACGAGGGAAACCGCAAGACCACCTCTGCTCCGGAATTCCTTCTTGTTCCCACGCAGGCGGAAAGATCAGGCAATCTGGGCGCTCTTGCGGCGGCGCTAGGGAACGGTCCGGTAGAGGATCCCTTCACGGGGCTTCCCTATCCGAACAACACCATCCCCGGCGGGCCAGGCAACCCGTGCACCAATCCCCAGGATTGCCTTAATCCCGTAACGCAAACATTGCTGAATGACTACTATCCGCTGCCAAACGCAAACCTGACTCAGGTCAATCCTGCTTTCAACTACAAGACGCTCGTGCCCATCCCGTCCAACTCCGATGCCTGGGACGTCCGTCTCGATCAAACGCCCACATCCAAGCAGCAGGTCTACCTCCGCTACAGCTGGAAAAACGCCCATTACACCGAGTCCAACAGTGCCGGGTCGATTGCACCGGCAAATAACTTTTTACCGAATGACCTGGCTCACGACCAAAACCGCAGCCTAGTGGTCTCCTATAACTACACGCTCAGCGCGACCTTAATCAACGAATTCCGCTTTGGATTTACAAATTATAAGGAAAATGACACGTTCCCCCTCAGTGGAGCGCAGATCGATTCCGGCACGGGGCCCGGCGATCTGGGCCTGGTGCAAAGCACCATACCCCTCCAGTTCATCGCGCAGCCGACGGGCCATGCCTTCCCCACCTTCAACTTCCAGGACGGCAGCATTACCAACATCGGCCAGGACCGGGTGGGCACAACCCTATCCAACACCTACGAGTTCACCGACAATTTCACGATCATCCGGCACGCCCACACAATACGGTTCGGTTTCGACACGCGCAGAGTCCTCTATAACGCCCTCATGTTTTACTATGCCTCCGACGACTACGGCCAATTCAACTTCGCCGGCTCCCTTACCGGCTATTCTCTCGGCGATTTTCTTCTCGGGGCGCCACAGTCGAACTTCGCGATCACCGGCGGCCCACAAGTCAACGCCTATAGCTGGCACTCAGGTGTCTACGGCCAGGACGCTTGGCAAGTGAACCCCCACCTCACCGTCAATTTCGGTTTGCGATGGGAAGTGCAACCCGCCATGACCGAAACCAACGGCGATCTCGCCAGTTTTGACCCGGCACTCAACAGCATCGTCGTTCCGGACAAATTCTTTTCCATGCTGAAGACTTACCCCCCCGCCACCCCCGTCTACGTGGGAGTTCTTGAGTCCTACAACGGCTGCTCGCTTACGAACTACGGGCTGAGCCCGAATCCATCGTTACCGTGTACTAAGGTGATGTCCGCCAGCCAGGCCGGCCTCCCACCGGGACTGCGGCATACACCTCTGCATGATTTTGATCCGCGCTTGAGTATCGCCTATCGGCCATTCAAAGATGAAAAGACTGTAATTCGCGCGGGGTTTGGCATGTTCACCATAACTACGCTTGGCCCTATGTCCTTCAACAATGCGATGGTTGGTGTTTCGGATTTAGTCAGCTATGCCAATCCCTACCCTGTAACGGATCACGTCTTCCAGTTTCCGGACGCCACTCCTCTCAACGCTGCGATCCAGTATGGCGGAGGCGCATTTGAGGAGGCCAACAATCCCTACCAGAAGGATGGCACCTCAGCGCAATGGAACCTCACTGTGGAGCGGCAAGTGACGCCGAACACGACCGTGAGCTTCAGCTACGTCGGCCAAGGGACCTGGCATCTGCCCATTACCATCGATCTCAACCAGGTGCCGGCAAGCACAACTCCGTACAACCAGCTCGCGTCGCCCTATCCGCAGTTCGATCTGCTGATGTCTTCGGAGAGCGTCGGGAATGCCATCTACCAGTCGGGTATAGCCGAACTCCAACACAGGGTTTCGCGTGGGCTGACGTTCCAAGCGAGCTACACCTACGCAAAAAATATCAGCGACGCGCAAGGCAGTGACGCGCCCTCCGGGTTCGCCGGCGAAGAGCCCTACGCCGTGGAGATTGCCAACCGTTACGATCTCCGGTACGACCGCGGCAACGTGGCCGGAACGCCCAGGCAGCGTTTCCTGTTGACGGGGGTTTACCAACTGCCGTTCGGAAATGGGCAGCACTTCAACGTACCTCAGCACCTGAATCCGGTCCTGGGCGGTTGGAGTGTCAGCACAGTTGCGACGATACAAACCGGTCAGTGGCTGACGCCCACGATGAACGCAGCTTCAGATCAGTCGAACACGAATCTGGTCGTACGAAATGAAGAAGGAGCAGCCGTTGCGCGCCCGGATTGCGTCGGCAATCCCATACCTTCGAATCGCACCCCGGGAGAATTCTTTAACGTCAATGCATTCGCCCTTCCCCCGCAAGACGCCGGCCGGTTTGGCACTTGTGGCTTGGGCATCTTGGAAGGACCAAACATGATCAACGTGAATGCGGGGCTGGCTAAAGTCCTCAATTTAGGTGAACGAATGCGTCTCCGCTTCGAGGCGTTGTTCACCAACGTGTTCAACCGCTCCAATTTCGCGCCGCCCGCCTTGAACGTTAGCAACCCGTCCACCTTCGGAGTCCTCACATCGGTGCTGCCGCAGGGCTATGGCGGAAATCGCACCGGGCAACTGGCCTTGCGCTTCGATTTCTGAGAGCAGCAGCAATTTGTGCGGACGGATAATCGGAGGAAGTTTCCCGTTTCCCAAGTCATAGCAGTGCAGCGAGGCGAAATCTGCAATCGGGCTCCGCACAGCACTTGGTTGCGGTTCTGAAACGGGTGTGTAGTGCAGCAGAATGCTGCTCGCACTCAAATCCCCCAGAATCCTGTTCTAGCTTTGTTTCTTGTGCCATCCGCAATCTGCGACTGAAAAGTCAAGGCTCCTAACTGTCCTGCAAGAAGGCTGTCCAGAAGCAAATCCAGATCCTCCTTGCCTTTATGAACTCCTTAGGACTCCTTGAAGAATTCCTTACACCCAGTGCTGTACTATTTTCGGACTCTTCGGGCAACTTGACAGATTCCTCGCCCGCCTCGCTGCGGGTGCACATAGAAAGACGACAGGCCCATGAACAATGCCACGCTCCTGGTGGTGGACGACGAGCCACAAATTCGCCGGGTTCTTCGAATAACGCTTTTCAATGCCGGCTATGACGTTGTCGAGGCGAAGAACGGCCAGGAAAGTATCGAACGGGTTCTACGTGAGCGTCCTGATCTTATTCTCATGGATTTCAACCTGCCGGACATGAGCGGACCCGAAGCTTGTCGCAAGATTCGATCCGGCTTTGCAGGACCCATCATCATGTTGACAGTTCGCAACTCGCAACGTGACAAGATTGAGGCGTTGGATTCCGGCGCGGACGATTACGTTGTGAAGCCTTTCGAAATGGGAGAACTGCTGGCGCGCGTTCGAGCTGCGCTGAGACGCTCCAATACTGCACAGCCGCTTCCGAAAATTGAGACTCTGGAGTTGAGCGTGGACATCGAAAAAAGAATTGTGACTGTTCGCGGGGACAGAATTCACCTGACGCCCAAAGAATTCGATGTCTTGCGTGTGCTCGTGACCGAGCAAGGAAAGCCTCTGACGTATAAGCGAATCTTGCAAGCTGTCTGGGGACCCGATTATTGGGAGGAAACGGAGAACCTTCGCGTGGTGATAAACCAGATACGCAAGAAAATCGAAAAGGATCCCGCGCGCCCCCGCTTCATTCTGACCGAACCCTGTCTCGGTTATAGGTTTCAGATTCCAAGCGAGGCCCACGAAAGGCGCGCCCGCCGTAAATTGTAAGAATTCTTCCAGACCGGCACTTTTCGTATGTGGGTATGTGATCAGCGCGACTGCACCATGTTGTCGTATTCCCTAGCACCTTCACCGCCGCGCAGCTTGGACGCCCCAGGATGGCGGTTCCCTAGACCGTTGTAGGAACATCGAGGCTTTCGGTTCCGAACCGAAGGCTTGGTTTTATCAAGAGACGGAAACCGATCGGAACACTTTCGCTGTTATTTCGCTATGGGGAAAATTCGGGGGACTCGATGCATGCGCAGCCACATTTCCCTACATCCTGCCACCACCAAATATCTTTCTAACTTGTTTGTTTTCAAAAACAAGATTGAAAAGGAAGGACTTCCAGGCGATAGCCCGGCTGGCTTGGGCGCAGGAGGTCCCGAGGTCAAATCTCGGCGCCCCGACCAATCTTTTCTGCGGTTTAGAGGCAACTCTAGAAAATTCCTTTCCAGCACTGAGGGGAAAATGGGGGGACTTACTGCAACATCCCCAAATTCGCCTCCGCTTCTAGCCTCTTCACCGCGCGATACTTCTCCACTTTTTCAATCGCTTCCACTTTTTAGTGCTCGGCGGTCTTCACGCACTGCATGGTGATTCCGATCCCGGAGTGGCCCAGGATTCTCCGCAGGCCCGCTGCGGGAAACCTGGCGAGCGCGAATCGAGCGAAAATAATGTTGCCTTGGCACTGCGGCAAGTTATAGCGTAGAGGCGACCAGAGATGTACAAAGGTGATCCGCAGCTACACAAAAATTCAAAAGATTAACCTTTTTGCTTATTGCCAGTCATTCGCGTAAGGAAAAATCCTCTCCTTTACTTAGCGCTATGGCAACGCCGCCTCAAGTTTTGAAAATCCCTGGACAAATACGGATAGTGCTGCCTCCTCACCCGGCTGGCGGTATCGAGCGGAAGTCGGTTTCTGTTCGGAGGCAGGCCTGCCGGACTCCTGAACGTGAAGCGCATCTGGACGTCAAGAACCTAGGCATAAAAAATAGCGACCTTTTGGCCCAGACGGAATCAAACGCTCGAGCGGAGCAGAGTCATCGACCCGTCGCGCTGTATCACCGGCGAAAAGAAAGCCCGATTCGGCCGTAAGGATAATTCTTGCGCCACACCATCGAGTGGCGATGGAAAGTGTAATCCATGGATTCGATAGGCTCCGTTCTTTCGAGAAGATGGTGCGGCGGTTTCGTATCTTGCCTGTCCGTGGCCATCCCGTGGATATCCGACAAGGGACCGCAAGCGACGCCCAGTATCATGGCGCCCAGCTCAACGCCGGCACATGAGATTCACGCCCTTTCGTTGTTCGTTCTCTCCATCACGGGAGGAATCTTTTTCGTGGTGGCGGGGCTGCTCACGTACGCCATCATTAAGTATCGAGCCAAGGCCGCCGATTGGCAGAGCGAGCCGCCACAGATCTATGGAAGCACGCAAATTGAACTCGCCTGGACAGTCGTACCGGTCCTCATTGTCATCGTATTGTTCCTGACCACGGCGCGCCTCATCTTTGCCATTCAAGATGCACCCGAGCCGGAGTCCGCGCTGAATGTAACCGTTGTCGGGCACCAGTTTTGGTGGGAGTTCCGTTACCCGAAGCTGGGGATTGTCACCGCGAATGAGCTGCACGTTCCCTTGAGCAGTGACCAAACGCCTGTGCCCACGTATCTCACGCTTCTTTCCGCCGACGTGGATCACAGCTTCTGGGTGCCGCAACTAGCGGGCAAAACTGACTTGATTCCGAATCGCGTAAATTCAACTTGGATCAACCCTCTGCAGCCCGGACTTTATGTGGGGCAGTGCGCGCAGTTCTGCGGAGTGGAGCACGCGTTGATGCTGCTGCGCGTCTATGTCGATACTCCCGGCCAGTTCGCCGCTTGGGTAAAAAATCAGCAGCAACCGGCGATTCAAGACCCACGAGTCGCAGCGGGACGGCAGGTGTTTGAATCCGAGGCTTGCATGAACTGTCACGCCATCGAGGGGACTGCGGCGACCGGCAGGTTCGGCCCCGACCTTACTCACTTGATGAGCAGGCAAACGCTGGGAGCAGGGGCAGCGGCCAATACGCCCCAAAACCTAAGGCAGTGGATTAAGGATCCGGCCACATTTAAGAGCGGGTGCCTGATGCCCGCAATGCAATTGAGCGACGAGCAACTCGATCAGCTGGCCGATTATCTTTCCACGCTTCGTTGAAGGAATTTGTTGGATTAAGCAGATACGGAAATGAGCGAAAACTCTCTGCCGCTGGCTGGTTCGATCGACGTCACCTCATCGGGCAGGTCTGCCGCTACGTTTCTCGAATGGCTGCACGAATGGGTGGTCACGGTTGATCACAAGCGTCTTGGAATCCTCTATATCGTGTATGCCATATTCTTTTTATTAGTAGGCGGCGCCGAAGCTATCGCCATCCGCATTCAATTGGCCGTGCCAGGAAATCACTTCTTTAGCGCGCAGGTTTACAACCGATTTTTCACGATGCATGGAACCACCATGGTCTTTCTGGTGGGCATGCCGATTCTTTTCGGATTTGCGAACTATATCGTCCCGCTCCAGATCGGCGCGCGCGATATGGCCTTTCCGCGCCTCAATGCGTTCAGTTTTTGGCTGACGGCCTTCGGCGGACTTCTTCTGTATTACAGTTTCATCGGTGGCGGCGGACTTTACGGCGTGGGCAGCGCTCCGGATGTGGGCTGGTTTGCGTATGCGCCGCTGACGGCACGTGCTTTTTCTCCGGGGAACGCCACGGACTATTGGGCGCTCGCGCTAATCGTCAGCGGATTTGGGACCTTGGGCACGGCCATCAACATCGTCGCCACGATTATTTCCCTGCGTTGCAAGGGAATGACCATGATGCGCTTGCCGCTTTTTTCCTGGTTGCTGCTGGTCGTCAGCGGCTTGACGCTGGTGACGATCACGCCGCTAACCGCCGCTCAAATCATGCTGCTGATTGACCGCTATCTCAGCGGGCATTTTTTTGATACGCAGGCGGGCGGTTCGGCTGTCGTTTGGATGCACTTCTTCTGGATCTTCGGCCATCCGGAGGTCTATGTGCTGGTACTGCCGGCGTTCGGGATTGCCAGCGAAGTGATCCCGGTCTTTTCGCGCAAAGCGATTTTTGGCTATCCAACGATGGTGGCGGCCTCCGTGGCCATCGCGTTTGTCAGCCTGAGTGTCTGGGCGCACCACATGTTCACCGTGGGCATGACTTCTTTTTCCAATGCCTTCTTCGTGTTGTCCACTATGCTCGTGGGCATTCCCACCGGGATGAAAATTTTCAACTGGCTGGCGACGATTTGGGGCGGAAAAATCCGGTTCGCCACGCCGATGCTGTTCTGCACGGCTTTTCTCTTCCAGTTCCTTCTTGCGGGACTGACGGGGATCATGCTTTCGGTCGCCCCGTGGAACTGGCAGCTTCACAACTCTTATTTCGTCATCGCACACTTCCATTACGTTTTGGTGGGAGCCATCGTGTTCTGCATCTTTGCCGGAATTTATTACTGGTACCCGAAGGCTACCGGCCGAATGCTGAGCGAAAAACTCGGAAAATGGCACTTCTGGCTCTTCCTGATCGGCTTCCACGTGACTTTTGACACGATGCACTTTCTCGGAATTCTGGGGATGCCGCGGTCGATTTACACCTATCAGCCGGATCGCGGCTGGAACACCTTGAACTTGATCGTGTCCTTGGGAGGAATCATTCAGGCGATTGCCGTTTTGATTTTTGCGTTCAATCTGGTTTGGTCCTATTTTCGCGGCAAGGAAGCTGGCAACGATCCGTGGGACGCGTGGACGCTCGAGTGGAGCACCACTTCGCCGCCGCCCTCGTACAATTTCGCTCAAGAGCCTGCCGTGCGCAGCCGGCGGCCCTTGTGGGACTTAAAGCATCCGGAGGATCCGGACTGGGAGTACGAACCATGAGCGCGGCTGCGATTCCGGCAGTTCATCAGGACGAATGGCGTCCGCCCTATCGTGGAAAAATCGCGATGTTCGCGCTCATCACGGGCGAATCCGCGCTCTTCACAATTTTTGTGGTGGCATACCTCTTCTACATCGGCAAGAGCCTCTCCGGGCCCACGCCGCAGCAGGTATTGGAAGTCCCAATATTCGGAACAATCTGCCTGCTCTCGAGCAGCCTCACCATCTGGCTCGCGGAACGGGCTATTACGCGAAATCGCCTCAGCGCATTCACGCTCTGGCTCGGCGTCACCATCTGCTTGGGGCTGATATTCCTGGGTGGAACTGCAATCGAGTGGCACAAGCTGCTCTACCGCGACGGGCTGACCATCAGCACAAATCTTTTTGGCACGACGTACTACTCGCTGGTCGGGCTGCATGCCACGCACGTGATCATCGGCTTGGCCATGCTCACCATCCTTTTTCTTTTTACGGTTGCCCGCCGGGTCGGGGAACAGCACGCCGAGAGGATCGCCGTCCTCGCGCTGTACTGGCATTTCGTCGACTCGGTATGGGTGGTGGTCTTCACGGTCGTTTATATTTTGGGGCGGTGAACGAGTGATGGAAGAGATGCAAGAGCAAGCGGATCAAGCCGGAACCAAGGTCGTCGTTCTGCCCGCTCCAACGGCGTGGCCAATCGTTCTGGCGTTCGGCGTGACGCTCTCGTTCGCAAGCCTCGTGACGAACGTTGGAATCGGAATCACCGGCATTTTACTGGTGATCTGCGGGGGCGTGGGATGGTTTCGGGAAGTATTGCCGCAAGAACATCACGAAGCGGTTCCTGTCGTTACGCCTGCCGCTGGCGCGGTCACAACAAGAACCACCGTAGCGCGGTTAGAAGTCAATGATCGTCACCGCGCTTACCTGCCGGTGGAAAGCTACCCCATCATTTCGGGATTGAAAGGAGGAGCGGCCGGAGGAGTTGCCATGATCATACCGGCGCTGCTCTACGGCTACATTGCCCACCACAGCATCTGGTACGCCGTGAATCTTCTGGGTGGAGCAGGTGTCGGGCACTGGACGAATCCCAGCGCTGCGGACATCGCCGCATTTCACTGGAACGGGCTCCTCATCGCCTCGGTAATTCATATCGCCACTTCGCTCCTTGTCGGCTTGCTCTACGGAGCCCTGCTTCCAATGTGGCCCAGCCGGCCCATCGTGCTCGGCGGAATCGTCGCGCCTTTGGTGTGGACCGGCATCCTCCACTCGTCACTCGGAATCATCAATCCAGCTTTTAACGCGCACATTAACTGGTTATGGTTCGCTATCTCGCAGATTTTCTTTGGCGTCGTCGCGGGAATCGTGGTTACGCGGACGGGGCGCATTCACACCCACCAGACATTGCCGTTCATGCTGCGCATGGGTTTGCGAACCCCGGAGCTGATGCGTTCCAAAGATGAGGAGACAAACAAGTAATGCGTTTTGTCCGGCTCATCTCGATTGCCTGCGTAGTCGGGGCTCTTTATTGTTCCGCGTGCAGCGACATCAGCATGAGCGGCCCGCCGGGTATCGCTAAGGATTACGTGCGCCCAAAGGATATGGTCGATTTCTGGGCCTTGTATTACGAGAATTGCTCGGCCTGCCATGGGCGGACTGGGCAGAATGGGCCGGCCTTGGACCTTGCGAATCCCGTGTACCAATCCATTGTGGACGACGCCTCACTCAAGAAATGGATCACGGGCGGCATGCCGGGAACACAAATGCCGGCGTTCGGCGAATCCGCAGGCGGATTTCTCACGGAGAAGCAGGTGGCTGCGCTGGTCGCGGGCATGCGCAGCCAGTGGGCCAAGAGCAACCTCGGCGCGGCGAATGCTCCACCCTATATCGCCAACTTGCGAGGCGATGCGAAAAGCGGCGAGGAAGTCTACAAAACCGCGTGCATCTCGTGTCACCAAAAACCTGACGAACAGATTTCCAACACTTCGTATCTGGCCCTGGTCAGCGATCAAGCTTTGAGAACCATCACCATCGCAGGCCGCCCGGACCTGGGCCATCCGGACTGGCGACAGGACCGGCCGGGCGTGGCTTTGACGAACGAAGAGGTGACGAACGTCGTTGCTTATCTGGCGTCGCTACGGAGCGCGACACCTGGTCAGCCTTATCCCAAGCCTCAGTAGCTACAAGAACCATGCGAGGTGTTACGTGAGGGAACCCGAAATGGAGCAGAGCCAAAAGGACGGAGCGGAACAAGGTGAGAAAGAGAGTCCGATCGTCGTCTCGCGAAGATGGCTGCTCTTGAAAATTGGCGTCGCGTTCAATGCGCTGGTAGGCGTTGCTATCGCGATCCCCGTCTTGAGGTATTTGCTTTCACCGGTGAAGCGCGATAAAGCCTATGAGTCTTGGGTCTCGCTGGGAGCACTGGGCCAGTTTCCGGTCGGGGAAACAAGGCTTGCAACATTCACCAATCCGAGCCGTCGTCCGTGGGATGGCGAAACTGATGGCGTGGCCTGCTGGGTGCGCCGCACGGCTCTCGATCAGTTCACCGTGTTTGCCATCAATTGTGCCCATTTAGGGTGCCCCGTTCGATGGTTTCCGCAATCGCAGCTCTTCATGTGTCCTTGTCACGGCGGAGTGTATTACGCCGATGGTTCTCGGGCTTCGGGACCGCCGGAGCGCGGCCTCTTTACTTACGATTGCAGAATCACGGGAGGTAAGCTGGAAATCGACGCGGGGCAATTGCCGACGCTTTCCAATACCGCAAAGCTTGTAAACATTGAAGGCGCGCAAGGAGGTTCTCCGTGCGCAGGCTGAAGCAGATTTTCGGCTGGTTCGACCAGAGATTGCAGCTTGCGGCCCCCATAACCGAGGCCGCCACGCATCGCGTTCCCCGAAAAACAGCGAGCTGGTTTTACCTCTTTGGAAGCGCGGCCTTTACCTTATTAATGTTGCAGATCGTGACGGGAATTTTGCTCGCCCTCATTTACGTTCCCTCGGCCGGCGAAGCGTGGAACAGTTTGAACATTTTGAATCATCAAGTCACGCTCGGCTGGTTTCTTCGAGCGATGCACGGCTGGGGATCCAATTTCATGGTTGCCGTTGTGCTCGTCCACATGGCTCAGGTCTTTCTCTTCGGCGCTTACAAATATCCCCGCGAACTTACTTGGATCGTCGGCGTGTTTCTTCTGCTCATGACGCTGGGCATGGCCTTCTCGGGCCAAGTCTTGAGGTTTGACCAGGATGCGTATTGGGGCTTGGGCATTGGAGCTTCCATTTCCGGTCGTGTTCCGCTGATTGGAGGCGCGCTCGTTCATTTCTTATTGGGCGGCCCGATCATCGCGGGGGCAACCTTGACTCGATTTTATGCTCTCCACGTTTTCGTCATTCCTGGAACCTTGCTGGCTTTCGTTTCTCTCCATGTGTGGATGGTTCTCAAGCTCGGCATCAGCGAATGGCCGATGCCCGGCCGTGTCGTGCGCAGGTCAACGTATCTTGCGGAATACCACGAGCTCACCAGGAAGGACGGAATTCCATTCATCCCTGGCGCTTTTTGGAAAGACATTTTATTTTCCGGTGCGGTCGTAACCGCAGTCGCCGTCTGCGCCGTCGTTTTCGGGCCGTTTGGCCCGAGTGGACAGCCGGACCCGACGATCATTCAAACCGCGCCCAAGCCCGACTTCTTTTTTCTTTGGCTGTATGCGGTTCTTTCCTACTTGCCACCGAGCCTCGAGACTCCATTTGTTTTGGTCGCGCCCGTCCTCGGAATTTGCGCTTTGATTGCTCTGCCATTTATTTCTTCCGAGGGCGAAAAGAGCTGGCATCGGCGTCCGGTGGCGATTTTGACGTTGGTAACCATTGCCACGTTCTGGGGCGTGCTCACGCATCTTGGCACGGAGACACCCTGGAGTCCGGACATGGACGCATGGAGCGGCGGTCCCGCAGTGCCCGCACTTTACACGCACAGCGCAAGCCCGCTCGAGCGGCAAGGCGCGGTGATCTTTCAGGCCAAACAATGCCGAAACTGCCACTCGATCGGCGGATTTGGCGGACAGCGTGGTCCTGCGCTTGATTCCGTCGCGACGCGTCTGACCGAGGATCAACTGATTCGCCAAGTCTTGCAGGGCGGCGGCAATATGCCTGCCTACGGCAAGAACATTTCGCCGCCGGAGGTCACGGCGCTGGTCAGCTTTCTCGAAACTCTTCACCCGGCCGGCCAGCGGCCCGCTCAGAACGCATCGCAAACGGAAGCTGGGATAGCTGCAGGAAAGCAAGGTCAATAAATCAAGGAAGTGGCATGACCGGCAATTTGCAGAGTTTGTTCACCGAATGGGACGTTCCACCAGCGGTCACCTGCGCGCTGGTTCTCACTGCGATCATTTATGTCAGGGGATGGGTTCGCATTCGGAAGACCAGGGCGCCGCAGTTTCCAGTTTGGCGGCTGGCCAGCTTTCTCGGCGGCGTGCTCGCGTTATTTGTGGCGGTGGCGTCGCCTCTCGATACCTTTAGCGAATCCCTGCTGATCATGCACATGGGACAGCACTTTGTGTTTATCTCAATTGCTCCGCCTCTGGTGCTGCTCGGAGCGCCCGTGGTGCCTCTCTTGCGAGGCCTCCCCACCTCGATCGTTCGCCCGGTGCTGGGACCTATTTTTCGCGTGCCGCTGATTCGCCAAATTGCCAAATTCTTGATACGGCCGCAAGTGGCTTGGATCGCGATGAATTTTTCCTTCGTCGCATGGCACATTCCCAAAGCGTATGAATTCGCTTTAAGCTCGGAGTTTTGGCACAACATCGAACATTTGTGCTTTTTCGCGACCAGTGTCTTGTTCTGGTGGCCGGTAATTGAGCCATGGCCCTCTCGCCCGAAATATCCGCGCTGGCTCATGATCCCCTATCTTGTCTTGGCCGATTTTGTGAATACCGGAGTTTCCGCATTCCTCTGTTTCGCGGGACGTCTGCTCTATCCAAGTTACGGCGAAGTTCCCCGTCTCTTCGGGTTGAGCGCGCTCAACGATCAGATTGCGGCAGGATCATTCATGTGGGTCTTCGGCTCCTTTGTTTTTCTTGTTCCCGTAATCGCGATTACCGCCCAGTCCCTCTTTGCGCCACATCAAAAGACGTTTCGTCCCGCGGTGACCTGATCCAGCGCACCTGAGCTTCCCGTGGCCGCCCAAGACGAATCAATTTATCGTGGTTCATGGAGCGGCCAAAGGCAATCGAAACCAAAACCCAACGCTTTTAAGTCATCATTCGAGAACGAAAGGGCCACACCTGATTTTCCTTCCTTCGGACGATAGCAGACTGCGAATTTCGCAAACTCCGGCTCACTGCACAACGAGCGTCAGGGACACTGTTTGTTGTGCCGCGCCCGCAGTTGCGGTGACGGTTACAGCATAGGTTCCAGCGGGTGTGCCTATGGCCCTGTTGATCGGTGCGCTGCTTCCAACACCAGCGCACCCGGCTTGCCACAATGCGCAGCCGCAGAGAAGGAGGGCGAGTGCATAGCCCAAGCGCAATCTACGCCGTGGGACACCCAGTCCTAAGAGTCCGAACACCATGGCTGGGATAAGCAGCCACGACGCGAACAGCGGAGTCCTCCGGCCACCGGCGAACGGCAGTAGGAGCGCCGTGGAGCGGGCTGTCGTGGTGATTGTCAGCGTGGAGATCGTAGACGCCGTGCCCGGCGTGATGGTCGTTGAAGGAGATGAGCAAATGGCGCTCGAAGGAAGTCCGCTAGTACAGGAGAGCGTCACCATGCCGCTAAAATTGTTTTTTCCCGTCACGACAATCTGGTAGATGGCGGGATTCCCGGCCGAGACCGTAACGCTGCTCGGGCTTCCCGCAATCGTGAAGCTAGGTGCCAAAACGACTTGGCTCAAGACTCCGGAGACGCTGGCAGAGAAGTTGGAGTCACCGGCGTAAGCAGCGGTGATCGAATGCGTGCCAACCCCAAGTGTTGACGTCGTGAACGTAGCCACAGCGCTGCTGTTTAACGTTCCTGCGCCAAGCGTGGCTGCGCCATCCAAAAAGGTGACCGTTCCCGTGGGTGTGCCAGCGCCCGATGCGGTTGCGTTCACGGTCGCCGTCAGTGTTACCGTTGCTCCGGGCGCGGAGGGATTTACGTCCGCGGTTAGTGCGGTTACGGTCGAATCCTGCATCACGGTGAACGGATACGCTGCTATTTGTCCAATTGCCACCTGACCATTTAAAGCGTTGCCATCGATGCCCGGGTCTTGTCCGTCGCTTGCGTAGGCATAAAGCACGTGCGTTCCAAGGAGTAGCGTTCCGGTTTGTCCGCTGAAGGCCGGGTTGCTCCCGCTGGCTTGCGTCCAGGGACCCTGCCAGGTGTCCACTTGAAAATACACGGCGATTGGCGGAGGCGTGAACGGTTCGTAGGTGCTGAAGGTCTGGAAACTAAAGCTGGGAGTGCGGCTGGTGGTCTGATTGGCGGTTAACGGTGTGATTTGCGTGACCAGGGGAATGGGCTGTACCTGCTGCTCAGTCAGCGCTAACAAGTTTCCGTCATCTACATAAACCTTGTTGGCGATTGGGTTAACCACCATCGCATCGGAAATGCTGCCCGATGCGACGGTCGTGGCCATGTAGGAGACGCCATCAATCACAGTCATGGTCGCGGCGAGCTCAGAGTTGCCAACGTAAATCTTGTTGGTGACCGGGTTGACCACCACTGCTACGCAATTGAAACCCACCTGAACCCCGAAGACCTGCGTGTCGGTGGACCCATCGATCACGGCCAGAGTAGAACTGCCGGCGCTGACTACGAAAATCTTGTTGGTGATCGGGTTTATCGCCACCGAAAGGGGGTCATCGCCAACATAAACCACCGCGGCGTTGCTGGTGCCGGTGGCGCCATCAATCACGTCGACGTAGCTGCCGGGAACGGTCACGTACACCTTGTTGGTAACTGGGTTGACCGCAAGATCGTTGGGGAAGCCGCCTGCGGCAAGCATAATTTTGGAGGCGGTGTTCGTGGCGCCATCGATCACTGTGACGTCGTCCTCCATTTCGTTGCACACGTAAATCTTGTTGGTGACCGGGTTGACCGCTATCACACTGGGACCGCTGCCCGTGGCAACTGTGGCGATGACGCTGTCGCTGGCGCCATCGATAACGGTCACGATGTCGTTGTAAAAGTCAGCTACGTAGATCCTGTTGGTGACCGGGTTGACCGCCAACTCGTCGGCTTCGCCGCCTAATGCAATCGTGGCGGTGACGGTATCGCTGGCGCTGTCGATTACGGTTACGTTGTTGCTGCCACCGTTGGCCACATAGATTTTGTTGGTGGCTTGGTTGACCGCGAGCGCATCGGGGCCGCTGCCCACCGCAACCGTGCCGATGGTGGCGCCGCTAGTGGCATCAATCACGGTAACGCTGTTCGAGATGCCGGCGATTGCGTAAAGTTTGTTGGTGACCGGATTGAACGCCACCGTATCGATGCCGGCCGCAACCGTAGTGATGATATTGGTGGCACCATCAATCACGCTGACGTTGGCGCTGCCATTGTTGGCTACGTAAATCTTGTTGGTGACCGGGTTCACCGCCACCGCTCCTGGATTGCTGCCCGTCGGAAGCGTCGAGGCGGCGGTGGTGTTGGTGGCGCCGTCGATCAAGGTGACGCTGTTGCCGCTGGAGTTGGTCACATAAATCTGATTGGTGACCGCATTGAAGGCTATGCCTTCGGGCAGCAGACCCACCGCCACGGACGTGGTAGTGTTCGTGACGCCGTCAATCACGGTTACATTTCCGCTCCCACTATTAGCCACGTAAATTTTGTTGGTGACCGGATTCACCGCCACGGCAACTGGGCTGCTGCCCACTACAACCGTGGAAGTGTTGTTGCTGGCACCATCGATCACGGTTACATTTCCGCTGCCGTTGTCGGCTACGTAAATCTTGTTGGTGACCGGGTTCACCGCCACGGCGGTGGGATTGCTTCCCACCACGACTACGGAAGTGCTGTTGCTCGCGCCATCGATCACGGTTACGTTTCCACCGCTCAGGTTAGCTACGTAAATCTTGTTGGTGACCGGGTTCACCGCAACCGCAGCGGGAAATTGGCCCGCGGCGACCGTGGTGGTGGTGTTGCTGGCGCCATCGATTACGGTGACACTGCTGGCGCCAGAGTTTGTAACGTAAATCTTGTTCGTGACCGGGTTCACCGCCATCCAGGCGGGACCGCTGCCCGTGGCAACCGTGGCCGTAGTATTTGTCGCGCCGTCGATCACAGTAACGCTATTGCTCCCGGCGTTGCTCACGTAAATCTTGTTGGTGACCGGGTTCACCACCGCCGTCTGCGGAAAGGTCCCCACAGCAATCGTCGAGGTCGTGTTGCTGGCCCCATCGATCACGGTTACGCTGCCGCTGCCGTTGTTGACTACGTAAATCTTGTTGGTCACCGGATTCACAGCCACTGACGCGGGCTGGCTGCCAGCGGCCAGCGTAGCCGTGACGTTTTGCCCCGACGCTCCGCCGGCAGCCAAAAGCATCGACAGCAAACCGTAGCCGAACAGGCAAGCAGAATTGCGCCACTTGGGATTGTTTTGAAGTCCGCTGCGAAACAGGAAGGATTCCGTTTCTTGGGGTTCGGCGGCGCGCATAAAAAAATTTCTCCCCTCGAGCGGCGGAAACGACGAACTCCAGCGTGAGCGTCAACTCTCCAGGGAGGCTGCTCCGGATCGCACAACGGCCACACCTCCGCCCCGCGAACCTGGGCTGCCAGGTTGCTTCTCCATTCCTTAGCTGACAAAGTGCAAATTCGAACTGCAGAACCTCTTCGAATCAGGGGCTGAGGCGTCCGCTCAAGAACGCAAACCTCTAGGGCACCTGGCATTTATAAAGGAGGGAAAATCGGAAGTCTGTTCTCTTTGGCACACCTACTGCGTCCTTTCGGAACACCAGTCCCATGGCCAATTCCTGTCGACAAAGGACGCGCCGCTGCGAGCCTGCAGGGTTAACCAACCGGGTATTTAAATCTGAAAGTAGAACAAGGATAATTCTGTGGAGTTCCAAAATCCTGCCTAGGTCCTGCCAATATCAGAGGTTTTCTCGGGCCCAAGCTCGCATGCCATCCGGCCAGTGGCGCACTAGCTCCCGGTAAATGAGACAAGCGTTCGTGATGGGCTGGTAACGCGGTTCTGGGAAGTTTCGGCCCCCCCAACGGATCCCCCCGATTCTGCACGGATTGTCGGCAAGCCGGAAGCAATTCGGTAACTTCCGGATGGCCCGTGATCCGTTCAGGATTGATGCCAAGCGCGGAGATCGCTTCCTACAACCCGACTCATCTTTGCCGATCCGCTCTAGCTGAGTGACTCGGCGATTTGGCATCAACGGACAGGATCGCGCTCGCGTTTCAAACTCCACTTTTCTGAAACGCTGCTTTTTCCATTACGGCCAGAGCCTTCTCCAGGGGGTGGATCCGTTTCCTGTTGCTTTCCAAAAGGAAGCGTGTCATGCTTCCTGTGGGAAACCAAAAGGTCGAAACCATGAGAAGACAAGCAGAAATACAGCAGGGCACGCTCGCTTTGATGGTCCTAAAGACTCTCGATGTGCTGGGGCCGCAGCACGGCTTTGGCATTGCACGGCGTGTGGAGCAGATCAGCGGAGAGCAGCTGGCGCTTAATCAGGGAACTTTGTATCCCTTGCTTCTTCGGCTGGAGCAGGAGGGGGCGATCCGGTCGGAGTGGGGGCCATCAGAGAACAATCGGCGGGCGCGCTTTTACCGGCTGACGCGGGTGGGGCGCAAGCAGTTGCAGGCCGAGCTGGCGAGCTGGCATCAGACTGAAGACATCATCGCGCGGTTCCTGGCGATCAATGTGGAGACACCGCTATGAAACTGCTGAGACGGTTGGTTAGGCGCATTCGGAACCTGGTCTCGCGGCAGAATGGGCAAGAGCGGTTTCTGGAGGAGATGGAAGAGCATCTCGTTTATCTGACTGAGGAGAACATGCGGTTGGGAATGTCGCCAGAGGAGGCCCGGCGGCAGGCGGTATTGAAATTCGGCGCTGCCGCGGCGATTCGCGAGCAATATCACGACGAGAAGAGTCTGCCGCTGATTGAGAATGCGGCGCAGGAGGTGCGTTATGCGGCGCGGATCCTACGCAGAAGCTGGGGTTTTACGGCAATCGCGGCGACATCTCTGGCGCTGGCCATCGGCGCAAACACCACGATCTTCTCGATGATGGAGCACGTGTTGCTCGAACGGCTCGAGGTGCCGCATGCCGACCGGCTCCGGCTACTGCACTGGCACGGGGACAGGAATGTTGCAATAACCAACATATGGGGTATTCCGGACCCCGGTTCGGGCGGTCTGGGCGGGACCTCGTTTTCTTATCCGGCATTCGAGGAGCTGCGTCGCGACAACCGCGTGCTCGAGGATCTGTTCGCGTTCAAGGACTTGGGAACAGTGAACGCGACGATCGATGGAGATGCGCAGGTTGTGCAGGTGGAGGCGGTAAGCGGCAACTTTTTCGACCAGATGGAGGTACAGCCGGAGCTGGGCCGCCCGGTGCAGGCGCAGGATGACCGCGTTGGCGCACCGCCGGTTGCAGTGATCAGCGCAGGGCTGTGGGCACGGGCGTTTGGGTCATCCCCGCTGGTGCTCGGGCGCACGGTCAAGTTGAACATGGTTCCGGTGACGATTATCGGTGTGACACCGCAGGGATTCACGGGAGCCAATGGCGCGCAATCAGCCCAGGACTTTTTTATTCCACTGAGCGCGCAGCCGCTTGTGGCGCCGTGGGGCAGATGGGGATCGCTGATTGGGGATTCGAGCCCGGAGGTGTGGTGGCTGAATATTATGGGCCGGGCGAAACCAGAGGTCTCGGACGCGGCAGTGCAGGCGGCCCTGGATGCGCCTCTGGCAGCGCTGGTGCACGCGAACCTGCAGCCAGGCGCGAGCAGGACGATCCCGAGGCTGGATGTGCAGGACGGAAGCCGGGGACTGTTTGTGTCGAAGCAAACGTTCGCGAGGCCGCTGAGCGTACTGATGGGAGTGGTGGCTCTGGTACTGCTGCTGGCCTGCTCGAATATCGCCAGCCTGCTACTCGCGCGGGCAACGGCGAGGCAGCGCGAGATTGCAATGCGGATGGCGCTAGGAGCAGGACGGGCACGGGTTTTGCTCGGCGTGCTGACAGAGAGCCTGCTGCTCTCCGCGCTGGGCGGGATCCTCGGTGTAGCGTTGGCGTTTGCCGGTTGCCGGATCTTGCCTGCTTTGCTCGCGAATCCCTGGAAGCCATCGGACTTCACGATGTCGCTGGACTGGGTGGTGCTTTTGTTCACGGGCGGAATCACGGTCGCGAGCGGGCTGCTGTTCGGGATTGTGCCCGCGTGGCTGGCAACGCGCAGCGATGTGGGAGCCTTGTTGAAGTCGGCTACGCGCACAAGCACGCGCCGGCGCAGAGGACTTGGCGGGAAGGCTATCGTCGGGTTTCAGGTGATGCTGTCGACGCTGCTGGTGATTGGCGCGTTTCTGTTTGTCGGGACACTGTGGAATCTGGCGCGAGTGAATCCGGGATTCAGGACCGATCACTTAGTGATTTTTGCGATTGTGCAGCCGGGGGCGCGGTATCCCGCGCCGCATGACCTGGATCTGCACCACAGGATCGAAGAGCGGCTAAGGGAGCTGCCGGGGGTCGACGCGGTGACGCTATCGGAGGCGGCGTACATCTCGGGCAGGATGGAGAACACAAGCTTTCTGCCGGAAGGAGAACGGATCGATCCGGGCAAGGATCAGTCCGCGTGGAATAACGCGGTGGGCGCGGGGTTCTTTCGCACCATGGGAATTCCGATCCTGGTGGGACGGGACTTCAATGCGAGTGACGTAGCAGCGGCGCCGAAGGTCGGCATTCTAAGCGAGAGCCTGGCACGCCGGGCATTTCCGGGGCAGAACCCGATCGGCAAGCATTTCCTTGCGCATTTCCATCCGTTGGAAGGCAAGCCGGGTGACCTGATTGAAGTGGTAGGCGTGTGCGGCGACACGCGGTACTGGTCGCTCAAGGAGGACCCGGGCGGCGTGTTCTACCAGCCGTACTTGCAGACGCCGAACCTCGATTTTGGAGCGACATATGAAATACGCACGAGCCTGAGTCCGGGGGCAATTGTACCGTCGCTCCGCAAGGCGGTGCAGTCCATCGATCCGGATTTGCCGCTGCAGGATGTCCGCACACAACAGGAGCAGATTGACGCCTCGATGCAGCAGGAGCGAATAATTGCTGCCCTGACGGCATCGTTCGGCATCCTGGCGCTCGTGTTGGCGTGCGTGGGCGTGTATGGCGTGATGGCTTACTCCGTGGCGCAACGGACAAGCGAGATCGGGATCCGGAGGGCGCTGGGCGCGCGGCCACGGCAGGTGCTGGCGATGGTGCTGCGCGAGGGAACGTGGATTTCGGCGGCGGGGGTTGCATGCGGCATCGGGGCGTCGATTTTTGCGGCGCGGCTGGTGCAGTCGTTACTTTATGGGCTGAAGGCAAACGATCTGGTTGTGTTTGCGGGGGCGGCGTTGCTGTTGGTGTTGGTGGGACTCGCGGCAACTTGGATTCCGGCTCGTCGTGCGGCTGCGATGGAACCAATGCAGGCTCTTCGACAGGAGTGAGCTTCAACTATCACAAACAGCCCAAAGCGCCGGGTGCCGCATCCCTTGTGGTCTTCAAGGGTGCGGGTTTTTCTTTCTTGGTCGTCCGATACGATCAGCGCGCGCGACGCAAAGTGCCCTTTGCGGCATGAATCAAGCCACGCAAGGCTTGATTGACCGATTGCTCGTCCGGAAAGTGCTTCGCAACGTCCGGCGAAAGCAGCACGAGATTCGTTCCCGCTCGAAAGCGCTCCACATATTTGCCGCGGACCCCGCCATTCAATTTAGACAGGTCGTACTCCCGCCGCAGCTCGTCATGCCGAGCTCGCTTTTCCGTTTTTTTCTTCATATTGTTCTCGCTCGCGCGCTGTCGTCTTTCGCGCGCTGATAATCCTGATATTCTCATCGCGATCCGCGTGCGCGACCATCAGCACCCGGCCCACGCTCGACATTCCCACCGTAATGAATCGCCGTTCCGGTATCGAATGGTCCGGGCGGGTGCCCCATCCTTGCGGTTTTGATTCTCGCAAGGGTGAGCCTTTCTTTCTCTCGTCTCGACCCGCCAGTCCATTTTGCCAGCCGACTACAAATGCCTCGCCTTCGGCCCTGGCGCTTTTACTCACCACCCACTACTCACTTCCCATTCCGTCTCACCAAACTCCCCATTTCCCGCCAACTCCTTCCATCCATTCCACTTCCCGCGTCTCAATTCGAATTATACGCAGCAAGTACTGTAGCTTGACAGTAATAACAATCCATGCTAACCTTCTCCATGTTCTCGTCGCCACACATTTCTTCACTTGCTCCCAAGCCAACCGCTTCCGACAGCAAATTCCCGCGTCCGATAATATCTCCCGCAACCCCTGTAGAATCAACACTTCCAAGACGCCCTGTAAGTATTCATTCTAAACCGCTTACAGACACCCACTTTCCTTTAGAATCAACACTTACGAAAAAACCGGGGGGGGAGGGGGCAGATATGGTTAACCAGTACAGGCCGGGCACATCCATGACCCTGGCAGTCGCGATCAGCCCCAGTTCGCCTCGGGAGCCGCGCTCGTTCCCCCTTCTGGCGGGCGGCCTATCCCGCGTGGGCGTACATTTCCCAGCCGAGGTAACGCGATGCGGCTTCGTGCACCGCCGGCGCCACGGAAGAAAAATTGGCGGCTACGTGATGCTCGAATCCGTTTTCGCAAATGTAGCGCAGCAGTTTTTGCAGCCCGGGAATTTCCACCACCCCCGCTCCGCCGAACGTCTCGAGAGGATCGTCCGTGAACCGGCCGCTTCCGGTGTAGCCGCGCATCCGTCCCGCCGTGTCGTCGGTCGAGAAGCGCGCAAAGCACATCGCCCCGGCCTTCACTTTTCCCACGCACGTTCCAAACGTGTTTTCTTTTCCTACCGTGCCCGCGATGATCGCCTGATAATCCATCTTGACGTCGTGGAAAAAGTGCTTCGGCAAATTGCTGCAATGGAAGCACACCGCTTTGTTGGGATCGTTTCCGTAATTGTTATTCCAATCGAGCAGCGCGCTGGGCGTTTCCGACGCGAGTTGCAATGCGTGCATCCCCAGCACGCCGCACACGTCCACCTCGCACGCGCTCGAGAGCAGCGACTCGCTCATCATGCTCATCACCGTGCACGGCACGACGCCAAGGTTTTCTTCGAGCGAAGTCCAGCACTGCACCGCGCTGATCTGCAAATCCGTGGCTTTCATCCACTGATCGATCACCGCGCCCAGCTTGGCCATTTTCACCAGCGCGGCCTGCGGAATACTTTCCGTCGTCACATACTTCTGAATGGACTGCAGTTTCTGCACCACGGCATCGTCCGTATCTTTCATCCGGCTGATGCGCCCGATCACTTCCGAGAGATCCAGCGTCTCGACGGAAATCCCGCTGGCCTCGAGCAGTTTCTCGCTGTAACGCACCGTGTTGAACGCCGCCGGCCGCGCTCCCAGCGCGCCGATCCGCAGATTGCGCAAGCCTTTTACGACGCGGCAAACCGCCGCGAACCATTCGAGATCTTTCGCGAACTCCGGCGAGCCCGGCGCTTCGGTGTGCAGCGTGGTCAGCGAATACGGAATGCCGTACTGCTTCAAATTGTTGCACGCCGACATTTTTCCGCAAAAACTGTCGCGACGGTCCGTGATGGTCATCTTCGATTGCGTATCCGGCGTGGCCTGCACCAGCACGGGCACTCCGAGGCGGGCCAGCCGCAGCGTGTCCGCAATCGCGCGCTCGTCTCCGAAATTCGGCAGCGTTACAACCACGCCGTCTATCGCTCCGGCTTTCGATTTGAAAAGCTCCGCGCAACGCTTCGCTTCTTCGTACGTTTCCACCGCTCCGTGTTTGCTCTGCTCCGCTCCGAGCACAACCACTTCCATACCCGCGGCTTGCAATACCCGGGTCATTTCCTCGCGCCCGGTTTTCGCCAGATGATCCGGGAAGAATCCCCGGTTTCCCACGATCAATCCCATTGTCATTTTTCTCTTGTTCGCCATGGTCCGTTTGGTCGCTTTCTTTCTAGTTGCAACGTTCTCCAGCTCAAAAGCAAACAGCTCGATTCAATCCTTGCGCATGCCTTGCCCGTAGTACGCCTTCTTGCCATGCTTCCGCAAAAAATGCCGGTCATGCAGCGTCTTCCCGAGGGCCGCAGCGTTTGCATTTATCCCCACCGTTAAATACGCCATGCGCGCCGCGGCTTCCAGCATCCACGCGTTTTCCGCCGCTTTCCGTGCGTTCGCTCCCCAGGCGAACGGCCCGTGATTCGCCACCAGCACCGCGGGAACCGCCATCGGATCGATTTCCTTGAACGCACGGATAATCGCCACTCCCGTATTCGCTTCGTACTCTCCGGAAATTTCCTCGTCGCTCATCGCAGCCGTCAAAGGAATGGGACCGTGAAAATAGTCGGCGTGCGTGGTGCCGAAGCAAGGAATCGATCGCCGCGCTTGCGCCCATGCCGTCGCGTATTCCGAATGCGTGTGGGCGATTCCGCCAATCGCGGCGAACGCTCTGTAGATCGCCGCATGCGTCGGCAGATCCGAAGAAGGACGAAGCGTTCCCTCGACCACTTTGCCGTGCAGGTCGGTCACGACAAGATCTTCCGCTTTCATCGCTTCGTACGGAACGCCGCTCGGCTTGATCACGATCCAGCCCTGCTCGCGGTCGATGCCGCTGGCGTTTCCAAACGTCGAAAGCACCAATCCTCTCCGGACCAGATCCAGATTGGCTTCGAGGACTTCTTCCCGTAGATTCGCTAAACGCATTTACCCTCGACGGTTCTTTGCGATACCGGTCCTTGCGATGGCGTGTTGTGCGGCTCCCCGGCATTGTCTCTCGCACAACAATAAAACGCTTAACTTTTTGCTTCCGGCTTGTGCCCGGGACAGCTCCCGCGCGCCTCGCTTTCTTCAGCTGACTCGCCCTACTCGGAAACTTGCCCATTCCGCCCGGCTCTTTGAGCCTGAAACACCAGCGCGGCTGCGGGATGGGCAAGAGAGACGATGAAAAGGAAAGCGGATTCGGCCATGAAGCGATCCCTCGAGCGGCCCGGAGGCACCGACCTATACGCCAGGCGAGTTGAGTAAACGTTTACCATGCTTTACCATACATTGCAAGAGCCTCCTCTGCCTTCTTTATCCCGCGCCAATCCGTTTCTCACTGCATTCCACTGCCTGCCGCAACGTCGATGGCCGCGCCCGATTTCAGGGCAGGCGTCCTGCCCGCCACTTGGACAACGGTTGGTGGGAGGTTTGGGATATCGTATACTGTGACCCTCAATTTTAGCTGAGGGCAAACGAGGTCTCGTGGACATTCGCGATGTCGCCAGACGGGCCAGAGTATCCACCGCCACCGTGTCGCGGACGGTCAATCAGGTCGCCTCGGTCGACGCGCAATTGGCCAAACGCGTCTGGAAAGCCATCGCCGAACTTGGCTACTACCCGAACCGGCAGGCCCGTGCACTCGTCTCCGGGCGCAGCCGCGTTTTCGGATTGATTGTGTCCGAGATCACCAACCCGTTCTTCCCGGAAATCGTGCAAACGTTCGAGACGCTGGCTGTCGAGCAAAATTACGAAATCCTTTTGACTTCGACGGTTCACGACCCCAAACGCATGGAACTCGCCGTGCGCCGGATGATCGAGGGGCGCGTGGACGGAGTGGCCATTCTTACCTTCGGCATGGAAGACGAACTTCTCGAGCATCTCCGTTTCCGGAATCTGCCTCTGGTGTTTGTGGACGTCGGGCCGAAGGCGCCGCGCGTCAGCAACATCCGCGTCGATTACGCGCACGGAATCCGCCAGGCCGTGCAGCACCTGGCCGCCATGCGGCACGAACGCATCGGCTTCGTGACCGGCCCGCTCCGGCTGCGGTCCGCGGTGGTACGAAGAGATGCGTTCGAGGAGTCCATGCGCGAGATCGGCCTGCACGTGAATCCGGAATTCATCGTCGAAGGCGACCATCGCCTGGAAGGCGGAAAGCACGCTCTGCAAAAACTTTCCAAGCTCAAGGAACAGCCCACCGCTCTGATGTGCTCGAACGACATGACCGCCATCGGCGTGATGCGGCAGGCCTTCGATCTGGGAATCTCCGTGCCGCAGCAATTATCGATCATCGGATTCGACGATACGCGCCTCGCGGACTTCATGATTCCGCCGCTGACCACGATCCAAATGTCGCAGACGGAAATAGCCACGCTGGCGTTCAACGCGCTGCTGAAAGAAGTAAAGCGCGAAGCTCCCTCACCCAACGGAACCGAATACGTGCTGAAGACCCACCTGATCCTCCGCAATTCGACAGCCTTCCCCTCCACCAGCACCCCCGCAAAACCACGCGCGGAAGAGTTGCCAGCGCAAACCAAACGAGTTCGGCGAAGTTCGCTCTGACGCCAAATTCGTTGTGCGCCGCGTATCGGAAGCGTACGATGCGCATGCGAGAAGCCATGCACGGGACCGAAATTCAGGATTAAGAAACACTTGGATGCCGGGTTGAAACGGAAACTGATCACAGCGCTGGTTCTGTCGGCGGTTTTTGCTGGCCTGGTGGCGGTTTTCCTTGATTCGAATTACCTGAAGGCGGCGTACAGCCTGCGGGGCCGGCCGGCGAAGAATTTTGAATTCGCGGCCGACGGAAAATCCGAGCAGCTCTCCGATCTTCGCGGCAAGGTTGTGGTGCTGAATTTCTGGGCGACGTGGTGCGAGCCGTGCGTGGAGGAAACGCCGTCACTCGTCGAGTTGCAGAAACGCATCGCTCCACTCGGTGGAATGGTTCTCGGCGTCAGCCTGGACGAAGACCAGGAGGCCTACCTCCATTTTTTGAAGACTTATCGGATCGACTTCACCACGTATCGCGACGCTAGCAAGAAAACCGCGCTCGAATTCGGAACCACCAAGTATCCCGAGACGTACATCATTAACCGGCGGGGCCGCATTGACCGCAAGATCGTCGGGCCGCAGGATTGGACAAGCCCGGAAATGACGGTCTATATGGACTCGGTTTTGAAGGGCAAGTAGCGGTTTTTAGGCTGGCAGGGGAAGCCAGGAAACTGGCGCTCGAACAGAGCGGCTCAATCCAAAAATGAATTCTCGGATGAGGATGGGTCGGGCGAGTCCGCGTATTCGTCGCGCCGGCGGTAGGCCATGAAGCCAATCACGGCGCCGAAGATAAACGGGGCTGGAAGAAGAATCAATATCCCGAAACGCAAAGCTTGAATAAACCGTTCTCCAGAGGAAGCAGCCGCCTGATAGCACAACGGGCATTGGGCGAATAACGCTGCCGGACTTAATAGCAGGGCCGCTATGCCGAACGTGCTCTTAAGGATACCTGCGATTCTGGACTTGTTCATGGCGGATTTCCCGGCCTCGACTATTCTATCCTCTTATTTACACGCCTTCGAATGAAGAAATGCTAGTGCTTGCATTCTGGGGCTAAAACGGAACCACGCGGACTCGCGCCAGCCGGAGAGCGTCTGCCCAGAAGTGATCCATCATGAAAAGCACAAAGAGCGTCACGGGGATCAAGCTCCAAAAAAGCGTCGATTGTTCATACTTGAGATGCATGAAGTACATCAGCGCGATTCCAGCCTCGCAAAACGCGAGAATCAACAGCATCGCCAAAAGCTCGCCGGTTGAGAAACCCCGGTACGTCAGAAAAACCTCGAGTCCAGCGATGAGCACGAGGCCGATCCAGACGTATACATAGAACTTCATTCCGGGCTCCGCGTGTGATTTCATTTCGCCCATCCTGAGCCTCCTTGCTCGAGACGCCCTAGCGGGCGGCGTTCATCAAGTACATCAAGGGAAAAACGAACATCCAAACGACGTCCACAAAATGCCAGTAGAGACTGGTGGTCTCGACGTGGCCTTCCGTCAGCCACCCGCGCTTATATCCGATCGCGACCACGGTGATGGCGATCACGCCGCACGTCACGTGAAGGAGATGCAATCCGGTAATGCTAAAAAATGCAGCACCGAATTCGACGGAGCCGCCGGTAGGATTTTGGAACAAGCGCCAACCCTCATGGATCATGTGAATCCATTCACGAATATGGAGAGCAGCGAAGATCACGCCCAATAACACCGTCAGGCCCATCCATCTTACGCTTGAGGATTTGCGGCCGGCCTTGGCGGCCAGGACGGCACCCAACATGGTCAAACTACTCGAGAGCAGAACGAAGGTCATGACGATGCCGTTCAAAATGGAAGAAAACTTGAAGGGCGTGCTCCAATCCGTGCTCCCGACCCGAAGAAAACCGTAGGCGAAAAGTATCGCGCCGAAGGTGACGGAGTCCGATATGATGAACAACCACATCGTCAACTTCTTGGGCTGTAAGGCGTACGCTGGTTCTTCCATCACCGCGGCGTGGCCCGCTGCGGTCAGCGCCACATCTGATTCGCTCACGTTTCCCCCTCCCTCATTTCGTTAAAACCAATGCCTTGACGGCGAAGAACCAAAGCCAGAAGCCCAACTGCGATCAAGCGGCAAATGCATCCCGTAGTAGACGGTCAAAGCGCGCAGCGCGCACTTTTCGCGGCGCCTGCCAAGAACAACCTCTGCGCCGCCAGACGAGGCCAGCCTTGCGCCGGACCGGAAGTCACAATCCGGAGGCGTGAACTCCTCAAGCCGTCCCAACTTTTTCAGGCGACGTCTGCATAGCATAGTCTGTCGTGCCGCCTTCGACGAACTCGTAGGGGTTCCTGTAAACGACGGGATGCTTTCCGCCAAAATTATCGAAGGGAGGCGGCGAGCTCGGCGTCGACCATTCGAGCGTAGAGGACTCCCAAGGATTGTCCGGAGCTTTCTTCCCCCAAAACCGCGTGTGGAACAGGTTGTACAAGAAGATGAACTGGACGGCGCCAGTGCAGAGAGCGGCGATGGTTATGAACTTGTGAACGGGAATCAACGGGACCAAATAGTTGTCGCTGAACGTGGCATAGCGCCGAACGTTTCCGGCGAGACCGATGTAATGCATGGGCATGAAAATACAGTAGACGCCGATGAACGTCAGCCAGAAGTGCCATTTGGCAAGCGTCTCATTCATCATGCGGCCGAACATCTTGGGAGCCCAGAAATAGGTTGCGGCGAAGATGCCGAAGATGGCCGCCACCGCCATGACGAAATGGAAGTGCGCGACGACAAAATAAGTTGCGTGCAGGTAGATATCGATGGAGGGCTGTGCGAGGAAGAAACCGCTGATTCCGCCGCTAATAAAGACGGAAATGAAGCCGAGACAGAACAGCGCCGGCGAGTCAAAGCGTACCTTGGCCCCATAGATGGAGCCTAGCATCAGCAAAGTCAGAATCGTCGCGGGAATGGTGATGATCAGCGTGGGAACGGAGAACAGAATCGCGGAGAACGGGTTCATGCCGCTGAGAAACATGTGGTGTCCCCAGACCATGTAGCTGAGGAAACCGAAGGCAATCAGCGAACCCACGACAGTTCGCGTGCCGCCGAGAATGTTCTTCCGCAGAAAGGAGGGCAGGATATGGGCCACGATGCCGATGGACGGCAGGATGGCGATGTACACTTCCGGGTGTCCGAAAAACCAGAAGAGATGCTGCCAGAGAAGAGGAGAGCCGCCGGAGTGCGGCTGCAACTTGTCGCTGACGACGAGTCCGGCCGGAAGGAAGAAGCTGGTGCCCGCAACGCGGTCCAAAATCAGAAGCACGCAGGCAGGAAGCAGAACAGCGAACGCCAGCAAACCGATGACGGCGGTGACGAACCACGCCCACGTCGAGTAAGGCATGCGGGCCAGCGACATCCCCTTGGTGCGGAGATCAAGCGTTGTGGCGATGAAGTTCAGAGAGCCAAGCAACTGGCCGATACAGAAGATGCCAATGGAAACGGCCCAGAGCGTCTGGCCGAGTGCCTGACCTGGACCCGCGTCCCCGCCGACGGCACTGAGAGGCGCATACGCCGTCCAGCCGGAAATCGGCGGGCCATCGCCAACGAAGAAAGCTGAAATCAGGACTAGAAATCCGACGAGGGTCACCCAGAACGACATCATATTGAAACGCGGGAACGCCATGTCTTCCGCGCCAACCTGAATCGGCAGGAAGTAATTCCCAAAACCCGCGAGCGGGGCGTTTGTCAATACGAAGAAAACCATGATCGTGCCGTGCATGGTCATGAGAGACAAATAATATTCGGGCGTCATTACGCCACCGGGGGCGCCGTTGGCGGAAAGCTTATCCAACCCAGGAATGGCGATGCCCGGCCAGCCCAAATGAAGGCGCATCAGCCAGGACAGAACCATGCCGATGAACACGGCGGCCAATGCCAAGCCGTAATACTGCAGCCCGATCACTTTATGATCGAGACTGAAGACATTCTTGCGAATAAAGCCCTGCGGAGGAGCGTGATGATGGACTGCGGGCTGCCCTGCTGCTTCATGCATGTTTCTGGCCTCTCAAAAAACCGAAGCTTGCCGCTTGAGGACAGGCGGCAGCGCTCGACGGCAAATTGTCAATCTCCAGACTGCGTCTTCAGCCACTGATCGAAATCGCTCTGGGAGACCACGTCCAGAAATGCGCGCATGCTGTAATGTCCCAGACCACAAAGTTGCGTGCAGACGATTTCGTACCTGCCGATCTTCGTGGCGGTGAAATGCACGGGGATCGTGAGACCGGGTACGATGTCCATCTGCAGGCGCAGTTCGGGAACATAGAAGGAGTGAATCATATCTTTCGAGTGCATGGTGAGCAGGATGGGGCGGTTAACGGGAACCGTGAGCGTGGCAACCACGATGTCGTCCCGCGCCGCTACGTTGTTTCTCGGATCCAATCCGAAGAAGTTGCCGTTCCCATCATTCGCCAATTCCGGATGGACGACGCCGAATTTTCCGTCCGGACCGGGGTAGCGGAAATAGAATGCAAACTGCTCCGCCGAGACGTCGATGTGCATGGAATTGGCGGGAGCCGGGTCCATGTAAATGCTCGCCCAAACGTTGGAGCCGACAAACGTGAGCACCAGAATCTCAATGCCCACGATAACGGTGGCAAAAATCACCATCGTCGCCCCGCCGCCGGGAAAGAACTTAATTTTCCGGCTATCTTTCTTACTGCCGTACATCCACACGAAGACCGCCAAAACAAGTTGCCCGGCGACAAAGAGGAGGCCGGTGCCGATCATGGTCTCGTCCATCTGGTGATCCACACCATGACCCAGCACCGAAATGTCCTGGGGCATCCACCAGGTGTGCATGACGAAGAACGCGGTGGAAACAATCGTAATGATCGCCACCAGCAACGCAAACGCTTTGCCCGCCATCTGTTTCGCCTCCGCGCTTCTAGAGCCGGGAACTGAGGCCCGTGACGAAAAGCCTAGTAGGTGTAAGGAAGAACCTTAAAGACAAAATTAACCGTCTTCGTTTCGCCGGCGGCTACGGTCACGTCTTGGCTTTCGGGTGCGTATTGCTCCTGCCACGCGGTGACGGTGTACTTACCGGGCGGAAGCCCCTTGAGGCTGAACGTCCCGTCTTCACCGGTAATCGCGTAGTGAGAAGTTCTCAATACAGCGAAGTAGCCATGCATCCAGGGATGAATATTGCACTTGACCGGGATGAATTCTGGCTTCTCCCATTTGGTCTGGATCGGAGGCGAGCCTGGCGGCTGAGACTTGTTCCATTCAATATTTTGTCTCGGCATGGGGTGAATATTGTGAGCTACCGGATCGTCGGTATAAATCTCGAGCGGCTGATCGACCTCCATCGCTAAGACGTGAGGCATATACATACAGCCTTTCTGGTCGAACCGTACCGGTTGCGTGGGCGTCGAACCACCGTGGTCGCCCGCTGAGATATATACTACGACCCACTGGAGGGCGTCCGTGTCCCCGGTCACAACGGTTTGCGTTTTATCCGGCGGGTTGTGTTCCTTGGCGCAGACCGGTTCTTTGGACATATCAATGGGCTTCATCTTGGGTGGCGTGCCGGTGTAGGTGACTTTGCCCGTCACGGTCGCAGTTCCCGCCGGCGCGGGCGTGGCAGGCGTCCCGAGCAAAACACGGGCGGAGACCGCCGCGACTACCAGCGATAGCAAGACTAAGTACCTTTTATACATGCTGGACTCCTCTCAAATTGGTTAGTGCGGTCAAGCTCGTTTCAAGTTCATTGCCCGGAGCCTGGGGCCAGATCCTGCCCAATGGGCTTCAACTGCCCAGGATGGGCTGCTTCATATTGCTTGAACATGGCTAGTTCTGGACTTTTCAGAGAAATCTGCAGCGTCCTGAGGAAATGAACGAGATCCCAAGCCTCGTCGGGCTTGACCACATCGGCAAACGAGGGCATGGGCGTGCCATCCAGCCCGGTCATAAAGATGCGGTACAGGTCTCGATTGGTCACGCCGCACTTGAACCGGGTGCCCGTCGAGAAATTGTAGGGACGGATGGGGTCGCCTTTGTCGTTCGTGAGGGTGGGAGCCGAAGGACCATCGCCGTAGCCTTGCGGGCCATGACATTTCCAGCACTGCAAGCGGTCAAAGTTCTTCCGTCCCCTGAGGATGCTATCGATGGTGAGGGGCGGTTCTGGTGGAATCACGATGGGAGTGCCCGGCTTATCATGCGTCCAACGCGGTGAGAAGGCCTTGACCATGGCGATCAGATTTGCCCGTTCCTGAGTCGTAAGCGCGCGCCAGGAGGGCATATTCGTGGTAACCACGCCGCGAGTGATCGTGTCGAAGAGGTCCTCGTCGGTGGGCAAGGTTCCGGTTGGCGTTGACCGGCACTCGAAGGTTGCGACCGTGAAATCGCGCGGCTTTGGATATCCCAGGATCGGATCGAACCACAAAGCGTTTTCGCCCTCGCCATTCCCTTCCGCGCCGTGGCAGCCCACGCAGTAGCGCCGATAGAGTTGCACGCCTGCATCCGGGCGAAGCTGCCCGTCTCCGTAAGCATGTCCCGTCACACCATCGATGTGACTGGTCATACTCTTGGTAGCGGAAATGATGTTGTGGTCGATTTGGGCAAAGCAGGTCGTCGCGCCTGCCAGCAGCAATACAAATAAGCTTGAGGTGAAGCACACCGCGTGTATTTTCATTTTCATGTGCGAGCCTCCTCTCCTCTAAAAGGCAAAATCCCAGCCAAACATCAGGCTACTGCTCCAAACTGGCGTGGTATTTGTAAATGGCGCCAATCCGCTGCCATCGAGGCTGAGCGGGATTATGCCGATGCTCTTTGTGATCGAATACTCGGTGTGCCATGCCAGCCCTGCGCGGCTAAACATGATTGGGTACCAACGGTAGCCGATCGAGTAGGCATCGATGTTCCCAGTTGAGCCCGCGTTCAATGGATTTCCCTGCTGCGCCATGCGGACCAGCTCATAGCGCGCAAGGAGTACCAGCTGCGGGCTCCAATAATAATGCGTCTCGAGGAACCCGCCGTTCCAAACGGCGTCCCGCATTCCAGTCGTCAGCGGAGAATTTGACGCAAGCGAGTTCGCCAGATACACGTTGTCTTCCGAATGCTGGTAGAACGGCAGGAACTCAAACTTCCCCATGTAGAAACTCCCTTGGAAGCCGGCTCGATAGAAGGGCTTGTTGCCTGTTCCGGTCCCCGCGATGGGGACACCTCCGACCAACTGGTTGAAAATCGTGGGCCGTTCCCCTACGTACAAGAACGGTTCGATTCGCTGGAGACCGAGGCTGCCTGCTTGGAATCCCTGCGTAAAGGAGAAGAAGGCGTCATAGGATCGGCCGGTGTAGTTGTTAGCCGGCCCACCCGGTGTTACATCGTTCGTCAGATTCACTCCCCCCTCATTACTGCTGAGCAGGGCGACCGTATAACGCGTATAGCTATTGGCGGAGTGGCCCTGAAGCTCGAGACCGGTTTGGTTATCGCCAATCCCAAAGTCGTTCGAATCTCCGTTTGGAACGAAGTGATAATTTTGGTACAGTCCGCCATTGGCCGACAAAAACAGGAAGCGCTTCTCGGAAATCAAATTATCCAGCTCGAAATGGCCGAATTTAAGGTTTAGCCACTCGCTGCCGTGAATGTTATCGAACCGGACGAAAGCATTCTCGAAGTGCCATACCGCCGTCGGGTCGGTGGTCGGTAGTACGGAAAACGAAATGTTCTTGTAAAGCGTGCCTGCCAGCCAGAAGTCCATGCCGGAAAGATCAAATCCGGCCTGCGTGACCTTTGCATCGTTAGCCGTATCCGTCACCTGATGATCCGCGCTTTCGCGATGCCAGTTCGGCGTGATGCGGGCTGTCGCGGGCCAGTAGGATGGATTCTGCCAGATGGGAGAGTCGCGATCGTTTCCAAGCTGGTAGCCGCGATCGCGGAACGCCATCCCGAAGTAATTGAGTTCAGGCCACGCCGTGTGACATGCTGAACACGGCAAACCGTATTTCCGGGCGAATGCCGGTATGGCCCGGACGTTAGCGTTATACGTCGGCAAAGTGTACGCGGGTTGAGTCTCGGTGAGGAGAACGACAACGATGAAAACGGCGCAAGCGAGCAGCGAACTAACCAGCGACCACTTCGCGCGTTTTCTGTCAGGATGCGACCGAAGGATCATACCACCTCCTGTTGAGGACTGATTTGCAGCAGGGGGAACGGACTTAGGCATTTTCTCGCGCGCATAACTACAGGTAGTAGTACTAGCGTCCGGAAAAATATACCCATTGGTCCGCTAAGGATGGATTTAAAGCAAGGGGATGCACCGATGTCCTTGCCAGCGAAGTCTCCCACCCCAAGGAGTAGTAGTGCACCAACAAAAACACGTATCAGATTATGTACCACCGCGGGACTTCCAGCAGTCATTCCCTCTCCCCCTTTTTCCCCCGAGAGGTCTTGAACTTTCTAGAATCCTCGTGAACGCGAGGAACTTACTCTGCGACAGGAAACTTTGCAACATTAAATTCACTTTTTTTATGCGATTATCGCCCTGGCAGATTTCCGGTTCCGATACAATTTCAGATTGACAATCCTCATGTTCTGACCTTATAGGTAGGGGTTTGATTAAAAGAATGCATATCTTTGGAGTGTTCGGCAGTTTTCGCAACGAAAGGAATTCTTTTGCGACAGCGGAGCACCAATGGCTTCCGGTGTCGAGCAATTAGCCTCCGCAATTGCCTCCGATCCGGTTTGGTTTTTACCCTTCTTCTTTTGAGCACTCTTGCAGGCGCCGGAGCACTTCGCGCCGGCGCCAATGGCGATTCCGCCGAGTACGTATTTGATGTGGCTGCTCCTGAGTCCGTGGTCGTCGGCATCGTCAAGGATATTGCCGCTGACTCTGTCATCCGCGGCACGTACGTGTACGAGAAAGAGAAAACGCTGTCGGGCGCCATCCCGGCAAGCTCTTCTTCGGCTTTCGGCGCCTGGCAAGGGCCGGGCGTTGTGTTTTACAAAACTCTGGGCGATATCCTCTCACCTCGTCATTTCGAGAACAGCAGCGACCTTGGAACCATCACCGTTCGCTACGTAGTGATTCCGGAAAGCGCGACGAACACTCGAGTGCGTATCGATGCCGTCTTTGTCGAGCGCGCCCGGCGCAAAGTCCACATTTCCGATGGCACCGTCGAAACGTCGGAGTTCAGCGCGATTCGCGCGGGAATAGAGAAGTACGACAGGGATCAGGAGGACGCGGCGGAAGCACAAAAAGAACGCCAGGACGCAGTGGCGAAAGGCATTCAGGAACGTGAACGCCAGGAAGAAGCGGCACGCGTAGAATCGGATGAAGAATCCGTGCGAAATATGGAAGCGCGATTACACGAACTTCAGCACGCTCTCGAGTTACAAGTGAAAGCAGGCGGAGCCGAATTCAAGTCCGCCCCGTTTCGTTCCGCGGCGAACCTGAAAGTACTTCCTGCGGGCTCCCAGGTCGTCGTTTTAATCCTCACCCCATATTGGTATGGGGTGGCGACCCCTGATGGACAGCACGGATGGCTGCGCCGCGACGTCGTGGAGCCGGTGCCATGACGCGTAAAATTCCCCGGCTGTATCCAGTCCTGGCCTTGGCTGTGTTCTTGCCAAGCGCTGGCTATGCGCAGGCTACGTCATCCCAGCGCATCTTTCAAAAATCCAAGTCTGAGGTGGAGAAGGCCCTTCAACAGCTTCATTCGTCTCTCGGCGGGCGCTTACCGGTACTCGATGGCTTTGTCGATACGACTCAATCGTTGGACGGCTATTCGCAGGGTTATTATCAGTGCTCCGTGCAACTGACGCCCGCCGGTTCTGGCGGCACTCTAGTCCGGGTCACCGCCAAGATCACGGCTTGGTACGCAGGGGCCGGCTCCGCACAGGCCGGCTATCGCGTGTTGCCCTCCAATGGAAGGCTTGAAGGCGACCTTCTCGATCGCATGCAGGCCGCGCTCGGCGTCAGCGCTTCGACGGGAAATATGCCCACGCCGAGTGCGCCTCCGAACGAGGTGGAAGCTCCTCGCCCAGTGTCTTCGCCGTCGCCGCAGAGTGACACAGAGAATCCCTCGCTGCCCGCTGCGCCGCTGCCGAGTGACGCGAACCCTCCCAGCTCTGGCGCGCCAGCTCCCCTGCGCGGCGTGCCGGGGGATTCCGTGTCCGGAGGTGCGAGCGCGCCTCCATCGAATGCCGCGAATGCCGTGCCTGCTGCACTCGCTAACGAAGATTTGGCGACGCTGCGCGCTCGGCGAGAAAAGGCCGAACTGCGGCTGAAAGATCTGAGCACGGCAGTACAAAACCTCGAAGAAATTCAGAGCGAGCAGACACACCCCTTAGACCTGGCCGTGGTAAAACGGCCGGGAACGGCAGTGCTTTCCAAACCGGGATCCTCCGGAGTGCTCTTCCGCGCCGATGTGGGAGACGAATTCCAGGTCATCGAAAAAGAGGAAAATTGGGTTCACGTGCAGATTTCGGGTGTCTCGCGCGGATGGATAAGACGTTCGGAACTGGATCTGCCGGATTTGGCGGAGCCTCCTAGACCGAGCGCGGGCCTAAATCAAACAGAGGGTCCGGCGTTCCGCGTCTCCCGCGAGGAAACAAAATCTTTCCCCGGCAATTGGGAACCGCTGCGCGGCAAAACAGTCAGGATCGTCTGGGTGGAACCCGCGTCCTCCTCACCGACGTCCACTGCGGACGCAAAGCGGAGCTTCGCGAAATCCCTGTTTCGGAAAGCCTACCTGGAAATAGCATCGGCAAATCCGCCGGATGCCGGCGTTGTAATCGTTTTCGACTCCGCCGATGGCGGGCAGATCTCGGCGACACTGGCCACGCTAAAGGAGTGGCAAGCGGGGAATCTCCCGGAGACGTTGTTTTGGAAGCAGTGCTCCGTCGACCCGCCCGAACTCCTGCAGGAGCCGTCCAAAGCCGTGGGCGGGGGTTTTTGATCCCGATTACTCGAGCTAGCGCCCTGCGGGGAGCTTGGTCCTGGTCGCGAATGACTTTGAAACCCGCAAACAATGCGCGGGCGTTTCACAGCCATAATTGGGAAAAGAATATGGAATCGTTCCCACCCGATAAGGACCGCCGCGGTCCGCGAAGGGCTTGATGGGTGACCCTCGACCGATTCCGCTGCTTTTGGTATTTCTAGCGGTTGCCGCGGGCGTCATTGTTCTGATACGGACCATGCACCGGATGAAGCCCCGTGCACAATTCCTGGTTCTGGTCGTTCTTGGCATCACCATAGGGTTCACCTTTCTGGCGATGGTACAGTTGCCGCATTTCCCGCCGTGGCTGGGTGTTTCCTTCATGGTCGTGGTCCTGGTGGCTTCTCCTTTCGCGATCCAGACATTTGTCCGCAGTCTAATGCAAGAAAACGAGCCCACGAACGAAACGCCCGACAACCTGAAGTAAGGAATCTCTTCGAACGCGCTGGCAAACTCGTTGTGTCGTGAGGAGAGGAAGCGTAGGATAGCCGAGCCGGAGGTCCGAATGGCGAACTCCGGGCTACAGAGCACGGGAGAATCTTTAGCTCATGCCGAATGCAATCGTTACCGAAGAAGTCGTACTTACAATCGACTCTGGCGGAACCGGGCCGGGCCGCGGCGGTGATGGCGCCGGCCGCAACGGAGGCGGAGGCGATGGCTCCGGCGGCGGCGAGAGCAAGTCCATTCCGGAGCGGACTTACACTACGGGTATAACCATCGCCTTAGCCGCGATCCTCATGCTTTTTATGGCGCTCGTCAGTGCCTTTGTGGTGCGCAAAGGCGCTTCGAACGACTGGACGTCCTTGGTGATGCCCAGGATTCTCTGGCTGAACACGATTATTTTGATAGCCAGCAGTTGGACGCTGTCGCGTTCGCGAAAAAATCTCATTTCCAACGACCTCAAGAGCTTTCGACATTGGTGGATGGTGACGACGATTTTAGGCCTTCTGTTCCTCGTCGGTCAGCTCATGGCCTGGCGGATTTTGGTGACCGAGGGCGTTTATCTCGCTTCGAATCCCAGCAGCAGTTTCTTTTACGTTTTCACGGCAGCACACGGGCTGCACTTGCTCGGCGGCATCATCGGGCTGCTCTACGTCGCGTTTCGCCCGCTCAAGGGACGCCGGCAGCTTGCAGTGACGAAAGCCACAGCGATGTACTGGCATTTCATGGATGGGCTCTGGGTCTTCATTTTTCTGCTCTTCTATCTGGGTCAGTAGCACATCTCGGTAGTAGCCGCCAAACGGGCCAACGCTGTAGTTTCATTTGCCCTTCCAAGAGCTCTCAAGAGGGAGTACGTATATAACCTTCAAGCCTTTGGAGTACTTGCTGATAATCGGCCAAGCCGCGGACTTCGTAGGCTATTCCTCTTGACAAATCAGTCCTAGGGGCGCAAATTTCCGCCACTGCGGCGAGCCCGCGAGCGTTCAGGTTCGTTGGTCGTTGAAACCAAAACAGGCCCCTAGGGTTACGAAATTTCACGAGCTGTCACGGATGACAGCGGTAGTCTCAAAAGGAAGGTCCAGATGGAAACTGCCATTGGCGTATTCGATTCGCGCGATCGGGCCGAAGAGGCATTGAAAGAACTTTTGAAGCGGAATGTGCCCCAGGAATCGATTGTCTTCCTGACGACTTCCGACACGGAAGCAGCGAGCGTTGCGAAAGAATTTGGCGCCTGGCTGGGAGGATTCGCGGGCGGAGCGGCCGGAATGACCGGTGCAGCCGCGGCGGCGACGCTGTTGGTGATCCCCGGCCTCGGCCCGGCTCTGGCGTTAGGTATCGGCGCGACCGCCTTGCTCGGGCTCGCTGGCGTCGGCGCGGGATCGGCCGCAGGCAAAGCCGCAGCCGCGGACCGCAGCATTCCGCAACCGATTCCGGACAACGAAGACGCCGCTCTCTTCCGCAAAGTTCTGAAGGACGGGCGCTCGCTGATCATCGTGAGGACGGATTGGCACGAAGTGGCGAGCGTAGCGTGCAGCATCCTCGATCGCACAGGAATCAGCATTCAAGAGCGAGCCAACGTCAGAATGCAGGCCTCGACGCGGGAAGTTGGCGGCGTCAGCGTCGTGGACATCACCGGAAAAATCACTCTCGGGGAAGGAAATGTCATGCTCCGCGACATCGTCCGCGGGCTGCTCGATAAGGGAAAGAAAAACATCGCCTTGAACCTGGGCGGAGTCGACCACATCGACAGCGCCGGCATCGGAGAGCTGGTGAGGAACCATACGGCGGTACGCATGGCCGGCGGCCAATTGAAAATCGTGAATCCCGGCAAAAAAGTGTATGAAATTCTGAAAGTAACCAGTCTTGTGAAGGTGTTCGACATTCACGAGGACGAAGCGAGCGCCATCAAGTCGTTCGATCATTCCTCTGGCGCAACCGCGTAGCCTCCGGAGCTGGAACGATTCGGGCAGCAAAATCGCCGCCACAAAACCCCAAGATTCCCTCAAGTCTTCTGTACATTTCGCCAGGGCCGAGGCGACCCTCAAAGTGCTTCTCCCCGCCAGATGCGCGCTCCCCCATTCGCGTATGTAGTTGATTAATAATAAATTGGGGGCGAAAACGGGCCGTTCGTGAATTCCTCCAGCTCTCCGGGTCATATAATTTGAGCAATAGCAATGGCTGACAAGATGACCGCGTCCCCTTCGATGCCTTCGGTTAGAAGTGCCCGCGGGATCCGCTAGTAGCCAGCATGCTTTGATTCTAGTCTTTCGATCAGTACGACGGGAGGATTAGCAATGAACTTGGGAAGAGCGAGCTTGGTTCTGCTCACCGTTCTGTGTATCCCAGTCACGGGAATTCTGGGCCAGGAAGGCGGCACCATCAGCGGGGAGGTCAAATTCACCGGAGTCGCGCCAAGGGACAAGCGCATCGACATGTCGAAAGAGCCGGAATGCATCCGATTGCATCCCGACGGGCTCAAAACCGAAGATGTCGTCTCCGGTCCTGGCGACACGCTTGCGAATGTCGTCGTATATATTTCCGCCGGTCCGCCCGACAACTCGCCCGTACCCGAAACTGCCGAAAACTTTGACCAAAAGGGCTGCCACTATACCACCCACGTGCTTGCGCTTCGCGTTGGCCAGAACGTGAGTATCTCGAACAGCGACCCGTTCAATCACAATATTCACCCGCTGGCCAGAATTAATCGCGAGTGGAACCGGATGCAACTGCCGGGAACGCCTCCTTTCACGTACTCCTACGAAAACGCGGAGTTCATCCCCGTAAAGTGCAATATCCACGCCTGGATGAAGGCTTATTTCGTCGTCCTGAGGACCAGCCACTTCGCGGTCACGGGAGAGAATGGGCGCTTTCGACTGCCGGACCTTCCGCCAGGTCACTACACGATCACCGCCTGGCATGAGACCTTCGGCACGCAAAGCCACGAAATCAACGTCGAGGGCGGCGAATCGCAGAACGTCAATTTCGTGTTCAACGCGAAACCGTAAAAGGCGCCCCTGGCAAGCTGCGGCGGGGATATCCGGGTCTTCCCCATCTGACGGACGCAAGCTTCTCGGCGTCTACTCGCTTCCAAGAAAAGCGTATCGCAAGAGAAAGAGCGCGCTGAGTACCCAAATAAGCGGGCTAATTTCGCGATACTTACCGGTGCCAACCTTTATAAATGTGAACGAAAGAAGCCCCAGGCTGAGCCCGGTCGCGATGCTGAACGTCAACGGCGTCGCGACCAGCGTCAAGAATGCCGGAAACGCCTCGCTGAAATCGTTCCAATTCACGCGCGCCACCGCGCCGCACATCAACGCGCCCACGAGTACCAGCGCCGGTGCGGTCGCATAGCCGGGAATCGCGGCAATCAGCGGAGAACAGAACATCGCGGCTACAAAAAGCCCCGCGATGACCAGATTCCCCATGCCGGTGCGCGCTCCAGCCGCGACGCCCGCAGCGCTCTCAATGTAGCTGGTTACCGTTGAGGTGCCGGTCAGCGCGCCGAATATGGTGCCGAACGCGTCCGCCAGTAGCGCGCGGCTGGCGCGCGGAAGCTTGCCGTCGCGCAGAAAACCGCCCTCTTCGCAAACTCCCACCAGCGTGCCCACGTTATCGAAGAGATCGACGAAGAAAAATACGAAAACCAGTTCGCCAAGCCCGAGTTTTGTCGCCGATCGCAAATCGAGTTTCAAGAACGTTCCAGCAGGATGCGGCAGCGAAAAAAAGTGCGCCGGCCAATGCGCCAGGCCCAACGGTATCCCCGCCACGGTGATCGCCAGTATCCCCAGCAATATGGCGCTCCCGATGTGGCGTGCCATGAGGATGGCGATGAGAATCAATCCGGCGCACGCCAGCAGCACTTCCGGATTCGAGATTTTGCCGAAGCCCACGAAAGTCGCCGGATTCGCCACGATAATTTTCGAGTTGCGCAATCCGATGAACGCAATGAAGAGTCCAATACCTCCGGCGGTGCCATATTTCAGGCAATCCGGAATGCCATTCACGATTTGCTCGCGCACGTTCGTCAGCGTGAGCACGAGAAATAGCACGCCGGAAAGAAAAACCACTCCCAGCGCCGTTTGCCACGGCACGCCGCGACCCAGCACGATCGAATACGTGAAGTACGCGTTCAGCGACATCCCCGGCGCCAGCGCGATCGGATAGTTGGCCCAAATGCCCATGATCAGCGTCGCCACGGCCGCCGAAATGCAAGTCGCAAACAGCACTCCGTCGACCGGCATGCCCGCTTCCGAGAGAATCCGCGGGTTCACCACCACGACGTACGCCATGGTCATGAATGTCGTGAGTCCCGCGAGCAGCTCGCGCCGCACCGTGGTCTTGTTTTCCTTCAAATGAAAAACGGATTCCAACAACGGCGTTTCTCCAAAACGAAAAGAGCGCCACTATAGGCTCCGTGCCGCGCAAGGTCAACGCCGCACAGCCTACTGCCGCCGCAAGGGCGGCGAATCAAAATGCATAAACAAATTTCATTCACCGTCGCTTTCGCTCGGCAACCTCAGTGAGCGACGGGAATCCTCGCCTCATCCTCCGTCCAATGCGCAATCAATTCGCGAACTACTTTGTCGCCCACGCGTTCCGCAGCCTCGAGGGCCGGAAAATACGCCGAGTAATTCCCGCTGACCATCGTCTTTAGGCTATCCGCTGCCGAGGTGCCCGGCGGCTCGCGGTCGTAATTGCTCACCGTTCGCAGCACCAACACGCGCTGGAAATCCACGCGGCCCGCTTGCGCCAGAAATGTAAGCGCCTGCAGCGTGCCCGTGTCTTCCATCGCGGAAATCATGTAATTCCCTTTTCCTCCGATGTAATAACGCGTCCAGGCATTCGCCCACTCGTCCATTTTGGAACCATGCCAGAACGTGCTCGAAGACATCTGATCGCCCTTCGTAACAAACGGCGGTTTCATAGCATTGGGAAAACCCGTAAAACGCCCGCGCGACGTGCGCAACGAATCCGAATCGGGAAGCTCGACGCCGCGCGTGAGTTGCAGCGCCCATGCCACCAGCTCCGCATTTAGCGTATAGACTTGGCCGAAGTCCGCGCTCGCCGGTTCCTCGTACGGCGTGCCCTTGCGCAGCGGAACATATCCGGTCGGCCAATTCTCCGGGATTTGGCGCGCGTCAATCTCATACGCAAGATCGCCGTCCACGACGTGCTCCGCCCACACCGCGGAACCAAGCGAAACGTCGGCGGGATCGCCCCCGCCAATTCCCGCGATAATCCAGTACGCCTTCGAAAAATCAAAGCGCAGGTCGAGCCCAATGGCCATCACGCTGGCCGCGGCCTTCGCCGTCCCGACGCCCGTCAATATGCCGAGCACTCCATCCTTATTCATACGTGCATGGTGGTACGCCGCCGGCTCGGGAATAATTTGGTCCAGATGTTCCCGCTCAACCCAGAGTTGATATTCGCCCGGCGTGTCTCCCGTATCCTCGCCCCGCTCGAACATCGTCACCACTACAACTTTCACTTGAATGGGTGCGGGATTAGCCGCCTGAGCGGACGAATCGGCCGGTAGACAACTCAGCAAGAATAGGGTCGTGGTGATTTTCTTCGAAAAACCGGCCATCAATTCTCCTCCCTCGCTGAATTTCGCTGATATTCTGAACGCACGCGAAGCAGAGACTATCGCACAGGTCGGCGATGCACGCAGCGTCTCGGCCACTGGAAAAACAGATTCGCAGGAACGGAAAATGAATTTATTGCATCCGTCGCGTACGTTTAGGTTTGGCGCTCTTCTCGCATGGCTTCTGGTATTTTCGGGAACGGCGCTCCCGCAGGCCACGCCTCGCCGTTCCCAGGCAGAATCCTCGGAACACGAAAAGAAAACCGCGCGCGCATTCGAAGCGGCCCGAACAAACCCGCTAGAACTCCGCGCCTTTCTCGTAGCCATGCCCAAAGGCGCCGATCTGCACATGCATTTGGGCGGCTCCGTCTACGCAGAAACCCTGATCCGCGTGGCTGCCGAAAAGCATCTCTGCGTCGATCTCGAAAAACTAACTCTCACGGGCCCCGCGATCGCCGGCAGCAGCGGCTCCGCTCAGCCGGATTGTGCGCAAGGCCAAGTCCCCGCAGCCAACGCCCTCACGGACCAAGAACTCTACGACGCGCTGGTGGACTCTTTTTCCATGCGCGGCTTCGTGCCGACTCCCGGTGTGACCGCTCACGATCATTTCTTCGCCACCTTTGACAAATTCAAGAGCGTCAATTCCCTCGGCCTCGGAGATTGGCTCGACGAGGTGGCCACGCGCGCCGCCTCGCAAAACGAACAATACCTCGAGATCATGCGCACGCCCGAATATCCCCACGCTGCCGCGGCCGCCAAGGAAATCCCTTGGAGCGGCGATTTCTCCGAGATGCGCTCGCAACTTCTCGCTCGCGGCCTCCGCGACGATCTCGCTCCCGACAAGGAATTTCTCGACGCCGGAGAAGCGTCACGACGCCAGCTTGAACACTGTGGCCAATCCGATGCCTCGCCCGCCTGCCAAGTCCAAATCCGCTATCTCTGCCAGATTTTGCGTGGCTTGCCCAAAGCCCATGTTTTCGCTCAAGCTGTGATGTGTTTCGAAACGGCTTCTTCCGATCCTCGCTTCGTGGGCATCAATTTGGTCAGGCCCGAGGACGGCTACCTTTCCATGGCCGACTACGCGCTGGAAATGCGCATTATCGGATTCCTTCACACTCTCTATCCCAAAGTTCACATCGCTCTGCATGCGGGTGAACTAGCCCCAGGCCTGGTCCCTTATGAAGGCCTTTGCTGCCACATCCGGCTCGCCGTCGAAGAAGCCCACGCGGAACGGATCGGTCATGGCGTCGATATCATGTACGAAGATCGGCCTTACGATCTTCTGAAGGAAATGGCCGCGAAGCACGTGATGACGGAAATCAATTTAACCAGCAACGACATTATCCTTGGCATCCGCGGTGACGAACACCCGCTTCCTATCTACAAAAAATTTCATGTCCCGGTCGCTCTCTCCACCGACGACGAAGGCGTTTCCCGCATCGACCTCACCCACGAATTTGTCCGCGCCGTCGAGACCTATGGCTTTCACTACGCCGACGTGAAGACGTTTGCGCGCACCAGCCTCGAGCACAGCTTCCTGCCGGGTCCGAGCTTGTGGTCCGCGCCCGACATGTTCACCAGCCTTGCTCCCGCTTGTTCGCACGACGCTCCCGGTTCGCAGTCGCCTTCTGTCCATTGCGCCGCATTCTTGATGGTCAGCGAGAAAGCCCGCCAGCAATGGGAGCTCGAGCGGCGCTTCCGCATCTTCGAATCGAAATTTTAGCGCCGCCATTTGTCGCCGCGTTGTAGAAGACCCTTGCACCGAGTGCCCGGGACCTATATCGTAGGCCCCTTTATTTCTCGCTCGAACAGATCCGCCCAGGAAAAAACTCGAATGCAGACCACCGCGCAAGCTCACCCCGAATCGGCGGGATATGGATTGCGGCGCGAGGTCCTCTCGCCCCTCGAGACGCTTGCGCAGTCCGTCTCGACCATCGCCCCCACCACGACTCCGGTCGCCACCATCCCTCTGGTTTGCGCCCTCGCCGGCAACGGCACCTGGCTCGCCTATGTTCTGGCCACCGCGGCAATTCTTCTCGTAGCTCTCTGCATCGGAAAATTTGCCCGCTATTCCGCTTCGCCCGGCTCTCTCTATAGCTATGCCTCCATGATCCTCCCGCCCTCACTGGGCGCGGCGGCGGCTTGGAGTCTCCTGCTCGCCTACGTTGCAACGGGAGCCAGCGTCATCGGCGGGTTCTATCATTTCGCAAATCTTCTGCTGCGCGACGCCACGGGCCACACTGCCTCAGCCGTGTTTCTCGCCGTTCTGGTGACCGCCGTCTCCATCTGGATCGCCTGGCGCGACGTGAAAATTTCCGCGCGTCTGATGCTCTGGATCGAAGCGGTCTCCGTCTCGTTCATTCTCATCGTCGTGGGCCTTGTTCTGGTGCGCCATGGCTTACCTGTCGATTGGGCGCAATTCCGCCTGCAAGGCATGACCGGCAGCGGCTTGCGGCTCGGCCTGGTCTTGGCTCTTTTCAGTTTTGTCGGTTTCGAAAGCGCCACCACGCTCGGCGCCGAAGCGCGCAATCCTCTAAAAACAATTCCTCGCGCCGTCATCCAAAGCGCCCTTCTCGCCGGAGTCATCTTCATCGTCTGCGCCTACACCGAAGTGCTCGGCTTGCGCGTCGCCGGCCAGGATCTCGGCACGAGCCAAGCTCCCATGCGCGTGCTCGCTCGCGTCGGCGGCCTTCCCTTTCTCGGCCTTCTCATCGACATCGGAGCTCTCGTCAGCATGTTCGCGGGAACTCTCGCCTGCATCACGGCCGCCGCCCGCGTTTTACTCCTCATGTCTCACAACGGCCTCGCGCACGGTTCCCTTCGCAAAACACATGCCCGCAACGAAACGCCCGGCCTCGCCATCGCCGTCACCGGCGCCGCCGCTGTCCTTCCCGTCGTCGTCCTGGCTGCTCGCGGCGCCAGCGGGCTCGACCTCTACGGCTGGATGGGTTCTCTCGCTACCTACGGCTTCATCGTCACCTACGCTCTGGTCTGCGTCGCCCTTCCGCGTTATCTCCGCGCGCACAATGCCCCTCATCGCGGCGCCCAAATCATTCCGTGGCTCGCCGCGGCCGCCATGCTGCTCGCTCTGGCCGGAAATTTATATCCAGTCCCCGAAGGTCCCTACGGAAAACTTCCCTACATTTATCTCGCGTATCTTGTCGCCGGACTGTTGTGGTATTTCCTCCGCGCCCGCGACCGCAAACCCGCCCTCGCAGAAAACTAGCGCGCCAATTCCCCCGTACGCCATTTCCCGCGCAAGCCAATTCCTTTGTAGTGCGCACCGTGCTGCGCCTCTTTTTCACACTCGTCCCCGTCGCGCGACGAGAGAGCCCTCTCCGCGTGAAACAGAAAAATGAATTTAGGAAAACCAAAGTTTGCGTTTCGGTTCCGCTGCGATTTGGAATAGTTTCCTCCAAACTTTGCGTCCGATGGGCGTGGCCGAGCGGGGTGTACAAAAATTATTCGCAAAAATCTGCTTGGTCTGGTTCCGGAAGACGTCAGCTCCTGATTGTGTTCAAAGAATGCGGGGGAGGCTTCGCGGAATGACCAAGTCATCCGGTAGATTCTTTTTTTTCATTTCCCTATTTCTCTGTTGCGGCATCGCTCTTCTTTTCCCGCCCAACGCATTCCCGCAGCAAACCCTTGGCGGCATCACCGGAGTCGTCACCGACCCATCCGGGGGCGCCGTCGCGGATACGACCGTCACCGCGGTCGCCGAAGGCACCAAACTCACTCGCACGCAGACCACGAACAGCGTCGGCAGCTACGACTTTGTGAACCTCCCCATCGGCTCCTATTCGCTCACTTTTTCGCATAGCGGTTTCGATACGGTGAACATCCCGTCGATCATCGTGCAAGCCGATCGCACCGCCACCGTCAACGCCACTCTCGAGATCGGCCAGATTGGCACCACCGTCACCGTCAACGCCAGCCCTCTGATGAACTCGGTCGACACCACCAACGGCTACATTCTCGAAAAAATTCAGATTGAGACCATTCCCTTGCCCACCGGCAGTTTCACCGGCCTGGCCATTCTTTCTCCCGGCGTTAACGCCGAGCTCTCCAGCGGCACCGGCGTCAACAGCGGCCTCGGCAATCTTCCGATTTGGGCCAACGGCCAGCGCGACACCAGCAACACTTTCCTCATGAACGGCGTCGACGCCAGCAATCTTTTCAACGGCAAGAGCACCAGCGAAGTCTCTTCCGCGCGCATCGTCAACAACACCGGCATCGGCGGCGCCGCCAGCATTTCCAGCACCACTGCCGAGCCGCTGCAAAGTACCGCGTCTCCCTATCTCGCCATCGGCCAAGCTCTCCCCACGCCCGCTCCTGAAACCATCGAAGAATTTCGCGTCAATACTTCCATGTACGACGCCCAGCAAGGTTCCACCAGCGGCGCTCACATCGATATGAGCACCGCTTCCGGCACCAACAACTACCACGGCAGCGCCTACATCCATCGCGGCACCGACGCCCTGAACGCCGCTCCTTTTTTCTACAACGCCGACCCCAACATTCCCGACAGCGAAAAAGTTCCCGGCCTGCATCGCTACACCGCCGGTGGCACGCTCGGCGGTCCCATCCTCAAAGACAAGCTCTTCGCCTTCATCTCCTATCAGCACATTCACGATTCCGACCAGGAAATTGGCAGCTCCCGCATCGCCGTTCCTCCCGGCCTCACGGACGACCGCAGCGCCGCCGCCTTAGCCGCCCTCGTCAACGGCACCACCTCCGCCGATTGCTCGGCCCTCCCTTGTAATTTCCCGTACTCCGCCCAAGTCAATCCCGTCGTCGGCACCGCTGCCGGCGACATCAGTCCCATCGCCTTTGGCCTCCTCAACTACAAGCTCCCCAACGGCCAATATCTGATCCCCTCCGCCAACAGTTTCGTTCCCACCGTCAACTTCCCCGAAAATACCTTCACCGTTGGCACCGCCTACTTCCTCGCCCATCAAGCCGTCTCCGACCTCGACTGGATCGTCAATTCCAAAGACACTCTCGCCCTCAAGTATTACTATCAGCACGATCCCAGCATCGCTCCCTATGCGTACTCCGGTTCTCCCGGATTCACGCAGCATCTCGATGCCGGCAGCCAGGTCGCGAGCATCACCAACACGCAGCTCCTCAAACCGAATCTCAGCGTCGTCGAAGTCTTCGGTTTCATTCGCGAAAAAGTGTATAGCACCATCGACCAGCCTTTCACTCCGCAGCAATTTGGCACGTACGTTCAGGGCCTCACCGGCGCTTCTCTTGCTGACTCCACTATCAACACGTTCGGTTCTTCCTACTTCCCCGGGATCTCCATCGTCGACGACTACGGCAATCCTCCCGCTGACTACAACGAAAATTATGTTTTCAACGCCGCCACCAACATCGGCGAAGGCGCCGCTTCTCAGGGCGCCTTCACCGGCGTTTTCCAAAATCGCTTCATGCCTAGCGCCAACGCCATCTGGACCCACGGCAAGCACACCATCACGTTCGGCGGCAGCTTCGCATACACCCAGCTCAACACCCGCGACGAACGAACCGACAAGGGCACCATCGGCTTTGCCGATTTCTCCCAATTCCTGCAAGGCTTGGTAGTCCCCTATAGCTCCAATGGCTTCATCACTACCGCCTTCCTCCAAGGCGACGCCAATCGCTACTATCGTTCCAAGGAATCCGGCCTCTATCTCCAGGACAAATACCAGATCTTGTCCAACCTCAGCCTCACTGCCGGTCTTCGCTTCGACGATCACGGCGGCCTCACCGAAAAATATGGCCGCCTGTACAATTTTGATCCCTCCGAATACGACTACGACGACGCCACCGACACCATCGTCAACACCGGCTTCCTTATCGCGGGCAATAACAAACTCTTCCCCAGCAAAGGCGTCAGCGACTCCACTCTCACCGGCAGGCAATGGGGCCTCGCTCCGCGCCTCGGCGTCGCCTGGAGCCCTAAAATGTTCAACAACAAAATCGTCGTTCGCGCCGGTTGGGGCATGTATTACGACCGCGGCGAGCTCTTCACCTATCTCTCGCCCGGTTTCGCAGCTGGCGTGATAGCCGGTGGGCCCTTTGGCGTCAACCAGGCTCCGCCCTTCGTCAATTCGCAGACTTGTAGCGCCATCGGAAGTTACTACGAGGGTTTCATTCCCACCTGCGATCCCACTCAGCCCAACGGCGGTTCCTTCTCCAATCCCTGGGGCGCAACTCTTCAAGCTCCGCCGAGCGGCAATCCCGCCACTATCGTCCTACCCAACGCCGCCGCCATCGAGAATGGCGCACAGCTTTTCTCCTTCGCCGATTACAATCGCGCCAACAAGCTCCCCTACACTCTCAACCAGACTCTCGATATTCAATGGCAGCCGCGCAAGGATCTCGCCATCACCATCGGCTACGTCGGCAATCTCGGCCGCCATGAAGTCATTCCCGTCCCCTTCAACCAAGCCGGCATCGCCACGCCCGCTCATCCCATCCATGGGCAGTCATACACTTACGGCTATACTGTTCTCGCTCCTCCCGGCTGCAACCCCACTCTCGATCCCGCCGCCTGCGCCTATACCTCCACCTGTGGTCCCAGCGACGCCTCTGGCTGCGAACCCATGGGTCTTCCCGATGGCACCACCATGATGTCCAATTATGAAGGCGGCAACATCGATCTGCGCGTTCCGTACATCGGCTACTCCTCCGAATCCGAGTCTTACACCGCCGCCGGTATCTCCGCCTACAACGCGCTCCAGGTTCATGTTGAGAAACGCTTAAGTCATGGCCTGCAGGTCGGCTTCTCCTACACCTACTCTCACGCCACCGACGAGCAAAGCGCCATGGGCCTCTTCTACAACGGCAACAACGCCACCGACCTTCGCAGCGGCTACGGCCTCTCCGACTTCGACCGCACTCACGTCATCAATTTCACCTATCTCTACGAATTACCCAAGTTCTTCGAGCTCACCTCGTTCCGCGGCCGTATCGCCGACGGTTGGGCCGTTTCCGGCCTCGCCATCATCCAAAGCGGCCAGCCCTACAGCGTCATCGATTATTCCGGCGCCGTTGGCAGCGTTTACTACGGCACCAGCGACGGCATCACCAATCCCATCGTCCCACTCGCTCCCGGTTGCACGCCTGCCAGCGCCGTCACCGGCGCCAGCGGCACCGATCCCGGCACCCCTGCCCTCAACGCCAGTTGTTTCACTCTTCCTCTTCTGAGTCCCGGCGATCTCAATGGCGCCATCCCTCCCGGCGACACCTTCGAAACCACGTACACCACCGGCCAGCGCAATATCTTCCGTCAGCCTTGGCAGCGCCGCACCGATCTCTCCATCATCAAAAACACGCAGATCACCGAGCGCGTCGGCATGAAGTTCACCTTCGACGTCTTCAACCTCACCAACACGCCCAGCTTCGATATTCCCGTCGACAACGTCGACCAGAATCTCGATTTCAATGATTTCCCTGTCTACGGCCAGCCCCTGTACTCTTCTCCGACTCTCAGCGGCCTCGGCATCGTCAACAAAACCATTGGCAGCCCGCGCGAAATCCAAATGTCTCTCAGTTTCACCTTCTAGAGACACAACCGCGCTACCGATCGAAATCGTTCGCTCACACGAATTCTGTTTTCCTTGGCTGTTCGTCAAGCAGAGAGAAGTTTTATTGGCTTAAGCGGCCTTTTTCGCGCTGTCTTTCAGTAGCCCGAGCCGCACCAGGCTTTCCGCCGTGGCCACAATCGCTTCCTCGTTCGAACGCGGTGACCACCCCAGCACGCGCCTGGCTTTTTCGTTCGTAGCGTTCTTCTTCTTTCCCACCTCGGGCAGAATCAGTTTTATCGATGGGTCGCGCAATGCTGCGAGACGCAGCAACCAGTTCGGCAGTTCCCTCGTCGGCGTCCTCTTAGCCGCCTCTCCCATCCGCGCCCTGAGCACCTTGGCGATGTCCATCATCGACATGGCATCGCCCGCGATGGCCAGAAACCGTTCGCCCTTCGCCGCCGGATTTGTCATCGCCCGGATATGCAAGTCCGCCACGTCCCGCACATCCACCACCCCGAAATAGAGCCGAGGCGCGCCCGGCATGGCCCCGTCCATCATTTTCTGCACGATCAGTATTGACGCGGAATAGTCTGGCCCCAGCACCGGCCCAAACACCGCCACAGGATTGACCACAGAAAGCTCCAGTGCGCCGCCTTCCCTGGCCATGAAGTCCCACGCCGCCCGTTCCGCCAATGTCTTTGACTTCTGGTATGGCGGCACGAATTCGCCATTCAAATCCGTCCACGTCGTCTCGTCGAAGGTCTCTTCCCGCTCCTTGTATCCGTAACCAATCGCCGCGAACGACGACGTCAGCACCACCCGCTTCACGCGCGCATCGCGCGCAGCCCGCAGTACGCGAAGCGTCCCCTCCCGCGCTGGCACAATCAGCTCGTCCTCGTTCTTCGGCACGTTCGGCGGAAGCGGCGACGCCACATGCAGCACGTAGTCGCATCCCGCTGCCGCCGCCGCCCAACCCCCATCCTTCTCCAGATCAGCCGCCACAAAGGCCAAACGCGCTCCCGGTTCCGCTCCGCCTTCCTTCAAGAGCGCCCGCACCTCGCTCTCCCGCTTCAAGCTCCGCACGGTAGTGCGCACCTGATATCCCGCCTCCAGCAGTTGCAAGATGCAGTAGCTCCCGATAAATCCCGATCCTCCCGTCACCAAAACCGTTTGCGCCATGGAGGCCCCTTTCACTCAATCCCGCCCAAATCCCCTCACCGATTTAGATAGTCAGCCAGTTGGTTCGGTTAGATACGGTCCTCTCGTTTCGTACCGGCGTGGCAATCGCGCCCGCGCCTTCTCACCACCCACTTTCACTCCCCACTTTTCCACACATTTCCACACCCGTAGCAAACCCCTCAACCCCCGCTCAACTCCTTCAAACCTCGCAACTTCCGCGCCTCCAATTCGAATCCGCGCCCGCCGTTCGAATAAGCATCCAGTAAACTATTAAAATGATGGACAACCTCCCCATCCCCCCGCTACCATTCCCTATGGTTCGCTCGCGCCGCCACTTCAACTTCCCCACCGCGTGTCATCCCTCCTCGACGCACGGATCTGCTATCCCCAGCCCTCTGCAGCAAGCGCTTCGGACGACGACCCCACAGATCATCGCCCTCCGTTCGTTAATCCCTTTACAATCCGCACTTACGAAAAATACGCCCGTAACTCGTTTAGAATCCGCGCTTACGAAAAAAGGCGGGGGGAGGGGATAAATTGTTAACTAGGAATTCGCTCAAAAACGCTTCTCAGCGCCCAAAGCTCGCGACACCAGGAACACCGCGTTCTCTGCGTGTCTCCGCGAACTCTGCGCCTCTGCGTTATCCTCTTCCTCGCTTCCCGCGCGTCTCACGACTGCGTCACCGGCAGTTCAAAACCAGCTTCACTGCATCTCCTGCCGTTCGCGCAACACAAACAGCGTTTACACTTGGATGGGAAAGCCGAGGCACCCATGAAACCTGATCGCGAACTCTTGCAAAATCTCCCCAAAGTGCTCCTGCACGAACACCTCGACGGCGTTCTGCGCCCCCAAACAGTCATCGAACTCGCCAAATCCGAAGGCTACCGCGGACTTCCCACCGAAAATCCCCAGGAACTCGCCCACTGGTTCCACCAAGGCGCCAATCAGGGCAGCCTCCCCAAATATCTCGAAGGCTTTGTCCACACCATCGCCGTCATGCAAACCGAAGAAGCTCTCGAACGCGTCGCCTACGAACAAGCCGAAGATCTGAGCAATGACGGCGTCGTCTACTTCGAGACGCGCTTCGCTCCCGTTTTTCACACGCGAAAAGGTTTGACCCACCAGCAAGTTGTCTCCGCCGTTTTGAAAGGCCTCGAACGCGGCCGCAAGGATTTCGGCGTTTCGAGCGGCCTGATTATCTGCGCCATGCGCAATATGGACGTCTCGCTCGAGATGGCCGAGCTCGCCGTCGACTTCCGCGAGCGCGGCGTTGTCGGCTTCGATCTCGCCGGCGAAGAGGGCGGCTATCCTCCCAAAAAACACGTCGACGCCTTTCATTTCATTCAGCGCCAGAATTTCAATATCACCATTCATGCCGGCGAAGGTTTTGGAAAAGAATCCATCTGGCAGGCCATCCAATATTGCGGCGCGCACCGCATCGGCCACGGCACGCGATTGATCGAAGACATCGCCGTCGCCGAAGACGGCAAAGTCGTGAAGCTCGGCGATCTCGCGCAATACGTTCTCGACAAAAGAATTCCGCTCGAAATCTGCCTCATCAGCAACGTGCAAACCGGCGCGGCGCGCAGCCTCGGCGAACATCCCTTCAAAATCTTTTATCAGGAAAAATTCCGCGTAACCCTGAACACCGACAACCGCCTGATGAGCGACACCACGATGACCAGGGAGTTCGAGGCCGCCGCCGATACGTTCGGTCTGGGCCTGGACGACTTCGAAAAAATCACCATCAACGCCATGAAAAGCGCTTTCCTGCCCTACGACCAGCGCATCGATTTCATCTACAAAGTCATCAAGCCCGGCTACGCCAGGCACCGCAGCATTCTCGAGGCAAAGTGAATCGCGCAAGGTGCATCACAACCCAATCTTTTGTAGGGGCACAGTATGCTGTGCCCGTCTGGCCGTACTCATCTTGCGCCGCCTGCAAATCCATCAGCGCGTTTTGTTGTTCTCTCTTGCTCAACCAGCAAGACTAGCCAGCGTTTCCGCCAGCACTAGCACCCCGCGCTCTATATCTTCTGGCGAAGCGTACTCATCCGGGCGGTGGCTATAGCCGCCGCGGCAAGGAATAAACAGCATCGCCACCGGCGCGATGCGCGACAGAAAAAGCGAGTCATGATAAGCGCGGCTCACCATTTGAATCGCAGCGAAACCGTAATTCGCGCAAGCTTGCGAAAGCGCTTCAGTGACCGCGGGAGCGCACAGCGCAGGCGCATCCACATTCACTATCTCCTCGCGGATCGCCACTCCCCGTTTCGCCGCAATTTTTTCGCGAGCGGTTTCAATCTCGCGCATCACCGCGTCCCGCCGCTCCAGGCTCGTGTCGCGAATATCCAAAGTCAAATTCACGCGGCTCGGAACCGAGTTGACCGCGCCGGGAAAAACGTCGCAAATGCCGACCGTCGCGACCGTATCGATTGCGCCGCTCGTCTTCGCCGCGTTTTCAATCGCGAGAATCAATTCCGCCGCAGCACACAGCGCATCTCGCCGGTCCGGCATCAGCATTCCCCCCGCGTGTCCGCCTGCTCCTTCGATGGTAATCCGAAAACTCGCCGGCGCCGCGATGCTCGTAACAATTCCCAGCGGAATTTTCTGCTGCTCCAGCAGCGGCCCTTGTTCGATATGCAGCTCGACAAATGCTTTGTAATAGTTGTCGGACAGTTTCACTTCTTCGAGCGGCTCGAAAAATCCGGCTTTGCCCCGGACTTCTTCGAGCGACGCGCCATCTTTATCCACCAGTTTTCGCGCCAAATCCGGAGACAACGTGCCCGAAAGCAGCCTGCTCCCGAGACACCCGATTCCAAACCGCGTCGGCTCCTCGGAAGTGAAAAGGAGCAGCTCGATCGAATGTTTCGGACGGAAGCCCCCGCGCTGCAGCGTGCGAATCGCTTCGAGGCCGCCGAGTACGCCGACGACGCCGTCGTATTTTCCGGCGTTGGGTATCGCATCGATATGCGAGCCCGTCCCGACCGCCGGCGCGTTTGCTTCGGAGCCGCCCCATCGCGCAAACATATTTCCAACCGCATCTCTGCGCACATCCAGCCCGGCCTCCCAGCAGCGCTGGATGAACCACTCCCGCGCGCGCGCATCCGTCTCCGAAAAAACGACGCGCGTCACCGCGGGAGGCTCGGCATCGGAAATCTTCGCCAGTTCCTCGATTTCCGCGAGCAACCGATTTCGATCGATCGCCAGGTTCATGGCTATGCGCCTGCCGTCGACGTGCCGGAAAGGGGATGACGATTCGCATCCTTATAGATGAGATATTTCGCCGGTACTTTGCCGAGGGCGCCGAACCACTGCGGGCACCACGGGCCCATCCAGATGAAATCGCCCGCGGTGACGGGATACCAGGAATCGCCGAGCCGATAGATGCCGCCGCCTTCGAGCATGAGCAGCCCGTGTTCCATGATGTGCATTTCGACCATGCTGAGCGCGGCGCCCGGCTGGTAGACCATGGTGTTGACGGCAAAATCAAACGGCACGGCATCGGGAAGAAGGCATTTCACGTGAAGATTGGCATCGTTGTTCAGCGCTTGCGAAGAAATAGCGTCTTCGCTGGAAATAATCGCCCGCGGCGGATCGGTCGAAGCAAGCGGCTGGTAACTTTTTTCGATGACCACGGCGCGGCTCGTACGCGCGGCAACGACGCGATGCGAAACGCCTTCAGGCAAATACGCGTAGCCGCGTGCTTCCAATTCGCTCTTGCGGCCTTCCACTTCCACTCTCAGGCGGCCTTCGAGCACGTAGACGAAACGCTGCGCGGGCGTCCCGCCGAGTTCGCCGGCGGATTCAAATTCGGCGGTGTGCTGCGAGAACTTCGCGCCGAGCGCCGGTCCGGCATGGACGATCGCGGCGCAGGATTTCATCCCCGGCAAGGTGGTGCGAACGAACGTGTCCGGCGTTTGCAGCATGTGATTGTGTTTTTGGGCGCTACGCGTTTGACCAAGATTATGCACGGCACATCCTTTTTTGAAGTTCGTTGGAACTCGCAAACTGATCGAGCAAATGCAGGCCGCATTCCAGAGCTTTGGCGACATCTTCCAGTTCGACGGATTCGGAGGGGTCGTGGCTGATCCCGCCCGGAGAGCGCAGAAAAATCATCGCCGCCGGAACTTTCTCCGCGAGGATCATGGCGTCGTGGCCGGCGCCGCTCGTCATGCGATGCGGCGCGCAGCCCGTGCTGCGAATGGCTTTTTCAATCTGATCGGCGAGAAACGCATCCATGGCCACCGCTTTCTGGTTCAAAAGCAATTTGCGGCGAAGCGACAAGCCGCGCCGTTCCGCGATTTCTTCCGCAAGATGGACCAGCAAATCCGCTGCGCGAGAACTTTCTTCGTCCGATTGGTGGCGCAAATCGAGAGTCACGCGCGCTTCCCCGGCAATCACATTGATCGCCCCTGGTTTCGCTTCGATGCGGCCCACTGTCGCGACCAAGCCTGGAACGCTCTTCGCGGTGCGTTCGACGGCAACGATCCATTCCGCAGCGGCGGCGATGGCGTCGCGGCGGAGATGCATCGGCGTGGTGCCCGCATGGTTGGCGCGGCCCACGAACACAAGCTCGATGCGGGTCTGCGCGGCGATGGCTTCGACGACGCCAAGCGGCAGCCCGAGCGACTCGAGAACCGGGCCTTGCTCGATGTGAAATTCCAAATAGGCGAACGTATCTTCCGCCACTTTGGCTTGCGGAATATCCGCCGGGTGCAATCCAAAGTTTTCGATGGCGGCGCGAACAGAAATTCCCTGTGCATCCCGGCGATCGAGCAACTCGTTATCGAGCTTTCCAACGAGCGCGCGGCTGCCGATGAAAGGAATGCCGAAGCGGACGCCTTCTTCTTCAGAGAATGCGGCGATTTCGATGGCGAACGGGAGACGGCGACGCTCGAGAGATTCGAGCAAGGCGACAGCAAGGAGCACGCCGAGAACGCCGTCGTACGCGCCCGCGTTCGGAACGGTATCGAGATGCGAGCCGAGGAGCAGGCGCGGCGCGGCGGATTGCGCGGCGGGATAAAAGCCGCGCAAATTTCCGGCCGAATCGATGGCGACTTCCGCTCCGGCGGCTTGCAGCCAACCTGCGATTTCGGAGTGGCAGTCGCGCATCGGCGGAGAAAGAAACGTGCGGCGCGTAGCGCCAGAATCCTCGGAAAAAGAGGCGAGCGTCTTGCAACGAGCGAGAATTTCTTGGGCGCGAATTGTGGCGCTTTCAGCCATTGACGAGAAATCTCACTTGCTCCGGCAAAGGCGCGCTTCGATGGTGCCGTGAGGCTCATCGACCGGCACAAAAATCTCATTAGGATTGTCCTGCCCGAAGCGCGAAAGGTCCACCAAAAGGCAATGTTTATTGGGCATGGCCAATTCGATGTCCTCGATTTCGGCAACGTTGGCGAGAGCGGCTTCGCCCATGGCATACAGCGTGTGCTGGACGGATTTGCTAACGTGCGCAGCGAAAACGCCGAGCACAGTTTCGCGAATCTTCGAACGCAAGCTGGAAAAATGCTGAGCGGGAGAAGAATAGGTCCAGCGCGCGCGGACGGAAGTGCCGAGCAAGCGGTCGGACGCTTCCGGCAAAGTAGTCAGCGAATCCTTCAAGAATCCGGAAAATTCCGAGCCAGCCGTTTTCAGAATGACGAGATTTTCGAAGCCGGAGCGAACGGAGAGAGGCGCGCCGCGCGCGGCGGAAATCTCAGCCGTCTGGCTCTCGGCACTCGCCTGGATGAACGCGGTGGGGTGCGGCTTGCCGCCGGTCTCGAGATGTTCCCAGTTTTTTTCCGAAAGCGCGACGCGCGCGGCGGAAACCTGGGGGTTGCGCTGCAGGAAGAAGGAGACAAGTTCTTTGCCGAAATCCTCGATGCATTCGGAGGAAGAATTTCGAGCCAGCGAGTAGACCGTGTTTTTCATCGTGTCCGTGGGAAGAATTTTGCTGTTATCGCCGGCGACAAAACAGGAAGCGAAATCGCCCTCGAGTTGAATGTCGATGGTCCATTCACGAAAATCGTGATGATGCGGATGGCGCTTCACTTTCGCAAGGCGGACGCGGGATTTTCCGTAGGAGTTTTCGGCGAGGGTGATCATGGGATCAGCTTCCCCGATACGTGGTGTAGCCATGCGGGCTGAGGAGCAGCGGAATGTGAAAGTGCGAGTCGTCGTCGCGAACTTGAAACGTAATTTCGACGACGGGATAGAATCCCTCGACGTTCTGCGTGTGATGATACGTTCCGGCATCGAACACCAAGCGATAAATGCCGGCGCGAAGGGCTTCGTTTTCCGGGAGCATTTGAACGCAGCGGCCTTCTTCATCCGTGAGCGTGGAAGAAAGGACGCGCCACTCGCCACCGGATTCGCGCCGTTCGAGACGCACGGGCACGTCTTCGGCGGGCTTGCCTTGCGCGGTGTCCAGAACGTGGGTCGAGATGCGTTTCATGAAGAGAGCCATTTCTTCAGCCGGAGCTGGGAGATCTGGAGCTGCTGCCCGGCTGCTTCGCGAAGTTCCGTGGTTTCGTCATTTTGCAGGCGACGGCGGAGAATTTCCAGAATTTCGGAGGGCGATTTTCCCGAAGCACAAACGATGAAAATACGGTGGAAGCGCTGCTCGTAAGCGCGATTGCCCTCGGCGAAAGCGGACTTGAGATCCTCGCCAGCAGCGCCGACTTTACGTTGCTCTTCGCCGGACCATGCAGCGGATTGCGCGGGAGCGGAAGCCGGCGCATGGGATTCGCCGATGCGCGGATGGCTGCGAAATGCCTCGAGCCAATCGGATTCCTGCAAAGAGTTCCAGACCTGATCGCAGGCGGCAAGCAGAGCGGATTCGTCGGAGAGCGGCCTGCGAGCGGCCATGGCACGAGCCCAGGCTTGCGAGCCACAGCAGGGCAGAATTTCTTCGGAGGCTTTATCGGGCGGCAAAGCGTTCCAGCGAGCGAGGACATTCTTCTTATTTTCAGGCGGCGCAGAGTACGCTTGCCATTGTTCGAGAAATTCGGCGACGAGATTGCCGGTGACGGCGGCGCGATAACGAGCCGTGGAGCGGATGTCGTCAATCGGGCGGACTTCGGCAGCGGCGGCGGCTCTTGCAGTTTGGATGAGTTGAGAATCGATCTTTTTTCCTTTTACAAGACGCTCGGTCTCGACTAAACGAAGAGGAACCGGCGCGACGCTTCCGACGGCGAGACGGACATCTTCGACAAAGCCATCCGCGAGCCGGCCCAAAGCAGCCAGTCCCACTTTGGCGACGGCCTGAGCGTTGCGAGCGCCGACTTTTCGCGCATGCGCATAATACTCTGAAAACCTCCTTTTGATGCAGATGGCGAGAATCAATTCGTCGGACACGAGCTGTGTTTTGCGATAGGCGACGTGGAAGTTCGCATAGGGTACGCGGCGCTGGCCGCGGGCGGAAACAAGAAGAAGTTCGGCTTCATAGGCGAGAAGCGCGGGCAGCGAATCCGCAGCGGGCGAAGCGTTGACGATATTGCCGCCGAGTGTGCCGCGATTCTGGTTGGCGATTCCGCCGGTCCAGCTTGCGGCGCCGGAGAGCAAGCTGAATTCGCGGGCGATGAATTCGCTTTCGCGGAGATCGGTGTAGGTGCAGCCGGCGCCAATGCGCATTTCGTCCGGCAGAATTTCGATGCGCCGCAGCTCGGCAAGATTCCAGATGCTGACGAGCTTGCGCGCGGAAAGATGCCCGGCGGAATACTGCACCATCAAATCCGTGCCGCCGGCGATGGGGAGCCACGCGCCGGGATGCTCGGCGAGAAGCGACAAGACCGCAGGCAGAGTGCGCGGAGCGACGAGTTCGTATTCGGCGGGATTGGCCCTCACGTTGCAGCACTCCGGCGCGCGGCTTCGGCAACGGCTTCCACAATTTGCAGATAGCCGGTGCAGCGGCAAAGATTGCCGGACAAACCTTCGCGAATCTCTTCGAGAGAGGGCTGCGGATTTTTGGAGAGAAGATGATGCGCGGCGAGGATCATGCCGGGAGTGCAGATGCCGCATTGCGCGCCGCCACATTCGAGAAACGATTGCTGCAAATTTTGCAAACGGCCCTCGGAAGCCAAGCCCTCGATGGTCACGATGGTTGTGCCGGCGGCCTGAAGGACGGGAATGAGACAACTATTGACGAGCGATCCATCGATCAAAACGGAGCAGGAGCCGCACTCGCCTTCGCCGCAGCCTTCTTTGGTTCCCGTGAGGCCGAGCTCGATGCGGAGGACGTCGAGGAGGCGCTCCATGGGAAGGGCATGAACAGTGGACTGTTTTCCATTGAGCGTGAACGAGATTTCGCATTTTGCGGCGGACAGCGAAGATTTGCTCATCGCACGCCTCGCGCGGCAGGCGAAGTGGTTTCGGGAGTTGCATTTTCAAGCCTTGCGTTTTCCGAGAGCGCTTCCAAGATGTCTTCGGGAAGCAACGGAATCGAATTGAAGGAGACGTGGAGCGCGTCTTCAACGGCGTTGACAATGGCGGGTGCGGGACCGTCCATGGGAAGTTCGCCGATTCCTTTTGCGCCGTACGCGCCATGAACGTTGCCCAATTCCTCGAAGTAGACGCGAATGGGAGGAAGATCGGCAGCGGTTGGCATGATGTAGTTGGTCATCTGGCCGTTTTGCATGCGGCCATCGCGCCAAATCACTTTTTCATAGAGCGCAAAACCGATGGCTTGCGCGATGCCGCCGATGATTTGTCCCGCGGCAAGAACGGGATGAAGCACTTTGCCGACTTCCTGGAGCGCGACGAAATCTTCGACGGAAACGCTGTAGGTCGCGGGGTCGACGGCGACTTCGGCGACGTAAACGGCCCACGCGAAAGCGGCATAGGCGGAGCCGCGGTAGGTTTCTTCATCCCAAACAATGTCTTCGGGCTGCTCGTACTGGGCGAAACTGCGAAACGTTCCTTGCTTCGCGACGTAGGCGCGGCAGGCGGAGCGGAACTCTTCGGGCGAATAGGAATCGGCGAGCAGGCCTGCGGCGGTGAGCGTTTTTTTGATGCCGAGCGCGGCGGATTGGACGAGTTTGCCGACGACCATGACGGTGCGCGAGGCGACAGTAGGGCCGCTGTTGGGAACCTTGTGCGTGTCCGGCTGCGCTATGGAGACATCTTCATAGCGAAGGCCCAGCGCTTCGGCGGCGATCTGACAGAGCACGGTGTTGGTGCCCTGGCCGAATTCGGTGCTGGAGACGAGGATGCTGAGGCCGCCATCGGCGCAGGCTTCGACGCCGACGACGGAACCGAGATAGCGCTCACCGGCGCCGGTGAAACCCGCGCCGTGCAGAAAGGCGGCGATGCCGATTCCCTTTTTGCGGCGGGAACGTGGATTTTCTTTGGCGAAGAGTTCTTTTTTCGCGCGATAGTCCGAGAGCTCGAGAGCGCGATCGAGGAGTTTGGGCAAATCGATTTCTTCGCGAATGACCTGGCCGGTCGTGGTGGTCTGGCCGGGTTGAAGAAAATTGCGGCGGCGGAGTTCGACGGGAGAGAGACCGACGACCTGGGCGATGCGGTCCATGTGGCGTTCGAGCGCGAAGAGAGATTGCGGCGCGCCAAATCCGCGGAAAGCGCCGTGCGGCGGCGCATTGGTGGCGACGGCTTTGGCGTGAACGCGAATGGCGGGCCAAAAGTAGGGACCGCCGGCGTGAATGGCGCCGCGCGACAGGACAACGGGAGACAAAGTTTTGTAGGCGCCGCCGTCAATGGTGAAATCGATTTCGCCGCCGAGAATTTTGCCGTCTTTGCTGACTGCAGTGCGATGGCGCGTTCGAGAAGGATGGCGCTTGGTGGTGGCGGCCATGTCTTCCATGCGGTCGTAAACCATTTTGACGGGCTTCCCGGATTTCCAGGCGAGGAGCGCGGCGTGCGCGGCAATCATCGAGGGATATTCTTCCTTGCCGCCAAACGCGCCGCCGGTTTCCATTTGCACGACGCGGACGCGATCCTCGGGCAGGCCGAAAAGCTTCATGAGGGCTTTGTGGACGTAATAAGGACATTGCAGCGAGCCCCAGACGGTGAGGCCATGCTCGGAGTCGAAGGTGGCAATCATGCCGTTGTTTTCGATGTAGAGCTGCTCCTGCGCGCCGGTGGTGTATTCGCCTTCGACGATGAAGTGCGCGTGTTGCCAGACGGAATCGAGGTCGCCTTTTTCGATCAAATAGGATTTGAAAAGATTGTCCGCGCCCCAGATTTTTTGGGAGACGGCTTCGCTTTCTTCGATGGTGAAGAGCGGGGGAAGCGGATCGTATTCTACGGAAACGGCAGCGACAGCTTTGGGGAGAAGATGGCGGTCGGGATGAGCGAGGAGGAGAAGAGGCTCTTCGGGATGATTGACGAAGCCATCGGCGAGGCAGGGCTGATCATCGTCGAGGAGAGCGATGCAATTTTTGGCGGGAATGTCTTTTGGAGTGACGATGACGAACTCGCCCCAGTCGATTTCGGGACGGAAAGAAAACTTTTTGATTATGCCGCGAGGGATTTGGCTGCGAACAGTGGCGCCGAAGAGCATGCCCGGCAAGACGAGGTCGTCGACGTAGCGGGCCTGGCCAGTGACTTTGGCAAGGCCTTCCCTGCGCGGAACGGAAGAACCGACGATGGGGGAAGGATTCATGCGAGCGGCGACGGTGGATGGTTCATTTTCATGGGGCCAGATTTGTGGCTTGCCTTAGTTTATGACAGACGCGCGGCTTCGTGGCCGGGGAAGAAGTGCGAATGAGGGTGAGCGACACGATATTCTCCTTTGCGGTGTTGCGGCCCGTTTGCGGCGATGCGCGCTACGGGCGAAATTCCTCGCCGATGCGATCTCCCGGAAAATTGCCGTCACAAAAAATGGGATTGCCACGAAGATAGGTGGCTTTCACGACGCCCTTCAGCGTTTCTCCGAGATAGGGCGAAAGCGGATGGCGGTAATGCAAGCGATTTTCGGTGACGGTGAATTCGCGTTCGGGATCGAAGACGACGAAATCGGCGTCATATTCGGGAGCGAGACGGCCTTTGCGTTTTGCGCAGCCAACGAGTTTTGCGGGGGCTTCGGCCATCCAGCGGGCGATGTCGTTGAGAGAAAAGCCGCGCTGGAAGGCTTCGGTGTAAATGACGGGCAGGGCCACGGAGAGGCTGGCGATGCCGCCCCACGCGGTTTGGAAGTTTCCATCGGCGAGCTTTTTCATTTGCGGGGGACACGGAGAATGATCGGTGACGATGAGGTCGATGGTGCCGTCGCGGAGTGCCTGCCAAAGCTGTTCGCGATTTTCGCGGCTGCGAATCGGAGGAGCGCACTTGAAGAGAGTTGCGCCTCGGGGGATTTTTTCGGAGGTGAGATGGAGATAGTGCGGGCAGGTCTCGACCGTGACGGGCAATCCCGCGAGACGCGCGGCGCGCAATTCGGGGAGCGCCTGGGCGGCGGAGAGATGGACGATGTGCAGGCGGAAGTGGAATTCGCGGCACAGGGAAAGAAGGAGGCGGATGGCGGAGAGTTCCGCTTCTTCCGGGCGCGATTGGAGATAAGTTTCGTAGAGAGACCAATCGGCGGCAGAGAGGCGGGCGGTGGCCGAATCGATGGGAGCGGGAAGCTCGGCGTGGACGAGAAGGGGCAGGCCGGTGCGAGCGACGTGAGGCAAGGCGGCGCGGAGCTGCGGCTCGGTGACCATGGTGAAGCCATCGATGCCGGGATGGACAAGAAAACATTTGAAGCCGGGAACGCCGGCGCTGGCGAGCGGCTCGATGTCGAGCTGGTTGTCGGCGACGACGCCTCCCCAGGCGCGCCAATCGACGCGGCAGCAGGCTCGCGCGGCGGAGCGCTTGGCGTCGAGCGCGGAAACGGAGGTGGTGGCGGGGAGACAATTCAGGGGCATGTCGACGAGGAGGGTGTAACCGCCGGCGGCAGCGGCGCGCGTGGCGGTCTCGAAACCTTCCCAATCGGAGCGGCCGGGGTCGTTGATGTGAACGTGAGAATCGACGAGGCCGGGGAGAAGGACGAGATCGCCAAAATCCTGGGCGTCCGCGTGGGGCGGAACTTGATGCGGTGGAACGACGTCGCGGATACGGCCGGCTTCGACGAGGAGAGCCGCGGGGCAGACGCCGGTGGGCGTCACGACACGTTGGGAGAGAAAGGCGCGCAAGGTCATAGTCGGTCGACGAGCATGAGAAAAACTCGAATGAGTTAGAAGCGAGGGTAGACGGATAGGTTCAGCTTTTCAAGTCAGCAAAATCGATAAATCGATGCCAAAAAAGTGCAGGGCGGAAGAAGTACGGGCATATACTTGCGAATTGGCGAGAGGATTGGTGTGCGATTTGGCGCGGATTTTCGGGGAAACAAAGGAACATAGCCGCAAGTGCTGTGGTGGATTACGACTAGCAGGCAGGCTAAACAGCCTAAAGCGGCAGCAAACTTGGGGAACGGAGAGATGCATCGCTCAATCCGATGAACAATGCTTTCATGGCGCGCGCGATTCAACTTTCCATCGAGGGAGTGCAGTCGGGGGCGGGCGGGCCGTTCGGCGCGGTGATTGTGAGAGACGGCGCGATTATCGCGGAGGGCGTGAACCGCGTGACGTCGACGAACGATCCGACGGCGCACGCGGAAGTGCTCGCGATTCGGCAGGCGTGCGAGAAACTGGGCGTGTTCGAACTGAAGGAGTGCGAGCTGTACACTTCGTGCGAACCGTGCCCGATGTGTTTCGGAGCCATTTATTGGGCGCGGCTGGCGCGAATTTATTTCGGAAATACCGCCGAGGACGCGGCCAAGATCGGGTTTGATGATTCGTTCATCTACGGCGAGCTGAAACTGGCTCATTCGCTGCGGCGGATTCCGACGATTCAGATGATGCGCGAGGAAGCACAGGCGGGGTTTCGCGCGTGGGTCAATCAACCTGGCAAGATTCCTTATTGAGATTTCAGAAGCAGGTGCCACGGAGTTGTGCGGCAAAAGCGCCACTTCTTTTTTGGCTATATTCTGCCGGGGAGCAAATCGATTAGAATCAAGGAAGTCAGCGCCCGTAGCTCAGTTGGATAGAGCGTCTGCCTTCTAAGCAGAGGGTCGGGAGTTCGAATCTCCCCGGGCGCGCCACTTATCTCTCTTGAATCACGCACTTGCAGCCATTTCTGGAACGGACTGAAATTCGATTTTCGGTCCATTCGGTCCAACAACGCGGGTTTTGGCAGGAAGTTCAAAACCCAAACCGATTTTCTTTGCAACTGCCTGCCGGAATTCCACGTCCTGTTTCAGCTTTGAGTAGCGGTCCCCGATCTCTTCATCCTCATGGCCCATCCAGAAGCGCTCCAGGTCTTTCGGAACGGCATTCTTGCGGAGCCATGTGAGGCGGAAGCGACGGAAAGCATGTGCACCACACTTCGGCTGATTGAGTTTGGCTAGGACGGGATGCAATGATCGCCGCAGGACGTTCGACTGTGAAAGCGGCTTGCCTGTCTTGGAACGGAACAGGAGCCCTTCTTTCCTCTCGCCGATGAAGTCTTTCAGCATCGCCGCAACCTTGGGGTGCAAATCCACTTCTCGCCCCCCATTGTCCGTTTTCAGGTAATCGTGAAGCTCGTTCCGCCACGCCTTCTGGCAGATCTTGATGGTTCCGCCGTCCGGGGAAATGTTCTTAATGTCGATCCCCAGCGCCTCACCGAATCGCAATCCGCTAGCAGCGCAGAGTGTGTACAGTACGCGGTGATATTTCTTGGCGGGTGCGGCGACTATGCCGGTCACTGCATCCCCGGCGAAGATGGGTTGCTTCTGGTTCTTCACCACGGGCAGATCAATGAAGTCGTGATTCCACTGGCGGGGGTACAACGCCTCCCCCTCCTCATTGACTGCCGAGGCTACCACCATCTTCACCACTTGAACGTAGGCCCGGATCGCTGACGCTCCCAGCCCGCCCTCCACCATCATGACGCCGAGATTTTTGAGCGCCAAGTTCTTGATGTTGTCGAGGGGCATATCACCGATGTTGGGATTGAGCCAGTTCTCCAAGCAGCTTTCCCAGGTTGCGAGAGTTGACGGAGCCACCGGCTTGCGCTTGCGGTTCTGTACCTGATCGAGCCACGTCTTGGCCTGCTCGCGGAACGTGGTGCCATAAATTGATTGAACAACCTTTTCGAAATGCTCCACGCTATCCGCTCCGCTTGCCGCGATTACTTCCTTGGCTTTGCGTTCCCGTTCGGATGCTGAGAGTTTGCCGGGACCTGAAATTGGGCAGATTCGCTCTCGAACTCGCTGCCTCTTTTCTTGGCCTGCGACATCTTTCCAGAACCGAACGACGTACCAGTTGCCGTCCTGCTGAATACAACCATTCTGACCAGATCGACGCGACATGGATTTTCTCCCTGTCCGCTTTTCTGGTGTCGCTATCGCGACTGTATCAACGACGTGGCGTGACAGCAACTGTGATTCGGGTTCCATTGTGGTGCTCAAAATCTTCTGAAGTAGAGCCCCTTAGCTTTGTGGCCCTGTCCATTTAATGGCCACGATCCTGACTGCTCTCCTCTCCCGGTACCGATCCGGTTATCCGGGGCGCTGATGAACTCTTGAGTTCCGCTTGGGCTTTGGTGACTGTGCGGCGAGCGTAGTCCTCGGGGTCGTACTTCTCATGCGCCCTGAACTCGGCAATGTCTCGCATCACCTCTTCTGGCGGGAGTCCTCGTGCGATGGCTCGCTTTGCATAGGCCCAGTCACGCTCCGATTGGCTTAATTCGCGAGGGCCGGACGCTGCTGTGCGGTCGCGAGACGGATTCCATCTGCCTGGGCCAGAGTCCACTGGATCGGTGCGAAGTCTGAAATCCCGTGCGTGATAGGTGCGATCCGTGTGGGCATGGACTATCACCTGAAAGTCTTCCTCGTACTTTTTGTTTGCGAAACCCGGAAGACGGAGCACTCTTGTTGAATCGGTTGCTGCCGGATCGCCATCGAATTCGCGCGCCAAGGCGTGCAGAAATGCTTCGGCTTGCTCTTGAGTGACTCCCGCGACCCTCCATATCACCTGAAATTTGTCGGGCGACGTGCTGAGAACGTAGCTCGGGGTCGGTACAAGATCCGATTGCTGAATGGCCGCGAGGGATTTGGTTCCCTCGTGGTCGAGATCGATATAGAGATGCTTGATCGCTTGGATGTCGTCCTTGGTTCGCGTATGGGCTTCGGGTTTCAGGGGGTTCATTCCCAGGTATATGTCGGAGCCGTCTCGCTCATTCTTATAGCGTAGCCAGTCCTGAAATTGCGGGGCCGCGATTCGTACCGCTGTGCTGATGCGCTGGAGAGTGTCTCCGCGGCTTCGATTTCGCACTAGCACGGCCAAGCGGTCCGAGGGATCAAAATTTGCGCGAATGTAATCTGGCGCGGTGATTTCTTTCTTGTCTGGGTCCTCAGCAGTCATGACTTTTCTCCCTGATGCACATACATAGCGCAGTAGTCGAAAAGGTCGGTGTCCGGGTCGTAACTGTTGATTTCGAGGACCTCGGAGATGTACCGGCGTCCCGGTCTGCGCTCAACCTGGATCACGACATCTAGTGAGTCAGCGATGTTCGTCTTGATGGCGCGATAAGGCAGGTCCACGCCGCTCTGGAGCACGCAACTGGTGAATCGGGTGAGGCCCTGTTTGGCCGAGTTTGCGTGAATGGTCGAAAGCGTGCCAGAGTGCCCTGTGTTCAGAAGTTGTAATAGATCGAAGGCTTCGCCGCCGCGAATTTCACCGAGGATTATCCGGTCGGGACGGTGCCGAAGAGCTGCCTTCAGAAGATCCCGGATCGCGACTGCCGGCAGGCCATTCTGAGCCTGCCGCGCTTCGAATCGGACGAGGTTCGGCTGGGCCAACTGAATCTCAGCGGTGTCCTCAATCAGAAGAACCCGATCATCCTGAGGTATGAATTTTCCGAGGATGTTGAGCATCGTCGTTTTGCCGGTCCCGGTTCCGCCACTAATGAGGATGTTTTTTCGAACAAGGACATACTCCTTGAGGCGGTCTGCTAGCTTGTTGTCGAGTGTTCCGGCTCTAATCAGATCGTCCATTTCGAAGTGCCGGGTATTGAACTTGCGGATGGTCAATGTAACCCCGCTCAAACTGCACGGCGGAATGACTGCGGCAACGCGGCTTCCGTCGGGAAGGCGCGAATCGAGAATGGGTTTCGATTCCGAGATGTCGTCACCCAGGCGGCGGGCGATGTTTTTCACAGCAACCATGAGCGATTTCTCCCCGAGAGACACGTCTTGCACTTGCTGAAGGAGTCCCGCTCGCTCGATGAAGACCCGGTCCGGGCCGTTCACCATGACCTCGCTGATCGAATCATCCAGAATGAGGTGCTCGATTGGTTTCAGGAACGGAAGGATCATTTCGAATCCGTTCATCACAGCTCTCCGTCAGCGACTTGCTTGAAATAGGATTTGTTGGAGTCATTGTAGTAGGGCTTCAGGTAACAGAACGTTGGCGGCATTGGATTCAACCCGTCGTATGCGATGGCAACGGACTGCGCGTTCTTGAGTTCGGTGAAGGTCTTCATGTCGAAACGGAAGTCGGAGTGGGGGTAATAACTCTTCGAGGCTGTGATGTTGGCTTTGTGCGAGATGGCCTTGCCGGTGAGCAGGCTTACACTCGCATCGTGCCCGCTCTCGGAAAGGTTGTAGCTAACCTTGAGTTGGTCTTCGCGTCCGCAGAGCTCGCTTGCGGTGCGAGCCGAGAAGTCGTCCGAGAGCGCCAGAAATATCTTCGTGCGGAAGGTCTGAACCAGGGTTCGCCAGGTCTCTCCTGGAAGCGCCGATTTCAGTGAGCTGATGCTCTGAGTGGCGATGATGGGAATGCATTTGGGTTGACGCGAGAGACTGAAAAACTTTTCGTCGCCAGTTGGCTCGTTCTCTCCGACTGTCGCAAAGTGCTGGTATTCGTCGCACATGAAGAGGACCTGACGGAAGTACTTGTCCTTGTTGGCTTCGATCATGGGCACGCGATTCAAAACAGCCCTCTCGAAATCGAGCTTCATCATGACGCCGAGGGCCTTCGCGAGACCGGGATTCATTCCGATAGGGAAATTCAGGCAGCAGACCTTACCGCTTTCTATCAGCCAACTGAATGAGGGCAGAGGCTTGCCAAAGCGATAGTCAGCGTTCGCCTTCGGGTCGTAGCACTCGGGCGGCGGGCAAAAGGTTCTTTTCACTGCCGGATTGTCGTCGAAAAGCGACAGGAAAACCGAGACGCCTTCGACGATAGAAGTCCGCAGTTTCGGCTCGATGCGCCGCCAGTCGTTATAGAACCAGCGCTTCACGGCTTGCAGTTGTTCTAGCCGGTCGGGATCAGCCTTATCGAAACCTGCTTCGCTCAGGTATTCGCAATCGATGGATTTGCTCTGCAGAAATCGCCGCGCACCGGGAGTATCTTTGGCCCGGTACATCTCGGTGGGTTCGTCGAGGGCAAACTCGAAAAGTTTCAAGTCGTCGAAGTGTGCTCTGTAGTCAGGCGCGGAAACGAGCAGGAAGTACCTTTCTTCGAGCCGCCTTTCGGCATCCTGAATCTTCTTCTCCAAAATGTCCGGCGAGATGGCGGATTCATAGACATCGAACAGGGTTACGTAGTCGTAGGCAATCTTGTGCAAGAGGATGATGAATTTGACGAGGTTTGTGTACGCCTGCTGCCAGAAGGGTTCCTTTCCTTTCCCGAAGAGATTGTTTAGGAGCGACGCGATGCTGTAAGCCAGAGCATAGGCGTCGAGGTCGTTGTGAAGCGGGTTGTAACGGTATTGGGAGTCGAGACTGATCTCGATGTAGTCGTCCTCTCTGCCGTGACGAGCCAGAATCTCTTTGATCCTATGGCAGAAGTCGCCTTTCACTTCGAGAACGAGACCGCCAATCCTCTTTTCTTTGTCGCCAGCGCAATAGGCAAAAATCTGTTCCGCGAAGGGGTACATGCAGCAACTCGTTTTTCCGGTGCCTACCGCTCCGAAAATGGCGATTCCAGTGAACAGTCCGCGCTCGGGTACGACCAGCCAGTGGGGGACGGCTGCTGGGACAGGCTTGCGTGGGTTGTGAACCTCACCCAACACGAGAGAGAGATCAGGGCGCTTGCGCGGATCGGGGTAGGCAGGCAAGCGCCCTGGCCTAATGCGTTGCGGAATCTTGAGCGCGAAGATGTAGAGACCTGAGAGCAAAACCGAGTAGCCGATGTAGGGTGTGGTGTAAAGGAAAACGATGTAGGAATACTTGAATCCCAGGAACACGGGCCGCGCCCAGAGAAACATCAACTCGAAGAACAGGTTTCCCTCAGGGAAAGGCATCTTTATATAGAGGACCATCCCTGTCGCCGCTGCCAGGAGGCAGGCAACGAAGTTCTTCGAGTTGAGAATCCGTTGGATCATGCCGTTCTCCGAATGGCCGTGGTGTCGCCGGTTGGCTTGCCCTGCGCGGCGTTTTTCTGCTCCGCCCGCCACTTTCTGTATTCCGGGTCCCTCCAAAGAATCTTTTTCAGGACAGAGTTCGCCACATGGTCGGGCGTGCATTCGACGAATCGGGCGTATTCGTCGAGCAGCTCGTTCGTTGGCTGTTCGAGCATGATCGAACGGCTGACCAGCTCTGGTGGTTTCTTGATGTAGGCCATTTTCCTTTCCTCCTGTGGTTCAGTTACTTGCTCAAAATCCTGGACGCGGCCAAATGTGTCACGCGCTGCGCGTGACTGAGGCGGGAGCGACCCCACGAATTCCAGTGACGCAGCGTGCGTCAAAGGGTGGGGTCGCTCCCGCCTCATCCGAATTTGGCCGCGTCCTTCCGGGCTTTCTCGTCGCCGGGTATCTCTCTTGTTCCTCTTGAGTTCGCTTCAGCCAAGGGCTGAAGCGCGAAATCTGTGCTCCTGAAGTCTGGTACTGAAGAGGGCTTCGGCGTCTTCCACGCAGCACCATCCTCGCGGCGATTGCCTCTGATGAGGAACGTTTGAAAGTCCGCCTTTCGGTTAGGAATGGCCGGTGGAAACTGTCGGCGCACATCATCGTCTGTGAGTTGTCCCGAGCACCATGCCGCGTGAAGAGAGTCGAAACCGTCGCCTTTGAAGCGGCGTGTGGCATCGTTCAACCACTCGATCTCGTTGTTCGAAAACAGGGCGTACTTCTTCAGGTCCCACGCTTTCCGAAGGCGGAAGTAGCGAAGAAGGTCTCCTTCAATGTTCGTGGAAATCGGTGCTCTTACAACCGAGGAGAAGCATCTCTCCGCATCGCTAAAATGGAGCGCAGAATTGGATATGAAGAGGAGCCGGAATTCAGTGAGTGCCCGGAAGAGCGGCCCGTAGGCGTTCAGGTGGTTCGCAAACCCCGCGACACTGGGATAGCCGGGGTCTACATACGACAACGTGACCACAGGGGAGGAAGAGCCGCGTGACGAGTCAAGGAAGAGGGGATATTTGTCGACAAAATATCGGAGTGTTGGCTCGCTGCTCGAACTGCCTTCGTAAGTTTTGGTCGGAAGACAAGTCTTTGGAAGCGCAAGCTCCTTGCAGAAATACCCAACCTTCTGCTCTTCCGTTTCGAGGTAGTCATACTGTTGGTTAGCAATAACGAAATCGAGCAGCACGAGCCGGGTCCTGATGAATTCGACGGAGTGTCGGCGGCGGTTACGAAGATTTTCCTTGCCGATCTCAGCGTATAGCTTCTTGGAGAAGAGATGATAGACACCGCCAGTGTCTTGGTATTCGCGCCAGGTTGCATGGCCCCGGCTTTCGAGCTTCTTCGAGAGCTGATTCGTTCGGTAGCCCCAACTGGCACCGGTCAAGTCCAGGAACTGGCGCGGAACGAAGTACCCGGAATGCGTTGCCACGATATAGAGGAAGCGTGCTTCGTCGACGGTATAGCCGAGAGCTTTGATAGCAGCGATATCGTGATCAGCGATCTTCATAGGTTGAGAATCTCCGCCGTCAGTTCTCGCTGGTCGAGCACACGCCGCAAGCGGTCCCCGTCGCTGCGCGAAGCGTAGAGGGAGAACCCCGCGCGCACTTTCTCGGCCAAGTGGGCTGGGCGGTAGTGCTCGGTGGCAAGTTCGAGGTCCACGCGGGCTATTTCTCCTTCGCGTGTCTCGTACTCAATGCGGAGGTCGGGCACGGGGATTTTCTCGCCCACAACTTGGAGGCCGTGACGAGATGCGATTTCCTGTCTGGATTCGGCCCCAAACGTCGCAAAATCCCGGTTGAGCTTCTTCTTCAGTTCAAAATCGAGAACGACGCGGAGATTCCTTCCTCCTTGGTCGAGGATTCTGCTCGCCTCTTTCTGATAAAGCCGGTAGAGGTCCGCGTCGTGGTTGGCTTCCTTCAGCTTGACGAATCCGTGGTAGGTGGCTTGGCCCTCGGGGAGAAAGCGGTTTGCACGGATCAATTTGTGTCCTTCTTTCGTAAGGGTCAGCATTTCGCGACGGCTCGCTTCCGGTCCTTCCAATGCCTCCTGCCGTACAAGGCCCCGCTGCACGAGATTCCGAATGTCGTGCTCCATTTCTTCCCGATGATCCCGATAGGCGTGTGTCGCGAGGTCTTGGGTGGCGATCACACGGAACTTCCCCAACTCGCTGAGGGTATGTACTTCAGACTCGCGCAAGCGGTAAGCCCGATCCCGCTCGTAAAACAAGGCGCGCGAGTCCTGGGATCGCGTACTGTCGTGACGAGCGTCGCGAGGGGTCTCAGTGTCCCGATCAATCTGAGGGTTTCCGCCTGGGCTGTGGCGTGGCTCGGGGTGCTTCGTTTCCGGTTCAGGAGTTCGCCCACGGGAGGCCGACTCGTCCGTTCGAAGATCTTCAAATTCACCGGACGTGAAATCACGGGACATTTCAGTGCTCTTCATCCTCCGTTGGAGGCGGTACCGGCGAGTGGCCCGCCGTAACCTGTTTGTCCAAGTGGGATAGCTTGCGGCCCGTGTCTTTCAGGAAGAACTTGCGCTGGATGACATACACGGCAGCGAAGACGTTCACGAACACGACGGCAATCCAGACGAGAATCACACTGCCGTACTGGTGGTAAAGGATCGATCTGTACGGAACGAGGAACTTCAACTCACCTATAAGCCAAAAGCCGAGGGCAAGGAGGACAGCAACCGTGACGATTAGCGAGTTGGCGATCATTTCGCGCCTCCCGAGTGGAATGCCGATTGTCTGGATGGCACCCCTTGGCATTCGGTGCGAAAGCCGGATGAATGTGGGAACGGTCCCGGAGCCTGCGTCTGAGGTGGAAAGACTTCTACGACATATTTTCCGAACGAGAACGCGATGTTGTATGCGAGGGTAATGCTCGGGAGGAATCGCTCTTTCTCAATAGCCTCTATGCACTGTCGGGAAACACCAACGCGGGCGGCCAATTCGTCTTGAGACCAGTGCTTCTCTCTGCGCAGCAGGAGAACCGTGTTTTTCATTTGAATGCCTCATCTTCGCGGAAGTAGGTGATGGAGAGGCCGAGCGGATTGATAGGAATCAGTTCGTTCGGGACGTGAGTCTTAAAGACGAAAACGAAGTTGGCGGTATAGAGGTCGCGCTTGATCTCGCTATGGTCGGCGGGTGAGTAGTACACCATGTAGAAATCCACGCGGGCCTTGTACGGGGGCGATTGCATGTCTTCGAGTGCGACCTTCTTCACGTCAATATCGATTTCCGGGACCGCTGTGTTCGTGAGGAACTTTTTGATGATGTCGTCTTTCTTATAGGCATCGAGGATGCCGTCCGAAATCTTTCCGTCGAGGAAGTACAGGGACTTCGAGAAGTCGTCCTGGATCGTGTAGCGGTTGCGCCGGTAGTAGAGGGCGCAAAACTGGGAGAGGAAATACTTCGCCTCGGCATCCTGGGGCTTGTATTCAAAATTGTGGTAGTTGATGGCCTCCGCGCGGCCCAGGTCATCGATGCGGATGACGAGCGGGCGGAAGTTCTGAAATGTGCGGATCGTGCGGAGATCAACGAGGGCCAGACCGATGGCGACAAGAGAGACCAGTACCAGCGCAATCTTGAGGTATGTGTTCGTCACCATTGGATCGCCGTACTGTTCGAGATAGAGCCGCTTGGCATCGTGGAATGTGCTATCCCGGTCCATCACATCACCCTGTTCAGGACCGCAGCGGGCGCTTCCAAGAGACCTGCGGATGACCCTCCAGCCGTGCCACTGAAGATATGGTTCGTAAGGGACGGGATTTTCAGGAGGACATAGATCGACGCGAGAAACGTAATAAAGAGGACGGGAAACCAGGCGATGAGCTGGACGGTGGAAAGCGTGCCAGCAGGCGGGAGGCGTAGCGCGCCGAGCATGAGATTTCCGATGACATAAACGACGGCTGAGGCGACGACTTGGTAGAAGGCATATTGGATGAAACAGCGGAACCAGCCCCAGAAGAGCCACTCCATCTTCGGAACGATAAAAAACGGAACGAAGACAGGTCCTACCAGCACGCAAACAGCAGTGGCGATGAAGCCGTAGGCGATGACCACAATCGCTATGGCTTGCGCTGCAGCAAGCAGTATGGTCACGATGACGTAAATGGCGGTTCCGAGAATATCCCCCCATCCGGGAGAGTCCATGCGGGATTCAAAGTCGGCAACCTGTGTGACTACCGTTTGGAGTTGCGCCTGGTCGATCTGAGTCGAGAGAAACTGGGCTTCGTTGGTAACGAGGTTGTGAAAGCTGGTTCCAATGCCGGGGATGGGCGTGCTGTAGTAATTGACCATCGCGAAGCCAAAGCTGATGGTCAGAAGCAAACTCGCAAAATGATCGAACTGGAAACCAGGTCGGCCCGAGGCAGAGGCAAGGGCGGACTTGATTCCGAACCAGGCCACCAGGATGGTGGCGAACGAGCGGAAGAGATTCTGGCCCATTGCGTCGAAGAAGCCCAGGTTCTGGGTGAGCAAATTGTTGATCGCCTGAAAGATGTACTGCAGGAAATCGGTTTGCATGCCGTCAGCTCCTTCGACGCCGGGCGTCTATCTCCGCACGCTTAAGGCATGCGGAAGTTTTGAAGTGAATTGGTGATCGTTCCGGTCACCTGAGACATGTTGCCAGCCATGCTCGCTTGGCGACCGATATCGGTGTTAATGGCGTTTGTAGTGGCGTCGCGCTGTTGCTTTGCGAGGATGGTTTGCTGTTCCAGAAGCGACGCGAGGAGTTTGTTGGAGTCCTGGACGGTGCGGAGAGTCAAAACGCCCGCTGCATTGATCTTGTTCAGGACGGAGACTTCGGTGTTGAGACTTGAGTCGCCCGAAAAAGAATCTTGTTCGAGGTTTGCGATCTGAGTCTGGACGTTGTCAGCAGTGCCACGGATCGAGCCGATGGTGGCCATCGCATTTATGTTTGCGCCGTCCACGAGTTGGACGGACGCGTATTGGGACTGCACTCGCCCGAGTTCCGAGGCATCCATTCCCGAGAGTTCGTACGGGTCGTACTGGGACAGCGGGGTTGTGGCCTTCAGGTAGCCTGTGTTGATGTTGGGAAGCACGCCGGTGTTGATGCCGTTAATCCACGAGACTGTGTTCCCGAAGGTGTTCAACGAGGTCACATTTCGCCATTGCGAAAATATCGCGCGGTAACGAGCGGGCATGTTTTTGACGAACTGCGCCATCTGGAGGGCCAGGTTGAGCTGGCCCGTGATCTTGGCGTAGCTCTTTTGCAGTTCAAGGAGGTGCTGCTGGAGCTGGTAGTAGCGAAGCAGCGCGTTTTGATAGTTGGTTGGGTCGTACACGATACCGCTCCCGAATTGCGCGGAGGCGGTACCAACGCAGAGGATCAGAACCAAGAGAACTGCCGGAATTTTCTTTTTCATTGGACTCCTTCCTTTTCTGCCTTCAGAGATTTGAAGGCATCTGGTGGTTGTTGTAATCGGGCAGTGCAAGGTCGCCCGAGAGATACACTTTGACTCTGTGTCCCTCGCGGATCGTGACCGTGGGCATGATGTTCAGGAATTTGTCCAGGATTTGCGCGGAGGACTGTGCCGTGCTCGACGCGAATCCCTGGCGCATGAGGTCGCTGCCGGACGCCGTGAGTGAGGTGCCAGTGCCGGCTTCGGCCACTGCTCCCAGAGCACCAATGGCGATGGAGACGCCGAAGATTCGCAGGTAATGGTTGTTGACTTGGTCGCGAAGGCCGGTGTCACCGATCTGGTCGAGGCCCTTGAACTGATCGAGGCTGACCGAGTAACCATCCGGCATGATGAGCCGGTGGAAGACAACGGCGAGACGGGTCTGACCGGAGGTATCAACCTTGCGGGTCTCCCCTAGGAGTTTCGTCCCGGCGGGAATCAGAAGGTGCTGGCGGTCATGTGAATAGACATCGGTCGAGAGCAGGCATTCGACGGGACCGGAGAACTGTCCTTCGAGCCGGTTGATAAGAACCGTTTCAAGGACTGTTCCCTCAAATAGAACGTAGGTTTTCCCTGCCGCCGCGTTATGTGTCCCACTTGGCGCGGCGGCAGGGTGTGAGCCTTCCTCCTTTCTGTCGTTATTTGTTTCCGACGAGCCGTTTAGCGCCGGGAAGGAGTTGGAAGGTGCGGGTGGCGGTAACCCTGCTTGTGGATGAGCAAGCGACATCTCTTTGAGAAGCTGCTGCTCAAGCTGTGCGGGGTCTGGACCTTCGGGCAGAGAGTTAGTAACTGCGGGGTTCGAGCTTGGTTCCGTCGGCGTAGGAGTGCTCGATGCGGACTTGCGGTAGCTCAGGGCGACGTTCGAGGCAAACAGGGACAAGTACTCACGCTTTTTCCGCTCGGATTGAATGGCATCTTCGGCGCGTTCCGGTGGTTGACTGCCCGACGCGCTCGATTGCTGACCAGGCTGGGAGTCCTGGGGCATATCCCCGAGCAAACGGGTTTGTTGCGCGAGGGCGCTTTGGGCGACGAGCTGCTGGCGCTGCAATTCCTGGATACGGTTCTGAAGTTCGGTTATCTGCGTCTCGTTGATTTCGAGCGGTGCTTGTGCGGGCACAATTGTGTTCGGTGTTTTGACTGTGGACTGCGGCTTTTTCCCGCCTGTCAGCCACATGATCATGACCATCAAGAGGGCCAGGCCGATGAGAAGCCACGATTGGACGTTTTTCGGCACGAGGCCGGGTGGCTTAGGGGTCTTTTCTTGGATTGGTTCGTTCATGGTTCGCCTCTCAATTCGCGGACACTTGCCGTGAGAATGTGAGTTTCTTCTTGCCAACAGCCAGATAACCGCTGTCGAGGATTTTCGGGGCGATGTAGACGCCATTCTCGAATTGGAAGTTGATGAGATTGGGCTTGCCGTCCTTCACTTCATAAAGCGTCGGCTTTTCGCGCGCGGCACACTTGATGTAGGTAAAAGCGTCGTCGTGGTAAATCGCCGAAACTAGGAACGGTGCGCGCGCGGCCTTTGAGTCCAGTGTGTAGTCGAACTGGAGTTTCGCCTGATAATCGGCGCGAAACTTGTTGACCTGTTCGGCGGCCTGGTCCTGCGCGGTGCGAACCTGTTGGTCCGTCTGCGCACGCAGGGCTTCGATTTCTTTCTTATAGGCTTCGGCCTCGCCCGCGCGTACATAACCCTGCAAGCCTGCGTTTCCGGCAATGCTTGACTCGTCTTTCGGTTCGATGAATAGCTTCAGATCCGGTTCGGCATTCGGCTCTTTGCTGATCTCGGTCAGAAGGAACGAGTACACGTGCCCGCTTGCGGTGATTAGGTTCAGATTGGTGCGAATACCCGGCTGCGCGGGATGTACGTAGCATAGGTTGTGCGCGCCATTGATGATCCAGAATTCCTTGTCGCCGGTCGTGAAGTCCAGAATCTCTTCATTCTCGGGAAGGACGATGAGGGTCGAAAAGCGGACCTTCGCCCGGACCGGGACGATGTCTTCCTTGGAATACTTAACGATGCGCGCCGCATCCGCGCCGGCGCGCGTCGGTGTCAAGCCCATACCTAAGAGACAAAGGACCGCTAACAGCGGCATTTGAATACGGACGTGCTTGTTAAAACTTGAGATTCTGTCTTTCATCGTTCACTCCTGAATTGGGATTTGTCGTTCGGGGAAAGGCGATCTTCCTGGCGCGTCGTTTCAATGAAGGAATTCACGGCGATGACGAGAGCCGTCGCAAGCGCTGCCACTAGTAGCGGCAGCCAGGAAAGGAGCAAAAGCTCCACGCGGACCTGGCAGTGCAAACGTTGCAGGAGAAACGTGAAGCCCGGTTCAAGCAACCAGAGGGTCGTGACGAGAATGAGCAGCGCAATCATGGGTGCTCTCCTGCAAGTACTTCGAGTCCTCGCTCAAAGCCATAGTTCTCGAAGGCTTCCCTCCGCTTGCGGTTGTCGTAGGGATCGTTCGTGTAGAGCCAATAGCTCTTCCGGTCCACGGTGAGGTTGGCGACTTTTGCTAGCTCGGGCGTCTTGATGAGGAACTGTTGCTTCGGGATCAGGTTCGAAATCAGCTCGACTTCGGTTTCGTTCAAATGGAACTGCCTGCGGTAAAGTTCGCGGTCCATGTCGGGATTCGCGAGGAAGATTTTCGTGGCGCAGCTTTCGATGATCACATCGAGGATGTCCGAGCGCCGTAGTTCGTCGAGCGATTGGGTTGAGAGCACCATCGCCGCGTTGTGCTTCCTCCAGGTCTTCAGCGCTTCCACAACGTACCGCTGGATGCTCGGGTTCTTCAGGAACACCCATGCCTCATCGATGAAGAAGGCTTTGAAGACTTGGGTGATCTGCCGGTCGGCGATAACGGCGTTGGCCCTGTGGAGGATATAGAAGAGCAGCGGTTCGAGGATTTCCGGGTACTGGCTCATTCCCTGAAAGTCAAAACACTGAAACTGTGAGAACGAGATCGTGTCTTCCGAATTGTCGAAGAGAAAGCCGAATTGCCCGCCACGAATCCATCTGGCCAGCCGGTCAGACATTTCATGGCCGAGCGTATTCGCGAGCACACCGAGCGTGCGTAACGCGGGAGCCACGGAATAGAGATTCTCAATCTGGTGGTAGAGGTCGCGCTCGGTCGCGGGGGAAAGTTCTGTCGTTCCGGAGCTTTGAAGCAAGACTTTCAGAAAGAGCGCCAGGAAGTCGAGGTTCTCTTTCGTTGGTGGCAGCGAGAATGGATTGATTTTGAAGTCGTCGGATTCGAGTCCGACGCGGATGTAGGAGCCGCCGAAGAGACGCGCAAGGCTTTCAAAACTCCCGCCCAGATCGAAGATGAACGTATGGGGGGCGTATTTCTGGAGGTTTGTGATCAAAAAGTTTAGCAAGAACGATTTTCCCGCCCCCGTTCGCCCGAGAATCATTGTGTGCGCAACGTCTCGATAGTGAAGATTCAAGAAGTAGGGTGTGTGGTGATTGGTCTCAAGAACCGCGAGATATTCTTGCCGGAGATGCCGATTCCGAGGGTCGCCACAGTGGAGGGTGAAGAGGAACGAAAAATCCGCGTAGTTGGTGTTGAGCAAGTACAGGTAACGCAGGTTGAAGACGTGATTGCCGGGAACCGCTGCGAGAAATGCGTTCAGCAGGTTGTACTTCTCTTCGTAGAGCTGCGCATCGTGAACGCTGAAGACTTTGTAGAATTCGGCGCACGCCCGGTCCACTTTGGCAAGGTCGAGGTCATAGATGACGACGGTGAGTGAGAATTGGCCGAAGTAATTTCCGTGAAGTTCGATCTCCTTGATGCTCTCACCGAGTTCGCGAACCTGAGACTCTTTCGAGTCATCCAGAAGAACATCCTGCGGAGCCGCATCGTTCAGATTGACCTGGCTGATGAACGAACGCTTGGTGTTGTGGAAATGGCGACGTTTGGCCTGAATGATCCGCCGGGTCTTTCCGGCGTCTTCCTTCTTCCATTCCGTGACGACGTAGTAGTTAGCCTGGACTTCAAGCAGACGTTTGAAGATCAGAGGGAAGCTCTGCGCGGAGGGTTCCTTGAGCGTGAGCACCCTGACGTAGTAATCGTCGAGGCGAAGATGTCCCCGGTGGCATTCGAGATGCGACTCGCATAGGTAATAGTCGAGGAAAGTGTCGTATTTGAGTTTCGCCAGGTCGAGCTTGTCCGGTGCGAAGTTCAGCGTCTTTTTCAGGATTCGGAAGGCTTCCTGTTTATCGAGCAGCCGCACCGACAGGAAATCGCTTACCTGTAGGATGAAACTCTGGGCTTTCTGAAGCAGCGTGGCCTGGGCCTTAGTGATCTCCCGGTCGAGGAAGACAACCTGCCTTCTGGTTGAGAAGTATGCCCAGATCTCGCCGAGAGCCTGGACTGGCTGCTCGGGGAATTTGGCCAGAGCGGTTCCGATCTTGCGCTTCGGACGTGAACCCTCGAAAAAAATCACGTAATAGACCGAAAGGGAAAAAAGCGTGTCTGCCTTGGCAGCCAGGTACGCGATGCGGTTTTTGATGGCGGTGTCTACGACGGGATTGCCGTAGAGTTTGTAGGGAATGGTCTCGTTGTTTCGTTTGAAGAGGTACTGATAGATGCGGTAGTTTTCGTCAAAGAGTTTTAACGCGGATTCGAGGCGCTTCGTGAGGCCGTCAATCGAGGCACCATCGAGGCACTCGTAGTCAACGCCACGCACTTCGAGGATGACCCCGAGTTCCCCCGATTTGGTGAGGAAGACATCGGAATCGATGAACCCGTACAGATTCACCTGCTCGTTGAATGCGCCCGTCTCCTGGTAATTCTTGAAAATCCGCTGGAGTTTAAGCATTGCTGATCCTGCATATCGAGACCGGGCTGAATTTTGCGGGGTCATATTGGCTGCGAAGTGTCGCTGCCGTGAGTAGAAAGCGGAGAATCTGCGGGTCGGTTTGAGTCGCCCAGCGCGCGGCACAGTACAGGAGCAAGAAAATCAGGATTCCTCCGAGCAGACTCGAGAGCAGGTTGAAGGTGGCCGCGCCGAGGCACATGGCGAAGAAGAAGAGCTTCCGCTCCGCTCCGAGGATCGTGAGTGGCCGAGACAGCGACCGATGGACTCTGTTGACTCGTCTTGCGTCTGCCATGTGTTCCTCTAGGTTTCTCCGTGGCTCAGGAGCCGGGAAACAGCCACGCGAGAAAGTTCACCGCCGCGATTGCCATGCCAACGCCGAACAGCACGCCCGCGAGAATGCGCTTCGATCCCCCCTCGCCGAAAGCGAACGTCAGGCCCGCTACAACAATCGCGACCAGTGAGAGGCCGCGAGCGATAGTGCTGGTGAAAGCCGTCTGAAGCACCTGGACTGCGTTCTCCCAGGGAGAGGTTCCTTGAGCAAATGCGGGGGCCGCGAGAAGCAAACCCAATGCGACCGCCGCGAGGGTTCGAGGCGTCTGCCTGAGCCGGGATGCTATGCGCCAGAGTGTTTTCATATCCGTTCGTCTCCTTCGCTGGATTTCTTTTTTTAAGTCCGAGGGAGTTCTCGCCGTGCCCGCGTCTGGCAGGGCCGAATCACGAACGCGAAAGAAGCGCCACTGTCCTGGTTTGTTTTGGCCCTGATCCGAGTCAAGGCACACGTGGAGCACGCGCTCCGTCCAGAGGGTCTCTACTTTCGCGTCCGGCTCGGGACCTTCGAGCGGCGCGCTACTACGCCAGGCGGTTGACCGAAGTGGGACGGCCCCACCAGGCTCACGGGAGAATTCGGTGAAAACTCCCCTCATCTATACAGAGGGGAAAAAACGGAAAAACCTCACCAACAAAATGCAATTTTTTGGTTTTTTACACTCTTGGTCGTTTGTGGGATCGGGTTTGCGACCTTGGGTTGGAGTGTCTTGCTTTCATCTGCTGGAGGAAGCCACTGTAGGTCGTGTAACACAGTGAACACAACGTGATGTGATCCAGAACTGAGTCATCGACCTTTGTTGGTTGTTCGGCCAAAAGTCTTAATATATCGTCCTGGGGGCATCCTTGGCGCGTGGGGTTGGGAAAATCCTCGGCCAAATGTTTCCTGCCAAGTTTAAGAAAGGCTTGGTCCACGGATGGTTTCCGCTTGTGGCCTTTCGAGTTGCGACTGTCAGACGGCAAGGGTGACACCCTCCTCAACCCTTTCGCCTCCGTATTTTGAGCATTTTTCTGGCGTGGTCAAGTGCTTTGCTAAATCGAGCCTCTGCCGCATGGCTTGAAATGTCAAATCGTTTCCCGATCTCTTTCCAGGTGAAACCCTCCAGACGAAGGACAATAACCTCTCGCGACGCCCTGGCACAGGTTTCCATCACTTCGTTCAGAAGCACGGCGGTTTCCACTTGGGCCTCTTCAGGTAAGGGAATCCGCGCTTTGCCGGATTCCTTAAGAGATTCCTCAAGAATTTTCTCTTTGTGCTTGGCGTCATCCACCATGCGAATGAATGTGCGGAACAAATATGCTCCGACATTCCGTATAGCGGGTGCGCCAGAAGCGTTCTTCTCCTCGATTGCGGCAGACACGGAGGCGGCTGCCTCCTCAAAGTAGTTCATAGCCAGGGCGGGATCACCGATCAGGTTTTGGGCGTACGCGAGGGCGCGCGGGCCAATTTCCATCGAGACAGACAACACCGCAGGAGCGATTTGCCTTCCGAAGCGGTCAACCGTGTTCAGCACAAACGGAGGACCGGGCTTCGTTTCTGGCCTCGGGCGCATGGGGACCCATCTCTTGTCGCCGCGAATCTTCTGATTTGGATGTGTCGAGATGGCTTAGGGTTTGTCGCGAATCTACGTAACCGTTCTAATACCTCTGGTACTTTCGTACTACTCTGATTCTCGTTGCTGTTCGCTTCTTGTTCGTCGAGTTGGTCTGTGTGGGACGATTTGAGCACTTTCGACGGCGACCAGACACCTTCTGCTAAAGACAAAAAGGGGGCGTCGGGCAAACCGAGGGAGTGCGATCCCGGAGCAGACCCGTGGATTTCATATATACGACCGCCTCTTGATAAGCTATAGGGTCAGTCGGGGTCATACCATGAATAGGACGACACCAATTCGTAACACGTGGAAGGCAGTTGCTCTGCGCTCTCGGTATTTGCTGAGGCAGTTTTTCAAGTACACGATGAGCCGCGCTTCGTTTTTACTGTTCTGTGTTGCCTTTGTGATGCTCGTCGTTGCAACTGTGCCCAAGTTGCGCAGTCGCGTTCAGGGCTGCCGAGTGAAGGACGAGGAGCTTCAGGCGTTACATTTGACGGGTTCCGTATATCGGGAAGTTACCGACAATAATGGAAAGACTGCACTGAAGCCGATCACCGGCGCTGTTGTTGAGGTCGGTGGGTTTCGTGCGTCGACTGACGCGACAGGAAGGTATGAACTCCAATTCTGCTCCTCGACCTCCGACGCGATCCCGATTGTGTTGGACGATGGCGGCAAAGAAGAGTTTCAAAGAGTGACTTTTCCTATGTCATCTTCCGCGGCGCAGAAAGATTTCGTTCTTAGATGACTGCCCCAGCCGTTGAAGTCTGCATCGTCGGATTGGGGCCTGCTGGAATTGGAGCTGCGCTAAGCCTGTCCCAGACTTCATTGGCACCGTCGGTGGTCTGCTTGGAAGCCGGAGTGGCCCCAGAAGTGAAATTTTGCTCAATCCTTCAGAATAAAGGTTGCCGTGTCGTTCAACCTTGCCAAATGGTTACCGGGGTCGGTGGATCGTCATTATTGTCAGGGGGCAAGATAAGCGCTTATCCAGCTGGTAAAAACATGAGCAGTTCAATCGGCAGCGCCGACGAAACACGAAGTAGCCTTGATCACGCATTACGGCTGTTTCAAACATTTGTTCCTTTAATCCGGCCCAATGTCTCGGCGGACGATCAACAGGCTGCAGCGACGAATTTTGGGAACCTCGGCTTTGACTATCGATATTATGAGGCCTTTCTTTACCACCAACATGCCTTAACGGATGGCTACCGGAAGATGGTGAATGTGATTCGCGATTCCGGTATTCGTGTCCTGCTCGAAACGCCCGTCTTGGAAATTTCGCGCCATACAGTAGGCTTTCGCATTCGGACGGGAAGGTCAGACGATAGCCGCGAGATTTTGGCGAAGCGAGTGGTCTTGGCTACCGGACGTTTCGGCGCGGACCTGGTGACATCTGTAGGCTTGACATTTAATCTCGGTCAAGAAACTAGTCACACTGATTTCGGAGTCCGGCTGGAGTTTCCGACATCGCTGTGGCCAGACATCGATTCTTGTCATAACGATCTCAAGCTTCACTTCAGTGGTGCTCGGACGTTTTGCGTCTGTAAAGACGGTGCGATTGCTCCATACAGATTGGGTGACAGATTCCTTCTCGAAGGGACATCGGACCCAGACTCTTCGACTGGACTAACAAATCTAGGGATTACCATTCGTCATTCTTCAAAGAGCCTAAAGGAACACGAAGCGCTGATGGACGAACTACGCGCAAACCATTTTCAGATCTCGGACGGAATGCCGATACGACAGCGTCTCGCTGATTTTCTCGTCGGACGGCCAACGCCCGATTCTGTTGCAAGTGAACCCGCCTCAATAGTTTATTGGCGATGGGGTAGCGCCAATCAATGCCTCCCGAAAATTACTGTTCCCAAAGTCAGAGAGGCCGTCGAGTATTTTGTCTCACGATCCTTTCCTGAGACTAAATATTCAAATGTCTATGTTTTTGCACCGGTGCTCGACTATTATTGGCCGCGATTCCCAGCAGAGCCGGGGTTCGCGTCTCGCGCCAAGGGGCTATACTTGGTAGGCGACTGCTTGGGCCATTTTCGTGGCATTCTCCAGGCCTTTTGCTCAGGGTTGGTTTGTAGCGAAAGCATCGTGAAGGATTGTTAGCAAGTGGGGAGTCATGCCGGTGGAACGTTATATTTACGATGCGCTCTATGGCCCGGTTTACTTTCCAGATTACGTCTGGAAAATAATGTTTTGTCCCGAGCTACAGCGCCTCCGCGAGGTGCGCCTGTGCAACATCAATTCCTTGTGCCTCACTGGGGGCGCGAACACTAACCGGTACGAACACTCCCTCGGCGCAGCCTACCTTGCGACGAAATGCATCGAATCATCGCGTTTACGAATCGATGAGAGAACTGCTCGAAGGATTGTGTTGGCTGCACTGCTGCACGATGTTGGAAGCGCGGCTTTTGGTCATTCTGTCCAGTACGTTCTGGATTCCCAAGGTTATAGACACGAATCGCTTTTCGAAATGGTCAGTTCGGGTGCTCAAAGGGCCGTCAAGTCCCCAAAGCAAACAGCCCTTTTCGATTCGTCAAATGGGGTTAACGATTCGACTGGGCAAAAATACGATTACAGACATGCATTGGTTGAGCCCATTTATTTCGGTTTGCCGCCCCGACTTTCTAGCCTCATCCCTGACGACGAACTCAAAACAATCAGTCAGATGGTTCAGGGTGAGGGGCCGTATCATGCGCTAATAAACGGGACTGTCGATCTGGACAACATCGACAACGTGTTTCGGCTCGCCTACCACATGGGCCTAGTCAGAAGTGGTCAAGCTCCTCTGAAACTTGCTTCCTCAATAACGATTGAGAAGGAAAATATTGTCATCGACGATGGGGCAATTGATTCGTTGAGAGAGTGGTACGAGATCAGGAAGACTCTGTATCGCTATCTTTTGTTGAATCCAGACGAATTTAGCGCAAAGTGCATGTTGCAGGAAGCGTTGGAAATTGCCCAGGGTCAATCGACGTTCTCTTTCTATTGGCAGGATGTTGACTACCAACTGCTAGAGCGATTGTCACAGTGTTCGGATGAAACGTCGGCGATCATTTCTCGGCTAATGATAGGCGATCTCTACGGTTGCATTGGCATCTACTCATGCCCAGACATCAACTTTAATGCTCAACTGGCTAACCCATTGAGCCGAAGGCAAATGGAGCTGAATCTTGGAACTCGCATTAGAGCCGTGGGGGCCGGCGCATTGAAAAGTGCCGTGGTCGGTCTGCATCCGATATTGGATGTTAACAAAACACGGAGACCAGTCAACGCCATCAGCACGAGTGGGAAGTCTGTCGAAATCGGAGAGCCAATTCGGCGGGTCCTGGTTGGCGTGTTCTTTAAGAATATTCACCTTGGGATGGCGACAATCGATCGCGGCAATCTGGGGAAGCTCGGCGTTCTACAGATTGTTTCCAACTGGCTAGAGGAAATAACCAAGTGTTCAGAAATCGAAGAGCTTGAGCCTTATGCTGAAGCAAAAGAAGCCAGAACAAGGATTGCCAGCAGTCACTCCGGTCGATAGAGCGAGGTTCATTCTCGCGAATATCAATTGGAACTTTTCGACACCGTTTTCGGTGGGACGCAGTGGTTTGCATTTTTTTGATTGCCGCAAATACCACTGGTATCCAGCAACGTTCATTCCGGAAATTCCGTACACCCTGATCGAGGTACTAACCTCTCCTGGAGCTGTCGTCTATGACCCGTTCGCAGGAATAGGAACGACCTTGTTCCAGGCATTATTGCTCGGTCGGTTGCCGGTCGGCAGTGAAATTTGCACTGTGTCAGTGTGGCTCATAAAATCATTCTGGACGCTCTTGAATCCTCGGACCAATCTAATGCAGGTCGCAAACGATCTAAGCGGCGTTGAGACCTCATATGATGCAGATATCAAGTATTGCCGACGCCTTACAAAATCCGAGGTTCTGGTTGACCGATTGAGACCATGGTTCAACCCCGAACCATTCAACCAGCTGATGTATCTGAGAGCTTACGAAGACAAACTGCGTTCGGCGGCAACGAAAGCGGCAATGCGGATTGCTTTGTCAGCCACGTTGAAGGCAGTGTGCGCCCAAGACGAGGGTTGGGGCTGCATCGCAGATAATGTTCTTCCCAAACCCGATCAGGTCAAGAAACCAAGAAACGCCCTGGAGCGCTTTCGAAGAAACATGAACTTGCTTCTGAGAGACATGGGTGAAATCCAGGCTAGACTGCCCGCGCTCGCAAAGGACTTCCTGCGCGACTGCTCCGTGGAGGATCAAATCAAGAGGCTCGACGTGCGGCGCGGCGAGTTCCCTAAGGATGAGACTGTAGATTTGGTAGTTACCTCTCCACCTTATCCGAATATGACCGACTATTCGACTTCGCAGCGGCTCTCGTATTATTTGCTTGGCAAAGATCCTGGCCAGGATTTGCCGGAGGAGTTAGGTGCGCGGAGGCGTCGGTTCAGTGCGAGTGCGATTGAAGATTATCGTACTGGAATGAGAGCGGCTCTCGAAGTAATTTGTCGCAAGTTAAAACCCGGAGGCTATATATGTCTAGTAATGCCAAAATTTAATGCCGACAATCATAACAACACGATCCGAAAACAAGTTGTGCAGGAGTGCCTGGGTTTCCTACACACGAACGGTTGCACTTTGGAGCAGGAGCTAAGCCGTATCCTGCCGAAGAGGCGGCGTCACCACAATCAAAAGTGGATCAGTCTAGAAAAGGAATCCATTCACGTTTTTAGGAAACTGCAGTGAGGTATGAGGGAATCATAATTACAGGTACAAGCGGGGGTGGAAAATCCACGCTGGCAAGAGAGTTGTGCGTAAAGAACAGCGGCTTCAGTCATGTTAAGGCGGTCACGACAAGGGATCCTCGCGGGGACGATGCAGCCGGCAGTTACGAACACATCTCTGAGCATGATTTCGATAAGCTTGCTCGTGACGAATCGTTACTTATTGACGCGAAGTACAGGAAGCATCGGTATGGCATACGGAAATCCGCTCTGGAAAAGGCTTCGGAGGATGGCCAGACCCCAGTCCTGACCATTACTCCTGAATCGGCACGGCGGTTGGCCGGATTTCAGGATACAAGACCCAGCGAACCGCTGACAAGCCTACCGCGATTTGTTAGCTTTTTCGTCGATGCTCCTGATAGCGAACTGGACGCACGACTCCTGTCGCGAAACCCCGAAGGGAATCTAAGCGCAGTTCACGAGGCGCGCGCAGAGGACAGAAAATGGAAGGATTCGTTCACCTACGCGATTCAGAATGTTAAGGGCGCGCCGAGCACGGAATTGATTCGTTCCCTTTGGGAACATGTCGGTCACGGTGGGGTCCTCCCTGCTCGTCTGATCCGGTTGATGCTGGATTGCGGGATGCTGCTTGAAACTGCCATACACGAAAATATCTCGGGCGCTTCGTACGACCTCGCGCTCGGGGATGAGTATTTCTCCGGCGGGAAAATTGAGCGATTGACGGACGCACATCCGATCCTACTAATCGAACCATATGATTACGCCATTGTTACGTCGAACGAGGCTGCTAATTTCCCACGGGATGTGTGCGGACGATTCGACTTATCGGTTAGTTTATTCTGCCAAGGGATAATTTTGTCTAATGGGCCGCAAGTAGACCCTGGGTTCCAGGGACCGTTGTTTTGCTTGTTACTTAACACGTCGAGTTCGCCTGTTCTCATCAAGCGGCGGCAGCACTACGCGACCCTTGAGTTTCATAAACTCATTGAGCCAACTAACTTGTACCGCGGACAGTACCGCGCGAAGACTCTTCTTGATTATCTCCCGACGAATGCGGCCACAGGAGCGATCAACGAGCTAAAGAAAGAATTGGAGCGAGTACGACAGGAAAGTACAAGACTCCGAGACATGACATGGGCTTTCTTGGCAGTAGTCCTTGCGATCCTTGCTCTGTGGGCTACTTTCATGAGGTAATCCTCGTATCCGACAGAGAGATGTGGTGGTCCCCCTCCCGTCACGTGGATGTCAGCGGGTAAATCCGAAAAGAAGGCCATTTCGTCTTGCGGGCTATATTCTAGAATGGGACATTGAGTCCCCTCGCTTCCCATCCGTGATCGGTCAATGTCAGAGCCTGATTCATCTGTGTTTTTCCAGCACCGTCGATGGTCGAAACAATTCCGGGGAAAACTCTTTGAATGTCCGGGTCCTTTGCCCATTCAGCAAGATTCTCGATCCTATATGTATAGAGGACTGACGCTTCTTGGGAGCCGCCAGCCACAGTCGGCCCCTCCCATTTGACGATTTTGTCCAATACTTGCTGTGCAAAGCAGAGGTCGCCCTGCTTCCCCTTCGTGCCAATCAAAGCTAGAGTCTGTTTTTCTCGGTAAAACCTCTTGCCGTCTTCAGTCAATTCGTACCGAAGAACTCTTGCCTTGACTGGACGGGTGCTCAGCGGCGGTGTGTATTCGGTTTCCGTCTCGTGTGAGCGGACTAAGCCAACTTTCTCGAGGGCGACCATTTCCGCTGCTGTACCCATACCGCCCCGGCGCTCGGCTTCATTGAGGTCGACCGGCCACGCCGACGGAATGCCGAGGCAAAGCTGGCCCTTCGTGGCGAGGTAAGAATTCAACGCTTCTGAGAAGTTCTTCTCGTTCGCGTCTTTCTTGCTTGCACAACTCACCAGTAGCAAAACGCTGAAAACGATCAACCAAGGGAGACGGTTTTTCATGGGTTCACCCCCTCGGTATGACTAGATGTTTGGGGGTGCTAGAGCGTTGCCATCCCTGCGGCTTTCCGGCGCGCCGAAGCTCCAACCGGAGACATAGGAACTTTCCATTCAACGGGCCTTCGGCAAATTAAAGCACGCCGAATTCGGTGAGTTTGGCTGTGACAACTGCCTCTCTCTTGCGCATCCGACTGCATTCGTTTTGGTGCTGTACATATCCCGACGGATACGACGCCACGAGACACACCAAGCTCAAAGTGAATAAGGTGAACCAGCCAAGCTGCGATGCCCCAGGGTGCAACCGGGCGTACAATCCTGCGAGAAGCAAACCCTCAAAACTCATCACGACCAATCCGCTCTCCGCGTGCGCAACGTCGAGCTCCTGTTTCTCCTGTTTGCTAAAGAAGTCGCTGCGTCGAAGTAACGTGTACGCCCGAATCCTTTGTCCCCATTTCACGTCGATGGACCCCAGCCACCGCGTAGGACTGAGGGACTCCTTCGGTTTCGTTCCTGTTATCTTGTCCCTCAACCAGAGGATGAGACACAAACCCATGTGGTGTATCGGTATCACTATGCTTCTATGAACAGCATAGATGCTGGCCCCGATGAGCAAAGCAGATAAGGCAGCCAATTGCCAAGGCATGGCGTTCAGGACCTTACCCGTGTTAATCGGATTAACCGCGCTCGCCAGAGCGATCAGCAGAAAGCCACCATAGGAGTAGCGCAAGAGGCGCGACAGCCCCAGGCCAAGAGATTCGAGGACCTTTTCAGTTTCCATGGATCGAGCCGGAGCGACAGTAACCAATACCTTGCAAATCAGTCACGGAAGAACGAGATGTCTTTGCCGTAGATTTTCGCTAACTGCTGAAGCTCGACGAAATCGACCCTTCGTTCTCCGAGTTCGCACTTCGACAGAAAGGAATGTGCTTTGCCGAGTCGTTTAGCGACTTCGACCTGTGTCAGCCCGGCATCGCGGCGCGCCTGGACTAAGCGGGCGAGGAATCTCTTATATGCCTTGTGGTAGCCCTTATCGTTGACATTCACCCTCGCATATATATTCAATTCTTGACAGATTCCCCAAAATAGGGAATCCTATAATTCCCCAAGATAGGGAAAAGGTTATTGTCATGGACAGCACGCCGCTTCTGGCTGACGCACACAATTCAGGCAGCAGTAAGCGTTTTCACGTTCGTTGCGAGGCTGGCCACGATAATCGCTTTCGCGTGACTACCGAGTCGCTAACTGTGACTGTGGGACAGCAGGTTCAGAGAGCGGGTGCGCTGGAGATGTGGGACTCCGTGAGCATCTATGCCAAAGAGGATCGGGAGGGCAACCTAGTCGTTGAAGTTCTCGTGTTCAACCCGGATTGGGACGAGCCCCTTCGGATAGCCTCCATCCGCTCCCGCCCCCAGGATGCGACGTGCCTTACGGCGGTGGGCATCTGCTTGGATCACGTAACCCCATAAAGGAGATGTCGTTACCGGGCCGCGCCCAAGGTGCCCTCATGAAAAACGTACGGAAGCTATCCAAGAAACTGGAACCAGACCTAGGCAAAGGATTCCCCGGCCTCAAAGGGAAGGTCGTCCATTACGTCGATACGTTGTTTGAAGAGGACAGATTGTACATTCACGTTCGCTTTATGGATCGCACGGAACTCTGCTTCTGGTTGTCTTCCCGGATCGTGATCGAAGAGGCGACGCTAAGTGATTGGAAAACCGGCGACGATATTATCAAGCGTACGTACATCCAAAGCCCCGAAGTCAAAGCAATCGCGGCGCAGGAGCCTGAATTCCAAAGAATTTGCCGCCAAATCGAGAGGGAAAAGAAACGCAAGGGTAAATAGAGATGGCTCGGAAGGAATCCACAGAACGGGCAACCGAATGGGTCTCGAAATATCTGAAAATCATCATCAGTGATCGGGAGGCGAGGGAGTTTGTTGCGCAACTACCTGATGCCATAAGGGACCTACAGCGACTCGAAGAAATTGTGGCTGACGAGCAATAGGCGCTAGAGTGTAGGGCAACGTCGAACAAATGAAGCGAGGAGCACCGTGGTTATCGGTGACCGATTGCGCGCGCTGCGAAAGGCGAAAAATCTCTCTCAGGAGGATGTTGAAGAGCGAGCGGGCTTGCTGTGCTGCTATCTTTCTGGCGTGGAAAACGGAGGGACGGTGCCGGCCATCGAAACGTTGGAGGACATTGCGTGCGCCCTTGACGTGCCGCTCTATCAATTGTTCTACGACGGCGAGGAGCCGCCCGCGCTGCCAAATCTTCCCAATCGGCGCAGTGCCGAAGAAATTGCGTCGAGCAGGTCGGGCGGGGCGAAGTTAACGCCGAAAGGGGTACAAGGGATGGGAGGTCGCGCGTACAACGGTTTGAATGGTTCAGCAATCAGACGGGGTATATCGTTCCATCGAAATTGGGCAGCCGAGGACGGCGCGATGGATTTACACTGCCCGCGTTGCAAAAGCACGAACCTCAAGAAAGTCTCCCTAGCCTACGGAGAGGGGCTTTATCGGGTGGATACGCGCACACGCCTGACGGGTGTGCTCATCGGAAGTGGTGGGCCGGATATGATTGTCGGTAGTGCAAGGACAAAGGGACTGCACCAGACCGAGCTTTCGAAGACGCTTCGTCCTCCGACAAAGTGGTCGTACCTGAAGCTCGTTTTGTGGTCAGGAATTATTTCGCTCGTCGGGCTGGTCGGTTACGTTAATCACGTGATGGCGAGTCCTCCACCTGTGTCGGCACTTCCTGTGGAAATATCTGCCGTGCTATTGTCCTTGGCCTTCGTGTTTCTTCTTATTCTCTTCTGGAGGCACAATCACTCCACCTACCAGCAACTCTACGCTCAGTGGAACCGATCTTTCATCTGTGAGCGGTGCGGGGCTATGAGTCAGCACGAACTCCCAGACAACTGGTAGTGTCTCAGCTTGAAAGCGACAGATTGAGCCGCAGGAGAGAGCCTATGACAAAGCGAGTTCCGCTGCCGGAGCCTGTTGCCCGTATCTACAAGGCGACCGCCGCACTTGAGGCTCTATATCCGAGCAGAAAGTTCACGCCGGACGGTCACCTCGTCGGGTCCATCGGAGAAGTTATCGCAGCGGAAGCTTTGGGTTTGACGCTCTACCCGATGTCCCGACCCGGCCACGATGCCTACGACGCTAACGGCGATGTTCAAATCAAGATGACCGCCGGAACTAGCGTCGCTATGTACGCGACCTGCGACCGGCTCGTCGTGCTTCGGGTAGTGTCGCCGGAAGAAGCCGAGATCGTCTATGACGGTCCCGGCCAGCCCGTATGGGAGAAAGCGGGGAAGATGGGGAAGAACGGACAGCGAGTCGTCAGCTTGTCGCGCCTCCGCGCCATTGCCAAGATGGTTCATCCCTAAATTTCAGAATGAGATAAAACAACTCCGTCTCTTGGTTCCAGCCGTTCTGTCATGTCTGTGGTGAACGGCCCCGACCTAGCGGAGCCGGTGCTCCGCTAGGTCGAAATATCGCTTGGACAGCTCAATGCCGATATACCGCCGACCTACCTGCTGCGCGGCAACAAGCGTTGAACCGGAACCACAGAAGGGGTCGAGCACTACATCGCCCGGCGCGGAGAAGCACTCAATCAACGGCGTCAAGATGCACACCGGCTTTTGAGTCGGGTGAAGATTGTTGCCCGAGTATTTCCATTCCAAAACGTCCGGGATTGTGGAATTAGGCTTCATCGGATTGCCTTTCGCCAGCAAGTAGGCGTTCTCGTGTTGGTAGCGAAGAAAGCGTTCGGTCGAGGGGTACTTCTTGATGAAGGTCAAGTGCCCGACTGTGCGGAAGCCTGCATCGCGCCAAGCAGTGAGGAATGTATCGGCCTTGTTCCAGCTATAAAAGCTCACGCAGAAGCGATTCCAACGGAGCACGCGAAAGATTTCCCGGAAAGCAGGTTTAAGCCAGGCGTTGTTATCGTCGTTCGGAACGGTGCGCCCATCGCTCGATGAATAATTGACCATGTACGGCGGGTCGGTAAGCACGAAACCGGCGCTGCCCGATGACAAGCCAGACAGCAATTCCACGCAATTGCCGTGAAGAAGAATGTTTGAGAATCCCTTGTTGATGTGAGAATTGATTTGTTCTGAGTTCATTTTCTGTTCTCCTGTTAGGTGATTTGGTTCCTTCAACCAGGAAGAGGAACCAAAGCGCCGCGCCCACAGGAGGACGGAAAGGCCAAGGTGTGCCTTAGGAGGCTGGAGCGGATGGCAACGGGTGTGACGGGAGAGAAGTTTGCGACTGGCGCAGCCGTGTGCTGGCGCAGGCCGACTCAGAGACTAAATGGAAGGCGACATCTATGGTGGCTTATTACCCCTCTCTATTAACAACGCGGAGGCGACAGAAATCACCCCGCCTCCTTAGCGCGCCCGTGCGGGGAGATTCTCGAATACCTTCTGCGCCTCCTCGCGGGTGATCACGGTGTCGTACAGCCCAATTTCCTCTTCGCCGTGCTTGTTAATGCCGGTGTAACTGAGGCTGGCATCCTCATAGCGCTTGAATTTGTAGACGGCGTTGTTCATCAGCGCGCTGTTGAACAGTCCCAGGCTGACAAGCAACTCGAAATCCTTCACGGTCAGGCCCGTAACCTTTTTGAATAGGCCGGGCTCCAGCTGCGTTATCACATCTTTCAGCGACCGTTCACGATAGTCGGTCAGATACATGAAAATCGGCACGCGTGTCGCGAACTTAATGAGCTTATCCTGAATCTGCTTCCGCAAAGTTTTGTATTCCTTCTCCTGTTCAGTTAGCTCCTTCCTTTCCTTGTCGGATAGCTCCTCGTCATTGGCCTCCTTGCGGGCCTTCTTGACGGCCTCCGATTTGTTGATGATGGTCTCGATCTCCTGATTGAGATTGCGAAACGCCTCGATGCTCATGAGAGCATCCATCGCTTTTTTGTTATCCATCAGGCGGCGCAAAGTGTCGTTGTCCACGTTGACCAGTAACGCGCTTTCCCAGCGCCGCGCCAGGAGGGTTGCGGTTGTGCCGCTCATCGCCATCTCCAGAACCCCCGCCGCGTCAATCTGTTTCATAGAGCTGCCGTTGTACGCGAGAACAGGCAGAAAGCTGATGAACTCCGCCACCTTCTGTTCCGGGTTTGTCTCGTCGACATTCAACCGGCAACTGTAATCCGCAATCTGCCGCAACGCCCGGTCTGGAGCAAAATCGAAGACGTAACACTCCTCTTTGATGATCTGTTCTTTATTTGGAGAGTCGCCGTCCGGGTTCCGCACGGTCCAAGGCGATTGGACACGGAATGCCGCCTGAAAGTACGTTTCTGGGCTGGATGAGTTGCGGAGTATGAAAATGCCAGTCCATGGTTTTACGGTCACGCCTGTTGTGAGCTTCCCGCAGGAAAGCGTAATAGTCTTCGACCTCAGTGGCTCGTCCATAGCCTCCAGGACGGGCGGCAGAGCCTCGACACCAATGCCGGCGGCGTTCCCTGCAGCAAGGACAATTTTGTAATCGTGGTAGAAGCGGTTCTGCTTTTTCGCCAGCAGGTTGCTCATTGCGTAGCAGGAAGCCACGCTGGGAAGGAACCAGAACGTGTGTGAAAGCACGCTCAGGAGCCGAACGTCTGAGTACGGCATAGGCGGCCTATGCGTACCTAGTTTTAGGTTGTCAACAGTGGTCGGCAGAAACGATCCGCGAATTAGGTCCAGCCACTTCTGAACTTCGTCCTCGTACTTGAACTTCGCCTTTTCACCCACGCCCTGGGCTGAGAAGAACACGTTCAAGTCGAACTCGTTGAACTCGCCCTGCATCGCGATTTCCCGGATCGCGTCCGGGAGTTGATAGGTCAAGAGCACCATGCGGGGCAATGCGGCGTACGGATTGTTGGCACCCTTCCAATCGCGCTTCGACCGTTGCTCGTCGGAATAAGTCCAGTTGTAGATCTGTTCTTCGATAAACTCGCCGGAGGCAATCGCTCGGAAGGGGGTTCCGGATAGATAAAGATAGGCATCCGTTGTGATCGGCATCATTTCTTCGTCAAAGTCCTCGATGCCCTCGCCTTCCCCGAATTCGACCTCGTCCTTGTCCTCGGCTTCGAAGAGCTCTTTCGCATTCTCCCGCCACGCCCCGTAGTGGTATTCGTCGAGGATCACGCAGTCCCAATTTGTGGAGTGCACCCATTCGTTTTTTGTCTTGATGCCGCCGGTGTTTGGGTTACGCCCGAGGTAATCTTGAAACGAGCCAAAACAGACAAACGGTTTCTTCTTGTCGGCCTTCGCGTACGACAAACCGCCGGGCGAAATGAACTGCCAGCCCTTGAAGTCCACGTGAGTCTTTAAGTCTTCTTCCCAGGCGCTTTGCACTGCCGGCTTAAACGTCAGGACCAAAACTTTTCGCCATCCCATCCTCTTCGCCAATTGATAAGAGGCAAAGGTCTTTCCAAAACGCATCTTGGCATTCCATAGAAAGTGTGGCGGCTTGCTCCGGTTGCCCTTTTCTCTGCGCCAACTGGCAAAGTAGGCGATGGTTTTTTCGACAGCCGCTTTCTGCTCCGGCCGCATTGCAAAGTCAAGTGACCGGTTCTCCTCGTTCAATTGGCCGTCCCGCACGGCGATGATCGCCGCCCTGACTTTATCCTCCGTGGATCGAAACCACTCGCCGTCGGGGTTCTTGACGCCGTTGAGTCGGAGCATTCGATGTACATCGCGGTCAGTGAACACCGTTCCGTCATTCCGCATGGCGGGTTCTTCTAGTACGATTCGGTAAGGGAGCTTGCCGGGACGCAACGTTGGATACTGCTGGGCAACGCGACTCTGCGCATCGACGGTTGTATAGCCGACTTTCAGCAGGCCCGCGTACTGCGGGTTTGTATCCTCGTACGCATAGATGGTCGGACAGGATGCAGGACGCGGAGGGAAGAAGTCCTTACTCATCGCTGGCATCCATGGGGCGAACCATGGACTCGACGAAGGCAATCTCTTGTTTTGTCAGTCCGTATTTCTTGTAGAGCTTCTCGTCTGTCCATGTCTGGTTCATGGGGAGATCAGGAACGAACGAGAAGCGCTCACTGTATAAGTGCTGCGTGTATTTTTGGAGGGAAATCAGGAACCTCACAAATTGCGTGCGGAGATAACTCGCGAACACTTTGGCTTTTGCCTTGCTGTCAAAGCGGTCGATAACGAGGTAGGTTTCCGTGCACACTGTCCCTGGCCCAAGAATCTCAGGCGACGAGGTAATCCAGTAAGGAAAAGCTCCCCGCTCGCCATACGCGAGTCCAAGAATGACCTTCCACTGATCGATCCATAGGTCATTCCGTGGGACGTCGGCACGAGCGATCCACGATTCGCCTTCGCTGGACCGAAGTACGACAGGCTTCTTCAACCCTTTGGCCGTGGGCGCGCCGCGGTAGGATGTTCGTAGGCCAAATGGCTGCGTGGGCGATACCTTGACCGCGAGCGATTTACCCACGTCGACGCCTTTGGGCCAGACCTTTTCAAGAATGGAAACACCCGTGTTGTAACGGACGAACACATTGTATGCGTCGAGGCGGCGGGCAACGACGCCACTAGACACTCCCCCAATGAATGTCTGCACATTACAAGGCCCATCATGCGAGCGGTCCCAAAGGAAGTACGAAACACCACCTGAGATATCCAGGCCCGGAAACACGTCGGTCGCGTCTGGAAAGTCGACGAGTTCCCGAAGGTGCGTGTCGGAAAGCATCTCGGAGCGGTACTCATCGAGTCCGCGTCCACCCGCGAACCAGCGCGACGGCGTCACCATTACCACGTATCGCGGGTCGAGACTCTTCGCAGTCTGGACAAATTTCTGATAGATTGGCATTGCAAAGCTGCCCTGTGAATCGCCACCACTTGACCCAAGTTGATACGGCGGGTTGCCGATAATCACGTCGAATTTCATGTTGAAGATTTCCTCCGCTTTGTTGGTGTGAATAAACGGGTAGGCGTGGCTTTCCAGTTCGCCGCCCCTCTCGTAATTCTCCTCGCTGGCTCCGCAATACCTGCAACGGCCATTTTCCCAAGTGTGCTCAACACGGTTGAAGTGAATATTGCCTTGCGAGTTGTTAAACGCCTCGCATACTGAATACTTCCCGTTGGCGGTCTTGGAGCAGTATAGGGACCTCCGCGAGAGTAAGGCCGTCAATTCCGTGATGGCGAGTCCGAAAACCTGATTTGTGAAGATGTGGTCTAGCCGCTTCTGGCGATTTGCAATGTACTTCTCCAGTCCTTTGTCGAGGCGTTTAACGATCTCTCGGAGGAACACGCCTGACTTACAGCCCGGGTCAAGGAAGGTGCTTTTCTTGTCGCTCCAGAGCTCCGGTGGGAGCACGTCAAGAATCTGGTTCACCAGTTGCGGCGGCGTGAAGACTTCGTCGCTGCTCAGATTCGCGATGCAGCTTAGAACGTCGGGGTTGAAGCTATTCTCCGACACGGGCGATCTCCATGAAATGGACCGGGGGATATTCCCTTACGGGTGTGGGGATAAATACGTGCTCGCCAAGATCGGAGAAGAGGGGCAACTGGTTCTCGCTTCCCAAACCAGGGAATAGAGGGGCTTGCATGGCTCCCTCATGCCGAAGCAACTCGCTAAACGTGAAGTCCCTCCTCTTGAGCATGCTCCCGTTGACCGGCGACCATTCTGAAAACACGATGTGGCCGGGCTTCTCACCTACCGTATTGAGCGTCAAGGCATCGCCCCAAATGATGTTCCGGTCAAGGATGAACCTTACCGCCTCGCGGCACGCTTCTTTGCCAGCTCGTTTGAACAGGCGCGTGTAGTTTGAATCAAATGTTTCGAAGAGCCTTCGTCGGCACTCGCGGACATTGTCAGGCAGAATATCAATCCCGTAGATCGAGGAAACGGCAAGAACGGAATAACGCTCAAAGTCCAACTGCGACTTTCCGTAGCGCTTTTCCACGATTGCCAATTTCCGTTCCAGAACCGCGAGCAGAAAATTTCCATCGCCGCAGGCGGGTTCGAGGAACCGGGAGTCGATTCGTTCCGTTTCCTGCTTCACTAAATCGAGCATGGCGTTGACCTCTCGTTGCCCGGTCAACACCTCGCCATGATCCGAGACTCTCTTCTTCGTTCTGACCTGCGCAGCTTGCATCAATGTCCTATGCGTTCAAAATCTCCAAAACCTGTTGATCCGGGCCATCGGTTCAGATCTGAGAATCCAAGCACAACTGCCTAATCCCAAGGCATCCGAAGGCGAGACCAACGGCGCGATTGTACTACCTCGGTGGGGATACGGCAGTATCAACTGCCTCGCGCCGTTCTGTTCGATGACGATGCCTTCGGGTGCCATGTTTCCCGTGAAAGCCTCATCTGGATTGGGGCTAGGGTGGTATTGGCGGTTTGTTGCTGAAGATGCGAAGCAACATGTCTTTCCCGGAAGTCACATAGCCCTCTTACAGCAAGTGGAGTCAGTCTAGGAGCAAGACCGGAACAGAGATGCTCACGAAAGAAACATTTGTTGTCGATAGGCACTAAGTTTCGGAAGATGCTCTCCCATGCCCGCACTCAGGCGGGCGGCGCGGAGATTCCCTCCGCGCCGATTGCATTAAGAATTTGACTGGCCGCTTTCTGGATGTGCTCTAGGCTGGCCGTCAAGAGCTTCGCGTCACCCTTGTAGAGTTGAATGTAGTCTTGAGACGCTGACCCTGTCTCTAGGCCGATGGCGTGGCAGACCACAAATGCGACGGCCTCAGCTTCAGTCTCGCGGCTGCGCTTTGAAGTGCTGTTGCGACGCTCGTCACGGTGCATCATTTCGTGCGCGAGTTCGTGCGCCAAAGTTGCGAATTCTTCAGCCGGGGACTGACCGGGCAACAATGCGATCTTGCCGCCTGCGGAAGTGCCACGCGCCGGGGCGATGTCCTGCGAGTATTCAAAAGCGATGCCCTGCTCAGCGATGAATTTGCCGAGCCGGTCGCGATATTCGCGAGGGTGGCCGTGAAAGCTGCCGATTTCGGGAAGGTCTTGGCCGTCCGTTTGGCTGATGTCGAAGACATAGGCGGCGCGAAAGTAGACAGCCGTTGATGATTCTTCCGTTTCGTTTTGGTCGGCGCTTTCATGCTTCGGGCGAACGACGGGAGCAAGGATCAGAATTCCTTTCTCGCCCTTCTTCACGAATCGCCCAAGCTTGTGCCAAGCGTGAAAGCCAGCTACATGCGTGGCCGTTGGCTTCTGTGATGCGATGAGCATCACGTTTCGCAGACTGTAGCGGTGGAATCTTCCAATCGCTGCTAGATACTGCGTCAGCGTTTCGCTGCGACCCCTCTTGAGCGCCGCAACGAGTTGCTCGATTGCTTGATTTGTAACTTTCTTGATGTTTTCTGAATTCATTTCTTTGTCCTTTCGGTGAGTTGAGAGTTGGTTCCCTCAACCAGAGAGGGGAACCAAATCACAACGCACTCACTGAAAGGACAGAGAGCGAAGCGGTCTAGCATCTACTGCTGGAGCGGATGGCAACGGGCGTGACAGGTCGCTGTTCACCTGGCGCGCCTGTGTGCTAGCGGAAGCGACGTGCGATCGAGGAAAGCCTCGAAAAGGGTGACTGGTGAGCGGTTGTAATCAAGTCCGCAAAATTGAAGGAGGATGCTCCAACGCCGCGACGTCGGTCACTTTGGGATGAGAATCGGCACGGCGTTCGTTGTCAGTTGGGCTATTAGGGAGGGGAGTTGCGCGTAAGCCGAATCGATGGCGGCCCTGTCAAATGCATTTGGGAAATTCATATGCCCGACAAGATTTCGGGGGACTCGGATGGCTTCCAGGGCCGCAATCCAGTTGTTGGTATCGGTAACGACCGGGAGAAACTGATGGCTATTGGCACGGAGAATTTCGGTGAGATCACTGAGGAAAATGAGGTGGATATCCGCAAGACCAGGGCTAGCATTTCTTGGCTTTGCCGCGTAGTGTGTACGAAATCGAGATGCCTTCGACACAACATCTGGGTCAACAGCAACGCCCCACCAATTGGCTCCGATCTGCAATGTAAGCACCGAATTGACTACGATCCTGAGAGTATTCTCGATTGCATAGAGCTTCCAGTAGAGTTTCGATCCGATGTGGCGACCGCATCTGTCGATACGATCAAGCCTGAAGGAGGCGTTGCGGAAATCTCGTACGAGGGGCATGGTTATTTCTTCTTTTTCTTTCGCATCGCGTATAGATGTTGATGGATCACGGCGGTATTGGTCTGTAAGAGGTCAGCGATTTCGACAGCAGTGAATCCAGCCACGCTCAATTGCACGGCCTTCTCTGCTTGCGTAGCACCCTTCATGCCTTGCAAAAGAAGCAAAGCCAGTATTTGGTCCGTACGACTACCTATCTCTTGTTTCACTCTCGCCTCCTGCGCCCGCGTAAATTCGAAGTTAGGGTTCGAATCGTAGCTGGTGAGGTATTCAGAATATCGGCGATGCTCTGATTGTCCAGGCCGGCCATTTTCAAAACCCTTGCTCGTTCTGTGGTGCTCTTATCGCCTGCGACCTGTAGACTCACGACCTTTGTGAGTACTTCGACCTTTTCGATCAAGTCGCGTAGCAATCTTTCGGTGTTGTCACTGTGTGGCATGCAGACCTCGCTTTGCGAATATCTTATAGGTTCCTGTCAAACGGGACAAAAAAGTGAGCTCCGGCACTGGTGTGTCCGAAACGTGAAGCCAACGTCTGAGTCATGAAGCTTCCTGTCGCTTGCTCGGAGGTACTGGATTTACGTCTATAACCACGGTTCGTATGGTTCCCGACCTTCGCTTGATTGTCCGCGGAATTGTAGTTCTTCTGTTCCACTTTCGAGCGTCGAAAAGGACCAGCCAACCTTCCTTTCGATTCTTGTGCTTCATGTAGGTCTCTAGCTGCGCCGGTCCTGGCACGGCCCGGCCTTTTAGCATTTTTAACTCGACCACGTGAAGCAATCCCGAGGAGAATGTCACAAGAACATCCACGAATCCGATACCGACGACGGGCTCACGAATCGCGGCACCGCGCCCTTCTAGCTTCGCGCTAGCGAACACACCGAGTATTTCCTGTCCGAGTTTCTCGGCACGGTTCCTTAATTTCCCGTTTGATCTTGATTCCCAGAAAGAGTTGACGCCTTCGGCTTCGATGGTTTTCTTAAATTCCTCGAGGAATGTGCGGATAGTAATGCGCCGCAGCTGTACTAGGCGATTGCCCGAAGCCTCAACTTTTTCGGCGACCGCGTCTGAGATGAAGAGGACTCTTTTTTTTTAAACTTAGTATCGAGGAGAGTCAAAATCCTCCGTTCAAACGCTGATCTCTCAGTATGCTGGTTCTGTCTATAGAAAACTGTCCGAAGTCGCTTCATTGCAGAGAGGAACGCAGGTGTGGTCTTGCCGTGGCGTTGTCGGTCGTAGAACCTCGCCAAAGTAACCGCGTACTGGTCGGGGTCAGCAAGTCCGCAGCGGTTAAAATAGTTCTCCAGGTAGCTCTGGATCGAGTAGATCATTCGTGGTCCGTAACAATGAGTCTACTTCTTTTTCTTCGGTCTGGCGCGGTCTGGTCGCCCGTCCAACTTGAGATCGTATGCTTCGCACAGATACTTGCTAATGCGAAGCGTTCGGTCTATTGATTTTTTCGCCCAAAAATCTTGCCGCCCCGGAGCGTCGACGAGTTCGAGAAGCCCTTCATCCTTGAGAATTCGCAGCTGCGGACTCACGTTCGGAGTCTTCATGCCAAGGTGCCGAGCAATTTCGACCACACCTCGACTTCCGTCAGCAGCCAAGTAAACCTGAGCTCTTCGCTTGCCGTGCCGGAAGATTTTCTTCACTGTCTCCGTGTGCTTCGCAGCATCAGCGCGGAGTGCAAATGCATTCGTGTCGTCAATGGACTCTACTTTGTGCTCAATGTGCGCGAGGCGGCTGAGTATCTGCTGGTCCCGGTCTTCGATTTTCTTTCCCTTCGCCATTCTTTGGCTCCCCACCGCCTCCGGGAACTGTCGAGATTCTCGTTGAATTGCAGAACGACTATTTCTTCCGCTTCTTTTTTTTGGCATTCGAAAGCGTTACGTTGATCGTGTTGGCTGTAGTCCCAAGCAAGTCCGCAATCTCAGAAGGACCGCAGCCCACTGAATCCAACAATAAGACCATATCTTGCTGAGTGCGGTCGCCTCTCATTGTCTGTAGATTCAAGCGCGTGAGAATTTCCAAGAGGCGCGCCACCTTCGTGAGAGCCGCGAGTTCGTCACCTTCGGCTGCGCGCTTCGAGATGGGTTTACTCTCCTTTTTTGACATATTTGGCTATCCTCGTGACCCGGGCCATGTCGATTCCAAGAATAGCTCGGATTTGATGTCCACCAATTCCGGCTCGGGATGCTTCGAGGACGAAAAGATCTTCGATCCGCGTGTGTAAGTCTTCGAGCGCCGCAAGGATTTTCTCGTTATCGGTTTTCGCCTTCGCCATGTGCGACCTCGCTAGAAATTTACCGATTCGATTTCGGAATATGCTTAAGCACGTCGTTTATTCGATTCATGCCGCAACCAACTATCTTGCGGATATCGTTTTGAGGAACTTTGGCTATGCCAAGCTGGACAATGAGTATATTCCTGAGCAATTCCACCATTTCTTCTTCAGGTGTGGGCACTTTCTTTTTTGCCAATTTGTCCTCCAGGCATCGCGACGCAACTGGAAGATAGTACGAAGGTTAATGCTAAGTCAATCTTCGAGTCAGTCAAATTGGGGGCCAGCTAAGATCTCTGGATTCCCGCACGCACCGCGATTCCGAATGGTGCATCGAAAGAGTCACCCGAGGCTCTAAAACGCAGCCTCCCTGATAGATTGAGGTCGAAATAGCCGGGATGCTTGCAGGTAATCTCGATAAACTCAACGTCTTTCGCCGTCAGATTGTGGAACGCCAAAGTCATCTGAGAACGTCCGCCCTGTTTGGGGACTCTCGAAGGATTGAATTGCGCTCTAGTCATGCCAAAGGCCCGTGACGACCCGACGATCTGCACATCGATTGGTTCTAAATCGATATCTGTTTCGCTGAAATTGCGCAGCACTAAATACGGAATGTCGATTGCCTCGCGATGCTGATTTATGTAGACCATCGGGACCGAGGGGTCCGGGCAAATCACAAGATTTTCGAGAATATCATTTTGGGAGTATGTCTTTGTGCGCCTTGGAACAAGCCCTAAAACCCTGCCGATTCCAGCCAATCCAAGAAGCACTAGGAAGATATTGAAAGCCGTGGCAAATGCGTGCGCGGCGTGGGCAAGTTGCGAAATGCCCCAACTCACGAACCCGGAGGCAGCGATGAAGAGCAAGAGTTGCCAGATCGCTTGAATCCCCAAGCCTTCTAAAATCCGGCTCCATCGGGTCGATTCCGTCACGTTTCCCTCACTCTAAGACATTCGAGCATAGTGTAGTGGTATACAAGTCGCCTTGGCTAGTCTTTGGAAATCGCAGTGGGAACAACTGGGGAGTTCAGTTGCTTGACGCGCGAGCAATTCACATATACACCGACGGGTCTTGCTACAAGAATCCCGGTGGTGATTCTGGCTGCGCGGCGATTGTTCGGTTTCCTGAGCATCTTAACCTCTGCGATGAGCAGATTGTTGACTTCGGGTGCGGTGAAAGCAGCATCAACCGCATGGAACTGCTGGCATGCGTGGAAGCTCTTAGGTGGGTCTGCGACAGTGCACCGTGGAGCGACGTGACGCGAGTTTTAATCGTCACAGATTCTCAATATGTCGTGGAAAACGTCATACGCGCGCAAGGCTGGAAGAAAATGGGCTGGCGCAACGTTCATGGTGAGTGGAAGTTCAATTCAGACCTTTGGGACAAGTTGCTCAAGCTGTGGGTGAAGGTCGCAAGGCTTGGCCTTCGCGTTGATTTTGTCTGGCAGAAAGGAAAGAAGTCGGAACTGGGAAAGAAGGCCGACCATGCAGCCAAGGCCGCCGCACAGCGCGGCGGGATGGACGTTGATACCGGCTACAAGCCCGGAAGTATCAGCCGGTCAATGGTGAAAGGTGGTAGCGCAGAGCGCTTCCCGGCTGCGGGGCAGATTTTGGTAGTTCGGCCCTACGCTAAGAAAGTCATGCATAAGCGCGACAACAGAATCAGCTTCAACATTTTCGATGAAACAACGCGCACTTACGCGAACAAGTACTTCGCTTTTGCTGGTCCGATGCTCAGCGTAGACCTTCATAAAGGCAATGGGCACCGGGTGCGATTCAATTTTGACCCCAACTTCCCTCAGTTTGTGGAGAGGATTGAAGGCGTTGAACTTCCCAAACCGGTCCGCAAGAAACGGGCGAGCGCAAAGCCATAGGCGCTTGCCCATACTTTAAAGACCACTGTTATGGTCAAAGGCAAGACGCTCTAGTCAACTTGCAGCGGCATCATTCCTTCTCGTTTCAGTCCAACTTCGGTCCAGTTCAAGGGTGAGATAAATGGCGCGCTTCCTCGTAAGCGACACCAGCAGCGGCACTTAGAGTTTTGTAATGCATAGCTTCTAAGCAGAGGGTCGCCAGTTCGAATCTGGCCGGGCGCGCCACTTAATCTCGGGTCCGACCCGGAGACATGGGTAACAGAATGTACCGGCTACATGGGTAACAACTTCGGGCCGAACGGATTCTCGATCGGTTCGAGCACTCGAGTGTCGAGATCGAACTACCCCAAATCATAATCCGTAAAGCCGACCATCCAAATGTCATCGTGAACTCCTTTGATGCCGGCCGCCTGGCCGGCGAAGACGGTGCTGAAATTAATTTTTTGCGGCCCAGGCAGATTCTGCCGCAGCGAAGAACGACGAGGATCTTGTGGTGAAAAGAATAGTCGCCATGTTTGGCGAAGCCCTGCCACCCTCATTTGGCGAAACAAAGCAAAGCTGCCTCGCATCAATGCGCGGCCGCGACGCCAAGGAAATTTCCGTAACCGACGATCACCGTCGAGCCAACCAACAAAATCAGCGCCAGCGTCAGAAAGCGCATTGCCGGAGCGCCCGCGCCCTTCCATTCCTTAAAACCCAGCCCCCAAAGCGTGCTGAAAATGATGATGCTCGCCATGTGCAACGTCCAGCTCGAGAAACCGTATTTCCCCATCTGCGTCTCTCCCATGGTGTAGAAAAAAAACTGGAAGTACCACGTGGTTCCCGCAAGCGCGCAGAAAAGATAGTTCGCAAACATGGGCACGGACGTACGCCCCGCAACCTTCGACACGGGAATTTGTTCGACGACTTCCCGGCTGGGAGCGTCGATCGCTGTTTCCAGAATGGGTTCGTTCTCGATGGCTTTGTATTTCTCGGCGTTCGTCGAAAAATACTGAAATCCCGTTTTGTTCCTGATATTCAGCGCCACGCACCACACAAAATTAGTTGTAAACCCGCCGATCAAAACCACAACGAGCACCGGGAGACCTTGCCAAAGCGTTGGCGTGCCATGTTGCAAGGTGAGTGCTTTGATCGGAGCGCCCGCCGCAAGTCCGTATGCGAAGCATGCGCTCATCACTCCCGACAGCGTCGCCACAGCAAGGCCTTTCTTCAGGTCGAACTCCTTGATCACCGCCCTTTTTTGCTCCGCGGACATGGCGCGTTCTTTGTAAATCCCCGCGACTCCCGCCGCCCCAATTCCCAACAAGCAGACGAACACTCCACCAAGAATAATCCTCCCGGACGCAGTGCCAAGAACCTGGCTGAAGAAAACCCCGCTGAAAATCGGCGGCATCAAGGTGCCAAACACGTCGCACAGCCCCAGCACCACCGCCATTCCCAACGACAACCCCAGATAACGCATCGTAAGGCCGAACGTGAGCCCGCCGACGCCCCAGAGCAGCCCGAAAAAAATAGCCCAGAAAATAGTCGAACCCGGCGTCTCCGCCAAAACGTGAAGCAAATCCCGCGTCAACAAAGACGCCAGAATCCACGGCGCAATAATCCAGCTGAAAAATCCTCCCACCAGCCAATATGTTTCCCACGACCAGCGCTTCACTCCGCGATACGGCACATAAAAACTCGCCGACGCCAGACCGCCGAGCCAGTGAAAGAAAACGCCCAGAGCAGGATTTGGAATCACAGGGACCTCGTCGGAATTTCACACATGAAAAATCTCTTCTAACGGAGACATTGCCTGGTCCGGCAGCAATCCTTCCGGCTGCACAAAAAATCCCGCCATCTCCCGTTGCCATCGTTCGTTCACTTCACGGGTTGCCATTCCCGCTCGCGCGCGCTCAAAACTCTCCGTCTCGAGGTACCCGACGAGAAGCCCGTCGGGCCGCAGGAACAAGGAATAATTGTTCCAGCCCGTCTCCTCGAGCGCCCGCTTCATCTCCGGCCAAACCGCTCGATGGCGCTCTTTGTATTCCGGAATCCGTTCAGGCTTTACCTGAAGAACAAAACAGATTCGTTGCATGGCATTCCCCTTTGTCGCGCCCGCAAACATGCGTCCGACAAAAATCGCTCCGAAAGTTTTAGCGAAGAAACGCTTCGGACAAGCCCCCATCCACCGGAATCACATGTCCTGTGGTTCGGGCGCTCCGCTCTCCAGCCAGCCACACGATAGCCGCGGCGCAGAGCTCGGGCGTGATCGGCCGTTTCGTGATCGTGCGTTGCGCGTAGAAATTCGCGAGTTTCTCCCGCAAGGCTTCCGTGGACTCGGATTCGGAGAATGCAATTTTGTAGTTTTGCAGGGATTGCATGACGCGGTCGCGGGGAAACATAGTGGACCCGGCGACAACCGTGGCCGGCGCGATCCCATTCACTCGAACCGTAGGGCCAAGTTTAATCGCCAATTCCCGTATAAGATGATTCAGCGCCGCCTTGCTCGTGTCGTACGCTTCGCTTCCCTTCTTCGACACAATGGCGTTTGCCGAACTTGTGAGCACCATGGCGCCAGCCAAGCCCTGCTCTTCGAATACGCCCGCGGTCGCGCGAGCCAATAGATAATTGCCGGTCACATTCACGGAAAAGGTTTTCGCCCAGGCCGCATCCGAGAGTTCACCGTCCGCCCCAGGTACGGGGTAAATGGCCGCCGTGTTCACCACGATATCCAGCCCGCCGAACTCCAAAATCGTTCGCCGCACAACTTCCGCCAGACTTTCCGGCGAGCTCAAATCCGCGTCAGTAGCAATCGCAAATTCCGGGCTCGCCAGCGAGCCGGCTTGCTCCGCCGTTTTTTTCGCGCCCGCTTCGTCGAAATCGGCCACAACCAGATGCGCCCCCTTGCGAGCAAGCAGAAGCGCCGTTTCTCTCCCGATGCCGTTCGCGCCGCCCACGATCAGCGCAATCTTCCCACCGAACTCGGCCGCGGCAGGCATCCGCTGTAATTTCGCTTCCTCAAGCGCCCAATACTCGATTCGAAATGCTTCCGATCGCGGCAGCGCCACGTAGTTGTGGAAGTGCGTGAAATGTTGCGACTGCTCGGCGTGCCGCGCTTGCGGAAGAGGATGAGAAACGTCTCCGTCCTCCAAGGCATTCGCGCCTGCCATCACGTGGATGGCGTTGATGAAAAACTCAGTCGTAATGCGCGCCTCTTTTTTGTTCTTCCCAAAGCCAAACACTCCGATGCCTGGAACAATGACGACCGAAGGATTCGCATCGCGCAGTTTTGGCGAATCGGCGGTTGCCCAGTCCTCGTAATATTTTTTGTACGCCTCGCGATACGCGGCGACCTGCGCCGTAATTCCCGCCTTCAACGCATGCACATCGCTCCCTGCTGAATCCCAATTCAAGAAGAGCGGGCAGACCCGAGTTCGCAAAAAGTGGTCCGGGCAGCTTGTGCCAAGCGCGCTCAACTCCCGCGACCATGCCGAACCGGCAAAAGCCAAAGCGTCCTCTTGATCGGCGTAATGCGCAATCACTCGGCGGCTCGAGGAAAGCGCACCGCGCAATGCGGGTAGGATCTGCGCAGCAATTTCCTTGCGGTCGGGAAGCGCGGCCCGTTCCAAGCCGCCGAATAAAGTTCCCTTCTTGTTTTGATGTCTTAGGATAAAATCGCCCATCTCATCGATGGTGTGGATGCTACTCAGGTAGCAATCCCGCTGCGTATCGCCCCAAGTGAAAAGTCCGTGCCCGCCCAGGAGAATTCCGTCGATTCCCGGATTCTCTTGCACCGCGCGCTCGATCAGCAGCGCCAATTCAAACCCCGGTCGTTGCCACGGCACCCATACGATTTTGCGTCCGTGCTCTCGATTGAACTCTTCCAGCTTGCGTTTTCCATTCGCGCTCGCGGCCAGCGCAATCGCCCAATCCGGATGCAGATGATCCACATGCGCAAAAGGCAGCAGCGCGTGAAGCGGCGTATCGATCGAAGCCGCGACGCGATTTTCGCCGAATGCGCAAAGCGGGTAGTAGCCCACCATTTCGTCTTCGTGCGCCTCGCCTCGGTAGAGTCCCCTCAGTTGTTCCAATCGCTCTTGATAAAGGAGAGCAAACCCAGAGTCCTTGATCGAGCCGAGGTCACCGCCGCTGCCTTTCACGGCGAGCACTCGCACCGGCTTGCCGCTGAAAGGATCAGAAAGTTCGATCTTGGAACTTGTATTCCCTCCGCCAAAGTTGGTGATTCGAAGATCCGCTCCGAGAAGGTTTGATCGATAGCGCAGCAGCGCCAGCGGATTGCCCCCGAGCGCCTCCGCAGTCTCCGCCTTCCACAAATCCTGCAGATAAGTTGTCTTCCTGATTTCAGGCATACACGGCCTCACAATAGTGTTCAAAGCGCTCCGCTTGGTGATTCCATTTTTCAGGATCGCGCGGTTCGAATGCTTCGACAGGATAAGACCGCTCGACAATCCCGCGCACTTCCTGCAACGAGGCGGCTTCTCCGGTCGCTAGAATCTGCATCGCCACGTTTCCGATCGCCGTTGCCTCCGCGGGCCCCGCCAAAATCATCTTCCCGGTCGCGTCCGCAGTCAGTTGGTTGAGCAAACGGTTCTTCGAGCCGCCGCCAATGACGCGAATTCGTTCGATGGGCCTGCCGGTGAGCTTTTCGAGATTCGAAACCACCATTCGGTATTTGAAAGCCAGGCTCTCCAGTATCACACGAACGTAGCCCGCAGCCGATTTCGGGGAAGGCTGTTGCGTTCGCGAACAAAATTGGTCAATAGCGGAAAGCATGTTCGCCGGACGCAGGAAAGAATCATGATCGGGATCGACCAAGGATCGGAAAGCATCCTCCCGCGCGGCGAGTTCCATCCATTCCGAAAAGTCGCACGCTTGCCCTCCCGCAATCCAGGTTTGCCGGCAGCATTGCAGCATCCAAAGTCCCATCACGTTTTTCAATAGTCGTGTAGTCCCGCAGACTCCGCCCTCGTTCGTGAAATTCAGCCGCAAGGCCTCAGGCGAAAGGACTGGCGCATCAAGCTCCGTCCCCACTAGCGACCAAGTTCCGGAACTGAGAAACGCCGTGCCCTCTCGCGCGGAAATCGCCGCTACCGCCGAACCCGTATCGTGCGCCGCTGGAGCGATCACGGGAGTATTTGTAAGCGAAGCATCCCGCGCGATGTTTGGCCCCAGTTTCCCGATCTCTGTTCCCGGCTCGACGATCTCTCCCCACAAATGGCCTGGTAAATCTAGTCGCTCGATCAACTCTCGCGCCCATCCGCGCGTTCGGGGATTTACCAGCTGCGTGGTCGTGGCGTTCGTAAATTCGCAAACCGCATTTCCCGTCAGCCAGTAATGGAAAAGGTCGGGAATCGTGATCAGCTTCTGCGCCGCCCTCAGCAAGGCAGGCGTCTCTCGCGCCGCCGCAAAAAGCTGGTAAAGAGTGTTGATGGCCATGAACTGAATTCCGGTGGCCGCGTAAATCTCGTCCTTCGCAACCTTTCGAAAAACTTCCTCCATCACTCCCGTCGTTCGCGCGTCGCGATAGTGGTAGGGATTCTCCAGCAACTCGCCCTTCTCGCCGAGCAGCGCGTAGTCGACTCCCCAGGCATCGACGCCAATTCCCGCCAGTTCCGTTTCTTCCAATCCCGACAGCGCTTTTCGTATTTCCCACCACAGTCGCGGCACATCCCAGTGCAGGCTCCCGCCATATTCGACAGGCTCGTTTTTGAATCGATGTATTTCCTGTGTCGTTAAAATGCCGCCGCGAAGATGAGCCAATATCGCTCTCCCGCTCTCCGCGCCCAAATCAATCGCCAGATACGGTTTGGAAGACGTGCTGCTACGCATACGAGGACACGCCCTGCGAATTCCTGGCGGCGCGCTCCTTCGTGATCCTCTCCAGGTATCCGCTTTGGCGGAACGCATCCATGGGACTCTCCGGAAGGCCTTTCGTTTTCCGCCATTCGCGCAAATAAGGCCGCACGTCCGTCGCGAACGCATCCTGCAAAAGGGATTCCGCCCGGATCAAGTCGCAACTCTCCTGCGCCCGCAGCAACTCGGGATAATCCAAGAGCGCCGCCTTCGAATAAAGTTCCTGCGCCATGCACACCGTTTGAATCATCGCCTCGATCTTCCCCTTCAAATTGTGGCTCTGGTCGACCATGTACGCGATGTCCGCGGGCTTTGCCGTCTCCCATTCGTAGAGCAGAATTTCGTGGAATATGCGAAAGATCTGATACGGATCAATCGAGCCCAGCGTCAAATCATCATCCGCATACCGCCGGTCGTTAAAATGGAATCCGCCCAGCATCCCCTCCGAAAGCAGCCACGCCACGATCTGTTCAATATTTTGCGCCGCATAATGGTGGCCTGTATCGACCAGCACTTTTGCCTGCGGTCCCGCCGCGCGAGCCAAGTGCAGCGCCATTCCCCAATCCGCGATGTCTGTGTGATAGAACGCCGGTTCGAACGGTTTGTATTCCACCAGCAGACGCTGCGTCGGAGAAAGTTCCGCGTGCGCCGCCGCGAGCGCTTCCTCAAACCAATGTTTCCTCTGCCGTATATTCGCTGTTCCCGGATAGTTCGAACCGTCCGCGAACCACATCGAAATGTCCCGGCTGCGCACCAACCGGGCGATCTCGATGCTCTCGCTAGTATGCTCAAACGCTTTTCGACGAACTGCGGGATCGGGATTGCCGAAAGATCCGAACTTATATTCCTGCTCCTGAAAAAGATTTGGGTTAATCGACCCGGCTTGCACTCCATATCGTTCCGAATATTTCAGGATCTCTCCCGCGCTCTGAATCCCATTCGGGAAATCCCACAGCACATGCAGCGCGACCGTCGGACACACTCCCGTCAGCAAATGAACTTGCCCCGCGTCGCTGAATTTTTCTTCCGTGCTGGTCGCAGCCCCTGGCTGCACGAACTTCCCAAATCGCGTCCCCGTGTTGGCAAAGCCCCACGACGGCAGCTCAATGCGCAAGTGGTTGAGCGCCCGAACGACTGCGTCGGCATTCGAAGGATGCATGGCCCGGCCTCTGTGGGGGAGAATACACACGCTGCGACCCGCAGGTCACGCGCTTTCTTTGCTCCCCCATTTCTAAAATCCTGTATTAGGAAACGGCCTCAACCTGCCTCGAATGATTCATCCTTGGTGCTCGGAAATGATTTCCAGGGCGATATGAAATGCCGAGTTCGCCGCGGGCAAGCCGCAGTAAAGCGCCGTTTGCAGCAAAACCTCTTGGATTTGCTCGCGCGTCACGCCGGTATGCAAAGCCGCTTTCAAATGCAGGCGCAGTTCGTCCGGCCGGTTCAGCGCCACCATCATCGCCAGCGTGAGCATGCTCCGCGTTTCCTTGGGCAGGCCGGGCCGGCTCCAGATTTCTCCCCACGCATAACGCGTGATGAAATCCTGAAACGCGTCCGTGAACTCATCGCGATTTTTCAGCGTGGCGTCCACGTGCGCGTCTCCCAAAACGGCGCGCCTTATTTTCATGCCCTCCTCGTAGCGCTGGCGTTCATCCATCGAAAAGCCTCCTCTGGCGTCATTCGCTGCGTTGACGTCGGCGATCAACCGTATGCGATCATCTGTTTTTAGCCGTTAAAGATTCAAAAACGCATTTTGCTTCTATTCTTCCCATCCTCGCTGCGAAGGTCCTGCTTATTTCACAATCAGGCTGAGTTCTTCTGACGCGGCTTTCAGTTGAGGAAGAAGTCGGTTGTGCAAGTCTTGGATCGGTACGCGTTGCGCGTGCGTTCCCACATTGAGCGCGGCGACGACTCGTCCCGCCGAATCTCGAATCGGAACAGCCAATGAACGCAACCCGGACTCCAGTTCCTGATCCACGATGCAGTATCCGTTGCGCTGTACCAGGCGCAAAATCTGCCGTAGTTTTTCCGCGTTTGTCACGGTCCGCTCCGTGTAACGCTTGAATTCCAAACCTGAGAGAAACTCCTCTAGCCCTTCCGCGGGCAAATCGGCCATCAATATGCGCCCCATCGACGTGCAAAACGCCGGCAAACGGCTGCCTACCCTGAGGTCAATGGACATGATTCGTGTTACGTTCACGCGCGCGATGTAAATAATTTCCGTTTTATCGAGTGTTGCGATCGAGCAGGACTCGTGCACCATCCGGCTCAAATTCTGCAAAATCGGTTGCGCCATTGCCGCCAGGGGCATCGAAGAAATATACGAATGGCCAAGCGTGAGAACGCGCGGGCGCAGGTGGAAATGCCGGCTGTCTGCAGTCGCGGCGAAGCCGAGTTTCGACAGCGTGTAAAGGCAGCGCCGCACTGCAGCCCGCGAAAATCCTGTCTTCGCGCTGATTTGAGAAACCGTGAGTTCGCGCTGTCGATGCGAGAAAGCTTGAATCACCGCAAGCCCGCGCGCCAGCGAAGTCATAAAATTCGGATCGCCGCTGTGCTCGTCAATTGGCGCCGGCCCCGCCAAGGGAGCCGCGATGGGAGCATTCGAAGAAGGTTTGCCCTGCGTCTGCGGTCTTGGAATGCTGTGTGGCCTTGGAATTCTCTGTTCTCTTGAAGTGCCCTCTTCTCTCGGAATGCTCTGTGCTCTTAGAGTGCTTTGTTGTCTTTGCGCGCTCCGTTCTGTCGGAGTGCTCCGTTCTCTTGGAGCGGTTTGCTGTCTTGGCGCGCTTTTGACCAGCACTTGCTGTTTCGAATCGTTCCTGCTCAAGACGAATTGTTTCGAACCATTCTTGCCCTGCGCTTGCTGTTTCGAATCGTTTTGACCCAAGACTAGTTGTTTCGAAGAGTTCCCACTTAAGCCTGGTTGTTTCAAACCATTCTTGTCCAAGATTTGTTGCTTCGAAACGAGCTTAGTTGGCGGCTGATGTTTCAAACCAGCATCCAATGAAAAGTCACCCATGCGCATCTCCCCGGAGAAAGCGATCCAAAAGACCGCTTCTTCGAGAAAGATTACACGATTCTGACCGATATGCGCACTCTACATCGATAATCGCCTTGACGCCCTTTTTTGGATGCCCTAAATTCCGTGCTGCGCTTGGGCGCAGTTTTTGTCGTCTGACTTTTGCAGGGAATGCCATTTCGTTGAGAAGGAAGGATGTTGCGTTGGCCGGGAGTGGCGTGGTGTTGAGTTTAGTTGAGTTGAGTTGAGTTTACTTCAGCTGAGTTGAGTAGGAAAGACATAGTTCCGGGAGGGGCGGATTTTGCGGTGAAAATGGCGGATACTTCTCTGGGAAAGAAAGATATTGCGTTGGGAAAGAGAGAATGTGCATGAGCGAGATCCGCGGTTATCGGAAGTACCATCCCGGCACGCAGCCGCGGCATTTGCACGCGCCTTATGTTTCTTCGCTCAAGCGCGCGCCTCTGCAAGCGCTCGTGCCGCTGCCGGACACGCTTTCTGAAATTACGGGGCCAGTATTCGAACGGGAAATTAATGATGTAAAAGCTTGCGATCTGACTCGTCAGCATTCCGGCGAACCGCTCGGAGAACGCATCGTGGTGAGCGGGCGCGTGCTCGATGAAAATTCGCGGCCCGTGCCGCACACGCTCATCGAAATTTGGCAAGCAAATGCAGCGGGACGATATGTGCACAGCAGAGATCAGCACAATGCTCCGCTCGATGCGAACTTCACCGGCAGCGGACACGCCGTGACGGACGCGGAAGGCTGCTATCGATTCGTCACGATTCGGCCCGGCGAATATCCCTGGGGAAATCACTCCAATGCGTGGCGGCCGGCGCATATTCATTTCTCACTTTTCGGTCCCGCGTTTGCCACGCGTCTCGTGACGCAAATGTATTTTCCAGGCGATCCGCTGATTCCATTCGATCCGATTTTTAATTGCGTAGAGGACGAAAAAGCCCGCAATCGTCTCATTTCGCAATTCGATTGGAAGACTACGATTCCGTCGCAAGCGCTGGGCTATCGTTTCGATATTATTCTCAGCGGACGCGAAAGCACCCCGATGGAAACTCACGCGCATGGAGAACAATAATGAGTCTTCACGCAACCACCTGGCAGACCGTCGGCCCATTTTTCAGCCTTGGCTTTAAATGGCTTTACTGCGACAACCTGGCGGGGCCGGAAGTTTCGGGTGAGCGCGTCGAAATTTCTGGACGCGTTCTTGATGGAGACGGCGAGCCGGTGCCTGACGGCATCATCGAAATCTGGCAAGCCAATTCGAACGGCAAATACGCGCATCCAGAGGACTCGCAGGAAAAGCAGATGGAACCTGGATTTTCAGGATATGGCCGGGTTCCTACGGATGAGGAGGGACGATTTCGCTTTACGACGATCAAGCCGGGCCGCGTCCCAGGGCCGGATAGAAAATTGCAAGCGCCGCATCTTGCGATTTCCGTTTTCACGCGCGGCCTGCTGCGCCGACTCGTTACACGCCTTTATTTTCCGGATGAGCCGAGCAACGCGGAAGATTTCGCGCTGCAACTTGTCGCAGCTGCGCGCCGGAGCACGCTCATCGCGAGAAAAATCGAAGGACGGAGCGGCGCGCTGGAATGGAATGTGATTTTACAGGGCGACGGAGAAACCGTATTCTTCGACGCTTGATTCGAATCGGCTTGCGTTGTCCGAGGGAGCGCGCCGGTGCTAAATTCTTCCCACAAAGGACTTGCGAGCCGAGACCGCGGAACCTCGGTAATCGCTTTGCCCCATTGCAACGAAAGCGCCATGCGGCTATCTCGCTACTAGCTAGCTTGAGTCGAGGAACGTAAAATGGGAAACATCGTGCTCGAGCAAAGGATTAACGCATTCTTTGGTGATGCCGAGTCCACCGGCTTCGGAACGGGCTGGTGGAGCGGGATATTGTCGGCCTTTTTTGGGTTTCTTTCCTTTGGAGGAGTTTTGTGCCTGCATTTTCCGCAGCTACTAAGCTCTCCCGAACTCCGCCCTCATTATCCCATGCACACCATGCGCGTTCTAATCCAATGCCTCATCGTGGCGGCGATTTTCTTCGGTGTTATTTCCTCGATTCTGCGCAAGAAAAAGATTTTGGCACTGACTGGAATGATGCTGGCCATCGCGGCAACGGCTTTGGGCGGATCAAGCGTACAGATTAACGGAACTCCGCATGGCGGGCTTGCCATCGGCCTGGACTGGTTTTTACTCGACTTGTTTTTGATGGCGCTCATCTACGTGCCGCTCGAAAGGCTCTGGCCTCAGTATCCAAAACAAGGAACATTCAGGAGAGAGTGGACTCTGGATGTGGTCTATTTCATGTCCACTCATCTCCCTTTGCAAATTTTATCTTTTCTCGTTTTATTGCCCGCTACCCAGGCGACTAAATATTTGGGAGTTCCGGTTCTTCAACACTTGATCGCTCGAATGCCTTGGCTTTTGCAGTTTTTCCTGGCCGTTGTGGTTGCTGACATTGCTGAATATTTCATTCACCTGGCTTTGCATAAAGTGCCTTTTCTCTGGCGTTTTCACGCGGTGCACCATTCTTCGAAGGCGCTGGATTGGATCGCCGGGTCGCGCTCCCATTTTGTAGACGACACACTCGTGCGCGGATTCATCCTGGTTCCTCTGATGTTTGGATTTTCGCAAACGATCATCCTGGCGTATTTGATTTTTGTCACCCTTCACGCTACGTGGACCCATTGCAATTTCGGCCCCAATGCGACATGGCTGGAAAAGTTTTTGGTCATGCCCAGATATCATCATTGGCACCATACTTCGCAAAAAGAGGGCATCGACAAGAACTTCGCCATTCATTTTCCGTGGATTGATAAACTTTTTGGAACGTATTACTACCCGGAAGAATGGCCGCAAGTTTACGGTTTGGACGGAGAGGCCATAGCGCCTGGCTTCTTTAGGCAAACGATCGATCCATTCCTGAAAAGAAAAAGAACGCCCTAAAATTCCAGCGCGCCCAAGGGCACGTCCTTGGGCAACTCCGCGCCCGTTCTCGTGGCCTTCACCAAGCCCAACTGTTTCATAAATTTGACAGTTAAAAATCCAAAATCGTATTCGGATTTGTCGTGGCTGAGCCGCAATAGACCCTCATAATGGTGATGGTTGTTTTGCAAACAAGCGCTGAAGGTCGCCGTTACCGGCAGCCACTCGCCGATGTTCATGGCGTTGTCTTCCTCATCGTCATACCGCCGGTATCCAAAATTTCGCGTGTGGGTCCAATAGTTTTGAATCATATTCACCCACAGCGCAAAAATTCGTATTCCAACCCACATCACCAGCACAAATTTCAGATCTCCCACCAGCTTCCAGAAGAGAAAAAAACTAAAGGCTTGTGCAAGGATTGCAAAAACCGGATTCGCAGCGATCCGAAAAGTCCGGGACTTCAGGATCTGGTCGCCGGCCAAATTCTCGTTGCATTTGTACGGCATCAGGCAGCGATACATAGTCCGCCAAAAACCATCGCTGGAAACTTTGTTGGGATCTCCCTCATGGTCGGAATTCTTATGATGCAATCGATGGCGGTTCACCCAGGCGATGGGATCCACATAGAGTCCAAAGATATTATTCGTGATAGTGACGGTTTTTATGAACCATTCCTTATAGTCGAGCGAGCGATGCGCGATTCCCAAATGAAGAAGATCGGCCAAATACAACCCGCCAAGAAACCAACAAAAGATAAAGTAGACTCCGCCGATCGCCAATCCAAGCCAGGGTCCCAAATGAGCCGGAGCGGAATACATACAAGCCAGCATGTAGGCAAGAATGATCAAATAGCCGGTGACATTGTATATTTTCATGTGGACTCCCCGTGGGATCATTCAATCAGAAATCAGAGCTCCTTTCAAACGAGAAGTTCGTGTTGATACAGTCTGTTGCCCGCGGTTCTTTGAGCGCCAAAGTATTTTGCAGTGGCGATGGACTCGGCATCCGGTTAACAGACAAGTGAAATCCGGCGAGAAACGCATGTCCAGTTATGTGGCTTGAGCGCGGCTGCGGATTTGACTCTCGCAACGCGACACATCTCCCGCAGGAATCCGGGAGCGGAGACTCACTTGGTAAAGCGACGCCAAGGTGGTAGTGGGTCGCTGTCGGGTTGGAAGTCGGCGCCTAATTCGCTCTCCGGCGGCGGAGTGAGCAGATCGCGAGCCACGTCTGCGTCTTCTTCTCGTACCAAAATTTTAAATCCCGAGCCGGACCAAGCCAGGTGTTCACGCATTCCGCCCGCTGTGTCGGCCTGAATCATTGCCGGAACGCCGGCGTCTTCAAGAGCGCCCTTGGCGAAGTCAGCCTCAGGGCGGGTACCGTAGGACTGAACGACAACAAGCTTAACGTCCTTCATAGCAGGAATTATATGCCCAGATCGGAGAGCGCGGCGCATTTGGTTTTTATACTTATTTCGCCACCGAGAGTTTGCGCAGGCGCCTGATTGGCGGCGTTGCCGGAAACTGAGGCAGCACCGCGAGGCGGCGGGCAGAGCCTGCTACTAAAAAGTTTGTTTGTGGGACGAGACCTGGAAAGTATATTCTATGGGTCCCTACAACATAAGGTAAATTGTGAAAAAATCCAGCCTGGCTGATCACCTCACCCAGCAAGAAAAACGCGGAGCCATCGAGGCCGCTTTAAAGGGCGGAATGACGCCAGAGGAGGTTTTTGAGGCTGTCTTAAAAAATGTTTATGGAGTCGCTCAGCGAAAACAATTGATCATCGAATGGGGCGAGAAGATGGGCCTGAACGCTAGCGAGTCTTTGCGGCGAGCGCACGCCGCGAACTTGATTGCCACGAGCCGGATGCCGAGCGAGCCCGTTTCGGAAAAGCTTCCAAATAAAACTCGGGGAAAAACTTCCGGATAAACCCGGTGCCCTCGTCGCCGAGGCTTCGGATCGTTTTAATCCGTTTGCCGCGGTTCATCGAAGCGTATTTTTTCCCAATCGCCTCGACCAATTGCTTTTCAGACATATCTACTCCCCAGGTTTATTTTGACGGCTGGATGGCCGACGGTCAATGGTACGCTGAATCGCCTCGATTCGATGAACATTCCGACGCATAGCGTCGCCTAACCCTCATTCTCATGCAACAGCTCGACTGCCGGGGAGCTAGGTCAGCTCCAAAGGCGGCGGGCGGTGTCTGCGACTAGTTTGAGTTTGGCCCATTGGCGGTCTTCGGTGATGAGATTGCCCTCGGCGGTCGAAGCGAAACCGCATTGCGGGCTAAGCGCGAGATTTTCCATGGGGACGAATTTTGCGGCTTCGTCGATGCGTCTGGCAAGCTGATCGGGATTTTCCATTCGCGGGACTTTGGAGCTGACGAGGCCGAGAACGACGGTTTTGCCTTTGGGAAGGAAGCGCAGAGGTTCGAACGTGCCGGAGCGGGCGTTGTCATATTCGAGGAGGAAACGGTCGACGTCGAGCGTGGTGAACATTTTTTCAGCGATGGCGTTGTAGCCGCCTTCGGCGTACCAGTGGCTGCGATTGTTGCCGCGGCAAAGATGGATGGCGAGCGTGATTCCGGGACGGCGGGCGGCGCGAAAGCAGGCATTATCGGCTTTGATGGCTTCGTCGAGCGCGGCATCGGGCTCGACGCCGATTTCCTTTTTAATCCACTCGCGCCATTTCGGATCCATGTAGTAGCTGTAGCGCGGCGCGTCGATTTGGATGTAATTCACGCCGTCGCTGGAAAGCTTTGTGAGATCGCTTTTCATGACGTCGACGACGGCCCACAAAAGTTCCGAGTGATTTTTGTAAACGGCGTCGGTGACGCCGCGTTTGAAGGAGATGGCAGGAAATTGCGTGGCGCTTGGCAAGGTCATTTTGATCGGGCCGGGAGCGTGCGCTTTTGTAAAGGGCAACTCGTGGCCGGTGAGCGGGCGGACTTGGCGAAGTTTTTTGGTGACGATGCCGGCGACGGCGCTGACGGGAGCCGCTCCGGAATCGCCGGCGTTCCAGCTTCTCGCGACGGCGTCGCCGAAATCGAAGCCTTCGACGGCGTCGGTGAAGTCGCTCATGAAATTGCGGCGGCGCAGTTCTCCATCGGTGAAAACCTCGAAGCCGAGTTCCTTTTGTTTTGCGAGAACGCGGAGGATGTGCTGGTCCTCGAGCTCGCGAAGGCGTTCGGCGTTCGCGCCGGTCTGGCGCGCCTGCAGCAAATCGGGCGGCCGGAGCAAACTGCCTATGTGGTCAGCGCGAATGGTGTGCGCCATGTGCTTTTGGTTCTCCCTCCCAAACTCGATGCGGCAAGCGGCTCCATGACGGTGCCGAAATTCGCCGGGCCGCGGCTCAAGGATCTCGAAAGCCTGGCCGCGAAATCCAGAAGCAAAGGGATTTTTTTCTCGAGATCGGGCCCGACAAATCGGAGCGTGGGCCCGGCCATGCCGAGAGCGGCGATGACGCGGCCGCCTTTATAGAGAACGGGAGCGGCAATACTGCTCAATCCCTTTTCCAATTCTTCGTGCGCGGTAGCATAGCCCTGGCGGCGGGTAAGGTCGAGAACCGGCTTAAGTTCGCGGAGGCTTGGGATGGTAAGCGGCGTGTAGAGCCTCATGCCATTGCGAAAGAGGACGTTGTAGGCCTCACGTTCGGGTAGCCAGGCAAGAATGGCTTTGGCGGGAGCGGTGCAATGCGCGGGGAGAAGTTCACCGATGAGAGTGCGAACCGTGATGATGGAAGTGGGCGAGTCGACGCGGTCGAGGCAAATGATGCCGCCAGCGCCGGGAACGGCGAGGCTGACGCTTTCGTTGGAGCGGCGGGCAAGTTCCTCAAGAAAGGGGCGCGCTTCGTATTGCAGGGAGCGCGAGTGAAGCGTTCTGGAGGCGAGCTCGTGAAATTTGAGGCCGAGACGATATTTTTCGTTGAGCGGGTTCTGTTCGATGAGGTGAAAGTTTTGCATGGCGGCGAGAAGCCGGTGGACGGTGGTTTTATTGAGGGCGAGATCGTAAGAAATCTGCGTGATGCTCATTTCCGGGCCGCAGTCACCCAGATGCAGGAGAATGCGCAGCGCTTTCTGTAAGGACTTGCTGGAGCCGGCTGCGGCGCGATTCCGCGAGATTTTAGTTCGGGAAGGCATAGAAGAGGGGCTTGCAGGATTTTGGAATAGAGATTCCGGGAGCGGAAAAGGCCGCGAGCAGCGACGAGGTGTCCGGGTAGCTGTTCACAATGTGAAACTCTATTTCATATTATGAAACAACACATTTCGGATGGAGGCAAGCAGGCATTTCAGCGGTATTGGTTTGCCGCAGGTTAGCGGTTGGCAGGCATTTTGTTTGAAAATGAGCGGATGCACTTCGGGACGGAACCCCGCGTGTGTAAAGTCCTCCATCCGGCAGCGACAAACTCTTCCGATTCACACACCGCGAGGAAAATGTAGTAGGGTACAGCTGCATGGACTCACTGACGCGCCGCGTATTTCTCGAAAGGCTTTCCGCCCTGGCGGCGGGCGGAATCCTTGCGAGCAACGCTCCCGCCGCGCTCGCGCAAGGCGCTTCCGAGCCGCACATCATTTTTCCCACGCGTCCGCGCGATCGCATCGCGATTCCTTCGTATCCGTTTCGGGCGTACATCGTGAGTCCGGACAATCGCGAACGCGACGACGATTTACCCGCGATGAATCTGCTCGACTTCCCGGCGCACGTAGCCGAGAAATTCGACGTTCATAACATCGAGCCGCTCAGCACTCATTTCACGTCCACGGAGCCGGATTACCTCGACGATTTTCGCCAAATCATGCATAAGACCAAAGTGCACCCCGTAAATATCGCGGTCGGCGCGTCCCACAGTTTCTATGATGCCGATGCTCCGGCGCGCGAGATGGCGGTCGCTTTCGCAAAGCGCTGGGTGGACGTCGCCGTGCGCATCGGCTCACCGGGAATTCGTACGCACATAGCCGCCACGAAGAATTCTTCGCCGAATGCCGGCCGCTGCTCGGAAAGTCTGCGGGCCGTCGCGGACTACGCGGCCGAAAGAAACATTGTGGTTACCCTGGAGAACGATGATCTGGTCAGCGAAGATGCTTTTTTTATCGTCAAAGTGATTGAGGCGGTGCAGAACCCCTATCTTCGCGCGTTGCCGGATTTTGCGAACTCCATGATGAAGGGCGACGCGGACTTCAACTATCGCGCGCTGCAGGCTATGTTCCAGCATGCTTACGGCATTTGCCACGTCAAGGATGGCGAAACGGACGATGACGGAAAGCTGTTCACCGTGGATTTGAAGAAGTCCTTCGACATCCTGAAGGCCAGCGGCTATCGAGGCTATTGCTCGATGGAATATGATTCGCCCGGCGAGCCGTACGGCCCCACAACACGGCTCATCGAACAGACCATAAAATATCTTTCCTAGAGGCGCGCTGCGGACTGGCGTGTGCGCGTTCGAATGCGCTTTCCATTCACGGCGGGCATTGCCGCACGCGCGGCCTAGCTGGCCGGCGCGCGATCCGAAAATGTTTCGCTGGCCATGTCCCAATACTGCTTCTTGCCCGACCAGTAGGCTTCCGTCGCCATCATGTTCGCGACGGAATGCGCGAAGCCGTTCTGCACGGTGCAATGTGGCTGTTGCCGCGAACGCATGCATTCGAACCAGTTGGCCATGTGGCCGAGCGTAAGGTCGCCCATGCCCGTGGGAGGCAGTCCCGTTTCGCCAGGCAGAAGCACGAATCGCGACGCGCGCTTCTTGTCGATGTCGGGATCGTCCTCGTACGTGCCCTTTTCTTCGACGAGTTCATAGCGCGGGCTGCCTTCGCCGCCGATGTTGGTGAGCGTGGCCTTTTTTCCCATGTAGCGCGTCGAACTCGGCGAATCGTTTCCAAAACTCGTCGAATAGCTCACGAGAAATCCCTTGGGATACTCGAGCAAGGTGTGGAACGTATCGGCGTTTTCGCGTCCGTCGTGCCACGCAAGTACGCCGCCGTGCGACACTACCGAGCGCGGGAAGTTGTCGTTCATGAACCAGTGCACCAAATCGATCGCATGGCTCATCCACTGATCGGGAATGCCGCTCGAAAATTCCTTGTACAAGCGGAACTCGCAGTAAATCTTCGGGTCCCAAGGCCGATAGGGCTTGGTCAGAAGCCATTTGCGCCAATCCGTGTCCTCTTCGCGGATCAGCTTCGTTTCTTCGCGCCCGCGCCAACGCGGCCCGTGATAATTCCAGACGATTTCCACTTTGCTGACATCTCCAAGCACACCGGTCTGCACCAAATCGTGCGCCGCTCGAGGATACGGCTCGCTGCGATGCTGTGTTCCGACTTGCACGATGCGATCGCTCTTCAAAACCGTGTCGCGCGCTTCCTTCACTTCCGCGAGCACGTTGCCCATGGGCTTTTCGACGTAAGCATCTTTGCCGGCTTCCACTGCCATTTTCAAAATCGGCGAGTGCGCATGTTCCGGAGTCGAAATCAGCACGGCGTCTACGTCCTTCAGAGCCAGCACGTCCTCGAGATATTCGAACGAACGCGGAGCGCGGCCGTAATATTTCGTGTTCGTCGCGGCGGCCTTTTCGCGATTGTGCTTCCACAAATCGCACACTACGGTCATCTCCGCGTTGTGGCTCGTTTTCAACTGCGCGGCGATCCAATCCAGATCACCACCGCGGCTGCCCGTGCCAATGTGCGCCAGCGAGATGCGATCGTTCGCGCCCACAATTCTGCCGTAAGAAAGGGCCGTGCTCGGCAAAGCAGCGCCGGCCGCGAGCAATGCGGCGGATTGCGCCAAAAATTTTCTGCGGTCGATGGTTGTTGCTGCGTTGTCGCTCATGTTTGGCCTCCCGATGCGGGTCCGCTCCGAAAAATCCGGGCGAAACGAGTGCCATTCTGTGTTCCAGGCCGCAGGTTGTCAATCGCGCTCTCAAGCAACCGGGAGCCACCGAAAAATCTCCGCACCTCGGGACATCCGCGGCTACCTCCGCTTGCATTTGTCTCATGCCGCCAACCGCGCCGCGCCGCGTTGACAACCCAGTGCAGGTGGTCTTAAATGGGGCGCCGTGAACGTTCACGCTACGGGCTTTCGACTGCTTTTTTTACTTCTCTGGATTGATTAGGAGGCCGTCATTCCTATCCTGGGCATCGACGTCGGAACCAGCGGCACGCGCGCCGTCATTCTCGACGATTTCGGCACGGTCCTCGCCTCCGGCACGGAAGAGCACGCCAACTTTGCCAGCCCGCAACCGGGCTGGGCGGAGCAGGACCCGCGCGACTGGTGGCGCGCGGCCGCTCTGGCCGTTCGCAAAGCGCTGCAACTTTCCGGCCTCGATGCCGGTTCCATCTCCGCTGTCGGTTTCTCCGGCCAAATGCACGGCGCCGTCCTGCTCGATGAAAACGACGAAGTCATTCGCCCCGCGCTCATCTGGTGTGATCAGCGGACGGAAGCGCAATCGAAAGAGCTCGAGCGCACCATCGGCCTCGAACGCCTCATCCAATTGACCTGCAATCCTCCGCTGACGAATTTTACGCTCACGAAACTCTTGTGGGTCCGCGAAAACGAGCCGCAAAACTGGCAGCGCGTCCGCAAAGTAATGCTGCCGAAAGACTACGTCCGTCTGCGTCTCACCGGCGAATCCGCCATCGATGTCGCCGACGCTTCCGGCACGCTCTTGCTCGACGTCACTCACCGCATCTGGTCGAGCGAAGTGCTGAGCAAAACCGGCATCGACAGCAAACTACTTCCCAAGCTTTTCGAATCGCAGGAAATTTGCGGCAAGCTTTCGGAAGCCGGCGCAAACGCAACCGGCCTTCGCCCCGGCACTCCCGTTGTTGCCGGGGCCGGCGACCAAGCCGCTGGTGCCGTGGGCATGGGCATCACGCGCGCCGGCGTTGTCAGCGCCACGATCGGAACTTCGGGAGTTGTTTTCGCCGCAACCGACAAACCCTCGCTCGACCCCAAAGGCCGCTTGCATACGTTCTGCCACGCCATTCCCGGCCGATGGCACGTGATGGGCGTGACGCAAGCCGCGGGCCTCTCGCTGCGCTGGTTTCGCGACCGTTTTGGCGCGGGACCCGACGATGGCCGCGATCCTTATGAACGCCTCTCCGCCGAAGCCGCCACCGTTCCAGCCGGTTCCGAAGGCGCTTACTGGACGCCCTATTTGATGGGCGAACGCACTCCGCATCTCGACCCGTTTGCACGCGCCGCGTTTGTCGGATTAACGGCTTCGCACACGCGCGCGCATCTCATCCGCGCCATTCTCGAAGGCGTAGCCTACAGTCTGAAGGACACGTTTACGATTTTCCGCGAAATTCACGTTCCCGTGGAACGCATTCGCCTCGGCGGCGGCGGCGCGCGCTCGCCGCTCTGGCAGCAAATCCAGGCGGACGTTTACGCGCACGAAGTGGAAATTTTGAAAGCGGAAGAAGGCGCGGCTTATGGCGCGGCGATTCTAGCGGGAGTCGGCGCGGGAATTTGGAAGACGGTCGATGAAGCCTGCGATGCCGCGGTGCGAGTCGCCAAGCGCGTGAGCGCGAACAACGAATCCAGCGCCGTTATGCAGCGCGGCTATGAAACGTATCGCCGGATTTATCCGGCCCTACATTCCATTTTCTCTGAAAACAAATCTTCCCCTGCAAACTGAGCAGCGGTCTCCGGCAGGCGCAACCGCACCAAGCGAAGCAAATTTCGTCAACTAGCCTTTTTCCGCCCCGGTCTGTAGCGGATGCAGTACATGGCCCCGAGCAATGTCATCAGCGCGCCCCACCACACAGGAGCGTGCAGATTCGAAAGCACCGTATTCGGCGGGTGCGGCCATTCCGCAATTCCGCTGCCCAGGATCAGCAGGCCATATAGCAGGAACATGATTCCCACGAAGAACCAGACCGGAATGATAGGATTGTCTTCAGTCATAGATGATCACCAGAAAATGATTTGCAGCGCCACTAAGATGGCAAGAGCAACCATGCCCCAAAAAAACGGGCGCTGCAGGAAGCTCTTATGCTCATCCTTCGGCACGTCAGTAAGCGAGTAAACAAGACCTTTCAGTTCTGCCTCCGGCCTCGGCTGAGTCACCAACGTCACCACGACCGTAACCACAACGCAGGTCGAGCAAGCCCACAAAGCCTGGTACATGTCCTGCGCCAAGCCCGAGGCACGCGGGGTAAGTGCGAAAATCCCAACCCACCGGGCAGGATCCAGTTTCATCAGTAAGAAAGTCGCGATCGAAGAGCTCACGCCTGCCAGCAGGCCCCAGAATCCGGCAGCCCGGCTCACGCGCTTCCAGAGCATTCCGAGCACCACAGTTCCAAACAGAGGTGCGACGAACATGCTGAAGAGGGCCTGGACATAGTCCATGATACTGGCAAAGTGCATAACAATGTATGCCGTTCCAATACTCACGAACAAGCCAATCAGCGTGCACCACCGTCCCATCAAAACGTAATGCTTGTCGGACGCTTTCTTGCGCAGGAATGGACGATAAATATCGTACGTCCAGACGGTGGCAAACGCGCTGACATTGCCGGCCATACCTGCCATGAAACCTGCGATCAGGGCGATCACGCCCAATCCGAGCAAGCCCGGACCGCAGTAGCGAGTGAGCATGAGCGGCAGGACTGCGTCGTAGCTGTACTGCCCCGGGCCCGCGGCTTTCGCCGAAACCAGGTGCATGGGCAACACGGCGAGTCCCAGCAATCCCGGCAAGATAACGATCAGCGGCACTGCCATCTTGAAAAAGGAGCCAATGATTGGCGCCATTTTCGCGGCCCGAATATCTTTGGCCGACAGCACCCGCTGCACAACCAAAAAGTCCGTGGTCCAGTAGGCCATGGACTGGACGGCCCCCAGACCGAAGACGATTCCAAACCAGCTAATTCCCATCGGATTTGCGCTGGGCGACCCCATGGGCGCCCACATGTGCGTGAAATCCTGGCCAGGGAAATTGTGATGGATGCGAGCGACCATGCCGCTCCAACCGCCCGTTTCGATCATGCCCAGAATTGGAATCAGCAGTGCGCCGAACCAGATCAGGAAAAACTGCAGGACCTCGTTGAAGATTGCGGAAAACAAGCCGCCCGCCGCAACGTAAACACCCACAGTCAGCGACGATACCCAGATGCTGAAATTGATGTCCCACCCTAGCACGACCTTCATTACCACGGCCATCGCATACATATTCACGCCGGACATCAGAATGGTCATAGCCGCGAAAGTGACCGCGCTCAGCCCGCTCGCTTCAGGCCCATAACGCAACTGGAGATAGCCAGGCACCGAGTGTGTTTTCGAGATGTAGTAGAACGGCATCATCACCAATCCCAAAAACACCATCGCGGGAATGGCTCCAATCCAGTACCAGTGCGCAGCCATGATCCCGTATTGGTATGCGTTGCCAGCCCAGCCGAGCAACTCGATAGATCCAAGGTTCGCCGACACGAAAGCTAGCCCGGCGACCCAGGCCGTCATCTCTCGCCCGGCCAGGAAAAAGTCTTCGCCGGTCTTCGCGCGGCCCTTCAGATAAAACCCGATGCCCAGCACCAGCAAGAAATAAAAGGCGATGATGATGGCGTCCACGGCGGAGAGATGAACGAGGAATGTCGGTATAGCAAACGCGAAAGGGATGGTCATAAAGTTTTGAGTCTCTTCTCCTCTACGAACTTCTTACACGTCCCGAAAGAGAACCTCGTCCCGGCTTGGAACCTCACGCGACAGCGCTGCTTCACTTCGCCGAGAACTTGTAAATCGTTTCCGAATGAAAGTGCATCCCCGGCTTCAACTCCGTCGACGGAAAATTGGGACGGTTCGGCGAATCCGGAAAGTGTTGCGTCTCGAGGCAAATCGCGCCGTACTTCTGATACGCGACTCCGCCCTTCCCCTTGATGCTTCCGTTCAAACCGATCGACGAATAAAACTGCACGCCCGGCTGCGTCGTGAAAACTTCCATTTCTCTTCCCGACTCCGGATCGAAAACTCTCGCGGCGAGCCGCAGCGTGCCTGGCTTTCCATTCAGCACGTAATTGTGGTCGTAGCCGCCGATATCCTTGATCTCGCCGATGTGCGCTCCGATGGCCGTCGGCTTCAAGAAATCCAGCGGCGTCCCCACCACGCTATCGATCGCACCCGTCGGAATCAGCGTCGGATCCACCGGCGTGTACTTATCTGCGTTTATATAAAGGATGTACTTCAGAATGGTCCCCGTATCCGTGCCCGACAAGTTGAAGTAGCTGTGGTTCGTCAAATTCAAAACTGTGTCTTTGTCTGTGTCCGCCGCATACTGCAGTTTCAGTTCATTCGTGTTTGTCAGCGTATACGTCACGCTCACATGCAAATTCCCGGGATAGTTCTCTTCTCCATCCTTGCTCAGATACGTGAACCGAACCGCCGCTCCGTCCTTCACTTCGAGCGGCTCCGCCTTCCAAACTCTGCGGTTGAATCCGATGGTTCCCCCGTGCAAACTGTTCGGCCCGTTGTTGAGCGCAAGATGATACGTTTTCCCGTCCAGCGTGAATTCCCCCTTGGCAATGCGGTTCGCGTAGCGCCCGATTGTCCCGCCAAAATAAGGATACTGCCCGAGGTAACCCTCGAGATTGTCGAAACCGAGCACCACGTCGCCCATCTTTCCATGCCGGTCGGGCATGTGGAGTTCCGCGAGCGTGGCGCCGTAGGTGATCACCTTCGCCGAGGCGCCTTCCGTGTTGTAAAGGGTGTAAGACTCGATCTCCGTCCCGTCCGGCATTTTGCCAAACGCGGCTTTCACCACGTGCGCGCTGTGTTTGGCCATCGTTTTCGCTCCCTCGCCTTGAGATGACGGCGCAAATTCCGCGCCTAAAATCGTCAAACATGCCAGCATGCAGATTCTCGCAAAAAGTTTCATAAAGTTCCTGTCCGTTTCAAATAAACTTCATCCTTCATATCGTAACGCCACCAGCGGATCCACGGCAGTGGCCCGGCGCACCGGAATCACCGCCGCGATTCCAGCCATTCCCAAAAGAAGCGCGACCGCGGCGGCCGCGGGAATCCACGGCACGGGACTCGCTCCTCTCAACACCGCCGCCAGCAGCCGTTCTGAAGCGTACGACAACGGCAGCCCAATCAGAACTCCAGCTCCAACGAGAAGCATCGTCTCGCGCAACATCAGCCAGATCACGTCCCGCCGGGCCGCGCCCAGCGCCACGCGGATGCCGAATTCGCTCGTCCGGCTGGCCACAAAAAAATTCAGCAATCCGAACAAGCCGACTCCCGCCAGAACAAGGGCCAGCGCCCCGAAGGCCGTGCCCAGTCCGGCGAGCAACCTTTCCTGCAACAGCGAAATGTCTCTATCCTCGGAAATCGTACGGAGGCGCAGCGGATATTCGTGCCCTTGCTCCTGCAAAGTCTGCCGCAGGGCGGCGATCACCGGCACCGCGTTCCCCGAATAGCGAAGTTGCAGACCGCCCCACAGCTCGTCATCCGGATACTGCCAATAATTGAGGTAAACAAAATCCAGATCGCGCTTGCGAGGGTCCGTCAGCCGTGCATCCGCCGCGACTCCCACAATCTCCACGTCTTGTGTGTCATTCCCCGAACCAACGCGGATGTGCTCGCCCAAAGCCGCTCGGCCTGGAAAGAGCTGCTTGGCGAGAGACTCGCTTACTATCGCCGTTTTCTGCGAATTCGGAGCGTCCGTTCGACCGAAATCCCGCCCCTCGAGCAAAGGAATCCGCATCGTCCTCAGAAATCCGTCGCTCACTTGCTGCGCGGGAGCGCGAAACCCGGAAGCATCCGGCGTACGCGTGGATCTGATTTCTTCGTCATAGGCCCGCGAAAAGAGAGGAGCAAAATTCGAAAGGCTCGCCGCCTCCACGCCGGGCAGGTTCTTTACGCGCTCCAGCAAACCGCGATAATAAACCCCCGGATTGAATCCGTGGCCATAACCTGCGGGCAGCGGCATCAATTGCGCGCTGAGCTCGTGGTCCACTTGAAACCCCAGCGGGGCCTCGCGCAATTGCCGCAGCAATTCGCTGAAGACACCTGCTCCCAAAAGTAGAACCAGAGTGAAAGCCACTTGCGCGCAAACCAGAATTCTTCGCGTGCGGTTTTGCGAGCCGGTTGCGGAGCGCGAACCGTTTTTCAACGCATCGGTAAGATTCGCGGCGCTGGCCTGGCGCGCGGGCAGAACCGCGAAAAATAAAAGAACCGCGAACGCGGTCGCAGCCGTGAAAATCCACACGCGCAGGTCGGTCTTCGCCTCCAGCGCGAATCCGGAGTAGCCCCCGCTCAGCACGGCCAGGAGCATCCGGTCACCCACGCGCGCCAAAAGCAATGCGAAAATCAATGCCGCCGCAATCAAAATCGCGCTCTCCGCAAGCAACTCGCGCACAAGCTGCCACCTTCTTGCGCCCAGCGCCAGCCGCACGGCCATCTCGCGCTGCCTTTGTATTCCCCGCGCGAGCTGCAGATTCGCGACGTTGAAACAGGAAACCAGCAGCACCAGTCCGCTAATCGCGAGCAGCGCCAAGAGCGGCCGTTCGAAACGGTTTCGCGCCCAATAGTCCAAGCCCATCTCTCCGGAAGTCACTCCCACAGGCTCGCTGAGTATCCTGGTTCGCCTTTCTGCATTAACGGTCGGCGGCAGAGTTTGCGCAAGCAGGCCGCGCCATTCCACGCTTAGGCGCGCGCGCAACTCCTCCTCGGTGACGCCGGGCTTGAGCCGCGCGAACGCGGAGCCCCAATAGATGTTCGCTTTGTCCGCCGGATCGTTGCCCATCGGATTCACTTCCTGCCGGAGGGGAAACGATACCATCGGCGGAAACGCCAGCAGGAATCCTTGGAAAGCGGGTTCCGTGACGCCGATCACCGTGAACGGCGCTCCTTCAACGCGGATCGTTTGTCCGATGACATGCGGATCGCCGCCAAACCGGTTTTGCCAAAAGTTGTAGCTGAGATCCACCACGCGCGGCCCGCTCGCGATGTCATCTTCCCGCGTGAACAGCCGACCGAGCGCAGGCCGCACGCCCAGTGTTTCGTAGCAATCGCCGGAAAGCGCATGCGCCGGCACCGCCAGCAGTTCGCCTTTTATTTCCACCGTGGAAAGCGGCTCATTGACCCCGCAGACGCCCTCAAGCATCGGCTCTTTGCGCAGCCAATCCAGCATTTCGCCGGGAACCGGGCCGACGAACCCCTGGCTATCAACCGAGCCGATTCTCACCAATTGCTGCGGCTCATGCGCGCCGATGGGCTGAAGCATCAGTGCATCCAGCAAACGGAAAATGGCGGTATTCGCGCCAATCCCCAGCCCTAGCGAAACGACGACCGCAAGGGCAAAGCCCGGACTCTTTCGCAGCGTCCTCACCGCATGCCGAAGGTCGAACCAGAATGTTCCCATAGCTCCTGCGCCGCGAACTGCCGTTTCTCCCGCCCCGGCAAAAAATTCCCTTTTTAGCCCTGCCGTTAGGGCCGGTCCCGCTTCAGCCTCACGCGTTTTATCACAAAAGAACAGGAATCGCGAATCTTCCCCTTATTTTTCTTAGACTTGCCGAATTTCCCGTTGCCCCGGCACGTCCCGCCCACGATCACAAACGGCATTGACAACCCCACTTGAGGGGTGACAATGTGCCGTCGAGCGTTCGCCATAAATTAACGTTATCGTTCACGGAGTTCCATAAAATTCATGCAAACCTTTTCCAGAAGGCATATAGCACCCCTCCTCGCTCTCGCGCTGGCGCTCTCTTTCGCCGCCACCACCCTGTTGGCCCAATGGGTCCCGCTTGACCCTGTATACGCGGTCGAGCCGCAGCCGGATGGAGTCGTTCTCGTACTCAAAACGGGCTTTCTTCGCTTTCAGGTCTGCTCGAATTCCATCGTCCACGTCGTCTACTCGCTCGAGCGTAACGTCCCTGAACGCCCTGATTTCATGATCGTCAAAAAGTCGTGGCCGAAGGCGGATTTTTCTCTCGCACAGGACGATCCCAAGGTCATCACGCTCAGCACTTCCAGCTTGAAGATCGTGATCGCGCGGGCCGATAGCTCGATCCTTTTCTACGACTCCGCTGGCCACAAGCTCACGCAGGAAAATACGCGGACGCTCACGCCGGCCGAAGTCAACGGCGAGAAAACCTATCGTTCCGAGCGCTTCGTCAATATGTGGGACACGCAAGAAGCCTTCTACGGCCTCGGCCAGCACCAGGGCGGTGTGTGGAACTACCGCGGCGAGGCCGTCGACCTCTCGCAAGACAACACGAACATTTCCATTCCTCTGCTTCTCTCCAGCAACGGCTACGGGATTTTCTGGAACAACGGCTCGCGCAGCCGCTTCAACAACCGCTTTGTCCATGCTTTTTATCTAAATTCCGAAGTCTCCGATTCCATCGACTACTATTTTTTCTACGGGCCTGACTTCGACCGTATCATTGGCGCGTATCGCGAACTCACCGGCGCCGTTCCTCTTTTCGGCAAATGGGCTTACGGCTACTGGCAATGCAAGAACCGCTACGACTCGCAAGCCGAGCTTATCTCCATCGCACAAAAATACCGCGAGCAGCACATCCCGCTCGACAACATCGTCCAGGATTGGTTCTGGTGGAACATCATGGGCGATCCTGTGTTCAACAAAAATTATCCCGATCCCAAGGGCATGGTTGATGCGCTGCACAACGATCATGTCCACCTGATGATTTCCGTTTGGCCGTATTTCCGCCCCGGCTCGCCCGTTTACGACGACATGGACAAGCGCGGCTTCTTCATCGCGCGCACCAAAGTCCAGAGCTTTCATCCGCCCGCTATGGCGCTCTACGATGCATTCAATGCAGAGGCCCGCGAATACTACTGGAGCCTCATGGACAACGCCCTGTTCAAAATCGGCGTCGATGCCTGGTGGCTGGATACGACGGAGCCCGAAACCGAAGGCCGCGAGACCAATATTCTCGTGACCAGCAAAGTCAACGGCGGCGAAAATGGCGCGCGCTACGCCAACGAATTCCCTCTCTATACCACCTCTGCCGTCTACGAAGGCCAGCGCCAGGCTTCCGACAAAAAGCGTGTCTTCATTCTCTCTCGCTCCGCCTACGCGGGCGAGCAGCGCAACGCCGCCGCCGTCTGGTCCGGCGACATCGATCCCAACTGGGAAACCTTCCGCCGCCAAATTCCCGCCGGCCTCAATTACTCCCTTTCCGGTTTGCCTTATTGGACCACCGACATAGGCGGCTTCGTCTCCGCCAATCCTGATGATCCCGCATACCGCGAGCTTTACGTCCGCTGGTTCGAATTCGGCTCGTTCTGCCCCATTTTCCGCGCGCACGGCACGCGCACCACGAACCAAAACGAAATCTGGTCCTACGGCCCTGAAGCGGAAAAAACTCTCATCGCCTACGACAAGCTTCGCTATCGCCTTATGCCCTACATCTATTCGCTCGCTTGGAAAACCACCCACGAGGGCTACACCATCATGCGCCCGCTCGTGATGGACTTCCGCGAAGACGTCCGCGCGCAAAACATCGGCGACCAATTTCTATTCGGCCCCGCCATTCTTGTAAATCCCGTCACCGAACCTGGCGCAACCACTCGCCATCTCTATCTACCGAGCGCCAAGTGGTATGACTTCTGGACCGGCTCATCGGTTCAGGGCGGCCGCTTCGCCGACGCTCCAACCACCATCGATCGTATGCCGCTTTACGTTCGCGCCGGCTCCATTCTTCCGCTCGGTCCCGACGTGGAATACGCCGCCGAAAAATCCGCCGATCCCATCGAACTTCGCATTTACCGCGGCGCCGACGGCGCCTTCACTCTCTACGAAGACGAGAACGACACCTACAACTATGAAAAAGGTGTCTACACCACGATTCCTTTTTCCTGGGACGACGCCGCGCAATCCCTCACGATCGGCGACCGCAGCGGCTCTTTCCCCGGCATGCTTGAAAAACGCACCTTTCGAATCGTCTTCGTCGGCGAAAATCACGGCGTCGGCGGCGCCCTCACAGAAAATGCGGACAAAACCGTGCAATACTCCGGCAAGAAAATTACCGTAGGGCAGTAGCCGATTCCTCGATGTCGTATGACGGCTTGTAAGGAACTATCGCGCTTGCTTGTTGCTCATTCGAAGGTGATCTCTGGCTGTTGATATGGATGCGCCCGGCGGCGGTAGCTGTTTTGTGCCGCGGATTCCCGAACCTTCCACAACGGAGTAAATGGAGTCCGCGGCAACATTTTCCAGCGTCTCAACTTTTCCGCTCGGCCAGCGGATTTCTACCCAGTCAATTTTAGTAGCTTTGCCCAAGCCGAAATGAAGGCGGAGATCGTTTTGCGAGAGGTAGCTGCCGCCGCCGCGGACTTCCGCAATCTGGCGAACGCCTCCTGCGCGGATTGTCACGCGCGCGCCAATGGCCGCGCGATTGCTTTTCGTTCCTATTAGCTTGAAGAGAACGCGGTGGTTGCCGTCGTTGTTTGTGTTTAGAAGAAGTGAGGGTGGCTCACCGACATTCAAAAGAACTACATCGACGTTGCCGGTGTTGAAAATGTCGCCGAAGGCGGCGCCGCGGCGCGATTGCAGCGGCAAGTCGGCCAGGCCGGCTTCTTTCGAGACCTCGTCGAACGTGCCGTCGCGATTGTTGCGCTCGAGAAAAATCGGCTGGCGGTAACGCGGGCCTTCCGGCAGCGTGTCGATTTGCGGATAGACATGGCCGCACGCGATGAGAAGATCAAGCCAACCGTCATTATCCATGTCAAAAAAGCTCGTACCCCAACACACATCGGAATAACTGGGGCGGCCCACGCCGGACGCCCAGCTCACATCCTCAAATCCATTGGCTCCCATGTTTCGCCATAAGGCTTTGGGCTGGTCCTGAAATGTGGTGATGAAAAGGCTGAAGCGGCCGGAGTGGTCGTAGTCGCCAAAATCCACCCCCATGTTTCCGAGTTGCGTGCCATCGCCGCTCAGGGCCACGCCAGAAAGCATGCCAACTTCGGAAAATGTTCCATTGTGGTTGTTGTGATAGAGATAGTTCGGCACGGAATCGTTGGCCACCAAAAGATCAGGCCAGCCGTCATCGTCGTAATCGCACCATTGAACGCCGAGCCCGTAATACCCGATTTGGTCGTGCACACCGGCTTTCTGGGAGACTTCTTCGAACGTGCCGTCGCCCCGATTGTGATAGAGAAGGTCGCTCTCGCCTTCGAGTCCCCACGGGCCGCACTGCACGAGCAAGCCTTTATAGCGGCAGAATTTGTTGCTCCCGGGCGCCGGCATGTGCGCTAAATCGACGTGCACGTAGCGCGAGACAAAAAGGTCCACGTTGCCATCGCGATCGTAATCGCCCCAGGCAGCGCCGGTGCTAAAACCGCCGCCTCGCACGCCGGCTTTTTCCGTGACGTCTTCAAATTTGCAGCCGCCGAGGTTGTGGTAGAGAACGTTGCCGCCATAACCGGTGACGAATAGATCGAGCTTGCCGTCGTTGTCAAAATCCGCGACGGCGACCCCCATGCCCCAGCCACGCCGCGTGAGTCCAGCTTGCTGCGTAATGTCCTTGAAGGTGCCGTCCGGCTCCTGGTGATAAAGCGTGACCATCGGGTCGCCGCCTTTCAAATAGCGGTCCACTGTGGAGCCGTTGACGGTGACGATGTCCAGGCGTCCGTCGTCATCGCAATCGAAGAGGCCGACGCCTCCGCTCATGGATTCAACGATGTAGCGCTTCTCGCCGGTGGAGATGTGCGAGACCGTGAGACCGCGTTCTCGAGCGATATCCCTGAATTTTGGAATCGCTGGAAAACCGGGGCGGTTTACTTTTGGAGCGGGCAGTTTCGACGCCGGAGGCAGCGGAACGCTGGCGCTTTGCGCACGCGCCACATGCGGTGAGATGAAACTTAGCGTCGGCACAAAGAAAAAGACAACAAGAACGGGCCGGCGAGAGAAATAACCAAGCATCGCAAGCATTCTATCTCAAAGAAAATGCAGCCCAAAGAAAACCGCGGGGAAGCAGGAGTTTGCCAAAGTGCGGCAAGGCGAATGGGACTTCTCCCTGCTATACTCCAGGTACGTTCGAACTGGGCTGGCGTGGACCGGGTGCGGCCACTCCGGCTCGGAATTGCATTCCGCAACGAGAGAAATTGTCGAGGCCCTGTACATGACAACTACGCAGAGCAAGGAAGACAACCCCCGCCAAAATAACAAGAAGGTCACCCTCAAGACCGTGGCGACGCACCTCGGTTTAGCCGCGGGCACGGTCTCCGCGGCGCTTAACGATTCGCCGGCCGCGCGCTCGATCCCGGAGCACACCAAGAAACGCATCCTTGCGGCGGCGCTGGAGCTGAATTACCGGCCCGATTTTTTCGCGCGCACACTGCGGATGAAGAGAACTTTTACCATCGGAGTGATCGCCGAAGAGATTGGCGACGCTTACGGCTCGCAAGTGATCAGCGGCATCGAAAAATATCTCACCTCGCAAAACTACTTTTTTTTGACGGTCGTGCATCGCCACGATCCCAAGTTGCTTGCAGCCTATTCGCAGATGCTCGTGCAACGAGGCGTCGAAGGCCTCATTACCGTCGACACCTCCATAGCCGCGGAGCCGTCCCTGCCAACCGTCGCCGTCGCGGGACACCGCCAGTTCGCCGGAGTAACGAACATCGTCCTGGACCATAAACGCGCGGCGCGCCTGGCGCTCGAGCATCTCAAAGAGCTGCAGCACGAAGAAATTGCATTCCTTCAAGGGCAGGTTTTCAGCTCGGACTCGGAAGTGCGATGGAGCGCCATCACCGAAGCCGCTGCGGAACTGGGGATCCGAATTCGCCCCGAACTGACCATCCGCATCGATAGCACCATTTCCACGCCGGAAGTGGGTTTCCCCGTCACCAAGGAATTGCTCGCGAGAAAAGTCCACTTCACCGCGCTCTTCGCCTACAACGACATTTCCGCCATCGGCGCGATTTGGGCGCTTCGCGAAGCTGGATTGCGCGTGCCCGAGGACGTCTCGGTCGTCGGTTTCGATGATATTCCCGGAGCAGCTTTTGCCAATCCCACCTTGACCACCGTCCGGCAGCCTCTCGTTCGCATGGGCGAAATTGCCGCGCAAACTCTTGTTAGCCACATCGAGCAGCGCGACGGGCATGTCTCCGAAATCGCCATTGAGCCGGAACTGGTGATTCGCGATTCCACCGCGCGCGCCGCCCGGCCCCGCGCGATGAGCTCGCGCATCTGAACCGAACGCGGCCTCGGAGAAGCGAGTGGTTGAAGTGAGCAGCGGATAAAGGGCGATTTGGCCGTCCCGTTTAAGAATTCTGCTCTGTTACGAAACGTATAGAACTGCGGCGTCATTCCGCCCACGGCGCGGCTTTATCACAATCTCCACGTCCTGACCCAGCGCCACAAGAAAACGCAGCAGTCGCTCCACGGAAAATTGGCGAAACTCGCCTCGCAGCATTTTGGAGACGTCGGGCTGGCGGATGCCGAGCACTTCGGCCGCCTCCGCCTGCTTCAGCCGGCGGCTCTTCAGGATGACATCGATCTTGAACACCAGTTGCGCTTTGATCAAATGCTCTTCCGCATTCGGAATTCCGAGGTCCTTGAATACATTTCCGCTCCCCGCTTCATACTGGCTCTTCTTCACGTTTCCCTCTCAGCTGCTATCTGTTCGGCCTGCGCCAGACGCCGTCGGATTAGTTCTGTCTCTCGACGCGGAGTTTCCCGGCCCGATTTCGACTTCTTCTGAAATGCATGGAGCACGTAAACTGCGCCTGTATGGCGAACCGTGTACACGGCGCGAAACGTGTCTCCCCGGAAATCCTTTATGACTTCCACGACGCCCGCGCCGCCAAACCCGCCCAGCACTTTGGCAGTGGCATGCTTGCCGCCACGCTGCGCCACGTAAAGAGCGTAGCCCACATGATCCTGGACGGGACCGGGAAACCCACGCAAATCCTCGCGGCTGGAGCCAACCCAGATCACAGGCTTTAAGACGAGTTCATCGTCCATGGGCAGTTTTGATTATAGTGATATCACTATAACCTGTCAAGATTTGGTTCTCAGGTAGTCGCCATTCCAAAAGCCGCAAGAATAGCCCACTCCAGAGTTGAGGCGCGGTCATCCACCACATGTCTACTTCAAGGCCGCCTGCCCAAGTTCACGATTTTGAAGCGAGCCCCAAGCAGTTCGTGGGCTGCCAGACACCTCGGGCTCTCTTCACGCCCGGGCAAGAAATTCGCCGAGCAGCATGTGGAAGTGGTGGACGCCGTTCTCGCGTTTCACGGAGTAGCGCCCGCGGCCGTAGGTGGAAGACTGCAGTCCGCGCTGCACGCTCTTGCAAAGCTCGATGTCTTCCTGCTGCACTTCGTCGCTGAACGCGATGGCCCGCTGGATGCGTTCGCGAACTTTTTCCGAATGCGCATCATGGAAAAACCATTCGAAAATCGTGAGCGTTTTTTCGTGCGATAAGGGCACGATCACGTTGGTGGAAAGATTGTCCGGATAAATATTCAACATCAGGTTGGGAAAAATCCAAAAGTACAACGCTTCCTGAAGCCCACTGCCCGGCGCATAAAATCGTTCCCCCGCGTCTTCCGGCTTCCTGGCGCGAATCGGCGCGAACTGCTGCGAGTAATAGCGGTAGGTGTCCGTGCGGTATTGCGAGTAATCGATTTCGCGCATCAAGCCCGGATGGGCAATGGGAATGTGGTAGCCCTCCAGATAGTTGTCGACATAAACCTTCCAGTTGCAGTCGATCACGTAATCGCGGCGTTCGGCGAATTGCAGTCCCTCGAATTGGAAGCCGCGCGCTTGTTCGGGAATTTTGCCGAGGTGGGCCGCGAGCGGCTCGGCGTTCCAATCGAAGTTGACGAAAATCAGTTGCTCCCACGTTTCGCAGCGCAACGGCACCATCCCCATGGTGCTGCGATCGAAAAATTCCACGCCGTCGATGTCGGGTGTTCCGATCAAGCGCCCATCCAGCGTGTACGTCCACCCATGATAGCCGCAGCGAAGAACATTTTTGCAGCCGCTGCCCTGCGCGATGGGGCCCGCGCGATGCCTGCAAACATTGCTAAACGCACGCAATGCGCCTGATTTGTCGCGCACAACGACGACAGGTTCCCCGATGACGTCCGCTGTAAAGAAAGTCTCCGGATCGGCGATCGTGCGCTTTACCCCGTTCACTTCACCGCAGGGCGTGTTGAGAGTGCCGGCGAGTTGCCACGTGCGGCGAAAGATGCGCGTCTTCTCCGCGTCGAGAATCGCCGGATCGGTATAGAACTTCGAAGCGAGCGTGTGCGCGGACTCGATCTGGTTGTGCACATCGAGATGGAAGGACTCGCCGGGCATGCCAATCAGTTTACCGTCGCGCCTTCAAAGTAGGAAGCGTGCGAAAAGCGCGGCGAGTAGTCCGCGGCGAACAGGAAAGAGCGGAGACTTCATTTCTCTCGAGTTGTAAGACAAACCGCGCTTGCGCATCGTTAAAACTTACGAGTCTCCTGGCGCGACCAGCGCTCGACCACGATTTTCGATTCGGTGAAAAATTCCACGGCGTCGCGGCCCTGCCCGTGCAGGATGCCGAAGAAACTTTCTTTCCACCCGCTGAACGGGAAATACGCCATGGGCGCGGCCACGCCAATGTTGATGCCGATGTTTCCGGCCGGCGCTTCGTAGCGGAAGCGGCGCGCGGCAGAGCCGCTGGTGGTGAAGAGCGAAGCCTGATTACCATAAGGATTGCGGCGGAGAAAATCCATGGCTTCATCGATGGAATCGGCGTGGATCAGGCTGAGCACCGGCCCGAAAATTTCCGTGTGGGCGAGCTGGCTGCTCGAAGGCAAGCCGTCCAAAATCGTTGGCGTGACGAAATTGCCGGATTCGTGCTTCGAGATTTTGGTGTTGCGTCCATCCAGAATGGCCTTGGCGCCTTCGCTGACGCCCGCGGAAATCAGCGATTCAATGCGCTGCTTGCTGTTGCTCGAAATGACGGGGCCCATTTGCACGCCCGGCTCGAGTCCGTCGCCGACTTTGAGCTGGCTGGCGGCGTGCGCGATGGAATCGCGAAATGATTTTTGCGCCTCGCCGATGGTGACCGCGACAGAAACGGCCAGGCAGCGCTGTCCTGCGCAACCGAATGCGCTGTCGCTGATGATCTGCGTGGCGAGGTCCATCTCCGCATCGGGAAGAACGATCACATGATTTTTGGCGCCGCCCTGGCACTGCGCGCGTTTGCCGGCAGCGGCCGAGCGCATGTAAACGTGCTTCGCGACGGGCGTCGAGCCGACAAAGCTGATCGCCCGCACTTGCGGATGATCGCAGAGCGCGTTGACGACGTCCTTCCCGCCATTCACAAGATTAACCACGCCTTTGGGCAAACCCGTTTTCTCGAGAAGCTCGAAAGCGCGCGCCATGCTCAGCGGAACGCGCTCGGACGGTTTGAGAATAAAAGTGTTTCCGCATGCGATGGCGTAAGGCAGAAACCAGTACGCGATCATCGCCGGAAAATTAAACGGCACGATCGCCGCGACGACGCCAAGCGGCTGGCGAATCTGCATTTCATCCACGCCGGGCGTAACGTCCTCGAGGTTGTAGCCCTGCATCATCATCGGAATGCCGCACGCCACTTCCACATTTTCAATGCCGCGGCGGAGTTCCGCTTTCGCTTCGCCGAACGTCTTTCCGTTTTCAAGCGTGATCAAGCGCGAAAGTTCGTCAATGTGCTCTTCGAGAAGATTTTTCAGTTTGAAGAGATATTGCACGCGCTCTCCGGCCGGCGTACGTCTCCAGGCGGGAAACGCTGCAGCAGCGGCCTGCACGGCGGCGTCCACATCAGCGGAAGTCGACATTGGCGTGCGCGCGATGAGTTCGGCAGTGGCGGGATTGCTCACCTCATAAAATTCCGTGGACGAAGAACGCCTCCAGCCGCCATCGATATAATTTTGCAACTCGGTGACTTGCGTCGTAACTGCGCTGCTCATTGCTTACTCCTTAGCGAGTCGAATAAAGTGGCTGGGACAATCCCCGAAGGAATTTCGTATCGCAGTATTCTACCAAGAAAACAAGAGGTCAAGCCTGGGCTTTGGGTGCGAGCGAGGAGGGGTGGATCACGGTGATGCTCGCAAAGCGCGCAAAATCCGCAGCGTTGAATGTTAGTAGGGCGTCGACTGAGTAGATCCTCATGATTGCGACGAGGCGCGCATCATGCACTTGAACTCCTTGTACCTTGTGCGCGCTGACGATCTGTTTCCATGTTGTGTAGATCTCAGGTAGATCGGGCAGCAGGGAAAGCGAGCTCTCAAATCCTGCGATCTCTTTCAGAACTTGGTCGGTCGACAAGCCGAAGCCGTTGCGTTCGATTGGGCGCGTTGCAACGTTCCAAAACTCGATAATATTCTGCGAACAGAAGCAGACCGAATCATTGCGGCGGACCAGCACCGAGATGCCTTGCGTGGCTTGAGCAAACAGTGGATGGTTAGACTGAACGGCGCGTAGCAGGACGTTTGTGTCCACCAGGACGCGCATTAGCGCTCACTGTGGCGATAAATCGATTCTCGGCTGACCGCATCATCCGATAGCGGAGGCGCGAAGGGAAGATGGCTCTTCGCCCATTCTTCGAATGCGGCCGCGCGTTCTTCGGCGGTGGCTCCTCTCGGGTCGCTGGGAACCAGTGCGCCTTCTACTACGGACTGCAGATATTCCTCCAGCGTCATGCCGCGCGCTTCAGCCTGAGCCAGAAGGCCTGCCTCAAATTCCGGTTTTATCTTCAGCGTAACCGTCATCGTCTCCACTGCCCCTTGCGGTACCTCAATTTTACCAGCGCGCAACAGAAAAAGGACAAATTTTGGATAAAACGGGCACAGGAACGAACGAGCCGACGTTAACGCGCCTGATTCAGAGCCCGCCGGGCGAAACGGGTTTCCATTCCGCGAGTCGTTCCTCGAAGAACGGCATAGGCAGAGCCTAGCGCGGAAGCGACGCGAGAGCTTCGTACGCGGCGCCGAGCAGCGGAGCCGACTCGTTGAGAATGACCGACACCGGAATATTTCTCAGCATGGTCTCAAACTTCCACTTGTTCTGAAACGCTTTGAAGAACGTCCCGTCCTTGATCTTTTCAATGATTTTGACGGCGATGCCGCCGGCCACGTACACACCGCCGAGCGCCAGCACATTCAAAGCGAGATTCCCCGCCTCCGAGCCATAAATTGCGGTCCACAAATCCAGCGTCTCGACGCAAATCGGGCACTCTTTGGAAAGTCCGAGGCGCGAAATTTCCGGCGCGGGATCCATGCCCGGGTCCTCGAACGAAGGATGCACCACGTTGGGAGCGAGAAACTCATGCAGCGTGCGGAAACCGCGCCCGGAAAGAATCAGCTCCCAGCTGACTTGCGGATTGCGCCGCCGCATGAAGCGCAGCAGCTCGATCTGTTGCTCCGTGTGCGGCGCGAAATCGGAATGTCCTCCCTCCGAGGGAGCAACGCGGTAGCGGGCGCCGTCCCAAACGAGAAACGACTGGCCAAGCCCGGTGCCGGCGGCAAGTAAGGCGCGCGTCCCGCCGTGCTCCGGCTCGCCGGGATTCAACACACAGAATTCTTCAGGCGCGAGATGCTCGATGCTGTGTCCCGTCGCGCCCAAATCGTTCAAGAGCACGACTTCCGAGAGATTCAGTTCGCCGGCCAGCGTCGCCGCGTCCACCGTCCACGGCAGATTGGTGGCGCGCACGCGATTGTCGATCACCGGACCTGCAACACCAAAGCCCGCGGCCCGCACTCCTCTCCCGTTGAGATGCGGCGCGGCCTGCAGAGAAAATTCGCGGACGATCAAATCAAATTGCGCAAAATCCTTGCTGGCAAATCTTTGCTTAAAAACGGAAGTGAGTTTTCCGTTTTTCTCGGTGAAGAGCGCAAGGTTGCACTTCGTACCGCCAACGTCGCCCGCAATGATCACCTATTCCCCCCGTCTTGCCGCTTTCCGCTTTTCCTTGCCGCGCACAAAATCATGGGTTGAGCCACTGCCTGCCGTCGCGCTCCAACAACTGGTCCGATTCGCGCGGCCCCCAGCTCCCCGCGGAATATTCCGGCACTTTGGCGCTTCTCGCCGCGCCCCACACATCCAGAATGGGATCGACGAGCGACCACGCCGCCTCGACATTGTCTCCGCGATCGAAGAGCGTGGCATCCCCGCGCAGGCAATCGTTCACCAGCGTCGCATACGCGCTGCTCGACGCTTCGCCAAATCCTTCCTTGTAGTTGAAGTTCATCGTTACGTTGCCGATGCGCATCTCGGTGCCGGGGCGTTTCGCGCCGAACGACACGGAAACTCCTTCTTCCGGCTGGATGTTCAGAATCAGGCGATTGGGCTCGATTTCGCGATCGCGAAACACGATGTGCGGCGCGCAGCGGAATTGAATCATGATTTCCGTGCTGCGCTTCGCAAGGCGCTTGCCCGTGCGCAGATAAAAAGGCACGCCCGCCCAGCGCCAATTGTCGATCAGCAAGCGCGCCGCAACGAACGTTTCCGTGCGCGATGACGGGCTCACTCCCGGTTCCTCGCGATAGCCAGGCAACGGTTTCCCGTCGAGCTGTCCCGGCGCGTACTGCCCGCGCACCACGGATTGCGCGACCATTTCCAGATCGAACGGCCGAATGGATTGCAGCACTTTCAGTTTTTCGTTGCGCACCGAGGTGGCGTCGAACGTGGCCGGCGGCTCGACCGCCACGAGCGATGTAAGCTGCAGCACGTGGCTTTGGATCATGTCGCGCAGCGCACCCGCCGTTTCGTAAAATCCTCCGCGCCGCTCGACGCCCAGCGTTTCCGCCGCCGTGATTTGCACGCAATCCACATAGTTGCGGTTCCACAACGGCTCAAAAATCCCGTTGCTAAAGCGCAGCACCAGCAAATTCTGCACCGTATCTTTGCCGAGATAGTGATCGATGCGAAAAACCTGCTGTTCCTCGAAAACATTCAGAACAATTTTGTTCAGTTCTTTCGCCGTGGCCAGGTCGCGCCCGAATGGCTTCTCAATAATGATGCGCACCCACGAGCCTGGCGAGGATGGCTTCGCGAGTCCAGCGCGCCCGAGCTGCTCGACAATGCGCGGATAAACTTCCGGCGGAGTCGACAGATAAAAAAGCCGGTTGCCGCCCAGCTTTTTCTGTTCTTCCAATTCCTCGAGCCGCTTCACGAGCTGCTCGTACGCTTGCGGATCCGAGTAATCCCCCGGGCTGTAATACAAACACGACGCAAACTCATCCCACTTCTTCGCATCCACCGGCCCCAGCTCGGACATCGTCTTGGCCGCTTCGCCCGCCGCCGCTCGAAAGCTCTCATCGCTCATCGCTGTGCGCGCAAATCCCACGATGGCGTAGCGCGAGCCCAAAGAATTGTGCGTGGCGAGATCGTACATCGCGGGAATGACTTTGCGTTTCGCCAAGTCGCCCGATGCGCCGAACAGCACGACGGTGCAAGGCTCCGCCGTGCCGCCGTAAAGATTTCCAGAACGATTGTTTTCCCCGGCCATTGGTCTCCTTAGCTCGGTTGCGGGCGTTCCACGCCTCGATTCGAGCGCACGAAACTATACCGCAACGCCATGGCTTCTCAGCTCCGCGCGCGTTTGCTCCGCATTCTGGTGTTGGATCACGGTCATCCCCAATCGGCGCGGAGCCTCGAGATTCAGCGCCCGGTCATCGATAAAAACGCACTCCTCCGGCGGCCGCTGCGAGACTTCGAGCGCCACGCGAAAAATCGTTTCTTCCGGCTTGCGCAAATGCAGGTAGCAGGAGCTGAAGAAAACGGTCAAATCGCGCCGCAGATGGAACGCCGCGATGCGGTACTGATTGAGTTCGAACGACTCGTTGTTGATCGACCCGATAAAATATTTTCCCGTCCGCGCCGCGTCCGCGACAATCGCGCGCGTGTCGGTGTGTTCCTTCGATTGCGCGAACATAAACGCGGTGAACTGCTCGCGCGAAAAGGACCGCGGGCGATAGAAGAGCGTGCGATCGAGATACTCGTTCAGCGTAATCTGTCCGGAATCCAACGCGTGGAAAGAGAGATCGTGCCGGTCCTGAAATTCCTCGTAATCGAATTGAAAAGCGGTGGCGGCCTCCCGGCGGGAGAAACGGTCCCAGCCGTTGGTGAGAATGACCCCGCCGATGTCCCAGAACAGCGTCGTGATGTCAGCCAAAGGCGCGGCCCTCCGCTCACGCTGGTAGGGTATCCATGATAAACGTTTCAGGTCAAGAAAACACTCTATTGCCTTGTTTCAAACGGTTCAACTCGGCGCGCCGCCGCGCTCCAGAAATTACCTTTTCTCGGTCGCGCACCCGAGCATCGGCAATCCCCGCGCGTCGCCATCCCGCCGGAGAAACTCATCCATGCTTGCGAAACGGCCGATTATTGGTTCGGGTTAGAGGACGGCTTGGAAGCCGGGTTTGGAACTTGCAGCCCACCCTTGGGCTGAATCGACATCAGCTCGACTTCGAAAACCAGCGTCGCGTTGGGGCCAATGCCGCCGCCGGGTCCGCCGCGCTCTCCGTAAGCAAGGTCCGGCGGGATGAAGAGCTGCCACTTCGATCCCACGGGCATGAGCTGCAGCGCCTCCGTCCAGCCTTTGATCACGCCGCTCACCGGAAACGTCGCCGGCTGGCCGCGCTTGTACGAGCTATCAAATTCGGTGTTGTCGAGCAGCGTCCCTTTATAGTTGCAGACGACCGTGTCCGACGCCGTGGGCTTCGGGCCGGTGCCTACCACAAGAATTTTATATTGCAGGCCGCTCGGCAGCGTCACTACGCCCTCTTTTGTTTTGTTTTCCGCAAGAAAAGCGTCGCCCGTTTTCTTATTGTCTTCTGCCTCCAGCGCCACCTTCGCCTCGTGCTTTGCGCGCAGATCCGCTTGCAGCGCCACCATCGCCGCGCGCGCTTCATCATCCGTCAGCAGCGGCTTGCTGTCCGCCAGCCCGTCTCTCATGCCGCGCAGCAAAATGCTGGTGTTCACGTCGACCGAGTCCTTGCGCATGCTTCGGCCGATATTCAATCCGATCGCGTAGCTGGCCTTGTCTTTCTGCGTGGTGAGCGCCAGCGTTGCCGGTTTTCGCGCCGTCGTGTGCGTCGTCCCCGTTTTCGCCGCGGACGACTTGGTCGTACTCGCAGTTTGCGAGGAACTCGCCGGCGGGGTTTGTTGCGCCCGCGCAGATCCAATCAACAACACTCCAGCCGCAACCGCCGTCACTGCCAATCTAAATGGTTTTCGCATACCTGTATTGTCACATCCCTTGGGCCGCACCGCAAACATCCATTCTCCCGGCAAGGAGATGAATGGTTAATGAACCGCGTGCGAACACTTCGCGCGCCCGGCTAGGCCACCGTGGCCCGGGCTAGGCAATTTGCCGCAGTTACAGTATGTTTGAAATGGACAATCTGCAAAGGGAGACACGAATGGCCGACGAATCTTGCGATCCCGTGGCGCCGCCGAGCGAACCGGTAAAGCCCGGAACGCGCATGGTGAAGTGCGTGAAGTTTGGCAAAGAGCTGCCCGGGCTGGACCGCGTGCCCTGGAGCGGCGAACTCGGCAAACGCGTTTACGAAAATGTTTCGAAAGATGCCTGGAAGCTCTGGATCGAGCACTCCAAAATGCTCATGAACGAATACCGCCTCAATCCTATTGATCCCAACTCCCAAAAAATCATGAGCGAGCAGATGGAGCAGTTTTTCTTCGGAGAAGGCGCGAAACTTCCCGAAGGTTACGTGGCTCCCAAAGCCAAGGGCTAATTCTCCGCTGCCGGCAAGCGGCCCGTCACGGGATGTTCGACGGGCAGCCGCGCGGCCAAATCAAAATGCAGTTTCGCGTGAGCCGCGCGAAGCGCATTTTCCACTTCTTCAGGCGTTCCTGCTCTCGCAAACAAAAATCCGAGATAACTCGAGCCTTCAGGCCAAGCCGCGATGTAATCGTGCAGCCGCGCGGTGATTTCCAGCGCGGTAATTCCCTGTACACTTCGCGCGGCCTCTTCGCCCTCCACTTTTTCGAGGACGCCGCTCTTCGGAACGGGAATCATCATCACGCCGGAAGCGTTTTTTTCGCGAGGCCAATCGCTGCCCGGCAAATCGAGCGAATGGCGCAACAGCAATTCCTCGAGTCCGGTCGGTTCGCTGGACGCATCGCGAGCAAAGCGCAGCGCCCGCGCGCAAAGTCCGCCGATGGGCCGCGGAGCCACCTCGAGCGGCCAGACGCCCTCATCATCCAAGCGGAACTCGGCGTGAATCGGGCCGTGCGCCAGGCCCAGCGCGCGAACCGTGTCCGCGGCGCATCGTTCGATTTCGCGCTGTTGCGCTTCGGCAAAGCGCGAAGGCGTGACGTAAATGCTCTCCTCAAAATAAGGGCCTTCGAGTGGATCCGGTTTGTCAAAAATGGCCAGTACGCGCAGTTGGCCTTCCGTCAGCAATCCCTCGACGGCCACTTCCCTGCCCGGAACATATCCTTCGACGAGAATCTCATCGAGATTGGGTTCGCGGGTCGCGCGAATTTCCGCCGATTCGAGCAAACGGCCAATCCGCGCGGCGGCGGCGATAAATTCCTCGCGCGAATTCGCGCGGACCACGCCCTGGCTTGCGGAAAGCGAGAGCGGCTTGAGAACGCATGGATACGAAATGCCAAGCAAGGACGGCTCCAGAGCGGGATGCAGCGGCACAGCTCGAAACCACGGAACGCGAAGGCCCGCTTCGCGAAAAACCTCGCGCATGCGGAGTTTGCTGCGGCACGCTTCGACGGAAGCGGGGTGATTGTGCGGAATGCCCAGGCCGCGCGCGGCGTACGCGGCGGCCACTGCAGGACGGTCGCCAAGCGCGAGAATGCCATCGATGTTTTGCCCGCGCTGAGATTCCAGAACCGCACGAGCCGCGATTTCCGGCGATTCAAAATGAACAGGAATCGCGCGATCGCCCCACGGATCGTCCAGTTGGTGGCAGCGATCCGTCACAAAGACAAGTTCAACGCCGAGCTTCCGCGCGGCTTCGTCGAAGCTGCGCGTTTGGTAGCCGAGTTTGGCGGTGAAAAGGAGGATTCGCGGCATCTATGATTTGCTACTCACGAGAAAGTATCGCGGACAGCGCCATTAGACGTAGCTGCCGCTGACCACGATGGGTTCTTGCACTTTTTTCGCAACTTGCCCAATGGAAACAAATTGTTCGCGCGTCGGCTCGGCGCAGCAGTACCACGGCTCGCTCAAGAACGGCACGGCAACCGCGGTCGTCTGCGAGGTCTGAATGTTCGGAGCGTCGAGTCCGGCTGCGGCGTGCGCGGCTTCCCAGATGCGCTCGAAAACCGCTGTGCGCGATTCCTTCCGGCGGTCGCCCTCGGCTGCGATAGCTTGCACCGTTTCGCTGAGCGCATCGACACGCGGGTCGGCATGTTTCCAGGGATAGAAGAGCGATTGCGGATCGAACGGGCCGACGTTGCGGCGCACTTCGTCCAAGTCGAGCAGCCGCGAACCTTCCGGAATGAGCAGTCGAATGCCCAACTGGATCGGAGCGACGTTTTCGATGAGCGATTCGGAATGAAGCACGTGAAGTAGATCCAGATAGCTCTCGAGCGTGGTCCATTGCGTGAACGGCACGAACGTGGGATGCAGAATCATGCCCAGCGCACGGAAACTGCGAACGACGTGCAGGAAATCCTCGCGCGTGTGGCCCTTGTCGAGAGCGCGGAGAACTTCATCATCAAGATACTCGACGGCGCTGATGACGAAGAGGCAGCCGGTTTCCTTCAGTTTGGGCAAATGCGCTTCGTACTTTTTCAAATGCTCGATTTTTATGGTCACGTTGTACGTGACGCGGGGAAAGTCGCGGTGAAATTCTTCGACCAGTTCGAGGGCGTGGCGGATGCCGTTGAAAAAATCGGGATCGCCAAAAGAGATGTGTTGTGCGCCCGCGGCGACTTGCTGGCGGATATCTTGCAGGACGGTGTCGCGGCTGACGATGCGAAAAACGCCTTTGTATACGGGCACGATTGGACAATGCCTGCAGAGATGTTTGCAGCCGCGGCTGGCTTCCGTCGAACCAACAAGCCGGAAGCCGCCGCCGGGAACGATGAGGTGAGCGTATTTCTCGATGGGCGGAAAGCCGGAGCGGTCCGGAACTTCGAACGCAAGGCGTTCGAGCGAGACGAGCGGCTCAGGCTGCGAACCATCCGCTGGTTGCGAGCGACCGTTGCTCGGTTGGCCGGCTTGCAAACGATCGGCCAGTTGCGCGAGCTCTCGCTCAAATTCACCGCCGAGAACGGCTGCCACGCCGAGCGTTCGCAAATACTCCGCATTCATCGGCGCGTACAATCCATAGCAGCAGAGGTGCGCGTGCGGATTCAGTTCGCGCAAAGGCGGGATCAGCTTCACAGCGAGGCGCGTGGCCGTATGCATCGGCAAATAAATGGCGATCAATCCCGCGCCGCGAACGGCGGCCTCATCGAGAGATTCGCGCGAAAGATCGATGCACTTCACATCGTGACCGCGCTTGCGCAGCCACGCCGCCGGCGAAGCCAGGCCAAACGGCTGCCGCCCCAGTTCGTACGTCGAAATCAGTACGGTGTTCATGCCGCTTCCAGTATAACTGGCTGTCCGCCGCTGTGATTCGTTTTCGGTTATCATAAGGGCTGTTGACGGGACGGAAAGGATCGCGAGAATGGCCATCGCCGCAGGGAATTCCTTCGGAACGCGCGACAAGTTGCACGTCGGCGCGCAAACGTTCGATATTCACCGGCTCGAATTCCTCGAGAAAAAAATCCACTGCAATTTGGCGAAGCTGCCTTTTTCCTTGCGCATCCTTCTCGAAAATCTTCTGCGCTGCGAAGACGGCCGGTTCGTGCGGCCCGACGATATTCGCGCCCTCGCGAACTGGACCCCGGGCGCCCCGGAAAAAGAAATTGCTTTCATGCCCGCACGCGTGCTGCTCCAGGATTTTACGGGAGTGCCCGCCATCGTCGATTTGGCGACGATGCGCGAAGCCATCAAGCGCATGGGCGGAAGCCCGCGTTTGATCAATCCGCTTTTTCCCGCCGAACTGGTGATCGACCATTCCGTGCAGGTCGATAGCTTCGGAAAATCCAATTCGTTTGATTTGAACGCCGAGCTGGAATTCCAGCGCAACATCGAACGCTACGCGTTTCTGCGATGGGGACAGACCGCGTTTCAGAATTTCAAGGTTGTGCCGCCCGATACCGGAATTTGCCATCAAGTGAATCTCGAATATCTAGCGCGCGTGGTCTGCGCGATGCCTTCCGGCAGCCGCGTGGAAGCCTATCCCGATTCCGTCGTTGGAACCGATTCGCACACAACGATGGTCAACGCGCTGGGCGTTTTCGGCTGGGGCGTGGGCGGCATCGAAGCGGAAGCGGCGATGCTCGGCCAGCCGTCTTCGATGCTGATTCCGGACGTTGTTGGATTCCGCTTGCACGGAAAATTGCGCGAAGGGGCGACCGCGACGGATTTGGTGCTGACGGTCACGGAAATACTGCGCAAGAAAGGCGTCGTCGGAAAATTCGTCGAGTTCTGCGGGACCGGCCTTTCCAGCTTGAGCATTCCGGACCGCGCCACGATTGCCAACATGTCGCCCGAGTACGGAGCGACGATGGGATTCTTTCCCGTCGACGCGGAAACGCTGGCGTATTTGCAGTTCACGGCGCGCAGCGCGGAACAGGTCGCGCTCGTCGAGGCGTACTGCAAGGAGCAGATGCTGTTCCGAACGGACGATATGGAAGATCCCATTTTCAGCGACAAGCTGGAGTTGGATCTTGGAAGCGTCGAACCGACCGTTGCGGGGCCGAAGCGTCCGCAGGATCGCGTGGCTCTGCGCAATGCGAAGTCTTCTTTCCAGAAAGTGGTGGAAGGGACGCCCGGAAAACAAGTCGCGGTGCGGAATAACGGCGACTCGTTCGATCTTTCGAGCGGTGCGGTGGTGATTGCCGCAATCACGAGTTGCACGAACACCTCGAATCCTTCGCTGATGCTGGGCGCGGGCTTGCTTGCGAAGAAAGCGGTCGAGCGCGGGCTGCACGTAAAGCCGTGGGTCAAGACCAGTTTCGCGCCAGGCTCGAAAGTGGTGAGCGATTACCTCGCGGCTTCCGGATTGATGAGCTATCTCGAAAAACTGAATTTTCATCTCGTCGGCTACGGATGCACGACGTGCATCGGAAACAGCGGGCCGCTGCCGGAAGCGATTGGCACGGCGATCAAGGACAACAATCTCGTCGCGGTTGCCGTGCTCAGCGGCAATCGAAATTTTGAAGGGCGCATTCATCCGCTGGTGCGCGCGAATTATCTGGCATCGCCGCCGCTGGTGGTGGCCTACGCGCTCGCGGGACGCATGGACATGGATTTGACCACGGAATCGCTGGGCGCGGATTCCGCTGGCAAGCCGGTCTACCTGCGGGAGATTTGGCCGTCGCCGCAAGAGATTGAAAAAACCGTGCGCGAATCGGTCACCAGCGAGATGTATAGCAAAGAGTACGGCAACGTGTTTGAAGGCGACGCGCACTGGAAGTCCATGCCGGTTCCTGCGGGCGATTTGTATCAATGGGACCCGAAATCCACGTACATAAAGCAGCCGCCTTTTTTTGAGAACATGCCGAAAACGCCGCCGGCGCTTGCCGATATTCATGGCGCGCGCGTGCTGGCCGTCCTGGGCGACAGCGTGACCACGGATCATATTTCTCCGGCGGGATCGATCGCCATCGATTCGCCCGCGGGAAAATATCTGATCGCAAACGGCGTGAAGCCGCACGAATTCAATTCCTATGGAGCGCGGCGCGGGAATCATGAAGTGATGATGCGCGGCACGTTCGCAAACATCCGGCTGAAGAATCAGCTCGCTCCCGGAACCGAAGGCTGCTGGACGCATTTCCTGCCGGGCAACGAGAAGATGACGATTTACGATGCCGCGGTGAAATATCGCGAAGCCGGTGTGCCGCTCGTTGTGATCGCAGGCAAAGAATACGGTTCCGGATCGTCGCGCGATTGGGCGGCGAAGGGAACGCGCTTGCTCGGCGTGCGCGCGGTGCTCGCGGAAAGTTACGAGCGCATCCACCGAAGCAATCTGGTGGGCATGGGCGTGCTGCCGCTGGAATTCAAGGCCGGAGAAAACCGCGAAACACTTGGATTGACGGGGCAGGAAGTCTTCGAGATCGAAGGCGTGGCCTCGCTCTCTCCGAAGAAAGCCATCACCGTGCGCGCCGAGTCTGACGACGGCTCGACGAAAACATTTTCGGCCATAGCGCGCGTCGACACGCCGGAAGAAGTTTCTTACTACCATCACGGCGGCATCCTGCAATACGTTCTGCGCCAAATGTTGTAGAATCCTCCGCGTGCTGCGATTTCAAAACTTGGTGAGGACGCGAGCGTTCGAGCGGCTCCTCATTGTTCTGTGCTGCGAAATGTTTTTCTCCCTGTGTTTGTCCGCCCAGGAGACTTCACCTCCTCCAGAAGTGACCGTAATTCGTGCTGGAAAACTTGTTGACGTGGATGCGGGCCGAATCCTCAGTAACCAGACCATCGTGTTGCGTGGAGGCAAGATCGTGGCAGTCGGCGAAAATCTTGCCGTGCCGCCCGGCGCAAAAGTCATCGACCTTTCCAAGATGACCGTGCTGCCGGGCCTCATCGACTGCCACACGCATTTGGCGGATGGCGCGCGCGACACCGATCCACTCTCGCAATTGAAAAAGACGGCCGCTCAGGTGGCTCTCGAATCGGTGCCCAACGCGCGAATCACTCTCGAATCGGGGTTTACCACGGTGCGAGATGTGGGAGTTTACCGCGCGCTGGGCGACGTTGCGCTACGCGATGCCATCAACCGTGGATACATCGAAGGCCCGCGCATGTTCGTGGCGGGCGCATATATCACCATTACCGGCGGCGCAGGGGCGCTGACGGGTTTCGCCCCGGATATCCAGTTGCCGTGGGACTTGCACTACGGCGAAGCAAACAGCCCCTGGGAAGTCCGGCAGAAAGTGCGCTTGCTCGCGAGCGACGGAGTAGACCACATTAAAGTGCTCTCGACCGGCGCGGTGCTGACGCATGGAAGCAGTCCGAGCTCGATCGAATTCACTCCGGAGGAACTTGCAGCCGCGGTGGACGAAGCGCGGCACTTCGGACTTCGCGTGGAGGCGCATGCGCACGCGGCGGAGGGCATCAAAAATGCGATCCGCGCGGGAGTCGCCTCGGTGGAACATGCGACGCTGATCGACGATGAAGGAATAGCGCTCGCGAAAGAGTATGGCACGTACCTCGATATGGACATCTACGACGAAGAATGCATCCAGGAAGACGGCAAAAAAGGCGGCGAGCCCGCGGATTTTCTGGAGCATGACCGCGGCCTGGGCGAAGCGCAGCGCCAGCGTTTTACAAAAGCGCTGCGCGCCGGCGTGAAAATGTCGTTTGGCACCGACGCCGGCGTCTGCCCATACGATGCGGCGCCTCGGCAGTTTGCGTTCATGGTCAAATACGGCATGACGCCGATGCAGGCGATCCAGGCAGCGACGCACAACGCGGCGGACCTGCTGGGAAAATCGGAGCTGCTAGGCTCGATTCAACCGGGAAAGTACGCCGACATCATTGCCGTGACAGGCGATCCGCTGCAGGACATTCGCGTGCTCGAACACGTGAGCTTCGTCATGAAAGAAGGCCGGATCTACAAGCAGTAGAACGACCTCGCGGAAGAAATTTCCTAAGGTTGAATGCGGGCCGCCTACGTGCGGTCCTCTTTTTTTTGGGCCATGACTAGGCCGCGCGGCGTGGGCAGCAGCAGCACGGAAATGAGGCCTTCGGCTTCGAGTTTTAGCGCGGCTTCGCGAACCGTTTTCATCAGGGAACTTGCGTTGTGCATGAGGATCAGCCCGTGCGGATTCATCTGCGGCAGATATTTGCGGACCTCCTGCTCGCGGAGAGGCGCATCGCTGTCGCAGAAAAGCAGGTCGATGCGGCCTTCGACTTTCATGTCGAGGCTGGATTCGTTGCGCGCTTCGATCCACTCGCCGAGACCGGAAGAAGCGAAGCGCTTCTGCGCGGCGGCAAAAACTTTCGCGTCGTACTCGCAGGTGATGACGCGGCCGAAACCGTTGGCTTTCAAGCCTTCCGCGAGGCGCAGCGTGCTGAGGCCGGAAAACGTTCCCGTTTCGACGATGAGTTCCGGCTTGATCGTCGCGACGATGGCTTTCAAAAAATCGAGGACTTCCACTTCGGCGCTCATGGAATCGTACATGTGCCAGCGCTCGGGATGCGGACATTCCGGCGTGGGCCGGTGATATTCGGGCTGGAGAACGTCGCCGCTGGAGGCGATGTGCTCTACGATGCGGTGCTCTTTTTTGAGGCCGTGAAATTGGCTTTTAAGACGCCAAAGCAACACCGCGCCAAGAAGGATGGAAACGACGCTGGCGGCCTGGGCGTTGGACATGCCGAAAAACGAGCGAGGATTGATGCGAATAAATTCGATCAGGAAACGTGCGAGGCCGGTGAGAATCAGGTAATTGCAAAAAATTTCGCCTTTGGCTTTCGGGCCTTTGAGCGCTTTCGTGCCCATGTGCCAGAGAAACGCAGCGATGGCGAGCCAGATGAAAAATTCATAGAGCGGCGTGGGCTGCACGCGACAGTTCGCCGGCCAGCCTTGTTGTACGCAGGTTTCCGTCGTGGGGACGAGGCCGTTGGGAAAGCTCATGCCCCAAGGGAGCTTGGTCGGAATACCGTAATCGCCATCGCCGGAGAGCAAGCAGCCGATGCGTCCGATGCCGTAGCCGACGCAGGCAGCGGGCGAACAGATATCCAGAAATTCCAGGATGGGAATTCTCACCCAGCGCGCCAAAATCACCAGCGCGATAAATCCGCCGAGGAAACCGCCGAACCAAGCGAAGCCGTAGCGGCTGAAAAGTTGCGGCCAGGGATTGGCGAAGAAGTCGTGCGGACTTTCGAGCACGTGGTAGAGCCTCGCGCCGAGGAGACCGGCGAGACCCGCGATTCCGATGATGAGAAAGCCTTCGTCCTTTTCGTTGCGTGCGGAAATACTTTTGAGCTGCGAGCGGCGGCGGTCGAAATCGGCTTGCAGGACGTAGGCCGAGACGAGCATGGCGATGGCGACCATCAAGCCGAAGGTGGGAATGGACAACGGTCCGAGATGGAGAAAAGGGATCATGCAATCGAGCGCGCCGAGCGCATCGCAGAGTATACATGACACTTCGGGCGCTGGCGGAATGTGGGACGGGATGGGCGCGGTTGTGGCGCGGGTCGTTGGCCGGGATGAGTGACTGGTGACTTGTGACTGGTGACTGGTCCGCGCTGCTGGGATCACTTTCTTCGCGCACAGCATGGAACGAGAATTCCTGGCTGCTCGAGCGGACTGGGTGGCACCCCCATTTTTTGTAAGTGTTGCTGATAAAGAAGTTAGGGTTTGTGTAAGCCATTTGGAAACATAGGTTTACGGGGATCGGTGTATGTGTTGATTTTGCGGGGGTTACGGGGCCGGCGAAGATGCGGGGGAAGATGCCGGGCTGACGCCTCGTGCTACGTTTGGTTGGTTGTGCGGTTGACGGCCGACGGTTGGAGGGTTTGGTGAAGATGAGACGGTGGAGGTGGCGGTCGATACGGGCGGCGGCGGTGGAGTGGCGGGTTGAGAGGACGAGGGAGGGGGGGCGGCGACGGGAGGCGCGATTTGTTGTGGCGGCGCGGAGGCGTGCACGGGAGGCTGGGAGGGCTGGGGCTTGGGGGCTCGGGGAAAGCGGTGGTTGTAGTTGGAGTTGACGCCGGTGCGGATGGCGGCGCGCCAGCCGTCGGTGCCGAAGGCGTTGATGAATTCGTGCTGCGCGGCGTGGATGGCTTGCATCATGGTTTGCATGAGATAGGCGATGGTGCGGGCGAGTTTGGGTTTGACTTCGCCGCGGGCTACAGCGGGAATGAGGCGCGCGAGAGCGGTGCTGAGATCGCAGGCGGAGAGATAGTCGCCGGAAAAGAAGTAGGCGAGGTCTTTGCCGAGGGATTCGGCGGCTTGAGCCTGGGATTCTTTTTGGGCGTGGTAGAAGCAGAAGTGAGGATGGCTGGAGATGCGGGGTGTGCGGCAGCGGCGGCCATCGGTGAAGGTGAAGAGACAGAGAGATGCGCGGTCCTTGGCAGTGAGAGAAGGCATACGAAGCTCCTTGGATTTAGATTTGATTTAATTTTGGGATTTGGATTGACGGAAAAAGAAAGAACCGGTCTAAAGACCGGCCACTACAAGAGGAAAGAGCCGGGTTGAAGACCGGGGCTACTACTGGCACTAAGAACAAGTGCACAGGCTGAAGCCTGTGCCACCAAAAACAAAAATGCTGCAAAACAAAAACGCCGGCAGGATGCCGGCGGTACGAAATGGGCCCAAAAACAGAAACGCCTCGCTTGGGGGGCGAGGCGCAATTTCTTACGAGTTAAGTATAGCAAAGAGGCGGTAACACATGCAAGAGGAAGCTGGGGGATCGGGCTTTGACAGAGTTGGAAGCCGCTATTAGACTGGCGACATGGAAGTCAACCTCACACCGGAGCTTCAGGCGAAGCTGGACGAAGTTGCCGCAGAACAGGGGCGGGACGCGCAGTCGCTCGTGCAGGAAGCCGTGCAGCGGTTGGTGGATTATGACCAATGGTTTGTGCGCGAAGTGGAAAAGGGCCTGGCGCAAATTGAGCGCGGCGAAGTTTTGGAACATGACGAAGTTGGCGCGCGGCTTGAAAAGCTCTTGAGTGAGAAGCAGCGCCGGCCCTAATGCAGCTACGGTGGACCGCCGGTGCTGCAGACGACCTTGAACAAATCACTGAATATCTATTCCGCGAAACACCTCTGCACGCCGCACGACTGATCTGATCACTCTACGACGCGGTTTTTGCGCTCAGGACCTTCCCGAAGCGCGGGCGCCCAGGCAAAAAGTCTGGAACCCGGGAGCTGGTGGTGCAGTCCTCTCCTTATGTTGTGGTTTATCAGATCCGAGGCGATGTTGTTTATGTCGCGAGAATCCTGCATGGAGCGCAGAAGTGGCCGCTTTGATCTGACCCGAGAGCGGACAAATTTGTGCTGCGAACGGCTGCTGGCATCGACGAGGCATTATCTTGGAGATTGCCAACGAACGGAAGACAAGAAACGGGGTCAGGAAGTCACGCGTGGCAGAGAGTTTAGTTCGAGCGCGGCTAGGGCCGGCGGTGGAGGAGGGCGCCTAGGAGGAGCCAGAGGGCGAAGGCTAGCCATTCGGAGGGGGAGAAGTGTCCGGGGAAGGCGGGGACTAGTTTCATTAGGACGAACAAGGAGGAGACGCAGATGCCGATGGCGGTGATGACGCGCATGCGGATGCGCGGCTCGACTAGCCAGAAGGAGAGGCAGGTGGCTAGCCAGCCCAGGGCCGAGGCCATGGAGCCGACTTCGGTAATGGGCACCAGAATGGCGTCGCCGAGGAGGAGGCCGAGGAGCGTTCCGGCGGTGATGGCGACGATGGCGGCGGACGGGGTGGAATATTTTTTGTGGATGGTGGCGAACATTGGAGGGACGGTGCCGCGGCGGGCATAGGCAAAGAGGAGGCGGGCGGAGGCGGCGAAATTTCCGTTGAAACATTGGAAGAGGCCGAAGAGGGCCATGACGAGAATGAGCTGGACGATCCAGTGATGGCCGAGTCCGCGTTCGAAGGCGACGGCGGTGGCAAAGCGCTGGCCGAGGAGAGATTGCCAGGGAGCGATATAGGCGACGGCCAGGATGCAGAACGCGTAGAAAATGGCGCCGACGGCGAGAGCCAGGCCTATCGCTTTCATGAAGCTGGATTGGCGGAAGTCCGGATTGGCTTCTTCGGCGTATTTGGGGACGGATTCGAAACCGGTCATGAAATAGGGGACGATTTGCAGAGTGAGGAGGATGGAGAGAAACGGGCCGGCGTGAAACGCGGGATGAAAATTTGCAGGAGAGCCGCGAAAGGCGCTGACGCCGACGAGGATTAGGAAAATGAGAAGGACCATGCTGGTCATGGCTTTCTGGAAATTGGCGCTGAGGCGGATGCCCCGATAGTTGATGAAGCCGAGGAGCAGAGTGAGAGCGATGCCGAGAAGCAGGCGGGGAAGAAAAACGGGTTGTCCGGCGACGCGATAGAGCTCGAACGAGTCGAGGGATGGGAAAATGTAGGCGGCGATTTTGCCGAGGGCGACGGCTTCCCAAGGGCCGACGATGAAATAGGCGAGAAGCATCATCCAACCGGTGAAGAAGCTGACGACAGGGGGGAAGACTTGCGCGGTGTAGGCGGCTTCGCCGGCGGCGTCGGGGAGGCGCTTGACCCATTCCCCGTACACATAGCCGACGGGGAGAAGAATGAGTCCACCGATGGCGAAAGCGAGGGCGGCACCGGCAGGACCACCGCGGCCGAGCCAGTCGTCCATGAGGACTAGCCAGCCGGTGCCGATCATGGTGCCGAAGGCGAGAGCGAAATAATCGTGGAGGCGAAGTTTGCGGGCTAGGGCGGGCATTTAGAGGGCGCCGCGGAATTCGCGGGCAGAGATGGTGGCGCGGCGAGAGGAATTAAGGGCAGAAGAGAGAGCGGAATGGTGAGAGCGAAGGGCGGAGAGAGCGTTGGGCACGGGGAGGCATATTAGTTTCGAGGAGTGGAGGAAGTCAACGAGGGTCAAAACGGGGCAGTATCCGAATTTCGGCCGGTATTCTCGAATCGGCGACCGGAAGGCAGATGGCTGAGTCTTACGCAGGTGTGGTTCGGTAGGCAGGTGTGGTTCGCTAAAAGTAGGAGCTTTTGCCGGGGCATCACTCGTAAAAGCGGGAGCGGGGCTCCCGCACTCCAGATTAAGACACTACCCAAGAGGGTGACGCGCTTGGAAAAAATCGGCGTCGCGGTGGGGATGACGTGCGGAGCGGCGCGTGGGGTTTTGGTTGTACTGGTACGGGAAGCGGAGAGTTAACGGGGGCTGCATGGAGCATTCATGCGGACGTAACTTTTGACGGGTAGTTTCGGTGCGCTTCTGTTGACTGCTGGCCAGCCAACTACTCAAGAAATTCATGGAGGATCCACAAAGATTATGCGCAGAGTCTTCGCGATTCTAGTTGCGGGAATATTGCTGAATCCCGCGATGATCGGTGCGGTTCCACAAAATCAGTCGTATGGAAGCACCGCTACTCCCATCAAGCATTTGGTCGTCATATTCCAGGAAAATATTTCGTTCGACCACTACTTCGGAACTTATCCGAAAGCGCTGAACCTAACCAGTGAAAATCCGTTTCATGCGTCGGATGGCACACCTAGCGTGAACGGCTTCAGCCCCGCGCTCTTGAACAGCAACCCCAACCTGAACCCGGCAAACAAAACAGGAGCAACGAATCCCTTCCGGTTGAGCCCCGCGCAAGCGGCGACGAACGATCAGGATCACAACTACACGCCGGAGCAGGAAGCGTTCGACGGCGGGTTGATGGATTTGTTTCCGGAGTATACGGGAACGGCAGGCCCGCCGCCCGGAGCTCCTCCGATTGCGGATACGAAGGGACTGGTGATGGGCTATTACGATGGCAACACGGTGACGGCGCTATGGAACTATGCGCAACATTTCGCGATGAGCGATAATTCGTTCGATACGGACTTCGGACCCTCGACGCCCGGAGCAATTAACGTGATTTCGGGACAAACGAACGGAGTGATCGACAACAGCAACGGGAGCGGATCGATCACAGCGGACGGAAATGGCGGGTATTCGGATACGGGCGACGCCGACCCGGCCGGAGATGTGTGCTCGACAACCACGGGCGAGACCTTCAGCATGAGCGGGCAGAACATCGGCGACCTGCTCAATGAGAAGGGGATCAGCTGGGGATTCTTTGAAGGCGGGTTCAACCTGAGCCTGGTGAACGCAGACGGGTCGACAGGCTGCAACAGAACGACGACTTCGACGATCACTTTGACGAAAAAGGATGATTACATTCCGCATCACCAACCGTTCCAATATTACGCGAGCACAGCGAATCCGCTGCACACGCGGCCTGCTTCGATCGCGGAGATCGGACATGACGGGCCGGCGAATCATCAGTACGACACGGCGGACTTTTTTACCGCGGTGAGCAAGGGTAACTTCCCGGCGGTGAGCTACCTGAAGGCTCCTGGCTATCAGGACGGGCACGCGGGTTATTCGGACCCGATCGACGAACAGAACTTCATCGTGACGGTGATCAACTTCCTAGAGAAGACGCCGGAGTGGCAGAGCACGGCGGTGATCGTTGCATACGATGATTCGGACGGGTGGTACGACCACGTGCAGAGCCCGATCGTGAACCAATCGGCGACGGCGAGTGACCAGAATGCACAGGGGTTGCCGATGTGCGGCACGGCGGCAAGCGCGACGACGCTGGCACTGCCGGGCGTGACGGCAGCGCATGCGCAGGGACGCTGCGGCTATGGACCGCGGCAACCGTTCATGGTGATTTCACCTTATGCGAAGGCAAACTACGTGGACCACACCATTACCGATCAGAGCTCGGTGGTGCGGTTCATCGAGGATAACTGGCTGGGCGGGGAGCGGATTCCCGGCTCGTTCGATGCCATTGCAGGGTCGATCTTGAACATGTTTGATTTCGACCGTTGCCGCGAAGATGGAACCTTGATCCTTAATCCGAACACGGGCGAGCCGGTAGGCCCATCGTTTAAGTTCTAGACAGGGACGGATGGGACTGCGAAAGTCCATCCCGTCTTAGATTGCGATAGAAGGCAGCGGGCGTGCGAAGAGAGATTCGCATGCCCGCTGTTTTTTGTTCGAGGTGGCATACTAGGGGCTTTGCATTTGGCGGGGAGATGACGTGGCGATCACAAGACGCGAGTTTTTGCAGAAGAGCGGGTTGATGACGGGGGCGATGCTGACGCATCAGGCTGGGCACACGATGCCGGAGGAGAAGGCGCGTCCGGCGCTGGATCCAAATTCGCTGACGCCGTTCGTGGACCCGCTGCCTGTGCCGGCCGTGGCGAAGAGCGTGGGGATGCGGCCAAGCCCGGAGAATGGGGCGATCCAGATTCCATATTACCGGGTCGGGATGAGCGCGTTCGAAGCGAAAGTACATCGCGACATGAAACCGACGAGGATGTGGGGATTCGGCGGAATGTTTCCTGGGCCGACGTTTAACGTGAGGAGCGGAGAAGAAGTGATGGTGGAGTGGGCGAACGAGCTTCCGCACGAACATTTCTTGCCGATCGATCACACGCTCGAGGGAGCGGGGACGGGGCAGCCGGAAGTGCGAGCGGTGTCGCATTTGCACGGAGCGAAGACACCGCCTGAGAGCGATGGCTATCCGGAGGATTGGATTGTGCCGGGAAAATCGTCGGTGTATCACTACCCGAATCAGCAGGACGCGGCGATGCTGTGGTATCACGATCACGCGATGGGAATTAACCGGCTGAATATTTTTGCGGGGATGGCGGGGGCGTACATTTTGAGGGACAAGGAGGAAGAGGCGCTGGCGCTGCCAAGCGGGAAATATGAAATGCCGCTGGTGATTTGCGACCGCATGTTCGACAAGGATAGCCAGCTTTACTATCCGGTTTCGGGCAAGAGCGATTCGCCGTGGATTCCGGAATTTTTTGGGGATGCGAATTTGGTGAACGGGACGCTGTTTCCATTTTTGGAGGTTGAACCGCGGAAGTACCGGTTTCGGGTGTTGAATGTGTCGAATGCGCGATTTTACCGGCTGGGGCTATCGAATAAGCAGGCGTTTTATCAGATCGGGACGGACCAGGGGCTGCTGGCCGCGCCGGTGAAAGTGCAAAGAATGGTGATTGCGCCGGGGGAGCGGATCGATCTGGTGATCGATTTCAAGGAAAGCGGGGCGGGCAAGATCGAGCTGAACGATGGGTACGTGCATTTGATGCAATTTCGAGTTTCCACGGCGAGCGGGAAGGATGAGAGCGTTTTGCCGGGGAAGTTGCGCGGGATTGAAAAGATGAAAGAGTCCGAGGCGGCGAAGACGCGAATGCTGTCGCTGGATGAAGTGGACGACAAGGTGGAAAATCCGGTCAAAATGCTTTTGAACGGGCATGCCTGGCATGAGCCGGTGACGGAAAATCCCGCGCTGAATTCGACGGAGATTTGGAATTTTGTGAATCCGACGGACGATTCGCATCCGATCCATCTTCATTTGGTGAGATTTCAGATTTTGGACCGCCGGAAATTCGAAACGTTTGGATATTTGACGCGTAAACAGCTTCGATTCACCGGACCGGTGGTTCCGCCGGATCCCGCGGAGGATGGATGGAAAGATACGGTACGCGCGGACCCGGGAATGGTGACGCGAATCATCACGAAATTTGAGGGCTATCCCGGCCGATACGTTTGGCACTGCCATATTTTGGAGCACGAAGACAACGAGATGATGCGGCCGTACAACGTGGTGGCGCCTAAATAGAGCGGGCGTGAAATGAGCGGTGGGGGCGCTGTTTTGAGGAGGCGCTCTGCGCTAAACTGCGGGCGCCATGAAATTCCGAAAACAGATCAAGGAATGCGAGCGGCTTGCCGCACGCTATTGCATTACGAAGGGCGCCGACTTTCGGTTGAAGGATTACGACACCAGCGACACCGGGGACGTAAAGGATCAACAGCACGGGCAGAAGATCATCGATAACCGCGCCGGTTTGCTAAGCAATCTGCAGGAAAAACTTTACGCGCAGGATCACTGGGCGCTGCTGCTAATTTTCCAGGCGATGGACGCCGCGGGAAAAGACGGCGCGATCAAGCACGTGATGTCCGGCGTGAATCCGCAGGGGTGCGATGTTTATTCGTTCAAGACGCCGAGCGCGGAGGAGCTGAATCATGATTATTTGTGGCGCGTGCACAGCCGCGTTCCGGAGCGGGGGAAGATTGGGATATTCAATCGGTCGTACTACGAGGAAGTGCTGGTGGTGCGGGTGCACCCCAGCCTTTTGCGGGGGCAGAAGCTGCCGGACGAGGTGATCACGAAACACATTTGGGAGGAGCGGTACGAGGACATCAACGCGTTCGAGAAATATTTGACGCGAAATGGGGTGGTGATTCGGAAGTTTTTTCTGCACGTTTCGAAGAAGGAACAGAAGAAACGGTTTCTGGAACGACTGGAGGATTCGAAGAAGAATTGGAAGTTTTCGATGGCGGACGTGAAGGAGCGTGGGTATTGGAAGGATTATCAGGAAGCGTATGAAGAGATGATTCGAAACACGGCGACGAAACATGCGCCGTGGTACGTGGTTCCGGCAGACAACAAGTGGTACACGCAACTGATCGTGGCTTCGGCGATTATTACGACGCTTGAGGAGCTGAATCTTTCTTTTCCTGACGTGGACAGGGAGAAAAAGAAGGAACTGGAGAGTGTGCGCGAGTCGTTGCTTGAGGGGAAAGATTGAGTGGGGACGCTGCTTCGTTCGCGGGAGAAGAACGCGGGGAATGGAGGAGGGCGGTGCGGAGGAGGGCGGCGGGGCCATAAATTTTGCGACTGGGCGGTTTCCATGATTCCGCGCGATTTGCCGGTGGTAAGATAGAGCGGACGGCGACGCGGGTTGCGGAATTTCGAAGAACCGAGGCGTGCGGATGGCGAAGCCGATCGAACTTGTAGTCAACGGAAAACGTTACCAGGCGCAGTGCGATCCCGAGGCGACGCTGCTCTCCGCGCTGCGCGACGAACTTGGCCTGACGGGAACGAAATACGGCTGCGGCGAAGGGCAATGCGGGGCTTGCACGGTGCTGCTTGGCGGAGCGCCGCGCCGCTCCTGCCAAATCCCGGTCAGCGCCGCGGCCTCGCGATCCATAACTACCATTGAAGGGCTCGAGAAGGACGGGCAACTGCATCCGGTGCAGCAGGCGTTTCTGGATGCGGGGGCGTTTCAGTGCGCGTATTGCACGTCCGGGATGATCTTGAGCAGCGTGGGCCTGCTTGCCACAAATCCGAATCCCACTTCGGCGGACATCGTTCAATTTTTGCAGGGCAACCTGTGCCGCTGCGGGACGCACCCGCGGATTATCGACGCGGTGCATCAGGCGGCGAAAGCGATGCAGGAGCGCGCGCGATGAGCGGCCCTTCCGTTACGTTTGTGGCGGAACCGGAGCGGTACGAATTCCGAGCGGGCGCGATGCATCACTTCGAGCTGGCGCGGCGGGACTTCTTCAAATTTCTGGGAGCTGGCATTGCCGTTTTCGCGGTGGCAAACGATGCGCTCGCCAGGCAGGAAACGGCGCCAACGCGGGGATTCCACCACGAAGAACTGCCGGAGGAAATTACCGCGTGGCTGCACATCGGCGAAGACGGAAACGTGACGGCGTTCACGGGGAAAGTTGAGATCGGGCAAAACATCCGGACGTCGCTGGCGCAGAGCGTTGCGGATGAATTGCGGGTGCCGTTTGACAGCGTCACGATGGTGACGGCGGACACGGCGTTGACGCCATTCGATTTTGGGACAGTGGGCAGCCGCTCGATGCCGACGATGTCGCCGCAACTACGGCGCGTGGCTTGCGCAGCGCGCGATTTACTGGTGAACGCGGCGGCGAAAGAATGGAACGTGCCCGCCGAAGGGCTGACGGCAGCGAATGGAAAGGTTACGGATCCGGCGAGCGGACGGTCGTTGAACTATGGTGAGCTGGCGCACGGAAAAACGCTGGCGCAGAATCTGCCGGCGGAAGATCCGGTGACGCCGCCGGATCAATGGACGATTGCCGGAAAATCGATTCCCAAAAAAGATGGCCGGGCGTTCGTGACCGGGAAGCACGAGTACACGCCTGATCTGCGCCGGCCGGGAATGTTGTACGGGAAAGTGCTTCGGCCCCCGTCGTTTGGCGCAACGCTGACGTCTTACGACGCGAAAGGCGCGGAGGCGATGAGGGGCGTCGTAATCGTGCGCGACGGTGATTTCATCGGCGCCGCCGCGGGCAAGGAACGGGACGCGGAGAAGGCGTTGGAAGCCGTGCGCGTGGAGTGGAAGGAAATTCCGCAAACCTCTAGCAAAGAGCTTTTTTCGTATCTGAAACAAAACGCGAAAGCGAATGGAGATGAACGGTTCCGGCATGTAAAAGGTTCGATGGACGAGGGACTTGCCGCCGCGGCGCATCGTTTGGATGCGACGTATACAGTCGCGTTCATTGCGCATGCGCCGCTCGAGCCGCGTGCGGCACTGGCGGAATGGAAGGACGGAAAACTCACGGTATGGACAGGTTCGCAGCGGCCATTTGCCGTGCGCGATGAATTGGCAAGCGTCTTTCACGTTCCGGAGGGCAGCGTTCGGGTGATCGTGCCGGACACCGGCGCGGCCTACGGGGGAAAACACACGGGCGATGCGGCGCTGGAAGCGGCGGGGCTGGCGCGCGCGGCGGGGCGGCCGGTGAAAGTGGTTTGGACGAGGGAAGAGGAGTTCACCTGGGCGTATTTTCGGCCAGCGGGCGTAATGGAAATCAAAAGCGGGATTGGCGCGGACGGACTTTTGACGGCTTGGGAGTTTCACAATTACAACTCGGGAATGTCCGCGATCGATACGCCGTACACGGTGGCCAATCAGCACATCGAATTTCACCCCACGGAGTGCCCGTTGCGGAGCGGCTCGTACCGTGGACTGGCCGCAACGGCAAATTTTTTCGCGCGGGAAAGCCAGATGGATGCTTTGTCTCGCGCGGCGCAAATGGATGCGCTGGAATTCCGCTTGAAGAATCTCTCGGACGGTCGGCTGCGTGCCGTGCTGGAAGCGGCGGCGAAATCCTTTGGCTGGCCTGTGAAGAAAACGAAAGAGGGGCAAGGATTTGGGATCGCGGGCGGCACGGAAAAAGGCGGATACGTGGCGACGTGCGCGGAAGTTTCTGTGGATCGAAGTTCGGGAGCGGTGCGCGTGCTGCGAATGACGACGGCGTTCGAATGCGGCGCGATCGTGAATCCGGATGGATTGCGGAACCAGGTGATCGGCGCAAATATCCAGGGGCTGGGCGGCGCACTTTACGAGGCGATTGCCTTTGAGAATGGACGCATCACGAATCCTCATTTTGCGAGCTACCGCGTGCCGCGATTCCGGGACGTTCCGGAAATCGAAGCGGTGCTTCTGGATCGCAAGGATCTTCCGCCAGCAGGAGCGGGGGAAACGCCGATCATGGGGGTGGCCCCGGCGATCGGGAATGCCATTTTTGATGCAACGGGGAATCGGCTGCGCGGGTTGCCGATGATCCCGAATGGGGTTGTAGACAGGACGACCTAGCAGAAGTCCCTGAAGAAGAGTGAAAAAAACGAAGCGCGGGCCTGTTCCACAGTGAACCAGTTGATGGGCATTGTCCCGACCTGGGAATTCTGGGTACCGGCGCTAAGAACGCAAACTCAATAACCTTTTCTTTGTCAATGGCTTAGGCTCGATAGCCTGGTCTCCGTCTGGCCTCCATCTTGCCGGAATAGCTTGGGGGCCTCTGTGTATTTGAATCTTGCCCAACGATGTGCAGCGCTCGCGGGAAGGCTTCAACCGCGCTTCCCCAATATCCGCCTAACAGTCTTCGCCGGTCTTCGGCCACACCTTCGAGAGCGGTGCAGTTGCGCATCGATGGCCCGGATGGCGGGGCATGCGACAGGTTTGGCATTGCTTGCGGCGGTGTTGCTGGTTTCGCCGTCGACAAGCGCGCAGGATACGGGAGGTGCCGAATATCGAGCCAAGGCCAATTTCCTTGCGGCGTTTCCGAATTTTATCGAGTGGCCTGCAAACGCGTTTGCTTCCGAGGAGGCGCCGCTGCTCATTTGCGTAGTCGGGCATTTTTCGTTCGGCACGTCGCTAACGGAGACGACGCGAGGGGCGTCGATCCGCGGCCGGCGCGTCGAGGTTAGGTGGACGCGCAAAGAGCAGGAGCTGCGCGCCTGCCAAATTCTTTTCGTCAGCAGGTCCGAGGATAGCCGGTATAGAAGAATCTTCAAGGCCATTCAGGGAGCAAGCGTGCTGACTGTCGGCGAAACTCCGGATTTTCTCGCCAGCGGGGGCGCCATTGGTTTTTCCTTCGAGCAAGAAAAGCTGGAGTTCGAGGTGAACATGGGCGCGGCCGACGACGCCCATCTTCGGATCAGTTCGAATATGCTGGCGCTGGCGCGGCATGTGATCAGCAAAATCGAGGCGGCGAAGAGGAGCTGAGGACGGGCACGCACGTACCGATTATGGCCATGACGGCGCACGCGATGACGGGAGACGCGAAAAAGTGCCTGGAATCCGGGATGGATGGGTACGTATCCAAACCTATTCAAATCGACCTGCCGCGGGCCGAAATCGAGCGGCTCACGGAAATGAAAATCGAGGATGGGCGTGGAATCATGAAGAAAAATGAAGAAAGCGCTGCGAAGCCGATTTGGAATCAGGCCGAACTTCTGGACAGAGTTGACAATGATCGGGAACTTCTTCGCGAACTTCTGGGTATTTTCAAGGAGGATTTTCCGCGGACAATCCGCTCGCTTGAGGAAGCGGTCGCCGCAGGCGACTTGAAAAACTCTGCCTCTCTGAGCCACTCGCTGAAGGGAATGCTTTCGAATCTTGGAGGCACGCGCGCGGCCGAGGCAGCCGCGAAACTGGAAAAGCTGGCCTCCTCCGCCGGACAAAACGGCTCTCTTAAAGACGCATTAAGCGCCTTGCAAAGCGAAGCGGCCAGCCTCGTGCCGGAACTTGACGCGTATATGACGGAGGTGAGGCGTTGAAGATTTTGATCGCGGACGATGAGGCGCTGTCGCGCCGATTGCTGGAGAAGACGCTCGAACGCGCCGGGTACGAAGTGACGGCGGTGGAGAACGGCAAACAAGCTCTCGAGCAGCTTTGTAAACCGAATGGGCCCCGGCTGGCGCTGCTGGACTGGATGATGCCGGAGTTAGACGGGCCCGGCGTTTGCCGCGCGATTCGAACGCGCTCGGAGCAAACCTACGTCTATATGGTGCTGCTGACATCGAAAGGGTCCAAGGAAGAGACCGTGCTGGGACTGGAATCGGGAGCGGACGACTATCTGACGAAGCCATTCAACGCGGAGGAATTGCGCGCGAGGCTGCGCGTCGGGGAACGCATTCTGTTGCTGGAGGACCACCTGGTGGAAGCGCGCGAAAATATGCGGTTCCAGGCCACTCACGATCCGTTGACTTCGCTGCTCAACCGCGGCGCGATTATGGACTTGCTCGGGAGAGAGTTGCAACGCTCTCACCGCGAGCGGAAATCGACGGCGATCCTGCTGGGAGACGTCGATCACTTCAAGCGAGTGAACGACACATTGGGCCACGCGGTCGGCGACGAAGTCCTGGCGGAAATAGCGAACCGGCTTTTGGGGGCGGTGCGGTCTTATGACTTTGTGGGCCGATATGGAGGAGAAGAATTCCTCGTGGTGCTGAACAGTTGCGATCCAAACCACGCGCCGAGCCGGGCGGAACAGATTCGCAGATCCGTAGCCATTCGCCCGGTGCAAACAGCGAGAGGCCCCATCTCGGTGACAATGAGTTTTGGCATGCTATTGAGCGCGGCTTGGGGGCGACGGCCCGTGGACGAATTGTTACACGAGGTGGACATCGCGCTCTACGAAGCAAAAGGGGCAGGGCGGGACTGTCTGAGGATCGCGAAAGCGATAGCGAAGGCCGAAGATTCGCCGGACGCGTTGCCACAGCCCGCGCGGCAGGGCCATTAATTAGCGCCCGATAAGAATAAGAGTTCTGAAAAAACGAACATCGGCCAGGAAGGGATGCCCGGAAAGTGCGAGAGCACTCGTGCCCGGGGAATCAAGCGCCGGGAGTTTTCTGGCGGGCCTGATCCATCAATTGACGCATGGCCGCGGTCGAACCCGGGGCTTTCTTCTCTCGCCACGCTTCGAGGCGCTTGCAAGTGTCTTCAATGTTCAAAAAGAGATGGGGATTCTTGAAAGCGGCGCGCCAGGCGGGGACGATAGTGTGCATGCGGTCCCACACCACCCAAATCTCGCCATTACTTTCAAAGAAAAGCTCGTCATTGATCAAGCCGCGATTCACGATGCTGGCCACCATATCCCAATAGCTGATGACCATGCGGATGTAGGTGTTTTCTTCGCCGCCCTGAGGAAATTTCTGAATCATGTCCTCGGGAGATTTGGGATGAAAATGTTCGAGGAACCAAGCGCGCGCTTCGCGGAGCCTCGGCTCCCGTCTCATGTCATAGAGCCTGAGCATCAGATTTACTTCTTCATAGGTCACTTGGCTCATGTTGAGTTCTCCTTGCCCTAATGTTCGGGCGCTGGCTTGGGAGTCTCTTGCGGAGAAGGAGAGGCGCTGGCCAGTTCGACGCGTTGCACGTTAGAGAGGGGAATACCTTGGCGTTGAAACTCGGCTTGAATGCGGCGGCGAAGCTCGCGGGAGACTTCGTCCTGGCGGGTGGGCGCGGTGCGGATTTGCAGGCGGACGGTCGAGGCGGAACGATCGAGGGCTTGCAAGCCCAGGATGCGCGGCCCATCGACCAGCGCCTGGGACCACGACGGGTCGGCGCGCATTTCGGCGGCAGCGGATTCGAGAGCCTGCATGGTCTTATCCAGGGAGATTTCCGGTGCAAGAGAGATGTCCACGAAGGCCTGCGACCAGTCGCGGCTGAGATTGCTCACCGTGCGAATCTCCCCGTTGGCAATGGTCACCAACGCTCCCCGAGCATCGCGAAGCACGGTGCGCCGCAGCGTCAGATGCTCGACTCGCCCGGCTATGTCCCCAATCTGGATTGTATCGCCAATCGCGTATTGGTCCTCGAGGACGATATAAAAACCGGTGATCAGGTCGCGGACGAGGTTTTGCGCGCCAAAACCGATAGCCACGCTGGCGAGTCCGGCCAGGGTGAGAGCCGGCAGCGGGTCAATCCCGACTTTTTCCATGGCCGTGAGCAGCGCAACAACCCAAACCACTTTGCTGGCGGTGCCGTAGAGTACGGCAGCGAGCGTGCGGGTCTGCTGTTCGCGAACCTGCGACGTGCGGCTCTGGGTGGCGGCCGGCTTGATGATCAGGCGCGTCACTACGCGGAGAAAGCGGTTGACGAGCAGCGCGATAAGGAAGATGGCTACGAGGTCGAGAATGCTGGTCAGCCTGAATTCAGGCCAGTGAATGGAGAGACTGGTCATCGTTTTTTCGGGAGGGAAAGTATAACATTGGACGAGCAGCGATGCTCGTTTGCACGAGGTTCATTCGGATAGGACGGCATCCCGTGCGAGGTGGGTATGTCAGACACGAGGCGCAAGTTCATCGCTTTAGTGGCAGGCGCGGGAACGCTGGCGGTTCTAGGCGCCGGCGGTTTAGACGGACAGGAAAGGCAACAGCCGCAACCCCGGCCCACGCCTCCCGATCCCACACAGGATCCGAATAATCCGGACGCGCTGCCTGAGAGATCGCCAACCAAAGCGATTTTGGAAGCCAACGACAAAGACATCAAGAAGAACATCGAGAAGCTGTATCAGCTTGCCACTGACTTGAAATCGGAAGTGGAGAAAACGGATTCCACGCAAGTGCTTTCGCTGACGCTGGTAAAAAAAGCGGAAGAAATCGAAAAACTGGCCCATGACATCAAGACGCGGGCGAAGGGCTGAAACCGGAGCGCGGGCGCGTTGGACGTGCTGTGGCGCGGAAAGCGCGCAAGCGTTAGAATAGCGAGGCAGGTAAGCGATCGCGTATGTCTTGAGTGACGGCGTTTTCGCCACCTGCCTGTTGAACGTAGCTGTGCGCCCGTAGCTCAGATGGATAGAGCGACAGCCTCCGAAGCTGTAGGTCGTGAGTTCGAACCTCACCGGGCGCGCCATTTCCAAAAACACTATGTTTTCAATGATTTCGTTTGATATCCCCAGTTTTGATTCGAACAAGAATTGAACGTAGCGGCCGCCAAAAAGAGTCCATAATCCGGAACAGTCACGTTTTGGTAGAGTTGATGCGCTTATCCTTCATCACCTTTAGACTCGCTTTCACCAGTTTCTTCACCAATGTCAGTGGTACTGATTTACCCGTTGGAAAGCTAACTATGGCTCTCGTTGTGGCATAACCTGCAAGCTCCTTCCTATGTTCCTGTATTACTGGAGGGCGGACATGTAGGCGTATGTATGGTTTCTTGAAGCTGAACCAAACAAACATCCCGTCATAATCAAATCCTGGATAGGAATATCCGGGCCATTGGAAATAATCGGTGCGTTCAGTGGCACCAGGCGCTGCCGTTCGTATGGCCGCTCTGATCTTCGCCAATTCGCCTTGCGCCTCTTTCGGACATCTTGCGATGTATTCGACTACTCCACTGCTTTTGTGTTTTGTCATGCTTGCATTTTCCTCTTGCCCCGGTGTTTTTTCACTGTCATCGGCTGTTTTGATTTCACCGGCAACTCTCGCCAGCGCCTATTTGACCCGCTTGGTTAGCACGACATGAGTAGTCTTTGGTGTTGCCACATGTTCCGCGCGTTTGTACGCTCGATACAAGTTGTCAGTCAATGAGGACTCCATCGAGAACGCTATAGATCGTCCACTCCTTGGGACAGGAAAAATGAAGTAAATTTGATACAAACTCTTGTAAAAAAATCTAAAATCGTCGCCTTGGGCGCGCCGATTATTTTGCGGCTTAATATCGAAAACCACACAAACGGTCAGCACCTGGAATCCGGCCATTGAAGGTTAGCGGTGCAGAGTAATCCCGCGTCCCAATACGAAAATAAATAGAAGCGAGAAGGCCACAGCCGCGAAGATCCACGCGTAGCTTCTTTCAATGGCGTGAGGCTGCACCTCGGGAACAATTCCTTTCGGAATGCAATACCTCAGCCACAGCAATCCGGAATGCCCGCCGGCCGCCGCGGGCAGCGCGGATTGCCACATCAATTGGATCCCCACCGGATTCAAAAGTCCGCCCGCACAGGCAAGCGCAACGGCTGAGAAGTAAGGAAGGAATGTGAGTTTCCGCAGCCGGCGAAGATCACCTCTCGGAACTCCCACGTACCGCACCAGCCCAATCCCAACGGCCAATGCAGCGCCGTAGTAAGACGCCGTGCCTCCGACGACGAGGAGCGTCCGCCAAAACCAGTGCGCGTGCAAGCCGGCGATTACGATAGCCCAATCGCCGAAGCCGGTGACGCCGGAGAAGAAGAAATAGCCGGTTCCAGCAAGAAGGTTGAACGCAAGGCTTGCGAGCAGAAAAAAACGCCATCGAACGGACCTGCTCGCTGCGCTGCGCAAGGCGATCCAAAAAACCAACGCGGCCGCGAGGTTCGCCAGCGTTCCCGCTGCGGCAACAAGACGCGTGTCGGAGCCGCTGGACCACTCGACCGTGCTCAGCACGCCTGAATTGGTGCCGGTGAGCAGGGCCGTCGCAGCATGGCCCAAGCCCTCGTGAAAAATATTTGCAAGGAGGGCGGCCAAGAGGCTAATGGAACAGACCGTGAGAGCGTTGTCGTTTGCATGAAGCGGTGCTGCGTTGGGTGTCGGCGCCATGTTTCCTTCTGTCGTCTCCCACATAGATTGCCGGCACAGGATGACATCACATGGAATTCCAGGAAAGGGCTTGCGGCAACAAGGTTCAAGATTCTCGTTCGCGAGAAAAATGAAAGATCGGAGGTCACTTGGCCGGGAACGCAGCCGGCTCAACGGGTGTGGCTCCTTTGAGCAACAGCCCATAACTTACTAAGCCGGAACGGAATATACTTCCCGGTATGGAAATGGGTCCTGTCGTCGTGGGGGCCTTGCTCGGCGCGATTGCCGGAGCCGCTGCCGGAGCCTATCTACAAGAGCGCTGGGCTTCTGAGTCGACGGACGAAGGCGGGCTTCGGTGCGACTTAGCGGAGCTTGAGGCGGCAATCGAGGAGTTGGAATTCCGCCAGCGTGGAAGCAGAGCTGGACTCGAATGCGCCGCGACAGAACAAAGTGCTGAACTCGCAGCGCCGCTGCGTCCATCTCCCGAAGTACGAGGTGAGCCTCCGGAACAGCAATATCTTGTCCTGACGGCGGACCGGGATTTCAAGTTAAGCCGCATAGACTACGTGTCGAACTTGGGTACCACGGTGGGTTCTGAAGATGTCGACAAAAGCGGCAGCCGCGTTGAAGTTCCCATCAACGAGAAGAAAATCAGCCGCGTGTGGTATCTATTCCCGCGGGTGGACGCGGCGCCCACCCAGTTCCAGTTCCGATGTCACCTGAGCCTGGACGGCGTTGAAACGGAATCGGTCCTCCCTGCCCTGATTCAACAAAATTATATGCGGATTGGTCTTGCACGTACGCTTTTCCGTCAGGTTAAGCTGGACTCCTAGCAGCCCGGGCGGACCAGCCCGCCCGCTCGCCGTGGTTGGAAACTCAGTCGATGTCGTCGGAATCGGCTTCCTCGGGCGCCTTCGATTCCAGATGAATCTCCGGAAGATTGGCTTCGTGGAGCTGGCGGTTGAGAATCGGGAGATCGACGGTCCTTATTTGTTTCCACTCTTTCGAAACGACCGCGAAAGTTTTCTCGATTTCCTCGGATGCGCTCGATTGCGCGGCGGTCGGAGTGGCGTCGGCGCGGCCCACTTCGCCGTAAAGGGTGCTTGCCTCGCCGTTCGCGCGGCTCAGCGTGGGATTCGGAGACGGTGGAGCAAAGAAACCGCCTCCGCCGCCGAGCAGTGCGGACACTTTTTTGTCCAGAGCGGAAATCGCGCCGGCCAGTTGCCCGCTTGCCTGCGGCGTGAGCTTCTGCAATTGCTCGTGTGCGGAGCGCGCCTGCGCCACGCTTTCCGTGCTTTCCGTCATGATGGAGGCGAGGCGGCTCTGCATCTGGAACATCTCGAGCAATCCGGCGTGCGGCGTCTTCACGCGGGGATCCATTTTCACGAGCAACGGTTCGTTGTAGGTGTGTCCATCCACCGTGAGGCGCACCGTATACTCGCCCGGCAGAGCGCTCGGCCCTTGCGGCACGCGCGGCGTGTCGCCTGGCACCGCGGCGATGGGGTAACCAAACCTTGAAGAATCCGGCGTTGTGTAGTGAAGGTCCCACACAAAGCGGTGCATGCCCGCAGCGGTGGAAAGAATTTTCGGCATGCGCACCCAATAAATGGGAATCAGTTGCTTGGCGAGATCTTCTTCGGTCAACTCCGGCTTATCGGTACTCGCATAACGGCGCACCACTTTGGATTGCGCATCGAGAATTTCCAGCTTGACGGCCCCCTCGGCCGGCTGTGCGAGAAAATAATCAATCACCGCTCCGTCCGGGGGATTCTGCGCCGTAGGCTCATCCGGCGGGATCGGCGTATCCGTATTGGTATCGCGCATCACGCGATACGCCGCCGCCGGCTTGAACAAAAATGCTCCGGCTTTCTGCATCGACTCGCTGATTTGCCGCAGCGGAGTAATATCGTCCAAGACCCAGAACGAGCGGCCATGCGTCGCGACAATTAGGTCATCCTCGTGAAGCCACAGATCGCGCATCGAGGAGTGCGGCAAATTGAGCTCGAGGCTTTGCCAGTGATCGCCGTCATCGAAAGAAACCCACACACTCGTTTCCGTGCCCGCGAATAGCAGTCCTTTGCGAACGGAGTCTTCGCGCACGGTGTCAACCGCGGAATCGTTCGGCAAACCGTTGGTGATGAGCGTCCAGGTCTGCCCGCCGTCGTGCGTGCGGTAAATGTAGGGGCGCTGATCGTCGATGCGCGAGCGGCTCACGGAAGCGTAGGCCGTCTCGTCATCGAAATGCGATGCGGCGATTTGCGTCACTTTGCTCCAGGGCGTCAATTCCGGCGGCGTGATATTTTTCCAGTGTGCGCCGCCATCGCGCGTGGTCCAAATGAATCCGTCATCGGTGCCAGCCCACAGAGTGTTCAGCGACTTGAACGACGCCGCGAGCGAGTAGATCACGCCGCGTTCTTTTTCGGCGTTGAGATCCTTGGCGGCGGAATCGCCGAGACTCGCCGGAACGGCGTTGTGCTCGCGCGCGAGATCCGGGCTGATGGTCTGCCAAGTGTGTCCGCCGTCGGTGGTTTTGAATAAATAATTCATGGTGGTGTAGAGGACGTGCGGATCGATGGGCGAAAAAAGGATGGGCTGCGTGCGGTCGGCGCGGTATTTGGGATCAGCCGCGGCAACCGGAGTGACGTCCTGGACCTGGCCGGTCTTGATCGAGTATTTCGAAACTTCGCGGCGCCCCGCGCCATAAACAATGTCCGGATTCAGCGGATCGGGCGCAGCGTAGCCGTACTCGATGATGCCCACCGGATGCCAGTCGCGATATGTAATTTCCCCGTCGTTGCCTCGGCTCGAAACGCAGGCCGAACCGCTCTCCTGCTGTCCGCCGCAAACGAGATAGGGAAACGAATTGCTGGTCGCCACGTGATACATCTGCGCGGTCGGTTGGTTGTACCAGGTGCTCCACGTTTTTCCGCCGTTGACGGTTACGAGCGCGCCTTGATCGCCGACAAGCAAAATAATGTTCGGATCGTTCGGATTGATCCAAATGTTTTGATAATCGTCTCCGCCGGGAGCGCCGCGGAAACTCATCCACGTTTTTCCGCCGTCCGTCGATTTCATGGTCACAATGCTTGTGCTATAGACGATGTCTGGATTCTTCGGGTCCACCTTCGGCATCGACAAATCGCCTCCGCCGATACGAATGGCGGGCCGCGGGTCGTCGGTGATGTGCTGCCAGGTTTCTCCCGCGTTGTCGGAGCGATAAATTCCCTGCTCCGTGCCCGCCCGGCCTTCGCCTCGCGAGCTGGCGATGCTGGCAAAAAGCCGGCTCGGCTGGCTGGGCGCGATGGTTACGTTCACTTGAACGATCCCCTGCGGCAGGCCATTCGTCAGCGGCTGCCAGGTCTTGCCTCCGTCGGTGGACTTGAACAGTCCGCCGCCCGTTCCGTTGTATTCGTTGCCGTCTTCCCACGGGCCCAGCCGCACTTGCCACATCGCCGCATAAACAATTTGCGGATTCGCCGGATCGATTTCCACGTCCGAGCCGCCGACGTTCTCCCCTTTGGCAAGCACTTTCGTCCAATTGTCTCCGCCGTCGGTGGACAAATAAATCCCGCGCTCTTCATTCGGTCCATACGGATGTCCGAGTACCGCGGCGAAAACGCGATTCGCATCGTGCGGATCGACGGCCAACGCGGGTATGCCCTGGCTGTCGCGCAGCGCGGCGAGATGCGTCCACGTTTTCCCTGCGTCCGTCGATTTATAGATGCCGTCGCCAACGGCGAGATCGGGGCGCGCCAATCCCTCGCCGCTCGAGACATAAATAATGTTCGGATCGGAAGGAGCGACGGCGATGGCGCCTGTCGACTGCGTCGGCTCGGCATCGAAAATCGGGTTCCAGGTCCTTCCGGCATCGTCCGTCTTCCACACGCCGCCGTTCACGGCGCCGACGTAAAATACATTCGGCTCGCTCGGCACACCGCAGGACGCGCGCGTCCGCCCGCCGCGGGTTGGGCCAATCATCCGCCAGCGCATCTCCTGGTACGTGTTCTCGGGCACTTGCTGCCCGCTGCTGATCCTGGCCATCGGAAATGCGCACACCCCGGCGAGCACAAACATCGAGAGCCGTTTCATTCGAATCACAATCCACCTCTTGGGAAAATTTTGATTGGCGCGGCGGAGATCAAATCGCAGGCGGTTCACTTCCTCTGAGTTCCGACTTCGATCCGCAACGAAAGCTATCTTGCGAATTTCAAGCGCCGCGCAGCACTATGAACCGAAACGTGAAAAAACTCAATCCAAGTCTCGGGCTAATCGGCGGCCTGTGACGTGTGCCCCGTCTCGACGCGCAAGAAGGAATGCGTGGGATGCTCTTTCCTCCTTTGTCCCTCTACTCCTTGTGAGGTTCCTGAGCACAGGGTAAACTTTCGCCAGCATTCGGGGAGGCGCGTCATGGCCCGTGTCGTGCGTTGCGGCCTTATCCAGGCCAGTTGCGAATGGTCGCCGGAGAAATTTTCTCTCCCGCAGATCAAACAGAAAATGATGGACAAGCACGAGCGCCTCATCGCCGCCGCTGCGAAGAAAAAAGTCCAGGTTCTGGGCCTGCAGGAACTCTTCTACGGCCCCTATTTTTGCGCCGAGCAGCAAACTCGCTGGTACGAGCTGACCGAGCGCGTCCCTAACGGTCCCACCATCGCGCGCATGCAGAAACTCGCCAAACAGCACCAAATGGTCCTGGTCGTTCCCATTTATGAAGTCGAAATGACTGGTCTTTACTACAACACCGCCGCCGTCATCGACGCCGACGGCCGTTACCTCGGAAAATATCGCAAGCATCACATCCCGCACTGCCACCCCGGCTTCTGGGAAAAATTTTATTTCACGCCCGGCAACGCGGGCTATCCAGTTTTCCAGACGCGTCACGCGCGCGTCGGCGTCTACATCTGCTACGACCGCCATTTTCCCGAAGGCGCACGCTGCCTCGGATTGAACGGCGCGGAAATCGTCTACAATCCTTCCGCAACTGTCGCCGGCCTCTCCGAATATCTTTGGGAACTCGAACAACCCGCTCACGCCGTCGCCAATCAATATTTTGTCGCCGCCATCAACCGCGTCGGCACCGAAGCTCCCTGGAAAATCGGCGAATTCTACGGCAAGAGCTACTTCTGCAATCCACGTGGAAAAATCGTCGCCCAAGCCAGCCGCGACAAAGACGAACTGCTCGTCGCCGAACTCGATCTCGACGAAATTCAAAACGTGCGCGACACCTGGCAGTTTTTCCGCGACCGCCGTCCCGAATCCTATGGCGAAATTACGCGCACGCGCGCTGCCGAAAGTTCCGAAGCTGCGGACTGAAGAAATTTCCGGCGCATCGATGCTGCAACGCCCGAATTCCATCCGCGCTCAACGAAGCGGACACGCAATATGAATCACTCCCAGACCGGCTCGCTCGACGCCGAAACGGTTCGCAGCAGCTCGCTCTACAACAAGGACCTCGCTCCCGTGGCGCTCAATCGCCGCACCTGGGGCACCTACGCCTATGCCGCGCTTTGGATTTCCATGAGCGTGAACATTCCCACGTACATGCTCGCAAGCGCGATGATTGCCGGCGGCATGGACTGGAAGCAGGCTCTCTTCACCGTTTTTCTCGGCAACGTCCTCGTCCTCATTCCCATGCTGCTCAACGCCCATGCCGGCACGCGCTACGGCATTCCCTTCCCTGTTTTCGCGCGCGCCTCGTTTGGCGTGATGGGCGCCAATGTTCCCGCCATCCTGCGCGCGCTCGTGGCCTGCGGCTGGTTCGGAATTCAGTGCTGGATCGGCGGCGAAGCCATCAACGCCATGCTCATCGCTCTTTTTCCCGGCTGGCAGCATTTTCCTTTTGGCCCTGCCATCTGCTTCGGGTTTTTTTGGCTGCTGAACGTTCTGGTCATTCTGCGCGGAATAGAAACCATCCGCTTTTTGCAAGGCGTTTCCGCACCCTTCCTTCTGCTCATCGGCTTGGCGCTTCTTCTTTGGGCGCGCGGAAAAGCCGGCGGCTTCGGTCCCATGCTCGCCACGCCTTCCAAATTTCACTCCTTCGCCGAATTTTTTCGCTTCTTCATTCCTTCACTCACCGGCGTTGTCGGTTTCTGGGCCACCGTCTCGCTCAACATTCCCGATTTCACTCGTTACGCGCGCAGTCAAAAAGATCAAATGCTTGGCCAGGCCCTCGGCCTTCCCGCCACCATGACGTTTTACTCCTTCATCGGCATCGCCGTCACTTCGGCAACTCTGATCATCTTCGGCCAGGCTCTGTGGGATCCCGTCGCGGTGCTTTCCCGTCTCGGCAACCCTTGGGCCGTAGTGATTGCGATGATCGCTTTGCTCATGGCAACGCTCAACGTCAACGTCGCCGCCAACGTCGTCTCGCCCGCCAACGATTTTTCCAATCTTTCTCCGCGCCGCATTAGTTTTCGCACCGGCGGACTCATCACCTGCGTCATGGGCATCGTCATGCAGCCCTGGAAGCTCATGTCCAGCTACGGCAGCTACATTTTCGGCTGGCTCGTCGGCTATTCCGGTTTTCTCGGCCCCATCGCCGCCGTCCTCATTTGCGATTACTTCGTCGTCCGCCACAAAAATCTGTCGGCGGAGGATCTTTATCGCCGCGGCGGCCAGTACGAATATTCGCGCGGCATCCACTGGCAAGCCATCGTTTCGCTCGCGCTCGGCGCAGGTGTCGCCTTCGTCGGCCTCTTCATCCCCGCACTTCGCGTCCTTTACAATTACGCGTGGTTTGTCGGCTTTGCTGTCAGTTTCTTCGCCTATCTGGCGCTGATGCCCAAGCAGGTTCCAATTGTCCAGACCGCAGATTGAGAGGACAAAATGAGAAAACTGTCATTCCGAGCGAAGCGGGGAATCTGCTTTTTCTTCTCTGTGCTCTCTGTGTCTCTGCGTCCTCAGTGTAAAATCTTTTTCTTTCTTTTTCTTTCGACTCTCGACTCTCCACTTTCGTGAGGCTCCCATGAATTTCGGTATCACCATAAAACCCGACATCACCATTGACCGCATCATCAGCCTGACGCGTCAGGCCGAATCCTCCGGCTTCTCCTACGGTTGGATTTTCGATTCGCACGTCATCTGGAAAGAGCCCTTCCCGCTCCTCACTCTGATGGCGGCCAACACAAAATCCATGCGTCTCGGCACCTGCGTCACGAATCCTGCCGTCCGCGATGTCACCGTTTCCGCCAGCCTCTTCGCCACGCTGAATCTCGCCTCGCACGGACGCATGCAGCTCGGCATCGGACGCGGCGACAGCTCTCGCCGCGTCCTCGGCAAAAAACCCACCACGCTCGAAAACTTGGAAGAGTTCGTCCGCATCTTCCGCAACTTGAACGCGGGCAAGACCGTCGATCTCGATGGCGTCCCCACACATTTTCCGTGGGCCAGCGGCGAAATTCCTCCCGTCTGGGTCGCCGGCTATGGCCCGAAAGCCCTCCGCACGGCAGGACGCATCGGCGACGGCGTCATTCTCCAATTCGCCGATCCCGATCTGATCGAATGGTGCCTCGGCTTCGTCCGCGAAGGCGCCAAAGAAGCTGGCCGCGACTTCAGCAAAATCGAAGTCATGTCCGCCGCCCCCGTCTGGGTCTCCGACGACCTCAAGACCGCTCGCGAACGTGTTCGCTGGTTCCCCGCGCTCGTCTCCAACCACATCATCGATCTCATCTCGAAGTACAAGCCCGAAGACCTGCCCGAGAGCCTCACTTCCTTCGTCCGCAACCGCGGCCAATACGATTATCACCATCACTGCGAAGTCGGCAGCGACAACGCCGATTTCGTTTCCGACGAAGTCGTCGACCGCTTCTGCCTGGTCGGTCCCATCGAAGCCCACCGCAAAAAGTTAGCCCGCCTCCGCAAAGCCGGTGTAACCCAATTCAACATCTATCTAATGTGCGGCGAAGAAGAAGCCACCCTCGACATCTACCACCGCGACGTCCTCCCCCACATGTAGAGGCGGGTCTTTAGACCCGCTCTCTTGCTTTTGCCCGTGTAGTGGCGGGTCTTTAGACCCGCTCTTTTGCCGTTGCCCGTGTGGAATGCTTTCGTCCATGCAGAAGCCGCCCTCCAGCGCGTCCCATTCCCCGCGCCACGCCTATTCGCGGATCGCCTAGAGCATCTGCAACTCTACGAATTTATAAGAACAAGGTTTTGTTGACCTCCTGCGTCTTTCTCTGCTATCAACTTTCTAAGACCAGTGAATAGCGAGGACGCCATGCCCATCACACGCCGAAATTTTTTTCGCAACGCCGCTGCAGGAGCCGTTGCCGTCGCCGCTCTCCCTCCCATCGCCGAGCTCGCCTTCAGCGAACTCATCCCTTCCGCCCGCGCCAGCGAGCCCGGCGGCCCCATCATCCTCAGCCGCAACGAAAATGCTTACGGACCTTCACAAAAGGTCATCGCCTCGATGCAGGACTCCCTGCAATTCGTCAATCGCTATCCCGACGCTGCCGATAAAGCCCTCCACGAAAGAATCGCTCAATCTCATTCCATCCAGCCCGAGCAAATGGTCCTCGGCTGTGGTTCCGGTGAAATCCTCAACACCTGCGCTGCTGCGTTCGCCGGCCCCGGGAAAAAGCTCATCACGGCTCTTCCGACGTTCGAAGCCATCGGCCGCCACGCCAAAACTCTCGGCGCGGAAGTTGTCGAAGTTCCTCTCACCAGCGATTATTCCCACGATCTGTCAGCGATGCTCGCCCGCATCGATGCCGCCACCGGCCTCATCTACATCTGCAATCCAAACAATCCCACCGCCAGCCTCACTCCCCGCGAAGATCTCGAAGATTTCGTCCGCAAACTTCCCGCCGGCACCACCGTTCTCATCGACGAGGCCTATCACCATTTCGTCGAGCCCTCCGCCGCCGGCTATTCCTCCTTCATCGACAATCCCATGCACGACGACCGCGTCCTCGTCGCTCGCACTTTTTCCAAGGTGTATGGCCTCGCCGGAATCCGCGTCGGCTATGCCGTCGGCTCGCCTGAAAAAATCCGCGCGCTCTCCAGTCTTCGCCTCAAAGAAGGCATCAACGCCGTCGGCGCCCACTGCGCTTTCGTCGCCTACGACGATCTCGACTATGTCCAAATGAGCGAAAAACGCAACGCCCGCGATCGCCAGGAATTTTTCGCGCAGGCCCGCTCCCGCAACATCCAAGCCATCCCTTCCCACACCAATTTCGCCATGCTTCAAACCAACCGCCCCGCCCCCACCGTCATCGCCCACTTCAAACAAAATAACGTCGAAATCGCCCGCGCCTTTCCCTCCATGAACACCTTCGTCCGCGTCTCCTTCGGCACGCCTCCGCAAATGCAGGAATTCTGGCGCGTCTGGGATTTCCTCCCCTCGGCCTGAGGCCAACTACAAAATTGCAACTCTCTCTCCGCGCTCACTCGCCCTAATTCCGCGTAGTGGCGGGTCTTTAGACCCGTTCTTTCGCTTTTGTCCCCGTAGTGGCGGGTCTTTAGACCCGTTCCTTTGCTTTTGACCGTATATGAGCGCGCTTCAGCGCGTCCCTGCTTTTCGTGCCCCGAAGGATTTCACGGAATAAGAGAGCGGATATCCCTGGCGCGATGGAGTATTCGCACGATTTCCAAGGGCTTGGTTTCGGGATCGTAGACGATGAAGTAGTTCGGGAACGGCGGCACCAACCAGAACGTCACAGGGAGGGAGGTCAGGTCCTCGCGAACTGTCCCGGCCCGCGGCGAAACGGCGAGAAGCTCGCAGGAATCGTAGACGGCCTGCTCCACGCGGTCTGCGGCTGCCGCGTTGTCCTGCGCGATCTATTTCCAAATGTCGAAGAGGTCGTTTACTGCGTGGGGTGTCAACCGATAATGCTTCATGCGTTGCTTCTGTCAGCCAGCCATGTGCGCTTTTTCTGGTCCATCGCCAGTCGCACCTCTTCCGAATCGATCAATTCTCCACGCTTCGCTGCGGCGTAGCCTTCTTGGATCTTTGCCTCAATCTCAGCTGCGTGCTCGGCGAGCCAGGTCTCCTGCTCATGCAACATCACGACGGCACGCTCCACAAACTCATCCGCTGTCTGGTAAGGCCCTCGTTGCACGTCTTGCTCCACCAGCTTTTCCAGCTCCGGTTTCAGACGAATGTCCATGCCTGAAGTCTACTCCATTTTTGCAGCCGCGCCGTCTGTGGCGTGACGCCGGCGTGATTGCCCGCCTCCCGGTAGTGGCGGGTCTTTAGACCCGTTCCTCCGCCTTTGTCCCTGTAGGGGCGCGCTTTAGCTCGTCACATTCCCCGCATCTGTCGGACTCGCTTCTGCGCCGCCGATGCAACTAAATCTCTCGAATGACCTTGACTTTCGCACGGTAATACGTGGCATCATCTCACTATGGCCACCAAGACAGCTTTCGCCGAAGAACGCGAGGCCGCAAACCGCCTTGCGGAGATCACCCGCCATCACTTTGAAAAACTTCCCGAGCAAGAACAGAAAACCAGGCTCAAGGCCATGAAGAGCCTGAGAATCAGGAATAGAAAAACTTCCAAGCGTTCCTCCACTCCTGACTGGGGTTAGCCTTTCCACCCGCAGCGAGGGACATTCCGTTCCCCTTCGAACCTCTGACCTCGAACCAGCGCGCCTCGCTACCATACCCGCGCAAAGGTCATCACGGCGCTACTCGAAAAATCCAAGCCCTCGTCCATTCAATCTGATTGGTGAACTCAAAGATTAGCTAACAAGGCCGAGGTCCTTAATTCGTCGGTATACTATACTTGAGTGGACTCTCCCGAATTTTGCGAGCTAATCCGTCGATGCCAAATAAAGCAGACGTCAGAAATGTGATCCTCAACGCGTTTAGACCCGGAACAGCAATGGACCTACCAGCCCAATTCGCCGGGAGGAAGGAGGAGGTCGAGACCCTAGTTGACGCCCTGTATGTTGACGGCAACTGCCCCATTATTTACGGCGACCGGGGCCTCGGAAAAACAAGCCTCGCCCTCCAACTTGAGAGGATTGCTTTGGGTGACACCGAGCTACTCGATGAACTCGACCTCTCAGACAGGATTCTTCCGGTCGACAACAGATTCACGACGTTCAGTTTCCCCTGCAGCGACGGCGTTGCGACCAAAGACGATCTCCTTCAGAGACTCATCAACACCGCGACCGGCTTCGATCCCCACACACCCCTTGTTCCCTCGGCCGAGTCACGGCAGGTGACCACACGAATAAAGCTAAAACTCTTTGAGCGCGAGGTCCAGGAAACGTACGGCGACAAACGACGTGGCCACGAATTTGAACACCTCTCGATTGAGGAGAAATTCCAACTCGTCGCGGAACACGTGGCCGAGAAAAATCGCTCGAAAGTCCTGTTCATTATTGACGAGCTCGACAGAGTGAAGGACACAAAGGGCCTGGCAAGCATCATCAAGAACTTGTCAGGTAGGGATGTTAAATTCTTACTGGTAGGGGTCGGGCAAAGCGTATCGGCACTACTGCACGACCACAACTCACTGCAGCGGACGCTAATTCAGGTCCCAGTTTGGGTAATGCGCGATGACGACTGCGCGGCGATAATCACAAAAGCTGAGCTCGCCCTACGGCATGCTGGGGTCGGAATCGGATTCTCAGGCCAGGCGATAAACTCTGTCGTCGAGGCGTCAGGCGGATTTCCCTGGTTCGTCCACACAATTGCCCAAGAAGCGCTCAGGTTAACCTTCGAAGAGAGCAAGCACGAAGTGCCGCATGCCAATGTGAAGAAGGCAATCGGGTTGCTTAGCTCACGAAAATACGGCCAACAATTCTACGACATGTATCAATCAGCGGTCGGAAACTCCCAACAGAGAGAAATCGTCTTGCGGCTTTTCGCGAAATGGATGGATTCAGACCTCCCGACCTCCGATCTCTATCCGCTGGCTCACCAATTACAAGTTGCCAACCCGGCTCTACTCGCCAAGCAACTGATGTCCCAACAGTACGGCGCAGTTTTGGTCAGGCCCCCATACGCTGCCGCCAGCTTCTTCAGGTTTACGAATGCAATGTTTAAACGATACGTGTCGCTCCGCGACGCGGTATACCATGGCGTCCAAGAACAAGTCGACGAGATATGGGAGGCACACCTCAAAAATGTTAAGAGTGACTAGGACTGCCAGCAGCCGACAACAGCTCGTGCAAGCTCATCCCCTGCCCACGGCGCGAGGCCCAGTGCCCTCCGCGGAGATCTAGGGAAATCTGGGAGACCTGGGGACACACAGTGCGTTCCTCGAACTGTTCAGCACCGAACTGTCTCACCAAACTCCCAAATTCCCGCCAACTCCCACAATCCATTCCACTTCCCGCGTCTCAATTCGAATGATACGCATCGAGTACTGTATCTTGACAGTTAAATAAATCTGCGCTACCCTTACCTATGTCCTCGCGGGCTCACATCTCTTCACCTGCTCCCAACCCAACCGCCCCCCATTTCAGAATTCTGCGTCCGATAATATCTGCCGCAACTCCACTGGAATCAACACTTCCAAACCCCCTCGCAAGTGTTCATTCTAAACCACCTACAGACACCCGCTTTCCTTTAGAATCAACACTTACGAAAAAACCCGGGGGTGGGAGGGTCATTATTGTTAACTAACTTTCAGCCTCGCGTAAGCGATTGTGTTCGTGGGTCGTCAACGGTAGCCTCCGCCTATCGGACGAGGTCCGCCCATGCGCTTTGACACCGTCATCCGCAACGCTACGGTCGTTACGGCTACGGACACCTATCCCGCCGACGTCGGCATCAATGGAGACAAAATCTCCGCCATTGCCGCTGCGCTGCCCATTGAAAACGCCGGCCGCGTCATCGACGCCGCGGGACTTCTGCTCATTCCCGGCGGCATCGACGTGCACACTCACCTCGATATGCCCTTCGGCGGCACCACCAGCGCCGACGATTTCCAGACCGGCACGATCGCTGCGGCCTTCGGCGGCACCACCACTCTGATCGATTTCGCTATCCAATATAAGGGCCAGACTCTGCGCCAGGCCTTCGACACCTGGATGAAAAAAGCCCACGACAAAGCCGTCACGGATTACGCCTTTCACTGCATCATCACCGACCTCGGCGCCGCGCAACTCGAGGAAATGGGCGAACTCGTCCGAGAAGGCGTCACCAGCTTCAAGCTCTTCATGGCCTATCCCGGCGTCTTCATGCTCGATGACGCCACAATTTTCAAAGCCATGCGCCAGGCCGCCAAGCACAACGGCTTGATCTGCATGCACGCGGAAAATGGCGGCGCCATCGACGTCATCGTTCAACAAGCATTAGCCGAAGGCAAACGCGCGCCGAAATATCACGCTCTCACCCGCCCTACGACCGCCGAAGCCGAAGCCACTTCGCGCGCCATCGCTCTCGCGGAAATGGCCGGCGCGCCCGTCTATATCGTCCATCTCTCCTGCAACGAAGCGCTCGAAAAAGTCCGCGAAGCGCGCGACCGCGGCCTGCCCGCCTACGCCGAAACCTGTCCTCAGTATTTGTATCTCTCTCTCGAAAATATGGACGCGCCAGGTTTCGAGGGCGCGAAATACGTCTTCACTCCCCCGCTCCGCGAAAAATGGCACCAGGAAAAACTCTGGCAAGGTCTTGCGCAGGATACTTTGCAAGTCGTCTCGACCGACCACTGCCCGTTCTGTTTCAAGGAGCAGAAAGAACTCGGCAAGGACGACTTCACCAAAATTCCCAACGGCGGCCCTGGCATCGAGCATCGCCTCAGCCTCATCTATACCGGCGGCGTCCACGGCAACCGCTTCTCCGCGAACCGTTTCGTCGAACTGGTTTCCACGGCGCCCGCCAAATTGTTCGGCCTCTATCCGCGAAAAGGAACCATCGCCGTTGGTTCCGACGCCGATTTAGTCCTCTTCGATCCCAACGAGGAACAAATCATCAGCGCGAAAACGCATCACATGCGCGTGGACTATTCCATGTTCGAGGGAATTCAAATCAAGGGAGCGCCAAAGACGGTCTTCTCGCGCGGCCGAGCCGTCATCGACTCCGGAAAATTCGTGGGCCGTCCCGGCGCAGGCCAATTCCTCCGCCGCCAAACTCATTCCTCAATCCAATGAGTTGGCCGCGCCGGAATTTTCGCGAAAGCGGCATTTGATGAAATCGTGCTGAAAAAAAAGATCTTGTTTTGTCAGCGCTTCTGCTTCGGCGCAGCGCCAGAGCCGCCGTCCGGCGAGGTGTCACCCGTCGTGTTATCCGTCTTCGGCTTCGAGATGTTTTGTTTGTCGTCTACGGCGAAAAGCATGTAATTGCTGAAGCTGTGCCGCCTATGAATGCGCCGCCCCATCCAGTCGTAATAAACATCCGCGCTTTTCGGCAGCCACATGCTCACATTGCCCTTGGCGAATTTCACCGGACCATACTCGATGTCCGCGCGGTCCGCCGCCAGGCGAATCTGCTTGACGGGGGCGACGATATCCGCTTCGAGCCTCACGATTTCATATTTGTCCGCCGAAATCCACGCGCGGCCTTTCAACGCCACCGGATACGACGGCCCGTCCGCGCCAATTCTGTAGCGTTTGATCACATTCGGCTTGTCCGGCCGCTGCTTGAAATGCACCTGCCAGGCAAGTCCAGTGCTCAGCCGCGCCAGTCCTTCGCACGTCATCGTGAAATCCGGCGCATTGAACGGATGAAAGATCAGCACGAGAGCCGGCAGGCCATTCGTCGCCACGCCTTCGGGAAATTGCGCCGGCCCGCCATCCTTGTCGAGCCGGTATTCCTCGACGTTCAGAAATTTGTGGTTCACTTCTTCGATGGAGGCCACGTAGCTGAATGTGCGCTTTTCCGGAGCGGAGGGCAGTCCATATTTGTCGATGGATTGGTGCGTCAGTGTTTCGGTGGCCGTGAAGCGGTCCACATCCTTGGCGAGCTCCACGAGTTGTTGTCCCGCTTTGCGCACGACATCATCCACGTTGCAAGCCACTCCGGGTTCCACCGCCGGCACCGACGCATCCACGTCCGGCGGCAGCCAATTCGACGGAACCGGCAAGGCATCCTCGTCGTTCGAGACGACGGACATTTCTCCGGCCGACGCGCCGGGATTCGAGCCGGCTGGCGGATTCTTCAGCTTCTCGAGATAATTTGCCGTGTCCTTGTCCGTCGGATGCGCTTTTACGTATTCCTCGAGCTTGGAAATCGCTTTTGGCATTTCGCCTTTTTGGACCAAGGCGCGGACGAGGACCAGCTGAGCGGCGGAAGCGTTGTCGTGGCCCAGATCGATTGCACGCAGTGCATGCTGAGTGGCTTCGTCATTCATCTTTTCCATTACCAACGCTTCCGAGTAAAGCAATTGAGCGCGCCAGGAATTCGGCTCAACCTGAATGGCTCGCTTAAGGTACGGAAGGGCATCGGCAGATTTGTTCGACTGAAGATCATCCTGTCCGACCGCGAGAAGCGTGCTCAAATGGCGCGGATCCAAGGCGAGAGTCTTCATCCAGTAGACACGGGCCTCGGCGGTGTCTTTCGTTTCTGTGGAATAGACAGAAAAGAGATACTCGATTTCGGGGCTCTGGGGCGCGCCTCGTTGGGCTGCCTCGAGATGTTTGATGGCATTATTCGGTTTGTCGGCGCGCAATGCCTCGAGAGCCTTGCCGACGTCTCTCTGCACGTTCCTGGGGAGCGCGTAAAATCCTCGCGACTCGGCGGCCTCCTCGGCTTCCAGAGGTTTAAGACTCAGCGTGATCGAAACGGCGCCCGGCCCATTGACTTCAAATTCTTTCGACGCCGTGGCGTAACCTGGAGCCACGACTTGAACCGTGAACTCCGTGTAGGGGACGCGCTCGAATTTCACGAAGCCGTCTTTGGCCGTGTTCTGGCCATACATTTGGCCGCCCACCCCAAGTAGGGTCACGATAGCTGGCGCCTTCGTTGGCGCGCCGTCCGGGCCATTCACGTGTATTTCAGCGTTGGCAGACCCGTAGACCATCGCCCATTCGTTGACTCCGCTTGAGGGATCAGGGGCGGCGGGAGACTGAGGAGGCATGGCGCAAGATGCGCCAAGCGGAAAGAGCAGAAGCGCGGCCACAGAAAGAAATGAAAGAGTCTTGGGCAAACAAATCGTCATGACACACCTACAGGGTATGGGGTCCGTTACTGAACACAATGATACCGCTAATATCGCCGCATGAGTAGTGATAATCCTCGCGATCGGCGCAGTCTCGGCTCGCTCTCTGCCGCGTTTTGCGCCCACCCGAGCCGATGATAGAGTACGCGCCACTTGCTGCTGCTGCTTTAAAAACGCAAATGGGGAAGACAGCGCAAAGCGGCTAAAAAATATGACTGAGGGCCCAAACAAATTAGATCGAAAGGGCGGTGGGCTCGTCCGGCAGCTTGGGTTGTTTGGCACGACCATGGCCGTGATGGGCGGGATCATCGGCGCTGGGATTTTCATCAATCCTTATCTGGTTGCGGAGCGGGTGCATACTTCGGCGCTGATTTTGAGCGCCTGGGTCGTCGGCGGCCTCATTGCGCTGGTGGGCGGCTTCATTTATGCGGAGCTGGCTGCGCGCTTGCCGGTTGTTGGCGGCCAGTACGCTTATTTGCGCGAGGCGCTTCATCCCGTTGTCGCGTTTCTCTATGGATGGGTGCTTCTGCTGGTGATACAGACGGGCGGAATGGCGGCCGTGGCGGTCACTTTTGCCCACTATTTTCTTGAGTTGACGAGCTGGAAGGCTAGCGCTCCGCTGATTGCGGCGGCGGCGCTTGCTGTACTCACGGTGATTAATTGTTTGGGCGTTCGCGCGGGCAGCCGCGTGCAGTCGGCCATGACGCTGACGGCGATTGCCGCGATCGCGATGCTTGAGTTTTTCAGTTTTCTGCGCGGCGGGCCTTCGCATATCTCGTGGCGGCCCGTGCTGGATCAACCCGCGTCGCTCAGCTTGACGTTCACTTTCGGAGCGGCCATGACGCCGGTTCTTTTCGCGTACGGCGGATGGCAGACATCTAGCTTTCTGGGCGGCGAAGTGCGCGATGCGCAGAAAACGCTTCCGCGAGGGCTTGTTCTGGGCGTTGTCGGAGTCATTCTGGTCTACACCTCTGTGAATTATGTTTATGTGCGAACGCTGGGGCCCGCGGGACTGGCCGCTTCGATAACCCCCGCGTCGAGCGTGATGCGCATGTTGCTTGGCCCGCGGGGCGCTTCGTTGATCGCGGCGGGAATTGCGTTCTCCGCGTTCGGGTACCTGGGGCAATCCATGCTGACAGCGCCGCGCGTTTATTTCGCGATGGCCGAAGACCGCGTTTTTTTTCGCAGCGTGGCGTGGATTGATCCGCGGACTCATGTGCCGGTCATTGCGATCCTGTTGCAAGGCGTGTGGGCCATCGTCATCGCGCTGACGGGGACTTACGCGCAGGTGATCAATTACGTTGTGGCGATGGACTCGATCTTTTTTGGGCTGACGGCGATGTGCTTGTTCGTACTGCGGCGGCGCGCAGCGGAGAGGGGCTCGGCGCCGGTCGCTTACCGCGTGCCCGGCCACCCGTGGACCACTTTGCTTTTCATCGCCGCGGAATGGATCGTGGTCGCGAGCACGTTTGCGCACGACCCCAAACGCTCGTCGATTGGGCTGGGTATCGCGATCGCAGGTTTGCCTGCATACTATTTGTGGCGCGCGAGAAACAAGAGAGAAGGAGAAACGTGAACGCCTCGACACAGACAAAACGCTCGGTGTACATGGAATGGGCGAAGACGCATTCGCATGCGAAGTTCAATTTGGCGACGAGCGGCGTGATTGGCGTGCCCTTGGCGGAGTTTCCCTTTGACTTGGAGCAATTCGAAGTGACGGCGCCCGGCGGTTACGGTTATGCGCCGCTGCAACAAAGGCTAGCGCAACATAGCGGCGTGCCCGAAGAATGCGTGGTTGCGGCGACGGGAACGTCGATGGCGAATCACCTGGCGATGGCCGCGCTGGTCGATGCGGGCGATGAGGTGTTAATCGAGGAGCCTGTTTATGGGCCGCTTCTGGACGTGGCCGAATATCTGCGCGCGCGCGTGAAGCGCATCCCTCGGCGATTCGAAGCTGGATTCTTGCCGGACCTGACGGAAATCGAGCGCGCGATCAGCCGCGAAACGCGGTTGATCGTGCTGAGCAATCTGCACAATCCGAGCGGCGCGTTGCTACCCGCAGCGGCACTGCGCAACATCGGCGAAATGGCGCACCGGGCCGGAGCGCGCGTGCTTGTGGACGAGGTCTATATTGAAATGCTCTTCGACAAGAGCAAGCCATTCTGCTTTCCCATCGGGGAATCGCTCGCGCATGGCGGCGACAATCCTTTTATCGTTACCAACAGCCTGACAAAAGTCTTTGGTTTGAGCGGCCTACGCTGCGGCTGGGTGCTGGCGGCGCCGGCGCTGGCCAAGCGCATGTGGCTGCTGAACGATTTGTTCGGAGCCGTCGCGGCACACCCCGCCGAACGAATGTCGGTGATGGCTTTCGATCATCTGGAGCTATTTCGCGCGCGAGCCCGCGCTCTGCTCTCCGCCAATCGCGCGCTCATGGACTCTTTTCTCGATTCGCGGACCGACCTCGAATGCTTTCGCCCGATCGCGGGAACGGTGGTTTTTCCGCGCCTGAGCCATGGCGATCCCGAAGCATTTTTTCATTTGCTGCGGGAGAAGTACGAAACTACGGTGGTGCCGGGAAAATTCTTTGAGTTGCCACAGCATTTCCGGATTGGGATGGGCGGAGATACCGCCAGCCTGCGCGCGGGGCTGGAGCGATTGAGCGCGGCGCTGGATGATTTTGCAAAGCAGTAGTGCTTGAGAAATAGTATTTGGGGACGTCATCAGCTCCCAACTAATGACAGCCTGGGCACGAAGCGGGCAAGCGCCAAGCCGTTCCAGTGTTTTTTGTGTTGGAATAGAACCATCGACCTTGAGACACGAATGCCAAAACTAAAATTTCTGGTTTCTCTGACCAACAACGATAACGATTACCAGATCGAGCAATGGGAATCGGCCGAGCAAGCGGCGCGAAAAACGGGCGTCGAAGCGCAAATCATCCACGCGCAAAACGACGCCATCAACCAGAGCACGCAAATTCTGAAGGCCGTCCAGGCGTCCAAAGAGCTGCGGCCGGACGCCATCATTTTTGAGCCTGTGGGCGGGACGGCGCTGCCTCAAGTGGCTCGCGCGGCGGTCAGCAGCGGAATCGGATGGGTGATCCTGAATCGCGACGCTGCGTATATCGAGGAGCTGCGCAAAACTTCCACGGCGCCGCTTTTCGCCATCAGCTCCGACCACACGGAAATTGGGCGCATCCAGGGACGCCAGATGGCGGCGCTGCTGCGTGGCGGCGGTTCCGTTCTCTATATCCAGGGACCATCGGAAAATTCCGCAGCGAAGGAACGGACCGCAGGAATGCAGGAAACCAAGCCGGCGAGCGTGCAAGTGACTTTGCTGAAAGCGCAATGGACGCAAGAAAGCGCGCAGCGGTCGGTGCGCTCATGGCTGAAGTTGACGACATCGCAGCGCGCGGCCATCGACCTGATTTCGGCGCAGGACGACTCGATGGCAATCGGCGCGCGCGATGCCTTCAAAGAGTTGACGAATGAAGATGAACGGGAACGATGGCTGAAGCTGCCGTTCACGGGCTGCGACGGGCTGCCAAAAACAGGGCAAGCGTGGGTGCGCAGCGGACTGCTGACCGCAACGGTGTTCGTGCCGCCGAACGCGGGGCAGGCCATCGAAATGCTCGTCGACGCGATTCAAAATCGCAAGAAACCACCCGAACGAGTCATGACCGAGGCTGTTTCGATTCCAACCCTGGATGTGTTGACCCGCCGAAAACGGTAAATCAGGAACGCAGGCAAGTTCCACGATTTCGCAGCGGCTGGTCAATGAACGCCCATAATTCCGTCATCTGAGACTCTGCCGTTCGTCCCCACTAAAACGATTTTGTGAGTTCCCCCTCGGCTCAGGAGGCGTATAATGCCGCGGGTCGTGGTTGTGCCATGCGAAAGGGCCACTTGAGGGGGAAACGGCATGGAGCGTTCGCGAGCAGGTAAATCGGTTGACCGCAGGCAATTCTTAGCTGCCACGGGCGGCGGCTTGCTGGCCGCGGCGGTTCCGGGAGGAGCGGAGATGAGAGAATCCGTACTGGGTTCCGAGGCCGCTCCGAAAAACCAAACGGCGATTCCCGCAGCGAAGCCGCGCAAAATTCCTATCGGCGTTTTCGATCCCGTCTACGAAAACCTTTCGCTGGATGAAATGTTGGACAAAGTGAGCGCGCTGGGACTCGAAGCCATGGAGATCGGCACCGGCGGCTACCCAGGATCGCATCATTGTCCCGTCGACGAGTTGCTTGCCGATCCAGCCAAAGCAAAAGCCTGGCAGAAAAAATTCGAGGCCCGCGGGATTCAGGTGGCGACACTGAGCTGCCACGGAAATCCGATTCACCCGGATGCGCAACATGCGGCTCGCGACAAGGAATCCTTTCGGAAGACGGTTCTTTTGGCGGAGCGGCTTGGCGTGAAAGTGATCGTCGGTTTTTCCGGGTGTCCCGGCGGTTCGCCGACGGACGTGCAGCCAAACTGGATCACCTATCGCTGGCCTCCCGAGTACGCGGAGATGCAGGATTGGCAGTGGAAAGAAAAGATCATTCCGTACTGGCAGGACGCGGCAAAATTCGCGCGAGAGCACGGGATTCACCGGTTGGCGTTTGAGATGCATCCGAACTTCGCGGTTTATAATCCGCGGACGCTTCTCAAGCTCCGGGAGGCGGTCGGCGAAGAGATTGGCGCAAACTGCGACTTGAGCCATCTGTTCTGGCAGGGCTGCGATCCCGTCGAAGTGATCCATTTTCTGGGCGGGCAGGGCGCTATCTATCATGCGCACATGAAAGACACGGTGTTTTTTCCGGAGAACGTCGCGAAGTATGGCGTGCTCAATTTTGCCTTTGCGACGAGCGATCTAGGCAATGCGTCGGAAACTTTTCGAGCCGTGGGTTACGGCCACAGCGCGAGTTTGTGGAAAGCTATTCTGCAAGCGTACATGGACACGGGCTACGAAGGCATCCTCAGCATCGAAAATGAAGATCCTATTCTTTCGGGCGAGGTGGGCGTCGAGCGAGCGGCGTACGTCTTGAAAAACGTGCGCAGCGAAATTCTGGAGGGATGATGAACCGGCGCGAATTCGGGCGAAACATGGCCGGCTTGGCGGCGGGAGCTGCGGCCGGGAGCGTGACCACAGCGATGCCGTATGGCGATCCCGGAGCTGCTCGAAGCAAAGACGCCCCAGGAAATGTCCCTTTCAAACTCACCGTGATGCTGTGGACCGTCTTTCGCGGGCAGCCGTTTGCAGAACGGTTGGATAAAGTCGCGGAAGCCGGCTACCGCAACGTGGAGCTGGTCGACGAATTCAAAGGCTGGACAAAGGAAGAGTTTGCAGCGGCGCGGCGGAAAAAACACGAGCTTGGCTTCGAGTTTGACGCGACGGCAGGCGTGTGGCACACGCTGGCGGACGCGAACGACCGCGAAGCTTTTCTGCAAAACGTCCGCGATTTTATGCCGACGATGCATGAGCTGGAGTGCACGCGGTTGATTCTGCAGAGCGGCAACGTAGTGCCGGGCTTGTCGCCGCTGGCGATGCGCACGAATTGCATCGAGACGCTGAAACGCGGGGGCGACGTTGCCGCGCAGAATGGCATCGAACTTCTTGTGGAGAATATCGACCCGGAAGAGAATCCCAAATATTTCCTGACTTCCTCCGCTGAAGGATTTGAGATTGTCCGTGCCGTCGGCAATCCCCACGTCAAGTTTCTGTACGATTTTTTCCACGAACAGATCGCCGAGGGCAACCTGATCGAAAAGCTCGAGAAAAACATCGATTGGACCGGGCTGGTGCACGTGGCCGACGTGCCGGGGAGGCATGAGCCGGGCACCGGGGAAATTTATTATCCCAACATTTATCGCAAGCTCGCCGAACTCGGCTATGACCGGTATGTGGCCATGGAGTTTCTGCCGCTCGGCGAGCCAGTGGCGGCTTTGAGCGCGGCCCGCGAGATGGCGCTGAAATTCGGAGTGGCTGAACGCAAGCTATCTTCGGAGCAGACCGCATCAGGGAGGGACTATGCAACGGCGTGACGCACTGAAGCTTTTGCTGACGGGAGCCGCTCTGCCGGCGCTCGGTCCCGAGGCTTTCGCGATGTTCCGCGCAGCTCATCCGGCGAGCGGGTACACGCTCAGAACGCTCAACCCTCATCAGAACGAGACGGTTGTGGCGATGACGGATCTGATCGTGCCGGCGACGGACACGCCGGGGGCGAAAGGCGCGCTGGTCAACGAGTTCATCGATCTGATTTTGACCGAATGGGCGATCGAGGAAGAGCGGACAAATTTTTTGAATGGACTTGCCGGCGTGGACAAGCACAGCAACGAGCTCTTCGGAAAAGATTTCGTCGATGCCACGCCCGCGCAGCAAACCGCGCTGCTGCGCGAGATGGATGACGCGGCGATGGACGAACTGAGCCGCGCTCCGCACGTTCCGGCGGGGCGGCACGTGCCTGACACGCAGATGAAGGGCGCCTTCTGGGTGGTGTTCAAAGGCATCACGCTGCATGGCTACTACACTTCTGAAATTGGATTTTCGCAGGAATTGAAACTTCAGATCATTCCCGGCGCACAACATGGCTGCATGCCGATGGGTTCGGGAACGGGAAACGCCTAAACACGGGGAGCCGCAATGCCAACACCAGTCTACGATGCGATTATCGTTGGGTCAGGAATTACAGGAGGTTGGGCGGCAAAGGAATTGACGGAGAAGGGGCTGAACGTTTTGTTGCTGGAGGCGGGGCGCACCATCGTTCCGGAAAAAGACTACGTCGAGCACGTTCCCGTGTGGGAACTGAAGTACCGCGACTGGGACAACCGCGCCGAACGGGAGAAGACGCAGCCGATCCAGCGCGAGTGCTACTACGCGTGCGACGAATATTCGCACAAATTTTTCGTGAGCGACGCGGACAATCCTTATACCTGCGAGGAGGGCAAGCACTTTTCGTGGATTCGCGGGCGGCAGGTGGGCGGAAAATCCATTACCTGGGGCCGGCAGAGCTATCGCTGGAGCGATCTGGATTTTGAAGCCAACGTAAAAGAAGGAATTGCGGTGGATTGGCCGATTCGCTACGCGGACATCGCGCCGTGGTACGACTACGTTGAAGAGTTCGCGGGGATCAGCGGGCAGGCGGAGGGCTTGCCGCAATTGCCGGATGGAAAATTTTTGCCGCCGATGGAGATGACCTGCGTCGAGCACGACTTTCGCGACGCTCTCGCGCAACACTTTGACGATCGCATCATGACCATCGGGCGCTCCGCCGTGCTTACGCGCGTTCATAAGGGGCGGGCCGCTTGCCATTATTGCGGATATTGCCATCGCGGATGCATTACGCAATCTTATTTCAGCAGCTTGAATTCGACTCTGCCCGCGGCTTACAAGACCGGGCGGCTCACGCTTCGGCCTTACAGCGTGGTTCACAGCCTCATCTACGATTCGCAGAGCGGCCGCGTGACTGGCGCGCGCGTCATCGATGCGCAGTCGAAGAATGCTCTGGAATTCAAGGCGCGCATCTTTTTCGTTTGCTGTTCCACGCTTGAATCCACTCGGCTGCTGCTGAATTCCGCGACTCCGGAGATGCCCAACGGCCTCGCCAATAGCAGCGGCGAACTCGGGCACAACTTGATGGATCATCACATGGGCGCCGGCGCGAGCGGCATCATGCCCGGCCACGCAGACAAAGTGCCTTTTGGCAATCGGCCGAACGGAATCTATATTCCGCGTTTCCGAAACGTCAAAACCAAGCAAAGAGAATTTTTGCGCGGCTACGGTTATCAGGGCGGCGGAAGCCGCGACGGCTGGACGCGCGGCATGACCATGCCAGGCTTCGGTGTGGATTTCAAGAACGCTCTGAAGCAGCCTGGACCTTGGCGCATGGGAATGGGCGGCTTCGGCGAGTGCTTGCCGAATCACGGCAACTACGTCGAGATAAATAAGGACAAAGTCGACGCGTGGGGCATTCCCACTTTGACGATTCACTGCGCTTGGGGCGAAAACGAAAAGGCCATGTCCAAGGATATCGCGGTGCAAGCCGCGGAAATGCTTGCCGCCGCCGGCGCGAAGAACATCGTTGTTTCACAGGAGATGTCCAGCCCCGGACTGGGCATTCACGAGATGGGCACGGCGCGCATGGGCCGCGATCCCAAGACGTCCGTCCTGAACGAACACAACCAGGCGCACGAGGTGAAGAATCTGTTCATGACCGACGGCGCCTGCATGGCCTCGAATTCGTGCGTCAATCCTTCTCTGACCTATATGGCGCTGACGGCGCGCGCTTGCGATTTTGCCGTGTCGCAGTTGAAAAGAAACGAGCTTTAACCAGGGGTCCGCGAAATGTCTCAAGTGATTCGCTCGCCGAAACTGTACGACGTGTGCATTATTGGGTCGGGCGCCGGAGGCGGCACCGCCGCGAAGATTTTGACGGAAGGCGGTCTGAGCGTTGCGTTGCTCGAGGCCGGCCCACCGGTCAATCCCGCAAAAGATTTCAAGATGCTCATGTGGCCGTACGAATTGCCGCACCGGGGAGCAGGCGTGGGCGGCCGCGCGGAAGCGAATTTCGGCGAGTTCCTGGCTCCCAATGGCGCCTGGGAAATTGACGGCGAACCGTACACCTCGGCTCCCGGATCAAATTTCCAATGGTTTCGCTCGCGCATCGTTGGCGGCCGCACGAATCATTGGGGGCGCATCGCGTTGCGTTTTGCGCCAATCGATTTCCGATCGGGCACGCGCGACGGACTCGGCGACGATTGGCCCATCAGCTACGACGACTTGTCGCCGTACTACGACAAAGTCGAGTCCTTCATCGGCGTCTTCGGCACGCACGAAAACGTTTCGAGCGCACCCAACGGAATATTTTTGCCGCCGCCGATACCGCGTTGCACTGATCTGCTCGTGAAGAGAGCATGCGACAAACTCAACATCACGTGCATCCCGTCGCGCCTCGCCATTCTCACGCGTTCGGTGCATGGCCGACTGCCCTGCCATTATTGCGGGCAGTGCGGGCGCGGCTGCACGACGGCCTCAAACTTCAGCTCGAGCCAGGTGATGATTCCTCCGGCGATGGAAACCGGCAAGCTCACCATGATCACCGGCGCGATGGCGCGCGAGATCATTCTGGGGAAGGATGGGAAGGCCCAGGGCGTTTCGTACATTGATAAAGCAACTCGAACGGAGAGGCGCGTGAACGCCCGCGCTGTCGTTGTCGCCGCGAGCGCCTGCGAATCCGCGCGCCTGCTGCTGAACTCGAAATCCTCGCAATTTCCCGACGGCCTGGCCAACTCTTCCGGCGCCGTCGGCAGATACCTCACGGATTCCGTGGGCAGCGACGGCTGGGGCATCGTGCCGTTGCTCGAGAAAATGCCGCCTCACAATCATGATGGCGTCGGCGGCATGCACATGTACATCCCCTGGTGGAAATACGACCGCACGAATGCGTTTCCGCGCGGCTATCACATCGAATTTGGCGGCGGGCGGGAAATGCCCGGCATCGGCGAATTCGACGACCTCTTGCATGAAGAGGAAGGCTACGGCGCACCTCTGAAAAAACGCGCCCGCCAGATGTACGGCACCGGCATCGGGCTTTCCGGGCGCGGCGAAATGATTCCCAACGCGGACACCTATTGCGAAATTGATCAGGACGTTGTCGATAAGTGGGGCATTCCGGTTCTGCGCTTTCATTTCAAATGGAGCGATTACGAATTGCGCCAGGCGCAGGACATGCAGGAGACGTTTCGCGCCATCGTCGAGGCGGCCGGGGGAGAATACAAGACCAAGACCTCCATCCACGGTGAATATCCGTTCGGCATTGCCGAAGGCGGAAAAATCATTCACGAAGTCGGCACGGCGCGCATGGGCGCCGATCCAAAGACTTCGGTGCTAAACGGCTTCTGCCAGGCGCACGACGTGAAAAATCTTTTCGTTACCGATGGCGCGCCGCTGGTCACCAATCCCGACAAGAATCCAACTTTGACCATCATGGCGCTCTCCTGGCGCGCCTCCGAATATCTCCTCGACCAGGCCAAGAAAGGGGAGTTGTAATCATGGAAGAATGCAAAGGAGGCCGGCGATGAGCGTGAACTCCGTAACCCGGCGTGACATCCTGAAGACTCTGGCTATGAGCGCAGTGGGCGGCTCCGTGCTTCAAGTGATCCCCGCCAAAGCCGCGGAATACGCGCACCATTTGATCCAGGACGAAAAGGCAGCTTCACCAGCGGGAAAATACGCCCCCAAATACTTTTCTCCCCACCAGTACGAAATGCTCACCCAGCTTTGCGACACCATCCTGCCCAAAGACGAAAAATCCGGCGGTGCCGTGGAAGCCGGTGCGCCGGAATTTATCGATCTGCTCACCAGCGAGAACGAGCAGTATCAGCTCACGCTCGGCGGAGGGCTGATGTGGCTAGACGGCTACTGCTCCGACCGCTACGGAAATCTTTATCTGGAATGCACTCCCGAGCAACGCAAAGAAACTCTCGACCTGATCGCCTTCCGGAAAAATGCCAAGCAGGATCCCACTCTCAGCCAGGGCGTGGTCTTCTTCGCTTTCCTGCGGAGGATGACATTCGACGGCTTCTACACCAGCAAAATCGGCATCGCCGATTTGCAGTACATCGGAAACACCCCGCTTCGCGAATTCCCCGGCTGTCCTCCGCTGCCGGAGGCCTAGCTTCTGGCGCTCCGGCGCGGAGTTACTTCTTTCGGGTCAGCCTCTACTCTCGCCTGCCGTCAGCGATAGTTCCGGTGCGGCTTATCTTCGGAATGAGGCTTGGCTTCCTTCGTGGGTTTGCTTTCCTTCTGCGGTTTGTTCTGCGCATGCGACTCGCTCTTCGGCGGGCGGTTCGCTTCGTTTTCGCGAGGCGCTCTGGACTCGTTGCTCCCGGCACGTGCCGCTGGACGGTCGGTTCTGGTTGATTCCGAGGCTCCGTTCCGATGTTCGTTATTTGCGCTTGGCGGACGATCCGTCCTGCGAGATTCCGCGCCGGCAGCTCCACGTCCAGCAAATTCGCCCGGACGAGCCGTGGCCGCGACCGCGGGCCTGCCATGATTCACGGAATTCAGGTACGCACGATTCGTGCTGGCAGCATGCGCGTGCTCGGTTTGCACCGAAGTTGCCGCATAGTGATGCTCGTGTTCGACCGCGATATCTTCACGAGTGGGCCGTGCCACTATTCCGCCTCTTCCTCCGTTGAAGCTGACGCGGCTCACGCCGACGTTCCGGATGACGGTCCTATCGACGTACGTGGTGTGAATCACTCTCGTGTCGACATGCATCACCGCCGTGTTGTACGCGAACACTCCGTGGTCCCAGCGTCCTCCCACGAATCCTACGCCGGTATAGCCGAATCCATAATTAATTCCGCCATAGAATCCGACATGCGGTCCCCAATAACCCGCATGCCAGAAATACCCGCCATCGCCCCAACCCCAATAACCTGGCGTCCAGAGCACGCCAACTGCTGGCGGTTCGACCCATGTGCCCGGCACCCAGTAATAACCATCCGGGCCGTACGCCCAATAGCCCGGCGTCCAAAGATAGCCCGGCGCTGGACAAAGCGGCTGGTCGTAGACGGGCAAAGCGGGCGGCCCGATGTGAACCGCGATTCCCACGCTAATTTGCGCGGAAGACCGCGCCGGCATCGCCAAAAAGGCGAAGCCAGCTAACAACAACGCAACGATGTGAAGTTTGCGCATGATCGTCTTCCCTCCTGAATACACCGATTATAAACCCTCGGTGTGGAGGGAAGTTGCGTCGCGGCCATGCCGGGTTGTCGCTGAGGCAATCTCGCAGCCGCACCTTACAATGATTTGATAGTTCCTGACTCGGCGTCCCAAATGACCGCGCTGCTGCGGAAATAGGACTGATTCGCCATGTGGCACGCGAGCGCGGCGTTATTTCCGAAAACTACATCTTCTGTTACGGGCTGGCGGCTCTTCACCGACTGGAAGTATCTCCACAAATGAGGCTTTTCGTCGTCCCAGGAATCTCCGCGATAACTGTAGCCTTCGAGAATCGGTTCCTGGCCCGGCACAGGGTCGTGCTTTGCGTGCCATTCGGCCACGTAAGCGTCGCGCATTTTCTGTGGATAGCTCGAAGTGTAATAGCTGGGCGCTTCGTCTTCGCCTGTTTGCGGATAATAGTTGATTGCGAATTCCGTCACTTCCAAAATTCCCTTGGAACCCTGGAAACGGTAGACTTCCGGAGTCTCGCAGCCCAGATTCAGCCGCAGATATACGGGCGCGCCACCGTAATCGAAAAGCGTGGCGTGCACATCCGGCATGTTGCGCCCGTCGGGGAAACGCAGGATGGCGCCAAGCGCCATCGCTTTTTTCGGCGGCTCGTTCCGGCCGAGCATGAAGTTCATTCCGCTGACGAGGTGCACCAGCAGATCGCCCGCGAGTCCTGTTCCGTATTCCTTCCAGCAGCGCCATCGCGCGAAAATGTACGGATTGAACTCACGCTTGGGCACCGTTCCTTGCCAGGTGTCCCAATCCAGATTTTCGGGAGATAGATCGGGCGGCGGCGGATATTCCCATGCTCCCGTGGGGTCGTTTCTTCCGAGCGAGCCTTCAACGAGTGTAAGCGTACCAATGATGCCCTGCGCGAGCAGTTCCTTGGCCTTTGCGCAAATCACGGAGCTGACGCGCTGCGAACCAATCTGCACGATGCGGTCCGTCTTTTTCGCCGCGGCCACCATTGCCAGGCCGTCCGCCGCGGTATGCGACATGGGCTTTTCGCAATAAATGTCCTTGCCGGCGCCGACCGCGTCAATCACCACTTGTTTGTGCCAGTGGTCCGGCACCGCGGCGATGAGGCAATCGATTTCCTTGTTGTCCAGGAGCTCGTGATAGCGCCGCGTCACCGGAATATTCTTCCCGACAATTTCTCGCGCCAGCAGGTGCCGCCCATCATACAAATCGCATGCCGCCACGCATTCCACGCCCGGCAACTGGATAGCGGTTGTCAGCAAACCCGAGCCCTGCATCCCGATGCCGATAATCCCGAAGCGCACCCGGTCGCTCGGCGCCACCGTTTCGAGCGCCGAGGGAATATACTCCGGCTTCAGGAAGATGCTCGGCGCCGCGGCCAGGGCTCCTGTAACACCGGCGGTGCTCTGCAGAAACTCGCGGCGCGAAAAACGATTTATGTTCATCACATCCTCCTGAGTTTTCCCGGTCTTTCGGCCGGCGACACCTGTTCGCGCTACCGCGCCAGGCGGTTTTTTTTGAATCTCCTGCATCAGCCCTGTCTAGAAGCGAATTGCTTCCAGGTAGTCATAGCTGATCTTGATGTCCTCGAACGGATTTTTCGCGTTGTCATTCTCGACAAAATAATGTTTGATGCCCGCCTCATCCGAGTGCGCGAAGATCCGTTTCCAGTCGACGATTCCCTTCCCGACGTCGGCCAGGCGCCCTTTGAACTGCACCGATCCCGTCGCCCCGGCGTAACTGCTCGTCGAGTTGGGGTCGTTCACATAATCCTTTACGTGCACCAGCGGGAAGCGCCCCGGATATTTTTTGAAATACTTCAAGGGATCTTGCTTCGCCACGCTGATCCATCCCAGGTCCATTTCCATCTTCACGAGCTTGGGATCCGTTTCCTCGAGCAGATAGTCGTACGCGAGTTTTCCGCCCAAGCCTTCGACCGGCGCGAATTCATACGAGTGGTTGTGAAAGCAGAACTGGATTCCTGCCTTCTGGCTTGCTTCGCCGGCCTTGTTGAAAAGTTCCACGACCTGCTTCCAGCCATCCGCCGTTCGCTGCTTTTCATCGATCCACGGGCACACGATGTATTTGTGCCCGATCACGTGCGCCACTTCGAGCGTCTCCGGAAGCTGCTTCTCGATGACTTCGTAGGTGAAGTGCGCCGACGGCGCCGTCAGTCCATTCTTGTCCACGATGGCGCGCACTTCTTTCGGTGTGTGGTCGAAGTAACCCGCGAATTCCACTTCTTTGTAGCCCGTCCGGGCGACCTTGGCGATGGTCCCTGAAAAATCCTTGGGCATCTCGCTGCGAACGGTATAGAGCTGCAATCCTACCCTCTTGATCCGGTGCGTGGTTTCCACGGCCCACGACGGGTGCGCCGCAAAAAGAGCTGCTGCAACAGATGTTTCAATAAATGTTCGGCGTTTCATGGTGTTCTTCGCTCCCCCTTAAAGACGGAGCGAGTATACAAAAAAGTGATGGCGATAATCAGAAAAAAAGAGGGGGCGCTTAAGAAAAAAGCGCCGCCCGCTTTTTTCCGATTTCCGTTAGAAGTAGAAGCGCAAGCCGAACTGCATGCGCCGCGGCGCGTGCGCCCCGTCCAGATGCATGAATCCCGAGCTGTCCAGATTCGTTCCCGGAGTACTCGTGTCCATACTCGAGTCTATCGCGTCATATTGCGTGTGATTAAAGAGGTTGAAGTTCTCCCATCGGAATTCGAATCCTGTCTTCTCGTTTATCGCGAACCTCTTGAAGGTGCCGAAGTCAAAGTTCAAGCGGCCCGGCAGATAAAGGGTGTCACGTCCTATATCTCCGAAGGTGAGGCCCGTGGGCAATGCGAAGGCTCCTGGGTTGAAATAGACAGGCCCCCGCTCATCCGGAAACTCCGTCTGCGAAACGAGATAGGGATTGCCCACCAAATCAGGCCGAGAGCCGGTGCCGACGCCATTCCCCACGCCGGCGTTATCACCATAGGTCGTCCCATTCGTCACGCTGAACGGCGTACCTGTTTGTGCAACGGTGATCCCCGAAACTTGCCATCCGCCAAGTAGCGCGTGCTTTAGCCCCGAAGCTCCTTTGAAGAGGGGCAGTGCATACACGTAGCTGATTGCCAGACTTTGCCTCTGATCGAAGCTCGAACTGCCGCGATTCGCAGCTGGGTCGTAGGAATTCACGAACGCCGTATCGTACCGGTCCGAGGAATCATCAATCGAGTGGCCGTAAGTATAGGCTACGCTCAGGGTCAGAGCGCCGAGCGTGCGCTGCGCGGAGACCTGCAGGGCGTTATAGATTGAATTCGCAGCGTCTTCCAGATTCGAAATGTTGCTTACTCCGGGATACGCCGTGCGTACTAAGTCGGCGTTGCCTCCGCAGGCCACAAAGAGATTTGGCACCGCGACGCCCGGGACAACAGTTCCGTTCCCCAAGGTTGCGGAAACGGGAATGCCCGAAGCATTGGTCACGATATTGGCGCAATCCGCGCCTCCGGGATCGATCGGCGTTCCCGCTGGAAAAGGATTGCTAGCGGCAGGCACGGGCAGAAGCTGGTTGCCGTTACTTAGGAGCGTCAGGTGCGTGCCCTTGCTTCCTACATAGGCGACACTCAGCACGATATGCGTTGGCAGCTCCCTCTGCACGTCCAAATTCCACTGCTGCACGTATGGCCATTGTACTTTGCTTGGAATCTCCGTCAGCGAAAGTGGGAAGAGCAATCCTCCTGCGGCCCCGATATTGTCGTATCCAGTCACGTTGAATTGGGATGCGGTCAAAGCATAAGGCGCGGAGCCCTCGAGCGATTCCGTGTTGCCTTCGTTCCCGTTGGTGTGCTCGTAGAAGATACCGTACCCTCCGCGAACCGCCGTTTTGCCATTCCCCCACGGATCCCACGCGAACCCAATGCGCGGCGCAGGATTGAACAAATGCCCTTGCATGCAGCCTGCGTTCGCGCTTGGCCCCACGCTCGCGTTGGGGAATCCAGTTACGGCATAAACTCCTCCTTGGGCGCCGCATTGCACGATCCCGTTGAACGGGTTTCCGACTCCCGGCACAAGCGCCCCGGCAGTTCCCGTCAGATTGCCACTTCCATCGATCTCTGGTTCGTTCGCGGTGCTGAACGCCCCCGGATCAAAGCTGAAGGCGTGCTGGTACTTTTCTCGGTAAGTTCCAAACAGGCTCACGCGGAGCCCGAGATTCAGCGTTAGGCGTTTCGTAATCCGCCAGTCATCCTGAAAGTAGGGCTCGACGATTTTGTATCGGTTGTAGTATTTCGCTTCCAAATTGTATTGCTGATATTGCGCGATATTTCCCATCAGCATGTCCGCGAAGGCGTTTCCCGTGCTGATTGGCGAGGATGACGAGAAAGTCAGGATTCCCTGAAGGTCCGCCGTGTTGTCCTCGTTTTTCTGTGCCGCGGCAAAATACACGCCGAACTGCAAGTTGTGGGTGCCAAGAATTTTCGTCATGTTATCGCGATATGTGTATGTCGGGTTGGCGTTGTTCCAGGGGAAGTAACCCGTATCCTGTCCGAAACCCCCTCCATAGGCGTTATTGCTCGCAAGCGAAATGGCCGGGAGCTTTCCGCCAAACCCGTTGTTGAAGAGCGAACCCATCGAAAATCCGGAGGGAATTGGCGGATCATTCAGGGCCGTCAGAAAAATGTGATCGGCCGTGTAACTGGCGACGAACTCGTTCAAAAGCGTGGGAGTGATATTGGCGGTTAGCCGCGCCACGAAGCTCGTTCCCGGCCCCACGAAGTTGGTGTTGATGTTCTGGAAGCTGGACGTCCCGATCCCCCACAGTGGGTTGGGCTCGACGGTCTGCCAGGAGTCGTGAATATATCGGAATGTCAGCCGGTAATTGTCCGTGATGTTGTGATCGACGCGGATGAGTTCCTCGCGCCAAGTGGTTGGAGTCGAAAGGGTCTGGGCAAACGCAGGGTATCCACCGCTGGTGGTGTTCGCCCCCGGTATGAGCACCTCCAGCGCCTGGCCCGTGGCCGTGACCGGCACTTGATTGCCCGCAAACGGAACATAACTCTGCGCCGTGGTTCCGTCGGGCGCAGTATAAACCGGACCGGCTGCTGTGGCCGGGCAGTCAGCGTAAATGGGGGCAGTTGCCGGCAAGATTGGCTGTCCGTTGGTGCCCGTAGGATTGGAACGATAGAAATCTCCGCCCGCCGGGCACAAATCACTGAAGTTTCCCGTGAGCTCCGCAGCCGATGGCACGTTTTGCAGAATCGCGGAAGGATTCTTCTCGCGCCGCCATTCCTGAGACCAGAAGAAAAACGTCTTCTTCTTGTCTGTGTTGAAATGGTGTGGAATATAAATGGGCCCGCCGATCGTGTAGCCAAAGTCGTTCTTCTTATAAGGCGGGTTCGGGTCGCCAGGTTCGCCGCCGGATTCCCAAGGCTTGGCGTTGAAGAAATCATTGCGTATGTACTCGAAGGCGCTCCCGTGGAAGGAACTGCCGCCCGACTTGGTTTCCACCTCCACTGTGCCCGACCCGTTACGTCCGTATTGCGCTCCGTAATTGGAGGTCAGCACTTTTACTTCCGCGATCGCCTCTGGGTTGGGATAAACGTTCAGCGTCCCATTGCTGCCGTTATCCATGTTGTCGCCGCCATCGAGCTCCCAGTTGTTGTACTCGACTCGTCCTCCATTTATGCTGTAAGCCACACTTCCGTTCACACCCACTACTCCTTCATCCTGCCCGGTTTGATTCACCACACCCGGCGTAAGCGTCACCAACTGCGTGAAGTTACGCCCGTTTAGCTCCAGTTCGTTGATTTGTCTGCCTGTGATTGTCGAACCGAGTTCCGACGACGTGGTCTCGACCTGCGCCACGCTTTCGCCCGTCACAACCACCTCTTCGGTCACTGCACCGACGGTGAGTTGGACATCGACGGGAATTTTTTGTCCGACAGCCAGCACGACGTTTTTCGCCGTATATTTCTGGAATCCCTTCGCCGTTACCACGATGTTGTAAGACCCACCCGGCAATCCAGCGACGACATAAGCTCCGTCTCCGTTCGTTGTTGTCGCATGCGTCGAGTTGCCCACCGTGCTGGAAACGACCACGTCCGCTCCGGCAACCGCAGCCCCCGTTTTGTCTGTCACTGTTCCTCTGATGTAGCCTGTGTCTTGCGCGTTCGCGACGCACGCCACGCCGAGTATCGCCAGCGTCAGGCACAAGAAAGCTCGCGCCGCGCCAGCCAAACGATCGAGAAATAGCGAAAAATATGCGGAATTCCCCTGCTTTTTCACTGTGCGACCTCCCGCTTTTTCATCTGGAATCCAGGCCGAGTGAGGGCACAGTCCTGTCCGCTGCGGCGTGCACCACGAACGCAAACACTCGCAGAAGGCTGCTCATCGAAACCACTCCCCACCACTCGACGCGCAAAACACCGTCAAACTCACTTATTAAATCGAGTTAATAAGGCATTGCCCCGCTGATGTCAAGTTGAAAATCGCGCCCAGCTTCCCCCCTACTTTCCGCGCCTTCGTCCTTCCCTGCCCAATTCCTAGACTCCGCCTTCGCCTAGCCGCTTGAATTCCTCCTGTTCCTGCCTGACACTACGAATCGATGTTTTCTCTCTTGCGTGCCCGGCTCTTCCGCATTCTGTTCGTCGGCTTTTTACTTTCAGCGTGTGCCTGGTTTCTGCGGCCGTTTTCAACCACGGCCTCCTCGCTTTCTCAGCAAGCTCCCGCCTCCAGCAGCTCGCGCAACTCCACCTCCATCGATCCACGCGTTTCCTTCGCCGAGGGACAATCTGCGCTGCAATCCGGAGATTTGGACGCCGCCGAAGCCGCTTTTCGTCGTGTGCTTTCCGTCGATCCGCAATCCGGCTCGGCTTACGCCAATCTCGGTGTCATCGCCATGCGCCGCAAAGAGTGGGACCACGCGCTCGCCCTCCTCCAAAAAGCCGAAAAGCTCGAACCCAAAATGTCCGGCATTCGCCTCAACATCGGCCTGGTCAAATACCGCCGCGGCGATTATGCGGGAGCCATTCCCCCGCTCGCCTCCGTCGTCCGTGAAGAACCCGATTCCTTGCAGGCACGCTATCTTCTGGGACTCTGCCGCGTCTTCACCGAACGCTACGCCGATGCCGTCGCCACGCTCGAACCCCTCTGGCCGCAAATGTCCACCGACATCAATTATCTCTATGTCCTCGACATTGCCGCGCACAACGCCGGCAACAATGCTCTCGACGACAAAGCCCTCAGCCGCCTCGTCGAAGTCGGCAGCCAGACTCCCGAGTTCCATCTCATTCTCGGCAAGGCTTATCTCAATCGTGAAGAACCGGACAAAGCCATCTCCGAGCTCGAACTCGCCGCATCCGCGAATCCCAACTTGCCTTTCGTGCATTTTAGTCTCGGAGTCGCTTACAGGAAGAAAGAAGACAACGAACGCGCGGAAGCCGAATTCCGCAAAGACATCGCCATCGAGCCGGATCTCGCCGAGAATTACGAACAGCTTGGGCTACTCTCACTGCAAGCACAAAAAGACGCGGAAGCCGGGGAATTTTTCCGCAAAGCCCTTCGTTACAATCCCCGCATGCCCGTTTCTCTCCTCGAGCTCGGACGCATTTATCAGCGCCAGGGGAAATATCGCGAGGCCCTCGCGCCGCTCGACGCCGCGGAAAAACTTGCCCCCGCGAATCACAACATTCCTTACGTTCGCGGCCAGGTTCTTCTCAAGCTCGGCCGCCGCGAAGAAGGCCAAGCCGAACTCGCCGCATCAAAAAAGTTGCTGAATGCCAGTTTGAACAAACAACGCGAATCGTTCGGCGATATGCCTGTACCCAATCCCGAGCTGAAACAGCCCCCGCAGCCCTAAATCTTCGGCGCTTCCCACGCGCCGCGCCCTCGTTCCATCGCTTGCGCAACCGCCAACACTAATTCTTCTTCGTACGGCCGACCAATTACTTGGACCCCAATCGGCAATCCTTCGCTCGACTTTCCCATCGGCACCGCAACTCCCGGAAATCCCGCCAAGTTCAGCCACTGCGAATAACGCATCGTGTCTCGATAATTTTCCCGCTCGCCGTTCCGCCAATTCCCTTCTCCGTGCCGGAACGCCGGCCTCGCCGACACCGGCGACAGCAATATTTTTGCCTCCTCCATTTGCCGCAAAATCTCTTCGCGCAAATTGTCCCGCTCCGCGCACGCGTTCAGAAAACCATCGTACGAAAGCGTCGTATCGGCCGTTGCCAGCGCAACATACTCGCGCAACATCGGGCTCATCGACTCTTCCTGCCCCGCTGCGCCCTTTTGAATCAGGTCCGCGATCACCGGCCCAAAAAAGTACCACCACAATGCAATCGCCCGATCGAGCTCCTGCAATCGCTTCGGCTCCACGATGAATCCTTGCTCGCTCAACAATTTCGCGGCCCGCTCTACGGCCGCTACACTCTCCGGCGTCGCCGCGCCCAGCGCATCGCTCTCCAAAATTCCAATTCGCAATCCGCGAATCTCCTTCTCCTGCACCTCGCGCAACGGCACCGGCGCCGACAGCGCATCGCCCGCATCCGGCCCCGCCATCGCTTCAAACAGCGCGCGCACATCCGCAATCGTCCGCGCCATCGGCCCCACCACCCCAATCCATCCGAATGCTCCTCCCCCCGCCGGGAAATGCCCCGTCGCGGGAATCCGTCCCGGCGTGGGCTTTAACCCGCAAATCCCGCAAAAATGCGCAGGCACGCGCACCGAACCGCCTCCATCGCTCCCCACTCCGCCCATCGAGCAGCCTGACGCAATCGCCGCCGCCTCGCCGCCACTCGATCCGCCGCTCGACCGCTCTAGATTCCACGGATTGCTCGTCCTCCCGCTCACTAAATTGTCCGTCTCATAGGCCATCAAAAATTCCGGCGTGTTCGTATTGCCCAAAAGAATCGCCCCCGCGGCGCGCAGCCGCGCCACCAGCGTCGCATCTTTCTGTGGCACGTAATCCTTCCGCAGCAACGATCCCGCTGGCGTAGGCCACCCCGCCGCATCGATGCAACTCTTAATCGTCAGCGGCACCCCGCACAGCGGTCCCGCCACGTCTCCGCGCATCACCGCCGCTTCCGCCGCCCGCGCCTGCCGCCGCGCCCCCTCCGGATCCAAATGCGCAAACGCATTCAACTTCAGTTGCAGCGCTCCAATTCGTTCGAGGTGCGCCTCCACAACCTCAACCGGAGAGAATTTCTTCTCGCGAATTCCCGCCGCAATTTCCGCAATCGTCCCAAAAATAATTTCGCTCATAGTCAGTCGTTCGAGGGTATGTTCTCGGGTGGCTCGGGTCAAGCCAGACGGAATTCCAGCATGCAGCTTCCATCCTCGGGCGGCTATCTTTGCGCGCCTTGTACTCTGTTCGCGTTTTCCGCGGTATCGACGATAATTCTGTAGAGACCGATAAAAGGAAGCGCCGGCAGACCAAGTTCGCGTGTATCTTCCACGCGCCACGCTGTCGTCTTTCCTGAAATCGGGGAAAGCGGGGCCTTTCCGGTGGGCTGCCGCGCCCTAATCCAACCATTTGAATCCCAGGAGCTTCCGTCGCCGCTCCCCCCTACCGGGCACGAATTCTTTCCAAAAGGGAACATCAAACCGCCAAAGTGCCCCAATTTGAACAGACACGACCCGGTATCTCTCCTACCCTCTCTCTATCGGGATTTCACACTGGACGCTCTTGGGCAAACTCAGCGACTCTCGAGTCCAAAATGACAATTCTGGCGAATAACTTTGAATCGATGGAGATAAACATGAAAATCAAATTCACCACGGGTCTTCTGGTCATGGCGTTTGCACTCGGCTCCACTGCTCTGGCTGCGACGGCAACTTCGCACCAGGCAAAGGAAAGGTCCGACGCTACGGTCACGGTTGCTGGTTGCCTCCACAATGGCGCTACCTCAGACGTGTTCCTTCTCACCGCAAAAGACGGTAAAGGCTGGGATGTAACCAGTAAGACCGTGGACATGGCAAAGCATGTCGGCGAGACGGTATCCGTCACCGGTACTACGGTCACCACAGATTCCCCGGACGGTTCTGCCGCATCGGCGACGACTCGGCTGGACGTTTCGGATCTGAAAATGGTGAGCGACAGCTGCACGCAGTAAAAGCACTCCGCGAGGTGGACGCCTTAATCAGCGTCCACTTTCACCTTCTGAGCACTCGCGGGGTGAGGGTGACGGGTGCGCCGGGGTTGCGAGTGGCGCCTTCTCAAGCTGGAAGTTCCTGAAAGCAGTATCAGGCACGGGCCTTCTTTCGTTAGATCACCATATTCGGCTCCGTCGACACCCTCGCCGCTCAAAACAGAGCCCGGAACAATTTACCAATTTTCGCACATCGAATTCCCGCCCATGCCCATTCCCTTCATCCACTTACGTCCTATTTACAGGCGATTCGAATCATTACTACATAAGAAATAACTTGACATGTTATCCCGGTTTGCGGTAAAATCCGGGATGAACTTTGGCTGTCAGTCCGCTCCTCCTTCCCATTTTGGAACCCGCCCTCTGCGTTATCTCTGCGCGCTGTCAGCCGTCAACTGCCTTCCTCTCTCCCCTTCAACCTTAAACTGTCAACCTTGCGCCGCTTCCGCAGCACAGTCCGCATCAATGTCATTCCAAAGACTTTAGCTTCCCTTTGTTTTCATACTCTTACGCACTCTTGTGCATCGCGCAAAACGCTATCCCCCGTGTTTTCTACATCTTCCGCACTCTATGCACAAAACACCCGGGTGGGGGTAGCTACGCATTTCACCTGCGGATTTCTGGCGCGCACTAACTCCCCTCTGTATAATCCCTCCGCTCCATCAACCGACCGGGGGAATCCTTCATGACTGCTTCGTCTCGCCGCGCAATCCAACTTTGCCTCTTCGCCGCCTCCGCGGCCCTTTTCTTCGCGGCGGCCTCGCGCGCCCAGACTTCGCCCCCAGTCGACACGCTGCTCAACGAAACCCCCGCCCAGATTAGGCCCGTCACCGACACGTTCAATTACATCCGCCACGACGTCATGATTCCCATGCGCGACGGCATCAAGCTCCACACCGTTATTCTCATTCCCAAGGGCGCGCACAACGCTCCCATCCTCCTCACCCGCACGCCCTACGACGCCACTGATCTCACCTCTCACGCGCCGAGCGCCCATCTCGGACCGATTCTCGAAGGCTATGACAACGCCACCGATGTCATCGTCGAAGACGGCTACATTCGTGTCGTCCAGGATGTGCGCGGCAAGTACGGCTCCCAGGGAATCTACATCATGAACCGGCCTCTCCACGGCCCGCTCAATCCCACTCCCATCGATAATTCCACCGATACGTACGACGCCATCGACTGGCTCGTCAAAAACATTCCCGAAACGAACGGCAAAGTCGGCATCCTCGGCATTTCTTACGACGGATTTCTTCCGCTTATGGCTCTCGTCAATCCGCATCCTGCTCTCAAGGTCTCCGTGCCCATGAATCCCATGGTCGATGGCTGGATGGGCGACGACTGGTTCCACTATGGCGCCTTCCGCCAACAGAACATGCCCTATATCTATGAGCAGGAAGGCACGCGCGATAACAGCATCAAATGGTGGACCGATCATTTCGACGATTATGACGTCTATATGGACGCAGTTTCCGCAGGCGAACTCGGCCGCCTTCATGGCCTCGAGCAAATGGGCTTCTGGCGAAAGATTCTCGAGCATCCCAGTTACGATTCTTTCTGGCGCGATCAGGCCGTCGACAAAATCCTCGCCAAAGAGCCGCTGAAAGTTCCCGTCATGCTCGTTCACAGCTTATGGGATCAGGAAGATATTTATGGCGCCATGGCCGTCTACAAAGCCATCAAGCCCAAGGACACTGACAACGACAAAGTTTATTTAGTGATGGGCCCGTGGCACCACGGCCAGGAAATTGAAGACGCCAGCTCGCTTGGCCCTATCAAATTCGGCAGCGACACGGGCCTCTATTTTCGCGAGCACATCCTGCGCCCCTTCCTCGCGCAGTTTTTGATTGACGGCGCTCCCAAAGCCGATATTGCTCCCGTTTCCGCGTTTGAAACCGGCACCAATGTTTGGCGCCGTCTTCCCGCCTGGCCCGCAGGCTGCTCCGATGGTTGCGCTCCCAAGCCCACTCCTCTTTATCTAAAAGCCGGCTTGAAACTCAGCATGTCTGCGCCGCAAACCGCCGACGCGCCCTTCGACGAATACATTTCCGATCCCGCCAAGCCCGTTCCTTTCCGCGCGCGTCCCAGTCAGCCCATGGGTTACACGCCTGACCTCACCTGGTCGCAATGGCTCGTCGACGATCAGCGCGAACCCTCCGGCCGCCCCGATGTTCTCGTTTTCACCTCGGACGTTCTCACCGCTCCGCTCAAAATCAGCGGCCAGCCCGTCGCGAATATCATTGCCTCCACCAGCGGCACCGACTCCGATTGGGTCGTCAAGCTCATCGACGTTTATCCCGACGAAGTCGCCAGCGAGCCCAATCTCGGCGGCTATGAGCTCATGATTTCCGCCGACATTTTCCGCGGCCGCTATCGCGAAAGCTTCGAGACGCCCAAAGCCATTACTCCCAATGAGCCGCTGCTCTATCGTTTCCATCTGCCCAACGCCAATCACGTGTTCCTTCCCGGCCACCGCGTCATGGTGCAAATCCAATCGAGCTGGTTCCCGCTCTATGACCGCAACCCGCAAACTTTCGTCCCCAATATTTTCTGGGCCAAGCCCGCCGACTATCGCAAAGCCACCCAGCGCATCTACCACGCCGCGGGCGACGCCAGTTTCATCGAGCTCCCTCTGGTCGCGGAGCACTAGCATGCAGCGCACATGTTTCGGGAAAACTATCGCGGGGCGGAGCCTGCGGAAGCTCGCGTCTTTTGGCTGCTCGGAAAAATTATCTTGGAATTTTTCGTGTGTGGCTTGGCCGCCACGCAAAGTTTATTCGTATCGCAAAGCGATGACTGGGTCTACGCGCGTCGCTCTTTGCGCTGGTATCCAGCATGCCACCACGGCCACGGTCAGCAGAGCGCACGTCACAACGACAAATGTTTCCGGGTCCGAGGGCTTTACGCCAAACAGCAGACCGCTCATCAACCGCGTCAAGGCAAATGACGCCGCCAGACCCAGACCCACTCCAATGATCGCGAGGCGCAATCCTTGCCCCAAGATCATACGCAAGACGTTTCCAGCATCCGCGCCCAGCGCCATGCGCACACCCATTTCGCGCGTGCGTTGGCTCACCGCATACGCCATCACACCGTATATGCCGACCGCGGCGAGCAGCACCGCGAGTCCTGCGAACCCCGCAAGCGCGCCCGCGTTGAATCGTTGCGAAGCCACTTCCGCGGAGAGCATTTCCTCCATTGTTTGCACGCCAAATACCGGCAGGTTTTTATCCAGGTCTCTCACTTGCTCTCGCAGCGCCGGGACCACGCTCAATGGTTCCACGGAGGTGCGCAGCACCACGTTCATCATGAAAAGCGGCCACTGCAACGCCGACGCCGTCGCTTCCGGCATGATCTCGCTTGCGAGCCCGCGCTGTTTTGTATCGCCAATTACGCCGACAATCGTCCACGTCTTCGGCCCGCCGGTTCTTGGCCCCGCATTCGCGATGAACCTCTTGCCAATGGGGTCTTCCTTCTCGAAAAATTTCCGTACAAACGCCTGGTTTACGACTACCGAGTTTGGCGCGTTCGCTCCGTCGCGGTCGTCCAGGAATCGTCCTTCGAGCAACGGCACGCGCAGCGCCGCGAAATATCCCGGCGTAACGGAATTGATTTGCGCCGTGGGAACGTTTTCCGAAGTGAAATCCGACGGCGGCTGGCCTTCCATCTGTATCGTCGATAACATCACATTCCCGCGCAAAGGGATCGAAGCGGTCGCTCCGGCCGAAGTGACCCCCGGCAACGCCTGCAACTTCTCGACAAGTTGCTGAAAAAAACTGCGTTGCTGATCGACGGACTGATATTGATCCAGCGGGAGCGCGATGCGCGCGGTCAGCACTCCGTGCGGATCGAATCCCGGCTGGATCTCCGTGAGTTGGTGGAAACTCTTCACCAGCAAACCCGCGCCGATGAACAGCACAAACGAAAGCGCAATCTCTGTGACCATCAACACTCTCTGTGCGCGGCGCGTCCCGGCGGCCGAGCCGCTCTGGGGGCCGCTTTCCTTCAGAGTGTTGTTCAGCGACACGCGAAACGCCGCCAGCACCGGCGCCAATCCGAACAAAATTCCCGTCACGAGCGAAACGAGGAGCGTAAACACCAGCACGCGCGTGTTCAACCCAGCGCTTTGCAGGTGCGGAATATTCGGTGGCGCAAAACGGTGGATCAGCCGGACAATCCACGCGGCCAGCAAGAGTCCCGCAACGCCACCGGCCAGCGCCACGGCCGAACTTTCCGTCAGCAACAATCTCGCCAGGCGCCAACGGCCCGCGCCGAGCGCTCCGCGAATCGCAACTTCTTTTTCTCGCGACGCCGCGCGCGCCAACTGCAGATTCGCCACGTTCGCGCAGGCAATCAGCAACACGAATCCGACCGCACCCAACAACACCAGAAGCGCCGGACGCACATTTCCGATTTCGTGGTCATGCAGCGAAAAAATTTGCGCCTGGGCCTCGCCCAGTCCGAAGAAGTGGGCGGGCAGATTCGCCAGAACACGTTTGTCAATTGCGTCGAGCTCGCTCTGCGCTCCACTCACCGTCGCACCAGGCCGTAGTCGAGCCACGACGCTCAGCGGCTGGATCTTGACCATCACTCGTCCGTTCGACGATTGGATGCTGCTGTCCGCAAGCTGAAAGGGCATCAGTATGTCCGCCGTGCTGTTATCCAAGAATTCAAAGTCACGCGGCAGCACTCCGATGACCGCGTATGGCGTATCGTCGAGTTCGAGGACTCGCCCAATCACCTTCGGGTCCGCGCCAAAGGTGGAACGCCAAAACGAGTCGCTCAAGATCACGGTCTTTGGCCCGTCGGGCCGGTCCTCCTCAGGCAAGAAATTCCTGCCAAGCTTCGGCTTCACGCCCAAAACGTTGAGAAAACTCTCCGTCACCTCCGCGCCCTGGAGGCGCTGCGGGGTTCCGGCACCTGTCAGCGTGCGTTCGGCGGAAGCGCCATACGCCGCGATGTTCTCGAATACGTGATTCTGCGTCCGCCATCCAGCGTATTCATCCGCGAAAACGAGATTCTGTCCCTGCCGCGGGAGAACGTTAGTGGCCCACACGAGCCTGCCAGGATCGCGGTATGGTAGGGTGCGGAAAAGAACGGCATCGACGACGGAAAAGATCGCGGTGTTCGCGCCGATACCCAGAGCGAGCGTGAGAATGGTGACGATCATGAAAGCCGGAGTTCGCAGCATGTTGCGCACGCCGTAGCGCACGTCTTGCAACGTATCGGCGAGCCAGCGCCAGCCCCACGCGTCGCGCGTTACTTCTTCCGCCAGCGCCACGTTTCCAAATTCTTTGCGTGCCGCGTGCGCGGCTTCCTTCGGCGTCTTGCCGGATTCCATGGCTTCGCGCTCCGCGAGCGTCAAGTGCGCTTGCAGCTCCTCGCTGAGTTCGTTGTTGCGCTGCCTTCGTCGCCAGAAAGGAAATTTCATGTTGCGCTCTCCTTTTTACCAGGGTTCATGATGCCGGCAATCGCGGTTTTAATTCTTTCCCAGCGTGTGCGTTCGGAGACCAGTTGCTTTTTTCCACTTTTGGTCAGACGGTAGACGCGCAGCCGCGGTCCCACATCCGAAGCTTTCCATTCGGCGGCGATCCATCGCTTGCGTTCGAGCCGGTGCAGGGCCGGATAGAGTGAGCCGGTGTCCACTCGCAAAATTTCGCCGGAGTTGGTGCGAATGGCTTTGCTGAGGGCGTAGCCGTGGCGCGCCCCCCATTGCAGCGTTTGCAGAATGAGCATATCCAGGGTTCCCTGAAGGATTTCCGTGCGATTTTGATAGCGGCTCTTGGTTTGTGCCATGGATGTAGGTAGACATCCTTCCTAGCATAGAGTAGGACGTCTACTTACCATAAAAGGTGAGCAAAGGAAACTCAATGAAAGCTTGGAATTCTGGCGGCTCGGGCTGCACGGCGCCGCGAGGCTTTTATAATTCGTCCAGCGCGTTAAATGCCAGTTGATTCGGCGGAGCGGCATCAAACATTGCACGCTGCTTCGCTGAAATCCGTGGGCATGCCCTCGCCGACTTTAAGGCGACAGATCGAATTCTCCGTTCGCTGGCATGCGATAGACACACATTTCTATGGGCAGAGTTGCCTGAGCCTATTGTTTCAGATTCGTAACAAGCCGTGCCCGGCATGCAACACCTCTTCAAGCACAGAAAAGCAATGGTGCCGCCAGTGGCTAGCCAACTGCTTTGTTCTCATTAGGGGGACGATCCGGGGCGTTCCTATTCGGATGGCACGGCCATGCGGAGTGGGGGATTTCGTTAATTTTCCGTGAAATTCGGCCTCATCCAATTGACCGCGCCAGATTGTGGCATTACGCTTCAGCCACCATGGACACACCTGATCTGGACCAACTGCGTCTCGCCTACAAGAGAGCTACCGACGAATGGGTTGATTCCATTCGCGCGGAGGAAGCTCTCGCCACTCACGACCATTCCATGATCGCCATGGAGAACTGGGATGCCGCGCGCTTCAAGGAGCAAGACGCACAGAGCAAAGCGGCGGAGGCCCGCGAAGCTTATAAAGACGGGCTTCGCAACGTGAACTACAGCATCTAGCCGCACAAACCGTATCGCGATTTGGGCGTGGGGACTTTCGGATTAGGCGGCTGCGCAGGCTCGTGATCGAGTCCGCCTTCCCTTTCTAGACGGTCTGCTCCTCCTTCCCGCTCCCCTCCAATTCTTGGCAGCAACATTCCGCCAGCAAAAACGGGTTGACGCTTCTTCCCTGTACACACAGAATCTTTAGTGCTCCGGGGCGCGGGAGCAAACATTCGCAGAGTTTCGCGCATACCTATAGGATAGACACCCTGATGAAATCTCCCTTGCGTGCTGGAATTCTTGCGATTGTTTGCTTATCCATCTTCTCGATCGCAGCAATCTTCCTTCATTCTCGCGCCGCGCAAAAATCCGCATCCAGGCCCGAGCCGGCGGAAGCGTATCGTCTGAACACGCTCGGCGTGGCTTACATGAACCAGCAGCGGCCGGCGGACGCGCAGAAGTATTTCGAGCGGTCGCTGGCGGCCGACCCGAAGTTCGAAGTGGCCCGGCTCAACCTGGGAGTTTCTCTTCTGGCGCAGCAAAAACTGGAACCTGCGCGCGCCGCTCTGGCCGCCGCAGCCGATAAACTGCCGAATGATCCGTATGCGTGGTACAACCTCGGCCTCACGTACAAGGATTTGAGTGACACGGAAAAAGGCATCGAGGCGTTCACGCACGTCACGAAACTCGTCAACGAGGCGGATGCGTGGTATTTCGTCGGCTATTTGAATTCGCAATTGCAACACTACGATTTGGCGATCGCCGCCTTCCAAAAAGCTTTGGCGCTTTTTCCATATCACGCTTCGGCTGAATTCGGCCTAGCGCGCGCGTACCAGAGAAGCGGGGACGCCGGCGCTGCGCGCGAGCACCTCGCCAAATTCCAAAACATTACTTCCCACCATCTCGGCACTCCCTTCGGAGCGGCGTATGGGGATCAAGGGCGATTCTCGCTGGCCGAGTTGCCGCGCAGTTCCGCGCTTAACGCGCCGCCGGCGATTCCTGTGCACTTTGCGCCGCGGGCTGTTTCAGAAATCCTGGAAACGGCCGCCGGCAGCACCACGCAAATTGGGCCAAGCACCGGCGCATGCTTTTTTGATTATGATGGCGACGGCAAACCCGATCTGTTTCTGGTCAGCGCATCCGCCGACGGCACCAGCCGTTTGCTTCACAATCTCGGCAACGGCAAATTCGCGGATGTGACCGGCGAATCCGGCCTCGAACACGTTGGCAGCGGATTGGGCTGCGCCGCGGGCGATTTCGATAACGACGGACACACCGATTTGGCGGTGTGCTTCAGCGACGGCGTGCATCTTTTTCACAACGATGGCGCGGGAAAATTCGCGGATGTCACGGAAAAAGTTGGAATTCGGCGCGAAGCCGGTTGTGTCGGCGTGACCTTCGTCGACTACGACCACGACGGCGATCTCGATCTCTACATCACCATGCAGCCAACGGCCGCTGCCAGCCGTGAAGCAGCAGCGCACAACGTTCTCTGGCGGAACAATGGCAACAGCACGTTCACGGATGTCTCGACCGAGACTGCGCTGGGCATCGATGCCACCGGCGCGGGCCTCGTCACCACCGATTTCAACAACGACCGCGCTATCGATTTCGTTTTCGCAGGAGGCGTTGAAGGCGCATCCATCTATTTGAATCCGCGCGAAGGAAAATTCACTCCGCTACCGGCGATTGATTTCAAGAAAGAACATCTTCCGCCGGCGGTCGGCGTGGTGGCGTTTGATCTCAATAAGGACGGATGGATGGATCTGGCCTTCACGCACGCGGGTGCGCCCGGAATCAGTTTGTGGCGGAACGTCGACGGAAAACATCTGGAACGCGTTCCTCTTCCTGATTTTGGCTGGGAACGCGGCTGGGGAATTTCCGCGGTTGACTACGATAATGATGGCTGGGTTGATCTTGTCGCTGCGGGCGAAACCGCCAAAGGCGGCGAGCTTCGGCTTCTGCGCAATCTCGGCGCAAAAGGCTGGGAAGATGTAACAAAGGAAGTGCATCTAGACACCGTCAAGCTTTCGCAGCCACGCGCCATTGCCGTCGCGGATTTGGCCGGCAATGGCGACGCCGATTTGGTGGTCACGCAACTCGGCGGCCCACCCATCGTGCTCAAAAACGAAGGCGGCAATCAACACAGCTGGATGGGCATTGCATTCAAACCGCTCGCGGACAACAAAAGCGCCATCGGCACAAAAGTCGAGATGTACGCGGGCACGCTTTATCAAAAGTGGGAAGTGCAGGGCGCGAGCGGCTATTTAGGGCAAAACGCGCCCGGAATCATGGCCGGGCTTGCCGAGGAGCATAACGCCGAGGTCGTGCGGCTTCTCTGGCCCACGGGCGTTCCGCAGGATGAAATAAACCTTGCCGCGAATAAATTGCAATCGATCGCCGAGATCGACCGGCGCGGCAGCTCGTGTCCGGTTCTGTTTTCCTGGAACGGCAAGGAATATGAATTCATCGCGGACATGATCGGCCCGGGTGTCGTCGGCCATTGGGTCGGCCCCGGCGAGCACGGAGTAGCCGAGCGCGACGTGCCCGATCCCGACGAATATTTGAAAGTCGATGCGGCAAGCGTTCGTCCGCTCGACGGCATGCTCAGTTTCCGCTTCATGGAGCCGATGGAAGAGACGGTGTATCTCGATCAACTGCGCTTGCTGGCGATCGATCATCCCGCGGCGTACGAGGTGTATCCCAACGAGCGCTTCGTTTCGAACCCGCCTTTCCCGGAATTCAAGGTCATCGCCAGCAAGGACGCACATCCGCCGCTCGGCGCGTGGGACGACCGCGGCAACGATGTGCTCGCGCTGCTTTCCCGGCGCGACAGAAAATACGTGACCGATTTCGAAAGCCTGCCTTTCGCTGGATTTGCGAAATTGCATTATGTGGAGCTCGATCTCGGGAAATGGGATGCCGCGAAGCCGCTGCGGCTGATCATCGACGGCTACACGGACTATTTCACGGCCACTTCGATGTACGCAGCGGACCAAGCCGGCGTGAAAGTGATCGCGCCGTATGTCGAGGCGCTCAATGCCAGCAATAAATGGGTGCGGGTCGTCGACGACATGGGCTTTCCGGCGGGGCTCGAACGAACCATGATCGCGGACCTGACTGGGAAGCTGCCGCCGGGCACGCGGCGCATTCGAATCGTCAGCAACCTAAAAATTTATTGGGACGCGATTCGCATCGACCAAACTCCGGACGTGCGCGAAATTCGCACGTCCGAAGTGCCGCTGGCAAAAGCTTCGCTCGCATTTCTCGGCTATCCGCGCGAAATCCGGCTGCATCCGGCGAGCGACACGACGTACTCCTTCACGAGTCGCAGCATGACCGGCCCGTATGCGCGCGCCGAAGGCAATTACACGCGCTATGGCGACGTGCTCGGCTTGCTGAGCGCGGTTGACGACCGCTTCGTGGTGTTCGGTTCGGGCGAAGGAGTGAAGCTGGATTTCGATCCGCACGGGCTGCCGGCATTGCCCGAAGGATGGGTGCGCGATTATTTCTTTTATGCGAATGGATTCGAGAAGGATCTGGATTTCTACGCCGCGTATGCGTTCAGCGTCGAGCCGCTGCCGCGGCACGGGATGATCGCATATCCGTATCCTCCGGGAAAAGAATATCCGGAGGACGCGCAGCATCTCGGCTACGAACTGGAATACAACACGCGCGAGCGATCGGACCGTCTGCCGCCGAGCCTTGTCTATCACTATCCGCCGCAAAAGTAGCCTGCGGCGTGGGTCGAGCACAGGCAAGAGTGCCTGTGCTACTTCAATTCCATTCGATGGGCTCCCACGCCCTGGATTGCGAACTCTTCAACACCGCATCGCACAACAGCATTTCCTCGTGGCCGGTTTCAAAGGTCGGGAATGTTCTCGGCGCGCTCCAATCCCCTTTTTCGATGTACTCGTAAAAATCGCGGAAGAGCTGCATGAAGGTGTCCGGGTAGCCTTCGGTATGTCCGCCGGGATAGACGGCGTATCGCCGCGCTTCGGGAGACATGAGCGCGGGATCCTTGAGCAGCGAGCCGTTCGCGGAATCGCGGCGGCCGATCCACATCACGTTGGGTTCCTCGGCGTTCCACCAGAGCGAGCCTTCGGAGCCGTCGATTCCGAAGGACAGCCGCGCTTTGTGGCCCGCGCTGACTTGCGAAACGGTGACGACGCCGCGCAGGTTGTCCTGAAAATGCAGGAGAAGAGTGGCGTAGTCGTCGGTGGTCATGGGCATTTCGTCGAAGCCGGAGGCATCGGCTTTCTTGAACGTTTCGACGCGGCCGCGCGGCTTGCGGCGGACGGGAATGACGGTGGCCAGGTCGGCGCAAACTTCGATGATTTTTTTCTGCGTGAGGAACATCAGAAGATCCATGGCGTGCGTGCCGATGTCCGAGACGGCGCGAAGCTCGCCTCCGAGTTTTTGTTCGAGCCGCCAGTTCCAATCGGTGGGATGCAGCAGCCAGTCCTGCAAGAATCTGCCGTGGGCGGTGTGCGGCTGGCCGATGGCGCCGTTCTTGATCATCGCGCGCGCTTCCTGACAGAGCGGGTAGTAGCGCAGATTGTAGGCGACGCCGCCGACGCGCTTCGATTCCTTGGCGATTTGCACGAGCATTTCGGATTCGCGCGAGTCCATGGCCAGCGGCTTTTCGCAGAGAACATGCTTGCCGGCGCGGAGAAGTTTGCTGGACTGCTCAAAATGAACATTGTTCGGCGTGCAAATGTGGACGGAGGTGACGGAAGAGTCCGCGGCGAGCTCGTCGAGCGAAGCGTACGAACGATCGAGGCCCAGAGCTTGCCGCGATTCCTCGCCCCGCTCCTTCGAGCTGCCCAGAATTCCCCGGATGGGAATGCCCAGACGGCGCAGAGCGTCCACGTGGGCCCTGCCGACAAATCCAACGCCAATCACCGCCGCTACATGATTCATTTTGCTCGCTCCTGGTGTTTCTGCTTCGTTTGCAAAGAGTGCGCGTGAGGCAGTTTGCGTCCTGCACAGTGCAGGAGGCAAGGTACCAGTTTTTTCGGCGCACGGAAATGGCGGCGAGAGGAGTGAAGAGCGAGGCGCGGCAGGAACGGTCGAGTCGGACGAGCGTTCTAGTTCATTGAAAATGAAAATCCGGGGCAGGGTCCATTGCCTGCCCCGGACATGGCTCAGGCGCGGTCCAAGATTTCGCGCGTCTGAGCATTGCCAAAGTCAGGCATGACTTTGGCTCTGGCCCTGTCCCGGGGTGTGGGTTTGGTGGCCAGCAAAGCCGTTATAAAGGGCGGCGAAAATGAGGGCGGCGACAGCACCGTCCACAAGGCCGTCGATGGTGCCAATCACAACGCTGCTGAGGGTGTGCGACGCGTGGAACCACGGGTAAACGGAACTGGTCAATTGCAGGAAGTTCATTCCGTAACCCGGGCGGGACAAGTTGATCAAGCCAACGAGCAAGATCGCGCCTCCCCAAAGTAAGGCTCCGGAAATCGTGACCGCTTTCAGAGAAAGTTTCATGTGCATCCTCCTTTAGAAAGATCTTTGTTCGAAAGATATTTGTTCGAAAGATATTTGTGAAAAATTTTGGCGCGCGGCCCGGCATAAGGCAGGAAGACGCTCCCGTGCATTTCCCTTGTGCTCTTCGCTGGGCCGCGCATGGTGGAACCTCGAGAAGAAAAGCTCAGTTGCCCGTAGCGCTGGAGTTGGCGCTCAGCGACTGGCCAGAGGCTGGAAGCTTTGCCGCCAGCTCGATCTTCTTCAGACTAGGCGCCGGCCGTTGCCAGAGAAGATGCGCGTAAGTAACGTTGTTGGGATAGTCCTTGGCAGATTGAATGTCTCGCGGCTGGAGAATGATGTCCGCGCGGCGGTTGTAGGCCAGCCAGGTCGTTCTCATCCGCCGGGCTTCCGACTTTTCGGGCTTTTCGGGATCCTGCGTTTGCAGCGCTTTGACTTTCGCCATCGCGAGCTGCTGCTCCTTCCCTTCGGCGCGTATTTCGATCTTATCCGCGGGAACGCCCTGTTCCACCAGGAAGTCCTTCACGAGGGCAGCCCGGCGTTCGCTGAGCGTCTGATTGTAGTGTTTGGGGCCGCGAATATCGGCGTGCGCGACGACCAGGAGAGTGCCCGCGTGGTCGTACGGCTCATAATTTTTGAAATTCGCGGCGATCTGGATCAGCTGCTTTTTTTCGCTGGCCACCAAACCGATTTTCGGATGCCTCCGTGTCGGGTAAGCCGTGGGGTAGAAGAGGCTCGCCAGCGTCACGGGGGGAGGCGGGTCGATCGAGCCAACCACGTGCAGCGTCGCGGTCTTCGTTGTCGTGCCGCCGCAAGAGTTCGCCGCCGTCAGCGTGTAAGTCTGCTCCTCATTCACGGGGCCCGTGGTGTCCTGCTTCGGATTGGCCTCGACGGTGCGGCTCCCGCTCATCGACTCGCTCCCGAACGGCGTTACCAACGCCGAGTTCGCATTCGAAGCCGACCACGTCAGTGTGGACGAATCCTGCTCCACCACTTTGTCTCCCACCTTGTGGTAGCGCACTTCCGGCTCGCTCAGGGAAATCGAAGCCGTGGGATTGGCGTTTATATCGACAGTGATCGATTGCGTCGAATCGCCTCCCGGCCCTTTCGCGGTGAGCACGTAAGTTGTGTTCGCGGTGGGCGATACGCTTCGATCGCCATCTCTCGGCACTTCGCCAAGGTTCGAGATCGACGTGTCGACGGCGTTGGCGGATTTCCAGTTGAGCGTTGTCGCAGCGCCGCAAGCGAGATTCGACGCTTGCGCGCTAAGCTGTGCGGTAACGGGAGCGACGGGAACCGTCGCGCTGGCGATGCCGGCATGGAAGCGCGGCTGCGGCGGCATGTTCAATCCCTCTTTCCATTCTTTGGTCTTGGTCTTTCCGTTTTGATCGAGATAGACCGTCACCTGCTGCCCGGCTTTTGCGGTGATCGGACCGGACCAGATCGTGTTGCCTTCACGCGTGACGGTTACCTGATACGTGCCGGGATGCACGAGCAGCCGCTGGTGCCAAATCCAGTTCCAATCGAATTCGTCCACGTGGCCGACAAAGTAGGCTGGCGTGTTGCCATTCAGCAAAACGGCCGCACGCGGGTGGCCCTTGAACTCGATGTCCGCAAATGGGCCTGCGACGTTGTCGCCCGCAGATTGCAGCCGAACTCGAAGATCCGTGGTTTCACCGGCGCCGATGTGCACGTTTTCTATTTTGGGAAGATACCCGTAATTGTGGATTCCGACTTTGTGGTCGCCGGCGGTAAGCTCGATGGTTTGGCTGCCGTCGCGGATGGCCTTGCCATCCACGAAAACGTAGGCTTGCTTAGGGTCGACGTGAATCCTCAGTTTTCCTGTTTCCGAGGAGGACTGTGCAAACGAAGGGGCCACGCAAAAAACACACGCGGCGCAGATCATGAGAAGGACTGGACCAAAAGAACTTTTTCGCATTAGGGGATTTCTCCTTGTTGAACGTTCTCTCACCCTGGGCTCAATGCTTCATTTCGAGGAACCGCAGGGCGATACCGGGCGGAGAGAACAGATCCAGGTACCGCCCCGGCGCACCCCCACAGGCCTCTCGGGCCCGCCCAGCCACGGGGCGCGCAAACAGGTTCAATATATCGTGATGCGATACGATTCCGGAGCGTTGCCTGTCCTAATGTATCGTCTTACGATATATCTTCGAATCCTTCCGGTGGCAGCGCTGAGCCGCCCCGCCTCCTGTGGCCCGCGTACCAACCTCAGGGCGGTTTGCTCCTAACTTGCAGGAGGCCGCGCATTTTTGTAGTCGCGCAAGCCCGGCCCGGCCCGTCAAAAACGCCCTTCCTCAATCTAACTCTGGTAAACATAGCCTTCAGCAAGATTCAAGGTACGGAATTCGCCCGCGACCTTACAATGGCTTCGGCCATTTGTACGGCGTTTGGCGCCACAATGATTAGGAGGAGCGCTTCATGGGTCATCCGCTTCTTTCGTTAGCAAACAAAACAGCGGTGGTCATCGGCGGGACCAGCGGCATCGGCCTTGCTCTCGCTCGAGGACTTGCACAGGCAGGGGCGAACGTCGTGCCCACCGGCCGCCGCGAGGAACACGTGCGCTCTGCATCCGCGGAAATTGCGGCTATGGGCCGGAAATCCGTGGCGCAGACGTGCGACGTGACCGACAACGCAAGCATCGAACGGCTTCTGCAATCGGTTTGCGCCGAAATCGGCAGTGTGCAAATCCTTGTGAATTGCGCCGGCCGCACGAAACGGATGCCCACTCTCGATTTTCCCGAGGCCGAGTGGAACGCTATCCTTGAAACGAATCTGAACGGGACGTTGCGCGCTTGCCGCATTTTCGGCCGGCACATGATCGAAAAGCGCTACGGCCGCATCATCAACATCGCTTCGCTTTCCTCGTTCGTGGCGCTCTTCGAAGTGGCCGCGTACAGCGCCAGCAAAGCGGCGGTCGCATCGCTGACCAAATCTCTCGCTATCGAATGGGCGGCCTCGGGAGTTTGCGTGAACGCCATCGCGCCGGGCGTTTTTCGCACCGACCTGAACGCAGCGCTGCTCGACGGAACCGCGCGCGGCCAGGAATTCCTGATGCGCACGCCGATGCGCAGGTTCGGCAAACTCGAGGAATTAGCCGGCGCCGCCGTCTTTCTCGCCTCCGATGCCGCGGCGTTTGTCACCGGTCATTTGCTCGCGGTGGATGGCGGATTTCTTGCCAGCGGAGTCAATCAATAGCGCATTCGTGCCAGACGCGCTCACGCGAGATCTACAAGATTTCTTCAGCACTCTTTGCAACAGATATAAGTCGCCGGAAACAATCAGCTTGACCGCAACCGTAAATCATCTGTGCGACAGTCGTGTAAGGAAAGCGATACAGAAATTCACCGGCTATTGTAAGATTTTGCGCTGCCCATGCAGCTGCGATGACAAATGAAACCATTCTAGTCCTGGCCGATCCGGCCGAGCCAACGCTGGCCAAGCTGGAAAAAATGCTCGCCGAAGCGGGAGCAAGAACGATTATTGAAGGTTCCGCGGAAGCCTTCGCCTCGGCGGCTGCCGGCGCGCACGTGCTCTTCCGCTGGTCGGGCTCGCTCGCGCTCTTCAAAAAAGTGTTCAGTATTTGTCCGAATTTGCTTTGGGTGCATGCGCGCTCCGCCGGCCTGGACAAAATTCTCTTTCCAGAGCTGGCCGAAAGTTCCGTGACGCTCACCAACGGTACGGGCGTCTTCAGCGCGGCGCTGGGTGAATTTGTCCTGGGCGCGATTTTGTATTTCGCCAAAGATTTTCGCCGCATGATTCGCAATCAAAATGCCGGCGTGTGGGAAGAATTCGACGTCCTGCCGATCGCGGGCCAAACTGTCGGCATCCTCGGATACGGCGATATCGGCCGCGCCGTGGCCACCAGAGCTCGCGCCATGGGCATGCGGGTGCTCGCGATCAAGCGCCATGCTTCCGCATCGTCCGCCGCGGATCCTTTGGTCGAGCAGATGTATTCGCCGGAACGCCGCATCGAGATGATTTCGCGCTGCGATTATGTGGTCATCGCCGCGCCGTTAACTCCGGAAACGAAGGACATGATCGGCGAGCAAGAACTCCGGGCCATGAAGCCGACCGCGGTCATCATTAATGTGGGGCGCGGCCCGGTGATTAACGAAGAGGCGCTGGTCGCGGCGCTTTCCAGCGGACGCATCGCGGGCGCGGCGCTGGACGTCTTCGACCAGGAACCGCTGCCCCCGGGTCATCCCTTCTACAAACTCGAAAACGTTTTGCTTTCTCCGCACTGCGCGGATCACACGCCGGACTGGCTGGACAACGCCATGGTCTTCTTTGCGGAACAGTATCAACGCTTCCGAGGTGGCCAGCCGCTGCTCAATGTCGTCGACAAGAAACTCGGCTACTAAATGGCGACACTTCCAGCGTTTTCCCGGCTATTTGTCGCGTGCCGCGCTGGAAGAATCTGCCGCATGCGGCGGCATAGCGGCCAGCGAGTGCAGAAAAAACAAAACGCCGAAGCATCTTCCCCGCGCGGCTCACGGTAATCGCAGGACGCAAAACAACCACTCCGGCGAGCACCGCGCTGAAAACCACGAGAATGACGAGGTCGCCGGCCGGCATGGCGCCAAAGAAATCAGAAGGCCGTTCACCCCTTCAAGGTGCGGATATAGGCGACGAGTTCCTTGATCTGCGCCGGTTTCAGGCTCTTGCCGTAAGCAGGCATCTTGCCTTTGCCGCTCCCGATGATTCCCGTGAGCTCTTCATCCGTTTGCTTTTGCACATCCTCGGAACCCAGATCCCGAATGCCATCCGCTTTCCCTATGCTAGTTTGGCCCTTCCCATCCGCTCCATGACAGGCGGCGCATTTTGTTTTGAATAGCGCCGCGCCGCCGGATTGCGCCTGCGCGGGCACCGCCAGTACACCGAAAACCGCGCAGAGTAAAAACGCCAGCACTGCCAGGCCCGCACGTCGTATGTATCGATTCATATTTCCTCCAGAAGGGATGTTGTTGCAGAGCCCTCGGCACGCGTAGCGTACCGAGAGCGTGGACAAATTTTCTCGTAAATTTTCCGGCGCATAAAGTTTCTACATCACGTGCCGCGCGGTCGGTGCGGCGCCCGCCTCAGAACGAATACCGGAAGGCGAACGTGGCGTTACTGCCGTTAAAGTCCTGCAGCGGAATCGCCGCGAGTCCGAAGGGGCTGGTGTTTGCCGCTTGATTGAATCCGAAATAATTCCAGGTCATCTTGTAGGTCAGCCCGCGGCCCAGATCGATCGCAATCGAAGCGAACGGCCGCTGGTAGTTGAAATCGAGCGTGCCTGAGGGCGTGAGGGGATTCAGAAAAATCGTGTTGCCCCGCACAAAGCTGCCGCTGTAGCCCGTCATGGTGGTGACGCGCTTCATGACCTTCCAAATCACCGTCGCGTGCGCAAAATGATCCGTACTGGCATACGTCGAAAGGGCGCCCAAGGGCGACGAAGCGCCCGCAATCGGGCAGGCTGTCCCGGTCGGCAACTCCGGCACGCCCGGCGGGAACGCCGAAGCGACTACAGTGGTCGGCGGCGGCGCGGGGTTGGCCGATGTTTGCGAGTACGCGAAGCAAATCAGGGACTGCGTGAAGACATTCCAGTAGTTGTATCCGAAATCGATCGACAAGCGCGGGCTGGCCGTCAACATGGTCGCGAAACTGTAGGAGCGGTCGTGTTCCAGATTATTTACCTGGTAGACGTTGTCGCGGTTTTCGTGAATCTCGACCGCGCCATCCACCGTGGCCCACGGCTTCGGCCTGTAGTTCGCATGGATTTTGTACGATTGCACCTGCCGCGGATCGATCCGCGTATAAGAGGCGTCATTATAGCCCCACTCCAGATCCCCGGTAATCCGCAGGGTTTGCGTGGGGCGAAGGACCGCGCCGAGGAGCAGCGCTTGTTCGTTGATGGTTGTGAGCGCGCGCGTCGGGGCGGCCGCGGCGGGAGGGATGTAAGTCACTGAGCCGTCTCCATTCAGCGTGCACCCAGCCGGCAGCGTTGGCGGCGTGGTCGCCGGCGTCAGCGGGGCGCAACTGCCCCGCGCGGCAAGGTAATCATTCGCCGGGGCCGCCGTGGCGCCTCCGGGATAATAGATGGATTCCGTATCGTTGGTGTCGCTGTACTGCGCGATGGTTTGATTTGTGTACAGATACCCGATGTGAGCGTCAAAGTGTTTATTGAAGTCGTATTCAAGCTCCAGCGTATTTGACTTTATATTTTCGCCCAAGAACGTCGTAGCGAGCCCGGAGATCGCATCCGCGGCAGAGCTTGCCGAGTGATACGGGCAAGTCACGACATTCGAGTCCAGCGGGCAATTCGTTGTGTTGAAGACAGCCTGGCTCTGCTGCATGCCAGTCAGGCCGGGGTAGCCCGTGCCATAAATATTCGTCTCGTCGAGCGCCCACATTCCTGGACTGCGCCAGTTGTCGTAACGGAAAGAATCGTGGAGGCTGAGCTTGGCAGTTATCGAATAGACGCCCATCCAGTCGGCATTTACCGAGACGCGCTTCGCATCCGCAGGCCCGCCGGTCGTGCTCCCGCGCTCGGCGGTGCGCGAGGTATATCCGTTCACCGTTTCAAGGAAATCCGGGATCATGTTGTTGGCCGTGCTGTAGCCCAGCGAACCGGACATCTCGAAATTCTTGAAATAGTTGGATTGGAAGCGCAGCCGCTCCGTGGGCATGAAGTTCCGCGGATTGCCCACTTGGCTGTAGGAAAGAAATCCGTTGCAAGTCGGGTTGGCGGTGTTCGTAGTACCGGCGACGATCGGCGCCGCGCAAGGGAGAGGTTCGGCTGTTGTTTGCGTGCTCCAAACGTTTCCCAGATCAACCGGAGTGCCGTTTGGCGTGCCATTCCCCGTCGGATTCGCAATGATATATCCAAAATTCTGCGGATTGACGGTGGGATTGTCATAGACCGCGTTGTCTTGCTTGTAGTAACTCAGTAATTCATCAAACGAGATCGTTGTTTGGGGCAGGATCCGGACGTCGATGCCGGCGCGATAGGAGTTTGTCGTATAGCTGTAAATCTCATCGAACGCCGATATCGTCCCACCGTCCGTACTGAAACCACCGGGCCCCTGATCGCGATTACGGGAATACCCCAATCGGAATCGCACTTTTGAAGTCGGGAGCAGGGTCAGATCATAGTCCTGCATCCGGCGGGTCAGATAGAGGCTGTCGATGGAAGTCGTTTGTGCCACGGCGGGTTTGGAGCAATACGCCGGAGCGCCCTGCGGGAAGGCTGTCGTAGGCGGCCCCACGTAGCAACCGGTCGTTAAGGAGCCTGCCGGATTCAGTGCGGCGGGGTTCAAAGGGTTCGCGAAGAGGTTGTAGTCCCAAAAATTCTTATCGCGCCGAAAGAGCACCCGGAAGTCATACACTTTGTTCTTTTGAATGCGCAGCCGTGAGACGTTGTTGGGATCGCCGCCATATCCGAAGCTGCTGAAACTGAGATCATCGAAGAGGACTCCATGATGATCGAGGGAACGCATGTCGACGCTGTAATCGAAAAGACGGAAACCGGAGCCGAGATTCTCGAAGGTGTTGTAGGTGTCCATGTTTCCGTTGATGTTGCTCGAGCGGTAGCCGAATTCGATGGTCTGGTGAATGTTGTAGCCGCCCGAATCGATCCCCTTCGACTCATCAGAGGAACTGTCCTGGGCGACCGTGGCGGGGGAAAGCGCGAGCGCCGCGATCACCAGAGCGAAAAGCATTGAGGGAACTCCCAGGCGGCCTTTCATGGCGTTTCTCCCCTTCTTCTCGGGAACCGTGTTCGGCGCTTGCCTGGCCTTTTCCAGTTTTGAAAGTGAGCTCATGGCTGCGCCTATTTGAAGAATGTCGCGTCGAAATTGGAGCCGTGAATCTGCGAATGGCACAACACGCAAGATTGGAAGAAACTTGCTTGGTTGTGGAACGAAGGCATGCCCGGCGCGCTGCTAAAGCTGGACGTCGTGTGGCACTGCAGGCAGAGCAGATTGACGTTGCTGACCTTGAGCATGTGCGGATTGGGTCCGCCATGCGTGAGATGGCAGGACTCGCATCCGTCGATCTTGATGGCGGCGTGCTCGTAGACGAACGGCCCTTGCTTGTCGATGTGGCACTTAAAGCAAATGGCATCCTGCGTCGCGGCAGTCCGCACTTGCTTCGGACCGGCCGTGCCATGCACGTTGTGGCAATCGCTGCACTGAACCAGGCCCTCGTTCACGCGGTGATGAAAGGGCATCTCGAACTGCGCTTTTTGCTGAAGATGGCAGGTGTAGCAGAGCTCGGGTTGGGGCTTTACGAGCAGGAAATTCGAGACATCGCCATGATGCGGCGAGTGGCAGGAGATGCAGCTCACATCATTCTTGGTGTGGATCGAGTTGATGGCGTTCATGTGCTGCGTTCCGCCAGCGTGGCACACCAGGCAGCGCTCGTTGATCTCTTTGGTTGAGGCATTTTCGAAGGTGAAGATCTTAGTCTTGTCTCCGCCGCCGTCGACGTGCGCTTTGCCCGGACCATGACATCCTTCGCACCCGTGAAATCCCGGGCCTTTCTTAGTGTCCAAGGTGGTCACAAAGTGTGGCGAGTTTTCGTAGCCTTGGTAGAACCCCTTCGTGGGCATGTCCGCGTGGCAAGTCTTGCAGGTTTCCGTGCCGACATAGAGGGAGGCATCGCTAGGCGGCGTATAATTCTGTTGATCGGCTTTGTCTCCGGCGCTATGGCGCTTAGGCTGTCTCCCAAAGGAAGCAACGGCAGCCGCGAAAAAGAGCAGGAGACCGATGAGCAAAACGATTCTCGGCTTCTTCCCCGGAACTCCCATCATCACCCTCCACTCCCGCGCGCGAAGACACGACTTCGCAGTTTCGCAAAGTTATAGCAAGGCTGCTTCCAAGTCTGTGACATCCGTCACAACGTTTTTGCAGAAACATGAATGATTCCAAGGATATAGATGTTGAATGCTTGGCTGATCCGGAGCAGAAATAAAGATTAAAAGCCGTTTTGATACCAGGGTAATAATCCCGGACCAAATTGGAATTGTGATTGCTTTTCCGCGTATCGCTGGCGGCGCACCGCTCGGGTTTTCTCCGACCAGGCAACGCCGCGGGAACGAATTGGCGTTTGCACTTTCCATATATGAGCATACTGATGTCACGAATCCCAGATTTCTGTGTGGGACGGCACAATTCGGTGTGAGCAAAATCACGGTAAGCGCGGCTCCGGCGATTGAGACTGGAGATGGCTCGAGCGAGATAGCTCCAAGGCCGCACGTGGATGGCGGTTGGGAGCACTCTGGTGCGGGCCGAGGCGGAGCGAACCGGAGGTGGACAGGTGAGTTGGTTCCCGGCCACGACCCAAACGGCCGCCGGCGAAAAATAGGTGGCACCAGGCAATTTGAAGATGCGCGTTCCGCAAAATTCGTATTTTTTAGGCATCGGTTATGGCCTCCAAAAGCTCCAATAACTAGAGGCGCATCAAAGAGAGCAGTTGGCTTAAAATCTCGATGAAGGAGCGAACGTCATGCCTTCCGCATCCGGCACAGGATCCGCACAAGCTGCCTTGCCGCAGCCTCTCTCTCCGGAAGAATTGCGCAAAGTGCATGCCTACTGGCGCGCGGCCAATTATCTTTCCGTTGGACAGATCTATTTGTACGCCAATCCTCTGCTGCGAGAGCCGTTGCAGCTTGAAGACATCAAGCCGCGGCTGCTGGGACACTGGGGCACGACGCCCGGGCAAAACTTCATTTACGCGCATCTGAATCGCCTAATAAAAAAACACGACCTCAACGTGATTTATGTGGCAGGCCCAGGGCACGGCGGTCCGGCGCTGGTGGCGAACACGTATCTGGAGGGAACCTACAGCGAACTTTATTCGCACATTCCGCAAACCGAAGAAGGCATGCGGAGACTTTTCAAGCAATTCTCGTTTCCCGGCGGAATACCGAGCCACGTTGCGCCGGAAACGCCCGGCTCGATTCACGAAGGCGGCGAATTGGGATACTCGCTGGCGCACGCCTACGGAGCGGCGTTTGACAGTCCGGATTTGCTGGTGTGCTGCGTGGTCGGCGATGGCGAAGCGGAGACGGGACCGCTGGCAACGAGCTGGCACTGCAACAAGTTTCTGAACCCCGCGCGCGATGGCGCCGTTCTGCCCATCCTGCATTTGAACGGATACAAGATCGCGAATCCGACGGTGCTGGGCCGGATGAGCGATGAAAAACTCGTGCAATTGTTCTCCGGTTATGGTTACAAAGTGCATTTCGTCGAGGGACACGAGCCGCAAGCGATGCACCAGTTGATGGCGCACACGATGGATACGATCCTCGGAGAGATTCACGCGATCCAGAAGCAGGCGCGAACGGGAAATACTTCCGGCGTGCCGGCTTGGCCGATGATGATTCTGCGCACGCCAAAGGGTTGGACGGGACCGAAGACCGTCGATGGCAAACCGGTGGAAAATACGTGGAGGGCGCACCAAGTTCCCCTCGCGGATTTCGCGAAACATCCGGAACATCTGCAGCAGCTCGAAGCTTGGATGAAAAGCTATAAGCCAGAAGAGCTGTTCGATGAGAACGGCAAGCTGGTAAGCGAGATTGCGGAACTGGCACCATCGGGCACGCGGCGCATGGGCGCGAATCCGCACGCGAATGGCGGCTTGCTGCTTCGGGAACTGGCGATGCCGGATTTTCGCGATTACGCCGTCGACGTGGCGAAACCGGGAACGGAAATCGCGGAAGCGACGCGCGTTCTGGGGCATTTCTTGCGCGACATCATGCGGCTGAACGCGGATGCGCGAAACTTCCGCGTTTTCGGCCCGGACGAAACGGCCTCGAACCGGCTGGAAGCTTTGTACGAGGTCACCGATAAAACATTCATGGAACCGATTCTCGCGACCGACGAATTTCTTTCGCCGAATGGGCGCGTCATGGAAGTGCTCAGCGAACATATCTGCCAGGGCTGGCTCGAAGGCTACCTGCTGACCGGGCGCCACGGATTTTTCTCCTGCTACGAAGCGTTTATTCACATCGTGGATTCGATGTTCAACCAGCACGCGAAATGGCTGAAGGTGACGCGCGGCATTCCGTGGAGGCGTCCCATCGCTTCGCTGAATTATCTGTTGACCTCACACGTCTGGCGGCAGGACCACAACGGATTCACGCATCAGGACCCGGGGTTCATCGACCACGTGGTGAACAAGAAGGCGGACATTGTGCGCGTCTATCTGCCACCGGATGCGAATACGCTGCTTTCCGTGGCGGACCATTGCCTGCGCAGCCGGCATTACGTCAACGTGATTGTGGCCGGAAAGCAGCCCGCGCTGCAGTGGCTGGACATGAAATCCGCAATCGAACATTGCACCGCGGGGCTGGGGATTTGGGAGTGGGCTTCGACAGACAAGGGCAGCGAGCCGGATGTGGTGATGGTGTGCGCGGGAGACGTTCCGACGCTCGAGACGCTGGCGGCGGTGGATTTGCTGCGGCAGAATTTTCCGGATATCAAGATTCGCGTCGTGAACGTGATTGATTTGATGACGATTCAACCGAGGTCGGAGCATCCGCACGGGCTGACCGATGCCGATTTCGACTCGATATTTACAACCGACAAGCCGGTGATCTTTGCGTACCATGGCTATCCGTGGCTGATTCACCGGCTGACCTACCGGCGCACCAACCATGACAACTTCCACGTGCGCGGATACAAAGAAGAAGGAACGACGACGACTCCGTTCGATATGACCGTGCTGAATGATTTGGATCGTTTCCACCTGGCGGGCGACGTGGCGGAGCGCGTCGAGCGGCTGCGTCCTCTGAATGGACACTTCAAGCAGATGCTGCGAAACAAGCTGGTGGACCACAAGCTGTACATCCGCGAACACGGCGATGACATGCCAGAAATCCGCGATTGGAAATGGCCTTACTGAATGAAAATTCTTGTCCTTAACTCCGGATCGAGCAGCCAAAAATCGTGCCTCTATGAAGTGGGCGCTTCGTTCCCGGAGTTTCCCGAGACTCCGGCGTGGGAAGCCAAGATCGAATGGCGCAAAGAAGGCGCTTCGCTGCAGGTGCGCACGCATTCGGGAAAGAAGCGCGTGGAAACCCTGAATCCAGCGAAGAGGGGCGAAGCGATTTCGCAACTTTTGCAGGCGCTGGTTTCGGGCGAGACGAAGGTGATCGCGCGGCTTTCCGAAATCGATGTGGTCGGGCATCGGGTGGTGAACGGAGGGCGAGAGTTCACGAAGCCGACGCTTGTTACTCCCGCGGTTATCGCCGCAATCGAGAAAATGGCGGTTTTTGCGCCGCTGCACAACCGGGCGGAACTGGAAGGAATCGCGCAGATTACAAAGCAGTGCGGACCCGTTCCCCAGGTGGCGGTGTTTGACACGGGATTTCACGCGTTGTTGCCGGAAGCGGCGGCCGTTTATCCGGGGCCCTACGAGTGGCTGCAAAAAGGAATTCGCAAATTCGGGTTTCACGGAATCAATCACCAATATTGCGCGGGGCGCGCGGCGCAACTGCTCCGGCGAAAACTTGCGGACATGAAACTTGTGACATGCCACCTCGGAAACGGCTGCTCGCTTGCGGCGATTCGCGGCGGCGTGAGCATCGACACCACGATGGGCTTCACGCCGCTCGACGGGCTAATGATGGGGACGCGCTCGGGCTCGGTCGATCCGGGGATTCTCACGTACTTGCTGCGGCAAGGCCATACGGACGGCGAGCGGCTGGATGAACTGTTGAATGCGAAATCGGGATTGCTGGGGATTTCGGGAATATCGAGCGACATGCGCGAGATTGTGGAGGCAATGAAAAAAGGCAACGCGCGGGCGAAGCTGGCGTTCGACATTTTCGTGCACCGGCTGCGGTCGGGGATTGGCTCGATGGTGGCGGCGCTGGATGGCGTGGACACCGTGGTGTTTACCGCGGGGATCGGTGAAAATTCGCCGGAGGTGCGGGCGGAGGCGTGCGCCAATTTTGGGTTTCTTGGAATGGCCCTGGATGCGGAGAAAAACTTGTCCTCGCCGAAAGAGGCGGAGATTTCGGCGGGTGGTTCGACGGTGCGAGTGCTGATTGTGGCGGCCCAGGAAGATTGGGCGATTGCGCGAGAGTGCTGGAGACTGTGTGCCCCCACCCCGGGTGTACGCAAGTCATGAAGTAAACCCATGAAATAAAAGGAATTGCACGAGAAGCTGCGTGTGCCATGTTTACTGGGTGTGGAAAAGATGGGAAGTGTTTGGGTTGCGTCGGATGGGCTAAGGCAGAGGCTCTGACGGAAGATTGCGGGGACGGACGCGAGATGTCTAACTATGCGTAAAGGTGCATGAAGGAAGCGGGGAGATTTTGACACAGAGGGCACCGAGGTCACAGAGAGGAGGGCGGTGAGGGGGGAATGAGGAGAGCGAGAGGGCGAATGGTGGGTTGGGGATGTGACTCGCGAGCGAAGCATGGGGAATGGTAGCAGGGTGTTGGCAACTTGTCAACTACTTTTCTTACGTTACTGCGTCGTCATTCGAACGATGGGCGCGAATTCGAATGGGACTGGCGGAAGTTGCTGGACGGGAAGGAGTTGAAGCGGGAGTAATTGGTTTGCAACGGCTGTGGAAATGTGTGGAAAAGGGAAAAACGAAAGCAGGTAGTGAACTATGGATAGTGAGCTGAAGGAGAAGGAATCGCATCCGTGCCGGCGGACGATGCGATTTCGTTTGAGGGCGAGATGCTATGCGGCGGCGACGAAGCGGGCGGATTCGGCGGAGGCTACGGCTTCGAAGCGGGATTGTAAGAGGACTCCGCGATTTTCAGAGTAGACCAGCGTATGTTCGCGCGCGCATTTTGCGCAGAGCCAGAAATGCTGGACGGAGTGCGTGTTGGGAGGAAGTTCGTCGGGGCGATGGGCTTTGTGAAAGCGGAAGAGTTCACCCTGGCGATAGTCAAAAGGAACCTGGCAGACGGGATTCGCGCATGTGGAAAGCATCGGAGCCACCCTCCCCTCGTTCAGAGCTCATTCGGCCGGAACCATTTTTGCTCTGACGTGAATTTCCGGATCGCCGGACATTTCAGGACAAGCGGTCTTCTCGAGACGGTCCATCGTAACGCCGAGCCAGTGGCGAAGAGCGGCTTCGAGTTCTTCCGGTGTGCCGTATCGGTAAAGCGAATCGAGGGTGTCGCCCTGTTCGTTCAGCGGAATGTAACGGCAGGCAATTTTCTTGCCGCGCTGCGCCTCGGGGATGACTTGCATGAGGACGCATTCGGTACACGGCCTGGGCGGAACCGCAGGATCGAAATTCAGGCAAGTGGGCGAGTCTTGAAAGATGAAGTGCGGACGCCAAGCGGCTCGGGCGGTGTTACGGTAGCCGCCCTTCTCTACGAACTCGAGTTCGGCTTTGAGGACTTGAAGAAGATCGCGATTATCCTTGCTCATAAGAGACTTCCCCCACGCCAGCCAGCTTGGCTCGAAATGAATTGGCGGACAGTGACGCCGGTCACGGGCTAGGGTGATTGAACTCACGAGGGCCGACGCGCCGGCTCTCGCCCGCACTGGAATTGTGTCCGTGAGATATACTGGCGGCTCCGCACGAGTTTGGGAATTTGTCGAAATAGCGAACGAAGGTGACGCTGCCGTGCCTACATTGTCGTTCTGGGAGTTCCTCCCAGATAATTCGAATTACGAGGCGCGAGAACGTGAGTAAAGAAACGTCTCAAGCGACGAAGAACGCTGACCTCGAAGGACTTTTCGAGCGCGTGTTCGAGTTTTCGCCGGACGCGGTGCTGGTCACGGACCAAAAGGGCGCGATTGTGCGGGCAAACTGCCAAGTCGAACGACTCTTCGGGTATGAACGGCAGGAGCTGATCGGAAAGCCAATCGAAGTGCTGGTACCCGAACGATTTCGAGCGGTGCACCCCAAGCACCGCGGCGAGTACGGGGCGCAGGCGCGCACGCGGCCGATGGGCGCGGGGCTGGCGCTGTATGGCTTGCGAAAGGACGGAAGCGAGTTCCCGGTGGATATCATGCTCAGCCCGGTGCGCGCCAATGACGAATCATACGTGGTAGCCGTGGTACGGGACATCAGCGAGCGCAAGAAAGCGGAGGACGCGCTGCGAAGAAACGAGGAGCGGCTGCGCTCGTTGTTTGAATTTTCGCCGGACGCGATTCTGGTGGTGGACCAGGCAGGCAAAATCACGGAAGTGAACGCGCAAGTGGAGCGATTTTTTGGATATGGGCGCGGGGAGCTGATGGGGCAGCCGATCGAGTTGCTGATTCCCGAACGATTTCGCGATGCGCACCCCGGACGGCGTGAAGAGTATTCGGCGCATCCGCGAGTGCGGGCGATGGGCGCGGGGCTGGAGTTGTATGGACGGCGAAAAGACGGCGCGGAATTTCCGGTGGACATCATGCTGGGACCGATTGCCGGGCCGGAAGGGGCGGCGGTGCTGGCCGTCGTCCGAGACCTAACGCAAAAGAAACTCGACGAAGAAGCGCTGCGGCGGGGCGAGCTGGAACGGCGTTATCTCGAGGAAGAGTTACAAACGGAATACCGGTTCGAGGAAATCATCGGAGAGAGCCGGGCGCTGAAGCGAGTGCTGAAGCAGGTGGAAACGGTGGCGCGCGAGGAAGCGACCGTGCTGATCCTGGGAGAAACGGGGACCGGCAAAGAGTTAATCGCGCGGGCGATTCACGACTTGAGCCCGCGGCGCGAGCGCACGTTCGTGAAACTGAATTGCTCGGCGATTCCCGCGGGGCTGCTGGAGAGCGAATTATTCGGGCACGAAAAAGGGGCGTACACGGGAGCAGTCTCGCAAAAGATCGGACGGCTGGAACTGGCGCACGAAGGGACGCTGTTTCTGGATGAGATTGGCGACTTGCCGCTGGAGCTGCAACCGAAGATTTTGCGGGCGCTGCAGGAGAGGGAGTTTGAGCGATTGGGAAGCGTGAAGACCATTCCGGTGAACGTGCGGCTGATCGCGGCGACGAACCGGAATCTGGCAAAGATGGTGGCGGACCGGGAATTCCGCAGCGACCTGTACTACCGGTTGAAAGTTTTCCCGATCGAAATTCCCCCTTTGCGGGAACGGCGGGAGGACATTCCCGTTCTCGTGAATTACTTCGTGCACAAGCACTCGCGTCGGATGAACCGGCAGATTGCCAGCGTGCCGCCGCAAACGATGGAGGTCTTGCGGAACTGGAAATGGCCGGGAAACGTGAGAGAACTCGAAAATTTCATGGAGCGGGCGGTGATTCTGACGCAAGGCTCGGTGCTGCGGGCGCCACTCGCGGAACTCGAGGTTGTGGATGAGCCGGCGGGCGACGCGGATCCGAACCTGGAAAAGGCGGAGCGGGAGCACATTCTGCGCGTGCTTCGGGAGTCCAAAGGGATGATCGGCGGGCCGCATGGGGCGGCCAAGCGGCTGGGGCTGAAGCGCACGACGCTGCATTCGAAATTGAAAAAACTGCGAATTACGCGGAAGGAATACAGTTAGGCGCGAAGAACGATGCGGGAGCGGGATTTTTGGAGGCGCGGGTGGGATTCGAACCCACGAATGGAGGTTTTGCAGACCTCTCCCTTGGGCCACTTGGGTACCGCGCCAAACGGGTAAGTATAGCAAAATTTTCACCGCGGCCCGGAAGGACGGAGCCGGGATTGGCGCGGTGAGCGCTATTTTTTTGCGGGCGCGGGCGGCGGAGCGATTTTGGCTTCGCGCAGGAAGCGCGCGGATTCCTCGGGCGGAGTCGGGTTGATGTAGAAACCGGTGCCCCACTCGAAGCCAGCGACTTTGGTGAGCTTGGGAATGATTTCAAAGTGCCAGTGGTAATGGTCGTTGATCTCTTCGCCGACGGGCGAGGTGTGGATCATGAAGTTATAGGGCGGGCGATCGAGGACGACGTCGAGGCGCATGAGGGTGTCCTTCAACATGCGGGCGAGGCTCGCGTACATGGTGCTTTGGTTGTTTTCGAAGGATGAACCATGGATTTTGGGAAGGAGCCACATCTCGAACGGAAAGCGCGGGGCGTAAGGAGCGACGGTGATGAAGTGATCGTTTTCGCCGATGACGCGCTCGCCGGTGTCGCGTTCCTGGCGGATGATGTCGCAGAAAATGCAGCGCTCTTTTTCGTCGTAGTAGTGCCAGGAGCTGTCCACTTCTTCGCGGACGCGGCGGGGAACGATGGGAAGAGCGATCAATTGCGAGTGGGGGTGCTCGACGGAAGCGCCCGCCGCTTCGCCATGATTCTTGAAAATTAGAACGTAGCGGAACCTCTTGTCATTCTTGAGATCGAGCATGCGGTCGCGGTAGGCCCAGAGAACGTCTTCGACGGCGCGCTCGGGCAAAGAGGCCAGCGTGGCGGCGTGATCAGGAGTCTCGATGATGACTTCGTGAGCTCCGACGCCGTTCATCTTGTCGAACAAGCCTTCACCCTCGCGGTCGAGATCGCCTTCGATGCCTAGCGCGGGGAATTTGTTGGGCACGACGCGGACGCTCCAGCCCGCCGTGTTTGCACCGCCGTTGCTGCGGCCGTAAACGAGAATTTCGGGCGGCGTCTTGGACTCGTTGCCGGGGCAGAAGGGACAATTCTTGCCGTTGGGCAGAGGAGCGACGCTTTCGCGGAGAAAATCGTTCGGGCGCTTTCCGCGTTCGGTGGAAATGATCACCCAGCGGCCAGTAATCGGGTCTTTTCGCAACTCCGGCAAAGCAAACCTCCTCGACAAGGGAAAACTCAGGCGGTAAGAGCACGCCTGTGGGTTCTGATTGTACCTCGTCTTGGGCGGCGGAAAAGGCGCGGCGCGGGATTTGCCTGTGGAATTCTACATCTGGGGGCTGAAGGCGTCCTTATGCAGCCGGACGACGGGAGGCTTGCCGGGGGAATTGTCGATCGCGAGGACATCGAAGCGGCAGGGGCATTCGGGCACGTGGCGCTCCGCGAGGAAATGGAGAGCGGTCCGGGCAAGGACATGTTGTTTCCCGGGAGTGACGCTCAACTCCGGCAAGGCGGACATTTCGTCGCGCATGGTGCGTGTGCGCACTTCGACGAAAGCCAGCGTTTTGCCGTCGTAACCGACCATATCGATTTCACCTTTGGAAGCCCGGGGAGTGAAATTGCGGGCGACGAAGACGTAGCCGTGGCGGCGGAGATACCAGTAAGCGTAGGTTTCGCCACGAATGCCGGTTTTGCGGGCTTCGTGTTTTTTGGCTTCGGGGGAGGGATCGCGGCCTTCGCGCAAACCTTTTCTCGCCGCCCAGTGAACAGCGTGAAAAATCAGCCGGGAAACGATCCGCATGGAACCTCCGCGGTAACTCGCCGTATGGTGCGGAGTATAAACAAAAATCCCGTGATTGCCACGTAACTTTTGCGGCAATCACGGGATTTGATTTGAACAGAATGAATCGCTATCCGCGAATCGCGGGCGGCGTCAGGCCTTTTTCTCTGCTTCGCGAATGCACTCTTCGAGAGTGCCCAGGGCGAAGCTGGCTTGTTCTTCGTCGACGAGAAGAGGCGGCGACAAGCGGAGAGTGTTCTCGCCCGCGCCGAGAATGCACAGGCCTTTGTGGAAGGCAAGGTCGACGATGGAATTGCGCAGGTCCGCGGCTTTTTCCTTGGTGCGCTGATCGCGAACGATTTCAATGCCGATCATCAAGCCGCGGCCGCGAACTTCGCCGACGATTTTGAATTTATTCGGCCAATCCGCGAGGCGGGCGAAAAGAAAGTCGCCCATGCGTCGAGCGTTCTCGAGATACTGCGTTTCGATAAGCTCCGCGGTGGCCAGGGCTGCGGCGATGCAGACCGGATTTCCGCCGAACGTCGTCCCGTGCGAACCGGGTTTCCAGTTCATGATGCTGGCGGGGGCGAAAATGGCGCCGAGCGGCATGCCGCTGGCGATGCCTTTCGCGCTGCAGACGATGTCCGGCTCGATACCGGCAAATTGATGCGCCCACCATTTTCCGGTGCGGCCCATGCCGGATTGCACTTCGTCGACGATGAGCATGATGCCGTGCTTGCGGCAGATGCGCTGGAGTTCCTGGAGGAAAAAATTCGGCGCGACGACGTAACCGCCCTCGCCCTGAATGGGTTCGATGATGATGCCCGCGATTTCCTCGGGATCAAAAAGGCGCTTGAAAATTTGCTGCTCGAGCTGTTCGATGATTTCCGCGCCGCAGGTTTCCGCGGTGTGGCCGTGCGCGCAGCGGTACGAATAGGGAAACGGAATGTGTTCGATACCGGAGAGCAAAGCGCCGAAACCCTTGCGCTGCGTGCTTTTCGAGGCGGTCAGCGAGAGCGCGCCCATGGTGCGGCCGTGGAAACAGCCGTAGAAGGCGATCATTTTGTCGCGGCGCGTGGCGTAACGCGCCAGCTTGATGGCGGCTTCGACGGCTTCGGCGCCGGAATTGGTGAAGAATGCTTTTCTCGGCGTGTCACCGGAGAGCGTGTTCACAAGACGCTCGGCCAGAAGGGGCATGCTTTCGTAATAAAAATCCGTGCCGGACATGTGGATCAGTTCGGCGGCTTGTTGCTGGATCGCAGCCACGACTTTAGGGTGGCAATGGCCCGTTGAACAAACAGCGATGCCGGCGGCAAAATCGAGAAAGGAATTGCCGTCGACGTCTTCGACGATAGCGCCATGGCCGCGCTTGGCCACAAGCGGGTAGTCGCGCGTATAGGACGGCGACATGAAGCGGCTGTCGCTCTCGACAACGCGCCTGGCGTTGGGTCCGGGGAGCGCCGTAACGAGCCGTGGAAGCTTCGTTTCCATCGTGGTAATCATCTCATCCTCCTTGGAAAGACCGGTCAGCAGTTGATGTGGATGGGCGACCGCAGAGCAGGTTTGAGTGCGTACACCAGTAGCGATGCGCGCCCTGCCAGAGGATGGAATGCTTAGTCTACGCCGAAGAGGTTGGGACGCAGCTCGGCCGGGGAGAAATTGCCGGGGAAGCGATAGAGAGTAGAGAGTTTCATTTGCGTTTCCAACGTACGCTGCCGTCCTTTGCGTCTTCGATTATTATACCACGATCCGCGAGTTCCTTGCGGATGCGATCGGAGGACGCGAAATCGCGGCTCTGGCGCGCCGCCTGGCGTTCGGCGACGAGTTTTTCGATGTCCGCGTCGCTCGGGCCGCCGGCGTCTCCGCCAAAGCCGAGCGCGCGAAGCTTCTCCGCGTTGTCGTCCTCCATGACGGCAAAAACGCGGTCGAAGTTGGCGAGAAATTGCTGGACGGCGGCGACATCACCCTGATGGAACTCGCCTTTGTCCATGGCGATATTCGTTTCGCGAAGCAGATCGAACGCGGCCGCCAACGCCCGGGCAGTGTTCAGGTCATCGGAGAGGCCCGCGTCGAACTCGTCCGCAGCTTCAGCGGCGCGGGCGGCCATGGCTTTCTGCGCTCCTGCCGGGAATTTGCCCTGGGCCAGGCGCGCGGCAAAGTTGCGCAGGCGCTCGACGGAGCTTGCGGCCTGCTGCAAGCCGTCAAACGTGAAATTGAGCTGCTTGCGATACGGCACACTGGCCAGCGCAAAACGCAGCGTGGACGGCTTGTATCCTTTGGCGAACAAGTCGCGCAGCGTATAGAAATTGCCGAGCGACTTGGACATCTTCTCGCCTTCGACCAGCAGATGCTCCGCGTGCATCCAGTAGCGGACGAAAGGCTTTCCCGTGGCGGCTTCGCTCTGCGCAATTTCGTTTTCGTGGTGGGGAAACGCGAGATCGATCCCGCCGGTGTGAATATCGAGCGTCTCGCCGAGATACTTCATGGCCATGGCGGAACACTCGATATGCCAGCCGGGGCGGCCCTTGCCGATGGGCGTTTCCCAGAAATGTTCGCCGGGCTTCGGTGCTTTCCAGAGAGCGAAATCGCGGGCGCTTTCTTTTTCGTAGCGGTCGACGTCCACGCGGGCGCCGGCTTGGATTCCGGTGAGGTCGATATTCGAGAGCTTGCCGTACTGCGGGAATTTGGCGATGCGGTAGTAGATCGAGCCCTCGCTCGGATAGGTATAGGTCTTCGCCTGCAGACGCTCAATGAGCTGGACCATGTCGTCGATGTGGTCTGTGGCGCGAATCCAGTGTTCGGGAGCCTCGATGCTGAGGGCTTTGCAATCCTCGAAGAAGGCTTGCACGAATTTTCCAGTGTAGTCGCGAATGCTCACGCCCGCAGCGGCGGCGTTGGCGATAATGCGATCGTCAACGTCGGTGAGGTTCATGACGTGATTCATCTTGTAGCCGCGGAGTTTCAGGAAGCGCCGGAGAATGTCCTGAAACACGAAGGTGCGGTAGTTGCCGATGTGCGCATAGTCGTAGACGGTCGGCCCGCAGGTATACATGCGGACGCCATCGTCATTTTGCGGGACAAACGGTTCGATCTTGCCGCCCAGCGTGTTGTGGAAGCGTATTTCGTGCATCGAATCTAAGACAGCGTTTTGCTCCAAGGGATAAACGTCAGATTGTATCCGAGGCTTCCAGAGAGCCGCAACGAACATCGGCGGGCGTGTGCGATGGAGCGGGCAAAGGAGACCTGGCTGGTCGGACTGGAAGGGGCGCGCGGAGACAGAGCCTCAGACACTCAAATGCGCAGCACCGGCGGCACAGAGTATCGCGCGAAGGGTAGCTGCCTGGCAGTCGGCGCGTTTTGAGCAGGCGGCCGGCGGCGCGAACCAAAGATGTTAGAAGAACAATTTCAGTGCCAACTGCACGACGCGGCCGGGCAGAGCTTCGGTAATCTCGCCAAAGGTCGAAGGCTGGCTAATATCACTGTTCGGCAGACGAAAGTTGACGTGATTGAAGACGTTGAAGAACTCGGCGCGGAATTGCAGGCTCTTGGATTCGTGAATCGGAATATTTTTGAAGGCGGAAAAGTCCCAATCTTGTAACCCAGGCCCTTCGACGATGTTGCGGCCTTCGTTGCCGAATTGTCCAGCCTGGGTGGTCGGGTCGAGGCGCTGGAAGGCGGAAACGTTAAACCACTCTTGCGGAGTGCGCGGGCCATCATTCGGATTGCCGATGACGTTGGGGCGGTTGCTGGAGAAACCGGAGATTTCCGGGGCGCTTCCCTGGAGAGAAACGTCCTGAGAATCGTAGACGGTGAAGGGAGTGCCGCTCATGAAGGTGGTGATGCCGTTCAACTGCCAATCGCCGAGAGCGCGCTGGTACCAATTCACTGGGTGATTCCAAAACGGAACCCTCCATTCATAGCTGGCCACGAAGCGGTGCCGCGCATCGAACATGGACCGGCCATATTCCGCGGCGAGATCGAAGGGATTTTGCGCGAGGTCGTTTTCGCCAGCCACGGGTTGGGACGCGGAGCCCGTAATGTTGAAGGACGAAACGTTGTCGAGCGTTTTCGAGAAAGTATAGGAAACGAGAAAAGACAAGCCGTAACTGAAGCGCTTCTTCAGACTGGTTTGCAGGGCGTTGTAGCTGGAATTGGCGATACCGGCGATCAAGCCGACCGACGCATACGTGCAGGGCGGGCTCGTAGGCGACAGATTGCAGCCGGAATAAAGGCGCCTTTGATTGACGTTGTCCTCTGTCGAATTCGGCATCCCGTTCGTCTCGCCAGGAACATAGACGGCGGGATTGCCTTCAATGAATCGTGGCAGCTTGGTGCCCTTCGTTCCGACGTAGCCGATCTCGAACAGCCAATCGCGGCCGAAGGATTTTTCGATGTTGAGATTCCAATCCTGCGCATAGGGCAGGCGCAGATTCGGCGAAAGCGTGAGCAAGGTCATGGGCTCCGCGAAAGAGCCATTGAAAGGATTCGTTCCGCCAAACGGGTCCGCAAAATCGGGAAAGCTGACTTGCGGAGTCTGTAAATAGGGCGGAGCGCTGACGGGGGACTGGAGCGGCCCGCCTTGGCCGTTGTAATACGGATCGTAGAAAATGCCGTAGGATGCGGTGACCAGCCACCGGCCGTTGCCTTTTGGATCCCAAGCCAAACCAACGCGGGGCGCAAAAGCCGTTTTCTCCGTGGGGATCAATCCTGCCGGTACGCCCGGGTCTCCGGGATAAACCAGGCCGACGGGCGCGGTCGGGAAGACGACGGATTGCACGCCGGGTTCGAAGAGGTTCTGGCGATTGTGAATCTCGGTGTAAGGGAACGGCAACTCGTAGCGAAGGCCCGCATTGAGAGTCAGATGCGAATTGATCTTGTAGGTGTCTTGCGCGTAGAGATTTGCGCTGTTGCCCCTTAGCCCGCGCGATGGGTCTCCTCCGCCCTGCAGGAAGAGCACCGGCGCTCCCAGAAGAAAACTGGCGAAGGCGTCGTTGGCGGGCACCGGAGCAAAAACGAAGAATCCGTTGGTGGCGATTCCGAAGGTAACGTTGATTTGATCGTGGCTGTATCCGCCGCCGAATTTCATTTCGTGGCGGCCGTGGATCCACGTCATGGCCCCGGAAAGATCGATGGCGTTTTCGTAGGTGTCTCGCGGACCGGTGATGGGGTCGCCGACCGAAGCGTAGCCGCTAACCTGGATGAAAGGAGGGCCGGCGGCAAGATCCAGCGTCGGAGAATAGTCAAAACCGAGACTTTCCGGCGTCGTGTGATTGACGGCTTCGTTGAATAGATATTTGTTGCGAAGGAAAGAAAATCGGGCAACACCGATCAGCGTGGGTGAAAAAGTGCGCGTTTCCTGCGCGACAAAATTTTGCGCGCGCTGCCCTTCTGCGACGGGAAAGCCGGGAACGTTGGCGCCAGCGGTGGAAAGCGGGTCGATGGTATTTCCTTGCGAGAACATGTAACGGAAATTGAGAACGTCGCGCGAGGTCAAATAATGGTCTACACGTATGCCGAATTGATCGCCATTCTGATCCAGCGTTTGGGTGTCGCTGTAGGCATTCGGACCGAAGCTCGGTTCGTTTGGCAGAGGAAAGTAGGACAAAAGCGTCTGCGAAAGCGGATTGATACCGGGAAGCTTGTTGTAAGGAAAGGGCTGGCCGGAAAATTCGTTCACGAGCTGGCCGGTGGGAACGCTGCAGAGACCGGAAGAGTTAAAGTTTCCGCCCGCCTGCGTGCAGAGCAGACCGAAATCGCCCTGCTGTTCGGCTTGCGTGGGAACGGTTGCGCCGACAGTTTCGCCCTGCCGGTTGCGCAGCCCTTCGTAATAGCCGAAGAAAAATGTCTTGTCTTTTTTGATCGGGCCGCCGAAGGTGCCGCCGAATTGGTTGCGTTTCAGCGGCTCGACGCTGGTGGCGAAGAAGCTCTTGGCGTCCATGGCGTTGTTGCGCAGGAATTCCCAAAGATCGCCGTGGAAGGAGTTCGTCCCGGAGCGCGTGATGATGTTGGTGGTCGAGCCGCTGCTGTGGCCAAATTCGGCGCTGGCCGTGTGCGTGAGGATGCGAAACTCGGCGATGGAATCGATGGGAAGCTGAATGACCAGGCCGCCGTCCACGGTGTTGAAATTGTTCGCGCCATCGATCAGAAAATTATTGGATTCGGGACGCTGGCCATTCACGGCGTAGGCCTGCCCGCTACGCAAAGAGCCGCCGGCCGCTGCAAGTCCCGGCGTTAGCGGGAAAACGCCGGGCTGCAGAAGCCCGAGCTGCGAAAAATTGCGGCCGTTCAGGGGCAAATCGAGAACGTCGCGTTCGCCCACAGTCTTGCCCAGACTGGTGACGGTGGTCTCGACCAACGGAGCATCGGCTTGCACGCGAACTTCCTGCTTGGCGCTTCCGACTTCGAGACGGACGGCAACCGAGGCGATCTGATTTACGCCAAGCGAGATTCCCTCCCGAACGTATTTCTTGAATCCTTTTGCTTCCGCTTCGATACGGTAATGGCCGATGGGAAGCTCGACGATAACGTAGACTCCCTGCGCATCCGTCGTGGCGGTGCGCTCGAGACCCGTTTCTGTCTGTATCGCCGTCACCCTGGCGCCCGAAACGGCCGCGCCGCTCGCATCCAGCGCGGTGCCGCGAATGCTTCCCGCGATTTCCTGCGCCGAGGCAGGCAAGCACGGCAAAATTGCAACCGCCAGGATACAAACCAGCCCTCTGAGATTCCGCATGCTGTTCTCCGGTTTCCTCTCGACCAATTTTTTCAACGCCAGGGCGGACGAATGCGTCAACGCGCAAGGCTCGCTTGCGCACTTGTCATTCGAATCGGACATCCACCCCTTTTAGGTGGCGCATTATAAGGAGCGATGGGGCAAGTGGGTCAATAATGCAAAAGAATTAGCGGCCGCCGGCAAACAAAATTGACGGTGAGGCCTTCGATGGTTAGAGTCCTAGGTTCTCGCTGGAGAGGTGCAGGGATGAATCGTGTTTTGTTGAGCGGTGGGCTTCTTGGAATTTTGGCGCTGGGAACGGCGGCCGTTGCGCAAGAAAAGAAAGCCGCGGATGCGGGCAAGCCGCTCACACCAGAAGCTTCTCTCAACCTGCGCTCGATTTCCGATTTGCAATTTTCCCCGGATGGCTCGCAGGTGGCGTTCGTTGTCACGGAGCCACCCAAGGGAGTGGAGCGGCCCCACCATATCTGGCTTTATGACAAGAATTCCGGCGTCGTTCGACAAATCACTTATTCCGCGAAGGACGAATCCTCGCCGCGCTGGTCGCCCGATGGGAAAGAGCTGGCATTTCTTTCGAATCGCGATGGCCAGCAGCAAATTTATGTCATGCGCATGGACGGCGGGGAAGCCGCTGCTCTCACGAAGGGAAAACGCAGCGTGCACAGTTTTGCTTGGTCGCCGGACGGCAAACAAATCGCCTTTTTGGCGCCCGATGCCAAGAGCGACACTGAAGAAAAAAAGGAAAAAGACAAAGACGACGCGCATGTAGTGGACAAGGACGACAAACAACCGAGGCTGTGGGTGCTGACGCTGGCGACGAAGGAAGCCAAGGCACTCACGGATCCCAAATGGGAAGTCAGCGAACTTGCGTGGCTTCCGGACGGACGCCAAATGATCGTCAGCGCCACGGATCATCCGGAATCCGACGAGGACACACATCGCATGTTCTCGGTTAGTCTCTCGGATGGCACGCGCAAACTACTCATCGCTCCGCACGGCCCGTTTGGCGGCTTGCGCGTATCTCCTGACGGAAAAACCGTGAGCTTCATCGGCTGCCGCGTGGATGGTCCCACGCCTCACGACCTCATGCTCCTGGACATCGGCAAGGGCGCTGCTCGAAATCTTACGGGGGCAAGTCTCGATCGCGCCATCCATGAAGCACTGTGGGCTAAGGACGGCTCGATCCTCGCTCTTTACGGGGACGGTTTCCGAAACAAGCTGGCCGTCTTTTCTCCGGAAGGTATGAGCAAGAATCTCTCCCATCCGCCGGACGGCAATATGGGAAACTTCGCCGTTTCGCCTTCCGGCGAAGTCGCGTTTGTGGGTTATTCCGCGACAACGCCACCGGAGCTTTGGCTGTGGGATCAAGCGAATCCGCCACATCAGGTTTCTCACTTGAACGATTTCTGGAAGCAGTTTGCGCTCAGTACGCCCGAATTCTACAAATACAAATCCTTCGACGGCCTTGAGATCGAGGCGGCATTGCTTAAACCCACGGGAGCCGATCCAAACGCCAAATTACCGCTTATCGCTTTGATCCACGGCGGACCGACGGGCGCCTGGCAAGATTCCATCGAACCATGGGGCCAGTTGCTGGCCACGCAGGGCTACGCCGTTTTCTACCCCAACATTCGAGGCTCGGTGGGATACGGAGAAAAATTCATCGAAATGAATCGCGGCGATTGGGGCGGCGCGGATTTCAAGGACGTAATGGCGGGCGTCCAGGATCTCATCGATCGTGGCATCGCTGATCCCACAAAGCTCGGCATTGGCGGATGGTCCTATGGCGGCTACATGTCGGAATGGGCCATCACGCAGACGACCGAGTTCAAGGCCGCCGTCTCCGGCGCAGGCCTCTCCAATCTAATTTCCGAGTACGGAAGCGAGTCGCATCCTTCTTATGACGAATGGTTTTACGGCGTGCCTTATGAACCGGAGAGTCTGGTGAAATTCCTGAACAGCTCGCCGTTCACGCAATTCAAGAATGTGAAGACTCCGACGCTCATCCTTCAGGGTGAAGCCGACACCACCGATCCGCTCGACCAGAGCCAGGAACTCTATCGCGGCTTGAAGCACTATGGCGTGGAGAGCGAGCTGGTCGAGTATCCGAGAGAGCCGCACGGATTCCACGAGGAGAAGCATTTGCTCGATCGCCTCAATCGCATCCTCGCGTGGTATGACGCGCACGTGAAGTAGCGCTGCAAGGTGACGCAAGCCTTGTTTGACGAAGGGGGAGCGTTGCTTGCTTCGACGAATTTCTTACGGATGGCTGGCGACGGCATGGAGTTTAGCGAGTTTTTCGATAGGCGGATACGATTCCAGCACGGTCACCGTTCGCTCCGGCACGGTCTCGCCGGCGCGTAGCGCCTTGGTCATAAGCTGCACCGCCTTGCCTGCCATCGGCGGAGCGACCACCGTAGCCGCCAACTGGCCGGTGCGCACCCAGGCTTGGCCCGTCTTCGGCAAGCCGTCGGCACCCAGAAAAGGCAGGCTCAGCCATTTGTCCCGTTCCTGTGGATTGCCGATCTCCTCGAATGCTTTCCTCGCGCCGATGGCCATGGCGTCGTTCTGCGCAACGATGGCCACGACGCTGGTCTTGCTGGAAACTCCTAATTTCAGCCAACTCGCCGTGCTCCGGTGGCCACTCTCCTCCGTCCATTTACCGCGGAGCAGCGTGACGCGCACATTTTCGGGACACACTGCTTCGAATCCTGCCTTGCGGTCTTTCACCGTGGCGCTTTCCGTGGGACCGAGAATGTAGAGCACGGCCCCACCTTCGGGCAGCAACGCGCTTAACTGCCGCGCCTGAATCCTGCCAATCTCTTTGTGGTCGCTAGTTACGATAAAGACCGCGGTCTTCGAGCTGCGCCGCAATTCCGCGATGTATTCGGCTTCGCGGTTGACGAGACCCCAGCCAATCCCTGCATCAAGGGCCGCCTTCGCGACTTGGGGCAGTCCCGTTCCGCCCGCCGGCTCGACGATGATGCCGTCCGGCCGCAACGTAGGATTCGCTTGAATAGTCTTGAGTATCTGCGTGCTCTGCGTGATGGTGTCGCCGTCGGCGTACACGATCTCGAGATCGACGCCCAGCTCTCGCGCGGTGGTCTCCGCCGAAGCCGCCTGTTGAACCTGAAAGTCGTTGTCTTTGGTGATTAACGAAACGAGGAATCGCAGTTTTTTCACATTGGGGCGCCCCCAAGTTGCGCCCGGCCGTTCTCTTTCTGCTTGTCTGCATGATACGGCGATTACCAGACTTCTGTGCAAGAAACGTGGTTCCTGGTTACAATCTGGATAGCCCCGCCCAGCAAAGATTTCCCGCGCAGGAGTATCGCGAACGCGATGGCTTTCCCCCGCCAGAATCCGGAATTGTGGTCTTCGCAAATCCGCTACCATCGGTTGCGTAGCTCTTTACAGCCGTCCAAGCCCGTGATACGCTTTTTTCCCGTACCGCCATCCACGCGCCAGGCGGCTGGGCCTCTGACCGAGAACCTGCCACACGTTTGTCTAAGCGACCGGAAAACGGTCGACTTGACGCTCCAAAGACCCTCCCCTCGAGGAACAATCCGTCGTCTCTTTACGCGCGTTTTGCTGCGGGCGATTGTCGTAGACAAGGATTTCGCTGGCTTCGGCGCCGCCGGACTCAGCGTGGCGCGAACTGGGACAAAAAGGGGAAATCTTGCTTAAGCTCCGAAAAGTGGAAATCGTTGGCTTCAAGTCGTTTTGTGACCGCACTGTGGTCACCTTCAGCGGCTCCGGAACGACGTGCATCGTCGGGCCAAACGGCTGCGGCAAATCCAACGTGGTGGATGCCATCTCCTGGGTTCTAGGCGAGCAGAGCCACAAATCCCTCCGCGCCGAGCGTATGGCGGATTGTATTTTCAACGGCACAACCAAGCGCCCGCCCCTCGGCATGGCGGAAGTGACCATCACCATGGAGGATCCCGAACTGGCCGAAGCCGCGCGGTTCGTTCTCGAAGACGCGTCCGTGGAAGCACCCGCCGAGTTTCCAACCGGCACGAACCTCCAAGACGACCCCGCCGCAATGGACGACGGGCATCTGCAAGTTCTCTCGCTTGACCCCGCGCCGGCTCCCGAATCGCAACAAGACACACCTGAATCGCAAGACTCCGCGCCACACTCTGAAGAGCTCTCGGCTGCAGCGCCCGAATTCCTCAAAGGCAAACGCCGCAAGAAGAACGCGGACAAGCCTGTCCTCGCCAGCAAGCCTGGGGAAGTGGTCGTCACGCGGCGCTTGTACCGTTCGGGCCAAAGCGAGTACCTGATCAACGGCCGCATCGGCCGGCTTCGCGATATTCAGGAAATGTTCATGGGCGTGGGACTCGGCCCCGATTCTTACGCCATCATCGAGCAGGGCCGCATCGGCTTGATCCTCTCGACCAAGCCGATGGAGCGCCGCGCCATCATCGAAGAAGCCGCCGGCGTCACCAAATTCAAAACGAAGAAGCGCCTCGCCGAGGCGAAGCTGGAATCCTCGAAGCTCAATCTTGCGCGCGTGAACGACATCGTCGTCGAAGTGGAAAAACAGCTCGGCTCGCTCAAGCGTCAGGCCTCAAAGGCGCGGCGCTACGCGGAAATTCGCGATCAGATGCGCGGGATCGTCCGTCAGATGCTCGCCGGTAAAGCTCGCGAGCTGGATGCCGAGGCCGAGCGCATCGCGTCGCGGCTCGCCGAACTCACCGCGGCGGAAACGCAGCATGCGCAGGCCATTCAGCAACAAGAAGGCGAGCAGGACCGCCTGAACCAACGCGTCTACGAGCTGGACGCCGAAATCCGCCAGAATCAAAATGTGCTGAACCTCACGGCTCTCGAGGTTGACCGCACGGAAAACCGCATTGCCTTCAACCAGCAGCGCGCCACGGAACTTGGTTCGCGCCGCACGCAAGTCTCCGCCGAAATGGCCGAAGCTGCCGCGCAAGCGGCGGAGTGGGAAGCTCGTACTACGGCGCAGCAACTTGCACTCACTTCGCTGCGCGAAGAGTCCGGCGTTCTCTCCGGCCGCGTGGCCGAGATTGCGGTGCAAGCCGAATCGCGCGCCGGGCAAATCCAGGAATCCGAGTCGCGCATCGAATCGCTGCGCCGTTCGGCTTCGGAAGCGGGCGAAAGCCTCCTCCGCCTTCACGGCGAACAGAAACAAGTTGAGGAGGCACTGGTTCATCATCAGGAAGGGCTTCGCAAGCGCGAAGCGAGCGAGCATGAGCTTCTCGAGACTTCCATTCGCGTTCGCGACGAAGCCGATCAGGCCGCCTATGACTGGGAATCCGCAAGCGGGCAGCTCCAGTCGTTGACGCAGAACGCGGCCACCCTCCAAGCCAATATCGCGGAACTGCGCCAGAAACGGGAAGTAACCTCCCAGAAAGCGGAGGCGCTGCGCGATTCTCTCGCAGGACTCCGGGCGCGCCACGCGATGCTCACGCAAATTCTCAACGAGCGCTCGTACACAGCCGATGCCGTGCAAAAACTTTTCGCCGCCAACGAAAGCGGCAGCGGCCGGGATTTTCGCGCCGTCGGCGTGCTCGCGGATTACGCCGAAGTCGAAGAACAGCACGAAGCCGCCGTCGAGCAATATCTCCGCGACGAACTCGAATACGTCGTGGTCGAAACATACGACCATGCCCGCGCGGGCGTTTCCCTGCTCCGCGACGAAGTCGGCGGCCGCGCCACCTTTTTTGTCGATTCGCTTCGCAATCTGGGTCTTGCCGAGTACGAGCCGATCATTCACTTCCGCGCTGAAGAAGGCGTGATTTCCCGCTTGGACAAACTAGTCAGCTTCCGCGATCCGCTGGGCGCCGCCGCCAAACAATTCCTGCCGCGGCTGCGTTCCGCGTATTTGACGGATAGCGCGGCCTCCGCGGAGAAGCTGGCTCGCGACAACCCGCAGTTTGCTTTCGTTGCGCCGGACGGAACTTGTTACCAGGGCCGCATGGTCACCGGCGGGCGCGCGGACGAAGCCGGGCCTCTCGGGATGAAGCGCGAACTGCGGGCTCTCGACGCCGACGTCTTGCAGCTCGAAAACGAAATGAACGAGGTGCAGGACGCGCTGGCGCAAATGGGCGCGGAACTGCGCGAAGCGGAGCAGTCGCTCGAACAAATCCATTTGCAGCAGCGGGAAGCGGAACGCAATGCCCTCTCCGCGACGCATCGCCACGAGCACATGCAAAGCGAACTGGCGCGGCTCGGCCTCGAGCTCACCCTCTGCCAGAACGAGCTTTCGCGTCTTCGAAAAGATTGCGAGGATGCCAGGATGCGCGCCGAGCGCGCGAAGCATCAGCTTGCCGCCGCCTCCGCCACGCGTGCGGAAGCGGAAGCGGAAGGCGCGCGCCTGGTGGAGCAGCTCGCGCAACTTCGCGGTTCCGTCCAAATCGAACAAAATGCCCTCGCTACCGCCCGCGCCGAGCTCGCGGCCATGAACGAGCGCCTTTCGGCTGCGGAAGCGGTTGCGGCGCGTTTGCAAGAGGAGCGCGCGGAACTCGATCGGCGCGAAACCGCGCTTCTGCAGCAGGAATCATCGATTTGGGACGAAACCGCCGCGCTTGCGAAACAAGGCGAGGAGTTCGCGCAGCAGCTCGAAAGCCTCCGCGGCGAAAAACTTCGCCTCGAAGTCCGCCAGCGCCAGTTGGAGCAGGAGTGGGAAGCCAGCCGGACGCGCGTCACCCAGTTGGAAGATCGCTTGCGTATGGACCGGCAGACCCTTCAGGAGTTTCGCGAAGGGCGCAGCCATGCGGAAGTGGATGCCGCGCGCAACGATTCGGACCGCCAGCATCTGCGCGAGACCTGCATGACCGAAGTCAATGCGCAGCCGGAGGATTTGATTGCCACCGAAGCCGCATTCATGACCGGCGAAGAGCTGGCCGCCGCCGAAATCAACTACCGCGAGATGAAACAGCGTATCGAGGCCATGGGTCCCGTCAACATGATGGCCCTCGAAGAGTTCAACGAGTGCGAGCAGCGGTTCACTTTCCTTACCCGCGAGCGCGACGACCTGCTGCAATCCATCGCCGACACGCAACAAGCTATCGCCGAACTCGATCTGGTTTCTCGCGAACGATTCGAGCAGGCTTTCCACGCCATCAACAAAAATTTCTCCGAAGCCTTCCACACCATCTTTGGCGGCGGCATGGCGGAGATGCGCCTGACCGAGCCCGACAGCTCCGGCGATGCCGGCATCGACGTGGTGGCCTCGCCTCCCGGCAAACGCATGCAAAACGTGCTTCTGCTTTCCGGCGGAGAAAAAGCCATGGCCGCGCTCGCGTTGCTCATCGCCATCTTCCGCTATCAACCCAGTCCTTTCTGCATTCTGGACGAAGTCGACGCTCCGCTCGATGAAGCCAACGTCGGACGATTCACGCGGCTGGTTGCCGATATGAGCAATCAAACGCAATTCATCATCGTCACCCACAACCGCAAGACCATGGAAACCGGCTCCGTTCTTTACGGCGTCACCATGCAGGAACCGGGCGTCTCGAAGCTCGTCAGCGTCCGCTGGGAAGGCAACGAAGCTCCCGCGCTGAAGCGACAGGCTGCGTCCGCCGCCTAAATTCGAGTTTGGCTCTGTCGCTGCGTCGGCTTGCGTCGGAAGTTTAGGCCAGCCATGAACTTGTTCGCAAAAGATTCCCACAACGGGATTGCCTCTTAGTTCCTCGCGGGGCTTTTTTCAATCGAATCTCGGCGCCAACTTTTCCGAAGATTTCCTCCGACGCTCCTTCCCCTCGACGAAGCGCTGCGCTAGAATGCTCCCCGCCTTTGGGGAGAAACTTTTCCGTGGCTGCAAGCCCTGTGACTCGTATCCTTCAAGAAACGCATTTCGCCGGCCTCATCCCCGCGGCGCGTGGAAAGGTCCGCGATATTTATGATCTTGGCGATAAGCTGCTCATCGTCGCCACGGACCGGCTCTCCGCGTTCGACGTCATTCTTCCGACGCCCATCCCCGATAAAGGCCGCGTCCTTACGCAGCTTTCGCTTTTTTGGTTCGATCTTTTCAAGGACGCCATCCCCAACCACGTTATCAGCGCCGCGGATTTTCCCGCGCCCTTCGATGCCTACCGCGACGAACTTGCGGGCCGTTCGATGGTCGTGCGCAAGGCACAGCCTCTCCCCATTGAATGCGTGGTCCGAGGCTACGTTTCCGGTTCCGGCTGGAAGGATTACAAAGCCGGCGGAAAGATTTGCGGCATCTCGCTTCCCGCGGGGTTGCGCGAATCCGATCGCCTGCCGGAACCCATTTTCACTCCCGCTACGAAAGCCACGAGTGGCCATGACGAAAACATTTCGTTCGAGCAGGCCGCATCTCTCATTGGCGTAGACCTCGCCGAGCGCGTCCGTTCCGTTAGCATCGAGCTCTACCGCCGCGCCGCAGCCTACGCCGCCCCTCGCGGCATTCTCCTTGCCGACACCAAATTCGAGTTCGGCCTCCTCCCCAGCGTCCCAGGCTCGCGCAATACACTTGATTCTCTGATCTGGATTGACGAAGCACTCACTCCAGACTCCTCGCGCTTCTGGCCCGCCGCACAATACAAGCCAGGCGGCCCTCAGCCCTCTTTTGACAAACAGTTTGTTCGCGATTATCTCGAGCGAATCCGCTGGCCCAAAACCCCCCCTGGCCCGGAGCTTCCGCCCGATGTCGTCGCAGCAACGCGTGCCAAGTACCGGGAAGCGTATCGCATCCTGGCTGGGCGCGAGCTCGATCAATAGTTGCTTGCCGGCCCACAACACATTCTGCGGAGCGTGCCGTCGTGAAAGATCAACTCGAGGGGCTTGTCATTCAAATGGTGGACAAGGGCATTTTATTCGAAGAGGCGGTCGGAGAATTCGAGAAGCGCTTCATCAAACGCGTTCTCGACCGCGCCAACGGCAACCAGTCCCGCGCCGCGCAGGTCCTCGGTATTCACCGCAACACGCTAAGCCGCAAGATGGACGAATACAAGCTGGCCTCCGGGAACCATCGCCCTCGCTGACCCTCCGCTTCTCTTGCAACCGTCTCCCGTCTTCTCCGCGCAGATAAACCGCAACGCAAAAGAAAAACGGCTCTCCACAGACGGTGGAGAGCCGTTCCTAATCTGGATTCCGGTTAGTTGCTCGAGCCTCCCGAGGGTTTGTGATGCACCGGCCTCTTGGGAGCACCTTTTTCCTTCGGAATGTCCTCTTCGTTTACATGGCCCTTATCCCAGTGCAGCATGAAGGCCGGGTCCGGATCGTAGGAAACCAGCGTCCCAGTGAAGTGAACCGGGCTGTCCTTATCGACTCGGGACACATCCGGCTGGTTGATCACTTTCACGTCCATGTTTGGGACGGTCGCGCTATCGAATTCCGCATCGCTCGTCACAAAGGCGATCTTCAACACGATGGGATCGGTCGGCGTGGCCCCGGGAACATTCTCAATCACCTTCCCCGGCACGCCGGGAAACTCCAGCCCGCACGCCGCCAGCCAGGTGACTTTGGCCTTGTCTCCGCCCGCCTTCAAGTCTGTTATCACCGAGGCGATGGTCATATCTTTTCTCGCCGCATCCAGATCCGCGACGCTCGGCAGCGTGTAGGTTGCCGGGCGATCGGTGGAGCTGCCCGCCAGTTGCAGCAGTTCGTTGATTTCCGCATCCGTCAGGTTGTCGCAAGCCGCTTGCTGGTAGTTGACGATCAGTTTCCGCAGATAATCCTTCAGCTTTTTCGACTGCGCTTCCGGGGCGCCCTTCGCCGTAACTGCCCGCGCTATGAACCAGAAGGCGTCCATGTGCTGCGGCGGCGTCATCGCGTTGTACGTCTGCCCTAGCCGGTAATCCATGACCCAATCATCCGGAGTCAGCACCAGCACCGCCTTGTAGTATTGGATCGCCGTCGGGTAATCCTTTTCCGCCGACGCTGCCTGCGCCGCGGTCCCATTGAAATAAATCTGAATCTGCTTTTTCTGCGCCTCAAACGCATCGTCCGCCATGTTGGGGGGCTTCTTCAGGTCATCGAGCGCCTTCAGGCCGGACACCGCTGCGTCGACCGCCGCCTTGGCGTTGGCGGGATCCGCCGCCCAAGTGGCGTTCGAGGCGCTCAGGGCGTTGTACGCATACGCGTGCGCATACAGCGCTTGGTAATGCACGCCCGCCTCGACCTTGTCTCCGAGCGCTACGACTTTGTCCGCATATTCGATCATTTTTTGATAATTCTTCAACTGACTGTAGGCCTGGTAGTAGAGCGGATAAGCATAAATCAGCAACGCGGAGTTCGGATATTTCGAGACAAAATCATCGAGGCACTTCACCTGCGTGGATGGATCTTTCTCGCTCGCGCATGCTTGGTAGGCGTTGTATTCCGCCATCGTGTACGGCTGCTTGGCTTGGCTGGCCTCATCTGTCCTGCCCGCCGCGGGTTGTGGCCGCGCCAGCGCGCTTAGCCCATTCCCCAGAATCAGACAAAGCGCCGCAACAATCGCGAGGCTTGCCACTTTGCGTGTTCCACTCATTCCCACTCTCCTCGCCCAAACTTCAATTTTGGATTTTCCGCTGCCGATTTCATCCGCACTGCTTCTGCCGGGAATTGCGTTGGTTCCGAAACTTGGGAATTATAGGAAAAGCCTCGGTCCGTCCGCAAGCGTTCAACGCAGGAAAATTCACAGTCCCGCGGAAGCTGACCGCCGCATCACCAGTCCGTCTCTGTCTTCCCAACACACCTTAAGGGCTCCCAAGCGGTGAGGACAGCGCTTAGACTCCTGGATGCTAAGATGATTTTCGCACAAAATGGGTGGCTCGCGAGAGGAAGAATTCAAATGGCTCAAAATGCAGCTATAAATTCATCGTCAACCCAATCCGTCCCCCTCTCCGGGGCCGTTGCCCTCGTCACCGGCGGCAGCCGCGGCATCGGCCGCGCCATCGCGCTTCGCCTTGCCACACTCGGCGCTTCCGTGGCCATCTGTGGCCGCGATGCAGAGGCGCTAGCGGCTGCCGAGGCCGCTCTCAAGAAAACGGGCTCGCCGGTTTATTCGCAGATCGCCGACGTTTCGAGGGCGGACGACGTGACATCCTTCGTGGCCAAGACCCAGGCCGCGCTCGGACCCATCTCGATACTGGTCAATAACGCCGGTATCGGCCTCTTCGGCCCGGCGCACGAAAAAACGGAAGAAGACTGGGACCGCGTTCTCAACACCAACCTCAAGAGTGTCTTCCTCGTTTCCCGCGCTGTGGCGCCGTCCATGATCAGCCGCAGTGCCGGCGATATCATCAACATCAGTTCTCTTGCGGGCCGCAATGCCTTCGCGGGAGGCGGAATCTATTGCGCCTCCAAGTGGGGCCTCCAGGGTTTATCCGCGTGCATGGCCGAAGATCTTCGCGATCACGGTATTCGCGTCAGCGTTGTCGCCCCGGGCAGCGTGGCCACCGGCTTCTCTCCTCGCGGTCCAAGAGATCCGTCGAAGGCGCTCTCTCCCGAGGACGTGGCTCGCGCCGTCGAAATGATTGTGACCCAGGCGCCAGGCAGCTTCGTGAGCGAAGTTCAACTCCGTCCCCTTCGCAAGGCATAGAGCGTCCGGAACTGCGCCATTCCGCCATTTCCCCTTGACATTAGTCGTCATAACGACTATCCTATCCCCATGAGTCAGCGCCTTCCTTCCCGCCCCGCTCTTTCGCCGGAGGCTTCGCTCTTCATCTCTCTCCAGAAAATCGCCGACGCTCTCGGCCTCGAGGCCGAACAACTCCTCAAGCCCCATGGCCTCACCGGCACGCAATATAACGTCTTGCGCATTCTTCGCGGCGCCGAACCGGACGGCCTGCCCTGCAGCGCCATCGGCGAGCGCATGATTTCTCACGACCCGGATATGACCCGCCTTCTCGACCGCATGGAAAAGCGCGGCCTCATCTCTCGTGCCCGCCAGACCAAGGACCGCCGCGTTGTCAAGACGCGCATCACTCCCGCGGGACTCGCTCTTCTGAAAAATCTCGATCAGCCCGTTCGCCGCCTGCACAAGCGTCAGTTTCGCCACATTCCGTCCGCGCGCTTGAAACTCCTCGCCGAACTTCTCGATGAAGTCCGCGCTCGCGTTCCGGAATAGCTGCCGCAGGGTTCATTTCCGCCTTGACGCGCGTATCTCGTCTTGGAGGCAACACCCGTGGGCCAAATCTTTTCCCGTATTGCCGTCGCCGCCCGGTGCGGTGCGGCGGAAGCCCGCTCCCTCTCCTCCGCGCGCGATAAACGCAAGGGAGTGACCTCCGCTATTCCTGACGTATCTGTCCGGGTCTTTGGTCCATCTAAACACTGAATTAGAAAAGAGGAAACGAATCGTGAAAAAACCGGCACAAAGTGACTTCCCAATTCACGAGCTCATTCGCACTCGTTGGAGCCCGCGAGCTTTCTCGGACAAACCCGTTGAGCCCGCGGTCCTCGCCAGCCTGTTTGAGGCCGCGCGCTGGGCGCCATCCAGCAGCAATGAACAGCCCTGGGCCTATCTTGTGGCCACGAAGGACGATGCGGAGAGCTTCGCAAAAACTCTCAGCGTTCTTGTCGAATTCAACGCCGGCTGGGCCAAGAATGCTCCCGCGTTGGTTCTCGCGGTTTCGGCGCTAAAATTCCACGGCAACGGCTCGCCCAATCGCAACGCTTTCTACGACACCGGCGCCGCGACCGCCCTCCTCAGCGTGGAAGCCACGGCCCGGGGTCTTGCTATTCATCAAATGGCAGGTTTTGATCCCGTCAAAGCCAAGCTGGTTTTCGAAATTCCGGCGGACTGGGAGCCCATCGCGGCCATTGCCATCGGTTATCCCGGCGTTCCAGAATCGCTTTCGGAAAAGCTCCGCGATCGTGAGGTTGCTCCGCGAACACGCAAGCCTTTGTCTGAATTTGTCATGTCCGGCCGCTGGGGGCATACTTCTCCTATCGTCACTCGATAGTCGGTTACGTCAATTACAGAGGACCCAACCTAGCCAAATGCACCGCACTATCGAATTCCTCCTGCATCATGGCTACATCGTCTTGCTCGCTTGGGTCTTCGTCGAGCAATCCGGAGTGCCTGTCCCTTCGCTTCCGCTCTTGCTCGCCGCTGGTGCGCTTGCGGGTGCTCATCAAATGAATCTCTTTGCATCCTTTTCTATCGTTGCCTTTGCAGCCGTTTCTGCGGATTTCCTCTGGTACCAGCTTGGCCGCCATAAAGGCATCAAAGTTCTGCAATTTCTCTGCAAAATTACCATCGAGCCGGATTCCTGCGTTCGCCGCACCGAGGGCATTTTCTCCAAGCAGGGAGCCCACTCTTTGATTCTTGCCAAGTTTATTCCCGGCCTCGGCAGCATCGCTCCCCCGCTCGCCGGCATATTTCACATGCGCCCGCGGCGTTTTCTGTTGTTCGACACCCTAGGCGCATCACTCTGGGCCGGCACTTTTCTAGGGTTGGGTTATGTTTTCAGCGGCGAGATCGAAGACATCGCGAAACATGCCGCGTCGCTCGGCAGTTGGGCGGGCGTCATCTTGTTGGGCGCGCTCGCCGCTTATCTCACGTACAAATTCGTGGCTCGCAAGCGCTTCCTTCGCGAACTTCGCATTGCGCGGATCTCCGTCGAAGAATTGAAGCACAAGCTCGACGCCGGCGAGGAACTGGTCATCGTCGATCTGCGTCATTCCTTGGATTTTGAGGCCGATCCCGAAACCATCCCCGGTGCATTTCGCGTGGATGCAAAGAAACTTGAAGAAAACGATGAGGTATTGCCGCACGATCGCGAAATTATTCTCTACTGCACTTGACCAAACGAAGCTACGAGCGCCCGTGTGGCGCTCCTCCTCAGAAGCCGGGGCATCACGCGCATTCGTCCCCTCGAGGGCGGCCTCGACGCTTGGCGAGAGCACGGTTATCCCGTGGCCGGCGTCAAGCTAACTCAAATTTCTTCCTAAATTTTGGTTTTATAAACGGGGCAGGACAATCCCGCTCTGCGCCTGGTATTTTCCCTTCTTATCCTTGTAGCTCACTTCGCAGTCTTCGTCCGATTCGAAGAAGAGCACCTGGCAGAGCCCTTCGTTCGCATAAATTTTCGCCGGCAGCGGCGTCGTGTTGCTGATCTCCAGCGTCACAAATCCTTCCCACTCCGGTTCGAAGGGCGTCACGTTCACGATGATCCCGCAACGCGCGTACGTCGATTTCCCCAGGCAAATCGTCAGCACGTTCCGCGGTATCCGGAAATATTCCACCGATCTTGCCAGCGCAAACGAATTCGGCGGTATCAGGCACGATTCTCCCTTGAATGGCACCAACGATCTCGGATCGAAATGCTTCGGATCGACAATCGTCGAGTTCACATTCGTAAAGATCTGAAATTCGTCCGCCACCCGGATGTCGTATCCGAACGATGACACTCCGTAGCTGATCACCCCTTCGCGCACCTGCCGGTCGGTGAACGGTTCGATCATCTTATGTTCCAGCGACATCTTGCGTATCCACCGGTCGGGCTTGACGGACATCCATTCCTCCTCACTTCAGCCGTTGAACTCTCGAACTTATTCCATCACACGCTCTGGCTGGTCCCTCATCTTTTAGCTTCTAGCTGTTAGCTGTTAGCTGTTAGCTGTTAGCTGTTAGCTTTCAGTTTGCCACCGCCACGCGTGCGAGCACCCGCGGTTGCTCTTCCGCCGAAAGCGAATCAGTGTAGTTTACCCATCTCGTCTTGACAACCTGCGGCGCACCCTCTAGCATTTGCAACTTACGTAGGAGGCACGTGTGATCAAGCTGGACATCGTCAATGCGGTTGTCGCCAAGACTCTCATCAGCCGCACCAAGGCCGAACAAGCCGTCGAAACGATCTTCGAATCTCTCAAACAAGCTCTCGGCCGTGGCCAGCGCATCGAGCTTCGCCGCTTCGGCGTCTTCAGCGTCAAGCCGCGCAAGACCGGCATCGGCCGCAATCCGCGCACCGGCGAAGAGGTTAACATCCCTCCCGGCAAAGCCGTCCGCTTCAAGCCCGGCAAAGAACTCCAAGGCATCGAAGCCGACAAAAAGAAAGCGGAATAGCGATTCCGCCCTTTCGCCGCTGAATTCTTCTGAACTCTGTCGATTCTGCCGTGCAACTGTTTCTCGCAGCTCCTCTGTTAGCGCAACGAATGCAGCCTTCCTCAATCGAAATTTCCTGGCGGCCCCAACACGCCGCACTACAAAAATAAAGCGCCGCCAACCATGGAGGCTGGCGGCGCGCAGAATCAAGCTTCTCTTTTTGTCTTCGGCTGCGCGAATTCCTTCACTTCGTCCGTGAAGTTGCAACCGCGAAGCCGCTCTCGGTTATCGGCGAACCCTGAGACTTATGGTCGTCGTCTGGCTTAGCGAGCCCGAAACGCCCGTGATGGTCACGGTCCTCGTTCCGGTGGCGGCGCTGCTGCTGGCCGTCAATGTCAGCGTGCTTGTACTGGTGGCCGGGTTCGGGCTGAACGACGCGGTTACTCCACTGCCCATCCCGGAAGCCGACAAGCTGACGCTGCCTGCAAACCCGTTGGACGGAGTGATGATGATCGTCGTTGTTCCGCTCGAGGACCGCGTGATGCTCAAGCTCGTCGGCGACGCGGACAAAGTAAAGTTGCCGGAGGCCGCTGCCGTCACCGTCAACGTGACCGTAGCGTTGTGAGTCGTGCTTCCGCCCGTGCCCGTCACGGTGATGGTGTACATGCCCGTCGCCGTTGTCGAAGCCACTGCAATGCTCATCGCCGAACTGCCCGATCCCGGCGCAGCAATCGTCGCTGGACTGAAGCTCACCGTCACGCCTGCCGGCTGGCCGCTCGCCGTCAACCCGATTGCCGAATCAAATCCTCCTGAAACGGCAGTCGTGATCGTGGATGCGCCGTTGCCCCCTTGCACCACCGAAACCGAACCCGGCGATGCCGAAATACTGAAGTCAGGCGTCGTGGACGTTGGCGCAAGCGCATTGATCAGCCCGGTCCCGTTCGGACTTCCCCACCCAGTCACCAAATCATATCCGGTCACCGCCGAATAGCTTCCGGATGTGCCGCTCGTGATGTCGTGGAATTCCGTCCCGTAGCTCGACGTCACGCTCTGCGAATAGATCGTCGGGTTGATGAAGCCGATGGTCGGCTCTCCGCTGGCAGCCAACTGCTGATTGACGAGGGCAATGTATCCCGCCCACATCGGCGTCGCAAAACTTGTTCCTCCATAATCGTTCGCCGTGCAAGTAGTCTGGTCGGCGCAAACATAAAACGTAAAGTTCGCGTTGGCCGCGACGTCCGGCCCGTTGCGCAGCGTTGTCGAACCTTTGTTGCTCGAGTTGATCACGCCCGCGATCTGCTGCCACGAGGGAATCGCGATCGAGTCCGGCGAGATGCCGCCTCCGCTGTCCACCCACGCCGTCTCGGACTTCCACGCGCCGCCCGCGCTGGCCGTTACCAAATCCGTGCCGCCGACAGAAACGACATACGCGTTGTCCGCCGGCCAAGCCTCGTTGCTCTTCGACCAGGTCGAAGAATCCCCGGAAGCCGCGAAAAAGTTCTGTCCTTGCGCCGCCATCTTCTCGAAATAGGGATTGAGCGTAGTCGGATCCGCCGGCGTCCATCCCCAAGAACAACCAATCGTGGTCGGCAGTGGATTGTGCGTCGTCATCGCGCTGATGATCGCCGTATCCGTGGATCCCACGTACATCACCAGGCTCGACAGTCCCGGCGCCATCCCGATTGCCTGCGTCATGTCCAGAGTCTGCTCCGTGTCATCGCAGCGCCCGCCGGCCCTCGAATCCACGCAGGACGTGCTCGTTCCATCCGTCGAGAGCAACGTAATCGGTACGTTGTTCGTCTGGCCCACGTTCGCGAAGTAGGTATTCAAATCCGTCAGGTCCGTGCCCAAATATTCCAGCAGCCCGAGGTTCTGTCCGGCGCCAGTCAAAGTAGTTCCGCCGTAGTACGCCGCTCTCATGTCGCTTCCCAAAAACGAAGCCGAAGGCCCCGAACCCGTCGTGGCATGAGAGACGACCGCGTTCGCATTGATGCCGTTCGCCGCCGCGTAGTCGCTCTTCTTCACATACATGGGATGCGGAATCGAATAATTGTCCAAGCCCGAGACGTGCCACAACGGGAACGGCAAATCCACCATCGGTTCTCTGTCAGGCGCATAAAACGTACGGTTTTCCGTGGGGTGCTGGTAAACGCCCATGCTCACGTGAAAAGCCGTTTCGATATTCGCTACGCTGCCCTCGACCTGCACGTCCATCCCGTCGCGCGATCCCCCGACCACCGCCAGGCCGTTTTCCTTCGCATACGCAACCACCGCGTCATAATCCGCCTGCGTGGGACCAAACCTCGCTGTGAACTCTTGCACCGTCAGAAAGTGCCGGTACGATGGGCTGGAAGGATCGTAGAGTTCTTGCAAAAAATCATCCAAGCCCGCCTGATCGCGCAGCGGCAGAACGATGTTCAACCGCAGCGTCTGCGTGCCGGCCAGATGATTCAAGAACCGCGCCTTTCCGCTCTGCACATCGGGGCGCACGTGATTCGTCATCATCGACTGTGCTTGCGCCTGGCCGTCAAGCAGGAACAGCATCATCGTCAAACACACCACCACATACATTCCGCGCAAAACTGCTACTCCATAGGCTTTTCCGGATGAGCTCATCGGACCACTCCTTTGGCTTTGACGTTTGCGGTATTCATCCTGCTGGGAGGGATGTCACGATACTCCGCTTACCGATACGGCATTTCCGAACTGCACCCCGAGTAGGCACATCCTACACTTCTCGTAGGGTGGACACAACGAATTTGCTCTCCGCCGATTGCCCGCAAGATCACCCCGCTGTCCGCCGCGGATCTCTCGTGATTTCTTGCGTTTTGTCTTGCGATTGTCGCTCGAAGTCCAGCTACTGCCTTCCGGCGCGGCGTTGCAACAGAAGTTCTACTGCATCCCCGCGCTCTTCTTCGGCACGTTAAAAGATCGCTCTTCCATATCTTTCGGATCGGTTGAAAACGCGTGATCGCGCCACAACCACCGCATCATGCTCGGCAGAATCGCGCCGCCCATCTTTTGCCCGTGCTTGTTCATCCCCCATGCGTAATTCACGTCGTATCCTTTCGCCGACAGCGCCTCCATCATGCGCACATTTTGATAGAACCAATCGACCGCCACATTGTAGGGATTCCCGTTCCTCTCTCCGCGATTATCATTTCTTCCATCGCAAAGGAAAATGCGAATCGGCTTTTTCTCGTTCTTGCGGATGATATCGGGATAAGCGTTTCCGCCGCGCAAATCCACAAAGCTCCCCACGTTGCTCAGCACCTTGCGAAAATCATTCGGCCGCTCCCACGCCACGGTGAACGCCGCAATCGCTCCCGAGCTTGACCCGCCGATCCCGTGCCGCTCCGGATCTTTCGAAATGTCGTATTCCTTGTAGAGCACCGGCATCAGCTCATCCACGATCACGCGCGCGTACTTGTCGTCCAGCGAATTGTATTCCGTCGGCCGGTTCGTGGTGTGATCGCCCCACTCGCTCGCCGTAGGCTCCGGCTGATCGGGCCGCCGCCCCGGATTGATGAACACGCCAATCATCACCGGCAGCTCTCGCCGAAAAATCAGATTGTCCATCACGTTCTGCGCGCGGATATCGCCGTCCGGGTCCAGGAACGCGTGCCCGTCGTTGTAAATCATCAAACTCGCCGCGACGCTCGCATCGTATTGCGCCGGAACGTAGACCCAATACGTATGCTGCGTGCCGGGATAAACTTGGCTCGGCAGAATAAATGGCCCGCGAATTTCGCCTTTCGGAACGCCCTCCTGCGGCAAAGAGTCCGGCCCCAGCTTATAAAATGCGTCCGGGTTCGAAGTCTGCGCCGCCGCATTCTGCGCCGCAACGGCCTCTGCGCCCGGAGCCTGCACCGCGCCGCTCTCGCCGCTTGCCCGCGCCGCGAAATGCGTAATCCCCGCCACGGCAAGCATTAGCGCACCGAACACCACGATACGAAGTCTCGTTTTCATCAGCTCCTCCTAATAGCCGAAGCGCACCACGCCAAAATCCTCAACGCACTCTCGCGCCACTCCGCTTTCCTTGCCTCGAAAAGAATGCTACTTTCGCTTCGCATCCAAACTCGCAGCCGCGGCGACACTTCCATGCCTGAGCGATTCGTCTTTTCCGATTTGCGCGAGCTCTTCGCCAAAGCCAACGAGGAGAAGTCCGGCGACCAACTCGCGGGCCTCGCCGCGCGCTCCGAGCGCGAACGCGTCGCCGCCAAGAGCAAACTCGCCGATTTCACCCTCGAGGAAATCGTCCAGCAGCCGCTCATCGATCCCGACCACGACGAAGTCAGCCGCCTGCTCCTCGACACTTTCGACCAAAAATCTTTTCAGCCCATCAAGAGCCTGACCATCGGCGAGTTTCGCGAGCACATCCTCGACGATGCGACCACCGAAGCCGCTCTCAAGCAACTTCAATGGGCCATTATCCCCGAAATCGCCGCCGCCCTCGCCAAGATCATGAGCAACAAGGATCTCATCCTGGCCGCCGCGAAAATCCGCAATGTCACGGTATGCCGCAACACCATGGGCCAGCGCGGCGTGCTCGGTATTCGCGTCCAGCCGAATCATCCCGTCGATGACATTGCAGGCATTCTCCTCGCCGCCTTCGAAGGCCTGCTCTACGGCTGCGGCGACGCCGTCATCGGCGTCAATCCCGCTTCCGATTCCGTTGAGACCGTCGGCGCCATTCTCCGCGCTCTCGATCGCCTCGTCGAGATGTGCAAAGCTCCAACGCAAACCTGCTGCCTCGCGCACATCAGCTCCCAGCTCGCCGCCATGGAACGCGGCGCTCCGGTCGATCTCCTCTTCCAATCGATTGCCGGCACCGAATCGGCGAATCGCAGCTTCGGCATTTCCCTCGCCACGCTTCGCGAAGGCCGCGAACGCGTCCTCGAGCACCATCGCACCCGCGATGTCGCATGGAAAGGTTCGCACGCGATGTATTTCGAAACCGGCCAAGGCAGCGCTCTCTCCGCCGACGCACACCACGGCCTCGACCAACTCACTCTCGAAGCCCGCGCCTATGGCGTCGCGCGCGTCTTCGATCCCTTCCTGGTCAATAGCGTCGTCGGCTTCATCGGTCCCGAATATCTCTACGATGAACGCCAAATCATTCGCGCCGGCCTCGAAGACCATTTCATGGGCAAACTTCTCGGCCTGCCCATGGGCTGCGACGTCTGTTACACGAACCACGTCGCCGCCGATCAGAATTCCGCCGACAATCTCCTTTTGCTCCTCGGCGCCGCCGGCTGCAATTACTTCATGGGCGTTCCCTGCTCCGACGACGTGATGCTCAATTATCAATCCACCAGCTATCACGACGCGCTCGCCGTCCGCCGCCTCTTCAATCTCCGCCCCGCTCCCGAATTCCTCGCCTGGCTGGAGAATTCTGGCATCTACCGCGCCGCCGAGCCGGCCTTGCTCGACGCGCCCACGCGCCGCCAGTTGATGCAAGGATTCGAATCGTCCCTCGAAGGGATGGTCTAAATGGCCGGCGAGCATGATTCGGCGCTCAACCCCTCAGACCTGCCCGAAATTGTTCGAAAGATTCGCGCGCGCACCCCAGCCCGTCTCCTCGTTGGCCGCGCGGGAGCTGCCTATCGCACCGGCACGCAGTTGGACTTGCGGCAAGCCCACGCCGCCGCTCGGGACGCCGTCCGCGCGGATTTCAATCCGGAGCAGTGCTTCGGCAGCGACTTTCTCCGCCGCTGGAATCTTTTCGAAGTCCGCACAAAAGCCCGCTCCAAGGACGAATATCTCTTGCGTCCGGATCTAGGCCGCCACTTCGACGACGAATCTCGCGAATCCCTTCGCATCCACGGTTCCCAAGCCAGCGATTTTCAAGTCGCGATCGGCGACGGCCTTTCCGTTCCCGCCGTCGCCGCGCAAGTCCCTTCGCTGCTCCCTCTGCTCTTCGCAGGAGCCGAAAAATGCCAGTGGAACATTGCCCGCGTTTTCGTAATCCATCATTGCCGCGTAGGAATCCTCGATGACATCGGCGAATTGCTCGCGCCGCGCGTCGCCGTCCTTCTCATCGGTGAACGCCCCGGCCTCGCCACCGCCGAAAGCTTGTCCGCCTACCTCGCCTATCAGCCGCGCGCTTCGCACACCGATGCCAATCGCAACCTCGTCTCAAACATCCATTCCCGCGGTCTAACCCCGCAACAAGCAGCCGCTCGCATCCTGAATTTCGCCGCTCGCATGATGGAAACGCGCACCAGCGGCTACCTCCTGAAAGAAAGCCACCGGGCGCTGGGAGATCAATAGGATTGTGCAGCTACACTTCGAGGCGCTTCGCAGCAAACTGGAGTCCGATCCGTTCGCCGGCGACACGCAACCCGTCTCGCCACCGCCGCCAGGTGGTGTCCTAATTTGGAGTGCGGGAGCCCTGCTCCCGCTTTTGCAAGTTCTAACTCGGAAAAAGCTCGCGCTCTTCAGCGCACCACGCTTGCGTGAGACTCGGCCTCGCCTTTTGATTGCCGAGTCAAGGATACGCAACCGAAATTCGGACACTATCCGCCGCCAACCCCGCTGGCGCAAGCTCCTCCATTTATGCTGTACTTATCTTGATGAATCTTCGTACACTTTCAGCTTCCCTGTGACCACGCCGCCCTCAGACTCCACGCTCGACCCATCCCCGGCCCCCGTCGATTGGCGCACCCTTCCTCCAACCGCCCGCTTTTACGTCCCTATATTTCCGCGCCCCTCTCTCAAATCGCTCATCCTCGCCATTGCGCTCTTACTCGCCACGCTCTGCACCTGCCTCGCTGCAGGCACGCAATTCGCCGTCGCTTACGCGCACAATCAAGCCGTTTCTCTTGACGATTTTCTCAGCGCCTTCTCCCTCTTCTACAAAAACCCCGCCGGCCTTCTCGCCGGTATGCCCTTTGCGGTCACCCTCTTGACCATTCTTCTCGCCCATGAACTCGGCCATTTCTTCGCCTGCCGCCATCATCACATTCACGCCAGCTATCCTTTCTTCATTCCCTTCCCTTCGCTCATCGGCACCTTCGGCGCCTTCATCATGATCCGTTCTCCCATTCGCACCACTCGCGCCCTCTTCGACGTCGGCTCTTCCGGCCCGCTCGTCGGCTTTCTTTTCGCCGTTCCTGCTCTTCTCTTTGGCCTTCTCCATGCCAAAGTCGTTCCGGCGATCATTGACCCCTCGCACGCCGACGTCGTCTTCGGCACTCCACTCTTGCTCCGCTTTTTCGCTGCAATCATCCATCCCCACACCGACCCCGCTACCCTCCTTCTCAATCCCGTGGGTCGCGCCGCCTGGGTCGGTCTTTTCGCCACTTCGTTGAACCTCCTGCCCGCCGGACAGCTCGATGGCGGCCACATCCTCCGCTCCGTCAATACCCGCCTCCACCGTATTTCTACTCTGTTTCTCCCTCTCGCTCTTCTTCCTCTCGGCTATTTCTTCTGGTACGGCTGGTATGTTTGGGCCGCTCTCCTCTTCGGCCTGCGCTTTCTCCGCATCGCTCCCATTTACGATCCCGCTCCCCTCGACCCGCCCCGCCGCCTCGCCGCCTTCTTAACCCTCATCGTCTTCATCCTCTGCTTCATGCCCGCCCCCCTCTTCGGCCTCTAAGCTTCCAGCTCCATAATTCGCCTGTCATCCCGACCGAAGCGTCAGCGCTTCTCGCTGACGCGTAGTGGAGGGACCTCTCCCGTCTTCATTCCGTCATCCTGAGCGCTGTCATCCCGACCGGAGCGTCAGCGCTTCTCGCTGACGCGTAGTGGAGGGACCTCTCCCGTCTTCATTCCGTCATCCTGAGCGCTGTCATCCCGACCGGAGCGTCAGCGCTTCTTGCTGACGCGCAGTGGAGGGACCTCTCTTCCGTCTTCATTCCGTCATCCCCACCGCTGTCATCCCGACCGAAGCGTCAGCGCTTCTTGCTGACGCGCAGTGGAGGGACCTCTCTTCCGTCTTCATTCCGTCATCCCCACCGCCGTCATCCCGAGCGCTGTCATCCCGACCGGAGCGTCAGCGCTTTTCGCTGACGCGCAGTGGAGGGACCTCTCTCCCGTCTTCGTTCCGTCATCCCGAGCGCTGTCATCCCGACCGGAGCGTCAGCGCTTTTTGCTGACGCGCAGTGGAGGGACCTCTCTTCCGTCTTCATTCCGTCATCCCGACCGCTGTCATCCCGACCGGAGCGTCAGCGCTTTTTGCTGACGCGTAGTGGAGGGACCTCTCCCGTCTTCATTCCGTCATCCCGAGCGCTGTCATCCCGACCGAAGCGTCAGCGCTTTTTGCTGACGCGCAGTGGAGGGACCTCCCCCGTCTTCATTCCGTCATCCCGAGCGCTGTCATCCCGACCGGAGCGTCAGCGCTTTTCGCTGACGCGCAGTGGAGGGACCTCTCTCCCGTCTTCATTCCGTCATCCCGAGCGCAGTCGAGGGATCCCTCTTTTCTTTGCTATTGCTTCCCCGCGCCCCCGCGCGAGCCACTCTGAACTCCCCGCCCCCTCCGCAGCCCATCGCCACTAACGCAACCCCCAACTCCTCCCGCCGCACCGATCTCCGCCCCAAGCCCGCTCTCTCCCCCACTTCCTTGTAGGGGCACGATACATCGTGCCCTCTTTCTTTTTGCGGGTGGCAGCTTCTTAGCTCCCGGACTCCCCGCTCCCTCTCGTCTTTCTACTCACTACTCCCTACCCACCATTCACTAATCCCATTGCCACGCCGCGTCTCGCTGTGCTGAATGCTAAATGCAGTGAAGGTAGACAAGCGCCCCGCGTTCGACAGCGTGGCAAAAAACGACCCGTCCGTCCCCTGGGATCCGCGCGTGGGAGAGAGTCAACACCCGCACCCTTGAAGCCCGCGGGGTGCGCCGCGCCATTCGCAGGTGTGATAATCTACGCGTATGAAATTCACAGCCGTTTTTGAACCCGCCAAAGAGAGCGGCTATACGTGCTTTGTGGAAGAATTTCCCGCCGCGATTTCGCAAGGCGAAACCATCGAAGAGGCCAAAGCGAATCTTGCGGACGCGTTCGAACTGGCGCTGCAGTGCCAGCGCGAGCTTGCGGAAAAAGGCCTGTCCCCACACGCGGTGCGCGAGGTCTTCGAAATAGCGGAAGCATGAAACTCGCGGAATTGGAACGCCATCCGCGCCACCAAGGTTGCGTTTTGTATCGCGAAGGTGGCGCCCACAGCATCTGGTTCAACCCTGCCTTGCAGAAGATCGCCAGCGTCCCGCGCCATCGCGAAATCAAAGAAGGGACGGTTCGTGCCATCTGCAAACAACTGGAAATTCCGCGGCCATAAGGCCGACACCCAGGTAGAAAAGCACTACCTGGTACACCCGACTAAGCCGTCAGTGGTGCGCTCCCGCGAATCGTTGGCGCCATCTTCAACCGATTGAGGGCCAACTCTAGGAGCCGATCATCGAACAGCTTTTGTTTACGTTTGGCGGCTCCCTTTCCGCCTGGCCATCTCGCGATGCCTTCACGAATCGAACCCAAGTTGGCTTCGTACCCTCCCTTCTCCAAGAGCCAATCAACTGTGGAAAGAAGCTCCATTCCTAGTGGCGATTCATATCCATCGATGAGTTTGGCAGTTGCTTCAAGCGGTCGAAGGTAGGCTCTCGCTTGCTCACTGTGCAAGTATTCGTCTACCTTAACGCGGCGCGAATCATCGAACCAAATCACATCGAACGGACTCGCATCACTAAGCCGCTTCTCACAATGCAAATAACTTCCGTCCAAGCCATTCAGCAGGTGCCGTAAGCGCTCCGCATAGGGACCGTATTTGTTAGGTGAGAAACGAAGATCCAGAGGGTCTTTGAGACCCATCGCTAATATTGAAGACTGCAGGAGCCAGGCGAGCTTCTGAATCTCAAGGTTGGTACATTCCAAACCGAGCACACCGTAGCGCCGACAGAGTTCGGCAATCAGTGCGCGCGCTGGCGTCAGTTTCTCGATTCCCTCGGTTTTCGAAACGTTCTGATACGTGCGGGTCGGCGTATACACCAAGACTTCAACGTCCCGCAGATGCCTGAGTGCTGCTTCGATTTCGCGACGAACATCAATCCATTCCAGGCCACCGTTTCCGCATCCGAGCGGGGGAAGTGCTATCGAGCGGATCTTTTTCTCTTCGATGACTCGCAGAAGATCACGAAGACCGTCGTGGATCCATTCAATGCGGGAGTCGCCGCGCCAATGTTTCTTCGTTGGGAAATTGATGATCCACCGCGGTTGGACCAGTCCTTTATTCTCGGTGACAAACATATGTCCAACGTGCACTCTTTTGTTTTCGCAGGCACGCTTGTAGGCTTTCGTGTTCTCGGGGAAAGCCTCGCTGAACATCAGGGCGATGCCCTTCCCCATGACTCCGACTTCGTTGACGGTGCTGACCAACGCCTCTGCCGGGGCCTGGAGTAGGTTGCCTTGGACGTAGTTGATCATCAGAGGTACCAACGCGGTTCACAGAGAACCTGTTTACTAAAATTCAGTTTACCACATTCGTCTTCGAGTTTTCTTCGCTCCTCGTCTCGATAGCATATGATTCCGAGAACGGCTGCTAGCGGGAGGTGCTGGTAAATCAGCGCCTCAGCTTGATACCGCTCGACCTTTCCCGGGTCGTCAGGGTCTCGACGAAAGTCGCGAGCCTGAAGTCTCGGCCAATCGATTTGGTCAAGTCTGTCAAGGTCGTTGTAGAACTCCGCAGCCTGAAGATACGCATGTCGGTCGCTGAATACAAATGGAATCCCCTGCTTGTGCACTTCGCGTAACGATGATACGAGGATGGCAATTTCTTCCATCGGGCGCTTCGTCACGCCGTTGTAACCCGTTTTGATGTTGTAGAGCATCGGGGAGAAAGGCGTGAAATAGAACGGGATGTAATCACTGAGAGTCCCGTGGGGATGAACGGGTACGTCCCGCGTCGTTCGACGGGCGATAAGTTCGGCGTTGCCGATTTGGATGTAGTTGGGGTCGGAACGATCGCTGTTGCTACTGTGAAGACCGTTCTGGAGAGCCCACGGCACGTTTGCGACGTGAGTGATTCGGAAAATGAGAGCCTTTTCCGGATTGAGGTTGCTCATATACTCTATAGGCCGCGTCTATTCTGAGAATGCGATTCGTCCAACGGCGCGGAGATGGCTAGAGTATATCAATCGATTCTATTTGGGCGGGTGGCGCATCCTCAACAGCCTGAGCCGGCTCCGCGTGGCCTACCGTTTGCGATTTTGCTCTTTTTTGCAAAGGGGTGGGCAATTCTTCGCTCTCCCTGGCGCCTTTATACCAGCCTCAGCTCCGGAAAATCCCGCGCGTAGCGCCTGGGATCGAGCGTCATAAAACGATCCGCGTACGCCAGGGCATGTGCTCCAATAAGGAAATCCGCCAGCAAACGCTTCGCTCCCTGAGCCGCGGACCTTCGCCGCCGTTTTGCATAACGTGCGAAGCGGCGGCCGGCCTCAACCCAAGCGGCCTGTTCCATCGCAAACTCCACCGTGATGCCCGTGTGGGCAAGAAAGTCGTTTACGAAGGATTCTGTGGCCTTCGGGTAGGCTAGCAGTTCGGCGTACACCGGCCCGCTGACGACGAGGCCTCCCTCGGCCTTCGCATTGCCAAGATTCCTGGCAATGTCCGAAGCAAACGGTTCCTTGGACCACAAGGCGGAGAGAACATTGGTATCGATGGCCGTTCTCATCCCTGCTCAACTTTCTTCGTCGCGCAACGCGCGTACCCACGCGTTCGCCTCATGGATACTCGAGAAGGCGGGAAGCGCCCCGACATACTTCAGAAAGGGATTCTCGGGCGCGCGGGCTGGGCGCATGGTGGTTCGATCCCTCTCGACGACAAATTCCACGCGGTCGCCGACCTTAAGTCCAAGGCGCTTGCGCACCTCAAGAGGAACGGTGATCTGACCCTTGCTGCTGATGGTGCTCGAGCGTGCCATCTTTACTTCCATCCTTTACAGTAAAGATAGCATGTTTTACCGCCCGGCGGGGCAGTTTCTTAACTCGGGGGGGCAGTTTCTTAACTCTGGGGTGGCCTACCCTTTGCGGTTTTGCTTCTGGCAAAGGGTGGGACACTCGTCGCCAGGTTCTGCATCCCTCGTGGTTTTCAATCGTGCGAGTTTTTCTTCTTTCGTCATCCGATCAGCGCGCGCGGCGCAAACTGCCCTTTGCGGCATGAATCAAGCCACGCAAGGCTTGATTGACCGATTGCTCGTTCGGAAAGTGCTTGGCAACGTCCGGCGAAAGCGGCACGAGATTCGTTCCCGCTCGATAGCGCTCCACATATTTGCCGCGGACCCCGCCATTCAATTTAGACAGGTCGTACTCTCGTCGCAGTTCATCACGCCGAATTCGTTTCTCAGCTTTTTTCTTCCTATTGTTCTCGCTCGCGCGCCGTCGTCTTTAGCGCGCTGATAATTTTACCCCAACCGGGTCGCGGCGATCTCCGGCGCCAGAGTCCAGCGGATTCTTGAACACGGAGCGCAGACTGTATACCGGAGCTCTGGCCTGACACGCAAACCGAATTCCAAAACACAAGAAAATACCAACCCAACCGCGGCGCGCTAGCCGGAACCTCTCATTCGACTTGCCCGAGGGCAGTTTTTCCCCTACCCTGAACTTGAAGAACCGCAGGAGTACCATCTCCATGAAGATCAATCTCACTCCCGAACAAGAACGTCGCATCCAAGCTGTGCTCAGCCGCGGTGCATATGACTCTGTAGAGGAAGTTGTCGAGGCCGCCGTGACGGCCGTTGAACAACGTACCGTGCCGGGCTTCGCTGGAACACCGGAGGAACTCGACATCCTGCTCGCGGAAGGACTCGCCTCGAAGCAACTCACAGAAGATGAGTTTTGGACCTCCGTTACCAAGCGAACAGGTGCGCTGCTTTCCGGGCAGAGGACCGGCCCGCGTTCGTGAATGTTCTCTACCGGCTAGCTGCTGGCGATGACATCGAACGGCAATTCCGCTATTACCTCCTCGCCGCCGATGCTCCTGAGGTTGCGATTCGCTTCCGCGAAGCTGTCCGCCGGACCGTCCAATCATTGCGCGACCATCCTCAAGTGGGCCCGCGATACGCTTCCGGCAATCCGCAACTGCAGAATCTCCGTTCCTGGCCGGTGGCGGGATTTGAAGCCATCCGCATTTATTACCTGTTAGAGAAAGAAACCATGCATGTCCTTCGCATCCTGCATGGTAAACGAGATGTCAGGCGTATCCTCCAAGGCGAATGAACATCTCCTGCCCAGTAGATGGTTGGGCGCGAGAGTGGCCACATCGGAAGATCGTGGGGCGAGGCCGCGCAGGCGGTCACCCCATTCTCGCGGGTTTGATTGCAACAAGAGTAGGTCTGTCCTTTTCTGACCCGGACCCCCATCCAATTCTCCTGGCCCCGCTTCACCCGCCCCGGCTCCTCTTTTCCCCGGCTGCTCTCGTCTCTCTGCGAAACCTCCGTTAACTCTGCGCCGGCGTTTACCCCGAGCCGCTCGGGGCGTTATCTTTATTCTTTCTTCGCGTGTTTCACGGATCACGGCACACGGATCACCGCCCACGTCTCTTCCCGCCACTACTCACCACTCACTTCCCATTCCGGTCACGCCCGGAGCCTCTCTCGCTGAACATTCTAACCTTCGAACCTGTAAACGCTTTTACGCCCTCTTTGCTTGGGTTTTTCCGTCTAACTTCCAACCTCTATCTTCCAACCTCTGCCTTTCCCGTCTCACCAAACTACAAATTTCCCGCCAACTCATTCCATCCATTCCACTTGCGTGTCTCACGTTCGAATGATCAAACCATAGTACTGTATCTTGACAGTAATCCATTTCTCTGCTATCATTCCTCATGTTTGCCCCGCCAAGCCCGCCCGCTTCCCGCAACTCCTGTTCTCCTCGTCTCTTCTCCGTGTCCGGCGTTTACCCCGACCAGGTCGGGGCGCTCTCTGCCCTGAAAATAGCGCCGTGTCGCCGACCTTCAAAATCAGAGATGGTCTCTTACTGTCAGCTGTCGGCTGTGAGCTGTCAGCCGCTATTTTCATTCTCTCCGGGTGCCGGCAGGGCTGCATGCTGGACTGCGTTAAGAAAAACCGCCTCAAGTCCCACAACCGTTTCGCTCGCCCCCGGCTCACCTCTACCCTCCATTTCCGTGCGAGCACGCACTGTGCAAGATTGTGCAAACAGAGAGCAAATAAACTCTTCCATTTCTGTTCATTACAAACTGCCCATTCAGCAACCCCTTTTCTTTGATACTCTTACAAATGCCCCCGGGGGTGTTCCCCTGCTCCCTCCTCTCTGTCGTCTGCTGCACACGCAGGAATCGCTGCAACCCCTTTCCTCTCAGCCGCTTACTTCACAACTTGCGGACACCCCCGGGTGGGGGTCCCCTCTCGCCACTCGTCACTCGCCGCTATCCCCTCTACAATCAACACTTACAAAAAAACCGGGGAGAGGGGTCAGTTATTGTTAAATTGCTCGGAATATCGACTGAGGGAGGTTTCTCCCGAGCACAACCCAATAGTCGCCAACCATCATTTCCGCGCCGATCTTTCGTTTGACGGCGCTCCAACTCCGGTTATGATGCGGCCTTCCTTTGGCGGCCAAGTTCCCGCCCACCAACCAATGCCGCCTCTCCCTCGTACCCTGCGCCTCCGCGACCTCTTCTTACTCTTCGTTGGCTCGGTCATCGGCTCGGGCATTTTTCTCACGCCCGGCTTGATCCTTCGCCAACTGGATGGCTCGGTCGGTTACTCCCTCCTCGTCTGGGTCGCGGGCGGTGTGCTCTCACTCCTCGGCGCCCTCACCTACGCCGAGCTGGCCTCCACCAACCCCGAAGCCGGCGGCCTCTACTGCTTCATCCGCGACGGCTTCGGCCGCATCCCCGCTTTTCTCTATGGGTGGTGCCTCTTTCTCGTCATCGCCAGCGGCTCAGTCGCTGCCCTCGCCCGCGCCTTTACGGAGCACTTTGCCGAAATCATCCCCCTCTCCGCTCTCGGCAAAGCCGCTCTCTCCGTTGCCATGATCGCTGTCGTCACGGCCGTCAACGTCTGGGGCACGCGCAAAAGCTCCGACCTGCAAAACTGGACCACGCTCATCAAGGTCGGCATCATTGTTTTTCTGAGCGCCATCCTTCTTACGCTCGGCCGCCACGCGGGAGATTTGGCGTCCGCCTGGGGAACGTCGCAGCATGGCTTCGGGCTTTTCTCGGACTTTGGCCTCGCCATGATCGCCGTGCTGTGGGCTTACGAAGGCTGGCAGTTCGGCACCTATAGCGCCGGCGAAGTCATCAACCCGCAGAAAGCTTTCCCGCGCGCTTTCCTGCTCGGCTCGCTGGTTCTTGCCGCCCTCTACCTCACCGCCGTCATCGCGTATCTAGTGGCTCTCGGACCTGCTGGCGCCACTGCCAGCAACACCATCGCTTCCACTTCCGTCGGTGTCGTCCTCGGGCGCAAAGCGGAAATTATCGTTGCTCTTACGATTCTGATTTCAACCTTCAGCGCCGCGAATAGCGTCATCCTCACCGCTCCCCGCGTTTTCTACGCCATGGCCAACGACCATCTCTTCTTCAAGATACTTGCCGAAGTCCATCCGCGTTTCCAGACTCCCGCCGCGGCCATCGTTGCTCTCGGCGTTTGGTCCGCGGTCCTTGCTTGTGCTGGAAAATTCGCCGAATTGATTGGCGGCGTTATTTTTATCGGCTGGATTTTCTACGGCCTCGGCGCCGCCGCCATTTTCCCGCTTCGCCGCGCTGCCAAAGGCCTCGCGATTCCCTATCGCGTTCCCGGCTACCCCTGGACGCCTCTGCTCTTCGTCCTCGCCGCCGCCGCCATCGTCGGCAACGCCATCGCCGCCGCCATCATCGAGCCGTCCCAGTTCAAAAATCTCGCCGTCGCCATCGTGCTTTTTCTGCTCGGTCTCCCGGCCTACTTCTTCTGGCGCAAACGCTCCGCGCCAGCTTCTTGAACTCCGATGGCCACCGCTGGAATCTTTGGGCGAGGCCGTTCAGCCCGGCGTGGCAATTCAGCTCGGCGCGGTAGCCCACCAAGCCCGCCTGCTTCTGAGCCCCGAGCTCCGCGCGTTCCTTATAGGGGCACAGCATGCTGTGCCCCTCTTCAAACCATGGCCGTCTTCAAGCTCTGCCTGCTTTCAAGCTGCATACGCTTTGAGACGACCTCTGCCCTCAATTCGAGAGATTTCAATTTTGCGGAGGTATCGTTGCCACTACTTTCAGCACTGCCTCGCGCAGCTTGAGAACCTGATCGCTCCCCGGTCCCTTTGGCTGCAATCTCAGATACGCATCCAGGTCCTGCAGCTCCAAACGACGGTCGCCTTTGCTCGCGGCCACATCCGATAGCGCAAGATAAGCGCCCGGAAGGTTTGGGTTGCGGAGAAGGGCCTCGTGCGCGCTTTTTTCTGCCTCGTCCAGACGCTTCAGGCGCACGAGCGTTTCGCTCAGGAATACATATCCCTCGGCTGCGGCGTCGTCCATTTCCAATCCCCTGCGGATGATCTTCTCCGCCTCGCCGGGATTTCCTTCCTGGCAAAGCAGGTACCCGTAGCCAAACTCCGCTGGGGCGAACGCTCCGCCGCTGAGATCGATGGACGTTTGAAAGGCGCTCCTGGCTTGAACATCGTGGCCCAGCGTCATTTCCGCCGCCCCAATATTGTAATAAGCTTCGAAATACCCGGGGAACGCTTGCGTAGCCTTTGTGAAATGAGCAAGGCCCCCGGCAAGATCATTCTTTGCCACGCGCTCCAGACCTTTTTCCAGCTCGCTTCGCGCCTTGCCGGGAATTTTCAGCTCCCGGACGGAAACCATATAGCGGCTCTGGTAAGGAGCGGCAGGCTTGGGCTTAAGATACAGGACCAGTTTTGAGGAGGTTCCATCGAGTTGCGCGCTCGTCTGGGTTGTCTCGTAACCCTGTTCTTCGACTGCAATATCGTACGTACCGCGCGGAAGGTTTTGCACCTTGAAGCGGCCTTCCAGATCCGTCAAGACGCTGCGAAATATTCCCGCGACCCGAGATCTTAAGCTGACCGCGACTTGGCTTGCGGGACTTTTATCCGCGTCCAGCAGCACCGTTCCCGAGATCTCGCCATCCAGCTCCGCTGCATCCAACTTGGACGCCTGCGCTTCCACGCGCTGCGCCGAAATGACAAGCGTAGCGACTAGAAAAAAGTTCCAAATCAGGATTTGGAGGATTCTTATCCGCAGACACGACGACTCGATTCTAGACAATTCTAGTTGCATCTCGACCTACAGCGCACTCTTGAGGGGCCTACGGGGGATTTGGCGGTTGGGGAGTTAATCCGTGCGGTCGCTAACGGCTACTTCCATCACTCAGTCCCAGGCTGCGTTCGTGGTTTCGCCAGCGCCGCCGGTGCACCTTAACGCCTAGATGCCAACCGTCGCGTGCTGAACGAATGTTGTCCAAGTGAAAAGTCCTTGTCTGTAACATATTGCACGCATCCCGGGAAACATCAAAACGCGTGTCGAAGTGTTTACCCCAGAAGCCGTCCTCTTCTCTGGAAACTTTTTGCATTCTCCCGGTGTCCAACCAAGCATCCCGGGATTCACTCGCGGTCTGTCTTCTCGCAGGAAGGCGCCCGATGCTCGAAGCGCAAGGGCTCACAAAGTATTACGGCTCGGTGCTTGCCGTTCAGAGCATCAGCTTCGCGCTCGAACCCGGCCAAGTGCTCGGCTATCTCGGACCCAACGGCTCCGGCAAAAGCACCACGGTAAAAATGCTCATCGGCCTGCTCGAACCCACCGGCGGCCAGGTTCTTTTTCACGGGAAAAACATCCAGCACGATCTCGTCGGCTACCGCAAACATCTGGGCTATGTGCCCGAAGAAGCCAACCTGTATCCATATCTAACGGGCTACGAATATCTTGAACTCGTCGGAACGTTGCGCGGCATGCCGACGCAGCGCATGAAAACAAAAATCGATTCCTGCCTCGAACTTTTTTCTTTATTTCCGCATCGCCATCTTTCGATCGGCTCCTACTCCAAGGGTATGCGCCAGCGCATTCTTCTCATCTCTGCGCTGATGGATAATCCCGACGTGCTCATCCTCGATGAGCCTCTCTCGGGACTCGACGTTACTTCGGCGCTCATTTTCAAGAATCTCATTCAATCGCTCAGCGCGCGCGGCAAAACCATTTTCTATTGCTCGCACGTCCTGGAAGTCGTCGAAAAGGTTTGTTCGCGGCTGCTTATCCTTCGCAAAGGCCAGGTGATCGCCAACGGCTCGACCAAAGAAGTCCGCCAGCGTATCGGAGAAAACTCTCTCGAACATATTTTTCTGCATCTCGTTGAAGATCGCGACGTGGCTCAAATCGCGAACAATATCGTGGACGTGGTGGTTTCCTCGTGATCGCCGGCGCGAAACAATTCTTCCGGGATACTTGGGAGGCCCATTCGCGGCGCCCCTTTGGAAGTCTTCTGCGCGTCTTCCTCGGCCGCGTCTTTCATGGCGGCGGAGATTCCGGCGACTCTGGTATGGATGTTGCTCTCGGCGTGATCCTGATTCTCCTTGCCATGCCCGGCGCACTCGTTTCCGTGCTTCTCTTCGAAAAATACGGTTCGCTGATCCGCTGGATGCGCGGCGAAGCGCCTTACAATCCATTCAGCGCTTCCCTTCCCGACGAATATTTCTTTATCGTTCTCAGCATGGCTGTCACGGGCGCGGCCGCCCTCTGGCGCTGGGACGCACTTTTCCTCGACCGCCGCGATTATGCCAACATCGTCCCGCTGCCCGTCTCTCTTCGCCGGATTTTTCTTGGAAATCTTGCCGCGATTTTCCTCTTCGCGGCCGTCCTCACGCTCGACGTGAACGCCGCCAGCTTCGTACTTTTTCCCGTCGCCGTGGCTGGTTCACAAGTTTCGCTCGCTGTGTTCCTGCGTTTTGCGGCAGGCCATGCCGCAACCGTGGTTCTCGCCAGCGTTTTCAGCTTCTTCGCCGTTTTCGCGGTCATCGGGCTACTGATGGCCCTTCTGCCTTACGCACTTTTCCGCAAGGTCTCTCTCTATGCCCGTTTTCTGATCGCGCTTTTTTTCCTGACCCTTCTCGCCACGAGTTTCGCTGTTCCCTCGTTCCTCGCGGAGGGCACGCAAATCAGCACGTTCGCCAGTCGTCTGCTTCCTCCGGTCTGGTTTCTGGGCCTGGGGCAGACTTTTTGGGGGAACGGCGCGAACCCCGCGTTCGCCGCCCTGACGAGAACCGCTCTCATCGCGCTGGGCCTTTCTCTCGTCATCGCCTTCCTGGCTTACGCTCTCAGCTTTCGCCGCTCTTTCGTGCGCATTCCCGAAAGCGCCGACGCCGGGCCTCTGCCACGCTCGCATTTTCGCTTTTTTCGCGTAAGCTTTTTCGACCGCACCATCCTCCGCGACGCGCCGCAGCGCGCTTGCTTCCATTTCATCATGCGCACTCTTTTTCGCAGCGAATCTCACCTGCAAATTGCCTCGGCCTTTTTCGCGATGGGCTTGGTCGTTTCCGCACAAGCTCTCGCCTCCACTTTCCACGGAAATACGGCGACCGCGCTGCGCATTCCTTCCGAGGAACTTCTTTCCATTCCGTTTATTCTGGCATTCTGCATCGTCGCGGGAATCCGTCTCTCTCTCGAAGTTCCCTCCGACCTGCGCGCCAACTGGGTCTTCGCTTTATGGATCGACCCCGGCACTTTGCAGGCTCGTGCCATCGCTCGCAAAATCCTGCTTTCCTTTTCTCTCGTTCCACTCGCGCCACTCTGTTTCGTCTCTTCCTGGCTGCTCTGGGATTTCGGCGCCGCGCTTCTGCACACCGCGGTTTTCGCCGTTTGCACGTTCGCTTTCGTCGAATTGCTTCTTGTCCGCTTCCGCAAAATTCCATTCACCTGCACGTACCCGCCGTTCCAAAGCCACTCCGCCCTGATCTTGGCCGCCTACCTGTTCGGCTTCATTATCTTCACCTCGTATTTGCCGGAACTCGATCTTTGGTCGCTCGCCGATCCCTGGCGTGCCATCGTCTTTTTCCCGCTGATCGCCGCCGTCCTGGCGTCCATCCATTTCTACAGAAAGCAAATGCTCGACATGGACAAACAACTCATCTTTGAAGAATTCTCCGCCTCTGGCTTCTAACCTTTGTTTTTTCTTAGAATCCGGCAGGCTCGCGGCGACCGGGAAAGCTTTCTGAGCGAACCGGGCCCGCTCCGATTTTGAGAGGGCGCGCCCGGGAGGTGAGCAATTTTGAACAGACCCACCCTGGAAATCGTTTTATCGTTCAAAACGCAGTGCAGTCTAAATCCGGGAGGAAGAGAAAATGTCAGTAGCAACAGCGACGAGATACTCCGACATCGTGGCAGCCAACAAGACTGTCATCGGTTGCAATGTGGTCAACGCACAGAACCAGGACCTGGGCAAGATCGAAGACCTGGTCTTCGACGCCGCCTCGGGCCGCATGGCATACGCTGTGTTGTCCTTTGGCGGTTTCCTTGGAATGGGCGATAAGTATTTCGCCATTCCCTGGAACGCCTTCCATTTTGACCTGGCGCAAAAGCGCGCGGTGCTCAATCTCGACAAGAAGCGCCTGGAAAACGCTCCAGGCTTCGACAAGGACAAGTGGCCCAACTTCGCCGATCAGCAGTGGGGAGCCCTTATTTACAAGCACTACGGGTACACCCCCTATTGGGACGAACTTCTGCCTTCATCCACCCGTTAAAAACCCCGATGTAAAGTTAGGAAAAAGCTGCCCCCTGCGCTTATTTCCACGCAGGGGGCCTTTTTTTTTGACAGCCCATGTCGGTCGCTAATACTGCGAATCACGCACTACATCTTCGGCTCAGGTGTTCCCCGGCCGCGCCAAGCCACATTCATTTCTTTTCGACGAAATGACCGTCGAGGGGGCTTCTCGCTAGTCTCGCGATCCGCTCGCTGGTTAGATCGAGGCGTCGATTGCTGTCCACGATAAGAACATTGGAGTCGGCCTTCTGTGGAGTGGCAACTACAAGAACTGGCTCTTCAGCAAGAAACTCTTCGCAGTAGATAACGCAGTGGACCGGCTCTCCGGTATGATTCTTCGCGAGACGAGCAAGAACACCGGCCATCCGGTCGTCGATGAAAGGAAGGCGACAAGCTAGCCCCTGAAAAATCGAAAGTTGGACTCCTACAGAAACTCTCCGCGGGCAGACGTTCCGGCGTAGACGCGGCGCCGCCTATTGTCCAAAACCAAGTGCGGCTCTGCTCTTGGCGGTGCGGGATTCGAGCGTGACGCGGATGCCATGTTTGGGGCGCAAGGTGATGGATGCCAGCGGCACAACTGGATGACCGGGTACGAGGCGGAACCGGTAGTGCTGCGCGATGGTGGCGAGAATCAGAGCCGCTTCCATCAGCGCGAAGGAGTTGCCGATGCACTGGCGCGGGCCGCCACCAAACGGGAAATAGGCAAACCGAGGCAAGCGCTTGAGGAGGTCACCTTCCCAGCGCTCGGGACGGAATTCTTCGGGAGCGTCATACCAGCGCGCGTCGCGATGGACGGTCCATTGCGCGAAAGAAACGCCGGAGCCTTTGGGCACGGAATAACCGGCGATTTCGAGGTCTTCGATGGCGGTACGCGCCGTGCCCCAGGCGGGAGGATAGAGACGGAGCGATTCGGTGATGACGTGATTGGCGTACGCGAGCTTCGGCAAATCCTCGAGCGAAGGAGCGCGGCCAGCGAGCACCGAACTCAATTCGGTATGGAGCTTCGCTTCGACGGCGGGATTCTGCGCGAGCAGCCACCAGGTCCAGGAGAGCGTGTTCGCGGTGGTCTCGTGGCCGGCGAGAAAAAGCGTGATGGTTTCATCGCGAAGCTGCTGATCGGTCATGCGGGAACCGTCTTCATCCTGTGCGGCCAGGAGCATGGAGAGGAGGTCGCCCGCATCGCGGCCGGAGGCGCGCTTCTCCGCGATGATGCGGTAGAGAACTTTTTCGATTTGGCGGATGGCGCGCTCGAGGCGGATGTTGGTGGGCGTGGGCAGCCAGTGAGGAACGAAAATCGTGCGGCGAAAATTCGCGCCGAGATGAAGGAGAAGTTCGAGCGAGCGGCCAATGTCGTGGGCGTCCCGCTCGACGTCGGCATCGAACAGCGTTTTGCCGACGATTTGCAGCGTGAGGCGCATCATTTCTTTGTGGATGTCGCGCACTTCGCCGTCGCGCCATTCATGGAGGAGGCGCTCGGTGTATTCGACCATGGTCGAGGCATAGCCAGCGATGCGAGCGCGATGAAACGCCGGCTGAGCCAGGCGGCGCTGGCGCAGCCAGAAGTCCCCTTCACTGGTCAACAGGCCACGGCCGAAAACGCGTTTGTTGGCTTGCAAGACGCGGCCTTTTATGAATTTTCGGGGATGATTGACGAGCACGTCTTCGATGTGGTCCGGATGATTGATCAGAAGAATGCGGAAATTCATGATGAGAAGGCCGGCGACATCGCCGTACTCGCGAACGATTCCCGTGAAATAGCCAAGCGGATCGCCATTATTCAGCGGCCCGAGCGACCACCGCTTCAGGCCGACGGAAGGGCCGGGAGGGAAGTTGTCTTTCGGGGTGGCGCCCATTCATTCATGCTACGGCCCGCGCACAGAGCCGTCAACGCATGGCGTGCAAGGAATTGTCGGCGGCTGGCGGGCGGAGGGCGCGCAGACGGAACACGCCGCTGCGAAACGTAATGGATACGTCCGAGAAACCCGCGGTTGTCAGGCGATTGGGAATCGTCGCGGGCACGAGCGGAACAAAAGTGCTGCGAATGTGCGCAATGCGGTGCAGCCAGCCATCGGGAATATCGACGGCGAGAAAGAGGCCGCCGGGCCGGAGCACGCGATGGATTTCCGCGAAAGCGCGATCCTGGGCGTCTGAGGATTTCAGATGGTGGAGCATCAGGACAGCAATTACGGCGGAAAATACTTTTTCAGAAAAAGGGAGCGCGGATGCATCACCCTGCAAAATCGCGCCGTTCGAGTGACCGTTGGCGACGGCGCACCGGTTGCGCTGCGCCAGTTCCGTTACAAGATTGCGGTTGTATTCGAGGCTGGTCACTCGTCTTGCATGCTTGCGCAACTCTTCCGTGGCCGCCCCAGCACCGGCACCAATCTCGAGAACGTGGTCTCCCAATTCCGCGCCGGATAGAAGCCAGGGAAGCAATTGATTGCGAGTGACGCGGCGCCAGAAGGACGAAGAGCAAAACCAGTTCTCGAAGCGATTCACAGGAGCACTTTCCGTCTCTCGCGCGAAGAGAAGACCGATATACGCAAGAGAACAAACGCGCCGACTTCGTGCCTGCGGCGAACTTTTCGCGGATTTGATTATCGCAGGATTGCGCCAAGATGCCGCAAGGAAGCGGCAAATTGGTCGGCGTTGTAAGCGGAGGGATTTTCGAGCTGCTGGAAGAGAACGTTGATGGCGGCGCGGACTTCGGCGGCGTTGGCGGGTTGCGCTTCCTTGCTGTAGGCAATGTAGAAGGAATCCATGGCCATGGCGGCTTGTTCGGCGGCGCGTTCGCCGGCGAGAGAAATGGATTCGGCGTTGTCCGGAATTTGATGCAGCATGCGCAGAACGAGCGATTGATCGTAGGGCATGGCCGCAAGATGCTCGGCGAAACGCTGCGCAATCGGGGCGGCGGCAGTGGCCGCGGAAGCGACCGCGTTGCGGTCGGGATTCAGCTTGGACATTTCGCTCGCGACTTCGAGGAGGTGTTGGTCCAGTTCTTGCGCGTTCGCGGGATCGACTTGTTTGGCGAGCAAACGGAAAACGGCATAACGCGAACTGTTCCAGGCGGGATCGCCAGGACGGCGGCCATCGAATCCATGCGCCTGGCGCCAACTGTCCTTTGCCGGGCCAAGCGAATGATGGCAGGCAAAACAAGAAAGCTCCGAATACTCGGGCCAGACATCTTTTTTATCGAAGCGCTCGCCCTTGGCGCGCCAGACCAGGCGGTCCATTTCCGCGCGGAGCTGCACGGCTTGGCCGGCGCTCCAGTCGCGGACGCCCGTCCAGGCGGCGTCTTCCGCGGGGACGCCGGGAGCGGATTCGCGCGGCGATTTCCAGTGGCGCGGCATGACCGCGGAAAACGAATCCAATTCGAAAAAGAGGTCGGGATGGCCGGTGGCAATCATTTCGTGGTCGACGAACTTTTCCTTGGTGCCGAGATGGCAGGAAAGACATTTGTCGGTGCGAAGAATGACGTTGCGCGTATCGTACATGCCGAGAGCAACGGATTTTTCGTGAGACCAGTCGCGCGTGGTGTGCGGGCCGAGCCAGGCGGAGGCGGGGCCGTGGCAATTTTCGCAGGAAACGCCTTCGGAAAGTTCGAAGGGGCGGCCGCGCTGCTCGGGAGTGGTGTAGAGCGCGTGGCAGGCAAGGCATTTCGGCGCGTCTTCGGCTTTGGCATTGAGTTTGAGAATGCGGGCGATGCGCTCGCCGATATCGCCGGTGAGCGCTTGATAGGCGCGGCTGTGCTTATCCTGGATGATCCAGGTGGAATATTCGTTTTGCAGAATGCGGCTGCCGGCGACGGGCTTGACGCTGCCGTGACAGCTTGTGGCGGCGCAGGAGCCGGGGCCGATATATTTTTGCGGTTCGGCGGAAGCGCCGGCGGGAACGGCGGCCGAATGATTGGAGAGGGCGTTGCGCCCCTTTGCGGAGGCACTGCGGACGGCGAGCGCGAGAGGGAAAAAAAGCGCGAGGCACAACGCCGTGTTCATCCAATGAGATTTGGAGGCGATTTTCATTCGAAGGGCAGACGAGTCGTTCGCCTCATTATCGTGTGGAAGCGGGCGACGGCGCGTTGTCTTTTTGGCGGCGTGGAGCGAAAAGGCAACGGGGCTTCTATTTACAGGGCGGCGAGGCGCCAGTAGTATGCAAGAGAATCCGTACTCGACTTTACGCCGCGCGACGAAACTCGCCCGGCGCTCTTCCATGCGAGACGCCGCGCCGTGATCTTCGACGACTTGCGAGCTATCCAGCTTCGCTACGGCTTCTTGCCCAAGGCGGAACTCGAAGAGCTTTCCCAACGCTCGCACACGCCGCTCTACCAGATTCATGGCGTCGCGAGTTTCTATCCCCATTTTCAGCTAGCGCCACCGCCGAAAGCGGACGTCCGCGTTTGCGCGGACATGAGCTGCCATCTGAATGGAGCTTGCGAATTGCGCGCGGAACTGGAGCAGCGGTTCGCGAAGAGCGGCGCGGCGGACGTGACGATACGCGATGTGTCCTGCCTGGGGCGGTGCGATCAGGCGCCGGCGGTTTCGATCAACGATGAAATTTTTACGAACGTGACGGCAGCTTCGGCGGAAGCGATCGCGCGGAGATGCATTTTGGGCGGGGCGATTCCGGAACCACAACCGGAGAGCGCGCGCGTGCAGTGCGCTTCGGATCCGTACGGCGAAGGCGAGAAATACGGTGTGGTGCGAAAACTGGCGGGGACGAAAGATTGGGACGGCGTGCTGGCGGAACTGAAAGCGGCGGAGTTGCGCGGGATGGGCGGGGCGGGATTTCCGACGAGCATGAAATGGGATTTGGTGCGGAAACAGCCGGGAGCGGAGAAATATATCGTATGCAACGCGGACGAAAGCGAGCCCGGGACGATCAAGGACCGGTTCATCATGACGCACCTGCCGCACCTCGTGATTGAAGGAATGATTATCGCGGGGCTGGTGACGGGAGCGAAGCGCGGGATTCTGTATATCCGGCACGAATACGGGCTACAGGAAGAAATTCTCGGCGAAGAGCTGCGGCGCTGCTATCACGCGGGGCTGCTCGGAAAAAAGATATTAGGCAGCGAATTGATTTTTGATTTGGAAATTTTCGTTAGCCCGGGCGGATATATTTGCGGGGAAGAAAGCGCGCTGATCGAGGCGATCGAGGGAAAGCGCGCGGAACCAAGGAACAAGCCGCCTTTTCCGGGGCAGGCGGGGCTTTGGCAAAAGCCGACGGTCATCAATAACGTGGAGACGTTCGCGAACGTGCCGCAAATTCTGGCGCGCGGGGTGGAATGGTTCAAGACGCAAGGCAAAGAAGGATCGCGCGGGCTGAAATTTGTGGGCGTGAGCGGCCATGCGGCGAAGCCTGGAGTTTTTGAAGTGCCGATGGGAATTGCAATGCGCGAAGTGCTGTTTGAGTACGCGGGAGGAGTTCGCGGCGGGCGGCCGTTGAAAGCGTTTGCGCCTTCGGGACCGTCGTCTGGATATTTGCCTGCTTCGATGGTGGATGTGCGGCTCGATTTCAAGGCGCTGGCGGATGCGGGGTCGATGCTGGGGTCGGGCGCGATCGTGGTTTGCGACGACACGACGTGCATGCTGGACATGGCGCTGAATGCGGTGCGGTTTTACCGGAATGAATCGTGTGGGAAGTGCGTGCCTTGCCGGGTGGGGTCGCAAAAAATGACGGATTTGCTGGTGCGTTGGACACACGGGGGAGTTCCGGAGAAGCAATATCGGGCGGATCTGGCGTTGATCGATGAGTTGTGCCAGGCGATGAGCCTGACTTCAATTTGCGGGCTTGGGCAGATTGTGCCGGCGCCGGTGCAGTCGGTGCTGAGACATTTTCGGGAAGAGATTGACGAACACGTGCTGAAGGGAAAATGTCCGAGCGGGATTTGTTTTACGGCGGCGGCAAGGGCGGGAGAAGCGCAGCGAGTGGGTATACGGCCGTAGCAGACCTCCAAGAGCGGTAAGGCCACCTGAAGTGGAAAGCGGTTTTTAACACAGAGTTCACAGAGGACACAGAGAAGAGGGACAAAAGAGATTGTGAGCACGATCACCAGATTGCCGGAGCTAGTGGAGATCTACCTGGACGGGCGAGCGGTGCAGGTGGCCGCGGGAACGAGTGTCTTCGATGCGGCGCGGATGAACGGGACGCCGATACCGACGCTGTGCCATTTGCAGAATGAAACGCCGGTGGGAGTCTGCCGGCTTTGCGTGGTGGATACCGGCGGGCGGGTGCTGACAGCGTCGTGTGTGCGGCCCGTTGAGCCGGGAATGAAGGTAATTACAAATTCCGAGAAGGTTTTGAACGCGCGGAAGACTTTGCTCGAGCTCTTGATGGCGGATCATCCGTCGCCCTGCGCGCGGCAGGAAAAGTCGGGAGATTGCGAACTGGAAACGCTGGCGCGGGCGGCGGGAATCACGCAACCGCGATTCGCAAAGCGGACGGTTTCGCGGGGGATCGACGATTCTTCGCTGGCGATCGCGGTGGATCACGATGCGTGCATTTTGTGCGACCGCTGTATCCGGGGCTGCGACGAAATCAAAAATAATTTTGTGCTGGGGCGGATGGGGAAAGGCTACTCGGCGGGGATCGCGTTCGATCTGAACGCACCGATGGGCGATTCAACGTGCATTTCCTGCGGGGAATGCATGGTGTCGTGCCCGACGGGAGCGTTGACGAACAAGACGGTAGCGGGCACATCGATTGCGACTGGGCCGGATGCGCAGGGATTCGAAGCGGAAGAACTTTTGCAGTTGCCGGTGTTCAAGGGAGTTTCGGGAACTTTTCTGGAGATGAACCGCGGAGCGATCGTCAAACGGCGATTCCATCCGGGCGAGGCGATTTGCCGCGAGGGCGAGTTTGGGTCAACTGCTTTTTACATTTTGGAAGGAAAGGCGCGCGTTTCGCTTTCCGCGCCGATTGCGCACGTAAAGACGCAGGGCGGCGCGAAGGGGCTATTCAAGAAGCTGACCAGCACGCTGGCGGCGCGCGACGCGGACATGCGCGAGGAAGAAGCGCGCGACAAAACCATTCCGATTGACGCTTCGGTGGACCTGGCGTACGGAAATCCGGTGGCCGAACTTGGACCGGGCGATCTTTTCGGCGAGATGACGTGCATGAATTTTTATCCGCGGTCCGCGACGGTAATTGCGGAAACGGACGTGGTGGCGTTCGAAATGCTGCGCAATGTGCTGGACATCTTGCTGAAGAACAAAACGTTCCGCGCGCAGATCGACCAGAACTACCGGCGGCGGGCGCTGGAAAATCATCTGCGCGGTGTGCCGATGTTCGCGGACCTTTCGCCGGACTTCATCGAGCGATTGAAAGAAAGAGTGGATTTGCAACGGTTTGCGCCGGGGCAGGTTATCGCAAGACAAGGGGATGCGGCAGGAAGTTTTTATCTGGTGCGCATCGGGTTCGTGAAGGTGTCAGAGACGTATCCGGGCGGGGAGCTGGTGCTGGCTTATCTTTCGCGCGGAGATTATTTCGGGGAGATCGGGTTGCTCGGCGGAGGAGTGCGCACGGCGACGTGCACGGCACTGGATCACGTGGAGGTGGTGCGCATTTCGGGTGACGATTTTCGGGAGATGGTGGAGCGGTTTCCGAGCGTGCGGCACGGGCTGGAAGCGGTGGCCGAAGAGCGGCGCGCGGCGAACCAGCAGCGCATGCAGGCAGTACACAGCGTACCGATCGACCAGTTTCTTTCGCAAGGATTGATGGAAGCGCAGAGCCTGCTGATTCTCGATTTACAGAACTGCACGCGATGCGACGCGTGCGTGAATGCCTGCGCGGATGCACACGAGGGAATCACGAGGCTGGTGCGGGACGGATTGCGTTTCGAGCAATATCTGGTGGCGACTTCGTGCCGGCAATGCCGCGATCCGCTGTGCATGGTGGGATGCCCCGTGGGAGCAATCCGGCGGCGAAATTCGCTGGAAGTGATTATCGAGGATTGGTGCATCGGGTGCGGATTGTGCGCGCGGAATTGCCCGTACGGAAATATCAATTTGCATCCGTTCGACGTGATGGTGGAAGACCTGGAGAGGCCGGGGAAAAAGAAAGCGGCGGTGAAACAGAAGGCCACATCGTGCGATTTGTGCACGCATTTGAAGGAGCCGAGCTGCGTTTATGCGTGCCCGCACGATGCGGCGCACCGCGTGGATCCACGAACGTTTTTTTCGGAGATGCTGGGCGGCGGAGCGGCGAAATGAGGACGCGGAGAATTTTATTTGCGGATTGATAAGACACAACGCGGATGGGCGATTGCGTTGTTGATGCTGCTGGCAGTGTTCACGGCGAGCTACGCAGCGTACGCAATAAATGCGCCGGAAGGGCCCCGCGGCGGAAGCGCGATGGGGCTAGCTTTTGGCGTGATCGGATTCGGCTTCATGATTTTTGCGGGGCTGCTGGGAGCGCGCAAGCGAGTACCGACGTGGAGGCTGGGGCGCGCGCAGGCGTGGATGCGCGGGCATTTGTGGCTCGGATTGCTGAGCTTGCCGGTGATTTTATTTCATGGAGGATTTCATTTTGGAGGGACGCTGACGCGCGTGCTGATGTGGCTGCTGATCACTACGGTGGCGAGCGGAGTGTTTGGCGCGGCGCTGCAGCACTATCTTCCGCGGGTGATGACGGCGGATGTGAAGCTCGAAACGATTTTCGATGAAATCGGGAACGTGCGGAAGCTGTTGCGAGAAGAGGCGGACCGCGGCGTGGAAGGAATTTATGGACCACTGGGCCTGGGAAAATCGACGAAGGAAGAGGTGCAGCGAGCAGGAGGATTCAGCGCGGCGCGAACGATGTCGGCCACGAGCAGCGGAGCGGCGGTAGCGGCGGCGGCGGAGACCGTGATTCTAAGCGAAGAAGAGTGCGCGCCGCTGCGAAAGTTCTATCTGAGCGAGATGAGGCCGTTCCTGGAGCAGCCGAAGCGGCGAGGAGCGCGGCTTGGCAATGCGGATAAGGCGCACGGCGTGTTTTCCGGTTTGCGAACGCTGATGCCGGAATCGGCGCAGGCGACGCTGCAGGATTTGGAAGATATTTGCGATGAGGCACGGCAACTGGTGAGGCAAGAGCGTTTACATCACTGGCTGCACGGATGGTTGCTGCTGCATATTCCGCTTTCGCTGGCGCTGATTTTGCTGGGAGCGGTGCATGCGGTGATGGCGCTGCGGTACTAAGAGAGTGGCGAGCGGCGCGTGATGAGTTGCGAGTGACGAGTGGCGAGAACACGCACAACCAAGAAACTGGCGCAGCGAATCGACCTGAATTATTTCAAGAGGCCGACGCCGCTGAAGCGCGCGAAGTTGTGGCTCAGCGTAGGACTGCCGGCGCTGGCGCTGGTGTGGGTCGCTTGGCTGGGATTTTCGCGGGACACACGGGTTTATTCGAGCGGGAGGATGAGCGAAGCGCACGCGGTGCTGGAGGCTCAGTGCGCAGCGTGCCACGTACAGAAAGCGGGCGTGTTTTCGGCAAAGGCCAGCGATGCAGCATGTCTCTCTTGCCACGATGGGCCGATCCATCACGCAACGCAAGTGGGAACGATCGGTTGCGCTTCGTGCCATACGGAGCATCGCGGCCGCGTCAATTTGGTTGCCGCGAGCAACCAGAGTTGCGCGCAGTGCCACGGGAATTTGAGAGCGAACGGAGGCGCGGATCATTTCGTATCCGGGATCTACAGCTTTGAGGATGGGCACCCGGAGTTTGCGGCGTTGCGCGAAAATGCGCGCGATCCGGGAACGATCAAGCTGAATCATGCGATTCACATGAAGCCGATCCGGCGCGGGCCGAATGGGCCGAACGTACAATTGGAATGCGGCGATTGCCACCGGCCGAAAGCGGTCATGAACGCGAAGAACGGGCTTGGCGCTGCGGCGGCGGGCACGAATTGGCCTTACGCAGACGCCCGGTATGTTTCTGCTCAGCCGACATATTCAGAGAGCCAAGATTCTCTCGCGATGCCGGCGGGAATTTTGGCGGCATACCGGCCGATGACGGGGCGCGAGTTGATGGCCCCAGTGAAATTCGCGACGGCGTGCGCGGGCTGCCATTCGCTGGCGTTCGACAAGCGATTCAATGAGGGCGTGCCGCACGACAAGCCGGAGGTGGTGCACGCCTTTCTAGTGAAGAAATTCAGCGAGTACATCGCGGCGCATCCGGCGGAGTTGCGAGAGGCGCGGGAGCCTGGGCGAGATTTGACGGGGAGCCCGGCGCGGGCGGTGTTGCGCGTGTATACACCGAAAGAGTGGGTTGCGGCACGGATCGGCGACGCCGAGGAACTTCTGTGGCGTAAGACTTGCGTGCAGTGCCACGCGCTTTCGACAGCGGCGGGTGCGGATCAATTGCCTGCCATGGAGCCGGCGCGAACGACACTGCGATGGATGCCGCATGCGAAATTCGATCATGACGCGCACCGGGGATTTTCTTGCGTGAGCTGCCATGAGAAAGCTTTGACGAGCACGGGGGGTGGCGACTTGCTCTTGCCAGGGATTGCGACCTGCCAGACTTGCCACGCGCCGGGAGCGGGGCACGCAGAGTCGCGGTGCTTCGAGTGCCACACGTATCACGACTGGTCGAAGAGGAAAGAGATCAGGGCGACGTTTATCTTGCCGGCATTGGGGAACGGCGGGCGATGAGTTTTCGGAGCAATGAGGATGTTTTCGCAACAAAGTACGCCGCTGGAAGAGTTGCGGTTGGATGGCAAGAATAAGAGTGGCAATTCGAATTAGGAAAGTCGCAGAGGCCGATGTTCCCCAACTGCGCCGACTGATCGAAGCGTCTGTGCGGCAATTGCAGGCCTCGGACTATACGCCGGAGCAAAGGGAAGCGGCGCTGGAGACTGTGTTCGGGGTGGACAGCCAGTTGATTGCGGATGGAACTTATTTTGTGGCGGAAGTCCGGACCGGCGATGCGGGGCCGGAAGCGGCGAAGGCAAGCGCGGAAAAAGATTCGGGGCCGGAATGGGTGATGGCCGGATGCGGGGGTTGGAGCAAACGGAAGACACTGTATGGCGGCGATCACTGGACGGGGCGACAAGACGCACTTCTGGACCCGCAGCGCGATGCGGCGAAGATTCGAGCGTTCTTTATCCATCCGGCGTGGGCGCGGCGCGGCATCGGGAGCAAAATTCTGGAGGCCTGCGAAATCGCGGCCAGTACAGCGGGTTTTACGAGCTATGAATTGGGAGCGACTTTGACGGGGGCAAAACTTTTCGGGGCGAAAGGTTACATTGCGGCAGAAAATATCGAGGTTCCCTTGAAAGACGGATTGTCGCTGCCCGTGATTCGAATGACAAAACGAACCTAAAACGCCGCCTTGCGAGCCGCAACGCGCGCAGGCATAGACCGCGGGGCTCAGCGGAAATTCGTTGCGATGTGCGGCGAGCATCGGTCGAATTGCTGCGCAAGAGGCGGTTTAGCTGCCCATGATGAAGAGCGGCTTGTTTTGAAAGCTGGAGAATTGCGGGCGGAGACGCTCGATGTTGTAGTGCTCCTTGATGTCTACCACTTTTTTTGTGGCGGTAATCGTTTCAATGGGAGTGTTGCCGTAACTGCCGTTATGGAGAACGACGAGGCGGCCATGGTCGCCTTTGAGAAGCAGCTCGAGGGCGATATTGCCGTAGGCCATGGGCACGATGGAGTCCACCACATCGGGATCGCCGCAGCGGGCCAAATAGCCGAGTTTCTGATTGACGATATCCACGGTCTTGCCCTTGTTGAATTTGGCAGATAGCTCTTTGACTCGATCGGATACGAGATCGCCAATCCCCCCAAGTTTTTTGTGACCGTAGGCGTCCGCGGCATCGCTTTCAAAAATCATTTCGCCGCCTTCGAACATGGCGCCTTCGGAAACGAGAACGGTGGCGTAACGGCTGGGATTGCGGTTACGGTCATGCACGAGAATCTCGGTAAGGTGCTCGATATTGAATTTGTATTCGGGAATGACGCAACGGTTGGCCGCACCGGCCATGGTCGGAAGCATAGCCGTATAACCGGCATAGCGGCCAAAAACTTCGATGACCATGAAGCGTTCATGGGAGCCGGCCGAGGTGCGGAGGTCATTGACGAGCTGCAGAGTGCGCGTGACGCAAGTGCTGAAGCCGATGCAGTAGTCCGTGCCGGGAACATCGTTGTCCATGGTTTTGGGAATGGCGATGACCTTGAATCCTTCTTTGTGGAGGCGGACGCCGTAACTGAGAGTATCGTCGCCGCCAATCGGAATGAGAGTGTCAATGCCCAGCCAGGCGAGATTTTTCAGGACTTCGGAAGTGAGATCGTTTTTTTCGGCTTTGAAGGCATCCTTTAGATGGGCGGGAACGCTGGACTTGCTGACGCGGCCGGGATTCGTGCGCGAGGAATGGAGGAAGGTGCCGCCGGTGCGCGCGGCGCGCTCGACGACTTCCTGCGTGAGGATGAGGAAATTGTCGGAATTGTCGTAGTCCTTTTCGCGAACCATATCGACGAGACCGGCCCAGCCGTGGCGGAAACCGATGACCTGGTAGCCTTCGTGAAGCGCGCGGATAGTGACTCCGCGGATTGCAGGATTCAGGCCGGGGACATCGCCGCCGCCGGTGAGGATGCCGATGACGCCTTTTTTGGTGTTGATATTAGCCATGATTCGAGAGTCGTCCCTTTCCGAGGAATTGTGAACCGATAATTATCCACGTAAGGCAGTTATTTAGGAAGCGCCGGCCGAGGCAGAAAGATCATGCGGCAGCGAATTGATCGTGATGTAGGACCAGCAACTGGTTGGAGCGCAGAGCCAAGCTTGCGTACGCACGCCCGGAGTCATCGCTGAATTCCACTTCAAAAACGCCCGGAGAAAGGTTCTCGACAATGGTGCCGACCTGGCCGCGCAAAAGGCGGTGTCCCGGAAGGTCTTCCAATAAAGCGACAACGTCAAGCAACTTGGGGTCCATCGCGTCTCAGACTTCTCAAGACGTAACAGCTTGTTAGTCTCGGGAGGTCTTCTCCTGTCAAAACAATCCAGGTGCTCCGAACTATTCCCCGTCCAAGAGCAACCTTCATTTCAAAGTCTACCACGTAGCGCTGGCCGAACTCATCCCGGTGTGCCTGAACCGCCTCCTCTTCAACCGCGGCCTTCCGCAGAGCAGACTGCAGGAGTTCCGCGTTTTTTCGCGTAATCCCCAAAACCGACATAAAAAGTCGAGCCTTGTGCCGCCCGCGTGGATGATCTGGGTTGAGGCAATAGTTCAGGAGCTTCACCGGATCTACGATGGCACGTTGGGGATTTGGCAGTTTCACAGCGGGATTTTATCATTGCGCCGTGCCCTCTCAGATTCTAGAGCAGTTGAGCGCTCCAAGCCCTGCGTGAAGAATCTCACGCTTCGATCCTAGTGCCCAGGACAGCGAGAAACTTGGCGAGCCAGGAATTTAGCGCGGGCCAGGCCGGGCCGGTAACTAGATTGCCGTCGACGAGGGCGTCGGTCATGGGGAGGCTGACGTAGGTGCCGCCGGCAACGGTGACATCGGGGCCGGTGGCGGGATAGGCGCTGCACTTTTTTCCCTTGAGGACGCCAGCCGCGGCCAAAATCTGCGGTGCATGACAGATGGCGGCAAGTGGTTTATTGGCTTTCGAGAAATGGTGGACGATCTCGATGACGCGAGGGTTGAGGCGCAAATATTCCGGTGAGCGGCCGCCGGGAAGCATCAGGGCGTCGTAGTCTTCGGGCTTGACCTGATCGAAGGTGGCGTTGAGTTCGAAATTGTGACCGCGCTTTTCCGTATAGGTTTGATCGCCCTCGAAATCATGGATGCAGGTGGGAACAAATTCGCCGGATTTCTTGCCGGGGCAGACGGCGTGGACCGTGTGCCCGACCATTAAGAGAGCCTGGAACGGGACCATCACTTCGTAATCTTCCACGTAATCGCCGACCAGCATGAGAATGGATTTCTTGGACATGGGACCTCCATGGGCATTGTATCCGAAGAAACGGAGGGGCCAAAACGAGGCGGGCGAAAAAGCGCAGCATCTGGCGCGAATGCGGCCCGGTAATTCCGGGTGAGCACAGGTGTAGAGCTGATGAGCGAATAGACAGGGCGTCTCAAATCGAGACGAGCTTGTTTTAAATCGATTGAACCTGAGATATAACAGCGAAAATCAAGGCTAGAAAGCGCCGGCAGACCATTTGAAGAGCACTCATAAGCCTTTGAATCGAGAAGGCCTACAAATAATCAGCCGGGAGACCGAGTTTTCAAAGAGTGTGGTCGGCCAAATGCAATTAGGAGAGCGGGGTTAACTTCGCCGGACATTCCGGCTTCAAGGACAGGATCGTGAAAGAGTTCAAACGAATGCTCGTAGTGGGTCTGCTCGCTACACTCGCCGCGGCGAGTGTAGGAACATTTTCACTCAAGGCCCAAATAGGGGATATTCCCGAAGCGCGGCGCAAAGTCAAGGTGCTGGCAAAACCTCAATATTCCGAACTAGCGAGGAAATTGAGCCTATCGGGCGTTGTGAAAATTGAAGTAACCATCGGGGCGGATGGGAAAGTAAAGAGAACGCATATCCTTGGTGGCCATCCCGTGCTAGCGGCAGACGCCGAAAAAGCGGCGATGGAAAGCGAATTCGAACCAGGACCGAAGGAAACGACGGAGGTTATCGAATTCAAGTTCAGCCCTCAGTGAAATGTGTTGTGGAGCGGCTTCTTTCGGCGAATGTGCTCGATTGCGAGAGTATTCCACCTGAGGCATTCCGCGCAGAAGCAAATCCGCGGAAGCAGGTGGTGTTGCAGGCGGAATCTACCATCGGCAGGCTCATCCAGTAATTGCTGTACATTAGAAAAAAAGCGGGCGGCTATCCGGCGAAGGACAGCCGCCCGCTCCATTTGCAGGTGAGTTTAATGTGCTTGAGCGGAGGACACCACGACAGGCTCCGCGGAATCCTGAATGGTGAGCATGTCGGTCCGAACCTTTTCCCATTCAAGAAGATTGAGGCCGTAGGAAGTAAAGAGCTTCCGGATGTGCGCGGAATCCCAGTTCAAAACTTTTTCGAGCACGGGGACAAGAACGCTCATCGCGTTGTCGCTTAGCACGGTGCGCTTCGCGACGCGAGAAATGAACTTGGCCTCGGAGACGGCGATGGTGAGACCGTCGTGCTGGTTGACGTGCATCATCACGGGGAGATCGGAACTGCCATCGCCCATGTAGATGATGTGGTCGTGGCTGATACTCAGTTCGGCGCGGCGCTCTTCGAGAATGTTAATTTTGCCCCAGCCGGCGGAAGCGCGAATGATGGATTCCACTTCGCCGGTGGCCTCGTTGTAACGAAAGCGCGTGCCGAAGATATTTTCCGGCGGCACAATGCCCTCGAGCGCGGACTGGATGATTTCCTGCGGAGCCGCGGAAATGACATTGAAATGGAATTTATAGCCTTCCGCGAGATTATCGAGAGCACGCGCAAAAAGGGCGACGTTGTGCTTTAGCCGGATGCGCTTGCCGGTTTCCACGAGGTGCTCGCGACGAACGCGGCGGAATTCCGGGTCGTGCAGAATCAGATAGCTGAGTTCGGCGCCCTGCTGGACGAGGTTCATCAAGGCGAGGCCTTTGACCTTGTCGTGAAATCCGTGAAAGCCAATGAGCTCGGAGAGAACCACACCCGAGTCGTTGAAACTAAGTGTCTGGTCGAAATCGCTTGCCAGAAGATACTGCTTAAGCATGTCCTAGTACCCCTTCTTTCTTCCTTAAAAGCTCGCCTTAAGCGAGTTGGGCCCGCCCTGGATGCGGTGCCAGTACCCCCTACACTTCTAGGATAGCTTTGTTCGGCGGGGGCCCCTCACGAATTATTTTGATAGGTGCTATGCGTCAAAAGCGTGAACGAGACATTATACCTCGATTAGATGTGTCCTATGGTTAAAGGATACAAAGGAAAGGAGATGGGTGTCGCTAGGGGCACTAAGAATGGCCAAAAGGTGTGTCTAGAAGGAGATAGCGGCAGCGAAGGAAAAGAGAAAGAAGTGCTGAAAGCCATCGAGCCGTAGGTTCCTATAGATTGAGGGCATTCATCTTGGGTTCCTCGTAGACCCCATCCTCGCCCGGGTATCGGAGGCGACCCTTATAACGGCCGGTTTCGGTTGCCAGAGCCCAAACGAGGCTTTCCCCGGCGGGGAGGGTTTTGGGGAGCCTCTGGAAAACTTCGTCCTGGTAGGCGAGGGAGGCATCGATCCATTGCCAGCCAGCGGTTTCGAATGCGGCCATCACGTCCGGGAGGACGAGGGCGTTAAGCGTATTGAAGTGAAGTAGCAGGGTGTGGCGAATATCGCGGCCAACGACGTCGATGGCGAGGTTGCGATAGAAAGCGACGCGGTCGAGAAGGTGAGCAATCAGGTAATCGCGATACGGCTCGATGCTGGCTTTGGGCTGCTTTGCAAGACGGTCGGTCATGCGTTCGTTGATGTACCAGTCGGAAGTGTCGATCGTGACGTGGCCGACGCGGTAGCCGCTCTCTTTGAGGAGGGCGCGAAAACGGTCGCGCTTGTCGGCGGTATCGCCTTCTTTGAGAAACGGATACCGGAAGAAAAGTTTCTTGTTTTGATAAGGAGCGATGACTTTTTCATTTTTGAGGAAATCGACGGCGAAGTCTGGGTAGCTGGTGGGGCCACAGTAGTTGAGGTGGGAATAAGAATGATTGCAGATCATGTGGCCGGCGTGATCCCAGGAAGAAAGTAGCTTTGCGCCATCGGATTCGTCGACGCGCATGCCGCAGACGAAGAGAGCAGCTCGGACGCTGCGGCTGTCGAGAGCTTTCAGGACGCGCGAATTTGCATCGGGCCATTGCAGACCGGTGTCCAGCTTCAGCTTGGGGTCGTCCAAGGTAAGCGCGAGTTGGGGAGGCTGTGTATTTGAGGGGCGCGGTGACGTGGCGCCTACCTGCGGGGCGTGAGCGTGCAGAGATCTCGCAAAAAGTGGTGCGCAGGAGACGGCGGAAACGGTTTTGAAAGCGGAAGAGAGGAATTTGCGGCGATTCATGAGCGTAACCTCAATAAAGAGAATTGAGCCATGTACGGGCTCGAGCGAAGAAAACATCAAGCGACGGCAACGAACTTGAAGTTGGAGACGCACTGGGCTGGGAGTGCGAGTGTTCGACCGGGTCATCCGTGACGGAATAAAACGCGCCATTGCTGGAATGCATATAGAGGCGCTGCATTTCCGCGTGATCGAGTGGACGAGCGCCGCGGCGTCCGAACACAGCGAGCTGGTTACCGGATTCGTCGACGCCACGATCGCGATCGATGCCTTTGGAAACGGCGAGAGCGGGGCCGCGAGTGCGCGCGGTGGCGATGAGCTTTGGCGTGGGGCGCGGGCTGAAGCCGGAGAAGTGCGCCGGATCATCCCATGGCGAAACGATTTGCAAAATGCGGAGGCCATTTTTTCCGTCGGCAACGAAGGCGTAGGCGCTGGCGGCTACCATGCCGATTTTCACGTTGTTGACGTCGTTGAGTTGGCCGTTGGCCGTGAAAAACTGGTCGAGCTTCGGAGAATCGGGTTTTTCAACGTCAACGATGGCTAGACCTTGCTTGCCGGCGGAAACATAAGCGTAGGTCCGGGCGACGTAAACATTGCGGGCGTCTTCGAGAGGGACGAGGGCATTGGGGACGGGCGTGGGCCGAGCGAGATCAGTGACGTCGAGAACTTTAAGGCCATCGCGATCGACGACGAAGGCATAGCGAAACTGCACGGCGACGGCGCGAGGAGCGTTGAGGGCCGGCGCACCGATGGTGGAAGTGATGCGGGGAGCGAGTGGATTATCGAGGTCGACGACGACCAGCGATTTATCAGTGAGGATGTATGCGTACGTGCCGGCGATGGTGATGGCTCGAGCGCCGGTTAGGGCGCCGCCGGGATTGAACGCGAGGGCGCGCTCGAGAAAGTTGTTGGCGGGATTGCCGTCGAGCAGCGTGCCAACGCCAGGGCTGCTGGATTTGAGATTCGGATTGCCGATGACGACGAGTCCTTCTTCTTTGTCGGCGACATAAAGAAAACCGTAGACGAGATGGATGGGTTGCTCTTCGTTTTCGGGTAACTGCTGGCGAAGCGGATCCACGCCAAGCGTGGTCGGTGAAGCAACGGCGACGGCGTCCTTTGTGGGGACAAATAAACGCTGGCCGAGGGGAGAAACAGGAGCGGTGATGATGCGCTCTGAAAAATTCTTGTTGTCGATGTTGGCGATGTCGTAGATGCGGAGGCCCCCTGGGCCGGTCGCGGTATACGCGTACTCGCCGCGGGCCTGCACGTCGAGAACATTGCCTTCGTGGCGGAAGGTGGTGGAGATTTCGCGATGGCGAGCCACGAACTTTTTGTAGTCGTCCGGATAGGCGATGCGCTGGAGGTCGCTGCCGTAGATCGCCTCGGGCTCATCGTGTTCGGCGACCGCCACGGCTTCGAGGCCTTTCTTGCCCGTAGCGACGTAAATGTAGCGGCCCATGAAATTCATGAAATTCGTGCCTTGCAGCAGGAGCTGGGCCATCCAGGCATTGTTGTCGTTGGCGGAGGAGACGTGGCAATCGCTGCACTGTTTCGTCTCGGTGGCGCGGACGGTGTGAGGAACAAACGTGCTGAAGGCCTGGCCGGAGAAGCCGGGAGCAGAGATGGTTTGCTGGGTGTAGTAGAGCCAATCGCGGTTCGCGTTTTGCGAACTGACGAGAATGGCGCAGGAAGAACGCGCCGGTGCGATGCGATGGCCGGTGACGGTGCCGTCGACGCCAAGCATGAAGATGTCGTCGCGGAGAACCTGAAAGTTGTAACTGGTGTAATTGCGCGTGGTGAGGCCTTCGTTATGGAGCATGGGCTTGCGCGCGTTGGCGGTCATTTGCAAATGGCAGCCGAAGCAAGTCGGCGTCCAGGAAGTGTGGCAGGAGTAGCAGGTCATCGAGGAATTGGCGTGCGCGAGATGTTCGTCATCCTGCGGCATTTGCGTGGCGACCGTGCCGTCCTTGGTCATCAATTTGGCGCGAAACGATTTCATGCTGAAGTGCACGTTGCCGGGAGTGATGGAATCGAGCGTCTGGACGATTTCCCACTGTTTGTTTTCGTCGGACATGGAGCGCTGGATCAAGACGCCATCGTCACGCCATTCGAAGCGGCGGAGGCCCCAGGGCGTGCGCAGAGTGTCCAGGCGGCGGCCGGCCTCGGGAGCGGCAGGTCCGGAAGTGGTCAACGTGGCTTTATGGCGAATCGTGCCGTGGCAATCGATGCAGTCGATTTCGACCGCGGCGCGTGGCTCGCCGTAAATTTTGCCGTTGCCGTGATTGTCTTGCGCAAAATGGCAATCATTGCACTGCATACCCTTTTCGAGATGGATGTCCGCGAGGTGAACCGCTTTGGAAAAACGCTGTGGATCGTCGAACGGAATTTGATTGCCGTCCTTATCGAGCCAATTGCCTTTGCGATCGTGCTTGAAAACAGAGCGGAACACCCAGCCATGGCCGTGGAAATCGGCGAATTGGGTGGTCTTCAATTTCGCGTTGAACTCGGGACTTCCCAAGTTTTCTAGGAATTTTTCGTCGCTCCAGAGGCCGCGAGCGGCCGCGGCTTCCGGATTATGCAAAAGGGATTTATAGCGCTGCTCTTCGGTCAGATTGCGCTGTAGCGGCGGATACATTTTGTCGCCGTCGCTTTCGTTGTCCCACCAGGTCAGGCCGAAATAGGTGGTGAGCATGTTCGTGCCGGGATGGATGTGGCAAACCATGCACTGGCTCGAAGGAATGGAGGTCGTAAAAACGTGCTTGATGGGATGGCCTGGCTCATTCTTGGGGATGGTCGGATCGGAAGAGGCGCTGAATCCGGAGTGGCCGTGCTGCGCATAAGAGCCGGAATGCATCGGATCGCGATCGTTTGCGTAGATGACGTGGCAGGCGGTGCAGCCGCTGGCGCGATAGTCGCCGGGATGATCGTTTGTGCCAGGCAACGACATGACGGGATCGACGAGACGAGTCTTTTGCAGGCCAAGAAAAACGGGATCGGTGCGAAGTTCCGTGCCAAAACCGCGGTCGCTGAGTTTATCGTCGGGCTTGCCGGGATCCTCTTCGCGATTGGGATTGCCGAGCTCGGACTTTTTTTCGCCGCCACGCTCGAAAACGCGAAGGACGTTTCCCGGCTGAGAAATTTCCCAGCGATAGAGAGGTTCGAGTTCGGGGAGCACACCTTTTGTGCGCGTTTCTTCAGGCGTGGGAGGCGGATAAGTCTTAATGGATTGCGGCAGGCCATCGCGGCCGTAGCTTTCGCCGAAATGCGTATCTTTGTAGGGGTAACCGCCGTTGTTATAGAGCGCCGCGCCCCACAAAAGACCCGTATGCGTCATCATACCGGTCGAAACGGCGCGAACTTCCTGGGCGTGGCAGCCAGCCTCGCCGCACGTTTCCGGGGCGACGCGAAGGTCGCCGGGATTCACAAACTTGACAAACTCGGGCGACTCTTCGAGCCACTTTGTGTACGTTAGCTCCGGCAGAGCGGAACGGTCCTTAAAAGCTGGGTCGTGAGGCTGAACGTGGGCTTTTTCCTTAGCGGAATTGTATTCGGGAGAATTTGGCATCATTCCTGTAGTAATGGAAATGGAAGAATTGCCACCGTGGCAATCGGTGCAGCCGAGAAAAACGGTTTTCGTCGGATGCATGGTCGGCTCGTCCGTCGAAGTGTGGCAGGAAATGCAGCCGAACGATTTGCGAGCGGCTTCTTCCGGGGATTGGCCGCGGACGGAGTTCGCGTCTGGCTTCGCGTGGACCTCCGAGGACGACTGGGCGGAAAGTACCAAGAGAAAAGATAACGCAGAGACGCAGAGTGCGCAGAGGTCTCGCAGAGAAGAGCGGGCGAATTTGGGCGACAAATTCATCCGATACGTTGCCTCAGAAAGTAAACTTCATCGAGCCGAAGAGCGAGAAAAGCGTGCGGCTCGTGTAGATTTCTTTGAAACCGTCGCCGGGCTGTAACGCCGAAGCACCAGCGGTGAGAACGATGTTTTCGGAGAGCGGCGGACGGTAGGTGACGCCGACGCCAAAGTCTTCGCCGATGCTGTGGCGAATGGGCGATTCGAACAATAGATACTCGAGCGACTCGGTACGCTCGAAACGAAGATAGTTGAAGTTGGCGAAGCCTTTGAGCTTGGGAGTGATATCGAAGTCCGCGCCGGCGTTCGCCAGGAAAATTCCAGGGTTGACGAAATTGGCCTGGCCTTCTTCCTTGGAGGAACGAAGGGACGGAATCAAGCTGCCATCGGTGGTGAGCGAAACGCCGGAGCCAAGAAGACGAATGTCTTCGCGATTCCAGAAACTGAAAAGACCGCCGGCGAAATTCGGCAGATCGTCAATGGCATCGAAGCCGCGGGCGCGGCCGTCGCGCGGATTGGCGTCGCCCGAAGTATAAAAAGTGGAAATGCGGTAGCGAATCCAGTCGCGATCGTAGGAAATTTCGGCGGCGGCCATTTGCGCGTTGATCGTAACCGGCCTGCCCGCGATGGGATTGAACGTGTCTTCCCCGACAGCCTGATAAAAAGCGTGCGTGATATTGATGCGGTGGATATGGCCGCTGCCCAACCAGCCAAAATAGCCGACACGAATGCCATGCGCCAGAGGGCCTCCGCCAGGGCCTTGATCGACGATGCTGCCGATAGGCGCGGGACGCACAAGAAAGCCGTTGTCGTCGTAATGAACGCTGGGATCATCTTTGTTCCATGCCGCGACGAACTCCGCGGTGTAGCCGGGGAAGAAAAAGTCCTGCAAGTAGACGTTCCCCAAAACAACTTGTTGGTGGCGTCGGTTGAACGTATTGAGGCCGCTGTTGGTGTTTTTCTCGAGGAGTTGAAAATACGCGGCGTTGTACTCGATGCGGTTGTTGTTCAGGTCGCCGAAGAGGCGCAGGCCGGGTTGCTCATCGACGAAGAGGAATCCGCGGAAATCGGCGTTGAATTGCTGTATGCCGGCGCGGGCGGAGATGAAATCGTAATTGTCGCTGAGATCGTGCAGCTTCACTTCGACGAAGGCCTCTTGAAAGCCGAGGTGGTCGTCAAAACGGTTGGTGCCGGCGCGCACATCGGGGCTGACGATGCCAAGCTCGCGGACGTCGAGATCGTTCAGGCTCAGCTCGGGCGTGATGCGGATGCGCCAATCGACCGGTTTGAACGACGCATCGCCGTGAAAAAGATCGAAGCTGAAGCGCAAAGTTTGGTCGACGAAAGCTTGTTCGCCGCGTCCGAAAAACCCGGAGCTGCCGGGCTCGGCGGCGCTCACGCCGCTCGGCGAAGGCACGCGGCGGCCATCAAAAAATGTCTCTGATGAAGCGGTGAGATTCAAGAAAACCTGCTGCCCGAAAAGTTCGGGCCAGATCGGTTCGTCGCCTTTGAAGCGATTGCCGTCAAACGGGTCATACCAATGTGACTTGCTGTATAGGTATTCGCCTTTTTGCGGGTAGCGGTGATAGTCGGGTTGATTGAGCGCCCAGCGATTGGGCACCGCGTTGAAAACATCAGCGACCGGAGGCAGATATTCCGGCGCGAGCTCGACGATGTACTTGGGATCGGAATCGAGACGATGGCGGAACTCGCGGTAGCTGCCGAGCGAGGGCGACGCTTGGGGTGCAAGCGCGGGACCCAGTTCGGGAAGCCGCGGAAGACGTGACTTGAGCTCTGCGCTGCTGGTGCTGACCAGGGAGATCTCGAGCGTGGTGACTTCGTCGGCGCTGAGCGCAAGATCGGGGATGACAAACGGCGCATATCCCGCCGCTTCGACGCGAAATTCGTAATCGCCGGGCGTCAGCAGAAGAACGCGGAAAACGCCTTCCGAGGTTGAGTTAACGCGCACAATCTGCCCCGTCTGCAAGGAGCGCAGAGTCAGTTGAGCCGAAGCTACGGGGCGCGATCCGTTAGGCGGAATGGCTTCGCGCAAGACGCCATCGACGGCCGCTGTCATCAACGCTTGCTGGCGCGGAATGCGCTGCGCAGCTCCTGGTTCGCTGGATTTTTGCACCGTGGCCTGCCCTCCGGAGGCAGCCGCTTGCCCCGGCGCGTTTTGTTGTCCGCCGCATGCGCTGCCAGCTGCGAAGCAGGCGAGCGCCAGTACCACGGCGGCGCGAGTTGGACCGTTGACGCGTCGAGAGCTTCGCGAAGAGAGAGCGAGCATGCCTGCGGCCTGAGAAAGTTTGCGCAAGTAAAAGGGATCGCGTTCTAGCTAACAACATTGGCACGCCGCGGACAACCCATTTCCGCAGCCCCTGAATACAGTCGATAACATTTCGATTTGGACACAAAGACGTTCACCGATAGGAATCGCGCGCGCCGCGAAGGATTGAGGGACGCGGGGAGGCGTGTTACTAAGGAAAGTACCCCTCATGCCGTCGGAACACTCGATTCGGAAACCCGTGGCGGCCCGCCGTGTTTTGGCGCGGCGCAAAAAAACGCTGGCGGTCGGCATTTTGCTGGCGATCGGGGTTGCCGTCGTCTTGGCGCTGCTGCTGGTGAGCTGCGGCGGCGGGAGCAGCACGCCGGTGCCCGCGCCGCCGGTTGCGAGCGTGCAACCCCTGCAAATCGCCGACGTGCAAAACATCCTGCAGGCCGCGGTGAATTCCGCGAATGTCGACATGGTCGTAGCGGTGGTGGATAGAGCCGGATTTGTGCTGGGGGTGTACCGCACGCAAAACGCGCCGGCCTCGTCTCCTGGTAATTTCGGACAGATGCTGGACGCGAACGATGTGGCCGTCGCTCTCGCTCGGACCGGCGCGTTTTTCAGCAACGATCAGGCGCCGCTCTCCTCGCGCACGGTGCGGTTCATCAGCGGAATTCATTTTCCGCCGGGAGTGGCAAATCAGCCCAACGCGGCCCTGTATGGGATTGAGAACACAAATCGCGGCTGCACGCTCGTGAACAGCGCGGCCTTTCAGAGCCAGATACCTCCCGCGCTCGCTCTGGGCGGAAGTTTTGGGCCGGGCGTTATCACGGGAAAAGCGGATGCGATGGATTCGAATCCGTTGGCAGTGAATCCCGGCGGCGTCCCGATTTTTTATCAGAATGTCGTCGTGGGTGGAATCGGCGTGGTTACGGTTTCAAGCAATCTCAACGTTGCCGAATACGCGGCCTTTGTTGGCTCCACAACCCAGCGCACGGGGCCATCGGATGTTTTTGGGCCAACGCCAGCTGCTCCTGGCGTGGTTTCCATCTCAGGAGTCACTTTGCCGTTTGTGACGCAGACAACGCTCCCGACGGGTGTTGCCCTGGGACCTGTGGCCGGCAGTGGCTCTTATTTGGTGGCGCCCGCCGATAGCGCGGGGCAGCCACCGGAAGGCGATCTCATCACGCCTGCAGCGGGGCCGCTGGGTGGACTCAGCGCCGCGGATGTGCAGAACATCCTCGACAACGCGGAAGCGACTGCGGAGCAGACACGCGCAGCGATTCGTTTGCCGATTGGCGCGCGCGCGCGAATGACCATTGCCGTTGCCGACCTGGACGGCACGCTTATCGGTCTGCGGCGCATGCAGGATTCGACGGTGTTCAGCGTTGATGTAGCCGCAAGCAAAGCGCGCAACATGGTCTACTTCAACAGCTCCGCTCGGACAGCCGCGGACTTGAATCAAGTGCCTCTGGGCACCGCCGTTACGAACCGCACAATCAGCTTTGGCGCTCAGCCTCTTTTTCCTCCGGGGATTGACGGCACTGGGGCCGGGCCATTTTTCAACCTTTATCTGCAAGATATCGCAAATCCATGTACGCAGGGATTTCAAACGGGGGCGCCGAACGTCAATAAGAGCGGCATCGTTTTCTTCCCGGGGAGCGCAGGGTTGTATCGCAACGGCGTGCTGGTCGGCGGGCTGGGGGTCAGCGGAGACGGCGTGGATCAAGACGACTACGTGACGAACGGCGGGACGCAAGGATTCGAAGCGCCCACAAATATCCGTGCCGACCAGATCTTGATCGACGGTGTGCGGCTTCCCTATTTGAAATTTCCAAGAAATCCGACCGACTGAGCGGAGCCTTCAGCGCCGGCTCCGTCCCCGCTTCCCGCGAGCCAGCTGGGAAAGCGCGCGAGTATATTCCTGCACAACTCCGGGCACCGTGCGGCTGTAAACGAACTGGCCCTTCTTATGGCAGTCCACGAGCCCGGCTTCATTCAGGATTTTCAGGTGATGCGAGACGGTGGCCGGAGTAACACCCTGCAACGACACGATTTCCCCGCAATTCATCAGTTTTTCGCGGGAAATCGCCTCAAAAATCATCAGACGAGTTTCGTCGCCCAAAGCCTTTGAAATCTTTTCAATCTGTGCGAGGTCCATGTTCCATGGCTTAGTGTAGCGAACTTCAGGTCGCTCTTGCCATAGAACCGCGAACCGCCGGCGCCTCCCCCCAAAAAGGGCTGCAACCAATCGTTTCGATAGTCATCTAAGTATCGAAACCTAGGGAAGAGGGAAGCAACCCGATCCCGGGTGCGGAATTGGGAAGAACAAGACAGTCAAGGAGAAGGCCATGAAGAGACTCGAAGGAAAAGTAGCTGTAGTGACCGGCGGCAACAGCGGCATCGGGCTGGCGTCGGCCAAGCGTTTGCAGGAAGAAGGCGCTCATGTGGTGATTGTTGGGCGCAGCCAAAAGACCCTGGACGAGGCCGCCAAGGCTCTCGGCAACGGCGTTCTGGCCATTCAGGCGGACGTCTCCAGGCTCGAAGACATCGACAAAATCTACGCGGCAGTCGAAAAGAAATACGGCAAGATCGACGTGCTTTTCGTAAACGCCGGCGTGGCCAAGTTTGCCCCGTTTTCCGCGACGACCGAGGCTATCTACGACGACAACTTCTCGACCAACGTCAAGGGCGCCTATTTCACCATCCAAAAGGCGATTCCCTTCCTCAATGACGGCGCGTCCGTCATCCTGAATACCAGCGTGGCGGGCATCAAAGGCTCCGAGAACATGAGCGCGTATGCCGCCACCAAAGCGGCGTTGCGTTCCTTGGCACGCACCAGCGCGGCGGAACTGGTGGGCCGCGGGATTCGTGTGAATGCGGTTGCTCCTGGGCCGATCGCCACGCCTATTTTTGGCCGAACCGGAATGTCGCAGGAAGCGGTCGATGAATTCGCGAAAAATATCAGCGCGCGGGTTCCCATGAAACGCATAGGGCAAGCCGACGAAGTTGCCGGGGCTGTCGCGTTTCTCGCCTCTTCGGATTCGTCCTATATCACCGGCGAAGAACTCCACGTCGACGGCGGCTTGGGCCAGATTTAAGCAAAGCGTCTTGGCAATCAGGCAAAGAGGGCGGCAATGGGCCGCCCTCTCTTGATTGCGGCCTATCTGCCGTTCGATGGATCGGGCGAGTTGGCGGAGTTCACGTCGAGAAACCAGGCATGCCCAGTGTCGCTAGGGGCATAACAATTTCCATCGGCATGGTAGCTAGATGCACAGTGCGCGGTACGCTCCTTGCGACGGGGCGACTGCGCATATTGCCAGACATTCGCCATGGAGTCTCCGCTCAAGGCAGGTGAGGGCGGCTCTTCCGGAAACGTGCAGCCCGGAGATGGCGGACACACATCGTTGAATGCCCAAATGGTAAACGCTCGCGATTTGCCGGCGAGGAAATCAGTAATATCATCCGCGGTCGTAATTGTGCTGTTCGCATCTTCTTTTACAGGCACTCCCGAACAATAGAATCCGCCTTGGTAATCCATCTGCGTCAGCGTCCACAACCAGGCCCGGATATAAGAATGATACGCAGCCGAAAGACGGCCGCCCTCCTCGATATCCAGGAAGATGATCGTGTTGGGCGGAAAACCCTCGCGCTTGGCCGCCTGTTCCGCCGCTTCCGCATCGGCTTCTCCCAAGCTATAAGCCATCGTCGCGTTTTTTAGTTCTCGTTCCTGCCGGCCGCGATAAAGAACCAGGAAGCCGAACCCCAAGGAGCGCATAAATTCACGCATGCCGTTCCAGGTGCTGGCCTTTTCTTCTGGAGGTGCGCTCAGCCAATAACCCGAGAAAGCAAAATCATGCCGTAGAGATCGCATGGCTTCATCGCCGGGATAGATATTGCGGTCGAAGCCGAGATAAGCGCGCCTCGCTTGTGGTTTTTGCGGATGTGCGCGCGCACGGGACGAACAAGCGAGCGCAATCAGTGCCGCGCCGATCAAGGAAAGAAGCAGGAAAGAAATGCGGGGCTTCATCGCGCTCCTCGCCACGAGCATGACAGAACGCTCTCGCGGCGGCTAGCCCTCGCGCAGTTTGTGGCCTGCGAGGTTGCCGAGCCCATCGTAAGCCGCATACTTGTAGGTCTCGCTGAGCGTGGGATAGTTGAAAACCTGCTCGATAAATTGATCGATGGTCTGCCCGTTGTCGAGAACCGCCAAGCCGATATGGATGAGCTCCGTGGCGCTCTCGCCGATCAGGCTCACGCCGAGCAGCTTGCGATTCTCCCGCGCAAAGATAAGCTTGAGCATCCCAGCCGTATCTCCGATGATGTGGCCGCGCGCGTTGTTTTCGTAATGAGCCCGCCCAACGCAATAGTCGATTTTCTTTTCCTTGCACGACTCTTCCGTTTCGCCCGCCGCGGAAATTTCTGGAATCGTGTAAATCCCCATCGGAAGCATGGACGCCACGCGCTGTTTGTACTGAAAGCCAAAAGCGTGGCAAACGGCCACGCGCCCCTGCTCCATGGATGTGGAGGCTAGCGCAGGAAACCCAATCACGTCGCCCGCCGCATAGATGTTTGGCACCGAGGTCCGATAGTTGTCGTCAACGGGAATATACCCACGCTCGTTGATGGCCAAACCGGCTTTTTCCAGGCCTAGCCCATCAATGGCAGCGCGCCTGCCCGCGGCAAAAAGGGCAGCCTCGGTTTCAAGCGTCTTGCCGCTTTTCATCGAAAGCCGCACGCCAGCCGCCGAATTCTCCACTTTTACAGGGCGTTCGTTAAACAAAAAGTGCATGCCGAGCGCCGTGAGCCGGTCGCGAAGGCGATCGGAGATTTCTGCATCGAGAAACGGCAACAAGCGGTCTCGCCCATCCACCAAAGTCACATCTACGCCGAGCGCCATGAAAATGGATGCGTACTCGCAGCCGATGACGCCGCCGCCGATCACCGCCAGGCTTTTCGGAATGCGGTCCATCTGCAAAAACGTGTCCGAATCGAAAGTGTGAAGATCATCAAAGGCAATCTCGGATGGACGATGCGGTTTCGAACCGGTCGCTATCAGAAGGACCTCGCCGCGAAGCCGGCGCGTTCCCACTGCCCCGCTTATCGCCACCGTATGCGCGTCTTCGAAAGCCGCCTGTCCGCGCAGCAGTTCGATGTGATGCAGCTCCAGATTTTTCAAAATGCGCTGGCGTTCCATTTCCACGACGGCGCGTTCGTGCCGCATGAAATCCTGCACGGTGAGATTTTCCTTCAGCGAATAGTCGATGCCGTAAAGGCCGCGCTGCTTCAGCCCGGAAAAATACAGGGCCGACTCGCGCAACGTCTTGCTCGGTACCGTGCCCGTATTGATGCAGCTTCCGCCCACGTCCGGGGCTCGTTCAATGATCGCGACTCTCTTGCCAAAATAAGCCGCCTGTGCACCGGCCTTTTCCCCCGCAGGCCCGCAGCCGATTATCACTAGATCGAAGTTCTCGCTTGTCGCCACGCAATCCTCCCGAAGCAGCCCGCCGGACGCTCCTGCGGGAGACGCCCGCCCCCAAGACCGACTGGTTCAGAACCAGTTGAATCACAGTGAGTGTAGAAGAAGAGCGAAGGGCGCGTGGCAAGTTCCTTGCAACCCTGTGCTGAAACATGTCTGATGGCGAAAGGCCGCCGTAACGGAAATCGTTCGAAGGGTTCTCTCTTGGGTTCTTCCCGGGCGATCCCCGCAAGCTAGCGATTTGGCCGTTTCGCTGAAACCAAATTTCGAGACAGGCTGCTCGCCAGCGCTGTGCTAATGTTCTTGTCCCGGAGCGCCGAGAAGCGGATGATTGTCATGCATTTATTTTTCGTCCCAGCCGAAGGTGTGGCGGCTCGGCGAAGGTTGAAATGATTCTCGCCGGAGACATTGGCGGCACCAAGTGCAATCTAGCTCTGTTCGAAGAGCAGGGACCCGCACTGCAACTTGTCTTTCAGCGCCGCTACGCCACCCGTGAATTTGCCGGCCTCGAGGAATTGCTCGAAACATTTTTCCGCGAGTGCGCAACCGACCAGGGCGCTGCGCCCCAAGACAAAATTTCCGCCGCCGGATTTGGAATCGCGGGCGCCATGGTTGATGGCCGTCTCGTGGCCAACAATATTCCCTGGGACCTGACAGCTGCATCCCTGGCCTCCAAGCTGAATCTCGCTCCGGATCAATTGGTTTTGATCAACGACTTGGTGGCCACCGCCTACGGCCTGGTGCACCTCACTCCGCAAGATTTTCTGGTGCTGAACCCGGGAACGCCTCTGTTCAACGGCAATCAGGCCTTGATTGCCGCGGGCACCGGGCTCGGCGAAGCCATGATTTTCTGGGATGGCCTGCAACATCGCGCTTCACCTTCAGAAGGAGGCTCGGCGGATTTTGCGCCGCGGACGGATCGCGAGATTCAACTCCTCCATTCGCTCAAGAAGCGTTTGCCCCGGGTCTCGTGCGAGGAGATTTTTTCCGGCCGCGGGTTCCGAAAGTTGCACGAATTTCTGGATTCCTCCATTGTCCATGCGACGTTCGCGGAGCCGGAAGCCGCTTCCGCCAGCGAAATCACGCAGAACGCCCTTACTGGCGCTTGTCCCGTGTGCGTGCAAACGCTCGATTGGTGGATCGACGCGTTCGGTGCGGAGGCCGGCAATCTGGCGCTGCGGGTCCTTGCGTACGGCGGCGTCTACTTCGCCGGAGGAATCGTTCTTAAAATCCTTTCGAAATTGCAGCACAGCAGCTTCTGCCAGTCGTTTGCAGATAAGGGCAGGCTGAGTTCCATGTTGTCGAACATCCCTCTCTCTATCGTATTGAATGAAGACGCGCCTCTTCTGGGCGCGGCGCATCAAGCTTTCGAGACCGTCTCTTCGTCGCCGCGGCAGCGGCGCGAGATTGTGCTCGAGTTTCACTCCGCGCACAAAGGACTCGCGTCAGCTCAATAACGGCCTCTTCCTTCCGCGGGATCGCGGCAGAATCTCGTTAGTCTTCCGTATACAATCAGATCAGACTTCGCGGGAAAGCCCTCCCAACGCCATTCTTCTCTTTGGCATCACAGAAAACAGAAGTCGGGCCCAACTCTATCAGGAGGAATCAGATGAAACTCAGATACGTTGTCATGTTCGCCGCCGCCTTGCTCTTGTGCGGCGAGGGAGCAACGCTTGCAGCACGAACTACCTCGCCGAAGAGCACAACCCCAAAAACAACGACAGAAACCTCCAAACCTGCCGTTTATCACAGAATGGGAACCATTTCGTCGGTGTCCGATTCTGACCTGGTTCTCGAACATAAATGGAAAGGCAAGGAAGAAAGCACAAAGTTTGTTTTGAACTCCGACACCAAGAAAGAAGGAGATCTCGACAAGGGAAAGATGGCCACTGTTTACTATCACATGGACAACAAACAGCGAATCGCAACCGAAGTTAAAGTGATGGAACCGAAAACCTCGGAAGCCCCCAAGAAATCCTGATCCGCTTTTCACCCTTTGCCTCGATATCGGAAGGGGGCGGGGCGAAGAGCACAAGCTCTGCGCGAGTGGCGCGTCCCGCCCTAGACATCCTCTGTATAAAACCGCATCGCAAGATCAGCAAATTCTGCCGACGGCAAGCTAAATCGCTTTTAGATAACTCTCGCAGCTTGGAGAGCTGACTATTTCTTCGTTCGGAGCGGGATACGTTGTTCCATCTGTTTCCTCGCCCAGACAGCCCGCCCCGCCAGACAGCCGGTAACTCATAACCCTCGCCATGCGTAGTACCATCGAGAGGCGATGATGGCGACAGGCGATGGCATGGCTGTGCGCGCGGAACGGGTTTCGCGCCACTACGAGATGGGTTCTGCGGTGATTCGCGCGGTGGACGACGTGACGCTCAACGTGCGCACGGGAGAGTTCGTGGCGCTCCTGGGCAGCTCGGGCTCGGGAAAATCGACGCTCCTGAATTTGATGGCCGGGCTGGACCGTCCCACCGGCGGCGCAATCTTCGCAAACGGCAAGAATCTCTCGGAAATGACTTCGCTTGAGCTGGCCCGTTATCGCAGCCGGACCGTCGGAATGGTCTTTCAATCGTTCAATCTTTTGCCGCGAATGACCCTCGAAGAAAACGTCGAATTGCCGCTGCGGCTTGCGGAGGTGGACCGCAACGAGCGCGGCAAGCGCGTTCAGGAAGCCCTGGAACGCGTGCAATTGGACAAGCGAGTCGGCCACCGCCCGAGCGAAATGTCCGGAGGCGAGCAACAGCGTGCGGCATTGGCGCGAGCGCTTGTAAATCGGCCCACATTGTTGTTTGCCGATGAGCCGACGGGCAATCTGGACAGCGCAACGGGAGAAACCATTTTGCAGCTCCTCAAAGAAATTCAACTCAACTTGGGCATGACCATCGTCATGGTCACCCACGAACGCCCGCTGGCCGAACGCTTCGCGGACCGCTTTGTGGCGCTGGCGGACGGCAAGCTGGTCAGCGACGGAGCGAAATCATGAAGGCGCGTGACCTCGGCGAGCTCGCTCTCCGCAATTTGCGCGAAGCCGTGCTGCGAAATTCGCTGACCACGCTGGGCGTTGGCGTAGGTGTTGCTTCACTCGTGGCGATGCTTTCGCTCGGCGTCGGATTGCAAGAACTCGCCACGAAACGCCTCTCAAATTCCGGCCTCTTTGATACGGTCATCGTCACCCAACGAAGAAATCGGGAGGGCTTTCGCCGCCCGGAGGCTAATCCTTTGCCGGAGAAGGAGGCGCGCCCTCTCGATGAGGACGCGAGAAAAGAGCTGGAGCATCTGCCCAACGTAGTCGAAGTCTATCCGCAGATTCGTTTTCCGACCGAAGTGCGCTACGACGGCAATCCTTATTCGACCATCGTGGCCGGAGTCCCGGCTTCGGCTCGGACGACCGGCGCGTTCGATGGGATACAAGGGCGTTTCTTCTCGAGCTCGAATGCGGACGAAGCGATTTTGCAAATCGAATTTGCCCGGGATTTGTCACCGCAGCCGGCCACTCTCATCGGCAAGGAGCTGGTGGTGCGCTATGCGGAGCGCGAAGCGCTCCCGCCGCAAAGCGGAGCAACCCAGGCTGCGGCAGACAGCGGCGATGCGTCGGATGCCGGTGCCGGAGGCTTTTCGATTGTTCCGCGCGAGAAAAAACTCCGCATCGTCGGCATCGTTGAAACGGAACCGGCGGCTGGATTCGGAGGATTCGGTAGCGGACGTCTGCTCATTCCGCTCGAGGTGGCTTCCACGCTGCGCGCGGCGCAGGTAAACGATTTGCGCGACGCCGTGCGCGCATCCAACGGAAAATCAATCTATGCGAGCTTGACCGTGCGCGCCAAGAGCCCCACGCAGGTCGAAGGAATCGAGACCGCCATCAAAAACATGGGCTTTGGCACATTCTCTCTCTTGGACGCCACGCGCAACCTGCAATTATTTTTCACCATCTTCGATCTCTTGCTGGCCATTTTCGGCAGCCTGGCTCTCGCCGTCGCGACGCTCGGCATCATCAACACGCTGGTGATGGCGATTCTCGAACGCCGCCGTGAAATCGGCATTTTGAAAGCTCTCGGCGCCGCGGATCGCGACGTGAAGCAGCTCTTTTTTGTGGAAGCGGGTGTGATGGGACTGCTTGGCGGTGTGCTCGGCGTTGCATTTGGCTGGTTTATCGGAATAGGCGTGACCTGGGGCACGAATCTCTACTTGCACCGCCAAAATTTGCCCTCGGCGCATGTTTTTTCGGTCCCGTTGTGGCTGGTGGGGGGAGCGATTATGTTTTCTGTGATCGTAAGCCTCGTCGCGGGGCTCTATCCCGCCACGCGTGCAGCTCGGCTCAATCCGGTCGAGGCTCTGCGGTATGAATAAATTTTGGTCCGCTGGTTTGGCGGCGATCCTGATCGGTTTTGTTCTCTTCCCCCGTCCCGCCCTGGCGACCGGCCGCGCCGAATGCGTTTCCCTTCCGAGCAAAATCCTCGAGCGCGCCGTTCCTTATTGCGTCCTTCTTCCGCCGAGTTATGACAGCGACAGATCGCGCCGTTATCCCGTCCTCTATCTGTTGCATGGCCTCGGCGATGACGATCAGATGCTCATCCATTCCGGCGGCTTGAATCTTATCGAAGACCTCTGGGAGCAGCATCAGTTGGGCGAATTCCTGATCGTGACGCCGTCGGCGGACGCCAGCTTCTACATCAACTCGCTCGATGGCCGCCATCGCTACGAAGATTTTTTCATGCGTGAATTCATGCCCGGCGTCGAAAAGCGTTACCGCGCCCAGCCGGGGCGCAAATCGCGTGGCATTGCTGGCATCTCCATGGGCGGCTACGGCGCCCTTCATATCGCGTTCCAGCATCCGCAGCTTTTCGAAGCCGTCGGTGCGCTCAGCGCGGCTCTCATCGAGGAGCTACCCCGCGTCTCCCCGCAAAATGCGCGGCAGCTTGGCGTACTGCGCGTTCTGGGCAGCGCTTTCGGCTCACCATTTAATGACGCGTTCTGGATTCGCAACGACCCCGTGACTATCGCTCGCACCGCGAACCTGGCCGGCCTCAAAATATTCTTCGATTGTGGCTCCGAGGACGATTACGGTTTCGACGCTGGCGCGCAAGCCCTGGACAAGCTGCTCACATCCCGCCACATCCCGCACGAGTTTCATCTATATCCCGGTGGGCATGATTGGAGTTTTTTTGCGGAGCACCTGCCCGCTTTGCTCGAATTTGAATTTCACGCGTTCGAATCCGCTTCGCCGCGCCAAGCCCCCAGCCGGTAAATCCCGCGCCGCGACGGTGAAAAAACCGCAGCAACGAGCGCGCCTGCGCGGAATCGTGAAGTCGCCTAAAGCACCTGCGGCGTGTACGGCGGCAGTTGATTCTCCTGTCCGGCAACCACTTTCCAGCCGCTTCCACCATTCACATAGATGTGTATGGCCCGCATCTGGCTGGTCACGAACCGCCCGTTCAGGTATCCCCTCGAGGACCACAGGCACGTCGCCACCGCCGTTTCCTGGAAAATCCGTACCTTGATATCCGTCGCGTTGAACGATTGGTACTTCATCTCCGGGGACTGCACTGCCCGGATGAAACCGGCTTTATTCGTCGATTCGCCTCGCGAAAGCGTCCCGGCAAAATCGTCGCTATAAATCCGCCGGAAAAACGTTCCGTCGCTCTCGTGTATGGCGTTCGCCGCATCCCTCTCCAGATTCACGACCTCCTGCTGCTGCACCTCCGGATCCGCCGGCGCCAGTTGGCAACGCCTCATGCACTCCCCCACCGATTCATTTTGTGGGCTCCACGCCGGCGAAAGTGCCAGCCAAATCGTAATCAACGCTGCAATCTTGTGCATGGGGACCTGCCTCCGCGAACCAACTTCGACGTGAATTCGCCATCTTCTCTATAAGGTAGCCCCACGCTGTGTTTCTCGGGAGGAAGTTCATCAGCGATGTGATGTATTCGTGACGGCGAACAAACGGATGGATTTGGCCGTCAAAATGACCAAATGCGGGAATCTCTGTCCATCGTTCCCCGCTGGGATCGCGAAGCTGCCTTCATCCCCTCGCTCACGCACCAGCGCAAAGCATGCCTTTGCGCAGCGGGCTGAGGACGGCCTCGTTCAGCGGCGCAGCGGTGTCGTGGGGTCGCGCTGAGAAATCTCAAGTGCTACGCCCCGCGCCTCCTCGTGAATCGCCCCGTTCGTCGCAAGAATCACAGGCCCGCCGAGTTGGTAGGGCTGCCCGGCAAAATCGCTCACCTTCCCGCCCGCTTCTTCGATCAGCAGCACTCCGGCGGCCGTGTCCCAGGGCTTTAGCCCGAATTCCCAAAATCCATCGAAGCGTCCGGCAGCCACGCTCGCTAAGTCCAGCGCTGCCGAGCCGTCGCGGCGAACGCCATGCGAGCGCAAAGTGAAATCCCAATAATAATGAATGTTGGGATTCGCCAGGCGCTTGTGCACCGGAAAACCTGTGCACAAAAGGCTTGTGGCCAGCGCATCGACCTTCGAAACGAATATCCTCTTCCCGTTCAGCGTCGCGCCTCCGCCGCGCGTGGCCGCAAATAGCTCGTCGTAGTACGGATTGTAGACCACGCCCGCGAGAAGGGCTCCGCGCTGCGCAAGCGCGATCGAAACGGCAAAAAAAGGATATCCGTGCGCAAAATTCGTCGTCCCGTCCAAGGGGTCGACGTGCCACCGGAATTCCGATCCTCCTTCATGGCCGCTTCCCTCTTCCGCCGCGATCGAATGTTCCGGAAAATACTTCGTCAGCCGCGTGACGATGGCTTCTTCGGAACGCTTGTCCGCTTGCGTCACCAGATCGACATCGCCCTTGTAACTGATCTGCACCGGACGCTCGAACTCTTCGCGCAGGATTTTCCCCGCTTCCTGTGCAATTTCGATGGCGGCGCTCAGATAATCTTTGCTCATGCGAAAAATACTCAGCGAGGCGCCTGAAGGAACATTCGGCGCCTCAACGCGCTCTCCACTTTAGCACCTTCACCTTCGAAAGACTTCGTGCCTGAAAGCCAAAATGAGAGAACGCAAATAGTTCACCGAAAGTCGTTGATTTTTTGCAAGCTTCTCCTTCTCGTCGGAGTTAGAATTAATTCCCATCCCGAATGCGAGGTGAATCATGCTCAAAATGTGGAAGCTTGGAGCCGCGTCTTTGCTTGTGTTATCTGCGTTCTCGCTCGGTGCAGCGCACCTCTTTGCCCAGGATAGCAAAGTCATGGGAGAAGTGCGCTTTGAAGGAATGACGCAGTTGGACCAGGATTCGGGCGTATGGGTCGACGGCAACTACGTCGGCTACGTCAAGGAACTCAAGGGCAACAAGAAAGTTCTTCTTCTCCCCGGCAAGCATCACATCTCCGTCCGGCAGAAGGGTTACTCCGATTTGACGCAAGACATCGTTGTCGAGCCCGGCCAGATACAGACCGTCCAAGTCAACATGCAACTTCTTCCTGGCGCCACGACTCCTGATGTCACCGCCGAACTCAAAATTTCTGCGAAGCCGAAACGCGCCGCCGTTTTTCTCGATGGCAGCTACGTTGGCCATGCCAGCGAGTTGGGCGGCCACTTCCATTCCCTGCTGGTCCGGCCGGGAAAGCACCACATCAAGATCGAAATGCCCGGTTATCAGACGTTTGAAACCGAGGTCAACGTAGTGGCAGGACAAAAGTCCGAACTGAAAACAGAACTCCTGGCAGGCAGCATCGAACAAGCCGGCCCAGAAATCAAAAAGCCTCAATAACCGGTACTGTCCTAATGTGGAGTGCGGGAGCCCCGCTCCCGCTTTTGAAATGTATGCCCCGCCAAACGGCCTGAGCCTCTAAGCGCAAAACATCCACGCGAGACTAGGCTCAGTATTTCAATTCCAGAGTCGAGAAACCGCAGCCGAGATGAGGACACGACCCAATAACCCTTCTATTCCCTTAGACTTCCGCGTGCCAGGCGGCTTCCTTGTCCTGCACGACCCCAGTTGTAGTCCGTCGCGGCTCGGCCGTCTCCGCCGCCTCCCCCAATGGGGAATTCTATTATTTTCTAATTCGCCTCACTTTTTGCTTGACAAAAAGTAAATGCCATAGTATCTTATGCATTAGGTATTCTTGTCGCTTCCGTCCTTCGCGCCGGCTCTCGTGCCGGCGTTTTTGCTTTCCGGGCCTGTAAACAAGTCTTTCAGAATGAATACCTACAAACCTGGATGGAATCAAACGACTTTATCTATCTTTAGAATGAGCACTTACGCAAAACCTCCCGCGGACCGTCCCACACTGTTCGGCGCTTCTCCAATTGCCGACCGCAAAGTGCGTACACGCAGGATTTCCCGCAACCCCAGTCTCTTCATGCATTTACTTCATAACTTGCGCACCCCCCCGGGTGGGGGGTGCGGCCCCAGGGGGCCATACGGCCTACCCTCTTCTGATCTCAGATTTCCACTCGCCGCTTCATTGCGGACCGGTGAGGTACGTCGTCCGCGACCGCACGTGGTAATCACCATTCAGGACTCTGACCTCCACCTTGCGGTAGGTGTTCGCAGGTCCCCTCGGGTTCGGGTAGTAACCCAGCCGGTATTGAGTGCGCAGCTCTCGATCGATGACGTCAAAGATCGCGTCGAGTTCCGGCGCAGTGTCCGGGTAGAACATGTCCCCGCCCGTGGTCTCCGTGATGGTTTCCAAGGCGTGCTCGCCTGCGGTGTTTCGGCCGCTCTCATTTTTAACCGGACGGATGACAATCGTGTAAAGCAGCGCGTCGGAGCGCACCGCCTCCTTGCGAGCCACGTCGAAGTCCGTCCGGCTGGTGGTTTCGCCCGCGTCCGTCACCAATATGATGACCCGCCGGCGTTCTTCTCCGCGGCGCTCCAGCGCCTGCGCTCCCAGATCCACCGCGTCGTAGATCGAAGTGCCTGCGCCAGGCGGGATCTTTCGCACGGCTGATTGCAGGACACCGACGTTGTCCGAAAACCCGGCAAGCTGCGTAACATTCTCGTCGAAGGAAAAGACGGACAGCCGGTCTCCGGGACGCAGTACCTGCCGAATGAAATGCGCCGCGGCTTCTTTCTCGAACCCGATATCCATGTTCGCGCTCAGGCTCGCATCGATCATCAGCGCAAGGTCGAGCGGCTGCTTGGTTTCCGATTCAAACACTTCAATTTTCTGAGGCACGCCTTCTTCAAACACTTGGAACGCTTCGATGGGCAAATCCGGCGCCGGACGATTATGTTCGTCGAGAACGCTCGCCAAAATGGTCACCAAATCCACTTTGACCTTGATTTTGCCGCGCTGCGCGTCGGTATTTTCGGGCGGCCTTAGCGGTTGCTCAGGTGTTGGCACAATGCTTCCCGGTGGCGCCGAGGGCGCCGAAGGCGGTATGGGATCCGGGACAACGGTGGCAGGAGAATCGGCAGGCAGCTTGGGTCTCGGCTGCGCCCACGGCGGCCGGTCCGGCTTGTACTGGGAAAAGGCGGGTCCAGCCGCGATAAGAGCAACCAGAACTGCGCCGGCTGCCAGGAGCACGCGTCGGGGTGTCGAGTTCATTGCTTCATTAAGATGCGGGTTTCGCCGCCCGTGTCTCCGGCGGCGCTGGCGGCATCTCGCCATCGGCCCACACGGCGCCGTCCTCGAAATATTCCTTCTTCCAGATCGGCACTGTGCGCTTTAGGGTGTCGATCGCAAAGCGGCAGGCGTCGAAAGCAGCCGGCCTGTGCGCCGAACTGACGGCGATAAACACGCTGGTCTCGCCAATTTCCAGCCGGCCAAGCCGGTGAGCAATGGCCACCAAATGAATAGGAAACTTTTCGTGGATTTGCACCGCAATCTCGCGGATTTTCGCCAGCGCCATGGATTCGTACGCTTCGTAATCGAGATAAAGCGTCCGGCGTCCGTGAGAATGATTGCGCACGCAGCCGTCGAAGGTGACGACCGCGCCGTCTTCCGGAGCGCGCACGTGCCGAATCAAAGCATCCTGATCGATGGCGTCGCGCACCAGCGCAAGCAGATCGGGTTGTAGCAATTTATTCATGGACGATAGCGCTAGCCGCCGCTCACAGGCGGCAGAAATGCTACTTCGTCCCCGGAATGAAGCGGAGTGCTCCAGGCGGAAAATTCTTGATTCCGCGAAGCGACCAGCGACGCGCGGAAGCGCGCAAGTTCCGGATGACTTTCGCCGTAGCGCGAAAAGAGCGCTTCGATGGGTGCGCCGTCGGGCACTTCCACGGAGTCTTCGGCCTGGCCAACAATTTCTTTCAAGCGCCCGAAGAAAAGCACTTTCACGCGCGCGGTTTGGGCAGAGAGGCTCACACCAGAATTGTAACCCGCGCAAGTGTGCCCCGCCATAGCCTGCGCGCTTGCCGCCAACAGCTCAGCAAGTGACGCGCTGTTCGTTCCTTTCAAACACGGGGAGCACTGATAAGTTTCTCCCACCTGACCGGACGATGTTGGCAAGCCGAAGCGTTTTGCGAGAGCATACTAGAGCGCTTGCTGGAACGGTTGTCCAGGCGAACCAAATGGAGCCGCGATGAAAATTCTCGTGACGGGATCAAGTGGCCTGGTAGGCACCGCGCTGGTGCGCTCCCTGGTGGAGGCTGGGCACACCGTCTGCCGCCTGGTCCGCCCGAATACAGTTCAAAAGCTTCACGCGAATGATGGCTTTCAAGTGGCCTGGAATCCGGAAACCGGCGAACTCGGCGGCGCGGCTGTTGGTGCGGACGCGGTTGTGAATCTCGCCGGAGCTTCCATCGCCGGGAAGCGTTGGACTTCCCAGCGCAAAGCGGAATTGCGCTCCAGCCGCATCGATACAACACGCGCGCTCGTCATCGCCCTCGCAAAAATGAACGCACGCCCCAGAGTGCTAGTTTCCGCCTCCGCGACTGGCTTCTATGGCGATCGCGGCGATGAATTGCTCACCGAGGAAAGCTCGCCAGGCACGGATTTCATCTCTACCCTGGCCAAAGCCTGGGAAGCCGAAGCCCTCAAAGCAGAAGCCCTCGGCATCCGCGTTGTGATCCTGCGTTTCGGAATCGCTCTCGCTCGCGATGGTGGCGCCTTGCCGAAAATGATGCTGCCGTTCCGCTTTTTTGCCGGCGGAAAAATAGGCTCGGGCAAGCAGTGGATGTCCTGGATCGCACTCGAAGATGTAATCGAAATCTTGCGCTTCGCTCTCGAAAACGGTGAAGTCAGAGGCCCGGTCAACCTGGTCTCGCCGCAACCCGTACAAAGCGCCGAGTTCACGAAAACTCTAGCCGCCGTCCTGCATCGCCCCGCGCTCTTCCCCGTTCCGCCCTTCGCCCTGCGCCTCGCCCTCGGCGAAATGGCCGACGCCCTCCTCTTATCCAGCCAGCGCGTCCTCCCGCAGAAATTGGAAAAATTTGGCTACCGCTTCCTGCACGCAGACTTAAGAAGCGCGCTCGACGCAGTCTTACGGGCCCCGTAAGCAGTCCGCGGCGCTTTACTTAAGTACGTTCAACGTGACATCCACTTTTGTCACGTGTCCTGTGACAGGATCCGTCGCGACGGTGGTTTGAATTGTCTGGCCATCGCGGATCAGCAGGTTTGCCTGTGTGCGGAACTGCTGAACGATTGGCAGCGCAATCGAAATCTCGCTTCCTCCAACGGCGGCGGCCTTCCCCTCCGTACCCGGCGCATAGACGGAAGATCGCTCCACGCCCAACCTTAAGAGGAAGCGTCCGTCGCTAGTTTTCTCTGCCCGGCCGTCAATGCTGGTGCCGATGTCCTGATATTGGAATTGCTTCACCCCCGTGTTGCTTGACGTTTCGACCGGCACGCGCACTCCCATGCGCACCGCAGCCGGTGTGCTGCGCTCATCGGCATTCACGAGGAAGGTGTACGGAAGGCTGCTGATTTTTTTCTCCCCGTCAAATTCCGTGAAAACGACTTGGACTCGCAGAGGAGTAATTATTTTTTCGGTTTCAGCGGACTTGGCGGCGTCTGCGGATTTTTCTTTGTCTTGCGCCCGCAAACGCGGCAGCGCCACAACTAGAAATGCAAGCATGAACGCCAGAATCGTTTTCTTCATGAAACGCTCCTTTTCCAATTTCCGAAACGGCCTAAAACCGGGTTTTCTCCTCTGGCGTTGCGGAATTCGTTTCAACCTCAGGAAGCTGCTTGATCTCGATTGGCGAAATATCGAGCGGAGAAACCTCCAATGTTTTCAAGGGCTCTTTAGGTTTCTCAGCAAGCAACGCATCTCCTCGCATCTCGCCCTTCTGCAATCTGGCGAGCAGGACATCCATGGCGTGCTTCTGCCCGGCGGGAATCAACACTTCTGCTTCCACGCCTTCAGCATCGCGGGCAGGCGCGGTTTTGGCCGCCGCAACGCGAGCGCGTTTTCGCGCTGTCCGGGCGATCTCGGCTGGAACACGAACAGCCGCTGAAGTAACCGGCTGGTTCCTAACGGGCGGGGCGTTCTGCGCCTGAGGGACCGCTTGCGGGTTCGCTACAGAGCCATTTCGCGCGGGCCTGTGCGCAAGAACAAGTGCAACTACGAGAGCTGCAGCGATTCCAACGCCTGCGAAAGCCGGAATCCAAGAGCGGCGCGAAGCAGGTCGCTCGATCAGTTGAGCCCGCACTCGCGGAAACAATGAAGCAGGCACCTCGCCGTTGGCGGTGGCGCGCAGGCCGGTGTCGATGGCGGCGAAGAGTTGCTGTTCTTCGGAGAACGCGGCGCGGCAGGACGCGCACGCGTCCAAGTGCGAACGCAGTTCACGGGACGGCGCAGAGTCCACAGCCGCCGCTTCGATCAGCGCCTCTCGATAGTTTTCACATGGCATCGCAATTTCTCCGCTAACTGCTTACGCGCAAAAAACAATCTCGATTTCACCGTTCCGAGCGGCAGGCCGAGCATCTCCGCCACTTCTTCAAGCGAGTGGCCCTGCGTCGCCGCGAGCAAAAGAACGAGCCTCTGTTTCTCCGGAAGCTCTTCCATCGCCCCTTCGAGAAGCGCCTGAAACTCGCTCGTGGCGGCCAAATCTTCCGTCGAAGGCCGTGGCGCAGCCTGCGACCAAAGCGTTTCGCGCACTTCGCGCCGCTTCGAGGACCGCGCCCGGTCGAGCGCAAGGCGAAACGCGATGCGCACCAGCCAGCCGCGAAATCGTCTGCGATCGCGCAAGCGTTCAAATCTGCGGTACGCGCGCAGCAGCGCCTCTTGAGCAACGTCTTCCGCGTCCGCGTTGTTGCGCAACACGCCGCGCGCCACGCGATACGCCAGCGGCCCGCATTCGGCAAGCCGCTCCTCGAACTCCCGCCGAATGGCGGCCGCAGCGGCTTCGCGCGTCAGGTTCGTCTCTCCGTCCTGGGCGACCGCTGTGCGGCTGACAATGCTTCGTGGCTGGATCAGAACCAGCTCCTGCATGCGGTCTCGTGTGCGAGCCGGCAACGCTCGCCCTCCCCGTACACCTGCCAGACGGCGCGGCGACGCATTTGGTTCATGGAACGAGAAAGTTAAACACAAAGTGCCAGACAAAACAGCACAAGACGAATCGCTGAAAATGGCTCCCATTTTGGAACAGTGGCTCGCGCGCTCAGTTCCATTTGGGGAGTCGTGGGAACCCAATCCGGATTCCGCGCTACTCGCAAAAAACCGGTCCGAGTCTCCACAACCAATTAAGAATCGAAATAAAGCTTTTATGTTCAATAGCTTAGAAAATCGCACGGCTGCGGTTTCCACTCCCGCGCCCCAGGAAGAACTCTCCTTCTTTCGCTGGCCCTTCGCCTGCATTCCGCCGAGCATGCGCCCTCTCCGGCAATCAACGCCAGCAACAAACCAAAGGCAACGCCGGCAGAGGAGTGCGCGCACGAAAAATGTCGCCCTGCAATTCCTGGCTCTGCTTTCGGCGGGAGGCTGGATGCTCGGCTGCGGCGGCGGAAGCCCAGGCTCCATCACTCCTCCGCCCCCGCCGCCGCCCTCCATCAGCGTCACAGTGACGCCAACGAGCGGCTCGGTCTTGCTGGGAAACTCGCTAACCTTCTCGGCCACGGTAACAAACACTACGAACACGAACGTGAGTTGGAGCGTGAACGGCGTCGCCGGGGGAAGCGCATCCACAGGCACGATCACAACAGCCGGCGTCTACACCGCGCCACCTGATCTGCCATCGCTAACCACCGTCCAGATAACGGCGACGAGCCAGGCGGACCCGACTAAATCGGCGTCGGCCCAACTCACCATCGCGAGCGACATCGCCATCACCTTGGGTACGCCGGTCGCCAGCGTCGAACTCGGCGCCACGCAAGCATTTCATGCCACGATCTCCAGCGCCGGACATCCCGACACCACGGTCCGCTGGAGCCTCACCGGCGCAACCTGCCCCACTGCCTGCGGAATTGTCGACCTGAACGGCAATTACACCGCCCCGGGCATCCTTCCATTTCCAGCGAACGCAACATTGACGGCGCAAAGCGTCGCCGACCCCTCTAAGACAACGTCGGCGACAATCACCATCACCAGCAATTTCACTCTTCAAGTTACCGCGCCGCAAAGCGTGCCTGCCGGAGGCACAGCGTCCATCATCGCGACCATGACGCCCGTTCCGGGGTCCAACCCCAGCTCCATTCTTTCCTGGTCGCTTTCCGGCCCTGGCTGCAGTTCCACTACGTGCGGCACTCTGACCGTGGTGACCACGCAAGGCTCAGGCGGAAGCGTCACCGCCGATACGGCAACGTACACCGCTCCAAGCACGCCGCCCAGTCCTGACAGCGTCACCGTCACCGTGACGCCGCAAGCCGATCCCACAAAAGCGGCGCAAGCCACGATGGCCGTGCAGCCAGGAATAAGCGTAACGCTAACTCCCGCGACCGCCACGCTAGCCGCCAACCAGCGCGTGACTCTGACGGCGCAAATTTTCGGAACCACGAATATGGGGCTAAGCTGGAGCGCAAGCGGAGTCTCCGGCGGAAACACAACCGTCGGACAAATCTGCGTAGTGGGCTCGAACCCCTGCCAAAGCGTAACCAGCGGAACCGTCCTGCAAGTCGACTACATCGCGCCGGGAACGATTCCCCAGCCGAATCCCGTCAGCGTAACCGCGACGACCGCAGCGGACGCCACGAAATCCGCGTCCGCGCAAATCACGGTCATCAATCACGTGCTCGTGTCCGTCCAGCCGCAGAGCATCACGCTCGCGCCTCTGGCCGTGCAAGGATTCACCGCATCCGTCCTCGGAACCAGCGATCAAAGCGTGGTTTGGCAAATTCAAGGGACTGGCTGCGCGAACAGCGGCGTCTGCGGCTCCGTCGATGCCAACGGAAATTACACCGCGCCATCTGTCGCGCCAACTCCGGACTCGCTGCAAGTCGTCGCCGTGAGTTCGGATGACACCACGCAGTCCGGCGCGGCGAACGTCACCATCTCGACAGGCTCGAACATCCTTTCGCTGCATCCGGCAAGCGTCTACGCCGGCGCGGCCGACGGTTTCACCCTGTTGGTCGAAGGCAGCGGCTTCACCGCGTCCAGTCCGGGTCCTGGTTCGAGCGTGCTCATCGGCGGCGCCGCGCAAACCACCACCTGCATAACAGCCACAGAATGCACCGCCCCCGTCACGGCGGCGGAAGTTTCGGTCGCGGGAAATGTTTCCGTTCAAATCGAAAATCCCGACGGCACAGAATCCAACGCCGTCTCTCTCGTGGTTGCTCCGCCGAACGCCTCCGACGACACCATCTCGCTCAGCAGCTCCGCTCCCGCAGCGACGGGCCAGGACATCATCGTTGTCGACCCCACGACAGCGGGCGTGAGTGCTCAGGGCAACGACGTGGACCTGAACGTCGCCGCGCTTGGCATGTTTTCCGTCGCCAACAATTCCTGTTCGCTTTCCGGCAATCCGCTTCCGCTGCTGCGGCCCACCAGTGGGAGCGCCACGTTCGATCTCTGCGTGTTCTCCGAAAGTGGGCTGGATACCAGCATGACGTACACGGTTTCCGGGCCTGGCGACGTCACCGTCATCGCCACGCAGCCCGCCGGCCTGGGGATTATCCACCTGACACTGCAGGTGCCATCCACCGCTTCGCCCGGCGCGCGCACGCTTTCCATTCAAAACACAAATCTGGACAAGACCGCCGCTTCTGGCGCGCTGGTGATCCAGTGAAGATTGCGAGGTAAATGCAAATGAGCTACGCACAAAGACGCCGTTTCTTATGGATTCTCTTCCTCGGGGGGCTTGTGCTTATCGCGGTAGCGGCCAGCGCGACCACGCTTTCGCGCCTGAACCTGAATGATCTCGCCCAGGAATCCACGGCCGTGGCGCGGCTCCGCTGCCTTGGAACCACGAGCCAGTGGGAGCAAGGAGAAATTTGGACGGAGACGAAATTTGCAGTCGTGCAAAGGGAAAAAGGCGCTCTGCCCGGGCTTATCACCGTGCGCCTGCTGGGCGGAACCGTCGGACATCTCCATTCCCATGTGGAAGAGGTGCCCGAATTTCGCGCCGGCGAAGAGGTCTATCTTTTCCTTTGGGGCGGCGAAGGCGAACCGTACCAGGTCTTGGGCTGGTCGCAAGGGACTTTTCGCATCGCGCGCAATCCACAGTCCGGTTTGGAAGTAGTTACACAGGATTCCGCTTCCGCATCGATTTTCGACCCGCGAACCAGAGCCTTCCGGCGCGGCGGGATCAGAAATCTTCCGGTGGCGATCTTCCGGGCAGAGCTGCACAAAGCTTTAAGAAAACAAAACCAGTGAGCTGCAGGAGAACAGCAATGAGCAAACGAAATAAACAGCCCGTCCTTTCCAAAGCGGTCGCCGCATTCATCGCGGTTTTCTATGGAGTTTGTGGCATTCCGGGGGCCGGCGGATATGCCTTCAATGAAATCGTCCCGGATGTCCGCCAACCGGCCAGCATTTCCGGAGGTTCGGCGTGCCCCGTGGCTTCGCGTGAGCTAATCGGGCCGGGCGAAATCGCGGAACAGTGGAGCACGGTGCTGGGAACGGATCCCGTGACCATTCTCACGCAAGACCAGACCGCCGCAGGCCGCTTGAACGAAATCGAACAAGTCATCACGCAATCGATGGCGGTGTGGACAGGCGTAAGCGGAACGACGCTTATTCCAGGAACATTTGCGCCGGTGACGCGCACATCCGTGCAAGACGCCTGCGGCTCGGATGGCGTGAACTCCATTTGCTTCGACCAGGCGGACGGCGCGTTCACACCGGGGATTCTGGCGTTTACGCGCGTGATTACAGCGGACGTCATCGGCGCGCAGGTGGGGACGGGGGCGCCTGCAACGCAGGTGGGACAAATTCTCGATGCCGACGTTTACTTCGACCCGAGCAACTCCACCATCACGTTTGCGACACCGGCGGCGCTCGCGACGACGCCCACCGCGTACGATTTGGAGTCCTTGATGACGCATGAGCTGGGCCATACTTTGGGCTTCAGCCATTCCGCCGTGTGGTCCGCCATGATGTATCCCTTTGCGCCGGCGCCCGGTACGTTTTCCGGAGAGCGGCCCACCACCCAGGAGCCAGATGCGCCGTTAGGCGATGATGATCGCACCGGCTTGCGCGTTCTGTATCCAGACCCATCGGACACGATCAATATCGGCTCGCTCAGCGGCCGCATCATCCCGGCCAATCCGCTTTCCTTGCCCTTATCGCCGCCCGGCGTGACGGGAATTTTTGGAGCGCATGTCGTGGCCGTGGACGCCGCGAGCGGAGCGGTGATCGGAGCCACACTCGGAGGATGGAGCTGCTCCGCGCCTGGCCCCGCGCAATTCGACGGAACCTACATGATCGCCCATTTGCCAATCGGCCACAGCTACGAGGTGTACGCCGAACCGCTCGACAATACCGTTTACCCCTCGCTGGTCAGCCCCGCCACTGAATCGCTCTGCCGGAATCCCACCACCGATGCCGGCTGGCCTCCCTTGCAGGCCTGCGTGGTCCCCGCGGTGGACACCAGTTTCACGACGCGAACTCGCCCGGGATCGTAAATCGTGCGGCACAGCGGCGATTTTCGAGGCTGCATGCGAGGCTGCAACTTTAATGATTTGGAAGCGGCGCCCACCGCGCCAAAAAAAACGATCGGCCCCGGGGGTATCGGAGCCGATCGCGGGTGCAGCCGTCGGCTGCGTTTTACTGCGTCGGCAGGAGAAGCTGTGTAAATCCTGTCGTGTTGACGTCGCGGAAGAGAGGCGTGCGCGGCGGCAACAGCGATGGCGTCAGGAACTCCGTATCAAAGGTGTATCCGCGTGATGGCGGGTCATACACCGTGTTGGACAAGCCGTCCTTGTAGGTGCCGGTGGCCTGGGCGTTGTAATACATGCTGATGATCGAGCCTCGGTAGTACAAGGTTTGGTTGGCCCAATCTTCGAGGAAGCGCAGGAAGTTGTGAACGCCGCCATCCGTACCATAGTCCGCGTAGCAGCTGCCAAAAGATCCGCATGCCCCCGTGGGCTGAGGGAAAGTGACTCCCTTCCCGGCCATCACGGCAGCGCGGTAATATGTGGTCGTGGCATTGCGCTGAGTGGTCGAGGTCACGTAGGGGTACTCGAAGCTGTTCACGTTGTTGAAGTTGTCGGAGAGGAGCGTCACCGCATCCGCGTTGATGGAGACGGCTATGTTTGGATCGTTCCAGCCGCCGCCTGCGGAGTTGGCGTTGAAGTCGCCCTGCACATACGCCGGGTTCTCCGTCGCGATCGCGAGACCGCAGGGCACGCTGCCAGGGCAGGTACCAATCCCCGTCAAGTTATTGCCATCGACAATCTTGACGGCCCGGCGGAAGAACGGGTTGGGGTTTTCGCGCGCTTCATTGGCGTGGATAACTTGAGCCCAGGGCCAAATCGTGGAAGGCGATGTTACGGTGCAATTCGGATTGGCCGCTATGGCATTGGTGGTGGCGGTACCGTAGAGATTCCCCGTGGTGCTGGTCAGGCCATAGAAACCGTATTGACCATAGCTGAGGCCAGTGCTGCCACCTATTTGGTTCTGGGCCCAGGTCGAGTTGACAGCCACGACATTGGCATCCATGACGTAGGTCGGGTTTCCCCCATAGGTGTAGAAGCCCGTTGTGCCCAACTGGTCGAAGTCCTCGCCAGTGTCCTGCGTACCATTCGGGCAGCCGTAGGCGCTCGCGGGATTTACGAGGTCATCCCAGCCATATTCGCCGGTCTCATGACCGCTGGGTGAAAGCGGGGGCCATGCGTTCGTCAAAGCACCCGCCGTATAGTTGCCGCGGCGATCAGAAATATAGACGGTGTAATCGTTCGGGGCGTTTACGGAGTCGTAGGACAAGTGGCCAGATCCCCCGGCATACACTCCTGTGCCCGCCAAATAGGCTGCCAGGTTTTTGGCATCGATTTCGATGTACCCCATGACGCCGCCGAGGGTAACCATGTTCGAGTAGCTGATACTGCCCCCAAAGGTCCCAGAGGGAGTGCTGTCGCGTGCGATGCCCTCGCGCGTGTCGAAGAGCCTGTTTGGCCAATAATCCGCGGGATTAGCGGGGTACTTTTGGCTCGCGGGCGTGGCGCTATTCGTTACGCCGCATTTAGTGAATGAGCTTGTGGTGGCGTAGTTCGAGGGATTATCACGAACGCGTTCCAAACGGATGATCGCATTGGGATGAACGTCCTCGCACGGGGTTGCTGATGTGCCAGTGCCGGTGGGGGCAGCCACCTCCTGGGCCGGAAGCGTCAGGAGTGGCTCGGAGGTCCCGTATTGCGTCGCGGTTAGGTTGGTCCCCGTCAGGCCTCCGTTCAGGACCGGATTAGGGTTGATATTGCGGCCGGCATAGCCGTAGCCTAAAACTTCGAGCGTCACGTCCTTCCAGCTAGTGCAAGGACTGGCGGGATCCAGTTGCACTTCGATTTTGATGAAGCCTTGGATGATGGGCAAACCCGCGGCGGTGGTGTATCCAGATCCGGTCGGTGTCCTCAGCCAGTAGCCATTGCCGGTCGTTCCGCTGGCACTGTAGGACGTGGCACCGGAGGCAGCGCCAGAAGCGGCCAGCGGGACCGGCGGAGTGTTGTACCCAAGCGCATTATTGGCGTTCATTTTCGTGTAGAGCAGGGCCGGATTGCCGCCTAGTCCCGTCCAGTTAGCAACTGGAGTGGCGAGCTGCGCCAAGTTGACCGGCTGCGTCCCCTGGTCAACGCAAGGCAAGTTCATGATGTCTTGCGGGTTATCGGAAAGAAGAATCTGAAGGCTCGCTTGAGCGAAATACCGCAGGTCGGTGACGGTGCTGCTCTCTCCAACGACTGGCCGGCGAATCAAATCGATAGGCTGGGTCGTGCCGCCTCCGAGCAGAACGATTCCGAGATTGAGCTGACTTGCTCCGGTAGCGCCGTTGCGAAGGTTGCCCGCATAATCCGTCGGGCTGAGAGAGATGGTGGTCCAGTTGGGGTTCACTGCCGAACCGATGGTGCCGACTAGGCTTCCTTCAGTCAGCGCCAGAGGACGCGTGCCGCTGCCATTGAAGACGTCTACGGTGGAGTTGTAGGAGCTTGCCGTGGGGTATCCATTCGCGAGGTTCGTGCGAATGACGTTCAGATAGGCGGTGACGGGATCGGAAAGCGTTAACGGGCCGCCCGACGTGGCCAGAAACAAGTTCCCGTTGGTGGCAGTGCGCCCTCCAAAACTAAACGATGGGCCTGGGAAGAAGCTCAAGTCGGTGCTCGAGAAAATACCGAACTGGAACACAGGGATACCCACGGTTTGCGTGGTGCGCTGCAACTTCACTTCGCTGTCATTAAGCGTGTGGGCCGTCACCTGCAAAGTGTATTGCGTGGCCAGAGCGCTCATGCCCTGATAAGCCCCCGATTGCACCTGAGTAACCGTGGCGAGAGGATTGCCATTGGCGTCAGTTGCGTAGTTGACCTGGTATCCCGAAGCGCCGTTGTACTGTATGTAGGTGATTCCCGGAATCACCGGAGGCGCCGCGGCAATGGCATTGATCTGGGCCGCGGTGGGGGCATAGGTGGTGCTGAAGAGCGTCCCGATGTCCGCGGTGATCTTCTCCATGCCGGCCTCCGCACCGTAAAAGGCGCGGCTGTAATCGTTGTTGGCGCCGCTGAGCTTCTGGCCCGAAGTGATCAAGATGATAAAACCGACCATCAAGCTCGACATCAGGATCATAAGGAGCATGGTCGTGAGAAGGGCGATGCCAGAGTCTCGTCGCATCAGTTTTTTTACGGCGTTCATGTTAGGACTCCTCATTAGTTGTACCGGTTGACGTAGGCCATGCTGCGAAGGCTGACCTGCGTCATGAAGTTGTTTCGCAAAAACATATTGTTCAGCCCCCAGGCATTGGTGGAGCGCGCGCCAAGAATCACGTCGACCGAGCGGATTTCACTTTCCGATTCGCCGGTGGGAATGCTGGGCTGGCCGGAAGGATTGGTCTCGCCGTCAATAAAGTTGTATTTGAACTGGAGGTTCTCAATGGTTTCTGCGACGGGCTGGCCGGGATTCCAGTTCACACGGCGAATGAGACGAGTGTTCGGCGGGGCGGTTATGTTATCGAGGTAATAGGTAGTCATCCAGATGCGGGTGGCGGTCGTGGGCGGAAAGGTGCCGTTCGGCGTCCCGTTGGTGTTTGTGTTTTCCAATTGCTTAATTGTGCCTTGCGGATCGCTGCGGCCATTCAGGTCCAGGCCGTCGCCTGGCGCGAAGGTCAGTGTCTGGCCGGATACAGCGGTGACTTCCTGAATGGCGTTCCCCAGCGAGTTGCTGAACATGATTAGGTCGCCGGGATTGAGCTGAACTCCAGTGGTCGTGAACAAGATGCAGGTCGAATCGAAGGTCACAGTCTCCCCATTGTTGGTGATGGATCCGTTCGGGCAACCGGGGCCGGAGCCGCTGGCGGGTTCATTAATCATGCGGGCATTGAGTCCGAGAGTGTTGTCCGCATAAAGCATGGTGATTTCATCCGTGTTCGCCCCTGCATGAGAATCCGGACTTGAGATGGGGGGGCCAAGTTCCCAGCCTGGTTCGACGGCATTGAGCGTCACGTTGCACACCGGAAAAGTCAGTCCACCCGTCAAATTAGGACGATTGATCGGGGCGCCGCCGCTCCCCGGGCAGCTCGTGGGACCCGCCGTATAGGGAATCGGAATGCCTCCCGTGGGAATTCCCGTGCCGGCCTGAATGAGGTCTTGTTCCAGGAGGTTCACACTGGCGCGAAGGTTATCCCCAAGATCGGATCTGAGGCTGACGTTTTGATTGGTCCTCGTAGCGTCCTTGAACGCAAGCATGGTTGTGGCCAGGGCGATGAGCGTGATGCCCATGGCCACCATGAACTCGATTAGCGTGAATCCTGACTGTTTCTTCATAGTGCGTGTTCTCCTGCCATCCTCACGCAAATGCCGAGATGTAGCTGATGAGCGTGTACGTACGTTGAAGGCGGCCGACCTGATAATTGATGGTGACGGTGACCAGCCGAAGATTCGACTCACCCGTCACGGGCGTGATGGCGATGGTCCGTGTCATCCACGGATTGAGATTCTGAACCACGTTGTCCGCGGTCCCCAAGATTCCGTCTGGACCGGGCCCGAGGATGATGGTGTCCGGCAGGGCGGCGTTGTCGTCTGCGGTGCCAACCAACCCATCCGGACCGGGGTCAAGTAAAGGTTGGGGACCGTCCTTGAAGACTCCGCCAGTGGAAATATTCTCAATCTGCGCCCAGTCCAGCACTTTGGTGTCGCGCGCCGTGAAGATCGTCTCCACGGCCTCTTCCGCCTTTTTTTCCGCAATGTAGTCGTATTGCGTAAGGCTAGAAAACATGATTCCTTGCGCATAGACAGCCGCCAGAGAGAGCACGCCGAAGGATAGGATGGCGATCGAAATCATCGCTTCGATCAGCGTGAAACCCGATGGGCGGCGAGAGAGTTTGTGTTGGCGTTTCATGGATCCTGTCCCCCTATTCCTGCCAGCTCGATCCGTTCCAGTAGTAGGAGCGGACGCGGCCCGTGGCGCCAAACACGGTGATGGCGCGCGCGGTGTTGGTCTTTCCCGTTATGCCGATGAATATCGAGGCGTTCACGGGATCGTTATTTGTCGCCTCATAGAGGGTTGACGCCGATTGCGCTGTCCCGGCGAAGGCGCCTGAGGTTGTGAACATTACCGACCACGCCCCGCCGCCGCTCGGATTTTGCAGGTTGATGCCTGACGAACTACTATTCCCAAAACCCATTGGCGTGTCGGGAAGCGTCGGGAATACGTAAAAAGTCGCTCCGCCCCCTACGTTGTCATTCAGATAGACTGGAGTTATTGTCGGCGGAACCGCTTCGCCAGGCAGGGTCAACAGCGTAAGCTGTATTTCGTTGGGCGCTATGAATTGCACTTCCACATTGCGGCGTTTCGAGATAGCGAGTTCGCGCGCTTGGCGAAGCTGAGATACGACCGCGTCCATTGCCGAATTGGCTTTCGCATTCTGCGAGCTACCGACGGTGTTGATGACAGCGAAAGCCATCACGATGAAGGCGAGTGCCAAAACAGCCACCATCTCCAGTAGCGAAAAGCCCCGTTCAGCTTGATTCGTGCGGTTCCTCATTACAAAACTCCTCAGACTCCTTGGGCGACATGCCCGGTACTGAAGAGACTGCATGTACCCCGCCAGGGCCATCATTCCATTAAGTATTGTATTTTGTGTATGTTATGAGGATTTTGGATATCAAGGAAAGTCTGGGAGCAGGGCGGCTGTAACAAAACGTTACAAGTCGCTACCTTTCAATCAGCGGTGCCTGGGGCGAAAACCAGCCATCCTCCGCCGAAAAGGAGCCCGGGACCCAAGGAAGCGAGGAAAATCGGGCGGTATCTCACTTCTTTACCGTTCCGGGTGGATGCCAGGACTGAATGGAGGGCCACCCCGCAGGTGGAAGAGCCGAGATTCCCGAACCTTTGCGCCACGTTGGGGAACCTGTCTCGGGGAAGCCCTAGCTGCTTGGCGAGGAGCCGAACAAGACGGGGATTGGGTTGGTGGGTTGCAAAGCCCAGAGCCGTGGAGATGGCAAAGCCACTGCGCATTTCGGCTTGCAGGATGACTTTCTCGAGCCGCGTGATCGCCGCACGCGATAGAGCCTCGCCGTCAAAGTGCACGTCCAGGTTGCCGCCCGGAGCTTGCGCCACGCGGATGGCTCCAGCGTACTGCCCGGCACAGCCGAAGAAAAACTCTCCAAGGACACACGCGTTCGGTGGCGGAACGCCCTCCGCGGCGCGCAGAAGAAACGCACTGGCACCGTCGCCGAACAAACCGCCAAATTCCCCTGCCACGCGTTCTGGTGTGAACAGGCGGCTATGAACATCGGATGTCAAGACAAGGATGTTGCGTGCGTTCCCTGAACCGATGAGTCCTTGCGCCGCCGCGAAACCGTTCAGCAACCCGAGACAAGCGCCGCCGACATCCAGAGCGCCGCAGGTCTCCCGCGCGAGCAATTGGGAATGAAGCCGAGCGGCGAGAGACGGATAGGAGAGGTGCGTCTCGCTGGTGGCGATGATCCAATCGATTTCCTGGACGGCGCAGGCCGAGGCATGGAGCGCTTCTTGCGCTGCGCGAGCGCCGAGCGTCAGCTCTGTTTCATCTTTGGCGGCATACGCAAGGGATTCGATTCCCGCGCGAAGACGTAGTTTTCCGGCCGGCATGCCGAAGGCTCGATCAACTTCTTCGGATGGAACCGTGCGGGAGCCGACGGCCGCGGAAGAACTTGCAAGATAGACTGCGGTCGCGGTTGCAACTTTCGTGGTCCGAGGGGATTCCACCGCGCTAGAGGAGCTTTCGCGTTGCGTTTCCCGAAGAACTTGAAAGATGCTTTCGAAAGACGCCGTGCGCTTCGCAAGGAGCGCGCCCAAATCATTTTCCCCGCTCGCGGATTCGAGGGCGCGCAAAAAGCTGACCCATCCCATGGAGTCCAGCGCGCCGGTTGCAATCAAATCCTGCGCTAGGTCTGGAATCGTGGCCTGCGGGCCTGCTTCACGCCGAAAACATTGCTCAACCAGACGTTGCCAGCGATCTTGTTCTTCCTTCGGCGCCATCAAAACTCCTCGAGCCAGTCCCATCTTGGCAGCGGGAACAACGTGTCCAGCATCAGCCAGCAGACTTCATGATACGGCCGCGTAAGTCCGAGCCGGATGAAGTGATGCGGGCAAGACAAAATCTTGTAGTGAAATTGAGAATTCAAAAAACGCTCGAGCCGTGGAACGCGGTTCGCGCCTCTTCCTTCCGCCAGCGCCGCATCGATGAAATCCCGCCAGTCTCGATCGACCACCGGAAGATCGCGCAGCACTTCTCCCGAAGAAAGCACCAGCGTGGCGCGCAGTTCATTGCCGCAAAGTTCGAGACGGAGATTTTGCGTTTCCGTCCCGCAAATCGAGCGTTCGGGTTCCGGCGGCTTGGCGAATAATCCGCTACCCGTTTTGTTTTCATGCAGGACGCAACCAAAGAGATCCGGCAAAGAGTGTGCGATTTCGGCTTTGCGAAGGTACACGACGACTTCCGGCTCGGGGACGGTGGATTGTTTCTGAAAGCCGCGGGTCGAGACGCGGTCTTCGACGTGCGGCTTGGAGCCGGAGAACGGAGCAAGATCGCACTGCAACACGTCGCCGCGCTGATACGGAAAATGCAGCCAGCTGTTGGCGCTCGCAGAAACAGGACGAAGCGAGCGGATCTTTTCCTTCTCACGCTCCAAGCCGATGACACAGAACGCCGGCCCCATGCGAGTGATCTCCGTGATGAGCAGCTTGGTCATGGCAGGGCTTTAGGCTTTTTGCGCGGCGTTTTTGAGGATTTTGTGCGGGCCGCAACGAGATGGCGAATCTCAACGCTGTGCCCCTGCTTTCGCCAATGCGCCGCGAGCAAATCCGCGACAAGGCGGCGATGGCATTTCTCCGGCCCAGGCTCGGAACAGAGCAGCGCCGCTCGCGAAGGCCATTCGGCGGGATCAAGCACCTGCGGGATTCCTCGAGCGCTCATCAGATCCTGGAAGCCAACCTCGTAAGCAGGCCAATCCTTGGTTTCGCGGTAGGTCTTTAGCAACTCAGGCGTGGGCGCGAGCCGAAGCTCATGGGCGTAGCCGATGCGAGCGACTTTTTCCAGAAAATAAGCGAGGTCCGGATACTTCGCGAAACCGGAAAGCTGGCCCTCGCGATGCTGGCGGATATCGATAACATTTTCCACGTGTGCTTCCGCGAGAAGCCGAAAAAATTCTTCCGCCGTTTTCCCTGCAAATCCGATCGTGCAAAGGTGGATTTCCATAAATTCAAAAATACTCGATCGCATCGGCGGAAGCGCGGAAAGCAAACTCCCTGGCCTGTCGGCGTAGCGCGTCTTTGAGGGCGGCGTCGCGTTCCGAAACAAAGAGCGAGCCGCTGTCAAAAGCCGCGAGATCGTTTGCTTTGAGCAAGCGGTCCTCCGCTTCGCGCTGCGATTCCAACTCGCCGGCGCGGCGAATGTGCGAAGGCGTGACACCGCACTCAAGCAGCGCGGGACAAATCATGAGAAAACGGTGGCACTGCAGGGGATCTTCTTCCGCACACATCAGAGCGATGTTCGACGCGCGAGACAATTTCAGCGCTTCCGCAATCCCTGCGCGAAAGTCTGCGGCTCTGCGGCGTTCTTCGTAATTCACGAGGCCATCGGCATGATACGCGCGCGGATCGGAAGGCCGGCCTCCGAGAGATTCGCCTAGAAATTCATATTTGATTCCCGCCGCAGCGAGGCAGGCCTCCAGCGGCTCGCGATTGAATTGCGGAAAGCGGAAACTGGCGGGGCGGCTGCGTACATCGCAAACAATTTTTACCTGATGAGCAATTAAATGTTTCAGGAATTCATTCAGCTCAAGGCTCGAATGTCCGATGGTAAAGAGAGACGTGTTCGACGGCGGAGCAGTCATTATGGAAGGCTCGCTCAGAGGGCAGACGTATTTTGCCGAAAGGCCGCGCAGTCGGCAAGCGACTCGGGCGTCCGGATGGACGCGCCAATCGCGAGAGCCTCTCGCCTCTATTGAAAACCAGACCACCTTGAGCAGCCCAGTTTTCAAAGATGGTTGGAAGTAGTACCAGAAGAATCGGAAACGGGTATCTCGGTATGAAAATACTTCTTGTAGGCGGCAATCCAGTCCGTGGCTATCTCATGTTGGGCAGTAGCCAAATCTAAGTTTCCCGAGCACACCAGTTCGTGCAGGCGGTCTTCGAGCGCATCCTTCACATGGGCGTTCCAAACGGTGGAGGAATAAGGTTCCAGCCACAGGTTTCGGACATCTTCGGCACCGCCGAGGCCGGGGGTAATCAAGAAATCGACTTCATACTCGCTTCCGCGAGATTCCGGCATCCGATACTCCTGAAACACCTTGCGGCGCGTGGAAGCTGGTATCGGGCGGGTCTCCTGCATTCCGTCCGCACGGCAGACATCGGCGGCGCTTACGGGAAGAATTGCGCCGGGCGTGAGCGCCTTGTCTGGCACTGCACCCAGCTCTCGCTGGGCAAGGATTATTCCTGGTGTTTGCGAGCGAACTTCCTGCCGAACAGCCCAGATTGCAAGAGCCGCGATGAACAAGGCGGAGCAGGCTAAAACCCACCGAGGAGCCGCCATGGTGAACCAGCCGATCCGGGGCCGCGATCCCGGACTTCTCAAGGCACCGGACTCGGCCAGCCGTGCCTTCAGCAAAGCTCGAGGACCGGCAGCGGGGGGAAGCTGCTCGCCGGCGTCGTTATGACGAACGGCCGCAATCTCAGCTAGAGTGCGCTCGATCTTCTCCATGCGCGCTCGGCAGGTGATACAAGCAGCCAGGTGCGCATGAACTGCGATGCGCTGCCGCGAGGTCAGTTCATCGTCGAGCGCGAGAAGGATTTCCCGGTCCGAAGGATGTGGTCGTTGGCCCAGCATCTGATTATCTTTCGTCGGCGCGCTCTAAACGCGCGAGAGACCGTGTCAGGGAACCAGCTACCGCGCCAAGAGATATACCCAAAACTTTGGCAATCTCGCGGTAGCGGAGTCCTTCCGCCCGCAGTTGAATGCAGTATTGATCCCGGTCTGGAAGGGTTCGAAGAACCGCGCGCAAACGATGATGTCTTTGCGCCGCGGCCAACTGCTCTTCGGGGTTGGGCGTGGAATCGAGATGCTTCTCCACCAGCCTGGCATCCGATTTGATGGTCTTCCGGTGCTTGACAGCCGCGAGCCGCTGCTTCAAAGCGAGGTTATGCACCACTCGAAAGAGCCACCCTGGAAGATTCTCGCGGGACCGGCCGCGCTGAAGATGTCGGTGCAACGAAAGGAACACCTCTTGGATAATCTCCTCACCGTCATGGACAGACAAGCCAAAGGAAAGTGCGTAACGCAGCAAACGATCCCGAAATTGATCGAATAAGAGAATTATTTCGCTTTCCAATTCGCATGGCAATGGGGGCAATGCGGCGTCGGCGGTGCCAGGGAGGGGCAGGCTGAGCAGTGAATTTGACAGGGTACCCGTCATAGTGCTTCCCGTATATATATTCTCTTTGACGGTCTTTTGTTCATGGTTTTTTTGAGTGCGCGCTTGTACTCGGCAATTTATCCGATCCTGCAGTGCCTTTCTGCCACTTTCGCTGGCATGCCGGAAAAAACACTGAACAAGTTCAATCGAAAGGGAATATTCAGTTGAGCACGCAAGGGGCTGCCTGGATATGGGTGTGCCATCCTGGTAAGGACTTCAGCCGCCCAGGCGCCTCACACATTGAAAGCGATTGGCAAATCGAGCTATGCATCGATGAGAAGACTTTTGCCTGTGTTTCTTGTAAGTGTCTCCGCGCTCTTTGGCCAGAGCAACACGGGCGAGCTACGGCTGGCCGTGTCCGATCCTTCGGGGCTCGGGCTGAAGAGCTCCGTCGAACTGGTCTGCGAAGCGAATGAATACCGAAACACGTTGGTGACCGGCGAAGACGGCAAACTCGATGTACAGCGATTGCCCTATGGCGTCTACCAGCTCGTCGTTAGCCGCCCCGGATTCGCAACTCTGTCCGAATCGATTCAAATTCGCTCCTCCATCCCCATTGAACATGCCGTCCAACTGAAGCTACCTTCCATCAACCAGTCGGTGACGGTCACCTCGGCCGATACGCTGATCAACCCGGATCAAGCGGGTTCCGTCAACCAGATCGGCTCGGACACCGTTCAGAACCGGCTGGGGTCCTTGCCCGGGCGCACGTTGCAAGACCTGGTCAATTCCCAACCCGGCTGGCTGTACGAAGGAAATGCTGTGCTTCATCCGCGCGGCTCGGAATATCAAACGCAGTTCGTTGTGGACGGTATACCTCTGACCGACAACCGCTCGCCCAGCTTTGGCCCGGAGATTGATGCCGACGATGTGCAATCGATGACCATCTACACGGCTGGGATTCCCGCCGAGTACGGCAGAAAAATGGGAGGGGTCATCGAAGTGAATACGCTCGAGGATTCGCAGCCCGGTTTCCATGGCCAGATGGTGCTTTCCGGCGGCAGTTTCGACACGGCGGGCGCCTTCGCGCAGGCACAATACACGTGGGGCAAGAATACCTTCGACATCAGCGCCTCCGGCAGTGGGACGGACCACTACTTGAATCCCGTGGTCATCCAAAATTACACAAACAAGGGCACCGTTGGCGATTTTTCCGCCCATTACCAGCGAGATTTGACGCCCAACGACCGCCTAAACCTGATCGTGCGGCACGAGCTTTCGCGCTACGAGCTTCCCAACGAACAGGTGCAGGAAGCCGCCGGTCAACTTCTCACCGCTGACAACTTCGAAACGATGGGCATCGTTTCTTATCAGCATACTTTTTCATCGAACTGGCTGGCCGATTTTCGAGGCATGGTCCGGGACAATGCCAACGATTTTTACTCTAATACCCTGGCTACGCCCATCCAGCTTTTCCAACACAACCGGTTTCGCGAAGGCTACTTCAAAGGCAGCACGACGTACAATCACGGCCGGCACGAGATCAAGGCCGGCGTGGAATCGGACAACATCTTTCTGCATGAGAATTTCAATTATAACATCACCGATCCGACGCAATTCGACCCCAGCACGCCGCTCACGTTCAATTTCCTCGCGCAAAGGCCGGACCTTGAGCAGGCTGTTTATGTGCAGGATTTGATCCGTTTGGGTAATTGGACGGTCAACGCGGGCCTGCGCTGGGACCACTATCAATTGTTGGTGAACCATCAAGCGGTGAGCCCGCGCGTGGCGATTTCGCGCTATTTCCCATCGGTGGGCACGATCGTGCACTTCTCCTATGATCGAGTCTTTCAGACACCATCGTTTGAAAATATTCTGCTGTCGAGTTCCACCGCTGCCGCCGGACTGGACACCATCTCCGTTCAATTGCCGGTTCAGCCATCGGTGGGCGACTACTATGAAGTTGGCGTGACGAAAGCCCTTTTCAACAAGCTGAAAGTGGATGCCAACTACTTTCGCCGGCTGGTGAACAATTATGCCGATGACGATCAGATCGACAACACCACCATTAGCTATCCGATTGCCTTCCGCAAAGCCGTCATCTATGGCGCAGAAACCAAACTTGAGCTTCCCTCTACGCGCGGGTTTTCGGGTTTCCTAAGCTATTCCTATGAAGTGGGCAACGCCTGGTTCCCCGTGACCGGCGGACTGTTTTTGGGCGATGACGCGATCATTCCAACCTCGGGGCACTTCCCGGACTCTCAAGATCAACGCAACACCGTTCGCGGCCGCCTTCGCTATCAGGTCACGCCACGAGTGTGGGTTGCGGGCGGCATTCAATATGACACTGGCCTGCCCTTCGATTTTCAGTGCGATCCCACGTTGACGCTGGCCCAATGCATTCAAGGGGAGGTTCAGCTCTACGGCCAGCAAGTGGTGGATCGCATCAACTTCGCGCGCGGCCGCATTTATCCCTCGTTTCAGGTGAATGCGTCGGCCGGAGCGGACCTCTATAAATCGGAGCACTTGAAGATTAATCTTCAGATCGATGGAGAAAATCTGACCAATGTTGTCGATGTAATTGACTTCGGCGGCCTGTTCTCGGGCAATGCCATCGGCCCGTCACGTAGTTTCATGTTGCGTCTGCAAACGTTGTTCTAGTCCAGTCTAAAACAGTCGTTCCACGGTGGAGAGCCGGGGGGCGACGCGATGCAGATTGTAGACTTGCTGAGCGCCGAAAGATCTCGCTCTTGTGTTTGAAGTTTTACCTGCGGTTCGATTTGGCGAGCAAGCGCAGAATTTCGAGGTACAGCCAGACCAGCGTGACCATCAAACCGAAGGCGCCGTACCATTCCATGTATTTCGGAGCGCCGCCGCGCACGCCGGTTTCAATCATGTCGAAATCGAGAACGAGATTCAGCGCGGCGATGATGACCACAAAAATGCTGAAAGCGATGCCCCAGAAGCCGCTGCCGTTGATGGATGTAAATTGATAATGAAAGAAGAACCCAAGAACCATTTCCACCAGGTAGAAAACGAAGATGCCGCCCGTCGCGGCAATGACGCCGAGTTTGAAACCTTGCGTCGCGCGGATCACGCCAGTCTTATATGCGAGCAGCATGACGAAAAGCGTGCCGAGCGTGAGTCCCACGGCGTGGACGGCGATGCCGGGATACGATTTGTCAAAAACGGCGGAAATGCCGCCGAGGGCGAGGCCTTCGAGCAGAGCGTAGATCGGCGCGGTGAAGGGCGACCAATTTTTTCGGAAGATGGTGACAATGGCTACGATGAATCCGCCGATCAGTCCGCCCATCATCCAAGGGACGGCCGCTGCCGGCGTTTCCGAGTGCGACACTCCCCAGGTCCAGGCAGCTGTCGCCACAACGCAAAGCAAGAGCAGGCCCGTCTTGTTGACGGTGCCTTGCAGCGTCATGGCATCGCCGAACGCGGCTTGCCCTTGAAACGCTTTCTCGTTTAGAGCTGGATTCGACGTGCGCATCAAACTCGCCATCAATGGCCTCCGTGATTCATAAATTTCAGTTTACTCTGCACCCGCCGGCAAATCCAAACGGATGGTCTCTATTTTGAAAATTGCGAAAACGGCGATCAAGCCTGTTTTTGCCCGTCGGAAATTTGGCCTTGCACCTGCGCCCGGAACTCCAGCGGGTGCGCAATTTTCTCGAAGGTTTCGGGAGTTCCGCCAGTGCCGCGAATGATGACAGTGCCGTAGCCGAGAATGCGCCCCATCGCCGGCTCTTCCACGACCACGCTTTCGATTCTCGATAGGAGGAGCTCGAGCGTGCGGCGGCTAGCCAGGCCGGTCTTCACGATAACTCGCTTATTGGTCAGCGCCATCACCGTGGCGTTGCGTCTCACGAGGCCCACCGCAAAAAGGATCGCCGCGACGACGAACGCCGCGAGCGCAATCCAAATCATTGCGTTGGAATAAGATCCTCCGTTCTTTCTGGTGTCCCACGAAAAAACGAGAAGCGCGACGCCCGCGGCCGCGAAAAATGCCGCCAGGCCCGCGTGTCCGAGCATCACGATCCAGTGCAGCTTGGTCTGATATTGCAGAGTTTCGCCGGGGATAAGGTGTTTCTCAATGTAGCTCACTGCGGCTCCTCGAGTGCGTTCGGCACGATTCGCTCGCGAAGACACTCGCGCGGATTATAACTGGGTCCACGCACTTGCAGGACGGAAGCTCGAAATACCACGGTCATCGGATTATTTGGTAGCGCTAACGGGAATCGAACCCGTATTTCGGCCTTGAAAGGGCCGCGTGCTAACCGTTGCACCATAGCGCCACATTTTGAAGGGTGTGTAACCTAACTAGAATAAGAGAAATCGGCGGAATGAACAAGCGCCTGATATAGGCGAAACTCGAGCGCGAAAATCGAAATTCGCGGAATCGCGACGCAAAGATGACTTGAGCATGCAATTTCGCTCAAGCCTGGCGGTCTTGAAATTCTTCGTGCCACGCCATTTGAATGGCTTCGAGTTTGCTTTCGTTGGACGCTGCGGGATCGCCGGAAAAACCGGGAAGCTCGGTGATCCATTTGTGCATGTCGGTGAAACGGACGGTGAGCGGATCGGTGTCTGGAAATTTGTCCGTGAGACCGATGGCGATGTCTTCGATGTTGTCCCAACCGAATGTTGGCGGCATATCGCTCCTCAGTGATCCGCTTCTTTGGCGTAATTTTTGTTCCACTCGGGAATTTCAACAACGATATCCGTTGTGCCGTCGGGAACCGTCTGGCAGCCAAGGCGCGATTTCGGCGTGATGCCGGGCGCCATATCCAGCTCGTCGAGTTCGGCGTCGGTAGCGTTGTTGCAGGTTTCGAGGCCCTGCCTCACGATGACGTGGCACGTCGAGCAGGCGCAGACGCCGCCGCAAGCGTGGTCCAGGCCGGCTTTGATGCCCTCGGAAATATCGAGAATGCTGCCCGGAAGGCCGTTGTGGCCGTACGGAATTTTTTCCGGGTCGACCTCGATCATTTTGCCGCTGGGAAGAAACGTGACTTTGTATTTCTTCGTGGCGGGCGTGTATTTGACTTCTTCGATGTAGGGATTGCTTCCGCCCATGTTTCGTTTACCCCCCTTGCGATTGGCAATCGTTCCATTTTGCCGAGTAAGGGCACGATATATCGTGCCCCTAAAGCGTTAGACCTCGGCGAGCTTGCGGCCTTGCAAAGCGCTTGTGACCGCGCTGTTCATCAGCAATTCCGCGAGATGCTCGGTCGCGTGATTCAACTCGTCGATGCGCTTGCGGATCAGCTTGTAATCCGTTCCCGCGGCGGCATCTTTCAATGCGGCGATGGCAGCATCGATGGCAGCACGTTCATCGGACGGCAAATTTGCTGCTTGCTCGTTGGCAAGCGCTTTCGCGGTCGCCACGAGGATCGCTTCCGATTCGGTGCGCGCTTCGATGAGCTGGCGTTCGGCAAAATCCTGTTCCGCGTATTCGATGGATTCCTCGAGCATGCGCTCGATTTCCGTGTCATTGATGCCGTAGCTTGGCTGGACTTCGAGAGAGCGCTGCTCGCCGGTGCGGAGATCCTTTGCGCCGACTTGCAGGATGCCATTCGCGTCGATCAAGAATTTCACTTCGATGCGCGGCAGACCCGCAGGGGCGGGCGGCACTTTCAACGTGAAGCGCGCGAGCGAACGGCAGTCTTTCGCCAGTTCGCGTTCGCCTTGCAGCACGTGAATGTCGATGCCGGTTTGGTTGTCAACACCGGTGGTATAGAGTTCTTGCGCGCTTGCGGGGATTGTCGAATTGCGCGGAATGATTTTCGCGACGGCCCCGCCGTACGTCTCGATGCCGAGGGAAAGCGGCGTGACGTCGAGGAGCAGCATATTGGTGACGCCGCGATCGAGAATATTCGCCTGCACGGCCGCGCCCAGCGCGACGACTTCGTCGGGATTCAGCTCTGTGTGCGGCTTGCGATCGAAAAATTCCTGAACGGTGCGGCGAATCAGAGGCGTGCGCGTGGCGCCGCCTACCAGAACGATCTCTTCTATTTCTGTTGGTTTCAGTTTGGCGTCCGCCAGCGCCTGTTTCACAGGAGCCATGGTGCGGTCTACGACCGGATGAATTAGCGCTACCAGCGCGCCGCGCGTGAATTCCTGCACGAAAATTGTTCCGTTCGGCAGTGGGAAACGCAGCGTGGCAGAATCGGCCGACGAAAGCTCGTGCTTGACGGCGATCAGCGCTTTGCGCAACTCCTGCGCAATCTCACCGTGCGGCGAGAAGTCGATTTCGTCCTCTTGAAGAATCTGTTCGTGGACGAAGGCTTGCAGCAGATTGTCGATGTCGTCGCCGCCTAGGTGCGTGTCGCCATTCGTCGAAAGGACCTGATAGATGTCGCCCTCGGCCGTGGAAATGAGCTTGAGGACGGAAATATCAAACGTGCCACCGCCGAGATCGTAGACCGCCACGCGGCCGCGCTGCTTTTCGTGCAAGCCATACGCGAGCGCGGCGGCGGTGGGCTCATTCACGAGACGTAGAACTTCGAGGCCAGCAATTTTGCCGGCATCTTTCGTGGCTTGGCGCTGGGCGTTGTTGAAATACGCGGGAACAGTGATGACCGCGCGGTCCACCGTTTCGCCGAAAAAGTTTTCGGCCCAGCTTTTCAGCTCGCGCAAAATGAACGCGGAAATTTCGGGCGGCGTAAATACTTTGTCACCGAGTTTGACGCGAATGACGTTCTTGCTGGCAGCGTCGATGCGAAACGGAAAGAGCCTCAGCTCGGATTGTACGTCCGCAGGGCCGCGGCCCATCAATCGCTTCACCGAATAGATGGTGCGCTCCGGCTGCGTGAGCAGGCGGTTGCGCGCGGCCTCTCCGACAATGATGCTGCCATCGGAATCAAGACTCACAACAGAAGGACACAGCGTGCTGCCGTAAGGGCCCGGAATACACTTCGGCTGGTTCGTCTGCGTGTCGATGTACGCGACGAGGCTGTTGGTGGTGCCGAGATCGATACCGACGGTGCGTCCCATAACCTAGCTCAAATCTCTCCCAATTCTTGGGCGACATTCGTGACGAGATTGCGAATATACGAACGGCGGTTCAACAGCTCGTTCATTCGCGTCATTAATTTCTTGCGAGCTTCCTCGTTCGCGTTCGCATCCACAGCGGAATCCCATTCCCGCGCAACCGATTGCAGCTCGCCATCCACTTCCCGAAGCTTTTCGCCAAAATTCTTCTCGGCGGCTTCGAGGCGCGACTTTAACGCGGCTAAATCGCCGCCGGCGGATTTGGCTTCGCGCAGTTCGTCGAGCGATTCGTTCAGCTCGAAGACTTCCTCGAGCAATTCCGGCGGAGCTTGCTGCTTGTGCTCGCCTTCCTTGCGCATATTCTCGAGGCCGAGAAGATACTCGACGCGCGCGACGGGATCGCGAAGCGTGCGATAGGCGTTGTTCAGCTCCGAGCTGCGCTTCAGGGAAAGCTCGCGCTCAAGCTCCGTGGCGTTGACAAAATTGTCGGGATGCAGCTTCCAGCTCAGTTGCAGGAATTTTTGCTCGAGCGCATTCATTTCAATCCACAGTTTGCGCGGCATCTCAAAGAGGGCGAAATAATCGGCGTTGCCCGGCAACTGCTGGAGCTTGCCGCAACTTTGGCAAAAATGAATGCCGAGTGTGCGCTCGTGGCAGTTCCAGCAAACCAAAGGAGGATTCGTCGCTGGCATCGCTTGGGTCATAATTCGATATCCGACAAATTCAGTCCGATTCGTCCAGAAGCACAAAAAAAGTGGCTGGCGGGTGCGGCTGCCAACCACTTGTCTGACTCGCCTTTTGAATTCCCCCGCCGGAATTAAAACGAAAGCTTTGCAGAACCGAAAATCGAATTGAAAAACCAAAACCGACAGGCTAAAGCCTGTCCTACTTACGCCGTAAACGAGCTGCCGCAGCCGCAGTTCCTGGCCGCGTTAGGATTCTGGAAAACGAAGCCCTGGCGCATCAGCGTATCTTCGTATTCGAGCGTGGTGCCATTCAGATACAAAAAACTCTTCGGGTCGACGAAAATGCGCGCGCCAAATTCTTCAAACACTTTGTCGCGGTCGCGCGCCTGCGTGTCCAGGCGCATGGCGTACGACAAGCCGGAACAGCCGCCGCCTTGCACGCCCACGCGCAGACCGCCCACTTCAGGCGAAACGCCTTCCTTTGCAAGCAGCTCGCGGATTTTCTGCGCGGCGCGCTCGCTCAGGTGGATCGTCGCGGTGGTTGTCGTTGGATTGGCGACTTCTGTTGCCATGATCAAATTCCCCAAGAGTCCAAATGAATTAGATCTTGCCAAGCCTGGCGCAGCAGAGTGCGCGATGTATCGTGCCCCTACAAAAGCAGACGCGGGGTGGCAAAGCCGGCAGAGACGAACTTAGTGCGCGGCCTTTTCGGTTACCGGCACTTCGACGCCGTGCTTCTTCTTCCAATCCCCGATGGCCGCTTTGATAGCGTCTTCGGCAAGCACGGAACAGTGAATCTTCACCGGCGGAAGCGAAAGCTCGCGCACGATGTCCGTGTTCTTGATCGAGAGCGCTTCTTCGACCGTCTTGCCCTTGACCCATTCCGTGGCGAGCGATGAGCTGGCAATCGCCGAGCCGCACCCGAAGGTCTTGAACTTGGCCTCTTCGATGACCTGCGTTTCGGGATTGATCTTCATCTGCAGCTTCATCACGTCGCCGCATTCGGGAGCGCCGACGAGCCCCGTTCCGACATTGGGGTCTTCTTTCGGCATGCTTCCGACGTTGCGGGGATTGTTGTAGTGGTCAACGACCTTATCGCTGTATGCCATTAGCTGTTGCTCCTTAGCTGTTGCTTCTAGCCAAATTGACGAGATTGCCAAAGCCTGCGCTCTTGACGGCCTTTTCCGAAAGCGAAACGTTCGGCACGGATGCCGAGCGGCCCGCAGTCAGTTGCCGAAGCGCGTCCTTGATGAACTCCGCGCCGACGCCGATCATCTTCAGAAAGGCGCGGACTTGCTGCAGTTCGTGGAAAGAGCGCTCGCCCGCGGCAGGGGCCTCTTCGCCTTCTTCATAGGGTACAAATGTCACCCGAAAAGCGGCTCCTGTGCCGCCGATCGAGCGGTGAATCCGAATTGTTCCTTCGTTTGCCATCGCTGTTCCTTCTCTTCTTGAGATCTTGGCCTTTCCACCCCATTAGATGCGAGTTCTAGGCGGTTTGCCACTTCATCTTGGAAATGTCCACGCCTTCCTTGGCCATTTCGTAAAGGGGCGAAAGCTCACGCAGCTTGGTGACGACCTGGACCATCTTGTCGATGACGTAGTCGACTTCCTCCTGCGTGTTAAAGCGCCCAAGACCGAAGCGGATCGAGGTGTGCGCCAGGTCTTCTCCGACCCCCAGCGCCTTGAGAACATAACTGGGTTCCAGCGTCGCCGAAGTGCACGCCGAACCGCTCGATACCGCAATATCGTTGATGCCCATCAAGAGGGATTCCCCCTCGACGTACGCGAAGCTCATGTTCAGGTTGTTGGGCAGGCGGTGCTCCATCGAGCCGTTGATGTACACCTCGTCCAGCTTGGCTTCGAGACCTTTCCTCAGCCGGTCACGCAGCGCGCCCAGCCGGGCGCCCTCTGCCTGCATCTCCTGCTGACAAATCTCGCACGCCTTGCCGAGGCCGACGATGCCAGGGACATTCAGCGTGCCGGAGCGCATGCCCCGCTCGTGGCCGCCGCCATCGATGATGGCGGAAAGCTGCACACGCGGGTTGCGCCGGCGAACGTACAACGCCCCAACGCCCTTCGGTCCATAAATCTTGTGGCCGCTGATAGCCAGCAAGTCGATGTTGTCCTTCTGGACGTCGACCGGAACCTTGCCCACGGCCTGCACGCCGTCCACGGCGAAGAAAATGCCGTGTTCCTTGGCGATTTTGCCTATTTCGGCGATGGGGTTGATCACGCCAATCTCGTTGTTGGCGTACATGATGGTGATCAGAATGGTGGTCGGCCGGATGGCGGCTTTCAGCTCATCCAGGTTGACGCGGCCATCCTTCTGCACCGGCAAATAGCTGACCTCAAAGCCTTCTTTTTCCAGGCGCTTGCAAGTATCCAGCACCGCTTTGTGCTCAATCGACTGCGTGATGATGTGGTTGCCCTTCTCGCGGAACATTTCGGCAATGCCCTTGATCATCAGGTTGTCGGACTCGGTCGCGCCGCTGGTGAAAATGATCTCTTTCGGCGTGGCGCCGATCAGCGAAGCGATCTGCTGGCGCGCCGTCTCGACGGCCTCTTCGCCCGCCCAGCCGAAGCTATGGTTGCGGCTGGCGGCGTTCCCGAACTTTTCGGTGAAATAAGGCAGCATCGCCTCCACGACTCGCGGGTCCACTTGCGTGGTCGCGTGATTATCCATGTAAATCGGCAGCTTGACAGCCATTTCCGTAGTCTCCTAACTCGAACTTATCTGCGACCCCGTGCCCATCGAGCTGGACAAACCCACCAGCGCGGGCTCATTCGGGTCTTCGCTCAACTGCGCAATCGTTACCGTGCTCAAAACTCCCAAAATGCTGTCGTTCACCTTGCGGAGCGGCTCGCGAACCGAGCACCTCTCCGTGGTCTCGCAATTCCCGTGGCTCGTCACGCACGAAGTGATCAGCACCGGGCCATCTATGGCGGAGATCACGTCCAACGCGCTGACTTGCGCCGGGTCCTTCGCCAGTTGATACCCCCCGGTGGAACCATGTTTTGCAGCGACAACGCCCTCTCTCGCCAGGCGTTGCAGCACCTTGGCCATCAATGTGACCGAGATGCCGTACTCTTCCGCAATTTCGTTGGCGCTGCACGCATGTTCTTGCCGGTGCATCGCTAAATGCTTAACAGCAATCAGCCCGTAATCGGCTTTCTTGGATAGCTTAAACATTTCTCACTCTGATTCCTGCCCCCGCAGGATATGCGACTGATTCAGTCGCAATCAGAGGATACTCTGATTTGCCATCGAAGTCAAACCATCTGGGCGAGCAAGTGCGCCCAAATCCTTTATTTCCTGAGGTTTATAATAAGACTGATTTAGTCGGACATGCTAGCGTTTTGCGGCGAAACGTCATATACAGCAGCGAACAGTCATTTTGGGGGCTCGAACGGTCATTGCAGCGGCAGTCACGCCTGCGGCAGCGGCCACTTTTTGCGGCAAGGCGGCCGAATCACAAGGATCGCGAGCGCGAAAAGACACAGAACGTTCCCGAGTTGATTCGACCCTCCCTCGGAACGCCCGCAGCTACGTTCCTGAGGAACAAGCTCCGCCAATTGCCGCCGCCTCAACCAGTTTTTGAACAGCCGTCAGAGGCATGAGCAAAACTTGCCCTTTTGGCTTCTGGGCCTGGAGAAAGAACGCCAACTGGCGCGCCTTCCAGTCTTCCGGCGCCGGTTTTCCCGTGGCAAGAGAATCCAAAGCCGCGAGGCCGACAGCTCCCAACGCCGAAAGGTCCTGAGAAGTAGGGGAAACCTCTCTGGCCAAGAAGGATTGTTGGGCCAGCGTCTGGAACGCAGAATCATTGTCGCGCCACGCGGTGAACTGTGCTCGGAGCAAGGCCTCCTCAGCCGGTTGCCGGCAAGAAGCCGCGATGAACTTGTCGGCTAACTCTGCAAAGCGGCGCGCAGGGGCGCTTTCGGGGTGCACGGCGTCAACGACGCGATTCAGCGGGGTAGCGCTCGTTGGCTCCGCCGGAGCCGTTTCTTCCCGCGTATAGTCCTTCACGGGCTCGACTACATCGGCCAGTGTTTTTAACGCCGCGAACTGCCCGGGAGTGGCTTCCACTCCTGCAATTCTCTGAAGCATTTTCCGGTAGTAGGTGCGATGCGTCAGGCCCAGCCACTCGAGGCGCTGGCTCTCCGCTTCCATCCGCGTGTACATGGAAGCGGGATCGGTGACCTCCTGCGGAGACCACAAGCGCTCCGCGATCGCGGCGTTTCTCGGCCAGATGCGCGAATCGATGTTTTCCGCATCGACGTACTCTGACCACATGCAGGATTCACCACCGAGAATGCGCGCTTTTTCTTCTGGCGACAGATTCGCCGCTGCGCCGCTTAGCGGGTCCACCGCATAGTGGCGCGCCGCGGTCCAGCCGAGGTCCAGGTAATAGCCGTTCGAGAGAATTCCGCGAAAGCCCTGCTTTGCGGCCTGGGCGAGCGCATCCGGTCCGCGCCAGGACTGGATGACGATGTCTTTGGGAAGCGATGGATCAAGCACTTCGTCCCAGCCGACCATGCTTTTGCCGTGCTTGGCTACGATCGGCTCGAGCCGCCGGTTGAAATAAGCCTGCAACTCCTGGTTGCTCTTCAGACTATGGGCCTTCATGAATTCCTGGATTTTCGGGCTGGCGTCCCACGCCTTGCCGTTCACCTCATCGCCGCCGACGTGGAAAAAATGATCCGGGAAGAGCTTGGCCATCTCGCCGAAGAGCTGGTCGAGAAATTTATAGATTTTTGGGTTTGCAGGATCGAACGCGGGATCGAAGATGCTCCATTTTCTTTCAATTTCGAAAGGCCCTGGGGAACTGGCAAGCTCGGGATAACCGACGAACCATGCTGTGCTGTGGCCGGGCACGTCGAATTCCGGAACCACGCGAATGCCGCGGTCGCGCGCGTAGGCAATGAGATCGCGAATCTCGCCCTGCGTGTAATAGAGCCCGTCGGATCCCATTTCCTGCAGCTTCGGGAATTTCTTGCTCTCGACGCGGAAGCCCTGATTGTCCGAGAGGTGCCAGTGAAACACATTCATTTTCACGGCTTCCATTCCGTCCAAGTTTCTTCGAATCACATCGAGAGGAGTGAAGTGGCGCGCCGAATCGATCATCAAGCCGCGCCAGGGAAATCGCGGCTTGTCGTTGACAGTCACTGAGGTAGCAGCGAATCCGTCCGGCGAGACGGCTATCAATTGGAGAAACGTTTGCAGGCCGTGCAAAATGCCGAGAGGATTCGCCGCGCTGAGTTTCGCGCCGGTAGGGCTCACCTCGAGGCTGTATGATTCATCCTCGCCAAGCTCTTGAATTTCCTTGCTGGCATGATCGGTATGAATTACAAAAACGGCCTTCGAAGCGTCGCCCGCTTTTGCCGTCATCGGGATGCCCGTCTGTAGCGAGAGCTGGCGCAAAAACCGCTGGACGGCGCGGTCGAGCCGCGGCTCCGTGTAACCCGTCAATGCCACCGAAAAGGAAGCGTCCACCTTCAACTGTCCCGCGCCAATTTGGACGCTGGATGGAACGGGCATGAGATATAGGGGGCGCTGCTCCTGCGCCTTGACCGGCGGAGAGACCACCCACGCGCCTAACAGGAACAAACCCAGACCTCGCTTCCAGGGGCCAGCAGCCATGGTTTCAGCACTCCTTCGGAAATCGCAAGCACGCACAATGCAGAGCCGCCTCGCTCGCGGAACGGCAACGAGGATACTGTCACACTCGCACTTGGGAGCGAAACGAAAATCTGTCGCCCGGATTCCGCGGGCGCGGCGGAGCCGAAAAGTTTGCGGCGCGCCCGTTTCCCGGCCTGAGTTAGAATAAGATACTCAATGCGGCGCCCATGAAAACTTCCATTGCCATCTATCCCGGCTCGTTCGACCCGGTGACCAACGGCCACCTCGACCTGATCGAGCGCGGCGAGAAAATGTTTGACTTGCTCATCGTCGCCGTCTTGCGCAATGTGGAGAAACAGCCGTTGTTCTCGGTGCAAGAACGCGTCGAGATGCTCCGCGAAGTCACCAAACAATGGCCGGCAGTGGAAGTGGATGTCTTCGACGGCTTGCTGGTGGATTACGCGCGCAAGCGCGGCGCCGGCGTGATTCTGCGCGGGATTCGCGCCGTCTCCGACTACGAGTATGAATTGCAGATGGCGCTCATGAACCGGAAGCTCGAGCCGCGCCTCGAAACGGTTTTCATGCTGCCCGGACTTTCTTATAGTTATCTCAGCTCGAAGCTGGTCCGGGAAATCGCACAATTGGGAGCGTCGCTGAGTGGCCTTGTGCCGCCGATTGTCGAAGAGCGGCTACGCGCCAAGGTTTCGTAGAATTCTGTAGAATTTAGAACTAGCGCTGGCAGTATTCGAAGAAAGAAGCGACAGGCTGAAGCCTGCCCTACTAGGAGAAAGCGTGCAACTCACGGAACGCATCAACCGCATACAAATCTCGCCAACGGCGGCGGTCATCGCCGAAGCCGACCGTCTGAAATCGCAAGGTGTGGACATCGCCGATTTCGGCCCGGGTGAGCCGGACTTTCCGACGCCGGACCACATCAAGAAGGCGGCGATCGAGGCCATCGAAGAAAACAAAACCAAGTACACGCCGACGCCGGGCATCATGCCGCTGCGCGAAGCGATTTGCGCGTGGCATAAGCGCGAACTCGGCTCGAGCTACGCGCCGAAGGAGTGCATCGTCACGGTCGGCGGAAAGCACGGCATCTTCAATGTGATGAGCGTGCTGGTGCAAGCGGGCGACGAAGTCATTATTCCGGCGCCGTACTGGGTAAGTTTTCCGGACATCGTCAAGTATGCAGGCGGCACGCCGGTTTTCGTCGAGACGCGCCCCGAGGACGGATTCAGCGTCAAAGCCGCCGCGATTGAAAAGGCCATCACGCCGAAAACGAAACTCTTGATCCTCAATTCGCCGAGCAATCCGACGGGCGGTGTCGTTCCTCCCGACGAGTACGCGCGCATCCTGGCGGTCTGCAAAAAGCACAACGTCTGGCTGATGGGCGACGAATGTTATTCGCATTTCACTTACGCGCCGCACAAGCCCTTTTCGATCGCCAGTGAAGCGGACTCGAAGAACAGCGTCATTATCATCGGCTCGGTCTCCAAAACATTTGCGATGACCGGTTGGCGCATCGGCTACACGCTCGCTCCCGCCGATTTAATCTCGGCGCTGACGAAATTGCAGAGCCAGTCGACGTCGAACCCCACATCGATCGCGCAATACGCCGCGCTTGCGGCGATGACTGGCTCGATGGACTCCGTCCCTGTGATGCTCGCGGAGTATGACCGTCGCCGCAAGCGCATCGTCGAGGGACTGAACGCCATTCCCGGCGTGAAATGTGAAATGCCTGGCGGCGCGTTCTATGCGTTCCCGAATGTCGCAGCGCATCTGTCGAACGGGTCGAGCGGCCACGCCATTGCGAAAGACACCAGCGAACTTGCCAAGCTGCTGCTGGATCAAGCGCGCGTCGCGCTGGTCGCCGGCGAAGGTTTCGGTGCGCCAGGCTATTTGCGCCTCTCCTATGCGACTTCCATCGAGCGCATCGACGAAGGATTGCGGCGCCTCGAGCGCTTCTTCACACGCGTTGAAGCCGCGGCCTAAAACGTGACTTCGTTGTCGAGGAGCCCCGAACCATTTCGTATTCAGCCGGTTTTTAGTCCGCGCATTTGGGGCTCGCGGACTCTCGCTCCGTTTTTTCCTGAAAAATCGAACCTCTCGGAACCCATTGGCGAAGCCTGGCTGACAGGCGTCGATTGCAAAATAGCCACGGGTCCCTTCGCGGGCAGAACTCTCGGTGAAACTTGGCGCGAAATGCCCGCCGAATGGCGCGGCACACAATTAGCCTCGGCGCCCGATTTCCCTCTTCTAGTAAAATTTATTTTCCCCGCGGATGAACTCTCCATCCAGGTGCATCCGGACGACGCCTACGCGGCGATTCACGAAAAAGCCGCCGGCGGCCGCGGGAAAACTGAGATGTGGCACGTTGTTTCCGCCGAGCGCGGCGCAAGGTTGCTCGCCGGTTTGAAGGCGGGCGTGACCAAGGAGCGTTTCCTCGAAGCGCTCGCCGATCACACTCTGAAAAATTTATTTCAGCCGCATGAAATCCGCGCGGGGGACACGTTTTTCATCCCGCCCGGCACACCGCACACCATCGGCCCCAAAATGGTCATCTGCGAAGTGCAAGAATATTCTGACCTGACTTACCGCGTTTACGATTACGGACGCGTCGACGCGCACGGCAAGCCGCGTGAGCTGCACATCGAAAAAGCTCTCGATGTCATAAAATTCGGAAGTTCTCACGGCGGGAAAGTTCCTCCGCTCGCTCTCGACAGTTCGAGTCCGGCCGTAAATCTCCTTTGTGCCTGCCGCTACTTCGCCGCCGAACGCCTGGAATTTTCCGAGCGCGGCGAATTTCCCGCCGATCCCGCACACTTTCAATTGCTCGTTATTCTTGCGGGACGCGGCAATCTCGGCTGGCCCGACGGCGCCGCTCGCTGTCACGCCGGCGAATGCTGGTTTCTCCCAGCCGCATTAGACCTCGCCGCGCTGCATCCGGTGCAGCCCACCAGCGTGCTCCGCGCCTACGTCCCGGACCTCACGGCGCTCACCAAACGACTGCACGACGCGGGCATCTCCGCTTCCGCCATTTCTCAATCTATCTTCGCTTGAATCGGATTCGAATCAAATCCAATAGGTGCGTGCGTTCGCGTGATTCTCTTTGCTCTCTGTGCCCTTTGTGTCCTCTGTGTTAAATTCTTTTCGGGCAAATGTCTAAAGAACAACTCAAGATTCACGCTGTAATCCTGGCAGGAGGACGCGGCACGCGCTTCTGGCCGCGCAGCCGCACACGCACGCCGAAGCAGCTTCTGAATATTGTCGGCAAAAAAACCATGCTCGAGCAAACCGTCGAGCGCCTTCTCCATGTCATCCCCGCGCCGCACCTCTGGACAGTGACGAACGCCGAGCAAGCCGCCGCCGTTAAGAAACAACTCCCCGCCGCTGCCCGCAAACACGTTTTGACCGAGCCTATCGGCCGCAACACCGCCGCCGCGATCGGCCTCGCCGCGATTCACATTCGCCATGCGGCCAAGGGCGATGCGCTCCTGGCGGTTCTTCCGTCCGATCAATTTATTTCCGATACGGAAAAATATCATCGCATCGTTCGCGCCGCGCTCGAACTCGCGCGCGAACCCGGCCGCTTGGCAGTCCTCGGCATTCCGCCAACGCGTCCCGAGACCGGCTTCGGCTACATCGAACATACGGGCGACGCACTGCACTCGCTCGGTTTCCCCGTCTTTGCGGTTCGCCGCTTCACGGAAAAGCCCGCGCTCGATCTCGCCAAACAATATGTAGCCTCGGGCGATTTTCACTGGAACGCCGGAATGTTTTTCTGGCGCGTGTCGACCTTTCTCGAAAATTTGAAAAAGTTCCTTCCGAAAACGCACGAAGCGCTCGAATCCCTCTCGGAAACCATTGGCAAAAAGACCTACGAGCGCCGCCTGCGCGCCATCTACCCGAAGCTCGAAAATATTTCCGTCGACTACGCTATTCTCGAGCCGTCCACTCGTTCGAACGAATCCGATCCAGCGGCCGATCTTCCGGCCGGACCTGACGGCTCCTCCGCGAAAGTCTTCGTCATTCCCGCCGAGGTCGGTTGGAGCGATATCGGTTCCTGGGCCGCGGTTTACGAGCTCCTCACCAAACAACCTGGCGATAATTATTTGGCCGGGCCGGGACTCACTCTCGACGCCTCGGGCAATCTTCTCTATAGCCCCTCAAAATTCGTCGCCGCCATCGGCGTCCGCGATTTGATCGTTGTCGAAACTCCCGATGCCCTTCTCGTCGTCCCCCGCGACCGCGCCCAGGACGTCGCGAGATTGGTAAAATCTCTCGAAGAGCGAAAACTCGCCAAACTTCTCTAAGAAGTCGCCACTCAGAAATTCGTTTGGAAGTAAAACACATGTGTGGTAAATAGCTACCGTAACCTTTCCTTATATTGTGGCATTAAATGCTTAGTCTACTCGATTCTTTCGCTGCAATCGCGAGCATAGTCGGTCTCGTTCTCTCCGTCCTCGCGTGGCGTTGTGCAAACGATGCAAAGCGGGCCGCGACCGATGCGAGAAGAGCTGTGAGGGAATCCAGCGCAGTGGAAGAGCAGAGGAGGTTGGCGGTCGTCGCGAATGAACTGTTGATTGAGATTCAGTCATCTCAGTGGCGCACCGCAAGAATGCGCTGCGCCGACCTGATTGTGGGTGTTAGCTTCGCGAAGCGAAGGTGGCAAGCTCTCGCGACAGTCGAGGTCTCAGAAGCGCTCGATTCAGCCCTCGGTAGTCTAAATAAACTCTCCAGATCGATATCGGGGGAACCGGTGGACATTCCCGACCCCGCTCGACCTAAGATTCTGGCAGCATGCCACGATATCGTTGTAAAATTGGCCGAGGCGGCAGGCCGCATGCAACAGGCGATGGAGGCAAAGCAAGATGGTTGAACCCCTAAACACAAAGCCAATTATTGCCAAGCTTCTCGAGAAAACTCAGGCTGGCCGCGTTGACTGGGAAGATCACGGCAGCGGCTTTCAATGTAACTTGGATGGAGAATACTTTTTCCGAACCTACAAAGCTGAAGATACTTACGTCATCGCAATGCTGGACAAATATCAGCACGAGATTTTCAGAGAGACTGCCACTGAAGAGATTTACTACCGAGACCCTCATGACGAGGAGCGCCTGCAATTGTTCCAGGATCTCTACGAATTGGCCCGCCGAAGGGCCGTGAAAGCAAATGAACAGATCGCCGGAGTGGATGCAGTTCTCGACAAAATCTGAGGACCCCTGCCAGTTTTGTCCTTATCTGCCTGATTCAGGTCATTGGTTCTCACCAACCCACTAGACATAGTCCAATCCGGCTGTTTGGCGGATATATCGCTTCGCGTATACTTCTTTTGCTTCCTATGACTGCGATTAAATTCGGAACCGACGGCTGGCGTGGCGTGATCGCCGAAGATTTTACGTTTGCGAACGCGCGCACCGTTGCGCTCGCCATTGCCCGCTACGTTGTCCGCGGCGAAGACGCGCGCAAGGGCGTCCTGATTGGTTACGACCATCGCTACGCGTCCGACCGCGTCGCAGCAGCGGTTGCGGACGTCCTCAGTTCCGCCGGCACGCCCGTCTGGCTTGCCGACAAGCCGTGTCCCACTCCAACCATTTCCCTGCTCGTTCGCCAGCGCGCCGCCGCCGGCGGAATCGTTGTCACCGCGAGCCACAATCCCTATCAGTGGAACGGCATCAAGTACAAAGCCAGCTACGGCAGCAGCGCGCTCCCATCCATCGTCGCGCAGATCGAAAAGGAACTCGCCGAAGTCCAGAACGGCAAGGTTCCGCCTCTGCCGCCTCGCAAGGATTTAATCCATTCGCTCGAGCCCCGCGCGCCGTATCTCGATGCGCTCGAAAAACTCGTCGATTGGGATCGCCTGCGCGATGCCAGGTTCCGTTTCGTTTCTGACGTCATGCATGGCTCGGCCGCCGGCCTTCTCGTCGAGCTGCTCCGCCGCAATGGCGTCGCCTGCGACGAGATCCGCGGCACGCGCGATCCGCTTTTCGGCGGCGTAAATCCCGAACCCATCGAGCCGCACATCGATGCGCTTCGCAAAGCTGTGCTCGCGGGAAAATACGACGCCGGTTTCTGCGCCGACGGCGACGGCGACCGCATCGGCGCCATCGACCGCGACGGCTCGTTCATCAATCCGCATCAAATCTTCGCGCTTCTCGTCTGGCACCTTGCCGGCACGCGTAATTTGCCCGGCGACATCGCCAAAACGTTCAGCGTCACAAAGCTCATCGACAAGCTCGCCGCCAAATTCGGCCGCAAGCTGCACGAAGTCCCCATCGGCTTCAAGTACATCTGCGAGCTCATGCTCGAACAAAATATATTGATCGGCGGCGAAGAAAGCGGCGGCATCGGCACGAGCCTCTATCTTCCCGAGCGCGACGCCACCGTTTCCGCGCTCTTCCTCGCGGAGCTGATGGCCTGGCACGGCAAATCGCTCGGCGAATTGCTCGCCGCGCTTCACGCCGAATTCGGCGAATACCACTATGGCCGCGTCGATCTCGACGTCACGCCATCGCAGAAGCAAAAAGCGGTGGCCCATTTCTCAAACGGCAATCTGAACAAACTTCTCGAGTGGCCCGTTGTCCGCCGCGAAAATATGGATGGCAGCAAAGTCTATCTCGGCGACGCCGGCTGGGTGATGGTTCGCGCTTCAGGAACGGAAAACGTGTTGCGCGTGTATTCCGAGACGTCGAAGCCCGAAACCACGCGCCGCGTTCTTTCCGCGGTAACGCAACTCGTGCAGAATTTATAGGTGCGCCATGGAAACCGTGAATCTCGAAAACAAATTCGCACTCATCCAGGACTACTGGAATCCACGCATCGTCGGCGAGCTAAACGACTCTCACATCAAAGCCGTCAAGCTGAAAGGCGAATTCGTCTGGCATCACCATGACAACGAAGACGAGCTTTTTCTCGTGACCAAAGGCGTGCTGCGCATGAAGTTTCGCGATTGCGAAGCGGCCGTCCGCGAGGGCGAGTTCATCATCGTCCCTCGCGGCGTCGAGCATTGCCCGGTCGCGGACGAAGAAGTGCATCTCGTCCTGATGGAACCGAAATCCACCTTGAACACCGGAAACATCGCCAACGAAAGGACCGTCGCCCAGCTCGAGCGCATCTGATTTTCCCGCGCGCTCCCGCGAAGGCCCAACTCCAATGGAACATCGCTTCTACACGCTCGACGTTTTCACCACCACGCGCTTCGAAGGCAATCCCCTCGCCGTCATCACCGACGGCGACGGCCTTTCCGACGATCAGATGCTCGCCATCGCCCGCGAAATGAATCTCTCGGAGACCGTCTTCGTGCAGCGGCCCACGGAAGACGAAGCGCTTGCGCGTCTGCGCATTTTTACGACGCGCGAAGAGTTGAAACTCGCCGGCCACCCCGTGATCGGCACCTGGTTCCTGCTCGCAGAACTCGGCGTTGTCCCCGCGCAAGAGGGCGGCGTGCACATCCTCCAGCAAACCGGCGCGGGCATTCTGCCCGTTGAAATTCGTTTTAAGGACGGCCGTCCGCAACGCGTCACCATGACGCAGAAAGAAGCGGCGTTCCGTCCCTCCAAAATCAAAAAGTCTGCTCTCGCCGCCGCTCTCGGCATTTCTGCCAGTGACTTCGATCCCAAACTCGAGCCCGAATGCGTCTCGACGGGAATTTTCAACTTGATGGTGCCGCTCAAAAACCGCGCTGCCCTCGGCAAAATCGAAATGAATATGCTCGCGCTTCGCCGCTTGCTCGGCAAGACAGCGACCATGGCGTACTGTTTCGCCCTCGGCCCCAACGGCAAAGCTTTTTCGCGCGGCATGTTGCCATGGGAATTGTACGAAGATGCCGCTACGGGCTCGGCCGCGGGCTCGCTCGGCGCGTATCTGGTTCGCCACGGCAAACTCGCTCCCGGCCACACGCTAACCATTTTGCAAGGCGAAGAGATGTGCCGCCCCAGCCACATCGAAGTGGAAGTCACGCAAAGCGGCAAGAAGCTCGTCCCGCGCGTCAGCGGCGCCGCCGTCAAAGTCTTCGAAGGCAGCATTCGCGTCTAGCATTTTTCTCGCGTGCATTTCCCGGGCATTCTTGCGGCCCATCACTCGCAAGAGGCCTGTCATCGGCTCGCTCAACTCGCCAAACCTGCCTCACACGTTTGTGATATAAGGTGGCGTTCTTTCTTCCGGTGGATGCCACGATGAAACTCACAAAAACGTTTTTCGTTCTTGCAATCGCTGCCGCCCCGATGTTCGCTCAGCAGCCTCCCTACAAAGACAAGAATCTGGCCATCCAAGACCGCGTCGCCGACCTGCTCTCTCGCATGACTCTCGAAGAGAAAGTCGCCCAGATCACCGGCGGCCACCAGGACAATCTGGGCCTTCTGGATACCAGCGGCGAGCTTCCCTACAAGACGCCCGCGGAATTCTTCAAGGATTCGTACGACATCAACAATAAAATGACTCCCCGCATTCGCGCGCTGGCCCACAACGCTCTCCAGCGCTATCAACTCGAGAAAACCCCTCTCGGCATTCCCTCCATTTTCCAAGGCGAAGCGCTCCACGGTTTCATGGCCTATGGCAGCACGAGTTTTCCCCAAGCGCTCGGCCTCGCCAGCACTTGGGATCCAGTTCTCGTCAAGCAAGTCTTCACCGCGGCCGCCGACGAAATGGCCTCGACGGGCACCAATCAGGCGTTCTCTCCGGTTCTCGATCTGGCTCGCGACCCGCGCTGGGGCCGCACGGAAGAAACCTACGGTGAGGATCCCTATCTCGGCGCCCGAATCGGTGTAGCCGCTATCGAGGGCTTGCAGGGCGACACATTTTTTATCGGCCGCCACCACGTTCTCGCCACCGCTAAACATTTCACCGCGCATGGCCAGCCCGAGAGCGGCACCAACACCGCGCCCGCAAATTTTTCGGAGAGAGAGCTCCGCGAATTCTACATGTATGCGTTTGAAGCCGCCGTCCGCGAAGCTCGCGTGGGCAGCGTGATGGCCTCTTACAACGAAATTGACGGCATTCCTTCTCACGTCAATCGCTGGTTGCTTGACCGCGTCCTCCGACAGGAATGGGGATTCGACGGCTATGTAACTTCCGACGGCGAGGGCCTGCAGATGCTCTACAAGGTTCACGGCGTCGCCGCCGGTCCCGACGATGCCGCGCGCAAAGCTCTCGCCGCGGGAGTAGACTTCGACCTTTCCGACGGCTCCGTCTACCGCACCGTCCTCGAACAAGTGAAAGACGGCCGTATTCCGCAGTGGCAGCTCGACCGCGCCGTCAGCCGCGTTCTCGCCGCAAAATTTCGCCTCGGCCTCTTTGATAATCCTTACGTCGATCCGGACTACGCGGAAAAAACTACCAATAGTCCAGCCCATCGTGCGCTGGCTCTGGAGGCCGCGGAGAAAGAAATCGTTCTTTTGAAAAACGAAGGCAATCTCCTCCCGCTCGATCTCGAGAAACTGAAAACCATCGCCGTGATCGGCCCGGATGCCGCCGACGTTCATCTCGGCGGCTACGCTCGCGACCCTGGCCACGGCGTCAGCGTCCTCGACGGCATTCGCGCGCGCGCCGGCTCCGGCGTGAACGTCCTCTATGCCGAAGGCTGCAAAATCACCGCGGGAAAACAGGGCTGGTCCGGCTGGTACGAGAACAATTCCCAATTAGCGGATCCTGCCACCCAGCAAGAAAGCATCCGCCAGGCTGTCGCAATCGCCAGAAAATCCCAAGTCGCGATTCTCGTCGTGGGCGAGACCGAAGCTACGAATCGCGAGGCTTGGTCCGAAAATCATCTCGGCGACCGCGATTCGCTCGATCTTCTCGGCGCGCAAAATCAGCTCGTGCAGTCCGTTGTCGAGACGGGCGTCCCAACCGTTGTTCTGCTCATCAACGGCCGGCCTCTCTCCATCAATTACATCGCCGAGCACGTCCCCGCGATTCTCGAAGGCTGGTATCTCGGCCAGGAAGGTGGAACCGCCGCAGCTCACGTTATCTTTGGCGATGTGAACCCCGGCGGCAAACTGCCGATTACCTTTCCACGCTCCGTCGGCCAGTTGCCCGACTACTACAATCACAAACCCTCGCGAAATCGCAGTTACATTTTCACCTCGCGCGCCCCACTGTTCGCCTTTGGCCTCGGTTTGAGCTACACCACCTTCACCCTCGATAATTTGCGCGTCTCGCCCGCGACGATTCTTCCCGGCGGCTCGGCCAAAGTCACCGTGGACGTCACCAACACCGGCAGCAGCGAAGGCGACGAAGTCCCGCAGCTTTACATTCACCAGCGCGTCAGCTCCGTCACTCGCCCCGTTCTCGCGCTCCGCGGATTCCAGCGCGTTCATCTCCGGCCCGGCGAAAAAACTTCCGTCACCTTCACGCTTTCTCCTGGCGATTTGTCCATCTACGGCGATCAAATGCAAAAAGTCGTCGAGCCGGGCATCTTTGACATTTTTGTGGGTTCCAGCTCGAAGACCACTCTAACTGGACAACTTCAGGTGGCTGCAAACTAGCGCAACCAAAACGCCCGCTACTTTTCCGGCAGCGATTTGCGGACCGCGTCGAGAATCCCGTTCACAAACGAACCGGCTTCTTCCGAGGAAAATTTCTTCGCCAGCTCGACCGCTTCATTCAAGATTACCTTGGGCGGTGTGTCCGTAATTCGCAGCTCGTAAATCGCCAGCCGCAAAATCGCCCGGTCGATGACCGCCAGCCGTTCCAGCCGCCAATTCGCCGCTTGCTGGACGATCAGTTCGTCGATCGCCGCCGTCTCTTTTACCGCTCCTTCGAACAGCCGGTTCGCAAACGCTCGCGTCGAATCCGCGGCTTTCGCCGCACGCCAGAATTTTGCTTCCAGTTTCGCGGGCTCTTGCTGGCTCATGTCCCACTGAAACAGCATTTGCATCGCAAACTCGCGCGATTTTGTCCGCAGCGACACGTTACTTGCGCCGCGGCTTTCCGCCGCCGGACGGCTTCCCTTGCGCGCCGCGCAGTTTGCGCGACAAATGCGCCATCTCGATCGCCGCAAGCCCCGCTTCGAATCCCTTGTTGCCGCCCTTCAGCCCCGCGCGGTCGATCGCCTGCTCCAGCGTGTCGCAGGTCAGCACGCAAAAAATAACGGGCACGCCGGTATCCATCTGCGCCAGTTGCAAGCCGCGCGCCGTCTCCGAGCAAACATAATCGTAATGCGAAGTTTCCCCGCGAATCACGCATCCAATCGCAATCAGCGCGTCATAGCGCTCCGTCGCCGCCAGCTTCTTCGCCGTCAGCGGCAATTCGAACGACCCGGGTACGCGCACCACGTCCACGTCCTTGCTCGCCGCTCCCGCGCGCTCCAGTGCATCCACCGCCGCCGCCAGCAGTCGCTCGGTAATAAAGCTATTGAACCGGCTCACAACAATCCCAATCCGCATTCCCGCCGCGCTCAATCCGCCCTCAATCTTCCCCGTTTGCATCTCTCCGCCCAACTCCCTCTTCTCCGTGAAACTCTGTTGACTCTGCGCCTCTGCGTTATCTTTTTTTCTTTTTCTACTTTCCCGCAAACCTCGCCGGTCTCTTTTCCAAAAACGCCTTCGTCCCCTCACGCATATCTTCCGTCGCGCACGACAACCCAAACAACGTCGCCTCCAAAAACAATCCTTCTTCCTGCGCCATTTCCACGCCGCGCTCGATCGCTTCCATCGTGTACTTCACCGCAATCGGCGCATTCGCAATAATCTTTTTCGCCATCGTTTCCGCCGCGGGCAAAAGTTCCGCCGGCTCATAAATGTGATTCACGAGCCCGATTCGCAGCGCCTCTTCCGCCGGAATCATCTCTCCCGTCAAGCACATCTCGTGCGCCACGCCTTTGCCGCAAAGCCGCGCCAGCCGCTGCGATCCGCCGTATCCGGGAATAATTCCCAGCTTTACTTCCGGCTGCCCCAGCTTCGCCGTCTTGCTCGCGATCCGAATCGTGCAGCTCACCGCCAGTTCGCATCCCCCGCCCAGCGCGAATCCGTTGATCGCGCAGATCGAAGGCTTCCCCATCGTCTCCAGCAAATGAAAAACGCTCTGCCCAAACAGCGAAAATTCCTTTCCGTTCACCGGAGTCTGTTGCGCCAGCTCGCCGATGTCCGCTCCCGCCACAAACGATTTTTCTCCCGCGCCCGTCAGAATCAGAACGCGCACCGCATCGTCCCCCCGCGCATCCAGCAGTGCATCCCGCAACTCTTCCACCGTCTTCCGGTTCAGCGCGTTCAAAACCTTCGGCCGGTTGAATGTAACAAACGCAATCCCATCTCTCTTTTCGTAAATCAAATTCTCGTATCCCATTTTTCTCTTCTCTGTGTCCTCTGCGCTCTCAGCGCCCTCTGTGTAAAGTTTTTTCCGCGGCCACTAGAGCTTCATTGCCTTCGGTTTCGCCGGATCCGCATAATCATAAAATCCCCGCCCCGCTTTCCGCCCATTCCATCCTGCCAAAACCATCCTCTTCAAGAGCGGCGGCGAAGCAAATCTTTTTTCGTGAAATTCATCGAACATAATCTGCGAAATGTAATACGTTGTATCCAAGCCCACGAAATCCAGCAAGGTCAGCGGCCCCATCGGATGCCCGCATCCCAGCTTCATCGAATTGTCGATATCCTCGATCGAGCCAACGCCCTCTTCCAGCGCGCGAATCGCATCCAGCAAATACGGCACCAGCAACCGGTTCACAATAAATCCCGTGGAGTCGTGTGCCCGCACCGGCGTCTTCCCCAATTTCGCGCCGAATGCCACCATCTCCTCGTAAACGTCCTCGTCCGTCGCGATCGTCCGCACCACTTCCACCAATTTCATCACCGGCACGGGATTGAAAAAATGCAATCCCACAAATCGCTGCGGCCGTTTCGTCGCCGTCGCAATTTCCGTGATCGTCAGCGACGAAGTGTTGCTCGCAAAAATCGTCGCCGCCGGGCACAGCGCATCCAGCGCCGAAAAAAGCTCCCGCTTCGCTGGCAACTGCTCGATGATCGCCTCGACAATCAAATCGCAATCCTTCAAATCCTCCACCGCCGTTGTCCCTTTCAATCTCCCGCGAATCTCGCTCTGCGCCGCCGCCGTAATCGTTCCCTTCTCCACCAGCCGCGCCAAATTCTTCTCAATCCCTTTCAATCCCTTCTCGACAATCTCCGGCGACACTTCCCGCACCACCGTCGCAAATCCCGCCGCCGCGCACACCTGCGCGATCCCCGACCCCATCAACCCACACCCCACAACTCCCACTTTTTGAATCGCCATGCTCTGCCTCGATTGAAATTTGGTTCGGAATCCCGGATCGCCGCGTCCGCACGGCAAAAGCACCTAGAAGTGTATCACCTACGATGCGCTTCCCCGATTCATAGCGCGAGGATTGCGTCGGACTCCGCGTACACCAAGTAGTCGGCGGGCCTATTGGAATTCCCGCCTCGCAGGAAAATCAACAATGATCGCGCGACCATCGCTGAGAGCTCTCACAGAATGCCGTGCGTTGCTGGGAACGATCGCCACAAGCCCAGGCCGCAAGACCTCTGCTACGCCGTCTATCGTCAACTCCAGCTCGCCCTCAATCACTTCGTAAACCTCTTCCTCTGGATGGAAGTGCTCGTGAATCGACGCGCCCTTCTTAAAGTCGTAGTGCGCGAAGGTCATGCTAGCCGTGTGAAAGTATCTCCCGAACCAGCCGGGCAAGCGTTCGGTGACTTTCAGTTTGCTAATGTCGATGATGGGCATGCGAATCTCACCGAGCTTCGAAACAAGAAATCCTAGCGGCAAACGCTGAAGCGCTTTCGCGAAAATGATCGGCTTTAGTTCGACAGCGCCTCCACAATCATCGCAATCCCCTGCCCTCCCCCGATGCAAGCCGTCGCCAATCCATAGCGCAATCCATTCCTTCGCAATTCATTCAAAATCGTAATCAACAGCCGCGTCCCGCTCGCCGCCAGCGGATGCCCCAGCGCAATCGCGCCGCCATTCACATTCGTCTTGTCGCGATTCAAGCCCAGCACTTTCTCCACCGCCAGATACTGCGCCGCAAACGCTTCATTCACTTCCACGCGATCCATCTGTTCTAGCGTCAATCCCGCCAGCTTCAACGCTTTTTGCGACGATGGCACCGGCCCAATCCCCATGATGCTCGGATCAACTCCCGCCGCCGCCCACGCGACAATCTTCCCAATCGGTTTCAGCCCGCGTTCCTTCGCCGTCGCCTCGCGCGTCACCACCACCGCCGCCGCGCCGTCCACAATCCCGCTCGCATTACCCGCCGTCACAATCCCATCTTTCTTGAACGACGGCGGCAATTTCTCCAGCGTCTCCATCGTTGTTTCCGGCCGCCGGTGATCGTCTTCGCTCACCAAAATCGTTTTCTTTCCCTGCTTCACTTCCACCGGCACGAGCTCTTCTCGAATACGGCACGCCTTGTACGCCGCATCCGCCGCTTGCTGGCTTCGCAGCGCATACGCATCCGCATCCTTCCGCGTAATTCCGTGCTGCTCCGCCAATTTTTCCGCCGTCATGGCCATCGGCAATCCGCAATAACTGTCTGTCAACCCCACAAACAGCGAATCCTCCAGCGCCCCGCCGCCCAATTTCAATCCGTTCCGCGCCCCGCGAATCACAAACGGCGCCTGCGTCATATTTTCCATCCCGCCCGCCAGCACCATCGTTGCTTCGCCGAGCAAGAGCCGCTGCGCCGCCTGCGCCACCGCTTCAATCCCCGATCCGCACAGCCGGTTCACCGTCACCGCCGGCGTTTCCGTCTTCAACCCCGCCTTTAATCCCACGTGCCGCGCGCCATAAATCGCGTCCGCGCTAGTCTGCATCACGTTCCCAAAAATCACGTGATCGAACTCCGCTGGATCCACTCCCGACCGCCGTATCGCCTCCTTCGACGCCACCGCCGCCAAATCAATCGCGCTCACCTCCGAAAACGCCCCCGTATACCGCGCCATCGGCGTCCGCGCCCCCGCCACAATCACCACATCCGTTGGAAACATATTCGCCTCACTCTAAATTGCCGCACCCCAGTTTACCACTCCCGCCTGAACTCGAAGGTACGCAGCTTCATCTTGAACCTCAGCGAAGGAATGCTGCGCGCCATCCTCCGAAGCGTATAATTACGACATGGCGCGCAAGCTCAAATCCGAACGAAATCGCCAGGCGCGTTGCCGTAAATTATCGATTCCCCCGGTCAGAAATGCCGCAGCCCGAAGATGGCTACGAGAAAGCGCTGAGCGCGTTGTTAAAGATCCGGACCAGCGGAGACTGCACGCTGCTGTTGGACCTCACATCGGGTCGATGTCCGGCCTCGGTCTTGCCGACGCCAGGGCTGTGCGCAAAATGGTCCGTCGCCGCCGCAAGCAAACACATAGGTAAACAGTCTGCCTGTTCTTCCTACGTCACCGCACATTGCTTTCTTGCCAGGGTTCTTGCTGGGCTCGCCTTCGGCGATCGGGGTTCCAGTCAACTATCACAAGTCACAAGAACTTTCTTCCAAAGGCCTTACATCCGGCTGTTTTAGATTAAGGCCAAACTCAAATAGAAAAAACTCAATCGCCTCAGAAGAAACACCAAACGAACTAGCAAGTTCATGAAGACAACTCAGATAATCTGGATACCAGTCCTGAGGATTGTGCGGGCGTTTATCCCCGAGAACATTCAACTCGTCGAAAATCCTATCTCCAATTATCCTGACAATCCGCTCATCCAGAATCAAAGCAGAGAACGAGTGAATCTTGATGGACAGGAATGTCAAGAATTTTGTGTAGGTGGAGAGACCAACACCGCTGAGTTCATCCACCTCTCGGTATTGCGCTGGCCAGTCTTCTACCGAGCGAATGCGCGCCGTTGCCGTAAGATGCTTAACCAACGTTTCGAATCTTTCCGCAATTTTAGAAACATGATTGCCACGCATGCCGCGCGGATAACCCCAAAGTATCGTAGCCATCGCAAACTTGTCTAAATCCGAACCAGCCGCATAGTTTCGTAGATCGCGCCTGGATATCGTGACCTTCTCGGACGCCCCGAAAATAACAGCTAACGCCTTCCCTGCCCTGCCCTCTCTAGCTAGGTGTGATTCCCAGTTGGCTCTTTTTGCAGTAAACGCTTGTGACTCCAGCGGCATATTTGCAATTAGCTCCCAGAAATCCCTTAATCTCATTTTGATTTAGACTTTCGGCGTGTCTAGGGTTACCACCGTATCCCCGCCCTTTTTCCGCGCTTCTTCCACACTGAATTCCGCGCGATTGATCAAGTCCGTCACGATGTCTTCGCTGTCGAATTCGTGTTTGGCCACCGCTTCCACGATTCCCGCGCTCAGCGTGATCGACGTTGTGTCCCACGGCGGCCTCAGCCCGCTCGCCGCTCGCCGCAGCTTGTCCGCCAGATTCTGCGCGCCGGCCAAAGTTGTATCCGGCAGAATAAACGCCAGCGACCACGACGTATATTTCACCGCCACGTTGTTTTGCCGCACGATGGGCTGCAGCGACCGCGCCAGTTGCTCCAAAAATCGCTCCAGCGGCGATTCACCCTGCTGCCGCAAAATCTCCGCGCCGCGGTCAATTTGCAATATCGTGAGCGACAGCGGCGTGCCCTGCGTGCGTGCGCGGTCCGCTTCCGTCAGAAGGCAGCTCTGGTACGAGCTGCGGCTGAGCAATCCCGTCCGTTCATCGGAAACGCCCATCCGGCGCACCAGCGAGCGCAGCCGCGTGTGGCTTACGCTCATCAGCATCTGATCGCCGATGGCCTGCAGAAAATACGCCTCATTCGGTTTCCACTTGTGCAGCTCGGCGTGGCCCACAATCAGCATCCCCGCGGGCGCTTGCGTTTCCTTGTCCGTGATCATCACGCCGAGCGCCGTCGCTAGTCCCAACTCGATGAGAATCGATCCGTCTGTCGCGTCGACCACCAGCCCGCCAAGCTCATCCGGCTCCGCTTTCTCCATCTCCGCGAGCAGCAACACGATTTGCGCTCCCGGGGCGGCTTTGCTCGTCGGCGCGCAAAATTCCGCGGACATTTCCGGCGGCCGGCCCGGCGCGCCCACTACCGCAATGCAGCGCATGGCGCGCAAGTGCGATCCCACTTCGCTGACCGCCGTGTTCAGCATGGCACGCGGCGTCTGTTGCCGGAAAATCTTCTGATTGATTTCGGAAATCTTCGAGAGGTCGCGCAGTGTCTCCGCGCTGTACACGCCCGTCCGCGTAGTAGGAGTGACTGGCTGCGCCTCGACCACCGGCGCCGCTGGGGCGGCTGGCGCGGCTGCGGGTTCTTGCTTGGGTTTGGCTGCGCCCGCGGGCCACCAATTCGCCATCTGATAGAGGTTTTGCAAACGCGCGTTGCGCGCCTCTTCCCCGGGAAACATGGCGGCAATCTTTTGCAGCCGTTCGAGCGCCTTCGACTGCAGCGAATACTGCAGGAAAATTTCCGTCTGCACGATCAGGTCTTCGAGCGCTTGCGCATGACGCGCTTCTTCCGTGTTTGCCGGCGGCGCCGCAACGCCCGCGCCCGTACCGGTGCTCGAAGGCGGAGGCGGAGCTGTGTCGATGGACTTTGCCAGCCTGCCTCCCACTCGCTTCAGAAATGCTTCATCGACGTGCCCGCGAAGCTTCTCCATCCTCTCCTGGTTCCGGTAATCGTACGCGTCGATGTCCACCAGCCGTTCCAGCGAGTCGCATGCTTTCCGGAAATCGCCGGCGTTGAAATACACGTCGAACAATTTCACGAGAATTTCAAAATACTGCGTTTCGCGGTTCAGCTCGTTGTACACCATGGCCCAGAATTCCAGCATGGCCTGGGAGTGCGGATGTTTTGAAGCGATCGCGTCCAGTTGCGTGGCGAAATCGGTTTGCCGTTTATCGGCGAACATGCGCCGCTTCAGCGTCTGCAGCACGTCCACGCCCTTGGTGGTCTGCGCCGCGGATGCGTAGGCGTCGGCAAGCTCGAAAAGCCGTTCCACGCCCGCGTTTTTCTCGCGCAGCAGCTTTTCGAGAATCTCGCGGGCCCGGTCGAGATTCCCGCCCCGGATTAAGGCGTCGCCGAACGTCTCGAGAAAAACCGTGTCGCTCTCCGTAGCCGCAAAAGGCTCGAGGAGCGTGGCCGCTTCCGCCGCTTCGTTGCTGCGCAATTTCGCTTGCGCGTAAAGCAGCGCAACACTTCGTTCGGAGGGCGCAAGCCTGTGGGCCCTGCCCAGCAGTTTGAGCGCATCGGCATCCGATCCGCCCGCCGTTGCAAGCTGCCCCGCCCGCAGAAACGTGCGCGCCGCCAGAGCGTTCTTCCCGATCTGTTCCGCCGCTTCCGCCAGCCGCAACTGCCGGCTCAGATTTTCCGGGTCAAGCTGCGCGATGCGCTCCCAGCAGAAGAGCGCGTCTTCCTGGCGCGCCGCGCTCGTGAAAAGTTCCGCGGCTTTCGTGTACTGGTCGATCGCTTCTTCAGGGTGATTCTGTTTTTGTTGCAGAAACGCGTAGCGCGCGATGCGCTCCGGCGGCTGCGCGGTGGGGCCGCTGCGCAAAAACCGGTTGTAAATGGCCAGCGCCTTGGTTTCGTCCCGCGGATCGACGAGCAGATCGAAAAGCAGCCCGTAATACACCGCGGCGCGGTCCGGCTGCTCCATCCGCGCGTACAGATCTCCCAGCGCTTGCGTCGCTTCCTGATGCTGCGGCGCTTCGTCGAGCACCGCCAGATACGCTTCGATAGCGTCCTCGACGCGGTTCTTTTCGAGGAATCGCTTCGCGCGGTCCAAATGCTTGCTGACGTCTGCGGCCATCCGTCCGGGTTGCCTTTGCGTTGCCTGTCGGCTGACTAGAAAATTTTGTGCCGGGCCGCTCGCGGTGAGAGGTGCAAGCGCCCTCGTTCAACTATATACCGCCAGCCCAAGCCCGGCAAAAATCTCTCGCTGCGGCGATGCAGTATGGTATACGGCGCGAAAAGTGGCCGCCCGCCCCAATGTTTGACTTGGCCGGCGGGCGCGAGAAGCGGCGATCTGCACCGTGTTTGGCGCGGGCGGCGCGCGCAGATTGGCGAATCCAAAGCCGGGCGAACCGGCTGCGCGGCTTGGCGATTTGTGGCAAACTGAATGGTCACACGGCATGGTTTTGCGCGGCCTGGCGTCTTGGCTCCTCGAAGCATGCGGCTCCTGCCGGTAACTGAATAAAATAAAGCTGTCGCGAACCGTAAGCGGCAATCGAGTTCCATGGATCCGAAGTTCATACGCAATTTTTGCATCATCGCGCACATCGATCACGGCAAGTCCACGCTGGCCGACCGCCTGCTCGAAATGACCGGCGCGCTTACGCAGCGGGAGATGCACGAGCAGGTGCTGGACTCGATGGACCTCGAGCGCGAGCGCGGCATCACCATCAAGGCAAAAAGCATCCGCTTGCATTACACCGCGAAAGACGGAAACACTTACCAGCTCAACTTGATCGATACGCCTGGACACGTCGATTTCTCCTACGAAGTTTCCCGCGCGCTTTCCGCGTGCGAAGGCGCGCTGCTCGTTGTCGATGCCAGCCAGGGCGTCGAAGCACAAACCGTCGCCAATACGTTTTTGGCAGCGGGAAATAATCTGACGATCGTTCCCGTCATCAACAAAATCGATCTCCCCGCGGCGCAAACTGAGTTCGTCAAAGAGCAGATCGAAAGCGTGCTCGCAATTCCCGCGGCGGACGCTCTGTTGATTAGCGCGAAGAGCGGCCTCGGCGTCGAAGACGTTCTCGAAGCCATCGTGCAGCGCATACCTGCGCCAAGGGGCAGCTCGGAAAATCCGCTGCAGGCGCTGATTTTCGATTCGTGGTTCGACATTTACCGCGGAGCCGTTGTTCTGGTGCGCGTAATGGAAGGCCGCGTCACGAAGCATACGAAAATTCGGCTGTGCTACAGCAACGAAACCTACGAAGTCGAAACGCTCGGCACGCTCACGCCGAAACCCATCGCACTCGAGGAACTCAGCGCCGGCGACGTCGGCTTTATCGTCGCGAACATCAAGCGCGTGGCGGATGCGCGCATGGGCGACACCGTGACGGAAGCGAGCCGTCCGGCCGCGCCGCTTCCGGGATTCGAAGCCATCAAACCGATGGTCTTCGCCGGATTGTTTCCCGTGCTCGCCGACGATTACGAGCCGCTGCGCGACGCCCTCGGCAAATTGCAGCTGAACGACGCCGCGTTTTTTTACGAGCCGGAAAATTCCGTGGCGCTCGGCTTCGGCTTCCGCTGCGGCTTCCTCGGCTTGCTGCACATGGAAATTGTGCAGGAGCGGCTGGAGCGCGAATTCGGGATCAATCTTATTACGACCGCGCCCAGCGTGCGTTATCGCATCACGCGCGTCAGCGGCGAAGTGATCGAAGTCGACAGCCCGGCGAAATTCCCCAATCCCAGCGACATCGAAAAAATCGAAGAGCCGATCATCACCGCGATGATCATTACGAACAATGAGTCCGTCGGCGGGATTCTTCAGCTGTGCCAGGAAAAACGTGGCACCCAGAAAAATCTCGAATATCTTTCGCCGACGCGCGTGATGCTCACCTACGAATTGCCGCTCAACGAAATCGTGCTCGATTTCTACGACCGGCTGAAAAGCGTTTCACGCGGCTACGCTTCGCTGGACTACCATCTTGCCGGGTACAGCGAATCCGACCTGATCAAACTGGACGTGCTCGTGGCCGGCGAACCGGTGGACGCGCTGGCGCTGATCATCCATCGTGAGTTCGCGCAAGAACGCGGCCGCGAATTGGTGACGCGTCTGCGAAAACTGATTCCGCGGCAGATGTTCGAGGTACCAATCCAGGCGGCGATTGGCAGCCGAGTCATCGCCCGCGAAACCGTGGCCGCTATCCGCAAAAACGTGTTGGCCAAGTGCTACGGCGGCGACATTTCGCGCAAACGCAAGCTCCTCGAAAAACAAAAAGAAGGCAAGCGCCGCATGAAGCGCGTCGGCCAGGTGGACATCCCGCAGGAAGCGTTTCTCGCCGTCCTCAAAGTTGCCTCTTCTTCCGACGACGACTAACGCATGTTTCGTCGGATTGCGATCTTCGCTAGCCGTCCGCATCTTCATTCTTGCTGGCTCCATAGTGCGGGAGTACACTTCTCTAAAGGCAAAAGCATGAAGGAACCAACACAATTCCTCACAAACGAAAAGGGCGAAAAAATCGCCGTCATCATTGCCATCGAAGAGTACGAGAAGCTTCTCGAAGAACTTGAAGACCTGTGGGCTATTCGAGAGGTTGAGGAAGCGAGAGCCTCCGGCGAAGTTCCCGTACCTTTTGAAGAAGCCGTCGAACGCATTGAAGGCCAACGAATCCTGAAGTGAGTTACTCGCTCCAGATTCTTCCTCGCGCAGAAAAACAACTCGCGAGGCTGAACTCGCCACACTACGAATCCGTAAAAGCAAAAGCGTATGGACTCCGCGAGGAGCCCCGTCCGGCCGGCTGTCGAAAACTGCGCGGCCATGACGCGTGGCGGATTCGGGCAGGAGACTACCGCGTGATCTACACGATTGATGATCGCGCGAAGCGCGTCACGGTTGTGAAGATCGGCCACCGGAGCGAGGCTTATGAAAGTCTTCATTTCTGAGCCTTGTCACGAACTTCGGTGGTGAGGCGGCCGCGGTGGAGTTGGATGGAGACGGAGTCGCCTACGGCGACTTGGGCGGCGTCGCGAAGCAGGGCGCCGGAGGCGTCGGTGGCGATGGCGTAGCCGCGTTCGAGGACGCGGAGCGGGCTGCGCTCGTTTAGCTGAAGGACCAGACGCTCGAGGCGCTCGCGTTTTGCGCGGAGGAGGCGCTCGGCGCGGACGCCGAGATCGGCGCTGCGTTTTTCCAGGCGCAAGCGGAACGCGGAAATTTTCACGCGAAAATCAAAGGTGGCGATACGGAGGTGCAGCGCGGTGAAGCGCTTGCGCGATTGGTCGAGGCGCGCGCGGAGGCCCAGCGCGAGACGCGAGGTCATTTCATCGGCGCGCTGGCGCTGCTGGCGGAGGAGATCGAGCGGGCGGCGGAAACCGCGGCGCGCGGAAAGTTCGTGGACGCGCTTGCTGAGATCGAGAAGACGGTAACGGACGAGGCTGGCGAGCGTTTCGCGAAGGTCGGCAATGTGCTTATCGAATTCGCGGCGCGTTTGGACGACGAGCTCAGCGGCGGCGGAGGGAGTCGAGGCGCGAACGTCGGCGACAAAATCGGCGATGGTGAAATCGGTTTCGTGGCCGACGCCTGAGATGACGGGAATTTCGGAAGCGGCAATGGCGCGGGCGAGAGCTTCTTCGTTGAAAGCCCAGAGATCCTCCATCGAGCCGCCACCGCGGGCGAGAATCAGGACGTCGACGAGTTTTTTCTGATTGAAGAATTTGAGCGCCTTGACGATTTCGGCGGCGGCGCCTTCGCCCTGGACGCGCACGGGAAAAACCGTAAGGTGCACGTTGGGAAAGCGGCGGCGGAGGATGCGCACGACATCGCGGACGGCGGCGCCGCGCGGCGAAGTGATCAGGCCGATGCGGCTGGGAAGCATGGGAAGAGGCTTTTTGCGCTCGGCGGCGAAGAGGCCTTCGGCTTCGAGGCGCTTTTTGAGCTGCTCGAAGGCAAGCTGGAGCGCGCCGAGGCCGACCGGCTCGATATTTTCGACGTAGATTTGGTACTCGCCGCGGGCTTCATAGACGCTGATGGAGCCGCGCACGGTGACGTGGAGGCCGTCCTCGGGGCGAAATTTGATGCCGCGCTGCTGCTGCTTGAAGAAGACGCAACGGACCTGGGAGCGGTCGTCTTTTAGGGTGAAGTAAATGTGGCCGGACTGCGCTTCGCGGCAGTTGGAGATTTCGCCTTCGACCCAGAGGTCAGTGAAGTTTTTGCCGAGGAGGTCGCGGATGCGGGCGGTCAGCTCGCTGACGGTGAGGGCGCGGCGGGCGGGCTGCAGGTTGAAGGTGAGTTGGCTCATAAGAGCATGCCCCGTGACCCGTGCTCCGTGACCCGTGCTCCTGACTGGTAAATCGAGATTGGTGGAGAGAACCGGAGGTTGAAAGTTAAAAGTTGAAAGTCGAAAGTCGAAGGCTGAGGGCAGGATTTGGGCGGCGATGGCGGCGGACAGCGCAGCGCCGATCTCCCCCCCCACCCCGAGGTGTCCGCAAGTCATGAAGTAAACGCATGAGAGGATTGGAGTTGCGGGCGTTCCTGCGTGTCGCGGAGGCTCCGAACGACGAGTGGCGAGCAAGTAAGGCGACGCGGCACCCCACCCCACCCCCGTGTTTTTTGTAAGAGCGGCAAACAAAGGACTTATACGTGACGCGACGCGTAAGAGTGGCAGGGAAAGGACTTAAAGTGGCTTTGTTTTCGGTAAGTTGAAAATTCCTCGCAAGAGGGGCAGGTAAAGGACTTAGGAGGGGGGAAAGCTCACAGCCGAGAGCTGACAGCATCATATCCAAAGAGGAAAGAGAGGAGCATTTAACGCAGAGACACAGAGTACGCAGAGGGAGAGTGGACATGGCGTTAGCCTCCGTTTCTCCTCCGCGCTGCAACAACAACATTATATCATATCGGTACTCTTTGTCAAGTAATTACTTGTAAGTTGTTTGTTTGCTGCGAGATGGGAGTTGATTCGAATGGAGCGGGGCAAAGTGAAAATGCGGGACGTGCTCGCTGACCCTGGGAATTGAGAGGCGGGGGAATTAGCCGGGACGGGACCAATCGGCGAGGCGGAGGCGCGGACGGAGCTGGCGGAAGGAGCGGTCGCTGGTGATGAGCGTGGCGCCGACGGAGAGGGCGTGGGCGGCGACGAGCATATCCATGGCGGCGAGCGGCTTGCCTTGCTTCCAACTGACGGAACAGAGATCCGCATAGGATTTCGCCGCGGCGGAATCCCAAGGGAGCGATGGCATGGCCAGCAGGAATTGATTTACGAGTTCGGCGAGTCTTTTGGCTTCGGGCTTGAGGGCAAGCCCGAGGAGGAGTTCGGCTTCGGTGATGCAGGAGATGCAAACCTCATTCATGGGGACTTGGCGCAGGCGTTCGCGGACAGTGGGAGGATTTCCCCGCAGGGCGTAACTGACCGTGTTGGTGTCCAGCAAGAAGCGGGGCATCGGTTGGTCCACTGGCTAAAGACGGGGCTTCTTGGGCAGGCGGCGGTCGCGGCCGCGCAGAAAGTCCGCTGGAAATTCGACGGAATCAGCCAAGGCGAAGAGGTCATCCCAGGATTCAGGTTTGCGGGAGAGGATGACATCGCCGGTTTCTGGATCCTTGCGGATGAAGACCTCGCTGCAAGAAAAACGCAAAGATGAAGGCAGGCGGACAGCCTGGCTGCGGCCGTTTTTGAAGAGTTTGGCAGTTTTTTGCATTTCGCCCCTCCAGCAAACCGAGCGGCCTGAGGCGCTGGTATATGACAGAGTATATCACAAGGATGGGGAAGGAAACGGGTCTAAAGACCCGCCACTACAACCCGCGACGACAGCCCGGCGGCACGAGTTAGGGCTTGGCCGGAACTGGAGCGGGCGCAGCCGCGGGCGCTGGTGCGGTGCTGAAATTTACTTTGGGGGCTTGGCGGGCGCCGGGTTCGGTTTTGAAATAGGCGTTGTTGCGGGTGAAGCCGGACATGCCGGCGACGAGGCTGTTCGGGAAAAGAGAGATGTAGGTATTGTAGTCCTGGACGGCCTCGTTGTAGCGGCGGCGCTCGACGGCAATGCGGTTTTCGGTGCCGGCCAGCTCATCCTGGAGGCGAAGGAAATTCTCGTTGGACTTTAGCTGGGGATAATTTTCGGTGAGGACGAGGACCTTGGCGAGGGAAGCATCGAGCTGATTGTTGGCGGCGATTTTTTCGGCGGGCGTGGTGGCGTTGAGATAGCCGGCGCGGGCTTTGGCGATTTCATCGAAGACTTCGGTTTCGTGCTGGGCGAAGCCTTTGACGGTTTCGACGAGATTGGGAATCAGGTCGGAGCGGCGCTGGAGGACGACGTCAACCTGGGCCCAGGCGGCGTTGACGGCTTCGCGCTTGATGGCCATTTGATTTCGGCGGGAGACGAACGAGCCGCCCAGAATGAGCGCAATGATGAGCAGAACCGCCAGAATGATGAGAGCCACTTTCATAGAGCTTTCCTCCGCATAAAATCAGGAACCGGCTTGGCCGGCTCGCTGCCACTCGTGCTTGGGAACCTGTTTGTCCAGAGCGGAAATTACCACACTTAAGGCGTTTACGTATTCACCGTAAACTCGCGCGATGTCGCTGGCGTGAGCGTGGCGGTCCCGGAGCTTGAAGGCGGCGGCAAAAGCTTCGGCGCTGGCGCCGGTGAGCGCGGCAATGCGGGCGAAAACCTGGTGGGAGTCGGCGGGCGGCTGTTCCTCGAAGGCGATCAAAGAGTGGCGCAGAAGCGCGAGGGCGCTGGAGGAAGACTTTGCGGCGGCATCGCGGAGCTCGTTTTCTTTTTGGCCGTTGAGGAGGAGATGCTGGCGAAGTTTGAGGAGTAAGGTGCGCAAATCGTGTTCGACCTGGACGCGATGGAGATTCATGGGTACTTCGATTCCGGCAATGAGATCGGCGCCAAAAAGAACGCGGCGGTTTGCCTGCATGTCGAGAAGCTCGATGGAGAAAACGTCGGCGGAATCGCGCAATTCCTGGGCGGTAAAGAACAACGGGGCAGGTTCGTGCTGGTCGTGGCACCACCAATGAACGGCGGGAGCGACGCGGGTCAATTCGCGCGCGGCGGCGGAACGCAGGACGCAGAGGACGTTCAGGTCGGAATGGCCTTCCTTGAAGTCGCCGCGAGCGGCAGAGCCATAGAGGATCATGGACTCGAGATTTTCTCCGGCGAATTCCTTCATGCGGCTTATGAGATCGGTCAGCTTCGCTTCCATGGACAGCATTTTGCCACCGCTCCATTCCCAAAAGTTAATGATTACACGCACGAACGACGCTCGCGAGCGGCGTTCACCAACTGCCGCCGGCACCGCCGCCGCCGCTGCTCCCGCCGCCAAAACCGCCGAAGCCTCCGCCGCCACCACCACCGCCCCAGCCGCCGGAACTGCCGCCGAAGCCGCCGCCTCCGAGCATGCCACCTATCATGGGACCGAGCCACCAGCCGCCGCCGCGTGGTCTGCCGCCGCGTCCAGTGGCGCTTCTGAAAATGGCCCTGATGATGTGAAAGACGAAAAAGATGAGGAGGAAAATCGGCCAAATGGGGAATGACGGTGAGCTTTGATTGCGCGGCTGGACGGGGCGAGCGGGCGCTGTTGCGGCGAGCGTGACGCCCTTGTCGGCGGCGACGTAATTGGCAAGCTGCCAGGCGCCGGTTTCGATGCCGGCGCTGTAATTTCCCTGGCGGAAAAAGGGAAGCATGGCGCGGCCAGCGTCGCCGGCGCGAGCGTCGTTGATGACGGGCTCGAGGCCGTAGCCGACTTCGGTCCAATACTTGTGTTCGGGAGGCGCGACGAGGAGAAGAACGCCGCGATCGCTTTTTTTGTTGCCGACGCCAAGCTGCTGGAAGAGTTCGTTGCCGTATTGCTCGACGGTTTCGCCTTCAAGAGAGCTGACGGTGACGATGGCCATCTGCGCGCCGGTTTTTTGCTCGAGCTCGGTGCAGAGATTTTCGAGGCGGGCGGTGGCCGCGGGAGTGATCACGTGGGCGAGATCGGTGACGTAGGCGGTGGGGTGAATGTCCTTGATTTTTTCGGCGGAGATGCAGGGAGCGGATGCGAAGAAAAGAAAAAGGAGAAGAAGGGGCGGCGAGAAAATCCGCGAGAGACGCGAAGAGCACTTAGAGGGAGGCAACGGCATGCAAGAAAGACTATAGGAGTTAGGCGGAATCCTGTAAAGAGAGAGGCGGGAGGCGACTTGGGGCGTTAGGGCAGGATGGGAAACGGCTAACGGCGGAAGTGGGAGAAGAGCCAGAAGAGGAACGAGAGGGCGACGCTGAGGACGAGGCAGGTGACGATGGGGAAATAGAAAGAGGTGTGCTCGCCGCGATGAACAATGTCGCCGGGAAGCTTGCCGAGACGGAGGGGGAGTTTTCCGCCGAAATAGAGAAGAGCGCCGATGATGGCGAGGAAAGCAGCGAGAAGGAGAAGCATACGGCCGAGTTCGCGGAGAGGGTCCATCGAGCTAGTATAGAAAAGTATTATAGAAGACTGTGGCGCGAGTGCGCGCTGAAGGAGAGACGTAGCGCGGGACGAGCGAGAGTTTTGCGGTATGCTCGGACGGCGTGTTGCGGATGAGGGAGGCGGGATGGATGCGTTTGCAATTATTGAGATTTCGTAAATTGGGAAGGTGCGCGACGGGAGAGTTGTCGCTGGCGGTTACGGTGGTGTTTTCACTTTCGCTGGCGATTGCGGCGGGTTTGCGAGCGGAGGTTGGGAGCGCGAGCCACAAAGAGCGCGCGCTCTTCTTTCACGGGGCACAAGCGGCTGGACAAACTATTCCGGTGCTCAAGGCCGAGATTTTGAAGACGTATCCTCACGATCCGCATGCTTTTACGCAGGGGCTGGAATATTACGAGGGATTTCTTTACGAGAGCACGGGGGAGATGGGGCGGTCTTCGCTGCGAAAAGTGGATTTGGAAACGGGACGAGTGCTGCAAAAGGTGGAGCTCAGTCCAAAACGATTCGGCGAGGGCTTGACCATTTTTCACGGGAAGATCTATCAACTGACGTGGCTTTCGAAAACGGGCTATGTGTATGACTTGCGGACTTTCCGGAAGCTGCGCGATTTTCATTTTTATGGCGAGGGCTGGGGATTGACGCATGACGGCTCGAATTTGATTATGAGCGACGGCACAAACCGGTTGCGGTATCTCGACCCGGAAACGCTGGAGGTTGTGCGAACGCTGGAAGTTTACGCGGGGCAAGAGGCGGTGGCGAATCTAAACGAACTGGAATACATCGAGAATGACATTTATGCGAACGTCTGGCATTCGAATCGGATCGCGCGGATCGATGCGAAGACGGGGCAGGTGCGCGCGTGGATCGATTGCTCCGCGTTCGCGACACAGGAGCAGAAGGAACCCGAGGGCGTGCTGAACGGGATTGCGTTCGATGCCGCGCGGCACAGATTATTTGTTACAGGGAAGGACTGGGCGCACCTCTACGAAATACGGATCGAGGGCATACCGTTTTAGATCCTCGTTGGAAGCAGACGTGAACTATATCCACCCTAATCCAGAGAAAAAATAACCGATTTCGTTGGCGGCGGTTAGGGTAGCGCCGCGCCTGTACGGGCAACCGTTGGCCATGCCATCGGCTGCTGGGCGCGCTACTGCTGCGGGAAAACGAAATCCGTTCGTAGGAAGCATGGGCGAGGCGAGTAGCGAACCCTCAGACCATTCTTGCGGCGCGGCCAGCCGAGAAATCCTCTTGCCTAGTATTTATCTATAGGGTAATCTCTGCCACTATTATCTTACAGTGATTAACGAAGAGACCCCGCGCTCCCGCATTTTCACGGTAAGAATTTTTTGTGGAGGAATCCCATGAGAGGCACCCAGCGCCTTCTGGCGATTGCAATGGCATTTGCGATGACAGGCATTCCCGCGCGAGGCAAGCCGGATGCGCTGGGAATTGTCGAGCAGGCAGATCATGCAAGACTCGGCGGTGAGGCGGCTTCCGAGGGAACGACGATTTACGATGGAGACCGGCTGTCGACGGAGGCAGGCGGTTCGGTGCAACTGCTCATAGGGGAAGCCAAGCTGTACTTGGCGGAGAAAAGCAGCGTGGTTGTGCACAACGACGGCGGCAAAACGGCGAGAGAGTTCGAAGCGGAGCTGCTTGGGGGCAGTGCGGTGCTCTCCGTGACGGCACGAAGTAACGGAGAGATCGTTGCAAACGCGGCGCGGATTCGCGCGATTTCAGAAACGAGGGGCGTGGTTCAAGTTCGGCGCGCCGGGCTCAACGAGCTCATTGTGTTTGCGCAGCGGGGCCCGGCGGAGATTTGCTATCGCGGCGAGTGCGCAACGATACCGGAAGGAAAATCGTATCGCGTGCTGCTGAGTGCGTCGGACGATCCGCCGCCGGCAGGGGCGGGCGCGAAAGGATCGGGGAAGCCGGGCAAGGCGCTTGTCCTGATTGTGATCGGAGCGACGGCTGGAGGAGTGATTGCCGCGACGTGGGGCGGCACGCCGAAAGGGGTGGAGAGCCCCGATCACCCGTAAAGGGGAGGGAAACATGCAGAGCGATTGGCTTGTGAGGCGTGGCGATGCCGATTCACGGGAGCCGAGGAACTATGGGTCTAAAACGCACCAGCACAGACTGAAGTCTGTGCCACGACCACGGATCGAGTGCATACCAGCTAAATAAGTTCGACGCCGGAAAAGAAATAGGCGATCTCGAAGGCGGCGGTTTCCGGAGCGTCGGAACCGTGCGTGCAATTGTTGCCGATGTTGGTGCCGAGATCGTGGCGGATGGTGCCGGGGGCGGCCTTTTTGGGGTCGGTGGCACCCATGGTTTCGCGCCATTTGAGGATGGCGCCTTCGGCTTCGAGAGCTAGGACGAAGATTTTGCCGGAGCACATGAACTCGCAGAGCTCGCCAAAAAAGGGGCGGGCTTTGTGGACGGCGTAAAAACCTGCAGCTTCGCCATTGGTGAGGATCATGGTTTTGATGGCGACGATGCGGAAGCCGGCTTTGTGAATGCGAGCGAGAATTTCGCCTTGCTGGTTGCGGGCGACGGCATCTGGTTTGATGATTGCGAGAGTGCGTTCAATGGCCACGAACAATTCCTCCAAAACTTGTTATTAAATACCTACTTAAACTCAACACCGGATGGGGTACGCCTGTCCGGGAGAAACGATACATTGCCGCGGAAATTACGAGCATTATTTTAGAGCGGCGGCCATGGTTGAGCCGAGATCCGCGGGAGTTTCGACGGTGTGGATACCGGCGGCGGCCATCGCGGCGTATTTGTCCTTGGCGGTGCCCTGACCGCCGCTGATGATGGCGCCAGCGTGGCCCATGCGGCGGCCGGGAGGCGCGGTCTGGCCGGCGATGAAACCGACGACCGGTTTTTTTACGTTTACCTTGATCCATTGCGCGGCGGTTTCTTCAGCGTTGCCGCCGATTTCGCCAATCAGGATGATAGCGTGCGTGTCGGGATCGTTGTTGAAAAGCTTCATGGCGTCGAGAAACGATGTGCCGATGATGGGGTCGCCGCCGATGCCGATGCAGGTGGACTGGCCAATGCCGAGGCGCGTGAGCTGGTCGACGGCTTCGTAGGTTAGCGTACCGCTGCGGCTGACGACGCCGACGTTGCCCTGCTTGTGAATGCGGCCGGGCATGATGCCGATTTTGCATTTGCCGGGAGAGATGACGCCGGGACAATTGGGGCCGATGAGGCGCGTTTTCGTGAAATCCACGGTGGCGGAGGCGCGAACCATGTCGATCACGGGAATGCCTTCGGTGATGCAGACGACGAGAGGGATTTCGGCGTCGGCGGCTTCGAGAATGGCATCGGCAGCGTAAGGCGGCGGAACAAAAATTACGGACGCGTTCGCGCCAGTTCCCTTCACCGCTTCTTGCACGGTATCGAAGACAGGGCGTTCAAGATGTTTGGTGCCGCCTTTGCCGGGGGTAACGCCGCCAACGACATTTGTTCCGTACTCGATCATTTGTTGCGCGTGGAAGGTTCCCTCGCGGCCGGTAAAGCCTTGCACGATCAATCTAGTTTTTTCATTGACGAGGACGCTCATCGCGCACCTCCGGCGAGGGCGACGACTTTTTGGGCGCCGTCTTTCATGTCCTTGGCGATGGTGAAATTTAGTCCGCTATCGCGGAGAATTTGCTGGCCGAGCTCGACGTTGGTGCCTTCCATGCGAACGACGACCGGGACTTTCACTTGCAGATCCTTTGCGGCGGCGACGACGCCGGTGGCGAGGACGTCGCAGCGGAGAATGCCGCCGAAAATATTGATGAAGACGGCTTTCACGGCGGGATCTCCAATTAGGATACGAAAGGCGTTTTTGACCTGATCAGCGGAAGCGCCGCCGCCGACGTCGAGAAAGTTGGCGGGCGAACCGCCAGCGTACTTGATGATGTCCATGGTGGCCATGGCGAGGCCGGCGCCGTTAACCATGCAGGCGACGGAGCCATCGAGCTTGATGTAGTTTAGACCGTACTTGGAGGCTTCGACTTCGAGGGGATCTTCTTCGTCAAGGTCGCGCAACTCGCGAAGTTCTTTGTGGCGGAAGAGGCCGTTGTCGTCGAAAGTCATTTTGGCGTCGAGAGCAACGAGACGGCCGTCGCCGGTGATCACGGCGGGGTTAATTTCGAGCATGGAGGAATCCGTATCGACGAAAGCGCGATACAGGGCTTGAAGAAACGGAGCGGCTTTCGTCGCCACGTCGCCGGAAAGGCCGAGGCCGAAGACCAGTTTGCGCGCCTGATACGCTTGCAGGCCCGAAGCGGGGTGAATCGTTTCGCGCATGATGGCTTCCGGGTGGGTCTTGGCGACTTCCTCGATGTCCATTCCGCCGGAGGCGCTGGCCATGAAAACAACTTTGCCGACGCTGCGGTCGACGAGAATACTGAGATAGAGCTCGCGCTTGATGTCCAGACCTTCTTCGATGAGCACGCGCTTGACGGTGCGGCCGCCGGGGCCGGTCTGGGCGGTGACGAGATTCACGCCAAGCATGTGCGAAGCGATGTCCGCGGCCTCATCGGGAGAATGAGCGAGTTTGACGCCGCCAGCTTTGCCGCGGCCGCCCGCATGAATCTGCGCTTTGACGACAACCACATTGGATCTGAGCCTTGCCGCGCCTTCGCGCGCTTCTTCCTTGGAAAAGGCCACCTCGCCACGAGGAGTGGTGACACCGTAACGCGCGAGAATGGCCTTGGCCTGATACTCGTGAATCTTCATCGGGGTTCCGTAGTGTTAGAATTTTCCGGTCGTCGCAAACATAAGAGTGTACTCGGAAAGCCCAAAACGGAGCAAGGATGCGGCAGAGGATCGGCCGAATCGAGATGACAAAATCGCTCATTGATCGCGCCGAATCCGGAGCCGTTTTCTCGCGGGAAGAAGCGGAAACGGTGATGGAAGAGCTGCTCGAAGGCCGGATGGAAACGGCGGAAATCGTGCGGCTGCTGACGGCGATGAATGCACGGCCGGTGCGCGCCGAGGAACTAGTAGGGTTCGCGAGCGTGATGCGGCGGCATGCCGCGCCGGTGTTTGCGGATGGCGAGCCGCGGCTCGAGCATCTCGTGGATACGTGCGGGACCGGCGGCAAGGGATTTGCGACGTTCAATATTTCGACGGCAGCAGCCATCGTTGCAGCGGCGGCGGGCGCAAGGGTGGCAAAACACGGCAACCGGGCGTCTCGTTCGGGCAGCGGCTCGGCGGACGTGATGGAAGCGCTGGGCGTTCGCATCGATTTGCCGATGGAACATTTTGGGAGAGCGATCCGGGAAGTCGGCATAGGATTTCTTTTTGCGCGAACCGCGCATTCGGCCGCGAAGCACGCCGCGCCGGCACGGCAACAAATCGGCGGGCGGACGGTTTTTAACTTGCTCGGCCCGCTGACAAATCCGGCGGGCGCGCAAGCTCAGGTGATGGGGGTTCCTTCGCCGGACTTGATCGAATTAATTGCGCAGGCGCTCGCGGAACTGGGCGTGGAGCACGCGTTCGTGGTGCACGGTGCCGGCGGATTGGATGAGATTTCGCTTTCGGGGGAGACGCTGATCGGCGAAATAAAGGGCGGAAAGGTGAGGCGATTCCCGGTTACGCCGGAGGACTTTGGAGTTTCGAGGGCGCCGATCGATTCCGTGCGTGGCGGGACGGCAGCGGAAAATGCGGCCGCGATTCGGGAAATCTTCGCAGGCAAAAAAGGGCCGCAGCGCGATATCGTGATCGCGAACGCCGCCGCCGCGCTGGTTGCCGCAGGCATTGCGACGAACTTTCTGGAAGGGGCAAAACTCGCCGCGACGGCGATCGGCACAGGAGCGGCCAGAGAAAAACTTGCCGCGCTCGCCGACTTTAGTCAAAAGGACCGGTGAAATTCCCGAGCCAACGGCTTTCCCGCGCTAATGGCCTACGGGCGGTCTGGACTTTCCGTGGACTTTACGACGACAACTGTGGTGACTACACCGATGACTCCCGCGGCAACTAAGTCAAACCGGCTGATAGCAGGAGCGAGAGGCGCGTGATACTGCGCCGCACCGCAGGCATTCAGGCGCGCAACACGATAAGTTTTGCCTTCCTCAAGGATCTTGGTGTCTTTGCCTGCGGTGACTTCGAGAGACTGTGTGCGAGCGGTGACCAGCACGTCGCACTTTTCCAGGGTCACCTGGCCCACCGTCAGTGCGGAAACGTGCGGCCGAACGCGAACGTCGGCAGCGCGAATCTCAAATAGCGCTCCGGCTTCCGCCTGAAACACCACGGTGCCACTCTGGAGCGTGGGGGTCAAAACCGAATTCTCGTGGTTCATCCAAAGGAGGCTCTGTTCCAACAAAGCAAGCTGCACCTGGCCGGAGCGCACGCTCAGCGCGCCCTTTTCATGCGTCTCGAGCCGGTCGCCATCGTAAAGAGTGGTGCCCACGGCGGCATCGGCAGTATTCAGATTCGCGCTCGTGGATTGCAGGATGACTCCCGCGGGAACAGACTGCGCGGGCAGAGCGGCGCCCGAAAGCAGACAAGACACAGCGACAGACAAAATGCGACGGCGCATAATGGCGCTAGACCTCCGAGGGAAAGCGAATTCTCAGTGTTGGGCAGAGAAACGGCGGGCGCACTGGTACTTTGGCGAATCCGCTGTTACTGGATACCGCACAGCGTGGGACGCGACCTGTCCGAAAGGACACCTGCCCGTTCGGACAGGTACGGTGAGAAAATCAGGGCGCGTGGCGGAGATGCGGAAGCGCGGGAGAAGACGCGCCCGTGAAACCGTTTAACAAAGTTTGAGGAGAAACCACTTGAGAATGCCTGCGGTTATTGTGCTTGCGGCTGTTCTGAGCTGTCCGGCGATGGGGCAGAAGCCTGCATCCATTGCGCCGGCGAAGGTTGTTCAGGAAGTGCGCGAGTATCGGATGAACCACGAGGACCGCATCGTGCGGGAGCTGGCGGAATTTCTTGCGATTCCGAATGTGGCGAGCGACACGCCGAATATTCAGAAAAACGCGGCGCGTCTTGTGGAAATGCTGAAGGCACGCGGAATCGAAACACAACTTTTGCCGATCGAGGGACGCGGACCGGTGGTTTTTGGCAAGTTGCTTGTGCCGGAGGCCACACACACCGTTATTTTCTACGCGCATTACGACGGGCAGCCCGTGGATCCCGCGGCGTGGATTGACGCGCCGTTCGACCCAGTCCTGCGCAGCGATGCGATTGAAGCCGGCGGGAAGCGCATTCCGTTTCTGGTAAGTGGCGCAGGGGAACCAGCAATTTATAAAGACATCTGGCGGATTTATGCGCGTTCCTCTTCCGACGACAAATCGCCGATCGTGGCGCTGCTAGCCGCGCTGGATGCGCTGCGCGCGAAGCAGATCCCGTTGAAAGTGAATTTGAAAGTGATTTTTGAGGGCGAAGAAGAGGCGGGCTCGACGCACCTGGCGCAAACTTTGGAGCTGCACAAGGATTTGCTCGGCGCCGATTTGCTGATTACGGCGGACGGGCCGGTGCATCCATCGGGGCGGCCGCTTGTTTTTTTCGGAGACCGCGGCGATATCGGGCTGGACATTACGGTGTACGGGGCGGTGCGTGCGCTGCACAGCGGACACTACGGAAATTGGGCGCCGAATCCGGCGATGGAGCTTTCGCGGCTGCTGGCGTCGATGAAAGACGCGAATGGGCGCGTACTGATTCCAGGCTACTACGACGATGTCGTGCCGTTGAGCGAGCTTGAAAAGAAGGCGCTTGCGGAGATGCCCGCGAACGATGCCGAGCTCGAGCACGAAATGGGCATCGCGAAGCCGGAGGGCGGCGGTGAGAAATTGGTCGAACTCATCCAAGAGCCTTCGCTGAACATTCGCGGCTTGCTAAGCGCGTACGTCGGCGCGCACGCGCAAAACGTGGTTCCGGATCGAGCGGAAGCATCGATCGACGCGCGGCTCGTGAAGGGCGAGGTCCCACAGAAAAAGTACGAGCAAATCGTCGGATTCATTCGGGAGCAAGGATATTACGTGATCGACCGCGAGCCGACGATGGAAGAGCGGCGCACGCATGCGTTGATCGCGAAAATTATCGACGAGGGCGGGTATCGCGCTTCGCGCACGGCGATGGATTTGCCGGTGTCGAAGGCGCTGGTCAATGTCGTGCAAGAAGCGACGGGCGGCGATACGGTGATTGCACCGACTCTGGGCGGGAGCGTGCCGATGTATATTTTTGAGGACTTGGGATTGCCGTGGATCGGCGTGCCCATCGTGAATTACGACAATCACCAGCACAGCTCCGATGAAAATTTGCGGTTGGGGAATTTGTGGCGCGGGATGGAGATTTATGCGGCGATTCTGGCGGATTTGAATTGGTAGAACAGAAGAATTTTACACAGAGGACTCTGAGATCGCAGAGGACACAGAGAAGAGCTTACAGGGACAGCAAGCCTATATTAGAGCGAGAGAAAATTCTGGAGGAGCTGCTTGCCGGAAGTGGTGAGGACGGATTCGGGATGGAACTGGACGCCTTCGATTTTGTAACGGCGATGGCGGAGGCCCATGATGATGCCGTCTTTGGTTTCAGCGGTGATCGCAAGCTCGCGCGGTAGAGATTTTCGTTCGACGATGAGCGAATGATAGCGCGTGGCCGTGAAAGGGTCAGGCAGCTTGCGGAAAATATTCTTTCCGTCGTGATGGATTTGGCTGGTCTTGCCATGAAAAAGTTTTGGAGCGCGAATGATTTTGCCGCCGAAAGCGGCTCCGATGGCTTGATGGCCGAGGCAAACGCCAAGGATCGGGAACTTACCCGCCAGTTTTTCAATTAATTCCACCGAAATGCCAGCTTCCCGCGGCGTGCACGGTCCGGGCGAGATGACGATTTTTTCCGGCTTGCGGCGGGCGACTTCCTCGACGGAGATTTTGTCGTTGCGGTGCACCTCGACCTGACAACCCAGCTCGCCGAGATACTGGGCCAGGTTGTAGGTGAAGGAGTCGTAGTTGTCGAGCAGCAGAATCATTTTTTTGGACGCTTTCGGGGGGAAGCTCCGCGTTTTTGCCCTGTTCCCTTTCGATGCGCCGCTTCGAGAGCGGTGAGCAAGGCTTTGGACTTGTTCACGGACTCCTGAAATTCGGCCGCGGGCTCGGAATCAGCGACGATGCCGCTGCCAGCTTGCACGTACGCCACACCATTTTTGATGACCATGGTGCGCAGGGCGATGCACGAATCCAGATTGCCCGCGAAATCCAAGTATAAAACGCCGCCGGAATAAATGCCGCGGCGCGTGCGTTCCAGCTCCTCGATGATCTCCATGGCGCGGACTTTCGGAGCGCCGGAAACGGTGCCCGCGGGAAAACAAGCCATCAGCGCGTCGAAGCAATCAACATCCTCGCGAAGGCGCCCGCGCAGGCTGGAAACGAGATGCATCACGTGCGAGTAGCGCTCGACGGTCATCAGCTTTTCGGGTTTCACCGTGCCGTATTCACAGACACGGCCCAAATCGTTGCGGCCCAGATCCAGAAGCATGATGTGCTCGGCGCGTTCCTTTTCGCTGGCGAGCATTTCTTTTTCGAGACGCTGGTCTTCGGCTTCGTCCTTGCCGCGCCAACGGGTTCCCGCAATCGGGCGATAGAAAACGTCGCGTCCCTGCACTTTGACGAGCATTTCGGGAGAGCTGCCCACAACGGCAACGTCATTCATCTGAAGAAAGAAGAGATAGGGCGATGGATTGAGCGCGCGCAGTTCGCGATAAATTCCAAACGGCTTGGCTTGCGTCTTGGCGGAAAAGCGCTGGCTGATCACCACCTGAAAAATATCGCCGGCGCGAATATAGCTTTTTGCTTTGCGCACAGCGTCTTCGAATTCGCTGCGCCGGAAATTGGAGGCGACGCGAAGCGGAGAGCGCGGCTTTCTGGGCGGCTTCGCCGGCTGCTCGCCGGGCGAAGTTCGTTCGAGCGACTGGCGCGTCTTGCGAATTTCGCGAACGGCCGCATTGTACTTTGCGCGAAGGCTGCCTTCGCCGCCAGTGTAAACGTTGCGGACGATCCAGAGTCGGTGCTGGAGATGATCGAAGGCGATGATGCCGTGGTAGAACATCAACTGCGCGTTGTATAGGCCGATGTCGTCGCGCAGGCGCTTGGGCAGGCGCTCGATGAGGCGCACCATGTCGTAAGAAAAATAGCCGATGGCGCCGGCGACGAGCGGAGGCAGGCCGGGCAAACGCACGGGGCGGAAGCGGTCCATGCGAGCGCGAAGAAATGTGACGGGATCGCGCTCTTCCCAGACGATACGATTGCGGCTCTCCAGCACACAAGCCCCGTTCGCATACCGAAAGACTTCTTCTGGATTCGCGCCGGCGAACGTATATCGTGCGATTTTTTCGCCGCCCTCGACGCTTTCAAGCAGGAACGAATAGCGTGCACCCTGTGCGATCCGCAAATAGGCGCTGACGGGAGTCAGCAAGTCCGCGGGAAAGACCTCGTACACGGGAATAAGATTTCCCTGTTTGGCGAGGCGCTGAAATTCGCGAAAGTCCGGCTGGATCATGGAATTGGTACACGCACACAGTTTGTTTTCTAGAAGCAGGCATTATCGCACTTCTCGATTAACTATGCTGGAGGGACTTCTCTTCGGCGAGCAACGCTTTGAGAACGGCTTTCCGCATCGCGGATTCCGGAGCGCGCCTGCCGATCCAAAGCTCCCATTGCGCCACGCCCTGCGGAATAAACATTTCGACCCCGGGAACCGTGGCGATTCCTTTGCGGGCGGCAAGCTTCAGGAGCTGCGTTTTTTGCGGCCGGTTGATGAGGTCCATCACGACGCGGCAATTTAGTTCGGCAGGCGAAAGAGGCGAAACCTGGTCGTGAGGATGCATGCCAATCGGCGTGGCGTTCAGAATGCCGTCAAAAAGTTCGCTGCGAAGCGCGCGACGCGGAATGGCTTCGCCGCCGACGGCCTTGGCCAGTGCTCGCGCGGCCTTTTCACGACGAGCGCAAATGACAACATGGGCGCCGGATTTCGCCAGCGCAAATGCGGCCGCTCGCGCGGCGCCGCCCGCGCCAAACACCAGGACACGGCTTCCAGCCAGTCGAAGTTTCTTCTTGAGGGCACGCAGAATTCCAACGTAGTCCGTATTGATGCCGTAGAGCGAGCCATCGCGGCGCACAACGACAGTGTTGACGGCGCCGATTTCGGTGGCGAGCGCATCGCAGTCGTCCAAGTACCGCAGGATGGACTGCTTGTGGGGAATCGTCACGCTAAAGCCGCGAATGCCGAGTTCAGGCACAGCTTTGAGAAAATCTCGCAAATCGTGCACGAGAAACGGCAAGTAAATGGCGTCGATTTTGCTCGCAATGAAACCGGTGTTCTGGAGCAGAGGCGAAAGGGAGTGGCCGACGGGATCCCCGATTACGCCATAGACGCGGGTGCGTCGGGTCACTTCATGCGCGCGGTAAAGATGCTTCAAGGCGTGCAGAGAAACTTGGCCGGGAGCGGTGGCTTCCCCGATGGGGGCGTAGGCCAGGGCGCTGCCTTCGCGTAAGGCGAGGATGCGAGCGGGAAGGCCAACTTCGCCCATCGGAACAGCCACGAAGTTGGACAGGCGGCGCGCCAGCCGCAAGAGGCGCAGGCTGTCCGAGTACGTATGAGCTTGCGCGGCAACTTTCAAGGCGTCTGCTTCCCGAGATGCAGAAGCGTGCGAGGACGAGAGGCGCGGCGGCATGCGCTTGAAATCGTGAAGAGAAAGCAAAATGTGCGGCGGCAGACCAAGTTCGCGCATTTTCTTTCGAGGCAGATCTCGGAAGGTCTCGATTTCCAGGTCGCACCAGGAGCAGCCTGCCTCGCGGGCCTGGGCCAGCCAGTAGAGCTCGGCCCGAACGCCTCCAGAGAGCTTGCCGCCACCTTTGCGGCGGCGGCAGGTGGCCAGGAAGGTTGCGGCTTTGAGGTTGGTTCTCTTTAGCCAGTTTAGGAAGCGGGAACGTTCGGAATCATTACGTAACCAGTCCAGGCGCAGCTCGATCGTGGGGGTTTCGCGGAGACCGGCACGGACTAATCGGATCATTTCGACGGAGGTAGACGCCGCGGCGACCGCGCAGATGCGCCGTATCCCTGCTCCAAACAACCTGCTGCCGTGCGTGGTTCTGGCCATATTCGGGTCAAATTATTGAAAACAGGCCTTGTAGCACGCCGTATCAAAAGTGTAAAGCCGTCCGAGCCTATTTGTTGACGCACCGTGTGGGTCCTGTTATTTTCGCAAAGAAATGTCCCCGCACGGCCGGTTGGGCGTGTCTTTGAAGGAGTCTTGGAATGCGCGCTAAATTAGCTGCACTATGTATTTCTGTCTTTGCGTCCGCAGGGGTTTGCCTGGCGCAGACCGGGCCCGGTCCAACGCAAGTGGGTTTTTCCACGGCCTATTGTTCCGGTTTTATCACTGACCAAAAAGTCCCTGAGGGAATCCGGCTGATTTCCGGCGAGCAGTCGAACGCGAAGCTTACCTTTGCCCGCGGCGACTATGTGTACATCAATCAGGGCCTGGATAAAGGCGTCCGGGTGGGCGACCGCTATTCCGTGGTAAGAGCGGAAAGCGATCCCTTGGATGTCACCTGGTTCAAGTGGCAAGCCAAACTTTTGAAGGCGATGGGAACGCACTATCTGGACGCCGGGCAGCTCCGGGTCGTCAACGTGCAGCCTAAGGTTTCCATAGCACAAGTGTCTTTTTCCTGCGATTACATGCAGCGGGGCGACATTGTGCTTCCCTTTCAAGAGAGGCCGGAGCCCACTTTGAAGGATTCGAGCAACTTCGACCATTTCGCGCCTGTTAGCGGCAAACCGGTCGCAATGATTGTCGAGGGCCGGGACTACACGGAGTCCGTGGGACAGGGCACCACGGTCTATGTGAATCTGGGAACCGATAAAGGGGTCAAGGTAGGGGACTATTTTCGTGTCTTCCGTTACCAGGGGACGATGGCGGAGCTTGCTCCACAAACCAAAGACTATCAGTACAAAATTTATGGGTTTGGGAGTGCGCCGACGCGGTATAACTGGAACGATCTGCCGCGCGAGGTCCTTGGCGAAGGCATCGTGTTGAACGTGAGCCGCAATTCCTCGACCGTGCTGATTACCTACAGCTCGATCGACATGTATGCTGGCGATTACGTCGAAATCGAATAGTCAAACTTCCCTTCTACAGAAACTGACGGCCCGCTGCGGGGCAATCCTCGCGCGGGCCGTTTCTTTGGCATACGCTCGATTTGCTGGCAAACAGGCGCGCCCAGGTTCAATCCTCACCCGCAAGCAAATCCTCCTCATTTTCATCCTCCGAGAAGACCTCGCTAAGGAATCCGAAGATCTGTGTTTCTGGTTCTTGCCAGGCATTTGCTGCAAGCCCCGCTTTGCGGCAAGTTTCCTCGAGAAATTGTTCGCGCGTGAGTTTATGCTCCATCGCAACTTGCGGGAGCAAAAGCCCGCGATTGCCGCCCTTGGAAATCAGGAGACCGTGCTTGCCAATCTCGACGTCTTCGGGACGAATCGGCTCGGGAGGCGAAAGCAGCGAAAGTTCGATTTGCAAGCTGGGAATTTCGTCCGAGCGAACGGGCGAAAACCGTGGATCGTGCAGCGCAGCGCTCGCCGCACACCTCGCGATGGCTTCGCCTAAGGGGTCCACTGGCTCGACGACGCCGATGCAGCCCCGCAAACGCCCGCGCGCGTGAAGAGTTACAAACACTCCGCGCTTTTCGGCAAAAATGCCGCTGTGGACAATACTTCCGGCAGGTTTCTGCAGACAAACTGCCTCGACAACAGCGTGGCGGGCCAGGTCCAGCAGCGACCGGCGATCGGTTTCAGAGAGGAACGGCATCCTCGGGCTTTTTGTGCGGCTCCATCATGTGCAGTTTGCGGCGCTGCTTGATGCGGCCGTCGAGTTGTCCCCAGAAACGGAGGAAATACTGCGCGGCGGAGACCAGCGCGCTGATCACGACGAGCCACAAGAGAAGGAGAGCAAGCGGCTTCAGCGAGGGATGCCGGGCGCCCACAATCAACACAGCCACGGCCATCACTTGCAGTACCATTTTCGTCTTGCCCAACAAGGAGGCCGCGATCGTGAATCCTTCCGCGGAGGCGATGTTTCGCAGGCCGAGAACAGTGAATTCACGGCCAATGATGATGACCACCATCCAAGCAGGAACCAGGTGCATGTCCACGAGAGAAACAAAGGCCGCGGAGATCAACAGCTTATCCGCGATAGGGTCGAGAAGGATGCCAAGCGTTGTGACTTGCAGCCGACGGCGCGCAAAATAGCCGTCGGCCCAATCCGTCGCCGCTGCCATCAGCAGGATCAGCACTCCCCAGAACTCGAAATGCATCGGGAAACCGCGAAAGTCGACGTTGGGGCTCTTCGTGAGCAAGACGGCAATCAGCAGGGGAACGAAAAAGATGCGAAGAACCGTCAATGAGTTGGGGAGATTCATAGGACCGTGGCGGCAGAGAGGCCGCCCCTAAGGCTTCAGCCACCGCTCGCCTGACTATAGACCCCTGATGGACAGGCGTCAACGGGAGAGGACGGATCCCCGGGGACCTCGGCGGGTACTGTAACGTTAACAAGCAAAATGAGTTGCAGGTTGCAGAAGGCCTGTCCCGCAAGGAAAGCGCGATGCCACGAAGCTGTGCAAATGTCCAAAACGCGTGATGACCACTCTGATACGCCAGAGGTTTTCTGGCGCATAATCGGGCCCTCTCTAAACTATTTATAATCAGTACGATAGGTCGATTCTACGCAAAGTCTTCTTTCCATTTGGTTAAGCGAGGGAACCCCTCAGATTTTTGCCCAAAACGCTTTCCACAATGTTTCCACAGCGGGAATCCCCCGCAGAAAACCCCGCAAACGTTTAAAGATAGACCTACTTATCCGCCAGGAGGGGGGTATTTTTGATTTTCTCGTGGGAGTTACTAGGGCGCAAACAGCAGCGCAATCTTTAAATCGCGCGCGGCCCTCGCAACATGCGCGCGGGCAGGAAGAAAAGAGCTCTCAAGAACGCTAAAACGCCTCCCACGGCGATCCCCAAGATCCGAAACGGCAGCAGGATGAGCCAAACAAACGGGTATGCCACCAAAGCGAGCAGCGCAAGCGGCCAGCAGAAAAAGAACAGGATGCACCACAAGAAAAATGCGAGCATAGCGACCCTCTCACTTCCTATTACGCACGCAACCGGCGCGAAGTTCCGTCCTTTGCAAAAGCATTCAGCTTGAGCTTAAGAGCAATCGACGCAGGAACTTCGGCGTCCAGTAACATATGGGAATTCTCGACTTCGGAATGCAGGACGCGCCCCAGCGCGTGAACCAGCGCCAGCGTGCGTCCCTCCGCAAGCGGCAGACGCAGCGAAAGCGCCACCACGGGATCCACGGGAAGAGCTGCGTCCATGCGATGCAACAACTCTTCGACGCCTTCCCCGGTCAGAGCCGAGACCAGCACTGGTCCGCCGTTTGTCCCTGCGCAGGCTACGTGAGGACGAACAAGGGAGTCTTTCTGCTCCCGCGTAAGCCGGTCCACCTTATTGAAAACGCGGAGTCTTGGGCGATCCGCAACGCCGAGATCGTTCAGAATCTTGTCTACTTCCTCATCCAACTCCGCGTGATGAGGATTCGAGATGTCGGTCACTTGCAAAATCAGCGAGGCTTCCTGAACTTCCTCGAGCGTCGCGCGAAACGCCGTCAGCAATCCTTTGGGCAAATCGCGGATGAATCCCACCGTGTCCGAAACCAGAACTCGGCGGTTGGAGGGCAAACGAATCGCGCGGATGGTCGGGTCCAACGTGGCAAACATGCGCGAGGAGACCAGCACCTCCGCGCGGCTCAATGCGTTGAACAGCGTCGATTTCCCGGCGTTCGTGTAGCCGACCAGTGCAATCGTGCCAAGCGGCACCGCGTTGCGGGCTTCGCGCCGCAAAGCACGCTGTTTGCGAATATCCTCGATGCTATTTTGAATTTTGCCTACGCGGTCCCGAATACGCCGGCGATCCGTTTCCAGTTTCTTTTCGCCAGGTCCGCGTACGCCGATGCGCCCAGCTCCACCGCCCGCTCCGCCAGAGCCTCCCCCGCCGCTTTTTCCTCCGAGACGCGACATCGAAGCGCCTTTGCCGGTGAGGCGGGGCAGCATGTAGTTTAGCTGCGCGAGTTCGACTTGCAACTGGCCTTCGCGGCTGCGTGCGTGCTTCGCAAAAATGTCCAGAATCAGCTGGGTCCGGTCGATGACGCGGCGCTCGGTGGCAGCTTCGATGTTTCTCTGCTGCATCGGCGAGAGGTTGCTATCGAAAATGATCAGTGGCGCTTTGTGCGCGGTAGCTTCCGCGCGAATCTCGTCCAGCTTGCCCCGCCCGACTAGCGTCGCCGGGTCCGCCGATTCGCGCACTTGAAAAACCGTGCCGGCAATTTCAGCTCCCGCGCTGCGCGCCAGCTCGACAAGCTCCGAAAGCGATTCACGTCCTTGCTCGCCTGCGGGCATGCCGGGAAAGCGTGGCGCGCGCTTCCAGCCCAATCCGACCAGCAAAGCGCGATCCGCCTTCGACACCGTCTGTGCAGTTTTGGTCACGAAATCAGTCCTGAAGCCATCGTGCGGGGGGAACCAGGAACGAGAAGGCTTTCTCCATCTAATCCATTATACGCTCTCAGCTGCCCCGCTGCGACTCTTCCAAGCCTTCCTTACGGAGCCACTCGAGCGAATCGCGCTGCAGTTGCGGATCATCGCCAAAACCAGAGAGCCAGTGAATGTTGCGATCCTTGCGGAACCATGTCATCTGCCGTTTTGCATACTGCCGCGTCGCTTGTTCAATCGCCGCGCGCGCCTCTTCGAGCTTCTTTTCGCCGCGCAAAACTTGGCGCAGCTCGCGGTACCCGATGAAATCGAAGGGCTTGGCGTTTTCAGACATTCCGCTCGCCGCCAGTCTTTGCGCCTCTTCCATCCAGCCTTGCGCCAGCATGGCATCGGTGCGCGCATGAATGCGCGCAATGAGCGCCTCGCGCGGCGGCATCAATCCAATTTTCAGCGCGCGCCAGCCAGCGAGCGGCGTCCGCCCCATGCGATGCACATCGGACAAAGGCCGCCGTGTCAGCAAGCATACTTCGACGGCGCGAATCAATTTCTGCTTATCCGTGGCCACGATTTTGCCCGCCGCTTCTGGATCAAGCCGCTTGAGCAAACGGTGCAAGTAACCCGGCCCATGCTCCTGCGCGCTTGCACGCAAACGTCCCCGCAATTCTTCGGAACGCTGCGGCACGTCCGCCAATCCTTCGAGCAGTGCACGCAAATACAAACCCGTGCCCACGGTGAGAATCGGCAGCCGTCCGCGTTTTCGCAAATCTTCGAGAACCGCCAATGCCATTTGTCGGTATCCGCCGGCAGTCGCTTCTTCGTTGGGCGCTAGCACGTCGATCAAGTGATGCGCGATGTCCCGGCGCTCGGACAGTCCCGGCTTGGCCGTCCCGATATCGAAGCCGCGGTAAAGCTGCGTCGAATCGCACGCCAGCACTTCTCCTTGAAACTGCTCTGCCAGCCACACGCCCAGAACAGATTTCCCCGAAGCCGTCGGTCCCACGATAGCAACCAGCGGCAATACCGATTCATTCGAATTCATCGAAACAGAATATGCCAAGCGCGGAAAAACAGCACAAGCAGCACAAGCAACGCGAGCAGCAGACTGCCGAGGACTTGTTGTCGAACCAGTTTCACTTATAGGCGTCTTCCAGGGGCAAATTGTACAGGAAGATGATGCGGATCTCGATCGATGGCCCATGAAACGCCGGCGGCAGAGGCTCAAACGGATTCGAGGAACGAATGGAAGAAATGGCCGCGCGATCCAGCGGTTCTTTTCCAGAGCTCATCTCGTTGGACGGGTCACCGTTCGGCACGCTTCCATTCGACATAATGCGGAATCGCAACATCACGCGGCCGCGATCGCCCAGCAGCGCCGTCTGAGGCATCACCGCGTACCAATTCCGACGGATCGTTTCCAGCACGCGCTGCATGTAGTCGCTGAAATCGACGCCTTCCGTGGGCGTCAAAATTTCATAGCCTTGCCCGAACGAGCCCTGGCCTTGCCCCCGGCCTCCTCCAGGAGGGCTCGAGCGCGGCCCCGGCCCGACCATCGCGCCTCTTCGCCCGCCGCTCGACGGCGTTTGCTCCGCATCGTGCATCGCGTCCTCAATCGAATTGTTTTTCGGCAGCAAGAGCTGGTGAGTCGGAGTCGGCATGTCCGGCACATCAAGTTTTAGCGGCGCTTTCGGCGCATCCGGCTTAGGCGTTGTCGGCTTCTCTTCAGGCGGCGCCACTTGCGTTTTTGGCGTCGGCGCATCCGGCAGTTCAGCTTTCGGACGCTCCGGCGCAGGCCTCGGCGCGGGCTCTGGAATCGGAGGCGCCACTTTATTCAGAACGCGCGGGTCGACGTGCACGACCGGTGGCTGAACCGGGCGCGGCGCCGGACGCGGCTTCGGACTATACGAACTTTCCGGCGGAATCCACGTCAATTGCCTATTGGCCAAATCGATTTGCTGCTGCGTCAGCGCATGCGGAGGAAACAACTTGGCCCACAAAAGAATGGTCGCAAAAAGCGCCACGTGGAACGCAAACGACGAGACCTTCGTAATCAAATCCCATTTGGTCTTTTCTTCGGTTTGCGGCTTGGTGAGAAGATTCACCTCGCCGGTCATAAACACGTCGAGATCGACGAGATCAGCAGGCGGGATAGCAGGCGCTTCCATCACTTCGGGAGCCGCAGCGTCGCGCGGAATGGCAATCCGCTCGTCCATATCCGTGGGCTGGACTGGCGTCGAGGTATCTTCGACGACTTGATAGGCTTCCTGATTCACGTCCCGGGGAACCACGACGCGCGCGGCGATCGATTCAAGCGGAAGCGACCTGGGAATATTCGATTTTCCATCCAGTTGCACGATCGGGAGCATCGAAGGGACAAGCGTGCGCTCGTCCAGCGTCGTAGGACGGCGGCGCTGCGTCGCGGTAGCATCCGCGGCGGGCAGACGCGCGCCAAGCGGGACGAGGGTCCGGGGGATCATTTTCCTGCTTTCTCTCGAGGCGAATGCTGCTACTTGGACGCGTTCGCCGTGTTCCTGGATGCTTGCCATCACGCGGCTCGCCAGTTCCAGGGCCGCGCGGCCGGCGGCGCCGTTGGTCGGCGGCTCGCGGCGAGTTCGCACCGCTGCCAGGAATGCTTCGAGCTCCGCGTGCAGTGGCTCCACGTTTGGCGCCGGCAATTTTTCATAGCAGAACTCAGGCTGCGGCCCGGGCCGCTTTACGCCAACGCGAAGCGCGTCTCGCCGTGCGTAGTCGAGCGAAATATACTCGTGCTGCTGGAAAAAACGCATCTTGCGCACGCGTTCCGTGGAAACGCGGCTGGCCGTCACATTGGCGACGGCGCCGCCGGCGAACTCCAGCCGCACGTGCGCGATGTCCACTTTGTTCGTAAGCACCGGAATTCCCACCGCCTTCAACTCCGTCACCGGCTCTTTCACCAGCGCCAGCAAAATGTCCAGGTCATGAATCATCAGGTCGTAAATCACTTCCACATCGAGGCTGCGCGGGGTGAACACGCCCAAGCGGTGTACCTCAAAAAAAAGCGGCCGGTTGAGAATCGGTTCGACGGCTGCCACAGCCGGATTGAAGCGTTCGACGTGGCCCACCTGCAAAATCCGCTTGTGCCGCCGCGCGGCTTCGAGAAGCGCGTCGGCCTCCGCAAGATTCGCGGCCATGGGCTTTTCGACCAGAACGTCCAGGCCGCTTTCGAGCAGCCGGCAGCCCACCTCGGCGTGCGCGACGGTCGGAACGGCCACGCTTGCGCCCTCGGCGCGCTCGCAAACTTCTTCCAAACTTCGCAGCACTTTCGTCTCAAACTCCGCTGCGATCGCTTCCGCGCGCGCTGTATCTCGATCGTAAACGCCGACGAGTTCCGCGCCTTCCAACTCGCGATAGACCCGCGCGTGATTGCGCCCGAACTCCCCCGTTCCCACAACGGCGGTGCGAACTTTTCTCGATCCCCCTCCCGCCCCGCTCATTTTTTATTTATTCCCCCGGTAGCACCCTTCAGTTCCGCGGCCATTGGCGGCGCAAACGCCTGAATGGCGATGTCCGCGGCGTTGGCCAGCTCAATCAGTTTTGGGCGGTCAAACAGCAAGGTGCGTCCCGCATCCACAGCCAGGGCCGTGCCACGGGAGCTCTTCATCTGTTCGATGGTTGGCAAACCGACCACGGGTACATCGAAGCGCATGTCTTGTCCCGGTTTGCTAACCTTGACGACCACCAGCGGTTTCCCTCCCGCAATCCTCGCTGCCCGCGCAATGGTTTCGTCCGTTCCTTCCATCGCTTCCACCGCTACGCAAGCCTGATCCGCGATCACTACCGTTTGTCCGATATCCATTCCGGCGATCTGCCGCGCGACGCTGTGGCCGTACGCGATGTCCGCCATCTCTTGCTCGCTGGGCGCCCGGCGCGTCAGCACGCCAGGCTCCGGCAGCAGCGGCTTCAAAAAAAGCGTCGAGTCCACGAGCTGAATCCCTTCATCCGCCAGCACGCGCGCGACCGCACCGATCAATGCATCCGTGCTTTTCCGCGGCAACGAAAACAGCAACTTCGCCAGCTTCCAATCCGGCCGGATCGTGCTGAAAATCTTATTGTGCTTCACTTGGCCGGCCATCACCGCTTGCGTTACGCCTTCCTTGTGCATCAGGTCAATAGCCTTGCTCAATTCGCCGAGGCTCACCCAATGCACCCGTGCGGCACTTTTTTCCAACTCCGGTGACGCTTCTTCCTTCAGCGCAATCACCGCCATTTCAATTCCCTGGCTGCGTGCGCCTTCCAGCACCAGAAACGGAAATCGCCCGTTTCCGGCAATAAGTCCCCATCCCGTTGTATTTGCGCTGGTATCCGGCATGAAAGGATTGCTGGGCGGTGGTTTTCTACTTCACGATTCCGCGTTCCGCGCTCTCGATAAATCGTAGTAATTCCTGCACGTCCTCGGAGCCGGCGAACTTCCCGCGCATCTCGGCGAGCGCTTGCGTGGTGTTCAGCTTCGAGCGATTCAACAAACGGAAGGCCCGCTGCAACACCTGCACTCTCTCCTTCGCAAATCCCTTGCGCTCCAGCCCGATGGCGTTGATGCCGTAGCTCTTCGTTTCGCGTTCCGTCACCACACGCGAAAAGGGCGGTACATCTTGCACAATCACCGTGCAAGCGCCCACGTAGGCATACCGGCCCACACGGCAGAACTGATGCACCACGGAAAAAGAACCGATCGTGGCGAAATCCTCCACGGTTACATGGCCCGCCAGCGTCGCGCCATTCACAAAAAGTGTCTGATTGCCGATCTGGTCGTCGTGCCCCACGTGCGAATATGCCAGAAAGAAATTCTCATTCCCGATTCGCGTAACCCCGCCGCCCTTTTTCGTGCCCCGGCTGACCGTCACGTATTCGCGGAAAATATTTCCGTCGCCCGCCGCCAATTCCGTCCGCTCGCCCCGAAACGTATAATCCTGCGGATCCCCGCCGACAGCGCAAAACGAATAAAACGTATTGTTCCGGCCGTACTTGGCAGGCCCGCCCACACTGGCGTGCGGGTGGAGCACGCACCCCTCGGCCAACTCAACGTCTTCGCCAACAACTGCGTACGCCCCAATCTTCACTCCGGGAGCAAGCTTCGCGCTGGACGCCACCACCGCCTGCGGATGAATCTCCAGCTTGCTCATTTCGCGGGTTCTTCCGCCTTCGCGCCGAGAGAGCGATCCACCATCTTGCACATCAGCGTCGCTTCCGCGGCCAACTGCCCGTTCACGGTGGCCTTGCCTTCGAGTTTGCAGAAGTCCCCTCGCCACGAGATTACTTTCACTTCCAGCCGAAGCTGGTCTCCCGGCACCACCGGCCGCCGGAATCGCGCGCCGTCCACGGCCACGAAGTACAGCAGCTTGTTGTCGCGGTCCGGAATCTCCAGCAACAGCAGCAATCCGCCCGTCTGCGCCATCGCTTCGATGATCAGCACGCCCGGCATGATGGGCTTCCCGGGAAAATGTCCCTGAAAATGCGATTCGTTGATCGTGACGTTCTTTATTCCGACGATATGCTTCAGCCGCTCCATTTCCAGGATCGCGTCCACCATCAGGAACGGATAGCGGTGCGGCAGTATCTTCTGGATCTCCACCACGTCGAGTATCATCCGTGCTCCCCATCGCGCCGCCTGCTCCTCCTGCGGCGCCTCAGTCTTCCCCGGCAAACTTCCCATTATATGCGAACCCAAGCCAACTGCGATATGCACTGTACCCCCTGCTGGTGTCTTAATTTGGAGTGCGGGAGCCCTGCTCCCGCTTTTGCCAGTAGCGCCTTGGAAAAAGCTCCCGCTTTTGCGAGTCACGCCTCGGAAAAAGTTCCCGTTCTTCACTGCACCACGCATGCGTGAGACTCGGCCACGCCTTTCGACCGTCGATTCGAGGATACGCAACCGAAAATTAGGACACTACCTACCTCTGCGTTCTCTGCCCTAGTCCCGCGTGCTCTTCTGATTTGAAATGCCTCGCTGCTCCCTAAGCCGAAGCAAATTCGACCACTGGGGCAAGGTAGTCGACAACGCCGCCCCACTCTCCGATCCTCCCGCCCTCACCACGTCCGCTCCCGATTCCCTCCCCGATCTTCCCGGACCCGACTTCCCCGAAGAAGAATGACGGCTGATCGACATTGGGCGCCAAACTGGAATTCCAATCAGTCAAAACCGCGCCCCGGGCAGCTAGCTGCCACTTGACCGATTACCAGGCACAACAACCGATTTGGCGGACTGCATCCTCTGCGACCTAAACAAGCTTGCGCGAACGGGTGGGCCAAGGTACGCTTTCGCTCTATGCTGATTGGGGGCGAACTGTGGTCTCCTCTAATCGATTTCTTGTCCCATTGGCCCTTGCTTGCACGACCTTGTTAGGCCCTCTGCCGGTGGCAGCCCAGGCTGCCGGCTCCCAACATCCAAACCAGAGCAGAAGCGCGAGCCTTATGGTTCGCAGGTTTGCGCTGCATTACAACGGCTCGTTCAAAAGAGTCTCCCCTGATGAAATAGGGCGCCGGCTAACGCAAAAGGGGCTCCTTCCCGTCGTCGAAAAACCTTACGACCAAGCGAAGTTGAACCTAATCAAAGAAGAAATCAAAAAGATATATAAAGAGAGAGGGATTGCGGTTGATGCAGAAAGTGTTTTGAACTCGACGAGCAGCCCGCGATACGTGGAAGTATTCATCGAAGTTTATAAGCAGTAAGAGATTCATGGAACATCTAATGGTTGAGAGGGCCGCGCTTTTCAGGCTCTAACCCAAATCAGGTCACCCTCTTCTGCCGTATCACGACTTCACTTCTCGGGTAACCTTGTTCATCGTCCAAGCGCCGCGACGCATCGCTTCGATTACTTCTCGAACGCTGTTGCAGGATGACTTCCGTGTAGCCGATAACCCGCTTGGTGGGTTCATGTCCGGTAGCTCTCACGGGGAAAACGCCCACCCCCGCGACGCCCGGAATAGCGCGTAGCGCGCCGGTGCGATACAATATTTGCAAACATGGAGTTTCAGGAGGTGCACTCATGGCTTCGCCTCACGAGCCCAAAGGTTCAGCGAGATTCGCCCGCCAAACGCAAACTGATTCGATATCCCAAAGAACGCGGAATTCCCTTCCCCCGCGTCTAACTTCCAAGAACGGCCGCGAGTTCGACCCCAATACGTTCCTCGCCACCATCGGCGAAGGCAGGAAAGCGATTCGCTTTTCGAAAAACCAAGCCATCTTTGCCCAGGGGGATCCCGGAGACGCGATTTTTTATCTGCAGACGGGCACGGTGAGACTCACTGTTGTCTCCGAGGCTGGCAAGGAAGCAACGATCGGTTTATTGAGTGATGGGAGTTTCTTCGGCGAAGGTGTGCTAGCAGGCCAGCCTCTGCGCACGGGCTCTGCAACCGCGCTGACCGATTGCGTTGTTTTGAGAATTGAGAAAAAGGCCATGGTGGACGCGCTTCACCGGGAACATGCCCTCTCTGATCTGTTTGTCGCGTACTTGTTGGCGCGGAGCATCAAAAGCGAAGAGGATCTGGTGGACCAGCTGTTTAATTCCAGCGAGAAGAGATTAGCCCGCGCGCTTCTGATGCTCGCTCGTTTTGGCAAGGAGGGGATTCCTGAATCCGTGATTCCGAAGATCAGTCAAGAGACGCTGGCAGAGATGGTGGGCACGACTCGGTCGCGGGTGAACTTTTTCATGAACCGGTTCCGGAAATTGGGGCTCATTGACTACACCGGGGGTACAGATGGAGGGTTACAGGTTCACAGTTCACTTCTCAACGTCGTTCTTCACGACTAGCCGGCCATTATGATCCCGATGAGGAGACCGCGCTATACGCCGATCCGGGGCCCGCGCAGCGCCAGTACAATTCCGATGAGGCAGGCGCGCGCCCTATTCCGAGGCACCCCAATCCGGGTAACATTAACGCGAACGGTCCACATCCAAGTGTCACACGCACTACGCACGGCAAGGGAAAGGAAATGAGATGATGCTTCCCCCCCAGACGCGGGATTTGGCCCAGCGCCTTATTGCTTATGAAAGCGCTGCGGGCAAATCCTCCGAGTCAACGAAATTAGCGCCTTTTCGCGTCTGCGAGACTTTGCGCCCCCCTCTATGTGCAGTGGCGGGAGTCGCCGGTTTTCGCTCGCTTCTTTCTCGCGCTCTGACGCTGGCCAGGTCGGAAGCTCCCAGTCTTAGCGCGGTGCAGGTCGCAGCGGATGGCTCCTTACAGGGTCTAGATGAGCTGGAGCCGCAAATTGACAAGGACCAAGCCAGGGAGGTGGGAGTAATTCTCATCGCCAAGTTAATCGAGCTGCTTCTCTCGTTCATGGGCGAAGGTTTAACGTTGCGGCTAGTGGTATCCGAAGTTCTCCCCCACCTTAGCTTCCTTCCGACGAGCGGTCTACCCGTAGGTTTTGAAGCGATCCTGAACGAAGTTGAGCAACTCCAAAGCGTCAGTGCGCGTCTCGATGGACTGGCGGAGCAAAATCCGCCCGTCACAGAGGCGCTGATGACGATCGCAGACAGCGTTCGCAACACTGCCGCCGTATTGGCTGTGGTAGCGGTCGTGAAGAGCCCCAAGCCGAACTGAGTGCAGTGAGCGCCTTGCCCCGGGAGAAGGAAATAGTGAGTCTTCCAGAGTCGCTATATTTGGCCCAACGCCTTCTTACTTACGAAGCCGTTTCGGGCGAGAACTCCGGGTCAGCGGAGTCTGCGGCTTTTCGCGTCTGTGCCAAGCTTCGCCGGCCCCTAATTACACTCGCGGGAGTAGCCGGTTTTCGCTCGCTCCTTTCCCGTGCTGTGGCGCTGGCCAGGGCGGAAGCTCCCAGTCTCAGCGCGGTACAGGTCGCGGCGGATGGTTCCTTACAGGGCCTGGAAGAACTGGAGCCGCGGATTGACAAACAACAGGCCAGGGACGGAGGAGTCATTCTCATTGCCCAGCTAATCGGGCTGCTTCTCACTTTTATCGGCGAAGGTTTGACGTTGCGCATGGTTCAAGATGTGTGGCCGGAGGCCGACTTCCCCGGCCGCGCTTTGGAGAAGGAGAGGAAAGTTTGAGCACAACAGAAAAAGTGAGAATAAACAAACTGCCGACCGGGGTCCCGGGCCTCGATGAAATCCTCGGCGGCGGTCTCCCGGAATTTTCTTTTAATATCATCGCGGGCGCTCCGGGAAGTGGCAAGACGACGCTGGCGCACCAAATCGTGTTCACCAACGCGACGCCAGAGCGCCCCGCTCTCTATTTCACTATCCTCGGCGAGCCCGCTATCAAAATGCTGCGATACCAGCAACAGTACACGTTCTTCGACCCCGCTAAGCTGAACAACGCTGTCCGATTTATCAACTTGAGCCAGGTTGTGTTGGAGAAGGACCTCGACGCGGTCCTACTGGAGATTACGAAAGAGGTTGAGAAGGCGAGCCCCGGCATCGTGGTGGTGGACTCCTTCCGCACCGTGGTGCGGAAGGCCCTTGGTGGCTCAACCGAAGTGGAACTGCAGTCCTTCATTCAGCGCTTAGCTCTGCTCCTGACCAGTTGGCAAGCCACGACTTTTCTGGTCGGCGAATATGTCGAGGGTGAGATTCGTGACAATCCGGTATTCACGGTCTCCGATGGCCTTTTGTGGCTCTACCAGGCTTCGGAACGAAATTCCATTGTGCGCAAGCTGCAGATTGTGAAGCTGCGCGGACAGGCGTCCGTGCCCGGGCTGCACACTTTCCGCATTACACCTGCCGGGCTGCAAGCCTTCTCGCGCACTCTAGGGCTAGCCGGACAAGCAAGAAAGATACCCAGTAAACGGCGCCTTTCCATCGGTATTCCGGAATTGGACAAGATGCTCGGGGGCGGCATTCCCGAAGGCGATAGTGTCCTCGTGGCGGGGGCTTCGGGAACTGGAAAATCGGTCTTGGCTACGCAATTCATTGCCGAGGGCATCCGCCAGGGTGATCCGGGAATCGTCGTGGTTTTTGAAGAGCGGCCGCAAGAGTATGCGGAGAGGGCCGGCAGTTTTGGTTTGGATTTGAAAACTCCGCGACAGGAGAAGAAACTTGAAATTCTTTACATTCGTCCCCTGGACCTCTCGGTGGATGAAACCATGCACGAGATTCTGGCCGCGGTCCGGAAGATTGGCGCCAAGCGCCTGGTGATTGATTCGCTTGCGGGCTTTGAGATGGCGCTGGCACCCGGCTTCCGCGCGGACTTTCGCGAATCGCTCTACCGCATGATAACCGCCTTGACCGGAGTCGGTGTGACGATTCTAAGCACGGTTGAGGTGAACGAATCCTTCACGGAATTCCCGTTCAGCACCTACTTGATTTCCTTTCTCACCGATGACATTATCCGGCTTCGCTACGTATGCATCGACGGCCAGCTTCGCAAGATCATGGTCGTTATCAAGATGCGCGGCGGCAACCATAGCAAGGATATCCGCGAATATGAAATCACCTCCAAGGGTGTGGTCATCTTGGGGGATCGCCTCACGGATTACCAAGGCCTTATCACGGGGATTCCTGAGCGTTTGAACCGATCCGGCAATAATGAAGAGCGCCCGCCTAAGCCCAAAGCCGAAAGCAAAAGGTAGAGGTAATCCGGGATAAACCTAATCATCGTGGGCCAGGCGTCAGATTCTGCCAGGCTTTGGCCGCTGCATTCTCGAGGGGTCGCTTCTGGGCAGGGCGGCCGAAGCCAAGCGCATCGTACGGCATGTCATCTCGCGGAGAGGCTCCGTACGCAGTCACCTATCTTCAGCTCCATACGCCGCCCGATATCAGAACCGCTTTTCTTTTGAATTGGGCAAGCGATCGTGCGGTAACTCACGTTGACAGCGATAGCATTACGCAGGGGAGTAGCGGGTCCAGCTTCCAGGTCCTGCCACGGGCAAGCCGGAAGCAATCAGGGAGGGAGTCTCATTGTCCGAAATCGCGACTGCTTGCCTGTGTAGTTGCCTTACCGGACGCTGAGGATCGGCCCGATTTCACTTTTCCGGCAACCGCGCCCTTTTATCGGGAGTTGGTTTCCTAACGAGCAAGCCATAGCGCATAGCGAATCGCCTGGAAGATTGCCCACTGATGGTGGGCTCGCAAGATGCGGTACCAATCGAAGACCGACGGGGATTTCACGACTTCCCTCTTAGCGGGTTCCTCCACTTCGCTACTGGCTTGGGCCAAGGGACGGCGACTTACGGCAAGTAACATTTGCGTTGTCGGGTGTAGCATTCTCACTTACCAAGCGTACTGCGATCCGTATCGTGAAACTGTCCAAATCGGCACAGCTCCGCGACGGCGTCTTATCGGAATCTGTCAGAAATGAAAAGGAACGAAGGGGTGATAACTCCTGTTTTTCGCTAGGCATTTTCAGCATTGCGCAGAGTAGAGCATAACGCTGCTGAAAATGAAGCATCCCGTTGCACCGGTTTTCCTTTCAATCTGCGCCGTTGTCGAGTTCTCGTTCGGCTGCATCAAGTGCCAATGGGTTGTCGCAGGCGTTGTTGGCGTGGTTTGTGGCTTGCCCTTGACTGCTTTGCTCTTTCTCGTTTTCAGGGCACGGTGGAACGGTGCCGACGACCCCGGTGCTCACCACAGCCAGCTGCTGATAAATCGCCTTACCGCCAGCAATCGGCCCCCAGCATCGGCTGGCTAACTCCCAGCTAGTCGGTTACCCAGGACAATGAAAATCAAGTTTCCGGTTACGGCGCTGCGTTAGCCCGCGCAAAGTTCGCCCGAAGTTTGACGTGCGAGCATATTCATTGCTTCCACCACACGTACAAGATGTACGCCAAGCTGACCGCGGCCACGATTATGAGGATAAGAAGGTAGCCGCCGAAAAGGGCGTGCCAATACGCTCCAATCGCAATTCCCAAAGCTAGCAGTCCCAATTTAAAAACGCCGGTCTGCCACCATTTCAGCGTGAAGGACTTGAAGATATTCATGCGACGCGCCTTTCTTCGTCGAACTGATCAACTACCACCGCTTGCTCACCTAATTGATCTCGTCGAGCCAGCTAAGAATACCACTCGCGGGAATTGCGCAAGGTCATAGCCAAACCCCGATCAAGACGGATAGTCGTACAAATTCCCTCGCTGGCGGGTGCTGTCCTAACTTGGAGCGCGGGAGCCTTGCTCCCGCTTTTGAGAATTATGCCGCGCCAAACTGCCTCTGCCTCTCAGCGCAAGACACCTTCGCGAGACTTGGCTTTGTATTTTAATTGCCGAGTCGAGAAAACGCAGCCGAGAACAGGACACTACACGCAGGCGGGAAACCTGGTTGTGGGAAGCAAAATGCGAGACTCTGGGCGTGTTGTCGGCAATCTGAATTTCGCGCGTTACTACCCAGTGAGGCCGCGCAGCCACGGCCGGTGGAACGGAGGTAGAGCCGATGAAGTTGCCTTGGCCTTGGAATCTTGACCTTGTATCTATGGGAGGGGGCCGGCACGTTGGTCCTACGTAGAGGGCTTCTAATTTTGATTCGTTCGTTCTGCTTCGTCTGCCAATTCGCTAACTCCTTTAGAATGCGCACTTCCAGAAAACTCGCCTCTAACCCCTCTGGAATGAACACTTACAAAAAATTGGACTTAAAACCCTTTAGAATGAACACTTACGAAAAAACCGGGGGGAGCCCCCCTGCCGAAACTAGACTTCAGGACAATCCGCCATCCGATTCCAGGGCCCTGAACCCGGACCGGCCCTAGATTCCGACGCACAGCTCGGTCCCTTTTTTTCCCCCGACTTGCTCGCCCGTTCTTCGGCTGCTTCTACCCGTACCAGCGATATTTCTGCTCCATCGCATAAACAATTTTTCTTATGGCAACTTCCCCTACGATGCGATTAGCATGGCCACGCATCTCAGGAGACCCGAAGTGAAACGTAAATCCGTTGCACCCGACCCGGCAATCTTCGCACAGGGAATTCTGCTTCTCTCGCTCACCATCCTCGTCGCCATCCTTCACGCACCCATTGTTCTTGCCCAAACTTCTTCTGGCGCCCCTCCCAGTGAGCAAGCTATCCGCGAGCGTGTCGATTCCCTTTTGAAGAAAATGACGCTCGACGAAAAGATTGGCCAGCTTAGCCAGCTCTTCGAGTTTAGCCCGCAGAAATCCATAGACGAAGCCATCGCCAAGGGCCAGCTCGGCTCGGTCCTCTTTGTCACTGATCCAGCGGAAATCAATCGCCTCCAGCACATCGCCGTCGACAACACTCGCCTGCACATCCCGCTCATCTTCGGCTTCGACGTCATCCACGGCTTTCGCACCATCTTTCCTGTGCCCATCGCCATGGCGGCGTCCTGGGATCCCGCGGCGGTCACACGGGCGCAATCGATCGCCGCCATGGAAGCCCGCTCCGTCGGCATCGATTGGGCCTTTGCACCCATGCTCGATATCGCTCGCGATCCGCGCTGGGGCCGCATCGTCGAAGGCGCCGGCGAAGATCCGTATCTCGGCTCGGCCATGGCGGTGGCGCAAGTTCGCGGCTTCCAGGGCGATTACATCGGCGCTCCCGATCACGTCCTCGCCTGCATGAAGCACTTCGCAGGCTATGGTGCCGCCATCGGCGGCCGCGACTACGACGAGTCCTATATTCCGGAAACTCAGCTCTACAATGTCTACCTCCGTCCCTTTCACGCCGCCGTCAAAGCCGGCATCGGCTCCGCCATGAGCGCCTACATGGATCTCAACGATGTTCCCGCCACCGGCAACCGCTGGCTCCTTCACGACGTTCTTCGGGAGCAGTGGGGATTTACAGGGTTCGTGGTCAGCGACGCGAATGCGGTCAAAAGCCTCGAAACGCATGGCTTCGCCAAGGACATTTACACGGCGGGCGTCGATGCGTTCAAGGCGGGCGTTAACATGGAAATGGCTCTCGGCTTTACGGCCTATTCCAGAAGCCTCGCGGCCGCCGTCGCGCGCGGCGAAATCACCGAGCAGCAAATCGAGGACGCGGATCGCCCCATCCTCGAAATGAAATTCCGCCTTGGCCTTTTCGATCATCCTTTTGTGGAGGAGGCCCGCGCCCGGGAAGTCCTCGCCGCGCCGGAGCATCGCACCGTCGCGCGGCTTACCGCCGAACGCACCGCCGTTCTCCTCCGCAATGAAGGCAATCTTCTCCCGCTTGGCAAAACCGCTTACAAGAAAATCGCCGTCATCGGACCGCTCGCGGATTCGCAGGTGGACACCATCGGCTCGTGGGCTTTCCAGGAAGACCTGCCGGAAACAGTCTCCATACTTGCCGGCCTTCGCAACAAAATCGGCTCGCAGGCGGAGCTCAGCTACGCTCCCGGCGTTCAGATTCGCCGCAAAATTCCGTCGTTTTTTGACGCCATTTTCCACCTGAAAGCCCCGGCTCCTTGGACACCGGAAGAGGCGAAGGATGAACTCTCCAAAGCGGTCGGCCTCGCGAGTTCTTCAGATCTCGCCATTCTCGTTCTCGGAGAAGCGCAAAACATGAGCGGCGAAGCCGCCTCCCGCGAATCGCTGACGCTTCCCGGTGACGAGGAGAAACTCCTCGAAGCCGTAGCCGCAACCGGCAAGCCCATCGTTCTCCTCTTAATGAACGGCCGGCCTCTGAACATCAAGTGGGCCGCCGAGCACATTCCCGCCATTCTCGACGTTTGGTATCCCGGAACGCAGGGCGGCAACGCCGTGGCCAATCTTCTCTTCGGAGATGCCGTTCCCGGAGGAAAACTTCCCTTCACTTGGCCGCGGGACGTCGGCCAGGTGCCGATCTATTACGACCACAACACGACGCAAGCTCCCGAAAACGAGGGCAAGCGCTATTGGGATGAAGAGAGCACCCCGCTCTATCCCTTCGGATACGGGCTAAGCTATTCGACGTTCCGTTTTTCAAACTTGAAATTGAGCCGGACCGAAATCAAGCCTGGCGAAACCGTCGGCGTCGATGTGGACGTCGAGAATACCGGCAACACTTCCGCCGATGAAGTTGCGCAGCTCTATATTCACCAGCAATACGGAAGCACGTCGCGGCCGGTCCGCGAGCTGAAAGGCTTCGAGCGCATCACGCTCGCGGCACACGAAAAAAAGACCGTTCATTTTTCGCTTGGAAACGAGGAATTGACGTATTGGAGCACGGCCAAGAAAAATTGGGTCGAAGAGCCAGCCGCGTTTGATGTTTGGGTCGGCGGCGACTCCGAAGCCCCGCTGCATGCGAACTTCACGATCACGCAATAGCACGAGTCCGCCGGCGGAACCGGATGGGAGCGTGCGGAATCACGCAAGGATGCAGCGCTCAAAGGCGTAGTTGCAGGCGCGCTTACGTGCGCCGCCACCGGCGGATTCCTAAATCGCTTCGCGATGTGTCTCCAACGAACTCACTTCGCTGGGACGTGGCGCACGGGCGTCGCTTCCGAACCCGGCCCCGGTTCCGGGACAGGCTTCGGCATCTCGGCATCCGCGAAGCGCGGCACCATGTCATCGGCCATCGCGAAGGCGTAGACGGCAGAGGCGATTTCCACCGCGCCTTCTCGCACGTCTTCTTCGTAAATTCGTTCGTAGGTGTCGAGGTTGGTGTGGTGCGTGAACGAGCCATAATCGAACGGGTCCTGCGCCAGTCCGATTCCCGGCAAGCCGGCGTTGTTAAAAGAGGTGCTGTCCGTTCCGCCCGTTCGGCGGCTGTCGGTCGCTAGAGCGCCCATAAATCCCCAATCTTCGAACGGCATCATCGCTTCGCGAACCATTTCCGCCGCGCCCGCCGGGCCAAACACTCCCGCGCCTCGCGGTTTGCCGGTCCCGGAATCGATGTTGAAATACGCGTCCAATTTCGCGTACTCCGGTTTTTGCTCCTCAAAACTTCCGAAGTGCTGCTTCACGTAGGCCAGCGATCCAAGCAGCCCCTCTTCTTCTCCGCTCCACAGCGCGATGCGAATCGTCCGCCGCGGTTTGATGTGCAGTGCCGTGAGAATCCTCACGGCCTCGAGCATCATCGAAGAGCCGATGCCGTTGTCGGTGGCGCCCGTCGCGTCATGCCAGGAATCGTAGTGTCCGCCGAGCATGACGATCTCATCCTTCTTGTCCGTCCCCGGAATTTCTCCGATCGCGTTGTACACCGTCGTCCCTTCGGGATACTCCTTATTCTGAATGTTGACACGCAGTGTCACCGACGTGCCGTCATCCATAATCCGGGAAATCCGGCCGTAATCCTCGTTGCGCATCACGAGCGTCGGTACCGCGCGCGTCCAATCGTACGTTCCGTTCTGCTGCGCCACGATGACTCCGTGCGCGCGTCCCGCGTTGTTCACCCGCACCAGCGCTCCGTTATCCACGAGAAATTGGTCCACCTGCCGCGAAACTTCCTGCCGGCTCAATTGCCCCTCTGGCAGTTTTACAGGCTCCGGGAAGCGGAAAGGCCGCGGATTCTTTTCGTCGAAGCGCGATTTCCATTCGTCTTCGGGACGCCGCATCGGCGCGGGGTTCATCTCTTCCGCTACTTCGACATGCTTTCCGACGAACACGATTGCGCCGCGAACTTTGTCCTTCATGGAGTTCAAATAGGCGTCGAGCTCGGCCTGCGTCGGCTGCTTGGGCTCGGCCGGCTTCGCAGCCGGCGGCATCGGCGGCGCCGCCCATTTCGGTTCCGGAGGAGGCGGCGCCCCTCCAAAAAAGTTGAACCCGCCTCGCGCGGGCAACTGCAAACCGGGAGGATCGAGGCGGACGACTTGCGCGGTGACGACTCCCTGAGTGCTTGGCGTCCACGCCAGAGGCTCGACCATCAGCGGACTATGAAAAGGCAGAACGGCTTCCGCGCTCAACTCCATGTTTTCCCATCCGGGCACAGGCGCCGCGGCGCTGGGCGGCTGAAATGTCCACGGCTCGAGATGGGCATTTTCGAGGCCCCAGGATTTCATCGTTTCGATCGCCCAATCATCCGCCGCCTTCAAATTCGGCGTGCCCGTCAGGCGCGGGCCGTGCACATCGGCGATCTCATGGATGATCCACATGATTTGCGAATGATTCGTTTCTTCGGCGCGAATCTGCGCGTACATTCCGGCAAGTCCGGGCGCCTGCGCCGGCAAAGGCATCGCCGCCAGCATCAAAAAACACAGTACATATCCGCAAAATTTCGCCACAGTCTCCCCCGTCGTCTTCAGATATCGCCGGCAATTACCGCAGGCATCTCCGGACGCCCGTCAATATACGCTGGGCAGCTCGCGCAGGCAATCCATCCGGTTTTTTTCATTCCATTGTTTGTCTTCGGAGAATTATTGAAGCTGTCTGGCGCTGCGACGTTTTGCGAGTCAGAAAACAGATCCGGGTGCAAGACTCACGAAGAAACTACTTGGCGGATTTAAGTTCGAGGCTGATCAGATTCCGCACCCAGCGAGCGGGGCGCTTATCTTCGGTAACGACCAGCTTGAAGGGGCCGGACCTTTCGTCGAGCGGCTTGCCGTCCATGCTATCGGCGACGATCACATCGCCGGAATGAAAGCTGGGATCGGCTTCGGCGAGAGCGATGACGGCAACGTAGCCGTCGGAACCGGTTGCAACCAAGTAGTCGCTGAGGACTACGCCACGCAACTTCTGGCCTAAGGGCACGTCCATCTTGGCGAGCAAGTCCGCGACGCGTACTCCCGTGTAAGTCTCATCCGCTTTCGTGTGCTCATTGTGAACTTTGACGGCCGTTTGCGGCAGAGCCATCAGTTCGGCGGGAGTGAGAATCCAGTCGTCGTGGTAGGGGTGGGCGGAAATGCGCAAATCTCCTTTTGGCGTAGCCGGATCCGCGTAGGCTGACTGCGAAGCCCGCCCGGCGGATTCCAGGCGAACGGGAATGACTTGAATTTCTTTCGCGCCCTGCACATCGATGAACGTATCGACCAGCTTGAATCGTAGGAAATCGACAAACAATGCATAGCCCGCGGGCTGCAATTCGACCGACAACTGGCCCTTCTCGTCCGTCGCTATTCTTGAGTGAGCAGGGCCGGGAGCCGGGACAAGGAGTATGGGCACGTGCGCGGCTGGCGCTCCCGTTGGGCCCTTCACGCGGATGATGACATGCGCGAGAGACGCTTGCGGTGCAGCGGGCGCGCAGACAGGCAGCAATCCTACGAGCAGGACGGCTAAGGCGAGCGCGAGTCGAAGGTTTGGCCGCATTACGCCGCCAGCATATCGCGGAACGGGATTTGAGTCAGCAGGCGACGTGGCCCAGATTGGGGGCTAAGCGCCTCTCGGTGCTTGGGCGCGGCCTTTCCACTGGCCGCCTTTTCCGAGCCAATAGCGCAACGCGGAGAGCCAGGTCGCGTAGGTATAAAAAAATGCCGCGAGCGGCAGAAGCGGCGCCCAGAGCGGCGAAAGCCGAAAAAAACGAACCGTGGGCAGAAACGAAAGAGTCATCAAGACCCACGCCGCAGCGGCGAGGACTTTTGCCGTGGGATCGTGCGAGAAGAGGAGGAGCACCGGAGCAAGATAGGTTAGAAACATTCCCAGAAGAGTGCCGGCGAGAAAGAGCGGCGAATAACACAACTGAGTGAAGGCGGTTCGTGCAATCAGGTCGCGGATTTCGCCAAAGGTGTGGTAAGCGCGAAGGCTGGTGCTTTTCCGCGTGAGTCCCATCCAGACGCGGCCGCCGCTTTGCTTCACGGCGCGAGCGAGCGCGCAATCGTCGATGACTTCGCTTCGAATGGCCGAAAAGCCGCCAATGCGTTCGAGCGCTTCTCGCCGCAGCAGGATGCAGCCGCCCGCAGCGCCGGCGGTGCCGAGGTCTTCATCGGAAATCCAGCGCGGCGGATAGAGCATTAGGAAAAAATAGAGAAATGCGGGGATCAGAGCTTGCTCCGGAAGCGATCTCGCCTGGAGCAGGACCATGAGGGACGCGAGATCCAGCTTGTCTTGTTGGGCGCGGGCCACCAAGCGGCGCAATGTATCTGGCGCATGAATGATGTCGGCATCGGTGAACCAATAGAAATTTGCAGGATCGAGTGGCGATTGGTTCGGCGTATTGTTTGGCGATTCGTTTGGCGTCTCGTTTCGCGTCTGGTTCGGCGGGCGCTCGGTCGAAGCTCGCACGCTGCATACGCCTTCGTTGAGCGCCCACAGTTTTCCGGTCCAGCCGGAGGGAAGCGTAGAAGCAGTGAGAATTCGCACGCGTTCGGCGGCGGCAGATTCGACAGCAGCCTGCCTGGCGAGAGCAGCGGTGCCATCGCCGCTGTGATCGTCCACAATAATGATGCTGAGAGGACCGAGATAATCCTGCCGAATTAGACTGGTGACAACTTGCGCGATGCTTGCGGCTTCGTTTCTCGCCGGAATCACGGCAATGACACTGGGCCATTCGCCCGCTGTTTCGCCCCCCGAGCGATCTGCATCGAGTTTTTTTACGCGCCAGAACCAGCCGCGCCCGAAAAACAGATGCAGCCAGATGCCGAGCGTGAAGATCGCGATGGTCCCGGCCACGGGAAAATGAAAGATCGTGTTCATCCCATGCGAAATGTAACAGAGGAGCGACGGAAGCGCGAGGCTAGGCCAAGTCTTCCGTGCGAATGGGCAAGCGGCGGAGGCGGATGTCTTTTTTCAACGTGCGAGAAGCGTTGAAAATGGCGTTGCAGAGAGCGGGCGCAATCACGGGAACGGTCGGCTCGCCAATGCCGGTGGGCTTTTCGTCGCTCTCGACGAGATAGACTTCGATGGGCGGAGCTTCGTTCATGCGAACCATGTGATAGTCGTTGAAATTGGATTGCACGACGCGGCCGCGCTCGACGGTGATGGCGTCCTTCAGGGTGGCGGTGAGCGCATAAATGGCGGCGCTTTCGACCTGGGCTCGCACGCCGTTGGGATTGACGACGCGGCCGCAATCCACGGAGCAGACGAGACGCTTGATTTTGAGGCCGCTCGGACGAAGAGAAACTTCGGCGACGGCGGCAGTGTAGGTATCGAACGAGAAAAATGTGGCAATGCCGCGGCCTTCGCCTTCGGGAAGCGGTTTGCCCCAGCCGGCTTTTTCCGCGGCGAGCTGCAGGACGGCCTTTACGCGGGCGGTATTCACCGGCGGGTCGTCGGGGCCGGCTTCGAACTGCGGAATCTTGCGCGAGCCGCCGATGAGTTTGAGGCGAAACTCGAGAGCGTCCTCTCCCGCGGCAGCGGCGAGTTCATCGACAAAACTTTCCACGACGAAACCAGTGCTGGAAGACTCGACGGAACGCCACCAGGCGCGAGGCGCGCTGGAATGGGCCAGCGTGTATTCGACCCGGAAATTGGGGGTCCGGTAAGGAATGCTCAGAGCGCTGCCGAACTCGCCCTTGCCGCCTTCTTCCTCGCCTTTGGCGCCCCACTTTGCAGCAATGGAGGTGGAAGTCTGGAAATGCTTCCAAGCAGCGAGATTTCCATGGGCATCGACGGCGCCCTGCAACGCGTGATACGAGGCCGGGCGATAGAAGTCGTGGTGCATGTCGTCTTCGCGCGTCCAGAGAACCATGACAGGCTGGCCGACTTTTTTGGCGACCTCGGCGGCTTCCATGACGAAATCGGCTTGATAGCGGCGGCCAAAACCGCCGCCCATGAGGAGAGTGTGCACCACTACTTTTTCGGGCGGAAGCTTGGCGGCTTCGGCGATGACGGCTTGCGCCCATTGGGGCGCCTGCGTGGGCACCCAGGCTTCGGCGCGATCGGATTGGATGTGGACCGTGCAATTCATTGGCTCCATGCAAACGTGAGCGGCGAAAGGAAGTTCGTAGACGGCTTCGACTTTGTTGGACGCGGATGCGAGCGCAGCCTCGGCGTCGCCATCGTTGCGCAGAACCGTTCCGGGCTTGGCGGCGTTGGCGACGAATTGATTGCGCAGCTCGACGGTGGATTCAGCGGCTGCGTGGCCTTCGTCCCACTGCACTTCGAGCGCTTTGCGGCCTTGCATGGCGGCCCAGGAGTTATCGGCAAGAACGACGATGCCGCCATTCGTGGAGGCGCCTCTGCCGCTGGTCTCGATGGCAAAGACGTCGCGGACGCCGGGAACGGCTTTGGCTTTGGCGGCGTCAAAGGAGGCGACTTTGCCATAGAAGACGGGACAGCGCGCGATGACGGCGTAGACAAGACCGGCGGGGCGGGCGTCGATGCCAAATTTTGCGGTTCCCGTAGCTTTGGCGGCGGCATCGACGCGATGGGTGCTGTGGCCGATGATGGTGAAGTCGCGCGAATTCTTGAGCGGAACCTCGTTGAAATTCGGGATGGGAAGAAGCGCGGCGTCGGCGGCGAGCTCGCCGTAAGTATAGGAGCGCTCGGGGTGGCCATGGACGACGTAGCCCTTTTCAGCTTTGCAGGTATCGGGATCGACTTCCCACTTTTTTGCGGCCGCGGAGATGAGCATTTCGCGGGCAGCCGCGCCCGCTTGGCGCAAAGGCAGCCACGAACCGGCCACGCTGCCGCTGCCTCCCGTGCCGAGATCGTAGATTTTGGGATCGGTGGGGGCTTGTTCGATGTGCACCTTGTCCCAATCGAGGCAGAGCTCTTCGGCAAGAATCATGGGAAGGGCGGTCATGATGCCCTGGCCCATTTCGGACTTCGCGAGAATCAGCGTGACGCGATTATCCGGAGTGATGCGAACCCAGGCGTTGAAGGGATTGATGGGCGGCTTTTCCTGCGCTTGCGCGGGATCGGACGAAGCACGGGCAGGGAGATGAAAGCCAATGAGCAAAGCGGCGCCGCCCGCGGCGCTTGTCTTGAGGAAGGCGCGGCGATTGAAGATTTGCGGCTCGGCGGAAAGATGGGTGGCCATGATGCGACTCCTGCTGCAGACTGAGGCGAAGCGTTTGGACGAAGTTTATGCTTTGGCGCTTTGCGCGCTTGCGGCGCGATGGATGGCTTTGCGAATGCGCTGGTAGGTGCCGCAGCGGCAGATGTTGCCGCTCATGGCGTTGTCGATATCGGCATCGGTGGGATGGGGTTTTTTCGCGAGCAGAGCCGTCGCGGACATGATTTGGCCGGACTGGCAATAGCCGCACTGCGGAACATCTTCCTCGATCCAGGCACGCTGGACGGGATGGCTCCCATCCTCGGAGAGACCTTCGATGGTGGTGACTTTTTTGCCGGAAACGTTGGCGATGGGCAACATGCAAGAGCGCGAGGCTTCGCCGTTGATGTGCACGGTGCAAGCGCCGCATTGCATGATGCCGCATCCGAATTTCGTGCCGGTCATGTTCAGGGTGTCGCGCAAGACCCAGAGGAGCGGCATGTCGGGGCTGACGTCCACGGTTTGGGATTTTCCGTTCAAGATGAAGGTGATGGCCACGGGGTCCTCCTAAAGCAGAGGAATATGGTACAACAACGAGGGAATGATTGAAAATATGCGAAATATCGAGAAGAAGTTACCGCAACTTTTGTTCCGTTTTGGAGTTAAACTATGTAGGTGCCTCAGAAAGAGTGAGGCATTAGAAGTCACTTAGGTCCGTGGCCCCAGATGGGGCAGATTGGATCTAGGGAGGACGAAAAATGCGTTATCTAAAATATATCGCGCTTTTGGCTTTACTTGGATTTGTGGCGGCCGCGCCGTCTCAAGCGCAGGTACAAGTTGGAGTCGGGGTTGGGTACGGCCCGGGCTACTACGGATATGACTATGCGCCGCCTGTCTGCGCCTATGGCTATTATCCGTACGCTCCCTACGCTTGCGCGCCGTACGGCTACTATGGGCCGAATTGGTTTTATGGCGGCATATTCATCGGCGCTGGGCCGTGGTTCCATGGGTTCCGCGGTGGGTACTGGGGCGGAGGTTACTATGGCCGCGGCGGTTACTACGGACGCGGAGGCTCTTACGGCCGTGGCGGAGCTTATGGGCGCGCGTATGCTGGGCGCGGACTAGGCTACGCCGGACGCGGCGGGTATGCGCGTGGCGGAGCGATTGCGCGCGGATCCGTTGGCGGCGGGTACCGAGGAGGGTCTAGCGGTGGATTCGCACGCGGCGGAGGCGGTTTCCACGGAGGCGGTGGCTTCCATGGTGGAGGCGGCGGCTTCCACGGCGGTGGTGGTGGCCACGGTGGCGGACACAGGTAATTAAGCAAAGTTCCCTAGCAGACCTAGGTGACGGCTGGCAGGATCCACTGCCAGCCGTTTTTGTTTTCAGGCGGAGGCAGAAAGCTTCCACGAAACCCCGGCGGTCGGGTACGCGATGGCTGGTTGTTACTTCTTCAACAGGTGCGCCTTGAGTCTGGAAAAACTCTGTCGTAAGGTACAGCGCGTGTACTGGGGGCGCAAAACCAACGTAGGGTGCGTTTGTCATCTTAGCTCCCGCCAGGGGCAAAGGTAAGTGCCAACTCTCGAGCTCCTTCGCTCGCTGCACGCCCCAGATGTAAGCCCCGTCACGATTTACTATCGCGAATTCGGCCGAGGAAGGCCGCTGGTTTTTCTGCATGGCGGTTGGGGCTATGGGGTCTATCCATTCGATGGGCAGATCGAGGCTTTTCAGAGCGAATTTCGCATAATTATCCCCGACCGCTCGGGGTATGGGCATTCGACGATGGTTGCGGGAGAGATGGCGCTGGATTTTCATCGGCGGGCGGCGTCGGAAACGGCCGCGTTCCTTGACGCGCTGGGCATCGAGCGAGCGGTCCTGTGGGGCCATAGCGACGGGGCGGTCATCGCCGCGCTGATGGGGCTGGCTGCGCCGGAACGATGTGAATGTTTGATCCTGGAAGCGTTCCACTACCTTAAGAGAAAGCCAGGGTCGCGATCTTTTTTTGAGAGATTTTCGCAACATCCGGAAGACTTGGGGGAAGAAACGCGCGGGCTGCTTGCCCAGGATCACGGGGAGACGCGGTGGCCCGCCGTGCCGCGACGAAACTGCGGGGTCTGGAATCGTATGGCTGATCACGCGCGAAGGCCGGATGAAGATTTGTACGACGGCCGCTTGCGCGAACTCCAGGTTCCAACTTTATTTCTGCATGGAAAGGACGATCCGCGCACCGAACCAGGAGAAATGGAGTTCGTTCACCAGATGCTGCCTCAAGCACAGATGGAGTTTGTCGCGAATGGCCGGCACGGTCCGCACAGCGAAGAGCGCGCGTTTGAAGAGTGCAACAGGATTGCGAGGGAGTTCCTGCGCAGCCATTCTTGACGGCCAGAGCAAATACAGTTTGGCACTCAGAAATCGAAGCGGTAGCCCAGAATCATTTTGGCGATTAGATGATCGGTCGAGCGTGTGAGGCCGACGCCGAGGCCAAAATTCACTTCCCACTTGGGAGAGAGATTCAGGTCGATGGCGGGGAAAATCTGGTGCTCCTGAAGCGGAGTGGGCAGGAAGTCCGTGGCCGGCCCTACCGAACCGTAGTATTCGAGCCCACCGGAGATTTTCTTGGTGAAGTCATAGCTGATTTTGACGTTGGGCGAAAAGACAAAGCCCTGGGGCACCGTTTCACCGTGAAAGGATTTATCGAACGTGGGATTGAAGTCGAGATACCATCGCTGAATCTGCTTATCGATGATGGGACGCATCTCCCAGGTCCAAGTGTCGGTGGAGAATTGGCGGCGCTGGTAGCCGATTTCATTGGAGAGGCTGAGGCCTACCGGCCAATTCCATTTTTTTGGAATGGCGACGCGCGGGCGGATGTGGTCGCCGACCCACTGGATGCCCTGGCCGCTGCGCTCGGAAGTAAAGATATAAAAGCCTACTTCGAGCCAGTCGTTGACCCCGTGAGTGATCTCGATGGTTTCGTGCTCAGCGTGGTTTGTGGGATATAGGCCGTCCTCGATGGTTTTGCTGCCATCGATCGTGAAATTGCTGTGAAGCTCGACCATAGTATGGCCGGGGTCAACGAGATCGGAGCCATAGACTTGGATTTCGTAGTTGTCCTGAGCATGCGCTGGCGCAAGACCGGCGAAAAGCAGAAGACATAGCAGGGGAAGAGCCCGGCGAGGGGAATGGCATGTCAATGGTCACTCCTAAGGTGCCATCGCTCCTAAAAAGGCAGGTAGAGAATAACTCGAACTATTGGCTGCGCAAAGGAGAGAGGCGGTCTGGCCAGCCTGAGATTTTGTTCTAGTTTTAATGAGAGAGTCTACATCCAGGTTCCTGTTACCCGTTAGGCGTGGGGATGCGCCTTGTCGTAAATCTCCATGAGCTGGCGGATGGAGGCGTGCGTGTATTTTTGCGTGGTAGAGAGCGACTGGTGGCCGAGGAGTTCTTGAATGGCGCGGAGGTCGGCGCCGTCGGCAAGAAGATGAGTGGCAAAGGCGTGGCGCAGGGAGTGCGGATGCAAGTCCCAATTGACGTTGACCAGGCGGACGTATTTTTTCACGATGCGGCCGACGGAACGTTGGGTGAGGCGCCGTCCGGCATAATTGAGGAAGACAGCTTCGGTCTGAGGGGCATCGCGGTGACGCCCCCGGCTGGCCGAAGACTGCAAGAGTAATTGCTCGCGAAGAGGCCAATATTTATCCAGCGCTCCCTGGGCTTTCGTACCGTAGGGCACTATCCGTTCTTTGTCGCCCTTGCCACGGACTCGCAGCATGCGCTCCTTTTGTTCGACGTCGGCGAGGTTGAGACCAGTCAGTTCGCTCACGCGGAGCCCGGCGGCATAGAGCAGCTCGAGCAAAGCACGGTCGCGCCGGAGCAGCAGCCCTTCTTCTTCCAATCTGGCAAGTCCGGCCCGAGAAACCGTTGGCGCGGCCCGTGGACGCGCTTTGGGCACTCTGCTGCTGCTGGAGCCTGGGCCAATATCCGCCAATTGGTTCAGAAAGCCGTTCATCTCTTCGGCCGAGAGCACGGAGGGAATACGCTTGGGCAATTTGGGAGTCGGTACCAGCCTGGCGGGGTTTTCCTGCAAGCGGCCTTCCCGCACGCAGTACTTGAAGAAAGAACGAAGAGCGGCCAGCTTGCGGGCAATGGAACTTTTCTTCAATCCTTGATCGTGCAAGTATCCGACGAATTCGCGAATCGTGGTGTGAGTAACGCTGCTCAGGGCCGGCGGTTCGAGACCAGGCGGCGAAAGATAGGCAACGAACTGGCCCAGGTCCCTGCCATAGTTTGAAATTGTATGAGGGGCGGAGTTCCTGACGGCGCCGAGATACTCGAGGTATTTGCCAATGGCCGTTTTCATTTTGTGACGCGGACGTAGCCGCAGGGTCGCAATTGATTATAGGGCACCGGACGGCGGCAAGCGTGTCCAATCCGCTCATGAGTCGCAGTGAATCTCACGCCATCGGGGGGCGCTGGTGCCACCAGTTTTGTGAGTACGAATGGAAGCAACTCGAGACGTGCTGGGGGGATTACGGCTTTGCGCCCACAGGCGTGGCCTCTTCTGGTTGAGCCTGCGGTTGCGGCTCCGGTTCAGGAGCGAGTTTTTCCCAGTCGCAGCCTTCTTTCAGACAAGCGTGCACAGTTCCAATTTTTGTCTTTTTCTCGACGATGAACGGAGCGCCGCATTTCGGGCATGGCTCGGCGATGGGCATATAGGGCGTCGTAAAATCGCAATCGGGATAACGCGAGCAGCCGTAGAAGATGCGCGGACGGCCACGGCCTCCTTTGCCGGCGCTGCCGCGGCGGACAAATTCGCCGTCGTGGCACTTGGGACACTTGATGCCCATGGTGATCGGGCGGGTGTATTTGCACTTGGGATAGCCGGAACAACCGATAAATTCGCCGAAGCGGCCATGTTTTTTGACCAGCCCATTGCCGCATAGCGAGCACTTCTCGTCGAGAGGCTCGTCGGGTTGCATGGATTTACGCGTGCCTTCGACGAGCCGGCGGGTAGTCTGGCAATCCGGATACGCGGAACACGCCAGGAACGGACCGAACCTGCCCGCCTTGATGACCATTTCTTTGCCGCAGTTGTGGCAATACTCGATTTTTGTTTCTCCCGGAGCGGCGTCGGGCACAGCGGGGGACAGATCCTGAATGAAATCGCAGTCTGGGTAGCGCGAACATCCCAAAAAGAAACCCAAGCGGCTGATGCGCTCGAGCAATTCGCCCTCGCCGCACTTTTCACATTTCTTTCCGGTCGGAATGCCCGCTTTGTAGGAGAGCATTTCGTTGTCGGCCTTATCCAGGTCAACGACAAATTTCTCCCAGAATTCCTTTACGGCGTCGCGCCACGGCAGCTTGCCTTCTTCAATCTCGTCGAGCTCTTCTTCGAGGCGGGCGGTGAAAGTCACATCGAAAATATCTTCAAAGCTTTTGATCAGCAGCGTGCTCACGCGCTCGCCCAGCATCGTCGGCGTAAAGCGTCCCTGGTCTTTTGTTACATATTCGCGCTCGACGATGACGGAGATGATGGAGGCATACGTCGAAGGACGCCCGATGCCTTTTTCTTCGAGTTCCTTGACGAGCGTCGCGTCATTGTAGCGCGGCGGCGGTTGCGTAAAGTGCTGATCCGGACGAATCTTGTCGAGCCTGAGCGTCTGGCCTTCCGTCACGCGAGGAAGTGCATTGCCCTCGCCTTCGTCGCTCTTTTCGTCGTCGGCCGTATCCACAACCTCGGCCTGGTACACGGCTAAATAGCCGGCGAATTTTTGGACCATTCCCGTCGCGCGGAAGGTATAATCCGCCGCCGAAATGTCGATGGTCGTCTGATCGAACACGGCCGGCATCATTTGCGAAGCCACAAACCTCTGCCATATCAGTTGATAGAGCTTGAATTGATCCTCTTTGAGGTACTTGCGAACGTCTTCCGGCGTGCGCATCACATCCGTGGGGCGGATCGCTTCGTGCGCCTCTTGAGCATCTTTCTTGGACTTGTAGTAATTGGGCTTCTCGGGCAAATAGTCGGACCCGAATTTTTCGGGAATGAGTTCGCGCACCTGCGCCAGAGCGTTGTTCGAGACGTGCACGGAATCCGTGCGCATGTAAGTGATCAGCGCAACCGAACCTTCGTCCCCCAGTTCAACGCCCTCATAAAGCCCCTGGGCCACGCGCATGGTATTTTTTGCGGAGTAACGGAGCCGATTATAGGAGGCCTGCTGCAGCTTCGAGGTCGTAAAAGGCGGAGGCGGATTTCTCCTCTTTTCTCTTTGTGTGACGCTCGCAACCTGCCATTTCGCTTTACTCACAGCGGCGACAATCTTGTCGGCCGCCTCCTGGTTCGCAACTTCGATATCCTCCCCTTTGTGCTTGAAGAGTTTGGCTTCAAAGAGGGGCGGCTGGCCAGCGTCGAGCAAAGCGTGAATGGTCCAGTATTCTTGCGGAACGAACGCGCGGATTTCCTGTTCGCGCTCGACGATCAAGCGGAGAGCAACCGTTTGCACGCGCCCGGCGGAAAGGCCGCGCCGGACTTTATCCCAGAGCAAGGGAGAAATCTTGTAGCCCACGATGCGGTCGAGCACGCGGCGGGCTTGTTGCGCATCGACGAGGTTTGCGTCCACTTTGCGCGGGTGCTCGAAAGCGGCACGAATGGCTTTGGGTGTGATTTCGTTGAAAGTCACGCGAAAGATCTTCTTCGGATCGATCGCAACTACATCTTTCTTGGGAGCCTCTTTTGGTTCTTCGACAGGCGGTGCTTCCGGCTTTGCAAACTTCTTCTTGAAACGCGAAACCGTCGGTTCCTGCTCCTCAAACTTGGAAGGCATCGACAGGACCATGGCAAGGTGAGCGGAGATTGCTTCGCCTTCGCGGTCGGGGTCGCCCGCCAGATAAACCGCATCCGCGGTAGCGGCCGCTTTCCGCAAGTCGTTTATTACTTTTCCCTTGCCGCTGATGATCTGCAGCGTCGGCTCAAAAATATCCTCGTCGCTAAGCTTGATGATTTTTCCAGCCGGCTTCTCTTTTTCTCTGGCTGCTTTCCTGCTTCCTTTTTTTGCTTTTGACCTTTTCTTCTTTTTTCCGTTGCCTTCCTCTTCGCCGGGCAGACGAATGCCGATCGTCTTCTTGGGCAGATCCATCACGTGGCCAATCGAGGCCTTGACGAGGAAATTCCGCCCCAGGTACTTATTAATGGTCTTCGCCTTTGCAGGCGACTCAACGATCACAAGCGAACGAGCCATCTTGCCTTTGTAACCCCGTACTGTTCTGCTGGAAGGGCTGACAGCGCGGCGTGTGTCCTTCTCGCTAACTTACCCGTAGATGCGGGGATCAGCCTCTGAGATACTTTCAGAAGTTAGATGCGCGAGGCGCGACTGACGATTCGCGCTGTATCTGCCGCTAAAACAACACCTTACTGAATTGCTTGCCCGGCGACTGCCGAACGATGCCTTTCATTTCCAGATCAAAAAGCGTAGCGAGAACCTCGGAAGAGTGCAAGCCGGATCGTTCCACGAGGTCATCAATGTGCTTGGATTCTTCGGCGCTGAGCAGCTCGTAGACTTTTTTTTCGGAGGGGTTTAGGGAGGCGGCGAGCAAAAGATTCCTCTGCTCTGCCTCCGGCCGCTCGGCTTTGACCAGAGCTGCGCGTACGGGCGTGGGCAACTCCTCGATCACATCCTCCGCGTTGGTGACCAGCTTTGCGCCCTGTTTGATCAACTGATTTGGAGCGAAGCTGACGGGTTGCGTCACGTTTCCGGGCACGCCAAAAACTTCGCGGCCAAATTCCATGGCCAAGCGCGCGGTGATCAGGGAGCCACTATATTGTGCGCCTTCGACGACGATGACACCCAGCGGCATCCCCGCGACGATACGATTGCGGATCGGAAAATTTTCAGGCGCGGGGTGAGTACGCAAAGGAAATTCGCTGATGATGGCGCCGCGCTCCAAAACTTTCTCGTAAAGCTTCTTGTTCTCCTTCGGATAGCAAACGTCGATGCCCGTCCCAAGCACACCGATGGCGCGGCCGTTGGCAGCCATGGCCCCTTGATGGCCGATGGCATCGATGCCGCGAGCCATCCCACTAACAACGACCAATCCTCGCGAGGCCAGATCGCGGCCCAACTGCTGGGCCATTTGCGTGCCGTAGAGCGTGGGTTTCCTGGTGCCAACGATGCTGAGGCAGGGAAGATTGAGAACTTCAGGGTCGCCGCGGACGTAGAGTAACACCGGCGGATCGTAGATTTGAAGCAAGTTCCGCGGGTAGTCGGGCTCGGTCCAGTTCAGGAGACGGCAGCGGTCGATGTTGCGGGTCGCCGAAAGTTCTTTCTCTGCACGCTTGAAGGACTCTTTCTTAAAAACCGCTTGGGCAACCGGAGCGGGCAGGCTGCATCCTTCGAGTTCGGTTAGAGACGCGCGAAATACAGCGTCAGGCGAACCAAACCGCTTCAGCAACCGTGCGGACAGACGAGAAGCGAGGCCGGGAGTGAGCGCCAGCGCGAGCCAGGAGAGGGATGCGTCTAGCTCCATCGCAGGACGAGCCTATCCGCAAGATAACCGTGTTGTCAACTAATCTGCCATGAAAATGGAAGAAGCAAGCGCGGGCGGGCTTGTGTCGTCGGGAATTTCGCTCGCCGGCGAACAGGGGAGTGGGCAGAGCCAAGTCACACGTTCGGCTGGGCTGCGTCTTCTTTCAGAATTTCGTCCAGCGTCGAGACAAAAAGACCGGCGTCAGCTTCAGAAAAGATCAGCGGAGGGCGCAGCTTGATCACGTTGTGATGAGGGCCGTCCGTCCCCGTAAGGATGCCCCGCTCGCGCAGGCGGTTGACGACGTAAGAAGCCTGCCGGGGTGCAGGCACGCGCGTCTCGCGATCCAGGACCAAGTCCAAACCCAGAAATAATCCCAAGCCGCGCACATCACCGATCAATGCGTGGCGTTCTTGCAGGGCCTTGAGCCGGGCGAGGAGATAGCGGCCAACTCCGCGGGCATTATCCTGCAGATGCTCTTCCTCGAGGACGTCCAGGACCGCGAGTCCCGCGGCGCAAGCGACTGGATTGCCTCCGAACGTGCTGAAGAATTCCATGCCATTGTCGAAACTCTTAGCGATTTCGGCATTGGTGACGACGGCGGCGAGCGGAAATGCGTTTCCGATCGGCTTTCCAAAAACCACGATATCGGGGACGACGTTTTGCGTTTCGAATCCCCAGAAATGCGTGCCGAGGCGGCCGAATCCGACTTGAACCTCATCGGCGATGCATACGCCGCCTGCGGCGCGAGCATGCTTATAGACTTCAGCGAGATAGTGCGGCGGAAAAACGATTTGGCCGGCGACACTCGGGAGGGTTTCCGCAATGTATGCAGCAGGACCGCGGCCTTCCGCAGCCATTTTCCGCAAAATGTCAGCGACATGCTGTGCGTATTTTTCGCCGGCGCTGGGGTCATCGCGCCTGTAAGGCCCGCGATAATCGTCCGGAATCGGTGCGACATGGACCCAGGGTTTGCGGCCGCGGCCGCCCGGGCCATCAAATTTGTAAGGGCTGATGTCGATGAGCGTGTTCGTATGGCCGTGGTAGGCATGCTCGAGGACAATCACGTCCTCGCGGCCAGTGTGCGCGCGCGCCAGACGCAAGGCCAATTCATTCGCTTCGCTGCCGGAGTTCACGAAATAACAGACGCGCAGCGGGTCTGGAAGAAGCCGCGTCAGGCGCTCTGCGTAACGGTTCACATTGTCGTGCAGATAGCGCGTGTTGGTATTGAGAAGAGCCGTTTGCTCTTGAGCGGCGCGCACCACGCGCGGGTGGCTATGGCCCACGAGAGGCACGTTGTTGTAGACGTCAAGAAAAGCTCGGCCTGTGTCATCGTAAAGATATTGCATCCAACCGCGGACAATCTTTAACGGGCGCTGATAAGAAATGCTGAGATTTTTTCCGAGCAATTCGCGGCGCCTAGAAAGGGTCTCTATTGCATCCGGCTCTCTCGCCGGGAAACGTTCGCCCGGGATGCCGAGGAGCAGGTTTGGATCGGGCGAGAGAGAGGTCCAAACGTTGCGCTGCGATGCGCGCGCAACGCCGGGAAAATCACAGCCCAATTCCAGCAGATCCAAAATGATTTGGAAGTGTACGTGAGGCGCCCAGCCTCCGTTTTCGTGGACGTCGCCGATATGCGCGAACGGCTGCCCGCGTGCGATCCCCTGGCCAACTTGAAGAGAGTCAAAGGCATCACGCGCCAGGTGGCCGAAGAGGGTAAAGAATTCCTGCCCGTCGCCGATTTTGTGGCGGAGAATCACGACCGGCCCGTAATCCATGGGCGCAGTGTTGATCGCGACAGCGTGCACCATCCCATCCAAAGGGGAGTAAATCGTTGTCCCGGGTTCGGCGAAAAGATCCACACCCAGATGAATGGTGCGCCGCTCCTCGGTAGGATTTTCGCTAGCAGCAAAGATCGGCGATGTGTAAAGCAGACGCGGTTCGTGGTAGCGGCCTACGCCGATGGCGGCGTTGGCGTGCTTCATTGCCTGGAAGACCGCCTCCGTGAGATGGGAAGTTTCTGCCGCGCGTGGATCAGCGCCGAGAAATTTGCTCCCCGCGCTCAAATCAAAAACAATGCAAGGCGTGGTGCGGAGATCGATGTTAAGGACGGACGCCGCGCTTCCAACGATGGATGCGAGCCCTCGCTCAAACTTTTCGCTCTGCGGCACGGCAGGCAAGCCGCAGGCATCGCGAAATGTGTAATGCGCGAATCTCGGGTGCACCGCAGCCAGCTTTTCGAGGGCTTCCCATGCGGGGGCTTCGCTAACTGTCACATAAGGATCGTTGGGGAGCAGCGATTTACGATGCGCGGAATTTGTGACGCTGACCGCCAGCCGCATTCCAATTAGCGCGTATAGAGTACCGATCTCCGCTTCGTGGAGCGGAAAGGCGCTGTGATAGCCGGCGATGATAGCGCTCGCCGCGGTCAGTGGCTCCTTCTCACCCAGTATGGCGTACGCCGCCGCAATCGCGGGCTCAGAGACGAGGAGACCATGGTGCATGTCTCCAAAATCGATGACGCCTGCAACTTTTCTCGGCTGTGGCCAGGGCGGACTGACCAGCACATTGTAATCGTTGGCATCGCCATAGATGACGCCGCGCCGCAACTTCCCCAGCGCCGGAACTACCTCCGATTCGTACAACTTGAGAAACCTCTCGACAAGCGCGCGCCGGTCTGGATTACCGATGTGCTGCAGGTAGTCCCGAATCCAACTCGCGCGAGCGAGATCCCATTTCAGCTCGCGGTGTGTGGCTGGATGAGAAAAGTTCGCAAGCGCGGCGTCCATCTCGCCGAGAAATTGGCCGAGGCTATGCAGCAACTCCGGGTTGTGCGGATTGACCTTGGCGAGAACCGTGCCGCGAAGGTAGGTGAGCAGCCAAACGAGGCGTTTTGTTCCATCGGGTAGCGTCGCGAGGGCGTACGCGCTTTCTTCCCGCGTTGGACAGATTCGCGGCAAACCAAGCTGTGGAGCGCGCCTGGCCAGATGTTGCAGCGCCTCGCACTGCATCTCGACGAAGGAGTGCTCCCTGGCGGGATGCATCACTTTCAGGACGAATTCCCGCCCATCGGCCAACGCCAAATGAAAATTGTCGTTGTATTCGCCGGGAAGCTCTTTGGCGGAAACTTCAAGCCGGAAGATTTCGCGTGCCAACCGGACCACTTCTGATTCGGCAACCGGCTGGGCCACGCGCGCTTCGGGCATCATGCGCTGAATCTTATCCGTAAGGGCTGGAGCGCGTCCATCCTCGCTGAATCTTCAAAACATGCAAAGATCGCGCGGATGAACGCGTTGACTAGGTAAGCGAACAGGTGACGAACAGCGCCGGCGTTACATCTCCTCGCGCGGCGATTGTACGGACACTGGCCCGTTCACGGTGGAAAGGCGGATCATGGCCGGCGAAGCGCCGAACTCAATGCGGCGGTCGTTGTCATCCCAAGTCTTGCGCGCGTTATCACAAATACTTGCTCTGCAGCTCATGGGCGCGTAGTTTCGCGACTCGACGACAAAACTGGACTTGTAGTCCGCGGGGACGAAAAGAGTCAGAGGACCGTTTTTGGCGTCCGCAGACAGGCCGGCACCGTCCCAGGCCGTGCCTTTCAAGTTGATAGAGATTGGCCCATTCTCGGTGTGGATGCGCACATTGCCACTGCTTCCGCTGATGCTGATTGGGCCATTCGTGGCCTGGACATCCGCGTCGCCAGAGAAATCGCGCAATGTGACGGGACCGTTGACGGCATGGGCCGTTAGCTTGCCGTCCACGCCGTAGAGAGAAAGCGGGCCATTGGCGGTTTCCAGGTCAAGGACCGCTGCTCTTGGTGCGCGGATGAGCAGGTAAACAGTCCAGCCGTCTTCATCCGCAGGCCCATTCGTGCTGACCTCGCCATCCTGCACGGAAAAGCCGATCTGCGAGAGAATTTGCTCGGCCTTCCCGCCGGAGTCGGACGCAGCTTTGCAGGCGGTCACCGAGTACACATCCTTGTCCCATCCTTGTACCTGCGTTCCACCGTTTGTTTGCGGATGAACGCGCAGGACCGGCGCCTCCGCCTTCGTCACGGTGCGCTCTTCCGACTTCACGACAGCATCGCGATCATCGAAACGTATGTGGAGATCGGAGCAATCAGCTACAGGCCGGAGATCTACGCCGTTGGTGCTCACTGAATGGCTGTTGCCCCAGCCGGATGAACTTGGCGGCCCAGCGGGAATCGCCGGGACTGCGGGGACGGCAGGGATTGGCGGCATCGCAGGCACCGCAGGGGCTGCCGGAGATGTGGGCGCCGCAAACTCTGACGAGTCGGCCGCAGACAAAGGCGGTGCGGGCGGTACGAACGAGGGTGGTGCCGGCGGAGTTGGAGCAGTTGGCGGATTCTGAGCGCCAGCCAGGGCAGAAAGCATAAAGCCGGCGGCGGCTATTGCCACAAGAAGTAACGTCCTCGAGCGCAGTTTCATGGACAAACCCTCCTTGTTCTATAGACGAGCGGATCCTTGAACGGTCTGCTCGGAGTGAAGAAATTCTGGCCGTCGGTTGGGCCGGCTCCGGATTGCGCTCGGACCTTTAGGGGCGTAAGTTACCTGCTTGGAATCCATCGTTTGGAGGTCCTCCATGCGCACAACGAGCATTTACGGAACACATGGGCGGTCTGTGTCGGTTCGTCTGGCTGAAAAGTGGAAGACTGGTGGTCCCAACGCGGCGCACCTTCTCGTGCTGGCGGCTGGCCTCTTCAGCTGTGCTGCTGCTGGCTGGTCTCAGACGCCGCAGCAATTGCCGGAGGGAAACGGAAAGGAAACAGTCCAGAAGGCATGCGCCTCGTGCCACTCGCTCGCGACGGTGATCAACGCAGGACATGATCATGAGGGATGGAATTCGGTAGTGCAAATGATGGTGAACGCTGGCGCTCCGGTGCCCAAAGACCAGATTGCTGCGCTGACCGACTATCTGACCAAGAACTTCCCAGAAAAGCCCGCGCCCGATGCTGTAGTGATTCCCGGAAGCGTCGAGGTCTCCATAAAGGAATGGCAGGTGCCAACGCCGGGCTCGAGGCCGCACGATCCAGCTTACGCGCCGGATGGCTCAGTCTGGTACACAGGGCAGATGGCCAATGTCCTCGGGCGATTTGATCCCAAGACGAACCAGTTCAAGGAATACCCGCTGAAGACGCCAGATTCCGGCCCGCACGGACTTGTGCCTGACAAAGACGGAAATATCTGGTTTACGGCAAATTTCAAGGCATATATCGGCAAGCTCGATCCGAGGACGGGCGCCGTGACCGAATATCCGATGCCGGATCCAAAAGCCCACGACCCTCACACACTGGTCTTTGCGCCGAACGGAAACATTTATTTCACGGTGCAAGGCGGGAACATGGTGGGCAGACTAAACCCGAAAACGGGCGAGGTGAAAGTCGTAAGCTCTCCGACTCCCAAGTCGAACCCTTACGGCATGGTTGTGAATTCGAAAGGGATGCCCTTCTTCGTCGAGTTTGGAAGCAATAAAGTCGCCAGCCTCGACCCGGACACGCTGGCAATTCATGAATACGTGTTGCCCCATGTGGATTCCCGGCCTCGGCGTGTTGCCATTACGCCCGACGACGCGATTTGGTACACGGACTATTCGCGCGGCTATCTCGGCCGGCTCGATGCAAAGACGGGGCAAGTCAGTGAATGGGCTTCGCCGGGCGGGCCGCGATCGAGACCCTACGGCATTACCGCGGTTGGCGACATCCTTTGGTACAGCGAATCGAACACCAAGCCGAATACAGTTGTTCGGTTTGATCCGCAGACGGAAAAATTTCAAACGTGGATTATCCCATCGGGAGGCGGCGTGGTGCGGAATATGGTCCACACTCCCGAAGGCAACCTGTGGCTCGCCTGCAGCGGCGTAAATGGAATCGCGTTCGTCGAAGTTAAAAACGACGCGAAAATGGTTTCGCGCAATTAATGCGCTGGACTGTGAGCGCCCGGCAAACTAGAAATTCCAGTCGCAATCCAGCATACCTGTGCTTCCGATGGGCGGGCCGTCGGGCGGATCGACCGGCGGCGTCAGATCCATCCGCTTGGGATCTTTCTCAAACTGCTCGATCTGCTGGGCCGCGAAAAAGACGTGGGCCTTGTCGGGAATCAGTGACTTACCTCGTGACGTCGCATCGAGCCAAGCATGCAATTCATGGAGCTTCAGCGAGGCGACAGCCCGCACTTCATCGGTGGCGCGTTCGTTGGCGGAAAGCGACATCAGGTCGTACAGCGCGACATTGTCGACGGTGTTGGCGATTTCTCCGTCGTAGCCTTTGGAATGCGGCGCTTTCCAGGTGGCGTTGAGCACCGCGTCGATCACTTCCTCGAGACCCGGGTTCTCGGCGTTGCGCGCGTGAAACTCGACGAGCCGCGCGTCGCGCTCCGGATTGAACAGAAACTGAAGGGTGTGCTGCGCCGCGGATTCCGCCGGTGCCAGCGCGTCAAAGGCCGGACTCGTGTGAATTTTGAACAGCTCCCGGTCGCGCGGATATTCCGGCGGTCGAGGCGGAATAATTTTTAAGAGCGACTCCGGAAGGGCCAGCGTTTCCGGTTTAAGGGTAGCAAGCACAGCGGCAAGGGCGCGGCGCTGCTCGGCGGGTGCGACAATTTTCGTCGGAACCTCCCCGTCGCCTCGCAAGGCAAACGTGTAGTCCATTCCTCCCACCAGCTTGCTGGCGGCTTCCACCTGATAGCGGTGCAACATATAAATTGGCGCCAGAACATCTTCGATGGTCGCCAGCGGCGCGCCTTCGCGAATGTTGTTTTCGCCAAATTGGCGCAGAGCCGCGGCGCGAACCTTCATCAGCCGATTCAGTTCGTCCACTGCATTCGAACCGCTGTCCCAAAGATGCGCCACGCTGCTGGAAGAACCAGCAGGCCGGGCATCTTGATCCGTAAGGTAGCGAAGTCCGCGGCCAAACGCATCGCTGAGGATTTTATCGAGTGCGGCGTGCTCGTCCGTTCCCGGCGCGAAATCGCTGTAGCCCCAGGTGATGGACACTTTGTCCCAAGCGCCGATTCCCTTGGCGTAGGCGTCGGAGAGATCGGGCTTGCCATCGGCTCCGAGCTTTACGAGCGGCGGTGGATAATCCATCACGGAAGACCGGTCAACCGTGCTCGCGGCGTAGTTGTGCATCAAGCCCAGTGTGTGGCCGACTTCATGCGCAGCAAGCTGCCGGAGCCGCGCGAGCGACATCTCCATCATTTCCGGCGAGTCTGGAGCGCCTTGCGCATAAGGAGCCAACAAGCCTTCGGCGATCAGAAAATCCTGCCGCACGCGAAGCGAACCGAGCGTGACGTGCCCTTTAATGATTTCGCCCGTGCGCGGATCGATCACTCCGCCTCCATACGACCATCCGCGTGTGGATCTGTGCACCCATTGGATCATGTTGTAGCGCAGATCCATCGGGTCCGCTCCTTCGGGCAAAAGCTCGACGCGAAAAGCGTCCTTGTACCCTGCGGCTTCAAACGCCTGATTCCACCAGCGCGCGCCTTCGAGCAGTGCGGAACGAATCGGCTCCGGCGCGCCCCGGTCCAGGTAATACGTGATCGGCGTGACTGGCTCGCTCATAGCGGCCGTAGGATCTTTTTTCTCGAGGCGATGGCGTGCGATATAGCGCTTCATGATGGGCTCGCTCACCGGCGTTGCGTAGTCCATGTATTCGATCCCGAAGAAGCTGCTGCGCGGATCGTACGCGCGCGGCTTGTAGCCCGGCGGCGGAAGCTGCACGAAGGAGTGGTGCTCGCGCACCGTGATGGACTCCGGCGACGGCGTCACTTCGCGCACCCAGGGTCCCGGGTCATCACCGGAAAACGTAAGCGTAGCTTCGACTTCTGTGTTTAGTGGAAAGTTCTTGGTCTCCGCGAGGTAAATCGCGCAGCGCGAGGCATCGAGCCTAAAAGAGCCCTGCTTTTCGCGGCGCAGCGTCTCGGGAATTCCATGGGCATCGCGTAGGAAGAAATCCGTGGCGTCGACGAGCGCGTGGTCACCGTCCTCGGCGGCCACCGTGAATCCCCAGAGCACCGACTCCGCAAAGGAGTCGTGGACCGCGCGGCGCTCATCCGCGTCGTCCGTCACCGCTCGATAGGCGAGATTTTCCTCGATTAGCAGGACTTTCGGGCCGCTTCGCTCGAATCGCACGATCGCCGTTTTCCCGAGTTGGCCCCGGTCGAGCCCGATGTCGTTCGAACCGATTCCCGCGGGAAGACTGCTCTGGTAAAGGAATTCCTTTCCCCACTGATCGATTTCCAGCCACAACTTGCCTTGCTTGGCATCCCAATAAAGATTGAAATAGCCGGGCAGTTTTTCTGCTCCGGCGGTTTTCTCGGCGATCGTCGGGGTCTTGGACGCATCGAGGCGAGCCGCCGGGCAAATCGAGGGCAGGCACAGAAGACAAAGAGCGAAAAGGTAACGCGAAGCTTTCAGCATGTTTGGAGCCTCCAAAGGGAAGGAACGTTTTACAACAAAAGAAGGCTTACGCGGGAGAAAATCCTGTCTGTTATACTGGATTGAAATCGCGAGAATCTCCATCGTGCAAAAACTTCGTATCTCGATTGTGCAGTACTTGAATACCGCGCCGCTCGTTTGGGGCTTTACGAACGGGCCGCTTTCTGGAAAGTACGATTTGTCGTTCACCGTGCCCTCGCAGTGCGCGGAGGCATTGCGCAGCGGGGCGGCGGACATCGCCATCATTCCGGCGATTGAGGTGCAGCGCATTCCTGGCCTGGTGGTCTTGCCGGATTTAGCCATTGCTTCGCAAAATCGTGTGCGCAGCCTTTTGATCGTGGCGAAAAAGCCCATCGACCAAGTGCGCAGTATCGCTCTGGATCGCGGTTCGCGCAGCACGCAAGCGCTGACGCGCGTCCTGGCGGCCGAGCACTGGAAAATTGAACCCGAGTTCTTCGAAGCCGAACCGGATCTGCCCGCGATGCTCGAAAAGGCCGACGCGGCCCTGGTTATCGGTGATCCGGCGCTGCAAATTTCCTGCGCCATCGAGAGAAAGAGCACGGTCAGTCCCCAAGGGCGCGGGGTGTGCCAGGCGGTCACACTTGGAATCGCAAGCCCTGAGATTTTGCATTTGTACGACGTAGTCGGAGAATGGCGCAAACTGACGGGCCTGCCGGCGGTCATGGCGGTCTGGGCCGCCAGGCCGGAGACGATCACTCCCGAAGTGCTTGCGGACTTCAAGGCCTCCCGCGACTTCGGGCTAACGCAGATCGCGGCCATCAGCCTGCAAGCGTCGCGCGAATTGGATTTGCCGCAGAAGGCCCTCGAATCCTATCTTTTGCACAATATCGACTTCTCTCTGGGCGAAGAGAATCGCCGCGGCTTGGAAAAATATTTTCAGGAAGCTGCAAACTTGGGACTGATTCAGGGTTATAAGCAAGTCGCATGGGCTAGCGCGGCGAAGAACGCCGTCCCGGTTTCGGCGAAATAGTTGCCGCGCGTGCCGTGCCCGTCCTGAAGCTGCGATTAGAGTTTCTAGCCGGCATCCAGTAGAATCGGAATTCGAAAGAGCGAAGGAATCACGTGGGACTGACGAAGCAAGAAGCGCTCGAGATGCTGCAATCCGATGACCTCGTGGGCCTCGGTATGGCTGCCCACCAGATGCGTCTCAAGAAGAACGATCCACGCGTCGTAACCTACCAAATCGACCGCAACATCAACTACACGAATTTCTGCACGGAGTATTGCTCTTTCTGCGCGTTTTACCGGCCGCTTGGCGCGAAAGACGGCTACATTCTCTCCTTTGAAACCATCTACGAAAAAATCGAAGAGATGCTCGAACTGGGCGGCACGGGCATTTTGCTGCAAGGTGGTCTGCACCCGGATCTGCAAATCGGATATTACGAAAACCTGTTGCGTTCCCTGAAGGCGCGCTTTCCGCAAGTCCATCTGCACTGTTTTTCTGCGCCCGAGATTTTGTGCATCGCCGAAGTAAGCGAGTTGCGCGTCGAGGACACCATCCGGCGCCTGATGGACGCCGGTCTTCAATCCATTCCCGGAGGCGGCGCGGAAATTCTCGATGACGAAATTCGGGGGAAGATCGCCCGCCTGAAGTGCACTAGCGATGATTGGGAACAGGTCCATCGCATCGCGCATTCCCTCGGCCTGCGTACCACCGCGACAATGATGTTCGGCTGCGGCGAAGAGCTTCGCCACCGCATCAATCATCTGGAGCGCTTGCGCCGCATTCAGGAAGACACGGGCGGTTTCACTGCGTTCATACCCTGGATGTTCGCTGCCGAAAACACCGCCCTTGGAAAAAAAGTGCAGGAGACGACCGCCGTCGACTACCTGAAGACGCTGGCCGTGAGCCGGCTATATCTCGATAACATCGACCACATCCAATCCAGTTGGCTCACCCCGGGCATCAAGGTTTGCCAGATTGGGTTGCAGTTTGGCGCCGACGACGTCGGCAGCATTCTCATCGAAGAAAACGTGGTTTTCGCCGCCGGCGTGAAAAACCGCACCAACGAAAACGAACTCCGACGGATTATCTCCGATGCGGGTTTCGTTCCCGCGCAACGCGATACTCTCTATCGCTCCTACGCTTTGAAATAAATTTGAAAAAAGGGAAGTTGGCTATTTCGGCGGCGCTTGCCGCCGGATCGGGCGAAGCACGAACTCGACTTCGGTGCCGTCAGGCAAATCGACGTCTTCCAATGGATATAGAATTCCGCTGCGAAATCGCGCCTTAATCCAGCGCGGCCCGGGTTTGCTTTCGCTGACCGCAGCTTTTACAGGCCCGCCCGCTCCCAGCGGCGGACCCGAAGTTTCATCCAGCGCTTCGTTGGCCAGCGCGTCCGCCTCGCGATTCTGTTCCCGGTAGACATGCTCGATGCGGAACGACTCGAAACCCATCGACATTTTTTTTGCGCGCTCGAAAAGCGGCCGCAGATCATCGCTCTTCACTTTGTACTGCCCTTGCATCTGCTTGACCATCAGCTCTGAATCGCTCTCGACTCGTAGCGCCCGGATGTTATGCGACTGCGCGTAATCGAGCGCCGCGATGAGCCCGTAATATTCCGCGACGTTGTTCGTCATTCGGCCGATGTATTTCTTCAGCTTGGCCACTAGCTCGCCGTTCCCGTCGCGAATCACTACGCCATAGGAAGCCGGCCCGGGATTTCCCCGCGCGGCGCCATCGATATTGGCCCGGTGAGCCGGCGTGGCCGCTGTTTGCTCTTCTGGCGCTTCCGCAAATAGAGCGGCACCTGCAGCCCGAGGAGATTTTGGACGAGGAGGCATCAGGAATGGTTGGAAGCCGAGGAAGCGGCGCGATCGGATCCGGAAGCAGGATCTGGTAATGGAATGGGCTCTAGCGTGTACAGAATCAGCCCACACGACTCACAGCGGTAGATCTCTTCGTTTGGGTCGCGGCGGAGCTCCTGCAAAATGTGCGGCAGCACGCGCATCCCGCAGCCCCGGCATTGGCCATCGCGCGCCTCGGCAAGACCGGTCCCATTGTGGCGCTTTGCGATGCGCGCGTAGAGTTCGCGCAACTCCTCGGGAATCGGAGCCAGGGCGCGGTCTCGCTCGATAAGCAAGGCCTCGATTTGTTTCTTCTTCTCGCTTTGCTGAGCCTCGATCTCTTTTCTCTCTTTCGCGACCGCTGTTTCGTCTTCCTTCAAATTCGCTTCCGCGTGCCTCACGCGCCGCTCAGCCTCTTCTCCCGCCATCATCACTTCCAGCTGCGCGTCTTCGGCCTTCGCGACTTCCGCCTCCGCATTGGAAATCTCGTGCTGCAGCGCTTTGTAGGCCTCATTGGTTTTGACGGCGCCGCTCTGGTCGCGGTATTTCTTCGCACGGTCCTTCCACTGCTGCACGTCCAGCTCGAATTTCTTCCGCTCTTTTTGGCTGGTGACGAGACCCTCTTTTGCTGCCGCCACGGCCGCGCGTGCCCCGTTCAACTTGACGTCGGCTTCCCGGACGCGCTTCGGAAAGGCCTCAAGCTCGGCTCGCAGGCCCGCTATCAGGTGGTCGACGCGCTGCAGCTCAATCAGGTGAGGAATGGCGGAATGCATGGGCCTGTAATACTAACACAGAGGGCGCTATGCTTTGGCCGCCACTTTCCCGCGCGTTGGCCCCGGCCGGCGGTGGCTCGCAATGCTTGGTACTGTGCCCGGTTTTGCCTGCAGAATTTGCAGCAATGCCCGTTCTAAGGAGGAGGAGATATGCCGCACGTCCAAATTACCTGGGTCGAAGGACGCACTCCGGAGATGAAACGCAAAATCGCCGAGCGTGTCACTACGGTCCTGATCGAAGACGGCCGCGCAAAACGCGAAAACATTCATGTGGCGTTCCATGACGTTCCAGCGACGAATTATGCCGAGGCAGGCGTTCTGGTGGCGGATCAAAAGCGCACGCCATAAAGAAATTCGGTCCGCGCTTCCTGAATTTCGCCAAGCCTCGCATCGGACCGCCTCGCCCAATCCATCTTGGCGCACAAGCTTCTGGCCAAATGGTTCCGCTGGATGCCCAGTGAAGAGCGATTTCCAAAAATGTGTCGTTTCTGTCGCGCAATGAACTACGGGAATCTGGCTTTTTTTGGCTCGACCCGCCTGAACTTCTTCCAGGATCAGTTGACTTCGTGGACCTGCATGTTCTGATCGATGGCGAGCGTAGGGTATCGGATCGGCGAATCGGGAGGGGCTGGCGCATGTTGCGCGGTGACCGTGAAATCGCTGCCGGAGCAATCGACCGTATACGAATAGCCATCCCGCTGAGCCCGCGCCATAGACAGCGAGCTCGACGAACTGAGTTCTTCGAGCGATCCGCAGCGGCCGTTCAACGCGATGTAACCGCGCTCAGACTGTGCGATTTGCAAGAGGTCCATGCGGACGCCCGTGAGGCTGATCGCCTGGGTGGCGGCAGTACCCTCATCCGTCGTGGGCATCTTCTTCAAGGAATAGCGATAAATCCCGAATAAAACGGCGCAAGCCACGAGAATGCCCACTAAAGGACGCATGACCTTATTTTGTTCCCAGCCTTTGGAGGGCCGCAAGCTCACTGTGCTCCTCGGTGCGGAAGGAGGTAACGGGTAGTCGCCCCTCGAAACTGCCCGCTCGCTCGCGCTGGGGGTGTAGTGACTGCGCAATCTTCTCCGGGTTTCCAATTGACAGTTGAACCGCTCTCCAGTAACAACGATATTTAACGCAGACAGCGGTAGTTTCCTTAGGAGCGTCCCCGATGAAGATCAAATCGCCATGCGCGCTTGCCTTGGCTTTTTTGCTTTCGTTTGTGCTTGCCATTCCGGCGGACATTTCCGCCGAGCCCCAGACCAAGGGGCAACGGGCTGGCGAGGTTTCTCGCCTGATCCCGGCGGTAAGCATCGCCCGTGGTTCCAAGACTATCAATGCCTCCGCGAAAACTGTGGTGGACTGGCTGGACCTTTTGAATACCAAGGCCGATGCGCGCGTCCGCGTCGCGCTGGATGACGGGTCAGTCCTGAACGTTGGCTCGGATTCCTCAATCAAAGTCGTGAAGCACGACGCCGGGGCCCAGCAAACCGAGCTCGAGCTGGCCTACGGCAAGCTCCGCACACAAGCGCAGAAGATTACGAAACCCGACGGCAAGTTTGAAGTTCGCACAGCAGCCGGCGTTGCCGGCGTGGTTGGAACGGATTTTTATGCGGCGTATGAGAACGAAGTAATGAACTTGATCGTCTACGATGGCGTCGTGCGTTTCTGCAATCTCCAGGGAGTTTGCGTTCTGGTGAAAGCCGGCCAGTTCAGCAGCGTGCGCCACGGCGATAATTCGGCACCCGCCCCGCCGTCGCAGGCGCCGCTCGATATGCTCGTTTTGGCGGGCAAGGATACGAACGTTGGTCCGCCGCCGGGCAGCGGCCTCGAAACGGCTTCGCACCTCGGCAAGGGATTTGGCATAACGATGGGCTTGCTAGCCGCCGTTCCCGTCGTGGTCTTCACGGTCGTCGCTACGAGGAAGGGCAGCAGCGCTCCGACGACTCCCCCCACCGGCCAGTGCATTCCACCCAGTTGCGGGTAAACTCTTGAACCGCTGAGAAGCATCCTGGTTTCTTTGCTTCTTGGCCTATACAACTCGCCGGGTCCGGCAGCCGTCGAACTAGTGTCGCTAAGTTAGTGTCGCTAAAGACGCCATGCAAACCGCGATTTTGTGCGGTTACCCGCTGTAGCGTACACTGGATGTTTCGCGGTACCGTCAAACTGTAAGTGAGGCAATCCTTGAATAGTTCCGCCCGCAGTCATGTGCATTCCATCTTCTGCGCCCTTGGTCTCGCTGTTTTTCTGGCCATGGCCGCGGCAACGCCGGCGCAAGCTGCTCCGCCGGATGTCGCAGCGAAGAAATCTCCACTCCTCGCCGCGCTCCAGACCGAGCTCGCTCGCTCGATGAAAGCATTCCAGGCGCAAGATCCCCCCGCCTACTACATCGGCTACACCGTCACGGATACGCAACGCGCCGAAGTCTCCGGCTCGAACGGCGCCCTCCTCAACAGCGACGAGACGCGCAACCGCTGGCTCGAAGTTTCCGTTCGCACCGGCAGCTACAACCTGGACGACACGCACAAGGTCGGCGAACGCCAGCAAACCAGCGCTGGTCCGGGTACCTCCGTCCCGCTCGACGATGACCCCGAAATCCTCCGCCGCGCCGTCTGGCTCGAAACCGATAGCCAGTATCGCGCCGCCGCCGAAGCCCTCATCAAGATTAAAACCGGCAAGGAAGTGAACGTCGATTCCACCGAAAACCGTGCCCCCGATTTTTCTCACGAGCAGCCGCATACGTCCATCAGTGCGCCAGTCTCTTTCACGCTGGACCGCAAACCTTGGGAAGAAAAAGTCCGCGCCTACACTGCCAGGTTTCGCGAATCCGCCGCCGTCATCAATTCCATCGTCACCTTCACCGCCCAGGCCCAGAACGTTCTTCAGGTCAACAGTGAAGGCACCGAGCTGCAATTCGGCCAAATCCGGTATCGCCTCGAGCTCTTCATCCAAGGCAAAGCTCCCGACGGTATGGACCTCGACCGTTACTACAATTTCGATTGGGTTAATCCCTCCGAGGCCCCCGACGACAAAACCGTCTTCGCCGCCGAAGCGACCATGCGCAAGGAACTCGAAGGGCTCGTCGCCGCGCCGCTCGTCGAACCCTCGGTGGGACCTGCTCTTCTAACGGGCCGCGCCGCTGCCGTCTTTTTCCATGAAGTTTTTGGACACCGCGCCGAGGGCCACCGCCAGAAAGACGCTGCCGAAGGCCAAACGTTCGCCAAAAAAGTCGGTGAACCGATTCTGCCCAGTTTCCTCAGCATCGTGGACGACACTACGATGAAAAAACTCGGCAACGAGGACCTCTTGGGCTACTACCAGTTTGACGACGAGGGCGTTCCCGCCCAGCGCGTCACGCTCGTCGACCACGGCGTCCTGCGAAATTTTGAAATGTCGCGTTCACCGCTCGTAGGATTCCCCCATTCCAACGGCCACGGGCGCCGCCAGCTCGGCGCAACGCCGGTTTCCCGCCAGGGCAATTTGATCGTCGAAAGCAGCAAGACTCTGACGGATGCGCAGCTTCGAGCCAAATTGATCGAACTTATCAAGGAGCAGGGAAAACCCTTCGGCCTGCTCATCGATGACATCGCCGGCGGTTTCACCTTCACCGGCCGCGGGCAGCCGCAAGCATTTCAAGTCCTCCCGCTCGTCGTCTACAAGGTGTTCCCCGATGGCCGCCCCGATCAATTGGTTCGCGGCGTGGATATCGTTGGAACGCCTCTAGCCGCGCTGACGAAAATCGTGGCCACGGGCGATAAGACGGAAGTTTTCAACGGTTATTGCGGCGCCGAATCCGGCTCCGTTCCCGTTTCTGCTTCCTCGCCCGCCATTCTTACCTCGGAATTGGAAGTGCAAAAGAAAGAGGCATCCACGGACCGCCCGCCGATTCTGCCGCCACCCGCGCATGACCCTCTTAGCACGGGAGGTGCGCAGTGAAGCGCGCTCAGGTAGTTGCAGGACTCACGATGATCGCCGCGGCTCTTAGTTTCAGCTTGGCTGCGCGTGCGCAAACCTCCAGTGACAACGATCACACTTTGCAGGCCATGCGCGATGAAATGGCACGCTCGAAAACGCGGCTCGAGCTGCAAATCCCCGGCTCTCCGCAACCGCAGCGTCCCTACTACATCGAATACCGCCTGCTCGATCTCGACGTGCGCGAAATTGTTTCTGAATTTGGCGACTTGGTCTCTTCGACGCGCACGCGCAACCGCTTCATGGATGTCGAGGCGCGTGTCGGCAATTACAAACTGGACAGTTCCAATTTCATCAGCGACGACGGTTTTCGCGGATTTATCGGCCCAACCGGCTCCGTCGGAATCGACCGCGACTACAACTCTCTCCGCCAGGATCTTTGGATCGCCACGGACCAGGCTTTCAAGGAAGCAGTCGAGAGCTATTCCCGGAAGCAGGCGTACTTGAGCAGTCTCGCCCGCCCGTCCGACATCGATGATTTTGCCCATGCCGCGCCTTTGCAGCTTGTCGAACCGCTGGTCACTCCGGATTGGAGCTCTCGCAATTGGGAACAGGAAGCCCGCGAAACTTCCGCCGCCCTTCGCGCCTTTCCGCAAATCTACGAATCGCGCGTCACCTACTACCTGGTCTACGCCACGGAATACCTTCTCACCAGCGAAGGCACCGAAATTCGCACCAATCATAGCTATGCGGCAATCGAAGCGGGCATGGACACCCTCGCCGATGATGGCATGCAGGTCAATCACATGTACGCCACGTACGCCCCGAAACCCGCCGATCTTCCCAGCGTCGACTCGGTTCGCAAGGCGCTCAACGTCACCGGAACTGAATTGATGGCCATGCGTGCCGCCGAACCCGCACAGGACTATACAGGTCCCGTGCTCTTTGAATCCCGCGCCGCCGCTCCTCTTCTCGCTCAGGTCCTTACGCCCGCGATCAACGGCGCCCGGCCGCCTGTCTCTTTTACCCCGGTCGTGGAACAGCTTCTGACCGGCTTAGGTGGAAGGAGCGACTGGGTTGGCCGAATGGGCGCTCGCGTTTTGCCCATGTCGGTTTCCTTAGTTGACGATCCATCCGCCACGGAGTTCCATGGAACGCCTCTCTTGGGCGGCTACTCCGTCGACGATGAAGGTGTCCGCGCGCAAAAAGTGACCATTGTGGACGACGGCATCGTCAAACAACTGCTCATGTCCCGCCGGCCCGGCCCGGACGGCGACCAATCCAATGGCCATGGCCGCTCCGCCTTCTTGAACGATGCCAAGCCGACGATGAGCAATCTTTTCTTCAACGCTACCGATACGCTCTCCCCGGCCGATATGAAGAAAAAGTTCCTCGACGAATGCCGCTCCGAAAAGTTGCCTTACTGCCTCGTTGTCCGGGAAATGGATAATCCCGCCATCAGCTTGCTTCACCAGGATGATTTTTCCGAACTGCTGGCCAGCTTCAGCGGCGGCGCCGGCACCGGCGATCGCCTGCCCCTCATCGTCTTCAAAATCTATCCGGATGACGGGCGCGAAGAGATGATTCGCGGAAGCCGCATCATCGGCTTGAACACTCGCATGCTGCGCAATCTCGATGGCATTGGCAGCGACGATTTCGTCTATAACTATATGCAGAGCCAGGACGCCGGTTTCGCCGGAACTGCGCTCGGCGCTTTTGGTTCGGCCCGCAACGGCCTCCCCGCTTCGATGGTGGCCCCATCGATTCTCATCGATGACCTCGAAGTGCGCGGCGCGCGCGGCGAGCCCAAGCGCCTCCCGCTTCTGCCTCCGCCGCCTATGACCGCGGAATAACCGCTACATTTCTCCCGGCCTTCACATCCGAGTCCTCGCGCTACTGCTTGACCTCCGCGAGCAGATCCTCGTAATCGTTAATCGAAACTCGGTCAATTTTTCCGCCCACCGTGAAGTCCAGCGGCACACTGGCCTGTGCCGCGGCGATCGTTCCCATTTTTATCGTCCTTGGTCCGACATGGGCGTAGAGCGAGATGGCGTCCTTCCAGTTGTCCGGAACTCCGGTGCGGGTGAGTTCTCCCTTGATGTGGGTCTTCCCGTCGGCGGTAGCGTCGGCCGTGGCGTGAAACGTGTATTGCGGCTCCCCAATTCCATAAACGTATTCGTTGAAAAACCAGTCCATCTTGTGGTTGCCGTCGAGATCCATCCCGCGCGTCATGTGCTTCTCGACGATCGCCTTGAAATCCTCCGTCGATGCTGGCTGATTGTCGAAGGTCTTGCAGTAATCCTGCATCATTGCCTGGAATACTTGGTCCGGATCTTTGTCGTGCGGGTTCATCATCTGCATCCGCAGCATCTGCAGGACGTACGCGCCCTTCGAATAAATCAAGCTCTGATAGGAGCTGGGGTTTGTGACCGATGATCGGATGCGATAGCCCATCCAGATCGGCCCTAGCGCTTCCACCTCGTGCTCATTGATATCCTTGGTGTGCAGCAGCTCCTTTTCTTTGCGCCAGCGGTTCAAATACTCCTTCATGTTCTGGCGGTACTCCACGTAGAGATCCCCCGAAAACTGCGCAAATCCTTCCGAGAGCCACTGATCGTGGTAGCTCTTCCAGCCCACCCGGTGGCCCCACCATTGATGCGATGTCTCGTGGCCTCGGAAGTAGTCTGTCACCGCGGTCTGATCATGGATACCAATGGCGTTGAGTTGCGTCGAATCCAGAAACGAACCCGACCAAAGATAGAGCAGTCCCGGCCATCCCTGTCCGTACGAATAGCTGACGGGCAGGCTCGTAACCGAAAGGTGCTTGTAGGGAAATGGACCGTACCACGCCGAAAAAACGCGCACGGCGTTCGCGATCTCAGTCCCCATGGTCTTGGCCAGGTTCGATGGTGACATCGAACCGACCGCGGCTTCTTGCTGGCCTGGGCCCTCCTCAAAATAGCGCTGTATCGACTCCATCACGTTGTCCGGCTCGCGATTTGCATAAATATCGATATCCACGCTACCCGCCTTGTCATTCGTCTCCTTATAGTCCCCGTACGCGAAGCCTGCCACCGCCAAGGGCATCTCGCTCTTCCACGTTGTAACTCGCGTATTTCCGTCCACCGTGTCGCTCGTTTTTTCACCGGTGGCGACCAGCACCAACTTCTTGGGACTGTGGAACGTAAGGTCAAAATTGGCCCTCGTGGAAAAACTATTCGGCCGCTCGGGATACCAGCCCGAGCTTTCGCAGAAATAATTTCCCGCGCCGGCCTTGCGAATCGCCCGTTTCCCGCCATAGCGAAATTCGAGCGAGAGCGGCGTTCCGGCAGCGAGCGGTTTGGCCAAAACCACGGCCACATAATCCCCGTAGGACTGATAGCGGTCCTTTCCTTCCCGCGACTGGTAAAACGCCAGCGCATTGTTGCTGGAATCCTTGACGGATTCGACCCGCAGATTGCCATCCAAATCGAAAATCAGTACGCTCAATCCGGAGAAGCGCGGCTCCAAGTCCAAATGCGCCGTTGCGTTTAGCTCCGCGCCGGACGTGACCTCTGCATCAATCTTGTAGCCGCGAGTCGCGAAATCTTCTTTAGCTTGCGGATCTTTCCAGGCGTCCGCGCTCGTGTGGCCTCCGGCCGGAAAATTCATCCAGGTGTCGAATATCTTGAACGGTCCGACGTCCACCCACCGGCCAATCTTGATATCCTCCGGCTCCAGCGCATCGTCATGAACTTCCACCCAGCTTTTTTCGGAAGTTTTCAGGTCCGCGAGAAAGTACGCCGTGCGTGCGCGGTCCGAGGACAAAATGCTTTGCAGCAGCCGAGGCACGGCCGATTCGCCCAGGTCCTCGCGCTCCTGCTGCCGCTTGGCATAGAAATCGTCGCCAGTCGGGCCCGAGTCCCGCCATTTCACTTGCCTTCCCACTTCTTCGAGTAAGCCGTCCGTGAAGCTGAACGTCGCGTCCGTGAACGCCACGTTCAGTTTGTCTTGCTTGGTGAACAGATGAAGTTGCTGAGCCTCCTGAGGATTGGGCGGGATCGCCTGCAGCACTCCTTTCCCATGAAACACCGCGCCGAATACGACGCCGTTCACCGGCTCGGTGAACTGAATTGTGCCGTCCGTCAGATTGATGCGCACGTGGTCGCGAATAATGTCCACATTCTCCACATGCGCCGATTTGCCCGGATCCATCGCTGGCGCCGAAAGCACATTCCACACGGTGGCAGCGGGAGAATTCGACGCAGCTTGTGCGAATCCACTCGGCGCGGACAGCAACACTCCTGTGAGGGTGACGAAGACACTCCGGCTAAAGAAGTTCATAGGGTGGGCTCCCGCAACGCTGCGAGAAAGTACTCCTTCTTAGCGCAAACGGCAAGTGCCGAAAACAATACGCGTAGGCGAGTGCTTACGTCCCGCCAACTGCACTCCTCGAAGCCCGCCGTCTCAGATGTCAGGTGAATCGTTGCGCTGCGGTACGGAATTCCCGCCTGTGCCTCACCGCTCCGCGCCCTGCTTCTCGGTTCTTGGAATGTACCTCATCGCGATATACGGAAACCCACGGCACTTGAGGTAGTCTAATTGCACCGTCATGGCGGCCCGGCAAAACGCAGAAGCATTGGAAAAACGGAGGGCGGCGCTGCTGAGCGTCGGCTCTGCCGTGGTGCTCGTTTCGCTTAAAGCTTTCCTCGTCATTCGAACGGGCAGTTTGGGTGTTCTCTCGGAAGCTTTGCATTCGGGTCTGGATCTCATCGCGGCGATCATCACGTTTCTCTCCGTGCGCGTCTCGGATGAGCCTGCCGACGAGCGCCACCCTTACGGCCACGGCAAGTTCGAGAATTTCTCCGCGTTCGTCGAGACCGGCCTCCTGCTCCTCACCGCTCTCTACATCATTTACGAGGCGTTTAATCGCCTCTTCTTCCGCAGCGTGCGCATCCGGCCCAGTGTCACCGCTATCGTGATTCTTCTCGCGGCGTTGGCCATCGACCTGACCCGCGCACGCGCTCTCAAGCTCGTCGCGCGAAAATATTCCAGCGACGCATTGGAAGCCGACGCGCTCCATTTTTCAACCGACGTTTGGAGCACTCTAGTCGTGATCGCCGGCATCGCTCTCGTCTGGGCCGGCGAGTACTGGAATCTCCCGTGGCTTGGCTATGCCGACGCTCTCGCGGGCCTGGTCGTCGCCGCCGTCATCATTTGGGTCGGCTCGCAGCTCGGCCGCCGCACCATGGATGCTCTTCTCGATGTCGCTCCCAAAGGCTTGCAGCAGGAAATTGCCCGCGCCGTGGCGCGCATGGATGGTGTGCTGGACGTCGACCGCGTTCGCGTCCGCCGCGCCGGTAACCGCCATTTCGTCGATGCCACCGTCAGCGTCGCCCGCACCGCCAGCCTCGAACAAGTGCACGCCCTGAGCGATGCCATCGAAAAGCGCATCGGCGAGATTGTCCCCGCGGACGTCATGGTTCACGCCGAACCGCGCGCCCCGCAAGGCGAGCATTTATTTGAAGCCATTCGCGCAGTCGCACAGCGCATGGGCCTGGCCATTCACGATGTCACCGCGCTCCAGCACGATGGCCAGCTCTTCATCGAACTCCATCTCGAAGTCGATGAAAATCTAAGTTTGCGCGATGCCCACCGCCAGGCCACCGAACTCGAAGACGAAGTCCGCAAGCTGCGCGACGGTTCGACCAACGTGAATATTCACATCGAGCCGCTCGGCCGGCACATTGCCACGCCTGATTCCGGCGCCGGCGAAATGAAACAACTATCCAACGCGATCGAACAGTTTCTGAACACCTTGCCTTCCGAATTCGATGAGCTCGTGAACTGTCACGACGTGCATGTGCGCCAGGTCGAGCATCACATTCTGGCTTCGTGCCACTGCACCATGCGAGGCCATCTGCCGATCACCCAAGTGCATGACGTGACGGCCGCGCTGGAAGATCGCGTGAAGGAAAAATTTCCGCAAATCTACCGCGTCACCATTCATCCCGAGCCCGTCGAAGAAAAATAGCCGGAAGGGCTTCGCTAAGCTTCCTTTGGTACGACAGGTGTACCGCAGCCTGCGAAAACCTGGCCCGCGAGCGCCAGAATCGCTGGAAAACACTCCAGCACATAGCGAGGCTCGGGCGTCTCGAGCGTGGTGAGGAACGCCGTGCGCAGCACCATATACCCCAAGAGGAAAGCAACTGCCAGCCGCAACGCGGAATTTTGCCGCCATAATCGCACAGAACCCCATGCTGCAAGCGCGATATACAATACATTCAGAAGGAAAAATCCCAAGGTCACGGATTGATCGATGCGATCGTTTTCCCACGCATCGGCGAGCGGAAAAACGTCGCCCGAATACGGCAGCAATTCAATTCGCGGGGTAAACCAAATCGTGAAAGCGCGCGCGATGGGAATCCACAGATAAGTCCGCAGCGGATGTCGCGCCGTCCTCTCTCGCGCTACGCGTCCGAACGCCGCGTCTTCTTCCGGGCTGAGCGTCACGTCTTCGTTGTACTGCTCCAGAATCGCCCCCACCCGCTCCTTCTCTCCCGGCGAATCGAAAGCGCGTGCCGGTATCTCGTCCAGGTTGATCTCTTCTCCGTTCAGCTTCCACGGAACGAGATAGCAATCCTTGATGCGAAACAGCCACGTTTTCTCCCAGGCCATGAAACCGTACGGCACGAGTTCGCCCGGCAAATTCGAATATTTCGGAGCGAGGAATTGCACCTCGTGCAAAGTGATGGCGTTCCGTACGGCCCACGGCAGAAGCGGCAGCACGCAACCAATCGCGGAGAGCGCCGCCAGCCGCAACCAAAAAAGAAATTGCCGTCTTCGCAACCACAGGAAAGCAAACAGTATCCAGGCTGGCACCAGCAGCAGCGGCGTTTCGGGGCGAAAGAGCGTTCCCATTCCGATCAGCAGCCCCGCTGCAAAAGCGAGGATCGATTCGGCATGCCTGGCGGCTCGGCCTGATTGCAGAAGCTTCAACCGTCCGCCATACGCATCCCAGACGAGCGCGATCAACGCCACCTGCGCGGCCGCCGTAAAGAACACTGCGAAGACTTCCGTCAACGGCACGGCCGCATAATTCGCCGTGAAAGGGCACAATACAGCCAGCCACAGTGTGACAACAAACGCGCGTGGCCAATTCTCCGATTTCGGCCGCATCAAGAACAGCATTGCGGCCAGGCATGCCGTCACCACGCAGCCGCACAAATCCACCCCAGCCTGTCCCAACATGACGTAGAATCGCGCGGCCGGGCCTGTCCGTCCTGTGATCGTATAAATCAGCGCCAAAAACGCGGGATAACCCGGCATGCGCAGGTCGACCGGCGGAATCGCCCCGTTCACGCTCATCGCGTAAACGTGGTGTGTGAGCCAGTTTGTGGCCATCTGTTCGTAAAGCACCGTATCCGCGGCATTTGCCGGAAACTTGAGCACTAAGAAAAGCCGCAGGCAGAAGCCCACAATGAGTGCGGGGACAAGATGCGAGAAAATTCGCTTCATAGGCGAAACGCATCTTACAATAGGGAAGACGGATTCGTGCAGCCGGTTAGGGCTCGCCCAGGGCCCGGCTCCCGGCCATGCCGCCAGGTTAAAAGTTTTTGTAAGCACTCATGAAAGAACGCGGACCTATTTTTTATGACGCGGAGCGCGCGCGCTGGCGCCGCACGCGTCGTGTTATGGAAATCTCGGGCGCTCTCCTGACGCTCCTGATGGCATATTTCTTCATCAGCATTATCGCCAGCGTCGAGCTTCCCGGCGGTCTTCTTCCGAACATCAAGCCCGCGTTCCACGCCCTGAAATCCGGCAAGAAAAAACAGGCCGCGGTGCGCGAAGGCCGCAAGCGCCGGGTCGCCAATATCGGCAAAATCCCGGAAAGCTACGACCCGCTTCGCGCCGCCTTCTACGTCAGTTGGGACGCCAACAGCCTCGCTTCTCTCAAGAAGCACTACAAAGATCTCGACTTGCTCATCCCCGAACAGTTGCACGGCGTAACGCCGGATGGCGCTCTCACGATTGTCGATTACCGCCATTACCAAACCCACGCCGTGAAAGCGACTCCCGAGCAAGCCATCTCCATTCTGCAAGCCGATGAGCTCCACGAATGGTTGCGCTCCCTCAATCCCCCCGCGGAATTGCCCATGATGGGCATGCTCGATAACTACGACGGTACCGTCTGGCGCATTTCCGAGATGGCCGCACTTCTCGCCAGCCCCGCTGCCCGCCACACGCTCATTCAAAATGTCACGGAATTTGCCGTGCAAGCGCACCAGGCCGGTATCGTCGTGGACTTCGAGGAAGTTCCCGAGGACAGCCAGGCGCACTTCCGCCAGTTCGCCGCCGAGCTTGCCGCTTCCCTACACGCCGCCGGCCTCAAACTCATGCTCGCTCTCCCCGCGCGCGACAGCGACTACGATTACGGCTTTTTTGGAAAACAGTGCGACGCCATCATCCTCATGGACTACGACCAGCACTGGCAGACTTCGCCGCCTGGCCCCATCGCCGCCCAGGATTGGTTCATCGAAAATCTCCGCCAGATCCGCGAAGTCGTGCCCGCGCAGAAGATCATCGTGGGGATCGCGAACTACGCCTACGACTGGGGCGAAACCGATAAGAAGGGAGTTTGGTCCAGCGCCGCGGAGAGTGTACAGGAAGCTCTTTTGCACGCCTACGAATCGGAGACAGACGTCGAATTTGACGAGGCCTCGCTAAATCCTCACTATTCCTATTCCGACGAGCAGAATCACGTCCACCGGGTCTGGTTCCTCGACGCCGTGACAGCTTACAACGAGCTTCGCGCCAGCGAACGCATGGGCGTGCAGGGCACCGCGCTTTGGCGCATGGGCTCCTCGGACTCCTCCATCTGGCCGATCTGGGACGCCACTCGCCCCGATGACGCCGCCCGCGAAAAAATTAAAGACATCCCGCCCGGACCCGATTTGACCCTCGAAGGCGAGGGAGACATCTGGCACTTTGCCGATACCCCGAAGTCCGGCCGCCGGTCGTTCACCTACGAACCTTCCACCGATCTTTTCACCGACGAATCCTACGACGAATATCCGCTCTCCTATGACATCGATCAGATTGGCGGCTCATCGCCGAAAAAACTCGTCATCTCTTTCGACGATGGCCCGGATCCCCGCTGGACTCCCAAGATTCTCGATATTCTCAAGGAAAAGCATGCTCCCGCCGTCTTTTTCGTCGTCGGCGAAGAGGCCAACCAGCATCCCGATCTTCTCAAGCGCGAGTATGCCGATGGCAACGAAATCGGCAATCACACATTCACGCATCCGGAGTTCGATCAAATCTCCAAAACCGAACTCAAGTGGCAACTGAATCTCACGCAGCGCCTGATCGAAAGCACCATCGGCGTCAAGTCCATCCTCTTCCGTCCGCCCTACGGCATCGATCATCAGCCGGAATACGCCGAGGAAGTCGCCCAGCTTCCTTTCGCGCAGGACATGGGTTATCTGATCGTCGGCCAGCGCATCGATCCAGACGACTGGAGCACCTCCGACGGCAAGAACCAGATTCCCACCGAAGAAATCATCAAAAACGTTTTGAGCCAGGTCACCAAAGGCAACATCATCCTGTTCCATGACGGCGGCGGCGAGCGCTCTCATACCGTGGCCGCTCTTCCCATCGTCATCGACGATCTGCGCGCCCGCGGCTATCAGTTCGTCTCCATTGCCGATCTCCTGGGGAAAACTCGCGCACAAGTCATGCTTCCTCTCTCCCCTCAGGAGCGCTTTGAAGCCCGCGCGGACGGCTTCATCTTCGCCATCTTTCAGTGGTTCCGCTTCGGCATGGCCACCATCTTCATCGCCGGTATTGTTCTCGTCAGCGCGCGCGCCATCATCATCGGCATTCTCGCGCTCATCGAAAAGCTTCGCCCCGACCACACCAAAATGCCCGTGCCCGAGCCTAGCGTGACCGTCTTGATCCCTGCGCACAACGAGGAAAGCGTTGTCGTCCAGACGATCACCTCCGTCTTGGCGTCCGACGTGAAGTCTCTTCGCGTCATCGTTGTGAACGACGGCTCGATCGACAACACCGGCCCGCTGCTGGACGAATCCTTCGGCAAAGACTCGCGCGTGCGCATCATTCATCAAAAAAATCGCGGCAAAGCCGCCGCCTTGCACCGCGCTCTGGGAGAAGCCACCACGGAAATCGTCGTCACCATCGACGCCGACACCGAAATCGAGCCCGACGCGATCGGTAAGCTGCTGCGCCATTTTTCCGATCCAACCGTCGGCGCCGTCGCCGGCAACGTCAAAGTCGGCAATCGCTCGCTGTGGCTTACCCGCTGGCAGGCCCTCGAATACATCACCAGCCAGAACATGGAGAAACGCGCTTTCGATCTTCTGAACTGCATCACCGTCGTGCCCGGTGCGCTGGGTGCCTGGAGAAAAGTGGCCATCGAGGCGGCCGGCGGCTTCACCGCGGACACCGTAGCCGAAGACGCGGACCTCACGATCGGCATACGCCGCCTTGGCTGGCGCATCAGCTACGAAGAAGACGCCATCGCCTGGACCGAAGCGCCGGACACCGCCGCCGCCCTCATTCGCCAGCGTTTCCGTTGGACGTTCGGCACTCTGCAATCCTTCTGGAAGCACGGAGATACTCTGGTCCGGCCGAAGTACGGAACCTTGGGCTGGATCGCACTGCCGAATATTTTTGTCTTTCAACTCGTGCTGCCGCTGATTTCCCCCGTCATCGACCTTATGTTTTTTGGCTCTTTATTGCTCTGGGGCCTGGCGCAATTCCGCATCACGAGGCTGCCCCAGCTCTGGACCAGCGCCGACGTCGAGAAGTCCGTCCTCTTCTTCCTTGGCTTCCTGCTCATTGATCTCCTAACCTGCGTCCTCGCCTTTGCCCTCGAGAAAAAAGAGGATTGGACTTTGCTCGTTCCCGTTATTCTGCAACGCTTCTACTATCGCCAGTTGATGTACGTCGTCCTCTTCCGCTCCGTCAAGGAAGCGGTCAGCGGGCGCCCGGTAGGTTGGCGCGGCGTCGAGCCGGAATCCCGCCGCACGATTGAACCCGTCTTACATTTGTAGCTCTCACTTTTGGATTTGCAGACCGAATACGTGTTGTAGACTGTCGCCTTGCCCGGTGCCTAATCCCGTTTCCGCCGGCAGGATAAAGATGGAAATGCCTCGCGCTCTCCGCTGCGCACTCTCGGCTGGCACGCTGCTCTTTGTATCTAAACTGGCGTTTCGGAACGCACCATGAATGTTCAAAAGCAATTTGCCGTCTACCCTAGTCTGCGAGACCAATTGGTCGTCATCACCGGCGGCGCGGCCGGCATTGGCGCTTCTCTCGTCGAACATTTCGCTCTGCAGGGTTCCCGGGTCGCCTTCCTGGATATCGATCAGAAAAACGCTGAACACTTAGCCAAAGCCCTTTCCGCAAAATGCACCCACTCCCCGGAGTTCCTGCACTGCGATTTGACAAGTGTTTCGAGGCTCCGCGAAGTCTTCGCCGAGATCGAGAAGCGCTTCGGCACGATCGGCGTGCTCGTAAACAACGCGGGGAACGACGACCGCCATTCTTTCGAGGACGTAACGCCGGAAGATTGGGATCGCTGCATGGCCATCAATCTGCGGCACCAATTTTTCGCAATACAAGCCGTTGTTCCGTCCATGAAGAAAGCGGGTCAAGGGTCCATCATCAACTTGAGCTCGATCAGTTGGATTATTCCCTCGACTGGTTTGCCCGTGTACATCGCCGCGAAGGCCGCCATCGTCGGTCTCACGCGCACTCTTGCCCATGAATTAGGCACACACAATATTCGCGTAAATTCCGTGCTTCCCGGCGCCATCCTGACCGAGCGGCAGAAACAACTTTGGTTCACGGAGGAATATCGCGCGGAGATCCTCCGCAACCAGGCCCTGAAGCGCATGATTTTGCCTGAAGAAGTCGCTCGCCTCGTTCTTTTCCTGGCTTCCGACGACAGCGCTGCAATCACAAATCAAAGTTATGTCATCGATGGCGGTTGGGTCTAAGCGATTCAACCGGTAGCCTAAGGGGCCCATCCCTTCAACGGAAGAAATTTCGAAGTAGGAAGCCAAGATTAGCGGGTCGTTCGGCCAGGCGCCGCATGAAATAGGGAAACCAGTCGTTGCCGTAAGGAATGTACACGCGCACGCGATACCCGTCCTTCACGAGGCGCCGCTGCAGGTCTGTCCGCACGCCGTAAAGCATTTGAAACTCGAAATCGTCCTTGGAAATCTGCTTGGCGGCCGCCCAGCGAATGGTTTCCGCGATCATGTGCGGATCGTGGGTGGCAAATCCGTGGTAAAAGCCGCTGGGCAAAAGAATCTTCATTAGACGGACGTAATTGAAGTCCACATCTCTCTTGTGTGGATACGCAACGTCCGGCAACTCCTTATACGCGCCTTTGCAAAGACGGATTCGGCAGCCATAGGCGAGCAGATCCTGGATGTCCGTTTCGCTGCGATACAGGTACGACTGAATGACCGTGCCGACGGCCGGCGTGCTGGAACGCACCCTCTTGACGAGCTCGATGGTCCTCTGCGTATAAACCGAACCTTCCATATCGATGCGCAGGAAATTCTCATAAGCGGCCGCGCGTTCCGCGATCGAGCGGACCAGCCCCTGGCAGAAATCGACGTTGAGGTCCAAACCGAGCTGCGATAGCTTGCAGGAAACGTTGGCGTAAAGCCGCTCCTGGGCGATGCGCTCGAATACTTCGAGATAAGAGTCGCGGGCCTTTTGCGCATCCGACGTTGTCGAGGAGTTCTCTCCGAGATAGTCCAGGCTAACGTGCATGCCGGCGTTGTTGCAGGCGCGAGCTGCTTCCACCGCTTCGTCGAGCGTTTCACCCGCGACGAACCGGCGAGCCATACGGCGCGTGGTGCCGTTTGAAGTGACCCATTTGGCGAAGCGGGGACTTTCGGAAAGCCTGAGAAGCGTCGCGCGAAGCATCGAATATGATTATGCCCGTGTCAAAGCGGAGCGACTAGTCCTTGTGCTCTTCCAGGAACTTTTCTGCGTCCAGCGCGGCCATACAACCGGAGCCCGCGGCGGTGACCGCTTGCCTGTAGCGGTGATCTTGCACGTCGCCGGCAACGAACACGCCCGGAACGTTCGTCAGACTGCCATGCTTTGCGATGAGATAGCCGTTGCTATCCATTTCAAGCTTACCCTTGAACACGGTCGAGTTCGGATCGTGGCCGATGGCCACGAATATCCCGTCCACGGCGATTTCGCGAAGCTCTTTGGTCTGCTGGTGGCGAAGGCGCGCGCCCTCCACATGTCCCTTGGGAGACAGAATCTCTTCAACCACAAAGGGCGTGGCAAACTCGACTTTCGGGTTGGCCCTGGCGCGGTCAATCATGATCTTCGAAGCGCGAAAATCGTTGCGCCGGTGAATGAGGTAAACCTTGCTCGCGTAGCGCGTCAGGAAGTTCGCTTCTTCCATGGCGGAATCGCCGCCGCCAACGACAGCGATGCCCTTTTCCCGAAAAAAATAGCCATCGCATGTCGCGCAAGTCGAGACGCCATGGCCGATTAATTCTCGTTCCCCCGCTAGCCCCAGCAGACGCGCCGAGGCGCCGGCGGCGACGATCAGCGCCTTGGTTTCGTAACTGTCCTTGCCTGCCGTGATTTTGAACGGACGCCGAGTGAGATCCACCTCGCTTACCGCACCGGCCTTGAACTCCGCGCCAAATTTCTGGGCCTGCTTGCGCATGTTTTCGATGAGTTCCGGCCCCATAATGCCGTCGGGGAAGCCCGGATAGTTCTCAACATGCGTAGTGAGCGACAGTTGTCCCCCCTGCTCGTGGCCGTCAATGATCAGCGGCTTCAAATTGGCGCGCCCCGCATAGATAGCAGCAGTGAGTCCCGCGCAACCGCTGCCAATAATCACGACGTTGTACATTCGCGTTTTTCTCCGGCTATTAGATTCAGCAGCGCGCCCATTCGATGCAACTCGCGGAAGCATCGCGAAGTTTCGTATTGTAGCATCCCCTCCGCCGAGAATCGGAATGTGAAGCATCCAAATTGGAGAGCCTCTCAATCCGCAGGGCGTTGACCGCTTCGGAGGCCGCAGTTATAGTCGCGAGAATTCAATTTGTCCGAGTGAGGCTGCCCAAGGAGGGAATTTCATGGATCCGCGCTATCCCGTCGGAAAATTCGCCATGCCCGCGCAAGTTACCCACGAAATGCGGCTGCAGGCCATGGATGAGATTGCTTCAACGCCGGCGAAATTGCGTGCAGCGGTGCGCGGCTTGAGCGACGCGCAATTGGATACGCCGTATCGCGATGGCGGATGGACCGTGCGCCAGGTCGTCCATCACGTTCCAGACAGCCATTTGAATGCGTACGTGCGTCTGAAGCTGGCCCTCACGGAAGAAAAACCGATGATCAAGCCCTATGACGAAAAAGCCTGGGCCGAACTGGCGGATGCGAAATCGGCGCCCATCGAGAGTTCACAAACTCTTCTCGACTCGATTCACGAGCGATGGGACCGCCTGTGGCGATCCTTGAAGCCGGAGCACTTCGCGCGCGTACTGATGCACCCCGAGCATGGCGAACGCACCGTGGACTGGCTGGTCTTTCTTTACGCATGGCACGGAAGACATCACACAGCGCACATCACCGAATTGCGCAAACAAAAAGGCTGGTGACGCGCGGCGAGTGGCGCGCGGTGCTGCGGCTCGTGTAGGATAAATTGCTACACGAGGAGAGTGCATGAGCCGACCATCAGGCACGTACGCAATTTTCGAGACTTCGCAGGGCAACATCGTGGTACGGCTTCTCGAAAAGGAAGCCCCGAAAACCGTCGAGAATTTCATCGGACTGGCAGAAGGCACGAAGGAATTCACCGACGAGAGCACCGGCAAAAAGCTAAAAAAGAATTTCTACGATGGGCTCGTCTTCCATCGCGTGATTCCCCAATTCATGATTCAAGGCGGCTGCCCGCAAGGCACGGGCCGCGGCGGCCCAGGTTATCGGTTCGCGGACGAATTTCACCCTTCGTTGAACCATTCCAAAGCCGGCAAACTATCCATGGCCAACGCCGGGCCCGGCACAAACGGCAGCCAATTTTTCATAACCGTGGCGGCGACCCCCTGGCTCGATAACAAACATACGATCTTCGGCGAAGTTGTCGAGGGGCAAGACGTGGCCAACAAAATCTCCAACTTGCCGCGCGATTCGAACGACCGTCCGAAGACGCCGGTGCTCCTGCAAAAAGTGCGCATCGAGCGCGTGCCCTAAAAGCGTTGAATGACGATGCTTACGCCCCAGCGCGTCCTGCGGCTTCTCATCGAAGTAATCTTTCTTCTGCTCGGCGTGCTCGTCATTTGGCTGGCTCTCACCGGGCGCATCCTCGTCGAGCGCCACAGAGTGTCCTGGCTCGTCCTAAGTGTTGTCCTTATTCTCTGGGGGCTGCGTGCCCTCTACGGGTCCAAAAAATGGTGGGCGCGCTGGGAAAATTGGACGCGCGGGCTTTCGTTGACTCTCCTCGGCGCAGTCATGCTGGCCATTTCCCGGGTGCCCTTCGAGTGGGTCGCGCCGCTGCTCGCGGCCGCAGGGGTCGTGATGGCCCTGCGCGGCATCGTCGGAGCCGTGCTTGTTTTTCTGCCGCGTTAATTTCCACGCTTGCATTGCTTCCTTAACTTTCTTCTCTCTTCGGCTATAATTTGCAAACGATCGGCCCTCTCTGCTTCCGCAGTCGTGCAGGGCGATCGTTTGGCCCACGCCACAAATTAAACAGGAGGCGCAGCATGCTCAAGGAATTCAAAGAATTTGCCATGCGCGGAAACGTGCTGGATATGGCGGTCGGCATCATCATCGGCGCGGCATTCGGAAAGATCGTCACATCCTTCGTCAATGACGTCATGATGCCTCCCCTCGGGAGGCTCGTTGGTCCCGTCGATTTCTCGGACCGGTTCATCAGTCTCTCGTCCGCACACTACGACTCACTTGAGCTAGCGAAAAAGGCTGGAGTTGCGACACTGAACTACGGCGTGTTTATAAACAACGTGATCAACTTTCTGATTGTCGCGTTCGCCGTATTTCTTCTCGTGCGTTCGGTGAATCGCTGGACAAAGAAGCCGGCGCCGCCTGCAGCGCCCACCACGAAAGATTGTCCCCAGTGCGCCATGAGTATCCCCATTCAGGCCAAGCGCTGCGGCCATTGCACCACGCAGCTCGCCTAAGACATGATTTCCGTCCGGGATTGAGGAGTCTCTTGAGGGCCGCCGTCCTCTTCAAGAAGACGGCGGTTTTTTTGTTTGATTCGCTTCGAGGTGGGCGCGCAGCCGGGTGACGACTTCGTCTTCGTGTCCTTCCTCGATTTCTTTCTTCACCTCTTCGAGCGCGAAGTGCACCACATCGTGATGGTGCAGCTCTTGCGGGGCGAGGACGTCGCTGAAGCGCAGCCACAGCCGGTGTAGAAGATTGACTTCATTTGCGGTCAAATTCGGCGCGTGCGGGCCAAGCACTTTGTAGATCTTGTCGCCATTCGGCAGATGTATTTCCAGGTTGAATTGCGGCTTGATGTCGCCGAGCTTTTCCCACGCGTCGCCGATTTGCCGCGCTTGCTCCTCGGTGTTGTCCTTCGCCGAACGCCCAATCACAATCGTACTGGACTGCAGCGAAGCGCCCGCGCGCAGGATGCCTTCCCAAAGGTCGTTGGAAGCGACCACCGCGAGCCGAATCGATTTCCCGCGTTTTTCGGACATGGAAAGCGCTTGCGAAAATAGATGTTGCTCGATGCTTCCAAAAAGCTGATCCGCGTCCAGCTCGTTTTCTCCGGAGGCCGACCGGCGCAATAAGCGGACATGCAAGACAACCACGTCCCGGCGCCCCGGCTTAATGCGATCGAGGACGTTCCCCAGATGATAGAGATTGAAGTGGTTGCTCACTGGCACGAGAATATTGCCGGAGCGCGCGCCGACAGCCTCGGGCGTCAGCTCGGACTCCAGGTCCAAATTAAACTGGTCCATCTCCATCTGAGAAGAGCTGCCCTTTTGGGTGCGATGCTCGGAAATCGTGAAAACCATAAAGAGCAGGATGGAGAAGGCGCCGCCCGCCATGGTGGCCACCGGCTTGGTGAAAAGATTGGTCACCGCGATCAGAAAAAGCGTGAGGGTGATCAAGCCGAGGCCAACAGGGATCTGCACCCCGCGAATATAAAAGTTAAACGGCACCTGAAATTCGCGCTGGCCTGGGCGCGTGTAGCGAAGCACGAGCACGGCCAGGCCGTTCATCGTAAAGCTCCAGATAACGCCGAACGCATACAGGTTGGCAAGAAAAGTGACGTCGCCGCGGCTGATAAAGATGGTCAGAATTTGCATTCCGACGATAATATTGATCAGGCGATAGCTCGTGCCAAATCGTGGATGCGGCTGCCGAAACCACGAGCTGAGGACTCCATCCTCGGAGACGCGGTTGAGCACGCCGTTCGAGCCGACGATGGCGGTGTTGACCGCTCCTGCCAGGATCAGCGTCCCCACCACCACTACAAATACATGAAAGATCAGCCGTGCGATGAACGGCCCCTGCAAACTCATCGCCAGGCCGCCAATAAGATTTTCCAAGTAGCCTTGTCGGACGTTATCAGGAATGATCATCACCGCGAAGAAAGAGACCAGGGACGTGAAAACCAGGCTGTAAATGAAGATGACCAGTCCGGCCTTTTTCAAGTTTGGCAGTTTCGGGCTTTCAATCTCGCGGTAAACTTGCGCCAGGGATTCTTCTCCGCTCATGGCCAGGACCGAGTGCCCCAGTCCGATGAAGATCGCGACGATGGCGAACATGTGTGGGAGGGGGCTTCCTGCAAGCCAGCCGAGAGATCCGGCACTCAAGCGGAGATTGCGCACATGGGGCCAAGGCGGTAGAGCCGCGTGTATATGGATCGCGGTGTACGTGCACCACGCGATCAACAGCACCACCATCACGGTCACCAGCTTCATGATGATCAGCGCTTTGTCGCTGGACTCTGGAATGCCCTTGGTGTTTTCCCACCAGAAATACACAGTGACGAGAATCGCAAAACTTGCCGCGACGAAATTGTTCTGGTACGCCGTCAACGGGTTGCCCAGGTGGGTGTATTGCAGCAACTCGCTGATTAGCCCCGCCAAATACTGCCCGGCGGCGACGCCGCTGATGGGGCCCGTCAGAATGTAGTCGAACATCAGCGCGGAAACGCTGAATTTGGCGAGAGTTCCCCGAGCGACTGCTTGACCGCGCGGTACACGCCCCCGCGCACAAACATGCTGCAGCTCTCAACGTACACCGCGCGCACCGCGTACGAAAACAGCATGATGGCCAGGATGAACCACGGCGCGGTCTTGCCAATGTAGCCTTCCGCTTCGCCGCCCGCGTAATAGGCCGAAGAGGCCAAATCGTTCAAAACAATGGCCGCCGCGCGCCAAAACGAGATAAAGGTAAGCAGCGCCGTTGTGGCGATGATGACGCGCGGAATTCCGTTACCTCGGCTGCCTGCGGCAGCGGGGTTGTTTGGAGTGCTGCTCATGTACGGGTGATCTCGATCAGCGGGTTAAAATGCTCCCACTTTTCCGCCGCGAAGTCTAGCCGAACACTCTTTTTTATTCATGCTGAAACGATTTTGTTGATGCCGAAACAGCTCACGATGCCGCGGTGCGGAACGCTTTGGCGCATTCGGCGCAGGGGCAGATGTTGCGTAGGTGGTCGTAGCTATAGATCCCGGTCGAGTGGCCGTCCGAGAAGCTGATTTGCACCGCGTAGTTGCCTACGACTGTCGCCGCTTGGGCACGCACCTTGGGTTTGTACATGGGCAGCGCAGGAAAAGAGGGCGCTCCCGGTGCGGCGGAGGCAAAGGCTTCCTTTTTCCCGCGCTCGTCATTGCATGTAGCGCAGGGGCACTCTGCTCGCAGATAAGCGAAGTCGTAGTGGCTGGCGTGCCCGTCGGCCCAGGTAATGTCGATTCCCGTGCCGCTTTTCACGTGGATCTTCACGTCGGCCGGCTTTTTTCGCGGATCAAGTGGAATGGGCATGCGGAAAGGGGAAGTCGTCAGCTCTTCGGTTTTCCGTTGCAACAATCTCCCGGCGGAATGGGATTGCCGTGCGGGCAAGTTTTCGGATGGCCGAGGAAGGTGCAGATGCGCTGGTCCAGCTCTGGGCTGATGATGTGTTCGAATTTGCAGGCTTGGGTGTGCGCTTCGGAATCTTCAATCGAGAAAGTGTCTTTGAAAAGACGTTCAGCCAGACGATGCCTGCGGACGACGTCGCGGGCGCGCTGGCTTCCCACCGGGGTAAGCTGCGCTTCGCCATTCTGCAGTGCGACTAAACTCAATTCCGTCATGCGACTGAGCACTTTTACGGCTGGCTCTTCCGGAAGGATCGGGAGGCTTCCCGCCGGTCCGCTGGCATGCAGCGCACTCACTTGGGCCGGCTTCCCTTCCTCGCCGCAAATCCAAATTTGCTCGAGCAGGTGATCGAATCGAATCTCGTCATCGGAGGAAACGGAAGTGCAGCAATCCGCGGTATTAGCCAGCGGGCAAGCGAGCGGGTGGCCTGGACCGTGCTGCGCGGTATCAAAGTGAAGGCGGCCGTGGGCCAGTTCGATGCGCCGGTCGGCCTGCCGCGCAATATCCGGGTCGTGGGTGACCATCAATATTGTGTGGCCGGCGTTGTGTAGCTCGCGAAAAATTTGTAGCACGATCTCTTCGTTCGTTTCGTCCAGATTGCCGGTGGGCTCATCCGCCAGGATAATTTTGGGTTGATTGATCAGCGCCCGCGCTATCGCTACCCGCTGCTGTTCGCCGCCGGAGAGTTGCGCCGGCAGGTGCGTCATACGTTCGCCCATACCCACGCGCCGCAAAGCCTCTTCCGCCTGCTTTTCGTCCGTCATGCTGTGAAAATATTGCGCGAGCATCACGTTTTCGAGCGCGTTGAGATACGGAACCAGATGAAACTGCTGGAAAACGAAGCCAACCTTTTCAGCGCGATAGCGGACCATCTCGTTTTCGCTCAGTTTCGAGAGATCGACGCCGTCGACCACCACGCGGCCCGCGTTCAGCGTATCGAGTCCGCCGAGAATATTGATGAGCGTGGTTTTGCCCGAGCCGGAAGGCCCCATCAGCGCCACCCACTCGGCGGCATGCACTTCGAAGCTCAGGTCATCGAGCGCGCGCAACGAACCGTATTTCTTGACAAGGTTTTCGATCGCCACCTGCGGCGCCGCCGTCTTTTGTTCGGGCAGAACCTGTACTGGAGCGCTCACGCTTCACCTCGAAACACCGAAGCGGGGCGCACGCTGGCGAGCCGCCGAAGCGGGTACGCGCTAAGAATCGCAACGAGGGTAGTCAGTGCCACGGCTATAGGATACACAATCAGCCGCGGCTCTGCCGCTACGCCAAACACTTGCTTGCCCAGCCAGATCGAAAGTAAAATCCCTGCGGCCGCGCCAATCGCGCCACCCGCGATGCCGAGCAAAGCCGCCTCCGCAAAGAAAAGACGCAAGACACGCCGCGTCGTGCCGCCAATCGCTTTCATCAGCCCAACGTTGTTCCTGCGTTCCATCGCCACGTTCGTCATCGCCGCCATCACGCAAAGCCCTGTTAGCAACAGCACTATCGCTACCGTCGCCGTCAATAATCCGCTGATGCGGCTATAGACCTTCGCCTCCCCTTCCGTGAATTGCCTGATTCCATGAACGTCGGCGTCCGGCAACGCAGCCTGTACGGAAGCGAGCCGCCTTTCAACTTCCTGAGGCGCGCCAGGAATTCTGAGTTGAATCAGGCTGATACGATGAGGAAGGTCAGCTAGGCGCTGCGCCGTTTCAAGATTAACCGAAATTTGATCGTCCTCTGCTCCCCCAGAGCTAACAATCGCCCAGACGTGGCATGTCTCTTCCCGCCCGCCTGATCGGAGAAGAATTCTGTCGCTGATATTCGCGCCCAAAACCGAAGACACTTTCCTCCCGATCCAACAGTTCGGTTCAGTTCGCGAAAGGGAAGTCGAGATTTCCCAGGAAAGCCGGCTGAGCCCTGATCCATCTCCTTCTTCCCGGTTCCCAACAACCACAACAGACGCGCTTCGTCCCGAGCCATAGGCTCTCGCTTCCGCAACCAAATAAAGCGAGGCTGCCTTGCCGCCCTGATTTACCGGAAAAGTGGGCGCAAGTTCATAATCGGATTCCGGAAGAGTTCTGTCTTGCGCCCCTCCTTCCCGGCTGCCGCGAGGAACAATGACGGCATTCGGCCCGAACGCGCGAAACTCGTTCGTGATGCGGCGCTTGGCGTCGACTTGCAAATTCAGAAGCGCCGCGGTGACGGCCGCGCCTGCTCCAAGAGCGAGCAAAATCACGAACAGCCGCCCGCGATTGGCTCCGAGCAAACGGCGAAGGATGCGCCAGAACATGGCTCGGTTGCCGGTGCGAAGCGCGGTCATCATTCGCCTCGCAAGATGGGCGCCGGCTCATAACGCGAAGCCCGTCGCAAAGGAATTGCGCTGCCTAGAAGGGTGACGATTGCGGCGAGCGCAAGAACGGCAATCAAAACCAGAAGGGAAGGTTCCGGCACAACCCCGAAAATTTTCTCCCCAACCACCCGCGCCAGAATCGTGCCGAGCGAATACCCGATGCCTCCGCCGACAAATGCAAGTACGAGCTGCTCTGCGGCGAGCAGAAAGCCCACCGTGCCCGAACCGGCGCCCAGCGCTTTCATCAATCCAATTTCCATCCGCCTCTCGATCACCGAAGCCGCCGCCGAAGCGCCGACCGCCAGCGCCGCAGCCAGGAACGCCGCAAGCGTCACGAGCCAGAGCAGCGCGCGGACATGCGTCAGGAGGCTGCCCTCTCCCTCGGCCACGCGCCGAATCACGCGCACGTCCGTCCCCGGCAACACTTCTTTAAGCGAAGCCGCAATCGAAGAAATATACGGCGTGCACATCCATCGCTCGTATTCCTCCGGCTTCATCGTCTTCGGATCGCGCCGCCCAAAATCGTCTTCCGGCTTCGTTAGCGCGCTCACGTACAGCGTGCGGTATAGGCCAGGCTTGCCTGCGAGCGCTTGCGCGTATGAGAGTGGCACCACAATGGACTCATCTTCCGGACCGCCCGAAGAGAGAATCCCCGTGACTTTTAGCGGAGAGGGAATTTTGCTGGCGTCACCGGTGGCTAGGGAAATGAAATCACCAATCTTGACGGCCCTCTTTTGCGCGAATTTAGCACCCACTACGCACTCTTTAGCATCGTCGGAAAACCATCGCCCATCGATTTGCCACCAGGGGCTCGTTTTCGCAATTCCCGTCTGAAACTTTCCACCGTCGGGAAGCGGAACCGCGTGATCAGCCCAAGTCCCAATCACGGTTACGTTGTCGATCCAATTCTGAGATGCCAATGGCAATGCTTCAGCTTGGAGCTCGAGCAACGGTGCGAAAGCGATGACGTTGTTGTGCCAGAAAATGGTCTTGATCTTGGGCAGGTCCGCTACAGGCAAATACGCGCCCGCATTAGCCGGCCTGTAATCGACACCGCCAATCTCAAGCGGTAGTGAGTCCGCCGCGGGCGTAACCACCAAATTCGCCCCGAGACTGCGGAACTCGCGCTCCAGCCGGTCTCCCACATCCAGCGACACGCTCAGCGCCGCCGTCACCACGGCCATTCCCAACGCCAGCGCCGCCGCCGTCAGCACCTTCCGGCGAGGACGCCGCGTAAACGAATCCGCAACTAGACGCACGAACATGAGATCAGTGACCGCCCACAAAGGCACGCGAGATATCGCACCTCTACTTCGGAACTTCCTTCATCGCTTGCACAAGCGAAGAGACATCCAACACAATGTCGCCACCCTCCAGATGCGATGGCACTCCAATCGGATTGCACCCGCCCGCCTCTCCGATCGTCGGTATGTAAATCGCCGAGCCGCAATGCCTGCAAACTACGTTCTGCCCTTCCTGTCGATAACCCTCAGCCCCGCAGATTCGGCACGCATCCAGCGCCGCGCCGTACCCGTTCGGCTTCTTGATCACCATGAACCGGATCGACTGACTACCAGCCTCGATCGTGAACAGGTGCATCTTCCCGTCCTGCACTTCACTCACGGGAATACTCACAATATTTCCCACGGCAACGATAGCCTGCGCCGCCGGCGGCGCGGCATTCACGTCCGTATACACGAAGTCTCCCGTCAGCAGCAAAATCACCGAAAGGCATCCCGTCGCCGCGGCAATCATCCAACGTTTTTGCCGCCGGTTCTGCGCTTCCATCAGCCGTTTCTCCGCCTCGCCCGCAGCCTCTTTCGCGGCTTTCGTATGAGTTGCCGATTGCCATTCGCGCAAAATCAACAGCGCCGCCGCACCAAAGATCAGCACGAAGAAAAACAATTCGTTTCGAACGATCGGCCCGACCACGGCCATCTCCGCCTTGCTGGACGGCAGCCATTGCGCCTCGCTCAATTCGTGCAGGCCAGTCACCCCAAGCTGAACGGCTACAAGGATCAGAATGGCGCTAGTGACCGCGAAAAATCGGTGCAGCGGAACGCGCAGCGTGCCCTTGAAGAAAAACACCCCCACCGCCACCGCCGCGCCAATCCCCAAAGTCGTGCCGATCCAGATTTCCAATCCCGCCGTGGACAGCTCCACCGCCCGCAAAATAATCGCCAGCTCCGCTCCTTCGCGCAGCACCATCAGAAAAACAAACAGAAAGATCCCCCAAGCCGCCGCCGACCCCGTCCGCCCAACATACTTCTCTATTTTCTGCTCGATCTCTTTTTTCAGGTGCCGCGCAACGCGATTCATCCATACGATCATCGTAATAACGAACACGGCCGCGACGAGGTACATCACCCCCTCGAATCCGTCTTCGCTGATCTGCCAGCGTTCCAGCAGAATCGCTACACCCAGGCTGAGCGCTGCCGCAGCGGCCACGCCATACCACACAAAACGCGCCAGTTGCGAGCGGCCCGTGCGCGTGAGATAAACGAGGATAATGCCCACAACGAGGGAAGCCTCGACGCCTTCACGGAGAGCTATGAGGAACGCTGCGAGCAATCCATCTCCAGTTGTTAATTATTTGCAACTGCTCTCTAACTCTACTCTTTGTATGAATTTCCGTCAACCGGACCAATCCGGTCCGATTTCACAAGGGAACGTAAGGTAAAATACTTAGCCTGCTCAATTCAATGACTATTTCCCTCCCATTCCGCCAAGCCTCTTCCCTCCTCTTGGCCTTCCTTATTTCTTGCGCAAATTCCCACGCGCAATCTCCTTCCTCTCCGCCGCAAACCGCTCCAAACGAAGCCCAGCTCGACATGGCTCCCCGTCCCAATCCCAAATTCGCAAAGAAGCTCTCTGAACTCGCCGACAATGCACTAGCTGACGGCCATTTTGATGAAGCGCTCAATTATTACGAGCAAGCCGTGCGCTACGCTCCTCAAGATACGGCTCTGATCGAGCGCATCGCCGCCATGCGCTCAAAACTGGTTCGCGACCACGTGGATGCGGCCGAGCGCGACGCCCTCGCTGGCCGTACCGACGAGGCCACCGAACAACTTGCCAGAGCTTTGCTGATCGACCCTGGAAACACGATCGTCGCCGAACGCATGAAGCAGATGAAGGCGATGAACGACACTTCCGTCCCGCAGTCCAAAATGACAATCGAAGGTCTGCCGGAATTGAAGCCGCGCCCAGGCAAGCAAAACCTAAATCTGCAAGGTGACACAAAGACGGTGTTCGAACAATTGGGACAGTTGTTCGGAATCCAGGTCACTTTCGATCCCGAATTGCCCGCGCGATCCGTCCGCCTGCGCGTTGACGACGTCGATTTCGATACCGCGCTAAAAGTTCTCACCCTCGAGACCGGCACTTTCTTCCGCCCCTTGACGTCCACTCTCCTGTTTGTGGCTCAGGATACCGCGGAAAAGCGGCGCGAGTACGCACCGCAAGCCGAAGAGACCTTCGTCTTGCCGGACGCCGTAGCTCCGGACGAAATGACCGAACTCGTTCGCGTGCTCCGCGAAATGACCGGCGCTACCCGCGTTATCCTCAATGCGCAAAGCCGTTCGATCACCATTCGCGACTCTCCGGAAAGGCTCGAGGTCGCCGGAGAACTCATCCAGCAAGCCGAAAAAACTCGCGGTGAATTGCTCCTCGAGATAGAGATTCTCGAAGTGGATCGCAATAAAGCGCGCACCCTGGGCCTTCTGCCGCCCTCCTCGGCGCAACTCATTTCTCTCACTCCAAGCTTCATCAGCCAATTGGAGCAAGCTCAGGATCTGAGCACCCTCGTAACTCTGCTAGCCAGCATTTTCGGAAATGGCAGCAGTTCCACCGGCTCCGGCAGCTCGCTCAATCTCAGTTCTCTCATCCCTCCGCTGACCGTTGTCGGCGGCGGCAAGACCACCTTTCTCCTCACCCTCCCCGCCATTGCCGCGCAATTTTCCGACGCGCTCACGCTCGTTCACAGCGGCAACCAAGTCCTCTTGCGCGCCCAGGACGGCAAACCTGCCAGCTTTTTCGTCGGTGACCGTTATCCCATCACACTCTCTCTTCTTTCCGCGAGTCTCGGCGCCTCCACGCCAGCCACTTCGGTTGGCGCGATTTCCAACAGCATTCTTCCCAGCACTTCCTACAACGTCGGCGTCGGCCCGGTGGCGCTCGCCGCTGGAGACTTCCGGGGCCAGGGTCTGCAAGACCTCGCCGTCGTGAACGAGATCGACAACACCCTCACCATTCTTCAGAATCAGGGCACGGGCACTTTTCTTCAGGCTGGCTTGCCCATCTCGCTCGGCACGGCGAGAACGTCCGCCCCGCCGGTTGCTCCCTCGATCACGTCCGCGATGTTCACCACTAGCGGCTACCAGGATCTCCTCGTTACCGATCCCGTCTCCAACACCGTGCAAGTTCTCCTCAGCAACGGCGACGACACCTTCAAGCAGGCCACCGGCTCGCCCATCGCCGTGGGCAAGCAGCCCAGCGCCATTCTCACCGGCGATTTCAACGGCGATGGCAATCAAGATTTTGCCGTGACGAATTTCACCGACAACACATTCTCTCTGTTCCTCGGCAACGGCGACGGAACTTTTAACCAGGCTCCCAACTCGCCTTTCCCCTTGCCTACTACGGCTACGGGGCCCATCGCCATGACCTCGGCCGATTTCAATTCGGATGGCAATCTGGATTTGGCCATCGTGAATCAGACCACCAACAACGTCACCATTCTTCTCGGCAATGGCAACGCCACATTCTCCCTTGCTACCGGCTCTCCCTTTGCCGTCGGAAAATCGCCGGTAGCCATTGCTTCGGCCGACCTCAACCTCGATTCCCATCCCGACCTCGTCGTCGTGAACCAGGCGGATAACACCGCAAGCGTCTTGCTCGGCAACGGCGACGGCACCTTCGTTGCCGCGCCGAATTCTCCTCTCGGAACGGGCCAGTTGCCGACCGCTGTCTCCATCGCCGACTTCAACGGAGACGGCATTCCCGACATCGCTGTGACCGACCCCGAAACGGACAGCGTTTCCGTGTTTCTCGGCTTGGGGCAAGGATTATTCGCTCCCGCCTTCGAGCTTCCCGTCGGCACGAATCCGACCGCCATCCTGGCCGCCAGTCTCAGCGGCGCTTCCTTGCCCGATGTGGCGATTACGGACGATCCGTCAGGCACGGCGGGACAGGTCACCGTGATTCTGAGCCCCGCCAGTCTCTTTGCGAACGTCGGCGGAGGAGTCGCGCAGCAGCCTTACCCCGGCGCGCAATATGAAGATCTCGGCGTTAAGATCAAGGCCACACCCATGCTTCATCCCGACAACGAAGTGACTCTGAAATTGGACTTCGAGATTCGCGCCCTCGCCGGTTCCTCGGTCAACGGCATTCCCGTTCTCACGAATCGCACGATTTCGCAAACGGTGCGCATCAAAGAAGGCCAGCCCACCATCATTGCCGGACTCCTCGACGATGAAGAGACCCGCACTCTCACCGGTCTCCCCGGCTTTGCCAGTATCCCCGGCGCCGCGAGCTATCTCTTCGGCCAGAGAAATACCACCGCGCAGGATACCGAGATGCTGATCCTGATTACTCCTCACAAATTGCGCCTTCGGGACCGCATCTCCCGTTCCATCTTCGTCGGGCGAGACACGAGTTCCGGTCGGGGTTTTTCGGGCCTTTCTCCCCGCCCCGAACCATAGTCACGCAAACAAGCATGCGAGCCCTCGCCTGCGTACGGGCGAACAGGGCCAACAAGTCGTAGTTATAATGCTTGTTGGAGTTGGAGTTGGGATCGGGGTAGAAGATGCAGCTTGGATTCAGATGGGGATCGGGTTCGAGCTACGACCCCGGCCCTCGCGCCGGCCGGGTCTTACACCAGTCACGAGTCACCACTCACTTTTCGCCGCCACTCGTGCAACGTCGCCCCGGACTATGCCAATGGTTCGAAAACAACAATCGGCTGATACGTCCGCGGCACCACCGCTTCGGCGATGGCCACCAGCTTGTCCTGCTGTCCGAACACTCGCAAACGCGGCGGTTTCGCTTCTCCGGCATCGAGTTGCACTGTCGCGCCCGGGGGCAGCTCCACTCGTCCCGGCTGAATCTGCGCGATCTGCACGTTGAATTTCGTCCCGTGCCGGACGCGTCTTTCAACGACGGGCAGCACACTCACCCGTGGAAAATTCGGCAGGAGGTTCTCCAGCCGGATCATGCGGTCCGCAAATTTCCCCGCTCTCGAGGCTTCCGCCAGCTCCTCCAGCGTGATGGCTTGCTCCAGCGAAAATTCACCGACCGCCGTTCGCGTAATCTCCGCCAGGTGCGCTCCGCAGCCGAGTTTCTGTCCCATCTCATGCGCCAGCGAGCGGATGTACGTCCCCGAAGAGCACTCGATGACAAAACGCGCCACGCTGTCTTCGATCCCGGTTAGCTTGTATTCGAAAAGTTCGACCTCGACCGCCTTTAATTCAACCGGTTGCTTTTTTCGCGCCAGCTCGTATGCGGGCCGCCCATGCACTTTCTTTGCGGAAAACGCCGGTGGCATCTGCTGGAACCGGCCCACGCTCCCGGCCGCCAGCTCCTCGAGCATTGAGGCCTCAAGTACCGGCAGAGTGTCCGGCCCTTGGGCTTCGCCGTCTGAATCGTAAGTATCCGTCGCAAATCCGAATCGAAACGCAGCCGTGTACCGTTTTCTTCGCCCGCTGTAGAACTGCACCAGCCTCGTGGCGCGGCCCAGCAACAGCACAAGTACGCCTGTCGCCAGCGGATCGAGCGTTCCAAGATGCCCGATCTGCCGGAATCCCGCGAGATGCCGCACGGCATCGACCACGTCATGCGAAGTCTTACCCCGCGGTTTATCGATTACGAGCGCTCCATCGTGCGCTGCGTGCTGTGGCTGGCGTGTCATGGAAGAAAAAGTCTCTGTGCAATCTTCGAGAAGATCTTCAGTGCCTCTTCGATCAGGCAGATCCGAATGGCGCTGTCATAAGACGAACTGCGTGCTTGGCGCAAGTTTCACAAGTCACCAGTCACCACTCACTTTGTACTTTGAATCCCCACAGAAAACCAAGCTTACGACGCCGCCGGCTTGTCCTTCTTCATCTCTTTCAACAGTTGGTCGATCCGCTCCGTGTATTCCTGCGAGTGGTCCAATGCGAAATGAAGTTCCGGAAGCCGCCGCAGCTGTAGCCGCTCGATCAATTCCCGCCGGATGAACCCCGAGGCATGTTCCAGCGCCTTGATCGCGTCGTTCTGTTCTTTGGCCGTGCCTTGCATGTTGACGAACACGCGTGCGTGTTTCATGTCCGGCTGCACGCGCACTTCGCTGACCACCACCATGCCCTCCAGCCGCGGATCCTTCAGCTCCCCCGCTAGCATGGCGTTGATTTCGTGAGCGATCTCCTCGCCCACCCGTTCGTGCCGGTGATTGGCTGGACTCATTTCGTCCCCGCGAAGCTTCCTAGATAATTTCGATCGCCTGGTTGATCAAAATCGAGCCGAGAATGCGGTCCGCTTCATCCAGGACTTTTTGCAGCACTTCATTCACATGCTTCTCTTCGTTTGAAAGCGTGACCACTCCCACCACCGACCTCTGCCACGCGTTGTGGTGGTCCAGCTCCGCCACCGCCACATTGAACTGCCTCCGCAGCTTGTCTTTCAAGCTGCGCAGCACTTGCCGCTTGTCCTTCAGCGATTGCGCATCGGGGATATGCAGCTCAAGGGTAAGTAAACCGACCGGCATGAGCGCTCCGGGGGACTATTTTTCGCTTACTTGCGGCTGGCCGCTCCGCTGCTCTGGCCCGCCGCTTCTGCGGCGCTCAGCTTCTGCACGCTGAAGCATTCCAAAACGTCGCCGACTTTCACGTTGTTGAAGTTCGCAATGCCCGCGCCGCATTCGAAACCTGTGCGCACTTCGCTCGCGTCATCCTTAAATCGCTTCAGCGAGCTCAGCTTTGACGTGTAAATGACCGCCCCGTCTCGCACCACTCGTATCTGGGCGTCGCGTTTCAGCACGCCATCCACCACGTAGCATCCCGCCACGGTGCCCGCGCCCTTCACGCGGAACGTGTTCCGCACTTCCGCGCGCCCCAGATACGTCTCCTGGATGACCGGCTCCAGCAGGCCTTCCATGGCTTTCTTAATCTCGTCGGACACTTCGTAAATAATCGTGTGCGAGCGAATGTCCACATGTTCCTGCTGCGCCAACTCCATGGCTTTGCGGTCCGGCCGGATGCCAAACGCGATCACGATCGCTCCCGAGGCCGAAGCCAGCAGTACGTTGTTTTCCGTCACCGCGCCAACGCCCGAACCGATAATCTTCAGCTTCACCTGGTCCGTCGAAAGCTTCGGCAGCATTTCGCTAAGCACTTCCACCGATCCTTGCACGTCCGCCTTGATGACGATGCCCAGCTCCTTCACATCCCCGGCCTTGAGCTGCTCGTGCAGTTGGTCCAGCGTGATGCGCGCTCCGCTCGACCGCGCCATCTGCGCGTCTCGCTGCTTGCCCTGCCGGTATTCCACGATGTGCCGCGCTTTGGCTTCTTCCGTCACTTGGAAGTGGTCGCCCGCCTCCGGCACGCCCTGCAATCCCAGCACTTCCACCGGCGTCGATGGCGGCGCATCCTTGATTACGCGTCCGCGGTCGTCAAACATCGCTCGCACTTTCCCGAACACCGCTCCGCAAATAAAGAAATCGCCCGAGTTCAGCGTTCCGTTCTGCACCAGCACCGTCGCCACCGGCCCGCGTCCTTTGTCCACGCGCGATTCCAGCACCGTCCCGCTTGCCGGCGCATCCGGATTGGCTTTCAATTCGCGCAAGTCCGCCACCAGCAAAATAGTTTCCAGCAGCTTGTCGATGCCCTTCTTCTGTTTCGCCGAAACTTCCACGAATTCCGTGTCCCCGCCCCACTCCGCGGGCACCAGGTTCACGTCGGAAAGCTGCCGCTTCACTCGCTCCACTTGCGCGTCCGGCTTGTCGATTTTGTTGATCGCCACGATGATGGGCACCTTCGCGGCTCTCGCGTGATCGATGGCTTCTTTCGTCTGTGGCATCACGCCGTCATCCGCAGCCACCACCAGCACCACGATGTCCGTCACCTTCGCTCCGCGCGAACGCATCCTCGTGAACGCTTCATGGCCCGGCGTATCCACGAAAACCACGCTGCGGTCGTTCACCACCACTTTGTACGCGCCGATGTGCTGGGTAATCCCGCCGGCTTCTCCACCCGCCACGTCCGCTTCTCGAATCGCATCCAGCAAACTCGTCTTGCCGTGGTCCACGTGTCCCATCACCGTAACCACCGGCGGCCGCGGCTTCAAACTTTCCTTGGTCTCTTCCTTCGCGACTTCCAGCACCATCTCTTCTTCCAGCGAAACCACATTCACGACTCCGCTGAACGCTTCCGCCAGCGTTGTCGCCGTCGGTACGTCCAGCGCCTGGTTAATGCTGGCAAAAACGCCGCGGTCCAGCAGCGTCTTCAAAAGATCCTTCGCGCGCACGTCCAGCTTTTCCGCCAGCTCGCGAATCGTAATTCCTTCCGTGATAGTCACATCGCGCGGCGGTCGCGGCTCTGGCGGCGCAATCACCGCTGCCGCGGATCTCCGGTCCCCTGCTCCCGGACGCTGCCGCGTCGGATGCAGCTTCCGCTCGCCCTCAATTTCCCTTTTATCGACTACAGGCCGCTGCCGCTGCGTCGGCTTCCGCGTATAGAGCGGCTTCCCAGGCTCCGCCTTTGGCGGCATCTTGTCCGGCAGTGGCGGAAGCATGCCTGGCCGTCCCGGCATCCGTGGTCCCGGCCGCGTCCCGGTCGGCATCGGGCCGCGTCTCTGTTCAAATGGTCGATTCGCCGGTGAACTCCCCGTTCCTCCGGGGCCGCCAGGCCGTGGCGTGTACTGTCTTCCTTGGCCGCCTTGCTGCATCGGTCGCATGGGCTGGCCAGGACGTGGTCCGCCCGTGCGCTGGCCGCTTCCAGGTGTCGTCCCCGGAACCGGACCTCGATTCCCCGTGGGCAGCGGTCGAGAGGGGACCGTTGGCCGCGCAGCGGCCGCTCCAGGCGCCGCCGCTGCCGGACGTACCGCAGGTTTCGCGCCCGCTGAAGCAGTCGGTCGCGCAACGGGATGCGCTGGAGTCGGCTGACCTGCCGTCGCTGGTGGACGTATGGGTGTAGCCGCAGGAGGTCTCGTCGCAGGCGCCGCGGGCGACGCAACTGGCTTTGCCGCTGGTGGTGCAACAGCAGTCGTCGCTGCAGGTGCCGGAGCAGCCGGCTTGGCAACGGCAGGCACAGTCGGCGGCGCAGTAGCTGCCGGAGCAGCCGCAACCGCCGGTGCCGCAGGTTTCTCAGCCGGCGCTACCGTCGGTGCAACCTGCGCCGCGCTCGGAGCCGCGGGTTTCGCGGCCACGCTCGGAGCAACCGCGACTGGCGCTGGCGCAGCCGCCGCCGGCCGCATCCTCGCAGCCTTTGCCGCCGCGTCTTTCGCATCTTTTTCCGCTTTCGCAGCGGCTTCGGCGGCCGCTTCGGCTTCCGCTTGCCCCAAAATATTCTTGCGAACTTTTTCCGCAACGTCTTCTGGGATCGAGCTCGAGTGCGTCTTCTTCTCCGTGACGCCATACCCGGGCAAAAGGTCAATGATCGCTTTGGCCTTCACCTCGAGTTCGCGGGCCAGCTCGTTGATTCGAACTTGATTTGCTTCGCTCATGCGTCCTGTGGACAGTTCTCCAATCAAAATACTCAATAAGCCTCTTCGTTTCGTGGCGCGTTGCGCCAAGCCGCCTTAATGCTTACGGTCTGGGCTCTTCCGCTGCCTTTGTCTCGCTCTCGGAATGTTCAGGCGCCGCTTCTTCCGTCTCTGCCGGCGTTTCCGCAGCCGCTGCAGCCGCGCTCTCAGCTCCAGCATCTGCCGCGGCATTTTCCGCAGTTTCTTCCGCACCCTCAGACGATGCTGTTTCTGTTCCCGCAGTCTCAGCCGTTGCTTCACCCTCAGCCGTCGCCGCCTCGCCTTCCGCCGCCATGTCGTCCGTATTTTCCCCCGCTGGCGCAGCCGCTGCAGCCTCCGCCCCGCCTTCATAGAACCGGTTCACCGCCTGATAAATCTTGTCCACCATCTTCTCGCCGATTCCCGGTATTTCCATCAACTGTTCCGGCGTCATCCCCGCGAGTTTCTCGACGTTCGTAATCCCCGCCGCTTCGATCTTCTCAATCGTCTTCGGCCCCACGCCCGCCAGCGCGGTCAACGGTGTCGCCGGCGCCGTCAGCGCCGTCATCTGCTCCTCGATTTCCTGCCGCTTCTCTTCTTCGCTCTTGATATCGATGTCCCAACCGATCAGCTTGCTCGCCAGCCGCACGTTCTGCCCTTTTTTCCCAATCGCCAGCGATAGCTGCGAATCCTCGACGATCACTTCGAGCTTCTTGTTCTCCGGATCGGTGATCTGCACCCGGGTCACCTTCGCCGGGCTCAGGGCCTTCTGCGCAAACGCCACCGTCTCTTCGCTGTACGGAATAATGTCGATCTTCTCTCCGCGCAGCTCGCGGATGATCGACTGCACCCGCATCCCCTTCATTCCCACGCACGCGCCCACCGGATCCACGTCTTTGTCCCGGCTCGCCACCGCTACCTTCGTCCGCTCGCCTGCTTCGCGCGCCGCAAAACGAATCTGCACCGTGCCATCGTAAATTTCCGGCACTTCCATCTCAAACAGCCGCTGCACCAGGCTCGCATCCGCCCGCGACACGATCACCTGCGGCCCTTTCGCCGCACGGTCCACCATCTTGATCACCACGCGCAGCCGCTCGCCGATGTTGTACGTCTCCAGCTTCGACTGCTCTCTCTTCGGCAGCCGCGCTTCCGTCCGCCCCATATCCACAATCAAATCCGGCCCTTCCGCGCGCTTCACGATCACCGTCACCAGTTCGCCCACGCGCGTGTGATACTCGTTGTAAATCGTGTCGCGCTCCGCCTCGCGTACTTTCTGCAAAATCACCTGTTTCGCCGTTTGCGCCGCAATGCGTCCAAGCACGTCCGTCGGTTTCGCCGCCGTGATCTCCGTGCCGATCTCCGCCAAGGGATTCTTCTTCTTTGCTTCCGCCAGGCTGATCTCCTTCTTCGGGTCGGTCACTTCTTCCACGACCGTGTACACCGAATACACGTCCACCTGCCCGGTCTCTGGGTTGAACTTCGCGCGCAAATCCTCTTCCGTCTTGTAATACTTCCGCGCCGCCACCACCATCGCGTCTTCAATCGCAGACACAACCACGGTCGTCTCGATGTGCTTCTCGCGGCTCAACATCTCAATTTGTTGATAAAGCAGGTTCGCCATATTCCGTTCCCGATCGCTTCCTGTTCCCGTTCCTTATTCCTATTCCCGCACCCGAAATCTCTTTTGTGCCGAAATCCAGTTCGTTCTTAAATCTCTTCGCGCTCTTCTTCCTTCTTCTCTGCGTTTCCTCTGCGTACTCTGCGTCTCTGCGTTATCTTTTCTCTTTGTTCTTTCAACTTTTAACTTTAAACTTTTAACTGTTCCTAGAACTCCACCATCAAATTCGCCTTCCGTATCTTCTCCAGCGGCACTTCCACCGTCCGCGCCACTTTCCCCTTCAGCTCCAGCCGTACTTTCCCCTCCACAACTCCCGCCAGGCGCCCTTCAAAATATTTCTGTTCCTCGACCGGCTCCGTCGTCGAAATCTTCGCCATCCGGCCGCGGAACCGTTCGTACTCTTCCGCTTTCCGCAGCGCCCGGTCCAGCCCCGGCGAACTCACTTCCAGCGTGTATCCCGGCCCCGGTATCAGCTCCTCGACGTCCAGAATCACGCTTAACTGCTGGCTCACTCGCTGGCAGTCCGCGTGCCCCACTCTCAACTCGCCGCCCGCGCTCGCCTCGCTCGGCGGCAGTATCTGCCCCGCCGCGTCGCTCATCGCCGCCCCCGCTTTCGGCGGCCTATCGATAATCACCCTCAGAAACCTCTGCTTCCCCACTTTCCATTCCACATCAAAGATTTCCAGCCCTTCTGACCGCGCCACACGCTCGGCGGCTTCCCGAATTTTTCCCAAATCCAACCGAAGACTCCCCAAGCAATGCCGGTGCCCAGTGCACTCCAACCGGCCCAACAAAAAAGTGGGCTTGCGCCCACTCATCCGTGCGACCCGCTTCAGAGCGAAATATGAGTATATTCCGCCCTCAAGTCAAAAGCAAGACACGCCCCAAAATCCGCCCCAAATCCTGCTATTTCCCCTTCGTGGCCCCCCGTCAGCCCCTACCCTGTCTGGACATTCCCCTTTTCGCTACCCCTCCTTCCCCGTTCGCGCGTGATACAATCACTTCATGGGCGTTATCATCAAAAATCCCGAAATTCTCGGTGGGACCGCTGTCTTCCGCGGCACGCGCGTGCCCATCCAAACGCTGTTCGATTACCTCGAAGGTGGGAAGACCCTCGAAGACTTCCTGGAAGGGTTTCCCACCGTCTCCCGCGAATCGGCCGTCGCCGCTCTCGAAGAAGCAAGACACCTCCTCCTCGCGCGTCCCTAACCCGAGCCGATCCACAGCCCCGCCCACGGTCATTTCGAACGGAGCAAGCCGACGCTTTTTCCTGTCACGTTTGCTCCTGCACACTCCTCCTCATCCCGCGCTTTTCGCGGGATGAAACGTGTCGGCTTGCGCAGAGAGAAATCTCTCTTCATCTTTTTTGCGCCTCGCCCGTCACTCGCCACTTCCCCTCCGGCTAACCCGGCCTCCCTTGCCCCACTGCACATTCTACGGTACACTGGCACTATAAAAGGTGCAGGATGGCCGAAGGCCCTCAGCCCCGAAAAATCCCGCTGATTTTCTACCGCCTGCGCCCTGGGAACGAGCCCGTAAGGGAGTGGCTCACGGGATTGCCGGAAGCCGAACGCTACGCCATCGGGAAGGACCTTCTGCGTGCGCAATGGCGCTGGCCCGTCGGGATGCCGCTATGCCGGCCGCTAGGATACGGACTGTGGGACATCAGGACAAACCTCCCAACGAACCGGACGGCGCGTGTACTCGTGTGCGTTCACCGGGAACACCTCGTCGCGCTCCATGGATTTATCAAGAAAACGCGCACCACACCGCTCGATGATTTGGCTTTGGCGCGCAATCGCCAGAAGGAGCTGGAACGATGAGCAAAAAACGCAAGACAACCAACAAGCACGTGGGCTCGAGCATCGACGATTTCCTCAAGCAAGAGGGCATCTTTGAAGAGGCTCAAGCACAAGCAATCAAGGAGGTCGTCGCTTGGCAGCTCGACGAAGCCATGAAAAAACAGAAAATCTCCAAAAATAAAATGGCCACGCTGCTCAAGACCAGCCGCACCCAGGTGGACCGTCTCCTCAATCCCAAAAGCGACATCACGCTTTCTAGCCTCCAGCGCGCCGCAGCCATGGTCGGACGCCGCGTCATGATCGATCTCGTTTGAATCGCCGATTGCAGATGTTCGCGTCAGCCACCGCCCCTACTCCGCAGTTTCCCAAAACTGTCATTCCGAGCGTAGCGAGGAATCTGCTTTTTCCCCCTGTCTTCCCAATCCTCTTCAAACCGAATACAATGTAATCAGACGTATTCGCGAGGCATACATGGCATCCCAAAAAATCCTCACCCTCCGCCTGGACGACAACCTTACCGGCAAGCTGGACAAACTCGCCCGAGCCACCCGCCGCTCCCGCTCCTTCCTGGCTGCGGAAGCCATCCGGGACTACCTCGCCCTGAACAGTTGGCAAATCGATGAAATTCACAAGGCACTCGCCGAAGCCGATCGCGGCGAGTTTGCCACCGAGACCGAAGTGCGGCGCGTGGCGAAAAAGTGGTCCCGCCGTGCGCGTTAGGTGGTTGCGTGTCGCGCTAGCAAACCTCGAAACCGAAGCAGACTACATCGCCGAAGACAATCCCGCAGCCGCAGGTCGTGTCGTCCAGCGAATTCTCCGCGCCGTCGCCCTCTTAAGAAAAAATCCCGCCATCGGCCGCCCCGGGCGAGTTCCCGGCACGCGCGAACTCGTCGTCCCCAACACTCCCTACATCGTCCCCTATCGAGTCCGCGCAAACACCCTAGAAATCCTCCGCGTCTTCCACGCCGCCCGTAAATGGCCCCGCAAGTTCTAACCCGCATTGGTCCGCCCCAACCCGACCACCCCCCATCGTTGTCATTCCGAGCGTGGCGAGGAATCTGCTTTTCTCGCCTCCAGCACCTCGAGCTTCCTCGCCTCAGCAAACTCCGTCTTTACCCGCTCGCTGTACATGGAGTGTTTCGACAAAATCAGCAGCACCCTCTCGTGTAACCTCAGAGGACAATGTGCGCCGCGGATAGAAGAGAGAGCTTAAATGGAGAAGCGGCTAACGGACCTTTCGAGCGCCCGCTTCCGGATAGAGAAAGCTAAAGCGATCACAAAAGAGCGGCCTGGGCGTACAATGCCCAAATGAGATCCCCAGTTGGCGTCCGTAGATTTTTCGCCGGCATCGTGCTTGCTCGCTGGAGCGCCGTGACCCTGCTCACGATTGGCCAATCGATCGCGAATGACTATGCTCATGCAGTGTACGTTCGCGAAGAGGTCCTGCACGCCAAGCCGGACAGCAGCAACATCGGCCAGCTACAAGCCCAGAACAAGGCACTCGAAGATCTAGTTGATTACCAAAAATACTTTAATCAGGCACAGACGTGGGAATTTAGGATTTGGGTCGGCTTGACTCTACTAGGCGCGGCGTTGTTTGCGGAAAGGAGAGACGCGTCGAACTAACACGCCTCTTCCGAACTGCGCCTGCTAATCCTCGAGTCGCTGACGAACAGCTTCGGCCAGTCGCCAGTATGGCTTGATCATCAACTCAAAGTACCAACGCCTTGTTGCTTCGTCCCGTATATTATCTAAGAATCGCAGACGAGATTTCACAAGGTCGTCGAGCCGACGCAGTTCTAGAAGGAGATTCATTGCTCCTCCCCAAAAGGTAGATTTGTAAGCCTGCGTTGGCCCCAAAGAAGTTTCCGGCGGCTACCGGAAGTATAGCACGCGGGGCGAGTGGCAACTCCCTAACTCTAGGGCGGTCTACCGTTTGTGGTTTTGTTCCTTACAAACGGTGGGCACTCTCCTTTCTCGCTTCTTTTCTCAGTTTCGGCTCTTGCTCTCCTCACTTCAACGGATTAACCACCCGCACCTCCCCATAACTCTGCCCATCCCCCAAATCCTCCGAATAAATCACTTCCGCCCCGCAACTCCCCGCCCCTACGCCACCCACTTCATCAACAGCTTCTTCCGCTTCTTCGCGCAGTCCAAAAGATACAGATCGATCAGCTTCTGGTAAGGAACTCTCGTCTCCTCCGCCAGCCCTTTGAAGTAGTCCAGCACTTCCGGACTCAAATTGATTCCCACCGCCTTTTTCTTCCCCGCGTACGGGTTCTTCAACTCCTTCAATTTCGAAAAATCATATTCCTTCTTCATAAAATCGAACCTCCTTCTCAGTTGCCTTCCGCGCTGAAATAATCCGAACCACCGAATCGGATTCTCGGTAGCAGTGAACGACGACAAGCGGCCTCGCAGCTGAACTCACTCCGAGCAGGAGGAGCCGCTCCTCGTGCTCGGAATGCTCTGGATCATCGAACACGCGCCCATACGGATCGCTGAAAACGCTCTGGGCCTCTTCAAACCAAACTCCATGCTTGGTGCGATTGCTTTTGTTCTTGCGCTCGTCCCAATCGAACCGCAACATATCTAGATAATATCTAGATAAAGGGAAGTTAGCAAGGCGGTAGGTCTAACTCGGCAAGTGCCATTCATCGACTTTGACTTTTCTTTCTCCGCGGTGCCCCGCCCTCGTTTTTTGAGGGTGGGTCTTCGTTTTTCTGGACCTCGGCCCACCTCCCATTCGCTGGCACCAGTCACCGCCCCCTCCCCATCACCTCTATTCGCTATGCACTATCCACTACTCACTTTCTTCCCCGTCTCACCAAACTACAAATTTCCCGCCAACTCCTTCATTCCCCTGGACTTCCCCGCGTCTCATTCGAATCTTCTCATCATAGTACTGTACCTTGACAGTAATGTATCTCCATGCGTCCATTCCCCATGCTTTACCCGACCATCACCTCGCCGTCAATCGGCTCAACTCTCCCTGACCTCATTCCGACCTCCGCGAACTCAGTGAACTCTGCGTTAGAATTCCCTCGCACCCTACCACCCTACGCGCCGTTCGTGCGATCCTTTGCCTCCTCAATCTCCTCAACGTCCTTTACCTCCTCCTGCTGCGCCTGCTCTCCCAGCGAGCAAAACCGAGAGCAACCAACTCCCATCGTTTCAACCATTTACAAACGCCTCGCTTCTCAACTCCTTTCTTTTGATTATCTTACAAATGCCCGGGGGTGTGCCTTACCTTCCCTCCGCCCTCTCCACTCGTCGGCAGTCTCCTCTCCATTCACTTCCCATTTCGGAGTATTCTTAGCGCCATGAAAACGAAACACATATTTGCAATTCTTTGCCTGAGCTTCCTTCTTTCCGCTCAGCTCTACGCCCAAAGCGCGCCCAGCCAATCTCTGCTGGTGCTCTCCAAGCGCGCCCAAACCCTGGCCATCGTCGACCCCTCCACCCTCAAGGTCCTCGCTCGCGTCCCCGTCGGCCATGATCCCCACGAAGTCATCGCCTCCACCGACGGCACCACCGCGTACGTCTCGAACTACGGCTTTGGCGCCTTCAACACCCTCGCCAGAGTCGACCTCATCCATCAAACCGCTCTGCCTTCCATCGATCTTGGCCCACTGCGTGGCCCCCATGGCCTCGACTTCGTCGGCGGCAAAGTCTGGTTCACCGCGGAAGCCGCCAAAGCCATCGGCCGCTTTGATCCCCAGACCCAAAAAGTCGATTGGATCATGGGCACCGGCCAAAACCGGACGCACATGATTTACGTCTCGCCGGACGAGCAATTCATCATCACCACCAACGTCAGCTCCGGCACCGTCAGCCTCATCGAAAAATCAAAAAATCGCGGCCCCGGCCCCGGTGGTCCTCCGCCTTCCATGTCAAATGCTTCCGGCGCTCCCCCGCCTGGGCCACCGCCGATGCAAACCGGTCCTCGAGGCGCACCCGGCGGTGATTGGGACGAGACCGTCATCCCCGTCGGCAGAGGCTCCGAAGGTTTCGATCTATCGCCCGACGGCAAAGAAATTTGGGTCGCCAACGCCCAGGACGGCACCATTTCCATCATCGACAAAGCCGAAAAGAAGGTAATGCAGACGCTCGATGCAAACGTCCACGGCGCCAACCGCCTGAAATTCACGCCCGACGGAAAAATGGTTTTGATTTCAACGCTCGGCGGCCCGGATCTCGTCATCTACGACCCGGCCACGCGCAAGGAAATCAAGCGCCTGCCGATTGGCCACGGCGCAGCCGGCATCGAGATGCAGCCGGACGGCGCCCGCGCCTACGTCTCCTGCACTCCTGATAATTATGTTGCGGTGATCGACCTGAAAACTCTCGAAGTAGTCGGCCACATCGACGCCGGCCCCGAACCCGACGGCCTAGCCTGGGCCATCCGCCACTGACAACGGACCGGCCGAATCCGTTCGCCACTAATTTCGGAGGGTGTTTAGCTTTGTCAACTTCTTCCATTCAACCGAACAGCCACTCAAGAAATGTCCTCGAGCGGCGGGGTGCCCTGCTCTCTTTTCTTGGCGCCGAAGTCTTCGCGGCCGCCCACGGCCGCATTCCATCGCCCGGCTGCCAATATCCGTACACGCATCGCCTTCCTCGTCGAGAACAGTCATGCGTATCGTGAATCACGCCGTCAATCACGGCGGTCAAATGTTTCGACACGCTCACCACCAATCGTCCCGGTGGCAATTCCTCGGCCCGCAAATGCACTATGCATCCGGAGCCAATCTCCATCGTCGGCGTCCATACCCACCCCAACGTGTTCATCACGCGCTTGATCGAACTCTTGTAAACTCCCGTTCTCGCGTTGCTCTTCCCGCGTTTCCGTTTCCCCGTGCGTTCGTGCGTTGCCGCGCTGTTCACCAAATCATAGATTTGCTGGTATGGACGTCCTGTCGCGATCGCGATAGCGCGCACCACGCAATCGCCGGCCTTCCCTCTGTATCCGGCGGCGCCTCGTCCTCCATCATCAAATTGAAAATGTCGCGCCATGCTCTAGATCCTTTAGATTCTTTTCCCCGCCGTCCACGCGCTCTCCAACTAATCGCACGCGCTCGGTTGCGTGCACTTCCACTTCTTTCCAATCTAACTTCTTTATTTTTGTTTTATTTCCATCCGCGGCGAAGTTTTAAGCGCGCGTCTTCGCCGGCCACGCGATCCGGCCCGTGCCGCGGTACGCCAGATTCGCGATGTGCCCCGCGCCCGCCGCTGAGATTCCCGTTTCGACAGGCGCGTTCGGCTCGCTGCGCGATTTGATGCACTCGAAAAAATTGCGCACGTGATCGATCGTGCCGTCGCGAAAACTGTCCGCGCGCAGAACGGGATTTTCTCTCCCGTAGACGCCTTCGTGATAGACGCCGAAGCCGCTCCGGTTCAGCTTCATGGTTGCTTCCGTGCCGCGGAATTCCAGCCCGCCATCATCGATCGAGGACGCCATCATGCCCTCGTACACGACATCGAATCCCGGATAGCGCAATGCCGCTTGTACGGTGTCCGGACAATCCCATTCTGCGAAAATATATTTATCGCCGAGCATTTGCGCTTCGCTCGGCTTGTCGGATTTCATGGCCCAGTGCACCACGTCGATCCAGTGCGTGAAAAGATCGGTCATGGCGCCGCCGCCGAAATTCCAGAACCACCGCCAGCGGTAAAATTTCTCTTCGCTGAAAGGCTGATCGGGCGCTCCGCCAAGCCACTGCTTCCATTCGAGCGCTTGCGTATCCACGGGCTTGGGCGGTCCGCCTCCCAGATAGTTCTGCCACCAATATGTCCTGGCCTGCACCACGCGTCCCAGGCTTCCTCCTTGAATCAGGTCCACGGCATCGCGAAAGTGACTCCAACTGCGCTGCTGCATTCCGCATTGCAGAATCCGTTTGTTCGAACGCACCGCATGCTGGAGCGTCGCTCCTTCCTCGAGCGCGTGCGTCACCGGTTTCTCAAGATAAACGTCCTTCCCCGCTGCCACTGCATCCACCGCCATGCGCACATGCCAGTGGTTAGGCGCCGCGATAAAAACGGCGTCGATCGGCTGCTCCAGCACCTCGCGATAATCCACGTGCGTGGTTGCGATGCCCTTCGAACGCTCTTTGATGGCGTCGCGCCGGGGTCCATACACGTCGCTCACCGCGACGATCTGGTAGCCGCCCACGTTGTCGGCGGCATTCAGCAGGTCGCCCATGCGCCCGCCGGCTCCAATCACTCCGACGCGCAACGTGTCGTTCGCGCCGAGAACTCGCGTGGATGCAAGAGCGGTAAGCCCGCTGGCAATCAGAAAGGTGCGACGGCTGGGTGGGTATTCCATGACGAGCATGATAGCGATTCGCCGCCGACGAAGAAAGTGCCTGTTCCAGGATTGCCGCGCCTCTCCGTCCCGATCTTCCACTTCTCCAAACAGCGTGATTTTCACGATCGAATCGCCGAGTCCGTCCTATACTTCGGAGAAAGCTCGCTTGTCTCGCGCTGCTGCGACGCAACAGGAACTCGCGCAAGAACTCTTGAAGAGGCTCCCATGAAAGCGATTGTACGCGCACGATACGGTTCGCCGGAGGTGATTCAATTCGCAGAGGTGCCGACACCTTCGCCCGCGGACAATGAAGTCTTGATCAAGCTTTTCGCGGCTTCGGTGAATCCCCTGGACTTGTTCTTAATGAAAGGCATGCCATGGAATCGCGCGATCCCCGGACTCCGCACACCAAAAGAGAAAATCCTGGGATGTGACATCGCGGGGCGAGTGGAAGCAATCGGGAGAGCTGTGAAGCAATTTCGTCCGGGCGACGAGATCTTCGGCGTCACCGGTTTCGGAGGGAAGGGGTTCGCTGAATACGTATGCGCGATGGGAGAAAAAATAAGCCTGAAGCCGGCCAACCTGTCGTTTGAGGAAGCGGCAGCGGTACCGATCGCGGCGATCACCGCGTTGCAGGGTCTTCGAGACGCGGGACGCCTCCAGCAAGGCCAGAAAGTTCTGATTGAAGGAGCGTCCGGCGGCGTGGGCACATTTGCGATCCAAATTGCCAAAACGCTCGGCGCGGAAGTCACCGCCGTGTGCAGCACGAGGAACGTGGAGACGGCGCGATCGCTTGGCGCGGATCATGTAATCGATTACACCGAGGCAGATTTTGCGCGCAGCGGTCAGCGTTACGACCTGATCTTCGCGGCGAACGCCCATCATTCGATTTTCGATTACAGGCGCGCGCTCAGACAGGATGGAATTTATGTAGCCGCCGGCGGGGGCGTGGGCCGAATTCTCCAAGCGGTGTTACTTGGGCCAGTGCTCTCACGGACTGGGCGTAGGAAGATGGGTTTCTTTCTGGCGAAAATGATTCAGAAGGACTTGGCTTTTTTGAAGGAGCTCCTGGAAGCGGGAAAAGTTGTGCCCATCATCGATAGACGCTATCCGCTGAGAGAAGCAGCGGATGCTCTGCGCTATCTGGCGGAAGGACACGCGCAAGGGAAAGTGGTACTCACCGTTTAACGCCGGCCGAGATCCAGAACATGAAGCTCCGCCAATTCCGGATGAATCCGCCGGGTTAGTTCCCACGCGCTTCGAACGGTGATCCGCATCACAGCCACACGTGGCGCACGGCAGTATTTTCCACCCGCTCTGAGCCCAACAGTAAGGATGAGGTCCGGGTGCCGTGTATCACGTATTCAGAAAGCTGGAGAACGATGAATTCGTACGCGTTGCCTCACGCGAGGATTCCGAGGAAAGTTTTCGATTGATGGAAGAACTCAGGGATCTCTGGCCCGGAGAATATGAAGTGCGGGACTCGGAAGGCAACGCACTCGTTCGCGCGGAATAGTCAGCGGTCTGACGATTTGAAACTGCGCATTTTGTCGGACAATTTGATCCTAGCGTACTCATGAGCGGTAACGGACGCCAGCGGAGCCGGCCGTATTGGCGACTTTAATTGCAAAAACATTTTTTGTGGAAAATGGGAACCACGGCACTCCCTCGCCCACCATTTTGCTCTTGCCATTCGAGCTCGCCAAACCGCTGTTCCACTCTTCTTGTTGCTTCGTTCTTTCATAACTACTTTATTTCGCCGTTTCTTTGCGACCGGTTTCTTACCTCATTCAAACAAATCCGGCTGCTCCCGGGAAATGCGGTCCCACAGCGGCTGAAACTGGAACCAGCCCACCTGCGGAAGGCCGACATGCGCGCTCGTCTGTTTGGCTATTTCGTGAGGAATACTGCGGGGTTCTCCGGCCGCTTCCGCGAGCAATTGCGCCTGGCAGGAACGGTCCATGGTGATGAACCACCACGCCGCTTCATCCACGGACTTCCCGACGGTGAGCAGGCCGTGATTACAAAGAATCGCGGCTTTCTTGCTCCCCAACGTCCTGGCAATGCGATCGCCTTCGTCCGTGTCATAGACCAGGCCCGTGTAATCATCGAAGAGAACGTGGTCTTCATAAAATGCGCAGGCGTCCTGCGTCAAAGGATCGAGGAGCCGTCCGAGAGTGGACCACGTCTTTCCATGCAGCGAATGCGCATGCGCGGCGGCAACCACGTCGGGCCGCTCCTTGTGAATCCTGGAATGAATCGCAAAGGCGGAGAGATTCACGCCACGTTCTCCTTCGACCACCTCTCCATGATCGTTGACCAGCAAGAGATCCGAAACGCGGATTTGGCTGAAGTGCATTCCGAAGGGATTCACCCAAAAATGGTCCGGGCGTTCGGGATCGCGAGCGGTGATGTGCCCCGTCACGCCTTCATCGAATCCGCAACGCGAAAACAGGCGGAAAGCCGCGGCAAGCCTTTCCTTGCGATGGCGCCGCTCTTCGGCGAGCGTCGCAAAAATCGGCGGGCGCGGAATGCGTTCGAGTTGTGTTTGCGCTTGTGCCATGGAAGCCTCCTTGCTGCCTTCGGACTACTATATCCAATTCGCGAAGTTTTGGACGCGGGTTTCTGCGCTCTTCGCAAGGGGCCTCCGCCCCGCCTGTTTTCCTGTGCAGGTTTGTCCGCGGAACCGCCAAAATAAAAACGCCTCCGGCAAAACCGGAGGCGTCCTTGAAACACAAATGGAAACGAAATGAGCGGTCGAACTACGGCTGATGCGGTTTCGTGGCGGGCTTCGCCGTGGACGGCGCGGCCGACTTCACGGGGTAAGCCTGATCGTAAAGGCGGATGATGTCCTGCGTCACATTGACTTGGTCCGAGGCGTACAGGATGGGCGAATTCTGCCCGGACGTATCGAGCACCACGCTGTAGCCGTTATCGCGTGCGAAGCGATCGAGCACGTCGATCATCTTGCGCCCGATGCGCTCCAGAACTTCTTGCTGAGCGGCGCTGGCGTCTTCCTGAAAATCGCTGCGGCGGCGGTCGAGGCGCTGCGTGAGCCTTTGCCCGTCGGACGTCAAGCGCGCTTCTTCTTCCTGGCTGAGCTTGCCCTGGCCGGCCTGGAGCTTCTGCTGCAAATCGTTGATCTGCTTGGTGAGGTTGTCAATCTCGGCGGAGCGCGGCGCGAACTGCGATTGCAATTCCGCGGACGCCTGCTTTCCTTCCTCGGTGCTGCCGATGGCGCCGCGCAAATTGATGATGCCTACCAACTGCTTGGCCGTTCCCGCGGCTGGTGCGGTCTGTGCCCACGCTGCTCCCCCGGCGATGACGCACGCGGCGGCAACGGCGGCGGTTCTTACAACCATTCTCAAATTCACTGTATTCTCCTTGTTATGGATGGCTCCGGCTTCTCCGGAGCCAACCGGAACCAATTTTTGCCTGGTTTTGAAACTGTTTTCCGCCTGCCTGCGACTTCCGCGGGCACTACACAAACCTGAAAGTATAGCCGAGCGTCTCGCCTGCCTGCAATCAGAAACCGCCGCCTGCTACATCTCCTACCGCGGCTCCCGCGACTTCGCTGCCGCTCCCCCGCTCGTCTAGTTCGGCATCGGGAAGATCAGCAACCGGTTGTTGGCTTGATCCACGATGGCGGCAAGATTCGTGAACTGGTCGATGGCCACGCCAAACTGCGCCGAGCCTGGAATTCCGAGCGTCTTCACGGTCTTCATCGGACTCGACGTCGTATCGACGATCGAGATTGTTTGGCCCGCCAGGTTTGTCGTCAAGATCGCTCCCGTCTCCGGATTGATGGCCAGCGCCGTGGGGTTGATCCCCACGTTGGTGTTAACGACGCTGCCGGAATCCGGGTTAAACTGGGTGATCACGTTTCCGCCGCTGGAGCTCGCATAGAAGACTCCGGGATATTCCGATGTGGTAGCAACGGTGGGATCGAACACGATTCCCGTCGCGGGCGCGGTTACCGAACCCGTCTGTTCTGTGGTGCTAAGGATGGGAGTGGTCGCTCCAATGTCCGCCACTTGCAGCGCCCCTTCCGGCGCTTCTCCGCTGACGAGCTCAAGCGACGTGACGACCGCTATGCCCTGATTATTTGTGCCGCGGTCCGGGTCTATGGCTACCGCCGTCGGCTGCTGGAAGCCGCCGACGCTAACCTGCGTATTGGCCAGCGTTGTTACCGCAGAGGTTCCGAAGAGCAAACCTAGGTCGAGTTCCGTGATGGTGTTTGATCCCGTGTTGGCAACGATGGCCGCGCCGGTCGCGTTGTTGATGGCCACGCCCGTAGGGTTCGTCCCGGTGGTAACGTCCGGAACCTCCAGAGCTCCCGAAACGAGATTGACGATGGACGCAGTGCCGGCGCTGTTATTCGCGACGACCGCGAGGCCGAACGGCTGGCTTATGGCAATCCCTTGCGGAGTGGCGCCGACTGCGATGGTGTGAAACGAGCCAAAGTTCGGATTCTGAACGACTTGTCCATTCAACGTGGCCGTAGGATTGATGTCCACGACCGCGATGTTATTGCAACCGCTGTTAGTGACCACGGCGATGGGCGAGAAAGGCCCGTTGGCGAGCTGATCCGCGATGGCCACGGAGCTCGGCTCCGTGTTGACGGCATTTCCGTTGGCGTCCGTGCAAACATGCGAAAGGTCCACGGATTGAATCACGAAAAAGTCCGAGGCGTTCGATTGCACGCCCTCGTGATTCACGACGTCCAGCGCGAAGCGATGCGGAAAGGACAAGTACGACGCGGGAATAGTCACAGTCAGTTGCCTGCTGTTGACTACTTGGCAAGCGCCCTGAGCAGCCGCGCAGGTGGCGAAGGCTTGGCCGTCGAGGCGCACTTGGGTGCCGGCGTCAAATCCCGAGCCAAAAATTTCCACGCCAGCGAGAGGAGTTGCGGAGGTGAGCGTTCCTTGCGGCACGGTGGCGTTGGGAATCCCGCCAATCACGCCGAGTCCTGGAGTGGGGCTAGGCACAACGACTTCACTGATTTCGGCAGCCTTGAGCTGGTTCGACGGCGCCGGGCCGAGATTGATGACGTCGATCTGGCTGCTGCCAGACATGACCACGAAGGCCTGGTTGGTGGATGGATCAACGACGAGGCCGCCAAACAGCGTCAGACTGTTGGTTGTGCCATTCGTGACCGTCAGCGTGGCCCTTCCAGTTCCGGGCAGCGTGGTTTGGGAATTGAACGTCTGCAGGTCCGTAGTACTTTGCGGGTTGACCAGGCAAGGAGTGGGCATCACATTCGTGTTGCAGACAAACGCGTAGCGCTGCTGGCTGACAGGATCGGAGACGGAGACTTGGTTCAGCCCGGGGTTATAGGAAACGATAGAGTTCGAATAAGGCTGCCAGGACACGTCCGCCGTGCCCAGCAGTTCCGCCGAATTGGCGCACGGGTAGAAGGTCGTGAAATAGGTGCAAGTCGAATAAAAATAGATCGAGCTGATGCTCTGATCCAGATCGTTGATTAGATTGATTTCTGGACCATTTGAGCCGGTCGCGTTCGCATCCGCAAGGGCGGCCGTGTTGGTGATGGGATTGATGGAGATGCCTTGGGTCGTTTGCGACAAGCCGCCATAGGTCAAATTCGGCGTGCCGTAATAAACGTTGGCCGGCCAAGGGCTACCCGCGGCGGGCGCCGGAATCGTGACCGTTCCACTCGAGGTGGAATTCAAGATGTAACTAAAGCTGGTGTCACTCAGGGCCGTCACCACGAAAACACCATTGAAGTTTGCGGTAGAGGCATTGGCGGAGGTTCCTGGACCCGGCACGCCGGAGATGAGGACGGTGCCGGAGTTGCCAGGCACCAGTCCATTCGCAGCATTCGTGGTGACGGTCACAATTCCCGCGGCCAGCGTGAGGGACTGAATCTGCGCCGAAGTCGAGGCCTTGGTCACGTCAACACCCTGCAGCTCACCCTGCCCGCCCGGACTCACAAAGGCGAGATGGCCATGCGGGGCCATGGCGATTTGCGGATACTGGCCGGTGTTCAACGTGACCTGCGCATAGACACACGGTCCCGGGCTCGTTGCCGGCGGCGTATCGCCGAGGCAGCCATAGCCCTGCGCCGGTGCGCCAGGCGTCAAATTCAGAAGGAAACCAAGGTTTGCCGCGGTAGCGGCCGAAGTCGAGGAATAGGCGACCAGGGCCATGTTCGTATCGGAATCCACGCCAATCGCGTAAGGCAGCGGCGCCGGGGAAACCTGGCCTTGCAAGACGTTAGACAGATCGATAGTGAACGGAGTGCCTGGAGCCTGCGTAGGAGCGCCGGGGATCGGCAGGACGGTTACGCTTTGCTCCTGGTAGTTAACCACCGCAACGGTGTGGTTGCTGCGGTTCACCGAAAGGCCCGTCGGAACGCTGTTCGCGGTAAGGCCAACGTGAACGGGACCATTGATCGCCGTTAAGGTGCCATTTCCGATGCTAAAAAACTGCACGGCATTCGAGCCGGTTTCGGCGACGGCAAGAACTCCAAGCGTGGGATCGATGTCGATCGCACTCGGATTGGTGCCTACACCCGGGATCGTCCCCTCAAGGACTGGCGGATTGGTGGCATAACTGGGAAAGACAGCCAAATCCGTTACTGCCGCGTTGTCTTGAAAGGGGAGCGGCGGCGTTGTTCGCGCCACGGAAAGAGAATAGAGCCCCGGGAGGCCAGAGTTAATGGGACCGCTGGGCAATTGCACCTGCAATTGCTTCGAGTAGGAAAGCGGTTGGCCCTGGCCGTTGGTCGTGCCGGGAATGGTGTTGCCAAACGTTACATTCGCCAGCCCGCCGTTCTGGCCGAAATACCCTCCGTCAATCGTCACTGGAATATTGCCGGAAGCCACCACCCCCTGCACTACACCATTCGGAGAGGAAGACACGGCGGTGGGGCGCACGGGCATAACGGTAAAAGTAAAGTCGCCTCCGGGAGTTGTCGTAACGGTTTCGGCGGGATCGGTGACGGAAACAGTATACTGGCCGGTACTCGCCAAATCGCCTTCGCTTGCAAATAAGCGAATGCGCGCGCCAGTCGAAGCCGGATTCGCCACGGTCCCAGTGGGAATGGGAAACAGCACTTTGACCTGGCCACCGGCCGTGGAGAACGTCTTCACAACTTGGCCCCCGGCGGACAAGTTAATCAGCGAAGCCGAGGAGATGTTCGGGGCGTTGAGATAGATATCCCAATAAGCAGCGCCCTGCGGAGCGATGGTTGGGGAGATACCATTAAACGTAATCGGTCCGCCCTGCGTAATCGTGATCGTGCCGAGGGCGTAGCGCGTGGGATCTTCCACCGAGGTGGCCACGATTGTTACGTCTTGTGGCGTTGTGCTCGTGCTGGTAGGAGTGGTGTCCGCGGGCACAACCGCGGGAGCGGTATAAACGCCGTTCGCATCAATCGAGCCGCATCCCGTGGCATTGCCGCTCACGGTGCAAGTGGGCAGTCCGGCGTAATCGTTGGGAGTGGTGCTGGTGGTGCTGCTCGGAGTGCTCTGCGTCAGCGACCAAGTGACACCTTTGCTTTGAAGATCATTGGTGAGAATCGCAAAAAAGGGCTCCTTCTCATTGGTCGGCACGGCGGCGGTGGTGGGCGTGAGCGTAACGCTGATGCCGGAATCGATGTACAGATCGATTGTGCCGCACTTGTTGGGTTGAGCGACCGAACAAGCGGTAACGATAAGCGTCAGCGCGGGATAGGTGGTCGGATCAGGAAGAACCGAGGGAGCAAGAAACGTGGCGGTTCCGGTGGTCTGTTCATTGGACAACGTGCCAAAGGTGCCGTCCGTTGGGCAAGCCACGGCGGCCTTGGTCGTTGCTACGCCGGAAGAGTTCACGGTGGTCGTCGTATAGGTACAAGGCGTATTCGCGGGCTCGTTCGGCTCCCAAGTGGAATCGAGGTTCGTCGGACCGGTGACCGTCGAGGTGAGAGTGGTCGATTGACCCAAAATGAGCGTAGATCCCACAGAGGATGTGAGGGTCACCGTAGTTGCGATGGCGCCGCTGTTACTCCCGCATCCGGTAACGAATAGACACGGCGCCAGGACCGCCAGCGTCAGGTAGCTCGAAATTTTCCACAACTTCATTTGACCTGCCCTCCCAAATTCATGCGCGCCGCAAATCCTGCGGCCACGCCAGCCTATGTTCTTCAGCAGCCAACTCCAAATTCCGCGGCGGTCGCCCGCGCCTAGAATGTTTTGCCCACCGTAAATCGAAAAGTGGTCTTGGGCTCAAAGTAGTTCAAGCGCCCGGGATTGCTCAAGAAATTCAGCTGAGGCGCAATCTCGTCCTGCCAAAGACTGGGGCTTATCCCATCCAATGTGTTTTTCCAGTTGGTCAGCGTGGCCTGGTTGACGAAGGGACTTGGCGCGGCAATCTGCGCATACAATCTGTTCAGGTTGTACGCGTAATAAATCCGGAAGGGCGCCTGGATGATCGGAATATTGATCCCGAATTCGATGCCCGCCGAATCCCGGATCCGGAAATTCGTACCGGGATAGATTCCCAACGTCTTCGCAAGCGGCGCGCCCGGAAACATCTGGTTGATGTTCGCTATGCCCGTGGGATCCAGGTGCAAAGCTGACCGGTTCAGAATTCCATCCGTTCCCGCGTCGACGAAGAAAGACATGGTGGCATAGTTGCCGACGATGGGAATGCGGTATTCGAAGTTGCCGTAACTCTGCAAATCGCCGCCCGGCAAGGTCGCTGTGTAGACCAGGACGGGAAGACCGAAGGACCGCAAAGCGCCGCCCGCCGTGGGATCGTGGTAATAGAGAACTTGCGATGTTGCCACGGGGATGAAGACGACCGGCGAAATCGAGCGGATATCAAATCCGCGAATATCCTGCTCCCCGCCCATATAGAAGCGGCTGAACGGCGGAATTTCCTTGCCGCCATAGCCGGTTATAAAGGAAGAGCTAAAGTGCACGCCGACGGCGTTGCGCCGCTTGCGGACGGGATGGAAGTACTTCACATCGAATATGTTGGTAATGGTGTTGACGTTGCCGCCGAGCGGGCCGCCTGCGACCGACGCCGCGTAGTAGAAGCTCTTGCCCTTTGTCGCGTTGATGGGATTATCGATGGTGTTGTAGGTAACCGAGGGCGTGAGGGCGCTCGAAACGATTCCATCCAGGGCGCTGGGCCCGGCAATGCTCCGGTATTGCAACTGCTCGAAGAGCAGCGAGGAAGCCTGATTGAAAGCCTCGATGTTCGTGCGGGTCAATCCGTAAGAAAGGCCGAACCTGGCGAAGGAAAACTTTTTGGCGGGGTAGCTGGCGAAGGCCGTGAACCCAGTGCTGTTCTGATTGTAATTTTGAACGTATTGCGGGTTGACGCTGACCTGCTGGTTCAGGAGCACGGCCTCTTGCTCGGCCTGGTTGAAATCATACTTGCTCGAGAAGACCGTGAAGCCTGTCGAAATGGGCCGGTCAAATAAATATGGCTCCGTGAAACCAAATTGCAGGATGCGCTGGTATTCTCCGAATTGCGCGGAAAGCGTGAGCGTCTCGCCCAATCCCAGGAAGTTGTTGGTCTGATAGGTGAGCCCGATAAAGCCGCCGGCCAAGCCGCTGACGCCGCCCTGCAAACCGATGGATTGCTTGCCCTTTTCCTTGAGCTTGAGCGTGATATCCACGGTGCCGTCTTTGGCGTTTTTCTGCAGATCGATATCCTTGTCGGCATCGATCTTGTTGAAATAATTGAGTTGATTGAGCCGCAGCACGCTGATGTCCCAGCGGCGCTTGTCGAAGAGCTGGCCCTCGTCGATGAGCAGCTCGCGTCGAATCACTTTGTCGCGTGTGGTGGTGTTTCCGGTGAAGTTGATGCGGCGGACGTAATATTGTTTTTGCTCGTCGAAGCGCAGCGTGAGGTTGATCTTCTTGGCGGCGTCATCGATGTCAAAATCGGGCTCGGCCGTAAAATCGATGAAGCCGTATTGCCCGTAGGCATCGGTATAATTCTTCAGTGCTTTGCGAAGCTTATCGACGTTGAAGACGTCGCCTTCCTTGATCGGAAAAATCTCCTTCAACGCATTGACTTTCAACGACAATGCTTTGTCGGGGTCGGCGCTGACAATCTTCAGCGTTCCCATGCGGTACTGTTCGCCTTCTTCAATCTTGATAGTGATGTTGACGGCTTTGCCGACGTGGGGGCGCATTCCGGGTATCGGGAGGCCGCCGTGTTGAACATCTACGTTCTGAAGAACAGGTCCGTTTCCGGCGGCGACGACGCGGAAATAGCCGTTGTCCTGGTACAGGCCGCGGACTCCGACTTCCAAATCCTCGTTCAGTTTTTCGCGGTCATAGGTTTTAGACAACACCGGGATATCCCAAAAATAAAGAGGAATTCCATAGGGGCGATCGTGCTTCATCGCCCGGATCAGTTTGCGGTCGCTGAACGCGTGGTTCCCGACGAAAATGATCTTGCCCACCTTCACTTTGGGGCCTTCGTCAATCTTGAAGATCAAAATGACGGCATTGCTCGAAGCGATGCGCTCGTACTCCGGGGTCACCTTGGCAAACTGGCGGCCATGTTCTCCGAGCAGTTCCTTGAGGACCACTTCTGCTTTTTTGATTTTCGTGGGGTCGAAGGGACTTTCGACGGAGAGACCGACTTTGCGGTCCTTGAAACGGTCCAAGATGTCCGATTCGGAAATGGAATGAATGCCCTCATAGCGGATACGGCGGATGGTAGGCCGTTCCTTGACTTCGAAAATAACGATCTTGCCGTCCGGGCGATCGGGAGAATCTTCGACGCGCAGTTGGACGTCCTCAAAGAACTGGGTATTCCAAAGGGCCTGGAAATCGCGCCGCAACGTCTCTTCGTTGTAGGGATCGCCTTCGCGGCTGAAGATGCGCGCCTTGAGCGTATCGCTGCGGATTCTGCGGTTGCCGATGAATTCGATGCGCTCGATCACTGCCGGAGTCTGGCCGCGCGCGGGTTGCTGCGCATCCTGAGGCTCGGCGTCGTTGCCGCTGTCGTCCTTTGCGGAATCAGCGAGAAAAGACAGGGGCGCAGAAGCCGCGGTGGCAGACGCCCCCGCGAAGAGATTTCGATGCGCAAAGGCGGGCGAACTGGAGGCGGCAAACAACAACAGGAACGCCGCGAGCCAGATGACCCGAAACGCCGAAACTCCAAATGGCAAACAGACTCTCCTACAAGCGGCCGTTGAGGTCCTCAGGGCCGCGCCCCCGAAACACAATTTGTTTTTCTCCCGCCGGACCCGGTGTGGGCCGGTCGTTTGCTGGCCCCGACCTGGCCGGGGCCTTCCGTGCGTTGTGTCAGATTCGCTAGTGGATTACCGGGGTTGCCTCAACCACGGGACGGAACGCCAAGGCCTCGCCGGCGACGTAAATCTGCAGCGTCGCGGGCCGCTGGATTCCTCCCTGGATGAGCGCCTCCGAGAGCGGGTCTTCCACGTACTTCTGAAGAGCCCGACGAAGCGGCCGTGCCCCATAGTTACGGTCCGCACACGTTTTCTCGAGGATCCACTGGCGTGCTTCCGGCGAGAGCACCACCTGCACCTGCCTGTGGATCAGCGTGTCGTTCAGCTGGCCCACCAGCAAATCGATGATGCGGAGCAAATCTTCGTCGCCGAGCGCGTTGAAAATGATGACCTCGTCCAGCCGGTTGAGAAACTCCGGATTGAACGCGCGCTTTACTTCGTTCATGACCATCTCTTCGATGGACTTCTGGCTGGCTTCATCAGCGCCCGACTGGAATCCGATAGAGGTGCGCTTCTGCAGGTGCCGCGCGCCTAGATTGGAAGTCATGATGATGATGGTGTTCCGGAAATCCACGGTGTTGCCGAGACCATCCGTCAATTGCCCGTCTTCAAACACCTGCAACAAGATGTTGAAGACGTCGGGATGGGCCTTCTCGATTTCATCCAGCAGGATGACCGAGTAAGGCGTCCGGCGGACCCGCTCCGTTAACTGCCCGCCTTCTTCATAGCCCACGTACCCTGGAGGCGCGCCGATGAGCTTCGAAACGGAGTGCTTCTCCATGAACTCCGACATATCGAAGCGTACCAACGACTTCTCCGACCCAAACAGGAATTCCGCGAGGCGCCGCGCGACTTCGGTTTTGCCGACGCCCGTGGGCCCGAGGAAGAAGAAACAGCCCACCGGACGCAGCGGCGATTTGAGGCCCGCGCGGCTGCGGCGAATAGCTCGGGCAAGAGCCGTGATGGCTTTGTCCTGGCTGATGACGCGCTTGTGAAGTTCCGGTTCGATGCGCAGGAGCTTCTGCTGCTCGTCTTCTTTGATGGAGGTGACGCCGATACCGGTCCAGCGCGAAACCACTTCTTCGATATCTTCGCGGGAGACGATGCCGGTCGAAGCGTCGTCCAGCTTGTAGCGTTCCCGCAGCGAGCGCAGATTCTCTTTTTCCTTGCGCTCTTCTTCGGAATAGAAACGCGCCTTCTCAAATTCGTGCTGCGCGATGGCCGTTTCCATGCGGTGCGTGATGAACTTCACGCGCTTCTGGACTTCGCCGACCTCTTCGGGAACGGTGGCCTGGCGCAGCTTGACGCGGGCGCCGGCTTCATCGATCAGATCGATTGCTTTGTCCGGCAGGAAGCGGTCCGGAATGTAGCGGTTCGAAAGATAGACGGAGTAGCGCAGGGCCTCGTCGGTGTAGCTCACGGCGTGAAATTTTTCGTAGCGTTCGCGAACGCCCTGGATTACCTGGATAGCTTCTTCTTCATTCGGCGCGGGAACTTTTACGGCCTGGAAGCGGCGCTCGAGCGAGCGGTCCTTTTCGACGGACTTGCGGTACTCGCCGGGAGTGGTTGCGCCAATGCACTGAATTTCACCTCGAGAAAGTGCGGGCTTCAGGATATTTGCGGCATCGAGAGAACCTTCCGCGGAGCCTGCGCCAACCAATGTGTGCAACTCGTCGATAAAGACGATCGAGTTCTGGCTCTCCATCAATTCTTTCATGATGGTCTTCAGCCGCTCTTCGAATTGGCCGCGGTATTTCGTGCCCGCGACGATGAGCGATAGGTCGAGGGAGAGAATGCGTTTATCCGCGAGAAACGGCGGAACGTCGCCATCAGAAATGCGCTGCGCCAGGCCTTCGACGATGGCCGTCTTTCCCACGCCGGGCTCGCCGATGAGCACCGGATTATTCTTGGTGCGCCGGCAAAGAATCTGGATGACGCGCTCGACTTCACCCTCGCGGCCGACCAGCGGGTCCAACGAGCCCTCGCCGGCAGCTTGCGTGAGGTCGCGGCTGAATTCCGCGAGCAGCGAGGTTTCCTTGGGACGGGCGGCGGTGGTCTTTTCGCCGGAGGTTCGCGCCAGCTCTTCGCGCAGCGTGGAAAGGCGAAGGCCGCGCTCCATCAAAATCTCCGCGCCGAAACACTTTTCCTCGCGCAGGATTCCGAGAAGCAGATGCTCCGTGCCGACATGCTTGTGCCCGAGCCGTTCGGCTTCTTCCGCGGACATGTTCAGGATGCGCTTGCACTCGGCGCTAAGCGGCACTTCGACGGAGGTCGAGATGCGCTCGCGAATGGTGATGCGCGCCTCAATCTCTTTCCGGATCGATTCAATCGACCCTTGCTGCCGCAGGAAGCGGTTCGCCAGGGCTTTGTCCTCGCGCATCAAGCCGAGCAAAAGATGCTCTGTCTCGATGTACGGGCTGCCGTACTGGCTGGCTTCGTACCGTGCGAAAAATATGACGCGACGCGCTTTTTCTGTGTAGCGTTCGAACACGTTAGCTCGCTTCTCCCCCTGGGGCCCTGCTCGCTGGAGCCGCGGCCCCGCGAGTTTGCAGAACGCCGTGTTCTAGTCCGAGTATCCGGTCGCACCGCGCAGCCAGCGCCAAGTTATGCGTCGCGATCAGCGACGTCAGCTTATGCGTGCGGTGCAGCCGTTCCAGTAACTCAAACACGGCCCAAGCATTCTGCTCGTCCAAATCTCCGGTAGGTTCATCTGCCAGCAGCACGGACGGCCCAGTGACGAGCGCCCGGGCAATGGCGACGCGCTGCTGTTCCCCTCCGGAGAGTTCCCCCGCACGGTGGTCCGCCCGGTTTTCCAGGCCAACCTCCGCGATCCACTTCCGCGCCGTTTCGAGCGCTGAAGCAAAATTCTCGCCGCGCAATAACAGCGGCATCGCCACATTTTCCGCGGCCGTAAAATCCGGCAATAACTGGTGCCGCTGCCAGAGAAAACCTACCGCGCGGTTTCGAAATTCCGCAAGCGCCGCGTCATCATTCGTTTCAATGGCTTTATTCGCGAAGTATACTGTACCGCTCGTTGGCGTGTCTAGCGCGGCCAGCAAATGCAGGAGAGTGCTCTTGCCCGCGCCGGAAGGCGCGACGATGGCGACCATCTCTCCCTGCCGCAAACTCAGGCTCGCATCGGACAAAACAGGCAGGCTTTTTTCGCCGCTCCCATAGACTTTCTTCAGGCTTCGCGCTTCCATCACGACCGCAGCCGCGGCACGCGCCTCGGTGGCGCTTCCCGGAACGGCTTGGCTCGGGTTGTTTTGCAGTTGCGTCATGCTTTGCGCTCGTTGAATCCTTTGCCGCCCGAAGTTGCCGAAATGCTTCTCTTTACTTAGATGCAACCCGTTCGGTCCGCGTGGTCACCGGGACCCGCATCGCGCCCGGCAGGAAGGCCCAAGAGTTTCCTATTTCCGCCAAGCGTCTGCCCGTCGCGAAAAGACGCCGCCGGCAGCAACTTTGCCGCACCCCTAAGCGTCCCTTTTTCAATACTTTGTAGCGGCTGTTCAGAGCTCGGGGAATCTGGCGAAATACCCCGCCCTCTCCGCTACCCTCTGCACTGTTTTACGTGCAACCCACGCGCCAAAATCCCTCTCCAGAAATGCCAGCGTTTGGTCTCCCCGATCCATGCTTCCTACTCATAGCGCAGAATCTCGACTGGCAGTAACCGCGACGCGGCGCGCGCCGGCAGGATCGTCGCCCCCACCGAAATCGCCATCGCCGCCAGCGTGATCCACACCCCATCGAGTGCGCTGGGATGAAACGGCACGTAAGGAACCGCATAGATCTGCGGATCGAGCGGAATCAAATGATACGTTCCCGCAATGAGTGCAAACGCATAGCCGACGCACAGGCCGATCGCCGTTCCCGTAAATCCGATCACGATTCCCTGCCATAAAAAGATTTTTCGAACCTGTTCGCGCCGCGTTCCCATGGACATCAACACGGCGATGTCGCGCGCTTTATCCGTCACCGTCATCGAAAGCACGACGAGAATGTTCAATCCCGCAACAAATGTAATCAACCCGATGAAGATCGCCGTCACCAGCTTTTCCAGACGCAACGCCCGGAACAAGGCGGAGTTTTGCTCCATCCATGTGCTCGCCAAATATCCAGGCCCCGCGATTTTTTCCGCTTGCCGTGCGACCTCTCCCGCGCGCTCGGGGTTATAGAGCCGAAACTCCAGCACGTTGACCACGTCGCTCGCGCCGGAAAGCCCCTGCGCTGCGCGCAATGTCATGAAGCACCAGTTTTTGTCGTAGTCGTAGAAGCCGGAATCGAAAACTCCCGCCACGCGAAACCGTTGCGTCCGCGGCGTCATCCCAAACGGCGTCAATCGCCCCTGTGGGCTCAAAAGCGTCACGTAATCTCCCGGCTCGATCTTCCAGTCGTCCGCCAGTTGTTTGCCGACAAGCAGCGCGTCGATGCCGTCCGCGTCTGGCGTGAAGTCCAGCTTCCCTTCGACAATTCTCTGCAGCGCTTCGTCCGCCAGCTTTTCGCGCGCCGGTTCCACGCCTTTTACCACCACCCCGAGCGCCTCCCCTCCGAACGACAGCAGCACGGTCTCATACACCGCCGGCGTGACGGAGCGCACACCGGGAATCTTCGCGAGCTTCGCGGCCAGCGCCTGGTAATTGCGAATCTCCGAACCCGGCCGTATCAAGGAAATGTGCGCCTGCACGCCCAGCAAACGGTCCTGGAGCGTTTCCCGGAAGCCCGTGTTCATGGACAGCGCAATCACCAGCGTCGCGACGCCGGCTGCCACTCCGAGAATAGAAAACAGCGTGACCAGCCGCAGCACCGCCGGCCGGTACGGCGAGCGTAAATACCGCCGCGCCACGAACCATTCAAATTGCATGGTTAAATCGCATCAGGGAAAGGATACGTTATGCGCCGCCCGCACCGGAAGCGGAGTCTTGCCGAACCTTCGGGCGCAGCTATTCCTCCAGATTGATTGCGCGCGGCTCCCCCGGAAGAAGGGGCTTGGGAGCCGGATCGGCCAGCGACTCCGGGCGCAACAGCGGAAAAAGAATCACGTCGCGAATCGATTGCGAATCGGTGAGCAGCATGGTCAAGCGATCGATCCCGATGCCCTCGCCGGCGGTGGGTGGCATCGCGTGGCACAGTGCGCGAATGTAATCCACGTCCAGTTGCTTCGAGACTTCTTCTCCGCCTTGCGCAATCTGCGCGAGGAATCGTCGCTCCTGCTCGGCGGGATCGTTCAATTCCGAAAACCCGTTGGCAATCTCCATACCAGCCGCATAAATCTCGAATCGCTCCGTCAACGTCGGATCCTCGGGCTTCTGTTTCGAGAGCGGCGAAATGTCCGTCGGAAAATCGTAAAGAATCGTGGGCTGAATCAGCTTGTCTTCCGCCATGGTTTCAAACAGCAAGCCCGTCCATTCGCCATCCGTCAGCTTGCCCTTCGCCGCGGCGTAAGCCGCCCCAGTGGATTTCGCCCAGACGTTATAACGCTCGGTAGCGGCTCGCGGGCCATCGGGCGCCGCTAGTTCGGCTTCCGTCGGCGCAGCTCCCGCGCCGCTCGGCCAGTATTTGACGATCGCTTCCCGCATCGTGAGCCGTTGCATCTTCGCAAAATCCAGCTCGTACTCCCCGTACTTCACCAGCGTCGATCCGGTAATGCTCATCGCCAGCATCGCCAGCAACTCTTCGTTCATCTCCATCAAGTCGCGGTAGTTGCTGTACGCCTCGTAAAACTCCAGCATCGTGAATTCCGGATTGTGCTGCGTCGAAATTCCCTCGTTGCGGAAATTGCGGTTGATCTCATAAACGCGGTCAAATCCTCCGACAGTCAGCCTCTTCAAATACAACTCCGGCGCGATGCGCAGGTACAGATTGATGTCCAACGTATTATGGTGCGTCACAAACGGCCGCGCCGCCGCACCCCCGGGGATGGGGTGCATCATGGGAGTTTCAACCTCTATATAGCCGCGCCCGTCGAAAAAACGCCGCAGCTCCTGGATGATCCGCGCTCGAGTGACAAATACCTCCCGTGCTTTGTCGTTGGCAATCAAGTCCAAATACCGCTGCCGGTAGCGCAGCTCGACGTCGGTCAGCCCGTGCCACTTTTCGGGAAGCGGCAGCAGCGCCTTGGCCAGAAACGTCAGCTCGTCAACCCATATCGAAAGTTCGTTCGTTTTCGTGCGAAACAGATGCCCGCGCACGCCAATCACATCCCCGAGATCGAGCAAGTGAAACAGCGCGAACCCGCGTTCTCCGACAACATCCTTCTTCACATAGATTTGAATGCGCTTACCCGACCCCTGGAGGTGCGCAAACGCGGCTTTGCCCATCAAGCGTAAAGAAACCAGCCGGCCGGCGACCCGAACTTCGTGCTTCTCCGCCTCCAACTCCGCGGCTGATTTTTCGCCATTCTTTTCCACAAGGGATGCAGCAGTGTCCGTCCATCGAAATTCCCGCGGAAACGGCTCATATCCCAGCGCTTGAATCTGTTCCAGTTTTTTTTGCCGCTGCTCAAACTGGTCGCGTGGCTCAAATTGCAAAGGAAATCCTTTCGCAGCAATGGTAGCCGAGTATAGCGGTCACGCCAATTTCGGGCAACATCCCGGCCCAGATCTTTACCTCGTTCCAGAGGCCGTATCACTCCGCACGGACGCCCCTTCAAGAAAACCCTTCCCCAGGAATTAGAATTTGTTATACTTCCCGACCTGTCCCAGGGAGACCCCTCGTGCGAGATCCTTTGCGCGCCCTCTCAGCGCGCGGCATGTCTGTAAAGGATGACTGGCGCGCCTGGCTACCGGAAGCAAAGGACGAGGTGTTTCGCTCGTACGTCCGTCAGTTGGAAATTTCCTACAACATGTTGAGCGTTTCCCTCGATGAAGCTTTGTCCTTCCGGCAAGGCGGCCGATCGGCAAAAGCCAGCCAGGCGGTCTGCGTCACGCCCGATCTCTGCAACCGTTTTGCACAGCCTCTCGTAGCTTTACTCTGGTCGCTCGGCGAACACGCCAAACATTACGGCACGGTTCCCAACGCCGCTCCGCTCGATCCCGCCAATTTCCAAGGCGCACGCGGGCAACGGGCCGCACGCGTCAGCAGCCTGCTTTGCCGCGTCCTCCTGAGCGAGCGGTCGCAGTTTCTGTATAAACTCGGCACGCTGGGCGAGATGGTGGAAGATCTAAATGAGGATTTTTGCGCCGCGGCGAGCGAGATCGCAGGCGCTACCGTCGGCGACATCGAAGCGGAATGGCAGGCCGTGGACGCAGCCCACTATGACTTGAATACCTGCCTTCGCGAAACCATCGTCCTGTTGAAGTCTTTCCTTCTGGCCCTGCCCGAGGATGAGCTTGCTTCCTTTCAGGCCACGGTCTGCACCCAAATGGGCGTCGCCAAACCCAAACGACTCACGTTCAGCCAGCGCCTCGTCCGCCATAGACGCATGGCTCCGATTGGTGGAGAATAAGCCATCCAGCCGAATGGCCGGTCACCCGGCGTAATTGCTGGGGAATAGAATAGTGTCCTTGCTTATCTGTTTGGAAACACCGCCGTTTTGCGAGGACAACTCAGGGAGGTATTCGGTGCATCCGAAACTTTGGATGTACCGCATTTGGACCGTTGGCCCGAAACCGACCAAGCGAGCCCAGTGTGTCGACTACACCGCAGCCGCCAACTAGGGTGAATATCACGCAGTCCCCTAAATCGGCGACTGAGGCGGAAGCCATTCGTTTGGCCCAAGCCGGGGATGCGGCCGCTTTCGAGTTGCTCTATCAACTCCACAGCCGCCGCGTTTACGCCTTGTGCTTGCGGATGCTCGGCAACCCTTCCGACGCGGAAGACTTGATGCAGGAAGCTTTTCTGCAGCTCTTCCGCAAAATCGGAACCTTCCGCGGCGAGTCGGCCTTTTCCACGTGGCTGCACCGTATGACGGTTAACGTGGTCCTAATGCGTTTGCGTAAGAAGTCGCTCCCTGCGGCCTCTCTCGAAGAAACGACGGAACCCGATGAAGAGACTGGCGGCCCGAGAAAAGACATTGGAGCGCCCGATTTGCGGCTCAGCGGCGCCGTGGACCGCGTCAATCTCGAGCGCTCCATCGAAAAGCTGCCGCCGGGTTACCGCACCGTGTTTGTGCTGCACGATGTTCAAGGATTCGAGCACAACGAGATCGCAGGTATCATGGGTTGTTCGGTAGGAAATTCGAAGTCGCAGTTGCACAAAGCGAGGACGCGTCTGCGCGAGCTGCTTCAGGAAGATTTGCGCGATCAGGCTCGAGCGGAACGCCACGCTGCAAAAACGCAGGCGGGTCTCGGCGATTGAGCTAGAATGTAGCCAACCGTTACACCCGGGGAAGCGTCATAGATAACAAGAGTTGTCGAGCGGGACGGCTACCCAGGTCCTTTAGCCGCGGAGTAAACCGCCATGCAGTGTAAAGATATCGAGCTTGTCCTGGAGCAGGATGGTCTGGAGCCCCTTCCGGAAGAGGCCCGCGCGCATTTGGCCGAATGCCGCGATTGCCGCAGTTACGTCGCCGACCTCACCAGCCTCGTGGACGCGGCGAAAAAGTTGCCGTCTGAAATCACGCCGCCCGACCGCATCTGGCTTTCTCTCCGCGCCCAGCTTGAAGAAGAGGGCATCATCCGAATTCCCGCGGACGCCATTCCCGCCGTGCGCGTTCCTTTCTGGCAACCCGTCGCCGAATTTTTCCGCAACCGCGCGCTGGCCACCGCCATGGTTGCCATCCTCGTTGTCGCCGCCACCGTTTTCCAGGTTCGCCGCGACAGAGCCGTGTCCTATACGCCGCCTTTCCCAGCCACGAAGTCCGCTCCGCCGCTCATCGCTCAGACCGCCAAAGCGCCCCTACCCGCGCCCGCTGTCCAAGCACCCAAAACGCCCGACCCGGAAGCCGCCGAGGGTTTCGACCAGGCAGCGCGGGCTCTGGACGATCAGGAGCCTGTCGCCACCGGCATGATCCTCGCCAGCACTTCGCCGGTGGACGTTTCCTTGCGCGACAATCTCAAAAAAGTGAACGAATTTATTGCCGACTGTGAAAGCCATCTCAAGCAATATCCTCAAGACGAACTGACACGCGAATATCTGTCCGCAGCCTTCGAGCAAAAAGCCGAGTTACTCTCCGCGATGATCGAGCGCGGAAGGAGCATAAACTAACATGTGCCTTGAATGGATGGGGATGATCCCGGCCCAGCCGGGTTCGTGGGTGAAGCGAGGTCTTTTCCCGGTTCTGGGCGCCTCACTGCTTTTCTCGGCCGCCGTGCCCGCCCGCGCCGCCGCCACGCAGCACATCGAAAAACTATTCAACGTTAACGGGCACCCCGTTGTAGTCATTCACAACGTAGCCAATGGCCGCATCGAGGTCAAATCCTGGAAGAACGCCCAGGTCCAAGTGGAAGGCACGCAATCATCGAACAAGATTGGATTCGATATCGAACAAGTGGGTGACCGCGTCGACGTGACCGCCAACGTTCTCGACGCCGCAGCCCAGCCGCTCGACCTCGAAGCGGACTTACAGCTCACTGTTCCCGAGCAGACCGAGTTGCAGCTCAAGACCGAGACCGGCTTGATCTACGTCGAGCAAGTCCGCGGTGACATGAAACTCGAAAGCTACGGCGGCGACGTTCACCTCAAGGAAGTCTCCGGCTACATCATCGTCAAGACCACCGGCGGCTCGCTGGTCTGCACGCAATGCGCCGGAAAACTCGATTTCAGCTCCATCGGCGGAAACGCGCAGATTCTTCAGCCCCAGTTGAGCAACATCAACCTCATGACCACCACCGGTAACATTCTCTTTGATGGAGATTTCATCCGCACCGGGCTTTATTCCATGAGGAGCGGCAAAGGCCTCGTCGAAGTGCGTTTTTCCAGCACGGATTCCTTCGACCTGAAAGCCCAGACCGCGACCGGCATCGTTGACAATCAGGCCACCGCGTTTCTGAAACCGGATTCCCACGGCGTGAAGCACATCGCTTCCAAGTTCACGCATGGTCTTTTCGGCACCGTCGGCCTGGGCCTGGCCAAAGTCGAACTCTCCTCCTACAGTGGTACAATCCGCATCATGAAGCGCGATTAATTCCTTGCCCTGCACGCTCGCTCCGCCTTTCGTGGCCGCGCTCTACAAAATACTGTGACTCAACTGCCCTCTTTGCGTGGCCCTTCCGCACGTCCCCAGATGATTTGCCTTGTCGGCTTCATGGGCTCCGGCAAAACAACCGTCGGCGCGCTTCTCGCGCGCCAGCTCGCCTGGCGTTTCGTGGATCTGGACGAACGCATCGAAGAATCCGCCGGCCTGGCCATTCCGCAAATTTTCGAGCGCTTCGGCGAACCCGCTTTTCGCAAGATTGAAGCGGACCAAGTGCGCGCCGCCCTCGGCCGCGTCAACGCCCACAAGGAGCCGACTGTCCTCGCACTCGGCGGCGGCACCTACGCTCAACCCGGCTGCCCCGAATTTCTTCGCAGCGCCGGCGTTCCTGTTCTCTGGCTCGATTCGCCCATCGAGCTTCTGCTCTCTCGCTGCATGACCATGACCGGCCGCCCTCTCTTTCGCGATGAAACCAGCTTCCGCGCTCTCCACGCGCAGCGCCTTCCCTCCTATCAACTGGCTGATTTTCGTGTCGATGCTTCCGGCGAACCCACGCAGGTGGTCGCCGAAATTCTCCGCCGTGGCATTGTCGCGGCAGGTGGCGGAGAAGCACATCTCGTCGTGGAAAAGCCAAATTCTTAGTCAGCGTCCGCTAGAATAAGCGCTGCGGACTTACTCTCTGCAAATTTCGCGTAATGCTTCGCAGCCGTTTGCGAAGGGAGTTTTTATGAAAGCTGGAATGCGCAATCCCCGCGTGGGGTTTTCGATGGCTCTCGCGGCGCTTCTGATTTTTGTCTGCGCCGCCGCCGGCAATGCCGATAAAAAGAAGCAATCCGCCTCGCTCGCCGGCATTTTCTCCCAGGACAGCGGCAAGCTCACCATCAAGCTCGATGGACAGACGGTCGGCCACGAAGAATTCCAAATTGCGCCCGCCGGCAGCGGCTGGCTCGCCAAGGGCAGCGCGGAAATCAAAACGTCGCAGAGCGCGGCCAGTAAAGTTTCCGGCACTCTCACTCTTCAGCCCAACGGCGCACCGATCGCCTACCAGTGGACTTCGCGCGCGGACAAGACCAACGGCGCAAACATTGTCTTCGAAAACGGCATCGCGAAAATGACCTTGCAGATGCAGGGCGCTCACCCGTTCGATCAGACGTTCACCTTCAACACGCCGCTCATCGCCGTCCTCGACAACAATCTTTACTATCAGTACGGCGTCCTCGCGCGCCTCTACGATTGGTCCAAAGGCGGCGCACAAACTTTTCCTGTTCTGATCCCGCAAGAACTGATGCCCGGCATCATCACCGCCCAATCCACCGGTTCGGCCACCCTCGACGGAAAATCCTACGAAGGCTTCCGCGTCTCCACCAACGATCTCGAAGTCGATCTCTACCTCGACTCCGATCACCGCCTGATGCGCCTTGAGGTCCCCACCGCCAAAGTCTCCGTCCTCCGCGACTAAGACCGGCGCACTGCCTTGGGTCCGCGAGCATGAAAAACCGTCTCGGGTGTCACGGCTGTATTGCTTCTCGTCTTGGCGCTTTGGTCCGCCAATCAAGCGATGGCCCAGTGGTTCCTCGGCGATTTCCATAATGCATCTGCAAAGTGGCACGAAAGTTGGGGCAATCGTTTCGCGTTGTTTGCCGTATTGCTTTCGCTTGGATTCCTCTACTCGCTCCGTCTCTTAACCAAAGAAAAAAGCGCGGCGTGACCGTTACAGTCACGCCGCGCTAATTTGTGCTCTGCTCTCGAAACGAAAAAGCTTACGGAAACAAATCCTTACCGTTCTACTCCAGTTACCGCGCCACCGGCCGTTGAAACACTGGCCCCGTTCCCGGCCTCCGCAGCACATACCCCTGCGGCTGACCATGGGAATGCGTTAACGCATGCCCATTCGAATGGCCGGCGCCGATGTGTCCATTGTGCCCGTTGCCATTCGCCGGCGCGGGCTGCGGCATCCGCGCCGGATTACCGATAGGGCGTAGAGTGATGGGCGCTGCATGGACGTGATCGCTGATCGCCTGCAGCCTCTTCAAAATGGACTGCCACTGTTCCCAATCCAACTGGCGCAGAAACGGCCGCAGTCCCTGGATGAACGGATCCTCGAGCAGCGCTTCCCCGTCGGATTCCGGAATAAAGAACCGGTTCAAGCCAACGTTCAGCGCCTCGGAAATCTTCTCCAGCGTGCCGAGGCTCGGCGTCATTTGGCCGCTTTCGATGCGGGACAAGTACGACCGCGAGACCTTCGAGCGCGACTGTAGCTGGCTCTGGGTCATCGCGCGCGATTCGCGCAATTGGCGAATCCGCTGGCCGATATTCTCGACCGTCTCTTGGTTGGCGAACTTCTCGGACGTGGGTTCAGCGGCTGCTTCCTCCGGAGGTGCCGGTGGAGGAATCAGGAATTCCAGACGCTGAGGCAAGGCGCGCACACAGCGGCGGCAGTTTCCTGTGCGCGTCCGGTATTGGACGAGACCACATGTCTTGCAGCGAATGACTTCCCTATCCATTTCCAACGAATTCATCGTTTCTTTTTCTGTTGTTTGTACAGACACCGGTACTCCTCGCTGACTTTGCCCGGCCTGCGGATAGTGGGAGGGACCCCGGAACGTGTCTCTGGGGAAGGCAGAAAACTGGCGCGCCGAGGAGTATCGTGCGGCCGGACGTTTTCTGTCAAGACTATTTTTGAACTATTTTTGTATATGCAGATTTTTTATCGAAACTTTACGACAAATTTTCGCCTGTCCGCAGGGACAGTTCATCGCAAATTTCCTCCTGTTTCCACAAGCTGTTGTGTTCTCCGCCTCAATTGGCCTTCCAGCTTGGGCTTGCGCCGCATCCTCGCGCGTGGCACAGCCAATCTTGGCTGTGCTCTTCAAACGCCCCACTCCTTACGCATCTCCGCCGTTGTACGATGGTCCCTGTTCCAAACTAGAGCAATATTTTAGAGACCGCATGCCCGAACTCCCCGACATCACCGTCTACATCGAAGCCCTCGAACCGCGCATCCTCGGCCAAACCCTCGAAGCCGTCCGCGTCGTCAGTCCCTTCCTTCTCCGCACCGCGAATCCGCCGCTCGCCGAGGCCAGCGGCAAGAAAGTCCTGCAACTCCGCCGCCTCGGCAAGCGCATCTGCATCGGCCTCGAGGCTGATCTCTGGCTCGTCCTTCATTTAATGATCGCTGGCCGCCTCAACTGGCACCCGCTCGGCTCCAAACCCGGCCGCCTTAAAGTCTCCCCGCCGCGCGGCCTCGCTGCCTTCGACTTCACCAACGGCTCTCTTCTCTGGACCGAAGCCGGCTCCCAAAAGCGCGCCTCCCTTCACGTCGTCTCCGGCGAAGACGGTCTTCGCTCGCTCGATCCCGGCGGCCTCGAAGTCCTCGGCGCAACTCCTGAGCGGTTCGCCGCCGTGCTTCTCTCCGCCAACCACACTCTCAAGCGCGCCCTCACCGATCCTCGCCTCTTCAGCGGCATCGGCAACGCCTATTCCGACGAAATTCTCTGGGAAGCAAAGCTCTCGCCTCTCGCCCTCACGCAAAAACTCACCGTCCCCGAAATCAAGCGCCTCTTCGAAGCCATCCGTTCCAGCCTCACGCGTTGGACCGACCGCCTCCGCTCCGAAGCCGCCGGAAAATTCCCCGAAAAAGTCACCGCCTTCCGCGAAGGCATGGCCGTCCACGGCCGCTACAAACTGCCCTGCCCCCGCTGCGCCTCCAAAATCCAGCGTATCCGCTACGCCAGCAACGAAACTAACTACTGCCCGGTCTGCCAAACCGCAGGCAAACTTCTCGCCGATCGCGCCCTCTCCCGCCTCCTCCGCGAAGACTGGCCCCGCACTCCCGAAGAGCTCGAACTCCTCACCTCCAAACCCAAATGACCCCGGCGAAGCGGCTCAGACGCGTACCGCCTCAATGGTACTGCCGTTCCATTTACCGTTTCACGTCCCGTTGGCTAACCTGCTTCTCTTGTGAGTCCCCACCTGACATGGAAGAGCCGCCTCCCGGCGCGCATCGCGGTGAAGCTCCTCCAGTGGCGCCAGAGCAGCCGGCGGCTTCGCTCCGAGCTGCTGTTGTCCTTTGTCCTTATGACCGTGGGCCTCACCAGCGTCATGCTCGTGGTCGTTCGTAACAACGCCAAAGAGCACGCTCAGCAGCAAATTGACCAGGACCTCCGCAACGCCGTTTTGATCTTTCGGACCGTTCAGAGACAAGAGGTCATGGCGCTTGCCCGCAAAGCCGACATGCTCGCCACGCTCGCCCAGATCCGAAACGGCGATCCCACGGCGGTAACGGATGCAGGCGAAGACCCATGGAAAACGGACGACTGCACTCTTTTTCTTCTTGCCGACAAGAACGGAAAAATCGTCGCCCTGCACTCCTCCGATGCGGAATTCTCTCTGGCCTCCGCACAGGAGTTGATGTTGCAAGCCGTGAAACGGGGCGATAACGCGAGCTGGTGGTTCAACGAAAAAAATCTATATCAAGTCGTCTTGGAGCCATTCTACGGTCCGGCGGGCAAACAGCACGCCCAAGGCTTCGTCGTCGTCGGCCGGCTGATCGATAGCGCCGCGGTCGCCGACCTTGCCAGAGCCGCTTCCAGCGGCGTGGCGTTTCGCTACGGTAATTTTGTCTCCATCAGCTCGCTTGCTCCCCTCCAAGAAATGGAGCTTGCGAATCATTTCACGAGCGATCTCGGCTCATTTCAAATCGATCTTGGCGGCGAGCGCTTCTTTGCGAGCTCCATCGAGTTGACTCCGAGCCTTCATCCCTCGGCCAGCTTGCTTTTCATGAAGTCCTACCGGCCAACGGCCGCCTATCTTCACACCCTCGACCGTCTGCTCTTGAAGATCGCTCTTGTTACGATTTTCCTTGGCGCCGGCCTCATTTATCTCATCTCCGATGCCGTCACCCGGCCGCTCGCCTCGCTCGTCCTGGGCGTCCAGGCTCTCGAACGCGGAGACTACGCTTATCCCCTCGACGACTCGGGTCACAATGAAGTGGCTCGCCTGACCGGCGCCTTCGGCGTTATGCGCAGCGCTCTACAAAAAAACGCCGCCGACAAGGAACGCCTGGAATCGCAGCTCCGCCAAGCGCAAAAAATGGATGCCCTCGGCCGCCTCGCCGGCGGCGTCGCACACGATTTCAACAATCTCCTCACCGTCATCCGCGGCCATAGTGAGCTGCTTCTCGACCGCGTTCAGCCCGGCGACTCTCTTCACAACAATTCTCAGCAAATTCTCAAGACCGCGGACCGCGCCGCCTCCCTCACTCGCCAGCTCCTCGCGTTTAGCAGGATGCAAATGCTTCAACCAAAAGTTCTGGATGCCAACGAACTCATCGTCGAAATGAGCAAACTTCTTCGCCGTCTCGTTCGCGAAGACATCGAATTCAGCCTGCGGCTTGGCGATTCGCTCGGCCGCATCAAAGCCGATCCCGGACAGCTCGAGCAAGTTCTTCTGAATCTCACAGTCAACGCCAGCGACGCCATGCCTCGCGGCGGCAACCTGACCATTGAAACACGCAATGTCGTTGTGGATGAGACTTACGCCCGCAAGCTTCCCTCGGCGCAGCCTGGTCGCTACATTCTCTTGTGCGTCGCCGACACCGGCCACGGCATGGACGCGGCCACCCAAGCTCGCATCTTCGAACCGTTCTTCACCACCAAGGAGCCCGGCAAAGGGACCGGCCTCGGTCTCGCCACCGTTTATGGCGTGGTCAAGCAAAGCGGCGGCTGCATCTCGCTTGCTTCCGAACCTGGCAAAGGCACGTCCTTCGAACTCTATTTCCCGCGCACGGAAGAGCCGGCCGAAGACGCTTCCGGCGACCTCGCGCGGGCCATCGCCGCCAAGACCGGAAGGCAGCGGAAAACGATTCTCATCGTCGAAGATGAAAAAGAAGTGCGGGAACTAGCTTCGGCATTTCTTGACGCCGCGGGCTACGGCGTGCTCACCGCCGAAGACGGAGTCGACGCTCTCGCCACCGTGGAGCGCATGGGCAAATCCATTCACTTGGTTCTGACCGACTTGGTCATGCCGAAAATGCCCGGCATCGAGCTGGGCCAGCATCTTCGCACTCTCCTGCCTCACGTCAAAATCGCTTATATGACTGGCTACCTGGAAAAAAACGACGGCGCTCAGCAACTCCTCGACGACGCCTTCTTCCTGCAAAAGCCTTTTTCTCGCGAAGCCCTCGTCAGCCTCGTGAAACACGCCCTCGAACCGCGCCATCATTCGCGCGAATCTTCCGCGCACCCCACCTACGTTTAGATGTTCGCGTATCGCTATTGGCCCGAGGGCTTTGCCGCGGCCCTCGTCCCCCTCTTCCCCGCTGGTTTCGGATCACCCGCCGCGTCCGCGCTCTTCACCGGATACGTCTGGTCGTACAATTTCACAATCTGTTCCGTGATGTCCGTCGACGCATACATCACCGGCGTCGTCTGCGACGAGTCGTCCAGCACCGCTTGATACCCGTTGCTTGGCGCGTATTTTCCCAGCAGATCCACCATCCGCTCGCTGATTCGCTGCACGGCTTCGCTTTGCGCTTCGTTCAGATCTTCCTGGTAATCCGTTTGTTTGCGCTGCAACTGCCTCGAAAGATCCTGGCCCTGCGTTGTCAGCTTCTCTTTCTCGTCGTCGCTCATCACATCCGCCGACGCGTTCAGCCGCTGTTGGATGTCGTTGATCTGCTTGTTCAGGTCCTCAAGTTCTTTCTGCCTCCCCGCGAACTGCGCCTGGAGCTGCGCCGCGGCCTGCTTGCCCTCCGCTGTGTTGGCAATTGCAGCGCGCATATTGATCGCCGCGATTTTCGTACCTGGCGCGCCGCCATTCGCGGACTGGTCTTGCGCCGGCAGCGCCGTCGCGCACATTCCAATCGCCATCGCCCCAAATACCACCAGCATCGCCTTCGTTCGAATCCACCCCATCCAGTTCACGGCCGTTCTCCTTCGTGCCGACACGCGGCAAGTTCCATCCACTTTCTCCTGCCGAAAAACACCTTTCCGTCAGGCTCTTTCCGATCACCCATTTTGTTTCAGGATTCCTTCTCGACCGGCCCCGCGCCGTCGATTCCAGCCTGCTGCGTCTCGTCGCCCCGCTTTTGTTTTAGGTTGCCCTTACGTCACATGTTGCGATGCCAGCCCCGCCATCCCGCGTTGCCCGCCCCCTTCGCGCGCAGACCACGCCTGCCGCGTCCCCGCGGCCACTCTTAAAAAAACCTGTTTCACTCATACCGCAGCGCTTCCATCGGATCGACCGACGCCGCGCGCCTAGCGGGGACAAAGCACGCCAGCGCCGCGGTAGCCGCCAGCAGCAGCGTCACCGCTCCCAAAATCAGCGGATCTCGCGAACTTTCCATGACCCATTTCATGGCCAACTTGTTGAACGCAATGCACAGCAAAATCCCCGCCACTACGCCGGCGCCGACATTGACCGCCGTCGAGCCAAGCACCAGCCGGGCCACGTCCCCTGTGTTCGCCCCGAGCGCCATGCGAATCCCAAACTCGTTCGTTCTTGTGGCCACTCCATACGACACCACGCTGTACAACCCCACCGCTGCCAAAACCAGCGCCAGTACCGAGAAAATTCCGAACAGTGTCGCCACCAGCCGCTGCTGCCCATACTCGGGAAGTTCCTTAATCCAACCCTCTAGATTCCTCACATCGCCCAACACCTGCTGGTCCGGATCGACCTTCACAATTTGCTCGCGAATGTCATGCAGCACCGAGAGCGGCGGAATGCGCGTCCGCACCAGCACCTGCGTGAACATCCACATCTTCAGCGTGTAAGGGACGTACACGGCCGGCTTGATCGTGTTGCGCAGTCCGTCGTCGCGCGCATCCTCGACAATCCCCACGATTTGCAGCCAGCCGTCGCTCCCCGCTGCGGCGGGCGCATACGGCAGCTCCGCCTTCAGCCCATCTGTACGAATCTCCTGCCCGATGGCGTTCCCGTTCGGCCAGTATTCGCGCGCCATGGTCTCGTTGATCACCGCGAGCAGAGCCCCGCGCATCGTTTCCGCGCGATCCCAAATGCGGCCCTGCGCCAGCGGAATGTGCAGCAACGGAAAATATTCCGGGCTGACGAAATTCAATCGCACTGTGGGCTTCTCGCCGTTGGCCCGGCCCATAATCTCGATCTGATTGTCGTTGCCGTTCAAGGGCGGCGTGGCATTGCTCGAAATCCCCGCCATTTCCACCTCCGGCATCGCCGCCAGCCGCGCGCGTAGCTGCTCGAAATATTCCGCGCGCTCCTGCCAGGGCATGTGCGTGTTTTCATGCACCGGGATCGGGACGGACATCGCGAAGTGCGGGTCGTAGCCGAGATCCGTATTCAGCAGCTTGAGAAAGCCCTTCCCCGCGGCGCTTGCCGCTGCAAGCATCAGCAGCGTGAGCGCCACCTGCGCTCCCACCATCACCGAATGCATGCGCCGCGCGCGCACGCTTCCGCTGACCCGCCGCGAACTGCTCTGCATCAGCCGGGCAAGATCCGGCCGCGAAAGCTGCAGCGCCGGCCACAAGCCAAAAACGATCGTCGTCGCAAACGCCAATCCGATGCTGAAGAGCAGCACCGGCACGTTCATCTTGATCACCGATTCCGCCGCGAACGTGTTCTCCGGCAGCCACGCCGTGATCAACGCCAGGCTCTTCCAAGCCAGCAGCACGCCCAAAAACGTCCCCGCCGTAGCAATCGAAAGCGATTCCGTGAGCAATTGCCGGATCATCTGCCAGCGGCTCGCTCCAACCGCCGCCCGCACCGCCAGTTCATGCTGTCGCTCCGTCCCGCGCGCCAGCAACAAAATCGACACGTTGGCGCACCCGATCAACAGCAGCGACACGACCGCGCCCAGCAACAAATACAAAATCGGCCCCAGCGGCCTCGCATAAAGGTCGAGGATGTTGCGCAGATTCACCCGGAACGTTTCCGGATAACGATCCGGCGTTTGCTTGGCGAACTCCTCCATCAACGACTGGATCTCTGCATTGGCCTGCGCTACGGTCACTCCCCGCCGGAGTTTCACCGAATCGCCATAGTAAAGTTTTGGGTCGCTATTGAGCGCGAGAGGCATGTAGACGTCCGCGGCGCCCCAGCGAAATCGCGGCGGCATCACCCCCACGATCTTGTAGGGCTTATGAACAAATCGAATCGTCCGCCCGATCACGCTGCGGTCGCCCGCGTAGTATCTCTGCCAGAATGGATAGCTCAGGACGACCACAGGCTGCGCTTCCTGCCCAAACGGTGCGTCCGAAGGGATCAACCAGCGGCCCATGAGCGCGGGGGTGCCCCAATGTTTTGGTGCTTCCGGCGAAATTTGCATCGCCTGAACATCTTCGGGCACATCACCATCGGTGGTTGTGAGGTTCCAGCCGCCCATGCCCACTACGTCTTCGAGCGACTTCGTTTTGCGAAGAATTTGGATTTCCGGCCCGTTCACGCCGGCGAACTGCTCGTGCCCAGCCTTATCCTTGAGGCGAATCTCCATCATCCGCGCGGCGTCCGGGTAGGGAAAGGGATCGAGCAGCACCGCATAAATCACGCTGAATACGGCGCTTGTCGCTCCAATGCCCAGCGCCAGCGACAAAACCGCCGTCAAAGCGAACCCCGGCCGCTTGCGCACTTCGCGCGCCGCGTAACGCAAGTCCGATAGCAGCGAGTTCATGGCGAAAGTCCCTTTTCCCGATTCGACGAATTCTCTCGCGCCTGGTTAGTAGACCTTCTCTCTTCGATCGTTCTTTACGGCTTTTATACCCGCATCGGCCCGGAAGCGTAAAGCACTGTCTCGCTTGAAATTTTGGACTTCCCGGCGAGCGCAAAAAGCTCGGCGAGGAAACCATAAGCCTTGATCCCAATCTTTTCCGCATCGCCGCGAACTGAGTCTCCAGTTGCGCCGCGGAGTGCTAGACTTCAGGAAGACAAGCTAACGGCAGGAGGTCTCTTATGACGGCAAATACCGTATTTTCGGGAAAACCGGGTGGGAAATCGAGCACGCTGGGGTCGTTGTGGGTCGTCTACGCGATCATCCGCCTGGTGGTGGCGGTTCTGCTGGTGTTGTTCAGTGGCACGGCAACTCTTCTCTTTGGCGCGCTGCTCTCGCGCGTACCCGATCCGTACACGCTCATGGACATTTTCCACTTCCTGTATATCGTCGCCATTGTTGTCACAGCCCTCTCCGGGCTTTTCGGCTTGTTTGCAGGATTGGCTTTGCTCGCGGGAAAGGCCTCGGCGCGCTCTTTGTCTCTCGTCGCGTCTTTCCTCTCGCTCTGCGACCTTCCCCTCGGCACGACCCTGGGAATTTACACGCTGATCTTCTTCCTCACCTGAGCTTCAACGTATCTGCACGCAGCCATGCGCAAGCTGGATGGAGAGCGCCGAATACCTGTTTCCATCTGGAGTTCAGGACGCCGTCTTCGCCATCGCTATTTCCGGCTCGCCGGCAAGATCCTCGAAGAGAGTGCGGTAATGAATCATCGCTTGGCGCAACTGTTCCGTGCTGGCCTTTCCCGTAGTTTGGAGAACCGCGATTCCATGGGCTGACCGGTAGTTTTCAATGACCAGCGGATGGTCCACGGAGATGTCTGCCGCTCGCTGTTCGAAATCGTTGACGGGATACCCGCGCGTGGACATCAGATCGCCCACCAGTTGGTCGGCTTCTGTCACTGCCCCGCCGGGGCTGTCCACGAACCGAGCTTGCAGTTTACGCCACGCCTCCAGAAACCGTGCGCGATCGCCTTGCCCTAGCGCCCGAATCCGGAAACCCTCCACCCGTTCCGTGCGCGCGTCCAGCTTGGCTTCCGCGCGGCCCTGGTTCCCGGTTTCGCGCACCACACGGGCATATTCAGGATCGCCAAACTTGTTCCGAAGCCCTGCGCTGCGGTTCTTTCGCCGAATAAGCACGGTGGCGATGGCTGCTATCGCGATCACCACGATAGCGATGATTACGATCACCTGCGTCGAACTCAATGCATTCATATCCATGACGTTCCTCATTTCCTTTGCAATTTTCTCAGTAAGCCCAAGCGCCTCTTTGTAGAGTCGTCAAGAAGCTTTCCTACTTCTGCGGGCGAAACGAATCACCACCCCGTCCAAAGACCCGCATTCTTTCCACACTTCGCCCCGTTCGCGAATCGAAGCAGAATTCGTCCGCACAACGACGGCTATGCTTCGCCGCCCGAAGAAAGAATAGAAGCGCAAGGATCGAATGTCTGTTCATTAGGAAACACTAACGCCTCTTTAATTCTATCTTTTGGGGAGTTCCGGGGCCGGCCATCGAAAAAAGCGCAACCGCGGGTTGCGAACCGTTCCACACCAGACGATGTGCTAGCATGCTTGGGCCTTGCCCGAGAAAATGTCACAGAAAACAGAGAAAAACGGCCTGTGGTTCTCCGTTGTGGTCCTCTTCGCCATCAACATCCTCAATTTTTACGACCGCCATGTCCCCGGCGCTCTCGCCGAGCCCATGCGCAAGGAGTTTCATCTCGACGACGCGCAAATCGGCCTGCTCGGCAGCGCCTTCATCTGGGTTTACGCCATCGTGGGCCTGCCCCTCGGACGCATCGCCGATACCGGCAACCGCAAAAAACTTCTCGCTTGGGGAGTCGTCGTCTGGTCCGCGCTGACGGCCTCCGCCGGCCTCGCCACCACCTACGCGTTTCTGCTTTTCTCCCGCGTAGGCGTGGGCGTCGGCGAAGCCGCTTGCGCGCCGACGGCCACAAGCTGGCTCGGCGATCTTTTTCCGCCGGAAAAACGTTCGCGTGTGCTGGCCCTCTTTATGCTCGGCGTGCCGGTTGGCGGCGCGCTGGGCTATTTCTTCAGCGGTCCGATCGCTCAGGCCTACGGCTGGCGCGCCGCCATGGTTTTCGCCGCAGCGCCGGCTCTGCTGATGGTTCCCGCCCTGCTCCTCCTGCGCGAACCGCAACGCGGCGCGAGCGAAACCGTTCCCGCTCCGCTCGCGCACGCCTCCGTGTGGAAAATTCTGCGCATCCCCACGCTGTGGTGGATCATCGCCTCCGGCGCGCTTCTCAATTTCAATTTGTACGCGTTCGCTATGTTCTTGCCAGCGTTTTTGAGCCGCGTCCATGGCCTCTCCCTGGCGGATTCGGGCGTCGCCACGGGCATCGTCTATCTTTTGGGCGGCGTGAGCGGCGGAGTGCTCGCCGGTTACTTGGGCGATTGGATTGTCCTTCGCCGCAAGGATGGACGCATGCTCTCCGCCGCTCTCATGTCCATTGTGGCGATACCGCTGGCATGCATCGGGATCCTCGAGCCAGCCGCCTCCTTGGTGACGGCGATGGTGTTCCTTGGGCTAACCTATGCGGCGCTCACCATGTACTACGGCCTCGTCTATTCCGCGATTCAGGACATCGTGGCGCCAGATCAGCGCGGAACGGCCATGGCGGTGTATTTTCTGGCCATGTACCTGTGCGGCGCGTCCTTCGGCCCGCTGCTCACTGGCAAGCTGAGCGACGTTCTGGCGCATCGCGCCGCGGCTCTGGCCGGCTCCGCCACCATGACGGAAGCGTTCCGAGCCATTGGCTTGCAGCAAGCCATGCTGATTATTCCGGCGCTGTGCGTCGCGCTCGCGTTCGTCCTGTATATGGGCTCGCGCACGATTGTTGCCGACATCGCCCGGCGCGAAGCCGCCGCTCACGCCGTAACCGCAGACGCGTCTTAACTCCTAAGGGGTAAGAGGAACAGGTAGAATGGCTGTGCGGGGTGCAAGATGAAATCCGGGAAACCGCAAAATAAGAAGACGGACGAAAAGCCTTCGCGTGCGAAACGTGTTCAGCGCGAAATGCTCGCCTGGATGTGGATTATTCTCATCTTCCTGCTCGTCAACGGTGCCATCGGCCAGGCGCGCGTGATCCCTTCGGGCTCGATGGAGAATACGCTGCTCATCGGGGACCACCTCATCATGAGCCGCGTCGGCTACGACGCCGGCGTGCCATTCACGAGCTGGCACGTTTCGTTGTGGCGGAATCCCAAGCGCCGCCAAATCGTAATTTTTACGCCGGTCGTCCCGACCGAAACCTCGGACATTATCAAGCGCGTCATCGGCCTGCCCGGAGAAACCGTGGACATTCACGACGGCGCCGTGTGGATTGACGGTCGAAAGCTCGCCGAGACTTACACCACCGGTCCAAGCGAACCTTATCAGATGCACACGCCCTATAAAGTTCCTGCCAATTGTTATTTCGTGATGGGCGACAACCGCGAAGATTCCTACGACAGCCGTTTTACCGGCTGCGTCCCGCGAAAAAATATCATCGGCACTCCCGTACTGATTTATATGTCCGTGGACGCCTCGCCCGACGCCTGGGAGCCCGGTCAAATCCGCGAGCGCTTTCTCGCCTACGCGAACGCACTGATTCACCCGAGCGAAGTGCGCTGGCAGCGGCTATTCAAAACGTTTTGAAGGAAAGTCACGTCGACCGAATCGCGAAAAATCTTGGCGGAGGAAAATGAAGACCATGCCGGAAACAGCGCAAGACTACACAAAACGGATTTTGGGAAATATCGCAGGAAAAGATCCGCTGAAGACGCAAACAGCAACTCCTAAAATCTTGGCAAAATGGATAAAGGGCGCATCCCCATCCAAACTCCGCAAGCGTCCTGCCCCGGCCAAATGGTCGGTAGGAGAAATCCTCGCCCATCTGGCGGACGCCGAAATCATCGTAGGGTGGCGTCTTCGGGCCATCCTCGCTGGACCCGGCACGCCAATCCAAGCCTATGACCAGGACGCGCTGGCCGCCGCGCGCAATTATGCAAAGCACGATCCCCGCAAGAGCCTCGAACAATTTCGCGCCGTCCGCGAAGCAAATCTCGCGCTCTATAAAGCTCTGACGCCCGAACAATGGAAGCACTTCGGCCTGCACGCGGAGCGCGGCGAAGAAACTCTTGAGCGGATATTGCTGATGATGGCTGGGCACGACCTGAATCATCTTAACCAGATCGAGAACATCCTCGCGAAAAAGAAGTAGCCATTCACATTTGCGGAACCCGGGCGTTCTCCACGCTCCTGCGATGCCGGTGCCGCTGGCTTCATGACCTTATTCGTCGCCGTGAACCTGCCACCACTTCAAGCGCTCGAATTCCGCCAATTTTTCGCCCCCGTGCTGGCCGTACCAGGTATTCCAAGCCCGCGCATTCGGCGCAACATTCGCATCCGTGATTTCGCCCAGCGCCATGAACGACCAGGAACGCATCTGGGCGCTGGTGCCCCGGTCCGAAACGAGTTCGAGAAGTTTTGGCACCATCCGCATGCGCTGCACCCGCGTGAAATTTCCGCAGTCGGAAATGTTGCATCCCGCGCGGCCGCGAACGCTGTTCGAGGGATCGTGCGTGAAGGAATCGAATAGCTCATCGAGCGCTTCATCCTTACCGAGATAGCGCATGCCCTCGACGGCCCATTGCCGCACGTACGCATCCGGGTCGTGTTTCGCGTACTCGAGAAGCACGGGATAAATTTTTTCGTAAGCGACGCCGCGCCCGGCGAGCATGCCGAGAAAATAAACGGCGGCCGGACGGTAATGCAAATCCGTGCGCGCGCGGTCGATCAGCAGGTCCGCGGCTTGCTCGTTTTTCTGCCAGCCGTCCAGCGTGAGATTGATGTCGGCGTTGGCGTAGCGCACGCGCAAATCGTTCGAAAATTCCGAGCGGCGCTCGAGCTGCTTCATGCGGTCCGTCAAGCGAATATGGCCCACCCAGCTTTCGACATTTTGTTCGAACAGCTCGAGAGCTTTCGGGTCGTGGCCGATGGCGCGTTCGAGCAATTCCTCGGCCTGGTCTTGCGCGGGAAGCGCGAGCACGCGCCCGGCGTCCGCGTCCGTCAAGGCTGCTACAAAAACCCGGCGCGGCGGAATGCCATTCGCGGATGCGTTTGCGCCTCTTTTCGCGCGCGCCGCGCTGGCCACCGATTTGAGATTTGCGAATCGCCATCCCTGGTAGGCGAACATGCCGCCAAAGCACAGGCCAAACAGCACAAATGAAATAATCGTGGCCGTGCGCGATTGCGGCCGCGATCGTTGCATGGCGAACCGCATGGCAGGCGATTGCGAATAGGCATCAGCAGGCGCGCCCGGCTGCGGCGGCGGACCGTAGGGCGAATCCATTTCGACGCGCGTATCGGCTTTGAGGCCGGCAAGAGATTCGATCTGTGAAACAACCCAGCGAGCTTCCTGGCGGCTGTTGATATCGTCGGCCAGCGTAACGCGCCGGCCATTCTTCGTGCGTAAACGAATGGTGTACGTCGTGCTGCTAGGACTGCCGCTTTGCTGTCCGCTGGTGACGGGGAGAATGGCGTCGATTTCGGACACGGAAAACCGCTTCGTCGAGCCGATGCCGAGCACGCGCTTGGTGGAAAGGATTTCCCCGTTGCCAACGCGAATGCGCTCCGAACCCAAAGCGCTGTGAAAGACGGCAAGAATGAGGAAGACGTCGAAAAAGCCGAAGATTAGCGCGAAAAACCACGGCGCGGCGGAATGGAAAAGAAAATAAATGATGCTGCTCCACACGGCGGTGAAGAAGAGGAGAAAAACGGCGCGCGCGGCGCTGCGGAACGGCGGAAAATAAAATTCCGTGCCGCCGTCCTGCGAGGAGACGATGACTTTTGGATTCGCTGGCGCAGCAACGGGCGCGGCGTCCATCGGACCGATGGAGGAATCGGAGCCGATTCCGGAACTCACGGAATAAGCATCGCCTGGCGCCTGGTCCGCGGCCGAGGACGTTTTGAAAACAGGAAGTTCAAACTCGTCCGAGTAATCGATGCCCGGCACGTCGGCCTTGGCGTGCAGAAGCCAGAGAACTTGATCGGAGGGATTGTCATGATCGGTGACGTACGCATCGGAAGGAATTGCAAAATCGACGGGAATCGTTCTGCCCAGCGGGTCCGAGCCGACCGCGCCGGAGGGAACGTTCTGATCGGCCTGCCAAAGAACATTCTGCACCGTGGAACGGTTATTGCCGGTGTTAATTACGGTTTTGCGAACGCAGGTGAGCCGGAGATCGATACCGTGCTGCGCGTCGGCGTCGAGTTGAAGATGGATTCTTCCCACCATGCGGCTGCCCGGAGAGAACGGAAGCGAATCAAACTCCAAATAGGTATTGCCATAGCGGCGATGGCGAAGAGTGGCGCGCAAGGCGACCACAAATAGAATGGCGCCGATGGAGCAAAAACCGAGAATCAGGAACAGCCGGGGATCGTTGCGGCGCGTGAGCTGCGAAGCGATGTTGATCGCGACCGGGACCATCACCAGATTACAGAAAATGCAAATTACCCAGGCAGTGATTTGGGTGTTTTTCTTCAGGCTTTCCGCCCGGCGCGCGGACCAATCATTGCGCCAGAGCCACGGCGCGGACGGATTCGATTCTTCGAGCGCAGCTTGTTTTTTTTGGCGTCCGTAACCCACGAGCGCGGCCACGACGAGTCCGGCGCCAATGGCCGAAATGAAGAGCGCGATTCCGGCGCCGGCCATCTCTCCGCTGGCGCTGGTATTGCGCGCATTCGCAACAAACGTAAACAGCGCAAGCAGCCCGGGCACCAAAAACATCAACCCGAAAAACGCCAGGAAGGCGGCAGCACCTTTGGAAGGCTTGGTCATTCCATAATTTTAGGGGGCTTCGCCCCGGCAAAGGCCGCTGCTCTGCCAGTATGTTCAGTAAGTCATAACTGGCCGTTCGGGCCAGTCGCCGTTCGCGCCAGCCGCCATTCGCACTAGCCAGCGGGAGGAGATTCCGCGCCTCAAAAGTGGCTCATTCGAATCAACTCCCGGGAGGAGATTCCGCACCTCAAAAGCAGTTCGTTCGAATCGACTTTTGGGATGCGCTTTCGGGTTTCAAAAATGGCTCGTTCGAATCAACCCATGGGAGCCGACTCCGCCCCTGCCGCGAGGATTGGTTCCACAAGCTGCACCGCCAGCGGCACAAATTCTTCCTGCGGCGCCCGATCGGGGCTATTTACCCACTGCTTCGCGGCTCCATAAATCGCCCAACTCGCGGTGGCCGCGATCAATTCCGGCGCAATCCGCCGTTCCATGGGATGACTCCGGAATCCCTCCAGCAGAACTAGGCGGATTTGATCGATGACCGTGGCCTGCAGGAACGGTTCGAACTGGTGTTGTCTCGAAGAGAGGGATTTTTCGGCTTCGACTAGATAATCGCAAACTGTGAGGATGATCACCTGAAACGCTGAAGCGCAAGTGCCGTCGAAGCGAACATTTCTCTTCGCCATGTGCTCCAAAAAGCTTACCCGGATGGACTCTTCCAGCAGGGCGAACTTGTCCGGATAGTGCGCGTAAAAAGTCGCCCGGTTTAGCGTGGCGGCTTCGGTGATGTCTTGCACCGAGATCTTGTCGAACTCTTTCTCTTGCAGCAGACGGTGCAGAGCCTCCTGTAAGAGCTGCCGGGTCCTTCGTATCCGGGGATCCAAGCGCTCGCAATCCTGGTGAGGCATGGCTCCTCCCTGCCTAGTATAGCAGACGGCAGACTGTTGTTTACATAACGACTGTCGTGCAGTAAGATATGCAACGACTGTTGTGTATGCTGCATCTGATGATTGGAGGCATTTCCTATGGCTACCCTAATTCAGTTCGACTCGAGCCCCATGGGCGAGAGGTCTATTTCTCGGAAGCTTACTTCGGATTTTACAGCAACATGGCTTAAGACGCATCCCGGAGGCAAGTTGATCAAACGCGACTTGAGCGCTCTCGACTTGCCACCGGTGGATGCGTTTTGGGTTTCCGCAGCCTACACTCCGCAGGAAGCTCGCACGGAAGAACAAAAGGCCGCGCTGTCTGTTTCGGATTCGTTAATTGGCGACCTACAGACCGCCGATGAGTACGTCTTCGGCGTGCCTATGCACAATTTCGGCGTTCCTTCGACTCTGAAATTGTGGATCGACCAGGTTGTCCGCGCGGGAAAGACGTTTTCGTATGGAGCAAACGGCCCCACGGGTCTGTTGACCGGGAAGAAAGCCACCGTGCTGATCGCAAGCGGCGGCGTCTACGAACCGAGCAGCGCGATGGCATCGTTCAACTTTGTGGCGCCGTATCTTCGAACCGTTTTTGGCTTCCTGGGCATCAGCGACCTCACCATCATTTCCGCCGAGGGTACGGCCCAACTGATGTCCGGCAAAGTGGACGCCCAAGCATTCCTTGCGCCTACTTTGGAAAAAGTGCATGCGCTCGCCAGTCTCTGAGCAGCCCCATTCGAATAAGGAGGAACACGTAAGATGAAAATTGCATCGTTGATCGCGCGTGTGCTTTTGGGATTGATCTTCTTGGTCTTCGGACTGAACGGTTTTCTTCACTTCATTCCTATGCCGCCTCCAAAGGGAGCGGCGGCGCAATTCATGGGCGCTCTGTTTGCGTCATCCTACTGGAGGATCATCTTCGGCGTTCAGGTGCTTGGCGGGCTGTTATTGCTGGTGAACCGTTTCGTGCCGCTGGCATTGGCGATGCTGGGAGCGGTGATCGTCAATATCGTTTTCTTCCACATTTTCATGGCTCCGTCCGGGCTACCGCTGGCCATTTTGGTGGTCCTGCTCTGGAGCATCGTGGCGGTGAGGAATAAGCAGCACCTCGCGGGCCTCTTTGTGGCGCGCTCGGAGTGACAGTATTAGCCGAGAGCCGTGAAAACTGCAGCGCTCGCCCACGCAACTAGCGAGCCTCTGGGCTACGACGCGAGTGAAGCTCAGCGGGCGACGGCCCCTTTTCCTTGGCCGAAAGCGGGAGCGGCGCCGAGTTGCTCCAGCATGCCGAGATAATCGAGCGTCACGTAGGAATCCACAATTTTTCCTTTGGCGATGTGGTTGATGGTGACGCCTTCGACGTTGACTTTCTTGTTCGTCGCGGGAATACCGCGGAACTCTCGTTTATGAGTGCCGGAAATCACCCAGCAGGCGACAACTTTGTCTTTTTCGGAGATGTAATCTTCGACCGTGAAGCGCAGGTCCGGAAATGCGGCGATGAACTGCGTACAGATGCCTTTATAAGCTTCCGGGCCGACAGCCGAACCCGTGAGGTGGGGATCGTGCAGGGCATGGCTGGGAGAAATAAGTTCTACGACGAGATCGAGGCGGCGTTTGTTCCAGACTTCGTCATAGAGCCGGCGAACGATGGCTTTGGATTCGGCAGACATGCGCATCCTCCTCGGGGGAGACGGTTCGAACTCCCTGGAGTTTGGGCCCAGCCTCACGAACCCGCGGGTGGGCGAGAGCGGAGTGAGACTTGCGTGAGGTTACTCCCAAGAATTACGGTTTGCAATGCGCCGGTCGAGCGGCGTGGCCAACGCAGAGAAGCGGGGAAGCAGAGCGGCCGAAGTAAGGTACAGACCTGATCGGGCGCGGACTCACGCCGAGAGCTAGGACTTTCACCGGCCGGCTTGATGACGCGAGCAATCGAACAACCTCAGAAAAAAAGCGGCGGCTACCCGGAAGACTGGTTTGCGCTGGGAAAATCCGCGACGACTTTCTATCCGAATCAGCAGGGAGCTGCGGCTCTTTTTTATCACGATCACCCGATGGGCACCACGCGTCTGAAGGGAGCGTCGGGCCTGGCGGGACTTCATCTGATAAGGGATGAATTCGAAAACCGATTGAATCTGCCGATGGGCCCGCAGGAAATTCCGCTAATGATTTTCGACAGATCGTTTCGGGCGCAGGATGGAAGGACATCGTTCGAACGGATCCGTTGACGGTGACGCGAATCATCGTGAAGTTCGAAGAATTCGCGGGGCGCTACGTGTGGCATTGCCACATGCTGGAGCATGAGGATAACGAGATGATGAGACCCTACATAGTAACTTCTGGGTAAATGAGCTGTTGTAGCCGAGGGTTGTGTCAGTATTGACACATTTATATCATTCTATCATAGAATGATAGAATGAATTGCTATGGCTGCGATTGAGATCCCCGATTTGCTTTATGCGCGATTGCAGAAGCTGGCGGTGCCGCTGGTCGATACGCCAGCTACGCTGATCGAGAGGTTGATTAACGTTTATGAGGTTCATGTGGCCCCGGTTAGCCCGAGCGCGCGCGAGGGCAATACGGCGAATACGGGGCGGAGCGCGCAGCCGAAGCGGGAGTTTGGACCCACAACGGCTCCCAGTTTGAGGCACACTCGAGTGATTGCGGCGGACTTCGCGGGGCGGAAGGCGGACGGATGGAATAGTTTGGTTCATGCGGCCCATATCGAGGCTGCGCGGCGGCTGGGCTCGCTGGAAGCCGTGCGGCGCGTGAGTACGGCGAAGATCATGCCGGGGCGGGCGAGCGCGGCACAGGAGAAAGCGGGATACCGATATGTGGCCGAGCTCAACGCGTGCATCCAGAACGTGGATACGGCGCACGCTTGGGCGAACACGTTTCGCCTGGCAAAGACGCTGAACGTTTCCGTCGAGGTCGATTTCGTGTGGCTGACGAAGAGCGAGGCAGCGCATCCGGGGAAGGCGGCGAGGCTGGTGTGGAAACCGAAAGAAGAGTGATACCTTTCGGGAAGCGCGAGGCGGAACGCGCGCGGCGCCGGCGGATTTCCGGTACACTGGCGGCATCTTAATGGGAGACGGTCCACCATGCGGCAAATCGATATCGATTCCCTTTCCGAAGAAGAACTGGTTGAGTTGAATCATAAGGTTGTGGCGCGGCTGAGATTTCTGCATCAGATGCGGTCGCACAGCGCAATGCTGGATTTTCGCATCGGCGAACGAGTGAAATTCCATCCCGACGGCCGAGGCGTGCTGTTCGGAACGCTGACTCGGTATAACAAGAAGACGGTCACGGTGGTTACGGACTCCGGAGAAAACTGGAACGTGGCGCCGGGGTTGCTGAGCAAAGTTGATTCCGCGGGCGCACGCAAGAGCAAACCGGAAGGTGACGGAATTGTGCCGTTCCCAGAGCGCACAGCCCAGAAATAGCCATACTTCGCCGAGATACGCCGAGAGACGTGGAATACTTTTCCACGTAAATGTTCAGTCCAGGAATGCAGGTACAGAGCAGAGAAGAAGAAAGACCCAGACGTAAATCTGCTTCTTGTGCACCGGCATGCGCCCAAATGCACATTTTCAACGCGCGGGCCGCGCACCACGCGAGTTCTAGAAGCAGTACACATGTATATGATACACTCACTAGGCACATTGAGAGTGTGACTTCATGAAGAGCAAACGCGCCCACGTTCTGCTGCCCCAGGATCTCGTGAAAGAGATCGATTCGATCGTTGGCCCACGGGGGCGCAGCGCTTTCCTGGTCGAGACGGCCCGGGAAGCAGTACGGCGGAGGAAATTGCTGCGATTCCTTGAAAGCGACACTCCCGCATGGAAAGACGCGGATCATCCCGAACTGGCTCACGGTGCGGCGCCTCGGGTGCGTGAGCTTCGCCAGGAGAGCGAGACCAAACGGACTGGGAAGCCGCGACGGACGAAAAAATGAAGCTGCTGCTGGACACGTCGATCCTGATCGACGTTCTTCGCCGGAAGAAGCAACGCAACGAATGGCTTGCGGAGCTTGTGCGCAACGGGCACACGCTGGCGACCACAACCCTCAACATCGCGGAGATTTATGCCGGCATGCGGTCCGCCGAGGAAAGCAGGACAGAAGCGCTGCTCGGCGGCCTGCAAGTCTACGAGCTGAACGGGACGAGTGCACGGCTGGCCGGCCGATTTAAGAACACCTGGGCGCGCAAGGGCCACACACTTTCTCTGGCGGATGCGATTGTGGCGGCTATCGCGATTGAGCGTGGCTGTACATTGCTCACGGATAACCGAAAAGACTTCCCGATGCCGGAAGTGCAGCTTTATCCCCTGCCTTGAACGGGAGAAAGATTACACACCGCAGACATGCGACGCATGCAGGTAAATGGTTGAGAAAAAGAAAGGCAATTATATAGATTGCCCAAACCGGCATTGGCTCGCCGGGGAATTGTACAGGGCGAAGATAGATTGAGACTGTCCTAAAGTCAATCTCCTTTTCCAGGACATAGAATTTCCTTTAGAGTACAATCCGCGGCACGACAAATGGGTGACGCGCTCGATGAAGCGGCTGAGAAAGAGAGACGCCCAAACATAAGAGCGACATCTGGGCACTTGGGGCTTGGTTGATTCATCTCAAGCGCAGAATCGCTGCAGCGCACAACTCCAGGTCGATCGCTTTCCGTTGTTCCTTCTCTTCGGGCCAGCCGCAAATGTTGACATGTCTTGGGTGGATTTCCGTGTCCGGCTCTATGTTCAATCTTGCTTCGAGTATGGCAATGGTCAGAATGTCACCGCGTGCTGGAATAGTTCCTTTTTGAGATTCCTTGGCGACGATGTTGTCTGCGATCCACCACACTTGATCTTCAGCAAGGCCATCGATTGCGAATGCCGATGTCTTCAAATCCAGCGGCGGAAGGAACGAGCCGGGTTTGACTACAAGTTTCTGAATGCTGAAATGACGCTTGTCGATGAAGCGGGCTAAAGTCGGGTTTTGTCCGACGGCGGTGTAATCGGCGCTTACCACTTCAGTTGGCAGCCTTTTCGATACCAAGGACAATCTCGGGGGGACAAACCGCTGAAAGCTGTTCGACCCCGTTGACCTTTCTTCCTTCTGAGAATCTTCCAGCGTAAGCAAGACGACCATTCCGATCAACGCTCACCGAGAACACATTATAGGAATTACCGATCCAATCAAAGGAAACCTCACCATCAGGATCAGCCGCGATTTCGGGAACCGGAACGGAAGACGGTAATAGGGTCGCAAACCTAATTGCCGCTCGTTGGGTGTCTTCGTCGATGGGCCCAGCAACATTAAGAGCCGACTCGCGAGAGAGCTCAAGGATTTCCGAAGTTAGCCAGTCAATTCTAGATGGAGCAACTATCTTCGCAGTTCGGATAGGCCAATCGGTTGCACTTATATGGAGTCCAGGGCAGAGCACATCCTGAGAAGACTCAAGAAGTCGATCCTCCAGTGCCCTGTCGACCACAATCACGTGAGGTTTGGCTTTGGGTTGGGGCCTCTCCCACATTCCTTCTAGCATTCGCCTAAAGTTCTTCTCTGTCCAAAAAGGCATCACACCAGCAGAAGTAAACCAATCTTCGCTAGCGACTTCTACCTGACAAAACTCATCTCGTTCCGCGATTTCTGGCATGGGTTTCTACTCCTTCGCGACGCCATAGAGGCGAATACCTCCAAGGCTGGCCTTTAGACTCTTAGCCTTGGCCTCGGCCCGGTCGAGCAGTGCTCTCAGGGTTTGTAAGTCTTCTGAATCCAGCGAAACAAAGAACTCTTGATGCCTTTCGGACGCGCTGTGAAATCCCAGCTTTAGCAGATGCACCACTATCATTCCCTGCGGCCCTTCCTCAATTCGGGTCCCAAACACGGGACGCAAATCTGTGAGAATCCGCGCATGGCAAAAAACGCGCTCATCGTCCGTCCGTAGGTCGACAATCTTTGAGGCGATTCCAAATACATTAGCACCCAGAAGGGTGATCAGCTTCGTTTTGAAGTCCTTCCGCTCCGCGTGCGGCAATTTCAAGTTCTCGGATTCAAGCTCCTCCATCGCATCGCAGACATTGTCTGCAAATTCCTCAACTGAAATATCTTTGACAGACTTCGCCCCGTACAGAATGACGAGGGTCTCGGCGATTCGCTTAAGGTCGATGTTGTCTTTGCTGGAAGCCGACGTGATCGCAGTCGCTGCAAGGTCATTCAGTTGCTTGCCGCTGGTAATGTCCTGGTCTTGGGTCTTGGTGTCCAATATTTTGTCAAGCGCGTTCCTAATTTCTTGCACACTCTGATCATCTAGTCGACGAATCAAAGCCACGCCGGCCCGATAACGCTCTGGAATATTTAGCTTTGCCACGGCAGTAAGCTACCCCACTAATCTTATAACAGTAAGCACGAAGCGAGAGGCTACGAAGACTAGCCGGTGTTGTCAATAACCAAAACAGCGGCGGTAGCTCGCACCGAATCATTCGTGTGACTGCCCGAACAGAATACGCAACTTGCGGAACAAGATGCGCGCTAGAGACTGAGACGCATTACGGCGCGGATCAAGATGCCACGGCAATGCAGAGGATAAGAGAAAAAAGGGCCGCGGAGCGAGCACGCGGCCCTGAGACGGACTGATGGAATTGATTTGCCTTTGACTCGATACGATCTGACAGAATCCGCCCGAATCCTGGACTAAACCAGGTTGTAAACCGAACGTGTATCCCAGCAAATCGTGAGAAGAGCGGGATACAATTGCGTGGCATGATCCGCACACCATAGCGGGTTGAGCCACGACTACTTTAGAAAGGAGGTGATCCAGCCGCAGGTTCTCCTACGGCTACCTTGTTACGACTTCACCCCAATCATGAGTCATACCTTGGGCGCTTGCTTCCTTGCGGTCAGCGCGGCGACTTCTAGTACAACTCACTTTCGTGATGTGACGGGCGGTGTGTACAAGGCCCGGGAACGTATTCACGGCGTCGATCTGATACGCCATTACTAGCGATTCCGGCTTCATGCAGTCGAGTTGCAGACTGCAATCCGAACTGAGCAGAGTTTTCTCCGATTAGCTCCCCCTCGCGGGTTGGCAACGGTTTGTGCCCTGCATTGTAACACGTGTGTAGCCCTGGACATAAAGGCCATGCGGACTTGACGTCATCCCCACCTTCCTCTCCGTTATCCGGAGCAGTCCACGTAGAGTTCCCTCCTTGCGGAGTGGCAACTACGTGCAGGGGTTGCGCTCGTTGCGGGACTTAACCCAACACCTCACGGCACGAGCTGACGACAGCCATGCAGCGCCTCCACACTTGTCCCTTGCGGGAAGGCCATATTTCTATAGCTAGTCAAGTGCGCTTCGAGCCCAGGTAAGGTTCCTCGCGTAGCGTCGAATTGAACCACATGTTCCACCGCTTGTGCGGGCCCCCGTCAATTCCTTTGAGTTTCAGTCTTGCGACCGTACTCCCCAGGTGCAGGACTTAACGCGTTAGCTCCGGGACGACGCACGAACGTGCGGCACCCCAAGTCCTGATCGTTTAGGGCTAGGACTACCAGGGTATCTAATCCTGTTTGCTCCCCTAGCTTTCGTTCCTCAGCGTCAGTAGTGGTCCAGCGCGCCGCTTTCGCCACGGGTGTTCCTGCAGATATCTACGCATTTCACCGCTACACCTGCAATTCCACGCGCCTCTCCCACACTCAAGCACAGCAGTTTCGGAAGCAGTCTCTGAGTTAAGCCCAGAGATTTCACTCCCGACTTGCCACACCGCCTACGAACCCTTTACACCCAGTAATTCCGAGCAACGCTGGCCCCCCACGTCTTACCGCGGCTGCTGGCACGTAGTTAGCCGGGGCTTCTTATACCCGTACCGTCAGTCCCCTTGCGGGGCATTCGTCCGGGTCGAAAGGGGTTTACACTCCGAAAAGCTTCATCCCCCACGCGGCGTCGCTGCATCAGGCTTTCGCCCATTGTGCAAGATTCCCCACTGCTGCCTCCCGTAGGAGTCTGGACCGTGTCTCAGTTCCAGTGTGGCTGGCCATCCTCTCAGACCAGCTAACGATCAAAGCCTTGGTAGGCCGTTACCCTGCCAACTAGCTAATCGTGCGCGGGTTCCTCCTCCGACGCCTTACGGCTTTGAGTCCCCAAACCGAGGTTCAAGGAATGTTATGCGGAATTAGCTTCGGTTTCCCGGAGTTATTCCCCATCGAAGGGCAGATTACCCACGTGTTACGCACCCGTGCGCCGTGCGCCACCTGTATTGCTACAGGCGCGCACTCGACTTGCATGTGTTAAGCACGCCGCCAGCGTTCGCTCTGAGCCAGGATCAAACTCTCGTTTGAAACTGGTAGCTTGGCGAAAAAAAATGCTCTTCGATTTGCATCGAAGAGCCAGCCTGCCAAGCGAATTATTGTCGCTCGATTTACTCAGACCATTCGTGCTCGAAAAGGACGAATGGTTTCGAACGGATTCTGGCACATCGTATCGATTGTCAAAGAGCAAAGCCCCCCTGTCTTGCAGAAAGGCACAACTACAGCCCAAAGAGAATACGACGAGGGGGCGGGATTGTCAACAGGAGATTAACGATTTCCACAGGCTTCCACAGGCGGGTTCGAACGCTGCGGCTAAGGCTTTTGTTAAAAAGGATTTGCGGAGCGGAGAGGGCGTGATTTTTGCGAATCAGTGCTGGACTTAATTGAGCTTTGAAATTAGCCTTGCGGGCTTCGTGGTGCGGAAAACGGAGATAGGGTCTTTGCGAGAATGCGCGGGGAGTTGGGATAGAGCTGCGAGATAGAATTACAAAACCGCACAGGCTGAACGCCTGTGCCACTCGGAGAGATGCGGACAACATGACGAAAATTAAGACGACGATTTTGGGGGGAATTATTTTGTGCGCGGCGAGTTTGCTTTGCGGGCCGCGGGCTGGTGCGCAGACGGCGAACGCGGCGGAGGAAACGGGGCCGTATGAGTCGCTGGAGATTCGCGGAGTGACGGTGATTGATGGATCGGGGGCGCCGGCTTATGGGCCCGTGAATATTTTTATTAAGGGGAATCGGATCGATCGGATTGTTTCGGAGGATGCGATATCGCGGACGCGGGCAGTTGCGGGAGCGGCGGGCGGGAAGGAAGAGAAAGCGCCGGACCGCGTGATTGAAGGCAAGGGAATGTACGTGACGCCGGGGTTGATTGACGTGCACATTCACGTGAACGAGAGCAAGGACGTGCCGGCGGAATACATCTACAAATTGCTTCTGGGGCACGGGGTGACGACGATTCGAACGTTCAACATCGGGAATGACACACCGGCGCAGATGGTGGCGGAGAAAAAACGGAGCGCGGCGAACGAGATTATCGCGCCGAGGATTTATGTGTATCCGTTCTGGGGGCACGGGGACGATCCGCGGTATTTCCACCCGGACGGCGCGCGGCAGATTGTGGATGAGTGGCACGCGGAGGGCGTGGACGGAGTAAAAGTGCTGGGCAAGCCGGGGGAGTGGCCGGACGTGTTTCACGCGATTGCGGACGAAGCGCGGAAAAATGGAATGGGCGTGGCCGTGCATATCGCGCAGGATGGCGTGTATCCGATGAACGCGGTGCGGATAGCCGCCGAGGGGGCTTCGACCATTGAGCATCATTATGGGTATCCGGAGTCGTTGTTCACGACGCAGACGATTCAGCAGTTGCCGCCGGACTATAACTACTCGAGCGAGCCGGACCGGTTTTTGGAGACGGGGCGGGCGTGGCTGCAAGCGGACGTGGCGAAGCTGCACGGCGAAGTGATTCATTCGTTGCTGGAGACGAGCCATCGCACGGGATTCATCATGGTGCCGACGTTCAGCATTTATGAGGCGAATCGCGACGTGACGCGGGCGGCGAATTTGCCGTGGCACGCCACGTATACGCTCCCGGTGGTGATGGATTCGTTTTTGCCGAATCCGGCGCATCATGCGTTGTATTTTTATGATTGGACTTCGGACAAAGAAGCGGATTGGGCGCGGGCTTACCGGATTTGGATGGAATTTGTGAACGATTATAAGAATCAGGGCGGGACGGTGGCGGTGGGGTCGGACACAGGATTTTTGTTTGCGCTCTGGGGATTTGGAACGATTCGAGAATTGGAGATGCTCGAGGAGGCGGGATTTTCGCCGCTGGAGACGATTCATGCGGCTACGGAGAACGGAGCGCGGGTGGTGAAAAATCCGGACCTCGGCGTGATTCGGCCGGGGTATTTGGCGGACCTGGTGGTGCTTTCGGAAAATCCGCTGGCGGATGTGAAAGTGTTTTATGGGATTGGCGTGACGCGGGTGAGCCAGGACCGCAAGGAAGTGCACGAGCAGTGCGTGAAGTACACGATCAAGGATGGCGTGGTGTTTGATTCGCAGGCGCTGCTCGGCGATGTGCGGGAGATGGTGGCGAAAGCGAAGCTGGCGCGGCCGGAGCAAGCGAAGCGCTGAGGAGTGATTCGGGGCCCCGGAATCCATCCGAGACGTGCACGAATATTCGACCTATTTGGCGGGCTGTTGCTACCATGGCTGTGGAAGCTATGGGCACGCGGATTTCTCCAAAAACAAGAACGAAGAGTGGGCGTCGTGAAGCTCGCTTCGCGAGCAAAGGCGGCGGGCGCGGGCTCGCGCGGCGATTGCTTGCGAGCCTGAGGCGCGCGGGGATGGTGCGCGCGGGGGAGCGGGTGGGAGTGGGGGTGTCTGGCGGGGCGGATTCGGTGGGGTTGCTGCTACTACTGCTTGAATTGCGTGAGAAGCTGGGGATTGTTTTGAGCGTGGCGCACTTGAACCATAGATTGCGCGGGGCGGCTTCGGACGCGGATGAAAAATTTGTGGCGCGGCTGGCGGCGAAGCATGCGTTGGAGTTTTACGGCGAGAGAGTGGACGTGGCAGCGCGCGCGAAGCGGGAGAAAGCGAACCTCGAGGATGCGGGGCGGCGGGCGCGGAATGAGTTTTTTGCGCGGCTGGCGGCGGAAGGAAAAGTGGATTGCGTGGCGGTGGCGCATACGGCGGACGATCAGGCGGAGACCGTACTGGCGCATATTTTGCGCGGGACGGGACTGGCGGGACTGGGCGGGATCCATCCGCGGACGGAATGCGTGGTGCGGCCGTTGCTGGGAGTGAGGCGGGCGGAGTTGCGGGCGTATCTCCGGGCAAAGAAACAAGCATGGCGCGAGGACGCGACGAACCGGGATACTACGCGAACGCGGGCGCGGATTCGGAGGAAATTGCTGCCGCTTCTGGAGCGGGAGTTTCAGAGCGGGGTGGTGGAGCATCTCGTTGCGCTGGCGGAATTCGCGCGGGAGGATGAAGCGTTTTTGGAGATGCTTGCTCTGGAGCAATGTGAAGCGCTGGCGAGAAGAAATAAAATCGAGGCTCGAATTCATGTTAGGGATTTACTGCAGCCGTTGAAGAGAAAGGATTTTAAAGCAGAGGGCACAGAGTACACAGAGAAGAAAAACCAGGAAGCACTGACTAAGAGGATGCTGCGGCGTCTAATTGGAGAGAGGAAACGCGGAACGGGGCAGATTTCCGCGGGGCACATTGCGGCTGCGCTGGAGTTGGCGCGGCGCGGAGAGAACGGGAAATTGCTGCAATTGCCGGGCGGCGTCGAAGTGCGCAGGGAACGCGACGAACTGGTTTTTGGCACGAGAACAAAGGGCAGAGAGAAGACGGACAACGGCGCGAAGCCAGAGAATGGAACGAACAGGCAACTCGCGGCGGAAGAAACTTCGGCGGAATACGAGCACAAAATCGATTTTGAGAATTTCAAAGGGAGCGGGGCGGCGCTGCGCGTGCCGCAAGCGGGGTGCGTATTCCGCCTCAGGGAGATTGACTGGCCCGCCAAGAGGGTGGACACTAAGGAATCAGGGGCGGTCTTGGACCGCGACCGGCTGCGCGGGCCGCTGGTGCTGCGCAACTGGCGTTTTGGAGACAGGCTGCAGCCGGCGGGGCATCAGAAAGCGCACAAGCTGAAACGCTTGTTGAACGAAAAGCGCGTGAGCCGATGGGAGCGGGACGGCTGGCCGGTGCTGACAAGCGGCGGCGTCCTGGTATGGGCGCGCGGATTTCCAGTGGCCGCTGATTATGCGGCGAACGAAGAGACCCGAACGGGAATTTTGATCGCCGAGGAAAACACTTGATGCGTGACCGCCCAGCGGTCAAGTCGAGCGCGCCAAGCCGAGCGGCCTATTCCGCCGCACGCATCGGCGCGAGAGTGGCGGCGCTGGGACGGGAAATTACGCGGGAGTACAAGGGGCGGCGAGTCGACGTGGTTGTAACGCTGGACCGCGGATTCGTTTTTGCGGCCGACTTGATTCGCGAGATCGACACCGCCGTCGTATGCCATTTTGTCCGCGAGGACGTCCGGGACGTGGAGGATGGCGGGCACGAGCGGCGGGAAGTTTATTTCGGTGCGCGGCCGGAGCTGAAGGGACGCGACGTGCTGCTGCTGGACGCGGTGCTCGAGAGCGGCGTGACGCAGGAATTTCTGCTGCGGCGGCTGGGCGAAAGCCAGCCGAGGTCGCTGCGGCTGGCAGTGCTGCTGGACAAGCCCGCGCGGCGGCGCGTGGGCCTGGAGCCCGATTACTTCGGGTTCCGCACGGCATCTAAAGAAGTGTGGGTCGGTTACGGCCTGGCTGCGGACAATGGAACGGGGCGGAATTACGGCGCTCTATCCAACGGACCGGCGCAGGCAAAGCGAAGGCGGGACCGTACGAAGTAAGATCGAAAGGTTCGCGCATCGCTTCCTCGCGGAAGTCATTTTCGCGAGGCCAAGGACAAAGGTGAGGACAACGTGAATTCCAGTTCTACAGCAAAGACCATTCTCTTCTGGATCTCGATCGTCTTTCTCGGCGTGATGCTGTGGAGGCTGGTGTCCGCGAACGGCAGCCAGCAACGGGAGAAGACGCCCAGCTACAGCGAGTTCATAGGCCAAGTGGACGCGGGAGACATCAAGGAAGTGACGCTGTACCTCTCCGCGAACAGCTACGAGATTCAGGGCGAATACCGCAACCCGCCGAACACGAAATTCACGGTGACGGTTTTCAAGGAAGCGGCGCCCGACCTGATCAAGGAAATGCGCGACAAGGGCACGTTGATCGCGGGAATGAAAGAAGTTCGCAGCGGGGATTGGATTTTGATCCTGTTGAACGCCGCACCGCTGATTTTGCTGGTGGGCTTCTGCCTCTTCCTGATGCGGCAGATGCAAGCGGGCGGAAACAAGGCGCTGAGCTTTGGCAAATCGCGGGCGCGGCTGCTTTCCGCGCAGCAGAAAAAAGCGACCTTCAAAGATGTTGCGGGGACGGATGAAGCGAAAGAAGAGCTGCAGGAAATTATCGAGTTCCTGAAGGATCCGCAGAAATTCCAGAAGCTAGGAGGACGGATACCGAAAGGCGTGCTGCTGGTCGGGCCTCCTGGAACAGGCAAGACGCTGCTGGCGAGAGCGATCGCGGGGGAAGCGAACGTTCCGTTCTTTTCGATTTCGGGATCGGATTTCGTGGAGATGTTCGTAGGCGTGGGCGCGAGCCGCGTGCGCGATCTATTCGAACAGGGCAAGAAAAACGCGCCTTGCATCATTTTTATAGATGAAATCGATGCGGTCGGCCGGCACCGCGGCGCGGGGCTGGGCGGAGGGCACGACGAGCGCGAACAGACGTTGAACGCGCTGCTCGTCGAAATGGACGGATTCGAATCGAACGAGGGAGTGATTTTGATTGCGGCGACGAACCGGCCCGATGTGCTCGATCCGGCGCTGCTGCGTCCCGGGCGCTTCGACCGGCGCGTGGTGGTTGCGCGGCCGGACGTGAAAGGACGCGAAGAAATTCTCCGCGTACATACGCGGAAAGTGCCGCTATCCGATGACGTGGAGTTGTCCATCATTGCGCGAGGGACGCCGGGCTTTTCCGGGGCGGACCTGGCCAACCTGGTGAACGAAGCGGCGCTGTGGGCGGCGCGGCAAAACCGCAAGTTCGTGATGCAGGTCGACTTCGAGATGTCCAAAGACAAAGTGTTGATGGGAGTCGAGCGGAAGTCGATGATTCTTTCCGACGAGGAGAAGAAGAACACGGCGTATCACGAAGCGGGGCACGCTTTGGTGGCGGCGATGACGCCGGGCGCAGATCCCGTGCATAAGGTGACGATCATTCCGCGCGGGATGGCGCTGGGCCTGACCATGCAATTGCCCGAGGACGACAAGCATACCTATACGCGCGACCATCTGGACGCCATGCTGGCCGTGCTGATGGGCGGACGTTCGGCGGAAGAAATATTTCTGGGACACATTACCACGGGCGCGGGGAACGACATCGAGCGCGCCACGGACCTCGCGAGAAACATGGTTTGCGAATGGGGCATGAGCGATCTGGGGCCGCTGGCCTACGGTAAGAAAGATGAAGCTATCTTTTTGGGCCGCGAAATCACGCAGCATCGCGATTATTCCGAGGATACGGCGATCCAGATCGACAAGGAAGTGAAGCGAATCGTCAACGGCGGATACGAGCGAGCGAAAAGCATTCTCTCGAATAACCGCGAGACGCTCGAGCGTATCGCGCAGGCGCTGCTGGAACGCGAAGTGATCGACGCAAACGAAGTGAAGTTGCTGATGGAAGGCAAGCCGCTGCCGGAGAAGCCGCGGACTCCGCCGCCACCAGCGCAGGCTGCGCCGAGCACGGATCCCAAGGTGGTGCGGCCGGAGTTGCGGCCAGCGCCGGGATTTACGCGGGGGGAAAATCCGGCGAAAGCGTAAAGGCAACTGTTTCGAAGTTCAGCGGGGGCACGAGCGATCGTGCCCCTGCTTTTTTGAGAGTTCAGAGGGGCACGATCGCTCGTGCCCCTACTTTTTGTGAGCGGGATTATTGGGGCGTGGGGCGGTGACCATTCTGAGCGAAATGGCGTAGAATGCGGGTATGGGAAAGAAAGAGCCAGACAATCTGCAGGTGACGTGCCCGTGCTGCCAGGCGAAGCTGGTGGTGGACGCGGTATTTGGGGCGGTGCTATCGCACGAGGCTCCCATCAAGGCCGGGCCTAATATCGATCTGGAAAACGCGCACGGGATTCTTGCCGAACAACGGCGGCAGCGCGAGGACAAATTCGCCGATTCGTTTTTTCAGGAAACGCATAAGGAAGATATTCTGGCCAAGAAATTCGAAGAGGCAATGAAGAAGGCCAAGGACGCTCCCGCCGGGAAGCCCCTCCGCGATTTCGATTTGGATTAGAGCGGCACTGGAATTGTTCCGACTTTTCTGCGCGCATTATTTTTGCAAATTCTGAGCTTTCGGAGTGACCGCGTTATCCTTTTCCTGCTTCCCGCGCTAAACTACTCGTTTCCCGATTCATCATGCGCCGAAAATTGTTCCGCTTGAAACTTCGCTCGTCCACGCTGCTGCTCGGCCCGTGCACGCTGGTGATGGGAGTGCTGAATGTTACGCCGGACAGTTTTTCGGATGGGGGCAAATTCTTCGACGCGCAGAAGGCTGTCGAGCACGCGATCGCTCTGGAAAGCGAAGGCGCGGATTTGATCGATATTGGCGGGGAATCGACGCGGCCCGGCTCGGAGAGTGTCAGCGCGGAGGAAGAGTTGCGGCGCGTGCTGCCGGTTCTGGGTGCTCTTCAGCGCGTTTTAAAAATTCCTGTTTCGATCGATACACAGAAGGCCGAAGTGGCAGAGGCGGCGCTTGAGGCTGGCGCGCAGATGATCAACGACATTTCGGGGCTGAAGACGGACGCGCGCATCGCGGAGGTGGCGGCGAAACACGGCGTGCCGATCGTCCTGATGCATAGCAGAGGCGAGCCGGGCACGATGCAGAAGGGGCCGTTTGCACGCGACGTCCTGCAGGACGTGGTAAAGGGGTTGCGCGAAGCTGTCGGCAAGGCGCGGAAGGCGGGCGTCGCCAAATCACAGATCATTTTGGATCCGGGAATCGGCTTCGGGAAAAGTTATTCGCAGAACTACGAGTTGATCGAGAAGCTGCCGCTGCTCGCTAAACTTGGCTATCCACTTCTGGTGGGCACTTCGCGTAAAGGCTTTCTCGGTGCGACGCTCGCTCGCGACGGCAAACCCGCGCCTGCGGAAGAACGCATCTGGGGCACGGCGGCGACGGTCACGGCGAGCATTCTGAATGGCGCGCACATCGTTCGCGTGCATGACGTTCGGGAGATGGCGCAGGTCGCGCGCGTTGCCGACTGTATCGCGCAGCCCGCACTGCGCGGCCGATAGGTCGAGGATTTCGATACTTTGCTTCCTTCGGATTACGGCTTGAGTTCGAGCACGTCGGCGGTCTCGCGGTCGACGGCTTGCTTGCTATAGCTCAGCGGAAAATACTGGCCGTGCAGCCATAGCGGAAGGAGATCGTCGTAATGGGCGCTGCCGGGCTGGCCGCTTTGGCCCGGAACGTTAACGCCTACGCCTTTGTCCCAGTCGCTCAAGTCGAAAATCTCGCGGTAACTCGCGCCGGACACCTGGTCGAAGGAACTCGAGGGAAAATAGGTGGCGTCGACGGTTGTATCGCCGCCAGGACGTGGGAACGGGCCGCGGTCGAAGAGCGCTTCGGCACCGCCGGAGACGGCATCGAGCGGATGGCGGAACGAAACGTGATGGAGATCTCCCCAGGCCCAGTTCCTGGAGTTGGGACCGAGCCGTGAGGCGAGTTGCTGCTCAGCGGCGTGCACCGATTGCAACAGCAGGGCGTCGCGTGCCGCCTCAGGATTTGAGCCGAAGAGCTCTGTCCGCGGATGCGACAATTCCTCGACGGTTTTTTGCAAGGATAATTTTCCAGCCGCTTTTCGCGCTTCGGGAGGAACCATTTGTTGCGTGACCGCAGAGCGCAGTTCGGCGGCCCAAAATTCGAAGAGCGATGCCGCGCTGGAATTTAGGGTGATTCCGCAATCCCAATCGAGCAGGAGTTTGGCTGAGGCGTCTGGCGCGCTTCCGGCAGCACTCTTCAGCAGAGATTGCAATTCGCGCGCGGGCAAGGAAATGACGTTGTTCTGCAAGTTTTCCATATCCTCGACGCCAAGCTTGTGGCCGGATTCTGCGGCGCCGCTCAGCACTTCCGTGATGCGCAGGAATCTTTCGGGCGGGGCCCACTGAAATCCCACGGCGTACGGATAATTTTCAGGAATCATTTTGTGATTTGCCGAGGCGACGAAGCCGCGGGCGGGATTGTAGGTGTGAGGCAGCCCGGCGTTGGGGACAAAACCGCTCCATTCATAGTTGCCGTCTTCGGGAACGGGAAGAAGGCCAGTCCAATTTTTCCGGAGCGGCGCAAGGCCGGTGGAATGCTCGCCGATGTTGCCGTCGCGGTCGGCGTAGACGATATTTTCCGAAGGGACCTTCCAGCGCGGCATGGCCTGCTCGAATTGCTGCCAGTTCTGCGCGCGATCGACGGAGAGCGAACCAAGATAGCCGGCAGTGCCTGGCTCCGCGCCGACCCAGTGCAAGATCAGGGCGCGCTTTCCGTCTTCCCAAAGGACGGGGCCGTGACGCGTGAATTTCAGCTCGACCGTCACCGGCGCACCGCCGCGCACGGCAATGGTTTCTTTCTTGACCTCCATGTTTTGCCAGCCGTGTTCGGTTTTGTATTTTTGGGGATCGGCGGGATTTAGTTCCGCGAGATAGAGATCCTGCTGATCGAGGCCAAAAATGGTGAATCCCCAGGCGATATTTTCATTGTGGCCCACGGCGACTCCGGGCAGGCCCGGTTCACCGGCGCCGATGACGTCCCATCCGGGCGCGACGAGATGGACGATATAGCGAAGCGAAGGCTCGGCGATCACGCGGTGCGGATCGTTGGCGAGCAAAGGCTTGCCGCTGGCTGTGAGCGCGCCGGAAACGGTCCAGTTGTTGCTTCCCTGAACGGGCGTTTCGGTGAAATGCAAGGGCACGTCGCTGCCCACGAGATTTTTCAGGAGCGCCGGCGATAGTCCAGAGAAATCAATGCCTGGCGCCGGGTCGAGTTTCACAGGCGGGTCGAGATCCAGGAGCTCCGCTGCTTTCGCCGGGCCGAGAAGCGCGACCAACTGCGCGTTGCGCAATTCGCTCGAGGCGTTTCCGGTCATCGAATAGGCCGCCATGCGGTTCAGGCAATCTTCGGGCTTCCACGGCTCGGGTTTGAAACCGGCGAGCTGGAATTCGATGGGAAGGCCGGGACCGCCGGGCCTCTGAATTTCTGCGATGTAGGCATTGATGCCGGAGGTGAAGGCTTCGAGGATTTCCTTCGTGTCGGGCGCGTAGCTTTTGTATTCGGCGTCCATGTCGCCGCGGTAACGCAGGAGCCGCGCATTGATGTCGCGCTGCACGGCGGAAGGGCCAAGGACTTCCGCGAGGCGGCCTTCACCGGCGCGCTTCCAAAGTTCCATCTGGAATAGGCGGTCCTGGGCCACGACAAATCCCTGCGCGAAGAAGAGGTCGTGCTCGTTTTGCGCGTAGATGTGGGCCACGCCCCAGCGGTCGCGCCGAATACGAACGTCTTGCTGCAGGCCAGACACATGGAGCGTTCCGCGAATTTGCGCGAGAGTTGCTTTTGCCCGGGACTCCAAGCTTGAGGGGGTGGATTGAGAGGAAGTTTGCGGAAATGCCCCGGCAGCAAGAGCCAAGGTAAGCGCAATACCAACAAGAAATTTTTTCATCTGGGATCTTCTCGATCGGGTGGTTAGACCCGTCAGTTTACTCGCCCGAGCGCCGCGAGCTTATACTACTCTTCGCCGGGATGCACGGGCTTCGCGCGCCGAGCGCTCACTGGCCAAGAGAATCGATCGTGGAGAATCGACGGATGCGCAGGGCGACGATTTTTATCAGAGGTCTATTGCTTTGGCTCTTTCCGGCGCTGCTTGCCTCTGCGCAACTGCCTCCTCCAAAGGATTCACTCAGTCCCCAGCAGAATAGCCCGAGCTCGGCTGCATGCTCGATGACGGACGCTTCGAGTTGCGCGCAGGCTGCGGCCAAGATCTTGCCGCTAGTGATGGGGCCTTCGCCGATGGAAGGCAACTTGCGCCGCTTGACGGATGAAATCGGCGGGCGGGTCAGCGGCTCGGCGGCGATGGCGAAAGCGGTCGAGTGGGCGGTGGCCGCCTTTCGCGCGGAGGGCGTGGAGGTGCACACGGAGAAGTACACGCTGCCGGTTACGTGGAGCGAGGGAGACACGCGGCTCGAAATTCTTGGCCCGGTAAAGTTTCCGGTCCGGCTAGTGGCGGAAGGCTGGTCTCCGGCGACACCTGCGGGCGGGATCGAAGCCAATCTGGTGGACGTGGGCGATGGGACCGAGGAGGATTTTGCGCGGGCCGGCTTGGCCGTAAAGGGCGCGATTCTGCTGGTGCACAGCGACATCGGCTCGAGCTGGGCCGATCTCGACAATGAATATCTACGTCCGCCGCCGATTATCGAGCGGGCGCTTCAGGGAGGCGCGTCCGCAATTTTGTGGATGGGAGCGCGGGAACGGCTGCTGCTCTATCGCCACACTAATTCGCTGAAGGGAAAAATCGACAAAATCCCTCAGGCCATCGTGGCGCGGGAGGACGCGATGCGGCTTGCGCGGACTGCGGCGGCGTACCCTGGAAAAGTCCGGGTGCGCTTCGAAATGCCAAACAAAATCGGCGGGCCGGTGGAACAGGAAAACGTCGTGGGCGAAATTCGCGGGTACGAAAAGCCGGATGAATCGGTGATTCTGGCCGCGCATCTCGATTCCTGGGATCTCGGGACCGGCGCGCTGGACGATGGCTGCAACGCCGCGCTGGTCATCGAAGCGGCGCGAGCAATCAAGGGCACCGGATTATTGCCGCGGCGCACGATTCGCTTTGTGCTGTTTAGCGGCGAAGAGCAAGGGACGATCGGCTCGCGCGAGTATGTGATCGCGCATGGGGCGGAACTGGACAAAATTCTTGCGATGATTGCGTTTGACGAGGGAGCCGGACGAGTCACCGGGTATTCGCTCGGAGGGCGCCACGACATCGAGGCTGGCGTTCGCGAAGCGCTGAAGCCGCTCGAATCCTGGGACATCGATCACGACACTTACGATGCATCATTCGGCAAAGACAATTTCGATTTCTTGCTGGAAGGGATTCCGACGCTGGTGGCCAATCAGAAAGGGGCCAACTATTTTCCGAACTACCACGCGGCATCGGACACCTTCGACAAAGTGGATATTCGCGAACTGAAGTTGAATACGGTGGTCGCGGCGCTGACCGCGTGGGGTATTGCGGATCGCGTCGAGCCTCTCGGGAAGCGGCTCAGCCGCGCCGAACTCGACGGAATCCTCAAAGAAACTGACCTCGACCATCAAATAAAGAGGCTCGGCTACTGGGACGACTGGGAATCCGGCGCCCGCGGCCGCAAACCTTAGCCTTCACTGAGTTTGGTGAGCTATTCCTGGCAGGGAGCCAGTCTTGTTCCGTACAAGACTCTGGCATTTTTCCACTTTTCGCGCTTTTCTTTCGATAGCTTCAGCGTCCAATCCTCGCTCTTCAGAGCCGGTTCTGGCAGCTTGATCTCGATCATATAATCCTTGACCAGAGACAGCTCGAATGTCCTCAGCGCCTGATCGAACACCTGGGGATTCTTAGGATCGTACGGAAAATTTACGTAGGGTGTGACGAATTCCCCGCCAACCTTGTGAATCAGATCATTCAAATCCAGCGCGCCGACAAATTCCGGAGACCGGCTCGTGACAAAAGGTCTAAAAAGGAGTGAAATGAATAGATGGACACCATTCGCTGTGAGGGCCTTGGCCACATCCTTTGGTGTCGATCGACTCGAGTTGTCTCCCGCATCCGTGACCACATACAAAACGTCTGCGTCGGTCGGCGATCCCAGCAGCTGAATGGCCGAAAGCAGAGCGTCATAGAGCGCGGTTGTGCCGTGAACCTTCTTATCGATTTCGTTCCTGTCGAAATCCATGGCGCGCAATTCCGTCTCCAACTCGTGCCGCGGCGCCGAAAAACCAATCTGCTTTTGTATTTTAGTGCCGAAAACGAGCAACGCCACCTGTGTGCTCGCGGGGAGCGTGTCAACTGCATGAATGGCCAGATTGAGGGGCTGTTCCCACCTGAAGGCCATGCTTGCGCTCGAGTCTAGAAGAATGACGACGCGGTGTGGCCGCGAGTCAGGCGTCGCGGAACGGATGTTTACGGGTTTTCGGTGAAACTCCGCCTCAAAATCGGGGGCTGCTAACCCTTGAATTGGAATGCCTTCCGCGTCTTTGACATACACTGTTAGCTCGCGATGGGAGCAGTCTCTCACTTGTGACAGAGTGGATGTGGCAAGGAGCAGCGCCGAAATCCCAACACCGGTACAAGTCCAACGCGTTCTCATAACGAAGTAGCTATTACCACGCAACGAGGCTCAGGGCAAGCCAAACAAGAGCCCGTCCGAATTTTGACCCCCCGAACGTGCGGTGCTCTAGAAGTTAGTCCACTCTTACGCGGCACGGCTCATCTTGCGAATTGCTTCCCGGTATACTGGAAGCGTGCGTGAGGCATCTTCCGGCGTCAAGGAATCCAAGCCGGTGCGTATATTGGCGCTGGACTATGGGCGCGCGCGCATCGGGCTGGCGATTGCCGATGCGGAGACGGCGCTGGCGCAGCCGTTGGCGACCTTGGATCGTATCAATCGCAACGAGGACATGCGGCGGCTGCGGGAACTGGTGCGCGAGCACGGCGTGAAGCAAATCGTTGTGGGATTGCCGCTGCGTCTCGATGGCAGCCGAGGGGAGATGGCGGAAGAAGCGGCGCGTTTCGGCGAACGCGTGCGCAAACAGTTGGGTTTGCCTGTCGAGATGGTGGACGAGCGCCTCACCAGCTGGGAGGCCGAACGTTTGCTCGAGGAACACCAGGGACACACGATTCGCGCCGCCACCGGCAAAAAGCGGAACAAAGCCGGCGCCCGGCCCGGCGTGGATGCCTTGGCTGCCGCGTTGATCCTGAAGGAATATCTCGACCGGCGGCAGGCGCAGAGTTCGGAGCAAGACGCGAAGTGAACGACGAACGCGCGAAATTCGCGAGGACGATTTGAAGAGAGTTCTTCCAGTGATCGTGTTGCTGGTGCTGGCCGCCGCGGGCGGCGGCGCGTGGATGTGGTATTGCATGACGCATCCGTACCAGGGCTTTGGCTCGGAAGGCGTTTTCGTGACCGTGCCGCACGGCGCTTCCCGGCGCGGCGTGGCGCGCCTGCTCGAGGAAAATGGCGTGGTGCGCAGCTCTTTTGCGTTTGAAATTTATGCGCGCCGCCATCCGAAGAGGACTCTCGAGGCCGGCGAATATTTCTTCAACAAGCCGGAAACCGGGCGGGACGTTTTCTGGAAACTTGCCAAAGGCGAAGTATATGAAGTTCCTTTCACGGTGCGTGAAGGCGAAACCATGTATGACATCGCGCACGACCTCGAAGCCGGCCATTTTCTTTCCGCGGACGAATTCATCAAAGCGGCCAGCGATCCCACATTGGTGCGCGATATTTCTCCGCGGGCATTGACGCTCGAAGGCTTCCTTTTCCCGGCGACCTATCAACTGCCGCGGCATCCCGTACCCAACGAACTGACGGCGAAGATGGTTAAGAAATTCAAGGAAGAATGGGCGCGCATCGCGCCGCCGATGGCTGACGACGATAAAACGCGCCTGGCTTCCGGCGAGCCGATCGCCTCCATCGTGACGCTGGCCTCGCTCGTCGAGCGGGAAACGCCGAAGAAAGATGAGCGGCCGCTGGTCGCCGGAGTCTTCGAAAACCGGCTCCGCAGGGACATGATGCTGCAATGCGACCCGACCGTGATCTATGCGCTGGAACAGGAAGGCGCGTACACCGGCACACTCACTGGAGCTGACTTGCACATCCACTCGCCGTACAATACGTACGAGCATACCGGCTTGCCGCCGGGCCCCATCGGAAACCCGGGCGAAGCCTCGCTGCGCGCCGCGCTCGACCCGGCCAAAACGGACTATCTGTATTTTGTAGCCAACACCCAAGGCGGACATTTTTTTGGCTCAACACTGGCCGAACACAACCGGAATGTGACAAAGTACCGCCGTCTATTGGCGGGACTTCCGGCGGATCCTCCGCCTCCCCCGCCGCGGAAGCACGCGCACACCAAAAGGAAGGCGCACACGAAATCGCGCAGAAGCAGAGCTTGATGACCGACTCGCAAAAATCGAAGAAGGACTTGATCCTCGAGACCGCCCGAGAGATTGGCGCTTCGAAATGGACGCTCGCGGAGATCGACCAACTGCGCCGCCGATTGCAAGCGGAGCACGGCGAACCGGGGAAGACCAGTTCGGACTATATTGCGGACGTGTTGAGAACAGCGGGATGGAAAGTCCTGCTGGAGCTCCAGGAAGAAGCGGAAGAGCAGTACGAGGAAGAGTTCGAAGATTTGCTGCACTTCAAAACGCTCGAAGACGCGGAAGTGAGCATCATGCGGCTGGATGAGCTGATGAGAAAGTTCCAGGCGCATGGCGAGCATGCCGCCGTCGAGCGCGTCCTGGGCGTGGCGCGGCTCGGGAAGCGCCGCGCCGAGATGATCTCACACAATCACAAAGTCGAGCCGCACAAGCGGGCCGAAAAAGAAGAGATCGCCAGTTGGTTTCGCATCTGGCTGGAAACTCCGGACGCGTTTTTCGATTGGCTGGACGTCCGCAAACAATCTCCCGATTTTCGAAGCAAATTTCCGGAAGCGGAGTCTCTCGAATGAGCAATCCCCCGGGCGTGCCACCCGGCGCGCTCGATTTGCCCCCGTTTTCACTGGATGTGGAGACGCTGGATCTCGGCCCAGGCGTGAAAGCGGTCGGGCTCGAACTCGTGGAAACAGAAAACCGCGAGCCCGTGCGAGGAAAACAAGCTGCCGAAATTTGGTCCGCGATCTTCCCTGCCCTGGCAGGCGATGAATTTTACGGCGTGGATTTTTTCAGCCACATCGACCGCGTGACGGAGTTCTGCAAGGCCCGGAAAATAGAGTTCCGCGAAGCCGGCGGCCGCTGCATTGTTCTGCCGCAGCCCCGTCAGAACCAGCTTTTCCAGCTCTTCGAGCGTTTTGAAGGTGAAACTTTCGGAGTCCGCGCCGGGGCTGTGGCGGAATCTCCCGACGCCCTGCTCGAAGGCGATCTTTCGAAGCGCGGCGTCGACGCTTACCAGCAAGCCTACGAGCGGTACACTTTCTGCGCCATTTGCGAACCGGAAGACGGCTGGGTCACACTTCTTAGCCCGACGCTCTGGGCCAGCGAAGTCATCCGTCGCGTCCGTCCCGCCGTGCAGCCGTTCGATATTTATATCGCCCGGCCGCAATAATCCCGGTAAATTGCAGCGCCCTTCCCAAAGTCCTCCGGTCTTTCTCTGGCTTCGCTCTGAGCGGGGCCGAGGTCCAGTCGCGGCTCGCTCTTTCTGTCTACACTCGTTCATAATGAAGATGACGCTTCATTGACGAGATGGAGCGTGGTTGTTAGATTGCTTTGTTTGTGTGAAAGGGCCGGAAAACAAGGATGCGGCGTGCGGCAAGATGCATTTTATTGGCGACAGTGGCGGCGATTTGCTGCAGTTGCGGCAGCGCCGTGAAGCATACGCAGACCGTCCCGGCCACGCAGATTGTGGTCGCTAAAACCGCGACGCGCGAGGAGTTGCTCGAAAAATACAACGTTGTGGCGGCGGGCCTGAAAAGCCTGGACGCTACCGTGCAGCTAAAGCCAACGACGGGCTCGCAGTACAGCGGCGTCATCGAGGAGTATCACGAAGTGAAAGCGTTTCTTCTGGCGCAGCGCCCGGCTTATATCCGGGTGATCGGGCAAGCCCCGGTGATCGGCAAGACGGTTTTCGATATGGTGAGCGATGGCGAAACGTTTCGCGTGTGGATTCCTTCCAAGAACAAGTTTCTTGTCGGGCCGGTAGCGCTGGAGCGCACCAGCAGCAAGCCGATCGAAAACCTGAGACCGCAGCATTTGCTGGAAGCGCTGCTTTGGCCGGAAATTCGCAAGGAGAGAGCCGTGCTGTTTGAAGAGTTCGACGGGGAGAGCGCGCGCTATTATGTGCTTACCGTTCTGCGGGGGGGCTATGAGACGGAAATCCTGCGCAAAGTCTGGTTCGACCGCGCGGATCTCCAAGTCGCGCGACTCGAAGAATTCGGGCCGAACGGCATTTTGCTTTCGGACGTGCGGTTTTCGGATTGGGAGCCTCTGACCGCCACGGAAGAGCCACCGGGAACAACGCAGACCGCGATCAGCGCGTACCCGCGCATGATCCAAATCAACAGGCCGCATGATGACTATCGCCTCGACTTGCAATTCACCAAGCTAATGGTGAACTCCGACATTCCGCCGGATCGCTTCCAGCTCGAGCAGCCCGCGGGTTCCGAGCTTGTCCACGTGGGCTCAGATACTTCGGAGAAGCAGCCATGATGTTTGAACTGATCATCCGCAACTTGCTGCACCGGCCGCTTCGCACGTTCATAGGCATCCTGGCGGTGGCCGTGGAAGTCGCACTGGTCGTTTTGATCGTCGGGCTGACCTCGGGATTGCTGACGGAAACGGCCAAGCGGATCGAGGGCATCGGCGCCGATATCATGGTTCAGCCGCCTGCCGCTTCGGTCTTTATCGGAATGACCGGCGCGCCCATGCCGATCAAGATCGCCGACAAACTGGCGGAATTGAAATACGTGCAAGCCGTCTCGCCGACTCTTCTTCAATTCAGCTCGCAAGGCGGCGTGGACGTGGTCTACGGGATCGATCCGGAAAGTTTCCGCGCCGTCTCCGGCGGATTTGTTTTTCTAAAAGGGCATGATATGGAAGGCCCCGATGATCTCCTGGTCGACGACTTGGCGGCCGCGGCGAAACACATCAAAGTCGGCGATACCTATAAGCTTCTGAATCACGACTGGCATGTCGCGGGAATCGTGGAACATGGCAAGGGCGCTCGGCTGTTTGTTCCCTTGACCACGTTGCAAGATCTGGTCGGTGCGCCCGACAAGGCTTCGGTTTTTTGGCTGAAATGTACGCGCCCCGAGCATGCCGATGACGTCATGGAGGAGATTCGCCACCTCTTGCCTGGTTATACCGTCCGGCCGCTGAGTTCTCTCTTGTCCTTGATGACCTCGACGAACATTCCCGGGTTGCAAGCGTTTATCAACGCGATGATCGGATTGGCCGTTGCCATCGGCTTGCTGGTCATTTTTTTGACCATGTATACGACGGTGATCGAACGCACCCGCGACATCGGCGTTCTGAAATCGCTCGGGGCGGGCCGGACATTCATCGTCCGCGCGCTTCTTACGGAGTCGGCGGGCCTGTGCGTGTTGGGCATTGTGGCCGGAGTCGGGCTGAGCTACGCTGTGCGCGCTGCGTTTCTCGCCGGCTTCCCGACTTTGTCGATTCTCATCACCACCGGGTGGATTATCCGGGCTGCCGGGATTGCACTGGTGGGAGCCGTTCTCGGAGCGAGCTATCCGGCATGGATGGCCAGCCGCAAAGACCCGGTGGATGCGCTCTCTTACGATTGAAAATCGAAGGAAGGGCGAGGGTTCACGGGAGGTGCGAACTCAACGGTATCGTGGAGGGCCGATAGAGTGAAAGGACGCGGTAACTAGGCACAAATGGGAATCGCAGCTACAATACACGGACCTGCCGAAGGGCTAATAGTCCCGGGAAAAAAGAGCTTGGAGCCGATACTCAAAACGGAAAACTTGTGGAAGCTCTACCGCGCGGGAAAGGTGGAAGTCCCGGCGCTTCGAGGCGTGAACTTCGCCGTCGCGCCCGGTGAATCAGTGGCGGTGATGGGCCCGTCGGGTTGCGGGAAGTCGTCGCTGCTGTACGTCATCGGGGGGCTGGCGAAAGCGTCGAAGGGCCGCGTGCTTGTGGATGGAAACGATTTGACAGCCATGAGCGACGCCGAGCGCACGAAATTGCGCCGCAGCAAAATCGGGTTTGTCTTTCAGCGCTTCAATTTGCTCCCGACGCTGACCGCCAAGGGCAACATCGCGATCGCGCAGTTTATCCACGGCGACGGCTTCGACCCGCACCGTTTCGAGGTGGTCACCAATCTGCTTGGTCTGGAGGGGCGGCTGAAACATAAGCCGTCGGAACTATCCGGCGGAGAACAGCAGCGCGTGGCCATCGCTCGCGCCATTATCAATGAACCTAAGATTCTGCTGGCCGACGAGCCAACGGGTAATCTGGACTCGAAGAATTCGGAGATCGTGCTGGAGATGCTCCGACAGCTCAACAAGGACCTCGGCCAAACAATCGTCATGATCACGCACAACCCTGAGGCCACCGCCTATTTTGACCGCGTGGTGCACATGAGGGACGGCGTGATCGTCGACGGAGTCCCGGCGGATTGAAATGTCCAGGCTCGGACGGATTTTCTCGAAGACCTTTTTCTGGGCTTACGAGCGCGGTACGTGGCAGTACGACGCCGCGGTTATACTCATCCTGATTTTCGTTTTGGCGACGCCCCGCGGCTGGTTCCATGACGAACCGCAGATGGGCCTCCCCGCTAGTGCGCCGGGCCAGGTAATGCTTCTGAAAGGCGATGGCGGGAGTCAGATTTACCGCGTTGATGCGCGAATCCTTGCGCCTCCGGAGCAGACTCCGGCGCTCGAAAACGAGCTGCACAACGCTTTGCAGAAATCGCTTCCCGAGCTCCGCAACGAGCGCTTCACGATCGCCAAGATCGACCCTGTGCGCGACGAGCAAGGCACGGTGATCGCTTATCGCGTCGAAATACACCGTTAGCAACGGCGCAGCGGCTGCTGGGGCGCAAACACGGGAAGTGTACGAATAGGCTGGCCCGTTTTCGCCGGAGCGTAACTTTCGGCAAAGTTCGCGCATCTCTATTGTATAGGCTGGGATATGAAGGCACGGAACCACCCGCAGGTTTGCCTTCCCACAGGGGACTCGATTGATCAGCAAGCACTTTTTTAGGTGGATTCTGTGGCTTGGCATTGCGTCGGTGGCCATTGGCGCGGCCGGGGCGCAAACGGGCACACGATGGACGACGGCCGGGGTGCTCGAAATGCTGGACCGGTCCGCGAAGGATTTCCGCACCCTTACAGCTGATATCGAAAACGTAAAATACACAGCGGTAGTGAAGGACACGTCGATCGAGACGGGACAAATCTGGGTGCGGCGTGACCAGAAAATGCTGATTGAATTCACCAAACCCGAGCCGCGGACTATTCTCCGCACGGGCGATTCTCTTTTTATTTACAACCCCAAAATCAATCGCGTGGAAGAATACGACCTCGGCAAAAATCGCTCGATGGTGGATCAATACGTCCGGCTCGGCTTCGGGACCAGAAGCGAGGACATCAAGAAAAGTTATTTAGTGACCGTTATCGGCGAAGAGGAATTTGACCATCGAAAGACCGTTGTCGTGGAGTTGACGCCAAAGTCCGACGAGATTCGCCGCCAAATTTCAAGGATCGACATGTGGATTGACGAAGCATCCTGGCTGCCGCTGCAGCAGAAATTCTACGAAACCGGCTCGGACGATTATATTTTGTTTCACTACTCCAACCTGATGAAGAACCTCAAGATTAACGATTCGAGGTTCAAGCAGGACTGGCCGAAAGACGCAATTCGCGAGAAACCCCACGCTTAGCGATGAGTGGTGATTCGTGATTTGTGGTTCGTGACCGGCTACCCTCGACTGGCAAGTCGTCCCGTAAATACTACTTTACAATCAAGAATGTATTCACTGCGGCGCAGCGCGCTCGGCGGCGAGGAGTTGCTCTTTCCGCGTGAGGCCCCAGCGATAACCGGCGAGGCTTCCGTCCGCTCGAACCACGCGGTGGCAGGGGACCACGATCGAAACGGGGTTGGTCGCACAGGCGCGGGCTACCGCGCGAACAGCCTTCGGACGCCCCAGGGCTCGAGCCACTTGCGAATACGTGCGCGTTGTTCCACGGGGTATGCGTTGCAGCTCTTTCCAAACGCGCCGCTGAAAAGCCGTGGCCTGCAGATCGAGCGGAAGCTCGACGTTCGCGGGACCGCCTTCAATGCGCTGAATCACTTCGCGCACCCAGCGCTGTGCGCCTCCAGATGCCGGCGAGATTTCCGCGTGGGGATACTCTTCGCGTAATTCCGCTACGAGCTTAGTTGGCGCGTCTCCCAAATAGACGGCGGAAACGCCGCGCTCCGTGGCCGCGACGAGCACCTTTCCAAGCTGCGACTGCGCAATCGTGTATTCGATTTTCATGCCCTTTCCTCCCTTTCGATATGTGGCGGGCGTCATGCCCAATTGTGCGTTGCTGCGTTCATAGACGCGGCTGGACGAACCGTAACCGGTTTCGTACAGCGCGTCGGTGATGTTTTTTCCCGAGCGAAGCAGACTCTTGAAACGCTTTACGCGCAGAGCCTCGGCCAGCTCGCGAGGAGCGAGGCGGGTGACTTGGCGGAAGGCGCGGCGCAGAACGGCGGCGCTCGTATGCAACTCGCGGGCGAGTTCGGAGAGGCGCACGCTCTCTTCTTGCGATTGGGCGAAATGCCTGGCGGCGCGCGCAACGAGCATGGCCGAAGCCGCTATTTCGTTCGGGCGGCAGCGAAGACAGGGGCGAAAGCCCTGTTTTTCCGCCTCTTCGCGCGTGCGGAAGAAAATAACGTTGCGGCGCAAGGGGCGGCGGGCAGGGCACGACGGCCGGCAATAGATGCGCGTCGAGCGCACGGCCAGCACAAAGGTGCCGTCGGCGCGCGCATCGCGTGCGAGGCTCGCGCGCCAGTACTGAGCCGCTTTACGCGGCGAGACTTGCAAGCCCGCGCGCGCGTTCGAATTGTTTCTCGTCTGCATGCTATGAAAATAGCGCAGGGCTCAAACCAAATCTATCCGGAAAAGCGCTGCAAACTCTTGGGGGACGAAGCAGGATGCGGGTGCCAGGCCCGCGGGGAGGGTCTCACGTTTTGTGCGCGGAGGCCACCACGAGATTTTTCGGCGCAGCCAGTCCGGCGTTCCATCGTTCGGCTTCGCTTTGATAGAATCCGTCTGGATGCCGCGGCGCCTATTTTTTCGGTGGTTCCTGCCGGCCATGGCCGGTTTGATCGCGGGATTCCTGGCTCTGGCCTGGGCGGTCCCGAGTGAATCCACGCTCCCCGTTTGGCTTGTGGCTCTGCTCTCGCCCGGTCTGAAGGTTGCGGAAGTTGCGATGCCCACGACTCATGAATCGCTTGCGTGGACCTTCGGCTGGTTTCTACGCATCGCCATAGGCGTCAACGCGATTTTCTACTTCGCGATTTTCGCTCTCCTGGCTTACCTCGCTGATCGCCGCCGCTCCCGAACTTCGTAGCGCATCGAGGCGAATCGACGCCGATTTGCGCAACGCGTGACTATTGCGGCGCCGGCCCGCGCACGATTTGCACGAAGCCATCCGGACGGATCCACTTTGCGAAGGCGGCTTTCACTTGATCCGCGCTCATGGAATAGTAGATTTGCGCTCCGCGAACGGGTTCATCGAGGGGCAAGCCGATCTCGGCTCGCCCGAGCAAGCCTCTGGCAACGCTGCTTTCGCTCGATTCTGACAACGGGATCTGCCGCAACAACAGCGCCTTGGCTTGCTGCAGTTCCGCATCGGTGACATTCTCGCGCTGCATCGCGATGAGATCCCGTTGGATCAGCTCTCTCGCTTTCGAGACGTTTTTCGGGTCGCAGCCGTACGATACGGTGTAGATCGTCCTCGTCTTGTCGGCGCTCATGTGCACATCGACGTTGTACACGTAACCGTTCACCTGCCGGAGATCGTGGTAGAGACGGGTCGCATAGAATCCGCCGCCGAGCACGTGGTTTCCCATCTGCAGCGGATAATAGTCGGGATCAAACCGCGTGATGCCCACCGTCTCGGAAAGATTCACCGTATCCTGCAACTGGCTCGGGTCCGGAACGTTGGCGGCGGACGGTTTGTTCGATGGAACGCGCGGCAGGTCGACCTCGGGCTTGTCGCCCGTGGCTTTCCATTCGCCAAATTCCTTTTCAATCGCGCTCCTGGCTTCCGCGGGAGTAATGTCGCCAATCACAACGATCGTCGTCAGATCGGGACGCAGCGCCTTCGCGTAGTACTGTTTTACGTCCTCAAGCGTGAGCGACGAAACTGTTTGCGGCGTCGCTTCCCGGAGCACCGGATCGTTCGGCGGATAGAGCGCGGTGTCCAGCGCGCGTGTGGTCTTGAAACCAGGGCTCCTCATCCGCCCGGCTAAATATTGCGCCGTTTGCGGCTGGATGACGTTGAAGGCCTCGTCCGGAAGCGCGGGATTCAATTCGTTGTCGGCCAGCAAATGCACGCCCCGCGCAAAATCCGGCTTGAGAACTTCCAGCGAGAAGTCGAAGCCGGCGGACTCATCGGCCGCGATATCGTCGAGCGCCTTTTGAAACGCCAGGCGGTCCAACGTTTTCGTGCCGTAGGAAAACAGCTCGTCCAGCACGTCGTTGACGCCTTCCTTCCCGTTTGCCGTCTCCATATCCGGATCGTTGCGAACGAATCCTTGTACCGTAATCGTCGGCGTTATCTTTTCTGTTCGCACGATCAGACGGAGGCCATTTGCCAAAGTCACGTCAGAGGGCGGCGGCTCGGGACGCGGCTTTTCCAGCGTCAAGAGTTTCGACGCGGCCCAGGACGGCAGCTCAACCGCCTTGGTGGGAGCCGCGGTCAGCTCCTCGCCTCCGCCGAATCCGTGCGCGGAGACGGGCGCGCCGGTGGGCTGCGGCTTCAGCTCCGCCGCGATCGACTCCTGATCGATCAGATATTTCTTCGCCACTCGATTCACATCTTCCGGCGTTACTTTCTTCATCGCTTCGATGTCATCATCAGGCGAATTCCGTCCCTCGCTTGCCAGCGCTTCCGACCAGGTGGCCGCCAGGCCGGGAATCGAGTTGCGGCGGAATTCCGCACCGGCGATTTCCTTGCGTTTGGCGGCTTCCACGAGCTCGGCGGGAACGCCGTTGGCCGCGTAATCGGACATGATTTTGCGCATCTCCGCGATGATCGGCTTCGCATCCGCGGCCGAGGGGAGCGCAGCAGCGCTGTAAGCCACGCTGGCCTTCGCATACGTCTCCACAAGACCAAATCCCGTGTCCAGCGCTTTCCCTTGCGGCACGAGCGCGTACAGATTTCCGCGCTGGCTCCCCAGTACGTCGCTCAAAATCTGGATGGCCGCGAAATCCGGACTTTCCGTTCCTGGCACTCGATAGGAAACAAACGCCAAGAGATAAGGAAGGTTGCTATCGAGCGTGAACGATTCCGCCTTTACCGGCGGCAGAGTGACTTCCGCATGGGCCGGAAGTATTTTTCTTGGGATGTCTCCGTAGAATTCCTTCACTTCGGAGAGCACAGCGCCCGGCTCGACATCGCCCGTGATCACCAAAATGGCGTTGTTCGGCGCATACCACTTCTTGTAAAAATCCTTGAGCATTTCGCCCGTCGTTGCGTCAAAGGACTCCTTCGTCCCCAGCGCATCATGGCTGTAGACCGTGCCGGAGAACATGTCTTCGTTCAATCGCGTGATGAACTTGTAGGTGGGATTCGAGAGGTCGCGCGCGACTTCTTGCTCGATCGCGCCGCGCTCCTTGCCCCATTCCTCCTGCGAGTCGTCGATGTTTCGCATGCAGGCGGCGTCCATACGCAGAGCAATTCCGAGATCAGACGCGGGCAGTGTCGTGAAATACTGGGTGATATTTTGCTGCGTGTCCGCGTTGCCGGCTCCCCCGAGCTGGGCGTAGATTGCCGCAGTCTGGTCGGCAGTCACTCCAGCGCATCCCCGAAAGGCCATGTGCTCCTGCGCGTGCGCCATACCCGGGAAACCCGCAGGCGTTTCGTTGCCGCCCGCCAGAAAATTCTCCTCGACGGTCACCACGGGAGCGAGCGGATCGCGAATGATGACCACCCGCAATCCGTTCTCGAGCGTGGCTCTCGTGACGTCGGAGTTCGCCGCGTGTTTCTCCTGCCCGGAAATCCGTTCCTCTTGTCCGGAGATCAAGAACGCGGCGGTCAATACAACTGCGCAAATGCTGAATGTGCGGACCAAAGTAATCCTCTTCTTGAATGAGTTGGCACGTGCAGTGCAGACACAGTGCGGTTTCAGCGGCGCACGAACTCTAATTGGTGCTTCTTTCCATAGGATGCCGCAAGCTTCGCCAACGATGCTGCGCGCGGGCCATCGAAACGGTGTTGCCTCGTTAGTTTTCGAAACTCCACGAGTCAAAGCTGGGGATAAGAGCTGCCCGGTTTCAACTAAATCCGCCCCTAGCTATGATGCCGCAAGAGCTCATGCTTTTTCACCTTCTTTTGTGTCGGTCCCCTTTGGGGCCCGTTCCTTTTCGGAAATGTAATACGGAGAGGAGACGGTGAAGATGCGGTCGTTGCCGCGGACGAGCAGGGTCCACTCGAGGAGGCGGCCGCGCTGGTTGTGCAGGAAATATTCGTACCAGCGGTCTTCGACCAGCTCCGGAATGACCACCACGATGCGGCGGTCCGGATGCTTTTCCGAAAGATCGAGGACGTATTGGACGAGCGGAACGATGACGAAACGGTAGGGCGAGGGAAGAACTATGAACTGGGGCGGTGCGACCCCAGCGTTGCGAAAGGGCTGATCGACGTAGCGCTCCCAATCGTCGCGGAGCAATTCGGAATGCTCGCCTGGCTCGACGTGCACGGCGATGATTTCCGGCGAAATCCGCGAAGCAAACTCGATCGCCTGCTTGCAAATCGAGGTCCAGCGGTCGATGGGCACAACCGCAATCGGCGGCCGGCCACGATTCGCGGGCACAACCGGGGCGCAAACCGTGATGGCGGTCGCAACCGCGTGATAGTGGCGGCGGACGACGCGGAAAAAAACAATCAGCAGGGGAATAAAAAGAAGCGTAATCCAAGCGCCCTGGGTGAATTTGGCGACGAGCACAACGACGACGGTGACACCCGTAACAAAGCCGCCCAGCCCATTGACCAAGGCGCTTTTCAACCATTGCGGGCCGCGGTTTTTCCGCCAGTGCACGACCATGCCGAACTGCGACAGCGTGAACGCCAGAAAAGCACCCACGGCATAAAGCGGAATCAGCCGGTCCGTAACGCCGCCGAAGAGGACGAGGAGCGAGGCAGTCATAAGGGCAAGAATCACGATGCCGTAGGTGTAGACGAGACGGCGGCCGCGATAGCCGAAGACGTGAGGCAAGTTGTTGTTTTGCGCGATGGCTTTGCAAAGGCGGGGAAAATCGGCGAAGGCGGTGTTGGCCGAGAGAGAGAGCACGAGGAGGATGGAAGCCATCGTCAAGTAATAGAAAATTCCTTTGCCAAAAACGGCGGCGATGAGCATCGAGAGCAAACTCTGATAACCGGGCTGGCCGGGATCGGTCGCGGCGATGCCATAAACCTTCACGAGATAGGAGATTCCCGCGAGCAGGAGCGCCAGCAGAAAAATGATGATCGTGAGGGTGCGCTGCGCGTTCTTTACCGAGGGTTCACGGAAGGCTTTCACTCCGTTGCTGACGGCTTCGACGCCGGTCAGTGCGGTACAGCCGCTCGAAAAAACTTTCAGGAGCAGCCAGAAGCTCACGACGGCGGTTACGGGCGGCGCCGGGGGCAGAGTCGCAAGCGGATGCGGATGCCCTCCGCTCAAGAGCGTGCGCAGCAAGCCGCCAACGATGGTGATCAACAGGGTGCCGACGAAAAGATAGGTCGGCACCATGAAAACGATTCCCGCCTCGCGCATGCCGCGAAGATTGATGATGGTGATGACCAGCAGAATGCTTACGCAGATCAGGACGGTGTGCGGCAGCAGGGAGGGAACAGCGGAGATCAGCGCGCCAACGCCCGCGGAAATGCCCACGGCCGCCGTCAGAATATAGTCCGTCAGCAAAGCAGCGGCCGCGAGAAGGCTCGGAAAAGCGCCGAGATTGTAGCGCACGACGGTGTAGGACCCGCCGCCGCTGGGATAAGCGGCGATGGTCTGGCGATACGAAAAATAAACAATGATGAGCAGCGCGATGATGGCTGCGCTGACGGGAACGATATATTGCACGCCGAGAAGGCCGAGCGGGATGAGCAAACTGAGAGCTGCCTCCGGCCCGTAGGCCGCGGAGCTCAGGCCATCCAGCCCGAAGATGGGGATGCCCTGCGAAGGGCCGATTTGTTCGGCGCGTTCGTCGCTGGTTTTGATGGGCTTGCCAACGAGGAGGTCGAGGATATTCATGGGCAGTCCGGTGTAATCGCAGGCTAGTTTTCGGCCAGTCCATTTGCATGAAGAACGGTGCAAATGTCAACCATCCGAGGGGGAATGATCGTAGGCGCGTGGCTGGTGACTGGTGGAGAGAAGGGTTAGTCCAACATCGCCTCCAGCAGAATATCCAGGCGAGCGAGCCGGCGGGGGCGCAAATTCCGACTCGGAAGCAGCCCTGCAAGAGAGAAGTGCCCCAGGAGTTGGAGCGCAGGCGTCACGCCTTCTATGTGCGCGATCTTGCTGCTCCAGCTACGTTGAATAAGGCCGCCAGGTGCGGCGGATAAGGTTGCAAAAGTGAGTTGCTCTCAGACATTCTACTGTGGTCCCGTTTCCTGGATCGGGGAGCACGATTTTTCTAGAGCACGTTGACAGCCCGATCGAATTGCGCGAATGCCGAAAACAAAATCAACTGACAACCCACCGGATGGGAGAGCTGCATCCCGCAAAAGGGCTGGCATTTTGGGAAGGACCCTCGCGATTTTGGGGCCGGGGGTCATCACGGGGGCCGCTGACGACGATCCATCCGGAATTTCGACCTACTCGGTCGCCGGGGCAGCCTACGGATACTCCACGCTGTGGATCGCGCTGCTCACGTTTCCGCTCATGTCCGCCGTGCAGCTCATGTGCGCGCGGCTGGGCATGGTTACGGGGCAGGGCCTGGGCGCAGCGGTGCGCAGCCACTTTCCGCGCTGGGTGTTGTGGGGAGCGTGCTCGATCCTGCTTGTAGCGAACGTCATCAACATCGGAGCCGATCTCGGCGGCATGGCGGAAGGGACGCAGCTAGTCACGGGGATTCGGCCGCTGTTCTGGATTCCATTCTATGCCTTTCTGATCCTCGGGCTGTTGATTTGGACATCCTACAGGCTCATTGCGCGGATTTTTAAGTGGCTGACGCTTGTGCTCTTCGCCTACGTGCTGACATCTTTTTTCGCGCATGTCGATTGGAAACAGGCGCTGGCAGCCACGCTGGTGCCGCATGTGGAATGGTCACGCGGGTTCATGGCCGTGCTCGTGGGAATTCTGGGGACGACGATTTCTCCTTATCTCTTCTTCTGGCAGGCGGCCGAGGAGGTGGAAGAAGACCGGGCCAAGGGCCAAACGACGGTTGCGAAGCGCAAGGGTTCGACGGCAAAGGAATTAAGAGATGCGCGCGCGGACACGCTCGCCGGAATGTTTTTTTCGAACTTCATCATGTACTTCATTATTTTGACCACCGCCGCCACTTTGCATGCTCACGGACAAGTCCACATCGCGACGGCGCGGCAGGCGGCCGAAGCGCTGCGTCCGCTTGCGGGGAAAGGAGCGTCGCTTCTGTTCACGCTGGGGCTCATCGGCACCGGAATGTTGGGCGTGCCGGTGCTGGTGGGCTCGTCCGCATACGCCGTGGCGGAGGGAGCGAATTGGCGAGGCTCGATGGCCGACCGCCCCAAAAGAGCGCGGGCGTTCTACGGAGTGATGGTGGTGGCGATGGCGCTGGGCTTCGTGCTGAACTACTTGAGATTGAATGCAGTGAAAATGCTGTTCTGGTCGGCGGTCATCAACGGTTTATTGGCGCCGCCGTTGATTCTGCTGGTGATCCTATTGACCAGCAACCGCAAGGTGATGGGTGAGCATGTGAATTCGCCGGTGCTCCGCTATTTGGGGTGGGCTACGTTCGTTGTAATGGCTGCGGCAGCGGCCGGGATGCTGATCAGCTTGTAAATTGCCGCGGCAATTCTGGCGCGCGTCCTATACTCGCGCTTCTGATCTTCCGCGTAATTCGCGCAAGAAGAAAAAAACAGTTTGGGAATCCTGATGAACTGCATGCGAGAATAGGCGCCGTCTTCCGAAAACAATGCTCACTCGCCAGTTCATCGTTGCGGTAAAACCGACTGTTGCGCATAGCGTGAGGCACTGGATATACGGCCTTGGGGGTTTGGGCTTCATCCCCCTCGGGCTGCTCGACAGCTCCGTGATTCCTCTTCCGGGCAGCATGGATGTGCTTCTGATTGTCCTCGCGGCACGGCAACCACAGTTGTGGCTTTACTACGCGCTGATGGCCACGCTTGGCTCGGTGATCGGAGGGTTCGTCACCTACAGGCTGGCTCGCAAGGGAGGGAAGGAATCGCTCTCGCGGAGATTTTCGGCAAAGACGTTGAAAAGAGTTTACGCGATTTTCGAGAAATGGGGATTTGCGGCCATTGCCATTCCGGCGCTGTTGCCGCCCCCAGTGCCCCTGGTGCCCTTTGTGCTCGCCGCCGGAGCGATGCAATACTCCGTGAAAAAATTCCTGGTGGCGATGACGCTAGGGCGAATTGTGAGGTATCTGTTCCTGGCGTACCTGGCGGAGCGGTATGGGCGAAAGATGCTGTCTTTTATTTTGCGCCACGCGCACCCGGTGCTGCTGGGAGTTCTGGGGCTGATTGCCGTTGCGGCTTTGATTTTGTTTTATATTTTCGCAGGGAAGAAGAAAAAGAGCGGAAAAAAGAAGAGTTAGACATTCTCAAGCAGACCGCCAGCAACCTGGATCGAATGCAGCGCCAAAAAGTTGCGCCGGCTTGACACGGGCGGAAAGCGGGCCTAGGCTCCAACACTTTCAAGGCGAAGAAGGGTGTTTGCGAGAGCGGTATTCCAGGGAGGAGCCGTTCAAAGGAGGGGAGCGGCGATGCGAATGAATTTGCGGAGCGGCTTCTGCATAGAGCGGATGAGGATCGCGTTGTTCGTTGCATGTGCGGTGATGTCCGGGTTGGCGGTGGGGGCGGCGGCGCGCGCAGCGACAGAAAATTATGAGGTGATTGTCGAGCGAAACGTGCCGGCGACGATGCGGGACGGCGTGATTTTGCGCGCGGATATTTACCGGCCGAAGGCGGAAGGAAAATTTCCCGTGCTGCTGGTGCGCACGCCATACGACAAAACGAACGAATCGAATTTTGGGATGAAGGGGGCGGCGCGGGGATACGTGGTGGTCGAGCAGGACGTTCGCGGCCGGTACACCTCGGACGGCGAATGGTACGTCTTCAAGAATGAGTCGCAGGACGGGTACGATACGGTCGAGTGGGCGGCGGCGCTGCCGTACTCGAATGGAAAAGTGGGCATGTTCGGCGGGTCGTACGTTGGCGCGACGCAGTATCTCGCCGCCATCGCCAAGCCGCCGCATCTGGCGGGGATTTGCCCGACGGTAACGGCGTCGAATTATCACGACGGATGGACGTATCAGGGCGGAGCGTTCGAACAATGGTTCAACGAGTCGTGGTCGACTGGGCTAGCGGAGAACACGATGGACCGGCGCACGGAGGAAAGTGCCGACGCACTTGGCGGGACGAAGACTTTGCCGTTGGCGGACTACGCGGTGTTGGAGGCACCCTCGGCCGTGAGGATTGCGCCGTATTTTACGGATTGGCTGGCGCATCCGAGCTATGACGCTTACTGGAAGCAGTGGTCGATTGAGGATCACTACGCGAATATCCAAGTGCCGGTGCTGAGCTTTGGAGCGTGGTACGACATTTTTCTGGGCGGGACGCTGCGCAATTTCATGCGACTGAAGACGGAAGCGGGGACCGAGGCCGCCCGCCACGGGCAAAGACTGGTGGTGTACGTGGGCGGGCACGCGGGCGGCTCCAGCAACCGAAAAGTGGGCGCGGTGGACTTTGGAGAGAAGCTGCCGATCGATCAGGATGAGATCACGCTGCGGTGGTACGACTGGATTTTGAAAGGGCAAGCGAACGGCATGGAAAGCGAAAAGCCGGTGAAACTTTTTGTGATGGGAAAAAATGAGTGGCGCGACGAAGACGACTGGCCGCTGGCTCGCGCGAAGAGTACACGATACTTTCTGCATTCCTCGGGGAGCGCGAACAGCCTCTCTGGGAACGGCACGCTGAGCACGGCGGCGCCGGGAGAAGAGAAGGCGGACCAGTATGGATACGACCCCGCCGATCCGACGCCGACGATTGGCGGGCCGCTTTGTTGCGGGGCGCTGCCGACAGGAATTGGGCCGGAAGACCAGCGGCCGGCGGAATCACGTTCGCATGTGCTGGTGTTCACGACGCCAGCGTTTGCGAAAGATTTTGAAGTGACGGGGCCGGTGACGCTGGATTTGTACGTGAGCAGCTCTGCGGTGGACACGGATTTCACCGGGATGCTCGTGGATGTGTGGCCCAGCGGATTCGCGCAGAATTTGACGAGCGGTATTTTGCGAATGCGTTACCGCAATTCACAAGAAAAACCGGAGCTCGAAAATCCGGGCGAGATGTATCACGTGACGGTGGACCTGTGGGCGACGAGTAACGTGTTTCTGCCGGGACACAAACTGCGCCTCGAAGTTTCGAGCAGCAACTTTCCGCGATTCGACCGGAACATGAATACCGGCGAAGTGCAGGCGCGGGCTACACGCATGATCAAAGCCACGAACGTGATTTACCACGATAAAGAGCATCCTTCGGCGCTGATCCTGCCGGTAGTGCCGTAGCCCGATTCGCGGGCCGAACCGCACTTTAGCGAAAACCCCGAACGGGAGAACGCCATTCATGCGACGCGTTGGGCGTTGAATGGCCGCGCGAATTCCATTATCGTAGAGGTTTCTTTTCCGGCAAAAATGCGCGGTGAGCGCCGCGCGCTGAAAATCGACGGGGGAAATCGTGAAGAAAAAGATTCGAGTGATCCAGTATGGCATTGGACCGATCGGCGCGTCGATCGCGCGACTGATGCGGGAAAAGCAGGCCATTGAGATAATCGGCGCGATTGATACGGACCTGGCGAAGGTAGGCCGCGACCTGGGCGAAGTGACGGGCGCGACGGATGCGCCCTGGGGCGTGACCATTTCCGCGGATGCGAAAGAAGTTCTCGAACAGGCCGCGGACGTGGTGATCCATTCGACGTTGTCTTCGCTGCCGAAGGTAATGGATCAATTGCTGGCGTGTCTGGAAGCGGAATCCTGCATCGTTTCGACGTGCGAAGAGCTGGCTTTTCCGCTGCGCACGTACCCGGAATTGTCGGCGCAATTGGATAAAGCCGCGAAAGATTGGGGCGTCGCGCTGGTGGGAACGGGCGTGAACCCCGGCTTTGTGATGGACAAGCTGGTGATTACTCTGGCGGCGGTTTCGCAGCGGATCGAGCACGCCAAAGCCGTGCGCATCGTGGACGGCGGGAAGCGGCGCCTCCCGCTGCAGAAAAAAATCGGCGCGGGCATGACCGAAGAGGAATTTCGCGAACGTGTGAAAGCCGGCGTGATCAAGCACGTTGGGTTGCCCGAATCCGTGGCGATGATCGCGGACAGCCTGAATCTGCCGGTGGATGAAATCACCGAGACGATTGAACCGAAGATCGCCACCGAGCGCGTGCAGACCGAGTATTTGACGGTGGAAGCGGGGCAAGCGGCCGGTGTGCATCAAATTGCACGCGGCTTGGGCGGCGGGAAGGAACTGGTTTACCTGGAGCTGCAAATGTATGTCGGCGCGAAAGATCCAGCGGACACGATTGCCCTGAAAGGCCATCCCAACATCAGTCTCGTGATTCCCGGCGGCACGCACGGCGACGTCGCGACGGCGTCCGTGGTGGTGAATTCGATTCCAGTAATCCTCGATGCGCCCGCAGGACTGCGGACGGCGCGCGATCTGCCGATTGGATTTTTCTCGCCGAACGCCAAACCCTGATACGGGTCGAATGAGGCGCGACGACGCCGGAGCAAACGCTCGGGGAGTGAAGCACGCCGTTCGCGCCGTGGGCTTAGTGATTCGAGAGCGGCAGCGATTTCAGATAAGCGATGATCGCCTTTGCGTCTTCTTGATTCATGTGGTAAATGTGCATCGGTGGCCGCAAAGTCTCGCCTTCCGGGCCGATGCCCCGCTCAAGGATGCGCTCGCCTTCTTCCTCCGTAAAACTCGGAAAGCCCGCCAAAGGCGGGGCGTTCTCCGCCCAGTTGGGAGTTTGGTGCACAGGCATGATCCAGATCGGAGCGCCCCTCAACCACGAGTTGCGATCGAGTTCGCCCTGCGCATTGCGCGGCGTGTGGCACTCTCCGCACATGGCCACATCTTCCACGAGGTAACGGCCGCGTTCAATTTGGCTCTTGTCCGGCGAGGTGGGCGTCGGCTTTGTCCAGCCGATCGAAACCGCCAGAACAAGAGTGACGAACAGCACCAACGAACCCAGCTTTGAGAACATCGCTCGCATGAAGCCTCCCGAACTTCAAGTGACGGATTAGAAGAACCTGCCAGACGGACTCTTTGGAGACCGGAAGAAAACTCCGGGCCGCCTCGACCTGCAATTCCACATCTGATCGAGGCGTGCGCCAGCGCCGAAGGCCCGGAGGCCGAGGCGCGGCTGCCGTTCTCTTTCCGCGGCAGAGCAGAGCTAGAGCATACCACTTGAATAGTTCTTCGTGGTTCAAGAATGCGTGGAGAAGGCAACACGCTTTACCTGAGCCGGGGCGCGGCGTTCGCGCGAAAAACTCTTGGAGGCCGAAACGCGGAGCTTCAAGAGCAGAGCTGCGGCCAGTGCTCGATCCGGTCATGGATAACGCTGACGGATTTTTACGGTGCGGTCGAGTTCGTCAGACACCTCGAGAATTTTCAGCTCGAGATCCTTTTCGAGTGGAGCGCCGGCAAGAAATTGGCGGACTTGGGATTGTGCGGCGGCGGATTGCTGGCCTCCGATGAAGGCGTTGAGCCAGCCGAGCAGGAAGAAAATTTTGCGATCGCGCTTGATTTGCGGCAGGGCTTCGAGAGCAGGCTTCAAATAAGGAAGCGTGAGCTGCGACTGGTTCCAGTAATTGAAAGCGCCGAGGCTTTGCGCGATCCAGTCTTCGGGGCGAGATGGATCGTGGAGATAGTCATTGAAATATTTCTGTTTGGTCGCGGCATCCGGTCGGGCGGCCTGAGCCATGTAGGCATATTTCAGACCGTCGCCGGTGTGGTCGCGCTTTTCTTCTGCCGCGAGGAGGGCATCAGCATCGGCGTCATTCAGAGCGATAAGCGCGGTGAGGATGGTCCAGCGGTCGAGGGGGCGAAGCTCGACGCCGGGAACGGCGAGTTTGCCGCTGAGAAGATCCTTAAGTTGTGTGCGTCCCTGCGGGCTTTCCGCGATGGAGCGCAGGCCGCGAAACCAGATGATGCGAAAATCGCGATCGCTGGAATGGAGCATCCGGCCGGAGGCAAGGGCTTCGACTCGCGGGGCGATTTTTTCGCGAACGCCGCTCGAAACATAACGATGAAGGCCGGTGTCGGCGTGGCCGAGGAGGCTTTGCGTGAGCTGTTCATCGGTCTCGGCGGGAAGCAGACGAAGCGCCAGATCGAGGAATTCGCGCGGAGCCCACTCAGCCTCGCGGACGGAATCCCACAGCGAGCCCCAAAGCAGCGCGCGATCGAAGACTTCCGAGACTGAGCCGAGATGTTCGATGACCGCTTTACGGCTGCGCTCATCGAGCAGAAAGCGGCCGTAAGCGTAATCCTGATCGTTGAGAAAAACGTCTTGCGGACAAGGTTTGGCGATGGCCTCGTGCAAATCCGCGCTAGGCGTATCGAGTTGTGCGCGAAGGCGCGTCGGGGCGCCATTCGGATACGCGAGCAGGACTTGCATGGCGATGGGCCAAACGCCGCCCTCGCCGAGAACGTCGCGCTGCGTCAGTGCAAAATGATCGATGCGGTGTTGCGCGTCGCAGGACCATGTCACGTCCACTTGCGGCATGCCGCGATGCCGAATCCACATGGCCGCCCAATCTTGCAGCGATTTCCCGGAGACCCGCTCGAACGCGCGCACGAGGTCGCTCCACTCCGCGTTGCCGTAGGCGTGTTCTTCGAGATAGAGGCGCAAGCCTCTGCGAAATTTTTCTTCTCCCAGGACGAAAGCGAGTTGCTTGATCACGCCGGGAGCTTTCGAATAGACGATGGCGCCGTAAGCGGACTTTGCGTCCTTCAAATTGCCGATGTCCTGGTAAATCGGCGTGGTGCCTTTGGTCGAGTCGATAGCGTACGCTGCAGGTTTGATGGATAGATAGAAACGCTTCCAGATATGTTCATTCGGCTGGAGCGCCGCGAGCGCCTGATAGGCCATGTACTGCGCGAAGCCTTCCTTCAGCCAGAGATCGTCGAACCAGCGCATGGTGGTTAAGTCGCCGAACCATTGGTGCGTCAGTTCGTGAAGGATGAGGATCTGGCGATTGAGATGATCGCTGTGCGTGGGGGCGCTGCGAAAAAGTACGGATTCTTCGCGCAAAAATGTTGCTCCGGCATGCTCCATTCCGCCGTACGCGAAGCCCGGGATCAGTACCATATCGTATTTCGGAAAAGGAAAAGGCTGGGCGAAGAAATTCGAAAGATATTCGATGCCTTGCGCGGCGGTTTGCTGCACTTCGGGAGCTTCCGCTTCGGCTTTTTTCAGTTGCGACTGGCGCGCGTAGAGGCCGGGCAAGCCGGGAGTGTCGTGAACTCGGCGGAAAGGTCCGGCAGCGAAGGCGAAAAGATACGTGCTGATGGGACGGGTTTCCAAAAACGTCGTGACGCGCTGGCCAGACGCAGAACCCGATTGAGAATCAATGGGCGTGTTGGAAATGACCGTCCAGTTTTCGGGGGCGGTGAGTTCGAGCCGGAAGCGGCCTTTGAGATCGGGCTGATCGAAGCAGGGGAACGCCATTTCGGCGTCCATCGGAACAAAAAGCGTATAGAGATATTCGGTGTTGTCGTCTTTGTCTTCGAAGCGCGTGATGGCTTTTCCGGCGGTAGCGACCGGCGCGGTGAAATCGATGCTGAGCGTGTTTTCGCCCGAGTGGACAGCGCCGGCGGGAAGTTCGATGTGCCCGTTTTCGATTTTCGCTGGAATGGGCTTGCCGTTGACGCTAAGAGTTGTGACCGTGCCTTCGCGAAAATCGAGCAGCACCGCGGCCACGGAATTGGAATGAAACGTGAGCTCTTCGTGGCCCGACGTGGAGGTCGCGTGGGGCGCGAGCGTGAAGCGAAGCTGATAGCGAAGATCGGAAAGCTGCGCGGCGCGCTGCCGGGCGAGTTCGCGCGGAATGCCTTCCGGCGGCGTGTCCGCCATTGTACTTCCGGCAAGCAGCAATGAGAAGACAGCCAGCGTCATGCGCATCGAAGAAAGCAATCTACACGAGGAACGGTCGCGCGAAAAGCGCAGAATGATGCTCTGCCCGATAGAGCGGAGTATGATGTTGCGCTGGCGCGGTTGCTGAGAATGGTTTGTGCGGCGGAACATCGCCGCGGCTGATGGTTTTTCATTCCTTTAGGGGCGCTCATGAAGAAATTGATCGCGATTTTCATTCTGGCGACGGCGGCATGTTCAGCTAGTCCTCGGATCGCAACAGCGCGCAGCAAAGGCACGCGAACGGCGGCGCAGTCGGCGAAAAATCCTGACATCGCGCGCTGGGAGCGTGAAGCCGCCAGCGTCGACATCATCCGCGACGATTGGGGCATCGCGCACGTCCACGGAAAAACGGACGCCGACGCGGTCTTCGGCATGATTTACGCCCAGGCGGAAGACGACTTCAACCGCGTGGAGACGAACTACCTCAACGCGATGGGGCGGCTGGCAGAGGCAGAAGGCGAATCCGCAATTTATCAAGACCTGCGAATGAAATTGTTCATCGACCCCGCGCAACTGAAAACGGAATACGCGGCGAGCCCGGAATGGCTGAAGAAATTGATGAACGCGTGGGCGGATGGGCTGAATTTTTATTTGTACAAGCACCCGGACGTCAAACCGCGGGTGATTCAGCGCTTCGATCCGTGGATGGCGCTGAGTTTTACGGAAGGCAGCATCGGCGGAGACATCGAGCGAGTGGACCTGAAGCAGCTCGAAGCGTTCTACGGAAAAGTTCCTGCGAGCGCCGGTACTTCCGCGGAAGACGACGAGACCGAAGAGCCGCGCGGCTCGAATGGCATGGCCATCGCGCCTTCGAACACCGCGGACCATCACGCCCTGCTGCTGATCAATCCGCACACCTCCTTTTTCTTCCGTTCCGAATTGCAAATGGCCAGCGACGAAGGACTGGACGCCTATGGCGCCGTAACGTGGGGCCAATTTTTTGTCTACCAGGGATTCAACGACCGCGCTGGATGGATGCACACCTCGAGCGGAGCCAACGCCATCACCTGGTATCTCGAAACGGTCGAGAAGAAGGATGGCAAATATTTTTACAAGTACGGCAAAGAGGAGCGGCCGCTCGTGGTGAAAAAGATCACCGTGCCGTACAAGACCGCCGGCGGAATGGCGGAGAAAACATTCACTGTATACCGCACGCACCACGGCCCCATCATCGGCGAGATGGACGGAAAATGGCTGAGCATACGGCTGATGGAAGAGCACATCAAGGCGCTGACGCAGTCTTACACGCGCACCAAAGCCAAGGACTACAAATCGTTCCGCCAAACCATGGAGCTGCACACCAACTCTTCGAACAATACGATTTTCGCCGACGCCGATGGAGACATCGCCTATTTTCATGCGAATTTCATCCCGCGGCGCGCCACGCAGTTCGATTGGAATAAGCCCGTTGATGGCAGCAAACCCGCAACGGAGTGGCATGGCCTGCTTTCGATCGATGAGACGCCGCACCTGCTGAATCCCAAGAGCGGCTGGCTCTACAATTCGAACAACTGGCCGTGGTCGGCGGCGGGTGCGAGCAGCCCGAAAAAAGAAGATTTTCCCGTCTATGTCGAAACAGGCGGAGAGACGGCGCGTGGCCTGCACGCCATTCGCGTGCTTCAGAATAAAAAGGATTTCACGGTCGACTCGCTGATTGCCGCTGCCTACGACAGCTATCTCACCTGGTTCGAAAAGCCGATTCCCTGCTTGCTCAAGGCCTGGGACGATGCTCCCGCGAACGATTCGCTGAAAGCGAAGCTGGACGAGCCAATCGGCGTTTTGCGCGGATGGGATTTGCGTTGGGGCGTCGCGTCCGTGCCCACTTCATTGGCGGTATTTTGGGGCGAGGACATCCGCAAGCGCGTCGGAAGCGAAGCAAGAAAAGAAGGCGTTTACCTCAGCGATTACGTCTGCACAAAAATTCCACCGCAAGAGCTGCTGCAATTGCTTTCGGACGCCTCGGACAGGCTTACTTCGGATTTCGGAACCTGGAAAACGCCGTGGGGCGACATCAATCGTTTCCAGCGCTTGACCGGAGACATCGTGCAGCCCTTCAGCGACGCCGGGCCAAGCATTCCGGTCGGGTTCACTTCGTCCATGTGGGGCTCCCTGGCCTCGTTTGGAGCGCGGCCGTATCCCGGCACAAAAAAGTGGTATGGCACCAGCGGCAACAGTTTTGTCGCTGTCGTCGAGTTTGGCGAAAAGGTGCGCGCGCGGGCCGTGACGGCCGGCGGCGAGAGCGGCCATCCCTCGTCACCGCATTTCAACGACGAAGCCGAGCGCTACGCCACGGGAAATCTGCGTGAAGTCTACTTCTACCCTTCGCAACTCAAAGGACACACCGAGCGCGAGTACCATCCTGGAAATTAGACTTTCTCGCGCGCCGCAAATCGCGATCGGCGGACGGCTCTGACGCTCTGGCCGTCTGCCCCACAGGAACTTCGGCTGCACATGGTTTCCCGCGTAGCGCTGCCCTTCCTCGAATGGTGAGCGTGATACGATGACCTGATGGCCGCTATCAGGATCGGACAAACACTCGATCAATACAGAATCGTGGAGCAGATTGGCGAAGGCGGCATGGGTGTGGTCTACCGGGCCCACGATGAAGTATTGAACCGCGATGTGGCCTTGAAGCTGCTCGCCCCCGGCACCATCGACAAAGTCGGTCGAGATCATTTACTCCGCGAGGCCCAAACGGCTTCCTCCCTAGGTCATCCCAACATTTGCACCATTTATCAGGTCGGGCAAGCCGGCGGCGGCTTCTATGTGGTGATGGAACTCATAGAGGGACGCGCTCTGAGCGACTTGATCGGGGCGACGGCCCTCTCCATGGAAACGGTCATGCGCCATGGAGTTCAAATTGCCGACGCTTTGGCCCACGCCCACGATCGGGGAATCGTACATCGCGACATGAAGAGCTCGAACGTGATGATCACCCCGGAAGGGCGCGTAAAGGTTTTGGATTTCGGACTGGCCACGCGCCTCGCGAGCGAGGAAATCAGCGACTTGACGCTGTCCCACGATTCGCTCGAGAGCAAGCTGGTCGGCACCCTGCCTTACATGGCTCCGGAAGTCCTGCGCGGACAAAAAGGCAATCACTTGAGCGATTTGTGGGCGCTCGGCGTTCTGCTCTACGAAGCAGTCGCGGCGGTCAGGCCGTTCCGCGGAAAGACAGGCTTCGAGGTGAGCTCGGCGATCTTGCGCGAACCGCCGCCTCCTCTTCCCGCCTCCGTGCCGCATGGTCTGGCAGCCGTGATCCAAAAATGCCTGGCTAAAGAACCGGCCGAACGTTATCAGCGGGCGGGCGAAGTCCGGGCAGCGCTGGAGGCGCTCCAGGGCGCGGTCATGCAGAGCCGCCATCCGTCCGAAGAAGCGCGAGGCCCGCGAACGCTAGTCCTCCGGGGAATGAATCACCTGACGGTGAAAAATGGGGACGTGCTGCTCTTGGTGGGCACGAACAAAGGTGCGTTTTTGCTGCGCTCGTCGCGGGACCGTGCGCGCTGGGATGTGGCAGGTCCGTATTTTCACGGCCAGGTCGTGAATGCCATGGCCTACGACGCGCGAAGCGGCGGCCACCGTCTGTGGATTTCGACAAGCAATATGTTATGGGGAACGTTTTTGCGCTCGAGCGACGACTTTGCGAGGACTTGGACCAATCCGCTCGAAGCCAACATCAAGTTTCCCGCCGATTCAGGCGCTTCGCTGAGAAATATTTGGCAAATTTGTGTAGGCCGCGACGACGAACCGCAAACGCTTTATTGCGGCGTCGAGCCCGCCGCGCTCTTCGAATCGCGTGATGGCGGCGAATCGTGGTCGCTGGTGCGCGGCCTCCACGACCATCCCCACCGGACTCGCTGGATGCCCAGCAACGGCGGCCTCCTTCTCCACACCGTTGTGCCCGATCGCCTCAATCACGGGCTGATGTACGTGGCCGTGTCCTCGGGCGGCTTTTACCGCACTGAAGACGGAGGAACAACATGGCAGGCGCGGAACAATGGAGTCCGCGTTGTTTTCACGCCGGAGAAATATCCGGAGTTCGGCCAGTGCGTGCATAAGGTTGTGCTACATGAGTCTCGTCCGGAACGATTGTTCCTGCAAAACCACTTTGGGTTGTATCGCTCCGATAATCGTGGCGATTCGTGGCAGGACATCGCCCACGGGCTACCCTCGGATTTTGGTTTCGCTATGGTGATGCATCCTCACGATCCGGACTGCGTATACATCTTGCCTGTGGAATCGGATGAGTTTCGCTGTACGCCGGAGGGCCATTTGCGTGTCTACCGCACGCGGAATGCGGGCGGTTCGTGGGAAGGTCTGACGCGTGGACTGCCCCAGAAAGGCGCGTACGAAACAGTCCTGCGTGATGCCATGTCGCCGGATTCGCTGGATCCAGCGGGGATTTATTTTGGAACGCGGAGCGGAAAACTCTACGCCTCCAAAGACGAAGGAAAAAACTGGAAGAAAATAGTGGATGGATTGCCGCAGATTCTATGTGTGAAGGCTGCCGTCATCCAAATGGAGGGTTCGCCCGCGCCGCCGTCGCGAGTGAAGCCGAAACCCTCTAAAAAGCGGAACAGCCTCCGTACGGACAAGGGCGGGCGCGGGAGCAAGCGCTGATGCAAGTGCTTTTCCACATCCCTGGTCCGCTGCGCGAATTCACGCAGAATCGAGGAGAGGTGCGCGTCGAGGTGAAAGAAGGCGCCCGTCTGCTCGAAGCCTTGCAATTGCTCTTCGCTTCTCACCCGGGATTGCGCGACAGGGTTCTGACCGAGACCGGCGAAACTCGGCAGCACGTGCATATTTTTGTAGGAAACGAAAACATGCGCTACACCGGCGGACTTTCAACGGTTGTTCCAACCGGGGCGGAAGTTTCAATCGTCCCTGCCATCAGCGGCGGCTGAAAGGTCGCTCGATTCGCCGAGCCCGCGATGGAGGCCGTCGTCCTCCGCGGTCTGAGGTGAGCTATTTTGCCGGAGTGGTTTCTTCGAGTTTGACATTCGAGAAAATGGCGGTCTCGAGCGTCGTTGCCACATGCGAGCAAACTCCCAGCCCAACATAAACTGGATCTTTCAGAGATATGAATTCGACGGGACCAGTCGGTTTCAACTCCTCGCCCGGCTTGCCCGAGTACATCAGGATCTCGACTCCTTTGCGCACGATGCGCAAGCGTGATGGCCCATCTTCTGCGGCGACCACCTGATAGGTCTGCTCGTTGGCCGCGCCGCGAAATTGCAGCGAAGTGAGCCCATTACCATGGGAAACCGCATCGGCATACGACGAACCTGGATCGAGGCTCTGCCGGATCATCAGCACCGCCTTGCGATGCTCGGCCGCGCTGGTGCCCACCCACTTGATGTCGGCAGTCAGCGTCACGTCGCCCGAGAGTTTCTTCCAAACGAAATAAAACGCGTCCGTGGCCGCCCACATGTTCGTCCCGCCGCCCGTGATGGTGTATTCGCCTGTTGACGCATCGTAATGCGCTTTGCAACCCGGCGGAGTGACTCCGACGCTGCCTTCATTCGTGAAAACGCCTAGATCGTTCGTTTGCGCAAAAACCAGGGCCGCGCCAAGCGCCATCGCGGCTGACGTTACGCAAGCAAGCAGAAACGATTTTCTTTTCATAAGCATTTTCGAAGCCTCCCGATTTTGCGACGCCCTGAAACCCAAACGCAGCCCGCCAAAGATGAGAAAAATATACGACGCCGCACTGCCCGCAGTAGAACGCGAGCATTCTATATCATCCCGTTGGCAAGCAAACGCGGCGAGTGCCGTAATTCCAAAACAGCATGGCAGAAAGCGATGTGCAAGCATGTTGCGCCCGGAGCGAGCGGCGAGCGCGAATCGCAAGTGCGCGGAAGTCAGGCGATAACAGACTCTGGAACGGGAGCTTGTTTCGCGGCGCGCTTGTTGGCGTAGAGCGCTTGATCGGCGGCGGCCAGCATGGTTTCCGGCTGATCGCCCGCCGCGTATTCCTTCCAGCCGACCGAATACTTGATGGGAAATTTCCGCCCGTCCCAGGCCACTTCGAGAGGGCCCAGGCGGTTTAGAACAAGCTGCAATTGCGCGTGATTGCATTCCGGCAGAATCAAGAGAAACTCGTCTCCGCCCATTCGCACGGCCAAATCGCCTCCTCGAATCGCGCGATTCAAAGCGGCGGCAAATTCCTGTAACACCAAATCTCCCGCAGGGTGTCCGTATGTGTCGTTGATGTGCTTGAACTCATTCAGGTCCATGAGCACAACGGTGAGGGGATGGCCCTTTCGCCCGGAACGAGCGACTTCCGCCGCGAGGCGCTGCTCGGCAAACCTGCGGTTGTAGAGCCCGGTCAGCGCGTCCACCATGGCCAGTTCGCGCAGGATCAGAGAATGATGCTGCTTTTCGGCGAGCTGGCGTCGCAGCCTTTTAATGAGCACTTGCTGGTAAATCGTATAGACATTGAAGAGAACGACCAGGGCCACCAATCCGAAAATGGCTTCCGACACTTTCATCCGGAAGAGCGGAACCGCTCTCATCGGAGGCACACCGCGATAAAAAGAAGGCAGCGAAAAGGAAAGCAGCGCCCCGGTGAGGAGCAGCATCACAAAAATCGAGTTGGCCCAGATCCACCAGTCCCGCCGCTCGATCTTGCGCAAGTTCTCAACGATCGCCCGATCGTTTGCACTTTCGAGACGCAAATTCAGCGGATCCTTCAATTCGTCCATGATTCAGGCGACCACTGTGAGCAGCGTTAGGTTCCACGCTAGATTGCGCACCCAGGACGGTCAAGAACATTCCTCCAAGTAGCCGCTTCCGAGTCACCTACGCGTTAACCTTCCGCCCTACCGGGCATGGGAACGCACATCGCGGGGCGAGGCGGGACGGTGCACCTGCTCCAGCCGGACCCATCTGCTACTAACAGCTGCGAAGGCCTATTCTGGCCCTTCGAACAGTACCTGCACCCTGGTACGGGGGTTCTATTGGGCGCCGCACACCTTGGCGGCAGACTGTGGCCGTTGGCAAAACTATGACCGCTCTCCTCATACTCGTGTTCTCCGGTTTTGCGCTGGTGAATTTCGCCATCAGCCAGTGGCGCATGATTTGGCTGACCACCGCCAACCAGCCGCTTTCCGATACTCTCCGTGCGGCCACCGGAATCGAAGCCGGGAATATCGGGCCCAACGACTTTGGTACTTTATTGGGCCTCTGCGACGAGCTGTCTCCCAGCCTAAAGAAGGGTGCGCACTCGCTGCGCGAGGTTAGAGGCTACTACGCGGTCGTCGCAAAGTTGGAAAGGGCCTTCCGCTCCATCCAGCCGGCGGTGGCTGCCTGGGCAGCTTCCGAAATGAAAACTTGCTCGCGCTACCTCGCTGTCGTTCTGGACCAGAACCTCGCATTGGACCTCGACGAGCGGGCAGCCGTTCGCTCCATCTAGACTAGCTATCCTGACCTAAGATGGGCCGGCGCTGTGGCTTTCCCTCTCCTTCCCTATTTTTGAATAAACTGCTTCAAATCAATGGTTTAGGAAGAACCTTGCGCAAGCAAACCGGCCTTTCCGTTCGCCCTATCCTTCCCGCCACTTGGGAGCGCTTCACCGCTGCCAATTCTTCATCACGGCCGCGTAGTCCAGGTCTTCTTTAGCCGCCGAATTCACGGCGGAATAGTTCGCGTACGCAGCCGCACCTGCAGGCAGCGTAACCCCCACTTCCTTCGCCAAATCAAGCGCCAACCCGACGTCTTTGTGCATCAGGCGCAACGGGAAGCTAGGCGGATATTCTCCCTTCAGTAGAAGCGGTGCCTTCACGTCGAGCACCCCGGCCCGGCCCATGCTCGATTGCAGAACCTGGACAAGTTTCTCTCCCTGGAGCCCCGCGGCAGTGACCAGCGCCAGGGCCTCCGCCAGCGCGTCCACCTCCAGCGCGAGGATCAGGTTCATGGCTACCTTGATGGTCTGGCCCGCGCCATTCGGCCCCAGATGAAACCAGCGCTTCCCCAGAACGCTGAAGACCGGCTCCGCCTCTTTGATCACCTGTGCGTCGCCTCCCACCATGAACACCAGCTCCCCTTTCTCCGCGCCCCACGTTCCGCCCGTGACGGGGGCATCCAGGAACGCCACATGGCGCTCAGCGCAAGCAGCCGCAACCTTGCGCGCCAGGACCGGCGAAACCGTGCTGGAATCGATATACAGGCTGCCCGGCTTGAGCGCAGCCAGCGCTCCGCCTGAGCCAGATGCGCCTCCGCCCCAGAGCACCTCCTCAAGCGCTGGCGGGTCGCTGACAATGGTGATCAGCACGTCGCAAGCGCCAGCCACCTCCTGCGGCGATTTGGCAAGCTTCGCGCCCGCGGCAACAAGAGACTCCGCTCGCGAGGCCGTACGGTTCCAAACCGTCAGGTAGTAGCCCGCTTTTAATAGATTCAACCCCATTGGCCGGCCCATCAGCCCCAATCCGATGAATCCGACCTTGGAACCGGGACCGATCTTTCGTGCGGGGTCGCCATCGGCACCCGAGCCGATGGAGGTCTTAGGGGTGGAGTCGAGGGTCACGGAAAGCCTCCTGTGCGCGACGGTGCCAAAGACCATCCGCCGCGGGGAAAATGTGTGCTGCACCGCGCGAAGATTGTAACCGAATCGGAGAGTCGAGTTGTATCCAGGATGCAGGAACGCCAGACTTCAGGCGGTCTTCAAGCGGTCTTGGGCCGATTCTGTAGCGGCAGGATGGCCGGCGCGCCGCCTCCCGAAGTCGTTGTGCCGGCGGATTCGCGTGTTTTGTTCTCGGTGGACTTGGCGGAAGCCTCGGCGCCTGCGGCCGCATTTTCGGCAGCCTTTTTCTCCAAGACTGGCGCGGGTGCCTGCGCCGGAGGCAACTCTTTCTCTTCCAGCCGAACGATGTATTGATAGGGAATTTCCCAGCGAAAATGTTTTTCGGTCCCGCGCTGCTCGAAATTCTGCTCGAGGAAAATCGACCGCCCGGAATCAGCCACAAACGTGCCGGATGCGGGCAAAAGGATGTCTCCGGCGCGGTATTGCACCTCAACCCTGCGCCCAAGAAAAGCGGAATAGCGGGCCATACTGTACTTAGTTTCCGAAGACGCCAGTAACAGCGTCAATGGTACGGAAGGACTCCCCCATGCGGAGATGTGGATAAGCTGAGGAATAGAAGCGATCGGTCTTTCAACGTCGCAAGAGTTTTACGGCGTCGCGGCTGAAATCTGCCAATGCATTGGATTGCAGGTAAAGCTTGGCCTTGAGATCGCCCTTCAAGTAGGCGTCCCAAAACGCAAGACACGCTGAATTCGTATAGCCGAGAATGAGCTCGCCCTGTGCGGCGCGGCCCGGCAGAATGCTCTTCGCACTGATAAAGGACGTCTGACTGGCACCTCGGACATAAACCAGGTACTTGTCGCCTGGCTGGCTCCGCTCATACGGAATCTCTTTCCAATCCGGCCCCTGGTTTCCCGCGCCACGGTCGAGCGAGCCTGTCATGCTCAAGAGCGGGATCGCGACATGGTCCCACGAATGATCCGTTAGCCCAAATTCGCCGGGCCCGGGCGGCGAAAGCAAAAGCACGGCTTTCACTCGTCCATCAGCGAAGCTCGCGCCGGGGTGGCCTGGAAGATTAACCAGTGCTCCAGCGAGGGCGTCCGCCGCGAAGGCTCCCGCCGAATGCCCGCCTACCCCTATCTCGCTCATATCGATCTTGTCGGCGAGTCCAGGAATGCGATTTGGCAGGGTGGGGAGTGCATCGAGTAGAGACGAAATGTCCTTCGGCCAGCTCTCCCACTTCGCCGAATCGTTCCCCCTTGCGCCGACGGCTTCCACGAAGCGAACGTCTTCCTCGTTGGGATTGCGGCGCGACAACGCCGAGGTACCGTCTATCGGTTGCAGGGTTACGTAGCCATACGACGCCCAGTGCCGGGTTAGCGCGTCGCAACAGTTTTGGGAACCATCCGCGCCGTGCGAAAACACAATGACGGGATACGTGCCCGGCTCATTCGGATAAAAAATGCGCGCATGGAGATCTTTGTTTCGTTTCGCATCATGGACAGCGACGTCGCGCACTTCGCTAACGGAGTGAGGACCCGGGTCCAGCATGTAAGCGCCGCCAAGCATGGGATCAGCCGCAGCGCTCGAGGCGAGAATCGCAGTAGAGCTCGCAAGGGAAATACTTGCGGAAATCGGTGTCGACGCTAGCGCTCCCGATTCACGCTGCAACGGCGTCGCAAGAGATCCTTCTTGAGCGCCCTTGGGCAGCGCGAGGCCCATGCCGCCGGTAGGACGCGTGATTACGTAAGCTGCCGCCAGGCTTAGCACCGGTATCAGAATAACGTTCGTCATTCGCCGGCGAAAACGGCGGCGCTGCACATAGTCCCGGGGGAGAGAGAAAAGGGAACGGCGTCGCGGCGCGGAGGTGGACATACGTTGAGCCTGTGTCTTGCGAATCCGGACGGACGAGGGAACCAACCCAGCCGCGGGAAAGAAGTTGCTCAGCCAGCCTCGAAGCGTCCAGAAAAATCCTGGCCGTGAGAGTCTTCGAGATCTGCGCGCCGAGCGAGCCATGAAACACTTCCGCGTGCAAGCTTCTAGATGCCTTCCGGAATCACGGGCTGGGGGATTCCTGATACAGAGGCAGGGTGCGGCTTCCCAAGTGTTACAACGACCCTACTCTACCAAAAAAAAGGACGTTTGTCGCGTGCCGGCTGGGCTTCCGCCCCGCTTTATTTTGTCCCATCGAATTAAAAAAACCGCACGTCGACCGCGACGTTTGCTAGGAGCGCGACGAACTAAAGAACCACAGGAAGACCTTGACTTTTTTCGGCGGCAGGCTATTGTCGGCGTTCCGGATTTTCGCGCGGCGCTCGTATCCAACTCGAGTAAAGTGGAGGAACCAAATGAAACGCGGACGTTTTGGTGTCGGGATGCTGGCCTTATTGTGCGCAAGTTTGTGGGCTGTCTCGCCCGCGGGTGGCCACGCGCAAATGCCCGCCGGCGCACTGAGTTTTTCTACGGCGGCGCAGCTTCCACAATAAAGAGAATCCCATGGCTGACCTTCCCGCCACGATTGCATCGGACCTTGCGACTTACTACGACTTTGTTTCGGCTGAAACCCACGAATGGGTGGACGCTCTGACGCAGGAGCAGTTCTGGCACAATCCGTTTTCCTACGGAAACAGCGTCGGGCACTTGATCCTGCACATGACCGGCAACCTGAATTACTACATCGGCGCGCGCGTTGCGGGGACCGGCTACGTCCGCGACCGGAATAGAGAATTCACAGAAGCGCAAAAACCGGACAAAACCGAAGTCCTGCGCGCTTTCGACCGGACCATCGCGATGGTAGTGGCGGCCATAAAAGAGCAGGCACCCGCGGATTGGCTGAAGCCCTATTCCGCGGAACGCGAGCCCGAAGCCGCGGAACGATTCATGATTTTTCTGCGTTGCGCGGGCCACGCCTACCATCACGTCGGCCAGATCATCTATCTGAGCAAAGAGCTCGCGAAAGAATCGGGGCCACGCTCCGCGTCTCCCTGAGCAGAGAGGCCCGAGGCTATGGCCAAGCACGAACCCGATGCGACGGCGGACAAGCGGGAAATGTCCAAGGGCAAAGCGGCCCTCCTGATTTTTTTCTCCGGACTGGCCGCCGTGCTTTCCGCGTTGGAATTGCACGGCTGGCATGTGTATCTGGGGCTGGCCATTGTCGGCGTCGGCTTGACGATTGGATTTGCCCGTTGGGCGCGGAAATAAGGAAACGATTGCATTCAAAAACGAACCTCTGGAGAAAAATCATGCGCAAAGCGCGTAGGGTTGTCGCGTTTTTGTTTCTAAGCACCGTGGTGAGCGCCTTGGTGAGCTTGCCTGCCGCCGCCCAGCAGCCCGCACGCGCAGCCGCGGCTTCGAATACAGCGGCGCCCACCATCGATCAATCCCTCGAAATGAAAAACGTCTACAATCCGCAGATTTCGCCCGATGGCAAGCGCGTCGTGTACGAAGTCTCGCGCACGAACTGGGAAGACAACGCCTTCGAGCGCGATCTGTGGATGGTGGACACCACCACCGGAGAATCGCACCAGCTTACGGCCTCAAAAAAATCGAGCACCGATGCCGCCTGGTCTCCCGATGGCAAATGGATCGCCTTTCTTTCCGACCGGCCGGGGCAAATTTCCGGCTCGCCCGAAGGCAAGCAGCAGATTTACGTCATGGCTGCGGACGGCGGCGAAGCCAGGCAGCTCACGAACGTCGAGACTGGCGTGAACAGCTTTGCCTGGGCGCCCGATTCCAAACGCGTGGCTTTCTCCGCGGAAGATCCCGAATCAAAAGCCATGAAAGCGCGAACGGAAAAGTATGGCGATTATCACGTTGTGCATTCCGATTACACCATGACGCATTTGTGGACTTTGGAGCTTCCCTCGCCGGAATCCGAAGCGGTTCCCGAACCCAAGCGTCTGACGCAGGGCGAGGAGTTTAGCGTGGGCGATTTCGCATGGTCGCCCGATGGGACGCGCATCGCGTTCAGCGCGCAGCGCGATCCCGACCTGATTTCCATGGACACGGCGGACATCTACGTCGTGACTGTGAACGGCGGAAAAGTGAAAAAGATTGTAAACACGCCGGGACCGGACACCGATCCGCAATGGTCGCCCGATGGAAAACAGATTGCCTACGTAACCGCGGACGGCTCGAAGTATTTCTTTTATACGAACAGGAAAATCGCGGTGGTGGACGCCGATGGAGTCGCGCCGCGCGTCTTGACCGATGCGTTCGATGAAGATACCGGGCTGATCGCATGGGGAACAGATGGAATTTACTTTGCGGCGCAGCAAAAAACCTACGCGCATCTCTTCCGTCTGGATCCCGCAACAAAACGAGTCGAGCAGCTCAGCTCGCCCGAACGTTTTGTCGCAATTTCGTTTTCCTTTTCGAAGGATTACCATCGCGTTGCCTTTCGCGGCGCGCCGGAAAACGGCTACCTGGAGATTTACGCGTCGAGCGTGGCGCCGTGGCAGCCGAAGAAACTCACCGCTATGGGAGACCAACTGAAGGGCTTCGAGAGCGCCCGGCGCGAAGTGATTTCCTGGAAGTCTTCCGATGGAACGGTGATTGAGGGCGTGCTCTTGAAACCGCCCGACTTCAATCCGAAGAAAAAATATCCGTTGCTCGTCGTGATTCATGGCGGACCCACAGGCGTGGATCTGCCGGTTCTAAGCGCGGACCGTTACTATCCGATGGAAAGATTCGTCGCGAAGGGCGCTCTGATTCTGCGCCCGAATTACCGCGGCTCGGCGGGATACGGAGAAACATTCCGCTCGCTGAACGTGAGAAATCTGGGAGTGGGCGATTATGCCGAAGTCATTTCAGGCGTCGATTCGCTCATCGCCAAAGGATTCGTGGATAAAGACCGCGTCGGCTCGATGGGCTGGAGCGAAGGCGGCTACATTTCCGCGTTCATCACCGCTTCGAGCGACCGCTTCAAAGCCGTTTCCGTCGGCGCGGGAATTTCCGATTGGATCACCTACTACGTGAACACGGACATCACGCCGTTCACGCGTCAGTATTTGCATGCGACGCCCTGGGACGACCCGGAAATTTACAAAAAGACTTCGCCGATTAGCTATATCGCCAAAGCAAAGACGCCGACGCTGATCCAGCAGGGAGAAAACGACCGGCGCGTACCGATCGCGAACGGATATGAGCTGCGGCAAGCGCTCGAGGATCGCGGCGTTCCCGTAAAGATGGTGGTTTATAAAGGATTCGGTCACGGAATCACCAAGCCGAAGCAGCAGCGCGCGGTCATGGAAGAAAATGAGAAGTGGTTTGCGAAATATATTTGGGGCGAAGAGCCCGCGCCCGCGACCGCGCCGGAAAAAGAAGATAAAACGGCGAAGCCGGAAAACCAGTAAGCCGAAATAGCCTCCGCGTTAGCCGGCGCGCACTATGTTTCGAGTTTGAAGCGCGTCGATGCGAGACGATACAGGCGGCGCCAGACCAGGCGATTGATCAGCACGACGATCGTGGCCATGATAAGCGTCGATGCCAGCAGAAGATCGAAACGGCCCGCGTCGGTGGCGCTGCTGATGGCGCTCCCGAGGCCGGTGATCGAAACAATTCTCCCCTGAAAGTGAAAATATTCCGCGATGATGCTGGCGTTCCAGGCATTGCCGGAGGCGGTCACCAGCCCCGTGACAAGATAAGGAAAAATCCCCGGCAGAATCAGGCGGCGCCAGCGCTCCCAGGTGCCGAAGCGAAAAATTCCCGCGGCTTCTTTCAGGTCCGTGGGAATCGCCATGGCGCCGGCGATCACGTTGAAGAGAATGTACCACTGCGTGCCGAGTAGCATGACGACCATGGCGGCGAGTTCGAGCCCGCCGCGGAAGCGCAGCATAAATAGCAGAATGACCGGAAAGAGAGCCGTGGCGGGGATGGAAGCCGCAATCTGCGCCAGCGGCTGCGCGATGCGCGAAAGGCGCGGACTAAATCCAATCGCTACGCCGGCGGGGACAGTCCAAAGAGCGCCCAGGAAGAGCGCGCCGCTGACGCGAAGGAGCGTGAAGCCGGAGCTTCGCAAAAGCATGAAGTAATCCGCGCGGCGCAAATCGGAGAGTTCCCGCGCGCCGTGGTATACGGCGAAGCCCAGGCCCACGAGAATTACTCCCGCCAGAACGATGAGAAGCGCTCGGCGAGTGCCGTGACGTTTCGGGGCAGCGAATGATTCCGCGGCGCGGCGCGCGCCAACGGCAAGCTTCACGGTGATCCGATCGAGGATGGGGCGCACGGCCAGCCGGTATAATCGGATGACGAACGAAGCACGCCCAAGAATCGTCAGCAAATTATGTGTTGTAACTTTGGCGGTTTCCACCTGCTCGAACTTGAACTTGTCCGCCCAGCTGATGACCGGCCTCCAGATCAATTGGTCGAGCAGAACGATCACCGCAACCATCGCGGCCAGGCCCCAGAGGATGGCGCGCGTATTCCCGTGGCTCGCGGCGGTTTGAAGAAAGGAGCCGAGTCCCGGCAGGCGAAAATCGCGATCGCCGAGCACAAACATTTCGCAAGCCATCAGGAAAAACCAGCCTCCGGCGACGGACATCATCGAATTCCAAACGAGGCCGATGGTGGAATACGGCAGGTCCAGCTCGACGAATCTTTGCCAGCGGCCGAAGCGGTAAATAATGGCTGCTTCCCTCAATTCGCGGGGGATGCCCTTCAGCGAGGAATAAAAGCTGAAAGCGATGTTCCACACCTGGCCGGTGAAAATCAGAATGATGGAGCCGAGCTCGATGCCAAGCTGGCTATGCGGAAAGAGAGCAACCATCGCGAGCATGACGCCCGGAAGAAAACTGAGCACCGGAATGGATTGCAAAATATCGAGCAGCGGAATAAGGACGATCTCCGCCTTTTTGGAGCGAGCAGCCACGTAGCCGTAAGCGAGCGCGAAAGCCAGGCTCAAGGCGTAAGCAATGGCGATGCGAACGAGAGAGTAGAACGCATAGAGGGGAAGAGCGCGAGGGCTTTGCGAAATTTCCGCTTGGGCGGGGACTGGTCCGAGCCAGGTGTGGCCGATGGCGTAAAGGCCATAGATGGCGGCCATCACGAAAAGAAAAACAGCGATATCGATCAGGAAGTACCAAGACCAGCGTGAACCCGCGGGCCGCCGGATGGCCGGGGGGATGGTAGTCGCGGTTTGCGAGGCGATCGTGGAAGTCGGCACGGGAAGATCAAGCCTCGGTGAGCATCAGCTTGCCCGTGCCGGCATCGTAATCGAAAATTTCCGCGTAGCGCCCCCACTGGATGGCGGTTTCAAGCTGGCGGCGCGATTCGTCCTCGCTGAAATGCTCGTCGAGAAGGTCGCGGAAGAATTCGTCGGGGAGCGTGCGGTCCGATTTTGCTTTGAGGGCGCTTTGCATCTGGGCAAGCAAGGGAACGTTGGCGAGAGCCGCTTTGCGAAAAATCGCTTTGCGCGTCTGAATGTCCGCTTGCGCGAAGGCCTGCCCCTCGGGAGTGATGATGGCGTCGCCTTCCTCGAGGCGCAGCATGCCGAGAAGTCCCGCGGTGTCCACGGTGGGGAGGAGCGAGTCCACCTCGAGGCTGAGCTCGTCGGCCAGTTTGTGAAGGTCGGCGCGGCCGCCCTGGTCCACGAGAATTTCCATCAGGCCGGCCATGCCGCCGGGACGCGTGTGGGGAAGCATGATGGCTTTGCGGGTGAGCTGCTTGCCGGGAACGGCCGATTTCGGTGGCGTCGCTTCGTGCTCATGGTCGGGGCGCGTCAGCACGCGATAGATGTCATCGACAAGCTGGATAAAGCGGGAAGACTTCCTGTCGCGCGGATGAGGCATATCCACGGAAAAATCGGCGTGGATGTGCGCGGGATTGCGCCCGAGGACGACGATGCGATCGGCGAGAACGACGGCTTCCTCGATATTGTGCGTGACGATAAAAATCGCGCGCGTGGGAATTTTGTGTTCGAGCCAGAGTTCGAGTAGCTCGCCACGCAGCGTCTCGGCGGTGAGCACATCGAGCGCGGAAAACGGTTCGTCCATGAAAAGAACTTCGGGTTCGACGACCAGCGCGCGGGCCACGCCGACGCGCTGCTTCATGCCCCCGGAGAGTTCCTTGGGATAGGCGCTCTCGAAGCCATCGAGGCCGACGGCGTCGATAATGCGTAAGGCGCGTTTGTGGCGCTCGATGGGCACCATGCCGCGCGCTTCGAGCGGAGCTTCGACATTTTCGAGAACGGTGAGCCAGGGAAAAAGAGCAAAGCTTTGAAAGACGATGGAAACGTTGGGTGAGCCGTCGCCTACAGGCGCGCCATGCCAGAAAACGGAACCGGCACTGGCGGGAGAGAGACCGGTCAGCATGCGAAGCAGGGTCGATTTTCCGCAGCCGGAAGGCCCCAGCAGCGCGATGATCTTTCCCGGATAAACGGCGAGATCCGTCGCGGCGATGACTTGAATGCGGCTGCCATCGGGCTGACCGTAAAACTTTTCGAGCTTGCGCGCCTCGATAATGGGCTCGACAGCTGTGCTGGGGGTGCTCATGAGAGCGTGTATTATCGCTCAACTCGATGGAACGCGCACGGAAGGATCAAGCTCGCAGGAAGGTTTATTTCCTGGTTACAATGGCATGAACACCGCATGACATCCTACGCAGAACCTCAGAATCCGGTGCGTTCGACCGCTCGGCTTCCCGGCTGGCGGATTGCCCTTTTGATTTCATTGCTTATTTCTCTGGTGATCATCGCGCCGTTTTTTCGATTGGGGACGGCCACGGGGCAGGATTTCTTGTTCCACGCTTCCTCCTGGATGGACGCCGCTGGACAGTGGAAGGAAGGAATCCTCTTTCCGCGGTGGACGGAATGGGCGAATCTCGGATTTGGCGAGCCGCGATTTATTTTCTATCCGCCCTTTTCGTGGATGCTGGGAGCCGCGCTGGGTTCCGTGCTCCCATGGAACGCGGTTCCGGCCGTGTTCATCGTGCTGGTGCAAACGTTCGCGGGATTGAGCGCGTTTTTTCTGGCGCGGAGATTCTTGCCGGAACGAGCGGCGCTGTTTTGCGTGGCGTGCTACGCGGCGAATCCCTACGCGCTGCTGATCATTTATTTGCGGAGCGATTTCGCGGAGCTGCTGGCCAACGCGTTTTTTCCGTTGCTTTTTCTGGCCGCGCTGCAAATTTGCGGGTTGCCGGAAATTCAGGAACGGCCAAGGGACACAGCCGCATGCCGGAACATCGTTTGCTTCGCTGCCGTGCTGGCGGCGATTTGGCTTTCCGACGCGCCGGCGGGAGTAATTGCCGTGTACAGCTCGGCTGGCGTGTTCTCTCTTGCCGGGTGTACCCGGCTGTCGTGGCAGCCTCTGCTTCGCGGCGGGGCGGGGATGGCGCTGGCCTTGGGCTTGGCTGGATTTTACCTGGTGCCCGCCGCTTACGAGCAGCGCTGGGTGAACATCGCGGAAGCGCTCTCGCCGGGTTTAGTGCCCTCGGAGAACTTTCTCTTCACGGTGATCAACGATCCAGAGCACACGATTTTCAATTGGATCGCTTCGAGCCTCGCGGTTTTGCTGGTGATCCTGACGGGATTCGCGGCCGTAGCGGCACACCGGGCGCGTCGGGATGGCCAGGAGGCGTTTGAGAACCGTGCGTGGCAGATGCTGGTGTTTCTGGCGGGACTCTCAACGCTGCTGATGCTGCGCTTCAGCGACATCTTCTGGGAGATTCTTCCCAAGCTGCGATTCGTGCAATTTCCGTGGCGCTGGATGAGCGTGCTTGGCGCACCGTTCGCGGTTTTTCTGGGCGGCGCGATGGCACGCAAACGGTGGGGGTGGGTTTGGGCGGTGGCCACGTTTGCTCTTCTTGGAGCGACCGGCGCCGGGCTTGTACACCAAGGGTGGTGGACGAAGAACGATATAAACATCTTGCGGCAAGAGATCGCGCAAGGGGAAGGCTTCGAGGGCACCTACGAGTACGATCCCGCGGGAGACGACCACACCAACATCCCTTTAGCGAAAGCCCCAGAGGTTCAGGTCATGGACACGGATTCCACTCCGGGTCCGAACACGGCGCCCCAGATCCAAGTGGAACGGTGGTCCCCCGAGGAGAAGGAAGTGACGGTGAAGACGCAAGACCCATTCGCGCTGGGGCTGCGCCTCCTAAACTATCCGGCGTGGCAGGTGAAGGTAAACGGGGCTGTCGTGACGCCACTCGACGGCGAAGACTTCAACCAAATGCTGGTGCCCCTAAATGCGGGACTGTCGCACATCCAAGTGCGATTCCGCCGGACGTGGGACCGGACGCTCGGTGGCCTACTGAGCTTGGTGAGCGTGCTGCTTATGCTGTGGCTCTTTCGGCGGCGGGCGACTGGTTAACGATAATCGCCCCCCTCCCCACCCTTTTTTCGTAAGTGTTCATTTTGCAGGGATTAAAATTCTTTGTTTTGTGGCGATTACGGAAGTGCTCATTCTAAATGACTTAACATGGACATTTTGCACCAAGATTGTGCAAAAACAGCCGATTTTCGTAAGTGTTGCGAACAAAGGAGTTAGGCGTTAAGGATAGCCTCCCTGAAGCGGAAACGCCAGCCGGGAGGCTGGCGCTAGGGGTAAAACTCGCAAAAATACACAAAGCAGACTATACACATGAAGTAACAGATTGTCAAGACAAAAGAGCTGAGAGGCTATTGGTTCTAGTACTAACTGGTTATACGAATTGCACTGCTAAGATGCGTGCTGCGAGAGACGCGGTTCAGCGGCGATCGACGGTTGGGTGGCGGACGTCCTGGCCCTGGACGATGTAGATGACGTCCTCGGCGATGTTCGTGGCGTGATCGCCGATGCGCTCGAGATTTTTGGCGACGAGGATCAGCTCAAAAGCGGGATAGACCACACTGGAATCTCCCATCATGTAGGTGAGGAGCTCGCGAAAGATCTGGTCGCGGAAGTGATCGACCTGATCGTCGGTGGCCAGGACTTTTTGGGCGAGTTCGACGTCGCGGCGGACGACGGCATTGAGCGCGTTGCGGACCATTTCTTCGGCAAGCTCGCTCATGCGCGGGAGATCGACGTAAGGCTTGACGCGCGGGTGGCGGAGGATGCGCGTGGCGGATTGCGCGATGTTCACGGCCTGATCGCCGATGCGCTCGAGGTCGTTATTGATGCGGGAGATGGCCAGTACGAAGCGGAGATCGATGGCCATCAATTGATGAAGCGCGAGGAGCTGGACGACGCGGTCGTCGATTTCGAGCTGCAACTCATTGATGGCGTCTTCCTCATCGAGGACACGCTTGGCGAGCTGCTCATCGGATTCGAGCACAGCGTGCACGGCCTGGTGAACGGCGCGCTCGGCGAGGCTGCCCATCCACAAGAGACGTTCTTTCAACTCGTTCAAATCTTTTTCGAAGTGGCGTTCCATAGATTCTTTTCCCTCAGCCTGTCCAAATTGTGCGGCCGTAACTTATGCGTTTTTCCGCTCAATGCATCAGCCAAAGCGGCCGGTAATGTAAGCCTCCGTGCGCGGATCGCTGGGCGTGGTGAAAAGATGCGGCGTGGGGCTAAACTCGATGAGCTGGCCGTTGAGCAGGAAAGCGGTGAAATCGCTGATGCGCGCGGCCTGCTGCATGTTGTGGGTGACGGTGACGATGGTACAAAGATCTTTCAACTGAACGAGAAGTTCCTCAATTTTGGCGGTGCTAATGGGATCGAGAGCGGAGCAAGGCTCATCGAGGAGCAGGACTTCCGGTTCGACGGCGAGAGCCCGGGCGATGCAGAGGCGCTGCTGCTGGCCGCCGGAAAGTTCATAGGCGGACTTGTGGAGGTGGTCCTTGACTTCGTCCCAGAGAGCGCCGTGGCGCAGGCTTTTTTCGACGGCTTCGGCCATGGGCAGCTTGGAGCCATTGATGCGAAGACCGTAGGCGACGTTTTCAAAGATGGATTTGGGGAAAGGATTGGGGCGCTGGAAGACCATGCCGACGCGGCGGCGGAGCAAAGTGACATCCTGCGAGAGAATATTCTTGCCGTCCAACTTGATTTCACCTTCGAGGCGGGAGTGGCGGACGGTCTCGTGCATGCGATCGAGCGTGCGAAGAAGAGTGGATTTGCCGCAACCGGAAGGACCGATGAGCGCGGTGACCTTGTTGGTGGCGATGCCAAGATTAATGTCGAAAAGAGTTTGCTTGGAGCCATACCAGAAGTTGACCTTCGATATGGTCATGCGCATATCCGCGGGGGCCGCAGTTTCGCGGTTCGCGGAAGTTGTTGTTGGTGGAGTTATGTTTACGGACACTTCTTGCCTCGCAGGAGCGTGCATGAATTAGGACCTCGGAACCGAAATGCCACGAGCCAGAATCGCCCGGGCAATAATATTGATGATCAAAATCAAAGCCAGCAAGACCAGTCCCGCAGCCCAAGCTTGCCGATGCCAGTCGTCGTATGGCGAGAGGGCATAGTGATATATCATAACCGGAAGCGAAGCGGTGGGATGATTGAAACCCTGGCTCCAGAATTCGTTCCCCAAGGCCGTGAACAGCAGCGGAGCAGTCTCGCCCGCCACACGCGCGAAGGCCAATAGAATAGCGGTGAGAATGCCGCGATAAGCGGCGGGAACGATAACCGTGGCGATGGTTCTCGTCTTGCTGGCGCCGAGAGCCATGGCTCCCTCGCGCAAATTGCGGGGCACACCGAGCAGAAACTCTTCCGTGCTGCGCAAGGTGATGGGAATCATCATGATGCCAAGGGCAACACCACCGGCGAAGGTGGAGAAATGTCCGAATGGCTTCACAACCAGGCTATAAGCAAAGATGCCGATGACGATCGAGGGCGCGCCATTGAGCAAGTCCGCGGAATAGCGCACGACGAATGCGACTTTGCTGCCGCTGAACTCGGCCAGGTAGATCGCACCCAGAAATCCAACAGGAACACCGAAGAGGGTGGCCAACAAAAGAAGTTTGCCGCTGCCGATGATGGCATTGGCCATGCCGCCGCCGGTTTCGCCCACCGGGGCGGGCAATTTCGTGAAGAAATTCCAGTTAATGGAGGTGCCGCCGTGGACGACGAGATATCCCAAAATTAGAAAAAGGACGGAGACGGCGACAAGAGCGCAGCAACCGGTCAGCGTAAGCATGAAATGGCTCACAAATTTGCGCCAACGCAGACGATGGTTCATGCGTTCCCCATTCCGCTGCCGCGCTGAGAGGTTACGATGATCAGAATGCGGGCGAGGCCGTTGAGGACAAAAGTGAGCAGAAAGAGCACGAGACCCAGTTCAATGAGGGATTGCAGGTACAGATCGCCGGTGGCTTCCGTGAACTGGGCAGCGATGACGGAAGCGATGGAGTTGCCGGGGGAAAAAGAGAAGCGGCGATGATGGGAGCGTTGCCGATGACCATGGTGACGGCCATGGTTTCGCCGAGGGCGCGAGCCAGCGCCAGGAAAATCGAGCCCATGATGCCGGTGCGGGCAAAGGGTACGACGACCTTCCAGGTCGATTCCCAACGGGTAGCCCCGAGAGCCAATGCGGCTTCACGCTGGTCGCGCGGCACGGACAGAAGAATTTCGCGCGAGACGGAAATGATATAAGGGATGACCATGATGGCCAGGACGACGCCGGCGGTGAGGAAACCTATGCCATAGGCCGGTCCTTTGAAGAGAGGGAGAAAACCCAGGGTACCTTTGAGGGCAGGCTCGACGTAGTCGCGCATGAGAGGGACGACGATGAAGATGCCCAGGAGGCCATAAATCACGCTGGGAACGGCGGCAAGCAAATCGATAAAGAACTCGAGCATATCCGAAACTCGAGCAGGGGCGAGCTCCGCGAGAAAAATGGCGGCCCCGATACCGAGCGGCACGGCGATGAAAAGGGCGACGGCGGAAGTTACGACGGTTCCATAGATGAAGGGAAGCGCACCGAAATTATCGAAAACGGGGTCCCATACTTTGGTGGCGAAGAAAGCAAAGCCAAATTTGTGGCGCGGAAGAACAGAGCCAATCCAAAGCTCATAGACCAAAAGTATGGTGAGGAGCACAACCGAGCCAGCAAATACAAAGGTGACGAGCCGCGCGATTTCGTCGCCATTGCGGAGACGGTTCAAAAACGAGCGCGAGCCCTCGACGGGGCTCGCGCTCGGAACAGTTGTGCTAGCAGTTGACATTCGGGGGTGACCTTAGGTTATTGAACCTTGTTGAGAGCCGCCAATTCCTTGACCACCACCGACTTGGGCAGTTTTGCGTAAGCAAGGGCTTCGGTGTATTCCTGCCCTGGGCCCACCATCCACTTGATAAACCCTTTGATGGCCTCGCGTTTGGCGGTGTCGGAAATCTTGGAAGGAATCAACAGCCAGGTAAAGCTGGAGATCGGATAGGCGGTCTTGCCCGGAGCGTTGGTAATGGAAACGCGGAAGTCGGCCGGCATGTTTTTGGCTGCGCCAGCAGCGGCGGCTGTCACGCTTTCGAGAGACGCCTTGATGAACACACCCGATTCGTTTTTAACGATGCCGTACGGCATCTTGGTCTGGATGGCGTAGATCAGTTCGACGTAGCCAATCGAGTTAGGCGTCTGCTTGACCAAGCCAGCCACACCCTGGTTGCCCTGCCCACCCAAGCCTACCGGCCAGTTGACGGAAGTTGATTTTCCGACTTTGTCTTTCCACGCCGAACTGACTTTGGAGAGGTAGTCCGTCCAAATGTAGGTGGTACCGCTGCCGTCGGAACGATGAACCACGATGATATCGCCGCTGGGGAGGCTAACTCCGGAGTTGGGGCCGGTGATGGCAGGGTCATTCCATTTGGTGATCGTACCGAGATAGATTCCTGCGAGCGCTTCAGGAGTGAATTTCAACTCCGCGTTAACGCCGGGGATGTTGTAGGTGGGGACGACGCCGCCGAGGACCGTCGGAAAGTGGAGGACGGGGAAGCCGTGCTTGTCTTGGTAGGTTTTCAACTGTTCATCGGTCATTGGCCCATCAGAAGCACCAAAATCGACGGTGCCTTCCGTCACTTGCCTAATTCCGCCCCCGGAGCCGATGGCTTGATAATTGATCTGAATGTTGGAGTGAAGCTTGTGGTACTCATCGAACCACTTGGAATAGATGGGGTAAGGGAACGTGGCGCCTGCTCCGGTGATGGACAGCGTACCCTGGGCCCAGACCATGGCCGCTAGACCGAGACAGGCCAGAAGGATACCAGCGATTTTTTTCATCCGTCATCTCCGCACGAAGAATTTGTATTTGCCCGAGGGGAAGAGTGTGCGACCCACGTATTACAGTATTGTTACAGTCTATTCAGAGTTTGTTGAATCGTGGCTAAGTGTTTTATTTTCTGAGCGATGACTGCGTATTTTTTGTAATTTAGGAGGAGGTGGAGGAATTTTGCGGGGAAAAGAGGAAGGGCAGCCCGGTGAAGGGCTGCCCTTTTCCTTTGGATGAAGAACGAAGCGCTACGATTCCCGGTTTAGGGAATGTAGTAGCGGAAAGAGGTTAGGAGCATGTTGTCGACGGCCTTGGCGTTGACTCCCGCGACGGCGGGAGTGTTGTCGTTGCCAGACCAGGAGTTGCGGGTCAAGTAAGAATACTGTAGACCCCAGCGGAGGCCGCCTTTTGGCCCTTGGTAGATCTTATGCCAGAAGCCGACAGTGCCTTCCTGGATGTTGCGGACGTTGCCGCTGCAAGTACCGGAAGCAGCCGTGAAGTCCCCAGTGGGCAAGGGAGGAGTCGTCTCGCAGCCTGAGTTATTGAAGAAGGGAGAACCATAGCCGACGGCGACGTTTGCACCAGCGACGTTGGTGAAGTTGAAGTCTGTACGCTCGGCATACTCGACGCCGTAATTGAAGTAGACATCGAGTTTGGGAGTGGGATGAAGTTCAAAGGTGCCGAGAGCGCCGCCGCCGCGAATCGGAGCGAGCGTGCCATCGGGACGGGCAGTCACGTCAGGCAACTGTGCCGAGCTGTAACGGCCAATGCCGTCGCCGCCGATGAGGTGGACGCCAAAATCGGCGATTTTGGGCACGACCGGGACGCGAATGTTCAAGCCGATGCCACCGCCAATGCGGCTGTCATTGAAGGCGTTTGCAGCAGAGGTAGTTGTGCCCGGGCAAGTGGCAGGCAAGGGGATAGCTGTAATCGCGGCCGAGCATGGGTAGACTCGGGCGCGAAAATCGCTGACGATGCCGAAGATCTCGTAATGCCCAAAGCCCGGTTCGAAGACGAGCTTGGCGATAAAGTCCGGAGTCTTGTTGAGAGAATAGCCGGTGCCATCGGCAGAGTTGTACAACCCGCCGGCCGAACCAGCAGAACCAACCAGGAAGGACGTCGGCTGGCCGGTCGTGGTGATAGTCGTCTGAGGAGCCTCGGCCGAGACCCCGATCCAAGCTTTGTCGCCGATGTCCTTGGTAACGCGGAAGCCGTACTGGCGCGCCCAAGTGAAGCCGACGCTATACTGTGGATCGATCGTCATCGGCAAATTTTCCGTCCGGTTATCCATGCCCTTCTTGGTCTCCGTGGCTAAGCTCCACTGCTGGCCGCCAGTGACGGTCCAGCCGCTGGAAAAAGCGGCTTGACCAAAGAGTTGGCGCTGGCGCAGGCAATAGCTGTTGCTCTGGCGGTCGTTGGAAGTGACGCAGGCGCCCAACCAATCCATCTCGTAGTAGCCGCTCAGTTTTACGTTGTCAGCGTTGCCTTGGAAGAGTACGGATAGTCGAGACTGCCGACCGGTGGCATTGAACTCGGAAACCTGAGCAAGGTCGCTGCTTGGAAACGGAATGCTGTTGAACGGGGTGTTGATGTCGGAACCGGTGCCGCGATTCCGGAAAACCGTTTCAGCCGCGATGAAGCCACCCGGGGTGATGGTGATTCCCTTGAAGCGAATCGAGGCTGGCCCCTCTTCGCCGCCCTGGCCGCCAGCAGCGTTCTCGTTCGCCACGGTTGCAACGGTGGTTTTGAGGGCTGCATTGCTGGCCGACAAATCCTCTACCTTGGTGTTGAGAGTGTCGGCAGTGGATTTCACAGCGGCAGTGGTGTTCACCGCTTCGATGGCTTTGGTGTTGGCTTCCGCTGCGCGCGCATTCGCGGCGGCGGCGGCATCTTGCGCTGCATCGATCTGACGATCGCGCTTGGCGAGCTCTTCCTTCAGCATCTGAAGCTGCTCTTGCTGGGCCTGCACAGCTTGACGGAGCTCTTCAATCTCGGCAGCGATCGCCGAGTCCGATTTGTCCGCTTTCTTGGCCGCCTTCGGCTTGGCCGGCGTCGCAGGCTTGGCCGCTGCAGCAGGTTTGGCAGGCGGTGCGTCGGTGTCCTTTGGTGAATCCGCGAAAGCGATTCCATACGATAGGAACAGCGATAGTGTAAGGGCTGCTAGTTTTTTCATTTCCTCTCTCTTTGGAGCAAAATTCGACCGCGTACCGATGAAGATTTGGTACCACCCCGCGGGAGAAGGTAAAGGTCGCGTCTTACTGTTACGTCAACCGAATGTGAATATCCTGTAACAATCTAGGCCGACTAGATGCAACTCATTGAAATAGCGTAAGTTACAGAACATTCACTGGGTCAAAAAGCACGAGAAACTGAGCATTTTGCAGGAAGTTAGGGGATCCGGCGGAGCCTCGTTCATATAGAAATGGATTGAAAACATGGCTCACGGAAGCCTTCGAATAACGGACTTGCGCGCTCAACGCGATCAAGAATCCACTTCGGTGCGAATATCGTGGAGAGGTGCGCGATGTAAGTTCGCGAGTGTAAGACGATGCGTCGCCGCTGGCAATTGCACTCTGCGTCGGTGGAGTGGCGATCTCCGCGAAAGTCTCGTGAAGTCGAACCGCAACTGTGCAGCGCGCAGGCGCATCGCGTAAAGCGGTTAAGAAATGTCGAGAGAGGGGAGAAGGGGACCGGAGCCAGGGGTGCTCCGATCCCCGTGGTAGGACGTGGTACGAAGATCAAACACTGTGAGTGTCGCAGGCCGGGGTCACGTCCGAATGAAGGGCGCGTGAATTCTCGATGACCTCTTCGCCGGACGCCGGAAATTGTTCGGCTTGCTCCGATTTCATGGAAAGGCCGCGGCCATGACGGACGTCGAGTCCGCGAACCCAGAAGATGATGTCCTCGGCAATGTTGGTGGCGTGATCGGCGATGCGTTCGAGATGCCGGGTGGCAAGAATGAATTGCATGCCCGGGCTGACGAGCGCGGCTTGCTGCGTCATGCTTTGCATGAGCTGATCGAAGATGCGGTCGCGATACTGATCGACGACGTCGTCGCTTTGCAGGACCTGCCCGGCCATTTCGACGTTGCGATAAATCAGGGCGCCGAGGCTCTTGCTGACCATGGCGCGGACGGCCGAAGTCATCGGGCGCAATTCCTCGGGCAACTGAGCCGCCGGCATTTCGCGCAGCGAGATGACGCACTGCGCGAGATTCACCGCCAGGTCTCCGATGCGCTCGAGATCATTCGTGATTTTGAGAGCGGCCACAATGAGGCGCACCTCATCGTCGGAAAAAGAGCCGCGGCGGAGAAGGCGGATGGAGTGCTCATCGATGACGATTTCCATTTCGTTGATGCGGGGTTCGAGGAGAAAGACTTCACCGGGAAGAGGGCCGGTGCGCGAATCGTTGACGCCGACGATGGCATCGAGAGCGCGATTCATTGCGCCTTCGACCGTGCGGGCCATCGAGACCAAATAATTGACAAGAGTATCGTACAGGACGGCTTCGGTAAGTCCCGCGGCACTCGTCATGATTCCCCTTTCGGAGCAGGGCGCTTAAAATCACACCTCCGCTCGTAATCGAAAGTATGGCAAAGAGAGCTTTACAGTTCGTTCACAAACAGATGAACAGGCGGATAAATCCCGATTCGGAAGTTTATGGGGTGAGTATCCGAATCGCCAGGCGGTACGTAATCCCCGACTCGCGCAAACCAGTTCAGGACGGCGAACTCCCGCCATTGCCGCGGCCGCCAGCGCCGGTAGAAATCGGGCGCAGGGCTGGATGCTCGGGGTCAAAAACCGGCACGGAAAAATGAAATTGCGAGCCCTGGCCCACTTCGCTCTCGACCCACAGTCGCCCGCCATGCACCTCGACGAGGTGCTTGGCGATGGCTAAGCCTAGGCCCGTGCCGCCGGCTTCCCGAGACCGCGCCACGTCGACGCGGTAAAACCTCTCAAAGATGCGAGGCTGATCAACCTTGGGAATGCCGATGCCTGTGTCCGAGACGGTAAAAATCACCTCGTCCTCGCCCGCCTCCGCACTGACTATGATTTGTCCGCCGGGCAGCGTGTACTGAATCGCGTTGTCCAGCAGGTTTTGCAAAACCTCCGCGAGGCGGCGGCGATCTCCGGCGATGTCCGGCAAGCGTTGCGGCATGTTCACGGAGATGCGCAGGTCCTTTTCGACAGCGCGGTGCTGTGCCGTCTCGAGACAGCTCTCGATCAATTGCGAGACGTGCAAGCAGCGAATCTCGAGTTCGAGGCGCTCGGCATCCATCTTGGAAAGCATGAGCAGGTCTTCGGTCAGCCGAGCCAGGCGTCGAGAATGTTCGAGAATAATTTCGAGGAAGCGCGTGCGGTTCTGCGGGTCGTCGATGGCGCCGGCGAGGAGTGTTTCGGCAAAGCCTTGAATGGCGGTAAGGGGCGTTCGGAATTCATGTGACACGTTAGCCACAAAATCGCGCCGCACCCGCTCAAGCCTGCGCAGTTCGGTGATGTCGTGCAACACGACCACCGCGCCGGTGGTGTCGCCGGCACGGACCGAGGCAACCGTGATTGCAAAAAAATGCTGGCGCAGAGTCCCCGTGACGATTTCCGACTGGACGCGCGGCTCGCCGGCCAGCACTTTGCGGACGGCTTCGACCAGTTCCGTCTGGCGCACCACTTCCACCAGCGCGCTGCCGGTGGTCGGGGGCACATCCAAGCCGAGAATTTCCGCAAAGCCAGGATTTGCGAACAACAGCCGCTCCGAGCCATTTACCACCGCGACGCCTTCGACCATGCTCCCCAAAATCGCCGAAGATAAGTTGCGCTCTTCCGTCAGAGTCTGGATGGTCCGGTCCAAACGAGCCGCGGTTCGATTGAGCGAAATGCCCAGCGCCTCGAGCGCGTCACCCGAGCTATCGCGGGGCAAAGGCCGGAAGTCCCCTTCGGCAACGCGCCGGGAAAACTCCCTCAGGCGCTCGACGCGATCCGTAAGGCTGCGAGAGAACAACAAGGAAATGCCGCCGGCGATCAGCAAAATGAAAGTCGACGCAAACCACAACCTGTGCCGGAAGGCACTCAAGACCTCGTCCACGGTCTCGACCGGAAGCGCAAAGCGCACGAGAAACGGCGCCCCCGAAGAAACATTCAGACGGACAGCGTAATAAAGAAGGTCACGCGCAACCGCAACGGTCTGGCGAACGGAGCGCCCCTCTCCTTTTGTCACCGCCTCGAGAATTTCCGGGCGCGTGGCCTGGTTTTCCGAGGTCTGCGCGTCGGATTGCGAATCGGCAAGCACGCGGCCATCGGGCGCAATCGCGGTGACGCGCGCGCCGCTCGAGGCCATTTGGGCCACCCAATCATGCAGCGCGGAAAGGTCTTCGGGATGTCCAGGGGAGGCGGGCGTCCAGTGAGGAGGACGCGCTTCGGCGATCCGCGCAATGGCCGCAAGTTGCTCGAATCCGGTACGTTCGTAGTCCGTGCGGAGAGCACGCTCCGCAAAATAGTCCACCGCGAGCAGGACGCTCACCAGGAGCGCGAGAAACGACAGCGCGAATTTCCAGAATAAATTAAGCCGCACGAGTCTCGAACAAATAGCCCGCGCCGCGCACGGTCTTCAAAAACGCGGGATTCTCCGGATCGCTTTCGATTTTCTCGCGCAGCCGGCGCACATAGACGTCGACGCTGCGCGGAGTCACAAAACGATCCGTTCCCCACACGGCATCGAGCAATTGATCCCGCGTGAAGACCCGGTTCGGGCGCGAAGCCAGGTAATAGAGCAGCCGGAATTCGAGCGTGCTAAGCGGAACGGGCTTACCGGAATGGCTCACGCGGTAAGACGCCGGATCGATCGCCAGCTTTCCTATCTCGATGACGCGAGGCGAATCGGCAGGTGGCTCCGCTCGGCGGAGCAGCGCCTTCACGCGTGCCAAAAGCTCGCGCGGGCTGAAAGGCTTCGTCACATAGTCATCGGCGCCCATCTCCAGGCCCACAACGCGGTCGGCTTCATCGCCGCGCGCCGTAAGCATGAGAATCGGCAGACGATTCAATGCGTTGTCCCGGCGGACTTCCCGGCAAATATCCAAGCCGGAAAGTTTCGGGAGCATGAGATCGAGCAGGAGAAGATCTGGCGGCGTCTTCTTCAGCGTGTTCAGGCCGGTGCTGCCGTCGAATGCAGCGCTGACCTGAAAGCCTTCGTTGGCGAGGTTGTAACGAACGAGTTCGACGATGTCCTTGTCGTCCTCGATGATTAATACTCGTTTCATAGAGTAGGCACGTCCCGCTCGCCGGCTTGGCGGCAGTGTACCGTACGCCGGAGAAATGCGATAGGTTGTGGAAAGCCTTGGATCACGGTGAGACTGTCGTAACACGGCTTATTCTCGCAGCGCTTTCGTAACACTGGGATAACATGAATGTGAATGGAGTGTGAACGCCTTGGGGCCTGCTCAATCCCCGCTCGAGGTCGTGAAAGCCAGGGCCAGCAGCGTTTTTTGCTCAAGTTCATGGGCTTTGGCGGATCCGGTCGCCGGGCTGGCGCTCGCGGAGCGCTTCACCGAACGCATCTGCAAGCCTTTGGCCTGAGCCAATCGCTCCAGGCGCGGCAGCACGTAGAAAAGCGCGCCCATGTTCGCGGGCTCTTCCTGCACCCAGACGATTTCGCGGGCATTGGGATGCTGCGCCAGCGCGGCGGAAATCTCAGTCCGCGGCAAGGGGTAAAGCTGATCCAGAAAAAAGATGGCCGTGCTGGTGTCCTTGCGGCGCCTCCGTTCCGCGCGAAGTTCGTGGCCGACTTTGCCGCTGGCGATGAGGATGCTCTTCGCGTTTTGCACTTCCTGGTCCGGCACGAGCGGCAGAAATCGCGGCCGCGTGAAATCCTCGATATTCGAGCTGGCGTCGGGATGGCGCAGCATGCTCTTCGGCGTGAAAACAATCAGCGGCTTGCGCCAAGCGCGGAGCGCTTGCCGGCGCAGCATGTGGAAATACTGCGCGGCTGTCGAAGGCTGGCAAATTTGAATGTTGTCCTCGGCGGCGAGCTGCATGTAGCGCTCGATGCGCGCGCTGGAATGCTCGGGGCCCTGCCCTTCGTAGCCGTGCGGGAGCAGAAGCACGAGGCCGCTGGGCAGATTCCATTTGTCTTCGGTCGCGCTCAGGAACTGGTCGATGATCACCTGCGCGCCATTCGCGAAATCACCGAACTGCGCTTCCCACATCACTAGCGCTTCTGGATAATCGCGGCTGAAGCCGTATTCGAATCCCACACACGCCGCCTCAGAAAGCGAAGAGTTGTAAATCTCGCAAAACGCCTGCTGGCGCGATAGATGCGACAGCGTCAGATAATTGTGCTCGGTGACCGTATCGATCAGTACGGCGTGGCGCTGATTGAACGTTCCGCGCTGTGTGTCCTGTCCGGTCAGGCGGACGGGATTGCCTTCGAGCACCAGCGAGCCCAGCGCCAGAGCTTCCGCGAACCCATAGTCGATGGCGCGCTTGCCGTGGCCCATTTCCGCGCGTTGTTCCAGAAGTTTCGCGATCTTCGGATGCACGTGAAAACCGCCGGGCACGCGCACGATTCCATCCGTAAGCTCCGCCAGATATTCGCGCGTCAATCCCGTGTCCACTTCATACGCCGGGTCGTATTTCCCGTGTATATACGGCGACCAGTAATCCGGCAATCGGCGCAGGTGCGGAATTTTCGTGAGCTGCCCGGCTTTCTGCTGCTCCTCCTCGTATTCCGCCTTCACCGCTTCGACGATCAGCGACGCATCGATCCCCGTCTGCTCAGCGTAAATCTTCCAGAGCGGCGCGTGGTTTTTGATCCGCTCGTAAAGCAGCGGCTGCGTGATCGTCGGGTCATCCACTTCGCTGTGCCCGTGCCGGCGGTAGCCGATGATATCGACCACCACCTCGCTCCCGAACGTCGCGCGATATTCCGCGGCCAGTTTCCCGATGCGCACCACCGCGTCCGGATCCTCCGCGTTTACGTGAAAGATCGGAACGCTCTGCCGCTTCGCGATGTCCGAGGCGAAGCGCGCGGAATGTTCCTGCGCGGGCTGCGTGGTGAATCCGATGAGATTGTTGACGACAATGTGCACCGTGCCGCCGACGGTGTACGCCTTGAGGTCCGCGAGATTCAGCGTCTCCGCCCAAATGCCCTGCCCGGCAAAGGCGGCGTCGCCGTGCATCACGATCGGCCAAACCTTGTTCAACGTCTCTCGCGAGCGGTCGATAATGGGCCCATCCACGCCGTGCCGCGTCTGCTTCGCTCGCGCGCGCCCCATGGCCACCGGATCGACCGCTTCGAGATGGCTGGGATTCGAAACCAGATGCATGTTGATCGGCTTGCCCGCCGTGGTCGTGTACGTTCCGGTCGCGCCGACGTGATACTTCACATCGCCCGCGCCCAGCACGCTTCGCGGATCGACATCCTCAAATCCGGAAACCACTTCGTGCGGCGATTTGCACGCGGCGTGAACCATCACGTTCAAACGCCCCCGATGGCTCATCGCCATGATGCAGTCCACCGCTCCGAAATCGCCCGCGGTGTCCAGAATCGAATCAAGCAGCGGAATCAGCGAAGTCACGCCTTCGAGCGAAAAACGTTTCGTGCCCAGATAGCGCGCCTGGAGAACCTGCTCGAAAAGGTCGGCGCGAACCAGCCGCTCGAGAATCTTCTTCTGCTCGACTTCCTTTTGCGGACCTTCGATCCGCTCCGCAATCCAGCGCCGCCGTTCCGGTTCCGCGAGATGCATGAATTCCACGCCGATGTTGCCACAGTAGATGCGGCGCGCTTCCTCGGCGGCTTCCCCACTCAGCTCCAGGTCGGGATGCTTCAGCGGTTGGAACACGGCAAGCGGGTCCAGCGTGGCTTCGTAATAGCCCCAGCGCCGGAAGGCGTCAAAAATCTGCTCGCGGTCTTTGCCGGTCTCTTTTTTTGCCGGAGGAACGGCCTTCTTGGCGGCTTTTTGTGCTTTTGCGGGTCGTTCCGCTTCCAGAATCGTTCTGTTGTCCATTTGCGTTATCCAGTCATCTATTTTGCCACAGAACGCGATTCCACGGTTTTTCGCGGGGGCTTCAGGTTTCCGCAGCCCACTTCGGCTCATTCTTGGCGTTGAGTCTGTGCGCAAAAAGCCAAAATGGAGCTGTTTTTCGGGAGTTTTTCGCAAAGACTTGGATTGCCGAATCACTTCGTTTTCGGCATCTGCAAATGTCTCAAACGACAAAGCAATTACCCGATCAACTCACTGTCGAGCGCGTCTCTCTCGAATCGATCGATGCCGCCTGGAAAATCATGGAGGAATACTACGAAGCCGCTGCCGTTGTCGCCCGCGATTCCAGAGACGACTTTGCTCGCCTATATTTTGGCGACGGCGCCGGAGTCTGGCTGGCGAGTCTTGGGAAAAAAGTGGTTGGCTGCATTGCCCTTCGTCCGCTGCCGGCCATCGCAAACAGCGGCGAGGTAAAACGTCTCTACGTTCAGTGCGAAGTTCGCGGACGCGGAATTGCCGCCGCCTTGTATAGCTCTTTGGAACTTTACGCTTGCACGCACGGCTATCAATCGCTCTATCTGGACACCACGGACGAAATGATCGCCGCGCAGAGGTTCTACGCGGCGTTGGGGTATCAGCCCGCGCCGCGCTATAACGACAATCCCCAAGCCACTATTTTCATGCGAAAAGATTTGCGGACTCCTGGTCCGTAGTCCTTTGGTCAGGCCCAAACTAATGTACGGATTTGAAACCGTATTTCATTTCTAGAGAGCCAGGACAATTGCTTCGAGCTGCCTCGACATTTCTTCCGGCGAGATCTCCGGCGGAAACGTGACCGGCGCGCCGATGTGCACCTTGATCTCGCCAAAATGGGCGAGCCGGCGATGCTCGCGCTTCATTTGCCACACGCCATCGAGTCGCATGGGAATAACCGGCAGGCGAAGATTTTCCGCCAGCAGTCCAATGCCGCTTTGGAACGGCGCCATGCGGCCGTCCTCGGAGTTGTTCACTTCGCCTTCGGGAAAAACGAGAATGCTGTAACCGCGATCCGCCGATTCGCCCGCAAAACGGAAACTTTCGCGAAAGCCGGAATGCTGCGGCAAGGGAAACACGTTGAAAAGCAAAGTAACGAGCCAGTAGCCGAGTTGATAAGCCCAGCGCTTGGCGAAAAACCACTCGCGCGGCGGCCGGCGCATCCTCGAAATCGATTCGCCTCCCATCGCCGTCGCCAGCCGGTGGCGAAAACGCACCGGCAACGCCGCGAGAATCAAGCCGATGTCCGCACGCCGCGTAATGTGATTCGAAATCACCAGCACCGGCCCTTTTACTCCGCGCAGGTTTTCCCGCCCCGCAATCTTCGGATGCCCGAGAATCTGCGTGGCGGGCCATACAAGCGCGTAATAAACCGCAAGCCGCAGCCAGCGCGCCGGCGCGCGCTGCGTCCATCGTGGATAAACGTATTCCGCGCGGTGCGCCGAGGGCTGCTGCAGCAGGCGCTCCACATCGGCCACCGTTTTTGCTTCGGCGAACGAGGTCTCGTTCAACTCCACTTGATAGCGCTCTTCGAGCGCGCTCATCAGCTCGACGCGATCCAGCGAGGAAAGATTCAGTTCGTTTTCCAAATGCCCCGAACTTCCCTTCCCCGATGAAAATTTCGCCAGCAAATCATCGAGAACACCTGTCTGTCCTTTCGCCGGCGAAATGCCCTCGAGCGATTCCGTTGCGCGGGCGGCGATAAGGCTTAGTCGAGGCTTGCCGGTCGGCGTGCGCGGAAAGTCCGGCTCCGGCCAAACGAGCCGCCGGTGCACGCGCTGATATTCCGCGAGCGAAGCATTTGTCTTCTCCAGCGCATCGCGCGCCGCATCGTTGTTCGGCGCAGAAATGTTTTCCATCAGCAATATCGCGCACGGCTCCGCGTTTCCGCCCCGCTCGATGGGAATAACCACGCAATCGCGCACCCCCGCCTGTTTGCGAAGCACCGCTTCTATATCCTCAGGAAAAACGTTCAGCCCGGCCGGCGTGACGATGACATTTTTCTTGCGCCCCTTGAACCGAAGATTTCCTTCCGCGTCGACTTCGCCGATATCTCCCGTGTGCAGCCAATTTTCCGCGTCGCGCACTCCTTCGCGCCGCGTCCCGCCTTCCCAGTAACCGGCCGCGACATTTTCTCCGCGCACCAGAATTTCGTCGTCTTCCGCCAGCCTGAATTCGCGCCCCGGCAAAATCTTTCCAACCGACCCTTCCGTCGCCCGAAAAGGGTGATTCAAGCTGATCAGCGACGCAGTCTCCGTCATCCCGTAGCCCTGCACAACCGCGTAGCCCACGCGTTTGAAAAACTCCTCCGTCTCCTTTGACAGCGCCGCCCCGCCGGAAATAAACGCCCAGAATTTCCAGCCAAATCGCCTGTGAATCCGTCGAAAGCGCCAAGCGCGCCGCAAGAATTTCTCGCCATTTGCAGCATCGATATTTTTCTTCAGCCAGCCGCTGCGCCCACGCGTTTCCAATTCCCGCTCGATCCCCGCATGCAACGCGTCGAGCATCCGCGGCACCGCGATCAGCGCCGTGGCCCGCTCGCCCTTCACGGTTCGAACTATCTCCGCCGGATTCGCGGACTCCTCAAACACTACCGTCGCGCCCAGCAGCGGCGGCACAAAGAGCGCCATGAACTGCCCAAACACGTGGCTCAGCGGCACCAAACTGACGAAACGCAACGGATGAAACCATCGCTCGTATTTTCGATAAGCATCGATTCCCCGCTCGAGCGGCTCGAGATTCGCCAAAAAATTCCCGTGCGTCAGCACAACGCCGCGCGGCTCCGCCGTCGTCCCCGAAGTGTATAGAATTTCCGCAATATCGGATCGCTTCGCCTGATCTCCCGGATCGATGGCCGCTTCCTCGGAGGCCGGCGGGCTCTTCACAACATCCTTCAGGTCATTGACAACGAGCGACGGCGGCATCCCGGCGAACCTCATCTGTCGGCGATCTCGCAGAACCAGCTTTACTCCGGCATCCTGAATCACTCTCCGGACAAAATCCGGACTGGCGCCAGCGTCCATCGGCACAGCCACCGCGCCTTGCAACAAGATCGCCCAAAAACAAATAATCCACTCCGCCGAATTCTGCCCCCAAAGAAGCACCCGATCTCCAGGCCGTATTCCATGCCCCCGCAGCGCAGCGCCCCACAAGAGCACCTGCTCGTAAAGCTCGGCGTACGTCATCTTTTCCCGGCGGTACCCGCGCCTTTGCACGACAGCCACGTCGCCGCCGTATCGCCGGAACTCTTCGAAGAGAGACAACAGATTTTCTCGGGGCATAGTTCCAGGCTGCGCTCGCTTCCTTCTCAAAGCTTCTTTCTCAGGGCTTGATTCTACGCCCCTGCGGTGGCACAGACTTTAGTCTGTGCGCATCTTCGGCAGCGTTTCGTCCGTCACCGCGAAAGTAGCCCAATCCCAGCAGAAAGCAAATCGCGTGCCACGAAAGAACGCTTCTATGCATCTGATGAAAAGCTCGCAAGCAGAAGTCGCGGGGTTTCGGGTACAATAGTTGCTTCTGGGGGGGCGTGTCGTATACCCCTATCTAAATCGCTCGCAAGCGGGGCAAATGCCGGTACCTATTTCACAGATGTGGACGGTCGCTACGTACGTCCTCAAGCAAAAAATCGCCGGACGCAAACGGTATCCGTTCGTCCTGATGCTCGAGCCGCTTTTCCGTTGCAATTTGGCGTGCGCCGGCTGCGGCAAAATTCAATATCCCGCGCACATCCTCAAGAAGGAATTGTCTCCCGAAGAGTGCTTCAAAGCCGTCGACGAGTGCGGCACGCCGATGGTCTCCATCCCCGGCGGCGAACCGCTGATGCATCCGCAAATCGATAAAATCGTCGAGGGCCTCGTCGCACGCAAGAAATACATTTATCTCTGCACTAATGCGCTTCTCTTGAAGGAAAAGCTGCATCTCTTCATGCCCAGCAAATATCTGACCTTTTCCGTTCACATGGACGGCCAGCGCGAGCACCACGATTTCTCCGTCTGCCGCGAAGGTGGCTACGATCTCGCTGTCGCTGGAATCAAGGAAGCGCTCCAGCGCGGCTTCCGCGTCACCACCAACACCACGCTTTTTGACGGCGCCGATCCCAACAGCGTCCGCGCCTTCTTTGACGAAATGATGGAACTCGGCGTCGAGGGCATGATGCTTTCGCCCGGCTATTCCTACGATAAAGCGCCGGATCAAAAGCACTTCCTCGGCCGCGCGCGCACGCGCCGCCTTTTCCGCGCCATTCTTTCCAATCGCAAAAAGAGCTGGCAATTCAATCAGTCCAAACTCTTCCTCGAATTTCTCATGGGCAAGCAGCAATACGCTTGCACGCCATGGGGCATGCCCACGTACAACGTCTTCGGCTGGCAGAAACCATGCTATCTCCTGCAGGATGGCTACGCCGACACGTTCCAGGAGTTGCTCGAAACCACCGCCTGGCAAAATTACGGCACCGAATCCGGCAATCCCAAGTGCGCCAACTGCATGGTCCATAGCGGTTACGAAGCCTCGGCCATGGATCATACTTTCAGCGGCTTGCGCGGCCTGTGGGCGGCGATGAAAGCCACGTTTGCCGTGAAATACGAAGACCCTGACGCGCTGGCTCTTCTCAATGAGCCCGCAAAGCCTGTTCATTCCTATAATCCTCTCGTCCAGATCGACAAGAGCAAATCGCAACTTGAGGAGTCTCGCGCTTGACCGGTCCTCGCCACGCGGATCGCCCTTCGCACTCGGAAATTTCTTCGCCCGCGGAAATTCTTCCGCCGAATCCTGATTCTTTGGAAGTTGCTCCAGGAACGGTGCACGAAGCGGTCGAGGGCTGGGTTCCTGAACTCGCCACCGAAGAAGAATTACGCGACGCGCTCGAAAAAGCTTTCGATTATCGCGGCGACGTCACCCTAACCACCAAAGATGGCAAGAAGATAGAAGGCTACATCTTCGATCGCGTCTCGGGTCCCACGCTCGCGGCCTCCTTTGTGCGCCTGCTTCCGAAAGATTCCAACCAGCGCCTCAAGATTTCCTATGCCGAAATTGCGGCACTAGCCTTCTCCGGCCGCGATCCCGCCGCGGGAAGAAGCTGGGAAGCCTGGGTGCGCAAGTATTGGGAGAAAAAGGCCGCTGGCGAGGGCGGTTTGAGCCTCCAGCCGGAGTCCCTCGAATAGCACGCCTTCGCCGCTTGTGACCCTCCAGCGCCGCGCTGCTCTAAGCGTAAGTGTCTTTTTATCAATGTCATAGATGGAGCTGTGCGGCCAGCTCGTACTAGCCTCACCCGTGGACAAATGTCCCTATTTGTGGTACTATCACTCCAGCGTTTGTTGCTCTTGTAATACCTTTTGACTCGTTCGAGAGGGCTGCAAGGACAATCTTTGCGGCCTTTTTTTGCGGGCTGGAGGCTGTCACGGCGCTTGGGATCTCTCGGGTGTTGGCTCGCCCGTAGTAACCGGCATACGGACCAAGAGAAGCAAAGCAATTCCAATATCGCCGTCCCAGCCGCGTCGGGGCAGCGCACGCGAGGTAGTAGAAGTGAAGGAACAAGGAACAGTCAAGTGGTTCAATGCTTCGAAGGGTTATGGTTTTATCCAGCGTCAGACGGGGGAAGATGTTTTCGTGCATTTTTCCGCGATCATGATGGATGGATACAAATCGCTCAACGAAGGCCAAGCAGTGGAATTTGAAGTAAAGAAAGGCCCCAAAGGCCTGCAGGCAGAGAACGTTACCGGCCTCTAGCCTGTGCACGGGGGTGCCGCATTCAGGTGCCTTCGACCTGGTCGGGGGCACCGCACTTCCCGAGATTAGAATCGAGTTTCTTCGGCGCCAGGTTTTTCGAAGTAAAGCGTGGTCAAGGAGGATGATGTGCAAGTGATGGCAGAAGGACAGACAGTCAAGCACGAAACGTACGGCTTGGGCATTGTTACCGCGTCCGATCAGGAGCGTACCGCGATCGATTTTGACGATCACGGCCCCAAGTTGTTCGTTACCAGTATCATGGTCGCAGAGCTCATCGGCGAAGCGCCCGCGACTCCGCCAAAGACCAAGCGCCGGCGCAAGGCTTCCACCGCTGCAAAGGCCGCCAAGAAAGCGGCTGCCGCTGCCGCCGCCACTGCTGGCCGTTCGTAGTTGTTCCGCACGCTCTTTCCCACGTGAAGTGTGAAGGGCCCCTTGCCAATCCGGCGCAGGGGTGTCTTTACGCAGCTTGGCTGCGCAATGTGGCCGCGGAGCCAAAAGTGGCAGACCATTTCTTTGCGCTCTTTGCAATCGCGCGGTCTGTGGTACATTCTCCGTTGTGAAGCGCTTCCTCATTATTCTTGGGCTGCTCTTTTTCCTCCTCGGCCTCGTTGCGCTCGTGCATCCCAGCCTCGACTATCACAAGCACGAAGAACTCGCTAAATTTGGCCCCATTACGGCCACCGTGGATCGTCCCGAGTCCGTAAAGATCCCTGTGGCGGCCACCGCGGGCCTCCTGGTCGCGGGATTGATCCTGGTCATCCTCGGCGCCCGCTCCAATCCATAATTTGTCGTTGGCGTGGCGAGTGTTATCCCCTGCAAAACTTGTTTGCTTCGGCTGACTTCGGGAGAGGCACGCACGAAACGTGCGAAGAGGGGTCCCTCGTCGCGATACGCCTCGGAGCAGAAATCGCTTGGGCCGAAGAGAGGTCCCTCGTCGCGATGCTCCTCGGGACAGACACGCTTCGTCGCGTGTCTGGTAACAATAATTGCCCCCGTGATTTTTTTGGAAGTGTTGATTGTAAATGGGATAGTGGTTGGCGGTTCGTGGCGGGAAGAGACGCAGCGCGTGTTCCGTGCCCCGTGATCCGTGAAAAACACAAAGAAAGAAAACGCCCCGAGGGGCTCGGGGTAAACTCCGGCGCAGAGTTACCAGAGGATTCGTAGAGAGAAGAGGGCAGACGGGGATAGGAGGGGGCGCGGGTCGAGTTGGGTTGGGGTGAGGAGAGAGCGCGGGCTGAAGCGTGTGCTGGTGCCCCCCACCCGGGGTGTCCGCAAGTTGTGAAGTAAGCGCATGAAAGGAAAGAGTTTGCGGCGATTCCTGCGTGTGCAGCAGGCGACGGAGGGGAGGGATCAGGGGAACACCCCCCGGGGCATTTGTAAGAGTATCAAAGGAAAGGGGTTGCTGGAGGGGCAGTTTGTAATAAACAGAAAAGAAGGGGGTTATTTGCTCTCGGTTTGCTCTCTTATTGCTCTGGGAGAGCAGGCGGAGCGCGATGGGGGCAAAGGAGGCAAAGGAGGTCGAGGAAGTAAAGGATCCGTGGGAGGCATAGTGGGGCGCGTGCGAGCAGGCCGAGTTTTGCGAGCGGAACATGGGGAAAGATAGCATGGATTTGAATTACTGTCAAGGTACAGTACTGAGTGTAGCTAATTCGAATTGAGACGCAGGAAATGGAATGGATGGAAGGGGTTGGCGGGAAATTGCGAGTTTGGTGAGACGGATTGTGGGGGCGTTTACAGGTTCGAAGGTTGGAATGTTGAAATGTTCCGCGAGGGAGGCCGGGGGAATGGTGGCTGCAGGGGCTGGGAGAATGGTGGGATAGTTCGAGAAATAAGCATCGCTCGGCTTCTTTCTTCCGAGCCCTGGTCGTTTGCCCAACCAAGTTTACTCGGAGCTAGGAGCCGACGCCTTCATCTAATCAGCCAGCCTGGTGTTTCACGACGAGTTCCGAAGGCTTGGGATAGCGCTTCAAGGGGGAGAAATCTACCTTCCAAAAATCAACCTCAAAAAGCTGACCGTTCTGGTCGACATTGATCGTAATGCTCACTGGAATTCCGTCGCTGTCCACGTATTGGGCTTCTGCCAAGGCTTTCCCGAAGGCGCGAGTGTCCGGTTGAACGAATCGAATGCTTCCCATTCCGCCGTCCTGCATGTCTCTAACATGGGCCGTTACAAGTGTGTCTTCAATCGCAGCTAGGCCTGGTACTCCGGAGAGTAAGCGACGGACAAGCTCGCGCTCCTCCTCACGCAAAGGCCGGGCTGTAGACGAGTTACTGAACTGTGATGCGTCCGACATTGACAGTTCCATCTGGCAGTTTGTAGGCGGCGTAATTAAGAACTTTCCCGCCCACTTGAACCTGACCGTTTGTGAGGCCTTGCGGGAGACCGTCCTCTTTTCCGGGCGGGTGGCCCGGGCATGGGGAGGTTTCTATTTGCGGGCATGGGCATGATGGAGAGAATATCACTGCGGTATTTTTCGGGGAAGTATGGAGAGGCGGAGGGCGCCCCAGGTTCGGTTTTTGAACCTGGGTCTTGGGTTGGTCGTTGTTTTTGTGGGGTTTGCGATGCCCGCCGGACTGAAGCGCTACTACGGGAAAGGCGATCTGCATTTCATTACGTTCAGTTGTTATCGGCGGCTGCCGCTGTTGAAGAGAGAGCGCGCGCGGGACATTTTCGTGAAAGAGTTGGAGAAAGTGCGCGACGAGACGGGTTTTCAATTGATCGGTTATGTGGTGATGCCGGAGCATGTGCATCTGTTAATGAGCGAGCCGAAGCAGGGGACGCCGTCGACGGTGCTACAGAAATTGAAGCTGCGGGTGGCGCGGAAATTGCGGAAGCGCGGAAGGCCGGCGTGCTCGGAGCAGATGCGATTGCCGTTTGGGGAGACGGGAGGCGCGCTGCGGGCGTTTTGGCAGGCGCGGTTTTACGATTTCAATGTGTACAGCAAGGGGAAAAAGAAGGAGAAATTGAGTTACATGCACGCGAATCCGGTGATTCGCGGGTTGGTGAAGCATCCGAAAGATTGGGCGTGGAGCAGTTGGGGATTTTATTACGGAGGAGGAGGGGGGCTGATTGCGATTGACGTGGAGGAGTGAGAAGAAACAGCAACCCCAAGACCCAGGTTCAAAAAATGAACCTGGGGCACCCTCCGCGTTAGATTGATTCGGGAAAGGGAGAGGGGTTCTTCGTTTGATCGACGGGAGCTTCTCAGATTCGGGAGCAGGTCATCCGGGCCACCCGCCTGGTCTCTGGTACCAGAGATTGCGTGGCGCGCTTTGGGGACAGGATGGGAAATAACGTCCCGTCTGTCTCAGGGTCTCCCAGGGGTTTCAGGATTCGCGGGCCGTGCCGTCCGGACGCATTACATCATCCCCGTAGCAGGTCACCGAACCACGTGCCAGTTTAGGGTCAGGGGAACGGGTGTGGTGCTGGTCTCTCCTTCATTGCAGTATTGGAAACTAACGCTGTCAGCTGCAGGCGAAGCTTTTATCTTTAGAGATGTGCCGTCACTTTGCTGTGTGCTTTCAGGACCGAAGCTCACAATGTCAGAAGTGAGCACCCCCGTTGCCGTCGCTTTCACGGTCGTACCACACGTACCGGGATCAATCGAGACCGTTGGCATAAGCACTGCCCCGCTCGCAATTGTGACTGTAATTGTTCCGCTCGTATCCGGCACTTTAAGTTGTCGGTCGGCTGTGAAAATCCCACTGATCGTGCTTGTGAATCCTCCGCCGGTAAGATCTATTTGCGTTGTTTCTACGCCGTTGACGCCCATGCCAGAACTTAGAGCTAGGTTTTGCCCAGGTACACTATTACCGCAAGCGGGAAAACCGAGAGCGTCAGTCACACTCGATCCGAGATTGAAGGGCCCGCAGACTAAGCTCTGTGGCCCAGTGAGTGCGCCATCTCTGTAATACTCCCATCCAATTGCCCCCGCCGGTGCATCCGGGGGCGTTACGATAACAGTTTGCATCCCGCTGGTGATGTTGACCGTCGCGGATGGACCTGCTGTTGTGGAATTACCAAACGCGTCGATCCAAGCAATCTGGTAGTTATGATTTCCAACAGGTACGTTGCCACCTGCGCTGATTGTCAAGAGCGGCGGCGAGGCTGGTGGCGGGAGCAGGTATCCCACCTGTGACCCTCCCGTGGCAAACCAACCACCTCCTGTCGGTCCCGAACTGGCGGTTCCGCCGTTTTGCCCCACTAGCACTGTCGGATTGCCGACGAACAGTGGCCGACCCCCGAGTGGACCATTGGACAGATTTTGAAGTCCAACGGAGAGTGTTATCGCGGCCCAGTTACCGGTCATCGCGGATGGATAATCGGCGGGAGAATATCCATAGAAATATACCCCGTTGTTTTGGGTGTTTGAGCTTGGATAATCACTAGTTATGAAAGTAGGAAGTGTTTCTTCTTCCGTTCTGGTAGTATCAAATTCTACGCCCGGTACACCGTAGGGACTATTGCTTGCATTTTGTTCGACAGCGCTCTTGCCGACGAACCAAGTACTCATGAAGTGAAAGCCCCCTGAGGGAATCCCTGCACTATTAGGGACGAAAAGAACGGACGGCAAGAATTCGGTGCCTATGTCACTTACGTTGCCCGTTGGTCCACGGTCCGCGATGAATAAGCAATTGGAGAAGTTATAGTCAAATCCTCCGCTACGGAATATTAACTGTCTTTGCATATAGCCGAAAGACGAACCACTTGACGTTGTGAATGTTACATAATTAAAATTAAACTCGGTCCCGGAGTCGGCGTAAAGCAGCAATATCCCGTTCGCCGCAAAGCTCCTGAATGTAGTGTGGTCAAACTCAAGACCGCCCCCAGTAATGTAAACCGTAGGATAACTTCCGTAATCACCTGTAATGAACGGCGTGGGAGACTCCTGGAATGATGTTTCTGCGCCAGGCCCCGAACCTTCCCAGTTTAATTGCCCAGGCACCGCTATAGTGTCCGCGATGTTGAGGTTACCAACTTGATTGACTACGATTGGCCCATTGCTGTGGACATCAAGATAACCTGCTATTTGGAAAGTCCCTTGCGGAATAGTTAACACCCCGTTGGTAGCAGCCTTAAAGGCAGCCGCAATTGCGGCATCGCTGCCCATGCGTGCGGAGACATTTTCAATAGAGTTATTCGCTGGGGCCGCGAGGGTGAGTGTGGTTGTTCCGCCGCCCGCTGAGATGGTAGTTAGCAGGTATTGATTGGTAGGCTGGTTCGGAGGTGTCGTCGGGACGAACGTTGGAAAGCTAAAATGGCCCATCATCGTGGCTCCATAGTCCTGCCACGTGGTAACTCCGGGCTCGGCGACTCCGATAAGCGCCATGCTCGTGGAATTTCTGCCCAAGATAAAATACTTCCAAGCATTGGCAACCGATTGCCAATTCACCACATTGCAGTTGAAGGCCACGGCTGTGGTCCCCGAGGTGTCCCGTGTGGGAGTCCCTTGGATGCGGCTATCTATCGAAGTAAGAAATGTGAAAACATTCGGCGACGGAACGTTAGTGATAATATACCAGCCCTCGAACTGTGGGGTTTGTGTCGAGAAGTACGGGATATATACCAGCGCGTTTTTGCTAAAGTTGTGAGGTAGTGTCGTCGTGACCGTCATGACGTTATCGGAGAGCGACATACTGAGAACCGGAGCAGTGACACGCCCCAAGACAGAAGCACCGGATGATGTCGTTGCGACCTCTGACGCGGCAGAACATCCACCTAATTTGTCGCACGCGATAACCTGATAAGAATAGGATGAGTTTCCAAGGTTGAGACCAGAAAGTGCAGGGGTTCCTCCCGCATTCATGCCTGGGGAGACAACGACTCCGGTCGGAGGCGTCATGGCAGTGGGCGGGCCGCATCGATCCAACCGAATGGAATCCCCGTTTTCAAACGGGGTAGGCAAACCGTCGCTCGTAAGCATTACCACGTTGCTGCCCGCCGTACAAATTGCTGCGGCTAATGGTTCCGGGCTCACGGATCGAGCGCCGTATGTGGTGATGTCAATCCCCCCGCTTGATCCACCAGAGGATGTGGGCGATGCGATGGTAACTGCCGCAACGGCAGTCTGCGTGTTATCCGCGATTGAAGTTGCCGTGATCACGGCCACAGGACTGCTGGGGACACTCGACGGTGCAACGTATATTGCCGTCTGAGTCGTATAACCGACAATCGAACCGCAGGTTGGGCTGCATGCGACCCCTGACTGGGTAAGGCTCCACACAACTCCTTTGTTCTGACTGTCATTTTGAACTTGCGCCTCGAATTGCTGGCTCTGATTGGGGGGGACGACCGCTGTGGATGGTGAGATCGATACAGAAATCGCGCCTGAAGTCTGCCCGGAAAGCGAGATTTCTGCGGATGCAGTCTTGCTGGCGTCTGCAACGGAAGTAACGACTAGGATTACGGACGGGGACTTCGGCATCGAGCTCGGGGCTGTGTAAACGGCAAGGTTTGCTGTTGTAGTTAGCGAACCACACCCAGGACTGCACGGCGCGGCCGATTGAGTTAAGCCCCAGGTGACTCCTCTATTCTGAGGATCGTTTTGAACAACCACCGAGAATTGCTGCATCTGGCCGAGTTGGACGGCAGCAGAATTCGGAGTAAGAGCCAGAGAAATCGAGGGTGACGGCGACTGGGATTGATTGCCACCCTTCAACGCAACAGCACACCCGCCTATTACCGCTACCCCTCCAAGCATTACAGAGAGCAGAACAAGGTTTGAAAATTTAAGTCGTGGCACGCGCATTAGTAGTCGCGAGTGCAGTTTCGGGGCCAGAGTAGGACCGGGACGCAACACCAATAGAATCAAGATCTCTTAAGAAGCATTGAAGAGTAAGACTGCGTGGGCTCCCGTTTCGGCAACCCATTCTGAATTAGTGTACCTATTTGAAAGCTCAGCGCTCTGTCATTCTCTAGCCCGGGCGAAGTTACAAGCGAAATATTTACTGACTAGGTAATCACCCGTAGGTTTTTTCAAAAGAGCACGGGGCCGGGTTGAAAGGGCGTTTCTTCACTCGGACGATCCTTACCGTCGCCACTTGCCTGTCCTCCAGAGTTAGCGCGGTACGGGGGTCGTTTCGCACACCCATTTGGCTGCGCGGAGTTCACAGCCTCCGGGCAATGGTGCGGGGATGCTCTGTAGAATGGGGGCGATAGTTCGTTGGTTTGACATAGGCTTTGAAGAGCGGAAAAACTAGAGTTCATTTCCCATGGCAAAACAGATTATTTATATTGACATTTAACTCTGCGGGTTATATACCTTGCTTGTCTAACCTTTGTGGGAAGATAACGCGTGTGACCTCATAGAACTTGATTGCTCAGTCTGTTAAGGGAATGTTGGCCTCTCGGGAGACTCGTCCCCGTCTTCTGAATCTGTTTCACTGCAGCGGCCCGATTTGGCTTTCAGGAGCCGAACTTCTGAGAGTCATACCCGAATGGAGGCTTGCGTGAACGAGGATGTCAATGCCATTAGTGAGGCGCTTGGGAATCTAGAGCAGTTCACGGCGGGCGTATTTGGAGCCTGCGAAGTAGGAGTGGCCGTTTTCGACTCTTCGCTACGATTTGTAGCGGTAAACGGGACTATCGCCAACCTGCACGGTATACCAATCAAAATGCACAAGGGGAGGACCCTCGATGAAGTTTTGGGCGCTGGTGCCGCCCTTGTGTCGAAACAAATCTTGTGCCGAGTGCTATACAGCGGCAAAAGTATGACAAACATCGAGATAGCAGCGAAGATGCCGGTCAGAACCGATGTCGGCTACTGGATAATGGATTTCTTTCCGATCAAGGACGCCACCGGGACGACAATTCAAGTCGGCGTGTTATCGACAGAGATCACGGAGCAGAAGGTTTTCAAAGAGTGCGTTGGTCATCTCGTCCAAGAAATTCCTGTGATACGAGACCAACTGACCTGCACGACGCTTCCAGAGCGCGAAGGCCGAGATCGTCTGGAGTCATGGTTAGGATCAATCAAAAGACTAGAAAGCTGCCTCGAATATCTCCGCGAATGCATGATCCGGTTTCATGTAACGGCAGGCGAACCGGACTCGCTGCGTCCCAACCCCCAGCAAAGTCTCTCTTTCCTTTCTCTGAATATGAATACGCAGAACGACTGGCAGGCCTCTTCGGAAGCGGACACCATTTCGGGGGCCCAGCCCAACTTGTCTTCTAGGGACCACGATATTATCCGTCTTGTTGCTTCCGGCAAGAGCAATAAAGAGATTGCAAGCGCCCTCGAAATTACTCTCCACACCGTGCAATCCTACCGCGAACGAGTGCTGCTCAAGCTCAATCTCCATAGCACCGTCGATTTAGTTCGTTACGCCATCCGGCACGGCATCGTTAGGGCGTGAGCCTCTTCGTGCACAAACATACCTGTATTCTACCGTAGTAATCTACCGACTTGTTTACTGTACTGGCAGCGATACACTCGGTCCCGATGCTTCGTCTTGAAACTACTTGAAGTTTTGTTCTGGGATAAAACGGTGATCCCCAGCCACAGCGATTTCTCACGAACATGTGCCAAGCCATCCCTTGCTCCTCGAGTTTGCGCCCTGGAACAAGTACGGAGAATGCGTGGCGGCTCACAGGCACATCTGATGAGATGCCGGGACCGCCGCTATTACGTGGTGAAATTTCAGAATAATCCGCAGCATCGACGAATACTCGTGAATGAGTTTCTGGGAACGCACTTGGCGGCACGAATGGGGCTTCCGACGACGCCCGTTGCCATTGTTGAAGTGCGTAAGGAATTGATTCAGTTTACTGAAGATTTGGTGATGGAATTGCCGCTAAACCGAATACCATGCCTATCTGGTTTGCAATTCGGTTCGAGGTTTCCCGGCAATCCCCGGCAGGTCACGTTGCACGATTTTCTGCCGGACGAGCTGTTGTACTCGGTCGAGAACCTACACGATTTTGCCGGCATGTTGGTATTCGACAAATGGACGTGCAACACCGATGGTCGGCAGACGCTTTTCTTAAAGAATTCGGCCGTTGAAGAACGTCGGACAGATGCCGCTCCAACAAACGCGGCGGCAATCCATTACACCGCGATCATGGTTGACCAGGGTTTTTGCTTCAACGCCGGGGAATGGGATTTTCCCGATGCACCGTTGCGCGGCCTCTATGCGAGTAATCGTGTGTATGAAAGTGTGACCGGGGTGGAATCCTTCGCACCGTGGCTAGAACGATTAGATTCGATCACGGAGGACGCCTTTGATGAAATCATCCGGCAGATTCCGCCGGAGTGGTATGAAGACGACTGCGGCGGGCTACTGCGGCTCGCAGAACAGCTGCTTGCGCGACGATCGCGCGTACATGAGTTGCTTGTGGCGGCAAGAAACACGAACCGCCAACCATTCCCAAACTGGGCTCCGAAAATTGTGTCGGGATTTGCGGCATGAATTCGTCGGTTCGCAAGCGGATGGGGCATGCGCTGGCTGATTAGATGAAGGGCGGGTGGCGACGAGCAACTACGCGCAGATCACGGATGACGCGGGAAACGTGGGCTACGCGGGACCGTGCCCGCCGCCGGGGATTGTGACGAACGGCGTGCACCAATATTTGTTTACGGTGTATGCGCTGGACACGAGGCTGGACTTGCCGGCGTTTCCGCCGGGATATCCGGCGCCAGCCGAGACGCTGTTTCGGGCGATGATTGGGCATGTGATTGAGACGGCGACGATTACGGGGCTGTTTAGCTGCGACAATGCGCCGGCGGCTGGGTGCTCCTGAGCGACGAGGGCGCGTCTTTGCGCTTGGAGATGGATGGGGGAAAGATCCGGGCAAAAAAATGAGGAGGCGGACCAGGTCGTTCCGCCTCCTCGTGTCCCCTTTCGGGGATGTCCGGCCAGCCTGACGGAGGGCGGCTAGCCGGTCGTGTGTTGGCCTACCTATTAATCCCGGCAGACAGAAAAAAGTTCCGGTGAAAATGAAAAAAAGTGACAGAATCCTGTGAGCGGGAAGCCGCTTGAGGAAAACCGCGGGGCTGACACCCTGAAATTGGCGGGATGGGGAGAGCCGGCGGGGTAAAAACCTCACATTGCGGGGAGAACCGCCTGCGCCTTATGACCCGTATCTCACAGGTGAATCCAGATAACATATTGCGTTTTCTGCAAGTTACGAGGGATGCGGCCTCGGCGAATGAGATTGCCGGAGGACTGCACCTGGGGAAAGCGGAGCGGCGTCCCTTGTTTAAGATGTTGGTGAAATTGAAGAAGCGAGGGGCGATTGAGGAGTTGCCGGGGGGACGGTACCGATTGGCGGGGCGGAAGGGCGCGGAAGAATCGAGCGGGAAAAAGGCGGGTGCTGGAGGTGCGGGGCATGGTGCGGAGCGGGACACGCGGCATGCGACGTCAGGGGCTGCGGCGGCACGGGACGAGGTGCGGGGGCGGCTGGTGTTGCACCACGACGGCTACGGATTTGTGGTGCCGGATGTGCCGATGCCGCAGCTCGATGGGGATGTGTTTATTCCGCGGGACGCGGTGGAAGACGCGATGCACGGGGATCACGTGCTGGCCAAGCTGCAGCGCGTGAGCGAGTATCGCGGGGGCTCGCGCGGCGGAGGGCAGAGAGCGGAAGGGCGGATCGTGCGCGTGCTGGGGCGGGCGCACGCTTCGATCGTGGGATTGTTTCGGTATGGTCCGAGAGGGAATGTTGTTTTGCCGTACGACGCGCGGATGCAACACGAGGTGGAGATTCCGCCGGGGGAGGAGTTGACGGAGACGCTGCGGGAAAAATTGGGCGGGGCGGGCGGGAAGCGCGGGATGAGGCTGCCGGAGCTGGACGGAGCGGTGGTGAACGTGGAGCTGGTGCGCTATCCGCGCGGAGGGGCGGCGGCGACGGGACGCGTGATCGAAATTTTGGGACGGCCGGGCGAGCTCGGCGTGGACACCGAGATCATGATTCGCAAGCATCATCTGCCGCATGAATTTTCGGCGGCGGTTTTGGAGGAAGCGGAACGGCGCGCGGAACCGGTGAGCGAAAGCGAGCGCGCGGGGCGCGATGATTTTCGGCACTTGCCGATCGTGACGATCGACGGCGAGACGGCGCGGGATTTCGACGATGCGGTTTATGTGGAACGGAGAGCGGACGGGGGCTGGAGCTTGCAGGTGCACATCGCGGACGTGGCGCACTACGTTCGAACGGGGACGGCGCTGGATCAGGAAGCGCGGCTGCGCGGGACGTCGGTGTATTTTCCGGACCGCGCGGTGCCGATGCTGCCGGAGGCGCTCTCGAACGGGATGTGCTCGCTGAAGCCGCGCGAGGAGCGGCTGGTGATGAGCGCGCTGATGGAATTTGACGCGGCGGGAAGCATGCGAAGCGCGCACATGACGCCGGGAGTGATCCGGTCGGCGGAGCGGATGACGTATACGGATGTGAATAAAGTGATTGAAGGCGACGCGGACGCGACGGTGCGCTACGCGGGGCTGGCCGGGCATTTTCGCGACATGAAAGAGCTGGCGCTGCTGCTGAATGCGCGGCGAAACGAACACGGATCAATCGATTTTGATTTGCCGGAGCCGGTGATTGAGTTTGACGAGCAACAGAGGATGACAAACATTGTACGGAGCGAGCGGAACATTGCGCACCGGCTGATTGAAGAATTTATGCTGGCGGCGAACCGGGCGGTGGACGGATATCTTTTGCAGCGGGGGATTGCGGCGCTGCATCGAGTACATGAGAAGCCGGATGCGCGAAAAGTGCTGGAGTTCGAAGAGCTGGCGCAGGCGTTTGGGTACTCGCTGGGCGTGGCGGATTTGCACCAGCGCGAGATTGCGGTGCGCCACGGGCGCGTGCCTGCGCCGGCAAAGGCGGGGCGGCCGGATTCATACGGGCATGGGAGAGAGCGCGGGATGCGCGTGGCGCTGCCGGGAGCGACAGAGCTGCGGATAACGCCGCAGCATTATCAGAAATTATTGCGGAAGTTGGCGGGGAAGCCGGAGGAGAGGATTGTTTCGTACTTGATGCTGCGGTCGCTGAAGCAGGCGAGGTACGCCGCGGAGCCGCTGGGGCATTTCGCGCTGGGATTTGACGAGTACACGCATTTTACTTCGCCGATTCGGCGGTATCCGGACTTGATTGTGCATCGTGTGCTGAAGTGGGCGTTGGAACATCCGCAAGCGGCGGCGCCGATGGCGAGCCACGCGGCGCGCGGGGTCGAAGCTACGCTTTATTCGCAGACGCAGCTCGAGGAAATTGCTTCCGAAACTTCGGAAGCGGAGCGGCGCGCGAATGGAGCCGAGCGCGAGTTGATGGACTGGAAGACGGCGCAGTTCATGGAGCAGCATCTCGGCGAGGAATATGAAGGGTTGATTATTTCGGTGCAGAAATTCGGATGCTTTGTGGAGTTGTTCGAGGTGTTTGTGGAAGGGCTGCTGACGATCAATGCGCTGGAGGATTTCGCGGGGGCGCGGTGCGTTTTTCGCGAGCGGGATCACGCGATTGTGGCGCTCTCGGGAGGCGAAGGGCGGCGCGGCGGTGCAGGGGCACGGCGAGGGCGCGGCGCGAAAGCCAAAGAGTTGGCGTGGCATCTCGGCGACCGCGTGCACGTGCGCGCCGAGCGGATTGATCCGATGCGGCGACGGGTGGAATTCGCGATTGCGGAAGTTTAGCGGGGGATTCGAATCGCGGGCGGAATCGCCATTTCAGCAGGCACGCGAGAGTCTGCTATTCTGAGAAGCTAAACAAAGAGCGGCCATGCCGTCTTGCGGGTGCGCAATACTTGATAGAAAGGAATTATCCATCGTGAGCACGTCGACAGTTTCGGAACGCGCGGTGAAGCGCGTACACAATTTCAATGCGGGGCCGGGAGCTTTGCCGCTGCCGGTGCTGGAGAGGATTCGCGAAGAGTTGCTGGATTGGCGCGGGAGCGGAATGTCCGTGATGGAGATGAGCCACCGCTCGCCGGAATTCGAGAGCATTATGGCGGCGGCGGAAGCGGGGCTGCGCAAGCATCTGCAAATACCCGAGGAATATGCGGTTCTTTTCTTGCAGGGCGGCGGGAGCATGCAGTTCACGATGGCGCCGATGAATTTATGTTTGCCGGGGAAACCGGTGGATTTGATTCATACCGGGACTTGGACGGCGAAGGCGCTGGGGGAATTGAAGAAAGGGATATTGCACAACGTCGCGGCGTCGACGGAGGCGGACAAGTTTGCGAGGCTGCCGCGCAAAGACGAGATTAAGTTGTCGCCGGATGCTTCGTACGTGCACATTTGCACGAACAATACGATTGAGGGGACGCAGTGGACGGAGTTGCCGGAAACGGGCGGCGTGCCGCTGGTGGCGGATATGTCCTCGGACATCGCTTCGCGGCCGATTGACGTGAAGAAATTCGGGCTGATTTTCGCGGGGGCGCAGAAAAATCTTGGTCCGAGCGGCGTGACCGTGGTGATCGTGCGCAAGGATCTGGCGGAGCGGGCGGACAAGAATCTTCCGACGCTGCTGCAATACCGGACGCACATTAAGGAGAAGTCGCTGTATCACACGCCGCCGACGTTTGCGGTGTATATCGTCGGGCTGGTGATGGAATGGATTGATGCGGAGGGCGGGATTTCCGGGATTGAGAAGCGGAATCATGCGAAGGCTAAACTTCTGTACGATACGATCGAGGCGAGCAACGGGTTTTATCGCTGCCCGGTTGAAAACGCGTCGCGTTCGAAGATGAACGTGGTGTTTCGCGTGGCGGGCGGGGATGAAGCGGTTGAAAAGGCTTTCGCGAAGGAAGCGGCCGCGGCGGGCTTGGCCGGAACGCCGGGGCACCGGTCGGTCGGCGGGATGAGGGTCTCGCTGTACAACGCGGTGACGCTTGAGGCCGTGCAAGCGCTGACGAGTTTCATGCGCGAATTCCAGCGCACGCGCGGCTGACAAAAAGCAAGCCAAGGAAACACAGTCCCACAGGCCGCCCTTGCGGTACACGGAGAGAATGAAAACGACGGCTGACAGCTCACAGCTGACAGCGAGAACCCCCATCCTGCTTCGAGTTAAACAGTGAGCGGCTATTTCGGCGCAGAGTTACCGCCTAAAATTCGCGCCGGCGGGTGCCTCCCTTTTTCCCTTGCGCTTCGACAGGAGTAGGAGTAGCGTTTCTTGTCGAAGCGACAGGGGAGTATGTGAATGGCGCAAAAGAGGATTGAACTTCCGCAAGGGACGCTGGACCTGCTGATTCTGCGAACGCTCGCGCTGGAACCGCAGCATGGCTGGGCCATTTCCGAACGAATCCAACAGATATCGAGCGATGTGCTGCTGATTCAGCAGGGTTCGCTTTATCCGGCGCTGCACCGGCTGGAGCGGCGCGGGTGGATCAAGGCCAAGTGGGGCACGTCCGAGAATAACCGGCGGGCGAAATACTACGAACTGACCCGAGCCGGCAGGAAACAGCTCGAACTTGAAAAAGATTCGTGGAAGAAGCTGGCGGCGGCCGTGGCGCAGATTCTCGAAACGGCATAAGGAGCTTCCATGTTCAACGATCTGCTTTTTCGCCTGCGTTCGATATTCCGCCGAAAGGCCGTCGAATCGGAAGCCGACGCGGAGTTACGGTTTCATTTCGAGCAGCAAATCGAGAAGAACATCAGAGCCGGCCTCACACGAGAAGAAGCGCAGAGGCGGGCGCGGATTGATTTTGGCGGCCATGAGCAGCTCAAAGAAGAATTGCGGGACGCACGCGGCGTGAATCTGATTGAGACATTCTTGCAGGACATCCGCTACGGATTGCGCGTGCTGCGGAGATCGCCAGGTTTCACCGCCGTCGCCGTACTCACCCTCGGCCTCGGCATCGGGGCAAACACGGCCATTTTTTCAATGGTCAACGGCATCTTGTTGCGAGCGCTGCCTTATCCGCAACCCGGGCAGCTCTACGCGATTCATGAAGTTGTCCCTCAGTGGACATCCTACGGCCCCTCCCTTCCCGTGAATGGAGGCAACTTCCTGGCTTGGCAAAAGGAGGCACACGCTTTCTCGGCGATGACGCTGATAGATTCCGGGGACGGCGCACTGCTTGGAATGGGACGTCCACAGTGGCTCTATGGCGCTGCGGTTACGCCGGATTTTTTCTCCCTCGTGGGGGTCGGGCCGGAACTGGGCCGGTTCTTCCAACAGCGAGAAAGGGTTTCTTCGGCGGAGCAGGAGATCGTTCTGACGCACCAACTCTGGAGCGGCCAATTTCATTCAGATCCCGACATTCTGGGAAAGATTGTAAACGTGAGCGGGCACGCCATGACCATCGTCGGCGTGCTACCTGCGAACTTCCTGTTCCCCCCCGTTTTAGGCCATGATCCCCAGTATTTGGAGCCCTTCCCGTGGGATCAATCGGACTCCAAGCCAGGCATCGGCACCCATAATTATTTCGTGATCGCGCGGCTTAAAAAGGGCGTCACTCCCCGCCAGGCCGAGGCGCAGCTCGACGTCATCGAGGCGCGAATAGCCCAGAACGACTCCAGAGGCGAATTCAACCTCTATGCGACTCTCACCCCGCTGAATACGGAGATCGTTGGTTCAACGAAGAAGGTACTTTGGATGCTGACCGTAGCGGCGGGACTATTGCTGCTTATCGTTTGCGCCAATCTGGCGAATCTACTGTTGGTGAAGAATACCAAGCGGGTGCGAGAAGTTGCCCTGCGTTCGGCTTTCGGGGCCGGCCGTTGGCGTCTGGCGCGGCAATTCCTGAACGAAACTCTGGTCTTAGCTTCGGCGGGAGCCTGCCTTGGTTTAATCATTGCCGAAGGAGGTTTGCGGCTTTTAATCCGGAATGCACCCATCGGGATTCCTCGCGTGGATCAAGTACGCTTGGATTCGACGGCCTTATGGTTCACGCTTGGAGTCGCGACGCTAGCTGCCTTGGTGTTTGGGCTGCTCCCAAGTTTGGGAGCTACGCAAGTCGAGCTTGCTGAGGCGCTGAAGTCCGCCGGGCCAACGATGAGCGCCAGCAAACAACGGACTCGTCTACGGGCCGCGCTAGTGGTTGCCGAAATCGCCGTATGCACCGCCCTCCTGCCGGGCTGCTTGCTGCTCATTGAAAGTTTGCGCCACGTTGTGCTTGCGAATCAGTGGATGAACGAGGAGCATGTGATCACCGCGGAACTGCTCGTGCACATGGCCACCCCGCCGAAAACGAACAAGGACTTCTTAAGCGCCTTCAACGAGCGCAACCAAATTTTCTCTTCCATCCAGGAAAAGGCAGAGCACTTGCCCGGAGTTAAAGCCGCGGGGTTCACGAGCGACGTGCCACTGACCGGGTTCAGTTGGGGCGACGGGATCAGTTTCCGCGAAATCCCGCGCCGCGTGTCAGAAGAACCAGTCGGGGAATTCCGGTTCGTCAGTCCCGAGTACTTCCGCACCATCGGGTTGCCCCTTGTCACGGGCCGATTCCTAGCTCCAGGCGACTCGGGGCAGTCCGTGGCGATGATCTCGGAAAGCGTCGCCCGAAAAGTCCTCGCTGGACGCGATCCGCTGGGAATGCAGATCGACTGCAGCGATTTTGCATTCGGGCCGCAGAAGTGGTGCCGCGTGGTTGGAGTGGTGGGCGACATCCGCGACGACTCCGATCAGGCGCCCGTCTTGGCAGCGTATTTTCCGCTCTGGTTGTACTCCTCTCCCTCGGAAACTCTCGTGGTTCGCACGGAGATGGATCCCGCGCCGGCCGCGGACGCGATTCGCCAAGCCATTTGGAGTGTGGACCCCGACCTCGCCGTGCCGCATGTGCGAACGCTGAAGACCATTATGGGCAGCGCCGAAGCGCCACGCAGGTACGAGACTTCACTAGCCGCCCTGTTCGCATTCTGCGCCGCCTTCTTGGCCATGCTCGGACTGTATGGCGTGATTTCCTTTTCCGTGAGCCAGCGTGGCCACGAAATCGGGGTACGTATGGCGCTCGGAGCGCAGCGAGCGGATGTGCTGCGTGCTTTCATGCGCGAAGCGATGCTGCTCACGGGAGCGGGAATCGCGTTTGGAGTCGCGGTCGCACTCGCGATAACGCAGTTACTGCGAAGCTTTCTATTTGAGATTCAGCCGACCGATCCGGCAACGTTCGCGAGCGTGGCGATTCTGCTGACCACCGGGGCACTGGCCGCGTGTTGGATCCCGGCGCGGCGCGCGACGCGCGGCGACCCGATGGTGGCTTTGCGGTACGAGTAAATCGAAGTTCAAATAAGAAAACGCGCAGGAACTTATCGAGAGAGACGGTTCCTGCGCGCTGCGCAAACTGACCATTCAAACGGCACGGGCGATCAAGCCAAGTCGAAAAGCAGGACTTCGGCGTTATCGACGCCGGTGAGTTCGACGGATTTTTCGGCGGAGATGGCGGCGCCATCGCCGGCGTCGAGCTGCTTGCCGTTTAGCTTGACGCTGCCGCGCGCGACTTGGACGTAGGCGTGGCGCTCGGGCTTCAGCTCGTGCTTTACGGCTTCGCCTGTGGCTAGGACCGTGGCGTAGAGTTCGTTGTCCTGACGGATTTTGACGGAGCCTTCGCGGCCATCCGGCGATGCGACCAGGCGAAGCTTGCCGCGCTTTTCTTCCTCGCTAAAGGTTTTCTGGCCGTAGACCGGCTTCAGGCCTTTTTCTTCTGGAAACATCCAGATTTGCAGCAGATGCACGGGTTCGGTATCGGAGGCGTTGAACTCGCTGTGCGTGACGCCGGAGCCTGCGCTCATGTACTGGACGTCGCCGGGGCGTATGACGGAGCCGGAGCCCATACTGTCGCGGTGTTCGAGCGCGCCTTCGAGAACATAGGTGACGATTTCCATGTCGCGGTGGGGATGCGTGGGGAAACCCTCGCCGGGCGCGACGCGGTCGTCGTTCAGGACGCGCAGGGTGCGGAATTGCACGTGCTTGGGGTCGAAATAGTCGGCAAAGGAAAACGTGAAATAGGTATCGAGCCAGCCGTGGTTAAAATGGCCGCGGTCGTGGCTTTTGCGGATGTCGATCATGGTCCACCTCCCGGGTAAGACAGGGAGATAATACTCGTTATAACGACTATTGTCAAGAGGGGTATAAGGCGGCCCATCGGGCGGCGGCCGGTTTTCGCTGCGTTTCCGCCAACGCCAACAACTGCTTGTAGTTACAGGCCGCCGAGTCCCATTCCCGGGGGCCTCCCTTTGGTGTAGAGTGGAGTGGTAAGAACCGTTCGCCGTCACTGCTATCGAGGACCCTCTCATGGAATCCGCGCCGACCGCAACGCAAACGAAAAAGCCCGATGGCTCCGCCGCGCCCCGTCAAACCCTGACCATCACGGACAATCGCACCGGAAAGAGCTACGAAATTCCCATCACCCACGGCGCCATCCGCGCCATGGACCTGCGGCAGATCAAGGTGGACCCAACGGAATTCGGCATGTTGAGCTACGATCCGGCGTTCAACAACACAGCGTCCTGCGTAAGCAAAATCACTTTTATCGACGGCGATGCCGGCATCCTGCGTTACCGGGGCTACCCGATCGAGGACCTCGCGGAAAAAAGCACGTATCTCGAAACGGCTTACCTGCTGCTTCACGGGGAACTGCCGACGGCTTCCCAATTAAAGGATTGGGCTTACAACGTTACGCATCACACGTTTATCCACGAAAGCATCAAGAAGTTTCTCGACGGTTTTCATTACGACGCGCACCCGATGGGCATGATGATTTCGACGATCGCCGCGCTCTCGACGTTTTATCACGACGCCAAGGACATTTTTAACGCAGAGTCGCGGCGCAAGCAGACTTACCGGCTCGTCGGGAAAATGCCCACGATTGCGGCGTTCTCTTACCGGCACACGCTGGGGATGCCGTATGTCTATCCGGATAACGAGCTGAGCTATCCGGGGAATTTTCTAAACATGCTGTTCCGGACAACTGAGGCGAAGTACCGGCCGAATCCGACGCTTGAGCGCGCGCTCGATGTCCTCTTCATTCTGCATGCAGACCACGAGCAGAACTGCTCGGCTAACACGATTCGGGGAGTCGGGAGTTCGCACGTCGATCCGTATTCCGCGACGGCCGCGGCCATCGCCGCACTCTATGGGCCGCTGCATGGCGGAGCGAACGAGGAAGTTCTGCACATGCTGCTGGAGATTGGATCGGTACAGAAAGTTCCGGAGTTCATCAAGCGCGTGAAGGCGGGCGAGGTGAAGTTGATGGGCTTTGGCCACCGGGTCTATAAGCATTACGATCCGCGCGCTCGCATTATCAAGCGCGTGGCCTACGAAGTGTTCGAATTGATGGGCAAGAATCCGCTGCTGGAGATTGCACTAGAGTGCGAGCGCATCGCTCTCGAAGACGAATACTTCGTCAAGCGCAAGCTGTACCCGAACGTGGATTTTTACACCGGGCTGATCTACCAGTCCATGGGCTTTCCAATCTCGATGTTCCCCGTTCTTTTTGCGATTCCGCGCACATCGGGCTGGGTGGCGCAATGGGAAGAGATGCTTCTTGATCCCGAGCAAAAGATTGCGCGGCCCCGGCAGATTTATCTCGGCCACGATACCCGCCACTATGTCCCAATCGACCAACGAGGCTAGCAGGGGAATTCACTCCAAAACATTCATGGGCCCTCAAGAAAAACAGCGTGTAGAACCACGATTCAGTACCCATTCGGGACTTGCCGCTCGACAAGGCTGTCCGGCTGGGTATAGTTGACCCTGAGAGGTGCTATGGCACACGCCCCCACTCGTTCTGCGAATTCTCAGATGCGCCGCCGCAGCCAGCGCGTACTGATGCAGGTCCCCGTGCGTGTGTGGGGAACCGACTCGCAGGGCCACCCATTCGAGGAAGAGACCGAGACGCTCGCCATCAACGCGCATGGCGCTTTGATTGTGGTGAGTGCGCGGCTCACGAGCGGAAGCAGAGTCATGATGCAGCACAAGCGGACGCAAGAAGAGCAGGAGTGCCACGTTGCGTTTCTCGGCCCCGTGCGAGCGGGGAAAACCGAGATCGGGCTGGAGTTTTCCGAGCCGCGCCCCGCGTTCTGGCGCGTGGCTTTTCCACCAGAGGACTGGTCGTCGAAACATCCGGATGCCCGTCCGCTCACCATCCCCCGTACGGAAAAATAGCTGGCGTTTCCTTCCTCGCTTTGGCCGCGGATTGAGTTAGGCTATTCGCGCCTTCTTCCTTTTGGCGAGGGGCTCGAGTGACAGCCGCGCGAGGTTTTTTCCGCGCATCCGGAATAAGCAAAGTATCCATGAACGACGCCTTGCGAAAAGCCGTTACGTCTCTTTTGCTGATCGCGATTGTCGCATTGGGAGCGCGCGCGGCGTTCGCATGGTATGAAGTGCGGCAATTTTCGCCGCGCGTTTTGAGCGTCGTGCCGTTTCAGACCGAAGCCGGGCATATTGCCTATTCGATCGCCAGCGGCAAGGGATACTCATCTCCCTTTCAAAGAGATTCAGGCCCGACCGCGTGGCTGACGCCCGTCTATCCCTATCTCCTGGCGGGAATTTTCAAAATTTTTGGCATTTACACGCTTCCTTCCTTTCTCGCGGCGCTTTCTCTGAATATTCTCTTCTCGGCGGCCACTTGCATACCGATTTTTTACGTGGGCAAGCGCATCGCCGGACTCGGCGTCGCCAGTGGAGCCGCGTGGTTGTGGTCTCTATTCCCGAATGCAATCCTGATTCCCTTCGAATGGATTTGGGACACATGTTTGTCCGCTCTCCTGGTTGCGGTTTTGGTTTGGGCCACATTGGAATTGGCAGAATCGCGGCGGGTTAGCAACTGGTGTCTCTATGGAATTCTTTGGGGCTTTGCGCTGCTCACGAATCCTGCCGTCGCTTTGCTGCTTCCCGTGTTTCTCTTGTGGGCCGCTTACAGGGATCGAAATCAAGATCGCAACGCGTGGCGGTTCTTGAGGCCCGCTCTCGCCGGCGCCATCGCGCTATTTTGTTGTGTGCCGTGGACCATTCGCAACTATGTTGTTTTCCACAGGCTCATTCCCTTGCGGTCGAATTTTGCATTCGAACTGTATGTCGGCAACAACGAGAACTATGACGAGCAGAACAGGTTTCGTCCCGGTCCGATCACGCAGGACCGCGAAATACTGCGCTACCTGCGCATGGGCGAAACGCCGTTCATGGAAGAAGAGGAGAGAAAAGCCGTCGCTTTTATCAAAACACATCCGCGGATTGAAGTTTGGCTGATTTCGCAGCGCTTCGTGGATTTCTGGGCAGGAACGGCAACTCCCATAGCTACGTTTCGCGAAGCGGATTCCTTGTGGCTGCGCGTGATATTGCTCTGCAATGATGCGGCGCCGCTGTTCGCCTTGTTAGGCGCGGTTTTCCTTTTTGTAAGGAAAAATGAATATGCTTTTCCGATTGTCGCTGTCCTCGTGGTTTTTCCGCTGCTGTACTACGTAACACATACCTCGCTGCGCTATCGTCATCCCATCGATCCTGTCGTGCTTCTGCTGGCCGCAGTTGGAGTGCAGGGAATCGGGAATTGGATCGTGCGCCCGAGCATCAGGGCGGCGGCCGCGAGATCGTCCGCTGCTTAATACAAATGAAAGTAGCCGTCCTGTTGCCCGATCCGGACGGGAACGCCAAAGAGCGAGGAAAGATGCCCGGCGCTAAGGATTTCCTGCTTAGCACCATCGGCCAGAATGCGGCCTTCTCGCAGCAGGACTACACGTTCGATCTCCGGAATAATTTCCGAAACATGATGGGTCACCAGAAGAATGCCGAGGCCGCTTTGCGCAAGCTGGCGCATGGTATCGCGCAGTTGATACTGCGCGGCGATGTCCAGAGCGTTACTCGGCTCATCGAAGAGCAATGTCTGTGGATGGTGGACCAGGGCGCGAGCGATCAGCGTTCGCTTTGCTTCTCCCGAGGACATCTGGGAGACGGGGCGAGCGGAGAGATGCGCGATGCCCAAACGCTGGAGAATCGCTTGGGCACGTTCGAGATCGGCGGGATCGGGATGGTGGTGCGGAAAAATGCGCGTGCTGCTGAAAAAGCCGGAAAGCACCACGTCGCGTCCGGTGGCGTCGGTGGTGCAAGACGCCAGCAGATCGGGCGACACGATCCCCAGCAGCGAGCGCAACTCGAAAATATTCCAGCGCTCGCGGCCGAGAATCGAAATGGATGAGCCCTCGCGCGCCAGAGGATAACACTCGCGGGTAATGGTCTTGATCAGTGTGGACTTGCCGCAACCATTCGGCCCAAGGATACAAACGTGCTCGCCGCTGTCGATTCGGAGCGAGACGCGGTCCAGCGCCGGGCGCTCGGCAGAGTCTCCGCGAACGACGGTCACATCCTGCAAAGCCAAAAGCGGCGGCGTGGGCATTTCCGAATCAGCCAAGATAAGAACTATCTTAACCGAGGAGAGCCGAGAGGCAAGAAACCTTGGACGTTCAGCAGGATCGCCTTCTTCGGTGCCGGGTATGCATCAACGATGCAAAGATGCGGAAGGCTCACAAGAAAAAAGGAGGTGAAAACCGTGAGGTTCTCACCTCCCGGGGTGAGGTGGGGTGTTACACCACAATGCCCTAGGCGGCCGCGCAGCCCTGCCCTGCCAGGCAGGTCTGCGGCCCCACTCGCTGAATGAATTGCGGTAAGAGACTTACCACCAAAGGGCTTGCCTTTGGGGCTTTGTAGCACCGCGATAGGCGGGTGTCAACGGCAAAACAGAGCGGTTCTCAAGAAAAATCGCGAGATGCTATTAGGCTTGAGAAGATGGGGCTTTCGCCCGATCCAGAATTTCACGCACCATGCGGCTCAGGCACCTGGAACTATGGGGTTTTTGCAAAGAGTGTGCTGTTGTTTCCAAACCTCTGGATTCCTGGGAGTAGCCGCTCGTAAACAAGACTGGGATCCCGACGAACCGTTCCGCAAGCTCTGCCGCTGCATCGAGTCCCCCAAATTAGGCATGACGAGGTCCAGTATAGCCAGAGCGGGCGTTTCGCTTTCGCATAGGCGCAGCGCCTCTTCTCCGTCAACGGCGGGAAGAACGCGATAACCGAGATTGACGAGCGTTTGTCTCGCCATCTCACGGATGAAGTCGTGATCATCCGCGAGAAGAAGGGTCTAGGTGCCGCGCACCTCCGCAGCCAGAACCCTAAGTCAATAAGACACGGTCTGGAAGACGCGGAAATGCAGCTGGCCGCCTAGCCAGAGGCGGGCGGAGTGGACTAGTGTGCTTTCTTTTGAAATTCCTCGGAGGACACTAGCGGGCGGGAGCGAAAATCTCTTCGATCTTTTCGGCGAGCCGGAAATCGTAATCGCTTATGCCCTGGACGCTGTGGGTGGTGAGATCGATTACCACCTTGTTCCAAACGTTAAACCACTCCGGATGGTGGTTCATTGCTTCGGCAACGAGGGCGACGCGAGTCATATTGCCGAAGGCCGCGACGAAATCCTTGCATACATATTCCTGATGCAGCTTGCCGCCGAGGATTTTCCAGCCTGGTAATTTGGTGAGGAGGGCTTGAACCTCGGTATCGGTAAGCTTTTTAGCGGGCATGGCATGTTCCTCCGGGGCGAAACTGAGTAACCCAATCATTATGGGACGTGGGCCAGGAGTGGGCAAGACTGTGGCTGTGGGGGCGCAATTTTATACCTTAGGCAAAGTGAGCGCATCAAACTTGACACTCTGGGGAGGCAGGTCTACACTACGGAGTTTTTAGGTGGCCCCGAAAGCAGACAGAGGGGCGGGACTCTCATGGACAAGAAAAGGCTAGACTACTACAAGAAAAAGCTGGTGACGCGGCGTGAGGAATTGATGAAGACGATCGCGCGTACCCAGGAAGAGGGACGCACCGCGGATGAAGATCCCACGGTGGACCTCGCGGACAAAGCGGCGAACTCCTATACGAAAGAGTTCCTCTTTGGCATGACCAATACAGACCGCACGATCCTAAATATGATCGATGCGGCGCTTAAGCGCATCCAGACCGATGAATATGGCGTGTGCGCCAATTGCCAGGAAGAGATGCAGCAGAAGAGGCTCGAAGCGGTACCTTGGGCCAAGCACTGCATCTCCTGCCAAGAAAAGATGGAACAGGGTCTGTTGTAACCCGCCGGGATAAAGTGCGCTGAGTAAGGCTGCCGTTCAGAGCCGGCGGCTTGAGGGTGGGTTTGACCTCAAATTACCCTAGCGTACCTTCTCTCTTTCAATATAGGCGTGGGAGGAGTAGATTTCTCCGTCGTGATCGGAGAAAACGCTTCGTCCGCGGCAGTTCGGGCACCGCGCAGGGGTGTGCGCGGATGGCTTGCGGAAGCCGGCGACGCGTTGGTAAGCGTGTTTTTCCCTTCGGACTGCAGAACTTGCGGCCAGCTACTCAGCGGGGCGAGTCGGCTTCCTATCTGTCAGGCGTGCTTAAACCGTTTCGCTGCAAATTGGGAACAATCCTGCGACATCTGTGGGCAGCCCCTCTGGGGAACGCCGCCAACCGGCGGAAAGGAACCTCTATGCCGCGCCTGCCAGCGGAAGACCTATGCCTTTGAACGGGCACGAAGTTACGGAAAGTACGAGGAACTGCTCGTTCAAGCCATTCTTCTGCTGAAGTGGGAGCGAATCGAGCCTTTGGCGGAGTGGTTCGCGGAAGAATTGGCCGGCCTGACCAAGCGGGAGGGAGAGCGGCTGGCGGCTGATGTGGTCGTTCCAGTACCTTTGCACAGGGATCGCGAGCGAGAGCGGGGATATAACCAAGCAGGACTTATTTCGAAGCCGCTGGCCCGGAAACTCGGGCTGCCGCATAAGGCGGTGTTGCTAATGAGGACGAGGCCGCGCCCGAACAAGCAGGTGCTCACCGTGGAAGAGCGCTGGGAGTCTGTGCGTGGTGCTTTTGCCACACGTCCAGGCAGCCAGGTTGACAATAAGCGCGTCTTACTGGTAGATGATGTAATGACGACTGGGGCGACGCTTGACGCATGTGCGCGCGCGCTGCTGGAGTCGGGGGCGAAATCGATCTTAGGCCTGACGGTAGCCCGGGCTGTGAGAAATCCCATACTAGCCCCCAAAAATGGTACTCTGTAAGAGCAGGTAGCGCCATGAGCGCAAACCGGCCAAAGTCGGCAGATTTCCGAGGGCGGTATGCCCCCGAAGTGGGCGGCGAGTTTGCGCCCAGCCCTGCGGATCCCGCGGGCAGTAGATCCCACAACCCAATGGTGCCGCGACGTGCGTCGCTGATGCAGGAGCCTGTCTTGGTTCTGAACGCGACCTATGAGCCGATTAACGTGACGGCGGTGCGGCGCGCGATGGTCCTGCTCCTCAAGGGAGTGGCCCAAGCCGAAGAGATGCACAACGCTGAAGTGCACTCGGCAGCTCACGCCCATAAGGTGCCGTCCGTGATCCGCTTGCTGGCGTACCGTCATATTCCGCAGCAGAGCCGGGCTCTCTCGCGGAAGAACATTTTGCTGCGTGACCGCAACACCTGCCAATTCTGCGGGCGCATCTTTCCCAGTTCGGAATTGACGCTGGACCACGTTGTACCGAGGTCGCGCGGCGGAAGGTCTTCATGGGAAAACCTGGTGGCCTGCTGCTACCGCTGCAATAACGGCAAGGGCGACAGGACACCGGAAGAGGCCGGACTGAAGCTGGCTCGGCGGCCCAGGCCGTTCACCCTCCACACCTCCCGCCAGTTGATGCGGCTCATCGGACATCGCGACGAACGGTGGCGTAAGTACCTGTTTTATTAAGCGCTTTCGGCGAGAAAGAGAATCTCCAATTTTTTTCAAAGGAGGGAAACCTTTTTTGCTGGCGTGCATCTAAATTAATAACTAACCACTTCGAGGACACACCCCGGGAAGCAGCTAAGGTACACACCTTAGCTGCTTCTCTCCTTTTAGGGACAGATTTTCTGGCTAGTATTTTTCTACTAGCTATTTTCGGATGATTTCTCGCTTCGGCCCCTCGGGAAACTTTGTAACGCCGCTTCCTCGTCAGGAAATTCCGGGAAGACCTGATACAGGTGGGTGATCTTCAAAACTTCCTCGACGTTGCGGGACAGTCCGACGACCTTCATTTCTCCGCCGCTCTTCACCACCATCACGTAAATGCGCGCCAACTCGCCGATGCCAGAGCTATCGAGGTATTGCAATCCAGTCAAATTAAGGACGATGTGCTTGCGGCCTTCGCGCAAAAGCCGAGATACGTTTTCGCGAAGCACGCCGACTTCGAAAAATGTGAGCCGTCCACGCAGGTCGATGAGAGAAGCTTGTGCCGAATGCCGAATGGTCGCGGAAAAATTCACTCTTTTTACCTCAAATGGTTGACACAAACTATTCTACTTTGCGGCGGCGCTCTGGAACAGGACATTTCAAAAACAAAAAAAGAGCGCAAATAGGCAAAAAGGCGGTGGGAAGTAGAAGAAAGACGGGCACAAGAAGGGGCAGAACAAGAGACTAGAGGAATGAGAGGCTCCGCCGTTTACTGGCGCATGACCACGCGCAATCCCCGGCGCCAGCTCTCCGCCAAACCGACGCGAGTATTTTCCATCTCGGGCGAAAGAAATCGCAGAAGCGTATCCGTGGATGGGTGCAGACGTAGCGCTGGAGCTACCAGATAAACGAGCGGTGGAGCAGTTTGTAGTTCAATTCCCGGGAAATATCCATAGCGCGCGAAATCGTTCTGTTCCAAATGGCGCCGAATACGAAGCCAATAGCCGGCCGCTTGGAGCGGAAGATGAATGTGTTCGCTGGCTTTTAGCTCGAGGATCGCCAGTCGCCCCGAACGCGTGAGGGTCAGGAGATCAAGAATGCCGTGGTCGCCGCCGGCATGCGCGAAGACTTGCGAATAGACAAATCGAGGATCGAGAGCAGCGTCGACGCGCGTTACATCTTCGCGAACCAGCGATTCAAGCCAGCGCTCCGGTTGCGCGCGATAGAGAGCGTGGCGCGATTCCGTGGCTAGCGGGTGTCGATGAATTTCCAGCTGCTCGAGCAGCGTCTTGAGAGCGGGCAAAGTGGATGGCGTCAGCTCCTCGCGAGCGTCCGGGCATCCAAAGAAAACGCGGCCGTCCTCCCAGCGAGCAAACGCCAAGCCTCGGAAACGCAGACAAACCTCGCGTAACGGCGCGACCGGATGGACTGCGATAGCCCGCGGCGACAAGTTGACGATGGGCTCCAGCGCCGCTCGCGCACGATCGAGAAGCGCTTGCGATTCGCGATGCGGGACAAGCCAGGTTTCCTGATTCCCCGCGCGGCGCACATCGACTCTCTCGAGCGACTCCCGCACCGGTTCGCGCTCATACAGTTCGAGCGATAAATCCGAAGTGAGCGCTGCGGCGCGAGAAGCCACGAGGCGAGCGGAGCCTTTGGGCAGTATGAGGCGAAGATCGGTTACCGACCCGCGTCGATTGCTGTTGCGCGCGTGATCCAGCCAAAGCAGCGCGAACGTCAAACTGCTTTCCGCGGCATCCACAGGCTCGCCATCGGGAACGGCCAAGACGGCGATCAGCGTGGAACCCCGCCGCAGTAGCCCACGGACATAATTCCCCGAAAGGGAATGTTCGAGGTCGGGCGAAGCCGTCAAAGACTCGAGAGTTTCGTCGGGGAAATGTTCCGCCAAGAGAGAACGGAGATAATCGCAAAAGGCCTGGCGCGAGAGGTCCTGCAAGGTGCGTTCGAATTCCACGCGGATGAATTCAAGGCGGTCCGGCTTGGTGCGGCCAAAGCGCTCGACGGCAAGCGTCAGTCGCTCCTCGGAATGGTCGGTGATGGCCAGAACGCGGCGCGTTAAGTTGTAGTTTTCCGACCAAAGGTGCAGAAGAGGTTTCTCCGCGGCCCCGCGGATTTCCCAGGAGAGTCCGGAAAAAGGCGCGACCCTCCCGCCATTTTCGCGAACCTCGATGACGCCGTCGGCGGTGAATTCCTTCAAACAGGCTTGCAGTTCGGCGGAGAAGTCCACGCCGGGAATTATAAAGGAAACACGTAGCTTGTAAACTATTCTTTCCTGGGAGTAAACAGGAGGCCGGAGACCCGCACGACGGGCTGCTGAATATTCCAGGAAGTGGGAATATGTTCGAAGGAGAATTCGAAGTCGCGGCGTTCGCCGGGAGCCAGCGGAGGCGCGTTCGGCGCCAGTACCGCACGCGATTCGCGCAGCACAACTTGGCCGAGTTCATCGGAGAATTCCACCGTGAGCTCGACATTGGAAACCTGCAAGTCGCCTGTGTTGATAAGGCGGCCCGCAAGCGTGGTGATTTCCTGATTCAAAAAATTCTCAGCGCGGCTGAGAGCAAGGCCCTCAATCTGCAGTTTCGGAGCATAACCTTGCTCGGCCGGCCCAAAAGGAAGGTGCGTTTCGCGCGTGAACGAGCCCGGCGGCCTCTCGGCGCCCGGCCACATAACCAAGACCAACGCAATCGCGATGGTCGCGATTCCCATCCATACAATCCAGGAGCGGCCGCGATTGTTCGCCGGCTCCTCGGTACTTTTGATTTGCAACGATTCAGACATGCAATGTGCTCAGACAATCATGCTGGTCCCGATGCCGCGCGGCGTCAAGGCGGGCGCGAAGAATAGCTGGCACCCGTTCCGCAAATTTTTAACGGCCAACGAGAAGCCGGTGAATGAGAGGTTCCGGAAGCTGTGCAGCACGCATGCGTTCTTGTACCGCCGCAATGTCATACGGCACCCGCCAGAACTCCACGATTTCATGTTCGAGATCGGCAATCGCAAAGCCCGCGCGGGGATCGCCGTCGCGCGGCTGGCCAATGGAGCCGGGATTGAGCAAATAGCGCCGCGGCTCTTCGATGCGCAGCGCGGCGAACGATTCGGTCGCGCGCGGACGAATCTGCAGCACTTCGAGATTCGAGTCCTGATACGAAAAGCCGCCCTGATGATGGGTGTGCCCGAAAAAAGTGACGGCGGCTGTGGAATCGAGCAGTCCGTCTAGTGCTTGCGCGGGCGTGAAGACGTATTCGTCCTCGTCTTGAAACGCGCCGTGCACCAGCACAATTCCATCGGTGGCCAACGGCCCCTGAGGCAACGCGGAAAGCCAGGCAAGATCTTCGCCGTTGAGCTGCGCACGGGTCCAATCCACGGCGGCTTTCGCGACGGGATTGAAGTCCGTGGTATCCATCAGGCCCGACACGGCTTTGTCGTGATTGCCGCGGATGGTTTGCGTGCCGAGTTCACGAAGTCGCGCGACAACTTCATGCGGATCCGGCCCATAACCCACAACATCGCCCAGGCAGACGGAGACGTCCCACCGCCCCGCAGCAGAATCCAGCGCCGCGGCAAAAGCCGTAGCGTTCGCGTGAAGATCGCTCAGAACAAGAATTCGCATTCATGCCATCCGCAAAATTCCATTGAGTATAGATGAAGCGGCCAGCCGATGCACCATGCACCAGAGGACAGCGAGGGATCTGCCTGCCGGATGCCGCGCCCCGCGGAAAGGTTTCGAAGAATCTTTTCGAAGTTCAGAGAAGGTTTAGCAAACGGCAAGTAAAAGTAACCTCGGATGCCCTCAGTCCATCAAATATTAAGAAGAATAGAAGAAAAAAATCCAATCGTCGACGAAACATTCTCTCCGTCCCGCTCGTCTATAACTGTGCAGCCGCAAGAGCTGCGCAGGCAAGGCAGAGGAACGAAAATGAAAAACCCCGCGGTGGCAGCCGCGGGGCGATGACACGCAGTCTTTCCGGCCGTTAGTCCAGGAAGAACGAGGTGTCTTGCGGGTGAGACTACTCGCCCACATCACGCGTGTCAACACTCTGTTTGGTTGCGCCAGTTGAAAGTCAGGCTGACTCGATTCTCACGGAAAGGAAGTTGACACGCATGAAACTCAATTCGATCCTCCGCAGTGTGGCGCTGGCAGCGGCTTTGGCCTCGACCGTTCCGCTCCTCGCAAAACCTTTCACCAAGACCATCAGCATCGCGCAGTCCGCAAAGATCGGCAAAGCGGATCTACAAGCCGGTGAATATCGTCTGCAGATCGACGGAAACAAAGCGACCGTCCAAAAGGGGAAACAAATTCTCGCAGAGGCCGAAGGCCGCTGGGAAAATCGGGATACAAGGGCCGCAGGCGATTCCGTCCTTGTCGGGGAAGACGGACAAGTGAAAGAAGTCCGCTTTTCGGGACAAAATCGCGTTTTCGTATTCAGTGAGTAAGCAAAAAGGCGTCGCGGCTGCTTCTGAAGGCACGAGTGGGGAGGCTGGCCAGCAACTCAGCCTCCCCACTCCCACGTTGTTAACGTGTTTCTTGATCCAGCCCGAAGCCTTACTTGCTCCTCTTCGAAAAATTTTCCAGCAACCCTCAACGAATCAGCATGCAATCTCCATAACTATAGAAGCGGTAACCTGCCTGAACGGCATGCGCGTACGCTGCCAGCACTTCCTCGCGTCCGGCGAAAGCGCAGACCAGCGCGAGCAACGTCGAGCGCGGGAGATGGAAATTTGTAAGCAGCGCGTCCACCACTCGAAAGCGAAATCCCGGATAGATAAACAGGCGAGCGTCGGCGCTCCCGGAAAGCAACAATTCCGCTGAGCCGGTTTGTGCTGCGCGGAGGGCTGCATCTTCGAGAGCGCGGACCACGGTCGTACCCACAGCCAGGATCGGGCGGCCCGCGGCTCGTGCGGTGTCAATGCGCTGGACCGTCTCGGCGGGAATTTCGTACGCTTCGGAGTGCATCACATGTTCTTCCAGCGTTTCCGCGTGGACCGGCTGGAACGTCCCGAGACCCACTTCGAGGGTCAGCTCGCAGATTTCCACGCCGCGGGCGCGAATTCTCTCCAGAATCTCCGGAGTGAAATGCAAACCCGCGGTGGGAGCGGCAATCGCACCAGGCCGTCTGGCAAACACCGTCTGGTAGCGTTCGCGGTCGTTTTCTTCATCGACGCGATGGATGTACGGCGGCAGAGGGATATGTCCCATCCTCTCGAGGTGCTCCGCGACGCTGCGTGTGTCACGTGAAACAAAGCGCAGAGTGCGCACTCCCAGTTCTCCGCGCGAAATCACCTCGGCTTCCAGCTCCCCTTCTCCAAAGAAGACGCGCACTCCCGTCTGCATTTTGCGCCCGGGCCGGACGAGCGCTTCCCATGTTTGTGGATCGAGCTGGCGGGTGAGGAACACCTCCACCCTGCCGCTCAGATGTTCGCCGCGAGTGCTGCGAGAGGGAGGCTGCGAATGGACGCCCGCGCGGCGCCCGAAGAGCCGAGCGGGGATGACGCGCGTGTTATTAAGCACCATAAGCTCGTCGCCGTGAAGCAGGTCCGGCAGTTCCACGAAAAGATGGTCACGGAAGCCGCCCTGGGTTCGAGACAGCTCCAGCAGGCGGGAAGAATCGCGGCGGTCCAGGGGCCGTTGAGCGATCTGGCTTTCGGGTAGGTGGTAGTCAACTTCATCCAGGCGCATCAAGTGGGAGTTTAGCAGCATCTCAAGGGCAGAGTTGGCGGGAAAAACGATACAGGGGGCGCACAGCCCTGTGGATACTCCACACATGACGTGAATAGATGCGTGAGGCCAGATTCAAGTTAAAATGCTTATAATAAAAGGCTTATGTAGACCTTGAGAGACGAAAATTGTAGTTGACAACGACGCACTCATATTATATTATCTCATTGCAGTAAATTAATCAGAAACTGGAGATCGATCATGAGAACCACTTTATCCCGTTGGGAACCTTTTCGTGGGTCTGCGACCCTACAGGAACAGGTCAATCGCTTGTTTGGCAACGTCCTCGAGCATTCGGCCGGAGAATCTAATCTCACGAGCTGGGCGCCTGCCGTCGACATTTACGAAACCGAGCAGGAACTCGTCGTAAAGGCCGATTTGCCCGATGTTGATCCGAAGGATCTTGACATCCGGGTGGAAAATAACATTTTGACCATTCGCGGTGAACGCAAGTTCGAGAAGAAGGTGAACGAAGACAATTATCTGCGCGTGGAGCGCGCGTATGGCGCGTTCAGCCGCAGCTTCTCGCTCGCCAACACCGTGAACTCGGAGGCCATCAAGGCCGATTATCAAAACGGTGTGCTGACGCTGACGGTTCCGAAGCGTGAGGAAGCGAAGCCGAAGCAGATCAAGGTGAACGTGGGAACGCCTGCAGTTGCCGTTGCGGCCGCTGCAGGAAAGTAAACCGGCAGCAGTTCTGTAGTATCAAGGGGCTGCCGATTTGGCAGCCCCTTTTTTCAAGAAGGGATGTAAAAGAGGTAGAACATGTTGCGATTTGAAAAAATGACGGTGAAGGCCCAAGAAGCGCTGCAACAAGCGAACGATGTCGCGGCACAGCATGAGAATCAGCAGGTTGAGCCGCTGCACTTGCTGGAAGCCCTGGTAAACCAGACGGACGGCGTGGTGCCTCCGCTGCTCGCGCGGCTTGGCATTCGTGGCGAAGCGTTGACGCAGGAAATTGAACGCGAAATCGACCGGTTACCGAAAGTCCAGGGTTTTGCGCAGCAGCATCTGGGAAAGCCGCTGAACAGCGTCTTGGAACGCGCCTTCGATGAGGCCGAAAGGTTCAAGGACGAGTACGTCTCGACCGAGCATCTTTTTCTGGCGCTCGCCGGAGAAGATCGCGATCCAGCGGGCCGGTTGCTGAAAAAGCACGGCGCTTCGCATGAAGCGATCTTGCAAGCTCTCTCGGGAGTGCGCGGCTCGCAGCGCGTTACTTCGCAGAATCCCGAAGCTACCTATGCTTCCCTCGAAAAATACGCGCGCGACTTGACGGACCTAGCCCGGCGCGGAAAGCTCGACCCGGTAATCGGGCGCGACGAAGAAATTCGGCGCGTCATGCAGATTCTGGCGCGGCGAACGAAGAATAATCCCGTATTGATCGGCGAGCCGGGAGTGGGAAAGACGGCGATCGTCGAGGGACTCGCCCAGCGCATCGTTTCCGGGGACGTGCCGGACGTGCTGAAGACTAAGCGCCTTGTGGCGCTGGATTTGGCTGCTCTCGTGGCCGGCGCGAAATTCCGCGGCGAATTTGAAGACCGGTTGAAGGCCGTGTTGAAGGAAATCACCGAAGCCGAAGGACAAATCATTCTGTTCATCGACGAGTTGCACACCCTGGTCGGCGCGGGCGCGGCGGAAGGCGCGATGGACGCCTCCAACATGCTCAAGCCCGCCCTGGCGCGCGGCGAGTTGCGCGCGATTGGCGCAACGACCCTGAATGAGTACAAAAAATACATCGAAAAGGATCCGGCTCTCGAGCGGCGTTTCCAGCCTGTTCTCGTGAGCGAGCCAACTGTCGAAGATACCATCGCGATTCTGCGAGGTTTGAAAGAGCGCTACGAAGTTCACCACGGCGTGCGCATCAAGGACGCGGCGATTTTGGCGGCCGCCACACTTTCGAACCGTTATATTTCCGACCGTTTCCTGCCAGACAAGGCGATCGACTTGATCGACGAGGCCGCCGCCAGCCTGCGCATGCAGATCGATTCTCTTCCCGTTGAAATCGACGAAATCGAGCGCCGCATTCTGCAGCTCGAAATCGAACGCCAGTCCTTATTGAAAGAGACCGATGCACATTCCAAGGAACGCCGCAGCCAAATCGATAAAGAGCTAGCGAAATTGAAAGAGGATTCCAGCGGGAGGAAGGCTCGCTGGCAGGCGGAAAAAGCGGCCATCGGGACAATTCGCAAGCTTAAAGAGCAGATCGAGCAGTTGAAAACAGACGAACAAAAATTCGAGCGAGCCGGCGAGCTCGCAAAAGTCGCGGAAATCCGCTATGGCAAAATCGCCGCGGCCGAGCAGGAACTGAAGAAAGCAGAGGAACGGTTCGCGTCCGTGCAAAAGAATGCGCCGATGCTCAAAGAAGAAGTCGATGAAGAAGACATCGCCAAGCTGGTGAGCAAATGGACGGGTATCCCGGCGGGACGTTTGCTCGAAGGCGAAGCCCAGAAGCTCGTGCACATGGAAGAGCGGCTCCGCCAGCGGGTTGTCGGGCAAGACGAAGCGCTCGGCCGCGTGGCGAATGCGGTCCGCCGCAGCCGCGCAGGTCTATCCGACGCCAAGCGGCCCATCGGCTCCTTCATTTTTCTCGGTCCCACCGGCGTCGGCAAAACCGAGCTGGCCCGAGCCCTCGCCGAATTTCTCTTCGACGACGAAAAGCTGATGATCCGGATCGACATGAGCGAATACATGGAAAAACACAGTGTCTCGCGTCTGATCGGCGCGCCTCCTGGCTATGTCGGCTATGAAGAAGGCGGGCAACTCACGGAGCAAGTCCGGCGGCATCCCTACTCCGTGATCTTGTTCGACGAAATCGAAAAAGCGCATCCGGACGTCTTCAATATCCTGTTGCAAATCCTCGAAGACGGCCGCCTGACCGACGGCAAGGGCCGCACAGTGGACTTCCGCAATACGGTCATGGTCATGACCAGCAATGTAGGCTCCACGGCCATCTTCGAGCTTTCGGATAAGCATCCGGAGCAGGCGCGTAAAGAGGCCATGGAAGCGCTGCGTGCAGCCTTCCGCCCCGAGTTCATCAACCGCATCGACGAAATCGTCATTTTCAATCCCCTCGGCAAGGAGCAACTCGCCCGCATCGTCGGCCTGTTGCTGAAGAGCGTGGAGAAACTCCTGGCCGAACGTCAAATCACTTTGGATCTCACGCCTGCTGCAACAGAGTTACTGCTGCGGGAGGGCTACGACCCGGCGTACGGCGCGCGGCCGTTGCGCCGAACGATCCAACGCCTGATTCAGGATCCGCTAGCGTTGCAGATTCTCGAGGGCAAGGTGCTTCCTGGCGATCACATCCGAGTCGATCGCGATGGGCAAAAAGACGCCATGCGCTTCGAACGCTCGAAGGCGAAACAACCGGCGGCAGCCGCTGGTATCTAATTGAGCGAGGGGAAGTCTCGATCGAGGCTTCCTCTCTCTCGGTTCGCGCGCGGCGATAGTTCTTGGGGTTCGGCGCGTATAGAATAGTGAAGGTACATCATGAGAGTTCTTCGAACGACGTTTGTGCTGGTGGCGTTGACGCTTTTTTTGATGCTGGTGGGCTCGCTCATCGGCGGACGGAATGGCATGACCATTGCCCTTGGGATCGCCGTCTGCACCAACGCGGTCGCCTATTTCTTTTCCGATAAAATCGCCCTGAAGTCGAGCGGCGCGCAGCCGGTCACGCGCGAACAGTTGCCGCGGCTCTACGCGGTCATGGAACGCCTGGCCGCCAAATCTAATATCCCCGTGCCGAAGCTATACGTTGTGCCGGAGGAAGCGCCCAACGCCTTTGCCACGGGCAGAAATCCGAGCCACGCTTCCGTGGCCGTGACGCAAGGTTTGCTGGAATTGATGAATGACGACGAGTTGGAAGGCGTCATCGCCCACGAGCTATCGCATGTACGCAATTACGATATTTTGATTAGCTCCGTCGCCGCCACGCTCGCCGGAGCGATCACCTGGATCGCCCACTGGGGCATGTGGTTCGGGGGTGGCGGCGAGGATGACCGTAATGGCGGCGGCATCATCGTCGAGATCGTGCTCATGATCTTGGCTCCTATCGCCGCCATGCTGCTGCAGTTGGCACTTTCCCGGCAACGCGAGTACGCCGCGGATGCCACCGGAGCTCGCATGGTCGGCAACCAATACGGGTTGATCAGCGCCCTGCAAAAGCTCGGAGCGTACAATAAACGCATCCCAACGACGGTCATATCGCCTTCCACCTCCTCCCTCTGCATCGTGAAGCCGCTGTTTGGCGGGGCCACGGTTTCCTCCCTCTTTAGCACTCATCCCCCTCTGGAAGAGAGGATCGAAGCGCTGCGGGAGATGACCGTAGTTCCCAACCGCTAAGGGCCTCGCCAGGGCGGATTCCGCTCAATCGTTGCAAATCGCTGAGTAAACTTTCCCCAGAAGTGATAGGGCCGGCTCGCCTGTGGTCATCCGCGAGTTTTCTAAGTTATTGAAATTCCGGCAATTAAATTTCCCCCAGCCAACAGGGGTTTTGGTGAATCAAATGCACTATAGACAGACGTTTCTAGCACCACTGCGGGGCCACGGGGGGACCGCTGCTATGAGCTGTCGCGACACTATCCATTTGATTTGTTGGTACTTAGAGGGAAGACTTTCGCCCCCAGTGGCGAACGAGATCAAGCGGCACTTGGACTCCTGCTCGGATTGTCACATGGTCCTCGACGCTGCGATGAGCACTCTGGATCGCTATTTCACCCCCGTCAAAGGCCCCGACGAAGAGCCCGCTCCTCAGGCCGCCTGAGACACTTCTCATAAATACTTGTTCAACAATAATTTACGGCTAGCCTCGCCGCAGCCACACGCCTCCGTCTATTTTCTCCCCCGCGCTGCCGTCCTTCCCCGCGTTCTCAAACGCCAACAGCAAAATTTACAAGGCGCAAGGCAAACGCGTAATCTTTACTAGTACTAGTACGTATAAACCCTGCTTCCCCCTTTCCCCTCTTCCCTTTCAACTCCATGCATCAGCTTGGGTTAAACCCTACATCGCCAGAATCCGGGGTTTGGCGTGAGGGGTGCACTTTTCCCCGGCCACAGGGGGAAAAACCCCAAAGGAGAAGAAGTTTATGAGCGAGTTTCAAGATCCCTTGAACCACACCACAACCGGAACGCCACGTTGGGTGGGTTTGGCTGTTGCCGCGTTGGGCGTAGTTTCACTGATCGGACTCGGAGTCGGCTGGAGCGCCTTGAATCACGCGAACAGCATCGAGCAAGCGACGCAATCCTCCTTCAAGCAAACGAACGACGCCTTGAGCCAGCGTCTGGCGAAAGAAGACGAAATCAATCAGGCATTGCAGAGCGACCTGCGAGTGGTTGCAAACAAGCTGAACCTCACGCAAGGAGAGCTGGCAGCAGCGCGGAAGCAGACCAAGACGGCAACCGCTGCTGTCGACCAGAAAGTCGACGGGCTGGCCAACTCCGTCAAGGCTGATCTCGCAACCAAAGCGAACGTCGACGATGTAAACAAACTGAACGGTGACGTTACGGGAGTTAAAGGTGACCTGGACGCAACAAAAAATAACCTGCAGATGGCCCGCAGCGAGATGGGAACGCTGATCGCGCGGAATCACGACGAAATCGATCAGCTTCGCCGCATGGGGCAGCGCGACTACTTTGAGTTCACAGTGAAGCGCAAGGGCGGATCCCAGAGAGTGGGCACGATCCAGGTCGAACTGAAGGACACGAACACTCGCAAAAACCAGTTCACGATCAACGTGCTGGCGGACGACAAGAACTTCGAAAAGAAGAATCGCTCCGTCAACGAACCCATTTTCTTCTATACGGGTGGGACGCGTGCAGCGCTTGAATTGGTCGTCAACAAAGTGACCAAGAACACGGCCTCCGGTTATCTGAGCATTCCGAAAGCCCCGGAGACGACAGCCGCTTCCACTGCTAATTCCGGCGCAGCGCAATAAGGCCGCCCGGAGCCCGCTACTTCTCAGAAATTCCTGAGAGCACACCTCGAAGGAGGGTTCCAGAGAACCCTCCTTCTTTTTTTGCGTGGAAATGCGGAATTCCGCTACGATACAACCTGACTTATGGCCACGACTTTTTTGCTGCATGCCGGACGGGCGCTCACTCCGGCCACGGAGATTCCCGACGCAGGCATACTGATCCGCGATGGAGTGATCGAGGAAATCGGCCCGCGGGAAGGAATGCGCTTGCCCTCCGGTGCCGAGGAAATCTCTGCAACAGACAAAGTCGCGATCCCCGGATTCGTGGACGTGCACATCCATGGAGCGGGCGGGCGCGACGTCATGGAGGGTACCCCGGAAGCGCTCGCGGCCGTGTCCCAGACGGTAGCCCGGCACGGGACAACCTCGTTCGTGGCCACCACCGTCACCGCAAGCCCGGAGGACACGATTCGGGGCGTCGAAGGGATCGCCCGCTACATTTCGCAACAGCACGAAACGGACGATACGCGGGCCGAAGTGCTCGGGATTCATTTTGAAGGCCCATTTCTGAGCCCTGCGCGGCGTGGCGTGCATCCACCCGAGTGGCTGAAGCTGCCGTCTGCCGAGCTTCTCGATAGATTTCTTCAGGCGGCTGGTGGAAATGCACGAATTTTGACGATTGCTCCCGAGCTGCTGGGGGCAATCCCGTGCATCGACGCGGCGCGAAACGCGGGTGTGATTGCTGCCGTGGGCCACACCGATGCGACCTACGAGCAAACACGCGTGGCCATTGCCCACGGAGCCCATCATGCCGTGCACGTCTACAACGCCATGCGGCCCTTTTCGCATCGCGACAGCGGCGTAATTGGCGCGGTCCTCACCTCGCCCGAGGTAACGGCAGAGCTCATCGCCGACGGCGTCCACGTCGAAGAGACAGCCATGAAAGTGCTCCTCCAGGCAAAAGGTCCCCAGGGCATGATCTTGATCAGCGACGGCACCGCGGCGACAGGAATGCCGGACGGCAATTACACGCTCGGAAAAATGGAAGTGACGGTGAGCGGGGGCATCTGCCGCAATTCGGAGGGAAAGCTTGCCGGCAGCACGCTGACGCTGGACCGGGCGTTGAGAAATATCGTCGCGCTGAGGATTCCCTTTGCGCACACCGTTCGCATGCTCACCCTGAACCCTGCGGCCCTGCTCGGAATCGAATTCAAGAAAGGCGCGCTGCGCACCGGCGCGGACGCCGATATCGTTCTGCTCGATGAAGGATTGCAAATCGCGAAAGTTTGGGCGCGCGGCGTTGCCGTGGAATAGCTCTCCATCGGCGGCCACGCAGCCGCGCCCTAAATAGCCTCAGCGAAGTTGCGATTTGGGATTCAGCGGGATTTGCAGATCCTCCGCCAGTTGTTCGGCGTCAAACGGACTGCACGTAATATAGCGCCCGCCTATTTCCAGGGTGGGAACTTTCCGCTTGCCTCGGTTGGCCCTGATGACGATTGCCTCGGCCGAAGAATCTTCCTCGATATTCACTTCACGGAATTCCACGCCCCGCTCTTTCAAGAACGATTTTGCGCGCCGGCAGTCCGGGCACCAGGCTGTGGTGTACATCGTCACGATTTCCATCCGAAGCTCCAGCTAGATTGGATGCAGGGCGGCATCCGGCGTCGCAAAATCCGTCTCCGTCCGGCCGGAGCCAGCTCAGCGACTTTCGATCGGAATTCCGCGGTACTTGCGCGCCACCTGGATGCGAAGCAGCGCACGCTGAAGGGCGATGCCGGCGCGGTCCCAATCGATATTCGGATCGCCTGAGGTCAGGCGTTTCTCGGCGCGGGCTTTAGCGGCTTCTGCGCGGGCAAGGTCAATTTCCGCCGCCCGCTCCGCCGTCTCGGCGAGTACCGTAACGCGGTCACCCAAAACCTCCGCGAAACCTTGAATGATGGCGAGCCCGCCACTGGGATTTGTGCCAGCCCCGCGATAAGTCAGCTCGCCGATGCCGAGCTCGCTGATCAACGGCGCGTGGCCCGGCAAAATGCCGAGAGCGCCCTCGGAGCCGGGCAGCACGGTTTCAACCACGCTTTCGCGGAGAAATTGCCGCTCCGGCGTGACGATGACGAGCTCGATGGCGTCGGGAAGCATTTTCGTTTCTATGCGCTCGCTTTCATTTTTTCGGCCTTCGCCAGGGCTTCGTCAATCGTGCCTACCATGTAGAACGCTTGCTCCGGAATGTCGTCGTACTTGCCTTCGACGATCTCCTTGAAGCTGCGGACCGTGTCTGCGATTTTCACGTACTTGCCCTCGAGGCCGGTGAACTGCGCGGCCACGAACATCGGCTGCGAAAGGAATTTCTCGATTTTGCGAGCGCGCGCCACGGTGCGCTTGTCTTCATCGGAAAGTTCTTCGATACCGAGAATCGCGATGATGTCCTGCAAATCCTTGTAGCGCTGCAGGATGGACTTCACGCCGCGAGCTACCGCGTAGTGCTCCGCACCGACAATGCGCGGATCGAGAATGCGCGAGTAGCTGGCCAGCGGATCGACGGCCGGATAAATGCCGCGCTCGACGATTTGCCGGCTGAGATTCGTCGTGGCGTCCAAGTGCGTAAACGTCGCCGCCGGCGCCGGGTCCGTATAGTCGTCGGCGGGAACGTAAATGGCCTGCACGGATGTGATCGAGCCGGACTTTGTCGAGGTGATCCGCTCCTGCAATTCGCCGATTTCCGTGTTGAGGTTCGGCTGATAACCGACGGCCGAAGGCATACGTCCGAGCAGCGCCGAAACTTCGGAACCGGCCTGGACGAAGCGAAAAATGTTATCAATGAAGAGCAGCACATCGAGATGCTCTTCATCGCGGAAATATTCCGCAACGGTCAAGCCGGTCAGGCCGACGCGAAGACGCGCGCCGGGCGGTTCCGTCATCTGCCCGTAAATCAAAGCCGCGCGGGACTTTTCGGAATTTCCCGGAACGACGACGCCAGCTTCCTGAAATTCCAGCCAAAGATCGTTTCCTTCGCGAGTCCGTTCGCCGACGCCCGCAAACACAGAAACGCCGCCGTGCTGCATCGCGACGTTGTTGATCAACTCCTGAATGAGCACGGTTTTGCCGACGCCCGCTCCCCCGAACAAGCCGATTTTGCCGCCTTTCAAAAAAGGCTGGATGAGGTCGATGACCTTGATGCCGGTCTCGAACATCTCGAGAGTGGTGGATTGATCCAGCAAGAGAGGTGCGGGGCGATGAATGGGATAGTTTGTTTTGCTCGTGAGCGGACCGAGTTGATCCACCGGCTTGCCAAGCACGTTCATCACGCGGCCGAGCGTGGCCCTCCCGACTGGAACGGTGATGCCGGCGCCCGTGTCGTAGGCCTTCATGCCGCGCACCAAACCTTCCGTCGGCTCCATCGCAACGCAGCGCACGCGGCCTTCACCAAGATGCTGCTCCACTTCAACCGTGACGTCGACCGGTGTGGGAACGTTGAAACCTACGCTGGTGATGCGGACCGCGTTATAGATGGAGGGCAAATGCCCCTCTTCAAATTGCAGATCGAGCACCGGTCCGATAACCTGCACGATGTGTCCGACCGCTGCGTATTTTTCTGGCATTAGACGCTGCTCCTCTGGCTCGGCCGTGACTGGTGACTAGTGACTGGTGACTGGTCGTTCGCGCTCATTTTGTCCCGCGGGGAACGGCCGAGCGCGTTGATCAATCGGCCCGTCGAATCGCACGCAGCATCGATCCGAGCATTCTCTTCTCTTGAAATCTTGCCTAAATCAAAACTCAGGAGCATGAAGTACCGAGTTTCCTCAAGCTCTCCTCGCGCAATCTGAAGCGACCTCAAAAACTCTTTTGTCGTTCCTCTGCCAAAGCCCTCGGCAATATTTGCGGCAACAGAAGAAGCCGACCTCCGCACCTGGGAGACGATGCCAAATTGATCGCTCCGTGGATAATCCTCAGTGATTTTGAAAATCATCAAAACTAGCTCATGAGCCTTTTGCCAGACCTGCAACTCTCGATAGCTCTTGATGTCCACAAGTCACCAGTCACTAGTCACCAGTCACTACGCTCCGTATGCCGCGCCACTGACAATCTCAATAATCTCTTTGGTGATCGCCGCCTGACGCACTTTATTCATGTGCAGTGTCAGCGCCTCGATCACGTCGCCCGCGTTTTTCGTGGCGGATTCCATGGCGGTCATGCGAGCCGCGTGCTCGGCCGCGGAGGATTCCAGCATGGCGCGCAGAACTTGCGTTTCGATGTAGCGCGGCAGCAGCCGGTCGAGCAAAAGTTCCTTCGGCTGTTCATAAATGTAGTCAATCTGCGCGGTGGCTTTTTCCTCCGCGGATTCCTCGCTGGCGCCCAGCGCTTCGACGGGCAACAGCTTCTCAAGCACCAGATTCGGCGTCATCACCGTCTTAAATTCGCTGAAGACGATATACACGGAATCGGCTTCCTGCTTCGTATAAAGCTCGGTCACGACAGAAGAAATATCGCGCGCCGTCCCGAAATTGACTCGAGCCAGAACGTTTATGTATTCGGCAGGAAAATGAAATCCGGCCTTTTTCAGCGAGTCGCGGCCCTTTTTCCCCACGGGAATCACGGAAATCTTTTTGCCCTTGTGGGAGCGGAAAAATTCATTGGCTTTTCGCAAAATATTCGAATTGAACGCTCCGGCAAGCCCTCGTTCCCCCGTCATGACCACGACCAGAATCTTTTCCTCCGGCCGGCGCGCCAGCAAGGGATGCTCGGGCTGATCGATGCGCGACATGATCGAGCGCAGCACGCGCGCGAGCTCTTTGGCGTAAGGGCGCGCCGCGAGCGCCGCTTCCTGTGCGCGGCGCAGCCGGGCCGCGGCCACGAACTTCATCGCTCGTGTGATCTGCTGGGTGTTTTTCACCGAGCGGATGCGGCGCCGGAAATCGAGAAGTGTGGGCATCGTCTTGTGCTAGGTCAGCAACCTCAGTTCACCGCGGCGGCAACGGCAGCCGTGAACCGTTCCTTGAACGCGTCCACGGCGGTCTTGATTTCGGCTTTGATCGTGTCGTCGAGCGCTTTTTTCGTGGCGATCGTCTTGAGTAGCGCCGGGTAGTTGGTCTCCGCGAATTGCAGGAATTCCTGCTCGAAGCGGCGAACGTCCGTGACGGCTACGTTGTCCATCGCCCCGCTCGTCGCCACGTAAATGCTCAGCACCTGTTTTTCGATGGACAGCGGCGCGTATTGGTCCTGCTTCAAAACTTCCGTCAAGCGCTGGCCGCGGGCGAGCTGCGCTTGCGTCACTTTATCCAACTGGTCGGAACCAAACTGCGCGAAAGCTGCAAGCTCGCGGTACTGCGCCATGTCCAGCCGCAAGGTGCCCGCCACCTGCCGCATGGCCTTGATCTGTGCGTTCCCGCCCACGCGGCTGACGCTGATGCCGACGTTAATTGCAGGGCGAATGCCGGCGTTGAAAAGATCCGCTTCCAGATAGATCTGTCCATCGGTAATCGAAATCACGTTCGTAGGAATGTACGCTGAGACGTCGCCGGCTTGCGTTTCAATCACCGGCAGCGAGGTCAGCGAACCGGCGCCCAGCTTGTCGTTGAGCTTCGCGGCCCGCTCCAGCAAGCGCGAGTGAAGATAGAACACGTCGCCGGGGAACGCTTCGCGGCCCGGCGGTCGGCGCAACAACAAAGAAATTTCGCGGTACGCCTGGGCATGCTTCGAAAGGTCGTCGTAAAACGTGACGGCATGGCGCTTGTTGTCGCGAAAAAATTCACCCATGGCGCAGGCGGCATAGGGCGCAATGTATTGCAGCGAGGCGGGCTCCGCCGCGCTCGACGCCACGATGATGGTATAATCCATGGCCCCGGCGTCGGTGAGCGTCTTCACGACTTGCGCGATCGTTGAGCGTTTTTGTCCGATGCCGCAATAAATGCAAATAACGTCGCCGCCCTTTTGATTGATGATGGTGTCGAGAATGACGGCGGTCTTCCCCGTCTGGCGGTCACCGATGATCAGCTCGCGTTGCCCGCGCCCGATCGGGATCATCGCGTCGATGGCCTTGATGCCGGTTTGCAGCGGCTCGCGAACCGGCTGGCGGTCCAGCACGCCGGGAGCGATGCGTTCGAGCGGGTTGCGCTGCTTCGAAACGATGGACCCTTTTCCGTCCAGCGGTTCGCCGAGCGGGTTCACCACGCGCCCGATCAACCCGTCTCCCACCGGCACCGACATAATCGTGTTCGTTCGCTTGACGACGTCGCCCTCTTTCAGCTCCGCCGTCTCTCCCAACAGCACTGCGCCGACTTCTTCCTCTTCCAGGTTCAGTGCGATCCCGAAAATGTTGTGCGGAAAGGAAAGCATTTCCCCGGCCATCACTTTTTCCAGGCCGTGGATGCGCGCGATGCCGTCGCCGACGCTGATGATCGCTCCGACTTCGTCGACCGAGACGGTCTGCTCGTAGTTCTCGATCTGCTCGCGCAGTATCTTGCTAATTTCGTCTGCTTTGATATTCGCCATGCCTGCTCCTGACTTCTGTTCCGTTAGTCCGCTTCGAGGCGGGCGCGCAGTTCGTTCAAGCTGTTGCGCACCGAGCCGTCATAAATCGTGTCGCCCACGCGTACCACCGCGCCTCCCAGCAGCGCGGGATCCAGCGAATACTTGGCCTGAATTTTCTTGCCCGTCAGCCGTTCCAGCGTTTGTGCGATTTTCTTTTTTTGCGCCGGGCTCAGCTCGGCTGCGGAGGAAATCTCCGCCTCCGCGATGCCTTGCCTCCGCCGGATCACTTCCGCAAACGCCGCGATAATTTCCGGCAGGATGTGCGTCCGCCGGTGGTCCGCGATCACAAAAAGAAAATTGCGAATGATGTTGCCCGCCCCGGTGCGCGCCGCGATTTTTTCAATCACGCCGTGTTTCTCGCTTCGCGGCACTCCAGGGCTGCTCAAAAAATTGCGCAATTCCGCCGAAAGCGCAAACGCCGCCCCAAAATCGCCCAATTGCTTCATCGCTGAATCGGCCGCGCCTTGCGCCAGCGCAACGTCCGCCAGCGCGTTGGCATATTGCAGGCTGGCGGACTTCAATTCGGCCTCCCCTCGAGACTCTTCACAAAAGTATCCACCAGCGATTCCTGCCCCGCGGGCGTAAGCTGTTTCGCGAGCAGCGATTCCGCGCCATCCACCGCGAGCGAAGCGGCCAAAGCTTTCAGCTCGAACCGCGCCGCCCGCTCCGCGGCTTCAATTTCCGCCTGCGCCGCAACGCCCACTTTTTTTGCGTCCATTTGCGTGAGCGCCTGAATGCGTTCCCCTTCCGCGGCGGATTCGCGCTCCGCCGTGGCGTGCAACGAAGCGATCTCCTGCTGCAGGTGCGCCAATTTCGCTTCCGCATCCCGCACGTGCCGCTCCGCTTCTTCCCTCGCAGCGGTCGCCTTGGTAATCGCGGAGCTGATGCTCTCCGCATTGGCGTGGAACCGTGCAGGCAATTTCTTCCCAAACAGCCACACCATGATCCCGATCACGATCGCGAAATTGATCCACCTGAAAATATGGTCCGCGGTTTCGGCCGAGGCAGTGCCGCCCTCTTCGGCCGCCCGTGCGCTCAGCGCCGCGAAAAAAAACACCAGCAACGAAGTCGCCACGAAATAAACTCGGTTTCGCCTCAATATCCTCAGCTTCATCGGGCCTCTCTGGCAGAGCCGCCGGGCCGCTTCGGCTGCGACGGCAGAATGCGCCCGGCAATTTCGGCGGAAAGCTGTGCGACGGTGGTCTCAAGCTCCTGGCGGGCTGCGGCAACTTCCCCGGCGATGCGCTCTTTGGCGCTGGTCACCCGCGCTGCTGCGGCGGCACGCGCCTCTTTGATCCGCTCGCCGCGCTCATCCAGCAGCTTCTTTCGCGCGGCTTCTTGCTCGGCATACACCTTCACGCGCGCCTGCTTCAACGCCTCCTGATATTGCTTCTCTTTCTCAACCGCGGCTGCCTGCGCCTGTACGGCGGCCTCCTGCGCACCCACCGTCCGGGCATCCCTCTCCGCCATCACCTTCAGCAATGGCTTAAAGAAAAGCGCCCGCATAATGAAGTAAAAAAGCAGGATGATCAGGACTGTAGGCACAGCCTGAAGGAAGAGTTCTCCCAGTTGGTGAACCAGCTCTTGCATTAAGTTGTGTAGCCTAACACTCGCTTTGGGGCCACGGAACGGCCACCGAGTTGGCAGCCGCGCCGCGCCCCCCTACCCGAGAAGGGGCTATACGGTGGGCCTGACGCTGCCTGTTTGAACAGTATTTTATAACATTCACCGCATCTTTGCGTCAACGCCGCTCGGAAAGTCCTGTTTCTCAGCCAACAATTTTCTCCGCGCCCGCTTTCCCTCCAGCAAGCCCAGAAGCCCCGCAAGAATCTCCCAGCCCCAGGCCTGCGGCGTCTGCATGCCATCCTCAAGAAAGCCAGTTTCATCAGCGCGGGAGCCAATCGTTGAGCGCTGCAATACCCGGCAGAAGCCCGAGCGCGCCCAGTTCGCGAAAACGCGCCGCCCGCTTGCGATATTCAAATGTCCCCGCCGGCAAAATCGCCATGAACGAAACACGCGCGTCTCGCGCCGCAAGCGCGTTGTCGATGTTATCCCCCACGTAGAGCGCCGCCGCCGGATCGCGCCCTCCAAGAATCTTCAGCAGGCCCTCCGGATGCGGCTTCTTGTGTTTCACGTCATCCATCGTGATGATCGTGCGGAAAAGACGCGTCGCGGGCCAGCGTTCGAATGTGTACGAAAATTCCTGGCGCGTTCGCCCCGTAAAAAGATCCAGCTCAAATCTCCCGGCCCACCGTTCGATTTGCCGTGGCGCGACAACCAGCTTTTCCTTGCGTACGTTTCCCGGCTTCCCGTTCTCGCCCCAATAGAACTTCTGAAACGCATCGCGAGCTTCTTCGTAGCTTGTCGGGTACCCCAAAGCCGTGGCCCAGTTTGAGACCAAACTCCAATCATCGTTGTTTCCCGGTTTGCTTTTCCACCGGTGCAATTCGGGCCACGTCACCCGCTTGCCCGTCACGTACCGCATCGTTTCAATCGCCGACAGCCAGTACGAGCGGCGCACATCCACCAGCACGCCATCCACGTCGAAGATCAGAATTTCCGGCCGAGTCCCAAGTGTTTTCCGAAGCCGCGTCAACGCTCTTCTCTCCGTCAGGAACTGGCTCGCAGGATACGCCCGAAAAAGCGGGACCAACGGCCGAGCCAGAAATGCCGATCGAGATACACAAGAAGTGTCTCCGCTCCGCGGCTTGCGGTCAACGGACAGCCCTGAAAGTAGGTCTCGCTGTGCCACTCCCAGCCAAGATAGGCCCCCTGGCCGTAAGCTGTCGGCTATAGGCTGTGAGCTGTAAGCTGTGAGCCGTCGTCTGTAAACTGTCGGCTGTGAGCTGTCACCCGATGTTTTCATTCCCTCCAGGTGCCGCCACTGCCGCACGCCCGACCGCCTTTAAGGCTCGTCTTCGCTTCATTTAACGGGTGCCAAGGTTTCGGGCACATTCCTCGCTTCCATGCGCCGCGACACGTACATCTCGAGCAGCTGATCGAGTTCCTGTGGCCGGATCGGTTTTGTGAGATAGCCATCCATCCCTCCCGCCAGGCATTTTTCGCGATCTCCCTTCATGGCGTGTGCCGTCAAAGCCACCACCGGCTGGTGAAGTCCGGTGCTTTTCTCTTTTTTCCGGATCGCTGCGGTCGCCTCGAGTCCATCCATCTCCGGCATCTGCACATCCATCAGCACCAAGTCGAATTTTTCTTTCTCTAGCGCTTTCAGCGCCTCCAGCCCCGTCCCCGCCACCACGACCTGGTGTCCTCTTTTCTCCAGTAACCGCACCACTAGCCGCTGATTGACCAGATTGTCCTCTGCGAGCAGTACTCGGAGGGAAGCATCCGGTTCGCGCGCGTCGTGCAACGAAAATCGCGTAATCAAAGGAATAGCCCCATCGTGCTCGCGCGCTCCGAGTACGCGCGCGATGGCCTCCCGCAATTCGGACTGCCGGATCGGTTTCAGCAAGTACGCGGCTACGCCTAACTCCTGGCAACGCGCCGCATCTCCGCGATGGCCCGCGGAGGTCAGCATCATGATCGTCGCCGTCGCCAATTCCGGCCGCTGCCGGATTTCTTCCACCAGCGCGAAGCCATCCATATCCGGCATGTGCATGTCCGTCAAGATCAGTCCGTAGGGCTCTCCCGCTTCGCGCGCCGCCGATAACTCCCTCAGGGCGGCCCTCCCGCCGTCGACGGATGTCGTCTTCATTTGCCAGCGTGATAACATCCCCTCGAGAATCCTCCGGTTGGTGCGATTGTCGTCCACGACCAGGACTTTTACGCCGCGCAGAAGCTCCGGGGGTGCGACCGTCCCTAATTTAATTTCTTTGGCGTCTGCCGCGCCCAACCGCACCGTAAAATGGAACTGGCTCCCCCGGCCAAGCTCGCTATCCACCCAAATCCTTCCTCCCATCATTTGCACCAGCCGCGTCGAAATGGTCAGCCCCAATCCGGTCCCGCCGTACTTCCGCGTCGTGGAAGTATCCCCCTGCGAAAAGGGAGCAAAGATTAATTCACGTTTCTCCTCGGGAATTCCAATTCCGGTGTCCGCCACGGTAAACCGGCAGATACAGTCGTGGCCTTCCTTTGCCTCGACTTGGACTTTCACTGCGATCTCGCCTTTGTCCGTGAATTTGATCGCATTCCCCACGAGATTGATGACGATTTGCCTCAGACGTGTCGAATCTCCACGCACGATCTCCGGCACCTCTGGCGCCACTTCGCATAGCAGTTCCAGCCCCTTTTCGTCCGCCCGCAGCGCCAGCGTCTTCAGCGTGCTCTCCAGGCTGTCCCGCAAGTCGAAGTCGATCGCCTCCAGATCGATCTTTCCCGCCTCGATCTTCGAAAAGTCCAGAATGTCGTTGATCACCGTCAGCAGCGAATCTCCCGAGATTTTCACCGTCTCTAAATACTCCCGCTGCTCCGGAGTCAGTTCCGTCTCCAGCGCCAGGTCCGTCATCCCCATTACGCCGTTCAGCGGCGTGCGAATCTCGTGGCTCATGTTGGCCAGGAATTCGCTCTTCGCCCGGCTGGCCGCCTCGGCCGCTTCCCGTGCCTTTTGCATTTCCTCTTGCGCCTTCTTGAGATGAGTGATGTCGCGGCCGACGCCGGCGAGGCCCGTCACCCGGCCATTTCTATCGCGCAACGGCACCTGCGTTGTCATCACCTGGCTCACGTTCCCTTGAACATCCAGGCCTGTCTCTTCTCGGTTGATCTCCGCTTGTCCCGACCGGATCACCCTCTGTTCGTCTTCGTAGAATTTTGCGGCCAGCTCGGGGGAGTAGTAGTCAAAATCGCTCTTTCCTATCAGTTCTTCGGGAGTTTTCGCGCCCATCTGGCGCGCCACCGAGACGTTGGCTACCAGGAACTTGCAGTCCAGGTCTTTCACGTACATGAAATCGGGAACGTTGTCGATCAAGGCGCGCAATACTTTTCGTTCCTCCGAAAGCCTCTCTTCGCCCCGCATTCGCTCATCGACTTCCAACTGCAGCTCCTTCGTCCGGGCGAGCACGGTGCGCTCCAGACCTTCCTTCGCGCTCACCAGCGCCGCGTCGCGCTCCTGAATCTGCTCCAACATCTTGTTGAAGGAACTTATCAGCGTTCCCACTTCGTCATTGCCACGCGGAATGGCGCGAGGCGAATAGTCCTCCTGTTCTGTGACCCGAGTCGCGACTTGTGCCAAATGCAGAATCGGCTCCGTGACCAGCTTCAAGAGCCGCGAGGAGACCAGGTACGTCACCAAAATGGAAAAAATGATCACGACTCCGGAAACTTCCGTGTATTGCCGGATAAGCGCCTGGAGAGCGCCAAGGTCCGAGACGATGGCGATAGCGCCCGTGTTCTCCTTCCCCAACGATATCGGTTGATAGAGAATGAGTGAGTCCTTCTCAAAGCGCGCTCCGACCTTGCGCTCTGAGGGCATCGAAAATTCAGGGCCTACCCCAGGGCGGCGGTATTCCGCGAAAACCTCTCCCTGGCTGTCGTAGAGGCATGCGGCCACAATATGGCGCTCGGCGCGAAGCGCGGACAGCGTGCTTTCCGCGGACTTCCGATCGTTGAACGCAAGGGAAGCCGCGGAATTGGCTCCTAAGGTGTCTGCCAGAGCCGAGAGTTCGCTGGTCATGGATGCGCGGAACCTGGATCTTTCGAAGACGTCAAAACTCAGGCACGCGAGGCTCAGGCCCACCAGGCTGGTGCACACAATGACAAGAGTCAGTTTTCGTTGAATGGATGAATTTCTAATGAACTGCATTTCAAGTTCCTTTTGGACTTCCGATTACCGTTTTCGCAAGCGTCAGCAGCCTGGCGCTTATCTGCAATTTGGCTCTCTGCGCGGCAACCAGGTTGATATCGAAGCGAACCTTGTTGTCCTCCAGAAAGAAGCCGATGATTCCGCCTTCCTGTGTAAAATTCTCAGTTTCGCCCACGGTTAAAACCGGGCTTTCTTTAAGGCCGGCAAGCGCCGCAGGGATGGTTTTCCTTTCCAGTGTTCCAATAAACAAAACCTGACAGCCCTGAACCTCCCCTGCCCGCTTAAAGTGCTGCACCCGAACGGGTCGCGCGCCGATCGTTTTCCCATTCAAGCTGGCGTCCAGCGCGCCATGGAACGGATCCTCTCCGACCGTGCAATACGTGAGCGGGCTGTCAGCGCTCTTGAAGGCTCCCGGCGGCCAGTCAACAAATTGCGCAAAGTGAAATAGAAAAGCCGCTTTAACCTCATATTCGCTTGGAGAGTTGGCTTGCGCCGAATCGCGAGGGGCGCCGGCGAGGGACAGCGCGCCGAAAAGAGCGGCGGCGGCCATCGCGGACCGCAGGCGACGAACGAGTCCCCGGCGAATCCTCCCTCCCGGATTCCACAAAGCCCATCGCATTTTATTTATAAGACTCAAGTCCTTTTACCGTAATCAGAATTGCCACGTAATCTTGGCGTAGGCGCTCCGCTTGATGAGACTGGAATTTTCCGTTTGGTCGGGGCCGAAGTATTCAAGATGGTGATCGCGTAACAAGTTTTGCCCGACCAGGCTGATGGAAAACTGCTTCCTGGGTTGCCAAATTACGTTACTGTCCAGCCGTGTGTAGGACGGAACTGCCTGAGCAGAAAGTCGTCCGACAAAATAAGCCGAGGCATTCCACTGCCAGTGGCTGCCCAAATCCAAATGCGAGCGCAATTGTGCTTGCTGGCTTGGGAAAGCTCCTTGTGTGCCCGTTATCGACGTGGAATCCTGGCTCGCCGCGTCCCGGTGCAGATGCATGGTCAGGAAGGAATATCCAGAGCTCAGCGTCCATCGCTTGGCTGCCTTCCAATCTACAGACAGTTCGAGGCCATGCGTTTCTCCATACAGTAGGTTGCTGAGGACGTTTGGGATCACGAGGTGCGCCGGCGCTGGAACGGTCTCAAGAAAAGGCGTGCCCGGCTCAACGGAGACGAGATTGTCGTAGTCGTTGTAGAAAGCGGTTCCATCGAACGAAAGCCTCTTCGTGATCTCGGTTCGATAGCCCGCCTCGAAAGCGTTCAAGCGCTCATTCTGCCGGGTCGGGCTTCCAAAAATGCTGACCAGGACGGGAAGATTACCAGGCCCGGGGAATACAGATTCATTGTCGCGAATATCCCGATCGCTTTGCGACGGAGTTCTGAGGGCTCTGGATACGGCGGCCCAGAACATATTTCGCTCATTGACAATCCAGGCGAGCCGGACGCTCGGCTGCAATCCAAAACCGGTGAAGTCGTTATGCTCGAGTTTCGCTCCGACGGTCAGATAGAGCCGGTCGGGGTCGAGCGCTATCTCGTCCTGTACAAAGGAGCTGAAGAGTTGCTGGGTTAAGTCTGGCGGCGTGAAGGCGATCCGGAAAGTCGTCGCCAGCTCATCGCTGGTCATGAGGTAGCCGAGGCCCCAAACAAAATCCTGCCGGTCGCCCCAGCCGACGTGATGCTGAAAATTGATGCCGAGTGTGCTAAGACCTGCCCCGTAGGTCGTGTCGCCGCGGTCGCTGTGATCGAAATTAACTTGAAGATTCGTCTCCGAGTGTGGCGAAGCCACATGGTCCCAACTGGAAACCACGTCCCAGCCGGAAAAACGATCGCGCAGATCGAAGACGGCATTCACTGGCGGGGAAATCGAGGCGATAGTCTCGACCTCTTCTCCTTTACTTCCAGTGTAGGCATCCCCCTCGAATGTCAGCGAGTCCTTTGGCGAAGCTTGCGCGTCCACGCGGAACCCTCCTTGAAAGTTGTGCCAGTCGTCCTCGCCGTTCTGCCCACTAGGATTGGGGAGATGTCCCCCGCTAAAGCCTCCGCCATCTACCCGGTAGGAGGTTCCGCTCCCGATGCTCCCTCCATAGCGCACGGTTCCAAATCCTTGTGCGGAGGTTCCGCCGCCTGCCGTCACCAACGCCCCTTTTGTGTCGCCTGCTTTTTTCGTTGTGATATTGATGACACCGTTGACCGCGTTCGCGCCCCACACCGTGGCCCCTGGCCCGCGGATCACCTCGATGCGGTCGATATTGTCCAGCAGCAGACTTTGCGTGTCCCAGAAAGTCCCGGAAAAAATTGGCGAATATACCGTACGGCCGTCCACCAGGACGAGCAATTTGTTGGAATATTGGCCGTCGAACCCACGCGCCGTGATCGCCCACGTGTCATTATTGATCTGCGCCACTTGCAGGCCTGGGACCATCCGCAGGAGATCCGGAATATTCGTCGCTCCCGAGTTGCGGATGTCTTCCTGGGTAATCACAAAAACCGCCGCCGCCGTTCGCGAAAGCTTCTGCTCCTTCTTCGAGACAGAAGTCACCTCGATGTTCATCAAATCCTCGATGTTCAATTTCGTCAGATCCGCCGTCTGCTGTTGTGGCCGCGCTGGGACCACGAATAGGAGCGCCATTCCAACTAGCGCAAGGATTCGGAGGGCGAGCCGGCGCCAATTCTGAACGCACGCCCGGGGGATTGATTTCTTGCTGCCCTCACGTGCCGGCTTCCCGCCGTTGTTGATCGTTTTTCTCTTTTTCTGCTTCATTCCGCTTTGCTCGCACACCCTAATCAGAACCGCCAGGTGAGTTTCACGTATGCGCTCCGTTTGATCTCATCCGACTGCATGCTTCCAAAAAAATCCTCAAACTCAACGTGATTGTCTTTCAATAGATTCTGTCCAACGACACTCAACGACACCCCTTCGAGCGCCTTCCATGTCAGTCCAGTGTCTAGCCGCGTATATCCAGGAATTCGTGCCGTTCCAGAAAATCCCTGATTCCTCAGTGGGTCTACGTAATAGGCACTCGCGTCCCACGACCATCTTTTTCGCAAATCGACATGAGATCTCAGCTGTGCCATGTGTGTGGGATCGTTGCCCTGCACAAAGGGCACTGTCTGTTCGTCCTGGCTCTGCGGATATGTGTGTAGATGGAGTTCTTCGAGGGCGAGACCCGGGCTGAGTTGCCAACGGTCCGTGACTTTCCATTTTGCCGACGCTTCGAACCCGTGCGATTCTCCATGCATCAGGTTTCCATATGTCAGCGTCTCCACTTCGTGGGGTGGCGCAGGCGCCGATTCAAAGAAAGAACCGGACGGCTCGGTGGTTTGCAGACTGTCGTAGTCGTTGAAATAAGAAGCGAAATCGAAGGTCAAATGATTCGATACGTTGGCTCGATAGCCCGCTTCGTAGGCTACTAGCCATTCGTTTTGAAAATCCTTATTGCCGATAAATCGGAGAACAACTGGCACGCCATTCGCCTCTCCCACTTCCCCGAGGTTTACGGACAAATCCGTGTCGTTCGGGGTCGGCGTACGTGCCGCACGGGACACCGCCGCCCACAACATCTGCTTTTTATTCAGTTCCCACGTTGTGCTGATGCTGGGCAGGAATTCAAAGCCCGTGTAGTTGTTGTGCTCCAGCTTTGTTCCCGCTGTTAGGTAAAGCCGGTCCGGTAGTATGGCGATTTCGTCCTGGACGAACGCGTTAGCCACGTCCAGCGTCTTCCCCGGCGGACTGAAGAACACTGTCAGAGTGCCGTTAATCTGGCCGTTCGTATAGAAGTCACCCACGCCCCAGATGACGTCCTGCCGCCCGCCCCATGCGAAATGGTGCTGGTAGTCGACATAGAGCGTGCTCCGCACTTCCGCCTCTAACGGATCGTCCCGCGTGTAGTGCGTGAACGAAATCTGCAGTCCCGAATCCTCCCGATCACTGTATCGATGCTTCCAGTTCGCTTGGATAAAGCCGCCTGCCGAAGTGATCTCGTCCGGGATCGTTATCAACCCCGGCGACGTAATGGATGGAAGAAAGTAGGCCAGTTCCCCCTCCCGCTCGGTGTATAAGTTGCCTTCGAGTGTTAACGAATCTTTCGACGAAAAGGTGCTGTCCGTTCGAAATCCGCCACGCAGCGCATGCCAGCCGTCATCCCCGCTCTGCCCGGTCAGATCGCCCATCTGGTCCTCATTGATATATTTTGCGAAGACCCGAAAATCCGTCTCCTTTCCGATCTTGTCTCCGTACTCGATCGTTCCCAAGCCCTGCACGATGTTCCCGCCAGTCGCTGCGATCAGCCCTCCGCGCGTTCCCGCGGCGCGCTTCGTAAAAATACTGATCACCCCATTCACGGCATTCGCGCCCCAAATCGATCCTCCTGGGCCGCGAATCACTTCGATCCGGTCGATGTCTTCCAGCGGTAGATCCACTGCGTCCCAATAAACGCCCCCGAAAGCTTCGGTGTAGACGATTCGCCCATCTACCATCACCAATAGTTTGTTGCTCAGTTGTTGGTTGAAGCCGCGCGCGCCGATGGCCCATGTACTTCCATTAATCTGTGCAACATCCAACCCCGGCACTATGCGCAATAAGTCCTCGATGCTTGTGGCGCCCGACCGCTGAATGTCTTCTTGCGTAATGACGAAAATAGCTGCCGCAACGCGCGACAATTTCTGCTCTTTCTTTGAGGCGGAGGTCACTTCCATGTTCATCAGGTCTTCGATGCTGACTTTTGTGAGGTCTTTTGGAGGGGCTTGCGTGCGGTCCGGCGCTTGCGACGACGGCTGCGTCTGGGAGGGTTGTTGAGATTGCGAAGTTTGAGCCGCTGGCGGAGCTTGCGGCCAGGCCTGCTGAGAGCTTGCAAAAAATGCTAAGAGGATTCCCAAGGCGACACACATGGCTCGGCGTGTCAGCAGTTCAGTCTCTGCCCCGTTCGTAGACACACCTTCCTCCCACAACAGGGGAGTGCACATGCCGTACCGAATCTGGCCGGGTCTAAGTGAGACAAAGCCGTTTACTTTCAGAGTCTTAGGCCGCGACGCCCTCCTGCGCGATTCCGGAATTGAGCCTACGACAGCGGCTTGTGCCGAAGTGGTGCAGGATTCCTTAGCAATCCGGCCGAGCGTCGCCGTTCGAACGTCCCGCGAGATGAGTAGTCTCGTGGGATGAGTTGCGCTACAAGGCAAACCGACTCGCATGGATAGCCGCGCTGCTTGGCGAGCTGCCCTTTCGAATTCCGGTATGATTGCGGGAGCCGAAAAACCCTTGCTACAATCGCGCGCAATATCGTGGAAATGCTGGGGCGCGGAAACGCGGCGGCTCGAAAAGAGGACGGAATGGCTGGATTTGCCGGTGTCGATTTCATCGATTTTGATTCGCAACTGAACGACGAAGAAAAGCTCGTCCGGCAGACTTCGCGGCAATTCGTCGAAGCCGAAGTCATCCCCATCATTGAAAAACACAGCCGCGAAGGCACTTTTCCGAAGCACCTTGTGCCGCAACTCGGGGAGCTGGGATTTTTCGGCGCGAATTTGCAGGGGTATGGCTGCGCGGGAATGTCCAACGTGGCGTACGGCCTCGTGACGCAAGAGCTCGAGCGCGGCGATTCCGGACTGCGCAGCTTTGTCTCGGTGCAAAGCGCGCTCGTGATGTATCCGATTTATGCGTACGGAAGCGAAAAGCAAAAGGAGAAGTGGCTGCCACTGTTGCAGCAAGGCAAAGCCATCGGATGTTTTGGATTGACGGAACCGCAGTTCGGCTCGAATCCCGGAGGGATGCTGACGCGCGCGGTGAAGAAGGACGGCAAATATATTTTGAACGGCGAGAAGATGTGGATCACCAGCGGATCAATCGCGGATGTCGCCGTGGTGTGGGCCAAATGCGAGGACGAAAAAATTCACGGATTTTTAGTGGAGAAAGGGACGCCAGGATTCAAGGCGTGGGACGTGCACGGAAAATGGTCGCTGCGCGCGTCGGTGACTTCGGGACTGGCATTCACCGACTGCGAAATTCCAGAAGAAAATTTGCTGCCGAATGTGGTGGGACTGAAAGGCCCGCTGGGGTGCTTGAATCAGGCGCGCTATGGAATCGGATGGGGCGCGCTGGGCGCGGCGATGGCTTGCTACGACACGGCGCTGCAGTATGCCAAGACGCGCAAACAGTTCGCGAACAAGCCCATCGCTTCGCACCAACTGGTACAGGAAAAACTGGCGTGGATGATCACGGAAATTGTGAAGGGCCAATTGCTGGCGCTGCACGTGGGACGCCTGAAGGACAAAGGCAAAGTCGATTTCTCGCACATCTCGATGCTGAAAATGAACAATGTGGCCATCGCGCTGGAAACGGCGCGGAAGGCGCGGGACATTCTCGGCGCGAACGGGATCGTGGACGATTACTGCATCATGCGGCACATGAACAATCTCGAGAGCGTTTACACGTATGAGGGAACGAACGACATTCATAAATTGATCATCGGAGAGAAAATTACGGGAATTTCCGCGTTCGTTTAGAAAAAGAAGCGACAGACTGAAGTCTGTCCCACCTCAGCCAACCAATCTCGCTGCCCATGGAATCTTGTATGCTGTACGGGTTACGCGTGCGGCTTGGGACGCCGATGGATCTCGTTCCTGCCGCAGCGGGCACGACATGTCGTGCCCCTACAGGAGAGAACTCCATGCCTGCTTCCCGCTTTGCAGCCCGCCGTTCCTTTCTTCGCAGCATTGCGTGTTTTCTGGCTCTTTCGATCTCGATGTGCGGGGCGGCTGGAGCGCGACAGCGGAGCGCCGCGCCCGTACAGAGACCGAAGATTCGGACCATCACTGCGTTCGTCAACCTGGACCGCTCGCAATATGTGCTGCAAATTGCGGACGCGGTGAAAATGCTGAAGTATGCGCGAACGGTATTTGAATCGCGCGGCTTTGACGTGCAGACCATCCGCATCGCCACGCAGCCGTTCTCCGAATATACCCAGGGACTGACGACCGACCAGGCGATTTCGTTCTTCAAGGATTTCGATGCTCTCGCACAACAGGACGGGTTTGCGGCGTCAATTGGTCCGGCGATGTCGAACGCAAACGACAGTCCGGCGCAGGCCGACCTGCTCGCGCAGATTTTGCTGAACACGAAAACGCTGAACGGCAGCCTGGTGGTGGCCGGGCCGGACGGCGTGCGTTGGCCGGCGGTGGGCGCCGCGGCGCGCGTGATGAAACAACTCGAAGACACGGAGCATAGCCAGGGCAATTTTCGATTTGCGGCGATCGCCATGGTGCCGCCGCTGACGCCGTTTTTCCCCGCGGCGTATCACACGGGATTTGGCCACCAGTTCGCGATTGCGTTCGAGTCCGCCGGGATTGCGGCGGCAGCGTTCAAGGATGCGCCGGATTTAGCGACCGCGCGGCAGCGGCTGATCGATGCGCTGGGCAAAGTGGCTTTTGATGCGCAAGCGCAAGCAGGGCGGGTCGACATGGACACGGGCTGGGCGTACATGGGAATCGACCTTTCGCCCGCCCCCTTGAAGGACGATTCGATCGGCGCGGCGATTGAGAATCTGACGACGCAGCCTATGGGCTCCCCTGGGACGCTGACGGCGGCGGCAACGATTACCTCGGCGCTGAAAGAAATCATGGTGAAGCAGACGGGTTATTCGGGGCTGATGCTGCCGGTCCTCGAAGATTCCAGGCTGGCGCAGCGCTGGAGCGAAGGGCGGATTTCGATTGATTCGCTGCTGAGCTACAGCGCCGTTTGCGGAACCGGTTTGGATACTGTGCCTCTGCCAGGGGACGTCAGCGCGGAGCAGCTTTCGCTGATCATTGGTGATATGGCCAGCCTGGCGGTGAAGTGGCACAAGCCGCTTTCGGCGCGGTTGCTGCCCGTACAGGGCAAGGGTCCGGGAGATAAGACGGACTTCGATAGCCAGTACCTGGTAAACGCCACCATTCAGGCGATCGGGAAGTGAGGAGCGGTCGTTAGAGATCGGTTGGGCTGGGCCACCGGTTCGATAGCCGGAGTTGCCTCGGCAGATCAAGTTAACAATAACTACCCACCCCCCCTGGGGGTTTTTTCGTAAGTGTTCATTCAACACAGGTTAAAGTCGTTTAGTTTGTGAGCGTTACGGAAGTGTTCATTCTAAAGAGCTTAGCTCGGCCTTTTTGCACCAAAATGGGGCAATTTTTGTAAGTGTTGTAGATAAAAGACTTAGGCAATGGGCTGAGCTGTAAAGAGCAAAAACGAAAAAATCAAAAAAAAGCAAAGACAAAAACAAAAACGCCAGCAGGATGCTGGCGGTACGACATAACGAGCGCTATGTTGCCTAGCGTTACTTATACTCTTGCAGTAAGAGATTGTCAAGTACCAAAATGGGAAAAAACGGCTGCTACCGGAGTCCGGGAGGATGCACAGACTGAAGTCTGTGCCACCAGGAAAAGTCTGTGCCACGTCAGGGGCGGAGGGCGATGACGGACATTAAGCGGCCGGTGTGGGGGCCTTCTTTGCGGTAGGAGAAGAGGAGGTCGGGGCGGCAGGCGGTGCAGAGGTCGATGGTATGGATGTTTTGGGGGCGCAGGCCTGCGGCTAAGAGCTGGGAACGGTTGGCTTTGCGGAGGTCGAGGAGGACGCCTTTGGGCGGGGGTTGGTGGCCGGGAGGCATCATGTTGAGCCACTGGACGGGGTTGGGCTCATCGCCAGTGCGGAATTCGTCGAAGTAGCTGGGAGCGTCGGGGAATTGGGAGAGGAATTGGGTGGCGACTTCGGTGCCGACTTCGTAGCAGCAGGGGCCGATACTGGGGCCGATGGCGGCAAGGAGGTCGCGAGGGTTGGCGGCGAAGTGCATTTGCATGGCACCGATGGTTTTGGCGGCGATGCGGGCTAGGGTGCCGCGCCAGCCGGCGTGGATGGCGGCGATGGCGCGTTTTTTGGGGTCGACGAGGAGGATGGGAACGCAGTCGGCGGTTTGGATGGCCAGGAGGAGACCGGGGCGGTTGGTGATAGAGGCGTCGCCTCGGCAAGGATTGGAGGGGGCGGTGTCGAAGAGGTGGATTACGTCGGAGTGGAATTGCTTAAGGGTGATTAGCGGGAGATTGGCGGCGCCAGCGGCGGTTTGGAACCGGCGGCGGTTATCTTCGACGTTTTCGCGGGTGTCCCAGTCGGTGAAGCCGAGATTAAGGACTTTGTCGTTTTCGAGGGTAGAAATGCCGCCGGGGCGGGTGCTGAAGGCGTGGATTAGCCAGGCGAGTTTACAGAAGGCGGGAACTTGGAGGTGTTTGAGGTTGTGGGAGGTGCGGGTGGTCCATGAGCTTGCGTCGGGAAATTTGAGCGCTGTGCGCTTCGGCAGTGTGGATTTCGAAATGGACATGGAGCAATCAGTATAATCGCAAAGAGGAAGCGCGTAGTCAGCGGGGAGAAACTAGCTTGGTTTTGGACGAAAGGTTGTGAGTTGTCGTCGAATGGTCGATCCTACATAAAGCAAGTACGCTCCCAACCCGACCGGAGTTGCCAGAATGAGCCAATAGGCCCTCTGCCAACCACTTTGCTTCGTTGAGATTATGAGGTCGACGACTATAGCGAGAATAATGATGAGCCCCGCGAGCATGGTCGCGGCGTAGAGTTTTCGATTCGAAATGGGTACGAGCGGGGCCATTTTCCTTGCGACAAACGCTCCCGCCGAATAGACGAGCGAAGTATAAAATGGCATGGTGACTAGCAGCTGGTCTAGACAGTGGGCTTCAGGTCGGCATCCCCATCCGAAGAAATGTGAAATGCGAGCTTGCGTTGAAAAGCGGCGGGCAAGAACGGATGAGGGTCCAAAATCTACTATAGCGCCAGTAAAGAATGCGTAACACAGTATCGCGCTGGGGAGCACCCAAACCCACAGAATTGACCTGTGCGATAGAGAGCGGCCAAGCAACCAGCCAAGGATAGCAGCGAAGACGATTTGAACCGGGAAATATGGCGTCTCGCTCACTATGGAATAGAAGGTTTGACTTGGATACGTTTGACCGGAAAGATATAGAAGCTTGAAACCTAAGCTGAACACCAAAGGCGCAGTAAACGGAATGCCGTACATGGCGATGAATTCGTGCAATACAAAGGCACCGGCGGATTTTGCAAGGTAAGTTCCTCGGAGCCTCTTAACAGATTCATGCATGGCTCGCCCTTCCTTTCGGGCTGGTTAGTATACTAAGCAGGGAATGAAAGGCTTGCGAAAAAGAGGGAGACTGAACTTTAGACCCGCAGACGACCTACGTGCTGCGGGTCTAAACAGCAAGGAGAGCAGGGTCGTGATTATTGGGATGGGAGTGGATTTGGCGGAGGTGGAGAGGATTCGCGGGGCGATTGAGCGGCATGGGGAGCCGTTTTTGCGGCGGGTGTATACGGCGGGAGAGAGGGAGTATTGTGAGCGATTTAAGAATAAGTTTGAGAGGTTTGCGGGGCGGTTTGCGGCGAAAGAAGCGGCGATGAAGGCGCTGGGGACGGGGTGGAGGCGCGGGGTGCGGTGGGTGGATTTTGAGGTGGTGCGGGAGTTGGGGGGAAGGCCGACGATGCGGCTGGATGGAGAGGCGCAGAAAATTGCGGAGGAGCTGGGGGTGAAGAGGATTGCTTTGAGTATTACGCATACGGCAGAGCAGGCGTTGGCGCAGGTGATTATGGAAAGTTGAAAAGTTCAAGGTTGAAAAGTTGAAAGAAGAGCTGGCACCTTACAGCCGACAGCTCATAGAAAAACGAAGATTAAGGATAACGCAGAGACGCAGAGTACGCGGAGGATTCGCAGAGAGGTGGGGGATCAGATTCAAGGATTTGACCGCAGAGGTAGTTCCCTTCTTGGGATGTGATCGCAACATCTTGCCATTGATTCGATGGAAAAATTCCGGGAATTTGGACGCGCAGATAGTTTGTGGAGAGGGCGGGGGTGTATTCGGCGCCGGTGTGTTCGGAGATGGAGCGGGCGTCGCGGTGGAGAGTTAGGACGCGGAGGGTGCGGCCAATTTGCGAACGGCGGAATGCGGAGGATTTGGAATCGGAGAGAGAGCGGAGTTCGCGGGCGCGTTGCTTGATTGTGGCGGCGGGGACTTGATGAGGGGCGGCGGCGGCTTTGGTGCCGGGGCGGGGGGAATAGGAGAAGACATGGAGGTAGGTGAAGGGGTGGCGCTCGATGAAGGCGACGGTCGCGGCGTGGTCGGATTCGGTTTCGCCGGGGAACCCGGCGATTACGTCGGCGCCGATGGCGGCGTGGGGTAGGCGATCGTGGATCAGATCGAGGCGGCGGGCGTAGTGGGCGGAGCGGTACCAGCGGTGCATGGCGGCCAGGATGCGGTCGGAGGCGGATTGGAGAGGCATGTGGAAGTGCTGGGCGATGCGATCGGCGCTAGCGAAGAGGTCGACTAGATCCTGGGTGACGTCTTGCGGCTCGATGGAGCTGAGGCGGAGGCGTTCGAGGCTGGTTTCGTCGAGGATGCGGCGGAGGAGGTCCAGGAATGCTATGCGAGGGGTGAGATCGCGGCCGTAGGTGCCGAGGTTGATGCCGGAGAGGACGATTTCGCGGGCGGGGGAGATAGAGGAAGTAGATGAGGTAGAGGAGGTCGAGGAGGAGGCGAGCGGGATTGGCGGTCCCATGAGCGACGCAGGGGACCGCTGTCCGAGTGCGGGCGTGTGCGGCGATGTGAGCGTTTGGATTTCTCGGATGACTTGGTCTGGCGCGAGGCTGCGGGATTTGCCGCGGACGTAGGGGATGACGCAAAAGGAGCAGCGGTTGTTGCAGCCGTCCTGGATTTTTAGGATGGGGCGGGTGTGATGGGATTCGCCGCCTTGGATGGGGGCGGAGAGGAATTCGGGGAGGGCGAAGATGTCGCCGGCGAGAATTTGGGCGCGGGAGGCGGGAGATTCGCCGGGGGAAGAATGGAATGGGGCGTCTGGCGAGATTGGAAAAAAAAGCAGATTCTCCTCGCAAAAAACGCTCGGAGGTGCGGAGGTCCTCGCTTCGCTCGGAATGACAGTTTGCTCCACCTTTGCGACAGCAAAAGCAACTGGAGCGATTTGCGTTACTAAATTGGGGATTTGGGGCTTGTGCGAATTGCCGACGACCCAGTTGACGCCGGGGAGGGCGGCGATTTCTTCGGGGGCGCGCTGGGCGTAGCAGCCGGTGACGATGAGCTGGGCGGCGGGGTTTTGGGCGTGGATTTTGCGGATGGCGTCGCGGGCCTGGGCGTCGGCGGAGGCGGTGACGGTGCAGGTGTTGAGGACGACGATATTCGCAGCGGCGGGATCGGAGGATGGAGTGCAGCCGCGATCGAGGAGCTGGCGTTCGAGGGCGGCGCCATCGGCTTGCGTGGCGCGGCAGCCGAATTGTTGGATATAGAAAGTGGACATTTGCTTTGAAGGATCGATCTCTGCAGCGGATAAAGTTTTTCTTAACACAGAGTTCACAGAGAGCGCAGAGAAGACGCGGGAAAAATACATCGGCGGACTTTGCGCTCTGTGAACCGAAATAGGATAACCGGATTCGGGGATTTGCGGAACTGAAGAACGGTCATCCTAGGAAAGATGGCCCTACGGCTTTACTCGGCGTGTGGGGGGCCGCTACAATCTTTGCTGAAAATGTGTGCTCTGCGGCGACATCCCTCTGCGCTGGACAATCCCAAGCTGTCGGTCGTGATTCCTGTTTACAACGAGAAAAACACACTTGAGGAGATTTTGCGGCGCGTGCAGGAAACGCAGATGCGCAAGGAAATCGTGATTGTGGACGATTGCTCGACGGACGGAACGAGGCAGTTTCTGGAAGATATGGCGAAGGCGCAGGCGAGCGGCGAAACCTGGGCGGCGGCGCATGACGGGGGCGATCCCGTGGACGTGCGGGAGCTGCGGATTTTTTTTCAGGAGCGGAACCAGGGAAAGGGAGCGGCGCTGCGGCGGGGATTTGCGGAAGCCGGCGGCGACATCGTGCTGGTGCAGGACGCGGATTTGGAGTACGACCCGAAGGATTATCCAACGCTGCTCGATCCGATTGTGGATGGGCGGGCGGACGTGGTGTTTGGATCGAGATTTCTGTCGGGGCCGCAGCGGGTGCACTACTTCTGGCACTACGTGGCGAACAAGGCGCTGACGCTGCTGTCGGACGTGATGACCAATCTGAAGCTGACGGACATGGAGACGTGCTACAAAGTGTTCCGGAAGGAAGTGCTGCAAGGAATTAAATTGAAGTCGAACCGGTTCGGATTCGAGCCGGAGATTACGGCGAAAATTTCGAGAGGCAAGTGGCGGATTTATGAAGTGCCGATCAGCTACGCGGGGCGGACGTATGAAGAGGGCAAGAAGATTACGTGGAAAGACGGAGTGAAGGCGTTGTGGTGTATTTTTTGGTTTAAGATTGTGGATTGATTGGGGAAGTGGGTAGTGGTTAGTGGATAGTTGTTAGCGCAAACCCTCCGTGCCGGTGAGTTGGGCTGCTTGATTTCGGAATTCCATTAAAAGCTAGGCGGAAGTGGCTTCGGCGTAGCCGTGGGGGTGTTTTTGTTTCCAGGACCACGCGGAAGTGATGATCTCTTCGAGAGAAGAGTGCTGGGCTTCCCAGCCGAGAGTGCGGTGAAGCTTGTCTTTGCTGGCGACGAGGACGGCGGGATCGCCGGGGCGGCGGGGCGAAAGTTTGCGAGGGATTTTGCGGCCGGTGATGCGCTCGGCGGAGTCGAGAACTTCGAGAATGGAAAAGCCGCGGCTATTGCCGACGTTGAAAGCTTCGCCGGAAACTTTTTCGAGGGATTCGAGAGCGCGGAGGTGGGAATCGGCGATATCGAGGACGTGAATGTAGTCGCGGACGCAGGTGCCGTCGGGCGTAGGGTAATCGAAGCCGAAAACTTCGAGCTGGGGGATATAGCCGAGAGCGGCGTCGAGAACGCGGGGAATGAGATGGGTTTCGGTGCGATGGTGCTCGCCGCGCTCGGCGGAGGCGCCGGCGGCGTTGAAATAGCGGAGAACGGCGTATTGCAGAGCGGTGTAGGCGCGATAGTCGGAAAGGATTTCCTCGAAGCGGAGCTTGGATTTGCCGTAGGGATTGATGGGGTTTTTGGAATGATCCTCGGGAATGGGGACGGTGTGCGGCTCGCCGTAGGTGGCGGCGGTGGAAGAGAAAATTAGCTTGTTGACACCGTGGCGAATCATGGCGTCGAGAAGATTGACGCCGCAAGCGATATTGGCGGCGTAGAAAGTGCTGGGTTCGCGGACGGATTTGGCGACGAGGGCTTCGCCGGCGAAATGCATGACTGCGTCGATTTTGTGTTTGGAGAAGACTTCTTCGATTTGCGCGCGAACGCCGAGATCGACCTGGCAGAAGAGGGCTTGGGGCGGGACGGCGGCGCGATGGCCTTCCTGAAGATTATCGAGGGCGATGACCTGGTAGCCGCGGGCGAGAAGAAATTCCGCGCAAATGCTGCCGATGTAGCCCGCTGCTCCGGTGACTAGAACGTTCAAGGAAGTAACCTCGCCTTCTGTAGAGAGATTTTGGGGCGTTGCCGCAAACAATAAAGTTAGCAGGATGGCGGAGCGTTGTCAGCGGCGAATTGGCGGAGGAGGAAGAAACGGGAAGGAGGGAAATCAGGGCGTCATGCGGCGCTGGAAAGTGAGGAGGATGAGGTCAGCGCGGCGGCGGACACCGAATTTGCTGAGCAGATTGGAGACGTGGAATTTGACGGTGCGCTCGGCAATGTTGAGTTTGCTGGCGATTTCCTTGTTGGAGAGATTTTCGAGGAGCGAATCGAGAACTTCCTGCTCGCGACGGCTGAGATTGGTGACGGAATCGGTTTTGAGGCGGCGACCCTGGCTGGTGAGGACCGAATCGACAAAGCCGGAAAGGACCGAGCGCGGAACCCAGAAGCCGCCGTTGGCGACGAGGGGCAAGGCGCGGGTCAATTGATCGCGGGCTTCGGTGTAAGTCAAGAGGCCTTTGACGCCGAGGCGCAAGAGCTGATAGCTGTTGGCGTCGGAGTGCTGTTCGCCGACGACGATGAGGCGCGCTTCGGGATGGCGTTCGAGAAGATTGGCTAAGAGAGCCCCAGTTGCGGGGCGCGCGGCATGGCCATCGATGACGTAAACCTGGGCGACGGGCGGCTCGAGATTGCGCATGTCGGGCGCGAGCGTGGATTCGAGCTGCTTGGAGACGACTTTGAATTGAGCCTTGGCCAAGACGCGTTCGAACTCGCTCAGCACCAGAGGGTGCGGCGACAGGATGCAGACCGTCAGTTTGGAAGATGCACGCTTGGTAGCCACTAGGAGCCAGCGTAGTGAAAACTGTCCTAAGGGGCAAGTCTCTTGGAAGGGGCTGTTCTCGAATTGTTACGTAACAGGTAGGGTGCTTTTCCGATGGGGTCCGACGGGCGGGTTTTGGAGTAAAACCTGGACGATGCGCTCGGCGGAGTGGCCGTCCCAGAGGGGCGGAATGCGGCCGGGCTTGCCTTTTCCGGCGAGTATTTGTTGGGCGGCAGCGATGATTTTTGGGGGGGCGGTGCCAATGAGCCGATTTGTGCCTTGGGAGATGGTGATGGGGCGCTCGGTATTTTCGCGTAGCGTGAGGCACGGGACGCCGAGGGCGGTGGTTTCCTCCTGGATGCCACCGGAATCGGTAAGGACTAGGGTGGCTTTGCTTAGGAGGCACAGAAAATCGAGATAGCCGACGGGAGGAATCAGTTTGAGCTGTGGATGAGCTTTGATGGCCGCCTGCGCGAGACGCTGGTGCGTGCGGGGATGGACGGGAAAGATGACAGGAACTTGAGCGGCGATGGAGTTGATGGCGCTCAGTAGTTCGGCGAGCTTTTCGGTCGAGTCGACGTTTGAGGGGCGGTGGAGGGTAAGGACAGCGAAGCGTTGCCAGTCACTACCCTTCTTTAGCGCCAGCTGATCGCCGATACCGGATTCTTGTGCGATGGGAAGAAAGTGGCGGAGAGAATCAATCATGACGTTTCCGACGAGATAAATGGATTCGCGAGGACGGCCTTCTTTGAGGAGATGTTGGATGGCGTCTTCTTCGGTGACGAAAAGATAGTCGGCGAGAGCGTCGGTGAGAATGCGATTGATTTCTTCGGGCATGGTGCGGTCGAAACTGCGAAGGCCGGCCTCGACATGGGCGACGGGAATGCCGAGTTTTACGGCGGCGAGAGAAACGGCGATGGTGGAGTTGACATCGCCGACGACGAGGACGAGATCGGGCTGGCGTTCAAGGAGAACGGGCTCGACGCGTTTGAGGACTTCGGCGGTTTGCGCGGCGTGGGAGCCAGAGCCGACTTCGAGATTGACGTGGGGCGTGGGAATTCCCATCTGGCGGAAGAAAATGTCGGACAGTGATTCGTCGTAGTGCTGACCGGTATGGACCAAAATGGGATCGAGAATGCAAGAATGGCGCTGCATCTCGCGGAGCAGGGGAGCGATTTTTGGAAGATTGGGGCGGGCGCCTACGATATTGATGATTTTAAGACGGCGAGGATTCATTTGCTAGCCGGATGCAGAGAGAAAAAGCAATAAGGCATTTAAGAGGATGCAATTCAAGGCCCGAAAATGACCGTTCAGTACTGGAAAGCGGCGGTTCGCTGCAAGAGGTTCGATAATGGCGCGGAACCTGCGTAAAATAGGGATGTACCCCCAAACGCGGCCTTCTCTGCTGGTGTCCCCCCAAACAAGAGGAAGTCGGATGAGGAGTGGTGAATATCCCTGGCATGCGTGACTTGAACGAATCGGCGAAGGCTTTGCGAGAGTTGCTCTCGGAGCGGATTCTTGTGCTCGATGGAGCGATGGGGACGATGCTGCAACAGCGGCATTTGACGGCGGAGGATTTTGGCGGAGCGGCGCTGGAGGGATGCAACGAGAATCTGGTGCGGACACGGCCAGATGTTGTGCTGGACATTCATCGGAAGTATTTCGAAGCCGGGTCGGACATTGTTGAGACAAATAGCTTTGGCGGAGCGCCGATTGTGCTGGCGGAGTACGGGCTGGCCGCGGATGCGCATTTTTTGAATAAGCGCTCGGCGGAATTGGCGCGACAGGCGGCGGATGAGTTTTCGAAGGCGGGAAGGCCGCGGTTCGTGGCGGGCTCCGTGGGGCCGACGACGAAGGCGATTACGGTGACAGGAGGCGTGACCTTCGAGGGGCTGCTCGAGGCGTACTACGCGCAAGCGAGAGGGCTGGTCGAGGGCGGAGTGGATTTGTTGCTGATCGAGACTTGCCAGGACACGCGGAATATCAAGGCGGCGCTGCTGGCGATTCAGAGACTTTCGAAAGAAATTGGGATGCAGGTGCCAGTGATCGTGTCGGTGACGATTGAACCGATGGGAACGATGCTGGCGGGCCAGACGGTTGAGGCGATGTGGGCGTCGCTGCGACATGCAAAGCCGCTGGCTTTTGGGATGAACTGCGCCACAGGGCCGGAATTCATGACGGATCATATCCGGACGTTAAGTCAGCTCTCGAGCGAGTTTGTGTCTTGCTATCCGAACGCGGGGCTTCCCGATGAAGAAGGCAAGTATTTGGAAACGCCGACGTCGCTGGCGGCGCAGCTTGAAAAGTTTGTGGATCACGGGTGGCTGAATTTTGTGGGCGGCTGCTGCGGGACGACGGAACAACACATTCGTGCGATTGCGCAGATGGTGCACGGAAAGAAGCCACGCGTGCGGCCGGGCGAATCGCACCGGGCAGTGTATTCGGGGATCGAGACGATTGAGGCGGAGGACAGCACGCGGCCGCTGCTCGTGGGCGAGCGGACGAACGTCATTGGCTCGCGGTTGTTTAAGAATTTGGTGGCGGAAGAGAAATGGGAAGAGGCGAGCGAGATTGCGCGGAGGCAGGTGAAAGGCGGCGCGCACATCGTGGACGTGTGCCTGCAGAGCACGGAGCGGGATGAGAAGAAGGATATTCCGCCGTTTTACGAAAAGCTGATTCGAAAAGTGAAGGCGCCGGTGATGGTCGACACGACCGATGCTACGGCGATTGAACTGGCGCTGACGTATTGCCAGGGGAAAGCGATCATCAATTCGATCAATCTCGAGGATGGCGAGGAGAAGTTCGAACGCGTGGTGCCGATTGCACACGATTTTGGTGCGGCGGTCGTCGTTGGATGCATCGATGAAGACAAGCTGCAGGCGCAGGCGTTTACGCGGGAACGAAAACTTTCGGTGGCGAAGCGAAGCTACGTGCTGCTGACGGAAAAGTATGGATTGGGGCCGGAGGACATCATTTTCGATCCGCTGGTGTTTCCGTGCGCGACGGGCGATGAAAATTATATTGGCGGGGCGGTCGAGACGATGGAGGGAATCCGGCTGATTAAGCAGGCGCTGCCGGATGCGCGGACAATTTTGGGGATTTCTAATGTGTCGTTCGGATTGCCGGCGGGCGCGCGCGAGGTGGTGAATTCGGTTTTTCTTTACTACTGCACGAAGGCGGGGCTGGACCTGGCGATCGTGAATACGGAGAAGTTAGAACGGTTCGCATCGATTCCGCAGCATGAACGGGATCTTGCTGAAAATCTACTGTTTTCGCATCCGCCGAAGGAAGTGCCTGCCGAGCATTCGCAGGCGGAGCTGCTGCGGGATGTGCCTGCAGATTGGCGGGAGCAGAAGAAAGAGCAGCGCGCGGCGGTGAATCAATATCACATCGCGGCGATTGCCGAATATTTCCGGACGGCGACGAAGAAGGAAAAAAAGCGGGCGGCGGACCTGCCTCTCGACGAGCGGCTGGCGAATTACATTATCGAGGGAACGCGAGACGGATTGATTGCGGACTTGGAGCGGAAGCGAGCGGAAGGCGCCTCGCCGCTGGAAATCATCAATGGACCGCTGATGGCGGGGATGGCCGAGGTCGGCAGGCTATTCAATGCGAACGAGCTAATTGTAGCCGAAGTGTTGCAATCGGCAGAGGCCATGAAGGCATCGGTGAACCATCTCGAGCAGTTCATGGAGAAGGCGGACACGGCGAAGCGCGGGAAGATCGTGCTGGCGACGGTGAAGGGGGACGTGCACGACATCGGGAAAAATCTCGTTGAAATCATTTTGAAAAACAACGGCTACGACGTGGTGAATCTGGGCATCAAGGTGCCGCCGGAAGAACTGATCAAAGCCTATTTGCAGCATCATCCGGATGCGATAGGGCTTTCCGGGCTGTTGGTGAAGAGCGCGCAGCAGATGGTGATCACCGCTGGCGACTTGCGCGAGGCCGGGATTGAGATACCTCTATTGGTGGGCGGAGCGGCGCTTTCCGCGAGATTTACGCAGACGAAGATTGCGCCGAGTTATGGGAAAGCGGTGTGCTACGCGAAAGACGCGATGACCGGGCTGCGGCTGATGAATCAACTGATGGATCCGGCGACGCGAGAGCAGGTTCTGCACGAACATGCGGCGGCGGGGAACGGATTTGCTGTCTCGACGACAGTGAAGGTGGCCGAAATACCGAAGGTGACGCGGTCGCCGAAGGTGCGGACCGACATTCCGATACCGAAGGTGGCCTACCTCGACCGAAAAGTGCGGCTGGTGCCGGATTTGCACGCGCTGTGGACCTACATCAATCCATTCATGTTGTATGGACGGCATTTGGGTTTCCGCGGGGATTTTGAGAAGCGGTTTGCCGAACGCGATGCGAAGGCCGTGGAATTATTTGAAAGCATGGAAGAAGTGAAGCGCGAGGCGGCGGAATTTATGAAACCGCGCGCGGTGTGGCAATTTTTTGAAGCGGAGTCAGACGGCGAGGCGATGCATTTGTTCGCGCCGGGCGGGAATAAACCTTTGCACACGTTTCGTTTTCCGAGGCAACGTGTGGGGGACTTTCTTTGCCTGAGCGACTATGTGCTTCCGCCGCAGGACGGGGCGCGGGATCACATCGCGCTTTTCGTGGTGACGGCTGGCGAGGGCGTGCGGGAGCGCTCAGAGAAAGCGAAGAACGACGGGTACTACTTCAAGTCGCACGGAATGCAAGCGCTGGCGATCGAATCGGCGGAAGCGTGCGCGGAATGGCTGCACCAGCGGATTCGCGAGGATTGGGGATTTCCCGATCCGGCGGACATGACCATGGCGCGGCGGTTTACTTCGCGCTATCGGGGGAAGCGGTACAGCTTCGGTTATCCGGCGTGCCCGAACTTGGAAGATCAGGCCGGAATTTGGAAGCTGTTGCGGCCGGAAGAGATTGGCGTGCAGTTGACGGAGGGTTTCATGATGGACCCAGAAGCCAGCGTGAGCGCGGTAGTGTTTCAGCATCCGGATTGCACGTATTTTTCGGTGGGGGAAGATGGGCAAGTTTAGCGGTGCAGTCGCGGCAGAGTGCTGGCTATAGATGGCATGGTTATCCGATTGGATTTTCAGAGGGTCGCCCACAGCGCAGACGCCCCGCGAGGCTTTCTTAGCCGTCGGCGACCGAACGAAATAGCAATGGGGAGATCCAAAGGGAAACTCTAAGGGAGAGAGCATCGTAGGAGTTTGGACTAGACCGGATTTCTCTCAAACTCCGGATGACGCAGCGACGATCCTACAAACAAGAAGACTCTGCTGCCGGGCTGATCAAGCAGCAGAGCGGGCAATGAGCCTTCTACTTCTGTGGAGGTCAGATGATGAGTTTCTTGGTCAACGTCGCAAGTCCCACCGATAGAAGGCCGAGCAGGGAAAGAATAAGAGTCGACGGCTCGGGGGTGGCTACATTGGAAGATCCCGTATCAACTAAGGTGAATGTTACGGGGACGTAGCTGAAATCCGCGGGGAACGCTGCACCGTTTGCCAGATAAGCAGATTCCAGATAGCTAGCAGTACCCACCGAGTAGAGATTCTCGAAAATGCTGCCTGAGGAGCCAGCCAGCGTAAACAGAAGGCCGTCGTTGTCGAAGACAGTCGAGGAAGTCGGAAAAAGCAGGTCGTCGTAGGTGAATCCGTCGCCGTCGGGAACGGTGTAGAGCCCGGATGAGTTGGGAGCGATAAGAGTGCCGACGGCGAGGCCGTTCTCGGTTCCAGTGACGGAAGTGACGAGGAAACTACCACCGCCCTGAGCCGTGGCTGTCAAGTCCAAAACTCCGGTCAGCCCGCTTGTGAAGGTGAGCTGAAACGAGTCCGCATACGCGGACGACGCACCGCCAAGAAGCAGAAAAGCGCCGAGAATCAAACCCAGACGGCGGATCGGGAAAAGCATTAAAACCTTTCTCTTCAGACGATTCGTCTTGAAGACCCAAAATTGTGGCCCAGCGGTTTGCTAACCAGAAACAAAACTCGCTCCCTCAGAGACGCACAAAACCATAGCAAAATCACAAACCTCAAGCATCTTCCGCAGCTATTGGAGCACGTCTGATGCCATATGATGCATGCTGAAACTAAAGCACTTAAAAGTTCTGTTAGGATTATAGAGGGAGATGTTGATAGTGAAGAACGGAACTACATTGCAGTCCTAGTACTGTATAAGATCGGCATTTCCTGCCCACCGATCATTCGTAACGGTATGATCCCGAGGGTGTAAGGGGGCTAGGAGAGCCTGCTATGGGCCTGGTTCAGTAAGATACGCGGAATAACCGATCTATCCACCAGCGTGAGCTTTTGGGGGCACTGCCAAACAAACGCCCAAGCAGCCAAACCAGCAAGCCGAAGAAAGCTGGATTAGCAGGTGTGAAGGAGTTGCTGTCTACGAAATCCGAAAGCGAACAAAGCTACTAAACCCGCCAGCAAAAGAACGAGCGTTCCGGGTTCTGGCACATCTACGCTCCACATATCCTGATTTAGATCGGCAATACTTACGCCAGTTTCCCCAAGGTAGAATGCCATTTGATTACCAATGGCAGTACCACCGTATAAGTTAATCGAATATGTATCACCGTTCACAATGCCGTTTGGCGCCACCGAAGCGCAATTGTTACTAGTCAGATAACTATCTAGATTGTCGCACATGACTGTCTGGCCGTCTAAACCGGCTACATCTGTAAAGGTAAGATCGAGGGTAGCAATAGGAGCATTACTTATGTTCACGAACGCCAAACACCCTGTGTCGCTTCCCAGCCCTGCAACAGCAAACATGGGGCTGCTTGCGCAACTTACCCACTGAACAGAGTATGCCGTACCTTGAGCTTGGATAAGATCATAGACCCCCGAAGTAGCGGGGGTGCTCGGATCCAAGGTTACGTGGATATCATCAGCCGAGGCTACGCCGCTTAGAAGGAGAGCAAATCCGCATAGAACCGCTAGCCGCAAGCAACTTCTCATCACCAATCACCTCGCGCAAATGGGGGACACTTGCATGAATGCTACTCCTCACGGTTCCTATGTCAAGAATGAAGTTAGGTACTAGGACTCATAATCTCTCGTTTTGCGCGGAGCAGTACCGACCGGGCAGAAGCGCCCATGAAAGTCCGCCGCAGGTGTTTCAGAAGAACAAAGCTATCGCAGCTTGGCGGATTCTGATTTGGCGCGATCGAGCACGGGAATGCCCGGGTCCGCGTCTTTCCAAAGGGCAAGGAAATCGCTAAGCGCCACCCTTGCCGATGCTTTATCGCCACCCACGTCTTTGGCGCGTCCCATTTGGAATCGTGCCAAGCAACCGAGAGGGAAGTTCATAACAAGGCCGCGGTGGTCCAGAATCTTCTGGAACTCGACGCTGGCTTCTTGTCCTAATCCTTTGAGCAGATATGCTTCGCCGCGGATGTAAATCGGATACATTGTTCCGAATTGGAACTGCTGCGGCTCACCTAGCTCGAAGGTTGCCGCCGGTTGCAGTAGGTCGAGAGCTTTCTGAGGATTATTTCGGTCCAACTCGATTGCAGCCCGGATGCTGGGCAGCCAATAATCCTGGATCATTGTGTCCAGGGGATAGTCCCGATCGAGTTTGTTCGCAAGATTTTCAGCGCCAGATGGGTCTTCGGCGCGTGCTTCCGTGAGAGCTGCCAAAATCTCCACATCGCGACCTGAGTTTAATTTGAGGGCTCGAGCAATCTGGTCGCGGGCTTGCGAAGTGTTTCCGAATTCGGCTTCGCGCAGGGCAGCATTTGCTTGCCAGAGTGCCGCACTTTCCGGCGCATCGGCGTGTTCGGCGGAGTCAATGGCACGTTGCGAGAACTCGCGAGCCTTGGACAATCTGCCGTAATAAGCTTCGGTGTCAGATTGGGTCGAGAGCAGCAGATCCTCCGCGCCGGGCCTTCCTGTGGCCCAAGCAACCTCCTGCTGCATGGTGGGATCATTTTTTTGTAGAAAGGCGATAGCGTATGCGGCCAAACGCAAAGTTGGGCCGTCGAGTTTCCGCTGTTGCGCCTGCTCCATGGCCGCCTTGGCGTTGTCGATGCGATTCAAAGAAAGGTAGCTTCCGATTAGATTAGAGTAACTGCCAACACTGTTTGGCGCGATGCGAAGAGAGGCCAGAGTCTCCTCGATGGCCTGTTCATATTGGCCGATCGTTATGTAATTGAGACCCAAATTTCCGTGCGGCACGTAGTCTTCGGGATACTCCGAAATCCACTGGAGATAACTGCGGTTGGCTTTGTCAATTTCGCCGGTCACCTGGCTGTAGTACAGCGTTTCAATATAATAGCGTTCGCGATCGCTAACGCGGTCCCGCAACTCGTAGGCTTTCTTGTAGTCGCCGATGGCCAGACTGACCTGGTCGAGGTTGTAATAGACGGCACCCATAGAAGCGTAAGCTCTGGCAAAATTAGGGTCGAGTTCGAGTGCACGCTTGTAATAGGGCAGAGCAGCGGGCTCGCCCTTCTCGCGCGACATTCTACGGCCTTCCGTAAAGGCTTTGAGAGCTTCGAGAGAGGAAGTGGTGGCTTGGTCTAGCGGCTTATTGAATTTCTGCACCGACACCAGGGACTCACCTAAGCTCTCGCGGAGCTGGTTTCCGGCATCTCCCAACGCCTTGAGGACATTGTCGCGGTTCACGGCCTGCGCTTCGGCACTGGTTAGGGTGTCTCCCGTCTGGCAATCCACGGCCTTCAGGCCGATCAAATAATGGCTGCCAGCACTCACAATTGAACCTTCGAGGAGAGCTTTGCTGTCGGTGCGCAGACAAATTTCGAGAGCAGTTTGATGTGTCATTCGATCGCTGGGCTGGCGATTCATGAGTTTGAGCGTTTGATTGACTTTTTGCTCGGAGAGCACGTTGATAAAAGGAGACTGCTCGAGTTGAATGGCGAGCGCTTGCTTCAGTGTGTCGTCAAAAATGGTGTCTTCGGTCAAGTTCGTGAAGTCCGCGAGTACAACTGTGTCTGTGGCAGTAAATTTCAGGCGGTGGTGAAAATGCCAGTAGAGTCCGGCCGCGATGAGAAGAACAACTGTCAAGCAGGCGGGCAAAACAATCTTCCAGTGAAACTTGGACCGCGCTTGCGTGTTCGGCAGCGCAGGCGGTGGCTGGATTGTGCTCTGAGCGCTGCCGGAAACCGGCGTCGACCTGGAAGAACTTGATGCGCGGGAGGCCTCCGGGAAATCCGCGCCGTAGGAGCCAGTCTCGATAGCCTGGCGGCTCGCGTCGCTATCCCGGAGAAGGCGCTTCAGCTCAGCGCGCATCTCCGCGGCATGCTGATAGCGCAAGTCGACATCCTTCTCCAGAGCGCGGCTGATGATATGGTCCAAACCGGGAGGTAAATCTGGATTTAGCCGCGCCATGGGGACGGGCGGGCGGTTTAGAATTTCGGCGAAAATTACGCCGGACGTATCTCCGCGAAAAGGCATGACGCCCGTCGCCATTTCATAAAGAACGACGCCAAAGGAGAAGAGGTCGGTCCTCGAATCGAGTTCTTTGCCCCGCACCTGTTCGGGTGACATGTAGGAAACCGTTCCCACGGCTACGCCCGGCCGCGTCAAATGGTCGGTGTCAATGGTCATGGTAAGTTCAGCGACCGACGATGCCGATTTGACGGTGGTAACCTTGGCCAAGCCGAAATCAAGGATCTTTGCGTGACCTCGTTTCGTGACGAAAATGTTGGCGGGTTTAATATCTCGATGAACGATGCCCTCGCTGTGGGCCGCATCCAGGGCGTCGGCAATTTCGACGGCGAGCTCGACAAGGCGTTGAAGTTCGAGAGGTCCCGAAGAAATTAAATGCCTGAGCGTTATACCGTCGAGGTACTCCATGGCGATGAAGCGCTGCCCCTCGAAATCGCCGATTTCATAAATCGTGCAAATGTTGGGATGATTCAGCGCGGAAGCCGCGCGAGCTTCCCGGCGAAACCGCTCGAGAACGCTGGGGTCTCCCGCGACTTCTGGAGGAAGAAATTTGAGCGCGACGAAGCGGCCGAGTTCCAAGTCTTCGGCCTTGTAGACAACACCCATCCCACCGCCGCCTAGTTTTTCGAGGATTCGGTAGTGAGAGACCGTCTGACCGATCATGGGCTAGAAAAACTCCGTTTGCGCGAGGATGATAGTGTGAATCAGGAGCGTAGTCAAAGAGGTGTACAAAGCCTGCCGAAATTAGGCAGGCAAGTCTCCATATCGGACGGGAAGGTCTCAAAATGAGACTCGCAAACCAATCATACATAATGGGTTAAATTTCGAGCGGATTTGGCGTCAAAGCTGCTCCTAAGACCCTTGAAAATTGTAGTGTACTGTGTGCCTAGGGAGAATTCATGAGTTCAAAGTTGATTCGGTGGGGCGTGGCGCTTGTTTTCCTGGCGTTCGCAGGAACAGCGAAAGCTGATACGGTTTCGGTTAATGGCAGTTACGCGTTTGCGAGCAATGGCTATGGAATTCCACCGTATGGCGGGACATTGAATGGCCAAAGCGAGTCGTTTTACTGCGTGGATTTCACACATGACATAACCGGCGGGATGAGCTGGAACGTGGCTGTTACCAGTATGGCTGGATCCAACTTTTCGGCAACGCTACTGGATAACCAGACGACGTATGAGGAGATGGCGTGGCTGGTTACGAACATGATGGGTTCGGGAAGCCAGATGCAGGAAGCCGAAGATCAGTTTGCAATTTGGAGCCTTACGGGTGGTCCGAATCCGTTCGGAACGGATGCGGCTCTCGTGACGGAAGCTTTGTGCGCCGTGGAAAACGGCTTCACTGGGCAAGGATTCGAGATATTGACACCCACCGGAGGAACTGGTCAAGAATTCCTAGTTTATGTACCGGAACCTTCCGTACTACCCATGCTTTGTATCGGACTGCTCGCGCTTGCATTCTTGTTTCGCAAGAAGAGGTTCGCGCTACTGTCCCAATCTTGATGACTTTTTCTTGAGCCAGCCAGAGGAGCGACCCTAGCAGATGGGGCTTATTGGGGTGCCGGTTGAACGCAGGGCCTTGTGGGGTCGCACGCGTTCGGCTTCCCCTGGGCACCTTTGCACCAAGGTCAAGGGGCCTCGATCACGTAACTTAGCCTGGCCGACCGGCGGGAGGGTATAAGCTTACCATTTCTAGGAAGAAATCCGGACCTGCCTATCCCGGTTTTGATACCTCCCGATATTGTGACTGTCGCAAACGCATTGAAATCAATAGGGTTAACCTCGCGAGGCCTGCCTGCAACTCTCAATTCGGTGGACTTAGACTTGCACTCTCTGGTGTGAATATTCCTATGAGCGCCTCCCTTAGCCTCGCCTCAGACGCCCTGACCGGGTTCGGTTTTGTTCAGGGTAGCTCCGCTCCGATGGGGAGGCTGAACCGGATTGCCGGTGAGATCGCAAGAACGAGTATCCCGGTCCTGATCATGGGGGAGAGCGGAACGGGGAAAGAAGTTTACGGTCGTCTCATTCATCGGTTGTCGAAACTATGCGATGCCCCTCTCAGGAAACTGAGCTGCCGGGTGCTCAACGCTGGTGATCTGCTAGAACAGGTCAAATCTGGTTCTTCCAATTGCTTGACGAACGGCCAAGGGCGTCCAATTACGGTGTTCGTAGACGGCATCGATGAGTTGGATATGGCGGGTCAGAGCCTGTTGCTGTCACTGCTGCCGGATGGAAACGAAGAGGAAGATGGCAGCAAAATACGGTTTATAGCCTCGGCTTCAAGTCGTCTGGAACTTGAAGTCGCAGCGGGCCGCTTCCGAAGAGAATTGTATTTTCGAATCAGTGGTGCGTGCCTGCGGTTACCTGCTCTACGAGAACGAAAAGAAGATATACCTGCGCTCATCGAGCACTTCTTCAGAAAATATGCCGCAAGCTTGCAGGTAAGCATTCCGGTTCTAAGCGAAGAAGAAATGAACCTGCTGCACACTTACAGTTGGCCAGGGAACATCAGGGAACTAGAGAATTTGGCGAGAAACATTCTCGTGATAGGGGATGCGAGGTCTGCTACAGAAGAGTTGTGCGTGCCAGCACAAATGACAAGCAGCGCGAGCGACCACGAACCTACCTCCTCATTGAAAAGGGCGGCTCGATCGGCGTCGCGCCAAGCGGAAAGAGAGCTAATATTAAAGGCACTGGAGAGAACCCACTGGAATCGAAAGCGGGCAGCCCAGGAACTTCAGATTAGCTACAAATCTCTGCTTCACAAGATCAAGCAAGCTGGCGTGGAAGGGAAAGCCCAAGGGGCGTCGAAGGAGTTGAAATGAAAATACTTTGCAGTTTGTTGTTAGGTGCCAGCCTGACGGTCATCGCGGTTCAGGCGCAAGAAAACGGAAGATCAGCTCAGGACGAGAGTTTGAAGAATTCCAGCGCGCAGAGCGTGACAGCGACGGCCCAAAACACCTCAGACAAGGAGTACAAGATCGGGCCGCAGGACGTGCTTCGTATTGACGTATGGAAAGAACCGGAAATAACACGAACCGTTCCGGTGCGGCCCGATGGCAAGATCACACTCCCTCTTTTGAACGATATTCAGGCGGCCGGGATGACACCCATGGAGTTGGCGAATGTCATTCACGAGGGTCTGAAAAAATACATAAACGACCCGCAGGTGACCGTCAGCGTTGAAGAAATTAATAGCCGGCGAATCTACGTGACGGGAGAAGTGACACGGCCCGGGGCATTCCCGCTGCTGCCCAATATGACCGTGCTGCAAGCTCTAACTAGCGCGGGCGGGTTTACGCAGTTTGCGAAGATGAAAAACATTTATGTGCTGCGGACGGAAAGCGGAAAGCAGTTGAAATTGCCGTTCAACTATAAAGCAGTAATCGACGGAAAGAAACCCGCGGACAACATCCAATTGCAGGCGGGCGACACCATCGTGGTGCCATAAGCTATAGTGATGAAACTCTGGATAACAACACTGTTTGCTGTCCTCTTTTTCTTGGGCCTCTCGTTCTCTCCTGAGATAACGAGAGGACAGGACCAGGATAGCAACGCCAACCCGAAGCCGGCGGCGAAGGCGTTACCTCCCATTGGGGGCACGGATGAACAGGATACGGATCAGACACCGGACGCGCTACAGCCGGACGACCGGCCCCTTACAGGATTGCAGCAGTTGACGACCGGGGCGCCACCCGAACTGCACAGTTATTGGATTCCTGGCGTAACGTACACGAACTTTATTCAGTCGAACGCGCTCGGACAGGGTGGTGGGAATGGCTGGAACTCCACCAGCTATTTCGTGGGGAGCCTAAGTCTCCTGCAGAATTGGAGCAACTCGCAGCTTTCCCTGAACTACTCGGGTGGCGGGGAGATTTCGTCTGACTCGATGGTGGGGAGTGGACAGTATCAGCAATTAGGGGCAGTGCAGACGTTTCATTGGCGGCGCTGGCAATTGACGCTCCTCGACCAGTTTGCCTACTTGCCGGAATCCGAGTTCGGGTTCGGAGCAGGTAGCGGCATCCAAATCCCTGGTGTTGGGGGAGGGCTTGCCCCGGGCTTGCCGGGTCTGCAAAATGGCTTTACTCCGAGTCAATCGATCTTCACAGCAGCAGGACCGCGGTACACGAATTCTTTCGGGACGCAAGTTAGTTATACGCTCTCGCGGCGCAGCTCCGTGACGTTTGGCGGAGTATACGGGATTTTGCGTTTCACGCAGCCTGGGAACATCGAGTCCAATAACGCGATCATGAATGCGGGCTACAACTACCAGGTCAGCAAAACGGACACGCTCGGCTTGTCCTATGATTTTATAGCGTATCACTACTTGGATTTTCCCCAAGCCATGGGAGTTCACGCTATTCAAGGCGTTTACGGTAAGAGAATCACAGGACATTTGGCGCTTCAGATCTCGGGAGGACCTGAGATTATCAATTTCAGGGAGTCGTCTGGGACTGGCACTCAGACGCGATATATAGCTGGAACGGGTTTGGCGGGCCTCACATACGCATTGGCGGGAGGAAGTCTTGGTGCAAATTACTCTCACGGCGTGACAAGTGGAAGCGGCGTCTTCCAGGGCGCCACCACGGACCAAGTAACGGGAGGCGCAACGCGAAGACTATCTCGAGTATGGAGCGGCAACCTCAACTTGGGTTACGCGCATAATAAGAGCGTGCTAGGTGGAGCCGCAACCCAGAGCCAGGAATACAATTCAGTTTATATTGGCGCGGGGCTGGAGCGACCCCTTAGTCGGACTTTGGATTTTAGGTTGAGCTATACGGCTAACATTGAGACTTCAAGCAATACGACTTGTGTTGGACCGAATTGCGGCACGAGTTTCACAACGCACACGATTTCCGTGGGGATGAGCTGGCGCGCGCGGCCATTCGTGCTGCACTAGAACGCCTTAAGAAAGACTGAAACATCCTGTAAAATGGGAGCGTAGAAGAAAATCGAAGTAGGGAAGGGCCGGCGGGAGCTGGCAGAGACGAACAAAGAACATGTACAAAAAATTTTACGGGCTAAAGGATAATCCCTTCAACGTTAGCCCAGATCCTCGCTACCTGTTCATGACGGAAGAGGTTGAGGAAGCTTTGTCCAGTCTAAAGTATGGAATTCACACACGGAAAGGCATCATCAGCCTAACTGGAGAAGTCGGGACGGGAAAGACAACGTTGATCAACCAACTCCTGAACTGGTTGTCTCAACGCAGGGCTAAAACGGCTTTCCTCTTCAATTCCCGAATGAATTCGCTACAGCTGTTCGACTTTGTCCTCGCCGAATTTGAAATTGTGTGCGATTCGCGTTCCAAAAGTCACCAGTTGATGAAGTTGAACCAATGGCTCCTGGACAGATTTCGAGCCGGCGAGACCGCGGTGCTGATCATCGACGAAGCGCAGAATTTGACCTTTCCGGTTCTCGAGGAGGTTCGGATGCTTACCAATCTCGAAACCTCGACGGAGAAGCTTCTGCAGATCGTCCTTTCAGGGCAACCCGAACTGGAGGAGAAGCTGAAGCTGCCTCAGCTCAGGCAATTGCGGCAACGCATCATGCTTCGCTGCAAAACCGGACCTCTCAGCAAACAGCAGACGCACGATTATGTGATTCAGCGGCTGAAGATCGCGGGAGCTGCGGACAATGGGCAGGCGATATTCAGTCCCAGGGCACTCGAAACTGTGTATCTCTATTCTTTAGGCATTCCGCGCGTCATCAATCTCTTGTGTGAGCACTCGCTGATCAACGGATACGCGAATCAAAAGCGGCCCATCGACCCCGAAATAGTCGAAGGCGTAGCACATGAATTTCAATTGGATGAAGTTGAGCCGATTGCCCCTCCTGGCAGCCTACAAGGCGGCGCCGATGTATACACCTCAGAAGCGTTCATCCAGAACCTCGGCGAGGCGCTGTCGCGTTTTCGCATGAGTCCACCCAGCTCATTGCCCGGCCGCTGGCGAAAGTAACCTAGGGCGTGGCAGCGAATATTTCAATAGGGCACCTCAAGCGTGAAACGCGCTGCCGCTGCCAAGACTATTGAAGTGCTCCCATTTTAGAACTTATCCTTTTTGTCATTCCACTGACTTCTCGCTGTTCGATATTGCACACCTTTGGCGTTTATTTCTACGTTTTTAGTCTAGACAAATTGACTTCAAGTGCTAGAATTATGGAGCGTCTAGAGGTGGCTTCGAAAGCTTCTGTAGAATTGAAACTCTAAACCGGCCCTCCCGACGTGTACACCCCAGCGCCCTTTTCGCTATAGAGGGATGGCTGGAATTCAAGGCGACTCCAGAAAGAAGCTGGTTTTCTCGCCCCGCCCTGAGAAGACCAACTGAACCGGACCTGTTACGTAAGTTTCGTATCCAATTCAACTAATAACTTCAGATCTAGGCCCCTAGCCCCCCTGATTGAAGTCGATGTTCTCTTGGAAATTCGGGACCCGCTCGAACGGTGTGCAGGGAGGCTGCGCTATGCGTTTCCGTTGGAATGCTATCGGGCAATCCGCTAATCGATCTTCATTTTTGGGCTGGATAACCTGTCTATCGTTCTCTTGCGTCGCCGCGATTCTCCTTGCCCAGTGCTCCCCCTCGGGAGTGCATGCCGCCATATCTGGCCTCGTCGCGGCCTACAGCTTCAACGAAGGCTCGGGGACTACCGTCTCGGATTCTTCGGGCAACGGCAACAACGGAACCATCTCTGGGGCCACGTGGACCACCTCTGGAAAATACGGCAGCGCCCTTTCTTTCAATGGAAGATCCTCTCGCGTGATTATTAGCGACTCGGCATCCCTGCATCTCTCTGGCGGAATGACCCTCGAAGCATGGGTGTCTTCGACGAGTGTTCCCACTTCCTGGGAAGATGTCATTTACAAACAAAACGATATTTACTTTCTTGAAGCTGGATCCGGTGTTTCGAAGCACCCTCCCGCCATTGGCGCGACATTTGCCTCGCACGGCGATCAATACTTGGCGGGCGTTTCCTCTCTGGCTGCCAACACGTGGACGCATCTCGCAGCAACGTACGACGGCACCACGCTCCTGCTCTATGTCAACGGAGTGCAGGTGGCCAACCGCGCGGTTTCCGATTCCATCACCAGTTCGACCCAAGCTCTCCAGATTGGAGGGGACGCCGTGTACGGCCAGTATTTCAAGGGAATCATAGACGAGGTGCGTGTCTACAACTTGGCTCTTACAGCAGCAGAAATCCAGAACGACATGGTTACGCCAATATCGCAAACGACCGATACCCAACCGCCAACTGCACCTTCCAATCTCACGGCAACTTCGAGCAGCCCAACCGCCGTCAATCTGAGCTGGACCGCTTCCACGGACAACGTCGGCGTGACGGGCTATCTCCTCGAACGCTGCCAAGGCTCCGGCTGCGCAAGTTTTTCTCAGATCGCTACTCCCACGGGAACCACGTACAGCGACACCGGACTTACGGCTTCCACTTCTTATAGCTACCAAGTACAGGCCACCGACGCGGCCGGAAACCTCAGTGCCTTTTCCAATATCGCAACCGTTGTGACGCCGGCGCTGGTAGATACGACTCCTCCCACTGCGCCTAGCAGCCTGGCGGCCACGGCCATCAGCACAAGTCAGATCAATCTTTCCTGGACAGCTTCCACGGACAACGTCGGCGTGACGGGCTATCTCCTCGAACGCTGTCTAGGTTCCGGCTGCACATCCTTCGCGCAGATCGCTACTCCCACGGGAACCACATACAGCGACAGCGGACTTACGGCTTCCACTTCCTATAGCTATCGTGTGCGTGCCACCGATGCGGCCGGTAACCTCAGCAACTATTCCAATACCGCGACCGTTGCGACTCTCACGGTTACAAACACGAACAACGCGCCCATCGCCTTCGTGCAAGCCAATTACGCTACACCGCAGTCCGGCGAAACCACCGTCACTGTTCCCTACTCTGCTTCGCAGATTGCTGGAGACCTCAACGTTGTCGTTGTTGGTTGGAACAATACTTCCGCAACTGTAAATTCGGTAGTCGACTCGGATGGTAACGTATACACTCTGGCTGTAGGTCCAGCCCAAGTCTCTGGCGCACTTACGCAATCAATCTACTTTGCAAAAAACATTTACGCCGCATCCGCTGGCGCAAATACAGTAACCGTGAATTTCAACGCTTCAGCGGCGTCCGCGGACATTCGAGTTCTCGAATACTCGGGCGTTGATCCTGTTACTCCCGTCGACGTTGTCTCTTCTGCGACGGGTAATAGCGCGTCGAGCGCGTCTCCCTCGGCAGTTACGATTAATGCCAGCGACTTAATCCTCGGAGCAAACATCGTTGTCAGCACGACCACAGGGCCGGGGAGCGGTTTCACCCAGCGCATCCTGACGAACCCCGATGGCGACATCGTGGAGGACAAAATGGTTAGCTCAGCCGGTAGCTACTCGGCCAGCGCGCCCCTCGGCTCTTCGGCTTCTTGGATTATGCAGATGGTAGCGTTTAAGGCCGCCTCGTCGGGCGAAGCGGGTCCTCCAAACCCGACCTTAACCTCGATTGCCGTTTCACCATCCAATTCCTCGCTCCTCCAAGGCTCCACACTACAATTCTCCGCCATCGGGACTTTCAGCGATGGCAGCACACAGAATGTTACTTCCACTGCAACTTGGTCCTCTTCAGACACTCTGTTTGCAACGGTTGGCTCTACTACGGGTCTCGCGACAGGCATAGCCGCAGGCACGGTCCAGATCACGGCGAGTGTAGGCAGTGTGGTCAGTCCAGGGGTCTCCCTTCTGGTCACTTCCTCCAATGGCGGCGGTCCAGCGGTTGCCGCGCTGGTTCAGCACGTCAGTAGTTCGAACACCCGCGGCGGAGGTTCTGTCAACAACGTTTTCACCAGCCCGTACTGCTACCATTTCCAGCTTCCCAACTTCACTACTGCTGGAAACACCGTTGTGGTCGGCTTCACGTTCAATAGCAATCCCACTCCATCCGTCCACGACGACATGGGCGACTCCTACTCCGTCCAAGTCAATTATTTCGATTCCACGGACACGCAATCCATCGGCATTGCCACCGCCTTTAACGTTGTCGCAGGGGCCCGCCTTGTCTCCGTTTGCTTCAGTTCCGATCCGGGCGGTTACGTTCAGCCCATGGCCACCGAATTTGACAACGTTGTCGGTGTCGACGGCTCTGGCTCTGGCGCCCAGGGCTCCGGCACGTCCGTCTCCTCCGGTAGCTTGACTCCCAGCGTCACCGGCGATCTTGCCTATCAAGTAGCTTTTAGTCTCTCCACGAACCAATCCAGTTTCACGGCTGGTTCGCAAAGCAACATTTCCTGGAGCCTTTTGAGCGCCGACATTCTGGACGGCTGGGCTGCCCAATACGGCGTCTACAACTCCACCAGCGCCATCAATCCCACCTTTTCCATGGGCACCAGTCAAAAGTGGGTCTCCGCAGGCATTCTCTTGAAGACTGGCGCCACTGGCGGCGTCCCCACTGGCATGCGTATCGTCCATCTCGTGCACGAAAATGTTCCGTACCACGCCGACGCCGGAGGGACTGGAAATCCATTTCCCAACCCAACTGTCGTGCAGTTCCCGTCCTCCGGCAATCTGCTCGTCGCTATGATTGGCGGCGGCTACGCTGCTTGCACGGTAACCGGCGTAACCGACAACAACAACAATCCCTGGGCCCAAGCGGGTGTCACTCAAATTCAGGCTGGTAACGATGTCACGCAAGCCTTCTACGCCGGAAGTGCCAACTCTTCCGGCAACCTGCGCCTGACCGTCAGCTGGAGCGACACCGATGGAGACTTCACTTTCTTCCTGTACGACGTGACCGGCGCTGCTGCCGCCCCGCTCGATACCACCGGCGGTGCCACAGGCTCGCAATCCACCCCCGGCAATCTCACCATGCCTTTCACTCTCTCTCCCGCCGGCGCTGGCGAACTTGTTTTTGCCGAAGTTATCTGGGACTACAACACCGGCTCCGGCCTGGTCGGCTCAGGCTGGCTCTTTGATACAAACACCTTCGACGGAGAAGATCAAAACGGTCCCGAACCCATCGACCAAAACAATGGTTGGGGCCACTACTGGACCACCAGTACAGCCCCCGTCAGCATCACTTGGGAAACCATGTACGCAGGCCTCGCCACCGGCAGTTGGTCTGGAACGGCCGTCGCCTTTCGACCCGCTCCTTAACACCCTCCTAAAAATAATCGCCTGCCACCCACTTCCCAGACAAGGGGGTCCTTCCGCCCGTTAGTCCTCGGCGTTGGCTGTCAGCCGCCATTTTCATGCTCTCTGGGTGCGCCAGAACGGTATGAGGGACTGTGATCCGTTTTCAAGTCCGGGCGCTTGCTGATAGTTAATGGGCTAATGGAAAAACCTGCGTTGTAGCAATCAGTGTTGTCCGCCAAAGCACGTCTTTTCCCTCTGGGGCTAAACGTTTTCACTTTCGACCTGGGAAGCAGACTGGCTTCGATTTGACTTCGGCACATATCTTGCTGATATTCCAGTACTTACTTGAAGGTCATTCTTGAAAAAACAGCGATATTAGGGCAGCACAATTGCCTCTAGATAGATAGAGACTTGGGCAAGATCTGCGGGTGTTTCCATCCAGACGAGGATTCTCGAGTCTTTGGCGTGCCGCTAAGTCAAGTCAGAAGCACAGCGCGGCGAGGGGCCTTGGAGGCTTAATGAAGACGCAGTTTGCTTCGAAATGGGGTTCTGTGGGTAGCGCGGGCCTAGCTTTATTCTTCGTTGGCACGTTCAATCTGGCGTTGGCTATGCTGTACGGCGCAGTTCCGGCTCCTGCCTCACCTCCTCCACCTCAAATCAGCGTTGCCATAACTCCGCAGACATTTGGTCTGACCTTAGGGCAATCGGTGACTCTTACCGCCACTGTCGCGAACGACTCTTCGGGTGATGGTGTGACGTGGAGCATTTCTGGGTCGGGTTGTTCAGGCACTGCCTGCGGCGTCTTGAGCTCTGTGACGACGACTTCTGCGGTATACACGGCGCCTCAAACAGGGGGGGTATACCAAGTAACGGCAACGAGCGTAGCGGACGTGACACAAAGCGCGATTGCAACCATTGGCGTGACAGACTTGGCAGGAGTCTTCACATACCGAAATGATGGCACCCGAACAAGCATCAATAGCCATGAGTTCTTGCTGAATCCTTCCAACGTGAATACCTCTTCGTTCGGAAAGCTATTCACATGCACGGTGGATGAAAGCGTGTATGCGCAACCGTTGTGGGTGGCCAATGTCGCCATCGGCGGTGGAACGCATAACATAGTAATTGTCGCGACGCAGAATGACACCGTCTACGCGTTTGACGCAGATAGTGGCAGTGGAACGACGTGCACTCAATATTGGAAAGCGTCCATGCTGACGTCCGCATACGGCGCGGGAAGCGGAGCAACTCCAATTCCGCCTGCGGATACCGGCGAGACAGGCGATATTCCCACGAAAATCGGCATTACCTCCACGCCGGTCATCGATCCCTCGACAGGTTATCTTTATGTGGTGTCCGCTACAAAAGAGGGCGGGCAGTATTACCAGCGCCTCCACCGATTGGTTCTTGCCACTGGCGCGGAAACCTCTGGCGCGCCGGTTGTCCTCTCCGCGAGTGTGAGCGGAAGCGGGAATGGATCATCCAATGGCTCCCTTCCCTACATTCCGCTGCGGCAAAACCAAAGGCCGGGCCTGGCGCTCGTGAATGGCATAGTTTATATGGCCTCGGGGTCGCACGGCGACAATTCACCCTGGCACGGATGGATCCTTGGGTACAACGCCACGACGATGGCATTTGTAAGCGCGTACTGCACGACGCCGAACTCGGACGGCGGCGGCATTTGGATGTCGGGGAGCGCTCCGGTTTTCGATAGCAGTAACAACCTGTTCGTAATCACCAGCAACGGAACCTACGACGGAAACACAGAGTTTTCGGATAGCTTCCTTAAATTGAGCACGACGAGCGGGTTGAGTCTTTCCGACTGGTTCACCCCAGACGACCAGAGTAATTTGGGCGCGAATAATATCGATTTAGGCCAAGGGGGAGCAGTAACGCTCATGGATTCGGTTTCGGGCCCTTATCCCCACCTCTTGATCGGCGGCGGCAAGGAAGGAATTGTCTATCTCGTGAACCGCGACAACATGGGCCACTACAACAGCGCCAACAACAACGCTGCTGTACAGTCGTGGTCACTAGGAGGCAACATGATCGCCGCCTCCGGAACATTTTGGCAAAACACTTTCTATATCGGTGCGGCGAGTTCACCGCTGCAAGCGTATGCCTTCAACACTACGACCGGACTCTTCAATACGGGGCCCACCTCACAGTCGAATTTCTCCGTTGCATTCCCGGGACTGACTCCCGTGATCTCGGCGGCAGGAACATCGAACGGCATACTCTGGACAGTTGATTCCTCAGCGAGCGGCACTAATGGAGCCCCGACTGGCCCGGCAGTTCTTTACGCGTTTGATCCATATAACCTGGGCAACGAGCTCTGGGACAGCACGATGGCAGCAAGTAACCGCGACCAAGCTGGAAATGCGGTGAAATTTGTCGTTCCTACAGTCGCCAATGGCAAAGTGTATGTCGGTGGCGTAGGCACTTTGACCGTTTACGGATTGTTGGCGCAGGCGGCGGCAGCGGATGCTCCGATGTTTAGTCCGGCACCGGGGGCGTATTTGACGCCCCAAACTGTGACCATCACGGACGCAACCTCGGGTGCAGCAATCTACTATACTCTCGACGGCACCACGCCTACGACTTCGTCAACCGCGTACTCCGGTCCGATTACCGTACCCTCGACCGCGACAATTAAGGCGATCGCCGCCGCGCCGGGATTGAACAACAGCAGTGTTGCTGTGGGCGATTATACGATCGGGGCACAAACGGGAAGTATCAGCTTTGTGCAAGTGAATTCGGCTACACCACAATCTCCACAAACCACAGTTCCTATCGCGTACTCCGGCCCACAGTTTGCGGGTGATTTGAACGTCGTAGTAGTGGGTTGGAACGACGTTTCCCACACCGTCAGTTCCGTAACGGACAGCGAGGGCAATGCGTACACTATAGCTGTGGGGCCCACGCAGAATTCCGCCGGGGGACTTAGCCAAGCGATCTACTACGCCAAGAACATCAAGGCGGCCGCCGCCGGCGCTAACAACGTGACCGTGACCTTTAGCGGCGCAGCGGCCTATCCCGATGTCCGCATCCTTGAGTACAGCGGTGTAAGCACTACTGGTCCAGTGGACGTCACCGCAGCAGCCACGGGCAGTAGCACTAGTAGCGCGACCACGGCGGTGACGACAACGAATGCTCAGGATCTGCTATTCGGCGCCAACACCGTTTCCACTCAGACCACTGGCCCGGGAACAGGGTACGTCAATCGGATCATCACGACTCCTGATAAAGACATCGCTGAAGACCACTTGGTGGCCGCCACAGGCAGCTACAGCGCGACAGCTCCCGTAAGTCCTGCCGGCCAGTGGGTTATGCAGATGGTCGCGTTCGCAGCCGTGGCCACCCCCTCTCCTACAGTGGTCAGTGTGTCCCCTAGTTCCGGCTCGACCACCGGAGGCGCTGCCGTGACGATCACGGGGACGAACTTTGCTTCGGGTGCGACGGTAACTTTCGGCAGTAGCGTGGCAACTAATGTGGTCGTCTCGAATAGTACAAGCATCACTGCGACTGCGCCTGCAGGCATTGCAGGAGCGGTGACCGTGACGGTGACCAATCCCACCGGACAGAGTGGGAGCTTGACGAATGGATTTACTTACGTGGCGGGGCTCTCGATCAGTGGAGTTTCACCGGACAACGGTCCTCCGGCCGGCGGAACCGCCGTCACGATCAGCGGGACAGATTTTGCTTCGGGAGCCACGGTAACGTTTGGAAGCGCGGCGGCGACAAACGTGGTCGTTGTAAGCGCCACGGAGATTACGGCTACATCCCCGGCGGGTAGCGCGGGAGCGGTGACCGTTACCGTGACGTCTGGGGGCCAGAACGCAAGTCTTGTCAACGGTTTTACTTACGTCGTTCCGCCAACAGTGACGGGCGTTTCTCCAAGTAGCGGATCCACTGGAGGAGGCACGTCTGTCACGATTACCGGGACGAACTTTGCCGCAGGAGCAACGGTGACGTTTGGCGCCGGGCGGCAGGGTGGCGACGGCAACGCATCGGCGACGAACGTCGTAGTTGTAAGTTCGACGCAAATCACATGCATCACGCCCGCGGGCAACGCAGGCGCAGTCGACGTGGCTGTGACTGTCAATGGAGAGACTGGAACTTTGACAAGCGGGTTCACCTACGTTGTGATACCGACCGTGAGCAGCGTATCGCCGAACAACGGTCCAGTAGCGGGCGGGACGGCGGTCACCATCACGGGAACGAACTTTGCTGCCGGAGCGACTGTACAGTTTGGAAGTGCGGCGGCGACAAACGTGGTCGTGGTGAGCAGCACAAGCATTACAGCGACATCGCCAGCCGGCAGCGCGGGATCAGTGACCGTGACAGTGACGGTCAGCGGACAAAGCGGAAGCCTGACCAGCGGGTTCTCCTACGTCGTTCCACCCACGGTCAGCAGTGTTTCACCGAATACTGGGTCAACGATCGGAGGGACGGCAGTCACCATCACTGGAACCAACTTTGTCTCCGGAGCGACGGTCTCCTTTGGCGCCACCGCCGCGACGAACGTGGTGGTGGTCAGCGGGACACAGATCACCGCCACAACGCCTGCTGGCAGCGCCGGAGCAGTGACCGTGACGGTCACTAATCCGGGTGCTCAGAGTGGGAGTTTGGCGAGTGGGTTCACCTATGTCGTGATACCGACGGTGAGCAGCGTTTCGCCGAACAACGGTCCGGTAGCGGGTGGGACGGCGGTCACCATCGCGGGAACGAACTTCGCCTCGGGAGCCACGGTGAAGTTTGGAACTGTGGCGGCGACCAACGTGGTCGTGGTAAGCAGCACAAGCATCACCGCCACGACGCCAGCCGGCAGCGCGGGGGCGGTGACCGTGACAGTGACGGTCAACGGGCAGAGCGGAAGCTTGGCCAACGGATTCACTTACAATGCGGCAGTGGCTATCGGTTTCGCGCAGGTAGCTTCGGCAACGCCGCAATCGCCGACGGCGACGGTTCCGGTGACTTTTCCGGGAGCGCAGACGTCAGGGGATCTGAACATCGTGGTCGTGGGATGGAACGACACGACCGCAACCGTGCAATCGGTGAAGGACAGTGTAGGGAACACCTACACTCTGGCCATCGGGCCGACCAGCGGGACAGCGCTGCGGCAATCGATCTACTACGCGAGTAACATCGCGGGCGGAACCAACACGGTGACTGTCACATTCAGCCAAGCGGCTGCCTACCCCGATGTGCGCATCCTGGAATACAAGGGAGTGACCACGCTGGATGTCACGGCAGGCGCGAGCGGGAATAGTGCGGCTGCGAACAGTGGCTCTGCGACAACCACCGCTGCGAATGAGCTGATCTTTGGTGCGAATACCGTGTTCACTGGCACCGGCGCTGTGGGCAGCGGATTCACTTCGCGCATCGTTACTCCGGACGGCGACCTCGCGGAAGACAAGACAGTGACCACGGCCGGCAGCAATAGCGCATCGGCTACTCTGTCCTCCTCCGGCCCCTGGGTCATGCAGATGGTCGCGTTTACCACTCCGGGCGCGGTCGTAGGCCCGACTGCTCCGTCGAACTTGACAGGGCCCGGGCCCATCGTTCAAAACCCACAGGGCTATTACAACTCTAATTCCCAAACCACGCATACGACCGCGCCTTTTGACAGTACCGGGGGTGATGCGATTGTGGTGTTCGCGTCTTCTCACGCTGGCGTTACGATGACTCCGTCCGACAGCTTCAACAACACCTGGATTTCCATAGCTGGCCCTACGAGCACCACAACGGGTTTCGATCTCCGATCACAGATTTGGTATGCAAAGAATCCAACCGTCGGTCCTGGTCAGACATTCACGCTCAATCTTTCGGCTGCGCAACCGCTCGTGATGTCCATATTCGTTGTTAAAGGATCCAATATTCCCGCCCCCATCGATGCGGTCTCAACAATTGGAGACGATGCTGGGACGCAGTCGCTCAATGTTACAAGCCCGAACATAACGACAACGATCGCCAACGATCTCTTGATTGGCTTTGCAAAGAGCTCTATCGGCGAGACTTTTACTTCCGGGCTTGGCTTTACGGCACAGCCGGCGGCATCTTCAAACTTCCTCGATGCCGAAACAGAGTCCGTCGCACCACCGGGCACGGATGATTCAACATTCACCATCAATGCGGCCGCGACCTGGCAAGCCGCATCTGTTGCTGTGGAGCCAGCAGTTACAACAGCCAGCGCGTCTCAAATTGCGCTCTCATGGACTGCTTCGTCTGATCCACTGGGCGTGAGCAATTACCTGGTGGAGCGCTGCCAAGGTGCTACCTGCACTAATTTCTCACAGATCGGCACGTCGACAACCACGACTTTTACGGACACAGGGTTACCATCGTCCACGATATATAACTACCGCGTTCGGGCCACGGATTCGGGAGGCAATCTGAGCCCATATTCCAATACGGTGTCTGCCAGCACGCAGGCCCCTCAGGCGGGGGTACCCACCGTGAGCAGCGTATCGCCGACCAACGGTCCGGCAGCGGGCGGGACGGCGGTCACCATCACGGGAACGAACTTTGCTGCCGGAGCGACTGTACAGTTTGGAAGTGCGGCGGCGACAAACGTGGTCGTGGTGAGCAGCACAAGCATTACTGCCACGACGCCAACAGGCAGCGCTGGAGCGGTGACCGTGACGGTGACGGTCAACGGACAGAGCGGAAGCCTGGCTAACGGATTCACCTATGTCGTTCCGCCAACAGTGACAGGCGTTTCCCCGAATAGCGGATCTACCGCAGGAGGGACGCCCGTCACCATCACGGGAACGAATTTTGTCTCGGGAGCGACGGTCTTTTTTGGCGCCACAGCCGCGACGAACGTGGTGGTGGTCAGCGGGACACAGATCACCGCCACAACGCCAGCCGGCAGCGCGGGAGCAGTGACCGTGACAGTCACTAATCCGGGTGCTCAGAGTGGGAGTTTGGCGAGTGGCTTCACCTATGTCGTGATACCGACCGTGAGCAGCGTATCGCCGAACAACGGTCCAGTAGCGGGCGGGACGGCGGTCACCATCACGGGAACGAACTTTGCTGCCGGAGCGACTGTACAGTTTGGAAGTGCGGCGGCGACCAACGTGGTCGTGGTGAGCAGCACAAGCATTACAGCGACATCGCCAGCAGGCAGCGCGGGATCAGTGACCGTGACAGTGACGGTCAGCGGACAAAGCGGAAGCCTGACCAGCGGGTTCTCCTACGTCGTTCCACCCACGGTCAGCAGTGTTTCACCGAATACTGGGTCAACGATCGGAGGGACGGCAGTCACCATCACTGGAACCAACTTTGTCTCCGGAGCGACGGTCTCCTTTGGCGCCACCGCCGCAACGAACGTGGTGGTGGTGAGCGGGACACAGATCACCGCCACAACACCTGCTGGCAGCGCGGGAGCAGTGACCGTGACGGTCACTAATCCGGGTGCTCAGAGTGGGGGTTTGGCGAGTGGGTTCACCTATGTCGTGATACCGACGGTGAGCAGCGTTTCGCCGAACAACGGTCCGGTAGCGGGTGGGACGGCGGTCACCATCGCGGGAACGAACTTCGCCTCGGGAGCCACGGTGAAGTTTGGAACTGTGGCGGCGACCAACGTGGTCGTGGTAAGCAGCACAAGCATCACCGCCACGACGCCAGCCGGCAGCGCGGGGGCGGTGACCGTGACAGTGACGGTCAACGGGCAGAGCGGAAGCTTGGCCAACGGATTCACTTACAATGCGGCGGTGGCCATCGGTTTCGCGCAGATAGCTTCGGCAACGCCGCAATCGGCGACGGCAACGGTTCCGGTGACTTTTCCGGGAGCGCAGACGTCGGGGGATCTGAACATCGTGGTCGTGGGATGGAACGATACGACCGCAACCGTGCAATCGGTGACGGACAGTGTAGGAAACACCTACAATCTGGCCATCGGGCCGACCAGCGGGACAGCGCTGCGGCAATCGATCTACTACGCGAGTAACATCGCGGGCGGAACCAACACGGTGACCGTCACATTCAGTCAAGCGGCTGCCTACCCCGATATACGGATCCTGGAATACAAGGGAGTGACCACGCTGGATGTCACGGCAGGAGCGAGCGGAAGCAGTACAACGCCCAACAGTGGCTCTGCGACGACCACTGCCGCCAATGAGTTGATCTTTGGCGCAGACACCATTTTCACGACAACCGCAGCAGCCGGCAGCGGTTTCACTTCCAGGATCATCACCTCACCGGATAGCGATCTTGTCGAAGACAAGATTGTGTCCGCAACCGGAGCCAACAGCGCGACAGCTACCCTGAGCTCTTCCGGTCCTTGGGTTATGCAGATGGTTACGTTTAAGTAGGTTGACTCCGGGGAAGCACATGATTCCAGAACAGACCGCGGGCTTTACGGATTGAGCGTGAATTGATTTGCTTCGGGACAGGAGAAGTTGAGGGTCTTGGCGAGGCGGACGCGGAAATGTGCAATTTTATTTCAGGAGTGGGATGAAACCGAAGTTGAAGCCACAGGACAGCGATATGAAGAAGCTGTTTAGCTAAGGGTTGGGGAGCAGCGTCAACTTTCCCATGAGCGCAAGCGTACGCTCATGGTTGCTGATGAGGAGCGCGCGGAGTCATGGATATGGGATTCTGTGAGCGCAGACGGAAGACTCCGGTTGCGGGAGACATGGACACTTTGGAGCGGGCCGTTGTTAAAAAGTAACCCAAAAACGAGGGCGGTAGCTGGCGGAGACGCTGGAACGGAGCTTCGCTCGCAGTGAAATGGGGCCTCGCTCTACACCCATCGGGAAAGCTCCGCGAGCTCAGTTGAAAGTCGGAGCGATTGGCTCGGATTCAATCTGAGCCCTGGGTCGTGAGCCGGTAGTCCATTTCGGGCTTTGATTAAAGTCAGGACGATACTCCGGCCGATGATATGGTTTTGCGCCAAGCGTGAGATGGCCAGGAAATCGATTCAAAAATGCGAGGTAACGATTTGGATAAGGTTGTCACGCCTCAGTTCCGGGTCGATAGAGCGCACTTATCATTGACTAAGCAGGTCAAGCCCCGGCTAGTCAGTGGTCGAACCCAAGAGAATCGGCTTCTGATTGCTTGCACCTATGCGGCAGTCAATCAAAACGCGGGCAGTTGACTGAATACGTTTAATCTAGCCGATTCCTACTAGGTGAGGAATATCAGGGCCGGGGCCGGGTCGCAAAGATCCCCTTGCGACTCTGAGCACTACCAAGGCTTTCGAGTCTGCCGATCGTTTTCGATCACAGGGTCTGGAGCCAGAGGAATGAAGGTAGATATTTGTCAGGAAAATCGATTAGGAAGCGATGAGCAATGCGCTTCAAACCTTCGAAGAGTGAGCCGAGGTAACCCTGCAGTCATGCTTTTAGGTGCCCTAGTTACGGATTTCTGATGTGGAGGGTAAGTGGATTACCAAGATACAAGAGCTAAGAATTGTAATTAAATATTTCGATCAATACAAGGCAACGTAAAAAGCGCATGCAGCCGCTAGTGCTTTTCTTAATTCACAATTCTTCGGAGGTCCTATTTGCGAAGACCTGTTAGCGCATTTCTTGCGTTAGTCATGTGTTTTCTGATCTTTAAGCATTATTTTGGCGGGCTTGGGATCCGCAGCGCTATTCGCTCTAGCGTCGCGATGCGAGTCATCGACGAGACTGATCGAAGAATTGCTGATTGGGTTGCGCCAGATACCTTGCCGCCAACTGCTCCGCAGAATTTGAGAGGCGGTCCCGCGCCAATCGTTCAACGCGTGGAGGGGTATCTCAATCGAACTCTTCTGAAGGAGCATACAACGGCCAGCTTTGACAGCACTGGCGGTGATTCAATTGTGGCGTGTGCTTCCTCGCATGCAGGCGTAATGATGACTCCATCGGACAGTTTGCATAACACCTGGATAGCTGCAACCGGTCCAACAAATTCGACCGCCGGTTTTGATCTCCGTTCGCAGATTTGGTATGCGAAAAATCCGACTGTAGGGCCCGCGCATACCTTTACACTCACACTTTCGGTGGAGCAGCCGTTGGTAATCTCAATATTTGTAATCAGAGGCGCGAATGCCGCGGATCCTATTGACGCAGTTTCCACAATCGGCGACGACGCTGGGACCCAATCCTTGGCCGTATCTAGTCCAAGCATCTTGACGGCGAACAACAATGATCTCTTAATCGGCTTTGGCAAGAGTTCGGTTAGTGAAACTTGGAAACCCGGTAGCGGATTTGCTCTTCAACGTTCGGCATCTTCCCATTTCCTCGTTGCAGAGTCTGGATTAGCCGCAGCACCCGGTAAGTACAGCGCTACCTTCCTCGTCAGCACGGCTGCCACTTGGGAATCAGCAGTGGTTGCGGTAAGACCTTCACCTACTCCCGCAAAATCTATGCCGATTACTCTTTCGTGGAACGCTTCGAGCGATAACGTCGGTGTCGCAAGCTACGAGGTTGAGCGTTGTCAAGGAGCCGCTTGCAACGATTTTGCGCCAATCGGCGCGACTAGCGATCCCGCCTTTGTCGATTCCACTCTGCGTTCTCCCAAGGTCTACCGCTATCGCGTGCGAGCCATGGATGCGGCGCTCAACGCTAGTGATTATTCGAATGCAATCACTGCCACCGCGTCAAACAGCGATGACTAGAAGACAATCGGTTATGTTGACGGGCTCTGAAGAAAATGGATGATACTGAACGCAACAGAGATTGAAACCGAACCGGGCGCAACTTACTAAGAACAACCAATCATCCAAAACCAGGTTCATCTAACTTAGCATTCGAATCGGCAACGAATGCTGTTTCCCCGAGCACGCCCCGGTCAACTAACGAGCGATTAAAGGATCCAGGCGATGCAAAGAGACGAAAGAGAGATTTGCCTCTCTTGGTAGCTCGCTTCAGTAGTGCAGCGCCAGGGCAAATTGCGTTCACTGGAAATTGTAATTGGGCTAAGAACGAATACGAAGTGGGGCAAACGCACTGGCGAGCTCATAACGTAGGTGGCCGCCTTCGAGAACGGCGTGGGCAATTCTGGCCCGTCCCCTCTCAGGGCCCGCGATCTCCCAATCCTTGCCCTTTGGGACCAATTTCATCTTGCTCCTTGCTCTCCACCATTGATCGATTTCTCGGGGCAGCGCGACCCAGATATTTTCGCGGGAAATCGCTTGCCGCAAGTAATCAAGCCACGACTCATACACTTGCCTCGAGCGTCGGTCGATCAAGTAGTCTGGATGTGCTAGAAGACTTATCAGACCATTTCGTTTCCGAATCAAGTCGAATTGCTTCTTCCAAAGTTCAATCGAATAATCTTTAAGGATATAAAAGACTGAGTAGTCTTGGCAGGTGGTCAAGGGAAGTTCGAGGATATCTCCAACGAAGAAAGGGAAAACCGTGCAGCAACCGCCCCGTTTGGGCTCTAGGTGCGCAACGTTCGGTACAGACATGTCGTAGGAGAATTCGAAAGCGTCATACCAATCGAGATTGCGATACATGGCCCCAGCGCGAAAACCTCGCGCACCGTAGAGGCGGACATATTCGTTGATCTTTTTCGCTCGACGGAGGAATTGGTTTCGTTCTTGGTACAGGTTCCCGTCATGATTCAAATCATGGATGTTAAACTCAAACCCGCGATTGCGGATTTCCTGGGCATAGTCACTAGAAACTTCATAACGTTCTTCGGGGATGACTTGGAATGAAGCATGGAGGCCGAAAGATTCATCGAGGTCCATCAATTGGTACGAGAAATCGCGACCGGCCGAGGTTTCGACGTCATGGGTCAAAATCAGGCAACTTTGCGCGCCCTCGGGCCAGAACCAGATGAATGGCACTCTTTGTAGCCCGGCACGTTCCATGGAATGCTGCAAGAGCCTTTCGTGGATCGTGTCGACTGTAAAATCTACGGGCCAGGAAGGAAAAGGCCTGCTGCTCCAATCACTGAAGTAAGCCCTTTGAAGCGATTGACGCACTGAAGTGGGCAAGCCTCTTCGGACGAAATAATATGCTTTGTGGGCCCACTCTTGAGAAACAATCTTTTCCCGTCTCGGCATGAGGCTCTTTTCATAGCGCTCATGACGGAGGTTTTGAATTATTGCGGAGGGATCAAACGGCAATTGCATCCCGGCTTGGCCGTGGCAGGTAGTTGCAAGCGCGTCGCGGAGCTCGGATTTGTCAAGACTTGCGGAGACACCTGTGAGGCATTGCCCGTAGCAGATCGCGCCGGGACCGAATTGAAAGAATCCCTCTTCACCCGAAGGTTGTGTTACAGGGAAGTCGTCGAACTGGCTGTCGGGTGTGCGATAGTAATCGGAGAGAGCTTCAACCACAGGTTAGTTTGACCTCTTTTCTCTTCGCCGCAGCTGGAGAAATGTCTCGCTGCTTGTCCCGGGGCCTTACGGCGCGGCCAATTCTAAGTCACTCACAAATTGACTTGTAAATTTCTAATATAGTAGCTTGGACTGGGTTCCTTTCCTTTTGAAGTGTCAGGCCATCGGTGGCGCTGCATCCGAGATCCTATATATCGTCCTGCTATCCGATGTGTCGATAAATCACTCTTCCCGTAAGCGTCCGCATGCGGTCAGGCATCCATGAGAAAACGCGCTTTGCCATTTTCCATTTCCAACCAGCTGCCCGGTGGAGTGAGGAACCTCCAGGGAAACGCCAATAGACTAGTCTTTCGGGTAGCGGCACCCAGTGATTCTTAAATGCGAGCAGACCCTCGTTATCCTCGTCTGTTCTGCCCATATCAAAGTCAGTCGCTCCATTCGATTTCGCTGCTGCGATAGCTCTCCACAGGAGCCAGGGCATTGCTCCAAGTCTATTGAACTGCGCGTCGGAACAACCATATTTGTAGTAAACAGAGTTCCGGAATCGCAATGTAAGGATAGCAGCGATGGGAGTTTCGCCCTGATACGCCAATCGGAACTCCATAGCTTGACCTTGACAATCCATAAGGTTCCGAAACCATGCGTACGGGATAGGAGGCACGTGGTGTCGGCCTCGCGTGCTTACAAACAGAGGGTAGAAGTCCTTGAGCAGGTTCTCCGACGTGCCACAGCGCTCAACGAGACCGGCCCGCTCAGCCCGGTCAATCCGCCGCTGAACGCAGTCTTTATCGAGGCTTCGGAACACCTTGTCTAAGTCAGGACGCAGGTCAAGCGTATGTAAGTAATATGTCTCGGCGGGTAGCAGGCCGATCCCGTCAGCTGTTTTGCGAAAATTCCACTCGACCGGACGAATCTCCAAATATTTCCACTCCCGACGCTCCAGAGTAGCCCGAAGATACCGGACCAGGAAATTTACGTTGTCGGGCGACTCCGTGAGAGGTTCACAATGATCTGAAAAGGGCAGAGAAACGAGCCGGCTTCCGGTGAGCCAGCTATTGATATGGCAGAAAACCAGTCCATTCTTCAACTCGCCTGTCGGCGACGATGTTGTGAAAACGACTGGTTTATAACCGTACGTGAGGCTTAGAGCTCTCAGCCAACCAACTGTATGAAATACGGACGCCTTGGGGTGCTTTTGCACGAGTTCGTTCCAGCGTGCGTCCGACGTCGGATCAATTCGGTAGAGTCTCATTGCAAATGATTCATTCAAACCAGCGGGGGAGAGCTAATGCGGGTTGGCTAACCTTCAGGTTCTATTCTGCAGGTAAAGGATTGGCGCGGCTCAGGCAGTGCGTCCCACTTGGAAAACAGCAGCGTAGCGGAATTTCCAATTCTTCTTCGTTTTGTCCAGCGGTTCAAGGCCCCAGTATCTTGATGGCCAATCCCGCCTAACCGAAGGGTCACCATTGTGTATTTCTTCCAAGAGTTCCAGAACTGGAGTCCAGCCCAAATCAAGCGCAACCTTAGTGCGGACGTCCAGGTCGATTCCCGAGACAAAGAGGTATCCCTCGGGACAGACTAAATTTGACAGATTACGCAGGCATCTTTCTGCTTCGGGCGGGGGCATGTGGCAGAGAAACTTGTTCGCTACGACTATATCCTGGAGGCCCAAGCGGTTCGATAGATTCGGATCCCCAGCATCCGCTACCTGCCATCGAATGCCCTTCGCAATCCACCGCTTTATTCGGACCTGATCCTTTTCAATGTCAAATAGCGCCGCCATTTCTTCTTTGGTCAGCCGCTCAAAGATCGGCGAGTGTACGAGCGGGTTTTCTCCCAGCGAGTAGACTCCCTTTCTTGCAATTTCTAGAATTTCAGTGGAAATATCGAGAGCATGCACAATGAGCTTTAAATCCGGCCGTGTTGATCTAATCGCCCATAGGATGGAGTAGACTTCGGCACCGTTGCTGCATGCCAACACCGTAATTCGCAAGGTGGAGCCTTCGGGTTTCTCACTCGCCAGGGAACGGATCAATTCAACTTCTGGCCGGTTTCGAAGAAAAAAGGTGCCATGAAATTGTGTTCGATCCGCTCTCAGTCGCACCAACAAGTGCAGAAACGAACCGTAGCCGGAGATGGGCCATACTTCTCGTAAGGAAGAGGGCACGCGGGACCAAATCCATTCGCCTACTCGCACCAAAGGCCTGCCTATGGATTTGCGAAGAAGCCTGACCCGTGAAATCTTAGCCACCATCGACTCAGCCATGCATTTCCTTTGAAAGAGAGGGACTCAACCGCACAGAAACTCGTCCCTCAAGAATGAACTCAACCATTTTGAACCACGAATTGCGGTGCGGACGTATAAGGTATTCGGAGCCTCTGCGATTCCGCAATTCGCAGCCGACCGCAGGCATAGCCTCAGCTCCAAACAGAGTGACTTGTAGGGCTCCCTCGGTGATTTTGGCAGTCGGCCGCGGCGAATTCACGCAAGGCCAAAATCTTTCAGACTGGGTGATCGCGTCATGGCCATCAAGGAACGAATCTGGAGCGCGTAATTGGCCCCTTGATCGCCCCGCTTGGCGAAACCACCAGCGATTGCCTTCTTATTCATCTCTTTCATCCTGAAGAGAAGTCCTAGTCGGATGGAGTAGTGGCTTACGCTTGCCACTTCGGAATCTGAGGATGAATCGAAGAGTCTTGCCCTTCGGTCACAATACTAACTTTCGGCAATAAAAAGCTTCTGCGTAACCGCTTGGGGCAACACACTCCATCCCGCGAAGACGCATGAGAGCTAGAAATGTTTCTCGCGCGAACCACGGCTTTGCATGCTGCGTTTCGAAGGAATCCCAAATGTAACGAACCTTGTTCTCGTAAAATTCTTGATCCAGTGGTACGAACAGGTTCGGCTGCCCCATGTCTCCGTCGTACTTTGGAATCTCATATTCGAGAATCAGATGATTTCGGAACGCATTCCAAGTAAGCTCGGATATCAGCCGGTGGTCTTGATGCGCGTCCCTTCGGTTATGAGTGAAAATCAAATCTGGGGACGTCGCTTTCAACTCGTCGAAGTAACCCTTGATTTGTGCCCCTTCGAAAGGAAAGTAACCATCTCGAAAGTTTTTGGTGATGATTTCCTTGCGTTTGGCCCCACCCAGAAAAAGCGTTGCGCTGCTGCGAGCCTCCCGTTCTCGTTCGTTGCTGGAGCTGAAAACAACCCAGACTATATCCAGCTCCTGATTCTGGGAAAGCAAACGCAAAATAGTCCCGCCGCAGCCTATCTCAATGTCATCTGAGTGTGCACCCAAACAGAGGATTTTGATGGGACCCGTGCCATTGCGGGGGAGTTCTAGAGGAAGCATATGAGTTCGTCCGATTTCCGCTGGGCTCAGTGATTTCCGCCGTTGCCGCCGGTCTTCCAAACTTCCCATGGCGCGACGCCACCCGCACACAAGGCATCGAGCTGTTGCTTATCCTTAAAAGTGTCCATGCTCGCCCAGAATCCATCATACGGGTACCCGATCAATTGCTTTTCCGCAACCAATCTTTGAAATGGTTCAATTACCAGTTCTTCTTTGTCGCGCATGTATTGGAAAATCTCTTTCTTGAAGATAAAGTATCCTCCATTGATCCTGAGATTCCCATCATTGATGGCGCGAATTTCAGAAACCAAACTGCCGTTACCCTGCTGCAACGACACCATGTGATAGCTGAGGTTCGGCCGGACGCAAAGAAAGCTGGCGACTTTGCCTTGGTCGTGAAACTGCTCCAGTTGGCGGGATAACGGCATGTCCGTGAGACCGTCGCTATAGTTGGCCAGAAATTCCTCTTCACCCTCCAAATATTTCTCGACGGCTCTCAGCCGCTGCCCGATATTCGAATGGATTCCCGTATCCGCGAAAGTGATCTTCCAATCGTGGATATCACTGTTCAGGAGATCAACCTTTTTGCCACCACCTGAAAGGACAAAGTCGTTCGAGGCGCACTCATTGTAGTTGAGAAAGTAATTTTTGACGACTTCGGCTCGATGCCCCAAACACAGTATGAAATCCTTGTGCCCAAAATGGGCGTAGTATTTCATGACGTGCCAAAGAATGGGCCGGTACCCGATGTGCACCATGGGCTTGGGGATATCTTCCGCATCGCGAATGCGCAATCCCAACCCGCCACAGAAAAGAACAACTTTCATAATGCGACGTCCTTTCGCCAAGAGTCTGAAACCGATCGCCCAGGCGAACAATTCCGGATCATGGACACACGCGCACCTTGGGAATGGGAACTACGAATTGACCACCCCACTCGCGTATGTAACCATTTTGCCGGATTATTTCCTCTTTTAGATTCCATGGAAGAATTAGAAGATAATCGGGCTTGGTCTCGCGAATACGTTCAGGCGAATAGATGGGGACATGCGTGCCCGGCAAGAATTTTCCTTGTTTGTGAGGACTGCGATCCACCGTGTAAGCGAGAAAATCACCCCGGATACCACAGAAATTGAGAAGCGTATTGCCCTTGCCTGGAGCGCCATATCCCACAACTGTTTTCCTGGCACGCTTTGCCTCGATCAAAAAATCGAGGAGGGCACGTTTGGTTTCATTCACTTGCTCCGCAAACGAATGATAGCGTTCAAGACGGGCGAACCCAGCCGATTCTTCTCTCTTGCGAAGTTCATCAACTCGGACGCTTACTTCCTTAGAATGATCCTCAGAATGGCGAGCATAAATCCGAAGCGATCCGCCATGCGTACCGAGCTCTTCGACATCGAAAAGTGTCAACCCGTGCGCCGCAAAGATCTTCTCGACAGTCAGAAAGGAGAAATAACAGAAGTGCTCATGGTAGATAGTGTCAAATTGATTCTCTTCCATCAGCCGCATCAGATGAGGGAATTCGACCGTGATGATTCCGTTCGGCTTAAGCAGAATTTTCATTCCGGCAACGAAGTCGTTCAGATTGGGAACCTGAGCGAGCACGTTGTTTCCTAGCAACAGATCCGCCTGCTTTCCTTCTGCGAGCAGTTCGCGGGCCGTGGCTGTCCCGAAAAACTTGACCAGAGTAGGTACTCCCTTCTGAATGGCCACTGGGGCAATGTTTGCGGCGGGCTCAATCCCAAGCACCGGAATCTGTTTGGCCACAAAATGCTGGAGGAGATACCCATCGTTGCTGGCAACCTCGACCACCAAACTGTTCTTGTTCAAACCGAAGCGAGTGGTCATCTGTTCGGCATAGGTTTTGGCATGCGCGACCCATGAGTCTGAATAGGACGAAAAGTACGCGTAATCGCTGAAGATATTTTCTGGACTCACGTATTCTTCGAGTTGGACAAGAAAGCATTTACCGCATACGCGCACGTATAGCGGATAAAACGGCTCCATCTGGTTGAGTTGCTCTGCGGAAAGATAACTCTCACATAGGGGTGACATACCCAGGTCAACAAACGTCTGTCGAACGGGAGTATTGCAAAAGCGGCAGAGGGGCGCGCCAGACACTTCTTGATTAGAAGTGGCCGTGCGGTCCGCCAGCTCGGAAGTTTCAGTTGCGCCCATTTTAGCCATCACGACCTTTCTTTCTTGCGCTCCAAATACCGTTTCCACTTTATTTTGCTAAGTCTTTCGCATCGGACGGATGCTGATGTCCGTGACTTCTGCCGTTCGATTCACTTTGAGAGCATCGACCAAAATCCGGGCAACATCGGCTGGCTGCATCAGAAGTTCAGGATAATAGGGCTTGCCTTCGGCCCTATGAATTGCTTCTTGCTGAGGGCTCGCAGTCCGGCCGGGATAGATACTCAGGATCCGTACGCCATCGGCGTTGACTTCGGCACGAATGCCGTCGGCGACGGCTTTCAGCGCGTGCTTTGTCGCGGAATATTGCGAAACATTCGCTCTCGTTGACAGGCCCGCACTGGAGTTGATGAAAACTACGGAACCCTGATTTGCCCGCAACATTGGGAGCAACGCCTGCGTCAGCAAATACGGGGCCCGAACATTGGTTCGGTACTGGCGGTCGAAGTCTGCGGGCGACGATGTCTCAAACGGACCTGTGGCGATAATTCCGGCGCTGTGAACCAAGACATCCAAGGTTTCGCAGTCCAGCTTAAGCGCGGTTTGCAGTTTGTCCAAATCTTGGTCCGAGGTTAGATCCGCGCGGTAAGCGAGAACTTGTGGCGAATCCTTGCGCGCTTTTTGCGCGACAGCTTCCAGGGCCGCTGAGTTTCTCCCAATCAGGCGGAGCTTCGCGCCTTCCTCCGCCAAACACAATGCGATGGCCGAACCAATTCCGCTGCTGGCGCCGGTGATAACAGCGGTTTGTTGGTTTAGCTGGGCCGTCATTTTGAACTAGACCCGTTCCTCGATCCCGCTGGACGGTAATTCCTTTGAAGAGTCCTTGAGCAGGCCAGACTGCTCCAATGCGGCCGCTGCGCGAAAGATGGAGTCGAAATTGAGCTGTGCGCGTTCTGCAATCTCTAGTAAAGAATGCTGGCCATCCGAGAGATTCAACACCCACAACATGGCTATTTCGTCTGTGTTGTCGCCGGCCGACCCACCTATCATCCGATACAAACCTCGTTTTCCCAATTGTGGCTCACATTTCGGATTGGTATTTAGATACGTCCGGTTCCTTTCCAAAATGGAGAAGATAGAGACGCAGGCTGAGAGAGATTTGCCTAGCGCGTGAGGCTTTACAAAACTGAGATTGTCGGCAGACGTATGATATTCGGGGAATGTGCCGTAAGGCGTTCGAGACAGTCTTCCGACCGCGAGGTTAAAGCCCGGTGAGCAATATTGCCTCTCGTCATAGCCATAGGGGGAAAACTCCAGGATTTGAGAGTCCGACCCGAGCTGATGAAGCACGTGCATTGTGGCTCGATCGATTTCTGTATTGCTTCGCCGGCTCTTTTTGTAGGACAACGGGCCGGAGTCTCCGACGCCGGCAAGCACGAGGCCGTGTTTGATCCTGTCAACTGCGGATTCGTTTACACTCAGCCAGGTAATTGCCCCAATGGTGCCGGGGATGAACAGGAACCGGTAGGAGTATCTGCGAGGAGTCTGCGAGACATATCTCGCCAAGAAACTAGCGACGGCTACGCCGGACAAGTTGTCGTTTGCCAGAGAGGGATGGCAGACGTGAGTAGATATCAAAACTTCGTCGGACGTGTCCCCAGGGATAAATATTTCGCCATAGGTCAGATGGCCATTTTCCAAGGAGCTGTCAACGCACACTTCGTACTCATCTTCGGAGAGATCGAGAAACTGTTTTTGAGTCAGACAGAAACCCCAATCTCTCTTGTAGTAACTCGTCCGGTACGGTATCCAGTCGGGGTGATCAGGGAGCGTGAAGAGATGTGGCCGAAGCTCACCGAGACTCATTTTTTTGTGTACCGGCACGCTGTAGTTCACCACGTGAAGGTTTGACTCTTGAAAATCAACGACCCGTTCACCTTGAGAATTTTTCACATACGCATCTCGAATATTCCATTCAGGGGGCACGGTCCAGTCGAAAACCTGTGTTCCCGATGGAACCTCGTGAACTGTGAGCGGAATAAGCCGCTGGACTTGGCGCAGGGTATCGCGGACGCCGTTTCCCGTGATGCTGCGGCAAATCGGGTAGAGTTCCGCGATCAACGCATGCATTTCTTGCGCGAGAACCTCAAAATCGGCTCCTTCGTGTGCCGTGACGGTCTTCACTTAGACATGCCTCACGTCAAACTACAAAATCCGGATAGCATTGGTCGCGCTGATGAATTGTCCGGTTGTCTTCGGGCCACGCAATACCAAACGCCGGGTCATTCCAGCGAACACCCCGCGCATGCTCTGGCGCATAAAACTGGGACATCTGATAAAACACCTCGGTGTTGTCCTCCAGGGTTTGGAAGCCATGTGCGAATTCCTCGGGAACGTAGAGCATCTTCCCGTTTTCTGCGGATAGAACCACAGATACATACTCCCTGAACGTTGCCGATTCAGGGCGGAGGTCAACGATCACATCGTAAACAGAGCCCCGCGTACACCTAATGAGCTTTGCTTCTTCATGGGGAGATGCCTGGAAATGCATTCCGCGCAAGGTGCCTTTGAGCTTATTGAATGAGACATTGCACTGAACGAAGCAGGTGTTCAGTTTGTGCGATTCAAACTCTCGCTGACAATAAGTACGGGCAAAGAATCCTCTATGATCTGCGTGCTTTTCCAGCTCAATGACAAATGCGCCTCTTAATTTTGTTTCAGTAAAAACGATGGCGGCTGTGCTCCCGTTTGCTCGGTTCAGTGATCATCACTGCAGTTCATTTGATACGGCGACCGTTTCGGCTGACGCGACACCTGTCCAGCGCAGCGAAGAGTCCAATTGGCCATGCGCCAGCAACTGTCGAATGCTGTGGATGCGGAAATACCGCCCGGACTTCAGGTCATTTGCTGTAAATCCAGCCGCACGATAAGCATCATACAGTTCCTGTGCGCCTTTGCGAGCCGTCCATTGTGGCTGGAATTTCGGCAAGGCACTTTGAATTTTAGCGCAGTTTACTCGGTAGCACCGCTTGTCAGGGCCACCGCCGGCAGAATACTCGATGTGGCAGTCGGGGACCGTCTCCGCGACGATTTGAGCTAGATCGCTAACCCTGTAGTTTTCGGCCGTCTGGCCGACATTGAATGTTTCATTGTGAATGGCCGACTTTGGAGCCTCCAGCACCGCCAACATTGCCCCTATAATGTCTCGAATGTGCACGATAGGGCGCCAGGGCGTTCCGTCACTTTTGATAAGAATACAGCCCGTGGTGAGGGCAGAAGCCACAAAATCGTTTAGAACAAGATCCAATCGAAGACGAGGAGATGCTCCGTAGGCAGTGGCGTTTCGCATAAATGTCGGGCTAAAGTTTTCATCGGCTAAAGGAGCCACATCTCGCTCAACCAGGACCTTGGATTCGCCGTATGGAGTTACAGGGTTGAGAGCTGCGGTTTCATCGAGGAACCCATCGCCTGATGACCCGTAGGTGCTGCAGGACGAAGAGAAAATGAAACGTCTAACCCCAGCTTGCTTGGAGAGTTCGGCTAGCCTAACGGAAGCCTTGTGATTAACGTCGTAGGTAAGGCCAGGATCGAGATTGCCCAGGGGATCGTTCGAGAGCGCGGCCAAATGGACGACGGCTTCGAACCCGTCAAGATCGGCTTTGGTTACATCCCGTATGTCTTTCCGGATTTCTGGAATCTCTGGTGCCGGCTGTCCGAAATCACAGCCCGCGAAAAGGTCGGAGTCCAGTCCGACCACTTCATGCCCGGCGGAACTCAACATAGGCGTCGCCACGGCGCCAATATATCCTCTATGGCCGGTTAGCAGTATCTTCATTCTTGGGCCGCTCCTTGGCGGGAAAGTCCGAGCTTCTTTTGGAGCCTCACTAAAGATGGGCGTTTCGGGGTTCTGGCGCTGGCACCTATTCGAGAAAGTCTAGCATACGGCTGCGTAGTCCACCGCGAAGCCTTTGGGTTTGCGTGGGAGTAGGCTACCGCCATTAGCGTCGCGAATATAGTCAAAGAGGATGTCGCAATCGCCTTGCCAGACTCTTCGCGGGGGGGCCCGCTTGTGCTCGTCGCCAGCGGATTTATCTATTGAAAATAAAGGAGTTATACGCGGGCCAGGAGCAGCTGAGAAAAGATATGTTACAAGATTTCCCGTCCTAAACAACGAGAATGGAAAAACCTTGCCACAGTTTGCGGTTAGGCTTCCTGGGTAACAAGGCCTAGTCGAAGCAGTGACCAAGTTTCACTTCAATGGGCAACGACGGCGGTGCTGGGTGCACTCATAGGGCGGATCCTCCGGCGGCCAGCTCTGAGCGTGAGAGGACGATTTTGATGTTGAAGAAAGGTGGGTCCTTACTCACACGTTAAGGCGCAGCGCCGGGCTGAGACATGAGACTCCATCAAATTCGGTAACGAAATCTCCGTCTGGGCCGACAGCAATGATCCAGATCTCACGTCATGCCATGTCCGTGGCAGCCTGCTTTCCCCGGCCAACCTCACGCATGTAAGTGAGGAACCGTTGAAATGAATCGAATTGGGCGGGATCTTCGACCTCTATGCTGATGCCGAATTCCTCTTCGACCACAGCGAGAAGTGTCACGACCGCGACGGAATCCCAGCCTTGCACAGTGCTAGAGGTCGCATGAGTGACGTCATCCCACGAGAGCTCGGGGAAAACCGTCAAAAAACACGATGCCAAGCGCTTTTCTTGCTCATCCATTCGTAGCCTCCTGGAGGTGTCTGAACATTCCGGGTTTATCTGCGAGAACCCGCCTAAGAATTCTGCAATCGGCAGAAGGAGCCGCGCCCAGTACATCCGTGAGAAACTCGCAGAGAGGACCATTTCTCTCAGTCCTCAAGTAATCTAACTCGATCTCGTCAACGTCGAATTTGGCGAACAACTCTTCGAGACACCTGTGTTCGATACGCCGGGAAAATGCTCTGCAGCTCATGACCCAAGTGTCAATTTTCAGCTTTCTTGCTTCTTGGCGGCCCGCTACCACCGCGATTTTCCCCAACGGGCCATACTTGTCGGTGTAGGAGACCATCAACAAGAAGCTCGCCGGACTTGAAAGGTAGTGGTGCCACGAAGCTTCCGTATATCTCTTTCCGTTGAGGTTGAATTGGTTGGTCTTGTTGACGAGTTCGAGAGCCCGCGCATCCTCATGTGATGTGCTGAAATCGAAGCTCATTTCCGCGTTTGCTTGATCAAGGAAGCCTGTCGGCGTGGCTTTTGCCGGTTGATGGACGCCCATACCAACGTGAGAGCGCCGTATGCTTTCGGCGCGGATGGAGTCTTCTCGCAAGATGGCACTCTTGCCGAACAGGTCGCGCAAGCGGAGGGCTAGGTTATAAATGCCCCCACTGTCTTTGGTCGGAAATTGTATACACTCCACTTCAGGATGCGCGGCCTTTACTTCGGCCAGCTCGAGAGGGCTATCGTCAATGAATAGAACGGAATCAGGCCCCACATTCCACGTTTTCAGGATGCGGGCGACCGATTCCGATTTCGGCCCCCAGCTCACTTCCATCGGGAAAACCGCGTCAGCAGGCAATGCTAAGTCTTTCCTGCTAAAAGCCTTTTCAACGAGCGGAAGCTCGTTCTTACTGGCGACTCCGATTAGCACGCCTTCCGTAGAAAGAGCACCAAGCAATCGCTGATAGAAAGCGTGCATCTGGCTGTGATGGTCCAGGTCCCAGGAAATTCCATCAACCCCGACCTCACCGAGTATGCCTCTCCACAAAGTGTCATCCAAATCCGTGATCAACCCCTTTTTCGGGTTTGGCATCCGGATCAGATGAGCGAGAATATTCGCGAGAACCGAGGCGTGGGGCAGTTTGTACGGAAATCCAGTGAGGAGCTCGGATTCGATATCGGGCCTTTCTCGCAAGGGAGAGAACAAATCAAGGCGCTGGGAGTTGAGAACCCGTACCCGCGCGAATCGAGAGACATTTGACACGAGAGACTGAACTGTTGTTTTGAGCTCGATCTCGAACGAACTTGACTGCCAACCTGGAGTGAATGAAATCGGCGGCAACGGCAATGTGGGCGTGCACAACGCCACTGGCGCGCGATGGCAAATATCTTCAATAAACTGCTGAACTTGCAAGCTACGAGCCTTTGTCGAGGAAAGGATATCGTCATACACGGATGGCGACCAGGTAGCAGCGCTTCGGATTCCCAACCTCGGGTCGAGGTCAGCCCACTCCATCAAAACTATGCCGCTGTCTACATCTGCTTTTGCGAGTCGACCGAGATTGCCAGGGAAGTCGCCATATAACCCGTTTTGAATCTCGATCTTCCGGTCAGGGAAGAGCAAGCTGAGTTCGGCGGCCAGAAACGTGTTGAGGTGCAGGGGATTCGATCCCGTCGCTAGAAAACAACTAAAAGCTTCGCCACTCCGCTGTTTGGCGCGCTTCAGGATGTCCAATGCTTCGAGTAGTTTCATTTTCGTCCGCGCTCGAGATTCTAAAAGATGGTTGCCATCTCCGGGCTCGATTATTGTGCCGAGACCAGGACTTCCTCTTCGACTGGGGTACGTCGAGTGAATTTCTGAAGGAGATCGACGTAGTACGATTTCTGGCCCATGACATATAGGATGGTAACCAGATACGTGACCGTAAGTGCCGAACTTCCTAAAATGAGCCTCGCCAAGTGATGGTCGTACTGTCCGTACAGCGAGCAAACGCCGTACGTGACTACTCCAGCGACTACGCTCGAAATTAGCGGCCGACTTGCGGTGACTATGACGTCTCGAAACGAAATTGCAGTACCGTGTACAGACCAAGCGATAGCTGGTACGAGCCAAAGGAGCATTATGGAGGAATAGGCGAATGCGACGCCTTTCGGTCCATAGCGCAGCCCTAAGAAATAGCTCCCGATCATCACTGGCGCGATGACCGTAGCCATTTTGGCGCCTCGCCTCACCATTCCGATTGCATTTAGCAGCCAGCCCATGGGATTCGCCAGCGCAAAAACGAGGATCGTCGGGGTGAGCAAGCGGAAAATAGGCGCAGCTTCCTTCCACTTTGGGCCGAGCACGAACCCGATTAGGTCGGTGGCCAAAACACCGCAAGCAACCGTGGCAGGCAGGGTAAGCGCAAGCACGAGAGAGTAGCCCTTGAGAAAGTAGCTTCTAAGACGGAGCGGGTCATCCTGAAGCCTAGACAACGCCGAAAAGGCTACCTCACCTACGGCACCGGTGAGGGTATCGGTTGGGATTCTGATCAGCTGGTAGGCACGTCCGTAAATTCCGATCGCTTCCGCTCCCCAGTACCTGCCAAGAAGCACTTTCTCGAAGTTCGAGGCCATGTACACAATCAGCCCGGTCACGGTCATGGTGCCGCCGAAACGCATCATGGAGCCAATACCTGATGCCCGTCTGGGGACGCTGGGGACCCAGGCTGTAGCCAGCCAGAAGGCGATTGTCGCGGTGAGTGGGACGGCAATCGCCATCGCGACCAGCGCCCAATATCCCCATCCAAGTTCGGCGCCGCCGATCGCAACGCCGGTTCCCACTATCCATGAACCGGTGTCGATAATCGACAACGTGGTGAATCGCAATTCGCGCTGAAGACGAGCGGAGTGCTGGATGCCAGTTGCGTTGAATATGAAAGTGCTCGCCATCGCGATTGTGACCCAAAAAAGGCGAGGCTCGTGATAAAAGGCCGCGATGACAGGGGCGAATCCTGCTGCCGTGGCAGCGAGGAACACTCCGACTGTTATGTTGATCCAAAATAACGTGCTTATTTGTTCTTCGGTGATATGGGCGTGCTGAATACTCGCCGCCGAGAGCCCAAAATCACGAAACAGACTCAATACTCCCGTCAGAGCGGCCACCATACCGACCAGCCCAAAATCCTTGGGCGACAGCAGGCGGGCCAACACTGCAAGAGAAGTCACGCGAAGAAGTAGGTTTGCTGTTTGGGCGCTGACTCTTGCGACGGCTCCTCGTACTGCCCTTTCCCTCAGATCTTTCATCCCCGCGAGTATTCCTTTCGATCTTCTAAAGTCCAGGTTCGTTGCGACGTTGTTTTGTGCGCTGCGATACGTCGAATGTTTCGGTTAGTTTCATTCCCGTCCCGTGAGACGAACATTAGAGTTATCAGCGACCGCGGGTGCCGTAAGCATCGGAGGCTCGGGCCCAAGGCCCGAGGAGCATTCATAATCTATGCCAAGAGCCTTGATGATCCGCTTATATTGTTCGTCGAGAGCAACGCGACATGCTTCGCTCTTGCTTTTGATCATCTGCGTCAGATTTGCGGCATTCTTCTCCATGTGAAGAAACTTCTCGATCAGGCTGTCTCCGTTTAGACGCTTAATATCCACGCAGTATTCCGACAGATCCATCTGGCTCATAAGGGAAGAACATTTATGGTGGAACGAAATGGCGATCGAGGGTTTGTTAAGAAAAAGAGCGAGCAGGACATTGTGGAAACGCGTAGCTACAACGAAATCCGTTGTAGCGAGCTGCGCCAAAAGGTCGCTAGCAGATTCAATCGGCTCCGCGAGAACCCGTTCTTGTTCGCGCAATTCTACCTGCTGGCTAAGAAACGATCTGAATTCGTAGACTGCCGATACGTCGCTCCGGTCTCCAATTAACAGCCGGATGTCGTATCCCCGGTTCAGCAACCATTTGACGAAAACCACGAGAGTCCGCATGTACGCCGCGTAATCTTCGCTGGTCGTTTTCTCGATCCCGTACATGCCTCCGTACACCATCAGCCCCAGGCCAACCATTGGCCGACCCGATTTGCGCGGATTGCCATGAGCGATTGGCGTTGTCGGCAAGCTAAAAGCCAGATCCGGATACACCGGATCTCGATCGCAGCGGAGTCCCATATCCTTCAGATACTTTCGCGTGGCCTCATCCCGGTACGAACGGAAGTTTGCCAAAGAAAGCGCCGACTTAACCAAGAACCTTCCGGCGGAACTGCGCAAGGGACCCGCTCCGACGCTCGCAAACATCAGTTGGCAGCCGCACAGCTTCGCAATCACCGACCATTTGAACGTGCTATAGGGACCCCAGCCGTCAATGCTGAAAGCATCCGTCAGCAACCCAGTTCCAACGACTATGAGCATGTCCGTATCTTGGAGCGTCACGATGCCCTTTAGCCACCGATAAAGCTCGCTGGGTAATCCAATTAATATCTTCCGCGCTAATCGAGCCAGGGAATTGCGAACTTTCCAGGGCTTTACGACAACACCGCTTATGGGCAACGCGTCAATTTTGTAATCCGCAGCAACAATTTCAGGCGCAGTGCAAATGCACCTGAGTTCGGCATCCGGCATTAGACGACGAAGATGGTAGAGCAAGGCTTGCAGGGTGCTTTCGTTGCCGAAGTTGCCCGCTCCAAAGTGGCCGAAGAGGCAGACCTTGCCTTTGCCGGGTTTACTCTTCGGCATTGTGGTCACGCGCATCGCAACAAATGCCCGGCAAATGATTTACTGAGTTGCGGAGAAACATGGAAACTTTTAATTCCATCATTGTGTATCTCAAAAGTTTTGACGTTTCGGGGTATCCCAGAATTTAGATTGCGTGCTTTGGTCCCATGGAGTTTGTTGACTCGGACCCGGACGACCTTCTCTCGTCGATCTGGTCGGCTGCTTGTTTCGCTCTGGCCCGTTTATTCGCGCGCAGTTTTTCGAACGTTTCATAGGGGTTCAGCACCATCCTACAAGTTCTTGCAAGAATCGCCCTGGCCAGCCTGACGCGGCTGAAGCCAAGTGCCTCGTTTAGTTTTCGCTTATGAAAGTCCCAAAACTTCCCGTCATGCCGACCGCGCATTAGGCTAACCGCGAGAAAATTGTAGTATCGGCCCAAAAGCCGGTCCACACAGTCGTCAAACTCCTTCTCCGATAAGAAATCGCGTCCATGGGCTACGAGCGTCTGCAGTTTGCAGCCGAGGTCCATCTGCATGTCGACGGCCATTGTGATCAGTGATCCTGGTCTGCCTCTAGTAAATGTGAGCACTTGGTGGACAAAACCAAAATCGCAGTTTTTGAGGAGCACAATGCACGCTTCTCTGTCAGCATGGAAGTTACTCTCGTTATAAAGGGGATCCCGATTTCTCACCAGATTAGAACGGTACATGTGTGATGTTGATGTCCCGAAGAGGCTGATTTCTTCCATAAACGTACGGCGGCAAACTTGACGCCCAGACACGCATCTACTTGGGAAGGGTAGGCCAACCCAGTTGACTACGTAGTCTAAAGGGGCGCGGGCAGGATCCTGCCAGAGACCGTAAGCTCCGACGATTCCTACAGAGGGGTGCTCCTCAGCGACACCGACCATCTCTTCTAAACATGCGGGGAAAATCCAGTCATCGGCAAAAACGATCTTGCAGTACTTGCTTTCGGGGGAGATCTGACGCAAGGCGTGGTTGTGATTAGGTATCGCCCGCAAGAACTCGCCGTTATCGAGAACTTTAATCCGAGTGTCTTTCGCGGCGTAAGAGCGGGCGACTTCCCCGGATCCGTCGGTGCTGCAATTATTGACTATGGTGTAGTCCCAATTCTGGTACGTCTGCGCCAAAACGCTTTCTATGCATTCCGGAAGGTAGTCCGCGTTGTTGTAAACCGGTGTGACTATGCTGACTAGGGGTGACGATTTCAAACCCATCTGCATCTCCTGTTGTCTTGCTCGTGCGCCACGCAATACGTCAAGTGGACAGGCGCCGGCCTGCATCTGGTCCGTCAGGCGATTGCCGGGGCCGAAGATGGTTATGCAATGAGCTGAGGAGACTCGACCTTTTTAGAACTCTCTTTATTCGTGACCAGATCAGAAAAGGAGCGTCCCTTAATTTTTCCGCAGGCGTACGTGCGAATAGGGTGCGGGCTCGAAACCGGTCGTAGAATCCAGCATTTACGTTGAGAGACTTGGCATCCCATGGTTTCAGATTCCCGTGGAAGTGGACAATGCCGGGACGTCCCGCGGGGCTTAGCTCCGAGAGAGGCTTTTCCAAGTCTATCTGGTAGCAGTTCCACCAGGCGTCCATCTTCTTCCACAAACCGTCGCAGGCGACATTTAGCGCGTCTTGGTCGGAGTAAGGAGAATGGGGATTTTGTTCCAGGTATTCCAGCGCTTTCTCGCATATTCGCTCCGCCCGCCATCGTGTAACGTCGATCAGAAGAACTGCAGCGTTGAAATAATCGCGGACGCGAGGCAAGTCAGCAATACTTGCTTCGCTTGTTTTGATATGCCTGTCAAGGCGCACGTCCAAGATGGCACCCAGGGCCGCACCTCCCAGATCAAGCTCCCGTACGCGTGCCAAATCGTGCAGCACGAGGATGTCGGAATCGAGATATAAGGCTAGATGAATGTTGTCCGGCAGCATTCTAGGGATCAGAAGGCGCGCGTAGGTCGCAGTCGAAATATGCTTTATAGTTGAAAATCCCGCAAAGGGAGTCAAATCCACAGGCAACCACTCAATTGAACACGATCCCTTTGGCAAGGAATCCTCGACCTTTTTCTTGGTTACTTCAGAGAAACCGTCTGACAGAATGTAGACTTCGAGAGGCCACCAACTCCGATTCGCTTCGGCAATAGATCGGAGTGTTGTAGCCAGGGGCATTGCGTAGCCTCCATCGCAGGCTAATACCAACGGGCAACCGATTCCTGAGTTAGATCTAAGGGCCAAGCAATTAGCTCCCGAAAGTCAACGCAGAAGATCCCACTAAAATTTCCCCATGGCTACCAAAAGACATCCGTCTTAAGTTTTCTCGGCTCATAATGCTCGGGCACGGCTCGTGTTAATCGCTCGTTGCTTATAGGTATTTGTACTTGGGTCGATAACGCTAACGGGGATCGGCCACCATCGGACGACTGCTTGCGCCAACCCAGATTCCCTTTGCTGGGTCAAATTGTCTGACCAACCTGGCCGGGTTGCCGACGATTACGGAGTACGGTGGAAAGCTCTTTGTAACCAAGGCATTGGCTGCTATCACGCTGTTGCGGCCAATGACCAGTTCGTCTTGATTGCAGACGATGGCCGCACCGTGGCCAATCCAGCAGCCCTGCTCGATCCGGATTGTGCCTCCGGGCGTGAGGCCTTGCGCTTTGATCGGCAAGCGGACGTCTTCGTAAGCGTGATTGTGGTCCTGGATGAGCACCGATGTTCCAATAATCACGTCGCGTTCGATGTGGATCGAGTTTTTGGCTGAGATCACGTCCCGGGCGCCGATCAGGCAGTTGTCATCGATGATGATTTTGGGCTTACCTTGGGCGTCCTCGATGTCGAAAGTGTTGAGCCAGGCGTCTTTTCTAATCATCAAGGAGTCGCCAAGTTTGATTGCTGGAGCCATCCGCCGGCTCATCAACGTGGTGTAATGGATGGACAGGTTGCTGCCGACTGACTTAAACGGATAGGTCGCGCTCACCCATAGGCTGAATAGTTTCGTGAGGACCCGAGGAAAGAAGGCTAACGGGTCGTCAAACTGAGCCGGGACGCCTGGAGCAGGTTGCGGCATGCTTAGAGTTTGTGAGGCATCGCCGGACATGAGATTAAGAGGCCACTCGCGAGGCTGGGGCGCCTTTCTGGAATATGGCGTGAATGGATTCTCCGCCTCCTACCAAGGGAGCCATTGCTAGCAGAGCACGCAGCAGCGTCATGCGAACGAGCTTGCGGGCTGCCCTCCAGGGAAGGCTTGCTTCCTTCCGGTAGGCTACGGGCGTCGGCTGCAGGCCCACAGCCCGGAATACATCATCCCACACGTATCGCAAACTCGTCCCAACGGCGGGATTTCGCCGTGTCTCGAGCGACACCTCGTGGAGCCCCGCAGACTCGGCAAGGAATTTGACGGAGGCTGGGGAGTAGTGGAAAAGATGCCGCGGCAGCTCCAGCCCGTGCCAATAGCTTCCAAACACGCGAGCCTCGGCAGAGTCAATGTTCGGAACTAAAACATAGAAAATCCCGCCCGGCTTCAGCCATTCGCCGACGCGAGCCATGACCCGCCGTGGTTCATAGAGATGCTCGAGGACGTCGAAGCAGGTAATGACGTCGAAGGACGCCGGCGGGAACTGGGCATCCAGGATCTCTCCCACGAATACCTTGGCGCCCGTTTTTGCTTGCGCCATTTTGGCGGATTCGGCTGACATTTCGATGCCAGAGAGATGCCAGTTGCCGCCCGGGAGAGATTGCAGAAAGGCGCCGGAGCTGCAACCCAGGTCAAGAAGTGCACCGGACTGCTTATATGGCGCAAGGGCCTCCTTGCGGAATCCCCAGCGTCGAGGCGAGTTCTGGCCAGCCGCCGAAATCAGCCGGTCGTATGCCTCCGTATAGTGCTCGTGCATGTCCTCTGGCTTCGGGGGACGGCTTAACCACACGAGCGAACAATTGGGGCACCGGACGAGTGTGTATTTCTCCTGCCTTCCATGAAGCCGGTCCGGCGCCTGAAACCAGATTCCTGCTCCCGGCTGCCCGCAAACGGGGCACGGCTCCGCGTTATGGCTCTGGAGCGTGGCCGTGAACTTCCGATCCACAGCCGAATCTGACTCAGAGGCAGGGGCTAATGATGTGTTGCGATTCACGCCTTTGGTGTCTCCAACTGGAACGCTCTCATACTGTCATCACACGCTTCCTGTCATCCTGACGCTGGCGTACAGCTCGGAGAGCCAGGCGCGGACTCATCCACATCAGCAGCCATTTCGCCGCAAGATTAAAGTTCAGGTTCGTCTGTGCGGCCTTTAGAGCGGCTTCGCGAGCTTTCGCGTTTTCCCCTCTTTCCAAGTAGCAATTGGCCCACCCGCTATGTATCAGGCTCAACTGCTCCCGGATAACCGCCCGAATTTCCCGGGGCAAGCCCTCGCTTAAGCGTAAGAGGCCTTCGAGCCGAAGTTGGCTATCCCGAAGAAACACTTCCAGTTTGTTCCAATCCGAGCTCACTCCCACATGACGAATTTCTGCAGGAGAGCGGTCGAACAAAACCAGAGGTAAGTTGACATAACAAAACCGCGTGCGCATTGCTAGCCTAAAGAGGAATTCACTGTCTTCGCTGACCCGCAGGCTACGGTCGAAGCCTCCCGTCTCCCTCACCGCATCGGCCAGAGCCAGAACCGAGGAAGGGCAAATAACCATGCCGGCGCCCCCAGGCCTGACCAGCAATCGCAGAACTTCCCTGTTGACGCCCATCCTCGTCACATGTCGGTAGCTCTTGTCAGCCAATTGAAACATCGTCTGCGTTTCTGTGTGGTTAAAGAATCGGACGTCTGTGTAACAAGCGCCGCACTGCGGACCAAATTGCTCCAGGGCCTTCAACTGCCATTCGAGCTTTTCCTTCTCCCAAACGTCATCCGAGTCAAGGAAGGCGATCCACTCGCCTCTTGCTTGCGCGATTCCCTTATTGCGAGCCCCACTGACGCCCTGATTGGGCTGGAAGTAGTAGCGGATTCGGCCACCGTAGGCTCCTTCAAGTAGCTGGCCCGTACCATCTGATGATCCGTCATCCACCACGATGACTTCGAGATCCGTTAAAGTCTGGGCCAAGACGCTCTCGATGGCCTTCCCGATTTTGTCCGCTCGATTATAAGTTGGGATGACAACGGATACTTTGGGATTCATGGATTTTGCTCTAAGCAAGTTTGTAGAAAGGGCCAGTTCAAGACTCTGCGTGAATAAGGGATTGGGGTTCGCCTACGTGGGCCAGTCTCCTTGACCTATGGGCGGTGATCGTTTCCCGGTAGACCTCAAGCAGTCGTACGCCCGCGGCAGTCCATGTGACGTCCAACGCTGCCTTGAGAGACGCCTCTCGCAACCTTTCCAAAAGTGTGCGATTCTGGTGCAGCATGGTGATCTGTTGGGTTAAAGCTTCGACGTCTCCTACGCGATGTACGAGTCCGGTTTTCATGTGGTTGCAAATCTCGGTGCACGCTTCCGACGCCAGCGGTACGCATCCGGAGCCCATCGCTTCCGCAATGACAAGTCCAAAGCCCTCTTCGATGCTGGGGAGAACGAGAATGTCGCTCTTTCGCAACAGCTCTGGCACATCGTTCCGGTGGCCCAGAACTTTGACGCTCGGATGCGAAAGCATGTGAGCTAGTTTTTCCTGGTAAGCCGGCAGGAATTCTCCAGCGATCAGAAAAGTCCCTTGCTTTGAGGCCGGGGACTTGAGCCACGCCTCGAGAGCAAAATGCAACCCTTTCCGTACGGCGCACACGCCCACAGATATCATTGTCAGCCCCCGTTTGGGGTCCCGCGGTTCTGCGCTGGGATAGTAGGTTTTCTCGTCGTATCCGTACGTATGGCGGGCGAGTTGTTCCTTCTTGAAGCCCTTGTCGAGAAAGGTCTTTACGACGAAATCTGACGGGCAGAGAAGCTGGGTTGCCAATTTGTACTCCTCTTCCTCTTTGTGGAGCTTCTCGGCATCGTAGGCGTGCTCATGGTCGGGCGGCAGCTTTACACCCAGCCGGTCGCACTCCTTTTGGACAACCTCCATGGCGAAGCCAGTATGTGCATTTGGTCGTTCTAGCACTGTCGGAATTCCCAGACGGGCCGCAGCTCTAAGGGTTTCGAGGGCCCCAAGGGGCCAAGTATGGATGATGTCAATCTGACCGACCAATTTTTGAATTCGGCGCGCCACAATATGATCGTGCATTGCCACCGCGCGCATCGTCCCGACAACTTTGAATGGCAGGCGGAAATTTCCTCTCGCGAGGGTAGGGGAAACTCTTACGCCGAAGCGAGCGGGTCTAGAAATAGAAGCCGGAAATACCAAGACCTCGGCTCCAGCGGCCGCTAGGCCGTCCACTTGCTGCCAAGCGATCCCGCAGATCCTGCTTGCGCCCAGCTTGAGTGGAAAGCTATAAAGCACGCGTAACCGGTCGTGTTGTTCGTTCATTGATTCTCCTTCGTGTGCGCAGCTCGGCTCGTGTTCCTTAGCGGGAACGCCCCAGCCTGTTCCGGCGCGAATTTCGGGATTTTATGTTCAGAGAACGGCGAACCACGTTGAGCACTGAAAAAATGCGACGTATCTCTTACCGAGCGCCTCTGACCCGGAGGAAATTTTCCGCCGCGCCTGGAGCGGAAGCCGACAGCAAATCCTTGACCGAATTAACCTCTCGTAGGACCGACTGTCTGGCTGGGAAGGCAGCCAGGCAAATGCAGGCCAGTAAGGGGAATAGCGCCAATTCCAGTTGAATCATATAATTGATGCCGAAGGATGCCACGACATTTGCGAAGAGGGTGGAACCCAAGCACCAGAGGAACCACTCCTGCGCACGATTACCCTCAACCTCTTTCCTCGCTCGGCCTATCGCCTGGAAGCTCTTGCCGTAGATGGCGACGAACAGAATTAGAGTAATCAGACCCCCCGTCAGCGCGACCGCAACAAACTGGTTACAGAGGTCCCACATGTCAAATCCCCAATTGCCATAATTCCTGTATCCGAGGAGCCACCAGTCGCCGAAGTGCCGGATGCAATTGTCCACTAACATGTACCGGTGATAACTGGAAGAGCCGCCGGTCACGTCCACTTTTTCGATCAAGGACCAGACAGGCCCGTGCATGACAAGATGTAATCCTACCAGAGTACCCACCAACCCCCACCTGAGCAGCCTCATTTGCTTTCGGAGAGGCCAAAAGCACAGCCCAAGAAGGCCCGCCGCGTACGCCATCCAGGAGGTGCTGGCGTGTGACGCGAAGGCCATGCTGGTGGCACCGATAATTCCGACACAAGCCGTTATCCGGGACTTTTCCTCGGTCCAGAGCCAGAGAAACAAAGGAACTGAAACGCCCGCAAACGTACCTCCATACAGGGTGCCCAAGGTTCCTTCCGCGCGAAGGTGGCCATCTCGGATGGTAGGGTGATTTGCGCCAAGGAAGCCGAAGACATTCTGATGAGTGAACAGTTCGCTAGTCATACAAGCGCCTTGGATCAAGCAAATCAGGGCTAGAGCTTTGACCGTACGACGGACTGCGACCCGGTCCGGGATTAAAAATCGCACAACGAAGTAACCGCCGAGCGAGTCCAGAAAATCACCGACAAATTTGATGAATGCCGTGAGCTCCATCCATTGCAGGGAAATAATAACCAACGCAGACACGGTCCAGAGGACCACAACGCGGTCTAGCCCGTTGAATCCACCCGGGAACTTGCCTCCCGACCCAGCACCCAAGGGAAGAACCATTCTAGCCAGTCCAGCCAAGATCAGAATGCGCAGGACGGGAAAATGTAAAGGTCCAACTACTATCACCTGTGCAAGTGGAATCGTGAAAAAAGCCAAGAAAAAGGGGATGATGGCCCTGTCACGCCGAAGGACTAGGATTAAGACGATGGCAATGAACATCCACATAGCCACCAGCGGATGCAGGTGCGTCTCGTTCGCGCCCCCTCCAAATATAAGATGCTCAGGTTGCATCGGTCATGCTCTGGGTTTCATCAACGATTCTACTCGCCCAAGGGGGCAAGGACGACTCATTACGATGCAGATCAGCTTCGCGCCTGACGTCACGCCATTTGATGCAGATTCCGCTCGCGGACGTCAGTCTCGCTACCAACTTGAAGCTGAATTTTTTGAAAGCTAAAAGCGAATATGCTTTACTGTACGATAGCCTGTAAACTCGTCGGAGGTTGCAACGCTTGGACCTGTGAGCTCGAATATTGATAAGCCCCAATGTCCCAAGCCGTGGTTGCAGGCCGGGCATTGACCGAACGCGTGACAACGGTGTGGCTGGAAGTATTGTAGCTTGGGTAGGTGGCATCGTTCTTGCAAGCGGCCCCAGCAGTAGCATTTAACAGTGTTATCGTTGTACATAACAACTGCTCGTTTATCCCCTGCACGACCGTCGAGTTGGTACCTGCGACTGGAGAAAACGCATTTGTTTGGGTATCTGTATACTGGTCAAAATGAGGAGATGAATTTGCATCTGCCTGAGCTTGCGTCTGCTGGAGATTGCCTCCGCTGTTCGTGCAAGTGACCGCCGTAGACAGGCACAAATTCCCGCCAGAGACGCAATGATTGTTCGAGAGAAGAACGGTTCCGATGTTCACCCCACCCGTGTCGCCGCTGCCCATGCAGTCGCCGCCTGGGTCAATCGTGTTATTGAAAACATAAAAAGTGCCCATGTTGCCGTTGGCACCGTGCCCAGCGATGATGATTCCTTGGGGGTCAAAGCCAACGCTCGTATCGTAAATTACGTTGTTGAAGGCATAGGTATTGCAAACCGAACTACAGCCACCATTTCCCAGAAGCCAAAGCGTCGATCCACCACTACATCCGCCAGGATTCGTTATGACATTATTGTAGGCAAGCAGCGTCGTTCCACTGAAGGTCCCCTGAATGAATACTAGGTTACAGTGGTCCCCACTGGTGGACACATAGTTTGGTCCGACGAAATTGCTATGGACGTCGTTAAAAACTCCGTTCATTCCATTATATACGTAACGGATCACATTATTGGAAACAGTAACCCCGTGAAGGATGCCCCCCATAAAATCCTTATTGGGGCTATCCGATCCATCAATCACGTTGTGGTCGAATACTGCCCCCGCTCCTGCGCCGCCTGACCAGTTGTCTTCGATAGCGAACGAGTTTGAGCCACTAGAACCTGATGTCCTTGAGAATCCGTGGATATATGAATTCTCAATGGTGTCAGAGTTGCCATAGACCTCGAATACGGCGCCGCCTCCCGAGTTTTGCTGCTGGAATCCAGTGACCTCTATATTGTCGAAAGTGACGTAGTTGCCGGCAACCCAGATGACCGCTCCGTATTGGGTAGATGCCACGGCTGTATTCCCGCAGTTGAAAATAGGCCGGCTCCACGCGCTTCCGCTATACCATGTCTGGTCCACGCCGATGTAGATGGGCGAGCCACTCGAACCATTCCAAGTCCAGTTCACGCCAAGGTCCGTGCTCGTCCAACTGTCGCCGCCGTAGAGAATGAATTGATCGCCCGCTCCCGGACCGTAGGACGCACAGGTAGAGGTGCAGCTTGGCATTCCTGGCAGATGCGCCCACGGAGTGGTTTTGGATGTTCCGTTATTGGTGTCCGCGCCCAGGGTTTTCGATATGTAATGCGTAGTCGCAGCAACGGCGTCTTTGGCACTGAAAATCAACACCACTAATAGCGTAGTACGAAGCAGTCTAGCTATCATGAATCCCCTCAGCGAGTTTCTCCCACCGCTCAAGTTTGATTCAAGGCTGCCTCGGCTTCTACTGCCCAAAAGGACAGATTTAGTACAAGTGTAGCTCCCTTAGAGGGTTACGACCGTTGGTCTGGAGTGGCCGATCTGGCGCTCCAGGAACTCCAGCAGGAGCTTCTTTTTCGTCACCGCCCAGGCGATCCGCCTCCCGCCAAATGCTACCGCAGGTACGGGTGGCCGTATGATTATGGTGCCGACGGACTTACAGAACGCGAGGTGCGACTCCATATTCTCCACCTCATAACAGAGGTGGTGAAGCCCGCCTCCGCGCTCCACGAACCGCGAAACTGGCGAATCTGGTCCGCCGGGTTCGACCAGTTCGATCAATGGGTCGGCGGGGTTGCGCCCCTGAAAAAATGCCACCCGGACCTTCTGGATCGGGTCAAAGACTATGTTCTCATCCCAGTTTGCCTCGAGAGCGAGGATAAAAGACTGGCTACTTTCCTGAATCGAAGAAACCACGAATCCAATATGATGAAGCTTAACGTGATCTCGTGGAGGCAGATTCTCCAAGGATTCACTGCTCATGGGTCCCCGCGTTAGTTGGAACTCTATCTGCCCCTTCCATCCTCTTAAGCGTTTGCTCTGCGGGTCCATTTTTGGCCCAGGATGCAAACGTCAGACCGAAAAGGCTAAATGAACGAGCCAAGCCCAAGCGGAGAAACGGACTATTTCTTAGCGAGGACAACTGTGCTTCGTTCCATTCTGCTGCCTCGATGAAGGCGCGGCCGCCGCACTCTCCTGCCAGGGTGCGCAGGATGTAGGCGACCAGAAGAGGATTCATTCTCCGCCCGCGATACTGAGGAAATACATGGAAATCAAAGAGATGGGCGTCATTTTGCCCAAGCGGGAAGTAATATGGTTCCATGGTGCATCCCCGCAAGGTCCAGCCGTAGCCCGCCAGCTTGTTTTCTGATCGAACGAGCCACAGCGAGGCACCCCTTGCAAACCGTTCCGTAATCCTTCGCCGTGCCAGTTTGGCATTCCAGAAACTGGTCATCTCTTGCAAATCCTGCTCGCTGAGTTCCGCGTAGCTCCCTACACGCTCGAATTTTAGTGAACTTGGGATGTTTAGAGGAGCCGCGGATAGCTTGGCGAGGTCACAATAAAAGACGACCATGCGGCCCGAAAAGAGAGAGCGCTTGACGGCCACGCCGGCGCGCCGGATGGTTGCCCCGAAACCGTGTCGAGTGTAGTACGTCGTGAGGCGCGAAATGGAATTGGCAACGCTCATGGTAACTGCTGCTCAGCCTTCAAGCTTTCTTGGGAACGCTTCCAGAGATGAGTTCGCGTATGCAGGCACCGCTCACTTGCTTGCGCACGTTGTCCTGCGCCATTTCTCGGGAATGCGCCAAGCCGGACAGCAGAGCGCTCGCATAACGCAGGAAATGATGAAAAAACATTATGCCACGGACTCCCAAGACACCCCAAAAACCGTGATGTTTGGTCCAGTAATGCAAGACGGACCGCTGCTGTGCGACTGCAAAGCGAACCGGGTACGGTGCTGTGATCTTGCCCCGATCGTGAATAGCCTGTGCGCCGGGGTAGAAAACCACCTCCCAACCGACGTTGCGGGCACGCCGGCACCAGTCCACATCATCGCCGTACATAAAAAGCCCTTCATCGAGCAGGCCCACCGTGTCAAAGGCTTCGCGGCGAATCATCGAGAAGCAGCCCACGAGGACATCCACGGGCAAGGTCCGGTCATGCGGAAAGTAGAACATATGTTCGCCCGCGAAGAACCGCGAATTCTTGAAGTGCGCGGCCAGTCCGGCGGCCGAACAGAAGTTGTTCCACAAAGTCGGAAATCGCCGGCAAGTACTCTGCAGCGACAAGTCCGGATTTAGCACACGCGGACCCACATTTCCTACCTTCGGGTTCTCATCCAAGTAATCCGCGAGCGCGTCGAGACAGCCGGGGAACACGATCACGTCCGGATTCACAAGAGCGATATAACGCCCCTGGCATTGCCGGATGGCTACGTTGTTGCCCTTGGCAAAACCCAGGTTTACACTGCTTTTGATCAACTTGACCCATGGAAACTTTGCTTCGACCATCTCCACGGAGTTATCTGTGGATGCATTGTCTACGAGCAGTACCTCCATGCTACGCCGTGGTGGAGCCTTGGCCAAACTTTCCAGGCACAGTTCTAAATAGTGCTTGGCATTCCAGCCGACGATAACAACCGAGATCTCTAACGAGTTAGATTGAGACGGCATGGCCTGAGCTTAGTTTCTCGATGCTAACCTTTTAAAGGCGCGAGCAAGTTGAAGGGTACGCCCAGATCCTTTGATCGTACGCTGCATCGCCAAACCTGCCTTTGCGATCGCGGAAGACACGGCGCTATTCGATGCGACCAACGGGGCCATCTGACACACATCCATACCCGACAAACCCCTCTTAAAATGGTAGACGCCTGGGTTGCTTTCGGGGTCGATGCCTCCGAGATCGTACCAGCGGATGCCATTTTCCTTTAGCCATCGAATCAAGGTCCATTGCAAAAGGTAAGCACCTTTTGAATTTAAGCCGCTATCGCTGGTCGCGCCCAGTAGATAAACAGCGCTATCGCCGATGGCCGACGCAACAAGTCCGGCCACTGGGATGCCTTGGTCTTCGCAAATCAAAATGCGCATGCGGTGACATTCCGGCAAGGTTTCCTGAATGCGCCAGAACTCATCAGTGTCCACAGTGGTTTCAAACGTCTTGCGATTGCGCATCTGGGAGTAGATCCGGCAAAACGTTCTGTATTCCTCGATTCCGTGTCCAGCGACTACGCTAAGATTATTTTTTTCGGAGCGCGTAAGCTGATTTCGCCATTTCTTGTCGAGCCCGCTCCGCAATTCCTCGAGGGAGGGGCGAAGATCGATGATAAGAGTTCGGTACGTGTTACGCGAATTGAGAGACTCCGACGTGAATTTGCAAAACGCATCCTGCATTGTTGTGGCGCGCGACGATCCCGCAAAAGCATTGGGAAGGATGCGAAGGAAGAGCTTCCTCTTGGCCAGGTATTCGTCAGTGATGGCCTGAGCCATGCGCACGGGAACCTCCGGATCGCAGGGAACATCCTTCCGTTCCCAGAGGGGACCCCAACGCAGATAGGCCATGCCAAATTTGAGAGGTGTCGGACGAACTATCCTGAACTGCGCTATGCCCAGAACTTCACCGTCCCGCTTTAGCACTAATCGGCTAAGTTCTTTTTCTCCCCAACGGACTTGACCATAGGCTGACGTTTGATAAATGTTCGCATCCTCGAACAGGTCGAGCATTTGCGACCATTCCGCCGGGGTTGCGCGATCCACTTCGACTTGCCAGCCAAGATTTTCCATGAGCTTTGGTTCTTTCTCGCGGGTTGACTCAAAACGAATATTACGACCGCATTTCGGGTCCACCGATTTGATGAACGTCCCGACGAGTGGCACCAAAATGCCGGTTCCGAATCGCGCGTAGGCGAGGAAGAATCTCGAGATCGAGGAAGAAAGTGTCCTCGCCTTGAACACGAGGATTGACCCTGTCGAGGTGGAAGAGATCAACGCTCCTTGAGTTGGCGACACTCTCGCTAAGGAACACTGCTTTGTGTCCTGAGCTTTCAAGGTACCCTGCCAAGTGGGGAGTAAGATCCGTCGAAGAGCCGTAAGGCAGGCTGAAAGACCGCACTTTGGTCCCCGAGAGGGCCTCCAATTCTTCCTTATTCTTGCCCACCTCTGAGTCGAAATCTTTTCCTGACAGAGACCTGCCATGCAAATGGGTGTAGGTGTGGTTGCCAATCTCAAAGTTGAAAGAAACAAGAGAGCGAAGTTGTTCGGTGCTCAAATAGAGCCTAGTTTCCTCCGCCAAGCGGCGATCGCTGATCCCCCCCAACTGCCGTAAAGCATCGAGAAATACCTCTCTTTCGACCAGGCTCATACTGGGAAAGAAACTCGCGAAGACTTCAGCCAAGGAATACAGTTCGGGCGCTTTGGCGCCCCGTACAGCCCGGGCCGCAGCATTTATTGTCGTCATTCCCATCAAATTGGCGACATAACACACAAGATTATCGGGCGCTAGGCGCTGGTTATCGAGAAATGCAGCATTCACGAAAAAAACGGCTGGCACGCCGAACTTCTGACAGAGTGGCGCTGCGGTCTCAACAACCGAAGCATAGGCGTCATCAAACGTAACGAGCACCGCACGCGGAGGGAGAGTTCTGCGGTCAGAAACTGCCAAGACTTCCTCGAGTGAAACGGGGGTATAGTGTCTGGCAAGAAAGTTCAATGCGCTCTCGAACTCTTGGGGGGTGGTACTCACATTCATCCCTTTCGTAAATGGTGATGGCCTAGGCGAAATATCATGGAAGACCACACACCTAAGCGAGTACGAAGGGCCCAGGATGCGCGCAATCTCGAAACGGAATGGCACCCGCCAGAGTGCCATCCCAGCTAAACTAAGCGCGGCGCGCTGAAAGCTATGTTCCCGCAACTTACTCCCGCTCCAGAAATGTTCGCTGCCACAGTTCTAGACTGACGAGTGAAAATATCCCTTTAGAGTAGTTGGCACCGTTCGAGTTGGCTTTCAGCAAAGCTTCAATGGCATCTCTGTTGAAGTAACCTCGATTGATTGTCTTGCGGTCCAGTAACACGTCCGAGACGAAATCCTTTAGATCGTTCCGAAGCCACGACTCGTAGGGCACTGGAAATCCCGTCTTCTTCCGGTCACGGATTTGTCCTGGAATTTTCTGCGACAGAGCCTTCTTTAGAATGTATTTTGTTTTAAATCCTTTCAGCTTGTAGCTGGGTGGTAAGGACGCTGCGAACTCCAGGACGTGATGATCCAACAACGGTACGCGGAGTTCAACGGAGTTGGCCATAGTCATTTTGTCGGCCTTGATCAGCAGGTCATCGGGAAGCCACGTCTTCGTATCAATATACAGCATTGCATCGAGGGTATTCTTGTCCTGCACCTGCTTCTGCAAATGGCGCACGGGTTCTAGGCTATGCTCACGCTCAACGAAAGGAGCAAAATTAGAAGAGTAGACCTTACCCAAGCCGTTCCCCGTGTAAGAGTGCGGGTTTGAAGTGCGGCTGTAATAGTAGTCGGGGAAGCAGTCGTTCATCAAAGGCACATACTTAGTCGCTTGAGGTAAGTGGAATACCGCGTTGGCGAGAGAAAGGCCGCGGCCGATGACACCGTTGAGCGAAGGAACCGCCCGTTTGATTCGTTCAAGCCAAACCAGATTGCGATAGGTGCTATACCCAGCGAACGCCTCATCCCCGCCTTCTCCCGAAAGAAGCACCTTGACAGAATTCCTTGCCAACTTTGAGACGTAGTACAAGGCAATCGCCGGCGGCTCACAAACAGGCTCTTCCATGTACCAAACGTATTGAGGCATGAAATCCATAAAATCCTTGGCCGAGATGGTCATCTCATGGTGCAGGGTGCCGAAGGTTTCGGCGGCTAATCTTGCGTATGGCCTTTCGTCAGCAACATCTTCCCCGGAGAATCCTACTGTGAAACTACTGACCTTCTTGTTTGTTGCATCTACGGCGAAGCTAAGCACACCAGTTGAATCGACTCCTCCGCTGAGAAGAACACCAACCGGCACGTCTGCGATCATATGTAGTCCGACGGTTTCGCCGAGCAAGTTTATGAGATCTGTTTCAGCGTCATCTATATTCTTGCTCCGATATGGATCTGTAAATTTGAGGTCCCAATACCGCTTTAATTCTGACTTGCCATCCCGAATGAGCAAATAGTGTCCAGGGGCTAGCTTATGGACTCCCTTAAGCAATGTCTCCTCGCCTGGCAAATAACCGAAAGTCAAGAAACGGTCAATGACCTCAGGCAGAATCTGTTTATTAAGCGATGGGTCAACCAAAATTGCTTTGATTTCGGAAGCAAAAGTTATGGATGATCCGCTTAACGAATAGTAGAGTGGCTTTATTCCAACACGGTCTCTAGCGAGGAAGAGGGTCTTGGCGTTGCCATCCCAGATGGCAAAGGCGAACATACCACGTAGTTTTTCCAAACAACCGGGACCGAATTCCTCGTACAAATGGACAATTACCTCCGTGTCCGTCTGCGTCTTGAACACGTGCCCTTTGCTTTGGAGACTCGCGCGCAGATCCTGATAGTTATAGATTTCTCCATTAAATACAATCCAGATCGAACCATCCTCGTTTGACAGTGGCTGGTGGCCACTTTGAAGGTCGATGATCGAGAGCCGGCGAAAACCGAGGCCGATTTGACCCGCGACGTAATACCCCTCGTCATCAGGCCCGCGGTGGCGGATCGTGTCGGCCATTGCCTTCACGAGCGCGTGCGAGACCGTCGCCTCGGGGCTAAACATCAATTTTCCACAAATTCCGCACATAATTCGAAGGCAATGCTGCCGAGCTGGAGGTCACCTCCAGATTGTTTGCATACCACAGAGACGCCTCAACTGCTGGCCGCGTATGTAGGCGATGTATGATCGGTCTTCCAAGCGCGGGGGGCGGGTCACGTGGGCTTTCAAGAATCCATAAAGGATCGCGACCGAACCAAGGAGATAAGGCTTCTCTGGTATCCGATACAAACACCTGGCCAGAACGAAGGCGGGATGGTATTGGGAAATGTAGCAAACCATACCGTGCTTCACCCTGGTCCGCAGCAGCCCGTCCTCGGTCCCAGTGAAACGATGGTGAAGGAGATGCAGATCTTCAAAGGCGTATGTCTTCCAACCCAACATGTTGGCTTTGACTTCATCGATCGTATCCCATCCCGGAGCGGGCCACAGGCCTCCAATAGCTTCCCAACAGTTCCTCTTGTAAATCTTCGTAGCCCCTCGCACGTGGAAACGTGGATTCTTCTCGATTTCCAGTTTTCCTGCGATGTTGTGACGGATTTCTCCGCCGCCGATGCCGAGGTCCGGATCGCTACGGAACTTCTCAAAGCATTTTTCAAAATAGTCAGGTGAAAAACTCAAATCTCCGTCGAGTTTGACGACAAAATCCCAGTCCTTGGACAGGAGGGAATTATATCCGTCGTAGAAGGCCTCCATCACCCCTCCCCCGGACTTCCGAAAGCCTCTGTTTTTACGATGCACTACGCGAATCCAAGGATATTGAGCAGAGTGTTTGTCGATGATATCACCCGTGCGGTCAGTGGAGCCGTCATTGACGATTACCCACTCGGCAGGCAGCTCGGTTTGGCTGCATACAGATTCGAGAGTGCTCTCTATATGCTCCTCCTCGTCGCGTACCGGAGTAATGATTACGTATTTGAGATTCATACCAGAGTTCTGCCGTGCGAATTAGATGTTGCTCAGCTGCGAGATAGAACGTTGTTTCCTCAGAAATACGAGCAGGCGGTAAGCCACATATATGCAAAGCGCCATCAAGACAAGCAGGAAACCAAGCACGGGTCCCGGTTTTAGCTCATGTTCGTCATAGAAATGAATAAATAAAAGTCCGCCCGGCAATTTGGATAGATAATCGTCTCGGAAATCCGAGCTCATTCGGAGAAGGTAAACAACCAGAGAACGATGCGAAATATCTACCGACCCCAATTCCAGATCGTTTTTGTATCGGACTGCTATGGAGGCGCTTTTGCCCTTGGCGAGAGGGATATTCAAATTCAAATATCCGTCTCGTAGACGGTACTCAGAGGGTTGGCCATTCACGGTGACTGATTCTATTGCCTGTCCACCGATTTCCTGTTTTCGCAGATAAAAGACCGCATCCTGCCCAAAAGTGTTGTCCAGACAAACGTTGCTTGAAAATGCCATCACATCGTAGTTGGAATCGTACCTTAGCTTCACCAGGTAGAGATGTCTAACGATGTCTCCCAAACTCCGCCACTGCGTATCTGTGTCAAGCTTGTTCACTTCGTCTGCGAGCCCATCGAAAGAATCGATACCTCTCGCAAAAAGATCGGAATGTCCGTAGAACAGCAGAGGATTGCCGAGGAATTCGTTTATAGCGATCAATCCCTCCGGGAGCGGTGCCGCCGCCGAGTAACGGATCAGGCTAGGAAAGCCACCGAAGGAAAGCGTAACTGGCCGCAAGTAGAATGAAAGAACCGCCGGTGCAGGAGCACCCTGCGGAACATTCGAGGAGTTGACAGTAGCAAGATAGTTGTAAGTCTTGAGTGCCTCCAGCGTTTTTTCTGGGGCAATACTATGCGGAAAGATCATCACTTTGTCGTACGGGATCCCTGTCAGCGTTCGGAATCTCTCCATCCTGGCCAAAGACTGCTTAAGATAGGTGATCTGGACATCGAGCGGTTTGCTTGAGTAAGCCGTAAACTCTTTATGATCATGATTATCGCCATGAATGGTTATGGAGAATCTCTCAGGATGGTTTCGAAAAAGCGAGACAATCGCGGGCTCGCTGCGGGCGAAATTCCAAGGTATGAACGCAATAGTCGTGTGAAAGTCGTGCCGTTCCATCTCCCCTAAGAGACCTTCATAATCGACATAGCCGTAAGGCTGCCGGAGCCAAGGATCGTCAATGGTTAAGTTCGCGTATTGATGAGGGGTGCGCCAGCCTCTTTCACCACCGCAATATCTGACAAACAACATTGCAGGAGCAATCTGAAGAAAGGCGTTTACAACTCCCCCTCCATCCGCCGAAACCGCACCTTGGGGAGTGGCACACCCGACGAACACCTGAACATGTTGAATGGTGGCCTCAATGTAAACAGAAGACACTTGGTCATCGTTCCGAACACTCATCACTGGTTGAGCTGCGCTTTTCTCGCCCAGTACCAGGTAAGTTGCATTCTTGAAAGGCAGCGGAACTTCGAGGCCTGCTAACTGCCAGGTTAGCCCGGTTATTCGCCCAAATACATATTGCAGTCGACCTGGATTTTCTAGGCGCCTGCATCCAGAGGCGTTGCCTCCTGACCATTTTTTCAGCAGAGTGGGGTCAATTCCCGGGGTCACCCCCGAAACCAGAAGAGCTGCTCCGCTCCGCCGCTTGCGTTGCAAGATATCCATCACCGCGCTCTGGTTAACGAAAGGCAGGGCGTCTCCCGCTATTACAACCCCGACAGTTTCTTCCCCTTCGATGGCCCTTGTAACCCCGGACTCGTCCTTGGCAGAGCTGACTGGAACAATCTTAAGGCTCAAGCCATAGAAGTTAGCTGCCGTTTCCAGTTGTTCTTGTTCGGTGGATGTGCGACCGGGCAAGCGAACGAATACGAGGTCGGCCGCATCGCAGCACGAGCCCGAAATCAACATCAAGAATAAGACGGCCCAGGCGATGCGGATAGGGCAATTTGCAATTGCTCTAGATCGCATCAATATCATGAGCTTTTCCGTGGGCCTTGTCAGAGCAATCGCAAAATTAGCTGTCGTTGTCATCCAAACCATTTGCTGTTTAATCGACGAAGATAAGGTGAGTTGGGCTACACAATCGTTATTTGCGGCTCACTGCGACTACCCAACGATGAAAACGTTATGGAACTGACAGGTTTCGTTCGTATTTCTCAAACCTTCTAACAGATCGAAACCTAATTTTCGAAGAGCGTATTTTTCTTCCTCTTTCAACTCTGCCCGTCAACGCTCCTGCCTCCTAATTGGCTTGCAAGACAGCGCTATACGCTCGAAGCAAAGTCAACTTCTCGGCCTCCCAGTTCAAACCCTCTTCGATCCGCTTGCGACCACATGCCCCCAGTTTCTGGCGCAACTCCTGGCTATCGAGCAATCGAATTACCTGCTGGGCGAAATCGACGGGGTCATTGGGAGAGGCATACAAAGCCGCCGGCCCTGCGACATGACGACCCTCCTTCAAATCGAAAAGCACTATGGGCATCGCGAAAGCCATGTACTCGAAGATTTTAATCATGGTTGAATTGTCGTTCATAGGTGTTTTCGGATCAGGGGCAACTCCGACATCCGCATTCGAAAGATAACTAACCACCTCTTCGTGGGGAACTTGACCAGTGAAGGTTACGACAGAGTCCAACGCTTTCTTGGCTACAAGCTCGCGCAATTCAGGGAGCATCGTTCCTCCTCCGACAAGCACGAAATGTGTATCCTGCCTTGACTCGCGTTTCACAATGTGTTCGATGGATTCGATCAATAAATCCAGACCGTCCTGCTGGGCCATGAAGCCGACGTAGACTACAAGCAGTGGCTTCCCGAACTTCAGATCGGGCCGTTGGGGCCCGCGGGGGAGAGTCGCCAAGTCAGGGCAGTTTCGCACTACAAATACTTGCTCCGGGCGCTTGCCCCCTCGCGTCACTGCAACCTCCTTAAATGAGTCATTGGTGGCAATGGAAACATGGGCAACTCGGAAAGAGCACTTCTCAGCAAACCGTGTCATTGCGTGAAATATCCCATGCATTCTTCCGAACTTGGTCTGAAAAACCTCCGGGGCCAAATCATGGTGATCGAAGATGAACCGCACTCCGAAAGGTCTCAGCATTAATCCAATCAGGAAAATGTTGTCAGGGGGATTGCAACCCTGAAGAATACGGAATCTTCTCTGGGAAAACACTTTCAGTACCAGATAGAGCTCGGCAATTAGAGCCAACGCGTATTCCATCAGATATCCAAATGCAGTCGACGCCTCCCAATGGCGATGCCGATAGATGTGGATTCCGTCCAAGAGCTCGTAACTTGCAGTGCAGGATTTCTTCCCCTTAGGGCAAATGACGGAAACGATGTATCCCCCGTCTCGCAAGGCACGGGCTTCGGACCACACACGCCTATCAACCGGCACAGGCAGGTTTTCAACGACAATGCAAATTGAAGTTGGCTTGCTCTCGCTCACGGGTGGCATCTCGGATTGTTGACCTGTAAGACCGCCGGTCCCAACCTAAGGCGAGCATTCGTCTCTATCTTGTGTGCGCCCTTGGTTTGACCAGCGGTAAAAGCCGCACGCGCCGGACAGATTTTACAGAGAGTTGATAGACTGCATTTAGCCGATTGTCCTATTAGATCAAAGCCAGATGCGGAAATGGGAGACCGGCCCTACACGGACTGCGTGAAGGCTTTCGCTTGTGTGTGGCTTGCAAAAGCGTACAGCAACCAGCCGAATTCGTATGGTCTTTGTTCAGGAAGAACCTTTAGTGCGCTGGCCTGAAGTTCTGCAGCTGGTGGTCGAACGGCACTTAGCATCATTTCCCAATATTTGGCCCGTGTATTCGTCGGAATAACGCCTCGCCAAATCAAGCTCTGCGCAACATCCCTCATGTCTGCGCGAAGCTCGTTTGCACCATTGATCCAGAAAAGACCCTTTTCAACGAACTCCTGGAAGCACTGTCCTGTGGCTTCCTCGATGCCAAACAGTGCCATCGGCGCCAAACCATATTGGTGGACGGAATAGACGGGATAACGGCTTCTTACTCGACCGCTGTGCGTATCATACAGCCACCACCACTGTCCTAGTTCTCCTTGCGCACCACAAACTGCAGTTGCGCACTCCAACGCGGGTCCCAGCGGATCCTCTACGTGAAACGTGCTGGCAAATTTTGATAGCGCATAGATGGCATAAGCTTGATCCGCAAAACTACCAATCCGTCCACGCAGCCTTCCTGCGAGAGACTTCTTAATGCCCATGTGGCCGAAGAACCCGTACTCATCCTGGTTTTCTTCGATCAGATGATATGACCTTATGCAAAGATCTGTCAGGGAACTGGCAAGTCTGGTAGAAGTTTCCGCCGCGTGGGCGAGCCCGGCTAGGAGCCAGGACAGTTCCATTGTGCGTGATTCCCGAGCATCGCAATAATTGTCTAGGGCCGATTCACAATCGAACTTATCAAAGAATTCGTCCAGTTGCTCCGGCCGGAAAGCTGCTCCGAGCCAGATCTGTAAACCTAAGTCACCGACCCCCTGAATCCACTGTGTGTTCCCAACCAAAGACGCATAGATTGCTTGAAGATCGAAAGGTACTGCGATTCCCGTCAGTTCCAACTTCCGGAGCCCTAGAAGGGCCATGATCGTATACCTGTGAGAGAGCCCTTCCCGCACTGGTCCATGCTCAGTCCAGAGCAGCCGATGGCAAAACAGTTGCCTCTCTTCGTCAAACATTGAGACCAAGCCCTTAAGTGCGAGAGATGTGAGCTTGCTAAGCTCGCACGGTGAAGTTGTCCGGGCTCTTGATGAGACAAACGCCCGTGGTAAGTGGACTTCTAACGGAGCAGAGGCACGCATTTGGTTTTAGCGATTAGTCAAGCCACTTTTCCGGGACTGCCAGCAAAAGCGCCCTGGCTCTTCGACGAACAAGACGCTGGCATTCCCTTCTAGGCCTTGCACTTTCAGATACTTCGATCTTGTGGAAGGCTAGAAGGGGCTATTGCAGTTCGATTTAGAACCAGGTTGTCTTGCGGATCGTTCGCCGAATTCGTCGATCGGTTGTCCTCAAACCCTCGATGGTGGGCCGACTGGCAGAGGAGTCTCAGTGACCTTTCCAAATCGCGCGATCTCCTCAACCACGCGCTCTTGCTGCGCTAGGCTCAAGCCCGGATACATTGGCAGGGAGAGAATTTGCGCAGCTGCGTCCTCCGTCACCGGGAAATCTCCCTCCTTATATCCCATGGCGCGATAAGGCTTTTGGAGATGGACAGGAATGGGATAGTGGATTCCCGTTCCGATTCCGGATTGAGTCAGATGATTTTGGAGTTCGTCTCGCTCCGAGGTGCGGACTACGTACAGGTGATAGACGGCGCGGGACCAAGACGGTTCGAATGGCAGCGCCAGCCAAGTCGACATGTTGCACAACAATTCGTTATAGCGTGCCGCGACTACTTTGCGTTTTTGATTCCACTCAGCTAGGTGATGGAGTTTGACCTGCAGTATCCCAGCTTGGATGGAGTCAAGCCGCCCGTTGTAACCTTCCATCTCATGGTAGTATTTGCGTGACTGCCCGTGATCTCGAAGCATTCGAGTGATCTGCGCGAGCGCTTCGTTGTTTGTCGTAATAGCGCCGCCCTCTCCGCAGGCGCCAAGGTTTTTCCCTGGATAAAAACTAAAAGCCGCAGCGTGGCCCACCGAACCCGCTTTTTTCCACTGGTTTTCCTTTTTCGAAAAGTACTCCGCGCCGTGTGCCTGGCAGGCGTCTTCGATTACGATCATTCCGTACCGAGAAGCAGTCTCCAGGATTGGATCCATGTCAGCCATTTGCCCGTATAGATGAACAGGGACCACGGCCGTCACTGGTCTCCCAAGCGTCCGATGAATCATTCGGCCCGTTTCGGCGTCCTTCGCACAATATCTCTCGAAATACTGAGCGAGTTTCTGTGGATCCATGGTGTACGTGCGTGCGTCCACGTCCACAAAGTCTGCCCGAGCACCAGACTGCGAGATGGCTTCTGTAGTGGCAATAAACGTCAGAGGAGTGGTCAGAACAATGTCGCCTGGTTGAACCCCGGCGGCCATCATAGCGAACCTGACGGCGTCTGTGCCGCTGGATACTCCAACACAATGCGTGGCTTCGCAGAAGGAAGCGAATTCAGTTTCGAAACCCTCGACCATAGGCCCACCGATGAAGCCCGCGGTCTGCAACGCCTTCCGAAATACGGGGATCAATTCCGGCTCGAGCTCCTGGTGAAGACTGGCCAAATCCAAAAACGGAACTTTCTGGTTGTCGGTCATTATGCGATCCTTATTTTGAAGTGGGAGTGCACTTTGTTTTTGCGTTTACTGCGGGAAGCAAGCAGCCACTAGCCAAAAACCTCGTGAGAAACTGGCCTGGTTCTCTCCCCTAAATACTTGTGGAGCCCTTCTCGCCATGGTGTGAACAAATTCAAACCGCAGACTTTCAAAGCACGGTTCTCGAGGACGGAGTACTTAGGCCTCGGCACCTTTGCGGGGAATTCCCCGGGGGCGGCGACTTTTAGCCGCACGGATGCGCCGGTCAGGGCAAAGATTTCGCGCGCGAATTCATACCAGGAACAACTGCCTTCAGCGGTTGCGTGATAAAGCCCATAACAATCCGAATGACTCAGCCGGACAATCTGCTGTGCAAGCTCCGCCGTGGGCGTCGGCGTAACTACCTCGCTGTCCACAACGCGCAGCTCTTCGCGTTCCTTCGCCAATTTCAGCATGAGCTCGATGAAGTTCAGCCCGCCCTTGGCGCGGCACGGACTTTTCCCGTACAGGGCGGAGGTGCGAATCACAAAGTGCTTGTCCGTCGTCGAGCGGATAAAGTGTTCGCCAGCTAGTTTGCTGATGCCATAGGAATTCAGCGGCCGCGGGGTGTCATCTTCAACGTAGGGACTCCCCTTGCCGCCGTCGAACACATAGTCGGTGCTGACGTGGACCAGGGCTGCACCCAAATCTCGTCCGACCATCGCTAGGTTCTTTGCGCCGAGTGCATTGACGGCGAACGCTTTCGCAGGGTCGCTTTCGCAATGGTCGACGTTGTGCATCGCGGAAGTGTTGACGACCAGCTGAGGCTGAATTTCCCCGAGAACACGCTTGACCGAGTCAAATTCGGCCGTCTCAATATCTGAGTGCGTCAACGCGGAAACGGTATCACCGCTCTCCGAGAAGGCGATAACCACGTCGCTGCCGAGCTGCCCGTTGGCTCCAATCATGGCAACCCTCATAATTAGAGCGCCTTCGCCATGGAGTGAATTTCAACGCCGTTGTCAATCGATTTGAAGGTGGAAATATTGGAGTACGCTGGATTATCCCAATCTTGAAACTTGTCCATGTTTTCGATCAGGTTCACTACGATGGATTTGAGATCGTCCGTAGGATGAAAGCTCAGGACATTTTTTGCCTTCTCGATGCTAACTTTGTAATTCCGAAAATCCTGGATGTGTTTGATGATGAGGCGAATTGAAATCCCCAACCTCTCCTCAATCGCGCCCTTAACCAGGTCACCGACTTCTCCAACCGTGTAATTGCCGGAGGCTACGTTGAAAACGCCTGAAATTTTGTGATTCGCTTCGATAGCACGGATGTAGGCAGTCGCCGCATCCTGAATGCTCAAAATGGGCCTCCAGATCGACGGATTGTTGATCGTGATCGAGCGATCTCTCATGGCGCTCTTAAACATCGTGTTTATGATGAGATCGAATCGCATGCGCGGGCTATAGCCAGAGATCGTCCCCTTGCGTAAGGAAATCACGGAGAAATTTTCATCGATCAGCTGCAGCGCCGCTTGTTCACCTTGCAACTTGGAAATACCATACGGGTAGCTGGAACTCACCGGACGTGTCTCGTCGTACAGCTCGTTCTCCGTATACCCGTATACGGAACAAGAACTCGCGTATACGTAGCGTTTCACCTTTGCCTTTTTGGCCGTATAAGCCAAATAGGACGGTGCGGCAGCGTTGAACACAAAATTCTTGCTCGGCGAATATTCCGCCATCGGGTCGTTAGACAGTCCGGCCAAGAAAACGACCTGATCGTAGGGCTCCAGATCTTCCTCCGTGAGCTGGAAGATGTCCTTGTTCAGAATTCCCACTTGGCGCGGCAAATGATTGCCGAACCAAAAGAGGTCTACAACGTCCACTTTGTAGCCTCGGTCGAGCAATTTAGGAATTAGCGTGCTACCAACATACCCTGCACCGCCAGCAATGAGGAGTTTCATGGTTTCTCCTGGAAGCCTCGAGAGCTTCGATCAGTAACTGAAATTTTCGGATTCTGGTCGCGACAGCCACTCGGCTAGGGTCTGCGCGTTTCGATCTTTGTCCGAGAGCAAGGGATCTCGGATAGGCCACTCGATACCGATGGCAGGATCATCCCATCGAATCCCGGATTCCCCTTTGTTGCTGTAAATTCCTGTGCACTTGTACTGGATTTCAGCGGCATCGGATAGCACGCAGAAACCACGTGCAAAGCCGGCCGGAGCCCAGACTTGACGACGGTTCTCAGCCGATGCCTCAACTCCAACCCACTTTCCCAGCGTGGGTGATCCCCGGCGAACATCAACGGCAACCAGGAAAGCAGTCCCGTGAGTTACACGCATTAACTTGCCCATCGGGGGTTCCCATTGAAAGTGCAAACCGCGTACAACACCCTTCGAGGACCGCGAGTGGTTGTCCTGAACAAAATGGGTGGGCAATCCGAAGGCTTGAAATTGATCCTCGCGGAACGTCTCCATGAAGAAGCCGCGGTCGTCTTGAAAAATATTCGGGACCAGTACAGCAACATCCCGCAAGGATCTAGATTCGATTTTGATTTCCATGGCTAATCAATCCCTAGCGACAACCCGAAGAGAGTTTTACTTCTCGTCTGTCCCGAAGGTCCAGCGCCGGCCTACGTCCCACATTGCGAGGTCGCGGACGCGGACGCGGAAGATCCCATAACTTTCATTTCTGAACTTTTCCTACGATCTTCGAATCTAAAGAGATTTTGCGAAGAACCCTGGCTGGATTTCCGGCAACGATTGTCCCTGAGGGAACGTCGCGCGTTACCACCGAACCAGCTCCGACGATTGCGTTCTCGCCTATGATCAAGTTTGAGAGGATCGTGGCTCCCGAGCCGATCGACGCCCCTTTCCTCACCACTGTCTTTTCTACTTTCCAATCTTTCTCGGTTTGCAACTCTCCACCGGGATTCGTGGACCGAGGATAGGTGTCATTGATGAAGGTCACGCCATGCCCGACGAACACGTTGTCCTCAATGGTTACACCTTCACAAATGAAAGTATGCGAGGAAATCTTACAGTTACTGCCTACTTCGGCGTTCTTCTGAATCTCGACGAAGGCCCCGATTTTCGTGTTATCGCCAATCTCGCAACCATAAAGATTGACGAATTTGGACAGTCGAACCCCTTTTCCCAATTTTACGTCGGGTGATATGCAACAGTATTCGTTCACAGGCGTACGATCTCTCCTCTTTTCTTGATGGACTTCTCTGCGGCCTCAAGCATTTCTACGACGCGCAGTCCGGCGTGGCCGTTGTTGACAGGCGTCTCGTTCTTGTTGATGCATTCCGCAAAATAGCTGAGTTCAGAGCGCAGTGCTTCCACTTGCTCGATCTGCGGGGACCACATGTCTCCGGAACGGTAATTTACAAGGAGCTGCCGAACACCATCAGCGGAGGTGATATCAACTCCTTTGTCGTACACCTTAATCTTCTCGTCTGCTTCGAGATCATTCCAAACCAGCATCTTCTTCTGGCCGCCAATGAGCGTCGTGCGTACTTTGACGGGAGACAGCCAATTCACGTTGACGTGGGCAATCACATTCTGCGGGAAATATAGAGTGATATACGCAATGTCCTCGTGACCGTTAAGATGGCACTGGCCTGTGGCTACCACTGCCTCCGCTCGTTGGTCGATAATAAAGTCCATGATGGATAGGTCATGCGGAGCTAGATCCCAGATCACATTTACGTTGTGTTGGAACAAGCCAAGGTTTACACGGACAGAATCGTAATAATAGAGATCCCCGAGGACACCTTTTTTCATCAGCTCCTGAATTTTGCGAACCGCGCCGGTGAATAGAAACGTATGATCCACCATTATTTTCAAGTTCTTGCGCTCCGCCAATTCAATCAGCTCTGAAGCCTGCGCGGAATTCGAAGTGAAGGGTTTCTCGACGAACACATGCTTCCCGTTTTCGAGCGCCTTCTTGGCAAGTTCGTAGTGCGTCCAAACCGGTGTTATCACAGCCACTGCATCAACGTTTGGCGATCGCAGAATCTCCTCGGGATCCTCGACTGCGGAGATTCCAGGATGAGCGCGCCTTAGACGCCCAAGGGCTGAGGCACTCTTGTCGCACACCGCTTCCACGGCCGTTCCTTCCAGGGAAGCAAAGTTCCGCACGATATTTGGGCCCCAGTAACCGTAGCCAATCACACCGACTCGAATCATAATTCCTCTTTAACCTTCGACAACTTGCCTGGTGAAATCAGGACTGGCCTATCTGGCGCTAACTTCTGACCGAAAGCATTTCAGGTTAATCCCAAGAGATCGTAGAAATGACTGAGTGCAGTTTTCTGTGGAAAAATCAATCGTGACCTGAACTTGCGAACTTGCATCATCGAAATCGGCAAAATGGCACGCCTTCGCGCGAGGCTTAATATGCTCCTTCGCCGGTCAGCACCGCCCGCGGCGTGGCCATAAGAATCTTCACATCGAGCCAGAGAGACCAGGATTGGGTGTAGCGAAGATCGAGCCGAACCATATCATCGAAGCTCATGCGGCTCCGGCCACTGACCTGCCAAAGACCGGTTACACCAGGCTTCACTTCGAGAACCCGCCGACGGTGCCAGATATTATAGATTTTGAACTCATACGGCACTGGCGGCCTCGGTCCAACGAGAGACATTTCACCGCGCAAGACGTTCCAGAACTGCGGCAGTTCATCTAGACTTGTCTTGCGCAGAAATCTCCCGATCGGCGTCACCCGAGGGTCGTTGGTAATCTTAAAGACAGCGGGCTTGCCTTCGGCGTTCGGAACACTCTCCCCCTGTCCAGCAATAAACTTTGCGATGTAGTCTTGATGGATTTTCGGGTTGTTGTCCACGTACATCGTTCGGAATTTGAAGCATTGAAAGCGGGAACCGAATTGAGCCAGGCGCGCCTGCTTGAAGAATACAGGTCCCTTGGATGTCAGTTTTATCGCCAACGCGATTAAGCCGTAGATTGGAGAAAGAGAGAGAAGCAATAATGCGCTGCCTAGTATGTCGATCGCCCTCTTCAACAAGTGAGGTATCCGCTTCCCCCGCTCCTTCTCTGACACGTCGGGATAAAGACTGATATCGGCCAGGGGGTCGGAGCTGTTTTCATCCTTGTCCTCTGGGAAGAGATGTATCGAGGTTCGCAGATGGGAAAGCAAATTCCGATCCAATTCCTTCTGCAGAGCAGTGAGAACTTTAGAATGCAATATCTCGGTAATCGAAGTCTCGCCTTCGCAGTTGATCTCAGTGAACAATACAGCCAGAATCTGACCCTCTTTGTACCAGCCGACCAAGTCCGTTTCTCTGGTGGAGCGGGAGAGCACCGAGACTACCCATTCCATAAATGGCCCTGAGTTCCCGTTAGCCGGAAGTGCTACTGCATCCAAGAGTAGTAGGACGAATGGTTTACCAGACCGCTCTGCTCTCCTCCGCTCGAGAGTCAGGAGCGTTTGAAAGCTGTCCTCTCGCAGAACCCCTTCGCGCCGAACAATCACATGTCCCAAACGGAGGGGACGATGGCGCTCTTCGGAACGTCTCGGTGTCTGACCATGTATTGCGAGGACATTATGTGTCGTCTTTTCCATGTGCGTTCTCAGCTCTTGGTCTTTCCTAAGCATCGAGATCCTTCCAACCTTCGAAGCTGAACTTACTTGGCCCACGCAGAGGACTCAGCCAATCTCTTTCGAACAATCGCTCGCCCCGAGGATTTGCTCAGGCGACCACTCGCTTCAGCGACGGGGGAGCCACAAGAGAATTAAGAAAAGAGGCGCGCTCCGTACGTACGGGACAGATCATCGAGCGATCTACTTCCAGGGCAACCGATCGGCGCAGAAGCGACACAGAAAGTACTAGCCGCTGGCTGCCTTTGAAATTGATCAAAATTCCCTCTAAGCCTCCCCAAGCGGAGTCTTCCAACCGGACTCTTTGGCCCACTTCTAGATATGGCCACGGCTCCACGGGTGCCCCAACCGAGATCGCATTTTGAATGGCCTCGATTTCGGAGTTTTCAACGGGGACAGGAACCCTCCCGGTCCCTACTACAGCCATCACTCCAGGCGTAACTAGAACCGGTAAGCGATTTTGTACGTCGAAGTGGCAAAACACATAGCCCGGGAAGAGCGGTGCGCTGAAATCTTTGTGCTTTCCCCTCAGAAGCTTTTTGGACCGGTATGTCGGGAGAAGAGTCTGATAGCCCTTTCCGGATAACAGAGTGGCGGTGGAACTTTCCCACCGGGTTCGGACTTGAAGCGCAAACCAGTGTTCATGACTGATTTCAGCGTTCATCTGTATTTCCGTCTCCCTGGCGGCTTCAGGTGAAAGGTCAGTGTGAGCTTGTGCCTAGGCTACCGCCATTAAGCTGACCGGCCTGCGCTAGATACAAGGCAATCCTCCTGCCACGAGCATTCACTTGATACGCTAGCGACGCTTTCGAATGGATTCAGTAACTAGCTGAAAATTAAGCGCTTATTGGCTAAGAGAGAACCGACATTGGTTCACCTTCTCCAGGGGTGGCACCGACTTTGGTCGGTATGTGAAAACCATTTCCTCAGCTTACCTATCCTGTTCCGAAACCAGGCTCCCACTCCATCGACATATCCTCTTCCTCGATATGAATAAGACATTACATTTCATAGACTTACGCGTGAACATCTCAGGAGGGGCAGGGAGGATCCCCTTATCAAATTCAAGTGTATCAAGTCTGGCTGGGGAGGGCAGTGGCCCCCAGGAGCTCCTCAGTGGCATAAGCACCCGAAGAACCTGGAATCAACACGACGAGTAGCCCGCATAAGAGATTCGGTCATCCAGGTGCTCACCGAAAGGTGCCGAGGGCAAATTCCGATGACTAACCGGCCAGACGATTGGCCAGGGTTTCGACTTGCATCCAATCCTCTGCGCATATCAAATAAAGATGCCACTGTTTGTACGGCACTCGAAATTAGAGGGATGTTTAAGTGGTGGGAGCTCAGTGCGCCGCTCAAGCGAGTATGATCAGTTGAAGATCTTGACTACTTCAATTCGCAATGCAGCGCGACAAAACGCACGGAATCGCTCATGTGAGCAATTCAAACAAGGAATTAGTCGAACATTCGCTCCCGAAAGGCGGGCTTCTGCCAATTCTAGGGATAGATAAGCCTGACAACGCTTGGAGGGGCATCTCGTCACCATGGGTGCTCTTTAGCGGGTGGATCATATTCACTTCGCTCTTGTTCGTACAACAGTTGTTCAGGCTGTTCCGGTTGGCCATGTCCAACCCGGACGCTTCCCACCTCATCCTGATTCCCTTCCTCGCCGCCGGTTTGTTCTATATCGAGCGGCGCTCCATTTTCCGAACCCTATCAACGAGTTTGGGCCTTGGCTCACTGCTAGTAGCACTTGGAATTGGACTGGTTGTCAGCACACGACTGGCAGGTCTAGCCCTGACTCCCGACCTTCAACTTGCCTGCTATATCTCCGCGCTTGTCTTGTTCTGGACTGCTGGATTTTCCTTTTTCTTCGGGGGAGCGGCCCTGAAAGCAGCCTATTTTCCTTTGCTCTTTCTTTGGCTAATGGTTCCTCTGCCGAATTTTCTCGTGCAGCGGATCATTTATCTCCTGCGGGCCGGCTCGGCTGATATCACCGGGGCCCTTTTTGACCTTCTTGGGGTTCCTGCGCTGAGAGAGGGCTTCGTTTTTCACCTTGCCCAGGTAAACATAGAAATAGCAAAGGAGTGCAGCGGCATTCGGTCAAGCATGGCGCTTTTCGTCCTGGCGTTGCCGGTAGTGCATTTTGGGCTGCGTTGTTTCTGGAAAAAACTGCTTTTCTTGGTTTGCGCGCTTCTCATTATGATTTTGAAGAATGGAATCCGCATTGTAACTTTGACAGTGCTAGCAATCTATGTGGACCCGGGCTTTCTTCACGGAAAACTTCACCACGATGGAGGAGTAGTCTTTTTCCTTCTGGGAATGCTGCTCTTGTTGCCCGTTTACCTCTTATTGCGAGGAGGAGCGCCCACGTTGCCAGAGGCGGAAGCTGCTACTCCCACAAGCCCGAGGTAACAAAAGCCAGTATCTGCTTTGGGGTGCCGAGAACAACCCAATCTTTCATTACCTGGCCGTCAATTTCTCAACAGTGCGAGAAAACTTGTTCTTACCGGTCTGAATTCGCTCCATAGGAGCTCGCGTAATATTGTCCGTACATGGCCTCAGGACCTACGCCGTTTAGCACCACTCCTATCAGGTTTTTGCCCTCGAACTCGGCCGCTGCTCTTGAGACAACCTCGAACTCGCTAATCCCCGCCCTGACCACGAAGAGTGTCCCATCGCAAAAATCCGCTAATAAGCTGGGGTCATGCACTGGAATCGCCGGTGGAGAGTCCAGAATCACGTAATCAAACACTGGCGTGGCAAGCTCCAATAAGCGCTTCATCCTTTCGCTCATCAGAAGCTCACTTGGATTTGCGACCTCGCCGCCGCCCGGGATCAAACACAGATTTTCATCTGGTCCGCTCTGAATTACGGAATACTCGTCGGCTTCTCCCCGCAAGTATTCCGTCAATCCGGGTGTTCGGGGGGCGCCAAACGCCAGATGGAGTCGTGACGCTCGCAGATCCGCATCGATCAGTAGGACGCGCCGATCTGGCTGGCGAATAATGGACAAAGCCAGATTCGCGGCCACGAATGTCTTGCCCTCTGCGGGGACGCTACTGGTCACCAGGATGCGCTTCAACGGGCGCGTGCTGGCAATCTGATGCAACCGCGAACGTAGAGTTCGAAAGCTCTCGGCTCCGCTTTTCGCTTTATCCGCGTCCGTGAAAATGTTCATACGCGGGTCCGGATTCCAAGCAGGGTGAGCGCATCGCTTAAGCAGCTCTTTGAAGCGAAGTTGAAGCTGGCTATCCGGTTGCCGAACTTCGCTCGGCGCGCTTTCTTGAGGTATGTCGCCGAGCTCGGCCAGCCGAGGCAGGTCTCTTTCGACATCCAAGAAATCTTGGGTTGAGCCGACGGCCCCCCGCGAAGTCTTTTCCTCCGCGGCCTTCTTCAAAGCGTCATGAATCCTGCTCATGGTCTCCCTTCAGCCCAGGGCTGATCTCTTCACGTTAAGCCCGGGTTCCTAAGGTACCCAATCTGGGCTGGCCTTTCGATGTGTCCGGTGTCCCGTGCAAAGCAACCTCGAAGAGCGGCACCGAAGCAAGCACAGGGAGCTTCAGATATGTTTCCACATCACGCTCCGTGTGCAAGGACTTGTCGCTCACCGCCAGCAAGAAGAGAATCCCTAAGCCAAGCGCCAAGCCAGCCCCAGCCCCTCCGCCGAGAAACATAGGTTTCTTGGGGAAGGAAGGCGCATCGGGCAGGCTCGCCGGATCCAGAACCCGGAACTGCTCTCCCTCTTGCTGCTGCTCGAGATTGGTAGACATTGCGGCTTGCTCGCTGCTCTTCAGCAAGCTGTTGTAAAAATCGAGAGCGGTCTGATAATTGCGCGTCAATTCCTTGTACTGCTGTTCAACGACCGGACTCGACTGTACGCGGCCTTCAAGAACGCGAATCTGGTCCTGAATGTGCGCCTGCTGCTTCGTCAGGTCAGCGATATTCAGATCATCCTGGTGTAGCTTCGCGCGTAATTGCTGGATTTGCGGCGGTTCCGCTAAAACCGGACGGTTTGCAGCCTCATTCTTTGGCTGTGGCTCTCCGGCCATCTGCTTCTTGAGGTCGCTGATGAGGGCTTTCAACTTCACCACATCTGGATGTTCGTCAGTGTATTTCGCGCGAAGCGCGGTCAGCTGATCTTGTAGCGATGCCAACTGCTGATCAACCGTCTCGGGGTTCTGTCCGGTCTGAGAGGCGTGCCAGTTGGCCTCTTGTTGCGCTAAAAGTGTCTGATTGAATGCCTTATCTTGCTGCGCTCTACTAATCGCTTGGGTGGCCGCCTCAAGCTGCGTATTCATTCCTGTGAGCAGACTTAAATTGGTCTGCTCTTCGTCCGGCAGCGAACCGAGATAGCGCTGTTTAAACTGCGCGAGTTTGGCATCCTGAGCGTCGAGTTTGGACTTGGCGTCCTCGAGCTGCTGCGTCAAAAAGGTGGTCGCTTGCTCCCCTTGCTGTACGCCAGCCCTCGCACTCTCCGCCGTGAACATCGAAGTGATCTCGCCGCAGATTTGTTGAGCGAGAAATGGGTTGTCGAAGGTGACTTTCACCGTGAATCCAGCGAGCTGGTTTGAAGTCCCCGCCATGGGTTCCATCGGCACCACTTCAATCGAGTTTCTGAGCCGAACCACCAGATCATCGACTGAATTGCGAGCGCGTTCCTGCGGGTAAAGACCGAACCTTTGGATAACCGGTTCCAAACGCGTACGGCTGAGGATTTGCTCTTGCATTGAAGCTAGACGGGGACCTATGTTTTCAGGTACCACAGGCTTGACGATGTCAGCGGAAACGGCGGGCGGGTCTACAAGCACAACCGTCTGCGAGGTGTATTTCTTCGGCAGAACTTTGATTGCCACGACCGCGAGCGCAGTGCAGCCCAGGACGGTAATAGGCAAGACCCACCAGTAGCGCTTCAGGACGCGTTTCGCGTCCGCCAAGCTGATTTCGCCGTTTCGAACCATTACGTCCTCAGTGCAGCCCCGAGCTGCTTCTAGTTTGAGCTTTACCAATCGCGGAAAGTACAGCCTTTGGGAACACAAGTCCGCTTTCGATCACCATATGATGCACGGTCGGTTCCAGCTTGCTGTTCCTGGCTCTGGCGGCCCTGGACGCCCTACGTCTGTAAGTTTAACACTCTTAAGCAGTTATGGAAGCCCAACACGCGATCACGCCATTCCACCCTTGCTGCTTACCTACGAGTCTTCCAATAGTGGAAGAAATGTACCCATAGTATCCCGTTCCCTCTCCCATCCAAACTTAGGAACTGCAATCATTAAAGGTTCGTTATTTCCTTTTGATGCGAGGAGGCCGAGCTCTGTCATTCCGAATTACTGTCTATTTTTCAATATCTTAGGCGATAGCGTCGTTGAAAACCACCTAAACCGAGCATAAACTTGGAATTGTATAGAACAAACCCAAATTGGCTGTGCTGTTGCAAGTATGAGTCTCGCGAAATGATGATACGAAATGATTGTCGGTTGTTCCTACTCTGCGTGGCCATTGGGTTGACAGTGTTTGCCAACGGTTGCAACCGTGATCCTAATAAACAAAAGCTGAAGTTCCTCGCTGCGGGAGACCGTGCCTTCCAGCACGAAAAAATCTCTGAGGCGATTATCGACTACGGTCGTGCCCTGCAGATAGATCCCCACTTCGCGGAAGCTCACTACAAACTTGCTGAGTGTTTTCTGAAGCAAAGCCTCTGGGGAGGAGCCTACCAGGAGCTGATGCGGACAGTCAGCCTGCAACCTGAAGATTGGGCTGCACAATTGGATTTGGGGAAGCTGCTCCTACGGGCTGGCAAAAGTCAGGAGGCAAAGGATCGGGCGCTTCTCATTTTGCGGAGCAATCCACAAGACGCGGACGCTCAAGTTTTGCTCTCGAATGCGGATGCGCGGCTTGGAAATCCAAGGGAAGCGCTAAAGGAAGCCCAAGATGCGGTTACCATGGCGCCCAGCCGGTCCGATGTATACCTGCATCTGGGCATCCTGCAAGCCCAGCAAGGCGCCTACTCGGAATCCGAGAAAAACCTGCTGAAAGCGCAGCAGCTCGACCCGAAATCTCCTGGCCCGTTAATGACCCTGGGCGATTTTTACGAACACCAGCGGCGCTGGACTGATGCAGAAAGGCAATTCGAGGCTGCGATACAAACCGCTCCTAAAGATCCACTTCCTCGAGCTGCTCTTGCTGGGCTCTACCATAGCCAAGGTAAAGAGAACCTTGCGGAAAAAGTCCTAACAGACGCCAAAGTACAGCTGAGCACCGACCCCGGCGCTTATCGCTTGCTGGGTAACTATTTCGTGAGTCAAGGTGATACCTCTCGCGCGCTTGCGGAGTTTGCCTCGTTATCGCAAGAACATCCGAAAGATATGAATGTTCGCAAATCCTACGTTCAGTTGCTAATCCTCGCCGGACGCATACCAGACGCCTCAAAGGCCGACGACGAAATCTTGGCGAACTCGCCGCAGGATCCAGAAGCCCGCATCCTGAAGGGTGAAATTCTCCTGCGCCAGAAAAGCTACGTGGAAGCTTTGTCCACCCTGCAGCAAGCTGTAAAAGATGCTCCAGACAATCCCGGCGGCCACTACCAATTGGGTTTGGCTCTCCAGGCCAATGGCAATGAAAGCCAAGCGTTAGACCAATGGAAGAAAGCCGTACAGTTGCGTCCCACGCTGACAGAAGCCTGGGTCGCTCTCGGCTCCGCTGCGACACAACGTAGGGACTGGCAAGGACTCGAAACGGACGGGAATCAGCTCCAAAAAATAGCACCTCAATCTCCAGAAGGCTATCTCTTCCACGCTAGCGCGCGCTTCAATCAAGGCGACGCCCAAAGCGCCGAAGCCGATTTGAATCGTCTGATTCAAATCGCTCCGCAGAGCCCGCTCGGTTATGCAAAATTGGGGCAACTTCGCGCTGCAGAAAAGCGTTGGAAGGAGGCGGAAAACTATTACAAGGAAGCATTGAAGCGCACTCCAGATTTTCCTGACGCTATCCAAGGTTTGGCTCAATTGGACCTGGAGCAAGGCAAGCCCGACCAGGCGCTACTCTTCCTTCAAGCCCAGCTCGACCACAATCCAAATAATGCGGCGCTTTATCTTCTTCAAGGCAAAGCATTGTTGCAGGAGAAAAAGCTCAACGATGCAGAAAAGGCATTCTCGCATTGCACAGCATTGGACCAACAAAATCTCGCGGCCCTTGCCCTCCTAGGGCAGGTACAGTTGGCCCTCGGCAAGCCCGCGGATGCGATTTCAAGTTACCAGCGAGCGATCGCCATATCCTCGAATAACGTGGTTCTCTACACCGCCTTGGGAGCCGCTTATGAAGCCGAAGGAAACTGGGAGCAGGCCGAAGCAACGTACCAAAAGGGCGAGGCCATTCAACCCGACAATGCTCTGCTAGCCAACAACCTCGCCTATCTAATGCTTGAGCACGGTGGCAGCGTGAATGTGGCGCTAACTCTGGCCCAAACCGCCCGCAAAGGACTCCCCAAGCTTCCCAATACAGCCGACACTCTCGGTTGGGCCTACTATTACAATGGAGCTTTTTCCGTGGCGGCGCCATTGTTTGAAAATGCAGTCAAGCAAGCCCCTGCTAATTTAGCTTATCGTTATCACCTCGGCCTGGCGTATCAGAAATTGAATGAGACCACGCAGGCGCGTACACAGTTCGACAAAATTATTGCGATGAATCCGGCATCTCCTCTCGCGGAGCAGGCACGTCAAGCCCTAAGCCAGATCTCCAGCCAATGAGATTGCTTCGCCACGGCCATCAATACCAACGCCATTTCAATGACCGGGGAGCCGCGGACAAATTCATGCTCTTGTATCTCGGACGCGATACCTTGTTGCATCGGTCATGTGCATTATTCAAAATACGCAACGTGTGAGCTAATTTTCGCCGCACCGGAAAGTTCCGGAGAAGATCTTTGCTTCATCCCTCTAATCCTGTTGAGCTGGAACTCTCGATATCTTCACTCGACGTTTATCTCCATCCATGCTTATCTTGAAGAGTTGCGTGGACCTGGGGATCTCGTTTGGGACGGCAGCACGATCTCCAAAGTCGCGAGCTTGCACTTAGCGTGCCTGACCACAGAACACTAGTTGGCCCCCGCGGCGCTGAGGTACTTAGGCAAAAATCATGAACCAACAAGTCTCAGAATGGCGGCGCTTCCTCTATTGGATCCCTGCGATCCTCCTCGCCATAGTTATCTCTCTCTTTTCCACTCACTATTTCAGCAGTGAGCAAACCGCGCGTGTCATCATCCCCGTGCTCCATTGGCTGCTCCCAGGAGCCTCACCTCACTTGCTGCGCCTAATGCATGTGGGAATTCGCAAGATGGCTCACGTCACCGAATTTGGCCTGTTTAGTATTGCCGTTTTCCGTGGAATCCGCGGAGGGCGCTTCGGCTGGCGGTTCAGTTGGGCTCTGGCAACTCTAGCGATTGCAGTCGCCTACGCCGGGCTGGACGAGTGGCACCAATCCTTCGTGCCCTTGCGGCAAGCCCGTGTACGTGACGTGGCGATTGATGCTTTTGGTGCAGTGCTGGCTCAGGTACTCGTCTGGTTCTATGCCAAATTCAGAACAAACCGTGCCACTTCGCCCGAGCTTTCGGGGGATACCTCGGACTGATCAGAGTTGCGGCACCCCAAATCAGGGTACGTTTGCCGTAGCTGGGGCAGAATACACGCTCTCGTTCCCGCTAGAATCCACCGCTGTAGCTACGTAGGAATAGGTTGTGGCAGATTGCACAGTATTATCCGTGTAGGCCAACGTGGTGACGAGTGAAGGGTTGATCTTCGTGTACACCGTACCCGTCCCGCTGAGGCGATACACGTTGTAACCAGCCACTGTCGACGTACTCGCGGTCCAAGTCAGCGCAACGGAATAGGATTGTGCCGCCGTCGCCGTAAAGTTCACACCCGTGAGGTTTGCTGCGTTGACCGTGACACTCTGGCTGACCGGGCTAAACGTATATCCCGAATTGTTCGGAGTGACTGTGTACGCCCCATTCGACAATCCTGTAAAAGTGTAGCTGCCCGCGCTGTTCGCGGTCGTGGTCGCGCCGGCCGCTCCGCTCAATATCACGGTCGCGCCGCTGCCACCCGCCGTAGGACTAATTGTCCCCGAGATGCTGTAAGTCGGGCCAACCTGTGCCGTCGCGGTGAAGTTGATTCCCGTGACGTTCGCGCCATTGACCGTCGCGGCCTGACTGGTGGGGCTGAATGTGTAACCCGTGTGGCTCGGCGTAACCGCGTACGACCCATTTGCCAAACCCGTAAAACTGTAAGCTCCGGAGCTATTGGCGGTCGTCGTGGCGGTTTTTGCTCCGCTCAAGGTCAGTGTCGCTCCGTTACCTCCTGCCGTCGGACTAATCGTTCCCGAAATACTATAGGTCAGAGCCGTAGCCGTAGCGGTGAAGTTCGTCCCCGACGTAACATTCGCCCCGTTAATCGTTATAGAAGCGCTACTCGGGCTGAAGGTGTAACCAGCGTGCGTGGGAGTAACCGTATAATTCCCGTTCGCCAATCCCGTAAAGGTGTAAGCACCTGACCCATTGGCAGTCGTCGTGGTGGAAGCTGCGCCGCTTAAGGTCACCGTCGCCCCGCTCCCCCCTGCCGTCGGACTGATCGTCCCCGAGATGCTATAGGTCTCAGCCGTGGCAGTGAAATTCGCTCCCGAAGAGACATCCGCACCATTGATCGTCACGGTGGCGCTGCTGGGGCTGAACGTGAAACCATTGTGGCTGGGCGTAAGTGTGTAGGTCCCGTTCGCCAAGCCGCTTAATGTGAAGCTACCTGAGCTATTCCCTGTGGCCGTTCCGCTCGATGTTCCGCTAAGGGTGACTGTCGCGCCGTTGCCCCCCGCCGTCGGTGTGATCGTGCCCGAGATGCTGTACGTTGAAGTAGATGGTTGGGAGGCCGGCTGGCTGTTTTTCCCGCTCACAACTCCGGCGCATCCCGAAGCTATCACCAGCGGCAACAGCGCAGCGCCGACTAACAACGCCTGCTTCCACCGCAGGGTAATAAATTTGAAGTGAACGGGTCCGCCTGCTGGATCTCCCAGTTGTGAAAATCTCATTGTCCAGTCCCTCAGAGCATCGCCCCACTGGACGTAAGAGTACTTCTACAGGAGTTCCTCAGATACTGATTGGAGGTCCAATTTAAGTACAGGGGGGTATCCTGACCATAGGGACCATGCAAAGCACAGGTTCCGAGTTCCCACGCCAAATTTGCGTTTTCTCATCTGGTTGACTCGCCTGAACAAGTGAGTCCGAGCCCGCAACCCGGGCGGCAAAGTGTCCTTAAAAAGTTCGCTGTCTCTCAAGCGGTACTGTTACCCCCTTTTTTCACGTGCGAGGTCTCACCTCCTGTACTCTCACCCTGGAGTCGCCTGTTCCCCCGCATGGCTTGGGGCGTCCTTGCTGCCTGTAAATTCGCTTGTCATCTTGACCTACGGTTTGGCTGATGCTTCGTTCGAGTTCACGCTTTGATTCCCGCTCGAGTCCACCGCCGTCGCCACGTAATAGTAGGTGGTCCCGCTCACGACGGTCGAATCCGTATAGGTCAAGGTTGTTATCAACGATGGGTTGATCTGTGTATAGGGCCCGCCGCTCACCGTGCCCCGGTAGACGTTATACCCAGAAACCGTCGATGTACTCGCAGTCCAGCTGAGCAAGACCGAGGGTGGGCTTGCCGCCGCCCCTGTTCCGGTGAGAGTCACGGTCGCAGGCGACCCACTGGCATTGCTCACAATCGAGACACTGCCGCCAAGCGCTCCGGTTGTCGTCGGACTGAAAATCAGAGTAAGCGTGATGTTCTGGTTGGGCGAAAGTGTTACAGGAGCGCTTCCGCCGGTCATGGAATAGCTCCCGCCGGTGAGTGTGATCTGCGAAATCGTGACGTTCGCATTACCGGTATTCGTAATGGTCACGGTCTGCGGAACAGAAGAAGTTCCCGTTGTCACATTCCCAAAGGCCAGTGTCGTCGGACTGATGCTAAGCGTTAATGTCGCCGCGATCCCCGTCCCGGTCAGACTGACAGCCGTCGGAGAGGTCGGAGCGTTACTTACGATGGAAATGCTCCCGGACGCCGCTCCCGTCGAAGTCGGAAGGAATGCGACCGTGATCGTGGTTTGATTTCCTGCGTTGACACTTATAGGCAACGAATAGCCACTGACGCTGAAAACTGAACCAGTTTCCGTCACCTGAGTAATGGTCAATGTGGCCGTGCCTGTGTTGGTGATGATCAAGGTTTGCGTCGAATTGCTTCCCACCACTTCGCTTCCGAAGTTCATAGGCGATGGACTAACCTGGATCGCCGGGGCAGGAGCGGCGTTCACCGTCAGAGTTGCAGTTGCGCTTGTGATCGTCCCCGCCGTGTTGCTCACCACTACATCGAACGTCGACCCGCTGTCCGTCGTCGCCGTTGCTGGCGTCGTATAGCTCGTTCCTGTCGCTCCCGCGATGTTCGCCCCGTTCTTCTGCCACTGGTAGCTCAGCGGTGCCGTCCCCGCCGCTACTACCGCGAACGTCGCCGTCTGTCCCGCTGTCACCGTCTCGTTCACCGGCTGCGTCGTAATCGTCGGCGCCACCGCTGCCGCATTCACCGTCAGCGTCGCTGCATTACTCGTCACACTCCCCGCGGTGTTCGTCACCACCACCCGAAATGTCGATCCGCTATCCGTCGTCGCCGTCGCCGGCGTCGTGTAGCTCGTTCCTGTTGCTCCCGCGATGCTCGCCCCGTTCTTCTGCCACTGGTAGCTCAACGGCGCCGTCCCCGCCGCGACCACCGTGAACGTCGCCGTCTGCCCTGCTGTCACTGTCTCGTTCACCGGCTGTGTCGTAATCGTCGGCACCACCGCCGCTGCATTCACCGTCAGCGTCGCCGCTGTGCTCGTGATCGTCCCCGCCGTGTTCGTCACCACCACATCGAACGTCGATCCGCTGTCCGTTGTCGCCGTCGCTGGCGTCGTGTAACTGCTGGCCGTCGCTCCCGCGATGTTTGCCCCGTTCTTCTGCCACTGGTAGGTCAACGGCGCCGTCCCCGCCGCGACCACCGTGAACGTCGCGGTCTGCCCTGCTGTCACTGTCTCATTCACCGGCTGCGTGGTAATCGTCGGCGCCACCGCTGCCGCATTCACCGTCAACGTCGCCGCCGTGCTCGTAATCGTCCCCGCCGTGTTCGTCACCACCACCCGGAACGTCGATCCGCTATCCGTCGTCGCCGTCGCTGGCGTCGTGTAATTGCTGGCGGTTGCTCCCGCGATGTTTGCCCCGTTTTTCTGCCACTGATAGGTCAGCGGTGCTGTTCCCGCCGCCACTACCGAAAACGTCGCCGTCTGTCCTGCTGTCACTGTCTCGTTCACCGGCTGCGTCGTAATCGTCGGCGCCACCGCCGCTGCATTCACCGTCAGCGTTGCCGCCGCGCTCGTGATCGTCCCCGCCGTGTTCGTCACCACCACATCGAACGTCGATCCGCTGTCCGTCGTCGCCGTCGCTGGCGTCGTGTAACTGCTGGCCGTCGCTCCCGCGATGTTCGCCCCGTTCTTCTGCCACTGGTAGCTCAACGGCGCCGTCCCCGCCGCCACCACCGTGAACGTCGCCGTCTGTCCCGCCGTCACCGTCTCGTTCGCCGGCTGCGTCGTAATTGTCGGCGCCACCGTCGCCGCATTCACCGTCAGCGTCGCCGCATTACTCGTCACACTACCCGCCGTGTTCGTCACCACCACATCGAACGTTGATCCGCTGTCCGTCGTCGCCGTCGCTGGCGTCGTGTAGCTTGTCCCCGTTGCTCCCGCGATATTCGCTCCATTCTTCTGCCACTGGTAGCTCAACGGTGCCGTCCCCGCCGCCACCACCGTGAACGTCGCCGTCTGTCCTGCTGTCACCGTCTCATTCGCCGGCTGCGTCGTAATTGTCGGCGCCACCGTCGCCGCATTCACCGTCAGCGTCGCCGCATTACTCGTCACACTACCCGCCGTGTTCGTCACCACCACATCGAACGTTGATCCGCTGTCCGTCGTCGCCGTCGCTGGCGTCGTGTAGCTTGTCCCCGTTGCTCCCGCGATATTCGCTCCATTCTTCTGCCACTGGTAGCTCAACGGTGCCGTCCCCGCCGCCACCACCGTGAACGTCGCCGTCTGTCCTGCTGTCACCGTCTCGTTCACCGGCTGCGTCGTAATCGTCGGCGCCACCTCTGCAGCGTTCACCGTCAGCGTCGCCGCCGTGCTCGTGATCGTTCCTGCGGTGTTCGTCACCACCACCCGGAACGTCGATCCGCTATCCGTCGTCGCCGTCGCTGGCGTCGTGTAGCTTGTCCCCGTTGCTCCCGCGATATTCGCTCCATTCTTCTGCCACTGGTAGCTCAGCGGTGCCGTCCCCGCCGCTACCACCGCGAACGTCGCCGTCTGTCCCGCCGTCACCGTCTCGTTCACCGGCTGCGTCGTAATCGTCGGCGCCACCGCCGCCGCATTCACCGTCAGCGTCGCCGCCGTGCTCGTAATCGTCCCCGCCGTGTTCGTCACCACCACATCGAACGTTGATCCGCTGTCCGTTGTCGCTGTTGCCGGCGTCGTGTAACTGCTGGCCGTCGCTCCCGCGATGTTTGCCCCGTTTTTCTGCCACTGGTAGCTCAACGGTGCCGTCCCCGCCGCTACCGCCGCGAATGTCGCCGTCTGTCCCGCCGTCACTGTCTCATTCACCGGTTGCGTCGTAATCGTCGGCGCCACCACTGCTGCATTCACCGTCAGCGTTGCCGCCGCGCTCGTGATCGTCCCCGCCGTGTTGCTAACCACCACATCGAAGGTCGACCCGCTATCCGTTGTCGCCGTCGCTGGCGTCGTATAACTTGTCCCTGTCGCTCCCGCGATATTCGCTCCATTCTTCTGCCACTGGTAGCTCAGCGGTGCCGTCCCCGCCGCCACCACCGTAAACGTCGCCGTCTGTCCTGCTGTCACCGTCTCATTCACCGGCTGCGTCGTAATCGTCGGCGCTACAGTCGCGGCCGTACCAGTTCCAGTGAGCGCGACGACAGACGATGGGGTCTGCGGGTCGTTGCTAGTGATCGTTATGGTTCCGGAATCGGTTCCGGTCGCTGTCGGCGTGAAGGATACGTTCAAAGTAGCGCTGCCAGCCGGCGCGATAGTGGCCGGCGTCGCTATTCCGGAAACTCCGAATGGCGCCCCAGTCACGGAAATCAACGAAATCACCAGGCTCGTCCCGCCGGCATTGTTGATAATCAGCGTGCCCTTGGCGGTGGATCCCACCGCAGCGTTTCCCAGGCTCAAACTAGTTGTGCTCAAACTGATTTGCTGAGGCGCAGCAGCAGCCGCTCCCGTGATCGGGACTTGCTCCGACGAAACTCCGTTGCCGGTCTGCAAAGTCAGCGTTGCTGAGGCGTTGCCTGGTGCTGTTGGATCGAACCAGACTTGAAACGTGCTGGACTTTCCCGCGGGCAAAGACATGGGCATAGTCAGGCCCGAAATTGAAAATTGAGCGCTCGAAACGCTCGCTTGGGTTATGTTTACTGAGACGCTCCCCGTGTTGGCGACCGTAGCATTCTGCGAGACCTTCTCGCCGACTGTCGTGCTGCCGAAAATAAGGCTTGTCGGGTTCACCTGAATGGCGCCTTGCGGTTGCGTCCCGTTCGATCCGCCGGCGCTCACCACTCCGGCGCAACCAACAAGCGCCAGAAGAGGCGCCATTGCCACGATTGCCAAGAGCGGGCGAAGCTGTGGGGAATTCCAGCGCCGCTGAACGACGCCCCTTGCTTCGGACGAAGCCGCTAACTTCTTAATCTTCCCGCGATTGTCGGGGTGATTTGCTTCTATTCTCGCCGTGACGGCGCGTTGCCACAAAGAAATCTGCGGAAATCTCACACCCGTCCCTAGTCTCATCATTTCCCCTAGGCCAAAGTTGTCACGCAGCCGGGAACGGGGGCGGGTCCGCTGAAGGCTCTGGTCTGGCTTGCCCTAACTTCATGCGAATGATAAAGAGCCGAATGGTCTGTAAACTACTGGATGGGAGAACAGTTTTGGAGCAGGGCCTCAAATGGACGGAAGAGTTCACGGGGTTGTCCTGCGGACAGTCGGTGCTTGCCCTAACGGGCTAACCGATTTGCCAGGCAGTCCACGAACTCTTCCAACGGGCACTTTCCCCGCGGACTAAATTTATTTTTCGCTCGCTCTGGCGTGCGACATTTTTTCTAAGAGGTGATTACGAGTGCGACCGGCCCGCGGAATCTGATTTCGTGGGCCGCAAAACGAACTTCTACTGCGGTCTTTATCTTGAACCCTTGTCTGCGCAGACTTGCCTGCGCCACAAGAAATCAAGCGCGCGGTGAATCGTACGCAGAGCTGTCGTTCAAATCGGGCAAGGAATCAACGCCTTGACCGAATCAGGAAGACAGGGCACAGGACAAAAATAGGAAGGGAGAAACTTCGAGGGCCTGCGTTGTCAATCCGCGGAAGGGTGAGAGGAGCTTGCTTGCGGCACAGCCGCGTACCTGGTGCGTCTGGTGATAAAGCCAGCGTCACGAATCTTATAGATGAGTGTGCGATAGCTGATCTTCAGAGTCTCGGCAGTCTTGCGGCGGTTCCATTGATTCGCCTGCAGCGCCTCGAGTATCAAATTCCTCTCCCGCTCGCGTACGGCATCCTTCGCAATCTGCTTGAGCGAGGCGCTTCCCTCGCCACTTGCGTTCGTCCGCGACGGGGACGGACGTCTGGGAAATGTTCCGTCAAGAATTTTGGCGTCCGCACCGATCAGCACGTGCCGCGCGATGCCGTTGGCCAGCTCGCGGATATTTCCCGGCCATTCCAGGTTTTGCAAGTATTGCAGCGTCTCCTTGCTCAAGGGTTCCGCTCGCTTTTCGTACTTCTCCTCGTAAAGCGCGCGGAAATATTCCGCCAGGGAAGGTATGTCCTCTCTCCGTTCGCTCAGACGCGGCAGCTTCATGCGCACTACGTGGATACGGTAATACAAGTCGGCTCGAAACGTTCCCGCTTCGATTTCTTTTTGCAAATCCTTGTTGGTGGCGCAAATCAGGCGCGTTTCAACTAGTTTCTCTTCCCCGCCGCCGATTCGTGAGAATCGCCCATCCTGTAGGAAATGGAGGAGTTTGCTCTGCAGCCCCCCATCCAAATCCGCTATTTCATCCAGAAACAAAGTTCCGTTGTGAGCCAGCTCGACCCTTCCGGGCTTCGAGACATGCGCCCCGGTAAACGCGCCCTTCTCATAACCGAAAAGCTCGCTCTCCAGTAATGTTCCCGGGATCGCCGCGCAGTTCACCTTCACGAACTGTCCGTTGCAGTTCGGCGACTCCCTGTGGATCCATCGCGCCAGGACCTCCTTGCCAGTTCCGCCGTCTCCCTGCAACAGCACGGGGACATTCGTGCCGCAAACCTTCGTCGCGCGGTGCCGCACCTCCGCCATGACCGCGGATTGCCCGAATAGCAGGTCATCCGGTGGCAGCAAATTCACCGGCTCTGTCCGCACGCTTTTTCGAGTTCTTTCCAGAGTCTCTCTCCTGTCCCAATACTGGCTCCCAGGAAAGATTGCATTCGGCAGGCCACCGCCGTCTGCAGACAGAAATCTAATCAAACTGCCTGCCTGCAAGCTAAAGTGTTTGTTTATGATTCTTTACGGAGAGTTTGCGAGGCTCGGTCATAGTACTGCCTCTGTAAGGACGCCCTGCCCCAAAGGGCCCAAAGTGACAAAAGGTATCCCGAGTTTGATAACGATTTTCTCTAATTGTATTAGTGCGACGGCGTCATTGAAGACCGATTTGGCTCAGCAATGGGTTTCCTGGCGCTCGGCAGTCTGGAACCGGAGTCGCAAAAAAGGCGTTCACGCGCGCGCACCTTCAGCTCGGATGATGTCATATCGTTCTATAACCGCTGCGACTCCCATGCGCTCTGTGCCGTCCTCCGTGCGGTGCTCCACTCGCACGACCTTTCCGAAAGCGCGAACGAAAACTCCGTTTCCGCGGGTAATCTCTGCGGGCAGAGTCAAGGTGATGTCCAATTCCGAACCCGCCTCCATATCTTGATCGATCACGAAATACAACCCGCGCGTCGAAATGTCTCTCGTCTTTCCCTCTTGGGAATCATCCTGGCGTTCGGCGGGTACTCGAATGATGACTGGCAAGGACAAATCATAACGACGTGCCGTTCGGCGTTCCGTCATTCCCCCGACCTCCCAAGTTTGCGGCGATGACGTGCTTCGAACCGCGCTGCCGGTCTGTGAACTTACTAGAAATCAAGCAACTTTGCCAGCCCCGGGCCCATCGAGCCCAGCAATAGCGCCAAGTTCCGAAAACCCCGGTTCCAAACTGCTGAATTGAAACTCCTATTCAGTCCGCGTCCCGACCGTCGCCGGCGCTTCTACCGCCGCTGGCGCCGCAGCCGTACGTCGCGTACGTGGCGTATCCAGGTTAAACTGCCGCATTTTATAGAGCAGCGCCTTATAGCTGATCCCGAGCATCTTCGCTGCGTCCTTGCGGCACCACCGCGTCTTCTCCAAAGCGTCCGCAATCGCTTCCATTTCTGCCTCATCCTTCAATCCGCGGACGAGCGCCTTCAGTCCCTGCTCTCGCGGCGGCGCGGGCTCTTCGCGCGGCGAAGTCCGCTGCCTCGCGGAAGACATCTCCACCAACTCCCGCAAGCTGCCCTCGTCATCTTCCAGAATGACATAGCGTTTCACGAAGTTTTCCAGCTCGCGCAAATTGCCCGGCCACGGATAATTCACCGCCGCGTCCAACAAATACTTCGATGGCCCTGCCGGTGTCTTCCCGAATTTCTCGCTGTACTGCTCAAGAAAATGGCGGAATAACAATGGAATCTCCACCAGCCGCTCGCGCAGTGGCGGCACCAAAATCGAAAGCACATTCAGCCGGTAATACAAATCTTCGCGAAACCGTCCTGTCTTCATTGCCTCTTGCACATCCACGTTGGTCGCCGCCAGCACCCGCACATCCGTATCGATCAGATGCCGCCCTCCCAGCCGCGAATATTGGTGATCCTGCAGAACGTGAAGCAGTTTGGCCTGCAACGGCGTGGTCATCTCCGCGATTTCATCCAGGAAAATCGTCCCCTTGTTCGCCATTTCGAATTTGCCTGGCTTGCTCCGAATCGCTCCCGTGAACGCTCCCTGCTCAAACCCGAACAGCTCCGATTCCAGCAGTTCGCCAGGCAACGCCGCGCAATTCACCTTCACGAACGGCTGATTCCGCCGCTTCGAGCGCAAGTGAATCATCCGCGCCACGACTTCTTTGCCCACTCCGCTCTCCCCGCAAATGAAAACGGGCACGTCCACCGGAGCAATCTGCAGTATCTGCTGGCGGATACGCACCATTTGCGGGCTAGCGGCCAAAAAGCTCAGATCTTCCGTCACTTGGTCGCAGTAATCGCGCAGCGCCTTGTTTTCTGTCGTGAGCTGTTTCTTCTGCCGCGACTTCAGCATCGCCGCGTCCAGCTCCGTCTTTTCGAAGGGCTTCGTCAGGTAGTCGTGCGCTCCGATGCGGATCGCCTCCACCACTGTGCCCACTTCATTCGAGCACGACAGCATGATTACGTTCAGGCTGCGGTCCACCTGCATCAGCTCCTTCAACGTCTCGATCCCGTTTAGCTCGGGCATCAAAACATCCAGAATGATGAAGTCCGGCCGCTCTCCACCGTTCACTTTGGCGATGGCTTCCCGTCCGGAGCTCACCGTCTCTACTTCGAATCCATCGACCTCCAGCAAGGTCTGCAAATACTTTCGAATGCTCGGCTCATCATCCACAACCAGTATTCTTTCTTTATCGCCCATCGATTTCTCCCTTTTCCCTTCCCAATTTCCTCAAAATCTATCCGTACAATCTATCCTTGATCCATCGGCAGCAAGAAAGTGAACTTGCTTCCTGTCTTCGGTTCGCTCTCCACCCAAATCTTTCCGCGATGCGCCTGAATGAGGCGCTTTGCAATCGCCAGTCCCAGCCCCATTCCGGAAGTGTTGCGGTCAACGCGCACAAAATCCTCGAAGATTTCCTGGTGATGCTCCGCCGGTATCCCTCCGCCGGAGTCCGCCACGGAAACCTCGACGCTATTGGGCCGCGGCAGCCGGAATCGCCGCCGTTCTTCTACCGGCGCAACCGCCGCGACGCGCCGCTCCCAGAAATGGGGAGCCGCTCTGAAAGTCACTGTCCCTCCCGCTGGCGTATGTTTCAGCGAGTTATCCAAAAGATTCGCGGCTGCTTGCTGCACCTTTTGGTAATCGAACCGGAATGTCGCTATGGACGGATCGAAGCTCGCCTCCAACTTCACGCCTTTTCGCTGGAAAGCTTCTGACCAGCGTTTCGCCAGTTCTTCCAGACAATCGCGAAGATCATTCTCTCGAAGCTGCAATACAAGCTTGCCGCTCTCCAAGGCGGAATAGTTCAGGAACATCGATACCAGCCGCACCAGCCGCTCGCAACTCTCTTTCGATTCCTCCAGAATGTCCCGCTGTTTGTCCGTCAAACGCCCCAGCGACCCCGTGAGCATCAGATCGTAGTAGCCTTTGATCACGGCAAGCGGCGTTTTCAATTCGTGCGCCGCAGACGCCAGAAACACTGTCTTCTGCCGGTTCACTTCCTGCAACTTTAAATAAGCCGCCAGCAGATTTCGATACGTGATTTCTCGTTCCTGTAGCAGCTCCTGCACCGTGAGCTGCGTCGCTACATCGGCCGCCATCTCCCCCGCAGATACCGTCTCAAGCTGCACCAGCAAGCATCCCGGCTCTGGAATCCATTGGATTCGGGCTCGCGTTTTCTTCTCGCCGCGCGCCACGTCTACTTCCAGCTCGCGCTCGCCTGCGTCGATCTTCTGCGCTATCTCGTTGGGCTCAACCTTCAACAAGTCGTTGAACAGATTCACTTGCTCGGAATCGCTCGGACCATCTGCCCCAAGAAATTGACGAGCGCTCGCGTTCGACATCAGTACCCGCCCGTTCCTTTCTGTGACCCAGATTGCCGTTTTTGACGCGTTGAGAAGCGCACTCACGAACCCCACGGGCAGGGCCAGAACCTTCCCGTGTTCGGGAACTGCAAGCGGAGCAACTATCCCATTCATCTGCTGTGTTCGCCTCTCCAGGGTAACGGGAAAATATTTTCCCTAGCGGACTGCTCATGCTGGCAGAGCTGTCTTGGACTGTCAATGGCAAAAGCGTTCCATTTGCACATTTACGGAACCCAACTGGCTACTGCGTGCACAAGACTAGATACGTCAAAAATTGTCGCTCTGGACTTGGCTATAATTCATTGAAAATAAAGCTTGTTAGGACATTCTTCGCACCCCAAATATGGCACTTGATATGCTCGTTCCCGTACTAGTTCTCGGGTACTAAACCAACTATGGCACACAGTGGTCTTTTGAAGGACGGTCAGCGCGTGGATCCCTCTAACCTCAGGCGGTCTCCTCGCATCCGTTTGCAAATGCCCGTCTTTTTGCGGGCCACGGACACCTCCGGTGTCGAATTCATCGAGCTGACCAAAACCCTCAATATTAGTGCCAGGGGCACCTGCGTAGCGTCTGCGCACATTCTCCGCCCTGACCAGATTGTCCATCTGACGATTCCCGCGCCCTCCTCGGCTGCTTCGGGAGTCGTTCCAAGCGAGACACCTCCCATCACCGCCAGGGTCCTCCGTCAGGATTCTGCAGGGGATATGCGACTTTTTGGACTGGAATTCCTCAAGCCACTTGAGTAAAGTATTGCCTCTTTGGCAGGCGGCTCGCCTCGGACCGGGTAGAAAGGTTACATCGGCTCGGACTTTTGTCGCGCCCATCTTTCACGAAGTTGTTCTATACTCAGCTTTTTCAAGGAGATAGTCAGGAACCAAGGTTACCCAGATGCGCCCGGGAGCGGGTCGATGCCCGTCTTTAATTGGTCTTAGGCTTGCTCCTTACAGAAAGAGAAAGCAGTATGTGCTTTCCCCAAACCCCGCGGGGATAGGCTAGATTCAGGTGTAAACCGGATATGCCCAGCTCCGGCGCTCCTGCGCCCCCGCGCTTGCCGATTGAGGATTCTTATCTCGAGCTGCTCGCTGACACGCTCGAAAGCTTGGATATTTCTGCGCGCGGCCAGTTTCTCCAGCGCTATTTCCGCACCATCACCCACCTCGATCTTCGTGAAGCGCAATGTGTGCAACTTTGGGATGAGATGCTCACCCGCAGACGAGAGCTTAGCGAGCACATGGAGCGGCAAATCTCCTTGAAAACGGCCCTTATGGATGTGCTTACTTCCGCTGGACTTTTCCGTGTTCCCATCCTCATCGAGTACGACGAACTCAAGAAACTCCAGTTGAACGCCGTCACGGATCCGCTTACCGGCCTCTACAACCGCCGCCTCTTTAGCGAAGCCTTCGAAAAAGAGCTCAACCGTGCGCGCCGTTATGGCCAGCCTCTCGGCCTCGTTATTCTCGACTTGCATCGCTTCAAGGAAGTCAATGACAAGCACGGCCATCCGCGTGGCGATGAAGTCTTGCGTGCTGCCGCCGCAACACTGAAAAAAGCTCTTCGCACTTCGGACTCTGCCTTCCGTATCGGCGGCGACGAATTCGCCCTCCTGCTCCCGCAAACGGATGCCGCGCAGGCCGTTGCGCTCAGCCGCCGCATCGGCACGGTCTTCAGTGAATCCATCACCCACTTCCAGATGGGCGTCAGCGTCAGCATGGACCATGGCGTCGCCACGTTTCCGCAGGACGGCGAACAGGCTGATCAGCTGATCCGAGTCGCGGATGAGCGCCTGTACCGCTTGAAACACGCAAATCACGGCAAGACCCACGCCGCTGGTTCCCGCACGGAGCTTGCTTCTGGCTCCGCTCCCGAGCCGTCCTCTGCCTCCTCCGAACACCAGTCCTCTGCTCCTCCGCCCATCCCTTTCGAATCGAAGCGCCCGCCCGAAAAATCCGAAGCCCCTCTCGCTGCCGCCGCTTCCACAACGGCTTCGGAAATCTCCGGCAGCCGAACTCTCGCCGTTCCAGCGCCCACCCAAATCTATCCCGTCCCGCGCAAGGCCGAGCGCGTCTCCATGACCGGCACAAACGCGTACGCCGTTCTCGGCGAACAAGGCGTTCGCCGCGCCCGCGTTTTAGATCTCGGCTTTGGTGGAGTCGCTCTCGAACTGGAATCGCACGAAGAAGTTTCGGAAAGCATTCTCGCCGTCTTGCACGTGCCCATTCTTCCGCCCGTGCGCGTCAATCTCAAGCCCGTGTGGATCCAGCGCAGCCAGCAAGGCATCTATCGCGTTGGCTGCGCCTTTGTCTCCTGAAACTCCGCATCTTTTTCTGAAGCTCTTCCGTCAACACCCTGCTTCAAGTGCCAGTCTGCGCAAGGTGCAGCCGCAAATGCCGTGAAGTGAAAAGCAGTGCTTGTTGGATGTGCGCGAGGCCCAAGCTCCAGCGCAGCAGCGCCTGCTCTGGCGAATCTCCTTTCGCGGAGAGCCTAACCCACAGCGCCAGACCCTTCTGCTTCCGCTGATCCTCGCCATCCGAACCACCCACCGAAATGCTTGCCGCCGTCAAAGACAGTGCCGCTTCGAGTGAGTCCCGGGACCCCGCCTCCTTCAAGAGCTCGACCAGTTTCTCCACCAGAAGAAAATGCAGGCCCTTCTGCCGGCTGTACTCGGCCTGACGGAACTCCAGAACAATATCCCCTGAACAAACAACCCCACCTGCCGAGGCGGTCTCCCCTGGTCCCGCCAAAGGCTGCGCAATACAAAACAGTGAATCATCGCTCTCAATCGCTGCCAGAAAATTCTTGACCGCCAGGCTTGGCCCCGGTTCTCCGCCGCTCGTGCGGGCCTCGTTCATGCCTCTCTCTATCTTCTCAACCACTTCGACGCGCATGTCTGCGAAGCTACGCGAACCGAATTCGCCCCGCAAGAGCTATCGCGTTTTCGCCCCTCTTCTCGTTCCCTCGCTTCTCTGATTTCAGCTGCCTCCCTCTCCTGCTAGAATCTCCCCGCCTTTCCACCGCGCGGAGGCAGCATGAACGAACCCACCGCAAGCCGTCCTCACTGGCCAGACTACGGAGCAATGCCCACGGACCCGGAAAAGGGGCTGAAACCATGGAGCTGGGCCCTCGAGCGTCTTGAAGAATCCCACAACTATTGGATCGCCACGACGCGTCCCGGCGGTCGCCCTCATCTCATGTTGGTCTGGGGCGTCTGGTGGGAAGATGCTTTCTGGTTCAGCACGGGCCCGAACACACGCAAGGCAAAAAACATTGCTGCGCGCGCACAATGTTGCATCGGCACCGAACACGCCGACGAAGCCGTCATCCTCGAAGGCATTCCTCAGGAAATCAAGGACCGCGCCGTCTGGAAGCGTCTCGCCGCCGTGTACAACGCAAAATACGGCGGCGATGTCGAACCTATGCTCACCGCCTCCGGTGGCAACGTCTACCGCGTCGAGCCGCAAACCGCCTTCGCCCAGGACGAGCACGCCCCCAACTTCGCCGAATCCGTAACCCGCTGGCGCTTAGCTCAAAAGGAGTAAGCACAAGAGATACTGTTCCGGCCCTTGACGCGCTCTTTCATAGCGTCTAATATTTAGACATCAATTGGATTCTTATGGCCAAGTACCCACTGAAGCTTAAACAGGCAAGCGCCGTCCTGCAGCTTTCACCTAAGGAATTGCAAAACCTTGTTCAATTTGGCGTCGTGAAGCCCAAGCGTTCGCAGGGCGTCTACCTCTTCGACGCCAATACACTTCTCGTCGCAAAGATCGCTTCTTGCCTGAAGCAATATCTCGGAACCCGCACGAATGTACTTTCCAGACTGATGGACGCTTTCTTATCCGCCGGCGAAAAAATGAAGTCTGAGAATCCGGAATACGTTGTTTTTAACTGCCGCCTCTCAAAGGAAGACTCCCCGGTCAAGCTCGCCGTGCCATTTCGCGCGTTGGGAGAGCAAATCGAAGAACGCCTCAGCCGCGCCGAGCTCTATCGGGACTTACCTCGCGGCCGGAAGCGTCGCGGATGGAAGCAGGAATTTCTACGCTCGTTGGCAGACGCAGCAAAAGACATCGGCGAAGTTTCCGAACAAGAAATCCTTCAGACCATTCGCACCTATGGCAAGGAAAAACGGGCGCCGGAGATCACCGTTGTCGCCGAACCCTAAGAGGCGAAGGCCGCGTTCCGTCATCGACACGAGTGTTCTGATCGCTGGCATTTCCGGCTTCAGAGATCAATATGTGGCTGGCAAAAATCCGAGCGCGGATCTTCTCTACCGATGGGCGCAAAAGAACAATTTTATCTGGTTGGTCTCAGAAGACATTCTGGAGGAATACAAGGCTGTTCTCAAGCGGCTTCGCGTCCATCCAAATCATATCGGCAGTGTCGTCAATCTGATTCGGCAACGCGCCGAATTTCTCAAACTTCGTTCTGCACCGGGGATTTCTCCCGATCCCAAAGATGACCCATTTTGTTTTTGTGCCAATCAAGGCAAAGCGCACTTCCTCGTCACCTTGGATCTCAAGCACTTCCCCCAATACCTTCTGAAAGCAGCCGTCGTCTCGCCCGCACGATTCCAGGCTTAGCTCTGCCCACGCGCACCAATTCCTTTCGGTGCCGCGTTCCACATTTCCTGCTTCACCTTCCACTCCCCGTTCGCCTCCCGGTGCAGCACCAGCGCCATCTTCCCGCGCGACTCGATTAACTTTTCTTTCCCCGGCGGTTGCACCACCTGATGCTCCGTCGCCCATTCCGAAGCCCAGTCTCCCGAAATATGAATGTCGTGAAACTCCACTTCCTCTGTCACCACTTTGTAGCCCTGCATTTGCGACACAATCTTCTCCACCCAGGCGACGATCGCCTTCTTCCCGATCATAGGAGCCTCTCCGGGCATCAAGTCCACGCCATCTTCCGCCCAGGTAGCCAAAATCGCCTCAGTGTCCATCTTCAGATGCATCTCGATATACCGCTTGTTGAACAGCTCAATTTCGTCCCGCGCGCTGACCCCGCCGCCGAACGTCCCCATCGCCACTCCTCCTGCCACAATAGCCAGAGCCATGCCGCGCATGCACTTCATACACCACCCCTTCGCCCATTCATCCCAGTCCGCGATATCCCCCGAATGGTTCTCGGGCCGAAAACATAACCTAACTCCGCTCTAAATTCCATGCACGCGAGAACCCCGAATTCGGCCCTCCCGTTTCTCATTTTTCGCCCAGTTTCTGCCCCGTATTTGGAAATACCACCCTCTTCCCGTATAATTGGCGTTTGCCTCGCGACCTAGCGACGCGGCTGTAGCTCACCTTTTCACCGGTGACGCTCTTCTCCCAGAAATCCGGGAGGCCGTGCAGACCGGACGCGACAGAATGGAGCCTCATGAAACCCGGTATTCACCCCGATTATCACGCCGTAACCGTGCACTGCGCCTGCGGCCACAATTTCCAGACTCGCTCGACCATTAAGGGCGACCGCTTGAACGTCGAAATCTGCTCCAATTGCCATCCTTTCTTCACCGGCAAACAGAAGCTGATTGACACCGCCGGCCGCGTCGAACGCTTCACCAAGAAATACGCCGACGCCGCCGCCAAAGTCGAAGCCTCAAAAGCCTCCGCCGCCAAAAAGTAGCATCAGCGCGCGGCTCGCGACTTCTGTATAAACAAAAGGGAGATAGACATCCAGTCTGTCTCGCTTTTGTCTCACCTGGGTATGCTCTGAATCCTTACGCGAAGGGATTTTCAACGGGGATCTGGAAGTAACTCTGTCCCGCGGTCAAGTCTTCAGAAAGAATTCTCCCGCACCCTTCGCGCTCCGCCGCAGCCACAATCATCCCATCGTAGAAGTGAATTCCGTAGGCCGCTCGTGCTTCGACTGCCCGGCGCACAACGCCATAATCGACACCGATCACTCTGACGGAGCTCAAGGAGTCCAGAATCTCCGCGACATCTTTCGGCCGGGCCGGCGGCGAGAGTTTGTGCAGCAGGGTGACCGCAAATTCCGACAGTACTTGTGTCGACACTACCCCATCCCCCGCCAATGCTCTGGCCACAATCCCTTGAGCTATCGCTCGTTTTCGGGCATCGCTCGAGTCGTACGAATACACCAGAATATTCGTATCCAAAAAATTAGGACCGTTCATGGAGGTCCGCTCTCGTCCAGGTTCGCTTCCCCAGGCGGAATTGAAACTTTTCGAAGCTCCTACGCAGCGCTTCTAGCTCTCGCCTCTTTCGCCCCGATTTCGCGTTTTCCGCCGCAACTTGCTCGAGGTACGTTCGCACCAATCCCGTCAGCGTCGTCTCTCGATCCGCCGCGATCTTCCGCACTTCCTTCACCAGATCATCGTCCAGCGTCAATGTAATATTCATGTCTCACCCACAATAAGGGAACCTCCACCCATAATAAGGGAAACTCGCCTTCGCTGCAACCCCCTTGGTTCTCGGTCTCCTTTCTCTGCGCGTCTCCGCGCACTCTGCGCCTCTGCGTTATCCTTGCTCTTCGCTCTTCTTTTTCTTTTCTCCTCCTTCCAACTTCGATCTCTCGACTCTCGACTTTCGAATTTCGGCTTTCCGCACCACCCCACCCGTGTAAAATGAACCACCAACGTGGCCACCCAATCCCGCATGTTCGATTCCGGCCGTCCCGGCGAACTCGTCGAAACCTCTGCTCCCCGCGTCACTCTCCGCAACACCTTCGCGCATCCCTACGACTCCGCCATCGCCGCCGCCCGCACCTGCTACGCCCCGCGCCTCATCACTCCCGAAGAAATCACGGACAAGCAGCGTCTCAACATCGGCGCCGCGACCTTCTACAGCGGTCATCACACGGTCTACCAGCACGCCCATTTCGAATTCGGCCTCGAAAACGTCAGCCGCCAATTCGTCTGGTCCTTCCTGCACGCCCACCCCTTCTACAATTCCGAGCAGCAAAGCCAGCGCTACGTCCGCCTCGACCGCGCCCAAGCCTACATCCCTCCTTCATCACTTTTCTTCAACGACGCCCACCGCGCCATCTACGAACAAGCCATCGCCCGCGCTTGGAACTCCTACCGCGAACTCTCCCAAATCCTCGTCAACGACGCTCGCGCCATCCTCTCCGACATCTGGCACATCGGCCCCATGTCTCATCCCAAGCGCCTCCAAAAAATCGAGCGCGCCGCCGAAAAGCGCGCCATCGAAATCGCCCGCTACGTGCTCCCCGTCGCCGCTTTCACCACCCTGGTTCACACCATCTCCGGCATCGTCCTTCACCGCCTATGGCGCATGAGCGCGGCCTCCGACACTCCCAGCGAATCCCGCGCCGTCATCGGTGCCATGGTCGACGAAGTGAAAAAAATCGATTCGCAATTTTTCGATCGTTTTGGAACCGAACCTCTCGAAGAACGCCCCGAATGGAGTGCCGACGCGCCAAACCTGCAAGCCGGCGACTCCTTCACTCGCGAATTCGACGCCAAACTAGCCGGAAAAACGTCCAAGCTCCTCGACTATTCCCCCAACGCTCCTCGCGTCATCGCCGAATCCTATCGCGCCGTTGTCGGCCTAACCGAATCCCAATGCTCCGACTCCGAAGCCATCGACCGCCTCCTCAATCCCGACCGGAATCTCTACCGCCTCGAAACTCTCGACGTCGGCGTGCACGCCCCCATGATGCGCGCTCTGCAGCACGCCAATTACACCTTTGCCAAAAAAATCAGCCACACCGCAGACTCCCAGGACCAGCGCCACCGCATGGTGCCCGGCTCCCGCCCGATTCTCACTCTCGCCGACACTCGTGACCCCGACTACATCACGCCCGCCCTTCTCACGCAAAATCCTCGTGCGAAAGATCTCTACGACCGCGCCATGCACGACGCCTGGTCCGCCAAAAACGATCTCCTCGACCGCGGCGTCCCTCTCGAAATCGCTCTCTATCTTCTCCCGAACGCCAAGTCCATCCGCCTAGTCGAGTCCGGCTCTCTGCTCCATCTCCTCCATAAATGGACCATGCGCACCTGCTTCAACGCTCAGGAAGAAATCTACGCCGCGAGCATGGACGAAGTCGCCCAGGTCCGCCAAGTCCATCCCCAACTCGCCAAATACATCGGCCCTCCCTGCCATCTCCGCGCCAACATCACCACCCCCATCTGCACCGAAGGCTCCCACTTCTGCGGCGTAAAAGTCTGGCTCGACTTCCCCAACACCCCCCGCCGCATCTGATTTTCTATATTGCCGGGCCGCATCTGCGATATCGACGCGGAGTTCGCACGACGCGGAATTACAAGTCTTGCGGCCGCAAGCCTGTAGGTTTCGCGATCCGTGCCAACATTTTTGGCCCAATCTCAACGGAATCGTGAAACGCCCACACGTAATCGCCTCGCTCTGGATGCGTCAGGATCGCGTGGGAACCTCGCTGCGATTTTATGGAATATCCCTTGCGAAGAAGTGCTCGAAATACCTTGGCCGCTTTTGCTACTCGGCCACTGGTTCATTGTCAGGCGGATTCGATGGAAACAGTTACTGTCTCGGTGGGTTCTTTCTGAGCCTCAATTTGATCGGCAAGCACGCGAAGCGCGAGGGCTTGCGCAGACGCCACAGCTTCTCTTTCGGTCGCTCCATACGCCATCACTCCGGGCAAATCCACAACCTCGGCGATCCAGCGTCCGTCGTCCTCAATTTCAGTTTCCACTTTGTACACAATATGTGACATAAGCCAATTCTAGCACGCTGTTCCTTTTCGAAACCGCCTGCCTCTCCGATTCGTAACCGAAAAGGCTTCGCAATAGAGCTCCGGAAAAGTCTTTCGCATAAAACGATCATCTTCCGGAGAATCGCCCGCAAGTGCCCGAATCTTCGTGATTCGCTCCTGTCGACTCAGCGCGCGAAACCGCTGATCAATCGCCGCCACCAGCTGCTTCTGTGACATAACCAGATACTAGCACCCGCCCGCAACCACCGCCTTCCGAAACCTTGGTATCCCTCCCCTACGTCTAATCACTAGGAGGGCCGTGATGCATTCCCACCTCAGGTCGCTTTCCGCTATTCTTGCAACCGCCCTCCTTCTTTCCGCGCCATCCTTCGCTTTCGAGACTCCCCTCTCCGACGAAGCCGTCCGCGACGCCTATTTTCTCGGCCAGCGCCACGAGCAAGACTTCACCGACTTGATGGCCAACTATACCAAGTCGCTTCCGCCACCCGATTCCGGTCCCGACATCTCCTCGATCACCTTCCTCACGCCCTACGCCCTCGTCGCCCAGTTATCCAGCCAGCGCACCATGAACTACAGCGCCCAGCAAGCCGAGCGAGACCACCGCAACCAAAAGGAGATCGTCCGCGTCATCATTGAGATTCAACTCACGGCAACCTACGGAGCACTGATTCCCACTCCCACAGGCCCCGACCCCGGCTCTCCCGTCGGCTTCGCCCAACGCCCCTCTGATTTCTGGAAGGATTTCCAAATCCAAGTTCTCGATAAGGAAACATCCCTCGAACCATTGGACTCCTCGGGAACGCCGCATTTCGGATGCGACCCGTATGGTGGCTGCATCCTTACCGGCGCCACTCTCCAATTTGATTTTCCCGCCGAGGCCTTCGTATCCGACTCTTCGACTATCCAAGTCTTTCCGCCCGAAGGCGACCCCGTCTCCGTCGACTTCGATCTCTCCAGTCTCCGCTGATCTCCCTCTCGAAGCACTCCTGCTTCTCGAATCTTTAAGCTCCAGTCTTCTCAACGACTTCCGCGTCGATTCGAATGGTAACTATATTTTTACTTGACATCTATTCTATAGTTGTAGTATAATTCCCCATGTTCGCTGCTAGACATCCCCGAATTCTCCGTAGGCCCTCCGAACTTTTCGTTAAGAGAGACTGCCACTCCCTCCCAGATTCGCCCATCTCCGACACCACCCAACTCCTTCCTTCTTTTTCCACAACCGTAAAGTGCGCAACACGCAGGATCCCCCGCAACCTCAATCGGGTCATAAGCTTACTTCATAACTTCTGTACACCCCCCGGGTGGGGGGTATCTGGCAGGCCGCGTACAAGCCGCACAACTCCAAGTCTGGTCGCCGCATTTCGATTTTCGTGTTTCTATCTTCGCGCTTCGTGGTTCGAGTCTCGATCCTCGAATTTCGCGTTTCGATTTTCGTATTTCGATTTTCCTGTTTCGATTTTCGACGTTCTCACGACCGCCAATGCAGCGTCACCGGTCCATTCATCGGATGCACCATCGGCGAGCCCGTCCGCCGCGACTCAATCAAATTCGCTTTCAATCCGAAATACCACTTCGCCGGCCGGTCCGCATCGTCGATCAGCATCAGCCGCGGGTTGTGCTTCAATCCTTGCGCTTGCAGGATCATCGTCTCCTGGTCCTGCCGCAAAAATTTCTTCGCAAAGATCCGGAATATCGAAACTGGCAGCAACAAATTCCAGGCCGCCACGAAATCAATCCGGCAGAGGTCTCGCCGCACCGGCGTCACCGTCGCCCGGCTGGAAAACCACAGCTTCCCGCTGCGAATTTCTTCCGTGCGGATATTCGGCAGCACGAAATCGATCGTCGTCGTCACGGGCTCGCCCGTATATTTCTGCAACATGCGGTACGGCGCGCTGTTTGAGCTCGGCGTGTGAGGGCTCATCCGGAATCCATTCGGAATCGGCTCGAACTTTTTTTCTTTTTCGTGAATGCTATGCCGGCTCCGCCAGTACCACGATTGATGCACAAACGGCCCGTGCGCCGGGTCCATCAATCCAATGATCCCCTGGTCGACGTGCGAAGGCAGCTCGCAAGCCAAATGAGTAATCCGAAATTTCTCGCTGAATGTCGCCAATCTAGGCGCCGCAGGAATGCTGGCCGGCGATTCAGCGCCGCTTTTCTCTGCGAGTCTCTGTGCACTCTGCGCCTCTGCGTTATCTTTTTCTTCTCCTCGACTTTCACCGCCGCGCGCCGCGGGAGCCGCGATGCGCGCGCCAGAATTCATGTACACCCAGAAATATCCGTCGCGGTCTTCGCACGGATAATGCCCCGCAAAAATCCGCTCCACTTTCAATTTGTCCTGGCTCGTCAGCGAGGGAATCTCCACGCACTGCCCGCTGCACGCCTCGAATCGCCAGCCGTGATAGCTGCACTCGACTGTCTTTCCGTCGAATCGTCCGTAGGAAAGCGGTATCCCGCGGTGCGGGCAGGAATCGCGCATCGCAAACGCTCTTCCTTCGCTCGTGCGTCCCAATACCAACGGCACCTCGAGCAGCATCGCCGTCGCCAGCTTCTTGCCCGTGACTTCCGTGCTCCGCAGCGCCGGATACCAGAAATCCCAAAGAAATCCCGCGTCGCTCTCCGGCGCCGTTTCCCTCTCTTGAGAAGTCGTTCGCAAAATCGGGCGTACCGCTTCGCTCATCGCCTCTTCCGTTCTGTCTATTGCGCAGACCACAATCTCTGGTGGACCGCTCCGCGCCGCCTCGCAGTATATCTCGCAACTACGCTGCTATCGCGCGATTCTGCCTTGCTGCAAATCAGCTGCGATGTTTCAAAGGAAGTTTCATGCGCAGCCCACGATGCTCGTCAGCGCCGCAAAAAGCAAACTCGATCGCTCCAATCCCATCGTGCGGTGGCTCGCGCGAGTTCGCCGAGCGCTCGCACGAGACCGCCCGTATCCGCCGGCGAAATTGTTTTCTCATCCACAAAAATTACGCCGCCGTGTTTTCGTCCTTCTTCCGCCCAAGTCTTGAGCAACGGCGGAATCGTTCTTCGATCATACGTAACTAACGTTAGTCCTTGCACTGCGGCTTGCTGCAAACAGACGGAGTCCTGCTGCCCCAGGAATTCTCCCTTCTCCCAATCCGCCATACACACGGCCACTAGCCGCCGGCTGCGTCGCCGAAGTCCCTCCGCAACGGCTGGCGAGATATGCTCGTCCAGAAGCAGCTTGAACATATCAAGTCTTGGTTTTTCGGTTCGAGGCGAATTCCGCGGCTTGCGGCAGCATGCGCTGCAACGCTTCAAAACTGATTGCCTCGTTTTCCGCGAGCGCCCCGTCGATCTCTTCGGGAAAAGCCCTTGCGTAATTCATGGCCGCTCGAACTTTTGCCTCCGGCCATTTCAGATGTTCCGCGGCAGCCGCCACATCGGCTTTGTAGCTCTGCACGATCAACAGCACCTCCCACACAGCGAGCGAGCTGCCTTGGATGTACGCTTGCCGTCCTGCCCCGGAATCGCGGAAATCCACAAAGGCAAATTCCGAGCGCCTCAGCCCTTCTTCGACAAGACGCGCGCTGGCGTCGCTGGCGGTCCAGCCATGGCGGTTCGCCATCCGCTTCAGCCGGTTTCCGCTTTCCGCGGGCAGCCGCATGCTGATCACCGTGGACCGGGTCGATTTCATGGCACCCTCCCTGACATTGTCACTGTTGTAAGCATTGTAGCACTCTCCCTGTCGGGCCGTCACACGATTTGCGCCCCGGCCCTTTCAGCGTTATCCTTAGCCTGTGTACGCTGCTTTCTATTAGCTGATCCCTCTAAGCTCGCCCAAGTCGCGAGCCCACCGCTGTTTTCACCAGTCACCAGTCACGAATCACCAGTCACTTCCTTATGAGGTTTTCCCATGACCGTGATGACGTTGTCCGACAAATTGGATCAGCTCGGCACCCGCTACGACGAGCTCACGCAGCAGCTCTCGACGGCGGAAGTCGCCTCCGACTCTTCGCGTTTCCAGAAGATCGCCAAGCAGCACGCCGAACTCGAGGAAATCGTCGCCAAGCACCGCGAGTTCAAACAAATCGAAAAAGATCTCGCCGGCGCGCACCAGATGGTCGTCGAAGCCGAAGACCCCGAGATGAAGCAGATGGCCGTGGACGAGGAAAAGCAGCTCACCGCGCGCAAGGAAATTGTCGAACGCGAATTAAAGCTGCTCCTTCTGCCCAAGGATCCCAACGATGAGAAGAGCGTCATCGTCGAAATTCGCGCCGGAACCGGCGGCGACGAAGCCGCCCTCTTCGCCGCCGAACTCTTCCGCATGTATTCGCGTTACGCGGAAACGCTCGGATGGAAAGTGGAAGTCCTCGAAAGCTCGCCATCCTCGCTCGGCGGCCTCAAGGAAATCGTCGCCGCTATTCAAGGGCACAAAGTCTATTCCAAGCTCAAATACGAAAGCGGCGTGCACCGCGTCCAGCGCGTTCCCGCCACGGAAACCCAAGGGCGCATTCACACTTCTGCCGCAACGGTAGCCGTCCTTCCCGAAGCCGATGACATCGACATCAAAATCGAAGCAAAAGACTTGCGCATCGATACGTTCTGCTCCTCCGGCCCCGGCGGTCAGTCCGTCAACACCACGTATTCCGCCGTGCGCATCACGCACATTCCCAGCGGCCTGGTCGTCTCGCAGCAGGACGAAAAATCGCAGATCAAAAATCGCGCCAAGGCCATGCGCGTTTTGCGCACCCGCTTGTACGAAATGGAACTTGAGAAACAGCAAGCCGCCATCGGCGCCGAGCGCCGCGGCCAAATTGGTACCGGAGACCGTTCCGAGAAAATCCGCACGTACAACTTCCCTCAGAATCGCGTGACGGATCACCGCATCGGCTTGACGCTCCACCAGTTGACCGAAGTCATGGATGGCAAGCTCGCGCCGCTCGTCGATGGCCTCGTAAGCCACTACGAAGCCGAACGCCTCGAGAAAGAGCTCGGAGCCGCCTGATTTCCATGCGTGCCGCCGGCTCTCTGCGAACCTCCGCGCTCTCTGCGCCTCTGCGTTGGATTTTTTTCTGAGCCTTATGAAATGATCATGCCGAAAGCCGAACAGACTAAACCGCGAATGACTGACGTTCGCGCGGCGCTCAAACAAGGCATTTCGCAATTGCGCGATGCTGGTGTGCCGTCCTTCACTCTGGCTGCCGAGATCCTGCTTCTTCACACGTTAGGCCGTGATCGTACCTGGCTCTATGCGCATCCCGAGGAATTGATCTCTGAATCCGACACGCAACGTTTTCATAAATTGCTTTCGCGCCGCGCGAATGGCGAGCCAACACAACATCTCACCGGCAAACAAGAATTCTGGGGCCTCGAATTTGAAGTTACACCGGATGTGCTGATCCCTCGCCCCGAAACCGAACACCTGATCGAAGTGGCGCTCGACCGCCTGGCCGTTCGAGAAATTCGCGCCGGCCGCAAACAAACTCTCACCGGCGAAGGTCTCGAAATCGCCGACGTCGGAACCGGCTCCGGCTGCATCGCGATAGCTCTCGCGAACGAACTTCCCGGCGCGCGAATCGTTGCTACTGACATTTCCCCCGCGGCTCTCGCCATCGCTCGCCGCAACGCTGCGCGCCACAACTTGAGCGATCGAATTCAGTTCCTTGAATCCAATTTGCTCGATGGCGCGACCGTAGGGGCACGATATATCGTGCCCCTACAACGAGACCCTGCGGCAAACACTGAGGACGAATCACCAGTCCCTACTCACCAGCCACTTTTTTTCGATCTGATTGTGAGCAACCCGCCATACATCGGCCGCCGCGAATCCGAATCGCTGATGCGCGAAGTCCGCGACCACGAACCGGAGATCGCTCTGTATGGCGGCGAAGAAGGTTACGAATTCTATGCCGGCCTGATCGCGCAAGCCGCCGCGCATCTAAAGCCCGGCGGCCTGCTGGTCCTCGAACTTGGCCACAACAGCCTTTCCGCCGTTCAGCCTCTCCTCGACCTGCCTAACTGGACGAATGCCGGTGTAACGAAAGATTTGGCCGGAATCGACCGCGTCATCTCCGCCGAAAGAACTTGAGCGCAACGAATTTGGACGCTAAGCTTGTGGCTGAACTAATTAATTAGTTCAAAGCCAGAGGACAACCTAATGCCCAAAAAACGATCCATCTCATCGCAGCCGGCCGCGCGGATGGTGTCAGCCTTGACAGCGCGCACACAATTCGGCCAGATCCTCAAACGAGCCGGACAGAATCGGGAGAGATTCGTCGTCGGAAAACGAGGTGAGCCGCAAGTGGTCATTATGGGCATAGAGGAATATCTGAGAAATTTTGCGAAGCCCCTTCCCGTGGTCGAAGAAATTCGACGAGAGGCTAAAGCCAAGGGCCTTGACCAACTAACTATGCGAGACATAAACCGGGAGATCAAGCGCTACCGCCGCGAGCGCAAGCAGAAATTGAAGAATGCTTAGAGTAGTTCTCGACACAAACGTCGTCGTTTCGGCGCTCGTACATCCAAGGGGTGCGCCGGCATCTATCGTGGACTCTGCGACCTCGAGGCGATTTCGCTGTTTCGTATCAGAACCACTGATCGAGGAATACAGCGACGTTCTGGCCCGGAACTACCTTCACTTAGATCAACAAAGAGAAGCGCGATTCATAAAAGCTTTTCGAGAAGTGGCGATATTCGTCGTGCCTCGAAAAAGGGTGGTTGTAGCGCGGGATCCGGACGACAATATGGTAATAGAGTGCGCGGTCGAAGCGAGAGCTGATTTCATTGTCACTGGTAATTCCAGGGATTTCCCGCTTCAATTCCACGGTGTGCGGATTGTCAATCCTCGCGATTTTCTGGTCGTCCTCGGTTCGTCTCCGAGGCCATTTTAGTCCCTGAGCAAAACCGAATCAGAATTGTTGAAGCTTTCAAGGGAGAGTAGGCTAGCGAAATGCCGGAGATGGCGCGATTTCGGGCGAAGCATGGGGCGCTGGAGGAGCGCGGTTCGGATGCGGTCGCATCCATTTTGCATGTGGACATGGATGCGTTTTTCGTCTCGGTGGAATTGCTGGAGCGGCCAGAGCTTCGCGGCAAGGCTGTGATTGTCGGCGGAGGGCCGAACCAGCGCGGCGTGGTGACCTCGGCGAGCTATGAGGCGCGGAAATTCGGTGTGCATTCGGCGATGCCGCTGCGAACGGCGGGGCGGCTCTGTCCGCACGGCATTTTTCTGGACGGGCATCATGAAAAATACGGCGAGTGGAGCGATCGCGTCGCAACCATTCTTGGGAAATTCTCGCCGGTCGTCGAAATGGTTTCGATCGACGAAGCTTATCTCGATCTTGCGGGGACGGAGCGGCTGCACGGACCGCCTCTTGCGGCGGCGGACACTTTGCTTCGAACCATCACTAAGTCGACGGGACTTCCTTGTTCCGGCGGACTAGCGGCCACGCGGCTCGTCGCCAAAGTAGCTTCCGAGCAAGCCAAGCCGCGCGGATTGGTTTGGGTTGCGCCGGGCCAGGAAGCGCGGTTTCTCGCGCCGTTGTCGGTACGGAAAATTCCGGGGATCGGCGAAGTTACGGAACGCGCGTTGCGCGCGCTCGGCATCGAAACCGTGGAGCAACTGGCGGCGGTCCCGCAGGAAAAACTCGAAACAGTTTTCGGCCAGTGGGGCGATGCGCTCTATCGCAAAGCGCGCGGCGGCGATTCCTACGAATTCGTGATCGATGCCGAACCGAAATCCATTTCGCATAATCACACCTTTGGCGAAGACACCAACGATACGGACGCGCTGCACGCCATGCTCAGCCACCTTTCGCAAAAAGCGTGCAAGCGATTGCGCGAAGCGGGACTGGCCACGCGAACGCTGACGCTGACCATCCGCTACACCGGCTTCGATACGCACACGCGCGCAAAAACTCTTTCCGAGCCGACGCGGCTGGATACCGATATTTTCCGCGTGTTTCAATCGTTGTTTACCGAACATCGCGACAGAAAACGAAAAATCCGGCTGCTCGGCGTCGCCTTGAGCGGGCTGACGCACGGCGCGGAACAATTGGACCTTCTCGATGCAGAGCGCCGCGAAAAACTCGAAAAATTGACACGCGCGACGGACAAGCTGCGCGACCGTTTTGGATTTGGAAAAGTGCAGTTCGGCGGCTCGCTGCGCGCGGACGGTTCGACCAACGAGCGCGAGGAATAGCGGCGGAACGGTCCTTCCGGGCAATTGCGCTTAGGCAGTCTCTCTGGAAGGCCAGTTTTGAGCGGTCTGTCTCGCCGACGCGGCGGTCATTTCAGAAGCGTGACCCCACGAAAGCGGATACCCTATACTTCTCGAATGACTCCGCTCACCCCTCCATCCGGCACGGCCACGCATCCGCGCCCCGGCGGCAGGCTACACACTTTTTGGCAGCGCATTAGCGAAGGCCGACAGCTCGATGAGCTGTGGTCGCAATTCAGCGCCGATGCTCGTGCGAGCTACGGCTTCTACATGAAAGAAGCCGATTCGGAAGAGATGGTGAACCGGCGAGGGCGGCCGCGATTCGGGCGAATCGTGAAGGCGCTGTTCTGGTCGCTGGTGATGAAGCTGACGCCGGTGCGGCGCGTGATTGTGGTCATTGGATTGATACTTCTTTTCGTGCCGAACATCAATGTCCAGGGCCACAACCAGGTAACCTTCGATTTCAATCTCGGCGTGATTTCGGCAATCCTATTTTTGCTGCTGCTGGCGCTGGAATTGGCCGACAAGGTGACGATGAAGCGCGACCTGGAAATCGCGCGGGAAATCCAAACCTGGCTGGTTCCATCGCAACCGCCGGAAGTGGCCGGCGGAGACATCGCCTTCGCTTCGCGCCCGCAGAATTCGGTCGCGGGAGATTATTACGACGCGTTCTATCCCATGGCGACCGCCGAAGAAAAAGGAAAGTTGATGCTGGTGATCGCGGACGTGGCGGGAAAGAGCATTCCCGCGGCGCTGCTGATGGCCACGCTGCAAGCGAGCCTGCACACGATCGCAGGCGAGGGCGCTCCGCTGGCCGACCTGGTGACGCGGCTCAACCGCTATGCCTGCGCGCACAGCCTGGATGGCCGGAGATTCACGACCGCCGTTCTGGGCGAATACGATCCCGCGGACCGTCGGCTTTTCTATGTGAACGCGGGCCACAATCCTCCCATCCTGCGGCACGCGAATGGAGGCACCGAAAAGTTGGAGGCGGGCGGCCTTCCTTTGGGGATAGAAGTGGACGGCGGCTACACCACGGCGACGATCGACCTGAAAGTGGGCGACGCATTGATTTTGTATACGGACGGCGTAGTTGAGGCCTTTGACGAAAAAGGACAGGAATTCGGGAACGACCGGTGGATGGAGGCGATCCGCGCATTGCCGGACGCGAGCGCAGCGGAATCGCTGCAATTTTTGATGAAGCGCGTAGATGATTTCGTGGGCTTCACGCGGCAGTCGGACGATATCACGTGCCTCGTTTTTCGCTGCAAGTAATCCCACTCGGTGAGCCTTCGCAGAAACCTTGCTTTACACATCTCTCCCCTTCGGCGCCGCAGGTGTCGCATAATCGCAGCGTGACGGCACGGGAACTTGCCAATTCTGTTTGCGACTTGCTGCAGCGCAACGGGCATCAAGCGCTGCTGGTGGGCGGATGTGTGCGCGATTTGTTGCTGGGGCGCGAGCCGGCGGATTACGACGTGACGACGGACGCAACGCCGGAACGCGTGATGGAATTGTTTCCGGAGAGTATTGCGGTGGGGGCGCAATTCGGTGTCGTGCTTGTGCCGCGCGATGGGTTGAAGGTGGAGGTTGCGACGTTTCGCTCGGACGTGGGTTATTCGGACGGGCGGCATCCCGACCGCGTGGTTTATTCCAAGGCGCCAGAAGAAGATGTGCGGAGGCGCGACTTTACGATCAACGGGCTGCTGATGCGGCACGACACCCGCGAGATTCTGGATTTTGTGGGCGGGCAGGAGGATTTGAAAACCGGAGTGATTCGCGCGATCGGCGAAGCAGACCAGCGTTTTGCAGAAGACAAATTGAGAATGATGCGCGCGGTGCGTTTTGCGGCGCGATTCGGATTCGAGATCGAGCACAAGACCTTTGCGGCGATACGGCGGCATGCGGGAGCCATTACCGACGTTTCCGCGGAGCGCTTACGCGAGGAACTCACGAAACTTCTGACGGAAGGCGCCGCGCGGCCCGGTTTCGAGCTGCTGGAAAAGTCCTGGCTGCTTTCGATCGTGCTCCCGGAAATCGCAGCCATGAAGGGCATCCCGCAGCCACCGCAGTTTCACCCCGAAGGCGACGTGTGGATTCACACGATGCTGATGATCGAGGGATTGCCGGCGGGAACTTCGCCGACGCTGGCATGGGGCGTGCTGCTGCACGACGTGGGCAAACCGCCTACGTACAAGCCGGCTTCGCAAACAGGCGACCGCATTCGCTTCGATCACCACGTCGACGTAGGCGTGCGCATGGCCGAGACAATTTGCCGGCGATTCCGCTTTTCGAATGAAGAGACAGAGCAGATCATCGCGCTGGTGGCGAACCACATGCGGTTCAAGGACGTGGATCGGATGCGGAAGTCGACGCTTAAGCGATTCGTGCGCTTGACGCGGTTTGAAGAGCATTTGGAGTTGCACAGGCTGGATTGCCTTTCGAGCCACCGCAATCTGGATTCGTATACGGAGGTGCAGAGATTTTTGGCCGAGACGCCCGCGCAAGAGGTTCGTCCACAGCGTGTCCTAACCGGCAACGATTTAAACCAAATGGGCTATACCCCTGGACCCCTTTTTAGCGAAATATTGAGGGCAGTGGAAGACGCCCAACTCGACGGCCAGATTGCCACCAAAGAAGAAGCTGAGGAATTAGTGAGGAAGCGATTCGGACCGAGGAAAGCGAAGGCATGAGGTCTGGAGCAAAGCTGCCCTCGGCCGATGATTTGAGTAGCCCCAGGGCGGGAAGGGCAGCGAGGGTCCTGGCAAGTATTTGATAACAAAGGGTGAACAGGACTAATTGCGACTGGCGCTAGTAAGTGCTAGAATATGAGTTTGGGAGGCTTAGATTTCTTGCTTGCTTTGCTTGCATCTATCTGCACCATTTTGGCCTAGCCAGCATCTAAGTTGTTTAGGCGCAGAGTATTTTTCCCTGCGCTTGGAATTTAGGGGACATTCAAAATGGCTGAGAAAAAGTATGTGGTGCCAGAAGTTCTTGCGATCCTGCCGGTGCGGGACACGGTACTGTTTCCAGGGGCGGTTCTTCCCCTGACTGTAGGCCGGGAGAGTTCGCTGGCGCTGGTTAGCTCCTTGGAAGGCGAGGAGAAACTGTTGGGGGTTGTAGCGCAACTCGATCCCCGGGTCGAAGACCCTGCCGCCGCGGACCTGCATAAGGTGGGAACGCTGGCGAAAGTTCATAAGACCGTAAAAATGCCCAACGGGAACGTGGTGATTTTCCTGGAAGGGCTGCAGCGCGTTAACGTGGTGGAGTTGATTGGCTTGCGCCCCTTTCTGCGCGCACGCGTGGAAGCGCAACCTGAAATTACGGGCGATGTGGATGCGGAACTCGAGGCGCTGCAGCGCAATGCGCAGGATCTCTTCCGCGACGTGGTCAGCCACTCGCCGCAACTTTCCGACGACCTGCAATCCGTGGCTCTTAACATCGAAGACCCGGGCCGCTTGTCGGACTTCATCGCCGGGACACTGCCGTCGCTTTCGACGCTGCTGCGGCAAGAGCTGATCGAAACTCCGAGCGTGCGGAAGCGTCTGGAGATGCTGATCCGCGAACTCTCGAAAGAGTTGGAAGTGCTGGAACTGCGCTCGAAGATTCACGAGCAGGTTCAGGAGCAGGTGGGCCAGAACCAGCGCGAGTACTTGCTGCGCGAGCAGATGAAAGCGATCCAGAAGGAACTCGGCGAGAGCGACGACACGGGCCAGGAGATCGACGAACTGCGCAAGAAAGTGGACGAAGCCGGAATGACGGCGGAAGCCAAGAAAGAGTGCGACCGCGAACTGAAGCGGCTGGCGAAAATGACGCCGGCTTCGGCGGAGTACATGGTTTCGCGAACGTATCTCGAATGGATGACTTCGTTGCCGTGGTCCAAATCCTCCGGTGTGAGCGAGATCGACATCACCAAAGGAAAGCAGATTCTTGACGAAGACCATTACGATCTGACGAAGGTGAAGGAACGTATTCTCGACTATCTGGCGGTGAAGAAACTGCAGCCGGGGATGAAGGGGCCGATCCTGTGCTTCGTCGGGCCTCCAGGCGTGGGGAAAACCTCGCTTGGAAAATCCATTGCGCGGTCGCTGGGCCGTAAGTTCGTGCGCATCGCCTTGGGCGGCATGCACGATGAAGCGGAAATCCGCGGCCACCGGCGCACGTACATCGGTGCGTTGCCGGGACAGATCATTCAAGGGCTGAAGCGGGCGGAATCGAACGATCCGGTGATGATGCTGGATGAAGTCGACAAACTGGGCCGCGATTTCAGAGGCGATCCCTCCTCGGCGCTGATGGAAGTTCTCGATCCGGAGCAGAACAACGCGTTCCGCGATCACTACCTGGATGTGCCATTCGATCTTTCGAAAGTGCTGTTCATCGCCACGGCGAACTGGATGGATCCCATCCCGGAACCGCTGCGAGACCGCATGGAGATCATCGAACTGCCGGGATACACGGGCGAGGAGAAGATCCACATCGCGCATAAATACCTGATCCCCAAGCAGGCCGCGGAACACGGCTTGAAAGTGGGGGAGCAGATTAGCTTCTCGGACGAGGCGCTGCAGGAGATCATTCACAGCTTCACGCGGGAAGCCGGCGTGAGAAACCTGGAGCGGGAAATCGCGACCATTACGCGTAAACAAGCGCGGCAGATCGCGGAAGGCCACACGGAAAAAATGGAGGTTACGCAGGAAATCGTTCGCAAATATCTCGGCGTGCCGAAGTTCCGGGCGGAGAAAGAGGTCGTGGAGCGCGTCAAGACGCCTGGCGTGGCCGTTGGCCTGGTGTGGACGCCGGTGGGCGGAGACATCATTTTCATCGAAGCCAGCCGCATGCGCGGAGGGAAGAACTTCACGAAGACTGGACAACTGGGCGACGTGATGCAGGAGTCGATGACTGCGGCGTTGACGTGGGTGCGCTCGAACGCGGAGCACTACGGCATCGATCCGAACTTCTTCCAGAAAAGCGACATCCACATTCACGTGCCGTCGGGCGGCGTTCCGAAAGATGGTCCGTCCGCGGGAGCGGCAATGGTGACTGCGTTAGTCAGTTTGTTCACGGGACGGCCCGTGCGCGATAGGCTGGCGATGACCGGTGAGATGACGCTCTCGGGCGTGGTGCTGCCGATCGGCGGGGTGAAGGAAAAGGTCCTCGGCGCGAAGCGCGCGGGGATCAAAGAAGTGCTGCTTCCGGCCGACAACGAGCCTAACGCCGTAGCGGATCTGCCGCCGGAAATTCTCGGCGACATCAAGATCACCTACGTGCGGAATCTCGATGAAGTGCTGGAGCACGCGCTTTCGAAGAATGTGGTGGTGCCGCCGATCGTACCGAATCCGGAACCCAAGCCGAAGAGGGTGGGGCCGGAAAGTCCGCGGGCGATTCATTGAAGGGGAAGTGAGTAGTGGATAGTGGGTGGTGAAGAGTGGCTTACCTTCGGTAAGCCCTGCCACGGTAAGAATAGAAAAGAGAGAGCCCAGCGAAATTAGATTCGCTGGGCTTTTTGTTTTTTGGAGGTGCGGCGCGGAGGCGGGAAACAAAGTCCTGCTACCATGGACTGCGACGACGGTGGGGCACGATGTATCGCGCCCCTACTTGAAACGCTGGGGCACGATACGTCGTGCCCCTACCCGAGAGGACGATGGCGGGCGATAGAGACATCAAGACGGATGCGCCGGCAGAGCTGGCCTTGCGGCTGATGGAGGCGCTGCAACGCGAGCGGATTGTGCCGCGATTCGTGGATTCATACGTCATCGAGCACGGACGCCACGCGCTGCAAGTTCACGCTTCACTGTATCGCGATCTTCTCGAATTGCTGCAGCGGGAGGCATTGCTTGCGCTGACGGCGCGGGCGCTGGAAATCACCTTTGCTGAAGCGCCGACTGCGGGCCGGGCCAAGCCGCGGCCAATGTTGCGGAAAGATGCCGCAGCGTTCCGGCGCAAGTTTCTGGCGGCGCTGACGCGGCAACAAAAATGGAGCGCGGGAGAGGCGCTGGATTTTCAAAGCGACTTGCAGATGTATGAAGATCTGCTGGCGCGTAATCTTTCCACGCGGAGGAACCGCAAGCCGTTCGAAGCGGCGAATCATCCGTTTGTGGACCGCAGCGCGTTTCTGCTGGATTCGTCTTTTCTGGAAAAGGCGCGGGTGGCGGCGAGCCGGGCGCTGAACGACTTGGAAAAATTGACGAGCGAAATTGTAAATACAGGGATGCCATCTGGCGAGAAAAAAAGAGCTTCAGACCTGCGATAGCAGATGGGGAGACGTTTCAGCGATCGAAGGCTTCCGCGGAAAATACGCGCTGGCCCGCCAGCGCCGTCCGGAATCCATACAGCGTCAACGCCGCGATTGCCGCCAATCCCGCGAGCGACGGCGCCGCATACCAGCGCCCGAAATGCACCGTCGCCGGAAATGCCTGCAAAACCTCCTGCACCACAAGTCCAACCACTAGTGGGAGCAGCCCGAAGCGCTTGAGCACCAGCAAAAACGAAATATACAAAACCACCAGGGCTATCGCGCTGAACCACTGGTATTCGCTGGAATTGCTGCCCAGCGAGAGCAGTGTTCCCACTATCGCCACTACGATCGCCGCCGCCCACGTGCTGCGCAAAATTCGCTGCAGGACAAACAGCATGAAGAAAATGCCGAGCGAATCGATGGTCTGCCCAAGCACATACAGCAGCACTTGCCCCAGCGCGTGGCGAACCCCCAGCAGCGATTCCGTCGAAACTCCTCCCGGCATGGGTGGCAGCTTGCCAAAGAGCGGCAGAAGGAAATTGTCACTTCCCTCGAAAATCAGCAAGCCAATGCCATACACCACGCCGATCAGCAAGTCTCGCCCAACCAGCGGATCGCGCAAATTCCCCGCGAGCAACCGCGTCCATGAAATAAGCACCTGCGGTTCCCTGCGCCGCACGAACGGCTCGAGCGCGATGTAGAGAACCATTGCAAAAAATGTGCGCAGCGTTGCCGAGGCAACGGCCACCAGAAAACTGATCCCTTCCAGGAAATTCGCTAAATGATGCGTGCTCAAAATCCACAGCACTATGAAAGCCACAAAGATGAAGGCGCCTAGCCGCGCTGCGCCCTTCATGTCCGCGCGATTCGATTGGATGTTCCATCGCGCCAAAGCAATCCCGCCAATAAGCACCCCCAGGATCATCAGGACAATCATCACGGACGAAATCTTTTGCATTCCTGTCAAGTTGTTCTGCAAATCCCGCCCCGGCTTCGTCCACGCATACACAGTGCGGAAAGCCACCGGCTCACCGTGAAACGACGCCGCTTCCACTCGAATTGGCACGTCCGGCCGCTCCGGCAGTGTTCCGGTCCAGGCTAGCCGAGAATCCGTCGACGCTAGCGGGGCCCATTCTGGCTCGGCCGCGCGAAACGCAGCGATATTCAAGCCACTCGCAGTGAAAAACTCGGCCCAATCCGGTACTTTCACGTTTTGCACGGGCACGCTCTTCTCTGGCGGCACCACCTCGAGGCGCACCAAACGTCCCGACGTGTCGAGCACTACCAGCGCCATGGCCGTTGTGTCCATCGGTGGATCGCCGCGCGCCACCTGCCCTCCGCCCGCCACGCCCGGCCCAAAGAACATCTCCGCAAAGAGCGGCTCTGGGCTCTGCCGATACCAGAACGTCATTGCCGGCGGTTCAGCTTTCGCTAGCACATCCCAGCGCGACCGGCTCTTGTCATGCGTCTGGATGTAATTCAGATATGCGGAGTTAATGTCGAAACCGTAGGCCGAATCCGCGGACGAGTTGGCTGGAAGCCCCAACCTCCAAATAATCTCGCGTGCCTTTGCCGCCAACGCCTCAGGAGGATTCTCCAGCGTCACACGATTGACCAGCCGCGTAGAATCCGCCATTAACAGCGACAGCACTAGCCCTACGGCAACGATTGCCAGCAACGCAATCGCGAGCCGCGGCCGCATGCCTTCCGTGGCACCAGCGGCGGCGACCATTTCCGGAGAGGGCGTTTCACCTGCCGCTAAAGCGGCGGCGAGCGGATCGCCGCCCGGGAGAGCGGCGGCAACTTGCAGAGCCGAGACGGGACGTTTCGCGGGATCGTTTTCGAGGCAGCGAAGGATGACGCGTTCGATGAGCGGATCGAGATCGCGCACAAGAGTCGAAGGATTGGTGATCGCGCCTTGTTCGCGGAGCTTGATCAGCTCGGGGAGCGTGGCGGCTTCGAAAGCGCGTTTGCCCGTGAGAATTTCATAAAGGATCAAGCCTAGCGAATAAATATCGCTCTTGGCGGTGACTTCCTTGCCGGCAAGCTGTTCCGGGGCCATGTAAGCGGGCGTGCCGGCGCGAATGTCCGCGCCTTGAATGCTTGCGGCGATGCCCGCAAGGCCGAAATCGGTGATGCGAATTTTTCCGGCGCCATCGAGCATGACATTGGCAGGCTTGAGGTCGCGATGAATGACGCCGCGCTCGTGGGCAGCGGCCAGCCCGGCGCAAATCTGGCGTGCGACTTCCGTAGCCTTGTCGGGGGACAGCCGGCCGATGCGGCGGACGACGGAGGCGAGGTCCTCGCCGTCGACATATTCCATGGAGAGAAACGTGGTGCCGTTCGCATCGCCAATATCAAAGACGCGGCAGACGTTCGGATGAGACACCTGCCGGGCGATGCGGACTTCGGAATGAAATCGCGAGAGAGCGGCGGCGTCCTCGGAGAGGCTCTCGGGGAGAAACTTGATGGCGACGAGCTGGCCGAGCTTCAGGTCTTCCGCGCGGTAGACTTCACCCATGCCGCCGCGGCCTGCGATGGCCACGACGCGATAGCGCTCGGCAATGATTTCGCCAGGAGCGAAGCGTGCGCCGCCGATGGGATCCGAACTGGGAGGCCTTGCGCCGGCGCTCGAGGGCGGGCGTGGAGTGCGGGCGGGCGTAGGTGCGGAAGGCGGCTTACGCGGCGTCGGAGCCGAAGGAGGAGCGATGGTCTCCTGATCGGCGCTCAGATCGTTCGAGTCGATGGTCGCAGCTCCGTCGGGATCAAGCGAAGACCCGCAAGCGGAACAGAATCGCCCCGTGGAAGACACCTTTGCACCACAACAGGAGCAGAACATAGAAGGGCCAGATTCTACCATCGGGGGATGGCCCGCCGCGAATTAGAGCCAGCAGCCGCGATGAAAAACGCCACCGGGAATTACGAGATGCGCTCGACCTGGACCGCCGTGCCGTAGGCAAGCACTTCCGTCACGCCCTGCATGACTTCGGTTGCGTCATAACGCATGCTGATGACGGCATTCGCACCACGTTCGCCGGCATGCTGCATGAGCAATTCGTAAGCATCTTCGCGGGCCTTCTCGCAAAGGTTCGTGAGAATGGTGATATTGCCGCCGACGATCGTTTGCAGAGCCGCGCCCAGGTTTCCGATTACGCTGCGCGACCGCACGATGATGCCGCGGACGATACCAAAATTGCGAACGATGCGATAGCCGGGTATTTCGAGGGCGGTAGTAACCATGACGGGTTCCACACGAAGGGGCATCTCTTTTCTCCTTAAGACGGACGTTTACCGGTGCGATTCTACCTGCGCACACGGATAAGCGCGAGCGCAGCCTGTCTGCTATCCTCGAAAGGCGTGGAAATTCTATTCTACATTCTGGCGATTCCCCAGATCCTTCTGGGTCTCTATCTGATCGGGCATGGGCTGCAATGGCTGGGGTATGCGCGGCGGCGCATCCACACGGATCCGGGTTTTTACTCGCCGAAGGTCGCGGTGCTTTGCCCGTGCAAAGGGATCGAGCCGGCGCTCGAACGCAACCTCGTTGCTCTGACGGAATTTGATTATCAGAACTACGAAATATTCTTCCTGATCGCTTCGGCTACGGATCCGGCCTACAACATCGTAAAGCGCGTTGCGGGATCGTCGCGCACGAAGGCGAACGTCGTGATTACGGAGAAACCGGAAGGATGCGGCGAGAAAGTGAACAATTTGCGCCTGGGCGTTGCGCAGTTGCCTCCCGATTTCGACGTGCTCACTTTCGTCGACTCCGATGGACGCCCCGGAAGGAATTGGCTGCACCGCATGGTCGCTCCGCTATCCGACTCTCGAATCGGAGCCACGACTACCATGCGCTGGCTGATTCCCAACCGAAGCAACCTGGCGAGCGCGCTACTCGCGGCATGGAACGCACCCATCGTCACCATGCTCAGCGAAAAAGGAAAGAATTTTTGCTGGGGCGGGGGGACGGCGATCCGGCGGAGCGTCTTCGAGCAATCCGGCGTCGCCGAACAATGGCGCCACTCGGTCAGCGACGATTATTCGATGACGCTCGCTCTCGAGCAAGCGAACCGTTCGATTGTTTTCTTGCCGGAGTGCATCGTGCCTTCTTTCGTGGAGACGGATTTCACCGGCCTGATGGAATTTACAAACCGGCAGGTGCTGATCACGCGAGTTTATTCGGAGAAAATGTGGGGATTTGCGGCTGTCACGCACCTGCTCTATTGTCTAACTCTCATCCTTGGATCCCTTCTGACCCTCAACTACTTTCTGGCGTCGTTGCCCGCATTTCCATTTGCGGCGCTGACCTTCTTGCCGGTGTTGCTGGCGATGATTCGCGGAGCGCTGCGGGCCGCGGGCGTCTCGGAAGTCTTGCCTGCTTATCGTTCGCAAATCGCGGGCCAGGCGTGGATCTATGTGTTGTTGATCGTTTTCATTCCGTTTTTATACGTGGTGAATTTCATCACCTCGCTGGTCACGCGCAAGATACGTTGGCGCGGCGTTACGTACGAGGTGATCTCGCCGGAACAGACACGCATTCTGGCCTATTGAAGCGCGCAGGAACGCCGCGGCAAATCCAAAAAGATTTCCACAGTTTTTTCCACAGGAAGTTTTCCACGGGGCGGAACAATTCGTGTACCAAAAGCAGACACGGCTTCTTTTGTGTCTAATCTTTCATCAGTATCTGTGGAAAAGATGTTACAAACACATGAGTTTTATTTTTCCCCCGCCACCAAGAGAATTGCCAAAACATGGAAAATTTTCGCGCACCGTGCAATTCCTACCCGGAGAAATTGCGCGGGCTTATCGAGGGCTTTCCTAAGTACCCCTTTCTGAACGAGTTGTGTTCCCTCGCCTTCGGAGGAAAAAATGCACCCAAGAGGAGCTTCGGTGTCTTGACGCAGGCGAACTGGCAGGGAGCTCCTTCTCGCGGCTCGGTGCAACCTTTCAAAGGTCCAGGCGCCGGGTGCTCAGCCCTCTGTTTTGGCTTCTTACTTGGCCGCTTGCCTACGCAATGCAATTTGCCTCCTTAGGGGGGTTTACTCAAATCAAGAAGCTTCGGTGGTGCCACGAAGCTGCGTACTGAGGGGTGCGTGTGAAGCTTATCCGCAGAAGTGAACAGCATCATCCTTTGAGCAGTCCCCGCCCAGCTATACCTCGCGATCATTTCTACTTTTATGAAAAAAACACGGGAGTAACCCATTTTCACGTGGAAGCAGGACCTGACGGATGCTTTCCGGTGGACCAAGCCGCTGGTCTTTTGGCAATGCACTGCATGGTGAGGGGCCAGACGCCGAACGACTACGTGGTGATGGTCAGGGCCGAAAGTGATCTTTTGGAAGGACTGAAGGAAAAAGCCGAAAAGCTTTTGCAAGCGGGTCATTCCGTCGGCAGTCCGGTGAAGCTCACGCGCCGCGAGGAAGAGGTGCTTGGCGGCGTGATGAGGAGCTTGGCAAACAAGGAAATTGCCGCGACACTGAACCTCTCCGAACGCACGGTGAAGTTCCACGTGTCGTCACTGCTCTCGAAGTTTCGCGTGCGAGGGCGCATGGAGCTCGTGCGCGAAGCTTCGCGCAGCACGATTGGATCGATGTCCATGCCGGTGCCCATGCCAACGCGTGAAACCCACACGTTTGCGCCAGCTCCGCAGGCGTTCCACAATCCATCGCGCAGCGCCACTTTGGTTCCTTTGGCGAAGCGTCCGATGACAGCTTAGAGCAAACTCAGGGACAGGAAGCTAAAGAAAGAAAAGGCCCGGTCCGAAGATTCGGATCGGGCCTTCCTGTTTCGATGGGACATATTGCCGATGCGTTGTGGCGTTGATTATTTCTTTGCGGCGGCGTAGTGCTCGGCGGCGGAATCCCAATTGATGACGTTCCACCACGCCTTGATGTAATCACCGCGCAAGTTTTGGTACTTCAAATAATACGCATGCTCCCAAACATCGAGTCCGAGGACGGCTTTGGCACCGAGCGTAAAGGGTGTGTCCTGGTTCGGGGTGGAATCGATGGCTACCTTTCCGTCCTTAACGACCAGCCAAGCCCAGCCAGAACCAAAGCGGGCGAGTCCCGCGGCGGTGAATTTTTCCTGAAAACCGCCGAAAGATCCAAAAGTTGACTTGATCGCCTCCGCGAGATCGCCCTTGGGTTCGCCGCCGCCGCCCTTTTTCAACTGTGTCCAAAACAGCGAATGGTTCCAATGGCCGCCGGCATTATTGCGGACCGCCGCGCGAATGTTTTCCGGAATGGAGTCGAGGCCTTTGAGCAGGTCTTCCAGCGACTTGGCCTGGAGACCGGCGTGGCCATCGAGCGCTTTGTTGAGGTTGTTAACGTAGCCGCCATGATGCTTGTCGTGATGAATTTCCATGGTCTTGGCGTCAATGTAGGGTTCGAGTGCGTCGAATGAGTATGGCAACGGGGGCAGTGTAAATGCCACGGTGTATTCCTCCAGTTTGAGAATAGATTTAGAAACCAACGCGGTGCCGGAGCGCTAAGCCGCAGAAGCGCCGCTGCTCGCTCCAGGCAATCCCGCACCGACAATCCCGGAACTCTCCAGAAATTTCCGGCGATGCATGGGGATCTCCTGCGGCGAGGAAGCTGGCCAACCAGCCGACTGTATGATACTGCTCTTCGCCAAGAGGCCTCAATGGCCGGCTCTCAAAGAGAGCGCGCGGAGATCGAAGTTCGGCAAGGAGATGCCCGCACACTTATTGGATGCGCGAAAGCGCCCATCGGGCAGACTCGGCGATCAGCGGTTCGGCGGAAACAGAAAGACGCTCGAGCAGCGCGCAAATTCGCCCGTGCTTGGCCGAGCCGGGGTCGGGCGCAGAATTGCCGAGCGCGATGCAAGCATTCCGCACCAGGCCGCGCCATTTTGCGCGTTTGATGGGACTTCCCCGAAAAACGCCGCGGAATTCTTCTTCGCTCATCCCGGCAAGCCATTCAAGGCGCGGCATAAACAGAGATTCTTCGTCGTTTTCTTTCGCGGCGGCCGAGGGGAGTTCTCGCGGCTCACTTTGAGCGGGCATTCGAAAGCTTCTTGGCTGAAATTGCTGAGCCTGCGTTAGCGGAGCGCGCCGATTCCAGGGGCAAACGTCCTGGCAAATGTCGCAGCCGAAGACGTGGCGTCCCATGGGTCCGCGAAGATCTTCGGGGATGCTGCCGCGAACCTCGATGGTCAAGTAAGAAATGCAACGTCGCGAGTCCAGCACATAGGGCTCGACAAGCGCCTGGGTTGGGCAGGCATCGATGCATTTTGTGCAGGAACCGCAAAGATCCGGGGGAGGCGGTTCGGCTGGACTCAGCGTGGGTGGAAGATCGAGCGTCGTGAGAATTACCCCGAGAAAAAACCAGGAACCGAGCTTTGCGTTGAGCAACAGCGTATTTTTTCCGAGCCAGCCAAGCCCAGCGTGTTTGGCGAAAACGCGTTCGTGTAGAGGTCCGGTGTCCGCGTAGATGCGCGTCTGGAAGGTTTCGGTGAATCGTTCCGAAAGAATGGCTTCCAGTTGCTTCAGCTTCTGCTGAAGAACTTCGTGGTAATCCTGTCCCCAAGCGTAGCGGGAAATCCAGCCGCGCGGCTCAGCTTGGCTTGGTTGGAGAGCATCCACCGATCGCAGCGCGGAAGAGTTGTAGTTCAAGGCGCAAACGATCACGCTGCGAAGCCCGGGCATTACGCTTTGCGGATCGCTGCGGCGCGGGTCCGACAAATAGTTCATTTCGCCGGCATAGCCGCGCGAGAGCCATTCTTTCCCCGGGTCCAACTCCGAAAACTTCTCTGCGCGGACGACTCCACAAAGATCAAATCCGAGGGCGGTTGCCCGCTCGACAATCCACGCGGTTTCGGAGCCGTTATTCATGAGTGCGGTGCGCGAGGGCCAAGGAAGAATTGTGCCGCACGAATGCGTTTGAGGCGAGCGATGCGGAGCGCAGATTCGGTTTCCGATGGGAGGCCGGGGGATGCTATTGAAAACTGCGCAGGGCGCTGCCTTCGTCGGTGTAGACGTCAAAGACGGTATACAGCTTGGTGAGTTGGAGCAGATCGTGCACTTTCTTCGTCAAGTGGAGCAATTTCAGTTCGCCGCCACGGCCTTTCGCCGTAGTGTACGCGCTGACGAGCTCGCCGATACCCGAGCTATCGATGTAATCGACGTCTGCAAGATTCAGCACGATGCGGGTGCGCTGATCGTCCAGCAGACCGCGAACCGTTTTGCGAAGCAGGGCGCTGCCCTCTCCCAGGGTAATTCGCCCGCTGAGGTCCACCACCGTAGCTTGTTCAGCATCTCGATGCGTTGCGCGCAGGGCCATAAGTCCTTCTAAGCTCCTTGATGCGGGGAGGCGCCTTGGCTTCCCTGGCCATTCGTTCCTGGGTTCTCTTGTAGAGGCAATTTCTTGGACATCACGATTTCCGCGCCGCCGGTGCGGCCAAGCACGACGTCGAATTCGTCCATGAACGCGCGCATCAGGAAGATTCCGCGTCCCGAGGTGCTCAACAGATTTTCTTCCGCCAGCGGGTCGGGCACGTCAGCGAGCGTAAAGCCCGTGCCCTCGTCCAGGACGTGGATGATCATCTTATCGCCAGTCAGATCCACCGCCAGATGAATCTTTTTTTCGGGCCGTTCTTGATTGCCGTAGTGGAATGCGTTGATGACGCCTTCGCGCACGCTCATGCCGATCTTGTAGCAATCGTCCTCGCCGAATCCGGCAGCCTCGGCAACGCGGAGACACATCTCCTCCGCCAGGTTTACGCTCTCGACTTGCGTCTCCAGCGTGATTTCGAGGTGCTTGGGGTCAGTGCCCATGCATGACGCGCCGTCAAAGGTAGCTTACACCCGATGGAGCGCACTTATCGGTAACACAGCGGCCAAACGTAAGTCAATGGAGCACTTGTCTGAAATGGGTTGGAGGTTCAGCGGAAGACAACCGGGAAGTCCGCGCACGGTGGCCGGCGGAAATGTGCCTTCTCGGGTTACGCCCAATAGGAGCGGTCCAAGGTGCGGTATTGGATGGCTTCGCTCAGGTGGCGCGGATCGATGCTGTCGCTGGCGTCCAGGTCGGCGATCGTTCGGGCGACCTTCAGAATGCGGTCGTGGGCGCGCGCGGAAAGTCCCAGTCTGGTGATCGCGTTCTCGAGCAGCTTCTCTCCGTCCGCGGAAATAGCGCAATGTTTGCGAATCATTTTGGGCATCATCTGGGCGTTTGCGTAGGTCTTCTTTTCGGCGTGGAAACGTTCGATCTGCCGCTCGCGCGCCGCGATGACGCGCCCGCGGACGCCGGCCGAATCCTCCGAGGAAGAGGGAGCGCGCAGCTCTTTGTACTTCACCGCAGGCACTTCGATGTGGATGTCGATGCGGTCGAGGAGCGGACCCGATATTTTCGAGACATACCGCTGGATCATCGGCGGCGTGCAGTGGCACTCGCGCGTGGGATCGCCAAAATAGCCGCAAGGACAAGGGTTCATGGCGGCCGCCAGCATAAATCGCGAGGGAAAAGTGACCGATATGGCGGCGCGGGAGATGGTCACGGAACCGTCTTCGAGCGGCTGGCGCATGACCTCCAGAACATTTCGCTGAAATTCCGGCAATTCATCGAGGAATAGGACGCCATTGTGGCCGAGCGAAACTTCTCCGGGACGGGGCACGGCGCCGCCGCCGATCAAACCGGCATCGCTGATGGTGTGATGCGGGGAACGAAAGGGCCGCGTGCCGACGAGGCCGCGGCTGTCTTCGAGAACGCCCGCGACGCTGTGAATGCGTGTGGTTTCGATGGCTTCTTCCAGCGACATGGGCGGAAGAATCGTGGGAATACGCTTGGCGAGCATGGTTTTGCCCGCTCCCGGAGGTCCGATGAACAAAATGTTGTGGCCGCCGGCGCAGGCGACCTCGAGCGCGCGTTTGGCCGCCTGCTGGCCATGTACATCCCGCAGGTCGACGGAATACTGCGCCGCTTCCGAAAGCATCTGTTTGGCATCAACGACGACCGGCTGAAACGATTCCGGCGCATTCACGAGATCGACGGCTTGCGGCAAAGACTTCAAACCAAACACGTTGACGCCATCGACGACCGCAGCCTCGCGAGCGTTGGCTTCCGGCACGGCCAGGGACTTAAGCCCGCACTCGCGCGCCGCGAGCGCCGCAGAAAGCGCGCCCCGCACCGGCCGCACGCTTCCATCCAGCGACAGCTCTCCCAGGAACATGGACTGGTTCAGTTGCTTGCCGAAAAAATGGCCCATGCAACCGACGAGCCCCAACGCCATGGGAAGATCGAAGGCCGAGCCTTCTTTGCGTACGTCTGCGGGCGCTAAGTTAATGGTCACGCCCTGGCCGTGCGGAAACTCGAACCCGCAATTGCGGAGCGCGGACTTGATGCGTTCGCGGCTCTCCTTCACGGCGTTATCGGGCAGCCCAACGACGTTGAAGTCCTGCATGCGGGCGGAGCCTACGTCGACTTCCACCTCGACGACGTAGGCGTCGATGCCGTAGACCGAAGCGCTTTGCGTTTTGAAGAGCATGGTCGAGGAAAGCCAGAATACGCCGCGGGCAGCATAAATCAATCAGCCAATATAGACCAGAGATAATCGCGGGCAGTCAAGCTGCGGCAAGTTCGCGGCCTTGCGGAGACCGGGGACCGCCGCCAATTGCAGGGTTTCGCTCCAGGCCCAGACTCGGAACATTATCCACAGGGGCGCAATTGACGCGCCTCTTTCGCGCGATAAGTGCCTCAAAATCTGCAACGTGTTCCGATTCGCCTTCCGCCGCAAGCGCGTCAAGCCGGCGCGCATCCATGCCGGCGTTCGAGAAATTGCGGCAGAAATATCCGAATTATCAAGACTAACCGCGCAACTTGGCCTCAGCTAAAACCCAGCACAGGATGCGGCGTGTAGGGCTCCTCGAGCGAGGCGATTTCGTCCGCCGTCAGGCGCAGCGAGAGCGCGGCCACAGCGTCCGTGAGATGATGAGGTTTGGTGGCGCCGACGATGGGCGAGGTTACGAACGGTTTGCTGAGCATCCACGCGAGCGCGAGCTGCGCTCGCGGAGCTCCGCGTTTCTCGGAGAGTTCTCCCAGACGATCCACGACTTTGTGGTCCGCTTCTTCGGTCTTCGCGTAGAGAGTCTTGCCAAACTGATCCGTCTCGAAGCGTTTTGTGTTTTCGCCTTGCCACGGCCGCGTCAGGCGCCCGCGCGCCAGGGGACTCCAGGGAATGACGCCGATCCCTTCCGAGAGGCACAGCGGCATCATTTCCCGCTCTTCTTCGCGGTAGAGCAGATTGTAGTAATTCTGCATGGAAACGAATCGAGTCCATCCGTGAAGATCGGCGAGATAGAGGGCTTTCGTGAACTGCCACGCGTACATCGAGGAAGCTCCGATGTAGCGAACCTTGCCTGATTTCACGACATCATGAAGCGCCTCGAGCGTTTCCTCGATGGGCGTTTCATAATCCCAGCGGTGCGTTTGGTAGAGGTCCACATAATCCGTCCCCAGACGGCGAAGGCTCTGGTCGAGTTCGTAGAAGATCTCTTTGCGAGAAAGGCCGCGGCCGTTCGGCTCGTCGCGCATTACACCGTGCGCTTTGGTGGCGACAACAACGGCTTCGCGGCGGACGTTCGCTTTCAGGAAGCGCCCGAGCACTTCTTCGCTGGCGCCGGCCGAATAGACATTGGCGGTGTCAAAAAAATTGATGCCGAGCTCGAGCGCTTGGCGAAGAAACGGCTGGCTCTCTTCTTCATTGAGAGCCCAGGCATGGCTGCCGGGCTTGATTTTGCCCGCGGCGGGCGCTCCGTAGGTCATGCAGCCGAGGCAGATGCGGGAAACTTTGAGGCCGGTCTTGCCGAGGTTGACGTAATCCATCTTTTCTCCTAAGCGTCCTTCGTGGCTAGGAAAACGCTGATCGCCACGGGCGAGCGGCTCAGCAGAGCGTTCGCTTCAGCATTTTGGAAAAGCCTCGCGGCCATTTAGAAACTCTCATCCGCGCACTCTTCAATCCGGTCCAACGAATGCTTCTTTCTAAGATGTCGCAGCGGACATTCCGTTGCGCTCATCCCGGGGGAAGCGATTCGCACCCGCGATCATAGCCATGCGGGGAAAAAGCGAGCCAGCGGGTACGACGCCAGCTTGAGACAGAACGGCGGCCCGTCGGAAGGTCCGATCCTCCGATCAAGCTTTCTCGGGAGAACCCACTCCGTAAACCGACAAAATATCTTTCAAAGTCACGATGCCTTCGAGTTTGTGAATGTCGGCGCGGCTGACGACGGGAATCGTATTGATCTGGCATGTGCCCATTCTTTCCAGCGCCAGGCTCAGCGAGTGATCCACGTGAAGGTGCGGAAATTCCGTTCCATCCACGAGATCTTTCAAAAGTTTGGGTTCAGCTTCGGCAGAGGCGGCCTGCTGAATCTGGCCAAATGTCAGCAGTCCAATCACATTGCGGCCGTCGGTCACCGGCCACGCGGTGGATTCGCTCCAGCGTATTTTTTCCATAGCTTCATTCGCGTTCATATTCGCCGGCAGAATTTCCGTCGCCGGCCGCATCGCCAGGATCACCTGGTGGCTCCCTTCGTGCATCCGCGTCTCGGCCCTGGGCAAATGAATGCCATCCTGCCGCGCCAAGGCTTCAAAGATCGTTTCCTCCTGGAAGCGCGAAGAGATGAAGAAACTGAGGAGGTTTGCAATCATCAGGGGAACGATGACCGCATAGTCCCTTGTGATCTCAAAGATCATGACCACGGAGGTCATCGGCGCGCGCACAATCCCCGCAAAAGCCGTGCCCATTCCGACCAGGGCGTAGGCTCCGGGCGTCCCGACATATCCAGGCAGCAGATCGTGGGCTACGGTGCCAATGGCTCCTCCGAGCATAGCCCCGAGAAAAAGGCTGGGAGCGAAAATGCCGCCCGCGTTTCCCGACGCATAACTGAAAGCGACAGCAATCAGTTTCAGCACGAGAAGCAGGACCATCAGCTTCAAGGCCATGCTTCCATTGAGTACAGCGCCGACGTGGTTATACCCAACGCCCAAAACCTGGGGGACAAACAATCCCATGATTCCGACCACTATGCCGCCCACGACCGGCTGGTACCAGAGCGTCTTCTTTGGTAGCTTCAGGAACCATCGCTCGCGCATGCCCAGCAAGAGCTTTGAGAAGGCCACGGAAACGAAGCCGCTGATTATCCCCAGCGCGGCATAAATAAAAAACTCCCAGTAGTTGACGAGATCATACTGCGGCACTTTAAAGAGCGGGTTGTTGCCCAGCAGCAAACGCAACATCCCCCAGGAAGTGGCCGAGGCGAGCACGACCGAACCGAGCACGGGCGCGTGAAGCTCTCCCACGACTTCCTCGAGCGCAAACAACACCGCCGCCAAGGGCGTGTTGAAAGCAGCTGCGATAGCGGCGGCGGCCGCCACCGGGATGAGCGCTTTCACTTTTTCCGGGCGCAATCCGAGGTTCCGGCCGAGAACGGAGGCGATGCCGGCGCCTACATATACCGTCGGTCCTTCAGGTCCTAGCGGAATTCCGCTGGCTAGGGTGGCGGAAGTGCAGAAAAATTTTCCCAGCGTGCTGCGTGCCGTGATGCGGCCTTCGCGCGCATGAAGAGCCGCTTTCGTCTGCATGACGCCGCTGCCGCGCGCTTCCGGAAAATAGCGAAACAGCAGGTAACCCATGCTCAACGAGCCCGCGACCGGAAAGACCAGGCGATGCCACGTGGCTCCCCCTGCGGGATAGAGCCGCGAGCCAAAGCGTTCTGTTAACAGGATGAACGCGACCGCCATCAGGCCCGTTAGCGCGCCAATCAATAACGTCAGAACCAGAAAAACCTGTTCTTCCCCGTCGACCAGCAGCGCTTTCCAGTGACGCGCGGGGGATCTCCACCAACTAGTCCGAATCTGCTCTATGCCTTCGCTCATCTTGTCTGCAGTTCTCCGTACACTTTCAAACTCCATTATCGCGCAGCCTAAGCTGTGTGCGATTCTCCGTGAAAGCTGTGTGTGCTATCAGATGGAGATCAAGAAATGCTTTTTCCGGGCGGGTCTTACTCACCTCGTCAGGCACGCGTGGCTCGCACTGGCCTCTTGGCTGCCTTCTTCGAATTGTCGCCATTGCGGCGCCCGTGCGCCAGCAGCGCCTCGATTGCGCCCACGAGCGTCTGGCCGGTCGTGCGCAATTCACTGATGCGGTTCCGCGCAACCTTTTCGAGGAAGCGCTCCCCGCGCGGCAACAGGGATACGAAAACGCGCCGCCGGTCATCCCGGCTGCGCGTCCGGCGCACGTAGCCGTGTGTCTCCAGCCGGTCGATCAGTTCGACGGCGCTGTGGTGCTTTAGCGCGAGCCTTTCCGCAAGCGTCTGTATGGTCGCTTCGCTGCCTTCAGGCAGCCCTCGGATGGCGAGCAGCATCAAGTACTGCTGGGGCTCGAGCCCGGCAGCTCTGGCTTTGGCATCTCCCTCCCGCAGAAAATGCCGGATGAGGTAGCGCAATTCAGCCAGGGCCCGGTACTCTTGGGGAGTAATGTCCCGTACCATGCGCTAAGTATATCGTAATGCGATATACCTTGCCAGACAGCGCATTGGAATTGTCTTCAGGCGGTTATCAGCCTTATCAACTTGGCAGGCGGGAAGGGGGTCACAGCGCCTTGCGGAAGGCTTTCTGGGTCTTGTAGTGCTCGTACCCCTGCCGTTCATAAAATGTGTGGGCACGCTCGCGGATCACGTTGGACCGCACCGACATGACTGGGCATCCGTGTTTACGCGCCCACTCTTCGGCGGCCTCAAGCAACTTCGCGCCTGCGCCCAGGCTCCGGCAACCCTCTTCAACGACAAGTCCGTTCAGTTCCGCACGCGTCCCAACCTCCAAAAGGTGCGTAACGCTTACGTGCGCCCAGCCAATGACTTCACCTTCCCGCTTCTCCGCCACAAACAGGGCGTTGGGCTGTGCATTCTTCAGTTTGCCCATTCTCTTGCTAATCTCCGCGCGTGTCGTCGGATAACCAAGCTGGCCGCTCAGTTCGGCAAGGCGAGCTGCATCGCTCGCGCGCGCGCGGCGAATGGTTAGCTCTTGCTTGTCCGCTTTCTGGGTCATTCAGGCAGCCGTCTTTCTTCGCAATCGAGTCTGTACTGCTTCGCTCTTTAGTTCGCGCAGCGCGTCCGCAGCGATCCATCGCGCGGCACGCGAACCTTGCGCCCGAATCCGCTCCGCCGCGCGAATCGCCACGCGATTGAGCCGGACGTTTCTCTTCCCGATGTTTCGCAACGCCCAGTTGACCGCCTTTCGCACAAAATTCCGTTCGTCGTGCGCCTCGCGCTCGATGACACAAAGAAACCGGTCGAACTGCGCGTCCCCAGCCGCCTTGTCTTTATAGCTGAGATAAGCCGCGAGGGAAAATGCAGCCCGCTTCTCGAACTCCGCGCGCCGTGTGCTCCACTCGTCGATTTTCTCCCACGCCGGCTTCGCGTACGCGTAAAGATAACAGCATGCCGTATCGACAACGTCCCAGGAGTCGAAATCACGCACCCACCGTTCCATTTGCGCGGAGGTGATTTTCTCCGCTTCGCCAATCAGCGCTGCGAGGATTCTTGCTTCGTGGACTCCGCTGGACCAGAGCGCCTCCGCCAGCCGTTGATCTTTCCCGATATGCCGCGCGAAAGCATGCAAAACAGGTGTTGCGATGCCGTAGGCCTTCGGAACTTTCACGCCGAAATAGGCCATCTTCGCGCGCACCTTTGGGTCCGCAATTTGTTTTAGCTCGCGAAGCACCCTTTCCTTGCTCCACTCTTCAGCGGCCTTCGAACGGCGCCGGGCGCTAGAACGTCTTGTCGGAGTCCAAGAGGATTGTGACCGGCCCTTCATTCACCAGCTCCACGGACATCATCGTCTGAAAAATTCCCGTCGCTACGCTTACCCCGAGTCCCTGCAGCACCTTTGCGAACTCTTCGTACAGTGTCTTCGCCAGCTCCGGCGGCGCCGCGGAAATAAAGCTTGGCCTGCGTTGTCCGCGCGCATCTCCGTACAGCGTGAATTGCGAAACCACGAGCGCCGCGCCTTTCACGTCCAGCAGCGAGCGATTCATCTTTCCCTGCTCGTCCTCAAAAATGCGAAGATTAGCCGTTTTTTCCGCCATCGCAGCGGCCACCGCGGGCGTGTCCTCGCGTCCGACGCCGAGCAAAATCATCAGCCCGGCCCCAATTTCTCCCGTCGCGCGTCCCTCGACCGTCACTCGCGCGCGGCTCACCCTCTGGACTACGGCTCGCATTCGCTTTCCTATTTGCCGGCTTGCCTGGCCAGCTTCCGCGGCAGCGCGAGCGCGGAGCACCCTCTTGGCGCCGTCTGGCACTTTGGACAAAAGTAGCTGCTGCGCCCCGCGACGATCGCGCGGCGAATCATCGCGCCGCACCGGTAACAGCCCAAGCCCTCGCGCCCGTAAGCGCGGTGATGGCGCTGGTATTCGCCCGGCTGCCCTTCAGCGTCAAGAAAATCGGAAATGGACGAGCCTCGCAACGCGATGGCTTTCGTCAAGATTTCTCGCAGGACGCGATGGAGCGTTGCGGCTTGCTTCCTGCTTAGTGTCGCGCCAAGCCTCGCCGGATGAATCTTCGCCCGCCACAAGCTTTCATCCGCATAGATATTGCCGACCCCGCGCAGAAAACTCTGATCCAGCAGCAGCGCCTTGATTCTCGCGCGCCGCGCTCGCGTTCGCTCCACGAACTCTTCCTTGCTTATTTCCAAAGGGTCGCTGCCGAATCGCCGCAATTCCTCCGCGAGCCGTCCCCCGGAAAGATACGCAATTCGTCCGAAACGCCTCGCATCCGTATACCGCAGCTCGCGGGCATCGTCGAGCACGAAACAGGCGTGCGTGTGTTTTTCGCAAGGTTCTGCGGCAGGATTCGGAGCGAGTTGCCCGGTCATTCCTAGATGTACAAGCAGGGCGGCAGGAGCCGCATCGCCGTTCGCAGAAAGTGCTGCCACACCGTTCACGGCCGATAGCCGCAACAGCATGAACTTCCCGTAGCGATCGACGGCTTCGATTTGCCGCCCCGGAAGATGTTCCTCGAGCGCCGCTGGATCATCGATAAAATCCGTTTTCCCCAGCCTTACGGAAAGAATCCGCCGGCCCAGCAGCGTCCGCCGCAGGCCCCGCGCTACTGTTTCGACTTCAGGAAGTTCCGGCATGAAGGGACCGCCATCAAAATAGCACATCCCTTCGCCGCGTCGCAGGCTGGGCCTTCGCGAACGCGCATGCGCGGGGGAATTAGCGCGAAGTTGCTCCGCCCCGCGCCCTTCTATTTCGGGGCCGCTTCCGGTGGCGGCCAGAAGCCGGGATCGCTGATTGCTCGCTCGTCCATCTTCTCGGCGTACTTCTTCACCGAGGGCCCGATTTCCGCCGCCTTCCCAATCAGCACAAAAATCAAATTAAAATGTTTGTTTTTTCTTGGCGCGAGCATCTTGCGTGGATGCTCTCCGCGCAACGCCGATTCTTCGCCAGGCCAGGGCAACACTCCGTCAGTATCGGCACGCGGGGTTTGAGCCTCGCCTTTTCCCGGCGAAGCAATTTCCTCAATCGAGCGGTTAGGGGAGTGGGATCCCCGGCGAAGCCACAATCCCCGCCATCTTCAAGATTTCCTGGTACTCAGCTTCGGTAATCTGCGACACCAGCACCCGCACGTTTTTCAGCAGCTTCATCTTCTTCAGCGCCGGGTTGGCTCGCAGCTCCGCCAGCGTCACTTGCCTCGGCAAGCGGTCGAACGCTCTCAGATCCGCAACCAGGTTTTTTTCCTTGTGGTCGTGTGGGTCGGGATAGGGGTCGCGCGTTATCTCCGCGATCGAATAGAGCGTCTTCTCCGGCGCGGAGTGGTAACACAGCACTCGGTCGCCCTTGCGCACCTGTTTCAGCGCGCGAACGGCGTCCGGTTTCGATTCCGCGCCGTGCCACATCTCCTTGCCCTTCACGAAGAGCGTATCCCAGTGGTAGTGATGCGGGTCGGCGCTGAAGATCCAGTAGTGTCGTTGCGAGGTCGGCGTTGCCATCGAGGCGTCGAGTCGGCAGCAATATACACGGGGACGGCCAAAAAGCGAAACAAAATGTGAGGGTTAGCCCGCTTTTCACAAAAGGTCTCCACAGGCGTTCCGACAGCCCAAAAACTCTCGACTGACCTCTATCTCATTCATTTATAATTAGTTAGATGGATTCCTAAGGCACATCCACAAAAATCTCGTCGCCCCGCACTTCCGTGGCATAGCAAGCCACCCCCATGCTCGGGTTCTGCGACACCTTACCCGTCGTAACATCGTACTGCCAGCCATGCCACGGGCAGGTCACCACCTTATCCTCGAGCTCTCCTTCGCCCAGCGGCCCTCCCCGGTGCACACAAACATCGTTGATGGCGTAAAACTTGCCTTCCACATTGGCAAGCGCCACGGCAGTCCCTGCCACCTGAAACTGGCGAATCGTCCCCGCCGCCAGCTCGGCAATCTTCCCAGCTCGCGCAAAAGGCATACTTGCTCCCTCGCTAAGGAATGATCAGAAATTTTCTCCGATCCCATGGCGGAGTATAGTCCGGCGTTGAATCCACGTCAAAAAAGGCTTATGTCCGAAATAAAGCACCGCGCCCGTGAGCTCTGCTTAGGACTCGCCACCTCCAAATTTTTCTGCGCACAAACAGGAAAGCTGCCATTCCCACTAGAATCCATCCGGCCAAAACAAAACCGTACTGCCAGCTTCCAAGCTGCCCGGGAAAAATCTGGGCCAGAAGGAGGAGCCACAAGCCGCCAATCAGAAGGCTGCCCACGAGCTTGGAATTGTCTTGAACCTCCTGCTCCAGATTGAGCAGTAGCTTCACCAGTAACTGCAGGAGATGGACCACGTTAACCAGTCTCAGGCTTCTTTGATTCTTTCTGCATTCTTCAAACGTTTGGCCATCATCTCCCGCCGCCGTTCACGAAGCCCGTTTCGCCATCATTTTCCAATACGTGGCCGGCCGAAGTCTTTGCACAATGTCAATTTGTCGCGCGTCTCGCCCGACGAGGATTCGTGGCTCCCGCCGCTCGACGCCTTTCAGAATGCGCGCCGCGGCGTCTTCCGGAGAAGTCGGCGTCAGTTGGTCAAATCGCGCGATAGCCTCTTCCTTCTTGTTTTTTGGGGCATACGCCCCCAACCGCGCCCGCTTCGCGATCGGTGTATGAATTCCGCCAGGGTGCACGCACGACACAAAAACCGAAGTCCCCTCAAGTTCGTGCCGCAAAGACTCCGTGAATCCGCGCACCGCAAACTTGCTCGCGGAATAAGCGCTCTGCCCAACCGGCGCAATGATCCCAAACACGCTCGACAAATTCACGATATGCGCGCGCGGCTGCTGTTTCAGAATCGGCAGGAAATACCGCACGCCATAAACCACGCCCCAAAAATTGACGCCCATCAGCCAGCGCAAATCGTCGAGCGAAATCTCTTCGAAAGTCCCAATCAACGCCACGCCGGCGTTGTTGATCAGCAGCGTCACGCGCCCGTGTCGAGCCGCCATATCTTCCGCAAAACTTCGCACTCCCGCTTCATCGGAAACATCCAGCACGTGCGTCGAAACTGCCGCTGTTTTGTTCGTGAGGGAGGCCGCCGTCTCTGTCAGCCCTTTTTCATCGATATCCGCAATCGCCAGCGCCGAGCCTCCAGCCGAAAGCTGCTGTGCCAGCGCGCGCCCGATCCCGCTCCCCGCGCCCGTAACGACGGCCACTCCATTTTTAAAGAAGTTCATCGCGCAGTTAGAGAGACTTCACAACTGGGACGCTGGACAAAAAGCAACCGCAGATTCCGCGGAATAAGCTTTTGCGCAATCGGATCAACCAGAAGCCCCAGGCTCTCGAGCGCCGTCGCGCCCAGCACTGCAGCCTCGCCGGGCTCACCAAACGCCACGGGCACAGGCGCTTTCCTCCCGTCGATTGTCAACAAAACGGTCGTTACGTCACGCTCAAGCTGTCTGCCGTCAGCCAACTCGAACGGTAGCCGTGACAATGCAGGCGACCCCAGCCTTTCCAGAATTCTGCGCGGGACCCAGGACAATGTCGCGCCTGTGTCAACCAGCAGCCTGACCTCTTCGACCCGCAGCGGCGCATCCAAACCCGCTAGCTTCACGGTTACTTCAAACATTCCCATCGCGTTCTTCCCTTGCGTCGCCCGCTGCTCGCCGTCAAGCGCCCTGCACTTTAGCCAGCAGCTCGACAAACTTCTGTTTCCTCTCGGATTGGTCCTGCCCCGATTCCGCTTCCGCAAGCTGCGTAATATTCATCGAGCAGAATTTCGGCCCGCACATCGAGCAAAACTTCGCTTCCTTGTAAAAATCGTCCGGCAAGTTCTCGTCATGCATGGCCTTCGCCGTTGGCGGATCGAGCGAAAGCTCGAACTGTTTGTTCCAATCAAACAAAAACCGCGCATAGCTCAGCGCATCGTCGCGGTCGCGCGCTCCCGCCCGGTGCCGCGCCACGTCCGCCGCATGCGCCGCAATTTTGTACGCAATCACGCCTTGTTTCACGTCCTCCGGATTCGGCAAGCCGAGATGCTCTTTCGGCGTCACGTAGCACAGCATCGACGCGCCATGCCACCCGATCATCGCCGCCCCAATCGCGCTCGTGATGTGGTCGTACCCCGGCGCGATGTCAATCACCAGCGGTCCCAGTGTATAGAACGGCGCCTCGTGGCACCATTCCATCTCCTTCTCCACCTGCTCCTTGATCTTGTCCAGCGGCACGTGCCCCGGTCCTTCAATCATCACCTGTATGTCATGCTCCCAGGCCTTCTTCGTCAGGTCGCCCAGCACCTTCAGTTCGGCAAACTGCGCTTCATCGCTCGCGTCCGCGATGCACCCGGGCCGCAGCCCGTCTCCAAACGAAAAGCTCACATCGTGCTTCTTGAAAATCTTGCAAATCTTCTCGATATTCTCATACAGAAAATTCTGCTTCTTGTGGTGCTCCATCCAGTGCGCCATCAGCGACCCGCCGCGGCTCACAATCCCCGTAATCCTCTTCCGCACCAGCGGCACATGCTCGCGCAACACCCCCGCGTGAATCGTCATGTAATCCACGCCCTGCTCGGCCTGCTCTTCAATCACTTCGAGCATCAGCTCAATCGTCAAATCCTCCGGCCGCCGCACCCGTGAAATCGCTTCATACACCGGCACGGTGCCCACCGGCACCGGCGACGCCTCGATGATCGCCTTTCGAATCACCGGAATATCTCCGCCCGTCGAAAGATCCATCACCGTATCCGCGCCGTAATGCACCGCGTGGTGCAGCTTCGTCAGCTCTTCGTCGATATTCGAACTCGTCGCCGAATTGCCGATGTTCGCGTTGATCTTGCACTTGCTCGCGATCCCAATCCCCATCGGCTCGAGGTTTCGGTGATTCACGTTCGCCGGAATGATCATCCGACCGCGCGCAATTTCGCTGCGCACCAGTTCCGGCTCGATTTTTTCGCGGCCCGCCACGAACCGCATCTCTTCCGTGATCACACCCTGCCGCGCAAAATGCATCTGCGACAGGTTGCGGTTGCCATTCGCAGCGGCCGCCTCTTGTTCTCTTTTTGTTAGCCAACTATCGCGTATTGCCATGGAACCCCCTCAGCAAACAAACTCCCCGGCGAAAGAAAATGGCCCGAAGCTTCTCAAATTCAATCCGCGTCGCAAAAAATTGGTTGGACGCTTCTCGAATTCACTCCGCGTCGCAAGCTCGGATTATGGCACCCAGTCAGAGGTGCCGCAACTTCCGCAAGTGCCCGCTGTCGCAAGCTATCTCGCCAACTTCATTTGGAGGCCGGCCAACTCCAACGATGGGCTCCCCCGTTGTGGCCCGAGCGCCCAGGAAAGAGTTCCGTCGACAGCAACAGTCGTTCACGCAAGCATTTTGGACATAAGGAGGTAATACCCTGGCACCTTGGCCGGCACGGAAGCAGAAAACGGCACCGTCCCGCTTTCTACATACCCAAGCCGCCGGTAGAACGCAAGAAGGGGAGCGCGCTGGCTGATAATCCGGAGGTCGACCGCGACACAGCCTTCGCCGCGAAAATATTCTTCTGCAACCGCAACCAACTGGCGGCCCAATCCTGCGCCTTGCCGCGGCGGGTCGACCGCAAGCAAACCCAAATAACCCCGGTCTCCCCGCAATTCGCAATAGACGCATCCGGCGATCCCCGCCGAGTCTTCAGCGATCAAAAATTTCCCTGTTTCCAAAAACGCGAGAGTGCCCTCTTCGTCGATCCGCGGCCCTTCAAGGAAGGGCTGCTCCACGACGAACGCAACATTGATCAGCTTCGTCAGCGCGCCCACGTCCCGTTGGGCCGCAAAGCGAAATCGCGGATATCCCTCAGTCTCGAATGCGTTCATATCGCGCCTGCATAAACATAGAAATGGAAGTCGACACAAAATTGCTCCGGTTTACCTGGAAACCCGCCGCCCAATGCGGTTATCATGGCACGCTTTCGCAGAAACAAAGTCCCCGGTATTCAGGAGCGTCCCGCGTGAACAGACGAAATTTTTTGACGGCCAGCGCTGCCGGTTTCGGTGCCTCCACTCTAAATCTTTCCGCCCTGCAAAATGGTTCTGCCGGCGAAACACCTCGCGAGTACTACGAACTCCGCCAATACCACGTCCAATCCGGCCGCCAGCAAAAGATGACCGACGCTTTCCTGCGCGATGCGCTGGTCCCCGCGCTCAATCGCCTGGGCATCAGCCCCGTCGGCGTGTTCAACGTGGAAATCGGCGAAGGCGCTCCGCGGTATCACGTTCTTCTTCCCGCCGCGTCCGTGGATATCCTAGCCACTGCGGAAGCCCGCCTGGGCCAGGACGCCGAGTACCTCAAAGCCGGAGCACCCTTCCTCAACGCTCCCGCCGATCAGCCGGCCATGGTCCGCATCGAAAGCTCGCTGATGGTCGCCTTCGAGGGCTGGCCAAAGCTCACGCTGCCCGCGGCGACGGTCGCGCACAAGGAGCGTTTGTTTGAACTGCGCACGTATGAGAGTCCCAGCGATCAGGATCATCGCCGCAAAGTGGAAATGTTCAATTCCGGAGAGTTCGGAGTTTTTGAAAAAGCCGGCTTCTGGCGCGTATTTTTCGGCGATGTGCTAATCGGCGCGAAACTTCCGTGTCTCACGTACATGGTGGGTTTCCCGAGTCTCGCCGATCGCGTCGCGGATTGGAGCTCGTTCGGCTTGCAGCCTGAGTGGAAAAAGCTGACCGGCTCGCCGCGCTACTCTTTCGAGAGCATCGTCTCGAACATCACCAACACCATTCTCCGGCCGACCGATTACTCGCAGATTTGAACCTGCCGCGCAGAAAATTCGTTCGCCGTCCAATGGTTCCGATTAAATTCGCCTCATCCGCCGATGGCGGCTTTGCCGTTGAATCGGGCCGATGCGCCCAGCTCCTCCTCGATGCGCAGTAGTTGATTATATTTCGAAACGCGGTCGGTGCGGGAAGCAGAGCCCGTCTTAATCTGGCCCGCAGCCGTTGCCACGGCTAGATCTGCAATGAACGTATCTTCCGTTTCGCCGGAGCGGTGCGAAATGACGGACTTGTAGCCCGCCTTGCGCGCCATTTCAATGCAATCGATTGTTTCCGTGACCGTTCCAATCTGATTCAGCTTGATCAGAATCGCGTTGGCGATTCCTTCCTTGATCCCGCGCGCGAAAATCTCCGTGTTGGTCACGAAAATATCGTCGCCAACAAGCTGAAACCTTTTTCCGGACGAATTCGTGCCGACACGCTGCGTGAGCTTCTTCCAGCCGGGCCAGTCTTCTTCTCCCATGCCGTCTTCGAGCGAAACGATTGGATACTTCTCAATCCACTTCGCCCAGTATTCGACCATCTCTTCCGGCGAGTGCGCTGACTTGTCCGACTTCTTGAACACATATTTGCCGCTGGCTTTGTCGTAGAACTCGCTGGCCGCCGGATCGAGCGCGATGCTCACTTGTTCGCCTGGCTTGAAGCCCGCCGAGGAAATCGCCTCGAGAACAATCTGAATCGCCTCCTCGTTCGATTTGCAGCTCGGCGCGAATCCTCCTTCGTCGCCCACCGCCGTCGAATAGCCGTGCTTTTTCAGAGCCGCTTTCAGCGAATGGAACACTTCCACGCCCCAGCGCAGCGCTTCCGAAAAGCTCGCCGCGCCGATCGGCATCACCATGAATTCCTGAAAGTCCACGGAACTGTCGGCATGCGCGCCGCCGTTCAGGATGTTCATCATCGGAATGGGCAGCAGATTGGCGCTGGTGTCCGTCGAGTAGCGCGCCAGATATTTGTAGAGCGGAAGATTCTGCGCGGCTGCCGCTGCGCGAGCCGCCGCCATGGAAACAGCGAGAATGGCATTTGCCCCTAGCCGTGATTTCGTCGGCGTGCCATCCAGCTCGATCATGCGCTTGTCGAGCGCGCGCTGGTCTCCCGCATCGAGCCCCGCCACGGCCTTCGCGATTTCTCCGTTGACGTTGGCCACCGCCTTCAGCACGCCCTTGCCGAGATAGCGCGACTTGTCGCCATCCCTCAGCTCGAGCGCTTCGTGCTCGCCGGTGGACGCGCCCGAGGGCACCGCGGCCCGCCCTCTTACGCCGCCCGCGACGTAGACGTCGGCTTCGACTGTAGGGTTCCCTCGCGAATCGAGAACCTGGCGGGCGTTGACCCGCGTGATGTTCGTGGACATGTCTATTTATTCTCCTGAGTAAATGCGAACAAATGATTTTACAGAAGATTGCCTCGAAGGCACAGAGGCAGGGAGAAACGAACGATCGGTCAGTTGAAGTGGCCGCTGTTCCCGCGGCTAGGCGGTTTCCGGTTCTTCGATGAGCGATTCTTGCCGAACCACGACGACGATTCCCGAATCCGTCACATGGAAGCGCCGCCGGTCCGCTTCCATGTCGTAGCCGATCTCCGTGCGCTCCGGCAGGCTCACGTGGCGGTCGATGATCGCTCTGCGGATGCGCGAGTGGCGACCGATATTCACGTGATTGTAGATGATCGAATCGCTCACTTCGGAATAGCTGTTCACGCGCACATCATTGCCAATCACGCACTTCTGCACTCGACCGCCCGAAATTACCGAACCGCCCGCGACGATGGAATCGAGCGCCACGCCCATGCGTTCCGGATCGGCGAACACGAATTTCGCCGGCGGATACTGGTGCTGCCAGGTCCGCAGCGGCCAGTGGTTGTCGTACAAATTGAAAACCGGCGACACGCTCACCAAGTCCATGTTCGCTTCGTAGTAGGCGTCCAGCGTTCCCACATCGCGCCAATAGAGCGCGTCCTTCTGGTTCTCATCCACGAAGTTGTAAGCGAAGACGCGGTGCTTCGAAATGATGCGGGGCAAGATGTCCTTGCCGAAGTCATGCCGCGATTTCGGATCCTCGGAGTCGGCCAGCAGGATGGGGATCATCAATTGCGTATTGAAAATGTAGATCCCCATCGAAGCGTTGCAATTCCCCGGATGATGCGGTGATTCTTTTGGCTGTTCGGGCTTTTCTTCGAAGCCCAGGATGCGCCAGTCCTTGTCCACTTCAATCACGCCGAACTGCAGCGCGGCTTGCGCCGCCGGGATCTTGATGGTGGCAACCGTCACGTCGGCCGCCGAATCGATATGCTGCTGCATCATCTTCGCGTAATTCATTTTGTAGATGTGGTCGCCGGAAAGGATGAAGACATACTTCGATCGCTCGCTACCAATCGAATAAATGTTCTGATACACGGCGTCGGCCGTGCCCTGGTACCACTCTTTCGACACGCGCATCTGCGGCGTCAGCACTTCGATGTAGTCGCCCAGCCCCGCGAGCGGCGACCATCCGGCGCGAATGTGCCGGTTGAGGCTTAGCGCTTTGTACTGCGTTAGCACGAACACGCGGCGCAAGTCGGAATTGATGCAGTTCGAGAGCGTAATGTCGATGATGCGGTAGAGCGCGCCGAACGGCACGGCAGGTTTCGCTCGGTCGCGCGTCAGGGGCCACAACCGTTCGCCCTGCCCTCCGGCGAGAAGTACTCCGATGGCGTCGCTCATCGCGGACATGGCCGCCCTCCGGGCACGCTAGTGACAAACGGCTCATTCTATCAGCACAGCCGAGTCGCATGGCAAGGAATGCGGCCGGAAAAAAACGCCGGCGCCATTGTGTCTGGGATTCCGTAAGCCGCGTAATGTACTAGAAAAATAGCTCCGTAACTACAGGGATACTACATCCTCCCCTTTCCCGCCCCTCTAGAAAGATTCCTTGACTTCCATGCCCGCAATTGATTAGAAGAGGCCATCTACCTCATCAGGGTGACTCCAGAACGGTCCATGGTGCGCTGCACAAAGAGTAGTCGTTGGAGCTTGTATTCGCTCTCGCTCCGCGCAAGCTGTGGCCGCGAAGTGGTAAGCCGCGGTGCGTGACCGCTGTACGGTCCGCATGCGATAATACCCTGGGGCGGTGTCCGAACTCAGCAGTGCCGCCGCAGGTTACCAATCCGAACCGGATTGGGGGTGAATGTAAACGTGGCTGAAGTCATTATCCAGGAAAGTGAGTCTCTGGAAAATGCTCTGCGCCGTTTCAAGCGCAAGGTGCAACAGGAAGACATCATCAAGGAAATCAAGAAGCATAGCTTCTACATGAAGCCCGGAGAGAAACGCCGGGCCAAGGAAGCGCTTTCGCGGAAGCGACTGCGCAAGAAGCAGCGGCGGGAAGCGGACTAATTTCTTCTCGCGGCCGCTCAGCGCCGCACTTCCGTGATTCAGGCCCCGGTTAGGCAGAGACGTTGGGTTTCGGTTGCAGCTTCGCACGCTTAGGCCCAAGGGACCCCAGCCCGGTTTCGCCGGACGAAAGGTTTCCTTTCAAACCTTGGCCCGACGCGCGAAACGCGCCCATCTCCCTTCCTCGCCTGGGGCAACGGGAGAACGGCTCATGGAATACCACGATCGTGTCCTGAAGTGTTCGGAATGCGGCGCTGAGTTTGTTTTTACTGCCGGCGAACAGATGTTTTTCGCCGACAAAGGTTTCAAGAACGAACCAAAAAGGTGTAAGGGCTGCAAAGCCAAACGAGCGGAAGGCGGCGGCGGCGGAGGTGGCGGCGCTTCGCAAATGCGCTCGGAAACGAAGACCACTTGTTCCCAGTGCGGAAAGGAAACCACCGTTCCCTTCCGCCCCACGCAAGGCCGTCCAGTCTTTTGCCGCGAATGTTTCCAGCAGCGGCGCGCACTCGGCGCTGCCTGAGTTTGGGGTTGCTCAAAATTAGCAAGCTGAAGTCGAACTAGAAGGGCCGTTCGCTCAAATCATTTGGTGGGACAGGCGATTGTGTCTGTCCCATTCTTTTTTTTCGCCGCATGCGAAATCTGTTTCTCAGCAATGGCGGTTCCTCCCGCTCCCGAATTCAAATCTTTTTCTGCATCGAGCGCGCAATCTGACTTGTACCAAATCTGTACCTCGGGGCAGGTGACTTGCTCCCCTCTCCCGAGTAACTTCTCGCGCACAGCATCCCGGCCTTGCGCTTGGGCTCCTCAGTTCGCCAGCCCGCCCTTGCCCAGGTTCTAACCGAGCGTTCTGGAAATCGGCACGATCCGGCGGCTTGGTGTTTCTCTTGCACGAGCCTCAGCGCTTTCGCTTGCGAAAACACCGCGCTACAGGTGTGCCTCAAGGAGAATCCATGTCCTCAGGTCCCGTAACGCGTCTCGTGAAGAAAACAAAACTCGCTCTCGCGCGCAAGCCCGTCTTGTCCGGCATTCTCTTGTTCGCGGTTTCTTTCGCCACCATCACTCTCGGTCAGTCTGCTCCGCACGACCCAGGCGTGCGCGGAGGGACTGTGAACGCCGGCCAGCCGCTTGCTTCTCTTTCGCAAACCCCGGGTGCCTCCAGCTTTTTTGCAAACGGGCTCCTCCGCTTCCAGGAAATCGAATCCGTCCAGAACGGCGCGAACAATGGTCTCGGTCCCCGTTTCAATAGCAACCAGTGCGCGAGCTGCCATGCGCAGCCTGCCATCGGCGGAACCAGCCCCAGCACATCCGTCTTTCCCAATATTGGGCCGAATCCGGAAACTCTCGTCTACACTCTCGACGGCGCACAGAACACTCTTCCCAGCTTCATCTCGCCGGCAGGTCCGGTTCGCGAAGCTCGCTTCAAATTCTTCCTGAACTCAAATGGCGGCCTCAGCTCCACGCCGGATGGCGGCGTCCACGCGCTCTTCGTAATCTCCGGCCGCAGCGATGCGGGCACGTGCGCCATCCAACAGCCGAATTTCGCCAACAATCTCTCCTTGAACAACGTCATTTTCCGTATTCCTACGCCGCTCTTCGGAGCGGGTTTGATCGAAAACATTTCCGAAGAAACCATATACGCCAATATGAACGCCAGCGCGCAGCAAAAGCAGTCTCTGGGAATTTCCGGCCATCCCAATCGCGATGGAAATGACAACATGATCGCGCGCTTTGGCTGGAAAGCGCAGAACAAGTCTCTCGAAATGTTTGCCGGCGAGGCCTACAACGTCGAGATGGGCGTCACCAACGAACTCTTTCAGAACGAACGCGCCAGCCCCGATGAAGCCTTGGCCGGCGGCCTTCCTGCCAATTGCAAAATAAATCCAACTCCCGAAGACGCCACCAACATGACTCCCTCGCAGTACACCGATGTTCCCAGCGACGTCGTGCAGTTCGCCATGTTCATGCGCCTTCTCGCTCCGCCGACTCCTTCCACAACCTCTCCGGGCGGCGCGCAATCGATCGCCAACGGCAGCCATACCTTCAGTTCCATCGGCTGTGCGTATTGCCACACTCCCACGCTGCAAACCGCGGCTTCCGGCTTTACTCCCGGCTTAAACCAGGTCAACGCCAACCTCTTCTCGGATCTGCTCGTTCATAATATGGGCACGAATCTTGCCGACGGCGTCTCGCAAGGGACGGCCGGGCCCGACGAATTCCGTACGGCGCCTCTCTGGGGCCTCGGACAACGCATTTTCCTTTTGCACGATGGCCGCACCACGGATCTCCTCGACGCCATCAAGGAGCATGCGAGCTCTGGTTCCGAGGCCAACGGCGTTATCAGCAATTTCAAACAACTGACTCCTCAGCAGCAACAAGATCTGCTGAACTTCCTCCGCTCCCTCTAGCGGCTCGTCGGGGGAACGCAGGGTGGGACAGACATTCCCGTCTGTCGCCCCGAAGCAGCCACAAAACAACACCGTGGGGCAGCCAAGCTAGTCTGCCCCACGCTTATCTTTCGCTCGTTCGTGCGACGCATTGTGGAAGCGTGTAATTTTCGTGCCTGCGCGGTATGATACCGCTTGAGCAGTCCCCAGTAAGACTAAGTCCATCCGGAGGGCCACCTCATGGCTCACCGCTTTACCATCGGTGTCGAAGAAGAGTTCCAGATTATTGACCCCGCTACCTGCGCGCTGCGCTCTCACGTCATGCAGCTGGTTTCCGCCGCTTCGCCGGACATCGTCGACCAGGTAAAGAACGAGATGCACCAATCGATCGTCGAGACCGGCACGCGCATCTGCGAAAACGTCGGCGAACTTCGCATCGAAATGCACCGTACGCGCGGCGAGTTGGTGGCTGCCGCCGAACGCGTCGGCTTGCAGGTGGCTGCCGCGGGAACGCATCCGTTTTCCAGTTGGATCGATCAGGTCATCTCGCCCGGCGAGCGCTATGAGCACATCGTCGAGGAGCTTCAGCAATTGGCGCGTTCGCTTTTGATTTTTGGAATGCACGTTCACGTGGCCATGCCGGACAAGCAGACCACCATCGATATGATGAACATGGTCCGCTATTTCCTGCCGCATTTGCTGGCGCTCTCGACCAGCTCGCCTTTCTGGATGGGCCGCAACACCGGCCTCAAATCCTTCCGCACCACCGTTTTCCGCAGATTCCCGCGCACCGGCATTCCCGAACAGTTCGAGTCCTGGAGCGCCTACGAAAATTTCGTGAATCTGCTGATGAAATTAAACTGCATCGACAACGGCAAAAAGATCTGGTGGGACGTTCGTCCTCATCCCATGTTCTGCACGCTCGAATTCCGCATGTTCGATGTCACCACCAAGGTCGAAGAAGCCGTATCCATCGCCGCGCTGACGCAGGCCATCGTCGTGAAGCTCCATCGCCTCTACGAGCGCAACCAGAGCTATCGCCTGTACCGCCGCGCCTTGATCGAGGAAAACAAGTGGCGCGCCGCCCGCTACGGCATCGAAGGCAAACTGATCGATTTCGGCAAAGAAGCCGAAGTTCCCATGCGCGAGCTTGCGCTCGAGCTGCTCGACTTCGTGGATGATGTTCTGGACGATCTCGGCAGCCGCAGCGCCGTGGAATACGTTCACACCATTTTGAAAGACGGCACCAGCGCCGAACGCCAGTTGCGCGTCTATCAGCAAACCGGCGACCTCAAGGCCGTCGTTCGTCATCTGGTCACCGAAACGCGCGGCATCACCGAGCACCGGGCTTCCTCGGCGCACGCCATCAATTAGAAACATCCGCGCAGTATGCGTGTGAAGTACGGGCTCTCTGTTTCTCCAGTAGGAGCGACGTTATGAAAAAAGTGGGCCTTCTCTGCGGGCGTGAATACAGCTTTCCTCCGGCCTTCATCGTGCGCGTCAACGAACTCGGCAAAGCGGACGGCGTCGCCGCCGAATTCGTCAAGCTCGGCGGAACGCGCATGGGCGAATCTTCCGGTTACCGCGTCATCGTGGACCGCATCTCGCATGAAGTGGAATATTATCGCGGCTACCTCAAGCACGCCGTCCTTCAGGGCGCCTACGTCATCAACAATCCGTTCTGGTGGACCGCCGACGATAAATTTTTCAATTATGCCGTCGCCGCAAAGCTCGGACTCGCCATTCCCAAAACAGTTCTTCTGCCGCAGAAGGGTTATCCCAGCGATGTGGACATTACTTCCGAATCGCTGCACAACCTCACCTATCCCGTGGATTGGGATGGGCTTCTCGATTACGTCGGCCGCCCCGCCATTCTGAAGCCTTTTTCCGGCGGCGGCTGGAAGCACGTCTACAAAGTCCACAACAAGCAGGAACTTCTCGCCGCCTTTGACAAAACTTCGCCCTATTGCATGACCCTCCAGGAGTTCATCGACTTTACGCAATACGTCCGCTGCTTCACGTTTGGAAAATCCGATATTCTGCCCGTTCACTACGATCCAAAAGAGCGGAAGTACCTCGTCGATCACAATTATTTGTCTTCGGAACTCGGCGCACGCATCGTGAAGGACGCCCAGACCATCAATCAGGCGCTCGGCTACGAAATGAATACCATCGAGTTCGCCATCAAGGACGGCGTTCCTTACGCTATCGATTTCCTCAACCCCGCTCCGGATTTCGAACGCGATCGCATCACGGAATTTTATTTTGAACATGTCGTTGACAAGATGGCTCGCCTGGTCATCGATCGTGCGCTGAACGGCGAAGTTTCGAATCCATGGCCACGCTGGGAAGAGATGCTCGGCGTCGGCTCGGCGAGTGGTTACGCCGGCGCGCCCAAAAGCGTTGCGGCCGGCCAATCACCCGCTTCCGGCGCCTACTCCGGATCGGCGGGGCCTAAACCAAAATGACCACTGCCGCCACGCCCTCGGGGCTCCCGCGCAATCCTGCCGACGAGTGGAATGACATTCTGAAGGCCACGCTCCTCCGCGTTCCTTCGCTCCCCGAGGATTTGTTCAAAAAACTGCGCCACGCGAAGATGACGTTCGGCGACCGCGTCCATTGCCCTTTCCTGCGCCCTTTTTTTCTCTCGCCGGAAGATGAAGAGCGCGTGCGTTCGGTTGCCGAGACGATCGCCACTCTTGGCGAGCGCGTTGTCACGGCGGCGTTCGAAAACCCGCATCTCTTTGCGCAGTTCCATTTGCGTCCCGAAGAGGAGCGTTTGGCGCGCCTCCCGGTCGCTTACGGCCGCGCCAGCACCGCTTCGCGCCTCGATGCTTTTCTGCTGCCCGATTCTCTCAAGTTCGCGGAATACAATGGCGAATCGCCCGCCGGCGCGGGCTACGCGGAAACTCTGGCCGAAATTTTTCGCGAGCTTCCGGTCATGGCCAAATTTACGCAGCATTATTCGGTTCATAGCTACCCTTTGAGCGCAAAACTTCTCGATGCCCTGGTGATGAGTTACGTCGATTGGGGCGGCTCGGCCAGTCCTCCGCAAATTGCCATTGTCGATTGGAAAAACGTTCCAACCTGGAGCGAGTTCGAGATCCTACAGGCGCGCTTCGAAAAAATGGGTGTCCCCACTATCATTGCGGATCCCAGCCATCTGCGCTTCGACGGCCACAAACTCGTCGCTCACGGAAAAAAAATCGATCTGGTTTACCGCCGCGTTCTCATCAACGACATCGTCGCGAAACCCGCCGAATGCGCGGCCCTCGTCAAAGCCTACACGGCCAACGCCGTCTGTGTCGCCAATTCGTTCCGCTGCAAAATCCCTCACGTCAAAGCGTTCTTCGCCGTCCTCACCGACGAACAGAACGGCGCGCTCTTTTCTCACGACGAACGCCAGCTCATTCGCCGCCATATTCCCTGGACCCGCGTGGTCGCCGACGTGAAGACCGCGCACTACGGCCAGCAGATCGAGTTGCTGGCCTTCATCGGCGCGAATCGCGAAAATTTGGTCCTTAAACCAAGCGACGAATATGGCGGCTCGGGCGTCACTCTCGGCTGGGAAACGAGCGAACCCGAATGGGACGCCGCGATTGGCCGCGCTCTGTCCGCAAAGAACGGCGTTTGGATCGTTCAGGAACGCATCCCCATCCGCCGCGAAATTTTCCCCTACATCGCGCAAATCGGCAAAGTCGATTACCGCGACATGCTCGTCGATTTCGCTCCGTATCTTTTCCGCGGAAAAGTCGCCGGCTTCCTCACGCGCCTCAGTGCCACTGGCCTAGCCAACGTAACCAGCGGCGGCGGCCAAGTCCCCGCCTTCCGCGTTTCCCCGCGATCCGCCAACGCATAAGCACGCCGCAGAGTAACAGCTTGCTTCGCTCCGCTTTGCCAGCTACGATTTACTTTAGTGACGCACTACACCTATCCGATTTCCATCGAAAAAGAAGACGGGCAGTACTACGCCTACAGCGAAGATCTGCCGGGCGTCTATGGCGTTGGCGACTCCATCGAAGAAGCAAAGACGAGCATGTTGGAAGGCATTCGTCTTTACATCCTGGAATGCAGAAAAGATGGCAAACCGATTCCCGCTGCCCGGACGATCTACTCTGAAACCGTCTCCGTCGCCATCGAATGAGAAACGATGAGAGATGCCAAACGCTCGCGAATTAGTTCGCTTCTTGTGCGCCAACGGATACGTCGAATCCCGCCAGACCGGATCTCACCTGATACTAAAGCACACCGAGCGAAAAATGCTTGCCGTGCCGATGCACCGCGGGAAAGACCTTCCGAAAGGTCTTTTTCTCCGCATTCTCAAAGACGCCGGGTTTACTCTCGAGGAGTTTCGTGCAGGATGAGCGGCTGGCATGTTGCCTGAGAATTGGTAAGATAAATAGATGTACTTTGGCATTCCCAAACCAGAGTTGATGCCCGGCGCCACCAACGCCGTGGAAACATGCTTGAGCGTCCGTCCCGGCGAGCACGTCGCGCTCATCGCCGACGAAGCCAGCCGCTCCGTCGCCGCCAGCATCGCCGCCGCCATCGAAGATCGCCACGCAAAATACACCGGCCTGCTGCTCGAAGATTTCGGCCCACGTCCCATGACCGCGGCTCCACCCGCCGTTCTCCAAGCCCTTGAAACCGCCGACGCCGGCGTGATGTGCATGACGCCGCAGCTCGGCGAACTTGGCGCGCGCATGGCCATCGTTCGCGTCGTCGAGCGCCGCCAGATTCGCTACGCCCACATGGTCGGCGTCACTCCCGAAATCATGCAGCAAGGCATGCGCGCCGATTACCGCATGGTGGATCGCCTCAGCGACAAGCTTCGCGAACGCATGCTCCATGCCGAAACGCTCACCGTGAAAACCGAAGCCGGCACTTCCTTCGCCGCGCATTTCGATCGCGGCCTCGACTGGGTAAAAACCAGCGGCCTCATCAGCCCGCGCTACTGGTCGAATCTCCCGGCGGGCGAAGTCTTCACCACTCCCGCCACTGTCGACGGTACCTTCGTCTGCGACGCCACCGCCGGCGATCATTTCAACGGCAAGTACGGCGACCTGCAGTCGACGCCGCTCGTCCTCGAAATCAAAGGCGCGCGTCTCGTCGATGTGGATTGCGGCCGCAAAGACCTCGAAGAGGAATTTTGGGACTATTGCCACACCGACGAAAACAGCGATCGCGTCGGCGAACTCGCCTTCGGCACAAACCTCGGGCTATCCGAGATGATTGGCGTCCTGCTGCAAGACGAAAAATTTCCCGGCGTGCACATCGCTTTTGGCGATCCATACGGAAGCCAGACACACGCCGACTGGAAATCCAAAACGCATGTCGATGTCTTAACTCGCAATTGCGACGTGTGGATCGACGACGATCAAGTTATCTCCAAAGGCCGCTACGAACTCGCCCATCTCGGCCTGGCCTGAACTCGCAACGCGTCTCGCTTTCGTCAAGCGCAGAAGGGACCCTTACTCTGCTGCGCGCAGCTCGCGCTTCTATTTCGTTCCGCTGTACGCGCTCTCAAACACATACTTCCCCGAGCCCACCTCCAACATCACGCCATTGCCTGCTTGCCGCGCACGCAAAATATCCGCGCGCCCTTCCAGCGGTTTTCCTTCCTCGCTCGCCTGCTCGAGTTTCGCATCCGGCAACCGCACGGTCGCCGTCGTGTTCGCGGGCACTTCGATCTTCAGCGTCAATTTTCCGTCCGCGATCTCCCATCCGGACGACACAAGTCCGTACATGCTCTCGACCGAAGCGCTTGCGTGCGTCAATCCGCCTCCTGGATGCGGCTCGATCAAAATGTGCTTATAACCTGGCTCCGGCTCATCAATCTCGATTCCCGCCACCACGCGGTACATCCAGTCTCCAATCGCTCCATACGCGTAGTGATTGAATGAATTCATCGAGGGGTCCTGGAAACTTCCGTCCGGCTTGATCCCGTCCCATCGTTCCCAGATCGTTGTCGCGCCTTTCGTTACCGGATAGAGCCACGACGGATACTCGGTGCGGTTCAGCAACATGTACGCCTCGTCCAAATAGCCATAATCGCTGAGCGCCTTGCAGAGCACGGGCGTGCCCAAAAATCCCGTCGTCAAGTGGCCGAATTTCCGCACATCAGCGGCCAGCCGTGCCGCCGCTTCGGCTCGCTCGGATTCGGGCAGCAGCCCAAACGCCAGCGCCAGCGCGTAAGCAGTTTGCGTGTTGGAAGCTAGCCTCCCATTCGGCGTCACAAATTCTTTCTGAAACGCATTTGTGATCTTCCCCTCCAACTCTTCGTATTCCGCCGCGTCCTCTTTTTTCCCCAGAGCCTCCGCCGTCTTCGCCAGCAGCTCCGTCGACCGCGCAAAATAAGCCGTCTGAATCAAATCCTTGTCCGTTGTCGCTCCCGGATAATCCGCATTTGTCGTCGCGAACGCCAGCCAATCTCCAAAACTGAATCCGGTGTTCCAGAGATAGCTTTGCCCCGCCGCGCGCCGCATGTATTCGACCCACGCCTTCATGCTCGGGTATTGCTCTTGCAGAATGCGCTTGTCTCCAAACGCCTGATACACCGTCCACGGCACCACCACGGCCACATCCGCCCATCCCGCCGCAGCGGACTCGCCTTTCCGCGTTTCATGCGACAAAGCGTTCGGAATCACGAACGGCACCGCGCCGTCGTCTTCCTGATCCAACGCCACGTCTCTCAGCCACTTGGTATAAAATCCCGCCGTCTCGAAATTAAAAGACGCCGTCGGTGCGAACACTTCCGCGTCCCCGGTCCAGCCGAGCCGCTCGTCCCGCTGCGGACAATCCGTCGGCACATCCACGAAATTTCCTTTTTGCCCCCAGATAATGTTGTGCTCGAGTTGGTTCAATAACGCGCTCGAGCTTTCAAATTTTCCCGTCCGCTCCATCGCCGAGTGCACCACCACTCCCGTAAAATCCTCCGGCTTCACTTCTCCCGGCCATCCACTGACCGCCACATAGCGGAATCCCTGAAACGTAAAATGCGGCTCGAATGTTTCCGCTCCTCCGCCCTTGCTCGTATAGCGAATCGTTTCCTTCGCGGAACGCAAATTGGCCGTATAGAAATTCCCCTCTTTATCGAGCACTTCCGCATGCCGCAGCGTCACCGTTGTTCCCGCCGGCGCCGTCAGCCGAAATCTCATCCAGCCCACCATGTTCTGTCCCATGTCCAGAACGGTATCTCCCTCTGGCGTGCGAAACACTTTCACCGGCTTGATCTCTTCGATCTCCTTCACGGGCGGTCCCGCAGGCGCCACAATCTTCGCCGCGGGCGCCTCCATCACCGTCACGCCTTTCCAATCCTCGTCCTTGTAGCCCGCATCGTCCCAGCCCGTCCGCTCGAGCCGCGCGTCGTATGTCTCGCCGTTATAAATGTCGGACATCAGCACCGCGCCCGTCGCCGCCTTCCACGCGTTGTCGCTGCCGATCATTTCCTGCTTCCCGTCCGCGTACGTAATCACCAGCTGCGCGAGCAGCGCCAATTTCTTCCCGTACGTATTTCTCTTGTTGCCCCAGGCGAGCCTTCCGCGGAACCAGCCGTCGCCCAACCTCGCTCCGATGCAGTTTTCTCCGCTCTTCAAAAGGCTCGTCACGTTGTACGTCTGGTATTGGTAGCGGAAGTCGTACGCCGTCCATCCCGGCGTGAAATATTGGTCTCCCACGCGCTTGCCGTTCAGCTCCATCTCATACAAGCCCATGGCCGTCGCGTACAATCGCGCTCGCTCGATTTTTTTCCTGCCCATCACGGAAAATTCCCGCCGCAACATCGGCGACGGATTCGATTTTGTCTCGTCCTCCACAAGGTTCGGCGTAATCCATTTCGCTTTCCAATCCGCCGCTTCGAGCAATCCCATCTCCCACCGCGCCGTCTTGCTCCACTCCGTCAAATGTCCGTGATTGTCTCCAACACGTACTTGCCAGAAATAAATCCGCTCGCTCTCCAGCGCCGGCCCGTCGTACTCCACCTGAATCGACGCGTCCGACTCCTGTTTCCCGCTGTCCCAGAGCAGTTTCCCTTTCGCCAGGTCCTTCTCCGATCCCGCCACGCGCACTTCGTAGCTCGTCTGCCTTACTCCCTTGTCGGCACTTTCCAACACCCAGCTCAGCCGCGGCTTTTTCACGTCAATCCCCAGGGGATCGACCTTATATTCGCAGCGCAAATCCGTCACCGCCAGCGGCGCTTCCGTTTGAGCGGCGAGGGCACTGGATGAAACGCACGACGAGAGACAAAGCAGCATTGCCGCCGCACACGCGAGACTGAAGATCCGCTTACGAGACATTGGGTGTACCTCCCCTTCGCGCGGAGCTTATCCAGTTTGGGGGCCTGGGACAACTTGATTTGAGGCGGTCACACACTCCCCCCCACCCGGGGTGTACGCAAGTTATGAAGTAAGCGATTGAAAAAACAAGAGTTGCGGGAAATCCTGCGTGTTCGATGTTCACCGGCTGTGGAAAAATGGGAAGGACTTGGGATGGAGGCCTGGCCCATCGCGAGGATGGTTGTTGGTGGGAGAGTGCACCCCCCGTTGGACGGAAAGCGTCCGCAATTTCATGAAGAAAAAGGATTTGGAGCGATTGCCGCGTGACCAAAAGAGCGCAAAGCGCTGTGGCTGGAGGTGGGGCGGGGTTGACGCGGATGCCTAGAGGCCGAGCTTGCCTTGAATTTGCGTAGGGCGGCAGAGCGTGTGGGAGTTTATGGTGACTTTGCGAACGGAACATGGAAAATGGTAGCAGGGGTATTGGCTACTTGTCAATACAAATTTTTGTTTACCGTAACGTCATTCGAACGAGGAGGGGCGGATTCGAATGGGAACTGGGCAAGATGCGGAATTTCAAGGAGTTGGGAGGGGAGTGGCTCTCTCGTTAACGCTGTGGAAAAAAGAGGAAAACACGAAAGAGAGGGGCGGAGTTTTGAAGGCGAGAAGATCATGTGGCACGTTTTCAAGGAGCGGACCAAGGATTACGGACGGTCAAAACAGGCGGGCTACATATTCGCGCATCTGGTGCTTCCAGAAGGGCCAGTCGTGCCCGCCTTCGGGGCCCCAATTGTCGAGAGAATGGTGGATGCCTTTGCGCGAAAGAATTTCGGACAAGCGGTAGGTCGGGCCGCTGTTCTCCCACGGGCCGGTGCCCGTCGTCAAGTGAATGTCGCACGTGCGGATTTGTTCGTAGAACCAGGGGTCGCTCATGTTCGAGAGGTAATCGACGGGATTATTGAAATAAAAATTATCGTCGTACATCCCGTCCATGAAATTGCGGACGTTGTACACGCCGGACATGGCGAAGCAGCGCTTGATGACGTCGGGATGCTTGAAAAGCGAGTTGGCGGCATGGTACGCGCCAAACGACGCGCCCATCGTCGAAATGGCGATCCCCGGACTTTGGCAATTGTCCCAGATGAAGGGAACGACTTCCTCGCGCAGGTAGGAATCGAAAACGGATTGCACGTAGCTGCGGTGGAAGGGATGCGCGCCTTTGTTGTAGAAGCTGAGCCCGTTGATGGAATTGACGCTGAACACTTTGATTTTTCCGCCCTCGATGAAATCCGCCAGCGCGCCGATCATGCTCATGCCTTCGAGCTCGTTTTCGTCGCCGGCGCTGGTCGGAAATCCGAGAATCGGCTGGCCCCAATGGCCGTAGACGAGCACGCCGAGGTCGAGTCCCAAGCGGGGAGAATGCCAGCGGTGATATTCCCGTTTCATAAGGTGCGCCTCGCAAGTTTTGCGGGGAGAGAAAGTATGCCAGCCCAGACCGGACCGGAGCAATGGAATTGAGATAGGGAGCGGGCGCCGCCCTTGGGTGTATATTTGATGGAACGAAATTCAGCAAACGGAGCCTGACCGAATGGCCACACCCTCCACAACGAACCGCCCGACCCCGGAACGCATCTTCGTGGCCATGAACGCGTTCCAGAACACCGAAGCTCTCAAAACCGGGATCGAACTGGACGTGTTCACGGCCATTGGTTCGGGAGCGGATACGCCTGAGCTTCTCGGCGCGAAAACCGGCGCTTCCGAGCGTGGGCTGCGCATCCTCTGCGATTACTTGACGATTATGGGCTTCGTCATTAAGGAAAATGGGCGTTACGCGCTGACGGAAGAATCTGCTTTATTTCTCGATCGCCGCTCGCCCGCTTGTCTTGCTGGGGTGACTGGCTTTCTCGCCAGCCCGTGGCACAAGAAAAATATCGAGGCTTTAACTGAAGCCGTGCGCAAAGGCGGGACCGCCGGAGTGCAAGGCGACAATACCAAGCCGCAGGACGAGGTTTGGGTGGCATTCGCGCGATCGATGGCCCCGCTGACAATTCCGGCGGCCAATTTCATTTCAGAGCTCATCGGGGCGGCGGAAGGCAAACCATGCAAGGTGCTGGATATTGCCGCGGGACACGGCAACTACGGAATCACTCTCGCGAAGAAAAATCCCAATGCGCAAATTGTCGCTCTGGATTGGCCTTCCGTTCTCGCGGTGGCCGCGGAGAACGCGGAAAAGGCCGGCGTATCGGCGCGCTACACGACGCGGCCGGGAAGCGTGTTTGAAACGGATTTCGGCGGCGGATATGATTTTATTTTGCTGACGAATATTTTTCATCATTTCGATATGGCCACCTGCGAGAAGCTCATGCGGCGCGTGTATGCCGCGCTGAAGCCGGGCGGAAAAGCCGTCACGCTCGAATTTGTTCCCAATGAAGACCGCGTGACGCCGCCGGCGGCGGCAGCGTTCAGCCTGAACATGCTGGTCGGGACCGACGCGGGCGATGCCTATACGTTTTCGGAATACGAACAAATGTTCGCGAATGCGGGGTTCTTCAGGACCAGCTTGCATCAGGTGCCGGGAATGCCGCAGCGGGTGATACTCTCCGGAAAACCAGAATGAAAAAGAAAAACTCCTCGAAAAAGAAAGCGGTAAAAATACGGCCAAAGCCAGCGCGAAACGCAGGCCGCGAATTGCGCGAGCAGGTCGTCTACTTGCTGAAAGGCGGCGGGGCCCACGTCCATTTCATGGACGCGCTCGACGATTTCCCTCCGGGGAAATATGGAACGTTCGCGAACGCGCTTCCGCACACGGGCTGGCAATTGCTCGAACATGTGCGCCTCGCGCAATGGGACATCCTGGAATTCAGCAGAAATCCGAAGCACGTCTCGCCGAATTTTCCGGACGGCTATTGGCCAAAAACGCCCATGCCTCCCAATGATAAAGCGTGGGACGAAAGCGTCGCGGCCTTCCAGCGCGATTTGCGGGAGATGGAGAATCTGGTGAAAAACCCGCGCACCGATCTCTTCGCCAAAATTCCGCACGGAGAGGGACAAACGATTCTGCGCGAAGCGCTGGTGCTGGCGGATCACAACGCTTACCACCTGGGCCAGCTCGTGGATTTGCGCCGCGCCCTCGGCGTCTGGCCGGAGACGTAGTTCACCGGCCATCGTCCACCGGCGCCCGGCCTGCTTGCGCCGGCGGATGGCGCGCTTGCAAGCGGCGCGATTGGCGGTAGGCTGTTGTTCCGGAATTGCTGAAACCGAAGAGAATCGCGGTGCGGAGGGGCCATGTTGCGAATCGAAAACATTTCCAATTACAATCACGAATCCGGAAACAGCCGGCGCGATTTTTTGAAGGGAATGCTGGGCGCGGGCGCGTTTGTGCTCGGCGTTTCCGTCATGCCGGAGCGGCTCTTCGCCTCGGCGGGTAACGGGAATGCGGGCGATCCGTTTCCTCCCAGCGACGAAGCGCCGCTGAGTCCGAACGTCTACCTCGCGATTGATACAGACGGAACGGTCTACATCGTGGCGCACCGCTCCGAGATGGGAAATGGCGTGCGCACGTCCCTGCCGCGGATCGTTGCGGATGAATTGGACGCGGATTGGGCACGCGTGCAAGTCGTGCAAGCCATCGGCGCGGAAAAATACGGCGATCAGGACACCGACGGGTCGCATTCCGTGGTCAGCTTTTTCGCGCCGCTGCGCGAAGCGGGAGCGACGGCGCGCTTGATGCTGGTGCGCGCGGCGGCGAAGCAGTGGGGCGTGCCGGAAGCGCAATGCGCGACGGAATTGCACCACGTGATTCATAAAGCCTCCGGAAAAAAACTCGGCTATGGCGAGCTGGCGTCGGCCGCTTCGGCTCTCGAAGTTCCTGCGAAGGACGAGGTGAAGCTGAAGCCGCGCAGCGCGTGGCGCTACATCGGCAAGCCCGCTCCCGGTTACGATTTGCGCGCCATGTGCACGGGCAAAGCAAAATATGGGCAGGACGCGCGCATGCCCGGCATGTTGTACGCCAGCGTGGCGCATCCGCCGGTGCTGGGCAGCACGGTGAAATCGCTGGACGATTCGGCGGCGCGGAGCGTGGCCGGCGTAAAGCAAACGGCGACCATCGACACGTTCAAACCACCGGTACTTTTCCAGGCGCTCGGCGGCGTGGCCGTGCTGGCCGACAGCACGTGGGCCGCGTTCCAGGGCAAGAAAAAGCTCAAGATAGAATGGGAAAACAGTTCGCACGCCGTTTTCAATTCGGATCCATACAAAAAAGAATTGCAGGAGACGGCGCGGAAGCCGGGAAAAGTGGTTCGCGAACTCGGCGACGTGGACGCGGCGTTTGCAAAAGGCGGCAAAATTGTCGAAGCCGAGTATTACGCGCCGCTGCTGGCGCATGCGCCGATGGAGCCGCCCGCGGCGCTGGCGATTTATCGCGAGGGAAAAGTCGAAGCGTGGGCGCCGACGCAGAGCCCAGTTGGTGCGCGAGATGCGATTGCAGCCGCCGTCGGGGCGAAGAAGGAAGACGTCACCGTGCACGTAACGCTTTTGGGTGGCGCGTTTGGCCGGAAGTCCTTTCCTGATTTCGCCGTGGAAGCGGCGGTGCTTTCGAAAAAAACGGGCAAGCCCGTGAAAGTGGTCTGGAGCCGCGAAGATGACGTGAAGTTCGGCACGTATCATTCCGTCTCCGCGATGTATATGAAAGCGGCGCTCGGCGAGGATGGAAAACCGGCGGCGTGGCTGCAGCGCACCGTGTTTCCGCCGATCGGTTCGACGTTTGACGCTACCGCTGTCTACTCGGCTCCCGATGAGCTGGGCCTGGGCTTCAGCGATCTGCCGTATGCGATTCCGAATCAGCGCTCGGAAAACGGCCCGGCCACGGCACACGTGCGCATCGGCTGGCTGCGCTCCGTGGCGAATATTTATCATGCGTTCGGAATTCAGTCCTTCACGGATGAACTTGCCTACGCAGCCGGAAAAGATTCCGTCGAATACGCGCTTCAGCTTTTGGGGCCGAATCGCGTCATTCCGAAGAGCGAACTGCCGAAGGATTACACGAATTACGGCCATGATTACGCGGAGTATCCGATCGACACCGCGCGGTTCAAGCGCGTCGTGGAAATAGCCGCCGAAAAATCAGGATGGGGAAAGAAAAAACAGGGGAACGGCGCCGGCATGGGCATCGCTTTCCACCGCAGCTTTTTGACTTATGTCGCGTCGGTGGTGCAGATGCACATCGACGACGCGGGCCGCGTGCACATCGATCGAGTGGACTCCGCTCTGGATGCCGGAACCGTTGTGAATCCGGATATGGTACGAAATCAGTTTGAAGGCGCGGCGGTGATGGGCACGAGCGTCGCATTGTATGGCTCGATCACGGCCACGAACGGCGCGATCGACCAATCGAACTTCGACGATTATCCGATGGCGCGCATGAACAGCGCTCCGCGCGAAGTGTACGTGCACATCGTGGAGAACGACGCACCTCCAGGCGGCGTGGGCGAGCCGGGGCTGCCCGCGTTTGCCCCCGCGTTGTGTAACGCCATCTTTGCCGCAACGGGCAAACGCATCCGCGAATTACCCCTCACTAAAGCGGGCCTGGCCTAACGTGCTCAGAAGAGGTTTGCAGTTTTTGGCGGCCCTCGTGGCGGCAGTCTCGCGGATGTGTGCGCAAAACAAGCTTGTTGTTTCGCACGAGGCGCTGATCGTTCGAATAGCAAGCGGCGGTGGCGGGCCTGCTATTCGTTTTGGGAACGTTTCAGCGATTGATCGCCTCAGTAACGTCGGGTGCGGATGCCGGAAGGCGTGTTCGCAGCAGAGCGATCAATGAATCGAGAGCCATCACGCGATGGGCCCTATCGACGGGGCAACATCAGACCAAGAGTGGGGGTTCCTCGGCTTCCATCCAAAGATCCAGAAAGCATCTTGACTGTATTTGGCACACGCCCCGAAGCGATCAAACTTGCGCCGCTGATTGACGAACTTCGTCGACGACCGAAGGTTCGTTTGAAGGTTTGCGTGACCGGCCAGCATCGCGAAATGCTTCACCAGGTGCTCGGTCTTTTCGGAATTGTCCCGGATTACGATGTTAATCTGATGCAGAAGGACCAAGCCTTGCCGCATCTGGCGGCTTCGATCCTTGATTCGCTCACTCGGATCTTGCAGTCGGGACGCGCCGACTTTTATCAATGGCGGTTCTCGAATGAGATCAACCCGGTCTCGGCAAAACTTGGGCTGAAACCGAGCTGGTATTTCCAGCCCTATATCGGACTGAGGTTCAGCCGCGACGTGCGTTCGGTGGCTGGAGGGTTGCCCCAAATTTTCTCCGACAATTCCGCCGTCATCTCCTTCGGCGCGCAGAGCGCCAGCCCCCACATCGGTGTGGTCCTCTACGCGGAAGCCGGAGCAGCCGTGAATCTGATTGGCGCAAGACCAATCGCCGCCTCGGACTATCGCGTGGGCGCTGTGTGGTTTCGATCCTGGGGCACTGGTTTGTACGCGTCCGGGGACAGCGATCGTTCGTTTTCTCCGACCGGCAGCGCGCACTCCGACGGCGGATTCTACAGCCGGTATAAGCACAACGTGATTGGCAACCTGCAGCTTCGCGAGGGGTTCAATTTGCCGGGGGCGCGCATGCTGCCCATGCAATTGTTGGGGGCGATTACTGTCGTGAAGGACACAAATGGAAACTTCTATAACAACGTGGTCGAAGTGGGTCCGGTACTACGAATTGCTCCCTTCCGCCATCTCACGAGCTTGTCATTCGAAGGGCAATATCTGCACGGGTTCTACTATGTTCACGATCCCACCAATCCCTACCACCCTCGGTACGGAGACCTCGCATATTCCTCATCTGGTCCAAAACGTTTTAGGACTCGTGAAGAATCAACTCCGCGAAATCTTCCTTCCGGGCAACTGGCTTGCATGCGGCATGTGACCTTCTCCACGACCGCCCTCCTCACCGGCAGATCCTTCGGTCGAATTCGACGAAGGTAGAACTGGGGCTCGTGCCGACGCGTGCGGTCTCCCTTGAAAGGACGCTGCAGCCTATAGCTAGCTGAAGAAGGGCAATGCGCATTACCACCCAGATGTTTCATGGCCCACGAGCTGAATTCTAAGTCGGCAGTCCGTAGAGCTGGGGAGACGAGACCATCTGCCCACCCTACGCTGCTGCTGGAAACTCGACGGCGCAAACGAAGATGAGGAATGCAGATATAACGGTCTATCCACAATGGGGCCATGCAAGTGACCCTGACACAGGCAATCTGTTCGGCCCGAAGTTGTTACCTATGTAGCCGGTACGTTCTGTTACCCATGTGTCCGGGTCGGACCCCGAATGACATTGGTGGGCCCGCCAGGATTTGAACCTGGGACCAACGGATTATGAGTCCGCTGCTCTAACCGCTGAGCTACGGGCCCCGCCTTAGTTCAACATCGTACATCGAAAAGGAGCCGTGCGCAGCCCTTGGGCCAGCGGAATCGTGTTTCATGTTTGGCAGTGGGAGGTGGTGGTCCTAGTTTTCGCGAATGATCTGGCCGCCGTACCGGGGGCTCACGCGACGGCGTAACGGGAGGATGTTTTATGAGCCGGAGCGAACGTTCTTCGATGCAAAAAGTTGGCCGAGTAATTCTCGCAAAACTTCGGTGCTATAGCATAGGATCGGAGCGAAAATTCGCGCTTCCATAGTGCTCTCGGAGAGCCCGCCCGCGGACCTTCCCGAGGAGAGGAAAAAGTGCCGACGCCTCCCGTAACGTGCTAATAATAAGCAACTTAGAAGGAGCCTAGCTTACCTTTATATACGGCCTTCGAGCACGCCTGTTTCTCCACCAGAATGGTTGCTCCCGTGGGGACAAGCGACTATGCTTCTACTGCCGCAATGGGCGCAGCCGAGGGCGTCTTGCGGGGTGCCAACCTCATGCAAAAACTGAAAAAACTGTGCGTCTGTCTGTTTTGCGTTTTCTTGTTGAACGGCGCTCCCGCATTCTCTGGAACGCGTTCAAAAGCCGACGAAAGCGCACTAACGCAAATTCGCGACTACATCGCGAAGGGCTGGGATTCGCTGACTCGTTCCCTGACGGACTGCGCCACGGTGGTGGACACAAAACTTGCCTCCGCGTCGGTGCTCTACCTTCCGGCGGACTTCGCAGAGCCCGCGTCGGTCCAGCAACTGCAGAAGCGATGCAACGTGCAGGTGTTGCATCTGCCTGCAGTAATTCATCACATCGGAGAAATGGATCCTGCCAAGATCGATCCCGCGGGACTTCTGTATCTCGAGAATCGCTATGTCGTGCCGGGCGGAAGGTTCAACGAAATGTACGGCTGGGATAGCTACTTCATCATTCGCGGATTGGTGCGCGACGGACGGATCGATCTTGCAAAAGGCATGGTCGAGAATTTTTTCTTCGAGATCGAGCATTACGGCGGAGTGCTGAATGCAAACCGCACCTATTATTTGACGCGCTCGCAGCCTCCGTTTCTGACTTCGATGATTCTGGCGGTCTACGACGCACAGAAAGCAAAGGGATACGAAGACATGGAGTGGCTGGCCAAGGCCTATCGCTATGCCGTCAAGGATCATGAATTGTGGATTAGCGAACCGCATCTGGCTGGATCGACGGGGCTCTCGCGCTATTTTGATTTTGGCAACGGCCCGGCGGCGGAAAGCGTGAAGGACGAAACGGGCCATTACCGCCAGGTGGCGGCTTATTTTCTGGGCCAGCCGGATCTTGGCCGGGATTATTTGGTGAAATCAAGCGCGGCGAAACCCTCGCCGCTGGCGGCTGGACCGCTGTTTATGCTGCAGATATGCGACACCGCAAAAACCATGGCGCAGCCGGCGTGCGATCCGGCGGGAACGGTGGCGTTGACCGCAGAGTACTATAAAGGGGACCGCGCGATGCGCGAGTCGGGCTTCGACATTTCCTTCCGCTTCGGTCCGTACGGCGCGGCCACGCATCATTTTGCTCCCGTAGGGCTCAACAGCCTGCTCTACAAGTCCGAAAAGGATCTCGAACAGATGAGCGCCACGCTGGGCCGCAAAGAAGATTCGGAAAAATGGCGGCAGCGCGCCGAGCAACGCAAGGCCGACATAGAAAGATATCTGTGGGACAGCGAGCATGGACTCTTTTTCGACTACAATTTCGAGACGAAAACGCGCTCGACGTACGAATACGTGACGACGTTTTATCCGCTGTGGGCCGGCCTTGCGACGCCCGAACAAGCGCGCGCGGTAGTGCAGCACATCGGCATATTCGAACGGCCCGGCGGACTGGTGATGAGTCCTTATGAGACCGGCGGGCAGTGGGACTATCCTTATGCATGGGCCCCGAACCAATTGCTGGCCGACGAAGGAATGCGCCGCTACGGATTCAACGAGGACGCGGACCGGGTTTCGCTCGAGTTTCTTTCGATGGTCATGGAGAATTTTCAGCGCGACGGCACGATTCGCGAGAAATACGACGCGGTGAAGCGATCTTCGGAGACGCAAGTGACGGCGGGGTATCACATGAACATCGTCGGCTTTGGGTGGACGAACGGCGTGTTCCTGGCGCTGTTGCATGAGTTGCCGCAAAGCGACGTCGCGCGGCTGGCGCAGGAAGAAGTGCCGGCGCCAGTGGGGACGCACTAGAATTTCCGCTGGGGATTGTTCACACCTTCGCGGAGCGGACCATTTCGAGCCGAACTTCATCCCGCGATGGAGTAGCGCCGATTTGGCTGGCGACCCAGGAACCCATCTGGTTCGCCGCTTCGTTCATGGAAGCCAGCGAGGCGCGCCGCAAATAGTGATAGACAAGCGCCGCGGTAAACGCATCGCCGGCGCCGACCGTGTCCGCGACATCCACGGGATTGCCGGGATGCTCGTGCTTGGCGTACTCGCTGACCAGCAAGCTGCCGCGCGCGCCGCGCGTGATGCAGACGAGCTTCGCGTGAAATGTATGGCGCAGCCACTCGGCCGCGGACTCCTCGTCTTGAAACGGAAAGCCCAGCAGCTGCACAACCACCGGCAATTCATCGTGATTCAGCTTGAGGATGTCCGCTTGCTTTGCGGAATCGGCGAGCGTCTGCGCGGAAAAGAAGGATTGGCGCAGATTGACGTCGAAGATGCGCGTGGTCTCCGGCCGGATCGTTCTCAGAAAGGAGTGAATGGTCTCGCGGGACTGCGGAGACCGCTGGGCGAGCGAGCCAAAGCAAACGGCGTCCGCCTTCTGCGCGAGCTCACGCCAGGTGGGCGTCCATTCGAAGGAATCCCACGCCGCCGGCTCCGCAATTTCGAAGCGCGGCTGTCCATTTGCGTCGACTTCCACGCGAACAGTTCCGGTGCGATACGCCGGATCGAGTTGAATCCACGATGTGGCAAGGCCGAGGCCATCAAGGCGGTGTTTCGCTTCGTCCCCAAGTTCATCGTTTCCGACGCGGCTGGCGACGATGCCCTCATCGCCCAGCAGGTTCGTCATGTACGCGAAATTCGCCGGCGCGCCGCCAAGCTGGCGGCTATCCGGGAAAATATCCCAGAGCAGTTCACCGAGCCCCACCGTCGTAAATTTTTTCATGAGCGACCCGTGCTTCCGGAAGCGAACGTGGCCCATTCGCAGCACCGCGAGACGAGACTCTTTCGTCCGTTACAATCGAACGAGCCTGAAAGTTAACGCCAGATCGATCCCAGCCGCCAGATCGCTAGCGAGAGCACTTTGCCACGATTGGCATCCGAAAACAGCTCAATTCCGTCGCAGCCGCGGGAAGGATAGATGCGGTCCGTCAGGACGGCCTCGCCATCGTTGACGAAAGCTTCCACGCTGGAACGGTCCAGAAAAATATGAAGCCGCACGCGCGAACTCTGCTGTAAAGGCGCAGTGTATCGACCGGGAAAATCCGGCGAAAAAAAGACCTGGCCGGAGTGCGTTCGATCAAAGAACACTTCGTTTTTTTCCGGCGTAATTCCTAACACCGTCTCTTCGCTGCCGCCTTTGCGCAGACGGAACCCGATTTCTCTTGCCCCTTCGGGAGCGAGCTCGGCTTCGATCTCCAACGTTTCGCCTTTTACCTGCGCCGTTTGCATCGCTTGCATGGCCTTCGGCACGGAGAGCATCGAAGCTTGCAGCAACTCTTGCTTGCGAAGCACCTTTGTCTCATCGATGGGGCTTTGCACGAGACGAATTCCGTCCGGGAATCGCTTCAGTTTCAAAGCACGCGGCAAGGATTGCGCTCCGCGCCAAACCATCGTTGGCTCGCGATTCGCATACTGCCAATTGCTCATCCATCCGATCCATATTCTGCGTCCATCCTTGGGAGGGATGTCCGAAAACGAATTCGTAGCATAGAAATCCTTACCGTAATCGGCCCAAAGCTGATGCGTCGCCGGCGTTTCGTTCACAAACCGGGCGCCGTCGAACGCACCCACGAAGTATTCGACGCCTGTGCCGCCTGCGGGCGCTCCCGGGTTGCGGTTCACGATCAGCACCCATTTCTTTTCTCCCTGGCTGCCATTCACTGCCAATTCGAAGAGATCCGGGCACTCCCATTGCCCTTTCTCACCGCTGGCTGGAGCAAAGGATCCGCGTAGCGTCCAGGTCTTCAAATCCCGCGAGTCTAGAAACACGGCTTTTCTCTCATCCGCGAGCACCGCAACCATCACCCATTTGCGCTGAGGCTCATACCAGAATACTTTGGGATCCCGAAAATCCGGCTGACTCAAGTCCGCCACGGGATTCCCCGCATAATTCTTCCAAGTACGGCCGGAGTCATTGCTGAAAGCCAGGTTTTGTTTTTGCGAATTGGTTCCGGCCGCGGTGTAAATGGCAATTAAACAAGAGGGATCTTGAGGACCGCCACCAACGCAAAGCCCGCTCGAATTGCGCCAATCTACAACGGCGCTACCCGAATAAATCATGTATTTTCCCGGCTCTTCGGGAATGGCCACGGGCAAATTCTTCCAATGCAGCATATCCGTGCTCACGGCGTGGCCCCAGCTCATGTGGCCCCACTCCGTTCCTTCCGGGTTGAACTGGTAGAACAAATGGTATTCACCTTTGTAATAGACGAGGCCATTGGGATCATTCATGAAGTTCTTCGGCGGAGTGAAGTGATATTGCGGCCGCCACGGCTCGTCAAAAGTTTTCTGCGGCAGCGCGGCAAAAGCGCTTGCTAAAAAGAGTGCGGCCACGAGCGCTGGACGAAACGAATTAGAGGAAGAGTTCATCGGACCAGAGAGGCCTTTCGAGGGTTCGCGTTCAAACCCCATTATTTTTCGGCATGTCCTTGCACAAAAAATCTAACTATGGAGCCGCGAAAATCTTTGGTATCTGAGATCCATTGCGAAACCTCAAGATTTGCCATCTAGGGCGGCGTACAACTTGGTGGATGCGCGCTCAGGTATTGCGACAGAGTCTTGGCTTCGGGCAAGTCGGGATTAAATTCGAGGACGCGCTCGAGGTGCGAACGTGCTTTATCGTACTGCCCTTCAGAACAGAATACGCGAACCAGGTTCATTCCGATGGCGCTCTTCCACGGGGCGCGCTCGAAGGCCTGCTGCCATAGAGAGACCGCGCTATCGATATGTCCTTCCTGCGCTTCGATCACGCCGAGATTCGTTGCAGCGTTGTTGTCATAAGGATCGAGTTCAAGAGCGCGCTGGTAATGTTCCCGCGCTTCGCCGAACCTTTGCCGCAGCTGCTCGAAATACCCAGCGGCAGCTAACAGCGCCGGGTCGTTGGGGTTTTCCTGGACGGCTCTGTGAACTACTTCCTCCGCTTCAGGCATGGCGGATTCCATTCCAGACTCAGCCAGGGAAGTCCATGCCAAGCCCAAGGCACGTAAGTCTTCCTTCGCTGAATCAGGCGGAAAACGGGTTAGGAACGGCTTCGAAGGCGCAGAGGGGCTCAGCCCAGGCATAAGCGGAAAACGAAGGATACGGTGGTCGGTCGCCTGGGTGTGAGCAAACTGTGCGCTGCTTATGGCAGGCATGTGGCACTGCGCACAGTCCGGTTTGTCCGGATGGTGCTTAGCCCCAAATGAGGCTCCATGGCATGCCAGACATTTGCTCCGATAAAAAGATACCTTTTCTTCGGGGCTCGGCGAAAAGTGGGGATCGTGGCAGCTCATGCAAGACATGGCATCGCCGGATTTTCGCTTGCAAACACTCTGCGCAAGCGCTTCGAACTGGCCGAAAGCATTCGAGTTTTGCGATCCATCTCCAGCAAGTTCAAAGTAGCTGACGTAATTTGATAATTCGTCGCCCGGCCGAAAATCATAGAGATGCTTACCGGGCCGCTGGATGGCGATACTTGCTTCTAAATGGCATTGCATGCAAATGTCGTCCCGGCGGCTGGGGGGCAGCTTAGAAGGATTTAGGATTGCAGCATTTGTGCTGATGTGCGCTGCGCCTGGACCGTGACAGCGTTCACAGGTAATTCCCGAGTGGGCGAAAAGTGGCAACGTGTACTTGTTCTCTGTCCCCAACCCCGGCGTCTGCATATTGCTTGTGTGGCAGGTTAGGCAGGAAGCCGTAGTGGGCAGGTTCATGGGGATGTGCTTGACGGACTGGTATGCCGGAGCCATATCCCACACCTTCTTTTGCGCGTACCAATTGATTGGGGATTCAAATACGAATCCGTCGTCAGAAAAGAGGTAAGTTCGTCCCCTACGTCCAGAGCCGATGAAGTACAGCAGTTCCCGTGTGCCGCGGACCGCCGGGTCGCCGGGACGCTCATAGGCGAGCCAAGCCGCTCCCTTATCCGTGTAGACGCGATAATGAACGCCGGAAGCGGCGTGCTCGAACTCACCCGAAATCAATCCTTCGGTCGCGGGGCCGCTCGTGCGTGCCATCGCGGTTTTCTGGTAGCTCGCATAAATTTTGGAATGGCAGCCAGAACACGCTTCCATTCCCACATAGCCTTCGGCATTGGCAACAACAGCGTGGTTTTGGGAGGTTGCGGTCTTCGGGGCTAAAGCCACTGGGACCAACACAAGAACTGCCAGAAGCAATTTCCCGCGGGTTAACTGACGACTTGGTCTTCGACTTTTGATCATCAGCCATTCGACCGAACACGACTCGTGCATCGCCCCTGCGAATTTGCCGGCGGCGTTGCTGGACCTCGCATGCCCGTCACCTCGAACTGATTACGGCACGAGTACCTTGTTCAGCCCGCCTTCAAGGCTTCGAATTTTGCCTGTCTTCCAATTGGCCAGCCACCTTGAGCTCGCGGTCCGCGTCGTCATTTCTTCCCAAGTCGCGGTAGGCCTCTCCCAGAAGGTGGTGCGGAATGGGATTGTTGGGATCCATCGCCAGCGCGCGCTGCAGCGCTCGCACCGCAAGGAGTGTCTCGCCTTTCTTCTCAAGAACTTTGCCGAGCAAGATAAATGGCCCCGTCGAAGTAGGATCCAGCCATATAGAACGCTGTAGAAGCCGCTCCGCCTCATCGAATTTCTGGACACGCGAATAGCAGTCCGCAAGTTTGTAATACGCTGTGGGATAGCCGGGATTCAGCTCCAGCTCTTTGTGAAACTCGGCGATGGCCTGGTCTATCTGGGAATGATAGAGGTACAGTTCGCCCAGAAGCTCGTGCGCTAGGGGGAGTTTCGGATCGAGTTCTACGGCTTTATGAGCGTATTCGTCGGCAACCGGACCGAAGTCCTGCCGCAGCAACATTCGCGCCGTAAACAGGTAACTGGCCGCTGACTCCGCGGGCACATCGAACATTTTCGCAAACGCTTTGCGCGCGTTCGGATAATCCTTCGTCTGGATGTAGCAAATTCCGAGAATGTACGCCGCATCGACATTCGCGCTCGGATACCATGTCTGCACTTTTTCGAGCTCTGGAATCGCCTCCGCGGGCCGCCCAGCCAGATAATACGACAAACCTAGCAATTGCTCGGCTTCGCTGTCCGCTGGATTCTCCTCCAGCGCTTTCCTGAAGGATTCGATGGCTTTCAGATAATCGCTTTTTTTGTAATAAGCAGCGCCCAGTTCGTGCGCAAGGCCTTTCATCCCCGGGTGTTGAGTCTCGAGACCCTGGAGAAGAGAGATCGCCTCGTCGAACTTGCCCTGCTGCGAGAGACGACGTGCCTGGCTAAAATCGGCTTCGGCGCTTTGCTGCTGCGGTTGGGCGGAGTGGGCAGCATCGGTCAGCGGGGGGTTTTGCGCGGCTTGTGCAGAGTTAGCCTGCGCCGGTGTGCAGACCAAAATCAAACTGCTCGAAATAACGGAAGAAAACCAGACAACTTTCCAGATGGACATAGCCTTATGTGACTACGGAAACGATTAGAGCATAAAAACGGGGAGCCCGCGAGGGCTCCCCGTTCGTTTGGGGTGTTTTGGCTTTATTTTAGAAAATGACCCGGACACCAAACTGGAGTTGCCGCATGCCCGTCGGAGAACCCGGGGAATTGTCGTTTTCGATGTCTGTGATCTGTCCGGCCGTGCCGCCGCAGTCGATACACGTGTTGCCCTCGTTCGCGTTGAAGCCCAGCACGGGATGGTTGAAGACGTTGTAGGCGTCGAAGCGGAACTCCGCTTTGACCCGTTCCGTGATCGTGAAGTTCTTCATCAACGACATGTCATCGTAGAAGACGTGCGGCCCGCGATAAGAATCGAAGCCGACATTGCCGATCTGACCGCACGCAGGGAGAGAGAAAGGACCAGATGTGGGCCTCGCGAAAGTACACGAGTCCACGCCAGCGTTGGCCGTATTGACCTGGCTGCCATAGGAAAGCGGAGCTACGGGAACAAACCAGTACAACGCTCCATTCACTTCCTGGGTGCCAGTCTTGAGTTTTTCACCTGCGAGGACATTCGGACGGCAAGGACCAGCATCCTCAATGTCGCCGCATTCTCCGATGCTGGGTGTCCAAGGCAAACCACCTCCCCAAGTCAAAGTGTTGCTGACTTGCCAGCCGCCTATCGCAAGATCCATCGCCCGGCTGGCGTCGCCCAAGAATTGTTTGCCCCTGCCAAAGGGGAGTTGGTAAATAGTGTTAGCCACAAATTCATTGTCCCGATTGTCCGGGTTCGGACCGTAGGCGAACGCTTTATCCACGTTGTAGTAGGTAGAGTCGTACGCGTTGGACCGGGAGAAGGTGTAATGCGCAAGGAACTGCAGTCCAAAGCTGGTGCGTTTTTCCGCCTTTATTTGCAGCGCGTTGTAGTTGTTGTTGGCGTTGTTTCCAAAATAATTCCCTATGGTGTAAGAACAACACGGCGCGTAGCCGGGTATCCCCCCGTAGTTGAAAGCGTAAACGCCGTTCAGATAGAATTCGCGCCGCTCGTTCACCGGTATGCTGGGAGTAAATCCGCTCAACGAGCACGTAGCGCCAGTGCACGCCACGAGATTTGTTCCCGTTCCGACCGCAGGGTCGTTGACGCTGTAGGAAGGACCCGTGCCAGCAAACATGTGCGTGCCCTTGTTGCCGATATAACTGACTGTCAAGTTGATTGTCGGCGTGAGTTGACGCTGCACAGTAGCATTCCACTCGTCAATAGTCGGAAGCCGCTGAACTCTTGGGCGAATATAGGTCGAGGCGGTTCCATCGGGGCCTTCTATCGGCAGAAAACCGTTTGTGTTGAGATCGGATATCAGGCCCGCGAAGTTATACGCGGGTGGGCCGTTTACCAGGTTGAAAACGGCGCTACGATTATCTGTATACGTAGGATTAATGTTTGAAGCTGAGAGGTTCTGCGACGCGAGGACCGGCAAGTTTTGCGTGACGGCGTGTCCGAAGTTGGAACCGAACACGCCGATGTCAAAGCCGCGGCCATAACCGACGCGTAGAACGGTTTTGGAATCCAATTGATAAGCAAAACTCGCGCGTGGAGCGAAGGCTTTGAATGTATTCGCGACGCCGCCATTAAATCCAACGCCGCCATAGCCAGCCACGTAAAGCTCGCCATTATTCAAGTCTCCAAAACCCGCATTGCCCTTGGCGGTCACCGCCTCGGGATTGTAAATCTCCCAGCGTACGCCCAAGGTCATGGTGAACTTCGGGGTGACGCGCCAAGTATCCTGGCCATAGGTGAATTCACGCCACTGGTGCCCGATGGCTTGGATGTTGGGCGGGCTTACGAAGCGCTGAAAGGACGTAACATCACCAAGTAGCATCGTTGCTAGCGCCAAGCCGTCGGCTCCCGACAGGGAAGTGTCGCCGGAGTCGAAGTTCAAAATTCCGGTGCGGCTGGAATCGCTGGGGATGCGAAGGTTGGTAGCGTAACGAATGTCAGCGCCAAACTTAAACGTGTGGTTGCCCCGAATTCGTGTCCAGTTATTGACGAACTGGATTTGACGTTCTCTCTCCGTCAATGGGCAGTTGCAACGGCCAATGTTCAACCCATCTCCGAAAGCCGCCAGGCTGCCATTTCCCGTAAACTGGAAACCTGAGAGGCCGCCCGTATCAGGCGGACCCTGAATGCCAGGCCCTGAGTTCAGACCGGGGAATCCAAATCCATCCATCGGGCTCTGGGATGCGTCGGAGTAATGCGTCATCGGATTGTATTGAAACCAGCCGACGCGGAAGTCGGTCAGCCAATTCGTACCGATCGCTTTCGTGAAGCCACCTGCGACGCTGTAGTCGTGGTTGATGGAAGAGCCATTCAAACCACCGGGCCCAAAGCCAACACCACCGAGGGCACCCAACCCGCCAAGGCCCGACAAGCTGAAATAGTCGAGGCTGAAGCGCCCGAACACCTGGAAGTTTCGCGGAGCGCTGTAATCGATGCGAGAGTCAAAGGAATATTGGTTATAAGGGCCGTTGCCCGTTGAAACGAAGTTGTTGTTGATTCCCGTTATACTCGTACCCGTACCTGCAATAGGGACGGTCGGCGTAGGAAACTCGGCGAGGAGCTTGCCCATCCCCGCCGAAATCATAGAGATGGGAATCATGTTATTCGCGAAGGGAGTGCGGCCTGACCCATCTGCTGGGTTCCCGGTGGTGGGATTGTAGATTTGCCCGCTAGCAACCCCATTTACAGGAGGACCATAGGCATTTAGATACTGGCTCAAGTCGCAGAAGCCCGGCGTTGCGCTCGTGGCGTTCGTCGCGGGATTGCAGGTGCTTACGACTTCCGCCGTCGGAATCGTGTATAAGTTGGTTATGCCCTGTATCTGTTTTGTGCCCTGATAATCGCCAAAGAAAAAGAGCTTGTCCTTGATAATTGGCCCGCCGACAGAACCACCAAACTGCTTCCAAGTTGCTGGTGCGAGAGGAACACCAGGCGCGTTGGTAAAGGGATCCCGCGCCTCCTGGTCGCTATTTCGGTAATAATAAAAGCCGCTGCCGTGGAAATCGTTTGTACCGGATTTGATCGACACGCCAACATTGCCTGCGACCGCGTTGCCTGATTCCACGTCGTAATCTTGCAGCGCGATCTTCGCTTCGGAAATGGCGTCGAGATTGGGGTTGACAACGATGATGCCGAGGATCGCATCCTGGTTATCAGTACCGTCTAATTCGAAATTGGTGCCTGAAAAGTGCTGTCCGTTGACAAAGATTTGGCCCCCGCCTTGGGGGTTTTCGGTTGCGGCGTGACTCCAACCCACGAGTTTCTGGGTGCCGGGAGAGAGCAGCTCAAAGTTAGTGAAGTTGCGATTGAGGACAGGCAGGTCTTGGACATACTGCTGATTGAACTGGACGTCAACGTCGGCTCTGTCGGTCTGCAGTTGCGGAACTGCACCCGTCACTTCGACCGTTTGCGTGACCGCGCCAAGCTGAAGCTGCGCAGGGACGTTGGCAGATGTGTCCGCTGTAACCGCGATGCTGGGTATGTCCAAAGCTTTGAAGCCGGTTGCTTCCACGTGCACTTTGTAGGTATCAGGGATCAAGTGCGTGACGGAATAGTTTCCGCTCTCATTGGTCGTCGTATCGTACGTAAAGCTCTTCGTCACGGAAGTCACCGTGACCTTTGCGCCGACCACCGCGTTGCCTTGCGGGTCGGTGACCGTACCGATAATGCTCCCAAACACCGCCTGCGCGAACGCTCTCGGCAGGTTACCGATCGCCACGAAAATCAGTATTGCCAACCCCACCCCGATCCATCGCTTTGCCATCCCACCCCTCCTTGCCGACCCGTTTCCATCAGCTCTTGAATCTCAAAACCACTCGCAAACCAACGATGCACGCCGAAGTGCCAGACGCACCCCCGGCCCGTCTTTCGAGCTCTTTCGATTTGCTTGAAATAGAACTTAGGAAGGCTGCGCCGAAACTCGCACAGAATGAGCTAGGCTCAACCGGTAAAGGCACCCCCATACACGCTTCAGCGCCCTCGACCTACGCCTTGCATCCAGCTAAACGACGGGAGCTCAAAAGGCCCCCGGCACTCCCGCCCTCATCGTAATCACACGCCTGCACCGGCGTAAGGACGGCCAGCTACGTCAATAATGTTTTCATACTATTCGTTTTTTGAATTCTTGTTAGAAGTCTCAATGCGTCTGATACGGTTACAACTATTAACTCTCCGTCTTGCACAGAGATGCGCCAGTTGTTACACTCCTGTTACTCCGACGTATCAAGGACCGCTGTGACAGATAACGAGCTTCTTCTCGAGCAGATCAACAGGCTCGTCGCCAGCCATGCTCTGCATGGATCCGAGTCCCTGTGTAAGTTACTCCGTTACTTGGCGAAGCATGCCGTAGCTCACCCCGGCACTCCCATCAAAGAGTTTCAGATTGCCACGGAGGTCTTCGGCCGCTCCCCCGATTTCGATCCTCAGCTAGACTCCATGGTCCGAGTCCAAGCAGGTCGCCTGCGCTCGAAGCTCAACGAATACTACAGTTCCGACGGTTTTGAAGACGCAATCATGGTCGAGCTTCCCAAGGGCACCTATCTGCTTTCCTTCCACCATCGAGCCCCGTCAGCCACAAAGTCTTCCACTGGCGCCCTAAATGGAGGGGTCCGTACCGAAGTTCTTGACAAGAGTCCAGAACGCCGATGGGGCACCGAGGTCATCTCCCTTTCTATTTTCTTGGCGGCCGCCATCGCCGTAATCGTATGGCTGGTGGCGACGCGTACTCCCCCTCCGGTGGGTGCGGTGAGCCAGACCGAACTCGCGCCGGCCGCGTTCCGTGTCTTCTGGAAAGGGTTTATTTCCGCACCGGACGAGCCCTGGGTCGTCTTCAGCAACGCGGCCTTTGTCGGCCGTCCCGAGACCGGCATGCGCTATCGCGACGCGAAACGCGACCTGGGCGTTCCCATCCTCGACCATTACACCGGCGTCGGCGAAGTGATCGCCGTGCATCAACTCGATGGCGTGTTCGCCCTTCTCCATCGCCACATCCGCGTAAAACGCGGCAGCCTCTTCTCTATGGACGACGCCAAGAACAACAACCTGATCTTCATCGGCTCTCCTTCGGAAAATCTCCCGCTTCTAGAAATGCCCGGCACGCAGGAATTTGTTTTCCAGAGGCTGACCTCCGGCCCCCGCAAAGGCGACCAGGCCATCATCAACGTCCATCCGCAGGCCGACGAAGCCAAGGAATTCCTGGCCACGCCCTCCGGATTGCCGCTCACGGAAGATTACGCCGTGCTCGGCCTAGTGAAGGGAATGACCCAGGGCCAATTCGTGCTGATTCTCGCGGGAACCACGACGATCGGCACGCAAGCCGCCGTCGAATATGTCTGCCGCCAGAGTTCCGTCGAGGAGCTGCTCTTGCGCCTTTCCGTCTCGCAAGACGGCGAACTCAAACCTTTCGAAGCCGTGATTCGAGTGAAAGTAGCCCGCGGTGTCCCGGTCGAAACCGAGCTCGTGGCCATTCGCAAGACCTCTGCCTAACGGTCGCTAGAGGTACGGCCCGCTTTCGAGACGCGCATTAGTTGGGCGCCTTCAGTCGCGGGTCCAGCTCCGCCGCCTTCTGAAATTCCTTCGACGCTTCCTCTTTATTTCCCTTTCGTTGCAACACTACGCCAAGTTCATAGTGCGCCGGCGCATACGCCGGAACGGCGTGAATCGCCGCTCGAAACTGCGAAACGGCTCCATCCAGATCCCCTGCGTTCAAAAGTCTGCGGCCCGAATTTGTCGCGAACCTCGCAGCTTGCTCGCTCGACTTCTGCTTCAACAGTTCCATGCCCTTGCTGCTCTCGGCCGCCGCGCCGTCCTCGTCGCCAAGACGCCGCAAGACAGCTCCCAAATTGGTGTGTGCTCCGGCGAAATCCGGCTGCAAGCGAATCGCTTCCCGCAATGCATCCGCCGCAGGCTGCAAGTCCCCTTTCTGTTTCAGCACCGAGCCCAGCGTGTAGTAAGCCTCCGCGTAGTCGGGTTTTGCAGCAACCGCGGCGCGTAATTCTTCCGCCGCTGCCGCCAGATTTCCTTGCTGCCACAAAGTCACGCCCAAAGTGTAGTGCGCATCTGCCAGCTTGGGATCCAGCTCTTCGGCTTTCTTGAATTCCGCAATGGCATCGGGCAGCCGGTCTTTCATCTTCAGCGTCAAGCCCAAATCGTAATGAAGCGTGGCGTCTTGCGGCGCGATTTTCAGCGCCGCTCGAAAGTGGGATTCCGCGGAATCGAAATCCGTCCTTTGCAGATACGCATCGCCCAAATTTCCCTCGTACCCCGGGTCGTTCGGCCGCAGCTTCAGCGCTTCCTGAAATTCCTGGATGCTGCTCACTGCATCGCCGCTCTGCAGCAGCGCAAGTCCCAGATCATTGTGCGCGTCCGGGCTTTCCGGCCTGATCCTCGCCGCCTGCCGGAATGCGTCGGTCGCCTCCTCCACATTGCCGGAGCGCTGCAGCAAGAATCCTAAATGCTCCTGAGCGTCCGCGTTATTCGGATCGAGTTTCGCCGCGCTTTGAAACTCAAGCAACGCCGCGTCCGTCTCGCCTCTCGCCTCCAGCGTCTGCCCCAAATAGTAATGCGCCAGCGGATTCGCAGGTTCCAGAGTGGCCGCTGCGCGCAACTCGGCTTCGGCTCCCTGCACATCTTTCTGTTCCAGCCGCAAAACACCAAGGTGCAAGTGAGCCTGCGCGAATTGCGGTTCGAGCTTCAACGCTTCGCTAAATTCCGCCGCCGCTTGCTCATCCTTCGATTGCTGAACCAAAATCGAACCGAGATCATCATGCAGCTCGGCCCTGTTCGGCTCCAACGCAATCGCCTTTTGCAATTCCTCCGCCGCACCCGCCGTGTCGCCCGAATAAGATAGAGTCCGCCCCAGAATGTGGTGCGTCTCCGAATCCTCCGGTGCCAGCTTCACCGCTTCCCGCGACTCGCTCACTGCTCCCCGCGCATCTCCTTTCTCCAGAAGCGCGCGCGAAAGGTTCATGTAGGCTTGCGCAAAGTCCGGTTTCAGTTTCACCGCCGCCTTGAACTCGGCGATCGCCGCTTCCGTTTCTCCTTCCGCCAGCAACACCCATCCGAGCGAGTTGTGCGCTTCCGGACTCCGCGGCGCCAAATCGACGGTCTTTTCAAACGCCGCGCGCGCTCCCTTCAAATCTCGCTGCTGCAGCGCCAGCATCCCCTGGCTATAAAACGACTTCGCCGCCGCCGCATCCGAACCAGCCTTCGCGTTTTCGGTTTGCGCATGTCCGACCGCACAAAGTAAGAACAGCGACACGGCAAGTGAGCCCATTTTCAATCCGGTCCTCCACTTGCAATGAAACTCGGCTGCCTGCACGTCAAGTCCCGCAAAACTTTCCAACGAAAATCGTCCGCAAACCGTATTCCATCCCCTTCGGCAATTCCGCGCCCAACCCCGCCGCTCCGCCTTGACCCTGCTTTACCCGCACCTTAGTATGCCAAGAGTTCATGCTTTCCGGTCCGCCCCATCGTTCGCCGTCCCGTTTCAAACGCTCTTGGCTTTCTCTTTTTCTGCTTCTTCCTATTCCCATTCTCTTCTGCGCCGCCCAGCTCCCCCAAACTTCGTCTCAGCCTCTCGCTCATTTTACTGACATTGCCCAAAAAGCCGGCCTCACCGTCCACGAAGTTTTCGGCGGCGTCACCACCAAAAAATACATCATCGAGACCACCGGAACCGGCGTCGCCATCTTCGATTACGACAACGACGGTTGGCCCGACATCTTCATCGTCAACGGCACGACTCTCGATCCATCCCCCTCCGCCCAAAAACCCACCAGCCATCTTTACCACAACAATCACGACGGCACTTTCACCGATGTCACGCAAAAGGCCGGCCTCACTCACACCGGTTGGGGCCAGGGCGTTTGCGTGGGTGACTACGACAACGACGGCTGGGAAGATCTGTACGTCACCTACTACGGAAAAAATGTCCTCTATCACAACAACGGCGACGGCACTTTCTCCGACGTCAGCGAAAAGGCCGGCGTTGCAGGCTCCGGTAAGTCCTGGGGCAATGGCTGCGCCTTCGTCGACTACGACCGTGACGGCCATCTCGATCTCATGGTCGCCAACTATGTTGACTTCGATCTCTCCACCGCGCCTGCTCCCGGCGATCGCCCTTCCTGTATCTGGAAAGGCGTTCCCGTAATGTGCGGTCCTCGCGGCCTCACGCCCGCCAAAAATATTCTCTACCACAATCGTGGCGACGGCACTTTCGAGGATGTCTCCGCGAAATCCCACATAGATAAAGCCGACGGCCACTACTCCCTCAGTGTTTCCACCCTCGACTATGACGACGATGGGTGGCCCGACATTTTCGTCGCCTGCGACAGCACCGCCAGCATTCTCTACCACAACAATCGCGACGGTACGTTCACCGATGTGGCCATCACCGCCGGAGCCGCTTTCAATGACGACGGCCGCGCGCAAGCCGGTATGGGCTCAACCGTCGCCGACTATAACGGCGACGGCAACCTCGACATTTTCAAAACCAATTTCTCTGACGACACATCCACTCTCTATCGCAACAACGGCAACGGCACGTTCGACGACGTCACTTATCCCGCCGGTCTCGGCCTCAACACTAAATATCTCGGCTGGGGCGCCATGTTCTTCGATTTTGACAACGACGGCTGGCCCGATCTTCTCCTCGTCAACGGCCACGTCTATCCTGAAGTCGATAGCCAGCATCTCGGCAGCACTTTCCAGGAGCCGCGCATCCTCTACCACAACAACGGCAACGGCACGTTCACCGACATCTCCGCCAACGCCGGCCCGGGCATCACCACTCCGGCTTCTTCTCGCGGCCTCGCTATCGGCGATCTCTGGAACGACGGCCAGCTCTCCGCCGTCATCAGCAACATGAACGCCCCGCCCAGCCTTCTAGTCAACGACGTCCGCACCAAAAATCACTGGATCGCCTTCCGCCTGATCGGCGCGTATCCGCCTGGCTCGAAAACCCTAAATTCACAAGCCTCTCCACATCCGGCCACACCGCCATCGATGCAACGTGCCTCTTCATCCTTTACCTCCTCAACTTCCTCCACCTCCTTTGCTTCCTCCAGAGACGCCATCGGCGCCCGCATCACCCTGAAAGCCGGCTCCCGCCTCTTCGTCGACGAAGTCCGCAGCGGCTCCAGCTACGATTCCAACAGCGACATGCGCGTGCACTTCGGCCTCGGTGCCATCTCCACACTCGATTCCATCGAAGTCCGCTGGCCCAGCGGCCGCACCGAAAAATTCAAAGATCTCGCCGTCGACAATATTCACACGCTCAAGGAAGGTGATGGGATCAAGGTAAAATCCGACGCGAGAACGCAGGTTGTGACTCCGTGAAGAAATCCCTCGCCAAAATAAAGCCGAAGCGAAAAACACCTCGCGCCGCGAAGCTCACACTTACCCCAAAAACCTTCAAGGCCACCCTGGAACGCATGCAGGGCAATCTGGGCTGGGTCATCGTTTGGATTCCGTTCAGCGTCCACAAAACCTGGGGCTCCCGCGGCAACTTCCGCGTCAAAGGCGAAATCAACGGCTTTCCCTTTCGCACCTCGCTTTTCCCCACGCGCAAGGGTGTCCACTTTCTAATTGTGAACAAAAAGATGCAGGTGGGCGCGAACGTCTCAGTAGACAACACGGCCGAATTTCTTCTCGAACCCGACGTCGCCGAACGCGTCATCGCGACGCCGTCCGAACTCCAGCGCCTGCTCTCCCAAACCAAGCCTCTGCTTCGCTGGTTCGACGCCCTGAGTTATTCCTATCGCAAGTGGTTTGCGGATTCGGTCAATCAACCCAAAAGCCCCGTTTCCCGAGTCCGCCGCGCGGAGCAGCTCGCCGAGCAGCTTCTCTCCGCCATGGAAGCCGAGCGCGAACTTCCGCCCGCCTTGAAACTCGCATTCTCCCGCGATCCCCGCGCACTCGAAGGCTGGAATCTCATCTCTCCGCGGCAGCGCCGCGCCCAGCTAATCGCCATCTTCTATTACCGCTCGCCAGACGCCCGCGCCCGCCGCCTCGAAAAAGTAGTGGAAGCCGCCATCGCCCACGCCGAGAAAAAATCGGCCAATTAGGTCTCTATTTCGCGCCAGTCATTTCAAGACATCCACTCCCGCCTTAGCGCACTGCGCATCCTGCGCGCTCGCCCCACCAGACACCCCAATCGCCCCCACAATCTTTCCGTTCATCACCAACGGAATCCCGCCCTCGACCGGCACCGCCCCTCTTACCCCCAAGATTCGCAAACCATCTCCTCCGCCCGCCAGCGCATCTTGAAACGCTTTTGTCGGCCGCTTGAAAAGCGCCGCCGAGCGCGCTTTATCAATAGCGAAATTCGCGCTGCCCAACTGCGTGTTGTCCATCTTTTCGTAGTAAACCAAATTCCCGCTCGTATCGACGATCGCCACCGCCATGTTCCAGTGATTTTTCTCCGCCTCCACCAACGCCGGTGCCGCAACCTTCCTCGCGTTCTCCAAACTCACGTTCGCACCATACGGCAGGGGCGCCTGTGTTTGCGCTCGCGCGATGGCCAACCCGCAAATCGCGATCACCGCCCCAATCATGAACCTCACCACAGTTTTCCGTGACATACCCGACCTCCTCGAGTTGCGGCTTCTAAAACTACTCCGTTCCAGCTGCGCCTTCACCCTCTGCAGCCTTACTGCAAGCTTACAAAATCATCGCTCCGCCTCACTCTTCCCGCTTGATCGAAACATAAATCGGCCCCGCCCCAAACAGGCTCACCAAAAACCACGTAATTCGTCCCGCCTTGCTCGCCGCCAGAAACTTCAAGTGTTCTCCCGCCTTTACATCCAGTTCAATCGTCTTCCAATTCCAGGTATTGTCCACCTGCAATCGGTGGTGCCCCGGCATCACCGGCACCGAAATCGTGTCCCCATAAAACAGTTCCCCCACGTTCTCCCCATCCAGCTTCACGATAATTTGCCGCTGCTGCGCGTCCTCCGGCGACTTCCGCCGAATCGTGATCGTCCCTTTCGTTTCTGGTGTCTCGGCGGCCATTCGCCCACTCTTCTTTTGCTCGCTATAGATGCTACCCCTGCCCGCTCTCGCCGCCCAGCGCAAAGCCCTTCTCTCCACCAGTGACAAAGACTTCGCCGCCGTCGAAAAAAAGATCGATATTCTCTGGAACGTTGGAGAGTCTATAAATTAGCTCGGCCGGGACGGCACGATGAAATTGGAACATTTTAGACCGAACTTCCTTCTATAGGGCTAAGTATTGATGGATAAAAGCGATGGCCATGCTGCCTTCGCCCACTCCACTCGATACTCGTTTGATGGAGTTATGGCGCACGTCGCCGGCCGAGAACACGCCAGGGAGGCTGGTCTCCAAAGGAAACGGATGGCGGTCGAGTTTCCAGGTGGTGAGGTCGCGCCCAGTGCAGATAAAGCCGCGTGGGTCCCGCTCCAATTCGTCTGGTAGCCATGACGTGGTGGCATCGGCGCCGATCATCACAAACAAGGCATCCGCTTCGTAGCTAAGTATCTTCTGCATCTGATGAGGCGCTTGAACACGAGCCTCAATTCGTTCCAAATGATTTTCGCCTTCAGCAGAAATGACCTGGGTATGAGGAAGCACCTTGATGTTGGCCTTCGATGCAATCTGGTCAATCAAGTATTGCGACATGCTGAGCTTCAGCCCTTCGCCCCGTACCAATACCTTTACTTCAGCCGCATAGCTCGACAAAAACATGGCTGCTTGTCCTGCCGAATTGCCGCCTCCTACAATGAAGACCTTCTTGCCGACTACGTTGGTCGCCTCCTGACGGGCTGCTCCGTAAAATATGCCGCGTCCCAGCAGGTGGTCTTCACCTTTCGCCTGCAGCCGACGCCACTCCACTCCTGTGGCCACCACCACGGCTCGGGCTGATACCGACTGGCCTCCGTCAAACTCGCACACGTAGCCTTCACTCGAGGCGGTAAGCCTTTCCACCGAACGCGTCAGCGCCACCTCCGCGCCGAAACGAGTCGCCTGCTTGAATCCGCGCCCGGTCAGGTCTTCCCCTGAAATCCCCTCAGGAAACCCCAGATAATTTTCGATACGGGACGATGTACCTGCTTGCCCGCCTGCGGCACAGCGCTCGACGATCAGCACGCGAAGCCCTTCCGAACTCCCATAAACGCCGGCGGCCATACCGGCCGGTCCGGCCCCCACAATCACCACGTCATAACTGTCGCGATTGGGCTTGGTCTGCAGTTGCAGGGCCTCGGCAACTTCCCTCGTTGTCGGCGGCTCGACGAAAAGTTGTCCGTCAACACATACGGCCGGGCAATCGGGGTCGTCGGAGACGCCGACAGGCACCCGCTCCGGATAGCGCCCGCGATCGACCCACTCGTACGGAATACGGTTCGCTGAAAGAAATGTGCGGATGTTATGGCAGTCCGCATCGCTGTTGCGGCCGAAGATGAGCACCCGCGATGTTGGTAAAGAAAGCGAACGTTGCTGGATCAGCAGAAGCCGTTCACCTAGCGTCTCCAGAATGATGGCGCGGGCCTCTTTTGAGTCCCGAATCAAGCGATGAAACTGCTGCCTATCCAGGCGCGCGACGCGGCACGGGGTTTGGGCTCGCAACGAGCCGAAGGTCGGGGTGCCCATCAGAAGAGGCACTTCACCCAAGAAATCGCCCTGCATGAATTCTTGCTCCGCAAACTCGGTCTGCTTTCCGTGAACATCTAGAACTATCCGCAGACGGCCTTCCAGCACCACGTAGAACAAGGGGGGTGCTCCCTCTCGAAAGAGCCATTCACCTGGCTTGAGTCGCACATCGGCGACAGTTTGCGTCAGTCGAGCACATTCGGCTTCATCAAGACAGGCAATGATTTTTGCTCGTCGCAACTCTTCTGCAGTGAACACGTTCCCGCTCCACAATCGCTAGAAGTGATCGTCACACCTATGTACCACAGAATGCTGTCGATGAAAGCCCGGCTTATCTGTCTTGAGATCGAGCCGCTTCCTGCAAACCGCGCTGCCTCGCCGTTTGTGCGCCGGCAGTTCTCGGCCCAGGTGCGGCGGGGGAGTGCTAAACTTCGTTGGCTCGATCAAGGATGGCACATGATACTAAGGATGTGCTTGGAAATGGCGTGACTTGCGAGGATGCAAACGAAGCGGGACGTAGAGACTACTTACGGAATGGCCTATAAGGCATGCGCGCTTCTCCGCCGAAAAAAAGCGCGAGAGCCAGCCTCAACACCCTGAGCTGGATTTGCATCTCGCCGCAGTTCCCGTCCATGCGATTCCGCTTCTTGCCAAACGACAGGGAACTTTCTGATCCGGATGTGGGCCCTTAGTCTACGCCGACTTCGCCTTCGTGCCAGCCGCTCCCGGTACCTTCGCCGCCAGCAGATCGATCTTGTGAATCTGCGGATCCTTCGCAAACAGTTCTTTCGCTTTCGCGAAGAGCGCCTTGGCAATCTCTCCGGTCAAGTGCGCCTCGCGCCCCGCTTCTTCCGCGAACGTATCAAAGATTCCAAATTTCGCCCCGCCCAGCCTCATCGCGTACCACGTGATCGTCCCCGGCTCTTTCTCTGCCAGCGGTTGCGCTGACTTCAAGAAATCCGCCACTTCCTGCTCCTTGCCCGGTTTCGCTTCCAACTCCGCCCAAATCGCTAGCTTTGGCATGATTTTCTCCCTCCTCCTTCTAGGATGCCGCCCGCGTACTCCCGGTTTCTCCCTCCAACCGGCACACGAAGAAGGCTGGCCCCCAGAAATTCATCGCGAAGTTTTGTTTTCTCTTCCGCCTCGCCGCCTACGATTCGCCACTCACTTTCCCCGCGCGAATTTCGCCGTCCGCACAATTCCCGCGCCTTCTTTCACCACGATCAATTGATTCGGCATCACATCTTTCAGCGTGTCCACCACGCCGCTCGGCCAGCGGATTTCGAGCAGGTCGACCTTCTCCGCTTTTCCGATTCCGAAATGCACGCGCAAATCGTTTTGCGAGATGTAGCTCCCCCCGCTGCGCACTTCGTCGATCTGTTGGTGCGGCTTCGTCTCGCCGGGAGGATGCGTCACGCAGTGCAAGCGTGCGCCGATTCCGCTGCGGTTCGATTTTGTGCCGATGGTTTTTATCTTCAGCCAGTTATTTCCAAGCTGCGAGTCGCATCGCAGCAGTTGCGGATAATCGTTCACGGTATTCACCGCCACGTCGATGTCGCCGTCGTTGTCGTAATCGCCGAAGGCCGCGCCGCGCGATGCTACGGGCGCCATCATTCCGGTGCCGCCTTGCGAGGAAACATCCTCGAAGCGGCCATTGCGCAGGTTGCGGTACAGAATTTTTTGCTGCGCGTAGCCGGCTTCGGTGCGCAGTTGCTCGACTTCGGGGTAGACGTGGCCGTTGCAGATTAAAATGTCCGGCCAACCGTTGTTGTCCATGTCAAAAAAACCGACGCCCCAGCCGAGATATTGCGTGTGCTTGCCGAGCCCGGCGGGAAAAGTGGCGTCCTCGAAATTTCCGCCGCCGATGTTGTGGTAGAGCGAGGGCGTGTCGCCCGCGAAATTGGTTTTGACAATGTCGAGATTTCCGTCGAGATCGTAATCGCCGGCGGAAACACCCATGCCGGCCTGGGGCTTGCCGTCCGCGCTGAGAGCGCAGCCCGCTTCCATCGCGACGTCCGTGAACGTGCCATTCTTCCGGTTTTGATAGAGCGCGCTTGCCGTCGAATCGTTCGCGACGTAGATGTCCGGCCAGCCGTCGTTGTTGAAATCGGCGGTGAGCACGCCGAGGCCGTACGTTCCGTTGGCCTGGAAAAGTCCGGCGCGTTCGGAAACATCGGAAAACGTTCCGTCGCCGTTGTTGTGAAACAAAATATTTTTCCCGCCGAGCAGCCCCGGCGGTCCGCAGGCGACGAGAATGCCCTTGTATTCGCACGGACCGGATTCAGGCAGCGGCGCCGTCGCCAAATCCATGTCGATGTAGTTCGCGACAAACAGATCGAGGTGGCCGTCGCGGTCGTAATCGACGAAAGCGCAGCCGGTGTTCCAGCGTTTGCCGTTCGTGGCGACGCGGGCTTTTTCCGTGACGTCGGTGAATGTGCCGTTTCCGTTGTTGCGGTACAAAACGTTTTTTCCAAAGTAGGTGATGAAAAGATCGTCAAATCCGTCGTTGTCATAATCGCCGACGCACACGCCTTGTCCCCAGCCGGAATGCACGAGGCCGGCTTTTTCCGTGACATCGGTGAACGTGCCGTCGCGATTATTTTTGAAGAGATGCGAAATAGGTTCTTGCCCTTTGGGAAAGCCTTCGAGGCGCCAGCCATTCACGAGAAAAATGTCGAGCCAGTCGTCATTGTCGTAATCATAGAAGGCCACGCCGCAGCCGGTGGTCTCGAGCAGATATTTATTTTTGTGTTCGCCACCGAAAATGGTTTTGGCGTTGAGGCCGGATTCGCGCGCGACGTTGATAAAGCTGACGCCAATCTCTTTTGGAGGCGGAGGATAAAGGCTTGCATCACTCTGCATGGCGGGAGTTTGATTCATCTGAAGTGGACGCGCGAGCGCGAGGACGCGTTCGAACGGCAGGACGAGCGCGGAACGGCTTAGAGATCTAAGAAAGGAGCGGCGTGAAGAAGACAAATGGAATCATACCTTCCCGGGTTTGGCTCATGCTAAGCTCTGTTGCTGTCGTTTATTGTAAGGCCAAAGTAGCGATTCGAGTTGAGGGACGCAAGAAAAGATCGCGGCTTGTTCGCGTGGCGGACCTTCCTACTGTGATCAACAAAAAAGACAACATGGGAAAAAGAGTATTCATTCGCGGGGCTTTTCTCTGCACAGCCCTGATGGTTTTACTGGGAGCCACCTATGCTCGCAGACAAGAACCGGCCAAGGAACAGGAAGCTACGAGCGCGGAAGTCCCGGTGAAATCGCTGGAACTCACGCGGGCGGTGCGGCCATGGGAATTTTTGCCGGCGGTGGGAATGCGGGCGGGGCTGCTGGGAAACGAAGCGGGGCGGATGGAGGCATGGGTTTATCCCCTGAAAATATTGCGCGACTTTCATCTGGAATTTCATGTGGATGGCAGAACGCTGCCCGCGGAATCGCTGGCGCGGACGCTGATTACGCGGCCGGAATCGAGCACGATCGTCTACGCGGGCGACACGTTTTCCGTCCGCGAGACTTTTTTCGTGCCGGTGCACGAGCCGGGAGCAGTGATTTTGCTGGAGGTGGAAACGGAAAGTCCGCTGGAGATCGAGGCCGTGTTTCACCGCGATTTTCAACTGGAGTGGCCGGCGGCGCTGGGCGGCACGTATGAAGGATGGGATGCGAAACTGCACGCCTTCGTCCTCGGTGAAGAAACGAGGAAATTTGAGGCGATGGTGGGATCGCCGAGCGCGGCGGATGCCCGAGAGGAATACCAGACAAATTATTCCGAGTCTCAGGAAAGCTCTTTCCGGCTGGGGGTGACCGCGAAGGGCAAGGACACAAAGCTCATCGCCATCGCGGGTTCGATGACGGGTTTGGCGGACGCAGAGAGTACCTATCAGCGGCTGGTGATGAATTACGCGGAGCTGCAAAAGGGATCAGCGGATTATTACCGGAACTATCTCAACCAGACTGTGGGCGTAGAACTTCCGGACAAACAAATACAGCGGGCGTATGACTGGTCGCGAATCAGCGTGGTCCAGGGTCTGGTGACGAACCCCTTTCTCGGCACCGGTCTGGTGGCGGGATACCGAACTTCGGGAGATAGCCAGCGTCCGGGATTTGCGTGGTACTTTGGACGCGATTCGTTCTGGACGTCGCTGGCTTTGAATGCCGAAGGCGATTTCGCGAGTGCGAAGACGGCGCTGGAATTTATCAGCAAGTTTCAGCGGGAAGACGGAAAAATGCCGCACGAGATTTCGCAGGGCGCGAGCTTTGTGAATTGGTTCAAGGATTATCCGTATCCCTACGCGTCGGCGGACGCGACGCCACTCTATCTTATTGCGGCGAACGATTATGTGACGGCCAGCGGCGACATCGGATTTGCAAAAGAGAAGTGGGACAGCCTGTGGAAAGCGTACCAGTTTTTGAAGTCGACGTACGACGCTAAAGGCCTTCCGCAAAACTTTGGCGTAGGACACGGATGGGTGGAAGGCGGGCCGCTTCTGCCGGTGAAAACGGAGTTCTATCAGAGCGCGTTGGGAGCGGAAGCGCTGGATGCTCTTTCGAACCTTGCGAAAGCGGCGGGCCGAGAGGATGCCGCGAAGGAATTGGAAGAAGAGTTCGGGAAGCAAGAGGCGCTAGTGAACGAAAGCTTCTGGATCGCGGACAAGAAGTGCTATGCGTTTGCGCTGGATAAGAATGACAAGCCTGTGGACGAGTTGAGCGTGCTGGCGGCGGCGCCGATGTGGTTTGGATCGACGAGCGACGCGACGTCAGCCTGGAGGACAGAACATTTGGAGCAACTGGCCGAGCCGGACATGCAGGCGGATTGGGGAATGCGAATTATTTCGAACCGTGCGGCGATTTACAGCGGAGGCGGGTATCACTTTGGCTCGGTGTGGCCGCTGTTTACGGGATGGACGTCGGTTGCGGAATACCGCTATCACCAGGAGTTTTCTGCATACGAGAATTTGCGCGCGAACGCGCTGCTGGCGCTCGACGGATCGCTGGGGCACGTGACGGAAGTGCTCTCCGGCGATTACTACCAGCCGCTTTCGACGAGTTCGCCGGACCAGATCTGGTCGGCGGCGATGGTGGTGAGCCCGCTGCTGAAGGGAATGTTCGGTCTGGAGAAGGATGCGACGAAAAAGACTCTAACGTTCGTACCGCATGTTCCGGCGGATTGGACGAGTTTCAAGATCAACAACGTGCGCGTGGGCGATAGCGTGCTGAATCTGAGCTACGGGAAAAAGCTAGGCGAAATCACGCTGGAAATAACGCGCACGGGCGGGAAATGCGAGCTGGACTTCGAGCCCGAGGTGGCAAACTCGGTTTTGGCCGTTCGCGTAGACGTGAACGGACGGCTGCACAAGTTCGATCAACTGATTGCTTCGGAGCACCATCACCTGAAAATACAATTCGATTTGAAGGAAGGAAAAAACACAGTTCGCATTCAGGCCCCGAACGATTTTGGCTTGTCCTACGCGTTCCGGCTGCCGGAATTGGGAAGCGCAAGTACCGATTTGCGCATCCTCTCCGAGGACATGGGAGACGCGACAGCGCCGATGGAATTGGTGATGGCTGGGCGCGCGGGGGTGACGTACGACTTAGACGTGTGGAATCCAGGGCTGATCGAATCAGTGCGGGGAGCGGAGCTGGTGAAGGACGCGGCGGGAGGAGCTATGCTGCGAATACATTTTGAAGCGAAGGCGGGCCAAGATTACGAGTCCCAACGCGTGGTGATTTTCTTCCACGCGCCGAAGATCCCGCGCAAAATCTTGAAGCAATAAAGGTAAATATGGCCCGCAGAAATATCCAGGAGGAGGGCGAAAAGAGTTTGCGAGGAGTGTACCGTATATGGTACATTTAGTCCGTGGGTAGAAAGCCAAAATTGCCGAAACGATCGGAGGCGGAAACCGAAGCGGCGATAAGAGAGGGCAAGAGAGTTCCAGCGATCTTCTTTCGCACCGAGGCAGGAGGAGAACCGGTGCGGGAGTGGCTGAAGGCTCTTCCGGCCAGCGATCGGAAGCGAATCGGAGAAGACATCAAGACCGTGGAATTCGGGTGGCCGATCGGAATGCCCGTATGCAGGGCGCTGGGGGAGGACGCGCACGAAGTACGCACGAACTTAGGGCAGAACCGTATTTCGCGCGTTCTTTTCTACATCGATAGGGTGGGCCGGCTGGTTTTGCTTCATGGATTCATCAAGAAGACACGGAAGACTCCGGCTGAGGACTTAAAGCTGGCTAGAAGCAACAAGAACAAACATCAGTTGGGATTACGATGAAGAGGACACGAATGAACGCCAGGAAAAACCGAAAGAAGGCAAACCATAGCGGCTCAAGCTTCGACAGCTTTCTCGAAGAGGAAGGCATTCGAGAGGAAGTTGAGGCGGTGGCGATCAAGCGCGTTGTGGCCTGGCAACTAGGACAAGCCATGCGCAAGCAGCAAAAGACGAAGCAAGCACTGGCACGACAACTGCGAACAAGCAGGTCACAACTGGATCGTTTGTTGGATCCGAAGAATGTTTCGGTGACGCTGGAAACGATAGCTCGAGCGGCGACGGCACTCGGCAAACGCGTGATCATTCGAGTGGCGGATGCAAAGGCAACACGAGCTTAGTTGAGGCTCAAGCAGAATGGCTCGTTAGTCAGGCGCATGAGTGGACGATTTCTCAAGCAAGTGGGTCCTCGCCGGACAGGCACGCCGTGTAGCGCGAAAGGGAACGAATGTGAAAACCAGGATGACAGTGGCGATCCTCTTGATGGTGAGCGTCTGTTTGGAAGTTCCGTGTGGGTGGGGGCAACAGAAGGGGGTGGATCCAGAGGGGCATGCATGGTGGCAGAACGCGGTGTTTTATGAGATTTATCCGCGAAGCTTTGCGGACAGCAACAATGACGGGATTGGCGACCTGAACGGGATTACCTCGAAGCTGGATTATTTGAAAGGGCTGGGGATCAACGCGATCTGGATTACGCCGTGCTTTCCTTCGCCGCAGGTGGATTTTGGGTACGACGTTTCGGATTATGAAGCGATCGATCCGATGTACGGAACGATGGCGGATTTTGACCGGCTGGTGGCGGAAGGAAAAAAGCGGAACATCCGGGTGATCCTGGATTTTGTGGTGAACCACACTTCGGACCAGAACAAGTGGTTTATCGATTCGGAGTCTTCGAGGACTTCGGACAAGCGCGACTGGTACATCTGGCGCGACGGAAAAGGACCAGGGCAGCCGCCGAATAACTGGCTTTCGACGTTCGGGACTTCGGCATGGACGTTCGATCCGAAAACGAATCAGTATTACTACCACTATTTTTATCCGCAGCAGCCGGACCTGAACTGGCGAAACCCCGCGGTGGAAAAGGCGATGCTGGATGTGACGCGCTTCTGGTACAAGCGCGGCGTGGCGGGATTCCGGCTGGATGCGGTGGATACACTTTATGAGGATCCGGACCTGAAGGACAACCCGGTGCTGCCGGGCAAGGACAAGTTCGGGCGGCCGAACATGGACGAGAAGTACAACAAGAAATTGCCGGAAGTGCATGACGCGATGCGCAAGCTGCGCAGCATGGCGAACGAGTATGGAGCCGTGCTCATCGGAGAGACCTGGACGACGAACGTGGACCAACTGCAGGATTATTACGGAGCGAGCAACGACGAGCTCCAAATGCCGATGGACTTGATGATGACGAGTTTCAGCGGGCTCTCCGCGAAGGAATATCGCAAGCACATTGCGGCGGTGAACGCGGCTGGACAATGGCCGACGTACGTGATTACGAATCACGACATCGTGCGGTCCTACACGCGGTATGGCGATGGAAAGCACAACGACCAGATCGCCAAGATGATGGCGGCGCTGTATTTGACGCTGCGCGGGTCGGCAATTATGTACTACGGCGAAGAAATCGGGATGGAAAACAACGACCCGAAGAGGAAAGAGGACGTGCAGGACCCCGAAGGCAAACTGGGCTGGCCGAAAGAAATCGGACGGGACGGCGAACGCACGCCGATGCAATGGAACGACAGCGCGAACGCGGGATTCAGCGAGGCTAAACCGTGGCTGCCGGTTCCGCCGAGCTACAAAACGCACAATGTGGCGGACGAGATGAAGGATCCAAACTCGGTGCTGAATTTTTACCGGAAGCTGCTGGCGATGCGGCACACGGAAGCGGCGCTGCTGGATGGAAACTACATTTCGTTGAATGACGACGATCCGAACGTGCTGACGTATTTGCGGCGGTACAAGGATGAAGCGATTCTGGTGGTGCTGAATATGTCGCCGAAGGAGCAGAAGGTGCGATTCGACCTTTTGCAGCTGGGATTTTCGGCACCGAGGTTGAACGTTTTGTTGACGGATTCGCACGCGGCGGTGGCGGGAATGCCGAACGGTTTGCCGATGGATGCTTACTCGGTGTTCATCGCGAAGATCACGAAGTAGGGGAGATGTTTTCTTAACACAGAGGTCATAGAGAGCGCAGAGGAAGAAAGAGAAAAAAAGAATTATTCCATGGGGCTGAAAAGTTCGGCGCGGCGATCGGAATTGCATTTGCCGGTGCTGCGGCGAGAGGTTTCTACGCTTCCAGTTGAGGCTTTGCGATGGGCGGCGCGGCGGAATCGGCGCCGGAGAGAACTTGCCAGCCGCGGCGCGAGAGACTCCAATAAATGAAATAGCCGGAGAGCCCGGCGACGATGAGCAGGACGACGCCCATCAGCCACTGGTGCAGGGCAAACTCACCGATCGAAAACATGCAGCAGTAGACGAGGGCGCAGCCCATGATCCAGTCGAAGGTGTTGGCGCTGAAATCGCGGACGGGCGCGATTTCGGGAGCGAGAGAGGCGATGTGCTTCCAGCCGTGGACGGTGGGGCGGACGCGGCGATAGAAATCGAGAAGCTTGGCTTCTGGCTCGGGCTTGGTGATCAATGTGGTGACGAGCCAGACGACGGTGGTTGCTGCAGTGGTGATGAGCGCGGTTTTTGCGAAAACGACGGACGTATTGCCGGCAAACTGAATTCGCGTCAGCGACATGGAAACGATGAACGCAGCGATCATGGAGGAGATTTCGCTCCAGGCATTGATGCGCCACCAATACCAGCGAAGCATGAGGACGGAGCCGGTGCCCGCGCCCATGCCGAGAAGCAATTGCCAGGCGGACTGGATGGAAGTGATGTTCGCGGCAGCGTAACCGCTGAGAATCACGAGCACTACGATGATGAGCTTGCTGATGAGGACGTAATGCTTTTCGCCGGCATTGCGAACGAGGAAGCGGCGGTAGAAATCGTTAATGAGATAGGAAGTGCCCCAGTTGAGCTGCGTGCCGACGGTGGACATGAACGCGGCTAGAAACGCGGCGATCATCAAGCCGCGCAGAGCCGGCGGTAGAAAATCGCGAAGGACCATGACATAGCCTTTTTCGGGGTCGGCGGCGAATTCGGCGCTGGGGTGCAAACCGCCGTGCGGCGAATAAACGGCAACGGCGACCAGGGCGGTGACGATCCATGGCCAAGAGCGCATGGCGTAATTGGCGATGTTGAACCAGAGAGTGGCGCCGAGAGAATTTTTTTCGTCCTTCGCGCTGAACATGCGCTGCGCGACGTAGCCGCCGCCGCCGGGCTCGGCGCCGGGATACCAACTGGCCCACCATTGGACGGCGAGATAAAGCGCGAAGGTGATGACGGGAAGAGTCCAGAGCGCGTCGGTGGTCCAGCCGAGATGGAATGCTGGGAAAAAGGAGAGGATGGAGCCAGTCGAGTCGCCGGACTTGTGCGCGAGGGCGTCGACATGAGAAAGCTGAAGCTTGAGTGCGGCCATGCCGCCGATTTTTGCCACGGCGATCCACGCGAGAACGATGATCATCGACATTTTCAAAGCGAACTGGAAAAGGTCGGTAACGAGAACGCCCCAGAGGCCGCCGATGAACGTGTAAATGCCGGTGAAGGGAACGAGAAGCAGGACGCAGATGAGCAGAGCGGTATGATCGGGCGAGCCAAGCGTGTAGTGCAGAAGTTCGTGGCCGCCGATGGAGAGACTGAAGACACGGCCTTGCGCGATGGCGTCGCCGAGGAGGACGGTAGTGATGCTGATCATGGCCTTGATGACCCAGCCGAGGATGAGGCAGTTCATCAAGGCGCCGAGATAAATGGCGCGAAAGCCGCGGAGAAAAGCGGCGGGCTTGCCCTGGTAGCGAAGCTCGACGAATTCGACGTCGGTGAGAATTTCGGCGCGGCGCCAGTAACGGGCGAAGAAAAAAACGGTCATCATGCCGCAGAGACATTGCGACCACCAGAGCCAGTTGCCGGCGATGCCGTTTTTTGCGACGAGACCGGTGACGAGGAGCGGAGTGTCGGCGGCGAAGGTGGTGGCGACCATGGAGGTTCCGGCGAGCCACCAGGAAACGTTGCGGCCGGAGACGAAAAATTCCTCGGTGCTGCCGGAAGAGCGGCGGCGGTAGTAAAGGCTAATGAGGAGATTGAGGAGCAGGTAGGCGGCGACGACAATCCAGTCGATGGCGGTGAGAGCCATGTTTCGTTTTACTCCGCGAGAAGCGAAAATGCCCGGTGCGCGAGGCGGTTTAGTATACTGCTATATAGCTGTGGGAAGCGCCTCGAAAATGGAACGGGCCATTCTACTCCTAATGGTGGAGTTGGCGAGGGTTTTCCGGGATGTTTTTCGGAGAGTGGAAGGCTGGTCTATATAGCACCGATGGACTCGGTGCGGGATTCCCTGCTCACGGGGGCGTGCGGAATTCGCGGCGCGGTCGAGAAGTGGGCGTTTGGTATTCTTGGGAAAGGCGGCGGAGACGGCGAAAAATGGGGAAAACATGCTTGTTGTTCTGAAACCCAATTATGAAGAAATGAGCCGGGAAGCGGCGCGGATTGTGGCGAGCGCGGTGGCGAGCGATCCGTCGGCGACGCTGGGGCTGGCGACGGGGAGCACGACGCTGGGGATGTATAAAGAGCTGGTGCGGCTGCACAAGGAGCGCGGGCTCGATTTCTCGAAGGTGACTACGTTTAATCTCGACGAATATTTGGGACTTTCCGAAGAGCATCCGCAAAGTTTTCACCGTTTTATGCGGGAGAATTTCTTCGACCACGTGAACGCGGACGCGGCAAAGATACACATTCCGGACGGAACGATCGGCGGGAACTACGAGGAATATTGCAATTCGTATGAACGCGCTATTCGCGACGCGGGGGGGATCGATCTGCAAATTCTGGGCATCGGGCGGAATGGGCACATCGGTTTCAACGAGCCGACTTCGAGCTTTGGGTCGAGGACAAGGTTGAAAGTTCTGACGAGCGAAACGATCGAGGATAACAGGAAGTCATTTGCTCCCGGAGAAGAGGTGCCGGAGTGCGCGATCACGATGGGGATCGGAACGATTCTCGAGGCAAAAAAGATTTTGCTGCTGGCGACTGGCGAGGCGAAGGCTGAGACAGTCGCGGAAGCCATCGAAGGGCCGATTACGGCTTCGGTGACGGCTTCGTGTTTGCAAATGCATCCGGACGTGACGTTTGTGATCGACGAAGCGGCGGCGGGCCGATTGAGGCAGAAGGAGTATTACCGGCGGGTGATGGAGATGACGGCGCGGTTTACGCCGAACCGGTTGAGCTGAAAGTCTGCGCGAAAGGCGCAGGAGGCTGTCGAAACGCGGGTGATCGAGAATCGTATATAGGCCAATGCCCTGTAGGTCGGGGCGGCGTGGGCGGCGCGAGTCGGGTAAACTAGTTCATGAGAGCGCACCTGGCGCAGAGAGGACAAAGCGATGGGCAATCGAGATGTACGAAGCAGAGAAAAGAAAAAGCCGAAGAAAAAAGAAATCAAGGTGACGTATCAACCGGCGAGGCCCACGACTGTGTACAAACCTCCGGCTCCGGCACCGGCTCCGACGCCGAGCGATCCCACGAAACCATAGAAGCGAGCAGGGCTTTCCGCAACTGACGCGTGATGCGCAGCTACGGGAAGGCTGCTCCGTAGCCGTAGCCGCGGAGACGGTTCGTAATTTGCAGTGTGAGCGTCAGCCGCTAGTTGCGAACAGCTTCTACCAGACGCGGCAGACCTTTTCCGGCGGATTGACCATGGGCTGGCCGGCTTTGCAGGCGAAAGCTTTCGCAAACTCCGGCATGTTGACGACGACGCCGTTGATGCGGTATTTCGCAGGCGAGTGCGGATCCACTTGGGCGCGCATGCGCAAATCTTCAGGGCGTTCATTGGCACAAGCCCACTGGGCGAATCCGATGAAGAAACGCTGCTCGGGAGTGAGGCCGTCGGCGGGCTGAAGGTTTTTGTCCTTGGTGGCGCCCTGCCAGGCAACATAGGCAAGGATTTCGCCGCCGAGATCGGCGACGTCTTCTCCCATGGTGAGCCGGCCATTGATGTGCACGTTGTCCACAACGACGTAAGTAGAATACTGGTCACTGACACATTTCGTGCGCTCGTTGAATTTTTCGCGGTCCTCCTTCGTCCACCAATTCTTGAGATTCCCGATAGCGTCAAACTGGCTGCCTTCATCGTCGAAGCCGTGGGTCAGCTCATGGCCGATCGTTCCGCCAGTATCGCCGTAATTGGGAGCGTCATCCATTTTCGGATCATAGAGAGGAGGCTGAAGAACGGCGGCGGGGAAATTGATGTCGTTCATTTGCGGATTGTAGTAAGCGTTCACCGTAGCCGGGGTCATTCCCCATTCGCTGTGGTCGACGGGCTTACCAATTTTCGCGATTTCGCGGCGATGTTCAAAGGCGGTGAGACGCTGGACATCGCCGAGCAGATCGGCGCGCGTGATGGCGACGGAACTGTAGTCGCGCCATTTGTCGGGGTAGCCGATCTTGTTGCGAATGGCGTGAAGCTTGACGAGGGCTTGCCGCTTGGTTTCGGGACTCATCCAATCGAGGGCGCGAATTCGCTGTTCCATCGCGGCCTCGATGCGCTGGACCATTTCGAGAGTGCTCTGCTTGAGCCGAGGAGAGAAAACCTTGCGAACGTAGGCCTGACCGAGCGCTTCGCCCAGATCGCGGTCGGTGTACTGTACGCAACGCTTCCAGCGGGGCTGCAACTCCTTCGCACCGCGCAGATACTTGCGGTAAAAATCAAAATTCTCCTGGACGAACGGGGCGGAAAGATACGGAGAGGCAGTATCGGCGACATGGAACCGCAGATAGGTTTTCCAGTTTTCGAGAGGCTGAGAGGCCAGCTCCAGATTGACTTCCTTGAAGAACTCAGGAGACTCGACATTGAGCATTTCAAATGCCGGATAGTTCAGATCTTTATAGTAGGTTTGCCAATCGAAGTTTGGAACCAGCTTGCGAAGTGCGGCTAGATCCATTTTGTGCTTCAGATTGTAGGGGTCGCGCTGTTCGACGCGCGTGAGGGAAGCCTTCGCGAGCGCTGTTTCGATGCCCATGAGCGTGACGGCATTCTTCTTGGCAATCTCCGGATTATCCCCGAGCAGTTCGAATATTTTTTGCACGTGCTGGAGGTAGCGCTCGCGAATCTCCTTCGATTTCGCGTCCTCCTTGGTGTAGTAGTCGCGGTCCGGCAAGCCGAGGCCGCCCTGGCCGAGTACCGCGATGATTTGCTCGGAATTGTCCAGATCCTGATCGGAGCCCGCGTCGAAAAGAAGGGAGCGATAGCCGCCGATGCCGAGCTGGAGTTGTGCAAGCAAAGGCGCCAGCTCGGGGACGGACTGCAGACCAGAAATGGCGTCGAGTTGAGGCTTCAGCGCGCCGACGCCGAGCCGCTCCGTTTGCGTCTCGTCCATGCAGGCGGAGTAAAAGTCGCCGATTTCCTGGGTGACGGTGTCGCGAGCACTGGCTTGGCTGGAAGCCTGTTCCAAAATTCCGCGAAGGAAATTCAGATTGTCCTCGTAGAGTTTGGCGTAAACGCTCCATGAGGTCTGATCGGCGGGGATGGGATTGTCTTTTTGCCAGCGGCCGCAGGCGTACTGATAAAAGTTCTCACAGGGATCGACGGACTTGTCGATGGAAGACAAGATCAAGCTCGGCGAATACGGGAGGGCAGGCTCGGCCTGACTCTGGGCAACAGCCGGTGCGGCAACCGCCAGCCATAAAAGTGGAACGCAAATGCTAATCGATACATTCATATTCAGCCTCGGCAAGACCGCTTGGCACGCACTGAGAATTGCATGATGGTAATGGCTGCGGAAGATTTTTCCAATCCCAAAGATAGCTTTGCCGAAACGTGCTCACACATCGTGAGGCAGGGCGTCTATGCCAACGAGGGTGTGAAGCGGGCGCGGGAGCATCGCGCCGGCCCATTGGTCTTGAAAGAAAGCGAAGGAGGAGTGTGTTTATGCACAAAGCGTGCGGACTTTTTATGCTTCTTTTGGCGGGAGCGCTTTGCCTGGCGGTGCAGGCAGGGGCGCAATTCAAGAATGGGAGCCAAGCTACGGAATTGGTTCTTCCGGAACTCAGCCAGCGCGCGGTCGTCACGCAACGCATTGGGCTGACGGACATAACGATCGTTTATCACGAGCCGCTCGTGGAGGGGCGCGAGATTTGGGGCAAAATCGTTCCGTACGGCAAGGTGTGGCGCGCCGGCGCAAACGAAAACACGACGATTTCTTTTTCGGATGACGTGAGCGTAGAAGGCAAGGCGCTGCCGGCGGGAACCTATGGTTTGCACATGATCCCGGACACGGACCATTGGACGATCATTTTTTCGAAGAACTCGACGTCGTGGGGAAGCTTTTCGTATGACGAGAAGGAGGATGCATTGCGCGTGACCGCGAAGCCGCAGCCCGCGGAGTTTCGCGAAGCGCTGACCTACACGTTCGACGACGTCAAGCCGGAGTCCGCGGCAGCGACGCTGCGATGGGAGAAACTGGCCGTTCCATTCCATATTTCCACGGATGTAAACGCGATTGTGCTGCGCAGTATCCATAACCAGCTTCGCAACACCGGCGGATTCACCTGGGCGGGATATGACGAAGCGGCGAATTGGTGCCTGGACCACAATTACAATCTTGAGGAAGCCCTGAAATGGGAAGACACCTCGATCCAGAACGAATCGCGATTCGAGAATTGGGAGACGAAGTCACGCGTCTTTGGGGCCCTGGGGCGCCAGGAAAACGCGGACAAGGCGCTGGCCCAAGCCCTTGACAAGGCGAGTGCGATTCAGCTCTATGTTTATGCGCGAGGCTTGCAACGGCAAGGAAATGCAAAGCGCGCCTTCGAAATATATCCCCTGGTGCCGAAAAAGGATGCAAACCACTGGATCTCGCACGTAGCGCTTGCGCGGATTGATTCGAATGCGGGCGATTTTTCGGCAGCCGCCAAAGAGATGACGGAAGCCATCAACGGTGCGCCGGATCAACAGAAGCCGTTTCTTCAGCCGTTGCTGAAGCGATTGGAAGCGAAAGAGGACATCAACAAATAGAAGCACTACGGACGGCAGCGATTTTTAACCGGTGATGCCGCCGAAGCAGAGATATTTGATTTCGACGTACTCGTCCATGCCGTAGCGGGAGCCTTCGCGGCCGAGGCCGGATTCCTTGACGCCGCCGAACGGCGCGACTTCGGTGGAAATGATTCCTGTGTTGATGCCGACGATGCCGTATTCGAGCGCTTCGGCGACGCGCCAAACGCGTGCTATATCGCGGCCGTAAAAATACGCGGCTAGGCCAGACTCTGTGTCGTTGGCGAAGGCGATGGCGTCCGCTTCGGTCTCAAAGCGGAAAAGCGGCGCCACAGGACCGAAGGTTTCTTCACGCGCGAGCGCCATTTGCGGCGTGACATCAGTGAGGATGGTGGGCTCGAAAAAGCGGCCGCCGAGGGCGTGTTTGTGGCCGCCGACGAGTATTTTGGCGCCTTTGGACTGCGCGTCACGGATGTGGCTCTCGACTTTTTCGACGGCAGCGTCATCGATCAGCGGGCCTTGCGTCGCGCCCGGCTCAAATCCAGAGGCCGGTTTCAACTTCTTGACCGCTGCGCTGAGTTTGCCAGCGAAAGTATCGTAGACGGTTTTTTGCACGAGCAACCGATTTGCACAAACGCAGGTCTGCCCGGTATTGCGGTATTTCGAAGCGATCGCGCCTTCGACAGCCGCGTCCAAATCCGCATCCTCAAAGACGATAAACGGTGCGTTACCGCCAAGCTCAAGCGAAAGTTTTTTGACCGTGCCGGCGCATTGCGCCATCAGGAGCTTTCCCACTTCCGTAGAACCGGTAAACGACAGTTTTCGCACGATGGGGTTCGAAGTGAGCTCGGCGCCGATTTCCTTGGGATCGCCGGTCACCACGTTGAACACGCCTCGGGGAACGCCCGCGCGTTCGGCGAGCTCCGCGAGAGCCAGCGCGGAAAACGGAGTTTGTTCGGCGGGCTTAACGACCACGGTGCAGCCGGAACCAACCGCCGGGCCGGCTTTTCGCGTGATCATGGCGAGCGGAAAATTCCACGGAGTGATGCACGCGACGACTCCGATGGGCTGCTTGATGACGACGATTCTCTTGTCGGCTTGATGCTGGGGAATCGTATCGCCATAAACGCGCTTGGCTTCCTCGCCAAACCACTCGAGAAACGCGGCGGCGTAAGCGACTTCTCCGCGCGATTCAGCGAGCGGTTTGCCTTGCTCGAGGGTCATGAGCCGCGCGAGATCTTCCTGATTGGCGATCATCAGCTCAAACCAGCGGCGGAGGATTGCGGCACGCTCTTTCGCGGTTTTTTTGCTCCATTCGGGAAAGGCGCGATGGGAGGCTTCGATGGCGCGCCGAGTTTCGGCGATGTTCAGCTTCGGGACTTTGCCGATGATTTCTCTCGTGGCGGGATCGTCCACGCCGATGGACTGGCCTGAACTTGCCTGAATCCACTGCCCGTCCACATAGCACGCTTCGCGGAAGAGCCGCGGGTCTTTCAGCTCAGCGACTGCGCCCGCGGACTTTGCAATGGTGTCTTGCATTGGATGCTCCTGAAAGTCTCCTTAGCTTGGATGCGGCATGACGTAGTTGGGCATTTTGCTGCCATTGGCGACGCGTTCAGGCATGAGAAAGCGCGGCCTGTTTGCGTTCCGCCACGGCTGCGAGCGCGGCTTCGAGCACGTCGAGACCTTCGTTCAGTTGCTCGTCCGAGACGACCAGCGGAACAAGAATACGAATGACATTATTGAACGTGCCGGCGGCGATGAGAATGAGACCGTGCTCGTAGCAATATTTAGCGATTTCTTTTGTTTCCGTGTCGGCAGGTTCGCGCGTTTCGGGGTCGCGCACCAGCTCGATGGCGCACATGCCGCCGAGTCGGCGAACCTCGCCGATGAGAGGCCATTTTTTTTGCCAACCGCAGGCTCGGTTTTCAAATTTTTCGCCAACGATGGAAGAACGTAGTAACAAGCCATCTTTTTCGATGGTTTCGATGGCGGCGAGAGCAGCCGCGCACGACAGCGGGTGGCCGCAGTACGTGCCGCCGAGAGAACCAGGGCCGGGCGCATCCATGATTTCCGCGCGGCCCGTAACGGCAGCAATGGGCATGCCACCGCCCAGCGATTTCGCCATGGTAATCAAATCGGGCTCAATGCCGAAATGTTCGGAGGCGAACCATTTGCCAGTACGCGCGAAGCCGGATTGGACTTCGTCGGCGATGAAAAGGATGCCGTGCTTGCGGCAAATATTCTGGAGCAGCTTGAAATAATCACGCGGCGGAACGACGAAGCCGCCTTCGCCGAGGACCGGTTCGGCGATGACGGCGGCGACGGATTCAGGGGCGACGGAGCGCTTGAAAGCATCCTCGAGATGATTTGCAAAATCGGAAGCAGTCGTCCCGGGCGCGTTGCGATACGGATATGCGTAGGGAATGCGGTAAATATCGCTCGCGAACGGCTGGAAGCCGGCCTTGTAGGGATGCGTTTTGCTGGTCAGCGACATGGTGAGCAGCGTGCGGCCGTGGAAGGCGTCTTCGAAACAAATGACGGCGGGCCGTTTCGTATAAGCGCGGGCGATCTTGACGGCGTTTTCGATAGCTTCGGCACCGGAGTTGAGCAGAATCGTTTTCTTGGGAAAACTTCCGGGCGCCAGCGAGTTTAGTTTTTCCGCGACGGCGACGTAGCCTTCATACGGAGTGACGGCGAAGCAGAGGTGCAAATATTTTTCGAGTTGCTCGCGGATTGCGGAGAGGACGCGCGGGGAGCGATGGCCGGCGTTCAAGCAGCCGATACCGCCGGCGAAATCGATGTAGCGGTTGCCATCGACATCTTCGATGACGGCACCCTCGGAGCGCGAGACGAAAATCGGCGTGGCGTTGGCAGGCCCGCGCGGGATGGCAGCTTCGCGGCGCGCCATCAACGCACGCGAACGCAGCCCTGGAATTTCCGTTCGAATTTGAATGGTAGACATTTTTCTTCCTTCTTGCTTGGCGCCCGCCGGGGACGCGGCGGATGTTGAATTTCAGTACCAGCCGATCGGCGTTTCGTCGAGATTGACAAAGACCTGTTTCGTTTCGAGATATTCCTCGAGGCCCCAGGGGCCGAGTTCGCGGCCGAAGCCGGACTGCTTGTAGCCGCCCCAGGGCGCTTCCACGTAGGTCGGCTGCATGTGATTGACCCAGACGATGCCGGCGCGGAGCGATTTCACGACGCGAAATGCTTTGTAAATGTCGCGGGTCCAGACGGCGGCGGCGAGGCCGTAGGGCGTGTCGTTGGCGATGCGGATGGCGTCCGCTTCGCCGTCGAACGGAATCACGGAAGCGACGGGGCCGAAGATTTCTTCACGTGCGATGCGGGCGCTGTTTTCCACGTTGTAGAAAATCGTTGGCTCGAGGTAATAACCTTTGCTGTATTGCTTTGGGCGGCCGCCGCCGATGGCGACCTTCGCTTCCTTTTTGCCAAGCTCGAGATAGGAGCTGACGCGGTCGTACTGCTCCTTGCTGACTAGCGGGCCCATTTTGGTTTCGCGCTCGAGCGGAGACCCAAGCTTGATGCGCTTGGCTTTTTCCGTCATGGCCTCGACAAATTTCGAATAAATTTTTCTCTCGACGAGGATGCGGCTGCCGGCGGAGCACACTTCGCCTTGATTGATAAAAACTCCGAAGAGCGCGCCGTCGATGGAAGCTTCCCAATCAGCATCGGTAAAGAAAATGTTGGGAGATTTGCCGCCGAGCTCGAGTGTGACGCGCTTGAGCGTGTCCGCGGCGCTTTTGACGATGAGTTTGCCGACGGAGGCGCTGCCGGTGAAGGCGATTTTATCCACGCCGGGATGCGCGACGAGCGCGGCGCCTGCGGTTTCGCCGAAGCCGTTGATGATATTGACGACGCCCGGCGGCAGACCAACCTCGTCGAACCAGTTTGCGAACTCGAGCGCGGTGAGAGGCGTTTGTTCGGCTGGCTTCAGAATACACGTGCAGCCGGCCGCAAGCGCGGGTGCGAGTTTCCATGCAGCCATCAGCAGCGGATAATTCCAGGGAATAATTTGGCCGGCGACGCCGACGGGTTCGCGCAGCGTGAAACTGAACGCGTTGGCCGGGACGGGATTGACGCTACCGAGAACTTTGTTGGCGAGCCCACCGTAATATTCGAAGCAGGTGGCGACATCCGCGATGTCGTATTCGGCTTCGACGATGGGCTTGCCGGTGTTGCGGCATTCGATTTCCGCGAGCACGGCACTGTTCTGGCGGATTTTCTCCGCGAGCTTGAAAAGGACGCGGCCGCGATCCTGGGCGGAAGTCGTGGCCCAGGGACCAGAGTCGAAGGCAGTGCGTGCTGCTTTCACCGCAAGAGCGACGTCCCCGGGGCCAGCGGCGGCAACTCGCGCGATGACCTCCTCGGTCGAGGGGTCATAGACCGGGAATGTTTCTCCGGACGCGCCTGGAACCCATTCGCCATTGACGTAATTCAAGTACGTGCGAACTTCTGCTTTCACTCTGCTGGACATTACAGCCTCCCAAACTCGTCACCGCGCGGGCGTCCCGGCGCGGACGGCCACGCTTAAGGAACCGGCACGGCTTCCGCGAGCCTTCTTGCCGTTTTGCGCCGGCCGTAAACGAAAAAGAAAAATGCGGCCAGGCCGATGAAAAACAGAGTGCCTCCAAACATCCAGACCTCGTAGGAAAAAAGAGAAGTGACCTGTTGCGCGGGGAAGAAAGCCAGGGCGATTCCTAGAATCGTTGTGACCAGCCCGCTCGCGCCAGCAAGAATCAATGTCGCCTTGCTATAGCAAGCTTTCAAGAACGAATCGCTGAAGGCGATCTTCAAAAGCGAGCCAAATATGTAAAGAAATGGAATCAGTTGAAGGACCACGGCCAGTGAAAGAAGTTTCTGAAACGTTTCCTGCACGCCGGTCGGGCTGGCCGTTAGATTTGCCACGGCAAATCCGAGCGCGTGCGCCATGTGGCCTACCAAGGACACGCCAAGAATTTTATTCCAGATCCACCAGCCGTTGAAATTCAGCACGACAAGCACCATGGAGACGGCCGCGTGGACGATGAGCGCGGCATAAGGAGTATGGTAGCGTGGGTGCACTTTCCCCAGCCAGGACGGCATGTAGGAATCCAGGCCGGCGACAAAAGGAATGCGCGCTGATCCGCCAAGCCAGGCCGAGGCGATGCCAGCGATGGAGAGGCTAAGGAGAAACGCGAAAGGCGCGACGATCCACGCGACTCCGACGCGGCCGGCCAAGTGGCCGACGGCCTGCACGATGCCTTGCAGCACATTGATGTCGCCCTTGCTGATGGCGATGAGCAGCGTCAGCGTCACGCCGATGTAAAGCGCGCCGGAAAGCACGCCGCCCCAAGCGACAGCTCCCGGCAAAGTTTTCTGCGGATCCTCGATTTCGTCGCCCATGACGGAAGCAAGCTCGAGCCCCACCAATCCGAAACAAATCACGCCGAACGAGTTCAGCACGAATCGAGGATTGGGTGGGATGCGAAAGTCAGCCCAGGTGATAGATGTGCCGAACCGCAACCAAACAACTACGCCTAAGCCGATCAAGACTGCAGCGGCAATTCCCGTGCCGACGGCGCCGAGATTGTTGATCCATTTTCCGACGCCGAGGCCAACAATATTAAGCACGACCAGAATCACAAGCAGCGCGAGCGAAGTGGTTAGTGCAAATGTTTTATTGTCTCCGAGCGCGGCGTGGCCAGGGCCAAGCGCGAAAACGGAAACGCCAACGAAATAGAGCATGACCGTCGGGACATACATCATGTTGTTGGTCCAATAGCACCAGCCGGAAAGAAAGCCGTGAAAATCGCCGAAGACTTCCTTCGCCCAGAGATAGACGCCGCCTTCGCCGGGATACCGGTGAGCGAGCTCGATGACCGCAAGGCCCTGCGGCCAGAAAAACAGCAGCAGCGAAATAGTCCAAAGCCAGACGGTGACGCCGCCATTGGCGGCGATCGAGGGAACGACATTCAGATTGAAGACGGCGACGACGAAAAGCAGAACGAGGTCCAGGCGTCCCAGGACACGGCGCAGGTGAGGCGCGTCTTGAGCTATAGGCGTGGAAGACGCTGAGGACGCGATGGAGGCCTCGTTCTGCAATTCGACGATCTCCCTGGATTAGTGGCCCGCAGCTCCAACGAAATGCGCGCCTCGCTCGAGTTGCGCCTTTGCGAGTGCGGGCGCGACTTCCTCGAACACGGCAAGATGCTTTTCGATGTCCGCTTCAGTATGCTGGACGGAAATAGTCCATTGCTCGTCCCACCAATACGGCTGGGCCAGCACGCCGCGGTTGACCATGCCGAACCAGTAGTGGCGCCAAAGGTCGATGTCGATTTTCGTCCAGTCGCGGTAGTTGCGGATCTCCTGCGGGTAAAGCATCAGCGCGCCGTTGACACCTGCGCTGACGACGTAAGCCTGCAAGCCGGATTTCTTGACGATCGCGCGATAGCCTTCGCTCAACTTTTTGCTAAGTTGATCGACGTGCGCGTAGTTTCCTCGCGTGAGGACCTCGCGGAACGTGGCGAGGCCCGCGGCCATGGACACGCGATTGGTGTTGTACGTGCCTCCGTGAAAGACTTTGTGCTGCGCGATTAAGTCCATTATCGCGCGGCTTGCGCCAAACGCGGCCAGCGGCAACCCGCCGCCGATGGATTTCGCCAGGCAAATCATGTCCGGCTTCACGCCGAAGTATTCACTGGCACCGCCCCAGGCGAGTTTCGCTCCCGTTTTCACTTCGTCGAAGATGAGCAACGCACCGTTTTTCGCGGCGATCTCGCGTAAACCCTCGAGAAAACCGGGCTGCGGCAGGCACAGCCCGACGTTCATCAAGATAGGTTCAAGAATGATCGCGGCGATCTGGCCGGGATTTTCGCGGAAGCGCCGCTCGACGCTGCCCAAATTATTGAACGAAGCGACGACGACGTTCGCCAGCGAGGCTTTCGGCACGCCGCCTCCGCCGGGAACGGAATTTGGCGCGTCGGGATCGCCGTATTCCTCGGCCTTGGGCTTGACGCTGACGAGCGCCGTGTCATGCAAGCCGTGGTACGCGCCTTCGAACTTCAGAATCTTATCGCGTCCTGTCGCGGCGCGAGCGATACGGCAAGCGTGCATCGTGGCTTCCGTGCCGCTCGATCCGAAGCGCACCATTTCGACGGGATAACGCTTGCAGATTTCTTCCGCAAGCTCCCATTCCATGTCGTGCGGCATGCCGAAGGTCGTTCCTTCATGCAATTTTTCTTCGACGGCTTTCACCACCGCCGGATGGCAGTGTCCGGCCATCAGCGCTCCGAAGCACAGGTTGTGATCGATGTATTCATTTCCATCGAGATCGTGAATTTTGCTGCCCTTTCCGTCCTTCACAAAAAGCGGATAGGGCTCGTAATGGCGGTAATTGCTGGCGACACCCAGCGGAATTCGCCGCAAAGCGCGCTGGTATGCGTCCGCGGACCTCGGTGTGCGCTTCTCGTACGTTGCGATTTCCTTCTGCAAAGCTTCGTGCATTTCCTTCTTCCCTAAGCTGTGTGGCCGCGAAGCGGCCAGCGCTGGCAGGTCTGTTCCCTGCGGTCAGTTTGAGCCAACAATCCTTCTGAGGGCGTTCTTATTCTCTCAGATTCTTAAGACGTGCGAAGGCGCCACGGCGCGCCGAGGCGCCAGTAAATCCATTTGCCGTTCTCCGCGAGCGCGTCAGAAACGGAACTTCAGCGAGAACTGGACCAGCCGCGGGTCGTGGACGTGTAGCACCTGGCCAAAGGTGCTGCCCGTGTCTGAAACGTCTCCATCCACGCTATAGAACTGCGCATGATTCCAGATGTTGAAGATGTCGCCCCGGAACTCCATCTGGAGTTTTTCTCCAAAGTTCGTTTCCTTCATGAAACTCGTATCCCAGTTATTGATGCCCGGCCCGCAACAAATAGTGCGCGGAGCGTCGCCGATTGTGCCAGGTGCCACAGTGGCATTCGTGAAGAGATCCGGGTTAAACACGAATCCATTATTCTGGCGAATGTTCTGCGTGTGGAACGGCGCGGTAAGATTCGGCTCTCCCGGAAATTCGAACAGATCCGTGGAATCCAATTCCTCCACGTCATCCGAAGAGGTGATGCGAATGGGGAATCCGCTCTGGAACGTTAAGATGCCGGATACTTCCCAACCATCCAGCAACTTCCCTTGGAAGCCTTCGAGCTTGGGAACCGGCAAATCCCAAACGTAGTTGAAGACGAAGCGGTTACGCGCATCATAGTCGGACAACCCATAAGTCGCATTGAAGTTCAGCGGATTGAGTGCGCTTTCAAAGCTGGAGGCATTGTCCATCGTCTTGCTGAACGTGTATGCAGCCTGGAACTGCAAGCCGTGAGAAAAATTCTTCTGCAGCATAACTTGCAGAGAATTGTAGTTCGATCTGGCGACCGTGTTTTCGCTGAAGATACCGGAGAACACTGGCGTGCCGTCGGAAGGACAGCCACCGCCCGTGAGCGGATTACACAGAGGCGAGGAATACCCTCTGATACCCACCAGCGTGATCGGGGTGCCTCCGGCCGCACCTGTGACGGTGCAGGCCGCGGGCGCGTTCACGAGCGGGCAGGGTAGATCCGAACCGCCGGGCCCACCAGGAATGTACGGCAGATGGAAGACCGAACCCGAGGGCAGAACGAACGAATAAGCGCTGTCTTCGCCGAAAGGACCGCAGCCCTGCCCAAGCGCAGCCAAGTCATTGCATGTTTGTGGATTCCCAGGATTCACTTCGTAGCTCGCGAGCAAGCGATGCCCCTGCGATCCTACGTAGCCAATCTGGAAGAGAATCTGTCCCGGAAGCTGGCGCTTGATCGTCAAGTTGTATTGATCCGAATACTGCAACCGCAGATTGGGAGGAAATTCCCCGAAGAAAGTCATCGGACGGAATTGCTCCCAATCAACGGCTTGGCCACGAGGCGGATTCAGAATCCCGTTGAATGGATTGGGATAGGTATCGCCGCTTTGATCGACATAAGGAGTCTGCAGCAACGGATTTGTGATGAAGTTGCTTCCGCCGAAAGGAGGTTCGGCGCTGAATTGCTCGAGCACGAGCTGTTCAATGGGATTGTAGAAAATTCCGTAGCCCATGCTGACGCTGCTCTTGGATGGGCCGCCGGTTAGCTTGGAAAGGAATCCATCTTTCCAGCCCGGGCTCCAATTCAGTCCGAGTCTTGGAGCAAAACCCTTGTAATACGTATTTGTGAGCGACTCCGGCACGCCGCTGTCCCCTGGGAAAACCAAGCCCACCGGCGTGACGCCGGCTTCATCGCACGTTGTTACGCTGCCGGCCACGTAAAGAGGACTGGTTGTCGGCAACGTGCAAGGATAGATCGTCGAATCTTGCCCCGGGCGGAAAGTCTGCACTTTTTTTCCGATGTCCGTCAGCGGCGTGTTCATCTCCCAGCGCAAGCCGTAATTCAAAGTCACGTTGGGTTTGAGCTTCCAACTGTCCTGCGCGTAGAGATAAATGGAAGTGCTGCGCACGAGCTCGTGTTGCGCGGATCCTTGGAAGAAGCTGTTACCCAATCCGAGGAGATAGTCGGGGTAGGCGTCAGAGTAGCCGAGATCATCACCCTCTGGCGAGGAGGTCGACGAGAGAAAGGACAGATCGCCATTGACGTCAAAATACAGCAGCTGATTGAACATTTGATAGCGCGTATCGACGCCAAACTTCAAGCTGTGCCGACCGATAGTCTTGCTGTAGTTATCGCTAAACTGGTAGGTATTCCCCACTTGCGGCAACTGTCCGTTGTAATTGTTGCCGATCGTAAAGCCGCCGCCTACGCTGATAAACGGAACTCCTTCCTTGGTTGGACCCAGCCCGGAATGCAGCCCGTAGTCCGGATTGGTGCCGAGCAAATTGCCGCTATCGTCGACGAGAGGCGTATCCGAGGTCCCCGTGAAGCAAAATGCCGCCGCGGCTCCCGTGCCGCACGACGCTTGAATAGCGTTTGTCCGCGTCGGCGAGTCAAATTGAAGCTGCCCCTCGCGGAAGTAGCTGACACGAAATTCGTTCACGGCTGTCGCGCCAATCGTCGACGTGTGCGTGACGTTCAATTGCTGCGTGCGCGTCGCATAGACGCCGGGAAAATTCCCGGTCGTGGCGCCCGAGGCCTGAAATTTCGCAAACGGATCCAAAGTGTTGTCATCATCGAAATAATAGTAGAACGCTGTCTTCTGATTGTTCGACCAATTCTGGTCGACACGAATCTGAAACTGATCTCCGCGATCCGTCATGTTCGGCGTCACTTGCACACCGCCGCTTCCTCCGGCTCCGGGGACATACTGCAGCAAGCTGACAGCAACCGGATCAAAGCACTGCGTCGGTATTTTGAAATTGGGAAAAATCGTGCTGTACAATTGCGGGCCACCGCCGTTGATCACCGAGGTCACGGCCGCGTTGGCAACCGGACTCAGACTTGACCCGCAGCGGTTTTCCAAAATATTCGCTACCGTCGCGTCGCTCAAGGAACCGGCAAAACCTGGGGCGCCGGTCGGATCGACCACTCCATTGGCGATTCCGTTGGCCGAAAAGTCTCCATTTTTGAGTTCGGCCGCAGTCGGCACGTTAATCGGTTGCGACACGATACCTTGCACAATCCGGCGGCCCTCATACGACCCGAAAAAGAACGTCTTGTCCTTCTTAATAGGTCCGCCAATTGTGCCGCCGAACTGGTTCTGGCGGAATTCCGGCTTGGGTGCTTGAAAAAAGGTGAAAGGATGCGCGTTCAACACATCATTCCGGAAGAATTCGTAAACGCTTCCGTGAATATTGTTCGTCCCCGATTTGGTCACGACGTTGACGATCGCTCCGGAGTTCCGGCCGTATTCCGCGTCGAAGGAATTGCTGATCACGCGAAATTCCTCAATGCTGTCTGGAGAAGGCTCGATCGCCGGCAGATTCGCGAAGAGATCGTTGCCGTCGCCGCCGTTTACGGAGTAGTTGTTCGAGCGCCCACGGCCGCCATTCACGGTGACGACGCCCGGTTTGTCCGAACCATAAAAGAGATCGTTTCCCAACTGCGACTGCACTCCGGGCTGCAACTGCAACAATTGATAGACGTCGCGCTGGTTCAGCGGCAACTGGGTCGAGGCCCGCTCGTTGACGACCGCGCCGAGCTGCGTCGAGCTGGTGTCCACCACCGGCGGCGCCCCGGTAACCTCGACCTTTTCCGACGCTGCGCCCAGCTCCAACTTCAGATCCACGCTGATGACCTGGTTCAAGTCCAGCGCGATTCCCTTGCGCACAAATTTCTTGAAGCCCGCCAGCGTGACGTCGATTTCGTAGCTGCCGACCGGCACTTCGAGAAAAATGTATTCTCCATTGTCGCCGCTCTGCACAGTGCGCGTGGAACCGGTCGCCTCGTTGACAAGCGTCACGTTGGCGGCGGCCACTGAAGCGCCGCTGGGATCGCTGATCGTTCCGCGAATCTCTCCGCCGGTGCTCTGCGCGGCGGCGAATGGCGCTGCAAGCGGCATAACCATCGTGATAAGAAGAAGGGAAAAGAAGCTGCGGTGGCGGCGCATATAGCTCCGCCAAAATCCTGCGGCCAATTTCATGAACTCACCCCTAGGCTCGAAGAATTCTCCGGTCAGCGGATTCTTCGAGGTTGCTGTGCCCCGGAAACCTTACTATAATCCAGCAAACTTAGAGAAAGCCGGAAGCCGTGTCAAGCGGAAAGAATTTCTCCAAGCCATCAACAAATCGAACGGGGCATCGCCTGCTGCGCATCAGTGAAGTGGCGCGGCGCGTGGGCATTTCTTCCTCCGCTTTGCGCGCCTGGGAAGCGCTGGGGCTTGTTTCTCCGCTGCGCACCAAGAGCCGTTATCGCTTGTATGCGGAAGCGGACGTGCGTTTGCTGCAGCGCGCCGTTTTTTTGCGCCGCGCGCGCGGATTGAATCCGCCGGCCATCGTCCACGTGTTGAAACGCCAGGGCGTCGTGTCTCCGCCGGCGGAGAACGTGCCGCTTCCCGGCCAGCGTTTCCGGCGCCTGCGCACGCGCCGGGGACTGTCCCTCGCTCAGGTGGCGCGCGCCACGAAGGTTTCGGTGGGTTTCCTGAGCGCCCTCGAACGCGGACAAATGCGTTCGTCCATCTCCACGCTGCGCCGCATTGCGCGGTTTTACCGCACCAATATTCTGTCTTTCTTCGAAACCGCCGCGGAAAATCCGCGCCTCGTCCGGCCAAGCCAGAGAAAAATTTTGGAAACCACCCCCGGCGTGCGCATGGAGCTCCTGGCCTGGGGCCAAACCGCCATGGAGCCGCACCTATTTCGCATCAAACCCGGCGGCGGCAGCGGTGAATCCTATTCCCACGAGGGAGAAGAGTTCTTGCACATCCTTCGCGGCAAATTTGAAATTTGGCTCAGTAGCGAGGAACATTACTGCCTCGAACCGGGCGATAGCCTTTATTTCGAAAGCTCGACGCCGCACCGCTGGAAAAATCCCGGCCGGTCCGAGACTTGGCTGCTTTGGATCAATACGCCGCCGACGTTCTGAGAAGAAGGCGGCTGTCGCGAACGAGAAAGGCCGCAAGGAAATGCACACGCTCCGGAAGCTGAGGAACCTATGAAACGACGGGCAATCGTCCTGGGAATTCTGGCGCTTGCGATGGCCCTCGGCGCGTGCCAGAAAAAAGAAGAAATTCTGAGCCTGCTCGTTTGGGAAGGCTACGCGGATCCATCGTTTGTTCGTCCCTTCGAGGAAGCGCACCACTGCAACATTGTGGCGTTGTATATGGGTTCGAGCGACGAGCTCGTGGCCAAGCTGCGTGGGGGAAGCGCTTCCAACTACGATGTCATCTCGCCCTCGAGCGACGTCGCAACCTCCATCGCGCGCGCCGGTCTTGCCGCCCCGCTCGACCTCTCCAAATTCCCTTCCTACAATCAACTCTCCGCGAAGCTGCGAAATTCCCCGCTCGTCAAAATGAACGGGCGCACCTATGGCGTTCCTTTCGTCTGGGGACCGAATCCCCTGCTCTATGACACGACGGCTTTCGCGCAGCCGCCGGATTCCTGGAGCGATCTCTGGAACCCGAAATACAGGGAAAAAATCTCGCTCTGGGATGAACTCTCCAGCGTATACATGGCCGCGCAGGTGCTCGGCTACGACAAGCCCGATCCCGATCAGATTTACAATCTGAGCGACGACCAGCTCGAAGCCGTCAAGAAAAAACTAATCGAACTCAAGCCGAATATTCGCAAGTATTGGTCCACCGGCGGCGAGCTCACGAATCTTTTTCAAAACCACGAAATCGTTGCAGCCATGGGCTGGCCGTTGATGACCAACCAGCTCCGCAAACTTGGATTCCCCATCGGAGAAACCATCCCGAAAGAAAACACCACTGGATGGATCGACCACTTGATGATCACCGCGGCCAGCCAGGAAAAAAAATTGGCGGCGCAATTTCTCGAGTACATGATCGAAGTGAAGACCCAGAAGATGGTGACGGACGTCACCGGCTATTCCCCGGCGAACCCGCAGTCCACGGCTCTCATGTCCGAGGAAGAAAAGAAAAACTTGCACATGGACGATCCCGACGCATACATGCAGCGAATCTATTTTTGGCAGGATGTGCCGCGCCGCGCGAAGTACAACGAAATCTGGAACGAGGTGAAAGCCGCGCAGTGAGCTCTGAGCCCATTCCGCTGCCCGCATTCGTGGACGCCGATGCGCCTTTGCTCGAAGTGCGCGACGTTGCCAAACGCTTTGGCGCGCGCGATGTGCTGAAAAACATCTCGTTGAATATCGCTGCCGGCGAATTTCTTACGTTGCTTGGCGAAAGCGGCTCTGGTAAAACCACTCTTCTCCGCCTGATCGCCGGCTTCGAACAGCCTACCGCCGGCGAAATCTGGATGTCCGGCGCGCGCCTGGACACGCTGCCGCCCTACAAACGCCGCGTAAACACAGTCTTTCAGAACTACGCGCTCTTTCCGCACCTGAGCGTGCGAGACAACATCGCGTACGGCTTGCGCGTGCAAGGCGTTCCGAAGAACGAAATTGCGGGGCGTGTCGGAGAAGCCCTGAACATGGTGAAAATGGCGCAATTCGCCGGTGCGCGGCCGTCCCGTCTCAGCGGCGGTCAGCAGCAGCGCGTGGCGCTGGCGCGCGCCCTGGTGAACCGCCCGCAGCTCCTGCTCCTCGATGAACCTCTCTCCGCTCTCGACGCCAATTTGCGCAAAGAGATGCAGAGCGAGTTGAAATCTCTCCAGCGCGAAATCGGCATCGCTTTCCTCTTCGTCACGCACGACCAGGAAGAAGCCATGGCTCTCTCCGACCGCATCGCCCTGCTTCGCGATGGCGCGCTCGAGCAAATCGCTTCGCCGCGCGAAATCTACGCCCGCCCCGCAACGGCTTATGCGGCGAGTTTCATAGGGCGAACCAATGTTTTACAGGGTGAAATCCGTCGCAGCATCGTCACCTGTGGCGTCCTACGCTGGCCATTCGAGGAGGCGGACGGTCCCGCTTTCTTTTCGGTCCGGCCGGAAGCCATCCGAATCAGCCCCGACGGCAAGCGCCAAACACACGAGGTTAAATTTCACGGTTCCATTCGCCAGCAAATTTACAGCGGCGCAAGCGAACTCCTCGAAGTGGATTGCGGCGACGGCCAACTCTTGCGCGTGCGCCTTTCCGCGTGCGGCCCGCTGACCGGTGAACACGATTTCGTTTTTTCCATCTCGGACGCTGTGCGGCTCAAAGAATAGCGCGCGTAAATTTGTAGCTAGCAGAAGATTAGACCTCGCGCGGGGTTCAACATCGCGGAGGATTGAATGAAATTTAGCGACTCGCCGGGCACGCGCAACCGGTCACCACGGGTGAGTCACAAGTGATTATCTGAAATGTATTCGAGGACCTACAAAGCGCTCGTCTCCATCCCGCCGCTTCTCTGGGTAGGGCTTTTCCTCCTCGTGCCTTACGCGTTGATGTTTGCGCACAGTTTCTGGCTCGTGCAAAACGGCGTTCTCATCCGCCATTGGAATCTCGCCAATTACCAAAAGCTTTTCACCAATCCCCTCTACGTCGAAGTTCTCTTCCGCACCATGCGCATCGCCGGCTCCGTGATGCTTTGTTCTCTCCTCCTCGGCTACCCGCTCGCTTACTATCTCTCCTTTCATTCCGGCGCGCGCAAGGAGCTGCTCTACCAGCTCGTCATCGTGCCTCTCTGGGTCAGCTATCTCGTGCGCGGCTACGCTTGGAAAACCATTCTCGGCAGCGACGGCGTTCTCAACGGCTTCCTGCAATATCTGCACATCACCCATGCGCCCGTCAGCTTCTTCCTATACAGCCCTTTCGCCGTCATCCTCATGCTCACGCACATCTACACTCCCTTCGTCTTCCTCCCCATCTATGCCTCGCTCGAACACATTCCTCGCCCGCTCGTCGAAGCCTCACACGATCTGGGCGCCGGCCCCATCGCCACTTTCTTTCGCATCATTCTTCCGCTCTCCATGCCCGGCCTGCTTGCCGGTGCCACTTTCGCCTTCGTCCTCTCTCTCGGCGATTTCCTTGCTCCGCTTCTAGTTGGCGGCTCCTCGGGAACCATGATCGCCAACATCGTCCAAACTCTCTTCGGCGCCGTCTACGACTGGCCGCTCGGCGCCGCGATTTCCGTTTGCATCCTGCTTATCACTCTCGCGCTCCTGTTCTTGGGGGAACGCCTCGAAAAACGGTGGTCGTTCCAATGAGCCGCAACTCTCGAGTTCGCCGCTCTCCATTGCTCGCTTTCTACGCCGCGCTCGTTTTCGCCTTCGTCTATCTGCCGATCGTCGTGCTCATCCTCTATTCCTTCAATCGCGACGGCGTCGGCGGCTTTCCGCCGCGGAACTTCACGCTCGATTGGTACCGCCAGCTTTTCGCCGATGGCGCCATCTGGGATTCCGTGCTCAATAGCCTCATCGTCGCGTCCGGCGCGGTCGCTCTTTCGCTCACCTTGGGCTTGCTGGCCGCGCTCGCGCTCGACCGCGCCAGCTTCCCCGGCAAAGCGCTCTTCCGCAGGCTCGTACTTCTTCCGCTCATTCTTCCCGGCATCATCACCGGCCTTTCTCTCCTCATGTTCGCCGTTTCTGCCGGCTTGCACCTCAGCCTGCTCACCGTATTTCTCGGCCATGGCACGGCCCTCATTTCCGTGGCCACCACCGAAATTTTCGCCGGCCTCCAAAAATCCGACCGCGCCCAGGAAGAAGCCTCTCTTGATCTCGGCGCCACTCCCTGGCAGACGTTCTGGCGCATCACGCTTCCCAATCTCAAACTCTCGCTCGTCGCCGCCGGCCTGCTCATCTTCACTCTCTCGATGGACGAAATCGCCGTAACCTTTTTCCTCATCGGCCGCGACAACACGCTCCCTCTCGAAATCTGGGGACGCTTGCGGCGCGGCATGACGCCGGAGATCAACGCGGTCTCCACCCTGATCTTTGTAGTCTCCGTCGTGCTCATTGTCGTCTGGTATCGCATTCGCATGCGCAGCATCGGCACGGAAGCTCGGCAGTTGCTCGAAACGCCGTAGAAACCCCGGGAGGCTGAATGCCGCACTCACGCCGTGACTTCATCAAGTTTGTGGTAGCAGGTTCGGTAGCGGCGGGCTGCCCCGTCGACGCCGCTCTGATTCCGGCGGAGGATTCCCGCGCATACGCGCCCTCTCCCGTTGGCGCACCGCTCGTCGACGGCGAGCATTTCGAAATTTGCCACCAGGTTCGCGATGGCCATCATTTCGATCGCCCCGCCGCCACCGCGAAAGCGGACGTTGTAATCGTCGGTGGCGGAGTCGCGGGTCTTTCCGCCGCTTATTTTCTGCGCGGCAGGGATTGGCTCCTGCTCGAGAAAGAAGGCCACTTCGGCGGCAATGCCTACCAGGAAGAGTTCGACGGCCAGCCCTTCGCTACCGGCTCCGCCTACGCCTATCGTGGCGATGACGGCGACCAGCTAGCCTCCGAGATTGGCTTGAAGCTTCCTCTCGTCAACATGCCCGATCCCACCCTCGTCAATAGAACCTACGTCCCTGACACTTGGAAAACCGGCATCGCTCATCTTCCTTACCCGAAGGAAGTTGTCGCCAGCTTCCAGAAATTTCGCGATGACGTGTTGAAAATGAAAGTCAGCGTGCGTATGGCCGAGCTGGACGCTCAGCCATTTTCGAATTTCACAGCGGGCTATGCTCCGGAAGTCCAGCAATGGTGGGACATTTTCGGACCCTCCAATTGGGGCGCCGCCACGAGGGACACTTCCGCTTATGTCGGCCTCTACAACGCGCAGGATCTTTTCACCGGAGGCGACGCCAAACGCGCCATCCTGCCCGGCGGCCTCGGCTGCATCACGCACAAGCTCGTCGAAATTCTTCAGCCGAAATATAAGGAACGGATGCTCGGCGATGCCACCGTTGTCGCCGTCGTCCCGGAAAAAGCCGCGGTGAGCGTCACATATCTACGCGAAGGAAAGCTGACCACGGTCTCCGCGAAAGCCGTCTTAATGTGCACACCCAAGCTAATCGCGTCTCGTACTGTCATGGGCTTGCCCGAAAGCCAGCAAGCCGCCATGCGCCGCACGCGTTATGCCCCATACCCGGTCGTCAATCTCATCTTTGACAAACCCGTCTACAATCGCGGCTACGACAGTTGGTGCCCTGGCAATTCCTTCACCGACTTTATCGTCGCCGACTGGACCATCCGCAATCTCCCCGGCCACAAACAAAAAAACAATATCCTCACCTTTTACACTCCGCTCAACGAGCAACAGCGCTTCACTCTCCTCGACATAACGAATTGCAAAACCCTCGCCGCTCGCGTTCTCAGCGACTTTCAGAAAATACTTCCTGAATTCAACGTCGATCCCATCGAGGTGCGCATCTATCGACGCGGCCATCCCATGTTCATGGCCGCGCCCAGTCACTACACAAAAACCCGCCTCGCCGCCGCCCAACCCATGGACCGCATCTATTTTGGCGGCAACGATTCCGGTGGCCCCGAATCGCTGACCAGCGAAGCTGTCCGGCTCTCCCACGTTGGCGTCGAATGGGCCAGCCTTATTTTGTCTGGCAAGCCCGGCGCAAAAGAACTCGCCGAGAAAGCCCTGGCCTCAACCGCGGACTAAAATCCTCGCGCCCCGCCCTCACGTGCCAGCGAAATTTAGTCCATACTAATCTCCTCATTTCCGGAGGATTTATGCCCGACCGCCTCGACGATTTTCAAAAATTCCGCGCCGATCTCAACGAAGAAATCCTCAATTGCGGCCACCTCGGCATGAAGCGCTTCTTCGCTCTCGACCATCAAGCGTACGAGCCTGGCGCTCTCAACACGAAAACAAAGGAGCTTCTCGGCCTCGTGGCCTCCGCCGTTCTCCGCTGCGACGATTGCGTCAGCTATCATCTAGTTCGTTGCGGCGAAGAAGGCTGGAATCGCGAGGAAGTGATTGACGCCTTGAACGTCGCCTTGCTCGTCGGCGGTTCCATCATGATTCCTCACATCCGCCGTGCTTTCGCACGCATGCGTGAAATCGGCTCGTTGAAACCCTGACGCCCGCAGCGTAGTCTTACTAAGTAACAGAAGGACAAAAGATGAGCCTGGCCCCAGCCACCGCGGCATCGCAGCACGAACGAACTGGCGCGCGTCTCCGTAGCGTGGCGGTCGGCGCCGCATTCGCCCTCGTTCTGCTGATTCCAAAACTTCTGCGCCTTCGCCACAACCCGCAATCCTTGATGGCCTTCCGCATCATCCTGGGCTTTGCCGGCGCGGCTCTCGTCATCCTGCCGCTCGGTCTATGGAACAGCTGGCTGGCCGCCATCGCGGGCCTCGCGATGTTTCTCCTGGCTATCCTTTTGCCGCCTGCGCAATCGCACACCAACCCCGACGAAAAAGTCCACGAACTGGGCGCTCTGGTCACCGTGAACGGCGGCAAATATCAGCCGGGTCGCTCCGCTCCCACGGCCGTCCGCCTTTTTGTCGGTGCGGAAAAAGTCTGGGCCCTCGATTCCCGTTTCGAGCCTCTGCTGGTCATTCCCAGCTCACAGATCTCTGCAGTGAATGTGCTTCAAGTGCGAGACCGTTGGATTTTGCAAGTCCGCTGGCCCGAGGGTGCCGCCGAATTCTCCTACCAAGGCGTTTTTGCCGAGCACCTCGCCCGCGTCGCCGAAAGCACTCTCGGCTGCGTCATGCACTCCCCTCTCCCCATCTTGCCCCGAAGCCGCGCCGCCAGCGCCTGAACGCCTCTCGAACTTTCTCTCTTTTAACGCCACGCGTCCGCGGCAAAATGTGTCAAAATAAGGTATGGCGCGAGGATGGGAAAGCAAGGATGTGCAAGCGCAGGTGGAATCCGGCCAAACGCCACAAGGGCACTACGGCAACAACTCCAAAAGCGCGGAAGACGTTCGCCGCGAGCAGGAACGCAAAGGCCTCCAATTATCTCGCACCAGGATAGCCCACGACCTCGAGTCCGCGACGAACCCCAACCATCGCAAGTCTCTCGAAGCCGCTCTCGCTCACCTCGATAAAAAACTCTCAGAACTAAATTAGAATCGGACAGTTTTCGTTCGTCCCGCAGAGCCGCGCGTCCCTCCGTCTGAGCCGCCTAATCACTCCGTTCCGCTGCATTTCCGGCACGCCTTCGATCTACTCTCAGCTTTGTTAAGATTTGTCCGTGCAATCCGGAAAGCCAAGCCAAACCGCCTGGGCCGCCGCCGCTCATCGCGCCGCCCATCAACTCCTCGAAGAAGGCCGCATCTTCTTCGATCCGCTGGCCGTCCGCATTCTCGGAGAAGACCCGGCGTCCATCGCGCGCGATGCCGCCGAGCGTCCTTTCAGCCGCGGTATGCGCCTTTTTATCGCCGCAAGAACTCGCTTCGCTGAAGATGCTTTGGCCGCCGCCGTCGCCCGAGGCGTCCGCCAACTCGTCGTTCTCGGCGCTGGCCTTGACACGTACGCTTACCGCGGCCCCTGCGCCGCCCGCGTCCACATCTTCGAAGTCGATCATCCCGCCACGCAACTCTGGAAGCGCGAACGCCTTGCCCAGGCGGCGATTCCCCTTCCGGCCTCGCTCACCTTCGCTCCCATCGATTTCGAAAATCAGTCCTTACACGATGGCCTGGCCGCGGCTGGCTTCGATCCCGCGCAGCAAACTTTTTTCACCTGGCTCGGCGTCGTGCCGTACCTCACCGAAGAAGCTATCCTGTCAACGCTTGCCTTCATTGCGGGCTTGCCCGGCGGCGCGCACGTTGTCTTCGATTACGGCGACCCTCCTCACACGCTCTCGCCGGAACTTCGCGCTCGCCACGACCGCCGCGCCTCCCGCGTCGAAGCCCTCGGCGAATCCTGGGTCACCTATTTTGAAGCAGACCATCTGCTCGAGAAACTTCCAGCCCTCGGTTTTGCCGAAATCGAAGATCTAGCTCCCCCGCAAATCGCCGCCCGTTATTTCCCCGGCGTCTTCGGCCCTCGCCCAGAAAAAGGCGGCCACATCCTCCGCGCCTCCACCCTAGAACTCTCGCCCGCCGTGACGTGAGCTATGCTGCGTTCCTCTTCTCTGTGCCCTCAGCGTCCTCTGAGCTCTCTGTGTAAATTCCTTCTTTCAACTTCCCTTACCGCACGAAATCCCCCGCCAATCCCCAAAAATCATTCACGTAGTAATGCGAAAGCACGTTCCCGAACAAATAGCAGATTCCCTCGCAAGGCGGAATATCCCCATACATCTTCTTCCCTCGCGCAAAAATCTTCTTCAACGATCCATCGCGCAGCAAATTTCCCGCCACTTTTCGCAGCGGCTCGCATGGATAGAACACATCTCCGTTCGGGTACACGCGCGGAAACATCGTCGGATAGCACTGAAAACTCTTGAATCGCAGCAGCGTCTCGATGGTCCGCGGCGTTCCGTTGATCGCCTGCGCCCCTGCGGTCCGCCGCTCGATAATCTTATCCACCAGCGCCTGATACTTCGCGTTCTGCAGCAGCTTCAAATTCGGCATCTTCTCCATCTGCGCCGATTGCGCCGCGAACACAAATCCTTCCTCCCCGCACCAATCCAGCAATTTCTCCACTTCCGCGATATTCCATTCCTCGATCACCGTGCTGATCGTAATCCGCTGCGCGCTTCCCAATATTTCCTTCGCCATCGCGAGATTCTGCAGCACCTTCGGCAGTGCCGCCGGTTTCGAAAGCGCATTCGACGGGTCCGCCGCCAGCGCATCCAGGCTGACCACCAATCCCGTCGCCGACTGCAATATTCCCTGCTTCCGGTCGAGCAGCGTCCCGTTCGTGATCAGCAGCACCGACCGAAACTTGCAGTGAAATCGCGCCACCGCCACCAGCTCTTCGATGTCCGCGCGCAGTGTCGGTTCGCCTCCCGTAATCACAATCGAATCCGTCTCTTTCCGAATCCGCCGCAGCAGCCGTATCGTCTCTCCCGTCGAAAGCTCGTCGCTAAAAACGTCCGGCTCCTTCTGCGTGCAGTACGAACAAGCCAGATTGCATTTGTGCGTCGCGTAAAATGTCACCGCGTACGGAGCCACCACATTCGTCCGCAAAATGTGCCGCCGCCATCCATTCTTAAAATACAGTCTGAAATTTTTCGCCACAAACGGCGCCTGCCCCACCAGCCCGCGAATCAGCGCCCGCTTCGTTGGCCGTCTTTTATCCAAATCGCTTGCAGGAACGAAATTGGCAGGTCGCGCGGCAGTCCTGGACATGAGAACTCGATTGTAGCGCACCGCGCCGCCCCAATCTCTTTTCAAAACTCCGCCAACCGTTTCGCACAAGCTCTTTGGCACAAATCATCCCGCCGCCGAATTTTGCCCGCGTTTCACAATCGTTTCAGCCTCGCCGCGCATCAAATAACCGCGCTCAAATCAGTTAGGAAGAAAGATCGCGCAAATGGATCCCGGACCGCATCTCGATCGCAAACTCGCCTATTTGGCCCTCCGCTTCGCGCTCGGCCTCAGCATCCTCATGCACGGCCTAGTCCGCCTTCCCCATCTCACCGCCTTCGCCGACTCCACCGTGAAACTCTTCGTAGCCACACCTCTCCCGTCCATCCTCGTTCGTGCCTTCGCGCTCTCCCTGGTCTTCTTCGAAACCGCGATCGGCCTTCTTCTCGTCCTCGGCCTCTGGACTCGCGCAGCCCTTCTCCTCGGCGCCCTCGCCATGGCCTCTCTTATCTTCGGCACCGCCCTCCGCTCCGACTGGAACATCCTCGCCATCCAACTCTTCTACGCCTTCCTCTACGCCGCCCTTCTCGCCGCGCGCGAATACAACTCCTATTCCCTCGATGCCCTAATCAATCGATAAGCGGAAAAGTTCCTCACAATTCAACTCTTCTCCGAATGTGGTTTGCTACTCGCGGCAGTGCCCAAAATCGTAAGTCTTGACTAAATCTCACATTAGACATAGTCTAAGTCCGTCATGGACGCCAAGGCGATTAAACGCTCCTTCGACGGCAGCGGGTTGCGCTGCACTTCGCAGCGCTATGCCGTGATGGCCTTCTTGATGGAACACAACAGTCATCCCACGGCTGCGGAAATCTTCGAAGCCGTGAATCGCGTCGATCCGCGCTCTTCCAGGGCCACGACGTATAACAATCTGCGGGATCTGGTGCAGGCGGGATTGGTGCGCGAAGTGGCCGTCGAGGGCCGCGCCGCCCGATTCGATGCCAAAGGCATGCAGCATCACCACTTCATCTGCGACCGCTGTGGCACTGTCGAGGACGTGAAGTGGTACGAGGTGCCCAGGCCGGCCTCGCGCTCTCTCGGCAAGCGGAGGCTTCGCGAATGCGAACTCATTTTTCGCGGACTCTGCGCGAAATGCGCTCCGCGGCGCGCTTCCAGATAGTTTTCGAAGGCGGCTCAGCAGGCGCAGCGGCGATTGCGCCAACGGGTGTCCGGCAACGAGTTTGAAGTTCGTAAGAAATTTCAACTAATTCCAAGGAAGGTGAACAGATGGACAAAGAATTTACCACGTCAGCGGCAGCACCAGCAGAATCCAAGTGCCCGTTTCCTCACGGGCACACCGCACCCACGAATCGCGACTGGTGGCCAAATCAGTTGGACGTTCAGATTCTCCACCAGCACTCCAACTTGTCGAATCCGATGGGCGAAGAGTTCGACTATGCCAAGGAATTCAAAACTCTCGATCTGAATGCCGTGATCAAGGACCTGCATGCCTTGATGACGGACTCGCAGGATTGGTGGCCGGCCGACTTTGGCCATTACGGTGGCTTGTTCATTCGAATGGCGTGGCACAGCGCCGGCACCTACCGCATCGGCGACGGCCGCGGCGGCGCCGGAGGCGGGCAGCAGCGTTTCGCGCCCCTCAATAGCTGGCCGGACAACGTGAACCTCGACAAAGCTCGCCGGCTTCTCTGGCCCATCAAACAGAAATACGGCCGCAAAATCTCCTGGGCCGACTTGATGATTCTCGCGGGCAACGTCGCTCTCGAATCCATGGGCTTCAAGACCTTCGGTTTTGGCGGTGGCCGCGCCGATGTGTGGGAGCCTCAAGAGGACGTCTTCTGGGGCCCGGAAGGCAAGTGGCTCGGCGATGAGCGCTACAGCGGCGATCGTGATCTTGAGAATCCGCTCGCTGCCGTGCAAATGGGTCTGATCTATGTGAATCCCGAAGGGCCGAACAGTAAACCAGATCCCATCGCGGCGGCCAGGGACATTCGCGAAACCTTCCGCCGCATGGCCATGAACGACGAAGAAACGGTTGCATTGATTGCCGGCGGTCACTCCTTCGGCAAAACCCACGGCGCTGGCGATGTGGCATTGGTCGGCCCGGAACCGGAATCCGCGAGCATCGAGGAGCAGGGCCTCGGTTGGAAGAGTAAATTCAAGACCGGCAAGGGCGGCGACGCAATCGGCAGCGGCCTGGAAGTGACTTGGACCACCACGCCGACGAAATGGAGCAACAACTTCTTCGAGAATCTCTTCAGCTACGAATGGGAACTCACCAAGAGTCCAGCGGGCGCGCATCAATGGACTCCGAAGAATGGCGCGGGCGCTGGTTCGATTCCGGACGCGCACGATCCCTCAAGGCATCACGCGCCAACCATGTTGACCACCGACCTCTCCTTGCGGCTCGATCCTGCGTACGAAAAAATTTCGCGCCATTTCTACGAGCATCCCGACCAGCTCGCCGACGCCTTTGCTCGCGCCTGGTACAAGCTCACGCACCGCGACATGGGACCGATCGTGCGTTATCTCGGCCCGCTCGTTCCGAAGGAGACGCTCTCGTGGCAAGACCCGATCCCCGCGGTCAATCATCCGCTCAGCGGTGCGCAGGACATTGCCGCCCTGAAGGAGAAAATCCTCGCCTCAGGTCTCTCCGTTTCCGAACTGGTGTCGACCGCTTGGGCTTCCGCGTCGACCTTCCGCGGCTCGGATAAGCGCGGTGGAGCGAATGGCGCGCGCATTCGCCTCGCTCCGCAAAAGGACTGGGCCGTGAACCAGCCGGCACAGTTGGCCAAGGTTCTCCAGAAGCTCGAAACGATCCAGAAGGAGTTCAACGCTTCACAAACCGGCGGAAAGAAAGTTTCCCTGGCGGACTTGATTGTTCTCGGCGGCAGTGCCGCGATCGAGAAAGCTGCAAAGGCCGCAGGGAACAACGTCGAAGTTCCCTTCACGCCGGGCCGCATGGACGCCTCCCAAGAACAAACCGACGTCGCCTCCTTCGAGCCGCTCGAACCGAAGGCGGATGGTTTCCGTAACTATATCAACGGCAAGCAGCGCCTGTCTCCCGAGGAGCTATTGGTGGACAAGGCCCAGTTGCTAAAGCTGACGGCGCCGGAGATGACCGTGCTCGTCGGTGGCCTGCGCGTCCTGGGCGCAAATGCCGGCAAGTCCTCTCACGGCGTCTTCACCAATCGCCCGCAGACGCTGACGAACGACTTCTTCGTCAACTTGCTCGACATGGGCACGGTTTGGCAGCCGGCGAGCCAATCCAACGGCTCCGGACCGGTCTATGAAGGCCGCGACCGCAAGACAAACGAGCTCAAGTGGACCGGCACACGCGTCGACCTCATCTTCGGTTCGCACTCCCAACTCCGCGCTCTCGCGGAAGTCTACGCCTGCGCGGACTCGCAGCAGAAGTTCGTGAAGGACTTCATCGCGGCCTGGACCAAAGTGATGAACCACGATCGCTTCGACCTCGCCTGATCCCGACGAAAACTAAATCGGTCAGTTTGGTACCAAACCCCGTTCCTGTCGTTTGGACCGGCAAAAACGAAGTTATCGCTTTTCCTGGCTAGCGGGGGCATCGCGCGCCCCCATGCCGCCTCTACGAATAGCCGCAACAATTTCCTACGGATTCATACGGACCGAGTCTGTCGCCGGCAGTGCGTGCCACAGCTAATTCTAGCTGGTCAGATAGGGTATAAGTCGCAGGTTACAGGCCATCCGGAAACGACTCAGGGCCAGAAGTCCAGTTCTGCGAAGTACGAATCTCAGAGTGCTCTTGGCTGTCGAATCGGACGATCGGAAAACTTGCCGGCTATTCAGGATGCACAGTCTTTCAGAATTCCTACGAGGTGCTACGCTTCAGGATTCATGCGAAAAGATTCATTTCCCGGCCGACTACAACTAATCCGTAAACACAACGCCAACCGCGCTGTGCCCCTTCTCCGTCCCGCATCGATGCGCACCACGTAACCCCGCAAGCGCATCGACGATTGCAGTCCATCTTCGCCGGGCGTCTCCAAGGAAAAGGCAGAGAAAGAGGAAGACGCCGCCACCTATCAGGAAGCCTATCTTGGAATAGCATTTCCGGACCCGAGGCGCCGCCTTGGAATCTGTGCAACGGAACGGTTCGCTCATGCATTCGCATAGCTCACTACAAATTCGAAGAATGTGCTCGATGAGCAGCGGGTGTGCAATATGGGACAGACGGATGTTTATAAGCCTTCTAGGATTCGCGTTCTGTGTAGTGAAAGCGGGAGTTTTTGTTGCAAATAGTCCAGCCGCTTCATTCCTGGTGCCTCGGCGAGGCGCCAGGGGAGCCACAGGCAACGTCATTCGACGGCTACAGTAGAGATACGGATGTTTCTGCTGATCGCTGCATGAGAAGCATGGATGGCGGCGTTCCTGATGGCAAGTTTTGTGGCTGGATACGCGAAAACTGGTTGCCCCACCTACATCGAAAATCATCGCAAACAGCAGCGGAGAACTGGAGACGGTCTTTGTAAGTCTATAAAGGATTTTCACCCAGTCGTGCAAGATCAAAGTGAAAATGGAAAGGCAGAGAAAACCATGAAGAAGTACATCAAGCCCCGAGTGAGGTTCTTGGGCCTCCTGAGGCTGGTTACCAAGCTCAGTTTTTGAGCGGGCTGGTAAAACCGACAAGCGACAGCATGGACCGCCGGTTCGGCAGTTCCGAACCGGCTCCCTGCTTTTGAAAATCTTGGCCGCATGCTTCGCATACGGCAATGTACAGCGCCTTTAGCGGCATTTGGCTATATACCTGCCCATACGTGATTAACCAAAGAGTGAAAACCTGGTCTGAAAAGGGCCAATCGATTGAGTAGCCGGGGAAAAACAATGAAAGAGACCATAAACCGTGATAGCCGCCCGAGACGTCAAGAACAGATCGTTGTCCAGAAGGGTTCCAACGAGGTGCTCCTCTTCAACATGGAGGACGGGAGCTACTACGCGCTGAACGAGGTGGGCAATAGAATTTGGGAACTCTGCGACGGCACGCATGGAGTGGCCCAATTGATTTCAATACTGGCGAAGGAATATGACGCCCCGGTTAAAATTATCGAGATGGACGTAATGGAAGTGCTCGAGGAATTGAAAAGCAAGAATCTTATTGTCGAGTACAGCGAAGATCGTATGGGTTTCGAAGAGAGTGGCGTCTCCCAGGGATCTCGATAAACGATGGCGCGCGATTTGTGTTGTCCCTCTCATCTGGGTGGGCTGCTGCGCGTTCCACCAATCGGCTCTCGGGGCTAATGAGGATTTAATTGCGCTTCCACGAGTCTCCTGACCACTTGTGCGGACTTTCAAAGGACCCAGCACGCTTGCTTTTGATCTCTCTCGACAAGCAAAGCGCATAGGAGAAGCATGCGCAAACGATCCATTCCCGATGTATTTCTCTTCTTTCAGGTATTGTTCTTTGCCGCCGCTGTTCCGTTCCTCCTTCGGCTGAAACTAGTGCGCGTGGAAACTTTGCTGCAGCCGAAAATCCCTCGGTTGACGGACCAGGATCGAATTGAACAGATTGCGAAGTACGTGGAAATAGCGATACGCAAGGGCCGTCCCCTTGTGCGCCAGGGATGTCTCACTCGAGGCCTGACGCGATACTACTTCTTCCGCCGGGAAGGTCTGAACGTATCCTTGTGTTTCGGCATGGGCCAAGTAAAAGAAGAGTTTGTCGGCCATTGCTGGTTGCTCAAGGATGGAGTGCCGTTCCTCGAAACGCGGGATCCCCGGCCTTTGTATGCGGAGATGTACCGCATTTCCGACGCTCCCCGCCCTGGCGTGATTCCCTCAGGAAAATCTCGACTGGAGCAATCAAGATTGTGAGCGATACCCGGCGTACGCAAACCTATGGTTTCCACGGTATGAATCTCAGAGTGTTGTCCTCGGCCGCCATGGCCACTTGCCTCGATTCTAGATTCCAAGTTCTTCCCTCGATCGGAGAGTCCGCCGAGACCATTTTTTTCGACTTCGAATCTGCTCCGAATACGAAAGGACACCGCTTCGGAAAACCGCTAGGGCGGGAAAAGCCCTTCTACGAACTGGAGAGGGGCGAGGCGAGCTACTTCGAAGACGAAGACCAAATCTACATTTGTTGCGACGATCGCGTCCGGGTATTGTGCAATCCCGGCTCGGGCAACGCGTGGTTCTCAGTGCGCGAGCCGGAGATTGACAACCTGTGGCTGGCATCTCATCTTCTGCTGACGATATGCCTCATTGAGATATTAAAACGCCGCGGGCTCTATAGCCTGCACGCCGGCGGCTTCAGCGCAAACGGCAAGTGTCTTCTAATTCCAGGCACAAGCGGGGCGGGCAAGTCCACTTTAACGGTCGCCTCGCTCAGAGCCAATTTCGACTACATGAGCGATGACATGGTTTTTCTAGTTGACCGGCCGGATGGCTTCCGGGTTCTGGCATTTCCTGAGGCGGTAGATGTCAGTGACCAAACAGCCGCCTTCTTCCCGGAGTTAAGTTTTCTGTTGCACTCTCCCAAACGTCGCGGGTGGAGGAAGCGGCAAATCCACCCGACACAGGTCTATGGCGCGAAAGTGGCCCCAGAAGCTCGGCCTGCCGCTGTTGTCATTCCTCGCATCTCGGAGGCTAAAACCAGCGTTGTCACGCGAATGGATCCTGATGAAGCCTTGTTGGAGCTAGTTCCCAACGTGTTGCTCACGGAGGAGAACTCCTGTCGCGCTCATTTGGATGCCCTGAGTCGACTCGTGAAGTCTACGCCGTGCTACCGCCTCGAAACGGGACGTGACTTTGACCGGCTTCCCGTTCAATTTCGGGAGCTCTTGGACTCATGATCCCAAAGGAAATCATGCACGAAGGGACTCCGCGGCTCCGAACCGCGCCAGCTCGCGCTGAAATGGAACTGCTTCTCTGTTGTGCCCGCACTCGCACCGGCCCGGAAATGTCGCAGCGGATTAGAGAAGCCGTTCGGAAAGAAATAGACTGGGTAGAATTCGTTCGATTGGCGCTCCATCACGACACGCAATCGCTTACCTATCGAAACCTTCATCAAATCTGTGCGGATATCGTGCCGAGCGGTGTCCTCCAACCTCTTCGAGCGCGCCACGAAGCCGACACTAAGGAGAGCCGGCTACTTGCCAAAGAATTAATAGCCATTCTCGCGTTCCTCGCCGCGCACGGTATCTGTGTAGTGCCTTTTAAAGGTCCTGCTCTTTCCGTCAGGCTCTACGGCGATTTGTCGCTCCGCGGCTTTGGCGACCTGGACATTATGGTATGTGAGCGTGACGTCCTGCGAGCCCGGCGTCTCCTCCTTGACCGGGGATACGCGCCTGAGTGGGTGGAAACTGGCGAACTGAGTCAATTCTTGCGCGAGAAGCACGAAATGCTTCTTTATCGCGTGGATGGAAAGGTGCGTGTCGATCTGCACTGGCGATTCACCAGTAGATCAGCGTGTCTTGCTGGAGATCCTGATCGGTTGCTGCAGCATTTAGAGACGATCTCCATCGAGGGCGAAGAAGTGCGAAGTCTGCGCCTGGAAACCTACCTGCTGCTTCTCTCCATGCACGCGGCTAAACATCGCTGGGTACAACTAAAGATGATCTGCGACATTGCGGAGATCCTGGCAGCCCCTGATTTAGACTGGCACTACGTGCTGTACGAGGCGGATGACTTGGGTCTCCGGCGTGTCTTGGGGATTGGTCTTCTCCTGGCGCAGAGATTGCTTGGCGCCACACTGCCCCCGAAGCTCGCTCAGGATGTAAAGATCGATCGCACTGCGAAAGCCTTGGCTGTGCAGGCCTGTACGCAATTTTTCGAGGAGCCCGGCGAACGCTGGGGTCTGCAAGGCGGCATTACTAGTCAGCTCGAGATTCGCGAACGCTTCCGGGACCGGACAAGAATCTTCCTCCGCTATTTCTTGCATAAACTTAAGCCGAATGAACTCGACCGCTGGTTTCTGTCGATGCCCAAATTTCTGTCCGCTGCTTATTATCTCGTCCGGCCGGTTCGGCTCGCCCTTCAGAGAATGGGTAGAACAGAACATCTTTTCTAGTCGAGAACTAATGCACTACGCCATAGGCTGCCAAGGGCCCTGCCCGCTTCGAGAAGTGTTGTGCAGTTTCAAACAAGAAAAACACCGGGTTCGCTCCACCCAGGTTAGCCTGGAAAATGTGAGATGCGAACCCGGCGGTGCTTTTATTTCCCGTCCGAGATGGTCAGATCGACTGAACTATTCGGGGGGCCGACGGCCACAATCGTAACCGTGTTGGATCCATGGACCAAAGCGGATGATATATTGATCCTTTTGGTTTCCCCATTCGTAAGGAGAGTCCTAAACTCGGACCGATTCACCCGGATCACCAGCGAAGACACGCCCGGGGTATCGTTCTGGAGCAATACTATTCCCTCCGCACGGGCGATGCCGTTGAAGTTCGTCACTTCCCGGTGATTGAAATTGAAGTTTCGAGTCACGGGGGAATTAGACGCTGGAATTGTGATCGTTGCAAAGACCGGGTCAAATACGATCGTTTTGCCGCATAGATCGGTAACAGTCAGTTCTATCTCGGACGAGTCCGACTGATTCACCTTCGTAGCAGTGACACCCAGAGTCTGGGTCGTTCCATAGTCGAACGGCAAGATGGCGACCGTGGCATTCGTGGTCGGGGGGGTATCAACGACAACGGAAGACAATCCGCCGGCAGCTTGAACCGAGAGAACGACCTGCTTAGGCGGACCGAGCGTCTCAGTCACCAGGCTGACGACTGGGGCTGGCGCCGTCGAACAAAATGATCCCGAGGTTGAACCCGAACACGTCGCATAAGTGGTGTTCGAGATAACCGTCCCGCCATTCACGCTGGCAACGACAGTATCTCCGGCTGAAGATGTTAATAACGGCGCGGTGATCGTGAATGACCCCGTACCGGTAGCATTCGTGACGGCGGTCCCGCTCTGGCCAGAGTCCGGTCCGGTAATTGTAAAAGTAACCGTCGCACCCGCGACGGGCACCCCGTTCGACAAGACCACCGCTGTTTTGGTGATCGTTGAGCCGGCTGCCCCGCATATGACCGAAGAATTTACGGGCGAGACCACGATGGTCGGAACGACAGGCGTCCCAGAAGAGCATCCGCTGGCGATGGTCTCGTCACCGCTGATCGTGACCACGCCGTTTCTGGCCAGTGCCCGGCCCATCAGACTGCCGCCATTCAGCGTGATGCTCGCTAACGCCATAATATTTCCCGCGAAGGTGTTGCCCGTCTGGATGGTCGCGGAGGAGCCAACCTGCCAGTACACATTGCAGGCCGACGCGCCACCTGCAAACGCCACGGTGGCGCCCGTGGCAGTCGTAAGGGTGCTGCCGATCTGGAAGATCCACACGTCGGTCGAGCTGCCGGTCAGCGTGAGAGTTCCATTCAGCAGTGCCGCAGTCGAATAGCAGTAAAGTCCCGGGCCCAGATTGGCATTCGTCCCCGTGCCCAGCGCTCCAGTCAGAGCCGTACACGACGGCCTGCCTGCCGCGTCAACGTAGGCTGCTGTCAGATCGGTCTGAGCTGTTGCTGTTACGGCGTTTGCGGCCGTGTACAACGTTCCCGTGACCTGGCCTGCCAAAAGTCCCGTGACCGTAGGTGTGGGAGAACTTCCCACATTACCTACAATCGTGGTTCCCGCGTCAGCGCTGACGATTCCGCCGCCGGCCAGCACTGCAAAGTTACCTGCGGTCTGTAGATTGGGTGCTTGGGCAGCGGCGTTCATAGCCGATGCCAAGAAAAACAATAACAAAATGACTGGGTTTCTCATTTTTCTCTCCAGAAGTTCTCGCAGGGCATTTCTAAGTGCGGGAGTTCTTGACTGCGTCAGTTTGGTGTTTCAAATTGGCACTGTCTGTTCCTTCTTGCACAACCCCACAACTATTCCTGCAGTTTGAGAGTAATGGCACTGATCTGAGGCGGAGATTGCGACATCGCTGCGGACTTCTATTGGTTGTCGAAGTTAGTGTGGGAAGTTGAGATTGCAACGGCCACCTTCACAGGAATGGTCTTAGCTGGCACATGTTGGACCAATCCTAGCCAGGCTCCCGAGGAGGATCACGGCTCTTGCGGAATCATTCCAGTCGATCGATTAACATTTAAAGCAGGTACAACCCATCATGGCTGTCCAGAAGTCGCGTCCTGGAAAGTACCAACCTCACGGCCCTCTGGGCGGTCGCGTCGGATTATCGGAAAACGTGCCGGCTATTCAAGATCCAGAGTTTTTCAGAATTCCTGCGAGGCGCTACGCCTGAGGATTCATGCGAAAAGCTTCATTTCCCCGCCGTCTACAACTAATCCGTAAACACAACGCCCACCGCGCTGTGCCCCTTCTCCGTCCCCGCATCGATCCGCACCACGTAGCCCCGCAAGCGCATCGACGATTGCAATCCATCTTCGCCCGGCGTCTCCATCGTCACCTGCAATTCCGATTGCAGTTGCGGCATGTTCTGCAACGAAATCAGCGCTCCCTGCAAAGAAATATCGCGCACGATTGTTTCTTCCTGAAACTCTTTCCCGCCTTCCGTCACGCCGCACACCATCGCCCTGAACTGCGCTTCTCGCCGCAGAGACGTCCGCGTTCCCGGCATGTGCGCCTGCACATTGTCCGCCGCGGCTCCCAGCGTGATCACCATGCCCTCGCTCGCCGCGAATACGGAATCGAACTCCTCGCGCGCCTGCCGCAAAATCGAATCCACCATGCGGTCCGTCGAGTCCGGATCGTGATGGAAGAGCACCAGCGTTTTCGCTCCCGCTTCGCGCGCCAATTTCACGCCTTCCTTCCACGACGAATGTCCCCAGCCCTTCCGCGTAGTCGCCAATTGCTCCGGCGTAAACTGCGCATCATTAATAAATATGTCCGCGCCCGCCGCGAGCTCGCGCAAACTCTCATCCAGTTTCGGATCGCCCGGCTCGTTGTCCGTCGCGTATGCCACCGTTCCCGCCGGCGTTTCGATGCGGAATCCCAGGCATCCCTGCGGATGATTCAGCCATCGCGCTGTAACTTTATTTTCGCGGATCGTGAACGTATCTCCGCCCTCGACTTCCTTGAACTTTCTTTTCGCGTTCATCGCCGATATGTCCACGGGAAAATACGGCAGCGCCATCTGCGCTTCGAAAACTTGCTTCAAACTGTCGCGCCCCAGGAATTTCGAGCGAAAACTGTAAAAATGAAATTCGTTGTTCTCCGCATAGAGCGGCGAAAAAAACGGAATTCCTTGAATGTGATCCCAGTGGTAATGCGTCACGAAAATATGTGTCTCGGGATTTCCCCCGCCATTCGGCATTCCCCAGCGGCTTCCCAGCATGCGCAGCCCGGTCCCGCAATCCAAAATAAATTGCGTGCCGTCCGGTGCGCTCAGTTCAAGGCACGGCGTGTTCCCGCCGTAGCGCCACGTGGCAGGATCCACCGTCGGCGTCGATCCTCGAACGCCCCAGAAACTCAATTTTGCAATGGGAGCCGTCATGTCTCTCGCCGCACACCCCTGTGCGTAAGCCATTCCTGCCGCCGCTTTGGCGGAAAGGGAGGCTAGTTCGATGTTGGCAGCCGCCGGGAAATGCGTCAATGAAATCGCGCCGAGGACGTGTCAAACTGCCCACTGGTAGCACAGGCCCTCCTGCCTGTGGCTTTCGAAGTTTATGCCCAAAGGCTGCGCGAGGCGTCCAACGTGCGTAAAATAACCTCGATGGACCAGAAGCACGACAATTCCACTGATCGTGTGCCCGCTCACGAGCTTGACCGCGCCCAAGAGCACGCCCGTGATCCCGAGCACGGCCTACATGATGGCCACGTCCATCACCCGCATTCGCACAGTCACCACGGGCACGATCATCACGGCCACGCGCATCCGCCGTTGCGGCCCGCGGTGCTCGGCTGGGCCATGGTGGCCACGCTTGGCCTGGTCGTCGCCGAGATTTTCGGCGGCGTGCTCGGCCGATCCGTCGCACTGCTGAATGACGCGGTGCACAATCTTTCGGACGTGCCGGCGCTGGGCATCTCCTGGCTGGCCATGCGCTGGGCCGAGCGCCCGGCGGATAGCGAGAAAACGTACGGCTATCACCGCGCGGGAATTCTCGCCGCGTTCACGAACGCGCTGTTGCTGGTGCTTCTCGCGCTTTGGCTCGGCTACGAAGCCATTGAACGTTTGCGCTCGCCAGTTCGCGTCGTCGAGAGCTGGATGATCTGGACCTCCATCGCGGCGCTGGCCGTGAACGGCGGCATTACGCTCGCCCTGGTGCGTGGGCGCGGCGACTTAAATCTGCGAAGCATTTTTGTGCACAATTTCGGCGATGCGCTCTCGAATATCGCCATCATTGCGGGCGCGATCGCGATTCGCATGACGGGTGCGCTGTGGATCGATCCTCTTCTAGGCATCGCGATTGGCCTGCTCGTACTGTGGTCCAGCATCGGGATTCTGCGCGAGTCGTCGCACATTCTGCTCGAAGGGCGGCCGCGCGAAATGCGCGTCGAAGAAGTGGCGCGCGCGATTCTTACCGTGGAAGGCGTGCAGGAAGTCCATGATGTGCACATCTGGTCCCTCGGCGGCGGGCACAATGCGCTGAGCTTGCACGCGCGAATTCCCGATATGCATCTCGACCGGTGCGAGCGCGTGCTTGTGGCGATCCAGGAAAAAGCGGCGAAGGAATTCAAGATCGACCACACGACGGTGCAGCTCGAACGAGCGGGCCTTCCAGCGGTTTCGGGGTACGTGATGCCCGAGCCGGTGAAGAAATGAATTTTTGGCGGCGGAATTCGCGCGAATTTCAAACTCAAATTCAGGAAATAAAAATTCTCGACGCAGGGAGCGGACGCAGCCGGGCTTCCTTACCCTTTGAAACACTGCGATTTTAGCGGGCATTCGGAAGGTCAGGCGGGGAGAGTGAAATTCAGGCCGCGCTGTTCGTTGAAATCGCGCGTGGCTTTTAGATCGAGCGTGCTTCCGGGAACCGTGTGGCGAATCCCCTCGCTGGTGATGTAGCGAAGCGCGCCGTTTTCCCACGCGTAGGCGACGGCAAAAAATAAAGTTCCATCGCGGCGAACAAATACATATTGATCGACGTTTTGCTGCGCGGCCGGTTGCGGCGCGGGGACGTAATCTTGCGATGATTGGGGATAGGGTGGCCGGTCGGACGTTTCTGTTTGCTCGGGCTCTTCGGCTTCCGCTTCTACATTCGATTGCGGTGCAGCCTGCGAAGCCTCGCCTACGTCTTCGTAGTCATCATCGTCAGGGAAAAGCGGCAAGTAATATCCACTGCCGCCGTAAAACGGAAAATACGCCGCGAAATAACCGCTGTTTCGTCCTCGGCCATGGCCGTGGCCAAGGGAGCCTCCCGGATGGACGGCCGCGACGTGCGCGTAATCAAAACCCAGGCCTGGCACGGTATCCTCGGAAAGCACGGCACGATTGGAACGCGCGGTTCGCGCGGCGTTCACCTGGCGGAGCGGCGCGCGTGCAACGAGCATTCCCGAACGCGTGCGGACGTAGCGGATGCCGGAGTAGGTATGGCCGCCATAGGTGAAGCGAAATGCGCGAGAGGCCGGGGAGCGCATGGGTGGAGCGAACATCGAGCGACCAGACATGGCGGGGCGGGACATGCCGGACATCCCAGCACCGACGTGTCCGCCGAAGGAGCCACCGGCTCGGGCTGCGCCTCGGCCTTGTGCCAAAGCCAGCGCGGGAAGAATCGCGAGAGAAGCAGCGAAGATCAGAAAGCGGCGCATGGTCAATACCCTGGAACCCGGGCCGCCGGGCCTTTCTTGCAGGTACATAAAGAAGGATGCGCCGGGTGGGGGACAGGTTTCAAGCAAAAGGAAATCGTAATGGGGCAGGAGGTTGGGGATGGACGGGGAGGGGGGTGAAGTTGCAAAAGAAGGTTGAAGAACCGCTCCCTAAAACCTGCGGCACAGCGTCATCGAAGCGAAAGTCATTTCGTTAGGCGTAGTCCACTCATGCTTTCCTAAGATGGGGTGAATGGCCGAGTGATGATTAGGGGGAGGACAGCCGCCGGAGTGGCGCCCCCGGCCACAACGGCGCGGCGTTACGCGGCGTTCGCTGGGGAAAAGCCGCAGCAGTGCTGCCGTACTCCCAAGCAATCGAGGGCGAATAGAAAGAGGGCACGATGTATCGTGCCCCTACGTGCAGTGCCCGGGGAAAGCGGGGACTAGGTGTGGAAGCCGATACGCTTGGCGGGTTTGGCGGGGGGTTGCATGAGCTTGCGGATGGCTTCGAAGAGGGTGGTGATTTCTTGGTCGTGATCGCCGAGGCGTTTTTCGAGTTCGAGGAGCTTGAGGGCGAGCTTGTGTTGCGTTCCTAAAAATTCGCGGAGCTTGAGGAAGGCCCGTACAACTTGGATGCTGGCTTGAACCGCTACGGGACTGTTCAAGACGCTGGCGAGCATTACCGCGCCGTGCTCGGTGAAGGCGAAAGGCAAGCTGGGAGAGTATTTGAGTTTGCGGAGGTGGTCACAAGTTGTGACCAGCTGGGTGCGCTCGCGGGGAGTCAGGCGGAACATGAAATCCGCGGGGAATCGGCCGCGGTTGCGCTTGACCGCTTGGTTGAGAGCTTTCGTGGTGGTGCCGTAAAGGTGGGCGAGATCGGAGTCCAGCATGACCTTCTTGCGGCGGATTAGAAAGATGAGAGATTCGACGCGCTCGACGGGCACCATGAGAATAGTCTTCGGCATAGGTCTCCGGTTGGAGGTCGCAAGTTGCGACCTCCGTGCGGCGTTCACCGCTCGGAATGAAGCTTGATGATTATCTTTGAGAGGTTATTACTTGTCAAGAAACATGCGCAGGGAGAGAAAGAAAGAGGGGCACGATGTAGCGTGCCCCTACATGCGGAAGGGACAGGCGGGACAGAGATAGGGCCTTCTTTGTTTGAAACAGGCAAGCAGTGGACGCGGTGTTTCGGCGGCGATTACCAGTGAACGCGGACGCGGTATTTCAAGACGGATGTGCCGTCCTTGGCTACAGGGACCTGGAATTGGGCCGCGAAGGCGGCCGTTTTGGTGAATTTGTAGGAGGAGCTGAGCATTTCCCAGTCGCCGCCGATGGGTTCGTTGACTTCGACGGTGATGGGCGTGTCCTTGTGATTGCGGAGAGTGATTTCGTATTCCATTTCCCAGGTGTGGGTGTCGACGTGTTTGTAGTCGGTTTGTTTGCGCTCGGCGACGACGTCGAAGGCGTTGCCGATGTGGACGGTGACGTTTTCGTCCTTGGGCGTGTGATCGATGCGGTCTTCGCCGATGAAGAGGATGCCGCCGCGTGAATCTTTTTGGTAGACGCGGACGTTGCCGGCGGGAAGAGGAATGCCGAGGCCGGATTTTTCTTCGTTCTTGAATTTGTAATAGACCATGACGGGGTCTTTGATGGGCGAGCCGGGAGCTTGCAGGCTGCGGAAGTAGTAATTTTGGCCGTTGACCATATAGATTTTCTCGACGGGGACGCCGGAGCCTTCGAGAAGGCTGATTTGCTTGGTTTCCTGGTTTTCGACGGACGTGCGGCGGCCGAGCGTATAGAGATGATATTCGCTGAAGCTTTCTTGCTGGAATTGGGGTGCGTTGGCCTCTTTCATCATCATTGCGCGGGGCGCGACCAGACCGCCGGTAACGCCGGCCTGAATGCGATTGAGGTCGCCCGCGACTAGCTGAAGGCGGGCGTTGTGGAAGGCGGTGCCGGAATTGTTGGTGAGAGTGACCCAGCCATCGAGGTCGGCGGCTTTGTCATCGCGAGCGACGGTGAGGACGTAGTCGGCGTTCCAGGAGAGGTTGGTGGCGAGATAGGAGGCTTCGATTTGCTGTTTGCGGGGGCCGGAATTTTCGAGGGACATGAGAAGCGTGGGGCGGTCGTAGAGATTGGCGGGGATGTCGGGAAAGCGGTAGCTTTCGGCATAAGTGCCGGTGACGATGTCGTTGCCGATTTTCCAGACCTGGCCGTTGTTATCGGAGAGAAGCGTGGCTTTGATTTCTTCGTGCTTGGTGGTGGCGCTGTCCTGATAGGTGCGGACGAGAGTTACCTCGCGGCCGACGTATTTGTGGAGAAGCTTGGCGGGCTCGAGGAGATCATATTCGTAATTTTGTTCGAGGACGGAGAGCTTATCGGGATCGGTGAGCGAGCGGAAATGGACGGTGGCGGGATTGACGGTGGCGGCGATGTCCATGAATTTGAGGCGGAAGGAGCCGTCGGGGAGAGTGAGATTGCGGACATCGCGGATGAGAGCGATGTTGGAGTTGTAGACGGTGACGTTGAGATCGGTCTGATCGGTTAGGCTGGTGGACTGATCGGGAGCGGTGGCGCGGGGAGCTGATTTTTCCTGATTATCCTGCGCGGCGAGAACTTGATGCGCGCGAAAGGCCGGGAATTGGAAAGCGGCCGCGGCGAGCAAGACAGCGGTACCGGAGAGAATCCAGGGCAAGCGGCGAAGCCACTTCGATTTGCGGTTTTCCATGATGTGCACCTCGACTCAGATTTTGCTTCTCCGTTAGAACGATGGGGCGAGAATTTCTTGCATGGCGCGGAGTCGGGTGCTTGCCATGTACTACTTTGGAGGAAGCGGCGACCACGTCGCGCCGCCGTCCGCGGTTTCATACGTATTGATTTGGCCAGTGTGCTGATCCGAGACAAATGAGATTTGGGCGTGCAAGGCGTCGGTGGCGCGAACGGCGGTCAGGTCGTTCGTGACGGGCGAGAGCAGTTTCATCCAGCGCGCGCCGCCGTTGGTGGTCAGGAGGATGGTGCCGGAGTTACCGACAACCCAGCAAACTTTAGAGGAGGGAGCGGAGGCGGCTTGCAAGTCGGCGGTGACGCCGCTGACTTGGGCGGTCCAATTGACGCCGCGATCCTTGGAATGCGCGAGGAAGCCGGCGGGCCCGATGCGCCATTGATGCTTGCCATCCGGGGCGAGAAAGACACGAGAATTTTGAAGCGCGGAGGCGCGGAGCATGGCGCGGGCGTTCGCGCGAGATGTGTCGGGTTGCGATTCGGTGGAGACTTCGACGGACTCGCTTGGCGCGGCGATGGACTCGACATTGGCAGCTTTTTGTTTAGGCGCGTTGGTAGAGGATGCGGGCGGCGGGAGCAGCGTTTTCTTTTGTGTCGGGGCGGAAATACTGTCATCGGCGACGAAGCCGGGCTCCGATGGTGGCGGAGGAGGCGGGGCGGGCGATGCGGCGGGCTGGGCGCTTGCTGGAATTCTGGAAGGAGTTTTCGAATCCAATTTATTTGCGATTCGAGGTGCGGCAACTCCACCGACGCTAGGGGCGCCCGCGACGATTTGCGAAGTTTGTTGTTGCTGTTGGACGTTGGCGGAGGGACCGTGAGCAACATTCGCCGTGCGCTGATTCGGAACTTGCTGGGTTAGCTGAGCCTGGACAGGTTCTTTAGCGATGGCATCGCGATTGGGAGAGGCGGCGCCGTTGAGCGCTCCGACGGCATGCGCGGGCGGTGCGACCTTTTCATTGGGCGGGGACGAGACAGGCGCGGCCGGTGCGGACGCAGCGGAATTGGGCGAGGAAGCCAGCGGAAGAGGCGCCTGATTTTGGGCGATTTGGACGGAGGAGGGCGGCACACTAACAGACTTGGGCTCTCGCAAGGAAATATAGGCGACCAAGCCCGCAGCGATCGCGCCGGCAGGAATAAGCAAGACCCAACGCCAACTGGAGGGCCGACGCTCGCGGTCAATGAACCGCGAATCCTGGGAGCGCTGTTTGCGGGAAGAGGCCGGCTCGTCGATAGGGAAGGAAAGTTCTGGCGGAGGTGCCGCGAGCGCGATTTTATCGGTAGCGGAGATCTGAGCGAGAACGAACTGGCAGTTGTTGCAGGAGACAACGTGGGATTTCCAGAGGCTGAGCTCATCGGGAGAAAGGGAATGTTCATGATAGGCGGCGAGAATTTCGGGATCGGGGCAGGCTTCGGCGGACGAACCGGCATGAGCGCTGGCATGGGCTCCGGGAGAAGCGGAAGAGCGCAGATGGCGAGCAAGCGCTTTTTCAAAATTCCGGTCGCGGTCTTCAAGCGCCATGGTTTACTCCTTTCTTAGAACGAGGGCTGGCGGGGTTCTTGCATGGATTGGTTTTCTGGAGTTGACGATTCATGGGTCGAGCCTCCTGGGCGAGGGACTGGAAGGACTGCGGCGCTGGAGGAGATTTTCGAGGTCGAAGGAAGAGTCCGCGGAAGCGTATTCGAAACAGAGAGTGATTTGGGCGTCGCTGAGGCCGCGGTCGGCGGCGAAGCCGTTAACGGCGGGACAACCATTGCGAAGAGTTTCTTCGACGGTGCGGCGAAGGGCGAGACGCACGCGGTCCAGATTGCGCGAGACGCTGGACTCGTGTTCGCTGAGCTGCTCGCCGATTTCGGCGAGGGTTTGCCCTTTGGCGTAATAGAGGCGCAGACGCTGCTGATCGCGCGGATCGAGAGCGGCAAGCGCGGCTTGCAGAGCTCGGAGGAAAAGAGCTACGTAACGCTCGCGGTGCGGGTCGGCAGGCTGAACGGAAACTGGAGCGGGGAGATGATTGGCAGTGGATTTTGCACCATCGCCATCGTCGAGAGATTCGAAGCGCCGTCCAGCGCGGATGGTGTCAATGTGGCGGCGAGCGAGAACGGCGCGGAGCCATGTTTTCAGGGAGCTGCGGCCGTGGAAATAGCGGAAGAGAGAGCGTTCGCGGCGGTCGCCCTCCGAGAGGCCATAAAGTTCGGCAAAAAGAGAATCGGCAAGCTCGAGCGCTTCCGGGGAAGAGGAGCTGCAACGGAGAACTGCGGCGGCGGCGGAACGGAGATAGCCGCGATAGGAGGCGAGGAAAAATTCCCAGGCGGCTTCACAATTTTCCAGGCAAGCGGTGGCCAGTGCCAAATCTTCGAGATGCAAAGCGGCGAGATATTCGTGGAGTTTTTCCGCAGGAAGAGTTGCGCCGGCGAGGCGTTTCTGGGCGCAACGCTCAAGTGAAGCAGAAAAGCTGGCGCGCGAGAGATACCAACGGGCGGCTTTGGACTGAGCATAGAGCGATTCGAATGTGCCGGAGGGCAGCCACGAGGCTTGCTCTGAGCCAGCGGGGCTGGAGAGCTTGCCGAGTTGCACGCGGTCTGGAGTTTCTTCCTTCATGGAGCATCGAGGCGCTAAAGGGTTCCCAAGCCGAGACCACCCCATCCAACGTGGGAGGTAAACCGAGCATCTATAAGTTTAATCCAGCCGAGGAGGGCGGGTACGTAAAAGTACGGACTCCGGGAGGCTGGATTGCGGTATCCTATAGGCGTTGCGAGCGTGCCCAACCCCGCAACAAGAACCGCCTCACCGGGTTAGCAGACCGGGGAAGAACTGTGCGCCCGCGGGGGCATTAGCGACTTCGCGACGCTAGTACGAAAGTCCTATTCGGACAGCCTCAGCCCCGTCCGTACCCTAGTACTGGCAAAGCGCACGTTCTAATCGACTGGCGAACTTGGGAACGCTAGGCCTTCCTAGAAGTCCAAGGTTCCCTAGAACGAAATTACCTGAGGCGGCACGCGGATGACACTGATGCTTGCAGATCCACCAAAGAAGGCGACGCGGCTGGGCGTCGGCCTAGATGCGAACCGGCGACAGCATGCCAATGCAGACGCGTGGAAGACGGCCATCGGGACGAAACCTGTGGCGGCGCGGCTGGCCTTACTGCCCGACGCGAAACCGCGCTGGGACCGCATAGGAATCAGCGCGGCGTTCCAACTGGGCTTGCTGATTTTTTGCGTGCTGATTCCGCTGATTTATCCAGACCAACTGAAAACGGCGCTGCACTTTCAAATGGTGGACATCACGCAACCGGTGACGGAAGTTCCGGTGGCGCAGCCGCCGAAACCGGTGAGAGCAAAAGCGCCGGCGCCGAAGCCGAAAGCAATCGAACCAGTGAAACTGGATCCCGTGAAACCGCACATTTTCGAAATACCGAAGGCGGTGGTGCCGAAAGAACGCAAGCTGGAAGCCGTGGCGCCAGAGCTGAAGTCGCAACTGGAAGCAGCGAAGATCGAAACGACGATCGAGCAGCCGAAGCGTCCGCGTGAGGACGTGAAAATGAACAATTTCAATTCGGGAAGCGCGGCGCCGGCAACCGTGAAGGCCCCGATCGAGAAAGTGCAGACCGGAGGGTTTGGAGATCCGAACGGGCTGCCGGGCAAAGGCGATCCGAAACATGCAACGACGGTGAACCGGGTAGGCTCGCTGGATCTACCGGGCGGAGAAGGCTACGGAAACGGGACTGGCGGAGCGAAGGGAATTCGCGGGACGGTAGAGAGCTCTGGTTTTGGAAATGGCGTGGCGAACCCGCCGAGCGGAGGCAGGCACGGGAGCGTGGAATCCTCGGGATTTGGAGCCCAGACGGTAGCGGAAGCGCCGAAGAAAAAGGCGGCAGCAGAAGGACCGATCGATACGCCTGTTGACATCCTGGGCAAGCCCCGGCCGGAATACACTGCGGAAGGGCGTAGTCTTAAGTTAGAAGGAGACGTGGTTCTCGATGTGGTGTTCCTCTCGAACGGCACCATCAAAGTGAACCGCGTTGTAAGCGGATTGGGCCACGGCCTCGATGAGGCTGCGGTCCGAGCGGCCCAACATATTACGTTCAAGCCTGCAAAACGCGAAGGCCAGCCGGTAGATTTTCCGGCACGCGTGCGGATTGAGTTCCGCCTGGCCTATTGAGGGGAGAGAGAAATGCGTAAGCTAGCTACTGTTGTCCTCGGACTCGTCTTGGGTGGGTTCGGGGCCGTCGCCAGCGCTGCCGCGGCAGAACCGCAGCAGCCGCGGACGATGGATCAAGTGATCGACCGAGTGATCACAAACGAGAACCGTCTGAACCAGCAGATACGGCAGTACTCGCCGCTGGTGGAGACGTATATACAGAACCTGAAGCCCGACAAGGAGCTCGGCTACGTGCCCGCGGGAGACAAATACTTCCTGGGACGAGCGGATTTCTCGAAGGGCGTGTCGCTGGTGTCACTGAGCGACAACGGTGGCAAAGGGAAAAAAATCTTCGGGACGGTTGGAAATTTCTTCTCGTTCGCGATGCAGTTCCTGCCGGACGGTTTTCTGCAGATGATTTTCATCGACACGAACGGCTTCGACAAACAGCACTATAAGTTTGATTACGTGCGGCGCGAATTTCTGGGCGAAGTGCGCTGCCTGGTGTTCGACGTGACGCCGCAGGACAAATCGGGGAAGGGCCGGTTTCTGGGACGGATTTGGGTGGAGGATCAGGATTTCAACATCGTGCGATTCAACGGCGCGTACAGCGGCGGAGGACACTCGAGCTGGTACTTCCATTTCGACAGCTGGAGGACGAACGTGCAGCCGGGGATGTGGATGCCGTCGTTTGTCTACAGCGAAGAAAAAGATCTGCATTACGCCATGAGCAAGAAGCTGGACTTCAAGGCGCAGACGCGGCTTTGGGGATACAACCTGGGCCATGCGCAGCAGGAAGAAGAGCTGAGCAAGATTCTGGTGGAAAGCCCGGTGGACGACGACACGAAAACCGCGAACGATCTGACGCCGGTGCAGGCGCAACGGACGTGGGACCGCCAAGCGGAAGATAACGTGGCGGACCGGCTCGAGCGAATCGGGCTGCTGGCGCCCAAAGGCGAAGTCGACAAGGCGCTGGAAACGATCGTTAACAACCTCGAGGTGACAAACAATCTGGATATCGAGCCGGAGGTGCAGTGCCGCGTGCTGATGACGACGACGCTGGAGTCCTTCACCTTGGGACACACGATCGTGCTGAGCCGCGGGCTGATCGACGTGCTGCCGGATGAGGCGAGCTTTGCGACGATACTGGCGCACGAGCTCGGCCACGTGATTCTGGGGCACCGGATGGATTCGAACTTTGCGTTTTTCGACCAGTTGCTGGTGGATGACAAGGAAACCTTCCGGCATTTCGGGTTCGGACGAACGCAGGCAGAGGAAGACGCGGCGAACGCCGAGGCCGTGAAGCTGCTGATGAATTCGCCGTACAAGAATCAGCTTGGGGAAGCGGCGCTATTCCTTGCGGCGCTGCAGAAGCGCCAGAAGGAGATTCCGAACCTGATCAGCCCGCATTTGGGAGACAGGGTTCCGGCGATCGCGGACATAAACTCAACGGCTGCGGCCGATCCGACGAAGCCGAACCCGCAACTGATCGCGGCGCTGCCAATCGGGGGGCGCGTGAAGGTGGATCCGTGGAACGACAAGCTGGAGCTAATCAAGAGCAAGCCGGTGGGTGTGATGGCGGAGCGGGAGAAGATGCCGTTCGAATTGACGCCGTTTATGCCGTACCTGACGCGCTTCGGAAGCTCCGCGGGGAAGCCGATCGCAGCCAGTGCCGATGCTCAGGCTGATCCGAAGAATGGCACCCCGCCCAACAAGCCGGAGAATTAGTTTTGGAAAAGCCGGCAATCGCTGTTGCTGGCAAGACCACATAGAAACCTGTATCTTCTTTTGAAGGAAGAACGGCCCGATGAGGGAATCCTCACCGGGCCGTTTTGTTTGCGGCAGGCGAGAGCTAGTTCGAGAGAGTTTCAAGACAACTACATTCCGCGTATCAGCAGTGACACTCACATCTTCGTGTGTAAATTCATTCCCCCGAAGGTGGCGGAGCCGCAGGCGGCACGGGTGGCAAGGCAAGCGCCCGGCGAAGACAGGCTGAAATATACGAGGCCGCCGTGAAAAATACGATCAGTCCCAAGCCCGGATCGAAGAAGACGCCCATGGCAAATCCAGCGAGGATGATGGAGCCTGGCAGATAGGGTTTCATCACGGGCTGCTGGAACCGCGCGTTCACGAATTTGGCGATCTCACTGGGCCATTTGAAAATCCAATACAGGTAGTAAACGGGAATGAAATGAAAGCCCACGGCGCGCGCGGGCGAAATGGGATGCTTCCAGCCGGGGACGTGCTGCAGAACGACGTGATAGCGATGGATGCAGACCAGCCAATAAACAAGGCCGACGAACATCGCCAGGAACAAATACAAAGGTGGGATTGCGAATTCGGCCTTGGCCAGCTCCGGATGGAGGGAGAGCGCGACGTATTCGGCAACGATGGTGGCAAAACCAAGCAGATAGCCGACCCAGAGCTGGGGGAGCGGAGGCAGCTTTCCCTGCTGGAATTGATCGGCCGGCGAATCGGCGGGGAAAAAATCCATTTCGTCCTCGAAAGGCGCGCCTTGGGAGCGTAGCCGTCGCGGCGCGGGTCCGTCAAACAGTTTGGCGAGAGCGGGACGAAGAGTGTGAGGCTGGTGGTTGCTTCGTTGACAGGCAATTTCATAGACTGGCTGAGCGGGAACGACAGGAGGACAACGTGAGATCGACGAGCAAACGGATCATGCAGATTCTTTTGGGAGCGGGATTGTTTATCGCGGGAGTTGCAGCGGGATCGTTGCACGCGCGGAGTGTGGCGGCGCAAAACCGTTTCGGTCAACCGAAAACAGTGCTGCACATTGTGGTTTATAAATTTAAAGATGCCACTTCGAATTCGGACCGGGAGAACGCCATCAACGGGATCAAGGAGATGGCGGCGAAAATTCACGGCATCAAGAACATCTGGATCAAGACGGAACGGAATCAACTGAAGGACTTCAGCGGCGTATACGCGATTGAATTCGCAAGTCCGGACGCCGCCGCCGATTATTCCGAGAGCCCGGTGCACGAGGCGTGGTCCAAGAAGTGGCAGGAATTGCGCGAGAACAGCCTTTCGTTCCAGGTTTCCAATCCGTAAGGACGAGGCAGGGGCGTTCGCGCTCGACGCGCGGGAGAAGTTTATTGCGCGCGGCTGATTCCGAATCTTCGGCGGAAGACGGCGTCCACGGCTTTATCCGACAATAAGCGCTTGCACCATTTCGCGACTACCGCCAACTGCGTGACAAGGTAGCGGACTTTTGGGACTGGAGCTTCCATCGCACGGAGGATCACGCGCGCGCAATCTTCGGGAGTTGTCTTCGATGCGGCGCGGGCGCCGGTGACGCTTTCGAAGAAGCGCGCATAGAGCGGGGCGTAGGGACCCGTTTTCATTTGATCGAGGTAGGGCTTGGAGAGTTCGAGTGCGGCTTGCTGGATGCCCGTGACGATATAACCAGGCTCGATCAGGACAACTTCAACCCCGAAGGGATACAACTCGAGGCGAAGCGCGTTGCTAATGGCTTCGAGCGCGAACTTGCTGCTGCTGTAGGCGCCTTGCGTTGGAGCCGTCACGAATCCCGAGACAGAACTCATCATCAGAATGCGGCCGCGCCTGCTCTCGCGCATGTAGGGAAGAACGGCTTGCGTGACGCGCAAGACACCGAAGAAGTTTGTTTCGAACTGGCGGCGCCAATCTTCGAGGCGCAGGTCTTCGACGGCCGCAGTAAAGTTGACGCCGGCGTTGTTGATGAGGAAGTCCAGCGCGCCGGCTTTCGCGAGAACGGCTGCGACGGCGTGCTGAACGGAAGCGTTGTCGCAAACGTCCATCTCGAGCGTTTCGAGCGGCAAGGATTTTTCGCGGGCCAGCGCGTCAAGCTGGGCGCACTTTTCCGCCGAGCGGCCCGCCGCGAAAACGCGATAGCCGCGCTGTGCGAGCAAAATGGCCGCCGCGCGGCCCAAGCCGTCGGTTGCGCCGGTAATCAGTACGGATTTTTGCGTTGTGGGCTGGTCGGTCATTCTTCCCTCCGAGCCACGGAAGCATTATGCTACGCCGGTCCTTGGTGAAGCTCACATTTGAAAAGGGCTGAAACGTTTGTTGCGGGCGCGGCGTCACATGCTGCGGTGGGCGGCCGGAACCGGAAACAATCAAAAGTGAGGCGATGATGAAAATGCAGAGTCGGAACTCGTGTGAATCTGCCCAGGCAGGGCGCGGTTTATTGGTGAAGATCTGCCTGCCCGTTCTGGCGATTCTACTTTTCACCAGCTTCACGGCCGCGATTGCGGCGGCGCAAAGCAGTTCGGCGAACGACGAGGAGTATGGGAAGAAGATTCACGAATACACGACGGAGCCATTTTTCACCACTACGCTCGTCGATCATTTGCCGGCTTCGGCCACGGTGCCCTCGCCGGACAAGATTCTCGGCCACATCGTTGGCGCGCCGGGCTACCTGACCTATTCGAAGGACATTTACCGCTACTACGACGCGCTGGCAAAGGCGAGCCCGCGCGTGAAAGTCTACCGCGTGGGCAAATCGGAGGAGGGGCGCGACTTCCTGCTGGTGGCCGTGAGCGATGAGGCCAATATCGCGCAGCTCGACCACCTGCGCGACATTACGGCAAAGCTCGCCGACCCGCGCAAAATCACGGACGCCGACGCGCAGCAGCTCATTTCCGTTGGCAAACCGTTTTATTGGGCTTCCGGATCGATCCACTCGCCAGAAACGGGTTCGCCGGAAATGCTGATGGAGCTGGCGTACCGGTTGGCGGTGGAAGATTCACCGTTCATCGACAATATTCGCAAGAATGCGATTTTTCTGATTACGCCCGTTGTCGAAGTCGACGGGCACGACCGGGTGGTGGATTCGTGGAATTACAAGAAGGCCAATCCTGACAAGCCGCAGCCGGATCTCGTTTATTGGGGCCACTACGTCCAGCACGACAACAACCGCGACGGCATCGCGATGGGCCTAAAGCTTTCGCAAATGATGATGCAGACATTTTTGGACTGGCATCCGCAGGTGCTTCACGATCTGCATGAGTCCGAACCTTACCTTTACGTTTCGACGGGAACGGGGCCGTACAACGCGTGGCTGGACCCCATCGTGATCAGCGAGTGGCAGAAATTCGCGTACAACGATGTGCAGGGATTGACGGAGCGGGGCGTTGTTGGCGTGTGGACACATGGTTTCTATGACGGCTGGGCGCCTAACTACATGTTTTACGTAGCGAACGGACACAATTCGATCGGGCGATTCTACGAAACGTATGGCAATAGCACGCCGGAAACGAAAGAAGCCGAAGTGGGACCGAACGCAACGAGCCGCACGTGGTTCCGGCCCAATCCGCCGCTGCCCAAAGTAATGTGGTCCTTGCGCGACAACACCAATCTCGAAGAGAGCGGATTGCTGCTTTCGCTGGACTACACCGCGCAACACGGACAGGAGCTGCTGAAGGATTTCTACGAGAAGAGCAAGCGCTCCGTGGCCAAAGCGACGACGGAGGGACCGGCGGCCTGGGCCATCGTGAATGACGGCAGGCGTCCGGAGCTTGCTGCACAACTGGCGAGCTTGCTGCAGAGGCAGGGCGTCGAAGTACAAAAGCTCGAGGAGGATTTTGTATTGAGTGATGCTGGCTCAGCCGCGGGGAAAGCTACTGAAGCGAAGTCCGACGCCAAGATGGAAAACGAAGACGGCGACAAAACGAAGCGGAAGAAGGCACACAAAGGCAAAGAAGAAGCGCCCGAGGAGAAGCCGGAAGAAGCGACGGGCACGAAGCTGCCGCTGGGAAGCTACATCATTCGAATGGATCAGCCTTACAGCCGCATGGCGGACATGCTGCTCGACACGCAGTATTACTCGACGAATGACCCACGGCCGTACGATGACACGGGGTGGACGCTTGGAGCGTTGCGGAACGTCAGGACGCTGCGGATCACCGACACGGCGATATTAAAAGCTCCGATGACGCTGGTGGACCGAGCCGCGCGATACGATGGCGGAGGAATCATTCCGCCGCACGCGGAAAAAGGCAAAGCGCCCGCGGTGAAATATTATGTGATTAACGCCACCGGCGAGCCTTGCTTGGCGACGCTGCGCTTCCGTTTGAAAGACGTGAAGTTTTTCGCGGCGGAAGACGGCTTCGAGGCTGGCGGCGAGAAATTCGTTCCTGGCACCTTTATTCTTCCCGTGGAAGGCAATCCCGCCGATCTGGATTTGCGGCTGAAGGCGGCGGCGCGCGAACTTGGCGTGCGCGTGACGAGCGCGGACTCCGTGCCGGACGTGGCGCGCCACGAAGTCGGCGTGCCGCGCATCGCGCTGATGCATAACTGGACGGACACGCAAAACGAAGGCTGGTTCCGGCTCGGGCTGGAAGAGACCGGGGTGCCTTACGCTTACATTTCGGACATCACGGTTCGTAATACGCCCGACTTGCGCGAAAAGTACGACGTGATCCTGTTTCCTCCCACGTTCTTCGGACTGGAGCAAATTCTGAATGGAATTCCGGCGCGAAAGAATCCGGACGGTAGCGAAGCCGGTGGGCCCATTCCCTGGGAGACGAGCGCGACGACGCCAAACTTCGGCCTGATCGACCACGCTGCGGACATCCGCGGCGGATTGGGTTTCGATGGCGTGGCGCATCTCAAGAAATTCATCGAGGATGGCGGACTTTTCATTCCCATTGGGCCGAGCACGCATTTGCCAATCGATTTGGGGATCACCGATACGGTGACCATCAAGGAGACGCACCAATTGCAAGCGCGGGGCATGATCGCCCGCGCGACCGTCGAGGACAAGGACAGTCCCATCGTTTACGGCTATGACGATTCTCTTGGCGTGTACTTCAATCAAGGGCCGGTGTTCAATGTTTCCGTGGCGGGCAGATTTGGAAGATTTTTTGCGGAAGAGGGAGGCGCATCGCGGCCCAGCGGCAGAGGATCGCTGACCGATCCGGATATTCCGCAGGGCCGGCCGTGGACTGCCCCGGAACCGCCCGTGCACCGGAGCCGCGCGGAACAAGAGCTGTACGTCGATCCGGATATGCGATCGTTTCTCAGCGCGTCCCTTCCGCCGCCTTCGCTTTATCCGCGCGTGGTGCTGCGCTTCGCCGATGTAAAGGACTTGTGGATCAGCGGCATGCTGGCGGGCGCTCCTGAATTGGCGGAGGCGCCGGTCATCGTGGACGTGCCGGTTGGCAAGGGACACGTCGTGCTTTTTGCCACGAATCCCATGTGGCGGCAGGAGACGCAGGGAGAATTCATGCTGCTGCTCAATGCAGCGCTCAACTTCGACCACCTGAACGCTGGCCGGAAAACTCCGGCTGCAGCAAAGCCCGAAACCACAACCCCGAAACCGTAGCCGCGCTTCGGCGGCCCTGAGCCACCCCGCCAACAAGCGTCTCGCTTTCGGCACAGCTAGCTGCCGCGGGACGCGTGTGTGCAAGAAGGACTGTTAAAATCGTTCTAACACCGTAACTTCCACTGGAATGCGTGGGTGCGCCTGCATGTCAGACGACGGAAGTCCTTTGCAACGAGAGAGTGACGGGAAGTGGCGGCTGGGCTTTTGGAGCCTGATTGCCACGCAGTTTCAGGGTGCGTTCAATGAGAACGGCCTGAAACAGCTCGTCATCTTCCTGATCCTGGCCATGAATCTCGCCAAGGAGGATCGCGACCGGCTTGTGCCGATCGTCGGTTTTCTGTTTGCCGCGCCATTCATTTTGTTTTCGATGGCCGGCGGGTATTTCGCGGACCGTTTCAGCAAACGAAGCGTGACGATCTGGACGAAGGTGTTCGAGATCGGCGTGATGGGGCTGGCGGTGGCGGCGCTTGCCGCGGGAAATCTGACGCTGGAGATGGCCGCGGTATTTCTGGCGAGCACGCAGGCGGCGATTTTCGGGCCTTCGAAATATGGATTGCTGCCTGAGTTGCTGCCCCCGGAGCGACTGTCCTGGGGAAACGGAGTCATCGAGCTGGGAACTTTCATCGCGGTGATCGCCGGGAGCGTCGCGGCGGGGTTCATGGTGGAAAGCTTCCGCGGTCATCAGGGATATTCAGGCGCGGTCCTTGTGGGCTGCGCTTTCCTCGGGCTTCTCTTCAGCCAGGGAATAGCGCGCGTGCCCGCGGCCGACCCGCTGAAAAAATTTCGCGCGAATTTTCTTGGAGATTTGTGGACGCAAGGAAAGCGGATCCGCGCCGATCGCGTGCTCTGGCTCGCGGTTCTCGGGAATACGTATTTTTGGTTCCTGGGCGCGTTGCTGCAGTTTGACATCATCGTTTACGGGCAGGACGTCCTCCATTTGCGCCCTTCTTCGAATGCAATTCTTCAGGCGGCCATTGCGGTTGGCATCGGAGTGGGCAGCCTGGCGGCGGGTTACCTTTCCGCAGGGAAAATTGAATACGGGTTGATCCCTCTGGGATCTCTGGGCATGACCGTGCTCGGCATTCTGCTTTCGATGCACGGACTCACGTTCGAAGCAGTGTTGTTCCTGCTGGCCGGCCTGGGATTCTTTGGCGGATTTTTCATCGTTCCCATCAACGCCCTCATCCAGCACCGCCCTGAGGAGGACAAGAAAGGCGGAATCATTGCCGCCGCCAATTTGCTCTCCTTCGTCGGAATCGGCGCGGCTTCCGGTGCTTATTATCTTCTGACGCGTTTTGTGCATCTCGGCCCGGCGTCGATCTTTCTTTGGGCTTCTCTCGCAACGCTGGCGGCGACGGCTTATGTTTTGTGGCTGCTGCCGGATTCGCTGCTGCGGCTGCTTTTGTGGATGTTGACGCACACGCTGTACCGGCTCGACGTCGCCGGCCGCGAGCGGGTGCCGGCGCGCGGCGGCGCGCTCCTCGTGCCGAACCACGTTTCGATGGCGGATGCGGTGCTGCTTCTCGCGGCGCTGGACCGCCCGGTGCGCTTCCTGATGTTCAAAGGGTCGTACGACCATCCATTGGTAAAGCCGTTCGCGAAAATCCTGGGCGTGATCCCGATTTCATCCGACCAGGGACCCCGCGAAATGATTCACTCTTTGCGTCGCGCTACCCAAGCGCTGCAAGACGGCGAGCTGGTCTGTATTTTCCCGGAAGGGCAAATGACGCGCATCGGGCAAATGATGCCGTTTCGCCGCGGCATGGAACGCATCGTCAAAGGCGTGGACGTGCCGATTATTCCCGTGAATCTGGATGGAGTGTGGGGCTCGATTTTCAGTTTTGCGGGCGGGCGCTTTCTCTGGAAATTTCCGCGCCATCTTCCTTACCCCGTGCGCGTAACGTTTGGCGCGCCGCTGCCATCCACGGCAACCGCGCAGGATGCGCGCCAGGCCGTGCAGGATCTGGGAGCGGAAGCGTTCGAGCGGCGCAAGCGTCAGATGCGGCCGTTGCCGCGAACTTTCCTTTACACGGCGCGACGCCATCCGTTCCGCTTCGCCATGGCCGATGGACAAACGCCGAAGCTGACTTTTTTCAATGTGCTGACAAGGACGCTTTTCCTGGCGCGGCGCTTGCGGAAAACGTGGCAAGGACAGGAAATGGTGGGCGTATTGCTGCCACCATCGATTCCTGGAGCGCTGGTGAATTTCGCGGCCATGCTCATGGGAAAAGTGCCGGTGAATCTGAACTACACCGCTTCGAACGAAACACTTTTATCTTGTGCGAAGCAGTGCAACCTGAAAACGGTGATCACCGCGCGGGCATTTCTGGAGCGAGTGCACGTACAGCCGCCCGCGGAGACAGTTTTTCTCGAAGATTTGGCGCAGAAGCCACGGCTTTCCGAGCGTCTCGGCGCTGCTTTGGTTTACTTCCTGCCGGCGCGGACCATCGAGAAGTATGCAGGCGCCACACGCAAAACGCAGCTAGGCGATATCGCCACCATTATTTTCTCAAGCGGTTCGACGGGCGACCCCAAAGGTGTGGTGCTGACGCATTACAACTTGGCCGCGAACGTCGAGCAGCTCAATCAGGTCTTTCTGCTGCATTCCAACGACCGCATCATGGGCATCCTTCCGTTCTTTCATTCCTTCGGTTTCACCGGCACGCTGTGCCTCCCCGCGGCGACGGGAATTGGAGTTGTGTTTCATCCCAATCCGCTGGACTCGCGCGTCATCGGCGCGCTCGTCAACAAATACGCCGTCACGATGCTTCTTGCGACGCCGACTTTTCTCAATGCCTATACGCGCCGCTGTGAGCCCGAGCAATTCGGCAGCTTGCGCTTTGTTATGGCAGGCGCGGAAAAGCTGCCGGAACGAATTTCGCAGGCATTCGAGGATCGCTTTGGCATCCGGCCCCTCGAAGGCTACGGCTGCACGGAGTGCTCGCCGGCGGTGACGGTGAACACCATGGATTTTCGCGCCGCGTCCTTCCGCCAGGTGGGAGCGAAGCGCGGCAGCATTGGCCACCCGCTGCCGGGGATGAGCGTGAAGATTATCGATCCCGAAACGCAACAACCTCTGAGCGTCAATCAGGCTGGCTTGTTGCTCGTGCGCGGACCAAATGTGATGCAGGGCTACTTGAATCAGCCGGAAAAAACGGCGGCTGTGCTGCGCGACGGCTGGTACAACACCGGCGACATCGCGATGCTCGACGAGGACGGATTTCTGCGCGTGACCGATCGCTTGAGCCGCTTTAGCAAAATTGGCGGCGAAATGGTGCCGCACATCAAGGTCGAGGACAAATTGCATGAACTCGCGGCCGCGACCGAGCAGATGTTCGTGGTGACCGCCGTGCCCGACGAACGAAAAGGCGAGCGCCTGATGGTGCTGCACACGCTGCCGGAAGAGAAGCTGAAAGAAACGCTGGAGCTGCTGGCCAAGTGCGATCTGCCTGCGCTTTGGCGGCCGAGACCGGATCAATTTGTGCATGTCGAGAAGCTGCCCTATCTCGGCACCGGCAAGCTGGATTTGCGAAAGGCTCGTGAACTCGCGCTGGAAGTCGCAAAACCGGCATGAACGCCTGTAAGCAAATCGAGCGGGCCAGAGCCGAGTCTCGCGGCAAATGACAAACGACGAGAGTTCGCGCAAGTGGCGTCGCGTCCTCTTCAGGCTTGCGCTTACCGCTCTCGCGCTGGGTATATGGTTTTGGACGCAATCGCTGATCGCGCGGCGAGCGGCGCCGCCAGCCGGCGTGGGCGACGCACTTCACACTCTGACGGCGGGCCTCAATTCCTATTTCTACCATTCGCCTTCCGCAGCCAATGCTCTCTTGATTGTTAGTTCTGCATTGATCGACGGGCTGGGAATTTTCCTGCTCGCCCGCTGGCTGTTCGGGCCGAGCGTGCGCCCGTTTTTGGGACTTGTGCTTTTGCTGGGCTTACGCCAAATCATGCAAGCCATTTGCACACTTCCACCGCCCCCGAATATGATTTGGCACTATCCGGGATTTCCCTCGCTGCTGGTCACGTACAATGTGGGCAACGATTTTTTCTTTTCCGGGCACACCGCCATCGCCGTTTTTGGCGGAATCGAACTGGCGCGCCTGAAAAAACACTGGCTTACGTTCGTGGCGGTGGGAATCGTGCTCTTCGAGATTGCTGCGGTGCTCGTTCTGCGCGCGCACTACACCATGGACGTCTTTACGGGCCTGCTCGCGGCAATCGTCGTGGCGCAATTTTGCGCCAAGGTTTCTCCCGGCGTCGATGCCTGGCTCTCTCGCGCTACCTAACTTCAAAAACAAGCAGAGTTGCCGGGCTATTCATAGCGAAGGGCCACCATGGGATCGACACGCATCGCGCGCCGCGCGGGAATGTAGCATGCCGCCAACGCCACTATAGCCAGCAGTGCCGCCACAGCGGCGAACGTCAGCGGATCCGTAGCGCTAACTCCGAATAGCAGCCCTGCCATAAGTCGCGTCAAACCGAGAGCCGCAAGCAGCCCCACGATCAGCCCCACGACCGCCATCTTCATGCCCTCGCCCAGAACCAGTCGCAGAACGTCCACACGCTTCGCGCCAAGCGCCAGGCGCACGCCGATCTCCTGCGTGCGCTGCCCCACGAGATAGGAAATGACGCCGTAGATTCCGATGGACGCCAGTCCGAGCGCGAGCGCTGCAAAAACGCCGAGCAGAATCATCGCGACTCGCCGTGTAACAAGGGAGCTGGCGATGATCTCGTCCATCGTCTGCGCTCCGTACATCACGTGCCCGCTGCTCAGTTTTTTCACCGCCACGCGAATCGCCTCCGCGATGGCCGGTGTATGCGCATCGTAGCGCACCAGCGCTCCGGTGCCGCTCCAGGACGATGCATCCATTGCTTGGTCGGGAAGCTGCATATAGGGAAAGTAAAGTTGCGCGCGCAAAGATTCCGTGTCGTCCGTATCGAGCCCCCACTGTTTTACGTGGCCGACAATGCCGATAATTTCCACGCGCCCGCCTTTGTTTTGCAGAAAAACATGCTGGCCGATAGGATCCTGGCCGGGAAAGTACTGTTTCGCGAAAACGTCGTCCACCACGATGACGTGAGGAGCGGTTTCATCGTCCCGCGCCGTGAAAAACCGCCCTCGTTCCAGAGGAATCTTCATCACCTGCAGATAATTCTCCTGGACGACGTAACTCAGCGCCCAGCTCATGTCGTTTTCCGTGGCAGGCTTTGGCTTCCCCTCGATCCAGAAGAGGTCTTCGTCGTCGCTGTCCAGCGGAATCGCTCCCCAGGACAAGGAAGAAGCCGTGACTCCGGGAACCGCTGCCAGCGCGTTGTTCAATTGGCGCAGCGCAGCGCGCGCCTCGGCCGGCCCGCCATGGTCTATCGACGGTGGCAGCGCAACGCCGAACGTCAATACGTTATGCGGATCGAAGCCCGGGTTGACGCGCCACAACGCGCCGAGGCTTCGGATCATGAGTCCTGCCGCGATAAGCAGCACCAGCGCCAGGGCCATCTCTACGACGACGAAAATTCCTTGCGCGCGGCGGCGCGTACCGCTGCCGCCCCGGCCTCCCTCTTTTAGAGTTTCGTGCAAATCAGAGCGAGCCGATTTGAACGCGGGGGCTAAGCCAAAGAAAATCCCGCATGCCAGCGAAATAACCAGCGTGAAAATCAGCACAGGCGCGTCGATCGAAACCTCGCTCGAGCGCGGCAGGCTGACCGGCAACTGATGCAGCGCCACTTTCGTTCCCCATCCCGCGAGCAATAAACCGAGCGCTCCTCCCGTGAGCGAAAGTAAAACGCTTTCCGTGAGGAGCTGGCGAAGTATTCTTCCGCGGCTCGCTCCCAAAGCGGCGCGAATCGCGAATTCGCGCGCCCGCACGGAGGAGCGCGCAACCATCAGATTGGCGACGTTCACGCAAGCGATCAGGAGCACGAAGCCGACCGCCGCAAGCAGAACCAGAAGAAACAGACGGAGGTCTCCGACAATCGTCTGCTTCAAGGACCTCACCGCAGCGCCGATCCCCTTGTCTGCGTCGGGGTATTCAGCGGCCAGGCCATCGGTAACTCCCTGCATATCGCCGCGAGCCTGGGAGATTGAGACGCCCTCCTTGAGCCGGCCTATCCCATGGATGCCGAGCCCGGCGCCGCGCGTGGGAAGCAAAGGATTGCTCCACTGGCCGAGCGGGACGTAGACATCGACGTTGCGGAAACTGTTCAAGCCAAGATCGAAACCTGGCGGAATCACGCCAACGATGGTGTAGTTCTTGCCGTCCAGCGTGAGCGTCTTCCCTATCGCGTCCAGCGAAGATCCAAACTTTCGTTTCCAGAAGCCGGCGGTAATCATGGCAATCGGGGCCGCGCCGATTTCATCTTCGCCCGAAACGAACGACCGCCCGGCGACCGGATGCACGCCGAGGACCGCGAAAAAATCGGAGGTGATGAGCATGGCGCGCAATTGCTCGGCATCGCCCATCCCTGTGAAGCTGTAGGAATACGGACGGTAGGCAGCCATGTAGGAAAAAGTGTGGTTCTCTTTTCGCCAGTCGCGAAAATTAGGGAAGGAGATCGAACCCGTCGCAAAGTTCGGTTTGCTCTCGGCCACCCAGACGAGCTGGTCGGGATGCGGATACGGCAGCGGATTGAACAGCACGCCGTTTACGACGGAGAACAACGCTGTATTCGCGCCAATTCCCAATGCGAGCGTCAGAATCGCCACCGCCGCGAACCCAGGCGACTTCGCGAGCACCCGGATGCCATACCGCAAATCCTGCATCAGCCGTTCAAGCGAGCCCCAGCCCCACATCTCTCGCGTGACTTCCTTGATCAAGGCCACGTTGCCCATCTCTCTCTGCGCGGCGCGGTGCGCTTGCTCCGTCGTTTCGCCGCGGTCGGCGCGGTCCTGGGCAGCCATCCGCAGATGGCTTTGCAGCTCTTCGTCCAGTTCTCTCTCTCGTTTCCGGCGACGCCAAAAGGAAAAGGTCACGCTTCACTCTCCTTCTTCGCTGGATTGAGCACGCCCGCGATGGCGTCGGAAACCTGCGCCCAGCGCGAGCGCTCGGTCTCCAGTTGTTTCTTTCCCCTCACCGTCAGGCGGTAGACCCTGACGCGCTGCTTGTTTTCAGAAAGCTTCCATTCCGCGGTGATCCATTTTTGCCGCTCGAGCCGGTGCAGCGCGGGATAAAGCGAGCCGGTATCGACTTGCAGAATATCTCCCGAATTCACGCGGATGACCTGGCTGATGCCGTAGCCGTGATGCGGCCCCCACCGAAGTGTCTGCAAGATCAGCAGGTCGAGAGTCCCTTGCAAAAGCTCGATGCGGTTCTGGTAGCGCGGAGCCATGTTCACCTCAGGATGTAGATGTTCTACACCATGGGGAGGTAGAATGTCTACATGCATAAGCGGAGCAAGAAAGGTTCCATGGGCGTCGAGCTGCTAAATCCCTTTCTCACAGCCAGTTAGCGAAACGCGCCTCGCTTTGCCCAACCGCTCGATGAATGCTTGTGGGACGGATTGTCGCGAAACCGGTCACCTGCGCTCATCCCCTTTACTCTTGGTCCGCTCAAGGCACTTATAAATTTGAGACCAGCGCCAGCTAGTGCTACGGTTTTACTTATTCACCGGAGAAAAAGAATGCATCGTTGGTCGCGTGGATTCTTCCTCGCCATTTGCCTGGCCTTGCTTACCGCATGGGCCGTCCCTCAAGCGCAGAGCCAAACCAACGTGGCCGAAAAGTCTCCTCTAAAAATCGGTTATCTGATGGACTCCCTCAAAGTCGAGCGCTGGCAAACCGATCTCAGCATTTTTCAGGAGCGTGCCAAGGAGCTGGGGGCTCAGGTGCTAGTGGAAACGGCCGAGGGAGACGACGCGCTGCAGTTTCAGCAATCCCAAAAGCTGATGGATGAAGGAGTGAAAGTGCTCGTCCTGGTGGCGCATGATACGAACAAGGCTGCGCGGATTGTGTCCGCGGCCAATGCGAGGCACATTCCCGTGCTTTGCTACGAACGACCGGTTCGCAACAGCGACGTCTCGCTCTTCATCGGAACCAATCCCGAAGAAATTGGCGAGCTGCAGGCTTCTTTTCTCGCCCGGCTGGCGCCTACGGGCAATTACGTTCTGATCGGCGGCTCACCCGCGGACAGTAACGCCCAGCTTTTGCGCGTGGGGCAGCTGCGCGTCTTGAAACCATTAGTCGATAACGGCAACATAAAGATTGTGAGCGATTCCTGGGCGAAGGATTGGGATCCGACTGCGGCATACGAGATTATGTCGAATGCGATCGGCCTTACAAACGGAGATATCACCGCCGTGGTGGCTTCCAACGATGGAACCGCGGGAGGCGCGATTCAGGCCCTCACTGAGCATAAACTCGCCGGCAAAGTTCTCGTCTCCGGCCAGGATGGGGATCTTGCCGCCATTATTCGGATACTGTCCGGCACGCAGACCATGACGATTTACAAGCCGCTTAAGCTGCAAGCAAGATTGGCCGCGGAAGCCGCCGTAAATCTGGCGGCTGGCACTCCCATTCGAAACGCCACCTCCATACCGAACGGAACGAGGATGGTCCAGGCGATCTTTCTAACGCCTGTTGTAGTGACCAAGAACAACGTGATGCAAACCGTCATTAAAGACGGCTTCCAAAACCTCGAAACGATTCAGAAGAGCCTGCCAAAGGACGAATGGCCGCATTAAAGCTGAACTTGGCGTTGCACCAAGCCTTGATTTCAAGAATCACGAAACATCTGAAATAGAGGCGGGAAGCGCATTCTCCCGTGGCGATCGCCGCCACGCACACTTGCGCTGGGTAGCTTAGAACTTCACGCCCCAGAAGGCGGGATCCGGCTTCACCAGCTCAAGACCAACATCCCAAGCTTCATGATCGCGCCAAACCACTTGCGCTTCCGCGGTGCGCCCGCTCGTCGGGTTGATCAGTCGAACGCGTTTGCGCAGGGGAAGTCCGGCGCCCACAACGGCCAGGCATCCGGATTTGCTTACATCCACAGTGACTCCGTTCGCGCGCTGGCGTTCAGAGCCTTCTTCCCATTCCACTTGAAATCGTACGCGAGAAACGATTCGACGGTGGGTGCGCAATTTTTCCCACCTTTCTTCAAGCGCCTTACCGGAAGGGAGGTTGGCGGTATTTACTGCCGTATCGGTGGCCATGCTGACCTCGTGGGGTGTGGTTTCGTACTCGGCCGGGTACAGCAACAACCAAGGTATTTCGCTGGACGGGTGCAGTCAATAGTACTTTGTACATATTTCTGGGCTTCGCTGTGCACCGTGGATTCCGCAGGGCGGCGAGCTGATTCAGATTCCAGGCGTCCTGAAGCCGTTCAACCGTCTAAAAACACAGATGTTAACATTCTCTCCGGATTTGGACTTTCGCTCGCTTCTCCTTTTCTTCTCTGGAAATTCTACTAAGGCGAAAGTCTTGCTCCCGGCCAAAACGAATCCTTGCTAACAAGAAAATGAATGCAGAAAACGTGCCTGCCATTCTCGGAACGTGATAGCTTGGGTCCAGTCGGCTCGCCCTCTGCGAGCGCAATAAGGGAGGTTTGTCATGCCCGTGGAAGAAAATCCCGCCTGTCGAACTCGCCGCTCTTTTCTACAAGTCTCGGCAGCCGCCGCTGCGGTGGCCGTTGGATTCCGAATCGTAACCGAGCCAATGCTCGCCGCTGCTGCGTCGCGTCCTTATCCCAAAGATGCCGTGCTCATCAACGCCAACGAAAATCCACTTGGCCCGTGCGGCGTGGCCTGCGGAGCCGTGAATGATGTTGCGTCGCAAGGCGGCCGCTACTCGATGTGGATGACCGACGATCTCCTGAAGACATTCTCCGCCATGGAAGGGCTTAAGCCCCACTACCTCAGCGCCTTCCCCGGCTCGAGCGGGCCGCTGCATTACACCGTGCTGGCGTTCACTTCTCCGACCAAGAGCTACGTGACTGCTGACCCCGGTTACGAAGCGGGCGCGCACGCCGCGAAAATTGCCGGCGCTCGGATCGTCAAAGTGCCTTTGACGAAGACTTATTCCCATGACGTGAAAGCCATGCTGGCGGCTGCGCCGGATGCGGGTCTTTTTTACGTCTGCTCGCCGAACAATCCCACCGGAACGCTCACGAGCCATTCAGAAATCGAGTATTTGCTGGAAAACAAACCCAAGGATTCCATCGTGATGGTCGACGAAGCTTACATTCATTTCGCCGGCGCTTCCTCCGCTATCGATCTCGTTAAGGCGGATCAGGACGTGGTTGTGCTTCGCACGTTCTCGAAAATCTATGGAATGGCTGGATTGCGATGCGGATTTGCTATAGCCCGGCCGGACCTTCTGGAAAAAATCGAAGCTTTTTCCGGATGGAGCGCCATGCCCATCACCGCCGTGGCCGCCGCAACGGCGAGCTTGAAGGATTCTGGCCTCGTTCCCGAGCGCAAGAAAATCAATGCGACCGTTCGCGAAGCGACTTTCGAGTGGCTTTCGAATAACGGCTACTCCTTCATTCCTTCACAATCCAACTGCTTCATGGTCGATGCCAAGCGTCCCGCGAAAGAAGTCATCGCGGCGATGGCGGCGCAAAATGTTTTTATCGGCCGTCCCTGGCCGGTCTGGCCAACGCATGTTCGCATCACCGTGGGCACGCAATCCGAAATGGAGAGGTTCCAAGCGGCGTTTGATCACGTGATGAAAAATCCTTCGGCCGCGTTGCATCCTGTTCCGCTGCCCAATCTTGAAAATAATCTGGACGGCTTGCGAATCTCCGCGGCAGTCTAGAGCGGCGGCCTAAAACGAAAGTCTAGATTCGTACTCGCCATCGGACATCTCAGTTGCCGCCGGCATCCTGCAGCACTGCGTTCACTTCCGGCGGCACGATGCCCAGATTCACATAAATCGGCCGGATCACTTCGCGCACCGCTTTCAGGCGCGTTGTAAACCAGATTGCGCCGGCCAGGCAGCAGACGCCGCTCACGATCACCGTTTTCGTTGCGCCGATGGCGCCGGCGAGCGTTCCGGCGAGCAAGCTGCCAAAGGGCGCCATGCCTACGAAGGCAGCCGTGTAGTAACTCATTACTCGTCCTCGTTTATCCTCTTCCACGATGGTCTGGATGATGGTGTTGCTGGCCGCCATCTGCTGCATCATGCCAAATCCGCAAATCGATAGCAGCAGCAGGGACAACCAAACAAGGTGCGAAATTCCGAAGAAGATCAATCCAGCTCCAAACAGGCCGGAGGATATGGGAATCATTTTGGTCAGTCCGCGCACGTTGGGACGAAGCGCGAGAGAGTATGCGGAAATCAGCGCGCCCACGCCGACCGCACCCATCAGGAATCCGTAGGTGTGCGGGCCGCCGTGCAGGATTTTTATGGCGAAGACGGGCATGAGCACCGTGAAGGGCCAACCCATCAAACTGATTACGCCAAAGAGCAACAGGATGGTGCGAATTGGGGTTGATTTCGAGACGTATTCCCAGCCTTCCTTGAGCTGTTGAAACATCGGCGCGATGCCGCGCGGGGACGAAAAAGGACTGAGCCGCATCATCAGCAGAGAGGTGATTACGGCGAGATAGCTGAGGCCATCGATCAGGAAGCAATAGCCCGTGCCGAATAGCGCGATCACTGCGCCCGCCAGCGAAGGCCCAACGAGACGCGCGAGATTCACCATGGACGAGTTCAGGGCGATGGCATTGCCGAGATCCTGTTTGTCCTCCACCATCTGCACGAGAAATGCCTGACGGCCGGGCATGTCAAACGCGTTGATCGCACCCTGAAACGCACTGAGCCAGATAATTTCGTGAATGGTGATGCGGCCGCTGAGCGTGAGCACGGCCAGCGCCAGCGACTGCAGCATGGCGAGCGCTTGCGTGACGACTAGGACTTTCTGGCGATCCAGGCGATCGACCCATACGCCCGCAAACGGCGCGATAAGGAAGGTGGGAATCTGGCCGGCAAAACCCACCACGCCAAGCAACAGCGGAGACCGCGTGAGCTTATAAACCAGCCAGGCCGTGGCGATGCGCGTCATCCACGTGCCGACCAGCGAAATGCTTTGCCCTACGAAAAACAGCTTGAAGTTGCGATGCCGCAACGCCCGCCACACTCGAGCGAGGCCTTGCTTGCCTTCCGCCGTATTTTTTATTTCACTGGGAGTTGTGCTCAGATCGTTGTCCCTGTCCGAGGAGATTGGCAAGTTCCATTTTAATTGGATGTGAGGCGCGGCGGCAGGGATATGTGGGCCGGGAGGACGTGATCCGTGAACCGTGTTCTGTGAAAGAGGGCCCCACCCGGGGTGTCACGGAAAGTGTGCGGAAGCAGTTGAGGGGGAAGGAGTTGCCGCGATTTGTGCGTGTTGAGGGACGTGTGTGCAACGGCGAGGGAAACGCACACCCCCGGGGCATTTGTAAGACAATCAAAACAAAAGAGTTCGGAAAGTAGGCGTTTGTAAGTGCACGGAAACAAGGGTGGTTGTTTGCTCTCGCTTTGCTCGCTTTTTGCTCTGTGAGAGAGCAGGCGAGCTGTGGCAGGCACGGGGTCAAAGGGACGCGCGAGCGGCGTATGCGCTGCGGGGGTGCAGGGGAATTTTAACGCAGAGTGCACAGAGATCGCGGAGAAGGGCGGGAGACCCCTACCCCCGGGGTGTCCGCAAGTTATGAAGTAAGCGCATGAGAGGAAAGGGTTTGCGGCGATTCCTGCGTGTACGCGGAGGCGGGTAGTCGAGTGGTGAGTCGTGGATCGTGAGTGGAAGGAGTGCCGGGGCGTGGAGCGGCGCCGAATCATAAAGAATGCTAGCATGGAATTGAATTACTGTCAAGATACAGTACTGCAGTTTTATCATTCGAACGTGAGACGGGGAAGTGGAGTGGATGGAAGGGGTTGGCGGGAATTTTGTAGTTTGGTGAGACAGAATATCGACTGCGCCTATTCCGGCAGAATGCCGTTATGCGGAACATCGTCGACCCAATAGTTGAACCGGCTAAGAAAGCGGTCGAGGCCCTCGAAATTTGGTGCGCGCTGCGAAACCGTGAAACCCAGTCCCTTAAGGGTAGAGGGTTGGCTCATTATGAGCGCGCGTTTAAGTTCGCTGACGGTGAACAGTTCAGCGGGAGGAGCGGGGTCGGAGTCAACCTCGTCACGCGTGAATAGAATTGAGCCGGCCTTTTTGAATTGATCCATGCTCGCCCCGCGTGGCAGCGTGGCGTTTATGACGTGGTTCATCCGAATATTGGCCATCGCCTGCAAGATGTGCCAATCTTTCCACCCTTGCTCGCGCAGTTCGCGCACCGTCCCGACGAATTGTGGGTTGGTTTCGAGGCGGGGCAATGTATATCTCAGCAACCCGGGAAATGCTTCGTAGCGGCTTTGAATCAAGCGCTTTGATTTTTCCTCATCGTATGCGGGATGAGCACCGGAGGGGCCGGACAAGTCCGCGCTCGTTTTGCCCACCAGACGTGGTAGCTCTGGGGCCACCCCGCGAGAATTGTTGTAATGCGCTGCAAAGTCCTCTTCGCAGTAAAACTCGCGAAACAGCCGATCATAGGACGCGTAGGGCAGGAGCTTGCGCATCAAGCCCATTTTGAAGCGAGTTTCGTGTATTTTTAGGAATTCGTCCCGTGATATTGCCGAGAGCATCTGTAGTGCGCAGGCTGCGACACTGTGAACGAGGACCGCTGAGTCCGGCATACCGCCGGTCGTGCGCGGAAGGTGGATGTCGAGAGAGATTTGCTTATTGTCGGAATTGTCTTTTATTTCCAGATTTCCGTCATGTAGCTCGATATTCAGGAACACGTCGGCGGGCATGAGCGATAGTTCGACGTTATGCAGATCCTCAAGAAAGATTTGGAGAGTTGCACAAAAGCCTTCGGCGATTTGCGCGGTCTGGTAGTCATTCGGCCACTCGACGAACCATCGAGCACTCATTTGATGCCATGCCACACGGCGCCGTTGACCAGCGTCGCTAAACGGGGGCAGGATCCCTTCCTGCGTGGTCTTTTCGATGACAGTAGAAATCCCTTCTGGGCCAAAGAAGTCATCTAGCCTCGGTGTAGACTCATCGTATATTTCATCCGCCCCGAAGCTCTTCAGAACTGTATCTTTGAGATACTGATGTAGGGATTGATCCAAGTACGAGGCGGTTCGCGTGAGGACAAGAGAATAGAAGTCGATCCGCGACCACTCGAATTGCCTCATTTGCTCGTTGCCCGCCATCGAAAATTCCCGAGTTACCATTAAGAAGATCCTGGCAGTCAAGAAGAACTCCATCGAGGCGCCCGTGGCGTAATCGGCGGACGCCGCCTCGGCGAGCCCACGATACGCTAGCCCTCGCAGGTCGTTGTCGTCGACTCTGAGCGCAGCAAATGCTGCACCTAAACCGTACCATTTTGCGGCAAAGTGTAAACCCACTTCCGCATACATCTTCGCGAGGAAAATACAAAACTGGACAGAATCGCTTGCCCTCTCTTCAGTGAATGTACCCGTGCGGGCTTTGTGTAACTCCGCAATCGCTTCGAGTGTCTCGCCCGCGGCATAATAGCTCTCGGCTCGTTCGAAGGCTTGTTCCGCAACCTTATGCTGCCCGAATCGTTGTCCCAAGAGTTTGTCGGTTTCCCTCACGAGCAGTGAGAACGCGTGTCCACTAGCCATTCCGCCCGCGAGTTGCGAGAGCAACCTGCTGAATGTTTCGAGCGGAAAAAGAGGTGCTCCTCGCACCTCCTTTATCATCGAACGCCATATAGTGATTGCCTCGGTCGAATCAGGAATGGCTTCGCGCCCCGCGGCGCGTTCATCAATCCAGGCGAAAAGACACAAAAACCCTTTTGTTGACAGCAAGGAGCACTTTCGCCCAGGACTGATTTTCTCCTCGCGGAGCAGTCCGTCGACCCGGGCCAGCAACATTTTCTTCCATCCCGCTATCGTGCTCAAGCTCGTCTGCAGTAATCCCCTTGCCTGTGCCCCGATTGAATATCCGAAAATGATGGCTCCGTCGTGGAGATCACTTGGATCTTCGCTGCGCTCCACTTCAGAAATGTAGTCAGGTAGCCCTCGCTCAACTGATTTGATGTCTTCAAGTCCTCGAAGGGAGGCTACGAATTCCTCGTAAAATGCCCTTCGTCGAACACGAGGGGAGGGATGACTCTGGAATATCCCCAGTTTTTTGATAAGGCCCGGCAGGTCTGACCGGTATGCGGAATCGTGTGTCGCGAAGCGCACAGCGTCCCTGAGTCGGTAAAACTCGCTCTCGGTCGCGCGCACCGCATCGATCTCACTTTTCACAACCTCCTCGTACCAACGCTGTCCCGACCTCGGAAGGGCCAGAACGAAGTCGCTTGAAACACTCAAATATTGTTGAGCCATCCAAAACAGTTCGGGCTCAACCAGAAGCTCAGAAATGGCATGTGCATCGAACACTTCCAACAAAATACCGTGAGTGTCTTGCGCGAACCTTTGCAGCTTGTGACGTCTGCCCACGGGTACATCCTCGGTTGTGAAAAAGACCAGCCGGGCGACTTCTTGATGGAATTCGGCTGCTGCCTTTAGGTCCTCCTTGACCTTTTTCTGAACGTTTTTTTCCATCGAGCAAGCGAAGATCACTTTTTCACGAGCCACACGACCGAAGAAGGCCGACGCCGTTCCGACTGGCATGACTTCTCCGACGTGATAGGTCTCAAAATCGCTTCCCTGGTCGCCGCCAGACGATACGGGCCCCGTTGACGGAATAACGTTCGCGTAGATCCGTCTTCGGGCCAATTGAAAACAGAGGTTCTCGAACTCGTGATGGCCGTTAGTGCCCCGAAGCTGTGACAACGCGAATCGCACATATTGTGAAGCTTGGGTCGCGTTCGATCCCGGGCGCTCGCCAGAGTGCAGAACTGTTGCAGGCTTAGGGCGGTTCTTGGTTGGTTCTGTCATGTGAACCGAACTTGCTACACCTGTTCGTAACCACTGAGTATAGACCGTGCGGATAAGGCTGAGAACCACTAGGTTTCTCGCGGCGGCCAGGGTGGAAGTGTTGAGAGATGACCAGGCGTTGGACTTCGGAGATGCCTTCGTAAATTTGGGTGATGTGAGCGCCGCGGTAGTTGTGCTCGACCGGGCATTCGCGGGAACAGCCGTTGCCGCCGTGGATTTGGCTGACTTTGCGGGTGACGCGAGCGGGTGGCCATTTCGCTGGAGAAGAGTTTGGCGATGGCGGCGGCCGTGATGAGGCGGGTGCTGTGCTGGAAATGACAGAAGGAGAAGAGAGGTCCCTCGACTACGCTCGGGATGACAAAGGCAAAAAAAAGAGAGGTCCCTCGACTACGCTCGGGATGACAAGGGCAAAAGCAAGAGAGGTCCCTCCACTGCGCGTCAGCAAAAAGCGCTGACGCTCCGGTCGGGATGACAGAGATAGGAGTGTGTTAGGCGCGGAGGAGCCAGGAGGAGATGACCAGACGCTGGATTCGTCGGTGCCTTCGTAGATTTCGGTGATGCGGGCGTCGCGGTAGTTGCGCTCGACGGAGTATTCGCGGGACTAGCCGTTGCCGCCGTGGATCTGGATGGGTTTGTGGGTGGCGCGCGTGGCCATTTCGCTGGAGAAGAGTTTGGCGATGGCGGCGGCCGTGATGAGGCGGGTGCTGTGCTGGAAATGACAGAAGGAGAAGAGAGGTCCCTCGACTACGCTCGGGATGACAAAGGCAAAAAAAAGAGAGGTCCCTCGACTACGCTCGGGATGACAAGGGCAAAAGCAAGAGAGGTCCCTCCACTGCGCGTCAGCAAAAGGCGCTGACGCTCCGGTCGGGATGACAGAGATAGGAGTGTGTTAGGCGCGGAGGAGCCAGGAGGAGATGACTAGGCGCTGGACTTCGCGCGGGGGGGTGCCTTCGTAGATTTCGGTGGTGCGGGCGCCGCGATAGTTGCGCTCGACGGGGTATTCGCGGGAGTAGCCGTTGTCGCCGTGGATTTGGATGGCTTTGTGGGTGACGCGGGTGGCCATTTCGCTGAGAGAAGAGTTTGGCGATGGCGGCGTCCGTGATGAGGCGGGTGCTGTGCTGGAAATGACAGAAGGAGAAGAGAGGTCCCTCCACTTCGGTCGGGATGACAAAGGCAAAAGAAAGAGAGGTCCCTCGACTACGCTCGGGATGACAAGGGCAAAAGCAAGAGAGGTCCCTCCACTGCGCGTCAGCAAAAAGCGCTGACGCTCCGGTCGGGATGACAGATAGTGACGAAAGAAGCGGGGTCCTTCGACTACGCTCGGGATGACAGAACTTAAGAAGGGAACAGAGGAGAAAGGGGGAAAACGGGAAAGAAAAGAGAGGTCCCTCCGCTACACTCGAGATGACAGATTTTTTTGGGGCGTCAGTGGGTGCGACCACTTCAAGAGAAAGAAAAACCAGTCCGGGGCACACGCCACTCTTCTAGCCGCAAAACACTCAGATGGGTGCGCTACAACGATTTTCGCGGATCCTGTTCGGTTGTCATCCCGACCGAAGTGGAGGGATCTCTCTTGTTTTTGCTCCTCTCTTGTTTTTGCTCCTCTCTTGTTTTTGCTCCTCTCTTGTTTTTGCTCCTCTCTTGCTTTGCTCTGCTCTGCTACCCCGAGAAGAGAGGTCCCTCCACTCCGCGCCGACAAAAGACGCCGGCGCTACGGTCGGGATGACAGATTTGGGTGGGTCGGGATGACAGATAGTGAAAAAGGAAGAGAGGTCCCTCCACTTCGGTCGGGATGACAGATTTTGGGTGGGTCGGGATGACAGATAGTGAAAAAGGAAGAGAGGTCCCTCGACTACGCTCGGGATTACAGATTTTCGGCCGTCGGGATGACAGATTTTTGCGGGGGCGGGATGACAGATTTTGGGGGTGAGGCGGGTTAGTGGGGGAAGTCGGCGCTCAGATCGCGCCAAGTGGGATTGGCGCGTTCGATCAGGAAGACCTTTTTGTCGCGGCGCCAGCGCTTGAGCTGCTTTTCGCGGGCGATGGCGTCGCGGACATCGGAGAAGGGTTCAAAATAGACGAGCTTGGTGGTGTTGTATTGGGCGCTGAAGCCGGCGAAGAGTTTCTGCTTGTGCTGCAGGACGCGCGCTTCGAGATGGCTGGTGACGCCGGTGTAGAGGACACCGGAGGCGCTGGCCATGATATAGATGTGGTAAACCATGGTAGATATAGCTGAGATTATATACGAGAAGAAAGAAAAGGAAAGAGAGGTCCCTCCACTGCGGTCGGGGTGACAGAGTGTGAGATCGCGAAATGCAGAGAGAAGAGAGGTCCCTCCACTGCGGTCGGGATGACAGAGTGTGAGATCGCGAAGCGCAGAGAGAAGAGAGGTCCCTCCACTACGGTCGGGATGACAGCGTGCGAGATCACGAAGCGCAGAGAGAAGAGAGGTCCCTCCACTACGGTCGGGATGACACCGTGTGAGATCGCGAAATGCAGAGAGAAGAGAGGTCCCTCCACTACGCGTCAGCAAAAAGCGCTGACGCTCCGGTCGGGATGACAAATCGAGGGGGAGCGCAAAAAGCTCCGCTTCCAGCCGACGCTTACAAAGGCTCGTCTTGGGCCGGAAAAGAGAAAAGCTCGTCTTGGGCGAAAAAACAAAAAAGGCCGTCTTGATTGCGCAAGACGGCCTTTGATTTTAATCCCGGCGACGACCTACGTTCCCACACAGTTGCCCGTGCAGTATCATCGGCCCGGCGAGGCTTAACTACCGTGTTCGGGATGGGAACGGGTGTGACCCTCGCGGTATGATCACCAGGAAAGCGATTAGAGGTTCGAGATTAGAGGTTAGAAAACCTCCGATCTAACTTCGCCTCAAGATTCTTAGAGGTTCGAGGTCGGAGGTTAGAAGTTAGAAGAAAAAACCTTCCCCAAGCGACCGCGAAACTCAAACTTTTTTCACTCGCGAACTGATTCCAAGCTCATCCCGAGCGAGGAGCGCGAGTGCGACAACAGAAAAATCAGAGGTTCGAGGCTAGAAATTAGAGATCAGAAATTCCGCCCTAGCGAGCGCGGTTCGCTTCTAACCTCTAAAGTCTAACGACTTACCTCCAGAATGGCTGGCATTTACAAGTTCGACTCGAAGTCGAACATTACTGCGAAAGAGAAGGCGATCTTCTCTTTGTACTTCCTCTTCGTTCTGTGGCCCCTTAGCGGGGCCAAGACGTTTTGAGAAAGTTTTATGATTAAGCCGAACGGGCGATTAGTACTGGTCAGCTTCACGCATTGCTGCGCTTCCACCTCCAGCCTATCAAAGTCGTAGTCTTCGACTGCCCTTCTTAGGCCATAAGCCTTGGGAGATCTTATCTTAGGGCGAGCTTCATGCTTAGATGCATTCAGCATTTATCTCTACCAGACTTCGCTACCGAGCAATGCCCCTGGCGGGACAGCTCGTACACAAGAGGTCTGTTCATCCCGGTCCTCTCGTACTAGGGACAACTCCCTGCAAATCTCCTGCGCCCACACCAGATAGGGACCGAACTGTCTCGCGACGTTCTGAACCCAGCTCACGTACCGCTTTAATAGGCGAACAGCCTAACCCTTGGGACCTTCTACAGCCCCAGGATGCGATGAGCCGACATCGAGGTGCCAAACCTAAGCGTCGATGTGAACTCTTGGCTTAGATCAGCCTGTTATCCCCGGCGTACCTTTTATCCGTTGAGCGATGGCCCTTCCACGCGGGACCACCGGATCACTAGACCCAACTTTCGTTCCTGCTCGACTTGTAAGTCTCACAGTCAAACCGGCTTATGCTCTTGCACTCCACAGCGGGTTTCCAATCCGCTTGAGCCGATCTTTGGGCGCCTCCGTTACAGTTTAGGAGGCGACCGCCCCAGTCAAACTACCCGTCTGGCCGTGTCTCCCCACCCGTCACGGGTGGTAGGTTAGAGCGACAGATTAGTCAGGGTAGTATTTCACTGATGCCTCCACCTCAGCCGAAACCAAGGTTTCACAGGCTCCTACCTATTCTACGCAGATCAATCCGTTACTCATGGCCAGAGTGCAGTTAAGGTGCACGGGGTCTTTCCGTCTAGATGCGGGCATCCGGCGTCTTCACCGGAACCACAAATTCGCCGAGTCACTCGCCAAGACAGTCGCTCTATCATTCCACCATTCGTGCAGGTCGGAACTTACCCGACAAGGAATTTCGCTCGGTTTCTCCTACTCTGTTTCCAGAGAAGCCGGACTTTCTCTTTCGCGTCCTGTGTTCATTGATGAAGCTATCGCCCTTATTTCTTGTATGCCTTCCGTCTTCAAGTGTTTTCCCTGATTGATCAGGTGAAGAATCTTTCGGAACCTCGCGAAGTCGACTCTCTTCTTCGATTTAAGCGGATGCTTTTCAAAGAAGGGAACAATCCTTTCGTTGAGGTGATTCAGCCCCCGGACTCGGTATGCCATTCGATCGCCGTGATTTTGTCTCACCACTCCGCACCCGAAAAACCTTTTCAGTGAGTGGAGTAATTGAACGTCACGTCGATGCTGAACGACTGTGAATTCGGGGAGTACTTGAAATTGGCAGGACATTTCTGGGTGCGGATTGATGCCAACGTAGAAACAACCTTCGCCGTCAACAAATCCAACGACCCATTGGGCTTCTAGCTTCTCAGGATGCGACTGAACGTTAAGTCTCTGAGGGTTCTCCATAGTTTTTCTCCTGGAGTCTTCCCTGCGGATTGTCCCCATGTCCGCCGGATTTTGACTGCCGCGTGTTACCGCGACGAGTACCGGACAGCTGTTGAGGAGTTCCCCGCATATGGTTCAGTTTTACTAAGGCTGCGCGATCGTTAACCTTAGGACCGTTATAGTTACGGCCGCCGTTCACCGGGGCTTCAGTTCAAGCCTTCGCCCTTGCGGGCTGAGCCCTTGCTTTAACCTTCCGGCACCGGGCAGGTGTCACCCCCTATACGTTGTATTCGACTTTGCAGAGAGCTGTGTTTTTGTTAAACAGTTGCAGAGCGCGATTCGCTGCGACCGCTTCGGGCTATAAACCCTACCGCGGCGTCCCTTCTCCCGAAGTTACGGGACTAATGTGCCTAGTTCCTGAGCGAGTGTTCTCTCGAGCGCCTGTGGATATTCACCTCGTCTACCTGTGTCGGTTTGTGGTACGGGCACCTGGACGACTCCTTAGGGGATTTTCCCGGCAGCGTGAAATAGGAGACTTTGCGGTCGTGTGACCTCGTCACCACTCTCACCGTTGAATGACCCCGGGGATTTGCCTCCGGGATCCGGCTTACAGTGATCAATCAGGACGTCCATCACCTGACTCTCTTATCCTTCTGCGTCACCCCATCGTAATAACGTCGCCAGGCGGGACAGGAATGTTGACCTGTTGTCCATCAGCTACGCCTTTCGGCCTCACCTTAGGACCCGCCTAACCCTGAGCGGATTAACCTTCCTCAGGAAACCTTAGACTTTCGGCGACACGAGTTCTCATCGTGTTTATCGCTACTTATGCCGGCAGGGTCTCTTGTGTAGTGTTCAGCAGTCCTCTCGGTCTGCCTTCAGACTCCACGCAATGCTCCCCTACCAAATCTAGAGGTTCGAGGTCAGAAGTTGGATGTTAGAAGGAGTTACCGCCAAACTTGGATCAGTTTGTTGAGCATCTTCCCAATTTCCTCGCTTTGTCCTTGCCACCTCGCATGTTCCTCTTTCGCGAGATATCCAAGATCAAGAGCAAAATCGAGAATGACGCTTACTTCGTTGCACGACCCCATGGCAATCACCAGAAAACGTTTGAAGTCTTCCGCCGACCGCTTTCGGCCGTACCCCTCGGCAATATTGATGGGCACCGAACTCGCCGCGCGTCTCAGTTGAGAACCCAGCTCCCTGTGCTCATGCACCGGGAACTTCTTCGTTCTCTGGTGAATTTCCAGCGCCAGCTGATAACTCCGCTGGTAAGCCTTCAAATCACGATAACTGGAGATGCGCGCTGGCTTCTCGTCGCTCATCGCGTCTCTTTCTAACTTCTAACCTCTCAATTCGAACCTCTAGAATTTCGCAGCTTCGGTCGTATGCTTGAGCCCCGTTGGATTGTTGGTGCATATCCGCTTGACCAGTGAGCTGTTACGCTTTCTTTAAAGGATGGCTGCTTCTAAGCCAACCTCCTGGCTGTCCGAGCGAATACACTTCCTTTCCCACTTAGCATACAGTTAGGGACCTTAGCTGGCGATCTGGGCTGTTTCCCTTTTGACCACGAAGCTTATCCCTCGTAGTCTCACTCCCATACAGTTATCCACGGCATTCGTAGTTTGATTGGATTCGGTAACCTGAGTTGGTCCCTAGTCCATTCAGAGCTCTACCACCGTGGTAATTCATATGAGGCTGTCCCTAAAGACATTTCGGGGAGAACGAGCTATCACGGAATTTGATTAGCCTTTCACCCCTACCCTCAGCTCATCAGAGCGATTTTCAACTCACACCTGTTCGGTCCTCCAGTCGCGGTTAAGCGACCTTCAACCTGGCCAAGGGTAGATCATCCCGCTTCGCGTCTAATACCACGTACTTGTCGCCCTATTCGGACTCGCTTTCGCTACGGCTCGCTTGCGCTTAACCTTGCACGTGACATTAACTAGCCGGCTCATTAAGCAAGAGGCACGCCGTCAGGCTTTGAAGGACCGAAGTCCAACCATTGCCCTCCGACTGCTTGTAAGCATACGGTTTCAGGTTCTATTTCACTCCCCTCGCAGGGGTTCTTTTCGCCTTTCCCTCACGGTACTGGTTCACTATCGGTCGCCAGAGAGTATTTAGCCTTGGAGAGTGGTCTCCCCAGTTTCCCACCAGATTACACGTGTCCGGTGGTACTCAGGATACCGCTTCGAGTCCGATCAGCTTTCGATTACAGGGCTCTCACCTTCTATGGCCCCGCTTTCCAGCAGGTTCATCTAGCTGTCGGTTTGGTAACTCTACTTATGCGGTCCTACAACCCCCAAAGTGCAAGCACTTGGGTTTGGGCTGTTCCGATTTCGCTCGCCGCTACTTTCGGAATCTCTGTGATTTATTTTCCTCCAGGTACTGAGATGGTTCACTTCCCTGGGTTAGCTCATACCCGCCTATGTATTCAGCGGGCTGTAACGGGAGTTCATCCCGTCGGGTTTCCCCATTCGGAGATCCTCGGATCAAAGCCTGCTTGCGGCTCCCCGAGGCTTATCGCAGCTAGCCACGTCCTTCATCGCCTTCTGGCGCCAAGGCATTCACCGTACGCCCTTAGTAGCTTAATCATAAAACTTACTCAATCCGTCTTCTGCCAGACTCCGCTCCGGACTTTCATCCGGCGCGATTCACACGGTGCTTAGTCCGTGCTTTTTAAATCCTGCTATCGACGCTCCGATTCTCTCAGCTCCATACATCCTCGCAACAAATCTTCACGCGACCCGGGCATGGGCCGCGAAAAAGTCTTTATGATTTTTTTGGAAAATCACTCAGGTATCTGTTGCAGGCTTTCGATTCTGAAGTCTTCGGAAAACCGCGCTTGATCACTTGCCCCCGGCTCCTCTTTCGAGTCACCAGTCACGAGTCACCAGTCACGGCCTTTGAATAAGCCGCCTTTTCTTCCACAGTATTGCTCGATTCTCGAGCAAACTTGTAAATAATCCACACCATTGCCCTTGCGGGAACCGTAATCCCCACAAAGTTATCGGCGTGGACTTGCCAGCCTTTCTGTTGTCAAAGAGCAGTGACCCTGATCTTGTCAGAGCCCCCAACATTCCGTTGGGTTTTGGCTGGCGGGACTTACTTGACCGCTTTACGCGATCTTGCCTTCCAGCTCTTCTTCGCTTCCGTGTTTAGTTGAATGCGTGACCGCAGGATGGCTTTGTTTCTTCGCCTACCCACTTCTCACTATCCACTACTCACTTCCGCAAATAAAAAACCCGGCGTCGAGCGCCGGGTACAACCACCCACACTAGAGTGGTTCCACGCGATGCTCGACAGTTTTCTAACCTGTGCTCGTAAAGAACCTCACTATAGGATCTACTTCTTGGCCTTCGCTTGGTATTACGCTGGGAAGACGCTTCTTCGACCCGACTGTGATGCCCCTGGCTCCCAGAGGTCCCTCTAACTCCCTACAGCTACCCCTAGAACGTTCGGCTACCCCCGAACCATTTGTAAGTATACCGACTTTTCTAAATTCGTCAAGCCCCCGCAACAATTATTTTTGCCACTTATCCTCAGCCCTGTGGACCCTGTGCAAAAAGGCTCCCTGTAACAGAATTTCGAGCTATTATTCTCAGGGCAGCCGCGCGAGACCTTAGTTCTTGAGCAGGTTATACACAGCTTCCAGCGCCAACGGAATTGTCAACACTCCAAGAACCACAGTCAGCCCGATTAGCCATTGCGTTAAACGTTCCAGCCGATGATTCAACTGTCGCAGGGCGTATGTGTGGTCCATCTGCTTTGCCGAAAGTTGTGCTTGCAAAGCCGAGTTGTGCATCTGGTGCTGGAGACAGGCAAACGTCATTGACTGCATCACAGTCACATCGCCGGGTTTCAGCAGTGAGGCCCAGTCCTTTACTTGCTTTGTTATCGCGGCCTCTTGCTCACTGATCATCCTTATCAAGCTGTCCGAAGTGACACGCGGGTCATTGAGAAGGTCAATGACGGGCGGATTCAGAATGCTCAGATTTTCCATGAATCGGTTTCCTTTCTTTTCCGAGCGCAAGCATAGCAAACGGGGCAGCACACCCTTTGGATTTCGCCTCATCAAAGGGTGCGGATTTTGACTTTTTTCCGAGAATTTCCTCCCAACCGATTACGCGTAGACCTTCGACTGACGTGACCGACTCAGCGCCTTTCGCAGCTTGGGCAAAACATCAGGCTCCATTTCCAGCAAACGCAAAGCCACGTCCGCCGTCCTCCCCTGAATGACGCGCCCATTCTCCCACCGGGTCACTGCCTTCTCTCCCAGCCCGAACAGTTCCTCTAACTCCGTCTGCGAAAGCCCAAGATTCTTCCGTATCTCCACAATCCGCTCGGGAGACAGCAATCCCGCTTCCTCGCGCACGCGGCTCTTGATTTGCTTCGACAATTCGCGCGACTGTTCCGCCGTGAGGAATTCCTCGCCGCAAGATTCGCACCGGTACATCTCGGCGTGCTCGATCACTACCGGCATCTGGTTGTACCGCGCCTCAAACTTCCGCCGAATCTTCTTCACTCGCTCCGCATTGCAAGCTGCACAGATAATTTTCATACTTTTTCAAAAGCGGCTGGCTGGCCTGCCCCCGGCGAACGCCTACACCGCACGCTCACTTGCTCTAGAAGAGACGTTGGTCGCGACTTGAATCAGATTGCCGACTATGGGCGTCCCTCACGAAGGTGACTGGGGATGTTGATAGAAGGTCAGCGAGTTCGTCCGGCCTACGAAGTGTAAAGAAAGACTTGCTGGAAGCGAGATAGACCACCACTGGTTTTTGCCGGTCGATGAGGTCTCTTACATTTGCCAGGGTGCCGCGGCTCTTTCCGTCCCAAAGCATGAGGCCATAATCAGCCGCGGCTCCCATCGCCCGGTCTTTCGTCCCAAAAAAGGTAGCATCGCGACGCGTGTTCAGGCCCGCGAAGATTTCCCGAGTCGGCCAGTTGCCGACATTATTGCGGCACACGCCTGCCATGCAGAATACGGTTACGTTCTCATAATTTCTTTGGGCTAGGTAGCTCTGTACAGCTTTGTCTACTCCGTTGGCGTCGCCCACGATTACAGTCAGGCCCTTATCGATAACACTGTCGAGGCGCCGCTTTATCTGTTGGTTTAGCCGCGATAGTCGGCGCGATCCACCGATAAAGACCTTTGGCCCGGTCTCGTTATGGTCATTTTGTTCGCGTGAGCGCAAGAGCATAAACCTCCGAGGCGCCTGCCAATCGCAGAACGTCGGTTACCCGTCCGAGAGTTGAGCGCGATTCTGTCAAATCATCAACTATCAGAATCTGTTTGCCCTCTACGTTTGCAGTGCCTTTCTGAATTGTCTCTCGAAGAGTCTGCCTTCGCTGTGCCCAATCGCCGATGTTTTTCATTTGTGGTGTCACGGCAACCTTCGCGACCGCGTTCTCGCAGATTTCGGTGCCCAATCGGGTCGCAAGAGCTCGTGCGATCGCTACAACTGGTTGCAAACCACGAGTCGAAACGGATGGAGGCGCGGGCACGATGCAGTCCAATACGGGCAATCCCTCCCACTGATTTCTGACAAAATCCTCCACTGTCTCCACAATCGATTGTAGCGCACCTGGCTTATGTCCGTACTTTAGTTCATAAACGAGTTGGCCTAACTCAGTACGTTTCGTGTCCCATCGATAAGGATCGCCAGTAGGCGTGCTGCTAATCGTGTGGCGGTCAAGGGCGTAGCCGTCGTTCCAGGGTCCATGGATTCTAACTGGGTTGAGTTTCACAACCGACATATCCGATCTCTTGCTGGCACTCTAACCTACCAGTTAATTGAAGGACAGGGTTAACTTTTTGGGCCGGTGGGCGGGTGGCGACTCCTTGCTCTTCGATTGGATGACCGCGTCGGCCATCACCGGCAAACCCCTCTCCAGCACCACCAGCGGGAATTCCATCCTGCCGCCAGTCGACGCTTAGCTGATGTCGCAGCCCAAAGCGAACCGCAAAGCGGCACAGATTTCCTTCATTCGCCCCGAGCTTAATTGCGCCACGCGCTTCCCCAAGCGGTGCTGCGAAACCGTGATTACATTGTGAAGGTTCACCGCGCACGGCGCTTTCATCCCGTCGTCCCGGTCCAGACGTACTTCCGAGGGGACTCCGCGGACGGTGGAAGTGATCGGCGCTATCGTCACCGCGGAAAGATAGGGAAGAGCGCTGTCGCGTGTGAGGATGACGACCGGCCGTGTTTTATCTGGCGGAGCGAACTGATAAAGCCGGACTTCTCCGCGCGCTATTCTGCCGGCCACACGGCCTCCGCCTCCCAGGCGGGAGACTCCTTCTCTCCTTGAGGCCGCTGAGCGTAACCCGCGCGGTCACTTTCCTCCGCCTCTCGAACGCGCAATCGTCGCAGATGTTCCCGCAGCGCATCCCGTATCAATGCGGAACGATTGCGTTTGGTCCGCCGCGCAGCTTGATCAGCGGCACGCAAGAGGCTCTTATCGATGACAATCTGCACTGTTTCCATACTGTGGAGTCCTCTCCACAGTATGCTCCACAACCTGCGACGGTTTCAAGCCCTGCGGGGCGGGTGAAGCACGCTTAACCCCATTCGACGGCCGAGCGTGCCACACCTCCCGGGGTTTGGTTTTTCAAAGCGGGGGATTTTAACTCTTCCTCATATTGCCTTCTCAAACAGCATTACGTATACACCCTTGGCTGTCGTGACCGACTAAGCGCTTTTCGAAGCTTGGGCAAAACACCAAGCTCCATTTCCAACAAACGCAAAGCCACGTGCGCCGTCCTCCCCTGAATGACGCGCCCATTCTCCCACCGGGTCACTACCTTCTCGCCAAGCCCAAACAATTCCTCTAACTCCGTCTGCGAAAGCCCAAGATTTTTCCGTATCTCCACAATCCGCTCAGGCGACAACAATCCCGCCTCCTCGCGCGCGCGGCTCTTGATTTGCTTCGACAATTCGCGCGACTGTTCCGCCGTGAGGAATTCCTCGCCGCAAGACTCGCACCGGTACATCTCGGCGTTCTCGATCACTACCGGCATCTGGTTGTACCGTGCCTCAAACTTCCGCCGACTTTTCTTCACCTTCTCCGAATCGCAAAATGCATAGGCAATCTTCATACCCCTCCACAACAGCACCGTGCTACCCAACATATCGCCCCTGTATACGCCCATCTCGGCACAACTAGGGACAATATGAAGTTGACACCATATGGACTGTATGACATATTGTAAGCGTGCGATGGGCCGTTGAGCTGGCCGACGAATTTAAACCGGAATTCGACGCGCTCCACCAGGATGTGCGCCGAGAGGTTCTCGCCTTGGCTCGCGTGCTGCAGGAGTTTGGGCCACAGCTAGGCCGGCCTCGCGTTGACACTCTCAAAGGCTCTCGCCACGCTAACATGAAGGAATTGCGATTCAGCGCAGCCGATGGTGAATGGCGGGTGGCTTTCGCTTTTGACCCGCGGCGCAAAGCGATTCTGCTGGTGGCCGGCGACAAATCAGGTAGAAGCCAAAAGCGCTTCTACCACGAACTGATACGGAAGGCCGACGAGCGCTTTTTCGCCCATATTGCCCGCATCGCGAGGGAGACCTAATCATGCCCGTAAACGTGAATGAAATAATCCGGAAGCTGAGCCCAGCCGAGCGCAAGAAGGTCGAGGCCCGCGCCGCCGAGCTAATCGCCGAGGAAATGAGCTTGCGCGATCTCCGAAAAGCCCGAAAGCTTACGCAGGCCCGAGTCGCCAAAGTTCTCGGCGTCACTCAGGACAGCGTCTCGCGCCTCGAAAAGCGTACCGATCTATTGCTTTCGACCCTGCGAAAAACAGTCAAAGCCATGGGCGGGAATGTCCGCATCATCGCAGAATTTCGTGATCGCGCCCCGGTCGTGCTATCTGAACTGTCCGAAGACGCCCCGCCGCGCAAATCGTCCCGGAGGCATGCAAACTCCCGCGCGTAGAATTCACCTGGCGGGTGACAGCACCCAAACTCTCGGGAGACCTGTTCCTTGCAAGGGGCGGGGCAATCTTTGTCGCCGCTAAACCCCGAACTGCCTCAGATGATGGTCCAGATGCTTATACATCAAGATCGCCCATTCGTCCGGCGTTAGCCTGCCAAAGAAGGGATGCGGTTGCGTAGTGCATCCCGCAGGTCCAGCCGCGGCAAACCGGTCGATCAATCCGCACAACCGCGTGTGTTCCATTCCCAGGTCCGGTTCATCGTGAACTATTAGTTCCTTCATCGTCGGCGAATTCCGGCGCAGCGGTTCGTTGTTCCCCATCACTTTGGACTTCACCATTCGCCCAATGATCCGTCCCACCAACATCCTCTGCGGAGTCATGTCCCCCAGCGCCATCTCGATCCCTCGGGAGCAATGCTCCAGTGCCCGCACCGGACTCATCTTGCCCCATTGCCGCTGGCTATCCGTCCTCATTTGCGCGATGCGCTGCTTCACTTCTACCACCCTTGCCGCTTCAAAGAGATTCTTCATACGGATATCTCTCCCTCACCCAACTCCTCAGCCCAAGTAACGCGCGGCCCATTCCCCGCCGATTCGTCGAGGCACGCAAACGTGCACCCTTTACCTCATTTCAAAAGTGCGACCCCAGCCTTCACCGCCGCTGTCCGCAATCCCTTATCCAGCGTCGCTATTGGCAGGCTCTCGCGCTTGGCCAGTTCCAAGTACGCGGCGTCATAGACCGTCAATTGATACGCACGCGCGACGTTAGCCAGTTCGCGCATTGCCGCCGGCGTTGGATCGAGATCCGCAAGTGAAGCTAGGAATGTCTCCAAATCGAGAAGGCCTCGATCAGCTTCTGCTGATGTTAGAGGCTTTCGACGTTCGTTCATCAGCAAGCCATTGGCAACTTCCAGCTGCCACAAGGGAGGAACGATCGCGCGCCATCCGCTCGCCACATGCGACTGAACCGCAGATGCATACGGATCAACCGTCGCACCTGTAACCCACGCTACCGCCACCGACGCATCGAGGACGAAACGGTTCACATCCGTCCTTCTTCAATCAGATCTTTAATGGTCACGCCGCGCGGAAGAGGTTTAGCACGCTTCCGAATTCTTTCCATCGAAGCGAAAAGCTCCGCAATGTCCACCTCGTCTTCCCGCGCCGGCACAATCTCCGCCGCAAGCTTGCCCCGACGCGTAATACGGATCCGCTCCCCGCGCGACGCCCGCTCCACCAATTCCGAAAGCTTCTGCTTCGCCTCAAATATGCCCACAGTCCGCATCGCCGGACTCCTCTCCAACAACCTAGGTTATTAATCTAGATGATTAGTCTAGTTGATCCACGGCGCCTTTGCAAATCCCGTTCGCTAATGAGCCGGAAAGGTGGGGCTCAAGCCTCGCCAGGATTGGGCAGAACCTCGGCGGCCTCGAGCGGGTCCTTATGCGGAGCGGTGATGACCACGAGGACTGCAGTGAGAATGACGGCGGCAGCCAAAGCGGTGCGCAGAGTAATGGACTCTCCTGCCACGAGCCATGCCAGAAACAACGCCACGACAGGGTTGACGAACGCATAGGTTCCCACGCGCGCCGCCGCGCTTTTCTTCAGAAGGTAAACGTAAGCTGTAAAGCCGATTCCCGAGCCGAACACCATGAGATACCCGAGCGCCATCCACGAGCGGAGCGAAATCGCCGTGATATGCAGTTGATGGCCCTCGCCGGAAAGCAGCCCGACAATCCAAAGAGCGGACCCGCCGACCAGGCTTTGCATGGCCACACCGAGCATCGGCGAACTCGGAAGGTCGTTGTGCTTAGAATAGATCGAGCCGCAAGCCCACCCAAACGAGCCGACGACCAGAATCCCCGCGCCGATGGGATCGACCCGCCCCGACCCGCCCAAATGACTAGGACCGACCAGCAGGACCAAGCCGCCAAATGCGAGCACGAGGCTGGCAATGACTCTGGGCGCAGGCTTGTAGCCGCCCGGGCGGAGCCAGTCGAGAAGCACCATCCAAAAAGAAACGAGCGAGACAAGCAAGGCGGCAACGCCCGTGGGAACCGTGCGCTCTGCCAGGCAAACCCCTCCGTTTCCCATTAAAAGGAGAAGAACGCCGGTGATGAGGGCGGTGCGCCACTGACTGCGAGTCGGGCGAATCCCCGTTTTCCAGCGCAATGCCGGATACAGAATGAGTCCTACGGTCAGATGGCGCGAAGCCGAAAGCAGAAGCGGAGGAAATGACTCGATTCCGACGGCGATCGCAAGGTAAGTCGAGCCCCAGATGAGATAAATGGCGGCAAAAGCGGCGACGAGGAGCATCGCATCGCGCTTGTTTGGGTCGCTCGAGGAAGACCCAATGCCTGTCGTACTTGTAAACGAATCAACGATGGGAGTGGACACTCCGCGAAACCTGAAGAAATGAAGGTAGAGTGAGAAAGAGGAAGTGTCGAGCACCATTTTGGATGAAGATATCCACAAGATAGCGAGAGAAGGGCAAAGCGGGTTGGGGTACTATAACCAAGTGTTTGAAGTTAAGACACTTCGGAAGTTTTCCACAGGTTGACGTGCAGGCGCTGAAATGGCATTTTAACCACCCACTCAGCAAGATCGTGGATCCTGGGCAAGACCGAAAGAAATGGCAGTTGGGCCAGTACTGGCAGCGACGAAGTGGCATCTCTGAGGGTGAGATGGGCGCGACGAACCGCGCAAGACCCCTTCCGTCGGGGGAAAACGAGGCGATCCGCAACAAGCTGGCGGCGCCGGTGCCGATGCAAGAAGCGGCGCCGGAGCTAGTCCGCGTTCCCGCGCTGCGCGTGACGCCGCTGCTCGCGCCAGGACGGCCGCGGCGTTTCGTGCGTGTGCCAACGCATGCCGTGGGCGTGAACCACGAACAGCGCGAATATCCTCGCGCTACGCTAAAACTTCCGCTTCGCTTGCGCACCGTGAATGCCATTGCCGAGGATTTTCCCGTCACCTTGGTCACGCGCGACATCAGTTCCACCGGAGTATTTTTTCTTTGTCCAAAAGAGCTTCCCGTGGGCGCGGTGATCGAACTGGAAATCGTTCTGGTGAGCCGGCCGATGGGGCACGGTAGCGTCGTGATAGTAGCTCCGGCCCAAGTGCGCCGCGTTGAACCCGCGGCGATGCCCGGATGGTACGGAGTCGCTGCATCCTTCGACGATATGCAGTTTGACCGCGATGATCGCGTGCCTTCGCGATTCCTCAATCCTTGAGTTCGCTCCTCTAGAAAATTCGTAGCGATAAGATTAGGAGGCGAGCTGCTTTGCTCCGTCATACCGCGCGCGCAAGCTTCGGCTACGCGTGCGGCGGATGCGGCGCAGGATGAAGTTGCATGAGGCCGTGCGTGCGTTCGCGGGTCATGCGAATCCGGCATCGCACCGGGTCCGGGCCTATTCTGCAGGTGTTTTCGCGGATCTGGATCCAGGCGATCTGGTCTTGTCCGACGATCATCCACGCGGTGGCATTTGTTGCGTGGTGGGTTTGGTCCAGATAATAGGCGGCGTTCAAATCCAGGTCGGCGGCGTCCGCATCCATCTGTTCGCAAACATCCTGCGACAGCGGAGCGCCCCGGTCGGCTGGCGCGCAATAATCCTCATCGTGTTCGAGCAGAATTTTTTCATTGCGTGCAGAGATAAAATAACGAGTGCCGATCAGCGGGACGTGCGCCGCTTCGGACCATTGGGTCAAATCCTCGGCAAACGCCGGGGGAAGCTGGCTCATCCGCAGGGATTTTTCCTTCACTTGCCTGGAAAAAATCGTGACGGTTGGCGTGGGTTCGCCGTTTGTCGGATGAAAATAAAATCCGCCCAGGGCGATACCGTCTTGCAGGTCAATCCACATGAAACCCCTGCCGGAGAGATATGGCCCGCTGCGGCCGGAAACCATCAGGTATCGCTGGTCGCGGATTGCAACCGGCAAAGTCGAACGGGTGAGCGCCTTTTCGAGCGCGTCAGACAGCGGCATGTCCCAGCCGTAATGAAACATGCAGTTAGGGACAACGTTGTGCATCAGCTTGCGGTATTGCTTGTCCCGAATCAGGTCGCCCGACGCCGCACCTTCGAAACTTTTTAGAAAGGCAAGCTGATCGCTTGGGATTGGTTTCTCGAATATGGCTTTGTCGTACGCCGTCGCTGGAATTTGCGATTGTTGCGGCTGCACATTTTGGGACGGCGATCCTTGCGGCTGCGGCGCTTGCAATTGCGGCTCTTGGGACTGCACGGATGGTTGGTTCACGTGCGCGTTCTCCCCAGCGCGTGCCACGGCCCGAGGCGGGAACAAATTCATGGCCATCAGGAAAAATGCTGGGAAGAGCAGAGCAGGCGATAGTTTGCGATTGCGCAGACACGCGCGGAGGGAGGACATAGTTCACCTCTTGGCCACAATCTAAGCCCGTAATCCCGGGCTGGCCAGCGGTTCCTGCATCATACAATTCTGCCGCGCTAGTATCAACGAACTTGGCGCGTCACCGGCTCGCATTCCGAAGCCGTACGCCCTGCCTTCGACCCTGGGGATTTTCCGCTTCCAGCGGCTCAACGTTCGACGAGCGATTTTAGCCTCGAGAGCGCCTCGTCCCACTGAGCCGAGACGAACTCGAGATATTCCTTGAGTTCCACCATCGGCTCTGGATTGAACGCGAAGAGACTTTCGCGGCCTGCTCGGACGCTGTGCACGATCTTTGCTTTTTCCAGCACGTGCAGGTGTTTGGTGATGGCCTGACGAGTGAGCCGGGAACCCGCGCTCAGTTGCGAAATCGAGCGGGGCTGCCCGCCGCAGAGCTTCGCGACGAGCAAGAGCCGCGTCTCGTCGCCCAGCGCGGCAAAGACGAGCGCAGCGGCGAAGCGTTTGGCCGGCGCGATGCTACGGCTTTTGCGCGACATAACTCTCAATATTCTTCATCTGTTGTGTCCAGCCGCCGTCATTCCTGCGGAAGGATTCGAGGCGGACGCTGTCCGGGAGATTTTCAAAGCCCGATTCGGTGAGCGTCAGCAGCGTGCCGGTTTCCGTTTTCTTCAGCCTGAACTCCACCAGCGTCGTGGGTTCTTTCAGGATGTCGGCATCGGGCTCGAAAGAGTGGTGCCAAAGGAAAGAAAACAACGACTCGGGTTCCATTTTCTGGACAATCGCCTGCCACTTGAGGTGCTCGTAGCCAGGGTGAGTGACTTGACCACGCGAGATTTGGCCCGGCACGAAGGGTCCGTCCAGTTTTACGCGAAACCACTCGCCGAACTCGCGATGGTCGGTCAGGGCGCGCCAGACACGCGATACGGGAACTTTGAGTTCGATGCGTTTTTCAATGCGATTGGCCATATTGCGCAACCTCCAGGTTGCATAGTAGCGCGGCTCGCCACGATAGGCAACCTTTTTGTTGCCCTAATTTCAAGGGCATTTCCGGCCAGCCGCAAGCGGAGGAAACGAGAACTGTAGAATGTGGCCTTTGGAATCGAGCGGAGCGCGAAGGGTCTGCTACTCTACAGACGGATGGCCATGCGAAAAAATAAATTTCTGCAGGGAGTGCTGTTCGATTGGGACGGCACGCTAGTCGATTCCTACGAGGCCGATTCGGCAGCCTATTTGGCGATGTTTCGCGAGATGGGGATTCCCTGGGGATTGGAAGACTTGGCGCGGCACTATTCTCCGAATTGGTACCGCGTCTATCGAGCCGCCAAGCTGCCGAAAGCGCGCTGGGACGAAGCTGATCGCGCGTGGCGCAAGCAATATGCGAAGCACTCGCCGCAGTTGATTGCGGGAGCGCGTCGAGTGCTCCAACAATTAGGCCGGGTACACGATTTGGGCTTGGTTACCAGCGGCGACCGCGATCGCGTGACGCGGCAATTGCGCGCGTTCCGGCTGACGCAGCTTTTTGGCGCGCGTGTCTGCAGCGGCGATACTCCGGAGAAAAAACCACATCCCGCACCTTTGCGCCTCGCATTGAAAAAACTTTGCCTCGAACCGTCCGCGTGCGTTTATGTGGGAGATTCTCCGGAGGATTTGGAGATGGCAAAAAGCGCGGGAGTTCGCGCCATCGCGGTGCTGGGGCCATTTCCAACGGAGAAGCGGCTGCGTGCGGCGCGTCCGGAAGTCCTGCTTGCATCGATTCGCGAATTGCCGGGGGCGCTCGAACGTATGCGCGAGCAGCTCGGGCCCTAAAAAGGAAGCTTCACGATTGGGGTTTCACTGCAGGGGGCGTCTGCGGCTGCGCGGCAGCGGGAGCGGCGGCCGAGACTGGTTTGTAATCCGTCCATTTGATCACCAGCCGGACGGGCACATTCTGATCCTTCAAATTCAGAGTATCGTCGGAGCGCATGTAATCCGGCATCCAATATTTGCCGTCGACATTTTCCCGATAAGTCTCAAAAATGGAAAAGGGCATAGTGGACGAGCTCGTATCGCCGAGATCGTTGACCCACTTTCCGTATGTCTTCACAACTTCCAAGTACACGTTGTCGACCCACACGATGCCGTCAAAATAATAATTCGCGCGCTCGACGGCCTTGGGCTTCACCTGGAAAATGTAGCAGTTAATTTCATCGACTTGTTCCTTGCCCAGATATTTCAGATCATATTTCGGAAGCTGGCTGGTGGTGAGCGGAAAAGCCGGCATGCGCGCCAGCCTCTCAAAATCCTCAGGACCCATATCGAGAAAGTGCAATGTGGACTGCGGCCGCTCGACGGTCCTTTCATGCATCTTCCCGTCTGCGCCCGGCTTTCCTTCGATGACCAGCGAAAGCTCTCCCGAACGCTGGCCATCGGGTCCAAATTCCTCGAGGCGCACCGTTTTTTTATACGTGTATCCCGCGCGGGCGGCGAGGTACTCGTCTTCCTTTTGCGAGAAACGCTTGATGATTTCCTCCGGCGGCATCGAAGGAGGCGCCGGCGGCACAGGCTCCGTGCCGATGCGGCGAACGTGGTGATCCGGCGGGGGCGCGAGCGGCCCTTGCTGCGCGTCCTGCGCGTGGCCGGCGGCGCTCAAAAGGAAAACCGCGCCAAAAAGAATAGCCGAGCGCAGGCCCATGCTGCTTTGGAGGGCGCGAGGCTGGGCGAAGGTCGATTTCATACCGGATAGGATGCGCGGAAAGCGCCGGAAAGCAGCCTCGGCCTATTCGCGAACCGGATTGAGTTTAGCGCACTTTCACAAGGTCCTCTCACGCAGCGCTTCGAAGAGGAAACTGGAGTTTCCAAATCGGTTTGGATGCAACGGAATGCGGGAAGTCTCTGCTACAATTTTGGAGCTTGTGGACGGCGAGAAACAAACTAGGCGCTATTTTGTCTCTGGAACCGTGCAGGGCGTGGGATTCCGCTTTTTTGTGCAGCGTGCGGCGGAAAAACTGAAGATCGGCGGCTACGCGAAGAATCTCTACGACGGCAGAGTCGAAGTGCTTGCGATTGGCACACCGGCGCAACTGGCTGAACTGCGAATCGCGCTCGAACGGGGGCCGCGCTTTTCGAGCGTTACGGATGTGCGGGAAGAGGAAGCGCAACGCACGCCGCTGCATGAAAACAGTTTTGTGATCGAGCCGGATGATTAACCGGATGCTTGAGTAGAAGTTGGCTGAAGAGGAGCCGTACGAATGGATGATTTGAAGAAGCTGATTCGCGAAGTGCCGGATTACCCCAAGCCGGGGATTCTTTTTTACGATTTGACTACGCTCCTGAAAGACAAGGATGGATTTCACACGCTGATCGACCGGCTCTGCGATCACTACAAAGGACGTACGATTGATGTCGTCGCGGGCATCGAAGCGCGTGGCTTTATTTTTGCTCCCGCGCTGGCGTACCGGCTTGGAGCAGGTTTCGTTCCTGTTCGCAAGCCGAAAAAATTGCCCGCGAAAACCGCGAGCGTCTCCTATGCGCTCGAATATGGCACGGACACGCTTGAGATTCACGAAGACGCCGTGAAGCCCGGTCAGCGCGTGATCATTTGCGACGATCTCCTCGCGACGGGCGGCACCGCTGCGGCCACAGGAAAGCTCGTCGAGAAGCTGGGTGGAAAAATCGAAGGCGCGGCGTTCGCGGTCGAGCTGACGTTTCTCAACGGCCGCTCGAAACTCAATGGCGTGGACGTATTTTCGCTTATCCAGTACGACACGTAGAAGCCTGCCGCCTGAATGCCCGCGATGACCGACAAGATGACACAGTCCGAACAGGATGCGATCGCAGAGTTCCCCGCCGTCGCGGAAGATTTCTGCAGGTGTATCGACAATTGCGGCATCTACGAGCGCAAGCGTCTGGTCCAGGATGTCTCCGTGCTCCTAGCCAGGCTCTGTGAGGTTGGAGCTCGCCTGCCGTGGGTGAGCCCTTCGACCGGAGGGACAGATTCTATTGATGAATCGGTTGATACACACGCGAGCGAGCAGTACAGGCTCTCGACCAAACTCCGCGAACAGCTGGGCAATCTGGACGAATACTGGGACGTCTTCGATCCCACTCAGAAAGAAGAGCCAATCCTGTGTTCTCTTTCGCAGGATATCGCTGAGATTTATATGGATTTGCAGGATGCGCTAAAACTTCAAACTACAGGCGCAAGTTTAGAAGATATGTACTTTGACTGGCGTCTTGATTTTCGCAGTCATTGGTCCCGTCACGCGACCTCGGCCCTAAAGGTAGCCATCCAGATCTCAGACGGGGCGTGAGCCGCCGCGGCGCTGGCGGAGAGCTTCGAAGAGGACGACGCCGGCGGCTACGGAGACGTTGAGCGATTTGACGGGGCCGGTCGTGGGCAGCGAGACGATGAAGTCGCAGCGTTTGCGCGTTAGATCGTGGAGGCCTTTGCCTTCGCCGCCTAGGACGATGCCCACAGGCGATGTGTAGTCCGCTTCGGTGTAGCTTTTGTCGGCGCGTTCATCGAGGCCGATGAGCCAATAGCCTGCTTCCTTCAACTCTTCCATGGTGCGCACGAGGTTCGTAACCCTGGCGATGGGCAGGTGCGCGATCGCGCCGGCCGAAGCGCGCGCGACGGTGTCGGTGAGTCCGGCGGCGCGGCGCTCGGGAATCACCACGCCGTGTGCGCCCGCGGCGAGGGCCGTGCGAATGATGGCGCCGAGATTATGCGGATCTTCGACGCCATCGAGAAGAACGATGAGGCCTTTGCTTCCATGATCGGCTCCCTGATTTGCAGCGGCGAGAATGCCTTCAAGCGTTGCGGGCGCGCGCACAGCCGCGAGTGCGACGACTCCTTGATGATCCTTCGCGTTGGCGAGGCGATCGAGCTGGCCGCGGTCCTCAAAGCGCACGGGAATGTCTTGCGCGCGCGCTAGTTGCAGAATTTCTTCGACGCGCGTGTCCTGGCGGCCGCGCGCGATCACGATGCGATCGAAGGGGCGGCCCGCTTCAAGCGCCTCGCGAACGGCGTGGATGCCGGTGAGCTTGTCCATGAAAGAAGATAGTTTACAGTCGACAGCTAACAGCCGACAGCCAAAAGAAAAACAACTGGGTGAGGAGCGGAGCTGCGAGGTAATATCCCGTCGTGCTTTCAGCCAATGCGCTACCTCAATCGAGAGCGGCGCAGAATTCGAGGATACGCTGGCGGGCGGATTTGACGGAGACGGCGAACGAAAGCGCGGCAGCTTCATCGAGCAGCAAAATCACGCGATCGAGTTCGCCCTCACCGGCGCGGCCGGTTAACGCGAGACGGATGGGATGAAACAGCTCGCGGCTGCGAACGCCAACGCCGTCTTTCAAGGCTTCGATGATCTGTTTGAATTGGTCGGCCGTGAGCGGGCCTGCCTCCAGCAAAAGAAGAGCGAGATGGCGCAGCACGTCGCGCGCCGCGTAACGCGAAAGGACGGAATGAGTTTCGACCTTGCCGAGAATCTCTTGCGCATCGTAGTGAAAGACGAGAAGGAGCAATTCGGCGAGGGCCAGACGATCCGTTGCATGAGCGCCGAGCAGCCCGGCGGCGCATTCGCACCAAGCGAATTGCTCAGGAGACGCTTCACCGGCGAGCCAGCCCCGCTCGCGCAGAATTTCGGCCACATCGCGCGCCGTGAACGAGTGCAAAGGGGCAGACGGAGCATTGGGAGTTTCTTGCGGAGTCATCGGCGAATCTCAGCGCACGTGATTGGCAGCCGGCCTCAAAGCAAACGGCATGCTCATGCTTGCGAAAGCGTGGCCACCACGTGTGCGGCAATCGCTTCGCCGCGCCCGACGGCATCGACGCCTTCGTTTGTCTTGGCTTTCAAATGAATATGATCGATGGAGACGCCTAGAGCGCGGGCAAGGGCTTCGCGCATTTTCGGAAAGTGTGGACCTAACTTCGGTCTTTCCAAGATAACGACGGCATCGACATGCTCGATAGCAAAATGCTTCTCATCGAGGAGTTTTCGCGCGTGCTCCAGAAAAAGCAGGCTGTGTGCGCCCTTCCACTTCGGATCGGAGTCCGGAAAATGCGTGCCGATATCGCCAAGCCCCGCGGCGCCCAGCAAAGCATCGCAGAGTGCATGCGCGAGCACGTCGCCGTCGGAGTGGCCCACGGATCCTTTGTCGAAGGGAAGCTCGATTCCGCCAACGATGAGCTTTCGCCCTTCCGCGAGCCGGTGAAGATCGTAGCCGATGCCGCAGCGTACGCTCATGCTTTGTTGCGCTCTTGTTCGAGGTAAAAGCGCGCCAGGCTCATGTCGGCGGGCTTGGTGATTTTGATGTTGCGCTCCGAACCGAGGACAACGTGGACGTCGTGACCGAGGCGCTCGACGAGCCCAGCTTCGTCGGACGCATTTACTCCATCCGCCTGCGCGCGGGCGAACGCTTCCTTGATCAGCTTTGTCGAGAACGCTTGCGGCGTCTGCGCCAGCACTACACGCTCGCGGGGAATGGTCCCGGTAATCAGCGCGACGTCTTCCGGCAGACTCGCGCGCTTGACCTCTTTTACGGTGTCCATCGCGGGAACGCCCAGAATGGCGGCTTGGCAGCGGCGCGCTTCTTCGATGACGCGGGCAATCTGTTCGCGCGTGACGAATGGCCGCACGGCATCGTGCACCAGCACAATTTCCGTGTCGTCCGGTACTTCCTGGAGCGCCAGCGCGACCGAATCCTGCCGCGAATCTCCGCCGCGGACCACGCGGACCGATTGCATGAATCTTTCTTCGCGGATGCGGTCTTCGAGCGAATCGACGACGTCCGCGCGCGTCGCGACGATGATGTCCGTCACCAGCGGGCACGAAGCGATCCGGCGCACGCTGAGAATCACCAGTGGCGTGCCGTCCAGTTCGAGAAACTGCTTCGGCGTGTCGGCCCCCATGCGGGTTCCGAGACCTGCGGCCGGAAGAATGGCAGCGATGCGGCTCATTTTGCGCGCGGCCCGCCCGGATGAGAGAAATGACGGGGCGCAAACTCAAGAGTGTACCTCAAGGAAGGGCGCGAGGCGAATGCGAGCGGCCAAAAACTGGCTCAAACGCGTGCACGTACAAAAAAATCTTCGTCGGGAATATCGTGCGCAAATTTTGCGGAAAGATTTGCGTGACTGCCGCGCGTGCCGTCTACTCGGCGTCTGTTTCGGAGAAGCCGGACCGCGGCCCGGAATCCGCTTGGGGCGTCTCCGGAAGGCGCGCACCGCTTTCCGTTCGCGGCGCCATTTCGGTGCGGCTGCTGCCGAAGCTTTCCCCGCGGCCGGCGGCGGCGCTGGCATGTCGGGGCGCGGCTGCGCTCGGCTCCGAGCGATCCTCCATCCGCCCAAAAATCATTTTGCCGGCAGTGGTCTGATGCACGGAGGTGACTTGCATATCGACGCTCTTGCCGATGCAGCGGCGCGCACCGTCGATGACCACCATGGTCCCGTCGTCCAGAAACGCCACGCCCTGGTTAGGCTCCTTGCCCTCGCGCAAAATCAGCACGCGCATCGGCTCGCCGGGCAAGACCACCGGCTTCAAGGCGTTGGCAAGCTGGTTCACGTTCAAAACGGAAAGACCCTGCACCGTGGCCACTTTGTTGAGATTGAAATCGTTGGTGATGATTTTCGCGTTCAGCCGCCGCGCGAGCTCCACAAGCTTGTGATCCACGTCGCCCGCTTGCGCGGAATCCTGCTCGAGAATGCGCACGTCCAGATACGCCATCTTCTGCATGCGCTGCAACACCTCGAGACCGCGGCGCCCGCGCTGGCGTTTCATGGAATCGGACGAATCGGCGACGAGTTGCAATTCGTGCAGAATGAATTGCGGCACGGCCAGCACGCCATCGAGAAAATGGGCTTCGCAAACGTCGGCGATGCGCCCGTCGATCAGCACGCTGGTATCGAGAAGCTTGATCGATTCGGGGGCCACGGTCTGCTCGGCAGGCGGGCGAGAAAAATAGGCGTCCTTGAGCGTGCCGCCTTTCTCGGAACCGAGGGCCAGCCCCAAATACGCGAACGCGCACAGCGCCGCGTACTCCAGGAACGTTTTCGTGGGATCGGACTGGCTCGAACGGGAAATGATCAGCGTTACGATCAGCGCTGAAAATAATCCCCAGGCGATGCCCAGCGCTCCGCCCAAGAGGCCGCCGATCCCAACGCGGCGGAGACGCAATTCGGCAAGCAAAATAACCACCGCCAGAAAGAGACCGACGCCCGCGGCGCGCGCCCCGCTGAGGCCAAAGGGCGCGAGCTTGTAGCAAACCGCTGCTGCGCACACGAGGATAAGCACGCGAACCAGCCAAAATTCCAGGTTTTTTCGCGAAGATGGAGTGGGCGCGTTTTCCCTTTCTTCAGCGGCAGAATCGGAGGAAGGCAACGGCGCAGAATTCGGATAAGGCTGCACTTCAGGAACGGTTCGGCTCATACGACCTCACAGTAAGACGAAACACTGCAAAATCGGTGCCGCATTCCCGCGCCATCGCGCGACACTTCGCTCGGTGCGGGACGGGAGCGCAGCTTCGCATTCCCGCGGTGTATATACTCCGCTATGGAATGTGAGTCAATACTAGTTATAACGATTAATAAGAAGAATTGGGAGTATCGGTTATTGAAAATAAAGGCGCGGAACGCGCTGGCTCACTGCGCAGAGCAGGTCGGAGGTCACCGTGCCGATGCTTCGCGCGATGACGTTCGCGGGATGCACGTGGGCGCCGTCGGTGCCGTGAATGGTGACGACGTCGCCGATCGCGGCTTCGGGAATATCGGTCACGTCAATCATGGTGACGTCCATGGAAATGATTCCCACGATGGGCGCGAGCGAGCCTCGCAGTAACACAGTGCCTTTGTTGCCGAGAGAACGGTGGACGCCATCGCCATAGCCCGCGGCCAAAACAGCGATGCGCGAAGGGCGCTGGGCGATGAATTTTTCGTTGTAGCCGACTCCGGCGCCGACAGGGATTTGGCGAATGCTAATGATGCGCGAGCGCAAGCTCATCACGGGCTTCACGGGGAGGAGCGCCTCGATCTCCGGCCGCTTTTCGACGGGCTCATATCCTGGATGATAGCCGTAGAGAATCGCCCCCGGTCGTACCATGTCGGCCCAAGTCTCGGGGCGCGTGGCGATGGCGGCGCTGTTCGCCAGATGTACGATGCCGGGATCGATGCCCAGCGCGCGCAGGCGCTCCAGAGCGGCGTAAAAACGCTCCTCTTGCTGGCGCGTCTGCTCTCCCGTGCGCGTATTTGTGAAAACTTCGGACGAAGCAAAATGCGTGAAGACTCCGCCGAGTTCCAGATGCTTGCATTTGGCGAGTTGTCTTGCGAAACATTCGACGTCACCGGGAGCGATGCCGAGGCGGTTCATGCCCGTGTCCATCTTTAGGTGGAACGAAATGCGTTTGTGATCGGCGCGATTGGAGCGGCGGGTCTTCCGAGCCGAGGACCGGTCTAAAGACCGGCCACTACAATATCGCGCGGCGGCGCGGTCCAGCTGCTGCAATTGTTCGCAGCGATGGATGACCGCGGTCAAATCGTATTCGAGCAGGCGCGCTTCTTCGCCGGGCCAAAAACTTGTCAGGATGAGAACCGGCTTCTTAACGCCGGCTTTGCGAACGGCAATGCCCTCTTCCGTGCACGTCACGCCAAACCAATCCGAGCCGGATTTCTCGAGGGCCTTTGCGACTTGCGGTCCGCCGTGGCCGTACCCGTTGCCTTTGACGATCGACAGAATCTTTCGCGGCGTTTTGCGCTTCTCTTCCGGCGGATTCACGAACTTGCGGATCACGCGGAAATTCTCCGCGAGCGCGGAAAGCGAAACTTCGGCCCAGATCGGGCGGCTCTTCAAGTTTTGGGGGCTTTTCTCTGCTCGTGCCATCACCACACCGGAAAGGAACAAGTTTACGCCATTCGCGCATGGCAAGCCGACAGCCACTTTGCATGCCGCGAGAATGACAACCCCCGTTTTACTGCACACAAGTGGCCCTTCCGATGACCATCCAAAACATTCCCATCGGCCACTGGCGTGTTGACACTTTCCGCTTGACCGCTCCTGCTTCCGCCGATTACCCTTTTCAAAGGACAATTTCTGCACTGCGGCAGCTTCCGGCTGCCGTTTTTGTTTTTCGGGCCTCCGCAGTACGTTTGGCAACAAATCCATTTCCAATTTGAACTGACCATACTCAGCCGGCTTCGGGCCCCTCGGCCGTGAGAGATTTTGTCGTGTCGGGCGCTCTCGGCACGAAACGAACAAACAGGAAGCAATCGCCGCAAGCGAAAAGAAAGGATGCAAAACATGGGCATTCTTGAAGCAGCAAAGCCCGCGATCGTCGTATGCACGAGAGACCGTGCGCGTGCCACTGCGTTCTATCGCGAGATTCTAGGCCTGACTCATGCCTACGAGGACAGCTTCGCCGCCGTTTTCAACATTGCTGGAGTAACCTTGCGCGTTTCGCTCGTACCTGATTTCACGCCCGATGAGCACACCATCCTGGGCTTCCAGGTTCCGGATGTGCCAGTTGCCGTGAATGCCCTTCGCAAACAGGGCGTAATCTTCAACCGCTATCCAAGCTTCCACCAGGACGAACTTGGCATCCTGACCGTGCCCGGGGGATCCTCCCAAGTGGCCTGGTTTAACGATCCCGACGGCAATGTGCTAAGCGTAACCAACGCTTGAAACGTGTGAGAACTACGGTATCAAGCCACAGGGTACCGTGCAGCCTAAGTTCTTTAGATGCAACACTTGCGTGGTCTCCCCTAAATATTGATGGCTCTGTTGACATCCTATCGGGCCGAGAGCGGGCCTTAGCCGGTAGAGGTTGTAGGTAAGACCGAGGAGCAAAGCTTGGCGGATCTGGATGGCCAAGCTGCGACCGGGCGCGCGCGAGGAGAGCTTGCGTTTGACGACCGAGAAGATCGTTTCGATCTTGGCGCGTTGCCGGTAGGGCTTTTTCGGGAAAGCGCGGAACATCTGATTCCGAATGGTGCCTTGGGGAATACCGCGGCGTTTGGCCGGGATGATGCTCCGAGCTCCCAGGCGCTGTCGGATGAATTCGTGATTGGGTTCCGAGTCAAACTCCGCATCCGCCAGCACCAGGCCAATGGGCGCGCCTCGTGCCGCCGCAGCCAGCAATCCCGGCAGGGCGCGCACGTCGGACCCCGGTCCTTGATGTGCCCGTTGCGCCAGCAAAATCTGCTGCTGTAAATCCACCACAATCACCCACTTCAACCAACGGCGTTGCCGCGAACTGTGCTCCGCGTGCTGTTCCATGCGCCGTACAAAGAAGGTGCTGACGGAATTGTAGGAGAGTCCGGTGCCATCAATGGCGGCGGAAACGGGCCGGCGCCGGCGTCCACGCAAGCGACGCACCGTTTCGCTCAGTCCGCGCTCCACGGTGTCGTCGTCCAGTCGCCGCAGAAAACGATACAGTGTGGTGTAGTCCGGCACGGCCTGCAATTGCAGTGCGGCGCGCAATTCTTGGTGCTCGCGCAAACGCGTCTCGGCTTCGCGAAAAGTCCAATCTTCATAGCGCATCAGGCACAGCACCGCCAATAGCTGTGGTTGCGTGAACTGGTGTTTGCTGAAGCGCGTGCGGTAGGGCGGCAAAACCTGCGTGGCCACTTGCAGCGCCACGCGAGCAATCGGCAGGAGACCAACCTCGGCCATCGTCCCTCCTGCCCCATCAGAAAACACCTCCGGCCCCTCCTTGTCGATCCCTCAAAGCATAATCTGTGCCTAGGATGTCAACAGAGCCCACGTTGATTCTAAAGGACTTGCTTGTGCCAGTCGCCGGGAGCATGGCGCAAAGTCGCCGTTCGTTCCGTAAGTGCTGCGGATAAAAGAGTTAGGCTGTAAAAAGATTGTCTAGGAAGCAAAAACGCCAACCAGGAGGTTGGCGTTCCGAAACACGGAGCACGTCTTTACCCAGAAGCTATAATGCGCCAAGGGTAACAGTTTGTCAATACAAAAATGCGGCGCCTCAGCCATCGTATTCCACCATGGTCATGAACCCATAGTCCATGTGCAGTTGCTGGTGGCAGTGAAAAAGGGTGGGGCCGGGATTGTCAGCAGTGAAATCCACTTCAACCCGCGTGTTGGCGGGCACAACAATTACATCTTTCAGAATGCCAGACGTTGGTTTTCCGGCGAATTTGGTCAGCTCAAAACTGTGGCGATGAAGGTGGACGGGGTGGGCTTCATCGCTTTGGTTGTCGAAGCGGAGACGGTAGCGCTGGTTGGTGCGGACGCGAATAGGGTCTGTTTTCGGAAACGATTTGCCGTTGATGGTCCATTTGTCCACCCAGTTGTGGCCGGCAAACTTTTTGCGGAACACGAGCGGGACGACGCCACCCGAAGGAAGGGGAGTCTCCGCTTCGTGGCCGAAAAGGGTGTAGTCCCAGGGAGTTCTCGCCGGAGCGGCCCACTGCGCTGCGCCGCTCTGGTTCGCATATTCGATTACCACGCCCATGCCGGCATTCCTGGTTTGATCATTGGCTTCGCCGAGAATCCACGCGCCAGGCTGATTCATCGTGACGATGGCGTCGACGCGTTCCGCCGGACCCATTTCGATGACGTCGACTTCGCATGGCACCGGCACGGGATTTCCATCGAGGCTGAGGACTTTGAACCTGTGGCCCGGGAAGGCGAGGCGATGCTGTTCGGTGGCGCTCGCGTTCAGGATGCGGAAGAGGACTTGTTGGCCTTCCTTGACGCGGATCGGTTCGCCGAAACCGAGGGCGTGGCTGTTCATTGAATAGGCGCGATATGTGACTTCGAGGGTGCCCTCATCGGCCTGGCTTCCCAGTGAGGCATGCCAACCGTGGAGAGCGAGAAAGACTTCGGCGTTGTAGCGGCCCGGATCGTCTTTCGGCTCGATGTAGAGAAAACCGAACTGTCCAGTGTAGGTGGCGCGCTTCATGTCACGGCCAGCATGAATGTGGCTGTGATACCAGCGGGTTCCCGAAGGGCGGGGAACAAAGGAATAGCGGCGGACGCCGCCGGGCGGGACCATGGGTGTACCTTCTTCTTCGGAGCCGTCGACATCGGAAGGAATGAACAGGCCGTGCCAATGAACCAGTTCCTGGATATTCGTTTCGTTCGAAATTTCCGCGGTAACAGGTTGGCCCTCTTTGAGGCGCAAGACGGGGCCGGGGGCCGAGCCGTTGTATCCGGTTGTCTTGATGATTTTTCCTTGGGCGACTTCCCATTCGACGGGCGAGATGCGAAGGGTTACATCGGGTTTGGGAGTCTTCGGCGCTAACTGCACGCCGATACGGCGTGCCAATTCGGCGTAAGCCGTGGTTCCCACTAGGGCGATAAATTCTCTACGCTGCATGACTCCCTTGGCGGAATAGCCTGCGCTCACCTTTAGCGATCAGGACAACCCACCTTAGCACGGGCAAAGGTTCATGGATCAGCGGGGCCATGTTTCGGCGGTTCGGCGACCCGGTATAAGGGGAGAAGCGGCAAGATCAGTCTTCGGAATAGCCGAGGTCGGCGAGGGCTTGGGCGACGCGCGATAGGGGGAGGCCGACTACGTTGAAGTAGTCGCCTTCGATGCGGGGGATGTAGCGGCCGGCGCGGCCTTGGATGGCGTAGGCGCCGGCTTTGTCGTGGGGCTCGTTGGTGGCGAGGTAACGGGTGATTTCATCGGCGGATAGCTGGGCGAAAAGGACTTGGGTGGATTCGACGAAGGAGCGGCGCTGGGCGTCGGGGAGGCGGATGAGAGTGACGCCTGTTAGGACGGAATGGGTGCGGCCGGAAAGCTGTACTAGCATGTGACGGGCGTTGTCGGTGTTGCGGGGCTTGCCGAAGATGCGGTTGTCGAGGGTGACGACAGTGTCCGCGGCGAGGACGATGGCGGGGGCGCTGGTGTGGGAGGCAACGAGTTCGGCTTTCGCGGTGGCTAGGCGTTGGACGAGAGCGTGGGGAGATTCGCCGGGGAGTGGAGTTTCGTCGATGGGGGACGGGACGACGTCGAAGTCGAAGCCGGCGTCGCGGAGGATTTCGGCGCGGCGTGGGGAAGCGGAGGCGAGAATTAGCTTCATTTCAGATGACGACGGATTCCTGGTATTCGCCGAAGACGCGACGGAGAGTGTCGGAGATTTCGCCTACGGTGGCGTAGGATTCGACGGCGTTGAGGATGGCGGGGAGGAGATTTTCCGTGGTTGCGGCGCGACGCTGGAGTTCGGTTAGGGCGGATTGCGTTTTGGTGCTGTCGCGTTTGGCGCGGAGGGAGTTTAGGCGGGCGATTTGGTTGCGCTCGATTTCGGGTTCGACGCGGAGAGTGGGGATGGCGCGGTCTTCGTCCGCGACGAAGTCGTTGACGCCTACGACGATTTGATCTTTGGATTCCACGGCGCGCTGGTAATCGTAGGCGGCTTTTTGGATTTCGCCCTGGACGAAGCCGGATTCGATGGCGCGAAGCATGCCTCCCATCGCATCGATTTTTTCAATGTAAGCAACGGCGCCATTTTCGATTTCGTTGGTGAGGTGTTCGATGGCGTAGGAGCCGGCTACGGGATCGATGGTGTTGGTGACGCCGGTTTCGTGGGCGAGGACTTGCTGCGTGCGGAGAGCGATGAGCGCGGCATCTTCGGTGGGAAGGGCGAGGGCTTCGTCCATGGAATTGGTGTGGAGAGATTGGCAGCCGCCGAGGACGGCGGCAAGAGCCTGGATGGCGACGCGAACGATATTGTTTTCGGGTTGCTGGGCGGTCAGCGAGGAGCCGGCAGTTTGCGCGTGGAAGCGAAGGAGAAGAGAGCGCGGATCCTTTGCGTTGAATCGTTCGCGCATGATTTTAGACCAGAGGCGGCGGGCGGCGCGGTACTTGGCGATTTCTTCGAGAAGATCGCTGTGAGCATTGAAGAAGAAGGAGAGTTGCGGAGCGAATTCGTCGACGGCGAGGCCGCTATCCAGCGCGGCTTGGGTGTAAGCGATGCCGTCGGCGAGAGTGAAGGCGACTTCCTGGATGGCGGTCGAGCCAGCCTCGCGAATGTGGTAGCCGGAGATGGAGATGGTGTTCCACTTGGGAAGATTTTCGCGGCACCAGGCGAAAATGTCGGTGACGATACGCATGGCGGGGCGGACGGGATAGATGTACGTGCCGCGGGCGATGTATTCCTTGAGGATGTCGTTCTGGACGGTGCCCGAAATTTTGGCGAGATCGGCGCCTTGTTTTTTGGCGACGGCGACGTAGAGGCAGAGAAGAATGGCGGCGGTTGAGTTGATGGTCATGGAGGTGGAGACTTTCTCGAGCGGGATGCCGTCGAAAAGAGTTTCCATGTCTTCGAGAGAATCGATGGCGACGCCAACTTTGCCGACTTCGCCGAGAGCGAGGGGATGATCGGAGTCCATGCCGATTTGCGTGGGGAGATCGAAGGCGACGGAGAGGCCGGCCTGGCCTTTGCCGAGAAGATAGCGGTAGCGCTGGTTGGATTCGACGGCCGTGCCAAAGCCGGCATATTGCCGCATGGTCCAGAAGCGGCCACGGTACATGGTGGGGTAGATGCCGCGGGTGTAGGGAAATTCGCCGGGATAACCGAGAGAGGATTCGGGATCCCAGGCGGAAAGATTGTCTGCTGTGTAAAGGCGATCGATGGGAAGACCGGAGAGCGTGAAGAAGGATTCTTTGCGTTCGCCGGATTTGATTTTTGCGTTGGACATGGCGGCGGGAGTTAGAGCCTGCGAGCGCGTCGGAAGGAAGTGATGGCGAAAAAAATGAACAAGAGAGCGACGGCGACGGCCGTGGCGATGAGCCAATGCGCCACATCACGCGTCCAGGAGCGCACGGCAAGATTGAGCCAGACGAGGGCAAGAACCGCGAAGATGGCGCCGATCACTTCGAGGAAGAGCTGACGCAGGGCGCGCCAGAAGCGATGAAAGCCGCCCTGGCGAGGCGCTGTTGCAGGCGAGGTGGCGGCGGTAGACATGAGCGCATTCTAGCGTGAAATGGAGAGTTAAGGGAGCGAAGGTGGGAGTGACTGGTGACTTGTGACTGGTGACTGGTGGACGCACACACGAAACACGGTTTGGAGCCGGCCAAGACTATAGCCGGTGATGAGAAAGAAGGACGGGAAACAAATCATTGCAGAAAAGGCGAAAGGACCTGAACCAAGGGGCTGTGAACCTATTGGAGACAAGGGGAAAGGAGGCGACTTGTATCCTGCGAAATGCAAGCCTAAAATGACAACTGAAGTGAGGGAGAGCCGCCCTTGCAACTCGACGATCACCTTAAAAATTTGCTCCGTGAATTGGGACACGCGATCAACGATACGGTGTCCGACTCCGACCGGATTACGGGCGCTATCGCGGGAGTGCGCGCGCACGGATACGACATCGTGTTGAAACTGGACGCGACGATCGGATTGGCAAAGCGCGATGCCGCGGCGGCAGAAGCGTCGAAGCTGACGACGCAGGACCGGCGATTCCTGGAGTCGCTGCGGATTCAGGTGGACCAAGAGTCTTTCGATCAAGTTCCAGACAAGAAACCAGCGGCACGGCTGACGATGACGCCGCAGGATGTGCGATTTTTGAAGTCGCTGCGAATCGCAACGGACGACATCGAATGAAAGCGTTTGTAAAAATGGCGGGACTGGGAAGCATGGCGCTGATGGCGGCGGCGCTGAGCGGCGCGGCTGCGCAGGCGCAAACACCGGCAGTAGTGACTCCGATCGTGGTGGATACGGCGGTGCCGATCGTGATAAACGCCGTCAAGCCGAAATCGAAAACGGCAGGACTGGGCAAATTCGAAGGCACTGTGATGCACGCGAACATCGCGCAGATCACGGTGCGGGCCAAGGGAAACGACATGGCCCTGGAGACATTTGCGCTGTCCGAGCAAGTGTCGGCGAAAATGCAGAAGATCATCGATAAAGGCGGCTACCAGTACGGGGACAAAGTGACGGTGTATTACGACCCGACGAGCAAGAAAGCCCTGAAGATCAAAGGCAAGCCCTCGAAGCCGCTCTGAACTGCGTGGCAGCTCGATGCTTCGCCTGCCCGCCGTTTCCGGCCGATTTTATCCTTCCGACCCAGCAGAACTGACCGCACTCGTCGATCAATATACGAAGGCTGATGCAAGTGGCGCGCATGTACGGGCGAAGGCGTGCCTGGTGCCGCATGCCGGGTACGTTTATTCGGGACATGTGGCGGGAGCCGTGTATGCGCGAATGGCCATTCCGAAGAAAATCATCATTCTTGGAGTGCGGCATTATCCGCGTGGAGAGAATGCGGCGATTCTCTCGAGCGGGGCATGGAAGACGCCGCTCGGCGATGCGGCGATTGACGAGCCGCTCGCGGAAGCGTTGCGTGCGGCTTGCCCGCTGTTGCGGGAAGACCAAGTTGCACACAAGGCCGAGCATTCGCTGGAGGTGCAAATTCCATTCTTGCAGGTGCTTCAGCCAGAATTTACGTTTGTGCCGGTGGCGCTGGGAACGGTGCGATTCGAGGAACTCGTGACGGTGGGCGAAGCCATCGGAGGCGTGATTGCCGCGGCCAGCGGGGAGATTCTACTGCTGACGACTTCGGATTTGAATCATTACGAAAATGATGCAACGACGCGGCTGAAGGATCAGAAGGCGATCGACCGGATTCTGGCGCTGGACGCGGGCGGACTGTATGACACTTGCCGAAACGAGGAGATCTCGATGTGTGGGCTTGGGCCGACGGTTGCGATGTTGACCGCGCTGAAGAGTCTGGGAAAAACGAAGGCAGAGTTGGTGCGGTACGCGACATCGGGAGACATTTCAGGGGATTTCAGCGCGGTTGTTGGTTACGCGGGAATGCTTTTTTCTTGAAGACCATAATCGCGGTATCGACTGGGCGTCTTCTCTATGAAATTCTCCATCAAAGAAAAACGGCTCCGGATTGCGAAGCCGTTCTCTCTTGCAAGAAATTCCTAGAGTTAAAGATGCACTCAGTGCGGGCGACCACCGCCACCGCTGGAAGGGGCCGAAGCGTGAGGCGCCGACGCGGAAGGCGCCGAGAATCCACCTCCTCCGCCGCGAGAAAAATCAGAGCCGCCTCCTCCGCGATCACCGCCACCGCCGAAAGAGGAACGAGGCGCGGGAGGCGGAGTCATGTTGCGAGCAGGAGGAACCGCGGCGCGGGCCGACATGGGCGCGCCCGGAACACGCGTGACGGCTTCGCGCGACGGATTATTCCTTTCCGCTTCCACGGCGCGGCCATTTCGCATCGCACCCAGAGAATTTTTTTCGGAAAGCACTTCCCCGCCTCCCTTCGAGGAAAGCGGCGCAGAATTCGTGTTTACAAAGCGGTGCTGGAGCGGATCGAAGGCGATGGCAGATTCGCGGCCAGGAGAGAGGATTCGGGCGGTGTTATTTCCCTCGAGGATGGAGCGTGAAGTGCGCTCGGGCGCCGTGGTTGCAAGAAGACTAGCTTTGAAAGCGTCGCGCGGCGAAAATTTCAAAGTGTCCCATTTTTCACCGTCGGCCGCGGAGAGAAGCTGTTGCGGGTCGCCGCTGCGGGCTTGAAGCGAAAAAATGCCGTGTTCCATATTCAGAGGAGTTTTGCCTTGCTTGTCGAGCGGATTCATCGGCACGACGCCGAGTACGCCGTTTCTGCGAACGAAGACGGCAGTGGAGGATTGATAAAGTGGATGGGGTGGATGGATGGGCGTGCGCGGCCGCGTTCCCGGATAGCCGGAGTAAACGCCGTAGTACGCGGGCGGCGAATAGAACCAGCCGCCACAGGAAGAATCAAAGAGCCAGCCACCATAGTGATAAGGAGCCCAGCCCCAGGGCTGGAAGCTGGCGAACGTCAAGCCGAAACCCGGATCCCACAGCCACTGGCCCATGGTGAACGGCGACCAGCCGAAACCGACGCCGAACGGGCGCCAACCATAGCCGTAGCCGCCACAGGAAAACCAAGAACCATAGGTATAAAGATCGGCGAAGCCAGGAACGTAAGAGCCGGAGTTGGTGTATTGCAGAGAGGCGTTCGTTGCGGCGGAAACCGTATCGATGCGGCCGGCGACCCAGTGATCGAATTCGTCGCTCGAGGGGAGGCTGCCGATGCTGACGGAAGGCTGGCCGGCGTGCATAGAGAGAGACTGGCCCTTGGAGAGCGAAGTAGTGTCCTTCTGATGAAGGATGGAGGCGTGGCCAGAGAGGACGGCGACGTTGCTGCCATCGTCAAAATTGTTGATGCGGAAGGAACTTTTGCCGCCAGCGACGACCGTAAAATCGCCGCCGGTTACGCTGAAATAGTCATCCTTCGCGGGATTGACGTAGAAAGAAGCGGAGCCCTGGCGGAGAACCAGGCGCGTGGTGCGGGCGCCGTCGTCCAGGGAAAGATCGTAGAACTCAAGAACGGTGTTGGAGCCGAGGAAAGCCATGGCGCCATTCTCAAATTCGACTTCAGCACGGCCATCGTCGGTGGCGAGAATATAGCCCTGGCGGACGGGCAGATTGGACGCGGCGGTTTCCCAAACGGCCTTTTGATCGGCGAGGGGGTCGCCATGAGCTTCGCGCGTGAAGCGCACATCGCCCTGGACGAGACTGAGGCGAATGATTCGTGCGTGGCTGGAGTCAGCCGCTGCGGGACGGGCGCCAGCCGAAAGAGCGAGGAACAAAGAAAGCGAAACTATGGAGCGAAGCGCACTGCGAGAAGCCATGTGTCACCCCCATCGGGGACGCTGGTTTGCTAAATCGTTAGACGGACGGCGGCAAGGGCAGGTTGCGCCAGAGTAACCCGTGAGTCATGGTCTCGCCGGGGATGCTTTGCGTCAAGCCCGGATTGGAAATGGCCCGGGCACAACAGGGCTTCGGAAAAACGCGAAGTACAACGTAACGCGCGGCGATTTGATTCATCCAAAACTTTTATGCACCGGCTTGTTGACACCAAGACGGTGAATCGCTAGCTTCGAAAAGGGTGAATGTCCGCCAGTTTTCGCGCCCTGTCCGGGGCAGCGCGCGCGATGCAGGGAAGTTTTCACTCGAAGGGTTCATGCTCACGAAATAGCAATAGAGAAGTCTGATTAATTCGGGGGTGGGGGATGCGGATTAAATTCGGAATAATTGCAGGCGTGTTGCTGCTCGCCGGAATGCTTACGGGAGCAAACGCGTACGGACAAGGCGGGGCGACCGGGGCGATCAGCGGAGTGGTGGTCGACAGCAGCGGCGGGACGATAGCCGGCGCGGAAGTGCAGATTATCGATTCGCGGACAGAAGCGATGGCGCGCAAGCTGGACACAAACACGGATGGAATCTTCGTGGCCACACTGTTGCCGCCGGGGAATTACACCGTGGTGGTGAATAGATCCGGGTTTGCGGAAGCGAAAGCCACGGACATCGAAGTGCGCGTGACGGAGACAACGCGCGTGACCATGACGCTGAAACCCGGGGCGGTGTCCGAGAAGGTGGAAATTTCGGCGCAGGTGACGACCGTGGAGACCAGCAACGCCACGACGGGACAGTCGCTGGGGACGGCCACAGTGCGCGAGCTGCCACTCGCCACACAGAATTATCAGCAACTGCTGACGCTTTCGACGGGCGCACAGAGCGATCTGAATGATGCCTCGCAGCTTGGCCGGGGGTCCGTGAAACTGTTCGTGAACGGGCAGCGCGAAGACAACAACAACTATTTGATCGAAGGAATCAGCGCGACGGACTACAACGTGGCGCAAGCGACCTACGTTCCACTGCCGAATCCGGACGTGATTCAGGAATTCAGGGTACAGACGTCGCTGTATGACGCGAGCCAGGGGAGGGATGGCGGCGGAAACGTGAACGCGATTTTGAAGTCAGGCACGCGGGAGCTGCACGGCGACGCGTACGAGTTTTTCCGCAACACGGTCTTGAACGCGAACGATTTTTTCCTGAACCGTGATGGACTGGCGCGCCCGGAAATCAATCAGAACATTTTCGGGGGAAGCCTCGGCGGACCGGTGGTTAAGGATAAATTCGGATACTTTTTCGTGAACTATCAAGGGACGCGGCAGCGCAGCGGCGATTCTCCGGGAACGATCATCAGCACGACCATTCCGCTGCTGCCAACGGACCGCTCGCCCGCAAGCCTGGAAAGCGCGTTTGGGCTGCCGAGCATTGACCCGGTCATTTCGAACGCGAGCGGCACAGGGCTATTACAGCAGCTCGACAGCACGGGGCAATTCGGCCCGAAAACCGGCTACTTGATTCCATCCGGGCAAGTGGCCGCGAACTGCACGGTGGGATGCACGCCAGGGCTGACGAACGGACAGGTAAACACGGGAACGTTCACCATCAGCAAACCTGGCAGTTACAACGACGATCAGTTTACTTCCAACTGGGACCGCGAATTCCGCGGAGGCCAAGATAAACTCTCCGCGCGATTCTTCTTCTCCGATTCGGAGACCCTGCTGCCCTTCGGCGGAGGGGACCTGCAGGAATCGCTCGGCAGCACACTGGCGAGCAGCATTAGTTCGGCTTCGTTGAATTTTCCGTTCGATACGCCGGTGGGAGCGCGGTTTCTGAACATCACGGAAACGCACTTGTTTTCGCCGACGCTCGTGAACGAGCTGCGCTTCGGCTTTGTGCACATCAACGATCAACTGAACAACGTCGCTCCGGTGACGGCGGACGAGGTGGGAATCGACCGGCCGACGAACAGCGTGACAGATTCCATCTATAAGTTCGTTTTGTCCACGTCGGGATTTGAGATTGGCCCGGCGCCATTCGCCAATCAGCACCAGGACCAGAACAATTATGACGCGACGGACACAGTGAGCTGGGTAAAGGGGCGGCATGTTTTCCGCTTTGGCGGCGAATTTACGCGCGCGAATCTGAACAAGCTGTTTCCCCAAGTTTTCAACGGAGAGCTGTTCTTCACCGACACGCCGACGAACGGGCCGCTGGCCACACCCACGACGGACTTTCAGAATTTCCTTCTGGGAGCGCCGCAGTTTAGCTTTGGCGGCGGAGGAGTCTATAACCACCAATATCGCAGCAACAATTACGCGGTATTTGCGCAGGACGACTGGAAGATACGCAATGATTTGACGTTGAATCTGGGGCTGCGCACGGAGATATTCGGCGCATTTCACGACAACCTCTGTCACATTGGAAACCTCGATCCAAGCCTTGCGAACGTGGGCGAGTACCCGTTCATTTATCCGTCGTGCGTAAACGGTTTGAATCTGACGGGACTGACGGGAAGCGCGAATGACACCACGTTGAACAACAACTACTCGACAGGACTTGGGCCGCGGATCGGCTTGGCGTACGACGTTCTGGGACATCACAACACGACCATTCGCGCGGGCTATGGGATTTACTACGTGCGCGAGGACGTGGGCAATGTGGACCAGCTTTCGTTCCAGGCGCCCTTTCTTCCGGTAGCGTTCGGCGGCGGCAATCCGGGCTGCCTCGGATCCTTCTTCTCCGAAACTCCTTTGGCCGGTTGCCCGAATCCCAATCCCAATGGCCTACCACAAGCGGGGACGTTGGACCCGACGTTCGTACCTTGCCTTTCCGTGTTCCAGGGCTTCCCCGGAGGCGATACGACGCAAGCCGCAAATTATGGAAACGCGACGGGAAGCGCGTGTCCGGGGCCGCTCCCATCCGAGGATATTTTCGGACTGGAGGTGCCGCGACATTTTGTGGTGCCTAGCACGCAGCAGTGGAATTTGACGGTTCAGCGTGCCCTGGGCAGACAGTGGGTACTTGAGGTTGGTTACGTGGGGACGCACACGGTTCATTTGCGCGAAACTCGCGACAGCCTGGAGTCGCAAGACGCGACTCCCACAAATCCAGTGGATATCAACAATCCGACGTATTGCAATCCGAACCCATGCGTCATCACCGCGAACACGTTTGACAATGCGATTGCGCGCTCGCTGGATCAGGGCATCAACGGCTACTCGGGCTTCCAGTTGTTCGCCGATGACGCCTACTCGCACTACAATTCGCTGCAGACAACGCTGTCACGCCGCTGGGGAGCGGGATATTTCCAGGCGGCCTACACGTTCTCGCGCTCGACGGACGCGACTTCCACCGGCAACACGGCGTTTAATACCGCGTTCAACAACGAGTCCACGCTTGCCGACTCTTATGGCCTCTCGGACTTCGATCGAACTCACCGGTTGGTTGTCAGTTACCGCTATGACCTGCCTTTCTTCAAAGGCGAAACAGGAGTCAAGGGAGCCATACTGAGCAATTGGGCCGTGAGCGGAATCACCATCGCGCAGTCTGGCGAGCCCTTTTCCGTGACGGATTCGGGAGCGGGAACGGCCTTTTTGGGCGCCGGGTTTACCCCCGGAACCTTAACGGGGAGCCTAGCGCCCGGAGCGACGCTTGGCAGCGCGCTCAGCACCGGGAGCATTGGGAATCGAGTCACCAACGGCTATCTGAACCTCAACGCGTTTACGCCGGCCGCGGAACTTTACCCAGCACAGTGTCTGACGGACGACAACTACTGCACCACGGGCTTCGGTAATCTCGGCCGCAACACGTTTCGTGGCCCGGGCCAGCAGAATTGGGACTTCTCGCTGATCAAAAATATCAAACTCACCGAGCGGCAGAGCCTGCGCTTTACGACCGACTTTTTCAACCTGTGGAACCACGCCAACTTTGCGAACCCAACGGTTCTGGATGTGGAAACCATTCCGCAAGCAAACAGTCCATTCGGCAAGATCACCAGTACGGTGGGAACGCCGCGGCTGATCCAATTCTCACTGCGTTACGCTTTCTAAAGCGCAGGGTACAAGCGAACCGGCGAAGGGGCACGATCTTTCGTGCCCCTGCCTTTTCTTGGACAAAGAAGTTATCAGCGGCCGATGCGCGAAGCGATGTGCCGCTCCCCGCGTCAAAATGATAGGATTCTGCCGAAGGCTATGCCACGAATCGCATCGCGAGTCTCACAACTGAATGGCGAAGGGGCGCTGGCCGTGTATTCGCGTGCCAAGGAACTCGAGCGCGAGGGGCGGTCGATTATTCACCTGGAGCTTGGCGAGCCGGATTTCCATCCGGCGGCGCCGGTGGTGGACGCCCTGCGAACCGCGGTTGCGGCAGGGCAGGATCGCTACGTATCCACGCGCGGAATTCCGACCCTGCGCGAGGCGATTGCGGAGTATTTGAAGAGGACGCGGCGGTTGCAGGTAGGTTCGGAGCAAGTTCTGGTGGCGCCGGGCTGCAAGATGGCGCTTTCCCTGGCGATGATGGCGCTGATCGAGCCGGGCGACGAAGTGCTCTACCCCGATCCCGGCTTTCCTATCTATCCGTTGTTCACACGCGGATTGGGCGCGATGGCGGTGGCGTTCGGGCTGGAAGAGAAAAACCGTTTTCAGCCTGATTTGGAAGAAATCACGGCGAAGATTACGCCACGGACAAGGGCGCTGATCTTCAATTCTCCCAACAATCCGACGGGAACGGTGTTCAACGGAGAGGCGTTGCGGAAAATTGCCGAGCTTGCGGCAAAGCATGATTTCTGGGTCATTTCGGATGAAATTTACGCGCGGATCTTGTTCAGTGGAGAGTATGAGTCGATCTGGTCGCTGCCTGGAATGGCGGAGCGAACTATCCTCATTGATGGGTTTTCGAAGAGCTTTGCGATGACAGGTTGGAGGCTGGGTTATGCGGTTGCTCCAAAACACGTTGTCGACGCGATGGATCTGCTGGTGCTAAACACCTTTACGTGCGTGGCGGAATTCACGCAGATTGCGGCGATAGAAGCGCTGCGCGACTCGACTCATGCGGTGGATGCTATGGTCACGGAGTACCGCAAGCGGCGCGACCTTTTTGTGGCGGGTTTGAACGAAATTCCCGGCTTCCGATGCCAGGCGCCGGACGGCGCGTTCTATGCTTGGGTGAATATTGAGGAAACTGGCTTGGCCGCTGAAAAGATGGCGAAGCTGCTGCTGGAGGAAGCAGGCGTGGCCGGAATCGCTGGAGCGGCGTTTGGCGCGGAGGGGAAGAATTATTTGCGATTCTCGCTGGTCAGCGCGCAGCGCTTCCTGGAAGAAGCGCTGGAGCGAATGCAGAGAGTTTCGTCGCGGTGGCGGGCGACGGTTGCTCGGTAGTCCGGGCTATCTGGCGTATCTGTTTTTGGCGGCGATCTGAGTCAACGGGGAATTGAGAGACAGACACGAATGTCTGTCCCACCGCGTAGCATAGCGAAGAGTGCTGGGGGAAATGGGACAATGAAGAGTCTGAACCAAGCGGGCAAAGCGCTTTTCGTTGGGGCAGTAGGCTTTTTTTTGTGCGCGGCAACCGCAAGGGCCCAAGCGAGACCGCTCGACGGACCCGATGTGCCACAGATCTACGAACGGCTTCTGAAACAGATCGATAAGATTCCTCTTTTCGACAACCATTCGCACGCGACGTTCCCCGACGATTCGGACATGGATGCTCAGGCCGCGCCACCCGATGAGAGTTCCGTGCTGCGGCTGCGCGAGACAAACCCGGAATTTGTTGCCGGGGCAAAATTTCTCTTCCACTACCCCTACGATGATTTCGCGCCGGAACACGCAAAATGGCTTAGCGACAGAGAGAAAGCAGCAGAAGCGTCGGGTAGCACTGCGTATTGGGATGGTATTCTCGACAAATTGAATGTCGAGATTTGTCTTGCGAACCGCGTAGCCTTAGCGCCGTATCTCGATCCCAAGCGCTTTCACTGGGTTTTCTTTGTCGACTCCTTTCTTTTCCCTTTCAACAATCGGGACCAGACGGGGAAGAACCCGGATATGGGCGTTTATATTCCACTGCAGGAAAAAGTCCTGCATCGTTACATGAAGCAGGAAGACGTAAGCGCCCTCCCGCCCGATCTAGCGGGTTACGAGGCTTTCGTCCGGAAAACCGTGGAGGACAACAAGAAAAAAGGCGGAGTGGCCATGAAGTTCGAGGCTGCCTATTTCCGCTCACTCTATTTCAGCGATCCTCCGCGGGAAAAAGCTGCCGCTATTTACTCGCGATTTTATTCCGGCGGCGTTCCGAGCGAAGACGAATACCGGACGTTTCAGGATTACATCTTTCGTGTGCTGATCGACGAAGCCGGGAAGCTGAACCTTTCGGTGCATTTTCATAGCGCCGTGGGCATCGGCGATTATTTCAGCATGCGCAACGGCAATCCGCTGAATCTGGAAAACGTGCTCCGCGATCCGCGATACAAAAAGGTAAATTTTGTGCTGCTCCACGGCGGATATCCCTACACTCTCGACGCGATCTGGCTGACGGCGGCCAAGAACGTCTATATCGATTCATCCTTGATCACTGATTACGTATATCCCTCAGAGCTGAAGAACATCCTGAAACAATGGATTTCGCTCTATCCAGAGAGAATCATGTACGGCTCCGACGCTTTTCCGTTCAACGACGCGGTCGGCGCCGAGGAGATCATGTGGCTGGCGTCGCGTTCGACACGGACAGCCCTGGCTGCGGCGCTGGCCGAACTTGTCTCGGAAGGTGCGTTCAACGAAGAGAGAGCGCTCGAGCTGGCGCGGATGTATCTGCACGACAATGCCGCGAAACTTTACGGAGAGAAGCCATGAGCGTTGCGCCGGAGATGAAATACATTCCCTGGAAGAACGTCGAGCGCGAGCAACTGAATCCGCAGATTGACCGCGAGATGGTGGTTGGAGATAAAATCATGCTGGCGCGCGTGCTCATGAAAAAAGGAGCCCACGTGCCGTTACATCATCACCACAACGAGCAGGTGACGTATATACTGGAAGGCGCTCTGAAGTTCGCCATCGATGGCAAAGAGATTGTGGTGCGCGCCGGCGAAGTGCTCTGCATTCCTCCGCACATGCCGCACGAAGCGTGGGCGATGGAAGACACGGTGGATCTGGACGTTTTCAATCCGCCGCGGGAGGACTGGCTAAACAAGACCGACGATTATCTGAGGCACGGCCGGTAACGGCTGGAGGTCCCTTAGATTTACCACTTGATCCATCCGGGGTAACCCTCCCTGCCCCGTTTACCTTGGCACGAAATCGCGAAAGAACGTAGACAAAGGCCCTAGGTCTTGTTTACCGTAGCAGAGTGGGCTGATTCCAGGCGTGGGGTCAAACCTCTAAGGGGTCAATCATGAAGAGGCAATTCGTCGGTGTAATGTTCGTGCTTGGGACGGCGTTCGCCGCTCACGCACAGGAAGCAGTCCCAGGAGCGGCCATAAATAACCAAAATGTGGCGGCGGTATTTTCGCCGAGCCCGGCGACGAGCCCGGCGCTGTTTCAGCCAGTCTCTGCTGACTCGTTTTGGCTGGTTCCGAGCCTCGCACCGGCGTCGGCGCTAACATCTCCCGTACCAAGCGCAGATCCCGGCGCGTCTCCATCTCCCGCACCCGCGCCGGCAGCAACCCCGGCGCCGGCCCCAGATCCCGATCCGAGGTTCATTTATGGCGGCCGGGACGATTATCGTTGGCAGCTTGGAGTCGGTGTGGATTGGATGAGGTTTCGATCCTCGATTTTCAACGCAAGCGCCGTGGGCGTCGACAGCTCGGTGACATACTTTATGAATAATTGGTTCGGGGTGGAAGGAAACGTTGCGACCGCATTTGCGCCCGAGATTTTTCAACAGGAACACGTCAAACTCCTTGTTTATGGCGCTGGGCCGAAGATTGCCTGGCGGCAGAACAAATGGGAGCCGTGGATGCACGCTATCTTGGGCGGAGCGCATGAACAGCCCCAGACGGGCGACAACACCAAGAACGCCTTTGCCGTGGAGTTAGGGGGCGGCGCGGACTATCGCTTCAACCCGCGGTTTTCGGGTCGGCTGGAAGCCGATTGGGTGCGCACGAGTTTTTTCAGCCAGTCTCAGAACAATTTCAAGCTGATGGGCGGGGTCGTTTTCCACTTCTAGGGAATCACCGGACGTGCCGCTAATAAATTCCGTGGGCGGAGCCAACCGCCTTTAACTCGCCGTTTACGACGGATAGCTGATAGTCGTCGCCGCCGGTGCCCTTCCAATCCTTCACACTGAACAAAGCGCCAGACGGAGCGCGATGAACCGTGACACCGCTGAAGCTAAGCGGAGTTCTGCTTCGGCACACTTCCGGCAAAGTCTTCGCTTCGAGAAAATAGGCCGGCCCTGTGCCGATGATCTTTGCTTGGCCGTCTGGTTCGAGGAGAACGGCAGCGTCTTGCTCGACGGCAATTGCGCGCACCTGCTTCGCCCAGCCATCTTGCAGGATGCGGGCCAGAAACACGAGCAGGCGGCCCATGCGGTCGCGTTTGACGAAGTGAGTGTCCGTCATGATGCCAGTGAGCAAGGGAATGCGCAGGAAGTCACGCGAGAGGGTCACTTCATTGCCGTAGGGGTCGGCAAGAGCAGCCGGCGAGTGAATGGTGTCAATCATCGATGAGAACGAAAATTCCCCGAGCACGGCGAGGCCGGCGCTGGAGCCCCCGATTGGTTTCCCGGCGGCGATATGACGGTTGATCGCGTCTTCGACCTGCGTGTCCTGCCAGAAGCGTATGTAATTGGATTGGTCGCCACCGGCGATGAAGATCGCGTCGGCCCGGTTGATTCGTTCGAGCAACTTTGGGTCGTCGGAATCTTCCCGGTCCGAGAAGACGATGGTAGCGGCGGAGTTTAACGGACAGAGGGCGCGGATCTCTTGGTCCACTTTTTGCGCGTAGTCGTCTTCGGTATTGGCGCGAAGGATCAGGAAGTCGCCACCGTTGGCGCGCTCGCACAGATACCGAAGGGCAGGGTCCTGCTCGCCACCGCCCATGAGCGCGATTCCGGGCCGTGGAGTGACCGCGCTATCGGCAGGATTTCCCGAGCGAAAGTATTTCCACTTAGCGGATGCGCCTGGCGCAACGACGAAAAAAGCGAGCGATAGAATTACGCTGCCAAGCAACGGTAAAAGCGGGATGCGTTTTGGCGTCACGTAAGGGGAGCAAGCTTACCAGATTTTGCAGATTTGCTCGCGGACCATGGGGTCGCCCTTCTTGCAGCCGAAGGCTTTGGCAAATTCGGCCATGTTCGAGAGGGGGCCATTTGCGCGAAAACGCGCGAGGGGGTGCGGGTCCGTGTTAGCTTCCAGCCGCGCAAGCTCGGGACGCTCGTTGATAGCCCAGTTCTGCGCCCAACCCAGAAAGAAACGCTGCTCGGGCGTGAAGCCGTCCTTGTCTGGCGGGCGTGGTTTGCCTTCCAGGAACTTCTCGTAGGCGGCATAAGAAATCGCCAGGCCTCCGAGATCGGCGATGCTTTCCCCTTCGACTAGCTTTCCATTTTCACGCAGGCCTTTTTCGACCTGATAGCCATCGAATTGCTGAGCGACACAGTTGCCACGCGCCTGAAAGCTCTTCAGGTCTTCGGGCGTCCACCAGTTTTTCAAATTGCCTTGCGGATCAAATTGAGCGCCCTCATCGTCGAAGCCATGCGTGATTTCATGTCCAATGACCGCGCCGATGCCGCCGTAGTTATAAGCGTTGTCGCGAGCGGGGTCATAAAAGGGCGGCTGGAGGATACCGGCGGGGAAGACAATTTCGTTCAACTGACCGTTGTTATAGGCGTCGACCGTCGACGGGGTCATGCCCCATTCGCCGCGATCCACCGGCTTGCCAATTTTAGCGAGGTCCCGAGCGTTCTCGAACTGCGCGGCGCGGAAAACGTTTTGTATATAAGAAACGCGGTCGATCTTCAGGGCGGAATAATCGCGCCACTTATCCGGATAACCGATTTTGACGGTGAATGCTCGAAGCTTGACGATCGCGGCCTCGCGCGTCGCTGGGCTCATCCAGGGCAACGTTTGAAGATCGGTGCGGAGCGCCGCGATCAAGTTGTGCACCAGCTCCAAGGCACGTGCTTTCGCCTCCGGGGGAAAGTACTCCCGCACATAAATCAGTCCCAGGGCTTCGCCAAGATTCCGGTTTACGGCGGACGTGCAGCGCTTCCACCGCGGGCGCAGCTCTTTCGCCCCCACGAGGATGCGGCTGTTGAAGTCGAAGTTCTCCTGCACGAAGTCATCGGAGAGAAGCGGGGCCGCACTATCCACTAGATGCCAGCGATAGTAGGTTTTCCAGTCTGAGAGAGGGACGCTCACAAGCATGGCATCAAGTGCCTTGAAAAACTCAGGCTGCCCGATATTGAGTTCGGCGAGCTGGGGGGATCCGACAGCCTGAAAATAGAGATCCCATGAAAAATGAGGTGTCAGCGCGCTGACCTGGGCGAGCGGCATTTTGTGGTAGACGGCGACCGGATCGCGCAACTCGACGTTGGTCATGGAAGCCTTCGCCAGGGAAGTCTCAATTGCCAGGACGGCGTTCGCTTCCGCTTGCGATTTTTCTTTCGTGTCCCCGAGAAGCGTGAACATTTTCGCAACGTGTTCCACGTATTGCTCGCGAAGTTTTTTCGATTTGTCATCTTCCCGTGTGTAGTAATCCCGATCGGGAAGCCCCAGACCGCCTTGATTGGCTTCTCCTATCACCTTGGAGCTGTCCTTAAAATCCTGATCAGAACCGAAGTTGAATAGCACGCCCGCGCCTTCGGCCTGCAGGCGCGCGCCCTCCTCGGTCAAGCCGGTGATATCGTGGACGGCTTCGATGGCGGCGAGGCTCGGCTCAAGTGCTTGGCGTCCCTGCGCCGCGATGGCGGTGGTGTCCATGCAGCTGGCATAGAAATCGCCGATTTTTTGTTCGTTCGAACCTACGGGAGCCGAAGTATTGGCCGCCGCAGCTTCCAAAATGGTGTGGAGAGCCTGCTGGTTTTTGTCCGCTAATGTGACGAAGCTGCCCCATTCCGAATAATCCGGTGGAATCGGATTCTTTTTTAGCCAGCCGCCGTTGGCGAACTGGAAGAAGTCGTCGCAAGGCTTGCACGCACGGTCGAGGTCTGCCAGATCGATGCCATGGTTCGTGGAGCCATCCGCAGCCCGCGCGATGTGGTCACCCCAAAGGAGAAGCAAACCTGTAGCGAGAAGAAGAGACAAAAGCACCACGGAAGCGGAAAAACGTCGAGGAAACAAGGGTCACCCCCATCAAAAGTCGAGGCTCAACACAGCTTTCCCAACATCCTAACAGAAACGCTCTCGCTGGGAAGCAGCTTGACTCAGGCTGTCTGACGGATGGCTTGCTCTCTATGAACGGAGCTACCAGATTTTGCAGATTTGCTCGCGGACCATGGGGTCGCCCTTCTTGCAGCCGAAGGCTTTGGCAAATTCGGCCATATTCGAAAGAGGGCCGTTCCCGCGGAAGCGCGCTAAGGGGTGCGGGTCGGTGTTGGCCAGCAGGCGCTCGTACTCCGGGCGCTCGTTGGTGCCCCAAACCTGCGCCCAACCCAGAAAGAAACGCTGCTCGGGCGTGAAGCCATCCTTGTCCGGCGGACGTGGTTTGCCCTCCAGAGACTTCTCGTAAGCGGCGTAAGAAATCGCCAGCCCGCCGAGGTCGGCGATGCTCTCGCCGAGGACTAGTTTGCCGTTTTCGTGCAAGTCACCATCCACAACGTAATTGTCGAATTGCGTTTCGACGCACGAAGCACGTTGCTTGAAATTCTTCAGATCCTCGGGCGTCCACCAATTCTTAAGATCGCCGCGTCCGTCAAACTGGCTGCCCTCGTTGTCGAAACCATGTGTGATTTCGTGGCCGATAACCGCGCCCATTCCCCCATAATTCACGGCGTCATCGGCTTTGGGATCGTAGAAAGGCGGCTGCAGGATTCCTGCGGGGAAGACGATTTCGTTCATGCTGCTGTTGTTGTAGGCGTTGACAGTCGGCGGCGTCATGCCCCATTCGGTGCGGTCCAGGGGTTTGCCGATTTTTGCCAGTCTGCGTTGAAATTCGAATTTCGCCGCGCGATTTTGATTTGCAAGGTAGGAGACACGGTCTATTCTCAGCGCCGAATAGTCGCGCCACTTATCGGGATAACCGATCTTGACGGCGAAAGCAGCGAGTTTGGCGGTGGCTTGCGCACGCGTTTCCGGGCTCATCCATGGCAGCGTTTGCAGATCGTTGTGAAGGGCTGAAATCAGGTTATGCACCATGACGAGGGCGTGGGCTTTGGCTTCTGGCGGAAAATATTTCTGTACATAAACCTCGCCGAGCGCCTCGCCAAGCGCCCGGTCCGTCGCCTGGGCGCAGCGTTTCCAGCGAGGCCGGATCTCTTTCGCGCCGGTCAGTGTCTTACCCCCAAATTCAAAATCCTCGTCCACAAATTTTTCAGGGAGCGCCGGCGCCGCCGAGTTCACAAGGTGCCAGCGGTAGTAAGTCTTCCAGTCTGCAAGGGACGTCGAGGTGAGTTGGGTGTCGAGCGCTTTAAAGAAGTCTGGTTGGCCAACATTGATTTCGGTCAGTTCCGGTTGCCCGACCTCTTTGAAGTAACTTTGCCAATTGAAGTCCGGCGTCATCGCGTGCAAATCCGCCAGCTTCATTTTGTGATACGTTTTTTGCGGATCGCGCCGATCGGCGATTTTCATGGAAGCTTCGGCGAGAGCCGTTTCGATTCGGAGAATGGTGTTCGCTTCCGCCGTGGCAGTGTCTGCGGGATCGCCCAATAATTCAAGCATCTTTGCGATGTGCTTGACGTATGCATCGCGCAACTGCTTCGATTTGTCGTCTTGCTTCAGATAGTATTCGCGTTCTGGCAACCCCAACCCGCCTTGCCACGCCGCGCCGACGACTTGCGAGCTGTCTTTCGCGTCCTGGTCGGCGCTGAAACGGAACAAAACTCCCACACTTTCTTCTTGCAGACGCACCGCCTCGTCCTGTAAGTCTCCGGCGTTCTTCATCTCCGCGATTCTTGAAAGCTCTACGTCAATGGGCTTTGTGCCGGCCGCCTCGATCGCAGTCGTATCCATGCAACTTGCATAAAAATCGCCGATTTTTTGTTCATTAGTGCCAGGCGCAACCTGTTGCGCCTCCGCCGCTTCCAAAATCTGGCGCAGGTTCTGCTGATTCTTATCGAGGAGCTGCGTGAACGCGCCCCACCTGGAATAGGCGGGCGGAATGGGGTTGGCCTTCATCCAGCCCCCCATAGCGAACTGATAAAAGTCGTCGCAAGGCTTGCAGGATCGATCGAGATTCGCCGTATCGAATCCCCAATAGCCGCTGTCACCGGCAGGCTTCGCTGAGGCTCGCATTCCAGCCCCGGCGATTCCGATGGCAGCAATCAACAATGCCGTCAGAAACAGGCCTACCGGATATCGTCGCTTTCGCATAATCCCCCCGTCTTGTTCGCAGTAGTTAGGATTTCGAGTCTACCGCAACCCAGGGACACCCTGGCTGGACGCGCCTACCGGACAGACGATTGGTCGCAAGACCGGGTTTCATAATTATGGGGAGTCGCAACAGCGAGAAGGGCGGGGTGTCGTGCAGAATCATGGCAAGGCAGGTCAAAAAATTCATTCGAAGCGGTATGCTCCAATCGCAGGAAAAATCATTTCATATTTGAAGGCGAAGCGTACTTTTTGAGGTCCACTTTTTGCCAGTCGCCGCGTTCGATTCCAGCACGAATTTGCGCGGCGCTTTTACCCTTACGCGATTGTTCGTACACATAGAGGCCTTCGCGAATGCAAGTCCCGCACTCCGCGGCGTGCCTGCCCGCATAACAATCAAACAAGCTGCCGTGGCCCTCGCTGCGGTCGCAGTGGCAATAACACGGTTCCTGGTAAAGGATTTTCTTGACGTGCGCCGCAAGCCGATAGGCGTTCTGAACGAGGGGGTCGGTGAAGAGCGAGGGACTCAGAGTCGCAGGCAACTGCCCCGTAGGCGGGGCGGCGTGAAAAGCGGGAACCGGTTCCGCATTCGGGACTTGCTGCTCAGATACCACGGAGCGCGACGAAGCGCGCTGCGGCATCAGAGCCAGGCAGAACGCAATCAGCACGAGAAAGATTCCACCAAAAAGCTTTTTGGTTCTCCGCATGTCAGCCCCCTAACTGATTTGGTTCCGATCCCGCGCGAGCGGCGCGCTGCGGTATCCTTATCACTCTACGGCGCCCAGCCGCCAAATGCCACCCCCGGTTTCTCAGGAGTTTTTTCGCCGCGGCGTCCTACGGCAAGCGGAGAACGCCCAGGCGGATGGCCTCCATGCGCGTTACATCCATCACTTTATCGTCGTTCATGTTATCCATCTGGCTGTTGGCGATAAAGAAGAAGTTTGATTCTCGAATGGCGCCAGTCGTTGGCAAAACGCAAAGACGGCTGCGATTTTCAAGGACAGTTGCGCGGGTCACTCGCAAGCCGTCTTCCGAAAGGAGAAATGTAGCCACGCGAGGCGACCCAATGCCGTTCTGAATAGCGACCAAGCTGCCTTTGTACCAGTAGAGCCCGTCGATGCCTCCAAGCGTGTTGCGCGGGCCAGGATCGACGTCGCTGCTTTTCCCGCTAGGCAAGTTGATTCTCACAACGCCCAAGCTATCCGCGACGTATAGGTCGCGTTCATCGCCGCTGAGAGCAAGACCCGTCGGATAAAAAAGCAGACGATACACCGGCAGAGCTTTGAAAGCGTGCGACATCGGATCGAAACGATAAACCGAATTTGCCAGGCTGTCGGTGGTGATGACTTCACCGTTCTTGCGGATGACTAGATCGTTGAAACCGTGCTTAGCCGAACCCGCCGGCTTGAAACGTCCCAGAACTTTCCCGGCGCCGTCAAAATGCAAAAGTTCGGCCTGCCCGCGGTACGAAAAAGAATCGGCCCACACCGTGTCGTCATTGGGATCAACTCTGATCCCCATCACTGGCAGAAGATTGAAGCGGCCCTCCGGCACGAAGTCAGATACGTTACCGTCCCGGTCGATTTCGACAATCTTCCGCCGATTCAGGCTGCTCAGATAAAAGACATTCCGCTGCGCGTCGTAGGCGAGTCCCTCCGCGACCAGATCTTTCGCCGTCGTCCGAAAAGCCTCGCGTGCCTGGAACGTCTCCGGAAATTCGCGATGTACGGTATCGACGAGCGCCGTGAAATCTTTCGTGTCGTTCAACTCAAGAAATGCGGGATCGCCGGAAGGATCAATGCCCTCCTGCAGGGCGACACATTTTTTTAAGAGCTCCAGAGCTTCGAGAGTTTCTCTCAAGTGCTCTTTCGCCACGGCAAGAAAATAAAGAGCGGCGCCGCGGTCAGGCAAGGTGTACTCAAGTTTCTGGACGGCTTTAATTTGATCGCGAATTTCCTGGGCATCCACGGGCTCGGCGGGAGCGCCTTTGACCTCGTCCTGGTCCTGCGCCTGGACGTGAGAAGGTGCAAAAGAGCCGGCCAGCAGGAAATATGCTGCTAGAGCCACCGTGAACATGCAGCGACAAAAATTCATGACGGCAGACCTTCGTTCCGTCTGCGACCGCGATTGAGAAGCGAACGATGCACGTTGACCAGCATGAAGGCAGGCGTTGCGCGCAGGTCGAAGCGGCCGCGATGTCTAAGCGAGCAGGGCCTTTGCGGGAGTATACGCCGAAGGAGCGGCGGCGGCAGCCGCGCGGCCGGAAACATGGCGCGAACGCAAGTGGCGATGTACACGGCCGCCCCAGGCTCGGACAAATGCGAAGTTCAAACCGCCAGCGATTGCCGAGCTGGCCACGGGAATCAGACGGCCGACCCACCTCTCCGCTGTTTCCTGCCCGAGCTTAACAGCCAGCCGTTCGGCGATGCGCGGCGCGAGTTTCTCGAGAATCTGCTTTTCCGCAATGTCTTTGCCGTAATCGACGCCCGTCGCCGCGGCGGCGGTCAGCCACAACTCAAGCCGTTCATTCTCGCCGCCCTGCTCGAATCCGTAGAGGAGGCAAAGCCTCTGAATCAGTCGGAGCGTCAAAATGGTGAGCAGCCCTGTGTCTGGAACAATCGTAATCATACCGCCGAGGCCAAAGCCCGCCCCTTCGATCAGGGCAAGCCGCTCCGTGTCACGCATGAGCGTCTTGGCAATGGCATCCAGACGCGCCAGCGGGACGTGATGCATGTGGCGGAAGTCCGCCACCTCAAGCCCATGCTTCTTCTTGAGTTGCCGCCGGAACTCTTCCGGGTCGATTTCGATCGAGCGCAGCCCCCGCAAGAGGCCAAAGCGCGCAAACTTTCCGAAAGCTCGTCCTGCCATCGAGTTTTGGATCCGGCCCATGACTCTATTCATCCTACGGCGGTTGGACTTCTCTAGCAACCATTCGTGTCGCCCTGGTGTCGCCACGCAAGGCGAAGGCACAGTCCGCGAAGCAGGGGAGCAGGGGAGCAGATGAACGGGGAACGGGCTTGAGAAACTGAGCGCCCGCTACCCTTTTGCATTGCTGCACAATCAAAGTAACTTGCTCTGCTCTTTTGTTTTCTCAGCTTCGCCGCTTGCAGTCACATTCTCCGCCAGCTCAACTGCACCGAAGCGGGAGATCAGGCATGTCCTGCGGCCAGCGCACGAAGACAAGCTGGCTGACCGCACGCTTGAGTATCAAAGTAAATCGGTTTACTATGCTGCTCGCGCGAAACAGGGCCGGGTTGCTGATACGCCTATTCGGGCCTGCGTTTGCCACACTCCCTGTAGGGCGCAGATCCGGCTTTTAATGCGGTGAACAAACCGAATGCAGTACGGCTCGCGAGTCTCGCAACCCGATGCAGTTTCAAACAAGATGTCGCTATAATCAGCCCTGAAAAGGACTGCTTCTTTGGCAAACATCAGCATAAGCGGAGTTCTTATTAACTTGGCCAACTCGCTCACTCGACTTGTAGTTACAGTTTGCTTGGCGGTATGTTGCGGGTCCGTTGCCGCGCAGATGACGCCGCCTTCCGCCACATCCACCTCCAAGGCTCTGCCCGCAAGAACCATCGAGTCTGTCACCGACCAAAAAATCGACGCCCTCTTGCGCGAGATGACGTTGGAAGAAAAGGTCGGACAATTGGTGCAGTATTCCGCCGGACCACCGGCCGGACCCGCCGCCGGGCCCACCGACTACAAAGACATGATCCAAAAAGGAGAGGTCGGCGCGTTGTTCAACGTGACGACAGCGCAGGATGCCAATACGTATCAGCGGATTGCGGTTGAAAAATCCCGCTTGCACATTCCTCTTCTTTTCGGCCAAGACGTAATCCACGGGTTCCGCACCGAGTTTCCGATCCCGCTTGGCTTGGCATCCACATGGGATCCGGAGCTTGTACAACGCGTGGCGCGCGTAGCCGCGAAAGAGGCCTCCGCAACAGGTATTCGATGGGTGTTTTCCCCGATGGTGGATATCGCGCGGGATGCGCGATGGGGGAGGATGGCGGAAGGCGCGGGAGAGGATCCTTACCTGGGCTCTGCGATGGCACGAGCCTACGTTCATGGCTACCAGGGCAACCGGCTTGCCGATCCGGATAGCGTGGCGGCCTGCGTCAAACATTTTGTGGGCTACGGCGCGGCCGAAGGCGGCCGGGACTACAACTCCGTCGAAATTTCCGAGCACACTCTTCGAGAATTCTATCTGCCGCCTTTTCATGCCGCGGTCGATGCCGGCGTCGCCTCGATCATGACCGCGTTTGATTCCTTGAACGGAATTCCCGCCTCGGCCAATCCTTTTACGATCAAAGGGATTTTGCGTAAGGAATGGGGATTCCAGGAATTGGTGGATAGCGACTGGACCTCCATCGCAGAATTGATTCCCCACGGCATCGCGAATGATCCGCCGACCGCTGCGCGAAAGGCCTTTCTGGCTGGCGTCGAAATGGATATGGTCAGCGGCTTTTACCACGACAACCTTGCGAATCTGGTCCGTTCTGGCCAGGTGGCAGAATCGGACGTGAATCATGCGGTGCGCGATGTCTTGCGACTCAAGTTTGCACTGGGTTTGTTCGACCATCCTTTTGCAGACGAGGCGAAAGAGGCAGGAGCCATGCTTCAGCCGGCCAGTGTGGCGCTGGCGCGCGAGGCTGCGGAGCGTTCGTTTGTGCTGCTGAAAAATTCGCCCATCGGCGATGGATCGCCCGTACTCCCGCTTTCCCCTGGTTTGAAGAGCGTTGCGCTCATCGGACCGCTCGCAGACGACCCGAAGAACATGCTCGGGTCCTGGTCCGCGAAAAGCCGCCCTGAAGACGTTGTCACGCTGCGCGCCGCGCTTCTTGAGAAATTAGGGGCGGACCGTTTGCGTTACGCGCAAGGGAGCGAAATAACCACAGGCTCGACCGATCAATTAGCCGAAGCCGTGAAGGCTGCGAACGAATCCGACATTGTGATTCTCGCGCTGGGCGAAGACGGCCCTGAAATGACGGGCGAGGCTGCTTCGCGCGCGCATCTCGGGCTGCCCGGCCGCCAGGAAGAACTTCTGGAAGCGATTGTTGCAACCGGAAAACCCGTCGTCCTGGTTCTGTTCACCGGGCGGCCGCTTACTCTTCCGTGGGCGTTCGATCATGTGCCCGCGGTTCTTGCGGCTTGGTTTCCGGGGGTGCAGGCCGGTCCCGCTCTCGTTGAAACGCTCTTTGGAGAATCGAATCCAACCGGAAGATTGGTGGTGAGCTGGCCGCGCGCCGTTGGCCAGGAGCCTCTTTACTACGACGCGCTGAATACCGGGCGACCTCCGGGCGATGCTGTGCTGACGCGGCCTCCTTGGGAGGGCACGGTCAAATATGTTTCACGGTACATCGACGAACAGAACAGTCCGCAATTTCCCTTCGGTTATGGACTCGAGTACACGAGCTTCCGCTTCGGTCCGCCACAGATTGGTTCCTCATCGTTGAGCGCCGGGACGCTAAACAACGAACTTCAGAACGCAACAAGCGTGGCGCAACCTGCATTCACCGTGAGCGCCGATATCACCAATACAGGTGCGCGCGCCGGCGAAGAAACGGTAGAGCTCTACATTCGCCTGGAAGGCACGAGCACAGCCCAGCCCGTTCGCGCCTTGAAGGGCTTCCAACAGGTCAAGCTGGCTGCAGGAGAAACGCAGCGCGTTGTTTTCCATTTGGCTGCGGACGCTTTCGCGCTTTGGAACGATCAAAACAAGTATGTCGTCGAACCAGCCCGCGTGAAAATTTGGGTCAGCCCAGACTCTGCACAAGGCTCGGAAGCGGCTCTCGAGATCACCAAGTAGAATTGATAGTCGGGATTTCCGGTCGGGACGTCGCGAATGAAGTTAGCCTGGCGGTCCAATTCGACAAACGACACGCTGTTCCTTTTGCGGCCTATGTGATGGATCGGATCGATAGGGACCCATCCGTGAGAAACAATCCTGGGGGTTTTGTAGAGCCGCTCTATGAATGATTCCGCAGCGTCGAGCAAGGGCACCGGACTGGGCAGTTTCTTTTCGCCGGGCTCCGTAGCCGTGATTGGGGCAACGGACCGGCAAGGCAGTGTTGGCCGAACCGTTGTTCAAAATCTGCTTGGGGGATCGTACAAAGGACGAGTGCATGCGGTGAACCCCGGTCGGTCGGAAGTGTTGGGCTTGCCCTGTTCGCCCTCGATAAAGGAATTGCCAGAAGCTGTCGATCTGGCGGTGGTTGTGACGCCAGCACCCACGGTCCCGAACGTTGTTCGAGAATGTGTCGAGGCAAAAACCAAGGCAATCCTCATCATCTCGGCGGGTTTCAAAGAGAGGGGCGCCGAAGGCGCCGCGCTCGAGCAAGAAATCGCGGCGCAATTGCGCAAAGGGGCTACGCGACTCATCGGTCCCAATTGCCTGGGACTGATGAGTCCCTGGCTGGGTCTAAACGCCACGTTCGCGCAGGATATCGCACGGCCCGGCAGTGTCGCCTTCCTGAGCCAGAGTGGCGCGCTCTTGACCGCGATTCTCGACTGGAGTCTCTCCGAACATGTGGGATTCAGCGCCATTGTCTCCACTGGCTCGATGCTGGATGTGGGCTGGGGCGACCTGCTGTCCTACTTCGGTGAAGACGCAAACACGCAAAGCATTCTCCTTTACATGGAATCCATCGGTAAAGCGCGCGCGTTCCTTTCGGCGGCTCGAGAGGTCTCGTTTACTAAGCCGATCATTGTCATTAAGGCGGGACGGTCTGAGGCAGCATCGCGTGCGGCGGCTTCCCACACCGGCGCGATGACGGGAAGCGATGAGGTTTATGACGCTGCGTTCCGGCGATGCGGGGCGTTGCGTGTCGATACTATCGCTGAGTTGTTTCACATGGCGGAAGTGCTCGGCAAACAGCCTCGGCCTCGTGGGCCCAAGCTCATGATCCTAACCAACGCCGGAGGGCCTGGTGTTCTCGCTACAGATGCCTTAATGGGCGCGGGCGGGGAACTGTCATCTCTATCCGAGGCGTCGGAGCGCGCCCTCAGCGCGTTTCTACCAAGTCACTGGAGCCACGCGAATCCCATCGATATTTTGGGAGACGCGGACCCGGAGCGCTATGCGCGGGCACTGGAAATTGCCATTCGCGATCCAAACAGCGACGGCCTTCTTGCGATTCTTGCGCCGCAAGGAATGACCGACCCTGCCGAAGTTGCGCAAAGGCTGACAAGCCATGCGAAAGAACATGGGAAACCGGTGTTGGCGAGTTGGATGGGCGGCGAGGGAGTATCGAAAGGGGTCGGCATTCTCAATGCTGCCGGAATCCCGACGTTTTCCTATCCCGACTCGGCCGTTCGCGCCTTCTACTTGATGTGGAAGTACACCTATCAACTCCGTGGTCTTTATGAAACGCCGATCCCAGCGGACCATCCAGGACTGCTTAATGACCGCAAAGAAAAAGCACGACGCTGCATTGAGGCGGCTGCTTCCTCCGGAAGGACTCTACTCACCGAATTGGAGTCAAAGGAAATTCTCAAACTCTATGGCATTCCCACGGTTCCGACTTGGCTTGCGAAAAATGAAGACGACGCGGTTGAAAAAGCAAAACAAACTGGATTTCCGGTCGTGCTCAAGCTGCATTCAGAGATCGTTACACACAAAACGGACGTTGGCGGCGTGGAGCTTGATTTATCCAAGGAAACAGAGGTCCGCGAAGCCTATCGCGCTATCGAATCTTCCGTCGTTGCAAAATCCGGCCGCGAAGCCTTCTTGGGCGTAACGGTGCAGCCGATGGTTCGCGCCGAAGGCTACGAGTTGATCCTCGGGAGCACAATCGACTCGCAATTCGGGCCTGTTTTATTGTTTGGCTCCGGGGGACAACTCGTGGAGGTTTACCGCGACCGTGCGTTGGGGCTTCCACCGTTGAATTCCACGCTGGCGAAAAGGCTAATGGAACGCACGAAGATCTTCACCGCGCTAGAGGGAGTTCGGGGCCGCAAGCCGGTTGATTTGGCCGCGTTGGAAGCCTTGCTCGTGCGCTTCAGCGAGTTGGTCGTTGAGCAACCGCGGCTCCGCGAAATCGATATCAACCCAGTGCTTGTGTCCTCAGAGCAAATAATGGCGCTGGATGCCCGCATGATTCTGTTCGGCACGGAAGTTACGGACTACGAATTGCCGCGCGCTGCTATTCGCCCCTATCCGTCCGAGTACATTTCGCAGTGGACAATGAAAGACAGCAGCACGGTGACTTTCCGCCCAATTCGTCCCGAAGACGAACCCCTGCTGGTGGACTTCCACGGAAAGCTTTCCGACAGCACTGTCTACTTGCGGTACTTTCATGTCTCAAAATTGGATAGCCGAATCGCACACGAGCGCCTCATCCGCAGGTGCTGCCTCGATTACGGGAGGGAAATCGCCCTCGTCGCCGAACGTCCGAATCCCAATTCGGGCGCCAAGGAAATCCTCGCGGTGGCCCGAGTGACGAAGCAGTCCGGACCTGAGGAAGCCGAGCTGGGCGTTCTGGTTGCCGATAGCTACCAAGGGATGGGGCTCGGAGCCGCCCTTGTCAGCCGCATGATTCAGATCGCCCGCGTCGAGAAAATTGAAAAAATAGTCGCGCACATTCTTCCAGAAAACACCCCGATGCTCGCCTTGGCGAAGCGATTTCATTTCGATGCGCTTCCAGGCGTCGAGCCAGGTTCGCTGACTGCCATCCTAAACCTCGACTGACCTCGTCGAGTTTCGAAAAGGGCCTCAACGCAATTTCGGTGCAATGAATCTCGACCTGCTTTGCAACGACTGCATTCAGTCTCGGCGACGAAATATCGTCTCGCCTCGTGGGCTCATTTTCGTCGTCGCGAGCCAAATGGCTTGGCTCGAGGCACTGCAACCTTAGTGTTTTCTTAGTCTTTCTGGGGTATTCGCTTCGAAGCACACTTCTGTGTGATGTGGCTCACCAAATGCACATACAAAGGTGTGGTGAGAATCTCAGTGGAACCGGCGAACGACACAGTGACCCTAAGGCTGGAAGGAAAAGTCATCGGGCCTTGGGTGGAGGAATGCCGCCGTGCCTGGCAGCGGATTCAAATCGACCATGCTTCGAAGCGGGTCTGCCTGAATTTGTGTGACCCGACGTTTGTCGACGAGAAGGGGACCGAATTGTTACGGCAAATTCAGCAATGGAGCGTCGCACAAGTCTTGGCTGATTCTCCTCTTACCCGATACTTCGCCGATCGGATCACGCAAAAGGTTTTGAGAAACAAGAAAAGGAGACTTCCATGAAAGGGCCATACGGATTCGAGCCGAACGAACACTGCCAGTCCTGTAAACGTAGAGCGAGCGGTTTCTTTTGCCAGCTTTCCGAGTCCGCCCTGAAAGATTTCGACGAGGTTCGCTCCTCAGCAGCCTATCCGGAGGGTGCAGTTCTTTTCCTCGAAAAGCAGGACCCCCGCGGTGTTTTTATGCTTTGTGCGGGCGAAGTGAAGCTCTCCATCAGCTCGAGCGGTGGCAAGACTCTGATTCTGAGAATCGCCAAGGCGGGCGAAGTGCTTGGCCTGATGTCAACTCTGGCCGGCGTTCCATACGAAGTCTCCGCGGAGACGATTCGTCCGTGCCAAGTGGCGTACATTCGTCGCGACGATTTCCTGCGCTTCCTCGCCAAACATCCCGACGTCTATCAGAGCGTCGTCCGGCAAATGACGTCCCTCTATCAAGGTGCTTGCACCCAGTTGAGAACTGTCGGATTGTCTTCCTCCGCACCGGAAAAACTAGCCAGGCTTCTTCTGGACTGGTCCGCAGGGGCCAAGCGAACGGAGCAAGGTATTCAAGTGAAGATGCCGCTCACCCACGAAGAAATTGCAGCGCTTATCGGCACCACGCGCGAAACCGTAACGCGCACGTTGAGTCAATTTAAGAGCCAGCATCTTGTGGCATTGCACGGTTCGAGTTTGCTGATATCCAACCGGCCGGCGCTCGAGAGTATTGGCGCGGACTGATCTTTGCGGCGCCACCAGGGGAAAGAGGTCCGTCGCTTCGTTCCCCAACCACATGAGATTTTATTTGACCTTTGCAGGCAGTCTTCCGGTAGCCATGTTGTTCTCGGGCAGCGTTGCCGCGCGGGGAGCCCCTGTGCTTGGCGCCTAAGACTCTCGCGCGAATCATACTATTTTCAACAGTCTTCTCACACACATATACGCGGCCCGCTTGAGCCCCATTTTGCCTTTGCGATTGGGAGGCCGCAACGGCCGCTAGCACATCCTCGTCTGTAAAGTCTTAGGCCCGGAGGATTATCCTTTCCGGTGCTTGAAAAATTCCACTTGCCGCAGGCGCTTTTTCGCCGCTTCGAGAGTCTTGTAAGGCCCGCCCAAATTCCTGCCTTTGCTGGATACAACTTGATACTGCCCCTTTACCTTGATAATCATTGCAGGCCTCCTTCTCCTTCAGGTTCCCGCTGAAAAAACAAACTACCGCTCGCCTCGCACTGTGAGTACCGGGCAAGGCGCATGCGCCACCACCTCATACGCGGTGTCTTTTTGCATTCGCACAGCCGCTCGCGCCAAAGCATTCACGCCTCGGACTCCCAGAACGATCAGTTCCGCTCCGCATTCTTCCGCGGCCGCCAGAATCTCCGCGGCGGGGTCGCCGTGTTCCACGATTGCTGTCGGCCGGCAGCGCAACTCCGTTTCCGGTGAGACGAGCCCTTCCAGCCTGTGCATCGCTTCGGCAACCGACAGCTCCCCAGGCTGGCTTGCTTTTCCGTGTTTCGGCTGCGGGAGCACGTGGAGCAATACCAGCTCGGCATGGTTTTCTTGCGCAAGGGACACCGCGTACGGCGCGGCAACCGAGGAAACAGTATTAAAATCCGTCGCGAAAAGGATGCATCGGAAGCGGCCGCCGCAATGCGCGCCCCTTCGCACTGCAGGCCCGCTCAAGAGAACAGGCACCTGCGACCTCCGGAAAACTTCCTCAGCGGAAGATCCAAGCAGTACCTTCTTCAATCCGGTCCTGCCGTGCGTTCCCAGCACGATCAAGTCAATATCGTTTTCCACCACAAGGCGCGCAACTCCATCCCAAAGACTGCTCCCGCGCTCAATGACGGCTTCTTGCGGCAATCCCGACAGTTGCGCTTCTACGCGTTCCATCTCCGCTTTGGCCATTTCCTCTTGGTCATCCAGGAGTGTGGTGGCCGTGTCGGGATTGATGAAGTTGTAGCTCGAAGGCACGAGCACGTGAACCGCATGTACCTTCGAACCGTAGCCCCGTGCGATTGCCGCGGCGAATGGCAACGCATCGCTGGAGGGTTCCGAAAAGTCCGTCAGATATAGAACATTTTTAAAGCCAATCCGCCGACTCGCTTGTGCAAGGGTCATGGCACGTCTCCAAGCGCCACATTGCCCGTTCTGGCGCTTCTTTTCCGTGATGACCGCCACTATTTCTTGTGATTTCCGTCACAGCTTGAGAGAAGAAGCTTTATCACTAGAGAAAGCGAAGCAAAGATCAGTGAGTCGTTCCCTCCGGTTGGTCGGCAAAAGGCCAGCACAACCTTGTCATTCGATGATAAACTGTCAGAACCGAACGCCGGAGAGGTGGCCGAGAGGCTGAAGGCGGCGGTTTGCTAAACCGTTGTACGAGCTAAAACTTGTACCGGGGGTTCGAATCCCCCCCTCTCCGCCATGCTTTAAGTACAACCACCGTCAGAACTTACAGCCCATACTCCCTTAGCTTATATATTTCACGGTATCGATAAAATCATATTAAATATTACGACGGTCTAGGGAACCGTTGTTCGGGCTTCACTTCGACGAATGGCCGACTATCCGGCAAAGTGGTTGCGTGGCTGGATTCTATCGGCATTGACCGACGAAAGCTCGGTGGATCACCACGGGGACGTCCAAAGTGCGAGGTCGTTGCCTAACGATGGTGTCCAAGTCAGAGCGCGTTTCCGTCAGCCGTGGATATCGTCTGGTCCGCACGAAATGAGTGTCGGCACCTTGGTTGAAGATAACGTACGCGCGCTTCCATGCCTCCTCGTTGATCAAGCGTCACTTATGGCCAGAGCCGATGTGATCGATGGCCAGCAAGGCGTCACCGGGAGGGATGACGTCGCCCAATCCGCAGGAAACAGGGTGAGCCCTGCAACGGCCTGTGCAACCGTTCTACTGGTCGAAAACGCGACGTTTTTGTCGTTACTCCGCAGTGTAAATCGCCAACAGTAACATGGCCTCGGTTACTTCGAACTGCGGCGCTAGAAAGCCGCGGAGAGAGCGAAGTTTGCTTCTCACAAGCGAACATGTTCAATCGCTCGCCAGGTCGTTGAGCCAGTCCGTAAGAGAGGGATCGGGACCAAAGTCTTTCGAACAATCATAGATTTCGATGGGGAGGTCTTGCATCTCGGGAAAGATTCTAGCTTAATCCTGAGCGGCTGCCGACGCATCAAGGCGTACGACCTTGCCCGTGTCGAGCTCGTACTCCGCTTCGATCACTTTAAGTTTGCCGGAGTTGACCGCATTGCGGATGATCTCGCTGTTTGCAAGCACGTCCTTTGCGCTTTGCCGCACGTTTTCCTTAACCGCTGACTCGACGAGATCGTCCGCCTTGGCGTAGGTTTTCGCCCGAGCTACAGCTGGACTAATCTTCTCCACGATCGCTTCCAGGTTCGCGCTCGGCATTTTCTCGCCGGAACACGCAGCGCTCACGGCTCCGCATTTCTGATGCCCGAGCACAACCAGTAAAGGGCTATGAATGTGATCCACCGCGTATTCAATGCTTCCGAGTGCGACGGGGTCGGCCACATTTCCGGCCGTGCGCACCACAAAAATGTCGCCGAGGCTTTGGTCGAAAATTAGTTCGGGGCCAACGCGGCTATCCGAACAAGAGAGAATGATTACTTTGGGCGATTGCCCGGAAGCAAGTTTCTGTCGAAGAGAAATTAACGCTCTTGGTTGAGGGTTGCCGGCCACGAACCGGCTATTGCCCGCCATAAGGCTGCTCCAGACCTCATCCGCGGAGAGTGTCGCCTGACTCGGAGCATGTGCCGTATGCTGCGCGGAGACGGCAGGTAGCACCAGCGCGGCCCCCGAACCCAAAAACAACAAGACGATACCAAGACACCATATGCGCTTCATGAACGGCTCCTTAGATAAATTCCGGCGTAACTCGCTAGGGTTCGTTATTCCTTGGGAAGGACTTGATGTTAATGCGAATAAATTTCGTTGTCAATTGAGATCACAGTGGGTAGCGGATCACACATATTGATCCACTACCCGGAGGGAATCTCCAACAAGCCTATAATGCCCTTGCACTGTGATTCTTCTCTCGCTCTGAACACAGGTCTAGCAGCCTCTTGTTATTACTTGCCGGCCGCAACCCACGCCGCATCGGCCGCAGAGAATTCCACGCCGGCGAGCTCCGTACTGAAGCTTACATATTGCAGACCGGATTTCTTCCCCGGTGTGACCGCAAACTTAACAAGATACTGGTTGTCAAGAATCTTCTGCAAGTCATCGAGGTGAGGCTTGAAGCTCACCGGATTTTGCAGTCCCAGGAAGTAGGATTGGCCACCCGTTACGTCAGACAGCTTGGCAATGCCCAACTGCCCGTTGTTTGCCTCGAAGAAGTTACGGTGCATCCGTCCGGTACCGGGCGTGTAGATGGTGTGGATGATGATCCCGGTTCGCTGAGCAACAGCGGCGGCCGAATCAACGTCCGGATTGATAGTCAAACCATGCCACTGCGGGCCGCCGCGCGCACGATCGACTCCGTCCGTCACCATGATCACTTCGCGCCGGTTTTGGGGGTGATCAGGCCACCGTTTCATCAGATCAATTACCGAAAGATAGGGGCTGCCATAGGCACCCACCGACCCGAGGGGCAATCGTAGCGCCTTGGCTGCGGCGTCGTGATCGTTGGTCAGGTCCTGCCCGACCTTCACCACGGCATTCTGCATGTACCCCACGCCGATCAGAGTTGTGGACGGCTGCGCCTTGATGAACGCACGCAAATCGTCAAGCTGCGAGCCGAGGTTGCTGCTGGCTGAATCATCGATCAAGATAAACAGATCGAGTCCGCCGTGGTCGCCCTCCGCGCGCACCCAATCCGTCACTTGCAGGCGTTTCTTGCCCTGGTTGACGATGACGTCTTGTGGTTTGACTTCCGGCATGGTCTTGTTTTCGGGCACGCTGGCTGTGACCGTCATGCTCGCGGAAACTGCTGGGGCAGCAGAAGTTTCTTGTGCCCGCAAAGGGGCGAGCGCGACAAGCTCAGCCATCATCGCTAGCGCGATGCATAGTTTCATTGTTCTTTGTGATTTCATATTTTCTCCTTTAAAACTCCCTAAAAGCTCAACGTTCTTTACTTCGAGATAGGAGCTATTGCAGAGGAAGGACCAACGTCAAATAACTGAAAATAAGGGACCTGGCGAGTGGATGATTTCCATTGTGGTCGGGAATCCCCGAGACTTCGTGAAAAACACGCTGGACGGAGTTGCTCCCATCAAACAGTCAAGAGTTGATGAATATTATAATTGACGGAACGAGGAGATAGATGTCTTGCGGTATACCTGACCACTGATTTGCATCCTTGATATCTCCCCACCTGCCGCTGTCCGACATTCGACCGCAATGCGGGCATTCGCACTTGAATTGATCGACGAGCTTCGTAGCCTCGTGACGAAAATTCGGAATTTCTTGAAGCTTCGGGAATCACAAATCAGCTAAGTCATTGTCGTTCAAGCGTCTACATTTGGTTTTGGCCGTGCATTCTACTGAGCTGAGTTCAGACGCTGTGCTGAGCGTTGGAGAGCTTCATGCGCGACGATGCGCACAGCCAATCTTGGGCCAAACAAATCGATTCACGGAGAACTGACACGAGGAACTTCATGCGACATCAAGCCAAACTTACCATCATTTTTGTCCTAGCTGTCCTGTTGATCTCAGCGGTTTTTGCGCCAACTGTTTCAGCGCAGGCGACATCACTCACGCCAGATGAGTTGGATCAGTTGCTGGCGCCCATCGCCCTTTACCCGGATTCTCTCCTTTCGCAGGTCACAACGGCATCGACTAATCCGCAGGAGATTCTGGACGTGGATGCATGGCTGCAGCATAACCCCGGTCTTAGGGGTGCTGTGTTAACCGCTGCGGCGGAGCAGGAAGGCTTCGATCCCGCATTTATCGCCTTGGTCACCTTTCCAGACGTTCTGCACTCGATGGCAGAAAACATTGACGACTATTCCGCTCTGGGCGAGGCGTTTATGACGGATCAGGGAGCAGTTGCCGCGTCCATTCAGCGCTTGCGAGCCCAGGCTTACAAATCCGGAGCGTTGCGGAGGAATGGACACCAGCAGGTCGTAATCCAGCAGTCGGCGGGTCAGACGATTTACGTCATTCAGCCGGCAAACCCACAAGTGGTTTACGTGCCGCAGTACGACCCTGCTGTCGTCTACGTGCCGTACGGCGCATCTACCATGGTCACTACGCCGAGGATCACCTTCGGAATCGGGATCGGAATCGGTCCGCTGCTCGTTGTTAACAGACCCTGGGGATGGAGCGGATGGGGCTGGAATTGGACAGGGCGCTATGCCTACTACGACCACGGCTATTGGCGCGGCTGGGCAAGTCCTTACCGCTCGCCGTATTACTTCTATCGGCCGCGTCCGATCACGTGGTCAAACCGGCCCGGTTACGGGGGCAATTGGCGTTATCGGCCGCCGAACTATAGGCCCCCGGCTCGTCCGATACACCGCCCGGGACGCGGTCCTGGAAATCCGCCGAATGGCCCGCGACCAGCACCGCCATCGAAGCCTGGCACGCCGAACCGACCCAGTCCGCCATCTGCGCCACCAGCGCGGCCTGGAGCGCCTAGTGACCCGCGACCGGCACCACCATCGAAGCCCGGAACGCCTAGTCGGCCAAGCACGCCACCCAATGGAAAGCCCTCGACGCCGAGTGGCCCGAGCCAGCCGTCGGGTCGCCCTGGCAAGCCCGGAAGTCCAGATGGATCGCGCCCGAGTCGGCCAACTCCTGGCGGAACGGCCCCTGCCGGGCCGAATCAACCCAGCAAGCCTCCAGCGCAACCCGGTAAGGATCCAATTCGGACCGGAGAAAACCGACCGGCCAGTCCGCGGCAGTCGAAGCCTGCCGATCCGGATTAACCCGCCGCGATCGGCAATTTGTAATCACCGCGCTACTGCCGGTCATACACGCAGAAGCTCGGCGTTCTTGAGTCCGACGCTCATTCCTGAAGCGGGCGCCGGCAAGTCTGAAAGAGGCACAGCCATTCGTGGCTGTGCCTTCTTGTTTTGAAATTCACTTTAGACGAGATGCCCCAATGAAGCTGACGGTCGCTGATTTTCTCCCGCTCACAACTGTGATTTCTTCAACCTGCTCTAAGCGCTCCAACCATTTTCGATCCTCTGAGGAAAGCAACCGCGTCGAGCAAAGTGCGGAGTCGTTGGTGTCCTCACGAAATTTCGTGAGTCCCCGACACGAAAACAATAGCCGATGATTCTCAAATGTCCTGTTTTCAGTTGCTCGCGTTTGGCCTGCGCATTGCAATCTCCTTCAAGCGGAAGGGATGTGGAACAAATAGAGGTCATATCCGTTTTCCAAAATTCATGGAAGGTGAAGAAAGAAAAAGGATACAAAAATGAAAGTGAATAGATTTCAAACTGTTGTTTTCTCGATCGCTCTGATGGGTGCCATGTTGCTGCCTGGCAATGCTAAGGCGGACGCATGGAACAAGGCCACCAAACTGACGTTTAGTGGACCGGTGGAAGTTCCCGGCAGAGCCCTGCCGGCGGGCACCTATTGGTTCCAGCTGATGGATAGCAGCTCGAATCGGCATATCGTTCAGATCTGGAACTCTGATCGGTCTCAACTGCTGGCCACCATTCTGGCAATTCCCAACTACCGCCTGCGTCCAACTGGCGACAGTGTGATTAGTTTTGCGGAGCGCCCGAGCGGTTCTCCAGAGGCCATTCAGGACTGGTTCTATCCCGGCGACAATTTTGGCCAGGAGTTCGTCTACCCCAAGAGCCGCGCGACGGAATTGGCGCAGCAGGTGAACGCGCCGGTTCTTGAAACGCAAGATGAACAAGTGGAAGCTCCAGCTGCTGCGCTCGAACAGGCGCCGGTAAAGGCTGTCCAGCCCACAGGCGACGAAATTGAAATCGCAGAAGTGGTGGAGACTGACCTGTCCATGACGCTGCCCCAAACCGGCAGCCCTATGCCACTGCTCGGCCTGCTCGGCCTGCTGTCGCTGGGCGCGGGTCTCGCGATGCGCAGAAAGGATACCAAGTCGGCCGCGGCGTAGTCCTTCAATCCAGTTGGCACGAGTGGCTGCCTCATAGCTTTCGTGTGGCAGCCGCTTCTGCCAAGGCCCTGTTTGCTCGCAGAGACAATGTCTTCGCAATCTCCGTTCATCTAGTGAAATAAAAGAGGATTGCAAAGCAAAACCGAAATGAGCTTGTTGAGGTTGAAATGAAGCACATGAACAAACTCGGAAAGCTGTTGACACTCCTTGGACTCGCGCTTCTGGCCTTCTATGGTGCCGCGCGCATTCATGAGTTTCTGTTGTACCGGGTGTCCATACATCAATTCGAGTCTCTTAAGCCTGGCGTGGCAAATCCCAATCCAACCTCGACCCGGGCCGCTTCGCCGGCGCCACTGGCGGCTCCGGTGCCTAGTTTTTTCGCCTGGTCCAAACAACGAATCAAGCAATACGAAGACAGTCTCACCGCGCACCTGGAACCTCCATTGGCTGTGCTGCGCATTCCGAGAATCAACATCGAGGCACCGGTCCTCGAAGGAACTGACGATCTAACACTCAATCGTGGACTCGGCCGAATCGCAGGAACCGCGCGCTTTGGGGAAACCGGAAACATCGGTATTGCCGGCCACCGGGACGGCTTTTTCCGCGAACTCAAGGACATCCAGTTAGGCGATCAGATAGATGTGGAAACGCCGACGGGCACATCCACCTATATAGTCGATCACTTGCAGATCGTGAAGCCGACCGACGTCCAGGTACTGCAGTCGGCGGGCACCCCGACGCTAACTCTCGTGACATGCTACCCGTTTTATTTCGTCGGGACTGCGCCTAGGCGCTTCATTGTCCACGCCAAGGTCGTTTCGGACGCTTCATCCAGTAAGGCTGCGATCTAGATGCCAAATTCATTTCGTCGTCGACTCAAGCCAGGCAGTCAATACAAGAGAAAGACGGTCCTGCTGTTCTTCGGCGTGTTCGTTCTGATCGCGGCTTTCAGTATTGCCTTGTCCCGGGCGTCGCAGTCAGACAATCGGCGAGACAACTACACGATCAAAATCACTGCCAGAGAGGTCGTTCTGCACGCCACCGTGACAGACCACCGAGGCAATTTTGTCTTCGGGCTCGGCCCGGACAATTTTCAGGTATACGAAGACGGATTGGCACAGAAAATCACGTACTTCGCCCATGAGGACATCCCCGTAACCGTGGGCTTGGTCATCGACAATAGCGGCAGCATGCGGGCAAAGCGTAACGACGTGATTGCCGGCGCTGAGGCACTAGCGCGATCGAGTAACCCCCAGGACGAAATCTTTGTCGTCAATTTCAATGAGAACGTCTCCTTTGGCTTGCCCGGCAACGTGCCCTTCACCGACAACACAGCTCAACTGGAAGCTGCGCTAGCCCGGAGCGCTCCGAGTGGCCAAACCGCTCTCTACGACGCGATCGCTGCGGCCCTTGCGCATCTGAAGGTTGGCACCCGAGACAAGAAAGTTCTTGTTGTCGTCAGCGACGGCGGCGACAACGCAAGCAAAAACACGGGGGCTGCGGTCAAGGCAGCGGCGGCTCATGCGGACGCGCTAATTTACACCATCGGAATCTTCGACGAGCAGGATCGGGACCGGAACCCTCGCGCGCTGCAGCAACTCGCGAAGGAAAGTGGTGGCGAGGCGTTTTTCCCCAGCCAGCTAAAAGAAATCGTGCCCATTTGCGAGCGCATCGCTCGCGAAATTCGCAGTCAATACGCCATCGCTTATGGTCCCGGAGATGGGGCGCAGGACGGAACGTTTAGGGCCGTAGAAGTGAAAGCCAACGCCGAAGGCCGCGGTCGCTTGTCCGTCCGCACACGTGCTGGGTATTTCGCGCACTTCTCCGAGGCTGCGTCGCCGAAGGCCGATCCAAGGCAATCAGCGGTCAAGTGACCGAGCCCCCCAAAATAGCTTTAGAGACCCGTGGGAAAGGTCACTTGGAAATTACATGTCTCGCTTGACTTCCGAATGGGCCGCAGCTACAACCACCGTGGGCATAGCTGAAGGGTCGAGAGCAGTTGCTCGGCAAGTAACGGCATGGCAATCGACCGTATCGCTGTGCTGACAGGCTATCTCTGAGACAAGGGGGAAACAATTGTCCCTTCAACAATGATCCCAGTCATCAAAGTCTCTCCGTTATTTTTCGAGGCGGTTGAGTTTATATTTAGCTAATTGCTATGGCATCCTCGCACTCAACAAAAACGCCCTGGTGGACGTGGACCTGGCCGCTCCTTGGTGTCGTGGTACTGGCGGTTCATTTCACCCTCCACCCTGGAATGCCTTTCCTCATAGTGGAGATCTTCGCGCTGATTACCACCGTGTTTGCCGCGGTCTATCACGCCGAAGTTGTCGCGCATCGTATCGGCGAGCCGCTCGGCACATTAGTGCTCACCATGGCTGTTACCGTGATCGAGGTGGGGCTCGTCGTTTCAATAATGATTGTCGGCGGGACCGACACCGCCGGGCTAGCCCGCGACACCATTTTTGCGGCGGTCATGATCGTGTGCAACGGTATCGTCGGCCTGTGTCTTCTTGCCGGCGGTTTTCGGCACCGCGAGCAGAGCTTTCAGCTTCAGGGAGCGAATGCCGCCCTTTCCGTGCTAATCCCTCTGACGACCTTGACATTGATTTTCCCGAATTTCACGATCACCTCTCCCGGACCGACGTTCAGCCGAACGCAACTCATCTTTGCCGCGATTGTTTCGCTGATTTTGTATAGCTCGTTCCTCTTTGTGCAAACCGTCCGCCATCGCGACTACTTCCTTCCCCCCGACGGAGCCGCGGAAGAAATCCATGCTCCCCCTCCACCCACCAAGGTCGCACTCTGGAGCACGGGCTTGCTTCTTGTGTCCTTGGCCTCGGTCGTAGGGCTGGCCGAAGGGCTTACGCCGGCATTGGAGCATGGAATTGAAAAATTTGGCGCGCCGGAGAGCGTCGTTGGCATCGTAATCGCCGGACTCGTTCTTCTCCCCGAAGGACTGGCGGCTTATCGCGCGGCACACGCCAATCGCTTGCAAACCAGCATGAACTTGGCGCTTGGATCGATATTGGCCAGCATCGGTCTGACCATACCGGCGGTTGTGGCTGTTTCCATTGTTCTTCATAAGCCGCTGACACTCGGTCTGGCTCCCGAGGAGGCGCTACTGCTCGGCGTAACCCTTGTCGTGAGTCTGCTCACGCTGGGAACCGGTCGCACCTCCGTTCTGCAGGGCATTGTCCATATCTTTCTATTCGCTGTTTTTCTTTTTCTTGCCATAGTGCCGTGACCTCTGAAGCTCGGTCATTATGGTTTGCTGGCAGGCTGTATCCACAGTCACGAACTCCCTCGAGGATCATGGTCAGCTCGCTCTTGGTCGATCCATTCACGAATATAAAGTGAGCAATTACGCAGTTTGGTGCCTCCGGCTTCACAGTACGCCAAGAAAGTGACCACCTCCTGGTCTACCAACTTCACCTCTGTGAGGTCCAACTCGACTTTGGACCACGCCGTTCCTTCGGTTAACAACGCCTTTTGCAGTTCCGACAGTCCGTCCCCGTTGAGGCGGCCACTTATTCCAAGCACTACGCGCTCCCCGTCAGATAGTTTTCTAATCTTCCACATGAATGCTCGTATTAACGCTGCGATCCTCTCTCTTACTATTTCGATTCTCGTATCCCATTCTTACGATGTGCAATCCATCCTCCAAAGTCTAATTGTCCATCTTGCAACAAGTTAGCGAGGAATCGGTCTCCGGTGTTTTCGGAGATTTTCGAATCCTCGTGAGGCGGGTGTGCGCTGCCGACGAATCATTCGGCCGGCAGCGCTCTTGCGGGTGGTGGATGCTGCGAGGCTTCGCTGCATCGCGCGGTAGTGAATGTCCTTTCGGGTCAAACACTGTTTGGCAAGATTAGTAGCAAGCATATGGCCATTCGTAAGCCACACAAACTAAACAAGATGATGAAAGACTCTAGGTTCTTTGGCTTGGGAAATTCACGAGGATTCGTGAAGGAAGTTTGAGCAGCAGGGAGGTACCTCGCGTGGAGGCAATATCGAACGACCCTAGCGGGGAGCAGGCGATCCTGGTTTCTAACGAAGGTCTAGAGAGTTCAGGCGTTTGGGACAGATGCGTGATGGGATGCCTCATGTGGATCAAAGTCTGTCGATACTGCGAATTCGTCGCGGCCGTACATCCTGAATGGGATTGCTCGAAACTACAAACTATACGTAGAGCGACTGAAAGCGGCGTTTGTCGATCTTCAACGACTTGATTTTTGAATCCAAAGTGGAAGGCGGCATTCCCAGCTCCCGAGCTGCACCCGTGGGACCCGATATGCGGCCCCGCGTTCTCGCCAGGGCGGCCTCGATCAGCTCCTTTTCCTGCGTTTCCACCTCATCCGTCAGGCGCCTGTTGCTGCTGGGTTGTCCGACCAGCCAACTCTCATCAATCGAGAATTCATCGGTATCACAAAGAATGACGGAGCGTTCGATGACATTCTGAAGTTCGCGAATATTCCCAGGCCAGGAATAAGACTTCAGCTTGTCCAGGCTGCTTCTCCGGATCCGTTTGATCTTCTTGCCAGCCCTGCTGGAATATCGATCAATGAAATACTCCACAAGGAGCTGGATATCTTCCTGGCGTTGCCGCAACGACGGAACTTCTACCGGGAACACGTTAATTCGGTAAAACAAATCGCTGCGGAATGAACTGTTTTCAATGGCCGCAGCCAGATCGCGATGCGTTGCGGTGATCACTCGCACGTTCGCCCGAATCGTCTGCGTGCCGCCCAGGCGTTCAAATTCCCTCTCCTGCAGCACACGCAACAAGGCAACCTGCGTTTCGGCCGGCAGTTCTCCGATTTCATCCAGGAAGATGGTTCCACCTTCGGCCTGTTCGAAGCGTCCGATGCGACGCTGCAAGGCTCCCGTAAAGGCTCCTCTCTCGTGCCCAAACAATTCGGAGGCAATCAAATCCTTCGGAATTGCAGCGCAGTTCACGCTGATAAAGGGCTTACCTGAGCGTTTTGAGTGCTTATGGATGGCCCGCGCGATAAGTTCCTTGCCGGTTCCCGTTTCGCCGGTGATTAAGACGGTCGAGTCCGTTGGCGCAACTCTCGCAACTCGAGCCAAAACCTCCCGAAGAACTGGTGCGGTACCGACAATCTCCTCAAACATTTCAGTTCGTTCGATCTCATCGCGTAACGCGAGGTTCTCATTTTCGATTTGGCACAAGCGCTCCAGCTCATCCGGGGCCACGCCCAGCCCAGAGTAGTTCAGTTCGACTCCAGGCAACCGAAATTCAGCAAATTCCTCGTCGTCCCGCGTCCGAGTCCTGATTTCATTCGCAGCTTTATCCGCGAACGTCCGCAGCCAGGTAAGATTCTGGAGTTCGAAACATTCACGGCTCAGCACGTCGAGAAGGTCCAGAATCTTCTCGCGCGAGACTTCCTGCTGGCTCAAAACATCGACCATGGTTCCACCCCCTGATTCCAAAGCCACGACGTTCATTGCACTGCCTTTCTGATCAGCTCCTTGAGCTGACACAGGTCTGTCTTGGTTACATATCCACGCGCGCCCACCTCCATTGCCGCCACGCGAAACTCGTTCTGGTCGCAATCGCTCACAAAAATCACCTTAGCGTCGGCGAAAGCATTCCTGATTCGCCGGGTCGTCGCGAAGCCATCTAGGCCGGGCATCTGAATGTCCATAAGCACCACGTCAGGCTGCCGGAGTGCGTATACGGCCAGCGCATCTGCTCCGTTGTCGCATTCAAATACCTCGGCAGCCAGTTCCGCGACCTGGCGCCGCAACAGCTTGCGTACTGCTTCGTGGTCTTCGACGATCAGGATGGTCATTTTGCCCGGCTTGCCTCTAGTAATCTCTGTTCGGGCATCAGTGTAAGAACTTCGCCTAGCGCTGGGAATAGAGGTCGTTACACGAAAGCAAGAGTGCTGCTACATGCGCCCTTGTGTGGTACCACACGCGAGGGTATTATCGGCGCACCCAACGCTTCGTGGACTGTGTAGGATGACGTCTTGCAAGGCTACTTTTGTGGGCTCTGCGTTGCCGCAATTCGGCCCCCCTCCCCGTGGGGCCGCGCCGCTCCTGTTCGTGTTTCTCTTTTGCTTTCTGGCAGCTCCCAGCCGCGCTCAATACCGCTCCGAAATTTGGACGGCCGACACGGGCCTCCCGCAAAACATCCTTCGGGGGCTTTGCCAGACGCCAGACAAATATCTGTGGATTGCGACACTCGACGGGTTGGCCCGCTTCGATGGGGTGCATTTCACGATCTTCAACAAAGGCAACACGTCCGGCATCGTGTCCAATCGTTTCGAGGCGGTGCGCAAGGGTGAAAATGGAGACTTGTGGCTGGCCACAGAAGGTGGCCGCATCACACGCTATCACCTGGGCACGTTTGAAACCTACGGACCTGCACAGGGATTGCCCGACGGGCCGGTTCACGGAGAGGATAGCGACCCGGCGGGCCACATCTGGCTCTTGTTCGACGCCGCCATCGTGAAGTGGAACCAGCCGGCCGGCCGATTCGAACGCATCAAGCCGCCAAATCCTGCCATTTCCTACAAGTCCATCCGATGGGAATCAGGTGGATTTTGGGCGCTCGACCACGACGGACTGCATTTGTTCCTCGAGGGAACCTTTACGACCTATCTTTTGCCATCCTGGCTTCCTCCGTCTTCCATCTGGAGCCTGGCGCGCGACCAAACCGGAACTATATGGATCGAGACATTGGATGGACGCTATACGAGTCTTCCGCGAGATCCCGCTCACCCGATCGAGCCGCCCCGCCAGACGCTAAGAATCTACTACACCGATCGTCGCGGCGTCGCCTGGACCATCCGTGTCGGCCATCATTTGTCGCGCTCTCTTGATTTCAGCTCTTCTGGGACTCCTCTCTCTGTTCCGTTTGCTCAGGTTTACGAGGATTACGAAAATGACCTCTGGCTCGGCACCGATGGTCAGGGCCTGGAGCGGCTTCGCCGACAATTTATTCGCGTTTATACGAAAGAGCAGGGGCTGGCTGACCGCGATGTTTACCCGATCTATCAGGATCCTTCAGGAACGATTTGGGCCGGCGTTTGGAGTACCGGGCTCACTCGCTTCAAGGACGGGAAGTGGACGAACTACACCATGGCCGATGGTTTGCCGAATGGGTTGGTCACCGCTCTAGCCGCCGATCAAGAAGGTCACATCTTTGTTGGAACGCATGGAGGGCTGGTCACCTTCGTGAACGGAAAGTTTGTGCGCGTCACAAACCCGGCTTTGCCCGACGATGCCACCGTCCAGGTTATGCACCGCGCCAAAGATGACACGATGTGGTTCGGCACGTCCAACGGTCTCTTTTGGACTTCGCATGGCGTGACCAAGACTCTCACCAAGCGTGACGGACTGGCGTCCGACGACGTTCGCGCGATATTGGAATCGTGGGATGGAAGCTTGTGGGTCGCGGGCTACGGGGGATTGACGCAGATTCGCAACGGTGTTCCTCGCCGCTGGACCGAGCAGGATGGCTTGCCAAGTGATAATATCCGCGCCCTATACGAGGACGCCGACCACGTCCTCTGGATCGGCACTTACGACAATGGATTGGCTCGGTTAGAAAACGGAAAGCTTACCCGCTATGGCACTCGCGATGGACTGTTCGACCAGGGCGTCTTCCAGATTCTCGAAGACCGGCACGGCAATTTTTGGATCAGCTGTAACCGCGGAATCTATCGCGTCAGCAAAAACGAACTCAACCAGTTTGCTTCCGGCTCCCTCAGCAAAATCACTTCCGTGGGCTACGGCAAGATCGACGGGATGCTGAACATTGAATGCAACGGAGGTTTGTCGCCGGCGGGCATCAAGACGGCCAGCGGGCAATTGTGGTTTCCGACGCAGGATGGGATTGCCGTCATCGATCCCGAAGCCGTGCCTATCAACAAAGCCCCACCCCCTGTTCTCATCGAGTCCGCTCTAGTGGACCGCGCTCCCGTTTCGCTTCAGGGCGCGCTGGTCATTCCCGCTCATGGAGAAAACCTCGAGATTCAATACACGGCTGTCACCTTCATCGATTCGGACCAAACCCGCTTCAAGTATATTTTGCAGGGGCTGGACTCTAAATGGAATGAGGTGGGCACGCGCCGTGTGGCGTACTACGCGCATATTCCCCCCGGACATTATGTCTTTCGCGTGCTTGCAGCTAACAGCGATGGCGTGTGGAATATGCAGGGACAAAGCCTGCCGGTGATTGCGTTGGCGCCCTTTTATCGAACCCGGTGGTTCTCCACACTCTTGGTCCTCACAGCGATATTCCTTACTGGCATGGCATGGTCTTACCGCTTGCGTCAGCTAAAACAAGCGGAAACCACGCAGCGCATGTTCTCTCAGCAGCTCATCGCTTCACAAGAATCCGAGCGCAAACGGATTGCCGCGGATTTGCACGATAGCATTGGCCAACGCTTGATCGTCATCAACAACCTCGCGCTTGGGCTGATACGTTCCCTCAGTCCTGGCAGTTCGAACGGAAAAGAAGCCGAGGCGCTCAATGAAATCAACAGCGAGGCGAGTTTGGCCATTGAAGAAACCCGTGGAATCTCCTATAACCTGCGCCCGTTTCAGTTGGATCGCCTCGGTCTAAATAAAGCCATCGAAAGCCTGATACGGAGCGTGTCCCAGGCATCGGGTATTCGGTTTTCGACTGAACTGGACAAGATTGATGATCTCTTTTTTGAGGATCTGCGCATCAATTTCTTCCGTATCGTGCAAGAATCCTTGAACAACATCATGAAGCATTCACGGGCGACCGAGGTGAAAATTGTCTTGCGCAGGAACGATTCTCTTCTGACCTTGGCCATCGAGGACAACGGCGGAGGCTTCAAGCCTGCGAATCGCCCGGCGCCCACCGGGCAAAACGGCTTCGGGCTAACGGGCATGGCCGAAAGGGCGCGGCTCCTTGGGGGCACCTTTGAGATTCGGCCGGGACAGGAGCGCGGAACGCTGATCCTCGTTGAGATTCCTATGGGTGAGGCTCACCATGCCCAGCAAAATTAGACTCTTGCTAGCCGATGACCACCCCATCGTGCGCAAAGGGTTGCTTAGCGCGGTCGCGCCCGAAGCGGGAATCAAAGTGGTCGCCGAGGCGCAAAACGGTGAGGAAGCGCTTCGTTTGATTCGCGAGCTCAAGCCCGACGTCGCCGTGCTAGACATTGACATGCCCAAACTCGATGGGTTGGGCGTGGCGCGGGAAGTTTCTAAGCTTTCTCTCGATACCCGCATTATTTTCCTCACCCTGCACAAAGATGCCGACTTGTTCAAAGCCGCGCTACAGGCCGGCGCCAGCGGATATCTCTTGAAGGACAGCGCCATGCAGGAGCTCGTCGCGGGCGTGAAAGCGGTCTCCGCCGGACAGCAGTTCGTCAGTGCCGCGCTCGTGTCTCTCTTTGTGGACGCGCCGCAGAAACCAACCTCCAGCCCGCAGGACGATTTGCTCAACAGCCTAACCCCTAGCGAACGGCAAATCCTGAAGCTGATCGCCAACGGCAGATCGAGCAAGGAAATTGGTGAAGACCTTTCCATCCACTACCGTACAGTCGAGAACCATCGCACGAATATCTGCAGGAAGTTGGGCATTGAAGGAGCCAATGCCCTCCTGCGATTCGCACTTCAGTACAAGATTAGTGGCCAATGAACGGACGTCCGTCAAACAACCCGGCATCGTGCCGAAGCCGTTCAGCTCTAACCATTCGACTTGTTCGTTGGTGATTTCTTATTCAGCTCCGCCAGCAACAGCTTCGCCGCCGCTGGAGCAGCGACCTCGTTGTTGAGCACGACATCCCGTGCGCTTATATTTTTCCCGAATAACTTCTTGTTGGCGGCGTTGTCTGGGCGAAGGGTCGAGCCGGAAAGAGAGATCCCCGCAAATAGACCACGAGCCCTGGAATACGAAAGAATCTCGGCTCGCAAAGTCACGTCGGTTTCAGCAGATACATTGCGTCCGACTGGCCCCGCCGCCGCGGAAATATCCCCGCCCAGTTTTACCTTACTTGCCAGAATGCTGCGTGCTGAGCGCGGACTCATCAGCAGCAGAACGAAGTCGGTCGCTTGTCCACCCAATTGTAAACCCAAGCTTCCGCCCTCGAGTGCCATCATCGTCGGAGCTCCCCATGGGCCCTTGAAGTCTTGCCCAGTACGGCAGGTCATGACACCTCTTCCGTAGCTTCCTCCAAATCCGATGGCAAACTTCATGACGGAAGGTAGCACGACAACGCAATCTGCTTTGTCGATGACGCTCTGCGGAATATCATCCGGGATGTTCATAATCTCCTGCATCACCCGTCCGGCGTTTTCGACGCGCTCCTGCTCCTTCTTTTGTCCGAAAACGGGCGAGGCCACAACGATCAACAGCATAGATACTGCACAGATTCTCTTCATACTTTTCCTCTCATCAATAGAATTGGCGAATATGGGTTTCAACCCACGGCTGGCAAACGCATTCGAGATTCCAAATGGTAACTCGTTGAAAACTGGCCGTTTGATGCCGATCTAAATTCCTGAACCCTTCGGATATTTACGAGAGTTCGTGACGCAAGAAGAAATCAGCGAGTCAGAAGCTCATTGCGAGGGAGTGGTGCTTGGACTGACTTTCATTGCGATCGCCCTTCAACTCGCGGGCGCTCGTCGGCACATGGCAATGCAACTGCTATCCGTGAGATTTGCCTCAATTCGTCCGCACCAGAATAGATATAAAATCTAATTTGAACGAGCTTCTCGCCGCCCCGAGCCTCTAGCTCTAACGCCGGCGAACTTCAGTCCTGCTTCCCGAAATTTCGTGAATCTTCGAAGCGCCGCTACACCGCTCGTCGGCCAAGTCCCAATGAATCAAGTGCTTGTATCTGGCGGTCGGCTTGCTTCTACAAAGTCCAGCGACGTGGTCATAAGCAGTCGCGCAATCGAAAAGGAGAAAGTACATGAGAAGGACTCACGCGACAATGAACGCGGCGCTGAGACTTGCTGGTTTTGTTCTCGCGTCGTTGATATTTTGCACCATCACTTTGGCCCAGCACCCACCAGACAACGTGCAAGGCGACTGGACGATTTACTCCACCAACATCGGGAACGGCAAGATTGAGATTAAGCATGTCCAAATCCAACAGTACGGTAACCGGATCGCTGGCTATTTCCAAGGTCCGAAGCAAACGGGTCCCATTCAAGGGCGAATTGACGTACATCACATCATGTTCCAAACCCTGACGCGCAATATCCTTACGTTCCGAGGGGAAATTTACGGCGATCAAATACAGGGGCTTTACGTACTCCACAACAAGCGCGCGCCGTGGCAAGCAGTACGCACCTCTCCGCCACCCGCAGCGGTTTCGCCAAGTGCCGGCGCGGTCGATTACTCACAGCCGATCTCAGCGCCTCCGGTAACGGAAAGCACATATTCAACACCGACGCAGCAGTACTCGGCGCCAACGCAGGGGTATTCCGCGCCGGCGCAACAGTACTCGTCGCCTGCACAACAAGAACCGGGACCGGAGCGGTACTCGTCGCCATCGCAAGGGTCGACAAACGACTCGAGCGAAGGCAGCGCGGCCCCAACGCAGTCAGGGCCGCCAACGCCTGCGCCGCTGTCGGCCGATCAACTAAATTCGCTCGTCGCACCCATCGCTCTTTATCCTGATGCGCTGGTGGCGCAGGTGCTGGCGGCGGCGGCGAATCCGGATCAGGTCGCCTACGCAGACGACTGGCTCGCACAGAATAGAAACCTGACCGGGCAAGCGCTGGCGCAGGCGGTCGACCAGCAGTCCTGGGACCCGAGCGTTAAGGCATTAACGCAGTTTCCTTCTGTGCTCGGCAATCTGGCACATAACCTGTCGTGGACTTCGAGCCTGGGACAGGCTTTCGCGGATCAGCAGGCCGATGTAATGGCGGCTGTGCAGGCGATGCGCGCCAAGGCGCAAGCCGCAGGAACGCTGCAATCCAATTCGCAGATCACAGTCACTCAGTCTTCACCAAGTACGATCGTGATTCAGCCGGTGAATCCGCAGGTAATTTACGTTCCTCAGTACAACCCCACGGTGGTTTACGGCGCACCCATCGTTGTGCCCTATTACGTGCCGCCGCCGTTGCCGGTTGCATCGGTGGGAGTTTACTTCGGAGCTCCGATCACGATTGGCGCCTGGTTCGGTGGCGGAGGTTGGGGTGGAAGCTTTGGCTGGGGATGGCATGCCTGGGGACTGCACTGGGGCTGCTGCGGCGGTGGCGGTTCGACGACAATCATTTACAACCACAACACCTACATCAATAACCACACCTGGAATAACAGGAACTACAACGGCTACCACACTTGGGCGAACAATTCTGGCTATCATCCTGGCACCGACACTCAGTTCGGACCACACGGCGACTATCACCCGAATGGCTATTACGGTCCTAACGGTCACTTTCATCACGATGTTCCTGGCACTGGTCCGCACGACGAGCCAAACGGCGGACACAACGGGGATCACGGGCTAATTGGCGGCAATGGCGGCGTTCAGCACCCGTCCGGAACACAGCCCCACGCTGACGGAAGCTCCTGGGGAGACCGCGGTCCGAATGGTGGGCAGAACGGCAATCACGGAATGATCGGCGGCAATGGCGGTGTCCAGCGTGCAGCCATGGACAACCCCAGCCATAACCATTCGCGCATGAGTGGCGACGGCGCGATGAATCGCATGGAAAGCAATCGCGGTCGCGGCAGCAGGGCCGGCCACGCTCCTCGGCAGCACGCAATGCACCAGCGCATGCCCGCGGAACACCATTCTGGCGGCGGACACCGTCGCTGACGGTCTGATTGAGTTTCAGGTCACGCAGAGAACGCGAAAGGAAAGGTAGACCTTAACGATCGAATGGAGACTGAAATGAATACGAATTCAAGTATGAAAATAAAAGGGTGGAAATTAGCGCTCATCGGCATGTTGACTCTCGCCGCCATCGCACTGTCGCTTCGGCCCGCGATTATCGGCAGGGCAGTCTCGGCCAGCGGCACGGACGCCCAGATGACTTTCCAGTCGCCGGCCGAAGCAGCCACGGCGCTGGACCAGGCGGCTAAGTCCGGTAATGCAGACACTCTAGTGGCAGTTCTTGGTGGCCAGGCCAAAGCCCTCATAACTGTAGGGGACGCAGATGCCGGTAAGGCAGCCATGCAAACCTTTGCCGATAAGTACCAGCAGATGAACCGCTGGGTTGTGATGACCGACGGCAGCCGTGTCCTTTATATCGGAGCGGATAACTTCGCTTTCCCCGTGCCTCTGGCGAAAAACTCTTCGGGCCAGTGGTATTTCGACAGTGTTGCAGGTGCCGAAGAAGTACGTACCCGCGACATCGGCCGCAACGAACTTCTGACCATTGAAGCCTGCTTCTCATTATCCAACGCCGAAGAAATTTACTACGCCAGCGGCGGGGACTCGCCCGAGTATGCGCAGCGTGTCGTCAGCACGGCTGGCAAAAAGGATGGACTATACTGGCCTGCTTCCGAGGGCGCGGTTCCCAGCCCACTAGCGTACCTCGACGAATTGCCGAAGTCTTCCGTAGCCTCGTTGTCTCCGGGCCAGCCTTTGGTCCTTGATGGATATGTCCTGCGTATTCTGACCGCGCAAGGTGATAACGCTCTTGGCCAAGCGCAAAACTACATCGTGAATGGCAAGATGACCGATGGCTTCGCCATCCTCGCAACTCCCGTCAAGTACGCCGAAACGGGGATCATGACCTTCATGATTAACCGTGAAGGCGTCGTTTATGAACGCGACCTGGGCGCTGATACAAGCGAAATCGCGGCCGCCATGCGCGAGTACGATCCGAACGGGAATTGGTCCCCGGTCGCCCAGTAGGCCATGTTCACAGTCGAGCGCGGCGGGAAGTGTGAATCGATCACACTTCCCGTTTCTGCCTTTCAGAGCGTGCCCACTCGCGCCGCAATCGGATTGCGATTTCTTCGCTCAGATCGCTGAACCATGCATCCCCGGGATTTTTTCTTCGTCTGCAGGTTGGCTTAGTCTTGTCCGCGGCTCTGGCGGCTTACCGCATGTGAGGATAGACGACTGCCGTTATTGAATATGTGCTCTCGCAGCTGTGCGCGGTTGGTTTGACGGAAGTTTTGGCGTCCCCCGTGATTTTTCCTTACCCGTGAACGACGCGATTTGCCAAAACTCTCAGATCTGCTGGCTCGGGTGCCTTGGCCGGTGTCGCTGGCGCCTATGCGGAAAATCTCTCCGTTTTTGATCTCCTGGGGGTGCTGAGCAAATCCATGAAGGTGGCACGTCCGTTGCTGCTCCACATACTTGGCAATGGAGAATACGAGTGGTTTCGTTCCGTGCTCGCGCCGCAAAATGTGGCCTGCGAGGTCCTGATTGCCGAACGCTTCGATCACCGGTGCCCCGTGTACGGGGTGTTCTACGCCGATCTCGCGATTCAGGACGACCAGCGCCTTGACAGCGAGGCTCGACCCGGCAAAAACGAGCGTCATTTCTCATCACGCCGTTCACACTGGCGCCAAGATTTATCCCTGCTTACGAATGGGAGAGGTCTTAACCCTTCTGGCTCGTCGCTTTTCCAATCGTCGCGGCCGCCTTGGACCTCAAGCTGCTTCCTCGTGTACGCCTGCCGGGAGCGGAAGCGATCCAATCACCGCTGGGGCGCTCTATCCGCGGTGGGCCAATTTTCTCCGCTGCAACGACTTTCTTGTTCGAGGAGACGGGAACCGTTTCCATGGGACTCGGCTTTGCCCGTATGCCGGCTGGTGCGTCCTTTCATAATCAAACGCTCTGGGGTTCGATCGGGTAAGCTACGCCGGCCGCCCTCGGAGTTGCCGTGGCAGCTCCGGATCGTTGAGTGGTGCTCGTCACCGGCAACGGGCCTTCGGGTCTCATTAATTTGGCTCCGGGAGTCTTGAGACCGGCCGAACTAGCCGCGACGATGCACGAGGCACTCTCATACAGTGTCTACGTCGCATTGTCTGTCGCGACTGGGGGCATTCTTATCCGCTAGGTCCTTCGGATGAGGGCTGTTCGAAGAGATGGCGGGACATCATGGGAGTGCGACCAATGAGTTGGCATTGCAGGGGAACCGAGGGAAGTTGCCTTCGTGATGCCGGCGCTGCGTAAGCAAACGGGCCTCTGGAACAAAATAAGAACTGGGCTGCGGACTTCTTTCCCGGGAACTTGGTGGGGCTTCTGCTGAGTACGCTGAGTTTTCTTGCATAAAAAAGTTCGCCGGTGGCGCAAAATCTGCGACACCGGCGATGCGTTTTTGCGTTTAGGGTTAGGGCTGGATCGCCTCGATGATGAACAGACCCAATTGATTGTTGTCCATTTCGATGGCCAACACCGATGAGTCGTTGATCGGGTAATAACCGAACTCGGGTGTATTCGGCATCGGAGAAACAGCGTTCAAACCGTTGATCGAGAACAAACCCGCCGATTCGTTCGTAGTGCCAGAGAGAGCCAGGCTCGTCACAGGCGTTCCGCTGAGCACGTTGTAGTCAGTGAATCCGCTCCAGTTCAACGAACTATTGATCGTCACTGGACCGACCGCCGCCCACGTGGGGTATGGGGAAATGCCGGCGACTCCCTGTGCTGAGATAGCATAGTTGCCAGGATTCAGCGCGCCGGCTGTCTGCACGAAGGCGGGGCCGGTTGAGCCCTCGATGGCATCGCTACCAAGTTCGAGGGCGTTGCCGTCGCCATCCAAGTACAACTGGAAGGCGAAGGGGCCGTTACCGATCTTCGAACCGGAAGTGGTCAGATTGGTTAAAGCCACGCGGCCGAGGGAATCCACGGTCCAGTCTCCGCCGCTGATTTCCGGGCCCTGACGATAGACTCCGTCGTTATAGGCCAGAACTCCCGAGACTGTACCGTTGCTGTTGAGTGCAAATCCGCCCGCAAAGGTGGCTCCACCGTTTGGTGCATCTTCTCCCGCAGCTATGAACACGTAAGTATTGCCGCCGACGCTTGCCGCCGAAAAATTGCCGGCATTCGCGCCTTGTCCCAATGCCGTTCCGGCAAGCGTACCGCCCAGCGTATCGGTTGCCGATTCAACGAATTGAATTCGGTTGGTGCCGACGATATAGCCTATCAGTCCGAATTCGACACCGCCCGAGGCCTGTGTTGGCGTGAGCGTGATGTCCACGCGACCGAGCGAGTCTGGTGCGCTCACTGTGCCTGAGGTGAAACTCTGGTTCTGGCCAACGGACCCCCCGTCGAAATAATCGAAGACACTGCTGGCCAAAGAGATGGAGTTCCCGCTGACGGTGAGAACACCTCCAATAAACAGTGGGTTTGGCTGTGCCGCGCCGTCGACTCCGCCAAGATTGAAGGCGTAGCCGCCGGCTGGAGCTGCTGTGCTGGTCTGCAGGTCGATGGTTCCACCTCCCGCAGCAAATGAATCGAATTCGTTAATTTGGGCGTGGGTTGCGGACACTAACGTACCTCGGAAAGTTTCTACTCCATTCACACCGAGGTTCGAGTTGCCGGTGGCCAAAACGAGTTGGAAGTTGCCGTTCGATGCAGAAGTCAAGCTGCTGCGAGAGGCGACTAGGCTGTTCTCGGTGCCGCCCGCCAGGTCGATGTAGTCTTGCTCGCCGCCGCTGATGGCTCCGTTCGAGACGGTGAACACGCCCGCGACGAAGTACGGACCATTGTGGTCCTCGCCCGTGAGGCGATACACGTAATTGCCGTCAGCTATAACTGGAGTAGCCTTCGCCTTAATGGCTATCGTAGCGCTTGCCGATGCTGTTGTGTCGGCGACAGAAGTGGCCGTCAGGGTCACCGTGCCGGCAGAAGGAATGGCGGTAGGTGCCGTATAGGTTGTGTTGGGATTGTTCCCGGGACCACCCGCAGGACTGACGCTGCCGCACGCCGAGCCGCTGCAAGAAATAGTCCACGTAACGCCGGAGGAACTGCTGTCGTTATTGACAGCCGCTGTAATGTTGGCCGAAGTGCTGAGCACCATGGAGCCGGGCGCATTCGCGATGCTCACCGTAATTCCGCTGGGGTTGGGTCCGTTTCCGAAGCCGCCGCAGCCGACGATGAATACGCCGAGCGCGAGAAGGCCCGAAGCGACAATGCTTTTACGGAAATTCACTGATTGTCTCCCTTCGTAGAGCCATTCTCGCGGGTGTGGGTGTTCGCCGGGTGAACCAGGAACCCGGCCTGGTTTCGGACCGTGATTTGACGGTCGCCGATGCTCAACTGGCGAACGAACATGTAGTCGCGCCCATTGACCGTGGTCAGCACGCCCTGAGCGGTCACGGATTGTCCGCTAGCCAGGCTCTGCTGGACTTCCGTGCTCAGATAAGGCCCCACGCTGGCATCGATGACCCCCTGAGGGCCGGCCAGGATTACGTGGATGCCTCGCGGTCCCTCCTTCGCGAATGTGGAAACTACTTCTTGGATTGTCCCCGTCGCAGTGACCTCATCACTTGTGGACAAGATTTTGCTCTGGCTGGTGCTCGTTCCGCGGAACGAAGGAGCGGACCCAGCGGCGGTGGTGCTTTGAGCCCTTGCCACGCCGGGAACCATGCCTCCACACACAGACAGGCACAACAGAAAAACCAAATGCCTGCTTCGATTCATTCTTTCCTCCTTCAAGATCTTTCTGACTTCGGCAAAGGCCGAAGCCCGTTTTTTTTGACTTCGACTTGACGCTCTTTTCTTTTCAGAATGGACGCCGTGTTGGAAGGAGTGCAAAATTCGCGCCATTTGTAAGCCACTGAAAACGCAAAAGCTATGGAATGGCGCATGATTCGGCTCCTTCGCGAATTCACGAGAGTTCGGGGAGAATTCTGGGCCGGATCGGGAAACTTTCCGCAAGATTGCGGGAAACGAAGAGGTTGTACATGGAGCTACGCTTGCATTAATTTCTCTGTCGAGTTGATTCCAAGTCTTTGTTGAACGGAGGGAGCCTTAATGCAATCCGTAGATGAACACTCAAGAAATCCGCGCTTTCCAATAGGAATAAAGTCAGGAGAATTCTGGTCCGGTGATCTCGGCCTTACGTTAGTCACCGTTTCGCTGGTCTTACTCGTTTTCGTGGTCACCCCTTTGCGGGAAGCGGGCGTGCCCTGGCGAGCAGTTCTCGATTTCGTGATCTTGGCTCTCATGCTGTTTGCGGCTTTTGCTGTTAAGCAGAGTCGAATCGACACCATCGCTGTCAGCACAATCGTTGCCGTGACGGCGATTGTGTTGGCCGTGGGGCGCTTCCGTCCGACGCCGCTCCTGCACCAGCTCGGCAGCGTTTTAGCGACCATAACGTTATTGGTTTATGTTCGCATCGTCCTCGTCGTGATGTTTCGCGGCGGCCCGGTTACTTGGAGCCGCATCCAGGGAGGAATTTCTGCGTATTTGCTGGTGGGGATGGCTTGGGCCTCCGCCTTCCAGTTCGTCGAACAATCCCGACCCGGCTCCTTCCGTTTCGCCACTGCCCCGGCAAGCTTCGACCAACTCATTTCGAAGCTGACGTATTTCAGCTTTTGTAACCTCACCACAATAGGCGGCGAAGTCCTTCCAATCTCTCCGATTGCGCGATCCCTCACTATCGCCGAGGCCGCCATCGGTCAACTTTTCCCAGCTATTTTGATGGGCGCACTTGTCGCCATGGCGATGCAATCGCGTACGAAATCCTGATTGCAGCGCGGTGCAGGGCGAGCCCCGAGTCGTTAGTGCGTTCCAGGAGAGGATTCGCGTTGTTATGCGGGAATTCTTTGGAGAATTGTGCGCTAGGAATTCTCCCGTGCAACGTTAACTGGCCTGCGCCAATCGAAGGGCACCCGCGTCCTCGATCACCAGAAACTTGCGGCCCAGTTGCGCCGCTCTCAGCATCCAGGCGCCGGTCGACTCTGCGCCAATAATAGGAAGGGCTGTTTTGCGAAAGAGTTCGAGCCAGTCTCTGAGAACGCTAGGGCTGACGCCCACCTGTGCATTTTCCCGAATGACCTTCCATTCGAGATCACTCAGCTTGTTGCCACCGAGAGCCACCCACCAAAAGTACGTGAGGCGGGCGTTTTGGTCGCCGTCGGTTCCGCTAACATTGAAAAGTCTTGCGAACTCCGGACGAGTTTTCATTTGCTCGTGAAGGGCGTCCACAACCAACGCAATGCAGTCCAAACCAATCTCGTGCGCGAGATTCTTGCTCCTTCGAAAACTAGCCATATCTGATGCGCCTCCCAATTCCTCCCTGAGTTGAGGCAACGCATCGGCCAAAGTTCGAGTTGTTGCTAGCAAAGCTCTTATGGCTTTGCCGGAACGTGCCTGCTTCAGAAATTTCGTGAATTGTCGTGAACTCCCGAAAGCGCACGATACTGAGCGCCGGAGGTTCCTTAGTTGGGAACGCTTTTATGTTCACTGCTGCCGTGGCAATCCTGTTTTTCTCACTGCTTTAGGGCTTTCGTTTTGCGTTTCGTATCTCTCCCGAAGTCTTTGTAATGCGCAAAGCCACAGCAACCGCCAGCAGCAACGGTCCCATGGCGAGATAGGCATTCTCCCATTTTGAAGATTTTGTCCTCTCCGTGATTTCGTCGTACATCTTGCGATTGAGCTCGTATTCCTCGACATCTCGATTTGCAAGGTCGAACGACGCGGTCACATATTGTGGATTGCCCGTCAACGGGACGAATCCCAACTCCTTAAGAGACTTGAACGGCGGCTCAACCGACTCCGGCATCTGAGCATCGAGCTTCTTGTATTGTTCGCATATGAGCTGTCGTTCTTTAGCACGATCATCGAAATCTGTAGGTGAATCAGCGGAGCGGTGGAGCGCTACGCATGCCGAACCCTCAGCTCCACTTTTAATGTCAGCTCGCAGGAATTCATAGGAAGTGATAGTGGCTGGTTCTTGAAAATTTTTCAGTTGATTCTCCGCGATGAACCGAGCGGCTTTCCCGCTCGACGCGAGAACGCCCAAGGCTGCGGCGAACAACCATACGTAATCGATCCGCTTCCAAGTCACCTCCCCGAGAGGGAATATCCAGAGAAAAAGAGCATGGCAAGCCAGCGTCGCCAGTACGAGTGTGAACAGCAACAGCACTGGAGATGAGCTAATTCGCACCAACAAGGGAAGATCCACGCAGCACCTCCGGAGAGATAAGAGAAAGTATAATCGCCCGAATATCGGACACCTTCGTATTCCGGTAAGCACTGTGTCGCAATCTAGACCTTCGGTGAGACCCGTAGCGTCACAGTCCCTTCGTTATTGCTTCTTTGCTCCTATGTTTAGCAGCGTTTGTCAGGGTTCCACAAACGGTCTGAAAAACCGTCGTATTTTTGGTTGCACAATGGTTGCACAATTGCTGCCGAACCATGGCTCTTTGCCCAACAATGAGGCAACTCATCCGAACGTACCCTATTGATTCCGAACAACAGCGTGTGAAATCGGGAATTTGCTAAACCGTTTTAGGGACTAAACACCCTAACGGCGGTTCGAATCCCCCCCTCTCCGCCAGTTCAACTGAAATCCTTCCGTGTTTTCGCTGCGTCACGCTAGAAGTTTCTCCCATTGCGAAATCAGTGCACTCGTCGGACTTTGCCGGACTGTCAAATCGCGATCTTTCCGGAAGGTGAGGGAAGGACGAAACCACACTTTCAACTCTCGACAAGCGCATGAACCTTCTTTTCCTCGAGGCCGAGCTTTGCCAGCTTCGCACTGACCGCCGAAGCGCCCTGCGCCTTTGCATCGCGCGCATGGTCCAGCGCACTTGCCGCGATGCGCGTCACTTCGTGCAGAAGTTTGCGAATGTCGACCTCCAACTGTCCGCGGCTGTCCTGAACTCGATCCACAACGTCGGATTGCACCCGCGCGCTGTTCATCTCCAGCAGATACTCAAGAAATGACAGCCCTTCGCGTTCGATGACGGAGTATGCGCCGACCAACCCAAGAAATATGTCCGCAATGTAGCGCAACGGCGAAGCCGGCTGAGCAACGTGGATCAACTCCTCAAAACGAAACCGCGAGGCTACCCGAAAGCCTTTTTCCGAATCCAGTGCGTTCGGCGTGCGCGCCAGTTCCGGCACTTTTGATTCCGAAAGTTTCTGAAGGAATTCGTTTCCAATGGTCACGAAGCGCGATGCAACTTTGCGGTACGCCTCTTCGGCGCGCGCCTGCTCCTCCCCAAGCCAGGGAAGCACCAGTCGGGCAGCGACGGCCTGCGCCGCCCGCATCGCGTCGCGCCGAAACTGAGGACCGTAGCGCTTCGGAACAGCGAGCACTTCCTCCTTGTATTGCGCCGGCGTCAGGCGCAATACGTCGGCAAGAAACTCTTTGCGCCTCTCGAGAAACAGATCGGAGAGACGGTGTTGCTCGGCCATGAACAGATAGCCGATTTCGCGCAGCGACCGCTCGGCCCCTCCGATCGTTTCTCGCATTGCGGCAATGCGCCTCTCCGATTCCTCGATGGGACGAACAAGCGCTTCGCGTTCCTCCAGGACGACCGCCAGCAGTTCGTCGCCGAGCCGCCGCAGTCCACGTACCCCTGCTGCGCGTACGAGTGTACGGCCGGACTCATCGGCGAGTTTCTTCAGCCCCGCGACAAGAGCATCCCAATCCCAATTGCTTCGCCTTTTTTCCAGCCGCTCGAACGCGCTTACTTCGTAAATCGGCCCCACCGGACGACCCAAGCGTTTCTCCAACACGTTTCGCGTGAACGGCCCGGCGATTTGCCTCTCCTCTTCCGACGTTCGGTCGGCTTTGTTGAGAACGACAAGCAACTGCCTTACTTGCTTTCCGACTTGCTCGACCAGCGTCAACTCCTCACCCGCGATGGGAGGGTCGGCTCCCACCACGACGATCGCGGCGTCAATGTGCGGCACAAACTCTTGCGTCGCCGCGGTGTTTCCGGCGAACACCGAGCCCAAGCCCGGAGTGTCCACGAAGCACATCCCGTCGGCCAGCAGTGGGCTCGGAACGAACACTTCGACTCCGGCGACTCCTTTCGCGTTTTCTGGGTTGTGTTCCTCCGAAACGTATTCCATCAGTTCTTCGGGCGGTATATCTGTCCAGCCTCCTCCTTGAAACCGGACACGCGCCCGGCGCTTTTTCCCGTAGCGAAGCACGGTCGGCACGGTCGTGATCGGCACGACTCCCGAAGGCAACGCGCGGTCCTCTACGAGAGCGTTGAGCAACGTGGACTTTCCCCGTTTGAATTGCCCGATGCAAGCCACGTAGAACCGGCCTTCCTCTAGCCGTTCCGCGAGGCCCATGGCTTCTTCCGCAACACGCTCGGAACCCAATTCAAGCCCGAGCTCGGCGAGCCGCCTCAATCTCCCTGCTGCATCTCCGGCTTCGGGCGACAATGTTGTCACGATGTTCCGCCCGTCCCTCGCCATGTCAGCCGCCCTTTCAGAAAGAGCGCTCATTCTCGCGTTCTCATTCGTCTCGGCCTTTCCACCCGCATCCTCGATTCTCTGTCCCATCACGCGTCGCCGCTTGAGCCGCTGCGATCGGGCGATCGCTGGCAATGGTTCACGAGATAATCGACATGCAGCAATTTCGTCTTGATGCGCCCTTCGAAATGATATTGACTGTCGGCTGCGGCGGCGCACATCGTCACGATGGCTCCCGGCAGCATCTCGCTGAAATCCAGGATGTCTTCGCGGAAACCTTCCAAATCGAAGCGGGACAGTCCGAATTGCCGGATCGAAAGTTCCAAGAGTTCTTTGGCGGCGGCGACGGGCAACGCCCCGATATGCAGCCTCTGCCGGTCGTTCCAATATAGTTGGGCGGCATGACCGAGCTCCGTGTACGTCCATCCCCGGGCGATGGCGTAGACCGGCGTCTTCTGATTCCACATTAGTTCCTTCACGATGCGCGCCAGCAAGTGCGACATCGGGGCCAGGTCTTCGAGGAAGATCCAGTATTCACCAGCGCCGGCGGCGCGATAGAGCAACCCGCGCAAGCGAAGACTCGATTGTTCGTTCACCCAGTGCGAAAACGAAGCGCCGTAGCCGGCGTCCGCCCGAAACTTCGCGCGAAACAGGGGATCCTCCGCCAGCCCTTCGGCGATGCTCCGAAGAACGTCCTGTGGACTTCCGTTGCCGCTGGCGCATATGCAGCGCCGGGCGACCCGCTCCGGCATCTGCGAAATAGCCCTAGCGACCAGTGTGCTTTTCCCCGAATGGGCGGCTCCCCAAACCAAAAGGCTTTCTCGCTTGCGAATGGCCTCCTGCAGCCGTGCCAACTCCACTTGCCGGCCGAGGAAGGGCCCCGCTTCCGGAACTGCTGCAAGCGAAGATCGCGACGCGCTCATCTTGCGAGGCTCCTCAATTCCGCCCTCGTGGCTTCTCCCCGCTGGATCGCTTCCTTCAAGGTTGTGTCACTGAGGTAGAGGTTGTACGCGGTCAGCGGCGGCGCTTGGTTAATATCTTTCCGTGAGGCGCTGAACTCGAAAACATTGACTGGACACATGTTTTGTCCGCCAGCAAACACTCTACACCCGATCGCCTTGAGATAACGTCTCCATGCTCAGTACCATTTGACGACGCAAACATCCGCTTAAACTTCAATTTGTTATGCTCGCAGCAGGCCCTCACTTCCCACTCGAGGAGATCCCCGAATGAAAGCGTTGCTTGCAGTTGCTGTTGTGTTACTTGTGCCGGCGTGCAGTTTCGCGCAAGGCCCAAAATCCTGTGAAGAGCTCAAGTCCGAAATCGCGAAAAAACTCGACGCCAAGAACGTCAAGTCCTACACGCTCGAAATCGTCGATAAGGACGAGGAAGCCGAAGGAAAAGTCGTCGGTACTTGCGACGGCGGGACGAAAAAAATCGTTTACCACAGAGGTGAAGCCGCTCCAGCAAATCCGGCGAAGGAATCAGACAGGCCCTAGCACCCGGACGCCAGCCAGCGCCTCGCGATCTCGTCGCTAAATCGATAATTCCCTGGCCCGCTCTTCTCGCCAGGATGAGATGGGCTTGACCTTTTGTTGGCGCATCCGCGCTTCAAGGCCCGAATCGAATCCTCTTCTTAGGCAGATTTTCGCCTGATCCTCGGCCTCCCTAGATACGGCCGCTCGTCGCCCGCATCACTTGCCTTTCGTACATTCTTTTCCCTCTGCTAAACTGTTGTCTGCGGTTCCGGGATCGTCTAATCGGTAGGACATCAGCCTTTGGAGCTGAGTATCCTGGTTCGAGTCCAGGTCCCGGAACCAAACTTCCGCCTTCATTAACACGCCTGCCCATGCCTCGCCTTCCGCCGGCAAATCCGCTCGTTGGCCCCAATTCATAAAATAAAATAGAGCTCGCAGGTAAGAATTTCCGTTAATTCCCGCCGTTCGCGCTGCGGATAATCTTCCGGATAAAGTCCGCTTCCTCTTGACGGTACGGCTGTCCATCCGTCCGGAATATTTCGTGGAACCACACCGCCGGCTGGCGATTCACGTACGGGTTCTTCCACGAATCCCACGGCAAATAAGTCTGCGTTTTGCCCGCGACCAGCCCCCAATTGATCGCCGCAATATGGTATTTCTTGGCGATGGGCAGTGTCCCTTGGAACGTGCTCCCGTTTCCTCGGGCCATATATTCTGTGCAGAAAATCGGACGGTGATAGGGCTCCAGGGATAGTACGCGCTTTTCAAACGCCTCCGGCGGGTCATAGCTGTGGAAGGAAATCACATCGGATTCCGTCAGTTGAATTTTCTCCATCGGCCCAACTTTATCAATAGGCGACCAAACCCCCGTCCACACCCCGCTCGTCAGCGGCTGCGTCGCGCCGGCCTCGCGCGCCCACGCAAACACCTGCGGCAGCAGCGCCAGCACGAGTTCCACTTTGTTGGGCGGCTCCAAATTCCCATAACTCCCTTCGTTCGTGTTGTCCGGCTCGTTCCATACGTCCCACGCAAGAATCCGCTTGTCGCGGGCAAAGGCTCCCACCACGCCCTTCACGTACGCTTCAAGCCGCGGATATTGGCTCGGATCTTCCAGCGCTTCCGCTCCGGGACTTTGCACCCAGCCTGAATTGTGCACGCCGGGCCTCGGCGCGCGCTGCTTTCCAAGCTTCGGATTCGGATCCCAGCACGAATCGAACAGCACAAACACCGGCCGAATTTTATGTTTCTGCGCGATGTTCAAGAAAATATCGATGCGTTTCTTGAAACCCTCCGGATCTTGCTTCCAAAGCAAATCGTGCAGAAACACGCGCATGGTGTTCAGTCCCAGCGATTGCGCCCATCCGAGTTCTTCGTCGATCCGTTTTGGATCGAAGGTATCCGCCTGCCACATTTCAAGCTCGTTGATTGCCGTGGCAGGAATGTAATTGCTTCCCACAAGCCACGGCTGCTGCGCGTACCACTCCTTCGCGGCCTGCTCTGTCCAACGCGGTGTCTGCCCCTGCGAACAAATCGCAAATCCCAGCAGCATCGCAACACCAACGAAGACTCTCTTCATCGTATTTGGAATCCTCTGATTTCCACGCATAGTCGCTTGCGAAAGCCTCGAGATACGCATTCAAATTGCGATGAAACAGCGCATCGCGTTGCGTCACACATTCTCCGCCGTCTAGAACGCCCCCGCTTTTTGCAAATCCGCCTTCATCCCCGCCCAGCTCTGCCTGCTGGATTCCTCCGCCGTCCCGGCGCCGCGCCAGTGCGTTTCCAGACTGACCGCAAGCCTATATCCGTCGCGCTTCAGCGCCGCGAACTGCCCCGTCCAATCGATAATCCCCCGGCCTATTGCGGCCCATTCGAATCCCTTACCGTCCGGCCTTTTCGCGACGTCCTTGCAATGGCAGTGGCCGATGCGCTCCTTCGGCAGCAAAGCGTACCCGTCCGGATAGGCTATCTCGCCCCGCGAAGCCGCGTTTCCCGGATCCCAATTCAGCATCAGATGCGGAGTCTTCACTTCCGAAAGAAGCTTCGCTGCTTCCGCTCCCGTCGCCGTGTTGCAGGCCGGCTCATTCTCCAGCAGGAGAATCACACCCTTCTTTCCCATCGCCGTAGCCGCCGCAAGCAGCTTCTCATTCATCGCCGCGCGGTACGGCGTCTGATCCTCGAGCCGCCAAAAATCGAAGCACCGCACTCGCTCGGTCTGAAACACCTTCGCCAGCTCGATGCTGCGCTCCAGCACTTCGTCCTGCTGGGCGTACGTAAAGTCCGCGTTGAACTGCGCTCCCTTGGGACTGAACTCGGATTTCGGCGCGCCCGGCCAATCCACTTTGAAAAGCGGGCTGGCGATATCCGTCACGCGCAATTTGTATTTCTCCAAAATCCGGCGCGCTTCCGCGACCTCTTTCGCATCGAGATTCAGGATATTCTTGTTCCACATTCCCCGCAGCTCGATCCATTCCAGGCCAAACTCCCGCGAAATCACTTCGCACGAACGCCCAAAATCCTGGCTCATTTCGTCGTTGATCACCGCAACGCGAAACGGAGAGTTCATACCTTCAGCCCCAGCTTTTCTTCCACGTATTTCTTGTTGATGATGGCGGATTCCTTCGGCGTTCGCGTCTTGTCCGGCTCCCCGTCCAGCTCCACGATGCCCCAACCGCGAAAATCTATTTTTCGTAGCGCCTCGATGACGGCGGGAAGATTCACCAACCCTCGCCCCAGTTCCACGAACCGATACGATTCCTTGCCCTCCGCTCCTCCGGGCAAGTGCTCGACGTCCTTCAAGTGCAGAAACAACAGCCGGTCCCGGTATTTCTCAATCGCCTTGGCCGGGTCGCCTCCGCCCTGATAATAATGCGCCACGTCCAGCTCCAGCTTTGCATACCGCGGATCAACCGCGGCCATGATCTGCTCCAGTCCCTCCGGCGTTTGTCCCATTGCTCCCATGTGGTTGTGGTACCCGAGCTGCACCCCAAGATCCGCGACGCGCTTGCCCAGTTCCGTCAGCAGTCCTCCCAAGCGCACGTAATCGGTCGCCACGACCGCACGCCCTTTCGCTTTCTCGTCAATGATTTGCAAATACAAACCGCCCGCCTCGCGCAGAAATTTCGCATTGTCCACGTGCCTCGCTATTTCCGAAGACTCCTCCGCGGGATCGATGCTTATGTTTCCGCTCGAAAGCGCCACCATCTTCAGATGGTATTTATCCAGCAGCTCGTGCACTGTCCTGCCGCTGCCGAATTCTTTCACCGCGTTCGATCGTATTTGAATTCCCGGATAACCCACTGCGGAAATATCTTCAATCGCTTTCCGGTCGTTTCCACCCCAGGTGATCGCCGCGTACCCGATATGCAGTTCGAATGGCGCCGGCGCGATCGGAGTATCGAAATAAGACAAGTCCGCTGCCGGATAGAGCCGCTCTCCTGCGGACAACGCAACTTTGGGAAGAGCAGCCGCGGCGGCCAAAGCCCCCATCCCTGCGAGAAACTCCCGGCGCGGTTTGTGGAATTTCATAAACTCTCCCTCCCTCTCTTTGTATGGGCACAAGATACTCCATGCCGCTCTCTCTGGACAGCTTTCTCACTCCGAAAATATCGCTTGCGCAACAAGCCGGAGATGCCGTTTGCCACTCCGCCGCGCACCCCTTATGATTTTATCGAAGCAGGGCTGAGCCTTCTTTAACGGGCGGCTCGAGGTCTTGATGGCTCAGGAAACGGCGAGCACTCCGCATCCCCACATCAATCCCTGGATCATCGCGATTGCGGTCATGCTCAGCACCTTCATGGAGGTGCTGGACACTACCGTCGTAAACGTCTCTCTCCCGCACATCGCCGGCAGCCTCTCCGCCACCGTCGAAGAAGCCACTTGGACTTTGACCTCCTACCTCGTTGCCAACGCCATCATTTTGCCCCTCACCGGCTGGCTCTCCAATTTTTTTGGCCGCAAGCGCATGTTGATGATGTCCGTCAGCGGTTTTACCATCGCCTCTTTCCTGTGCGGCTTGGCTCCCAGCCTTCCGTTCCTGGTTGTCTGCCGTGTCATCCAGGGCGCTTGCGGCGGAGGCTTGCAGCCCATTTCGCAGGCCATCCTTCTCGAATCTTTTTCACCCGAAGACCGCGGCAAGGCCATGGGTTTCTGGGGACTCGGCATCGTTGTCGCCCCCATGCTCGGCCCCGTCCTCGGCGGCTGGCTTACCGACAGCTACTCCTGGCGCTGGGTCTTCTATATCAACATCCCCATTGGCATCGCTTCTCTCGTCATGACCGAGCTCTTCATCTTCGATCCCTCCTACATTCGCCGCGCTTCCCAAAAAATCGACTACTGGGGCATCGGCATGCTCGCCGTCGGCATTGCCTCTCTGCAAATCGTCCTCGATAAAGGCCAGGAAAAAGACTGGTTCGGCACCCACTGGATCACCGTCCTCGCCGTGATTTCCGCCGTCGTCCTCTTGTCCTTTCTCATTTACGAGCTCCACATCAAAGAGCCCGTCGTGAATCTTCGTGTCTTCACTAACCGCACGTATTCCACGGGCGTTTTCCTTATGGCCTTGCTCGGCGTCGGCCTCTATGGCACCACCGTCCTCATCCCTCTGGTCCTCCAAACCCTGCTCGGATACTCCGCTCTCCAGGCCGGTTTTGCCATGGCTCCGCGCGGTCTCGGCTCCTTCATTGGCATGCCCCTCGTCGGCTTCATCATGGTGAAGTTTGATCCGCGCAAATTGCTCACCGTCGGCATGATCGTCTGCGGTTTCACTCTTTTCCAGCTCTCCCGCCTGAGCCTCGACGCCGGCTTCTGGGATTTCTGCTGGCCCCAGTTTTATATGGGTCTGGCGCTCGGTCTCATCTTCGTCCCTCTCACCACCATCAGCATGTCTCCCATTCGCAAGGAAAACATGGGCAATGCCACCAGCCTCTTCAACCTCGTCCGCAATCTCGGCGGCAGCATCGGCATTTCCGCGGTCAGCACCATGCAGACCCGCTTTCAACAGAGAAACATCAATGTCCTCGGAGCGGACGTCAATCCCTATAGCCTCACCGCGCGCAATACGATGAATTCGCTTCAGCGGATGTTCATGTCCAGCGGATCAGACTCCGTCACGGCCACGCACCAAGCCCGCGCAGCCCTGTTTGGCATGGTCGAACGGCAAGCCAGCATGCTCGCTTACAACAGCATCTTCCTGATTTTGGCGGGACTTTTCGTCTTGATGCTTCCGTTTATTTTCTTGATGCGGCGCCCGCAGGCCAAGGGTGGCCCGCTCTCCGTTCACTAAGGAATGCGCCGCACCTTCCGTTCGCGAGGCAAGCCTCTCCCCTCGCGATTTTCAAGGCGTTTCGCTGAATTGATTTTAGCTTGGTGTGAAGCGCCCATTCCCACAGCGCTTCGTCGCGTTTCGCTTACTGCTCCGGATCGTAAGCCACGGGCCCCGTCAAGGGTTCCAGGATCTCTTCCGTCGTCACGCCCGATTCTTTTTCCGCCGTTTTATCCAGCTTCCGCTGCGCGCGCTTTTCTTCTTTCATCTTTCTTTTTTCCATGCGCTTCATTTCTTTTTGCCGCTTTTGAAATGTCGTTGTCATTGCCTCTCCTCATAAGCGGCCCGCGGCGATTGCCGCCGCCGTTCTTCCATTTCGTATTCCCTTACCAGCGCGGTTCGCGCGGCTGACGTGCCGATTCGCGGTAATCCTCGTTGGAAAAGCGCTCGCGGTCACGGCCGCCGCCTCCGCCCTTCCCTCGGCCTCCCCCGCTTCCGCCGCCGCCCGGCCTTCCAAAATTCTTCGGCCCGCGTGGCGCTCCGCCTTCGCCCTTTGGTCGCGCTTCATTCACCTTCAAATTGCGCCCGCCCAATTCCTTGCCGTCGAGCCCCGCCATGGCCTTGGCCGCTTCCTCATCGTTGGGCATTTCCACGAACGCAAACCCTCGCGCCCGTCCGGTTTCCCGGTCCATTGCCATGTGTACTCGTGTCACTTGCCCAAACGGCGCGAACAGCTCCCGCAATTCGCTCTCCGTCGTCTGAAAACTCATGTTGCCGACAAACAAACTCTTCATCTTGGTTCTCCCTGTACTCTTCGAAGCACCATGAGTCCACGTTCCCGGTTTTCTATGGCTTCCGGGACACCACGATACGCTGGCCTAAAATTGGCTGAATTCAGTGGAGGGAGGGCCGCAAAGCGCGCCCTTCAGGGAGTTCAGGCAACCCTACTTCGGGAGTCTACCTACGCACAATAGCACATTTAGCCGCTCTCCGCGTATCTCCTGCTGAACCCTCCGACCCTTCCTCTCCTTCCTCTCCCGCCGGACCTCACTTCACATCCCACTCTCCACCGCCCGCGCCCGCTCCCTCCCGGTAGTCTCTTTCCGGTTGCAAAACCAGTTAATTTTCGAGACCATGCCTCTGACCGCTGAAGCGCCTCTCTCGCGCCCGCGGTGGCTTGGCTCCCCTGGCTGCCCGTGTTCGATTGCTGCCCTTCGGCGCGCTCCGCGACTCTTACTCGGGTTCCGGGCAGAAGGAGTGGGCAGGTGAAGAAGCTCTACATCGGCAATCTTCCGTTTTCCGCTACGGAAGAGCAGCTTCAGGAATGGTTCGCGCAAGTCGGCGTTACTCCCTCGGGCGTCAATCTGATCCGTGACCGTTTTACGGGGCAATCGCGCGGTTTTGCCTTCGTTGAAGTTCAAGCTGACGAGGACGCCGATCGCGCCATCAATTCCCTTAACGGCCAGAATTTCGGCGGGCGGAACCTGGTAGTCAACGAAGCGCGGCCCCAGGCCGAACGTGGCGGGGGCGGCGGCGGACGTGGTGGCGGCGGTGGTGGTTATGGCGGTGGACGCGGCGGCCATGGTGGCGGCGGTGGACGCGGTGGCCACGGCGGCGGTGGCGGCGGGCGCGGCGGCGATCGTGGAGACCGCGGCAACCGCTGGTAATCGTCCTTTCCTCATTCAAAGCTCAAGCTTATAAAGCGGCGTCCTCCCCTAGGGGGACGCCGCCTGAATCCTTCCTCAATTCCTCTCCAATATTTTTCTGCGCCTGCGCGTTCCTCTTTCTTCTGCAACATTTCCGCCCGAAATCCGTCTAGAAGAGTAGGAGCGCGGCGTCCTCTTTGACGCCGTCGCTGCGAATCGTCCGGTTTGCTTTGTTTTTCGTCGCGCGCTCAAGCAATGGCACGCTGTCGGATCGGCGCAAATTCTCTCTGGCAAAAGTTTGCCATTGCGTATAGTATCCCGCGCCTAACGGCTGTCCCCGGCCCCGTTCATTGCAGAATCGCCTTCTCTCCTGGCAGTAGGGCGGCGCGCGAAACAAATCACCCGGTAACGTGTTTGAAACAGTAGGCAAGGAATATGTCGCACGGCGCCCAATGTGAAGTATCGTGAGCGCCTGGCGCCCCGCCTCCCCAGGGAGGAATCGCTGATTTTTCGGGGCTGCGGGTGAGTGGAACGATGTCTGAAAAATCCGTGACGAACCTTCTTGCCGCTCCGTGCATCCAACCGGAAGAAGAGGACGTAACAAAGAAGACGATGACCACGTGGCACAAACGCGATTGGCAACAATTTTATGAGCTGGCTCGCCGTCCCTGGCAGCGCCATCGTCCGCCGCGCCCTGTCTATCCCACGGGCTTGAACCGCGTTCTGCCCGCGCAAGGTTTCAGTCTTTCCGAACTCGATGACGCCGGCGTTGATCTCGATCTCGCCGAGCGCCTCGGTCTTCCCGTTGACGCCGGCCGCATCGGCGCCTATGGCCCCAACGTCACCGTCCTCCGCGATTTCGTCCGCTCCTCTCGCCAGCCGCTCTAATCGCGTTCTCCCGCTCATACAAATATCTTCTGTACTCTCGCCACAGGTTCCGGCAATCGTATCGCTAAAAAAACGCTCCGCCCCAAAAGCTCCTGTCAGTTAAGCTTGCACGAGTCACGAGTCACCAGTCACTAATCACCAGTCACTTTTTTTCCACACTCATTCACATTTTTGCACAGACATTTTCCCCGATTCTTATTGACGCCGAAAACGTCTCGCATTATCTTCCGCACAGATTGAACCGGAAGCGTAAAAGACTTTACGATTCAGTTCAGGCGGCGCGATATCTTAACCGTTGTCGGGCTCCTGAGCGGAAATCGTAAGTTCAAAGGCTTCCCGGCTTAGCGCGGGTTCCGCAATCGCTTAACAGCGGTGGCGAGATCAAGCGGGATCGGGGAGTTCAGGGGCGTAAAGGTGCAATCCAGAGTTCGCGGTAGCTTAACCGCCATCGCAGCGCTGGAACGCATCCGAAATCTCTGAGGCTTGGCGGTTCGGTTTAGAGGTGGCAACTGCTTAACCGCCGTTGCGACGTTAGACCGAATCGATAAGCTCGTGGGCATCGTGGCTTGGCGAAAAGGTTGCAGCAGCTTAACGGTTGTTGCACTCTTCAACTAGGTCCGATAGCTCGTAGGTGGTACGATTCAGTTCGAAGGACGCGATAGCCGCAAGGCGATTGAGTCGCCGGATTGACGCGGAAGCCTGAAACTTTACGGCTCGATTTAGAGGGCGCAACAAGCTTAACAGCCTGTTGCGCCCTCAGCTTTTTCCTCTCTCGTTCCCAGCCCCCGCCGCCAAGTCGATCTCCGATCTCCGCTCAACCCCTTCCCAGGCCTGTGGAGATCCTTCGGCCATTTCTTCCTCTCCTTGTACGTATCGAAATTTGCCTCTTTGCTACTCCCCTCGTTTTGTGGCATGCTCTCTATATGGAAATGGGTCAGAGATTAAGAACCCTGCGCGAGGAAAAGAACTTCAGCCAGGGCGATATCGAAAAGGCCACCGGCCTTCTCCGCTGCTACGTCTCTCGCGTCGAAAACGGCCACACCGTCCCCACCGTCGAGACTCTCGAAAAGTGGGCCCGCGCTCTCGACATGCCTCTCTACAAAGTCATGTACGAAGGCGACGAACCGCCCAAGCCGCGCAAGCTCGTCTCCGACGACGACAAAGGCCTCTGGGGCTACTCCAAAAAAGAAGCCGCCGAACTAAGCCAGCTCCAGCGCCACCTCGCCAAAATGGATCCCAAAAAACGCACCCTGTTACTAGGTTTCGCCGCCCGCCTAGCCCGCCAAGCCGCCAAATAGCCTGACCCCGCTGTCTATTTCGCTATCACTTAATATAACTCCCAAGTAAAATAAACGGATGTCGTACCGCCGGCTTCCAGCCGGCTCTTGCTTTTCTCTTTTGTAGAGCCGCACGACCCAAGCAACCCGCTCGCATGGCTACCTCCCTCATCTAGAAAGCCAAAATCCCATCTACTTCGTAACCTTCCGCCTGGCCGACTCCCTGCCCCGCGAAATCTGGAAGCAACTCCAAAACGAACGCCGCTCTCTGCTCAACGCAGCCCGAGAATCTACCGGCGTTCCCGCCGACCGCGCCCGCATTTCCGAACTGCGCGCCATCCTCCAAAAAGCAGAGCGCAGTCTCGACACCGGACAAGGCCATTGCCACATGCTCGACCCCCGCGTCGCCCAAATTGTGGCTGATGCCATCAGGTATTTCGACGCCAAGCGTTACGAACTCCTCGCCTGGTGTGTCATGCCCAACCACGTCCATGTCGTGTTTTCTCCCCTCGAAAGTCACACCCTCGAAGCCATCCTCCATTCTTGGAAATCCTTCTCCGCCGGACAGGCCAATCGCCTTCTAGGCCGCACCGGCCCGTTCTGGCAGCGCGAGTACTTCGATCATTTGGTTCGCCACGAATCCTCTCTGCAAAAAATCATTCAATACGTGAAAGACAATCCCAAAAGAGCCAACCTCCGCAACTGGCCCTGGGTCGGGGCCAATTCTTAGCCCGCATTTCGTACCGCCGACTTCCAGCCGGCTCTTGCTTTTCTCATACCTAATTCCTCTTCGCTTTCCCTTGAAGTTTCGCTCTCCAACGCCAACAAAATCCAATCCGCCGCCAACATGACACCATTACAACAAACCAAAAACCATCGACCAGCCATTCATCAACTTCCTCCCACGAAGACCCCGCGTCCGCCACCCCCACAACGGGCAGTCAACTCCGCTCGCGCCCCACACCCTCGTTTCGTCCATGGCGAGGAACGCCGCGGCCCGACGCCTTTTCTTTCCACATTCGGACCTCCCTATTCGCTGAACATTGCCCCCACCACTCGCCTCCAACTCCGCCGCCGCTCGACCCTCCAAAACGACCATTCAACCCCCATTTTCGACCATTCCCTGCAAAACACTTTACCCCCTAGCCAATCCAATGCTACCCTGCTCCATGTTCATTTGCCCTGATGCTCGAAGCGTTCACCCGGAGTGTGGAGGACCTGGGCCGTCCACCTTCCTCGAAACTTCGCCCCTCCCCACCTCCAAACCGACTAGTCCCTTTTCCGTGTTCTCCCACCGCTCCGAGCGAGCAAACCCGCGTGCAAAATTGAGCAAACAGCGAGCATCCAATCCCTTTGTTTTCAAGTATTTCCAAATGCCTGGTTTGTTAACTCCTTTCACTTCATACTCTTACAAATGCCTAGGGTGTATGGATCCAGAACATGTTATGTCAACCAAAAAGCTGGCGATCAGAAATCTCCTCCCCACCAGAGCCGCCTTCCATCACATGCGGATTGGGGGCGTCATCAACCAATTCCCTCTGCGTAAGCTCTGCGCACTCTGCGTCTCCGCGTTATCTTTGTTTTTCTCCGTTGCTGTCGGCTGTAAGCTCTCAACTGTTAGCTGCTCCACATTTGTCCCCGTGCCCGAATGAGGTAAAATAGCGAATTCGAGCCGACACCATGGCCTCACCGTTCAACATCATCTCGAATCAACCGCCCATCCCGGTTCCCCTGCCTGGCGCGCATCCGCGCCCCGATTGGCTCCGCGTAAAATTCTTCGGCGGCGAGCGTTACCAGGATCTCAAGCGCATCATGCGCACGCTCGATCTCCACACCGTTTGCGAAAGCGCCCGCTGCCCCAACATGGGCGAATGCTGGGACCACGGCACCGCCACCTTCATGATTTTGGGAGATATCTGCACGCGCGCCTGCGGATTTTGCGCCGTGCCCAGCGGAAGACCGGCCGGTCCGCCCGATGAAGAAGAGCCTTTCCGCGTCGCCGAAGCTGTCGCGCGAATGGGTTTGCGCTATGCCGTCGTCACCAGCGTCAATCGCGACGACCAGCCCGACGGCGGCGCGCACATCTTCGCGCGCACCATCGAAGAAATTCGCAATCGCGTCCCCGGCTGCAAAGTCGAAGTGTTAATTCCGGATTTTCGCGGTGATTGGATCGCGCTCAACGTTGTTCTTGCCACCAAGCCCGACGTGTTGAATCACAACACCGAAACCGTTCCCCGCCTCTATCGCGAGGTCCGCAAAGGCGCGCTCTACGAGCGTTCTCTCGAACTGCTCCGCCGCGCAAAACAATCTCATCCGGACGTTCCCACCAAAACGGGCCTGATGCTTGGCCTCGGCGAAGAAAAAGAAGAAGTTCTCGCCACGCTGCAGGATCTCGCCGCGCAAGGAACCGACATTCTGACGCTCGGCCAGTATCTCCAGCCCACGCGCGATCATTTGCCCATCGTCCGCTACGTTCATCCCGGCGAGTTCGCCGAATTCAAGGTCCGCGGCGAAGCCATGGGCTTCAAACACGTCGAAGCCGGCCCGCTCGTCCGCTCGTCCTATCACGCCTTCGAGCAAACCGAATCCGCCCACAGGTAAAACATGCCTCCCAAAATCCGCTCTCAAGTAGCTCAGGCACTCCTGCCTGAGCTCTTTTCTTCGTTCCTCGGCGGGCGCGGCAAAAATGGCAATTCCAGTTTCGCCCATGCTTCTTTTTTCTGTGATTTTGCGAATCGCGCGAAGCCAAAAATCCGGCAGCGGCCCTTCAAATCCGATCCTGCATTATTTCGGAGCGGCCATCGACCAATCCGTGAACGGCACCGCTCTTCCGCCGCGAATCACCGTCGGGATGACGTGGTCAAATCCCTTGTGTTCCTTGGCCGAATAATTCAGCTTGAGCTGCGGACCGAGCCCCATGTCGTGGTCGTGGATTGTTTCGATGGCGTGGATCAATCCTTCCCGCGTCAGGTCCTTCCCGGCGCGCTTCAAGCCTTCGACCATCACCATGGCGTCCACGAAGCCCTCGAGGCTCACGAAATTCGGCTGCTCCGAAGGAAAGTATTTCGAGAGCGAACGCCGATAGAAAGCAACGGACTTCTCTTCCGTCATGTAATACGGCGGCACGACCTGCGTAATCACGATCCCTTCCGCATCCGCACCCGCCTCCGAAATCAACTCATCGGTGCCGACGAACGAAACGGTGAGAAACAGCGGCTTCCACCCTTTGGAGTGCGCCTGCTTGAGAATCGGTGCAACCGTGTTCGCGGGTCCCACAACGACCACCGCTTCCGGATTCGCGGCGCGCACCGTGTCGATGGCGCTTGCGGCCTGCGACGTTTGTCGCTGGTAGGAGGCCGTGGCCGCAGGTTCCGCGCCGTGCGCCTTGAGCGCAACTTTCACGCCTTCGAGAACGGCGGTTCCAAAAGCGTTGTCGGGATAAATGACGCCAATCCTTTTATAGCCGAGCGTTTTCCACAGTCCGTCGATCTGTTCGCGCGTTTCATCGAAGTAAGACGCACGAACGTTGATGATCCAGTGGCGCAAAGGCACGGACAGCGTCTGCGCGCCGGTGAAGAGCCCGATCAGCGGAACCTTTGCGTTATCCGCCATCGGGACGTATTTCACGGCGGTCGGAGTGCCCACAAAAAATCCCATCGCGAACACTTTTTCCTTCATCAGGTGGTCGAAGCAGGCTTGCGTCTTCGCGGGATCGTAGCTGTCGTCGGCGGAGATGAGTTTGAGCTTGCGCCCGTTCACGCCGCCCTGGTCGTTGATGAGATCGAAATAGGCTTTCGCGCCGGTCACGGTTTGCTCGCCGAGGAAATGCGAGGGGCCTTCTAGAGCCGCGCAGGAACCGATGAGGATCTCAGTGTCGGTTACGCCGGTGGTGCCTTGGGCTGCGCCGGCTGGCGCGGAGGCCAAGAAAAGGAAAGGAAGCAGACAGAGTCCCAGGGCCCACTTCAAAGTGTTGGTCTTCATTTTGCTCTCCATGCAGAGGGAAGCTGTGCACTAGGGGATACGTCTTCTAAAGTAACGCCGTGGCGTCTGGTTTTCACCGATTATCGGACGCCAATAACCGTAACGGTAAGCGGTACCCGCCGTGCTACGTATAGCGCGCAACAAGTCCCTGCCCCGCCCGTCGGCTTGTGTCGTAGCGGGCGCCGGAGTGGCTGGCGTGGCGCCGGGCGGCGAAGCAGGAGGCGTGCGTTTTCGCGAGTGCCAGATGGGGGCCATTTTGCATCGAAGGGGCAGGAGCGATGCCATGGGCTTTGCGGAATTTCGCGATCACAAATATCTCAGTCTCGAAACGTTCAAGAAGAGCGGCGAAGGAGTGAAGACGCCGGTGTGGTTCGCGGCCGATCCGGCGCGCGACCTCGCTGGGGATGGCGCGAGGATCTACATTTACACGATTGGGGACACCGGAAAAGTGAAGCGCATCCGCAACAATCCCAGCGTGAAGATTGCTCCGTGCACGATCAAGGGCGATCCGCTGGGCCAATGGTCCGACGCGAAAGCGGAAATCGTAACGGGCGAAGAGGCCGGGCGTGCGATGAAGTTGCTCAACAAAAAATATATTCCGCTGAAGCAGGTGCTGGATTTTTTTGCGTTTTTCCGACGCCGGCAAAGAGTCGTCATGGCGCTCATTCCGGCCTAATCGGAGCCCCTGGCCTTTACCGCCGCGGCTGCGTCAGTCGAACGGGATGCCTGTTTGCTTGGAGATGGCGCGCAGGTCTTCGACGATGGGCATGAGTAAAGGAACGCCTGTTTCGCGGCGAATTTTTTCGGCTTGGCGTTCGGGATCGCCGGGAATGAGCGGGCCGTTGGTGCCGGGCGCGGGTTTTGTGGCGCGGAAAACGCGGACGTAATCGTCGATTTGCCGCTTGAAGGAATCGGGATCGATGAAACCATCGATGCGCATCGCGCCGAAAAAATGGCCGATGCCTTTGCCCACGCTGCGCTCCGGAATTTCCTGGCGCAAAGCGAAGGGCGGAGCGAAGGGCCCCCAATTCGCGCCGCTGAGCACGCCGCAAAGCACATCCACCATGACGGCGAGAGCGTAACCCTTGTGGCCGCCGCGTTCGCGGTCGGAGCCGAGCGGAAGCAGACAGCCGCCGTTGACCGGGTCGTCAGGATTCGTAGTGTCGCGGCCCTGATTATCGATTCCCCAGCCGAGGGGAATCGATTCTCCTCTGCGGCGAGCCATTTCGATCTTGCCATACGCGGCGGTGCACGTGGCCATATCGATCACGATGGGCGGCTCTTCCTTGCCGGGAAACGCGATGGCGATGGGATTGGTGCCAAGCATGCGCTGCATGCCCCAGAGCGGAGCGACGAGCTTGCTGGAGTTGGTCATGGCCCAGCCGATCATGTCGCGCTCGAGGGCCTGGAGAACGTAATAGCCGGCGATGCCAAAATGATTGGTATTGCAGACGCTGACCCAGCCGGAGCCGGCTTTTCCCGCCATGTCCATGGCGATGCGATTCGCTTGCGGACCGACAACGAGGCCGAGGCCGTTATCGCCGTCAATCGTTGCGGTGCTTAGCGTGGAGCGGACCGTCGCGATTTTTGGCCTGGGGTTGATGAGCCCTTCGTTGAGGAGGCCAAAATAACTGTAGAGGCGCGCGACGCCGTGGGAATCGATGCCGCGAAGGTCCGCCGAAGCGAGAACGTCGGCGGCCTGACTGGCGTTGTCTTTGGGAACGCCGAAGTGCAGGAAGATGCGAGTGCTGAATTCGCGAAGGGCATCGATGTGAAAAACTTTGGCCTCGACGGCGGGCATGTGCGGCCTTTCCTGGCGCAAATTCTCTTCCGCAACACTTTTCTTGCACAGAACTGTTTTGCGCAAAACTTTTGTGGCGCAAAACATTTCTTGCACGAACGCTTTTGCGAAGGAAACGGCGTTCGAGCGAAAATTGCGGATTTCATTTTAGCTGCGCGCTAGATCAAAGGCCAGGCGTTCTATCCCGTCAAGCAAAGAGGCAATTGCAGTCCGGCACGCCGCAACGGAGACACACAGAGGGAACTAAAGGCTTGCTGACAGCTCACAGCCGACAGTTCACAGCCAGAGGGACTCTCTCGAACGGGGGTTAGGCCCTGAGCGGCTATTTTCAGGGCAGGAGAATTGGTTTGTGGATGGCGGAGGCAAGTGCGGATGGCAAAGCTGCTTGCTGCGTTTCGGACGGCGGCGTAGGATGCGGGAGCTACATCGATAAATGAAAGATCCCGGGTGAAACAATGAGGACATTTTGTCGCGGCTGCTTTAATCGTTTTGTGATGCGGGACCTGTATGCTCGCCGCGTGAAAACTCGCACACGAGGAATGCGCAGCCTTTGCTTTTTGGTACTTTCGGCAGTGGCGCCGGCTCTTTTGGCGCAAGACTCACCGCAGGCGGTGCAACTGCCGAACGGGAAATTGCTTGGCGCAGTTCCCGGCGCGCCGCGGCCCATCAACAATCTGCCTACGGCGATCGCGATTTCTCCGGACGGAAAGTTTGCGGTGCTGCTGCACAGCGGATACGGCGCGTACACTTCGGGAGAGAAGCAATCGCTCTCGGTCCTCAATTTGGAGACGAATGAGCTTGCCGATTTTCCGGATGACCGGCTAGGAAGCGAAGCGCGGCAAACGTATTTCTTGGGGCTGGCCTTCAGCCTGGACGGAAAACATCTATTTGCGAGCATGGCTTCGCTTACGGATCCGCTGGGCAAGCGGAAGGGGAGCACGGGAAATGGAATTGCCGTTTACAGCTTCGAAAATGGACGCGTTGCGCCGGAACGATTTCTGCCGTTGGCGCCGCGAACGACCATTCCAGCAGGAAAATTGCGGCGCGCGGAATTCACGGATGTTACGTATCCCTCGGGCTTGAGCGTGGGGATGAGCGGCGGAGAAGAGAGATTGCTGGTGGCGTGCAATAACTCCGACGAAGCAGTGCTGTTGAATACGAGCGACGGCAAGATTGTTTACCGGTTCGATCTTTCGACGATGCAGCGCATTCCGGCTTCGCTTCCGTATACGACGGTGATGACGAAGGACGGAAGACGAGGTTTTGTTTCCTTGTGGAATGCGTCTTCGGTTGCGGAACTCGATTTGGTGCACGGGCGAGTGCTGCGGATCATTCCGTTGCGCAAGCCGGCTTCGCCACTCGCCGGAGGGTCGCATCCGACGGCGCTTTCACTCAACCGGAACGATTCGCGGCTATACGTTGCGCTGACCAACCGCGACGAAATTGCGGTGCTGGATACGGGTTCGGGAAAAATCGAGTCGTATCTTTCGACGAAACTTCCGGGACAGAAATATGGCGGGAGCGATCCGGAATACCTGGCGCTTTCGCCGGACGAGAAAACACTTTTCTCTGCAAACTCGATTTCGGATTCGGTGGGTGTGTTCGAGCTTGCGAAAGATGGCGGGAAGAGCAGTGGGCAAGCGGCGGGATTCATTCCTACGGAGTGGTATCCCACGGTAGTGGCGGCGACCGGGAAGGATCTACTGATCGCGACAGACAAAGGGCTAGGGTCGGGGCCAAATCCCAATGCGAGAGGGAAGAGACCGGACGGACGCGTGCGCTATCCCTATGGACCGGCGATGATTCATGGATCGCTGGCGCGGATTCCGCTGGCGGACGCGGCGGCAAATCTCGCGGAGTACACGAAACAGGTTGTGGCTACAAACGCGTTTCGCGGCAACGGCGACCAAGTGGCTTTCGCCGCTGGCGAAAACAAAATCCGGCACGTGATTTACATCATCAAGGAAAACCGCACGTACGACCAGGTGTTCGGCGATCTGGCGGGCGCGAACGGCGATCCGGCGCTGGCGATGTATGGCGAGGACATCACGCCGAATCAGCACAAGCTGGCGCGGCAATTCGGGATTCTGGACAACTTTTATGATAGTGGAGAAGTTTCCGGAGACGGGCATGTATGGTCGACATCGGCGTCGAATTCGGACTACAACGAGAAGACGTGGCCGATCGGCTATCGCGGCAAAGAGCACACCTACGATTCCGAAGGCGCACTGCTGGGCGGCGAGGCTTTCGAAGACAAGATTCCCGACGCCGGAGAACCTACGGGCGGCTATCTCTGGAAAGATTTTGCGCGGCATGGAGTGAGCTACCGGCATTACGGCGAGTACATCGTGAGCCGATGGTGCGACGAAAAAGGCGGGACGGGGCAACCGCAATTGGGGCCACCGAAAGCGGAAGGCGAAACTTGCGCGCGCTCGCTGATCCAAAAAGGCGAGCCGCTCGAGAAAAATGTTGGCGAGCCGCGAGGCGGGCCGAGCCCTTATCCGTGGGCGATTCCGATTCTGGCGAAAAACGTAGCGAGCGAAGTCGAACTGGAGGGACACTTCGATCCGTTGTTTCCCGATTTTGAGGTGGCCTATCCGGATCAACTGCGTGCGGATGAATTTTTGAACGAGTTCCAGAAATTCGCGGCTGCGCGCAAGGCGGGGAAGGACACGATGCCGCAATTTATTTTGCTGCGGCTGCCGGATGATCACACGGCGGGGCTCACGAAAGGGAAACCGCGGCCGGCGGCATCGGTCGCGGACAACGATCTGGCGGTGGGACGCGTGGTGGATGCGGTGTCGCACAGCGCGTATTGGGACGACACGGCGTTTCTGATTTTGGAGGATGACGCCCAGGACGGGCCGGATCATGTGGATTCGCACCGGAGCATTGCGCTGGTGATCAGCAAGTACGCGCCGCTGCCCGCGGGACACGGCAGCGAGGCGAAACCGTTCGTGGATCATTCGTTTTATACGACGATCAACGTGGTGCGGACGATCGAGGCGCTGCTGGGCGTGCCGCCGATGAATGCGAACGATTCGCGGGCGGCGGTGATGACGCCGCTTTTCAGCGGAACGGGGCAGCAGCCGGCTTTTAGCGCGGATTATCGCAACCGCGATAATGGATTGATTTACGAGATGAACACGAAGGACTGGAAAGCAGGAAAGAATCTGGATTTCAGCCACGCGGACGCGGTGGATACGGCGCTGCTGAACAAGGCGCTTTGGAAGGACCGCATGGGGAATATTCCGATGCCGGCCCCGCAGCACAATGTATTCCCGGCAACGGACGAGGATAAGGCTGCTAAAAAAGACTTGGATTGAAAATGCCGAATTATTACGCCAGCAAACGGCAAAAGATTGCACCGCGGCGATCGGTAGCGCTGTTTGCCTTGCTTGCGATGTCTATGGTGGTCTTTTCCTATATCGTCATCGTATTGTTGGCGGTTGGATGCGTTTACCTCCCTTATCTGGCTTTCACGAAAGCAGAACATCCGCCAGCTCAACTGGGGCTTTTCGTACTTGGTGGCATCGTCGTTGGTGCGACGATCCTTTGGTCACTGGTTCCGAGACGAGAGAAGTTTGAAGTTCCGGGATTGCTGCTGGAGCCATCAGCGCATCCGCGGCTATTCGAGGAGCTAAATGCGATTGCAGCCGCGCTAGAAGAGCCAGTCCCACGCGAAGTGTACCTGATCGGGCAAGTAAACGCATTTGTGGCGGACCGCGGCGGAATCATGGGAATTGGCAGCCGACGTATTATGGGAATCGGACTGCCGCTGCTCTCGAGCCTGACGGTTTCTGAGATTCGCGCGGTTCTGGCGCACGAATTCGGGCACTACTACAGCGGCGACACGAAGATGGGTCCGTGGGTGTACAAAACGCAAAGCGCGATGATTCGTACGTTTCGGAACATCGGATCCCTGGGAGAACTTGGCCGAATCGCAGCACTCCAGTTTATGAACATGGTGGCTGCGTTTATTTTGAAGTGGTATTTCATCTTCTTCATGCGCGTGGTCAACTTCGTCTCGCGCCGAAAGGAGTATCGCGCGGATGAGCTCGCCTGCCTGGTGGCAGGGGCCGAGCCGCTCGCGCAGGGTTTGCGGAAGATTCATGGGGCAGCGATGGCGTGGGGAACCTACTGGAATACGGAGGTTGTGCCGGTGCTGAATCAGGGCTGCAAACCGGCGATTGCAGACGGTTTTTCGCGATTCCTGGCAGCTCCGCAGATCGCGGTTCAAGTGAAAGAAGGCATCGAACGAGAAGTCTCCGAAGGCAAGACGAAACCCTTCGACACGCATCCCCCCTTGCGGGACCGGATCGCGGCGATTGAAAATCTAAACGCCGAGCTGGGAGAAAAAGACGAGGAATTGGCGATTTCGTTGCTGGAGCAGCCGGAGCTAGCCGAATTGCAATTTCTCGAATTCGCGAACCCAAAACTTGCTAAGAACTCGTTGCGGCAGGTAGGTTGGGACGAAGTCGGACAAACGGTAACAATTCCAGGATGGAGAGCAGCGGTGGGCGAGTATGCCCAGCTCATGGTTGGATTCAGGGCGGGGTCTTTGCCGGAGGTTTTGAAGGAACTGCCGCAGCTGGGATCGAAGATTCGCGACCCGCGCGGGATGTTGCTGTCACGGGAACAACGGACTCAGAGAGCAGGTCATTTGCTTGGAATGGCGCTTGGGCTGGCCCTCTTGGAAAAGGGATGGGAACTGGAAGCACAGCCGGGCAACTTCTACTTCCATCATAATTCGGAAAGAATAAACGTACATGCGTGGATGGAGGAGCTGATTGGCGGGCGAACTTCAGCGGAGACTTGGACGAATAGGTGCAAGGAACTTGGAATTGCAGATCTAGGGCTTGTGCCGACGACAGTAAACGAGGCGACGGGCGCCTAGCCGACAGCAAGGGCTGAGGGAGAAGAGGCCAGGGAGCGGAGAGACTCGGTATAGGGAGCGCGGGCGATGCCGCGTTCGGTGAAGATGGCGGCGATGTAGCGGGCGGGAGTGACGTCGAAGGCGGGATGGGCGGCGTTGACGCCGTCGGGTGCGATGCGGACGCCTTGGAGGTTAGTGACTTCGGCGGCGGAGCGCTCTTCGATGGGAATGTGATCGCCGCTCGGGATGGAGAGATCGAAAGTGGAAATGGGCGCGGCGATGTAAAAGGGGACGTTGTTTTCCTTGGCGAGAACCGCGATTTGGTAGGTGCCGATTTTGTTGGCGGTGTCGCCATTGGCGGCGATGCGGTCAGCTCCGGTGACGATAGCGCCGACTTTGCCGGTCTTCAGAAAGTGGCCGACCATGTTGTCGGTGATGAGCGTGAGGGGAATGTGGCCTTTGTGGAGTTCCCAGGCGGTAAGGCGCGCACCCTGAAGATAGGGACGCGTTTCGGGAACGAGGACGTGAAGCTTCTTGCCTTGCTCGAAGGCGACGCGGATGACGCCGAGGGCGGTGCCGATGCCGGCGGTGGCGAGGGCGCCGGCGTTGCATTGCGTCATGACCTGGCCATCGGCGGGCATAAACTCCGAACCGAAGAGGCCGATGGCTTCGTCGGTGGCTTTCTTTTCGAGATGAACTTGTTGCGCTTCTTCGACCATGCCCTGTCGGATTTTCGAAAGGTCGGAGGATTCGGCGGTGAGAGCGGCGAAGCGGCGCTTCATGCGCTCGATGGCCCAGAAAAGATCGACTGCGGTGGGGCGGGTTTTGGCGAGCGTATCGCAGATTTCGGCGAATTCGGCGCGCAGGGCTTCAACGGAATTTGCTTGCGAATGAAGAACACCAAGAGCCGCGCCCATTGCTGCCGCGACGCCGATGGCGGGCGCGCCGCGAATGACCATGTCGCGAATGGCTTGGGCGACGTCGCGGTAGTCGGTGTAGGTGTAGCTGACTTCCTGGGCGGGAAGGAGGCGCTGGTCGAGCATGACCACACCGCGGGCGGTCCATTCGATGGGTTGGGCTACGTACATTCTTTGAGGATCCTATACACGGCTGATTCGAAAGTTTGAGTGTGCGCCGGGAAAAATCGCGATTGCCGATTTGTCCGAGCGATCATGCCGCGCTGGGGCACGATGTATCGTGCCCCTACACATTCTAGCGGAGGAGAGCGAAGAAAACGAATCGGTCAGTGGGGGGATGGAAATTTTGTGAAGCCCTGGGTGCCGAGCAGGCTTGCGGCGGCGATTGTGGAGTTGTAGCCGAGGTGCAGCAGAAAGCTGGCGAAGACGGAGCCTGTGCGGGCGCGAACGAGAGTGAGAATGATGCCGACGCCGATGAGGACGGAAACGAGGCCCCAGGTCCAGCCGAGCTGCGCGCCGTGCATGAGACCGAAAAGAACGCCGGTGAGGATGACGCCGGTAGCGACGCCGAAGGACTTTGCAAACAAGGGATAAAGATAGCCGCGGAAAACGGTCTCTTCGACAAGCGGGGCGATCAAAACGGCCATGGCCATAAAGAGTATCGCGGTATTTTTGTAACGGAAGAGCTCCTCGATGGGGATATCTCCGCGCGGCTGCATTTTGGCCGTGACGATGAAGACCGCAACGGAAACGCCGCAGCCCGAGAAGAAATAAAGCCACGGACTCCGCGGCGGGCCGCCATCGCGGCGGATTATTTTTCGCCAACCCAGAGTGCGCCAAAAAGGAATGCCGCGAAGGACCGCTAGCGTGACGTAAAGAAACAGAAAAATGAAAGCGTACCAAAGAACCATGCTGCCGATGGCGAATTGCGGCTTGGAGAGGACGAATTTTTCGAAATCCAATTCGCTGGAAAAATGGCGGAGAGGGGCGTAATAAAGCGCGAAGCCGGTCTGAATGATCACGAGGCTGAAAAAACCGAATAAAAGAAAGAGGAGGAGATGCAGCCAGGACCAGGAAATGCGCAAATCCTCGGGAAGGGATGAAGGAGGGGGAAAGGAGGGGACGGCTGGCGGGGTGGTGGCCACGAGGTTGAAGGGATCGCCGGCGAGATGCGGCTCTGGGGTGGGCGACAGCGGTTGGGCTGGGGTGGCGGAATCTTCGCCGGATGGCGCGGGCGGTTCGCGGTCCGGCGGAGGAGACGCATTGTCGTCGAATAGGTTCATCGTTTGCCTTGGTTACCTTGTTTTCCTTCGCGGCCGTGGTTGCGACGGCGGGTGGTCTTGGGCCAGCCCGTGGCTAGCGCAGCGGCGACGAGAGGCATGAGGATTTCGTGATGGCCGGTGATGGCGTAGCCGCGCGATTCGTTCTTGCGGCCTCCGCGCTGGGATATGGTGGGACGCTTCACCACGTTCTGCAGCGGACGATAGTGCTGGATAAAGTCGAAGTTGGCGGTGGTGATTGGCTGCAAGGGCACGCCGAGATTGCGGACGACGCTGACGGCTTTGAGAAAAACTTCGGGGAGAAGCACGGCGGAGCCCCAATTCAAGTAGACACCGCCGGGATGCATTTGCTTCACGAGTGCGCAGAAGAGGCGGAAATCGTAGTGAGTGGCGGCGCCGAGGCAGGGACCGTCGGCGGCGGGATGCATGTGGGGAATGTCCGTGCCGATGGCAAGATGAATGGTGACGGGGATACGGAGTTTGTAGGCGGCGACGAGGACACTGGAGGCGGCGAGCTTTACGTTGAGGACGCCGCTGGTGAGGAACTGGCCGGCGGCTTCGCCGTAGCCGATGTGGAGGCGAGCGGCAAGTTTTGAGAATTCGTTGATGTACTCGCCGGTTTCGGCGGCCATGCCGAACTGGCCGGCGCCGAGGCCGGCTTCGACGTCTTCGGAAGTGTTGCCGGCGAGGGCGATTTCGAAATCGTGGATGAGTGCGGCACCGTTCATGGCGATGCCGGAGACGAAGCCGCGGCGCATGAGATCGATGAGGAGGGGGCCGAGGCCTACTTTGATGACGTGGCCGCCAATGCCCCAGAGGATGGAGGCGCGTTGTTTGCGGGCGCGATGGATGGCGGCGAGGAGATGACGGAGATCTTCGGCGGCGAGAAAGTGCGGGAGCGAGTCCAGAAATTTTGTGAGAGAAGTGTTGGCGGCGGGAGGCTTGGCGAAATCGCGGACGCTGACTTTGCTTTTGCGAGAGGCGAGCGGGTACGTGTGGACTGCGCCGAAGGTGAGAGGCGGCGTTGAATAGATGCTCATTGGGGTTTACTTACTGTATCGCGCGAGAGGCTTGCGACCAAGCGTTGGGGAGGCGTGCCAACAAGTGGCGCAGCATCCCGCGCCACTACAATGACGGAAACGCAAGAGGTGAGCGCGATCATTTGGGAGTGGGAGCGCTGCCGTTGGATTGACGATTGGCGTGGCCATTCGAATGGGCAGGAGCATGGCCATTGGCGTGGCCGTTGTTGGAGATGCCTAGGACGCGGGCGAGGGCTTGGCCGGTATAGGATTTTTTGGTGCGGGCGACGAGTTCTGGCGGGCCTTGCGCGACGATGCGGCCGCCGCCTTCGCCACCCTCGGGGCCGAGGTCGATAAGCCAATCGGCTTGTTTGATGACGTCGAGGTGATGCTCGATGATGAGGACGGTGTTGCCGAGAGAGACGAGGCGTTGAAGGACGTCGAGGAGTTTGCGGACATCGTCGAAGTGCAGGCCGGTGGTGGGTTCATCGAGAATGTAAAGAGTGCGGCCGGTCTGGCGCTTGGAAAGTTCGCGCGCGAGCTTGATGCGCTGCGCTTCGCCGCCGGAAAGAGTTGTGGCGGACTGGCCGAGGGTGACGTAGCCGAGGCCGACTTCGACAAGCGTTGCGAGTTTTTGCTGAATCTGCGGGATATTTTCGAGGAGCTTGAGCGCGTCGGAACAGGGCAGATTCAAAATGTCGCTGATGGAATGGCCTTTGTAGCGAACGTTGAGGGTTTCGGAATTGTAGCGCTTGCCGCGGCAGACTTCGCACATCACGTAAACATCGGGCAGGAAATTCATTTCGATGCGGCGGAGCCCATCGCCCTGGCACGCTTCGCAGCGGCCGCCCTTGACGTTGAAGCTGAAACGGCCGGGACGGTAGCCGCGCTCGCGCGATTCGGGAAGCATGGCGAAAAGCTCGCGGATGGGAGCGAAGACGCCGGTGTAAGTGGCGGGATTCGAACGCGGCGTGCGTCCGATGGGCGCCTGATCGATCTCGATGACTTTATCGATATGCTCGGCGCCGAGGAGTTCGCGGTACGCGCCTGGCGGCTCCATGGAACGATAAAGCTTTTGGGCGAGGGCGCGGTAGAGAATGTCGTTGACGAGCGTGGATTTGCCCGAGCCGGATACACCAGTGACGACGGTGAGCAGTCCGAGAGGAAGCGTGACGTCGACATCTTTCAAATTATTCGCGCTGGCGCCCAGAATCTGGATGGCTTTGCCGTTGGGGCTGCGGCGCTTTTCCGGAACGGTGATGCGCGAGGCGCCGCTGAGATACTGGCCTGTAAGCGATTCGGAACTGGCGGCGATTTCCGCGGGCTTGCCTTGCGCGACGAGATAGCCCCCGGCGTTGCCTGCGCCGGGACCGAGGTCCACGACAAAATCGGCGCGGCGGATGGTGTCTTCGTCATGCTCGACGACGAGGACGGTGTTGCCGAGATCGCGCAGCTGCTCGAGCGAACCGAGCAGACGATCGTTGTCGCGCGCATGGAGGCCGATGGACGGCTCATCGAGAACGTAGAGAACGCCGCGGAGCCGCGAGCCGATTTGCGTGGCGAGGCGGATGCGCTGGGCTTCGCCGCCAGAGAGCGTGGCGGCGGAGCGATCGAGGCTGAGATAGCCAAGACCAACGGCAAGGAGAAAATCAATGCGTTCGGCGACTTCCTCGAGCGGGCGGCCGGCAATTTCGCGCTGGCGAGGCGAGAGCTGCGCGAGGATTTTATCGACGGCCGGGCGCGCGGCGGCCAGGGAAAGCGCCGTGAAGTCAGCGATGGAATAGCCCGCCAGCTTGACGGCGAGCGATTCCGGGCGAAGCCGCTTGCCATGGCAAACGTTGCAAAGCGTGGCGGACATGTACTGCGTCATCCACTCGCGATAAGAATCGGAATTGGACTCGGAAAAATTGCGTTCGAGGAATTTGAGGATGCCCGGAAAACGGAAGGATTTCTCCCCTTGGGATTTTTTCGCGGCGTTTTGCTTTTCGCCGGAAGGCCGGCTGTTGGAGGGCGGATAGCCGTAGAGAAGCAGGTTCTGGATGCGCGGTGGGAATTTCTCGAAAGGCGTTTCCAAATCAAAGTGGTAGGCGTAGGCGGCAAGCTCAAGGGTGCGCTTAAGGATGGCGGAGCTGGAACCGGGGCCCAGGCCGCCGTCGAAGAGCGGGCGCGTCCAATCGGTGATGATTTTGGCGGAGTCGAAATCGTACTTGGAGCCGAGACCATTGCATGCCGGGCAAGCGCCATAAGGAGAATTGAAACTGAAGGAGCGCGGCTCGAGCTGCGGAACGGAAATGCCGCAGTCCGAGCAGGCGAGCTTTTCCGAGAATACATGCTCCTTGCCGCCGACGACGGCGACGGTCACGAGGCCACCGGCGAGTTTGAGAGCCGTGGCAATGGACTGTTCGAGGCGGGCCGCAATACCCGGCTTGACGAGCAAGCGATCCACAACGACTTCGATGGTATGGTTCTTGCGCTTATCGAGGCTCGGCGGAGCGTCGAGGGGGAAAAGCTCGCCGTCGACACGGACGCGGACATAGCCGTCCTGCGCCAGCTTTTCCAGCTCCTTGCGGTAAGCGCCCTTTCTTCCTCGGACGATGGGCGCGAGAATCATGATGCGTTCGTCGGTCTGGCACAGTTCGCCATTGAGGATGGCTTGAACGATTTGTTCGCTGGACTGACGGGCAATGGGATTGCCGCACTTGGGGCAGTGGGGCACGCCGACGGAAGCATAGATGACGCGGAGGTAATCGTAGATTTCCGTAATGGTGCCAACGGTGGAGCGCGGGGAGCGAGTGGTGGTTTTCTGCTCGATGGCGATGGAAGGCGAAAGGCCTTCGATGACATCGACTTCGGGACGCTCCATCTGGTCCAGAAACTGGCGGGCGTAGGCGGAGAGCGATTCCACGTAGCGGCGCTGACCTTCGGCGTAAATGGTATCGAAAGCCAGAGAGGACTTTCCGGAGCCGGAAAGGCCGGTAATGACGGTCAAGGTGTTGCGCGGAATTTCGAGGCTGATGTTCTTCAGGTTGTGCTGGCGCGCGCCCCGAATAACCAGTTTGGTCAGGCCCATGAGACGAGAACGCTCCCTCCACAGGAGCTCCGGCCCTCAGTGGGTACACTGAGGGCAGAATAGCCTTTCACAATAGCAGGGAAAATTAAGTGGGGTCAAGAAAGGGGATGGAAGTGTCTTTCGGATGAGGCGGCTGCTTGTCCGACGCTGAGGCGTGCGGGCGCCGCCGGAACAAGCTGCGCAAAGAAAAATTGCCTGAAGGATTTAGCTTAGGACGCTTCTTGATTGGATAGAACCCAATCGAGCGCCTCTTCCAAGTCGCGAAAAATGCGGATTCCACGTTCTCCGGCGCTTTCGCGGATCATTTCAAACATGCGTGCCAGGCCGAAAGCGACGTTGTTTGGCACTAGAAACGCGCGGCGCGAATTGGAAGAGAAGACGTTGCGAACGGCCAGCAGCCCGACATCGGCGGCAGAGAGATCAATTTGAGTAACATGAGTGTAATCCATCAGTTGAGAGTAACTGGGATCGAAATCGGGATCAGCAAGGAGCCGATTCTGGTGGTCGAGCGCAGCATCTTTGTTGAAGACGCCGGTGGCAGAGCTCATAACGAGCCTGCGCTCCTTGTCTATCTTGTAAAAGGCCGGCATTGCAACTCCGTTTGCTCCGAAACGCTCCTTGCTACAGTGGCCCCGTCCAAGACAACCCGTCCCGTGGCGCTGTGAAACATTCGTATGGTGGATACGAAAAGCCAGTGAGCTTAGATTCGTGTGAGTGCGCCTCGGGTACGGGCGGGACCCCATGGGAAGGCCCTTTGGAAGGATGGGGGGGAAGTCTGGATGGGCCAAAGACTGGTAAATTTTCACGGGGGGTAGAGCATTTTTACCCGGCTATCGAGCGACAAGAGCTTGAAAACAAATAAGTTAACGTTGGCTTACCGGATGCAAGACTAAAGGCAGTGGGGGAGGCGAGCCGAGGATCCCTTTAGGGGATTGAGGGCTGGGCCGGTTCGTTTCTCCCCCCTATCACTTTCGCCGACCGGTGACCCGGAGTTCTTCCGGACCGTCACCAACCTGCCAGACACCTTTCAACACACCCGAACACGGCGGAAGTGTACCTGCTTTGGGCCTGAACCAGAACGGCCGGTCGTTCCGGGTTGTTCCGGACAGGAAAGACCCGAAAGCGAAGCTGGATACGTCTCGAAAAGCTAATGGACCTCCCAGGAGCGAGTTGCGTAATCGCTCATAGTCAAAAAGAGCATAATGGCAAGCCAGAAAACGCCTGAAATGATCACGAGCTTGGTACGCTTCGCGCTGTAGTAGGCGTGCATGAAGAAGAGGACGACCAGACTGGCTTTGCAGGTGGCGATGACGAGGGCGACGATGATGTTCAAGCCCATGAAATAGGCGTTTAGGTCGACAGTGGCCGCCCAAGCCGTGGTGACCGTGAGAACCATCAAGGACGCAAAAATGATGAGATAGACTACCGGCGAAACAACATGCTCAGAATGCTCAGACACGCGCAATCCTCCTGATGGCTGCTACCTGTGCCGATCAATCAGATATAACAACGGGTAAAGATAAATCCAAACAATATCGACGAAGTGCCAGTAAAGACCGACGTTTTCGATGGGAGTGTTGTACTCCGGCGTAAAACGTCCCTTCCAGGATTGCCGAAGCAACCAAAGCAGCAAGCCCACGCCGACGACCATGTGCATGGCGTGCAGACCAGTCATGCCGAAATAAAGCGAGAAGAAAAGTTCGGCGTGCGCATTGGTGGCGGCGTCGGAACCGGGCTCAAACTGGAAGGGCAAACCGGGGATGTGGTGCTCGACGTATTTGTCGTGGTACTCAATGCCCTTGATGAAGAGGAAGGCGGAACCGAGGATGAGCGTAAGAATAAGAAACCACGGGATGAGCTTCTTCTTGCCAACTTCGGCGCTCCAGACGGACATGGCCATGGTCAAGCTGCTGGCGATCAAGACCAGGGTGTTGATAGTGCCGAGCTTCAAGCTAAGGGTGGAGCTGGCCGCGGCAAAGACGCCGGGGTAGGCCTGGCGGTTGATGGAATAGGTAAGAAAGAGACCGCCGAAGAAAAGAATTTCGGTGGCCAGAAAAATCCACATGCCGAGAGTAGCAGAGGCCTTCTGCTGCTCCATGGTCTGAAACTGCCCGTAAAGCTCGCCGGTGCGGTGCACTCGGTACCCCTCTTCCGTTTCGAAATCCAGCGCCTCTGTGGACGCCAGTGATTCAACTAGTAGCCCGTGTGGTTCAGTCGTCTCCGTGAGCCGGGGCGAGCGGAGCGACATTCGCCGCAAGCCCGAGTTCCGGCCGATTCTTGAAGTCGTACGGCTCCCAATCGACGATCGGTGAGACGTCGAAATTCTCGGTCGGCGGCGGAGAAGCGGTGGTCCACTCGAGACCCGTGGCCGGCCAAGGATTGGGCCCGGCCACTTTTCCGTAGCGCACGGACCATGTGAAATAAACCATGGGAAGGAGGTAGCCAATGGCCAGGATGGAAGCTCCCGCCGTGGACAAAACGTTGAGCACCTGGAACTCCGGCGGATAGTTATGATAGCGGCGCGGCATGCCCATCAGGCCAAGAAAGAATTGCGGGCCGAAAGTCAGGTTGAACCCCACGAAAAGAGTGACCGCGGCGATGCGCGCGAGAAACTCCGGATAGAGTTTGCCGGTGATCTTAGGCCACCAGAAGTGCAAACCGCCCAGGTAGCCCATGATGGCGCCGCCAACCATGATGTAGTGGAAGTGGGCGATGACGAAATAGGTGTCGTGAATATTGATGTCCAGACCGAGACAGGCGAGGAACAAACCGGTGAGTCCGCCGATGAGGAACAAGCCGATGAATCCGAGGGCGTAGAGCATCGGGGTGTCAAAAGAAATGGAGCCTTTGTAGAGAGTGGCCGTCCAGTTGAAGACTTTGACGGCCGAGGGGATAGCCACGAGATAGCTGAGAAGCGAGAAGGCCAGGGCGGCGTATGTGGATTCTCCGGTCAGGAACATGTGGTGCGCCCAGACGAAGAAACCAATGACAGCAATCGAGATGCTCGAGGCTGCGATGAAGGTGTAGCCGAAGATGGGCTTGCGCGCAAAGGTCGGAATAATTTCGCTGATCACGCCCATGGCGGGGAGAATCATGATGTAAACGGCGGGGTGGGAATAGAACCAGAACAGGTGCTGGAAGAGAATGGGATCGCCGCCGAGCGCGGGATTGAAGAAGCCGAGGTGGAAGACCCGCTCGAGGGCCACAAGAAGGAGCGTGATGGCGATGACGGGAGTGCCCAGGATGAAGATGATGCTCGTGGCGTAGTGCGACCAAATAAAAAGAGGCAAGCGGAACCAGGTCATCCCCGGAGCGCGCATGGTATGGATGGTGACGGCAAAGTTTATACCGGTGAGAATCGAGGAAAATCCATTGATGAAAATGCCGATGACGGCGGGGGCCACGGCCGAATTCGAATAAACGCTGCTAAGAGGCGTATAAAAGGTCCAGCCGGTATCCAGGCCGCCGGTGGCGAAAGAATAAAGCACAAAGGATCCGCCCAAAATATAGACGTACCAACTGAGGAGATTGAGCTTGGGGAAGGCGACGTCTTTGGCGCCAATCATCAGCGGGATCAGGAAATTGCCGAGGACGGCAGGAATGGAAGGAATGAGGAAAAAGAAAATCATGGCCACGCCGTGCATGGTGAAGAGCTTGTTGTAGGTCTCGGGTGAAACGAGGAGGCCTTCGGGGGTGAGGAGGTGAATGCGGATCATGGCGGCAAAGATTCCGCCGAGGGTGAAGAAGAAAGTGACACCGGCGAGATAGAGCCAGGCAATGCGCTTATGGTCCGTGGTCAGCAGCCAGGAACGGATGCCGTAGGTTGAATTAAGATAATGATCGCGCGGCATGGTGTGTACCGGCGCTGTAGTTGTCGTGGCCATGGCTTATTTTTTCCCTGCTGCTATCACGCCCGCACCCGTTGCAGGTATCGGCTGCGATTGCAAAGACCGGATATAGGCGGTCAAACTTAAAATCTGCTCCTCCGTCAACTGTCCTTGGTACGAGGGCATCAGCGGCGTATAACGAGCCACAATCTTTGCGTTCGGAAGCAGCATCGACTCACGAATGTAGGCATCGTCCGCGATCACGGTTGAACCGTCGGCCAGACGAACTGTGCCGCCATAAACACCATTGAGCGACGGGCCGCGGCCCGTTCCATCCGCCATGTGGCACATGCTGCAGGACTTTTCGGAAAATAGTTTTTCACCCGCGAGGATGGGGTCGTTGTCGGTTTCCATGGAGGTGGAGAGCCAAGCAGCGTAGTCGGAAGGCTCCATGACAGTGACCCAGCCGCCCATGATGGCGTGGTTCGTGCCGCAATACTGGGAGCAGAAGAAATGATAGCGTCCAGGCTCGGTGGGACGGAACCACAACGTGTTGTAATGCCCCGGAACCACGTCCATTTTGACCCGGAAAGCCGGCACATAGAAATCGTGAATGACGTCCTCGCTGGCAAGGATGAGTTTAATATCCCGGCCCACGGGAACGTGGAGCTCATTGATTTCCCTGCGTCCGTTGGGCTGCTGGATCTTCCACATCCATTGTTTGCCGACCACGTAGATATCCAGCGCGTCTTGCGGTGCCTGGCGAAAATCGACATAGACGACCGCACCCCAGCCAAACATGACCATCGACAAAATCAGGGGAATGACGATCCAGGTGAGCTCCAGCCGCATATCCCCGTGAATGGGCACGCCGATTTCATTTTGCGTTTTACGGTGATACTTGATAAAGAAAAAGATAATCGCGGCCGTGATCACCACCGTAAAGAAGGCGGACACGAGGATCATGAACGTCATCAGCGAGTCCACTTGAGGAGCGAAGTTGGAGGCCTGCTGCGGATAAATTGGCAATTGCGACGGCACGGCTCAGTGGGCTCCTTAGCTCTTCTTTCGCCCGACGCCTAGATCACGCCGGCGGAAAATCAACATTCCCGCGACCAGACAAACAATCGTCAAAACGCCTCCCAAACGAAGAATCTTGAGGATGGAGGCGCTGTAGCGGGCGGACGACGGGTCGTACTGAAAACAATAGAGCAAGATGTGATCGATGGGCGTGCCAATTTTCCCCTGGGATGCATCGAGAAGGCCGAGCCGAACGTCGCGCGAAGGAAATTCAACCCCATAGAAATAGCGGGAAATGTGGCCATCGGGAGTGAGCAGCAGGATGCCGCTGGCATGCGCGAAGAGACCGGACTTCTTGTCAAAGACATAGCGGAAATTGGCTGCTTTGGTCAGCGCTTCGATGGACGTTTGCGGTCCCGTCAGAAAGTGCCAGCCGTCGGCGGTGTCCGGGCGGTGAAACTCTTTCATCGCCAGTTCTTTTTTCTGTGCAGCCATCGCCGCAGTCTCGCGAGGGTCAAAGCTGACAAAGACCACTTGATAGTCGCGGCCCGGATTGAAGGAGAGCATGCGCAGACTGCCCACGACGCCCTGCTGTAGTTCATCGCAAAGCATGGGGCAGCCGTAATACACCAGCCCGAGGACCACCGGCCGTTGCGTAAAATAGTCGCGCAGCTGCACGCTGCGGCCCGTCTCGTCTTGGAAGGGAAGATCGAGCGGCACACGGCCGTTGAGGGGCGGTTCGAAGCCGACGCTCTGCAGAATGGGCGGCAAGCCCTGCGACGCTTGACCGACGTTACTCGGAGCAGTCTGGGCGCCCGCCGCGCTCGATACGAGCAACGTCACAAAAATCACGAAACCCGAACGAAGGCAGTTCATGCTGTCACCTTTTCTTTCCCGCTGGCGGCGTAGGCGCGACCGGCAGTCCTTTCGCGACGATAATTTTCATCGCTTCGTCCACGGGGATCTGCGCGATCCCAGCTTGCTGATCGACCCACTTGAGCTGCTTATTCGCTGCCTCGTCGGCGGCTATTTTCTCACGCAGATCTTCTTGCGGGTCGGTGGGGTTCCCCGGCACGCCCTGAAGACGCGGCTCGGGAGGCAGCGCCGCCGCAACTCCCTGGCGCATGGGAGGCAGCCCGCGGTCGGATTCAACGGCCAGCTTGGTGGTGAAACGGAAAATATAGATGCTGACCAGGAACGTGGCAGCAACGGCCAGCGCCAGATAGAACAAATAGAGAAGAACCGTGTGCGTATTGATATCCGCCGGCTCGAACGAGACATCCGAATTCCTGGGCGGCTGCCCGTTATCTTGATCCGTGTTGTGATGCTCAGTACTCATGGACTTCAATGGCCTCTTCCAGTTTCGGATCGCCCAAGGGGAGAAGTGGCAGGGTCTTCAAAGTTCTGGCGAAGAAAGCCAACCACAACCCAAAGAGCGTAACAGGCACGACAATATCAAACCAACTGGGGAGCGCGCTCGGAGTAAATTCCGGGCGCGTCGTCCAGAAAAGATCGACCAGGCGCATGACGATCAGCAGCAAAGCCACCTTCGGCAGCAAGCTGGCGCTGCGCTTCAAGTCTCGGGAAAGCAGCATGAAAAACGGCGTGAAAAAATGAAGGACCAGAATGAGAACGGCGACGAGACCCCAGCTTCCGTAAAGCCGGCTGCGATAGAAGCTGATCTCATCCGGTAAGTTTCCCGACCAGATGATCAACAATTGCGAGAATGAAAAGTACGCCCATAACATGACGAAGGCGAGCAGCAATTTGCCCAGATCGCTCAAGTGCCGCGCCTGGACCAGGCCCGCCATCGGAGCGGTCCGGGCAAGCAGGACGGCGACGACGATCACCAAACACAAAGAGGAGATGACCTGTCCGACGACGAAAATGAATCCATAGATGGTGGAAAACCAGTGCGGCGAGAGCGACATCGCCCAATCGATCGAGGCAAAGCCCACGCCAAAAACATACAGAATGATGCCGGGCCCGCTGAGCATTTTGAATTTGCGGCGCAAGGCACGGTTGGCCGTATCCACATCCTGCTGGCGCGACCAGCGGTTGAGCGTGGCCACAAGAGCTAGCCACACCGCGAAATAAATGACCGCGCGAATGATGAAATTGTGCGGAGTGAGATACGTCTTCTGGAAATTCGAAAGCGAGCCCTCACCCGTTGCCGGAGCATTCAGCCAGGCTCCATAAAGATATTTCATGCCAAGAATGACGGGCAGAAACAAGACCGCGACGAGCCACAAAGTGCGCGTAGCCGCCTCGAGGGGCCGGCGGATGATGATGCCCCAATCCCCGCTCGTCAAATGCTGCAACATCAGCAGGCCCATGGAGCCGAGCGACAGGCCGAGAATCAAAAGAAACGCGTCGATATAGGACTGAAAAAACTGCGCGGGCCACCGCAGCCAGCCGATGAGGCAGAGCACCGCGCCGACCACGCCAACGATAAGTGCGCGTTGCTGCAGGCGGCCGATGCTTTCGGGCGCCATGTAGTCCTGCGCGGTCATTTCGTGGTGCCTCCTTCAGAAAGCTTTTGCCGCAAATCCGGGGGCAGTTCGGAAACCGGAGCGTTGCGGCTCAATTGCAGTGCACGCACATAAGCAATAATGGCCCAGCGGTCCCGCGGCGGTATCTGCGCCGAGTAGCCTTGCATGGCGCCAAAACCGTTCGTGATCACTGCGAACAGGCGGCCGTTGGGAGCCTCCCGGAGCCGTGGCTGATGATAGGTGGGCGGCCGCTTCATTCCGCGCATGACCACCATGCCGTTGCCGTCGCCTTGCAAACCATGGCAGGGCGAGCAAAAAATCTTGAACCGCTGCTGGCCACGATCGAGAAGTTCCTGGGTCAGCGGAAGCGGGAAAGCATTCGAAGTATCGGGAATAAAAAGCGCGTCATCCGCCAGGGAGCCGCGCGGCACGGTGTTGTCGATCAATGGCCGTTCCGAACGGCCATCCGCAAAGAACGAGCTCGGCGAAAGCGGAGTATTCTTGGGCTGATCGGCCATGTCCTGGCGGCAGCCCGTCAGGAAAGGCAGGCACGCCACCGCGCACAAAAAGGCAAACGCCTTCGGCATGCGCCGCGTCTGCGAGGAGTTAATCATCCTCGACCTCACTCACGTTCTGCGCTTCGGCGTCTTTCAAAAATTTTGAAGCCTCCGCCACGCTGAATTTCGGATCGTCTGATTGCAAGCAAAGGTAAAAACGATCCACCGAAGCGTGCTTTTGGAAGCGTTCGACGTTGAAGAGCGGATGGTGCGGCTGCGGCAGTTTGTTCATCGCCAGCATTCCGAAAACGGCGAAGAGCGACGCTCCCAGCACAGTCAATTCAAAAGTGACGGGAATGAACGCCGGCCAGCTATTCAAGGAGCGGCCGCCAATATTCTCGGGATAAGAGATCACGGAAACCCAATATTGAAATCCAAACGCGCTCAAGCCGCCCGTCAAGCCGCCGATCAGCGTAACCAGCGGCACGAGGTTGCGCTTGAGCCCCAGGGCTTCGGAGAGGCCCTCGACAGGGAATGGCGTATACGCGTCCATATTCTTATATCCGGCATCGCGGGCCTTCTCCGCAGCCTGGATAAGCTTCCGGGGCGTTTCAAACTCACCCACAACGCCGTACGTATGTTCTCGGTGTTGTTCCATCACTCATGTTCCTCGGAGTTGTGCGCCACAAGCTCGCGCATTTCCGCAATCGAAATCGCCGGCAAGACGCGCACGAACAGGAAGAGCAATCCCGCGAAAAGTCCGAGCGTGCCCGCCAGAACGGCGTAATCCCAGAACGTGGCCGAATAGCGTCCCCAGGCCGAAGGAACGAAATCGCGGGACAAGCTGATGACCACGATGACGAACCTCTCGAGCCACATGCCAACATTGATGACCAACGACATCAGAAAGAGAATGAACACGTTGGTGCGGATCTTCTCGAACCAAAGCAGTTGCGGCGTCAGGATATTGCACAGGATTAGCATGAAGTAGTAATGCGCGTACGGCCCATGCAGCCGCTGCTCGACCAGAAATACATCCCATTGATTGCCGCTGTACATGGACATGAAAAATTCAAAAAAGTAGCCGTACGCCACGATTAGGCCGGTGGCCAGCATCACCTTGGCCATATTTTCCAGGTGCCGCATGGTGATGTAATCCTCGAGGCCGTAGGCCTTTCGCAGAGGAATGGCAATGGTTATCACCATGGCAAAGCCCGAGTAAATCGCGCCGGCCACGAAGTACGGCGGAAAAATCGTGGTGTGCCAGCCGGGAACGATGGCGATCGCGAAATCGAAGCTCACGACCGTGTGTACGGAGAGCACCAGCGGCGTGGCGAGCCCGGCCAGAAGCAGGTACGCGGACTGATAACGCTGCCAGTGGCGCGCCGAACCACGCCAGCCCATGGCCAGCATGCCGTAAATGATCGCTTTCGGCTTCGAGATGGCGCGATCGCGGAGCGTGGCAAGGTCGGGAATCAGCCCCACAAACCAGAACAAAAGAGAAACCGTAAAATACGTCGAGACCGCAAACACGTCCCAGATCAAGGGACTGCGAAACTGCGGCCAGATCTTCATCGTGCTCGGATAAGGAAACATCCAGAAGAAGAACCACGGCCGGCCCATGTGCAGAAGCGGAAACATGCCGGCGCACATCACCGCAAAGAGGGTCATCGCTTCCGCGAAGCGGTTGATCGAGGTGCGCCACTTCTGGTTGAGCAAAAAAAGAATGGCGGAGATGAGCGTTCCGGCGTGGCCGATACCGATCCACCAGACGAAATTGACGATGGCGAAGCCCCAACCGATCGGTATGTTGATGCCCCAAATGCCTACGCCTTTGCCGATCAAATAAACGACGGCGATATTGAGAAGCATGATGAAGCAAAAACAAATCCCGAACCCGGCAAGCCAGCCCAGCGAGACCGGCCGGGTGAGCACGATCGAGCTAATCTTGTCCGTAATCGAATCGTAGGTGTGCCCAGGACCAAGCACCGGAGTGAGGCGCCGAATCTCGGGCGAATTGAGGGGCGGCTGGCCGGCGCTCATGTCTGCTCCTCGTCCTGCAATTGCCCGGGAGCCGGCAATTCAGGATTTGGATTGCGTACCGCCGCGAGATACGTGGTGCGCGGGCGCGAGTTCAACTCGCCAAGGAGCGCGTAGTTGCGGGTTTGCGCTTTCAAGATCGCCACGCGGCTCTTGGGGTCGTTGGCATTGCCGAAAACGATGGCGTGGGAGGGGCAGGCGGATTCGCATGCGGTTACAATTTCGCCGTCCTGGACGGGGCGGTTCTGTTCTTCCGAGTTGATGCGCGCGTTGTTGATGCGCTGCACGCAGTAGGTACACTTTTCCATCACGCCGCGGCTGCGCACCGTAACTTCCGGATTGCGCCGCAGCTTGAGCGATGGCGTCTCCCAGTCCTGGAAACGCAGGAAATTAAAGCGCCGGACCTTGTACGGACAGTTGTTCGAACAATAGCGTGTGCCCACGCAGCGGTTGTAAACCATATCGTTCAGGCCTTCCGCGCTATGCACGGTGGCGCCGACAGGGCAAACCTGCTCGCATGGCGCGTTCTCGCACTGCTGGCAGGGAACGGGCTGGAAGAACGTATCGGGATTTTCGAGCACGTCATCCTGGTCCGTGGAAGGATCGTTGGTGGGGGTTTTTGCGGAATAATAGCGGTCGATGCGGATCCAGTGCATCTCCCGGCCGCGCATGACCTGATCCTTGCCAACGACGGGAATGTTGTTTTCCGATTGGCAGGCGATCACGCAAGCGTTGCAGCCATTGCAGCTGTTCAAATCGATGGCCATTCCCCAGGCATAACCCGGATAGGCGAATTCCTTGTACAGCGACATGGACTTCGGCGGCTGTTCATCGCCTTCGTGCGCGAATTCAGGATTCTTGCGGTATTCCTCGATCGTGCCGGTGCTCAGAATCTTTCGGCCTTCGATGTTGAAGTGATACTGGGTGCAAGCCATGGGATACTCGCCGCCCGTTTTCTTGATCGCTTCCGTGCCCGCCGTGGCCGTCCACAACGCGTCGGAAGTGCGCACCTCGTAGGCGTTGAACCCTTTATTTGTGCCCGTGTACCCGCCGTTCTTGCGGCCATATCCAAGCGGCAGCACAACTAAGTCCTCGGCTTGCCCCGGAAGGATCCAGGCGGCCGCGGTCACTTTGCTATTGGAAATCGAGATGTCAATCACGTTGGAGATGACCTGGCCATGCTCGCCGCCGCGCGCGGCAACCTTTTGCGTGAGCAGAAGCCGCTCCGCCGTCTTCGGACCGACCAGCGCGGCATTGTCCCAGGTGAGCTTGGTGACCGGCCGCGCCAGCTCTTGCAGCCAGCCGTTATTCGCGTAGCGCCCATCGAATGTATTGGAATCCGGGCGGAAAATAAATTCGAGTTGGCCGGGCAACGTGGTCTTTGCGGGCGGCAAGCTCGCGGGGCTGAATTTCACCGCGACGGAAATCGGCGGAAAGCTGCTGTTGGCGAGGACGCCGTCATTCAGAGTTTTGCGCCAGAAATATTCGGGATCAGCCGTCCCAGCAAGCGTATTCAGGCGGTCGCGAACGGCTTCATAAGGCGTCAGACCGGGGTTGTTCGTAAAGGCCCCTAAAACCTCAAAAGCCGAGTGCGTATGGTAAAGCGGCGCGATGAGCGGCTGAATCACGCTGACCGTGCCGTCAAACGCGCGCGCATCCCCCCAAGTCTCCAAAAAGTGGGATTCCGCAATGTGCCACTGGCAATATTCCGCGGTCTCGTCGAAATGAGAGCTCACCCGAATCGAAGTGCCGACTTTTTTGAGCTTCGACACGAAATCGAAGTTGTGCGGTGCGTTGTACACGGGATTTGAGCCGAACATCACCAGCGTGTGCACTTTGCCCGCGTCCATGTCCGCGCAAAGCTCGGTGAACGATTCCAGTTGATTCACGGGACTCGCTTCGACGGGTTCCGTGTAGTAAAGCGTTGTTCCAACATTCCCAAGCGCGGCATTGATGGCGTGCGCCAGTGCATGCACAGCCGGCGGCTGGAATTCGCCCGCAATCACGAGCGAGCTGCCACGGTGCTTCTGCAAATCGCTGGCAACCGCGTCCAGCCACTTTTGCGCAGTGGGCGAAAGCGTCCCGCTCCCTCCGAGCCCCACCAGCGCCGCGAGTCCGCGGGCGAACTGCTCGATCTCGGAAGCCTTCAACGGCAGACGATGATCCGCGCTCGAACCGGTGACGGACGGCGTCGGCTCAACTACGTACAGCCGGTTCATCGTGTCGCTTGGCCCGCTTAGTTTCCGACGCTTGTAAAACGCATTCATGTAGCCGACGTGCCCCGGTCCGCTCACCAGAAAATCCGAATCCAGCGAGACGATAACGTCCGCCTTTTCGGGGCGATAGACGGTGTTCACGTAACGGCCAAAAGCCAGCTTGCCGCCTTCGCGCGGGCCGTCGCTTCCCGCGGGTTCCCACTGGTGCCATTTGGCTCCGGGAATCTGGCTAAGAACAGTCTGAATCTGCGTCGCAAGCGTCGGCGAAGTGACTGTGCCCGTCAGGATGCGGAAACCTGCTCCATTTAAAATCCCGGCACTTTCTGCCAATGTCCGCGCCGCTGCCAGGAAATCTTCCCAGACGTTAATCTCCCCTAAATGTGTGACTGTCTCGGCGCGATCCGGGTCGTATAGATCGAGCACGGAGGCTTGCGCGATTACGTCCGTCCCGCCCAGGCTCGAAGGATGATCGGGATTCCCCGCTACGTGCGTGGGCCGGCCTTCGTGGCTCGTCACCAAAAGCCCAATCGCGTCCGCGCCGAATGGCATCGCCGTGGCGTAAAAAAGCGGCTTGCCGAGAATCATTCCGTCCGGCTGTTTCACGTACGGAACAAGCAGTTGCTCCGGCATTCGGTCGCAACCGGAAATCCCCGCGAGCGCCAGCGAAGCCGCCGCCAGCTTCAAGAAATCGCGCCGGTCGACTGTCTCGTCCCACTCCGATGCCTGCCGCGGAAATTCGCGGTGCAGCAACTCTTCGAAGTGCGGATCGTCCGCCAGCTCTTCGAGCGTCCGCCAATATTGCTTGCCGGTTTTTTTCCGCAGCTTCGCGCGCACCGCGGCGAGGTCCAGGCTATGCTCGCGCACGACCAAATCCTCTGCGTGCGTTTCGGCGTGATCGTCTTCGTGCAAGGAAGCTCCGTGCGCTTCGCGATCGTGTTTAGGGTCTTCGTTCGAGTCGTTTTCGCGCATATCGTCCATTAGCGATGGCAGGTCGAACAGCTCGTCAGCTCTGCCGTTGTACGAATCTTCCGCTCCACTGCGAATTGCTTGCCGATTTCCGCCTGATTCTCGGGCGCTTTCCAGTCCATATTAAAAACTTGGTTGATCGGACGAAGGGCCTTTTCCGGATTCCGGTGGCAATCCAGGCACCACTCCATCAACAAAGGAGACGCTTGAAACATCAGCGGCATCTCGTTCACTGCGCCGTGGCATGTCGAGCAGCCCACGCCCTTGTTGATGTGAATGCTGTGATTGAAATAAACGAAATCGGGCAGGCGGTGGACCTTTACCCATCGGATCGACTGGTCCGTGCGGTAGCTCTCGCGAATTGGTTCCAAATACGCGGAATCGGCGTACAGCACGGAATGGCAATTCATACACGTCCGCGTGGGCGGAATGCCTGCAAACGAGGAAGTCTCCACCGACGTGTGGCAGTAACGGCAGTCGATGCCGTCGTCGCCGACGTGGTGCTTATGGCTGAACTGCACGGGCTGTTCCCGCGTAACGTACTGATTTGTCCGGTACGGCGATCGCGCTATCCCCAAAACGCCCAACAGTCCCGCGGTGGCCAGAAACGCAGCCGAGATCAGACTAAATCTAGAAATGAAATTTGTGCTGCGATGAAAAATCTGGGCCATGTCAGGTTTGCACTTTAGCGCAGACCTCTCCGGGAAGCTGCAAAAAGCCGGAGGCTCCGCGATGTCATGGCCGGGAAGTGCCTACCCGGCTCGTAAATGACCGCATAGTTTCCGATAAAACTTTCTGGAAAGCAACCGTCTCGCTCAGTTTTTTATAAAATATTTCCATCCGTTTCTTTTTTCGAAAACATCCGCCTTTTCGAACGTTTGGAATCATCGAGAAGACACCCATGGTGCCGTTTTCCTCCCGGCCTTTCCGGTTCTGATTCGCGCTATCGCCCGCGGATGCAGTTTTTTCCGGAAGAACCCTCGCGAAAGGCGCACCCGTGATATCTTAGAAGCACACTTCGCCGTCGAATTCGCATACGGCGGAGCCTACCCCGCAGTCTGCTGGGGCGTGGTCCAATCGGTAGGACACCTCACTGTTAATGAGGACGGTGGAGGTTCGAATCCTCCCGCCCCAGCCATCTATTCGCCGCTTCCTCGGCGAATTTTAGTCCTTCGCGGTCGGCAATCCCGCTTCCAGCCACCCTCTCCACCCGCCGTCCATCGATTCCACGTTCGTGTAACCCATTTTTTGAAGATTATCCGCGACCAGTGCCGACCGGAATCCGCCCCCGCAATAGAGAACAAGCTTGCTCGCCGCATCGGGCACTCGCTGCTCGATATCCCGCTCGATCACTCCTTTGCCCATGTGCACCGCGCCCGGCAGATGCCCTTTGGCCCATTCGTTGTCTTCGCGCACATCCACTAAAAGAAATCTCTCGCCCGCGTCCATCCGCTTCTTCACCTCGGGCACATTGGTTTCCTTGACGCGTTGCTTGGCGTCCTGGACGAGCTTCAAGAATTGCGGGGAATGAACCATGCGAGCCTCCAAAAATATATTTATAGGGGAAAGCCTAGCACATCCCGGGAATTCTCTGGCGCCACCACGCTGTCGCAATTATCTCCCGGACTCACTCCACTTTCTGCACGCTCGTCGCGGCGTCTCGCCCTCTTTTTTCCGGAAGCCAGTTTGCCTCGCCTATTTTTTTGACATGGACCGCACCAGATTGACCAGATTCCAGCGCATGGTTTCGGACTCGCGATCGCCCTCTCCCGGCATTTTCCCCTTGCCCTTGGTGATGATGTAAAACAGCTCTCCGTCCGTCTTCCCTGCGAACGTCGCCGTATCGTGCCAGTCGTGCATCGTCAGCTTCATGGAATCGACCACGTCTCCTTTGCCATCTCCCTTGTCTCCGTGGCACATCGAGCAGTCATAGCCATATATTTTGCGCGCTGCCGCCAGTCCTTCCGGCGTCGGCTTCACCGGATTTTTCTTGTCAATGTCTTCCTGCGGAATCTTGTACTCTTCAGCCGTTGCTTGCGCATCTTTTGGCTTCTCCTGCGTGTTCTCCTGTCTTGCTCGAGCCATCCCGAGACTCGCCACACAAACCGCCCCAACCACCAAACAAATTCCGCGCATTTTTCCTCCTAACAAGACGGGCCGGCCGAACGAGGGAAATCGGCGATCTTCTTTGAGCGGATTCTACGCCCGCGGGGTGGGAAAAGACAGCGTGGCACTCAATCAATACACTACCTTACGAACTTCAGTCCAGATCCCGCCAGTTGGGGCCGGAACAGATCTCCACCACCAGCGGCACGGCCAGTTTGTGCACGCCTTCCATCTCGTCGCGCACGAGTCTTTCGAGTTTAGCCTTCTCTTTCGGCGGAGCTTCGAACAGCAGTTCGTCGTGCACCTGCAAAATCATTTTCGTCTCGAATTTTTCCGCAGCCAGCCTCCGGTCAATATTGATCATCGCCATCTTGATCAGGTCCGCCGCCGTCCCCTGCAGCGGAGAATTCAAAGCCGTGCGCTCCGCGAAACTGCGAAGCTGCGCCTGCGGCGAATTAATCTCCGGAATCGGCCGGATTCTTCCGAACAGCGTTTTCGCCACGCCGGTCTTGCGCGTCTCCGCGAGAATCTTGTCGAGAAACTCCTTCACCCCGCGGTAGCGCGTGAAATACGCCGCAATGAATTGCGCCGCTTCCTTCTGCCCGATGCCCAGTTGCTGCGCCAATCCGAACGCGGAAAGTCCGTAAATAATCCCGAAATTGATGGCCTTCGCCGCGCGCCGGTGTTCCGCATTTTGCGCCATGGGCCCAACGCCGAACACTTCCTGGGCCGTGCGCGCGTGGATATCCTCTCCGTTGCGGAATGCATCGATCAAAACCGGATCGCCCGAAAAATGCGCCATCACGCGCAGTTCGATCTGCGAATAATCGGCGCTGAGCAAAATCTTGCCTTTCTCCGCGACGAACGCCGCGCGAATTTCCCGCCCCAACTCGGTTCGAATCGGAATATTTTGCAAGTTCGGGTCGCTCGAGCTGAGCCGCCCCGTCGCCGCCGTCGTCTGCGAAAAACTCGTATGCAGCCGCCCCGTTTCAGGATTTATCAGTTTCGGCAGCGCATCCACGTACGTCGATTTCAGTTTGGAAATCTCCCGGAACTCGATGATTTTCGCCGGCAGCGGATGCTGCGCGGCCATCTCCTCCAAAATGTCCGCGGCCGTCGACCGCACTTTGCCTTTTCCGCGCCGCGCCGGCGGTTGCAGGTTCAGTTTGTCGAATAAAATCTCGGCAAGCTGCGCCGGCGAGTTGATGTTGAATTCATTCCCCGCCAATTTCCAAATCTCTTGCTCCAGCCGCCGGACTTCCTTCTCCATGGACCTGGACATTTTCTCCAATTCTTTCGGGTCCACCCGGATTCCGATGCGTTCCATGTCCGCCAGCACCGGCGCAAGCGGCAAATCAATTTTCTCGTAGACTTCGGTAAGCTCCTGCTCGTCGATCTGCGCGCGCAGCACGGGCGCGAGGCGCTGCAAATACGCGGCGCGTTCCCCCGCTCCGCCGCCCAGCATCACGTTGAATTGCCGCATCACCACGTCCGCAAAATTATGATTCGCCGTTGTCGGCCGCAGCAGATACGAATAGAGCTGTGTCGCGTGCTTTATATTCGCGCCCCGCCCTGCCAACAATTGAAAAAGTTTCGGATCGTGCACGATTTTCGCGCGCTTCGCGTCCGCGAGCAACGCCGCCAGCGTTTTCAACGCCTCGCCCTTTTCGTCCATCCACACGGAACGGCCTTCGCCTTCCTTCAGGGATGCCTCAATCGACGCGATTCGCGTCCCAAATCCTTCCGTTTCTCTCTCGCCCACCTCCAAATTCAGCCACGCGGCCACCGGCTGTGTCGCCGGAATCTTCGCCAGATAATCCCGAAACTCCCCGGCGTTCGCCACTTGCGCATAATCCGTCTTGCCATGGCCGCTCTCGCTCGCCGGCGCCGACGAAGCAACTACCTCCGACCCCAGCTCCCGCAACAGCGAATTGAATCCCAATTCGCGATATAGCGCCGCCAGCGCCGCAACGTCCGGCTCGCGCCTGTCCAGTTGCTTCAAATCCAGCTCCATCGGGACATCCGTCGCAATCGTCGCGAGCTGTTTCGACATCATGACTTGCTCGCGCTGCTGCTGCAGCGCCTCGCGGTAGCGTTTGTTCGTCACTTCCTCGGCGTGATCCAGCGCCTTTTCCACGCTCCCGTATTTCCGGATCAATTCCGTCGCGCCTTTTTCTCCAATTCCTTTCGCGCCGGGAATGTTGTCCACCGTGTCTCCCATCAGCGCCATCACGTCGATCACTTTTTCCGGCGGCACGCCCAGGATCTCCTCCACCTTCTTTTCATCGACGATGACGTCCGCCTTCGCCCCTCCCGAACCCGTTCGCAGCGTGCGCACATTCTTCCCTACCAACTGCATCATGTCCTTGTCGTTTGTAACAATCAGAACGTCGACCTTCTTTTTTGCCGCTTGCAGCGCGATCCCGCCGATCACATCGTCGGCTTCGTACCCGCGCAGCTCCAAAATCGGCAGCCGCATCGCCTCGCACAGCTTCCGCACGTACGGCAGTTGCACTTTCATGTCATCCGGCATCGGCGCGCGCTGCGCCTTATATTGGTCGAAGAGTTTGTCGCGAAACGTCGGCCCCGGCGGATCGAACACGATCCCGATGTAGTCCGGCTCGTAATCCTTAATCAGCCTGCGCAGTATGTTCGCGAAAAGAAACGGAACCTTGGTCGGAATGCCCGAAGGCGCGTTCATGCGGTTCATTGGCGCGAAGAACGCGCGGTAAATGTGCGCCATCGCGTCCACAAGAAACAATTTTTTCGGTGCCGCAGGCATGTCCGCGAGTATAGCAAAGGCTTGCGCAACCAACCTTAGCTTCCACTGTCGAGAAAATTTTCTCCACAAACGCAAAAAGAGGGCGCGAAACAAAACGCCCTCGTTTGCCCACCTTATTATTCCGACTATTTACTGGGGACAGCTGGCGCTTCCGCCTGCGCAACCAGCAACAATCTCGTTCCGCTGTCCAGTCGCACGTCTTTGCCAGTGGAAACGATCACTGTTGTTTGGCCCTGCTTGGCGGCAACCATCATGAGTTTCAAATCTTTCAAGCCGTAAACTCCGCGGCTGCTGGCTGGCAGTTGGCCTCGGTTGCTCGGTTCCGTCGTCGAATCGGGCGGCGCGTTGGCAGCCGCTCCCGATGGGTTGGTCGGCATTGCGTTGGGGAGAGCTTGCGGCCGGCCAACGCCCATCGGCGATCCGCCGGCAGCCGAGGCGCCCAACCCGGCCATCGGATCGCTGCCCGGTCCTGGTGAAGCCTCATAAAAATCATTCTGCGGCGCCGCCACCGCCATGACCAATACGTTTAGCGGAATCTCCTCGCCCTTTTTCGCAATCGCCTTATCGAACGCAATCGCCAGCGTGGACCCGCTATCGCCCTTCGCTCGCGCCGTCGATTCTGTAACGTGCCCCTCCAGCTTGGCTCCCTTCGGAACGACCGTTTTGCCGCCGTATTCGACGGCCTCTGTCGTGTGCGCCTCGACCTTTTCACCTATCTTCGCTTTCCTGGAATCCAGCGTCGAATTCAATTCCGCGTTCACCGCTGTTCCGCTCGGCAGCGTAACCACATTTGTTTCCGTTTGCGTCCAAGCGCTCGACATCGCCGGCTTCGGCGCGCTCGTTTGCGCCTGCACTCCCGTGCACGCTGCCACAATCGCCATCGCCGTAATCGCAAATCCCGTTCGAATCATTTCTACCTCCCATCGCCTCTTGCGGGGCAGTTCCCGCTGGGCCTTCCCCTTACTTATGGGGACGCTTGCTCCCGATGAATAGTTGTCTTGGACAGAATGGCCCTGTCACTCGTTCGGCGCAATTTGCCCGCAGCAGAACCACGCCCTCATCCGAATTTGCCAGTGGAAGTTGGCGCAACCTTCAGTTTCAAGGGAGACTCCAAAATCGGATTGCCCGATGTTTGCGGAACCTTATCCTTTGCGCCGCCAAATTACGAAATAATGCCCAGCGGCTTCGCCGTTTCCGCCAGAATGTCCGCCGCCCGCAACAGTTGCTCTCTCTTGTGCGTCGCGCTCACGATCGCACGCAGCCGCGCTTTGCCTTCCGCGACCGTCGGATACCCGACCGCCGGCGCGAACACGCCCGCCTCAAACACCTTCTTCGAAAATTCGAACGCTTTCGCCGCATCCCCGACATGAATCGGAATAATCGGCGTCTCGCTCGCCTTGAACTGGAAGCCGCGCTTTTTCAGCTCGCGCTTGAACATCTTCGTGTTGGCCCACAATTTCTTGACCAGCTTTTCGCCTTCCGGTGAGTCCAGCAGCGTGAACGCCGCCTCGCACGCTGCCGCGGTGGCCGGCGGGTGCGACGTCGAAAACAAAAACGGCCGCGCCCGCAAATACAGAAAATCAATCAAGTCCCGCGACCCGCAAACATACCCGCCCATCGCCCCAATGGCCTTGCTTAAGGTTCCCACCTGAATGTGTACGCGTCCGTGGCATCCGAAATGATCCACCGTTCCGCGCCCGCCGCGCCCCAGCACGCCGCTCGCATGCGCGTTGTCCACCATCATGATGCAGTTGTACTTCTCCGCGAGGTCGCAAAGCGCTGGCAGCGGCGCGATGTCGCCGTCCATCGAAAAAACGCCGTCCGTAATGATCAGCTTTTTGCCAGGGAAATCCGCGTTCTCCTGCAAAATCCGCTCGCAATCAGCGGTATCTTTATGCTTGAACACCTTGATCGTCGCCCGCGAAAGCCGCGCCCCATCAATGATCGAAGCGTGATTCAGTTCATCCGAAACGATCAAGTCTTCCTTGCCGAGCACCGCCGAAACCGTTCCCGCATTCGCCGTAAATCCGGACTGAAACACCACGCACGCTTCCACATTCTTGAACCGCGCGATCTGCTCCTCCAGCTCAATATGAATCTTCATCGTTCCCGCGATCGTCCTCACCGCCCCGGCTCCAACGCCGTATCGCTTCACCGCGTCCAGCGAAGCCTTCCGCAATGCCTTGTGCGTGGTCAGCCCCAAATAATTGTTCGAAGCCAGGTTGATCACTTCCCGCCCATCAAAAATACAGACCGGTTTTTGCTCCCCCTCCAACACCCGCAGCTTCGGCGCCACCCCTTTCGCCCGCAGCTCGTTGAGTTGCTCTGAGATGTACTGCGTCGGATTCCTTTTCGTGGTTTGCGTCGCTGTCTCGGACATGGTCTGGCTCCTGTGGCGCGAATTTGCCGGGGAGAACTATTTTGCTCCTTGCAAGTGCTGAGGGCAAACGATTGACGAGGAAGGAACGAAAGAATCCGCTATCGAGAAAGCCCGTTGGGATAGAGCAAAATTTTTCCAGCCAACCCGCCCTGCAATTTTGCGAATGCGCCTTCGAATTTCTCGAGTGGCTCCCGCTCCCCGAAAAGCGGCTCCAGATTCAGCCGCTTCGCCTTTAGCAAAGCCGTCATCTCCACCCACGTCTCATACATCCGCCGCCCGTAAATCCCCTGCACCGTTGCGCCCTTGAAAATCACGTCGTTCACCAAATCCAGTGGCACATTCTCCGTCGGTATCCCCAGCAGCGACGCTCTTCCTCCCGCTCGCAGCGCCTTGAACCCTTGCTGGATCGCCGTCGGATTCCCGCTCATCTCCAGCAGCGCATCCACTCCCGTCCCGTTCGTCTCTAGTAAGATGCGCCCCACGGCGTCTTCGGCTGCTGGATTCAGCACCACATCCGCGCCCATTTTCTTCGCCATCGCGCGCCGGTTCTCGTTCGTCTCCGTCGCAAACACCGTCGAGCTGCCGCACGCCTTCGCCACCGCAATCGACATCAATCCAATCGGCCCGCATCCGGTAACCAGCACCGTCTGCCCCGCGATCGGCCCTGCCAGCACCGTATGCACCGCATTCCCCAGCGGATCGAGAATCGCTCCGTAATGTTCCGGTATCGCCGGATCGAGCTTCCAGATATTCCGCCCCGGTATTTTCACGAACTCCGCAAACGCCCCATCCTGATCGATCCCGATAATCCGCAAATTCTGGCAAATGTGCGCCTCGCCCACCCGGCACTGGTGGCAATGCCCGCAATTCACGTGCATCTCCGCGCTCACGAAGTCCCCGGCCTTCACTGCCGTGACTTCTTCTCCCACGCGCTCCACCACTCCGCAGAATTCGTGCCCCAGCGTCAACGGCGGTTTGATCCGTCCCTGCGACCACCGGTCCCACCCATAAATATGCAAATCCGTCCCGCAAATCGACGCCGTCTTCACCCGCACCAGCACGTCCGCCGCGCCAATCGCCGGCACCGGCGCCGTCTCCATCGATAGCCCGCGCCCCGCCTGCATCTTCCGCAACGCCTTCATCGTTCCGGCCATCTACCTCGACCCTCGTTCAAGCGCAATCCCCGATGCTAGCACACCCGCCAGTGGCACAGGCTTCAGCCTGTGCTCTTCTCCTCCTGCGAACCAACGAAAGCGCGCCCCGAAAACGCAACTCGCCGCATAGCCTTACATTTCTGCTTCGCGTTTCGAATTTCGCGTTTCGAATTTCCTCTTCTTTGCGTCCTCACCCCGCAATCTCCTCCAACACCATCCGATTCGTCCGCGGCCCCATCGCAGCCACCACCACCGCCACCAATCCCATCGCCACCGCCAGCATCGCAAACACCGCCGGCACTCCATGCACCAGCACCGCCCCAATCAAAATCGAAGTAAACGCCGCGCTCAACCGGCTCCAGCTATACGTGAATCCCACTCCCGTCCCGCGTAGCCGCGTCGGAAACAATTCCGACTGGTACGCATGAAACGCCGCCGAAAACCAGTAATTCGCCAGTGTCAAAAGCGCCCCAAACGCCACCACCGCGAAGGGCGCAATCGAATTTCCAAATCCGATCCCCAGCCCCGCCACAAGCAACGCCAGCACCACAATCGTCCATTTCCGTTCGAACCGGTCGGCCGTCCAGGCCGCCAGAATCGGCCCCACCGGCGACACCGCCGCAATCAGCATCGTGTATTCCAGCGAGTGCAGCAGCGAAACTCCCTGCTTCAGCAAAAACGTCGGCGCCCAATTCGCGAATCCATAAAATCCGATCGTCTGCAAAGCCTGAAAAATCACCAGCATCACCGTCCGCGAAAGATAAGGCGCCCTCCACAGCTCCCTAAACGACGCTTCTTCTTCCTTTACACCAGTAGGTGTCATTCCGAGCGGAGCGAGGAATCTGCTTTTCTCTTCCTTCTCCGTGTCCTCTGTGTTCTCCGTGCCCTCTGTGTAAATTCCTTTTCCTTCTTTTGTCTCGCCACTCGTCACTAGCCACTCGCCACTTCTTCCGTCCGTAGAAATCCTCTCCCTCTCGAGCCCCGTCATCACCGCATCCGCTTCCGCCGCTCGTCCTCGGCTCTCCAACCATCGCGGCGACTCCGGCAATCTCCTCCGAAACCACCAAGTCAAGAGCGCCCCCGACGCCCCAATCACCATCACCCACCGCCACCCGCTCATCCAAAAATGTGTCGGCACCAGCACCCGCGAAAACACCGCCGCCACCGGCACCGCGCAAAATCCCACCACCTGCGTAATCGCCACGTATCTTCCGCGCGCATAACTCGGCACCACCTCGGTGACATACGTATCCACCACCACAATTTCCGCGCCAATCCCAATCCCCGCGAAAAACCGCAGCCCAATCAGCCATCCCGCTGTTGGCGCAAACGCATCCGCAAACGTAAACACCGAATAAATCAGCAGCAGCAAAATAAACGCGCTCCGCCGCCCCATCCGGTCGCTTCCCATCCCAAACACGACCGTACCCACAAACATCCCCAAAAATCCCGACCCCACGAATAACGCAAATTGTTTCAAGGAAAGAAAACCGGACTGCTGCAGCGCCGCCCCGATGTAAGCCACAATAAAAATGTCGTACAAATCAAAAAAATTCCCCAGCGACACCAGCCCGATAAACCGCCGGTGAAATCCTCCCAGCGGCAACCTCTCAATCCTCTCCGCAATCGTCATGAATCCACTCGACCCACCCGGCTAAGCTTGGTGTCATTTCGACCGAAGCGAGCCGACGCCTTTTCTTCACGTTCGCTCCTGCGAACGTGTCGGCTTGCGAAGTGGAGAAACCTCTCCGCGGTTTCCACCACGCCGACCCTCACTTCACCTCCGCCACCACCCCAATCTTCTCCAGCGCCTTCAAATACTCCACCACCATCTCCACCGGCACCGGCCCATACTCCGCCGACACCGCATCCCGAATCTCCTGCGCATTCCTCTTCCCACCCGCAAAATTCAAAATCTCATACGCATACTCCTCCCCGCCACCCCAGAGCCCTTCATAACTCAACAATTTCGGCTCCTTCACTCCCGCTGCCTTCGCATGATCCTCAAAATAGTCATACCCAAACACCGCCAGCGGCCCTCTCGGCATCGGGTTTCGCTTAAACTTCAGGAGACCATCCCCCCTCGGGCGTTTTGCGTCGTGACGCCGAACCGCGTCGCTGGCGATTTGGAACCATCCCCCGATATCATTCCGGATCATCCAATGAGACCACTGAGACGGATCACCGGTAAACCAAGCGCTCAAAACAGGCCCCATCTCCGCCCTGTACTCATTCAGAGCCCAGATGACATCGTCTTGATCTGTACTTGGGACGCTGCGGATTCGCTGTAATGCGTCATGCGTCCAGAGAATTTCTCCAGCTTCCAAGTTTAGGTGCGCGTAGTCGTTGTATGTGTTCATGCGCGCGAGGTAATACCCGCTAGCCGCCCCAATAAACGCCGCCCTCTTCAATTTCGTTGTATCGATATTCGCCGCCGTATCAAAATTCGTATGGATGTACCGGTCCGGCCAGTCATTCAAATAAATCGCCGGTATCCCGAACGACGAATCCTGATACACGTCGTGGTCGCTGCCCATCGTGTACGCCGAATACTCCGCCCGCAGCGGTTCCTTGCCCCCCTCCGGCGCCACCATCGGATACTCCGCCTTCCCCGTCGCCGCAAATTGGTACGACTCCTCGTTCAGCCACTCCGCAAACGCCCACGCCACGTCATGCACAAACGACGGCAAGCTCATCGGCCCGCGTGTCACGTGGAACACTGCCTTCGTCGCCGGCCCTCCGCCCACCATGTCCATGTGAATCGCTACCTTGATCCGCCGCGCAAACTCCGGCTTCCCGTTCAACAGCGCCAAGGTCCCCTCAATCTCCGGCGGCCAAATAAACCGTATCGTCCGCGCCGGCCGCGCCAATTTCCCCTCCGCTATCAACTTCTGCAGCGTTCGCCCCACCTCCAATATCGTCACGCACCCGCTCGCATTGTCATTCGCTCCCGGCCTCTGATGATCCAGGTGGCACGAAAACGCAATCTCCTCCTCATTCAATTTCGCATCCGCACCCGGAATCGTCGCCGTCACCACTTCATAATTCCCCGCATGCTGCCCCGACTTCACCACCGCGTGCAGCGTGATTTTTTCTCCGCGCGCCAGCCGCTCGCGCATTCCCCGCGCCGTCTTCAGCGACACCATGAATGCAAACGTCTTGTTCGCCGTAAACGTCTCCAAATGCCCCCACCGAATCAAGTTCTCGTCCTCGCCCGACCAAGCCGTCTTCTGGTTCTGTTGATAGCTCACCAGTCCCACTGCGCCAAATTTCCCCACCGCCAATTCCTGCGCCGCCCCCGGCGACGCGCTCACCAGCACAATCTTTCCCTTCACATCCTTTCCCGCGTAGTCACTCTCTTTCGTTCCCGCGCCCACATCCACCAACTCCGCCGTCACATCCGCCGACTCGCTATCCTCCGCCAACACCACCGGCTCCGCCGCATAACTCGCAATCTTCTTCTCGCCACTCGTCACTCGCCACTCGCCACTTCTTTCTTCAGAAACACTCTTCTCCTTTGCATCCTTTACCTCCTCTACCTCCCAAAGCTCCCCCACCTCGGCGTCCCAAGCCGGCCGCGACCTCTGCGTCCCATAAAAAATCTTCCCATCCGCCGGAAACTCCAAAATCTGCACATCGCTCAACCCATACTCCCGCGCCCGCTCCGCCACCAGCTCCGCTGCCGCATGATACCCGCGCGACCCGCGCTGCCTGTGAAACGTAGCAATCACCTCCAAATTCCTCTTCGCCATCTCCCCGCTCAACTCATTCGCCAACGCCGCCACATCCTTCTCCGGCAGCAGCGGCGGCTTCTGCCCCCACGCGTTCTGCCCCATCCCCGCGCACACCCCACTCGTGATCAACGCCACCAAAGCAATTGTCTTCCTCACGATCCCCTCCGCATCCCGCAAGCGTAATCCCGCGCGTGTAGGCGCCGGGCGTCAGCCCGGCAGTGGGACAGACTTCAGTCTGTCTCTTACTCCGCACCGCGCGCATTCTACTCTCCCGCGCATCGACCATCCACTTTTCCCCCTACTCGAAAAGCTTTTCTCTTTCCCGGATAGACACGTGGCGCAAAGAACTGTTACTTTTCTCCTGCCGTTCAACGCCCCGTCCCGGTGGCCCGAAATGACTTCCTATCGAACACGAAGCCTCGCGCTACTCGCCGTTGTCGCCGCCGCAACTTTCTCCTTCTCCTATGCCCTTTCCTCCGCTGCCCCCACTCTTCAAATCGCCTTCACCTTCGACGATCTCCCCGCCCACGGCCCTCTTCCTCCCGGTGAAACTCGCCTCAAAATCGCCAACAAAACTCTCTCCGCGCTCCACGCCGCTCATCTCCCTCCCATCTACGGCTTCGTCAACGCCGCCATCCTCGAAAAAGAACCTGACGATCTCTCCGTCCTCCAAGCCTGGCGCGACGCCGGCAATCCTCTCGGCAATCACACCTGGTCCCACATGAATCTCAACCAAAATTCCCTCGCAGACTTCGAAGCCAACATCACCCGCAACGAACCTCTGCTCCTCAAACTGACCGCCAGCCAGCCAACCAGCCCCGACGACTGGCACTGGTTCCGCTTCCCCTACCTCGCCGAAGGCGACACCCCCGCCAAACACGACGCCATCCGCGCCTTCCTCTCCCAGCGCGGCTACAAAATCGCCGCCGTCACCATGAGCTTCAGCGATTATCTCTGGAACGAACCCTACGCCCGTTGCATGGCCAAATCCGACTCCGCCGCAGTCGCCCAGCTCAAAAGCACCTATCTTTCCGCCGCCAGCGCCAACATCCTTTATTACCGCCAACTTTCCCAGACTCTTTACAAACGCGACATCCCCTACGTCCTTCTCATGCACATCGGCGCCCTCGACGCCGAAATGCTCCCCAAGCTCCTCGACCTCTATCGCTCCCGCGGCTTCCGCTTCATCACTCTCCCTCAAGCCGAACGCGACCCCTTCTATCGCCTCGATACCAACCCTTCTCTCCCCTCCGGCCCTACCACTTTCGAAGACGCCCTCCGCGCCCGCAATCTCCCCGTCCCAGCTCCTCCCGCCTCACCCCTCGACTTCAATTCCCTCTGCCGCTGATAAAGTGGCCCTCAGCCGCCTCAAACGCAACGAGCAACTTCCTCCGCTCCATTTTTTCGCTACACTTCTTTCGCCATGGATCCCCTGCGCGCTGCCTACGACGAGGTCTACGTCTACACGATGGGCCGCCCCGGTTTCATCCTCCAACACGTCGCAGACGCCTTCACCCTGCAAACCGCAACGCACGAGACCAAGCCCATCGCCCTCGTCTTCGGCCTCGTCGGCCTCTATCTCCATCTCGAAAAACAGTTCTCCGGCCGTCAGGTTCAGGACATGCACATGAAGATGGCCCGCTTCAAACGCGCCTGGCCGGCTATCCCTCTCCCCGAGGATCGCGGCAGCATCTCCGTCCTCGATGTGCTCGCGGCCACTCCTGGGCCTGAGCGCGATAACGCCATTGACGATTGGTGCCGTTCCGTCTGGATTTCCTTTGCCGCCAGTCGTCCAACGATCGTCTCTCTAATGCGCGAGTATCAGATCACCTGATCTCCACCGTCGTAGGGGCACGATACATCGTGCCCTATCTCTGCCCCCACCGTGCTACGGGTTGCCTTCCGAGATCGGCCGCCCGTCTCCCTCATCGGCACTGCACACTCCAAACTTCCTCATTGAACTTGCCCCCGCTTGAATTTATGATGGCCTTACACGGGAAAGGAGGCTGATCCAAACAAAATGAAAATTTCTGATTGTAGTGACATACGTGAGGTGGCTGAGGCTTAAGGCGCAAGCCTTCAAGTCCTAGCGATGTTCGGATTCGCAAAGGCTTTTCGCGCCTTCAGCCAATCCCAGACAACTACCGGCGGCCCCGCGGCGCTCCATAGCGATCGCGGGGCCGCTTAATTTTTGCCCGCCGTTCCGCGCTACACCCCTCCGCATCTCGCGCGCCGCGATTCCACCTTCCTTTCAATCCATCCATTCTCTTTTCCCCGTAAGGGCACGGCGCGCTTGCCCTGACCCTCGAAGTGCCGTGCCCGCTCTTCTCTCCATTCCGCTGCAAATTCTCCGCCCTTCCCGAAAAGGTGTACCATCGCCGCCGGAGCTCCGCACACCTTCATGACAAACGCCACTCAGCCCGGCCGCGAGCCTGCTCTCTCCGGCCACCGATTCCTTTTCCTCTTCCTCCTTCTTTTGACCACACTAATTCTCTTCCCCTATTCCCAATCCAGCCGCTTCGGCCACTACACCTTTCTCGTGATCGGAAGCTCCGCCATTCTGATCAGCGTCTACGCCGCAAAAATCCACCGTGGCCTGCTCGTCCTCGCCATCATCCTTGCCATTCCCACGTTATTCCACCGCATCCTCCTTCCCAAGACCGACCTGAGCTCCTTCTCCATCTTCAACGTCGTCCTCAGCTTCGTTTTTGACTTGCTCATTGTCGTGGTCATTTTCCGCCACGTGTTCGCCAGGGATCAGCCCAATTCCGAGACCATCTTCGGAGCCCTCTGCATCTACCTCTGGGTGGGATTTAGTTTTTCCAGCCTCTACGAAATGGTGGCCGCCGCGCAGCCTTACGCCTTCTATCTCGATCCCCACACCAACCTTCACACCGTCCCCGTGCGCTTCGATTTCATCTACTACAGTTTCGCCACCATGACCTCGCTCGGCGCAGCCGGCATCACTCCCGTCTCGCCGCAAGCCCGTTCCATCACCATCCTCGAAGCCATCCTCGGCGTCCTCTACCTCGCCGTCCTAATCGCCAGATTGATGGGCGCCTACCGCCCCAACTCCAACGCGTGAGCCAGCTCTTCGGCCGCCGCCTTAGGCCAGGGCCGCGACGCTTGGCCCGTGAGGAGCAGACCTCAAATTGACCAGTGTGTTAAAAGTGTGTATTCTGGGACATGAGCAGCCGTGACGTCATCCAGCGCTTACGCGAGGACGGCTGGTACGAAGTCGCGCACGAGGGAAGTCACAAGCAGTTCAAACACGCCGCGAAAAAGGGAAGAGTCACCGTTCCCCATCCGGTCCGTGACATCCCCATCGGCACGCTCAAAAGTATCGAAAAACAAGCCGGCATAAGGCTCAGGTAAAATGGAATACATCGCCTACTTACACAAAGACGCCAAATCCGATTTTGGCGTCAGCTTCCCTGATTTTCCCGGCTGCATCACCGCAGGAAAGTCGTTCGAAGAAGCTCGCCGCAAAGCTCCTCAAGCGTTGGCTTTTCATATTGCAGGCATGCTCGAAGACGGCGAAAAAATCCCCAAGCCATCGAAGCTCGACGATCTCGCCGAAGATCCCGCCAGACAAAATGCCGTAGCGTTTCTCGTCTCCGCGGACTTCCCCAAATCAAAGACCGTTCGCGTCAACGTAACCGCCCGCGAAAACCAAATCGAACTCATCGATCGCCTAGCCCGCCAAGCCGGCATGACCCGCTCCGCCTACATGGTGCAATCCGCAACATCAGGCGTCGCCCATAAGAAACGGACTGGCTCCAGACGTCAAGTTGTAAGCGCGTTCTCGAAGAGCCGGAAGATCACAAAAACCAGAGGTTAGTCATCCCGTCGAAAACCCGCCCGTCGCCGCTATACGTGCAAATCCTCGACGTACTGCCGCCGAACCTTGATATTGCTTTCGTTCTTGCGTGCCGCCGCGAGGTCATAAGCAAGCTGCATCCGCAACCACGTTTCCGCCGTGCTCCCAAACGCCTTCGAGAGCCGTATCGCCATCTCCGGACTAATCCCCGCTCTTCCGTTCACAACATTATTCAGCGCCTGCCGCGTAACTCCGAGCACCTTCGCCCCCGCGGTCACCGTAAGCCCCAATGGCTCAAGGCAATCATGGCGGACCACGCGTCCCGGATGAACCGGATTTTTCATGGCCATGGAATTTCCTCCCTCACCTAATGGTAGTCGGTCAATTCAACGTCAAACGCATCCTTTCCCTCAAATCGAAAAACGATGTGCCAATTCGCCCGCACCGTCACCGACCAGAATCCCTTCAAATCGCCTTTCAACGCATGCAGACGGTAGCGAGGCAGATCGAGGGCCTGCGGCGCTGTCGCCGAATCCAGAACCGTGAGAATTCGTTCCACCGTCTCCAGCAAGTCCTGGCGTACCCGCTTCGGTCGCCCCGTTCATAGAGCCGTTTGACTGGTCGTGATAGACTTCGATGGAGATTTGAGGCGCCAAAGTGCCAATCTTCCTTCAAAGAGTCGCGCTCCAAAATTATAAGAGCATTGAGGCTTGCACTGTTTCGTTGCATCCCTTGACCTTGCTCGTCGGGCCAAACGGTTCCGGTAAGAGCAATTTCGTCGATGCGCTAAGACTGGTTTCAGATTCGCTACGCACCACCTTGGAGCATGCTCTTCGCGAGCGTGGGGGCATTAAGGAAGTCCGGAGACGCTCTCGCGGCCACCCGACGCACTTCGGAATCCGGTTGGATTTATTATTGCGCGGGCAGCTTTCTGCGTCCTACGCGTTTGAAGTAGGAGCATTGCCAAATGGCGCGTTCAGGGTTCAACGCGAGGAATGCTACATCCTAAAATCTACCCAACAGACTATCGCCAGCTTTTTCGTGGTGGAAAACGGTCATCTGAAGGACGCTTCAACGGACATGCGGTCAAAGGTGGAACCCGACAGGCTCTTTCTGACGGTTGTCTCTGCCCTTTCTGAATTTAGGCTGGTCTACGATGCCCTCTCGAGAATGGGCTTCTACAACTTGAATCCCGAAAAGATCAGGGAGTTGCAAGAACCGGATGCGGGGGAACTGCTCGCTCGCGATGGAAGGAACATAACGAGCGTTCTTAGACGCCTGCGATCGGACGATGCGGGGAAGGTGAAGCGGATCGAGCAATATTTGGAGGCGGTTGTTCCGGGCATAGTTGCAGTCGAGCCGCGGCAGCTTGGCCCTAAAGAAACACTCCTGTTTCGGCAAAGAGTTGTAGGTGACAAAAACCCGTGGCAATTCATGGCGTCCAGCATGTCGGACGGAACGCTCAGGGTGCTCGGCGTACTTGTCGCGGCACTGCAGGCCAATGGAAAATTACGCGCGACCGTGCCGCTTGTAGGAATCGAGGAACCTGAGCTCGCTGTTCATCCCGGTGCGACGAGCGTACTCTTGGATGCTCTCAGAGAAGCCAGTACGCATACGCAAGTGTTGCTCACAACTCATAGCCCCGACCTGTTAGACAACGAACACATCACCGCCGATATGATTCTTTCCGTTAGTTCGAACCTGGGTGTCACACGCATTGCCGAAGTAGACGAAGCAACCCGATCATCCATCAAAGATCGACTTTATACAGCCGGAGAATTGCTCAGGCTGGGCCAAATTGAGCCAGATTCTAAAGCATTAAGTCGAATCCACAAACAGATCAGTCTTTTTGGCTCCCCCGCCGAATATGCCGCACTCAATAGTCCCAATCGTTGAAGGCCACGGGGAAGTAACAGCACTGCCTCTCCTGATCCGGCGGCTAGCGTACAACATGGATCAATTCGCGGTTGACATAAAGAAACCCATTCGATTGCCGAAACAAAGACTCTTGAAAGCTGGAGAGCTAGAGAGGGCGCTGGACCTCGCCGTGCAAAAGTGCCAGGGAGCGTGCGGAATACTCATTCTGCTAGACGCCGACGAAGATTGCCCCCGCGAAATTGGGGAGCAATTGATGAATCGGTCGAATGCCGTTCGTCCAAACGCCAACGTTCAAGCCGTGATCGCAAAAGCGGAATACGAGGCTTGGCTCCTAGGCGCTGCGGAGTCATTGTTGCCTCAACACCGTAGACCGCTTGTCAACTTCGATCCTCGGGACGCAGAAGAGGTTCGGGGCGCAAAGGAGAAATTGGCTGATGTCCTAGGCATCTTCTACTCGGAAACCGTGGACCAACCCGCACTCTCTTCCGTTTTCGATCTATCCCAAGCACGGGCCAACTGCCCCTCGTTCGACAAGTTCTGGCGCGTCATCCAAACCTTTCTGGAAGCAGACTGACCGTGAAAAGCTCGGGTGGCACCGACGAATGACGAATCAAAACCACCTGCGTGAGGTCACTCGCTTTCTTTTTGCGTTGGAGACCGTCGTGTTTTCCACACATTTCCACAGCCGTATCAACCCACTAAACACCCCGCCAACTCCTTCCAATCCCTCAACTTCCGCCACTCCCATTCGAATCAGCGCGCCCGATTCGAATTGCATCTAAGTAAACGAAAATAATTATTGACAATCGGTTACTCCCCCTGCTACCATATCCCATGTTTCGCTCGCGACTCGGCCCCTCCTCATCCGATTTCTCCGGCCTCCGCGCACTCCGCGTCTCCGCGCGAGACCCACTCCTTTCCTTTCGTCATCCCGAGCGAAGCCAGGGACCAGCTTCTTTCCGGTCACTAGCGACTCACCACCCGCCACTATTCGCTATCTCCTTTAGAGTCCGCACTTCCGAAAAACCTCCTTCTAACTCGTTTAGAATCCGCACTTCCAAAACACAGGACTTAAAACCCTTTAGAATGAACACTGGCTCTGTTGACATCCTATCGGGCCGAGAGCGGGCCTTAGCCGGTAGAGGTTGTAGGTAAGACCGAGGAGCAAAGCTTGGCGGATCTGGATGGCCAAGCTGCGACCGGGCGCGCGCGAGGAGAGCTTGCGTTTGACGACCGAGAAGATCGTTTCGATCTTGGCGCGTTGCCGGTAGGGCTTTTTCGGGAAAGCGCGGAACATCTGATTCCGCATGGTGCCTTGGGGAATACCGCGGCGTTTGGCCGGGATGATGCTCCGAGCTCCCAGGCGCTGCCGAATGTATTCGTGGTTGGGTTCCGAGTCGAACTCCGCATCCGCCAACACCAGGCCAATGGGCGCGCCTCGTGCCGCCGCAGCCAGCAATCCCGGCAGGGCGCGCACGTCGGACCCCGGTCCTTGATGTGCCCGTTGCGCCAGCAAAATCTGCTGCTGTAAATCCACCACGATCACCCACTTCAACCAACGGCGTTGCCGCGAACTGTGCTCCGCGTGCTGTTCCATGCGCCGTACAAAGAAGGTGCTGACGGAATTGTAGGAGAGTCCGGTGCCATCAATGGCGGCGGAAACGGGCCGGCGCCGGCGTCCACGCAAGCGACGCACCGTTTCGCTCAGTCCGCGCTCCACGGTGTCGTCGTCCAGTCGCCGCAGAAAACGATACAGTGTGGTGTAGTCCGGCACGGCCTGCAATTGCAGTGCGGCACGCAATTCTTGGTGCTCGCGCAAGCGCGTCTCGGCTTCGCGAAAAGTCCAATCTTCATAGCGCATCAGGCACAGCACCGCCAATAGCTGTGGTTGGGTGAATTGGTGTTTGCTGAAGCGCGTGCGGTAGGGCGGCAAAACCTGCGTGGCCACTTGCAGCGCCACGCGAGCAATCGGCAGGAGACCAACCTCGGCCATCGTCCCTCCTGCCCCATCAGAAAACACCTCCGGCCCCTCCTTGTCGATCCCTCAAAGCATAATCTGTGCCTAGGATGTCAACAGAGCCATGAACACTTACAAAAAAACCCCCGGGGGTGGGGTCTTATTGTTAACCAAAAATCCGAGCCAGGAGATCCTCGCCATACATCCCAGTCCCTTCCCGTTTTTTCCACAACCATCCGCCTGTGCGCACGCAGGAAATTCCGCAACTCCAATCTGCTCATGCGTTTACTTCATAACTTGCGGACACCCCGGGGGTGGGGTACACCTGCGCTTTCAAAGCAAGCGCCACATTCCTCCGCCAGCAGATCCCTCCTCTGCCTGTTCCACTGGAACCCTCGCCGCTCGCCCCCCTCGAACCGCCGCCCGCGGAGCGGCGGCACCCATCACTCGCACCCGCTCTTCCTTCAACTTTCAACCTTCGACTTTCAACTCTTCAAGTACAATCCCCGCACTCCACTCAGGGGGATCAATGAGCTTTGACCAGCGCCTCGAAGAAATCCTGACCGGTTTCGAGCGCCCTTTCTGGGTCGCCAACACCAGCGAAATCTTCGAGCGCCTCTCCTACTACGGCGCATTCTCCTCGCTGGCCCTCTATCTCCACGAAAGGCTCGCCTTTTCCACCGAGACCACGGACTCGCTCACGGGATTCTTCGGCGGCATGGTCTGGTTTCTCGCCATTTTCGGCGGCGCCGTCGCGGACAAGCTCGGCTTTCGCCGCGCGCTCTCGATGGCCTATTTGATTCTGGCCGCGTCGTACTTTCTGATCGGTTCCATCGGCGCGTCCTGGCTCGCGCCCGTTCGCGGCCTCGTCCCGCTCACTGTGTTTGTCGTGGTAGTCCTGACAATTCCCGCTCTCGGCATCGCTCTCGTAAAACCCAGCGTTGTCGGCACCACCGCCCGCGCTTCCAAGGAAAACGTCCGCACCCTCGGCTATTCCATTTACTACACCATGGTCAATATCGGCGGCACTGCCGGCCCTTTCGTCGCCGATTGGGCTCAGCGCCATCTCGGGCTCGAAAAAGTTTTCCGCGTCTCCGCTCTCAGTGTCTTCGCGATGTTTTTTCTCGTCTTCTTTTTCTTCCGCGATCCGCGCAAACCCGGCGACGTCCCCGCGCCTAGCCTCCTTCAAGTCGTGCGCAATTTCCTCGCGATTCTCTGGCCGCCGCGTTTCCTGATTTTCCTTCTCATTTTCTCCGGCTATTGGATCGTTTACTGGCAGCAATACACCAGTCTGCCCGGCTACCTGCACACCTACGTGGACGCGCACGCCCGCGTCCAGCTCATCCTTATCACCGATGCCGCCATCGTTGTCTGTTTCACTTTCATCGTGAATTACATTGCCCGCAAAATTCCTCCGTTCCACGCCGTGATTCTCGGCACGGTCATCACTTCCTTCTCGTGGATCGTGCTGTCGTTTTGGCCGACGGTAACCGGCGCGGTCGTTTCCATCGCCGTGCTCGCGATCGGCGAAATCATTCAGCAACCGCCCTACTACTCGTACATCTCGCGCCTCGCCCCTCCCGGCCAGCAAGGCACCTACATGGGCTTTGCGTTTCTTCCTCTCGGCATCGGCTCTCTGGTAGGAGGATGGTTCGGCGGCGCGATGATGCATCACTTCGGCGAAGTCCAGCACAAGCCAGCGCACGCCTGGTGGGCCATCAGCGCCGTCGGGTTCGTCACCGCTTTCCTGCTCCTCATCTACGACCGCATCGTAAAGCCCACCCCGCAGGAGCCCGTAAAATGAGCCAGCAGCCTCTCCGTGCAAAAGCTGCCGACCCGCAGCGGCGTGTAGGGGCACGATACATCGTGCCCTCCTCACGATGCATCGTGCCCTCTTCGCTGCTCGACTCTGAACGCCGCAGATCGCAAATGTTCGAGGTCGCGCCAAACTCTCAAATTGTTCTGTTTGATTTTTCCAATGGTTGTGTGTCAGCAGTTAGCCGTCAGCTTCAAACGGACTTATGGAAATTTTCTTACTGTCGGCTGTCAACTGTGAGCTCTCAACTTCCCGTGGTCGACTTTGCTTCGGGCACTACTCACTATCCACTACCCACCACTCACTTTCTTCTCAATTCACCATGCGCCGCAGCGAAGCCAGCGCCTGCCGTGCCAGCGAATATCGCGGCTCGACTTCCAGCGCCTCTTGAAAACATCTCATCGCGCGGCCGTACATCTCCTTACCAAGATACGCGCGGCCGAGATTGTAGTGAGGAAAATGGCGCGGCTCGTAGCGGCGCGCTTCAACTGCGCGCTCGAGCCATGGAATCGCTTCATCAAATCTTCCAAGCTCGATCAAATAGGCTCCAATGTCGTTGTAGGGATTGCCGAATTCCGGGTCGACCTCGATCGCCCGCTTGCACTCGGCGATGGCCTCTTCGACGCGCCCTTGAAAATGATACGTCCAGCCAAGAAACGTGTACGCTTCCGCCGTCGGGTGCAGTTCCAGCGAAGACTGATAGAGCTCCACGGCCCGGTCGTAATCCCCTTCCATTTGGGCCTGATACGCGTCTTGCAGGATCTCCCAGGCTCGCGTCAGAGTTTCCTGGCTCATGGTGTAAATTGTTAACATACGGTTCCGGGGGCGTCAAAAGTACGAGAGTTCCATCGGTGCCCACGGGGAACCTGTACTTTGTGCCGGGTACCGGGAGTGGAATTTGGGCCCATAAAAAGAGAAGATAGTGGTCCAATTTGCACGCTGCATTCTGCAGGCGAAAACGAGGGGGAGACGTGAAGCGAAATTATCTGATTCTTGGGATCGCATTCTTAAGCATGGCCGTAGCGGTGTTGGCGCAAGATCCTGCGTCGAATCCCGCTCCAAAAAAGAGCTCGGCGGGCAAGTCCTCCGGATCCGCGGCCAAGGGCAAGGAAGTGTTCGACCAGAAATGCTCGATCTGCCACTTCGCGGACAGCGCGGACAGAAAAATCGGCCCCGGCCTCAAAGGACTTTCCAAGCGCGGCACGTTTAGTGTCAACAACAAAAAAGTAACCACCGAGAATTTGACCACGTGGATCGAAAACGGCGACTCGCTGATGCCGCCCTTCAAGGATGTTCTCGACGCGCAGCAAATCAAAGACGTTGTCGCCTACGTGAAAACCCTCTAGCGCAAGGGGCGACGGGAATTGTTCCCGTCCGGAGCGCGGGATAATTCAGCCGCACAAATTTCTGGCCGAAATGAACGCCAGAAATTATCATCGGAAATTGTGGACGCAATTTAGCGCCGCAAGTTAACGCCGAATTTTAACGGCGAAAATTGGCGGAGGAATCGATCGCTGAAAAAAGGAATTTTTCGGGAGCGGAAACAAAAGCCCCGGATAACCTGATCGCCAAGCCATCCGGGGCAAACTCAACCGGGACACCCACCCAGGCACCTAGCGCGGTCCGAAGCGGCGATGCGCATTTTGCGAAACGGGCGCTTGCCGGTTCTTCGGCGCTGTGTCCGGGCCCTCTCCCCGCGAAGCAGGGAATTTACTTCAGTACGGCGTCCTTGAACGCCTTCGCCGGACGCAGGCGAACCACGGTCTTGGCCTTGATCTTGATGGCCTCGCCGGTTTGCGGGTTGCGGCCCATGCGCGCCTTGCGGTGCGCTTTCACGGCCCGGCCGATGTTCGGAATAACGAACTTGCCGGCGCCGCCCTTGCATTCTTTCACCGCGAGCTTGAAGAGCTCTTCAAAAAAGAGCGCCGCGGTTTTCTTCGGTGTGCCGCACTTCTCGGCAACGTACGACACGATCTTGCTCTTGCTCATTGGCTTGGCTGCCATCTAGTCTGCTTATCCTCCTGTATTTACTTTCCACCCCGATTCGAATGGGGCAGGCCGCGAGCGAAACCCCCTGGGTTGGCGTGAGAAACTCGGGCCGCAGGGCACTATAGCCAAGGTAAAAGTAGAACGCAAGGAAAAACCGCAAAAAAGGCTGGAAAAATGCGGCTTTTCGCGGCGTGCCTGTGAAAAAGCCGCCAAGACACAGGCTACCAGCGATCGCCGCATCGTGAAACGCCGGCTGATGAAACGTTGTATGGTAAAAAGTCGGCTGATGAAACGCCAAGTGGTGAAGCGTCGGTTGGTGAAAAGTCGGTTGATGAAACGCCGGGTAGTGTTCCGCGTCACAACGCGGCGAGATCGTTGTAGAAATGGGCGATGGCTTTGATTCCGCCAAAATAATTTTCGAGGGCGATGTGCTCGTCGGGCGCGTGCGCGTTCTCGTCGGGAAGACCGAAACCGAGGAGGACGCAGGGTATTTTGAAGGTGTCGTGCATTTGCGTGACGAAGGGGATGGAGCCGCCTTCGCGAATGAAAACGGCTTTTTTTCCAAAACCTTTTTCGAGAGCGCCTTGTGCAATTTTGAAGATGGGCGCGTGAAACGGAGCCACCCACGGCTTGCCGGTGCTCAGCACATCGAACTTGCACTTGACGGTTTTCGGCAAGAGTTTCCGGATGTGCTTTTCCACGAGCTTCGCGATGGTTTGCGGGTCCTGGTTGGGAACGAGGCGCGTGGAAAATTTCGCGTACACCTTCGAAGGGATGACGGTCTTCGCGCCCTCGCCTTGATAGCCGCCCCAAATGCCGTTCAGCTCGAGGGTTGGCCGTGTCCAGAGTTGTTCGACGATGGAAAATCCTTTTTCGCCGGCGTAGCCCGGAGCCCCGACGGCCGCTTCGAACGCCTTTTTCTTCCAAGGAAGAGCTTTCAGCGCCCTGCGTTCGGGCGCAGCGATTTTAGAGACTTTATCGTAGAAGCCGGGGACGGTTACGCGGAAATTTTTGTCGTGAAGCTTGGCAAAAAGTTCGGTGAGAATCGTCAATGGATTGGGAACCGCGCCGCCATAGACGCCGGAATGGAGATCGCGCATGGGGCCGGTGAGCTCGATCTGATAGTAATTCAATCCGCGCAAGCCATAGGTGATGGAAGGCACGCCTTTCGCGAGCATAGATGTATCGGAAACGATGAGGGCGTCGGCTTTGAGTTTTTCCTTATTTTTTTGGACGAAGTCCCACAGGCTGACGCTTCCGACTTCCTCTTCGCCCTCGACGAGGACTTTTACGTTGATGGGCAGCTTTCCATTCACGGCCTGGATGGATTCGAGAGCTTTCAGATGGATGTGAACCTGGCCTTTGTCGTCGGCGGTGCCGCGGCCGAAAAGGTTGCCATCGCGAACTGTCGGTTCGAACGCGGGGGAAGTCCAAAGATCGAGGGGTTCGGCGGGCTGGACATCGTAATGGCCGTAGAGGAGAACGGTCGGCTTGCCGGGAGCTTCAAGAGATTCGGCATAGACGAGAGGATGAAGATTTGTAGGTACAATTTCGATTTTATGGAAGCCAGCGGAGCGCAGATGGTCGGCGACCCAACGCGCGGCGCGCTCGATATCGGGTTTGTGTTCGCTTTTGGCACTTACGCTGGGAATGCGCAGAAATTCGCAGAGCTCGGAAAGATGTTTGTCGCGATTCGCTTCGATGAATTCAGCAAGATTCATAAGGGGCTCTCGGGGGCTATGAGTCCTTTCGGATTAAGATAACGCCAAACTTAAATCGAATGAATATGGCAGCGGAATGAGTGCAGAGCCCAAAAAACGGTGGCCGCCGCTGCTGTTTCCTATTCTAGGGCCGGGCGCGCCCGCGCACAAGCGGGCGAGGCCAGGGTAGGCTGCTAATTTCGACTGCGCATTCTCGGCTCGTGGAGCGACTGGTCGAGCAAACGCGGAACCGAAATCTGGCACTTCCGTTGTGGGCTATTAGGCGCACGCGATTTCCAGAGCCTCATGCTCAAAAGCGGGAGCAGGGCTCCCGCACTCCACATTCCGGCGGCGCGTGACGGGGAGAAAACGGTTGAAGTGAGGGGATGTCGGGGCGATTATCTGACAGGCCCTGCCGGGGCCGGCACAAGCAAGAGCGTTGGCCGCCTCGCTTAGGACGCACGACTGGGCGCGGGCTGCGGTTCGACGCGGATTCGAAAAGAATAGGCGCGAGAGCCTTGCGTAGCTTAATGCTCAAAAGCCGGAGCAGGGCTCCCGCACTCCAAGGGGCGCAGGAAAGGAGGGTAGCGGCATGGCGTGGGGGCGGGAATGGGTGGAACAACTCGCGCTGGATGGGCGGTATGGGTTGCGGATGCTGCGCAAGTCTGCGGGGTTCACCGCTATCGCGGTTGTGACGCTTGCGCTGGGGATTGGGGCCAACACGGCGATTTTCAGTCTCATCCACGCCATCCTACTGAAAACACTTCCGGTGGCGAGGCCACACGAACTCGTGCTTTTTTCGGATTCGCCGGAAGGAGGGGCGAACTCCGGCACGCAAACGGGACACTGGATACGCTTTTCCAGCGAGAATTACGCTTATTTTCGAGAGCACAGCGATTCTTTCAAAGAGCTTTGCGCGTTTCAAAGCAGAAGCGATGACTTGAAGATCCGCGCGGCCGGAACGACGGAGCGGCCGGAGCTGGCGTACGGAAGGATGGTCTCCGGCAACTTTTTTTCTTTTTTGGGGCTGCAAGCCGCGGCAGGGCGGCTCTTCCTGCCCACCGATGACCGAGCGGGCGCAACGCCTAGCGTGGTGCTGAACTACACGTATTGGACGCGAAAATTTCGCAGCGATTTTTCCGCGATCGGAAAAGTGGTGGAAGTGAATGGCACGGCGTTCACGATTATCGGAGTGGCTCCGCGGGGATTTTCGGGCGTGAAATACGACCGGCCCGATCTTTGGATTCCACTGGCGTTTCAGCCGCAGATTCTGTCCACGGATTCGTACGCTGACAATCCCGAAATGTACTGGCTGGATCTTCTGGGGCGGCTGAAGCCGGGAGTGACGCTCAAGCAGGCGCAGACGGAGGTCAACGCGCAACTGAAACAGATTCTTGCCACACAGGCGCACCGGGAAACGCCTGAACAGATTGCGAATTCTTATATCGAGCTGGCTCCGGGAGCGGCTGGGATTTCCTATTTGCGCGCGACGTATTCGGAGGCGCTGCAAGTTCTCGCGGCCATTGTGGGAATCGTGCTTTTGATCGCGTGCGCGAACGTCGCGAATCTGCTTCTTTCGCGGTCGTCGGCGCGAGAGAAGGAGATTGCGATCCGGCTGGCGATCGGGGCGAGCCGCGGCAGGCTGGTCCGGCAGCTTCTGACGGAGAGCATGCTGCTTGCGGCGCTGGGTGGAGGGCTGGGAATTCTGGCGGCGCACTGGGGCGTCCAGTTACTGGCTGCGCTGGTGACGGGAAGCAGCGCGGTTGTAAAAGGATCAATGGACGCGCGAGCGCTGGCGTTCACGGCGGGGGTTTCGCTGCTGGCGGGAATCTTGTTCGGTCTTGTGCCGGCGCTGCGTTCGAGCCGGATGGATCTGGCGGCACAGGCGAAAGGTTCCGCGCGGGGACGGATGGGATTTGGATTCGCAAACGGACTCGTGGCTTTTCAAATCGCGGCATGTCTCGTGCTACTGGTGGGCGCGGGACTTTTTTTGCGGACGCTAGAAAAGCTCGGCAGCCAGGAACTCGGATTCGATGAGGATCATATTTTGGCGGCGCGGATCAATCCGGAAGCCGCGGGATACGAACCAGCGCAGACGCCGGCACTTTATCAAGCTTTGATCGACCGGACCGAGGCGATTCCGGGAGTTGTTTCGGCCACGGTGGATTATTCCGAGCCGTTCAGCGGCAGCAGTTGGACGAGCAATTTTTCGATCGAAGGGGCGCCCGACCGGCCGGCTGCACAGATGCTGGTGCACAAAGAGCTGGTGGGGCCGCATTACTTCGAAACTGCGGGGATTCCGATTTTACTCGGCCGCGATATCGGGCCGCAGGACCGCCCCGGGACGCCGCTGGTCACAGTGATCAACGGAACGATGGCGCGTAACTTTTTCCCCGGGGTGAACCCGATTGGAAGAAGATTTTCGCTGGGCTCGCCGTTCAACGAGAAAGAGGCGATGACTATAGTGGGCGTGGCAGCGGATGCGCGTTATTACTCTTTGCGCGACGCGGTGCCGGCGATGGAATTCTGCGCGGCATTCCAGATCCCCGACGAAGGTTCGCACAACGCCGCATACGCGCGAGACGTGGAAGTGCGGGTTAGCGGCAATCCGAGAGCGCTGCCGAGCGAAATACGCGCGGCGGTGGCGGAGGTTTCGGGGAGCTTGTCCGTGGGCAGAGTGACGGTGTTGAAGGATGAAGTGAGCGAATCGCTGCGGCTGAACCGGAGCGCGGCGGAACTTTCGAGCGCCTTTGGCGGGCTGGCGCTGCTGCTGGCGTGCATCGGGGTGTATGGGACGATGGCGTACCGGGTGTCGCGGCGGACGCAGGAGATTGGCATTCGGCTGGCGCTCGGTGCGCACCGGTCCGATGTGCTGTGGCTGATCACGAAGGAATGCTTGCTGCTGGTGGGCGTGGGGCTGATTATCGGCGTGCCGGCCGCGCTGGTTTCGACGAGCCTTATTGCGAGCCAACTTTTCGGAGTCGGGGCGAGCGACCCACTGACGTTCGGAGGGGTGGGGATGCTGCTGGTGCTGGTGGCACTGGCGGCGTGTTACGTGCCGGCGAGGCGGGCGATGCGCGTCGAGCCGGTGGTGGCGTTGCGATACGAGTAGTTGCGGGCGTTTGCGCGGGCTGAGTTTCCTTCTGGGCGATTTACAGCTCCCCTTAAAAGCTGCGGTTCTCTGCTGTTGCGCGACTCCGCCGGAACTGCGGAGGTGCTGATGGCGTTGTACAGCGCAGGCTTCTATATCAATGCGGCTTCGAGAGAGACTTGGCATGCCTGAGCGTGGGAAGGACGCTTGCGGCGAGAGGCAGTGTGAACGCGGTTCGAAGGCGAAAGAGGCTGAGGCGCGTTCAGGAAGTTTGATTTCGCGCGAGGGCCCACAAACCTCCCCAGAGAGCGATGGCGATGAAGAGGCTGGACCACTCATTGGGATTGTGGGGCGCGCCGGGAATGCCATAGAGGCCGAGGACTCTGGGGAGATGAAGCGTGAAGACCCAAATTCCGAACATTGAGCCGAGGCCGAGGGCGCCCCAACGTTGCAAATAATTGAGAGCGAAGCCGAGGCCAGCGGCGATGAAGGCGGCGCCGAAGAAGGCGACCCAAAAGACGCGCCAGGGAATCCAGGCTGGAATCAGGGATGCGATGAAGGCGAGGCCGAGGAAATGGTCGACGCCAAAAACAATCAGAGAGAGCGCGAGAAGAATCTGCGCCGAGCGAACCAGCAGATTGGAAAAAGCGCCGGGACGCGGCAGAAGCCAAGCGATGCAGGCGAGCGAAAGAGGCTCGAAGACGCCGGTGCGCAAAGACATGCTGCCGAAGTTGGCGGCATTTTTGGGGACCTCGAGAATCAGCGTGCACAGGAACAGAAGACCGCCGAGAAACAGTGCGGCTGCGCGCACAGTGCGCGGGAAAAGAAGACCCACGCCGCACGCAATCCAGATTGCGCCGAACGCGTAAGCCAGCCAGGAAATCGCGGGCAGCCAAGGAATGACGGGAATGACTTGGTAGCGAGGGCCGAGGGCGTGCGTGGCGTGGCGCGCAAGGAACAGAGTTTCGGCGCCCAGGGCGACGTTCGCGAAAGAAAAAATAATTTTGCCGAGGGCGGGCAAAACTTCCATGCTCTGCGCTGGGTGTGTGCGAACCGCGGGGATGGCTTCGGACATGTTTGGCCCCTCTGAAGGGTATTACAGAGGATGCGCCGGTATCCAGCGGCAAGAATTTCCGGCGGCGAAAGGCCGAGACGCCGGACGAGGAGGACAAGAAAGCAGCGGCGGCGGGGTGTGTCGCATAACATACCTTCACTTTCTTTATTTATTTGCATTAATTCATGTGGTTCACTATGCTTAACGCCAGGAAATGCAAAGGGAGCCGGGGATCAGAACATGGCGCTAAGGCAAGCGGCGGCGATTTTTCTTCTGGGAGGGCTGTTTTTCTTTTTGCCATCGGCTGTACTCGCGCAGGGAGAGACGACGAGCGCGATCGTCGGCGAGGTGAGCGATCCGAGCGGGGCGGGAGTGCCGGGAGCGACCGTCACGGCAGTGAATGCGGCGACGGGTTTGAAGAGGGGCGCGACGACGGACGAGGCGGGGCGCTTCACTTTTGCGCAATTGTTGCCGGGGACGTACTCGGTGCGCGTGGAAGCGGAGGGATTTGAAGCGCAAGAGAATAACGCGGTGCCGGCCGGGCTGGGGCAAAAGCAGACGGTAAATTTCACGCTGAAAGTGGCGGCGACTAAGGAAAGCATCGAGGTGAGGAGCGATTCCGCGATACTCAATCCCGAGAATGCGAATACCTCGACGACGCTGAACGCAAAATCACTGGAAAACCTCCCGAATCCGGGAGGCGATTTGACGTATCCGCTGCAATTCGCCGCCGGCGCGCTGATCAACACGGCGGGGAGCGGGAACGATTTTGTGGGGAGCTCGAACGGGTATGGGAACGTGGAGTTCAACGGGCTGCCGGCGCTTTCGAACGGGTACATCGTGGATGGATTGGAGACGAACGATCCGCTGACGAATTTGAACAGCGGGCTATCGACGAACCTGGTGCTGGGGCTGAACTCGATTGCGGAAGTGACGGTGAATACGCTTTCGTACGCGGTGGATCAGGGAAGATACGGGGCGTCGCAGGTGAATTACGTGACGAAGTCCGGCTCGAACCAGTTTCACGGGAATTTGTACGAGCTGTGGAACGGGTCGAGATTCAATGCGGCCGATTTTTTTACGAACTCGACGGAAGGAAATCATAAGCCGCGCTCGACGGTGAACCACTTTGGCGGGAGCCTGGGCGGGCCGATCGTGCACGACAAACTGTTTTTCTTTTTCGACAGCGAATGGGTGCGGATCGCGCTGCCGATCGTGACGGAGGCGACGGTCCCGACGGCGGCGTTTCAGAGCTACGTTTTGCAGAACTTTTCGTCGAGTCCCACGACGAGCTGCGCGAGCGGATCGACGTATCCAGCAACGCCTACTTTGGGATGCTTTTACGAAAAAATGTTTTCGCTTTACGGGAACACGAATGGAACGCCGCTGGCAGTGCTGGGATGCCCGTTCGATGCGGGAGGAGGCGCGCCTGCGGTAACGAATGACGGAAACGGGTGCGCGAACCGGCAGAGCGTATCGCATTCGAGCGACGACCACGAACAAGTGCAAACGGTGCGCGTGGATTACAACATCAACGAGAAGAACACGACGTGGTACCGCTTCCAGACGGACACCGGATTGCAGGCGGCGTACACGGATCCGATCAACCCGGTGTTCAATGCGATTTCGCCGCAGCCGCTCTATTCGTTTGCGGCGGGATACACGCATGTTTTTTCGCAGAATCTAGTGAACTATTTCAACCCGGCGTTTTCGTGGTATGCGAGTTTATTCGGGCCGAGCGATTTGCAGGAGACGCTGGCGGCTTTTCCAATCGTGCTGCAAGGGAGCGGGGCGAATGCGCCGTTCACGACAGTGGGAGGATTGGACAACACGTGGGTGCAGGGAAGGCGGGCGACGCGATTCTTCATCAACGATAATTTGGCATGGAGCCACGGAGCGCACGAGCTGCGCTTTGGAACGAACACGCGGATTTTCCGGCTGAATGATTATGACTTCGGAGAAGGGTCGGTGCCGACGGTCACGTACACCACTTTGCAGGAATATATGAGCGGAGTGGCTTCGACGGCGACGGAGACTTTTCCCACGGCGGCGAACGAACCTTTTAATTTCCTGAATCTCGATTTGTATGCGCAGGACACGTGGAAGGTGACAAGGAAGCTGACGTGGACGTTTGGAGTGCGGGACACGTTCAATTCGAATCCGCTGAATCCGCACGAGCAGATCGCGCGGCTTGACGGGTCGTTTGCTTCGATTTCACACGACGTCAATCAGCCGCTCGGCGATGCGATTCAAACTCATCTGGGCAATGTGTTTTCGTCGACGCCGCTGGCGATCCTGCAGCCGAGAACGGCGATCGCGTGGCAGTTTCAGCCCAATACGGTGCTGCGCGCGGGGTTCGGGCTGTTCAGCGATATTTTGCCGGGAAGCATCGCCGATGTGGTTGGGGTCAATCCGCCGTATGTGCAAACTTTTCAGGGCGGAGTTCTTGGAACCGTGGGCCAAGCGGGAAGCGCGGGGTGCGACCCGATGACTGGCTGCACGGCGATTGCGCCGGGAGTTCCGAATAGCGCGGTGGACGCCACGGTGGACGCGCATGGGATCTTCAGCAACGGATTTTCGACGGATCAGCTTTCGTGCGCTTCTCCGCTGGCCAACGCGGCAACGTGTCTTCCGCCGGTGGCGATCACGGCGGTGCCGGATGGAAAACTTCATGCGCCTTATTTCATGGAGTGGAGCCTCGGATTGGAGCATCAACTGGGAGCGACGGGGAGCGTGCACGCGCAGTACGTCGGAACGCGAGCGGTGAATCAACCTTATCTTACGCAGGTGAACGGGTATCAGACGGTTTGCGACGGATGCTTTGCGCCGTTTCCCTACGGGCAACCCATCGATCCGCGATTTGGGGCGGTGACGCAATTTTCGACCGGAGCGAACAGCCACTACGATGGATTGCAACTGACCGCACAGAAGCGCTTCGGACGCGGCTTGACGGGGCAGGTGAATTACACGTGGAGCCGGTGCATGGACACGGTCTCGAACGGAGGATTCCTGCAATTTTCCGCGGGAGGAATTCTTTCGCCGTTGCCGGGAGACCTCCAGCGGGATTACGGGCCTTGCGATTACGACATCCGGAACAATTTGAACGCGCAATATGTTTATGTGCTACCGATCAAGGTGCGAAACCGAGGTTTGGGGTACGCACTGAACGGGTGGCAGGTTTCGGGGACGTTTTTTTGGCACAGCGGAATTCCATTCTCGGTGCTGAGCACGCCCTATTCGGCGCCGTGTCCAGGCGAGCCGCAAACGACGTGCGGAATCGTGAACGGAAGCGGGCCGCAATTCGCAAGCGTGGTTCCGGGCGTGCCGCTGTACGAGCACAAGGCGATTCCGGGCGTCACGCAGCCGGGAACAGTGCAGTGGCTGAATCCAAACGCGTTTGTGTCGGCGTTTGATCCGAGTACGGGAGCGTGCGCGGGAGGAGATAACGCTGAAAACTGCCAGTTCGGGAATCTCGGACGGAACGCGTTGCGCGGCCCGGATTTCACTTGGAGCGACTTCTACCTTACGAAATCGTTTCCGCTGAAGGAACACTTGAGGTTGCGGTTTGACACGCAGTTTTTCAATGTATTCAACCATCCGAATTTTGGATTGCCGAGCATGGTGCTGGCGGGAATTCCAGGAAAGCCCTCGACGCAGACGGGATTCGGGGCGCTGACGTACACGACATCGCCGCCGACGGGATTGCTGGGAGTCGGATTGGGCGGAGACAGCACGCCGCGGATGATTGCGTTTCAAATGCGGCTGGAATTTTGAGAACGGAGGCGGGCCGCTCGCGCATCGCATGGGGTTGCGACTTTCTAATCCCAATTTTTTATTGCCGATTTTTGATGAGCAGTGATTAACCGCCCGCAATCGCGCCGAGGATCAGGAGGGGTTCCTTGCCTGATGCGAGGGCCTCGGGTAGCGGAGCGTCGGGCGACTCGTGGGAAAGATCCTCGCCGCAGGCGAAGAAGCGCAAAAAGGGGCGGCGCTGCTGCGTGACGTGGTCGCGAATCGTGCCGCTGAGCATGGGGTAGCGCGCTTCTAACGCGTCGAGGACGGAGCGCTGCGTAACGGGACTCGCGACCTCGAGTTCCACATCGCCGCTGATGCGAGCCAGACCTCGCAAATGAGGCGGAAGTATGACTCGGATCATTGCAGCGTCTGGACTTCGACGGAGAGAACGGCGGGAAGGTCGTGGACGATCGCGGACCAATTATCTCCGCCATCCGGCGAAACGTAGACCTGTCCGCCGGTGGTGCCGAAATAGATGCCACTCTTGTCGAGTGTGTCGACGGCCATAGCGTCGCGCAGGACGTTGACGTAGCAATCGCGTTCGGGCAGGCCTTTGGCGAGCTCTTCCCATTCGTTGCCTCCGGATTTGCTCCGGTAGACGCGCAATTTTCCATCGAGCGGAAAATGTTCACCGTCGCTCTTGATGGGAACGACGTAGACGGTGTTTGGCTCGTTCGCGTTTACGTCGATCACGAAGCCGAAGTCGGTGGGCAAATTTCCGCTGATTTTCGTCCATGAATCGCCCGCGTTGTCCGTGCGCATCACGTCCCAGTGCTTTTGCATGAAGAGGACGTCTGGGCGTGAAGGATGCAAGGCGATGCGGTGGACGCAGTGGCCGACTTCAGCGGTGGGCTCGGGAATGTATTTGGAGTAGAGGCCCTTGTTGATGGGGCGCCAAGTCTCACCGCCGTTGTCGGTGCGGAAAGCGCCAGCAGCGGAAATGGCGATAAATATTCGTTTGGGATTCTTGGGATCCAGAATGACGGTGTGGAGGCACATACCGCCAGCGCCGGGCTGCCAGCGAGGACCGGTGCCATGGCCGCGCAAGCCTGAAAGCTCGTGCCAGCTCTTTCCTCCGTCGGTGGAGCGGAACAGGGCGGCGTCTTCGACACCGGCGTAGACGGTCTCCGGATCCGAGAGAGAAGGCTCAAGGTGCCAGACGCGCTTGAACACCCAGGGTTTCTGAGTTCCGTCGTACCACTGGTGCGTGATGAGAGGTTTTCCCGTTTCCAGGGAGTCGTCGTAGACAAATTTGTTGCTTTCGCCCTTGGGCATGCCGCCCGGGCCGGTGGTCGGCTCGCCGGGAGGAGTGCCAGGCTGGATCCAGGTTTTGCCGCCATCATCGGAGCGCTGGATGACTTGGCCGAACCAGCCGCTGGTTTGGGAAGCAAAGATGCGATTGGGGTCAGCGGTTGAGCCCTTCATGTGGTAAATCTCCCAACCGGCAAAGTGCGGGCCGGAAACATTCCAATTTTGGCGCTTACCGTCGGAGGTCAAGACAAAGGCGCCTTTGCGTGTGCCGACAAGAACCCGGACTTTGCTCATGGCTAGCTCCTCAAAGCAGGAAAGAATTGCGCAACAACTAACAGAAAAATAGTTTGAACAACTTACTTGCAAAACGCAAGTGATAAATGGCCAGGGTGAAGCGGCGCCAGAAAGAAAGTAAGACTACCTCAAGGCGAGGCGCTTGTCGTTAGGACAACGATGAAAGGAGGGGGAAGAGTGAGAATGCTCGGCCGCGGAAGCTCGCGGCAAAAGGTTCGGCGACAAAACGGCGGCAGGTCCGGCTATCATGGACATTGGCCTACGCTGGAACGGGCCGCGGTTGCTTATGGGGAACACCTGTCCTGAGGGCCAGTGGACGGTGTTTCACGAAGGGGCCGATGATGACGGTATGAACGGAACAACGTCTCCAACGCACCGGCGCAGCGGGCGGGCCTTCCACAAGATGCGCGTGCAGGCCCAAGGGCGCGCACACAACGGCAAGAAATTCAAAGAAGCGTGCGAAACAGTGGTGGTGAACGCGCACGGCGGGCTGCTGCTGCTGAAGCACGAGATCGACAACGGCGAGATGCTGGTGCTGACGAACCCGGAAACTTTGGAAGAGCAGGAGTGCCGGGTGGTATTCCAGGGAGAGCCCTGCGAGAGGGGGCAAAGGATTGGCGTGGAGTTTCTGACGCCAGCGCCGCGCTTTTGGGGTTTGGAATTCAGCGAACTTACGACACCAGGTGGCGGAGACGCAGCCACCGTTCACTAGCTTTCGTGCACCATCCCCTTTGACCAAACATTGCAAATTAATCGTCCGCTAACCGTTCGCGGAAACTCGTTGCGTTTTGGCGGCGGCAGGGATGGAACGAGCGCGGCGAATCCGCCAATCTCCCAAGCGCCAAAGAAGCAGGACGGCAACAATCGCGGCATAGGTCAAAGGCCGAATCACGGCGGATTTCACCATCCAGTAGTAGTGAATCACACCACAAATTGCGCTGATATAGATCAAGCGGTGGAGCATCTGCCAGCGGCGCCCGCCAAGACGGCGAATGGATGCCGCCGTGGAAGTAAGCGCGAGCGGAATCAAGAGCACAAAAGCCGCAAAACCCATGGTGATGAACGGGCGTTTGAACACGTCCTTCCACATGGCCGCCAAACTAAAATTCTGATCGGGGCCAAGATAGGTCAGGAAATGAAGGCAGGCGTAAAAGAAAGCGAAGAGGCCGAGCATGCGGCGAAAGCGAATGAGTTCGGGAAGCTTGAGGAGTTTGCGAAGCGGAGTGATGCACAGAGTGAAGACGAGGAAGCGAAGGGTCCAATCGCCGGTGGTGTGCTGGAGAGTCTCGACCGGATTCGGGCCGAGATTGCTGGTGAGCAAGCGAATCACGAGAAGGATGAATGGAACGAGACAAAGAAGAAAGACAGGAACTTTGGTCCATTTATTGGAGAGGAGCGAGGGCACGCGGCGAACCAGCCTCAGAAATACTTTCTCAAGTCCATGCCGGCATACATGCTGGCGACCTGGTCCTGGTAGCCGTTGAACATCAGAGTCTTGCGGCGGAAGAAGTCGCCGAGGCGGCGTTCGGTGGCCTGCGACCAGCGCGGATGATCGACGTTGGGATTCACGTTGGAGTAGAAGCCATACTCGTGGGAGTTGGCGAGATTCCAGGTTGTGGGCGGCTCCTTGGAGACAAACTTAATTTTGACGATGGATTTGATGCTCTTGAAACCGTATTTCCAGGGAATGACCATGCGAACGGGCGCGCCGTCCTGATTGGGGAGCGATTCTCCGTACATGCCGACGCAGAGAAGGGTTAGCGGGTTCATGGCTTCATCGAGACGCAGGCCTTCGACGTAAGGAAATTCAATGCCGGCGTATTTGGCTTCGGGCATCTGGCCGAGATCGTAATAGGATTCGAAAGCCACGAATTTGGCTTTGGGCGTTGGCTCGACAAGTTTCGCGATGGTATTGAAGGAAAAACCAATCCAGGGAACAACGATGGACCAGCCTTCGACACAACGATGACGGTAGATGCGCTCTTCGAGAGGAGCGAGCTTGAGAATTTCGTCCATGCTGAATTTGCGCTTGGTTTTGACTTCGCCTTCGACAGCGACAGTCCAGGGAGACGTGCGGAAATGCTGGGCGTTTTTGGCGGGAGCGTCTTTATCGATGCCAAATTCATAGAAATTGTTGTAGTGAGTGACATCCTCGAACGAGGTTTCCTTTTCGGTGGTGCTGAATGGGCTTTTCACCAGATTTGGGAATTTCTCCGCGGCAAAGACGCTTCGCGAGGGAGATGCGAGGTTAAGCAGGCTTTTGCCCGCAAACGCGGCAACACCCGCGAAGCCCATCGCTCTGAGAAATTTGCGCCGGTTGAAATAGAGCTCCTTGGGCGTAACGTCGGCGTAGGTTAACTCGGGTTTTCTTTGAAGCAACATCCGTTGGTGCCTGCACCCTTCCGGAAGAGATCGCGCTTACTTCTATAGTACGCACGTCTATTTGAATTGGATGAAAAATCTTTGCAAGAAGATTCCCGCGTTTGACGAGCGATTTTATCGCTAACTCCACAAGGGCTGTGGAGGCGTTTGAGAACGGCCTGGGCAGCGATGCATTCTGCGGAACTTTGCGCCAGCGCAGCCACGCAACAGAATCGAGCTGGCTTGCCGAAGCCGGTTCCCGGATTCTCACCTATCCTCCCGCCCACTCCCTTTGCAAGATATAATCAGAAGCGGAGGAGTGGGTGAGCGGTTGAAACCGGCGGTCTTGAAAACCGTTAGGCCCGAAAGGGTCTCGGGGGTTCGAATCCCTCCTCCTCCGCCACCGTCACTCGCTTTCCGAGAGCGCGGGCTTAAACCGACGCCCAGCTTCGTTTATACTTAGGAATTGCGCGCCGAATGCGCAGCCGCCCGGCCTCCTTCTCCCCTCTAGAATAGGTTCGCGTTGTTTTATGTCTTCTTCCAAAACAATCCTCCGGCTGGTGGGCATCTGGCTCCTGTTCTTGCTCGTTTATGCCGGCCTGTCGCTCGCGCTTCCACGGGGGAGCCGCACGCTGACGGCTTTCGGGGACCTGACCCAGTGCATCGTTCCGCTCCTCGCCAACGCCGGCCTGCTTCTGAACGCCGGAACTCCTCATTGGCGCAGAAATCTTTTCTGGATGTTGATCGCCGTCGGATGCTCGCTCTGGATGATCGGGCAATTCGAATGGACGTACTACGAACTCTATCTCCATCGGCCGATGCCGGATAATGATCCGGTAGACATCGTTTTCTTTCTTCGAGGCATTCCCATCATGGCCGCGCTCACCTTGCGGCCGCATCTGAAGCGCGGCGAGCTGCACCTGCGATTCGGCTATTTGGATTTTGCGCTGCTCCTCTCCTGGTGGATCTTTCTTTACATCTTCATTGTGTTGCCTTGGATGTACGCCGTCCCTTCGCTTGCTCAGTACAACTACAACTACATCTTGCTTCACAATACCGAGAATTTAATCGTCGTGATGGGCTTCGGCTACTTATGCCTGCGCTCGTCGGGCGCCTGGCGGCTCGTCTATGCCAATCTTTTCGGCGCCTCCACGATGTATATGCTCTCCTCGCTCACGATCAACGTCGCTCTCGAATTCAATCGCTATTACACGGGAAGCCTCTACGATCTGCCGCTGATTTCCTCCTTTCTTTGGTTTGCGCTGGCGGGCGTCATCGCCTACCAAAAGCGGGCTGCTCTCGACGCCCCGGCAGGCGACGGATTCGGCGAGGACTCCGACGCCTCCCGCGAAGAGAGTATCGTGCCGGCACGCCTGGCAATGGCCGCGGTGATCTCTTTGCCGCTCTTTGCGATTTACACGCTGCGATACGCTCATGAAGGCCCTGCAATTCTCAATTTCCGGCTTATGACTGTCCTCCTGGCTTCTATCCCGCTGGTCTTGCTCGTGTTCCTGAGGACGTATCTGGCCGACGCCGACCGCACTCGTTTGCTTTCCCAGTCCGAGCGGTCCATCGAGAATCTGCAGAGACTGCAAGCACAAATCGTGCACTCCGAAAAACTCGTGTCCCTCGGGCAATTGGCCGCCGGCGCTGCGCATGAAATTAACAACCCGCTGACCGCGATCCTGGGCTTCTCCGACCTTTTGGCCGACGATCCAGAACTCCCCGAAAAAGCCCGCTCCACTGCTTCCAAGATCCGCGATCAGGCTCGCCGCACAAAAACTCTGGTCGGCAATCTTCTCAGCTTTGCCAGGCAAGTCCCCGCGGAACGCTCGCTGCTGGATATCAACACGGTGGTCACCAATGCCGTTCAGCTTCGCGCTCTCGACCTGCGCTCTGGAACCGTTCGCATCGAGCTCCAGCTCGAATCGGTTCTTCCGGGCGTTCGCGGAGATGGGAACCAATTGATGCAGGTCTTCTTCAATATGATCAGCAACGCCGTCGACGCCATGGAATCAGCGCAGGGTGGCGTGCTCACCATCAAGACCACGCGCGATCGCGCCTATGTCGTCGTCCTTTTCTCGGACACCGGTCCCGGCCTAAAAGATCCTCACCGCGTGTTCGATCCTTTCTATACGACCAAGCCCGTCGGCAAGGGCACTGGCTTGGGGCTCAGCATTTGTTTTGGCATTGTGCAGGAACACAGCGGCAGGATTCTCTGCTACAACCGGCAAGAAGGCGGCGCCGTCTTCCGCGTCGAATTGCCTGCCGTTCTCGCGGCTCTGCCGACGAAGGAATTGCAGCCTTCCGGGGCGACTCCCAATCCGCAGAAGACTTCCTGAGCCATCGGAACTCAGCAGAGTAACCGCTCGCTATCGCTTTCCTTCGCTCGCCTCAAAGCTCGTCGGACTCGTGCTAAAGTCTTCCTTCCTGCAACATTCCTTCAGTGGGAGACGCGATGACAGACGCAGCCATCGTGACGGAAAAACTTACCCGCCGTTTCGGCAATTTGACGGCGGTCGACGGCGTCGATCTTACCGTCGCCGCAGGGCAATTCTTCGGCTTTCTTGGGCCCAATGGGGCCGGCAAATCCACAACCATCAAGATGCTTACGGGATTGCTCGCGCCCAGTTCCGGCCGCGCCGAACTGCTCGGGCTGGACTTCGCCACGCATCCCGTCGATGTGAAACGGCAAATCGGCGTTGTACCGGAAGGCATGGGCTTGTTTGAACGATTGACGGGATCCGAGTACCTCCATTTTGTCGGCCGCATGTACGGCCTCGACCGCGCCACCACCCTGCGCCGCTCCGAAGAATTGCTCGAGTTCATGCAGCTCGCCGACCGCCCCAAAACATTGATCGCGGACTATTCGCACGGCATGCAGAAAAAGCTCGCGTTGGCCGCCGCAGTAATCCATGGGCCGCGGATTCTTTTTCTTGATGAGCCTTTTGAAGGCGTGGACGCTCTGGCCGCGGGCGCGCTGAAGGCGCTCCTGGGACGAATGACCGCGCGAGGCGTCACCATTTTTCTGACCTCGCACGTTCTCGAAATCGTCGAGCGGCTGTGCAGTCATGTGGCGATCATTCACAAGGGGCGGCTTGTCGCACAAGGCTCGCTCGAGGAGCTGCGCGTGGGAATCGCGGGCGCTGAGGGCAGCAAGACCACTCTCGAACAGATTTTTCTCTCGATCGTCGGCCAGGACGGCTCGCAACAGCCGCAGCTCGAGGAACTCTCGTGGCTGATGTAGCCCGAGTTCCCGGCGTTGGGGAGCAAATCTGGCTGGTCGCCGGGCTCCGCTGGCGCATACTGCGCAACAATCTCCGCAAGAAAAACAACCAGTGGGATTTGATCGGGATGACCCTCGCCGGCGTTTTCGCCAGCCTGGCGGTCCTCGGTACTTCCGTTGGGTTTGGCTTCGGCGCCTATCTATTGTTGTCGGACGGCCATAAAGCCTGGATCGCCCTGCTTTTCTGGGGGATTTTTCTTTTTTGGCAGCTCTTTCCTATTTTCTCGGCGGGCTTCGGCGCTGGCTTTGACTTTCGCAATCTGCTTCGGTTTCCGCTCAGCCTCCGCGCGTTTTACATCATCGGTCTTGCCTATGGGCTCGCGGATTTTGCGGCCCTCGCTTCGGTCTGCTGGCTCATTGCCATGACCGTTGGCGCAACAATTGCCCAGCCATCGGTTTTGCCGGTCATGCTCGCTGCTTCCTTCCTCTTTCTGCTCATGAACCTTACTCTCGAACGGCTGATTGGTTCCTGGCTCGAACGTATCCTGGCTCGCCGGCGCGCCCGCGAAATGTTCTTCGCGATTTTCGTTCTCTTGGCTGTGTCCGTTCAATTCATCAATCCGATCCTGCAGAGATATGGCCACTCGGCAGGCCCAAGGATCACGCACCTGCTTCCTTACCTGGCGGTTTTCCCGCCTTCGCTCGCGGGCCATGCCGTCGCGGGCGCCTTACAAAATCACCTCGCTGGTACGCTCCTCGATCTCGCCGGCGTCTCAGCCTACGCCGGGCTCTTTAGCGTCTTCCTCTGGATGCGTTTCGCCGCGCAATACCGCGGCGAGGAACTCAGCGAAACGGCCGCTCCCGCGCGTCCCCTCGTTCGTCCTGCCGCTCGCACCGCGGAAAGCAACGACGCGCTGCGATTGCTCACTCCGCAAGTTGCCGCCGTGCTTCGCAAGGAGTTCCACTACCTGACGCGAAACAGCTTTGCCTTTTTTTTGCTGATCATGCCTCCCGTGTTCGTTCTGCTCTTTACCACGGAGTTCGCGGGCCGGCATCCTACGGCCACGAAACATCCTATCTCTTCCGAACTGTTTTTTCCGGGAATGATGGCTTACCTCATCCTCATTCTGATGGCCCCCGCCTACAATAGTTTTGCGTACGACGGCAAAGCCATTCAAACCTACTTCACCGCGCCGGTCAGCTTCCGCGAAGTTTTTCTCGGCAAGAATCTTCTCCAGGTCGCGTTGCTTTTCTTCGAATTGGCGATTTCCGCGGTTGCTTTTTCTTTCCTTGTCGGCCTTCCCTCCCTGCCCGTCCTTTTCGCCACCGCGGCCGCGATTGTCTTTATAATTTCGGGGCAACTATCGATCGCCAACTGGTCTTCGCTTTGCTTTCCGCGGAGACTCAATTTCGGCCAGATGCGCGGGCAGCGTCAATCCGGGATGGCTGTGCTTATCACCTTCGCTGCGCAAATTCTTCTGGGTGCCATCAGCGCTCCCATCCTGCTCATGAGCCGTTGGACCGGCGACAGGTGGCTCCCCACGGAGGTGTTTGCGTTTCTTGCTGCAGCGGCGATCGCTGGATATATTTCCGCGTTGGAGCCGCTGGCAAGGCTCGCCGAAAAGAAAAAGGAAACCCTGATCGACGCCTTATCCCGTTAAGGCTGCAAGGCGTGGACATCGATTGCAAATGTTCGCTTGAGATTCAGTCCGCCGAATCCAGCGCTTTGGCGTAGCGTTCGGCTATCGCCTTCCAGGAGAAATACGCCGTTTGCGCGTGGCGGCTCCGCTCCGCAAGCGAGGCGCGATATTCCCCATCGGAGAGCACCTTGAGCAGCGTTTCTCCCAGCCCTCGCTGGCGCTTCCGGTCGGCAAAGGCGACGCCCGCCTCCGTAATGGGCGATGCCGTTTCCGGCCCTTCGAACGCCACCACTGGCAGGCCGCACGCAATGCCCGCGATTGCGCTGCCTCGCCGCGAAGAAATTTCTCCGCGCACAAAGAGCAGCACGTCGCAGGCTCCCAGCTGGCGGACTATCTCCTCGGCAGGCAAAAGTCCCAGCGCCGTAACTTCCACCGGCAGGCTGCCCATCAAATTCTTCAGTGCCTTCTCCGCGGTACCCGAATTGCGTCCCATTACCACCAGCCGGAGTTTTCCCAGTCGCTCTGTTACGATGTGCAGCGCCTCGGAGATGCTCGCAATTTCCCAGAGGCCGCCTTCCCCGCCAGTGATTCCGAAGACGGCAACCGCCGGCAGCCTCTTCGACTCGCCACGCCCGATTGTCCAGGCCGTTTCTGGTTCCGGCAGGTTCGCGCCTACGGGAATAAAAACAGCCCGCCTATGCTTTGCTCCAATCCAGGGAATCTTGCTGACCGGCACGGTAAAGATGCCGAGATCGCAGGAGCGCAACGCTTCGCTCATGGCGTGTACTTGCGCTCGCCGCCGAAGCTTATCGATGGTGCGGCTGCCGTGATACGGCAGCACGTTGTGGTAGACCATGGCCACTCGGGCGCCCGCCTGCCGCAAAATTCGTCCCACCCTCAAAAAACGCAGGGGAAATCCCCGCTCGGACCACGCCAGCGCCGTGTATTGCACCATCACCCAACACCCGTGCCACGCGCGCGCTTGGCGCTCCAGCTCGCGCATCGCCGCCGGCCAGCCTTCTTCTGGCCAAACGGATCGCACCAATTCCAATTCAAAATCGTGCGCGCGCAGCGCCTCTCCCAAATAATTGCAGTATTCTTCGACGGCGTCCGTCGGCGCATCCCGCCGGCCAAGCAGCGCAATGATGCGCCTCTGTTTCACTCTAGTGTGCTCATTTCAATGCCAGACAAGATTTATTGGGACCGGCCCGGAGTATAACTTGGATCGAATTGTCGGAGGAAAACCGGGGATTTCTGCGCATAAAACAGGGCGCGAACTTTGGAATGCGCTCGATAAAAATCGATCGTCGAATAGGGCACCCCGCACCTCGACCCAAGAAAGGAGTCCCACGTTCTTTTGGGTAAATCCAGGATCGAGAGAAAGTATACGCGTCCTCCTCTTTTCTGCGCCTCCTCCACGGCTTCGCGCAAATGCGCCGCGGCACCCGGGCCAAACACGACCGCCTCCGAAGGGAACGACATGAACTGTCCGTCGTGCGCCCAGCCGTAGCCATAAAGAGTGGAAATATCGTCCCAATCGCCAATCAGCAAGTCTTGCTTATCGAATAAGCCGGCCAGCCGCTGTGCCTCCTCCAAGTCCGGCGACTTAATTTCGTGGTCGCGAACAACCCAGGAAAAATTCATCGACACGCCAACCAGAACCAGCGCGGGAATAACACGCGCCATCCAAAAACGAAATCTCTCATCCGTGCTGATGGGTTCCAATCCGCTACCCGTGAGGAACACCAGGCAAGCGAGCGGCTGCAGCCAGAGTTTGTCGTAGCTCGGGTCCCAAATAATCAGCGGAATCATTGTGAAGACGAAGCCGACGGTCGCAGCCAGGATTCCTAGCCGAAGCTCCACGGCAAGGCCGCTCCATCTTGCCAGCAAGCGCCTCGCATACACGATCAAGAACGCGCATAAAGCGCCGAAAATAAGCAGCAACAAGATCAAGGAGTGTTTAGGACCGGTCAACAAAGCGCGAATTCCGTTAAAGCGCGGCAATACCGGGAAAATATTTCGCACCAGCCCAACCGGAAGAGTTAGCAGCTTTCCGATTCCCACCCCCAAATACACTCGGGCATCGCCGTGCGCGAAGAAGTTTTTGAACAACGCAGAGCCTCGGTACCCCTCGAGCCAGTACGCCCAGCCAAAAATCGCCATGCAAGCTGCAATTCCGGCCAGAACAAATTCGCAGAATTCGACCAAGCGCGCGGGAGAGAAAAGCCGGCTCCCCTCGCGATCGGATCGGCCCTTCCAGATCAGCACAATCGCCGCCGGAGCGAGAAAAATTGTCGACTGGTACGTCGCCATCGCCAGAGAAAAAAGCAGCGCCGAAATCACGATCGGCCAATTGGACTTGCGCCTGAGCGACAAAACCGCAAAACAGATCGCAAGGAAGCTCCAGAAAACCCCCACCATTGGTTCGGCGGAATTCGTGGCGTGCAAAAGAAACGCTTTCGACAATCCGTAGGCCAGTACGATCCCCAAAGCGGGGCGTATCGAAGAAGAGACCAGGTTCACCAGGTAAAAAAGTATCGCCAGGCATCCGGCGCCGGCAAAGCAATTCATCAATTGCGTGTGAGTGAAGAATTGCTCCGCGCTGCTTGCCCTAAGCCCCAGTCCGCCAAGCAGGCGGTTCCACAACAGCACATCGACTGGATACAGCATGTGATTATTGGGATGAAAAAATATGGTTTGCCGGCGAAACACTTCGATACAGCGGGCCGCCCCGTCCACCGCAAAAATGTTGCCGGAGCGAAGCAGCGCAAACAGACACGCAAAGACCACAAAAAGCAACGCCGCGATCAGCGTAACTTTCTTTCTCTCGTGCCGATTCGCGGTCTCCATCTTATTTCTCGACGAGAAAACTGCCGATGATCAGCGCGTCCATGCCCGAGCTAAAAAAAGTCCGGATCGCGTCCGTTGGCGTGTGCACGATGGCCTCGCCTCGCAGATTGAACGACGTATTCATAATCACCGGCACGCCCGTGCGCTTCCCGAATTCGTCGATGAGCCTCCAGTAAAGCGCATTGATCTCTTTCTCCACCGTCTGCGGCCGCGCGCTGCCGTCGACATGCGTCACCGACGGAATCTCCGCCCGCTTTTCCGGCCGAACCTGCGCCGTCAAGATCATGAACGGCGAATCGCTCGCGCTTTCCAGATATTCTCCCGCCGCTTCCTTTTTTAGGGACGGCGCGAACGGCCGCCACCATTCGCGGAACTTCACCGCGTTATTCACCTTCGCATTCATCTCCGGGTCCCGCGGGTCCGCCAAAATCGACCGGCTGCCCAGCGCGCGCGGCCCAAATTCCATACGCCCTTGAAACCATCCGAGAATTTTCTCTTTCGAAAGCAGCTCCGCGGCCGTCGCCGCCGCATCGCCCAATCGCGCGTATTTCAATCTGTACGTTCGTAAGGCGTTCTCGATGGTCGCGTCGTCGAATTCCGGCCCCAAATAGGCGTGCCGCATCTCCCGCATCGGCAATCGCCCGCCGCCTTCCAAATAGGGCGCAAGCGCCGCGCCCAGTGCCACGCCATCATCCGAAGCCGCCGGCTGCACAAAGATTTTCTCCACCATTCCAGACGCCGCGATTTTTCCGTTCGCCTTCGAGTTGAGCGCCACTCCGCCCGCCATGCAAAGATTCCGGCTCTTGGTTTTCTCGACGGCCATCTTCACCACGCTCATCATGGCGATTTCGCACGCATCCTGCACCGCGTACGCAACATCCTTATGCTTCTCGTCGATTTCGCTCTCCGGAATCCGCCGCGGTCCGAACCGCTTCACCATTTCTGAAAACGGCGCCGCTCCGTTCGCCACCAGCTTTCTCGCGTGCACCTTGCAGGGCGCGGCTTCGGGCTCGATGAACGCGCTCAAATCGACGCCTGCCTTGCCGTACGGCGCAAGCCCCATCACTTTCCACTCGTCGCTGTTCCTCTGAAATCCCAAATACTCCGTGAACTCGCTGTAGAAATATCCGATCGAGTCCGGAAAGGGAATCGTCAGGACGTGCTCGATCCGCCCGCCTTTCCCGTGCCAGATCGACGTCGCTTCCCACGCTCCGCGCCCATCCATCACGACGACAGCCGCGTCTTCGAATCCCGAATACGAATACGCGCTCAGCGCGTGCGCCAGATGGTGATCCACAAATCGCATGCGCGCCTTCGTCGCTTCAAATACCTGCGTGAAGCGCTTCGCTCCTCCCTTTTGGTGCCACATGCTCAGGAAATGCAGCGTCGAGTTCAGCCCATTCAAATACGTCGCCGGCATTTGTCCCAACGCGTAGCATTTCAAATCGTGCCGGAACGCCGCTCCGGGAACTTGCCAGCCGAAGCACACTTCATCCAATTGTTTCGCCTCGATGCCCGCAAACTCCAAGCAGGCTCGAATCGCGTTCTGCGGAAATCGCGCATCATGCTTCACCCGGCTGATCCGTTCTTCCGCCACTGCAAACACAAGATCTCCGTCGCGTACCAGGCACGCCGACGAATCATGCATCTGCGAATAGTTAATCCCCAGCGTAATCATGCAATTCCTGAATCGTCTCCGCTTTCGAACCCGGTCTTACGTGTTTCGCCGCACCACGAAGAGCGAATGGATTTCTTCCGCAATTGTCCAACCGGGCGCCCCGCCGCTCCGAAAAAATCGCTCCACGAGTTTAACCGGGCCATATTCCGGCGTGGTCCAGCCGTTCTCGAAAATTCTCGCATCGTGAAAAATCACCGTTCCGCCCGGCCGCACGAACCGGCTCCAATCCTGCCAATCGCGCTCCACGGCGGCTTCCCCATGATCCCCATCGATCAAAAGCAAATCGATGGGCTCCGTCCACTCTCGCACCGCGTCCTGGCTGAATTTCTCGATCCACACAACCTTCCCCCGCGAACTGCCCTTCACCGTTCGCTGCGCCACGCGCTTGATGAAGTTGAGCGCCCGAATCCGGCTCAAGTGAAATGGATCGATCAAGTACAGCGTCCCGTCCTCTGCCATTCCTTCGCGCAGCGCCAGCGCCGAAACTCCTTCTGCCACTCCGATCTCCACCACACACTTGCATCCGCCCGCCCATTTTCGGAACGCCGCGTGCTCCGCCGCTGTGTGTTGCGCTTGCGCCGGCCGCAATCCTAGGTACGCGCAAGCGGAATGCTGCAGCCACCGAGCGTCTTTCCGCTCGTGTGTCTCCAACGCGCTCGCTTCCCCCGGCAAACGCACCACCGCGTATTTCAACTTCTTCTCCGGCTCACTCCGACTCCCTGCCTGACCGCAAATTCCGTCTAATTCCGCTTATCTCGCGCCGCGAGTAAAAATATTTTCTCCATCTGTTCCGTCACTCGCTCCCAGGTGTAGCGCCGCATGGTTTCTTGTCCCGCCAGCCCCAGCCGCTTGCGCAACTCCGCCGATGCGCAGAGGCGCTCGATCCCGACAGCCAGCTTTTCCGCGTTCGCCGCCGGAACAAGCAACCCATTCACTTCATCTTCGACCACGTCCGCCATCCCGCAAGTATTCGTCGTCACCACGGGCAGGCCTGTCGCCATCGCTTCCAGCAGCGTGAGCGGCATCCCCTCTACCAACGAAGGAAAAACAAATACGTTGTGCGCGGCATAAATCGCCGGAATATCCTCGCGCGTCACGAACGGGAGCACATTCACCCGCTCGCGCGTTTCCGCCGCGAACATCTCCTTCACCTTCTGCGCCGGCACCGAGCATCCCGCTACAGTCAGGCGTATTCCGGGAATCCTTCGCAACGCCATCTGAAATGCTTCCGCAAGATAGTACACGCCCTTGCGATCCAGCCACGTGCCCACAAAAAGCAGCTCGCAAGCCGCTTTCTCCGAAAATTCGCGCGCCGTGAAAAATCGTTCCTCGACCCCGTTCGGCACGTACCAAATCAGCCCCGGCTCGCGCTTGTATTTCAGCTCCGCGCAAATCCATCCCTCGCGATTGGCCACCGCGCCGTAGTCCGCCGTCTTGATCGAGTAGTCGTACATTGTTTGGTGATAAATGCGATGCCACATCCGGTTCTTCCATCGAAAATTCCACGCCCGCCCCTTGCGCTCCTCAATCCGCATAGCGGTTGTGTAGCGTTCTTCGCTTCCCTGCATCGTCATCACATAAGGCGGCGCACCTCGCGCGCGGAAATAGGACCGCGCAATCCCATAGGCGCACCCGCAAGGAGCGTGCAGGTTCACGACATCGTATTTCCCGCGCTCTTTTAAAATCCTTTTCGATACGGCCCTCGCAAAAATCAGCGCTTCAAACCTTTTCGGCCTCGCGGGACGTTTCAGCACATCCTCCAAAAACCAGCACTCCACGCTATGGCCCCGCTTCGCCAGCTCAGCCGCGTGATTGAACACCACCCCCGCCGCCCCCGCCTCCTTCTGCCGCGAGACGCCAATCGCTATCAGGATCTTCAACGAACGCCCTTTTTTTTGGCTATCACGAAGTACGTGAGCGCCATGGGGCTCAGCAGCTTGCGTATCGTTCGATTGGATTCCAGCCCCTTCCACCGTATCGGATTATGACCGGGAAGGAATGGAAATTGATGCACCGTTCCGTCCGTCCAAAGAATCACCCAGCCGGCACTCCGCACGAGCCTGCGAATCTGTAGAAACCACTGTCGCCGATCAAACGGTTGATCGTCCTTCCGCGCTGGATGCCGAAACCATGAATAGATTTCGTAGAGCCCCATGAAATTTGCGTAGTTCGGCGTTGTCAGGAATAACTTGCCCTCCGGCCTGCACACCCGCAGCATTTCGCGCAAAGCCTTCGACGCATCCGGAACGTGTTCGATCGTCTCGCAGGAAATTACCAGATCAAAAGAATTATCCACAAACGGAAGATTTTGGGCGTCGCCTAGCACGAAACCAGACGATGCTCGCTCATTCGCCGAGTGAAGCCTGGCATCAGCCATCCGCACTGCCTCGAAAGAAAAATCGCATCCAATAACTCGCGCCCCGGCGCGCGCCAACTCATTCGAAAAACCACCGCGCCCACATGCGACTTCCAGAATTTGCTTCCCGACCACGGGACCGATCCGCTCTCGTACAAGTTGGTACCACGGACTGCTCGCGTCTTCGTGCTCCGGATCCGCCTCGAAGATCCTCTTGTGCCAAGCGTCATATTCCTCCTGCAAGCTCACGCTTTGAACTCCTCCGAACCGGCGATCCGCGTGATTTCCGGAATTGGCAAGGCCCTCCGCCTTAGCCGCTGATACCAGGCGCGTGACCCAAGCCACTCTCGCCCCGCGTAAAACCATCTCGGCGGCAGAAATATTGCAGGCAGCATCGTTACCGCTCGAAATATATGGTGGGACCGTGGCGCGTCCGCGTGCATCACCTCATATATTTTGTTTTCGGTCCGCAGCGTCTCCCACGGTGTGCCTCCTTCCAGCATCAGCCGCATCTGGTCGGCCTCCGCTTGGACAATCTCGACGACGCAGGTGACCACCTCGCCTGATGCGCCCTTAGCTGCAAGCTCTTTCTTGAGAACGGTTGCTAGAGCATCCATCACTTCCTGTTTCTTCCGCAACCCTGCTTTTCCCCCGCCTCCGGACAAATACAAATTACCTCCGTGCACACCGTAATACGTCAATGCGTCTTGAAGGATGATCAACTCGCTCATCAGCGACCCGAGCGTGAACACATATTCGTCCGCTTCGAAAACAAGAGCTTCCGGTATCGGAAGGATTCGCCGGGCCAGCTCCGTCCGCAAGGTCATGCGGCTTGTTCCGAGGAAGCTTTTCCTGAGCCGGAATACCCGAGCTGCCGCAATCGAGTTCAATTGTAACCTTTCAGATTTTTCGGGGGTGGCAAGTCGGGTTCTGCCGTCAGCGAACGCCTCGAAGATTCCGTGGCCAATCAAGCCAACCAACGGCTCGGAGTTCAGAACTCCGGTGACGCATTTCAATTTCCCAGGTGCCCACCAATCATCGCCATCCAAAAACGCGATGATCTCTCCAGCGCACTCCGGAATCCCCACATTAAACGCCGAAGCCTGCCCTCCGTTCGCCTTCCGGATTAACCGCAGGTGTGCCTCAAATTTTCGAACGATTTCCGGCGTGCCATCCGTCGACCCGTCATCTACTACCAGAATTTCCCGCTCCCCCGCCGGAAAATCCTGCTCCAATACGCTCACGATCGCTTTCTCGATAAAGCGCTCGTGATTGTACGTATCGATCAGTACGCTGACAAAGGGTTTTGCCATCTGCTTGCAAACGCCGGCTGCCCGCTCAATCCTCTTGAAGACGAAGCGATTGTAGCCTTACGGATGTCCCCCGCTAAGTCTACGACATCTCTACCACGTCGCGCTGCGCCTCAGTCCCGGACGTTCAGTAACGGGGGCTGAGTAACGGAAATCCAGCCCCGCCCTTCGCGGCATTTATTTTTGCAGTAAATCCATCACCGCCGAGCTCATCGCCTTCACTCCCGTCCGAATCGCCGGCCCCGGAACGGGAGCGAACTTGCTCGAGTGTGGCCCGGGTAGTTGCGTTCCCTTTTCCTCCGCCTCTTTCAGTTTTTCCGGGTCGGACGCGCCCAGCCAGAACATGCAAATCGGCGGCTTGGGATCGGCCAGCGCGAAAAGACTAAAATCCTCGCTGGCCATAATCGGCTCTCCTGCCAGCACGTTTTCCTTTCCAAGCGCCCGCTCCAGCGACGCCCCCACGCGCCTCGAAAGTTCCGGATCGTTGATCGTCGCGGGAACGTGGTCTTCCTCCACCTTGATAATGGGCGCGCGGTCCGCGGGCACGCCGGCCGCGGCCGCCACGCCGTTCGTAATTTGGGCAATTGCTGCAAGCACTTTTTCGCGCTGCTCCGGATTCATCGTTCGCACCGTGAGCTGCAAGCGCGCTTCATCGGGAATGATATTGTTCTTCGTCCCCGCGTGGAACGACCCGACCGTAACCACGGTCGGAACCTGCGGATCCATCTCCCGGCTGACGATCGTTTGCAGCATCACCACAATCTCTGACGCGATCACGATAGGGTCTTTCGTCGCCTGCGGCACGGCACCATGTCCACCGTAGCCCCGCACCGTGATATCCACCGAATCCGCGCCTGCCAGCAGCGTTCCTGCGCGCCAGGAAACTTTTCCCGCGGGAACCGCCGCGCTGTCATGCAGCGCAAGCATGTAGTCCGGCTTCGGGAATTTCGTGAAGAGCCCCGCTCGAATCATCGCTTTCGCGCCGCCGACCGTTTCCTCCGCCGGCTGCCCGATCATCACCACCGTCCCGCTCCAGCGATTCTTCATCTCCATCAGCACGCGCGCCGTGCCCAGAAAAACGGTCATGTGCAGGTCGTGCCCGCAAGCGTGCATCACGCCGACCTCCGTGCCGTCGGCGCGTTTCTCTTTCACGTGGCTCGCATAAGGTAGTCCCGTGTTTTCGACGATCGGAAGCGCATCCAATTCCGTGCGCACGTATACCACCGGGCCGGGTCCGTTGCGCAGCACGCCAACCACCCCATACGCCGTCAGCCCGGGCTCATCGTATTCCCCGAAGTGGTCGGTCACTTCGTAGCCCAATTTCCTCAGGTCTTCCGCGATCAGCGCGGACGTCTCCTTCTCCTGCGTCGAAAGCTCCGGATTTTCGTGGATATGTTTGTAGGTCGCGAGCAGCGAGTCTTGTTCCTGGCTGATCAGACGGTCCAGATCGCTCTGTGCAAAGAGCGGCGTGGAAAGAAAGAATGCCGCGGCCAGTGAGATCGCGCTAATTCGCATGGAAAAATGCATGGTGTCGCCTCCAAAATGAAGCGGCATTCTAGCACTGCTCACGCCAGCTCACGCCGCCTCATTTTGCATTCATTTCCGCCGTAAACCGAATCGCTTGAAGCACGCGCCTGCAACTCCCGCCGCTTCTTGCGAGCAAGGCCATTGCAGGCTACACTCGCGCTGCAAATCCAAGAAAACTCTTTGCAGTTCGAATTCGAAGGGAGACCAACCGTGAATCGTCGCGTCAGTTTTCTTTTCGTCGCCTTGCTCTTGGCGGGAGCGATCACCGTCGGAGGCGCATTTTCGGAGTCCACTTCGACGGCCACCCGCCAGGCGTTCAACGCTCCCGGCAAAAGCCCCGCCGTGCCCTTCAGCGATGGCATTCTTGCCGGCAATACCTTGTACTTGTCCGGCAGAATCGGGCTCGATCCGAAAACGGGCCAGCCTCCCGCGCAAGTCGAGGATGAAATCAAACTGTTGCTAGACAGCCTGAAGGGCACCTTGGCTCAAGCTGGAATGAGCATGGACGATCTGGTGTATGTGCAAGTTGCGTGTACGGATCTCTCGCTCTTCGACAAATTCAACCTCATCTATAAAAGTTATTTCACCACCAAGGACTTGCCAGCCCGCGAATTCATCGGCGCCGCTGCCCTCCTCCGCGGCGGCCACTTCGAGTTGCAGGCAATCGCCGTCCGCCGATAAAGGCAACGGCATTGGCCGCGCTGTCATCCGCGATGTAGCTCCAAATCTCGATTAGATCCGAGTTTGCCCGGGGGCTGATCCGGAGCTGGGACACTTACTTACTGTCCTTCGTTGATTTCTTCCCGCGGGCAACGCGCTTGATTTCTTGCGGGTCGAACACCATCGATGGTCCGCTGTCCAAGCCTTCCCGTACATCTTGGCGGAGTCTCTCGAGCTTCAATGATCGCAACTTATCTTCTTGCTCCATGAGTCGCAGCGCTTCGCGTACTACCTCGCTGGCTGAGTTATAAGATCCGGAGGCGATTTTCTCACGGATCATCTTCTCAAGATGGGGAGTAAGACTGATGTTCATAGGCATGGCGGAGCACCTCGCAAACTCGATGATTCCGAGGATAGTGACGTTGGCAAAGATTGTCAATCTGTGCCAGTCGCCAATAATGAGAGCGCCTCCGAACCCGCCATAGCCAAGGCTAACTTCTGGTTCGCGAAGAGCTGCAAAGAGCGAAGAGAGAACTGAAAAAAGGCCCATATACGGGCATAAAGAATCCGCCTAAGATGTGGCATCTGCCCATATTTAGTCTATGAACGCTCCAAAAACCACTTCCCGTTTCTGTAAGCAGCACATACAAAACAACTTAAATATTCCAGAACTTTAACATCCGATGGAGGGCCTGGTGCATCTACTTAGGCCCGGTAGGGTCGAGACAATGTTAAGAATTACAACCGAAAAAAAGCGCGGCAAGACCGTCCTCAGCGTGGAAGGCCGGCTGGCCGGGCCGTGGGTAGCGGCTTTGGACCAGTGCTGGCGCGAGCGGGTATCCGGCGAAAAAGTCAGCGTGAATCTATGCGCCGTGAGCTTCATCGACGCCGCCGGGAAGTCGCTCCTAAAGGAAATCCACCAGCAAGGCGGGCGGCTCATTGCCGAAGGGTGCCTCAATCAGGCGATCGTCGATGAAATCGAGGGGCGCGAGAAAACGGAAAAGGCGGACGGCCTGGGCCGAAAAAAGGGCTCGCACATTATTTTTTACGTCGCATTTTTCAGCTTGCTGATCACGCCCGTGGTTGCGCGCGCGCAAGAAAAGGGAAAGCTGAGCGGGCTGCCGGGAAACGCACCGGCGGGTGTTCTGCAGTTGACGCTGACCCAAGCTGTGAACCTGGCGTTAAGTCAGAATCCGACGGCGCAGATAGCCGTTCTGACCGCGGCAGAAAGCGTTCAAGACCGCAACGTCGCGCGTGCCGCGTTGCTGCCGCAGGCGAACTTGAATGTCACGGATACGGTCGAGCGGCTCAACCTCCAGGCATTTCTTGGCTCGCGGATACCGGGATTCCCTCAGCACGCCGGGCCATTTCAGGTTTTCTCGGCGGGGCCGGGCTTCAGCGCGCCCGTATTCGATTTGACGCTCTTCCGGCGTTACCAGGCGGCGCGGGAAACGGCCAACGCAAGCCGGGCAGATAGTTTATCGACCCGGGAGCAAGTGATTCTGCTCGTGGTTTCGCAATACATCGGGACGCTGCGAGCCGTGGCGAACGTGCAGGCCTCAGAGTCCCGCGTGTCTCTGGCGCAGGCACTGTATGACCAGGCGGCGGACTTGCAAAAAGAGGGAGTCGGCACGGGCATCGATACCCTGCGCGCCAACGTGGAATTGCAGAACGAAAAGCAAAGATTGCTCGAGGCGGAAGATGACCGGGACACGTCTCTTTTCGGCTTGAGCCGGCTGCTGAATCTGGATCCGCGGCAGCAGATTGCATTGGCGGATTCGCTGAGCTTTTTCGATACGCCACAGCCAGACGTCGAGGCCAGCATCGAATCGGCGCTCAACGACAGGCAGGAATGGAAAGCCTTGCAAGAACAACTGAAAGCGGCGGGATTGCAGAAGAAAGCTTCTCAGGAATCGCGGCTGCCGACTCTGAATTTCAATGGGAATTGGGCGTATCTGGGTGGCTCATCGACGACCGGCATACCGACGTACAACTACGAAGCGGAGGTGAGCGTGCCGCTCTTTACGGGGGGGCGGATCAGGGCGGAAGTGGTGAAGCAAGACTTGGAAATAAAGAGGCTGGAACAGCAGGAAGACGATCTGCGAAACCAGATTGCGCTGGACGTAAAGACCGCGCTGATCAATCTGGATTCGGCCCGGAACCAGGTGCAGGTGGCGAATCTGGGAGTGCAGCTCTCGAAAGAGGAAGTGGATCAAGCGCGGGACCGCTTCAAAGCGGGTGTGGCGAACAACATCGAAGTGATCCAAGCGCAGGATTCGCTGGCGCGGGCGAATGACAACCAGATTGCGGCGCTCTACCGGTTCAACCAGGCGCGCGCCGACTTTGCGCGTTCGACGGGGCAGATGGAGAAAGTTTACTCGAAGTGAGGGAAACCATGAGCGTGGAGATCGAAGAAGGACTGGAAAACGCGGCGAAAGTCCGACCGGAGCCGGAAGAGATGCCGATAGAGAAGGAAGAGCCCAAGGGGCTGGCGAATCCCAAGATGCAGCGGCTGGCGATTCTCGGAGGCGTGGTGCTCATTGCCGCGCTGGTGGGCTTGTTTCTCTACTACCACAACCGCGAAAGCACCGACGACGCGCAGATCGACGGACACATCACGCCCATCGCGGCAAAGATTTACGGGCGGGTGGCGGAAGTGCTCGTCAAAGACAACCAAACGGTGAAGGCCGGACAGGAACTGGTGAAGATCGATCCGCGCGACTATCAAGCGGCCGTGGATCAGGCGAAGGCGGCGCTGGAACTGGCGGAAAGCGAAGCGCGGTCGGCGGGAGTGGACGTTCCGCGGACGGCGGAAAACGTAGCGAGCGGAAACTCGAGCGCGGACGCGCAGCTCTTGGGAGCGCAGGCGGATTTGGCGAGCGCGCAAGCGACCTATGAACAGGCGCAGACCGCGGACCTGGCGTTTGCGCAAGCGAACGTGAGCAAAAGCATGGCGAATGCGGCGCTGGCGCAGGCGGATTTGGCGCGCTACCAGCCGCTGATGGAAAAGGGCGAGATCTCTCAGCAGCAGTACGACGCCGCGAAAGCGAGCGCGGACGCCACGGCGAGCGCGCTGAAAGCGGACCAGGAAAAACTGGCGCAGGCGCAACGCAACGTGGAAGTCGTGAAGGCGCAACTGGACGCGGCGAAAGCGCGCGTGCTCGAAGCGCGAGCCGGTGTGCAGGGAGCTTTGGCGGATAGAAAACAAGTGGGGATGCGCACGGCGGATGCGCAGGCAAAAGTGGCGAAGGTCGCGCAAGCGCGCGCCGCGCTGGAAGCGGCGGAGCTGAATTTGAGCTACACGGACGTGGTGGCGCCGGTGGATGGAGAGGCCACGCACAAACAGGTTGAGCCGGGACAGATCGTGCAGGCCGGGCAGGGATTAATGGTCGTCGTGCCGTTGCAGGATGTCTGGGTGACGGCAAATTTCAAAGAGACGCAATTGCGGCACATGAAGCCCGGGCAGAAGGCGGAAATTTCCGTCGACACGTACGGCAAAACGTTTAGCGGACATGTGGATTCGATTTCGGGAGCGACGGGCGGCGTGTTGAGCCTGCTGCCGCCGGAAAACGCGACGGGGAATTTCGTGAAAGTAGTGCAGCGAATCCCCGTGAAGATCGTGCTGGACAAGAATTCTGTCGGCAACTACGTGCTGCGGCCCGGGATGAATGTGGACGCGACCGTCATAACCAAATGACGGAAGAAGTCGAAAGTTCAAAGTTGAAAGTCGAAGGCCGAGGGCCGGCTTGCAGAAAGCAGTTCATAGAAGCCGGATGTTTGGAGAATGATTCGGAATAAAGAAAGCCGGAAGAGCAGGCATACGTATTAACAAGTAGCGGGTCAGCGAGAGCAATTGAATGCGCTATGCGAAACAGACTATTGGCCAAATTGAAGATGCCGGACGGGTCGATCAACCCTTGGGTGATCGCCGTAACGGTGACGCTGGCGACGTTCATGGAGGTGTTGGATACCTCGATTGCGAACGTAGCGCTGCCGCACATTTCCGGAAATTTATCGGCGGGAGCGGACGAATCAACATGGGTGCTGACGTCTTATTTGGTCTCGAACGCGATCGTGCTGCCGCTTTCCGGATGGTTTTCCGGGCTGATCGGGCGGAAGCGGTTTTACATGGCCTGCGTGGCGCTGTTTACCGTGAGCTCGTTCCTGTGCGGCCTGGCGCCGAGCCTCGGAGTGCTGGTTCTTTTCCGGATTTTGCAAGGCGCGGGCGGCGGCGGATTGCAGCCGAGCGAGCAGGCCATTTTGAACGACACGTTTCCGCTGTCGAAACGCGGGATGGCTTTCGCCGTTTATGGAATAGCGGTCGTGGTGGCGCCGACGATCGGGCCGTGGCTCGGCGGATGGATCACGGACAATTTTTCGTGGAGATGGATTTTCTATATCAACGTGCCGGTCGGAATCATTTCGCTGCTGCTGACGTCGGTGCTGATCTCGGACCCGCCGGACATGAAGCGGAGCAACTTCAAGAGCGGATTCCGGATCGACTACATCGGAATCGGATTGATCAGCCTCGGGCTGGGCAGCATGCAAATCATTCTGGACAAAGGACAGCGCGACGACTGGCTGTCCTCGGGATTTATCCAGGTTTTCTTCGTGCTGATGCTGATCGGAATCATCGCGGGAATCATCTGGGAGCTGCGGCAGAAAGAGCCGGTCGTCGATTTGAAAATGCTGAAGGATCGGAACTTCGCGATCTCGACGCTGGCGATGTTTTTCCTGGGCTTCGTGCTGTATTCGAGCACGGTTCTGATTCCGCAGTTTTTGCAGGACATGCTGGGTTATACGGCGGAACTTGCGGGGATGGCGCTTTCGCCCGGCGGCCTGGTGATCATGCTGATGATGCCGGTGGTCGGGTTCCTGGTATCGAAACTCGATACCCGCGTACTGATCGCGTTTGGCTGCACGGTTTGCGCGATCGCGCTTTTCTGGATGGCGGGTTGGGATTTGAATCTCGATTACAGCCACGCGGTGCGGGCGCGCATGTTGCAGAGCTTCGGGCTGGCGTTTTTGTTCATCCCGATCAACGTCGCGGCGTTCGCATACGTGCCGAGAGAAAAGACGAACATGGGAACGGGAATCATCAATCTGGCGCGGAACATCGGGGCGAGCGTGGGAATCGCCACGGTGACGACGATGCTCGAGCGGCGGACGCAGTTTCACCAGGCGCATTTGATCGAAAGTGTGAACAGCATGAATCCGGCGCTGCTGAAGATGACGCAAGGCGACACGGTGCGGCTGGTTTCGTACGGGTCGGGCGCTTCGCAGGCGGCGATGCAGGCGAAAGGCATGGTCTACCACCTGGTGCAGAATCAGTCGGCGATGCTGGCGTTCATCGACAATTTCAAGATGCTGGGCGTCGTATTTCTCGCCGTGATTCCGGCTTTGCTTTTCATGAAGAAGCCGAAAGCGGGGGCGGGAAGCGCTCCGGTGCACTGAGGGACGAAGGTGTGCCTGGATCGGTGCGACGAAAGGATTCCAGCGATTTTTCATAGTGACTTCCGGGAGTGAGTTCAAGCAGCAAGGGGGGAACGATGGCAACACAAGTGGCAGTAACGACGCAAACCGCAGTGGCAACGCAATTCAGCGAAGACAAACTGATCCGCGCGGGGCAAAGAGGCGATGCGCAGGCGGTGGAAACACTGTTCCGGCGCTATCAACGGCCGCTCTTTCAGACGGCGTTGCGCGTCCTCGGCAATACCGAGGACGCCGAAGACGCTTTGCAGGACGGACTGCTTTCCGCGTACCGCAACATGAAGCGCTTCGAGGGGCGGTCGCAATTTTCGACGTGGCTGACGCGCATCGTGATCAATGCGGCGCTGATGAGGCGTCGCAGCGCAAAGGCGCGGCCGGCGGTTTCGCTGGACGAACCTCCGCGCGAAGATGAACTGCCGATCGCCGAGCGCTTCGCGGCCGAAGGGCCGAACCCGGAGCAGGTGTTCGCGGGAACGGAGCTGCGGGAAATGATCAGCGAAAATCTGGATGAACTTTCGCCGCTGCTGCGGACTGCGTTTGTGCTGCGCGAGGTCGAGGGTTACTCGACGGGCGAAGCGGCCAAGAAATTGGGCGTTACGGAAAATACGCTGAAGGCGCGTTTGTGGCGCGCGCGGCACCAGCTCGCCGAGCGGCTGGGACAGCGGCTGCGGCGGATCAAGGACGATATGACGGGCGGAGGCATGGGCGACGCCGAATGCAGCTACTGCTGAAGAACCGAAGTAATGACTTAGAGATGTAGAGAGGTAATGAATCGATCTGAAAAGGGCCAGCGAAGTTTGCCGGCCCTTTTTTTGTTTGCTGCGCATGTTTGATGTCCTTGCTGCGAGATGGGCGAAGAGAAAAGATCGGCTGACAGCTCACAGCCGACAGCTTACAGCCGGAGGGTCGGCGGTGTTTGCTGGCTCTCTTTTTGTGTTTGCATCGTCGATGTCGTTGCTGGGAGACAGGGACAGAGAAAGGATAACGCAGAGACGCTGAGTGCGCTGAGACGCGCAGAGAGAACCGGAGTGGCGGCGCTTGATTTTTGAGTCTTTGAACCGAACAAGAGATAGCCAAGAATGGTTGTCGCACCGTATGTCTGGGGTGGACGCGGCCAGATTTTGGGAGGGGGGCCCCCCCGGTTTTTTTGTAAGTGTTCATTCTAAAGGGTTTTAAGTTCTGTGTTTTGTAAGTGTTCATTCCAGAGGGGTTAGAGGCGAATTTTTTGGAAGTGCGGATTCCAAAGGAGTTAGTGAATTGGCAAACGAAACAGAACGAACAAATCAGAATCAAGAGACCACACGCAAAACCGACGTGTGCGGCACCCTCGCAAAGTCAAAGGCAGACCCGCTAAACCTCTGAGCCATCCGCCAGACCTTCCAACAAGGGCAGATTGGTGATGGTCTCAAGCGGCCCTGGGAGCCGTGGTTTATTGCGCTCTACGGGGGGTGATCAGACCTTTAGCAGTCAGAATTGCGATGTAGTCGTCTTTAGTGAGGGAGCAGGCGATGAGATTTGAAAACTGATTCTCGTTCAGTTTGAGCTGCTGACGTATGAGATGCTCTGGAAGATCCTTGTTTCCCTGTGACCGCTTTGTCCGAACAACGGTAACGCCCTCGTGCTCAAACCAAGAAAGGCGAACGCCGGAGTTTCTGGATTTCAGCCCCAGCTTAGTTTCTATTTTGGTGTATTCGTGGACCTTCATGGCCTGCGGGCTGCTTCGAGGTAGTGCGAAAGCTGGTCCCGAACGGCAACGAGGTCGCTGCTCAAGTTTTCCCGCTCCAGCAGGTCGATGTAAAGCTCGGCGACGATGTGAGCAAAATCATCGATCGCTGCACTGAACGTTTCGCCGAAGCCAAACTCTTCGACTTCGTCCCAGATGACGCTAACTCCGTGAGTGGACCACTCCGTTCGCAGGGGGATGGCCTTGCGAAGGCGTAGCGCCGGGTGTCTGAGCGCTCCAAAGAGAACATTGGGGGGCACTGCAGATTGGGGTCCCCCTCCCTGGGTTGGAAACTGCAGTATCATCAAGTTTTGTTGCTGCGGAGGGAGAAGGGCGTTTGCTTTCGCCCTGGATTCAGGGACTCTGGTCTCTACGCTGATGAGAATGTCGTGCGGCATTGCTATTGTTGCCATGGTGGTGCTCCCGGAAGACTGATCTGCAAGGCATTAAGCGTGGTCCTGGCCAAAAACACGTCATCGGCGTACGACTGAATTTCGTACTTACCTGGCTCAGTGAGTGGAATCCCTGCCAGGTACAGTGCAAGCTCTGCGGGTTGCTCTCGGCGCTGGACGTTGCCCTCGAATGTTATCTCGCTCAACAGTCTTTCGTCCTTAAGGCTAACAAGGCGCAGACGAAATTTATAATGGCCCTCGGCATCGGCGAGCCTTGCGTATACCGCACAATTCAGGGCCGCGGGAAAGCCTACCGCATTCAGATTCTCGAAAATTCCGATCAAAGACTTCTTCTGCGTTTGTTGGTCTACGATCACCTGATCACAGACCAGCATCGCCAAGACGGAGGGGATCGGAGGTTCGTTCATAGTACCCGTGCTTACTTCCAGACAGTTTTGATGCCAGAGCCAGGTCGAACGTGGGCCAAGTAAATGTGGTATTTAGAATAGTTTAGCATATGAGATATACCGCTAACTCAGAAAATGAGCAAGTCTTTGCCTAAAGTGGAACCGTGGGCTCAACTCCTCGGGAAGCAGGAAAGTTAGGTTTATCCCCAACTTCTAGTGTCAGCGCACTCTTGAGATGCTTAGTCTTCGTCAGGAGTGTTCGGGCCGGGCAGATCGGGGAGCGAATCGGGAGGGGAGTTGGAATTGGTGAGGGAGGGGGGATCAGAGAGGGGGCTGGCGTTGTCGACGACCTTGTTCCAGTGGTCGAATTTGTAGTGGAAGAGGAACTCCTTCTTTACCAGCGGGAGGGACGAGAGCAGGACCTGGCCGAGGTAAGTGAGCATGGCGGCTTTGCGAGGGGGGATGCGGTCCTGTGCGGCGGCGATGAAGAGTTTCCCGAGGACGTGGTTGATATCCGTCGCGGTGAGGAAATTGCCGTTGAGCGAGGCGGAAATTTCGGTGCCGAGGAGCTGGGATTCGCGGAGCTGGAGTTCCTGGCGGGCATGGAAGGCGCAGAAGTTTGGGTGAGCCGAGCTGCGCAACATGCGGCAGCAGCGGCCGTCGGAAAATAGAAATTGACAGCGATTGGAAACACTCGTGCCGGAATTCTTGTTTTTCATGGGAACCTCTCTTTTCAAGTGGATTTGAGTTGAAGCGAGATACGAAATGCGAAACTCGAAACCGGAAATACGAAATTCAAAATGCGATTAGAGAGCCTGAGGGAAGATCAGACCGGACTGACGTCTATTCTCCATCGGGCGGCGGTTAACTCTAGGATTTGCTTCAGGGTTCGAGCGAGCAAAAAAATAGCCGCCCAGTAAGGCGGCGGCAACGGCGAACTGCGCAAGATTCCCTGAGCCAAAGAGTACCACTGACGGTCTAACTCTGTCAACAAGTATTTAACCGGGTCAACGAGGCCATAGGGCGGAGGACGAATCTCGCGGCGGCGGGGCGAGCTTCGGGGCGCAAACCTTGCGCCGGTTGTGGGCCGGGCGCGTAATTCCTTGCCGGTTGGTTTCTTGAAACGACTCCCCTGTAACAGCCGCTACGGTTAGTTCTTTGAAACGATTCCACAGTTACAGCCACTATACGTAAGACCGCGGCCGGCGGAGATGTCAGCTTCGATGCACTTCCGCCGCCGCGATGAGACGACCTCAGCGAAGGAAAACCCCGCCTGGCCTTCAAGCATTTGGGAATGGCTGCGCCTGTTCGACGAAACCTGGATGGAAATTCGGGTTCGGCGAAAGCAGAGGCAGTCTTCAGCTTTAAGGAGGATTCAAAATGAGCGACACAAATCCCAGAGCATCCATCAAATTACCCAGTGACTTCGTATTCGGGGAAGTTCGCGCGGATCATAAACTGCCGCACACCGTCACACCGGCTCCGCCCCTCGGTCCGCTTGCGGCTTTTAAGGGAGATTGGGTGGGCAACGGGTTCAATACGATTTTCCGGCCCGATAACACGGCGACGCCGACGGCGCTGCCAAATCCAATTCCGCCACCGCCTCCTCCTCTCGACAACATTCTGGAACTGAATCTCACGTCGGAGAGCCTCTCGTTTTCGCCGAGTCTGGGCTCCGTTCCGAACCGCGGAACAACGCCGCAAGGAGACATTTTCCTGAATGGAGTGCCGTATCTGCAGACCATCAAAGATATTACGATCCACGGCGAGAGCGTCGGCATTCACGCGGAGCCGGGAATTTGGATTCATGTGCCGGCGACCACCGTTCCGCCGCTGGGAGAATCGATTACGCGCATGGCATCGATCCCGCACGGAACAACCATTGAGGCGCAAGGGACTTCGGGGTCCGTCGCCGGGCCGCCGACCATAAACCCGGTGGACATCACGCCATTCCAAACGGGAAACCCCGCGAACAAGATTAAGTTCGCGAGCCAGACGGCATCCAACCCAAACACGCCGAGAATCCCGCAGGATCTAAGCTCGTTTATCGCCGCCGGGACCATTACGCAACCACTCTTAGACGATCCGAACTCGTTGCTGCGCAGTCACATCAGCAAACAAAAGATCACCAACACCATCGCGATCATCATCTCGACGGCGCCGCCGCCACCGCCGCAAGTGCTGCCGTTCGGGGGAGGAGTGGACAACATCGCGTTCTTGCTGGGGCAAGCGGCGGCCACGGCGCCGAACGCGCAAGCTTTGCAGATGCTGGCGATTTTCTGGATTGAAACCGTCGAAGAAGTTATTCAGGTGGGGCCATTGAATATCGGGCAGCAGTTCGCGGTGAAAGCCAAGCCGAGCGTTCCGGGGCAGCGCGTGCCGACATTCTCCGGCACGGCGCCGTTTGACGTGGCGATGCCGCGCAAGCTTACGGTGCACTTTACGCAAATTCAGTATACGCAGACGGTTTTGCTGAATTTTGCGGGGCTGACCTGGCCGCATGTCTCGGTGAACACACTTGTGCCCGCGGATGACATTCTTGTGCCGCATTCTGCGTGGAAGTGAGCAAGCGCATTGGCTTAGGACGTGACGGCGTGCGACGAATGTCCGGCCTTGCGGGCGGCCGGACATTCGCTCTCCGATCGCAATTTGCGTGACGAATGCTCACATACTATAAGACCGCTCCTGCCCTAGTGGAACGCGAGGATTGAAAATTCGTGTCCCCGCTCCGTGAACCTTCATTGTCACAGTGGCGTCAAAAGAGTAGGCTGCCGGAGTCCGCTGTTTACGCTGGGAAGGCCTGCCTTCACGATTTCTGGACGCCTCGCACGGAGGTTTTTTTATGGGAAACCTGCTACAGGATTTGCGGTATGGGCTTCGCGTGCTGGCGAAATCGCCGGGATTTACAGCGGTGGCGGTGCTGTCGCTGACGCTGGGCATCGGGGCGAACACGACGATCTTCACGCTGGCCAAAGCTATTTTTCTGAAGTCGATTCCGGTGAAAGACCCGTCCACGCTGATGAGTCTTTATTCGACGGCCCAGAGCCGGGGCGGCCCGCTACAGGAATATCTGCCGACTCCTTACCTGAATGCAGTGGACTACCGCGAAAAAAATGACGTGTTTTCGGGAACGGCGATCGTGGTTTTCCAGGGCGTGGACCTGACCATCGGCGGAAAAAAGGTGCAAACGTTCTGCGAACTGGTGAATGCGAATTTCTTCGATGTGGTGGGCGTGCAGCCGAAGCTGGGGCGCGGTTTTTCCGCGGAGGAAGGCAAGACACCGACACCGGTGGTGGTGATCAGTTACGCGCTGTGGAACCGCGAGTTCGGCGGCGATCCGAACTTGATCGGGCGGACGATCCAAATCAACGAGCAGGATTTCACGGTGATTGGAATCATGCCGAGCACTTTCCATGACCTGGGAAGTCTGGGCAGCCCGGACGCATGGATACCGATGCTGATGCACGACCAAATCCTCTCGGAAGAGGACAAGAAATGGTTCAACGAGCGGGCCTTTCGAATGGCCGCGATGGTGGGGCGGCTCAAACCGGGCGTGACGGTCACGCAGGCGCGAATCGCGATTCACAATCTAGGACTTGATCTCGAAAAAGAATATCCGAAGGACAACGGCGGGCGGAACGAAATGATGGTGCCGATGGATCAAACAGCGATTCCGCCGCAACTGCGAAGCGTCTACGTTCGGGCCGGATCGCTGATGTTCGTGATCGTGGGGCTGGTGCTGCTGATCGCGTGCGCAAACGTGGCCAATCTGCTGCTGGCGCGGGCCACGCAGAGGCACCGGGAAATCGGCGTGCGGCTGGCGATGGGGGCGTCGAGAATGCGGCTGGTGCGGCAACTGCTCACGGAAAGCTTGCTGATTGCACTCGCGGCCGGCGGGCTGGGAATTCTGTTTGCGTACTGGGGCCGGGCGCTGCTGCGTAGTCTGCTGCCGCCATTTTTGCAGAGGCGGCTGGACTTCACGCTGGATGCGCGGGTTTTGCTTTACACGCTGGCGCTCTCGTTGGTGGCGACGGTGCTGTTCGGGCTGATGCCAGCGCTCGAGGCTTCGAAGGCGGACCGCATTGCGGCGTTGAAGGACCGCACGGGAAATCCAACGGGAAGCGCGCGATGGTACGGGCTGCGCGGCATACTGGTGATGTTGCAAGTGGCGTTGTCGCTGGTGGCGCTGGCCGGCGCGGGACTTTTTATCCATAGCCTGCGCAATGCACAGGAGATGGATCCGGGATTCGATGTGAAACACGAAATGGTGATGTTCATAAACCTCGCATCGGAGCATTACACGCAGGCGCGGGCCGAGCAATTTTACAAGGATGTGGACGAACGGCTGGAAGGAGTCGCGACGGTGCAAAGCGCGAGCATTGCGGACGCTTACCCGTTTGGCGGCGGGCTGGCGCGCACGACGTTCACGGACGGCGTGGATACAAACGACCCGCGTAACGGGAAGCTGACGCCGGTGATTGCCATCCAGCCGGGATATTTTTCGACGGGGAGAATTGCGATGTTGGAAGGACGCGACTTCGACGAACACGACGATGCCCAGGGGCAGATGGTTGGAATCGTGGACAAGGCGGCCGCGGAGCAGATGTGGCCGGGGGCGGACCCGATCGGCAAGCACATCCATTTTCTGGGAGAGACCTGGGACATAGCGATCGTGGGCGAGGTGGCGACGACGAAATACGCGACGATGGGTGAGCCGCCGCAAGCCATCGTTTATGTGCCGCTGAAGCAACATTACACTGCCCAGATTGTGCTGTATGTTCGAACCAAGGGAGATCCGGAGAAGGCGATTCCGAGCGTGCGAAGCACGGTGCAATCGCTAGGGCCGACGGTGCCCCTGCTGAACGTGGAGACGGTGCAACAGGTTTTGGTGCAATCGCTGACGGCGCCGAGAATCGGGGCCGAATTGCTGGGCGGCTTCGGTTTGCTGGCGCTGCTGCTTGCAGCGATGGGGACGTACGGCGTGATGTCGTACTCGGTGAGCCAGCGGACGCAGGAGGTGGGCATCCGCATGTCGCTGGGCGCACAACCGCGCGACGTGCTGCGGCTGATTTTGGCGAATGGGATGGCGATGGTGTGCGCTGGTGTGGTGGCGGGGCTGATTCTTTCCGCTTTGCTCGCGCGGAGCATCAATAGTTTGCTCTATGGGATCGGCACATTTGACGCGCCGAGCTTTTTGATTACGGCGGGGCTGCTGATCGGAGTGGCGCTGGTGGCGTGTTACATTCCGGCACGGCGGGCGATGCGCGTCGATCCGATCATAGCGCTGAGATACGAGTAGACGAGAGTGGCGCGTGCGGGCGTTTAGAAACTTAGAAGACGGGCGGCTCGCGGCTGACTTCAGACTGTATTCTACGTTTGTGCTTGCGGCGTTGCGCTTGGCGTGCGAGCCGCGACGTAGAGGCCGAGCACGCGCAAATCGCTCGTAGCTTTGCGGACTTCCGCCAGAGCGGATTCGAGCTGGCGGGGCGTTTCTCCTTCGACATCCAGAAAAAATTGATACTCCCACGGGCGGCCATGGATGGGGCGGCTTTCGATTTTTTGGAGGTTGACGCCGTGCCTTGCGAAGGGCTCAAGCGAGGCGAGAAGTGCGCCGGGGCGGTGGGCGAGGCGCATGGCGATGGACATCTTGCGCGCGTCCGGGACCGGCGGATTGGATTCGGCGGCGCGGCGGAGCAGGAAAAAACGGGTGAAATTTTCGTCGTTGTCCTGGATTCCCTCGGCGAGAATGACGCCGCCATAATGTTCGGCGGCGCGGCGTCCGGCGATGCCCGCGCAACTTTTGTCGCCGCGCGCGATCGTTTCGCGCACGCTTCCGGCCGTGTCTTCCGCGGGAACACGCTTCAGGTCCGGATGGGTCGCAAAAAAGCGCTCGCATTGGGCCAGAGCCATGGGGTGGGAAGCGACAGAATGGAGGCCGCCGAGAGACGCGCCGGGGCAACCGATGAGGTGATGTTCGATGCGGAGGATGGTCTCGGCGGTGATCGTGAGGGCGCTTTCGAGAAGCAGATCGTAGACGCGGACGACGGGCCCGGCGAGCGTATTTTCGACAGGGGCCAAGAGGGCGTCAGCCCGATTTTCGCCGATGGCGCGAAAAGCGGCATCGAACGTGGGGCGAGGAACGGTTGTGATGCCCTGGCCGAGAAGCTGGATTGCGGCTTCTTCGCTGAAAGCGCCGGGTTCACCCTGAAACGCAACGCGCATTTCATGGATGATAGCATTCCTCGGCAGCGGGACGGGATGCGGCGTTCGCGGCGATACTGCGCGAGGGGCGGGATCGATCCAGCTTGGCGGGCGGTTCGAAGGCAAGGCGCCCAAAACGGCGCTGCTGAGAGAGGTGGGCACGGTATACTGCGCTTGGGGAGAAGGAAGATGAAATTGCCGAGACCAGAGCCGGGCGAGTATGCGGCTTACTATGAAAAGTACATTTCGCTGGTACCCGGGGATGACATTGCGGGCGCTCTCGAGATGCAGCGCGTCCATACCATGCAGCTCTTTGCAGGACGCAGCGAGCGCGAAGGCAACTTTCGCTACGCTCCGGATAAATGGACGGTGAAGGACGTACTTGGACACGTCACCGACTCCGAGCGGATCTTCGCCTACCGGGCGCTGCGGATTGCGCGCGGCGACAAGACTCCGATCGAGGGGTTCGAGCAAGACGATTACGTGCGCGGCGCTGGGTTCAACGAGCGGATGCTCGCGAATTTGGTGGAAGAATATGCGGATGTGAGAAGCGCAACGCTGGCGTTGTTCCGCTCGTTCAGCAATGAGGCGTGGCTGCGCCGCGGGACCGCCAACAAGAACGAGGTTAGCGTGCGAGCGCTGGCGTACATGACGGCAGGGCACGAGCTGCACCACCGGCAAATATTGGAGGAGCGCTATTTTTCGGCTATTCCGCGCGCCTGAAGCGGGTGCTTCGCGAGCGGTGGATATGCCGGGGCCTGGGTTTCAAGAGAAAGTAGAAGAGGATGGCTGCAAGCGTGATGCTGAGCGCGGCAGCGAGTACTGCCACAGCCTGCGCGTCGAGCGGGTGGACAAACGCATCTCGGAGCAGGTAGAGCCCCAAGAGCAAGAACAGCAGGGCCAGGAAGCTCACCAGGCTGCCGAAGGTTCGCGCCAAGCCTCCGCGAATGACCAAGGGCTTGGCGTGGTGGCTGTCTGCTCGGACGAGTGTTTCGGCGCGCATGGCTTAGCCCTTGTGGGAACCTCCGGCCGTCGGGACCGTTTCCTCGACCTCTAGAAATCCGAGGTAGGTCACGTGCGGAGGGACGTATTTCTTTTTCATGACCGAGCCGCAGGCGCAGCGCGGGTTGTCTCCCTCGATTTGGCTAGTCGTTTGGACCAAAATCTCGCAGTGACACCAGGGATTGGTGCAATGCCACTGTTCTCCTGATTTCATGATCATGATGCCCCTTCCCCTTGACTTCAGGCTTGCTGGGATCGCCAGAAACGGCGGCCGAGGCCTAGCCCAAGAATAATAGGAGATGGACTATACATCTCGGTAATTCAATGTCAAGAGAAAGATACAAATACAAAGAAGACACTCTATTGATAACTGTGGATAACTTCTGCATGGGAAAGGAAGAGGGCTTCACCTCCGGAGGGTTTTTCCGCCGCTTCCCGGGAAGGCAGCGGCCGTCTGGAAGAAAGCACGTCTGCAGGAGGCCTGGCTTTGTGGTTAGGTTGCGGGGGCCGCGAGCGGCTGCTAAAATTCAGGGTTTGCCGGGTGGCCGGTGTTCGTGCTGAAGGCAGTCCCGTTTCTTCGGGTTTGGCATTCCACAGAATTTGCTGGCGTTGGGCATCCAGGCCGATGAGAAGTGCAACCGTAAACCTGTCCGAAGAATAGGCGACCGCTGCAAACAGAATAGAAACGGCAAGCGCCGGGGCTTGGTTGACCGGTTCTGAGAGCTGCGAAAGGGAGATCACGAGTGGCAAAGTACGATGTGGCGATTATCGGGAGCGGTCCGGGCGGATATGTGGCGGCCATTCGTGCAGGCGAACTTGGATTGAAGACCGTTGTCGTGGAGAAAGATCCGTTTCTGGGCGGGACGTGTTTGCACGTCGGATGCATTCCTACGAAAGTTTTGCTGCACCACGCCGATGTATACGATCACTTCAAAAACGGGGCGGAGCTCGGGTTTGAAGTAAGCGGCCTGAAGATCAACTGGGCCAATATCCTGGCGCGCAAAGACAAAATCGTGAAGAAGCATGCCAAGGGCATCGAGTTTCTTTTCAAGAAAAATAAAGTGGAATGGGTGCAGGGATGGGGGCGCTATGCCGGGCCGGGGCGCGTGAGCGTGGAGAAGGACGGGAAGACGAGCGAGATTGAGGCGGCGAATATTTTGGTGGTGAGCGGATCCGAGGCGCGGGCATTGCCGGGAATCGAGCCGGATCACAAGACGATTTTGACGAACCGGTCGATTTTGGAGCTGCCGGATATCCCGAAGACGCTGATTGTGGTGGGAGCGGGAGCGGTCGGCGTGGAGTTTGCGTCGATTTACAATACGTTTGGGACGCAGGTGACGATTCTGGAAGCGCTGCCGCGCGTGGTGCCGGTGGAAGACGAAGAGGTTTCGGCGGAGCTGGAAAAGGAGTTCAAAAAGAAGGGCATCCAGATTTTCACGAGCAGCAAGGTGGATTCGGTGAAGAAGGACGCCAAGGGCGTGACGGTTTCCTTCAAGGATAAGGACGGGAAGCCGCAGACGCTGCAGGCGGAGAAGTTGCTGCTGGCCGTGGGCCGCAAACCGATGACGGAGAATTGCGGGCTGGAAAAGTCCAAGGCGAAATTGGAGCGCGGGTTCGTGCTCACCGGGCCGTACATGGAAACGGATGAAAAGGGTTTGTATGCGATTGGAGACATCGTCGGGGGCATGCCGCAACTGGCGCACGCCGCGATGATGGAAGGGATCGTAGCCGTCACGCACATTGCCGGAAAGAAAACGCAGCCGATTTTGAAGACGCGCATTCCCAATGCGACGTACTGCGAACCGCAGATCGGGTCGATCGGTTTGACCGAGAGGCAGGCACGCGAGGCGGGCTACGCGGTGAAGACCGGGAAGTTTCCGTTTGTCGGAAACAGCAAAGCAACGATTTTGGGGAATCACGGGGGATTCATCAAAGTGGTTTCGGATGAAAAATATGGAGAGATTCTGGGGATTCACATTATCGGGCCGCTGGCGACGGAGATTTTGGCGGAAGCCGCGGCGACTTTGAATCTTGAAGGCACGATCGACGACATGATGAACATGATTCACGCGCATCCCACCGTGTGGGAAGGCATGGGGGATGCGTTTGCCTCGGTGCGGGGATTGCAAATTAACGTGTGAAGAAGTGACGGGTGATTCGTGACTGGTGACTGGTGAAGACCTGCCGGATTATCGACCTGGGATTGATTGGATACGCGGAAGCGTATGCGCTGCAGAAGCGCGTGGTGGCGGCGCGCAAAGCGGATGCGATTGAGGATGTGTTGCTGCTCTGCGAGCACACGCCGGTGGTCACGCAGGGGCGAAACGGCAAGCGCGAGCATCTTTTGGTTTCGGAGAATGTGTTGCGGCAGCGGAATGTGGAATTTTTTGAGTCCAGCCGCGGAGGGGATATCACGTATCACGGGCCGGGGCAGATCGTGGGGTATCCGATTTTGCAGCTTGGCGCGATTCGCAAGGACGTGGTTTGGTATGTGCGGATGCTGGAGGAAGTGATGATCCGGACGACGGCGGAGTTTGGGATTACGGCGCACCGCGAAGAGGGGAAGACGGGGATTTGGGTGGCGGAGGCGGGAAGAGATTTAACGCAGAGTTCACAGAGAGCGGAAATTTCACCGGAAAAATTGGGAGCGATTGGGGTACACATCAGCCGCTGGGTGACTTCGCACGGATTTGCGTACAACGTTTCGACGGACTTGCGGAATTTTGATTTGATTGTGCCGTGCGGGATTGCGGGGCGGAAGGCGACCTCGCTGGAAAAACTGTTGGGACGAGGCGTGGACACTCGAGAAGTTGCGCCGCAAATCGCGCAGCATTTCGGAGAAGTGTTTGGACTGGAGATGGCCCCCGAATCCAAGCATCAATGGATGGAGAGGCTGGAAGTTGCAGACCAGCAGATCGCTGTGCCGGCTTAGGAAGCGCGGGACGGCAATCTTGTTCGTCCCTTGTGGACGGAAGAGAAAGAAGACAGGCAGGAATGCCTGTCCGACCGCAGCAGAGAAGAAGGAAGGAGCACAGGCAAGAGTGCCTGTGCTACCGGAGCTTGCATGAAGAAGGAACTGACGCGGCAACAGTATCTGGACCTGTACTACTACATGCGGCTGAACCGCGCCGTGGAAGACACGATGGTGAAGCTCTTCCGGCAAAATAAAATTGTCGGCGGGCTGTATTCGAGTCTCGGGCAGGAAGCGATTTCGGTGGGGACGGCGTACGCCTTGGAAAAGAAAGATTGGCTAGCGCCGATGATCCGCAATATCGGGGCGTTGCTCGTGAAGGGCGTGCCGCCGCGCGACGTGTTCATGCAGCACATGGCGAAATATGGTTCGCCAACCAAAGGCAAAGATGGCACCAGCCATTTCGGGGATCTCGAGAAGCTGCACATCGTTTCGCCGATTTCGATGCTGGGCGATTTGATTCCGGTGATGACCGGCGTGGCCATCGCGGGGCGCTACCTGGGGCAAAAAATCGTAACCATGACGTGGATTGGCGACGGCGGAAGCTCGACGGGCGTGTTTCACGAAGGCTTGAATTTTGCGGCCACGCAGAAGGCGCCGTTCGTGTTGATATTGGAAAATAATTTGTGGGCGTACTCGACACCCGTAAAGCGGCAAGTGCCTCTGGAAAATCTGGCGGACCGCGCGAAGGCCTACGGAATTTCGAGCTATTCCATCGATGGGAACGACGTGGTCGAAGTGTTCACGACGGCGCGGGAAGCCGTGGCGCGGGCGCGCGCGGGAGAGGGGCCGATTTTGATCGAGGCCAAGAGCTTCCGTAGGCTGGGCCATGCGCAGCACGATCCGGCGGAATACGTGCCGAAGGAGATGCGCGCCTATTGGGAAGCGCGGGATCCCATCGCGCTTTATGAAAAGTTCCTGACGGGCGAGAAATGGCTCGACGCGAAGAGCAAGAAGGACGTCGAGGAGAAGATCGACACGCTGCTCGCCGCTGAGCGGGAATTCGCGGAGAATTCGCCGATGCCGCCGGCGGAATTTGCCGAAACGGGAGTCTACTGCACGGGCGACGAGTGCCATAAGATTCAGCCAAAATGGGAACGGCCGATTGCGGAAGTGACGCCGCCAAAATCGAGCGTCAAGGCCGTTTGGACGGTAGCAGGATTCGGGTCCGGAAAAAGTTCAGGCGGGGCGAACGCGCCGATTCATTTCGGGGACACGAAAAACGCGATAGAAACTCCTGAGACCGTAGCCGCAAAGAAAAACGGATCGAAGGCGGCGGCCAAGCCGCCCGCGAAAAAAGCAGTGAAAGCGGCGGTTGCATCCGCCGCAACGCGAAAGGCGCGGGGCTGACGATGGCGGCCACACAAAAAGCGGAAAACGGGACGCAAATTACATTTCTCGAAGCCATCAAACAGGCGATGTTCGAGGAGATGGAGCGCGACCCGGCGGTGGTGCTGCTCGGCGAGGACGTGGGAGTGTATGGTGGCGCGTTCAAGACCAGCGAGGGATTGCTCGAGCGGTTCGGGTGGGAGCGGGTGATCGATACACCGATCAGCGAAAGCGCGATCATCGGCGCGGCTTGCGGGATGAGTTACATGGGGTTGCGTCCGATTGCGGAGCTGCAGTTCATCGATTTCATCGTGTGCGCGTTCAACCAGATCACGAATTTCGTGGCCAAGGGGCATTATCTGTGGAACGCGCCTGCGCCGATGGTGATGCGCGGGCCCTCCGGTGGGGGAGTGCATGGCGGGCCGTTCCATTCGGCGAATCCGGAAATGTATTTCGTGCACACGCCGGGATTGAAAGTGATTTATCCTTCGACGCCGTACGACGCGAAAGGATTGTTGAAGGCGGCGGTGCGCGACAACAATCCGGTGCTTTTTTTCGAGCACAAATTTTTGTACCGGCGGATTAAAGGCGAGGTTCCGAGCGAGGATTACACCGTCCCGATTGGCAAGGCTGTCGTGCGGCGCGAAGGCAAGCATCTGACGATCGTTTCCTACGCCGCGATGATGCACACATCGCTCGAAGCCGCGGACGCCCTGGCAAAGGAAGGCATCGAAGCCGAAGTGATCGACTTGCGGACGCTCCTGCCGCTGGATGAAGAGACGATATTGCAGTCGGTGCGCAAGACCAACAAATGTTTGGTCGTGCACGAAGACACGAAGACCGGGGGAATCGCGGGCGAAATCGCGGCGATTCTGTGCGAAAAGGCGTTTGGCGATCTGGACGGGCCGTTGCTGCGCGTGACGGCGCTCGATACGCCGGTGCCCTATGCGCCGACCCTCGAGGAACATTTCTTGCCGAACGCGAAGAAGGTTTTTGACGCTGCGAAAGAGCTCGCGCGGTATTGAAGGCAGCTGAGAGCTAACAGCCGGCTGCTGACAGTCAGAAACGGGGAGTCCGGGCATTGCCTGCTGGATCGTTTTTAACTGTGAGCTGTCAGCTATGAGCTTTTTTCGAAGGAATTTTACGTACGAAGCAATGAGGAGCGATCCATGGCCACCGACGTAGTGATGCCGCAGATGGGCGAAAGCATTTTTGAAGGGACGATCACCAAGTGGCTCAAAAAGCCCGGCGACAAGGTCGAGCGGGACGAGCCGTTGTTCGAAATTTCGACGGACAAAGTGGACGCGGAGATTCCGTCGCCTTCGGCGGGCGTGCTGAAGGAGATCAAGGTCAACGAAGGACAGACCGTGCCGATTCAGACGGTCGTGGCCGTAATTGACGGCGCAGGCGGAGCGGCGGCGTCTGCTCCCGCTCCTGCAAAGGCGGCGGCGCCAGCACCGGCAGCGGCTCCCGTAGCGGCTGCGCCAGCGCCTCCACCGGCGCCGAGGCCCGCGGCAGCAGCGCCCGTTTCAGCGCCGGCACCGCCCGCCGCAGTGCCGCAACGTCCCGCGGGAGAACGCATTCACAGTTCGCCTCTCGTGCGCCGCATGGCGGCCGAACACGGCATTGATCTATCGACGATACCGGGAACCGGCGCGGGCGGGCGCATCAGCAAACAAGATATCGAAGCCGTGATTGCCGCGGGCGGAGCTCCTGCCGCGGCGCCTCCAAGCCTTCCCGTGACAGCCGCGGCGCCGGTTCGGTCCACGCCGCCACCGCCGCCTCCCGCTGCGGCGCCCGCGCCCCCGGCGGTTTCCGGCGGGCAGGTGCACGTGGCGTTCGAAACGGCCGTGCCGCGCGAAAAGATTTATTTTGGCAATTACCAAGTCGAGCCGATGAGCAACATGCGCCAGCGCATCGCCGAGCACATGGTCGCTTCGAAGCGCGTTTCTCCGCACGTCTACTCCGTGGATGAAGTGGACATGACCAAGGTGGCCGCACTGCGCGCCAAGGCCAAGGATGAGTTCCAAGAGCGCTACGACACCAAGCTGACCTTCATGCCGTTTTTCGTGAAGGCCGCGGTGGCGGGGCTGCGCGCTTTTCCGACGGTGAACGCGTCGCTCGACGGCACGAACGTCGTGCTGCACAAGGAGATCAACATCGGCATCGCCGTGGCGCTCGATTGGGGACTGATCGTTCCCGTCGTGAAAGGCGCCGACGAGAAAAACGTCCTCGGCATCCAGCGCACGCTGAACGATCTGGCGGAGCGCGCCCGCACCAAAAAGCTCAAGCCGGAAGAGGTCCAGGAAGGCACCTTCTCGATCACCAATCCGGGCGTGTTCGGCGGGCTTTTCGGGCTGCCGGTCATCAGCCAGCCGAACGTGGCCATATTGGGACTGGGCGCGATCGAAAAGCGGCCGGTGGTGATCAACGATTCGATCGCCATCCGCTCGATGTGTTACATCACGCTGAGCTACGATCACCGCGTGGTGGACGGCGCTATCGCGCACCAGTTCATGCACAAGGTGAAGGAGACGCTCGAGAACTGGTCGGAACCGGTTCTGTAGATGCTTTCTTCCGGGAAGCGGCAGCAGCACCTCAGCGTGACAACGCTGATTGCATCTCGGGGCGGAAGCCGGACTTGCGGCGGGGAAGTTTCTGGATTCGGACACCTGTCCGGTCGTGGGACGCTCTTTCCCGCAAATGGCCGAAGCTGGACCCCGTGTGGCGCCCACTGCCCCCTAATGACCCAGAAACAAAAGGCTTAGACTCGCTGAAGCGTGGCAGCCAGCCTGCCCCTTTCCCTGTGAATCAAACAACGAGAGCCACAACATGCCGCCGCGAATCCTGATAGCCGACGATCAGCCCGATGTATTGAACGCGCTGCTCCTCCTTCTGAAGGGCCATGGGTACGAAACCGAAACAGCGAGTTCCCCGGCCGAGTTGTTGCGGGTGCTGGCGGCAAGCGAGTTTGACCTCCTGCTGATGGATTTGAACTACGCGCGCGACACCACCTCGGGCCGCGAGGGCCTGGACCTGCTCAGCCACTTGAAAGAGAACGAAGAAGCGCCGGCGATTGTGGTGATGACCGGCTGGGCCACCGTGGGCCTGGCGGTCGAAGCCATGCAGTACGGCGTGGCGGATTTTGTGGAGAAACCGTGGACGAACGACCGGCTTCTCGAGATTTTACAGAAGCAAATCGCCGTGGGGCGCGAGCGGCGCGCTTCCCGCCGCCGCCTCGCGCGGGAGAACCAGGACCACCGGGAAATCGCGGAACAATTTCATCATCAGGAACAGGAAGTCGCCGAGGCCCGGTCCATTCAGCAAGGCCTCTTGCCGCAAAGTATCCCGCAGCTGGCAGGCTATGAAATCGCCGGCGCCTGGCAGCCGGCGCAGAGCGTGGGCGGGGATTACTACGACGTCCTGGCCTTCGACGAAGCCACGCTGGGCTTGTGCATTGCGGACGTGGCCGGAAAAGGGCTGCCGGCGGCGCTGCTGATGTCCAACTTGCAGGCGGCGGTGCGCGGGCTGGCTTCGCCCGCTTTGTCGCCGGAAGGCTTGTGCTCGCGGCTGAATTCGCTGGTCTGCCACAACACCGGCAACGACCGCTTCATCACTTTTTTCTACGCCCAGCTGGACGGCCCGGCGCGGGTTCTCCGCTACACCAACGCGGGCCACAACGCTCCCATTCTCTTGCGCCGCGATGGCTCGCACGAGCGGCTGCAGGCGGGCGGCGGGGTGCTGGGCGTCTTTCCCAACCAGGCGTTTGCCGTGGGTGCCGCGCAGCTCGCGCCCGGCGACCGCGTCCTGTTCTTTACGGACGGTGTCACGGAAGTTTCGGACGAAGGCGGCGGCGAATTTGGCGAAGAGCGGCTGCTCCGCTTGCTGCAAGAACAGCGCGAAGCGTCCGCGTCCGCGTTGCAGGAGAAAATTCTTGCCGCGGCGGGCGCGTTCGGTCTCGGCCACTGGCAGGACGACGCGACGCTTCTGGTTCTCTCGGTGGCTGAGTAGGGAGCGCGGACCGTTGAGCCCCGTCCCAATGCTTCGACGCTCCGCCTGCGCGCTGGCGGCGTTCACTGGATCATCGGCTTCAGCTTGCCCACCCACACCGCGAAGTGATCGAGCGGGACCGGCTCGATGCCCGCATCCCGCAGCGTGCGGTCGACGAAACGGTTGCGGTCGTTTTGTCCAGCCAGCTCGATGTCGGTGATGACGGCGAATTCGGTCTTGAGCTCGGCCCTGGCGGCAATGCGCTCCGCCGTGTAGGCCAGCCCCTTGGCGTCGCCCGGCGCGCGTGAAACCGACAGCGTCTGCAGAAAGCCCCGCGTGCCGTTGCGCCGGTAACTGTAATCGATGCGCATGGGGTCGCCCGGGAACGTGAATTCCGACGCGCGGACGGATTTCTGGATTCTGTCCCACAGCCGCGCTTGCCGGAAGACTTGCGAACAGTACGAACGCATCTGCGCGCGGCTTCCCGGCGCGCCCACGCGCGCTGCCCCGCGCGGCACGGCCACGTGGTCTCCGTAGAGCCGCTCGAGTTCGGCGTCCAGATCGTTCGCGAGGACTCCCTTTTGCGGGGCCAGCTGGAGAGCGTTCGAGAGCGTGTCGTCCCACTTGCGCAGAAGCTCTTGCAGAGCGCTGCCATTGGAGCCCCCGCCGTTCGATCCGTGTCCCTGCGCGCCGCGTGCGGACTCGAAGCGGTCTTCCAAATCGTCGCGCAATCCGCGGAGCAGCGCCTCATCCGCTTCGGGATGCAAACGGCGCACGCGCGCGTACTCTTCCTGTTCCTCGATCAGCCGCAGGCGCCGTTCGCCGGATTGCGGATCGAAGAGCAGCACGCCGATGTTCACCCATTCGTCGCGCACCAGATTCGGCGTATAACGCAAAACGCGGTAGGCGCAGGTGCGTTCCGCGGTGGCGGATTCAGCAGTCGTTTCAGTCATGATTCACGTCCAGTACGGAAATGGCTGGCGGTTGGATTTTTTGGCCTCCAGGATCAGCTCCGGCACGCGCGCCCGCCGCCGCAGCAGCTGTTCGGAGAGGCGCAGCAGCGCATCCAGATCGTCCTCGTACCACGCCGGCGGAATGAGCCGCGTGAGGTCGTCGAGCGTGCGCTCGGTCATCTGCTTTTCGAGCCGCTCGAGCCACGGCGCGAAGGACTCCATTCCCGTCACGCCTTCATACACGCGATTGCGCGCATACAGCCCGCGCAGCGGCGCGTCGGGAAAATTCCATTCTCCAGCGTTGAAACAGAACCCCTGATCGATCATCAAGGTGCTGTAAGGCGACCCGCTCGCATCCGCCGACGGGCAACCCTCTGCCGCGGAACCCGCCGCCGGCCGTTCCTCGCGAGACGGTTGCTGAAAAAAAAGCGTCTGGCGCCCGTTGGTATTGCACGTCCATTTATCGAAGACCAGCATGCCCGCGAAGTCGTGCAGGTTCGCGACCTGCCGCAGTTGTTCGTCGGGCAGAAAATCGTGCAGCGCCAGCCGCCGCGGATCGCCCGGATAGCGCGAGCCAAACTGCAAACCGGCCTGGCAGGGAATCCGCTGGCGCGGCATTTCCATCGCCAGATCCGGCGTAAGCCGGATCAGTTCCTCGGACACTTCGACGATAGCCACAGGCGCCGTCGGAAGCCCCAGCCGCGCCGCCAGCTTTGTTCCTAGCAGTTCGTTGACCAAAATTCTCCGGTGCTGCGGATTATTTTGGAATTTGACGACGTAATAGTTCCCGTCCGTGCAGCGCATCAGGTGGGATTGCGCGCCGCCCCGCATCCGCCGTATCTGTTCCAGCGCCCGTAACATCCGGCGCTATGCTAGCGGGACTTATCTCTTCCGGCAAGCTGGCTCTTTCTATATCCGTTGCATTCCCGTTTCGAGAGTCTTCCCGAACGCATTTGGGAGCGTACCGCGCCTCGCCCAGTCCCGCACTGGGCTGTGCGCGCTCTCAAAACGAAAAGGCCCGGACGCGTGTCCGGGCCTCTTCGTCGTTTCCTAATTGCGGACCGCCGCGAAACCTCAGCGCCGTTTTTTCTTCTTGGCCGCTTTCTTGGCTTTCTTCTTCGCAGCTTTTTTCGGCTTGGCCTTGGCTTTCTTCGGCTTCGCTTTGGCCTTCTTTTTCGGAGCCGCTTTCTTGGCCGGCTTCTTCTCCGGCTTGGGCGCCGCTTTGGCCGCCGGCGCCGCTGCCGCCGGCTCATCTTCCGTGATCAAAATCTCTTCTTCTTCCGTCTCCACGATCTCGTCGCTGCCGCCGCCCAGTTCTTCCTCTTCCTCCAGCCGCGACAGTTCGTTGTCATCTTCAAAATTGTCCTTCTCGAAATCCATCACATCCTCCCGAGGGGGAATCCACAAGCCTGAGGCTCGTGGGACGCTGCCACCGCCGGAGTCGCCGACTCCCCTCCGCCGCAGCGCCGTTGTTATCGTACTCCCGCAGAGTTGTCAAGCATTCTGCGGTGTTCCCGCAAATCCAGGCTCCGCCGTACCGGCGCAATCGTCTCCGAGCAGCCGCTGCCGGCTAGCCTCCCTTTCCTTGGGCAAACTGTATTCTATTGCGTATAAAGGACTTAATTATGGATTGACGCAGAAACCCGGCTTGCGGCCGCCGTAGGCTGCGGCGAACGCCTCTTGGCGCTCGTTCTTCGCCTCCGGTGCGCCGGCGTGGCTTCCGGAGCGCCGCCGACCGTATAAATCCGCAACACCATGCCGCGCCCCACATGATTCGTTCTCATGTGGTTCCACTTGCGCACATCTTCCGTCGGCACGCTGTAGCGATCCGCGATTCCCTCGAGCGTATCGCCACGGCGCACGCGGTAATGCACCAAACGGCGCTTCGCATCCGCGGGAGGCGCCGCGGGAATGATCAATTTTCCTCCGACGTCGAGCGCGGCGTGGCGGTCCATGTTATTGGCTTCCGAAATCGCCGCCGCGGTCACGTGATATTTTTTCGCGATGGACGTCATCGTCTCGCCCGCTTCGATGCGGTGCCGCCGCCAGCTCACCCATTTGTCCGGAGGAATATCCGCAATCTCCGCGGAAAATCGTTCCGCGGTTCCCGCCGGCAAATGCAGCTCGAAGGAAGGATCGTCGGGCGTCGTCAGGCGCAGCAGCGAAGGATTCAGGTTGCGCAGCGTGTCGACGTCCACGTCGATCGTTTCGGCCACCAGCCGCAGATCGATGGCGCGCCCCGGCTTCACCACGTCCGTCGGCACCGGCTGCTCCGGCTCCACGTGTATGCCGTAGTGCGCCGCGTCCTTCGCAATCAGCGTGAGCGCCAAAATAATGGGCACATAATTTTTCGTCTCGCGCGGCAGCACGTTGCGCTTGTACAACTCCCAGAAATCCGCGTAGCCCGTCCGCTCGATGGCTTTCTGCACGTTTCCCGGGCCGCAGTTGTACGCCGCCATCGCCAGGTACCAGTCGCCGAATTGCGCGTACAAATCGCGCAAATGCTCCGCCGCCGCGCGCGTGGCCTTTTCCGGGTCCTGCCGTTCGTCCACCCACCACGTGTGCCGCAGGCCGTACTCCATTCCGCGATAGGCCACGAATTGCCAGATCCCGCGCGCGCCGGCCCTCGAAAGCGCCAGCGGCTGGAACGCGCTCTCCGCCTGTGCCAGATAGATCAAGTCTTGCGGTACGCCTTCTTCGCGCAGCACGCGCGAAATCATCGCGCGATATTGCCCCGACCGCCGCAGCCCGGTCTCGACAATGGCCTTGCCCCGCGGCGTCTGAAAGAAATTCAAGAAGGAGAGTACTTCGTCGTTCACCGTCAGCGGCAGGTCGTGCGAAACATTTTTGGCTGCTTCTTCCGCCCGGTCCTTCAGCCGTGGATCGACGGGAAACGTCATTTCCGCCACTTCGTCGATCGCCGCGGGAACCGCCGGCGCTTCCTGAAAACCGTCGCCCTCGCGGAAGGCTTGCAGTTCGTCGTTATAAACGTTATCGACCACCTTGTGGAACAGTTCGCTCAACTGCGGATCGCTATTGATGTCGAAGCCGCTCTCCAGCATCCAGTCCACGGCGTTGTCAAAGTCGTGCCGCGCCGCTTCCAGATGCCCCGCTCTGTAGTTCTCTTCCCCCGACGCGAATTTTGCCTCCACCTGGGCCATCAAATATTCCTTCGGCCCGGGCGTTCGCAGAGCCAGCGCGTTCAACCACTCCGGCGATAATTTTCCTAGCGGGAGTTCTCCGAGATGGGCGGAAACCTGCGCGGCCGCCGCATGGGCTGGATCCAAGGCCGGTACGTGCGCCTGCACGCCGTTTTTCGCGGCGTCTTCGCAGCCCCCCGCAGCCAGGGTCAGCGCGATCACGAGAGCTGCGTATAGTCCCGTCGGGTGTTTCCGGCGCATCCCCTCATGTTAAGTAGCTGTCACAGTCCAGGTCAACGCTTTTGCTCCTCGAGGGGGTGTCAGACTCGGTACACGCCCGGACGGCGCTTTTGCCCCAGTCTCGCCACTTCCTCGCAGCCAAAAGGAATTCCGCCTTCTGCCGACACCGCATACACGGTCATTTCGAACGCAGCAAGCCGACGCTTTTTCTTTCACGTTTGCTCCTGCAAACGTGTCGGCTTGCGCAGAGAGAAATCTCTCTTCGTCCTTCCTTTCACGCTCCCACCCCGCTCCACGTCCGTGAGGGTGCTCGCTCAAAGTTCAGCGCATGGAGCGCCCTGCTGCCTCCGTCGCGGCTTGAGGAGCGCTCCGCCCATCCACCTAGTATTGCCGCTTTATTTTCGCCTATCTACGGAGAAACGGGATAGCGTATACACGGGAAAAAGGGACCACCCCAAGCTACTGAGTGCCCATTCCCGAATCTCTCCCGCGCGACTCGGCGTCGGCTCGCTGGTCGTTTCCCTGGCTTGCAAGATGCACTAATATGTAACGCTTTGTCGCTCTCTGAGAGAACGGTTTATCGAGCAGGAATACCTGTGCCGCCGCCGAAAATGAAAGTGTGGATGACGTGGTCGGAACTCACGAAGAGCCCACGCGTTACAACAGAACAGTTTCAAGCTGAGCTTGCTAAATATCCGAAATCCAGCATCCTGATTGCCTGCACGAAGTTGAGCGTCGGTTTCGGGTACGGCCCCGACGCTCGCACTATTCCCCCGGACAATGTGGCTGACTTACACATTCCTATTGTGTTTCCGCCCGCCTTAGTTCCTCACGTTAAGCGGTGGGTGCACCAGATGGGAAGACTGCCGTTTTTCAATGGGCAATTGCGTTTCCTTGCCGCCGCAACTGTTCGCTTGCAGCCAGAGCACCCTGTCCCTGAAATTCCTGAAAACGGCCCTAGGAACGACAAATACGGCGAATTGATGCTCAAGTCTGGCGAGCTACTCTACAAAAAACATGTTGTCGTGGAGGGCGAGCTTGACGGCTATGCCAACATCGCTGCCGAGTTCTTGCCAACGTATGAAATCACTTCGCCCACAGATCCCATGTTTAGCTTCCTCCGGTTTTATATTTGGCTCACCAAGATCATTCCACGGATTCCGGAAAATCTGCTCAAATTTGACCTAGAAACGGAGTTCCAGAAGCTGTTTCCATTCCCGATCATGACATATGCGGAGTTCATTGCGGCGTTCGCTATGCACGCAGTTCAGACGCGCCAAAAGCTGACTTATGACAGGCCCATCGATGCAACTCTCCGTAAAAGCTGGTTTAAGAAAACGAATATTCCCGAGACGACAATTGACCAGATGTTTGAAACGGTTTGTTTTTCGCTCGAAAGAATGCCAGAGCTGAAGGATACGCTTGGCTATGGCGATTTCGAATTCGTGAAGGACCGCCCCTACTTCCTGTTCAACGACGAGATGTACATGCTCGATTACGAATTTGCGTTTGGCAAATTAGAGAGCGCCGTTATTTGGCGTGTGTTGCGAAATCTTCCCGGCAACAAAAAGGATCCGTGGCTCAGTTACTGGGGACTGGTGTTTGAGGAATATGTTACCTGGATGTTCCAAACCTATGCTGCGGCTGACCTACATGAAATCTATCCGAGCCCCACATACTTGAACAGCACCGACCAAATTTGCGATCAGATCATCGTCTGCGGTGACACGGCCGTGCTGATTGAGGCGAAACTTGCCACGTGCACAGCGGCGGACCGACATTCCGGCGATTACGAGAAGATAAAAGCCTATCTCGAAGACAGACTTGTAAAGACCAAGGGCGTTAATCAGCTCCTCAATGCCGTCAACAGGTTTGGGGATTCTGATTTGCCGGATTATCTCAAACGAATCAATAAGATTATTCCCGTGATCATCACGCGGGATGACCTCGGTGGATCTTGGGGCGTAAACGCCTATTTGAATAAACGCTTTAAAGACCAACTCGGCAAGAAATCGCATAAACGCATTGTAGTGACACCCCTGGTTAGCATGAGCGTTTCATGCCTTGAGCGCATGATGTGGGTGTTAGAAGAAAAGACCTTCGCCGATGTGATGGAAGAGCGCATTCAAACGGATCGAAGTCTACGCCAACCATTCGACGCGGCAGTGAAGTATGTTCAGCATGGGATGGCGCCAAAACTTCATGCACATGTCGAAGCTTACGGGGAACTTACTGAACGTCTTATCGTCGATTTCGGTGTACAAGAGGACGAAGTCTCCGACCCGCCAGTTCCGGGATAGTTTGAAGCAACTAGGATGAGCGTGAGTTGATGATGAGGTTTTCATCGACGAATCTTGAGCCGCTCGGGGCTACCGAGGTGTACGGGATGTCGCCACTTTCGACGCCGAACCAGTAAAAGATTTGCCGAATGAGTGTATAGGCGGGTGGCGACCCCTTAAGGCGCCGGGACGACTCTGACTTTGATTTTATCCGGGGTGGGACACCTTAAACTCGCCGAAACCACCTTGACAACCCAGGACAGACGAGAGGTTCCCCGAGCTATTCGTCTCCACCCCGTCATACAAAATTTCTGAATTCCTGCCGGGCCAACCACGCCGGGCTCGATGGCACCGCGTCCCGAATGCTTCATGAACGATGAGTGCTTATCCTTGGCCTTTTTCCGTGCGCGAGCACGGGAATCCCAGCCAGCCTCTTAACATTTATATAAGTTCTTATATAAGATGGCCGTGACTAGCCCAGGATCGCAAACCCGGATTCGTTGGCTAGGGGACTCGCAAAAGCTCATTCGTGGTTTCTCGGATGCGGCACGCCAGAACCTCCGGAACGATCTGCAGCGTCTCGACGAAGGCGAGGAGCCTTTGGATTTCGCACCAATGGGCGCCGTTTTACCGGGTGTCTTTGAGTTGCGGGACCGTGATGCGGAGCACTGGTACAGAGTCCTCTACATTCCGTTGCAGGGTCTGATTTATGTGTTGCATTGCTTCACGAAAACGACCAACCAAACGCCGCAAAAAGAGATTGAAACCGCGGGAAAGCGGCTCCAATTTTTAAGTCAGGGAATCGCGAAACGGAAGAAAGTGGCGAATCGTGAAAAGTAACGTGTTCGAGCAAATCGGTTTCTCGCCGGAAGAGGCAGCGGCGCTAAAGATGAAGTCTGAGCTGCATTCCCAGATACTCAAGGCCATCAAAAAGCGGGGTTACACACAAGCGGACTTGCAGAAGCGTTTGGATGAGTCACAGCCAAGGGTCAGCGACTTCATGACCGGAAAGATCTCAAAGTTCAGCTTGGAGACTCTCATCGCCTATGCGGAGGCTTTGGGCTTGCACCCGCAAATTCTCGTCGAAGCACGCTAAGGAATAGACGGGTGCCGGCTCATAGCAACAGCTCGTCACAATCGCGGCACCGAATGGCTGGCGGGTGTCGACCCCCTAAGCTGCTGCGACGATTGTGACTTTGGCCGGTGACTGGCCCTCAACGGCTTGGCATGGATCGGGTGCCGCTCCCTTCGTTATTAAGGGTCCGGGTTTTGAACTCCGTCCCATCCCAGTCACGTCCGGGCCCTTCTCCACGAACCTCCCAACCTGTAATCGCTTCTATGCCCTCTTTGCTTGGTTTTTCCGTCCAACTTCCAATCTCTGTCTTCCACCCTCTGCCATTCCCGTCCCATCAAACTCCCCATTTACCGCCACCCATCGCTGCAATTCTCCCATCCCCGCCTCACCCGCTCCGGCTCCTCTTTTCCCCGGCCGCTTTCTTCTCCCTGCGAAACCTCCGTTAACTCTGCGCCTCCGCGTTATCTTTTTTCCTTCTTCTCGTTTTTCACGGATCACGGGCCACGGGCCACGTCCCTGCGGTCACGTCCGGGCCCTTCTCCACGAACCTTCGAACCTTCCAACCTGTAAACGATTTTATGCCCTCTTCGCTTGGTTTTTCCGTCCAACTTCCAACCTCTATCTTCCAACCTCTGCCCTTCCCGTCTCACCAAACTCGCTTTTCCCCGCCAACTCCTTCCATCCATTCCACTTCCGCGTCTCACGTTCGAATGATAAAACCGTAGTACTGTACCTTGACAGTAATCCATTTCTCTGCTACCATTCCTCATGTTCGCCGCGCCAACCCCGCCCGCCTTCCCCAACTCCTGTTCTCCTAGTCTCTTCTCCGTGCACTCTGAGCCCTCTGCGTTAAGAAAGAATTCCGCAAATCCCGCGACCGCCCCGCTCCCTCCGCGCGATTCCAAGTGGTGTCATCCTGAGCGCAGCGAAGGATCTGCTTTTTTCCCCTCCCCTCTCGCCACTCGTCACTCCCCACTCGCCACTAAACCCTTTACAATCCGCACTTACAGAAAACACGCCCGCAACCCCTTTAGAATCCGCACTTACAAAACGCAGGACTTAAAACCCTTTAGAATGAACACTTACAAAAAAACCGGGGGGGGGCCCCCCTCTTCTGTGCTCTCCGCTCCAGGTTCGCCGCAGTCTGGCCTCAGTGCATCGTCGCGTTTACAGATCTCCCCCTCGAGTGCTACTGTGCCACCCCGGCATGCACGTACACGCGCTTCATTCTGGCTCGCTCCCCCTCTGCGGGAGCGGCCCTAACGGCGGACTCCTACGTATGAATCGCAAATGGATCAGTGCAAGGAAGACCACTGTACTTCCGGCGGCGTTTTTCGCAGCCTGCCTTCTACTTTCCACTGCGGGGCACGCGCAGCAGGCCACGCAGGAGCCGCAACCGCCCCCAGCGTCCGCGCCCGTCCCCAGCGACGCGCCCGTCCCCAGCGACGCGCCGTATCTCAATCCTAAGCTCCCCATCGAGCAGCGCGTTGACGACTTGATCTCCCGCATGACCCTCGAAGAAAAAGTCACGCAAGTCGGCCACACCGCGCCCGCGATTCCGCGTCTGCACATTCCGGAATACAACTGGTGGAACGAAGGCCTCCACGGCGTCGCCCGCGCCGGCATCGCTACCGTTTTCCCGCAAGCCATCGGCTTGGCCGCCACGTTCGATGTGCCCCTTCTGCACCAGGCCAGCGAAACCATCAGCACCGAATTTCGCGCCAAGTATTACGCCACCCTTCATCCCGGCGGCTCCTCGGACTGGTATCGCGGCCTCACCGTCTGGTCTCCCAACATCAATATCTTCCGCGATCCCCGCTGGGGCCGCGGCCAGGAAACCTATGGCGAGGATCCTTTCCTCACCTCGCGTCTTGGCGTGGCGTTCGTCACTGGGCTGCAGGGAACCGATCCGCACTATTTCAAGACCGTCTCCACGCCCAAACATTTTGCCGTTCACAGTGGGCCGGAATCCACGCGCCACACCGTCGATGTGCACGTCTCCCGGCATGACATGGAAGACACCTATCTGCCCGCCTTCCGCGCCACGGTCATGGAAGGCAAAGCCGAATCCGTCATGTGCGCCTACAACTCCCTCAACGGCCAGCCCGCTTGCGCCAATACCGATCTCCTTCAGGACCATCTTCGCAAAGACTGGGGCTTCCAGGGCTATGTCGTCTCCGATTGCGGCGCGGTCGCCGATGTCTTCGGCGGCCACCATTTTGCTCCCACTGCCGAAGAGGGCGTCGCTGTGGTCTTCAAAGCCGGCATGGATCTCATCTGCGGCGATTACCGCCACGCGATGAGCACCGAGCACACCGCCATCCTCAACGCCGTGCATCAAGGCTTGCTCCCGGAAGCGGATCTGGACCGTTCCTTGCGCCGGCTTTTCACCGCGCGTTTTCGCCTCGGCATGTTCGACCCGCCTTCTGACGTTCCCTATTCCCGCATCACGCCCGCGGAGAATGACACCGAGGCGCACCGCCAGCTCGCCCTTCGCATGGCCCGCGAATCCATCGTTCTTCTTAAGAACAACAATTTGCTTCCCTTGAAGCACGCGCCCGCAACGATTGCCGTCATTGGCCCCAACGCCGACAGCCTCGACGCGCTCGAAGGCAATTACAACGGCACTCCTTCAAAGCCCGTCACCATCCTCGCCGGCATTCGCGAGCGCTTCCCGCAAGCCAATGTCGTTTATGTCGAAGGAACCGGCCTCGTCGGCCCGGTGACCAGGCCCATCCCTTCGAGCGCTCTCTGCGCCGATGCCTCTTGCACTGAGCACGGATTGAAAGCGGATTACTTCCCCAACATGACTCTCGAAGGCTCGCCCGCAATGAGCCGAATCGACGCCGCCGTCAACTTCGCCTGGGGCGACACCGGCGTCTCGCCGCAACTTCTCAAAAATTACTCCGTGCGCTGGACCGGTTTTCTAACCGTTCCCGACTCCGGCGATTATCTCGTCGGCTTCACCGGCCAGGATGGCTATCGCCTCTGGCTCGACGGCAATCTCCTCGTCGAGGATTGGACTCTTCACCATCCCGCATCCACGCTCACCAAAAAAGTCCATCTCGAAAAGGATCATCCCTATTCCCTCAAGATCGAATATTTTCAGGACGTTCGCAGTTCCGAATCCCGCCTCGTCTGGAGTCTTCCTGACGACGAGGAGCGCAAAGCCGTCGACGCCGCGCGCAACGCCGACCTCGCCGTTGTGGTGATGGGTCTCTCGGCGCGCATTGAGGGCGAGGAGATGAAAGTGCATGCCGAAGGATTCTCAGGCGGCGACCGCACGCGCATCGATCTTCCCGCGCCGCAGGAGAATTTGCTCGAACGCGTGTATGCCACCGGCAAGCCAACTGTCCTCGTGCTCATGAACGGCAGCGCTCTCGCTATCAATTGGGCCAGTGCCAATCTGCCCGCCATCGTCGAAGCCTGGTATCCCGGCGAAGAAGGCGGCACCGCCGTCGCCCAGGCGCTCGCCGGCGATTTCAGTCCCGCCGGCCGCCTGCCGGTTACGTTCTACAAATCCATCGACCAGCTTCCGGACTTCGAGGACTATTCCATGGCCAACCGCACCTACCGCTATTTCGGCGGCCAGCCGCTCTTTCCCTTCGGCTACGGATTGAGCTACACGTCCTTCGCTTACCAGCGCGCCCGCGTCGACCACGCCAAAATCCCAGCCAGAGGTTCCGTCACCCTCTCCGCCGAAGTCAAAAACACCGGCGCGATGGCTGGCGATGAAGTTGTGCAGCTCTACCTAACGCATCCCGGCGTTCCCGGCGCGCCGCTTCGCGCCCTGAAAGGTTTCGAGCGTATCCATCTCGAGCGCGGCGAACAAAAAACGGTGCGCTTCGTTCTCCGCGACCGCGACCTGGGCATCGTCGACGAATCCGGAAAGCACCGCATCGTTCCGGGCGGAGTCGACGCCTGGATTGGCGGCGGCCAGCCCGTCACACCCGCCAGCCTCCCCAAAGCCGCCGGAGTTGCCGCGCATTTCACCATCACCAGCGAAGCCGCTCTTCCCGACTAATTTGCCGGTACCTCCTCGGTCGCCCATGCGCCTTGCGAAAAAAAGATAAGATTCTTCTTGTCAAACGCCCGGAATTGTAGTACTCTGTTTTTGCGTTTGTTGCTCTTGTATCGCCTTTGGATTTGTAAAGCGGTCGCAGGGTCAAACTTGCGGCCTTTTTTTACGTTCTGAGGACGGCCGGAACTCTCTAGAGGGGTTCGGAATTCGAGGCACCAAATAGCTCAATTTAGTAATGCTCGGTTGCAACCCAACCGACAGAAAAGAGTACAGCAGTGAGTAAAGAACAAGGAACAGTGAAGTGGTTCAATGCCAGCAAGGGCTTCGGGTTCATCCAGCGCCAGAGCGGTGAGGACGTTTTCGTCCATTTCTCCGCGATCGTGGCTGATGGCTACAAGTCGCTGAATGATGGCCAAGCGGTTGAATTCGAAGTGACCAAGGGCCCCAAGGGCCTGCAGGCCTCGAACGTACAACCCCTCTAATTCCACTTCACAAAATTACAAAACGGGCGGTGCGCTTCGGCGTCCCGCCCGTTTTTGTTTTTTCCGCTATTCCCGCGCGCTCTTTTTTCCCCGGCGATTCCCGCCCGCCCGGCTCCTGCTTTGCATTTTGCGTCAAGGTACAGTGTCAAGTCCGCTGCACGGTACCATCAGTCTATTGCCCAGGCCCGCCTCTGAGGGCACCATGGAATCATACTCGGCCAGCCTCTTATGGCCGGGATGGGCCCACGGCGCTCGAAGGGAGTGCGATTGGCTATGGCCGCCCTGAACCGCAACGACTTGGATCATCTCGAACGGCGGGAACTTCACCTGACCGTCCTCGCAGCGGTTTTTGTACTCGTGCAGGCCGCCGGACTCGCCGTACTTATGTACCCGCTGGTCTTCCTGCGGCCGGACACCGGAAATAAATGGACCCTTCGTGTCGCCTACTTTGGCTTTTGCGTCCTGACGCTACTTTTTGCAGGCTACCTCTTGGATCGCCAGCGGCTCGTACACAAACTGAAACAGAACTTGATCGAGCAGCTTGAGCGCAATGTTCAGCTTCGCCAGCAGGCCAGCGCCGATATTTTGCAATCCATGCCCGGTCAGGATCACTTCTGGGATCGACTAACCATGGAGCACCGAAGAGCCATGACCATGCACACCGCGCTTACTCTTTTGCTCGTGCAATCCTCTCGCAGCCCCAATGAGAAGAATCCGAAGGAACGCGAAGCCGCCTGGGGCGAGGCCGCCAAAGCCGTCTCCAGCAAACTCCGCCCCACGGATTCGATCTACAATCTGTCGCCTGAACTTTTTGCGATTGTCCTGCCCGAGACGGATTCGATGAATGCCAAACGCGTCGCCGTCCGGCTCCAGGAAGCGCTTCAAGCGGTCCGCGCCAAGTACGGCTTGTCATTCGACATCAGCGTTCACAATTATCCCGAGAATGTCCAGAGCTCGCACGAGCTCGAAGACATCGTAAAGTCTCTGCTGCCAGCCGAGCAGAAATGGGAGTCGCCAGTCCAGCCGCAACTGGCATAGAGTTTGCTAACTTCTGCGGGCTTTTCGGATTAAGTGAGCGCTTGCTTCAAGTCAGCGATTAAATCCTGGGCATCCTCAAGCCCAATCGAGACGCGCACCGTTCCCGGCTCCACTCCCGCTTTCTTCAACTCCTGCAAACTCATTTTGTAATGCGAGCTGTAAATAGGCAGTATCACCAGCGATTCAACCCCGCCAAGGCTCGCAGCCAATAGAAACAATCGCACGCGATCGCAGAAACGCCGCGCCGCGGGCAGTCCACCCTTCAAATCAAACGCCATCATCGAACCGAAACCGCGCATCTGTTTTTTCGCCAGTTTGTGGTCCGGATGCGACGCCAGCCCCGGATAATGCACGCGCGCAACCTTCGGATGTTTCTCAAGAAATTGCGCGACGGCCATGGCGTTCTTGCATTGCCGCTCGACGCGCACTCCCAGCGTTTTAATCCCGCGAATCAGCAAGTACGCCGCCCCGGGGTCCATCGAGCCGCCGAGATAAATCACCATGTGCCGCACGCGTTCCATCCATCTTTTGCTGCCGACAACCACTCCCGCAATCAGGTCCGAATGCCCCGCGAGCGCCTTCGTTGCGCTGTGCACCACCATGTCGTAGCCCAGCGCGACCGGATTCTGCAAAACCGGCGTGGCGAACGTATTGTCAATGATCGAGACGAGTTTGTGTTTTCTCGCGAACGCAACGGCCTTCTCGATGTCCACCAGCCGCAGCGTCGGATTCGTCGGCGTTTCGACATACAGGGCTTTGGTCCGCGGCGTCACCATCTTTTCGATGCCTTCGAGATCCATTCCCACGCGATGCGTGATAATGCCCATATCCGGAAAAAGATCACGCATCAAACGGTAGCTGCCGCCATAAAGCTGCGCCGTCGAAATCAATTCGTCGCCGTGTTTCAACGCGCCGAGGAGCGCGCTCGAAATCGCCGCCATCCCCGACGCGGTGACAACCGCAGCCTCCGCTCCTTCGAGAGCCGCGATTTTCCCTTCCGCCACCGCAAGCGTCGGATTGCCATAGCGCGTATAGATGTACGCCTTGCTTTTTCCTTCCGCCCACAACTTCATCTCGGCCGTCGAGGAAAATGTGAATGTCGATGAGTGGCATATATCCGTCGCCACCGGCCCGCCGACGCCGTGGCGATTCGGCTCACCCGCATGTATCGCCGTGGTTTGCGCGCCTTGCATCCGCGCATTCGGTTTGGAAGCTGATTTTTTCTTCATAATCTCTCCATCTTGACCGCGCCTTTCCCTCCGGCAAGCACCAATTTGGCGTTGTGGCCGCCTAGTGAAATCCACGAAACGTCCCGAACTTACGAAATCATCCCTCTCACGTTTGGAGTTATCGTTAACATGCGTGCTGCCACGCGATGCTTCGTTCGTTTACGTCGCATCGCGAGAGGTCCCCGATGGGTTCCTTGCGATTGGATTTTCGTTACGCCCTGCGGCTCATCCGCAAGAATCCGGCGTTCACCGCCGCCGTCGCGCTCATTCTCGCTTTGGGCATCGGCGCGAACGCCGCTATTTATAGCATCGTGGACGCTGTTTTGGTCGAGTCCTTTCCTGGCCACAATGCCCATGAAATCGTAAAGCTCTTCACCGCCGAACAAAAAGGCGGCCCCGAAACCGGCGCGTTTTCTTATCCGGAATTCCGTGAGTATCGCGAGAATCTCTCTTCGTTCACTGGCGTTGCAGCCTACCGATTCGCGGGACTACAAGTCACGGAGCCAAGTGGAACTACGGAACAGCTCGCGGGGGAATTGGTCAGCGGAAATTTCTTTGAAATCCTCGGAGTGAATCCAGAATATGGCCGGCTGTTCATGACCTCAGACGACGGCGCGCGGGGATCGAACCCAGTGGCGATTCTCAGCGACCGCTATTGGAAGCGCCAATACGACGGACGTCCCGACGCAATCGGTTCGATCCTGCGGATCAATTCTCACGAGTTCACTGTAATCGGTGTCTTGCCTGCGTCCCTCCAGGAATTCGATCGAGGCGCTCAGATTTGGCTGCCGATGTCGATGGCAATCGAAGCGGAGCCAATGATGGCGACGCAGATCGACCGTTTTGGAAACGACTTCTTTCATGTCCTCGCTCGGCTGAAACCAGGAATTTCCCTGAAAAGCGCTGAAGCGGAGATGGATACCGTGTCCGAGCGTCTAGGAGCCGGGCAGACGATTCGGCTTTGGGACGGAATGGAAGGCCAAGTCGTATCCCCCTCCAATAAGCCGCCAACGCCGAGTGGCGGATGGGAAATGTGGGAGTGGAAGAGGCCATGGGTAGGGCTGGCGCCTGCGCGAACGGGATTCACGCAGGAAGAAGACCGACTGTCCTGGCTTCTGCTCGGCGTTGCTGGGTTGGTGCTACTTGTTGCTACGGCAGATGTCGCCGGACTTTTATTGGCCCGGTCAGACCAGGAAGAAAAAGAATTTGCGATCCGCGCTTCGCTTGGTGCGTCGAACTGGACGTTGCTGCGACAGCGCCTCGTTCAGGGATTTCTGTTGGCGAGTTTTGGGGCGGCAGCCGGATTGCTCACGGCCGATTGGGCCGCAAAACTTCTTTTCGCTTCGGCGCCCGACGGGCTACCGCTGCCAGTGGGCATCGCTTCCTCAGTTCTGAGCTTTCGTGTAGTTGCATTCATCGTCTGTATCTCTTTACTGACGGCGGTGGGGTTCAGTCTGCTGGCGGCGGGGAGAATCAGGCCAAGGGATTTCGGCGAAAAGTTAAAGCAACAAGCAAGCGGATCCGGATCAAAAGCTGGCTCCTGGCTGCAGTCCCTACTCGTCATCAGCCAAATTGTCGTGTCCGTTGTGCTGGTTACGGGCGCTGTTTTACTGATTCAAACGATGCGGAATGCCGCGCGCATCGACCTGGGTTTTGACACCGATCATGTCCTCAGCGCTACTCTCGACCTTTCCCGCGATGGATATACCAAAGAGCAGGGCGCGGCGATGCTGCAGCCCATACTCGAAAAGGTTCGCTCGATACCCGGAGCGATATCCGTCGCTCTCGTGGGCGGTGATCCCGTCCGATGGAAGCGCAAATCAGACAGAACGTTCCCACCGGAATGTCGCAACTTGCCGATGGTGATGGTCAGCCCAGGTTACTTCGAAACTCTGCGAATCCCGCTCCTGCAGGGCCGGGACTTTACTGCCTCGGATTCGAAGGCCGCTCCGGGCGTCATAATTCTCAATCGGGCTGCAGCGAATCTGTGTTGGCATGGAGATGCCATCGGCAAAAGTTATCCGTTTCTCTTGACCGTCTCAAAGCCCTTTCAAGTTGTCGGCATCGTTGGGAATGTGCGCACGACTGAAGAGAACGTCATAAGACCGCAGATGTACACGCCCCTCGCGCAATTCTACGACGCGTTGCCCTGGCAATTCTCATTCAGCATTTTAGTGCGCACGAATTTTGCGCCGCATTCCATCGCATCCGAATTAACCGCCCAGGTTCACTCACTGGATCCGAACCTGGTCCTGTATAACGTGCAAACACCTCGTGAAATTCTTGAAACGAACTTCAAGCGGCAAGAGTTTTTCACAAGAATTCTCGCAGTCTTCGGAGTTCTTGCACTTCTGCTGGCCGTCGCGGGTTTGTATGGACTGCTGGCATACCTCACTTCGAAGCGCACACGCGAATTCGGGATTCGGATGGCTCTTGGCGCCTTGCCTCAACAAATTCTGAGGCTCGTTTTGTCGCAAGGAGGACGGCTCGTCATCGCGGGCGTTGCTTGCGGATTGCTTGCCGCGGCGGGTGCGGCGCGGTTGCTGCAAAGCCTCCTGTTTGACGTTTCGCCAAGCGATCCGCGCGTTTTTCTGATCGCTTGCCTGCCGTTTCTCGCCGCCGGCCTCTTTGCTTGCTTCCTCCCCGCGCGGCGCGCGATGCGCGTCGACCCCATGATCGCCTTGAGATACGAATAACCAGCGCTCCGTTCGGTTACAAACACTTTCGCGGGCGGCTGGGGCGGCGCAGCCCTCTCCTTTCTCCTCCAGCAGTTTCAGTTGGAGGGCAAGCGAATCTCGCGCATTATACGAAGAGCTTCGTGAAACATTGGGACGCAAAAAGTCGTAACAATGTCGGAGGTGAACATGTACTTTTCATCGCCCATGAGCTGGATCGACCTTCTTTGGGCGATCTTCGTTCTGTACTGGCTGATTTCCGCGTTCAAGCGCAAGAGAACCAAGAAAAGAGAATCGCTCCTCCAGCGCCTGCTCTATGTGCTTCCTCCCATCGCCGCCTATTTCTTGGTGATCCGGCCGGAGTTCCGCTTTGGCTGGCTCGCCGTGCGCTTCGTTCCTGAAGGCCCCGGCATCGAATGGCTGGGTGTGGCGATTACCGCCGCCGGTATCGCCTTCGCCCTCTGGGCCCGCTGGCATTTGGGTTCGAACTGGAGCGGCCTCGTCACTTTGAAGGAGGGCCACGAACTGATTCGCACCGGTCCTTACCGTTTCATTCGTCACCCGATCTACACGGGCATTCTGATCGGGCTGTTTGGCACGTTACTCGAGGATGGGGAGATGCGCAGCCTCGTCGCTCTGGCGATGGTTTGGCTATCCTTTTATATCAAGGCTCGCCGCGAAGAATCTTTCTTGTCGCAGGAATTCGGCCCTGGATTCGCAGAACACCAGGGCCACACCGGAATGTTTCTGCCGAAATTTTCCAGCTAGCGGCGGAGGTTTCGCGGCTAGCCTTCCTCTTCTTCTGCTTCCCCGTGCGCCGGCTTGTGCGCCGCGATGACCTTTTCGGCCAGTTCGTTGGGTACGTAATCGTAGTGCGAAAACTCCATCGAATATGTCGCGCGCCCTTGCGTCTTGGAAATCAGGTCGTTCGCGTAACTGAGCATCTCCGAAAGCGGCACCTGCGCTTTGATGATCACGTTGTGCCCGCGCGCTTCGCTTCCCGCGATGCGTCCACGCCGCGAGCTGAGATCGCCCATCAAGTCGCCTGAATATTGGTCGGGTGCGTACACTTCGACGTGCATCACCGGCTCCAGCAAAGCGGGTCTGGCCGTCTTCATCGCTTCCTTGAACGCCAGCGACCCCGCGATTTTGAAGGCCATGTCCGAGGAATCCACGTCGTGGTATTTCCCGTCGTAGAGCACGGCCCGGAAATCCACCACGGGAAAGCCGGCGAGATAACCCCGCGCCGCGGCATCGCGAATGCCCTTCTCGACTGACGGAATCCAGTTCCGCGGAATCGCGCCGCCGAAAACATCGTCGACGAATTCGACGCCTTTCCCGCGCTCAATCGGCTCCATCTTGATCCGGCACACGCCGAATTGCCCGTGGCCTCCGGACTGCTTCTTGTGCTTGCCTTCCGCATCCGCTTTGCCGCGAATCGTCTCGCGGTACGGCACTTTCGGCGGCTTCAGCATGAGGTCCACGTGATATCGCTTGTGCAGCTTCGCTACCACGACTTCGATGTGTTGCTGCCCCGATCCGGCCAGCAGGAATTCCTTGGTCTGTGGATCGCGCATGAAACGCAGCGCCGGATCTTCCTCGATAATCTTGTGGATGGAAAGGCCGATTTTGTCTTCGTCCGCTCGCGTCTTCGGCTCGATCGCGAAGGTGATCGAGGGCTCGGGCAATTGCGCCGGTTTGTAATAGACGGGAGCGGCTTTGTCGCCGAGCGTTTCTCCGGTCGTTGTTTCTTTCAGTTTCGAGATCGCGCCGATATCTCCCGCGTGCAGTTCCGCGATTTCGCTGAGTTGTTTTCCCTGCACCACCTGCGTGTGCTGGAAGCGTTCCAGCGTGCCCCGGTTATAATTCGTCAGCGTGGCGTCATTCTTCAGCACGCCGCTTTTCACCTTGAAATAATTGATGCGCCCCGCGAAGGGATCCGCCAGCGTCTTGAACACGAAAATCGAGAGCGGCTGGCCGTCGTCGTACTTCCGCTCGACGCGCTCGCCCTTGCCGTTCGGCTCCGTGAAGCCGACTTGCGCATGTTCATCGGGATGCGGAAACGCATCCGCCAGAAACGTCAGAAGGCTTGCCGTTCCGATGTTGTGAAGGCTCGAAACCATCAGCACCGGAAAAATCCTTTCCGCGACGATCGCTTTCCGCACGCCCGGAATCAGATCCGCGATCGGAATCGTCCCTTCCCGGAAAAACTCCTCCATCAATTCGTCGTCGCCTTCCGCCACCATCTCGACCAGCTTCTCATGCGCCTCTTTCGCTTCATCCGCCAGCGCCGCGGGAATCTCTTCAATCGTAGGTTTTCCGTCTCCATCCGGCTTGTAGAGGTGCGCCTTCATCCCCACGAGATCGATCACTCCGCGAAATCCTCTTTCCGAGCCAATCGGCAGTTGCAGCGCGACTACGTTGCGCCCGAAAACTTGCTCCAGCGATTCCATCGATCGTTCGAAGCTTGCCAGATCGCGGTCCATCCAGGTCAAAACGAAAGCCCGCGGAATGTCGTACTCCGTGCAGTAATCCCACACTTTTTCCGTTGTCACTTGCGAGCCCACGTGCGCGTCCACGGCGATCAGAGCCGCGTCCGCCGCAATCAGCGACGCTTTCGTTTCCGTGATGAAAGTGGAATAGCCCGGCAGATCGACAAAATTAATTTTGATTTTCTCGGAGCCGCCCGCTTGTCCGCCGGAGGTCGGCCACTCCGCGTACGCCAGCCCCGTTTGAATCGAAATTTTTCGCGCGATTTCTTCTTCGTCCCAATCCGTCGTCGTGCTTCCTTCCGCAATCTTTCCCCAGCGCGGCGTCATTCCCGCGGTGAAGAGCAACGACGACACCAGTTGCGTCTTGCCGGTGCCGCCGTGGCCGACAATGCCAACGTTTCGAATCTCCTTGGTGAGATAGCTCTTCATATAGACCTCCCTTTGCGTGCCCCCGGCCATGCCGGAGCCATCAGACGAGGTCCGTCCCGAAGAATTCAGGCGCGGGCCTGCGCCTGGGTGTGTGATTCAGAAGATGAAGGAGAGCGTGGCCCTTCCGCCGGCAATGCGAAGTGTGCGCCGGACTCGCAACTACCCCTGGTCCGTTCCCCAACTCCGCGGATGCTAGCACACGCGCGCGCATCCCGACAATCTCGCTCACGTCGCTCAAGCCGCGAGACCGCGCCGGCTCCGCGCGCTAGCCAGATAAACTCTTCGTACGCCCAGGGAGAATTTTCCAGGACTAGTACTACCCGTTAATTCTTCGCACCCGTTCTCCGCTTCTTTCTCTTTGAACCTAAACGCTTTAGCGCATCATAACTTCGTGCCCGCTCGGCATCTGGCGTGCACTCTAAACTTTGGAGATAGCTGTCTCTTGCGACATGGACGATTCGCAAATCGAGATTTTCTCCATCACACGCGGCAGTCGCAAAAAAAGCTGTCTGGCGCCGAGAGGCGTAAAGCCGTCAGGATGCCGCTAACATTTCAGCCGTAATCGAGGAGGATCATCATGGACGAGTTTCAAGAATCCGATCACAGAGAGAAAAGCTGGACGGCCGTCACCGACGGCCCCAATCGCTGGCTCGTCGTCGCCGTCATCGCTTTGCTTGCCGTCGCCGTTGTCACCTTTGGCTACGCCTCTCACCAGCAGTCCGTCGCGCGCGAGCTTACCGCGCAAACGGCCGCCGCCAACGCTTCGATGACGCAGCTCCAGACCCAGGTGAGCGCCCTCACCGCCAAACTCAATGAAGTCACGGCGGCCCAAACTCCGGCGCAAACTCCCGCATCCTCCGCTTCATCCGCCGCTCCGGTTCTCTCTTCCGATGTCATGCCGCAATCTCCGGAAGCTTCCGCAGCGCCAGCCGCCACTCCCACGCCCGCGCCTCATAAGCACCTCGCTGCAAGGCATCGCGTTGTCAGACATCATCATCCCGCGGTCGACAAAAAATACGAAGAGCTCCAGGCTCAATTAGCGGATCAGCAGAAGCAGTTGAAAGCCACGCAGGACGAAGTCGCGAAAGACCGCTCCGATCTCGAAGGCTCCATCAATTCCACTCGCGATGACCTCAACTCCAACCTCAACTCCACCCGCGACACTCTCAACGGTTCCATCGCCAAGAATCATGACGAACTCGTGGCCCTCGAAAAGCGCGGCGAACGCAGCTATTTCGAATTTGACCTCTCCAAATCAAAAGAGTTCGAGCGCGTCGGCCCGCTCACCATTTCGCTTCGCAAAGCGGACACCAAACACAAACACTACAACCTCGCGATGATGATCGACGACAACGAGCTCCAGAAAAAGAATGTAAATCTCTATGAGCCTATTTGGATCGACGCCCAAAACGGCTCCGAATCCGTCCAGATTGTCGTGAACCGCATCGACAAAGATTCTGTTCACGGCTACATCAGCGCTCCCAAATACAAGGCTTCCGAGTTGGCCGCTGCTTCTGCCGCCGCCGGGGCCGCTAGCGTGACTCCGGTCTCCGCCAAGGCGTCCGCCAGCGCGCCGTCCAACGCCCCGAATCCGCAATAACCGCGCGATTCGCGCGCGCACCATCTCGTAAGCAAAACGGCAGGGCGCCCAGTACGCGTCCTGCCGTTTTTTTGCGTCCTCTCAATTTCGCGCAAAAAACTACGGTGCGTGTTCCAGCACTGCCTTCAGCGTCACGTGGCTGTCCTTCAAAATCTCCAGCACCCGCTTCCACTCTCCAAATCCGCCCGCTTTGATGACCATGGTGTGATTTCCTTGCGGGAGTTTCAGCTTGGCCGGCGCGTCACCGACGAATTTTCCGTCCACATAGATTTCCGCGTCTTCCGGCTCCGCCGTGATAGCCACCGTCCCAAATCCCGACGGCTCATCACTAGCCTCTGAGTCCCCCGACGCATCCGCCGCCGTCTGCGCTGCAGTGGCAGAAGCACTCGCACCCGGCTGCGTTCCGGTGCCAGACGAACTCGACATCGAATCTTCCAACGGACTTTTGCTCCCCGTCGCCGCGGCAACGCCGTTCCCCGCCGATGAACTCGCCGTCACCGTTTGCGTTTTCCCCGGCACTCCCTCCGGCGCAAGACTCGGATAAAATCTCCGCAACACGTCCAGCACATCCGACGCGCTGAGCGCGAATCCGATCCCCGACACATCCTTCTTCACCAATTTCTGTGTATTAATCCCGATCACTTCCCCGCGCGTATTCAGCAGCGGCCCTCCGCTGTTTCCCGGATTGATCGGCGTATCCGTCTGAATCCACGTCCCCGGCCCCGCGTTCGTGAACTTCCCCACCGCGCTCACAACACCCTTCGTCACGCTGAATGGCATCGCGTCTCCCGGATTGCCGATCGCCAGCACGCTTTCTCCTTGCCGCACCGTCGCCGCGTCGGCCAGCGTCAAGTGCGGAAAGTCCTTGCCCTCCACTTTTACCAGAGCGATATCCAGCTCGGGATCGATGTACACCACCTTGGCTTCCAGCTCCTGTCCGCCCTCCAGAATCGTCAGCAACGACTCCTCTCCCCGTGCCAAGTGCGCGTTCGTAGCGATCACTCCCGTATCCGTCACAAAAAATCCCGTCCCGGATTTATCCACTCCCTTCAGATAAACCACCGCCGGCTTCGCCCTCCGCACTAACTCTTCCAGCGAAAGTTCCGGCTGCAGCTCCACGCTCTCCGCGCCGGCGAATTTCGCTCTCACTCTCCCCGTGAAGACCTGCCCAACGGTTTCCATCTCCACTTCGAAGTGATCGCTCTTCAGCAGCCAATACTCCCCGTGATTCCTTCCGTTCAGCGAAATCCAGGTCATCGGCCCGTCCGTCATTCGAATCTCTTTCGTTACATAGCCCGCAAGGGTGATGCGCGCCACCATCGGATGCTCCAGCCGCGCACCCATCGAGGTTCTCGTCTTGTGAAAGTAGCCTCCAGGAAAATCTTTCGCGAACGGCGTCGTGCCCGCAAGCACTCCGTCGATCTCCACCGTCGCCCCGGCAGGTTTGCTGGTGATTTTGAGTGTTTCCGCCCTCGCCCGCGCTGGACACAAAAATAGAAGTGCAATCGCTGCAAGACGAGCGCCCGAGCCCGAAGCCATGGGAGGACCTCGCTGGATGGATAAACCCGCCCGTCAATTTACCATACGGATAAACACCTAAGGAAGGGAAATTTACTTCAGCTCCGCTTTCGGCGCGCTCTTCTCATAACCCGCGCAGGAAACCACCGGAAGCCGCGGATACTTCGCAAACTCAGAATTGCTCTTCGATAATTCGCACAGCAGGAAAATCGCCCCGTGGCTTGATTCCACTCGCCGCGCATGCCTGCAGTCCGCGCAAAGCCCCGCGCGCTCCCGCGTCATCCCGGCATCCGCCGCTTTCGCCATGCCGCCAGAATAGCGCAGCCGTCCTTCGAACGTAGCCTCTCGGCCAACGCCCGCCTCAGCGGCTCCGCCTCGTCGCCTTTACCGCCGCCGTTTGCGCCCGCGCTCTCTTCACGAACTCCACGAAACGCCGCGCCAATTCATGAATTCGTTCTTCCTGCCGCAGCTTGATCGCTTCTTCCGGCACCAGCTCTCCTCCCACCCCGATCGCCGCCGCTCCCGCAAGAATGAAGTTCGCCGCCGTCATTTGATTCACCCCTCCCGCCGCAATCAACGGCACATGCCGGAACGGTCCCTTCAATGCCTTGATGTATTTATCCCCTCCCACTTGCGAGCACGGAAAAATCTTGACGAAATCCGCTCCCGCTTTCCACGCCATGGTCACTTCCGTCGGCGTCAGCGCCCCCGCCAGCGTCACCACGTTCTTTTTGATGCCCAATTCCACAATCGCCAAATCCAGCCCGGGACTCGTCAGAAACTGCGCTCCCGCATCCAGACATTTTCTCGCCGTTTCCGTGTCGAAGAGCGTCCCCGCTCCCACGATCACGTCCGGACTGTTCCGCGCCAGGTCCGCAATCAGCTCGATCGCTCCCGGCACCGTCATCGTGATTTCCACGATCGGTATTCCGCCGTGAGAGACCGCCTCCGTGGCAAACCGCGCATCTTCCGACGAGCGAAATCGTACCGCCGGCACAATCCCAATCTCTTCAATGCGCGCGCGAAGTTCTTCCTTCTTCATGGAAACCGCGTCCTTTCGCTGCGCAGCACACTTTCACGCGATCGTCTGACTTGAGTCACGTGAAACTCGGCCTATTCTTGCTCTTCTCTGCTTCTCGCAAAACGAACCTCATCATGCGCTTTCCTCGAAGCTTGCCTCTGGCTCGGGCAGCTTATCGCGATCTCCCGCGAACCAGACATACAAAGTCGGCAGAAGAAAAACGCTCAAGAGCAGCGCTCCCACAAGCCCCCCCACAATCACTATCGCGAAAGGCCGCTGCGAATCCGAACCAATCCCCCGCGAGATAGCCGCCGGCAGCAATCCAAGGGTCGCGACAAGCATGGTCATCATAATGGGGCGAAGCCGCAGCACCGCGCCTTCGATGGCCGCGTCCACCACGGTGTGGCCGCGGGCGCGCAACTGGTTGATATATTCCAGCATAATCACGCCGGTTTGCACCGATACGCCAAAAAGCGCCAGGAATCCCACTCCGGAGGAGACGCTGAAGTGTGTTCCGGTAATCAGCAGCGCGAGTAGTCCTCCGATCGGCGCCATCGCCACGTTGCCAAGCAAAAGGAGTGCCCACTTAAGCGAACGAAACATCGTGTAGAGAATCGCAAAGATAAGCAAAACCGTCAGCGGCACGACGACCAGCAGCCGCGCCTCGGCGCGCTTCTCACTCTCGTATTCACCCGCCCAATCAATGTGGTAGCCGCGCGGCAGTTGCACTTGTTCATTGACCTTCTTTATGGCCTCCTCGACCGCCCCGCCAAGATCCCTCCCTCTCACACTGTACTTGACGGCCACATAGCGCTGGTTTCCCTCGCGGTAGATTTCCGATGCCCCGTCCCTTTCGTATATCTTGCAGAGCTGTGCCAGCGACACTCGTTCCCCGGACGGCGACAACAAACGAATGTTCTCGATAGCATCTTTCGTGTCGCGGAATCTCGGCAGGTAACGCAGCACCAGGTCGTATCGCGCCTCCCCTTGCAGCACTTGCGTAAGCGCTGTCCCTCCCACCGCCGTCTGGACGGCGTCTTCCACATCCGTCACGTTGATCTGGTGCCGCGCCGCTTCCTCCCGGTCCACCTCGATATCCAGGTTGGGCTGGCCCAGCACTCGAAATACTCCCAGGTCCTCAATCCCCTGAATATTGCGCATGATGGCGACGATCTGGTCGGCCTTCGCATCGAGCAGCTTCAGATCGTCTCCATAAATCTTCACGGCGAGTTCGCCTTTCACTCCGCTGACCGCTTCCTCCATGTTGTCTTCAATGGGTTGAGAAAAGCCCCATGTAACGCCCGGGATCTTCTCCAATTCACGGTTCATGGCCGCAATCAGTTCATCCTTATCCTCGTGAAAAACCGGGCGCCACTCTTCCTTCGGCTTAAGATCGACGAAGTACTCCGTATTGAAAAAGCCCGTCGTGTCTGTTCCGTCATCTGGCCGCCCCACTTGGCTCCAGCACTGCGGAACCTCGGGAAACGAACAGAGAAGGACTCGGGCCTGGTTCATCACCCGGGTCCCTTCGTCTGGTCCGGTGCTGGGCGCGAGAGTGCCGCGCACCCAGAGCGCCCCTTCATCCAGGTGAGGCAGAAACTCGGAGCCGATAACTCCGCCCACGGTGAGATAAATGGCCACCGCCATTCCAAAAAGCGCCCCGGAAACTGTAACGGCCCGGTGCTTGATCGCCCATCTCACCGCGACGCGATAGCGCGCTTTCAGAAATTCCATGACCGGATTGCGCCATTCGATGACTCCTTTTCGAAAGAGCACGCTGGACAAAACGGGCGCTATGAGCATGGAAAACAGGAGAGCGCCCAGCAGCGCAAAAGTCACGGTCCAAGCCATCGGATGAAATAAGCGTCCTTCAACGCGCTGCAGCGTGAAAATCGGCAAATATGCGGTGATGATGATCCCGATTGCGTAGAAAACAGGCCGCTGCACCTCGTGGGCCGCCTCGCGTATGCGTTCCAGCACCGTCTTATAGTTGTTCGAAGGATGGCTTAAGTGGCGGACGATATTCTCCACCATGACGACCGCTCCATCCACAACCATTCCGAAATCCAGCGCCCCAAGCGACAGCAGATTTGCGGGAATGCCTTTCAGCTTGAGGCACGTCGCTGCAAATAGGAGTGAAAACGGGATTGTCAGGGCGACGATGAGCGCTCCGCGCACATTCCCAAGAAAGAGAAAAAGAATGACGACGACCAGGATGATGCCTTCCGTTAGATTGTGCAGGACCGTGTGCGTCGTTAAGTGAAGTAAATCGCTGCGGTCAATAAACGGCACTACTTTTACGCCCTGCGGCAAAATACGATCGTTTAATTCTTCAACCTTCGCGTGAATCCCAGCGAGGACGGCGTCCGCATTTGCACCTTTACGCAGGAGTACGATGCCCGAAACCACGTCGTCGTTATCGACGATCTTTCCGTCTTCGCGATGAATGGCCCGCGCGGTTTGTCCTAGCCGGATTTTTGGGCCTTGCGCCACAACTGCGATATCCTTTATGCGCAGTGGCGTCCCCGTCTTGGTTGTAATGACCGTGTTTTCGATATCCTTGATGTCCCTAACCAGGCCAACCTCTCGAATGTTAATTTGCTGCAAACCCGATTGGATGAAGCTGCCGCCGGCGTTGACGTTGTTGTTTGCGAGCTGCTGTTCTACTTGGGCGAGGCTGAGTCCGTAGGAGATCAGCTTATTGGGATCGACCCGAACCTGATACTCGCGCGTCGGGCCGCCGAAGCTCGAGACGTCGACGACGTCGGGCACAGCCTTGAAGTTTTTTTCGACCACCCAATCTTCCAGCGATTTTAGGTCCATTACGTCATAGTTCGGATTCGTGCTTTTCAACGTAAAGAAGTAGATTTGGCCGACGGGACTCCAGTCCGTGCCCATCTGCGGCACGACTCCCGGCGGCAATGTCACTTGCGAAAGCCTCTCGAGAACCCTCTCTCGGTTCCACGCATCCTCCTCGTCGTCGTCGAAAATCAGCTTCAGGTCCGAAAGCCCGAAAAGAGAGAAGGAGCGCAAGTGAACCACATGGGGGATGCCGTTCATCACGACTTCCAGCGGTATCGTAACTTGCTGTTCGATTTGTTCCGCCGAAATCCCTGGCCATTGCGTGATGATCTCGACGTAATTATTCGCGACGTCCGGATACGCTTCCACGGGCAGTTGATGAAACGAAATCGCGCCCCACATCAGCAGCAAAAGTGCCGCCGCGAGCACGAAAAAGCGATTATCCAGTGCGAAATCGACAACTCTCCGTATCATCTACTGCTCCACTGTGTACTGTAGAACCAGCGCGTTGCCCACTACCTGTTGTCCTGCATGCACTCCGGCAACGATCTCCTGCATTTTGTTTGGAAGCGGCTCGCCTGTCGTGACCTCCACGCGGCGGAAAGTTGCATTTCCCGCGGGGACATACACCCACGCCCGGTCGTGCAACTGCAAAATGGCATCCGTTGGAATGGCGGCATGCATTTGCTTTTTCTCGCCGTGGATCGTCGCCGTCACGAACATCCCCACTTTCATCAATCCGGGGTTCTCCACCTGGATTCGCACCTTTGCCGTTCGAAGGTTGGGATCTAGAATCGGGCCGATATTTCCGATTCGTCCCCGGAATACCTTGTCGGGATAACCGTTCAATCGAATATCCGCCGTCTCGCCGACGTGCACCTCTGCAAGATCATTTTCGTAAACGTCGCAGAGAATCCACACGTCGCTCAAATCCGAAATCGTAAATGGATTGGGCGATCCCAGCCCCGCCACGCCTGCCGCGTTGGTGACCTGCTGGTCCGTGATCACTCCCGAGACGGGCGCGTAAATGTTCACCAGCCCAGACGGGTGATCCAGCGGGCTGCCCAGCACGCGAAGTCGTTCCGCCGCTGTTTCCACGTCAACGCGCGCCTTGTTCTCGACATCCTCCGCGGTCTGATAGTCATTTAACGAATAGGCTCCTTTCTGGTACAAAAGCTTGGCTCGCTCGAGTTGAGCGCTGGCCAGTTTTTCATCCGCCATCGCTTTCTGATAATCCGAAAACGCCGAGGCAATATCCGAACTTTGCACTCGCATCAGAAGCTGCCCTTTTTTTACCGAGTCGCCAAGCCGCGCCTTGATTTCCACCACACGCCCTGTGGCAATCGAGATCACCGGCACGGTCCGCGCAATGTCCGGCGCCACCACTCCCGTCACAACCAATTGTGTAGTCGCTTCATGCTCGACCGCGGTGAACAGGGGAAATTGTTCGGGGTGGTCGACCTTGAACAAATTCACGTTGCCCTCTTGCTCGACCACCGCCGGGGGCGGCGCCTCCGCCTTCGGATCCACCTTGCTTTCCCCGCACCCTCCCGCCACCACCGCCGCAGCGAGTATCACCGCCCCGAGCGACGCCCACGCAACCCTAAACGCAGCTACCGGCGTCACCGAAATTGAGGCCGCGGCGAGCCGTAGCCCCGCAAGCGCGATCGTAGTGAGCCTTAACGCCGCCAGCGCCGTCGCCGCATGCCTCTGCACCGCGCATTCACGCCCCGTTCGCATCATCTTTCTAACCTCACGCCTTTCTGATCTCACGCTATCCTGCGAAATCCTCTCGACTCGCCGCGCCAAAATGAAATCCGAATGCATTTCAGTAGATGTCCGAGCAATAGACCCTGCCTCTAGCCGCCTCTCGCCGTTTCTGGCGCCCATCCTCCTGCCGCTTCGAATCACCCCCGGTTTCGAATCGCCTTTAGCTGTGAATCGCCTCCGCCCCTGGGTTGCCGAGATCCGAATCACCTTTCGCTTCGAATCGGCGTTTGCGTTCGAATGAGCGAGGCGAGGAGGCTCCGATAGTCGGTGCACTATATAGAGCGTTTCGGGGGCGCGAGTTTACGCGCTCATGAACAGAATGTTTAAGCCTGAAAAACGTGGACAGTTCAGGCTTGTAGGTATCTGAGACCGGAAATATTCAGGCCTGGAAATGCTTTGCGCTGAAAATGTTTCGGCACGGAAAATAAAACGTGTTTCAGCCTCGAAGCATTCGGGCCTGAAAGATCTAGGATTGGAAAACGGCGGGAGGAGCGCGGCCAAATGCGGGGAGAAGCGAAAATCGCGTTGAACCTGGAGAATCTTGCAGAAAAACGCGGCCGGCTTCGCTGCGCGCGCCGGCAAATCGGCTCGTCGCGTCAAAATCGCCGGTGGGATACTCCGTTCGGAGAAGCGCGGCGCTGTCGCAGAGCGGAATCGTTCCGCTATTCCAGTTCTGCGCGTTCTCCAGCTTCGCTTCCGGATACGCGCCGGGATCCGCCAGCGTGAAATTTCCGTGCCCGTCGTTCAGCAGCACGGCAACTTCTTCGTGCGCCCAAGCCGTGCTGACGAGCACGTCCAGCGCGCTGTCGCCGTTCACGTCCCGCGCCACGATTTGCAGGCCGCCCGGCGGCGCCGTGACACCAAAAACCTGCTCAGTTCCCAGCGTGAGTTGGAAGCGAATGGAATAGTGGGCGGTTCTGGACGAACTTCCGTTTTCGAATTCGACCGTCGCGAGATCCGGTTTGCGGTCACCGTCGAAATCCGCGATGGCGAAACCGGAATGGAATCCCTGCAAAAAATTCTGCGAATGAGTTGTCGAAGCGCCGCGTGCGTCAATCCGGCAAGACGCCCCGAGGAAAGCGCAGAGAATCAGCAGAGCCCGAAGAGTGGCTCCTGACGCGCCGCATCGTTCTTGTTTCTGAAGGTGCATGGACCTCAACTGGGAGCACGCTTTCTCGCTATGCTCGTAAGCTTCCGCACCGGCAGAATAGCATCTCCGCTCGGCCATTCCACTGTTTTCACCGCGAATCAATTACGGAAGACTAACGATTTCCCGGCGGACTGCTTTGCGGTGCAGTCCCGCTTGGCGCCGCGGCAACCTGCGGCTTTTCGAAATGCGAATCATCGATGGGCGGGTCGAGTTCAATCTTCGAGACGGCAATGCGCTGGCTTTCTTCCACCCCTGGGGTCCTCGAAACCACTTCGAACGCGAATTTCAATCCGCCCACGTCGCGGTAATCGTGGAAATAGGTCTCGTGGATGACCGAATCGCCGTTCACCATGTCCTTCCCGCTCCATTTCGTCAGCAGGTAGGTTTGGGTGTCGAACGAATAGGAGGAAGCGGAGCCATCTTTGCGCGTCACTTTTAAAATGTACGCGTCGTGGCCCTCCACTTTCTCTGTTCCGGCCAGTTCGATTAGGTTTCCTTTGGCTTTCGCGTCCACCAACGGGCCATCGATGTCCGATTCATTCGCCGCATCCTTGATGTCGTCCGCGGACATCGGCTCGGGAACGCTCTTGCCGGCGAAGGGGTTGAGAACCCAGCCCATGTCTTTGCCGTTGAAGGTGCGCACAACCGTTTTGTTCTGGAGGGTCACTTCGTTGTGCATTTTGCCGGGCCGCTTGAACTCCGCCAGGAAGGGACCGTACATTTCCGGATTGAAATAGAGGATGCCGGTGATGCGCTCGGTCTGGATGGCTTTGGACTTTTCCACGCCGCCGCGCGCGTCGAGGACTTTGGCGACGATTTCATCCGCGGTTTGCGCCGGCGCCATTTGCGCGACGACGCTTCCGGCCGCGGCCAAGAGAGCGATTTGAGCGGCGGCGAAAAGCGTGGCGCGACGCGCAATCCATTGCAGTTTGCAGTTCATAGGGATCTTGGTGGTCTGGGACCGCCCTCCGACGGCAGCACGCCATTTTATCCTTTGACAGAGGCGAGGTGTGGCCATTTCGTTGCCTGTGCTGAGGATCGGTCGTCCCTCGGAAAGCGGGGAGGGCCGGAAAATGGCGACTACTCGGGTAAATAGCTCAGGCATAGCGGGAATTCTCCTGCTTTTAAAACGCAAGAGTCCAACGGTGATTTGAGGACCAGGGCGCATAACCCTGGAGTTTCGCGGGAGAGTGCGGAAGCCCTTGATTGGGAATGATTTGCGAGAACGCTTGCCCTTAGGAGACGTGCAAGTACAGGAACACAATGGAGTTAATTGTATGCCTTTTTCGAGAGGAGACAAGAGATTGAAGCTGGTGCGTTCAACACCCCCTGGGGCATTTGTAAGAGTATCAATCAAAAGGAGTTGCAAGATGAGGCATTTGTAAATGCTTGAAAAAATAGGGAGTTGTTTGCTCTCAGTTTGCTCGCTGTTTGCGATGAGAGAGAGCAGACGGCGCGAGATGGGGGCGTGTACGGCGGAGAGGGTTGCGGAGGTTAGAGAAGTTAAGGAGTTAGAGCGTCCAAGGGAGGGAGCGTGGGGCGAAGGGGTGCATGGGGATTTTGACGCAGAGTGCTCTGAGTCCGGAGAGGCCGGAGCGGAGAGGGAGAGACAAGGACAGCTAAAGGAAGAGGAGTGGATTGGTGGGGGGATCGCGCGGCGGAACATAGGGAATGGTAGCAGTGAGTGTACCGGAACGTCAATTCATTTGCAGGGAATGGTCGAATTTTGGGGTTGAACGGTCGTTTTGAGGGGGCGAATGGGAGAGAGCAGAGGTTAGAGGTTAGAAGTTAGAGGATACGAGGAAATGGGGCGGGCAGTACCGGTGGCTATGATCTTCTTGCGTGGCGGCGGGAAGCTATGGCGGGTTGGCGCGGGATGGGATTCCTTAGTTGGCCGGAGTTGGTGAAAAACCGCGAGATATTTTTGCCGTTGTCGGCCATGCGCGCGATGGATTCGGCTGAGACTGAGTTCTTCTTTGGACGCATCTTCTTCATCTTCATCGAGTTAGCGTTCTGCGCCGGAAACTTACTTTCTGCGAAGGGCGTCCTGCTCCAGCATGCGCGCCATCAGCCATGTCGGAGAGCGAAACGAAGTACTCCGAAGGCGCACCAACATCTGCGGCAAATCAATTAGTCCGGCCTCCGCCGCCGTATCCAACACTGCGAGTGTGCCGATTATCTGCAGGCCGCGCCGTCTGGCCTCAATGGCTCCGCGCCGGTCGTCCATCAGGATGAGCGATTTTGGCCGCTCCAATCCGAGCGTGATGACTTCACGTTCGCCCTCGTGCAAAGAAGAAATCCCAGGGTCCGTGGTCGACCTCACGCCTGCGACCGGCAACCAGGACGGAGGCTGTGTCACCCATTCACGCACAGCTGAGGGCGCGTTCCCATGGGAAAGCTCTTCGTTGACCGCGGCTGGTATCAGAACAGACGTGAAGAGTCGCGGAAGAATCCAGGTGGCTTCGATCAAAATGAGGTAATTAAGCGGTCCGGTGTCCGAAATAACCGCGCACATTTACACGCCGAGTCGCTTCAGCGTTTCGCGATCGCGCTCGAGGTCTTCGGCGGTATATTCCAGTTCGACGCCTCGAGCCTTGAGGAAGGCATCGACCTCCATGGGCGTCGCGAAGCCGAGCAGGCGTCCAAGCTGGGCATGAGAAATTTTCTCTTCGCGATAGGCCTCCGTGAGCAGGGCCTCCAGAGCAGCCCGGGGCAGATCTTGCCCCTTCGCGGAGAGCGCTTCGACAAGTTCGTCCGGGAGGTCAATCGTGACGGGTTGCATGGATCAAGCTTACCGAAAGTGCATGGCGAAAGCACGCTCCTGTTTTCCGCGGACTGGATGAATTACGCGGCTGAACAGCCCTCTTGAGCGGGGGAACGGGGTTCGGATGGGAGAAGGCCGAGGTTAGATACTGGAGGTTCGAAGACGGCCGCTCCTTCATGGGAAATTTGTCAGGCATGTCAAAGATTGACATTCGTTATTTGCGAAGAAAATTGAAAGGGTCAAGGGTGGAGAGGGACGAGGTTAGACATGGACCAGATGAACGTCTCGATTACGGATGAGCTTGCCGGGTACGTGCGGAAAAAAGTGAAGAGCGGACGCTATAACAATGCCAGCGAAGTGGTCCGCGACGCGTTGCGGCGGATGGAGGAAGAGGACGAGCGCGCGTTGCGGCTGGCAAAACCGAGCGCGGAAGATATTCTGGCGGATCTAACGGCCGAGCAGCTTGACGGTATTCGCCGGCGCGTTCGCGGCAGCATTGCGAGGAAGGGGGCGGGCAAATTCGCCGAATACGAAGGGCGAGAAGGGCTGAGGAAACTCGCGGTTGGAGTGAAGGCCAGAGGGCGCAAGCAGCTTGCGAAGCAAGCCTCAAGCAAGTAATGCGCTAGGGTCGGAGGCTAGCGGGGCCAGAGCCAGGCGAAGGTGGCGGCGGTTAGTAGGGCGTAGACGAGGCCGTCGAAGACTTCTTTGAGGGTCATGCTCCAGGTCTGGCCTTTCCAGATGGCGTTGCTGAAGGCGCCGAGGCCGAAGCCGAGGAAGGCGGCGGTGCCGGCGACGCGGAGCACGTGGCGAAAAGGAGCGCCGGGCGAAACGGTGTGCGCGGCGAGATAGGCGACGAAGAAAACGATCAAAAGGCAATAGACAAACCACTGGCCGAGGAATTTTCCCATGTTGATGGGGCCGGCGGGAAAAATGGTGAGGAAGCCGACAGGACCGCGCTTGAATTTTTCCTTCGCTTCGGACGTTTTCATTTCCTGATGCGTGCAATGGGGGAAATTGTAGAGGCCGCTGGTAAGGCCCGCGGAGCGGAGTCCGGCGAGGACCGTCTCCTCATCGGGAAGCTTGCGGTAGTCGCTTTGGTGGTATTTCAGAACGGTATGCATGATCGAGCTGGCGATGAAAACGATAACGGCGGAAAGCAGGATGGGAAGCCAAAGAGCGGCAAGAGAAACCATTTGCGACCTCCTGAGAGGCGAGGCAACGTGGGGGTTTATTGGGCGCGAGACTATCTTTGAATGGAAGCGCGGTCAAGAGATTAGGAGAACGGCGCAGATGATTGGATGGGAAATGGTTGCGTGCTTGCTTTGTCCAGGGTAAGTGGGCACAACATGTTGTGCCCCTACAAGGGGCGCGCGGGGGTGCTAGACGGAGACGAAGAACGAGCCATCTGCGGTGACGTAGGCGTAGGCCATGCGCGGCGTGTTGAAGGCGAAACCGGGATTGCCGGCGCAATCGAGAAGGATGAGACCGCCGGTGGCGTGGGTGCGCTGGGCGAGAAGATGGACGGCTTGGCGGGCGGCGAGCATGGCGGAGTCCGCGGCGCAGGAGTGCGAAGCGGCGGGGGAAGAATCGCGGGAGGAATCGGAGACGCAGAAAGAGGCGCTGGCGGAGCGAAGGAGGTCGGCGGCGGTTTTGGCCATGACGATTTTCATGATGGCTTCGCCATAGCCGGTGCAGGAGACGCCGCCGGCGGAGGAATCGGCGTAGCAGCCGCAGCCGATGAGAGGCGAATCGCCGACGCGGCCGGGAAGTTTGCAGCAAGTGCCGCCGGTGGAAGTGCCGGCGAAAAGCGCGCCGCTGGCATCGAGAGCGACGGCGCCGACGGTGCCCTGCTCGTGGCCGCGATGATGGGCGGCGGCGTGTTTGTCGCTGCGGCAAAGCTCCCAGGCGGAGCGCTCGGCGTCACTGACGAGATCCGCGGGATCGCAGAGAGCGATGCCGTTGTCTTTGGCGAAGCATTCAGCGCCTTCGCCGACGAGCATCATGTGCGGGCAGTGTTCGAGGACGGCGCGGGCGAGGCGGATGGGATTGCGGATGCGCTGAAGAGCAGCGACGGCACCGGAACGAAGAGTCGCGCCGTTCATGACGATGGCGTCGCATTCGACGCGGCCATCGAGATTGAGATGCGAACCGAAGCCAGCGTCGAAAACGGGATCGTCTTCGAGAACGAGGATGGCGGCTTCGACGGCGTCCAGAGCGGAGCCGCCGCAGGAAAGAATGGCCCAGCCGGATGCGAGAGCGCGGCGGCAGCCGGACTCGCAGGCGTCAACGGCTTCATCAGGAATGTCCCAGGCACCGCCGTGGACGATGAGGGCAGGCTTCATCGCGAGGAGAATGGCAAAGAGAGGATGGATTGTCCAGAAAGAGGAGGAGCGGGTGTGTCCATCCGGGTGGTGTTGTTGCGCTAAATGAAGAAATCGAGGAGGAAGAGAGCGACGCCGAGAAAAAGGAGGAGGAAAGCGGGGTTGATGTGGCGGCGAGGGAAGCGGCGGAGAGAGGTGAAAAATTGCGAAGGGACAGCTTTGAGGCGGGACTCTTCGCGGACGCCGTAGAAAGGGCCGACGACGGTGTAACGGGAAAGACTGCGGCGGAAGGCGCCGAATTCGTCATGGGCCCAGATGGAAAAATCGCCGCGATTACGCCACACAAGTGCAGCGCCAAGAGCGAAGGCGATATAGCCGAGCAGAGTTAGAAGCCCGAGCGCCGGGCCAGCTCCCCAATACATGAGGCCTCACAGACAACGAAACTTACACCGATAGACGCCCAAAAAACGAGAAAGGTTACTCGTCCTCGTGGATGGTAACGAGACGGACGATTTCAAATTCCTTTTTGCCGGCGGGCGTGGCTACCTGAACTTCATCGCCGACCTTGCGATTGAGCAGGGCTTTGCCGATGGGCGAAGTGGTAGAAATGAGGCCCTTTTCGAAGTCGGCTTCTTCGGTGGTGACGAGCTTGTATTCTATTTTGACTTCGCGGTCGAGGTCGAGCACGAGAATGCGCGAGCCGTAGCCGGAGCGGTCTTTGGGAATGTTGCTGAGATTGAGCATGCCGAGATCGCCCATGCGCTTTTTGAGCTGGCCGATGCGGGCGTTGACGTAGCCCTGGCGCTCTTTGGCGTACTTGTATTCGGCGTTTTCGGAGAGGTCGCCGTGAGCGCGGGCTTTGGCGATTTCCTTGGGGAGATCGATGTTGAGCTCGTGTTCGAGCTGATCGATTTCGCCTTGCAGGCGCTGCTTGATTTTCGCGAGCGGGTCAGGCATGGTCGTCTTTCACCAGGTTGCACTGGGAATGCAGTTGCCAAAAAATGTTCGCGGAGCCCGGTCTGATGGAAAGGTTTGCCGGACCCCGCGCGAGCAAGCATTATAGATGCGGGACAATTGCCGCCACAAGGGGAAGAAGTAGATAGTTTGGATGGGGTTCGAGTACGGGGTCCGGGAATGCTCTGGGCGGCTGCGGGGCGGGCAGTTGCATAACTGGAGGTAAAAACCCATCGTACTACTTGACGCGGAAAATCTTTTGGGTAAACTGCCTTTTTCTCCATGGCCACCTTGCCACAAATCGTTCCGTCAGAAATCGTGCACGATTTCGACTTTCCGCAGCGCGAAGCGGCGTTTTTCTACGGACTTTTTCTGCGCGGGCATTCGGCGGAAAAGCTGCGCAGGGACATCGAAGTGCCCGCGATCGTTTTGGCGAAATGGCACCGGGAAGCGGAGCGCGAGCCGGAACTGCGGGATATCTTCACACGGATGGTGGAATACCGCAGACACGTGCTGGCGATCTTCGACAGCCTGATCGGGACGGACGTGCAAACGCACCGGGTGCAGTAGAGTGCGTGTAGTAAGCGGCGAGGGAAAGCCGCTCTCGAGTGAGCCCACCGAGTATCGTTTCCACTTAACTTGAAGCGAGGTAGGCAGGATGGCGACGCGTTACGCCGATCGGCGGCGAGTTGTCATAGCGTAGAAGAAGCCTGTCCGAGAGGACAGGCCAAAAAATGTCAGGCAACTCTTCGCTTCCCGAGCGATTCTAACCGCAATCGGGGGACAAGTCCCACAAAATGCAGGAGATTCCTCGATTGACGGGCCGCTTGTCCGAGGGTAGAATCCAGAGTCCTAGAAGTTGAGGTGTGCCTATGCCACGGGTAATTCGTACCCTTATTGCTGCTGCATTTTCGTTTGTGATTTTTATGCCGGCTGTATCGGCGCAGGACGCCGCTGATCCCAATAATCCTACGCCTCCGCAGATTCTGACCAAAGCACAGAAGAAAGCGCAAAAAGAAAAGGCCCACCGGACGCTGAAAGAACTCGACGACCAGTACAAGCAATGGCTCAACGAGGACGTGGTCTACATCATTTCGCCGGAAGAGCGGAACGCCTTTCTGCAGTTGGATACAAACGAAGAGCGCGAACAATTTATCGAGCAATTCTGGCTGCGACGGAGCAGCAATCCCGATCTGCCGGACAACGATTTCAAGGATGAACATTACCGCCGAATCGCCTACGCCAACGAGCACTTCGCTTCGGGCATACCCGGATGGAAAACGGATCGCGGGCGGATGTACATCATGTGGGGACCGCCGGACGAGATCGATTCGCACCCGATGGGAGGCACCTGGGACCGGCCGATGGATGAAGGCGGCGGCACGACAACGACCTATCCATGGGAGACGTGGCGCTGGCGCTATTTGCCTGGAATCGGCGAGAACATCGAGCTGGAGTTCGTGGATACGACCGGTTCGGGCGAATACCACATGACCATGGATCCTTCCGAAAAGGATGCGCTGCTGCACGTCCCCGGCGCGGGCTTGAGCTTGCTCGAAGAGATGGGCTTGGCCTCGAAGACGGACCGCTTTACGCGCTCTGACGGAACCAACATGCCGACTTCAATGGGGGGAACACCCGCGAGTCTGGATGAATTCAATCGGCTCGATCTTTATGCCAAAGTGCAGCGGCCCCCGGACGTCAAGTTCAAGGACCTTGAAGCGATCGTCACGGCGCGAATCGTGCGCGATCAACTTCGCTTTATGTGGCGCACGGATTTTATGAAGGTAACGAATGATACCGTGCTGGTCCCGATCACCATCCAAGTGCCCAACGGCCAGCTCACGTTTCAGGCCAAGGACGGAATCCATTCGGCGACGATGAACGTTTTTGGGCGCATCAGCACGCTGACGGGCCGCGTTGTTCAGACGTTCGAAGACCCGGTCTCGAAGGACTTCCCGGATTCCTTGTTTCAGCAATCGATGAAGCTGCAGTCGATTTACCAAAAGGCAGTGCCGCTGCGTCCCGGGCTTTACCGGCTGGACATCGTTGTCAAGGACGTGCAGAGCGGAAATGTGGGAGTGGTGAATACGCGGCTGATCGTGCCGAGATACGAGGACGACAAGCTGGATGCGAGCACGCTTATCCTTGCGGACCAACTCGAACACGTCCCCGCCAATCAGATTGGCGCGGGGCAATTCGTTTTAGGCTCGACCAAAGTGCGGCCACGGCTGGAAAGCGATTTCCAGACGGATGGCCGGTTGGGAATCTATTTGCAGGTATACAACCTAACGCCCGACCAAAAGACTCATAAGTCCAACGCGACGTTCCTTTACACCGTAAAGAAGGGTCCCGAGCAGGTAATGCAATTCAAGGAAACATCGGCGGAGATGAAGCAGATGGGCGACCAAGTCACCATTGAGAGGTGGCTGCCGCTTTCTACGCTGACGCCCGGCAAGTACACGCTGGAAATCAACGCCAAGGACGACATTTCGAATCAGTCCATTTCCAAATCGGCGGACTTCACGGTCAAGGGAGCGCCGGAACCGACCAAGGCGGCGGATAACACGGTTCCAGGGAGGTACTGAGCAGTGAATAGAGGACAGGTCCGAGTCATGGGGGCACTCGTCCTGGCCGTTGCGCTCTCGTCTTTGGGAGCGAATCCGGCGCCGGCGCAGCTGAAATCCGTTCAGGGGATACTCTCTGGCGTGGTGCGGGACAGCGCAGGCACGCCACAGATGGGCGCGAGCGTCGAGATCATACCGGAATCGGCAGCTTCTGCCGCAGCGTTCGATTTTTTCACCAATACTCAGGGAGTGTTCCACGGCGCGCGGCTCACGCCGGGCTTTTATACCGTACGCGTAACGCTGGCTGGTTTTCTCCCCACGTTGGAAAAGCACATCCGCGTCAGCGCCAATCTCACCACGCTTGTCCGCATTCAACTGGAATCCATGTTTGTCTCGCTGGAGCAACTGCGGAGCGCTCCTTCCGCGGCGGCCAGCGAAGCGGATGATTGGAAGTGGGTGCTTCGCTCGGCCACGACTTTGCGTCCTGTGCTGCAGTGGGTCGAGGAAGACCCGATAAGCGCGGTCAGCGTGGACTCAGATTCCGTACCCACGGAGACGGCGCGAGGACGGCTTGAGTTCACCGATGGAGCGCGGAAGCCCGGCTCGGTTTCCAATCTGCCCGCCAGTCCAGCCACTGCCTTTGCCTACGATCAGCAAATTGGCGTAAGGAGCCGGCTGCTGCTTGCCGGCTTGATGAGCTATGACACCGATTCTCCCGCCGGGGGAATTGCAACGGTTTGGCTGCCCACCGGGTCCCTGGCCTCGGGACCGCACACGGCGGTGGTGTTGCGGGAATCAAAACTGGGAGATATCGGTCCAAGCTTCCGCGGTGTGCGCATCGCGCAAGGCGGCTCGATGGGGTTTGGAAACCGCGCCGTGCTGCAGTACGGCGGCGAGTACGTGTTGGTCGGACTTGGGCGTCCAGCCTCTTCCTTGCGGCCACGGATGCAACTCGATGCGCGAATATCCGACAATTGGCAGGCTTCCTTGATCTTTGCGTCCATGCCGACCGGTCCGGAACCACTGGAAGCGACCGACGGAGAGCCGGGAAGCACCCTGGCGGCGGCATTGAGTGAGATGGACGCTTTTCCCGTCCTGATGTGGCGAAACGGGCGTCCAGTACTGGAAAGCGGCTTCCACGAGGAAATCGCCGCGGAACGCAAGCTGGGAACGAGCAGCAGGCTGCAAGTCGCCGCGTTCCACGAAGACAACAGCCACATGGCGGTTTTTGGGCGAGGGAACAATCTTCCCGTAACCGACTTTTTTCAAGATGTGTATTCGAATGGATTCTCGTATGACGGAGGTTCCTCGAGCAGTTGGGGCACGCGCGTGGCCTATCAAGAAAAGCTGACCGATGACATCGAGCTTACCGCGCTCTATGCCTTCGCCGGCGCGCTGACACCCTCGAGCGCGGCGGCGGAACCGCTGCGCGAATTATTCCGGACCGTGGACCGCCAATCGGTGGGTGTCAAGGTTTCCGAGAGGATGCCGCGACTGGGCACCCGGGTGACGGTGGGGTATCAATGGATCGACGGAACGACTCTGACGCGCGTGGATAGCTTTGGAGATTCCGTATTTGATATGGAGCCTTATTTCAACGTTGGCGTGCACCAGCGGTTACCCAAATTTGGGCCTGGCCGATGGGAGGCCAATGCGGAATGCGACAACCTATTCGCTCAAGGGTATCTGACACTGAACACGGCGGACGGACGGCTGACGCTGATGCCCGCTTTTCGCACGTTCCGGGGTGGTCTGAGCTTGCAATTTTAGGCGCAAATTGGGCTCTAGAAAGCTGTAGACGCCCTCCCAGAAAGTGGATTATCAGGGATTCCCAGTCCTCCTCATTCTGTAAGTTGCTGAATTATAATGGAGTTCCAGGAAAAACACCCTTCCAAAGAATGGACATTCGCTTGCACCTGACATTCTGTGGTGGGGTGTGGTCCCACCAGGACCGAACATGAAGCAGAACCTGCGAGTCAGCCTTGGGGCTGTCGTACTAGCGCTTGCGACGCTGGCGGCGATGGTTTTCGCCTGGTTGAACTTCGTCCAAAGAACCCAATTTGAGTCTCCGGACGATGGCGTTGTTTGGCTGGATACCACGCAGGGTGTACAGGCGCAGCAGGTGGCTCCGAGTTCCCCGGCCGCGCGCGCTGGCGTGCACGAAGGCGATTACCTGCTGGCGATCAATGGCAACCCCATTACCAGACAAGTGCAAGTAACCAAACGTCTGTGGCACGCGGGCCTCTGGACGCAGGTGCATTACAAGCTCTCGAGGAATGGCGAGGAGTTTGAAACCCTGTTGGTTACCGCGCCCGCGGAAAAACCCACCTCGATCGAGAATTACGAACGGGCCATCGGCCTCATTTATCTCTTCATCGGTCTCTTTATTTTTGCGCGGCGGTGGAATGCGCCGCGGGCGGTGCATTTCTACGTTTTTTGCCTGGTCTCCTTCATATTTTATTCGTTCCATTACAGCGGGAAGCTGGACACATTCGACTACGAAGTCTATTGGATCAAGATTGTGGCGCAGGTGCTTATGCCGGCGCTGCTGCTGCATTTCGCGCTGGTATTTCCGGAGCGAAGCGAGGGAGCGGGGCGGTCGATTTCCAAGCTCGGCTTCGTCTATCTTCCGCCGGTTGCGATCCTCATGGTTCATATCAGCACGGCGCTGGGAGCACTCGGGTTTGTGCCTTGGCTCGCTTCGCGCATCCTGCTGGACAAGATCGCGTACAGCTACCTCGGGGCGTGCTTGCTGGCGGCCGGAATTGTTTTCTACCGCAATTACCGGGGAGCGCCCGCGGGAGTTTTGCGGCAGCAATTGAAATGGCTTACTGCGGGAACGTTCGTGGGCACCGTTCCCTTCGCGGCGCTGTACATCGTGCCGTACGTCTTCGACGCGGCCACACAGCCGTGGATGAAATTCTCGACGGTCAGCCTGCTGTTCATCCCGCTGTGCTTTGGCTACGCGATCATCCGGTACCGCTTGATGGATGTGGACATCATCTTCAAGCGCGGCCTGGCGTACACGGCAGCGACGGCCGGCGTCGCCGCGATTTATTTTGCGTTGGTCTATCTGATTGCCAACATTTTTCACTTCACGGGGCTGGTGGGTGGCTTGGTGGCCGTCGGCGTCGCCGCTTCGCTCTTCGAGCCTTTCCGGGTATGGATCCAATCGCGGCTGGACCGTTTTTTCTACCGCGACCGGCTGGATTACCGCCGCACGCTGATCGAATTTGGACGCACGCTGACGAACGAAGTCCGGCTCGATCCCATGCTGGGTTCGGTGATGGACCGTATTTCGCAAACGTTGCTCGTGGACCGGCTGGCGATTTTTGTCGAGAGCCCCGAACATCCCGGACACATGAGGCTGGCGCGGTCGATGGGAGTACGGCTGGCGGAGCGCCTGGACCTGAGTTTTCTGGATTCGGGGCGGCCTGAATTAGCGAAGAGGGCGCTTTTCTTTGAATCGCCTCGCGCGGCGCGAGACGTCAGCGATTCCGTGCGCCGCACCCTCGAACAGCTCGATCTGAATTATTTCGTTCCGTGCCGCATTCGCGAGCATAGCGTGGCCGTGCTGGGGCTCGGCAAAACCGTGGACGGCGATTATCTCTCGAGCGATGACGTCGAGCTGGTGGAGACGATTGGCGGTTACGTGGCCGTGGCGCTGGACAACGCCCAGCTTTACTCGTCGCTGGAACAAAAAGCGCTGGAGATCGCGCGGCTGAAGGACTTCAGCGAAAACATCGTGGAATCGTTGAACGTAGGCGTGCTCGCGGTGGATTTGGAAGGCATTGTGGAATCCTGGAACACGCGGATGGAGCAGCTTTTCGGCGTGGCCCGGCAAGACGCCGTGGGGCGGCAACTGCGCTCGCTGCTTCCGGAGGAACTGGCCGGGGAAATCGACGCGCGCGGCGACGAGGAGCAGATCACCGGAATATACAAACAACGCCTCCACCACCAGGGGAAAGCGCTGACGCTCAATGTTTCCATCACGCCGCTGGTCAGCAAATCCGCGGAGCGCATCGGGCGCCTGTTGCTCTTCGACGACGTGACGCAGCGCGAGCGCATGGAAGAGCAGATGTCGCAGACAGAAAAGCTGACGTCGCTGGGGCTGCTGGCCGCCGGGGTCGCGCACGAAGTGAACACGCCGCTGGCGGTGATTTCGAACTACATCCAGATGCTGGCGAAACAGATGCCGGAGGGAGACCCGCGGCAATCGATCATCGAGAAGATCGTCAAGCAGACGTTCCGCGCGAGTGAGATCGTCAACAACCTGCTGAATTTTTCGCGAACCGGAACGGCGGAGGCTTCGGACGTCGACGTGAATCGCGTGGTGGAAGAAACGCTTTCGCTGGTGTCGCACCCGCTGAAGACTTCGCAGATTCAAGTGGTGAAGCATCTGGGCGAAACGCTGCCGGCGGTGCGCGGCTCCGCGAACAAGCTGCAGCAAGTCTTCCTCAATCTTTTCCTGAACGCGCGGGACGCCATGCCGGGGGGCGGTTTGCTGGAAGTGCGCACCGGGGCGCACAATGGAAGCGTGGAGATTGAAGTCGTGGATACCGGCGCGGGGATTCCGCGCGAACACATCCACCGGATCTTCGACCCCTTTTTCACCACGAAAGCCAGCGGGCGAGGCACGGGACTCGGCCTTTCCGTCAGCTACGGCATCATCAAGGAACACTCCGGGAAAATCGATGTTCGCTCGACGCCCGGCAAGGGCACCTCGTTTCACGTAGAGTTCCCCGCGGTCAGGAAGTCCGTACATGCCTAAGGGCTCCATTCTGGTTGTCGACGACGAATCGGAAATCCGCGAAGGCCTGGAACTGTTGCTGACCAGCGAAGGGTATGGAGTGGCCAGCGCGGAAACCGGTGAATCGGGGCTGGCAAAGCTGGGCGAGCACCCGTACGACTTGCTGCTCCTGGATGTCAGCCTGCCGGACCGGAACGGGCTGGAGCTGCTGCGGGAAATCCGGCGGCGCGACCCGGGACTTTCAGTGGTCTTAATCACGGCGTACGGATCGATCGATATGGCTCGCGCGGCCTTCAAGGGCGGCGCACTCGATTACATTACGAAACCGTGGTCGAACGACGAACTGCTGGCGCAAGTGGCGCAGGCGGTCGAGTCTCGCCGGCTGCGCGAAGAGAATGTCCACCTGAAGCGCGCGCTGAAACAGCGCTTTAATTTTCCCAACATCATCGGCAAAAGCGAAAAGATGCTGACGCTTTTTGACCTGATCGCGCAGGTGGCGCCTTCGCGCTCGACCGTATTGATCAGCGGGGAAAGCGGCACGGGCAAGGAGCTGATCGCCAAAGCGATTCATTCGGCTTCGACGCGCGCGGACAAGGCATTCGTGCCGGTGAATACGGGATCGATCCCCGTGGATTTGCTGGAGTCGCAGCTTTTCGGCCACGTCAAGGGCGCGTTCACCAGCGCGGTGGCTTCGAAGAAGGGCTTGTTTGAAGTCGCCGATCAAGGCACGATTTTTTTCGACGAAATCGCCACGATCAGCCCGGAGACGCAGGCCAAGCTGCTCCGCGTGATTCAGGAGCGGGAGTTCATGCGGCTGGGCGGGACGGAACAGATCAAGGTGGACGTGCGCATCGTCGCGGCGTCCAACGTCGAGCTGCTGACGCTCGTGCGCGAAGGCCGCTTTCGCGAGGATTTGTATCACCGTTTGAACGTGATTCACTTGCAGCTTCCGCCGCTGCGCGATCGCCGCGAAGATGTGCCCGCGCTGCTCGCGCATTTCCTCGAGCATTATTGCCTGGAAAATGGCAAGCCGCTGCGGCTGTTCACGGCGGGCGCCATGAAGCTGCTGATGGATTACGATTGGCCGGGTAACGTCCGGGAACTGGAAAATGTCGTCGAGCGCGCCGTGGTGCTTTCCACGCACGAGCGCGTGGACGTGGATCTGCTGCCGGAAAGCATTCGTAGCAAGGAAATCGTCCGCGGCGTGCGGCTGCAGCTTTCGGAATTTCTTCCGCCATTGCCTGGCGAACCCGGGTCGCGCTCGGCCGCCGATCATCCGCAGCCTTCGCTCTTTCAAATCATGGATGAAATCGAGCGCCGCATCATCATGGACATGCTGGAACGAACCGGCTGGAACCAGACCGAAGCAGCCGAGCGTTTTATGATTCCTCTTTCGACGCTGAATCAGAAGATCAAGCGGCTGGGCATTGACGTGCGCCGACGCGGCCGGGCCGATGAGACGCTCTCGGCATCCATGGGCAAATAGCCAGCCGCTTCCGTGGTTGCGGGACGCCTCGCACACTGCTTCCCCAGACTTTCATCTTGCATCTAAGAGTTCGACTATGCACAGTATCGCGGGATGATCCTCCGTCTTTCCAGTCCTGCGGCGCGCTGGCTTCTTGTTGTGCTGGCAGTGATGCTCGCCGCCGGTCTTACCTATTCGGGCGTTCGCAACGCTGTCGCTGCGCACGACGCCGGATTGAACACGCCGCAGGGCTATGAGCGGGCCACGCAGCTCGAGCCGGGCGACGCCGCCGACTGGTCTCTCCTCGGCCGTTATTGGCAATACAACCTGGAAAATCCCGATGCGCAGCGCGCCATTCGCGCTTATCAGAAGTCGCTCGCGGTTGATCCGCGTTCCGCGGACACTTGGCTGGATTTGGGCACGGCATACGAATCGCAAGGCGATATCGCAGCCGCGCGAAATGCATATCTTCAGGCCAAGCGCGTTTATCCGCTTTCCCCTGAAGTCTCCTGGCGGTATGGGAATTTTCTGCTGCGGCAGGGCGAGATGGACGCGGCATTCGAAGAGTTCAAGCACACCGTCGAAGCCGATCCCAAGCGCGCAGCGGCTGCTTTCTCCCTCAGCCTGCGCGTCGATCCGGACATCCACTCCGTCCTTGAGCGCGTTTTGCCGCGCTCTCAAGAGGCTTTTTTGGGGGTGATTTCCTCGCTGACGCAGCAGGATCGAACGGATCAGGCTGTCGCCGTGTGGTCGGAGCTCGGCGCACTCCACCCGCAATTTCCTTTGCGCGAAGCGTATCCGCTTCTGGAAGCCCTCCTGCACAAGGCGCAGATAACGGCGGCGAAGAACATATGGGATCAGGCCCTCGTTTACGCCGGCGTCTCGCGGCCTCCCGATCCGCTGGGCTCGCAGGTTTGGGACGGAGGATTCGAATCGGACGTGGAGGGCGGCGGTTTCGCCTGGCGGTACGCTCCATTCGTTGACGGAGTCCAAATCAATCTCGATACAAACGAAAAACATTCCGGGAAGCGGTCCCTGAGGCTGACCTTCAATGGCCTGAGCAACGTCAATTTCGGCGATGTTTGTGAATACGTCGCCGTGCAGCCCGCTACTTCTTATCTTTTCTCCGCATGGGTCCAAACGCGAGAATTGACGACCGATCAGGGCGTGCGCTTCGGCCTGTACTCCATCAGCGATTCGGACCATTCGGTGGCGTGGACGGACGACGTGCACGGCACCCAGCCATGGACGCAAGTCCAGCTCCCCTGGACTTCGGGAAAAGACGTTTATGGGCTGAAGCTCTGCGTGAGCCGCCAGGCGAGCGCCGAGTTCGACAGCAAAATTTCCGGCTCGGCCTGGATTGACGACGTTGCCCTGGTTCCGGCATCCGCGGAGAACCCCAAGCAATGAAGCTCATCCGCATCGGAATCTGCGCGCTCGTGGTTTTTGGCGTGGCCGCGCATGGCGGCGTCGAAGAATGGTCGCAGGCCGTGATGGAAATCGGGGCGAGCCTGCTCTTTCTCGCGTGGGCCGTGCGTTCCTATCTGAAGCGGGAGCAACAACTGGTCGTTTCGCCCTTGCTCTTGCCGCTCGTCGGACTGCTGGTGGTCGCGCTAGCGCAATGGATTTTTCACCTTACGGCTTCGGCCTACGCCACGCGCACGGATCTGCAGCTCTTGTTGATCGATATCCTCCTTCTTTTTCTAGCCTCGCAGGCCTTTCAAACACTCGAGGATTGGCGCGGCTTCATCTGGTTTGTGATGAGCTTCGGATTCGTGGTCTGCCTCTTCGGCATTCTGCAACATCTCACGTTCAACGGAAAACTCTATTGGTTCCGAGAGATGCATTATGGCGGCATCCCTTTCGGCCCGTATGTGAATCGCAATCATTTTGCCGGATTCGCGGAACTGGTTATCCCAATTTCTCTCGTTCCCCTGGTCCTCGGCAAGGTACGCCGGGAACGCTGGATTCTGGTCAGCCTGTTTGCCGTGGTGCCCATAGGCGCGCTCTTCCTTTCCGCCTCCCGGGGGGGGATTGTCAGCTTCGCTGTGGAACTCGGCGTTCTGGTTCTCTGGCTGCTTCTTCGCCGTACTGCCGGAAAGCATATGCTGTCCGGTGGCGCGGTCCTTTTGCTGGCCTTCCTTATGGTGTCCTGGCTGGGGGTTCAGCAGCTCGTCGCAAGATTTTCGTCCCTGCAGTCGCTCGAGGTGACCGCAGGAAAACGCGCGTCCATGAGAAAAGACACCTGGCATATTTTCCTGGACCACCCCTGGATGGGCACCGGTCTCGGCACTCTGCAGACGGTGTTCCCGGCTTATGAAACGCTCTACGACGGAAAAATCGTCAATCACTCCCACAACGATTATCTTGAGGGCCTCGCCGAGACGGGCATCGCGGGCGGACTGTGCTGCCTGTGGTTTCTGGGCATCCTGCTCTTCGATTCGCTGCGGCATTTGTCTCAGTCCGGCGGATCTTTCTCTTCCGCTCTTCAGCTTTCTGGCTTGGTCGGCTGCCTGGGATTCCTCACTCACAGTCTCGTGGATTTCAATCTGCACATTCCGGCGAACGCCCTTCTTTTTTTCCTAATGGCGGTTCTGGCGACAAGCGAAGTTCGTCAACCGCTGCCCAAGAGCGCCGAAGCGGGGCGGAGACGTCACAGCCATCGAAATCCCTGATGAAGTTTGCCCCCTTGTCTGTATAATCACATTGGGGGTCATCTATTCGTATGCAGCCAGCGAGACTGGGTGCGGGGACGTTGTGTCTCGTCTCCATCACTCTGCTCGGGTTAGTGGTTCTGGCGCCGCTCAGCCGCGCGCAGGCCGTTCTCGAGACGCCACAACAGACCAACGATCGCATTCGCGAACTATCCGCCGAGGCGCGCATGGCCCCGCATGACTACGTCATTGGCGATGGCGATTTGCTTGATATCGACGTGTTCGACGTCAAAGAGCTGAGCCGCGAGGTGCGCGTCAGCCAAACCGGCACGATTGGCATCCCGCTGGTGCCCGTGCGCTTGCGTGTCGCCGGGCTCACGGAGATCCAGGCCGGGGAGAAAATTGCCGAGGTGCTGGAAGCGGATGGCTTGGTATCGCATGCCGATGTAACTGTCACCGTGAAAGAAAGAAAAAATAAGCCCATAACGGTAGTTGGGGCGGTTCTTCATCCCCTGGTTTATGAAGCGGACCGTCAGGTCACGCTTCTTGAGGTGCTTGCCCAAGCTGGAGGGCTGGCCAACGATGCGGGCGACGAAGTCATTGTCACGCGCGCCGCGCAGCCAATGGCCTTCGATGAGCAGGAGCAAGAGGACACCAGTTCGGCGGGGCCTGCACCGGCGAAGGCCTCGCCTCTCATTGCGGAATCAAAGCCGGGAGCAGTGCCCGCTTCTCCAACTCCCCCGCCAGCCAAGAGTGGTGCCGCGGAACCCCCTGAATTGCCGCCGCCGAATCCTTCGCCGGACAAATCCAGCAGCGCTGTGCCGACACCCGCGCCATCTGGCTCCGTGAACACCATCACGGTCAATTTGTATCAGCTGATGGAGGCCGGGAATACCAAGGACAATATTCTTCTGCAGGCCGGCGATGTCGTCACCGTCCCGCATGCCGGCATCGTCTATGTCCTAGGCGCGGTCAACAGGCCGGGCGGATTCGTGCTACAGAATGACCGCGAGCAGTTGAATACCTTGAAGATATTGGCCTTGGCCGGAGGCTTTACCCACACTGCCAAGACGAGCGGCGCCGTGATCATCCGCAGGGATGCCCAGGGGCAGCAACATACCGTGCAGCTCGATCTCAAGAAGATTTTGAATCGCAAAGCGGAAGACCTGCAACTGCAGCCCAGCGATATCTTGTACATTCCCGATAGCGCGGCCAAGCAAGCTGCTCTGCGCGCTCTAGAATTTGGCGTCGCTCTGGGCTCTGCGTTGGCGCTGTATAGGATTGCGTACCAGTAGAATATGGCTGAAGACAACAAACTCGTTCCTCGGGAAAACGGCTCGAATGGCGTCGTCGAGCTGATCCCGCCTTCCTCCCGGCTTCCGGCTTGGGATCTCTCGCCGCGCGAGCCGCATCTTTACGACTACCTGCTGATCTTGCGCAAGCATCAATGGCTGATCCTGTCGTTCCTTCTTGCTGTCGTCACTATCGTCAGCATCGCCACGTTCCGCATGCAATCCGTCTACGTGGCCACCGCCCGGATTGAAATCGACCCAGAGAATAGCAACATTCTTCCGTTCCCGGGTGCGGACCCTTACGCATACCTCATGGACCAGGACAACTACATCGAGACGCAGTTGAGAATCCTGACGTCTGAGACTCTGGCCCTGCAAACTATCCGCAGCACCGGCCTCGGCGCCCGCGCTGAGTACGGCTCTCCCAATGGGCCTTCGGAAGCGCTGGCCACCGGCAGCCTCGAGAATCAAAAGAGCCCTCCCGAGCTAGGCGCCTTTCTCGGCAGCCTGAGCGTCAAGCGGGTTCCCAATAGCCAGCTTCTCGATGTCAGCTTTGAATCTACGGACCCGAAATTCGCCGCGCGCGTGGTCAACGAGCACATCAAGAATTTTCAAGAGCAGAATATCCGCAGCCGCTACGATGAAACCTCGCGAGCCACGGCCTGGCTCAACGATGAACTGAGCGAGCTCAAGATCAAGGTTCAACAATCCGAAGATAAGCGCATCGCCTACGAAAGACAGAATCAGATCTGGACTCTCGACGACAAGCAGAACATCACCACCGAACGCCTCGCCAGCATCAATAATGCGCTGACCAACGCCCAGGAAGATCGCATGCAGAAAGAAGCGCTCTACCAGTTTGCCAAGGCTGGCGGCGTTGGCGAAGTGGCCCAGCTCCAGTCCAGCAGTATCTTACAGGGACTCATTCAGAAGCGGCAGGCCGCCCAAGAGAACTACGACGACGCGCTTAACCAGTACGGCCCTAATTTTCCCAAAGTCCTTCGCCTGCAAGACCAGCTCAAAGAAATCGACCAGCAGATCGACAAAGAAAAAGTCAACGCTCTCAACCATATTGAAAGCGACTATCGCGAAGCCAAGGAACGCGAGGATCTGCTCACACAGGCGTTGGATCAACAAAAAGTGCAAGCCAACGCGATGGCGGAGCGCCTCGTGGAATACAACATCATCACGCGAGAAGCTGAAGCCAATAAAGCGCTCTACGACAGCCTGACCACCAAGCTCAAGGAAGTCGGGATTTCCGCGGCCTTGCAATCCTCGAATATCCGCGTAGTCGATCCGGCCATGATTCCCAGCTATCCCGCGCGCCCCGCCAAAGCACGCAACATCGCTCTGGCGTTCCTCGTGGGGCTCGTCGGAGGCATCGGTCTGGCGCTTCTGCGCGAATATCTCGACAACACGGTGAAGACTCCGGACGACATCGAGACCTTGGCCCGGCTGCCTTCCCTCGCCGTCGTTCCGCAGTTTGGCGCCACAAACGGCAACGGCACGCGCAAAAGGCTCTTACCGGGCATCTCCTCCAACGGTCTTGAAAAACGCATTGAGCTCGTCGCCCAGCATTTGCCCAAATCGCAAATGTCCGAAGCCTTCCGCGCTTTGCGCACCTCGCTGCTGCTTTCTCAGCCCGGGCATCCGCCGCAAGTCATCCTGGTCACCAGCGCGCTTCCCCGCGAAGGCAAGACCACCGCAGCTGCCAACTTGGCGGTCACACTGGCTCAACTGGGAGACCGCACCGTGTTGGTCGATGCCGATTTGCGAAAACCAGGCGTCGGCCGTCTGCTCAACTTGGGCAGCGGCAAGTACGCCGGTCTTAGCTCGTATCTGGCCGGTGTTTCGAGCCTTGATCTGGTCACCGTGCCGCATCCCGTGATTCCCAATCTTGCCGCGATTCCGACGGGCCCGCTGCCTCCCAATCCTGCCGATTTGCTTTCTTCAACCAAATTGTCGGACGCCATCGCCGAATTGCGCACGAAATTCAAGTTCGTCGTGATCGACTCCCCGCCCGTCATGGCCGCCACCGACGCCGTGATCCTCTCCGTCCAAACAGACGGCGTTCTTCTGGTTGTGCGCAGCGGCGAAACGCCCAAAGAAGCCTTCACGCGCACGCGCGACCTGCTCACCAGCGTCAAATGCCACATTCTTGGCGTGGTCCTGAATGCAGTGGATTCCGGCGCTCCGGACTACTATTATTCTTACCGCTACTATCCCTATTCGTATGGCTACGGCCCTCAGGAAGCAGCGGAATCTCCGCATGAACCTAACGATCTTGCCGAATCTTTCTCCGATAGCTCCCCGCGCCATCGTGACGACGATCAGGCACTCTGAGGAGGCACTTTGCGTTATCTGATCACCGGCGGCGCCGGTTTTATCGGTTCTCATCTGGCGGAACGGCTTCTCGCCCGCGGCGATCGCGTCGTCCTGCTGGACAACCTCTCCACGGGAAGCATGGATAACATCCGCCACCTAAAGGCTTCCAGCCAGATGGAATATCATCTGGACAACATCGAAAATGTGCAGCTGATCGCGGAGCTCGTCGATGACGCCGACGCCATCGTGCACCTGGCCGCCGCCGTCGGCGTAAAGCTCATCGTCGAAAGCCCTGTACGCACCATCGAAACCAATGTCAACGGCACGCAGCGGATCTTCGAAGCCGCCTGCAAAAAACGCAAGCTGGTCCTTACCGCCTCGACTTCCGAAGTCTACGGCAAAAACACTAACGTGCCCTTCCATGAGGACGCCGACCTTGTCCTCGGTCCCACCACCAAGGGCCGCTGGAGTTACGCCGCCTCGAAGGCCTTGGATGAATTTCTCGCGCTGTCTTACTGGAAAGAGAAAAAGCTCCCGGTGATCGTTGTGCGTTTATTCAACACCGTGGGACCGCGGCAGACCGGCCGCTACGGCATGGTGCTTCCGAATTTCGTCAAGCAGGCGCTCGATGGCGAGCCCATCCGCGTCTATGGCAACGGCAAACAGTCCCGCTGCTTTTGCGATGTGCGCGACACCGTGGAAGGGCTGATCCGCTTGCTCGATACAGAGCGCTCGATCGGCGAGGTCGTCAACGTCGGCAACACCGAGGAAATCACCATCGAGGGCCTGGCCCAGCGGGTCAAGGAGCGCACGCATAGCTCCTCGGCCATTGAATTTGTCCCCTACGATCAAGCGTACGAGCCCGGCTTCGAAGACATGATGCGCCGCGTCCCTTGTGTCGATAAGCTCCACGCGCTCACGGGCTTCCGGCCCCAAACTTCGCTAAACGAAATCATCGACCGCGTCAGCGACTATTTCCGGCAAAAAGAACCAGCCGTCGCACCGCGCGTCGCCACAAGCACCGCCGTCTGAAGAGTTGCTTCCTTACCCCCGTTCCTTCCAATAACCGGGACGCCGCCGCCCATGCGCTACGGCGAGCACTTGGATAACGGAAGGAAGTTCGCGGTAGATGATTAGGAAAGGAAATCGCTCCAGCAAAAATCTGCGCGTGCCATGTCCGCCAGCCGGCCAGCGCTCCGGCGACTTGGCAATCAAGTCTATGGCTCTGTTAATTTCGCTCGCAAATCGTGCGGCAGCCTGCTCGCTGCGCTCGAGGTACCACTTAAAGGCAGCTTCGTATTCCCGGCTCGCCTCTTCGTGAAACTCAACTTCCCTTTTTGCCATGAGTGAGTCTGGACGAAATACGCCCTTGCACTTCTTCCCATGGAACGCTCTTTGCTTTCCCGGAATCCAGGTCCGAGGCTCGGCGGGCGATTTCCTGGTCCCAAGCCTTTTCTGCGCCTTCGTCCACCCTGGCGTCGAGGCTGTCCAGAAGCGAACAAGCCAAATCCGCGCGCTCTTCTTCAGATAGTTCGAGCGCCTTCTGCAGCAACTCGGAAGTTTGCTGTGTCATATCGGCATTATACCTCTGCCCATCCTGCTCGACACCACCAGTTGTACAACCCTAAGCCGCCGGGAAAATTCTGAACATTCCCCCGGTTTGGGAACACGTTCTTTCTCTGTGAGATCGGCACTGCCATCAGCCTTCAGCCGCCACAATCCAGCCCTAAACCCAATCGCATCTTCCTCCCTGAACCACAAGACGTTTCGCCATCCAAATCGTCTCAAGCCTTAGCTACTTATGCAGCCCGTCACACCATCCCCTGGCCAAAACTTAGCGGGAACAATTCCCGCTGGAAATCGTATTCAAGTCTGTAATCCAAACTCTTCGGAAGGATAAGTCCCGCGAAATGAGCAACATCTCCTCTCTAGACGCTGCATTTCGCGACTTCAAATACTCTCTTCGCACCCTTGGCCGGACTCCCGGCTTCACTGTCATCGCCATCCTGACCCTCGCCCTCGGCATCGGCGCCAACACCGCCATCTTCACCCTCCTCGATCAAGTCCTCCTCCGCCTTCTCCCCGTCAAGAATCCTCAGGAGCTCGTCCTCCTCACCATGCGCGGCCACCACTACGGCAGCAACTGGGGCGGCAACGCCATCTCCCATCCCATGTTTCGCGATTTCCGCGCGCACAACGACGTCTTCTCCGATATGTTTTGCCGCTTCCCCTTCGATGCAAGCCTTTCCTTTAATGGCCAAGCCGAGCACGTTCAGCTCGAGATGGTCTCCGGCACTTACTTTTCCACCCTAGGCTTGAATCCTTACCTTGGCCGCGTGTTCACTCCTGATGACGACCGTATCCCCGACGCCTACCCCTACGTCGTCCTCAACTACCCTTATTGGAAATCGCGTTTCTCCGCCGACCCCAATATCGTCGGCAAAACCCTCATCCTCAACAACCAAAACATGACCATCATCGGCGTCCTTCAGCCCGGATTTGACGGCGTCGAGCTTGGCCGCTCTCCCAAGCTTTTCGTCCCCATCATGATGGAAAAGGAACTCATGGTCGGCAATCCCGACGACATGCTGAAAAACCGCCGCAATCGTTGGGTCAACGCCTTCGGCCGCCTGAAGCCCGGCGTCACGCGTAAACAGGCCAGGGCCTCGCTCCAGCCCTTCATGCACTCCATGCTCGAAATGGAAGTCAAAGACAAAGCCTTTGCCCACGCCTCGCCCTATGATCGCGAGCAATTCCTGAAATGCACGATCGACTTGCTTCCCGGCTCTCAGGGCCGCTCTTACACTCGTCAGGCGCTCTCTACTCCTCTCTGGGTCCTTATGGCCACCACCGGCCTCGTTCTTCTCATTGCCTGCGCCAACCTCGCCAATCTTCTTCTCGTCCGTGGCGCCGCCCGTAAAAAGGAAGTCGCCATCCGCCTCGCCATGGGCGCCACTCGCCCCCGCATCATCGCTCAGCTGCTGATCGAGAGCCTTACACTCTCCGCGCTCGGTGCCCTCGCCGGCTTGGCCCTTGCTTATTGGGCGGACAAGGCCCTCATGGCCGTATATCTTCCTTCTGATTCCGGTGGCCTGAAAATTTCCACCACTCCGGATCTCCGCATCCTATTCTTCACCCTCACGATCACGCTGATTACAGGCGTCCTCTTCGGCCTGGTTCCTGCTTTGCAAACGACCAAGCCCAACGTTGCCACCACACTCAAAGACGAAGCTGCTGCCGTAGTTGGCGGGGGCCATGGCGCTCTCAGAAAATCTCTCGTCATCGCTCAGGTCACCCTTTCTCTCCTGCTCTTGATCGGTGCCGGCCTTTTCACCAAAAGCCTCGGCAATCTTCGCAATCTAGGTCCTGGCTTCCCCGCGCAAAATCTTGTCGGATTTGAAATCGACCCTTCCTATAGCGGCTACAATGTCGCTCGTCTGAAAGCCTTCTATCCTCAGTTATTGGAATCCCTTTCCTCCATTCCCGGCGTTCAGTCCACCAGCCTCGCTTCCGTGCGCATCCTCGAAGACAACGAATGGGACAGCAGCATGACGGTCGAAGGTTTCAATCCTCCCACTCCCGACGCCCACCCGGAACCGTACATGAACGAAATCAGTCCCAACTATTTCGCCACTCTGGGCGTTCCCATCGTCAGTGGCCGCGACTTTCGTCCCTCCGACACGGGAGAAATCCATCATCATCCCGACGATCCTTTCGGATGGAATCCCGCCGTCATCATGATTAACGAAACCTTCGCCAAAAAATACTTTGCCGGGCGTAATCCCGTTGGCATGCACGTCGGCTTCGGCGAAGACCCCGGGACGCCCACCGATATGGAAATCATCGGCGTTGTCAAAGACATCAAATACACCAGCCTCCGTGATGAAATTCCTCCCCAGGCTTATCTCCCTTATATGGCCGACCGTTACGTCGGCGGCATGACCATCTACGTTCGCACCGTAGCCGACCCCACTCTGCTCATCTCCTCCATCCGTGCCAAGCTGCGTGATCTCGACCCCAACATTCCTATCTCTGCCATGCGCACCACCGAAGTCCAAATCAACAACTCGCTCGCCACCGAGCGTATGATCGCCAGCCTCTCCGCCGTTTTCGGTTTTCTCGCCACGCTTCTCGCCGTCATCGGCCTCTACGGCGTCATGGCCTACACTGTCGCTCAGCGCACCCGCGAAGTCGGCATTCGCATGGCTCTCGGCGCCGCGCAGGGCAGCGTCATCTGGATGGTCATGCGCGAAGTGCTCATTCTCGTAGCCATCGGCGTCGTCGCCGGCGTCCCCGCTTCGCTTGCTCTCACCAAACTCGTCCAAAGCCAGCTCTTCGGCCTAACGCCTCACGATCCCGCCACGCTCGCTCTCGCCACGTTCTCTTTAGCGTTCGTCGCCTGCGCCGCCGGCTACATTCCCGCCTGGCGCGCCAGCCGCCTCGACCCAATGAAAGCCCTCCGCTACGAGTAGCTCGCGGCCCGCTGCCCAACCCCTTCGGTTTGTAAAATTTCGGGTTTAGGGTCAACCTCAGCATGGATGGCGCCAGAAGCCGCGCTCGAAAATTCCAAGACTCCTCTGGCCGCTTTGGCTGGTAAACTCTAATTTACGAGGTACAAGAAGATGAGCGGCGTCATCGTCAAGGATCAGGATATCCTCGGGGGAGAACCCGTATTCCGTGGAACCCGCGTCCCCTTTAAGGTTCTCACCGACTATCTGGAAGGCGGCGACACTCTGGACCAATTTCTGGAACAGTATCCGAGCGTCACCCGCGAACTGGCCATCACCGCCATCGAGGAAGCCCGGCAGAGTCTTGTTGCCCAACTCAAGTGAGAGTCCTGATCGACGAGTGCGCCCCGAAAGCGCTCAAGAAGCACCTCGCAAATCACGGCCACGAATGTCTCACCGTTCAGGAGGCGGGTGGCCGTCGATAAGAACGCCACCCAAGAATTTTTGCTGCATCGCAAAGTGTGGCTATTCTATAGCCGAATCACGCGACACCATCCATATCAAGAATGAGTCCAAATGCAGAGTGTGTCCCACCCGCCTAGATTGTTTGTCCGGCGCCTCAGCTATGAATTTCTATTTTCGCTCTACCTGAGCCTACTTGTTATGGCCGTCGAGGAAATGAGGGACTTTTCTTGGTCTACGTCGATTCGCTTGTTGCTCTTCTCGTATTTCAATCCTAAGGGGCGAAGGCCCATTGACGACCCACACGCGGAGCGGGCTATTTCATTCGTGGCGGGTGGCCCGGAGACAGTCTCCGTTCATTTTCTGCTGGAACCATGGAGGACGGAGGGTGCCCCAGGTTCGTTTTTTGAACCTGGGTCTTGGGCTTTCATCTTCCTGCACTTCTGCATTTATTCCCTTTTGGCGGGTGGCCCGGAGACAGTCTCCGTTCATTTTCTGCTGGAACCATGGAGGACGGAGGGTGGCGGGTGGCCCGGATGACCTGCTCCCGAATCCGAGAAGCTCCCGTCGATCAAACGAACAACCCCTCTCCCTTTCCCGAATCAATACAACGCGGAGGGTGCCCCAGGTTCGTTTTTTGAACCTGGGTCTTGGGGTTGCTTTTTCTCCTCACTCCTCCGCGTCCATCGCCACGAGCCCCGCTCCTCCTCCGTAATAAAACCCCCAACTGCTCCATGCCCAATCTTTGGGATGCTTCACCAACCCGCGCATCACCGGATTCGCGTGCATGTAATTCAATTTCTCCTTCTTTTTCCCCTTACTGTACACATTGAAATCGTAAAACCGCGCCTGCCAAAACGCCCGCAGCGCGCCCCCCCGTCTCCCCAAACGGCAATCGCATCTGCTCCGAGCACGCCGGCCTTCCGCGCTTCCGCAATTTCCGCGCCACCCGCAGCTTCAATTTCTGTAGCACCGTCGACGGCGTCCCCTGCTTCGGCTCGCTCATTAACAGATGCACATGCTCCGGCATCACCACATAACCGATCAATTGAAAACCCGTCTCGTCGCGCACTTTCCCCAACTCTTTCACGAAAATGTCCCGCGCACGAGCCGACTTCAACAGCGGCAGCCGCCGATAACAACTGAACGTAATGAAATGCAGATTGCCTTTGCCGTAGTAGCGCTTCAGTCCGGCGGGCATCGCAAACTCCACAAAAACAACGTCCACCCCAAGACCCAGGTTCAAAAACCGAACCTGGGGCACCCTCCGCCTCTCCCTACTTTCCCGAAAAATACCGCAGTGATATTCTCTCCATCATGCCCATGCCCGCAAATAGAAACCTCCCCATGCCCGGGCCACCCGCCGGGCAAACTCGCTTCGCCACGGAAATCAGCCGGTATACCGCAGTAGCTGTTAAGGACACGCCAGCATTTGCAAACCTTTTGGGTAAGGTCTCAAGCGTTTTCGACGGAAAGCTACTCTTTGACGGCGCTACGTATCTTGCGACGGAAACAAACTGTGCCATCGGGCAGTAGAAAACCAAATATCGAATCTCTGGCCGAAGGAATATGGGGCAGACAAAGCGAGACATCGCCTATTGGAGAGATGTAGCCTTTATGGGACTCGGAATGGTATCCGTTGTCGAAGTCGTCGGTCGATTTCTAGATTGGCGCGAGACCCACAATTCGACAGACCTCAAAGTGAGCATCGGGTTCTTACTTCTGCTTCCAATTCTGTTCCTTTTTTCGCCACGGCGGTTCGAGCTTGCCCTTGGTATACTTCTTTCAATAGTATTCATCGGGTCATTCAATGCGCTGGTGATGAGAACGACTGCGGGCCTCCCGGTCATCATTCTTTGCGGACTCCTAGCATACCTTTTGTTAAAATGGGGCGCAAAGCGCTTCATGTAAGCATGTCGGGGAACAAAGGGGAAACCAGGGACAAAAGCGTGTGAAGAAATTGAAAATCAGACAGGTGGCCCGCAAATGACTCTCTCATTCCTCACTCACGCGGAGTCGGTTAGAAAAAACAGTCGCCCATTTCTCTTCAGCCGAAAAAACGAGAAGGGTGCCCCAGGTTCGGTCTAGGAACCTGGGTCTTGGGCTTTCATCTTCCTGCACTTCTGCATTTATTCCCTTTTGCCGTAAACTCTGATGTCGTGTTCCATTCATCGAACAGGTGACTGTGTCTTGGAGTCTTAGCATTTGACCTCTTCCGCCCAGCCGGGCCCGCGCAAAGCCGAGCGCCTTCTACTCGTTCTCTTCCTGCTTTCTCTTCCCATGCTCAATCCCTGGGTCCGCGGCGACGGCGTCGGCTACTATGCCTACGCGCGCGCTCCCCTCATCCAGCACAATCTCGATTTCACCCGCGACTATCAGGAAGCCAACACCAGCTTCCGCGAAAATCGCCTCGATAAAAGCGGCCAGCCGCTCCCTGAATTTCGCACCCCCACGGGCCACCTCCAAAACCATTTCACAGTCGGGCCCGCAATTCTTTGGGCTCCGTTTCTGCTCGTCGCGCACGCCGGTGTTCTTCTCGCCCGCTCGCTGGGCTCCACCGTTCCTGCCGACGGTTTTTCCTCGCCGTATCGCATCGCCATGGCGCTCGCCACCGCATTTTACGGTTTTCTCGGCCTCTTGCTTTCCTTCCGCATCGCCCGCAAATACGTCGATGAGCGCTGGGCGCTGCTCGCCACTCTCGCGATCTGGTGGGCCAGCTCGCTTCCCGTTTACATGTATTTCAATCCCTCCTGGTCGCACGCGCATTCCGCGTTCGTCGTCGCGCTTTTCTTGTGGTATTGGGACAAGACGCGCGGCTCGCGCAAGCTTGAGCAGTGGATTCTCCTCGGCGCCATCTCCGGGCTGATGCTCGATGTCTACTACGCCAACGCCATGCTGTTCTTCGTGATGTCGCTCGAAGCGCTCCGCGAATACGCCGCGGCCTTCCGCCGCGCGGCGCCCGATGCGGCATCCGTGCTACAACTCTTTACGAGGCATCTTGTGTTTGCCGCGACTCTTCTGATTTGCTTTCTTCCTACCTTCATCGCCCATCACATCGTTTATGGCAGCATTTTCGAAACCGGCTACGTTCCCATCAGCCACTGGAACTGGACTTCGCCTCATCTTCTCGCCGTGCTTTTTTCTTCCGATCATGGCTTGTTTTCCTGGACTCCGGTTCTGCTCCTTTCCGTCCTCGGCCTGTTTGCGTTCTGGCGCAGCGTGCCGCGCGTCGGCGCGGCGTTTCTCATCGCCGCTCTGGCGTTTTATTATTTCATCGCTTCCTATCCCGATTGGGCGGGCATCTCTTCGTATGGCAACCGTTTTTTTGTTTCGCTCACGCCGCTGTTTATTCTGGGGCTCGCCGTTTTTCTCGAACGCTTCACGCGCGTTTTTCGAACGCGCCGCGCCGCGCTCGTCTCTGCCTCCGTTTTTCTCGCGTGCTTCGTTTTCTGGAACGCCGGCTTGATGTTCCAATGGGGTTCTCACTTGATTCCGGCGCGCGGCCCGATTTCCTTTCCGCAAATGATTCGAAACCAGTTTCTAGTCGTCCCGCGCCAAATCGCCGTCCAATTCGAAACGTATTTATTTCACCGCAAAGCGCTAATGCGCCAAATCGAGCAGCGCGACGTCCAACAGCTCAAGGAAAATCCCCCTCCTCCGTGATCCCGTTTGCGCGGTCTTGTTCGCTTGATCTCGCTTCCGCGAACTTCTTGCCACAACCGCGCTTCCGGGCGTCGCGAGAGGCGCGCATCTCTGCTAATCTAATTAGGGATTCATCCAACTCACTTGGAGTTTCGCAAAAACTTGATGGCATCAGTTACCGCTCCCGCACCCCCCATTGCAGCGCCGCACACGGCAGGCGCCACCGTGCGCATCGAACCGCCGCGCGGCTGGCTCGATTTGCGTTTGGGCGAAGTGTGGGCGTACCGCGAGCTGCTTTATTTTTTCGTTTGGCGGGACGTAAAAGTCCGCTACAAACAAACCGCGATCGGGGTGGCCTGGGTGGTGCTGCAGCCGCTGATGACCATGGGCGTGTTCACTTTATTTTTCGGCCGGCTTGCGAAGCTGCCGTCGAACGGGCTGCCGTATCCGGTTTTTTATTTCACGGCGCTGGTGCCCTGGACGTATTTCGCCACCGCGCTGCAATCGTGCACGGCGGTGGTGGTGGATAACCAGCGGGTGATTACGAAAGTGTTTTTTCCGCGGCTGGTGCTGCCGATTTCGGCGGTCATTTCCGGGCTTGTGGATTTCAGCATTGGCTGCGTGGTGCTTGGCGTGGTGCTGGCGGTGTATCGAATGAAGCCGGGGATCGACGCGCTGTGGCTGCCGTTGCTTGTTTTGCTCGCGGTGCTGACCGCGCTGGGCGTGGGGCTGTGGATGTCCGCGCTGAATGCGCTGTATCGCGACGTGAAGTACGTTGTGCCATTTATTTTGCAGTTTTGGATGTTTGCTTCGCCGGTGGTGTATCCGTTGTCGATGGTGCCGCCGCGGTGGCAGTGGCTGTACGGGCTGAACCCCATGGCCGGGGTGATCGACGGGTTTCGGTGGGCGCTGACGGGCCACGGGCGGCCTCCCGGGCCAGTGCTGCTGGCTTCGACGGCAGCGGTCGCGCTAGTCGTCATTGGAGGGCTCTTCTTTTTCCAGAAGATGGAGGGCGCCATCGCGGACCGGGTGTGAGGAACGTTGAAATGTTGGAACGTTGAAGCGTTGGGGGAAGAACGTGGGAACGTTGAAATGTTGGAACGTTCAAAAGTTGGGGCAAGAAAGTTGGGAGGTGTGAGAGTCGGGTACCCCCCTCCCCCCCGGTTTTTTTGTAAGTGTTCATTCTAAAGGGTTTTAAGTCCTGTGTTTTGTAAGTGCGGATTCTAAAGAAGTTACGAGCGGTTTTTTCGTAAGTGCGGATTCTAAAGGGGTTGCGGGAGTTGGCGCGGGTGGCACGAGGGATTGGATAGAAATACGGGTCTGAAGACCCGCCACTACAAGGGCGGGGAAATCGAGCGGAGGGTCTGGGAACGGCGCTAGAATCGGCGACGAGATCATGGGATATGTTAGCGCGTTATGGAATTGGGGACAAGGGAAATACAGCGAACGGTCGTTTTGGGCGGTTAAACGGCCGTCAGGAGCACGGAACAGCGGAACGTTAGAACGATGGAACGGGTTAAGGAAACGATGAGCAGAGCGGTGATACAGGGGGAAGGGCTGGGGAAGCGGTACCAGCGAGGAGTGTCGATTGATGCGGGGCTGAGGCATGCGCTGGATCGGTTCATGAAGTCGCCGCTGGCGGCGCTGCGGCGGAAGAAGGAAGAAACGTTTTGGGCGCTGAAGGACGTGTCTTTGGAGGTGCATGAGGGCGAGGTATTGGGGTTGATCGGGAGGAACGGGGCGGGGAAGACGACGCTGCTGAAAATTCTTTCGCGAATCACGAAGCCGACGACGGGCTGGGCGGAGATTCACGGGAGGGTGGGGTCGCTGCTGGAAGTGGGCACGGGATTTCATCCCGAGCTGACGGGACGGGAGAATACGTTTTTGAGCGGGGCGATCCTGGGGATGAGCAAGAAGGAGATTGCGAGGAAGTTCGACGAAATTGTAGCGTTTGCGGAATTGGAAAAGTTTATCGATACGCCGGTGAAGCATTATTCGAGCGGGATGTACGTGCGGCTGGCCTTCGCGGTGGCGGCGCATCTGGAGCCGGAGATTTTGCTGGTGGATGAAGTGCTGGCGGTTGGGGATATCACGTTTCAGAAGAAATGCCTGGGGAAGATGGGAGACGTGGCGCGGGCTGGACGCACGGTGGTGCTGGTGAGCCACAACATGGCGGCGATCAATGCGCTTTCGACGCGGGTGGTTATGATGGACGAAGGCGCAATCGTTTTCGATGGACCGGCGGCAGAAGCTACGGCCCGTTATTACGCGGAATCGCTAGAGGTCGCGGAGAGCGGCGCGAGTCTGTTGGATTTGCCCCGCGAAGGCAATGGAAAAGCGCGTTTCTCCGCAATCCATATTCAGGCGCTTGGCCCTGCTGGGCGCGTGGACGTTGCGTATCCTGGCTGCGACCTTGAGATAGAATTTGAAATAGAGTGCCGGTCCGAAATCAACGAGGCCAATGCTGCAGTCATCCTTTACGACATGAATGGATACAGAGTCATCGACACAAATACAGGACAGAAGAACGAATATGTGAGCATGCGTGCGGGCCAGAAAGCGCGCGCGCGGTTTCTGCTGCGTGAGGTGCTTCTCAAACCCGGAAAGTACTTTGTCGGGCTCTGGATTGGAAGGCACTCGATGGAAACAATCGACTTTATTGAGCACGCTGTGACAATGGACGTGATGGAAGGCGAGGAAAGCCGCCTGCACGGCATCACTTATCCTGGCGTTTATCTGTGCCGGTTTGAGAACAATGTCAGTATTAGCTGATTTCCGTTGATGAACGCCATAACACGACAATGGGACCGTTTCTGGGAAGAGCGGCTCGCCAAGCTGATCCTTCCAGACACGTTAGTTGGGCCCGAGCGTATTCATAATCTCTATGTTCTGGCGAAACGCGTCGAGAAGGAGAAGGTCCCTGGCGATGTTATTGAGTGCGGGGTCTGCAACGGCGGGACGGCCGCGCTCCTTGCTCGTTTTGCGACACGATCCCGTCTCAATCGCACGATTTGGCTTTTGGATTCGTTCCAGGGGATGCCCGTGACGACGCCAGAGGATGGGGACGCAGCAAAAGCACACGTAGGAAAAGAGGTGGGTGACGTTGAGCGCGTCAAGGCCGTACTGCAGAGGGTGGGCGCGGAGATGAGTCGCGTGCGGATCGTCTCCGGCTGGTTTCAAGATACATTCCCGACTGTATCTGCCTCGCAAATTGCTCTGCTCAACATCGACGCGGATTGGTACGAGTCCGTCAAGCTCTGCCTGGAGACCTTCTACGACCGGGTCGTGAGAGGGGGATTTATCTCTTTTGACGACTACGGTCATTGGCCAGGTTGCCGCAAGGCGGTGGACGAGTTCTTCCAGGCGCGACGACTTCCCTACAAACTGCATCAAGTGGACTACACCGCTCAGTGGTTCCAGAAAGAATGAGCATGCGCTGCCTGAATCTCGGCTGCGGTCAGCGTTTTCACCCCGAGTGGGTAAACCTTGACCTGCATCCTTGGAACCCATCTGTGCGTGTGTGCGACTTGCGAAAGGACTTGCCATTTTCGGAAGGCTCCTTTGATGCCGTCTATCATTCCCACGTGCTGGAGCATTTCTCAAGAGCAGATGGCTCGCGATTTCTAGGGGAGTGCCACCGCGTGCTCCGGCCGGGTGGGATTATTCGCGTGGCGGTCCCGGACCTGGAGAAGATTGCTCGTCTTTATATCGAGGCCCTTGACCGGTCGTTGGCGGGCGATTCCACATGGCAGTCACGTTATGAATGGATTCTGCTTGAAATGTACGACCAGACCGTTCGGCGGGCTTCGGGAGGCGAGATGCTCTCCTATTTGAGCCGAGAACCGGTCCCCGAGCGGGATTTCATCGCGCGGCGACTTGGCGGAGAGTTTGACCGCATTGTCGCGCATGTGGCGAGGTCTACGGACGATGAACCGCGCAAATCTGCCTTGTCGCTTCGTCAACGCATTTCGCGCAAGCTAGCGGAGCTTGCCCTCGGGCGTGAGGGCTTGGAAGCGCACGATAGAGGCATTTTCCAGCTTTCTGGAGAAAATCACCTCTGGATGTATGACCGGTACTCGCTCGCTCAGGCTCTGGAAAAATCTGGATTTACATCCCCTCGTAGTCTTGGAGCGGCCGAGAGCGCGATTCCCGATTGGACGAAGTTTAATCTCGACACGGAGCCCGACGGCAGGATCTATAAACCTGACTCGCTCTTCATGGAAGCGACGCGGGCGTGAGGATCACGCACCTTAGTACTTACGACCTCAGTGGCGGAGCTGCTCGGGCAGCCTATCGATTGCATCGTGGTCTTTGTTCTGTTGGACAAGAATCGCACGTAGTCGCCCTCTACAAAACTTCGTTGGACCCGACTGTCTTGCAGTTTGACCGTCCGATGGAAATACCAACTCGATTCCGGCGCGTAATCAGGCGGTGTAAACTGGAGCGGACGAGCAGGGAGATTTCCGCGCGGCCTGGGGGCTCGAGCTTTTTCAGCGATGACCGGAGCGAACACGACGCGGATGTGCTCCGCCGGTTGCCTCCGACGGACGTCTTGAATCTGCATTGGGTAGCTGGCTTCTTCGATTACAGATCATTCTTCCGAGCGCTTCCACTCGATCTACCCGTTGTTTGGACCTTGCACGACATGAACCCTTTTACGGGGGGTTGTCATTTCGATGGGGGGTGCGGCAGGTATCACGAGCAATGCGGCGCGTGCCCCCAGCTTGGTTCGTCTGGCCAGAAAGACTTCTCCTCGCAGGTTTGGGCACGCAAGCGCGCAGCGTTTTCCTCACGGGGAGGGCAGAACATCCACCTCGTCGCACCGAGCCGTTGGCTCGCCGGGGAGGCAGGTGGCAGCGCATTATTTCGCGGACGCGCCGTGGACGTAATTCCTTACGGGATAGACTTCGGGAACTTTCAACCTCGGGACCGGGGGCTTGCCAGGCAAAAACTCGATATTCCCCGGGAGGCGAGCGCAATCCTGTTCCTCGCAGACTCAACTACTGAAAAACGCAAAGGCTTCGGCGTGCTTCTAGAAGCCATGAAGCAGCTGGAGAGCTCTGTGGATTTGCGCTTAATTGCGGTGGGACGAGGGTTGGGGAAGCAGGAATTGGCCGACAGGTGCAAAGCGATTGATTATTTGGAGGACGAAGCCGCCTTGTCCTTCGTGTACAGTGCAGCGGATGTCTTCGTTCTTCCAACACTTCAGGACAATTTTCCAAACACAGCGCTCGAAGCACTGGCGTGCGGATTGCCTGTCGTTGGATCCCGAGTCGGTGGCGTGCCGGAGATTGTGCGTGATGGATTTACGGGATTGCTGGTGGAGCCAGATAGTCCGGATGCCTTGGCGAACGGAGTCAAGAAACTTCTCGATAGTCCCGAGCAGCGCATGGAGATGGGCGCAAACTGTCGTAGAGTGGCTGTGGAGGAATATTCGCTGGAGAGGCAGGCTCGCCGCTATATCGAACTATACGAGTCTCTCCTAGCAGCTCGTGCATGAAAGAAACGGAACGCAACAACGCACAGACGAATGCTCTAGGTTGGCCGCGCATTTCCATGGTTACGGCAGTGCGCAACGGCGCGCGCTACATTGAGGAAACGATCCACTCGATTCTTAACCAGGGCTATCCCAATCTCGAGTATTTCATTGTGGATGGAGCATCTACGGACGGGACTGTGGCGGTCATTCAGAGACACGAAAAACATCTCGCTGGATGGATGAGCGAGCCCGACCAAGGTTTGTACGACGGGCTGAACAAGGGCTTTGCACGGACGACGGGCGAGATCATGGGCTGGCTTAACGCCAGTGATATGCTCCAAACGAACGGACTTTTTGTGGTGGGGAGCGTGTTCGCAACTCTCCCGGAGGTCGAATGGATCACTGGACGAGCCACGGGCTATAACTCAGGCGGGATGACGATGGTCGTAAAGGATTTGCAACGCTGGTCGCGCTTTCGTTTTCTTGCGGGGGCAAATAAGTATATTCAGCAGGAGTCAACGTTTTGGAGGCGCACTCTCTGGGAACGGGCCGGCGGGCGCCTCGATTCGGCCTATCGCGACGCCGGCGATTGCGAGCTTTGGGTGCGTTTTTTTCGGTTTGCCAAGCTGTATTCAGTCAACGCACTGATTGGAGGCTATAGGCTGCACCCCGATGCGATCACTTCTATGGATGGACAAGAATATGACCGGCACTTCGACGAGATTATCGAACGCGAGGTAAAATCGCTCGATGGGGCTGAAAAGGTCAGACTGTTCCGGTCCATGGGCCAGTTTATGCAACGCGTGCCAGGAGCTCGAGGGCTGTGGCGAAGGTTTGCGATCGGTGAGCTATACCAAAGGCCCGGGGCGGACTTGCCACCCGCCATTGAATATCAGAATGACAGGTGGGGCTTCCGAGGGTAGTGAGACGCCTTGTCCAATCCGTTCTCGGGAAGTTCGGATACCGGATCGTGCGGATCGTGGAGGGTCCGAGGCCGAGCGCGGAACTCGTGCGCTTTTTGGGGGTGTTGAAGCGGTTTGGATTTGCGCCGAAACATATTCTGGATATTGGGGCAAACCACGGCGACTGGACGCGGGAAGCCATCCGGTTTTTCCCTGAGGCCCGGTACACGCTGGTAGAGCCACAGGACAAGTTGAGGTCCGATATCCAAGACCTGGTCGACGCGGGATACAAGATTCAATGGGTGAATGCCGGAGCGGGCGACCACGCGGGTACCTTGCCTTTTACACTGGCCGACCGCGACGACAGCAGAACCTTTGCTCTTACGGAGGAGCAGGCACGCGCCGCGGGATTCCAGCAGATCCTGGTGCCGGTGAGGACCGTCAACGAAATCGTGGCGACGGCGGGCGGCGATCCGCCCGACATGGTGAAGATAGACGCCGAAGGGCTGGACCTGAGGGTCCTTGCCGGAGCTTCCGACTTGTTCGGCAAGACCGATATCTTCCTCGTGGAGGCCGTTGTTTGCGCGGGCGGCTACGAAAACACGGTCGAAGAGATCGTAAAGTTCATGAGCGCCTCCGGGTACCGGCTGATCGACGTCACCGAGCTAATCCGCAGCCCAAAACACGGCGTTCTGTGGCTATGCGATCTTGCCTTTTTGAGGGTTGGCAGCACTCTGCTCGATGCGGTCAGGTCTTTCGAATGAGGGCGTGACGCTCGCGGCTCCTTCGCGCCCTCGATGCCTCAAAGCGGGTGGCGCACAGCGATGGGCGGACTACCACTGCACACCGGGATATAAGCTAGGAATGCGCATGCCGCGATAAGCGTCTTGGCCGGTGATGGTCATTTGCCAGACGGTCTGAGGCGTCGCGGTCTGTGTGACCTCGTAGATAGCTGCGTTGTCGACGGTCATTGTCGGGTTGCATTCGTTGTATTCGAGGTTGCCGTTTTTAAGGACTTCGGCATTTCCGCCGAACCAGGAATAGTCCACCGTGGTTGGATTGAGTACTAGGGTAGCGGTCAAGGCCGTCTCGTCTATCGTGAAGACCGGAGCGGTGCTGTAGCAGGCAGGCTGGCCGGCGACGCCGCAAGTGCCACCGGCGACGACGGCAACGCCACGGTCATCGCCGTTATCGAAGAGAGCCAGGCCGAAATTGCCGGAGGTGTTCGTGGTGGTGAAGGACGGGCCGTGTTGTGCGTAGAACCAATCGGTGAGGTTGGTGTCGGGCGTCCCGCCGGAGTTCAACAGTGCAAAGTCGGCGGTGTCCTGAGCCGTGGTGTCGGTGGGGAGTACCGCGCCGAGCTTCCAGAGAATGTCTCCGGCGCCCGCGCCATTGTTGTAGTCAATTTTGACGAGCCAATTCTGGTGACGGATGGAAATGATTAAGTTTCCGTCGGTCGAGGAATAGAGGATGGCGTTGGTGTGGGTCCAATCCGGGTACATATAGGGACGCCGGTTTGTGTCCAGGTGGTTGAATTCGTTCCAGGCCCATACGGGCTGCGGCGTGTGATTGGGATTGTTGCCGCCAACGTTTTCCATGTCGCCGAGGTCAATGATGACGTCGCCCGTTGGTGTTGTGCCGTCCGCGAGGGTCTCCGTAGTGCTTGCGATGACTATGATGTGGCCATTGGGGAGCGCGGCAAAATCGTGATGAGCGCCGATCACGGTTACATTACATTCCGCGCACGTGGCGGCAGCGAGAGCCGTATTGAGCTGTGCCGCTGTCATCTGCCAGATAATATTTCCGCCTAAGTCCACCTCTTGCATGACAAAGTTGGCACCGTCGGGTTGTCCGCTGAAATTGATCAGGAAGTGGCCGTTTGGCAAGAGCTTGACGGGATTCGCCCCTGCCAACCCCGGAAGTGATGGGCCATAGGCCCAAAGAACGTTTCCGCTGAGATCGGTGACGGCGGATTCGGTCACCTTACCGGCGCCGCCGACCACCACGACTGTGTCCAGCAGCTCAACACCGCTCTGAGGCGTCATTCCCGGGGTTGTGGTGGCAGTGATGGTTGGCACGAGAGTGGCGGGGAGGGCGCCGGTGGTGAAGGTGTAGTCGGCGTTGTTGTAGGAGGTGCCGTCGCCGAACTGGATGACGCCGCGCATGTGGTAGGGGGTGGATTGCTTCATGCCGGCGACATAGAGCGGGGTGGTGGGCGGGCCGCCGAGAGCGCCAGTGGGAACGGTCCAGGTGGTGAGGCCGTAGGTGGTGTCGAGGCCAAACTGGACGCTGACATTGGCGGGACCGGCGGGAGAGACGGAGTACTGGGCGACCTGGACGTTATTGGTGGGGGTGAAGACGCCGGGAGCGACGACGTTGACGGTGGCGGAGGCGGATTTGGTGGGATCGGTCTTGCTGGTGGCGGTGACGATGACGTAGATGCTGGGCGAGCCGGGAGGAGGGTTGTAATTGCCGGAGCCGTCGATAGTGCCGGCGGGGGCGGCGGCGGCCATGCTGGAGTTGGTGAAGCCGGCAAGGGAATAGGTGACGCCTTCGGGATCGCCCGTCGCAGAGAACGTTATGTTATTGCTCGTGCCGATGGCGGAGGCGGGCGGAGTAAGGGTGATGGCGATGGGATTGGCGGTGCCGTTGACGGTGATGACTTGGGGGGAGCCTGGGGCGTTATCGGTGAGGGTGATGGTTTCGGAGAGGGGGCCGGAAGCGAGAGGGGCGAACGTGACGGTGATGCTGCAGGTGCCCATGGAGCTGAGGGAACCGGAGCAGGCGCTCGAGTTGGTGAAATCGGCGACGTTGGCGCCGCCGAAAGCCACGGAAGAGATGGAGAGGGAGCCAGTGCCGGAGTTGGTGATTACGACGGGAGTTGGGGCGCTGGAGGCGCCCTGGGAGATGGCGGCGAAGGTGAGCGGGTTGGGAGCGGCGGTCACCGCGGGCGTGGGCGAGACGGCCGGGTTATTGGAGCAACCAACGATAAAAAGGAGAAGAGAAGAGACACAAAAGCACCGCGAACGAATTCCCAAGAGGTGATTTTTGGACACGCGAGTTTTCCTTCGAGAGAGAGTTTGGAGGGAGCCGGAACCCCGTAGTTTATTAACACAAAACGGGGGAAAAGTTCCCGGGTAATTTTAATTTTTCGGGGCGGGAAGAGGCGGATGGTGGGGACGGGGGCGGCGGGGTATTTTGGGCGAACGGAGTAGGCCAAGAGGTACACGGTATTCTGCAATAAATAATGTTGCATTGCGGGCGGGAAGTAATTACTATTCCTCTACTTCTTTGCTGCGATATTCTTCCAATGCATCGGATGGGTTGCGTTAGCGGCGGGAAGGGCTTTCGCGGCTGCGCGCGCCATGGGCGCGGCGGATCCACGAAGGCGCACGAAGGTGCGGCGAGCCCGACGCCCCCGGGAAAAATGCCGCCATGGAGTCCAGCCCATGTCCGTAATCCAAAGAATGCCGGCCGCGTTTGCGGAGGCGGCAGCCCCGAGCATAACGACGGAGTTCACACTAAAGCTGACGCCCTTCGATCTGCGGCATTACCGCAGGCTGATCGCGGCGCGCGCGGAAACGATCCGGCGCGTGGTGGGGAGGCTGAAGCCGGTATTCCGGCTGGAAAGCGCGCTGGATGCGGGATGCGGCGTGGGATTTTTCTCGAAGACGCTGGAGGAATGCGGGTTGAATGTGTGCGGCTTCGACGGGCGCGAGGAAAATATCGCGGAGGCGCGGAAGCGATTTCCGCGGCTGCCGTTTGAAACGGCGGATATCGAGGACGCGAGAATCCGGGAGCTGGGGCGGTTTGATTTTGTGCTGTGCTGCGGATTGCTGTATCACCTGGAAAACCCGCTGAAGGCGATGAGGAATTTGCGGGCGCTGACGGAGAAATGTTTGCTGCTGGAGAGCATGTGTATTCCCGACGACAAGCCGTCGATGCTGCTGCGCGAGGAGCCGCGGACGGACGATCAGAGCCTGACGGACATGGCTTGTTACCCAAGCGAAGGAAGCATGGTGAAGATGCTGTACCGGGCGGGGTTTGCGGCGGTTTACCGGGTGATTCCGCTGCCGAGGCACGACGATTTTCGCGACACTCCAGACCACACGCGGAAGCGGACGGTGTTGCTGGCGTCCTGTGCGGCGGTGGATGCGGCGGGATTTCGGCTGTGTCCGGAGCCGCGGGAGAAGGAGGATCCGTGGGGCAAAGTGGCACCGGCGCGGGGCAGCGTGCCAACGAGGGTTCGGCGGTTCCTGGCAAATCCGGCGCGCAAGCAGTACCTTTCGCTGGCGTTTCGCGCGCGGCGCATGTTTCCGGAGATGCCCATTCCGCTGCGGCTGCCGTTTGGAGCGTGGTGGCTGGCCAAGAAGGGGTCGCTGGATCACGAGCTGATTTACAACGGGTTCGAAGAGACGGAGACGCGTTTTGTGCAGAGGCTGCTGCGGCCCGGTATGACCGTGCTCGATGTAGGAGCGCACCACGGTTTATATACGTTGCTAGCGTCGAAACGGGTGGGGCGACGGGGGAAGGTGATCGCGTTCGAGCCGTCACCGCGGGAATGGAGGCGGCTTGCGCAGCACGTGCGCGTGAATCGCTGCCGGAATGTGCAGATCGAGCCTTGCGCGCTGGGAGCGGAAAGCGGCGAAGCGGATCTCTTTCAGGTGGATGGCGCGATGGACTGGGGAAACAGTTTGCGGCCACCGGCGGTGACGGAGCCAACGCGGCGCGTGCGGGTGAACGTGCGGACGCTGGATGAGGTGCTTGAGGAACGAGGCATCGGGCAGGTGGACTTTATCAAACTGGACGCCGAAGGCGGCGAATTGGCGGTCTTGCAGGGGGCGCGGAAGCTGCTGCGAACGGCGTTGCGTCCGGCAATTCTCGCGGAGGTGGAAGATATACGGACACGTCCCTGGGGATACGCAGCTTGCGAAATCGCGCGGCTTCTCGCACGCTGGAATTACCGCTGGTTTGCGCTGAGCGACATAGGCACGCTGTATCCGGCATCGCCGGACGAAGATGCCTGCGACGCGAACCTGGTGGCGCTGCCCGACGAGCGCGTCGAGGAATTCCAGACCTTGGTGGATGCATCGGGAGAGGCCGGCTTCGCGACGGTGCGCTAGTAGCCCCGAAGCGCTGCGAACTCCCGTGCACGCTGCTGTTCTCAGCTTCCAAAAAACGAGAGTGCTGCTATTCTTCCAACGGGGGAACGCGGTCCGCACGCCTGGACCGCATACCACGCGATACCCCCCGGCAGCGTCTCGACAAAATGCTCACTTTTTTCACGACAGCGAAGCCCTTTCGTGGGCACGATGGGATTATCCAGCGCAACGCGCTAAAGAACTGGACGCTGCTCCATCCCGACGTGGAGATTATTTTATTCGGCGACGATGAGGGGGCCGCGGAGGTGGCAAAGGAATTGGGGATTCGCCACGAACCCCACACGGAAAAAAACGAATTAGGCACGAACCGGGTCGATTACATTTTTAATCGCGCGCAAGAGATAGCGCGCCACGAACTTCTCTGCTATTCGAATTGCGACATCCTTTTCCTGCCCGATTTTTTGCAAGCTCTCGAACGAATGAAAAAGCAATATGCCCAATTCCTGCTGCTGGGGCGCCGGTGGGACACGCAAGTGAATGAGCCTATCGATTTTTCCGCTCAGGATTGGGCGAATCAGATGCGCCGACGGGCTCTTGCGGAAAATGAGCAGCGGCCGCCATGGTTTATCGATTATTTTGCGTTTTCGAAAGGGCTTTTCGGGGCGGACCTCCCTTCGCTTCTGATCGGCCGAGCCAGCTGGGACAACTGGATGGTATGGAGAGGGATTACGTCGGGAAACCCGGTCATCGATGCATCCGAAGCCGTGGTGGCGGTGCATCAAAAGCACGACTATCTCCACCACCCGAAAGGCAAGGCCGGCGTTTACGACGGCGAGGAAGCAAAATTTAATTTTGAGCTGGCGGGCGGCTGGAAACGAATGAGAATCATCTCGGATGCTCCGCTACTTTTATCATCGGACCGGATCAAGAAAAACTGGAGGCGATTCGGCCACGCGCTGCAGCGGAATCCGACCCTGCCCTGGTACTCTGATGCGATCGCTTTTTTGTTGCACCCCATTTGGTTTTTTTTCCTTGATGTTACGCGCCCGCTACGGTCGGCGCTGGGCCTCAGATCAAAAGCGCAGCAAGGACCTCGCGCGAAGACGTGAACTTTCTGAGGCGGGCAGCCGTTCCTTTCTTTCAATATCAGGTTCACGCATAATCGGGAAATAATGCCGCAGCCGCGCGTCACAGTCCTCATCGACACCTACAATTATGGGCACTTCATCGAGGAGGCCATCGACAGCGTACTGGCGCAGGATTTTCCCACCGAGGAGATGGAAGTGGTGATCGTGGACGATGGTTCGACCGATGATACGGCGGAGAGGGTCGGGAAATACGGTTCCCGTGTTCAATATTTTCGCAAAAAGAATGGCGGGCAAGGTTCGGCGGTCAATTTCGGAGTCGAGAAGGCCCGAGGGGAATTCATCGCCTTGCTCGACGGGGATGATTACTGGCTGCCTGGAAAATTGAGCCGGGTTGTACAAGAGTTTGAAGCGAATCCCGGGACGAGCATGGTTCATCACCGCATGCGAGAGCTAGACTCGCGCACGGGCGAGCTTCGCGATGGACAGTTCGTGTCGCAAAGCGGGAACATAGCGGCAACTGCGGAATCCGTTCTCACGTTCAATCCGACGTCGATGTCCAGTCTTGCTTTTCGCAAGGCAATCCTGGAGAAAGTGCTGCCGATTCCGGAAACCATCACGATTCAAGCCGACGGGTATATACAGGCGCTCGCAGTGTTTCTCGCGCCCGTTGCGGCCATTGATGAGCCTCTCGGCATCTACCGGTTTCATGGCTCGAATCTATATTTCCTGTCGGAGGCGGAGAAAGACAAAGCGAAGGATGTGGAGAGGCGAAAGCGACGCGCGGTAACGCTCAGCGCTCTTGTCGAGGGACTGAGGGGATGGTTCCGCTCGCAAGGGTATGACCTAAATCATGGGCCAGTTCGGGCGACGCTGAGCCGATGGACCACGCTGCTCGAGCGGGAACAATTCGCGGTTACGCCGCCTGGGCGTCTCCGCTTCTTCCGACATCTTTACGAATCGAACCGGACTCATCTTGGCCTGATGACGTGGCGTTTGCGGCTGATCAATTACTTCAATATGTTTGGTTCGTTGGTCGTAGGATACAAACATTTTAACAAACTGGATGAGTGGCGCGAAGCGCTGACTCGGCGGAAGCGCGGCAAGGCCGGGAATGGCGCATAGACGCATCGCGAAGATGCGTTTCGCTACTGTTCGGTGTTCCGATCTGGATTGAAGAGGGGTTTGGCCCGGTAGGATTAACTGTCCCAGGATCGAGTGAGTTTGCGCGGTTTTCCGCTGAGAAGGCCGCGGCAAAGAACCATCCAAAGCGCATTCGTTTGTATTTTGGGGGACGGCTTATAGAATAAGAACTCGACGAAGTTCACATTAAGAGGCGGCACCAGGCGCTTCGTGGAAGAAGAGGCGAGAAAGAGCGGAAATGAAACGCGCAGTCATCACAGGAATTACCGGGCAGGACGGCTCGTACCTCGCCGAATTGCTGCTCTCCAAAGGGTATGAAGTTCACGGAGTCATCCGGCGGGCGAGCACTTTTAACACGAAGCGCATCGACCACATTTATCAGGACCCGAATCAGGCGAGCACACGGCTCTTTCTGCATCATGGCGATCTTTCCAGCACGGAATGGGTGATGAATCTGGTGTACAGCTTCGCGCCGGACGAGCTGTACCACCTGGCGGCGCAGAGCCACGTGCGGGTGAGCTTTGACATGCCGGAGTACACGGGCGACATCACGGGGCTTGGGACGATGCGATTGCTCGAAGCCATCCGTCGAGGGGGGAGCAAGACGCGTTTTTATCAGGCGTCGAGTTCGGAGATGTTCGGATCGGCGCCGCCGCCGCAAAGCGAGGCGACCGTATTTCAGCCGCGGAGCCCGTATGCCGCCGCGAAGGTGTATGCGTACTGGATGACGCGAATTTACCGCGAGGGATACCAGCTCTTTGCGAGCAACGGAATTTTGTTCAATCACGAGAGCCCGCGGCGCGGGGAGACGTTTGTGACGCGAAAAATCACGCGCGCGGTGGCGGCGATCGTTGCGGGGAAGCAAGACACCTTGTTTCTGGGGAATCTGGATGCGCGGCGAGACTGGGGCTATGCGCCGGAATATGTGGAAGCAATTTGGAAAATGCTGCAGCAGGACGCGGGCGACGACATCGTCATTGGAACGGGCGAGGCGCATTCCGTGCGCGAGTTTGTGGAAGAAGCGTTTTCGTACGCGGGGCTGGATTGGCGGAAACACGTGAAGAGTTCGGAGCGGTACATGAGGCCGCTGGAAGTGGATTGCCTGATTGCCGATACCCGGAAAGCGCGGGAAAAGCTGGAATGGGAGACACGGATCGGATTCAGCGAGCTGGTGGCGATTATGGTGGATGCCGATCTGGAAGCGGCGGGGCTCAGGCCGCTGGGACGGGGAAAAGCAATTTTGGAAAAGAAATTCAGCCATTGGAATCACTGGCAAAATTCGGTGACGCGAGTGATGGAAGCCGTCGAAGGGCAAGCTTCACAACACTAAGGAGCGGGGAATGGGTTTTTGGGAAAACCGCCGCGTGGTGCTGAGCGGAGGCAACGGATTCCTTGGCTCGTTCGTGGTGGACAAATTGCGTGCGGCGGGCTGCCGCGAGATCAGCACGCCGCACAGCGCTGAGTACGATTTGCGAGAGAAATCCGAAGCGTTGCGCTTGTACAAAGAAGCGCGACCGGACATTTTCATCCATCTTGCAGCGGTGGTCGGAGGCATTGGGGCGAACCGCGCAAACCCCGGACGATTTTTCTACGACAACGCGGTGATGGGCATCAACGCGATTGAAGCGGGACGGATTGCAGGAGTCGAGAAGTTCGTCTGCGCGGGAACGATTTGTTCGTATCCGAAGTTTACGCCCGTGCCGTTTCGCGAAGAGAATTTCTGGGACGGGTATCCTGAAGAAACGAATGCGCCTTACGGCCTGGCAAAAAAAATGCTGCTGGTGCAGTTGCAAGCCTACCGGCAACAGTATGGATTCAGGGGCATTTATTTGACGCCTGTGAATCTGTACGGGCCGCGGGATAATTTCGATCTGGAAAGCTCGCACGTCATTCCGGCTCTGATCCGAAAATGCTGGGAAGCGAAACAAGCGCGAGCGGCTGAGATCACGGCGTGGGGAACGGGGAGCGCGACGCGTGAGTTTCTCTACGCGGAGGATGCCGCGGAGGCTATCGTTTTGGCTGCGGAGAAGTACGAGAAGCCTGAATTGGTGAATCTGGGTTCGGGCGAAGAGATCAGCATTCGCGCGCTTCTGGAATTGGCTTGCTCGCTGACGGGGTACGAAGGAAGTGTGCAGTGGGACGCGACGAAACCGGACGGGCAACCTCGGCGCTGCCTCGATACATCTCGCGCACTGGCGGAGTTTGGCTGGCGAGCGAGGACGAGTTTGCGCGATGGCTTGAAGAAAACTATCGCTTGGTTTGAAGAGGAAATGGCGGGCAGGGCTCGGCACAAAGCGGTGTGAAACCCTCTTAGGATTGCCAGCTGCGATTGAACGTGGCCGGGGGCCGCGGCAACTCTCAACGTTTTTGCATTCCCGCACAGAAGCAACGTTTGTGATGGCGCGCCGCACGGAGTTCGACCGACGCATCTGCCTTTCCCTCCAGCCGTGAGCTGCACGTATAATGGCTTTCGAATTCAAGGAGAGCTTTGAGCATGCATTACCGCAAGTTTGGACGGACTGGGTGGAACGTCAGTGAAATTGGATATGGCATGTGGGGCATGGCGGGCTGGACGGGCTCGGAAGACGCGGAATCGCTGGCGTCGCTGCAGCGGTCAGTGAATCTTGGCTGCAATTTTTTTGACACGGCGTGGGCGTATGGCAACGGCCACAGCGAAGAGCTGCTTGGAAAACTTCTTCGCGCCAACAAAAACAACGGAGCGGCGGGCGGTCCCGACAAAAAGCTGTACGTCGCAACCAAGGTGCCGCCGAAAAACCGGCGATGGCCGAGCCGGCGGGAATTTTCTCTGGACGATTGTTTTCCGCCCGAGTACATCGCCGAGTACGTCGAAAAAAGCCTTGCCAACATCGGTGTCGAAACCCTCGACCTCATTCAATTTCACACTTGGGAAGACAAGTGGCTCGACGACGAGCGCTTGCCGCGGGCCATCGAAGAGCTACGCAACAGCGGAAAAGTGCGCGCGGTAGGGGTCAGCCTCAATCGTTGGGAACCTTGGAACGGGATTCGCGCCGTTCGAGCCGGGATGGTGGATGCGGTTCAAGTGATTTACAACATTTTCGATCAGAATCCCGAGGACGAGCTGTTTCCGGCGTGCCGCGAGAAGGGCGTGGCTGTGATTGCGCGATGCCCGTTCGATGAGGGTTCGCTCGCGGGAATTCTCACGCTGGAAAGTAGCTGGCCGAAAGGCGATTGGCGAAATACTTATTTTGTGGCGGAAAATCTCAAATCGAGCGTGGCCCATGCCGACGCGCTCAAACCGCTTCTGAGAGATGGGATGAGCATGCCGGAGATGGCTTTGCGCTTCATCCTTAACAACAAAGATGTGAGTACCGTCATCCCAGGCATGCGAAAGACGAGCAACGTCGAATCGAATATCGCTGCGAGCGGCAAAGGACCGCTTTCGCCTGCTCTTCAGCTGGAACTGCGCGAGCACCGCTGGATCCGCACACCGACGCAGTGGTCGCAATAAGTTTCTAGCGGTGACGAATTCGAAGAAGAACGAAGTCTAGGCGGTTTGTTTCAAGGCGCGCTCGACGAGGGTGAGGCAGCGCTCGGCTTGTTCGCGTAAGAGCTCTTCGCGGTCGCCACGGTCTTTTTGCGTGCTGTGCAGCTCGTCGGCGATCGCCAGAGCGGCCAGGACGGCCACTTTTTGCGTGTCCACCGTCGCCGTGGCCGCCGCAATGGCGTGCATTTTTTCGTCGACGTATTGCGCGAGCTTGTGGACGTACGCTTCCTCCAACTCGCCGCGAATCGCGTACATCTGCCCGAAGATTTCGACTTTTACCGGTGCGCTCATGGAGCAATTTCTTGCCTACGCGAAGATACCACACCTTTCTTGCAGTGGCGCAGCATGCTGCGCCACTACAAGGGCGCCTGGAGTACTCGCAGACGACGGTTCAACTGGCTCGGAGTTGGGCGCCGAGATGTTTTTCCAGCGCGGAAATAATTTTGGAAGAGAAGTCGCCGATCTGCGCGTCGGTTAGAGTGGATTCGCGGCTTTGGAACGTGGCGCGCACGAGCAGGGAATATTTTCCGGCGGGCACATTCTTTCCGCGGAATAGATCCGATGCTTCGACGGAAGCGATTTCAGAAATATTCAGCGAGCGAATTACTTTCACAACCTCTGAAAACGGAGTGCCATCGGCGAGCAGCAAAGAAAAATCGCGCTCGACGGCCGGAAAACGCGGCAGCGGCTCGTAGCGCCGCGCCTCTTTCGCGGCGCGAATCCCGGCGTATAGAGGATCGAGCAGAATTTCCGCCAGGAAAATCTCCTGGCGGAGCTTGAACTTTTCGGCGATTCGGCGGGCGAGCTGGCCTGCCTGACCGATCTCACCAGAGGCGAGAGAGATTTTTGCACGGCGCGCGGCGTGAGCCCAGGAAACGCCAGTATCTGCCCAAGAGAATCCGCCCGCGAGAGCGCCGACAGCATCGAGATCGCCTTTCAAATCCGCGAATTCGAACACGCGGGCGTTTTCGTAGATGCCTTTTTCGCGGGCTTCGCCCGTCGCGCCAATCGTGAGAACGGGTGTTTCGATCGAGATATTTCCTTCGAGGCGATAGTGGCGGCCGATTTCGAAGAGGCGAAGATTGCGCTGGCCGTGATTGAGATTCCATTCCAGCGTGGCGGCCATGGTTACGAGGCCGTTCGAACGAAGGACGTTTGCTTCTTCGGAAAGCGGATTCGAAAGTCGCGCGGGAGCGACCCCCTCGGGACGGAAAAGCGCGTCGCGATCTTCGGCGACGTGGGGAATCGTCAAGATTTCGCGGTAGCCAAGACCGATGAGACGTTCGCGCACGCGCTGCTCCGGCGCGAATTTCGGCAGACGCTGAGCGCCCTGGCGGGCGGCGGGCAAGCGGGGCGGAAATTTATCGAGGCCATAGACGCGCGCGACTTCTTCGATGAGATCGATTTCGCGCTCGACTTCCGCCCGCCAGGAAGGCTGCGTGCATTCCCAGGCGGCGAGGACGGAGCCGGCTGCGCCGCGGTTCTGGTCGATTCGAACGGGAGCGAAACCCAGCGCGCTGAGGATTGATTCCACTTCTTTATCGGGGACGTCCGCGCCCATCACGCGAAGAATTTCCGCGCGCGTCAGTAGAATTTTTTTCGGCGCGCGTTTGCCGGGATACATATCGACGACGCCCGCGAGCAATTCGCCGCCGGCAAGTTGAAGAATGAGTTCGGCGGCGCGGCGCGAGGCGAGCTCGGCGGTTTCGGGATCGGCGCCGCGGCCGAAGCGGGTGGAGGCTTCGGTGTGGAGCTTCAGAGAGCGGGCAGCTCTTCGAATAGCGACCGGTTCGAACCAGGCGCATTCGATGAGGATATTTCTTGTGGAGAAGGAAATTTCGGTGTCGGCGCCGCCCATGATGCCGCCGATGCCGACGGCGCGAGAGCCATCGCCATCGAAGACGACCGAGAGAGAAGAATCGAGAGTGCGTTCGAGGCCATCGAGGGTGCGAATTTTTTCGCCGGCTCTTGCGCGGCGGACGCCGATGCGGTGATCGCGGACCTTGTCGTAATCGTAGGTGTGAAGCGGGTGGCCGAGTTCGAGCATGACGTAATTGCTGATGTCGACTGCGTTGCTGATGCTGGCGACGCCGCTAGCTTCGAGGCGGTCTTTGAGCCATTTTGGAGAGGGCTGGATTTTCACGACGCGAATTACGCGCGCGGTGAAGCGGCCACAGAGGTCCGGGGATTCGATTTCGACTTTTACGGCGTCGCTCGCCTTTGGTGCGCTTTCGGCGGGCTTCGGCGTGACCGACTTTAGCGGGAGCTTGTATACCGCGCTGAGTTCGCGCGCGATGCCGTAGTGGCCAAGACAATCGGGGCGATTCGAACCGACTTCGGCGTCGATGACGGCGCCATGGGGACCATTTTCGACGCTGCCGATGTTTGTGCCAGAAAGAGCGAGGCGCGAGGCGATTTCATTCGGCGACGCGGAGATGTCGACGAACTCCTTCAGCCAGTTGTAGATGACCTTCATCGGTTAGAGCTGCTCCCTATTGCAGTGCAAAGACCCACCCTCAGAAAACGAGGGTGTGGTACCGATGCGCCGAATGCAGAAGTGGACGAGCCAAAGGCAAGAGGGGCGCAGCATGCTGCGACCCTACAAGAGAGAGGCGCGAAATGAAGACGATTGATTGGACGCATCAGGATGCACCTCCCGGGCGGCCGAAATAGATGTGCGTGGAGTATTCGAGGCGGACGCGGCCATCCTGATTGTACTCGTCGAATATTCCTTGCAGTTCGGCCATCATCGGCGCGTAATTCGGATGACCCGGGGTTGGGCTGAACGAACTGCTGCGCAGACGGCCGGCGAGTCCTTCAAAATCGAATTCCTGAAAATTTGGAAGCTCGTGCGAGGAGTAAGCACCGACGCCAAAAAAATCACGCATGTGCTGCTCGCTTGGGTAGCTTTCTTTCACGCGAGCGTAGTCGGTGCCGAATTCTCTAAGCAAGGCTTCGTAGTCACGAAGAAAAGCAGTTGTGTCCGTGAGCCGTTCGTTCCAGATGACGACGACCCATCCGGCAGGTTTCAGGATGCGAACAAATTCCCGGCGCGCGGCGTTTTGGTCGAACCAGTGAAACGCCTGGCCTGTCGTGACAAAGTCCACGCTAGATTCTTCGAGCGTGGTGGCCTCCGCCGAGCCTTCCACACTGGTAAAACTGTCGTAGGACGCGAGATATTCTTCGCCGGCCTGGCGCATCGCTTCGTTGGGCTCGACGCCGAAGACGCGGTTGCCGTTCTTTAGGAAGAGCTCGCTCAAAAGGCCTGTGCCAGAGCCGATGTCAGCAACGGAATGCCCGGATTTCAGAGTGCACTCGGCGCGGAGAATATCACGGACGCCCGAGGGGTAGCCGGGCCGATAGCGGAGATAATCGGCCACGCGGGCGGAGAAACGCTCTTTGGAATCGGCAAAAGTCATCATTGAAACTCGAAATTCGAAAAACGAAACTCGAAAAAAACGCTCATGGGAATTGGCGCAGAAAGCGCACGTTGTTTTGAAAAAAGACTTGGATATCGTCGATGCCGTATTTCAGCATGGCCAAGCGATCGATGCCCATGCCGAAAGCGAAGCCGCTGACTTTCTTGGCGTCGTAATTGACGAAGCCGTAGACGGCGGGATCGACCATGCCGGCGCCGAAGAGCTCGATCCAACCCGCACCCTTGCACTTGGAGCAGAGGCCGCCGCCCGCACTTGTGCCGCTGCCGCCGCAGAAGATGCAGGAGACGTCGAATTCGACGCTCGGCTCGGTGAAAGGGAAATAGCTTGGCCGGAAACGTGTTTTTACTCCGGGGCCGAAGAACTGTTTTACGAAATATTCGATCGTGCCGGTGAAGTCGCAGAAGGTGATGTCCGTGTCAACGGCGAGGCCTTCGACCTGATGAAATATGAAAGAGTGGGTAGCATCCGGATTGTCGCGGCGATAGACCTTGCCGGGAACGATGACGCGCACGGGCGGCTTCTGCTTCTCCATGGTGCGAATCTGCATGGGTGAAGTGTGCGTGCGGAGAAGAAGCGGCGTCGGCGCGCCTTTCGGGAGGTCGAGATAGAAAGTGTCCATATCGTCGCGCACGGGATGGAATTCAGGAATGTTTAGGGCCTCGAAATTGTAATAAGGCGTTTCGATTTCGGGGCCTTCGACGACGGAGAAGCCGATGGAGAAGAAAATGTCTTCGATTTCCTGGAAGACCTGACGGATCAGGTGGTGCGAGCCGATGGGACGTGTGACGCCGGGAAGCGAGAGATCGATGTGCTCGCGCGCAAGGGCGGATTGATCAGAGCCGGATTCAATGGCGGCGCGGCGGGCCGCAACGTGTAGCTCCACATGGGCCCGCAACTCGTTGAGCTTTTGGCCAACGATGCGCTTTACTTCGGGCGGAGCAGGCTTTAGCCAGTTGTCTGCAATTTGAGTTAGAACGCCGGACTTGCGACCGAGCCAGGCGTCGCGAAAATTCTTCCAAGCGGATTCGTCATGAGCATCTTGCAGCTGGACGTCAAAGTCGGAGAATACTTGCTCGAAACGCGCGGCAATTGCTTCGGGCGTCGAAGCGTCTTGCTCGGCGAGTGTTTTGGCGGTTGATCTATCGGTAGACGGCATGGTCGGAAAATAACCCAGAAATTAGACGCTTAGTTTAGCTTCGCTATGAGCGAGGAGCGCGCATCCCATTCTATGCGCGCAGCCGCGCCGTGTTCATCAACAAATCCGGTGGACTTGCCGCAATTTTCGCAAGCCCTTCCGCCCTTATCGAAAAGACCGCTGACTATTTGAACCTTGCCGCAGACGGGACAGTTGAAGGCGATGTTGTTGCCTCGCCAATCTTCAAGATGTCCGAGGTTAGCTTTGTCCAGCATTCTATGATTCATGATCCACTCCGCAAGTAGACGCAGTGCCGAGACTCCGAGAGCGCGCAGGGCAAGCTCCGCCCCGAAAGGGTGCTACAAACCTACGCCTTTTTGGTTTGCGGCGGAGCGGCGGCTTTGGCGCTGGCGACCAGACTTGTGAAGGCGGCAGCATCCTTGACCGCGATATCCGCCAGAATTTTGCGATCGAGCGAGACGCCGGCGGCTTTCAAGCCGTGAATCAGCTGGCCGTACGTGAGGCCATTGTTGCGGGCAGCTGCGCCGATTCGCTGAATCCAGAGCTTGCGATATTCGCGCTTTTTTACGCGGCGGTCGCGCTTGGCGTAACGGTCGGCGCGATTCGCGGCTTCCTGGGCGGATTGGTAGAGCTTGCTTTTTGTGAGAAAGAAGCCTTTTGTGCGTTTGAGGTACTTTTTACGACGGGCGCGGCGCTTTGTGCCGCGTTTTACGCGTGCCATGGGTTTTTCTCCTTAATTTTGGGAGACAAAGGCGATGCGCTCACGCGGGGAAATACGCGTTCGGCAGCGGGTTTGTCTCTGATTTGTTGCAGCCACAGAATAATTCGCGTTGCGGCGAATCATTTTTTGCGGCCTATCGGCCGGCAGGCACCCGTGAAGCGCTGCCTGGCACGATGTCGAGATTCGAAAAATGAATTTCGAAACTCGAAAATCGACGAAGCTTACGGCGAGTATATCTCAGCCGTAGGGAAGCATCTGCCTGACGGCGGCGACATCTCTAGGACTTACCAGCGTCAGCTTCTTTAGTTTTCGCATGCGGCCGGGAGCCTTGGTACCCATCAGGTGGCGTTTGCCGGAGTGCATACGTTTGATTTTGCCGTTCGCGGTGATCTTAAAGCGTTTCCTGGCGCCGCGATGCGTCTTCAGCTTCAATTTTGGTTTCATTGAATTCCGTGGCATGGCTCGAAAATCTCTCCTTCAAGAGCTGGGCTCACAAATCCCCAAAAATTCCAAAGCTACTGAGATTGCTGTGCGTTGGCCGTTGATTGCCCAGTGGGCTTTGCCACTGAGACGCCTTTTTTCGGAGCAAGCAACGCCACCAAAACGTTGCCTTCCATCCGAGGCATCGTTTCGATCTGGCACTGGTCGGCGATTTCGACGAGCAAGCGGTTCATTTTGGCCCGGCCTACTTCCTGATGCGCCATTTCACGGCCGCGATGGAAAATCATGGCGCGAACTTTGTGGCCTTCGCCAAGGAAGCGAATGATCTGATTCTTGCGAACCTGATAATCGTGCTCGGCGGTCGCGGGACGAAACTTTACTTCCTTCAGTTGCGAACCACGGCTGCTTTTGCGCTGTTCGTGCGCTTTTTTGTTGGCCTGGTAGAGATACTTACCGTAGTCGGTAATCTTGCAGACCGGCGGGTCCGCCGTCGGCGAAATTTCCACAAGGTCCAGGCCGCGTTCGCGCGCCAATTTGAGCGCTTCGAACGGCTGCATGACCCCAAGCTGGCCGCCCTCTTCGTCAATCACCCGGATCTCGCGAGCGCGAATCCGCTCGTTAACGCGGATGCGATCACTCTGCCGGAAGCTGCGTTCTGCGATATTCCCCCCTAAGTGCTGAAAGGCGCCTTGCTGCCCGCCTCGCCGGGCTGGGCCTCGAATCGTCACAACTCCGTCCACACAGCTCAAGAGGCGCCGGGGACGGGTTTCAAAGTATAGCACGGCCAGCCCGCATGGCGGCAATAGAGAAGCTGAGACTGCGGGCGGGCTCCCAACTTCGCGTCACATCAAGCGAGCGCGCGGGTCGCGACTTCCTCTTGCAGTGCGGCGACGACATCCGCGAGGGGCTTGGGGCCGAGGTCGCCCTTGCTGCGATGGCGAACGGAGACGGTGCCTGCCTCAGCTTCTTTGGCGCCGACGATGAGCATGTAGGGAATTTTTTGGAGCTGAGCGTCGCGGATTTTCGCTGGTAGCTTTTCGTTGCGGTCATCGAGATGAACGCGGATGTTGTGGCGTTTTAGAGTTTCAGTGACGTGCTTGGCGTAATCGGCGACTTTTTCGCTGACGGGGCAGATTTGTACCTGAACAGGCGCGAGCCAGAGGGGGAAGGCGCCGGCGTAGTGTTCGATGAGGATGCCGAAGAAGCGTTCGACGGAGCCGAGGAGCGCGCGATGGACCATCAAAGGCTGATGCTTGGCGCCGTCTTCGGCGACGTATTCGAGGCCGAAGCGCGCGGGGAGATTGAAATCGAACTGGACGGTGGTGAGCTGCCAGGGTCGGCCGATGGCGTCGATGAGCTTGACGTCGATTTTGGGGCCGTAGAATGCGGCTTCGCCGGTGATGGTTTTATACGGAATGTTGAGCTTCTTCATGGTTTCGGCAAGCGCGGCGGTCGCGCGATTCCAATCCTCGGGTTTGCCGGCGTAGTTTTCAGGATGGTTGGAATCCCAATTGGAAAGTTCAACTTCGAACTTGTCGAAGCCGAAATTTTTCATGACGGCGAACGCGAAATCGATGCAGGCTTCGACTTCGGATTCGATTTGTGAAGGAGCGCAGAAAATGTGGGCGTTGTCCTGGGTGAAACCGCGGACGCGGAGCAGGCCATGCAAAACGCCGCTGCGCTCGTAGCGATAGACGGTGCCGAGCTCCGCGAGGCGCACGGGAAGATCGCGGTAGCTGTGGAGTTTGGACTTATAGATGAGGATGTGGCCCGGGCAGTTCATGGGCTTGAGCTGGTATTCGGCCTTTTCGACTTCAACAGGGCCAAACATGCTGTCTTTGTAGAAGCCGGTGTGGCCGCTGGTCTTCCAAAGGTCGAGGCGCATGATGTGCGGGGTATAGACGAGGTCGTAGCCGCGCTTGAGGAGTTCGTCGCGGAGCCAGTCCTCCACAATTTTGCGGATGAGACCGCCCTTGGGATGCCAGAAAATCAAGCCGGGGCCGGCCTCTTCCTGAATGCTGAAGAGATCGAGCTCGGTGCCGAGCTTGCGATGATCGCGGCGTTTGGCTTCTTCGAGGCGATGGAGATATTCGTCGAGCTCTTTTTGGGTGAAGAAACACGCGGCGTAAATGCGCTGGAGCTGGGGATTGCCTTCCTGTCCCTTCCAGTAGGCGCCGGCGACGTTCATGAGTTTGAAGGCGGTGATGCGCTTGGTGGAAGGAATGTGCGGGCCGCGGCAGAAATCGATGAATTTGCCGGTGGTATAGAAAGAGACCATGAGCTCGTTGGCTTTTTCTTCGACCAGTTCACACTTGAAAATCTGATTGGATTTTTTGTAGAGATCGAGAGCTTCCGGCTTGGGGATCAACTTGCGCTCGTTGGGCAAATCCTGCGCGGCGAGCTCGTGCATCTTTTTTTCGATTTTCGCGAGGTCTTCCTGCGTGAAAGGCTCATCGCGGAGAAATTCGTAGAAAAAACCGGTATCGATTGGCGGGCCGATGCCGAGCTTGACGTTCGGATAGAGCTCCATCACGGCTGCGGCGAGGAGATGCGCCGCGGAATGGCGAAAGACAAAAAGCGCGTCGGGGTCTTTTTCGGTGAGGATTTGGAGCTTGACGTTCTCCTCGAGCGGGCGCCGAAGATCGATGAGCTGGCCTTCGTCGGGGGCGTTGGGCAAAGGAGCGCCGTTTGTGGCGACGACGCGCGCGACCAGGGCGGCGTCGGCCAAACGGGGAGAAATCTTACGGGCAATGTCCGCCGGAGTCGTGCCCTTGGGCACCTCTTGAACCTTGCCATCCGGCAATGTGACCTGCAGTTGCTCCATGATTCGCTCACCTGGAAGGAGAAACTCCAAGCTTATCGGCGCGGTGGACTTCGGTCAAGGTAATCGGATCTTCGCGCAAAATCATTAGCTAAAGCAAAGTTACGTGTGGAAGACCCTCAAAATGAACATCTGAAGTGACTAGCTCCGCATTGAATTTCTCGGCTGTTGCGTACAGGAGGGCATCTGCCATCGCCAGACCGCTCTGGATGCTGATAGAGGCGGCGGATAGCGCGATGACTTGATCAATGGGAACCACAGTATGGATCAAGGCTTGGGAAACGAAGCGGTCTGCCACAGGCGCTGCCTTTCGCAGGAGAAGTATCTTTCGGACTTCGTATAAGACGATGGTGGGGACTATGATCGGGCGCCCGCCCTCGCGCCGAATGTAGGGGTCGAAGGGACCTGCTTTCGTATCAGAAGTGATGAATTCGAGCCAGCCGGAAGAGTCGACGAGAACAGGATCAGAAGCGCTCATCGTGGTCACGATAGTCTTCTTTCCATTTAATGCCCTTTGCAGCCCCGCGCAGATCCTCTATGGACCGGGGAGGATGAAGATGGATGATTCCGTCCAGAATATAGATGTGGAGCTCTTGCCCTGGTTCGAGCTTCAAGTCTTCCCTGACTTTCTTGGGGATAACAACTTGAAACTTGGGTGAGACTTTTACAGTTTCCATCTAAGTGCTCCATTCGTATTATATCGATCATTGGTTTGGTATGTCAAATATCGCATCGATAGAAAACGTAGCACGTTCTTACAATCGAACTAAGAGATCGTAATGCTCGATATCAATATGTGGTTACACCGACGTGGGGCGAAAGACGCGTCAAAGAGCGGTTCCAAGCGTTCGGCTGTTCGGCGAATCGGGAGCTGCAGATTGGCGCAGAGAATCCAAATTCAGGATTTCTTGGCGCGGGCAGCTTCCAGGGCTTCCCAGGCGGCTTCGGGCAGCATGAGCAGGTCGTTGAACTCACCTGCGCCGCGTAGCCACTGGCCGCCGTCGATGACCACGCACTCGCCGTTGATGTATTCGGCCATATCGCTTAAGAGAAAGGCGGCCAGGTTGGTTAGCTCTTCGTGCCGGCCGAAACGCTTCATGGGGTGTTTGTCTTTGGCGTGCTCTTCAAATTGTCTCGAGGGCATCAATCGCGACCATGCGCCTTCCGTTGGGAAAGGCCCAGGCGCAATGGCGTTCAAGCGAATGTGATATTTGGCCCACTCGACGGCCAGCGACCGAGTCATGGCAAGCACGCCGGCTTTGGCGCACGCCGAAGGCACAATGAATCCGGAGCCGCTGTTGGCGGCGGCGTAGGTCGTCACAATGTTCAGAACATTGCCGCCGAGTTTTTGCGAAATCCATCGCTTGGCGAAGGCCTGCGTGCAATGGAAGGAGCCGTTAAGAACGATGCTCACGACGGTGTTGAAGGCGTTGGGGGAAAGTTTTTCCGTGCGCGCGATGAAGTTGCCGGCGGCGTTGTTGACAACCGTGTCGATGCGGTCGAACTGCTGCTCGGCTTTTTCCGCGGCGGCATCTACCGCTCCGTAGTCTCGCACGTCGCAGGTCGTGTAGGCGGCCGAGCCGCCCGCACGGTGAATTTCCGAGCAAACTTCTTTGAGAGGTTCAACGCGGCGGCCGACGAGATACATGCGAGCGCCAAGCTCGGCGAAGCGCAGAGCCATGGAACGGCCCAATCCCGTTCCGCCTCCCGTGAGGAAGATCGCCCGGCCTTTCAAAGTGTTCTGTTGAAACAAATGCCACCGCCTCTTGAAACTGCTCTCAGGAGCGAGGAAGTCCTGGATTGCGATTCTAGTGTACCAGTCTTCGGAATTTGCGAAAGACGAGCGAACCCTGGATGAAAATGCGACGAGACGTTTCTTACGTTCGCCTCAGAAAACGCCGGGAATGAATCTCGGTTTACTGGCCATGGTAGCGCGATATTCGGGATTCGCGAGGAGAACGCGCTCTTCGGTAGAAAGCCGCTGCGAGAGCACAGCTATGTGCCCAAGCGAGCCGAGGAGAGCGGTGATCCAAGCCGTGTGAATCAGGGGAAGCGAGAGCATCTCGGCAAAGACCGCGGCGTAGTTTGGATGGCGAACGTAACGGAAAGGGCCGGAAGAAATAACGCCCAGGCGCGTGGAATCCATGACCTGCACGTTCCAATGATTTCCGAGCGTTCGAATCACCCACCAGCGCACGGCATTCGCCGCAAGGAAAATCGCAAACATGATCGCAGCAAGAACCGGGATAAAAGGGCGGTGAAGAAGGACAACCTCAAGGGCGGCGCCGAGCAGCACGGCGGTATGAAGCACGACCATCCAGCGGAATCTGGGCTCGTCTACTTTTGCCGCGCCCCGCGCGATCATTTCCTGCTGATGCCGGTGCGAAATCCGCAGCTCGACGATCCGAAGCAGCGCTACAGCCACGAGCAGGCCGAGAAACGCGATGACGCTTAGGTCCATTGCAGCAGGAGAAACTCGGCGCTGAATCCCGGGCCAAAGGCCGCCGCAAATGCATATTCGCCCGATTTGAGGGGCCGCTTTTCCAGCCACTCCTGCAAAATGAAAAGAATCGTCGCGCTGGAAAGGTTGCCGACATTGCCGAGAATGTCCCAGGAGGGCTGCGTGTCACATTTGCAGAGTCCCAATTCCTTTTCGACATTGCCCAGCAGGCGCGCGCCGCCAGGATGCAAAATCCATCCTTTTATGTCCTCCTGTTTCCGGCCATGGCGCTCAAGGAATCCATCCACAAGTCCGCGAATTTTTGCGCCGATCATCTCGGGCACGTCTTTCGACAACAAAATATGAAAGCCGGAATCGCGCAAGTCAAAGCCCATGGCACCGAGCGAGTCGGGGAACGTGTATGTTTCTGAAGAGAGAATCTTCGGTCCCTTCTCCCCTTTTCCGCTCACAAGGACCGCAGCTGCTCCATCGCCGAATAGAATCGAAGAGATCAAATTCGCTTGGGTAATGTCCTTGCGCTGAAAGGTAAGGGAAGGCAGTTCGACAGAGATAATCAGCACGTTTCCGCCGGGGTGAGCCTTCAAGTAGTCCGCCGCGCGGCCGAGAGCCATAGCTCCAGCGGCGCAGCCCAGTTCCGTGAAGGGCATGCGGCGAACATTCGGGCGGAAGCCCATGAGATTGATCAGATGGGCGTCCAAGGAAGGGATCATGAAGCCCGTGCAGGAGACGGTGATGATGAGATCCACGTTGTCCGGGCGCAAACCGGCGCGCCGCAAACACTCTTCCGCCGCTTGGCGGCCGAGTTTTACCGCGTGCTCCATGTATTCCTGGTTGGTCTTGGAAAGCGGACGCGGCTCGACAGTATATTCGATGGGAAAAATCGAGTAGCGTTTGTGAACCTGGGCGTTGTCCGCGATGGACATCAGCGCTTCGAGGCGCCGGTCCGGAATGTCGAACACGCGTCCCATATAGTACTTCACCTCTTCACGGGTCATCGTGTACGGCGGCAACGCGGTGGCCGTTGCAGCAATCGTACAGTGCGCGTTTGAGGCCCCGTTCGAGGGTCCAGTATTCACGTATTCCGCCTTTGACTCAGTGTGAAAGCTCCGCCCGAGAGCACTACCAGTTTGCTAAGCCATTGTGTTGCAACGGTCCAGCAGCGGATGGCATATGAGCGCTAGACTTTACAACATTCCCTGCGCGGGGAACAGTTTGATTTGGGCCACCACGCCCTCCCCGCAATGTCCAGCGCTGTTCACCTCCAATTTATCCTTGTGCGACGACTTTGTAAAATCCTCGGAGACGTTTAATGTATGCTTTTGCACACCATGAGAACTTCCGCCGTGTTTTCGACGCGGAGGAATTGCACAAGCGCGGGGGCTATCCGCCGGCATCCTTCTTTGTGGGCCTCAAGCCGGGATGGAAGACGGGCTCAAGTCTCGATGGCCCGCTTCTCTCGAAAATAAAAGTGGGCGGCACTCACGGCGGGCTTCCGGACTTGCCCGATCTGCATACTTCCTTTTCTCTGGTTGGCCCGGCGTTCCCGCGGGCCATTCACTGGGCTTGATCGACATGCGCGACGTAGCGCCGACGCTGGCCCACCTGGTGGGACTCTCTTTGCCAACGGCGGACGACAAAAATCTTTTGCCTTAGCTCGCAGCAAGACTCGAGGCGCGCCGTTCACCCGGTCTTAACACGGCGTTGTTTCTAGCGCAAACCCACCAGCCCTTTTACGGAGTCGATAAGTTTGGCGGAGTCGTAACCGACGCCGTCCTTGAAGACCAGCTCGACGTTTTCGATGTCCTTGATGTTGTTCGATGGATCGCCATGCAAGACGACGATGTCCGCCGCTTTGCCCACCGCAAGCGTGCCGATCTTATCCAGCTCGCCGAGAAATTGAGCGCCATTGGAGGTCGCGATGTGGATGGCTTCCACGGGCGTGAAACCCGCTTCCACAAGTAATTCCACTTCGCGCTGATCGCCGAATCCGGCGATTACCCCGCCGTATCCCGTGGGATCGAGGCCCGCCAAAAGCATCCCACCTTGTTTGGAAAATTCGTGTTCGAATTCCATTTCCTTCTTGAAAATGGCCGCCGCGTCGGAAGTCGCGGCGTTGTCCGAGATGCGCGCGCGCCTTGTTAGATAAGCGATTCGCGCTTCGGGCGTCATCGCGTCCAGCACACGGCTATCAAGCGGCGCGCGTCCCGGCACGGAAGTTTCGAACACAGGAAGAGTGGAGGTAACCGCGACATGATGCGCGATTAGGTCGCGAATCATGTCCTGCATGGGCTTGCTCGCGATGTCGACATCAAGCAGCGCTTTTGCAGCCTCTCGCGTGTTGGGGCAAACACCGGGCTTTTTCTCCGGATAAAACTCGGTGTCCACTTCAATCCCGTGCTCGAGATCATCGATGCCCAGCGCGGCGGCTTCTCGAAAACCAATCGAGCAAAGATGGCCCGTGACTTTGATGCCGTGCGCGTGTGCGGCTTTTATCGCGGCGGAAAGCTCGTCCGGAGTTATGTTCATGTACGCCTTGAAGGAGGTGACGCCTTGCGCGATCCAGAATTCGACTGTCTGTCTCGCGTCTTCGGCATCTCTCAGCTGATGCATCTGCAAGGCAAACGCACCCGGTCCTTCAAGATAGGGGCCCGTCACGTGAATCTTTGGGCCGGCCATTTTCCCCGAGTCGATGGCCTTCTTCAGCTCGAGATCTGTGTACGGTTCGAGGCTGCCGGTGGTGCGCAGCGACGTGACGCCGCCCGCGAGATAGAGGCGCGGAAAACTTGAGGCGTGCTCCGGATATAGTGGCAGCCCTCCGCCCGGGGACGGGTAGAACATGTGGTCGTGCATGCCCACCAGCCCGGGAATTAGCGTGCGTCCAGAAAGATCAATGACTTTTGCTCCCTCGGGAATTCTTGTCGCGGTAGCATCGCCGAGCGCCGCGATTTTGCCGTCCTCGATGACCAGCGTCTGGTCCGCGCGAGCAGCAGTTCCGGTGCCGTCCACAACGCGCACGTGCGTCAGCGCAATCACAGGCGCATCTTCCTTTACAAACGCGGTCACCGCGGGAGAAGGCTTCGGCGCCGTCTGGCATAAGGTGATTGACGGCAGCAGCAGGGAGCAAATCGTGAACGTGAAGATTATTCGCATGGCGACACCTCGCGGAGCAGATTGTTCGTTGGCGCGTTGAAGTCTATTCAGACTACCGCAGGCGCACAAGCCTTGATTGCAGAGTGGCCGCGCGAAGAGTGTGATAGATTTTGGTCGCTTGAGGTGACAGATGGAGAAGTGCTTTGGCCAATTTTTGGCTGGCATCGTTGTGGCCGGATTTCTCGCGGCGATGCCTTGCGCCGCTCAGGAGACGGCGAGACCCGCAACAACCGAGGGCGACTTTGTGATCCACAATTTTCACTTTCGTTCAGGCGAGTCGCTGCCGGAGTTGCGGCTGCATTACACGACTTTGGGCAAACCGGTTCGCGACGCCGCGGGGCGCACGACCAACGCCGTGTTGATTCTTCACGGAACGGGCGGCACCGGCCATCAGTTTCTGCAGCCGCAGTTTGCCGGCGTCCTGTTTGGTCCCGGCCAGCTTCTCGATGTGTCGCGCTATTACATTATTCTTCCCGATGGGATCGGCCACGGCAAATCCTCCAAGCCCAGCGACGGCATGCGCGCGCATTTCCCGCAGTACGACTACGACGACATGGTCACCGCGCACTACCGGCTAGTCAGCGAAGGCCTCGGCGTCAATCACTTGCGGCTCGTCATGGGCACCTCGATGGGATGCATGCACTCCTTTATGTGGGGCGAGATGTATCCGGATTTCATGGACGCGCTTCTGCCGCTCGCTTGCTTGCCCGTGCAGATTGCGGGGCGCAACCGCATTTGGCGCAAGATGGTTATGGATGCCATCCGCGACGATCCGGAATGGCAAGGCGGCGAATACAAGGAAGAACCGAAGCAGGGGCTGCGGACAGCGCTGGATTTGCTCTTGATCGCAGGGAGCGCCCCGATCCCCATGCAGAAGACGTTGCCGACGCGCGACGACGCCGACAAATTTCTCGACGACTTTTTCAAGGCGCGCTTCACCGGTCTTGACGCGAACGATCTTTTGTATCAGGTGAACGCGTCACGCAACTACGATCCTTCCGGGCAACTCGGCAAAATCAAGGCGCCGCTGATGTGGATTAATTCCGCGGATGATTTTATCAATCCGCCTGGACTAGGAATTGCCGAGAAGGAGGTCAAGTACGTGCCAAACGGCCGCTTCGTTCTCATCCCGGCCAGCGAAAATACTCATGGCCACGGCACGCACACCTGGGCTGAAATCTGGAAGCAGTACATGGCGCAGTTGTTGCAGGAGTCAGGCCATTAGAACATTGGAAAAAGCGCGAGAAGAATACTTCAGCGCGTGGCTTCTTGGCTGGCGCGAATTTCCTGCCAGCGGCGCGGCCGCTTGTTCGCTTGCAGAACCTTCTTGCGAAGGCGAATCGATTTCGGGGTGATCTCGACGAATTCATCGTCGGCGATAAATTCGATCGCCTGCTCGAGGCTGAGCTCACGGTGCGGAATCAAACGAATCGCCTCATCGGCACTCGAGGAACGCATATTCGTCTGCTTCTTCTCTTTCGTGACGTTCACTTCCATGTCCTGCTCGCGCGAATTTTCGCCGATGACCATTCCTTCGTAGACCTCGACGGCGGGTCCGATGAACAGTTCGCCGCGCTCTTGAAGATTCCACAGCGCAAACGCCGTTGAAGGACCCGGACGGTCGGCAACGAGCGCCCCGGTCGGGCGCAACGCCATTTCTCCGGCATATTCCGTCCATCCGTCAAAAATCGAATGAATCAAGGCCGTGCCGCGCGTGTCCGTCAGCAATTGGCTGCGCAAACCGATCAGGCCCCGGGAAGGAATCTTAAAATCCATGCGCACCCGGCCGGAATTGTGGTTGCTCATCTTGAGCATTTCGCCGCGGCGGCTGCCCAACGTTTCGAGGATGATGCCGATAAAATTCTCGGGAACGTCGATGACCAGGCGCTCGAGCGGCTCGAGTTTTCGCCCGTTGTCCATGCGCACTACAATTTCGGGTTTGCCGACCATCAGCTCGAAGCCCTCGCGCCGCATCGTTTCGATCAAAATGGCAAGCTGCAGTTCGCCGCGCCCCAGCACCCGGAAAGATTCCGGCGTGTCCGTATCCTCGACGCGGATCGAAACGTTGGTGAGCAATTCCTTCTGCAAACGGTCGCGCAAGTCGCGGGACGTTACATAGCTGCCTTCTTTGCCGGAAAGAGGGCTGCTATTCACCGTGAAAATCATCGCTAGCGTCGGTTCGTCGATCAAGAGCGGCTCGAGCGGCGCTGGCGCGGCAAGGTCCGTGATGGTTTCGCCAATCTGAATGCCTTCCACGCCGGCGATTGCTACAAGATCGCCCGCGACAACTGCTTCGGCTTCATCGCGTTCTAATCCGCGAAATGTGTAGAGCTTCGTGATTCGCGTGGACTCGAGCTTTCCGTCGAGCTTGCTGATGCCGACTTCGGTGCCGCGCTTGAGTGTTCCGTTAAACACGCGGCCTATCGCGATGCGCCCGAGAAAATCGCTGTAGTCGAGATTCATCACCTGAATCTGCAGCACGCCATTCGGATCCCCAGGCGGCGAGGGAATACTTTTCACGATCGTCTCAAAAAGCGGCAACAAATCCTTGGAGCCATCGCCCTCCTGGCGGTGCGCGACGCCTTCGCGCGCATTTGTATAGACGACGGGAAAATCGAGTTGATCTTCCGTGGCGTCCAAATCGATGAAGAGATCGTAGATTTCATCGAGGACTTCTTTCGCGCGCGCGTCGGTGCGGTCGATCTTGTTCAGCACGATCACCGGCGGCAGCTTGGCCGCGAGCGCTTTTTGAAGGACGTAGCGCGTTTGCGGCAGCGGTCCCTCGCTCGCATCGACCAGCAGTAAAACTCCATCAACCATGCGCAGCGCTCGCTCGACCTCGCCGCCAAAATCGCTGTGGCCCGGCGTGTCGACGATATTGATCTTGGTGTTGTGGAAGAAAAGCGCGGTGTTTTTCGCGAGAATGGTGATGCCGCGCTCGCGCTCGAGGTCGTTCGAGTCCATCACGCGCTCGACAAGCGCTTCGTTGGCGCGGAAAATCCCGCTCTGCCGCAGCATGGCGTCGACCAGCGTCGTCTTTCCGTGGTCCACGTGCGCGATAATGGCGATATTTCGAATAGATTGGCTCATGATTTCTGTGTCGCTCTCCGGCCTGCCACCGGGCAGCCCGTGCAAAGACAAAAATAGCTGCTGAAACAACCAGCAGCCCGGACGAATCTCCTTTGTTCTCAGGTGCGGTCGAGCAACCTATAGTTTAGCAGAGCAACCAGGGCCGGGGACAGCCCTTCTTGGCGACTACTTCTTTCTGCCACTGTCCGGGCGGAACCGCCTTAAGACGAACGGGAATCTCTGCCTGCCCCACGGCAAATTTCATGTACTATCCCCAGCCAGGCTCAGCATTGCCCGCTTGGTCGTGCTGGCATCGGGAGGCCCGTTATGCGATTTGCGCGTTGGTTATGGAAGCCGAGAATCTACGCGTGGGTTCTCGCCGCGCTGCTGCTCTTTTTGGCTACGGGCCGCGCGCAAGGCCCTAATCCGCCGGACTACTCGCTGCTCTTTGACAAAACGGACGTCATGATCACCGCGCGCGATGGCGTCAAGCTGCACACGGAAATTTACACACCCAAAAACTACTCTGAGCCGCTGCCCATCTTGATCGAGCGGACGCCGTATGGTCTGCACGACGACGACAAGGGCTACAGCCGCATCCTCACCCGCTATGCGGAAATGATTCCCGACAATTATATTTTTGTCTTTCAGGATATTCGCGGGCGTTACGGTTCCGAGGGAACCTTCATAATGCAACGGCCCGTGGCTGATCCCAGAGATCCGAAAGCCATCGACGAGGGCACGGATACCTACGACACCATCGATTGGCTGGTGAAAAACGTCCCGCACAATAACGGCCGCGTCGGCCTCGTCGGCATCTCCTACGGCGGATGGCTTACCGTCATGGGAATGCTCCATCCGCATCCCGCGCTCAAAGCCGTTTCCGAACAGGCCTCGCCCGCGGACATGTTTCTCGGCGACGATTTTCATCACAACGGCGCCTTCCGCCTGAGCTACGGCTTCGAATATTCAACGATGATGGAAACAGGCAAAACGAATTTCGCTTTCCACTTCGATTTCTTCGACACGTATGAATGGTATCTGCGCCTCGGAGCTCTATCCAATGTCAACCAGCAATACATCCATGGAACTTTGCCCACCTGGAACAATTTTGTCGCGCATCCGAATTATGACGCCTTCTGGAAGCAGGAGGCGATGCCTTATATCCTGAAGAATCCAACCGTGCCGAATCTCAATGTGGCCGGCTGGTGGGACCAGGAAGATTTTTATGGGCCGATGAAAATTTATGAACTCCTCGAGAAGCATGATCCCAATCATTTGAACTATCTTGTAGCGGGCCCGTGGAACCATGGCGGCTGGGGCCGCAGTTTAGGCGACTCTCTCGGGCCCATCCCTTTCGGCAGCGACACCGCCCTCTATTTCAGGCAAAAGATCGAAGCGCCCTGGTTTGCCTACTGGCTCAAAAATGAGGGTCGTCTTCCGCTCAAAGAAGCTTTGCTATTTCAAACGGGCAGCGACAAGTGGGTTCAATTTGATTCGTGGCCTCCGCACGACGCAGCGGCCCGCGAACTCTTTTTCCATGAAGACGGCAAGCTTTCTTTCGATCCGCCGAAGTCGACCGCGACAAGTGCTTTTGATAGTTACGTGAGCGATCCAGGTCATCCCGTGCCCTACCGCCATCGCCCCATCGATATGACCTACCCGCCAGATCATCCGGGCGGCTGGTACACCTGGCTCGTGCAGGATCAGCGCTTTGTGGACAATCGCCCGGACGTGCTGACCTGGCAGACCGACGAGCTCACCGACGACGTCACTCTGGCCGGCCAAGTGACTGCGAAACTTTTCGCTTCCACCACGGGAAGCGATTCCGATTGGGTTGTAAAGCTAATCGATGTTTACCCCGAAACATATCCGCAAGACTGGAAGCTCTCGGGATACGAATTGATGATTGCCGACGAAGTCTTTCGCGGCCGCTTCCGTAAATCCTTTGAAAAACCGGAGCCTCTCACGCCGGGCGCTGTAACGCCGTTCACGATTGATCTGCATACGGCAAATCATGTCTTCCTGAAGGGCCATCGCATCATGGTCCAGGTGCAAAGCTCCTGGTTTCCGATCATCGACCGCAATCCGCAGAAATTTGTTCCCAACATTTTTGAAGCGAACGAATCCGACTTCCAGAAGGCCACCCAGCGCGTCTATCGTTCGAAGGAGTTTCCTTCCGGAATTGTGCTTTCGGTCCTCCCGGCAGCCGCGTCCAACTAGAAGCATCTCGCCGGCGGGGTTTCGCCGGTCAGGTTAATTCTTGCGAGGAAAGCATGCCTCGCATAAATCCGCGCTCAATTTCCTGTGCTATTCTCGGATTCTCGGAGGAAATGCCGGTTAGCGAACTCACTCCAGGGGAGTCTCCATGCATTCCATCCGCAAAGCAGCCAGTGGCGCCGTTCTTCTTTTTGTGGCCGGGATTGCATTCGTGCCGCTTTTTGCGGCCGCGCCGCATCCTCAACCTCTTGACTTTGCGGCGCTCTTCGACAAAACCGAAGTGATGGTCCCCATGCGCGACGGCGTTAAGCTGCACACGGAGTTCTACACGCCCAAAAACGCCTCGCAACCTTTGCCGATTCTCCTCACTCGCACTCCCTACGGAATCGCGGACCCGGACGGCGGCATAAGCCCGATGATCTACCGTTACGCTGCCATGGTTCCTGATGGCTACATCTTCGCATTTCAGGATATTCGCGGGCGCTACGGCTCCCAGGGGAAGTTCGTTATGCTTCGCCCCTTGCACGACCCAAGCGATCCAAAAGGCGTGGACGAGAGCACGGACACCTACGACACGATCGACTGGCTCGTGAAAAATGTTCCCAACAACAACGGTCGTGTCGGCCTCGACGGAACTTCTTACGACGGCTTTCTAGTCACCATGGGGACGATCCATCCTCATCCTGCGCTCAAGGCCGTTTCCGAGCAGGCCTGCATGGGCGATACCTGGCTGGGCGACGATTTCTTCCACAACGGCGCCTTCCGTCTCAGCTACGCCTTTGAATACACGGCCCTGATGGAATCCTCCAACGAAAACTACAGTTTTCCTTTCGACCGATTCGACGTTTTCGACTTTTTTCTCCGCCTCGGTGCGCTCTCCAATGTCAACGCGATGTATTTTCATGGAAAATTGCCGACCTGGAACGAGTTTGTCGCCAATCCAAGTTACGACGATTTCTGGAAGCGCCGCGCCATCGCTTACGGTTTGAAGCAAGCCACCGTTCCCGATCTCAATGTCGCCGGCTGGTGGGATCAGGAAGATTTTTACGGCCCGATGTCGACGTACGCTCGTCTCGAAAAATCCGACTCGAAACATCTCAACTATCTCGTCGCGGGACCCTGGAATCATGGCGGTTGGGGCCACGGCTCGGGCAAGTCACTTGGTGAGATTCCTTTCGGCAGCGACACGTCCGTTTATTTTCGACAGAAAATCGAGGCTCCCTGGTTTGCTTACTGGCTCAAGGACACAGGCGCCTTGCCGCTCAAGGAAGCGCTGCTCTTTCAAACCGGAAGCGACACTTGGATCCAATATGATTCCTGGCCACCGCGTCAGGAGCAAACCAAGAGTCTTTATTTCCAGGCGGATGGAAAGCTCTCCTTCGATCCGCCGCAAACGGATTCTTCTCAAGCTTTCGACAGCTACGTCAGCGATCCCGCGCATCCCGTGCCCTATCGCCATCGCCCCATCGACATGACCTATCCCGAGGATCATCCCGGGAGTTGGTACACCTGGCTCGTGCAAGATCAGCGCTTCGTCGACGATCGTCCCGACGTGTTGACCTGGCAGTCCGACGAATTAACCGACGATGTCACGCTCGCCGGCCAGGTCACCGCAAAACTATTCGCCTCCACGACCGGCAGCGACAGCGATTGGATCGTCAAACTGATCGACGTCTACCCGCAAGAATATCCTGACGATTGGAAACTCTCCGGCTACGAACTGATGATCTCCGATGAAATTTTCCGCGGCCGTTATCGCGATTCCTTTGAAAAACCGGAGCCTCTCAAACCGGGCGAAGTAACTCCCTTCACGATCGATTTGCACACGGCGGATCACGTATTCAAGAAAGGGCATCGCATCATGGTGCAGGTCCAGAGCACCTGGTTCCCCCTCTACGACCGCAACCCGCAGAAATTCGTCCCCAACATTTTCCTGGCCAAGGACTCCGACTACCAGAAGGCGACGCAGCGCATTTACCGCTCGAAACGATTTCCTTCCAACGTTGAAATCATGGTCATGCCGCAAACCCCGGCAAGCGCTGCGAACTAAAGCCCCGGTAAGTTGCTTTCCCGGCCGTCAAGAAGTTTGAAGTTTCCGCATTAGAGGGCCTGCCGTGCTCAGGGCGGCAAATGAATCTATGTACGCCAATCGCTTCTAAACCTGCATCCGCCAGGCAAGATCTGCGCTACTGGTTCTTTTGCGGCGCCGCCGTTTCCCCGGAATGGAACTCCGTCCACGGGCCGGCAATCATGTCGTGCAAGAAAGGCGCCTGCCACGCATACTCCGGATGCGCCGCAAGAAAAGGTTTGGCAAGAAAATTTTCTCCACAAGGATGTCCGGCTCTCGCCACCAGTTTCATCTCTTTCGTCATCTCCGAATCCGTCGCCTTGCCCTGCACGGCCCCACCGGGAAAATACGGTCCCCATCCCCATATCTCCACGCCGCGCGGCGAAGTATCCACGTGCCCGCAGAGCGTCCGCTCATTCGTCTCCGGCCTTTGGTGATAACTATCGATATGATCTCCGAGCATCTTCTCCGCCAGTTCCACATCGATTTTGCCTTTGTTTTCCTTTAGCAATTGCTCCCATCGTACGCGCCGGGCATTCGGCGAAGTTTCCAGATTATCCGGTTCGAATTGCGGCGCATCCTCGCGCAGCACTTTCGGATCGCGCGCCCAGTTCGAGCCGGAATACGCGCCGTCTTTCGTCCGCCACACCTTCCACGCTTTTAATCCCAGCTCGAACTGCGCGATCTCGCCCGTCTTGTCGTCTCCCAAAAGCCAGTCGTTCGCATAGCCGCCATTGTTGCTGTCCAGCATGATTTTCGTGTACTCGTCGATGGTTCCCGCATACTGCAGCGCTTTTCGTGCGCGCACGAATTCCGCTTTGCCGTCGGGATTCCATCCTTCGAATTGCGTGATGGTCGTCTCCGTTACCATCAGCCCATCGCTGTTAATGCCGAAGTCGTCGTCGCTCGCAATCACTCCGGGAAATCCATCCATCAGAATCCGATAGCCCGTCTTCGGAGCGATGTCGAACATAATCCGCCAGCGCTCGCCGTTCGCATAGTTCGTCCAGTTGTTGTGCGCCATCACGATCTTGCCGTCCTTCGTCCAGCTTCCCGTGGCCACGAACGCGCTGCAATTCCCCGGGCTTTTCAAGTTGGGTGCGTGCGCCACTTTCTGTTGTTTGTCGTACCAGGGCACGTAATAATCCGGCAGCTCTTCGAACGCGTTCATCGCCACAATGTCGTCCACGTCCAGTTTCGAATTTGTCCTGGCGCGCAAGCCGTCCACGATTCCCTGCAGCTCCTGCTGATACTCCTCGTCGATTTTCGGCCACAACATTTCGTGTGCCGCCTTGCGGAAAAAAGCCCAGTCGCGCTTCGTCTCATGCATCATCCCGGCGCTCACCGCCCCAAAGGCATCTTCTATTTCCGGTCCCAGCAAATACCCGTGCTGAAATCCGATCGTCGCCGGATCCCCTTCGAGATGCACATAGATCCAACCGCCCTCCTCAAACCGGTGCGCGGCGGCTAGTCGCGGGTCATTCGCTCCGGTCTGGCTCAGTTCCGGTGCAACAGCCTGGTACAATTCGTTCTTGCTCCCCGCAACATCTGCTCCGCTTCCGCCCACCCACCACACCGCCGCCGCGCCCAAAAGAATCACGAGGATCGCCGCCGTCCTTCTCATCGAACTCGTCTCTGTCTCTATCGCCATCAAAGCTCCTGCCTCTCCGTGCCGCTTCCTGCGCGCCGAGTCTATCTTCTTCGCACCTGACCTTCAATCCTTCGCCAGCTTCTCGTGTACACTTTGCTCTCGCATGCTCACCGCCATCACACGCGCCGTCAGTCCTGCTCTTGTGAATTGCGAGCTTAGCTTTATTCCCCGCCAGCCCATCGATCTTCAAATCGCCTGCGCGCAACATCGCTCCTACGAACAGCTCCTCGAAAAACTTGGCGCTCGTGTCCTTTCTCTGCCCGCCGAGGCCGATCTGCCCGATTCCATGTTCGTCGAGGATCCCGCGATCGTTCTCGATGAACTCGCCGTCATTTTTCCGTTGGGCACAGCATCGCGCAGGCCGGAGGCTGCTTCTCTCGCAGAAGCCCTCTCTAAATTTCGCAAGCTTCAGCACGTCACGCTTCCCGGCACGCTCGAAGGCGGCGACATCCTCCGCATCGGGCGCAAACTCTTCGTCGGCCTTTCCAAACGCAGCAACTCCGAAGGAATTCGTCAGCTCGCCTCTCTCATCGAGCCGCATCACTACGAAGTTGTGGCCGTACCCGTGACCGGCTGCCTCCATCTCAAATCCGCCGTCACCTTTCTCGGGCGCAACACTCTTCTCGCCAACCGCGCCTGGTTTGATACACCGCTTTTTTCCGGATACAGCTGGATCGACGTTGATTCCGCCGAGTCCCACGCCGCGAATGCCCTCGCTCTGGGCGATACGGTAATCTTCCCCGCGTCCTTCCCCCGCACGCGCGCCCTCATCGAATCTCAGGGCTTTCATGTCGCTCCGCTCGACATTTCCGAACTCCAGAAAGCTGAGTCCGGTCTCACCTGCTCCTCCTTGCTCTTTGAGACGTAGTCCCCCAGCCTGTCACAGCTGCAAGCTCCGGCGTTTCTGAACCCGGCGCACGCGCAAAAGAAAACGGCCTCCCCCTAACAATCGAGGGCGGCCGTTTCCGTTGAATGGATGTTTTGGTTTCCGTTCCGGCGTTTTAGTCCGTTAACTCCTCCACGCTGCGCGCCACAAACACCGGCTGGCTGCTGATGGGATCTTTCAGCACCACGCCGACCACGCGCAGAGTATTCGTCGGGTTGCTCGTCAGGTCCTGCAGACTCGTCAACCCTCCGAGAAACCGGGTGAACGGCGTTACGTAGACCGTCACCGGCCCGTTGAACAGCACTCCTGCCAGCCCATTCGAATTGAACTGGAACGTGCTCGCGCCCACGTTCACGCTGCCCGCAACCAGTGTGCCCGTGTGGCCTTCATGCCGCAGCACCACGCGTTTCACGGTCACGGCGCCATTCGTGAATGGCCCGCCGATCGTCACGCGCTGCCCAGGAACCAGAAGCGCCGAGTTGAAGAAAATATTGCTCCATCTCGGATTCACGAAAACGTTGTGCATCCAGTAGACAAAGTATTTCTCGTTGCCCGTCAGATCGATCGTCGAGATCTGCCCGGAGTTGAAACCCGTGTTCGCGGGCAGGACTTCCCGCACGTACAGGTCGAAGTCCTGCGCTGTATTCACTGGCGGATCCACATAGGTAATCAATCCCCCCGCATAAAATTTGTCTTGCGAGAGAATCGCCACCGTATCCGCATCGAACGTTCCTGCCGTCCTGTCCAACGTGCCAGAGATGCACACAATCGACGAAGTGGTCAGGTCGTTGATCGTTTCGCTGCCTTCCCATTCTGTCTGATCGTTTACATCCACCGTGAACGCGCGTCCATGCGGCCCTTGTATCGTGAAGGAATTCCCGCTGGCGTTGATTGTCGTCACGCCCGCGACGAATTCATCGATATACGCATCCGCATCGCTGGGCGTGATCGCATTCACACTCAACATCGGGTTTATCACCCCGGTGATCTGTCCGTTCATATCCACGGCCAGCGATTTCCGTATGTCGAAGTCCAGTCCCAAGCCTATGACGTCGCCTGCATTTACCACCAACGGGCTGCTCAGGCTGATCGTCACCGTCGACGTCGAAAGCGTAGCCGGCGGTGTCGTTGTCGGCGTCAGGCTGCTGATCGTTGGGCGCGTCGGAGGATTCGTTTGAGGGTTCGTGACGTTCAGGTAATCGATCTCCGGGCTCGCCAGCGCGACCGTGACCGTGTCGTAGGTGCCAGCCGGGATCATGTTGAAGTCCAGCAGCGTATGCAGCCCGTTCAACTTCGCGAAGTCCACGGTCTGCTGTCCTGTCGTTATGGTCTGCAGCGGGCCTCCATCCTCGGAGACGCTGATCCCGGAAATAACGACTTTGAAGGAAACCACACTTGGCAGAGGCGCGTCGCTGCCGGACAGGAATACCGCTCCCGACTGCGGCAGCACGGTCTGCGTGGGCGTGTCTCCGCCTCCGCAGCCTGCGGCGAAGGCGATTAGCGCGAGCACAAATAGTCCACTTAACCACTTCCTTGCATTCATGGCTTTCTATCCTTTCCTGCTTGAATACCCCGGAGGCGCACCACGCGCCCACCGACCCGTATTCGTCTAACCCGCCGGGAGGAAGAAAGTCGTTGCCTGTAACGCATTGATATAACAACAGTTAACCGTTGTTTCAGCGTTCCGCCGATGCGGGGCACCCAAGAATCCCCTCTGATTTGCGCGAGCGGTTCTAGTGCCGCATGCGCACCTTTTCCCTTCTTTCTTGATTCTTTGCTTTGCGCCCGCTTTTTCCTGTGTTAATCTTTTTGCGGCATGATTTCCATCGCGACGAAGCGAATTACCACGACGACGTCTATGTCGACTACCTCGACTAAGGCGAAGTCCACTATTTCCGCTTCCGGCGCGTGGAGAAACAGCTAGCAAGCTAGAAAAAGTTTCCAACCCACCGCCTGAAGCGAACCTGGCGGTGGGTTTCTTATTTGCCCCCGCCAGAGACGCTCCAGCGGAAACCAGGAGCGGACGTCATGAGTCCCGAACACGCACAGCAAGAAGTAGCCGACGAATGCGGCTTAGTTGACCGCTATGCGGTCACCGCTGAAGAAGACCGCTTTGCAGTCACCACTGAAAAAGTCCGCCGTGCGGTCGTTAACCACGGAGGCTTGAAAAGTCCTCGCCCTTCCATCATCGCCCTGAAGTTTGGCGGCACCTCTTTGCTTGGCGCGGAACGCATGTTGCACGCCGCCGGCCTGGTCCGCGCCGCTGCCCAGTCTTCGAGCGTCATCGTCGTCGTTTCCGCGATGAAGGGCGTCACCGATCGGCTTCTCTCCATTTCTCGTTTCCTTGCCGATGGCAGGCTTTCCCACGCTCGCAGTGAAGCCGAAGGCGTCGTCCATCTCCACTTCGATGTGCTCCACGACCTCCATCTCGCCGAAGAGCAGGCAGGCCACCTCGGCCGTATCCTTCAGCTTCTCGGGCGGGATCTTCTTCACGAAGTCCCTCACGAAGGCCGCGTCGATGCAACGCCGGAACTTGCCGATCGCCTTGCTTCCTTCGGCGAACGATTTAGCGCGCGTCTCTTCGCCGCCGCTCTCGAAAAATCTGGTGTGTCCGCCGTTCCCGTTTCTTCCTCTGAGTTCGTCCTCACCTGCGACACGTTTCGCGATGCCAAGCCCCATCTCGAGGAAACGAAAGAGCGCGGTCGGGGCATTCTTCTTCCGCTTCTTGAAGACGGTCTCGTGCCCGTCGTCACCGGCTTCATCGGCGCGACTCCCGATGGCCGCATCACCACCCTCGGTCGCAATAGCTCCGATTTTTCCGGCGCCATCGTCGCCCATGTCGTGGACGCCGAAGAGCTCGTTATCTGGACCGATGTCGATGGAATTTACACCGCCAATCCTCACGCCTCCGCGGAAGCCCAACTTCTCCATGACCTGAGCTATGATGAGGCGCACGCCTTGGCCGCGAGCGGCGCCAAGGTTCTCCACCCGCGCGTTCTCCCGCTCGCCGCGGAAACGGACATGACCATCTGGATTCGCAACACCTTTAAACCGCACGTTCGCGGAACGCGCATCGGCCTTCCGCAAGACGCAAACGCTCGCTCGCACCGCGGAGGTGTGGCGTGAGCTCTCATTCTTCGGAAAACGGCGACAAGAGCGGCATGTCCGGGACGGTCGAACGTCCCCTGCCTGCGAAGTCCGGGAAAAAATGGCGCGCGGGAGTTTTAGGCGCAACCGGGCTTGTGGGCCAGCGCCTCGTAAAACTTCTAGCCGGTCATCCTTGGTTCGAGCTGACGGAAGTCGCGGCCTCGGAACGCTCTTCCGGCAAGTCCTATGCGGAAGCCGTGCGCTGGCATCTCGATGGCCCCATCCCCGAATCGGCGCGGAGTCTCATCGTCAAAAGCCTCGATCCCAGTCTCGATTGCGATTTCGTGTTCTCCGCCCTCGATTCAAGCGTCGCCGGCGGCGCGGAAGAAGATTTCGCCCGCGCCGGATATCCCGTCGTCAGCAATTCCAAGAATCACCGCATGGATTCCGACGTTCCTTTGCTTATTCCCGAGGTCAACGCTTCGCACCTCGAAGCCATTCGCGTGCAGCAAAAAAATCGCGGCTACGACACCGGCTTCATCGTCACCAATCCGAATTGTTCGACAGCCGGCCTCGTCCTCGTTTTGAAGCCGCTCGCGGACGCCTTCGGCCTCGAAAAAATCTTCGTCGTCACGCTCCAAGCCGTTTCCGGCGCTGGTTATCCCGGCGTCGCTTCCATGGACATCCACGCCAACGTCATTCCCTACATCAGCGGCGAAGAAGAAAAAATGGAATGCGAGCCGCAAAAACTTCTTGGCAAATGGGACGACGCACGCTTCGTTGACGCCGGCCTCGGCCTCAGCGCTCATTGCAATCGCGTTCCCGTTCTCGAAGGCCATCTCGAGTGCGTCTCCCTCAGCCTCAAGAAAATCGCTTCCTTGAACGAAGTCCGCGAAGCCCTGCGCAATTTTCAAGTCGACGCCGAACTGGCCTCGTTGCCTTCCGCTGTCCATCATCCAGTCGTTGTCTTGGAAGGTGACGACCGCCCGCAGCCTCGCCGCGACGTTCACGCCGGAAACGGCATGGCCGCCGTTGTCGGCCGCGTCCGCGAATGCCCGCTCCTCGATATCAAACTCACCCTGCTCTCCCACAATCTCGTCCGCGGAGCCGCCGGCGCCGCTCTGCTCAACGCCGAGCTCCTCGCCGCCCGCGGCTTCCTCCATCACCGCGTCCCCGAGGATGAGTCTCAACTCACACAACCCGTTTTGCCGTAGCCAGGAGCGAATACTGAGCTTGACACTCGTTCGCCGCACTCCTACCCTTTACCTTATGGATGTACGTTTGACCCCAGACCGGGAAGCCTTTATCCGTCAGGCCATCGAGACCGGCCGGTTCCGCCGTGCCGAAGATGCTGTCCAGGAAGCACTCGTATTGTGGGAAGAACGTGAACGCGCTCGAGCAGAAATTCTGGCCGCTCTCGATTCGGCGGAAGCTTCTGTGGCACGGGGAGAAGGTCGTGCCATTACGCCGCAATCCATGCGAGAACTTGCTAGCGAAGTGCAGCAGCGGGGCCGCGGGCATCTTGACTCTGAACAAGGCGCCAACTTGCATTAGAACAGTTTGACCTCTACAGCCTTACCAACAGCGTACTGCTTCAGCGTCCCCGACATTCTTTGTGCCCACCTCGCAAGTCCTTCTAAGCCGCCAAACGAAATGATGATCGCGATCACTCGCTTCGTCGCCTCCGTCACCATCGTCCGCTCCGAATCGCTCGTCGGACTCCCATGCGGCCCAACTTCATCGCAAAACACCGGCAGTCCTTCCAAATTCAAATCGTATTTGCCGATTCCTTTGTACGTTTCTCCCGCTCGCCCCGCGCGAAACACGATATCGCCCTTCACATGCGCCAAATCATAAAGTCCCACCGGCATCCGGCTCTCCACGCTCACCAGATTAATCGCGTCCACCACATTGTTGATCCGCGGCAACCCTTTCCCCGCAATCACTCGCCGCAGCAACGCCTCCGCCGACCCGCGATAACGCGCCGGGTCCTTCCCCAGCGCCTTATACCCCGCTCGCGTCGCCAAAATCGCCGCCGACTCCAGCACCGCCTTCGGCTCCGCCAGCTTCAAAATCTTCTCTTCGCACTCGCGCAGTTCCCGGTCCAGCCCCTCCGGCGTCGCGCCCACCTCGACCTCCGCCGTCACGCACGCCAACGCCACTCGCGGGCATTTCGCCTTCAACTCCGCGTCAATGCTCACCATCGGCAACACTCCGCCTCTCATGCTAAACTAACGTTCTTGTAGGCTCGTAGCTCAGTTGGTTAGAGCGCCACCTTGACACGGTGGAGGTCTGGGGTTCGAGTCCCCACGAGCCTACCATCTCCGTATATCCAGCTTGGCAACCTCGTTTCCAACGAGACATCCTGCCCCAAAAATCTGTAGTCTAATAAATCCAGGCTGCAGTACACACGGTGAGATATGGGGCTAGCTCGCCTGCTCGTTTCCGCACTCGTCTGTCTTGCCTTACTTGCCCCGCTCGAATCTCGCGCGGCCGACCTCTCCAACTGCACCGGCATCGTCGTCGACGAAAACGGCGTTCCGCTCGCCGCCGTTCAAATCAAACTCGAAGATCCCGCCGGCCACATCTTCCGCACCGAAACCGACGAAGCCGGCCGTTTCACTCTTCGCAATCTCCCCGCTGGCGATTACAAGCTCGAAGTCCGCAAGGAAGGCTTTTTCCTCATCGCCAATCGCGCCCTCGCCCTCCAATCCGGCGACAACCAGCTCACTCTCACTCTCAATCACGCGGAAGAAGTTCACCAGCAAGTCCAGGTCACCGCTCCCGCCAACCAAATCGATCCACAGGACACCGCCCAGCGCGATACCTTGACGGCCCGCGCCATTCGCGATATTCCCGTCCCCAACTCTCACATCCTCGCCGAAAGCCTCGTCGCCCTCCCCGAAATCGCCCAGGACAACCAAGGCAATCTCCACATTGCCGGCGCGCGTTCCGGCGAAACGCAATATCTCCTCGACGGCTTCGATCTCAGCGATCCTTCCAACGGCACTCTCACCGCTCGCTTCAATATCGACGCCACTCGCTCCGCCGAAGTCCAAACCAGCGGCTTCGGCGCCGGCTACGCGCATTCCGGCGCAAACATTCTCAGCCTCGAAACTCCCGACGGCGACGACAAGTGGCGCTTCGGCACCACCAATCCCGCTCCCGGCATCAACGTTCAGGAAGGCGTCCACCTCGGCAACTGGTATCCCCGCTTCACTTTCTCCGGCCCCATTCTTCGCGGCCGCTTCTGGTTCTCCGATTCCATCAGCGTTCAACACACGTTCTCCGTCATCAAACAGCAGCCCGCCGGCGCCAACACTTCGGAGGAATGGGCTGGCGACAATTTGCTTCGCCTCCAATACAACATCACGCCCAAGCACATCCTCCACGCCACCTTCCTTTACAACCGCGCCCGCGACAGCAATCTCGGCCTCGACCCTCTCGACCCCGTCTCCACCACCGTCACCGGCGAGCAGCAGCGCAACTTCGCCTCTCTCAAAGATCAGATCTGGCTTCACGACACGCTCTTCGAGCTGGGCGTGGCCGCTGATGACGGCACTCTCGATTACATCCCTCTCGGCACCGAGCCTTACGTCCTCCTCGTCAACGGCTCCTCGGGAAATTATTTTCAGCGCCTTCATCAGCGCGGCCAGCGCTTGCAGGCCGTCGCCAACGTCATCGCCGCATCGCGCCACTGGCATGGCACGCATCAACTCGCCGCCGGTCTCAACGTCGCGGGCCTCACCTATCTTCTCTCCGCCGACCGCGGCGAAATCCAGGCCCTCCAATCGCTCGCAAACGACATGACGTCTTGCACCTCCGCCCTCCAGCCCGGCTGTCTCGTCCGCCAAACCACCTTCTCCGGCCTCGCCAATCCCCAACTCTCCAACACGCAAGCCGGCGCCTACCTGCAAGACACCTGGTCCATCTCAAAATATTTCGTCCTTCAGCCCGGCCTCCGCACCGACTGGGACCGCTTCACGCAAAGCGCCATGGCCGAGCCGCGCCTCTCCGCCAACGTTCTTCCCTTCGGTGACGACACTTCAAAAATCTCTCTCAGTTGGGGCATCTACAACGCGCCGCTAAATCTCTCTCTCATCGGCCAGGCGCTCGACCAAAAACAAATCGACACCTTCTACGATTCCGCCGGTAACGTCCTCGCGCCCGGTCCCATCGTCAGCCAATTCGTTCTCCCCTCCAATGGTCTCCAGCAGCCTCGCTTCACCACTTCTAGCGCCGGCTGGCAGCAAAAATTTGCCCACAGCACGCTCCTCGGCCTGCAGTTTCTCGTTCGCAATGGTTATCACGGTTTCGCTTATGTCGATCAGCAACCCGCGCAACCCGGCGGCACTTTTCTCCTCGAAGACACCCGCAAAGACCGCTACCGCTCCGCCACCATCTCCCTCCGCCACGTTTTTTCCGAAAGCATGGAGTTCTACGGCGCTTACACCCGCTCCATCGCCCATTCCAATGAAGTCCTCAATCCCGCGCTCGGCTCCATTTTCTACGTCGCCCAGCAATCCGGCCCTGTCATCTGGGACGCCCCCAACCGCATCGTCTCCTGGGGCTGGGCGCCCACCCACATTTGGGGCATCCAACTCAGCTATTTCTTCGAATACCGCTCCGGCTATCCCTTCAGCGTCGTCAATCTTCAGCAGCAACTCGTCGGCCCGCCCAACTCCTCCCGCTTTCCCGCCTACGCCAGCCTCAATCTCGGCCTCGAAAAAAAATTCGCCTTCCGAGGCTATCTCTGGGGCGTCCGCGCCGAAGCCGTCAACATCCTCAACCGCCAAAATCCCGACACCGTAGTCAACAACATCGACGCTCCGTCCTGCACCAGCACTCTTACGCAGGGATGCTTCGGCGCCTTCTCCGGCGGCCAGGGCCTAGCCTTCACCCTCCGCGTCCGCTTCATCGGCCGCAAATAACTGTCAAACTTGAATAAGAGAACTGCACCGGCGAACTGTCCAAAAGAGACGACGTGGCGGAACGGCCCTCTGTAAATAATTGTGGTCTTGACGTTATTATAAACATAAACGCAAGGGTTGGCCGGTTACGGCGCACAAGTGGGCGCGGTCGAAAAATACTGACATGGGAAGAAAGAAATTCGATGTCGGCCTTGTAGTCCCCCTGAAAGAGGAGTTCCGCTACGTCCAAGAAATCACTCCGCAGCTTGAATCTATCGCGCACGAAGGGACTTTTTTTTACCGTCTAGACTTCGAACCGATTTCAGTCGTGTGTTGCCTCATGGACCAGATCGGGCTCTTGCCTGCTCTCCATGCGACGAATCGCCTCTTGGAATTTGCCGAAGTCAAACTCGTGGTTCTGCTTGGAGTCGGAGGAGCCCTAAGTAACGATGTTTCCGTCGGAGACGTTGTGATCGCTTCAGAGGTGAGTGAATTTCAAGCGAACTCAAAAGCCGAACCAGATGGAACGGGTTACAAGGTGCGATATTCCGGTCGCAACTGGCCCCTAGAATTCCGAATTCGTGAAGCGGTAAGCCATTTCGAGTTTTCAAGCCACGATGCGTTCGCAACCTGGAAGGCAAACGCCTCCGGCGATTACGCCAACCTAAACGTACCGGGCAAGGAGAGCACTTGCCCGCCATCGCCCGCAATGCATTTTGGTCCAATCGCCTCAGGAAACGTGGTCATAGCCTCGAGTGCTTTTGCCGCGGAGGTGAAAACCATAAATCGAAAGTTTGTCGCGATAGAGATGGAGGCAGCGGGAGTGGCTATGGCGGCTACCGAGAGAATCCACCCGCTACCCTACCTTGTTGTGCGAGGCATTTCAGACAACGCAAATGAGAACAAGGCTACGCTCGACGGCCAAGGCAACGGCTCTTGGAGACGATACAGCGCTCGCAACGCCGCGTCCTTGCTTCGGAGCTTACTCCGGTGGGAAGGCTTGATGGACGCCGTTGGACTCCGCATACCAGCAACTCCGACCGAGCACGAATCAACGACTGTTCAACTTGTAACCCGACTAAAATCATGCGTGGGGGGACCGTGGATTGTCGGGGCCGCGTTTGGAATTTATCCGTATGGCCCGCGCGTCCTAGACGCAGGAAACGTTGTTCCCATGGACCTAAGCAGGCTGCGGGCAACAGATACGAGGATCGGCCATTTGCTGGAAGCAGCCGAAAAGGAACGGGAAACTCTGTTGGCTGGCGGCCCACTGGAGGTCGCGGCAGACAGATTCGCGGCACTGATTGAGGAATTCCGCGACCAAATAAGTTCTGCAGGCGCGAATCTACTCCTGCAAGATTTTGACGGCGTGGTTACCGAGACCTTATGCCCTGCAAACGACGAGGACGAGCGGCTGCACTCCCTACTCCTCGAATGCGACAGACTCGAAGAGGACGTCGGCGCAGAGGCGGTCATCGATTTCCTAAAGGGCCGTCCGAACGTTTCCGCCGTACCTGCACTTAGGACAAGGTATATGGATGCGCTTGCTAGCGCAGAAAAGTGGGGTGAACTCGCGGAACTAACCCTAGCCCTCAACTATAACGAGCTTGTCCGAAGCGAACTAGAGCACGGTCTCTTTGCTTGCACGAGGGTCGGATTATTCGATCATGCCAAGAAAATGATGAGGCAACATCAAATTAAGTACGATGACAAGGCGGGGAAGCTGATTCGTCGCGAACTTGTCAAGCAGTATCCACAGATCGGCGAGGCGATACCCTAAAGAGGGAGTCATGACGGAACACGGCCATCCAATCGAGGTAGACCTAGAGCGTATTCTTCCGATTCTGGCTAGGGAGATTTATACCTCGCCATATGCGTTCCTCAGAGAGAACGTGCAGAACGCGGTCGACGCCATCAGAATGCAGAAGTTTCGTGAACGGGGAGGGCGGGAATCCCGCGCCCACAGAATTCTTATCACTATCGAGGGCAATCGTCTGTCTATCTCGGATTCAGGAATCGGGATGACAAAAAATGATCTCGCTAGCTTTTTTTGGAGCATCGGGAAAAGTGGCAAGCACACCGCGGAAGCCAAATCGGCAGGCGTGGTCGGAACATTCGGGATCGGGGGCATGGCGAACTTCGGTGTTTGCTCACGCCTTGAAGTGACAACGAGAACCCACACAAGCCCTGAATCAATCGTAAGCTTCGCAGAACGGAATCAACTTTCCGCCAAGCACGACTGCGTATTCTACGCACCGGGCCCACCGGCATTCCAGCCGGGGACCACGGTGACCGGAACGTTAGTCCATAGCATTACACAAGAACAAGTTATTGCTTACCTCGAACCTATAGTCCAATTTTTAGACATACCGATAACGGTAGGCAACCGCACCATAAGCCAAAAGGCATTCCCATCAGTGACCCGTGAAGAGTGTTCTTCGTACACCATAACCAGCGGCCCGGCGAAGGCAAAGGTATGGATTCGCGCGTTACAGAACGGCAAAGCCGACGTTCAGGTAGAACAGCTAACGTGGAACGGCCAGGAAATCGATATTTCGGCCGTTTTTAGCACAACAATGGGTGTTTTCTCCGCCTATCAACACGGGTTCATGCTCGCAAACGTGCCCGTAACGACAGTATTTGGATTGGGCGGTGTGATAAACAGCTCTTCGCTTCGACCCACGGCTGGGCGCGAGGCTGTAACCGATGAAAGCCGGACGCTTGTACAAGCTCTCGTGGCGGCCGCAGAATTTGGATTGGCAACACATATCTCAACGATCGCGGGCCTGCCAGAACGATTCTCCTCGTTTTACAGGTACGTATCCCAGCAAGGCCGATGGGACCTTGCCGGCTCCGCAACAGTTAGAATCTACGGGAGCACGACCAGAGTCAGATTGGACTCAATGAAATCCTCGCCCAAAGGAAAAGTCTTTTTTGCTAGAGACAACAATGACCAATCGATCTTGCAGGCTTATTCGGAGCAAAACAAAACGGTCGTCTTCCTGTCATCGGACGGCTACAGACAAAATGTCGAAAGCAACTATTTAATATCCCTTTGCAACGCATCTCAATTAGAAGACCGCGTAACATGTCTTCGAGTAGTCGACAAACTATCATTCGCTCAAGAAGCGTTCAAATTTCAGCTACATGATAAGTCGAGAAGACAATTCCTAGTCGACGACTTGCATGTTCGCTCTGGTGAGCTGTCCCACAACGCGATGCTATGGATTCCACCATCGAAAAATGCCACGCACAAGACTCTCTTCGTGGACTTCCGTCACCTCCAGATTCAACGATTGGTAGAGCTGCGGAACTCGCTATCATTTGACGCAGTATTCGACATTTTTATTCGGGATTCTGTTCTGCCGCATTTGGAATCGGCGTTTCCAGAGCTCCGGAAGCGAGATTTTGACGCCCTTCTAAGGAAGCTTCAGTCCACAGTCGAATACTTCGAAATCGACCCAGACGACGTTGGCAGAATCCAGCAGCTGGCATCGATCACGAATATGCCGCCAGAGGTGGTGGCTGCAGTATTCAGTGGCAGAAGATCCGGCATGCCGCGGGCTACCTCGATCCAGCGAAGCGACGTTGTCGCCGTGCCGCAGCAAGTAAACCAAGCCGTTGAGCAAACTAGCGGGAAGCCGCTTGATGAAAAACAGCGGGAATTAGAGACTCGACTGCTTGAGATCGAACTGGATGCCAAGATACTGGATGCTACCCAAGTGCAGCCACAACTTGGAATGGCCCGTTACTACCTAGCTTTGACAAATGATGCGCACGTGTTGTACCGGCGAATCTTCTTGGAGAGAAGACCATCAACCGACTTTTCTTGGGGAGGCCATCGAGCCGGTTACCTGTTTTACAGCGAGGGGTCAGCAGTCGTGTATTACGACATTCAGTTCGAAGATCTCATAGGTCAGGGGAAAGCGCACGATCGATCAGGCATGTTCACGATGGAACATGCACCACTTGTGCTCAAGAACCAAGTGTTCTTGCCAATCCCGAAAGAGTTCGAATCCCAGATGGTGCCCACTGATAGGACACTCAAATTTTTCGTGAAACACCAAATTCTCGGCGTTGTCAAAACCGACCCCATTTGGGATTGACCATCAGGGAGCACCGCCAGTTCCGCTGGGGTTTCGATGGTTCATTACTCCGCATGGTCCCTCGGCCACATCGAAACTCTCTGGAACATCCAGCAAAACGAAAACTTTCCTCGCTCCACATCCCAGCTATCCTTACTCTGCACAATCCAGGGAGAAGAAATGTTCGGCGATCCAAGAATTTACTTCGGCGAGTCTGAGCGGCGGGCGCCCTACCCCTCGCGGTCTCGTTTCTGGCAAAGGGTGGGCCACTCTTGCCTGTGGGGGATGCACTCCTGTGGGTTTTGGCCCCTTCTTCCAATCTCAACACCGAACCGGCTACCCGCAACCCGCTGCTCTATAACGACTTATAGTTATGACTTGACAATAAACACGAACCTGCTATAATCTAGCCTGTTTCGTCGCGGAGGAGAAAGGAGTCACCGCCTTGCCTCCGCTACCCGCCTGCCTCTGCCATCTTTCCCGTCATCCTGAGCGCAGCGATCGAAGATCCCGAGCGGCTCGGGAGCCTAGATTCCGACCTTGCCGGAGAGGATCTCCCTCTCTCCCCTTGCTCAGCGTCTCTGCGCGATCCATTCTCTCCTTCGCCGCCCGCACTTCGCGTCCTCCCGCTTCCCGAGCACCGAATGTGCAAAAATGTGCAAAAAGCGAGCAAATAACCTCTTCCTTTTCATTGTGTTACAAACTGCCTCTCGCACAAACCCTTTCCTTTGATACTCTTGCAAACTGCCTAGGGGGGTGGGCTGTTATTGTTAACGCGAAATCCCACAGGCCAGACTCGTCACTTCACCGTGCCTGTAACCTCGCGAAGTTCGTTCAGCGCCCCATCCGCGACCACCACCACGACCCACGGCGTCCCCGCCGCAAGGACGCGCCCATGCCTCACCACTTCGGCGTCGTGCCCCGCGCGCAGCTCAATCGTCTCGGTCGCCGGCTCCTTCATTTCGAGGTTGAAGCTTCTGATCTCCAGTGTATGCGCGCCCGCGCCATCCGCATGGATGCGCACCGTTACGTCTTCGCCATGTGCCGCGTCCGTCGTGACCTCGAAATCAAACGCCTTGCTGGCGCGCAATTCCACGGGATATACCCCGCCCGAAAGCGCCGTAAGCGTGGTATGCACCGCACCCTGCCGCACGCTATACCGTCCTTGCGGCAGCTCGACGCGAAATTTTCCGCTCGTCGCGTCCGCCGAAACCTGCGTCACGCGTCCCGTCCGCTCATCCCGGAATTCGATCGGCTCGCCCGACCCGGCGTCGGCATTTCCCTGCGCGACGGCCGAGCCATGCAGATCCTGCATCAGCCAGATCCACTCGCCCACCGGCTGCGTCCACACCTCTTTGTACGTCCAGCAAATCTGCGTGGGCCAGTACGGCGCGTCGTTGTATTCCTTCGTCTCGATTCCCACGGGAATCGCGCCAACCATCTGTCCGGAGCGCACGCTGTAAAGCGGCGTCCAGTCGTAGCCTTCGCCGTACATGATGCTCGTCGAAAAAGGATTGCGTCCCAGGAGCCATTCGGCCTGCTGCTGCGCCAGATCTTCCGCGCCCAGATCGCCGCGCAGTTGTCCCGCCGCCGAGAGCGCCTTTGTCTGCGAGAGCAGCACGCTCGAATTCCCGCGGAAATCGAACCACACGGGAAATCTCCGCAGATAAAATTCTCCGCCCAGCGGAACTCCGCGGCGGACTTGCTCGAGATACGAGTCGCGGTCCGCGGCGCGCAGTGGCGTCCAGTCTTTCGATTCCGGCAGCAGCTTCGCTTCGCTCTCTTTGTAAATCGCCGCCGGCAGCATGTCGTACGGCCGGTCCGCTTTCGCCGCCGCCTCTTGGTAATACTTCGAGTGCAGCACGATCGCTCCGTACCACTTCATCCAGTTTTCGTTTTTCGGAAATGTCTCGCACAGATGCGTCAGCGCGATGATCGGTTCTTCCTCTTGCCCGAGATGAAATCGGTGAAAAAGATTCTCCCGCTTGGGGCTGGTATAAAAATAACCGGTCAGCGGAATGCTCCACGGCTGAATCGTCTGCTCCTGCGACGCCATGATCTGTTCGCCCAGTTTGAACGCCTCTTCCGCATAGCGTTCCTCGCCCGTCGCCCGGTACAAATCCACGGAAGCAATCGCGCCAAACGAAATCCGTTCCAGGTCGTCTTTGGCTCCGTAGACTTCCGGCAGCGGAGCCGCCGTCTTCAGTCCTTCCACGGCAAAGTTCCAATCCTGCTGCGCCGTGCGCAGGCTGCGAATCGCCAGCTCCGGATCGCTCTCTTTCAACACGCGCGCCGCGAGCGCCTCCAGCGCCGCCACGCGAAAATTCCATTCCGGATCGTTCACCGCTTGCCCGAAGCGGTCGTCCGCATCGCCCATGATTCCGTCCGTCCAGTAACTGATCAGTTGTCCGGTCGAGCGGTATCCATCGCCGAAGCTCGTTTTCAAGACCCAGTGCAGCCCCCACTTCGCTTCTTCCAGCACGCGCTCGCGCAGCACCGGATCTTCTCCTTGCTGCTGCAATCGCTCGGCGAGGGAAAACAATCCGTAAGCCATTCCCGGCGTGTTCCCAGTCGCGGAAAGATCTCCCGCATCGTGATAGCCGCCATTCACGACGATCCGTTTATCTCCGTGAATCGTGTAATCGTCCATGTGGCAGATTCCGTGAATTCCTGGAATCACGGTTCCGCACCGTTCGCTGTACATGAAATTGATGGCCTTCCAGATGCTCTCCCGCCATATCTCTTGCCCGATCTGAAACGGCCGCGTTGTCGTCCCTCCCGCGCGAAGAACGTACTCTCCCGGTGTCTGCACCTCCGAAAAATCCATCACCGCATATTTCCCCAGCGGAGTGGTCTCTTCCTGGATTGCTTTCGTAAGCACAATTTTCCCGGTGCCGTGCTCGATCACCGAAAATTCATGCGCATCGAGCGAACTCGCGATCGCCGTCTTCGTCCCGCCCGCCGTGTATCCCGCGTGGCTGAACGCAATTTTCCCCGGCGCCACGTCCCATCCTTCGACATGGTCCGCATCCACTTTCTGCAACTCCAGTTGGTCGATATACAAAATCGTTTGATCGCCTGGGTCGGGAAACATTTTGGGCATGCTGTACGCAAAATCGAGCTGCGTGACTTTGTCCCGGTCGAGCGGCGCGATCTCCCACACCACGTGATTCCATTCGTGATTTTTCAGGGGAATGGATTCGTCCCGCCCCTCGTTGTAATGATCCGGAAGCCGATGCGCTCCCTCGTTGTGCAGCACGAGCGAAGCCGAAAGCGCCGGCGCGCCGATCACATCGGGATAAACCCAGATGGAAATGCGGTTGTAAGCGCTCCAATCCTCGGAAGGGAATTTGCGGCTGGCGACCAGATCCTCCCACTCGCCGGAGCCTCCGACCAGTCCCAGGTTTTCTTTCGAGCTGATGCGCAGCGAGTGCGCGCCGTCTTTCACCGGCGAATCCGCCAGCGCCATCTCCCCGTCGCCCGTGAACGTCCATGACGATAAATTTTCCATGGAATCGAGTTCACGCGAATCCAGCACTTTCTTCTTCAACCAGCGAGACAGCGCTCCGTCCTCATCATTGGCCTGCATCGGCATTTTCGGAACTTCCTGCCGAGCGCAAACGTAGCTCGCACCCAAGCCGCAGCAAATCGCGAAAGCAATCCACGCATGACACGCGTAACACGCATAAGAAGTCCGGCTCCGCCTGCTTTTTTTTCCGCTCTCTAACTTCGCATTCATAAGAATTCCTTCCCAATCGCAAAACGCGTCTGTGTGGATCGATTCGCGCCACAAAGTTCGTGCGCATTATAGTAGGAAAGATTCGCGTGAATGACAGTAAGAAACAGCCGCAGGAATGCGACCGCACTCCGTTAGACAACGGCTTTAGTTCACCGTGAAATGAACCGGCGCGACTGTCGCGTTGGCGTCGGGATTGTAATAGTCGTGGAGAACAGAGGCCGCGGTCATCGCCTTGACGCGATAGCGCATGCGGAAGTCGAACGCGAAGGACGTTCCACCGGCGGTGGGCCACAAATAGAAAACTACTTTGTCTGGCTGAACTTCATAGCCTGAGACTCCGGGAGAAGTTTTGGCGTTTTCCAGCGAGGAACGGTCCACTTCGGCGCCAGGCGGGAGCCCTACTTCCGCGAGCATCATGCCATAGCCGCGAAAGCCGATGCGCTCGGCTTCCACGCTGCAATGCACGATGTCCCCCAACCGAAGTTCGTTGCGGTCATAGAGAACCTTGAGCCGCAGGGCGCGAGTCTCGCCGCTCTTGAATGCTTCTTTGGCGAGGGCTTCGGATTGCGACCAGGGGATGTAGTAGCTTGTGACGATCGAGGCATTCATCGCCGCCGCGCTGCCGGTTCGCGCAATTTCAATGTTGTTCGCGCCTTTTTCAAGATCGCCGGCCAGAGGAACTGTCACAGGACCGACAACGTCTTGCGGCTTTGGCAGCGTTATGGAACGCAGCACGCGGCCATTGATTTTTAGAACGGCTTCGGAGGCGGAGGCGCTCTCTGCGGCAGGGGGAAGCGCCGCAATCATGGCCTCGAGAACATTTTCCGTGGCTTGCGTCGAGTACCAAATGTAGGAGCGATCTTTGTGAGTGAGAAGGTATTGCAAGCCGCGGCTGATCAATTCCGCATTGTCCTGATCGGGGCGGACTGTCTGCAGTTTGGAAAGAGCGTTTACGGCAAGCGCGGTCGTTTCCAACCGGCCGGCAAATCCCCAGCCGTAGAACGGCGATGTGTTGGCCTCGAGGTTCCAATACGTCGTATCGCCTTCGCGATGCGCAAGGCTTCGCAGAACAGATTCGGCATTTTCCATGTGCTCGGGTCGCGCGCTCTCCACAGCCGCGATGGCGTAATTTCCGGCGAGATAGGCGTCGCTCCAGGAATCGATGCGCGCTTCCAGAAAGTCCAGGGCGGATTTCAAGGAAGCCTGAGCGAGTTTCTGTTTGTCGGGATCTTTTGCTTTTGGATCCGCTTTCATGCCCGCCAGAGCGCGCGCAACGTAAGCGGTCAAGTTGGGATCGTCCGCTTCCTTTTTTAGATCCCAGCTATAGGAAGTCCACGCGCCGAATTTAGCCTGACGAGCAACCAGGTAATCGCGCGCCCTTCTGCGAATCGCTCCATCGACGTCGATGAAGTCTTTCGCCAGATTCAAAAAGCGCAAGACATAAGCGGTCAGCGCCACATTGGAGGTCATGCCCTTCCAATAACCGAAACCTCCGTCTGTACCCTGCAGATTAGCAAGCTGGTCGTAGCCTTCCTGCACAGTTGCGCGGGCCTCGGCGGCAAGAACGGCGCGGGCATTCGAAGCGTCCGGATTATCCTGAAGGCCCTTTTGAAGGAGTTGCAGCGCCATCAAACTGATGTAGGACGTGGAAGTGACTTGCTCGGCGCAACCGGCGGGAAGCTCGCCGATTCCGTGCATGGCGTCCAAAACATGGGCGAGCAAATTTGGATAGATGCGAAGCTCGGCATCCATCGAGCCAGGGATGGCGTTCTCGGGGATTTGCACGTCGATGGAATTACGCTCGCCGGCGAGAATGCGGCTCGAGGAGAAAGAAATTTCCTGGCCGTCCGGGTGAACCAGCAGTTCGTGTTCGACGGCGTCGCCGGCGTCGCTATTTCTCGCGGTCACGCGCTGTTTGGCGTTTCGGTCGGCGCGGTCCGCGCGGAACGTGAAAAGCGAAGTGGCGTCGCCGTTCTCCGGAACGGTGACGTTTTGTTTTGCCGCCGACAGAATCGTGAACCACGGGGCTGGCTGCATTTCCGTGGAGACGCTCAGCGGAGCGGCGGTGTAATTGCGCAAGACGACCGGCAAGCTGATTTGATCGCCCGCGGTTAGAGTTTTTGGCGGATCGCTTTCGAGAAAAAAGGGCTGAAAACTGCGCAGATCCTTTTCCGCGATGCCCACCTGGCCGGCTTCGTTGGAAGCAAGCACCGACATCTTCCAGGCGGTGATGTTGTCGGCCATCTGGAAATCGATACGAGCTCGGCCATGTTTATCGGTGATGACTTCGGGCCGCCAGACCAGCGTTTCCGGGAAGTATTTGCGCAGGCGGGGAGTGAAAAGCGGCTTTTCCGCCGGAGTAGACGGTGTTCGATGGATGGAAGACACCATCGCGGTAGAATCGGTTTGAAGCGTGGGTGAGGTTGCGGTCACTTCGACGGTTTCCGAGACCGAGCCGACGTTCAGCGTAACATCGACTTTTGTCGAGAAGCCCAATTGAACGGGCACGCGCTGCACAACACTCCGTCTAAATCCTGGGTACGTGCACTCGAGATCATAAAAGCCCGGCCATAGATTGAGAAGGGCGTAGGCGCCTGCATAATCCGCCTGTGTCGTGAAGACTTGGCCAGTGTCGGCGGAAATCGCAGTGACCTCGGCATTGGCAACGGCGGCGCCCGTCGGGTCGGTGATCTCGCCATATATGCCGCCGGTATCGCCCGCGAGCGGTTTTTGGGTCCCGTTGGCGACTGGGGTTTTGTCCTTGCTGGTTTGTTCGGCAAACACGCGGCTAAATTCGGCGACGGAGAAGGCTTGATTGGGATCGTTCTTCGGGCCGTTGCTGAGCACATTGAAATACGCAACCTTTTGCGTGACGGGAATCGCTTCCGTCACTTTTTTGCTTTGCCTCGACGGGTCGGAATAAACGCGCACATCATGAACCGTGAGCATGTCCGTATAACGGCTGTGTTCGCTAAAGGTGAAGCGATACGGATGTCCCCAGGGATCGAGCAGATGCTGCGGGTCCAATTTCGCTGAGGCGAGTATCGGTTTGAGCTGCTCTTCGTTCTGAGGAAAAGAACCGGTGGTCTTGAAGTTGTCAGCGAGGGCGGAATTGAGCGCGGCATTCTCGCCGATAAAATAGTGGAGGCTGGACACCCAAACTTCGACGTCATCCCAAGAAGCTTTGGTCTTGCTGTCGAAGAAGCCATCCGGACCGGCACTCTCCACCAGAATCTGGAAATACGGTCCCGAGATATCGAAAGTAATGGAGTAGGCGCGTCCCCACGGATCGCGGAGAGCGTCCAGGTCGATCCCTTTCTTTATCAATTCATCTTTTAGCGTGGAGTAGTCGCGGATGTAGTTTGCCGTATCCGAAAAATATTGGGCGGTCGACAGGTCCATCTTCATTCCGATTTTGCGAAAGTAGGGCCAGCGAAAGGTGGCGACGACGAAATCATCTTTCGTGCCAGGGTTCTTGTCGACGCCGCTGCTGACAAGCTCCACGATATGGTCCGTGCCCCTGAAGTAAGATTTAACGAAAAAGGGATTTCCCCAGGGATCGCGGAATCGATCGCTATAAAGACCTTTCGCCCGGAGCGCCGATCGGAAGCCAGCCTCATCGCTCGGGTACTCGCCATTCGCTTTGTACCAATCGTTCATCGCGTTTCGCGCCGGCTCGAGCTTTTTCTGGATCCATTTTGCAAAAACATTCGAAGCGCCGAGCGCATCCCATCCTCCGCCTTCCAGAGAATCGTCGGCCATCCACGGGACGTATTCCGCGTGAAGCATGCCTTCGGCGACGAGGTCCAGTCCCTCGGGAAACGGCTTGCTGGCGTCCAAATCGAGCAAGTCGCGATAACTGACCCCTGCGATGCTGCGTTCATAGGCCCATCCAAAATAATCAAAGATGGAATAGCCATAGCCCCGGCCGAAATCTTCATCGGTTCGCACGCGTTCAGCGACAGCGCGATCGAAGACCAGAACGCCGAGCGCGCTTTCCGTCGAACGGCCTTGCGGAGTGAGCACGTGCATGCTGGCGGAGACTTCTTCGCCAGGCTTGAAGGTGGTCTGCGGCATCTTCACTTTTACTTCAAGCTCTTTGCGCGCGGGATAGAGTATCTGCGTCCATCCCGTGAGCGCTTTTTCCTGATCGGTGGCGGGCGCCATACTCGAGGCGGTCAAAAAAATATCTCCGAGGAAGCACGGATCGTAGACGACTGCCGCAGTTGCGTGGCCATGATCGAGTGTCACCATCTGAGAGGAGAGGAGGCCCTGTTCGCTCCAAACACTCAGCGCCGCGTCTTTGATTTTTGAGTTGGAATTCAGCGTGACCTGGATGGCATCGCCGGGGTGATAGAGGGTGTGGTCGGTTTGCACTCGAAGAAATGGATCATCGGGAGAGACCGAGAGTTGCTGGCCATATTCGCCGCTTAATCCCTTGGAATCGTGAGCTTCTGCAACAAGCCAGGCAATGCGTTCCGTGGGTTCCTCTCCGGATGCGTTGTTGTAGTAGGCAAAATAGTTGTTACGCTGATGGAAGTACCACACGGGGATGCGAAGATCTTTTTCCTGGAGCGGAGAAAGTTCCGCGCGGCCGATGCCGAAGCGATTTGTGTGGAAAGTGCCGACTTGACGGCGGTGGCTCAGGTCAAAACCGTTCTGAAAGTTTTCGTCATCTGTGGGCTGAGCCGCGAAGATCTTCCCCAGCGCCGAGACGGGAGTTCCATCCGCATAAGAACTCGTGACATATAAAACAGAAGGCTGGTTGCGGCGCGCGCCGTCCGATCCGACGATATATAAATGGATCGGCTGGGCGGTGATACGAATCTTGAACCTTCGCTGTTCGGTGCGGCCCGTCGAGGAGTCCGTCAAATACGCGGCAAGAGTGACATCCTCGAACCGGTCGGAGTCACTTTGCTTAAAAGTCTTGAAATCATTTGCGAGACGGATTGTGCCTTTGAAATGGCCTCCGCTTCCGAGTTCACCTTCGACGGTCCCCGATTCGTCGGCAAGCCACTTCTGCTTTGCATAATCCCAGTGCCGGTTTTCCTGCCGCACGATTCTGACTTTGCCGTGCTGCACCGGCTTGCCGAATAGATAGTCGGCATGAACATCCACGACGGCATTGCTGCCGGGGAGGTAATAGGCGCGGTCGGGATCGACGCTGACGGTAAATGTAGGGAGCTCGTAGCGGCTGATGCGGATGTCGCTGCGGCGCTCCGTCCAGTAGTTTTCTTCCGAAGAGTCGAACTTGGCGGTAATCGTGAAATCGCCAAGTTGCAGCTTTTTCGGAATGTCCCAATCCGCCGAGGCAATCCCGAAGCGAGAAGCGGTCAGCTTTTCGTGGAACTGTTCGCTGCCCTCTTCATCGTCAATTTCAAGATCGAGCTTCGCACCGGCCATGGCATGCTTGTCCGAATCAATGGCAAACAAACGGACATGCACCGTCTGCCCCGGCTGATAGAGAGGCTTGTCTGTCGTGATGGTGAGCCCGGGCGCGGGCTTATCGGGGAATGCAAACTCGAGCTTGGCTTCTTCGCTGAACGGGCCACGCGCGACCGTGGCCGTGACCGTTCCGTCTTGATCCGAGGGACTCCGCGGGAGGGTGAAGACGACCGTGGCATTTCCTGCCGCATCGGTTTTGGTGTTGCGCTTCACGCCGGTATCTTCGTCATTGCCGAATTCCAGAACGACGCCGATGGGAGTATTTGTGCAGGGGCGGTGCGTCAGCGGATCTTCGACGTGGAGGCGCACGGGATACTTGCTGCCGGGCGCTACTTTCGCTGCAGCGGCGATGCTGATTCCGAAACCGTCCGTGAGGAGCGGTCCAAGCTGGACGACACCGCGTGCCGGCGGCATTCCAGACTCCGCTTCGGGCTCAAGGGAATATTGCAGACGGTACCAGCCGAGTTGCGTCGGCGTATCGCTCGGCAGGTGTTCGAGCGGCCAAGCAATCTTCTCGACTGTTTCGCCAGGGGTCTCGATAAAGGCGCCCGAAATGGCTGCGGCGACTGAGTCGTTGTCGTAGTTGAGCAGGGATAGCCTGAATTTTCCAGGGATTGATTTATTGGTGGAATTTAGAACGGGCAATTCCAAAACTGGTTGAGGGAGCAAGTGGAAGCGCAGCTTGGCTTCTTCCACGGTTAGTGGGCTTGAAACATCTTGCGCGGCAGCAATGGGCACTCCACCGCAGTGAAGCGGAGAGACTGCCAGGGCGAACCCCACTCCGAGTGTGCGCATCGCTCCTCCACTCGTAATACGTGGCTCAATGATACTCCGCGGCAACTCAACGGGAAGATTTCAAAATTGCGTTCGCGACAAATGAGAAATTTCTCACTTGCAGGTTTGGCGGGAGACGCGACCAAGCGAGCAGCATCGGTTGCCGCCTCAACTTGAGATCGCTACGCGGGCACGATCGAAGAGGCTCGACGCGCCGGTGTCCGGTCGATGCCGCGAATGGCTATAGGCACGCGGCTCGTGCCGAGCCTGCACAGTTCTAGAGCAAAGAGAAGAGCTAGGAATTCGAAAAGTTGGCGGGATAGCGACAAAAATCTCCTACACCTTTGCAGCGAGTTCAAGCATCTGTTGTACGTACCAAATCGAAGATGCGGAATTGCGCGGGACCTTTCGGACCCAGCCGGTACGTCTTTTTCCAGAACGCTGAGGATGGAAACAACGCGGCAACCCGGGAGAAAAAAATGTCCAAAAGATTGGAAGGGAAGATTGCGCTCGTGACGGGTGGTTCGCGCGGGATTGGCGCGGCAATCGCGAAGCGTTTAGCCGCGGACGGAGCGGACGTGGCGATCACGTACACGAAAGGCGCCGAGGCGGCTGCGTCGGTGGTCAAGGAGATCGAGCGCGGCGGCCGAAAGGCGATCGCAATTGAAGCGAACGGCACCGACGCCAAGGCCGTGCAAGCGGCGGTTGAAAAGACCGTGGCGACCTTCGGCCGGCTCGACGTGCTCGTCAACAATGCGGGGACGGCGATTCCCAAAAAATTTGAGGACGCGACCCTGGAAGAGCTCGATCTGATGCTCGACCTCAATGTGCGCGGCATCTTCGTGGCCACGCAGGCGGCGTTGAAGCATATGAAGAGCGGAGGCCGCATCATCACCATCGGCTCGTGCGTAGGCGAGCGCATGATGACGCCCGGGCTGGTGCCGTACTCGGCGACAAAGGGAGCGGTCAAAATGTTCGCGCAGGGGCTGTCGAGAGAGGTCGGGGGCCGGGGCATCACGGTCAATAATATCCAGCCGGGTCCGATCGATACGGAGTTGAATCCCGCGGCGGGCGATTGGGCGGTCCCCCAGAAGGCGGCCACAGCGCTCAACCGCTACGGATCGGTCGATGAAGTCGCCGCGTTGGTGGCGTTCGTGGCCGGCCCGGAGTCGTCGTACATCACCGGCGCGAACCTTACCGTCGACGGCGGCACGAACGCCTGAGCGACGACGGCGGTTGCTTTGAAAAAACGAATCGAAAGGCGGGTGCACCCACGATGAGTGCCTACATGGTTTTTGCGCAAAAATGAATCGCACGGTTGAATCGAAGAACAAAGCGATCGTCCTGGAGGCGTTCGACACGCTGTTCAATAAGCGCGACTACGCTGCCGCAGAGAAGTTTTGGTCGCCCCAGTACATCCAGCACAGCGCTCATATCGCGCCCGGCCGCGATGGCCTGTTCGATCTCATCAAGAGCCTTCCATCCACGCTCAAATATGAACCGGGAACGATCGTGGCCGAGGGAGAATTTGTCATATTGCACGGATGATTTTCGGACTTCGGCCTGCCCGTGAACTGGATTGCGGCAGACATTTTACGTATTGAGAATGGACTCCTTGCAGAGCATTGGGACGTCATCCAGGATGAAGCGACTGAAGAGCAATCGAAGAGTAAAGCTCCCATGTTCGGGAAAAGTTTTCCGAAGTATTCCGGCGGCCAATAGAAGATACACTTTGCCGAAACGCCTTGGCTGGCACAGAGTGGGCGCATCCCCGACACCATTTATGACTGGGACGCCCGCGTAGAAAGAGCCGCAAAACGCGGACCCCGCCCGCCGCGTCTTCCCACGAGACGGGCTGGCTCTTCGGGCCTCGTGAACGGCTCGCGATTCGCGGCCGGCACGAACATTTCTTTTACGCCGCCGGGCGACGGTGGTAGGCTTCCGAGTTGGTAATTGGGAGGACTGAAGTGAGCCTAGCCGCTCCCCCAGAGCATCTACATTCTCTCTCCGGCCTTGAGGGCCGCCGCAGCACGCGCGTCGAACGCACGGTTCCTCTTGTCGTGCTCGGCCAAACCAAAACCGGGCTGTCCTTTCAGGAGAAAACGTCCACCGTCAGCTTCAATCTTCATGGCTGCCGCTATCCTTCGCGGCATGAATATCCGATCGGCGCCTCCGTCGGTCTTCGCGTTCTGCAGCCTGATGGCGAATCCATCTCTCCGGTGATTCGGGCGTTCGTGAAATCGGTGCATCCGCCTGCAAGTCCGCGCGAGCTTTTCCAGGTCGGAGTTGAACTCGAGTCTCCCGCGAATATCTGGAACGTTTCTCCGCCGCCTTCCGATTGGAATCGCTTGCTTGGGGGAAATTCATCGTTTGCCAGTCTGGGGACGGCTGTCGCACCCGCGCTCGAACCGCCGGCTCCGCCGGAAGCGCCTGCTGCCTTTCCGGCGTCTGCCGCAGCTGTCGCCAGCGAAATGAGAAGCAACCAGGTGACGGCGTTTCCCTCGCCTTCATCCGCAGCGGGCAGCGCTGCACCGGCCAAGGAAGCCGTTCCTGCGAAGCCTGAGCGCGTGGCCATCACCATCGACCAGCTCGTAGCCGCGATGCAAGGCAAATTGCAGGCGGCGGCGGAAAAGGTGGTGCAAAACGCGCTCGCGACGCAGCTTGACGAAGCGATCAACGACGCGCTCGCGCGCATCGAGGGCGTCCGTGAACGCAATCTTCAGCAATTGCACGAATTTTCCGAGCAACGTTTTGAATCTCTCTTGCGGGCTTCACGCGAAGAGATTCTCGGCCACCTGGAATCCCGCCTCGGCGAAGTGCAAACCCATTGGCAAGAGCAGCAGGACGCTTATCGCACGCAGGCCGAGGAAATTGCGGAGCGCCTTGAAAAATTGGCCGCCGACACGCAGCGCAATCTGGGCGAAACGCAGAAATTCGTGGATAAAGCCGCCCGTGAAATCGAGCCGCAAACGCGTGGCCGGCTGGATGAATCGCTCGGCCAAACCACCGAACAGTTTGAGGCGGCCGCAGACCGCATTTCCGACCGCCAGTTAGTCCGCGTGATGGAATCCACGCGCATGGTCATTCGCGAAGCTGCCGCACAGCTTGACGCTCGCGTCGCGGAATCCCGCGCGCTGCTGCACAGCGCTTCGGGAAGCGCACTCGAGGAATTTCGGCGCCAGGCTGAAGTTCAGGTCGATCTCGCCATCTCGGAAACAACCGACCGCGTGCGCTCGGCTCTCTCCGCACTTGACGCGGAAAACCGAGTCGTCTGCGAATCCCGGCGCCGCACCATGGTCGACGACGTGACGCGCACGACCGAGCAATCCACCGAGCAATTCCGCTCCGGCATCAAAGCGTTTCTTTACTCTTGTTTGGTGGCCGCCGTCGGCGCCGTCGATGAACACGCGAAGACCACGCTCGAGGGCCTCGTCAAAGATCCCAACGGCAGCCCGCGCGCCATTGACGACATTAAGATCATTCCCCCCGACGACGAAAAGCCCAACTAATCCAAAGTTTGCTTCAGATTTTGCTGTGAGGGTTTACAGGAAGGGGTTTGTGATTCGTATTTCTCCGAATTTTTGCCCGTGCTGAAAATCTTCGCTGAATAGCGTGGCGCATTCTCCTTCGAGCGCGGATACGACAATCAACGCGTCATACCAGGGCAACTGAAATCTATCTTTCAACCGCATGGCCTCCGCGAGCAACGCTTGTGAAGAATGTACCGCTAGCAACGGGCGAAACGTTGTCGCCAAATATTGCTCTGCATCGGCAAGGCTCATGGGTTTTGCAAATCGGTGAAACGCCACATTGAAAAACTCCTGGACTACCTGATAACTGACGATCCCTTGGTGCTTCTCGATGGCTTCGCGAATCAATTCGCGGGCGTGAAGAGACTTGGCTGCCGCCGTTCGATCCAACGAATATACGAATATGTTGGTGTCTAGAAGGAATCTACGGCTCATTCATCTCGTCTCGCGAGAAGTGGCGGCCCGCATTCACATGTTCCAACCGCTTCATCAGTGAGTCGTACTCCTGAACGCTGCCCGCACGGTTGGTAAACTGTTCGAGCCATTCGCGAAATGCGCTGTTCAAGGTCTTGTGTTGAGCACGAGCCACAAGCCGGGCTTGTTCGATCAGGTCTTCGTCGGCGCTTAAGGTGATGTTCTTCATACGAAAAACAGCGTACACCATTCTCGTGTGATGTCACTCGGGTGTTCAATCTCTTAGGTCGGAGAGACACCTAGTCCGAATTCGCGATGGGCGGCGATCAGGGCGGTCTTCATGGCTTTCTCTTCCACCACGAAGGAAATGTTGGATTCGGAGGAGCCTTGCGCGATGGCAATCAGGTTGACGTTTTCGCGGCCCAGCGCGTTAAACGTTCTGCCCGCGACTCCGGGCGTGCCGCGCATGTTTTCTCCGACAACCGCGACAATGGCAATATTTGCATCGACGGTAATGTGCTCGACTTTTTCGTGAGCCAGATCTTGGGCAAACTCTTTCCGCAGCGCTTCGACGGTCCGCGCGGCGTCGCCAGCGGAAACGATGAAGCAGATGTCGTTCTGAGAAGACGATTGCGAAATCAGCAGCACGTTCGCACGCAACTCCGCCGTCGTGGAAAAGGTCCTCCCGACCACGTCGGGCAATCCCACGATGCCAGGGCCACCCACGCTGATCAGCGCCACGTCCTGAATCGCCGTCAGCGCTTTGACGCCGCCGCCGGTACTTCGCCCTTCGGGAGTGATCAATGTTCCCGGGCGATCGGGCGCGAAGCTGTTGCGGATCCATACGGGAATCGCGGCCTGCATCACTGGATTGAGGGTTTTTGGATGCAGGACTTTCGCGCCAAAAAAAGCAAGCTCCGCGGCTTCGCGGTAAGAGATCACCGGAATGGTTTGCGCTTCCGGCACCAGGCGCGGGTCCGCGGTTAGCACGCCGTCGACGTCCGTCCAGATGATCACTTCGTCGGCGTTGAGAGCGGCGCCGAGAATTGTGGCGGAATAATCAGAGCCGCCGCGCCCCAGCGTGGTCAATATGCCGTCGGCGGTCGCGCCAAGAAAGCCGGTCACGACGGGCACCATCCCCTTATCCAACAGCGGGCGCAACTCCGCCTCGGATGCTTCGCGGGTGCGGTTCATCAACGGTTCCGCGCCCCCATGAAACGTGTCCGTAACGATCAAGCGCGTGGCATTCACCGCCTCGCTCGGCAAGCCAAGCTCCCGCACGGCGGCCGCCACCAACGGCGCGGAAAGTCGTTCGCCCAGGCTGGAAATCGCATCCAAAGTTCGCGGGGTGAGTTCTCGCAGAAGAGCTGTCCCTTCGAGCAAACGGTTGCCTTCCGCGAGAACTTCGTCCAAGGCTTCTCGAACGGGCTTGCGCGCGTTCTCGTCCCGCACCAGGGTTGCCAACGCCACTTCATGCTGTGTGCGCAACGCTTCGAGAACGGCCGTTCCCGGTTCCTTCTCACCGCCGCCTGCTCGCTTCGCCGCTTCGATCAGCCGGTTTGTCACGCCGCTCATGGCGGAAACGACGGTTACGCAGCCTCCGCCGCGCGCGCCCTGCGCGATGATTTGCGCCGTCCTGGCGATGCACGCCGGGTCGCCGACGGAGGTGCCGCCGAATTTCATGACTTGCAATCGTGGTTTCATTTCTTCCAGTCCGTAGATTGAATGGCTCGATTTTTTCGAAACGCCGCGCGAGCCTTGCCGCAGAGCTGTGGTCGTTCGCAAGGCGCTTTGGCGCGCTCTCGCAGCGGCTCTCCTCTGAGTTTACCTTGTGCATGCGTGGTTTACGCGGCGAGGAATTGCGCATGTTGCGATCGGAGAAATACGGTAAGATTGTCTTACCATGCAAACCAAGGTTTCCACAAAAGGCCAGGTGGTTCTTCCCAGCCGGATCCGCAACAAGCTGGGGCTGCGCCCGGGCGATCCGCTGGATGCCACCATCGAAGGCGGCCGCATCGTTCTGACGCCTCGCCGCGCGCGACGGAGGAAAGCTCGCATCATTAAAGACCCCGTTACTGGATTTCCGGTTCTGGATCTTGGTCCAAACGCACCGACGCTGACCAGCAAACAGGTCGAGGAAATGCTGGCTGACTTTCCGTGAAATACCTTCTGGACGTGAGCGCCCTCGTAGCATTAGGCGTTCTGCAGCATGAATTCCATCCCCGGGCCAGCAACTGGGTGCGATCTTTGGCCGCGGCCCAGCAAGCTGAGCTGCTAACTTGCTCGATTACTGAGCTTGGCTTCGTAAGAATCGTGGCTCAGGTTTCGCAATACGGACTTACTCTCGGCCAAGCACGGTCTCTGCTGGTGGGGGTAAAAGAAGAAGCTGGGGTGAAGTTCACGTTCATTGCTGACGATCACGACAGCACGCATCTTCCGATCTGGGTAAAGGCCGCCAGCCAGGTCACGGACGGGCATCTTGCTGAACTCGCGGAAGCACACGAAGCCGTTCTGGCTACGTTGGACGCGAAAATCCCACGATCCTTCCTTATCCCTGCTGGCAAGTAAGAGCCTGCACAAGCAGGGTTTCTCGTTGTTCCGCGGCGATCTCGGGCACCTCAAACAGTGGATTCTCCGCGGTCTCCGAGCCGTTTGCTTTGGGAGGAGTGCGCGGTAGACTCGCCGTACAGGGAGATTCGACATGGAACAACGAGTGAGTTTGATCACGCTCGGCGTGGCTGATCTCGCACGCAGCCGAGAGTTCTATGAACAGCTCGGATGGCGGCGATCCATGGCAGAGGCGGAGGGCGTCGTGTCCTTCCAAACAGGAGGGATGGCTCTCGCGTTGTATCCGCGGGAAGAGCTTGCAAAGGACGCGAACCTTTCTCCAGTGGGCAATGGATTTAACGGAATAGCGCTCGCCTACAACGCTCGCACACGTGAAGAAGTGGATTCTGTGCTGGCAGAAGCTCGCGCTGCGGGTGCAAAAATACTGAAGCCAGCCCAAGAGGCGTTCTGGGGCGGTTATTCGGGATACTTCTGCGATCCGGATGGTTTTCCATGGGAAGTCGCGTGGAATCCGTCTTTCGCGATTTCGCAGGACGGGAGCATTCGCATTCCGGATTGAACGGCAGGAGCTCCCGGGGAATTCAAACGACAAAAGTTCGGAAATTCAGGGCATTTTGGCGTTTGGTTGAGCCTTAGCCGACGCGGATGCTATTCTGCTTGTATGGCGGAACCCACCATTTCCCCGCCCGAAGTAGCCCCTCCTGCGCCGCTCGAACATTCGCGGCGCCAGCTCGAAGCCCTGCTCGAAGTGGCGGAATCCATCGCCCAGCATCGAGATCTTGCGGCGCTTTTCCACGACTTGGCCGAGCGTCTGCATAGTGTCGTTGATTTTGACTTCCTGACGCTCGTCCTGCATGACGCTGTGCGCAACGTGATGCGGCTGCACATTCTCGAAACACGCCTTCCCACTCCGGTTAAAACTGGCAGCGAGACGCCCGTCGAGGGCCACCCTTCGGGCTGGGTCTGGCAATCGCAGCAGCGCTTCGTTGTGTGCGACACGGAGGAAGACGAACGCTTCCCGGAGTTTATGCAGCGGCTTCGCGAAGTGGGCGTTCGCTCCCTGGCGATGGTTCCGTTGACCACCGCGCAGAGGAGGCTGGGCGCCATGGGCTTCGGCCGTCTTGTTCCGCAGGCGATCACGGAGACGGAACTTCAATTTATGCAGCGCGTCGGAAGCCAGGTGGCGGTGGCCGTGGACAACGCGCTGAATTTCGAAACTTCGCAGGCGTACCAGGTCCAGCTCGCGCAAGAGCGTGACCGCCTGCAAGTGCTGCTCGAGGTCAACAACGTTCTCGTCTCGACGCGCGTGCTTCGCGAGCTGTTTCGCGGGATCGTCACTTCGCTGCAACGCGTGATTCATCATGATTTCACCAGCCTCGCGCTCATCGATCACGCCAGCGGCCGTCTTAAAATCCACGCGCTCGATTTTCCGGACCGCCCCGGATTCTTCGATGGCGAGATGATCGTTCCCCTGGACGCCACGCCGGCGGGCCAATGTTTTTCGAACAGCAAACCACTCGTGGCGCGCGGCGCGGAAATCGATCGGTTTCCGGCGGAAGCCATTCGCAAACTGCGCGGCGAAGGCGTGCAAACCATCTGTTGTGTTCCGCTGATCACGCAGGGGCGCACGTTCGGCACGCTGAATCTGGCGAGCCGCCGCGAAGATGCTTTCTCAGCGCAGGACCTCGAACTGCTGCAGCAAGTCGGGGCGCAAATCGCCATCGCTGTCGAAAACGCGCTGGCCTTCAAGCAAATCGATGCGCTGAAAGACAAGCTGGCGGAAGAAAAGCTCTATCTCGAGGAAGAGATCCGCACGGAATTCAATTTTGAGGAGATTATCGGCGACAGCCCGGCGCTGAAGCGGGCGCTCGCGCAGGTCGAGCTCGTCGCCCCCGCGGACACCGCCGTGCTGGTCACCGGAGAAACGGGGACGGGGAAGGAATTGATCGCGCGCGCGATTCACAACTTGAGCGCGCGCCGCGAGCGCACTTTCGTCAAAATCAATTGCGCGTCGATTCCCAGCGGCCTGCTGGAATCCGAACTCTTCGGGCACGAACGCGGCGCTTTCACCGGTGCCATCACACAAAAGGTGGGGCGGTTCGAGCTCGCCGACCGCGGCACACTGTTTCTCGACGAGGTGGCTGATCTGCCGCTGGAGTTGCAGCCGAAACTGCTCCGCGTTCTGCAAGAGCAGGAATTCGAGCGGCTCGGCAGCAACCACACCCAGCGCGTGGACGTGCGCGTGGTGGCAGCCACCAATGGGGATCTCGCGAAGCTGGTCGCCGAGCGCTCGTTCCGCAGCGATCTTTTTTACCGGCTGAACGTGTTCCCGATCCAGATTCCGGCGCTGCGCGAGCGCCGCGAAGACGTTCCGCTACTGGTGCGCTATTTCGTGCAGAAATTCAGCCGGCGGCTCAACAAGACCGTGGCGTACATTCCGGCCGATGCCATGGAGGCGCTCGCGAATTACGCATGGCCGGGCAACATACGCGAACTTGAAAATTTTATCGAGCGAGCGGTGCTGCTCTCGCCGGGCAAAGAACTTCGTGTCCCAGTCAGCGAACTGAAGTCGCTTGCGTTTGCAGGCGCCGCGGCCAGCGCCGCCACGGGCGCAGACTCTTCTTCACTGCTGGCCAACTCGAGTTCGTCCGCGGCTTCGGCGCGTTCAATGGCCACGCTCGAAGAAACCGAGCGGCAGCACATTCTGCGCGCGCTTCGCCAAACCGAATGGCGCATCGCGGGGCCTAAGGGCGCGGCCGCGCTGCTGGCGATGAAGCGCACCACACTCCAGGCACGGATGCGCAAACTCGGCATCCGTCGCCCCGTTTAGCTCTGGCGTTGCGAAGCATTCTCGCGCGCGTTTCGCCGTGATCGCGTTTGTTTTTTTATTTATCCTGCCGCGTATGGCGGCCTATTTCGGTTAAGATTCACCGCGTGCTCCTGTTCATTCGCTTCGGCAACGTCTTTCGCCGCCTTCTCGCGGGATTTGCTCTTCTGGCGTTTGCAGCCATTCCCGGCGTTGCACAACAGCCCTCCTCAAACGTTGCGATCCAAGTGCACGCGGATCAGCCGGACGGTTCCCTTCCGCCGATCTGGAATTATTTCGGCTACGACGAACCGAATTACACGTATGCGCCGAACGGCCAAAAACTGCTTAGCGAACTGGCCGCGCTATGCCCGGTGCCGGTGCACATTCGCGCGCACAATCTCTTCACAACGGGCGATGGCTCGGCCTCGATGAAGTGGGGCTCGACGAATGTCTACACCGAGGACGAGCACGGAAATCCAATTTATAGCTGGGAGATTCTCGACCGCATTTTCGATACATACCGGGCGCGAGGAATCAAACCGCTGATCGAAGTGGGATTCATGCCGGAAGCGCTGTCGACGCACCCCGAGCCGTATCGCCACACTTTTCCCAAAGGAACGATCTTTACGGGCTGGAGTTATCCGCCAAAGGATTATGGAAAGTGGGCGGAGCTGGTCTTTCAATTTGCGTCTCACTTGCGCGACCGTTACGGCGAGGAGGAAGTAAAAACCTGGCTCTGGGAAATTTGGAACGAACCGGACATCCCGTACTGGCAGGGAACGGCGGAGGAATATTTCAAACTGTACGATGTCAGCGCCAACGCCATTCTACGCGCCTTGCCGGACGCGCGCGTCGGCGGACCGGACAGCACCGGGCCCGCGAATCCCAAAGCCGCCGAATTTCTGCGCGCATTTTTGGAGCACTGCGCGCACGGGCGCAACTTCGCCACCGGAAAAATTGGCGCACCGCTGGCTTTTATCAGCTTTCATCCAAAAGGAGAAGTGTCCTGGCAATCGGATCACGTGCAGATGGGCATCCGCCGCCAGCTTGCCTCAATCGAAGCAGGTTTCGAAATCGTGGCGTCTTTTCCCGAATGGCGTCAAACTCCCATCGTGCTTGGCGAATCCGATCCCGAAGGATGCGCGGCGTGTTCGGCGCGAACGTATCCGCAAAACTCGTATCGGAATGAAGCGGTCTTCGCTTCCTACACCGCAGAAGTTCTGAACGTGATTTACGATTTGGTGCGCCGAGACCATGTGAATTTTACCGGTGCAGTTACGTGGTCGTTCGAATTCGAGGACCAACCTTATTTCGAAGGGCTGCGCGCGCTGGCGACGAACGGAGTGGACAAGCCGGTGCTCAACGCGTTTCGCATGTTCGGCCTGCTGGGGGAGGAACGCGTCAAATTTTTCAGTTCGGCGGCGGTGCCCGTGGATGAAATTCTGCGCGACGGCGTTCGCGCGGAGCCGGACATCAATGGCATCGCGACGCGCAAAGACCACGAAATCGAAATTTTGCTTTGGAATTATGATGACGAGGATTTGCCCGCCCCACCTGCGAACATCAATCTTGCAATCAGTGGTTTGCCAGCGGACGCCAGGCGTGCCTTGCTCGAACATTTTCGGATTGATGCGGCGCATAGCAACTCCTTCACTGCCTGGAAGGAAATGGGATCGCCGCAATCGCCAACTCCGGCGCAATACCAACAGCTTGAATCCGCGGGCCAGTTGCAGCTGCTCGATTCTCCCTCGTGGATCAGCGTGGAGCGTGGCTCGGCCCATTTGCAATTTGCACTTCCACGCGAAGGGCTCTCGTTGGTGCGCCTTTCCTGGCAATAGCGCGGCGGTTGTTTCTTTCGCAGCACGGATGACCGGAGCCGATTTATTGTTCTGCGCGAGCGACGAACCGGGAATTTTCGCTCGATGAGCGAGCTTCACTCAAATTGGAGCACGACAATCTCGGGATTCGAACCCAGGCGCAGCGGCGGTCCCCAGGTGCCCGCGCCGCTGGACGTAAACACTTGCAGGTTTCCGATGCGGCTCAAACCATAGACAAATTGGCGGTAGATTCGCCGCGCCATCCAGCTCCAGGGAATGAACTGGCCGAGGTGCGTGTGACCGGAAAGCTGGAGCGAAACGCCAGCGGCTTCCGCGACTTCGGGATGGTCGGGCGCGTGCGTCAGCAAAATGCTTGCGCGTTCGCGATCGACACCGATGCCGTCGAGCACCGAAGCAAAGTGGCCATTCTGGGTTGCATGGCGGTAGGGCACACCGATAATTTGCAAACCGTCCGCGTCTACCTTTTCATTACTGAGCACGCGCACGCCTGCGGCTTCGACGGCCCGCAGATATTTGCTGTCGTCGCCAAATTGCTCATGGTTCCCCGCGACGAAGTAGACGCCTTGTGGGGCTGTCAGGCCGCTCAAAGGCGCGGCGGCACGTGTTGCATCTATCGCGGTGCCGTCATACAAATCGCCGGCGATGAAAATCGCGTCCGGCTCTTCCTTGAGAATTTTGGCCACCATGCGGCGGAGAAAACTTCCATTCCGGACGTGGCCGAGATGGAGATCGCTGATCAAGGCAGCTTTGCGGCCGCGCCAGGTTTCAGGCAGGTTCGCGAGACGCACGGTGATGCGCGTAATGCGAGTCCAACTTGCATTGAAGACTCCGTAGAAACCCGCCACTAGCGCAACCGCGAACAGGACTTCGACGGTTCGGTGGAAGTTCAGCGGCAGGCCCGCAAGGCTTGCCACTGCGAAAACGATCCATGAAGCGGCGGCCGCGAGGAAAAGAAAACTGAGCAATCCGAGCCAAACCGCGGCGGCCCGGTAAAACTGCCGCAGAACGGGACCGTTGTAGCGAAATGCAAGGAGCGAAGCGAGCACGAAGCTCACGGACAAAACGGCGACAGAGAGTCTGAGCCACAGCGGGCCGGCTGGATCGTTTCCGCCGCGCGAAAAGGTCCACGTCTCATACAAGAAGAAATGTGTTAGGAAAAGAATCGCCTGAATCGTGGCGACGAAACCGAGCAATCCGCTTCGAATCTTCATATCTATTTAGATTCACCAAAGGGCAATTCGTATTCATTGTTTTGGAGCTAGGTGGCAGGGCGCGGTTTGGGTTGAGGACAGTGCGCTGAGAGACGCTTCGCGCGGCAGTTGCGGTATGCGGAAAAAAACCGAGGCTGGCCGGGCGACCACTTTTGGTTTGGGGTCAGTTGGCCGAGGATTCGCTCAAAGACAAGACGGCATAGGCGGTGGCCGCATCGTTCATGAAGAGCGCGGTCTCGGGACTGATGTGATGCTCTTTGTTTTTGTTCAAAGAATACGCCGCCCACAGACCTTCCGGCTCGCTTTGATTACTCGCGAGCCAGGCGAGCCCGCGGCTGAGTTGAGCGTTCTCACGCGGGATCCCGACTTCTTGGAGTGCGAATGTCACGAGACCGGTGGCATACCCGCCGCTCTTCGTTTCCTGAGGCGTTCCATCGTGGCGCGTCCATGGACCCGCGAGCGAAATCAGGCTCCAGCCGCCATCGGGCTGCTGCTTACTGAGCAAGTCGTCGATGATGGCCCGCTGCCGGTCCGGATCGAGAAGCCCGGGCACTTTTGCGGAAGCCCACAGGAGAACCGCGCGATTCATCAAGGTCTGGCTGGCGCTTTCGCGGTTCAAATATTCGCGCAGCATTCGCAGACTGTTTTGGATTTCCGGATTGGCGCGATAGTTCCCGGGAGCAGTTCCTACCGCGACAGCGGCCAGCGCGGCTCCGTAATAATCGGAGTCGTCCGCTTCCCACGGCTCGTTCTTGAACCGGAGCCAGCGCCAAGCGCCTTTGTCGACTCCTGAAGTTTGTTGCTCGGCCCACATGTTTTCGAACGCGGCGCGGGTGTCGGCGCTGAGGCGATCTTTCTCTGCGCCTCCGCTCGTGCCATGAGTTGCGGCGTTGCTGGCATCATTGCTGGCCAAAATCAGCGCATTGAGAACCGATTCCGTTCCGCGAGACTCGACGGTTTTGTACACGCCGCGGTCCGCGTCGCTATAGAACGGCGCGACTTCTTTCCACAGGCGCACGCGCTTGCGAACGTTTTCGAGCAGTTTGGTTTCGTTCGGAGAAAGCGCCTGCTCGCCGAGCGCCCGCCTCAGCAACGGCCGCGACATGGCGTAGGGCACTGCGGTGTGGCAGGACACGCAAAACGTCTGGTGATCTCGTGCGGCCTTGGGCCACGCCATCCACCATCCCGCCCTTTGATCGAGGTAGGCCGCGGCCGCTTTGCGATCCCAAGTAGCGGTTGCGCGTGAGTCTATGTGGGCGGCGTAAGCTGGCTCGGACTTCGCATCTTCCGAATTGCCAGTCTGCGGCTGCGTTCGCGCCTGCCAGCTCAACGCGAGGATCGCCGCCACCGAACACGCCGCCAGGCCAATTATCTTACGCATGGCTGCCACTCCTCTCCGCACACCTCTCGCGGGAACCCTACATTATCCCTTGTTATTCCGCGGTTGGATAATGCATGTACATCGACTGGATGCCGACGCGGCCCGGGCCCGTGAATCGGTTGACGATCAAATTGAAGCCGCCGAAGATTCCGCTGGTGATGCGGTCGATCACCGTTTCCATCCGCACCGTGGGCGCTTTGTAGAGCCAGCCTCCGGGTTCGATATCGATGATCTCGCCCGGCCCCAGGACTTTTTCGAAGACATTCCCGTAGCCATGAAGCCAGAGGATTCCGTCGCCCGCGTGGCTATGAAACTTGTCGATAAAAAAACCAGTTCCGCCGAAGAGCATGTTCGCGGCGCCGCGCACGCGTTCGAAAGTGTAGTCGATGCTCTCGGTGGCCGCGAGAAATTGGTGTTCGCGCACATGGAGTTCGAGGCCCTGCGGCAGATGAATCGGAACGATGTGGCCGGCTCCGTCGCGGCTGAAGGCGATCATGCCAGGCCCGCGCGCTTCGGTGACGAAAACCTGAATGCCCGCCATCATGCGCTTGAGCGCGCCCTTCATGGGCTTCAAGCCGATTTGCACGGTGGGGTGCTTCCAGAGAAGGATGTGATGCTCGAAATAAATGGGCCTTGCGGAAACATCCACCGTGAGCACGGGAACGAGCTCCCCATCGATGTGGTAGGTTACGCCGCCGAATGTTTCCGCCGCGGCAGCGGTTGGCAGAAGCTGCGGTAGTCCGGTCATTAGAGCGCTCTCCTGTTCAATCTCTGTACAACGCCCGGATTCGTGGCGCGCCACCCTTGGGCAGCCGAAGCGTAGCATCCTCGCGACCGCATAATACCACGCCGCCCTGGCGGTTCTAGTTTGGACAATGGCGTCGCACTGGCCTCCGGTACAGTTTGAATGACAGCCCTTGCGGCAATTGGTGGCAGCCCGCTTATTCGAAGGCGCGCCAGTCCTGGACTCTTCGTTCGCACTCCCAGCCCTCTTGTGGTAGGATATTCCTACCGAGGTAAATCCATGGGCGCTCGGACCGCTACTCTCAAATACCTGACCACCACCAAGATTGGCGAGAAGGGGCAGCTCACCGTTCCCAAACAGTTTCGCGAGGATCTCGGTTTGGGCGTCGGAGCGCCTTTCGCTGTGATTCGCCTCGGGGACGGACTTATTCTGCTGCCCGAGCAACAGCGCTTCGAGCAACTGTGTGAGCAAATGAGTTTGGCTCTTACCGCTGCCGGCGCAACGCCCGATTCTATTCTGTCGACTCTTCCCGATGCCCGAAAGCGCGTATTTGGCCGCCGCTACGGCGCTTCAAAATCCGCAAAGACTATCGTTCGCCGGCGTCCTCGCCGCTAGCCCCGGAAGTGACCGCACAGCGAAGAATTCGCCTCTTCCTCGATTCCAACGTCCTAACTGGGGGCATCGTGTCTCCGTGGGGCATGGATAAAGCTGTCCTTTCCCTGTGCGCCGCAAGAGTCTGCAAGCTGGTGCTGGCAGAAGCAGTCCGCGATGAAGTGGAAGAGAATTTGCTACTCCATGCCGAACGCTTATTTCCCGCTCAGGCCGATCACTTAATCGGGCAATATCAACGACTCCTCCAACTAGTCGAGCCGGAGCTCGTTCCGTATCCGAGAAAAGACGTGGTTCTGGCCAGCCGCCACTTGATCCGTCACGCTGCGGACGTCCCCGTCATTCTCTCTGCCATCGCCGCCAAACCAGACTGGTTGCTTACCCATAACACCAAGCACTTCACGCAGGCTGTCGCGGAGAAAACCGGTATACGAATCGCGACGCCTACCGAATTTTTTCGAACGCTCGCCTCTCTTCTCGGATGAGAACGTCCGGCCAGTAATTTCCCCTTTGCTATTTCGGCTTAGTGCCCGCACAGACGCGTTCGCCGTTGGACTTCTGCGTTTCCCGCCCAAGCCAATCATTTCGCAAGAAAATCGAACTTCCATCGCTCTTTCAAACCCCCGACTTTCGGACGTCTCTCTTCCATGCTCGCGACCACGGCCCATCCGGTACGCTGGGCCACCCGAGCCGGGTTCGTAACGCGTAACCACTTGCGCCCGCCCAACCCTTCCGCCGCAAGTCCACCTCATTCTTACTGCCTGCCTTGACTCACGCGTCAGCGGTCGCGACTCCAATCAGCCACTTGGCGGGCGGGGGGCAATGTGTTCTCCTAGTAGTGTGGCTATGAGATTTTCTCGCTATTTCGTTGCGTCCTTCGTCGCGTTGCTGGTTCTTTTCTTGATACCGGGCTTGAGCTTCGGGCAGCAGGAACAGGACCAAGACAGCGAGCCCGTCATCCGCTTCGTGCGCAATCCCGATCCGGCGCCGGCCTTCAAACTTACCGATCTCGAGGGCAAGCCCGTCACGCTGGAGGCGGTGCACGGCAAAGTCGTGTTTTTAAATTTCTGGGCCACATGGTGCGGACCTTGCCGCGCCGAAGTTCCCGACCTCGTCGCTTTGCAAGCGCACTATCAGGGCCGGCTGCAAATCATCGGCCTGAATGTGGATGACGATGACGCCGCCGATGTACAGAAGTATGTGGACGAGACGGGAATCAACTATCCGGTGGCGATGGCTTCGGACGAGGTTCGCGCGGAATACGGAGGCATCGCCGCGCTGCCCACGTCCTTCGTGTTGGATACGGAAGGCCGCATCGTTCAAAAGCACGTGGGGCTCTGGGATCCCGCGCTCTACGAAGCGGAAATTCGCGCTCTGCTTGGCCTGCCCATCAAGGCACGCATCGAAACGTTCGAGGACAAGGGTGAAATTTTTCTGAAGCACGCCGACCGCGCCACGGAGCTTCCCGGAGTCGACCTCTCGAAACTGACGCCGGAGCAGAAGAAAATCGCCTTGCACCGCATGAACGCGGACACATGCACGTGCGGATGCAAATACACTTTGGCGCAGTGCCGGATTTGGGATTCCGCCTGCGCCGTCAGCAAAGCGGCGGCGAGAAAAATCGTGGCTAAACTCTTAGCACCTCCCAGCGGCGCGGCGCCGGCCCAACACGAATCTACAGGCGCGCCTTCGCGGTCCGCGCCAGATCGAGTGACGCCTGCTTCGCCGGCTACACCCAGTTCTTCAGCACCAACGAAAACCTCGTCAGCCTCGCAAAATTAATAACGCCAGCTTGTAGTGTCGGCGCCCTTGGGCGCGGTTTTCAGCATCCATGCTTCGGAGGCTTCGAGAACGCGCCGGGTAAAGGTCAAACCGCCTTCGCGTGTCGTCGAGCCGGGCGGGCCGGTGTAGCAGTGGGGCTGGTCGACACCGTAATCGAAATCGGCGGCGTAGTGAGGATTCGTGGAAGCCTCAAGCGCGAGCTGCATCCGGTGAACGGCGCCATCGAGATAATAGGTGTCGGCGGTACCGACGGTAACGTGAAGCTTGCCGACAAGTTTCGGCCCCAGCGTTTTCCAATCACGCTGCAGGATGGCGGTGAGGTCGTAGTGCTCGCGCCAGTAGGCGGCGACATCGTGATTGATGACGCCGGTGCGCTGGTCCCAGATTTCCGCGGGGTAACCGTCGGGAGCGACGGGACTAAAGACGGCTTGCCAGATGTCCCACTGTTCGCCGGAGCGGCCGTGCGTGCCGAGGACGAGCTCCCAGCGGTTCGTGCCTTCCGTGGTGGCGAGGATGATGCCGGGCGGAGTGCGCATCTCGGACTGCGCGATGCGGCCAAAAGGGCCGATGGTGAAGTAGGCGTTTTTGTCGTCGTAGATGTTCACGGTCTGGTAGGCGTGAAAATCGACGGGATCGGGGCACGCGCCCCAGGCGCCGTTGAAATCATCGGGATAGAAGATTTGTGTGGCGAGAGTTTCCCAGCCGCCGGTGCTGCCGCCATAGACGGCGCGGGCCCAGCCCTGGCCGATGCCGCGGAATTCTTTTTCGATGTAGGGAATCAGCTCACGATTGATGGCCTCGCCGTAGGGGCCCAAGTTGGCGGAATCGACGGCGTAGGAATCGTCGTAGTAGGGATTGGCGTGCTGGATGAGCAGGAGCAGCATGTGCGGAAGTTTGCCGGTGGTCCAGTCCTGATAAAACTGATATTGCGATTGCGCACGCTCGAGGGCGAAGCCGGTCATCGCGGGGTCCGGCGGAGTGGTGCGGAAGCCATGAAAGTCGTCGGGAAAATGGCCCTGATCGACGAGCAGTGGATAGTGGGCGTTGGGATGAGAGGCCCAGCCCTGCGGAATGACAACGATGGCGCCGAGATACATTGGACGGCCCCAGAATTTCGTGAGGACCTGGCTTTGGATTCTTAGATGCTTCACCCATTCGGTGTCTTTGGGCGGCTCAATGGGCGGAATGATTTTGGTGAGATGGATTTGAATGGGAGCAGCGTTTGTGGCGTTGGGATCAAAGTGGATGCGTTGGGGGATGCTATAGAAATTGCCGGGCTTGGTGTTCCAGTGCTGACCCTCGCCTTCGTCCATGGCAAGCTTGACGGTGTGGCCATCGGAACGGTGGAACGTGGTGTATTTGTTGAAGACGCCTTGCACCCAATAGTCTCCGGCGGGGAGGTTGCTGAAGCTGGCGGCCGGATAGCCGAGAGCGTCTTCGTTGATGAAAGCATCCTGCCCGGGAGCGAGGCCGTCCACATCGGCGCCGAAAATCTGCTGGGAATGGACTTCAACTTCTAGGATTTGGAAGCGAGGCTCGGGGTCGTCGTTCGTGGAGATGACGACGTAGACGCGGCCGTCGAGAGGAGAGGGGCTGAGATCCGAGCCAAAAGAGATGGAGAAGCGAGGCTGCGCGGCGGAGGCTTTTTGGCGCGGCGACGGCGGGGCGGCCAGAAGAATTGCGGAAGACGCCGCGAGCGCTGCGAAGCAAACGAGAGTGCGGGCGGCAAGTTTGCAAAGGGATTTGCGCGAGATGGGGCATGACTTTTCTGACAGACGGGGCATAGAGATTTTCCTTTGAGAAATGTAGAGACCGCTCCGAGAGACGCGCCATTGTAGCCGAGAGTCCGGCGAAAGTCTGCGGGAAGGGGCCGGGGTTCGAGGATCGGAACAGGAAGCGAACTGAGCAGGACAAGAGATACGCCGGCGTGTTCGGCGAAGAAAACGGTTCTGATTGAAATTCAGAATAGGAAGTGAGACGCCCTGGTGAAGCCGCGCACCGCGATCCGTGAAAAAGACGGGAACAAAGCGCGGCGCTCGACGGGATTAAGCTGCCGCGGTAGCAGTCTTTTTTGTGGTTTTGCGCGTTTTTTGAAGAACTTCGCGTTCCGCGCGGACCCAATCCTCGAGAGGATTGCCGGGAGCGCCGTTGCGCTCAAGGTAAATCTCGTAGGCGCGCATCTGGATTTTCTGCTGAGGGGTAAGCTTCTTGGTGGAGGGAGATTTGCTGCGCGCCGCTGAACCATTTCCATTTGTTCTTGCCATAAGCTCCTCGTTCAGGCCGTAACCCGCGGCCTCGATTCCTGCCTTTCGAGAAATCCTGGCCGTGGGTGGCCAGATCGTTGATCTGGGATCTTCCCGAAGCGGACGGAGAGGCTTCGAGAGACGCCGTAACCATTATGAGAGCGAAGGGAGCAAAGAAGGCAAATGAAATTTAAATAATAAGAATCGAATTCGGAAATAGGAAGGCCCGGGAGAAAAGCGTGGAGAGAAACGCGGTGAGGTGCGAGGTGCTTCCAACGAATCCGCATGGTGAAGCGAAATACTTCAATACCGGGAGCACACGAATCGTTCGAGGCGGCGATTCCGGAAATGGAAAGCAGCTTGTCGGGCGGAAGGGGCGGGCGTATGCTTTTGGCGGAATTGGAGTTGACAGAGCGAGAAAGGTGCAGGGCTAAAGCCCTGCGCTACGGGATGCTGGGGGAATGCGATGAAAAAGAAGATTGGGTGGATGATGGCGGCACTGCTGGCGTGCGGTGCGGTTTGCTCGGCGCAGGCTCGGATGGACGAGGCGCACCGGCAGGTGCTAGCGGCGCAGGAGACGGTGGCGAATCCGGTGACGACGGCCGTGAAAGAAACAATGGCGCGCTACGAGAAGAACATGACGGCGGCAGCGGATTTGATGCCCGCCGACAAATTTGGTTTCAAGCCTACGCCGGAGATGATTACGTTTGGACATCTGACGCTGCACATTGCGCAGTCGAACGATTTTCTGTGCGCGAAGATTTCGGGAACCGAGGCGCCGAAAGTGGATCTGAAGGACACGGACGCGAAGGACAAGCTGGTGGCGGCGCTGAAGGATTCGTTTGCGTTTTGCACTTCAGCGCTGGCGGGCGTGGACGATTCGAAGCTGGGCGATCCGCTGCCGTGGTTTGGGGGCCGCACGACGTCGCGGGCGGGTGTATTGATCGCGTTAACGGACGATTGGTACGACCACTACAGCGCGCAGGCAGTGTATTTGCGGCTGAACGGGATCCTGCCGCCGACGGCGCACCGCGCCATGAAGTGAGCTTCGAATAGCAGGAAGCTGCTGGCGAAAACAGTTGCCGGCAGCCCCAGAAAAACAAAAAAGAAAACTTAGACCTGGAGGACGTCGCCCTCACGCGCGACAACTTCGTAGAGGACCGGGTTTACGAAGAAGCCGAGGACGAGCCGCGACACCAGGCCGGCGACGACGACGATAGCGAACGGTTTTTGTGTGTCGCTTCCGACCCCGGTGGACATCGCCGCGGGGAGCAGGCCGAGGCATGCCACGAGAGCGGTCATCATGATGGGACGGAGGCGAAGGAGCGAGGCTTCCATAGTCGCGACGCGGATGTTTTTGCCTTCGAGGCGAAGTTTGTTGATGTAGCTGACGAGAATGACCGCGGTTTCGACGGAGACGCCGAGAAGAGCGAGGAAACCGAGGATACTGGAGACGCTGATGGGCGTGTGGGTGAGTTTTAGGGCGATGAGGGCGCCAACAGGCTCGGTCAGAACGACGCCGAGTGCAATGGTGATGGGAAATTTGAAGTTGCCATAAAGCGCAAAGAGAATCATGAAAATGAGCAAGAGCGCGAGAGGTCCGATAACCACGAATTGCGCTTTGGCTGCGAGGAGTTCGCTGTACTCACCGCCCCAATCGAGATGGTAGCCTTCCGGGAGGGTGACGGCCTTGTTGACGGCGGCTTGGCCTGCGTTGACGATGCCTTCCAGGTTGCGGCCCTCGATAGAATACTGAATGCCGATGTAGCGAGAATTGTTCTCGCGATAGATGAAGGAAGCGCCGCTGCTTTCCTTGATGGTGGCGAGCTCGGAGAGAGGAATCTGCTGGCCAGCGGGGGCCGGGACCAGGAGATCGCCAATATCGCGGGCGCTGGAGCGGTACTGGGGTTCCATGCGCACGATGAGGTCGAAAAGTTTTTCGCCCTGAATGACCTGGGTGGCGGCTTGTCCGCCGATGGCGGCTTGCACGACGGCTTCGACGTCGGCGACGTTGATGCCATAACGGGCGATTTTAGCGCGGTCGGCATCGATGATGAGGTTAGGCTGGCCGAGCTCCCGAACTACGGTAAGTTCCTTGAAGCCGGGAGTCCGTGCAAGAACGTTGCGAATCTCGACGGCCTTTTTCTCGAGGACATTGAGATCGGGGCCGAAGACTTTGACGGCGAGCGAAGACTTCAGCCCGGTAAGAGCTTCGTCGACGGCGTCTTCGGCAGGCTGCGTAAAGTTGAAGATGACGCCGGGGTAGGCGGAGAGTTCCTTGTCGAATGCGTCGCTTAGCTCTGCCTTGGTGTGAATGGAACCGGTTTTCCAAGACTTGTCGTTGTAAGGCTTCAATCCAACATAAAATTCGCAATTGAAGAAACCGGTGGGGTCGGTACCGTCATCGGTTCGGCCAAGCTCCGAGCCAACAACCGTGACCTGCGGGTACTTGCCGAGAATATTGCGGACCTGAGGAGCGAACTTGGCGGCTTCCTCGAAAGAAATCGTGTAGGGCATGGTGGCACGGACCCAGATGGCGCCCTCATCAAGGTGCGGCAGAAATTCGCCGCCAATAAAGGGAAGGAGAAGGAGAGTGGCGCCAAAGATGAGGGAGACGACGATAAGAGTCAGGGCCGGATGATTGAGGCACCATTCGAGTTGTTTGCGATAACCGATGCGGACACGCTCGAAAATACGATTGGGCTTTTCCTTTACGCCGTTCTGGAACCAGTAGGAGGCGAGGACGGGGACCAGAGTGAGCGTGAGGATGAGGGCGCCGACGAGGGCGAAGGCCATGGTGTCCGCCATGGGATGGAAAAGTTTTCCAGCGGGACCGGTGAGGGCGTAGATGGGAAGATAACCGGCAATGATGACGGCGACGGAGTAAAAAATGGGACGGTCGACGTCGCGAGCGGCGGCGAGGATAACGTTGTTCAGTTTGTATTCCTGACCGTGGCGGAGGCTAAGCTCGCGGTAGATGTTTTCGACCATGACGATGGTGCCGTCAATGATGATGCCGAAGTCGATAGCGCCGATGGAGAGGAGGTTGGCGGCTTCGCCGGTGGCGTGGAGGAAGATGAAGGCGAAGAGAAGAGCGAGAGGAACGGTAAGGGCGGTAATGACAGCAGCGCGGATACTAACGAGGAAAAAGATGAGAACGATGAGAACGAGAGCCATGCCGCGCAAGAGATTCCATTCGACGGTGTCCGTGGTGACGCGCACGAGATCGCTGCGGTCATAGTAAGGACGGATTTTGACGTCGGAGGGGAGAAGATCGCGGTTCAGCTCGATGGTTTTTTTCTCGACGCCTCGGAGAACATTTTGTGTCTGCTCGCCGCGGCGCATGAGAATGACGCCTTCGACGGCGTTGTTGTTATTTTTCTCTTTGTCCTGGAAGCCGAAGATGCCGAGGCGCGGCGCGATGCCGATGACGACGCGGCCGATATCCTTGATGCGGACAGGGATGCCGTTGGCGCTGCCGACGACGACTTCGCCGATGTCGTCGGTGTTCTTGACGAGGCCGAGGCCACGGACGTAATAAAACTGGCCGCCCTGGGTGTAGAAGCCGCCGCCGGTATTGGCGTTGTTGGCGCCGAGAGCGTTGAGGACCTGCACGACGGGCAAGTGGTAGTTATAGAGCTTAACGGGGTCCAGCAGAACGTGATACTGCATGGTGGGACCGCCGAAACCGGAGTCGTCGGCGACGCCAGGAACGCCGCGATAAGCGCGCTCGATGATCCAAGCCTCGAAGGTGTGCAGCTCCATCGGTGAGCGATCGGGACTTTCGATGACATAGCGATAGACGAGGCCGCTGGGACTAAAAAGCGGGGCCATGCTGGGAGTGACGCCGGCGGGGAGTGTGGCGTCGCTGAGACGCTCAAAAACGACATTACGAGCAAAGTAAGGGTCGGTATTGTCGTCGAAGGTGAGGATGACGTCGGAGAGGCCATAAAGAGAAATGGAGCGCATCACCTTGAGGTTGGGCGTGCCGTTCATGGCCAGCTCGATAGGAAGAGTGGTGAGGCGCTCGACCTCTTCGGCCGCATGGCCGGGCCACTGCGTGATCAACTCGACCATGGGAGGAGAGAGGTCGGGATAGGCGTCGACGGGCATGCGCCTGAAGGATTCGGCGCCCGCGATCACGATCAACAGAGTGATCATCAGCACGAGGAAACGCTGGCGCAGGGCGAATTGGACAATGTGATGGATCATCGTGTTTTCTTTCGGCCGCGTCTCCCTTTAATGCTCCAAAGAATTCTTAAATTGCAAAAAGAGGCTGCCGTCGCCGACAACATGTTCGCCTTCCTTGAGGCCGGCGGTAATCTGCGTGCGGCCCCCGTGGCTGTCGCCGAGCTGAACCATGCGGCGCGCGAATTCGTTTTGTTTTGTGGTGGACTGAACGTAGACAAAAGGCTGGTTCTCGGTGTCGCGCAGGACGGAAGCGTCGGGAACGGTTAAGGCATTGGCGATGGCGCCGGCATGAACGGAAGCGGTGACGTACATATCCTTCTTGAGTTTCTTCCCGGGATTTTCCGTGACAATGCGCGCCTGGAGAGTACGTGTGTTGGGATCGAGAGCCGAGGCGATATAAGAAATTTTCCCGTGAAAGGTGTCGGGATAAGCGTCCGTGGTGATTTGCACGCTGTCTCCAGGGTGCACATAAGCCACTTGATCCTGGTACACGTTAACGAGGACCCACACGGTGTTCATGTTCGAAATAGTGAAAACCTGAGTGGCGCCGGCCTGGAGCAACTGGCCGGGTCCGACGAGGCGCTCGACAATTTCCCCACCGACGGGGGCGAGGACGGGAATTTGAGACGTGGTTTTCGCGGGATTCTTTGCGAGAGATTCGGGATCACTGACCCCGAGGGCGCGGAGAGCGTCCTCGCTGGATTGGAGGTCTGCGTGGGCCTGGTTGCGGGTGGATTCAGCTTGCTGAAAATCAGATTCGGCAATGGCGCCGTGACTTAAGAGGTCTTGCGCACGAATGAAGAACTTGTCCGCGAGGAGAAAAGCATCGCGGGCTTTGATGAAGGTGGAGCGCGCGGCAGAATAGTCCGGGCTGTTGACGGTGAGAAGCGGCTGGCCAGCGCGGACGGTTTCGCCGGGCGTAACGAGCAGCGTATTGACGGGCCCACCGATGGCCGCGAAAACGGGCGTGGTCATGAAGGCGTTGTAGGCCACGGCACCCGTGAGCCGCAGGACGCGCGGGAGGGCGGACTTTTCAACGGCGACCACCTGGACGTGAGCCATCTGGTCGTTTGCAACGGTGAAGAGCTCCGCTGTATCGGCTTTCGACTCGCTCGACGAGTAGGAAGTCATCTTGGACGCGGATTCGTCAGGGCCCGCACCGCAACCAGCGAGGGACACAAGAACAAACGCACAGGCCAGAGCGGCGGCTGAGAAAATCAGGGCATGAAACCTTGTTTGGAAACTCATGGTTTTGAGATTCATGGCAGACTCCTGGTACCAACGGCTTCGCGCATCTGTTCGAGCGCGGTCATATAGCTGGCAAGCGCCTGGCGGTAGGCAAGCTGATTGGAGCGGTAGGTGCGCTCCGAATCGAGAAAATCAAGCAGGCTGGCGGCGCCATGTCTGTAGGCATACTCGGTAATGTCGCGCGATTTCAGGGCCTGTTCGACGTAGCCACTTTGGTACAGCTGAATGATTTGATCGTTGGAGTGCAAGGCCTCGTAGGCGTCGACGACGTCCGTGAAGACTTGCTCGGCGGCTTCATTTTGCAGTTCCTGGAATTGGGTGATGGCGTACCGGGTGCGGGCGATTTCGCCCTGATTCCGGTCAAAAATGGGGAGATCGATATTGAAGTAGAACGCTCCGCTGTTCTGGCCGTTGGTGTGGGTATAGTCAAAAGTGACGTTCAGATCGCGCTTCCCATTGGCCTGAGCCAGCGATTCCTGGCTATGGGCGGCGGTTACGCCCAACTGGGCAGCTTGCAGATCCGGGCGCGTACGAAGGGCCAGCGCTTTCAAATCGTCCAGACCTGCGTGGACGGGCTGATAATCGAGCGAGCCTTCCACGTCGTAATTGTCGGGAACGGATTCGAACCCCAGATACTGGCGAAGAGCGGCGAGCGCCTGGACTTTGGAGAGTCTGGCTGCGAAAAGGTCCGACTGGGATTGCAGCAATTGCAATTTGATTTTGAGGAGATCCCCTTCGCTCATGTCGCCGGCCTTGAAGCGGGACTCGCTGATATCAACGGTTTTCTGAAAACTGTCGTAGTCTTGCTGGGCAAGATCGAGGGTGGATTGCGCGAGCAAGACGTTGATGAATTGCTGGGCGAGGTTGAAGGTGAGCTGGCGCTCGTTGTCCGTCACCTGAGCACGCGTAACGGCGGTCGCGTCTTTCGCGGCCTGCAAACGATGTTGGCGCTTGCCCCCGCGTTCGAAGAGATAGCCGATGCCGACGTCGAACTGCGCCTGGTTCTCCAAATAGTTCGTATTGAACTCCCCAGGATTGAAGAGCGGAAAAAATTGCGTATCCCAGGACAGGGTGGGATTGGGACGGAGATTGGCGGTGATTTCCTGGGCCTGATTCTGAAGGATGGTCGATTGAGCAGCGAGGAGAGCGTGATTGTGCTGCAACGCGAGGCGAATCGCTTCATCGAGAGTGATGAGGGTGGGAGGCGGCTGTGTGGTGTCCGCGCGTGGCGGAGTTGCCGGGGCAGCCGGAGGATTCTGCTGGGCCAGCATGCAGACAGGGAAAGCCAAAAGCGCCGTGGCCCATGCCATTCCTTTCTTCATATTGATACTCCTCTACGATCCCGTGTAAGGGGACTAGTTGATACAGTTGTGGTTGATGTGACGAACGGAAAGAGCCGCGGACGACTACAGAGAAGGAGGCGCGCGAGGAGAGACAACGCGCGGAAGTTCCACAGAGGGAGAGAGAATAGCGACGAACACTTCAACGCGATCTTCCACTGGAACCAGAGTCAAGTTTGGAGTCTGCGTGGTGACCGCGGAGCCAACCGTCGAGCAAAGCTGGCAAGGATGCGAACCCGACGGCGACGTATTGAGATCGGCGCAGAAGTGGAACTGCGCCGCGAGGAAGATCACTCCGAGCAGCAGGCCACAAAAACGCATCCGATTCGGGTTGGAAAACATCTTCTACTATGACGAAGCTTAGGCTGGAATGGTTGCGGGGTCAAGCAACGGATTTGCGGGAAAGGCAGCGACAAGCAACATAGGGGCAGTGTCAGGCGCCGATCGTGTTAGGCTGAGCAGGGAACCATGGGGCGAAGTAGAAGTATATTCGGGCGAACCAGAGCGAGCCGTGTGCTGGCTGTGTTCGCTTGCGCCGTGCTGCTGTATTTCGCGGGCGGCGGCAGCCTCCTGCACCATCACACCAACGGTCCCGAGACTCCATGCCACATCTGCCAGTCGCTTCACGTGCCCGTGCTGGCCGCCGCGGCGCTTGATCTTGTTACCGCTCCCGAACTAATCGCCCGGTTTTCTTTTCTTCCGCAGCATGTTGCGCCGAAGAATTCTTTTTCTCCTCACCGCGCTTCCCGAGCGCCTCCGTCCGCGTAATTTCCATCTCCCGACAGTGATTCACACAAGCACGCGCTGATCCCTATCCGGGCCGGCGCAACCGCCGTATTCCAGGCGGTCCCTATCCACACAGTATCGGGAACCCACAAAGGGATGGAGAAAAAATGTTCAAGCGTTCCAGCATAGTTGCATTTCTTGTTTTGGGTTTTGTTCTTGCATTTGGAGCTGGTCAAGCACGAGGGCAGGCTTCGGGAACGATCGAAGGGGTGGTAAAGGATCCATCCGGGGCGGTGGTAGCAAACGCGACAGTGGAAATTTCCGACCCGGTCAGCGGCTACGATCGCGCAACGACCACGGCAAGCGATGGGACTTTCCGTTTCACGAACGTGCCATTCAACTCGTACCACATGGTGGTCACGGCGACCGGATTTGCCGCCTACACGGAGGATGCAAATGTGCGTTCGACCGTGCCGGCCACCTCGGCGATCACTCTGAAAGTTGGAGGGGCGACCACAAGCGTGACGGTGGAAGCAAACGGGGGTGATCTGGTGGAAAACGACCCGACGACGCACACGGACGTGGATCGGGACCTGTTTCAGAAGGTACCACTCGAGAGCGCGTCTTCTTCACTCAGCTCGCTCGTGACGTTGACGGCGCCCGGAGTCGCCGCAGACTCGAATGGACTCTTTCACGGTTTTGGCGACCATGCGTCAAACTCGTTCTCGATCGATGGACAGCCCATCACGGATCAGCAAAGCAAAGTGTTCTCGAACCAGCTTCCGGTGGATTCGGTGCAATCCCTGGAAGTAATTGAAGGCGCGCCACCCGCGGAATATGGAGGCAAGACCAGCTTGGTGATTGTGGCGACCACGCGCTCTGGCCTGGGTGTTACCGAACCTCACGGCACAGTGACGTCCTCGTATGGGTCCTTTGGGACGGTGAACGCTGGATTTGACTTGGCGTATGGCGGCGACAATTGGGGCAACTTCATTTCGGCCAACGGTCTCAATACCGGGCGATTCCTGGACGGGCCGGAATATGTGGTCATGCACGATAAGGGTAATGAGGAAAATCTTTTCGACCGAGTTGACTATAAACCTTCCGTAGCGGACACCCTAAGTCTAAACATCGGCTATAGCCGGTCGTGGTTTCAGACCCCCAATTCGTTTGACGCGGAAAATGCAACGGGTTGGAGTTTCAACGCGATAGATCCTGTTTGTCCACCGGGACAGACGGGTAATTGCGGAGGTCTGGGACCAAACGGCGAACCAGTAGGAGCGCAGGATCAGCGCTCGAAAATCGGAACCTTCAACATTGCTCCTTCGTGGACGCGTTTGATCAATACGCGGACCGTTTTCACGATAGGCGGGTGGGTGCGGCGGGATCAATATAACTATTACCCGAGCGCGAATCCCTTCGCGGATATGACACCTGATCTGCAGCAGGAAACCGTCGCTCAGAATCGCGCGTTGCTGAATGCCGGGGCTCGCGCCTCTGTCTCGTACGTCAAGGGAATCCACAACATGAAGGCGGGGGCAACCTACGAGCAGACCTTTCTGGACGAACATGATCATTTCGGGATTGTCGATCCAGGTGTTAACCCTGTCTGTTTGAACGCCGACGGAAGCTTCGATACGAGCCCGGCCATAACCGATCCCGGCGAGTGCGGCAACATTGCGGTCAACCCAGGGGGCTCGGTGAATCCCGGTTTTATACCGCTTCTCGGTTGCTATGACTTGACCAGAACAGCTCCCCTGCCTGCATCCGATGGGTGTCCCGCGGGGCAGACCAACAGCGGTTTGTACACCTTCAACGGCCACACCGATATTAAGGAAACGGCGCTCTACGCAGAGGACACCATCACGATCAAAAACTGGACCTGGAACCTGGGAACGCGATTGGACTTATATAACGGCATTGCGAGCGCCCAGCAGCTCGAGCCGCGGCTGGGCGTTGCCTATAACGTTAAGCGGACCAATACGGTGCTGCGGCTTTCCTACGCTCGCACGATGGAATCTCCGTTCAACGAAAACCTGATCCTGGCCAGCACGGGCTGCAATGATCCGGTGATTTTTGCTCTGCAAACGGCCGTACCCGGAGGAGCCTGCGTATCCTCAACGGTACCGCCGCTAAGCCCGGGCAAACGCAACGAGTTTCACGCAGGTCTCGAGCAAGCCTTCGGTAAGTACTTGGTCATTGATGGCGAGTACATCTGGAAGTACACGACCAGGGCGTTTGACTTCAGCGTGCTGGGCGACACCCCGATCACCTATCCCATCGAATGGGCCAGCTCGAAAATCCCCGGATACGCCATCCGCGCGAGCGTTCCGAACATCCACGGCTTCACAGCGTACGTAGTCACATCCAGCGTGGCGGCGCGTTTTTTCGGTCCGCAGATCAGCGGGATTGGGGCCACACCGGGCGTGGCAGGCTCTGTGTTCCGGATTGACCACGACGAGCTTCACAATGCGACCGGGCACTTCCAGTACCAGCCGAAGAAAAACTTGCCGTGGCTCGGGTTCAACTGGCGGTACGATAGTGGCCTTGTAGCAGGTCCTATACCGTGCGCGGGGGGCAACTGCGCCAACGGGCCCCTAGGTACTGATAGCGTCGTAGACACCTCCATAATCACACCGGACCAACAATTCCAGGCGGGAATCTTCTGCGGAAATGTTTTTGCTACCCCAACAACTCCAATCAGTTCGTCTTTGGGAGTCAACCTGTGTCCCGCGTCAATGTATGGGGCAAAATACGTCTCAGTTCCGGCGCCTGGGACGGAGAACGACGACCACAACCCGCCGCGAATTGCGCAGCGGAACCTGTTCGACGTGGCCTTGGGAGACGACAATATTTTCCGCGGGGACCGGTACAGGTGGAGCTTGCGTCTTACCGCGGTCAATGTGACCAACAAAGAGGCGCTTTACAACTTCATCTCCACCTTCAGCGGCACGCACTACCTCACGCCTCGCGCGATGACGGCCGAGCTGGGGTTCCACTTCTAGATGGATTGGGACGAGCAGCTCAAACAGCTAGCCACGGAAGGTTGGACGGCCAATTCGATGGCTGAAATTACCGAGAACGGGAAGAGCGGGGGATTCCTCAGGAATCCCCTCGGTAAAAGGGAGAAAACTGCGCGGAAGTACACCGACCTGCGGGAATGGCAGGCCGAGCTTTCCATATCCCGGCTCTTTCGCACCAGCATCCGGCTGCAAACCGCGTTTGACCGTTGCTTTAGCCCATTCGGTATGACGGCGCAGGAAGCCGCGGTGCTGGTGCGCTGCGCGGAGGAAGGGGAAACCTCCGCCGGAAAGCTGGCCAAAGCCATGGGCAGAGACAAGGGAAAGATCACGCGCTTCGTTGACCGGCTTGAATCAGGCGGATTTCTGACGCGCCGGAACGATCCCCGCGACCATCGGCTGCTAATCATCAAGGCAACCGTCCGGGGGAGGCGAGTGGCGCCGAATTTGAAGAGCAGATTTGAGGAAGTTCGCAGCCAATTCTTTCGGGGAATCCTGAACGTCGACATCGACAGGCTGGAAGCATTGCTTACCCAGTTGCACGCAAACGCCGAGCGCCTTTGTGAACAAAAAGCCGGAAAAGGCGTGCGCGTTTAGGCACAAAGAGAGCAACGAAACCAACCGGCGTAACATCCAATCTGACTCCGGATCGGGCGTAGGTGGGGGCCACGCCCGACTAGCGTCCGAACGCGTGCAGTTGGAGATTGAGTCACACCCTGCCCTCGCCGGACTTCCGGATTCCGGCATTCAACTTGACAATGAATGGGATGTCGTCTGGCTGGGCAAAGGCGCAAATGAGGCTCGCCAATTCGACTGACCCATTCACATTAAAGAAAGAACGAATTCATAGACAGAGTGTCCATCGGCTAGAACATGAATCTATTTCCAAAGGCAGTATTTGGACCTGCAGCAAACCTTGCCTCCAAGGAGAGCCCGACGGGGCGGCTTCGGGACAATTGGCGATCCTATTGTTCTTGGCTTCTTGTGTTGCTGCTTGCGGCCCTCCCCGCGCTTGGGCAGGGCACGCGCTCGAGTAACGCGGAACTGCAGACCGGATCCATTCACGGTACGATTACCACCGCTCAGGAAGACGCCGCCGCATCAGGCTTGTCCGGCATTAGCGTAACGCTCAACTCAATTCCACCCGCTGGAGCTGCCCAGACCGCGGAAACCGATGACTCCGGCCGATTCGAGTTCAATGGGCTCAAGCCTGGAAACTACACCATCTCGGTCACCCAACAAGGGTTCAAGCCCGTATCGAAAACGGTCGGCGTAAAGGCTGGGCAAGCGGCAACTCTGGAAATCAAGCTGGAACTTACGACGGTCACCGAGAAAGTCGAGGTTCACGAACAAACTCAGGTCATTTCAACGGAGAGCGTTTCCAACCCCGAGGCCACGGTAACCCATCGCGAGCTGGTTGCTCTGCCCACGCCGGAGGAAAAGATCCGGGAAGTGATTCCCATTACTCCCGGGGTCATGAAAACGATGGATGGCAAGCTCACGTTCAAGGGTGCGGACGAAAATCAGAGCCTGTTTCTTGTGAATTCCGCGCAGACTGCCGATCCCGTCACCGGGAGCTTTTCCATCGCGGTGCCCACGGATGCGGTGCAATCGTTCGCGGTGTATCAGACGCCTTACAACGCGACGCTGGGGAGTTTCTCTGGAGGAGTGACGACCATTGAAACAAAGCCTCCGCAAGAGAAATGGAATTTCTATCTAAAGAATTTTGTGCCTTCCGTTCTTGGCAAGAACGATTCGATAGTGGGAATAGCGCAAGCGACGCCTGGCGTCGATTTTGGAGGCCCGCTTCTCGGAGATAAACTGTTTGTTTCGGAAGTCTTCCAGTACGACATGAAAAAGACCACGGTTCGCGGATTGCCTTGGCCGGACGACATCAACAAGAAACAAGGGTTCAATTCTTTTACGACTCTCGAGCTTATTCTTTCGCCCAAGCAGATCCTCACTCTCACGGTCAATGCTTTTCCTCTTCGCCAGCAGCACGTCGGCATTAATGCCCTTGTTCCGGAGCCTGCCTCGAACGACTTGAATCAAAAGGGAATCGCCCTGCACTTGTCCGACAAATACCAACTGGATTCGGGAGCGATCTTCAGCGCAATCGCGCAGTACACCCGGTTTGACAGCAATGCCCACGGTGAGGGGCTGGATGACATGCTGATTTCGCCGGAGGGCTGGGGCGGGAATTTTTTTAACCAATGGTCCAGGAGAGGAAAGCAGTTCCAGTTTCTGCCCAGCTATCAATTTGCGGAGAAACACTGGCTGGGACGGCACCAGATCCATGTGGGCGTGGATCTAAACTATCGTTCCTTTTTCGGCGTGAGCACGGCGAATCCGATTCAGCTCCTCGAGCAGGACGGAACCTTGGATGGAGAGATCAATTTTCAGCCAACTGGGCCGCAAAGTCCGTCCGATACAAACGTTGCCGAGTTCGTCCAGGATCACTGGGTACTGGACTCCCACTGGACGGTCGATGCGGGGGCGCGTTTGTCCAGCGAAACCACTGGCTGGTCCGCCGCGTTTGCACCACGCGTGGCGACCGCCTACTCACCCGGTAAGGACGGCAAGACCGTCATACGAGCCGGCGCCGGCTTGTTCTATAGCATGCTGCCTATGCTGGCAGCCAATTTTGACGCGAATCCCACACGTGTGGTGAGCCTGTTTGATCCCACGGGGCAATTGATTGGACCGCCGGTAACGTACACCAACGCTTACGTCGGCGGGGTGAATCCGCTAACTACTACGATTTTGCCGCAGGAGCCGGGCACAACCCCGCGCAATTTCACATGGAATGTCGAGGGGGATCGCGAGCTGCGGAGAAACGTGATCTTAAGGGTCGGGTACCTCGATAGCCACACGACGTACTTATTCGTTGTAAATCCGTTCACCGGCGCGCCCGGCGAGAACTCTTTCCTCGGCCTCGCGAACACCGGTTCCTCTCACTATCGCGAGCTGGAGACCACCGTGCGCTTCGTTGTCCGCGGGCACGATGAAGTGAACGCATCTTATATTTGGAGCCGCACGCGGGGAGATTTGAATAACCTTTCCGACGTAATGATTCCGTTCTTGCAGCCCGTCATTCGGCCGAACGTTTACGGGATATTGCCGTCCGACATCCCCCAGCGCGTTGTCACTTGGGGCGTTTTTTCTTTGCCGAAGAAGTTCACGTTCAGTCCCATCCTTGACGCGCATTCGGGCTACCCATACTCCAACGTAGATGTGTTGCAGAATTATGTGGGCACGCCTAACGGACAGAAGTTCGCCACATATCTTTCCCTGGATGTGAAAATCTACCGCGTCTTCCAAGTTCCCTTTCTGGGCGCAAAAAGCGGCAAGATTCACCACATTCGGCTTGGCTTCTATTCGCTGAACATCACCGATCACGGTAATTTCAATGCGGTCTACAACAACGTGACCGCGCCAAACTTTGGACAGTTTGTCGGATTCTTGGACCGCCGCGACGGCGCGGTGATTGATTTCATTGATTAGCCCGTCCAATAGAATCCAGCTAGCCACGCGAAAACAATTTTTCTTGGTTCCTCTCGCCCAGTTTTGCAAGACGGAGGGCTTTTCGCGGCAGTTCCCTCTGCCTCGGCGTATGTTTGAACCGGCATCCTGCTAGAATGGGAACCGGAGCGGTCCTTCGAAGCAGGTGAGGGAGCGAAAGCTGTTTGAACCAATGACGAATCTCTGAGGAGCCGCGGATAGACAGCCTGTGTGCACGGCCTGTCCCGCTGGAACGTCTTTCCCGCTGGCAACCAGCGAATCAAGACGGGCGAGCGGGGCAGGAAAGCCTAACGGTTGGCTCGTGGCGCCCACCTAATTCAGAGGTTCACAGCCTAGCTGCCCACGGCCGAGCAGCCCGCTCCCTTCTTGTCTCAACGGACCGGCGATTCACGAAGTAAGATTCAGGAACCTCGTCAAAACATGCGCGTACTTTTCATTGGTGACATTGTTGGTTCGCCGGGGCGGCAGATCGTCCGCGATCGCCTTGCGGACATCGTCGCGCAGAAGCACATCGATCTGGTCATCGCCAACGGCGAGAATTCGGCTTCGGGTTTCGGGATCACCCCTCGGCTCGCAGAGGAGCTGCTGGCAATGGGGATTGACGTCCTGACCGGCGGGAACCATAGCTGGGATCGCAAGGAAATACTTGAGTATATGCCCCACGAGCCGCGCTTGCTGCGGCCCGCGAATTTTCCGGAAGGGAATGTCGGCAGCGGGCTTTACATCGGCACAACGAAGAATGGCGTCAAGTATGCCGTGCTCAATCTGCAGGGACGGGTTTTTATGACGCCGATTGACGACCCGTTTCGAAAAGCGGATAGCGAATTGGCAAAACTCCCGGAAGACGTAGTTTTCGTGCTCGTCGATATGCACGCGGAAACCACCAGCGAGAAGTTGGCGATGGGATGGTATCTGGATGGGCGCGTTACTGCCGTCGTGGGAACTCATACGCACGTGGCCACGGCGGACGAACACGTCCTCCCAGGCGGGACGGCCTTTATCGCGGATGTTGGAATGAGCGGGCCTCATGGCGGAGTGATTGGGATGGACCGCGAAGGCATCATCAAGAAGTTTCTCGATGGCTTGCCGGCGCGGTTTGAAGTCGCATCCGGCGATGTGCAGATGAATTGCGTGGTGATCGAAACGGATGACGAAGGACCGCGCAACGCTGCTGGCCGGTTGCGCGCGCGGTCAATGGAGCGTCTTCGCTTGCGCATCGACTAAATCCCTTTGGAGTGCGGCAGCCCTGCTCCCGCTTTTCCCCAACTCAACCTTGCCTATTCCCCCTCGCGACTCGGAAGCGTCGGTCTCAGCTTCCCGGCAGCAAGCAGTTCGAGCGCCTCAAACCGCCCTCTAAGCTCCGCCGCCCCCAATCGGTGCTCGCGAAACAACCATCGCAAATACTCATCCGCCGGACGCTCTCCTTTCTGCGCGTTGCATTCCATGCACGCCGAGACCAGGTTCCGGTACGAATTGCACCCCACTCGCGCCCGCGGCACGACGTGGTCGAGGCACTCCAACCGTGGAGCGACTCGCCGCAAGCAATAGAAGCACCGGCCGCGCTCCCGCGCGTGGATGGCCCTTCTGAGTTCCAACGTCTTCAGAAAATCCACCTCCTCGATGTCCCAGATGGCCGCCTTCCCGGCCGCCACGCGTGCCCGTGCCGCCGCTCTGACTCGCACACGCACGCCGCGCACCTCGTGCGGCAACCGCACCTCCGCCACATGCCCTTGCTTGCTCCGTTCCACCAGCCGCAAAACGCCGCACGCCGCCAGTCGCCGAACCGCCTCTCGCGTCGGACAAGTAGAAAGGTTGATGTTGTGCGCCAGCCACGGAATCGAAAAATGCAGCCTTCGTTTTCCTTCCAGTTGGCTATGTCGCAACAGATGCATATACACCAGGTGGTCAATCATCCTCAGCCGCAGCTGCGGTACCACCACATCCTCCACCTGCTTCCACACCGCCTTCGCGTCGATTCCTTTTTGCGCGCGGTTTGCTCCAAGCGCAAGCGCAGGGCCGCCTCTCTCCTCAGTTTCTCTTCGCCGTAGCACCTCTTTGGAAACTGTCATTCCGAGCGCAGTCGAGGAATCCCTCTTCTGCGACTGTCGACCAAGCGCAGGGCCGCCTCTCTCCTCAGTTTCTCTTCGCCGTAGCACCTCTTTGGAAACTGTCATTCCGCGCGCAGTCGAGGAATCCCTCTTCTGCGACTGTCGACCGAGCGCAGGGCCGCCTCTCTCCTCAGTTTCTCTTCGCCGCAGCGCCTCTTTGGAAACTGTCATTCCGAGCGCAGTCGAGGAATCCCTCTTCTGCGACTGTCGACCGAGCGCAGGGCCGCCTCTCTCCTCAGTTTCTCTTCGCCGTAGCGCCTCTTTGGAAACTGTCATTCCGAGCGCAGTCGAGGAATCCCTCTTCTGCGACTGTCGACCGAGCGCAGGGCCGCTTCTCTCCTCAGTTTCTCTTCGCCGTAGCGCCTCTTTGGAAACTGTCATTCCGAGCGCAGTCGAGGAATCCCTCTTCTGCGACTGTCGACCGAGCGCAGGGCCGCCTCTCTCCTCAGTTTCTCTTCGCCGTAGCGCCTCTTTGGAAACTGTCATTCCGAGCGCAGTCGAGGAATCCCTCTTCTGCGACTGTCGACCGAGCGCAGGGCCGCCTCTCTCCTCAGTTTCTCTTCGCCGCAGCGCCTCTTTGGAAACTGTCATTCCGAGCGCAGTCGAGGAATCCCTCTTCTGCGACTGTCGACCGAGCGCAGGGCCGCCTCTCTCCTCAGTTTCTCTTCGCCGTAGCGCCTCTTTGGAAACTGTCATTCCGAGCGCAGTCGAGGAATCCCTCTTCTGCGACTGTCGACCGAGCGAAGGGCCGCCTTTCTCCCCGCCTTCTCTTAGCCGTCGACTGTGAACTGTAGACTGCAGACTGGGTTCACACACACCCGTCCCATTGCGTTTACTGTTTTTCATGTTCGGAGATCCTGTAGGCGCACTGACCAGCGCCTCTTTGTAGTGCGGCAGCTCGCTGCCGTTGTAGACGCACGGCTTTAGCCGTGCCATTAGAAATTGTCATTCCGAGCGGAGTCGAGGAACCCCTCTTCCCGCTGCTCGTTTTTATCTTTGGCTTCGGACTGTGAACTGTCAGCTGTCGACTGTCAGCTCAAAAACACACTAACCCCTGCATTTTCAATACGGGGAAAACCACAAGGAGGGCCTAAAAACAAAAAAGAGAATCACGCCTCAGGCGCAATTCTCTACAAAATAAAGTGTACCACATTTTACGACTTTGTCAAGTAAAATCTGCCTCGGCATTTCTAGCACCACAAACGTAGTCAAGGGCCGAAAGGCCCTTTTCAGCGCCCCTCAATCCGTCCTCCCATGAGTCAGCAGCCAGTACCTAGTGTCTAAATTCTGCAAGCAATACCTTTCGGGGTAGGGTATACTCTCCAGTACAGAATGAGTGCGTCTGTTCGCTCCTTACTCTGTCGGAGTGGGATTCATGGGAAGAAAAGTAATCCGCGACAATCTCCACGGGGATATCGAGCTCACCCCCGAAGAAATGAAACTCTTGCATACCGCTGGGTTTGAGCGCCTGCACGGCTGCCGACAGCTCGGATTAAGCCATCTGATTTATCCCGGCGCTAAACACTCGAGATTCGAGCACGTACTTGGCGTCATGCACGTGGCAGACAAGATTGCAGAGCGAATGCAAGAGGAAAAGTGCTTCTTTGTTGAATCAGAGGGAGAGGAGCTGCGCCGCATTCTCAGATTCTCCGCGCTCTTGCACGACATGGGGCATGTGCCCTTCGGGCATACCTTGGAAGATGAGATGCCCGTGATTCCTAAGCATGACCGGCCATCTAGCGACAGAACTAAGCCTTCGCGAATGGAAGTGGCTGTATCAGAGGTGCTCAACGACAGTGGAAACGCTCGTTACATCGGCCCTGTTCTTCAGGTCCTGCGAGCCATAGCGGAAAGCAAGGATGATGATGAGGTCTACGAATCTGTTAAAGCCGGGGACATAAAGCCAGAATACCTCGTCCTAGCCGACATAATTGGCAACACGATCTGTGCCGACCTGCTCGATTACATAAAACGCGATCATTCAATGACCGGGATCAGAGCCACCTACGATTCGCGGATCTTTCGATATTTCGGGGTAGACGAGCACAAAGTAGAAGGACATAAGGGGTACAAGCGGGTTGTGATTCAACTCGTTAGGCATGGCCGCGTCCGAAATGACGTTCTGGCAGATTTACTCGATATTTTGAAGCTCCGATACAATCTCGCAGACAAGGTACTTTTCCATCCCAAAAAATGTGCGGCCGACGCGATGCTGATTCGGGCCGTGAGCTTGTCCGGTCTAGCAAAAGATGAAAACAAGCTTATGCAGTTCTCAGATGACGGCCTACTTGACCACCTACGGGAATCGCCGCTGATCGCGATGATTAGACGCTGGAGCCTATTTAAGCATGTGTTCGTCTGCGGAAAAAACCAGATCAACACATATAATGACCACTACCAAAAAAATGATCTCATTAAGAACCTCCATACAGACGAGGAGCTGAGGAAGAGGGTTGAGACGTCGGTGGAAAAGGAGGTTGGCCTTCCAACTAACCAAAACTCGGTTCTGATATTTTGTCCGAGCCCCAAAATGATGCTTAAGTCCGTCCGGGCGCTTGTGAAGTGGAAGGATGGAACTGTCCGGAGATTGAACGAGATCGGCGACGAAGACGATTCCTTGGTCCATAAGCAAGTGACCATGCTTCAGGATATCTATCCTCAGTTATGGAAATTATATCTCTTCTGCCAACCTAATCTCAGGAGCCTCGGTAAGCGGGTTGAGGCCGCATTCTGCGAAATATTGGAGGACGCAGCTGGCTTGACCGCAGCGTGCGACCCTGCCCATCGGCATTACTTGCGTGAAGGATGCAGCGACTATCGTTTGGGCCTGCGACTCGATCAGCAGCTCGAGTCGCACCCCGAAGTCAAGAAGCTTCCAAAGAACGAGAGGGACGCTGTCGCAGTACTCTCACACGCACGAATTCCGCCGGATCCACTCAGCGACGAGTATGCCGATTCCGACACCAAAGTACTAGCCTCCCGCCAGGACGACCCAGCCGTTCGCTCCAAGCTCAACGAAATAATAGACAGCGTGCTCAAAGAAAGAAAATCTTCATCCAGCTCGGGGCAGCTAAGCCTCGTCGACCCTAAAGGCTGAAACTATCTCCTCTATGTTTTTCAGGAGGTCACGCCAACCCCTCACAGTCTGCGGCGCCGAATCGAGGACCAAGATTCTAGCGACGTATTCTCTTGCCTGAGGCGATACTGGGTTCCGCAGCAGGAACACCTTAGCTGATTGACGGGCCAGCCCACCTGCCATGGGAAGATTGGCGTCCTCATCCTCACCCAGTAGGAAGCTCGTGGTGACATCCAGCGCCGCAGCGATTTTCTGGAGGGTGTCGGTCTTGGGGGTCCTCAGATTTCGCTCTATATGGCTGATCTCTGCGGCACTTAGCCCAGCCATTTCGGCTAGTTTCCTACTCTCAAGCCGCCGATACTCACGGATCGCCCTGACCCGCTGGTTTACAAGCATTCCATCCAAAGCGCTCACCCCATCAATTGCATTTTACAATCGTATATTATAATATACACCCTGCGGAGGACAGGCGAGAATGGATCAGCTCCTTGAAGCTCGCTGTCTGGAGTTCGCAAGGGAGCTTTGCGCAGCATACTCTGACCAATGTCCACCTTTCCCTCTCGAAAAGCTACTCAAGCGGTTCGGGGTGGCTGCTGTTAGAGAGCGACCGCTTGACCGCGACGCTTGCCTTAGACTCGAGTCCGGCCGTATTTTCATCGACGTAAATGTTATGTATCCGCCAGTGCGGCGGCGTCTCAGCATCGCCCACGAGATCGGTCACCTTATCGTGAATGAATTTAGCCCTTGGGAAGCATTAGGTTCCCATAGCGAGGACCCCGCAATCGAGTCTCTGTGTAACCGCTTAGCGAGCAATTTGCTTGTTCCCCACAATGCGGTTGTCGAATACTTTGATCGCCAGAAGACACTGGGTGACTGGCAAGAGCGAATACGTTGCGCCACGGTGCTCGGGGCCGCCTCAAGGTTTGGCGTGTCGGTCGATGCAGTAGCGTCGCGAGTGTTCCACGATCTCGACATGGCGCCAGAGGCTGCGGCGATCGTCTGGAGATACACGGAGAACATGAGCAAGCCTGGTTCAGAGAAAGCGATCCGCGTGGCCTCTACATGGCACCGAAGGAAGAACAATTACATACCTAGGAATAAAAGCGCACCGAGAGGTTCCCTGATTGCCAGAGCCTTTGAGTGCAGCGATACTCTCACAGGGACCGAGAGACTGTCACTAGGAACGCTTCGAGGATTGTTCCGAGTAGAGGCTCGAGGGTTTGGGCATGCGACAATACGTCCCGATGAAAAAGTATACGGTGCCGCGCTGAGCATTCTCCGACCACTATGCGGCGATCATCCCCCGTCACTTTCCTAACTGAAACAAGGAACACCCTCGAATCTGGTGGGCGAAGCAGATGTCGCCTTAGGATTGACAAATCGGCACTCGGAACCCCTGAAACGGGCAACCTGTACTCTTCCGTCGTACTCTGATGACTCAGATAAATGGGGGCAGGGCAAAGGGGTAGTACTCAACGTGAAGATTCTCGCGGGTCTGTGTCTGCTGGCGTGTTTTTCGGGGTGCGCGTTTGGCCAATACGATGGGGAACTCACGGCCACAAAAAGGCTGTTGCCGGGAATTGGCCCGGGCCTGCGCGCTGTGAAACGGGGTCCGGACGGAAACTTTTATGTCTTAACGGCGCCGGGGTCCTCGGCTTCCGTGTTCGACGCGGCTGGAAAACTGATCAAAAGAGTCCCCGCGTACGCGGACGGCAGAGCTGCTGGAACGCCGCCGCCTGAACTGGCCGGCATTACTTTCGGCGAGGACCTGGACGTCGACGCGCAGGGAACCGTATATGTCGCGGACCGCGGCGCCAACGCCATCAAAATTTGGGACGCCGAGGGCAACGCGCGGATCGTAAAAATCGACTCCCCTGTGTCGGTGGCCGCGCTCTCCGACGGCGAATATGCCGTCGCGACCATGCGCGAACCCCATCTCGTCATCGTCTTCGACAAGACGGGCCGCGATGTCCGCGAGTTTGGCGACCCCGAGTCCATTTCCGAGCGCCCCGAGCTGAACCGCTTCCTAAACATCGGAATTCTGGTGACGGACGGCGGCGGCCATCTCTATTACGCATTCCCTTATCTTCCGGAAGCGACCGTGCGCCAATATGACCGCTACGGTTACGCGGGGCAGGACATACAATACACGGGAGTCGATGCCTGGCCCGCCGCCCAAGCCACGCGCAAGGAGATCGCGCGGCAGGAGCAGCACGGCGAACCTCCTGTGTTCAAGCGCATCCTTACGGCCGTTGGCGTGGAACGCTCCAGTGGTGAAGTCTGGATGGCGCTGGGTGACAAGCTTTTGCACTTCGACAAGGACGGTAATCGGCGCGCGACCTACCTGATCTATACGCCCGAAGGAGCGCGGCTCGAAGCCAGTACCATCCTCGTGGACAAAGATCACCTCATCATCGGAAGCGACCCGCTGGGCATCTTCGAGTTCGACAGGCCCGATAAAAAATCTCCATAAATAAGTGCAGTTTTCCTCAGGTGGATTTTGTTCCATCCTGTGCAAACCCGCTCCTCGACAGGAAAATTCCGTTAGAATTGCCGCTAAAATGCCCGTTGCGCGGCAGCACTGCACCAGAATTGTGCTTGTGGAAAAACTGTGCATGGCGTGTGCACCCCGGTGAATCCCTTCGCACACTTTTCGCTTGCTCCAATCGGTCCAATCGGCGACAATCCCGCGCTGTCTGATAGCGGCGGTACGAGGGGCCGACAATTCCAGAAGGGCCGCGCGCGGGGCGACACGGGGAAGCATAACGCTCCGGCACGGGCATGAATCCCGAAGCCTGAAGAAAAAAGAAGGGACCTGCTTTCCACAGCATTTTCACATCTGTGGAAATGACGGGGAGAGATTTTCTCTTGCGATGACTACTGCGACGAATTCCTGGGACCGGTTTCTGGAACGCGTAAAGTCCCGGGTCAGCATCAACACCTACACCACCTGGTTTCAACCCACGCGCCTCAACCGGGCCGAGGGAGAAAACCTCTACGTGCAGATCCCTAGCACGGTCTTCCGGCAGGTCCTCACGCGGACCTATGGCGAGATTGTCAAAGCGGTGTTCCACGAACTGGGGACCCCCAACGTGAAAGTCCAATACGTCTGTACGGAGGAAGAACCCGTGCCAGCCGCTCCCACAGCATCCGGCGTGAAGCAAGCGAAGCTCGATTTTGAAAGCAGCGATCACCAGCTGAATCTGCGCTACAGTTTCGAATCCTTTGTCGTCGGAAAATCCAATGAGTTTGCCCACGCCGCGGCCCGGGCCGTGGCCGAACAGCCCTCGAAGGCTTATAACCCGCTATTTCTCTACGGCGGAGTGGGCATGGGCAAGACCCACTTGATGCACGCCATCGGGCACACCATCAAGAAACGCAATCCGGCGATGCGCCTGAGCTATGTAAGCGCGGAAAAGTTCACGATTGAGGTCATCAATTCCTTGCGCTTCGATCGCATGACCAGCTTCCGCGACCGTTTCCATACCGTGGACGTTCTGCTGGTGGACGACATTCAGTTCATCGCGGGGAAGGAACGCACTCAGGAAGAGTTCTTTCATACCTTCAACGCGCTCTATGAACAGCAGAAGCAAATTGTGATTTCTTCCGATTGCCTGCCCAAAGAGATCAACTCGATCGAAGAGCGGCTGCGCTCGCGGTTCGAATGGGGCCTCATCGCCGATATCCAGCCGCCTGACCTCGAGACCAAAATTGCGATTCTTCAAAAGAAAGCGGAAAACGACCGGTTCAGTCTGCCCGATGAAGTGGCCGAATACATCGCCCGCGCCATCAAGTCCAACGTGCGTGAACTGGAAGGCGCTCTGACACGGCTTATGGCTTACGCCTCCCTGACTGGAGCGACGATTTCGCTTGCGACTGCACAGCAGGTGCTCCGTAACATCATCGCCACTCAGGAAAAGCGCGTCACTATCGACCTCATTCAGAAGCGTGTGAGCGAGCATTTCAACATGCGCGAGCAGGATTTGAAGGTTCGCAGCAATACGCGCGCTATCGCTTTTCCGCGGCAGGTGGCGATGTACATTGTGAAACAGCTCACCACGGCGTTGTTGCCGGAAATCGGCCGCCAATTTGGCGGAAAGCATCACACCACCGTGCTTCACTCGATCAACAAAATCGAGGAGATGCGCCGGTCAGACAAGGATCTGAACCGGACGATTACGCGCTTGATGGACACCTTGCAATAACTCAGTCGCATTCACTCCACGTTTTCGATCAGCCTTTCCTTCAACGGGTTCGTATCTTCGCTGACCTGAAGTTACGACTCGATAGCTGGAGCTGCGCACTTGATCGCTCCTCCCGTCGAATCGTGACAGTGGTGCGCTCTATTCCGCGCATTCTTCCGCTGTGAAGAAGTGTAGGAGATTGTGCGGAAATTTTGTTGAGCGCGGTGGAAGAATTCTGGATCAGCAGCGCTACATCGGCGCATAACCGCACGTTTTCACCGATTCCCACAGTTCGCCACTTTGTATCGTAGACGCTACGCCACTGGAATGGAGGCGGTTGCTGAGCTTTCCACGGTTCCACAGCGTTCATCACAACAACAATCTTTATGTGTTTTGGAATGGAGCACTCCCTTGCTTGTTGTGATTGTGTTTGTGGGTTTGTGAATAAAGTGGATCTGCCGGGAAGAGTACCGAAGCGGAGCGCAGCTGATTCCCACGTATTTCCACAGGCTTTGCGCTTGTTGTGGGCTTTATACTTTCTGGAAAAGCGAGTACAGTACGACAGCGGTAGAAGAGTGGCGAGGTAAGCGAATGAGCGCACCAGGAACCGCACGCGAGGAACATCAAGCGATGGAATTCAGCGTTACAAAATCAGCGCTTTTGAATGAACTGAGCATGACGCAAGGTGTCGTCGAGCGTAAGACGACCATCCCGATCCTCTCGAATTTGCTGGTCGAGGCCAAGGGCACCCAATTGACCATCACGGCGACGGACCTCGAGCTGAGCATCCGCACGTCCTGCGAGGCAAAAATCAAGAAGGAGGGGGCGGGCACCATCCCCGCAAAAAAACTATTGGAGCTCGTGCGCTTGCTCCCCGAGGGCGAGATCAAGGTGAAGCTCCTCGAGAACCATTGGGTGGAAATCGTCAGCGACAGAAAAAAGTACAAGCTCGTTGGCATGGCTAAAGAAAATTTCCCGGCCCTTCCCGTAATGCCTCACACACTGGTCAAAATTTCCGCCCCCGTGCTGGAAAGCCTCATCGCCAAAACGAAATTTGCGATCTCTATGGAAGAATCCCGCTACACACTGAACGGCGGGCTTTTGATCTTAAAGCCGGACACGCTAGCCATGGTGGCCACTGACGGCCATCGCCTGGCTCTTGCGGAGACGGACCAGAAACTCGCGGGTCTGAGCGGCGAAGTGAAGGTTCTCATTCCGAAAAAAGCGATGGACGAAGTGGAAAAACTTGCGAGCGCGGCCGGCTCCGATGCGTCCATTGATTTCGCCAAGGACGAGAGCCATCTGTTTTTCCAAGTCGGCCACCGTTTGTTGATTTCGCGAATCCTCACCGGCCAATTTCCGAATTACGAAGCGGTGCTGCCGCGCGACAACAACAAGACCGTTGTCCTGGAGCGCGCCGAATTGAGCGATGCCGTGCGCCGTGTGTCGCAGCTTGCCGATCAACGCTCGCATGCCGTGAAGCTCGCTGTCTCCAAAGAAGGCGTGGAAATTTCCGCATCAAGTCCGGAGTACGGCGAAGCCAAAGAAAACATCGAGAAGGAGTATAAGGGCGACGCCATCGCCATCGGTTTCAATTCTTCGTATATGCTCGATTTTCTTGCCGCTGCCGCCGATGGCCCGGTCAGCATCGAACTGAAAGACGAACAATCTGCCGGCCAAATGCGCCCCCTCGCCGATGAATCCTACCGCTATCGCTACATCATCATGCCCATGCGCATTTGACCCCGCGACCGCCAGCGGCACGCTGCCCCGCGACACTCTTAACAATAGATTATCTACCAGTTGATTTAACTCAATTAATAATTTAAAATGCGAAGTGCTGTTTTTGAGGTTCCAATATGGAACCTCAAACTCGTGCCTCATGCAAATGCCTTCGCAAAACGCGATCGTTCCAACCGCCCTGATTAGTCAGAAAATCTTTTTCGTACGCGGCAGTCGGATCATGCTGGATGCCGACCTCGCCCGGCTCTATGGCGTTGCAACAAAAAATTTAAACAAAGCCGTGAAGCGAAATGCAAGCCGCTTTCCCTCGGATTTCATGTTTCAGCTTTCCCCCAAAGACCTCCAAAGTTTGAGGTTCCAGACTGGAACCTCAAACCCAGTGCGAGGAGGCCGTCGCTACGCCCCTTACGCTTTCACCGAGCAGGGAGTCGCGATGCTTTCCAGCGTGCTTCGCAGTTCGCGCGCCGTGCAAGTAAACGTCGCGATCATGCGAACCTTCGTTAGCCTTCGCGAAATGCTCGCGACGCACGAAGAATTGCGCCGAAAAATTGACGCAATGGAAAAGCGATACGATGCGAGATTTCAGGCTGTTTTTGAGACCATTCGGCAGATGCTGGAAACACCGGTTCGAGTGAAAAAAGCGATCGGATTTCACGCCAGGCTTGAGTCCACCGCGAAGTCCGTCAAGCCTCCAAAGGCAAGTCTAACTAGCACAAAATAAATACCTTAGTAGATGCTCCCCATATCTTCCAGCCTTGAGAATGCTGACCCGTTCAGGTATACTAGTGTGGCTGTCGATTCGCAGTTCGGTTTCCTCCCAATCGGCACGTCGGCCAAGTAAATTCGGCTCTGCAACCTAGCTTCGCGCCAGGAGCTATTGAGCCGGAAGCTTGGAGTTTTGAAGTCTTCGCCACGTCTCGCTGCGCGAGACGGGATGGAGCAGGGACCCTACGAGTTCCGGTCGCTTGCGATCGGAATCAAAGGGTAAGGCGACGTACGGAGCATTCCGCGAGCACGCCTTTCCTCGCTTCACATGAATTTGAGCTGTGATTTTTACGCGCTGAGGCTTACCGCATGGCTCGGGGTCCGTCTTCGCGCTGAAAGAGCTTCGTCAGGAGCGTACATGGGCGATAAAGAAGCGGTGGCCGGTAAAACCACAGGCCATCAGTACGACGCGAAATCGATCAAAGTCCTCGGCGGGCTGGAAGCTGTGCGGCTGCGCCCCGCGATGTACATTGGCTCGACCGGCGACATGGGCCTGCACCACCTGGTTTGGGAAGTCGTCGACAATTCTGTCGACGAAGCGATGGCTGGTTACGCCGACGAAATCAACGTCACCGTTCATGCGGACGATTCGGTAACCGTAGTCGATAACGGCCGCGGTATTCCCGTGGACATGCACGCCACGGAAAAGCGTCCCGCCGCGGAGGTAGTCCTCACTGTGCTCCACGCTGGCGGCAAGTTCGACAGCGATACGTACAAAGTTTCCGGCGGATTGCACGGCGTCGGCGTTTCGGTTGTCAACGCGCTCTCAGACCGTCTCGAACTGGAAATCTCGCGCGATGGCGCGGTCTGGGAACAGTCCTACGAAAAAGGCAAGCCGACCTCGAAGCTAAAGCAGACCGGCAAGACGCGAAAGACCGGCACGAGCGTCACGTTTCATCCCGACCCAACCATCTTTGACAAGACGACCTTCAGCTTTGACACACTCTCGCAGCGCTTGCGCGAACTGGCCTTCCTGAATAAGGGCCTGAAAATCACGTTGACGGATGAACGTTCCGAAAAGACCGCCGAGTTTCGCTTTACCGGCGGCATTGGCGAGTTCGTCAAGCACCTCAATCGCGGCAAGACCACGCTGCATGATTCGCCGATTTACATCGAAGGGAAGCGCGGCGCCCTCGAGATCGAAATCGCGCTGCAATACAACGACACCTACGGCGAAAACGTTTTTGCCTTCGCAAACACAATCAACACCGTGGATGGCGGCACGCACCTTTCCGGTTTTCGCTCCGCGCTGACTCGCACGATCAACAATTTCGCCTCGTCGGCGGGAATGCTGAAGGAACAAAAAGATGAAGTGACAATTACCGGCGACGACGTACGCGAAGGTCTTGTAGCCGTCGTATCCGTGCGCCTGCCGCAGCCGCAATTTGAAGGGCAGACCAAGGGCAAGCTGAACAGTGACATCAAGGGTGACGTCGAGCAACTCGTCAACGAGAAGCTTGGCGAATGGTTCGATAAGCATTCCACGGTGGCCCGCCGCATCATTTCCAAGTGCATCGACGCCGCGCGCGCTCGCGAAGCCGCGCGCAAAGCCCGCGAGTTGACGCGGCGCAAGTCCGCCATGGATTCCAGCGGTCTGCCCGGCAAGCTCGCCGATTGCCAGGAGCGCGACCCTTCCCGGTGCGAGCTCTTCGTTGTCGAGGGTGAATCCGCCGGTGGCTCCGCGAAAATGGGCCGCGACCGCAAGTACCAGGCCATCCTGCCGCTCAAAGGCAAAATCCTCAACGTCGAAAAAGCGCGCTACGACAAAATGCTTGGGCACGAAGAAATTCGCGCGATCATCACCGCCCTGGGCACGGGCATCGGCAAGGACGATTTCGACGCCGGCAAACTCCGCTATCACAAAGTGATTCTCATGACCGATGCGGACGTCGACGGCTCGCACATCCGCACCCTGTTGCTGACGTTTTTCTTCCGCCACATGAAAGAACTCATCGATCGCGGGCACATTTATATCGCCCAGCCGCCGCTCTACCGCGTGAAGCGCGGAAAGACCGAACGCTACATCCGCGACGAACGGGAATTTGCTCACGAGCTGATGAAACGCGCCACGGAAGACCACGTTGTGAAAGCGAAAGAAGGTGTTTCGCTCGAAGGAGCCGGTCTGACGAAGTTTCTGCTCAACGTGCAGGAATACGAAGCCGCCGCGGCAAAGCTGGGCCGGCGTTTGCGCGAAAACGGCTTGGTCGAGCTGCTCGCCGAAAGCGGCCTCGAGAAGAAAACCGATTTCGAGGACAAAAAAGCGCTCGAAAAGCTCTTGAAGGAAATTGACAAAGCCAAGCTCAAGCTCGAAGGCAAAGTGGCGTTCGACGAGGAGCACAGCCTCTACGAAATCCAGTTCGGCCCGCCGCACAATCAGAAAGTGAACTGGGCTCTGGCTTCGACGGCGGATTACAAGCGGCTGCGTGCGCTCGCCAAACAGATCGAGGAGAACAACAAGCCGCCCTTCGTTGTTGCGCGCAACGGCGATAAAGTCACCAAAGAAAACGTCCATGACGTGCTCAACTACGTTGTCGAAGATGCGAAAAAAGATTTCACGATCACGCGATTCAAGGGCCTCGGTGAAATGAACGCCGAGCAGCTCTGGGAAACCACGATGAACGCCGAGACGCGCACGCTGCTCCAAGTGAAGCTCGAAGACGCAGTTGCCGCCGAGGATATTTTCACGACGCTTATGGGCGAAAACGTCGAAGCCCGGCGCAAATTCATCGAGGAAAACGCACTCGAAGTCGTGAATCTGGATATTTAGCGCCGTTCACATGCTTTACCAACTAGGTTGGACGACTTTGCCGGGGCTGCGTGGATTGAGCTGCAGCGAATTTCGCGCGACGCCGGTGGAATTGCCAGACAACGAACGCGGCGTTGCTGTTGAGTTGGAAAGCGAAGCGCACCGAGACGATTTTTTGAAGCAGCTTGAAGAGCACTTTGGCCCACGGCGCTTTACCAACGTCGCAGACGCGTTCGATTCCGTAAAGGCTTACGTGCTGGCGTACATCGCAAATCGATAGGTGTCACGTGTAGGGACACGATAGATCGTGCCCTTACAACGAACAAACTGAGCCACAGCGAGGGGAAATGGCGGACGAAACAAACAAATCGATACTGCTGCCGGTCGATATCGAAGCCGAGATGAAGAAGTCCTATCTCGACTACTCGATGAGCGTAATCATCGCGCGCGCGCTGCCAGACGTGCGCGACGGCCTCAAGCCCGTGCAGCGCCGCATCCTCGTGGCCATGAACGACCTCGGCCTCGCCTCCAACCGCGGCTACCGCAAATGCGCCAAGATCTGCGGCGACACTTCCGGCAACTATCATCCTCACGGCGAAGCCGTCATCTATCCCGCGCTCGTGCGCCTGGCGCAAGACTTCAACATGCGTTACCCGTTGATCGACGGCCAGGGAAATTTCGGCTCCGTCGACGGCGACCCTCCGGCGGCCATGCGGTACACCGAAGCGCGCCTCGCAAAACTCAGCGAAGACATTCTCGCCGACCTCGAAAAAGAAACCGTCGATTTCGTTCCGAATTTCGACCAGACGCGCGAAGAACCCTTCGTCCTCCCTTCGCGCATTCCGAATTTGCTCGTCAATGGCGCCAGCGGCATCGCCGTCGGCATGGCCACGAACATTCCGCCGCACAACCTTCGCGAAATCGTGGAAGCAGCCATCCTGCTTCTCGATAAGCCGGACACGCCGCTGAAAGAAATCATGAAGATCGTGCCCGGCCCGGATTTTCCCACCGGCGCCTACATCGCCGGCCGCGAAGGGATCGAGTCCGCCTACAAAACCGGCCGCGGCAGCTTTATGATGCGCGCCAAAGCCGCCATCGAGGAAGTCGGCAAAGACCGCGAAAACATCGTGGTCACCGAAATCCCGTACCAGGTCAACAAATCGAAAATGATCGAGCGCATCGCCGAGCTCGTCCAGAACAAAAAAATCGAGGGCATCGCCGACGTTCGCGACGAATCTTCCCGCGAAGGTATGCGCGTCGTCATCGAAATCAAGCGCGGCGAGGAATCGCAGCTCATCCTCAACAATCTTTTCAAGCACACGCAGATGCAGGAATCCTTCGGCATGATCCTGCTCGCAATCGTGGGCGGCCAGCCCCGCGAACTGGGCCTCATTCCTCTGATCAAGCTATTCCTCGAGCATCGCCGCGACGTTGTCATTCGCCGCACCCGCTATGAACTCCGCAAAGCCGAGGAACGCGAACACATCCTCGTCGGCTACCAGGTGGCGCTCGACCATCTGGACACGGTCATCCGCATTATCCGTGGTTCTGCAAGCCGCGCCGAAGCCAAGCAAAACCTGCTCAACTATTTTTCCGAGCAGGACGTCACCATCACCGAGAACGGAAAGCCCCGCAAGATCGAAGGCGTCAAGCTCGATGGCAGAAAATATCGCGTCGCCACGCTCGAAGGCGAAAGCGGGCGCTCCGTCTCCGATGGTCTGACGCCCATTCAAGTCGATGCCATTCTCGAGCTGCAACTCCACCGCCTCACGCAGCTTTCCGTCGAGGACATTCTCAAGGAACTGAAATCCATCCGCGACCACATTGCCGAGCTGAAAGAAATTCTATCGAGCGAAAAAAAACTGAAACAAGTGATCGCCGCGGAGCTTCGCGAAGTCCAGAAAGCCTATGGCGACGACCGCCGCACGCAAATTGTCGACAAAGTCGACGAAATCAAGCTCGAAGACCTCATCGCCGACACTGAGATGCTTATCACCGTCAGCCACGCCGGCTACATCAAGCGCACCGCGGCGGACACGTACCGCCACCAGTCGCGCGGCGGCAAGGGCCGCATCGGCGCTCGCACGAAAGAAGAAGATTTCGTCGAGCATCTCTTCATCGCCTCCGCTCACAGTTACATTTTGCTTTTCACTTCGAAAGGCCGCGTCTACTGGCTCAAAGTCTACGAACTGCCTGAAGCCGCCGCCGCCACGCGGGGCAAGGCCATTTCCAGCCTCGTAAAATTCCAGGAAGACGAAAAACTCACCGCTCTCGTCGCAGCGCAAAATCTCGAAGAGGAAGGCCGCTTCGTCTTCATGGCCACCAGGAACGGCACCGTCAAGAAATCCGCGTTGATGGAATTTTCCAACCCGCGCTCCACCGGAATCATCGCCATCAATCTTGACGGCAAGGACGAGCTCATCGGCGCCAAGCTCACCGACGGCAAGCAGATGATTTTCCTCGCCAGCCATGAAGGCCAGGCCATCCTCTTCCGCGAAACCGAAGTCCGCCCCATGGGCCGCAACGCCGGCGGCGTGAACGGCATGGACCTCGACAAAGACGATTACGTTGTCAGCATGGACGCCGTGCAGCCCGATTTCGAAATCATCGCCAAGGAACACAAAGCCACCTCGCAAAATCTCGAGGAGCTCGAAAACGAGCAAATCAAGGACTCCCTCGTCACCCTCATGCTCACCGTCGCCGAAAAAGGTTTTGGCAAGCGCACTCCGCTCGCGGAGTACCGCATCACCTCTCGCGGCGGCAAAGGCGTCGTGAACATGAAGACCACCGACCGCAACGGTTCCGTCGTCGCCACGCTGCAAGTCACCGAAGAATCCGACGTCATGATCATCACGCACGACGGCAAAGTGATTCGCGTGCACGCCAACGAAATCCGCGAAGCGGGCCGCTCGACACAGGGTGTGCGCCTCCTGCGCCTCGAGGAAGGCGATTCCGTCGCCGCCGCCGCCGTCCTCCAGGAAGAGCAGGAAGAAGAAAAAAAATAGCCTGCCCCTCGCCCCCCTGCCCTCTCCGCTTTTCTACGGGCGCAGCATGCTGCGCCCCTGCAATTTCCACACTTAGTGTTAGAATTCCTTCCCTTATGAAAATCACGCGGCGTCTATTCGTAATCACGCTTCTTTTGTCCGCGCCACTATTTTTCCTTTCGCCCTCGCAGGCGCAGGCAAAGCCCGCTGCGAAGGGCCAATACATCGCGTTCGTCGGCACCTACACCACAAAAACCGCCAGCAAAGGCATTTACGCATACCGCTTCGATCCCGCGAAAGGACAGCTCACTTCCATCGGCGTCGCGGCGGCAACCACCGATCCCTCGTTCTTAGCCGTCCACCCCAACGGCAAGTATCTCTATGCCGTAAATGAAATCGGCAATTTCAATGGCGAAGTCAGCGGCGCCGTCAGCGCCTTTGCCGTCGACGCCAAAACCGGCTCGCTCAAATTTCTGAATCAGGTTCCCACTCGCGGCGCCGGCCCTTGCTACGTTTCGCTCGATAAAACCGGCTCCTTCGTGCTCGTCGCGAATTACGACAGCGGCAGCATCGCCTCCTTTCCGGTCCATTTCGATGGCAGCCTCGGCACCGCCAGCGGCTTCGTTCAACATTCCGGCACCGGCCCCAACAAGCAACGCCAGGATGGTCCTCACGCCCATTGGATCGGCACGTCTCCCGACAATCGCTTCGCCCTTGCCGTCGATCTCGGCCTCGATCAAGTCATCGTGTACGGCTTCGACAGCGCCACAGGCGTCTTCACTCCCATGCTCTCCGGCTTTGCGAAAGTGAAACCCGGTTCCGGCCCGCGCCATCTCGCGTTTTCTCCCAACGATAAGTTTGCGTACGTCATCAGCGAGATGGCCTCCACCGTCACGGCGTTCTCCTATCACGGGAAGAACGCCACGTTCTCCACCCTGCAAACCATCTCGACGCTTCCGGCGGATTATGCAAAACCGAACGATGCCGCCGAGATCGCCGTTTATCCCTCCGGGAAATTTCTCTACGCCTCGAACCGCGGCCACGACAGCATCGCGATCTTCGCCATCGATCGCAAAAAAGGTACCCTGAAATCCCTCGGCCAGGTTCTGACCGGCGGCAAAACTCCGCGTCATTTCGCCATCGATCCCACGGGATCGTACCTGCTGGCTGAAAACCAGGAATCGAACAACGTCGTCGTCTTCCACATCGATCCCGCAACGGGCAGCCTCACGCCCACGGGCCAGACCATCGACGTCCCTTCCCCGGTGTGCATAACATTTGTCGCCGCCGAATAGCTCCTGCGTTACAATCCGCATTCCACTTCGCACTTCCGGGGGAACCGATGATTCGTAATCGAGTAGCGCGTGTGCACATCCTGCGGAGTTCGGCCCTGCTCCTCTTTCTTGCCTTGGCTGGCTCCGCTGCTCTTGGCGACGGCGAAACTGCGCCCGCTCGCGATCCCAAGCAGCCCGTCGATGCGGCCTACACCGCGAAAATCCAGAAGTACACCACCGAGCCGTTCTTCACCTCGCCGCTCGTGAACTATTTGCCCGCTTCGAAGAACGTTCCGACGCCCGAAGCCGTCCTCGGCGACGTCGCCGGCGCGCCCGGCATCCTGCCCTACGCCGAAGACGTTTACAAATACATGCGCCTGCTCGAAAAGGCCAGCCCGCGCGTCAAGGTCTTCTCCATCGGCAAAACGGAAGAAGGCCGCGAGATGATCGCCGTGGCCATCTCTTCGCCCGAAAATCTAAAAAATCTCGATGAAAATCGCGCCCGCCTCGCTAAGCTCGCCGATCCCCGCACCATCAAGCTCGATGACGCGGAAGCGGACAAACTCGTCGCCCAAGCCGTCCCTGTCTACTACATCACCGGCACGATCCATTCGCCCGAAACCGGCGCGCCCACCGCTCTAATGGAGCTGGCCTATCGCCTCGCCGTCGATGAAAGCCCCTACATTCGCGAAATCCGCGACGGCATGATCACCCTCATCACCCCGGTTGTCGAAGTCGATGGCCGCGATCGCATGGTGGACATTTATCGCTGGCATCTCTCTCATCCGAAAGAGTTCTACCCGCCGCTGATTTATTGGGGCAAGTACGTCGCTCACGACAACAATCGCGATGCCATGGGCGTCACCCTCAAGCTCACCGAAAACGTCCTCAACGCCTACGTCGGCTGGAAAGCGCAAGTCCTCCACGATCTCCACGAATCCGTTCCGTATCTTTACGACAATACCGCCGGCGATGGCCCCTTCAACGCCTGGGTCGATCCGATTCTCACCGACGAATGGGAAATGATCGGCTGGCGCAACGTCGCGGACATGACCAAGTTCGGCATGCCCGGCGTCTTCACCCACGGCGTTTTCGACACCTGGTCGCCCGGTTATTTGATGTTCATCGCCGCCATGCACAACGGCATCAGCCGCCTCTACGAAACGTTTGGCAACGGTGGCGCCGATACCCTCGAACGCACGCTCGACCCGGACGAATACTCCCGCACCTGGTACCGCCAAGATCCTCCGCTTCCCAAAGTTCTCTGGTCGCAGCGCGACAACAACAACTATGAAGAGACCGGCCTGCTCACCTCGTTGCATTATTTCAACGAGAACAAGCGCCTCTTCCTCAAGAATTTTTACCTCAAAGCCAAGCGCTCCGTGATGAAGCCTCAAGAGGAAGGCCCCGCCGCGTACGTCTTGTCCGCGGACGATCCGCGCTTGGACTCCCAAGCCGCGCTCTTGCGCGTCATGCAAAAGCAGGCTGTCGAAATTTCGCGCGCGACAACGGCTTTCACCGTGACCCTTCCGGCCAAAAACTCCCCCAAAGGCAGCAAGCCCACCCTGGAAAAAGAAGCAGCACCGGCTCCCACCACTCGCGAGTTTCCCGCCGGAAGCTACATCATCCGCATGGACCAGCCCTATTCGCGCATCGCCGACGCTCTTCTCGATCACCAATACTGGAGCCCCGACGATCCGCAGAAAACGCCCTATGACGACACCGGCTGGACCTTCGGCGAGCTTTTCGACGTGCAAGTGGCGCGCATCATCGACCCCAAAGTCCTCGATGTCCCAATGGAGCGCGTCACGGAAATTCACGCCCCCGCGGGCGTGAGCGGTGACGGCACCATTTTTGCCATCAACAATAACGCCGAGCCGTCGCTTGCCACGCTTCGCTACAAGCTCCGCGACGCTTCGATCGAAGCCGCCGAAGAGCCTTTCGAAAGCGCCGGCAAAAAGTTCAGCCGCGGCACGTTTCTCCTTCGCAACGTCAGCAGCGAGCAGCTCAAGGATGCGGTTTCCGGCCTCGGGCTCGAGGCCGTTTCTATCTCAGCGATGCCGAGCGTCAAAACGCATCCCCTCCGCGCCGCCCGCGTGGCCCTCGTTCACACCTGGCTCAGCACCCAAGCCGAAGGCTGGTGGCGCATCGGCCTCGATAATCTCGGCATTCCTTACGATTACATCAGCACGCAGACTGTCGCCAAAATCAGCGACCTCAACGCCAAATACGACGTCATCCTCTTTCCGCCCGTCGGCTTTTTCGGCGGTCCCACGCTCATCATCAACGGTCTCCCGTCCGCCTGGGGCAATCCGCTTCCCTGGAAAAACACGCCGGAAACACCCAATCTCGTCGGCCAAAATGATTCCACCGACGACATGCGCCCCGGCCTCGGCTGGGACGGCGTCGAGCACCTCCAATCCTTCGTCGATAAAGGCGGCGTTCTTCTGACTGCCACCGACACTTCGCGTTTCGCTCTTTCGATCGGGCTTGCCGATGGCGTCAGCGTGAGCAACGGCCAGCGCATGAAAATTGTCGGCTCCGTCGTCGGCACGCGCCTCGTGGACGGCGCCAGCCCCATCGCCTACGGCTACGATGAAAAGCTCTCCGCCTACTGCGACAACGGCCCCATCTTTTCGCTCAGCAGCATCGCCGGCGCGCGCGGCTTCCGCCGTCTGGGCGGCGAGATGCGCACGCGTCCCACCGGACGCGGCACCCTCGACGATCCTGATTTCGTCGTCGGTCGCCCCGACGTCGCGCCTCCCGAGGAACCCAAATCCGAAATCTGGGAAACGCCTCCGGTCACGGACGAGCAGCTCCACAACAATTTCCGCGTCATTCCGCCCGCGGATCGCGCGCGGGTCATCTTCCGCTACGCGGATAACAAAGATCTGCTCATTTCGGGTCTGGTCGAAGGCGGCGACGAAATCGCGCAGCACGCCGCCGTGATTGACGTCCCCACCGGCAGCGGCCACGTTGTCCTTTTCTCCATCAACCCCATCTATCGCGGCGAAACCCGCGGCACCTATTCTCTCGTCCTCAACACCATCCTGAATTTCGACAACCTAAACGCCGGCCGCAAACTAGCCGAAAAGTAGTTGCGCACCGGCACAGCGCTGAGGCGGAAGAAAAACTGCCATCTTGGCGGATTGGGATTTTCCAGCCCCGTTGGAGTAGAATCCCCGCCAACATGGCCAAGCGCAAAACAAAGAAAGCTAAGGCACGCCGCAGCAACTCCCGCGCACCGAAGACCGCCAAGCTTCCCAAAGACGCCTTGACGCTCATCGTGCTGCTTCGTCCGCGCGACGGCCAGGAAATGCTCCTCGAAGCCGAACTGCGCGCTCTGGTTGCGCCCACGCGCAAAGAAGAGGGCTGTCTGACCTACGAACTGCACCGTTCCGCCGAGGGCCCCAGCGCCTTCCTGCTCCATGAAGTCTGGGCCAGCCGCGAAGCTCACGCGCGCCACACCAGCACGCCGCACTTCCTGCGCTGGAACGCCCGCAAGGACGCGCTCCTCGTCTCCCGCGACGCCACCTTCTGGAAGCAAGTTGTGTAACCGTATTGGCTGGAAGCAAGGGTTATAATTCTGTTGGGTTAATTCGTCAGCTTCCCGGCGCCGCGACGTAGTATCCAGGTCTCGCGCGAACGTTCAAGTCCTTGCGATCCAACTGCACCTGGATCACGTGGTAGCCAAGTTCGCTGCCGTCCGTTGGTGCGTAGCTGATCGTGTATTGGGCGTGCAACTCGCCGCCAATTTCGTCGATCGCCCGTTCAATCGATCGATCCTTATACGTAGACATGTACGCGCCGCCCGTCGCCGTCGTCGCCACTTCCAGCGGACGGTCTTTGATCTTGCCGTCGATGTGCTGCACGGCCCAGATGGCCAGCGCCAGCAAATCCACTCCGCCACCTTGCGTAGCGGCTTGGACCTCTGGCGTCGGCGCCGTTCCCGGAGGCGGCGGCAGGGTGGAAATTCCCGGCGGCGCGATCGGTGTTTGCGCCTCTCTCTGATTCTCGTGCCACTCCGCGCGCGTGGTTGAAAGTCCAACGGTGTAAATCGTCACATTCGCGAGCTGCGCTTTTCTCAGCACTTCGCCCAGCTTCGCCGTGCTGCCGACATCCTTCGGCTCGGACATCACCAGCAGCACGCGCCGCCGACCCGGCTTCTGCGGCGTCGCCGGCGGCCGGTCGCTGAGCATCTCCACGCCCACCTCCATGGCGTTGTAGAGCTTCGACCCGGCCGTTCCGGTTTGCAGTTGTGAAACGGTGTTCTCGATCGCATTGGCGTTCGTCGTGAAGTCCTGCAGCTTGTCGACCGCATCATTGAATCCCACGACCGCGCCTTCGCCATACGGTCCCATCACCGTCTGCGTGAATAGAATTCCCGTCTTGCGTATCTCCGGCATCAGCGCCTCGATGCGCCAGCTCGTCTCGATCAGGATCACCACGGAAACAGGATCGCCTCCGAGATCGAAATGCGAAATCTTCTGTTCGATGCCGTTATCCGTGATGCGAAAATCTTTCGCCTCGAGGGTGTGCACCATCTCGCCTTTCGCGTTGCGCACGGTCACCGGCATATTCACCAGCGTCACGCCAAAATTCAGCTTGGCCTGCGCGTCCGCCGGAGTTTGCTGCACGGCCTGGCCCGGCCTCGGCGCAATCGGTCCTTCGGGAGCCTGCGCGCGCGCCGCCCCTGCTCCCGCGAGCAGCGCAACAAGCAATGCCGCGTATTTCCCCATGTTTTTCGCCATTCCGTCTCTCCGATCGAAGAGGCCCGGTTCCCGCAGTGTACTCAATTCGACGCACCCGCGCTCGAAGACGTTGCCGCAATCCTCCGCGATTCCTACAATGGTAGTTTGCATCTTTCGGAGAGAAAAACTCATGTCCGCAGGTCAGCCCAAGCTCAAGCCGCAGCACGCGCCCAAAGCGCCCCATGAAGATCCCCGGTTCCTCGAGAGCACGCCCGCTCGTCCGCTCCGCATCCTGGCCGAGTATTTGCATCCTCTCGTGCAACTCAAGCGCGAGGGCATCGCCGACACCATCGTCATGTTCGGCTCGGCGCGCATCGAATCCCACGAAACGGCGCAAGCGCGCTGCACGCGGCTAAAAAACGAAAATGTCAGAAAGCTTTCCCCGGCGGCGCAAGCCAGGCACCGCAACGAAGTGCGCCATGCCAAGAGCCTCCTCGAGATGTCCTACTATTACGAGGCCGCACGCGAGCTCTCGCACAAGATCACCAGTTGGGCCTTGACGCTCGGACCCCGGCCTCGCCGTTTCGTCGTATGTTCCGGCGGCGGTCCCGGCATCATGGAAGCCGCCAATCGCGGCGCCAGCGAAGCCGGCGGCAAGTCCATCGGCCTGTCCATCGAATTGCCTCACGAGCAGTTCGCCAACGCTTACATCAGCCCCGAGCTCAGCTTCAATTTCCATTATTTCTTCATGCGCAAACTTTGGTTCGCGCAAATCGCAAAAGCGCTCATTGTTTTTCCCGGCGGCTTCGGTACCATGGACGAACTCTGGGAAATGCTCACGCTCTTGCAAACAGGAAAGCTCGCCAAGCACAACATCATTCTCATCTACGGCCGCAAATATTGGGACAAAGTGCTCAACTGGCAAGCCATGGTCAATTGGGGCACTATCACCGAAGAAGAATACAAAATGCTGCAATTCGCCGACAGCGTCGACGAAGCCTTCGATCACATCCGCGCCGGCCTCGAAAAATACCACATGGAAGCCGATCCTTTCCTGCAAGCCTATTGAGCGCCTCCGCCGGAGCCGCCGCTTCCCTCCCGCGGTACGCAACATTCGCTGAGGGCAAGTGTTTCATCAGCATGGGCGCGATCCGAGAGCAGTCCTGGAGCCGCCCGGGAGGATGCCATGTTCATGCAAATTTTGAAGAGCACGTTCGGCAAAACGGCAATTGCTGCGGCTCTCTTGGGAGGCGCGTTGCTTTTCGCGGGTGCGCCGAATGCGCAAGCCAATGAGCGGGCTGTCATCCGCTACGATAATTTCCGCGTCCACGAAGCCGTCGTTCGCCACGGATTTTACAGTCCGCGCGCGAATTATTGGCGTGTCGAGCGGCGCGAAGCCATCGTTCGCGGCTGGCGCGACCGATTCGGCTGCTGGCACCGTTACTAAGTCCCGCATCCTATCGCGAAGCAGCGATATGGAGTGCGGCAGCCTCGCTGCCGCTTTTCTCTGTCGCTAGCACGACCCAATATCAGGCGAAGCTCCATAAGTCTTAGCAGAGAGCTCGAACGGCCACCAAAAAGAAAAACGGGGCGCACAAAGTTGCGCCCCGTTTGATTTTTCCAGCTTCAGAAAGTGTCAGTTCCGCGTGCCAGTCAATTCGTCGGAAAAGACCGCTTCAAATCGCCGCTCTTCGTCCTGGTCGTGCAGCAGCACGACCGGAACCACGCGCAAGGATCTCTTGCAGGCATGGCACTGCGTCACTTCGCCCTGCAAATCCTGTAAAAAACCGTCCGTAAAATGATATTGCGTCCGCTCGCGCCGGGCATTCTTTTCGTCTCGCGCCCCGCAGTAGGGACAGACAAACTCGACTTTGTCCTGCTGCGGATCGCGGTCTAGAGCAGCCCAGCCCGTGCGGCGCACACCAATCGTTTCCACATTGCGCCGATCCATCGGGTGTCCCTCCTTCAGATCCACGTCCACAGCCATGGGATGCGCAACAGGCCATTTCCGATTCATCGAAATAAGCGTTCTGTAATCAGTAAGATATGGTTGCCGTGGGAAGCTCCAGTTTCCTCTACACGACGACGCCTTGCAGCATCGCCTCAGGATCCTCACCCAGGCGCGTGGATTCTTCGCAAGCCTGTATCACAAATCATTTGGCTTCTGCGTCCCCCGCTCGGTAGTGCGTCAGTTTTGAATTAGCCGGTGATCGTCCGAGTAGAGTAATACTTAATATGTCCGGTGATGCGAAGCTCAGTTCAGATATTGGCGGGTAGAAAGTTCCAAATGATGTTCTGCCCAGTCCGAAGAATTGTATCCCTCTATCCACGAACCGGGGAAAGTCGGTACGAATACTTCATACCTGTAAACGCCTTTCCCCTGGTAGCTTCGCATGACCTGGCCGTCTTCTTTCGTGATGCAGTTGTGTACCCATGCCCCTTCGCAAAACTTCGGACTCGAATGGAACGGGCCGCTTCTAAGATATGTCCGCACGGACGAGGCTAAGCGAGGCTTAGCCATCTCTTGGACGACAGAAGCAACTGTCGCTTTGGCCGGAACTGCTTTGGCCTTCCTATTTGGCATACCTTCACGCTAGCCCTACACAACTCGTAATACTGTTCCATACGACACAGGCAAGCGTGGGTTGCCACAAAGGCGGTCTTCCGCTTGCGAACAAACAGACAGCGTTTGCGGGTGGCGTTCGGGAACTTGTCCATCGCCCTGGTGTCCAATATTTCAGAGGACGCGCGCACCTCACATCCCTGCGAGCGCGGCGCCGGCCTCCTGCGGCAGTTGAGCAACCCACAGGAGACTGGCGTCGCAAAACTCTCTGATCTTCCTCGCAGAATTTTTCGTGTGGAGGTGTGTGATGTCGATCGAACCCGGCCCGAATCCTCAGAACGATTTCGGTTCACTGCAAAGCTGTTTCGTCGAAAGCAGCGGCGAGCAACGCGCGCGAGAGAAGCGCATTCGCCGGCGCGCCTTGGTCCTTTCCATCGCCGCGCAGAGCGGGCTTCTCATTGCCATCGTTCTCATTCCGCTGTTTGGAAAACCCGAGCGTCTCGCCTTTGCGATGACTCCTATTCCCCCCTATTATCACGCGCCGGAAAGCCCGACTACTTCTCCGCGCCCTGTGTTCCGCCACCGATCGATTTTTTCCGACACGAGGTTGTATCAGCCCGTCCACATTTCCCAGCACATCGATGATGGTCCGCAGCCCGCATCACCGGAACCGCCCGGAATCCCCTCCGGACCTGGCCCCGGCGTTCCGTGCAGCGCCGGTTGCATTTCGATTGTCGATACGCGGGTTCAACCCACGAATCCCGGGAATGTGCTGCCCCGAACGCCGCAGCGCGTCTTCAAGGAGCACCTGGAACCAGCCATGCTCATCCGGCGCATTGATCCCGTCTATCCGCCGCTCGCCAGGCAAATCCGCCGCGAAGGCCGCGTCGAACTGCACGCCATCATTGCCATCGACGGCTCGATCCAATCCTTGCAGGTGGCCGATGGCGATCCACTTTTTGTGCAGTCCGCGCTCGATGCGGTCCGTCAGTGGCGCTACCGCCCGACGGTTCTCAACGGCCAGCCCGTCGAAATCGACACGCACATCACCGTCATTTACACCTTGCAGCAATAAGCGGAAAGCAATTCTTCGAGGCTGCGGCGCACTCGAGAAGGGCCGCTCCTCTTCCCAAGGCGTCCATTCCGTATCGGGTAGTTCTCGGAACTTCGGACGCATGCACGTCTAGAGGAGCGGCTCGCCGGAATACCGTGCGATCTGTTCGCGCGTGGTGTCGCGCAGGCGGATCAACTCATGCCAGGCGGAATTGTCGTCGGCTTGCGCCGCTCCGCTTGTGCCGCTCGGATAGATTGGCGGAGAGACTGTGATCGTCACACTCGTTGGCCGCGGCAAATACGTGCCGTCGCGAAGACATTTTCGCGTTCCCGCCAGCGAAACGGGCACGATCGGCACACCCGCAGCCACCGCGGCCTTGAACGCGCCGAGTTGGAACGGCCGCACGCCCTCCTCGCACGTAAAGGTTCCTTCGGGAAAGACGAAAACCGATTCTCCATCGCGCAACAGTTTTTCCATCTCTTCCGATTGCCGCAAACGCGATTGCGGATCGCTGCGGTCAAATTTCGTATGCTTCATTTGTTGCAAAAACGTCCCGATGAACGGCATCCGCCCGACTTCCATTTTGGCCACGAAGTGATACGGCACGCCGAGGCCCAGCATCAGCGGCAGCACATCAAAATAGCTGGTGTGATTCGACGCGTAAACCTTCGCGCCGGGCGCATCCACGTATTGCTTGCCGATTACGCGCACGCGGCATCCAATCAGTGCGAACAAAACCTTGAGCGCAGCGGACGTAAACCGTCCCGCTTTACGATAATCGCCGATGAAATTCACAATGGCCCACGTCGGAACGATCCACACCAGGAACACCGCGCAAAAATAAAGGCCATACAAAATTTCCAAGCCTCGCCGCACTCCGGACCAAATTTCTCCGCCCGCCGCGCGCGCGGCGCTGCTCGTGGCGAGCCGCGCAATCTGCATCCACGCCGGCGCTTTGCCCGCGGACAATTTCCCCGCCACGTAAAGTTGTTTGGTCTCTTCGCGGCGCAATTTTCCGCTCGACGTTTTCGGAATGCTTCCGGGCGGGATCAGCTCGACGCGATCCGGCGGCAAGCCCAGCCCTTGCGAAACTTTCTCCGTCACCGCCGCCGCGATCGCTGCGCGCTGCGGGGCGGCGCGCTCGCGCGATTCCGCCACCACGATGAGCCGCTCCGTCCCGGATGTTTCATCTGTCAGACCGAACGCTACGACGCAGCCCTTGCGAATTCCTTCCGCACGCGCCGCAAGCTCCTCGATTTCGTGCGGGTAAAGATTTCTTCCGCCTTTGATGATGATGTCTTTGACGCGTCCCGTGACGAATATTTCTCCGTCGGCACGGTACGCGCGGTCGCCGGAATTCACCCACGCATACTCGCCGTCGCTCGCCGCCGGCCCCAACGGCAGGAGTTCTTCTGTGGCCTTTGCGTTTTGAAAGTAGCCGCTGGTTGCCGAAGGCCCGCGGAACCACAAAAATCCTTCCGTGCGCTCGTCCACTTCCTTGCCGTTCGCATCCACGATGCGAACTTCGTGCCGCGGCAGCGGGCTTCCGGAAGAAACGAAAGCAATCGCGGTCGCATCGTCCGCGCGCGCGGGCACAGCGCGGCCTTCGGAAGTGAAAACGTCGCGCTCGATGCGATCGATCAGAGGACCGCGATTCAGCGGAGGGACAGTCACAGCCAGCGAAGCTTCGGCGAGCCCATAAACCGGAAGTTGCGCCTCACTGCGAAAACCGTATGGCGCAAAGCGCTTGGCAAATCGCTCCAGCGTTTCGGGATTCACGGGCTCCGCGCCGTTCAATGCCGCGCGCCAGCCGCTCAAGTCCAGCCCTTCGATGTCCTTATCCGCAATTTTGCGCACGCACAACTCGTAAGCAAAATTCGGCGCCGCGGAAATCGTTCCGCCGAATTTTTGGAACGCTTTGAGCCATCGCTCCGGCCGCGTGAGAAACGCCAGCGGCGACATCACCGCCAGCGGAATGCCAAAATGCAGCAGCGTGAGCCACGCGCCGATCAATCCCATGTCGTGGTACAGCGGAAGCCAGCTCACGCCCAGGTCGTTGGGGCCGAGGTCAACGGCTTCGCCGATCGCTCGGATATTCGCTAGCAAATTCGCATGGGTGAGAACGACCCCCTTGGGATCGCCCGTCGAGCCCGAAGTGTATTGCAGCAGCGCGATGTCGCTCGCTTTTCGCGCGCGGCTCCCCGTGAGGTGCAAAGGCAGCGCGCCCGGCGACGGCGGCGGCGCTTTGTCCGCCGCGTCGATGAGCTTCTCCGCATCGGCGACTTCCGCGAGCGAATGTACGCGCGGCTTCAAGAGCCGCGCGACTGCCTCCGCTTGCCGAAAGGTCAGCAGCAGGCAAACTTCGGCGTTTTTCAGAATCGCCGATTGCCGCGCCGCATATTCCTCGATGCGATCCGCGCGGAACGGCGGATAGATCGGCACGGGGATCGCGCCCGCCAGCAAAATGCCGGCGTACGAAACAAAAAACGCGCGCGACGTCGGCAGCATCAGCGCCACGCGGCCGCCCGCGGGCACGCCGCGTTTCGCCAGTTCGGCCGCGCAACGCTGCGCCGCAGCGTACAATTCGCCGAAGGTCAGCGTCACACTTTTTTCCCGGCCTTCGCTTTCTTCGGTGATCAGCAAGTGCGTGCGCTCGGCGTCATGCAGCGCGCGATAGCGCAGCACGTCGAGCAGCGTTTCCGTCGAAAAAACGCCCGCATCTTTTGCAGCGCTCTGCGCAATGCCATGTAATCGTTGTGTAGTGATAGCCGCGCGAAACGCCGAACCTGTTTCGTCTTCCGGCGTCTCCGCTCCCGGCGCGGCCTGCAGAGCTTTCGCAAGATCTTCCGGCGTGTTTGCTTCCGCTACGAGGCGATCGGGCAGCCGCACGCCAAACGCGGTCTCAAGCCGCGCCAGCAATTCAACGCGCTCGAGGCTGCCCAGGCCCAGGTCGCGGTCGAGCCGCGACGCACCATTGAGCATCGGCAATGCCCCGCGGCTGCCCAGTTCTTCGAGCAAGCTGCGAAGGACTTCCAGCACGCGTTCGCGTACTTCGGAGGCGTCGAGTTGTGTTGCAGGGGTCGCCACGGGTCACTTATGCACGAAGAATTATTTCGCTTCCGCCAGAGGCTACCACGCGAGCATGCCGTTTGCCATTAACGGCAGCGGCTCTCCGTTCCAGGAATTGCAGTTGCCGGAATTGCGCGCCGCGTCTCTCGCGAAATAGTGCCCCGCCAACCGCTTGGAGCACGTGGAAAACGGTGCGCCGCCAACTACGCGCTTTTCGTCTTAGCCTGAGCCTCGGCGTAGCCTCGCGGCATCAGCGCTGTCGAAAGATCCACGCCGGAAAAATCCGCGCCCGTCAAATCCGTCTCGCGCAAAATCGCTACTCCCATGTCCGCTCCCGTAAATCGTGCGCCATGGACGTTGGCCAACCGTAGATTCACATTTCGTAATGTTGCATGATGGAAAACAGCGTTGGAAAGATCGCAGCGAAAAAATTCGACTCCGCTGGCTTGCGCTTCCGTCAAATCCGCGCCGGGCAAAATTGCTTCCGTCATGTCCGTGTTTCGGAGATCGGCTTTCCGAAGAATTGCGCCGGTCAAATCCGCGCCCGGAAGCTTGGCTTTGCGCAAATCCGAGCCCTCGAAGCTCGCGCCGCGAAGAATTGCTCCGGTGAAGTTGATGCCTTGAAGATCGGCGCGGGAAAGATCTGCGCCGGCCAAATCCGCGCGCGCACCTCCTTCTTTGCCGCGAAAGAAGAGCGCATGCGCCTCTAGAATTTCCAGCAGGCGTCTGCCGTTGTGCCGAATGCTTTTCGCTTTTCGCAATCCCATAATCTCCGTTCCGCTCCTTCCGCCAATAATCCATTTTACTCGCTCTGCTTCAACCTGACGAGCGCTTCCCGACTCCGCCAACCCCGGTTTGTTTGCAGCGCTTTTTTCGTCATCATCCGAGATAGTCATTTCAACTCTTGGTTGATGTATGGCAAATAGGAGCTGTTCGATTTGTTCCCGGCTTATCTTGACTCCCCAAACGTTGTGCCCTCCCAAAACAAAACATAAGAACACTCTGCGCAAGATTTTCTTGAATGACATGAATCCCTCCAGGGATGCATCTGGGTTTGCGGCGCGATGCCGCGCTAATGCGAATCGCAGTGGGAGCGACTCTTTACGTGCGGCGAGTGATCAGTCTTCGCCTCACAGGGACGTCTTTTTACAGCTTGGGAGACAATCGAGGAGTTACCGAAGGGGAGGCGGCCGAGGCGAGAAATCCAAAAGCTCCGGATACGGCAGCGCTCGGCAAGATTTACGCTCTCTCGGGAGCGGAGCGCCGACGACTTCCGAAAAAAAGTACCAAACCGGGATCAGGAAAAGAAAGAGAAGAGCTAGCGCAGGCTGTGTTATGACAACGGCCAAAGCTAATGCCAGCCATAGCAGAACCTCGACCCCGTGCGCCATTCGATTGGTGTTCATTCGCGTCATCATCTTCCTCGATGTTACGCCGACCCACAGCATTCTGAAAGCATCCCGTTGCGCCATTGTTTTCGCTGGGCCTCTTCCGCGTAGTTTGCAGGAAGGTCCGCCGCACGCGGCGGTTTGTGGTAACTTCTAGGAAAGGCCCAGTTGCCCGGAAGGTGAGCGTCCCTTTGTGGTCAAAAACGAAGCTCCTCCTCTTCTCCCGCTTTTTCTTCGCCCTTCTCGCTCAACTTGGATGAAAGACATGGCCGCAAACCGCTATATCCGGATTGCCGCGATTCCATTCTGTTTGTTCTTCCTGATTTGCTTGCCTTGTTCCCGGATTGCTCGCGCGCAGGATGCTCCACGCGACGACGAAATCGTCGCCAGCCTCGCGGGAGGCCGCGTCATCATCCAAGTCGCTCACGACAGCATCGTTTTCGCGGCGATCGATCAGCCCATGGAAGCCAAGTCCATTCCGCCTCGCGTCCTGAGCATCGACTCGATGCACATTGGAGTGCTCCTGGGCGCCTCGGAATGGCGCCAGACAGCGGATCCCCAGCCGGTGCGCCTCGACCGAGATTTTCCCCATATTTCGGCGCCGAACCCACACTATGCATCCAATCCCGACGAAATCGCGCCCGATTTGGATGCGATTGGAGTTGCCTTCCTCGAGCGACTGCGCCCGCTCGTCTCGCAGCTTCATCATAAAATCGACTTCAAACCCGACGAGGCTATCTTCGAAGTTGTGATGATCGGGTTTGGTCCCAACGATTACGGGCCGGAAGTTTGGACGATCGAGTACCGCATCGAGCAGGAAGAGATCGCCACGCACGGCGATTTCTGGCAGACTCGTTTGCTTCGTCCTCGCTTCACGCAACTCTATCCGCCCGAAAAGCACTCTCCGAAGACGCTCGTCGAAGTCCGGTACCCAGCGGCCATGCCGGGACCTTCTTTGCAACAACTGATCGAGAGAAACGATCCCGACATCGAGAATGTGTCGCGTGGAGAGCCCAATTTTTTGAAAGTTGTGGGAGATATTGACCGCGGCGAGGCCAATAAAGCAGCGCCGCAAGATGCTACTGATTTTCTCCGCGCCATATTGCCGCTCGTCGCCGGCAAATCCACCTTTATTCTTGGGACGATGACGGAGGACGGCTTCGATTGGGTGGTGCCGCCGGAGGAGCCTGTAGAAAAAGCCAAAAGGGATAAGAATCAGCCTCCGGAAGCTCCATCCTTGCATCACAGGCCAATCCCGAATTCTTAGGTTAGTTTTTCAATGGCGTCGCCCGGCCGGATTATCCCGCCTTTGACGATGCGGCATGGCTAATCCCCCGCCGCCTTCACCCTTCCAACGTGTCCGCCAATGTCTTTGCGATAATGCATCCCGTCGAAGTGGATTTTCTCCGCAGCCGTATAAGCCGAGTCCAGAGCTAACTCCAGAGTCTTTGCTGCGGCCGTGACACCGAGAACCCGCCCGCCGCTGGTCACGGGCGAACCGTTCTCGAGCCGAGTTCCGGCGTGGAAAATCTCCACACCCGTATTATCAGCAACAGCGGTTAGCCCGCCGATTTTCTTTCCAACCTCAAATTTTCCAGGGTAGCCTCCCGAAGCCAACACCACACACGCACTCGCTCCGGTTTTCCAGCGCAGCTTTGTTGGATCGAGGCGCTTTGCCGCCACGTCGGCAAGGACCTCCGCAAGGTCAAAATCCATCCGCGCGACTATCGCTTGCGTTTCCGGATCGCCCAATCGGCAGTTGAATTCGAGCACTTGCGGCCCTTCTTTCGTCAGCATCAGCCCAATGTAGAGAAACCCTTGGTAGGGAATGCCATCTTTTGCGAGCCCTTCGAGCGTGGGTTCCACAATGCTTGCGATGACAGAATTCCGCAGATCTGGCGGCAATAGTTCGTCCGTGGAATACGCTCCCATGCCTCCGGTGTTTGGGCCTTTGTTGTCATCGAAAACGCGTTTGTGGTCGCGGGTGGGAACCAGCGGAGCGTACCGCTCTCCATCGGTCAAAATGATGAAGGAGAGTTCGTCGCCCGCAAGCGCCGCCTCCAGTAAAACCCGGCGCCCGCCTGGTCCCAACTCGTTCTTTCGCATGACGCGATCCAGGAATTCGCGGGCCGAATTTTCGTCGGGCGCCACAAGCACACCTTTGCCGGCGCACAGGCCGTCGGCTTTGATCACCAGAGGCCAATCCACGCTGCGCAGCGCGGCTTCCGCATCGTCCGCCGAATCGTACGCGCCGTACATCTTCGCGGTAGGAATGTTGTGACGAAGCAAAAACTCCTTGGAAAAAATCTTGCTGCCTTCGAGCTGGGCCGCGTTCCGCGACGGACCGACGATCGCCCGGTTTCGCTCCGCGAACGCGTCCGAAATTCCATTGACCAGCGGCAGCTCCGGCCCAACGACGGTCAAATCCGGCGCCATTTTTTCCGCGAGCGCCACGAGCGCAGCGACGTCGCCGGCATCCACCGCAAGACATTCCGCGTCCCCGGCGATTCCACCGTTTCCGGGAGCGCACCAGATTTTCTGCACGCGCGGGCTCTGTTTCAGTTTCCAGACCAGCGCATGCTCGCGCCCGCCGCCGCCGATCACCAAAATCTTCATTCAAAACACCTCGCGAAAAATTCACTTCGAACGATAGTCGCCCCATACGGATGTGTCAACTTTTCGCTCTAACGCGAGGGAAAAGGAGAATCCGCAGCGAGTTCAACTGGAAAAATGCAAGTCCGTTTCTGAGAGAATCTTTCCTTCGCACGTGAGCATCGACAAAGAGAAAATCGCTTGGGCTAACCTGTTAATTAAAATATAAAGGTTATGAGCCAACAAACGGAATTCAGAGGATCTACTCTTCAAAGCGGTGGGATCGTTCGGAGATGAGCCGGCTAGGCGAGGATGATTCGGCGACTGCGTTGACTACGCTTGACCGACGGCTCGAATGGGAATCGTTACGCCTGTGGCTGCGTCCGACGATGCCAGCATGTGACAGCGCCCATCGAAAATGCCGCCCGGATCAATCACCATGCAGGGAGCATGTACTTCGCCGGTAACCACGCCCTTGGCTTGAATCTCGACGCGGCCTTTCGCAAAAATCACGCCATCAAATCGCCCGGAGATGACCACGCGATTTCCTTCGATTTGGCCTTCGACTTTGGCGCCTTCGCCGAGCACGACGGTCTGCTCCGAGAAGATGTTTCCCTTCACGTTGCCGTCAATGCGAAACGTTCCGGTGAGATGCAGGGTACCTTCGAGCGTTACGCCCCGGTCGATGAATCCTGTCCACTCTTCGCTCGCGCCATCCTTCGAGGTACCGGGCCACTTCCAAGCCATCACTATTCTCCTGAAGAGACTCTCTTACTTTAACGTCCGCAGTGCGCATGTCAACGCAGCGAAAGCGTGAGGTTGTCCAAACGATACGGTGGGACGAGCGGACAGGGAGACGCTAGCAGGGATCGCGGCGTTATTTCATCAAGCGATCGTAAATTCCCATGAGCTGCGCGTCATCGTAATATTCGAGGACGAGCTGGCCCGGCCGCATCTTCGTCTTCTGGCGTAGGAGGACTTTGGTTCCAAGATGGCGCTGAAGCTCTTCCACGGCAGCGCGAATGTTCGCGTCCATGTGAATTTCCGCCGCTGGGCTCGCGCTGCGAGAGCGCCGCGAAGCCAGCCGTTCGATTTGGCGCACGGTTAAACCACCGCGGGCTGCGCGCTGTGCATAGCGCATCCGCAGCGGCGAATCGGCCACGGCTAGCAGCGCTCGTCCGTGTCCTGCGGAAAGCTTGCCCTCTTCAATCCAGTCCTGAATCGTAGGCTCGAGCTTTAGCAGCCGAATCGAATTGGCTACGGTTGCGCGATCCTTTCCGGTACGCTCGGCTACCGCCTCTTGGGTGAGCTGGAATTCGTCCATCAAGCGTTCGAACGCGCGGGCAGCCTCGATAGCGTTCAAATCTTCGCGTTGAATGTTCTCGACGAGCGTCATTTCCAGCGCCAGCTCGTCCGGAACTTGCCGTACGATCACAGACACCTTCGACAGGCCGGCACGTTGCGCGGCCCGCCAGCGGCGTTCTCCGGCGATGAGTTGGTAGCGGTTCCCGATCGGGCGCACCACCAATGGCTGAATGATGCCGCTCGATTGAATCGAGCGCGCCAGTTCATCGAGAGCCTCTTCGCGGAACCGCGTGCGTGGCTGGTACGGGCTGGGCTCGATTAAATCGATATCGAGCTGAAGCGGCCCGGCGGGTAAGGACTCCCGCGCAGGCGCAGCAGCAGCGGCACCTGCTCCGGCTGCGTGCGGTTGTGCTGGCGCTGGCGTTGCCGGAGCTTGCGGCTCAGGCTCCCGAATGAGCGCTCCGAGCCCCCGTCCCAGTGCGTTTCTCGGCATTGGCAATGACCTCCTGGGCGAGTTGCGTATAGCCCTCGGCCCCTTTACTGTGAATATCATAGAAAATAATTGGTTTTCCAAAACTGGGCGCTTCCGCAAGCCGCACATTGCGCGGTATCACGCTTTGAAAGACCTGTGTGCCAAAGAAGCTGCGTAGATCCGTGGCTACCTGCCGCGACAAGGTGGTTCGCTCATCAAACATGGTCAGTAGGATGCCTTCGATCTCGAGACTGGGATTGAGCGTTCGCCGGATTCGCATCAGTGTGTCCAGCAGCTCTGAAACGCCCTCCAAGGCGAGATATTCGCATTGGATGGGGACCAGCACGCTGCTGGCAGCCACCAGACCATTGAGGGTCAAAAGATCGAGAGCTGGCGGACAATCCAAAACAATGAATTTGTAGCGATCTCGAATTTGATTGAGGAGCGCCTGCAGCTTATATTCGCGATTTTCGGCTAAGACCAACTCTACGGCAGCGCCAGCGAGGTTTTTGTCGGCGGGGACGACATCCAAGCCGTCTACTTGCGATTTTTGGACAATTTTGTCGAAAGGCTCGTTCAAAATGAGGCAGTGGTAGAGCGTTCTTCGCGAAGGGTCTTTGGCAAATCCGATGGCGGCAGTAGCGTTGGCCTGGGAGTCGCAATCGACGAGCAAGGTAGGTTGTTCAGCGGCACCGAGGCAGGCTGCTAAGTTTACTGCAGTGGTTGTCTTGCCAACTCCGCCTTTTTGGTTTGCAACCGCGATGATTCGGGCCAACGAGTCCCCCAAGTGGCGGAAAGTTAGCAGAATCGCAGGCGGGATGCAACTTGTTTCACGTGGAACGTCCGTGGAGCTGTGGAATTTGGCGTGGAGCGTTCCACGTGAAACAAGTTCTGTCCGCTCAAAGGACGTTAGATGACGTTCCACGTGGAACCATCGAACCTAGAGGTGTGGCTCCACGCACCCGAGGTCTGATGGGGCACTCCGAGCAGAGCCTCGTTCCACGTGGAACATCCATCAGCTTACGCCGCCCCACTCCTGTGTTCCACGTGGAACCATGGAGAACAAGAAACGACCAATCGCGACTTCATACGCAGAGAATACCGCAGGCCCCAGTTCCACCTGGAACGTCTCTAAAGGGAAGATTCAATTTCGTCCCATTCACGCCGAAATTAGACTTCGGAATGGAATTCGTCGGCGAGGCAACTTCTAACTACTTTATTTTTCTATCGCATACAAAACAACGTCGATTCCGTGATGCCTCACATCTTTTTCGTAGAGCATTCCGAGTTTTTCCATGATACGTGTCGAGGCTCGGTTTTCCCGCCTCGCGATCGCCACGATCCGGTTCAGGCCGCAACGACCAAAGCCATCAGCGAGGACACACCGCGCGGCCTCCGTGGCCAGTCCCTTTCCCCAGAGCTGAGGCGCGAGCCACCAACCAATCTCAATTCCGGGCAAGTCGTCCAAAGGTTGAATTCCACAAAAACCAGATATTTCGCTCTGGCCCCGGGCTGCTAGTTTCCAGAGGCAGAATCCAAATTCGCTAAAATGCCTCCTTTGCCGCTCCACAAACTCGATAATTCTGGAATCGGGCCAAGGGACGCCATCGGAAATGTAGCGCATCACTCGTGGATCTGTCGCGATGGGCTTGAATCCGGAGCAATCTTCGGAATTCCACGGGAGAAGTATAACTCTTTCTGTTTCAAGTCGTTGCGCCGACACTTTCAGCCTTTTCTTGTCCCCACCAGCAAATAGCGCCGCAGGGAATTCGGGACGGCAATCGGCTCGCGCCATTCCCAGGCGTCGCCCCGGCGCGCCTGATCCAGGTCACGCCCTCCAATCCAAAGGATAACTTGTTTCGCTGCAATACGTTCCGAAGCCGCCCACGCTAGAAAGGGCTCGAAATCCCCAAGCGCGCGCGAACAGACAAAATCGAGCGGAGCCACCTCTTCCCCCAGCTCCTCGTACCGGCTCACGAGGACCTTGGTATCCGGAAGCTCAATGTTTCGAAGCACTTCCGCGAGAAACGTGGCCTTTTTCATATTCGATTCGATCAGGAAAATCTGGAGCTCGGGGCGCATAATCTTGAGCGGAATCCCCGGAAATCCGGCGCCAGAGCCAACGTCGGCGAGCCGACCGTTTTCCACAGGCAATGCAACGGCGGCATACATACTCTCGCAAAAATGACGATGTAGTATTTCCAGGGGATCGCGAATTGCCGTCAAATTTATCTTTTCATTCCAAGCCAGCAAAAGACCCATATATTGTTGAATATAAACAATTTGCTGGTCATTTACCTGAAGCTGAAATTCGCCGAGGGCACGTCGAATCGTCTCCGCAGAAAGCACCGCTGGGCTGGGTGTTGTCATAAGAGTAACTATAATCCTGTCGGACTGTGAATTTCTTCTAGTTCTGGCTGTGCTCCTGGCTGTAACAGATACCGGGGCCCGGCCACTCCCGCGACGGCATCGACCGCCGTGTGCCAAACCGCTACAACTGCCAGCCCATCGTACGCGATTCTCGCCGTTCCGAACACTGTGCCGATGACCAGTGTGCTCAGAAGTCCCCCGGGACCCTGATAAAGATGGGCCAAGCTAAACAGAACCGAGGAGAGCAGGACGACGCTCCAAACCGGCAGACCCGCCCTCGTCAAAGCCGCCATGGCAAATCCCCGGTAAAGAAACTCTTCGCAAAGGCCGGCGGTCGCAGCCAGCGCCAGATAGGGAAGCAACTCGGCGCGCGAGTGCGGCAAGATTCGCTCGGCAAGTCTTTGCATGAAACTGCGTGCTTTGCCTGTCGACCGCCCCATCCGCCGCAGATTAAGCCACTGAAGAGCGCCTAACGTCGCGGCGCCGACAATTGCCGCGAAAAAAATTCTATTGCGCCCGTGGACCACCAGTCCCAGTTCCTCCGCGGTCAGTCCGCCGGCCCACGCTCGCCAGGCAACGAGCGCGACGGCGAACCACTGAAACGCGATGGTCGAGCCGTATAACGCGAGCCGCTCCCGTTTCCCCACCTGCGGAATCGCGAACATCTTTTTCAGTCGCGCGTGACCGCGCCAGGGCAGGAGCACCCCGAGTACGAGAAAGATCAGCCAGAAGTCCCAAGGCATGCCGCGATGAAACCACGTTCGCCAGCGCGGCGCAACTTCGCGCCGCTTCTTCACGGCAGCATTTTCGGCGCGAACTACGCTGCGACCTTTGCTACGCTCTCCGCATCGTTATAATGGTCTCGGGACCAGTGAGGTGCAGGATGGCGGCGCAAGTGAAGCTCACATCGATGGCAAAAGCGGCGGGCTGCGCTGCAAAACTCAATCCGGCCACGCTGGATGCGGTATTGCGCAAGCTTCCGCAGCAAACGGATCCGAATGTTCTCGTTGGCTTTGACACCAACGACGACGCGGGAATTTATCTGCTCGGCGAGGGCCTCGCGCTCGTCCAGACGGTCGATTTCTTCACACCGATCGTCGACGATCCGTTTCTTTTCGGGCAAATCGCCGCGGCCAATTCGCTGAGCGACGTTTACGCGATGGGCGGGAAACCGGCTACATCGCTTTCTATCGTAGGATTTCCGGAAAAGGGCGAGCCGGAAATTCTTGAGCAAATCATTCGCGGCGGCCTCGCGAAAATGATGGAAGCGAAATGCAGTGTGATTGGCGGGCATTCCATCCGCAATGAAGACATGCTTTTCGGCTACGCGGTCACGGGCACCATCAACCCGAAGCGCATCTGGAGAAATGTGGGAGCGAAGCCTGGCGACGTGCTGCTCTTTACCAAGCCGCTCGGCACCGGCGTCATCACCACGGCCTTGAAAAAAGAGCGCGCATCCGCCGAATCGCTCGCCGCTGCCGTTGCGGCTATGAGTACTCTGAACTCCGCCGCTGCTGCCGCACTTCATGAACTCGAAGAGAGCATCTCGGCGCCAAGTCCCATTCATGCTCTTACCGATGTCACCGGCTTCAGCCTTCTCGGCCACGCCCGCGAAATGGCGCTCGGCGATCCCGCGCATGGCCTCCAGCCCGTCTCGTTTGAAATTGACCATGCCTCCTTCTCTTATTTTCCCGGCGCCGTCGAAGCCGCACGCGAAGGTCACCTTTCCGGCGGCCTCAAAAACAATCGCGCGTTCATCGGCGAATGCGCAGAGTTCGGCCCGGATGTACCGGCCGAATACCAAGACTTGCTCTTCGATCCGCAGACCTCAGGAGGTTTTCTTGTCGCCATCGCGCCAGAGCACGCCGATGCAGCCCTGGCCGCCTTCGCACGCCACGGCGTTTCCGCGCGCCTCGTCGGCCGCGTCATGGCAAAGACTTCTCCGCTGCTTTCTATCTCCTGACCCCGCCCTCATGGATACCATCACACACGGCATTGCTGGCGCTCTGATTGGCAAAGCCGCCTTCCGGGGCGACGACATGTTCACGTCGCGCCCCATGAGCCGCGCCCGCATCATCACCTGGTCATTGATGCTCGGCGCCGTCTTTCCCGATGCGGACATGATTCGCGAGTTTTTCTCGAGCAATCCCATGCTCATTCTGACCTGGCATCGCAGCATCACGCATTCGCTGGTCTGCATGCCGTTTTTCGCGCTTGCGCTTGCCGCGCTCACACGCTGGTTCGCGCGCTGGCGCAAGTGGGATGCGCCTGCGTTCGCCGCGCTCGCGGGAATTTATGCCGTCGGCATCCTCAGCCACATATTTCTGGACCTCGCCACGTCTTTTGGCACGATGATTTGGTCGCCGCTCCGCTGGACGCGTCCCGCTTGGGATCTCCTGTTCATCATCGATTTCACGTTCACGGCGATTCTCCTCTGCCCACAACTGCTCGCTTGGGTCTACGGCCGGGCCGAAGGCCTCAAGAATCGCGCGATCATCACGTGGTCCCTTCTTGCTCTTGCTTCGGTGGGGATTGACGCGCTTTTGAAGAATGTCGGCGCGCCGATATCTGCGCAGTCTGCCGTCATCATCATTCTGTTGCTTGCGACGTTTTTTCTGCTTCCCACGCTTCGAGGCAAGGGCTTGCACGTTCGCTATGCCACTTGGAATCGCGCGGGTCTTGCCGCGGCGATCATCTATGTCGGCTTGGCCTTTTTCGCCCATCGCGCCGCCCTCGATCGCGTCGAAAAATTTGTTTCCCTATTTCAACTCAAAGCGGATTCCATCGGCGCTTTGCCGCTCCCGCCATCGATGTGGCACTGGGATGGACTCGTGAACACGCCGCACGGCGTCTTCGAAGTGCGGCTTGATCTCGGCGAAACGTCGCCGATGACCGCCATCGAGCATCGCTTTTACCCGGACGCTTTTCCCAATCGATTCATCGACGCGGCCAAGCGCCTTCCCAATGTTCAAAAAGTGCTGTGGTTTTCGCGTTTTCCGGTCATCCGGTTTCACAAGGAGGGCAGCGACGCCGTTGTCGAGATTTCCGACATTCGTTTTCAACCGATGCGCAGCGGCCGGGCTCCGGGATTTACCTATCGCGTGAAAATGGACGAATCCGGCAACGTTATTTCGCAGGGTTGGGAAAGGGAGTAGGCCAAACGGCGCAGTTGACGTCCAGAACAGCGCGGCTAGACTTGGTTGGGAAGAGCAGCAGGAATCGTCGGACTGCTAATTAGGCGTCTGGAGAGATCCGCGCCGGTCACCAGTCACTTTGCCTTAGCAGGATGAATCACGACCTGCCGTTCTTCGCCCATGCCCACGCTTTCGGTGCGCACACCAGGCATCTCTTTCAGCGCCAAATGCACAATGCGCCGCTCCCTCGAGGACATGGGATTTAGCCGGAACGGTTGCTGCGAAGTCTGCACGCGTTCCGCCGCCACGCGCGCCGTCATGCGCAGCTCTTCAAATCGCAACGCCCGGTATCCACCGCTATCCAGATGAATTTTTTCGTGATGGATCGGTTCCAGGCGCAGCGCGCGATACGCCAGATGCTCGATGGCCTTCAACAGTTCACCGTTGCGCTCCAGCAAAATCTCTTTATCCCGTCCGTCGAGATCCGCAAGCACTTCCGCTTCGCCCGAGGCCTCCGAAGCGGAACCTTCCGCCACATGCACTTTCACTTTCAAGTCCAGACCGGAGACACGCACAATCTCTTCCAGAAATTTGCGTAACGCTTCGCCGGCCGCTTGCCGGTCGAGCCGTCCATCGTGGATAAACTCCTGTGCCATGCGCCCCCAGTGAAAGTATCTCGTTTTTGTTTTTGCTGCTTGGCCCGGCTAGGACTTTTTGCCTTTCGGCAATTGCTTGGGCGGCGGAATCGCGGGATGTCTGCGATTCAAATACCACTGCTGCCCAATCCCCACCACGCCACTGGTGAGAATATACACCGCGAGCCCGCTCGGATAAGGAATAATCATGAAGAGTCCCGCCATTCCAATCGGCATGATCTTCATCATTTTCTGTTGCTGCGGGTCCGTCGCCGGCATGGGCGTCATCTTCGAAGCGAAGTACATCGACAATCCCATCAAAACCGGAAGGATATAGTAGGGATCCTTCGCAGAAAGGTCCGTGATCCAGCCGAACCACGGCGCGTGCCTCAATTCAATCGTTCCTTGCAACGCCCGGTACAGACCATACCAAATCGGCATCTGCAGGAGCTGCGGGATGCAGCCGCCCACCGGATTGATCCCTTCCCGGCTGTAAACGGCCATCACCTCCTTATTCATCTCCTGCTTCTTCGGATCGTTCATCTTGTACTTCTTGTAGCGATCCTGAATTTGTTTGATTTCCGGCGCCACGCGCTGCATCTTCAGCGTTGTTTTGTAGCTCGAAATCCGCAGAGGGAAGAGCAGCATGTTGATGACGAGCGTGAGCACCACAATCGACCAGCCCCAGTTGGGCACGTAGTTGTGGATCCACTTCAGCCCGTGGAACAGCGGGTCCGCGATGATGTCCAGCCAGCCAAAATTCACCAGCGCCTGCAGCGGCGGTTTCAATGCTTTCAAAATGTCGTAATCTTTTGGCCCAACGTAGACGCGCAGCTCGAGCGGCTTCGCAGTCGTGGCCACCGCTACTTCCGAAACGGGTTGCTGCTCCTCCTTCCCGTCCACTCCCTGCACCGTCCGTGTCACCTTCCAGTAGCGCGTTTCAATCGAACCAGGCGCAGGTTCTTTCAGGGGCAAGAAAGCCGCCGCAAAGAAACGGTCCTCGATGCCCGCGTAATCCTTGCCGCCCATCCAAAGTCCGGGGCCCCATTTGTCTGGGCCTTCGAGCTTCTTGTAAGCCAGAGTGCTCAAGGAACCGTTTTCGCCGTAGAAGGTGTAAACCGTCTCGGCCGGCGCCGGGTCGTGCACCGTCAAATCGCCGAACCCTCCCAGCCACGCCAGGCCGGCACTCTGCGGCGTGCCGTTGAACTTGACGGATGTTTCCACGCGCATTACGTAGGAATGATCAAACTGGAAATTCTTGATGACTTCGAGGTGCCCGTCGCTCCACGTCAGTTGCAAACTTGCCGGAGCTTCCAAAGCTTTCCCGGTTGGCGCTTCATATTGCGTTTCCGCTTTGCCCTCGTGAGCCCCAGCTTCGGCAACTCCGATCAGATACAGCCCAGAGTTTGCCTGCGACTCCAGCTTCGAATCATCCAGCACCACCGAAAACGGCCATTCACCCAGCTGTGCCGATGCTAGCGGATGCACGACATCCAGCACGTGTGGCGGTTTTGCATCATCCATGTACTTTTTGAGCTGCCAGCTCTTTACCACGCCGCCGCGATTCGAAATCTCGACGCGATACAGTGCGTTTTCCACGACGATGGTTCGTTCTTGCGTATCCGCTTTTACCGGCACGACCGCCGCCGGCACCGGCGCTATCTCCGTTGCGTTGGCAGTACTCCCGGAACTTTGTGCGTTCGCGCTCCCGGTGTTCGGCGCACTCGTGGAATTGGCAGGCGGTGCATTCGCGCCGTTCGCTGCCGGCGCGCTTATTCCCGTTTTGTTAGCGAGCGGCGAGTTGGCTGGCGGCTTCGGCGCGAAAAATTTCACCCAAAGCAAAATCACCGCCATCGAAAGCAGCGACGCGACCAGAATGCGCATTTCCGAGGAAAGTTCTTTTTTCTTTTCCGGCGCGCTCACGAATGGGCCTCTCGGGGAGTGACGCCGGCCCGGCCCGCATCTTGCTCCGTCTTCATAGTCTCCAGCGTCTTAGCTTCTTCCTTCTCCGGAACCGGGTCGTACCCAAACTTGCGCGACAGCGGATGGCAGCGCAGCAGCCGTTTCAGCCCCAGCCACGTCCCCCGCAGCACTCCGAATCGCTCGATCGCCTCGTAGGCATACATCGAACACGTCGGCTCAAACCGGCATCCGCCCGGCATGTGCGCCGACAAATACACCTTATAAATACGCAGTGCTGCCAGCGCCGCTTTCACTCCCGCCGGTGGGACAGACTTCAGTCTGTCTCTTTCTTCCATCCTGTTTTCACAGCGCTTATCCATCATCAAGCTCACACGCTCTTCATCAGCCGCAGCAAATCCGCCGTCAACCCCGCAAACTCCGCCCGTCCCACGCTGCTCTTCGGATGAATCACGATGTCCCATCCCGCGGGAATCTCGCTGCGATGGCAGCGCACCATCTCTCGCAGCCGCCGCCGGATGCGATTCCGTACCACCGCCCCGCCCAGCGCCTTTTTGATGCTGAAACCGAAGCGGCTCACCGGCAATTGGTTGGCGCGAAAGAAAACTGTGAAGTGGGAACTCGAACGGCGCTTCCCGGCGCGGTACACGGCATCGAAATCGCCGCGACGCACCAGCCGCGCCTCGCGCGGAAATTCCATGCGCCCGGGACTATTCGGGCGTGAGGCGATGGCGTCCCTTCTTGCGGCGTGCCGCCAGGACCCTGCGGCCGCCTACTGTCTTCATGCGCGAGCGGAATCCGTGCGTCTTCGCGCGGCGTCGCTTCCGCGGTTGAAATGTGCGCTTTGGCAAAGCAATCCCCCTTTAGCGTCGCGGCTCCAAACCTGCCCTTGAGCCGCCCGTTTTTCCTGTAAGCACAAAGCAGCCATCTGGCCGCGTAAGCGACAGGTCACGAATTTACTAGTGTAGTCGACCCTCGCGCGCAGGGTCAAGAAATGTGCGCCATCCAGAACAAAGCCGCAAATCAGGCCGCGCCTTTCATCTGCTTAAACTCATCAAACGCCGCCAAATACCGGTCCACATCCGGCCTCAGCAAATAATACGGCGTCGAGAGCCGTATCTTCGATGGCCCTCCGCCGCGAATCCGAATTTTCTTTTCCTTCCACATCCATTTCTCCAGCTCCCCAATCTGTACCGGCGGCACGTTCACCGACGCAATCGCGCACCGCAGCGCCGCATCCGGCGACGTCCACGATTCCGCCCCGCGTTTCACCATCTCCTGCAAAATATAGTCCGCCGACTCCCGGTGCCGCTTCTCGATTCGCTCGATCCCAATCTGATTCGCGAATTGCAGCGCCGCGCGCAGCCCGTAAAGCATCGGCACGTTCGAACTCCCGATTTGCTGGAATCGGGCCGCTTTCAGTTGCGGCTCGTCCCATCCTCCCGTCACGATCGTGTTCCACAATCGATCCTGCACTTCCTCGCGCACGTACAAAAATCCCGTGCCTTTCGGCGCTTGCAGCCATTTGTGCGGGCTCGAAGAATACATGTCGCAGCCCAAATCGTGCACGTTCAGTTTCATCATTCCGATCACGTGCGCGCCATCCACCGCGCTCAAAATCCCCTTCGAGCGCGCCAGCGCCGCGATCTCTTTCACCGGCAATACCGTCCCCGTCACTGTTGTAATGTGGCTGAAGAAAAATAGCCGCGTCCGCGGCGTAATCGCATCATTGAATAAATTCAGCACCGCCGCCGCGTTCGGCGCCGGCTTCGGCAGGGTAATTTTCTTCACCACGATCCCGTGCCGCTTCGCCCGCAACTGAAATCCGTTTTCGCCTCCCGGATGCTCCTGATCCGTCATCAACACTTCGTCTCCAGCAGCGAAATCCAGCCCGTTCGCGATATAGCTGTTCGCCTCCGTCGAGTTGCGCAAAATCGCGATCTCATCGCGCGTGCATCCCACGAATTCCGCCAGCGGATCGCGAAACTCGTTCCACACGCCGTATCCCCAGATCGGATAATCCTCCGGATTCGCCTCGTCCATTTTCTCCGTCTCGTTGTACGCGTCGAAAATCGCGCGCAACACCGGCGCCGGCGACGACCCCACCGTCCCGTTGTTCAAGTACACTTCGTCTTCCGGAATCAGAAACTGTTTGCGAATCTCCGCCCAGTACGCTTCTTCGTTCCCTTCCAGCTTCGTCTTGTCCGGCAATTGCGCCGGCGCCTGCTCCAGCAGCTTCGGCCAGGCTCGCGAAAGTCCCAGCGCCCCCGCGATTCCGGCGGCGCCTGCAAGCGAAGACAAAAATCTACGGCGTTCGAGCATCCGTTCCTCCAAAATTTAGTCCGAGCGGATTCTATCCATCAGTCCGCGGCGAGACAACACCTCTTCTCGAATTTCGCGTAGAAAAAGTTTTCAACCAAAACTTGCAGCTCATCCCGGGTCAGATTATGGTACTCGCGCCCAGAACCGCTGCCCTCAAGGACGGTCACATGACTTTTCTTCGACCACGGCCCGCCATCGCCGCGGCTTCGTTTCTCTTTCTAATCGCCGCCAGCGCCATTTTCGCGCAGCAATCCGCCAGCTCCAAACGCTCCGTCGAAGCTCGTCTCGCTGCCGAAGAAAAGCCTCATCCGTCCTCCGCCGCCGAAGACGTCATCGCGCTGCTCTCTTCCACGCGCCGCTTCGAACAAACCGCCATCTCTCCCGATGGCAAAAAAGTCGCCTGGGTCGAGGACGTCATCACCAAACACGGGGTCTCGACCGGCGACACCGTGATTTTCTTCGCCGAACTCGGCAGCAAAGCCCCTTTCAAGCGCCTCAGCGCCAGCCCCAATGACGCCATTCACTCCGAAGGCAGCATCGCCTGGTCGCCCGACAGCAAAAAAATCGCCTTCCTTTCCGACGCCGAAAAAGCCGGCCAGCTTCAGCTTTATGTTATGGACGCGACGGGCCTCGCCGGCTCCGCTCGAAAACTCACGCAGGTCAAAGGCTTTCTCTCCACGCCCGGCTGGTCTCCCGACGGCAAAACTATTGCTCTCCTTTTCACCGAAAACGCCACTCGCGCCGCTGGCCCTCTCGTCGCGGAAACTCCAGAAACCGGCGTCATCAAGGACTCCTTCTTCGAACAGCGCCTCGCTCTCGTCAATGTCGCCACGCGCCAGCTTCGCCAAATCTCTCCTGCCGACACCTATGTTTACGAATACGATTGGTCTCCCGACGGCCGCCGCTTCGCTGTCACTGCCGCTCTCGGCAATGGCGACGACAACTGGTACATCGCCCAGCTTTACACGCTCGACGCCGCCACTGGCTTGATGAAATCCATTTACAAGCCGCCGCTCCAAATCGCCAATCCCGCGTGGTCTCCCGATGGCCAAAGCATCGCTTTCATCGGCGGCTTGATGAGCGACGAGCCCTCCGTCGGCGGCGACATTTTCACCATCCCCGCATCCGGCGGCGACGCCACAAATATCACTCCCGAAATGAAAGCCTCCGCCAGTTGGCTCACTTGGACGGCGCAGGGAAATATCGTCTTCGGCGAATACATCGAAGGCGATTCCGCCGTCGGCTCCATCCATGTTGCGGACGGTACTCGCAACCAATTGTTTCGCATAGCCGGCCAGTTGACTGCCGGCGCTTGGGGCATAAGTCTCTCTCTAGCCCGCGACGGTGAAACCTCCGCGGTCGTCCGCAGCTCCTTCAGCGACCCTCCCGAAGTTTGGGCCGGTCCCATCTCTGCCTGGAGGCAAATCACGCAACGCAATAAAGAAGTCAAACCCGGCTGGGGCCAAGCCGTTAGTCTCCACTGGAAAAACGGCGACTTCAACGTCCAGGGCTGGCTCCGCTATCCGCGCGATTTTGATCCCTCCAAAAAATATCCCTTGGTCGTCCACGTTCATGGCGGTCCCGGCGCCGCCGTTCTCTCCGAATGGCCCGGCGCTCGCGATTACACCGCTCCGCTTACTGGCGCCGGCTACTTTCTTCTTGACCCCAATCCTCGCGGCAGCTTCGGCCAAGGCGAAGCCTTCACGCGCGCGAACGTGAAAGATTTCGGCTACGGCGATTTCAAGGACATCATGGCCGGCGTTGACGCCGCCATCGATGCCGCGCCCATCGATCCCAATCGTCTCGGCATCTGCGGCTGGAGCTACGGCGGCTATATGACCATGTGGGCCGTCACGCAAACCCACCGCTTCAAAGCCGCCATGGCAGGCGCGGGCCTTTCGAATTGGCAAAGCTACTACGGCGAAAATCTCATCGATCAGTGGATGATCCCGTTCTTCGGAAAATCGGTCTACGACGATCCCGGAGTCTACGCCAAAAGTTCTCCCATCCATTTCATCAAGAACGCCAAAACTCCCACTCTCATACTCGTCGGCGATTCCGACGGCGAAGTTCCCGCGCCGCAATCCTATGAATTCTGGCACGCCCTCAAGACGCTTGGCGTGGAAACCCAGCTCGTCGTCTACCAGCACGAAGGCCACATGTTCAAAGATCCCAAGCACAGCCGCGACGTTGTCGAACGCACCCTCGCCTGGTTCGACGCCCACCTTCGCTAAATTCCCTGTAACCGGCCGGACACAATGCGCGTCCCACAGGGCAATAGCGGGTGTTGGCCGACCTATCTCTGAATACGAGGTGCTGCTTTGTTGGGCCGTTCGCCGCGTTTTCTCTTGGCGCTTTTCGATCGAGGGCTTACAATCCCTCAATCGACGGCATCGGCCCAAAAAACAGCATTCCCCAGTGAGCGTTCTTCGCTAATGCGCGACCTCAAAAATCGCATTTCTCGGCGCCCCGGCCAGGTTCAGCCCTCGGGCCTTGGCGCTCTCGAGCTGGAATTGATGGAGATTCTCTGGTTGCGCGGCGAAAGCAGGGTCCGCGAGGTGATTCCCAGGCTCAGCCGTCCGCTCGCGTACACCACCGTCATGACCACTCTCGATCGCCTCTTCAAGAAAGGCCTCCTGGCCCGCCGCAAATTGGACCGCGCCTTCGTCTATGCGCCCAGTTTTTCCCGCGCGGAGTGGGAACGCCGGCGCGCGGGCCATTTAGTCGCTGGCTTTTTGTCCGGCCCCAATCCTTCCCGCGATCTTTTGCTTTCCTGTTTGCTCGATGTCGTGGGCGAACATGACGCTTCCCTGCTCGACGAGCTTGAAAAGAAAATCCGCGCTCGCGGCAAGGAAATCTCCCGGCCTGATCAGCCATGATTCTTCCCTATCCATTGCGCCTTCTGTGCCTGTGCTGCGCGTCCTTTTTTGTACTGAACGCCGCCGTGGCTCTTTTGGTCTTCTGTGCGTCCAAATCAGCCATTCGCTTCGCGCAATCGAAAGCCGCTTCCGCTGCCGCGCGTTTTCTTCTCGCCGTGCGCATGTTTCCGCTCGCTCTTGCCGCGCTCTTCGTTCTCGCCTTCTGCGTTCCCAGTTATCTCCGTTTCGAGCCGCGCCTCACCTCCGAACGCGTCGGAGCCATCTGTCTCCTTTTTGGACTTTTCGGCGCCGCAACCTGGTGTGTGTCTCTCGCGCGAACCGCTCATTCCCTCCTTGCTACCGTCCGCCATAATCATCTCTGCCGCTTGGCGGGGCAGGAAACGCGCATCCCCGGAAAATCTTCCCCATTGGTCGTCGTCGAAACCGAAGCTCCTCTTCTCGCCATGTTTGGATTGCTTCGTCCGCGCCTTTTGATTTCGCGCCGTGTGCTGCGTGCTCTCTCCGCCGAAGAGCTCAACGCCGCTCTCTCCCATGAGCACGCCCACCACGCCGCGCGCGACAACGCCAAGCGCTTGCTCTTCCTTCTTACTCCCGATCTTTTTCCGTTTGTCCGTCCGCTTCGCGTCCTCGATCGCCAGTGGTCGAAATTTGCGGAATGGGCCGCCGACGATGAGGCTGCCGGCGGAGATTCTCTCCGCGCGCTCTCCCTGGCTTCCGCGCTGATTCAAGTCGCGCGCATGGGCGCTCCTCCGTTCTTGCCCGCTCTCTCCACTTCGCTCCTCGCTTCCGATCGCGACCTTTCTGCCCGCGTCGACCGGCTGCTTCGCCTGGGCCCTATCGCCCCGTCCTGCACCTGGCGGGTCTCTCCGCTCTTCCGCGCCGCCGCGTTCCTCCTGGCCGGGTGCCTCGCGGTTCTGTTCTTCGCTCCCGCCTCCCTCTACTCCGTTCACGAACTTCTCGAACTCCTCCTTCGCTAATTCCCCATCGAACTTGCACCATCATCGCCGTTGCATTTTTCTTTGCGGGTCGTTCTACGAGCTATGGTAGTAGTCTCTTCCCTTCACTAGCCTATCGCTCGTCATGAAAACCCTTCTCCGGTTTGGGGCGCTCCATTTTCTGCGGCGCTTGCTGTTCTGCTCTTTGCCGTTCGTACTCTTTTTTTCGGCGCCCTTCGATGCGCTAGCGCAGAATCCCCGCGGCGCCCTTCGCGGCACCGTTCAGGACTCCAGCGGCGGCAGAATTGCTTCCGCGAAAATTGTCGTCCAAACGCCCGAATCCGATTTCCAGCGCGAAGCTGCCACCAATGCCAACGGGGATTTTCGGATCGACGATCTCCTCTCCGGCACCTATCGCGTTGTTGTGACCGCCACCGGATTTGCCGAGGCCAGCTCGGACGTCAGAGTCGCCATCAGTTCCGTGCAGGAAATCACGGTGGTGTTGAAACCGCAGACCGTAAAACAATCTGTGCTGGTACAAGGGGAAGTTTCTTCCATCACCACTCAGCCCGTGGACACCGCCAGCGCGGTTCAGCAGGCTGTGATTACCGCCCACGATCTGGACACCATTCCTTTGCCCGCGCGCAGCTTTGCCAATATCGCTTACATGGCCCCGGGCACGGAACCCGTCGAGCCTTCCGATCCCACGAAAGCCCGCATCACCGCTGTTTCTACCGGCGGAAGCTCCGGCCTCAACAACGAAGTTTCTGTCGATGGTATCGACAACTCCGATGACTGGATCGGCGGATTTCTGCAGAACTTTTCGCCCGAAGCCATTCAAGAGTTTGCCATTCGAACCGCTCAGGAAGACGCCGACACCGGCCGCACCACCGCTGCTTCCGTCGTGATCACCACAAAGAGCGGCACCAACGAGTGGCATAGCGACGACGCTTTCTTTGACCGCGCCGCCGCTCTCAACGCTCGTTTTCCGATCGACAATCCCGCCCCGAATCCCAAGCAGCCATTCTCCCGCCAAAACTATGTCGGTTCCGGCGGCGGTCCCATCGTCAAAGACAAACTTTGGTTTTACTCTTCGTTCGAATTCATTCACGAAGACGCCAGCATCGCCTATAGCAACGCCAGCCAAACGCAATTCCAGGCCCTTTCGGAACTCGCCCAAGAAGGTCTCGTGGACGTCAACGGCACAACGGTTTCGTCCATCCCCGTGCCCAGTTCCATTCCCGTGCCCTTCCGCGACTACGACGGCACAACCCGTTTCGATTTCCGGCAATCCTCCCGTTCCCAATGGTTCTTCCGCGTTTCAGCCGACAGCTATCTTACTCACGATGCGCTCGTGCAGCAGGGCACGCTTCCTTCAACCGGCGCCACCACGCACAACAATTATTGGAGCTTCGCGCTGGGCAATCAATTTACGTTTAGCCCGGACTGGCTCGGCTCATTCGTCTTCGGCGGCAGCGGCTTGCATCTCACGCAGACTCGCAATTCCGACTTGGGTTTCGCTCTCGCGTTTCCGTTCAGTTCCACAACCGCGACAACTTCCGGATTGGAAACGTACGGCGACAATCAGTTTGTCACCGCTATCACCGCGTTTCCCGTTCTGCGAAATCAGGAAAAATATCAGCTGCGTTACGACGTGGCGCACACCACCGGAAAACATGCGCCGCGCTTCGGAGTTAATTTCATTCACGAGCCGGTGATGAGCGGCGCGCTGACTGCAAACGCCGAAACACTTGTTTCTTTCGTCCTCGATCCCACGGACTACGCTGCGGACCCGCAGCAGTTCACCACCGATTTGACGGCGTGTTCGGCCACTCCTTCGCCAAACGTTACTCCCGGCACCACCTGCAGCGTCACTCCCGCCGGCGACGGCAGTTTTTCGCAAAACGTGCAGCGGCTCGGCTTGTACGCGGAAGATTCCTGGCGCGTCACGCGGAGTCTCACCGTCAACTACGGTCTGCGTTACGACACGACCTTCGGACTTTTCGATGCGTCCGGACGCAGCCAGGCGCAAAATCCGTATTTGCTTTCGCTCGATCCGAGCGTAGCGCCATTCATCAGCGGCGCCCCGCACGATTACCGCAAGGCGTTTGCTCCGCGTATTGGCCTCGCGTATGCGCCCGGAGATTCCGGCAAGACCGTGATTCGCGCCGGATTCGGCATGTATTACGACGACCTCGCGCAGAACGGCTGGGTCACGGCCTTTCAAGCCGTGAATGACACGAACGTCGCAACGGGCGGCGGCGTTGCTGCGGCTTCCATCATCGATCCGAACTACCACACGCCGTATGCGATCCACGCGACGGGCGGCGTCGAGCACGCGTTCAATGCAAACTGGACGCTGAGCACGGACTTTACGCTCGAAACGGGAATGCACGGCTACCGGGAATACACATATCCGAACGCGGAGTTTGGCAGCTTGAACGTTTTTCGGAGCGACAATCGTTCGAGCTACAAAGCGCTGAAAGTACACTTGCAAGGAAACGTTGCCAAGCGTTTGAGCCTCGTCGCCAATTACACGTTATCGAGCGCCAAGACCTGGGGCTGCGTTCTTGGCGAGCTTTTCGACTACGTCAATCGGGTCTGCAATCCGTTCGATGCGTTTGCTCCCGGCGATTACGGCCCATCCGGCGAAGACGTCACGCATCGCGCCGTTCTCGTCGGCACCATTCACGCGCCCGCGGGCTTCGAGCTGAGTTTCCTCTCGCAAGCGGAGAGCGGCCGGCCGATCACGCTGACAAACGCCGACGGATCCGACCGCGCCGTTGTGGATGGCGTGAAGACTACGCTGGACGAATTCCGCGGCACTCCCTACATTCAAACCGATTTGCGCGTCAGCCGGCCGATTGTTTTCCGCGAGCGTTATACGGCCACTCCGTTCATCGAGTTCTTCAATCTATTCAACCGCAACAATCCGGGCGCGAATTATGTAACCAACGTCGCGATCCTTCCGGTGAATGACCCCGATAACGTCACGGCAATTTGCCTCAATCCGTCGTGCACGCAATCGACGCCGGTGACGAGCGGCAAACAACTCCTCGTGCCCGCTGGCGCACTGGGCGACTTCTTTGGCCCTGGGACCACGGTGGGCATTCCGTTCGCCGCGCAACTCGGTGTGCGGTTCACGTTCTAGACAAAACTTCCACGGCTTTTGCCCGGTTGCTTTTTGCAACTCCTTTCCGCGGCCGTGTTTCGCGGGCGTTTACAACGTTCACGACGCATCGCGATTCCGAGCCCCATCATTAAGATTACGCATGGACATCACCTCCGCACCTGTGAAGACGTGCAGGAAGGGCTTTTGTTCGATGCGGAGTGGAGGCGAAAATCGAAATTGGAAACGCGAAATTCGGAGAGTCCTGAGCAAAGACGAGAGGGGAGAGCGAGACGGTTTGGATGGGAGGAGGTGGCCCCACCCGGGTGTTTTGCGCAAAGAGTGCGGAAGAGCTTGAAATGATTGGAGATAGCGTTTTGTGCGGTGCAAAAGAGTGCGTAAGAGTATGAAAACAAAGGAAGCGTAAGTCCCATGGAATGACACTGGTACGGACTCCGGGGAAGATCGGTGGGGAGTGGGGACATCCCCGGGGTATTTGTAAGATGTTCAAGGGAAAGGATTTGGGAAAACAGGCATTTGTAAATGGTTGAAAACTCAGGGGGTTGCTTGCTCTCAGTTTGCTCGCTTTTGCTCTCTGAGAGAGCGAGGTAGAGGAGGTTAAGGAAGTAAAGGATCGGAAGGACGGAGTGTGGGGCGCGGGGGAGACAGGGGATTTAAACGCAGAGGGCGCAGAGTTCACGGAGGCGGGAGGGAGGGGACGAAAATCGGACGAACGGGAAGGTAACAGAGCGGCCGGCGAACGAAACCGTATTAGTTTCGGGGCAAACATGGCAGATGATAGCGCGGAAATGGATTACTGTCAAGGTACGGTACTACGCTGTGATAATTCGAATTGAGACGCGGGAAGTGGAGGGGAATGAGGGAGTTGGCGGGAAATTTGTAGTTTGGTGAGACGAGGAGAGGCAGAAGTTGGAGGTTCGAGGTTGGAAGTTAGATCCAGCAGCCAATGGGTCGTGGCAACGAGCAGACGGACGAGAGGGCGAAATACCCGCCGCTACAAAACCAGACACGCAGGGATGGGGGGACGCGCACTAGGGAATAAGGATCGCACGGATGCGATTGTGGAGGCGGTAGACGGAGAAATCGCGGCGGTCGACGGTGAATATTTTGCGGATACCCTCTCGTTCGGCGACGCGGATGAGGGCGGCGTCGGCGAGGTCCATGGGACGGTTGGCGTATTTGCGCATGAGCTCGCGGATTCTGGGGATGTCGCTTGCATCGAGCGGAAGCAGAAGGACGGCGGCGCGTTCGAGCATTTCCCAGAGGACTTCTTGCGCCGCTGGCTGACCGGAAAGGAGGTACATGGCTTCGACGAGCGGGGGCCATACGGTGGCGAGGGGCTCGCGCAAGGCTTTGAGAGCGGCAACGCAGCTGGCATGGTGCTGGTCATCGGCATCGACCAGGGCAACCAACGGCCCGGCGTCGATGAGAATCAAGAACGGTTCCTGCGGCGCTTGAGGAGTGCGGCGAAGCGGCGGCCGGTTTGTTCGGAGCGCTTGGGATTGCCGCCGTGGACAACTCCGATGAGATCGATCATGGCTTCATAGGGAGAAGCGACTGGCTCCTCGCGATCGGCCCATGCGGCAATGGCCCGGCGAATGACTTCGGAAGTGGAAAGGCGTTTGCGGCGCGCTAGGCGCGCTATGCGCTGGCGAGTTTTTGGGTCGAGGCGAAGAGTGAGTGGGGATGCCATGGCGGAACGCCTTGAGGGATAAAGTGTAACACAGTTTGTAATACATCGCAAAACCAGCGATTGATGGGCAATCTGTGTGCTAACACCTCACCTCGTGAGGGAAGCTCAAAATCGGTACCTCTAAAACCAAAGGGCTTGGTAACTGACAAACAATGGTCCCAGGAGTTGAGGCGCGGTCAGCCAGCGGAATTGCTCCGGCAGGCTGAGGTGGAAGTCAGGGAGTCTCGCTAGGCTGCTTTCGACTGCGCTCAGGATGACAGGGAGAAAGAAAATAGAGAGACCGCCGGCGGAAGGGTACTACTGACCTAGCGCGAATTCGACGGAGATCGAGGTTTCCACGCGAAGGGGAGTCTGGCCGCAGGTGGGGGGCTTGTAGCGCCAATGTCGGACAGCTTCAAGGGTGGAAGCTTCGAGGTCCGGTGATGCGCGGTGAATGAGGGTCAGGTGGGACAGTGATCCGTCCGCTTCGATCACAGCGTAAAAGATTACGCGGCCCTGCTCACCATTGCTGCGAGCTCTCGCCGGATACTGTGGTTGAATCCGATTCGCAAGTTCTGCTTCGTGTTCGTCACTGCAAGAGGCCCAAAATTGCGCGTTGGCGGGGACATTGAAGCGCGCCGGATTTTCACCGACGATTTTGGAAATATCCAGAATTTTAACCGAGAGAACGGCTTTCCGGCCTTGCATTGCCCGGATTTCGTACGGAATCAACTTTCCCGCAACGGGCGTAAAGGCGCTGTATTCCGTACGCGAGATTTGAGGCGGAAGTATGTTTTCATTTTCTGCGTAATCAATGCTTAAGAGAGCGCCGTTCGCTGCATCGAAGCACAGGATGCGGTCGGTGCCTGACTGCCGTTTTACTTCCGTGCAGTTCTGTCGAACGCCATCCTTTTCGTGGCTTTTTACCTTCGTCAACGTTTCCTTCGGTCCAAGTTTAAGGGCCTCCTTTATATGCAAAAGCTTATCAAACATAAAACCGGGTTCCGGCTCATAGCTCAGGGTGTTTTTTTGCCAGTAACCTTTCGGGTCGCCGATGCGCACCCGCTCGTAGGGTCCAATACGAATGACTTCTTTCCACCGAGAAGCGGAGGCCCAATCAAAGGTGTATTCGCCCTGTACCAAGTGACCGTTAGAATCCAAAACTTGGAGCTCAGCCCGAATCGAGGTTGGTGGGGTGCCTTCCGGCCAAGTTTCCTCGACGAGGCGTGCTCGGGAAAGCAACGTATCGGGGCTCGGAGATTCGTCCTGGTTCTTTCCCAAGGCGCATATCGCGAGGAGGAAGCAAGCGAGAAGCAGAATAGTAGATTTTGAGCGATCCATTTGAATGGGGATTATATGCCTAACTCATAGAGATGAATGAAACTCTTGCTTGGTGCATTCGAGAGGGATTCCATAGCAAAAAATGCGTGCGATGGCGCGGCGCTTACCGGTGGGAGGATTCGGGGGCTGGAAAATGGGAAGAGAGGAACAACGAGAAGGGCACAACATGTTGTGCCCCTACAAGGGACAAGCATCGGCGGGGCGGGAATGGGTGCCAGCGACGGGGGTTAGATTTGGTCGGGGACGATGTAGGGGGCGCGGTAGGTGCCGCGGAGGAGCGTGTTGGCTTCTTCGTCGTGGAGGACTTGCTCGGTGGCGGGATCGAAATTTAGGGTGCGGCCGAGGCGATAGGAGGCGTTTGCGAGGTGGACCAGCGTTACGGAGATGTGGCCTTCCTCGATGGGGGCGTGAATATCTTCGGAGCGGCGGCTGCGGACGCAGTCGATGAAATTGGCAAAATGATCGCCAGCGGCTTTGCCGTGAGGGCCGGGAACGACTTGATCGGTGAGCCAGGTTTTGTAGGCGTTGTAGCCGTCGATGGCGAGATAGCCGTTGGAGCCGTAGAAGATGTTGCCGATGGTGTTGGTTTTGGCGTCTTTGGGGCCGAGAGATTGCTGCTTTTCAGGCGAGGGTTTGGCCGGATGGGAAGTGAGGCCAGCGGGAGGAACAGCGCTGGCACCGTACGCGCCGGTGCCGATTTCGGCTTCGTGATTGGTGATCCAGTGGCGGACTTCGACCTCCATCATTTTGCGCTTGCCGCCGGGAGCGTCGAAATAGTAGACGGCGTTGAGGACGTTGGGAGTCTGCTGGTCGTCCTCGAACATGAAATGGCCGCCCATGGCGGAAACGGAAACGGGGAAGCCAACACCTAGACCCCAGCGGGCGATATCGATTTCGTGGATGGCTTGGTTGCCGACTTCGCCGTTGCCGGTGTCCCAAATCCAATGCCAATTGTAGTGGAAGCGATTTTTGGTGAAAGGCTTGAGCGGGGCGGGGCCGGTCCAGAGATCGTAATTGACGCCGGCGGGGACGGGTTCGGGCAAAGCGTGACCGATGGTGCCGCGCCACTTGTAGCAGATGGCGCGAGCGAGATAGACATCGCCGACGGTGCCGTCGCTGAGATGGTGAATGGCTTCGATCATGCCGGGATTGGAGCGAGACTGGCTGCCGTGCTGGCAGATGCGATTGTATTTTTTTACGGCGCGGACGAGCTGGCGGCCTTCGAAGGTGTTGTGGGAGCAGGGCTTTTCGACGTAAACGTCCTTGCCGGCCTGGCAGGCCCAGATGGCGATGAGGGAATGCCAGTGATTGGGAGTGGCGATGGAGATGGCGTCGATGTCTTTATCTTCGAGGAGCTTGCGAACGTCGCCGTAACCCTTGGGCCTGGGGAGGCCGAGCTTTTCGACGGTGCCGAGGCGCATGTTGAGAACGTTTTCGTCGACGTCGCAGAGGGCGGCGAGTTCGACGCCGGGAACTTTGGCGAAGCCGCGGATGTGGTCGTTGCCGCGGCCGCGGACTCCGCAAACGGCGACACGGACACGATCGTTGGCGCCAAGAATTTTGCCGCCGAGAGCTAGCGCGGCTGCCCCTGCCGTGATTGCTTTGCCCGTGGTCTTCAGAAATTCACGCCGCTCAATTTCCATGTTGGCCGCCTTTGTCTCGAAATCATTTCTGCACGGCGAATAGTACAACTTCCGATGGCCATGTGGACAGAGTCCGATGTGAGAATGGCGGAGAACGGAGGCAAGCGGCGGGAGCGAAAGGATTGAAGCGAGTGGTGGAGAGAATGGGGTGCAGGTTGAGCGCAGCGGAGGCTTCGAAAAGGATTAGACTTTCTTGAAATACGATCGAAGGGAGAAACGCCGTGATTGGGAATCGATCTTTGCCTACAGACACCATTTTGCCGCATGTGGAGTATCAGGACTTGGGCGCGGCCATTGCGTGGCTGGGGAGGGCGTTTGCGTTTCAGGAGCATTACAGGTATGGGGAGCCGCTGAGCGGGGCGCAGGTGCATTTGGGAAATGCATGGATCATGGTAAAGCAGGCGAAAGCGGGTTGCGAGAGCCCGGAGAAGCTCGGGTATGGGACGCAGAGTTTGACGGTGTTTGTGGAAGATGTGGAAGGCCACTATCGGAAGGCGAAAGCCGCGGGTGCGAAAATCTTGGAGGAGCCGCATGAGACGGAATATGGGGAATTTCAGTATGCGGCAGCGGATTTGGATGGGCACCATTGGCTGTTTTCGCGGCACGCGACGGATAGAAGCCCGGAGGAGTGGGGCGCGACGATTACGAAAGCTACTCACCAGCTGGCATTTTTGCCGCGGCCGCGCGTTTGTTATGTCGAGATTCCCGCAAAGGATGTGCGTCAGTCGGCGGATTTCTATCAAAAGGTGTTCGGGTGGAACATCCGGCACCGGGAGAGCGAGAGGCCCAGTTTTGATGACGCGACGGGAAACGTGAGCGGAGCGTGGGTGACGGGGCGAGAGAGCGCGCGCGAAGCGGGGCTGGTGTGCTACGTGTGGGTCGACAGTATTGATGCGACGCTGGCGAAGATTGCCGTGGCTGGCGGGGTCGTTGTCGAGAGTGCACATCCTGATGCGCCCGGAGGCTCGAGGAAGATCGCGACATTTCGAGACCCGGCGGGAAACCTCATCGGGTTGTATCAAGAGGAATCGTAAGACCAGGCTGGCGGTTCAACGCGCGCCTCGGAAGACTTTGGATGACGAGCGCGTGGTGTAGTACGCTCTCCGCGCCCGTGGGGAGCGACATGAAAACAAACTTGAAAAACATCTTGAGCGGAGCGGTATTAGCGGCAGTTGTCTTACTAGCGGGGAGCGCGCCAGCGAAGGCGGCTCCGCAAGCGAGCGCCGAAAAGTTCGAGGTGTCGTTTCCAGCTTCGGCGCATGCCGGCGCGATCACCGGGCGCGTGTTTGTGGTGATCAGCAAGACAGACAAACCGGAGCCGCGGCTGGTGGCGGGAAGCTGGGGCGACTCGGGGCCTCTCTATGGAGCGGATGTCAACGCGCTGGCGCCGGAGCAGGCGGCGGTGATCGATGCCGAAACACCCGGCGCTCCAGTGCGAAGTTTGCACGATGTTCCGGCGGGGGATTACTACGTGCAGGCGATCCTGAACATTTATACGGAGTTTCACCGCGCGGATGGGCACACGGTATGGCTGCACATGGACCAGTGGGAAGGACAGCATTTCAGCCGCTCGCCGGGGAATTTGTACAGCGAAGTGCAGAAGGTGCATTTGGATCCAGCGGCGGGATACGACATCAAACTGAGCTTGACGCAGGTGATTCCGCCGATTGAGGAGCCGGCGGATACGCCGTGGGTGAAGCACATCAAGATTCAGAGCGAACTACTGACAAAATTCTGGGGACATCCGATGTATATCGGGGCGATCGTACTTCTGCCGAAGGGTTACGACGAACATCCTAATGTGAAGTATCCGGTGATTTACGAGGAGGGGCATTTCAGTTTGCGGCCGCCGTTCGGATTTTCGACCGAGGAGCAGCCCATTAGCGCGGAACGCAGGGCGTTGCTGGCGAATCTGAACCGGGAGACGGGATATGAGTTCTACCAGTCTTGGAATTCGGAGAATTTTCCGCGGATGATCGCGGTGACGTTTCAGCATCCGACGCCGTACTACGACGATTCGTATGCGGTGAATTCGGTGAACAACGGGCCGTATGGCGACGCGCTGGTGAAGGAGATGATTCCTTACTTGGAGGCGCATTTCCGGATGATTGCAAAGCCGTACGCGCGCGTGTTGACGGGAGGATCGACGGGCGGATGGGAATCGCTGGGAGTGCAAGTGTTCTATCCGGATTTTTTTGGAGGGACCTGGACGCTATATCCGGATTCGATTGACTTTCGGCGATATGGGTCCGTGAATGCGTATGAAGACGACAACGCGTTTTTCGAACCGGGACACACGTGGGTGCAGGTGCCGCGCTATATCGAGAGGACTTCGGAGGGGCAGCCGGAGATTACAATTCAGCAATTCAGCCAAATGGAAGATGTGCTCGGCAGCCACCAACGCTCCGGAGAGCAGATCGAAATTTGGGACGCGGCGTATGGGCCGATTGGCGACGATGGATATCCGAAGGGGTTGTGGGACAAGCGAACGGGGAAGATCGATCACAGCGTGGCTCTGTACATGAGGGACCACGGGTACGACCTGAGCTACAACATTCGAACGAATTGGGCGACGCTGGGGCCGAAGCTGCGCGGGAAGATTCATGTGTATGTGGGAGATATGGACAATTTTTATTTGAACTTGGCGGTGTACAAACTGGAAGAGGCGATGAAGGCGCTGAAGGATCCGCCGTGCGATTGCGATTTTCAGTATGGACGGCCGATGAAAGGGCATGGATGGCAGCCGACTTCGACGGCGAATTTGGTGCGGTGGATGGCGGAGCATGTGGAGAAGAATGCGGGAGGAGAGGATGTGAAACAGTGGAATTATTGAAATTGAGGTAAAGGAAGTGGAGGAGATTAAGGAAGTAAAGGAACGGAAAAGGCCGCATGATGGTGCGCGGGGAGATGGGCGCTGCTATGCTGTGCTAGTAGAGTTTGCAATCAGCGATACGAGATAGGCCATGTTTGAAAACCTGACAGAGAAGTTGCAGCGGACATTCAAGAATTTGCGCGGGCAGGGGAAGCTCTCGGACGAGCACCTGGACGCGGCGCTGGCGGAGATTCGCGAGGCGCTGCTCGAGGGCGACGTGAACGTCGGCGTGGCGGACGAGCTGCTGGCAAACATTCGGGCGAAGTCGCTGGGCAGCGAGGTGATGCTGCAACTTTCGCCGGACCAGCAAGTAGTGAAAGTGGTGCGTGACGAGCTGACGGCGCTGCTGGGAAAGCACGCCAAGCCGCTGTTTGCGTCGCGGCCGCCTTCGGTGTGGATGATTGTTGGTTTGCAAGGTTCCGGCAAAACGACGACGACGGGAAAATTGGCGAAATGGCTGGTGCAACACGGGCACCGGCCGCTGGTGGTTTCGACGGACGTGTACCGGCCCGCGGCGCGCGAGCAGTTGGCGCAAGTGGCGAAGGCCGTGGGAACGGCGCTCTGGCCCGGAGCGGGGACGGACAAGCCCCTGGAGATTGTGAAGGGCGCGATCAAGGAAGCGAAACTTTCCGCGAGCGACGTGATTATCGTGGACACCGCGGGGCGCTTGCACATCGACGACGACTTGATGAACGAATTGAGCACGCTGAAAAAAGAGCTGCAGCCGAGCGAGATTCTGTTTATCGCGGACGCGATGATCGGGCAGGACGCGGTGAAATCCGCGGGGGAGTTTCACAAAAGACTTGGATTGACGGGCGTCATCCTAACGAAGCTGGACGGCGACGCGCGCGGCGGGGCGGCGCTGAGCATCAGCAAAGTGTCGGGAGCGCCGGTGAAGTTCGTGGGGCTTGGCGAAAAGTACGACGCGCTGGAAGGATTTTATCCGGAGCGGATCGTTTCGCGCGTGCTGGGGATGGGCGACATTATGTCGCTGATCGAACGGGCGGAGCAGACCGTCGATAAAAAGGCGGCCATTGAGCTTGAGCGGAAGCTGCGCAAAGAGGGATTCACGCTGGAGGATTTCCGCGACCAGCTAAAGCAGATTCGCAAGATGGGGCCGCTTGAGCAGCTCGTGGATATGCTGCCGAAAATGGGGCCGATGCAGAATATCCCGAAGGACGCGAAGGTGGACGAAGGAAAGCTGAAACAGGTCGAGGCGATCATCAACTCGATGACGAACCAGGAACGGCGGGATCACAACATTATTGACGGCAAGCGGCGAAAGAGAATTGCGAAGGGCAGCGGAACGACCGTGCAGGACGTAAATCAGGTTTTGAAGCAGTATTTGCAGATGCGCACGATGATGAAGCAGTACGGCGCGATGGCCGCGCGGGCGAAGTTGAAGGGGCTCGGAAAGCTCGCGGGATTGTCGTGATGAATTCTCCCCACCGACGGCATTCGTTCCTCTACTTCAAATAGACTTCGGCCGCCTTCAGGGCAAGCGCCTCGGGATCGAGGTCGGTGCGATTGCAGAGAATGATGATGGTCAAGCCGTCGCCATCTGTGAATCTTTCGATCACGGTTCGAAAACCCATCGTGCTTCCGGTGTGCCACATGCGCGGATGTCCCTGATAAGGATCCAAAAACCAGCCAAAGCCGTAGGAGACGGGCTTGCCAGGATGGAGATTGTCGCCGTTGGGATCGGCGGGCCAAAAAGTGGGTGAGCCGTCGTTTAGTTTGGCGGGGACCAAAGCCGGCTGCATTTCTTTGGAGGAAAGCAGAGTGTGACTGCGGAGCGCGTTGTCCCACTTGGCGAGATCCTCGAGATTGGAATAGATGCCGCCGTCGCCGAGGGTGGCGGAAGTCGAACTTTGATCGGTTTCTTTCAACACAGCGTCCACTTTTGAATGGCCGTAGGCTCGGTCCGGAACTTCATTCTTTCCGTTTTGATAGACCAGGGTATGCTCCATGTGCAGCGGCGCGAAAATGCGCGCGAGCAGAAAATCGCCGTAGGACTGGCCCGAGGCTTTGGCGACGATGAGTCCGAGAACGACGTAGCCGGAGTTGCTATACGACCAACTCGTGCCGGCGGCGAACTTTCCTTGCGTTTCTTTTTCCAAGAGGCCGAGAACTTCGCTGTCCTGAATCTGATGTTCGGGCGACCAGATTGGGCCTTGCGTTTTTTCGGCGGCATCCATCAGGTTTCGTAATCGGGCAAGCCGCCCGTGTGATTCAGCAGATTGCGGATGGTGATGTTCTTGCCGTAGGCTGGAAAATCAGGGAATAGTTCTGTGAGAGTCTGCTCATAGCGCAACTTTCTATCGTGGACGAGCAGCATCACGGCCATGGCGGTAAATTGTTTGGTGAAAGAGGCGAGGCGGAAGTCGGTATGCGCGTCAATCTTCGTCTGCGTGCGCAGATCGCGCACACCTTCCGTTCGTGTATAGACATCTCTTCCGCCGTAACGAATTAGCGCTGCGAAACCCGGTTCACCGGGCTTGACCAAGCCCCCGAAAATGCTGTTTTCCGAGGCTTTGTCCGGCCCCTGCGTCTGCCCCCGACTTTCCACCCCGCAGAAGAGGATGAGAGACAGAGCGGATGCCGCGATGAATGGAGTCCTACGCCCCAAGATGCACCTCAAGTCAACGCTGGGAGGATAGCATTCCCCCCGGCCTGTTCATCTCTCCGTAACAGAGATACGCTATCTCTCTTGGTCCCCCGAGAATCTTTATGACACGCACTGCGCTTGACGATCCGCGCTTCTATCTCAACCGGCACCTGGAGTGGCTGGAGTTCAACCGGCGCGTGCTGGAAGAGGCGCGGGATTTGGGAAATCCGCTGCTCGAACGGGTGAAGTTTTTGGCCATCACGGCGAACAACCTGGATGAGTTCGTCGAAGTGCGCGTGTCGAGTTTTCTGCAGCGCATCGAGCACGGCGCGACAGAAATCAGTCCCGACGGCCTGACGGCGGAGCAGGAACTAGAGAAAGTTTCGGCGGCGATGCAAGTGCTTGTGCGGGACCAGTACAAATGTTGGAACGAGGAGCTGCTTCCGGCGCTGGCGAAGGTGGGGATCCGCGTGCTTCCGGTGAGCCAGCTCGAGGGGAAAGCAGCGTCGGCGGCAAAGACTTTTTTCGAACGGCGTGCGTCGCCCATGCTGACGCCGGTGACGGTGGACCCTTCGCATCCGTTTCCGCACGTGTTGAACAAGGCCTTATGCATCGCGTTTTTGTTGCGGCGCAGGCGAACCGGAAACGGGAAGCCGTATTTCGGGGTGGTCACCGTGCCGCGCGCCCTGCCGCGGTTATTGCGGGTACCCGCGCCGGTCGGCAGCACTCACTACGTGCCGCTGCAGGAAATCGTTTCCGCCTACGCGGCAAAGCTCTACCGGGGATACGAGATCCTCGCCTCCGCTCCCTTTCGAATCACGCGGAACAGCAATCTTTATCTTGAGGAAGAAGAGGCGCGGAGCCTGCTCGACGAAATTGACTCGCAAGTCTCGCAGCGGCGCAAGGGCGACGCCGTGCGTCTGGAAATCGATGCCGACGCGCACCCGGACATTATCGACCGGCTGATCTCGATGTTCGAGCTGGACGAATCGCTCGTCTTTCGGGCGAAGGGGCCCGTGAATTTGCAGCGGCTGTTTCACCTGTATGAAGAAACGCCGCGGCCGGACTTGAAATACACGCCGTTTGCGCCGCGGCAGGTGCACGTGGGACACGACGCCGATTCGATGTTCGAGGCGATTCGGCGGCAGGATTTCATGTTGCACCATCCTTACGATTCTTACGATACGGTGGTGAATTTTCTACAAACGGCGGCGGCGGATCCGCGCGTTCTATCCATCAAGCAGACTCTTTATCGGACAAATTCGGATTCGCCGGTGGCGCGGGCGCTGCTGGACGCAGCGGGAAAGAAAGAAGTCACGGTGGTTGTGGAGCTGAAGGCCAGCTTCGACGAGGCTACAAACATTCGCTGGGCGCGGAGCTTCGAGGATGCAGGCGTGCAAGTGTTTCATGGAGTTGTCGGGCTTAAAACACACGCGAAACTCGCCCTGATCGTGCGTAACGATCCAGACGGCAAGATTCGCCGCTACGCGCATCTGGGCACGGGGAATTACAATCCCTCGACGGCGCGCTACTACACTGATCTGAGCCTGCTGACGCGGGACGAGGCCATGACGTCGGCGGTGCACAACGTATTCAATTATCTGACGGCTTATGCCGAGCAACCGAATTACAAGCCGTTGTTGCTGGCTCCGCGCGACCTGGCGAAGACGTGCCTCGCGCTGATAGATCGCGAAGCGCGCCATGCCCGGCGAGGACGCGCCGCGAGGATCATCGCCAAGGTTAATGCGGTGATCGACCCGCCTATCATCCAGGCGCTTTACCGTGCGTCGCGTGCCGGAGTCGAGATCGATCTCATCGTTCGCGGCCAATGCACGCTCGTGCCCGGGCTCCGCGGCATCAGCAGCCGCATTCATGTCCGAAGCATCGTGGGGCGCTTCCTGGAGCACAGCCGGATATTTTATTTTGAAAATGGAGGGAAGCCGGACATTTATCTGGGAAGCGCGGATTGGATGCCGAGAAATCTGTATGAACGGGTTGAGGTGTTATTTCCGCTGAAGGACCCGCGCCATTGCGAGCGAATATGCAACGAGATTCTCTCCACCTATCTGGCGGACACGCGCAAGGCGCGTATCCTGGGGCCGGACGGGACCTATTCGCGGCCGCGTGCCGTGCGCAATGGACACGGAATTTCCGCCCAAGAACATTTCATGCGGCTGGCGGCCGGGGATGATGACTCCCTGCATAATCCCGCGCTGCGAAATCAAGGCGTTGTTTATACTTCCAAGGCGATGATCGTCCGGCCCATGGGCGCCCCCGAAGAAGAAGGTTCCCTGGATTCCTCGAATGCAACCGTATGACCTGATCGTTATTGGCTCCGGACCAGGCGGCCAGCGCGCCGCCATCCAGGGAGCAAAGGCTGGAAAGCGCGTCGCGGTGGTTGAAAGGAATTCCGCGGTCGGCGGGGTGTGCATCAATTCGGGAACGATTCCCAGCAAGACGATGCGAGAAGCGGTGCTGCATCTCTCCGGTTTTTATTCGAAGACCTTCTACGGATCGAATTACAACGTAAAAGACAACGTAACGATGGCGGACCTGAATTTCCGCGTGCAGCGTGTGATCGAGAATGAAGTTGCAGTCACACAGGACCAGTTGAAACGCAACGGCGTGGACGTGATGCACGGTTTCGGAAAGTTCCTGGATGCGCACCATCTCCGCGTGGAAAACGGCAACGGCTACGCCGAATTGGAAGGGCAGTTCTTCGTGATTGCTACCGGCACGAAGCCCGCCCTAAACCCGAAAGTGCCGATCAACGGCCGGAACATCATCGATAGCGACCAAATTTTGACGATGCCGCAAATTCCAAAAACGCTAATCGTTGTCGGCGGAGGCGTGATCGGGGTTGAGTACGCTTGCATGTTTGCGACGCTCGGCGTGCGGGTAATCATCGTGGAAAAGCGGCCGCGGCTCCTGGAATTTGCCGATACGGAAATGGTTGAAGCGCTCATGTATCACATGCGCGACCACCGTGCCACCTTGCGTCTGAATGAAGAAGTGGAGAGCGTGGAGGAACTGCCGGACGGAAAAGTGGCCGCGAACCTGGTGAGCAAAAAACGCATCAACGCCGACGCTCTGCTTTATGCGGTCGGGAGGCAAGGGAACGTAGACAAGCTGGACCTCGCCGCGGCCGGAATCGAATCCGACGACCGCGGACGCATCAAGGTTGACGCGGATTTTCACACGTCGCAAGCGCACATATTCGCCGTCGGCGATGTGATTGGGTTTCCGAGCCTGGCGTCGGTCTCGATGGAGCAGGGCCGCATTGCGGCGGCGCGGGCCTTCGGGTTGCAGGTGTATACGGACCCAGCCAGTTATCCGTACGGAATTTACACCATTCCGCAGATTTCGTTCATCGGAAAAACGGAAGAGCAGCTCACCGACGAGGATGTTCCGTACGAAGTCGGAGTGGCCTATTACCGCGAAATTGCGCGCGGGCAAATCACCGGCCACACCGAAGGCCGGCTGAAACTGCTTTTCCACCGGGAAACTCTCGAATTGCTCGGCGTGCATATTTTCGGCGAAGACGCCGCGGAGCTGCTGCATATCGGGCAAGCCGTGTTCAAGCTGAAGGGCAAAATCACCTATTTCATCAACACGGTCTTCAACTATCCCACGCTGGCCGAATGTTACAAGACGGCGGCGTTTAATGGGTTAAACCGCCTAAGCTGACCGCTCGGATCGTGCGGGATAATTTTCAGAGTGCTCCCAACCACCTAACGGGAAAATAGCCAGAGAGCGTGTTGACCAACTTTTCGTCGGCAGTGATCAATTCGCAGCTTAACGTATGGGCAAGCGCCACGTACAAGCTTTCGTAAACGGTCCTGCCGTGCTGCAAGGCAATTCGAAGCGCAAGATCGATGAACTGCTTCGATGGCATGGTTGTGAGCTTTTGCGCATGGAGAGTTGCAAGCGATGCCTGCGCCTCGGGGACAGTACAACGGTTCTGGCGCACCGCCTTCCAATGAGCGTTGGCGATTTCCAACCAAATGAGGTCCGGGGCAATCAATTCAGCGGCGCCCTGCTGCCAGCGAGCCAGCAATCCACGAGCGTGGGGTGCTAGAACTTCCAAACGAAACGGAGAGAGCCATTTGATCGCCACACTGGCATCAACAACAACCTGAGTCACCGCGACCGGTCCTCACGAATCATCTCGTCGGAGGAAGGAGAATCGCCGGACAAGGGTGGTATGGTATCGTCGAGCTTCCTCAACGTTTTAACAAATTCGCGGCGGCGGCGCAGTTCCTTCTTTGTTGGGAAATTTCGTTCGAGAAGGTCGAGGACTTCGGCGGCGATGGAGCGGCGCTCGCTTTTGGCGCGTTTGCGCAAGGCTTCGTAAAGATCGCGCGGCACGTTTTCCACATACAGCGTTGGCATAGGAACTCCCTAGTGAAAGCATAGGGATTCCCTAGACTCTTTGCAATGGGTTTGAGAGAGAAGCGTCCACGATATTGCAAACCGCTCTCGTTAGGCCCAGCCCTGGCGGTATTCGCGCTTCAGGTAATCGTTGGCCTGGGCGACGTTCGTGACGCGCATGTTGGCGCCGTTGTAGCTGATCTTTTTTCCGGCGCGCAAAGCGACGACGCCGAGGAGCATCACTTCGGTAAGACGCGCGGCATATTCGAAGGGGCAAGAGGCTTCTGTTAGGCCTTTGGCCGCATTCACCCAGTTCATTTCGTGGGCTTCGTTTTCGATGCGCGGCAATGTCTGCGGCGGCTTGCCGTAGGAATCGTTGAGAGACTTCGGCAGCAGGCGTGGATGCAGGCCGTAGGTATCGTGGAGCAATTTGCCCTTGCTGCCGATGAGCAAGGCGCCCCCTCCTTTGTTCAGATCTTCGTCGCCGAGTTCCGCCGGCTTGTCCGGCATCAGGCCGCCGTTGTACCAGGTCATCTTGACGGGAGGCATCGAGCCCCGAGCGGGGAAATCGTAGAAGGTCTGCGTGGCATGGGGATAAGAGACTCCGTTGAATGGAGTCGAGACCGTTTCGATAGTAGTCGGCAAACCGAGATTGAGCGCCCACATGGAGTGATCAATCAAATGCGCGCCCATATCGCCGATGGCCCCCATGCCCCAATCCGACCAGCCTCGCCAGTTGAAGGGGTGATAGATGGGGTGATAGTCGACTTGCGGGCCTGCGCCGAGAAAGAGATCCCAGGACAGTTTGTCCGGCACAGGGTAATTCCCGGCAAGAGCCGCGGCGAGACGCTCGTTCACTCCTTGACCGTTCCATTTGAGAGTGTCGGCGGGCTCCTTGAGTGGCTCGGGGCGCGGCACTCCTTGCGGCCAAAAGCCCAGCGGCCGGTTCGTCCAGATATGAATCTCGCGGACTTCGCCGATCGCGCCAGCTTGAATGTATTCCACCGTGGTGCGCGCGTTGTTCAAAGAATGGCCTTGATTGCCCATCTGCGTGGCGACTTTGGTTTCCGCAGCGCGGCGAGCGAGCTGGCGGGCTTCGTCGACGGACCAGGTGAGCGGCTTTTGGACGTAGACGTGTTTGCCGAGGGCCATAGCAGCAAGGGCGACGTGCGCGTGCATGTGGTCGGAGGTGGCGACGAGGACCGCGTCGATATCCTTTTGTTTTTCGAGCATCTCGCGATAGTCCTGATAGCGCTTGGCTTTCGGCAGATGTTCGTTTTTCAGGCGGATCATGCCTGCCAGGCGGACTTTCGCCTTCGCGCGATCAAACTCAACGGGAGGCTTTCCCGGGACGGGCTGCGGATCAGGGTTATCCAGGCGCTTTTGCAGGTCCGATATATCGGTGTCGAGGTGGTCAAAACCTTTGTTTGCATATCCCCAGTCGACATCGCACAACGCCACGATGTTTTGGCTCGAGAGGTTCACCAGATTGGTGCGGCCCATGCCGCCGATGCCGACTCCAGCGATGTTGAGCAGATCGCTGGGGGGAGTGAAGCCGCGTCCCAAGACGTGACGTGGGACAATGGCGATTGCGGCGCTGCTGGCGGCGACTTCGGTTATAAATTTGCGGCGTGATAGCTCGACTTTTGTGGTCATGGGCTGCTCCCTGGGCGCAGCGGGCATTATCGCGCTCTCGGCAAGACATTGCGAATGTTAAGTTTCTTCACCCCCGGAGGGCAGTGTGGGCCGAGGAAGGCCGTCGGGCAGCCGGCGGGCGGAGCAGCGGGGCCTTGGGTGCTGGATTGCCAATGTCCCCGAGCTAAATCGTTCTATTGACTCTTCGATTGCCGCCAGCCGCCCGGACAGGCTAATATATCTGCTGGAGGCAAGAGTTAGTGCTGACTATTCGTTTGTCCAGGATTGGGAAGAAGAAGAAACCGTTTTACCGCGTCGTAGTGATTGAGAGGACGCGGCCCCGCAACGGGCGCGTTGTGGAAGCGGTGGGGACCTATGATCCGCTGAAGAAGCCTGCGGAGATCAAGCTTGACACCGAGCGGATTAAGCATTGGCTCGGCGTGGGCGCACAACCCAGCGACACTGTGCGAAGCTTCATCCGCCAACAAAAGATCGCGTAGTTCCAGCGAAATCCCCATCCTTTGTGTGTGCGTCCCCAATCTGGCCGGGGCGCTTTTTCACGTCCCAGTGGAACGCCAAACACGAGGAGGTGAAGAATGAAAGAGCTGGTCGAAGCCATTGCCAAGGCTCTGGTGGACCACCCCGAAGATGTGCAAGTCAGGCCGGTCGACGGTTCGCAAGTCACCGTCCTTGAGCTACGGGTGAATCCGGAGGATCTGGGCAAGGTGATAGGGCGGCAAGGGCGCACGGCCAAGGCGGTGCGTACGCTGCTTGGCGCCGCAGGTATGAAAGTCAAGAAGCGCTACACACTCGAGATTCTCGAAGATTGAGCGGCGAAACCCAGCGCTGGGTGATAGTCGCCCGGATTCTCCGGCCTCGCGGCAATAAAGGGGAAGTAGCAGCGGAACTCCTCACCGATTTTCCCGAGCGGCTCACGAAAATGACTGAGGTTTTTCTTGGCGCAAGCGGCGGCGCTGGACAGGCGGAGCCTCGGCCGATCGCGCTGAAGGCCTGCTGGATTAGCCAAAACCACAAGGGCCAGGCTGTTTTTCATTTTGAAGGATGCAATTCCATTTCAGAAGCCGAGAAGTTTCGCGGATTGGATGTTTTGCTGCCGATTGAACAGCGTGTGACGCTCCCTTCGGGGCATTATTTTGTGGACGACCTCACGGGTTGCTCGGTATTCGAGAATTTTGAAGGACCCTCGGTCAGTTCTTCCTCACCCTGTTCGATGGCCACTGCGCCGGCTTTGCTGGGCGCGGTCCGCGACGTTCAATTCACAGGCGAAGGAGTTTCCGGCACGCCGATTCTTGTGGTCGATACGCCTGGCGGTGAACTGCTGATTCCTTTGGCTGAAGAAATCTGCAGACGAATCGATACCGCTGCCCGCCGAATCGACGTCGTGCTTCCGGATGGCCTCCGAAGCCTGAATGAGGGGGCGTAAGCCGCGGTTTACGTTAGACTGTCGGAACCGATGCGCTTCGACCTTGTCACTATTTTTCCGGAATTTTTTGCCGGTCCGCTGGAGCACGGGATTCTGCGGCGTGCGCGCGAGACAGGTCTCGTCGAGGTCCATGTGCAGGATCTGCGCGCATTTACCAAGGATCGTCACCGCAGCGTGGATGACCGGCCGTTCGGCGGCGGCGAAGGGATGGTGCTGAAGCCGGAGCCGCTTTTCGAAGCAGTCGAAGCGCTTCTCGGCCAGAGCCTCGGCAACGCCGAGGAGCCAGCCTCGCCGGACTCGAAGACGGCTATCCTCTTGATGTCGGCTGCCGGGAAACTCTTCAGGCAAGAAACCGCGCGGCGCTATAAGGAATTCGACCGCATCGTCCTGCTCTGCGGACGATACGAGGGGGTCGACGAACGCGTTGCCGATTATCTTGCGACCGAGGAAATTTCGGTAGGAGACTTTGTGCTTAGCGGCGGAGAGCTTCCGGCGATGCTGGTCATCGATGCGGTGACGCGTCTGTTGCCCGGAGCGTTGGGAAATGAAGCGTCTTCGCAGAACGAATCCTTTAGCGCAAATGTGGATGCCTCGCCGCATTCCGACCTTGTAGGGGCGGAGCATGCAGCGCCCCTACAAGAAGCTGTGGAGAGGCATGACGTCGGAAGAGGCCACGGCTCGCGAGGTACGAATCAACTCTTGCTGGATTTTCCGCATTACACCAGGCCGGCGGATTTTCGCGGTTGGAAAGTTCCGGACGTCCTGATCGGAGGCAATCACGCGGAAGTGGCGAACTGGCGCCGTGCGGCCGCGCTCGAGAAGACCCAGCGTAACCGGCCGGATTTGTTGTTGCGCTGATATTCCGCGGCGGTATACTCATTATTCCGTGAAAGAAACGATCCAGACCGACTATTCGCGCGCCACGCAGGGAACTTGCTCCTGCGGGCAGGCCTGCGCGTGTCCGCGCTGCGCTTGTATGTGTACCGCTGCGAGCGGCATGGAAAGTCCTTCGGTCTAGCGCAAGTCTAAACCTAAAAGGAATCCGGGGCCGCTCAAAGAAAGCGGCCTTTTTTATTTTCGGAGAAAATAAGGAGCTGAGCGCCATGAGCAAGACGGCAAGCGGAAACGGCAAGGAGCGCGAGGGCGGGAAACCCATCGCGATTTATTACGAGCAGCAGCACTGGTTCAAGCCGCTCTTCGAGCAACTCGACGCGCGCGGCGTGAACTGGGTCAAAGTGGACGCGCGAAATCACCTATACGATATCGCCTCCGAAGAGCGCGAATATTCGTTGCTCTTCAACCGCATGAGCCCTTCGGCTTGGCAGCGCGGCATTGGCCACGGGATTTTTTATACGCTGAACTACCTTTCCCATCTGGAAGAAAAAGGCGTGCGCGTGGTCAACGGCTCGCGCGCCTTCACTCACGAGATTTCCAAAGCTCTCCAATACACGGTCCTAGAAGCTTTGGGACTGGAATATCCGAAAGCTATTGTGATTAACCACCCGTCACAGGCGTTGCGCGCGGCCGAAGCGATCGGCTATCCGCTGATTCTCAAACCGAATATCGGCGGCAGCGGCGCGGGGATCAAGAAATTCAATTCGCCCGCTGAATTGCGCGGAGCCGTGGAAGAAAACAGCTTGTCGTTTGGAATCGACAACACGGCGCTGGTACAGGAATTTTTCACGGCGCGCGACGGCGTCATCACGCGCGTCGAAGTTCTCGGCGGCGAGTATCTTTACGCCATCCAGATCCACATTACCGGCGATACCTTCGATTTGTGCCCAGCCGACATTTGCAAAAATACGAAGGGCGAAGAGCTGACGCGCCTGGCCTGCCCGGTGGATGCGCCGAAGTCGGGCCTTACCGTCGAAGCTTACGAGCCGCCCCGGCAAGTCATCGACGACGTTGAGCGCATCATGGAAGTTGCCGGCATCGAAGTCGGGGGCATCGAGTACGTCATCGACGACCGCACCGGACGCTTGCTCTATTACGACATCAACGCGCTTTCGAATTTTGTTTCGGACCCGGAGCGCGTGATTGGCTTCAATCCCTACGCGCGGCTGGCGGACTATCTGATCGCCGAGGCGCGCATGCACGAGTCCGCGCGAAGCGAGCGGCTCATCACGACCGGGAGCATCCGATGAGATTCGGCTACTGGCTCCCCGTCTTTGGCGGGTGGCTGCGCAACGTCGCCGACGAAAATATGCAAGCGAGCTGGACGTACGTGAAAAAGCTCGCGCAGCGCAGCGAACAAATCGGTTTTGACCTCACGCTGATCGCCGAGCTCAATTTGAATGACATCAAAGGCGTCGAAGCGCCTTCGCTCGATGCCTGGTCGACGGCGGCGGCGCTGGCTGCGGTCACCGAGCGCATCGAACTGATGGTCGCCGTGCGGCCCACATTCCATTTGCCCGCGCTGCTCGCCAAACAGGCCGCCAACATCGATCACATCAGCAACGGGCGGCTGACGCTGAATGTCGTGTCGTCCTGGTGGGCGGATGAAGCGAAGAAGTACGGCGTGGGCTTCGAGCAGCATGATGACCGCTATGCGCGCACCAGCGAATGGCTGGACGTGCTGCACGGTGTGTGGTCGCGCGATCATTTTTCTTACGCGGGAAGGTATTACCGCGTGGAAGATAATGTGCTCGAACCGAAACCCGTCGCTCAGCCGCATCCCACGCTTTATGCGGGCGGCGAATCGCCCGCGGCTAAAGATCTCATTGCGGAGAAGTGCGATGCGTACCTGATGCACGGCGATCCGCCGGAACGCGTCGCCGAAAAAATCGCGGATTTGCGCGAACGGCGCTCGCGTCACAATCTGCCGCCGCTGAAGTTCGGAGTCGCGGGCTACGCGATTGTGCGGGAAACCGAACGTGAGGCTCAGCACGAGCTCAATCGCATCACCGACGTCCAGCAATCCGCCGCAGGCTACGCCAATTACCAGCAGTGGCTTGGCGGAACGCAGCTTGAGCAGCGCGTTTCACTTGAAGATTACTCCGTATCAAATCGTGGGTTGCGTTCCGGCTTGGTGGGAACGCGCGAACAGGTCGCCGAAAGGCTCGCCAAGTTTGAAGCCACCGGTGTAGATCTGGTCTTACTGCAATTCAGTCCACAGCTAGAGGAAATGGAGCGATTCGCGGACAGCGTCATTCGGCGCAACTCTTCCGTGCCAGCGCAGGCTTAGGCAAACAGGGAGTCGCAATTCATTTCTATTGCGGTGAGTACTCCGTCTCCTCCGGCACATCCGTGGGGCTCTCAAAATCTAACTTGTAGCCGTCCGGGTCCGCGAAAGACACGACCCACAGCCCGTTCCCAACGAACGGATTTCTTTTGGCTTTGATTCCGCGTGCTGTGGCTTCGTGATAGATGGCCAGCGCATCCTCGCACATGAAGCAGATGTTTACGCCTTCACCCACTTTACCGCCAGGCTTCCAGGAATTATGCCCCTCTTTCCGAAACTCCTGCAGCATCAAGGCAGCGCCGCCGTTTTCCAGCCAACACCAGCGTAGTTTACCCTCATCAATCCATTTGTTGGTCATCCGAAAGCCAAGGCCATCCACATAGAAGCGGAGCGATGCTTCCATGCTGGAAACGCCGAAAAACGGCACGGCTTGCTTAACATTGCTCTGGATCTTCTTTTCGGCACTCATCGGATGACCTCCCGCCCTGCCAGGGCCAGCAAATTCATAGCTTTGAGGAGCACCAGAAGTCAACCGAAGGTCACGCCCGTTGGCGGATTGCGCTAGGTAAATTGTGAATATTTGGCTATAATTGGAGTTTGTCTTTGAAGAGCTGGCCCCGCCTGAGTGGGTCTGCAGGGAATACGAACATGAATCCGGTTATAGCTAAATTACATGAAGCGCAACTGCGCAAAGACCTCCCCGAATTTCGCCCGGGCGACACCGTTCGCGTCAACGTCCGCCTGAAGGAAGGCGAAGGCGAGAAGGAAAAGGAACGGCTCCAGGCCTTTGAGGGGGTCGTAATCTCGAAGAAAGGCCGCGCTTCCGGCGCCACGTTTACCGTGCGCCGCGTGAGCTTCGGCGTGGGCATCGAGCGCATTTTCCCGCTGCATTCGCCTTCGATCAGCTCGATCGAGGTCGTCGGCAAGGGAAAGGTACGCCGCGCCCGGCTTTATTACCTGCGCGACCTGCGCGGAAAGGCCGCCCGCATCAAGCGAGCCGCCCGCGAAGAAGTCGCGGCGGTCGCCACGGCTGGAGCCGAAACCAAGGGGTGAGCGCTACTGTCTGACTCGAGATACGAAATACGAAGTACGAAATTCGAAACTTGAAATTACGAAACGCGAAATACGAAGTTCGAAGAGACCTTCGCAAATAAAGCCCCGGATGTATCGGGGCTCTTTTTGCGGTTGTACGTCTTCGTGGCTCGCCTCTCAGCAGACGACGCAACCGGTTTCCCTCACGGGTGCCGATCAAGGCTGCACGTTCGTCACACCTTCCTCGCCTGGCTTCGGAAAGTGCCTTTCATACCACGCGATGGAGCGGTCGGTCCAGTCAATCACATGCTTGGTTTCCCTGATTCCATGTCCTTCCCGTGGGTAGCGCAAGAAGATAGCCTCCGTCCCGACGTCTTTCAGCGCGATGAAGAACTGTTCCGCCTCGGCGATGGGCACATCGTTGTCGTTCTCGCCGTGGACCAGCATGGTGGGTGTGTGGGCCTGTGCGACGAACCGTAATGCAGAGCGTTTCCAGGCCTCGTCCATGAGGGTGCCTTGGTGGAAGAACTGGCCGAATTCCATTTCTTCATATTGGTTGTAGTAAGTCATGTAGTTGTAGCTGATGAGATTCGAGATGCCCGCCGTGGGAATCGCCGCTTTGAATTCGTTGGTCTGCGTGATGAGCCAGTCCGTCAACTGCCCGCCATAGCTGACGCCTTCAATGCCCATGCGCTCGCGGTCGATCCATAGATAGCGGCGAACGGCTGCGCTCACGCCGTAGAGAACATCCTGGCCTTCGTTACCGTCCTGATCGCCAAAGACCGCGTCAGCAAACTTCTGTCCATAGCCCGTCGAGCCGCGATAATTGATGTTTAGCACGGCCCAGCCGTGTGCCGCGTACACCTGGTTTCTGAAATTGAACGACGGCCCATTCTGCCCGTGCGGGCCGCCATGAATGTTTACGATGAGCGGATGCTTCGAGGTTGCGGTCATCCCTGGCGGCTTGGTGAGAAACGCTTCGACTTCGAATTTGTTGTCGTTGCTGACGAACGTGAAGGGCTCGACTTCGGCAATCTGCTTTCCCGCGAGCACTTCCGCGTTCAGGTCCGTGAGCTTGCGTGCCGCGCCGCCGCCATTCCTGACGTAAAGCTCGGCCATATCGTGCGGCGAGGTGAATGCGTAAGCCAGCGTGCCATCGTTGCCGACGGAAAAGCCGCCGACGCCGCCCTTCTCTTTCACCAAGTATTCTGGCGCGCCTCCTGAAATTGGCAGCCGCACCAGATGGTAGCTTCCGCGCTCCTGCACCGTGAAATAAACGGCGCTGCTGTCGAGCGACCAGTGCGGCTCGCCCTGCCGGGCGTCGATCACGCCTCCGATTTCATGGCGATCGCTGCCGTCGGCGTTCATCAACCAGACGTGCGTATCCTCCATGGTTGTTTCGCGGTCGGTTAACCCGCGCGTTGTGCCGCGATAGGCGATGTGCTTTCCGTCGGGCGACCATACCGGCCCGTATTCGTTGTATTCCGTAGCCGTGAGCCGTCGGATGCTGTTGTCCGCCGCATTCAGCGCAAAAATGTCGTAATTGAAAAACTCGTCCTGATTCGGTTCGTGGTTCGAAGCAAAAAGAATTTCCTTGCCGTCCGGCGACCAGTCAATGGAGTGCTCGTCGTAGATGCCTTTCGTGAGTTGCCGCACCTGCTTGGTGGCCATGTCCACCGCAAAAATATGCAGCCGCTGATTATCGTTGAAGCGGGTCATGCCTTCGCCGGCGTCAGGCTTGTACAAATAACGCGTGATAACCCGCGGATCGCCGCTTGCCTCGGCGGCGCGTTCGTCTGGCGTCGAAGAAATGAAGGCAATCTGCTTGCTGTCGGGCGACCAAGTGATGTCCTGGCCTTCCCCTGGCAAAGGGCTGTTCGTGCCGTGCATCGCCGCGAGCTCCGTGACGTCGGAGCCGTCCGCGTGCGCTAAAAGCAAGCCATGCTTCTCCCTCACGCTGCCTTGAAACGCCAGCCACTTTCCGTCCGGCGACCAGTGTGCATTGCCGGCCACATCCGTTTCGCCTCCAATGACCGTGGATTTTTGCGAGGCAATGTCCATGATCCAAAGTTGCGGAGATGGCCGGCCCGGGCGGTTGTAGAGAATCACGGTGTAAGCGATGCGATGGCTGTCTGGCGAGAGCACCGCGTCGCCCACAAATCGAAAGCGAGTGAGATCGCTGCTGGCCAAACCTTGCGCGCCGCTGAATGACGCAAGCGCCAAAAGCGCCGCCAAACTCAAGAGCCAGTGTCGGGCGCGAAGCCGAACGGACTGCGAGCGTAAACGCATGGAATTCTCCCCTGAACAAATTTCGCTGCTAAATTGGCCCGGCCATCGTAGGTCCCGTGGCCTGTTCGGGTCAACGAGACTTGTTGGAGAATCTTGGAGGCGACACACCCCGCCGCGAATCGCCTCGGCTTTTCAGCGGCGCCACAAGCGACCGCATCCGCCCCGCGCGCCGTGCTAAAATCTCCGCCCAATGGGCCGACTCTGCTCTTCCCGTTTCGAGCGAGCGGCGCGACAACTCGGCTGGATGCGCATCGCCGGTCTCGACGAAGCCGGCCGCGGCGCGCTCTTTGGCCCGGTCGTCGCCGCCGCCGTGATCCTTAATCCCAAACGCCGCATTGTTGGTCTCGATGACTCGAAAAAACTTCCCGCGGAGCGCCGCACCGAACTCGCCACACGTATTCACGAACATGCCCTAGCCTGGGCGGTAGCGGAAATCGACGCGCAGCGCATCGACGCCTGGAACATTTATCAAGCCAGCCGCCAGGCCATGACCGCGGCGCTGCAACAGCTCTCCATCCAGCCCGATTATTTGCTGATCGACGCCATGCAGCTCGACGTTTTGATGGAGCAGAAATCGCTCATCAAGGGCGATGCGCGCAGCGTTTCCATCGCCGCTGCCTCCATCCTCGCAAAGACGCATCGCGACGCCTGCATGGAAAAATGGGACGCCATCTACCCGCAATACGGCCTCGCCCGGCACAAAGGGTACGCCACGCCCGATCATCTGGAAGCCCTTCGCCAGCATGGTCCTACTCCGCTTCATCGCTATTCCTTCGCTCCCGTTCGCGAAGCAAATTGCTGGGCCTCCGGCGCCACGCAAACTCCACTACCTCTTTTCTAGCGCGTCACATAGAATCTCCGCCGGACATTCCAGGGGTCAGACTGATGCATTCGAAGTGGGTCAAGCAACGCACGATTATTCTTCTTGTGATTGCAATTTCATTTGTTTGTCTGTGGCCTGTCTCGACTCGATTCGGGGCCGATTCCTCCAAAGCGGAAGCACAAACTGTGCTCGCTGCTACACCGCCCATGGGCTGGAACAGTTGGGACTCCTACGCCGAAACCATCACCGAATCAGACATCAAAGCGAACGCAGCCTGGATGGCGGGCCATTTGAAAGCCTACGGCTGGGAATATGTTGTCGTCGATGAAGGCTGGTATGTAACGAACCACTCCGTTGAATCCAGCGGCGGCGCCCCGCAATTCAGTCTCGACGCTTATGGCCGTTACACCCCCGCCATCAACGCGATCCCTTCCGCCGATCACGGCGCCGGCTTCAAGCCGCTGGCCGATTACGTCCATTCGCTGGGCTTAAAATTCGGCATTCACATTTTGCGCGGCATCCCCAAAGAAGCAGTCACCAAGAATCTGCCCATCGCTGGCACCTCCTACCACGCGAAAGCTGCTGCAGACACATCCGATTCCTGCCCTTGGAATACCTACAACTATGGGCTCAATCCCCGCTCGCCCGCCGCTCAAGCCTATTACGATTCCATTGCTCGCCTGTACGCCGGCTGGGGCGTCGACTTCCTCAAAGTCGATTGCATTTCCAGCCATCCCTATAAGGGCGACGAAATTCGCATGATCAGCCGCGCGCTTCGCAATGTGCACCGTCCCATCGTGCTCAGCCTCTCTCCCGGTCCTGCTCCCCTCGATAAAGCCCTCGAGTTGCGGCGCTATGCGCAGATGTGGCGCATCTCCGATGATGTTTGGGATGTCTGGCACAGCGACAAGGACTTTCCGCAGGGCGTGGAAAATCAGTTTGCCCGCGCCGCGAACTGGGCAGTGTTCTCCGGCCCCGGTCATTGGCCGGACGCGGATATGCTTCCCCTCGGCCGCCTCCAGCCAGTTGCCGGCTGGGGGAAGCCGCGCGCGACGCGCCTCACGCACGACGAGCAGCGCACCCTTCTCACTCTCTGGTCGATTTTCCGGTCGCCGCTCATCATGGGCGGCAATCTCACTTTGTGCGACGATTGGACCGAATCCGCGCTCACCAATGCGGAACTCATCGAGGTCGATCAGCATTCCAGCGGCAGCCATGCCGTCCTCTCCACCGATAAAGCTGCCGTCTGGACGTCCATTCCCGAATCCGGCGAAGGCGTCTACCTCGCCGTATTTAATCTCGACCCCGTGTCGCAATCGTTCCACTATTCCTGGAAGGATGTAGGGCTCAAACGCGAGAACTACAATCTTCGAGATCTCTGGGAGCACGAAGACTTGGGCTCCAAGACATCGCTCGATCTCACTCTGTCGCCGCACGGCTCCGCGATTTTCTGGGTTTCAGAAAAATAGCGCGCCGTCTCCTTGCCAGAAGGTCTCCCACCACCGAAAGTAGCCGCGCCTTTGCTATGCGGCTCCGTTTTCCTTCCGCTACTTTCCACCACGCCGTTCTGTCCACGCGCTGGAGAAAACCGCCTCAAAAAACCCTTTTCACCCCTTTCCCGCGCTTCGCCTCGTCTTCGCCGACTAGTTTCCTAGTCCTGACGGGGATAACTGGCTGCTCACACGCTTTTCTGGGTTCGTTGACTTGCCTTTTCCCTGCCTGCTAGCGTTAGCAAGCACGGCTTGTGTCTGCCTCTCCAACACTTGGGACGGAGGGCTTCTCCTCCTGCAGGCGTAGGCGGCGTATTGTCTGGGAACACGAATGGCCTATAACAAAAGCAAGTATGTTGAATCCGCGCAAAAGCTGCTGAATCAGGGCAAAGTCCCTCAGGCCATCGCGGAATACCAGCAAATTCTCAAGTTTGAGCCGCGCGATCAAGTCACGCTGATGACCATCGGCGAGCTCTATATCCGCCAGGGCGAAACGTTTCAAGCCATCGACTATTTCGAGCGCCTGGCCCAGATCTTCGTCGGCGACGGTTTTCTCACCAAGGCCATCGCGGTCTATAAGCGCATCGCCAAGCTTGCTCCCGAAGAGATTCGCCCCTTGGAAAAGCTGGCCGATCTCTACGTCCAGCAGGGAGTGATGAGCGAAGCCCGCCCGCTCTTCTTGCAGCTCGCGGAAATTCATCTCAAGAACAACCGTCAGCCCGAAGCCGTCGGCCTCCTGAAAAAGCTTCTCCTTGCGGAACCTGACAATATTCGCATCCAGATTCGCCTCGCCGATCTCTATCAGGCTATGGGCCAGTCGCGCGATGCCATCGACGCTTACGTTTCCGCCGCGCAACGTGCTCTCGCCCGCGGCGATCACGCCGAAGCAGAAAAACTAGCCGACAAAGCCGTAAAGATTGACGCCAACTGTCTCGCCGCCACGATCGTAAAAGCCCGTTCCGCGTCCTCGCAGGGCAACATCACCCAGGCCGCCAGCCTCCTCGAAAACGTTCCCGATCTCGAGAAGGGCGGAGAGCAAACCGAGCTGCTCCTGGATCTCTATCTCAAGAGCGCAAATTGGGAGAAGGCCTCCGCTCTTGCTCTCAGCGTTCTGGAAGCTGACACCAAGAACTTTGGCCCCGCGCAAAAAATCGTCGAAGCCCTTCTCGAATCCGGCCAGACCGACCGCGCCATGGGCATCATTGGCCAGATCCGCGTGCCCATGATTGATGGCGGCGAGCACGAAGTCATCGGCCGCCTGCAAAACGAGCTGGCTTCCCGCATGCCTGGACGTCTCGAGCCGCTGGAATGGCTCGTCGACTTCTATGGCCGCACCAGCGATTCTTTCCGTCTGCCCGATGCCCTGGCCAATTTGGGTGACGCTCTCGTCGCCGCCAAACAGCTCGATCGCGCAAAAGGCATTTTTGAACAGCTCGTGGACCGCCAGCCCGATAGCGATTCTGCCAAGCGCAAACTCGACGACGTTCTCCGCAAGATGGGTTTGCTCGGCACGGAGGCTCCTCCTCCGCCTCCCGAGGAGCATCTTCAAGCCGAAATCCCCAAGGCCCCTGCTCCTAAGTTGCGTCCCGACGTGGCCGAGGTCTTTGCTCCTGTAACAGGAGACAAGCCCGCGGCAGTCTCGGCGCCCTCCGAACCTCAGCTTGACGAAGAGACACAGAAGTTCATCGCCCAATCCCTCACTGACGTCGACCTCTTCGCCAGTTACGGTCTCACGCAAAAAGCTATTGGCCTTCTAGAAGCCATTTTGCGCCGTGCTCCCCGGCATACTCCCACCCTCGAAAAGCTTCTCGACTTTGTCCTCGGTGCCGGCGATGACCGCCGCACCGCCGAGCTCGCCGCCCAACTCGAGCAAATTCATCTCGAACGCGGCGACCAGCGTAGCGCCGAGCGCTTCGGCGAGCTTCGCCGCAGATTCCAGCGCGCCGCCGGCCTCAGCGACGCGGAATTGGCCGCCAGCACCGCCTCCGTTCAGCAGGAAGCTCCGGCCGCAACGATCCCGGAAATTCCGGTGATGGAAGCGTCGGCCGAACCCGCTGCCCAAGTCGAAGAACCGGTGCTTGAATTTGAAGAACCGGCCGCTGCCGAACCAGCCCCTGCCGAAACATTCACGGCGAGCTCCTCCACCGATGCTTCCGCTGCTCACGAGGAAGTGGACCTTTCCGATGAATGGGCCTCGATGCTTGAGGATTCTCATCCGGCAGAGCCTACCGTCAAGCCTCCCGCAAGGCCGGCCGCTGAACCCGCGTCCCCGCCGGAAGTCCGCGCGGATCCTGTTCCCGCCGCGTCTTCCGAACCCGGCGAAATCGAGGAGTTCGAACTTCCCGTCGAAACTTCTCCCGTACTCGAAGAAGAACCAATTTCTTTCGCGGATATCTCCGCCGAGCTTCCTCCCGCCGCGGAGCCGGAAAACATTCCCGCGTCTGTCCCCCAAAATCGCGCGCCCGTGGTCCCTGAAAAACCTCCCGTTGCAGAAAAACCGCCCGCGCCCGCGAAACCTCCCGCGCCTGTGAAGCCACCGGCAAAACCCGAGCCCGTTCCAGAACCCGAGCCAGAATTCGAACTCGACCAGGATTTCGAGCTCGTCCTCGAACCCGAAGCTTTGGTTCCCGCCTACGACCAGAAGCCTCCCGCCACTCCGATTGTCGTGCCCGAGCCGGAACCGGAACCAGAGCCAGCAGCGAAGAATTCCGCTGTGCCTCCCGCGGAGGGCTTTGCCTCCGACCAGTTTCTTGCCGATTTGGCCAATGAAATCGACCAGCTCGGCATCGGCGAACTTTCGCCGGCCTTCTCGACGCCCGCTGCGCCTGCCGCTCCACTCAAACCGGAAGAAAAGCCCGCGCCCGGTGAACCAAGCCCGCTCAAGGAAGTCTTCGACGAATTCCGCGCCGAACTCGGCGAGATGGGCGCCGAGGACGAAGACCTCGAAACGCACTACAACCTCGGCACCGCTTTCCGCGAAATGGGCTTGGTCGATGAAGCCATCAGCGAATTCCAAAAAGTGGCCAAGGCCACCGACAACGGCAAGCCTTTCCGTTACGGGATGCAGTGCTGCACCCTGCTCGGTCTCGCCTTCATGGAAAAAGGCCAGCCGGGCATCGCCGCCATTTGGTACGAGCGCGCTCTCCTTACTCCCGGCATTGAGCCAGAAAGCATCCTCGCATTGCGGTATGATTTAGGCGTTGCCCAGGAATCCGCGGGTGAGCCGGAAGCAGCGCTGAAAAGTTTTTCCCAGGTCTATGCGATGAACATCGACTATCGCGACGTTGCCGATCGCATCGCTGCTCTCCAGAAGCCCATTCGCTGAGTTCTGGCATTCACGGATACAGGGGACCCTCTCTTAGCCATGAACCGCGTCTTGCGCGCATTGTTGGTCGTTGTTTGCTTCGAAATGGGGGCCATGCTTCTCTATCTCCCATGGTCTGCTTATTGGGAGACGAACTTCTTCCTCATTCACTTTCCCGTTCTCATTGGCCTGGTGCTTAATCCTGCGTTTCGCGGCGCCGTCAGCGGTATCGGCGTCTTGGATATTTTTCTTGCTCTTAGCTTTATCGGTTCTCATTCTGGCCCTTCGCGTGTCCCTCCCCAATAGTTCGCCCTTCGATTCCTTGCGCCCTCCGGGCGGCGGGCCGATCCTCTGCTACGTCAGCGACCGCCGAAGTTTGTCGATAGCGCCGGAAAGGGACCTTATGGAGGCGCTCCTCGCGAAAATTTCGGCCGTGGCCGCGGCGGGCGTGGAATGGATTCAACTTCGCGAGAAAGATTTATCCGGCAGGGATTTCGCCGCTCTCGCTCGTAGCGCACTTCAACGCGTGTCTGCCCTCTCTAGCCCGGTGCAGCCCGCTGCGCGCATTCTCCTGAATGACCGCCTCGATGTGGCCCTTGCCGAAAATGTCGGCGGGGTGCACCTGGGCGAAGACTCGCTGCCCGTCCACGAAGCGAAACGTCTGCTGTTGTTCTCGAGCTCCGTCGCGGGGTTTCCGCAAGACTTTCTCGTCGGCGCTTCCTGCCATTCCTTGGACGCGGCAAAATCAGCCGCCTCCGCTGGCGCCAGTTACATTTTCTTCGGCCCCGTCTTCGCCACGCCCTCAAAAGCTGTCTACGGCGCCCCGCAAGGTCTCGATCGCCTCGCCGAAGTTTGTCGCTCCATATCCATCCCAGTCCTGGCCATTGGCGGAATCACTCTCGAAAACGCGTCCTCCTGTTTCTCCGCAGGCGCGTCCGGCATCGCCGCCATCCGGCTTTTCCAGAATTCTGTCGATCCCGCCGCCGTCGTGCGCGCGATTCGTCGTCAATTCTCTTAACGCACGGGCCGCCCGCCCCGCTGCCTAGCGTTCCATCAACCGGCGTAACAGCCGAATTTGTCCTGCATGATAGACATCGTGCAAAGCCACGCCATAGATTTGTGGCAAAAATTTCGTCCCTCGTGGCGTGTCCAGCACTTTCTTGAGCGTCGCTCGTAATGCGCGGTGTTCTTGCTCAAGCACGTTCTTGTCTGCGCGCCACGCCGCTTCCTCCACTCTTCCTTTTTCCGGCCGCGTGAAAAAATTCTTTCCCTTCAACGCGAACGGGCCACTCTTTCCTCCTTCGATCCTTCTGCGCACTTCGTATTTCCAGTACGCGGCGTGTAGCGTCTCTTCCCAAATGTTGTGCCGCCCCGCTCCCGGACGCCACGCGGCCTGTTTCGCGCTCACTCCTCGGATCGCCTGCTTCAGATTCGGTCCGTGCCAGGTTTTCTTTTCGTACGCCTCGTCGTAGAGGCTCAATACGAGCTCGCGATTCTTCACGGTCTCCTCTTTTCTGCGGATGATCACCGGTCACAATTCCGCCCATCTGCTTCGCGCTCACGCGACGCTGGTCCGGCGCAATCGCCCTCAATTGTAAATGGAATTCGAGGACAGGCAGTATCTCGTGGCGGTGTTTACCCCACTCACCAACTTGCCCCGAACCTGCCTGGGTCACGAGTCGTCAGTCACGTCCTGCTGTCTCATCCGCAAATGTGCCATTCCGATTTGGCCTACCCGACGGCCACATTCCGGATTCGTCCTGCTTTTTTCCGCCCATACAGTTGCCGGTCGGCGGCCTCAAGCAGTTCTTGCGCCGTTCGTCCATCCACGGGATACACCGCCATGCCGATGCTCACGCTTATCGGCGGATCTTCCTCGTCGTCGCGCACGCAAGCCTCGATTCGTTGCGCCACATGTTCTGCCCTGGGATGATCGGAATCGATGAGCACCACGGCAAATTCGTCGCCGCCGTATCGCGCCGCCAGGTCCGTCATGCGGCACTGCTCCTTCATGACCTTGGCGAGCCGGTTCAGCGCCTTATTTCCCACCAGATGTCCCTGCCGGTCATTGACCCGTTTCAGATCGTCCAGATCTAGCAGCAACACGGTAAATGAATGACGGCTGCGTTCGGCCCGGCGCAGTTCGCGCTCGAGCGTGTCCATGAATTCGCGGTAGTTAGCCAGTCCGGTGAGTGCATCGTGCGTGGCCTGGTAGCGGATTTGCTCTTCCGTCCTCTTTCGCTTGGTGATATCCAGGCCCACCCCAATGCACCCGATGATCTCCCCAGACGCCGCGCGCAATGGCTGCAGTTGAATTTCCAGTACCTGGTCTTGCCGCTCGTACTCAAATCGGACCGACTCTCCACGCAATGCCGCATTATGGTGGCCCATTGGTGCCGTATTCGCTTCATCACAATTCAAGTATTCAGATACTGTCTGCCCTACCAGATCTCCGGCATTTATTTCGGAGTGCTGCAATCCAGAGCCCCAATTCGACGTGATCCGCAAACTCCGGTCTGTCGTCCAGAGAAGCACCGGCATTTGTTCCACCAGAAGCCGTAGTTGCGTCTCCGACGGCGTATCCTCCGCCTTGAGGCGCAGGGCCCGCCCGCTCTCCAAAATGCCAGTCACCACTCCCTGGTCGTCCCTTATCGCCCTTCTTTTCACGGCTACACTCAGCTTTGTACCATTCTTATGCAGCCGCTCGACCGTTTCGCTTTCCGTTATTTTGCCGCCGCGCGCGGCTTCCAGAACTGCCTTTGAATGGGGAATTTCGGAAATCGGTAGCAGCGGCGTCAGCGTTCGTCCTAAAACCTCGTCCGCCGTGTACCCGTACAAACACTCCGCTCCCCGGCTCCACAGTTCAATCGAGCCATCGAGCGAAATTCCGACGATCGCATCCTCGGCCGACTCCAATATGGCCGCAAGCACCTGTTCACACCGCGGGCTGGGCAGCATGAATACCCTATGTACTTTCCGGAAGGGGAGGTCGTTTAAGTTGTGAAGCCAGGTTTCCCGCAGGCGAGAGGAGGGACCTGCGAGCTCTTCAACAAACAATGAGTCTCTACGTCCAGTGCCGGCCTAAGTTTACCATTTTCCTTTTTTCACACAACCCATAAGCAAGGCCGTGTATCGAATTGCACACTGCTTACTGGGCGGCACTCAGACGCAACCGCGCCAAGGTCCCTTCGCCAAATGGCTGCCCAATTCAGTTACTGCATCGCCTTTATCGTTTCGTTGAGGATCATCGCCAGCCGCACTCCGCCTTCCTCGATCCGTTTTTCTGCCGCCGCCGCCGCTTTATCCTGATACGCCTCGTCCGCCACGACGTGCAGTTGCAGCATGCGTTCCCCGATGTTGTTGTCGTCCGAGCAGTTGTGCACAGCGACATTCGGCTCGACCGCAATCCTCGGCGTCAGATCTCCATACGCGACGCTTTCCGCGACCTCGTATCCTTCCCACACCCAATCATCGATGTGAATCCCTGCCTTCTGCCATCCCTCGATGTTCGACGCGAATTGCGCTTCGAGTATGTCGGCATATTCCGCCGCATCGGCGCCTTCCGCGTCGCGTTCCGGAATCGCGGTATCCCAAATGCTGTGCAGGTTTGGCCAGAACGAATGGAATTGTTCGTGTGGGCTGCGCCGCAAATACTTCAGCGGCACGCAATTTCCCCCTTCATCGGAGTTCGTGATTGTGTGCAGCGGCTGGTGCAAATCCCCCACGAAATGGATCACGTAGCGCAGCGCATCCGCCCGTTTCGCCGCGTCGGCATTTTTATCCTTCAAGATCGCGAGCTGTTCGCTGATCGCGCTCGTCACGCATCCTGCTTTTCCGCAGTATGGTTCGAGCGGCCCGCGCTTCACGCCGCGCGGTATGTCGATGTAGTGCCAGGGCCCGTTCTTCCGTTCTCCCCGTACGTCGTCCGCCCACGTCGACGCATCCGCCATCGCGTCGCGCGTCGCCTCTCCGCAATAGCGTTTCAAGTTCGCATCGATCGGATTCTCGCTCAGCATCTTCATTACCCATTCGCGCGCTTCGGGCGTCAAATGCTTCTCCGCGATCAACGCCACTGTCTGGTGCCCCTTGCATCCCCAAGCCTGCGCCGAAGGCGCCAGTACAAACCCCACACTCAATCCCAGCAACACGAAATAACAAGCCATTCGTTTCAAGAAGTTTCCCCCGTCGAAATCTCATGACGATCAGCTTTCGAATAGTAAGGGTTATTGATTCCGAAAACGTTCCAAAGGTTGGAAATTCCAAATCACAACCGTGAATCGTCCCACATCGGGTTTCCACCAGTCACCAGTCACCAGTCACCGATCACCAGTCACCGATCACCAGTCACTTCCTCAAGCGCTCAACCACCGCCCTACCGGCCTCCACGACTCCGTGTGATCGCATATCACCCGCAACGCCGCCGTAATCGGAATCGCCAATATCAATCCCATCCCGCCCCATACCCATCCCCAAAAAAGCAGCGCGATCGTGATCGCCACCGCATTCAGCCGCACCCGCCGCCCAACCAGTTGCGGCGCAACCAGGTTCAGCGCCAGTACGTGAATGGCCATCAATCCTCCCGCAATCAGCGCAAACTGGCCAAACGTTCTCCATTTCGCCAGCGCGATGATAAACGCGGGCAGCCAAGCCAGCACCGCTCCGATATACGGCACCATATTCAGCAAGCCCGATGCAATTCCCGTCAGGATCGGAAAGTCCAGCCCAAGAAACCAGAAAAACGCGCTGCTCGCGGCAATCACCAGCACCGTCAGCAGCGTCATTCCTGCCAGGTAATCCCGCAAAACATCCCGCAAATCTTCCAGCGTCTCCTTCACCCGCGTCCGCTGCGACACCGGAAACAGTTGTAGCGTTCCATGCCAAACTTCCCGTTTTCCCGCCAGCATGAAGAACACCAGAAACGGCACGAAAGTGACTTCCAGAAACAGCGCGTACAAGGATCCAATCCCGCGGAATAGCAGGCTTCGCACAATCGCCTCTTCCGGCCGCTCTCCTTCCGGTTGTCGCGCGCTCGTCCCCGGCTCAATCTGCGAAACTTGCCCCTCGATTCCTTTGAGCTTCGCTTCCACCGCCCCGGCCGCCTGTTTCAGCAGCGCTCCGTACCGCGGCCAATCCGTCGCAAAATCTTCTGTTCGCGTTGCCAATCCGTAGCCCACCGCCATCAGCACCGCAATCAGCAAAAGCACCATCACCATCGCGCCCACCGTGCGCGGCATGTGCATTCTCTCCAGCAGCTCCACCGCGGGGTCCAGAAAATACGCCAGCAAAATCGACAAAAGCACCGTAATCACCACTCCGGCCGCGTAATAAAAGAACAGCAAAATGATGGCTGCGGCCAGCACGCGCAGGCTAAACGTGGATCCGGCGATTCGAACTGTCGGTGTCGGCGTTTCGGTCTCGGCCACGAGGCGCTCCGTTCCCCTCACGTTAGCACACTCGCGCAATCCCGCGATGCCTTCGCTCGCTTCCGTTTCTCATTTCCAATCGCCCGCCCTCCTCGTCCATTCCTCAGTCCGACACCCCATCCTCTATTTACCCAACCGCCTCCGCCTTCCTCTATCTGCCGGCGCTCTCTTCTCCGTGTGCTAAACTTTTCTCGCCTCAGCCGTTCAGGATTTGAACCTGAGCCCCTCATGCCCAAAGAACTTTTCGGAACCGATGGCATTCGCGGCGTCCCTGGCACTCCGCCCCTCGATGACGCCACCCTTTTCGCCGTCGGCCGCTCTCTCGCCGCCTATCTTCTCCGCGAACATTCCGCGGCTCATGTTCTCGTCGGCATGGACACTCGCGAATCCGGCCCGCACATCGCCGCCCTTCTCGCTGCCGGACTCGCCGAAGCCGGCGCCTCGGTCGCTTTTGCCGGCATCATCACCACTCCCGGCGTCGCCTGCCTCGTACGCCAGAATGATTTTCAAGCCGGCGTCGTCATCTCCGCCTCCCACAATCCCTATCAGGACAACGGCGTAAAACTTTTCTCCCACGCCGGCATGAAGTTTCCCGATTCCGTCGAAGAGCAGCTCGAAGCGGACATCTTCAAGCACCGCTCCGATGCGCCTCCCAAGAATCCGCCCATCCCCGCGGCCGACGCCTCTCTCGACGCCGAATATCTCGATTTTCTCCGCAGTCGCATCCTCCCCGGAGCCAGCCTCTCCGGTTTCCGCATCGTTCTCGATTGCGCCAACGGCGCCTCCTACAAGCTCGGCCCCGAACTCTTCCGTACTCTCGGCGCCGACGTTGTCGCCATGAGTGTTTCCCCCGACGGCCGCAACATCAACGACCGCTGCGGTTCGCTGCATCTTGAGGGTTTGCAGCAGCGCGTCGTCGCCGAACGCGCCCGTCTCGGCGTCGCCTTTGATGGCGATGCCGATCGCTCTCTCTTCGTCTGCGAAACGGGAAAAATCGTGAACGGCGATGGCGTTCTCCTCGCCGTCGCCCGTCATCTCAAATCTCAAAATAAACTCAAGGGCAATCGTGTCGTCGCCACGTCCATGTCCAACCTAGGTCTCGAGCGCGTCCTCGCCCGCGAAGGGATGTCCCTCGCCCGCGCTTCCGTCGGCGATCGCTATGTTCTCGAGGAAATGCTCCGCAGCGGCAACGTCCTCGGCGGCGAACAATCCGGCCACATCATTTTTCTCGAAGATAGTCCGGCAGGCGACGGCCTTCTCACCGCCGTAAAAATTGCTTCGCTCGTTTCCATGCGCGGCAAAATCGAATCCCTCGTCGAAGGCCTCAAGGACTACCCGCAAATCATCGTCAACGTCAAAGTAAAATCCAAGCCCCCGCTCGAATCTCTCCCCGAAGTTTCCCGCGCCCTCGCCGAAGCCCAATCCGCTCTCGGCGAAAACGGCCGCGTCGTCCTCCGCTATTCCGGCACGGAACAGCTCGCCCGCGTAATGGTCGAAGCCGAACACGACGCCGACGTCCAGCGCTTCAGCCAATCCTTAGCCAGCGCCCTCCGCTCTTCCATCGGCGCCTGAACGCCGTATCAAAGTTAAGGACTTTTCCCCGCAAATTATCGCCGCTCTCTGCCGTCAAAACCCTAGCCCTAAAGCGCGAACCCCGCGCCAAGCGCGGGGTTTACACCAGTCACCAGTCACCAATCACCAGTCACTCTTCACGTCTTTGCCGCTTTCACCCCGAGGATGTTGCTCTCCGCATACCGGTCGTGATGCCTCACCCACGCCATCGGAAACGTCAATCCTCCTTCGTCCCGTCCCTTCGGCACGCGGTCCAGAATCGCATATAGGGCCATCATGTCTTCCAGCCCCCGTCCGTAAAACGAATACGTGTGAAACACTTCGCCGTTCGCATTCTTGTAAAACACGCTCATCCCCGGCCGTTCGTCGCTCGGAAACTTGATCGGGGCGTAGTTGTAGATGGTCTCCTTCGCCGCATCCTCTTTCGTGACCGACACTCCATACTCGAAATTGAAGTCGCTCCCATAAGCCGACGCCCACGGAAATTTCCAGCCCATCCTCTTCTTGAAAGCTTCGATCTTCTCCAGCGGCGCCCTCGAAACGATCATCAATCGCACGTCTCTCTGCGCCAGATGGATTCCCAGGCCGTCCAGGTGATCTCCCATCAGCGAGCAGCTCGGGCATCCCTGTTCCCAATCCGGCCCCAGCATGAAGTGATAGATCGCCAGTTGGCTCGCGCCTCCAAAAAGGTCCGCCAAAGCCTTCTTTCCGGCGGAGGTGTCGAACACGTATTTCTTCTCGACCTTTACCCACGGCAATTTCCGCCGCTCTTCCGCCAGCGCATCTCTTTGCCGCGTCAGGTTCTTTTCTTTCGCCAGCAGCTCTTTTCGCGTCGCCAGCCACTCTTCTTGCGTCACTACCTTCGGATTTTCCATCGTGCTCGTGCTCATCGCCATTTCTCCTCACAATGAATTTTGTCCTCGACCATTCGCACTCCGCCGGAACCCGCAGCTCCACCCGCCGCAAGCCCACGCCGTTTCAAGATCCGTGCTCCACGCGTTCCACTATCCCACCGCGCCCCATCCCCGCCACCAAGCTTCATCGTCAGCTTCGTCGGCTCGCCAGTTGCTTCCGCCAGGTTCCCTGCGCTTGCGTCCGATTTTCGGCTCTCTTCCGCGCCATCGCCTTCGCGCGAAGCTTGGTCACGACCACCGCCGTCAGTCCTCCGCTGGAAACTGCCGACGCAATCAACATCGCCGTTGCCGCCATGCATGCCGGGCACATAAGTTCCCTCCCAAGAACGACTACGCCGATTTAGCCTTCTGCACGAAAAGCGGCGGCTCGTCGGCGCTCGGTCCCCAGCTCGCCGGCACGGCCACGTCGAGCATCCGCAGGTACACGCTGAACTGTCCCCGGTGCTGGTACCAATGGCTGAACATCACGTCGCGCAAAAACTCCGCTCGTGCTTGCGCCACCACTTCCCGTCCTCCCGCGACCAAGCGCCAGGTTTCCCTCATCGCGGCATCATCGAATTTGGGCATTTTGCTCTGCACTGCGGCGATGCTTTCCTCCAGAGCCTTGAGAATCTCCTGGCGGTCCGCTGGTTGCGGAAAAGTGAAGGATTCTGGAGCTTGCGCCGGGTTGTTCTGCACGAACCGAATCACTCCTCCTGGCACGGTGGCCAGATGGTAGGCGAGCTGCCCCGCCGTCATGGATTTTTCATGCGGCTTCCAGGTCAATTTATCTTCCGGCAGCCGCTCCAGAAATTTCCGCGTGATCGGCGCTTGTGTTTCAAACTCCGCGAGAAAGGTTTGTGCGATGGACATCTCGGTTCTCCTTTTCTTCTTAAAAAAATAGTGTTCTGAAATAGATTGTGTTCTGGAAAATCGCCCAATTGGCTGGAACGAATTCGAACGCACTCGTTCCACGTGTTACTGCTTCTTCCCGCCTCCCGCCGCAAACGACCCGTGTGCTTCCGCCGCTTTCCGCACTCGCTCGTGAATCGACGACCACCCCGTCACAACGCCCTTCCGGTGCTCCTCGATAATCAATCCCAGCGCCGTGTGATGAAACTTGATCAGCGTCCCGCCGCCCGTCTCGCTCAGCCGGTACTGCAAGTTCGAAGCAACCGGATACGACATGAACAACGGTCCGTAGATTTCCAGCAGTGTTGGCCGCTTGATCGCCTGCACACGCCCCCAGAAGTGTCCGTTCCCATCGCCCAAATCGCGGTACCACCTCCCGCCCGGCCACGCTTCCAGCTTCATCGGCATCGGCGTTCCGTTTGCACCTTCGCCTCCCGGCCCAAGCTGTTCCAGCAGCGCTTCGAACGTCGTCTCCAGCGATGCCTTCACGTGAATTTCCTGCGTAATGTTAAGCGTCAGACTTTCCAGTGCTATCACCGCTGCTGCCATCGAGCTCATTGTTCCTCCTTGTTTGTTTCCTAGATTGTGTGCTTGTTTGATTTTTTTCTTCCTTGATTGCTTGCTTCCTTGATTGCCTTTCTTCGAACTGTCCCGAGCAAATTCTCCCGGCCAAGCTGTTCCCCAATACTGTCCCGTGCAAATTGTTCCGAACCACTTGTCTCCAACAGCTCTCGCCTCAAGTCTTCTTCGCCGCCCCGCTCTTCTCCTCGGCCCGCTCCTTCACGCGTATCAGTTGGTGCTGCCAAAACCGTTCAAACGTCCCTGCCCATTCATGCAATGGCCGTATCGCGTCCGCATTCGTCCGGTAAAACATCTGTCGTCCATCCCTTCTCGCATGCACCAGCCCCACATCCTTTAGGACGCGCAGATGCTTCGAAACGGAAGGCTGCTCCATCTCCAGCGCGTCCACGATCTCTCCCACCGGCCGCTCCTGCAGCGCCAAATAATTCAAAATCTCCCGCCGCCGCGGCTCCGCCACCGCATTAAACGCATCCGAAGTCGTCGCCGCTCTCGCCATGCCCCGACAATACATTCCGATATGGGAATATGTCAAGCACTATTTTTTCCCGCTTATCTCTCCACCCCTCAACTCCTAGCCCAGGCCTCTCTGCGCACCTCCGCGTACTCTGCGCCTCCGCGTTATCTTTTCTCTTGGTTTGACAAGGAACTTTGTCCGTCTCGCGGCACTACCCTATTGCAGGCCAGCAGCGCGGAGACCCGCCTCTTGGCCCAGCCACATCACCATGCAAGACGCGCTCCTAGTTCTCGTTCTAAACTCGGGCGCTCTTCTACCCTTCGCCATCCGAGGAACGTTCTCCAGCCGAGCCTCGTGCTTGTCTCTTATTTTTCGCAGGATTCAGCGGTCTGCTTCAAATCCACCACAAAGAACTTCCCCGCTGACGGCCGAAGCGTGAACAAACTGTTTCCAGTCTCATCCAGGGATAGGCAGAGAAGCTCGTTCGTACCACTCTTCCCGACGTTCCACGGCCCCATCATTCCAAGCGACGGATAACTTTTCCAATCCTTTTCGGAATGCTCCTCACGTGCGGCATCCACGATGTTCTTTGCTGCCTTGATCGCAACGGGAGTTGCTACGTCGACGGCGGATTGATGGTGTATGGCGCGATAAAAGAGTTCATCGGCGGCGTCCAGTTCGGGCACTAAGCTTTTCTCACCGAGGTCTTCGACGCCCTCCGGACCCAGCCGAACGGTCCAATCGGTCTGGCGTTCCTCGCATGCTCCGCACGAAAAAAACGTTCGAAAGAATTCCTTCTCCTCCACTTTCAGTAGATTGCCTTCCACTCTCGTTGCAGCCGCATGATCGATCATGACGGCAAACGTCCGTCCAATCTGGGGTAGCGCCGTCTTCTCGTCCCAGAGCCAAACACTTACTTGCGCCCCCACTGTGCCCCCCGCGCTCTGTGCATAGATTCCATAGATGTAAAATCGTGGGTGGCCCTTTGCATCGCTGGGCAATTTCCCAAGCCGTGGCGTCACAGATCCCTCGCTCCCGGTGGCGGCAAGATAGGGGCCCCGCCCGCCGTGCCTCGCGTGCTCCGGTCTCCAGGCCGATAAAATCTCCCCCAGCTCGCCGCTCGCCTCCTGTCTTTGCGCCGTGCTCCACGCGACCCGATAGCGACTGCCGACTTTTGCCAGAACGAATACATTTCCAATCGCATCCGGAGCCGCCACAAGAAATGCGTCTTTGCTTAACTCGATGCAGTCCGAGATACTCGTTTGCGTGAGCTCGAATAGGGCCGCCTTCACTCCCGTACAGTCTTTGCCGTTTTGCTTGCTCAGCCACGCGGCTGCCCACTCCGCCTCAAGCGCCCAATGTCTGGCGAGAAGCTCCGGCGATTCCGGATCTTCGTCAATCCACCAATCCAAGACAATATGTTTTTCCAGCTTCGCCGTCACAGCTTGGTATTTGGTCTTGATCCGATCGAGGTCTGATTGGGAGGATGCTAAAGTGGGATAAATGGCACAGAAAAACGCAACTGCAACAACGGCGCGCAAAGATCTCTTCATGATTCAATGCCTATCTCCGCCGCCTGCCACCGCCATACTAACTCTCCCAGCCACAAACTACCTAACATCCAACAAAGCGCCGCGGCATGCCGCCTCTGGCGTCATGGGGTCGCAATCTAGCCCGTGCCCTGAAGCCATTCGAACCACGCTAGGTCAACCGGACTTGACATCTGTCGCGTTAACGTTACCGACTTCTACTTTACTCACCCGGCCGTTCGAATCACAATCGAGCATCTCTCCCGGCCTCGCTTTTTTCGATGGAATACTCCCAAAGAATGTAGGGGATTCCCCTGTATCTGTGAGATTTTGTAGATAGTCTGAGCCGTCCGTCCCGCTCTCTATCTCGAATTGCTTGTAAATTCTTTCGAATCATACACCTCGACTACTATTCCCACCCTGCGCTACCCTGGCACAACTATTGCTCTCTTCTGATACAACTTACAAGATTGGCTTCCCGGGGTGGCCGGATCCGAACCTCGACTCGGTTCCGGTTTATTGGGGGGTCAGTTCGAATAAGGGGGCTTGCACCAGCCCCCTTTTTCATTTCTCCTGGTGTTTTGGTGGTTGGCCTGCGTGGGTTTTGCTTCCCGCGAGTGTGTCGTCGAAGTGGTTTAGCTCACGGAGCCCAAACCAGTCCGGGCTCCTCTTTTTTTGAGTTCCCTCGCTCGCCCGGTTTCCTCGCTCTCGAAGGGGTACGGCACGCCGTGCCCGCTCTCCTGCCCGTATACTCCCTTGGTCAGAACTTCGTGCTTCGACTTTTTAGCTTTGGACTTTCAACCCCGAGCGAGAAGTTCGCGGAGCGATGCGCGCAAAAAAATGAGCGGCCGGTGGGGGGACCGGCCGCTCGGGCGTGGGGGATGGAGGGTCTTGTAATCTGAAACTGGTCCGGATCTTCCGAGCGTATGCTGCGCTCGCGAGCAGCAAGACGTCCTACAGGAGCAATCAGGCTCAAACCTTTCTGCTCCGGAAGCCGCAACCAACTCCCGACTACAGTGACGAGTCTGCGCTCGGTCGCCGTCTTGGTCGATAGCCCGACGGGTTCATTCTTCTCAGTACTTCCCGCTTCGTTTCGCGCCCGCGTTTTAGTACCTCCGTACTTCGCGCTCCAACGCGTCCAATTGCCCCCACGAATAAAGATTGCGCCCGATCCTGCCGATAAGCCTAGTGGGACTCTCCGCACCGGGCGAGTGTGTGCCCACGCGAAAAGCTTTAGCCCGAGCAGCAACGAGCTGAGAGCTGACGGGCCGCGAAGCGGCGGACCGAAAAGCAACTGACAATGACGCAGCACAAGCGCAGAAGCGGACGCATCGCGAAAGAAATCCCCGTCGTTTTGCTCGGGACATCCGCGACCGGCAAAGTGTTTTCCGAAGAGACGAAGACGGTCGTGCTTAGCCGCCACGGCGCGGGAATCGTTTCGGGCTATGCATTCGCGCCCGATGAAGTGCTGACGCTGCGCTTGCCAGGCTCCTCGAAAGAGGCCGAAATCCGCCTCATCGGACAAATGGGCGGCGAGCCGGGCCGCCACGTCTACGGCGTGGCTTTCGTAGATCCAGAGCTGGAATTCTGGCCGATGGAATTTCCTCCTCCCGAGCCGGACGAGCCGGCCCGCCACGCGATGGCGCTCGAATGCAGCTTCTGCCAGTCTCGGCTAAGCGTCGAACCGAGCGACATCGAGGAGGATGTTTACAAGGTCAATGGAAATGTGCTCCGCTATTGCGAGCAGTGCGGCTCCTCGACGCCGTGGAAATTGGCTGTCGGAGCAGCAGCGGCCGCAGCGCCCGTGCGTACTCCGGAGGCCTCCACCAACTCAGTTCGCGGCAATTTTTTTTCCGCCAAGCAACCTGCTCCCAAATCAACTTTGGCTCCTTCCCTTTCTGTGTCGCTCCTGACTGGGCCGTCGAGCGATTCGCGCGAAGCGACAAGGCCACCGACGCAAGCGGATTTCGAGCCGGCGTACAGCGGTTCTTTCGATCACGAAATAGCCACCACGGCCTCGGTGCTCGAGCCGGAGCCTTTTGCCGCTCCGTCCACGGCGCCAGCGGAATGGACGGTACAACCCGCTGCGCAACCCACGGATGCAAGCGGACGGCGCGTCAATCGAAGGCAGCACCTGCGCATTCGCGTCAGCTTCAACGCTTGCGTGCGGCATCCCGCGCATGCGGACGAAATCGTCGAGTGCGAGAACGTCTCGAAAGGCGGGCTTTGCTTTCACAGCTGCAGGCAATATGCCGTGGAGTCGCTGATCGAGATCGCCGCGCCGTATTCGCCGGGCGAGGCTGCGCTGTTCGTTCCGGCGCAAATTCGGCGAGTGGAAGCGCTTTCCGGCGGGCAGGTTTTCCGCTACGGCATCGCGTACACCAAGCTGGCTGTCCCCGGTTCCTCCTTTTAAGCTCCTCCTTCCAAATCATCTCCGCCGCGCCGCTGTTCTAGCACTCGTTCGGGCACTTGTTCGGGCAGTTGCTGGAAGTGCTTGGCTGTGCTAAGTAAGCGGCGCGGAGGCAACGCAAAATGAGCGCAGCAGCGGCCAGCCTGGCCATTCAGAACATCGGGCAAATTTCGATCAACGTGAAGGACGTGGAACGCGCAACCGCGTTTTACCGCGACGCGCTGGGATTGAAGCTGCTCTTCAGTGTGCCGAGCATGGCGTTTTTCGATTGCGGCGGCGTGCGGCTGATGCTGGGGACGGCGTCCTCGCCGGAGTACGACCATCCCAGCTCGATCCTGTATTTTCGCGTCTCGGATATCAACGCCGGACACTCGCGGCTGGTGGAACACGGCGTCGAGATCATTTCGCCGCCGCGGCTGATTGCGCCGATGGCCGACCACGATTTGTGGATGACGGCCTTCAAGGACAGCGAAGGGAACGTGCACCAGTTGATGAGCGAAGTGCCGCGGGCGGCACAGTAAGGCGTCAGGAGCGATCATCAGGAGAAATCCGGGCTTGCTGACCGAGGGGGGTACCCCACCCCGGGGTGTCCGCAAGTTATGAAGTAAGCGTATGAAAGAAAAGCGGTTGCGGCAATTCCTGCGTGTTGCATGTTTACTCGATGTGGAAAAGATGGGAAGGGTTTGGGTTGGCGTGGAGAGAATACCCCCTGGGCAGTTTGTAAGAGTATCAAAAGAAAAGAGTTGCGAAATGGGCAGTTTGGAATCGGTTGAAAAGGAAGGAGTTGTCTGCACAGTTTTTGCACAATTTTGCACATTCGCTGCACGGGGAGTGGTGGGGCGCGAAAGGTTGGCGGGGAGGGAAGGAAGGGATCGCGCGGAGGCGCAGAGCAACGGGAGATAGGCAGATCCTTGCGGACAGAGGCGGGATCTTCTTTTGCTGGGCTCAGGATGACAGGAAAGATCGTGGGGACAGGCGGGTAGCGGAGGCAAGGCGGTGACTCCTTTCTCCTCCGCGGCGAAACAGGATGAATTATAGCAGGTCTGTGTTTATTGTCAAGTCATAACTATAAGTCGTTATGAGGCAAGCGGTTGCGGAAGGGGGTGGGGCTCGCGGGAGCAAGAAGTGCGCGTCCCAAATTGGGAAGAATTCAAGCGGCTTGTTGATAGAGGTATTTCTGGAAGCTGGAGAAAATGTAGCCGATCTTTTCGGGCTCGCCAAGATCGGCGACGGCGTCGGAGAGGGAATCTTGATACTTGAGGCGGAGGAGAGGGGTCAGTTTTTCCTGGTCGAGTTCTTGGACGCCTTGGGTGACGTAGTGGCCGAGGACGAAGTTAAGGAATGCTTGCTGCTTGGCGTTAAAGGTGCCATTGATCCTCACTTTGGCGATAGCAGCGCGTTCGGCGCGGGTTAGCGTCGGTAAAGCGTAGGCGACGTAGGCGAGCACGTCGAACAGGTCGCTCTTTTCAGCGTTGATGATGCGTTGCATTTCGGCCATTTGGGCGGTGCCGAAGCCTATTTCCGCTAGTCCCTGCAAAAGCTTGGCGCGCGTGTCGGGTGTGCTCCAGAGGGCGCGAAGTTCGGATTCATTTTTGAAAAATTCAGGAAGTTTGCCGAAGAGCATTTCCATGAATTGCCGCGCGGACATGGGTGTGCCGTCGGGATGCCAGAAGCTCGTGATCATCATGTGCGGGATGGTGCGCGCCTTACCATCGGCTAGTTTGACTTTGATCTTGGGACGCGGGGGCGAGACGTCCCTCGGCTCGGTAGGGACGCGGGGAGGAAGTGGCGCACGTGGTTCCCTTGGCTCTGCGGGTTCGGGGGCGATGGGTTCGCCGTCCCATTCGGGGTCGTTGAAGTGCTCATGGGCGCGGACGAAATCGTAGATCGTGAAATAGTCTTTGCCTTCGTAGAGGCGGGTGCCGCGGCCGATGATTTGCTTGAACTCGATCATGGAATTGATGGGGCGCATGAGGACGATGTTGCGAATGTTGCGGGCGTCGACGCCGGTGGAGAGTTTTTGCGAGGTGGTGAGGATCGTGGGGATGGTTTTTTCGTTGTCTTGAAAATCGCGAAGAAACTGTTCACCGATCAGGCCATCGTCGGCGGTTACGCGGGCGCAATAGTTCGGGTCGCGGCCAGTTTTCATCTGATTGATGAGGTCGCGCACGGCGAGGGCATGGTCTTGTGTGGAGCAGAAGACGAGCGTTTTTTCGTTCTGGTCAATCTGATCCATAAAGATTTTGACCCGGTGGGCTTCGCGTTCCTTGATTTCGATAATTTTGTTGAAGTCGGATTCGGTATACCGCCTGCCGACTTCGATATCGCCTTCGATGAGCTTGTCGTCGGGGGTGTAGACATACTCATCGAGGGTGGTAGAGATTTGCTTGACCTTAAAGGGAGTAAGGAAGCCGTCGTTGATGCCTTCCTTGAGTGAGTAGATGTAAACGGGCTCGCCGAAATAGCGATACGTATCCACGTTCTCGTCGCGCTTGGGAGTGGCCGTCAAGCCCAACTGCACTGCGGGCGAAAAGTGCGTGAGGATGTCGCGCCAGTTGCTTTCGTCGTTGGCGCCGCCGCGATGGCACTCGTCAATGACGATGAAATCGAAGAAGTCGGGAGGATATTCGCCGAAATAGGGTGAGGTTTTGCCGGGAGCGCCATTCTCCTGAATGGCGGGTTTTGTAGCGGAATTCGCAGCGCCAATCGGGAGATTGGCGTTCCCGGGGCTGCTCATGAAGGTCTGAAAGATGGTGAAGAAAATACTGGCGTTTTTGGGGACGCGACCCTTTTTGCGAATCTCGTCGGGTTCGATGCGCTGGAGGGCATCTTCGGGGAAGGGCGAGAAGGCGTTGTAGGCCTGATCGGCAAGGATGTTGCGATCGGCAAGGAAGAGGATTCGAGGGCGGCGGGATGGCTCGCGGCTGAGGTTCCAGCGGCTATAGAAAAGCTTCCAGGCGATTTGAAAGGCGATGAAGGTCTTGCCCGTGCCGGTGGCGAGGGTCAGGAGGATGCGATTTTTTCCGGCAGCGATTGCTTCGAGAACACGGTCGATGGCAATGTCCTGATAATAGCGGCCCTGATAGAAGCCGCTTTTGTCTTCGAAGGGAACGGCGGCAAAGCGATCGCGCCAAGCGTCGGCTTTTGCAAAGGTGATGTTCCAGAGTTCCTCGGGCGTGGGATAGCGGTCGAGGACGCCCTCTCTGCCGGTCTGCATGTCAGCACCGTAGAGGCCGCGACCGTTGCTGGAATAAGCAAAGCGGATGGCAAGTTTGTCGGCATAAGTTTTGGCTTGGCCGAGACCTTCCGTGACCGATTCGTCCCAAGCTTTGGCTTCGAGGACGGCGAGCTTGGTGTTGCGGTAGACCAAAATGTAATCGACAAACAGCGGCTTGCTTCTGCGACCAAAACCTTCGATGCGACCGGGCGTGATGGGATATTCGCGATGCACACGGCAGCCCTCGACGATGCCCCAGCCCGCTTCCTTGAGGGCGGGATCGATGTAGTCGGCTCTGGTTTCGGCTTCGTTCATGGTTTGCGGCCGGGAACGCCATTCTCCTGAATGGCGGGGTTTGTAACGGAGTTCAGGACGCCAATCGGGAGATTGGCGTTCCCGGAGTGGGCGCTGCTCCAAGGCCAACTCTCGGGGGTGGAGACCAAGCCCGCCTTCACGGGATTCTTGTGGATGTAGTCGATCGCTTGTATCAGGTGCGTTTGGTCGCGGATGAAGCGGTCCCAATACTCACGGTGCCAAACAGGGGAGTTGGCCGCCAATCGGGAGATTGGCGTTCCCGAGCGGAGGTCATCGCAAATTTTTCGTGCCGTGAACTTTTTCCAGGAGGCGACGATCTTCGCGACGGTCCAGCCATCTATTGGCTGGAAAAGGATGTGGACATGATTTGGCATCACGACCCATGCAAGTAGGCGGTAGCGCTGGGCATCAAACGTGAGCAAGGACTCCTGCACCATGCCGGCGATGGCTGGGTTGCGGAGAATGCAGGAGCCGTGCCCAGCATCGATCCACGCGTCTATTCGTTTGCGGTGTTCGATGTCGCGCTTTTCGGTGGGGAGAGACTTTAGTTCTGAGGCCAGCCGGAGGAGGACAGTTTGCGGAAGGGCGTCAGCGAGATGAAAGGTGACATGCTGGGTGACATCGGCACTTTCAAAATGAGGGAGATAACCGCGGCTGTGCCATCTGGGAGCGCCATTCTCCTGAATGGCGGGGGTCACGCCGCGCTTCACAACGCCAATCGGGAGATTGGCGTTCCCGGAGGTGTGGTTAGAGTTGGCCACTGAATGCCTGGTGGAGCAGGGATTTTTTTAAGGATTCCAGGGCGGCGAGCTCTTGCTGGTAGATGGATTCAAGGCGCTGGGTTTCTGCGGAAAGAGCATCGAGTTCTGTGACGATTCGCCGCTGAACAGAGAGTTCGCTGGGAAAAGAAATCTCAATAAGTCTTAGTAGGCTCGCTTTGATTCCCTGAACCGTCGCTCCTGTTCCTTTGGCGCGAATGCGCTGCTGCATAAGGCGAGAGAGAAGGAGGTACTTCAAAAACGTGCTATCGAGCTTCCTTCTGTCTGGGTGCATGATGATTATTCGCTGCGCGAATGCTACCTTCTCGTCCGTATCCAACTGCGCCACATTTGCGAGAGGAGCCTCTGTCGTGAATAGCACGTCGCCCATTCGGGGGATGCCACGCGTCATCCAGGCATCGTAACCTGAGGGTGCGATGAATTCCGCCGGAAATTCTTGAAGATATCCCATTTTCACATTCTTGGCTGTGATGAGCCGCAATCCTCTTTCAGTTTTCTTGGGGGTTTTCCCTCGGTAGTCAATGAAGTGAATACACTCGCCAATGGTGGTGTCCACCCATCCATCGCCGCAGCCAGAAAATAGGGATTCGAGGTGGCTTCCGAAGAGAGAGCGGGCGTTTTGGAGGTTTTTTTTGGTGTTGGCTTTGGCGGTGGCGATGCCGTCAAACGCTTCGTCGAGGATGCCGACGATGCGCTTCTGTTCGAGAAGCTTGGGGAAAGCAATCTTGATAGCTTTATAAGCCCCACCGTGCAAGTTTCTTATCCCCGTAGAATGGCTCTGCATCCCTTCGGTAATACCGGAGAGATACGTCCAGTGCAGGAACTTGTGCAGGAACCGGAAATCAAGGCATTCGGGTTCGAGGACGCGGAGGGCGGAGGTAAAGTTGCTAAAGGAAAATTCTCCTTCCGCAAGATCGAACAGGGCCACGCGGCCGACGGGTTGCTTGGGGCCGCCGCCGGACTTTTCCAGAATCACGTCGCCAAACTGCAGGCGTCTCTTTTCGAATTTTTTTGCTTCTACATCTAGATACGCAATGTCCGAATCGTCAAGCGATCCATCCTTCGCAAAGTTCGTGTTGCGGATGACGCCCACAGTTACGAACGGTGGCTTCTCACCCTTCCAGAGCCCGTTTGAGAACTCGCAAACGTCTGAAAGCGACTTTTCCTGCCAGTCTGCCTTCACAAGAGCTCCTTGATCGTTTGCAGCGCCTTGGCGCTTTGCGCGTCAAGCATGGCGATTTCGTCCAGAATTGCTTGCGGGGTGCGGTGGGCTACGGCTTCGGCGCCGTTGGGGTTCTTAACGGACAGATCGAAGGTGGTTTGGTCGATGGATTTGGCGTCGATGGACCAGGATTTGGGGGAGTTGGCGAAGGTTTTTTGAAGCTTGACGAAGTCGGCGAGGTCGTTGTCGTTGAGGGGATTGGTTTTGCCGAGGTTGCGGCCGGGATTGAGCTGGTAATACCAGATTTTGCGAGTCGGCGCACCTTTTTCGAAGAAGAGGACAACAGTCTTAACGCCTGCGCCTTGGAACGTGCCGCCGGGACAATCGAGGATGGAGTGGTGGTTGCAGCTTTCGAGGAGCAGCTTTCGGAGGTTGACGGAAGCGTTGTCCGTGTTGGACAGAAAAGTGTTTTTGATGACGATGCCGCCGCGGCCGCCGGCTTTTAGAATTTTGATGAAATGCTGGAGGAAGAGGAAAGCGGTTTCGCCGGTTTTGATGTTGAAGTTCTGTTGAATTTCCTTGCGTTCGCCGCCGCCGAAGGGCGGATTGGCTAGGACGACTTCGAAGCGGTCTTTGTCCTGAATGTCGTTGATATTCTCCGTGAGCGTATTGGTGTGGAGGACGTTGGGGGCTTCGATGCCGTGGAGGATCATGTTCATGATGGCGATAACGTAGGCGAGAGACTTCTTTTCTTTGCCGAAGAAAGTGCGTTCCTGGAGGATTTTGAAGTCTTTGGTGGAGAGGCGGCTGGCGCCGTTTGAACCGGAGGAAGAAGAGACGCCAATCTGGAGATTGGCGTTCCCGGCCTTCAAGTATTCGAAGGATTCGCAGAGGAAGCCGGCGGAGCCGCAGGCGCCGTCATAGATGCGCTCGCCGATGCGGGGCTTGACCACCTGAATGATGGCGCGAATGAGCGGACGGGGCGTGTAGTATTCGCCGCCGTTGCGCCCGGCGTTGCCCATGTTGCGGATTTTGGCTTCGTAGAGGTGGGAGAGCTCGTGCTTTTCGGTTTGCGAACCGAAACGAAGCTCGTCAATTTGATCGATGATTTCGCGGAGGTTGTAGCCGGACTGAATCTTGTTTTTGATTTCGCCGAAGATTTCGCCGATTTTGTATTCGATAGTGTTGGGGCCGGAAGCGCGCTGCTTGAAGCCGTGGAGGTAGGGGAAAAACTTGAGGTTGACGAAGTCGCGGAGGTCGTCGCCGGAGAGGGCTCTGTTGTGGTCGATGGATGAAGACTTCGGAACGCCAATCGGGAGATTGGCGTTCCCGGGAACGCGAGGGGCGGCCCAGGTTTCCCAGCGATAGGGCTTGTCGAGGAGCGGAAATTATTTCTGACCGCCGAGCTGGGCTTCGGTGGCGCGCTCCTGCTCGAGCGCTTCTAGATATTTAAGGAAAAGGAGCCAGGAGGTTTGCTCGGTGTAGTCGAGCTCGGTGGTGCAGCCAGCTTCCTTGCGGAGAACGTTGTCGATGTTTTTGAAGACTTGCTCAAACATGGCGGAGGGGCCCCGGAAAATCAGGATAGTTGGAATTGAAATGGGGAGGATAACACAGATGGCGCATTGTGCTTGGGAGTACAAGGGGAAAGAAAAAGCAAAGCAGATTTCTCGCTGCGCTCGGAATGACGGTGCGGGGCGAGGGCGGAGTTTGCCGGAGAGGGGATGGTTCAGATGCTTAGGACGGGGATGGAGAGGGCGCAGATTACGTTGTAGCCGTGGGTTTTTAGGTAGCCGCCGTAGGGTTGGAAGCCGGTGACGAGGAGGTCAGCGGCGGATTGCTGGGCGCCCTGGCTGAGGGCTTTGGGGATGTTGCCGCTGGCGATGAAAACTTCGGCGTGGGTGCCCATTTCTTTTTGGAGGTCGGCCATGTGGCCGGTGGCGTCGCCGACGAGCTCCTTTTGCCAGACGGGATCGGCGTAGTCGCCGCCGGGGCCCCAGGACTCGACGGGGGCGGTGACGTAGGCGAGGGTGAGGCGAGCGCCGAATTCGGCGGCTAATTGCGCGGCCCAGGTGACGGTTTTGCGATTGTGAGGGCGGAAGTCGACCGCGCAGAGGACGCTGCGGATGGCGAACTCGCGCGGCGAGGGAGGCGGGATGTGGCCGCCGGTCCAAACGGGGCAGTTGGTGGCGTAAAGGACCTTCGCGGGGACGGAGCCCATCAGAAAATGGTCGAAGGCGGAGCCGTGGGAGGCCATCATGATGAGGTCGGAGTGCTCGCGGTCGGCGGACTCCATGATGGCGTCGGCGGCCTCGCCATCGAGCAATTGGGAGCGCAGGGAAAGGCCGGCTAGAGCGGGGCGGAGTGAGGCGTCGCCGTTTTTTTCGGCGACTTGGAGGATTTGTTCGAGGAGATTCCAGCCAGGGGGAATTTGGCTGAGGGGCGGGAAACCGGCTTCGCGGCTGCGGGGCGTAAGGACATGGAGCATTAGGATTTCGGAATGGAAATGGCGGGCTAGGAAAGCGGCTTGGTGGATGACGGGGAGAGCGGTGTGAGGATAGTCGACGGGGAGAAGGATTTTTTTGAGCGAGAGCATGGGGCACCTTTGCAAGAGCTGCGGAAGAGAAAAGATAACATTTAGATGCGGGAGTTGGACGCGGGGAGTGAGGGATTGGGGTGCAGGGGCGGCGAGACGGGAGCACGGGGTGGCAGGAATGGCGGGCTAAGAGCCTCGCGACGACATGAGCATACGGAGGTTCGAGTCCCGGGCTAAAGCCCGGCGCTACGGCTTCACACCGCCAATCTGGAGATTGGCGTTCCCGGGAGGGGCCGGGGCGAAATAGAAGTGGTGGTGGTTGCGACAGGCGGGGTTGAAGGGCGCGTGGCAGTGGGGGCAGACAGAGTTGCACGCGAGGTAGGCGGAGATGGTTAGGATGGAACGGCAGGCGCCGCAGAGGATGGCGGGTTCATGGAATTCGGAGGCGGGCCAGGGCTCGAGAGGATGATTGGCGAGGGCGTCGTGGCAATCCTTGCAGGCGTAGAAGAGGCCGCAGCATTTCATTTTGATGGCGATGATGTCGAGCGGGGAGTGGTAGTGGAGGCAGCGGGTTTGCGGATCGAGATGGAGGCCGCGGACGTCGGGAATGGATGGAGGCATGGGATGAGCGAAGGACGAGAATAGCAAAAAGCGGGAGGCGGGCAAGGATGGGTTGTTGGGCAAAGCGGCGGAGCGAGCGAGGAAGAAAAACAGAAGAGAATGAAAAACAGAAGAGAAAGAAAAAGGATAACGCAGAGGCACAGAGTACGCGGAGACGCGCAGAGAAAGAGAGAGGGAGAGACCCAAGGAGGGCACGATGTATCGTGCCGTGCCCCTACATGCCCGAACGGGCCCCTACGGGCGCTACACAGTTGGCGGGGGATGTGCTATAAGAGTCGGGCCGTGAATAGTGCCGCGAAGCAGGAAGTTGCCCCGGTGAAGCGGGAGCGGGCGGAGGCATCCGTGGGGGATGACTCGACCGCGAAAGTGGGAAAGTCCGCCGATGCCGCGGGGATCGATGCTTCGTGCTATTGTCCGGTATGCTCGCAGCGGCTGGAATCGCGGCGTTGCAAATTGGTTTGCCCGGTCTGCGGATATTACATGTCGTGCGCGGACTATTATTGATAAGCTTTGTGGTCCCGGCCCGGGTTGCCGCCGGAACTGCTATCCGATGAGGAGGAAAACACTGTGGCTTTGAAGATGACCAACCGGGAAGTGGACGGGGTGTCCGTGGTGGCGCTGGACGGGCGCATCGTACTCGGCGAAGAGAGCAACGCGCTGCGGGAAAAAGTGAAGAGCTTGATCGCCGAAGGGAAAAAGAAGATTGTGCTGAACATGGCGAACATCACGTTCATCGACAGCGCGGGGCTGGGGACGCTGGTGGCGTCGCATCACAGCGCGAAGTCGCAGGGAGCGGCGCTGAAACTGGCGCATTTGGGGAGCAAGTTTCAGGAAGTGCTCCAGATCACGAAACTGCTGACGGTGTTCGACGTGTACAACACCGAAGCGGAAGCAGTGGCAAGCTTCGCAAAGTAAGCTAGACGGTCCACGGCACGGAAAATGATTTTGGCGAAAGGGCATGCTCGCGCGTGCCCTTTTTTCTTTGGCGTGTGGAGGAAGCGCGGGCGGCTTGCGCGGATGGCGTGGAGGCTTGCGGTTCCGTCCGCTGGCTTGCGTCCGCGTGCGCTGGTTGGCGGCAGGTCAGGAATCGACGCGGTACATGGTGATACCGCTGAGGAGCTTGGGATAGAAGTCGGTGGATTTTTGGGGCATGACTTCGCCGGCGGTGGCGATGCGCATCACTTGATCGACGTCGACGGGATTGAGGAGAAAGGCGATTTGCGCGGCGCCGCGGTCGACGGCCTCGAGAGCGGCCGAGGCTTCGCGTTCGTAGGTGAGATTGCGTTCGGCGGTGACGGCCTGCGGCGTGATGCCGAAGGCGGGCTCGAGAATTCCATCGTGGAGAAGGACGACATCGAGTTCGCGTTGAAGCGGCGAAACGGCGTGAAAAAGCTGAGAGAGGTCGGCGCCGCGGCGAAGCATCAAGATGTAGTAAGCGCGCTTGGAGGGTTCCGCCGCGGGATAGACGCCGATGGCCCTTTGACCGCGCGATTGGTGGAGGTGAGCGAGAAACGATTTTTGGGCTTCGAGTTTCTGGGCTTCATCGGCGAAGGGGAAGGTTTGCGCTTCGAACCAGGGTTCGAGATAGCGGCGCGCTTCGCTCCAGGAAAAATCGTGAAGATTGGCGGCGAGGCGGTGCGTGGGAAGAATGGTGAGGCCTTCGCTGCAGGTGTTGACGAAAGTCATCATGGCAAAATCGTGGGAGCCGAGCGCGTAAGGAGCCGAAGGATGAAGGCCGCCGGCGCGTAGACGGCATTCATTGCGATAGTTGAGAGCGGTTTCGTAGCGATGATGGCCATCGGCGATGACGAGTTTGTGTTCTTGCATGGCGTTCTTGATGGCGGCGGTGCGATCGGAGTCAGCGATAATCCAAAGGCGGTGCACGACGCCGTATTCATCGCGGAGCTCGGTGGCGGGAGAGGCGGACTCCGCGTCTTTCAGGATGGCGTCGATGCGGCGCTGGGGATCGGAATAGAGCATGAAGAGCTGGCCGGTGTGGGTGTGCGTGTGGCGGAGAAGCTCGAGGCGGTCGGCTTTGGGGCCGGAGAGCGTGTGCTCGTGGCGGTAGACCACGCCGGCGGAGTATTCCTCGAGTTTGCCGGCGCCGATAAACCCGCGGCGAATGCGACGGTCGGCTGTTCCGGGGACGGTATATTCCTGGGCGTAGGCGTAGAAAGACGGAACTGGATCTTGCGTGACGATATTTTCGCGGAGCCAGCTTTCGAATGAGGCAGCAGCGCGCGTGTAGACATTGTTCTCGGGAGTGTCGTCCGGATAGACGCGGCCCTTTTCGATAGAGATGAGGTTATGCGGATCGGCGGCGTAGTAGCGGTCCTGCATCGCCGGGGAAATCTTGTCGTACGGCTGGGTGAGGACGCGATCGAACGAGACGCGCTGCGGGTTGTAGCGAAACGCCTGGAAGGGATGGACCTGGGCCATGTGGTCTCCGGTTGTGATTTATGCTGAGCGGCAAGCCCTCTAGTTTACGCGAAGTGAGGGCAATTCTGGGAAACGATAGAAGGCTTTCTTTAATGCAGCTTTCATAATGCATTAAAAAAAGCGAGGAGCCCGGGAATCTTGCAACAGACATATTAAACTACTCCATCGATGATGAAGACCCAATTTAATAACCTGCGCGCGCTGATTTTCGATCTGGACGGCACGCTGATCGATTCGAAAAAGGATTTGATCCGTTCGGTGAACGCGACGTTGCGCGAATTGGGGCGCGAGGAGCTGCCAGAGGAGACGATCTCCGGCTACATCGGGCACGGAGCGCCGCTGCTGGTGGCAAGAGCGCTCGGGAGCGGATGCATGGAGGATGAGCAGCAGCGAGCGCTTGCGTTCTTTCTGAAGTATTACGAGGAACATAAGATGGATACGACGCGGGCGTATCCTGGCGTGGCGGAAACGCTCGGGAAATTGGCGAACGTGCCGATGGCGGTTTTGACGAACAAGCCGGTGCGGATCAGCGTGAGAATTCTGGATGCGATGGGGCTGTCGAAGTATTTTCGTGCGATCTATGGAGGAAACAGCTTCGAAACGAAGAAGCCCGATCCGCTGGGTGCGAGGACGATCCTGAAAGAATTGGACGTTGCGCCGCAGGAATCGCTGCTGGTGGGTGATTCCGAAGTGGACGTGCAGACGGCGAGGAATGCAGGGATGGTGGCAGCGGCCGTGAATTACGGGTTTGGAGTGCATGACCGCGACGCGTATCCGGCGGACATAAATCTGGACAGATTCGATGAACTCTTAACTTTCTTCGAGAATGGTTCTGTGTCCGAGTAACACTTATCAGAAGTGCTGATGGGGAGCGACGGTGCGATTGGGTAAGCCGGGTGTAGACTGAGGGCTGTACTTGAGACAGAAAAGAGAATTCCGGATGAAGCGAATCGCTGTTTGCCTGATGCTGGCCGCTCTGAGCGTGGCGTGGCCAATACGAGCCAGGGCGCAAGGGCCCGGCGTTGACGACTACGAGCGGCAGTCGCGCGAGGCGTATAAGAAACAGCTCAAGGCGTCCAAGAAGGCCATGAAGAAACAATTGAAGCTGGCGCGGAAGACGGCAAAGAAGCAGCGGAAAGCGATGAAGAAATACGAAAAAGAGCAACAGCGGCAGGCACGAAGATGATTCGCCGCGGCAGAGCGCGATTCGCGTCCACACATAAACGGACGCTGACAGATCAATAGACCAGCTTCAGGGAAAACTGGATTTGGCGGGAAGGCCCGGCGGTTTTGCTGATGATGCCAAAGCCGCTGCCCAGGACGGTGTTCGAAGGCAGGCCAAAATTCACGATATTGAAAACGTTGAAAAATTCCGCGCGAAATTCGAGGATGCCTAGTTCGCCATTTCCGCGGTGGCCGAAGGGCGTGTTCTTGATGAGAGCGACGTCATATTGATGAAAACCGGGGCCGCGAAAGGTGTCCCGGCCGAGAGTGCCGAAGTAGCCTGAATTGGGCCCTGTGCCTCCGGGAAGATTGATGGGAAGGAAGAAGAAAGTGCTGTTGTTCGCGCCGCGGCCAAAATAATCCTCGCGCACCGTTCGGCTCGTCGAAAAATCCGGCATGGAAACGAGATCGGGGCGATCCGTTCCGCCAGCGCCGGCGCCGGTCTGCTGAATGCCGGAATAAACCGTGAAGGGCGGGCCGCTGGTCAGAGAAGTGATGTTGAGGAATTGCCAGCCGCCAGTGACATATCTTCCCAGCGGCTTGAGGAAGCCCACGCGATCGAGCGGGAGCGACTGAATTAGGCTCAGCGAAAAAACGTGAGTGATGTCGAAGGTGGATGGCCCTTTATCCGCTTCGGGATTGAAGGGATTCTGCGGCAGTGTTTGCAGTATGACTCCCGCATTGGAAGGAAGGCCGCCGAGCACGGCACTGGTGTCATCGAGCGATTTGGAAAATGTGTAGCTAGCCTGAAAGCTCAGGCCGAAGCGGGAAGCGTTCTGGCTGACGCTGGTTTGCAGCGCGTGATAACTGGAATGAGAGCCGGTGGACATGATGGCCTCGGGTCCAAATCCGCCGATGGCCTGGCCGGAGGAATTGAACTGCGTGAAAGGAGCGAAGGCTGGATCGGCGCCGGCGTAGCCGTTCGGCGAAAGGACGCTTGCGAGATGAACTCCTGCCGTGCCGACATACGAAGCGCTCAACTTCACGACGCCGAAATCGTGATCGATGCCGAACGTGGAGGTCGCGATATAGCCGTTGCGGAACGTGCGCGAGATGGCGGCGGCCGTCAACAGTTGAACCTGGTCTCCGGGAGTCAAGGCATCGAGATCGCTCTGAAATCTTTGCAAGTCGATCTGCGTGTTGGGAGGGACAGCGGAACTGTTTCCATTGGGAAAAAGCAGCTGGCCGTTGACGTTGTAAGCCGGAGGGAGCGCCAGAGGGACGGCGGTATTGTGAAACGGAACGGGAGTTCCGGGAAGAGCGGTGATCAGAGGCTGAAAGACGAGCGGGATGCCTCCAGTGACGAAATTGTCCTGCCACAAATTGGGGAGAATGGTGGTGATGGCGCCACCGGCGTGGATGGTGGTCCGCTGGGTGACGGCGAAATCGACGGAGAGCCGCGGACCAAAACCATTCCAATCCATGGGATAAACGGGCTGCGGATTGTACAGGAAAATTTGGGAAGCACCGGGGGTGAAATAAGAAGTTGGCTGGCCGTCGGGGCCAATCGGCACGGCGATGGAAGTGCGATGCTTTGCTTCCTTGATGCGGCTGTTTACCTCATAGCGCAAACCATAATTCACGGACCATCGCTGTGAAAGCTTCCAGGAGTCCTGAAAATAAAAATTGTAGGCTTCGCGGCGGACGGCAGCCTCGTCAAACTTGTCGCCTGTCGGAGTGCCGGCGGCAGCGGCAGTGATGGAATAAGAATAGGGAGTGGCCGTCAGCAAGCCGGTGAGGGCGTCGGGCAGCGGATCGCCGGGCTGGATATTGTGCAAGCCGCTGGCGGAGGTAATTAGCACGGGGGAATAGGCGGTGCCTCCGCCGAAGGAGTAGACGCCGCTGGGATTAGTGCCGAAAATTGTGGCGTCTTTGTTCATGCGGATTTCCGCGCCCCACTTGAACGTGTGCTTGCCGCGGACGTAGGTCATGTCCTGCTTGATCTGGTAGAGATTGCTGTAGGAACCGAATATGGAACCGTCGGCGGTGTTGAAGCCCTCGAAGAGGCCGTCGCCATAGACCAATGCAGGATCGCTGTGATCCGAAGCGGGAAAAAAGGGAGTGCTGCGAATATAGCCGAAGGCCGCGACAAAACTTAAATGGGGCGAGATGGTCCGCGAATAGCGAACGGCGGCATTGCGCTGATGATCAAAGAAATTCACGGCGAAGCCGGGGTCGATGGCGGTTTGATCGGGATTCGTGGTGGGGCCATTGATCTGGTCCAGGCTGAAGCGCGTGAAAAGAGTGGCCCTGTCCGAGATGTGGTGATCGACGCGAATGGAGAACTGATCCGTGTCGGTGACAACCTTCGATGAAGTGGCGTAGGTTCTATCGCCGAAGGGGCCTTGCGGCTCGTTGGGAAGAGGATAGCGAGCGAGGAGAGGCGCGATGGCTGGACTCACGGGAACGGTCAGCGTGTCGCCGGGAAAAGTGGTGGTGTCGATGCCCTCGCGTTCCGCCGCAGTGGGCACGGCAAAAACCTGGGTGGTGCCGAGGACTTGGCGGAAACCCTGGTATTCGCCAAAGAAAAATGTTTTGCCTTGGCCGTCGTAAACGTCGGGAAGAACTACGGGCCCGCCGACGGTGGCGCCGAACTCGTTGCGCGCGAAGGGCGGAAGGCGGCGTGGGTCGACTTCGCTGGCATGATCGAAGAAATTCTTTGCATCGAACGCGGCGTTGCGGACGAATTCGAACGCGCTGCCGTGAAGCTGGCTGGTGCCCGACTTGGTGACCACGTTGGTGAAGCCGGCGGCGCCGTGGCCGATTTCGGCGGGCATGACTCCGGAACTGGATTGGACTTCCTGAATGGCGTCCACATTGAAATTTGAGAAGGTGGCTCCGCCCAGTTCGGGGTCGCTGGTATCGGCACCGTCCATGGCAAAAACGGAGGCGGTGCCGCGCAAACCGTTGACGGTGAATTGCTGCGTAAAGTTCGCGGCGCCGTTGGTGTCGGTCATGGTGCCCGCGGCGAGAAGGAGCAACTTGCTGAAATCACGTTCATTGAGCGGGAGGCTGGAGACTTGGCCGCCCGAGAGATGTCCGCCGCCGCTGGCTTGAGAGGAAGCGTCGCTTTGGTGCGCCAGGACGGCAAGGGATTGATCGCTCGCACTTAGGGCCAGATCGTCGACGAGCGCGTCGCCTTCTTTAATTACGAGCGGGGAGACGGCGCGCCAGGTTTTGCCGTTGAAGCGGACGGCAATCGAATAGCTTTGCGCTTCGACGCCGGTGAAGACAAATTCGCCGCCGCCGGAAGTACGGGTCGTGTAGTGGAGACCACCGGAAGAAGCTTGCAGCGAGACCGTGGCTTGAGCGATGGCGTGGCCGGAGGAGTCGCGCAAGATTCCTTTCAAAGAATTGGCGGCGAGAGTGCTTATCGGCAAACCGAGCAAGAGAAGAAGAGCGATGAAAGCCGTTCGGCCTGGACACACGCGGGAACCAGACATGGCCCGCGATTGTACAACCGATTCTTCGCCGGATTCGCCGGAATTCGAGGGGAACAACCGCAAATAACAACGGTGGTTTCCTCGCGAGCTAATTATCGCAATGAGAGCTTCCAGCCAACGAGACACTGGGCCGTGGCGAGCGGATTTGCGCGGCGAATTAGCGGACCGAGGAAGGCGGGGCGGATGCAGCGGGCGGCGCAGTGCGGCCGAAGGCGCTCATGTCCAGGATGTAGGCCACTTGATGCTCGGTCAAAACCAGCAGGCGATTGCCATCAGCAGAAAAATGCATGTACGCGATGGAATCGAGGAAAACGTGTTGCCCCAGTTTTGCGCCTGTCGCCAGATCATAGAGGAACAGGCGGCCGGGGGCCTCCTGGATGGCGAAGAGATTGTTTTGGGCGCTGGCGGCGGGAAGTGCGCCGACGAGCTGCACAAGTAACCTTCCGTCTTGCAAGGAATGCAAGGAAATACGCTTTTCGTCTTTAACTAGGATGAGAGCGCCGCCGACGGAAAAAGCCGCATCGAAACTGTACGGTCCGCTGCCTCGCTGTAAGAGCAGTCCGCCAATGGTCTTGCCCGAGCGGGCGTCCAAGACTTCGAAGTAAGTATCCAGTTTGGTGGGTTTCGCCTTTTTGAAAATGGACCAAACTTCGGGGATACGTTTGGCTGCTTCTTCCGCTCCCGGACTGTTGCCGAGCCAGGCGAGAACGAGGCGCTCGCCTTGCGGATCGGCGAAGGGAACCGGACTATTCTCGAGAAACTCGCGCTTCCATAATTCCTGCCCGGTGGCTGAGTCGAGCGCGCTGAGGCGATAGGCGACGTCATTTTCCCGGCTGATGGCAAACGGGCGCCCCATTGTGTTTTGCCAAGCATATTCCAGGAGAACGGTACCACCGGAAACGAGCTGGTCCTTTCCGCCGGACCACGCCGGAGCTGACTTGCCAGAAAAAAGATTGAGCTGAATGGCGCGCGGAGGGTTGCGGAGACTTCTGGGGAGCAGAAGAAACGCCGAGGACAGCCCCGAGAAGTTTGCAGCAGAAAAGCGGGGGACTGCGGCGGCGCGCTGTCCGGTGGCAGTCTGAAAAATGGCGCCGTTGCCGTCGAGGGAAAGGGCGAGGCGATCCAGTGAAGAAGTGACGGCGGCAGCACGAAGCACCGGCAAGCTCTCGAGAGGCAAATCGGCCGCAAGAAACGGAAGCTGCTCTCCCATGCGATAGAGAAACACGCTGCCACTTTCGTTCAGGACCGCCATTTCGTTTCCGAAGATGTCGATGGAAAAGTTGTCGGGAACTTCCAGTTCGCGGTCCTGTTCGAGATCGAAGACGCGGACACCTGTTTCGCTGTCATTGGAAAGAAGGGCGTACCGCGGGTTGCTCGCAAAGCGCACGAAATCCGCCTTGAATGCGGGGTTTGCCACTGTTTCGCCGATGGCCATGGACATCATCGCTGGGGTGGCGTCTTTTTCTCCCGAGGCGATGAGAAGGAGGCTGTCATTTTGCAAACAGAACGAACCGTGCAAGCGTTTGTGGAGCTCTCCGGGGAGCGATTTCTTTCGGCGCGTCGTAAGGTCGACGCTGAAGGCGTCCAAATTATTTTTCACCAGAAGTGTTTTGGCATCGGGCGAAAATTCCATGGAAATGAATTTCATGTCTTTGCCAGCGAGGGGTTCCCAATCGTTGGCCAGGCGGAAACCAAACGGACTCGAGAAAGCAATGTCTGGATAGAGGGGCAGGAAAACCACACGGTAAGGAAGATTTGTAGCAGCCAGCGACTCCGAAAAAATGACTTCGTTTGTGGAAAGCTGAAGAACGACAAGTTGGAAGCTGGGCTGGAGGCAAGCGAAATACTCAGCGCCCGGCGAAAGCTCGGCGTCAAGACAGCCATCCTCGAACGGCAGCACCCGAGCCTCGGCTCTCGGTCCGCCGGGCACTTTCTCGCGATTCAAGATCAAGCCGCGGCCGATGACGGTGAGGAATTGCGAATCGAAAGAAAAGCGCGCGGGGTAGACCTCCGGCGCGGCGATGTGAGCGCGCAAAGCGAACGGGTCGCGGGAAAGCACGTAGATGCCTGAACGTTCCTGGACCATGAGGTTGCGCCCATCGGGGCTGTAGCGCAGCATGACCACGGCGTTGCGGAGCGGAGGCCGGAGCGGCTGACGGGAAAGAACGCCATGCAAATCTTCATGTGGCCGGTCGGTTTGGGGCCTAGCATCCGCGAGATCGAGTAGCAAGCTGCACGCAAGAATGGCGAGGGCAATGAATCTCAGGACGAGCCACAGCATTAGAAGCGGGGTTCTGCGCCACATGTTCACGGAAGAATAATCAGCGCGAGTCTAGCACCGGCAGCGTGAGGCGGCAATTAGTCAAGGGAAAGCACTGGGAGAGCTTCGGGACCACTTGCCTTACGTTACGACAAAAGGCAGACTCGGCGCGTGCTGATTGGACTGTTTACGGAATTGGCGGGGAGCGGCGGAGTGCAGCGGGCCGGCCGGCATGTGGCGGCGGTGCTGAGCGAATTCGCCGCGAGCCGGCACATGGATTGCCGGCTGCTGAGCTTGAATGACTCGCGGGAGCTGCAGCGCATGTCCGTGGGCGGCCGAGAATTCGTGTTCACGGGATGCGAACGAAGCAAGGCGCGATTTGTGGCGACGGCGATGCGGGCGGCCCGACGCCACGCGAAAGTGGTTCTGGCAGGGCACCCGAATCTGGGCCCGGTGACGCAAACGATGAGAATCGCGGCGCCGCGGATCAGGACGATCGTTTGTACTCATGGCGTCGAGGTGTGGGAGCCGCTTCCCTTTTGGCGGCGCCTGGCGCTGCGCCGCGCGAGCGTGGTGCTCGCTCCCAGCAAGGACACGGCGAGCCACGTTGCCGAACAGCAAGTGCGGCCGGAGCGGATACGCGTGGTGCCGTGGGCGCTCGATCCAGAATTCGAAGCGATCTCCGCGAATCCGACGCGCGGAAAACTGCCGCAAGGTTATCCCGATGGGCGCGTGATTCTCACCGTAGGCCGGTGGCTGGCGAATGAGCGGTACAAAGGGATGGATACGCTGATCACGGCATTGCCGCGGCTTCTGACAAGGTGGCCCGAACTGCAGCTCGTGGCCGTGGGCGAAGGCGATGACCGCGCGTGGCTGGAAGACCTGGCCGAAAAAAACGGCGTGAACCGGCACGTGCATTTTCTTGGCGGTTTGAGCTTCGCGAATCTGGTGGCGTGTTATGAAGCGTGCGAGATGTTTGCTTTGCCGAGCCGCGGAGAAGGCTTCGGGCTGGTTTATCTGGAAGCCATGGCGTTCGGCAAGCCGGTGATTGGCGGGGCGCATGGCGGAGCGCCGGAAGTGATTGAAGACGGCGTGACAGGTTATTTGGTGCCCCACGGGGACGCGCCGCAGTTGGCGACGTCCATCGAGACGCTGCTTTCGGACCCGGCGCTGGCGCAAAAAATGGGCGCGCGAGGGCGTCAGCGCGTCGAGCGCGATTTCCGGTTCAGCGTTTTTGCCAAGTCCTTGAAGAAGATTCTTCGCGAACAATGCGAATCCTGAGCGTCACGGAAACCTACGCGCCGTTTCTGGAGTTCGGCGGCCCGCCGGTAAAGGTGCGTGCGCTGGCGCAAGGCCTAGCGCGGCTGGGGCATGCTGTGACGGTGTTAACGGCGGACTGGGGCGTCGAAGCACGGTTCCGCGCGGAGGGCGCATCTGGCGCGGAACGAAGCCCGTTTGGATGGAGCCGGGCGGAAAGCGGTGTGACGGCAATTTATCTGCCGACGTGGTTGCGGTATCGCTCGTTGAGCTGGAATCCAGCGGTGAAACGCTTCTGCCGGGAGCGGCTGGCGGAATTTGACTTTGCGCATATCTTCGGGCTGTACGATTTTCTCGGACCAGCGGTGGCAAGCGCTTGCGCCGAGCAAAAAATCCCCTACGTGCTCGAACCGATCGGGATGTTTGTGCCCATTGTGCGGAACCTGCGGCTGAAGAAGCTTTACCACGCCGCGTTTGGGCGGCGAATGTTTGAGCAAGCGAGCTCCATCATCGCCACGTCGGAACAAGAGGCTGCAGAATTGGCCAGCGGAGGCATTGCCAGGGAAAGGATCGTGCTGCGGCGAAACGGAGTGGAAGCGCCAGCCTTCTGGCCGGAGCGGGGCGCGTTTCGAAAAAAGCTGGGGATCGCGGAGAACGCGAAAGTGATCCTTTTTCTCGGGAGGCTTTCGGAAAAGAAGAGTCCCGACTTGCTCTTGCGCGCTTTTGCCTCGATTTCGAAGGAGCCGGGCGAAAAAAATTTGCGGCTGGTCTTTGCGGGACCGGATGAAGGCGGAATGAAAGCGCGCCTGATACAGGTGGCGGCGCAGCTTGGCGTCAGGGCGGAGGTACAGTTTGCGGGGCCGATTTTTGGCGAAGCAAAATGGGCCGCGTACCGCGATGCCGACGTCTTCGTGCTGCCGTCGCAGAACGAAAATTTTGGCAACACCGCGGCGGAATCAGCCGCCGCGGGCACGCCGGTTGTTGTGACGGAGCAGTGCGGAATCGCGCCCCTGCTGGCGGATGTTGCGGGTTTGATGGTGCCGCATGAAACAGACGCGCTGGCCGCGGCGATTTGGTCTCTAGTCCGCGATGCGGATTTGCACGCACGGCTAGCCGCCGGATGTAAAACGGCCACCGCCCGGCTCGGTTGGGGTGAGCCCGTCCGCGAGCTGGAAGCACTCTATAACAAGCTTGCAATTAACGCGGCCCGCAGTGCAAAATCCGAAGCATCGGAGTAATTGTGTCGACGGCGAAAAACCATCTTGTCTTCCGTCTCGTGTGGCGTGCGGTGAATCTGCTGCTCGTTATCGTGGTGGCTTCGTCGCTGTACGCCGGGGTGCGCGAGTATTCTGTCCGGCAATACCTCCGGGGATTCTCGGACGCGGTTGTGCCGGAGTCCGCCGCTCCCGAGCAAAAAGTCGAGGCCATCCTCGCGTGGATGAAAAGCGGTCCTGCGCGCTACGTCGCCGCGAACCCTTCCGAACTTTCCACGCGCGATCCGGAAACCACGCTCAACTACCAGCAGCTACTGGCCGTTTGCGGGACGGCCACCAATGCGTTTCTAAATCTCGCCCGCAGCGGCGACTTGAGCGTGCGGCGGCTGCTGTTGCTTACGCCGGAACACAGCGCCAAGCACGTGGTAGCGGAAGTTCTCATCGACGGGCGCTGGGTCGTCGTCGATCCCGCCTATCGGTTCATGTTTCGCGACGCGCAAGGACAGTTGCTGACGCGAAGCGATTTGCGAGATCCGGCGGTGTTCGAGGACGCGATCAAAGCCGCGCCCGGTTATCCCAGCGACTACAATTTCGAGAGGTTTGCGCACGTGCGGGTGGCGCGTCTGCCTTTTTATGGCCTGGAACTTCGCAAGGCCCTTGATACCGTCTTGCCGGGATGGGATGAGGCCGTGGACTGGAGCCTGCTCCTCGAGAGGGAGTCCTTTCTGCTCCTGGTTATCTCGGTCAGCCTCACACTTTTCTTCTTGCTGCTGCGCGAATTGCTGGCGTGGTACGCCGACAAGCGATTGAGAATTTCCCGCTTCCATGTGCGCGAGCACGTCATGCGCGCTGCCGCCGCTTTTTTTTCGACCCCGGAGATCGAACAGTAGCGTGTGCGGTATTTGCGGTGTCGCGTTTGCATCCCGCAGCAAGGACGCAGAGCTGCGCGTGCGCGCGATGGCTGCGGCGCTGCGTCATCGAGGCCCTGACGGAGAAGGATTCCTCGCGGGAGACGAGCGCGCGCCCGGGCTGGCCCTGGGCATGCGCAGGCTGAGCATCATCGACATCGCCGCCGGCCATCAACCTGTCTGGAACGAATCACGCGACGTCGCCGTCATCTACAACGGCGAGCTCTACAACTATCGCGAACTACGCGAACGCCTGGCACTGCTCGGACACCGCTTTGCGACGCAATCCGATACGGAAATCCTGGTGCACGCCTGGGAAGAATGGGGCGAAGAATGCCTCACGGAACTTCGCGGCATGTTTGCCTTTGCACTGCTCGATCTTCGCGGGCGATTGGCGACGGCGCCTTTGCTTTTCCTGGCGCGCGATCCGCTCGGCATCAAGCCGCTCTATTACACGCAGACCGCGGACGGCTTTGCGTTTGCTTCCGAAGTGCGCGCTCTTATCGCAAGCGGCATGGTTCCCCGTGTACTTTCGCAAGACGCGCTGACATCATATCTGCTCTTCGGGAGCACTTCCGAGCCCGTGACCATGGCCGAGGGAGTTTTTTCACTTCCTCCCGGGCATCGCATGTTGCTGTATGTGCCGGAGCGGCGGCGCGTGCCGAGGGCGCGGCCGTGGTGGGATTTGCAGACGAGCCCGGCAGCGCGCGACCCGGGCAAGCCCAAAGACATGGCTTCTGCGGCGGCGAAGCTCCGCCCGCTGCTCGAAGATGCCGCGCGATCGCATTTGATTGCGGACGTGCCCGTGGGGCTGTTCCTTTCGGGGGGCCTCGATTCCGGAGCCATCGCCGCTCTTGCGTCGCGCGCGCAAGCCGGAATCCGCAGCTTCACGCTCTCGTTTCCGGGAACTTCCTACGACGAGGCTCCACTAGCGCGCAAAGTCGCGGAACGATGCGGCACGCAACATACGGAAGTGCCGCTCGATGGTCCTGCGATGCTCGCGCGCATCGATGAAGCGCTGGCCGGCCTCGACCAGCCGACGATGGACGGCATCAACACCTCCTTTGTCTCCTGGGCCGCGCGCGAAGTCGGTCTCAAGGTGGCGCTCTCCGGGCTTGGCGGCGACGAGCTTTTCGCGGGCTACGCGAGCTTCGGCAACACCGCTTTGCTTCGCCGGCTCATTCGGATGGCGTGGTTTGTGCCCTGGCCGCTGCGCCGGGCGACTGCGCCGCTGATCGCCGGAATTCTCGGCGCGCGCCTCTCTCGCGATGCCGCAAATAAGGCCGTCGCTGCATGGGAAGATCCGGATACTCTTCCCCATCCTTATTTCTATGTGCGCGCGCTTTTTCCGCCGGGGCAGCTCGAACGATTGATCGAGCCGCGCTTCCGTCCGAGCACAGTGGGCGCCGACGGCGTCACGCTGGAACCAACCTGGCTGGGCTGGCTAAACCGCGCGGCCAGCGAAGCCGGAAATCGAGAGCCTGTCGCCGCGACCGCGTGGCTCGAAATGCGCTGCTACATGGCCAGCACCTTGCTGCGCGATACAGATTCGGTGAGCATGGCGCGTTCGCTCGAGGTGCGGGTGCCGCTGCTGGATACGCCGCTGGTGGAATTCGTCAGTTCCCTTCCCGACGTGGCGCGCCATCGCGCGGGCACGCAGAAAGCCCTATTGGTGGAGGCGCTGGCTGGCGTCCTTCCTGAAGAAATTCTTGGCCAACGGAAACGGACCTTCACGCTGCCCTGGGAAGAATGGCTTCGCGGCCCGTTGCGGCCGCGGCTGGCCGCCAGCTTTGCCGATATCGCTCCGTCGCTTGCGCCGCATCTTCGCGCGGAGGGCGCCCGCGCCGTGTGGGCCGCGTTTCTCGAAGGCAAAACTTCGTGGTCGCGCCCGTGGGCGCTGTACGTCCTCAACGAGTGGTGCAGACATCACCTTCCGGCATGATCCGCGCTCCTGAGGTAGACTGAATAATTCTGCGATGAACATACTTGGGATCAATGCCTATCATGGCAACGCGTCGGCGGCCATTGTCTGCCAAGGCCGGCTTGTGGCCGCTGTCGAAGAGGAACGCTTCAACCGCGTGAAATATGCGGCGGGTTTTCCAGCGCAGGCGATTCGCTATTGCTTGCGCGAAGCCGGCCTCGAGCTGAAAGATATCGATCACGTAGCCGTGCCGCGAAACCCCTATGCCCGGCTGGCCACGAAGCTTTTTTATGCCGTGCGCATGCCCTCATTCGCACGCGAACGAATGAAAGTCCTGGCCAAGTTCACGGGAATACCGGAGGCGTTGGCGCACGCTTTTGTCGTCGATCCAGCGAAAATCACGGCAAAGTTTCATCGCGTCGAACATCACCAAGCCCACCTCGCCAGCGCGTTTTTCGTATCGCCCTTCGAACGGTCCGCTCTGCTTTCCGCCGACGGCTTGGGCGATTTCGCCAGCACCATGTGGGGCACCGGCGACGGCAGCCGCATGAAAATCGATGGCGCGATCGCATTTCCGCATTCGCTGGGTCTTTTCTATAGCGCCGTAACACAGTATCTCGGCTTTTTGAAATTCGGCGATGAATACAAAGTGATGGGCCTGGCGGCGTACGGTGAGGCAGAGCAACTCGATGCTGTCCGCGATATCGTGCGCGCAAAGGGCGACGGCTTTCGACTCGGGCTCGAATACTTTACGCATCACCGCACAGGGCCCGAGATGAGCTGGGCGGAGGCAGACAAAACGCCTTCGCTCGGCAAGCTGTTTTCGGAAGCAATGGAGAGGCAGCTTGGTCCCAAGCGCAATCCGGAAGAACCTCTCGAACAAAGGCACCGCAATCTGGCCGCGGCTTTGCAAGCGCGCCTCGAGGAAATTTATCTTGGCATGCTGAAAAAGCTTGCCGAACGCACCGGAATGAAGGCCGTGTGCCTCGCGGGCGGAGTAGCGTTCAATTGCGTCGCCAACGGGAAAATTTTCGATCGGACCAGCTTCGAACAGGTGTATGTGCATCCCGCAGCGGGCGATGCGGGGCTGGCGGTGGGAGCTGCGTTCTATGTGTGGCACCAGATTCTTGGAAAGCCGCGAGCGTTCGTCATGGACCACGCGTATTGGGGGCCAGGATATTCGCGCGAAGAGATTCGCCGCGCGATCGATGCGAATGGACTGGGCAAGGACGCGTGCCAAATCGAAGAGCTGACGGAAGACAATTTGATGCAACGTACGGCGGCGATCGTGGCGGACGGAAAGATCCTCGGCTGGTTCCAGGGCCGCGCCGAGTGGGGGCCCCGCGCGCTCGGCAATCGAAGTATCGTCACCGACCCGCGCCGTCCAGAGATGAAAGACATCTTGAACCGGCGCATCAAACACCGCGAAATCTTCCGGCCATTCGCGCCTTCCATCCTTGCGGAAAAGACTGGCGAATGGTTCGAAAAATCGTATCCCTCGCCGTTCATGACCTTGGCGTACGCGGTGCGGCCCGAAAAACGCGACAAAATCCCGGCGCCGACTCACGTCGATGGAACCGGACGCTTGCAAACCGTTACACGGGAAGCGAATCCGCGCTATTGGGGCTTGATCAAGGCGTTCGAAAAACTCACGGGTGTGCCCGTTGTCCTGAATACTTCTTTCAACGACAACGAACCGATTGTCTGCAGCCCCGCCGAGGCGCTCGATTGCTTTCAGCGCACGCGAATGGATGCGCTGGTCCTTGGCGATTTCCTGATCACTCGGCCGTGAAACGCATGCCGCGGATTCCATTCGAATGAGAATCCTTCTCCTCAATCTCTACTATCCGCCGGACACTTCGGCGACGGCCAAGATGGCCGCGACCGTGGTGGACGCGCTCTCCGCGCGGCACGACGTCACTGTTCTTTGCGGCCGACCGTCTTACGACCCGAGCGAACGCAGGCCGTGGCGGCCTTGGCAGACGGAATCGGCGGGGCGCGCGAAGATTTTGCGCGTAGGCTCGACGGATTATCCGCGCTTCGCGATGAAGCGCCGAGTGCTCAACTATCTGAGCTACGTTGCGCTGGCCGTCCCTCGCGCGCTTTTCGTGCGATGCGATGTAGTACTGGCGATGACCGATCCTCCCTTCGAAGGAATCGTCGGAGCAATTGTTGCGCTGTTGAAAAGCAAGCCATACGTCTACAACATTCGCGACATGTATCCGGACATGGCCGTGGGCGGCGCGATCGTCGAACCGGGGCTTCTTGCCCGCGTTTGGGAAAGACTGCATCGCTGGGCGCTGCGGCGTGCCACGCGCGTGATTGTTCTCGGCGAGGATATGCGCGCGCGGATCGCCGCGAAAGAAGTCAATCCCTCGAACATCAAAATCGTGCGTGACGGCGCGGATATTCCCGCGCCGGATGCGCCGCAGCCTGCGCTGGATGAAGAGATCATCCAGACCATTCGCGGTGAATACAATTTCGTGCTTCTGCACGCGGGGAATCTCGGTTTTTACGGTGCGTGGGAAACCTTAATCGAGGCCGTCCGCGAGTTGGAACTGGAGGGCGTCGGCCTCGTCTTCGTCGGTGAAGGCGCCCAGCGTGGCCGCGTCGAAGCGCTTGCCAGCCAAACGAAAAATGTACGATTCTTGCCGTTTTTCCCCGCGGCCAAAATTGCCTCGGTCCTGGCCGCGCCGGACGCTCACATCGTGACCGTGAAACGAGGCCTCGAAGGCGTTGTCGTGCCCAGCAAAATGTACGGAATCCTCGCGGCCGGAAAGCCCATCGTCGCCATTGCGCCCGAAGAGACTGACGCGGCCGCGCTTGGCGCGAAATTCGGCTTCGCGGTGTCTGCCGACCCGGACAGCCCGGAAAAAACGGCGGCCGCGATTCGTTCTCTTGTCAGGGACCCGGCAAAATTGCAAGAGATGGGCCGTGCGGCCCGGGCCATCGCTCCCGATTATGATAGAGTCAAAGAATTGCAGAAATTCGTGAAGATCATCGAGGAGGCCGTGAACGCGTGACGTCTTCGGAGACCTTTTGGACTGGAAAACTTGTGCTGGTAACGGGCGGCGCCTCGTTCATCGGGTCGACGCTTACGGATCATCTTCTCGCGCGCGGCGCGAAAATTCGCATCGTGGACGACTTGACGAGCGGACACCGCGACAATATCCGCGAGAATATCGCTGCCGGCAAGATTGACTTCATCCACGCCGATTTGCGCGAGCCGGGCGTTACCCGCTCCGCCATGCAGGGTGTGGACACGGTATTTCATCTGGCTGCGGATCACGGCGGCCGCGGCTACGTTGATCTTCATCAGGCCGGCCCTGCTTCCAATTTTTTCCTCGATGGGCTCGTCTTCGCGGAAGCTCTGCGCGCGAAAGTGAAAAAGGTCGTCTTCGCTTCCTCCGGCTGCGTCTATCCGAATTTCTTACAGTCGGACGTCAAGAAAGAGCTGTACCTCACGGAAGATCTCACCAATGGCCCGAACGACGCCGACAACACTTACGGCTGGGCCAAGTTGATGGGCGAATTCACCTTGCGTGCGTATGCCAAGGAGCATGGCCTGGGTGCGGCTTCGTGCCGCTATTTTACGGTGTACGGCCCGCGCGGAGTCGAGAACCACGCCGTCATCGCCATGATCGCGCGCGCTTTCCTGCGGCAGAATCCCTTCGAAGTCTGGGGCGACGGAACGCAAATCCGCAATTGGACGTACATCGAGGATATTGTCGAAGGCACGATTTTGGCCGGCGAAAAAATAAACGATGGAACGGCCGTCAACCTCGGAACGATGGAGCGCATCCGCGTCATCGATGCGGCAAAAATGGTTTGCGACTTTACCGGACACAAAGCGGAGATCAAGCTGCGGCCGGACATGCCCACGGGCCCGCTGAACCGCGTAGCGGACAACTCCCTGGCCAAAAAGCTGCTCGGTTGGGAGCCCAAAGTCTTATTCAAGGACGGACTGAAGCGCACCATCGACTGGTATTACGCGACCAGGAACCGCGATGAAGTGAATCGCACCTTTGGCCGCATGCTCACCGAACGATAGCGAAAGCGAAGCAAAGATTAACGTCGACGACCCAGCGCGAAGAGGCTCCTCCTGCCCCTGATCCTCTCCACCTATCCCCCCGACCACCCCGCGAATAATCCAGATTGAAGCGAAACAATTTTCAAAGTATCGTGTTAAGGCTGCGTGGGGCAGCCATTTATTTCCTGGGCGCCGGGCCCCCATCCCGGCGGAAATCGATTGAGGCGCTGGCCTTGCCGCCCGGGCCGGTATCTTCAAAAAAATAAAGAGGAAGCATGCCCGCAGGTCTGCTGGCGTTTCTGATCGCTCTATTCGCATCCCTGATGCTGACGGTACCCGTGCGCGCGCTCGCCTTGCGCGTTGGAATGGTCGATCTTCCCGGTCCGCGCAAGGTTCATCTTCGACCGATTCCGCTCCTCGGTGGCCTGGCCATGTATGGGGCCGTGATCCTCGCGGTTCTTTTCACCTTTAGCGGAGAAGCACGCGAGCAAATCGTGGGAATCTTGAGCGGCGCGACCATCGTGGCCGCCGTCGGCATTCTCGATGATCGTGGCTTGCTTCATCATCAAATCAAACTTTTCCTCGGCATGCCTCTCGCCGCATGTGTTCTGCTTGCGACTGGCATTCACGCGCAAGTTTTTGAAGTCCTTCTCGGCGGCCGCGCCGGCTACGTCTTTGACGCTTTTCTCACAATCTTCTTCGTCGTCGGCATCACCGCCTCCTTCAGCATCCTCGACCACATGGACGGTCTGTGCGCCGGCGTTGCGGCCACCGCCTCGATTTTCTTCGCACTGCTCGCCTATTTGAATGGCCAGACTCTCGTCACCACGCTCGCGGCCGCCGTCCTCGGCGCGGCGACCGGTTTTCTTCGTTGGAATTTCAAGCCTGCCAAAATTTTCATGGGCGATGGCGGCGCCATGTTCCTCGGATTCTTGATGGCCACCCTCGGACTGAAGCTGCGCCTCACTCACGGCAACCATGTTTCCGCCTGGCTGGTTCCCCTTCTGATTCTGGGAGTCACCATCTTCGACACCACTTTGGTCACTATTTCGCGCACGCGCCGCGGTCTTCTCCCTTTTGCCACTCCGGGCAAAGACCATGCCGCTCACCGTCTTGCCAATCTCGGCCTCGGTCATCGCGGCGCTGTTGTCAGCATGTACCTGTTGGGATTCCTGAGCGGCGGAGCTGCCGTGCTGGTCAGTTATCTTTCGCCGCTGGGCGCCGTTCTCGTCGCCGTCCTGGCGTTTGCCGCTGTCCTCGCTGGGGTGATTTTCCTCGAACGTGCTCCCTATGAACGCCAAGCGCAACAGCAAGCCTCTTGATCCTCTATCGCCTTCGATGCACGCGCTCCCGCTCCTCCCCATCGCAAACGGCCGCGCGAGTTTTGCCCGCACAACCGGATTCGCTATACTTACGGGGTTCCCGTCTCACCGATACTTGATGCTTATCCCTTCGGGTCGAGCGGAAAACAGCAAATATCTTTGAGGCTTTGAACGCGAATCCCGGCCGAGGAAAACTTCCGGGTGTACGCGCGACTTGGGAAAGCGAAAACGTGCCAAGCACTGAACAGGGGCCCCGGCCCGATGGGGGACGCGGCGAGGTCGTCGTTGTGGGAGGTTCCGCTGCGGGTTTGTTCACGGCTGCTACGGTAGCCGCTGGCGGACGCCGCGTCCGCGTCCTCGAATCTCGCCCGGGCTTCGAGCCGGCCTCCCGATCGCTCATCGTTACCGATCAATTCCGCGCTCAGCTTGGCCCCGCTGCTTGCGAAAGCATCGTCAACGAAATCCGCCGCTTCGAGTTATTCACCGATGGCCGCTCCGCGCAGGTCGCTCTGGCCCGCCCCGATCTCATCATCGAACGGTCGCGTTTGATCCCCGCCCTGGCGCGCAGCGCGCAACAAGCCGGCGCGAACCTCTCGTTTGACACGCGCTTCCTTGGCTTGGCTCCCAATGCTCGCGGTTTGCGCGTTGAGGTGGATTCCGCCGGACAACGCGACGAACTGCACGCCGAGAGCGTCGTTGGCGCCGATGGCGCCGCCAGCCGCGTGGCGCGCAGCGCCGGCTGGCCCCCCATTGAAACCGTTCCTCTCGTGCAAGCCATCGTTCGCTTGCCCAAGGATCATCCGCCGGACACCACCCGCGTCTGGTTCGTCCCCGACGACACTCCTTATTTCTATTGGCTCATCCCCGAATCCGCCGAGCGTGGCGCACTGGGAATCATCGGCGAGCATGGCCGCGACACCAAAAGATGCCTCACGCGTTTTCTTGAGAAGAAACACTTGGAGCCGCTGGACTGGCAAGGCGCTCGCATCCCCGTCTATCGCGGCTGGGTGCCGGTGCGCCGACGCATTGGAAATGGCGACGTTTATCTGGTTGGCGACGCAGCGGCACAGGTGAAAGTTTCGACCGTCGGCGGAATCGTCACCGGCTTGCGCGGCGCGCTCGGCGTTGGCCACGCCATCTTGCAAAATGGCGGCAGCAAAGAGCTGAATGCTCTGCGGCGCGAGCTCGGCACGCACTGGTTGATCCGCCGCGCGCTCCATCATTTCCAGCAGAAAGACTATTCTCAGCTCGTGGATCTTCTCAATGCTTCGGCGCGCGAGTCTCTCGGGGAAATTAACCGCGATGAATCCACGCGCCTCTTGTGGAACGTCGTGCGGCGTCAGCCGCGCCTCGTACTGCTCGCCTTGCGTGGCCTCTTGATGGGCAAAGGGCTGAAGGGCTGAGCAAGTCCGCGCCAATGCGCCGGACGAAACACGCAAAGCGCTTCTGGTGCCGGGGAATGCCTGAAGCAGATTGTGCGGTTGGCGCAACGCCTCCCGGTGATGCGCTTCCTTCCGCGCTCTGATTCGGCGAAAATAGTGTGTTCGCTTCGCAGTCGGGACGGCGCTCAGTGGGCACCTAAAGCGCTCCCAAGGAGATTCTGATTTGCGTCTCTCGGTGATTGGATGTGGTTACGTTGGGCTGGTGACCGGCGCATGCCTCGCTGCCGCCGGCCATGAAGTGACTTGCACGGACATCGACGCGGACCGCATCAAGCGTCTGCAAGCCGGCGAAGTTCCCATCTACGAGCAAAACCTCGAAGAAATTCTGACCGCGGCGCGTAACGCCGGCCGCATCTCCTATACCCCGGACGCTGGCGAGGCCATTCGCGCCGGCGACGCCATTTTTATTTGCGTCGGCACGCCGCCCAAGGAAAGCGGCGAAGCGGATCTCTCCGCCATCGATCAGGTCGCGCGGCAGATTGCCGAGCAAGCCCGCTCTCCCAAACTGGTCATCGAGAAAAGCACCGTGCCTGCCCGCACCGGCCTCGAGTTGCAGCGCGCTCTAGCCGCCTACAGTGGCGGCGGCAAATCCACCTTCCGCGTCGCTTCGAATCCGGAATTTCTCCGCGAAGGCACCGCCGTCGGAGATTTTTTCCATCCCGATCGCATCGTGGTCGGCGTCGAAGACGAATCCGCCGCCGCCGATTTGCGCGAAATCTACCGCCCCATCCTCGAGCGCCGTTTCCATTGCCCCATCCACAAAGGCGCTTGCCCGCCCGGCCGCGACGCGGATTTTCTCGTCACCACCATCAATAGCGCCGAACTGATCAAGCACGCTTCCAACTCCTTTCTTGCCCTGAAAATCAGCTACGCCAACGTCATCGCCGACCTCTGCGAACGCATTGGCGCGGACGTCCAGGAGGTCACCCACGCGATGGGTTTGGACCCCAGAATTGGCGGGCAATTTCTAAGCGCCGGATTGGGATTCGGCGGTTTCTGTTTTCCCAAGGATGTGCAGGCGTTCATTCATCTCGCGGCCTCTGTGGGCGTCGATTTCGACCTGTTGAAAGCCACGGAGCGCGTCAATAAGCAGCGCATCGAACGCTTCATGGAAAAAGTGCACAAGGCGCTCTGGGTGGTCAAGGGGAAGCACGTCGCTGTGCTGGGCCTGGCTTTCAAAGCCAATACGGACGACATCCGTTTCGCCCCGGCGCTCGAAGTCGTCAAGCGCTTGCTCGAAGAGGGCGCGATCATTCACGCCACGGATCCCGAAGCCATCTCCAGGACGAAAGCTCTCTTCCCGAAAGTGACGTACCACGAGGATCCTTACGACGCTTTGCGTGGCGCTGACGCCGCGCTGGTTTGCACCGAATGGGAAATTTTCCGCAAGCTTGACTGGCAACGCGCCAAGCCCCTCATGGCGCGGGCTCTCGTCGTGGACGGCAGAAATCTCTATTCGCCCAAGCACATGCGCGAACTCGGTTTCGAATATTATTCTTTCGGCAGACCCTGATCGCTTCGGCTGCTTTTGTCCCGACGGCAAAACTAATTCAGCTTGGCAAGGCCCGGATTTCTTCACTTCTGCGCGCTAAGAAGCTTTTTTCGCGGAGAATCTTTTCTTGAAATAATCCATGGTCAGCCGCAGCCCTTCTTCCAGTCCGACCTTCGGCTCCCATTTCAGAATGCGCTTGGCCTTGCCGATATCCGGGCAACGCTGTTTGGGATCGTCCTGTGGCAGCGGTTCAAACACAATCGCGGGAGCGTTCTCAAAATGCGTGCGGATGCGTTCCGCAAAATCAAGTATGGTGATCTCCTGCGGATTGCCGATGTTCACTGGCAAGTGCTCGTCCGAAAGCATCAGCCGGTAAATTCCCTCGATCAAATCGGAAACGTAGCAAAAACTTCGCGTCTGCTTGCCGTCGCCGTACACCGTCAGCGCTTTTCCCGTCAGCGCCTGGTGGACGAAATTGGGCAGCGCGCGCCCGTTGTTCAAGCGCATCTTCGGGCCGTACGTATTGAAGATCCGCACGATATGCGTGTCCACGCCGTGATACCGGTGGTACGCCATGGTCATTGCTTCCGCAAACCGTTTGGCCTCGTCGTACACGCCGCGCGGCCCGATCGGGTTTACGTGGCCCCAATATTCTTCCGGCTGCGGAGAAACGTCCGGATCGCCGTAGCATTCGCTCGTCGAGGCCAGAAAAAACTTCGCTTTCTTCGCTAGCGCAAGGCCAAGCGCGTTGTGCGTCCCGAGCGATCCAACCTTCAGCGTTTGAATGGGCAGCTTCAGATAATCCACGGGACTCGCCGGCGAAGCAAAGTGCAAAACGTAGTCCACCGGCCCCGGCACGTCGATGTGTTTCGAAACGTCGCATTGCGCGATTCGAAAATTAGGCTGCTTCAGCAGGTGCTCGAGGTTCGATTCCACTCCCGTCACGAGATTGTCGAGAACCAGCACCTCCCAGCCCTCGGCGTGCAGCCGGTCGCAGAGGTGCGACCCCAGAAATCCCGCTCCTCCGGTAACCACCGCTCTCATGCAGCCTCCTGAGTTTCGCAGCATTTCAGTTTATCCTGCGCATGCCGAATTGGCCAAATTTCTGCCGCAAAGATGCTGATGCAATTTCTGCTTACCCCCTGATCCACCAGCAATCGGCGGCAATCTCCGATGGAAGCTTCTTCTTGCAAGGAAATTTTCGGGGCGCTTGCTGAGATTTTACTTCTGTGGTTAACGCGTGCACCAAGCATTGGGTCCATTAGCGAGTGGCGACCTTGCTTGCCAGTAGTGATCTGCCGGTACGCCAGCCTCAGATACCGGATTCTCTGCGAACGCTCGTCGATCCGCCGCATGATCCGCTCCGCTTTGGTTTTGAGCCTTGTCCCCTTTCGTACAGATTAGGAAGCTCCCTTTTGGTTAAATGGACGTGGAATCTAAGAGCCCATGAATTTTCACACAGACGACGTGAAGCACTCCGTTGCCGTTCAGGATGAACATGAGTGGAAAAAACTTTCGAACCGCACAGACAGACCAACGGACCAACTTCGAGGGAAAACAAGTAAGCAACAAAGTTCTGTTGGCCATGCCCAATGACGAATACGAGTTGATGCGTCCTGACTTGACGTATACCGACCTGCCGTCTCATCTCAGCCTTCATGAACCGGCACAAAAGATCGAATTCGTCTATTTCCCAAACCACGGAATGGTTTCTCAAGTGGTAGTGACCAAAGACGGCCGCACCGTGGAAGTCGGTGTAGTGGGGAGCGAAGGGTACGTCGGGGCAGGACTGGCAGCCGGCTTGAGCCGAAGTTCCGTGCGTGAAATCATCCAAATCGCCGGCGACGGCTTTCGAATGATGGGTAGTGCCCTGCAACGCATTCTGCGGTCGGCCCCTCAGTTACAGGTGATTTTAAACAGGAATACGGGGCTTCAAGGAATGCAAGTGGCGCAGACCGCCGCATGTAATCGGCTGCACGATATTCAGCAGCGCCTCTCGAGGTGGTTGCTGATGACGCAGGATCGCGTGCATTCCTCTGTGCTTCCGATCACCCACGATTTCATTGCGACCATGATGGGCACCGACCGATCCACCGTGAGCCTGGCCGCGGCTGTATTGCAAAAAAAGGGAATCATAGATTACGTCCGAGGCGCAGTGAAGATCCTTAACCGCCGGAAACTCGAAAAATCCGCATGCGAGTGCTACGCCGTCATTCAACAGTTCGAAGACGACCTGGGATTGCGATAGCAGTTTCGACAGTGTTGGATGCCCAACAGACAGTAACCCTTCTTCATCGCTAATTTATAGAACCTGTGGACTCACACAGCTGTTGATGTGTGTTCAGCAACCTGTGACGCGCGCAAATCCTCGCTCAGCGCAAGGAAGCGGGCGGTTCTTGTCGTTGCAGTGCCGTCGAAGACCGTTGCTGCACCGTCATCTGCAAGGCCGTAACCACAACAAATCGCGAGATCGCCGTGGGGGCCGATGCGTCGCAAACTAGTATGGGTCGAAAAACCTGGTTTTCAGGGCTGGGCTTGCTCCGAATGCGCCTGGGTGTTTAACCCTTCCTGGCCGCTCGTTGGCAACACCATTGACGAGATGAAGACAAAGTTCGGAGAGGAACGCGACAAGAAATTCGACTCTCATATCTGTGCCGAACACCCGAGAGCCAAAAAAGATCCTCATTAGCCAAATAATTCACCGGTGGATTGAAGTGTTTCGAGACTTTCGAGGCCCCAGCCAAAGCTATTTGTCGAGAGACTTAACCAAAAGAGAGCTGTTAATGAGCATCCCACCGTTCGCGTCGAGACGCCCACGATATTTGATGAAGCCACGCATTCTAAACTTATTCATGAAAAAATTGACGCGCGACCGTGTGGTGCCGATCAACGTCGCCAGGGTACCTTGTGATATCCCGCTAAATCGGTGCAGCTTGCGCCGATGCCCGTTGCCCGAGAGCAGAAGAAGAGCCCGGGCGAGCCGCCTCTCGCTGCATTGAGAAACCTGGTCGATTAAATCATTCTCGAGCCGAATATTGCGCGAGAGCAGATAAGACAAGAAGCAGTAGGAGAGCGCATGGTCGGTGTGGAGCGCCCGGATCATCTCGTTTCTTTCAATGACTTGCACAGCCGTCGGTACAATCGCGGTGGCGGTTCGAATGCGAATATTTTGGCTTCCGAGGCAGACTTCACCCAGAAATTCACCTGGCCCCAGAATGGCGAGAATCGCCTCCTTGTCCGTTTTGGAGGCCACCGAGAGTTTCACGCGCCCTTTTTGAATGTACATGAGAGTGTCGGCACGATCGCCTTGGGAGAAAATAGTTCCGCCTGTTTCGAAGCTTTCATTCAGTGTGGCCACTCCCCCCAAATCGAATGAAATTTTGGGTAGGGCCTCTATGCTTGGCCTCATGGGTTGATTGCGCCTCCGATTCTCCTCGGATCTCGCCGTCCCTGTTTCTACGGCCTCAATCGCGGAAACCTTCCTGTCCACGTGTGGTTCTAACCGCAGGGCGCCTGAATGCAGTACACAACGCTGTCTCGCAGCCACACCACACGTGGGGCAAGGGACAGCGCACAAGCGTCTCCTGCTCAGTTCCCTCTTTTTCACGCCCAAAATAGTGTGACAACACGCTGCCATAAATCTGTCACATTTGGCACACTTTTGTTATCAGCCGGTCACGCGGTGAATCTCGATTGGTTCTGCTCCCTACAAAGACGCTATCCGCTCGGAAGGAGGAAGCTCCGGGTGGATCGTCGGCAACCCGGAAGCTATCTTCGCTCCCGGTTTGTTCCTTGGCCAGATTGTCAATGCCCTTTTATATTGCCACGCATTATCGGAAACTGATCCACCACCGGCGAAGGGTAGGATGCGCTTTCCGATGACGAATCGCACAGACACAACGCCCGAAAGCAAGCACGACATCATCCCGTCGCGGCGCCGTCCGGCATGCCGGATAGCGCTTGGCCTTTTGGGTGCCGCCCTGCTCGTCGCTGTTCTCTTTTTTCTTTTTGTGGGCCGCTGGCTCGTCGTCGAAGACCCGCTCCAAAAAGCGCAAGCCATCGTTGTCCTCAGCGGCCGCATGCCCATCCGCGCCATGGAAGCCGCGAAACTGTATCGCGAGGGCTACGCCCCGAAAGTGTGGCTCACCCATTCCACCGAGCCCGGAGCCTCGCTCGCACCTTTGGGAATTCAATACGTCGGCGAAGATTCCTACGACAAGCAGGTGCTGGCCCACGAAGGCGTGCCTCCAGATGCCATCCGTGTTCTAGAGCCTCCCATCGTCAACACCGCCGACGAAATTGCGGACATTTCCGCCGCGATGGCGCAAGAGAAGGACACAACCGTCATCATCGTGACCAGCAAACCGCATACGCGCCGCGTGCGAATCCTGTGGCGCCGGCTCACCGCGGGGCCCGAACGAGCCATCATACGGGCCGCTTCGGACGATCCTTTCGAACCGGCGCGCTGGTGGCGCTCGACCGGCGACGCGCTCGACGTTCTTCGCGAATGCCTTGGGATCTTGAATGCCTGGGCCGGACTGCCTCTGCACCCCGCCCGCTAGAAATTCAGAAAAAGAAAAATCGTTTGCGCCGGGGGAGATTGGTTTCGTCCTTCAGCTCGGGAACGTAAGGCAACTCGCGCCCCTCGAAGGCCGCCATTGGATTCTCCAAGAAAAGGCCCTGCGCCTTTTCTTTTCCAAATTGTCCTTGAACAAGATCGAACGCGGGCTGGAGTTTCAGCGGCCGTCCGCGTGTATTGTGCGCGTCGCTCGCCACGATGTGAACCATCCCATCACCAAGCCACCTCAACGCATCTTTCTGGGCGCTGGGGCCAAAAACCCCTGTCAGCGAGCCGGCCGTCACCTGGACGCAGCACCCCAGTCGAATCCACTTCGCAAGCCTCTCCGTCTGCAGACGCAGGATGGCGTTGCGCTCCGGATGCGTGATCACGGGCCGCAGCCCCAAAAGCTGAATCTCGTGCAGCGTCTGGTCCATGCTCGGCGGTATCGAAAATTCGTTGAATTCCACGAGCACGTAATCTTTCTGGTTGATGCAGAAGCGCGGCGCATCCGCGCGCAACGCCTCCAGATTTTCCGGATTCAAATGGAAATCGCAACCGGTCGCTAAAATCAACTGGCTTCCAATTTTTTGCTGAAGCTCGTCTCGCGCTGCACGCACCCGAGCGTAGTCGAACGTGTGCTGGCTGCTTGAGTGCGGCGTGGCCACCACGTGGGTAATCCCGTCCGCGATGGCGGACTCGGCCATCGCCAGCGAAACCTCGATGCTGTCCGGTCCGTCGTCCAGTCCGGGCAGGATATGGCAGTGAATGTCGACCATCGTTTCGCTAATCTCCCTAGCGCCGCCACGCGCCGAACACTTGCCACAGTCCGAGCACGAAAATGAGCACGGCAAAAACCTGGCGCATTCGCCGTGGCCGCAGCCGCTTTGCCAGCCATGCTCCCATCATGCCTCCCAGGAATACGCCCGGCACGAGAAGCAGTCCTATTTCCCAGGAGACGTAGCCCGCCTTCGCGTACGTAAGGAAAGCCAGAAGGCCCGTGGGCGGCACGAGTGTCACCAGGCTCGTCCCCTGCGCGCGATGTTGCCTGAACGCAAACAGCAGAACCAGGGACGGAACCAGCAGCACGCCCCCGCCAATTCCGAAAAGTCCGGAGGCCACGCCACAAACGCACGCGACGGCAAACATCCCTGCGGAACGCAGCACTGGGTTAGGCACTCGCGTCCCCGTTTTCTGCGTGGACCGCCGGCGAGTCCAGCGGCTGCGATTTTCTCAACAGCAGCAAAGCCGCTACCATCAGAAAGCCGCCGAAAAATCCCTTGAGCTCGCGCGAACTCAGCGGGACCGCGATCAAGCCGCCCAGGTAGCCGCCCAAAAGAATCCCCACCGCGCACAAGATTCCTGCGCGCAGATCGACATTGCCTCCCTTCCAATACTCTCTGAGGGCGCCGAGGCCCACAGGCGGCAGCAGGATGAACAGCGAAGTGCCCTGCGCCAAATGCTGGTCCATGTGGAACAGGTACACCAGCGCAGGCACCAGCACGATCCCGCCACTCGTTCCCAGCAGCCCCCCAAGCGTGCCCACTCCTAGCCCGAGAACGAGAACGACGACCACGAAAATCATTGCTGAGTCGCAGCCACGCTTTGGTTTCTCCGCCTTTTCGCCCCGCGCATTGCTAGTATCTTCCCGCGTCTTGCCCGGTCCCGCAACCGCTCTTGAACAGGCAGTAACGCGCTGCGCGTGCCTGTTTTTTAGTTCGCTTGGAACCTGCTATATTGAACTGTCCCTATCCCATTGGCCGAATGGCCTGCTTCACCCCCAAAAAAACGAGGAGACCGACGTAACTCATGCCGACAGACCGAAAACCCGAATTCTTCAAAGGATTTCAGCTCAAGGTCGCCATCATTGGCTGCGGATACGTCGGCCTGCCGCTGGCCCTGCGCTTCGCGGAAGCCGGACACAAAGTTACGGGCTTTGACACTGATCCGGCCAAAATCAACATGCTCAACGCCGGCAAATCCTATATCGAGCACATTCCGCAAACCAAAATCCAGCAATTCGTGAACTCCAGGCATTTCAGCGCGACCACGGATTTCGCGCGCCTTAAAGAGGCGGACGCTATCCTGATCTGCGTGCCGACGCCGCTGGATGAGCGCCGCGAACCTGATCTCAGCTACGTCGAACAAACCGCAATTTCCATCCAGCCCCATCTCCAGAAGGGTCAGCTCGTCGTTCTGGAATCCACCACGTATCCCGGCACCACCGAAGAGCTCGTTCTCCCCATCCTCGAAAAGAGCGGCTTGCACTGCCCCATCGCCGCCGGCCCCGAAAACGAAAATATCGCGTGCGATTTTTTTCTCGCGTTTTCGCCGGAGCGCGAGGACCCCGGCAACAAACAGTTTGGCCTCGCGCAAATTCCCAAAGTCGTCGGCGGCGTGAATCCGCCGAGCGGCCGCGCCGCGCAGTCGCTCTACGCGCAAGTTGTAGCCCGTGTCGTGCCCGTCAGTTCCACGCGGGCCGCGGAAATGGCCAAGCTGCTCGAAAACATTTTCCGCTGCGTGAACATCGCGCTGGTGAACGAGCTGAAAATGCTCAGCCTGCGCATGGGCATCGACATTTGGGAAGTCATCGACGCGGCGGCTACGAAACCTTTCGGCTTCATGCCCTTCTATCCCGGACCGGGCCTCGGCGGACACTGCATTCCGGTCGATCCTTACTATCTTTCCTGGAAAGCGCGCGAGTTTGACTTCTCGACGCGCTTCATCGAGCTGGCCGGCGAAATCAATACCGCCATGCCCTATCACGTGGTGGACTCCATCGCCGCGGCTCTCAACGATCACAAAAAGAGCCTGAAAGGCGCGAAACTGCTGATCCTCGGAGTCGCTTACAAAAAAGACGTCGATGACCTCCGCGAATCGCCGACCCTTAAAATCATGCAACTTCTCAAGCAGCGCGGCGCCGTGCTCGATTACAACGATCCCTATTTCCCGAAGCTCCACAAAATGCGCCACTACGATTATGAAAACATGAAATCCGTCCCGCTCGATGCGAGCGTCCTGGGAAGCTATGACGGCGTCATCATCGCAACGGATCACTCCAGCTACGATTATGTGGCGATCGTGGACGCCGCCAAGCTGGTTGTGGATACGCGCAACGCCACGCGGCGCGTCATCCGGCATCGCGAAAAAATCGTGCTCTGCTAGGCGCCGATGGCCTCCTCCGCCGAAGAAATCCGAAGGCAGCTCGAGGAAAGCGTTCGCGTAAAGCAAAGCTTTTCCGAAGAACTCGTCGAGCGCATCGCGCAATTCGCGGAAAAAAGCGCCGCGGCTTTGCGCGCGGGCGGAAAAATCGTTTTCTTCGGAAATGGCGGCAGCGCGTCGGACGCCTTGCACCTTTCGGCGGAGCTGGTCGTTAAGCTTTGCTCCGAGCGCCGCAGCCTTCCATCCATCGCCTTGACTGCCAATCCCTCCGTTCTCACCGCAGCGGGCAACGACTACGGATTCGAGCAGATTTTTTCCAGGCAAATCGAATCCCTCGTCTCTCCAGAGGATATTCTCGTGGCTCTTTCGACCAGCGGGACAAGCGCGAATGTTGTGCGCGGCGTGGGAGCGGGCCGGGCGCGCGGCGCTTTTCTCGTGGCGTTTACCGGCGAAACCGGCGGCGCGCTCGCCGGCAAAGTCGATCTTTTGCTCAATGTGCCTTCGCGAGATCCGCAGCGAATCCAGGAAGCGCATATCACGATCGGGCACATCGCCTGCGCTTTGATCGAACAAGCGGCGATTCGATAGCGCCTCCGCCGTTTTTTCGGAGCGCCGATTTTCCTCCGATTTGGACGCCGCTGCATGCTCGCCGCGCCGCGCTGTAAGCCGCCTTGCAGCGGAACGATTTTTATTTCGCCTTCTGCAATTGCACGCTCGCCGTGGCAAACGGCATGATCGCTTCCAGCAGCACCGGCGTGCGCGCGGCGTTATCCGCGAGATAGATCGTGAAATGCGCGTCCTTCATTTCTTCGCCGTTCTCGAAGACGTGAATTTCGATTTTGGACGACTTGTAACTGCCCGCGGGAACGGTGACGGTTTCACCGTCGCCGGCGAATTTCGCCCGCACGTCGTACAACTTGCGCCCGTCATAGACGGGGCAGCGGACTTCGGGTGTCTTTGTCCAATCCACGTGCCGCAAATATTCCAGCATTCCCAGCGGGTCGCGCGTTCCGGGGAGCACGCGCGCTTCCGTGGCATCCGGCGGGGCCGGCTCCTTGCCCGTGTCCGTCATGCGCTGGACGGAGTCCACTTTCTGGCCGCGCTCGTTCAAGTGCATTTCATACTGCAAGCTGGTCATATTCTGCGCATCGCTATAGGAATCAAACTGATCGTCCAGTACAAAGACCATGCGCAGCGGATTTTCCGTGTGCGCAAAGGCTTGCAGATGCCAGGCATTCTTGCCGAAGTAGTCTTTCTGAGCGCCCACGACCAACCTCAAGTTCGCCACGTCCGTCAGATTCGCGACATTCGCCGTGTATTCGAGATCTTCGCCATGGCGCAGCGGAAGACCGGCGTCCGCGGCGGGCTGGCTGTTCTTGCCCGCAATCGGAGCAGGCGAGGCGTTCTCGTGTGCGGGCGGCGGAGCTTCCTCGGCAGGCGCGCTCACTGGTTCGGAAGCGTGCGTGGCCGCCGGAGCGATTCTCGGCGTCTCGCTTCTCCCCCGCACCCAGTAGTAACCTCCCGCGGCGCAACCTAGAACAACAACTGTGATCCCTATGGCCTTTTTATAGCTCATGCTCTTTCTGTGACCGGCAGGGGAAACAGTCCCCGCCTTTTGTCCTTCCGTCGTACAATACGATTTCGCGCGCCGTATGCCGGCTATGTCCGCCAGCCATTACCCGCGAACTTTGAGGTTACCAAAACGCGACGCCCGCGTCTTTGCCGGCGCCGCGTGCAGGACCGAGACGGCGTTCCGCCGCTCGAGAGCCACGATCGAGGAGGAATTCCCGAATGCGCTACCTTGTTACAGGCGGCGCCGGTTTCATCGGCTCGAATACAGTAGACGAATTGGTGCGGCGCGGCCACAGCGTGGTCGTGCTCGATGACCTTTCCTCCGGCAAAGAGGAGAACCTTGCCGAGGTCCGCAACAAAATCACTCTTATAAAGGGCAGCATCACGGACATTGAAGTGGTGCGCAAGGCCATGCATGAAGCCGAATACGTGCTGCACCTCGCCGCGAGGACTTCGGTTCCGCGATCCGTGAAGGACCCCATCGAAACGAACAAGATCAACATCGATGGAATGCTCAACGTTTTGGTCGCGGCGCGAGACGCCAAAGTGAAGCGTATCGTGTTTGCCGCGTCTTCTTCGGCCTATGGGGAGACGCCGACGCTGCCAAAAGTCGAAACGATGCAGCCGGCGCCCATTTCGCCCTATGGCGTCACCAAGTATGTCGGAGAGCTTTACGTGCAGACGTTCGGGCGCTGTTACGGCCTCGAAAATGTTTCGCTTCGATATTTCAATATCTTCGGGCCGCGGCAGGATCCCGATTCGCCGTACTCCGGCGTGCTGGCGAAATTTTGTTTGGCCTTCCTGGAAGAGACGCAGCCGGTGGTTTACGGGGATGGCGAGCAGTCCCGCGACTTCACGTACGTTGAAAACGCCGTGCAAGCCAATCTTCTGGCCTGCGAAGCGCCCAATGTTTCCGGCAAAACATTCAATGTGGGAACCGGGGACCGTTTTACGCTGAACCAGACGCTGCAGCTTCTCGGGAAGATTTCCGGGAAGCCGCTCGAGGCAAAATACGAACCGCCGCGCGATGGCGACATCCGCGATTCGCAAGCGGATATCACGCAGGCGCGCGAATTCCTCGGCTACGAACCGCAAGTCACGTTTGAAGCGGGGCTGGAGCGCACGTTTGCGTGGTATCGCTCCGCGGAAGCCGAAGCGCAAGCCAAAGCGCAAGCAAAAGCCAAAGAGTGACTGGTGACTCGTGGCTTGGCGCGAAGAGCGGACAGTCTTCGCACCTCATGACCGCTTAGCTCGACGGCGTTCTCGCCAACTACCCCGGACATGTAACGGACATACTTCGACGGGCCTGAGTGAAGACTCCGCGGACGTCATCCATCTTGGCGATTACTTCCAGGTTATGGCTCGTCTTCTTCTGTAAATCCGCCGCGGCCGGTTGGCTTCGGCTGGACGGGGACGATGTGCGGAATCCCCGCTTCGTTCATCTTTTTATTCAGCGCGGGCAAGTCTTCTTCCGCGATTTTCTTTACTTGGGCGGAGGCGTCGCTGACGAGCGGCTTCAGATCGGCCAGTTTCTCTTTCTGCTGCCCTCCGGGTGCGGCCCAGAAGCCGTCCAATTCGCGCAGCAAGCCTTGTACTTGCTGCGGCAAAGGATCGGGCTTCCAAATGAACGGCGGGCCGGCATTTCCGAGGCCCTCGCGTTCGCGCACATACTTCTCCGCGACCGCATCCACATTTTTCTGCAAAGCTTCGGCGGCCTTCTGAATGTCCTCCGGAATTTTCGGCGCATCGGGATTGGCGGCGTCCTTTTTCCACTGATCCCGCGCCTCCGTCAAACCTTCCTTTATTCCTTCGATGGTCTTGCGGTCTTTGTCCGCGGTTTTGGCCAGCGCGTAAAGCTGTTCGATGGCCTCGCGCCGCGCGGCGCGGTCTTCCGGCGAAATCTGCATGCGCGGATCATCTTCGACGAGAACTTTTTGCGTCTCTTCGTGGCTGCCTGCTTTGATTTTGATGGTGTATTCGCCCGCTTCGACGAGCGGCCCGCGAGGACCAAAATCAAATCCAGCGGCGGCGGCCTCGATTTGTTCCGGGGTCGGCACGGCGGGCGAGTCCCAGCGCAAATCCCAGTTGGTGCGGTTCACGCCGGCTTTGCCGGGGCCGTCAAATTCGCGAATGAGTTTTCCATCCTTGTCGTAGACGCTGATTTTGACTTTGCCTTCCTTTTTTGCCGCCTCTTCATTTTTCGCTTGCGGCTCGGTGGATGCGGCCTCCTTCTTTTCCTTGCCTTTTTCTTCTTTGGCCGTCTTGGGCGGCTCGGGCGGGATAGCTTCCTTGAGGTAGTAATTCAAAATCGCGCCATAGGGCGGATTTTTGGCGGTAAACATTTGTTGCCCGGCGCTCCAACGGCGCTCGCGCAGATCCCAAAGCGTGGCCGGCCGCGGAGCGAAAAAGGTCAAGTCGGAAGCGGCAACTTGGGAGTCGAATTTTTCGAGCGGGGTAATATCGTCGAAAATCCAGAGCGACCGGCCATGCGTGGCGAGCACGAGGTCGTTCTGCTGCGCCTGGATCTCGATGTCGTCCACGGGAACGGTGGGGAAGTTATTTCGAAGCGCGGTCCAGTTGGCTCCGCGGTCCCAGGAAACCCACAGCCCGAATTCCGTTCCCGCGAAAAGAAGGTTTTCATTTCGCGGGTGCTCGCGGACGACGTGGACGGTGCCGGCGGAATCGGGAATGCCATTGCGAATGGGTTTCCAGTTCTCGCCGTAATCGGTGGTCAGAAAAAGGTATACGTTGTAGTCGTCGTTGCGGTGCCCGTCGAACGCAGCGAACGCGGTGCCTTCGGCGTATTTCGACGCGACGACGCGGCTGACGTAGGTTCCCTTGGGCACTCCGGGCACGCGCGAAACCACGTTCTTCCACGTTTTGCCGCCGTCGCGCGTAACTTGTAGGTTGCCATCGTCGGTGCCGGCCCAAAGCACATCGGCCGTGACCGGAGATTCGCTGATCGTGGTGATCGTCGGATAATCCTCGACGCCGTCGTGCCGCGAGAGGGTGTTTTTGTCCGGCACTTTGCCGAAAATTTCGAGCTTGTTGCGATCGACGCCGGTGGTCAGGTCGCCGCCGAGACGCGTCCACGAATCACCGCGGTCCGTGGACTTGAATAGATAATTTCCGCCGTAATAAATCGTTTTGTGATCGTGCGAGGAGACTTGCACGGGCGAATTCCACTGGAAACGGTAATGTGGCTCGCCGGGCTTGGCTTCCGGCATGATTTCGCGCTGCTGCGCCGAGTGTTCGTCGCGCCTCGAAAGATGGCCGTCCTGCGATTCCGTGTAGACGATCCACGGCTCGGCGTAATCGATTCGCGCGTAGAATCCGTCGCCCCCGGGCATCAGCGTCCAGTCGGAGTTGATGATGCCGTCGCGCGCCAGAGACATGCTTGGCCCGCACCAACTTCCGTTATCCTGCAAACCGCCGCAGATTTTGTAGGGCTTCTCATTGTCCAAGCCGATCTCGTAAAACTGTCCGATGGCGATGGTGTTGATGAAGTCCCAGGTCCTCCCGTCGTCATAGCTCCAGGTGATTCCGCCGTCGGAGCCGGCGATCATGTGGCTTGAATCGGCGGGATCGATCCACATGGCGTGAAAATCGCCGTGGATGCTCTTCACGCGTTGCGTGGAGAATGTTTTGCCGCCGTCCTCGGAATAAAACATCTGCGCGCCCAGTTCCCAGATGCGCAAATCATTGTTGGGGTCGATGCGAACTTGGCTGTAGTAGGAAGGGCGCGGATTCGTGTCTCCCATTTTCTTCCAGGTTTCGCCCTTGTCTTCGCTGCGATAGGTTCCGCCATGCTCGTGCTGGACGATGGCGTAGACGATGTTCGGGTCTTTGCGGTAAATATCCAGGCCGATGCGTCCGGTGTCACCGCCGTTTTCGTAAGGCAGACCTTTTGTCAATTTTTTCCAGGTGGCGCCGCCGTCGACCGTTTTATAGATCGCGCTGCCCGGCCCGCCACCGTCGAACCCGAAGGGCGTGCGACGGCGCTGATAGGCGGCCGCGTAGAGCGTGTCCGGACTTTGCGGATCCATGGCGATATCGCTTACGCCGGTGTCGTCATTGATTTTCAAGACCTGGTTCCAGGTCTTGCCGCCATCCGTTGTTTTATAGACGCCTCGCTCCGGATTCGGGCCCCACAAATGTCCCAGCGCCGCGGCGTAGACGATGTCAGGATTTGTGGGATGAATCACGATGCGCCCGATGTGGAGCGTGGCCGCGAGCCCCATGTGTTGCCAGGTTTTGCCGGCGTCGAGGGATTTGTAAATTCCATCGCCCCAGGAAGAGCTTTGCCGGTTGTTGGGTTCGCCCGTGCCCACCCATACGACCGAGGGATCGGACGGCGCGATGGCGATGTCGCCGATGGTCGGGACGCCTTCCTTATCGAACACAGGCTCCCACGTCGTGCCGTTATTCGTCGTCTTCCAGACGCCGCCGGCCGCGGTTCCAACGTAGACAATGTCTGGATTGCTTTCGACCACCGCAAAGTCGTCGATGCGGCCGCCCATCACCGCGGGGCCAATTTCCCGAAACTCGATGTTCTTCAGCTTGTCCGTGAAATTTGCCTGGCCCAATGATCTTGCAGGCCATGTGAACGCGACCAGGAGGCAAAGCATCCCCGGCGCAAAAATCTTCCTGAATCTGGACGAAGCACGACGCATACTATCCCCCCTAGTTGTCAAAGCCGGGCATCATACCTCCTCAATGCCGTGGCGCGCATCCATTGTTTTTGAAATGGCAATCCGACCCGTGCTGAGAGAGACGCGCCGTACTCGCCTGGCGTTTCGTTTTGTTGGCTTGCGGATCGCAGCCTTACTATGTCCTTCGCTCCGCTCGAAGCGCTCCGGCCGTGCTACACAACCCCGCAGCCCCATGCTAGGCTATCGGGCTGTCTTCAACGGCATAATGCTCCGCGTGAATGGCCACTCTCATGCCCGGATTCTGTCCGCGCTTCGGTCCCTGCTCTTCTTCGCGGCGCTTCTTTATTGGCTGGGCGGACCGGGCTCTCCTGTTTCTTTCGCGCAGCAGGTTCGCCTGCACTCCGGCAAAGCCGGCGAAGTGGAGATCTGGTCTCGCGGCCCGCAGCAAAAACGCGGCGACCTGTTCATCGTCGATGATGACGTTGACATTCATTTCGGCGACGAACGCTTGCAGGCCGACCACGTGGAATACAACGAGACCACTTCGGAATCCGCCGCGCGGGGCCACGTTCGCTTCGATTACAACAACGAGCACATCGAGGCCGACGAAGCCCACTATAACGTGAGCACCGGGGCGGGCACGTTCACGCACGTTCGCGGCACCATCAAAATCGAGCGCCGCGCCAATCCCTTAATTTTAGTTTCGCAGAATCCACTTTATTTCCAGGCCGAGGAAGTCGAGCGTTTCGCCAACGATATTTACCTGGTGCGCCGCGGCTGGATCACTATTTGCGATCCCCGGCATCCCACATGGCAGTTTTACGCCCCTCACGCGCGTATTCGCCTCAATAAGACCGTCGCTCTCGTCAGCGCCAACTTTCGGCTCTATCATGTGCCACTTATCTGGATGCCCTACGCCACGGCTCCCGCGGGCGAAAAAATCCGTCAATCCGGGATTCTTCTGCCCGTCATCAGCCAGACCAACAACAAAGGTTTCGTCTTCGGGGATGCTCTCTATCTCGCGCCGAAACCCTGGCTGGACGCCACCCTCGGCGCGGAGCTGCTCTCGAAGCGCGGCTCCTCGGAGCGCGCCGAATTCCGCGCCCGCCCTTTCGAAAATACTTCTATCCAGTACACCTATTATGGCGTGATCGATCGCGGCCTCCTCGTCCCGGAGGCGAATGACACGTTCATCCTTGAGAAGCAAGGTGGCCATCAGCAAAATTTCGAAGTGCAATCTCTTCTACCCGACGGCTGGCGCTTTGTCGCGGACATCAACGAACTTTCTTCGCTCACGTTTCGTCTGGCTTTCGCGGACTCCTTCGGAGACGCCATCACCTCGGAAGTTCCCAGCTCGACGTTTCTCAGCAACAATTTCCGCGGCTTCAGCTTCAACGTCGCCGCGCTAGCGGACAAAACCTTCCTTAGCATCCCGATTACGTCGGCCACCACCGGCGTCACCACTCCGCCCGTCAATGTTTCCCTGCGCGATTCGCCCGAGGTCTCTTTCGCTTCCGTGGAACAAGCGCCGTGGCAAAATTTGCCCTTCTATTTTTCTTTCGACTCCTTTCTTGGCGCCAGCAATCGCTCCGACAGCGGCTATACGGCCTCTCCGACCACTCCCGCGTACAACCCGGTCGTAACGTCGGCTTTTGTCCCTCGCGCGGAGTTTGCGCCGACCATCACGATTCCCGTTCACCTCGGCTCCTGGCTGGGCGTCACCACCTCGGCCACTTTTCGTACCAGCTTCTTCGGCGATTCGCTTGATTCCGCTGGGATGATTTCCGGACAATCCATCACGCGCAACACCGGCGAGTTCACCATCGAACTCCGGCCGCCCACTCTCGAGCGTTTTTTCAATTGGCCCGCTCACTCCAAAGACAAGCCCGTTAGGCGCTTCAAGCACACCATCGAGCCGATCATCACCTATCATTACGTCACCGGCGTGAACGACTTCGCCGACTTCATCCGGTTCGACGCGGACTCGACGCTGACGGATACGAACCAGATTGAATACGGCCTTACGCAGCGCCTCTTCGTCAAAAACGGAGACGGCCAGCCCCAGGAGCTTCTTTCCTGGACTCTCCTTCAGGAGCATTATTTCGATCCCACCTTCGGCGGCGCCATCGTCGATGGCCAGCGCAACGTCTTCCAAGCCGTCGATTCCATTTCCCCTTTTGCGTTCGCTTTCGGACCGCGCAATTGGTCACCTATCTTCAGCGATTTCAAAATCAATCCCGGCAGCCTCTATGACGTCGAGCAAATTCTCCAATACGATCCGCAGATTCAACGGCTGGTCACCATCGGCTCTCTCCTCAAGGTCAAGCCTTACAGCCAGTTTTTCTCCACGATTGCTTTCTTTCGCTTGGACGACAATCCTGAGCTGAACGATCTTCCCCTGCAGCCGCCTCCCGTCGTTCCTTTGTTCCAGCAGCCGCTTTCGAACCAGGTCCGCGCGCTCCTCGGCTACGGAAACCTGACGCGCAAGGGATTCAATTTCGCGACGGGAATCAGCTACGACTTCACGAATAAGATCCTGCAAAACCAGCTCGTGCAAATCAGCTACAACGGCGGCTGTTGTGGCCTGGCCCTCGAATACCGCCGCATCAACCTCGGCCAGGTGCGCACCGAGAATCGCTTCACCGCCACCTTCATCATCGCCAACATCGGCTCCTTCGGAAATCTCCGCCGCCAGGACAAAATCTTCTGATGCTTCGCCTCATCTCTCCTTCGTCTCTCGCTGTCCCTGCTCTTTTTCTTCTCTCCAGCTCAGTTTCCTGTAATCCGGCCAATCAGGAGTCAGTTGCTCAGTCAATGATTCGCGTCTAATCGGGCAGGAGACTCGGAGGATTGGGCAAATACTCCGGCGGAATAGACAAGCGCCCGAGGGGCGAGCAGACTAGACTTTTCCTCGTTGACCTTGGAACCGCCGCCAAGCGATTCAACTTTTACCGTTCGACGACAATCGAGGAGAAACGATGCAAACGCGCAAACTTGGAAAAAGCAATCTGGAAGTTTCCGCAATCGGCCTTGGCTGCATGGGAATGAGCTTTTCCTACGGCCCTCCCAAAGATAAGAAGGAGATGACCGATCTTCTTCATGCCGCCGTGGACCGCGGCATCACGTTCTTTGACACCGCGGAGGTTTACGGTCCGTTCCTGAACGAAGAGCTTGTGGGCGAAGCTCTCGCTCCATTCCGCGGGAAAGTGGTGATCGCCACCAAGTTCGGGTTCGATCTGGGCGGCAGCGACAATCGGCCGGGAGTGGCAGGTCCGAACAGCCGCCCCGAACATATCAAGCAGGCCGTCGAAGGCTCGCTCAAGCGATTGAAGTTGGATGTCATTGATCTGTTGTATCAGCATCGTGTCGACCCAAACGTGCCCATCGAAGACGTGGCCGGCGCAGTGAAGGAACTGATTCAGGCCGGGAAGGTCAAACACTTTGGCATGTCCGAAGCCGGCGTAAAGACGATTCGCCGCGCGCACGCCGTCCAGCCAGTCACAGCTCTCCAGAGCGAATACTCGCTGTGGTGGAGAAAGCCCGAGCAGGAAGTGATTCCCATGCTCGAAGAACTCGGCATCGGCTTCGTTCCATATAGCCCGCTCGGCAAGGGCTTCCTGACGGGGGCCATCAAAGAAAACACGACCTTCGAGAGCAACGACTTCCGCAGCACTCTCCCTCGTTTTGCGCCCGATGCGCTCAAAGCGAACCTGGCGATGACGGACCTGCTCAGCAGCATCGCGCAGCGCAAGAAAGCGACTCCTGCCCAGATCGCCCTCGCTTGGGTGCTCGCGCAAAAGCCGTGGATGGTTCCGATCCCCGGCACGACCAAGCTTCACCGCCTCGATGAAAACCTCGGCGCGCTCAATGTCGAACTTACACCCGGCGACCTGCGCGACATCGACACCGCCGCTTCACAGATTACGGTGGAAGGCGCTCGCTACCCGGAACGCCTCGAGAAAATGACCGGTCTCTAAGCCGCAATAGAAAACCGATCGGGAGATTGACATGAAAACTGTCCTTTTGCTCGGCGCAGCGTCTTTGTTCATCGGCGTAACCGCAAGGACGCTATCCCACGGCCAGGAGCGCACATGCCAGCGCATAACGAAGTTCTGACAGACCGCCTTTCTCGCTCTCGCGAAATTAAAATCAGCGTCACCGGAAGAAAATCAGGCCGCGCCATCTCCATCCCCGTCTGGTTCGTTTTGGACGACAAGACCCTCTACCTCTTGCCGGTCTCCGGATCCGACACGCAGTGGTACAAGAACGTGCTCAAGAAGCCTTCGATTAAAATCGCCTCAGGCGGCGCGACGGCTGAACTAAAGGTCGCCCCGCTAACTGACGCCAAGCAAGTGTCCTCCGTAATCGAAAAATTCCGCGCCAAATACGGCGACAGCGGCATGAAGTATTATTCAAAACTCGACGTCGCCGTCATCGCCCCGATGCCATGAGCGGCTTAACGCTCGGAAAAGAAGTATTCTCGAAGCCGTGAAATCGAACTCCAAAATTGTGTCTCTGCGCCGCCCAGACAAAGCTGTCGGCGCGAACGAACCAGACACCGCAAAACTGGCTCGGCGCATTGCCGCGTATGCTCCTCACGACGGTACGTTTGATCTGCGCGTTCCCGGTCTCTGCGCCAGCCGCGCCTCCCGGACCAACGAGGAATGCGTGCATGCGCTCCGTTTGCCCTCTTTGTGCATGATCGCCCGCGGAGCCAAGACCGTTATCGTCGGCCAGGAAGTCTATGAGTACGACGCCTCGCGCATGCTCGTCTTCTCCGTTGCTCTGCCCGTTGCCGCCCAAGTCACGCAAGCCAGCTATTCCGACCCCTACCTCGCTCTAAAGCTCGACCTCGATCCGCACAAAATCGCCGAGCTGGTCCTCAGGGTGTATCCCCAAGGCTTGCCTCCTGTTCAAGAGAGAAGCGGCGTTTACGTTGCTCCGGCCGACGCCAGCATTCTCGACGCCGCGAACAGATTGATGGACTGCCTCGCGCAGCCGGGAGATGTTGAACTGCTCGCTCCCCTCATTGTGGATGAGATTTTGATCCGGCTCTTGCGCAGCCGCATCGGCCCTCGCGTAGCGCAAATGGGCTTTGCCGAATCCAGCGTCCACCGGCTGGCCAAAGCGATTTCCTGGCTTCGCGCCAACTTCTCTCAACCTATGAAAGTCGAGGAGCTGGCCGGCTTGGTGCACATGAGCGTTTCCTCGTTCCACGAGCATTTCCGGTCCGTCACTTCGATGAGCCCGCTGCACTATCAAAAAGTGCTCCGCCTTCAAGAGGCGAGGCGTCTCATGTTGTCCGCGAGGATGGACGCCGGCGCCGCAAGCCAGCGCGTCGGCTATCTAAGCGCTTCGCAGTTCAGCCGAGAGTACAGCCGCTTCTTCGGAAGCGCCCCGACCAGGGACATCGCAAAATTGCGCAACGATTCTCGCCCCTGGGTCTAACACTTCGCGCGGCGAATTGCCGCCCCCTTCAACTCCTGAGTACTCCCGCTGCGGAACTCGTGAAGTAATGAAACGGGACGCGTCCAGCAACTCGCTAATCAGAAACTTGACCCCCCATGTCGGGGAACCGGCCTTCCCCGGAACTATTGCTTTCAATCCATAAAATTCCACAAACTGCACAAAAGTGAACAGTACGCACCCTCGAGAGCCGCTACGCTCCAAGTCCAGAAGTCCCCATCGGGAATTCCCGGCTTACTGCGGCCCCCGGGGCTAATGCTCGACGACGCTCCAAAGGCAAAGGATGGAGAAAAAGCATGTTTCACTTGATCTGGTATCTGCTTATCGGGCTAATCTCGGGAGTGATCGCGAAAGACGTCATGCACGTGCACATGACGCTTTTCTGGACGGTTACGCTCGGCATCATTGGATCGATCATCGGCGGCGGCGTTGCCCACATGTTTTCGCATTCGACAAACGAACGATATCATCCCGCCGGACTCATTTTGTCCACACTTGGCGCCATTCTGGTTCTGTACCTTTGCTTTAGGTTGAATATCCATTTTCCTGTCGTCTCAACCTAAAGAAGCGGCTATATCTAGCCCAGGTCCTGGTCAACGCGCTCACCGGACAAGTCCGGTGCAGGACGCCCTGTTCCCTAAACTGCCGATGGGGAATAGCTGCTTGTAAGCTATGGCTTCCGGGCCAGAAGACGGTCCAACGATACTGTGCCCGGACCGGCTATGAACAATGTCAGCATCGCCGCCAGATAAAGCACCATAAGTTCGCCATGTTCGGGCCCTGGCCCCTTGCCCAGGAAAGCGAAGTGATGCACGAACGCCCAAGCGACGAAAATGTTTCCGAAGCAGTAGAGAGCCGCCCACCTGGTGCCTAACCCGACGGTCAGCAAAATCCCACAAACGAAATCTGAAACAAAGGCGACAAGGAAGGAAGCATGCGGCCCGATTCCGATGGGGTTGGGAAAGTGAGCCATGAATTGCGCCCAGTGCGCAGGGTTCTTTTCCCAACCGTGATGCAGGAACAAGTTCAGCCCCGTGCACACACGTAAGACGGAGAGACCGTACTGGGTCTGTTCGGGCACAAAGCGCATGAACAGAACGTCCTTTACGCTCTTCACCGTGACTCCTCCGTTGAGCACGCTGCGGATTTGGACGCGACACGAGTTTGGTTGGTTTCGACTGGCTCCGGGTAAACGCAGTTGTAACCGAACATCCGTCTACCCTCCACTCCGAGGGGCGCCCACCACTTTTTCGACTCATTCCTCACATCTTTCCTGAAAATCGAGTTCCATGGCTCCGCCCTCGATGAGCTGTGTTAAATTCCCCATTCGCGCTCGTTCCCATGCCTCCCATGACCGACACCGATCTCGCCTTCGCCTCCATCGAAGAAGTCGCTCGCCTCTTCCGCAAACGAAAACTCTCTCCCGTTGAACTCCTCCGCCTTCTGCTCTCGCGCATTATCCAGCTTGACCCCAAACTCAATTCCTTTATCACCGTCACTTCCGAACTCGCCCTCCTGCAAGCCAAAAAAGCCGAATCCGAGCTTTTCGCTCCGCGCGGCCGCAAAGGCCATCGCGATCGCGGCCCCCTCCACGGCATTCCCATCTCCTTGAAAGACAACATTTACACCGAAAACATTCCCACCACCGCCGGCTCCCGCATTCTTGCCAAATTCATTCCGCTACACGACGCTGCCGTGGTTCGCCAGCTTCGAGAAGCCGGCGCCGTTATCCTCGGCAAAACCAACATGCACGAGTTCGCCTACGGCGTAACCAGCAACAATCCGCATTACGGCGCCGTCCACAATCCCTGGGACCTCACGCGCATTCCCGGTGGCTCCAGCGGCGGTTCCGCAGCCGCCGTGGCCGCGGGCCTTTGCTACGGCAGCATCGGCACCGACACTGGCGGCTCGATCCGCATTCCTGCTTCGCTTTGCGGCATCGCCGGCCTAAAACCCACTCTCGGCCGCGTCAGCGTCGATGGCGTAATTCCTCTTTCTCCCAAGCTCGATTGCGTTGGCCCGCTCGCTCGCACCGTTCACGACGCCACTCTTCTCCTCGATCCGATCCTCCCGCGCGTAAAAGGCGAACCGAGTTTGCGCTCCTCTCGCAAACTTTCCACAAAGCCCCTCAAATTCACGCTGGGCGTTCCCAAGGATTTTTTCTTCGACGTAATCTCTGAAGATGTTCGGCTCCTCTTCGCAGAAGCGCTTCGTTCCCTCCGCTCGCCAAAAATCAGAATCAAAGAAGTCTCCTTGCCTCTCCTCGAAGAAACAGAAGACGCCGGAAATCAAATCGCCTGGGCCGAAGCCACCCACTACCACCAGCAGGCCGGCTGGTTTCCCGCCCGTGCCGCGGAATACGGCGACGATGTGCGAAGCCGCCTCGATATGGGTACGAAAGTCCCCGCAACGGTTTATCTCTCCGCCCTCGAAATGCGCGAAAAGTTCATCCAACAGTTGCATCTCGTCATGTCCGATGCCGGTGTCGATGCGCTCGCCGTTCCCACGACTCCCATCGTAGCCCCGCTGATCGATCAGGAATCCATCCGCATCGCCGATAAGGATTATTCCACCCGCGCCCTGCTCCTTCGCCCCAACCGTCCCGCCAATCTCGCCGGAGTCCCCGCCATCACCGTCCCCTGCGGCTTCACGCCCGCCGGCCTTCCCGTCGGCCTCCAATTCATCGGCGCCGTCGCCGATGAACATCTCCTCCTCCAAATCGCCCACGCCTTCGAGCGCACGCACCCTCCATCCCGCCGCCCAACTCTTTGAGTCACTCGCCGGGCTTTTCGCTTACCAATTTGTCTCTTGACCTGCGTCGCCAACAGCGGTATTCTATCCGCTAGAGAAAACTATGGAGTGCGGCAGCCATTGGCTGCCGCTTTTCTTTTGGCAGGCAATATTTTAGATGCGCGCATCTCGACCGTTTCGCCAGTCGACACCGCAAAGACCGCAGAACCGAGCCCCACGCCCGTCGTTGCGTGCCGGAACGTCCTTCTCCGCCATAAGATGGTCGAGCTCCACGCCAAGATGGGTTGATTGGCTGTGAACTGTAAGCTGTCAGCTGTAAGCCCATTCTTTCTGCTGTCCGCTGCCGCCCTGGCACGCGGCGCTGCGTTGCTTTTCCACCCGAAATAGCGAGTTTCGATCACGAATTATGTTTACTATTAAACAATTTAGAATCAGCAAATTACAATCCAAGCCCGTAAGTGCTGATTCTAATCAGCTTACACGGAATTTAAGTCCTTTAGAATTCGCACATACGAAAGACCCCGGGGGGGAGGGGTCTTATTGTTAACTAGACGGCGCAATGAGGCAGACGGAATCTATCCCAGCTCCGCCGCTAGTCTGTGCCTTCCCACTCCGCCGAGCGTCGCCTCATCAGCCAAGCGCCAATAACATAGCCGAGCGTGCCGGTAATCAGCCCGCCCAGAACGTCGGCCACATAGTGGTATCGCCCCCAGACCGTCGAGACGCACATACACGCCACCAGCGGCAGCATCGCCCAGAAAAGCCATCTCCGGTGCCGCCACGCGCCCCAGGTCGCTGCCACAGCTCCGGCCACGTGCTCGGAGGGGAACGCAGCGCCGCGCACTCGCCCATAGTGCTCGATGAAATTAATCACGGCCGTGGCCGCTCCGCCCTGCAGCGGGGCGTGCCACGCTCCGGCCATCGAAAACCACGGGCTCTCGATTGGGAAGAAAATCGCGATCACGTATCCGATGGCGTAGCCCACCGCCGAGTATGTCATCACCGACCAGTACCCTCGCCAGTCGCGCCGGTAATACAAAATTCCGCCGACCACCAGCAGGTACGTGAAATAGGTCAGGTAAACGAACTGCATGAAATCGTTCCGCGCCGGCGTCGCGAACTGCTCGAGCCAAACCGTGGGATGCACGCCGGTCAGCCAGTGATCGAACGCAATCAATTTCGCATCCTGCCAACCGGGCTGCACCAAATGAACGAGTCGTCCCAATTCTTCAAAGCAGAACAAAAAGTAAAGGTGCGGATACCAATGCCGCCAGAAATGCCAGAATCTCTGCGCAAAGGTAGGACAGACACAACTGTCTGTCTCTTGTCTTTCTTCTCCACCAAATTGCGCGCCTCGAGAAACGCGCGCCTCCACGCGGCACAGGCCAAGAATGGCTGCGGACACAAACACTTGCATCCCGATCAGCCGCAACGGATGCGCCAGATTCTCCGCAAAGAAAAGGATCAACGCGCATGAAATTCCCAAATAGCTCAGCGCCACATACTCGAACGTCCCGCACGCAGCCCACGCCGCCGCCCATTCGCGCGCAAACCGTGCGCCGATGCCCTCCTTCGTCGACCCGGCGATCGCGACGGCCTCCGCAGCCTCGATGTCTGGGGCTGTGCCGGCGCGCCACGCCATAGCGTACTCGTGTTCCAAAGGTTCGTTTCGATCCATGTTCCTCATGCCCGGTCTTCCGCGGTCATCCGCGCGGTTTGCCTTTCAAATTCTCTCGGTGCCCTCTGCGGCCTCTGTGCGCTCTGTGTTAAATGGTTTTCCGTTCTCCAATGCAAAACTGGCCAATCGTTTCTCCCCGCGATGCGCGCCAAATCAGCGGAAGGATTCACTGCCGCCGGCCTACCTACGGCCTCGATCATCCAACGGTCGCTGGCGCTGTCGCCGTACGCAAAGCACCGCCGCAAATCCAATCCAGCTTCAGCAGCCACTCGCCGAACCGCGCGCGCTTTCGCTTCGCCAAACATGGCTTCCCCCAAGATCCGCCCCGTCCAGCAATCGCCCTTCTGTTCGAGCCGCGTCGCGCAAATGCGGATCTCGCCGGAAATTCCGCGCGCGTGCAGTTCGGCCTCGAGCGCGCGCGTCGCTTGCTGCGCCAAGGGCTCCAGCGTGCCCGTCACCAGTACGATCCCGTGCCCGCGCCGCGCATGCCACGCCACCCGCTCGATCGCCTCTGGATAAAACCGTAGGACAGGCATTCTTGCCTGTCTCTTTTTCTGCTGTCTTTTTTCTGCCAGTCTTTCCTCACCTGTAATTTCTGCAGGAGGACAGGCAAGAGTGTCTGCCCCACAAAACGCCTCATTTGCTCGCACGCCGCGCAAATACATTTTGTTTGCGTACGCAATCTGATGGATTCCACCCGGAGCCAGCCGCGCCGCTTCCGCAATCCACGATAAATGGTTCTGTATCCCAATCAACCGCCGGGAACGCAGCATCAAGAAAAATCTTTTCTCCATGGAAGGCAGCGGCAAGAGCGTTCCATCCAAATCAAAAAACGCCGCAACACGTCCGGTCTTCTCCTCTATTTCCTTTACTTCCTCTACATCCTTTACATCCTCAACCTCCTTGCCTTCCTTGCTCATCTTCATATCGCCTCCTGCGTGATGCCTTTGCCCGCGCGCACGCGGCCCACGTTCCCCGCGAAGTATTTCCATCCCTCCGCGAGCACGGGTGCGCCGCGCAGCAGGCAAAATCCGGCAGTCATCCCAGTCAGGATTTGCGCGCCAGCGTAAATCACGGCGTGCAAGTGCGAAGTCATTCCGCCGAGGAGCGCCACGGGTCCGCGCGTCAGCGCCAGTTCCAGTCCGAGGTAGCAAAAGCACAGACACTTCATCGCGGCATACAATCCGCGGCTCCAGCGCGACGCCACCAGTGCGTGTCCCCATCGCGTTTGCAGCATGGCATTCGCGCCCCATCCGGAGCGGCCCGAACGCAGCGCCAGCCCGCGCAAGAAATCCGTCGCCGCGCCTCGCGCAAAGAAGAGAACGGGCAGCCAGAGAGACACCATTCCGACGACGGCGAAATACGTGAAGTAGACGTTTTCGATCATGCGGTCGCCGAGAATGTCAAGCTGCGCGCCGACTGGCGTGGCGAGATTCTTGCGCCGCGCGATGTGTCCATCGAGAGCGTCGAGCGCAATGGTCGCCACGGTCAGCGCAACGGCGGCAAGATTCGCCCAGGGCCCGCGGCCAAACAAACTTACGGCGGCAAACCCCACCGCCACTCGCAGCACGGTCACTTTGTTCGGCGTCCACTGCATAAGCACCTGCCGGGCGCCGGTGAAGAGTGGCGCCCAACGGTCAGAGGGCAACTCGTGTGCCAACCGCGGATCTCGCAACGTCTTTGCTTTTCGGCACTTGCGGGTGCTGCGGCAGGTGCGCGCGACGGCAACACGTCGGCCAAATCTTTCATCTGTCGTGCTTTTGCTGATGCGTCGCGAGATGCAGCGAGCGAAGCGCGCGCTCCAGAAACGAGTTTCCAGAAGCCGCGGTATCGCGCTAACGGGCCGCGCTCTTTTGACGTCTTTGTGGGAGAATGTACGAGGTCCAACGAATAGGAGAATGGAACCGTTCCACCGAGAAACATCTCCGGCCACACGGATTGGCTCGCTTGCGCTCTGCGCCAGGCCTGAGTCCGGAATCGCACTTTAAGATTGGAATTTGAGGCCAGCTTAGGTCTAAACAAAAAAGATGATCGACGTTTCTCTGTCAGTTGCGTTTATCGCGGGACTGGTCTCTTTTCTCTCGCCCTGCGTGCTTCCGCTCGTTCCGGGCTACATCTCGATGCTCTCCGGCATCGGCGTCGAACAACTGCGCCAGGGCCAGCAGCCGCGCGGCGGCCTATTTGCATCGGCGCTTTCCTTCGTCATCGGATTTTCCGTGGTGTTCATTTCGTTCGGCGCATCAGCCAGCGCCGTCGGCACGTTTTTGCGGCAGAACCGCACGCTTCTCGAGCCAGTCGCGGGCGCGCTCATCCTGCTTTTCGGGTTGCACTTGCTCGGCGTGCTTGGGAAGTTGGGATTGCGCGCGGGAATCATCATCGGCTCCCTGCTCGTTTTGTTGGGAGTCCTTTCTCTTCTTCATCATGGGCCGCTCTTTTTTGGCTTGGGATGGGTGCACTTTTTTTCGCTATCGCTCATCGGATTTTTTGGCCCGGTGCTCGCAAAGTGGCTGAATCGCGATGTGCATCTGCGCAGCACAAGCACGAAGCCGGGACTTTTCAGCGGGTTCTTTCTTGGCTTTGCGTTCGCGTTTGGATGGACGCCGTGCATCGGGCCGGTCCTTGCGAGCGTGCTGGCGCTCGCCGCCGCGAGCGACACGATTGCGCGCGGCATTCTGCTGCTTGCTGTTTATTCCGCCGGTTTGGCGGTGCCCTTTTTGCTGACGGCGCTCGGCATCGGACAATTTCTGAAGTTTTATCAACGCTTCCGAAAGTATCTCCACGCCGTCGAACTGCTTAGCGGGGCTTTGCTGCTCTTCATAGGCGGGCTGGTCTTCGTGAACAAGCTGACCTGGCTGGCGGGCAAGCTGGGCTTTTTGAACAGCGCGGTATTGTGGTTGGAAAAGGCGCTTACCGGAGGGAAATAGTCGCTCGCGTGGCCGGTCCTCCGGCGGACGGCGCGCAATTTCTTGAAATTGAGGTTCGAGTATAATTAGGATTGAGGAACGAGATGAAGAAAAGCTTGTTGGTTATCGGGACGGTGCTGGCTTTGATCGCCGGCACGTATTTTGCGGATAAGGCCACACGCGTCAAGGCCAAGACCGACGACACGGTGATGAAAGCGGACAGCCAGAGCACCGGATTGCCCGAGCCTGCACTGACGCTCAAGGATCTGGATGGAAAAGACGTTTCGCTGAGCCAGTACAAAGGGAAGGTCGTTCTCGTCAATTTTTGGGCCACCTGGTGCGATCCATGCCGCGCCGAAATTCCCTGGCTAATCCAATTGCAGCAAAAGTACGGGCCGAAGGGCTTCGCCGTTCTGGGCATCGCTCTGGATGACGACGGGAAGAGCGTGGTGGCTCCCTTCGTTGCGAAAGAGCGATTCGACGTGGACGGCCACGAAGAACCCATGAGCTACGAGATTCTGATCGGCAACGACGACGCAGCCGATAAATTTGGCGGACTTTTCGGGTACCCCACCAGTGTCCTCATTTCCCGCGACGGCAAACAGGTCAAGCGCATCACGGGCATCATCGACTACGACGAAGTGAGCAAGGCAATTGAGACGCAGTTGGCGGAATGAAGTGAGTAGTGGATGGACACGAGTGGTTAGTGGTTAGTGCATAGTGGTTAGAACGCGGGTGAGCGCGGTTGGCTGCCAATGAAAAGAAGAGAAAGATCCTGCGCCATGAAGATCTCGTGGTCTGGCAGAAGTCCATGGACCTGGTCATCGAAAGTTAGAGGCTTGCGCAGCGGCTGCCACTGAACGAACAGTATGGGCTTGCCTCGCAAATCCGCCGTGCCGCGGTCTCCGTTCCTGCCAACATCGCCGAGGGCTTTGGACGCTGGCACAAGGAGGAATTTCTTCGTTTCCTCCTTGTGGCGAATGGATCTCTCAAGGAATCGGCGTTTCTTCGCTAACCACTATCCACTAACCACTATCCACGTGCCTTGAACTAAGAAATTCGGTCATGTACCCTGATTCCATGCTGGACGAGAAGGATTTTGCGCGAAAAGCCGACGAAGCGTTTGGAGAGCTGAAGAAGCGGCTGCTGGTGCTGGCAGACGAGCATGATTTTGACGTGGAAGGCGAGAGCGGCAAGCTGGAAGTGATTTTCGAGGAGCCGGAGGAAGCGAAATTCGTGATTTCGCCGAACACGCCAATTCGCGAAATTTGGATTTCGGCGCTATCGACTTCGTTCAAGCTAGGCTGGTCGGAAGCGAAGAACGCGTTTGTGCTCGAAAAAACGGGCGAGGACCTTTTCGCGGTGATGAATCGCGTCGTTTCGCAGCAACTGGGCACTCCGGTCAAACTATGAGGCCAAACCGCGGATGCTTCCACGTGAGATTCCTTCCATGAAATTCGCCGCGTCGCTCATCCTTTGCACCGTGGTGTTGATTGGCGTCGCGGCGCTGCCTTCCGCGCCGCAGCAGGTTCCTTCGCCCAAGGACGTGGTGGCGCCCACAACGTACGTTTCGCTCGATCCCGTGGGCCGCGCCAGCCAATTCCAAATTGCCGTGGTCGCGAAGATTCGTCCCGGCTTCCACATCAACGCCCGCGAAAAATCCGAAGAGTATTTGATTGCCACGGACCTCCGCGCGAGTGCACCGGCGGGCTTTCAATTGGGCGAGGTTTCCTACCCCAAAGGCGCGCTGCACACCTTTTCCTTTTCCAAAGAGCCGCTCAATGTCTACGAGGGAACCATCGTCCTTCGCATGCCGGCGACCGCACTGGCCGACGCTCCTCTTGGCGAGCAACACCTCCCGCTGAAGCTTCGCTATCAAGCGTGCAGCACGGAGGTCTGCCTGCCGCCGGTCACGCTCGCGCTGAACGCGACGATCAAGGTCGCTGCTTCCGCGTCGATGGCCAAGCCTGTCCATCCCGAACTCTTTCCTCCCAAATAACCGCTTCCTGCCAACGGCGGAGTAACCAGGCACCGCGATAAACCAGCATCGCGCCCTCCTGCTCCCGACCAACTTAATCTTTCTACAGTCTTTACCGGAGTAGCGCACGCGCCATCATCTCTGGGACAATCTTTTGGTGAAGGATGCTCGAAAGGTTTCGCGAAAGTGGCTGGCTGTTCTTGGTATTGTGCTGGCCGTGATTCTTTTGGCCGGGGGAATTGCCCTCTGGCGCGGGCGGCACATGGACAACGCTGTGCGCCTGTGGGTGATTCATTCGCTCAGCGAGCACTTCGAGAGCCGCGTCGAGCTTGCTTCGCTCCGCGTCACGGGATTTCCGCACTTGGGCGTGGCCGGCGAAGATTTGACGATTTATTTCCACGATCGCACGGATGTTCCGCCCTTGATTCACGTGGATAAATTTTCGTTCGACCTCGGCCTAATCGCTCTATTGCGGCTCCCCAATCATATCTCCAGCGCGAAAATCGAGAGCATGACCATCACCGTTCCACCTCGCGCAGGAAAAAAAGCTCCAAAAAACGGCAGTTCGGGGAAAAAGAACAATGTGCTGTCCGGACTGATCGTCGATGAAGTCATCTGCAAGAACACCGTGCTCATCATGCTCCCCCGAAAACCGGACCCTGGCAAACCGCAGAAAGAACCTCTGGAATGGGACATTCATGACCTGGATCTGCATGATGCCGGCATCGACAAACCTTTCCGCTTCCACGGAACCCTGACGAACGCGAAACCCAAGGGCGAAATCGACACCCGCGGAGACTTTGGCCCATGGGATGTCGACGACCCGGGAGGGACGCCCGTTTCCGGGTCTTACAAATTCACGGACGCTGATCTTGGTCCCTTTCCTGGCATCGCCGGAATTCTTTCCTCAACGGGAAGATTTACGGGCGAACTTTCCGAACTTCAGGTGAATGGCGAAACGGAGACGCCTAACTTCTCCTTGGACAAAGTTGGCAAGCCCGTGCCGTTAGACACCGAGTTCTCCGCCACGGTGGATGGCACCAACGGAGATACTCTTCTCCATCCCGTGCGCGCCACTCTCATTCGCTCGCTGATTATCGCGGAGGGCAGCGTGATCAATGAACCGGGGCACGTTGGCCATAGAATTGAGCTCGACGTCGGCGCCCCCGACGCACGGATTCAGGACATACTGAGCCTGGCCATGAATTCGGAGCCACCCATTCTGACCGGTCCGGCAAAAATCACAGCGAAGATGGTCCTGCCACCCGGCAAAGAAAAAGTTCTCGATAAGATGATTCTCGACGGCCAGGTTGGCGTGGATGACGCGCGCTGGTCCAGCCCGGAGGTCCGCGAAAGTCTGAAGGCTCTCAGCCGGCGGGCGGAAGGAAACCCGAAGGACGAGGACGCGGGCAGCGCGGTCTCCGATCTCCACGGCAAATTTCACGTGGAAAAAGGAATCGTTACATTTTCAAATCTGGCTTTCAGCATTCCCGGCGCAGCCATCGATCTTTCAGGAACCTACCAACTCGTGGGAGGCGAAATTGATCTCCGCGGCCACTTGCGCCTCAAGGCCAAGCTCTCGCAAACCGTCACGGGCACAAAGTCGTTTTTCCTGAAACTCCTCGATCCATTTTTCGAGAAAAACGGCGCAGGAGCCGTCGTTCCCATCTCGATCGGCGGCACCCGCGAAAATCCGACGATCGGCGTATCCATCTTCCACAAGACCATCAAGAAAAAGATCGGCGCAACCAGTTCGGCGTTGCGCGAGGAATGACAAACGAAGAAGAACTTGAGGACATGAGCGAGTCCGCCCTTTTCGCAGGATTCCCGGAAACTAGGCGAACGCCTGGCGCAAACGATTTACGACCCGCTGCCGGCCGAGCGCGACCATGGTGTCGAAGAGCGGCGGCGCGACGGCCTGGCCGACGATGGCCACGCGGCAGGCGTTGATGAGCAATCCGGCTTTCACGCCTGCGGCTTCGGCAACGGCGCGCGAAGCGTGATCGCAGGCGTCGTGGTTCCATTCGGGGAGAGCGGATAGCGCATCCGCCAGTTTCGCGAGCAGCTCAGGGACTTTTGGATCCTTCCAGAATTTATCCTTGGCGGCTTGATCGATCGGAAAATCATCGCTGAAGAACGCGCGCGACCAGGAAGAAAAATCGGGAAGCAGCCGGATGCGCGGGCGGAGAAGGTCTACCGTGCGCGAAAACCAGGCGTGATCTCTTCCGTCGGGGCCCGGCGCGGCGCCGACGGCCCACTCGTCTTTCCACAATAGGCTGCGCTTCAATTCGGATTCCACTTCGGGCAGCAATTCTTCGATGGGAAGTTTCTGCAGATATTGCGTGTTGAACCATTCAAGCTTGGCGCGATCGAAAACACCGTTGGTGCGGCTGACGCCTTCGAGGGAAAACCGCTCGATCAGTTCCTTGGTGCGCAGAAACTCTTCGTCGCCGCCGGGCGACCATCCCAGGAGAGCGAGGAAATTGCGGAACGCTTCGGGGAGGAAGCCATCCGCGCGGTACATGTTGACGTCCGTGGCGCCATGACGCTTCGAGAGGCGCTTTTTGTCCGCGCCAAGAATGAGAGGCAGATGGGCGAAAAGCGGAGGCTCCGCGCCGAGCGCGCGGTACAAGAGGAGTTGCTTGGGCGTATTGGAGAGATGGTCCGCGCCGCGAATCACGTGGGTGATGCGCATGTCGATGTCGTCGACCACGACGCCCAATTGATACATGGACTGGCCGAACTCTTCATCGCCCTTGCCGGAACGCAAGAGGACGAAGTCCTCGATTTCATCGTTGGAGAATTCCGTTTCGCCGAAGACCACATCGGTGAATTTCGTCGTTCCGCCCAACGGCACTTTGAAACGCACCGCGGGTTTCGCGCCGGGCGTCGAGGGCTTGCCATCGCGGCACGTGCAGCGCGTTACGCGCCGCGCGCCTCCGCCCTTGGGCTCTTCGTCCTGGCCGGGTTCGGCGTAGTCGCCTCCGGCGTATTTTTCGGCGGGACAATAGCAGAGGAAGGCGCTGCCATTGGCCAGACACTTTTTGGCGGCCTGGCGGTAGAGCTCCGTGCGCTGCGACTGGTAGAAGGGGCCCTCATCCCATTGGACACCGAGCCATTTGAGACCGTCGAGAATGCCGGTGACGAGTTCGGGCTTGTTTCGCTCCGCGTCGGTGTCCTCGATCCGCAGGATCATGGAACCGCCGTGCCGGCGAGCGAACAGCCAATTGAAAAGAGCGGTGCGCGCGCCGCCGACGTGCAGGTAGCCGGTGGGGGAAGGCGCGAAGCGGACTCGCGTGCCAGCTTGTGTTTGGTTGGTCATTTCACCTGTGTTTCCAGCGCTTTCCGGCCTGCCATTTCAAACGACCAGTTTAGCGAAACGGGCATTTTGCGTCCAATCGGGGTTGTGCTTGGGCCGAACGACAGCGCCCAGAGACAGCTAAGGGTCCGGCAGGGCGATCTTGTATGGAAAGGGTTACCCCCCGCCCTGCTGCCTCTTTCGCAACCGGTACCCTGGTACGCTTGCTTCCTGAAAATTCCATCATCCATAATCACAAGTACTTTGCTTTGTGCCTCGAGGTGACTGCCTCGCGCCGACGCGCTACTGTCTCTACGCGCCGGGGCTGGGTGTGGGACCACCTTGAAGCGCAAGCCGATTGGCCGTATTCGCACGGTGTGAGCGAGCCGTCCGCGCGTGGGACGGAGAATTGACCGAGGCCTTGACCAACCAGAGCTTCATCGCGCTGGCATTGCTGGCCGCTACCTCATTGGTAGCCGCCTTCTTCGCCTATATTTACCAGCTCAAGCGGCGGCCCTATCTGCTCTATTGGACGTTCGGATGGGCGATTGTCGCGCTCAGCTATCTCGGTCCAGCGGTAGCTCCTTTTTCGAGCGGTTCGACGCTGATGACGGCGATCGATCAGCTGCTGTATGCGGCTGCGGGAATCTTCTTTTTTCTGGGCGCACAGCTTTATGCAGGGCGCCCGCTTTGGAAGATCCATGCGGCGGCCGCCGGAGGAGTGTTGATCGTCTGGGCGGGCGCGAATTCTCTTGGCTGGTTTTCGATTCCTTTGATACTGCCCGCGGCGGCGATCTTCCTTGCTGTGAGCTACGTCTTCTGGCAAGAAAGCCGGCGACAAGAAACGCTTGCTGATTGGCTGCTGGCAATTTCCTTTGCGGCGTGGGCAGCCGCTGGGCTTACTTTCTTTTTCCTGCACAGCGCCGCCGTGGTCCGAGAAATCAGTTTTCAGAGCGCGGCAACCGTGCCCGCTGCTTTCGTGGCCATGCTGATGGTGATGGCGCTCTACGAGGAAGAGAAGCGGCGCGTGGAACGGAACATGCTTGCTCTCTCGAACCTCAATCTCGCTACGTCGAGTTTTGTGGGTGGAGAGATTCAGCGGATGCTTTCGCAGGCGCTCGATCGAGTGCTGGGAGTTGTGCGGCTGCCGGCCGGAGCGCTTTTTCTGCATCATGGCGACCCGCTCGGTCCGACTTCGGTGGTGGCGGTCGGGTTGAACGAGGACTTCTGCCGAACGGCGCAGGAGCAAGGGCTGGACGATTATCTTGTTGGATTGGTTTCGCGCCTGGGCGGGCTGCTGGGATTCCGCGATCTGCGGAACGACGATACGGTCGCGGCGCTCGAACGCGAAGAGCCCATCCGGCGCTTCCGGCAACTCGCGCTCGCGCAGGGCTTGCGGAGTGTCGTGGCGATCAGCCTGCAAGCAAAGGAGCAAGCGTTCGGGGTGTTGTTGCTCGGCACGCCGGATAACCGGCGGTTTACTCCGGCGGAATACAGGCTGCTGCTTGCGCTCGGGCATCAGATTGGGATGGCGGTCGAGAACAGCTACCTGATTCAACAGACTTCGCGGCGCTCGGAGGAGTTGCACGTCCTGAACGAAATTGGGCGCGCGCTCAGTTCGACACTGAACAAAGAGGATTTGCTGCGGAAGGTTTGGGAGGAGTTGCGGCGGCTATTTGATGTCGAGAATTTTTATATTGCGTCGCTGGATCCGCTGCGCGACGAAATGCGTTTTGATTTGGAAGTGATCGGCGGGACGCCGAAACCGGCACGGACCCGGCCAGTGGGGAATTTCATCACGGAGTACATCATTCGCACGCGGCAGCCGGTGCTGATCCGGGACAACTACGTCGCCGAAGCCAAAAAATTGGGCGTGGAACCGATTCGCGAGCGGGGCTGCTACTGCGGCGTGCCGCTGGTGGCGTATGACCACGCGATCGGTGCGATGGCGGTTTTTTCGGATAACGAGCGCACGTTTGACGAAGGGCACCTGGAACTGATGCGAGTGCTGGCGAGCGAAGCGAGTATTGCGATCGAAAACGCGCGGCTGTTTAGCGAAGAGCGCACTAAAGCGCGGCATCTTTCGCTGCTGAACACGATTTCGCGGAATGCCATCGCGACGCTGAATCCAGACGAGATGCTGGCGAAGATCGCGGAGCAACTGGAGGCCGGGCTGACGTACGACCACATCGGGATCAGCGTGCTGGAATATTCGACGCGCGAGCTGATCGTGCAAGCGGAGGCGGGAGCGCGGCGCGGGGCTCTCGGCAAGCGCATTCCCCTGGGCAGCGGACTCATCGGGCACGTGGCGCGCAGCGGGCAATTGGCGGACTACGTGGCTTCGACTTCCGGAGGCTCGCCGCACAAGCCGCTTCTCGAGGACTCTCATTCGGCCATCGCGCTTCCGGTGTTTTACGCGGAACAGCTTCACGGCGTCTTGTATGTTGAGTCTTCGTTTCACATCGAATTCTCCGAAGAAGAAATTCTGCTGCTTCGCACGCTGGCCGACTTGATCGCCGGCGCGCTGCACAACGCGTTTTCTTTCCAGAAGGCTCAGGAGCAGGCGATTACCGACGGATTGACCGGAGTGAAGACGCATCGCTTCTTTATGGAAGCGCTTTCGGCGGAGTGGAAGCGCTCGACGCGCGCGGGCCGCGCTTTCGCCCTGGTTTTGATGGACCTGGATCGCTTCAAATTCGTCAACGATTTTTATGGCCACCTTGAAGGCGACTTGGTATTGCAGCGTGTCGGGCATATTCTGGAGACGAATTGCCGGCGCTCGGATGTTGTCGCTCGATATGGCGGCGACGAGTTTGTGATTCTGATGCCGGAAACCAACATGGAGCACGCGCGGCAGCTTGCGACAAAGCTGCGCGGATGGGTTTCCGCGGACCCGCTGCTGCGCGAGAAGAACATCAGCGCCAGCTTCGGTATCGCGTGCTATCCGCTGCATGGTTCCTCGCCGCAAGAGCTTATCCAGGTGGCCGATGCTTCGATGTACCTCTCGAAGCATCAGGGAGGAAATGCGGTCTCGACGGCGGACCATTTCGATCCCAACGAAGCGAAAAAATGGAAGCGGGATGTTCTTGAGGCTTATCTTGGCGTAACGCTGAAGCGCCTATTCGCGACAGGGCCGGAGGCGTTCGAAGAAATCTATTCGCGTCTCAAGCAATTCACGGAATCGCTGGCCACCACAGAGAGCTCCAGCGGGATGCCACTGGTGTCCGCATCGTCACATGGGCCGGAGGGTTTGCCGCAGGCCGTGCTCGATACGGTTACTTCGCTGGCTTTCGCCATCGACGCAAAGGACCACTACACGCAGGGGCATTCGCAAAAAGTTTCCGCGTATGCCGCGCTGATCGCCGAGTCTCTGAATATGACCGATACGGAGATCGAGGAGATCCGCCTGGGCGGCGTGCTGCACGACATCGGCAAAGTGGCCATTCCGGAAAACATTTTGAATAAGAGCGGCCCGTTGAACCCAGAGGAATGGGAGACCATGAAGGCACACGTGAGATTTGGAGCGAAGATCCTCGATCCGCTCACGCCGCTGGCCCGCATTCGCGAGATGGTTCTCCATCATCACGAATTTTTCGATGGGTCCGGCTATCCGGACGCACTATCGGGAGAAAACATACCGCTGGGAGCGCGCATCATTGCGGTTGCCGATGCGTACGACACCATCACCAGCGATCGCACCTATAAGAAGGGACGTAGTTCTCCGGAAGCGCTGGCGGAGCTGGAGCGCTGCGCCAACGCGCAGTTCGATGGCGCCATCGTGCAAGTGTTCGTGCGCACGATGCGCCAGCTCCCCAATCCCATCATTGAAGTCGCAGCCACCGGCCCGCGCAACGCTTAGTTCGTTCCCGGTTTTTTTTCGGCATCTGCCGTCGAATTCAGCCGTGCCCACGTCAAAGAACGAAAACCGGGGATTCAACCCGTTTTCGTCTTGTTCAGGATCGGCGGCCGGTTCACCCGACGGGAGTTCATCACGGGCTACCCCCGGTTCAGAGCCTTCCTTGGAGCTGGAAACGCAGCCAGAAACTCGATGGAAAATTCAGAATACGCCTAAAGTTGGCGCGTGAAGTGCCGATAGACCTAAAGACGAGCCTCGCCCTTATGAGTTCTCCAGAGCCACAGCCGAGCAAGGTCAGCAATTTGCGCCGAAGCCAGAGGGTTTGCCTGAGTGTTCCGGTCCTGGTGCTGAAAGGAGGGCCGGGCAAGAATCAGACGACGGAAGAAACGTGCACACTGACTGTGAGTCCGCACGGCGCGTTGATTGTGTTGCATTTGCCCGTGCAGCCCGGGGATTTGCTGACGATCAAACACACCAAAACGGAAGAAGAACTTGTTTGCCGGGTCGTCCATCTCGGGCCCGATCAATCGGGCAAGCGCGAGGTGGGCGTTGAATTTGAGCATCCCTCGCCGCGATTCTGGCGAATTGCGTTTCCTCCAGCCGATTGGAGCCCGCGCAACCCTGACGCAAAGGCGCCCACGGTGCACTCGCCGATCGCTAAAACGCTCCCGAGGAAACCCTCCAAAGCTGCCGCCGAAAGCGACCAGAAGCAAGAGAATAAGCCGCCAGAAGTGGTGCCTGGTTAGAGAACGTAGCAAGACTTTCTTACTCGCCGTTTTTTTCTTAAGCTGCGCAAGACTTGTTTTATGCGGACCTTCGTTCCGTCACCGCCGAGCTCCTGGTATGCTTGAGAAGTTTTGGGGGCGCTTTCATGACGCACTCATCCTCCGGGAGGGAAAATGCAAACGGCATCCGTTAAGTGGATTGGTGAACAGAAATTCGCGGCCACCAGTCCTTCGGGCCACACTAGCGTCATCGATTCCGACCGGGCCTCGAACAAAGCAGCCGGGCCGATGGAGCTTCTGCTGATGGCCCTCGGCGCATGCACGGCGACGGACGTGGTCAGTATCCTGAAGAAAAAGCGGCAGAAGCTCGAAGCTCTGGAAGTGATCTGTTCCGGCGAGCGAGCGCCCGAGCCGCCCGCCGTTTGGACAAGACTGGAAGTGCTTTACCGCCTGCGCGGGACGCTCGATGAAGCCGCGGTGCGGAGGGCCATCGAGCTGAGCGAACAAAAATATTGTTCGGTCTCGGCGATGCTGCAAAAGACGGCGACGCTCACCTGGCGGCACGAAATCCTTCCACCCGAGGAATGACGCTTCACGCGCACTGAGTTTCGATCGCCAAGTCCGCTCGTCTCACAAACAGCGTAAATCCTTGTTTCCGACGCTCTCGCCTTGTAACCTCGCCTCCGCATCGCATAGAATTTTGGATTCGCCTGGTTGCCTGAACTCGCAAGGAGAATCATGTCCCACCGCATCGCGGCAAAAATCACGGGTGTCGCAGGCTACGTCCCTCCGAAGGTGCTCACGAACGCGGACCTGGAAAAAATGGTGGCGACGAACGACGAATGGATCCGCACGCGCACGGGCATCCGCGAGCGGCACATCGCCGAGAGTGGCACGGCCAGCTCCCATCTGGCCACGGAGGCCGCCAAGCGCCTGCTAGCCAAGACGAACACTGATCCCGCCGAGATCGAGCTGATTGTGCTCGCTAGTGTGACTCCGGACATGCTGTTCCCCGCGACCGCTTGCCTGGTGCAGGACAGAATTGGTGCAAAAAAAGCGTGGGGTTTCGATCTCTCCGCGGCGTGTTCCGGCTTCGCGTATGCGCTGACGGTGGGGGCGCAATTCGTCGGTTCGGGTGCGCATAAAAAAGTGATGGTCATCGGCAGCGACACCATGAGCACCATCCTGGACTACACGGACCGCGCCACTTGCATATTGTTTGGAGACGGCGCAGGCGCCGTGCTGCTAGAACCGGCGGCGGATGGCGAAGGAATTCTCGATTTCGATCATGACATCGACGGATCCGGCGGGCAGTTTCTCTACATGCCGGGCGGCGGCTCACTGCATCCGGCAACGGCAGAGACCGTCGAAAAGAAAATGCATTACGTGCATCAGGAGGGTTCGCAAGTCTTCAAGTACGCCGCGCGCCGCATGGCGGAAATGGCCACGAAGCTCCTGGAACGTAACGGCTTCACGAAGGATGATTTGGCTTTGCTGGTTCCGCATCAAGCGAACCTGCGCATCATTCGGGCCGCGCAGGAGCGTTTGGGCGTGGACGACTCAAAAGTGCTCGTCAACATCGACCGCTACGCCAACACCACGGCGGGAACGATTCCGCTGGGATTGTGCGACGCCGTCTCGCAAGGCCGCCTTCATAAGGGCGATTTGGTGCTCATCGCCACGGTCGGCGCGGGCTATACCACGGGCGGCGTGTTGCTGCGTTGGGCGTATTAGACGACTTGAGAATCAGGCAAGGCCGCTTTGCCTGGCGAGGTTTAGCGCTTCGATGGCGGCGCCACGCGCTCCCGCAGTGTCTCCGTTGGGCATGACATAAATGGGAATGCCGGCCTGCTCCTCGCGCTGGTTGGGCATGCCCACGCGAATTTCGTTCAGAAACCAGCGCTGGAACCCTTCGCTCGTTTCCAAAGCGCCGCCACCGACGATGAAGGCATCGGGGTCGAAGGTATTCACCATCTCGTCGAAGAAAAGCCCCAGGGCGTGGGCTTGAACGCGGAAAACTTCCTTGCACATGGGATCGCCTTTGTCCGCAAGGCCGCGCACGTGTTTGGCCGCCTGGTGATGGTCCAGCTTCGCGAGCTCATGGCCGGGGAAACGCGGCAGAAAATAGGGCAGCAGATTTCTTTCGATCGCGGTGAGAGAACAGAGCGATTCGAGGTCTCCTGTGCGGCCGCAATTGCAGGCCGGTTTTATGCCCTCGGTGCCGGCAATGCTCTGATAGGGAAGCAGGACATGGCCCAGTTCTCCGCCGAATCCGTTCTTGCCCTTGAGGACGTTGCCCTCGATGATGACGCCGCCGCCGTTGCCTGTGCCGATGATGATGGAGATGGAGGTCTCCCGGCTGTTCGCTCCGAACATCGCGAAGTGGCCCCAGAGCGCAGCGGCATTGGCATCGTTCAAGTATGTGACGGGCTTGCCGAGCTTGTGCGCCAAGCCCTCGCGAATATCGAATCCGGCCCACTGGGGGTGGACGAAGTTCGTGGAACCGCGGGCGCTAAATTGGCCCGAGGCGCTGGCCGGGCCGGGAGTATCCAGGCCGACGGCAACGACGTTGTCGAGGGAAACGTCTGCCTTTTTGACGGCGATTTTCAACCCGTCGGTAATCTGCTGCAGGCAAACGTCCGGCCCTTGTTTGGCGAGGGAAGGATGCTCGCAGAGGCCTTCGATGAGAAAACGATCTTCCTGATTTACTAAGGTATAGTTGACGGCAGTTCCGCCAAGATCCACTCCGGCCACGACTGGCACGCTGTTTCTCCTTGCTTGCACTTCTTTTGCCAGCCACAGCGTAGCAAAATCCGCGGCAATCCGCTCACTCGGCCGTGCCGTCGAAAGGGGAGGTCATTCAGGACCAGCGCGCGAGTATTTTCTGAAGAGTTTTTGAGAGAAACGTTCAGTCTTGGGAAGAGGCCAAGCTCCAAAGGAATGCCACTATCGCGCGGCTCCCGCTTTGCGAATGTAGATTTGTCCCTGGAAGTTGGTGAACTGATATTCCGGGCCGCCGCCGTTGATGGTTCCGTGGACGGTCTTATCGATCTTCACGCGATATTTGCCGCCTTGCGCGCGGCCGTCTTCGACGCTTTGCTGGGGCGCGGAGGCCTGGAGCTGCACATCGAAGTCGCTGAACACGCCTCCGCGGTCCGAGCGAATGCTCACGTTGGCCTTGAGATTTGCGGGAAAAGTGACATCGATGTCGCCGTTGAGGGAACTGAAGGCCATGGGCTTTTGCGGATTGACGCTGGCAAATGTTGCGTGGATATGCCCGTTCAGAGCATGGGCCACGGCGCTGCCGGAGACGTTGTTCAGAGTGACCGAACCGTTGATATCGTCCACATCGAGGTCACCGTCCACACCCGTCACTACGATGTCTCCATCGTTCACCGCGCGCAGTTTTAGCGAGGTGCGCGTGGGAACGGAAATGGTCAAGTCAATCGTCCGCGCAAAGGATTCGGTGCTGACGCGGACTTCGTTGTTTTCTTCTTCGACGGTCAGACCGGTCGTCGAAATGTTCAAGCGCTTTGGCCCGCCCTCATTCGTCTCCCTTTCCTCGTTTCGCGTGCGGGCCTCGACGACGACCTCTTTGCCGTCATAGGCTTTCACGGTGATGCCGCCGTTCACCAGGCTGGCCTTGACGAATCCGGGCCGCGCCGGATCGTCCAGTTTCACGACAATGCGGTCGCTGCCGGATTGCGATTGCGCCTGAGCGGGCGTGCCGAGGGCCGACGTCGCCGCGGCCATCACTGCGGCTACCGCAAAAGCTTGGATCAATCTTGGTAATTGGTTATTCATGGTTTTCAAGAATGCGAATGTCTCCATTTAGATTTTCAACTTGAATCTGCGGGCCGCCGGACTTGACCCGGACTTCGGAGTAGCGGTCGGCTCGATAAATCACTTTTCTGCCTTCGTGTTCCTGCTCCATCGCGTGCACTGGCATCGCCGTCATGGGAAAATCGCTGTAGATGCCGCCGTTGAAGGTTTTGAACCGGAAATCCGCGGACAAATCCCGGGCGAATTTCAGTTCGACGTTGCCGTTGATGGTTTTGAAGTCGGAGTTTTCCTTCGGGTTCTGCCGGAACGAAACGATCACTGGACCGTTGACGGTTCGCGCGGTCCCCGATCCCGCCACGTCATCCATCTCGATGTCTCCGTTCACGTTTCGCACGAGAAAATTTCCGTTCGTTCCGCGAACGAGGACACGGCCTTCGTTTACCGTTTTCACGTTGAGATCGATGTCGCGAGGCACGTGGACCTGAAAGTCCATCTTGACGCGGTAGCCGTCGTCGTCGCGCGAACGGCGGCAATCGTCGCACTGACAACGAAATGGCCCGTTCACGTAGAACTTTAGTGCCCCTTCCTTCTGTGTGATGTCCAGCGTCACTTCTTTCTTAGCTTGCTCGAGCTTTTCTTTGGACTCGGCACGGGTGGTCCGGTCGACGGCCAGTTGCACCTGGCCCTGTGCGTCCGCGATGACCTCGATGGAACCCCACACGTTGTCGATTTCGAGCGACTTCGGTCCGGTCGCGGGCAAAGCGAACGTCTTCCGTATATTTTCCTGATCCTGGACGGGAAAATTCTCGTCGTTGTCGTCGTCTTTGCTCTTCGCGGACGCTGTTTCAGGCTCGAGCGCCGCCCACAAAGCTGCCGAGAGGCTCTTGCGCGTGTGCGCGCCCAAAGACTTTCTTGCCGGCAGCACCGGCAGAAGCAACGCGGCCAGCAAGTAGACTGTCAGAATCGTGAAAAACGTTTTTCCGCGCACGCTTGCCTCCTCAATTCAATTTGCTCAGCGCCCAATCCGCACGCTGGCGCACCGTGGGATTCAAATTCGGTGTTTGCGCAAAGCTGCGCAGACGCTCCGCCGCATCCGGATCGCGCCATTCGAGCATCTGGTCGATAAGGGCGACCTGCACCAGAGGCGATTGCTGTTCCTGAAGGGCTTCCACTACGCCTTTGTGCACTTGAGGCTGGCTGCCGTGACGGCTGAGCGCGTCCAGGGCCGCGAGCCGCACATCCACGCTGTTGTCGTAGCGCAAGGTGTGGACCAAGGCCGCCAAAATTTGCGGATCGAGACGCGCCTCCCCCTGGCTGTAGCTCACGCCTTGCAGGCGTTCGCTGGCGGACTGCTGCTGCAACATGGAGAGCACGACCAACTGGCGCATGTTCGTCAGCTCGGTGTGCATCGCCGCGAGTTCATCGGGGTGCGAAGCGGCGTTTGAGCGAACGCTTCCGATGTAATTCCCGGCGAACAGGCCGATGACGAGCAACGCCACGCTCCACGCCAAAGCTCCGAGCGGCGAACGCAGCCAGTTCCAAAACGCGCCGCGTCTTTGCGGTTCCAACCCGGCGGCGGCTTTATCGCTGCGACCCGTCAAGTAGGCGTGCAGCATCGTTTCGAATCGCTCGCGCGATTCCGCGCTCGGCTGCTCGACGGGCAAAATCGCGAGCTTTTTCCAGATCGCCACATCCTCGCGGCAATCCGCGCACTCTTCCAGGTGCCGCTCGACGATGCTGTCCTGCTCGGCCTTCAATCTTCCTTGCAAGTAGTCCGGCAGGAGTTCTCCCATTTGTTCACAGTTCATCGCTGGCCCTCCGTGGAGGAATCATTTTCGCCGGCGCGGGGTTTGTTTCCCGGCCGGCCAGCCCGCGCTCGAGCTGTTTGAAATTCTGCCGCAGCTCCCGAATCGCACGATGGATGCGCGTCTTTACCGTTCCCAACTCGCATCCGAGCAGCCGCGCGATTTCGTCATATTTCAATTCCTGAAAGCGGCTCAAGATCAAAATCTCCCTTTTCTCTTCCGGCATCTGCATCAGCGCGCGATGCAGCAGTTCGGCTTCCTCCGATTGCTGGGCCGAATCTTTCGGCAGGACGGGAGGCGCCATTTCCGGCTCGAACGTTACGTGCCGCGGCGTTTTTCGGTAATGATCGACGCGCGCATTCCGGGCAATCTGATAGATCCATGCGCGAAACGGCGTTCCCGGCTGGTAGCTCTGGCGGTACCGCAGGATGCGAAGAAAAACCTCTTGCACCAAATCCTCGCTCAGCGTCCGGTCTCCGGTCAGCTTCGAATAGAAGTTGTACAGAGGGCGGTGATAGCGGTCGAACAACACACCGAGCGTTTCGCCTGCGCCCTTGCGCACTTCGAGCATCAGTTCCTCGTCGGGAGCCAACTTCATCGCCTGGTCATGTTCCGAATCGGCCCGTTCTTGCTCTTTCCAAAGGTGAATACCGCCAAACGTAGAAAAGGTTACACCCGCATCCTATGTAGGTCGCGAAGGGGATTCACGGAATGAGGAAAATTTCATAACGGGAAGGCTGGAATTTGGGATGCCGGAATTTGTGTCGGAGATGAACAGCGGAACGCCTTGAGAAGGAAGAGAGGGAAGAAGAGTGAAAGACGATCTACAGGTTTTGGCGGCGGCTTTAGCAGGAGCGCAGAGCAGCCGCGAGAGCGAGGTTGGCTTGCAGGCGACGGTCAATCTGCACCGCGGCGTAACGGGCGCAAATAACGCGCTCGCGATCGCACCACTCGGCCACGGCAGGCGCGCGCAGACCGGAAAGCTCGCCGAGAGCTTCGACAATCCGGTAATAAGCCCGCACCAGGGTCAGTCCGCCGCCGTTGGTGCGCAGATCCGGGGTCAGTTCGTGCAACCCGGCAAGCGTTTCGAAATCCCGGGCCTTCATGCGGCCGGGCTCGAGATGAGCCGCAGCCAGCACGCGGTCGGAAACCGGTTGCGCCGCTACTCCCGCCAGAACTGCGCGCCAGTAGTAGAGGGCAAATTGCGACAGCGCAACGATGGAGATCGCGAATAGCATAGCGGCGAACATCCTAAGGTCTTAGCCTCTACAGGGATTGTGGGGCTCCTCCTCGTGTGTTCCAATAGGCCCGAAGTACCAGAGACGTAGAACTCTGCAATACCGCATGTAAGTTGCTCATATTACAGTGTTTAATAGACAAGCAGAGAGGCGATGCGCCGGGCGGGGAATCTCCAGTCTCCGCTCCCGAGGGCGTGGAGCCCGAAGTGGTTCTCTTAGCGCGGGAGAGTGCTGAGAAAGGGATAATGGCTGGCGGCGGCCATGAACAACAACATCGGAAATGAGAGCCAGAACGAAACTCTCGCAGTGAGAAAAACCCAGCGCATCAGCCGTTCGGTTTCCGGCGGCATCGATACTCCTTGCTCCGAACTGGCACGCGCCCAGGCGATCAATTTTTTCTGAACCGGCCAGACCACAAGCCAAGTGTTGAGCAACATCACGAGGCCAAGCCCTCCGCCGACGCTGATGGCCAGGTGCGCGCTGGAGGACGTCGGCCCGACATTCAAGGCAAGGACAAGCCAGGACGCGGCAATCACGACAATCGCGATCGTGAGGGCTCGCATCCAGGCGTTGTTCCGGAATCCCTTGGCGGGAAGTTGCAAGGCATAAAGGAAAAGATAAGCGACGCCCCAGACTAGAAGCCACCAGCCGAGCCATTTCCAGGCAAGCGAGGGGTCGCCGGCGTTTCGCGCGTCCGCAGAGAGGTACAACTGAAAATAGCGCAGTCCCACTAGAACGGTGATCAGCGCGGACCAGCGAAACCAGAACATCGCTTTGGACATGAGAGCGGGATAAATTTTCAGGCGCGCCGAGGGATCCACTTGCTTCATCGCGGGCGTCAAGACCAGGTTAAAAAAGTACAGCATGCCGATCCAGAGGACGCCGAAAACAAGATGCAGCCAACGCAGAACGATCATTTCGTTGGCGAGAGGACTTTCGAGAAAGCTGAAGTGAAGTTTCCACGCGGGGAAAATATGGGCCAAGAGAGTGAGGAGCATCGCAGGCCTCCGGCTTCCTATGCATCGCGGCTGCAGGAATACCGTAGCGGATTGCGCGGCAGACCGTCAATTTCCGCGAGGCTCAGCGACGGCTTGCCGCTGCATTGGCTGAATTATTGATTGGTGGTGGCGCTTGCCGGGGCCGCGCTTCCGATGGACTCGCCGCTCAAGACGAGTTCGACGCGCCGGTTGCGCTGGCGGCCTTCGGGAGTGTCATTCGTGGCGACGGGCTGCGTTTTTCCAAAGCCCCGCGCGGCGATGGTGGAAGCGGGAACTCCCTGCTCGGCTAGAAAATCGCGCACGGTGTCCGCGCGGCGCTCGGAAAGCTGCTGATTGAACTCGTCGCCGCCTACGCTATCCGTATGGCCTTCGATCTGCAGATTCAAGCCGGGATGAGCGAGCAGAATTCCTGAGATTTTCGCCAGCTTTTCGCGCGCACCGGGCTTGAGCGTGGAGCTGCCGGTGTCAAAGAGAACGTCCGACATATTGACGATCAGACCGCGAGCGGTGTCGCGCGTTTGCAAAATGGAATTGAGCTGGCTGAGAAGCTGCGCGCGAAGCTGGGCCTTCTCCGCTTCGGCTTTTGCGGCGGCCTGGCGAGCTTGTGCGGCTTCCGCTTCCGCGGCGCGCTGCTGGTCCAGGGCGGCGGCTTTATCCCGCGCCGCTTGTTCGGCGGCGGCCTGCGCTGCTTGCTGCTGCTGGACTGCGGCGGCCGTGGCTTGCTCGGCCTCCGCTTTTTGGCGCGCGGCGTCCGCTGCGGCCTTTTCCGCTTCTTGTTTCATGCGAAGCGCATCCGCTTTCGCGGCTTCCGCCTGCTGCCGGGCCAATTCCGCGTCTTGGCGGCGTTTGATTTCCGCCGCAGCTTCTTCCTCGGCAGCTTTCTTTTCCGCGGCGGCTTTGGCTTGCGCGTCTTCCTCGGCTTTCTGTTTCACGGCCATCACGCGCGCTTCTTCCGCTGTTTCCACGACTTCGCGCGCGGCAGCCTCCACGGATTTCTTGTCGCTCTTGCGGCGGTAAACATCTTCTGCATTCTGGAGCTGCTGTTCGGCGCGAGCGAGCGAAGGCGCGGCATATTTGTCGGCCTGAGCAATGCGAGCGATGCGAACGGCGTTGCGTGCTTCGAAAAGTTCGAGGGGCGTCTTCCGGTCGATGCCGAAGATGGCGTTTTCAATTCTGGTATTCGAAGAGGAATAAATGCCGCGCGGCAGCAGCTCGTACTGGGCGTCAATATTTTCGATTTTGCCCTGCGTAGCGGGGCCGAGAACATTTTCCAGAACAACCATATTGCCCGGCTGCGTAACCGCGAAATACGGCTCCGCGGTAACGATCATGCCAAAGGTCTGCATATCCGTGATGGCCTTCACTTGGCCGCTGCCGTTCTTCAGAATGACTTCGCCGAGATTCACGGCGCGGCCCTCCGAAGAAATGGCCCAGAGCACGTAAGTCAAGTATTCGAGGCCAAATTTGGTGGCCTCGTCAAAACCCTGGAATTTGGCTTCAATTTCGATGCGGCCGCTTTTGCTTTCGACCCTGGCTTCGCCGGCGGCGCCTTGCATGAGTTCAGTGCCGGCGAAATCGATTTTGGTCGTGCCTCCGGCGCGGCGATAATTCACTGCCTTGGTGGTTCGAGAGACGCTGCTCGCGCCCGGTGCTTGCGCGGCACCGGCAGACGGAGAGGTAACCGCCGAACTTTGGGGCCTGGCGGCTGGCGGCGCCTGCGCGAATCCGGGCGCGGCAAGAAAGCCAAGAAGAGCTGCAAGGCCAAGAAAGTAATTTGACTGTTTCACGTGAAACTCCTCGGTCGCCGTCGAGGGCAACCGTATCCAAGAAAGCCAAACTCGCCGTGTGCTGGCGAGCGATTCAAACCCCAATTGGGAGATGTGTCCTAGGGTTCTTTTATCGTAGCAAGAAAGCGGCGAAGGGAAAGCGAGTGTAAAACCTGTTTGTACAAGTAATTACCATGGCCGCGTAGCGAAGTCCTCGCGAAGCTCCCTGCAACGTTGCCGTGCTCACACGGGCGTGGGTGAAACAACACGGAAGAAGTTGCGAGCAGGCCCGTCGGCGTATGCCAAGTGACGAATAGACGGGCACTTAGGCAGGATTCCTGCGGCCGTGCCGCGTGGCGCGCCTCGTGCATTCTGACACACGCGGCAAAACGTGTGGAGGAGGCAATATGCAACGGCTCACAGGGAAATGGTTCCATAACGGTGCGCGTCGGCGATTTGTGTCGGCACTGCTGACAGTCATCACGGTTTTCGCGGGAGGGGTTCTCGCCCAGCAATCGGACACCGGCGTTCCGTGCCCCGGGGAAGGATCGCTGCTCTACCGCTCTCCGATTTCCGGAGCTTACGAGACAGTCCCACTGGTGCACACCGACGCCGCGCTGGACGTGCGCGGACTAGTGGAAGCCGCTACGGTGACGCAGCAGTACGTCAACTCCACCTCCGAGCCAATCGAGGCGGTCTACGTTTTCCCATTGCCGCATGATGCCGCCGTCTATGACATGGAAATTCGAATCGGAAACAGGATCATTCACAGCATCGTTCGCGAGCGCGAGGAAGCGAAAAACATCTACGAAACGGCGAAATCCCAAGGCAAGCGCGCCGCGCTAGTGGAGGAGGAGCGGCCCAACATTTTCACGGCTTCCGTGGCGAACATCATGCCCGGCGACCACATCGATGTTCGATTGCGGTATGTGGAACCGCTGCGCTGGGAAGAATCGAAGATGCGGCTGGACTTCCCGATGGTCGTGGGACCGCGGTATATCCCCGGCACGCAAGCCACGGGACATCAGGGGACCGGATGGGCCCTAGACACGAATGAGGTGGCCGATGCGTCGCGAATCACACCACCGGTAAGAAATCCCGACAGCAGGCCGGGACACGACATTTCGATCACCGTGAATCTCGATCCGGGATTTGAGTTTGGGTCGGTGAAGTCCGTGTCACACGCGATCAACGTGCAGCATTTGGCAGACGGACGGCAACAGGTCGAGTTAGCCGGCGGTGCCACGATTCCCAACAAGGATTTTGTGCTGGAGATACAGCAGGCGGAAAGCACGCAACCGAAGACCGCGCTATTTCTCTCTCCCGAGGGCAATTCCGGCGGGGCTGAGTTTCTTCTGACGGCGTTTCCGCCGACCGTGCAGCCGAGCAAGCGCGTGCCGGTGGAAATGCTCTACCTCATCGATATATCAGGGTCGATGGCGGGCACTTCGATCGAGCAGGCTCGCGGAGCTTTGCTTCAGGGGCTGGACGGGCTGAACCCGGGCGACCGCTTCGGCATCGAGGCTTTCAACAACACTTATTATGAGTTTGCACCAGAGCCGCTTGCCGCGACTCCGGAAAATGTAGCCGCTGCGCGCCGCTATGTGCAAGGGCTTCAGGCGGGCGGCGGTACGGAGATGTTGCCTGCGCTGCTTCACCTGATGCGAAAGCCGGAAATTCCTGGTTACTTGCGGCACATCGTGCTGCTGACCGACGGAGACTTGGGGAACGAAGAAGAGATCTTCGCGGCGCTGCGGCAGAACCTGGGCGGAGCACGGCTGTATACAGTGGCTATCGGAAGCGCACCCAATTTCTTTCTGGCCACGAAAATGGCGCAATTCGGGCGAGGGACTTTCACGCACATCGCGGATAACAGCGAGATTACGGAGCAGATGGGCCGGTTGCTCGAAACTATCGAGAGTCCAGTGCTGACGGATGTAAAGCTGACCTTTGAAGGAGTTGAGGTGGCGGATCTCTATCCTCAAAGGACACCGGACCTCTTCTTGCGGCAGCCTTTGGTGGTTTACGGGCGCATCACGCAAGGCACGAAGGGCATCGTGCACTTGACCGCTCGCGCGGGCGATCAGCCGTATGAGGCGAGTTTTGCTTTCGATACTTCGAAGTCTACCTTTCATCCCGGGATCACAACTCTGTGGGCGCGACAGCGAGTGGAAGATTTCATGGACAAGTGGCGGCTGGCGGATGACGACGCCAGGGCCGGAATTCGCGCGGATCTTGTTGCGCATGCGATTCACTACCACCTGGTCACGCGGTTCACGTCGCTTGTGGCCGTGGAGGAAATCGTGGCGAATGCGGGAGGGGAATCCAAAACGGTTCCGGTACCGACGGAATTGCCGGCCGGGATGCAAATGGACAAGGTCTTCGGCGCGCCAGCGACGGGCACGGCAGACGCATTTCTGGAAGCGCTCGGAGTAGTGCTGTTGCTCATCAGCATGGCGCTTTGGTGGATCACGCGCCGGAAAGCCGAGGCCGTGCCGTGAAGTTCCTGCGGCTCCTGTTTGTGGTGACGCTTATCGCAGGCGGAAGCCTTACGAGCCGCGACATCTATATGAGGGCGAAGGCCAAGCTTGCCAGCGTGCTGATCCAACGGGCCTGGGAAAAGAGAGTGAAATTCGGCGAGGAGCAGCCGCCGTGGCCATGGGCGGATATGTACCCGGTGGCGCGGTTGAAGATCCCGCGGCTTGAACTTGACGAAATCGTTCTCGAGGGGGCGACTCCAAGGACGCTAGCCTTTGGCCCCGCGCGGCTGCTCAGCGGGGCGGACTTCGGCGAGCCAGGGAACATAGAATTGGCAGGGCACCGGACGAACTGGTTTCTGCCGCTGCAAGGGACGGCTCTGGGCGACAGGATCGAGGTCCAATGGTATGACACTCGCCACCGCCAGCTTCGCGAGCGCACGTTCACGGTAGATCTCATTCGCGTGGTGCTGCCCGAAGATGTAGCTTTGCTGGCCCCCACCGCCGACGATGAGTTGACCCTCGTAACGTGCTATCCCTTCGGACGCAGCCTTCACTCACCGCAGCGGTACTTCGTGCGGGCCTCGCCGCACGGCCCGAGCCGGTTGATCGAGGTCGCCGGCTCTCTACCTTCGCGGTCTCCCTTCCGGGAATCATCAGCCGAGTGATTTTTCGACGGAACATTTCCGATGCTTAGACGTCTATGTATTCTGAGGTCTGAGTATGGCCAAAGCGGAGGCTTTGCGAGGGGCGTTGGATCTGCTTGTTCTGAAGATACTTTCCCGGCGGCCGGGGCTGCACGGGTACGCCATCATGACAGCGATTCAGGGCATCTCTGACGATGTGCTGCGCGTCGAGGAAGGTTCGCTCTATCCGGCGCTGCACCGGATGGAAGAGGCCGGGTGGATTCGGGCCGAGTGGACCACCAAAGACGATGGGCGGCGGGCGCGGCTATATGAATTGACTGCGGCGGGAAAGAAGCGGCTTGGCGTTGAGGAATCGCGGTGGCAGGCCGTGACTTTGGCGGTGAATCGGGTTTTGCGGGAGGCGTGAGATGTCTCTGTGGTCGAGGATAGGGAATGTTTTGCGCGGCGATCGATTGAATCGGGAGATTGACGAGGAACTCGAGTCGCACATTGCCGAAGCCATTGACAAGGGCCGCGATCCCGCCGAGGCCCGCAGGGCGTTCGGCTCCACGCTGCGGCATCGCGAAGTGAGCCGCGACTTCAAGCTGGTGGCATGGCTGGAGTCGCTGCGGGCCGATGCGATCTTCGGCTGGCTGCAGCTTCTCAAGACAAAAATTACCTCGGCGGCCGCGATCGTTTCGCTGGCTCTGGCCATCGGTGCTTGCACAGCAGCCTTTCGGCTGATCGACGCGCTGTTGTTGCGGCCTTTGCCGGTTGCGCATCCTGAACGGCTTTACGATTTGGCGCGGCAAGGCATCGGTCCTGAAGGCAAACCGCAGACATTCGATGGCTGGGCGTATCCCGACTTCCAACTGATGCGGGAAGCGGTGAAAGACCAGGCGGAGTTGATTGCCGTTTCGTACGCCGAGCCGGTGGATCTGACTTACAAATCGGACGAAGAGATTGAGCGGGCCTATTTGCAATACGTTTCGGGATCGATGTTCTCGACGCTCGGAATCCGGCCGGCTCTGGGCCGAGTTTTTACGGAGGACGATGATCTGAAACCTGGCGGACATCCTTATGCGGTGCTGTCTTATGAGTATTGGTCGCATCGTTTTGGGCAGGATTCCAAAGTGATTGGCCGCTTGTTTCGAATGGGCGACACGTTGTACCAGATCGTAGGCGTGGCCGAGCCACCATTCACTGGCACCGAGCCCGGCATGATGGTCGACATCTTTGTTCCCACGATGATGCATCCCGGAGTCACGCACAAAGACTGGACTTGGCATCGGACTTTGGCGGTCGTGAATCAAGCCACGGCGATGGAACCGATGCGCCAGAAACTGGAAGCAACGTCACGCGCCTTTGAAGAAGAGCGAGCCAAAGGCTTTCTGGGAATGTCCAAAAAAGAGATCGATGAATTCCTGAATCAGAAAGTCTTGCTCGAGCCGGCAGCCTCGGGCGTTTCGAATCTTCAATCCGAAACGCGACGGCCACTTGCGATTCTCGCCGTGCTGGTGGCCTTGGTGTTGTTGATTGCCTGCGCCAACGTGGCGAACCTGATGACCGCGCAGGCCTCGGCCCGAGCGCGAGAGATGGCGGTGCGCGTTTCGATGGGAGGTGGACGCTTCCGGCTGATTCAACTGGTGCTGGTGCAAAGCGCGTGGCTAGCTCTGCTTGCGGCGGCCGTCGGCGGTTTATTCGCATGGTGGGCCGGGCCGTTCGTCGTGGGCATGATCAATCCACCGGACAATCCGGCGCGGCTGTTGCTTCCAGCGGACTGGCGGGTGCTCATTTTTGGATTAGCGTTAGCGCTGGGCGTGACCTTGCTGTTCGGCTTGATTCCAGCGCTGCGCGCTTCGTCCGTGAATCCCGTGAGCGCGCTCAAGGGCGGAGAAGATCCGCATTCGAAGCGGCGGTTGATGCATGCTTTGATCGCGGTACAGGTCGCGTTCTGTTTTCTGGTGTTGTTCGTCGCCGGGCTTTTCGCCGCCACGTTCCAACGTTTGTCTCACGAGCCCACTGGCTTTTCAGCGGATCGCCTGCTTGTTCTGGATACCGTGACAAAACAGCCTCAGCCGGTCGAGTACTGGGAGCAGGTTGCCGAACATTTGCGCGGTGTGCAAGGAGTGGAAACGGTAGCTTTAGCGGATCAGCCCCTGCTCGGGAACAGCAGTTGGAACAACTTCGTCTCTGTGAATGGCGCCCCGCCGAACGGAATTCTCGCGTACATGCGCAGTGTTTCCCCGGACTGGCTGGACACGATGAGCATCCCACTGATTGATGGCAGGGACTTCCGCCCGAGCGACATGCAGCCGGGTTCGGCGATCGTCAACGAAACCTTCGCAAAGACGTATTTTGACGGTGCAGATCCCGTGGGAAAGTCCATCGACCTCGCCATGGATGGAGGCGCTCGCGTCCATTATCAGATCGTGGGTTTGGTAGGAGATGTTTGCTACCGGGAATTTCGGGAACCGATCCTGCCGCAATTGTACGTTCCGTTTCATTCTGTCGACGCGAACGGAGCCTCGCGAAAAAAAGGAGCGGCCGTGCTGCTCGTACGAACGTCCATCGCCAACCCGTTGGCGCTGGCGTCCGTGCTGCGTCAGGAAGTGCCGCAGGCGCGCGCTGAATTTCGCGTCAGCCGCATTCGCACGCAGTTGGAAATCAACCAATCGCATACGGTGCGCGAACGATTGCTCGCTACGTTGGCTCTTTTCTTCGCGATCGTAGCGTTACTGCTGGCGGCCGTCGGGCTCTATGGCGTGCTGCACTATTCCGTCCTGCAGAGGCGGCGCGAATTTGGGGTTCGTATAGCGGTGGGGGCACAGGCAGGCAATATCGCGCGCTTGGTGACCGTTGATGCGTTTTCGATGGTGTTGTTGGGAGCCGCGGCGGGCGTGGCCCTGGGCATGATTTCTGTACGCTATATCGAGTCGCTGTTCTATCAAGTGAAAGCCACGGATTTGCAGATGCTGGCGCTGCCTGCGCTGGCCATTCTCGCGGGAGCGCTCTTGGCCGCACTGCGGCCCGTGATCCACGCGGTGCGGATCGACCCAGCTTCCATGCTGCGCATCGAGTAGGGCCGACGTTTCCGCGGATTTTGTAGGCACTCAAATCTCTCGGAGTGCGGCACGACGGGAAATGGTTAAGTTGGTGCCCGAGAGAGGACTCGAACCTCCACGACCTTGCGATCACTAGCTCCTGAAGCTAGCGCGTCTGCCAGTTCCGCCACTCGGGCACTAGAGCGGTGAGTGAACCCCCATCCATTGCAGGGATTCAGTAGCAACGAGGCTTTTTCATTGTGCCCGCCGCTATCCGCTTTGTCAACGAAGCCCCGCTGCTTCAGCGCATCTCCAGCGCGAGCGCCCCGGACCTCAATCGCGCAACCCTGGGACCTCGCGAGGCGGGCAATGGCACGCAAACTAAATGCAAATTCCGGAACGTCGCCTTTTGTCGAAGAAAGCTGCAAGCATCGGTTTGCCTCATGCCAAGTAGTTGAATTTCAAATGGTTGGTGCTATACTCCGCCTCAGAACGCGGTCCTGACCTTCCGTCCCGTCCACCGCAAGGACCGCGAAGTGTTTTCAGCGGGAGGTTACCATGGAAACTCTCACCACCGGACCCATCTTCTATGTCTTGATTGCCTGGGGAATCGTTACCGTTGTCTTCGTGCTTTTGCTGATTCGTCGGAGCCTTCTTGCCAACCACGAGGACGGTCAAATCTTTCTCGACGCGTCAGAAGAGCACATGGTCCAGGAACAGCGGGAGCTGATCGCGAAGATTAACACTCTTTCGCGGCCGTTGTTGACGAGCGGCATCGTGTCCGGAGTGCTGCTGCTAGTTCTCGCAGGCATGTGGCTCTACAACGGGTTGAAGAACTTCTAATCCGTTGAAGGCACTGGCATCGGTGCCGGGTCTCTAGCCTGGCGAGGAACCGCTCGGCTGAGCCTTCGGTATTTCGGGTGTGCTCTCGTGAGCGACCGGCTGGCTCGTGGGCGCCACGGAAGTATGGTTGTGCACGATCACCCAGCGATTGTCCCTTTTTTCCACGATCAGCGTCGTCTGGCCCCGCGCCGCGCTCGGCTGCCCATCCACCACTCCTGAAAATTCCCACTGGTAGCAGGCCCACCCGAAGTTGCCCGTGTACTTGATGTACGTGTTTATCCGGTCCATGCGAATCTGCTGCATGCGTGCGTGCAATTGCTGGTAGGCGGCAACATAGTTCTTCCAGCCGAATACGGGCGGCGCCCAAATCCCGTTGACCACGGATACGTTGTCGGCATAGTCCTTGTGCAGCTTCTCGACGTCCCCGATTTGCCAGGCGCCCAGCATGTCCGAAATCATGTAGTCGATCTGCTGCTCGTCGCCCTGGGGCAATACGGCAGTGCTATCGTCCGCGGCTGCGTTTTTTTTCTTTTTGTCCTTCTGTCCCGCGGCAGCCGGCAAGCTGCAAGCCAGCAAAAGAAGGGCTCCCAGCAGGAGCGCGAAAGCCGCTTGAATCGTGCGGCCGGCAAGGTGTGTATAGAAAAAATTCTTCATTCGTCGTCAACCCCCGGTGAAAGAGGATAGCACGCGAATTTGCGCTCGGGAGCGATGTGTCCAGTTGATTTACCCGGACGAATTTGATCTGACAAGAGCGTGCGAAGCGCTAAGCGACCGTTCGGCTCAGTCGGGATGCGTCGCGCTGATCAGGTTGACGAACAGCCGGTACGCCCCCGGAACTCCATCCGGTATTTGGCGGAAGAACGCGATCCCCGTGTAAATATACACGCCCTTGCCGTAATGCGTGTAGACGAGAGACCCATTCAAATCGGGCTCGCCCGGATCGTGCATCGCCAGCACAGCCGTGTATCTCGGATCAAACTGCGTCCAGTCATAAAGGCTGCGCTCCTGGATCCATCCCTTGAAGTCGGCCTGCGTGATTTTGTTCGGCCGGTTCAGCAACGGGTCGTCCGGCTTCAGAAATTTCACCGGCGAGTCTTCATTCGTGATACGCGGCAAGTGCCCTTGCTCGGTCAGAATTTTCGCGGGATAAGGAGCGTATTCCGCCTTGTTCCAGGCGAAGTCCCGGTTGTACTGCACCACAAGCGTCCCGCCTTTCGACACATAGTCCAGCAGCCGCTGGTTCGCCCCCGGCAGCTCGGGACGCAATTCGTACGCGCGCACGCCGACGATGATGGCGTCATATTTTGAAAGATCGCCGAACGCCAGCGTTTGGGCATCCAAGGTTTCCACCTGAATCCCAAGCATGCGCAGCGCCTGCGGAATCGGCTCGCCTTCCGCCGTGATGTAGCCGACGCGCAGATTTTCCGGAACGTTGATGGCCAGCGCATGCACAACGCATCGCGCCGTCTCGCTCCAAAGCTGCGTGGGCAGCGAGGGCAGCGGCGCGAGCGAGGTCGTGAATTTCTCGGTGTCGCGTTGCGCGTACGCCACGATCGGATAATTGCCCGGAGCCAGGCCGTTGGGCGCGGTAACCGTCAGCTTCGCGTAGCGGTCTCCCGAACCCTCAATCGAAATTTCCTCGGGAGGGCTGGACGTGAAGCCCTCCGGCAGCTCCAGACCGACCGTGATTTTGGCCGGTTCAGTCGCATAAGAGTGTATACGCAGCAACACCTCAAACGGCTTTTCAGGCTTTCCCAGTATCGCGATGGCTTGCCGGGGATCCACAGCCAGCGTGTACGCCGGCACGATTCGCAGCGGCACGCGATCCAGCCGCGTCGAGCTTGCCGCGATGTGCGTTACGGGAGCTTCAGCCTTGAATCTGTAGCTTCCGACCGTCACCTCTTGATCTGCCCGAATAAGAGGCGGAGGTTCCGGCAGAAGCTTGTCCCATCTGCTAAGCGCCGGCGCGGGCTGAGTCACCTCGACGGTAAATTGAGAAGCTTTCTCTGCATCCGTTTCGCGCTTCATTATCTTGAATTCGTCTCCGTGGACTAATTCCAGTCCGCCGAGCACGCAACCGTCCTCCGTGCGGCAATGCGCTTCCGCGCGTATGCCAAACGATTCGCCAACGACTAGCCCGTTTCGGTCCGCCTCGGCTTTCACCTCCAGCCCGGCGGCAAGTGTCAGCGCGCGATTGAGGCGCTCCCGTATTTCTCGGAGGTCGAATGCTTGATCAGGCGTATAGCCCTCCAAATTATTCGCGGAGTCCCGCGGCGAAATCGATTCGATCAGCGTCGCCGCGCCCGCCAATTGCGCCAGCGCATTTTTCCAGTCCAGATCGAGGGCAAACTTGCGCGCAGCTTCGATCTTCTCGTCCGCCTTAGCCGCAGCCATCACTTTGCAGTCTTCCGTTTTTCCCGGGCCGCATAACGTCCGCGCAACCGTGCGAGCCCACTGCTCCAGATTCACATCGAGGCTCGCGGCATCCAGCTTGCCGCCATTCTCCTCAGTGAGCACCACCGGGCGGCGCAGAAACGGAGAGCCGATAAAATTCGTAATACCTTGCGAACGGTGGTTCGCGAACGCGTCCAGCCCAATATCGCGCCAGGACATGCCCCAAAGCGGCGAGATCTCGTCCACGGGCAGCGAGACGCCATCTTCGCTGGTTGCGCCGCCGCGTTCCGTATCGAGTAGTTGCACGGGATTCGACGAGCCTCCCCACGTGCGAAGCCCCTCTCGAATCTGTTCGGGAAACGCATTCGCATCGGCTGCCTGCTCGACGGCAATCGGCGTCCATAACCCGGACGTCTGGTGATGCCCATGTCCGCTGTGCACTCCCCCCCATCCATTGATCACGATGTTCGGCCGAAACGTGCGAATCACCCGCACCATCTCCCCGAGAACCGGCTTTCCCCAGATTCTTTCCGTTTCCTCGGGCGTCTTTGAATAACCAAAATCCGGCGCATTGGCGAAAAAAAGCTGGATGCCGTAGCCGCGCGTGGCCGCTAGCAGTTCCTGCGTGCGGATTAATCCGAGTTGGGGCGATTGCTCTGGCCCGAGGTCATTCTGTCCCCCTTCGCCGCGCGTCAGCGTCAAGAGCGCCACATCCGCGTGCAGCGCGCGCGCCAGATAAGTGAGCAGCGCCGATGATTCGTCGTCCGGGTGAGCCGTGATGTAGAGGATGCGTGTAGTGACGCGAGCGCTTTCGATGGCCTCGACGGTGTCTGGAAGGCCGGGTCCCGTTCCCGGAGCCGGAGCAAATTGCGACGCGGCCGGCTGCGCCCAAAGCAACGCGGCGATACCCCCCAATAGGATGCACCTGATTGACCCCTGGAATAGACGATTCACGCGGCCTCCGCTTCCTTCGCTTTTGTAAACGGCCATTGTCGCATTTCGCGCGCCCGGATGAGAAATGCAAGAGCTCCCAGCGCGATTTCCGCCAATCCCCACTTTCGCGCCGGGCCGGTCTGCCAAAAAAGCCACGCCCAGCCGATCATCGTCAGCACCGCGGGCCACGGATAAAGCCACATCCGGAACGGCAATCGCGATACGCCCCAGCGCCGCCGTAACAATATCACTCCCACTGCCTGTCCGATGAACTGGACCAGCAACCGCATCGCGAGGATACCTGCAATGGCCGTTTCCAGCTTCAGTGTTACGCTGAAGATAAACGCCAGCCCTCCGAGCGCCAGAAGCGAAACATACGGAAAATGTTTTGTCGGGTGTAGCCGCCCGAAAATCGGGAAGAAATTTCCGTCCAGCGCCGCCGAATAAGGCACCCGCGAATATCCCAGCAGCACGGAGAACACAGAAGCCAGCGCGATCCATAACACCATCCACGTGGCCGCTTGCGCCGCGTGATGCCCGTACAATCTTTCCACAAACGTGCTTACGATAAACTTCGAGTTCTGTGCTTCCCGCCACGGCACCACTCCCAAAATGCTCGTTTGCATCGCCAGGTACAGCACCGTGATCCCGAGAATCGAGAGAAATATGCCGCGGGGGATATTGCGTTCCGGGTCGCGAATCTCGCCGCCCAGATTGCAGACGTTGTAGTAGCCCCAATAGCTGTAGACCGTGCTCACCATCGCGGAGCCCAGTCCTGCGAACCACACCCAGGAGAGCGAAAACGCGTGGGGAGGAAAATCAAACGCCATCTTCGCATTGAAATGCGTCGCCCCGCCCCAGATCAGCCAGAGAAGCGTCCCCACCACGCCCGCCCACAATAGAACAGAAATTTTCCCGATGGTGGTGATGCGCCGGTAGAGCAGCACCACGAGCACGAGAACCAAGCCGCCCGACACGGCTTTGGCCTCGAGTTTTGACAGCGGATGGAGATACCCCGCATACCGCGCAAAGCCAATCGACGCCGATGCGATCGAAAGAGGCGCCTGAACAAACGTCTGCCACACAAATAAAAAAGACATCAACCGGCCCCAGCGGCCCGGCCCGTACGCTTCGCGCAGAAAAACGTACGATCCGCCCGCGCGCGGCATGGCGGCGCCAAGCTCCGACCAAACGAACGCATCCAGCGTGGCCAGCGCCGCTCCCGCCACCCACGCGATAAGCGCCTGCGGCCCGCCCATCGCTTTGATCACCAGCGACGTGACCACGAACGGGCCGATGCCCACGATCTCGATCATGTTCAGCGCGACGGCCTCTTTGAGGCCCAGGCCACGCTCCAGACCCGAGGGCGTTTCTACCGGGAGGCCCGCCGTCTTGCCAGCAGCAACGTTGTCGCGCGTTGTCGGCACGCCGCCGAGAATAGCAAATGAGCCGCGCTGCGACTAACGCCCAATTTCCAAAGATGTTCCAGATTCTTCCCTCTTCCCGGTCCATTTCGTTTTGCAACTTTCCTCGGACAGCATAAACTCGTCGGGCGCGAGACCTCTCGCGCGAAAAGGACTGGCCGATGCATTCACGATGATCCGCCGGGTGCTCGCATGAATCCATTCCGCGCCCTTGGATGGGCTGCGATATTTCTCTTCACGACCGCATTCTCTGCCTCCTTTCTCGCGCCCCAGGCGCGCGCGCAGAAGCTGGCCCTGCCGCCCGGAACTTCACAAGCCGTTGAAGAGATCTACTCCTTCGATCTGAATGCGGCCATCGCGGACGCGCAACGGATCCAGAAAGAGCAGCCCGATCACCCTCTGGGCTATTTGCTCGAAGCCGACGCCTTGTGGTGGAGAATCTGGTGCACCTCGGCGGAATTCAAATATGGCATGACCGACGCCTGGCACCGGCCCAAGCTTCCCACCGATCAGCACTACCTCGCTCTTGTCTCAACTGCTACGTCCATCGCGCAGGCGCATCTCCAGCAGCACGAAACCGCCGAAATGCAGTTTTACGCCGGGCTGGCCGACGCTTTCGCGGCACGTCTTTACGGCCTTCGCGGCGAAAATCGCGCCACCGCTCGAGCGGGTGTCCACGGTCGCGCTCATTTTCTCCGTGCTCTTCAGTTGGACCCGGAACTTGTCGATGCTGAGTTTGGCCTGGGACTCTACAATTATTACGTCGACACCCTCAGCGCCATCGCCAAGTTTCTCGGCTTCTTCATGGGCATCCCTGGCGGGAATAAGCAAGTAGGCATTCGTCAACTCGAGCGCGACATTGCCGACGGCGTCCTCACCCAGGACGCTGCTCGCTTTTACCTGGCTTTAGACCTCCACGCCTATGACCAGCAATACGCACAGGCGCTGGCCGTGATTAGCCCGCTTGCCGAGAAATATCCCTCCAATCCCCTGTTTCAACTTGCCCGTGGAGATCTCTACGCCAAACTGGGCCGCAGAGAGCAAGCCATAGCCTGTTACCACGCTGCGGCGCGCCTCCCCGTCCAAAATCCCGAGTGCCGCTCGCATATCCAGCAGCTTGTGCAAGCCTCCCTCGCCGCCCAAGGCATTTCCGAGTCGGCCCCTGCCCGCTGAATTCTCAGAGCCTGCCGCCCAGCCAGCCTCCCCTGCGCTCACGAGGCGCAACGTCCCCACGAGAATTGCTCATTGACCTTTCTTCCAGGAGAATGGTAAGCATGTAGGGTTGTCCGGACCCGCTTTTACAGGGCAGGCGGCCAGGGAATAGCGCCGCGCGGGCCGGACAAGGTTTGCGTGCCCCGGCGGACGCTGGGGTCAACGCGCCGCGCAAATTGCGCATCTCACCCCGAAAGCATTCTGGCACCGGGGGTTCCCCGCCGTTTGACCAGACAGGTTGCCCCGGCAATGCCGGGCTAACTAGTGCCGATGAAGGAGTCTCGATGAAGCGGTCTTGGGCAGCATTGGCTGTCGCGTTCACGGCGATTCTTGCCGCAACTGGTTGCAATGATTATGGCAATACGTTCCAACAGAACACCGGCGCCTACCTGGAATTTGTTTCGCCCGCCAGCGTCAATCTGTGTGTGGCGTCGGCTACCGTCACCTGCCCCGATCTGACCCTCACTCTCACGGGCACCGGCTTCGTGGTCCAAACCGTCGCCACCTGGAACCAAAAGGTCCTCAAAACTTGCGTCGTGACCACTACCGCCGCGGCCACCTGCGCGCCGGCAAATGATACGGGAACCGTTGTTTCCGTGACCGCTGTGGTTCCTGCCGCGCTGATCACCAAGGCCGGCACGGACTTCGTCCAGACCGTGCAGCCTCACTCCGGCGCAGGCACCAACGGCCTCTCCAATCCCGTCGCTTTCATCGTCTTTCCTCCCCCCAATCCTGTCCCCACGATCACCACCATCACTCCTAACACGGCCGCGGCTGGCAGCGCGGCTCTTGGCTTGACCATCACTGGCACAAATTTCCTCCTGACCTCGGACCCCACTGGTGGCTCTCAGGTGTTCTGGAACGCTTCCTCGCAAACGGCTCTTACGGTCTCGAGCATTAGCACCACTCAAATCCAGGCCACTGTGCCCGCCGCGCAGCTCGCCGCAGCCGGTAGCGCCACCGTGACCGTTTTCAACGCCCCGTCGCAGCCCTTGCCACCCCCTCCGCCCAACCCCTGCCAGATCAATTGCACTGGTTTTGGAGGCGGAGGCACAAGCAACGGTGTCGCCTTCACCATCACGGACCCGGGAGGCAATAACGCCACCAAAAGCGCCGCCGTCATCGCGGCGGAAACTCCTGCCGTCAGTCAGGACGGCCGCTACGTTGCGTATGCCGCTACCCAGAGCGGCCACTCGCAGATTTTCGCTCGCGACACCTGCCTCGGCGCGGACACTTCTTGCCAGCCCAGCACCGTCCTCATCTCCTCCGCCCTTGATGGCACCGCCGCGACGGATGACAGCCATTCTCCTTCCATGAGTTCCGATGGCCGCTACGTCGCGTTTAGTTCCGCCGCGCCGAATCTTGTTTCCGGTGCGGCCACCACCGGCCGGCAGGTCTATCTCCGCGATACCTGTTTCGGAGTAACCACCTCTTGCACTCCGAGCACGCAGCTCGTTTCCACCGACCCCAACGGAAATCTCGTCGGCACCGAAGCCATTTTGCCGTCCATCAGCTCCTCGGGCAGATTCGTCGCTTTCCTGGCCGTCACGCCGAGCCTGGCGACCCAAACGGCAACCTCAACGGCGGCATCGGCCACAACCGCCGCGGCCGCAACCAAATCCGCCGCGAGCACACCGAACAGCGGCTTGCGTCAAATCTTCGTTCGCGACACCTGTCTCGGCGCGCAGAATTGCACCCCAGCCACGACGCGGATCTCTCTGCAACCGGGCGACGGGTCGGGAACGGAAACCACAGGAGCCGGAACTACCGGAATCGGGACCGGAACCACGGAAACCACCAAGCCTCCGGGGCCCGCCATCAGCGCTAGCGCCGATCACGTCGCGTTAGCCGGTGGAAATACAGCGACACTCTTCACGCGCTCCATCGCCGTCGACGACGGCGTTTTTCTGGCTCTAACAAAAACGCAGCAATAAATCCGCGTTCCACGCGAGCGCACGCCCGCAAACACGCAAGCGAAGCACGTCCCGGAGCAATCCGCTCCGATTCGCACCGTGCCCCAAAAATAGCCGCTCCCTGTCTAACTCCAAGCCAGGAAGAGTCTTCTGGTTGTCAACTGTCAGCTGTAAGCTGTCAGCCGTTATTTTCATTCTCTCCCGGTGCCGCCAGGGCGGCATACGGGAATGCGGTCCATTTCTCCGGGATCTTTTTCCTACTGTGGAGGGGCTTGCTGCGCGGGATCAGGCTGCGCTCCGGCCGGAGCGTCCCCCCCGCCATCCGCCGGCCTTTCAAGTCGAACCAGCGAAATCTTCGTGCCGTTTGCATCAGCTGAGAGCGCCACGATCCTCACCATTTGGTTGCGTTGCGCCACGAACACAATGTCCCCGTCCGCGATCGGCGCCTCGCTGAAATCCGCCGCCACCGTCTTGTCGCTCGCGTCGTGCCGCGTAAATTCCGGGCTCAGGTGCTCCCTGTACCAGTTATCCACATAATCTTGCATATCGCTGGTGTGGTACGTGGACGTCTCGACCCCATGCTGTGCTTGTTTGATCGCCGCTCCGGCTTCGTCCTCATCCGGCACCACCAGCGCCGATCGCGGATACAACGGCAACCCCGGCCCGACTTCCGTCTCTTTTTCCAGCCGGAAGCTTCCTCCGGGCGTGTGTATCGTATCCTTGGCGCTCGCTGCCGTCAGTCCCATCGAACGCACCACTCGGCTCGCAACGAACAATCCTCCCGCAAGCAAAATCGCGAGCCCTACAAACAGCGCAATCATCATCCACATCAAGGACTTCGACGACGATGATTCGCCCGATGAGGTTTCTGCTGCCATGGCCGGTCTCTCCCAAGCGGGCACAATTCGCCCGCCTCTAAGTCTGGCAGAAGCGCCGCAAATCGCGCCGGGAAACCAGCCCAGATGTGCTCTAAACGTTCCTGTTCTTGCGTTCAGGCCCGCTTTTTCGCGGTCAGGTGGAGTTCTATCGCGTTCCCTTCCTAGTTGAATCGCACTTTGATATCCGGCCTCTTATCCAGGTGCACCGAATCCACAAACCGCACCTGCCGGTCGTCCAGCGTCAGAATCATCGACGAAGTTCTCACGCCTTCACCAAAAAATCGCACGCCCTTCAAAATATTCCCGTCCGTCACGCCAGTGCACGCAAAAATCATTTTCTTTCCCGGCGCTAAATCTTCCGTGTCGTAAATCCTCTTCGGATCTTTCACTCCCATCTTCTCCAGCCGCACCTGATCTTCCGGCTTCCCAATCACCAGCCGCGCCAGAATCTGCCCGTTCAAGCACCGCAGCGCCGCCGCCGTCAGCACCCCTTCCGGCGCTCCGCCCGTCCCCATCACCGCGTGCACTCCCGTCCCCACCACCGCCGCCGAAATCCCCGCCGACAAATCGCCATCCCCAATCAAGCGTATCCGCGCTCCCGCTTTGCGTATCTCTTCGATCAGTTTCTCGTGCCGCGGCCTGTCCAGCACGATAATCACCAGATCTTCGACGTCGCGGTCCAGCCTCTTCGCGATCGATTTCAAATTATCGCTAACCGGCGCATCCAGATCGACCGCGCCCTTGCACGACGGCCCCACCACAATTTTCTCCATGTACAAATCCGGCGCGTGCAGCAGCCCGCCGCGTTCGCTCGCCGCCAGCACTGCGATCGAATTCGGCGCCCCGGTCGCGCACAGATTCGTCCCTTCCAGCGGATCCACCGCGATATCCACTTCCGGAAAAAGCGCTTTCGGCGCATGCGTCGCCAGCCCCACCTTCTCCCCGATGTACAGCATCGGCGCTTCGTCGCGTTCCCCCTCGCCGATCACGATCGTCCCGTCCATCTGCACCGCATCCATCGTCTTGCGCATCGCTTCCACGGACACTTCGTCCGCTTTGTGCCGGTCGCCGAAGCCCATCGTCCGCGCCGCGGCCATCGCCCCGTTTTCCACCACCCGCAAAAATTCCAGGCTGAGTTGTTCTTCCATAGAGAAGCGCTCTCCCGCGAGCGCCCATGATAGGCCAGATTTGCGTTTATAGTCGTCGAGGACGCGGAAAGAGTCAACAGCCAGGAGCTAAAGTCTCGCCATTCGGAGTCACCGTCATTTCGAACGGAGCAGGCCGAGCTTTTTCCTTCCATTTCACTCCTGTGAAATGGTCGGCTTGCGAAGAGAGAAATCCCTCTTCGTCTTTCGCCTAGTCAAGGTGCAACGCCTCCGGACCGCCCGCATACTGAGCGATGAAACCCCTCTTCATCCTTTTCCCCGCCCCGCGTCTCCGCGCCACCGCGCGAGCCGCTCCGAACTCTCCGCCCCCGCCTCGTACAACAGCGGAAAAAACCGCCCGCCCATCTTCTCCCCGCGCGCAATCACCGGCACTCCCGCCAGCAGCGGCTCATCCGCATTGGACATCACTCCGTCGCGAAACACATTGATCACCGTCGCCCGCCGCGGCCGCGCCGTATCGTTCGCGCCCGATCCGTGCATCGTCCGCGCATGATGAAACGCGCACTCGCCCTTCTTCAGCTCAATCGCCACCGGCTGGAACTTCTCCCGCAGCTCTTCCGGCAAACTCCCGCGAATCGCGTCCATCTCTCCCGTCAGCACCGGCTTCGGCAAGTCCGGCCACTTGTGGCTTCCCGGCACGTAATGCAAGCAGCCGTTCTCCTGCGTCGAATCATCCAGCCCGATCCAGCACGTCAAATGCGCCAGCGGCGTAGTCCTCGTCCAGTACGAATAATCCTGGTGCCACGCCACCACTCCTCCATGCCGCGCCGGCTTGCAAAAAAGCTGGTCGTGCCAGAATCGCACCGCTCCCTCGAGCAGTTGCGACGCCGGCACAAGAAACGCCGGATTCCAGAGCAAATCGTGGAATCCCGGCATCACCCGCCAGGCCCCCAGCGCATGAAACACCACGCGATTCGGATCCGTCGATTCGTTCGAATGATATTCGTGAAACAGTTCCCGCCCCGCATGCCCCGGATCCATCAACTGCTCCAACTCTCCGCGCAAAGCTTCCACTTGCTCATCGTTCAAAATCCGCACGCCCTTCAAATATCCATTCTCCCGAAAAAATTCCACCTGCTCCTCGCTCAACCGATACTTCTTCCACTCCTCCGCCGCGCCCGCCCGCGCAAACAACCCGCTCACCGGCTCATGATATTTCGATAGGTCTTCCATAGCCGCCTATTTTCCAGGAATTTCGACCACGCTGCAGCTTCCGGGCTTTGCGCCGTCAACCGCCTCGACGATCTGCTTCAGCCTGCTGCGCACCAGGCTCCATTTGTTTCTGCTCAGGATGACGATCGCCATCTTCTGCCCTTCCAGATTCTGCTGGTAGGGAATGTTCGTGTCGGTTGTCTGAAACACATCGAATCTCGCTTCTTCCGCCGCGCGAAGCAGATCGCCATTCAGCAGCGTGCTCCAACTTTGCTCTCTCGCCGTCTTGACAGTGTGGTCTTGCAGAGCCCGCCGATTCGGGGCCGGCCTTCCCTGGTCGAATAGAACGCGCATTATCGGCTGCGGGGAGGAACTTCCAGGCTCTGCGCCGCAAAATCCAGGACGGCTTGCACCTGCTCGCGAGTCAGGCCGTCATACAATTCCACGATTTCGTCGATCGTCAAGCCATCCTCGAGGTTTTCGAAAACGGCCGCCACCGGCATTCGTGTCCCGCGGAATACCCACGCTCCGCTCACTTTTCCCGGCACACTTTCCACTGCCGCACAATTTGCCCAATCCAGCGCCATTCCCATCCACCTCATCTCGATTCTAATGCAAACCGGCCGCCAAAGCCCACCGTCCTCCTACGCGGCCACCCGCCAGCAAATGCAACCCCCGCCAACCCCGTCCGCCTCGCAATCCCACCCGCCCCCACGTAGGGGCACGATACATCGTGCCCTCTTTCTTTTCCCCGCCAACTCGCCCGTCATTTCGAACGGAGCAAGCCGACGCTTTCTCTTTCCACCCCGCTCCTGCGGGGTGGTCGGCTTGCGAAGAGAGAAATCCCTCTTCGTTGTTTGCCGTCTGCGTAGAAACACTCGCTTTGCCATCGCGCGTCTTGTCGCGATGAAATCCCTCTTCGTCTTTCGTCTAGTCAAGGCGCAATGCTTCCTGACCGCACGCATACTCTGCGATGAAATCCCTCATCTCCGCGTCCCCGCCGTCCACGCGAGCCAATCTGAATTCCCCGCCCCCGCACTTCCCAAGTCGCCCTCCACCACAAATGTCTCCGCTCCGACGTCTCACAACCGCCAAAACCGCGGCATTTCTCAACTCCACCCTTCACGCCCACCCCACCGTCATTTCGAGCGTAGCGAGAAATCTCTCTTCGTTCTTCCCCGCCACCCCGCCGTCACTCGTAAGCAACCCGCGAATCATGGATAATAGCCCGAGCCAATGCACGCAGCTGCCAAAAGCAAGCTTCATAACGACGAGCCAGCAACGGAGAGCGTTGACCTCTCGCGCTATGTTCCGGAAGAACTTTCCAATCTTGGCGACCCGCAGACCGCTATCCCGCGCATTGCCAAAGACACCGATTCCATTCGCCTGATTGAGCGCGCCGTCCACCAAATTCCAACCTCGCACGCGCTTCATCGCGGGGACGCTCGTGAGATGGCCTGTCTCGATCCCCAAAGCGTCCATCTAGTGCTCACCTCCCCTCCCTATTGGACTCTCAAGGAATATCGCGACTCAGAAGGCCAGTTAGGCCACGTCGAGGACTACGACCAGTTCCTCGAAGAATTGGATAAGGTCTGGAAACGTTGTTTCGAAGCGCTAGTCCCCGGCGGTCGTTTGATCTGCGTTGTCGGCGACGTCTGCCTCTCGCGCCGGGAAAATGGCGGCCGCCACACCGTTGTTCCTCTTCATTCCTCGATTCAGGAACATTGCCGTAAACTCGGCTACGACAACCTCGCGCCCATCATCTGGCACAAAATTTCCAATGCTGCGTACGAAGTCGAAGGTGGCTCGACTTTTCTTGGGAAACCTTACGAGCCAAACTCCGTCATAAAAAACGATATCGAATTCATCCTCATGGAACGCAAGCCCGGCGGCTATCGTGCTCCGGACATTTCCACGAAAGTTTTGAGCGTGATCTCCGTTGAAAATCACAAGAAATGGTTCCAGCAAATCTGGACCGGCGTCACCGGTGCATCCACAAAACAACATCCCGCGCCCTACCCGATCGAGCTCGCCGAAAGACTAGTCCGCATGTTCAGTTTCGTCGGTGACACCGTTCTCGACCCCTTCATGGGTACAGGCACCACCACCGTCGCCGCCGCAAAGTGGGGACGCAACAGCATCGGCTTTGAAATCGACCGCCACTATTACAAACTAGCCCAAAAGCGCATCTCGGAAGACACCACCTCCCTCTTCAGCAAGGCCGCCATTCATTCTGTCCGCCTCGATTAGCCCCGCCATGGCCCTTCATCCAGACCTCGAAGAGGACCTTCGCCGCGCCATCAAGCATTTCTGGCGCACTCGCCAGCAGCAAGCCAGGAAACAAGGCTCCAAATCAGGCTCTCGCGATGCTGGTGCTCGAACCGCCGTCACTGGCGGGCAGCAAATGAATGGCTTCGTGCACTTGGTCCGAGACTATCTAGCCGCGAATGGCCTCCCAAAAACGCAGGTCTTCTGCGGAAGCGCCGTCGAAATCCCAGGCTGGTATCGCCCCGAGAAAAAGTGGGATCTGCTTGTTATTTCGGAAGGTGAATTGATTGCCGGAATCGAATTCAAATCGCAAGTCGGCTCCTTCGGCAACAACTACAACAACCGCACCGAGGAAGCCATCGGCAGCGCAACCGATATCTGGGCCGCTTATCGCGAAGGCGCCTTCAAACCATCCTCCCGCCCCTGGCTCGGCTATATGATGCTCCTCGAGGAAGCGCCCGGCTCGATGCAACCCGTCAAAGCCCGCGAACCCCACTTCAAAGTCTTCCCCGAATTCAAGGACGCCTCCTACACAAAGCGCTACGAAATCCTCCTCACCAAACTTGTCCGCGAGCGCCTCTACGATTCCGCCTGTTTCCTGCTCTCCAGCGAAAAGGCCGGCCGGAAGGGCCACTACCGCGAGCCAGTCCCCGAGTTGACCTTCGAGAAGTTCATCGCCTCGCTCCTTGCGCGGGCCATTTCAGTCTCCAAAGCCAGAAAACCTAGCTGAGTTCGAGCGCGCAACCCTGATTCGCTACCCCGCGATGAATTACAAGAGTGGTATGCTCTCCCGTTGCGGTTAGCAGTAAGGATAGGAGTGCCACACCAGCACCGCCGTTCCCGATCCTCGTATGCCACAGCTCGAGCCAAAGAAAATTGCCTACCTTTTTGGAGCGGGAGCGACCCACTCCGAGCTGACCAACCTCTACCCCGAACTTTCCCAAAAACTGAGACTGCTGACATCAGATGTCTCCGACAGGGTCATTAAAAGAGCCAAAAACGCTGCAAAGTACCTGAAAGGCCTCGAGACCGTGACTCCAGAATCGGGATCACTCAACATTGAACTGCTCATAAGTCTTATCGAAAGTAGTAAAATCCACGGCTGGGAATACAAGACAAGATATATAAAACGATTGGTTAAACAGGATATTACCAGTATTTTGACTTCGTCCCGCACAGGGCGATTCGATCTGCACAGGGCACTTATTGAGCTTCACGAGAACGAAGCAACCAAGGCAAGCGAACAACTGACCGGACTCATTTCATTAAACTACGACGACGTCCTGGATCAGGCGTACAAAGAGTATTATGGCAAACCGAACTACTGCTTCTCCCTAGAGCGAGCCGAGGCAGCATCGACGAAAATACCCCTGCTAAAATTGCACGGATCCTTCAACTGGACCGGAAGAACCATCCGAGGAAGGCGAAAAACGATCGAGATCATCCCGTTGGGAGCCAGCAAGAATTATCTGCATACTCCCTATGGTTTTATTTGGAATCGAGCTCTGGAGATACTAATAGAGTGCGATACGCTACGCGTAATCGGCTGTTCCCTCAGCCCGAACGACGCCCATTTGATTGACTTAATTTTTAAGGCTCACCTTGAGAGGCCGAACGCATTTGAGATAGAGCTCATAGACTTTGATCAGAGCGGCGAGGACACCCAAAAGAGATATCGATTCTTTCCAGCCATCAAGCGGCTTACGCAAATAGAAGGAGGCTTAATCGCCGAACCGAGAACTGCGGGCAATCCGTTCAGAACATGGCTGAAATACAAGAGTAGTCGTATGCTCAAACAAAAGGTAGCAAGAACGAACTACCTGAAGAACATTCAGAAATGAGCCTGAAACACAATGTCCACAAATACTAATGTTCGCATAACCAGAGACCTCAAAACGATCTCCGTCAAGAAGTTCATCGACGACTATATCTACCGGATCGATCTAGACGCAGACTATCAGAGAGAGAAAATATGGTCCCGAGAAGATCAAGAGCGACTCCTAGATTCGATAATCAAAAACATTGACATCCCCAAAATATATCTCGCGCGTATTAAGGATAACGAGAATTTTGACTATGAGTGCATCGACGGAAAACAGCGGATGGCAACCCTCTTAGATTTTTTTAAGCCAGAGCCAGAGGAGGACAATCCACTTGCAGTTCGGATCGCTGGAGAAAAGTATACGTACAGACGACTTCGCACCGAACTCCCGAGCCTCGCCACAAAATTCGACGACTTCGAGCTTTCCTTCGTTATCTATCCTGAAAGCGTAGACGATACGTTTCTCCGAGATATATTTAGGCGTCTGCAGCTGGGAGTCCGACTTATTTCGGGAGAAATGCTGAAAACATTTACGGGCACGATCCGAGATTTTATCTATAAAGAAATGAAGAAAGATATTCCTTTTCTCCGAAACACTGGATTGTCAGATAAGAGATTTTCTAAGCAGTTCACACTGGCCCAAATCTGCATAAACTCGTTTAGCCGTAATGAAAATGGAACGTTTGTCCGAGCACGCTACGACGACCTGGAGGATTTCTTCAACGTAAAGAGTAGCTTGAAAAGCAAAGATGAGAATTTAGTTCGAATACGAGAGGTACTCAGGGTCATGGACAAGCAATTCGGCGAAAGTGCTTCCGAAATTTCCAGTAGAGCAGCCGCCGTCTCGGCATATCTTTTCGTAGAGGCACTGTACACAAGAGAGGACGTAGAGCTGGTCCCGGGATTCGTGAACTTCTACTCGGCCCTGCTTAAAGAGGTCAAAGACAACTTAACTCTATTGAGTCACTACGAAAAACCTAAAAACTCAACAGTCCTCGAGGAATTTCAAAAATATATTTCGCAGGCCTCAGTCGAATCTTATGCAATCAAGAGAAGAAACCTGTTTTTAGAAAAAGGCTTCGCTTATTACCTCAACCCAAGAACCAAAGGCAAGATAGTTGGCAGCGGCTAAGGGTAGATGGCAAGTGGCAAAACCCTAGTGACTGGCGGGTGGCATTTCGTTGAGTCCTGGCTTGCTAACACGTCGGTGTTTCCTGCCGACGGTTAACCTTTCAGTCTAAACCGCGAATCGACGATCCGCAAACCATTGCACCATAACGACTTATAGTTATGACTTGACAATAAACACAGACCTGCTATAATTCATGCTGTTTCGTCGCGGAGGAGAAAGGAGTCACCGCCTTGCCTCCGCTACCCGCCTGTCCCTACGATCTTTCCTGTCATCCTGAGCGCAGCAATAGAAGATCCCGCCTCTGTCTAGAAGGATCTGCTTTTCTTCCCTTGCTCTGCGTCTCCGCGCGATCCATTCCCTCCTTCGTCGCCCGCACTTCGCATCCCCCCGCTCCCCGTGGGGTCAATGTGCAAAATTGTGCAAAAACGGTGCAAGCAACTCCTTCCATTTCAATCAATTACAAACGCCTCATTTCGCAACTCTTTTCTTTTGATACTCTTACAAACTGCCCAGGGGGTATTCTCTCCACGCCAACCCAAATCCTTCCCATCTTTTCCACATCGAGTAAACATGCAACACGCAGGAATTCCCGCAACCCCTTTCCTCTCATACGCTTACTTCATAACTTGTGGACACCCCGGGGTGGGGTACCCCCTTGTCCGCCAATCGCTCGCAGTCCCCGCCCCATCCCGAGCTCTTTCCTCGCTTTCCACAGCCTTCATCCCGCACACTCGGCGTTGCTCGCCGCGCGTCCCGTTGTTAGCATGTCCGCCCATGACCGACACCAACTATCCGAGCAAATTCTTGCGCCTTCTCAAACCGCGCTTGCCGGAAATGCTCGCGACCCTCAAGAAGCTGGTCACAGCGGAATCTCCCAGCCTGGAAAAGCTTCCGGCCGACCGCTGCTGCGGCCTCCTCGCGGCGGAGTGGCGCAAGCGCGGCGCCCGCGTCGAACGCATCGCGCAGAAACATCGCGGCGATCATCTTCGCGTCACTTGGTCGCCGCAAAAATCGCGGCCCGCCGGCCAATTCCTCGTGCTCGGACATTACGACACCGTCTATTCCTCCGGCGCTCTCGCCAAAATGCCCTTCCGCATTTCCGGCGGAAAAGCGTACGGCCCCGGCATCTTCGATATGAAAGCCGGCATCGTGCAAGCTCTCTTCGCGCTCGAAGCTCTGCAAAAATCGCAAGCTCCGTTGACGCACCGATTAATTTTCCTTTGGACGTCCGACGAAGAGATCGGCAGCGAATCATCGCGGAAACTCATCGAAACGGAAGCACGCCGCAGCGACGCCGTTTTTGTGCTCGAACCGTCTCTCGGGCCGCGCGGACTTCTCAAGACCGCTCGCAAAGGCGTGGGCGAAGCCGAAATAATCGTCCACGGCCGCGCTTCGCATGCCGGCCTAGCGCCGGAGGAAGGCGTCAACGCGATTCACGAGCTCGCGCGCCAGCTCGCTCGCATCCAGAAGTGGAACGATCCGCGCCGCGGCGTCAGCATAAACGCCGACGTGATCGAAGGCGGGACTCGCGTGAACGTTATCGCCGAACATGCCAAAGCTATCATTGATCTTCGAGCGCTTCGGATCTCGGACATGCACCGCGTCGAACGCCGTTTGCGCGCTCTCCGCCCGATCCTCCGCGGCGCGCGATTTGAAATTCGCGGCGGCTTCAATCGTCCGCCGCTCGAACACAAGTCCAGCGCCGCGCTTTTCGCCAAAGCCAAATTTTTGGCGTCACAAATGGAATTGTCTCTGGGAGGATGCACCGCCGGCGGCGGCTCGGACGGCAATTTCACCGCTGCCGTCGGCGCTCCAACTCTCGACGGCCTCGGCGCCGTCGGCCACGGCGCTCATTCGAGCGATGAACACATCGTCATCCGCACCATGCCCGAACGAGCCGCTCTGCTGGCGGCCTTGCTGGTTGGAAACTGAAAAATGTCGCCGGTTGGATTTGCTTGCTGGCCGGATTGCTGCTTAGAACATGAAAGCTTTCGACAATTCGATTCGCGCGCTCCCCGCGCCCGCCGTCCGCGCCCAGCGGCTTCGCTGCGCCTGCTCTTCGCGCCTACTGCCGGCGACTATTGTCCGCGTTTGCTCCCCGCGCGAACTGCCCGAAACGATTGTCCGCGCTTACTATTCGAGCTGGCTGGCCGCGCTTACTGTCCATACGTTTTGCGAAGATAGTCCGCGGTGGATTGCATCAGATCGCCGTAATCGCTATGCAACACTTCGCGCAGCGCCTCTTCCGTCGAAGTTCCGCTGGCGATTAAATCCAGGATGCGTTCGATATCGCCCATGCCATCCTGCTGCACAATATATTCCACGTTGGCAAGCGCCCACGCGTACGCATACGCGGCCGAGTCATTCGACAAACCCATCCACGACCCTTCGAGACTGCCGAGCGAAGCTGCGTGTCCTTGCTGAAAAATCTGCACGAGCGTATCGGCATTGTCGCCGCTGCGCTTGCCTTCCATCCACTGCGCGAGACCCTCCTGAATCCACGTTGGCGCGCGGCCGCGCGTCTTTTGCCCGACGAAACTGTGCGTCAGTTCGTGCTTCAACACGCGCGAAAGTTCCGGAGTCATACTCGTCAATCCCTGGACGGGCACGCGAATCCGGCCGTCATTCAACGCCCCAACCCAGCCAGGAGCGCGCGTGATGTCGGCGAATGCCTGCTGCGTGTATAGAACCACGCCGATGGAATCCGGCGGCGTGAAATCCAACTCGGACTCGATTTCCGAGAAATGGGCCTCGAGCGTGCGCAAAACGTCGCGAGCCAATTCCGGTTCGGCCGCGCCGCTGTAGCGCAAAGTGAAATGGGCGCTTTCGTTTTCTTTGTAGCTTTCTTCTTCCTGCTTGTCGCGCTGCGCCTTGTCGAGAGCGGCCTGCACTTCCGGATCGGCGCGCAAAGCCAGCGACCGTTTCCATTCGGCGACGGCTTCCTCCATTTTGTTCATGCCGTAGTAGGCCCAGCCCGCCAGCTTCGCCACGTCGGCGTTGTCCGGAGCAACTTCGCGCGCTTTTTCCAAATATTCGAGCGACTTCTTGTACTCGCTCCGCCGCAAATGAATGTACGCCACGTTCATCAGCAGCGCCGGCTCTTGCGGCGCGTAGGTGAGCGCGGTCCGCTCGTCCTCGAGAGCATGCTCCATGTCGCCATGCGAGAGCTCGAATTGCGCCGCGGCATGATGGGCAAGCGCCGCGCTCATATTGGCGCGCGGCCCACCGGTTCGAGCTGCGCCTTCGAGTTTCGCGATGTAATCCCGGTCAATCGAGCCGTCATGAACCGCGCCGTTATCAATTTCCGTGTTTCCGCTTGCCGCGCTTATAGCAGGAGGAGTAATCGCCAGATTCGCCGCGGCCGCGGCCGGAGAATCGCCCATCGGAACGCCGCCACCTTTTTCAATGTGATCCACGATGGACTTCGGAAGGCTCAGCTCGCCCGCGGACGTCTCGTAGGTCACCTTGTCGCCGTCTTCTCTCACGGTGAGAGCGACAATTCGGCGTCCATTCTTGAGCACAATAGTATCCGCGCGTGCCGCGGCCGCTGCGAGCCAGAAAGCCACGGCCACCAGGAAGACGGACCCCACACGAAAGATCTGGCGCATCCCTCTATTTTAAGCGGCTTCGCCACCTGGACCGCTACGGCCTTGTTCCGCAATGCCGAATGTGACTACACTTCTTATATGCGGCCAGGGTTGGCACTGTTCGTTTTGTCGTGCCTCGTGATGCCGCCCGTCACTCCCGCCGGAGAAGAACCGCCGCACAAACTTTATGAGGAACTGAACGCCTTGCGGCTTGCGCCGGGAGCTACCTATCAGATTGTCTCCGCCAATCGCATCGAACTCCGCCGAGGCGGCGTGGAGCTTTATTTCGAGGAAGGCAAACTTGCTTTCTTCGCGCCTTTGGACGGCCACATCACGGGATTTGTTTTTTTGGGGCGCGGCCACATTCTGGCCTTCCCGCGCGAACTCGTGGAAAAGCAACAGATGGCGCGTTTCCTCGGGGCGCCCGTTCTCGATCAGGAATTCCTAAGCGCCTACGTCCGGTTTACGGATGACGCCGCGGAGGATCTCCTGCAACAGTTCCAGAGCGCCAAGCTTGCGCCGCAGACAGACACCGCCTACGATTCGCTTTCGGATCCCTTTCTCGCAAGATTCAACCCTTCGCAATCGTTGCGCATTTTGGAAGACCGCCTCACGCAAAATCCCAAACCATACTTTTATGCGGCTCTGGAAGGCGAGCAGACTGGAACCTTCGATCTGCTCTTCGACCCTCAGCACCGGGAGCAAGTATTTATGGGCCAGAGGCGGAAGAACGGCGATCTTACTTACTACGATGTCTGGGCATCCTATAACGTGCCGGGAGCGGTTCCTCCGGCGGTCGATTTCCGCGCGCTGGACTACACGATCGACACAAAGATCCTGCCGGACAATTCCCTGGATGCGACGGCAGCCGTTCATATCCGAGCCGAAACTTCCGGTGAGCGCGTTATGACGTTTCAACTTTCCCGCGCGCTTCGTGCCGATCGCGTGACGGATGGAGACAGCCATCCGCTGGACTATTTTCAGAACGAAGGGATGAACCTGCGGGAGAGCAGCGTGCGAGGCAACGATTATCTCCACGTTGTGCTGCCGCAATTCTCGCAGAAGGGAGAAGAGCTTACGATCCGTTTTCATTATCGCGGGAGCGTGATTGAAGACGCGGGCAACGGAGTCCTTTTCGTCGGCGCGAGAGAGAGCTGGTATCCGCACTTAGGCGACCAAGCGGATTTTGCCTCGTATGACCTGACCATGCACTGGCCGCGGCATTTGAAGCTCGTGGCAACCGGCGCCAAGATCGACGAACGGACCGACGGAGACTTTCGCGTAGGGCACTGGCGAAGCGTCAAACCTCTCGCCATCGCAGGATTCAATCTCGGCGAATATGCTTCCAGTTCTCTCACGGACGAAGCGTGCACCATCGACGTCTACGCTAATCGCCAGCTTGAACAAGCTTTGAGCAATCGCCTGGAAACCATGAACCCGGACTCGCTCCCGGCAGTAAATGTTCCGTACAGCCTGCCGGTTGGCCGAAGCCGCGCGGCTCTGCAGCCGCCGACGCCAAGCCCGGCCGAAACGCTGAAACAGCTCGCCAAGGAAATCGAATCCTCGATTGATTTCTATGAGACCTACAGCGGCCCTTTCCCGTTTCGCACGCTGAGCGTCTCGCAAATTCCCGGAACGTTCGGACAAGGGTGGCCCGGGCTGCTCTATCTTTCGACTTTTTCTTTCTTGACGCCCGATGCGCAGCAGCGCGCCGGACTCAATTCCACCGGGCAGGAAGCTTTTACCGACATCGTCCCGTATCACGAAGTGGCGCATCAGTGGTGGGGCAACGTGGTCGCCTGGTCGAGCTACCGGGATCAGTGGATCGATGAAGCCATGGCGAATTATCTTGCGCTGCTCTTCGCGGACAGCCGAAAGCCTGCCGACCACGAGCTGCGCCTATGGCTGGAACGATATCGAACGCAGCTCGAAGATAAGGTCGCCGGCTCGGACACGCCAACTGACGAAATTGGCGCGCTTACGCTCGGCAACCGGCTGAACTCCTCAAAGTCCCCATCCGGCTTCGACGACGTGATTTACAGCAAAGGCTCGTGGGTGATTCACATGCTGCGCGAAATGCTGCGCCAGCCAGAAGCTAACGATCCCGACGAGCGGTTCGTGGCCCTGCTTCGCACGATATCGACAAAATACGCGTACCGGGCGTTTTCCACGAGCGACTTCCAGCACGAAGTCGAGGCGGTGATGACGCCGGCGATGGATCTCGAGGGCGGGCGTTCCATGGAATGGTTTTTTGAAGAGTGGGTGCGAGGAACGGGAATTCCGCATTACAGCGTTCAGTTTTCCACGCATCATTCGGAGAAAGGAGAGGTGGTCCGCGGGAAGCTGTTTCAGACCGGCGTCCCACATTATTTCATCACGAGCGTGCCGATCTATGCCAACACAGGCTCAGGACGCACTGTTTTTCTCGGAGATGTCGTCGCGGCGGGACCGGAGACTTCGTTCCACTTCGTCACTCGAGTCACGCCGCGCAAACTGGTCATTGATCCGCATCTGACGCTGCTTTGCACCACCGAACAAGCTCAGCAGACGGCGGAGTAAGGAACGCCGTGGGGGAAATTTACTTCGAGTCCTGGTGAAGAAGCTGTTGCTCGAGAAGCGGGCTGTCCAGATTCAAAGCCGCCTTGCCGTCCGGCCCGAAAACGTAGGGGTAACCCATGGGGTCGACTGGCAGCCGCGAAAGCATTCCGGCTTGTATCAGTTCGCTCACGCGATCCGGGCGGCGGCCCGTTCGCTTCTGATATTCATCGGCGAGCGTATTAAGCTGCTTGCAATCCACTTGGACTTTGAGGAGCTGCAAGTGCGTCAGCGCGTTTTTCTTCACTTCGGGGTCTTTCGCCGATTGATAGACCTCGCTCCACAAAAACACGGAGGTGGAGAGTGATTCGCCTTCGGATGAGATTTTTGCGGCCATGACCTTCATCCAAATTTTCGCATCCGGATTTTTGCTTCCTTCGGCGAAGGCCGCCGAGGCTTTTGCGTAATCCTTGAGCTCGAAGTAGTAGATAAAGCCGAGATCCTCGTAAAGGCGCCAATAATCGGGATTGGCTTTAATGCCTCGTTCGAGCAATTGGATGCCGAGCTCGGGATGTCCGGCACCGCGGGGAGCAGGTTCGCTGAGGAATGTAGAGCCAAAGCGATACGCCACCAGAAGATTTGGATCGAGGGTGGTGGTGACGTCGAGAAGAGGCCAAAGGAGATCGAAATTCGGATCGTGCCGGGCGCGCTTGTCGCCGTAGTATTGTACCGCGCGGGTCCAATAGATGTCCGCCATCAGAGGGGCGTATTCGAGACTCATGGCTTTGATCAGTTTTCCGGAGCGCAGCACCAACTCATCGTTTTCCTGGTGCAGGGCGGCGCGCTGGACATCGATGCGCTGCTGCAACTGCCAGACGCCGGCGAAACCCAGGGGCAAAATGATGAGGAGCAGCCAATATTTCCAATTCTGAGCAGTCATTTCAGGTTCCGGCGCGAGAAGACGGCGATGGCGATGAGCAGCACAATGGCGCAATAGAGCGCGGCGTAAGCCGTATTCTGCAGAATCAAATCGAGCGGGATGTGCCTTCCGTGAGCGGCGGCGGCCATCACGTTGAAATCTTCAAAATTCGGAAGGACGTAGGAAAGCCCGCGCATCATGGCCACCATGGCCGGACTCTCGGTGGCAAAGTGAAAGGTGCGCATCTCCTCGACGAACAAGCCCGCGACATAGAAGGCGGAAGTATAAAGAATGGCGAGCAAGGGCGTGGAGTAACAGGAGAAAAGCAGCGCGAGGGCGACGACGAGCATGAGCTTCAGCAAAATGAAATAAATGGCGATGAGAAGCACGGCGTCGGCGCGCTCGAGATGATGCTTCACGTAGAGGAGGGCGGCGAAAAGTCCCACCGACATCGCGAGCGTGTTCACCGCCAGGGTCAAAACCAGGCCGCCGAATTTTCCGAGGAGAAATTCCCAGCGCCGCACGGGCTTGGCCAGGAGCGCATAAAGCGTGCGCTTGTCCATCTCTTTATAGACGAGGCCGACACCGATGAACATGGCGATCAACAAGCCGATCACGGAGATCGCGCTCAGACCCAGGCTCTTGATCACGACCTCTTCGATGCCAATCGAGATCTGGCCGACCAGAATGGCCGCCGCCATCATAAGCAGCGCAAAAAAGACGAGGTTGTAGAGGACGCGGTCGCGTACGGCTTCGCGAAACGTATTCAGGGCGACAGCGCCGGCGCGTTTCATTTTCCGCTCACCTCGACCGCGGCTCCCCGGGCGCGGTCCGCTTCGATGAGGTGCATGAAATATTCCTCGAGGGAGGCTTTCACTTGCGTGACGGAAAGAATCTTTGCCGACGCGCCACGAAGCTGCTCGAGCGCGGGGTAAAGTTCCTCCTCGGAAATGTGCAAACGATAACGGTCGCCGGTTTTCGTGGCCTTGGCGAGGATCGCCGGGGCGGCCGCCGCGCGGCTCGGCAACTCGAAGAGAATTTCCATGCCCTGGGCCTTCATGCCCACCATTTCGCCGGGGGCACCGACACCGCGCAGCTTGCCGCCGACAATCACACCCACGCGGTCGCAGAGCATTTCCGCGTCGGAAAGAATGTGGGTGGAGAACATCACGGTTCTCCCCTGTTGCTTCAATTCGAGGATGATGTCGCGGACTTCGCGCCGGCCGATGGGATCGAGGCCGGACATCGGTTCATCGAGGATGACGACTTTGGGATCGTGCAGAATGGCCTGCGCCAGCCCGACACGCTGAAGCATGCCTTTCGAATACTTGCGGAGCTGAATTTTTCCAGCCGTTTCGAGGCCGACTTTTTTGAGCATGCGGGCGACGCGTTCTTTGCGGTCGGCGGCCGTCAAATCGTGGAATCTGGCGAAGTAATCGAGGACTTCGGCGGCGGTCAAATAGTCGTAGAAATAGGGCTGCTCGGGGAGGTAGCCGATATCCTTGTGCATGGCGATATCGGAGATAGGCTTTCCGAGGACGCGGGCGGAGCCGGCATCGGGAAAAATCAAACCGACGAGGAGCTTGATGGTGGTGGATTTTCCGGCGCCATTTGGCCCGAGAAAACCGAAAACTTCGCCATGCTCGACCTGCATGGTCAAGCCCTCGAGGGACCTTTTCTTTTTCAGATTCAAGAATCCGAAAGGATAATCCTTGGTGAGGTTTTCGATCTCGATAGCGGCGCCGGGCATGCCCTCATTTTTCAAAAGGACGGCCCCGCCGTCAATCGGGTGGGGCTAAAAATGTGCACTGAGAGGAAATAGCATTTCATAGGAGTACGTGTAGTCACTAAGGGCTAGGAGTCACTTCTGGTCGTGCCGATTTGTACAAGCTCCGTCTGGCCTGTAGGCGGGGCAAGCGGCAGGCGCTTGGGCTTCAGCGTCTGCGGACCACGCCAGTTGTCGAGTATTCCCACTTGTTGCACGCAGGAGACGGTACACATGGGAGCGCAATGTTTCGCCGTGTAGAATTCGCGATGGCGCATCTCATCGGTATATTGCGACAGCGGAATGCCGGGGTAGCCGCGCTGTTGCGAGCACCAGTGGACCAGGCCGTCTTCACAAATGTATAAATATCGCGACCCGGAACGGCAGCGCCAATTGTGCTCTTTGCCGCGAGCTACGCTGTGCTGAAAATCGTTGAACCGGGAGAAGGAGCGCTTGCCGAGGGCCATGATCTCTTCGAAAATCTCCTGCTCGCGATTGCCAAGCGGTTTCAACTGACCGTTGTGATCGTGAATGATTCCCACAGTGCTGGTAAATCCAAGCTGGACGGCGCGGTGCGCGATTTTCAGGGCGTCTTCGGGATCCTTCACGCCGCTTCCCAGGACGGAATTGATATTCACCTGGAAGACGGCGAATTCGGAAAGCCATTCGAGGCGGGTGTCCAATGTTTTGAGGCTTTTCTTGGAGACTTCGTCGGGCACGAGGTTATCGATGCTGATTTGCAGGTGCTCGAGCCCCGCGGCGTTTAGTGTGGCGATGCGCTCCTTGCTTAGCAAAAAGCCGTTGGTGATCATGCCGGCGATCATTCCGCGCTTGCGGATGTGGCGGATCACTTCCTCGAGTTCGGGATGCATGAGCGGCTCGCCGCCGCTGATGGTGATGATGGAGGTGCCCATGTCCGCGAGAATGTCCAGGCGGCGGCGCATTTCGTCGATCGGCACGGGCTTCGAGACGCTGTCGTACTCGTTGCAGTAGCCGCAATCGAGATTACAGCGGCGCATGGGAATGATGTGGACAAGAATCGGATGCTTGGTGGAGGCCAGTGCCTTGGCGATCATTTTTAGCTCGCGGGCGCGGGTGCGGCGAAACCGCTGATGGCGCTCTCGCAACACTTCGGCGTTAGCTTTCACAAGTTTGGCTTCTACCGGCATGAGAGCTGCGAAATCCCCAAGGACTCAATTATACACAAGGCTTCGGTTGAAACCTCGTACCGCGTTCGCTGCGGAAGCCGTGTGTTCTCAAACGCTTACTTGGACACCGAAGCCAGGCCGGCTAGCGGAGCGGAGGCCGGGAACTCTCCTGAGCCGGGGAGCGAAGGATATAATTTTGCGGGCGCACTGGGCTTTCTGGGTTCGAGGGGCGCGCTCTCGTTTGTAGCGCCGCGATTCATTCGCGGTTAGGATGTGTTTTCCCGTGAAGCTGGTGACGCTATTTCCGGCGGCCGGGTGATTTCCAGGAGACGATCGTGTCGCAAAAAATAGTTTTTACTTGTTGCTGCTTCCTTTCGCTGCTGCTGCTGGATTGCGGGAAGCCCGCTCCTGTCGCTCCGGCCGCGCCTGCTCCCGCGGATTCGGCGACGTTTGATGCTGACGGGACAGCCCACGTCGTGCGCGTCGTGCCGATGCCGACGACGATCAGCCCGGAAGCGCAAAAATGGCTGGGATCGCTCGCACAATCCACGCCCGGACCTGAAGATCTCGCGACGCGGCGGAAGCGGACGGATGAATGGCGCACCCGGCAGTCTGCTGAAGCGAAGCGGCTTTTCCCGGTCAAAATCGAATCGACGACTATGGCGGGCGTTCCCACGGACATCATCACGCCGCTGGAGACGCCGGCGCGCAATCGCGATCTGGTGCTTATCAATTTGCATGGCGGCGGATTCAATTCCGACTCCGGCTCGCTGATCGAGGGCGATCCCATTTGTAATCTGGCGAAGATCAAGGTTGTGTCGGTGTACTACCGGCTGGCGCCGGAGCATCCGTTTCCGGCGGCGGTGGACGACGTTGTTGCGGTGTACAAGGAACTTCTGAAAAAGTACCGGCCGCGGAAGATCGGGATATTTGGGACTTCCGCCGGGGCTATTCTTACTGGGGAAGTTGCGGTCCGATTGAGACAACTGAAGCTGCCGCTGCCTGCGGCGCTGGGGCTCTTTTCGACGCTGGCCGATTATTCGCGACCGGCGGATTCGCATCAGATTTTCACTTTGAACGGTTTTCCGGGCAGTCTGAAGCCACAGGATCCGAATGGACCGATCGGCGAGGAATATGCGGGGAACACGGATCGCAAAGATCCGGTGTTATCGCCGATGTTTGCGGACCTGAAAGGAATGCCACCCAGTTTGCTGGTTTCGAGTACGCGGGACCTGCTGCTGAGCGACACGGCGCTGTTTCATCGGGCGCTGCTGCGGGCGGGGGTGGACGCGAGGTTGGTGGTGTTCGAAGCGCTGCCGCATGCTTTTTGGTACCACTTCGAGCTTCCAGAAACTAGAGAAGCTTTGGATTTAATGGCGAAGTTTCTTGAGGAAAGACTCGGACGCTGAGTCGAAGATTTGCGTGGGTAGACCTGCGAGGTTTCACCGGCTAACACTCGATTCGAAATCGATTGTCGCGGCACATGTTCCGCCGGGAAAACCACACCCAATTGACTTCTGGCGCATCGAATCGCAATGACGAGCCGCGCGGAGATGGGCGGAAGAGGCGAAGGCATGAGCTTGTTTGGAGAATTGGGAACGCGCAAGGAACTGGAAAACAAGGCCAGGGCGGAGGGCCGATTGCCGCCGGGGCAGTCGCTTACGCTGAAGTGGCCGGTGCTGCATTACGGCGGCGTGCCGCATTTTGATGCGGCCAAGTGGGACTTTCAGATATCGGGCGAAGTCGAGGAGGCGAAGCGGCTGACTTGGGACGAATTTCGGGCGTTGCCGCAAAGCGAAACAGCTTCCGATTTCCACTGCGTCACGCGCTGGAGCCGTCTGGACAACCGATGGAAAGGGGTGCTGTTCACGGACGTTTTGAAATTGGTGCAGCCAAAGCCCGAAGCGAAATTCGCGTTGATTCTCGCGGAAGAAGGGTACACGGCCAACGTGCCGCTTGCGGATTTGTTGCGGCCAAACGTTCTTTTCGCGTTCGAACATGATGGGGAGCCGCTGGCGGCGGAACACGGCGGGCCGCTGCGGCTGATCGTTCCGCATCTGTACGCGTGGAAAAGCGTCAAGTGGGTGCGCGGCTTCATGCTTCTGGATCACGACAGGCTGGGCTTCTGGGAGCGCAACGGCTATCACGCGTACGGCGATCCGTGGAAAGAACAGCGCTACTCGGGGAGCTGAAGCGGAAGAGCGCGAGTTCGAGATTGCGTTCTTAAGAAGTTGCCGGGTTACTGGTGAGAATGGAGGGAAGAGTCCGCTCTATCGCCAGCGGAAGAGTTTCAGCGCAAGAACGAAGCAAACCAGCAGCCATACTCCCAGCACGCCCATTTCTGGCGCCATGTGCGCCAGGTTTGCGCCTTGCAGCATGTTTGCGCGTAACGCATTGATTGCGGCGGTCAGCGGAAGAGCCTTGATGAGAGGCTGCACGATGTCCGGAAATCTCTGAGCGGAAAAGAAGACGCCGGAGGCGATCCACATCGGCAGCATGACCGCGTTCATCAAGCCGGAAGCGGCTTCGATTGTTTTGGCGCGAGAGGCCAGCAGCAATCCCATCGCGCTGAATGAGAGCGAGCCCACGAGGCAGACCACGCCCAAATCGAACAGTGAGCCGCGCACCGGCACGTGAAAGATCCAAACGCCGAAACCGAGCACGATGCCGACCTCGAGCACGAGCATCAAAATGCGCGAGAAGAGGTAGGAGAGCAGAAAGTATTGCTTGGGCATGGGCGTGGCGATCAAGCGCTTCAAGAGTTTTTTGCGGCGGGCGTCGACGACGGTAAAACCCATGCCCCAGATGGCGCTGCCCATGAGGTTCATTCCGATCAAGCCTGGAATGAGGAAATCGATGTAGCGGGAACCGGGCTCGCGCATGAAATCGTCGCTCGTTCGAACCGGGTCGACGCGTCCCGCGGCCTGCTGCACGGCGCGATTCGCAAGCATTCGCGCGGTGCGGCCCTCGGGATTCGTGTCGTCATAACGATAGACGACCGAGCCATCCGCGCCGGGGACAGCGAGCAGCGCTACTTTGCCCGTGCGAAGCGCATCTTCAGCGGCGTTCGAATCCATTAGCTGAACGGAAAGAAGCTTTTCGCGCTCGAGCGATTTTGCGATTTGGGGCGCGGTGGTGGCGATTTTCAAAATGTCAGCGGGCCGATTGCGGAACGCGATGCCCAGGCCCGCCGCGAGCAGAATGGGAAACACGAAGATCCAGAACATGGCTTCGGGCTCGCGCAGTGTTTCTCGGAAGCGGACCAAGGTGAGCTGCACGAGCGCGTGATCGGCGAAGGATTTGCCGCGAGGCCCCTTCCTTTCGGCTTCGCGAGCACGCACACCGGTAATGGCGTTCGACTCACTCATCTCGCAAATGCCTTCCCGTCAAAGAGACGAAGACGTCCTCCAAAGTGGCCGAATGGGTGCTCAATTCGGTGAGCGGGATATTCTGGCGGGTGAGTTCGGCGAGAAGAGCGGGCACGGCGAGGTGCAATTCGGTGACTTGCATTTCCACCGCGCCATTCTCGGAGCGGACGTCACGGACGCCTTCTATGCGGCGCAGCGCGGGGATATCAAGCGCGTGCGAAGCGGCACCTGCAGAAAATGCCACCAAATGTTCCGCACAGATGGAAGCAATTAGCTCGCGGGGCGTGCCGAGAGCGATTTGTTTGCCGTTGTCCATGATGGCGACGCGCTCGCAGAGGCGCTCCGCTTCATCCATGTAATGCGTGGTGAGCAGGATGGTGCGACCGGAAGACTTGAATTTCTCGATCAAATCCCAAAGCTGGCGGCGAGCTTGGGGATCGAGTCCGGTCGTAGGCTCATCGAGAAAAAGAAAATCGGGGTCGCCGACGAGAGCGCAAGCGAGCGCGAGACGCTGCTTCTGTCCGCCGGAGAGATTGCCGACGCGCGAATTCTTTTTTTCCTCGAGTTGCACGAGAGTGATGGCCTCGTCCGCACCCGGACCTTGTTCGAAAAAACTGCGGAACAGACGGAGGGTCTCGAAGACGGTGAGTTTTTCCGAGAGTTGGGTGTCCTGCAACTGAATGCCGAGACGCTGGCGAAGTTCCCCGGCATCGGAACTCCAACGCATTCCGAGAAGTTCCACGTCGCCGGAATCGGGCGCGGTCAAGCCTTCGCAGATCTCGACGGTGGTCGTTTTGCCGGCGCCATTGGGGCCGAGTAGGCCGAAGCATTCGCCGGTACCGATTTCCAGGTCGAGGCCGTTCACGGCGACCACGTCCTGGTAGGCCTTGCGAAGACCGCTGACGCGAAGGGCGAGTTTGGGTGCAACAGCGGACATGAAAGCAGTATCGCGTCCACGAAGAAGACTTGCAAGATTCGAAATGATCGCGGGCTGGAGATGGAGTTCCGTTTGTGCGTCTTCGTTCGGTTAAGCAAATTTTGATCGAGCGCCGGAATCCGGCAAGAGCTGTGACGGCGCGCACATACCCGTGCAGGAAGAGAAGATTAGCATTGGGCCCGTGGCGTCCGGATGAACTCGTGAAGCAGAACGAGAAATGAAGCACGCTGTCGCACGCGGAAGTTCGGACGGCTCAATGAGCCAAAGGAGGTTCGCAATGAGTGCTCCCTTAATCGGAATGGGCTTTCCTTCCTTCGTGGTTCTGCTGGTCCTGAGCGCCATAGCCGCAGGGGTCGTACACTGGGGATTCCGTTATCGCTTATTCGAGGGGATCGAAGGTTTCGTGGGGCAGTGGATGGTCGCTTGGGTTGGCGCATGGCTTGGACCAGCAGTGTTGGGCCACTGGTTTGAGCCGGCCATGGTGGCAAACATTTACGTCATTCCTGCGTTCCTTGGAGGGCTGGCCGGCGTGCTGGCCGGGACGATCAACGCGAAAGTGCTGGGCGGAATAGCGGCGCAGAAAACTTGATAAGCGACAGCCTTGAGAGAAAAAGGGGTGAACATCGATAGGCTCGACGCGCGAGAGCGGTTTGCACGAGAGCGGTGGTGTGTTCCTCGATAATCGTTGGTGCAGCGTGCGTGATGAATTCGCGGACTGGGCGGCGAGGATTCGATGCTCCGAAGTTGCTTGCTGCTAACCGCGGTGGTGCCGGATTGAGGGGAATGAAATGATCGTTGGCCAAAACACTGTATCGGGACGGGCAAAACCGTTGGTCGCGGCAGAAATCAAGAGGTGCAGGGGGACGAGGCTGTGCAGGATCGCCGGCTGGATATTCGCGGGCGAGGCAGTTCGAGAAACAGTGGCGACGCAAATCCATTTCAAGGCAAGCGCCGGGCAAGTGTGGCGGAACATGGGGTTTTTCGAGGAAGTTTCCGGAAAACCACCGATGCTGCTACGCGCACTCCTGCCGCGTCCCGTGCGCACCGCGGGAGACAAGACACTCGTGGGGTCGATTGTCCGCTGTGAATATGCGGAAGGAGAGTTGATCAAGCGAATCACGCAGGTTGAGACGGCGAGATCGCTGCAGTTCGAGGTCGTCAAGCAGCGGCTGGGAATCGAAGAATGCGTCGAGGCCCTGGGCGGTTCGTATGAGATTCGGAGCCGAGGTGAAGAGACGGATATTAAATTAATCACGAATTACCGGGCACATCTGCGGCCGCGTTTATTGTGGAGGAATTTGGAAGGGCTTTTGATCGGCCAGGTGCATCGGCATATTTTGCGTGGCCTCAGCAAGACGATTCAGAGAGAAAATCAGAGGAGTGTCGTGCCGCTCTTGGCTGAGGTGCCGGGGGAGCGCGCCTCCAGAGGGAGTCTCGATTGCACGGTTTCGCCATCGCCTTCCCGCCGCTCGTCGTAATCCGTACAAGCGTTGCGAGCGTGTGGTTGTACGAGGGACTTTGGTGCAAGATCCTGAGCCGCGTCAAATCGCAAGTCGAGGTGGTTCAGGCGGTGCCGCGACTGGGTCCACGGTTTGGAACCGCGTTCCTGAAGACGCTTGGGTTGGTGGAGATCGCCCTCGCGGCTTGGGTGATGACGGGACTGGCTCCTGGAATGTGCGCGATCACGCAGACGGCCTTGCTGGTCACGCTCAACGCAAATGGACTTCTCTGGGCGCGGCACATCATCCGCGAACCGGCGGGGATGATCATCAAGAACCTGGCATTTCTGGTGCTGGTATGGGTGTGCGGCGCGCTTGGTGGAGGGCGGGTGTGACACCGGAGACAGCATGGAGCGCGGGGCGGCTTAACCCTTCGAAGGGGCCGCAGCGATTGCTTTTCGGGCGAATGTACGAAGACGTAGAAATCGAGCGGTCGGCATTCGAAGGAAAAGGAAGAATATTCTGCATCGCGTCGGCAGGAACGACCGCGCTGGAGCTGGCCAAGCACCACGAGGTAGTCGCTTGCGACATAAATCCCGTGCAGCTCGCGTACGCGGAACGAACGGCCGCAGGCGGAGCTGCGGAGGCAGGAGATGCGGAGAGAGCGATGAAGCTCGCGCGGGTTTTCATGCCGATGGTGGGCTGGCGGAGAAAAGCCGTTCAAGAATTTGTGGAACTGAGCGACCTCGACAAACAGACAGAGTTCTGGGCGAGGCACCTCGACACACGAAGATTTCGAACGGCGTTTGATACGCTGATGTCGCGAACCGCATTGCGGATGGCGTATGCAGCGCCTTTTCTTTCGTTTCTGCCATCAAGATTCGGCCGGGTGATTCGAAAGCGGCTAGAAAAAGGATTTGCACGGCATCAGAATGCCTCAAATCCTTTCGCGAGGGCGCTGCTGCTTGGAGAGGGCATGGGAAAAGGCCGGCGAGCGACTGGGAATATTCGATTTGTTCTGGCGGACGCGGCCTCGTGGCTGGAAGCTTGCCCGGAAGGTCATTTCGGGGGGTTCGCGCTATCGAACATTCTTGACGGAGCGGAGCCAGAGTATCGAGAGCGGCTTTCTCGAGCGGTGCGGCGGGCGGCCAGCGGGGACGCGGTCATCGTGGTAAGAAGCTTTGCGGAACCTCCGGCGGGATTCGCCGGCAATCGGGCAGAGAGCGACCGATCCATGCTCTGGGGAGTCGTAGATGTCCGGAGCGCACGCACATTTTGAAGCCAGCGGTTCGGTAAGAACCAAACCATCCAAGCACGGGATTTGGAGTGTGAGTGTCGCGGCGGTGCGCAGGCTCATCGGTGGATTCAGGAAAAATCCGCCCGCAAGGGGATATTTTTTGCAGATTGGAAGCGTGTAGAGAAGAACTTGCCGCGATTGAGTGTGGCCTCCCAATATCAAAGACCTTCCTGATACTTCTCGAATGGGCCGTGACTCGGAAATCATTTTCCACCGCGCTTGTCTAGAGCGCGAACACTGAGAGAGGGCCGGGTGTGGTCACGAACGCGGGATTAATATCGCGCCGACGAGGCGGACGCAGAAATGTCGATTGGCAAAACGGGCGAAGGAAAATAGGCCGAAATAAATCAGCGCGAGCATGCGTATATCCAAGAGAAGAAACCAAGACCGGCGAGGGCGAAGCGACGGAAATATTTTCGAAGGAGCAAGGGATGCAGTCCGCGGAACAAAAAGGGTACAAAGGCGCGGGAATGACAGGGCGGACGGCGCGGTGGTATGCGCGGACACGCCAGAATGAGATGGAAGATTTCCGGCGGCAAGCGAGGAACGTAGCGAAACGTTTGCGCAGCGGATGCGACGTGCTGGAAGTGGCGCCGGGGCCAGGATATTTCGCGGCCGAGCTAGCGAAGCTGGGAGATTTCCGGATCACGGGATTGGACATCAGCGAAACGTTTGTCGAGATTGCAACGGAGCATGCGAAGAAAGAGGGAGTGAAGATTGATTTTCGTTTGGGAAATGCGTCGGCGATGCCGTTCGCGGATGAGTCGTTCGATTTCGTATATTGCTCGGCGGCGTTCAAGAATTTCACGGAGCCGGTGAAGGCGCTGGATGAGATGCACCGCGTGCTGCGTGGCGGAGGCGAAGCGATCATTCAGGATTTGAGGAAGGATGTTTCCGTCGAGGAAATCAATTCTTACGTGGAGCAAAGCGGGCGAAAGAGATTCGACGCGTGGCTGACGAAGATGGCGTTCCGGTTCATGCTGATCAAGCGGGCGTACACGCGAGAGGATTTTGCCCGAATGGCGCGGCAGAGCCGGTTCGGCGCAAGCGAGATGGAGGCTACTTCGATTGCGTTTGAAGTGAGATTGAAGAAGAGCGCGGCGGCAACGGCGAGTAATTTGTGAAAGCGACGAAGAAGTGGCGATGGAGAAGGCAGAGCGAATCGACAGAGCGCATGATAACGATGAATTCTTTCCATTGGACTGCGCGGAGAAGATTTGGGAGAGTGAGGGTGTAGAGTTCGGGCGATTGCCACGCCGCAAAGCCCGCTAAGAACAGCGCAGTTCAACAGCAAGCCCCGTCCAGCCTTTCGGTAAAACCTGCAGTTCTCAGACCTCGTGGTCCGAGGCGGTCAAGAAAACAAAGCAGTTGACGCTTCGAGCGGAGCTCGCGCGTCTATCTCAAAATTCAGAAAAGGTGGAGGAACTATGGCAACTCTTCTTACTAAATCGATTTATCTGTGGAAACAGGCCAGGATAGCCCTGCTGGGGCTGGCGGCGCTTTGCGGCGCAGCAAGCCCGCTTTTCGGGCAGGATATGGTGGCTGGCAAATTCACTCTGACGGAAAGCACGCACTTCGGGAACAAAGTGCTTCCGGCGGGAACATACAAATTCTCGATCGAGAATGCGACTTCCATCCAAACCGTCAACTCGATTTCCGGCGCGGGGCAGCCCGTGCTGGTCATCCTGCGTCCAGAAACGAACGCTGGGCCGGTTACCAGCATTTTCGCGATGGCGTCACGAAGCGAACACCCGCTCGAGTCGAGCAGGCTCGTGCTCGAGCAAGTGAGCGATGGGATGGCCATGCAGGCGATGTACCTGGACGAGCAGGGACTAAAGCTAGACTTCGACTGGATGGGTGCGAAGGTCAAGACGCCGACGTTTACGGCGGCGGCTCGGCCAGTGCCAGCTCCTGTTCCAACATCGAAGACGACTGATTGATAAGAAGTCTCTTAGCTGAGAGGCGGGCCGATGCGATGGTCCGCCTCCCAGTTACTGTTTTTGTTTCGATGCAACTCGCGCAAATATTCAATTGGACCGCGTTCTTGCGGACCAGTAAGTTACAGCTTATGAATTACGATAGGGGCGCAGTATCGGTTAAGAACGACGAACTGGACATGCTGCACGAGATCGGGAACCGCATCGCGACCGCCGATCCGTTGCCGGAAGTGTTAGGGCGTGCAGTGGAGGTTATTTCCGCCGTAGTGGAGTGCGATTCGTGTTTTGTGTATGTTCTTGAGGGAGACGAGCTGGTGCTGCGGGCATCGAAGAACCCGCATGCGGAAGTGGTCGACCGGTTGAAGCTGCACGTAGGACAAGGGATCACGGGCTGGGTGGCCGAGCACAAGACGCCGGTGGCGGTGGCGAGCGATGCTTCGCACGATCCGCGATTCCGGGCATTCAACGAACTGCCGGAAGATTCCTTCCAGGCGTTTCTTTCCGTGCCGGTGCTATCGCGCGACAAACTGGTGGGAGTCATCAATCTGCAGCACCGGCAGCCGCACAAACACAGCCAGAGCGAGATCCACTTGATATCCACGATAGGATTTCTGGTGGGCGCAGAGATTGAGATGGCGCGCCTCGAGGGAGAGAACTCCGAGCTTTCCGAGCAATTGGAGACGCGGAAAGTGATCGAGCGGGCCAAAGGAATTCTGCAGCGTGATTTGCAATTGAGCGAGCAGGAAGCTTACGTGACGCTGCAACGGCAAAGCCGCCAGCGCCGCAAGTCGATGAAAGAAATCGCGGAAGCGATTGTGCTGAGCGACGACGTCAGACGCGCGCCAAACAAGACGCGACCAAGCTAAGCCTTTATTCTAAAGTTGATGAAATATGGCGCGAAGTGACTGGTGACTCGTGCAAAACGCGCCAGGCATGAACTACGCAGAGTGCCCTAACCCGCGGCGGCCTGCGCCTTGGCAGGGTCGATTTCAATGCGACCCTTGAAATGGGCGCCATCCTCGATGCTGATGCGCGAGGTAGAGATGTCGCCAATGACGGAACCGTCGGTTTTTATGTCGACGCGGCCTTGTGCGTAAACATTGCCGACGATTTTGCCGAAGACGACGACTTCGCCCGCGTGAACTTCGGAATTGAGGACAGTGGTGGTGCCGACGGTGAGCTGATGGCCGTTGAGCGAAATGGGGCCATCCACTTTGCCATCGATTTGCAAGTCTTCGCCGCCGGTGAGGTGACCTTCAATGCGCAGGCTGGAACCGAGACGAGCGGAAGAACGCGCGGCCGGATTGAGAGAGCGCGAGGCTGGAGGCGCGCCAATAGCGGCGACGGATGGCGTTGGAGCCGATGATTGCGGCGGCGGAGCGGCTGGGACTTCGGGCTGTGTTTGCTGCTTATTCCACATAGTTCCTCCCTAGAACGGTGCATGAATGCAGATTTGGCTCCGGGTGGGAGGGAGCGATGTCGAAGGTACTTTAGTCGGGTGTCGGGGAGCGAAGCAACTTAAAATCGCGCTCGTTTGCGCATACAGAACCTGCTCGCGAGGACAGTCGGATTGATTGGAATTTAGGCCAGGCTGACGACCCGGTTCAGAAAGCCGACGATATATTTCCAGACGAGATAGTAGGCGATCAGCGCGACCACGGCGAGTATAGGAAAAATGTGGGGCGTGAAGATGGGGAGCTGAAAATCGAGGGTGCGCGTCAGCAGAATACCGAGCGGACCGAGAATAAACGGCAGCAAGGCGCCGTGAAAGCCAAGGGGCAGATGAGTCCGCGAATGCGAGGCGATGAAGAGCATGTTCCAGAGACCCCACAGATTGGGAACCACAGCCATCGGGAAAATCATCAAGCGCTCGAGGGGCGCCGGAAAGTTATAGACCGATTTCGCGATGCAAAACGCCGTCACCCCCAGCACAAGGAGAATCGTGGGGACAACGATTCCCGCCATGTACGCGCGCAAATAAGTGTGCTGATTCATAGAGCCTCCTGCTTCACAAGTGATAGAGCAATGCCGGGATGACCCCGGGAAAAACAAAAAGAGCGGCTGCGGCGACCGCGGCGAGAGCCCAATCAAACCAGGGAACGCCGTGCTCGACGATAGATTGTCCCTCGAGTTTGTGGAGCATTTGGGGCCAGAGGTCGCATTGGAGTTCCGTGTCCTTTGCGGGCGCAATGGCCTGTTTGAGGAGCGCTCTCATCTCTTCGTTGAGCTTCTTGTCGTTCATATTGCGTTGACCTCCACGCCCAGGGAACTGAGTTTCTTGCGCAACATTCGAACGGCGCGAAAGACGCGGACCTTCACAAGGGACTCGGAGATGCCCGCAGCTTGGGCGATGTCGCTGTAGGATTCTTCTTCGACCAGAGCCAGCGTGGCCACGAGGCGGTATTTTGCTGGCAGCTCGTGGAACGCTTTTCTGATGCAGTCGCGGGTTTCGCTGCGGACGGCGGAATCCGCGACGGGCGCAGCGAGGAGATTTTCGGGGAGTTCCGTTTCGTGGCGGGCGTGGCGCAGATGATCAAGAGCCGCGTTGGTGGCAATTCTGCGGACCCAAGCTTGGAAATTGCCGTCGGGATGAAAGCGGGAGCAACTTTTGTAAATGCGCCAAAACGTTTCCACGGTCAGATCCTCGGCGATGCCGGAGTCGCGGACGATGCGGACAATCCAGGCGTAGACGGCCCTCTGGTGCTGCCGAAACAGCACCTCGAAAGCGTCCAGGTCGCCGGCTGCGAAGCGTTCCAGCAGGTCCATTCGCGGCTCTCTTATCCTATTTACTGAATTTGACGTGCGGAGGTTACAGAAAATAGTGTCATCGAACCGGAGGCTAGGGGATGAACAAACCAGGAACCTGCGCCGTTAGCCCCGCGGCATCCCAGTTCTGCCAGGCTTCCGTGAATTGGCCGTCTTTGATGCGGCAAATAGTGGTGCCGGTGACATGCACGGAAACGCGGGTCCTGGTGTGCACACAATCGAGCGACCAGTGGACGCAGACGAGATCGAACTCGGCAAGGGTGAGAGCCGGCTTTATGGAGAACTGGGAGAATTGCCCGCGCATGATGTCGTAAAAATGCAGGAAATTGGCGGGCCCGAGATATTCCGTTGAGCCTCGGTGGTAAACACCGGTTTTAGCAAACAGCTCGTGGAAGACTTCGCGGCGGCCATGGTTCCAGGCTTCGTCCAGCCAGCGAAGCAGGAGTCGCTTGTTTTGTTCCAACGAAGAGGGAGGTCCGGAGAGTGACATAGGCACCTCGCATGGAGGGGACGCACAAACTATACCGGATTCCTTAGCGAGACGACCAGCGGCCAGAGAGACGGAGGAGGATCGATCGTGGAGTTTGCTGAAAAAGAGGGGCGCGGCATGCCGCGCCCCTTCGAAAGCAGCTTAGTGCAAGGGCTTAGTAGATGTCGTACTGCTCCCAATGGAGGGTGGCGTCGGACTGGATGATGATGTGTTTGTGCGAGGTTTGCTCGAGTTCATCCATGAGCATGGACTCGCGGGTTTTCAGGGCTTTGGCGATTTCGGGATGAACGCGAAGGGTAAGATTCGGGCCTTCGTGATCGGCGGTGGCCATTTTGCGCGCTTCAGATTGAATTTCGTAACAGAGGGTTGGGATGGATTTGACCATGCCGGAACCGGTGCAATACGGGCAAGGCTGGCAGAGAACGCGCTCGAGAGCTTGCTTGGTGCGTTTGCGCGTAATGCAAACGAGGCCGAACTCGTTGAAGGAGAGCGCCTTTGACGGAGCTTTGTCCTGCTCGAGAGACTGCTGCAGCGCAGACAAAACTTTTTCGCGGTTGCGGCGCTCTTCCATGTCGATGAAGTCGACGACGATGATGCCGCCGAGGTCGCGCAGGCGAATCTGGCGGACGATTTCCTTGACGGCTTCGAGGTTGGTCTTGACGATGGTGTCCTCGAGGCGCGTGGAACCCTTGCCGACGAATTTGCCGGTGTTCACGTCGATGGCGACGAGAGCTTCGGTGTGGTTGATGACGATGTAGCCGCCGGACTTGAGCCAGACTTTGGCGCGAAGGGCTTTGTCGAGCTCGTGCTGTATGCCGAACTCCTCGAAAATCGGCGTTTCCTTGGTGTAAAGCTTGACCTTGTTAACGAGCTTGGGCTGGAAACGGCTGACGAATTCGACGATCTTGCCGTATTCCTCTTCGTTGTCGATCCAGATGCCGGTGAAATCGTCGCTGACGTAATCCCGAAGAATGCGTTCGACTAAGTTGAGATCGCGATGGAGAAGCGCGGGAGACTTGCGTTGCTCGCTGCGCTCCTTGATTTCGTTCCAAGTCTTGCCGAGGAATTCGATGTCAGTGCGGATTTCGTCGTCGGTGGCGCCGCCAGCCGCCGTTCGAACGATGAAGCCGCCGGGATAGCTATTGCCAGCTTCGCTGACGAGACGCCGCAGCCGGGAACGATTCTCGGCGGAAATGATTTTGCGAGAAACACCGGTGTGATGGACCGTCGGCATGTAGACGAGGAAGCGGCCGGGGAGAGCGACGTGGCTGGTGATGCGCGCACCTTTCTTCCCGAGAGGTTCCTTGGCGATTTGGACGACGACGTCCTGGCCGGCTTTCAACATTTCGCTGATGAGCTGAGGCCTGCGCGGCGGACCGGAATGGCTTCGATGACCGCGGTCATGCCTCGGGCCGCCAGGGCCACGGCGTTCGAATCGCGGGCCTGGACGGCCGCCGCGATCGGGCCGGCTGTCCCGACTTTCGGGACGCCCGCCACGGCCGCGATCGCGGCCTCCACGCTGAGGACGCTGGAAACGAGCGCGCGGATTGCCGCCGATACGCGCGGAATCGCGAGGAAAATCTTCGCGAGGCGCAGCAGGGCCGCCGATGCGCGGTGCGCGGGTCTCGCCGGGAAGCAGGATGACGTCGTCCTCGACGATCGGGGCGCCCTGCGCGTTCTCCTCCGGAGATGCTGCGGGCGCTTCCGGTTGCACGTGCTCCCCAACGTGTCCAGAATCGCCGAGCGAAACCGCGTGCTCGGCACTTTCGTGGGCGGCGTTGGCTTCGAATTCAGCGCGATCGGCAGCGCGGCGCGATTCGACTTCCGCTGATTCTTCCTCGGAGAGTTCGGATTCCGCGGCAGCCTGATCTTCAGCAGCGTCCAGTTGCGCTTCTTCCTGGCGCTCTTGTTCCTCTTCCTCCTCGGTTTCCTCTTCCTCTGAAAGTTCGGCCTCGACAGCGGCTTGAATTTCCTCGGCCTCGTCCTCATCGAATTCGGCGCCACCAGCGAGAGCATCGGCTTTCGCGTGGTCCGAAGTTTCCTCGTGCTTAGCCTCGACGAGTTCGGAAGAGAGGACTACAGCTTGATCTTCGCTCAGTTCGAGTTCCGGGCGCACTGGCTCCGAGGAGACCGCGGGCTCGGATTCGCGAGTTTCACCCGGCGCCGCATAGGAAGAGGCAGCTTGCTCTTCGCCGCGACCCGCTTCCGGGGCCGCTTCGGATTCAGAGCCAGCTTCGGCAAGAACCCAGCGCGGGAGTCCGCCCGAAAACCGGCGAGGAACGTTGCCTCCAGCCGCTCCCGGTCCCGTAGCGGGAAAGGGAACATTCGAGCCACCGGAAGTGCGGGGAGCCGTGTCTTCGATTTCGGGCTGCGGCTCATTTGATTCGGGTTCGACAACCGGCAAAGTAGATGAGGTTAGAGGCTTGCCGCGATATTTCGCGAGAGATTCGCCGGGAAGCAAAATGGGCTCTTCCGCAGCACCGGATGGAGCGGGTGCGCTGGTGTGACGCGGAGTCTCGGGACGGCGATTGTCAAAGCCGCGTTGCTCGGCACCGCGGGGTTCGAAGCCACGGGGCTGTCCACTCCGGTTTTCGGTGCCTCGCTGGTCGCGGCCACGGTTATCGTAGCCACGCGACTCATTGCCGCGAGACTCGCCGCCTTGCGGCGAAGCGTACTTGGAGGGAGGCAGGTTGCGGCCTCCCGGGCCCTGGGGGCGTCCGCCGCGATGACGTCCGCCACGGCGGCCCCAGCGTCCGCCACGGCCGCGGTCGCCGCCTCGATCACCACCCCGATCGCCGCCCCTGTCGGAGCGCGGCGCGTAATTTTGCGTCGGATTATAGTGTGGCGAAAAGTTCTGCGGTGCAGATGCGTTGGACGCCGGCTGACGCTCATCGGCATGGCTGGAGTGCGAGTCGTCGTGCGCTTCGGCCAGGTGCGCATCCGGAATCTCTTCACCGGTGGCCTGGTCTTCGACGACGCCGGGTTGCTCGTCACGGGATAAGGCATCGCGGGAAGACGATTCTCCGCGGTCGAAGGATTCCTGCGAAGCTTCTTCGCCGTGAAACTCGTGCGTGGGATCGCCCTCATGTCCGGATGCGGCATGAGCGAGGGTTTCGCCCGGAAGCACTTCCACTCCATTGGAAGGAGCCGGCAAATAGGCAGGCGCAGCCGCCGGTTGATCGGTGTGCGCGTGTCCGTGGTCGTAGTCTTCGAGGTTTTCGAAGACGTCGCTTACGTAAAGGAAGGCATCGCCGTCGAGGCCGATATCCACGAATGCAGACTGCATGCCTGGAAGAACGCGGGTGACTCTGCCTTTATATATACTGCCGACGAGGGCGAACTCTTTTTCGCGCTCGATGTAAATCTCGACTAACTGTCCTTCTTCAAGAATCGCGGCCCGCCGTTCGTGGGAGGCCGCGGAGATAACCAATTCTTTTGACATGAAAACTCCTGACTGTTCGTGACTCCGGCTGAGCCGGAAGTCACTCTTCTGTGCGGCCGCAAAGGGCCGACAGGACGCATCGCCGCGCGGAGTATGTCGTCGGAGGTCCGAGAAATCGGGGCCGGCCCGGTTCGCACCGGGACACACGCAGGCCACACTACTATCGATATGGCTTGACGTTCGAAGCCGGAGGGATAATTCCTCTTGCTTACGAGGCTGGTCCGTTGCCGGAAAGCTTCCGGGCCAACGGCGGACGATGCTGTCCTCACTCTAAAGATCCTTGTTTCTTATGGCCTGAAACTGCCGAGGCCACTCTTACCGACCCGGCGGAGTTTGCCGTGGCAAACGCCTCGCACGGGCCTGGCAGCGGATTCAGTTAACGAAGCGGCGAAGCCGGACATTCATAACCAAACCAATCGCCAGGAATACAAACAGCGTAGCGGAACCCCCGTAACTCATAAGAGGAAGCGGGATGCCGGTCACGGGCATAGCGCCGATGACCATCGCCACGTTCACCAAAACATGAAACCCAAGCGCTGCTGCGACGCCCATCACAAGAAACATTCCGGCGCGGTCTTTCGCGCGCTGAGCGTTCTGTACTAAGCGTAACAGAAGTGCCATGTACAGCCCAAGTGCCAGCAGCACGCCCTTGAAGCCCTGCTCTTCCGCCCACGCCGACATGATGAAGTCGGAATAACGGACCGGAATATAGCCGAGCTGATTCTGCGTGCCGTTGCCAAACCCCTTGCCCCAAAACCCGCCCGAGCCCACGGCGATCTTCGATTGCAAGACTTGATAGCCGGAGCCTTTGGCGTCGTCCTCGGGGTGCAGGAAAGATGTAACTCGTTCTCTCTGATACGGCTTCATGACGCGCCAAGCCACGGGGAGCATCAAGAGCCCGATGAGCGCGATTGCCGCCGCATGTTTCCACTGCAAGCCGGCGAGAAATGCGCCCACAACCAACAAGGGCATCAGCACCAGCGCTGTGCCCAAATCGGGTTGTTTCAAAATCAAAGCGAGTGGCAACCCGACGATGAGCGCCGCCTTCATCAAATCCTGGAGGGAGAGCTCATCCGTTCGCACTTCCGCAAAGAAGCGCGCCAGTACGATGATTATAATCAATTTGACCAATTCCGACACCTGTAGAAATTCGCCCAGGATCGGAATCCAGCGTTTGGCGCCGAAGCGCGTATGCCCAAACGCGAGGACGGCGACAAGCGCGACAATTCCGATCAGATAAAGGATCGGAGCCTGATCCAGGATCAGATGGTAGTCGAGCCGCGAGAGCAAGAACATCAGCACGAAACCCAGAGCCAGCCAGCGGAGTTGCTTGTTCTGCATTCCGGCCAGGGAACTGCCATGCGTCGCGGAATAAATCTCGATCACCCCGAGGGCGCAGATGGTCGCGAGAATGGCGATGAGCCACCAGTCGTAATCGCGTGTTCCGGGTGCGTCTTTCATTAGAAGCTGACAGCCCACAACAGACAGTCAACAGCGAAGGGACAAATAACATTGTCCCGCGTGCTGCTTGGATTACTTATGGTCCGACTGACGATTGACTCCCAAGATTCCAAATTTATCAAAACGCAAAACGCAAACTCAGCGCTGTGGCACGACGGTCGCCGCGCGCACAGGCAGCAGTGCTGCGGCGGCAGCCGACTTCGTCGTTACGCCCTTCGTTTGAACCGGCGCAGCCACAAGCACAGCCGTGCCACTGCTGAAATCATAGCGCTTGCCGCCCGCGGTGAATTGCCCTTGTGTTTTGTTTGCCTTCTTATCGTAATAGGCCTTGATCACGTCGCGCACGACCGGCCCGGCGGCTTCGCTGCCATGTCCGCCGCCCTGCACTAGCACGGAAACCACAATTTCAGGATTGCGGCGCGGCGCGTAGCCTACAAACCAGGAATTGTCCTTGAACTCCTTCACTTTCCCCAGCCGGCTGCGAAGATCGTAATTGATGATTTGCGCGGTTCCGCTCTTTCCCGAAAATTCAATTCCCGTAAGCTTAAGCGCGCCCGCGGTGCCGCCTCCTTCGTTGACTACACCATACATCCCATCCGTGACTTTCTCGACGGTGTCCTCGGACAGAGGAAACTTTACTTCTCCCACTTTCGCAGCATCCTTGATGAGATGGGGCTGCATGAATACTCCGCCGCTGGCAATCCCGCCGATCGCTCGCGCAAGCTGCAGCGGCGTCGCGGTAAGCGCGCCCTGCCCAATGGAGACGGAAATGGTTTCTCCCGCGTACCATTTGCGGTGAAGCACCTTTTCCACCCATTCCTCGGATGGCACCAGCCCCGGTTCTTCGGAAGGCAGGTCGATCCCCGTGCGATGTCCGAGGCCTAAGTGGGTGGCGTAATAGGCGATGCGCTCGATGCCCAGTTTTTGGCCGACGTTATAAAAGAAAATATCGCAAGATTGCGTGATGGCCTTGTGGAGATCGACGACGCCGTGGGGATGTTTGCCGAATTGCCAGCATTTGAACTGGCGGCCGTAGAAAGTGGCATAGCCCGGACAGAAAGTCGTGTAATTCGCCGGTGGCACATGATCTTCGAGCATCGCCGTAGCCATGATGATCTTGAAGACCGAGCCCGGCGCAAGTTGCGCCTGGATGGCGCGGTTCAAGAGGGGATGCAGAGGGTCGTCGTTTAGCTTCTTCCATTCCTCCGGCGAAATGCGGACCGCGAAATCATTGGGATCGGGAGTCGGGTGGCTGACCATGGCGAGCACTTCGCCGGTGCGCGGATCAAGCGCCACCACGGCGCCCGGGCGGTCTCCAAGAGACTGCTCGGCAACCATCTGCAAGTCGTAATCGATGGTCAGTTGAATCTGTTTGCCGGGGATGGGTTCCTGTTCCGTAAGCTGGCCGAGATCTTTCACTTCTTTGCCGACGCTGTTGACGACCACGCGGCGCATGCCGTCCGTGCCGGTGAGGATGCTGTTGTACTGCCGTTCGAGGCCGGATTTTCCGGCGAGGTCGCCGGGGCGGAGCTTTCCATTGCTTGCTTCAATCTCCTGCTCGCTGACTTCGCCGACGTACCCGCTGGCGTGCGCCATGAAACCGTTGGGGAGATAGCGCCGCCGCTGCACCATGAGCATTTCGAGCAGCGGGATGTCGGAGCGGTGCGATTCGATAAAAGCGACGTCGGCATTGGTCGCTTCCGGCTTGATGACGATCGGCTGGAATTTCGGAAGATTTTTGGTGCTCTCGAGCTGGTCCTTCAAATCGCTCAGTGGGATGCCCAAGCCGTCCGAAATGGCGGGCAGATTTTTGTCGATAAGCGCGGGATCATCACGAAGAAGAAGAACGCTGAAAGACGGATAGTTGTCGACCAGGACGCGCCCATCGCGGTCCAACATGCGCCCGCGCGGCGCAATGATGGGGATGGAGCGAACGCGATTGCGTTCCGCCATCTGCGAGTATTTATCGGAATCAACGACCTGGAGTTTCCAGAAGCCGAGAAGCAACAGCCCCACCATGCCCACGATGACGTAGGAGGCGATGGCCAAACGGGCCTGTGGCAAACGATTGTCGTTGCGAAACCAGTACGACACGAAAACCCCGCGCGCGAGTCTTCTTGTTGCGGCCGTCAAACAAACGGCGCATATTTCAGGGCTTTTCTTCGCCCGTCCCGCGAGACGCCGGGACATGCTCGCGTCACGAAAAATTCTTCAGCGTGGGTTTCGAAATGTCCGCCGAAAACTTTTTTCGAAAAAACTTCGAAAATTTTCCCAGGAACTCCCGAATCACTGCCGGACCTCTGCTGTAGCGACGCAACAAGGTCATTCCCAACCTAGCACTTGGGAGTACGTGCCGCAAGCCGTCCTGAAGTACAGTTGCTCGGTCAATACCCTATGGAAAACCGGCGCGGCATAGGCAGGCTGCGCTCGAAGCGTGGCCTAAAGTCGGAGCAGGAACAGTCCTTTATTGATAACGCAGCGCGATCATCGGGGCGATATGCGTGGCGCGGCGGGCCGGAATGTAACATGCCAGGAGGGCAACGAGGGTCAAGAGCAGCACGACCACGACAAAGGTCGCGGTGTTTGTCAGCGTCACCTCGAAGAGAAGGCTGGCAAATTGCGGGATTTTCCCGTTTTTCTTTCTTTGAGACCCTCTCATGTACTTTAAGGCGTTTAGGGGAACCGTTTGTTTCATGGCTCCTGCTTTTTTCCGCAAAATTTAAAGTACTGAAAGATTCCAGTCCCGAGATTTGTCCGGCCCCGGCACCGCTATTTGCTCCCGGATGCGTCACGGGTTATCGTATCTGGACTGTTCTCATGCAAAGCGAACCATCCCCGCCACTGCGTTTGGCCCTGATTGGGATGTCTGGCGCAGGAAAATCCTTCTGGACAAAGAAGTTAGCCGCGGAAGGCTGGACCGCCATTTCCTGCGATGACCGCATTGAGGAGAAGCTGGCCTCGCGCCTCGCCGCGGGCGGACATTCCGGGATTAACGGTGTGGCCGCGTGGATGGGCTGGCCGGACAACCCGAAATATGCGGAGCGCGAGGCGCAGTACCTCGAGGAAGAAATCCACGCGTTGGGCGAGGTGCTCACCGGTCTGGAACGGGAGCCCGAAAAACCGCTGGTGCTTGATACCACGGGCAGCGTGCTCTACACCGGCAATAATTTGTTGCTGCGTCTCAGGCGGCGCATGACCGTGGTCTATCTCGCCACGTCTGCGGAGGAGCAGCATCTCTTGATCGAGCGCTACCTGAGCGATCCCAAGCCGGTGCTGTGGCGCGGCGCTTTCCAACCCAAAGAAGGCGAAACGGCGCGAGAGACTGTAGCTCGCTGTTATCCTGCGCTGATCGCCGCGCGGCGTCAAAGCTATGAAGCTCTGGCGCATTGCACGCTAAAAGTCGCCGAGCTGCACGATTCATCCTTGGACGTGGCGGCATTTCTCGCGAAAATTCGCAGCCAGCTCGAGCACCGCCGATGAGATACCGAAGTACAGGTCGCAAAGCGCCTCTCACCTCCCTGCGTGGCGCGGTACTTCGCGGTCTGGCCCCCGACGGCGGGCTTTATATGCCTGTCGAAATCGCCCGGCGATCGTCTCAGGAACTCGAGGAATTTCGAAGCTTGCCATTCACGGAAGTTTGTTTTCGCGTGGTGCGTCCCTTCGCCACGCCGGACGTGCCGGAAGAAGTGCTTTGGCAAATTGTGGCGGAAGCCATCAATTTTCCGGTGAAGCTGATTTCGCTCTCGCCCGGCTTGCACATTCTCGAGCTGTTCCACGGGCCCACGCTGGCTTTCAAGGATTTCGGCGCGCGTTTCATGGCTCGGCTGATGGGCCACTTCGTGCGCGGCGAAACGCGGCCGCTCACCGTGCTCGTCGCAACGTCGGGCGACACCGGTAGCGCCGTGGCGCACGGTTTCCTCGGCGTGCCGGGCATTCGCGTCGTCATTCTCTATCCCTCGAAGCGCATCAGCGAAGCGCAGGAAAAACAGTTCACCACGCTCGGCGAAAACATCACCGCGCTCGAAATAGCGGGCACCTTTGACGATTGCCAGCGCCTCGTCAAACAGGCTTTTTCCGATGTCGAGCTGAACAAAGGCGCTCTTCTCACTTCCGCAAATTCCATCAACATCGGCCGCCTTCTCCCGCAAATGTTCTATCACGTCGCTGCTTACCGGCAGTTGCCGGTGGCCTCGGTGCCGCTGATCGTCTCGGTACCCAGCGGGAATTTCGGCAATTTGACGGCGGGGCTTTTCGCCAAGCGCATCGGCTTGCCCGTGGCCATGTTTGTGGCTTCCACCAACGCCAATGACGTTGTGCCGGAGTACCTGCGCCTCGGAGAATTCCATCCTCGCCCGGCGATTCAGACGTCTTCAAACGCCATGGACGTCGGCAACCCGAATAATTTTCCGCGCTTACTGGATTTATGCCGAGGACGCCTCGAGTACATCCGCCGCGAAATTTGGGGCCACGCCGCGACAGATGAAGAAACTCTGCAGGAAATGAAAGCGATTTACGACCGGTTCGGCTACATCGCCGATCCGCATACGGCTGTCGGCATTCTCGGTTGGGAAGCGTATAAGCGGGAACATTCCGAGCCCGCGCAAGGTTTGGTGCTGGCAACAGCGCATCCCGCAAAATTCGCGGACGTTGTGCTGCGCGCCATCGGCACTGCTCCGCCGCTCCCCGATCGCCTTGCCGCCTATCTGAAGCGCGACAAATTGTCGTTGCCCATGTCCAGCGCCTACGACGACTTCAAACAGTTCTTGCTGACTCAGCGAGTTTAGCGTTTACCCCGGTGGCAAATCAGCGGAGACATTCGATCACCAGCTTTTGTTCAGATTCCGCAATCCTTGCAGATAATCTTCTTTTTCAATTCTGCATTCGACGCCCAAGTCAGCCAGTACGGTCATCATTTGGCCTACCGGCAGCCCCGCGAGTTCAGCCGCTTTGCCAAGCGATGCTTCTCCGCTTCGATATTTCTCCACACCGAGCAGAATCCTGCCTCGAGTGACCAATTCCCGCACGGTTTTGGAAAGATCGCTCCGCGCCTGCTTGGTGAATTCGCTGAGGAATTTATAGTTCTCCTGATCCATACGAATACTCATCGTTTTTGTCATTTGTGACTCTCCAATCTCCGCCTGGCGTCCTCGAGGATGGATTCGCTATAGCGCCCATATCTCGAAAGCGAAACCAAACTGGCAAGCGCTTCTTCGTGGCTAAGCAGTTTTTTTTCGCGGCTCCGGATTAAGAGGTCGATCGCACTGGTAAAGGCGATACCGAGCAGCTTGCACGCATTTATACCGTTCTTATCGTCGATACCGACGAGCGAGCCGCTTTCCGCAAGACCCAGCGCAATTGCCTCTGCTTCACCCTTACCCAGACTGAATTCCGTGGCAACCTTGGAGACCAGCCTTCTGTTTTCGGACAGGACGACTCTAATTCTGGAATCGTCCACCACTTTTCGGATTATCAAGGCATCCAGAGTTTTCTTTGCGCCGCAACACTCCCGCTCCACCGCCGCGGGAATCACGACCTCCAGGGCAGGTTCGGACAGAAGCGAGCCGAGAAGGTCGATCTTTGCGATAAGAATCGATGTAGACGCGTCAAGTATCATGTTATGACGAATTATTACAAACGTAATATAGCATGTATGGTGCTCGGCGGGGAACCACACTTACGGCAGGACTTTTAGGAAGGCTTGCGGAGGCGGTCGAGTACCAGGAAGAGGAAAACGGCGACGAACGCGTTGATCAGGGCCGCGGCGCCGAGATGCATGGTGAACCACGGTTCCGACTGCGAGAGCAGCAATCGCTGCGTCAGCGCAATGATGCCCTGATGCACGCCAAAAAAAGCAATCGTCAAGGCAAAGCGCGCCGCGGGATGTTCCGTATCGAGCCGCGCGCCAATCGAGGACGCCAGATACCCGATCACCGTGTTCGCGATCCCATACAATCCCAGCGGAACCGTGGGTCCGCTTAAACTGTCCTGCAGCAGACCTATGATCATGCCCAGTAGCAATCCCGTGGAAGGATTTCTCCGGCTCAGGCCAAAGTAGATGGTGATCAGCAGCGGCAGGTCCAGAATTCCGGCCTTAGGGAAATAGATGGGTAGAAACGCCTGCAAGACGAGCGCGAAAGCAGCCGCCAGAACGATCGCCCCGGCGCGAAACTTATGCACTTCAATGTGCAGCTCGCTGCTGCGAATGTCGAAGGTGTCGTTCATGGTTTCTCGGGCGACCCCGGCTTCACCACGGCCGCGGAAGGCGCCGCGCCTGGCGTTTCAGAACCTGATGCCCCGGAATCCGGTTTAGTGTCCAAGGGCTTCATCGTCAGCAAGACAAACACTTCTTCGAGCCGTTCCAGCTTCGCCGATGGGCGTACATGAATCTGCTTGAAGGGATTCCCCGGCTTGATATCGGCGATCGTGCCGACGGGCAGATCTCGCGGAAAAATCCGGTCCATCCCGCTCGTCACCACGCGCTCTCCCGTAGTGACGCTGTCATCATTGGGGATGTACTTCATCACCAGTAACGGATCCCCGGTGCCGCCGACCGGGCTCTGGATCCGCGAATCGACCAGCATCGCGCCGACGCCGCTGTCTTTGTCCGTCAGCAGCAGCACCTGCGAAGTGTCCCGGTAGGATTCGATAATTTTCCCGACCACGCCGTCTGGCGTGATGACGCCCATGTTGCGCCGGATGCCGTCCCGCTCCCCGCGATCCAGATAAACGGTCTCGCTCGCCGAATCCGCGCTGCCTCCAATCACCCGCGCGCTCACCATCGGCACATCCACATTCGTCTGGCGGAATTTCAGCAGCGCGGCGAGACGGTCGGCTTCCCCGGCCTTGCTCTGGAGTTGCGTGATCTGCAGCTTCAGCGCGTTGTTTTCGCGTTTCAATTGTTCATTGTCGCGCGACGTATTTTGCAGCGCGAAATAATGATCCCAGATATCGTGAATTCGGCTGATGCCATGCGCCCCCGCGCGTTCGAAGGGCGACACCGCTCCCACTGTCCACACGCGAATCAACCGGCCCTGCGAGTCGCGCTTGATTTGCACGGCCAGCAGCAGCACTTGCAACAGCACGACGCCTCCCAGCAGGAAAAGCGATCTATGTCGAGAGGGGATGGCGACCATGGAATCCAGTAGCACAGACCTTGCTCTGTGCGATTCAAAATTTTCGCGAATGCTTCAATTCCCGAATTCTTTTTAATCGATGCAAACCTGCCGCAACAATCGGAAGTCGCTCAGCATTTTCCCGGTGCCCAGCACCACGGATGCCAGCGGATCGTCCGCAATCGAAACGGGAAGTCCGGTTTCTTCCCGGATGCGTTTATCCAAATTTTTCAGCAGCGCCCCTCCGCCTGTTAGTACGATGCCGCGGTCGCTGATGTCGGCGGAAAGTTCCGGAGGCGTCCGCTCCAGGGCCACGCGCACCGCGTTCAAAATCGTCGCGACGCATTCGCTCAACGCCTCGCGTATCTCGCTGTCGTCGATGGTGACCGTCCGCGGCACCCCCTCGATCAGGTTGCGCCCTTTCACTTCCATGGTCAGCGGCTTTTCCAGCGGATACGCCGACCCGATCTCCATCTTGATTTGTTCCGCGGTGCGTTCGCCGACGAGCAAGTTGTACTTGCGCTTCAAATACTGCATCACCGCTTCGTCCATCTCGTTGCCCGCCACGCGCACGGACCTCGAATAAACGATGCCGCTCATCGAAATCACCGCAATATCCGTAGTGCCTCCGCCGATATCCACCACCATGTTCCCGGAAGGCTCTTCGATCGGCAGCCCGGCGCCGATAGCCGCCGCCATGGCTTGCTCCACCAAATACACTTCGCTCGCCCGCGCTCGATACGCGGAATCCTGCACCGCCCGCTTTTCCACCGGCGTGATCTCGCTCGGCACTCCGATCACGATGCGCGGATGCACCAGCACGCGGCGGTTGTGCGCTTTCTGAATAAAATACGTCAGCATTTTTTCGGTGACTTTGAAGTCCGCGATGACGCCATCCTTCATCGGTTTGATGGCCACCACGTTTCCCGGCGTCCGGCCCAGCATTTCTTTCGCTTCGCGGCCCACGGCCACGACTTCTCCGCTGGATTTGTTGATCGCCACGATCGAAGGCTCGTTCACCACGATCCCTTTTCCGGCGGAAAATACCAGCGTATTCGCCGTTCCCAGATCAATGGCGAGGTCGGAAGAAAACAAGCTGAACACCGACCTCAGGTTATAGCCGTTCTTATTCATCCCTCCGCCCTCCGCGGAGAAAACTTCTCCGCCGTCCCGTCGGCAACGGTCTGCAAACTTGCCTGGCGGCCCTCTTCCACCGCCCTCCGGCCAACTAGACCATTGTCCACGGACTTGACGACCGGCGCAAAGCCGCGCCTGCTTCTTTTTTCTAGCGTGATCCCAAAACGATCATCGTTCGAAACTTTTATTTTGGCACAACGATGGTCACCGGCTGCTGCGCTGTGCCTCCGCGGCGGTTCTGCCCGATAACCACGATCGTATGCTGCCCAGGCTCGAGCGGCACCGTGAAGTAATGGAAAGTGCCATCCGCGGAAATAATCGGTACCGGCTGGCCGTTGACCATGATCGCCGCTCCCGGTTCCGTCCGCCCTATGATTTCCACCACTCGCCCGTGAATCTCCGTGCCCACAATCTCCAGAGCCATCTGCTGCGTCTTTCCTTGCGCCACGAGCGTGAACCGGAACGATTCGCTGACCTCGCTCGTTTCCTTCTTCGCATCCTCCGCCGTAACCGTCCAAAAATAATCTCCCGCGTCCAGCCCCGAAACCTCCGCCGTTGTTCCCGTCAATACGAGATCCTTCAGCGTTTTCGTGAGCATCGCCGTCGGGCTGATTCTCAACCGGTACGAAACCGCCTCCGACACCGGCTTCCACTCAAAATGGATCGAAGCCGTTTTCGGGTTTTCCACAATCAGAGGTTCGAAGTTTCGCGGCAAGACCAGATCCGGCGGCGCCAGGACCTGGGTCTTCGTGATCGGTCCCGACCCCGAGAAAACCGCCTTCTGCCACTGCCCGATCTCTACCTTCTCCTGCCCGCGTTCCACTTCCGCGCTTCCGCTGGACACTACGATCTCGTCATCGTTGTGCGTTGGATCAGCTTTCACGTCCGCATGGCTGTTCGAATGCACCTGCGCGACCGTATCTTCCACGCTGACCGCTGCCTTTGAATCCGGCGAACTCCAATTCGGCGTCCTCAGGTCCACTTGCCCCGTGCTGATGCGCACTCCCGAACTCGAGGGCTTTTCGCCGCCCATCGAATTTTCTTCCACCGTGATGAAGGTTCCGGATTTCACCGTGTACGTCGTGCCGTCCGCAAACGTGATGCGTGCCGCTCCGTCCGCCGACGTCTGGATTTGATCGCCCTTATCCAGCGTGGTTTTGAAATCCGCGTCCACCCATTGCACGGAGTTTACCTTTTTCACCTGCACTTTTCCGTCGAGGTTCACGAACTTCGCTTGCGTCTGCGAAATCGGAACTGCGTCCGCGTCGGTTCCAATGGTTTTGCTGAACTTGTCGATGGCCGCCGTATATAGATTCGGATCGAGGAGATAAAGCGCCGCAAAAAGAATCGCTGCAATCAGGACGACGTACACCGCAACGGTCTTGTACGTCACCGTGTGCCAATACACTTCGACCCGGTTGATCTTCGGGTGGTTCGGGTCGTGTGGTGTCTGTGGGCTCACGTCAATTTGCGCGGCAATTCCGCCAATCTTGCAATCTAGCACAGCCCGATGTGCGCGCGCGGCGTCCGCGCCTCGGCGTAGTCAATCAGCAAATAGCGATTGCGCATCCTAGCCGCACGGACAGTTGGTTCTGCCCGAAAGGCCAGTTGGCCCGCTTTTGAGCCCTTTTTGGGCGCCTCGGATGTTCTCTTAGGAAGTTTGCGCGCGAAGAAACGCCAGCGTCAGTGGCCACGCCAGCAAAGCCGCCGATGGGCTGTAGCTCGCTCGCGCGTCGCAAAAAAACGCGTGATCGGCGTTCGAAATCTCCACGTTCACGAAGTTTTTTCCTGCCGCTCGCAGCGCATCGGCCACCGCGCGCGTTTGTTCCGGCGGGATGTGCTTGTCCCGCCCGCCCCAGAAAAACAAAAGCCGCGCCTTGATTCCGCTCGCTCGTCCCAGCAATCCCGGATTGCTAGGGTTTGGCGCGATTCCGCCGCCATAGTAGGAAACGGCAGCCGCGAGCGGCAGCGTGATGGCCGCCAGAAACGACGCCCTTCCTCCCATGCAGTAGCCCACCGAGCTGATCGGAAGCCCTTCCCCGATCGCGCCGCGCAGCCAATCGTAGGCCGCCCGTTGGTCCGCCGCCATCGACGAATCGTTCAGCGCCTTCATGTGCGGCATCACGCCCGGAAAATCATCATAGCGGCCTTCAAACTCGGGCCCGGTGCGGTGAAATAGCTCCGGCGCCACGGCGATAAATCCCTCCCGCGCAAAACGCCCCGCGATATCTCGAATATGCGCGTTCACGCCGAACGCTTCCTGAAAAACTAGCAATCCCGGAAACGTTCCTTCTCCTTTGGGCCGCGCCGTCCACGCCCGCATCCTCGTTCCGTCGTTCACGCTCAATTGCACATATTCGCTGCGAATTTCCATTTGTCTTCCCCTCGCCTCTGCCTTGAAAATAGCCCCTCACCGCCTGACTCCCACCCATGATAGGCCCTCTGCTTATGAGCTGTAAGCTGTCGGCTGTGAGCGGTCGGCCGTGAGCTGACAGCCGATGCTTTCTTTCTCTCCTGCCGTCGCCACTTCCGCATGCGCGACTTTGTCTCGTCTTAGTGCCGGATAAAAAAGCTTCGTTTATCCACGTTTGCGGGCACGGCCACGTCGAAAAATCCCACCATCATTTCGTCGTACGTCTGCTCGCCCCAGCGCACCGCCGCGTCCGGGTCCGGGTTGTGCGGATTGTCGCGCGAATTGTCATACCACGCCACGGCCTGCAACTCCGTGCCCGCTTTCAGCAGCCGCGGTTTCGCCAGCCGGTAGCTCATCTGCCAGTGGAAATGATAATGGACGTCCAGCAGCGGTTCAATTTCCTGGTCCGGCCTCTCGTTCGGGCTCGTTGCTCTGTGAATGATGTTGTACTGAAATTCTTTGCCGCGCAGGTGCATGTGCGGAAAAAAACTCAACAGCGTCGCGTCGTTTGGAAGCGTCCCGTCCGCCTCCACGCGATAATCCGGCACGCCCGGCGGAATCACGAAGTGATCGTTCGTCAATTGCAGTGTCAGCACGCGCTGCGCCGGCGTGTGCTTCGAAAAAATCAATCCCACGCTCGTCCGATCGCTCCCCGCGTGTCCGTTCGTCGTGTAATGCATCTGGAAAACGAGATCGGCCCCCGCCGGAATGAATTTTGCCATGCTCTCCGGCCAATTGTCCGGCGAACTCCCCGGCGCGTAGACCAGCAGGACGTCGCTATCCGTCCAATTCGCGCCGCGCCGGTCCTCGGGATCCGTCAGGGTCGACGCCGTGAACGGCACGCCCACCGGCGCGTGCCGCAGCCACTTCGAATCGCGCGGCCGCACGTAAACGACGGCGTGATGCACGTTCGCGCGCATCAAGGGCAGAATCTCCACCGCCCTCACCCATTTGTCCGTCTTGAATCCCGTCGGCACAATTTCGTACGTGTACTCCACGTCCCCGCTCGCCGGAATCGCCACGGCCCTCGGCATTTTCAACACCAGAGCCGGCTGCGGAATGCTCCAGCCCTCCGCCCAGTGCCGCGGCGGCGGCGCATCGTGCGGATTTCCGGCCGGCGCTCCGCCCTTGGCCCACGCCGCGAATTCCGCGATTTGCGCGCTCGAGAGCGAAGGATCATCCGAAAAGTGCCCGACATGCGGATCGGCAAACCACGGCGGCATCGATCGGTCCTTCGTCGCCGCCGCAATCGCCAACGCGTAAGGCCGCGTCTGCTCGTACGTTTCGAACCGCATCGGCGCAATGCCCTCGGCTCGATGGCAAAGCTGGCACCGTTCCTGCAAAATCGGCAACACATCCCGGTAAAAGGTAGGCCCGCTCTCCGCGGAACTCTGCCCCGCTGCGAATGTAGCGGGCGTCAGCGAAACTCTCAGTTCGGTCGCTCCCAGTACAATTAACACGAGCGCCGGCACAAAGGCGCCCATCACCTCTCGAAGCTTATTTAGCCAGATCATTCTCAGGTTTCGATGATACCCGCATTATCGTGGTTTCCCCGACAGCTAAAGATGTGCACCGGTGTTTCACGGCCTGAAACTGGGGGACAAACTGTGGGACAGACGAGCGTTTTCTGATATTTGGCCACGATCCTAACAATCGCCTGCGCCGTTCACCCCTCCAAAACGACCGTTCAACCCCCAATTTCGACCATTCCCTGCAAATGAATTGACGCTCCGGTTATCCCCCTGCTACCATTTCCTATGGTTGCCCTGAGTACATCCGAAGAGTTCACCCCGCCCGCCCCGAACGAAGTCGAAGGGACCCGCGAACCGTTTAGCCCGCAATCCCCGGTCGACCCGCGCCCGCCCCACGCTCCCATACTCCGATCCTTCACTTCCTTTGCTTCCTCTATCTCGTTGACCTCCTGCTCCGTCTTGCTAACTGTGCTCTCTCCCAGAGCAAAAATGTGCAAAGCGAGAGCAAACAACTCCCTATGTTTTCACGCCTTTACAAATGCCTACTTCGCCAAGTCTTTTCTTTCCATTACCTTACAAGTGCCCCAGGGGGTGTGCTTTTCGCTCGCCACTCGCCACTCGCCACTACCCACTATCTTCTTTAGAAGCAACACTTACAGAACCACCTCAAAACACACAACCTTATCCACCTTTAGAATGAACACTTACGAAAAATCCGGGGGTGTCTACCCATTATTGTTAACCAGACTCGCGCATGGGTGGTGTCCTAATGTGGAGTGCGGGAGCCCTGCTCCCGCTTTCGCGAGTGACGCCGCGGCAAAAACTCCTCCTTTCAGCGCACCACGCATGCGTGAGACTCAGGCAGATGCCTTCTGGTCGCCGATTCGAGAATACCCAACCGGAATTAGGACAGCGTCCGCGCATGATTCTATTTGGGGCTTATGCCTCCTATCTTCTATAATGTTGAGTTTGCTCGGTGACTTGGGGGATTCTTCGGATGGCTGGCGGCTCGGACAATAAACAAAAACTTCTTTCGCGCATTTTGCTCGGCGTGGTCGTGCTCGCTCTATCCGGCGGCATGCTCCTCTATCTCGTTCCATCAGGTCCGAGCGGGAACGCCAGCGTGTCCACGGATGCGGTCGCCCAGGTTGGCGATCAATCCGTCACCGTTGCCGACATTCGCCAGCAACTCGACCAAATCCGGCAGCGCAGTCAAGTGCCGCCCATGCTCGTCCCCTATTACGCCCAGCAGATTCTTCACCAACTTCTTCTTCAAAAAGAAATGCAATACGAAGCTGCCCGCCTCGGCATCACCGTCTCCAACGATGAAGTTGCCGATCGCATCCGCTTGATTCTTCCCGCCGCCTTCAACGCAGGCGTTCCCATTGCCCCGGATCAGTACGCTGCGCTCGTCGAATCGCGTACCCAGATGACCGTTTCGCAATTTGAAGACACCGTGCGCCTGGGTCTGCTCCAGGAAAAATTCCAGAAGCTTGTTACCGACGGCATCAGCGTCGGCCCCGCCGAACTCCAGGAAGAATTCAAGTATCGCAATCAAAAAGTAAAGCTGGACTACGCCTTCATCAAACCCGAGGATCTCCAGTCGAAAATCACGGTGGATGACGCTGAAATCAAGGCCGCCTACGAGAAAAATAAGGCCAATTATCAGATCCCGGAAAAGCGTGTCGTTCGCTTCGCCATCGTGGATGTCAACCAGATTCGCCAGAACATCCATATCACCGAGGATCAGCTTAAAGCCCAATATCAGCAGGACATCCAGCAATACGAAGTCCCCGATCGCGTCCACGTCGAGCACATCTTGCTCATGACCGTCGGCAAAACGGATGCTGAAGTCGAGGAAATCCATAAGAAGGCCGAGGACATTCTCAAGCAGGCCAGAAGCGGCGCTAATTTCGAGGATCTAGCCAAAAAATATTCCGAAGATCCCGGCACGAAAGACAAAGGCGGCGATCTAGGCTGGATCGTCAAGGGCCAGACCGTCCCGGAATTCGAAAAGGTCGCATTTTCCCTCCCCAAGGGCAGTATTTCGGACGTCGTCAAAACCCAGTACGGCTTCCACATCATCAAAATCATCGATAAAGAGACGGCCCACACCAAGCCTCTCGAGGAAGTTCAGGATTCCATCCGCACGAATCTGATGCTCACCGAAGCCGATAAGCAGGCTAGCGATATCTCGGAAAAGCTGGCCCAGGCCATTCGCGAATCCAACAAGGTCTCCCTCGACGACCTCGCCAAGCAATATCATTTGACCGTTGGGCAGACCCTCCCCGTTTCCGCTACCGACCCGCTGATCGAATTGGGAAACTCTTCCGATCCTACCGTCAAGCTCTCTGACACTATCTTTCGGTTGCGCCAGGGCGAGTTGAGCCTGCCCGTGCACACCGATCGCGGCTATCTCGTCCTTTCCGTCAAACAGATTCTTCCAGCCCACCAGGGTTCGCTCGAAGAAGTCCGGGACAGGGTTATCGCCGACCTGAAACAGCAAAAAGCGGCCATCGAGGCTCACACCAAGGCCGAAGAACTCGTCAAACGGGTAAAAGCCGGTGAAAAATTCGACGCTGCCGCCAAAGCTCTCGGCCTCGAAGCCAAAACCAGCGACGATCTCTCCCGCGCCGGCTCTATAACCGATGTCGCCAGTGGAAAGCAGCTCGCTGCCGCCTTTCAGTTGAAGACCGGTGACGTTGGCACTCCTCTCGAGCTGGGCAGCAACTGGCTGGTCTACGAGGTCGTCGACAAACAAGAGCCCAACCCGGCCGATTTTGAGAAACAGAAGAAGGACATCGCGCAATCGCTGCTCGAAGCGAAGCGTTCGCTAGCCTTTGAGGCCTTCCAAAACGCTCTCGAAGACCGCCTCAAAAAAGAGGGCAAACTGCAGTTGATGCCCGATAAACTCCGCTCTTTAACCGACCTCAGCTAATCTAAATAATTGATAATACAACACTTAAAATCAATTCGCGCGGTGCTTGTGTTTGCCGCCGCACCTCGGTAGCCTATTGGCGTCTCCCAAGTGGTCGGTTTCAGCCTCGGTCTGCACTTAGCCATTCCGCTGGCAGACCGGAATCAGCCGGAGCCGCAACGCGAACTACCATGGCCCTCCATCGCCAGAATTTCAGGACTTTATGAACACCAAGAAGACTCCATCCCGCATGCCCGCCGTTCGCAACGACTACCGTTGCAGCATGGAACGAAATCAGTCCGGCAAGTATTGTGTCCGCATCCAGGTTTTCTATCCTCGCCACGCCTGGAATCTAGGGGTTTTCTTCCTGGCTTCCTCTTTCGATCGCGCCATGAAGAAGCTCGAGGAGTCGCTGGATTTTCTTCAGCGTCACGAGGAGAAACTGTGGTTCTGGGGCGTGGATCGCGCCGAAGACATGGGTTTTTCCGCCGAGTTTCTTCGCGAAGCAGGCCTCAAGCTCGATCATCGCACTGAGTTTCCCCGCCGAGCCACCAATCTCTCCCTGGCTCCTGAGCGCGAAGTCCCTGCCTTCGTTCTGGGCCCGGTCCGCCGCGGCCTCGCAGAATCAGTAGATGCCCCTCGCAGCGTAGCTGCCGGAAACTGACCCCTTCCGGTTCACTGGTTTGATGTCGGACTGGTTTGATGGTGGCCTAAACTGCCCGCGGAAGAGGCCGCAGCGGCTATAGACCCGCCCCCGCGTTGCAACGATCCATTCAAAGCCTCGGCATCCTCGAACAGCCGGACTGCCTCTAACGCCGCGCTAAGCCATAGCGCTTCACTTTTCGCGAAGTATGACTTCTCCCTGCCCGACAAGCTGGTCGTTCAGCCAAAGCCTGTACTTATATGTCGCTGCTTTCAGCCCGGGCCGGGGCGGCCCGCTGAGTAGCCGCATCCCCGCTGGTGCCTGAAAAATGTTCGAAGAAAATGGGCATCGGTTGACGTCGAACTCCACACGAAGATTGCCCGCGTCCGAAATCCACGAGATCTGATCCCCCGGATCCAGCACAACAACCTGCGGTACGAGTCCCACCAGTACGGGGCGTTCTGCCATTTTTCCTCTGCTCCTCGCTCACGACATCAACGGACGATAGCACATCTAAGCGGAGAGCACTCACTGCTTCGAGCGCTCTCACCGCTTGCCCGTTGGTCTGCCCTCCAGTTCCACTTCAGCCCCAAAACGGAACCCGGCCCATGAATTTCGTCCCTTGCCCCGGGCCCGCGCAGCCCCGGCCGTGAGCATCAGGCATCCTCTTCATAACTCATTCGAAAATCCCCCCGTGCATTTATCTGCCCCGCCCCTTTCCCTCGGTTAAGCTAGAACGAAGCTTGGAGATGCCGCGCCGTGAATTCCCGCTTGCCCAAATCGTTGTTTGTGCTCCTCGTGCTCATTGGGGTCGTCTATTTTTGGTCGAACTACGCGCAACTCCCGGACGTGGTAGCCTCCCACTTCAATGCCCGCGGCGTTCCCAACGGCTGGCAGTCAAAAACAATGTTCCTCGCCTTCTTCGCCGGCGCCATCGCCCTCGCTTCCTTCATGGCCTTTGGAGTTCCCGGCCTCATCTCCAAACTCCCCATCGACAAGGTCAATCTTCCCAATAAGCGCTACTGGCTCGCGCCCGAGCGCCAAGCGGAAACTCTGGTTTTCCTCGCCCGTTCCTTCGCCTGGTTTGGCTGCGCGGTCCTTGTAGTGCTGCTTACTGCGGTCAACTACGCGATTGACCGCAATCTCCATCCAGAACCCCAGTTGCAGACTCCCGCACTCGTTTACGTCCTCGGAGGCTTTCTTCTCTTCACGATCCTTTGGTCGTTCCTGCTAATGTCGCGCTTCCGCACCACCCCGCCCGACCCTCCCCACCAAAATAATTGACCGCCTGCCAGTGGAGGCCTAAGGTTGCCGTATGAAGGTTCGGGATGTGATCCGTATGCTCGCCCAGGACGGTTGGGTGCTGGTAAGAACAAGAGGAAGTCATCCCCAGTACAAACATCCTGCTAAACTAGGGGTCGTCACAGTCCCAGGAAAGCCCGGCGATGATTTGGCACCCGGAACTCTCAATAGCGTCCTCAAGCAAGCGGGGTTGAAGCCATGAAGAAATATCTGATTGTCATCGAACCGACACAGACGGGTTTTTCAGCCTACTCGCCGGATCTGCCCGGCTGCGTTTCGACCGGCCACACGCGCGAAGAAGTCGAACAAAACATGCGTGAAGCCATCGCTTTTCATCTCGACGGCCTGCGCGAAGAAGGACAAGCCGTTCCCGAGCCGCAAACCTACTCCGCCTATGTCGAGGTCCCCGCGTGATTGGCAGCAGATCTGGATGGTTGGATTAAGTGATGCGAAGCGTTAGAATCCGAGCATGCTAGTCAAGATGGAAGTCTATAACGACGGTGATTTTTGGTGCGCCCGCGGAATCGGGGAAGACGCCTTCACGCAGGGCAAAACCGTCGATGAACTTTACACAAACATTCGCGAAGCCGTGACTCTGCACTTTGAGGATCGCGTGCCCGCAACTGATATTGACATCCTCGTCGTTTCCGAATTGAAGCCAGTTTATGCCCCGGCTGCCTCAGATTAGCGGTCGCTCCCTCGTTCGATTACTTGTCTAGCTTAGCTATGAGGTAATCCGTCAAAGGGGAAGCCACATTCGCCTGCGAAAGCGAAATCAGCTTGGTGAGCACAATCTCACCATTCCGGATCACGACGCGCTCGCGAAGGGAACCTTAAACGACCTTCTGACGCGCGTCAGTCTGTGGAACAACATATCGAAGGATGAGTTGATTGAACGTTTGCGGTAGCCCGGCGCTCGGTTTCCGGCTTTATGAAGTAGAAAACGCCCCGACTGCTCGGGGCGTTCTGTTCTGCAAGTTTCGAATTCCGAATTTCCAATCTTTCTACAAGTAATCCCGTGAAGGCCCTTCCAAGAAGGCGCGCAGTTTGCGCGACCGCGAAGGATGCCGCAGCTTCCGCAGCGCTTTCGCTTCAATCTGCCGGATGCGCTCGCGCGTCACGGCAAACGACTGGCCCACTTCCTCGAGCGTGTGCTCGCTTCCGTCATCCAGCCCAAACCGCATCTTGATGACCTTCTCCTCGCGCGGCGTCAGCGTCTTCAACACCGAAGACGTCTGCTCCTTCAAATTCAAATTGATCACCGCGTCCGACGGCGAGACCACCGCCTTGTCCTCGATAAAGTCCCCGAGATGCGAATCTTCTTCTTCTCCGATCGGCGTCTCGAGAGAAATCGGCTCCTGTGCAATCTTCAGAATCTTGCGCACCTTAGACACCGGAATGTCCATGCGCTTGGCGATTTCTTCCGAAGTCGGTTCGCGTCCCAGTTCCTGCACAAGTTGCCGGCTCGTCCGCACCAGCTTGTTGATCGTCTCGATCATGTGCACCGGAATACGAATCGTGCGCGCCTGGTCCGCAATCGCGCGCGTAATGGCCTGCCGGATCCACCACGTCGCATACGTCGAAAACTTATACCCGCGCCGCCATTCGAACTTGTCCACCGCTTTCATCAACCCGATGTTGCCTTCTTGAATCAAATCCAAAAACTGCAGCCCGCGGTTCGTATATTTCTTCGCAATCGAAACAACCAGCCGCAGGTTGGCCTCGATCAATTCCTTCTTCGCCTGCTCGGCCTCGGCTTCGCCGCGATGAATGAACGTCAGCGTCCGCTTCAATTCGGTCAGCCCCACTTCGCTGGCCTCTTCGATATCCTTCAACTCCGTCCGGCGCGTGCGCAATTCCTTGCGCGCTTCCGCCGCCACGTCGCCTTTCGCGGCATCCACGCGCCGCTCCAGCCGTCCCGCTTCCCGTTCCAGCGATTGCAGCCGTTCGACCGTTCCGCGCATCTTGTCGATCAGCCGCTTCTTCTCGAACGGATTGAAATCGATCCCGCGAATTTCGAGCGAAATCTCGACGCGCGTCCGCGCCACCGCCCATTTTGCCTTGATGTACGGCCGCTTCTTCGCCTTCGCCGTATTGTCCAGCTTCTCGGCTTGCTTCAGCGCCAAATCGTAGAGCTTCGCGATCTTGTCGATGTACTTCAGCGTCTGCTTGGTCTTGTTCGCTATCTTCTCTTCGGTCAGCTCTTCGTCGTCAAACTGCACGATCTCCTTGATCGATCGCGCGCCCTTCCGCAAATCCTCGCCCACCGCGATCAATTCCTTGATCACGATCGGCGACCGCGTGATCGACTTCATCACCACCAGTTGCCCGCGCTCGATTCGCTTCGCGATGGTCACTTCGCCTTCGCGCGTCAGCAGCGGCACCGTGCCCATCTCGCGCAGGTACATCCGCACCGGATCGTTCGTCTTCTCCAGCGAACCCGGCGTCAGGTCCAGATCGCTTCCGCCTTCATCCGAGTGCGCATCGTCTTTCACCACCACGTCCCGGTCGCCGCCCTCCGTGGACACCTCGACCGCGCGCGCCGCCTTCGCCGACGCCTGGTCCTCGTAAATCTCGATTCCATTCCGTTCGAATGTAGTGAGAAGGTCGTCGATCTCTTCCGAGGAATGCACTTCCGCCGGAAGCGAGTCGTTCACTTCGTCGTAAAGCAGGTACCCGCGCTCTTTGCCGATGGCAATGAGCTGCTTTACCGCATCATATTTTTCTTCCAGACCCACTGCTGCCACGAATTCCTCCAAACTCTTCCGCGCAATCCCAAGTGCCGCCGCTCAAATCCAGCAAATGCTTTCTTCGGTAGGCCGGCGAAATCCTTTAGCCACGAGCCGCCGAAAATCCATCGCAAAGGCGCAGGCAGTATGCCACGCTTGCGCAGTAGACTCCTCTGCGGTCACCCAAAAAAACCATGGGGATATCTCCCCACCGGATCGCTCGTCTTTTTGTGAAATCCTCTGCGCCCTGCCGCGTAGCCCGCTTGCCGCTGGTACCGTACTTCGCCCGTTGCCGCGCTCTCAGAGTACGGTCCCCCGCCTCTAAGTACATCTATATAGATGCGTTTAGGTGCCAATCCGTTACTCGCGAAACCCTATTACGCTACACGCTTAACTCTATCCCCGTCAACAATTTAATCAGTGGAAATCTGTGGAAGAACAACGCCTCTTCTGCCCCCGTTGGTCGGCTCCCTGTGTAAGATGTCTGCGGGACGCGAACGGTTCAACTTTCGCTATGGCGTCACTCTTTTCTCATGCGGTCGCCGCCGTTGGCATCAGCGCCTGCTTCTACAGGCCAGGTACACCCAAACGTGTCTGGCTAGTCGGGATGGCTTGCGCGGTGATTCCCGATCTGGATGTGATTGGATTCCAGTTCGGCGTCCATTACGCCGATTTCTGGGGACATCGCGGATTTACGCATTCCCTCGTTTTCGCTGCGCTTCTGGCAAGTGTCGGCACGCTTCTCGTGTTTCGGCAAAGTATTCCAGGCTTCAGTACGTTTGGCCTTTGGTTCTACTTCTTCCTCGTGACTGCCAGCCACGGGTTCCTCGACGCTATGACCGACGGCGGCCTTGGTGTGGCCTTGTTTTCCCCCTTCAACAACACTCGCTACTTCCTCCCCTGGCGTCCAATCCGTGTTTCCCCCATCGGCCTTACGCGATTCTTCAGCCACCGCGGCCTCGCCGTCATCCAGAGCGAGCTCCTCTGAATTTGGCTTCCCTCCGGCCTGCTCATCCTCTCCGCTTGGCTCGCTCGCCTCCGACTTAGCCCTTCCACACAGCCAGCATCTCGGCGTGTTGAACCTCATTCATAATGTCCCCTTCAAGCCTCATTAAGAATGTCCCCTAAACTGCGCTCTCCCGCAGGGGCACGATATAATCGTGTCCTCTTTTCCCCGCTTCCTGCGCGCCACAACGAATCCGGTCACAGGTGACACCGGTTGCACTGTAGTGGCACAGACTTCAGTCTGTGAGACTGGGCATGCAAGTCTAGATTGCCAACTAGGGGGCAATCGACCGCGGAATGATCAACGCGTGTCGTTCAACGGGCCGCCGCCAGCCGCCGCATGAGGCTCTGCTTCTTCTCCAGCAGTCCTCGCATCTCCGGCCCCGTGGGATTTGCCTCGATGCTTCGCTGCACATCCGCCAGTTCTCGTTCGGCTTGCCGGTGCTGCAAAGCCTCGATGCAACTGACTGCCTCTTCCCAGGTCGGCTCGCTGGCTTCTTCGAAAAGAATCTCGAAGAGCATGCGCCGGTCGCGCTCTTCGAGTTGCGCAGCCACTTCCGTCGCTTGCACCGGCTCGTCGGAAAGCGCGGCCGCAATCAGTCCCGAAAACACTTTTTCCGTTTCGAGTCCGTGATGGAGCTGTGCCGCCTGAAGCTGCTGCGCCAGCTCGCGCCGAAATCCCGCCGCCTCCGCCAGCATCCGAATCAGCCGCCGCTCCACGGGCTTCGCCGAACGGCCCACCAGCTCTGGTTGAATCTTTAGTTCGCTGTGGCGCTGCGCCGCCGCTTTGCTCAGCGCCGCGCGAAACACTGGCTCTTCAATGCGAAGCCGCGCGGAAATTCTGGTTGCCCACTCGGTCCTGAGCAATCGGCTTGGCAACTTCTGAATGTAAGGAAGCAACGAGTTCACTGCGGCCAGCTTCGACTCCGAAGTGCTCAGATCGCGCTGTCTGATAATCTCGATTAGATAATCCAGAAAGAGAGGTGCCTGGCGGACCCGGGAGACGTAAGCCTCAGCACCCTGCTCCTTTATGAACTTGTCGGGGTCTAGGCCAACCGGCAGCGTCACGATGCGCAGCTGAAAGCCATATTGAAGCAACTGGTTCGTTTGAGAATCCGTCCGAGTTTGCGTTTTAGGAGCGGTCGAAGCATCCCTTCCTTGGGAATCCTGAACTAAGCCGACCGACCGCTCAGTCGCCATAATCCCAGCCATGTCGGGGTCGTAGTTCAGCATCACTTGCGGGATAGCATCGCGCGGGAAATACTTGGCTAATAGACGGATCTGCGAATCTCCGAGGCTAGTGCCGCAAACCGCGACAACGTTCGATATTCCGGCTCGGGCGACGGCAATTGCGTCCATATACCCCTCGACGACGATGACAAACCCCTCCTTTCGGATTGCCTCCTTAGCGCGATCCATGTGATACAGCGTGTTGCCTTTTGAGTAGATCGGCGTTTCTGGTGAGTTCAAATATTTGGGCTGGTCGTCGCCCAGCGCGCGGCAGCCAAAAGCGACGATTTTTCCAGATTCGTTCGCAATTGGAAAAGTAATCCGCCGACGGAATCTGTCGAACAACCGTCCGCTATGGTCCCGCGAAATCAATCCCGAATCCGCGAGCAGCTTCTCATTGTACTTGCTCTTCAGATAGCGCAGCAGAAGATCTCCGCCGCTGGGCGCATAACCGATTCCGAAGCGGTCGATAGCGTTGTCGTCGAGCCCGCGGTCTTCGAGGTAGGCGCGCGCCGCTTTGCCCTCGAGCGTTCCGGAAATATGCTTTGTGAAGAACGTTTGCGCCTCCCGATGCATTTCCAGCAGTGTCGCACGCTGCCGATTCTCCTGCCGTTCCTCCGGCGACCATTCTCGATGCCGTGGGATTGCTATCCCGCACTTTTCGGCGACTTTCCGGACAGCCTCGGGAAATTCACACTTCTCCATCTCCATTACGAAGTTGAAAACGTCGCCGCCCTTACCGCATCCGAAGCAGTGATAAAACTGCTTAACAGGATGAACATTGAAGGACGGCGACTTTTCAGAGTGGAATGGGCAAAGCCCGGCAAAATTCTGGCCTATCTTTTTCAGGCGCACGTATTCGCCCACCACGCGAACAATGTCCGCCTGCTGTTTCACCCGCTCCGCAAATGATCCCGCTTCCGCCACGTAAGTGAGAACGATACTCGAAAAAAGAAACTCGAAATGCCGGTTACAATTGTCGGGCCCCTCTAGGATCCTGTCTTGCGCGCGTTGCTCTAATGTAGCCGTTTAGCGTTTGAATGACTCGTTGCGCCAAGGCGTCCACGTCTCGATGTTCGATAGAGGAAATATAGTTTTGATCCTCGGCCGTAATCAAGTGATCGCGGACCTCGAAGGCGGATTCGCGCGCGGTCCTGCAAAATTGAATATTTTCCTGATAGGAATATCGTCCAAACCCTTCGGCAATATTGGCGGTAACGGAAACAGCGGCGCGTTGCGCTTGGGATGCAAGCCCGTACTTTTCCTCGGCGGGGAATCTTTGCGCTAATCTGTAAACTTGGCTTCTCAGCTCGCGTGCCAGCTGCCATACCTTCAGATCCGTGAAATCTCGAATTTGAGTTTCCGGTAGGCTTGGCGCCGCTTCTATTTTCGAATTTCGGTTTTCGAGTTTCGTCATTTGTCTTTACGAACGCAATTCTACAACGGTGATGGCCTTGCCGCCGTGCTCTTCGGTTTCAAAAGTTGTGTGCTCCACCAGCGGATGTGACTTGAGGAATTCGGCGAGGCCACGGCGAAGGGCGCCGGTGCCGTGGCCGTGAATGATGCGCACGCGTGTTTGATTCGTCAGCGCGGCTTCATCGAGATACTTGTCGACGCGCTCGGTGGCTTCTTCGACGCGCATGCCGATCACATTGATCTCGCCAGAAGTTGCGCCTTCGCCGGGCTGCGAAGTCACCGTGATATTTCGCGACGTTGTCGGCATCGGCCGCTGCGCGGGCGCGTCTTCAATGCCAACGATTTCGTCGACGGCGACTTTCATGCGCAGCGGACCGGCTTCGATTTCTGCCGACGAGCCGTCCAAGCGACGGAAGATGACTGGCTTGCTGAATCCGCGGACGCGAATGCGCGCGCCGGCTTGCAGAGTCGCGGCGCTCACGGACTGCGCGGTGCTTGTTCCCAGCCCGAGGTCCGTTTGCGACTCCGAAATGGTTTGCACGACCGCGGCGTTTAGCTCCTCGCGCGCTTCGCTGCGAATTTCCTGGCCTTTGCGCCGCGCGGTTTTCTCGAGCGAGGCGCGCAATTCGCGTTCTTTCACGGCCTCGATCACGCTGGCCATGTTTGCGTCGAACCGTTTTTGCATCTCCGCAAACTGCGCTTCGAGCTCCTTGATTCGTTTTTGCTGGCGTTCGACCCACTCGGTCCGCAGTTTCTTGCGTTCTTCTTCCAGCGCGTGCCGCTCCGCCGCCATTTGCTGTTGCATGCGGTCGAGTTCGTCGCGGGTGCGGTGCAAATAGGCGATCAAGTCCGCGGCTTCGCGCGATTCCGGCGTCAGCAAGCTTCGTGCGCGCCCGATGATGGAGTTTGCAAGCCCCAGGCGCTTTGCAATAGCGATCCCGCTCGAACCGCCGGGCACACCGACCATTAGCCGGTACGTCGGCCGCAGATTCACGTTGTCGAATTCCACGGCCGCGTTCACCACACCGGGCGTCGCCGAAGCGTACGCCTTCAATCTGTCGTGATGCGTCGTCGCCAGCACGATGCAATTCTTCGCGCGAAATTCATCGAGCAGCGCCACGGCGAGCGCGGCGCCTTCTTCCGGGGCGGTTCCCGTGCCCATTTCGTCGACCAGCGCCAGCGACTCTGGCGTAGCGAGTTCCAGCATGCTCTTCAAATTCAAGATGTGCGCGGAAAACGTTGACAAATCCGCGGCAATGGATTGTTCGTCGCCGATATCCACCAATACGCGGTCGAACATCGGCAGCACCGCGCGTTGCGCGGCCACGGGAATTCCGGATTGCGCCGCCAGGGCAGCTAGTCCCGTCGTTTTCAGCGCAACGGATTTTCCGCCGGTGTTCGGCCCGCTGATGACCAGAACTTTTTCCGCTCCGCCGAGCGCAAGCGTCATCGGCACGATGGCGCGATCTTCGCGCCGCAGCTTGTCTTCAAGCACGGGATGCCGCGCCGCGACCAATCGCAGTTCCGCTGCGTCGGAAAATTCAGGCATGGCAGCGTCGAAATCTCGCGCAAAGCGCCCGCGCGCGAAGACGCTGTCCATCTCCGCAATCGTTTCCGCGGCCGCGAGCAACGACCCTCGTACCGCGCGCAGCCGCTCCGTCAGGTCCCACAGGATTCGCGCAATTTCCGCGGCTTCGTCTTCGGCAAGCTGCACGAGTTGGTTATTCGTTTCGACCGTTTCAAATGGCTCGAGGAAAACCGTCTGCCCCGTTCCGCTCGCTCCGTGCACCACGCCCGGCACGTTGCGGCGATGTTCCGCGCGCACTGGAATCACGAAGCGGTCGTTGCGCAGCGTTACGTAATCTTCGCCGGCTTCGGCGTTGCGCGACCGGAGGATTTGCTTCAGCGTTTTCTGGATGGAGTCGCGCGTCTGCGTGATGCTCGCGCGAATACGCCGCAGCGCCGCGGACGCATCGTCGCTGATCTCGCCATTCGGCAGTAAACATCGCCGGATCGCTGTCAGCACCTCGCGGAAATCCGCCAGCGCAGCGGCCCGCGCGGCCAGCAATGGAAATTTCGCCGCCTCCTCGCGAAACTGCAGCAGCAGCCACGCCGTTGTATCGAGGAGCGAGGCGGCTTCGAGAATCTCCTTCGCTTCTAGGACCGTGCCCGGACCTTCGATTTTTTCGAGCCATCCCTGCGGATCGGCCAGCCCGCCGAATCCCAGTTCGCCGCCTCCGCGCAGCCATTCTCGCGCCTCGCGAATGAGCGCGAACGCCGCTTCGAGCGCGGCGCGGTCCGTGCCGAACTCCAGCGCATCGACGGCTCTCCGCCCCGGCGCGCACGTCGTCCTCAGCCGCAGCAATTCGCGCAGCTTGTCGAATTCGAGTACGTCCTGTGCCGTTCGCGACATTTCAATTTTCTCTACGGCAGCTCTTGCTCGAGGAATTCCGCCGCTTCTTCCACCGTCGCGGCCACGTGCACTAATCTTTCCTTCGCTTCGCCCCAGGGCGCCGCGTGCGCCAGCTCCACTTCCCGCACCCGCTCGAGGATCGGCCGCCAAAAATCTCCGAGCGCCACAAACGGTTTCGCCGCCATCACGGATTTGTTCAGCATCTCCCATACGGTCGCGAGTTCAACGAGCGTGCCCGTCCCGCCCTTGCAGGCCACAAATCCATCGCCCCGCCGGATCAATTCAAACAGCCGGGCTTCCCAGGTTTTCCTGCGCACTTCCACGTCGATCCACGCATTGAGTTTGGCGTTTTTGAAAAAACTTGCAGTCACTCCGTACGTTTTCCCGCCTGCATCCTTCGCACCGCGCGAAACCGCGGTCATCACTCCCGCGTAACCACCGCTGCAAACCGCGAACCCGCGTTCCGCCAGCGTACGCCCGAGGAGCCGCGCCTCGTCATAGTCCGCTTCGCCTTCGCGAGGCCTCGAGCTTCCGAAAACCGTGATGACGCGTCGTCTTCTCATGGGTTGCTCAACTGTTCATCTCGGTTTCCCGTGCTCCGCCGGAGGCGGAGGAGGAGGCGCGGCCACAGGCGCTTCGCCATTGAATTCCTGAATCATCGCGACGCACAGGGCGTTGAGGGCGTCGGCGGCTTCGTGATTTTTTCCGCCCTGATTGTCGCTCAAAAAGGAAAAGATGAGCCGCCTTCCGTCTGGCAATTCCGCAAAACCGGAAAGCGTCCGCACATGCTGGACGGAACCCGTCTTGGCGTGGATTCTTCCTTCCGCCACGGTGCCCTTCATGCGGTCCTGCAGAGAGCCGTCGACGCCGGCCACCGGCAAAGACGCATAGTACCGCGCAAACCACGTCTGCGACTGCGCGTACTTGAGGAGAGCGACGACCGCGCGGGGCGTCACGAGATCGTGGCGCGAAAGTCCCGAACCGTCGGTTTGAATCACATCGTCGGGCGCGATTCCCGCGGCTGCATAAAAATCCTGGGGAAATTTCATCAAGTCGTCCGGTGTGCTCCACAAGCCGTTTTGCCGCGCCACGGTTCGAAGCAGCAACTCCGCGTGCAGATTCTGGCTGATTTTATTGATGAGCTTCACAGAATCGCCGAGAGGGATGGAAACATGTTCCGCGAGAACCGTGCGAGGCACCGGATCGCTCTCGGGAACGTGAATCGCGCGAACTTTTCCGTCGATCTTGACGCCGCGCTGCGCGAGAAGCGCGGCGAGCAACGAAGCCGCGTGCTGCGCGGGCTCTTCAATCGCCAGGACCAGTTTTCGCGGGGCGCTATTTGCCGGGAGCGTGCCGCGAACAACCACGAGACTTGCGCCCGGAGCGCGCGTCAGGGTCAAGTCTGGTTTCACGTCCGGGGCGGAAGTGGTGACGTTGTTCTCGACGGAGAAGTCCGGCGTTGGCGGGGCGACGGAGAAGGCCACGGAGTCGCCTGGATTTTCGCCCGGAGTTAGCGTCAACGCGACGGTGTTATCGTCCACAACGATTGCAGAGATTGCCGCGCCGTATTCCCAAACCATGTCGTCGATTTCCCAGCCATCGGGATAACGCTCGCGCGGAAAATAGCTATCGTCGCCGACCACGTCGCCGGTAATTTCGGTCACACCGCGAGCCACGAGAGCATCCGCCAATTCGGCGAGGACTTTTTCCGGAGGCCCGTCAAATTCTTCCTTCAGTTCATACGGAAACTTGCGGTTGGAAAGATTGGGATCGCCGCGGCCAACGAGAATCACGTCGCCGGAAAGCGCGCCGCCGGGGGAAATCGCACCGCGCGTTTCGAGGGTGGTGTGAAACTTGTAATCCGAGCCGAGCCTAGCGAGGGCGAGAGCCGTGGTGAAAAGCTTCATATTCGAAGCGGGGACAAAATAGCTGTCGGCGTTTTTTGCATAGAGAGTTGCGCCTGTCTGAGCGTCGATGATGAGCAGCCCCCACTCGCCTTTGCTCGAAGGCGCGGCGTCCAGTAAGCCGTCCACGCGAGCGCCAAACCGCGCGGCGGCGGATGCGTCGGCGGAAGGATGATCCTCGCGCATAGCGTCCTGATTCGCCGCGCAGCAAGCCGGTTCGCGCGCTTGCGCGGAATCGGTGCGACCTCCCGATAACGCCACCGCGCAGAACACCAAGGCCGCCGCGAGCGCTGCCGGCCACTTGTACCCGCTTCGCAAAGCCATATTTCTTCTGCCTCTGCAAGACCGCAGGAGAAAGTATAGACGAAACCCTGCACAACATTTGCTTCGCCCTGCGCATCTATTTTAGAGGTTACCCGGAATGGAAGCCGGTCCCTCATAAAGTGCAGGTTGCGCCTAAACCTTGGGCAACATAAGATTGATAAGCCCAGTTAACTTCAGCGAGGTGAAATTTGATTAAGCAGATTGGTTCCTGCCTTTTGGCGCTGGCGATCGTCGCGCCGCCGCTCCTATCGCAAGATAAGGAAGCGGACCGGCTTGAAAATTGCGGCACGGTGATCAAAGAAGTGATGGATATTCCCGATGACATCCCGGAAGACTTGATCGATCGAGCGGAATGCGTGATCGTTTATCCTTCCGTATTAAAGGCGGCTTTCATTGTAGGCGGTAGCTACGGGCGTGGCGCGATGACGTGCCGCACCGGCGAACACTACACCGGGCCGTGGAGCGCGCCCTCGATGATGGCGCTCGAAGGCGGCAGCGTCGGTTTCCAAATCGGGGGCCAAGCCACCGACTTCGTCCTTCTGGTGATGAATCCGCGGGGCGCACACTCGATTCTTAGAAACAAGGTGAAGCTGGGAGCGGACGCCTCTGTAGCGGCAGGCCCCAAGGGCCGCACTGCCGACGCTTCCACGGACGCAACGTTACGAGCCGAAGTGCTCAGCTACTCGCGCTCGCGCGGGCTGTTTGCCGGCGTCTCGCTGAACGGCTCGACGGTTCGACCGGACAATGACGCGAACGAGCGGGTTTACGGAAAGAGAGTAAGCGCGGAAGCCATCATCTTTCGCGGGGCGGTGGCGGTGCCTCCACCAGCTCAGCAGATGATTGCTTATCTCAACCGGAAGTCTCCCAAGAACCTTTCCGATCCCAACTCGCTAAGAGAATAGTCTGGATAAATTCGAGAATAGAGAAGACCCCGGCGATTGCCGGGGTCTTCGTATTTGGTGACGAGGAAGAATGAAAAAGGAGTTGACACGCACACATTTCTGACTTACAGTCATCCATGAACTATGGTCAAGAAAGCAAGGGCGAAGGCTGCAAGGCCCCGGCGATCCTCGACGCGCGAGGTCCACGGACGGCGTGAGCGCCGCACGGCGGAGACACGTGAAAGGCTGTTTCGGTCCGCCCTGGATCTCTTTGCCAAGAAAGGGTTTAACGAGACGACCGTGGAAGACATCACGGAGGCGGCAGACGTCGGCAAAGGCACCTTTTTCAACTACTTCCCGAGCAAGGACCACATCCTGCTGGCGTTTGGGGAAATGCAACTCGCCAAGCTGCAAGCGGCGATTGAGGAAGCGCGGCGCATGCGCGAACCCATGCCGCAGTTTTTGCGTTCGCTTGGCGTGCGCATGACCCAGGAACCGATTCGCCACCCTGGGATTATCCGGACGCTACTGCAAGCCTATCTTTCGACAACGCCGGTGCGCGAGGCGATGCAGGACTTGCAGAAACGCGTGCATGCGTTGCACACGGAAATTGTCCGGCTGGGCCAGGAGCGCGGCGAGATTCGGAACGACCTGCCGGCCGCGGAGATTGCGCACGTTTTCCGGCAGACGATCTTCGGAACTTTATTGCTGTGGTCGCTTGAGGGCGACGCTACGTTGCATTCGCGGATTGAGTCTGCCTTCCACGTGCTGTGGTCCGGACTGGCGCCACGCGAAGGCGGGGCCGCGCCGGTTCCAACATCTTCCTCCGAGGCTGCGCTTTTCGGAGTACCACTGTTTACCTGTGGAGATTGAATTTATGAGCCGCAAGGGCATCGTCATCGTGATCGTGATCGCCGCCATTTTGGGCGGAACGGCCGTCTACGCGACGTGGTTTCGCCGCGATAACTCGCTGCGGGGCTCCGGGACCGTTGAAGCGCGTGACATCCGGGTGGGCTCGGAAGTGGGAGGGCGGATCGACAAGGTGCTGGTGAGCGAAGGCGACACGGTGCATCCCGGACAGATTTTGATCGTTTTTGATGATAAGGAATTGCTGGCTTCGCTCGATCAGACGCGAGCGGCGGCGGAAAAAGCAGAGCGAGGCTACAGGCGGGAGGACATTGCGGAAGCCCGCGCCGCGGCCGCGCAAGCCAAGGCGGACTACGAGCTGAGGCTGCACGGCTATCGCAAGGAAGATATCGCCGCGGCACAATCGGACGTGACGCGCGCGGCGGCCGATGAGGTGCGCACGCGGCTGGATTTCCAGCGTTACGACGCGCTGGCAAAGAAGGATCTCGTTTCCAAGCAGCAGCGCGACACAGCCGAAGCCAACTGGAAGATGGCGCTAGCGCAGCAGCAAAACTATCAGCACAAGCTAACGGAACTGAAACGCGGCTACCGCCCGGAGGAGATTGCCGCGGCCAAGGCGCAATACGAGGAAACGTTGGCCACGCTGGAGAAGTATGAGAGAGGCAACCGGCCGGAGGATGTCGAAGCGGCGAAAGCAGCGTACGCGTACGACCAGGCGCGATTTCGCGAGCGGCAGGTGGTGGCGCCGTCGGAGGCGACGGTCGAAGTGCTGGATGTGCGTCCGGGAGATCTGATCGCGCCGAACACGCCCATCGCGACGCTGCTGGAGAAAGATCAAATTTACGTGCGCATTTATATTCCGGAAACGGAGTTTGGTCGCATCCATTTGGGCGAGAAAGCGGAAGTGCGAGTGGATTCGTTTCCGAACGAGGTTTTTGACGGAGTCGTCGAGCAGATCAATCAACAAGCGGAGTTTCTGCCGCGCAACGTGCAGACGCGCGAGGAGCGCGTGCATCAAGTGTTCGGCGTAAAAATCCGCATCAACGATCCCGCTGGACGCGTGTTAGCCGGGATGGCGGCAGATGTGACACTGAAGGCGGGCAGCTAGCCCGTGGCTACCCTCACGCAAACGCCAGCGGAAGCTTCGATCGCCGCGGAACATCTGGTGCGGCGATTCGGGCAGATGACGGCGGTGAATGACGTGAGCTTCCGCGTCGAGAAGGGCGAGATATTTGGATTTTTGGGACCGAACGGCAGCGGAAAAACGACCGTCATCAAAATGCTTACGGGGTTATTGCCGTTGAACGGCGGCTCGGCTTACGTGGAGGGACTGGACGTAAGTGTGGACTCGGAAGCGGTGCGCGAGCGCATCGGCTACATGTCGCAGAACTACAGTCTCTATTACGACCTGACGGTGGCGGAAAATTTGCAGTTCTACGGGCGGATCTACGGACTCGATGCCGCGCGATTGAAGAGGCGCATTGAGGAGACGATCGAACTGAACGGGCTGGGCCCCTATATGAACCGCTTATCGGCGCAGCTTTCCGGCGGCTGGAAGCAGCGGCTGGCGCTGGGATGCGCGATGCTGCATGAGCCGAAGCTGCTTTTCCTGGATGAACCTACCGCCGGCATCGATCCTGTCGCGCGCCGCGAGCTTTGGGATTTGCTCTTCGATCTTTCGGGCACGGGGATCACTTTTTTTGTGACCACGCACTACATGGATGAAGCCGAGCGCTGCAGCCACGTGGCGTACATCTATTTCGGGGAAATCATCGCGGACGGGACACCGAAAGCGCTGAAACAGCTTCCCGAGATCACGCCGCACGGCGCGGTGCGGATTGGGATCGTGACGCCGGATGCGACGAGGGCGCTGCGCGTCGCACGGACGATTCCCGAGCTGCGCAAAGCGACGATTTATGGCGATTCGATCCATGCGATCGTCGAGGAACATCTCGATCTCAAAGCGCTCGGCACGCTGTTTGCAAAAGAGGACGTCGCGGTGACGGAGATTCGGCCGCTTACGCCGAGCCTGGAAGACGTCTTCGTGGAGCTTTCCTCGCAGCACACATCTTCTTTGGAGGCCGCGCATGGGTAACGCGTTCCGCGGCTTCGGAGCGGTTTTCTACAAGGAAGTTCTGCACGTGCGGCGCGATTCCGCCACGCTTTTCTTTTCGCTGGTCATTCCGATCCTGCAGATGGTGCTGCTCGGCTTCGGGATAGACACGAACATCCGGCACATCAACACGGTGGTGTTCAACGCGGACAACCGGCGGCAGAGCCGCGAATTGATCGACCGGTTCAAGAACTCGGACACGTTTCACGTCATTCGCTACGTCGAAAGCGACAAGGATATGAACGACGCAATCGTCAGCGGCGACGCGCGGGTGGGGATCAAGATTCCAGTGGACTATTCGGACCGATTGCTGCACGGGATGAGCGCGCAGGTGCTGGTTTTGATCGATGGATCGGATTCTTCGGTGGCGGGAATCGCGATCAACGTGGCCAATTCGATCGGGCTCGACGAATCCTTGCGGCGCGTGCTGCCGGCGGGCACCACGATGGCGGTGGACATGCGGCCGGAGCTGCTGTTCAACCCGGATTCGCGCTCGCCCAATTTTTTTCTACCAGGGCTGACGGCGATCCTGCTGCTGAACGTGACCACTTTTCTGACGGCGTTCGCCATCGTGCGCGAAAAGGAGCGCGGGACGCTGGAACAGCTTTTCGTGACGCCGGTGCGGCCGTTTGGACTGCTGCTGGGCAAGCTGCTGCCGTATTTCGGGATCGGCTTCTTTGAGCTGTGCCTCATCGTCACGGCGATGCGGTTTGTTTTTCTGATTCCGATTCACGGCAGCGTCATTCTTCTTGCGCTTATTTCGCTGCCCTATTTATTTGTGTCGCTATCGCTGGGCATCCTGATTTCGAGCAAGGCGAACTCGCAAGGCGAAGCCATGCAGCTTGCTTTCCTGACGATCCTGCCGAGCGTATTCTTTTCCGGGTACATCTTTCCGCGCGAAACCATGCCTTACATCTTTCGGATGCTGAGCTACCTGGTTCCCGCGAGCTACTTTATCAACATCACGCGCGGAATTATTTTGCGCGGCGCGGGAATGGCTGACCTTTGGACGAACGCGCTAGCCCTTTTCGCGATGGGGACTTTTCTGCTGTTCATCGCGGCGAGGCGTTTCCGCAACAAAGTGATTATGGCGTAAGTCGTGTTGCGAGAAGATGGCGCGGATTCTCCGCACCATGACGTCTAACGAGCAAACTCTGGTCCGCTGCCGCTTGGTGCTTCAGGCTTACTGTCGTTTAGCTATTTTGTTTTTTGGCCGCTCTCGGAGTAGTCTGCTGGTTTGCTTGTGCAGCTCTGGGGGCCGCTGTGTCCTGTCCGATTTGCGAAAAACGAAAAGCGGCAAGATTTTGTCCCGCCAAAGGCGAGAAAATCTGCGCGGTTTGCTGCGGGACGGAGCGGGAAGTGTCGATCGATTGTCCCGCGGATTGTTCGTACCTGGTTGCGGCGCATCGTTACGAAGATCAGCACGAGCGCAGCCTTCCCGAGGACACACCGCTGCTCGATACCAAAGTGCCTCAGGACGTGATCTACGGGCATCAAGACGTGCTTTCTGGGCTGGCTTTTGCGGCGGCGAAATTTAGCAGCGCGCATCCCGACGCGACGGATGTGGACGTTCTCGACGCACTGCGGGCGCTGGCCGAGACTTACCGGACGCTTGGCTCCGGCATTTATTACGAGAAGCCGCCAGACGGCGTTCTTCGCCGGGAGATCTATGCAACGCTCGCCTCATTCCTTAACGAAACGAAGCAGCAGGGCGGCGAGCGGTCGGGAGCTTCGCCGCTTGCGCGAGGGGCGCCCATCAAAGACACGGAAATTTTCTTTCTTCTTGTGTTCCTTTACCGGATGGGGCAGCTTCGCACGAACGGCCGTCCTCGCGCGCGCCGGTATATTGAATTTTTGCGCGGCCAATTCTCCGGCGCCAGTGAACTGAAGCGCGAGGAGTCACGCATCATCATGCCTTGAGATTTAGTTCGCGGGCCACGGCGTAGATTTCGAGCGTGCGGCCAGGAGTGCGCACAACGAGCCGTGCGACGCGGGCGGCGTGTGCGCGAGGAGAGAGATTCTGCTAAATTGGAATGGCAGGTTTCGTCCGGGAGAGGTGGCCGAGCGGTTTAAGGCGCACGCTTGGAAAGCGTGTGTAGGTTAACCCCTACCGTGGGTTCGAATCCCACCCTCTCCGCCATAATTCAAAATTCGTAATCAAAATCCAGAAATAGCGCGCGGCTTGAGCGCTATAGGTGCGGCTGCGCAGACTTGGGCTTGGCGAGAACGCTGCAAAGATTATTGAAAGGACGCGACCGCTTCGGACAAGTCTTCGTAAGTCGAGAAAAGATTGAGCAAGCCAACCATTTTGAGAGTCTGAAGAGTGAATTTGGAGGGCTTGAAAAGGCGAACAGCGCCGCCGCTTTGCCTGGCGGTGGTCAAATAACGAACCAGCATGCCGATGGCGCTGGAATCGAGAGCGGGAACTTCTTCGAGGTCGAGAATAATTTTGTTGTGAGACTGGCGAAAGAGTTCGCCCATCGTGGAGTTAAAACGATCGAGCGGCGGGCCCATGCAGAATCTGCCGGTCAATTTTACGATGTCCACGCCGTCCTGAACCCTGGTCTCGATGTCCAACGTAGTATCTCCCTAGCGGATGAGCGTGAGCGGAGGCGCGATTAGGCGCGCTCGTTGACACTCCCAAGTCCCCTTGTTAGAGTGCGCATACAAGTTAGAGAAAGTTTGCCCAAGAAGCAAGAAAGCAAGTCCGCCGAAACCCTTCCTCGCAGGAGCCGGTGCGACAGGAAGCCAGACGATGGCAACTCAGGAACCAGAATCGATCTTGGATCTTTCTGGGCTATCGCTAGAGCTGCTCGCGGAGCAGGAGGTGGTTCCGCGCGCGCGAGTGCTCGCAAAATTTATAGCCGAGCTGCTGCCGGATTGCGCCGTCAGCGTGTATACGTTGTCATCGGACGGCGAAAATAATTTCTGGGCGCCGAGGGCGGTGGTGGGCGACGCCGCAATTCACGAACAAGAGATTCCGCGCGATTCCGGGCTGCTGGGGACCTTGCTGCTCGGCGATCGGCCCATTCTTCGAAGTGGCAGCCAAGTGAAGCGTGAAGATTACGCGCATGTGGACACGCGGAAAACGCTGCTCTCGCTGGCGTGTATCCCGTTACTGCAGGGCGGAGAGATTCTGGGCGCGCTGGAAATACTGGCGTTTGCGGAGCCTAACACGGAAGAAGAAGTTGAAAAGCTGCTGCCCGTGGCGGAAGTGGGGGCAGCGGCGCTCGGGTCGGCGCTGGCCTACGAGCAGGAACGGCTTGGGCACTTGGCCAGCGTCACGCGGCTGACGCAGCTTTACGATCTGGAGAAAGTTTTTTCGTCCACGCTGGAAATGGACGAGCTGCTTCCTTTGATCAGCGCGAAATTTTCTGAAATTTTGGAGTGCCAGGCCGTGAATATCTGGATGCTCCTGCCGGACGAATCGGTGGAGCTGGTGCAACAGGGCGGCGAGGACCCGACGGTCTTTCGCGGGCAGAGTCTCAAAGCCGGGGAAGGCGTGGCCGGGGCGCTTTCCGATAGCGGAGAAACCTGGTGCATTTCCGATCCGCAGGACGCGCGGCTTGCGGCGAGGAATGAGGTGAGTCCCGAAACGCCGGTGTACTCGCTGATCGCGGCGCCGATTATGGACAAGTCGGCGCTTGTGGGGATTGTGGAAGCCGTGAATCGAGTGGATGGCGCTCCTTTCGACGAGGATGACGTCTTCACGCTGAACAGCCTGAATGACACGGCTTCGACGGCGTTGCACAACGCCAGCCTGCTGATGGCGGAGCGCAAAGTCGAAATCCTGGAGACGCTAAACACCGTCAGCCACGAAATCACTTCCACCCTCAACTTGGAACGGATGCTGCAGACCATCGTCAACGCGCCGCAGGCCGTGATTCCGTATGAGCGCGCGGCGATCGTGCTGCGGCAAGGCGGGCGACTCAAGCTGAGCGCGGTGACGGGCCAGACGCAGGTGAACGCCGACGCTCCGGACATTGCGCCGCTCAACGAAATCCTGCAATGGGCTTGTTTGTCGCAGGAAGTGATTCACGTACGGCAACACGGCGAAGACATTGACGCAGATCGCGAGGAAACGCGGGCCAAGTTCAAAAAATATTTTGCCGAATCGGGGATGCGCGGTTTTTACGCCAAGCCGTTGTTTGACGACACGGGAGGCGTTGGGCTGCTGGCTCTCGAAAGTTCCGATCCGGATTTTCTGGGGCCGGCGCATCTGGAAATACTGGACGTTCTGTCGAGCCAGGCCACGGTGGCCCTGCGCAACGCGCAAATGTACAAAGAGGTTCCATTTATTTCCGTGCTGGAACCCGTGTTGGTGCGCAAGCGCAAATTCATGGCGATGGAAAAACGCCGCCGCACGATGTATCTGGCGCTGGCCGCGGCTGCGGTGCTTTTCCTGGTGGCCTGCCCGTTCCCGCTTCGGGTAGACGGCAGCGCGGTCGTCGCGCCGGTGCGCAGGGCGCTCGTCCAGCCCCAGGTCGAAGGAGTCATCAGCCAGGTGCTGGTTCGCGAGGGTCAACCGGTGCAGCGGGGCCAGGTTCTGGCGGAGATGGAAGACTGGAATTTGCGCTCCGCGGTGGCGGAGGCCGATGCCAGATTTGAATCCGCCCTGCTCCAAATGAATAGTGCGCTGGCCGCAAACGACGGTACCGAGGCAGGAGTGCATCGTGTGCAAGCCGACTACTGGAAAGCGGAGCTTGGCCGCGCAAGAGAGATGCTGGAGAAGGCGCAACTTCGCTCGCCCATCGACGGCGTGGTTGCCACGCCCCATGTGGAGACTTTTGCCGGGCGCAAGTTGCAGCCGGGTGATTCCTTTGCCGAAGTGGTGGACACCTCTCAAGCCGTTGTTGACGTAGCGATCGATGACGTCGACGCGGGCCTGCTCAAAGATGGCGAGGGCGCTGTAGTAAAGCTGAACAGCTATCCGACGCGGACTTTTCATGGCAAGGTGCAAGTCGTTAGCCCCAAGGCGGAACCGCTTCAAGGAGCGCCGGTGTTTTATGCCCGGGTCGCGATTCCAAACGCAGGCGGGGCGATTCGTACGGGTATGGAAGGCCGCGGAAAGGTCCATGTGGGCTGGTACCCCGCTGGTTATGTCTTTTTTCGCGGGCCTTTTCTTTGGGGCTACGCAAAGGTATGGGATTGGTTGGGGTGGTAGGAGAAGGTTGGAGGAAGGATATGCGGAGTCCAATCGTGCTGGTGATTTTCGGAGCTGCGGTGCTCGCGGCGGGCTGTGGGGATGTCAGGCCCGAGACTCCGGCGGTGGTCAATGCTGCGCCCGTTCTGCCCGCAACGCCGCCTCCCGCGACGCCGATTGCCGAAAACACCCAGACAGCTATCTCCGCTTCGGGGCCGATCATCGTCGAGCATCAGGTGGACGTCACCGCCCAGCGCGAAGGCATTCTTGAGAAGGTCTATTTCGACGCACCCGCCCACGTGAAGGCCGGGACGCTGCTCGCGAAGCTGGACGACCGGCAGATCACCGCGAATCTGGAAGCAGCCAGATCCAAGTCCAGAAGTATTGCCGACGACGTCGAGAACTGGAAAGCCGAGGCGCAGGTCCTGGAGGCGGATTACGGACGCGCGAAAAGACTTTGGGCGTTGGGCCTAATCTCAGAAGAACAGTTGGAGCACGCCAAGTACAAGGCCGAATCGGACCAATGGGACATCAAACGGGTGAACGAAACTTTGAATACGGCGCACGAGGAAGAGCATGCCCTCGAATTGGAACTGGAGAAAACAAAAATCGTCGCGCCGTTTGATGGACTAATCGCGCGCCGTTACGTCCGTGAAGGACAGAATGTCGTCAAAGGCGATCGCCTGTTCTGGATTACTGCCGAAGCACCGTTGCTCATGCGTTTCACGCTTCCGGAAAAGGAATTTGGATACCTGCAGCGCGGACAATCCGTGGCGGTGACTTCCGAGGACGTACCTGGTGAAAAACACATGGCAAGAGTCAGGGAGATCAGTCCCGTTATTGACCCATCCAGCGGCACATTCGAAGTGCTGGTCGAGTTGGTGGGTGAGCGAGGGTCGTTGCGCCCCGGCATGACCGCTCTCGTGCATCTCGAGAAGCTGCGCTGAGACATCATGAACCTCACTCGCGTCCTCAACGTCGCCCTTCCTGAAATACCGGCGCGTTTGCTCTCCGGCAACCCGCCACGCGTGCCCCCGGGCACCGTTCATAAAGAGCATATCGAGGATGGAGAACCGGTTGTGCTCGTGGTCGTCCCGAATCGAAACGCCCTCTACCGATTTCCTCCGCAGAATTGGCGGTTGATCGAGCTCTTTAACGGACAGCGGTCATTTCAAGAGATCGCGGAGCTTTACTCAAGTCAGGCGGGGGCAGAGTATAGCGTTGAAGATTTAAAAGAGTTCGCAGGTTCGGTGGAATCGTTAGGCTTTTGGTACAAAACCCCTCAAGAAACAAACGTTCAGCTAATGCGGATGAGCGCGGACGAGCGCCGGAAATTTCTGAAGTCCAAGAAAAACAGATATGGCGATCTCTCGGAAATCGCCTTCCCTGCGATGGACCCCGACAAGTTTGTCACCTGGCTGTACGGCAAGACCAGCTGGATCTACACGGGGTGGTTCACGCTCCTGACCCTGGCGGCTTTCAGCGTGAGTGCTGTGATTTCCATCACGCACTGGCAGGAGATTGGGCAGGACACCCTTGAATTTTTTAACTTCACGGACAAATCCTGGATGGATCTGGCGGCATTTTACATCTTGGCGGTCGTCATCCTCTGCATCCATGAGCTTGCGCATGGGCACGCTGCCAAGCATTACGGCGCCCGTGTCCCGGCCATGGGTTTCCTTCTCATCTATTTGACTCCTGCATTCTATACGGACACCACCGAAGGTTATGTTCGAGCTACGACTTACCAGCGCATCGTGATCGCCATGGCGGGGGTCTGGTCCGAATTGATGATTTGTGCGCTGGCCACGCCCATCTGGTGGGCTACGCCGCCCAACACCAGCGTGCATGACATGGCTTACTACGTAATGCTCATGACCGGAATCGCCGCGGTCCTGCTGAACTGGAACCCGTTGATGAAGCTTGACGGATACCAGATGTTGACCGAAATCGTCGGAGTCGCGGAGCTGAAGGAAGATTCGACCGCTTACGCGCTCGCGTGGGTCAAGCGGCACATCTGGCGCTTGCCCGTCGAAGTTCCTTTCGTGCCCAGACGCCGCCGATCGGGTTTTGCCGTCTACGCACTTCTTTCGGGCGCGTATAGTTACACAGTCCTCTATATTCTCGCCAGCTTTGCCGGGAACGTCTTCCGTAACTTCAACCCGGATTGGTCATTTGTGCCCGAGTTGGCGGTGGCCGGTTTGATCTTCCGCTCAAGAATCCGAAAGCTGGTGGAATTTATGAAATTCGTCTATCTGGATAAGAAAGACCGCATCCGTGAGTGGTTCACGCTTCCACGTTCCCTTCTGATTGCGGCCTCGGTAACGATCTTTATGTCTTTGCCTCTCTGGCACGAAAACGCGCTGGGACGCTTCTTTCTTGAGCCCGCGCACGAGGCTGTGATTAGGACGCTCGTGCCGGGAACAGTCACGGACGTTTTCGCTCGCGAGGGCCTGCTTGTAGATCGGGGCGCTCCGTTGGTGCGCCTGAGAAATCTGTCGCTCCAATCCAATATAGAGCAGAGCCGTGCAGACAACGAGGTTGCCTCTTCTCTCGCCAACGCAGCTTTCCTGCATTACACAAATCTCGGGCTGGCGTTGCGGAATCGCGATCGTTCCGCCCAGCAGCGCGAGCAATGGCAAGCGCGGGGCACTTATCTGGAACTCAACAGCCCTCTCGCCGGCATCGTGTTGACTCCGCGTCCTGAGGACCGCCTAGGTGCCTTTGTTCCAGAAGGCTCCGATCTCGTAGTTGTAGCTGACATGGCCCAGATGCGCGCCCGGGTGTACATATCCGAACATGATATGTACAAAGTACAGCCCGGAGCAGCGGCAAAACTGGTCGTTGACGGAATCGCTAGAAAGTGGCGATGTAATATCCTCACTGTCTCGCCCGTGTCTGGCGCTAGTGATCCGCGAATCTTGGAGCAGAGTCAGTATTCTGGACTGAACACACCCGTGTTTTATGTGGCAGACGTGATCATTCCAAACCCTGAAGGCACCTTAAAACCTGGAATGGGAGGGGTGGCCCGGATTTATGGGGAGAGAAGGAGCCTAATGGGTTTAGCGTGGAAAGGTATCTGCCAATTTTTCAGCCGCAAAATCTGGTGAGAAACGGGAAAGGCTGCCAATCGGCAGCCTTTCCTCGGCTATTTTCACGCGGGGCCGAAATCTCGATCACCGTTGGTATTATTGAACGCGGGCTGGGGAGGACTTGCCCGGCTGGAATCGGCCCGGAGAAGTACGGCCTTTTGTTCGTACTCCCAGAGTGGGCTTGCCAGCGGCAGCCTTGCCTACGAAGCTGCGGCCCGCCATCGGTCTGGCCGGGCTCTTGACGCCGGCATTCGCCGACCCTACCTGTGCGAACTCTTCCTTGGCGACATTGGCTTTCTTGGTGGTCTTCAGACTGCTGATCAAGCTTTTCTTTTGGATGGACATGACTCACTCGCTCCTAGTTGAAATTTTTTGTCCCGCAGACGCAACTGCTATGTGCAGGAGAGATGCCAAACTCGCGCGGGCTCGCGCGCGGAGGCGCAACGGCTCAAAAGAAACCACTTAGTACCAAAGTACTGGCGAGCGCGCGGAGAATTTCGATGAAATTTTATCCCTGCGGTTAAAAATTAACCTTCGACCGGTTAATTTTTGACCCTTTTGGCCTTACTCGATTCCGTGTTTGCGGCAGAGGTATTTCATCCGCTGGGGGTCGATCCGCAGAAGCCTCGCTGCCGCCGTTTTCTTCTCTGCGGTCCGCCGCAGCGCGGCGTTCAGGTAGGCCACCTCGATTCGCTGCATTTCCGCGTCGAAATCCACGCCGCTTTCGGGAATCAAAATGGCCTCCTGGCTGGCATTGCTGGAATAGAGCAGGTTCTGAGGCAGGTGCTCCGCGGTAATGGCCGAGCTGTCGTTCATGACCACAAGACGCTGCACGATATTCTCGAGTTCCCGGACGTTTCCCGGCCAGTTGTAGTCCTCGAGGATTCCCAGGACATCAGGTTTGAAGGTTTTCACCGGCTTTTTCGCGGCGGCGCAGTAAATCCGCAAAAAATGATCCACCAGCAGAGGGAGGTCGCCGTCGCGCTCCCGCAAGGGAGGAATCTGGATGGGCACGACGTTGATGCGAAAGTACAGATCCTCGCGAAAGCGGCCTTTGCGGACGGAGTCTTCGAGGTCCTCGTTCGTTGCGGTAATCAGACGGAAATCGATCTTCTTGGCGCTGCGCCCGCCGAGCCGCTGCACGGAATGTTCCTGGAGCACACGCAGGAGTTTGCTTTGCAGGCTGGGCGGCAGCGTGGTGATTTCATCCAGGAAGACCGTGCCGCTGTGGGCGAGCTCGAACAATCCCGGCTTTGCGGCGTCCGCGCCGGTAAACGCGCCTTTCTCGTAGCCAAACAGCTCCGACTCCATTAGCGAGTCGGGCAGCGCGGAACAATTTAGGGCCACAAACGGTTTCTCCGCGCGGTCGCTGCATTGCACGATGGCTCGCGCGACCAGCTCTTTGCCCACACCGCTTTCGCCGCGCAAGAGCACGCTGGCGCCGGTCCGCGAGACCGCCTCGATCGCCTGATAGACCTTTTGAATTGCCGGACTTGCTCCGACGATTCCATATTGCGCCGACTTGCTCTCCGCCTGCTGGATCAGCCGGCGCCCCTCGAGTTCGAGCGCGCGCTTTTCGATGGCCCGGGAGAGAACGATTTTGTACTCGTTGTAGTTAATCGGGAAAAGGAAGAATTCATCGGCTCCGGCCTGGCTGGCCCGGAGCGGAATGGTGCGCTGCGCGCTGCGAGTGAACGCGGTGAGAACGACGTCATCCCTGATCTTGCGGATTTCTTCGAGGACCTCGAGGCCATCGATTGGGCCATCGCCAATCGCATCGAGATCAAAAAGGATGGCGTGGAGTTCGGGCTGTTCGAGAGCGGCCGTAATTTCTGCTTCGCTAGCCGCCAGTGACGTGCGAAACGCGGTCCCCAGACGCTTGCGGATTTCAGGGAAGGTATCTGCGTCATCGGTGATGACGGCGAGCGAATAGCGTTCCGGACTAGATATGGGTTCGGGCAAGAGACCGGGTAACCTTGTGGGCGGGATTATAAGACGGATTGGCGGCAAAGCCGCAACCGGAAATGGAAGAATGAACCTGCGCGCCAGCGTGAGAACTGAAGAATTCCGGCGTCTCCTGGCGGATCGCTCATTCGCTTTGCAACAAGCAAATCAGCCGGCAGATGCAAGATTCAGCGCAACAGGTACACGATCATCTTCGACGCGCAACGATGCCTTGTCCCGGCGTGCCAGCTTGTGGGAGACTACCTGCCCAGAACCCCTATGCGCCGTCCAAAATCAAGTAGTGTCTCTGCCAAACGGAAACCTTCCGGCGCAGGGGTGAGCCTGAAGTTTCTAGCGCAACATCTCGGCCTGTCGCAAGCGGCTGTTTCTTTTGTGATCAACCGGTCTCCCGCGGCAAAATCGATTCCCCTCCGCACGCAGGAGCTGATTCGCGCGGCCGCCCGCGAATTAAATTACCGGCCGAATTATTTGGCCAAATCGCTCCGCCAGCAGCGCAGCTTCACCATCGGCGTTTTGGTTCCGGAGATCAGCGAGGGCTATGCGGCGCTGGTCATGTCGGGCGTCGAGGATCACTTGCTTCGGGAAGGCTATTTTTATTTCGTGGTCAGCCATCATCACAGGGAAGATCTCATCGCCGAATACCCGCATCTTCTGCAGCAGCGGGCGGTGGAAGGCTTGATCACCGTAGATACGGTCCTTTCGGAGCGAGTGGACGTTCCTGGCGTCGCCGTCTCTGGCCATCGCGAGTTGCCCGGTGTGACGAACATCGTCCTCAATCATGCGAGAGCCGCCTGCCTCGCTTTGCACCATCTCGCAAGCTTGGGGCATCGGCGCATCGCCTTCATCAAAGGGCAGGAGTTCAGTTCGGATACCGAAGTGCGCTGGGAGGCGCTTCGCGAAGCCGCCAGGAAATTTGGAATCGACGTCAAAAAGGAACTGACGGGACGGCTCGAGGGCGAATCGTCTTCGCCCGCGCTGGGATACCAAGTCACGCAAAAACTTCTGGCCGGCGGAGAACCGTTCACCGCGCTTTTCACTTTTAACGATATTGCCGCCATCGGCGCGATTCACGCCCTGCGCGAAGCGGGCCGCCGCGTTCCCGAGGATGTTTCCGTGGTCGGCTTTGACGACATTCAGAGCGCCGCGTTTCAGAATCCCGCGCTGACCACGGTTCGCCAGCCGCTGCGCGAAATGGGTCTCATTGCGGCGGAAACTCTGTTGCGGCGGATCACCGCCCCCGCGAAGGAACCTTACACCAAGGAAATCGTGGTCGAGCCGGAATTGATCGTGCGCGGCAGCACGGCTCGCGTTCCAGTAACCGGGAAAACCCGCTGAAATCCGTGCGAGGACTCGCGCTGTCTACGGCGCGAGATGGAAGGCGCGAGCATAGCCGGTCATTTCCAAGTAGCCCACACCATTCAGCAATGTTTTTCCGCGCCGCCCTTTCGCGGCGATAGCCCCTTCCCAATAGGACGGCGCGAAATTCGTCTTCGCAGCCAGCTCCTGCGACGCCAGAGGCGTGTTTATCGCGAGCTCGATGCCCAGTTTGGGTATCGCGAGCTTCCAGGCAATGGGACAAACGGCGTGGGTGGCGGGGCTGCTCCAGGTTTCGGCGAGAGGCTGCAATATAAAATCGTTCGCCCGAAGATGCATCGGCTCGCCATGCGCATCCACAAAGGTCCCCGCGGAGAATGGATCGATGGATCCGTCTTTCCGGCGAATGCGAAAGACCATCAATTCGGTATTGTCTTCCAGTTGCAGACTTAGCCAGTCCCAGCCCACTTGGTTGGATTCCAGTTGATGCGTGAAAAATTCGTGGTCCATCCAGGCGAGGCCGGAGACTTCGAACTGTTCACCGTTCAACTCGAGTTTGCCGCTCGCCGCCAATCGCGTCAGAGAAAAATAGTACGAGCCGTGCCCCGCGCCTTCCGCTTTTTGGCTGACGCCATTTTCGCCGTGAATGACGGGCGGCTTTTCCGGATGAAGCGTGAGATGCAATTCGAACCGCGGATCGATCGCTTGTAATTCTTGATCCGCTCCCGCCCACTGAATTTGCCAGTTGCCATTCCAGATGCGGGCGCTGGCCTGGCTCGCTCCGGCGATTCCGGGCCCGGCGCGGTTGATTCTCTCCGTGTAATAAAAGTGCTGGCCGTCCAAATCGCTGAGAGCGAGATGAGCGAGATAGAGATCTTTCAAATCCCAAATTGCTGCTCGAGCAGGATCGCGGCTTAACGCTTGGCGGAAGAATGTAAGTTCAAAGCCATACTTGCGGCCACTCGCGGTTTTCAGATTGCCCGTGTAATACCACCACTCCGTCTGAAAATCAGGGTGATCGAAATAATCTCTGGGAAATTCGAACCGGTAGCCGGGGACCGCTGTGCGATACTGCGCGGCGAGCGGATGGACGATTAAGAGCGCTGCGGCCAGAGCAGCCAGCTTACTCCTCATGGACGGCCTCAAGCGGATTGAGCCTCAGGGCAACGCGCGCGGGATACAGTCCGGCCAGCACCGTGGACACGAAGACTACGCAGAGCGCGCCTAGCAAAACGGCGACCGGCCAATGGAATCGAATCGTCCAGCCGAACGATTGCTTGTTGATGACATAGATGAGAACGAGCGAAAGGGCGAGCCCCAGGACGAGGCCTGCCATCGTCGAGAGCAAGCCCAGCAGGCCGGCTTCGAGGAGAATCTGCTTGCGCATCTGGCCGGACGCCGCGCCAAGAAAGCGAAGCAAGCCAAACTCGCGGCGGCGATCGATGACTAGAGCAAGCAACGCCCCGGCGATGCCCATCACCGCGACAATCACGGCGATGGCTTCCAGCGCGTAGGTGATGGCGAAAGTGCGGTCAAAGATGCGAATGGCCTCGGTGCGCAAATCGCTGTTCGACGCGAGCAGAACACGATAACCCGCCGACGCCCGGACGATTTCTTTGCGCACCGCCGCGACGGATGCGTTGGGGGCCACATAGACGGCCAGATTCGAAGGCGCGGGGTCCGGCAGATAACGAAGCATCGTTTGGCGGTCCATCAAGATGGTGCCGCGCTCGCTGCCATAATCGTAATAGACATCCGCGATGCGGAACGACCGACGCGTGTCACCGAGAGAGAGCTTGATGGTATCGCCGGCGTGCACGTGATGCTTGTACGTGAACGGTTCGCTGACGACTACGGCATCGGTGCCGCGAATCTGCGCGAAGACTTGCGCGCTCGACCTTCCCGAGAAAAAATCCGAGCGCTCTTCCGAGCGCCGTGCGCTCAGATCCACGGATGCCAAGGTCGCGGGCATCCCGTCGTAGCTGATTTCGTACGAGCGCAGGCGGTCCACTCCCGCGACTCCCGGCAGCTCGCTGATCTTGTCCGCCAATTCCAATGAAATTGTAGGATTGCGGTCCGGAGCGGGATCGCCAGCAGGCCGCAAATACAAATCCGCGGGAAGTCGGTCGTTCATCCAGATGCGAACCGTTTCGCGAAAACTTCCGACCATGATGCCGACGGAAACCATCATGGCGATAGCGGTCGAGAGCGCTCCTACCAGCACCGAAGTGCGGCGAAGAGAAGCAGAAAGGCTTTGCGATGCCAGGAGCGCTTCCACGCCGAGGATTTTTCCGAGCCAATGAGCGGCGTGGGAAAGAATTCCATCTGCAAAGGCAGGAATCGCGAGCGCTGCGGCGGTCACCAGCAAAACAGCCGCGAGGTAACCGAACACCGGTTTACCCTCAATAGCCGGGACGCTCGCTGCGACGGCTGCCGCAAGGGCCAGGACTAGCGCGGCCCATAGATCGCGCGATTTATGAACGCGCGCAATGTATTCGCGCCTTCCGCGGGCCATGGCTTCCACCGGCGAAACCAGCGAAGCTTCGCGCGCGGGAGAATAGGCGGATACGAGGGCTACGCCAACGCCGATGACGAACGCGAGCAGCACCGACCACGCGGTCAGCTCAATCGGTCCCGGACGGCTGCTGACATAGAGAGATTCCACCGTGGCGCCCATCAGCTTTACCGCTCCCGTGGCCATGACCCGGCCGACCGGAAGACCGAATGCCGCACCCGCCAAGCCGAAAAAAGCTGCTTCGCCCAAGAACGCCGCCATCACTGCGCCGCGACTGGCGCCCAGCGCGCGCACAATTCCCGTTTCGGGGCGCCGTCGCACAACAGAAACGGAAATCGTGTTGTAGATCAGAAATGCGCCGACAATCAGCGCGATGTAACTGAGCAGCTGAAGATTCCACCGGAAGGCGGCCAGCATTCGCCGATTTTCGTTTGTGCCGGTTCCCTGCGGCCGGACTTCCATGCCGGCGGGCAGCGCGGCTCGCACGCGGCGTTGCCACTCCTCCAAATCCGGCGTAGCCGGAACCTTCAAAAGGATGCGATCCACGCGGCCAAAACGGTTCAGAGCTTTTTGCGCCGCCGCCAAATCCATCACGATGGCGGATTCGTCGCCGTTCGAATCCGGATACGCGCCGCGAATCGTGAATGTCTGGACTTGATCGTTGATCAGCAAACGCAGCGTGTCGCCTGGCTTTTTTCCGAGGCTCGCGCCGACCCAAATGCTGTCTGGGTCTTGCAAATCCTTCAACGCGTCCCTCGAGCTCGCAAAACTATCCTTCCACGAGCTTGCCGAAGCCGCGCCGCTCGGTTCGGAGTTGGCTTCCGCAACCAGATCGAGGCCGATGAGCGGAAGGGTTTGCTGGGTCTCGACGATGACCGCCGAGTTTTCTATCCGCGGCGAAATGCGAATCGAGTACGGAAGCGTCGCAAGCGTTCCCACGAATGCCTCTGGCACACCACCCGCGGCGACAACTTCAAGGTCATCGTTGCCTGCCAAAGTTTCCATGGAAGCGTGGAAGGAGCCGATCGCCGCCACTCCTGCAAGCTCGATTGCCAGGACTACAGCGACTCCCAAGGTCACCGCGAGAATCGTCAAGACGGCGCGCACCGGTTCCCGCAGCAGTGGACGAAGCATGGTGCGGTAAAAGAGGAGCAGGCGTCCCATGTCAGCGCTGCGCAACCTCTTCTATTTTTCCGTCGCGCAAACGGACGAGGGTGTCGGCAAGTGCCGCTGCCTCCGCACTGTGAGTGGCCATCAAGGTTGCCGTATTCAGTTCGCGCGTCAGCTTCTTGAGCAAATCGAGGATGACGTTCCCGGTAGCCGTGTCCAGATTTCCCGTGGGCTCGTCCGCCAGAAGAATGGCGGGCGATTGTACCAGCGCGCGCGCGATGCCCACGCGCTGCATCTGTCCGCCGGAAAGTTGATGGGGATAGCGGACGCCCAGCCCATCGAGTTCCACCCAGGCGAGCTTCTCTCGCGCAATTGCGCGGGCGTTAGGCTTTCCCGCAAGGAGCAACGGCAGCTCCACGTTTTCAAAAACCGTGAGCGTGTGCAGAAGCTGAAACGATTGGAAAATGAAGCCGACCTTTTCCCGCCTCAGCCGGGTTAAGCCGGCATCCTTCAAGGAAGATGTTTCGACTCCGTCCAGCAGCACCCGGCCCGAAGAAGGAAAATCCATGGCCCCGGCGAGATGGAGGAGCGTCGATTTTCCGCAGCCGCTTCGGCCAACCAGAGCAAGGAATTCGCCGCGCTCCACTTCCAGCGAAACATCTTCCAGCGCGCGAACCCGCTGCCCATCGGTGAGATAGTCCTTGCTGGCTTTTTGGAGCGCGACAATCGCCATGACTTATGATGGGGCTTTTACGAGGCAATATGCCAGAGGCCGGGGGCCACTGACGCAAACCACGCCGCATCTTCCCTGGCCCGCCAGTCTCCCATTGAGCCTTGCCCTGCGCTGTTATAGACTCCGCACTCAGAATTCTGATCCACAGATGCGGCTGTTTTCATCCTAGCAAACGCTTTTCAATAACAGGGGCTCGTGAGCCAGGCAGCTCGAGAAAGCAAGATCAACTGAGCGGCAAAGACCGCGCGGCGAATGCCCGCGGACGCGGAGGAAAAACGGATGCTCTTTGCATCGGCGGTCGCGGTTGCCCATAAGAACCTTGCCACCTTGGATCTCGTCATCATCGGGGTTTACTTCGCCATTGTTTTCGGCATCGGCCTGTATTTTTCCGCCAGGGAGCGCACTTCGGAGGACTATTTTCTTGCCGGCCGCGATGTCGGCTGGTTTTTCATCGGCGCTTCGCTTTTCGTTTCGAACATCTCAACGGAACACTTCATCGGTTTGTCGGGCACTGGCGCCTCCTCTGGTCTGGCCGTGGGCCATTTCGAATGGCTTGCTTGTTTGATCTTGCTGGTTCTTGGCTGGGTGTTCGTGCCTTTCTACCTGCGCTCCAATGTCTTTACCATGCCCGAATTTCTCGAGCGCCGCTTCAATCGCAATTGTGCCGTATATCTCGCGGCGATTTCGATCATCGCCTACATCTTCACCAAAATTTCCGTGCAGCTCTATGCCGCGAGTGTCGTTCTCGAGCGCGTGGCCGGGTGGTCGCTCTGGAAAACCGCGGTGGTTCTGGTCATCGCCGTCGGAATTTACACCGTGGCCGGCGGGCTCGCCGCCGTCATCTATACAGACACCGTGCAGACCCTGATTCTGATTACCGGCGCGGTCGTTCTCACGATCATCGGCCTTCACCGCGTCGGCGGCCTTGCTCACCTCCGCACCATGGTGCCCGCCAGTTACTTCCACATGATAAAGCCCGCTTCCGATACCCAGTTTCCGTGGACCGGCATCTTTTTTGGAGCGCCCATCCTCGGCATCTGGTATTGGTGCACGGATCAGGTCATCGTGCAGCGCGTGCTTTCGGCCCGCGACGAGGGCCACGCCAAGCTCGGCACCATTTTCGCCGGCTTCCTGAAGATACTGCCGGTGTTCATCCTCGTGCTTCCCGGCATCATTGCCTTCGCGCTTTTTCCAGAGCAAGTGGTCAAGCCCGATTTCGCGTATCCGACGCTCATTCTGAATTTGCTGCCTACGGGTCTCGTGGGTCTGGTTATGGCTGCGCTGCTGGCCGCCGTCATGGGTGCGATGAGTTCTGTGTTTAATTCCGCATCGACCTTGGTGACGCTGGATTTCTACAAAAAGATTCGCCCGCTGGCTTCCGAAGGACAGCTCGTTAATTTCGGACGCGTCGCCACGGGCGTGATGGTCCTGCTCGGCCTGCTCTGGGTTCCGTTCATTCATTACATCAGCAGCCAGCTCTACATTTACTTGCAGAGCGTCCAGGCCTATATCAGCCCCCCGATTACCGCCTGCTTTGTGCTCGGCATCCTGTGGCCGCGATTGAATGGATCGGGGGCTATCACCTCTCTTCTGACCGGCTTCGTCTTGGGCGCGACGCGCTTCGTCTTCGAGCTCGCCGACCAGGCCGGCGGCGGCCATTTTCATTCGCCCGTCCTCCGTTGGCTTGTCGACATGAATTTCCTGCACTATGCGATTTTCATGTTCGTGGTCTGCTCGATTGTTCTGGTGGTCGTCAGTCTGATAACCAAACCGCCCGATCGCAAGCAGCTTGCCGGATTGACCTTTGCAACCGTCGACGACAAGATCGAAACCACCGTGGTCCACCCGCGCCAGCGCAAGCCCGCGCAGGAGACGCCCACCGAGCGCGTCATCAACATCTTCTTCAGCCTGCTCTTGCTGGGGACGGTGATCGGCTTGTGGATTTATTTCCGTTAGTCGGCGCTTGAACGAAAAAAATGAGAAGCTCCGCCATACAAATCTTGAAGCCAAACGTCACGCAGGAAGAGGCTGTACGCGTCTTCCGTTCGGGCGGATTCAGCGCCGCGTATTGGAAGATTCGAAACGGCCCTTTGCAGCGCATTGCGGATGCGTACGTCCCGTTCTGGGTGTACAAAGTGCGTTACGAAGTTGTCGGCGCCCAGAACAACCGGATTTTCGCGCTCGAAGCTGTGCACGGCTCGCTCGATCTTTTCGAATTTCCCCACGCCCCGCGCGAAGACGAATTGCTCACCATCGAGACGCGCAACCGTCTGTTGCCGGCCCTGCAGCCCGAGGCTGCGGAAGAGCTTCTTCGAATGAAAGTTCTGCGTGTGCTCTTCCAGCAAGGTTTTTTTAAAATGCGCGCATTGAAAGTGGAAATCACTCGCGTGCCCGGGGAATTTCATCTTCCGTATTGGCTCGCTTTTTACGGAGCCGGCGGCGCCGCAAAATGCCGTGTCATGGACGCGGTGCGCCGCCGCATAGAGGGCGCGAAAGCCTCTTCCTTTTTTGAAGAATGGCTCGCAGCCTAACGACGCTCAAGAGGCGTGCCGCCCAGCGCGCAAGGTGCATAGTGCAAGTAGCATACTAAGTATGCTAAAGGATACGGCTCCCGCCAGCCCCATAAAGTGAGGGATCGCATGTCACGCCTTGTCAGATTTAGCGCAATCGGCTTTTTACTCTGCGCGATGGACGCAAGCAGCACTGGCGCCACCGGCTGGCAGCACATTGGAAATGTTCAAAGTGTCGAAAAGCTTCCGAACGGTGTCGAACTCACCGCCGGGCCCGCCAAGCTGCGCATCACGGTTTTTCGCGACGGCATAATCCGCGTGCGTCTCGCGCCGCAAGGTTCCTTCCCGAAAGATTTCTCCTGGGCGGTGATCGAGTCTCCCGAGCCTCCGCCCGTCAATATCGAAGACGGCAAAACCGAGCTGCGCATGACCGTGGGCCGCGTCGTTGTCGTCGTCAAGAAAGCGCCTCTGCTCGTTACGTTCGAAGACTCCGCCGGGAAAATCCTCCTCGCGGACGAGCCGACTTTGCCCATGGCCTGGAACGGCACGTACATCCACGTTTGGAAGCACATGCCTCTCGAGGAAGATTATTTCGGCCTCGGCGACAAAGCAGGTCCCATGAACCGCCGCAATCATGCCTACACCATGTGGAATACCGACTTTTTTGGCTGGCAGGAATCGGACGATCCGCTCTACAAGACCATTCCCTTTTTCATCGGCCTTCGCAAAGGCACGGCCTACGGCGTTTTCTTCGACAACACCTACCGCAGCAGCTTCGACTTCGGAAAAGAATCGCGGGATTATTTTTCGTTTGGAGCCGAGGGCGGCGAGCTGAATTATTACTTCTTCGCCGGCCCCGAGCCCAAGACCATCGTCGAGCAGTACACCGCGCTTGTCGGCCGCACGCCTCTTCCGCCGCTCTGGTCGCTCGGCTACCAGCAAAGCCGCTACAGTTATTATCCCGAAGCGCAAGCGCGCGAGATCGTCCAGACTTTGCGCGAGAAAAAAATCCCCGCCGACGCCATTTACCTGGACATCGACTATCAGCAGGGCTATGCGCCCTTTACCGTGAATCGCGAATATTTTCCGACCTTCGAAAAGATGATCTCGGACTTTCTCGCCGTGGGAATGCGCACCGTTCTGATCACCGATCTCCACATCAAAAAAGACCCGAATCACGGTTATGCTCCCTACGATTCGGGAATCAAACAGGACGTCTTCGTCAAGAATCCCGACGGCTCTGTCTTTGTCGGCAAAGTCTGGCCCGGCGACAGCGTCTTTCCGGATTTTACGCTGAGCCGCGTGCGCGATTGGTGGGGCAGTCTGTACAAGAATTTCGTGGATATGGGCGTCGCCGGCTTCTGGAACGATATGAACGAGCCATCCGTGTTCGAAACTCCCACGAAAACCATGCCCCTTGACGTTGTGCATCGTCTGGACGACGGCACCACGCTCGATCATCGCGCCATTCACAACGTCTACGGCATGGAGAACGCTCGCGCCACGTACGACGGCGTGCTCAAATTGCGTCCTAACGAACGGCCTTTCGTCCTCACGCGCGCGGCCTACGCAGGCGCCGAACGCTATGCCGCTTCCTGGACCGGCGACAACAGCGCCACCTGGAATCACATTGGCATGAGCGTGCCCATGGTCATGAGTCTGGGCGTTTCCGGCTATCCATTGATGGGCGTTGACGTGGGCGGCTTCGCGGGCTCTCCGCCCGTCGATCTCTTGACGCGCTGGTACGAGCTTGGCGTTTTCTATCCGATCTATCGCGATCACGCCGCCAAGGGCACCGCGCCGCACGAACCGTGGGCGAACGGCCCCGAACAGGAAGCGATTCGCAAACGCTACATCGAATTGCGTTACAGACTTCTGCCTTACATTTATACGTCGATGGAAGAAACTTCGCGCACCGGCGTGCCGCTGATGGAGCCTCTCTTTCTCGAGTATCCCTCCGAGGAGGATTATTACGGCGACGATCACGTATTTCTCTTCGGCCGCGATTTCTTTGTCGCGCCCGTCGTCACCGAAAAGCTCGACGCGGAGGAAATCCACCTGCCGCCGGGCGGTTGGTACGATTTCTGGACCGCCGAGAAGCACTCCGCTCAGGAGCACATCTCTCTGCACCCCGCCCTCGCGGAAATGCCCATCTATGTTCGCGCCGGCGCGATTGTTCCTATGGAGCCTGTCGTGCAAGACACAAACGAGAAGCCCGATGGTCCGCTGCAACTCCGCGTCTACGCCGGTGACGATTGCCGCGGCACGCTTTACGAAGATGATGGCATCTCGTTTGCCTACAAAAAAGGTGATTTTCTGCGCATCAATTATGCCTGCCAGGTGTCTCCCGAATCCCTCACCGTCACCAGCACCATTGTGAAAAACGCTTTTCAGCCCTGGTGGAACAGCACGCAACTAAAAATCTTCGGAACGAGTGCCGAGCCGAAAGAGGTTCACATTGGCGGCCAGCTAATCCACGAATGGCGCTATGACAGCCGCTCGCATTGCGTTACGTTAACCGTGCCGGATGCCCTTAAAGACTGGACAGTTCTCCTCGATTTCTGATTTCTCAATCGATCAGAAAAATGGAAAGGGATTGTGCGGGCATGGTGATGCGGGCTTCGCCGCCCACTGCGTCTGCGTGCGCTTCTCCGGAGAGCAGCGTAAATCCAGCCGCGCCCTGTGCCGGCGTGTCGCGCATGGAAACCTTCAGCTCTCTCGGCGTGGCCGCATTGTTGAAAGCGACGACAACGCGTTCATCTTCCGTCTCGCGCAAGAAAACATAAGCTGTATCGTCCGAAAATAGGTGCCACAGTTTTCCGCTTTCGAGCGCCGGATGTTCGCGCCGCAATCGCAGCAGCGTTTGCACGTAAGTGAAAAGCTCCTGCTGCGCCGCCGTGCGCCCTTCGGCCGTAAACGCATTCTTCGCATCGCCCGGCCAGCCACCCGGAAAATCCCGCCGGTTGTCCGGATCTCCGCCGCCCTGCATTCCGATTTCGTCGCCATAGTAGAGTTCCGGAATCCCGCGTAGCGTCAGCGTGAGTCCAAACGCCAGCTTCAGCTTTGCCGGCGAGCTGCCCGCTGCGCTCGCAAACCGCGGCACGTCGTGATTCGCGAAGAACGTCACCAGCATGTCGGGACGCGAGTACAGCCAATCGCTTCGCAATATATCCGGTATGCGGCCCACCGGCGCGCCCTGCAAAAGCACGTCTCGCATCGCGAAGTACATCGGATAATCAAATAAAGTGTTCAGCCCGGAGTCGATTCCGTCAAAGCGCCGCTGCCCTCCCTCGAAAAAAGAAGTGACGCTCGGGTCCGGGTGAAACACCTCGCCAATCGTCGTCAGATAGGGATAGATTTGGTGCAGCCCCGCGTTCCAATTGGACCAGAACTTGCGTGATACGTAGGGAAACGTGTCCAGCCGATAGCCATCCAGCCCCGAAGTCTCCGCCCACCAAATGCTGTTTTGCAATAGATATTCGGCGACGATTTCATTTTCGGTGTTCATGTCGGGCAGAACGTTGAAGAACCAGCCCTCCGTAAGATTTCGCGATAGCCTTTGCGTCGCGTGTGGATCGGTCAGCACTTCGAATGGATCGTGTCCAGTCGATTGCTTATCCGCCTGCCCGTAAAATGTGCCGCTGACGCCGCCGGAAGAATCCAGATGATGTTGCGGTGTTCCGTGAAACCAGTCCGGCAGCGGCGGCTCCGCGACCCACGGATGTTTCGGCCCGACGTGATTCGCCACAAAATCAAATATCACTTTCATCCCTTGCTTGTGCGCTTCCGCCACAAGCTCCTGGTAATCCGCGATCGTTCCTAGATGCGGATCCACTGCATAAAGATCGACCGCGCCATACCCGTGATAATCCTGAGCCGCGCCATTTTTTAATATCGGTGTCAGCCATAGCGTGGTCACCCCCAGATCCTTCAAATAAGGAAGGTGTTCGCGGATACCGCGCAAATCGCCGCCGTGATACGCGCGCGGGTTTGCACGGTCGTGCATGCCGCGTGCGTCCGCCGGGTCGTCGTTTGTGGGATCGCCATCCGCGAAACGATCCGGCATAATCAGGTAGATCACGTCCTCCTTCGAAAGCCCTTCAAATTTTCCCAGCCTCATCGCGCGCGGGGCCAGTGGCAGCTCAAAGGTTGTCATGCCTGTCGGTGTCGTGACGCGGCACACCGCGGTGCCCGATTGTGTGTCGCGCCCGATTTCCACCCACACGAACAGATAGTCCCCGCCGGCTGTTGCTTCCGTGCGTTCCACCACGATGCTTCTCAAATTGCACGCAACACGTGTGGCTTCGAGGTTGTGTCCGGAAAGAAGCAACATCAACTCTGGCGTTAGGTTCAGCCACCAGGAGGGCGGCTCGACTTTTGTCACCACCGGCGCATTGGCATCCGGCTTTTGCGATGGCTCGGATTGTCCCGCCAAACCTGCAGAGCAAAACGCAAGAAACACGGCCGCGGCAGTAAGAATGCGAAAGAAGCGTTTGAAAAAGGATAGCCAACGTGCGGAAGCGGAGTTCTTCACCGCAGCAGCATAGAAAAAAAGCGTGCCGCGCGCCAGTCTTCTGTCCCTCTGGCTTTGCTCAGCGCTCTAATTCTCGAACAGCAATTTTCCGAAGACTTCGGGAACGTGAAAATTTGGCGTCGGCGTTCCCGTGGGTTGCCACGCGGCGTAGAAGCGCGGCTCGGTGGCCCCTTCGACGCGATAGAAATTAACCCGCCAGGTCGCCGCGGGATCGAAGTGCGCCGTCAAACTCTTCATCGGCAAGGCCAGCTCTGCAACCCAGGTCTTGCTCTTCTCATCGATCCTAACGCGCCGTTTCAGTCCGCTCTGCAAATCGTGTTTCTCTCCCGGCGCAATATCCAGATCAATCCAGTAGCCGTTGGGGCTCACTTCAAACTCCTTGTAGCTCCGCGCGGCCGACCCCGGCGGTTGCAAAAAAACTTCGGTGACGTCGCGGTCCCAAAGGTGGTCCCTCCGGCCGTCCGCTTCTGCGTCTGGAAACGTAGTGATCGTCCGATAACGCGCGGTAAATTTCAGGTAAAGCGCATCTTTCGTCCACAGCAGCCGCACTTCCGTCCCGCGCTCTGCATTGGCGTTCTTGCCTTGCCAGTCATGATCGAACTGAATCGCCGGAGCCTTTTCCCACGCACCCCTCGCCGGAAATCCTTCCCGATCGAGCGGCCCGGCAACCCGCGCCGCCCTGACTGTTCCCTCTTCAGAAACAGATGGTTTTTCTCCAGCCATCACGCGATGCACCTCGCGCGCCTCGATAAACTCGTAGCCCAGCATACCCGCAAATGCAAAGCCTATAGCCACAAAGCCGCTCATTGTGCGGAGAACGCCAAGCAACCCGCGAATGCCCAGAAGTCTCCGCACGCCTTGCCAGCCGCCCTTCCTAAGAGGCAAACCTTTTGCGCACGCACTCATTCACTCCTCCGAGCCGCCAAGCTCCACCGTGCTAGCATCGAATTTGGCACTTTACCGCCGCCGCTCTGCACTTTCCAGCGGCAATTCATCAGGAGGCGCGGCATGATGGAGCAGGCCGAAGCGCAAGATTATTTGTCACGACCCGGGAGGCGTGCTCCCGAGCAATTTGAATACGTCAAGCTCCGCATCGATGGCAGCGTCGCCCGCATGACCCTCAGCCGTCCCGAGCATAATCTTCTCAACGAAGCGATGCTCCGCGAGCTCGCCGACGGCATTTCCTTCGCCGGTGAACGCCCCGACGTAAAGATCATCATTCTCGACTCCGCCTGCAAGGTTTTCTGCGGCGGCATCGACATCGGCGAGTACACCTCCCAGCGCGTTTTTCAAATGCTCGATGCCTTTCACGCCGCCTTCTCCGGCATGTTGGACGTGGGCAAGCCCGTGATTTGCGTGGTGAACGGCCCCGCCATCGGCGGCGGCGCGGAACTCGCAGCCTTCGGCGATTTGGTAATCGCCACTCCGAAAGCTCGTTTCGCGCAACCCGAAATTTCCATTGGCGTTTTCCCGCCGCTTGCTTCCACGATTCTTCCTTTTCTGGTCGGCCCCAAGCGAGCCTTGGAGATTGTCCTCATCGGCGAAGCCATCACCGCCGAGCGCGCTCTCGAACTGGGTCTCATCAATCGCCTCGTTCCCGAAGCCAAGCTCGAACAAAGCGTTAACGAGCTGATCGAACGCATCACCGCCCACTCCGGCCCCGTCCTGACCATGGCCAAAAAAGCCATTCTCGGCGGCATGGGCCTTTCGCTCCGCGATGGCCTCAAACAATCCATGAGCATTTTCCTGAACGAGCTGTATCGTCTCGAAGATTCGCAGGAAGGCCTTCGCGCACTCGTCGAAAAACGCAAACCCAATTGGAAGAATCGCTGAACGCAGAAGAACGGCACGTTCATGCGCTGCATTGACACTCCACGACCCGCGGCTTACACTGATTTTTCAATTTGCAGGCAAGGGATGAGGGGAAGGCCGTGAGAATCGGCCGCGGTCCCGCCACTGTCATCGGCTCGACGAGCCGTAAGCCAGACTACCCTCCCGCGCCGCAGCGGCCGCCGCTTTTCGCGAGAAAAAGCGAGGCTATATAGCCCCGGGCTCTCTCGCGGGGCTTTTTTATTGCGCAAAAGTTTTCTTTCTCGGTGGGGATCAGTGCCAAGACGCAAGCACGCACGCACAAAAAATCGAACTGTCGTCGCCGTCGCCGCCGCCATGTTCCTCTGCGCCGCGTCGTTCTGCCCCACTCTTCCCGCGCAAACGCCTCCCGCAGTTCCGCCTTCCACGCCTCAATTTAAAGATTTCGTCGACGAAGCAGGCCGCACAGTTCGCGTCCCGCAACCCGTTCAGCGCATCGTCTCTCTGGCCCCCAGCCTCACGGAAACCATCTACGCCCTTGGCCTGCAGGACCGTCTGGTCGGCGACACCGATTATTGCGATTTTCCGCCGGATGCCCAGAAAAAACCCAAGGTGGGCGGCATCCTCAATCCGAGCCTCGAAGAAATAGTCGCCCTCCGCCCGGATTTGGTCCTCGTCACGCAAGTCAACCGCCTCGAAACTTTGCACGCTCTCGAAGGTCTTGGCATCCCGTCCTACGCCACGGATCCTCACACCGTTCAGGAAATCGTCTCCTCCACCGAGCGTCTTGCCACGGTTCTCGGCGCGCCGGAAGCAGGCGCCTCTCTCGCCGCCGATCTCGAAAGCCAGCTCGCGGATTTGCATCAACGCTTGAGCGGCTCGGTCCCCCGCCGTGTTCTTTTCATCGTCTGGCCGGATCCTCTCATTTCCGTAGGCAAGGACACCTTCATCGCCGATGCCCTTCGCCTCGCCGGCGCCGATTCCATCGTGGACTCCTCGCAGGAGTGGCCCCAGATGAGTCTCGAGGAAGTCGTCCGCCTGCAGCCGGATTTTCTTGTTTTCGCCGAGTCTCATTCCGACAGCGCGCAAAGCGACTTCGACGTCCTCGCCGCGCGTCCCGGATGGCGCGGCCTCGATGCCGTCCGCAACCGCCGCTTCGCCGTCATCAGCGACGCCGTGAATCGCCCCGCGCCCCGCATCGTTTCCGCCATTGAGGATCTCGCGCGCCAATTGCATCCCGAAGCTTTTTCTCCGCCTCCCGATGACAAAAAGCCTCAAAAAGATTTGCCGCCCGCTCAGCCGCGGGATTTTTCTCGGTCCGTCTCCGTGCGTTCGCCCAATCGAGACTTTGCTTTCCTGGAGGCCTGCGCTTGCGCCCGTTGACACTCAGTCGCCTGCTCGGATATTGCGGGATCCTCGCCGCGATTCTTTTCGTCGTCGTGGTGATCGCTCTCAAAATGGGCGCCGTCCCCGTCTCGCTCTACGGCTTGGGCCGCGATCTCCTCCGCGTCCTCTTTCGCCAAACCAGCCAGCTCTCCAGCGAATATCAACTCATTATTTTCGATATCCGTTTGCCGCGCATTCTTCTCGGCATTTTTGTCGGGGCTTCTCTCTCCGTCGCCGGCGTCAGCTTTCAGGCCCTGCTTCGCAATCCTCTCGCGGATCCCTATGTTCTCGGCGTTTCCAGCGGCGCTGCCGTCGGCGCCATCGTCGCTCTGATCATCGAGCCGCATCTTGCCCTCGCCCCCGCCGTTGCCGCTCTACTGACTCCCATCGGCGCATTTCTCGGCGCTGCCCTCACCGTCACCGCCGTCTATTTTCTCGGCCTTCGCCAGGGACAGGTCGATAGCGGCACTCTCCTCCTTGCCGGAATCATTTCGGCTTCCTTTTTATCCGCCATCATCATGTTTTTCATGTCCACGCTCACCGGCGGCAATTACCGCGGCATGGCTTTCTGGATGATGGGCGATCTCTCCACTCCGCCTCAGCGAATCGTCAGCCTCATCCTTCGTTTCGGTTTCTTCCTCGCCGCCGCTGCCATCTACACCACTGCCGGCGACCTCAACCTGCTCCTCTCTGGTGAAAAAGAAGCCATGCACCTCGGCGTCGACGTCCGCCGCGTCCGTTTGGTCGTCTACATTGCAGCCTCTCTCCTCACCGGCCTCGCCGTTTCCGTCAGCGGCGCTATCGGTTACGTCGGCCTCCTCGTGCCTCACGTCATGCGCCTCATCTTCGGCTCCGACCATCGCGTCCTCTTGCCCACCGCTGCATTTGGCGGCGCGATTGTTCTCGTCGTCGCCGACACTCTCGCGCGCACCGTTGTTTCCCCTTCCGAGCTTCCCGTCGGCGCCATGACCGCCATCGCCGGCGCGCCGCTCTTTCTCTATCTCATGCGCAGGAGGCTGACGTGAGCAGCTACGCCCGCTCCCAAGCTTCCGCGGCGGGCCGCCCCGTCAGTGATGCCGGTGATTTCAACTCCGACATTCGCCTAAGCGTCGAACAACTCAGCTACGCCTACTCCGCGAATCCATCCCAGGCGCCTCTTTTCACTCTGGAAGCCACAAGTTTTCAAGCGCGTCCCGGCGAAATTGTCGCCATCCTCGGTCCGAACGCCTGCGGCAAATCCACGCTTCTAAAATTGATTGCCGGCGCGCTCGAGCCGCTCTCCGGCCGCGTCCTCCTCAATGGCTTCGTCACTCACACGCTTCCGCACCGCACCCGCGGCCAGCGCATCGCCATGGTTCAGCAGGAAAGTCCCCTGCTCTTTCCAACGCGCGCCTGGGAATTTGTTCTCCAGGGCCGTCACGCCTATAGCCGCGCGCTGCAATTCGAAACCGAAAACGATATCCTCATCGCCCGCAACGCCCTCGCGCAAGTCGGCGCGGAAGATCTCACCGATCGCTGGATGGATCAAATCTCCGGCGGCGAAAAGCAGCGCGTGATTCTCGCGCGTGCGCTTGCCCAGCAGCCTTTGCTCCTTCTCCTCGATGAGCCCACGCTCCATCTCGATATCGGCGCGCAGGTCGACCTGCTCGAAACCCTGCGCCGCCTCGCGGCCGCGAATCGCTACACCGTCGTCGTCGTCACCCACGAGCTGAATCTCGCCGGCCAGTACGCCGACCAGGTCGCGCTTTTTCAAAAGGGCAAATGTCTTCGCGTTGGCCCGCCAGCCGCCGTTTTCCAGCGCGAATTGCTCGAACAAGTTTTTCAGACGCCTCTTATCGTCGAGCTCGGCTCTTCCGGCCGTCCTCGCGTGACGGTGCCGTCTGCAAAATAAGTAGCCGTTTTTGTTGCACCCAAAAGCCGCTGCACATTTTGCGGCGCTTGAATCACTCATAGCGGACCCTCGCAAGGGGCCCCTCACAATCACCGCGGATTTCGTGCACGGGAAGACGGTGCGTTCCCCCCGGCCCACGCTGGGGACGAACGTGATAGAAGCCGTCGCCGCCGCGCGACTGTAAGGCGGAACAAGGTACTGCCGGGGCCACTGCGGCGCATCGCTCACTGACGCGCTCCTCTCCAAAAGGATCGCACTCAGAACAAACGGGCAGCGCCACGGGAAGGCCCGGCACCGGCCCCCTTCGAACCATCATCGGGGACGGAACTGCCGCCAAGCCAGGAGACCGGCGAAATCCGCAAGCCTCGGCGATCCTTTCCAGGCGCCAGGCCAGCCTTCAACTCCCGCGCGAGAGGGAGCGGAGGAAACCATGAAAACTACTCTTCTTAGAATTGCTTTTCTGCTTCTTGCACTTTTCGCCGTAAACTTTTCCACACAAGCACAGAATCAATCCCCGGACGCGCATCTCTTCGGCACGCTTCTCGATTCCAGCGGCGCAGCCGTCGCCGGCGTCATCGTCACCGCGCAATGGCAAGGCAACTCCGCCTCGCATCTCTGGAAAACAGCTTCGTCCACCAACGGCGGGTATGCTCTAATCCTTCCGCCCGGCCGTTATCATGTAACCTTCGAACGCTCTCCCTTCGTTTCCCGCGAGTTCGATCTCGATCTCGCCCCCCATCAACAGCGCGCGCTGGATATCGGTCTCACCCTCGAGCGCCTCTCCGCCAGCGTCATCGTCACCGCGCAAGCGGTACCAACGCTCGTCGACCAAACCACCGCTTCCGTCTCGGTCATCACAAAGGAAGAAATCGACGCCCGCCAAGCCGTCGCTCTCACCGATGCTCTCCAATTTTCTACCGGCATTTCCATCGGCCGCACTGGACCCGAGGGCGGCACCGCCTCCATTTTTCTCAACGGCGGCAATTCGAATTTCACCAAAGTCCTCGTCGATGGCGCGCCCATCAATCCGCCCGGTGGCCCCGTTGATTTTTCCAGCCTCACTCTCGACAACATCGATAAAGTCGAAATCGTTCGCGGTGCCGAAAGCGCCATCTACGGCACCGACGCCGTCGATGGCGTCATCCAGCTCTTCACCCATCGCGGCTCCACGCGCACACCCGAATTCAGCGTCTATGGCGAAGGCGGCAGCTTCTCTTCGGGCCGTGGCGGCGCCCAAATGAGCGGCTTGCTCGGCAAATTCGACTACTCCGCCGCTGCATCCTATCTTCAAACCGATGGCCAGGGGCCCAACGACAATTTTCTGAATCGCACTCTCTCCGGCAATTTCGGCTATTCCTTCAGCGACACGGACCAGCTCCGCCTCACGCTTCGCAACAACACCAGCGACGCCGGAATCCCCGGCCAAACCATCTTTGAACCGCCCAGCCTCTACCAGCGTTACGGCCAGCACATTTTCAGTTCCAGCGCCCGCTGGAATTTTTCCACCGGCCATCATTGGCGCCACCAAATCAGCGGCGCCGAATCCTACACGCGCCAGTACACCGACAATCCCTTGCAAAGTTTTTACGCCACCGATCCCAACGCATTCTGCCCGCAAACCAATCCCACGGCCGTCCCCACCGCGGAATTCTGCGACTACACCGGCAGCAGCCTTTATCAGTACAACCGCGCCAACGTCAGCGCGCAATCCAGTTATCTGCTCTCGAATTTCGGCGTCACGGCGGGCTACGAATACGAGGTCGAGAATGTTTTCCTCACCTCTCTCGATGTCCCTCACGCTCGCCGCAACAACCAGGCCGGATTTTTGGACTTCCGCTACCGCCCCATCCGCCGCCTGTCCCTCAATTTCGGCGGCCGCGCCGAAGACAACGCCTATTTCGGCACTCGCGTCGTCCCTCGCGCCGGTGCCTCCTTTCTCGCGCGCTACGGCCGCGGCTTTTGGGGTGAAACGCTCTTTCGCGTTTTCTATGGGCAGGGCATCAAGGAGCCGCGTTTCGACCAAATCTTCGGCGATAATTTCGGCGACTATGGCAACCCGTCGCTCAAACCCGAAGCCAGCAAAACCTGGACCGCTGGCGTCGACCAAAAACTCCTCGGCGATCGCATCCGCATCTCCGCGGATTATTTCTACAGCCGCTTCTACGATATCGTCAGCTTCGAGTACTGCTCGCCCGACCCCACCAATCCCGCCGGAAATTCCTGCGGCGTGGTTCTCCCCGGCAATCCGACAAGCTTCGGCTACTACTTCAACACCGATCTAGCTCGCGCCCGCGGCCTCAATCTTTCCGGCCAGGCGCGTCTTGCCCGCTGGTTAAATCTTGCCGGAAACTATACTTACGACGACAGCCTCGTCATTCAATCGCCAAATTCGTCGGACCCCAGCGAAATTCCCGGCAACCGCCTACTCCGCCGCCCCGTCAATTCCGGTTCGCTCACCCTGAACGGCGCCTTCCGCAATCTCAGCGTCACGCTTGGTGGCTATTTCACCGGCGTCCGCACCGACAGCGATTTTCTCGGTCTCGGCCTGACGCGAAATCCCGGCTACGCGCTTTTCAATTTATCCGCCAGCTATCGTCTGCCCCACGGCGTTTCTCTCTACGCCCGTGCCTACAATCTTTTCGACAAGCAATATCAGGACGCTCTCGGCTATCCCGCGCTCGGCCGCGATATGCGCGCCGGAGTCCGTTACACCTTCGGTGGAAAAGACTAATCGGCAATGAACAGTCCTGAACCCATCCTCTTCTGCTGGAGCGGCGGCAAAGACAGCGCCATGGCGCTGCACACGCTTCTCCAGCGCGAAGACCTCCACATCGCCGCTCTCCTGACCACCGTCACCGAAACCTACGAGCGCATCAGCATGCACGGCGTGCGCCGCGAGCTTCTCGAGCGGCAGGCCCACTCCATCGGCTTGCCGCTTCACGAAGTCCGCATTCCTCCGCAATGCGTCAATCCCATTTACGAAGCGCGCATGGAAGAAGCTCTCCGTTTCCACTTCGATCGCGGCGTTCGAAAAGTCGCCTTCGGCGATATCTTCCTCGAAGACCTTCGCGCCTACCGCGAAAAAAATCTCGCCCGCATCGGCATGACCGCACTTTTTCCCATCTGGAAGCGCGACACGCGCGCACTCATCCGTTCCTTCCACGCCAATCGTTTTCGCGCCGTCGCTGTTTGCATCGACCCCAAAATTCTCGATCCCAGCTTCGCCGGCCGCGAACTGGACGAATCTTTCTTCCGCGATCTCCCGCCCAACGCCGATCCTTGCGGCGAAAATGGTGAATTCCACACCTTCGTCTTCGATGGCCCCGTCTTTCGCTCTCCCATCGAAGTCCGCACCGGTGAAACCGTCCACCGCGATGGCTTTGTTTTTTGCGACTTATTGCCTAAAATGGAGAAGGAAACGATATGAACACGCAACTCTCTCGAAAAGAAACTCTGCTCTATCGCACGCTGCTCGCTCTCGCCATGATTGCCCTCGTAGCCGCCCTGCGCATCGCTCCGCATCCCTGGAACTTCACCCCCGTCGGCGCGATGGCCATTTTCGCCGGCGCGACCATCCGCGATCGCCGTCTCGCGTTCCTCGTCCCCCTCCTCGCTCTCTTCGCCGGCGATATTTTCATCGGCTTCCATAAACTCATGCCCGTCGTTTACGCCAGTTTTCTCGTCAGCGTCGCCATTGGCCTCTGGCTCCGCAAGCGCCGCACCGTCGCTCGCATCGGCGCCGCCACGCTCGCCGGCGCCATTCAATTTTTCCTCGTCACCAATTTTGCCGTCTGGGCTATGGGGCTCTCCTACCCTCGCACTGGCTCTGGCCTGCTCGCCTGCTACGCCGCCGGTGTCCCGTTCTTCTGGAACACCCTCGCAGGCGACGCCTTCTACGCCGTACTCCTCTTCGGCGGTTTCGCCCTGGCCGAGCGCCTCTTCCCCGCCTTCCGCGAACCCGCGCCCACACCGGCGCACCACTAACCACCAGCACCACTAACCACCAGCACCACAAACCATCGAATGCAGGGGCGCAGCTTGCCCCGCTCTCAGACCACCTGCCAAGAAACGCGCCACGAAAGGAGTTGCGATGTAACAAAATCACCCCACTTTTTCCCTTGACAAAAATTCAATTCCGTAGTACGTTGTGCACTAGGTAATCTTGTTTCTTTCGTCTTTCGCGCCGACACTCATGTCGGCGTTTTTGCTTTCCGGCCCTGCAAACAAGTCATTCAGAATCAATGCTTACAAAACTGTATGGAAACAAACGCTTTATCTATCTTTAGAATGAACACTTACACAAAACCTCGGGGCCTTCCGAGACTGTTCGACACTTCGCCATTCCCCAACCGCAAAGTGCGTACACGCAGGATCTCCCGCAACCCCAATCTCTTCATGCATTTACTTCATAACTTGCGGACACCCCCGGGTGGGGGGTAGACGGCCCAAGCTCTTGTACAACGGCTGCCAGGAACAACCCAAAGCGCGAAAGGGCAGCAGCTAGCAAGGGAAATGAAGAAGAACCACAGGAACCATGAGGATGCAGACGAATAAAGGCGAAGTCGCCGGGCCACAGGCAAATGCTCGCGACGGCGCGTCTGCAAATCCTTTACTTCCTCTACTTCCTCAACCTCCTCTGCCTCACTCCCTTCCGCCCTGATGCTATAATTCTGGTTCCCTTATGTCGAAATCAGCTCAAGAATCCGCGGCCATCGCCCCGGAAGTCCTCGCGAAATACGAGACTGTCATCGGCCTCGAAGTTCACGTCCAGCTTCTGACGAACACTAAGATTTTCTGTGCTTGTGCCAACCGCTTTGGCGATCCGCCCAATACCAATGTCTGTCCCGTTTGCCTCGGCCTTCCCGGCACCCTGCCTATTCTCAACAAACGTGCCGTCGAGCTCGCCATGCGCGCCTCTCTCGCCCTCAACTGCACGGTGCACGAACATTCGCGCTTCGCTCGCAAAAATTATTTCTATCCCGATCTCCCCAAAGGCTATCAAATCTCGCAATATGAACTTCCCCTCGCCACCGGCGGCTGGCTCGAAATCGATCACGGCGGCGCAAGAAAACGCATCGGCATCACGCGGCTCCATCTCGAGGAGGACGCCGCCAAAAATCTCCACGAAGGTTTTTCCGAATCCGCCACCAAGGCTTACATCGACTACAACCGCTGCGGCACGCCCCTCAGCGAAATCGTTTCCGAGCCCGACATGCGCGCTCCCGAAGAGGCCTACGCCTATCTCACCACGCTGCGCCAAATCATGCTTTACACCGGCGTCAGCGACTGCAACATGGAAGAAGGCTCGCTCCGCTGCGACGCCAACGTCAGCGTCCGCCTGCGTGGCGCGCAGGAATTCGGCATCAAGGTCGAAGTCAAAAATCTCAATTCTTTCCGCTTTCTCCAAAAAGCCCTCGAATACGAAGTCGAGCGCCACATCGCCGTCCTCGAATCCGGCGGCCGTATTTTCCAGGAAACGCGCCTCTGGAATCAGGCCGAATCCTGCACCGTCTCCATGCGCTCGAAAGAAAAGGCCCACGACTACCGCTATTTTCCCGAGCCGGATCTTCTCCCCGTTCACGTCAGCGATGCGTGGCGCGAAGAAGTCTTGCACTCGCTCCCCGAACTCCCAGAAGCAAAGCGCGCGCGTTTCATCAGCGCTTATGCTCTGACGCCCTATGACGCAGGCATCCTCACCGGCACGCAAGCGCTAGCCGATTATTTCGAGGCGGTAACAAATGCAGGCGCGCCAGCAAAAACCGCCGCCAACTGGATTCAAACCGAACTCCTCCGCCGCCTGAACGATTCCGGCAAGGAAATCGAGGCCAGCCCCGTTTCCCCCGCCGCCCTCGCCGATCTTCTGAAACTCGTCGAGTCCGGCCAAATCACCGGTTCTATCGGCAAAAAAGTCTTCGCCGCCATGTTCGAGACCGGTCGAAGCGCTTCCGAAATCGTCGCCGCCGAAGGCCTCGCCCAAATCAACGACACCAGCGCCCTCGAACAGGCCGCCCGCGAAGTCATCGAAAAAAATCCCGACAACGTCGCCAAATTCAAGGCCGGCAACGAAGGCGTCTTCAAATTTTTTGTAGGCCAGGTCATGCGCGCCACGCGAGGCCAAGCCAATCCCCAATCCGTCAACGACATCTTGCGAAAGCTGCTCTCGTGATCTCTTGTAACTTGGCAGCAGGTTCTCTTCTTTTCTTCTCTGTGAACTCTGTGCTCTCTGTGACCTCTGTGTCAAAAACCAAACTCCAAGTCCACCGAGGCCACAACGACAAGCGCGTCTTTTTCTTTCTCGTTTGAACTCTTCAACCTTGAACTTTTTAACCTCTTCTCTGCTACATTGGAACCATCACTTCACCTGTGCAACGACTGAGGCAACCATGCTGAAAATTGGCGACAAAGCTCCCGCATTCCGCTTGAAAAACGACGCCGGCAATGACGTTTCTCTTTCGGATTTCCTCGGCAAACGCGTCGTCCTCTTTTTCTATCCGAAGGCCAACACGCCCGGTTGAACGACCGAAGCGTCCGAGTTTCGTGACGCAAAAAAGCAATTCGACAAGCTCGGCGTGGTCATCCTGGGAATGAGCGGCGATTCCGTCAAGGCCCAGGCAAATTTCAAAGCCAAGCAAAAACTCAATTTCGATCTCCTCAGCGATCCTGATCTAAAAACCATCGAAGCCTATGGCTCGCGCCGCATGAAGAAATTCCTCGGCAAGTCCTTCCTCGGCATCATCCGCAGCACGTTTCTCATCGGCCCGGACGGCCGCCTCGAGAAAATCTGGGACAACGTCACCGCCAAAGGTCATCCCGCCGAAGTTCTCACCGAGGTCTCGAAAAAATAAGTGTGGCAGGTCTGTCGATTGCGGCAGTCTTCCGCTCAGAGATGAAATTGAAACTCTTCCGGTCCCGCCATCGTGGGCTCGATCAGAAGATTGTCAATCAGCCGCGTTTTGCCGATGAATACCGCAAGCACCGCGTAACTCGCCCGCGCCACGCGCACCACCGGCTCAAACGTTTCCGCACTAACAATCTCCGCGTAGTCCGCCCGCGCTAGCGGCTCTGCTTCGATGATTTTTCGCATCACCGTTTGCAGTTGCAAAGCGTCGCGAACTCCAGACGCCAATTCGTCCCGCGCTGCCGTCAGCGCCCGATGTAAGACTGTCGCTGCCTTGCGTTCCTCAGCGCTCAAGTACGCATTCCGCGAAGAGAGTGCCAGTCCATCCACTTCGCGGACGATCGGGCAAACCACGATCTCTACATCCAGATTCAGGTCGCGCGTCATTTCGCTGATGATGCGCACCTGTTGCGCATCCTTCCGGCCAAAGTAGGCAAAATGCGGTTGCACGATCTCGAACAATTTCAGCACCACGGTAGCCACGCCGCGAAAATGTCCCGGCCGCGAGCGACCTTCCAGCCGTTCGCTGATCCCTTCGACGTTCACGTACGTCCGAAATCCGTCGGGATACACGTCGGCCGCTTCCGGCGCGAAAAGTACATCCACTCCGATCGCGCCCAGTTTTTCCGCGTCTTTTTCCAAAGTTCGCGGATATTTTTTGTAATCTTCATTCGGCCCAAACTGTTTCGGGTTCACGAACACGGATGCAATCACACGCGAGCATTCCTGCCGCGCCCGCGCCACCAGCGCTGCGTGCCCTTCGTGCAGCGCGCCCATCGTCGGCACCAGTCCGATGACGCGCCCCTCCGCACGCGCTCCTCGCGCGTACTCTTTCATCCACGCTATGGTTCGGATTATTTCCACGGAGGCGAGATGCGTCTCAAAGGTTACGCGCCCGCGGCCACGGCGCGCTCTCGGTAAAAATGCATCAGGTCGGTCAGGATCGGCTGCGCGCCTAGCTGCCGCAGCATTGTTGTCACCTGTCCGCGATGGTAGGTCCCATGATTCACCACATGCTGCATCGATTGCCACAGCGGGTTTCGATACACACCAAATTTCATCGTCTTATATTCCATCACGCGGTTCAAATCTTCCTGCGTCAACTTCGCGACAAAGGCCAGCAGCCGCGCTTCCTGTTCCGCCCACTTCGTGCGCAAGCTCTCGGCATCCCCGCATTCCAAAATATCCGGAAGCGACGCCGGCGACCGCCCCTGAAACCGCTCGAGCCAAACCCATTCCGCTCCGCAAATATGCGCCAGCGTGTCGCGCACCGACCCGAAACTCGATCCCATCTGCTTCAGGAATTGTTCCGCCGTCAGCTTCGCCGCGGCGTCCAGCGACCTGTGATTCGCCCACGCATTGTACTCATACAGTACGCGCATCTCTTCCGGCGTCATTTCGCCCTCCAGTTGGCGCATCACAAAACGGAAATTCGAAAGTCATTCCGAGCGAAGCGAGGAATCTGTTTTTCTAATTTCGTGTTTCTAATTTCGTATTTCCACTTTTGTATTTCCAATTGTGTATTTCGCTTTTCCCCGTCCTACCAATCTCCATCACTATTCACCGGCGCCTCTTTCTCTTCCTTCGCCATCTGCGCCGTGTGATAAGACTCAGCATCCGAAGGGAACGCCCCGCCGCGAACATCGTCGCAAAAGTCGCGCGCCGCCTTAGCGATCATTTCTCCCACATTCGCATATTGCCGCGCGAATTTCGGCGTCGGATTGAACGTCAGACCCAGCAAATCGTGAATCACCAGAATCTGCCCGTCGCAGTCCGGTCCCGCTCCAATCCCGATCGTTGGAATCCGCAGCTCGCGCGTAATCTGCGCCGCCAGCTCTCGCGGCACGGCCTCGAGTACCACCGCAAACGCTCCCGCCGCCTCGACCGAGCGTGCGTCTCGAATCAACTGCTCCGCCGTGTCCACCGTCTTGCCTTGCACCTTGTAACCGCCGAGCGCGTTCACCGATTGCGGCGTCAATCCCACGTGGCCCATCACCGGAATTTCCGCTTCCGTCAGCCGCACGATCAATTCCAGCCGCCGCTCGCCGCCTTCTACTTTCACCGCTTCCGCGCCGGCTTCTTTCACGAAGCGCACCGCGTTGCGCACCGATTCCGCCGTCTCCGCGTGATAGCTGCCGTACGGCATGTCCGATACGACGAGCGCCCGCCGCGTTCCTCGACGCACCGCTCGCGTGTGGTGCAGCATCTCCTCGATCGATACCGGCAGCGTGCTGTCATATCCCAGCACCACCATCCCCAGCGAATCGCCCACGAGGAGCACGTCCACGCCCGCCTCATCGAGCAAGCGCGCCGTCGGATAGTCGTACGCCGTCAAACAAGTGATTTTCTTGGAAGGAAGATGCGAATCCGCAACGGAAGATTTCCGCCGCAGCAAATCGGGGACGGTGATTTTGCCAGTACCAGAACGGGGAACAACGCTCATGGTGGCCTCCGGTGCCGTTCCCTAAACTCGGGATACAGCCCTGTACTGCGCCTTTTCGCAGCATACCAAATTCCCAATATCCCCGCCATAGATCCACAGCGGAGGGTCGCTTGGCGCGATTCACTATGCACAATGCACTACGCGCTTTTTTCAATCTGCGTCAGCGCCAATTGTCCGCACGCCGCCATCACGTCGCGCCCGCGTGAATATCTCACAAATGCCGGTATGTCCTTGTCCACCAAAATTCGCCGGAATTCTTCAATTTGCTGCGCAGATGATTCGCGGTATGGCAATTCGCCCGGATTCCAGGGAATCAAATTCACCTTGACGCTTTTAAGCGGCGCCAGCAAGCGCACCACGCGCCGCGCATCTTCCGCCGCATCGTTCACGCCGCCCAGCATCACGTACTCGAACGTCAGGTGTTCCCATGGCCGCAGCGGATATGTTTTGCAAGCAGCGAGCAACACGCCGAGCGAATATTTTTTATTGATGGGCATCAAGGCGTCCCGCTGTTCATCGTTAGAGGCATTCAAGGAAATGGCCAGCTTTGGCCGCACTTTTTCGAGCGCCAGCCGCTCGATTCCCGGCACGATTCCGCTGGTCGATAACGTCACATGTTTCGGGGAAATCCCGACTCCTTCTGAATCCAGCATGATTCGCAACGCCGCCATTACCGCATCGAAATTCAGCAGCGGCTCGCCTTGTCCCATCAGCACAATATTTGTCTGCGGAGCAAGTGCGGCCTTGTGCTCCTCGAGCGGCAGCAGCGTTTGCGCAAGGATTTCTCCCGCCGTCAAATTCCGAATCAACCCGAGCTGCGCCGTCAAACAGAACTGGCAATCCACCGCGCATCCCGCTTGCGTGGAAACACAAATCGTCTGCCGGCCCTCGCTCGGCATAAACACCGCTTCGACCGACGCCGGCCTCAGCTGTTTTCTTTTCTCCTTTTTCTCTGCGCCCTCTGCGTTCTCCGTGTTCTCTGTGTTAATTCCTTCTTTTTCCGAATCGCCCAGCTCAAACAAATACCGCACTGACCCATCGCTCGACGCAAATCGCTGCTTCACCACCGGCAGCGTAATCGCCGCCTCTTTCGCCAGGCGCTCGCGAAACGCCGCCGGCAAATTCGTCATTTGCGCAACGTCAAACTTTCTCTCCGCGTACAGCGCGTGGTAGATCTGCCCGCCGCGGTACGGGGGTTCGCCCATCGCCGCGCAGATCGCGCGCAACTCTTCTTTCGATTTTCCCAGCAATTCCATAATCGTTTTCGCGCCGCGGCTAACGCGTTTCTATCCGCCGAATCACCCTACAGAATATCGTGTTTTACAGGCGATTTTCTTCTTTGCCCGTCTGCGCTGCATCGTTCAGCGGTATAATTTGTCTACCATGCCAAAAGAACTCGCGATCGAACAACTCGCCATCTCGGACTGGGTCAAAGGCCTCGCCGCGATTCCGGAGCGGGTCTTCACTCTTGAAAATGTTCAGGACTACATCGTCCATCATGCCGTCCGTTCGGAGACGCTGGAAAAATATCTTTTCTTCTCGAAGGGCAATTACACGCGGAATCTTATTTTTAAGAACGATCTCTTCGAATGCATGACGATTTGCTGGGAAATCGGCCAGTTCAGCCGCATCCACAATCATCGCGATCAGAACTGCTGGATGTCCGCCCCCATCGGCCGGCTGAAAGTCCAGAATTTCCGTGTCGAAGAAAAAGACGCCTCCTACGGCACATGCAAGATCGTTCCGACGGAAATTTATGAGATGAACGCCACGAATCCCGTGCACGTAAATCCGCTCGAACCCGTTCACCAAGTCTTGAATCTGCCCGAATTCCAGCAGCGCGCCGTCAGCATTCACGTGTATTCCAAACCGTTCGATTCTTGCGAGGTTTACACCCGCGAAAAAGGCACCTACGGCGACGTGCCACTGCACTACACCAGCGAATACGGCAAGCTCCATCCCGACGAAAAGCTCTTGTAGGGCAATCCTTTCGAGAAGGGCCGCTATCACCCCGATGTCCCTTCTCGTTTTCTTGTTTGCTGTGTCACAATTAAGTTATGCCAACTGCCACGGAAGTCCGTGACATTCAGAAGCACGTATTGGGCAACGGTCTCGTGGTCATCACCGAGACGATGACCCACGTTCGATCCGTTTCGGTCGGCGTGTGGGTGCGCAACGGCTCGCGCCGCGAAGTCCCGGAAGAAAACGGCCTGGCGCATTTCATCGAGCACATGGTATTCAAAGGCACCGAGCGCCGCTCCGCCGAAGCTATCGCGCGCGAGATGGATTCCGTCGGCGGCATGCTCGATGCGTTCACGTCGAAAGAACAGATATGTTTCAACGCCAAAGTGCTCGACGACCATCTGCCCATCGCTTTCGACGTCATCGCCGATCTCGTTCTCCGGCCCAAATTCGATTCCAGCGACGTCAAAAAAGAGCGCCAGGTCGTTCTCGAAGAAATCAAGATGGATTTGGACAATCCAGAATATTTACTGCACGACATTTTCACGCGCGGCTTTTGGCCGGATCATCCTCTCGGCCGGCCCATTCTCGGCACCCCGGAAACCGTCCGGCAGTTCAATCGCGAACATTTGAACGAGCGCTTCCGCGACTGGTTCGCGCCGGATCATCTGGTGATTACGGCAGCGGGAAACGTCACGCACGAAAAGGTTCTGGACCTCGTCCAGCGCGAGTTCGGCGATCTTCGCCCGGCGCGCACGCTCGAAGATCACACCGCTCCTGCAACGCAAGCGCCCATTCATCTCGAAACCAAGCGAGACCTCGAGCAAGTGCACGTGTGCATCGGCGTTCCCGCGCTGCCGCTCGGCCACGAAGCGCGCTTCGCGGCCGCGGTTCTGAATAATCTGCTGGGCGGCGGCATGTCCTCGCGTTTGTTTCAAAATATCCGCGAAAAAGAGGGACTCGCGTACGCTGTCTTCAGCGAGCTCACGCCCTATTCGGATGCGGGCATGTTCACCGTGTACGCCGGGACGGCAAAAGAAACCGTCGGCCAGGTGATCGACCTCACGATCAAGGAATTCCGCGCGATGAAAGAATCGCCGGTCAGCGAAGAAGAACTTACGCGCGCAAAAAACCATCTGAAAGGCTCGCTGATGCTTTCGCTCGAATCGACCAGCTCGCGGATGTCCAATCTGGCGCGCCAGGAACTTTATTTCGGCCGTTTCTATTCCCTCGACGAAATTCTGGCCTCCATCGAAACCGTCACGCTCAACGAGGTACAAACTCTGGCGCGCGATTTCTTCCGTCCCGACCAAATCGCCGTCACCGTCCTCGGCCCCCTGAACGGATTCACCCTCGACCGTTCTCGCCTCGTCTGTTGAGAATTCTCTTTTCGCGTTGACGCGCGGGAATCGCTCTGCCATGATTCTGAAAATTCGTTTGCGGGCTTAGTTGGCGGGCAACATCGTAGCGGCGGGCTTTCGCCCGGGAGTTTTTCGCGGCGGTAACGAGGAGCGACCGATCGGCTTGCGGGTTTCCATTCTGGCGTCAGGCAGCTCGGGCAACATCACCCTGCTCGAGACCGAGCGCACCCGCCTCCTCGTGGACTGCGGCCTGGGCAAACGCGAAACGCTGGCGCGCCTTGCGGCCATCGAACAAAGCGCCGAGCGCATCGACGGCATCCTGATCACTCACGAACATACAGATCACTGCAACGGCTTGCCGCAAATGCTCGGCTTGTGGAAGGCGCCGCTCTACGTCACGGAAGGCACGATGGACGCGCTTCGCCGCACGCTTCCGGACACGCTGGGCAAGCGGCTCTGCGCGCTCGAGACAATTCAGGCGGGCCAGCACTTCACGATCGGCGATATCGATGTGCACGCATTTCAAATTCCGCACGATGCCGCCGACCCCATCGGCTTCACGTTCCGCACCAACGGCACGAAGATGGCGCTGGTCACCGACCTCGGTTACATGCCGGAACTCGTGAAAGTGCATTTGCGCGACGCGGATTGTTTGATGCTCGAATCGAATCACGATCTGGATATGCTGAAGGTGGGGCCGTATCCGTGGGTCGTCAAGCAGCGCGTGCTCAGCCGCACGGGTCATCTCTCGAATCACGCGGTCAGCGAATATCTTTGTGATCCTGAAGGCTTCGACGCGCGCGCGCGCTATCTCGTTCTCGCGCATCTTTCGCAGGAAAATAACAATCCCGATCTCGCGCGGCTCTCCGCCGAAGAAGCGCTCGGCCGCCGCCCCGCGGAATGCGCGTTTCGCGGGGAGTTGCTGATCGCTTCGCAGGAAAAGCCGCTCAGGCCGCTCGAGCTTTAGCGGATTAGAAAAGCAGATTCCTCGCTTCGCTCGGAATGACACGTTTTCTTGCCATTGAGTTGGCATTGAGCGCTCATCAGAAATTCCGCTCGCTTTTTTAGGGCGCGTCTTCTAGACTTGAAGAGTTCTTGGTAGAGGTGCGGGGGCCAACAGTAGCCGGGCGAGCGGTTCCGATCAGCTTCGGAGCGCCAGGCGAAAGGGGCAAAGCAGTTGCAGGAAACTCCGCCGAAATCGCAACGGCAGCTGTCGCCGGGGCGGTTGGGGAACAGGGCTAAGGCCTGTTCACTGTCATCCGATTAGATGGCCGCATTTGGTTTGCGGCCAGAGCTAAAGCCGGATGGAGCGCTATCGAGAGGCAGCAGCCCCGAGCAATCTCGTCGCGGTTCCTTCCTTTCGTTTCGTTCCCTCCAGAAAATTTCGGGCCGAATGAATCTTTTCGAACTCACGCGCGCGCTCGTCGACATCGAGTCGACGACTAACCACGAGAAAAACGCCGGCGACTTCCTGTTCGCGCAACTGTCGATTCTCGCCGCGCGCACTTCCGGCCGGCTCGAACGCATGCCGGTCGAGCCGAACCGCGACAACATTTTCGTGGCGTGGGGCGAACCGGTTGTCACGCTTTCGACGCATATCGACACCGTTCCGCCGTTCTTTCCTTCGCTCGAAGACGCGGATTTCATCTGGGGCCGCGGCTCGTGCGACGCGAAAGGCATCATCGCGGCGATGATCGCGGCCGCGGAAAAGCTGCTCGATTCCGGCGTCAGCCATTTTGGATTGCTGTTTGTCGTCGGCGAAGAGCGCAACAGCGCGGGCGCAAGGGTTGCGGCCGTGAATCCGCGCGGGGCGCGTTTTCTGATCAACGGCGAGCCGACGGAAAATCGGCTGGCGCTCGGGTCGAAAGGCGCGCTGCGTTTTGAAGTGACCGCACACGGCAAGCTCGCGCACTCCGCTTATCCGGAGCTGGGCCATTCCGCCATCCACACGCTGCTCGACGTTTTGCGGGCGATTCGCACGATCGATTTGCCGCAAGACGCGCTGCTCGGGCCGAGCACGCTCAATATCGGCGTGATCGCCGGCGGCCGCGCGCCGAATGTCGTTGCGGACCACGCGCAAGCGGAAATCATGTTTCGTACCGTGGGCGATCCCGAAGAAACGCGCCGCGCGGTTCTGGCCGCCGCGGGAGGCCGCGCCGAAGCGCGCGAAGTTCTGCACACGCCGGCGATTCGGCTCACGCCGTTCGACGGGCTGCCCACAACCGTTGTCGCGTTCACGACGGACATTCCCACGTACGGCGAAGCGTGGGGCAAGCCGTTCCTCATCGGGCCCGGAAGCATTCATTTGGCGCACACCGCCGAAGAGCGCGTTCCGAAAAAAGAGTTGTCCGACGCCGTCGATATTTATGCGCGCATGGTCAAACAGCTTCTCGCTACCGGAGGCGCGCACGCATGAGCCAGAGCCTCGCCATCGTGGGCTACGGAAAAATGGGCAAGCTCATCGAGCGGCTCGCCCCCGAGTATGGATTCGAAGTGCGCGCGAAATTTTGCGGCGGGGACAATTTGCACGGCCAAGGGCTTTCGCGCGAAACGCTGCGGGGCATCGACGTTGCCGTGGAATTCACGACGCCGGAAGCTGCGCCGGAAAATATCCGCCGGCTCGCGGCGCTGGGCGTCCATGCGGTGGTCGGGACGACAGGCTGGTTTGAAGGAGTTTCCGCGGCGCGCGCAGCCGTGGAGCAGGCCAAGACTGGTTTGGTGTGGGCGGCGAATTTTTCCGTAGGCGTGAATCTGTTTTTGCAAATTGTGTCGAACGCGGCCGCACTTTTTGCAAGACATCCGGAATACGAAGCGTGGGGTTGGGAAATTCATCATTCGGCAAAAAAGGATGCGCCTTCGGGCACGCTGAAGAAATTAGCGGAAGAAATACGCGCCGCAGGTTACGCGCGGCCGGTGAGCCTCAGCTCGAATCGCGCGGGCGCAACGCCCGGCACGCACGAGATTGGGTTCGATTCCGCGGCCGACACGATCACGCTGCGGCACACGGCGCGCAGCCGCGAAGGTTTTGCGCGCGGCGCCCTGCAAGCGGCGCGCTGGATCGTGGGGAAAAAAGGATTTTACGAGTTCAAGGAGATATTGGGCGAGCTGAGTTGAATTGGATTGAATTGAGCTGAGTTGACGAATCGCGCGCAGCAGGCAGCCGCGAAAGCCGCCCGTTCGAATTTCGAGAAGTACGACGTTCAGAAAATGAAGGAGAAACACCATGTTTACCGGTACAGGCACGGCGCTCGTCACTCCCTTTCGGCAGGATGGTTCGCTCGATGAGCCCACGCTGCGGGCGCTGATCAAGCGGCAGATCGAAGCGGGCATCGATTTTCTGGTGCCGTGCGGCACGACGGGCGAGAGTCCGACGCTCACGCATGAGGAACATCTGCGCGTTGTCGAAATCGCGGTCGAGTTGGCGAAGGGACACGTGCCCGTCCTCGCCGGCGCCGGCGGCTACAACACCGCGGAAGTGATTGCGCTGGCGCGCGAACTGGCGGAAATCGGCGCGGACGGCATTCTTTCCGTGACGCCGTACTACAACAAGCCGACGCAGGAAGGACTTTTTCAACATTACAAAGCGATCGCCGAGGCCGTTGCGCTTCCGATGGTTGTGTATAGCGTGCAGGGACGCACGGGCGTGAACGTCGAGCCGGCGACGGTGCGGCGGCTTTCCGCGATCGAAAATATCGTGGGCATTAAGGAAGCGTCCGGCAACGTCGCACAAATGGCCGCGATTCTGAACGCCGTGCCGGAGGACTTTCTGGTGCTCAGCGGCGACGACGCCATCACGCTGCCTGTGATTTCGCTCGGCGGGCGCGGCGTCATCTCGGTGGTCTCGAACGAAATTCCCGCGCAAATGGCGCAGCTCACGCACCTCGCGCTCGACGGGCAATTCGAGGCGGCGCGCCGGATTCACCGCCGCGTGCATCCTCTGATGGAGGTAAACTTCGTGGAGTCGAATCCCATTCCCGTGAAAGCGGCGATGGCGCAAATGGGTTTGCTCGAGCCGGTGTGGCGGCTTCCGCTCGTTGCGCCGAAAGCGGAAAATGAAGCGCGGATTCATGCCGTGCTGGAGTCGCTCGAGCTGTTGAGTTCCAGCGCGACCTCGCATGCGTACCATGCCGTGGCTCACGCCACTGCATGAAACAATTCATGCTGCCTGAACAAATTGAGAAGCTGTTTGACGAGCCTCCGGCGCAATACACCGAGGAGCATTTCCGGCTCTTCCGCGAGTTCAAGGAGGCCGTGAATCGCGGCGAAGTGCGTGCGGCGGAGCCGGATGCCGCTTCGCCGACGGGCTGGCGCGTGAACGCTTGGGTGAAAAAAGGAATCCTGCTCGGGTTTCGCATGGGCGCGGTCGTCGATATGTCCATCGACGCAGCGCGACAACCGTTCATCGACAAGTCCACGTATCCCGTGCGCGCCATCACGCCTGCCGACGGAATTCGTATCGTGCCAGGCGGCTCGAGCATTCGAGACGGCTCGTACATCGGGCGCGGCGTTGTTTGCATGCCGCCTATGTTTATCAACGTGGGCACGTATGTCGGCGAGGGGTCGATGATCGATTCGCACGCGCTGGTCGGCAGTTGCGCGCAAATCGGGCGCAATTGCCATATTTCGGCCGGCTCGCAGATTGGCGGCGTGCTCGAACCGGTCGGCGCGATGCCGGTGATTATTGAAGACGAAGTGCTGGTGGGCGGAAATTCCGGGGTCTATGAAGGAACGGTTGTGAAGCGGCGCGCGGTTCTCGGCACCGGCACGATCTTGAATCGTTCGATTCCCGTTTACGATCTCGTGCGCGACGCCGTTTACACCGCGGGCGAATCTGCGGCCGGCGAATCCTTGCCGCTCGTAATTCCTGGGGAAGCGATTGTCGTTCCCGGCTCGCGTGCTGTGTCGCATCCCGTCGGCGCAAAACACGGCCTCAGCCTGCAATGCGCCGTCATCGTGAAATACCGCGACGCGAAAACCGATGCGCGCATCCAGCTTGAAGATCTCTTGCGCTGAGTGTTTAGCGAGACAGCACTTGTTCAAAAAAATCGAGCGCGCGGGGATCGTTGGATTGGCCCAGCCAAAACATAGCTTGTTTGCGCACCTCGGGGTTGCGGTTGGTCTTTGCGACTTCGATGAGTTTCGGCACGCCTTCGTCTTTCGGCATCTGGCTTAGCGCGAAGACCGCTTTCTTTTTCACTTCGGTGTCGGGATCGTTTTCGATGGCACCGGTAATCGCGCCCATGGCTTTTTTCCCCGCTTTTTGCGCGAGCCAGAAGAGCGCCTGTCCGCGCACATGCGAGCTTTCATCTTCGCGCGCCATTCGAATCATTTCCGTCAGCGCTTCCGGCTCATGGCTTACGGAAAGCGCAAACGCCACTTGCGAGCGCACTTCGGGGCTGGGATCGTTCTTCGCCATTTTTTGCAGCAACAGCTCGCCCATCTTGCCGCGCGCCGCTCCCAGCCAGAACGAGGCATGCTTGCGCAGCTTTTCCGGCTGATCCGCGGCGACGAAGGATTCGAATGCGCGGTCTGCCGACACGTCGGCATGCAAAGCGATCGCCGCCAGCGCGCCCTGGCCGACTTCCCGTTCGCCGGCGTCTTCGAGATTAGACTTGTGCACGAAATCCGTGAGCAGGGCGACGCTTTCCACGGGCTTCACTCCCGTCAGCCAGATGAACGGCAAGCCGCCCGCGTCCAGCGTGCAGTCTTCGGAGGCTTCGCGAATTTTCGTCACTTGCTTGCCTTCGAGCCGGAAGAGCACGACGAGTTGTCGAGATCCTTCGAGTTCAATAGTTCCGTTTTTTCCGTTTTCGTGCGATGACGTGCCCGTAACTCCATTTTCTTTTTCTAGGCGGCACGTCCCGCAACTGCCATAGCCATCATTGAAGTTTCCGCAGCACACCGTGCGGTCGCCCCCAATCTGCGCAACGCTATAGCCGACCCACTCCGGCTGTTCCGCCTGCGCCGTGATGCCGTGAAATGCGTCGGCGAGGGATCCGTTGACCGCTCGCGTTTCCATCTTCGCGTGCACGACTTGCGGTGCTTCCGCCGCTTGTCTTGCGTGCAATGTCCCAGCTGCGAAAAGGGCTGCCATCAAGACTGTCGGCCCTGTCACGATTCTTCGCCATCCGTTCATATTTACCTCGCCGCTCCTTCGTTTCTCGCGACTCGCCACAGGACACCAGTCACGAGTCACCAGTCACTTCGCTCTCATTTCTGCAAAATCTCCATCAAATATTCGTTTCCTTCTTTCGAATTCATCAGCGCCAGCTTGGACACCGCAACCTTTTTCAGCTCCGGATCTTTTTCGCCGCGCGCAATCGTCACCAGCGCGTGCGCGTTTCCTTGAATAAAAAGCGCGTTGAGCACGGCTTCTTTATTTTCGCGGTCGGTTTCTTTGGCGTAGATCGCCAACAAAGCCTGCCGCGCGTCTTCCGAGCCGATCAGCCCGAGATTGCGAATCGCCGCACGGCGCACGTCCGGATCTTTTTCTCCTTGCGCGGCATCGGAAAGAAACTTCGCGTCGCCGGAAAGAAAAAACGCCTGCAGGATGTCCATTTTCACTTCGGGAGAAGTTTCCGTCGCATAGAGCTGCCGTAATTCGTCAGGCGCGTGAACGATGCCAAGCTGGCGGATGGCATCGGCGCGCAGCGCAGGATCTTTTTCGCTCTTCGCCGCTGCGAGCAGGTGCGCCTTGTCGCCGCCAATCATGTAACTCCTCAAAATGGCGCGCTTAATGGACGGATCGTTCGTGGACGCATAGATTTGCGCGAGCGTGTCATGCGCCTGCTGTCCGCCGAACAATCCCAGATACTCGACTGCTTTCCGCTGCAAATCAGGGTTGCTCTCCCCTCGTGCAATCCGCGCCAGAATTTCGCGCGATTGCTCCGAGCCGTTCTGCGCCAGCACGAACAACGCTTTCGATTTCTCCTTCGGCGAACCGGTTCCGTTCAGCACTTTTTCAAGCAGCGGCATGGCGCGCTGCGGGTCGCCGTTCATCAAGCCCGTGATGGCCAGCATTTTCAGATCTTCATCGGGCTGCGACTCGGGGTGCGCGGGTTGTCCCGTCGATTGCCGCACTTCGATTTCGAGCGCTCCCGCGTCCTTGAGCCAGCGGCTCTGCGGAAAGCGTTTCTTCATGTCGGCGATCGTGGTGAGCGCGGAGTCCCGCTTGCCGAGTTTGTTTTCCGCGTAAGCCTTCCAATAGAGCGCCGCGTCGGTCTGCGGCCCGTTCATTTCGGCGAGCTCCGTGAATTTTCCGTCGGCCCGGTCGTAGCGATCTTCGTCCAGCGCTTCGCGGCCCTCGTCGTAGAGTTCATCGACGCGCTCCGCGCGTTCCTGCGCACGGTCGCGTTTTTCTTGTTCGCGGTCGCGTGCCTCTTGCTCGCGGTCCTGTTTTTCCTGTTCTTTATCCTGCGCGTCCTGGCCGCCATCCTGGGCGTCCGGGTCCTGCCAGGATTCCGAGGGCGCGAAGAACGCGGTGCGCGCAGTTGCGGGCCTCGCCAGCCACGGCGCCATCATCACGGCCGCCGCAATCATCCACACATTCATTTTTCTAATCGTGCGTTCTCCGAAGTTCATGCCTTGTTCCTCTCTCTTGTGTCCGCTCCCGTCGCCGTTGGCGCTGGAGCCGTCGTGTTCTGCTTTTCCTGTAATTCCTGGCCGATCACTCGCACCTTGAACAAAATCCCGTGCGCCTCGATGCGCTTTTGCAGCGATTCCAGTTTTGCCGGCGTAAGCTCGTCCGGGCTGTGCGCCACGTCCATCAGCACACGCTCGAGATCATCCAGCACGCTGGCCAGCGCCGCATCGCCATCGTGCTGCGCTGTTTCGCGGTAGAGCCGGTTGGCGTCGAGTAAATCTGCCGCGCGCTTCTGCTCCGCGGAGATGTTGATTTCTCCTTGTCCGCGTTCCGCAGGCGCGGCATTGGCCAATTCCATCAGTACCATTTCCGATTTTCCCAGGTGCTCGCCGACCGCCAGCACCAGCACCCGCTGCCGCACTTGCGCCACGCTTGCCGCCGGCGCTCCAGCGTAGGGCGTTTTTGTCCAGCGTCCCGCGATGAACGCCGCGATCACAGCGGCCGCCATCACGCCGACCGCCGCCCAGCGGCGCGGTTCGAACCACGCGCCCCAGCCGCGTCCCGCTTTTTCCGGCAAACGCGGCGCAATCTGCTGCCACACCGCTCGACCGTATTCCGCGCCGCGCTCGGGCACCGGCAAATAATCCAGCGCGCGAAGCACCGCTTCGATGCGCTCGAATTCCGCGCGGCATTCCGCGCAACACGTCAAATGTCCGGCGATCGCTTCGCGTTGCGTCGTCTCACCCTCCTGGTAAGCAATCAATTCTTCTTCTGTCAGGTGTTTCATAGTTCCGTTCCTCGAGGTTCCGGCGCCGCGCCTGCCGCTTTTGCTTGCAGCGCGCCCCGCGCTCCTACGTACGGCTCCAAAGCCCGGCGCAATTTCTGCACCGACCGAAAGACCGTATTCTTCGCCGCGCTCGTCGTCGATTTCAGCACGGCGGCAATCTCTTCAATCGCGCAGCCTTCCCAATGGCGCATCACAAATGCCGTCCGCTCCGACGCGCTCAACTCCTTCAGCGCATCTTCCATTTTGTTCCTTAGCTCAGTGTTGACCGCCAGCCGGTCCGGCGTCGGCCTCTCATCCGGCGTCAAGTCCAGCGGATCCTGCTCTTGCTCTTCCGCCAAGCTGCTCGGCGTGCTGCGCCGCGCGTCTTCATTTCGTTTCTGCCTCATGCGATCAATCGCGTAATTCGCTGCAATCCGGTACGCCCACGTCCCGAAATTCGCACGCGATCCGAATTGCCCAAGATTTCGGTAAGCGCGCAAGAACGCTTCCTGAACCACTTCCTCGGCGTCGTGCTCGTTTCCCGTCATGCGATACGCCAGGCGAAAAAGCTGCTGGCTGTGCCGTTCCACCAGCACGCGGAAAGCATCGCGCTCGCCCGCAAGCGTGCGCTCGACAGCGATGGCATCGCTCTCTCGGGCCGCGTTCAGAACCGCCTCGCGGTCTTGCCTGCTGCCGGCGCTTTCGCTCATCCGAATCATTAGACAGGAAATGGGCCTTGCGGTTAGGTCCGCGATCGTCCGATTTCGGACATGTCTGCAACTACTCTAGCGGCGAACCTGTAAGTGCCGCAATATCATGCCCATGCGCGGTCTTTTTCAGGAAGTGGGATAGCGGGGATGGATACAGCCAGGGTTCAATTACATCGCGGCCAAAGCAAACGCCGGGCGAGCAAACGAAATCTCAACCTCGTTACTTCGTTACGTTTTTACTTCATCTTTCCGCTTTGCTTCACTCGTATCTCAGCGCCACCACCGGATCGACACTTGCCGCTCGCCGTGCCGGTGCCCACGACGCAAATAGTCCAATCAGCGCAATAGCGATCCACACACTGAACAGCACGAGCGGATCGCGCGGCTGCGTTTCGTACACCACGCTGGCAATGGCTTGTCCGGCTGCCAACGCGAGCATCAAACCAACCAGCGATCCAAGAACGAGCAGCGCCGCCGTTTTCCCCAAAACAAGCCGCAGCACCTGAATGGGGCGCGCGCCAACCGCCATGCGAATGCCAATCTCTCGCGTCCGCCGGGAAACCGCATAGGACACCAAGCCGTGAATTCCGGTGGCCGCCAGCAGGATGGCGAGGATCCCGAAAGCGCTCAGCGCGATCGCGGCAGCGCGCGTCGGGAAAAACGCGAAGCCCAGCATCTGCTCGAGGCTGCCCACGCTGTAAAGCGGCAGTTGCGGATCGAGCCGCGCAACCGCCTCGCGCATTTCGCTGACTATCTGCGTTGCCGGCACAGCGGACTTCACCTCGAGCGTGGTGGTCGAGTTATACGATTGCAGGATGGACCAAAAAACCGCGGGCTCCGCCGATTCCGTCAGGCTGTCGTACTTCCCGTCTTCCACGACGCCGACGACCTCCGCGTAAGGGCCCATCTCGCCGCCGCGAAATCGCTTGCCCACGGCGTTGTTCGTGTGCAACACGCGTTTTGCGAAAGCCAGGTTGACGATGGCCACTTGCGGAGCTTTCGTGTCGTCGTGCCACGTGAATTCCCGGCCCGCCAGCAATCTTGATCCCATCGTCGCGAAAAATCCCGGAGACACCTGGTAGTAGACGGCGCTCGTGCGGTCCGAAGGCCGCACGTCCGTCTTATCCGCAGGAAAAACGCCCGTATGCGACTGGTCGATGCTCAACGGAACGGAATTGGAATAGGACGCCGACTCCACGCCGGGCAATTGTTGAATCGCTTGCAACGCTTGCTGCTGGAAGGCGCGCCCGCGTTCTTCGGAATATCCCGCCAAGCCCAGGTCGAACGCCGCGGTCGCCACGTGTTCCGGCTCGAATCCGAGATTCATTTTCAAAGCTTGCTGCAGCCCGCGCAATGACAAAAACGAAGCCGAGACGAGAACAAAGCAAAGTGCGACTTGCACGACGACAAGCACGTCGCGGAAAGCCAGGCGATTGCGGCCCCATGTGGCCGAGGCGCCCCGCAGCGCTGCGTTAGGATCCGTTCGTGAAGCGCGCCAGGCGGGAGCCGTGCCAAAAAGCATTCCGGCAAGAATCGCGCCTGCTAGAGCAAACAGGAAAACGCGCCAATCCGGATTGACGCTGAATTGAACCGGGAAGTCCATCGGCGCGCGCCAGCCGCTCAGCGTTTGCGACAAAAAAGTCGCCAGCAGGTAGCCCGCGCCCCCGCCCAGGAGCGAAAGCACCAGCGTTTCCGTCAGCACCTGACGCACGACGCGGCCGCGCCCGGCGCCGATGGCCAGCCGGACCGCGACTTCGCGCTGCCGCTCTGCTCCGCGCGCGGTGAACATGCTCGCCAGATTGGTGCACGCCGCGAGCAGGACCAAAGCCGCGAGGAGCATTACGCCGAACGCAAACGCCTTCGCCGGGCCGCCGACCAGGTCGCCGATGAGCCCGGGCTTGGCAAGTTTGAAATGCAAACCGTCATTGATGTCGGGATACTCACGAATCATCCCGGCGGCGATCGCATTCAAGTCCGCTTCGGCCTGCCGCGGAGAAACATTCGGCTTGAGCCGGCCGACTACCCAGGTATTCCACGTATTTCGATTGTCGAGCCACGAATTGTCCTCGATGCGCGGCTCCATCATCATCGGCACCCAAACTTCCGGCCAGTAGAAAAGTTCGGTGCCGTGAAAATCCGGTGGGGCCACGCCGGTCACGGTGTACGGCAGGCGGTTCAGCCGAATCGTTTTACCGACGATGTCTGGATCGCCTGCGAATCGCGACTGCCAGGCGTTGTAGCTGAGCACCGCATACGGACTGGCGCCGGGATGCACGTCATCGTTTTGATGGAAGAAGCGGCCCAACGCTGGCTGCACGCCGAGGACGTCGAAATAATTGCCCGTCGCAAGATAGCCCCAAATGCGTTCCGCGCCGCGATCCGTCTCCATCTCGATGGGCGCGATGCGGTATCCGATCAGCCCCGCGAAGGTCTGGTTCCGGTCGCGAAGATCTTTATAATTCGGAAAAGATTGGCCCGGGCCATAATGCGCGTTTTCCAAAAACACCAGCTCTTTCGGCTGCTCCACCGGCAAAGGACGGAGAATCAGCGCATTCACCACGCTGAAAATCGCCGTGTTCGCGCCAATCCCCATCGCCAGTGTAAGCACCGCGGCTGCGGTGAATCCCAGGCTCTTCCGCAGCGTTCGCAGCGCGTAGCGCAAGTCCTCATACAAATCTTCCAGCCAGCGCCAGCCCCACGCGTCCCGCGCCAGTTCTTTCACCAATCCTACATTTCCAAATTCTCGCCGCGCGCCCGCCCGCGCCTCCCCTTGTGGCGCTCCTCGCTCCACGCGCTCCTCTTCCGCCATTCGCAGATGGTGCTGAATCTCTTTCGCCAGCTCCGCGTCCCGCTTCCGCCAATTCCACCACTGCTTCATGTCTCTCATGCCAGGCTCTCCACCTTTGCCGCAACATTTAACTAACGCCGCGCTTGTTCGCCTTTTGTGGTTACCTCGTTACGTCTTTATTTCGTTTCTTCGTCTCGTTCCTCACTCGTATCTCAGCGCCACGACGGGATCCACACGCATGGCCCGCCGCGCCGGGATGAAGCACGCTGCGAGCGCCACGCTAAATAGCAGCACTGTCACCCACACATACGTCGCCGGGTCCGCCGCTTTCACGCCGAACAACATATCTTTGGCGTACCGCGTCAGTGTCAGCGCTAAAACCAGTCCCACTGCCGCGCCGAGCAGTACGAGCCGCATTCCTTGTGCCAGCACCAGCCGCAGCACGTCGCGCCTCTCTGCTCCCAGCGCGGCGCGGATTCCAATCTCCCGCGTCCGCCGCGCCACCTCGTACGAAATCAGCCCGTACAATCCGATGCACGCCAGCAGCAGCGCCAGCGCTCCGAACAAACCTGAAACACGCGCTACCAGCCGCTCATTGAAAATCAACCGGTCAATCTGGTCCGTTTCCGTCAGAATCTTTGTTACCGGCAGATTGCTGTCCATCTGAGTTACCATCGCGCGCACGCTCGGAACGATTTTCATGGGGTCCGCTTCCGTTCGCACCGAGAACGCTGCACCTCCGCCGGTGATCGGAACATAAACAGTCGGGTCGACCGCGTCTCGCACCCTCGCAAATTTCGCGTCGGCCACCACTCCAGTAACCTGGAAGCCGGAACTTTTCCTAATCCCGACCGCCGAGTCCCCTCCGTGCGCCCCGAAAACCTGCCCCAATGGATTCATCGGCGGCAAATAGCGCCGCACCATCGTCTCGTTCACGATTGCGGGAGTTGGCGGAAGCTCCTCGGCTGGCCCCGCGTTTGCCGGCGCTGCTCCTTGTTTCAAAGCCGCCGCCATCCGCGCCGCTCCTATCCTTTGCGCCGTGCCAAAATCCACGGCATTGAAGTCTCTTCCAGCGCGCAATGGGATTCGCATGGTGTGGAAGAACTCGGGCCCCACGGGCATTACGTCAATCACCGCGAGCTCGCTCTTCGGTTTCCCCGGCAATGGATATCCCAGCTTATTCATGCCGCCCGCGAGCAACGGCATCCACGAATAGCTCACCGCCGATACCCCCGGAATCTTTTCCAGCCGCCCCTGCAGCTCGCGGAACAAACTGTCGGAACTGGCACGCGTATATCCCAGCGGCGTCGTATCGAGGCTGAACGTCAGCACATTTGTTGGATCAAACCCTGGGTCGACATTTTTCAAATTCTCCAGCGTGCGTATCAGCAATCCCGCCCCCGCGAGAGCTACAATGCTTAGCGCCAGCTGCACCACAACCAGGGAATTTGCTGCGCTAAACCAACCTCTCTTCGCTCTCCAAGCTTGAGCGCTACTCCCAGTCCCTTCTTTCAGTGCGGGCGTTAAATCGATGCGCAATCCCCGGAGGGCGGGCATCAGGCCAAACAGTATTCCGGCGACGATGGTCACGGCGCCTGTGAATAGCAGCGCCCGCGCATCGATCCCCGGCGTAAATGGCAGGTCGCGGTGCTGGCTCGCCCAGAGGAACCCCACGATCGATTGCAGCCGCCAGGTCGCGCATAGCATTCCGATGGCCCCGCCGGCGCAGGAAAGCATTAGGCTCTCCGTCAAAAGTTGCCGGAGAACTCTTCCCTTCGAAGCGCCGAGGGCAAACCGCAACGCCAGCTCCTTCTGCCGGAATGCTGCGCGAGCAAGCATCAGTCCCGCCACGTTCGCGCAGGCGATCAGCAGCACAATCCCCACCGCCAGCATCATCGTGTACAAGGGCCTGGACAGATCCGTTCTGGTGCCTGTCAGCCCCTGCCCGAGCGACTCGAGCTCAATGGCCCCGTGATCCTCCGGCTTGAGCATCGGCCGGCCACTTGGGCCGTGGGCAGTTTCGTTCTGGAAGAGAACACTTAGTTGTGCGGCGGCCGCTTCCCGTGTCTCGCCTGGTCTTAACTTGCCGACCACCACAAGCCACCAGGTCGATGCATCAGTATCTCGATTGTCCCAGAACTCCTCGATCCGAGGTGCCACTGCCAGCGGAATCCACAGATCGATCGGCCTGCCCGGTGTAAGCGAGTCGAATTGCTCCTCCGCCACTCCTACAACCGTGAACGGCACGCGGTTCAAAAGAATCGTCTTTCCCAGAACGTCTGCCGATCCACCAAACTCGCTGCGCCAGTAGCTGAAACTGAGAACTATCGTGGCCGGAGCGGACGCAGTATCGTCTTCGTGATTGATCAATCTTCCCAACGCGGGCTTGATCCCCAGCGTTTCAAAATATTCTCCAGTCACATATTCCGGCTTCCGCACTGTGCTTGCCGCTCCACGGCCGCTCAAAACGATCGGAAATGTGGCCGAAAAGGCAGCAAAACTGGAGAAGCCATCCGTCCTCTTCTGAATCTCTCGAAAAAACGGCACTGAAAACGAACAGTCCGACGTCATGGTTTGCTCGGAGGATGTAACGCCATTTCCCCAATTTGATTCGCAATCTCCGAATTGGCCGCCGCCGGCGTTTGGCTGCGTTCGCGCCCTCCATCGCAGTAATACGAGCTGTTTGGCGTCCCTGACTGGAATGGCTCGCAGCAGCGCCGCGCTGATAAAGCTGAAAATCACCGCGTTTGCGCCAATCCCCAGCGCCAGCGTCAGGATCGCAGTGGCTGCGAATCCTGGACTCTTCCGCAGCGTCCGCGCTCCGAAGCGCAAGTCCTCGTACAAATCTTCCATCCAGCGCCAGCCCCACGCATCGCGCGCCAGCTCTTTCACCAAGCCAACATTGCCGAATTCTCGCCGCGCCCCCGCCTGCGCATCTTCTTGCGTCGCGCCCCGCTCCATGCGCTCCGCTTCCGCCATCCGCAAATGGTGCTGGATCTCCTTCTCCAGCTCCGCGTCCCGCTTTCGCCAGTTCCACCACTGCTTCATGGCTGGCTCTCCTTTTTCGCGGGATTCAGCACTCCCGCGATCGCATCCGTGATTTGTTCCCAGCGCGTGCGCTCTTGCGTCAGCCGCTTCCGGCCCGCCGCGGTCAGTTTGTACACCTTCACATCCTGTTTGTTTTCCGAAACTTTCCACTCCGCGCCGATCCATTTTTGTTTTTCCAGCCGGTGCAGCGCCGGATAGAGCGAGCCCGCATCCACCTGCAGCAAGTCCCCGGAATTCGCGCGAATCGCCCGGCTGATTCCGTAGCCGTGTTGCGGCCCCCACATCAGGGTTTGCAGGATCAAGAGGTCGAGAGTCCCCTGCAGCAATTCCATACGGTTTCGGTATCGTTCTCCCACAAAGCCTCCCGGCAGCCTGGATATTGGATGTCTATAGCCTAGGGTATCGGCAGTCTATATCATGAGGATATAGACGTTCAATAGCCTCTTTTGTTTCGCGCTTCGGCGGTTGTTTCTCAGCCTTGTGCACTCATTCGGTCCCCTCGCTTTTGCACTCGCGCGGGCGCGCTGCCTGCAATCGAGATGCGCTATCATGGGAATGCAAGAACACAAGGAGTCAGGCTTTGATCCTTCGATACACCCGCGCAGAGATGGGCCACGTCTGGAGCGACGCAAATCGCTTCCAGAAATGGCTCGACGTCGAGCTGGCCGCCACCGAAACGCTCGCAGAGGCCGGGCTCGTTCCAAAGGATGCTGCGGCCATCATCCGCGAACGCGCCAAAGTCGATGTCAAGCGTATCCACGAACTCGAAGCCCGCGTGAAACACGACGTCATCGCCTTCACCATGAACGTTGGCGAATCCATCGGCGATCCCGCCGCGGCTCGCTGGTTGCATTACGGCATGACTTCGAACGATGTGGTGGACACGGCGCAAGCTCTGATGGTTCGCGACGCTTCGCACCTCATCGAACGGGATCTTATTCTCTTCGGCGAAATTCTCGATCTTCGCGCCCACGAGTTTCGCCATACGCCGCAAATCGGCCGCACCCACGGGGTTCACGCGGAACCGATTACGTTCGGGCTGAAAATAGCGAATTGGTTTTCGGAAAACCAGCGCAACATCTCGCGCTTTCGCGAGGCCGCCGCGCAAATGGCCGTCGGAAAAATATCCGGCGCCGTCGGCAACGCTTCGCACCTTGGCCCGGAAATGGAAGAGCGCATCTGCGAAAAGCTTGGACTTAAAGCGGTGGCCGTTTCCACGCAAGTGATTCAGCGCGATCGCCACGCGCAGTATCTCAGTTCGCTAGCGCTCATCGCCGCCATGCTCGAGAAAATCGCGCTGGAAATCCGCCATTTGCAGCGTACCGAAGTGCGCGAAGCGGAAGAGCCCTTCAGCGGCGAGCAGCGCGGCAGTTCCGCGATGCCGCACAAACGCAATCCCGTGACGTGCGAGCAAATCTGCGGGCTCGCGCGCCTCGTGCGTTCGAACATGTCTGCTGCGTTCGAAAATATCGCGCTGTGGCACGAACGCGATATTTCGCACAGCTCCGTCGAGCGGATCATTTTTCCGGATTCCACTATTCTCGTGGACTACATGCTCGCCAAAATGACCACGGTCGTTTCCGAGATGCGCGTTTTTCCGGAACGCATGCTGCGCAATCTGGAATCCACGCACGGGCTGATTTACTCCGGACAGCTGTTGCAAGATTTGGTGGAAAAAGGAATGCCGCGCGACGACGCGTACAAAGCCATTCAGGAAAACGCCATGGCCGCCTGGGAAACGGAATCAAGTTTTCGTGATCGCGTCGCGAGCGACGCGCGCATTACGCGGTACCTCGATTCGAACGCCCTCGCGCACACGTTCGATTTGCAGCGCCAGCTTCGCTACGTCGACGCCATCTTCGACCGCGTTTTCGGAGCGCATCCCGCCGGCGAAAAATCCGCCGCCGGCAATGGATAAGAACGCGCTGAAAAAACGAAGATTAAAAATGAATTTTCTAAAGACGAGGCCCGGAATTAGGGTTCTAGATACGAAGAGCCCCGGTTGCCCGGGGCTCTTTCGCCTCTTCTAATTTTCGCTGGCGCGGAAATTAGCTGCGGAGGCGGAAACTTCAAAACAAAACTCGAATAACGAAGACCGAAATCCGAAAACGAAAGTTCAAAATAACAGCCAAGCCTTAGTCTCGGGCCGAACGCTCGGCGGCTATTGTACACGACTATTGGACGCAACTATTCGACGCGCTGGACGTAGCGCGCTTCGGTTGTGTCCACTTTTACCTTGTCGCCAGAATTGACGAACGGCGGCACTTGAATCACCAGGCCCGTTTCGAGCGTGGCCGGCTTCATCACCGCGCTGGCAGTGGCTTTTTGCAGCGTCGGCTCGGTCTCGAGGACTTTCAATTCCATGGTGTCCGGCAAGTCGACGCCGATCGGCTTGTCCTCGAAAAATTCGATTTTCACCGTGGTGTTCGGAATCAAATAGTAGACGGTTTCGCCCAGCTCTTCGCGGGTCATCTGCATCTGTTCGTAGGATTGCGTGTTCATGAAGTGAAACTCGTCGCCCTCGTTGTAGAGGTATTCAAATTCGACCTCGTCGAGGATGGCGCGGTCCACGAATTCCTCGGCGCGGAAGCGGTAATCGATCATGGTGCCGCTCTTGAGATTTTTCATGCGCGTTTGCATCGAGCCGCGCTTGTTGCCAGGAGTGCGGTGGTCAACGCTGAAAACCGTGTAAAGCTGGCCCTCGTGCTGGATGACCATGCCGGGGCGGAGTTGTGTGGCTTTGACGCTGCTCATAAGCTCCCTGAACGATTGAAAATTTCGGAAATTCCTGCAGGCAGCCCGCTCTGCGATGCGGTGCACGCGGAATGACTCGAGGCACGCCGGGCGAAAAATCGGGCCCAACGCGAAGAAACAGTATAAGGGCGCGCATTCGCGCCGGTCAATCTCATTGCGGAATTGGCGGGCGCTCTTTCACGTTCGCGGTAGAAACGAACCGCTTGACATTGCGCAGCCTTTCCGCCTTTTCTTCCGGAGAAAATTTCGACCATACGGGGTCGAGAATTGCCGCGAGCATTTCGCCGGCTTCGTCCAACGTCAAAGGTTTGCTTTTCATGGCTTGGATTCTCCGACGAAGAAAGTGAAACGGCAAGACAGTGTTGAGCTGCATTAGCGAACGAATATAGTTGAGTGGTGAGTGAATAGGCGTTATCGTGTGGAACTTCAGGCATGGCAAACGGAACAAAAGACGAGGACATCCGCGAGGTAATGGCCGAGGAGAAGAGCCGCGGCCGGCGTCCGCGTGACGCTGAAGCGATAAAACATAGAAAAGACGAGATTGCAGTTCTTCGCGGGATATTTGCAACGCCGCGCGAAGAAGACTTCGTGAAAGCTATCCGCGCGCTAGGGTACGGCGACGACCCGGAGAAGTTCGAGGAGATCTTGAAGGCTTGGCGCGTTTTCTCCGCTTCGCGGAAGCGATGACTTTCGCGGCATTGCGGAACCGTCTTGCGCGCTCCTCTGGGGAGTACTTTGCCATCACCTTGTCCGTGAGGCCCGCAAACAGCTCGACAGCTTCGTCCAGCGTCAGAGGTTTTTCTTTGCGCTTCATAGATTTGATTGTCCGCTGAAAGAAGGGAAACGGCAAGAGATTTGGCGCGTTGCTGCGTTAACTTGCGCGGAGCTGGGGACATTTTTGCTTACTGGACGCTTTCTTTGGGCTCTTTTGCGTGCTGGTCGGCGGCTTCGGCCATGATTTTTTCGATGGCATCGGGATCGCGGGGCAGGCGTTCGCTGAGGAATTTGTAGCCAGTATCGGTGATGAGAATGTCGTCTTCGATGCGCACGCCGAGACTTTCTTCTGGAATGTAAATGCCGGGCTCGACGGTGACGACCATGCCGGGTTCGAGCGGCTTGCAATAGTCGCCGGGATCGTGGACATCGAGGCCGATATCGTGGCCGAGGCCGTGAATGAAATACTGGCCGAGGCGGCGGCCGTGAAGATCCTTGCCGTGGGAATTGATGTAGTCGTAGGCGATTTTGTAGACGCTCTTCGAGCCAGATTCACAGTAGTTCATTCCGGGTTTGATGGCGGCGAGAGCGGCGTTCTGCGCGCCGAGAACGATGTCGTAGATTTCGCGCTGACGCGGAGTGAATTTGCCGTTGGCGGGAAGCGTGCGCGTGATGTCGGCTGAGTAGCCGGAATATTGCGCGCCGACATCAATGACGACAATGTCGCCGTCCTGAATTTTACGGGCGAGCGTGTCGTAGTGCAGCGCGGTGGAATTTGGTCCGGCGCCGACGATGGGAGCGTAGCCTTCCGCTTCCGAGCCGCCCATGGCGTGAACTTCGACCATTTTGGCGGCGATCTGATATTCGTGCAGGCCGGGGCGCATCATGCGCATGGCGGCGAAATGCGCGTCGAGCGAAAGATCGATGGCCTCAGTGAGAAAATCAATTTCGCCCTGCGATTTGATTTGGCGAAGCGCTTCGATGTCCGGGCGGATGTCTTTCAATTGGAGCTGCGGCGCCACCATCCGAATCCAATCGACAACCTGTTTTTCGTGGGGATAGCCGCCATTTTCTCTTACATAAGGAAGGATGGTGTAGACCGCGGGGTAAAGCCTGGCCAGCTTTTCGAGAGTGGCGCGCATGTCCGGAAAGGGGAGGACGCTCGCGAAGCCGGTGCGCGCCTGGACGCCGGGATCGGAGGGCGAAAGGCGGAAGCCATTCCATTTTTCCTGGTCGGGATTTTTCGGCGGAAGAAAGAGCATTTCCTGGGGGCCATTCGTGGACGCGGCGGTTTCACGATTTTTTTGAGATGGAAGAATAATCAGGCCGGCGCCTTCTTCGTTGTGGCCGGTGAGGTAGTAGAAATTATCTTCCTGGGCGAAGACGTAGGCGAGGGAGGATTCTTCGCGGCCGGTGAATCCCCAGAGGAGGATGGGAGCGTCGGCTTCGGAGGCAAGTTTGGCGCGGCGAGCGGCGTAGACGGAATTAGGTTCGCGTTCGCGGCGCTGCTGGGCGCGGACGGTGCAAGCGGAAGAGAGCAGGATCAGAATGGCTGCGAGACAGGCGAGCAGAGGGGCACGATCTATTGTAGGGGCACGATGTATCGTGCCCCTACGAAGGAGGGCTTGCGAGGAATCGGTGGGCCGGCTGGTCATGCGGTCTCCTGGACGATGAAGAACAGAGGATTGTACCGGAAGCGCAGGACAGGGCAAAGAAAGAGGAGAAGATGCGAGAGGGTACCCACCCCCGGGGTGTCCGCAAGTTATGAAGTAACCGCATGAGAAGAAAGGATTTGCGGCGTTTCCTGCGTGTACGCAGAGAAAGGTAGTGGAGTGGCAGGTGGCGAATCGAGAGTGGAAGGAATGTAGGGGCGTGGAGCGGCGCCGAATCATACATAATGGTAGCATGGATTCGGATTACTGTCAAGGTACAGTACTGTGCGTGAATGATTCGAACGTGAGACGAGGAACTGGCGTGGATAGAAAGGGTTGGCGGGAAATTTGTAGTTTGGTGAGACGGGGGGAAGTGAGTGGTGGGTAGTGGATAGTGAGTAGAGGCGGGTTCGGCGGCGCCTAGGCGACTGGCATTTGTACCAGATTTAGTTCTCGGTGGTATAGGCGACTAGTTGTGAGGGAATAGGAGCTTGACGTTTGGCCGGGAGGTTTGAATCTGTGGTTGTTTGGCTTTGCCCTCCGGAGGCGGCGGCTGGTAGGTCACGAGGTAGGCTCCCCGTAGCTCGCTGGTGAGGCGAAGGAAAACCTTGTCCAGGTCTTTTTCAACCCAGACATTGAGGACATCACCGCCGGTCTTTCGAGCAGCACGCTGGGCGATCTTTATGATTCGCCGCTCGTGAATCATGCGCGGGTCATTTTCTTCCTCGAAGCGGAGAAATGGAAAGATCCGAATATCTTCCCCCCGAACCATTTCGATCATTTTATCTTCCGACACACGGCTGGAGTTGTCCTCAAAATCGCCGACTACGAGGAAAAGTTTCTCGCTATGGGCCGCTCGTGCACCAGTGATGCGTACAGAACAAAGTGCGTCGTAGAGAGCGGTAGAACCTCGGTAAGTGGCACCATGAATCTTCTGGAGGGCTGACTCAATTGGTTGCAGGTCGTTTGTTGGTTTGGCCAGGGTGACGGGGATTTCTCCGAAGGCGATCACGAAGCCTATGTCATCGGGGCGCCATATAGAGTGTAGAAATCTTGAGGCTGACTGAATCTCTTGAGGGATAAGCTCGTCGGAGCGGCGGCTGCCGCTTATGTCGAAGAAAAGGCCAATGGTGATTGGCTCGGAGGCTGCTTGAGAAAGAGAGACGATTCTGCGTGACTGCTTGTTGACCGACACGGAGAGCTCATCTGCTCGCAAGTCGGTGACAGAGTCGCCGTTATGGTCCACCGCCAAGAACCTAACAGTTGCAGCCTCACCTTGATCCGACGTGGTGGGAGACGTGACAGGCGCCGCTTGAAGGGCGTCTCGGGCAAACAAGGCTTCCTTGGGAGAGGTCCAAGTGGCCAAGAGGCAGGTCAGGACAAGGTTTAGACGGAAGATCGGACGTTTCGTCAAAATGTTCGCTCCACGTGGGGGATGTTAAACGTGGCAGCCGTTGCCGTCAATCGAGTACGCGCTGTTCCCCCTCAGATGACAGGCCTAGTTGAGTGAAGGGTTAGGTTTTTGGCCAGCGGAGGTGGACTTCGCCGAGGCGGGTGATGGAGGCGACGAAGGGTGGTTTGAGCTTGCGGCAGAGGCGGCGCATTTTGGGGATGGCGAGTTCGAGAGCGGCGGCCATGTCTTGGCCTGACATGTTGCCAGAGGTGAAGACAAACTCGCGGACGGCATGTTCCTCGAGGGCGTGTTTTTCGAGGAAGTTGTAGCGGATGCGTTTGTCGGCCGTTAACAACATCCAACCTTCCAAGCCAACTTTAGGAAGCCAGGTCTCATCGAGAGTTCCTCGAATGAAATGAGCAAGATGGCGCTCGAAGTGGACGCCGAGCTTGCTCAACATGTCTTGAATCGCGCGAGAGTTGCAGAGATTTTCGTCGAGGTAGAGGACGAAGTCGTCAGGCCGTGACGGGGAGGGGGATGGAACGCTCCCAGCGGATGGCTTCTTCGATTTGCTGCGGCGTGCAGCCATATTCTTCGGCCAAGCTGGTGATGGGCTCCCGGGCGTTAAAGCGCGAGGCGATTATAGCAGTGGAGATTCCTGTTCCCGCAATTACCGGTTTGCCAAAACCTAGCATTGGGTTGATCTCGATTGTTTTGGGCTCAGAAGCGCTCGGCGCGATGACAAAGGGGAAGAAATGGAAGAGGCCCTTTGGATCAACTTCCACTCTTTCCAGATGCATGCGATAAAAATCGAGGCTCAACTGATTTCGCTGGCGCGAGACGTTAACGATTTGTCCCATACGCTCGATGAACAGGTCTTTACGGTCTGTCAAGAACACTTCGCTGATGAGGGGATGAGGCTGCGGGAATTGCTCGCTCACTTTTCGCAGGGCGCTGCGGACTTTTGGGAGCTTAAGGTTGTAAATCTTGCGCATACCAGCGAGAGCATGGCATTCGAGTAGATTTAGGAAAGAAAGGCGAGTTGGAACGCTCTCGACCGGTTGAATAATGGGAGACCGCTTGCCAAAACCAGTTAGCCAGTAACGAAGAGTGGTGTAGGGAACCTTGAGATAGACAGCAGCCTCAGAGAGCCCGTAGGCAGGCTCTTCGTAGAGTTTGTTGTAGCGCGCGGTCATTGCGTGGACACCATCTTGACTGAGACGGACACCATCTATACTACCATTTCGTTTGTTTTCACAGTCTCCGTGTTGCCCTGAATGCAGCTCAATAGCACCAGTGCGTTCTTTGCGTTCTGAAAACGCAGACTAGGAGATTTTTTTGGCTTCGAGGGTTTGCGAGGCGGCGTGGATGGTGAGCTGGTAGACGGGGCCGGTGGCGGCGAGGCGATCGAAGGCGAAGGTGATGTCGCTGGTGAGGACGAAGAATTGGTTGGGAGTTTCGGGGAGAAGCTGGATGGGCTCGGGGCCGAAAGGCTCGGCTTGGATATAGAGGCCGGTTGGTTTCACGGTGACGGTGAGCGTGCCGACGCCGGGAATTTCGTAGGCGCCAGCGTAGGGAGCGTAGACCGAAGGGTCGAGTTTGATTAGGGTGTGCTCGACGGGATGGTAATCGGGCCAAGCGTATTCCTTGGAGACGGCGCGGAAAATTTCGTTGGTTAGTTCGCTGCCGCTGTCCGAGTTGGTCATGACGACGAGGCCTTGACCCGTGTCGGTGTGAGCATCGAGATTGCAGCGGAAACCCTCGTTGGCGCCCCCATGGCCGAAAGTGGGTTTGCTGCCGGGAAATTCGAGGCCGAAGCCGAGGCCCCAATTGCCGAATTGATGCGTGAGCATCTGGCGCGCCATGGGCTGCGAGAGAATTTTGGAAGATTTTCCAGTGTATTCGGCTTGAACTTCGATGGCCATGCGAGCGAGGTCGGACGGAGTGGTCCAGAGGCCAGCGGGGGCCATTTCGGGATAGGTGTGCCAGCCGCCTTTAACGGGTTCGCCGTCGGCGCGATAGGGAGTGGCGGCTTCGGGCCAAAGATTTTTTGGGAGCGGCTGGTCGTAGGTGCTGTGAGTCATGCCCGCGGGACCCAGAACCAAGTCATTCATGAGTTGGGGAAAAGGCTTTCCGGTGACGTCGATGAGAAGGGCTTGCAGAACGACGTAGCCGCCGCCGGAATAGCGCCACATCGTGCCGGGGACAACATCGACGCGGATGGGATCGGTGTTGGCGGGCTTTTCGCCATTGAGGATTTGCACAAGCGTGGGAAGCGGTTCGCCGGCGGCGTAGCCGGGAAAGCCGTGGACGGTGAGGCCGGCGCTGTGGCTGAGAATGCGGCGGAGAGTGACTTTTTCGGTTTCTGTAAATTCATTTTCGGGGACTTTCCAGGTGCGGAGCTTGACGTTGACGTTCTCGTCCAGGCTGAGCTTGCCTTCTTGGACGAGGCGAAGCGCGGCGAGAGCGGTGACGGGCTTGCTGATGGAAGCGGCCTGGAAAAGCGTATCGGGAGTTACGGGCTTTTTCGAGGCGACGTCGGCGAAGCCGTAGGCGCGAGTCCAGACGATTTGGCCATGGTCGAAAAAGGCGATGCTGACGCCTGGAACTTTGTAGTGCGCCATGCGATCGGAGATGGTCATGGGCGCAGGAGGCTGGCCTTTGATGACGATGGCGGGGAGAAGGCCGTTTTCTACGCGGGCGATGCGAGCGGCGAGAGCGGAGTCTTCGGAAATGGAGGAATTAGAGGTGTTGGCAGCATTGGCGGAGACGACGGCGGTGAAAGAAGGAACGCGGAAAGAGACGGCGACGAGAGCAGCTACGGCGGCGAAGAGGAGAAGAAGTCTCTTGGAGTTTGCGGGCATGAGCGAAAATCGTATCACCTTTTTGCGACGGAGGACTGGCGATTGGCTAAGTGCGGAAGAAATCGATGAGAAGTTCGGAGACGCGAGCCGGCTCTTCGTGCTGGAGCCAGTGAGAAGCGCTGGCGAAGGTGTAGAGCTCGGCGGACGTGCAGAAGCGAAGACTGTCGTGCGCCATTTCGGAGAGGAGGAAGGCGTCGCGTTCGCCCCAGAGGATGCGCGTGGGGACGTGGACGGTGGGGTCGGGGAATTTTGTGCGATGGCGCGCGGCGGCGCGATACCAGTTGATCATGGAAGTGAGCGCGCCGGGCTGAGACCAGGCGGCGCGATATTGCGCGAGATCTTCGGGAGAAAACGTGCCGGGACGGCTGGAGCGAAGGAGAGAGCGGACGCCGAGACGAAAATGAAACGCGCGGAAAGCGGCTTCGGGGAGAAAAGGGAGCTGGAAGAAAAACATATACCAACTGCGGAGAAGCTGGCGGCGATTTGTTTTTAGGTAGCGGAGCATGACGAAGGGATGAGGGACATTGAGGATGGCGAGCTTAGCGACGCGATGGGGATGGAGTAGGGCGACGCTCCAGGCGACGGCGGCGCCCCAATCGTGTCCGGCGAGGAAAATGCGTGGCTGGTTGAGCTGATCGGCGATGGCGAAGACGTCGGCGGTTAGTTCGGAGAGAGCGTAGTTGGCGGAGCCGCGGGGCTTGCTGGAGGTGTTGTAGCCGCGTTGATCGGGAACGATGACGCGGAATCCGGCGGAAGAGAGAGGGTCGATTTGGTGGCGCCAGGAATACCAGAATTCGGGGAAACCGTGGAGCAGAAGGACGACGGGGGCGTGAGGAGGGCCGGCGGCGACGGCGTGGAGATCGATCGCGCCGTTGTGAAAGAGCAAGTGCTCGAGCGGGGCTGGCACAGGAAAGGAGTGTACGCCGGAAAGAATGGCGAGAGAACGAGAAGGTCAGGTGATGGAGGTGGTTTCGAGGCCGTAGGTGGTGACGTAGGTGGCGGTGTCGGCAATTTCGGAAACGCGAGCTTCGGAATCGTCGTGAGAGACGGCGGTGTGAGGCTCGGCGGCGGATTCGGGAGCGAGAGCGCCGATGGCCTGGTTGCGGCCAGCGTCCTTGGCTTTGTAGAGAGCGCGATCGGCGAGGGAGAGAACTTCTTCGTAGGAAACATCGACGGGAGAATCCATATTCCAGGGGAAAGCAGCCCAGCCGATGGAGACGGTGCGATGAAGAGAAAGGTTCGCGCCTTTGAGTTTGAAAGGCTCGCAGGAAACAGCGGAGAGGACGCGGGCGGCGAGAGTGGCGGCTTCCTTGCGCTCGCAAAAACGGGAGACGACGAGAAACTCTTCGCCGCCCCAGCGGACGAGTACATCGGAATAGCGAATGGCGGAGCTGATGCGGGCGGTGAGATCAACGAGCATCTGATCGCCAGCGTCGTGGCCGAAGCGATCGTTGATTTCTTTGAAATGGTCGGCGTCGATGAGATAGAAAATAATGTCGCGATTGCGGCGGCTGCGAGTGGGATCGGGAGCGGTATAGGCGCGAACGGCCTGGCTGACGTCGCTGGCGATAGTGGCCTGGAAAAAACGGCGGTTGCGAGCGGCGGTGAGAGGATCGGTGAGAGACATTTCCTCGAGTTCTTTATTGGCTAGAGCGAGAGCTTCGCTGCGTTCGGCGACGGCTTCTTCGAGGCGAATACGCTCGCTTTGCAATTTACGTGTGCGGTAACTCACGAGAAAGTAGAGAGCGAAGAGGCAAAGAAGAATCGCGAAGCCGCGGGCGTACCAACGCTGCCACCAGGCGGGGATAACCGTAAAGGAAAATTGGGCGGGGAAGCTCTGAGTGCCGCGAGCGGAACGGCAGGAGACGATGAAGTTGTAATCACCCGGGGGAAGCGCGGGATAGCGAGCATCGCGGCCGGAAGTTTCGTTGAAATCGGATTCGAGTCCGGCGAGGCGATACGAGCAACGGACATTCTCGGGGTCGCGATAGGTGAGCGCGGCAAAGGCGACGCGAAAGGTGTTGTCGCTGCGCGGAGCTTGGGGATGGCGCTCGCCGAGACGTTCGCTAGAACCGAGCTGCGCCGAAGTGATGACGACGCGAGGAGGAAGCTCGGCGCGTTCATCGCCGGAGATAGGATTGTAGCGTGCGAGGCCGCCGCTGGTGCCGAAGAGCAAGGTGCCGTCCTTTTCGGCGAAAAAGCCGTTTTCGCTGAGGTCGTTCCAAATGAGGCCGTCGGCGCGGGTGAAGCGAATCGTGTGGCCCTTGCGGAAGAATTCGGTGAGGCCGAAAGCGCCGCCGGCCCAGACATTGCCGTCGTGATCGACTCCGAGCATGTAAACGTCGAGAGAGGGCAGGCCGTCGGCCAAGCCGTAGTTGGTGACATGAGGTTTGCCGTTTATCAGGCGCAGGCGACTGAGGCCGAGAGCGTCGGAATAGCGGAACCAAACTTCATCGCGGCTCACGGCGGCGGCTTCGACGACTTCATTTTGCAATAAGCCGTCGGCGGTCGTGAAATGCAGCCACTGTTTGCCATCGAAGCGAGAGAGGCCGCTCCTGCCGACGAGCCAAAGAACGCCGTCAGGGCTGGAGGCGAAACGGCCAGCGCCTTTGGTTATTTCTGGAGGCGCGGGCACATCGACGAAATGAAAAGGGCGTTGCCAATTAAAAGCCGCTTTGAGGTATTGGGTATTGGCGATCCAGATGCGGCCGTCGGGCCCGACTTGCATACCGGTGGGATCAGAACCGGGAGAGGAAATTTTCTCGGGGCGGAGAGATTGTGGATCGAAACGTGTAAGACCGCCAGGATAGCAGAGGACCCAGACGGCGCCGTCGCGGGCGACGACCAGTTGGCGGGCTACTGTGCCGTTGAGGCCGTCTTTCGATTTCCAAATCCGCCAGCGATTCGCTTGGGGATCCCACATGGCGACGCCGTTGTTAGTGCCAAGCCAGAGACGGCCGCGGACGTCGCGGACTTCGGACCAGACGACATTGTCAGGAAGACCTTCGGCTTGCGTCCAACCGGACCAGGTTTTGCGGCCGATCCAGCGTTGGATGCCGGCGCCGCCTAGGCCAATCCAATAGGCGCCTTCGCGGTCCTCGGTGATGGCGAAGGTGGCGTTGACGGCCATGCCGCGACTTTGGTCAATGACTTCCCACTGGCCGGAGACGTGGCGGTACAGGCCTTCGACGGTGGGGATCATAAGATTGCCGCCACGATCGAGAGTGGGTGAGCCGTAATCGTTCGCGGGAGGGAGATTCGGAAGTTCCGGGACGAAATGGGTAGAGCCCGGATTGAGGCGATAGAGATGGGCAGAGGTGCGAACCCAGAGAACTTTTTCGAAGTCCTGGAGAATGCTGATGATGAGTTCGTGCGGGAGGCCGCTTTGCGGCGGGAACATGTGGACATGGTCCTGCGAATCAAGCCAGCCAATTCGATGTCCGGAAGCGAACCAGACGCGGCCTTCGGGGGTAATGCTGACAGCATCGATTTCCAGGCTGGGGAGGCCATCAGAGAGGGTCCAGAGACGAAGGTCGTTGGGGCGATCGGGGTCGACGCGGAGAAGGCCGCTATCGGTGGCCAGATAAACTTTGCTCCAGGAATCGAGCGCGAGGACGGAAGGCCGACGGAAGGAATCGAAAGCTTTGGGCAGATGGAGAGTGTGAAGGACGCCACCATCCATGTAAGCAATGCCGCGGGACGTGACAATCCAGATGCGGCCGGAAGGAGCGAGTACGAGCTGGCCGACATTGGTGCTGGGAAGGCCCCGCTCGAGACCGAAGCGGACAATGCGAGTGCCGTCGAAGCGGAGGAGGCCGTCGGGAGTGCCGATCCAGATGAAGCCATCCTGGTCCTGGAGGATGCAGGAGGGAGTGAGAGAGCTGAGGCCGAAATTATCACCGACGCGTTGAAAGACGTAGTGGGGTTTAAGCGGAAGGGAGAGCACGGGCGTCTCGGCGGCCCAGGCTTCAGCGGCGAGGGAACCGAGTGACAGGATGACCAGGGCGACCAGGAATAGGGCAGCGGAAATCTTGTTCCGCATGAACACTCCGAGAGAATCCGTGCGAATAGTTTAGCGTGCATGCAGGGCGGGACGGAGGGAATGGTCCCAAAACGATAATGGCGGATAGTGAGGATTCAAAAGTATGTGACTCTCGAACGGGCAGGCGGTTAGTTATCAAATGCACGGTGGCCGGCCCACGATTGGAGGCATTCTCCAAAATGGTAGACCTGCTCTCGGGAACCGGACTTGTGAATAACCTCGGCTTCCGCGATTGGGCCTGGACCTAAGGGTGACTCACAAACGCTTGCAGGCCCTAATTATATGAGAACCCCTCACGCCGCGCGGAGGACCTAGAGATACTAAGTCGACGGCGGGCCGGACGGACCACGTCCGAGCACCGATCCATCGCGATACACGGCTTCGAAGATTTCCGCACCCGTGGGATGACTGTTAAGTTCCATCAAGAATGCCATCACGGCGTAGCGCTGCGGAGTGCACCGCAACCTTCTGCCGTCAAAGGATGGTTTAGTCGCCTTGGCGTCCATCAAGCACTCAGACTATGTCTAATGTGAGATTTAGTCGAGACGTATGCATTTGGTTGCTGCCGCGACCAGGAAATTGGCGGATGCCATATTGAGTATCATCTGCAGCCATGTTCGGTTCCTCCCGCGGGAAGCCTAGACCTATACCTGCCAAGGGTCTGATGTATCGGCGCTACGGGACCCATAGGAATCCGCGCGCGAATCGCCGTGGGTTCTCTTTAGAAAAAGAATTTCGCGCCTAACTGCACGAGGCGCGGCGGCGCGGCGCTGACGACTTGCCCGAAGGTGGAGCTATCGATATTGCCGTTCACAGCCTGCGGCCCGAAGAACTGGGCGTGGTTGAAGGCATTAAAGGCTTCGATGCGGAACTGGAGCGATTTTGCTTCGGTCAGGGGCACGTTCTTGAGAAGGGCCATGTCAAAATTGTTCATGCCAGGCCCGTAGAAAAATCGCCGCGATGCGGTGCCGGGCGTGCCCAGAGCGTTTTCCGTGAAAGCAGCAGGATTGAAGTATGGCTGGCCGTTGCGGGGATTGCGATTAAGCTCGAGAGAGGCGCCCGTGTAGTCCGGCTCATCCACGCCGTAGTTGTTGATGCCATTCGGCTCGGCTCCGAGCAGAGAATTGTCTCCGTAATTGACGAGCGTGACGGGAAGTCCGCTGCTGAAGCGGGTGATTCCAGAAAGTTCCCAGCCCTCCGTCCAGCGATTGGCGGCTCCGAAGAGGCGCTCGAAAGGGATTCGATAGTTGTAGCTCACGACAAAATTGTGCTTCACGTCAAAGGCAGAAAGCGCCCGGCTGAGGGATGGGTCGAGCGGATTGACCTCTTCGCCGACGTTCGAAGACTGGTCGATGGATTTGCTGAACGTGTATCCGGCTAAGAGACTCAGGCGCTTGCTAGCGTGCCTCAGCGTAATTTGCAAAGCGTTGTAATTGGAATTACCGATGGTGGCCTGGTTGGCGTTACTGCCGAAGTTCGATCCCAGCGGCCCCCGTGTACCGTTATAAGTCTGCCCAGTCGAAGTGATGTAGGTGCTGTCTTCGCCGAAGGGGCCGCAAGGCACTTGTCCCGGAGCAAGGTTCGCGGGATTGCTCAGTTGCAAGCAGAGGGATGGGTCGCCGGGGTTTGCTTCCTCGAGCACGAGCAGCCGATGTCCCTGGCTGCCCACATAATCGAAGCTGAGGACCGTGTTCGCTCCCAAGCCACGTTCGAGCGAGAGCATGTATTCCTCGGTGTATGGAATGCGATTGGATGTCGGGTAGTTGGGAAGCCCGGTGATGGGCTCGAATTGGGCCCAGTTAACGTTTGGATCGGGATGACTGGAGCTCGAATTCAGAGGAGCCAGAGTTACCGGGAAATACTGGCCCAGATTCTGCCCCGTCGCCGCCGTGACAAACGGCGTGGCAAAGAGCGGCGGAGCAGGGCTCGTATAAGTCGTGCCGTAGGGCGCGTTGGCGCTCATCACGCCAATGGTGAGAGCTTCAATGGCGGTGTAAAACATGCCGTAACTGGCGCGAATGCTGGTCTTGCCGGGATCCCCCAGGAACTTCGCAAGCCAGCCATCGCCGGAAGCGCTGGGCGAATAGGCCAAGCCGATGCGCGGGGCAAAGTCGCGATTGCCCGGAGGCGCTAGAGTGCGTGGCACTCCGGCATCGGTGGGATAAAGAATGCCGGCCGGAGCTCCGGGGAAGACGACGGATTGCTGGCCCGGGACGAAGGTTGCAATCTGGTTGTACTTCTCATACCAGGGTTCGATACGGTCCCAGCGCAGGCCGTAATTGAGCGTGAGGGAGCGCGTCAGGCGCCAACTATCTTGCGCATAAAGTCCTAGATATTTGTTGCGGCCATAAAAGGGTTGAAGCTGGCTCTGGTTGTATTGGCTCGGAATGCCAAGCAGGAAATCCGCAAAATCAGAGCCGGTCTCGGTTCCGAAGAAAAGAAAGCTGCCGTTGAATTGGGCGATAGCATTGACGTTCACCTGGTCGTAGTGAAATTCGCCGCCGGCTTTGAGGGTGTGAGTTCCGAGCACCTTCGAAAAATTGTCGAGCCATTGAAAGGTGTTGCCAATCTGGTGCAGTTCGTTCGTATTCGTGCCGATCGTGTAGCTGTTGAAGCCGACGCTCTCGACTCCTTCGGTTTTGGGGGAAAGGGCCACGATTCCCGGAGTGCCCTGGCCCACCTCGAAGCCCTGGGAGGCCAAGCTAACGCCGACTCCGCCGACTGGTTTGCCGAGATCATTCGCGTTGCGCAGATAGCTGAAGTGAAACTCATTTACACTGGTGGCGTTGATCGTTTTCGTGTCGCCAAGATCGAGCAATTGCCCGCGGCCCAAATAAAGGGCGTTGAATCCCGGCACGTTCGCACCGCCCTGCGCGATGGGGTACGGGTTGTTTTGCGACCAGTCGTCGAGAAAGTAGTAGGCGGACAGCTGCCCCCATCGAGTGTTGGCGTCCAGCCTGTATGCCCCTTTATCATCGCGCAAAGTTTCATTCGAGGCCGAGGTAGAAAACGTGCCATTGGCATTGTTCGGCGCGGGGATGTATTTCAAGAGGTTGGTTGCAGGCGCGGACCACACGCTTTGCGGGATGATCGCACCGGGAAACACGCAGGTCGCGCTGGTGCATCCCGGCGTGTAGTAAGGCTCGCCGGCCGAGACCGTGTAATTCAACTTCTGCGAGAGCAGGGTCGCGAAATACGGCCCGCTCACCGTCGTCGGTACCGTGTTTCCGCTGGCATCGGTGGTGACAAAAGCGCTCGCCAGGTCGGATAGATTGCCCGTTCGGTCTTGCACGGACGGCACAGCAATCTGGCCGCTGTCCACGCCTTGGGTGGATCGAGTGCCTTGATAATCGCTGAAGAAGAAAATCTTGTCCTTGCGAATCGGGCCGCCGAAGGTGCCGCCGAACTGGTTTTGATCGAACGCGCCACGCGTCGGCGAAAAATAGTTCCGCGCATCGAGGTTGGTGTTGCGGAGGAACTCAAACGCGTCACCATGAAAAGCATTGCCGCCGGACTTGGTTACGACGTTGATCTGGCCGCCGCTGAATTCGCCGTATTCGGCGTCAAAATTGTTCGTGAGAATGCGGAATTCGGCAATCGAATCGAGATTGGGAATGATGGCCGCTCCCATGTTGACGTCCTCCTCGACGTCGCTTCCGTTCACGATAAAACTGTTGGCAAATTCCCGCTGGCCGTTGATTGAAATGGTGCCGGGATTCAAGTCGCCGGAGGGAGAGAGCACACTCGCGCCGACATCCTGCACCGTGTCCGACGTGATGGAAGTGACCGGGGCAACTCCGGGCTGCAGGGCGAGCAAATCGGTAAAGCTTCGCCCGTTGAGGGGCACCGCGGTCATCTGAGCGCCGGTGATGACTTCGCCGTTCTGCGTACTCGTCGTTTCCACATGGAGCTGGTTTTCGACGATGGTAATGGCCTCCGACTTCTCCCCAATCACGAGAACCGCGTCAATCGTCAGCGCGCTATTTGCATCGACAACAATGCCGGTGCGCCGATAAGGCCGGAACGCCGTCTTGGTAACTTCGAGGTCGTAGCGCCCGATGGGGAGATTGGGAAGCGAATAGAAACCCTTGTCGTCTGTCGAAGTGGTTTGGCGGAACCCAGTGGCGGCGTTCGTCGCCATAACATTCGCCTCGGCAACCACGGCACCACTCGCATCTGCCACAGTTCCCGAGATGCGTCCTCCCACGCCAGCGGATAAGTCGAGGGGCAAGAACAGAAGGAATGCGACGGAAAGTCCCAAGGCAAGTCGCCCACAACGCTCCAAGGTGGGTAGACGAAAATGCGATCGATTGATCTGCTTGCCACCAGCCACGCTGAAGTTCTCCTTGTAAAACCCACAGCTAACTTCCGTCTAATTGCTACGTTGGCCGCCTAACCGCTTGTCAGTTTCGACGCCCACTGCCCTTCGCAAAAAGGTCTTGTTGCAAGGACAGGCCTAAAACTTCGTAACGAATTCTGGCTTGCTGCGCGTCCTCAGTCGGTTCCAAGTAGTCCCGAGCGATAGCCCCCCGCTTGACCAAGAAATGCTCTGGAGCCGAGGCCCAGTCGCTGGATACGAAACAGCCTCGGCAGGAGCCTGAAGACCATCGCAAGACTTCATTTCAGGATGATGACAAAACCTGTTCTGTTGCAAAATATTTGCAACTGAAAATATACGACAAGATTAGTCCTATATCAACTCAAAATCAGTAAACGGTAGAAATCAAGGGTCGAACGGTCGTAAAAGCAGGTCAAACGGTTGCTTTCCACGTTCTCTGGGCGGGAAGTCGGCAAGAAAGCATCAGCATGATTAGGGGTCTAATTCGAGGGCATTGGTCTGAAAGGGCGTCATGGGGATGAAGTTCGGGGGAGATGGCCGGCAAACGGGAAATGGAGCCACCGGTGGGCTTCTGAAGCCTGGGAGCCCGGGTACGGGTTGGATAGCCGAAGGCAGTGAATGTTGCAAGTCATTGTGACACAGCGGTTTGCGGGAAGGTCGACAGGTGGTCTTCAAGGTAGGCGAGAATGATTGTGCAAATAACCACCGACATCCGACTATATCCGAAGGTATGCTGTAATTACAGGGTGCTATTTTTCTGAACGGGACTTCTAGACCGGAAAAGTTTGCGAGTGGCCCGTAACCCCGGGCTGAATCCCACAATGCGGCCAATGATCCTGCACATTAGCCCGAACCGGCGCAGCAGGCTCTCTATTCCTCGGCGAGAGTCTCCATCGGGGAGATCCGCGCGGCGCGTTGAGATGGCAGCAGGCAAGCGGCCAGACACACCACTCCCGTCACGAACGCAGCACCGGCGAGGATTGGCACGTCAAGCGAGGGCACCCGGAAGAGTACCACTCGCATGGCTCGGCCCGATTGCCACGCGCCAATCAAGCCCAAGAGCGTTCCCCCGGCGAGCAGGCGCAAGGAAAGAGAAAGAAACTGGCTGCGGATTTGCCCGGGTTGCGCGCCCAAGGCCATGCGCACACCGATCTCGCGGCGGCGCTGTGCTACGGCGTAGCTCAACACGCCGTAGGTGCCGATAGCGGTGAGAAGCAGAGCGATTGCAGAGAAGAGACCCGACAGCAGCGCCGGCGAGCGGCGTGCGATAAGGCTATCGGCAATGCGCGTGTCCATCGAGCGGATGTCACTGACGGGCACGTCCGGGTCGATTTGCCGAACCACTTTCTGCAGCGTCAACGCGAGCGATTCCGGTGGCAAGCTGGTGCGGACGGCGACGAAGAAGCCGGAATCAACACGGAAGACATAAGGATAATAAATCGCGCCTTGGGCTTCGTTTTCCGTGAGCCCCGCTTGTTTCACGCCGCCCACAACACCGACGACGGTGAATGCTTCGGCATCCTTTCCCGCTTCGGAGCCGTCCCACAAGCGTTGGCCAATCGCGCTGGCGTGCGGCCAGTAGTACCGCGCGAAGTCTTCATCCACTACGCAGACTCGTTCGGAGCGGCGTGAATCGTCGGCGGTCAGGAATCGACCTGCCCGCAGCGAGAAACCCATCGCGCGAAAATAGTCGCCGTCGACTCCGTACGAATAGTGACCTCGCGCGGATTCGCCAGGGCGGCGGACGTGACCCGCTACCGTGGCGGCGCTTTTGCCGGAGTTGCCGCTGAAAGGCACATTGCTGACCACACCCGCGGACAACACTCCCGGTAGCTGGTTGAGTTTGTCCAGCAAGCTTTCCATGAATTTCAGGCGGCCTGCTTCCGAGTAGTCTGCCCAAGGAAGCACGATTTGTCCGGTGAGGACGTGGCCGGACTGGAAGCCTGGGGATACGGCCATTACGCGCTGGAGACTGAGGCCCAGCAGACCCGCTCCGGCCAGCAGAATGAACGCCAAGGCAATCTGAGCGACGATGAACCCGTGACGCAGGATTTGAACGCCGCGCCCGCTCGTCCCGCCCCGGCTCTCCGATTGAAGAGCATTTCCGAGATGCCGCCGAAGATGAAACCAAGCGACAGGAACCGCGAGCACGAGGCCCATGACAAAGGCTGCGGCCAGGCCGACCAGTGCCACTCGCGCATCAAAGGCGATGTGGCCGCCCAAGGGCAGGCGATCAGCGCCCAACCCGCGGAGGAGATCGATTCAGCCGGCCCCGACGGCGAGTCCGAGCAGTCCTCCGGCTAATGTAAGCAAGGTGGTCTCGACGACTACTTCGCTCACGAGGAATCTCCAACTTGCGCCAAGCGCCTGACGGACGGCTAGTTCTTTCACTCGGCCACTGGCACGGACAAGAAGCAGGTTTACAAGGTTGACCGTGCCAATCAGCAGAAGAACAAGTACGGCTGCTTCCAAGAGCAGTAGAGTGGGGCGGACGGATGCGACGTAATCCGCGCGCAACGGCACCACCAAACTTCGAAAGCCCGCATCGGCAATCATCTTGGCCTGGGGATCGTCGACTTCCAGTGCAGTGTTCTGCGCGTCGAGCTCAGACTGGGCTTGTGCGAGCGTGGCGTCCGGCCGGAGGCGCGCAATCATTTGGATTACATTTCCTCCGGAATGACGTCTCGCTGGCACGCGATCTTCAGGCCGCGATGCAAGCGGGAGGAACACCTGGGCGTCGGAAGAAAGAAAGTGGAAGGCGGGAGGCAAGACACCGATCACTGTTCTGGGAACGCTGTTAACGCGAATCAGCTTTCCGAGCAGATGGGGATCGTCGTTGAATCGTTCCCGCCAAAACCTATCGGAGAGAATGGCAACGTGGTCGGTATCGGAAGTGGTTTCGTCATCCGTGAATGTGCGGCCGAACGCGGGGCCGAGCCCGAGAGTAAAGAAAAAATCCGGAGACACGCGCATAGTCTGGAGGCGTTCTGTCGAGCCGGGCTCACCCACAATCTCCGTTCCATACTCGTAGATTGAGAGCGAAGCGAAGGCGGGAATACGGCCGCGGCGTTCGTAATAATTGGTTAGCGAAGAGCCGTCGCGTTCGACGCCGGCCTTCGGATAAGTATTGAAAATGGTGACGAGACGGCTTGGTTCGGGAAATGGCAGCGGACGGAGCAGCACCGAGTCGATCACGGAAAAAATCATCAGATTCGCGCCCAAACAAACGGCGAGCGTCAAAAGAGCGGTAGCGGTAAATGCCGGGGTCTTTCGCAGCAAGCGGGCGGCGTAACTCAGCTCCCTGCGAAACTCATCAAAGAGGTGAACACCAAACGCCTCGCGGCAATCCGCTTTGATATTGGCGGGGCTTCCGAGTTCCAACCGAACCTGGCGGGCCGCTTTTTCCCGCGACATGCCGGAGCGCACCAGCTCGTCGGTGTACTGCTCAATGTGGAAACGAAGCTCCTCGGACATGCCATCTTCGAAATCACGCCGCCGAGCGAGCACGCGAAACACAGAACGCAAACGCTTGAGCACGTCACACCTCCTCGGAGGTCGTATTCATGGCCGCGGCAATCGCTGCCGCTAGCCGGTTCCAGCCGGCGGTTTCCTCACGTAAACGGCGGCGCCCGGCGGCGGTCAAGGTGTAGTATTTCGCCCGGCGGTTGTTCTCGCTCTGGCCCCACTCGGCGGCGATCAGATCGTGATGCTCCAACCGGTAGAGGGCTGGATATAAGGATCCTTGCGGAATCTCAAGCGCATCCCTTGAGATCTGCCGGATGCGTTGCAACACGCCGTATCCATGCAAGGGTTTCAAGGACACCGCTTTGAGGATCAGCATGTCCAGTGTGCCCGGGAGGAGTTCCGCGGTTTTTGCCAAAATGATTACCCCCTAGTCTAGCTAGGAGTGTAAAGGATGCTCTCCTAGTTTGGCAAGAGGAAAGAACGGACGCTGGGTTCTCGGCAAACGCCGAAGACGACGGACGCTCAAGTCAATTCCTTGCGTGTGGCGCGATGAGAAGCATACTTGCCAGGCGTGGAGCCGAATAGGCGACAGATTCCGAGCTCAGTGGACGCGCACAGCGACGACTGTGGCATCATCCGTCTGGTGCCCTCGCGAAATTTCATCCACGGAGGTAAAGACCGCCTGAACAATGTGTTCGGCACTTTGTGCGTAGCATTCGCCCACTCTCTTTCGCAGTCCCTCTGTTCCCCACTCTTCGCCATCCGGATTTGCCGCTTCAATCACGCCGTCCGTGTAGGCGAGAAGCAGATCGCCGGGGTGGAGCTGAATTGTTTCTTGCGTATAGAGTGAATCGGGAAATATTCCGACGGGCACTCCGCCGGTTTTAAGCCAGAAGACTGAGCCGTCTCGCCGGACAACCATCGGGGGATTGTGGCCTGCATTAGCATATTGCAGCCTGCGCGTGGCTCCGTCGAAAACGCCATAGAATAACGTGGCGTAGCGGTCTTCGAGTGAAGATGCGTGGACCTGGCGATTCACTGAGGTTAGCACCGCAGGCCCATCGTCTCCGATGAATGAGGCTGCCGTGCGCAGTGAGGACTGGACATTCGAGATCATCAATGCGGCAGCGAGCCCTTTGCCGGACGCGTCTCCAATAGCGACTGCCAGGCGCTCATGCGATAAAGGCACAAAATCGTAGAAATCCCCGCCCAAGGCCCGCATCTGCCGGCAACGTGCGCTGTAACGCAATGTGTCGAATGTGGGGCTAACCTGGTGCATGAACCGCTCCTGCACGTCGCAGGCTGTTGCCCAGTCCCAGGTGACATCCAAAACTTCTGTATCGGCGGCCATCTTCGCACCTCTATAGCTATGTCGTTCCTCAGGGTGCAAAATCGACGTGGCCAGGGGCTGCTTTTTTGCTCAAAAATGCTTCTCGGCTATGTCGAAAATCGTTTCCCTGCTCCGACTAGCTTTTGAGAGCGCGAATTACGCGCTGGAACTGGAGGAAAACACATGAAGTACATTTTGCTGATGACTGGAACAAAGGCAGGAGTTAACACATACCAGGCATGGACCAAGGACGACAGGGAGGCCCACATGGCCGTCCTTCATTCCATCAACAAAGAGTTGACCGAATCCGGTGAGTTTGCGGCGACTCAAGGTTTGACCCCGCCGCACGAGGCTCGAATCGTCCGCGGCGAGCGCAACGGCATGCCGCTCACCGACGGAGTCTTCCCCGAATCCAAAGAGTTTCTCCTTGGCTATTGGATCGTGGACGTCAAGACTCCCGAGCGCGCTTACGCTATCGCCGGCCGCATCTCTTCCGCTCCCGGTCCTGGGGGCGCCCCCACGAACATGCCCATTGAAGTGCGCCAGTTTGCCGACTACTCTTCAAAATCCTCCTAGCGTCATGTCGGGAGCGGAGCGCGTGTTCCGGCTACCCTGTGAACGGTCCGAAGTGCCAAAAAAAGAAGGGAGGCAAATCTTGAAATACATTCTGATGATGAATGGCACGAAAGCCAATTTTGCCGAGTACGCTAAATGGTCGAAGAAGGATATGGAGGCGAACGTGGCCTTCATGCGCGCATTCAGCAAGCAACTCAAGGACGAAGGGGTATTCGTTGTCACGGAAGGCCTGGGCTGGCCCGACCAGGCTAAGCTCGTTCGCGCGGGCAAGGAAGGCGGGCCGATTACCGATGGAGTGTTCCCGGAATCCAAAGAGTTTTTGGCCGGATACTGGATCGTGGATGTCGAGAGCCCGGAGCAAGCCTATAAGATCGCTGCGCGGGCTTCGGCGGCTCCCGGCCCCGGTGGTGTTCCTGGCAACATGCCTATCGAGGTGCGTCAGGTGCTGAGTAGCCATTCTGATTTGGGACTTTGAGATTCTGGATGGGGAACTCACGGTGACCACGCGGTCTTCAGACCCTCCCATCGAGCACCTGCTGCGCGAATTGACGCCGCAGGTGCTCGGCATTGTTGTCAGGAGATTCCGCGACTTTGCCGCCGCGGAGGACGCCGTGCAGGAAGCGTCGCTCGCTGCGGCCACGCAATGGCCGCACGATGGACTGCCGGAGAATCCGCGCGCGTGGCTGACGCAAGTCGCCTTCCGTCGCATGACCGACCACATCCGCAGCGAATCCGCCCGCCGCCGCCGCGAGAGTGAAGCAGCCCTGGAGTTGGAGCAAATCGCGCCTCCGGTCGACCCTGCTCGAGAATCGGATCAGGACGATACGCTCATCCTGCTCTTCATGTGTTGCCACCCTGCGCTGACTCCGGCCTCGGCGATCGCGCTGACGCTGCGCGCGGTGGGTGGCTTGACCACCGCCGAGATCGCCCACGCTTTTCTCGTCCCTGAGCCAACCATGGCGCAGCGGATCAGCCGGGCGAAGCAAAGCATCAAGGACTCGAACATTCCATTTCAACTTCCGACGATCGAGGAACGATTACGGCGCCTGCACGAAGTGCTACACGTGCTCTACCTCATTTTCAACGAGGGCTACACGAGCAGCGGCGGACCCCAATTGCGCCGGGCCGATCTTTCACATGAGGCAGTGCGCCTGGCTCGCACCGTGCACCATCTGCAGCCGAATGACACGGAGGTCGCTGGATTACTAGCCCTCATGTTGTTGACCGATGCCCGGCGCCGAGCGCGAACGGACGAGAGCGGAGAGTTGATCCCTCTCTCCCAGCAAGACAGGTCGCTCTGGGATCGGCAACAGATTGCCGAGGGAGTCGCGCTTCTCTCCGCCACGTTGCCCAAGGGCGCCGTCGGCCCGTACCAATTGCAAGCCGCTATCGCCGCCGTCCACGATGAAGCCGCCAAAGCCGAGGATACCGATTGGCCGCAGATCCTGGCGCTTTACGATCTGCTCAAACGCATGTCCGACAATCCAATGGTCGCTTTGAATCGCGCCATCGCCGCGGCGATGGTACACGGCGCGACAAAGGGGTTGGAACTCCTGGAGGCGCTCGATGACGACCCGCGCGTCGCGGAACATCACCGATTGGAAGCTGTTCGAGCACACCTTCTGGAACTCGCTGGAGATCCTATTGGCGCCGTTAGGCATTACCACGCGGCGGCGGCCAAGACGGGGAGTCTTCCCGAGCGAAACTATCTGCTCTCGCAGGCCGCCCGCCTCTCAAGCAAACTGCCACCAACGATCGAACAGGAATGAAACGAAGCGGCCGTAGGGCTATGGCCTCGCTGTGCGTCGTAGGATTGATCGAAAAGGTCAACTCTGTATTTTCGGCAATTCACAAACAAGCCGGAAGAGGTGCCTTTGCCGATTGAAAAGCATGCGAAAACGGTCTCTAATTTAGAAATCTCGTTCCGCACTTGGCGGCGAGACACATAGGTTGGGGAGCGCTCATGTATACAGTCGCGCAAGATTTCCGACTTGCATTTCGGCGATTGCTGAAAACGCCAGGTTTCACGCTGACCGTTGTCCTCACACTCGCTCTTGGGATTGGGGCGGTGACTGCTGTCTTCTCGCTCGTCGAAGGCATCCTGCTTCGCGCGCTTCCCTTCCGCGCCCCCGGCCGGCTGGTTCTGTTGGGAGATCACTTAGGAGGAGCTCCGAACAAACCGGTCACTGCGCGCGAGATAGGGACTTACTCAAAAGCGACGATCGTTTTTTCTTCTCTCGGCGGCTATATCGACGCTGATTACCAAGTTTCCGGCGGCGTAATTCCGGAAGAAGTGCACGGCGCGCGATTCACCGCCAGCGTTTTTCCGACGCTCGGGGTTCAACCTATTCTCGGCCGCGTGTTTACGCAGCAAGAAGAAGACGGCCAACAGCCGGTCGCGGTCATCAGCTATTCCCTGTGGCTAAACCGGTATCACCGCGATCCTGACATTCTGGGAAATTCGATCGTTCTTGACCGCAGGGCCTATTCGATCATCGGCGTGATGCCGCGCAGTTTTGAATTTCCCCTGCAGGCTGGACACCTAGACCAGGCGCAACTTTGGGTGCCCATGAGCTTGACGCCTGACGAGCTCTCAGACGAGCACGCTGGTTTTTGGGGCTACCACATGGTCGCGCGCCTCAAGGACGGAGTAACCATCCCGCAGGCAGCACTGGATGCCGATCGCGTGGCCAAGGAGATCATGCGGAATTTTCCCGCCAACATGTCCGCGATCCACATCCGGGGGGATGTCACGCTGCTGCGCGAGCAAGCCGTGGGAGACGTGCGACCGTTGTTGCGCGCCTTATTTCTGGCCGTGTCCATCGTTTTGCTGATCGCGTGCGTCAATGCCGCCAGTCTGCTGCTGGTGCGGTCCATTCGCCGGCGGCACGAATACGCCATCCGGCTGGCTCTAGGCGCCCGCGCCAAAGTCATCGTTCGCGAATCGGTGTTCGAAGGGCTGCTTCTTAGTGTATGCGGCGGGTTGCTCGGCCTGGCATTTGCCGCGGGCGCCGTTCGAACCGTCTTGCATCTGGTGCCCGAATCAATGCCGCGCATTGACTCCATCTCGATGGACCCATTCGTATCCGGATTCGCTCTTCTCCTGGCGCTGTTGACCGGCGCGCTGTGCAGTCTTGCGCCGGCTTTCGCGGCCGTGAGAACAAACTTGGCGGAAAGCCTCAAAGAGGGCGGCCGAACGGGCACCGGCTCTTCGAGTCATACGTGGTTGCGTTCGGCGCTGGTTGTCACCGAGATCGCTATCGCTCTGATGTTGCTCACAGTCTCCGGAGCTTTCTTGCTCAGCTTCCAAAAGATGCGCGAGGTCGATCCGGGGTTTCGTCCCGACCACGTACTCGTCGCCGAGTATCAACTGCCGCTCAACCAGTATTCCACCCATGCGTCCACGAAAGCTTTCGACCGCGCCGTAGTCGACAGCCTTTCGACAAAGCCCGGCGTTATCGCGGTTGGCATGACCGACGCCATCCCCGCAGCCAATGATTCAGGAGAAGCTGCCTACACAACCGAGGGCGCGCCCGCCGAAAATTGGAAACTGAAATTCGCCAGCTTTGCGATTATCTATGGAGATTATTTCCGGGCGCTGGGCATCCCCGTGCTCCAAGGCAGAACCTTTACGAGGGACGATCGATCCAACACCCAGCTCGTTGCAATCGTAAATCAGTCCATGGCGGAACATTCCTGGCCCGGTCAAGACGCGATCGGCAAGCGCTTGCACATTGGGAATCCCCAGAAGGGACTGCCGTGGGCTACGGTAGTCGGTGTCGTCGCCGATACCAAAGCCGGCTCTCGCGACGAGCCGAGCGGCGACCAGTTCTATTTCTCCGCGGAGCAGCCGACGATCCTCTTCGGCGCCAAGTTCACTGACACAGACAAGCTCACGAACGCCGAGGGCGGATACATCGCCTTCCGCTCCGTGCTTCCTCCCAAGCAAATGATTTCCACGATGCGAACAACGATTGCCCAAATCGATCCGTTGCTCCCGCTCGAGCAAGTGCAGCCCATGGAGGAGGTGCTCTCGAGTGTCGAAGCGCCGCGCCGCTTCAATACGGGCCTCATCGCCTCTTTTGCTTTGGGCGCTCTTTTGCTCGCCATTACGGGAATCTATGCGGTGGTCACTTTCTCCGTATCGCTGCGGGCCAACGAAATTGCCGTTCGCATGGCGCTCGGGGCGCAGCGAACGGACATTGCACGACTGGTCCTAATTTCGGGTGCAAAACTGGCGCTTCTGGGATGCGGCCTCGGCGTGGTCGGTTCGCTCGCCGTGTCGCGGCTTGTCAGTGCCTTCCTCTTCGAGGTGAGTGCAACCGACCCCTTCGTCTATGCGGCGTGCGTCCTGCTCATGATGATGATGGCGCTTCTCGCCGCGCTCCTTCCCGCAACCCGGGCAGCTTCCGCGGACCCAGTCGCCGCTTTGCGTACGGTTTAGGCAATCAACTGGCGGAGACGACGGCTAGGATGGGCGAGGAAGTGGGTTGAGGAGTTCAATTGGTCGCGCCGGCTCGCGGGCCTGGCGGCAGGTGGTCTTCAAAATAGGCGAGGATATTTGTATACACGTCGAAGGTGGTGCCCTGGCCTTCGAAGATGCCGTGGGTGCGGCCGGGATAGACGCGCATATCGAACGGTTTGCCGAGGGAAATCAATTTGTTGACGAGCAGTTCGAAGCCCTGAAAGTGGACGTTGTCATCGCCGGAGCCGTGCATGACGAGCAAATCACCGCGCAGGCCGCGCGCGAAATTGATGGCGGAACTTTTTTCGTAGGCCCCGGGATTGTCCTGTGGCAAGCCCATGTAACGCTCCTGATAAATGCTGTCGTAGAGGCGCTGATCGGGCACGGACGCGACGGATACACCGACGCTGTAAATTTCGGGATAGCGGAACATGAGATTGAGTGTTTCCGTGCCGCCGCCGCTCCAGCCCCAGACGCCGATGCGCTTTGAATCAATGAAGGAGTAAGTCTTCTCGAGCGATTGGAGAGCGGCGGCTTGCTCTTGGGAGGAGAGCGGACCAACATTTTTGTAGACGATCTTGCGCCACTCGCGGCCGCGCGGGGCGGGCGTGCCCTGATTATCAAAGCTGGCGACGAGATAACCGTCGCTGGCCAATGCGCGAGTGAACATGGAAGGCCAGCGGTCTTCGGTGGTCTGGCCGGCAGGTTCGGAATAAACATAGACGATGAGGGGATAGTGTTTGGCGGGATCGAAATCGGGGGGTTTTAGGAGCCAGGCGTCCACCATCAAGCCATTGCCTGCGTCTACCTTGCTAAATTCACCGGGGCCACTGGACAGCGGCTTGACAAGGCCGACGAGCGCCGTGTTGTCCGCGGTGGTTCGCTCGACGTGGTGGTCGGGCAAGTGGACGACTTCCGAAACAGGCGGGACGTTGAAGGAAGAATAGTTGTGGAAAGCCCATTCGGCATTCGGAGAAATCGTGTAGGAGTGAGTGCCCGGCTCGTTTGGGGTCACGCGCTCCGGCAAGGCCGAGCCATCCAGCCGCGCGCGATAGAGATAGCGCTGCGTGGCGTTTTCGGGAGAAGCGATGAAGTAGACCCACTGCTCGTCGAGCGTGACGCGTTCGAGACTGACGACGTCGAAGTCTCCGTGCGTGACGAGTAGGGCTTTACCGGTGTCCATTGCGACGCGATACAAATGGCGCCAGCCGTCACGCTCGCTGAGCACTAGGAATTCGCGAACGTGATCGATCCACAAAACATCCGGATCCACGTCTACCCAGGCACGATCTTCGTCAACAAATACCGATCGCGCGGCGCCGGTTGCGGCATCGGCGAGCAGAAACTCGTTTTTGTTCTGCAAGCGATTCATGTGCTCGAGCAATACGTGGCGGGAATCCGCCCACTCCATCGCTGGGATGTAGAAATTGTGGGGATCACCCGCGGTCTGCATCCAAACGGTTTGGGAGTCTGGAACGCTTACAACGCCGACGCGAACGGCGGAATTTTGCGTTCCCGCCTCCGGATACGGATACTGAAGCGTTTGCGGATACACGCCAAATTGCGGATAGGGAATTCCGGTGACGATTTCGCCGCGGGGCGCGCCGAGGTCATAGATGAGCGTGTATTTTTGAACGCCGGCGGTGTTGAACTGCCAAAAAGCGATGGAGCCGCTGTCCGGATTCCAGGCAAAGCCGTCGCGGATATCGAATTCTTCCTCGTTTACCCAGTCTGAAGTGCCGTTGATGATGGTGGCCGAGCCATCGTGGGTGAGCTGCGTGATTTTTTCGGTGGCGAGATCCTCTACATAAATATTATTTTCGAGGACGTAGCCCACCTTGCGGCAATCCGGCGAAAACTTGGCAAACATGAGGTTGGAGGCTGGAGCGTCACCGCCGATTTTGTGCAGAGCGCCGGTGACGAGGTTGAGAACCCAATAGTCGCCGCGGGTGTTGCGGCGCCAAACGGTTTTGGAGTTGGTGAAAAGCAGAAGCTGCTTGCCGTCGGAGGAGAAGGAATAGCTTTCGACGGGGAGCGGTTCCGTCCGGCCGGCAGGAATCAGGCGGCTGGCGGAAACCAAAATGTCGCTGGCCCCAGTGGCCGTTTTGTAGCGAACGATGTCGGTGCCTCCGGGAGTAACGGAAGGTTCCAGGGCGAGATAGGAATCGCCGTTTCCGTACCATTCTCCGCCGCGAAAAGAAGTGACGTGAAATTGCGGGTTGAACATGGTGCGCGCCAAGAGTCTGGCCGCGGATTCCCGATGCTCCGGGTGAGCCTCAAAGGAGGGCGCAATAGCGAATGCCAGAAGAAAAGCCACAAAAGGGAGAGCTGCAAAGGTGAGGCGCGCGCATTTTCGTCGAGTGAACGGGGCAGATGCGATGCCAGCAATAGACACTTTTCCTCCCGTTAACCGGCCGCGGGGAGAAACAATAGCAGATTTCGTTTCCTCGCGGCGCGGCTAACGGGCTATGCACCACGCTTGGGAAAGGAAAACCGGAACGCACCATTGGAACTTTGTGTTGAGATTCCGGATGGTTGCCAAACCGGAGATTGACCGACGAGCGTGCAAAGTTCAAAAACCTGGGGCGCCGGAAGCGGCGGGGCGCATTTCGGGGGCGTTGACCCCGAAACGGAGATGGGCGAGGTAGGTTTGGCCGAGAGACATGAGGCCGGTGTAGAGATAGCCCCAAACAAAGAGGAGAAGGAAAGGGATGGTGGCGTAATTTTCGTTGCTGACGGCGAAGACGACCGTGCCGGCGAAGTAGATTCCGAGGAGAACTTCGAAGTAGGGCATCCAGCCGGCTTTGTTGCGATATTTTTTCGCGACGAAGGTGCCTTTTTTGCCTTCGATTTTGAATTTGGGAGTGCGAGCGAACTCGGTTTTTTTGCCGACAATAGCTTCGAGTACCGCTTGCGCGTTGCGCACGGAAATGCCGATGCCCACGGCCATGACAAAGGGCATGTAAAGAAAGGTGCGCCACCAGTTTTTGGGGCGAAGCTCTTTTTGCGCGACGATGTAAAAGCTGGAGATGGAGCAGGTGGAGGCGAGGAATAACGGCAGGTCGATGATGAGCATCTGAAACCAGCCCTGATAGAAGCGGACGATCATGGCGGGAAGGAGCATTGCAGAAAACAGGACCATGAGCGGGTAGCTGATGTTGGCGGTGAGATGGAAGAAAGCTTCGGCCTTGACGCGCAAGGGCGCGTCAGACTTGAGGACGCGGGGAAGTATTTTTTTTGCAGTCTGCATCAGGCCCTTGGCCCAGCGGGCCTGCTGGGCTTTGAAGCCGTTCATATCGACGGGCAATTCGGAAGCACACTCGATTTGAGGAAGATAAAGAAATTTCCAGCCCTTGAGCTGGGCGCGATAAGAGAGATCGGTGTCTTCCGTGAGCGTGTCGTGCTGCCAGCCGCCGGCTTCTTCGATGGCTTGGCGGCGCCAGACGCCGGCGGTGCCATTGAAATTGAAGAAGGTGCCGCAGCGGGAGCGCGCGCCGTGTTCGACGACGAAGTGGCCGTCGAGGAGGATGGTTTCGATCTGAGTGAGAAGGGAATAGTCGCGATTGAGATAGGTCCAGCGCGTTTGCACCATGCCGATTTTTGGACCGTTGGCGGGATCGAGAAAATACGGGATGGTGCGACGAACGAAATCAGGCTGGGGGATGAAGTCCGCGTCGAAAATGGCGACGAATTCGCCCCGTGCGGTGTGCAGGCCGTTCTCGAGGGCGCCGGCCTTATAGCCTTCGCGATTGGTGCGGTGGATATAGACGATGGGGAGCCCTTGCGCGGCGTGGCGGGCGACGCAGGCGCTGGCGACCTGGCAGGTTTCGTCGGTGGAGTCGTCGAGGACCTGTATATCGAGGAGTTCGTGAGGGTAATCGAAGCGGGAAATAGCTTCGACCAGGCGCTCAATGACGTAGCGCTCGTTAAAGATGGGAAGCTGGATGGTGACGCGGGGCCAGCTCTTGACTTCGGGCGGCGTGCCGGGGACGTTTTTTGAGTAGAAATAATAGTCGTAGACCAGCCAATAGCGATGGAAGCCATAGGCCGCGAGGACGAAGAGGACCAGGAAATAGGGGATGGTCATGGCCAGGTCGAAGGTATTGGGGTGATACATGCCTGAAAAAGTGCGGTCGGTAAGGCGGTGCCAGTAGTGCGTAAGGGAGCTCTGGGAGAAAAGGAGTGAGGAGATGAGAGGAGGAATTGTCACGAGATTGTCAAAGTCGCTTTGGGCGCATCATTTTTTCTGTTCTGTTTTGCGACACAATGATTATAGGGCGGAAAGAGTGGCAGCGGAAGGAGAAGCGTCAGTTTCCCAGGGCCGTTCTTGGGCGAGACCCTTCCGGCTGCTTCGCGAGCCTCAGGCGGTCTCCGTTGTTTCCATTGCTACAGCCGAATTTCAAATTCCTACTTAGACGGATCGGAGGACCTGCCTTGAGAGTGCTCCGGTGGTACAAAGCAGGGTTTAGAGTTCGTCAGCCGAACATAGTTAAATGAATTTTCGTCCCAAATGTAGGTTCGGCAACTAAATCGACTCAGGTATCGAGTTTCTAGAGTGTTGAGGTCCATCTGGGGCGACAATGAGACTTCGGTTTGATACTCGCCTCGACCCGTGACGAGAACCCAAGCTGCACCGGTAGTGGTTGTCGTCGGATAGAGCCACCGTCTTTCAATCGTGCATCTTTGCGGCATTGGTCCAGTTGGGTCGCAAGATCGCGAACGACTCACGAAATCGATTAGCCGGTCTATCCTGCCATTATGTATACGGAAATGGGCCTCGTTCTGAGTGTAAATGCCGGTTCCACCTCCGCTGGCTCGCAGAACAAGTTCAAATCGCTCTGGTGTTTCTGCTGCTCCGCCGGGCACGGGGCGAAGTTGGACAAACTCGGCAAGCGAATTTCGGCCTCGATACATTTCGTATTTGCACCAGCAGTAGAAAACGGCAACGCGCTCCCATCCTTTGGCTTTTGGGGTTGCTATAGCCGCGAAAGTGAGCTGTTTCTTGGAGAGTTGCAAGGCAATCAAAGCCTGTTGGGTCATGTCATCGCCAAGGGCTGCGTAAGTCAGTTCGATTTGGTCCGGGGTTACGACTGTTTCACCCGTGGTCTTGCTGGGTGAGGTTTGCGACCACAACGCATCATGCGCTTGCTCTTCCTCGACGCCCAGCAGCCTGAGCGCTTCTAGCCGCACCTGTGGGTTTTTAGAGCGCAAATTTTCCACGATTAGTTCTGGAGCCGGCCACGAGATACGATCATGCTTGGCAGCGAGATAGCCCACCTCCTCTTTAAAAGCTTGGCCGGATAGCGTCGGCGCAGCACAAAGAAACAGAAAGATGACGAAATTCGTCTTCAGATTCATGGATTGCGCCCCCGGATGCCTTTTTCCCAGGTCGGTTCGAGTAACTCCTGAGTTCGCGAAACCAAGTCGGCGAAATAATTACGCGCTATTTGTCCTTCTTACAGGAGACCGCTAGCCGGTCGATCTCGTCAGCACAACCCAGCAAGCGGAAGTCCAAAACCTGGAGCGCTGCCGAACATCCGTGCCCGTTGATAATCCAGCGCACCACTTATGGAGTTCACGCATGGCTAGTCGTGACAGAGGGACTCAGGGGACGAGGACGATTTTGCCCGCGGCTCCGGGTTCGAGGATTTCCTTGTGGGCGCGCGCGGCTTCGGCCAAGGGCAGCTCCTTGCCCACGCAGGGGCGAAGGGTACCGTTTTCGAGGCCGGCGAAGAGACCAGCGTGGATGGCGGTTTCTTCGCTCTCGGTGATGGCCCATAGCGTGAAGCCGCGGACAGAGCTGCGCCGGGCCATCAGATCGCGCGGGTTGACAGTGATTTCGCCGCGATTGCCGATGACGATGATGCGACCGTTGGTGGCCAGCAGTTTCATGTCGTTGGCGAGATTCACGTTGGCGAGCATTTCGAGAATGATATCGACACCCCGCCCGCCGGTGGCTTTCATGATTTCCTCGAGGTAACCGGCTTTGCCGTGATTGAAGACCTGATGAGCGCCTTCACGCGTGACAAGGTCGAGGCCCTTCTGGCTACTGGCAGTGCCAAAAACGCGCAGACCCATGGCGCGGGCGAATTGTACGGAGGCGATTCCGACTCCGCCGCTAGCGCCGTGGATCAGCACGGTTTCCGATGCGCGGGCCTGCGCAGAATGAAAGAGGGCATGGTAGGCGGTTCCGTAGGGAACCCAAACTCCGGCACCCTGCGCGAAGCTGGCTTTTGCGGGGAGCGGTTGAGCTTGGCTTTCGAGAGCGACCGTATATTCGGCATACGCGCCGGTGACGGTTCTGGCGACGTAGACGCGGTCGCCGGGCTTGACCTTGGTGACGCCGGCTCCGACGGCTTCGACAACCCCAGCGCCATCGGAGCCGGGCGTATACGGAAGAGGCGGCTTGACGGCGTAAGTGCCGTTGCGCATGTAGGTGTCATAGGGATTGACGCCGACACCATGAAGGCGCACGAGGACTTGCCCGGCGGTTGGTTGCGGGGTGGGGATTTCCTCGTACTTCAGAACTTCCGGACCGCCGAATTCGTGAACGACGATGGCTTTCATTTTAGGGCCTCCGTTTTATGTAAGAGCGGAATACGCTGGCGCGCAGAAATGGAAGAAGCGATTAGAGCTGGCAAAGCTTCGCCCAACGGGGGCGCAGCGTGCCGCGCCACTGCAAAGTGATCGACGAAAATGGCGGCGGGTGCGAAGACGGCGGACTCCTAAAAGTGATCGTCAACGTGCAAAGCTGTGATTTCTTTTTCCTTCTCAATCAGACCCGTCGATTGGCCCCAGGCTGTCGTCTGCCAATTGTCCTTGCCTTTCTTTTGCGGAATCCATGGCGGAAGGCTCTGATTCAGATATGCCGCGAGCGCGTAAATGTATGGCTCGTACATGCGGCGGAGTTCCAGGAGGCGACGGTCGGCTTCCTCGCTGTCGTGCAGCTTCATGCCGTGCTGGGCGAGGATGTCGCGAATACGGCGCAATTCCTCGGGTGGAAGCCGGTCGTGAGGCAAGGCCGCCGGTGCGGTGCCGAAAACCTGAGAGAGATCGGCTACGGCGTGGCGGGCGATCGCGAAGGTCAGCTCGGCTTGCTTTTCGCATGCGCCCTCGATGCCAACCATGACGAGAGCGCAAGTGTCCAGGATGGCGGTTAGGGAGGCTACCCAGGATTGGTTATCGTGCTGCGAACGGAAGTAGGCCAGGACCGGGTAGGAGAGGTGGCTTTCCATCAATTCGGCGGACCAAAGCTCCCAGTCTTTCAAAAGTTCGCGCAACGCTTCCTGGCCATGGGCATAACTGTGACGGCGAAGAAGCTCTCCGGCGGTGGGGGGAGTGCCGGCGCGGGAATCGAGCAAAGAGATATCGACTTCTCGTTTTGAGAAGGAGCCGTAAATGAAGGGCAGGTAACCGATCACGGCGGCGAGAAACCCGAAACCAAAACCGGCCTCGGTGACGACAAGAGCGCGCGCCAAGCCGGAGCGCGGAACGACGTCGCCAAGACCGAGCGTGAAGAACGTCGTGCCACTCAGATAAATGTCAGTGAGGAAGCCAGGTTCACCGCCTGTCGTGTTCACGGCTGAGCCGGCGCCATATTGCATCAAGCCGAAGCCGAGTACGAGGCCCACGGCCCAAACACCTACAAGGACCAGGAGAGAAAGCGGTCCGTAAAATCCCAATAAGGCTTCGCGCCGTTTAGGGGAGGGAACGAGACACATGACGAGCTTCCACGCGTGCCAGGTTGTCTTAAAAAAGAGCCGCGCAAGGCGAAACTTACGCGTGACGCGCCGGGGCAGGATGATCGATTCGAAAGCGTCCCACAGCACGATCAGAAAGATCGCGGCACCGGTAGCAAAGGCACCTGGAACTGGAATCATGTGCGGCATTGTACTCGTTTGGATGGGCTGCCGATAAGCGGCGGCACGGTCAAGAATTGAGGCGCGCGGAGACGGTGATCTCCGTCTTGAACAGCTTGGAAACGGGGCAGCCGGTTTCGGCGGCTTTGACGGCGGTGTCAAACTTGGCTTTGTCGGCGCCGGGAATATTGGCGACGAGATCGAGGTGGCTCTTGGTGATGACAAATCCGTCGCCAACTTTGTCCAAAGTAATCGTGGCGGTGGTTTCCAGTTTTTGGGCGGTCATTCCGGCGCCCCCGAGTTGGGCGGAAAGTGCCATGGTGAAACAGCCCGCGTGCGCAGCAGCTAGGAGTTCCTCCGGGTTGGTGCCAACTCCGTTTTCAAAGCGCGTGCTGAAGGAATATTGCGTTTGCTTCAGGACGCCGCTGTCGGTGGTGAGGGAGCCTTTGCCGTCTTTCAAGCCGCCTTGCCAAATTGCCGATGCTTTGCGTTGCATGATGAAGCTCCTTTTCGGATGTTCCTTTGATTTGATTCCCGAAGATTCGATTCGCCAGCGATAAACAAGGGTATATGGGTGGAGCGACGCTGTCGAGTGGACCCGGAGTCTTCACGGATGCGGGTTGAGGGGCTCACCATTTGTGGAAGACGAAAAACACGGCCAGGACGATGCAGCCAAAGCCAGCTGCGTAGTTCCATTTTATTTCGTCGCCGAAATAAAGGACCGAGAAAACGGAAAAGACGGTGAGAGTGATGACTTCCTGAATGACCTTGAGCTGCGCTACGGTGAATTCGTACGAGCCGATACGATTGGCGGGGACTTGGAAGCAATACTCGAAAAAGGCGATGCCCCAGCTGATGACAATCACTTTCCAGAGGGCGGTGGAACGGAACTTGAGATGGCCATACCAGGCGATGGTCATGAAGATGTTCGAGATGGTGAGTAGAAGTATGGTGCGCACGAGAAGTGATCTCCTTATCTTGGGATGCGTTGTGCCAATGCGAAAGTTGGTAGCGAAGTGGCTAGGGTATTTGAGCGGGCCAGAGGCCGCGAATCCAAATGGTTCTTCCCGTCACGCGATAATAAACCAGCCAATTCCCGGCATGGAACCAACGGTGGCGGCGGAAGCGGCGGCCTTTCGTCCGCACGGGGTACATGTACGGGAAATGCTGCATCGCCGGCAGCTTTTCGAGAATGGCCTCACGGTCGCGGTCAGAAAGCTCATGGAAGAGCTGCCAGACAGTACGGGTCCAGACGACCCTGTTTTTCACCGCTTCTTGCCCTTGGAGCTTTTCGCGCGGGACATCCTGATTACCTCATCGTGTGGGACGACACGGCCTGCTTTGATGTCAGCATCAGAGTCCGCCATCATTTTTTGGAAGGCGGGATCGGCTTCGATTTTGTCCAGGCGGTCTTCCATATCCGCGTAGAGCTGTATGGCTTCGCGAATCACCATGCTGCGATTGCCTGCCCGGTAAGAGGCGAGTTCTTCGAGCAATTGGTTCGTGCGCTTATCGAGTACAAACTGTCGCCTCATGGAGAGTCTCCTCCAAGTACGATAAACAGCCGATGTGGAGCTGTCAACACTATTCATGAATAGTGTTGACCTGTGCGCCGATCTGGCAGCTGGCTCGTTTGAGCGCCGGACACCCACTCGATGTGCCGGCGGCGAAATTCCCCATGGCCAAACGAGTCTTTAATGCCGGATTCTGCACACCTGTACCACGAAACAGTTTGGCGGAGAACACGGATTCGCTAGAGTTGGCCAAGGCAGACAATTTAGCTCCTTTTTCCTTTCACGCAGCAGACATGCGTTTGCCCGGAGGGTACCGTGCAGCGGATCTTGAGAATCGTTTGTGTGCTCGTCTCGACGCTCGCAGTGGCTGTGCCGGCTGCAATGAACGGGCAAGAGTCCACCGTGCTGGTGGTCACCGGTTCGAGCATGCCGGAGCCGTTGTACTTGCTCTGGAACGACGAATACCACAAGCAGCAGCCGGACGTGAAAGTACGCTATTTGCCGGAAGGCAGCGGCGCGGGCGCGGCCCGAGTCTTGACCGGCGCGGGAGACTTTGCCGGGGGCGACGCTCCGATTCCGGAGAAAGAATTGAAGGCGGCCTCGACGAAGGTGGTCGAGCTCCCCACCGTTCTCATCGGAATTGCCATGATTTACAACGTGCCTGGGATGTCCGGCAAACTGCGCCTTTCAGGCCCGGTTCTGGCAAACATCTACCTCGGCAAGATCACTTCGTGGAACGATCCGGCCCTGGTGAAACTGAATCCAGACGCAAGGCTGCCGGCGCTTCCGATCCGAGTCTTGCATCGCACGGCTGGCAAAGGCTCCAGCTACATTCTTTCCGATTTCTTGTCGAAGGCCAGCCCGGAATTTCTGGCGCGGGCAGGCCGCAGCGAATCGCCGGACTGGCCGGTGGGGACGTCCGTCGGCCGGTCGGAGGACATGGTCGCCAAAGTGGCAGCCACCGCGGGAGCCATTGGCTACACCGAATTGAACATTGCGGAAAAGGCTTCCTTGCAAATGGCGAGCATCCGAAATGAAGAAGGCGAATTTATCCGGCCGTCCGCGCACTCGATTTCGGCGGCGGCAAAAGCCATGGTGGGCAAAACCTCAACCGACTTCCGCATTTCGCTGACCAACGCGCCTGGAAAAGAAAGCTATCCCATCAGCAGCTTTACGTGGTTTTACGTTCCGGCCTCGGCGACGAATGCGCAGCGGGGGCGCGTGATCGCTGAATACCTTAGATGGGTCTATACCGATGGTGAAAAAATAGCGCAGGAACAAGGTTACCCACCGCTGCCCGAGGAACTGCTCGCTAAAGTCTCGGCGAAAGCAGCGACGATTCACTGAACCTATTAGCTTTCTAGACGTTCAATGTCAGGGAAACCAGATCGGGCCGCGGAGCCGGCGGTAGCGGCGGCATCTTGGAGCGGTCGACGGGACGGTACAGCGTGTCACGTTCCACCGGAGTACGGCCCGCGGCGCGGATGAGCCGCTCGAGTTCAGCGCGCGGCGTAAACTCCGAGGTTTTCGCGCCGGCATCGTGATAAATCTTTTCCTCGACGACGGTGCCGTCGAGATCGTTGGCGCCAAAGCGCAGAGCAATCTGCGCGATGCTCGGCGAAAGCATGATCCAGTATGCCTTGATGTGATCGAAATTATCCAAAAGCAGCCGCGCGACCGCGATGTTTCGAAGATCGGCATAGCCGGTCGGCTTGGGAATATGCGAAAGCGCGGTGTTTTCCGGGTGAAACGCCAACGGAATGAACGTGACGAAGCCGTGCGTTTCATCCTGCAGCTCGCGCAGCTTGATGAGATGGTCGGCGCGCTCTTCCTCGGTTTCCACGTGGCCATAAAGCATGGTGGCGTTCGAACGCAGGCCGGCTTCGTGCGCTTTCTTCGCCGTGTTTAACCACATCTGGCCGCTGGTTTTGTGGTCGCAAATAATCTTTCGAACGCGCGGATGGAAAATTTCCGCGCCGCCGCCGGGGCAGGAATCCACGCCGGCTTCCTTCATGCTGCGAAGCACTTCTTCGATGGAAATTTTGGCGATTCGCGAGAAGTAGTGCACCTCGACCATTGTGAACGCTTTGATGTGCACCGATGGGCAGCGCTTCTTTAGCCCGCGAACGAGATCGAGGTAATGCTCGAAGGTGAGATCCGGATGCAAGCCGCCGACGATGTGAAATTCCGTGGCGCCTTCTCGGACGCCTTGCTCCGCGCGCTGATAAATTTCTTCGAGGGCGAAGGTGTAAGCGCCGGGCGCGCTGGGATCGCGTCCGAAAGCGCAGAGCCTGCAGTGGGCCACACAAACGTTCGTGGGATTGATGTGCCGGTTGACGTTGAAATAAGTGATGTTGCCGTGGCGCTTCTCGCGGACCTGATTGGCCAGCCAGCCGACCGCGAGCAAATCGGGCGAGCGATAGAGCGCGATGCCGTTGTCCAGGCTCAGCCGCTCTCCGGCAAGGACTTTTGCAGCGATGGGCTGCAAGCGCTGATCGGTGATGATGAGTTCGCTCATTTTGATTCCGTCAAAAATTTCAAACGCGCCAGACCGCCGCAGCCGCGCCCCAGAACAACAGGAACAACAAGCTAATATAACCGTTCACGGCGAAAAACGCAGCGTCGAGCTTGCTGAGATCGCCGGGTTTGACCAGAGAATGTTCGTAAGCCAGCAGCGCGGCGACGACCACGATGCCCGCCCAGGCAGGCCAGGGAAGAGCAAAGCTCCAGGCAAGCCACGCGAGAAGCGCGACCACACCGAAATGCATCACGCGCGCGATGAGCAGGGCCTTGGCGACGCCGAAGCGCTTGGGAACGGAGTAGAGCCCCGCGCGGCGGTCGTAGTCGATGTCCTGGCAGGCGTAGAGCACGTCAAAGCCGCCGACCCAAAGAGTGACGGCGGCGCAAAGAATGAGCATGCGAGAGTCAAGACGGCCCGTAATGGCGATCCATGCCGCGGCAGGAGAGATACCAAGGGCAAACCCGAGAAATAGATGCGACCAATTCGTGAAGCGTTTGGTGAAGGAATAGAAAAAAAGAATGGCGATGGCGAGCGGAGCGAGCTTGAGTGCAAGAGGATTTAGTTGCCAGGCGGAAACGAAAAACAAGGCAACAGCTACAATCGTGAATACCCACGCGAACTGCAGGGAAAGTGCGCCGGTGGCGAGAGCGCGCTTCTGCGTGCGCGGATTTTCCCGGTCGTAGCGAAGATCGGCGATGCGGTTCATGGTCATGGCGGCGGAGCGGGCCGCCACCATGGCGACAATAATCCAGAGGAACTGGCGCAACGTGGGCCAGCCCCACAGCGGTTGATGAGTAGCGCGCGCCGCAAGCAAAGCTCCTATCAGCGCGAACGGCAGCGCAAAGACGGAATGCTCGAACTTGATCATTTCGAGCACGGTGCGAACGCGGCTCGCCATCGAAATTTACGCCTCCGCCTTTTTCGCGTTTGTCTGGCCCGTCCAGCGAAACATTTTTTCTTGCGGCAAATTAATCTGTGAGAGGACACGGCAAACGTATTGTGTGATCAAGTCATCGATGGTTTGCGGATGGTGATAGAACGCCGGAATAGCCGGCATGATCACAGCCCCGGCCAGCTGGGCCCGCAGCATGTTTTCAAGATGGATGCGGTTAAAGGGTGTGTCGCGCACGCAAAGAACAAGTTTGCGATTTTCCTTCAGCATGACGTCGGCAGCGCGGGAAACGAGGTCGTCACTGACGCCGCTCGCGATGGCGGCAAGCGTGCCCATGGAACACGGAACGACGATCATCGAATCGACGGCGTAACTGCCGGAAGCGATGGCAGCGCCGATATCCTTATTCGGTAGAACTTCGATTTTTGCAGCGGGCCGATTCAGAAGCCGGCCGGGAAGCTGCTTCAGATCGCCCGAGGTGACTCCCAATTCTTCCGAGAAGAGGCGCTGGCCCGCTTCCGTGACGACCAGGTGAATTCGCGCCACACGCGCGTTGTTCTCGAGCAATGCAAGTGTTTTCTGCGCGAGCACCGCGCCGCTGGCCCCGGTCACACCTACGGTAACGATTTGTTCTTGCGTCTCAGACATGATTTCCGTGCGGATAGGATCAGTCTCGCAGCCGGGTTCGGGCAAGTCAAGCGCGAGCCGCAGGGCCATGCGATGATAGAATTCGCGGCGGTCGAAGATTATGAACCAGCAGGAATTACTGAAAATAATGGAGTCGGTCCAAACGGGTGAGCTATCTCCAAACGCGGCCATCGAGCGGCTGAAGCATTTGCCGTTCGAGGATTTGGGATTTGCCAAGGTGGACCACCATCGCGCGCTGCGGCAAGGCTTCGCGGAAGTGGTTTTCGGCAAGGGCAAGACACCGGCGCAGACGGCGGCGATCGTTCGCGCGATGCTGCGGCAGAAAGATTCCCGGCAAAATATATTGGTGACGCGGGCGGATGCAAAAATCTTCGCGGCCGTAAAGCGCGCGAACCGCGCAGCCAAGTTTCACTCCGAATCCGGAGTCATCACGATTGAACGCAACCAGGACATTACGGGCAAAGGAACTATCCTCGTTGTTTCCGCGGGTACGAGCGATATACCCGTCGCCCAAGAGGCCCTGCTCACGGCGCAAATGATGGGCAACCGCGCGGAACACCTTTACGACGTCGGCGTTGCGGGCATTCATCGGCTGCTCGAGCATCGTGACAAATTGACCAGCGCCCGCGTGATTATTTGTGTCGCTGGGATGGAAGGCGCGCTCCCGAGCGTCGTGGGCGGATTGGTCGCGGCGCCGGTCATTGCGGTTCCAACCAGCGTCGGTTACGGCGCGAGTTTCGGCGGCGTGGCTGCGCTGCTCGGCATGCTCAATTCTTGCGCTTCGAATGTAACGGTGGTGAATATCGATAACGGTTTCGGCGCGGCCTGCGTGGCTTCGTGCATTAACCGGTTGTAGCTGTTCGATTGCAGCTTCGCAACAAGGGCTGCGCCCTCAAGCTTTCAGCAAAACTTTCATCACGCCTGGTTTTTGTGCGAAGCGGATCGCCGCGGATGCTTCCTTCAGGGGAAACGTGCGTGTGATCAGCGAAGTGGGATCAACTTTGCCGGCGCGCAGCAATGCGATCGCTTTGGCGAAAGGGCCGCAGCGCGAGCCGACCACGGTGAGTTCTTTTACGACGATCGGCCACGTCTCGATAGGAGCGGCGCCGTGAAATGTGGATTTGAGAACCAGAGTACCGCGCGGCTCGGTCATCTGTTGTGCCAACGCGAAGCCCGTCGGCGAGCCGGTAGCTTCGACCAACAAGCCATAACTTTTCTTCATCCGTTTCAGGTCGGAAGCATCGCCGCGCACTTTTTTCGTTGCGATCCCGGCGTGTCGGGCGAGAGCGAGTTTCCTTTCGTGCTTGCCGTACAGGACGATCCGGCTTACGGCTGTCCGCAGAACCAGCGCGATGAGTTGCGCGAGCTTGCCGTCGCCAAGCACAGCGGCCTCGCGAAAGGACTTCGCGTCCACCTGTTCGAGAATTTCGCAAGCCGCGGCGAGAGGCTCCACGAAGACAGCTTGTTCATCATTGATGGAATCAGGCAGGACATGCAGATTTTCGAGCGGAAGCGCCAAGTATTCCGCGAAGGCGCCATCATGGCCGACGATGCCGAGCACCGTGCGCCGTATGCAATGCGTCTTCAAGCCACGCCGGCAAAAGGAACAGGCCGGCCGGTAGCCATACGCCGAACAAGACACGTTGATTTCGCCAACGACGCGCCGGCCAAGCCATTTTTTCTTTATTGCAGCCGATGCGCCGCGAACTTCAACGACCTCGCCGACGAATTCGTGTCCCGGCGTGCCGCGAAACGCGTGATAGCCGCGCAGAATCTCGACATCGGTGTTGCAAATGCCCGCGAGGCGAACGCGAACCAGCGCCCAGCCCGGACGCAGGTCCGGCAACGGCTTCGTAACGGGTTTAAGTTTTCCACGGGAAACAGAAAAGGCCAGCACGATCTAACTCTGCTCTTTTTTCCTCGGACGCTTCAGCCTGCCGGAGGAAGTCGGCAGGTTGCGTGCCGTGGCGGAGCTGACATGCTCGATAAGCTCAAACTTGGCCTCCAGCCTTATCAGGCGGCGATCCAAGTCCTTACAAGGATCCATCAAGAGTTTCGACTCTGTGGTCAGATTGGTAATTCGCTCCTCCAGCAGCATAATTCGTTTCAACGCCGCCAATGCTTCAAACGCCCAGCTCACCTGGACTTCCTCATCGCCCGCAAGCCTTTTCGTAGATATGCTATCGTCTCGTCAAGCTTGGCAATGCTGCGGTCAGCCGACTCGCTGGCTAGCTTTGCGAGGGCGCTCAACTCCTCCTCCGTTTCGACCGGAACCGAAAGATAGAGATCCACCGCGTCACGCACCTCCTGCGAAAAGGATTTTCCACGCAGGCGCGCGCGACGGGTGAGACGCCGCTTTTGTTTTTCGTCGAAATGAATGAGAGCGGTAGCCATCAACTGCTCCTATATAACACCTATATCATAACACGCTGATGGGCCGCCGCGAGTCTCGCGGAACGAAAGGGCCAGCGCCGGCTTCGGGCCGGCCCTCCGCTTCCCCGACTGCTAATGCGTGTAACTCGACTCTATGAAGTCATCGACGTCCTTGTGCAGTTTGTGGTGCGCTTTTTCGTCGATGTACACCATGTGCCCGGATTCGTAGTAGGAAAAGCTGATGTTCTTGCGAATGGGCGGCTCGAGATGCATGTGCGCCACCGTGTTTTCAATTCCGTTGAACGGTGTCGCCACATCGTAATAGCCACAGAGCACCAGCACCTTCAGGTACGTTTGCTGGGTCATCGCCGCGCGCAGAACTTCGGCGACTTCGGTATTTCCGGTTTGATCCCACGGGCGGACGTTGGCGCTGACCGTGTAGTACGCGTCGCTGTCCCACTTGAGTTCGCGGCGCACGTAATCGTGGAAAGTGGCGACGAACGCTCCCTCGTAGGAAGCTTCACTGGGGTCGTATTCATTGCGCTCGCCCGCGGCGTCCACGTCCATGCCCTCGAAGCGCGAATCAAGCCTTCCGATCGTTCGCCGTTTGTTGCGCTCCAGCTCTTTGAACCAACGGAACGGGCTGACGCGCAAATTGGCTTCTTCGATGTACTGTGTGGAAAGGCCGGTGTAATGCGAGAGATCCTCAGCGACTTTCTGCTCCTCCACCGTCGAGAGTTGATCGCCTTTTTCCAGGGCTTGCGCGTATTCTCCGTGCGCGAACTCTCGGGCCTTTTCCGCGACCTCCGCGACGGTCAAACTCTGCAAGTCAGGCGGCAGCAGGTGGTGATACCAGGCCGTCGTCGTGTAGGTGGGCAGGAAGAAAATGGTCCGGTCGTCGGCACCCCAATTGGAAAAGGCGACCGTCGACAGCAACACGATTCCGCTCATATAAATCTGGTGGCGCTCTTGCAGCACACCCGAAAGCTCCGCGGAACGCGTGGTGCCGTAGCTTTCGCCGATCAGGAATTTCGGCGAGGCCCAGCGATCATTGCGTGTGATGTACTGGTAAATGAAATCGGCGAACCAGTTGGCGTCCTCGATGATGCCATGGAATTGGTTGGGAGCTTCGCCTGGCGCGGGACGGCTGTAGCCGGTCGAAATCGCGTCGATGAACACCAGATCCGTAGCGTCAAGAAAAGAATCTTCATTGTCCGTGATGGTATACGGCGCAGGCATGCCGTGGCCGTCGGCGGTCAGCACCACGCGCTCCGGTCCCATGCCCATGTGCGTGAAAAGCGAAGCCGAGCCCGGTCCCCCGTTGTAAACGAAACTGATGGGGCGCTTGGCCGGATCAGCGACGCCGTCCTTCGTGTACGCAACATAAAACATGGTCGCTTTCACCGTGCCGTCATCCGCCTTGATGTTGTAGGTCGCTGCGGTTGCCGTGTAATTGATCACCTGGCCGCCGACGCGCGCGGAGTGATGCGTGACAACGTACTTTTCCTCAGGCGCAGGAGCGTGCGGGGCTTGTTTGTCGTGAGCGCCTTCGGGATGAGACTCCGGCTGCTCCGCCGGTGGACGTGTGCTCTCTCGCATTTGCGGCGGACGCTGGCCGGCGGGAATCGTCTCTTGCTGGGCCGCAGCCGTGCCAAAGCCAAATAGCATTGCAATTCCCGCGAGAACACACCTGTTTCTCCACATTTCTCTTCTCTCCTTTTTTGCGAGCAGCATTATTCGGGCAACCAGCGATGCGGCAAAATTCCGGGAGAATCCGTCCATTCACCCGAAACAATGCGTAGGACGCGCGAAGCCTCGTTCGAGTTTCATTCAGAAAGTAATGTGCAGACCATCCAGGCACAAACAAGAGTCAAGTCAAGAAGCAGACGGAAAAGGTAGAGCAATAATCGCGGACGTTTGTGAGAGCTCGGCGAGCAATCAGCGAAGTGCGGCAGCAAGCGTTTTCACGAGCAGCGGTTCCTGTTCCGGGAAGACGGTGCGAAGATCCAGAAGCAAGCGGTCGCTTTCGACGCGTGCAATCACGGATATGCCTGCCGGGGCGCGGCGCAGCCGTTGTTCGAGTTGCGCCGCAGAGTAACGGGCGCTGGCGATGCGAATGGTTTTTGTGGGCAACTCTTGCGCCGGGGTCGAGCCGCCGCCCGCGAGAGACGACCCGTCCACAATTTCCATCTCCACTTCGTCGAGCGGCAGCTCTGGGCGTAGTTCTCGCAGGAGATTTTCGGAGCGGCGTTTGAGCTCTTGCGCGCTTGTTCGAATCATGCGCAGCGACGGAATTTCGTCCCAGGCGGCGCGAAGATAAGCGCCCAGTGTGGCTTCGAGCGCGGCCGTGGTGAGCTTGTCCACGCGCAGCGCCCGAAAGAGCGGATGCCGCCGCACGCGCGTAACCAATTCCTTTTTCCCGGCAATAATTCCCGCCTGCGGCCCTCCCATGAGTTTGTCGCCGCTGAACATCACCACAGAAACTCCCGCGCCGATGCTTTCGCGCACGAGCGGCTCGGAGATTCCGTTCGCCGATAGATCGACGAGGCACCCCGAGCCAAGATCTTCGACGAGGGGAATCGCAACTCGCCTGCTCAGCGCGGCCAATTCTTCGAGCGAAGGCTTCTCCGCAAAGCCCGTGATGCGGAAATTCGAGGGGTGCACGCGCAGCAGCAGCCTTGTTTTTTCATTGAGCGCGTTTTCGTAGTCGGCAAGGCGCGTGCGATTAGTCGTCCCGACCTCACGCAGCACAGCGCCGCTTTCCGCCATGATCTCGGGGATGCGGAAACCGTCGCCTATCTCGATCAGTTCGCCCCGGGAAACGACGACTTCGCCGCCTTTCGCCAGTGCCGCAAGAACCAGCAGGACGGCCGCGGCGCAATTGTTCACCACGATGGCAGCTTCGGCGCCAGTCAGCCGTTCCAGCAGCGAAGACGTATGCACGTCCCGCTTCCCGCGCGCGCCGGCTTCCAGGTCGTATTCCAGATTCGTGTACTGCGTCGCCGTCCGCCGGAATTCTTCAACAACCGCGGCAGCGAGGGGTGCGCGTCCCAGATTGGTATGCAAAATCACGCCGGTGGCGTTGATCACCGGCTGAAGCGAGCGCGCCAAAATGCGTTCAACAAGCGAGCTGATGAGCTCTTCGAGGGAGGCAGCATCGGCGGCAAGCGGCGCGAATTCACGCGCCACGGCGGATTGGACGTGGTCCACGATGCGCGCCCGCAATTCGCCAAGAACCGTGCGCGTGACCTCCACGACCAGAGCGCGATCGACGCGTCCCGCCAGCGCCGCGAGTCGAGGCTGCGCCAGAAGCTCGTCGACCGAGGGAATCTGCCGGAGCAGCTCCGTCTGTTCTGCCGAAAGAGTCTGTTTTGCGCGCACTTCCATGGCCCTATTTCAGCACAGCGCCCCTCCGCGGGCAACGAAGCTTTCTCGAAAAATGCCACAATCCGCTATTTCCCACCCGCGCCTCCCCGGCGGGATACACAATGCGCAGCGCACCTCCCCACACTGGTTGACGGCTCCCCTTTGTCCTCCTAGCATGATACTTCAAGGGGCCTTTCCACCCATGGCGACGATTGACGAGGAGCTGGGCCAGCTCGAGCGGGACATCCGCCAGCTCAAAATTGAATACGACCAGTTTTTCGGCGGCGGCAGAAAGCGCCCGCCGACGGAAATCGAGTGGCGTATTGAGTCGATCATCAAACGCTACGGCGAGCGCGGCGGCGACCTGAAGTACGGCCAGCGATTCCGCCTGACCAACCTCACGCAAACTTATTCAAAGTATAAGGACATTTTTCGCAAGAAGACGCAGCAAAAGGAAGAGGGAACCATCCAGCGGCACTTTGGCGCGGCGGCGAAAGCGATCGAAGCGGAGCGCGCGCACAAGCAGAACAAGAAACCGCCGGAAGCTCCCGCGGTTGCGGCGTCAGCCGTTCCCGGCGCCTTCCGCGTGACATGCTCTGAGCCCGAACGTGAAGCGGATAAGGTAGACCAGCTTTACGAAGCCTTCGTGCAAGCCAAGCAGCAAGCCGGAGAACAGACCGGAAAGCTTTCGCGCGCGAGCTTCAATGAGTTTGTGTTGAAAAAAACGCGAGATTTGCAGAAGCAGAAGAATTGCCGCGACGTTGAGTACGTTGTCGAGGTGGTCGCCGGCCAAGTAAAACTCAAAGCGCTCGTCAAAGCCTGAGCCAGCCCAATTAATTCTCTTTGCCGTTAGTGAAATCCCAAGGTATTTCGTCCTGGCATCTTCGTCGTTGAATTCAGCTCTTTAAATATCCACACTGCAATTTGAGGTCTGGTGCCCTTTCCGCTTTCCGAATTTCCGCCGGGCGCATACACTATTGTGCTTTTCTTTTTTGGGAGGAATACATGGCGGTGGAACGCGCGCTCATCAGCGTGTTTGATAAAACTGGAATTGTGGACTTTGCGAAGCGCCTCGCTGCGCTGCGCGTCGAGATTCTTTCCACCGGCGGCACCTCGAAGCTCCTGCGCGAGGCTGGCGTCGCCGTGCGCGACGTCGCCGATTTTACCGGCTGGCCGGAAATGCTCGGCGGCCGCGTCAAAACGCTCCACCCCAAGGTCCATGGCGGGCTCTTGTACCGCCGCAATCTTCCCGAGGATCGGAAGCAGGCCGCCGAGCACGGCATCGCGCCGATCGATCTCGTTGTCGTGAATCTCTACCCTTTTGAAGCAACCGCGGCGAAGCACGGCTTGGCGGCGGAAGAGCTCATCGAGAACATCGACATCGGCGGGCCGACAATGTTGCGTTCCGCCGCAAAAAACTTTGAGAGCGTCACGGTAGTGACCGACCCGGGCGATTACGCTCGCGTTGCGGAGGAGCTTGCAGCGGCTCGTGAAACTTCGCTCGCGACGCGGCTCGAGCTGGCGCGGAAAGTTTTCGCAACAACCTCCCGTTACGACGGCCTCATCACCACGGAGCTTGAGCGGCTCTCCGCCGCATCGAGCCATTTAACTTTGGGCGAAAAGCCGCTTCTACCCGAACGCGTGCACATCGCGCTGCAAAAAAAAGATTCGCTGCGTTACGGAGAGAACCCGCATCAAGCCGCTGCCCTCTATATCCCCGCAGGCAAGCCGCCGGCGGGCCTCGCGGCAGCCAAACAGCTTCAGGGCAAGGAGCTTTCCTACAACAATTACGTCGATCTGGAAGCGGCGCGCAGCTTGGCTGCGGAATTCCGCGAACCCGCGGCGGTCATCATCAAGCACAACAATCCCTGCGGCACGGCTGAACGCGAAACGCTTCTCGACGCGTACCTGAAAGCCCTCGCCAGCGATCCGGTCTCCGCCTTCGGAAGCGTCATGGCCTTCAATCGCGTGGTCGATGGCGCGACTGCGGAGGAAGTCGCCAAACTCTTCGCCGAATGCATCGCCGCGCCGGGCTTCGACGAAAAGGCAAAAGCCATTTTCGCTGCCAAAAAGAATCTGCGGCTGCTCGAGCTTCCGCCCGGCGGCCTCGATCCGGAGCGCGAATTGCAGCTCAAGCGCATCCTGGGCGGAATGCTAGTGCAAGAGCCGGACCTCGGCGAAATCAAGGAAGATCAGCTGCGCACCGTGACCAAGCGCGCCCCCACGCCGGCGGAGATGCAAACGATGCGTTTTGCCTGGAAAGTTTGCAAGCACGTAAAATCCAATGCCATTGTTTTCGCGAAAGACGGCGCAACTCTGGGCGTCGGCGCGGGCCAAATGAGCCGAGTGGACTCCGTCAAGCTAGCGGTTATGAAGGCGCAGTCCCCGCTCGCCGGTAGCGTCGTCGCCTCCGATGCGTTCTTCCCGTTCCCGGATGGAGTCGAGGAAGCCGCCAAAGCTGGGGCCGTCGCGGTGATTCAGCCCGGCGGTTCCGTCAACGATGCCAAGGTCATCGCAGCCGCTGACGCCCTCGGCATCGCCATGGTCTTCACGGGCATCCGCCACTTCCTGCACTGATTATTTTTCGTGCCAGCGTGTGCTTCGATCGGTCGTTTCCGACCTGTCCAACCTCACTCGTGCTTCTCCAAAGGGGTTACAAGCTGCCCTCGGTGTAGCTTGGACCACAGCCTAAATCTTTGCTCAACGCTTTCTAAATTTCTTGCATCTTAGAAGGGGAAGCCTTTGTGCCTTGGAAACGGCTTAATTTCGCTTTTGACCCCGTTCCGGCCGCATGGGATACTTTTCGTTTCCGGGGCACCTATGAACCTACCAAGAATAAGCATCGCCACATTCCTTACAGGCTTGACGGTCGCGATGGCCGGCGCCCAAACCTCCGCGCTGCCGCAATCCCAAACCGCGCCTCCGGCCCAATCCGGTGCCAGTGCTCCCACTTCGGAAACTCCCGTTGCCCCATCCCCGCGTGCCGACGCCTACTACGACTTCGCGATGGGGCATCTCTACGAGCTGCAGTATGATTCCACCAACGAACCGGAACTCGCCACCCAGGCCATAGACGCCTACAAAAAAGCTTACGCGCTCGACCCCAAATCCCCCATCATCGGCGAGCGCCTCGCCGAGATGTACTGGGAATCCCAGCGCACCGATGAAGCCATCGCCGAAGCTCAGGCACTCCTCAAACAGGACCCAACGGATTTGCCGACGCGGCGGTTGCTCGGACGCATTTATCTTCGCAAGCTGGGCGAATTGAGCGCGGACGCGCAATCGGCCATGGCGGAACGCGCCATCGAGCAGTACAAGGAAGTCTATCGCCTCGATCCTACGGATTCCGAGTCCGCCCTGTGGCTCGCGCGGTTGTACCGCTTGCGCAACGAGCCCGATAAGGCGGAAGAAGTTCTTCGCGGCCTTCTACAGCAAGACCCAGACAACGAATCCGCCGTCGAACTTCTCACGCAGCTCCTCATCGATGAAGGTAAGTCCGAGGATGCGATTTCGCTGCTCGAAAAGATCAACAAGGGAGCGCCTTCCCCCACGCTGCTCGATCTTCTCGGCGATGCCTATACCCAGACGCATGATTTGGAAAAAGCGGAAGGCGCCTACCGCAAAGCCGCGGACATGGATCCCGCCGAGCCGAGCCACTTGCGCGGACTGGGTCAGACGTTACTCTCCGAGGAAAAATATCCCGAAGCGCTCAAAGCCTACCAGAAGCTTGCGGACTTGATGCCCGACGATGCCGACGTCTATTTGCGGCTCGGGGAGATTTATCGCGAGATGAATCAGTTGGACCTCGCGGAACAAAGCCTCTTGAAAGCACGCCAGTATGAACCCGGAAGTCCCGAGGTGATGTACAACGAGGCCATGCTGTACGAAGCGCAGGGGCGCTTCGACGATGCGATTCGTGTTCTCTCGGATGCCATCGCCGGCCTCAAATCGGAATCGGACGTGCTCCCCTCGCGCCGCCGTTCCCTGGCGGTTCTCTACCAGGAACTTGGTCAACTCTATCGCGACGCTCAGAATTTTCCCGCCGCGATTAGTACTTATACGGAGCTGGGAAACCTTGGCGCGGACGAGGATCGTCGCTCCCGCATGCTGATCATGGACACGTACCGTGCCGCCAAAGATTTGCCGAAGGCGCTCGAAGCCGGCAAGGAAGCCGTTGCCAAATATCCCAGCGACCAAGGCATTGTCACCTCCAATGCTCTCTTGCTCGGCGAGAACGGCCAGACCGATGAAGCCGTGAAACTCCTTCAAGCTCAGCTGACGAAGACCGCGGCCGATCGCGACACCTACTTGAACATCGCGCAGGTGTACGAGCGCGCGCACCGCTACAAGGAAGCTGAGCAGGCCGCTCTCACGGCCGAAGCCATTCCCGGGCCGCCAGGCGATAACGAGATGACTTGGTTCATGCTGGGTGCCATTTACGAGCGGCAGAAGTTTTACGACCGCGCGGAAGTGGAATTCAAGAAGGCTCTCGCCGTGAATCCGCGCGATGCCGCGGTCCTGAACTACTACGGCTATATGCTGGGCGATCTGGGCATCCGCCTGGACGAAGCGCAGTCGCTTGTCCAGCGCGCCCTTAAAGAAGAGCCAAACAGCGGCGCGTATCTGGACAGCCTGGGCTGGATCTACTACCGGGAAAACAAACTCACCGAAGCCGAAATTACCCTCCGGAAAGCCGTCGAATTTGAAGCCCACGATGCCACCATCCGCTCACATCTCGGCGATGTCTACGCCAAGTCCGGTCGGATGGATCTCGCGGCCGCGCAATGGGAGAAGTCGCTCGAAGAGTGGCACCACGCTCTGCCCGACGACGTCGAAAGCGACAAAGTGGCGGAAGTGGAAAAGAAACTCTCGCAAGTTAAGCACCGCGTCGCCCAAAAGACTTCGCCGCAAGACGTGAAGCCGCAATAAGCCGCATGCGCGAAGTTCGTATTCCTGCGTTTGCCAAAATCAATCTGCGCCTGGAAATCCTCGGAAAACGTTCCGATGGCTATCACGAACTCCGCACTATTTTTCAGAGCGTCTCGCTCCGCGACGAACTGCGCTTGCGCGCTTCGCCTCGCCCGGGCATCTCGCTGTCGATCCTCGGCAACGCCTCGCTTTCCCAGGAACCTCTCCAGAAAAATCTCGTCTATCGCGCCGTCGAAGCACTCAGACGCGCCCTCAAGATTAGTTCCGGCGTCGAAATCGAACTGAAGAAGAACATTCCCGCGGGCCGCGGGTTGGGAGGTGGTTCGAGCGATGCCGCCGCCGCTCTTCTCGGCTATTTGCGCCTGACAGGGCGCAAGTTGCCCTCGCCCGATCTGCTCGAAATTGCCGCATCTCTCGGGGCCGATGTCCCCTTTTTTCTCCTAGGCGGCCGCGCCCTCGGCGTAAACCGTGGCGACGAGATCTATCCGCTTCCGGATATCCCCAAGCTCCACCTGCTCATCGTCTCGCCGCGAGACATTCATGTTCCCACCCCGGACGCTTACCGCTGGCTCAATGCCGCTCCGCTGACGTTGACAAAAGGCGCCGCAAACCCTAAACTTTGGAGGTTCTGTGCTCTGTGTTGGAGCGCGCAGGCAAGCGGCCTTTCCAACGATTTCGAACGGCCCGTTTTCCGGCGTCAATCCCGTCTTGCGCAAATCAAGCGGGCTTTGCTCCAACGAGGGGCTGCAGAAGCCTCGCTGGCGGGTAGCGGTTCGGCGGTGTTTGGAGTTTTCCCGAGCCCAGCGATGGCGCGCCGAGCCGCTGTTGGGTTTCCGGACGATCAGACCTTTGTTTGCGAGACTCTCTCGCGCGATAGGTACGTTCGTAAGATGAAGGGCGCTCGTTAACGCAGAGTTGTGTCCTCTCATTGTCCTCCGTTGATCCGCGGCGTCTCCGCACAAGCGAATAGCGAACCGTTCAAAGCAGTTTTGTACGAAAACTTTTTGCGGGCCCAAGAAGTGCCGTTATGGAGCGAGATCGCTTGAACGACGACCGGTTTAAAATTTTCTCAGGGACGGCGAATCTGCCCCTGGCGGAGAGTATCTGCCGGCACCTCGAAGTGCCGCTGGGCAAGGCCAGCCTCGGGCGCTTCAGCGATGGCGAGATTTATTTTCAGATTCTCGAAAACGTTCGCGGCGCCGATGTGTTCGTTGTTCAACCCTGCTGCAATCCGGTGGATTGCCATTTGCTCGAGCTGTTGCTGATGATCGATGCATTCAAGCGGGCTTCTGCGTGGCGCATCACGGCGGTGTTGCCGTACTACTGTTACGCCAGGCAGGACCGTAAAGACAAGCCGCGCGTTCCCATCTCAGCCAAGCTCGTCGCGGACCTGCTCGAAACCGCCGGCGCAAGCCGGGCTTTAACGCTCGATCTGCACGCGCCGCAGATTCAAGGCTACTTTGACGTGCCGGTGGATCACCTGTACGGGTCTCCCGTCCTCGTCGAGCACTTCCGGCAATTGAATTTGCCGAATCTGACGGTTGTTTCGCCGGATGCGGGCGGCGTGGAACGCGCGAGGTTCTTTGCGAAAAAACTCGATGCCCCTCTGGCCATCGTTGATAAACGCCGCGTGGATGTGGACGTCAGCGAAGTGATGAACCTCATCGGCGACGTCCGCGGGCGCAGCACCTTGATCGTCGACGACATTATCGATACCGCGGGCACGCTGGTGAAAACCGCCGAAGCTCTCATCCGCGAAGGCGCGACACAGGTTTTTGCCGCGTGCACGCACGCCGTGCTCTCCGGCCCGGCCATCGAGCGGATTAAGAATTCGCGCATCACCGAAGTGGTTGCCACCGACTCGGTTCCTCTCGGCGAGGCCGCCAGAGGAATGGGCAAGATCAAGATTTTGAGCGTGGCGGATTTGCTCGCGCGCGGCATTCGCTCGATTCACGAGGAGACTTCGATCAGCGAGCTGTTCATTTAGATTTTGTGGGACAGACTTCAGTCTGTCGCCTGGTTTGAAACGAGAAGTGGCGCTGCAAAAAAACGCAGCCGGGATTAACGAAATTGAATTGTTTGCTTCACAAGATTTCACGGAAGGAATGAAAGTATGGCTCAGACTCAAATCATCGTAGAAGGAGCGCCCCGCTCCCTTCGGGGCAAGAACGAGGCTCGCCGCCTGCGTCAGACCGGCAAAGTTCCCGCCGTGTTGTACGGCGGCAAGGGCGAAGCGATCACTCTCGCGCTGAATGCCAAGCAGGTCGGTGCGATTCTGCGCTCTGCCAGCGGCCACAACACGCTTTTCCAGGTGGACTTGGCCGGCAAGCACGAGCCCGCCATCTTGAAAGACTGGCAAGTCGATCCGCTCAGCGGCAATCTGCTCCATGTCGATCTTCTCCGCGTGGCCATGGACGTGCGCATGCGCGTCAAAGTACCCGTGCACACTTTCGGCGAGCCTGCCGGCGTCAAACAACAGGGCGGCGTCTTTGAGGTCGTCACGCGCGAAGTGGAAATCGAATGCTTGCCCGCCGAGATTCCCACTGAATTCAAGATGGACGTCTCCGGCCTCATGCTCAACCAGCAGCTTCGCGCCAGGGAACTGCCCATTGACACGGCGAAGATGAAGCTCATCACGGATCCGGAACGCGTTCTCGCGCACGTTGTCGCGCTCAAGGTCGAAGAAGAGAAGCCCGCCGAAGCGGTTGCCGCGGAAGCTGCAACGCCCGCCGAGCCCGAAGTCATCAAGAAGGGCAAGAAAGAAGTCGAGGGCGAAGAAGGCGCCGAAGCCGAAGCGAAACCGGAAAAGGCCGAAAAGGGCGAGAAGAAAAAGTAGTGCGGCAGTTTGCAATGCGCGGCGGCTGGCGGCAAGCAGCCTGCTGGACAGAGGCCTATGCGGCTTATCGTTGGTCTTGGGAATCCTGATCCGGAGTACCAATGGACGCCGCATAACCTCGGATTCATGGCCATCGACGAGCTGGCGAATCGCGGTTCGATTGGCGGGCCTATTCGAGTTGAGCGGCCGGAAGGCAAGGCGCTCGTAGGCCGCGGCAGCATCGCTGGAGAAGATGTGCTTCTGGCCAAGCCGCAGACGTACATGAATCTCAGCGGCATCTCCGTCCGCGAGCTGCTCGCGAAGTACGAGTTGAGTCCGGCCGATTTGCTGGTGATGTGGGATGAAGTGCAATTGCCTTTCGGCACGATTCGCATCGACCGCAAAGGCAGCGGCGGAAGCCACAACGGCGCGAATTCGGTGATCAGCGCCGTGGGTACGCAGGATTTTTTCCGCCTGCGTTTGGGATGCGGCCCGGATCATCCGCTCAGCAGCCGCAAGGAATTCGTGCTCCGGCCGATGAAAAAGGCGGAACTCGAAGTAGCCGCGGAAATGGTGGGCGAGGCGGGCGACGCCGTGGAAATGATTCTCGCCAAGGGCATCGACGCGGCGATGAACAAGTTCAACCGGCGGAAACTGCCAGAGTCGGAAGAGCCGGAGAATGAGTAAGAGATTTTTCCGGGCTCACGGACGGAATAGATTTTGAAGTGCCGCCGATAACCTCGGCGCAAAGAGGAAAGAGGTCATCATGGAAGAGCGTTTGTACGATCTGATTTTCATCGCGCGGCCGGCCACGCCGGAAGACGAGGTCAAAAAAGTGCTTGCCGGCATCGAGCACACCTGCGCGGAAAAAGGCGGCAAGATCGAAAAGACCGAGCATTGGGGCACGCGCAAGCTCGCCTACCGCGTAGCCAAGCATCGCGAGGGCATTTACGTCTACCAGCAGATTCGCACCAGCCACGGCGAACTGATCGCGGAAATCGAACGGCGGCTGCGCGTCCAGGACGTGGTCATCAAATACCTGACCGTGCGCCTCGACGAAGATTTGAAGCGCCAGAAAAAGCTCGGCGGAAAGCGCGAACAGCGCGCCGCACGGCGTCCGCGGCGGACTTCGCCCGCGCCGGCTCCGGCTTCGACTCCCGCTCCCGCGGCGGAACAACCCGCGGCCAGCTGATTTTCGCATCTCGTTTTTCGAATTTCGTATTTCGATTTTCGTTTTCCGGTTCTTAGAGAGAAAGGCAGGACGGTATGGCTGAGGAACAGAAACAAGCACAGTCTCACAGTGGACCGCCGCGGCGTGAAGGCGGTGGCGGCCATGGCGGCCCCGGCGGAGGGCATGGTGGCCCGCGGCGCGAAGGCGGCCCAGGCGGTGGTGGTCCGGGAGGTCCCGGCGGCCGGCCGCGCGGCAAGCGGCAATATTTCCGCAAAAAGAAAGTCTGCAAGTTCTGCGTCGAGAAGATGGACTTCATCGACTACAAGCGCGCGGACATTCTTTCGCAGTTTGTCCAGGAGCGCGGCAAGATTCTGCCGCGGCGCATGACCGGAGTTTGCTCGCGCCACCAGCGCTGGCTCGGCGTGGCCATCAAGCGCGCGCGCAACATCGCCCTGCTGCCGTTTGCAGGCAGCGCGGCGGGCACGCAAGCTCCGCGCCAGGTCGTTCCCCAAGCGGCGCATGCCGCCCCAGCAGCCGCACCAGCGGCGCCGCCGGCCGCCGCACCGGCGCCCGCCGAAGCCCCAAAGGCCTAAAGCCGCGCAAGCACAACGAAAGAGGAGCTTAGAGAGAGAACATGCAAATCATTCTTCAGGAAGACATCGAAAAGCTCGGGCACCGCGGCGAAGTGGTCACCGTGAAGTCCGGCTACGCGCGCAATTTTCTTTTGCCGCGCAAGCTGGCCATCGAAGCCAGCGTCGGCAACATGAAAGCGCTCGAGAGGATTCGCACTTCGCTGGCGAAGAAGACCGCCAACGAGCTGGATGCCGCGCAAAAGCAAGCGGCGCTGCTCAATGGCGTTTCGCTCGGCTTCACGCGCAAGACCGGCGAAAACGATCAGATGTTCGGCTCCGTCACCACCGCCGACGTCGCCGAAGGCCTCGCCGCGCAAAACTTCAAGATCGATAAGCGCCAGGTCCAGCTCGCCGATCCGATCAAAGCTCTCGGCGAATATCCCGTCACCATCAAAGTCTTCCGCGACGTTACCGCCCAGGTCACTGTCCACGTCGCCAAAGAAGAATAGTTTCAAATCGAGGCTGCCGGAATTTTCTTCCGCAGGGGCACGATATATCGTGCCCCTGCTTTTTTTGCGCGCGGAATTTTTGACCGAACAGACCAAAAAGTTTTGCACCGATTTCCGAAACGATGCACAGCTTCCGGATTGACGCGAATCTTTCATCCGGGCACAATGCCGCGTCAGTTCGAACGGAATTAAATCTAATCTGAAGCGCGATGCATTGGTTGTTGCGGCGGAAAACTCCCCTCTTGCCCTCGCGCGGAGAAAATGATACAACAGCGAAGAAAAGGCGAAGTCTAAAGAACGCTTATGCCCGTGGATGCCACTCTCGAAAAGCCCCTTCCGAACAATCTCGAAGCCGAACGCTCCGTCCTCGGCGCCATTCTGCTCGACAACAACGCCCTGAACGCCGCCATCGAAAATCTCCGCGCCGAGGATTTCTTTCTCGATCAGCACCGCCGCGTTTTCACGCAAATGATTTCTCTCGGCGAGGCCCAGCAGGCCATCGACCTGATCACCTTGACCGAAGAGCTGCATCGCCGCGGCGATTTGGAAGCCGCCGGCGGCGCGCCGTACCTGGCTTCGCTTGCCGATGGCATGCCCAAGGTCTCGAACGTCGAGCATTACGCGCGCATCGTCAAAGAAAAGGCGATGCTGCGCAATCTGATTCACGCCACGCACAACATCCAGCAGCGCGCCTTCGAGGGCGAGGACGGCGCCGACGCCATTCTCGACAACGCGGAATCCTCGATTTTCGCGCTGGCCGAGGACCGCGTGAAAGCCGGGTTGATTCCCATCAAGGACATCGTCCGCGACAATTTCGAGCGCCTCGAAAGAATTTTCCGCGAAGGGAAAAGCATCACTGGCATTCCCACCGGCTACGTCGAATTGGACAAGCTGACTTCGGGCTTGCAGTCTTCCGAGCTGCTCATCCTCGCGGCGCGCCCCTCGCAAGGAAAGACGGCGCTGGCGCTGAATCTCGCGGAAAACATCGCCCTTCGCGCTGGCCAGTCCGTCGCGATCTTCAGCCTCGAAATGTCCAAGGAATCGCTGCTGCAGCGCCTGGTCGCTTCCGTCGCCCAAATCGATGCGCACAAATTCCGCACCGGGCACCTCAGCCGCGAGGACTGGCGCCGCATGACGGAAGCCCTCGGCACGATTTCTTCCGCGCCGTTGTGGATCGATGACGCCGGCTCGATCAGCGTCCTCGAAATTGGCGCGAAAGCGCGTCGCCTCAAGCGGGACAAAGGCCTCTCGCTGCTGATCGTCGATTACCTGCAGTTAATCACCGCGCGCGGCCGCTTCGGCAACCGCAACGAAGAAGTCTCGAGCATCTCGCGCAGCTTGAAAGGCCTCGCCAAGGAGCTGCAAATCCCCGTGCTCGTCCTCAGCCAGCTTACGCGCGCTCCCGAACGCGAAGAGCGCGGCCCGCAGCTTTCCGACCTCCGCGAATCCGGCGCCATCGAGCAGGACGCCGACGTGGTCATGTTCATCTACCGCCCGCACTTCTTCAAAAAGGACGCCGAGCCCGACGAACGCGAACAAACCGAACTCATCATCGCCAAGCAGCGCAACGGCCCCACCGACAAAGTCCGCTTCGTCTTCCGCAGCCGCCTAACCCGCTTCGAGGAAGCCGCCCCCGACGCCTTCTCCCAATTCTCCCCGGACGATCTCTAATTAAACATAGAGCGAGCCTTTCCGGGCTTGCCGTTTCTTCGCCCTGTGCTTCGCAGTCCTTCTTGAAGTCTATCCTACTCTGTAGTATAGTGAATCGTGCTCTTTATCGAGTTCAGGGGCTTCACAGAAAGGCTCCACCGCCTCGCCAAGCAAGATGCCGATGACGTTCTCCGCGCTATTCAAGGCGACCTCCTGGCGAATCCTACGCGAGGAACCGTTGTTCCTGGATTGACCGGCATCCGTAAAGCTCGCGCCGAAAATCCTGCGCGGGGCAAAGGCAAGCGCGGCGGCTTTCGTTACATGTACTATTTTTTGGAGCACGACGAGGAAATCTATCTGCTCTCTATCTTCGATAAAGGCCAGCAGGAAGACCTAAACGAGAAGCAGAAAGCCGCTCTTCGCACGGTGGTTGCGGAACTGAAAGGAAACTGACAATGCAAAAGAAAGTACAGATTTTCGACGAGCTTATGGAAGGTTTTCGCGACGCCATCGCCCGAAAGAAGGGTCTCCCGGTCGCCCTTCGCGTAACCGAAATCCCACGCGTCAAACCCATGCGCCCGCGCCAAATCAAGAAAATTCGCAAGGCACTTGGCGCCAGCCAGACCGTCTTCGCTTATATCCTGAATGTCAGCCCCAAAGTCGTTCAAAGTTGGGAACACGGCGCACGTCGCCCCACAAATGCGGCTCTCAAGCTTTTGAGCATTGCCCAGAACGATCCGCACATTCTTTTGCAATCCGGAGCCACTTCTGGTCGGCGCACCGCGAGGCGCCGGCCCCGTCACTCTCGCCCCAGCTAGCCAACCGCAGTGCCGTCGATAATTCGCTACGGCAAAGAGTCCGCACATGCTCCGCGGCTGCTCGGGCCTGCGCTTACCGGTGGCTCAAGCTCCAGACATACGCCGCCACGGCCTTCACCTGCTCGTCCGTCAACTGCGCGCCTCCCTTCGCCGGCATGGGGCTGCGGTATTTTTTCGGCTGCGGCACTCCGTCCATGATGGTCTTTGTGATTCCGGCGTAGCTGCCATCGCTCCACAGCCAGTTCTTCCCATTTAGCGGCGGCCCAAGCGTCGAGCCTTGTCCGCTCATTCCATGGCACCCCGTGCAAGCGGCTCCGCCAATCTGTCCGCGGTAAATCCGCTCACCCAACAAAACCATTTCGTGCGTCGCGCCATGCGGCACGGCAACATGGCCACTCGCCGCCGCACCTGCGTTCGGATGCGTGCCCTCCGGCGGCTTGGCCTCCGCTCCCGCCACTTCGCCCGGCGAAGCCGTTGCGCTCGCACACGCGGTTATCGACTTCTCATCAAACGGCCCGCCGCGATACGTGATGCGGTAAATCGTCCCGCGGATATCATCCGCAACGTAGAGCGCCCCATCCGGCCCCACCGCCAGCCCGCTCGGACGATGCTCGGCTCCGTCCGGCGACATCACCGCTCCCGCAAATCCGCTCGCAAACACTTCGCAACGCCCCGCCGCATGTTCCCCATTCATCGGCTGAAACACGACGTTGTAGCCCTTCTGCGGGTACGGCGCGCGATCCCACGATCCGTGAAACGCGATGAAAAAACCCTTGCGGTAACGCGCTGGAAATTCCTTCTTGTCGTAATGCGCCATATCGTTGGGCGCCCAATGCGCCGGAAACGCCGCCGCCGGTTCGAGTTTCTCCGCGCACACTCCAATTTTCTTTCCGTCCCCGCCGTACTCCGGCGCCAGCACCAGCTTCCGCACGAACGAGTCGTAGTAGCACTCCGGCCAGCCGTAATCCCCGCCGTGCTTCAGCAGCACCACTTCCTCCGCAGGCAGCGTCGCTTCCTGTTCCGGCTTGTAGAACTCCGGCCAATTCATGTGCAGTTGGTCGCGTCCGTGCTGCGTCACAAACAGCCGGCCCTCCGCGTCGAACGCATACCCTTCCCCATTCCGAATTCCCGTGGCGTACCGTTCCGCCGGAGAAAATCTTTGATCCAGCTTGTTCGCGTCAAAACGCCAGGTCCCGCCGCGCGTCTCCAGCTCCGTGCACGGACTGATTCCCGGCGAATTCAGGGTGCGGTTTTTCTCCTGGCAGGAATTCGTCGCGCTTCCTACGTCCACAAACATCGCACCGCGCGAATCGATGATGAACGGATGCATGGGGTGATCGCCGCCCAGTGGCAATCCCGAAACAATTGTCTCCGCTGTGCCGCTCGGCACAATCGATCCGCTCGTCAACGCATACCGCACAATCTTGTCGTTGCTCTCCGCATAAATAAAATCTTTATAGAGCGCGATTCCCGTCCCGCCGTGTCCGCCGCTCGCCTCCGTTTCCCCAAACCGCTTATTCACATCCGCTTTTCCCGCTCCGGTCTTGTCCTGCAGCGCCACCAGGAATCCGCCCTCGTGCGTCGCACCGTTGCCGTAATACCGCCCCGACCAGGTATTCACGTACAACACCCCGTTCGATGCTGCCACCAAATGCCGCGCATGCCCGATTCCGTCCGCAAACACCGTCGCGCAAAACCCCGCCGGCAGCTTCAACCCGCTGTCATCGTTCGCACACGCTTCGCTCGCCGCCGCCATTCCGCTCTTGGGCTGGCTTCCCACCGGCACGAGTGCGCCAAAAACGCACAACGCTCCAATCACAGCACTGAAAGATAGAAGAGCTTTATATCTGCGGAACCATCCCATGGGATTCCTCCAAAGCTTGCGGACCGCCAGTCTCACGGCTGACCCTCTTTATATACTTCCTGACTGAATTTCCGTCATCAACTTTTTGTTCTTCGCTTTTGAAATGGGGCGCCGCAGCGGCGAGTGCTCAGGCATACATCTTCGCCGGCCAGATGTTCTGCCCGCCGCGATCGTGAGCCAAACTCGCAATCTGTCCGGGCTCCGCAATTCTTGTCTCGGCCGGTACACTTGGATGTTCGCGCGCCTTGTCCCAATTCGGCGCTGGCGACATGTACATGTAAAGGTAGCCACAGCGCGTCACCCCGCCCACACTTTTCGGGCCGGGCCGCTCCAGAGAGGCGATCCGCAGAGTTCATTGAGCGTCTGGGCAAGGAGCCGGACGCACAATTGGACGATTTAGCCTATAGTTCACGGTGAAGCCCCCCCGGTTTTTTTGTAAGTGTTGATTCTAAATGGCTTAAGTTTTTGCTAAGTCGTTTGTAATCAATATTTGGCTCTGTTGACATCCTCGGCACAGTCTGTGTTTCGAGGAGTCGACAAGTAGGGGCCGGAGGTGTTTTCTGATGGGGCAGGAGGGACGATGGCCGAGGTTGGTCTCCTGCCGATTGCTCGCGTGGCGCTGCAAGTGGCCACGCAGGTTTTGCCGCCCTACCGCACGCGCTTCAGCAAACACCAGTTCACGCAACCACAGCTATTGGCGGTGCTGTGCCTGATGCGCTATGAAGATTGGACTTTTCGCGAAGCCGAGACGCGCTTGCGCGAGCACCAAGAATTGCGTGCCGCACTGCAATTGCAGGCCGTGCCGGACTACACCACACTGTATCGTTTTCTGCGGCGACTGGACGACGACACCGTGGAGCGCGGACTGAGCGAAACGGTGCGTCGCTTGCGTGGACGCCGGCGCCGGCCCGTTTCCGCCGCCATTGATGGCACCGGACTCTCCTACAATTCCGTCAGCACCTTCTTTGTACGGCGCATGGAACAGCACGCGGAGCACAGTTCGCGGCAACGCCGTTGGTTGAAGTGGGTGATCGTGGTGGATTTACAGCAGCAGATTTTGCTGGCGCAACGGGCACATCAAGGACCGGGGTCCGACGTGCGCGCCCTGCCGGGATTGCTGGCTGCGGCGGCACGAGGCGCGCCCATTGGCCTGGTGTTGGCGGATGCGGAGTTCGACTCGGAACCCAACCACGAATACATTCGGCAGCGCCTGGGAGCTCGGAGCATCATCCCGGCCAAACGCCGCGGTATTCCCCAAGGCACCATGCGGAATCAGATGTTCCGCGCTTTCCCGAAAAAGCCCTACCGGCAACGCGCCAAGATCGAAACGATCTTCTCGGTCGTCAAACGCAAGCTCTCCTCGCGCGCGCCCGGTCGCAGCTTGGCCATCCAGATCCGCCAAGCTTTGCTCCTCGGTCTTACCTACAACCTCTACCGGCTAAGGCCCGCTCTCGGCCCGATAGGATGTCAACAGAGCCAGCAACGTTTACAAGCCCATCCGTATGTGTTGATTCTAAACAACTTGCGGAATGCCTAAATTCTTTAGATGCAACACTTACAAAAAATCTAGGGGCCCCTCGCCAGTCGCCGTCCTGCCAGGAAGTCAAACAAAAAGAGGTACCCCCCTTTCAGAGAGCACCTCTTTTTACTTTAAGCGGTGGAAAAACTTGAAACTACTTGGCTTTCGCGCCGCCTTGAGTTCTGCCGTTGTGCTTTTTGTTGTAGATGTTCCGCGACGCCCGGTTCTGTTCGCGGTTGACCTGCCTCTTTTCGCCATTGGTCAGCTTCCCGCCGTTCGCTGCGCGGTCCGCTTTCACTTGCTGGTTGATGCCTCGTTGCTGATTTTCTAGCTTGGCAGTTTCGCCCGCCGTCAATTGCCCGCTCTTGACGCCATTCGCGATGCGGTCTTGCTGGTTCTCACGCCGCTGCCCCACTTCGTTGTTGCCGTAGTGCGCGGTGTTGTCGTTATGTTTGTCTTGATAGATCTGTTTCGATAGGCCGTTCTGCTGCTGGTTGATTTGCTGCTTCTCGGCGCCCGTCAGTTTTCCGCCGTTTGCCGCGCGGTCTGCTTTGGTTTCGCCGTTGATCGCCGCTTCCTTGGTCTCCAGGTTGGCGGTTTCGCCGGCGGTCAATTGCCCGCTTTTCACGCCGTTCGCGATGCGGTCCTGCTGATTCTCTTTCCGCTGCGCTACAGTCGGATCGGGTTTTGTCGCGGGGGTCGTCGATTGGTCCTGCGCCATTGCCACGCTTCCCGCCAGCAATGCGGCCACGGGCAAGGCGCTCCACTTCAGCCATGTGAGTTTCATCGTTCTCTCCTGAACGTTTTCGTTCCTCTTCGATTTATCCGAATCTGGGAATTCCGGGACACCCTGTAATACCCGAGTCTGGAGAGAAAGTTGTACCGGAGCGACTGGCCAAAAGGGCAGGTTTTTCGTAAGCGATAGCTCGCCTTGCGCTTTAATCAAGATTCGCGAAGCCTGAAACCCAAATAAAAAGGCGGCCACAGTGGCCGCCCTCTTCAACCTCTGACGAATCCTTTGCCGAACTCTAGGATTTCTTCTCTTCCGCGGGCTTCTCCGCGGGAGCGGCCGTCGGCGCCGGGGGCGGCGCTGCCTGCGTCTGCGAAGCGCCGGACATTCCTTCTTTGAAGCTCCGGATTCCTTCTCCCAGGCCCTTCGCCAGCTCGGGGATTTTCCGTCCCCCGAACAGCAACAAAATAATCGCCAGGACAATCAGCCAATGAATAGGACTAAGTTCACCCATAAAAAAACCTCCATGCGGCCTGCCTCGCCGCACTCGACTTCACTCTAGCGCAGGACGCCTAATGCGGCAAGCCTGTGTCACGTTGCGCGGCTATAGGATAACACGCTCGTCCCCGGCACGCCGCGTCACCCGCTCCCGGTCCAGGTATTCGAGCAGCGGAATGGCGTACTTGCGCGTAACGCCGGTCAACTCCTTGAAAAGAGGCACGGAAATGCGCTCGCCCTTGGCTTTCTTATACCTGGCGAGCTTCTCCCTCAACTGAGCCAGGGCCTCCCGGTGAAAGATGAGGTCTGCGCTAATTCTGACTAACGTTTTCTCGCGAAGCAGAATTTGCAACAGCTTTTCCGAGCGCTTGCTCTCAATCAACAGCTTGGCCAGCACGTCTTTCACAGCGGGCACTGCCAAACCAGCCTCCGAGAACGCTTGTTCAATCTGATCTTTCGCTCGCGCCTCTTCCGGCTGCAGCGCAATCGCCGCCCCGGCGCGCTTGACGAGCTCGCCTTTCACGTCCAGCTTCTTCTCCGCCGCCAATTCCTCCAGCGCGGCGCGAAACGTCTCGGCTCTCACGCGTCTTCCCAGATTCGCCCGCAAATCCTCGCGGGCAATCCCCGGCAGCAAAGGATTTTCCTTGTGAAACCGTTCTACTCGCTCGGCGATTTTCTTGCGGACTTCGTCGAATGCTTTTCTGGCGAGCAGAATTAACGGCTCGGTTGAAATAATTTTGACCGAGCCTCTTGTGGCGAGCGCCTGGGCGATCTCGCGAATCTCCAGCTCTGGCCATCCTGTCCTGGCCACCATCTCCCCGAGAGACATCCCGAGCAGCGCGCGCTCAGTCATCGCCGCGAGCGCTTCCTCGCGTTTCCCGGTCTCCAATATTCCGAGAAACGCGGCGCGCTTCGAATCCCGCAACGTCGGCCGCCGCGCCAGCGGATCGAGAACTACGCCTCCGCCAATCGTGATCACCGGCGAAAATTGCCGCACGATGAACCGGTCCCCGGGCAGCAGCAACACGTCCTCCTGCAGCCGCAGATGCGCAAGCGCGTTTTGTCCCGGCACCAATGTTTCTTGACCGTAGAGAGAAATCTCCGCGATCGTCTCCGCCGTTCCGGCATGAAAATGCACTCGCGCGCGATGCTTCATGTTTCGTGCCGAAGCAAGCAGCGTGAGCCGCACGTCCGTCCTTCGCGTCGTGCGAAAACGCCCGGGCGCGGCCAGGCTCATCCCGCGCTTCACGTCTCCATGATCGATTCCCGCGAGATTGACCGCCGTTCGCTGCCCCGCGCTCGCCCGCTCGATCGATTTTCCGCCGGAGTGCACGCCGCGCACCCGCAGCCGCTTTCCCCCGGGGAACAGCTCGACTTCGTCTTCCGCGCCAATACTCCCCGAAATCAGCGTTCCCGTGACCACCGTTCCAAAGCCCTTCATCGCAAAGGCCCGGTCGATCGGCAGCCGAAAGTCTCGCAACGCATCTTTTCCAGGAACCTCCAGGGCCGCCGCGTGCAGCGCCTTCTTCAAATCGTCAAGCCCCGCCCCTGTTCTCGCGCTCAACGGAACAATGGCCGCCCGCTCCAGAAACGACCCGCGCAAATACTCCTCGATCTCCAGGAGCACCAATCCCAGCGTCTCCGCATCGGCCAGATCGCTTTTCGTCAGCGCCACCACGCCCCGCTGCACCCCCAGCAAACGGCAAATGTCGAAATGCTCCCGCGTCTGCGCCTTGATCGATTCGTCCGCCGCAATCACCAGCAGCACCAGATCGATTCCCGCCGCTCCTGCCAGCATGTTGCTGACAAAGCGTTCGTGCCCCGGCACGTCCACAAATCCAACTCTCACTCCATTTTCTTCGAGAAACGCAAATCCCAGATCGATGGTGATCCCGCGCCGCTTCTCTTCCGCAAGCCGGTCCGGGTGCGTCCCCGTCAGTGCCTCGACCAGCGCCGATTTTCCGTGGTCGATATGCCCCGCGGTCCCCACGATCACGCTTTTGGCTGAATTGGTCATCGAATCGAATTGCGAGCGGACCAGTGGTTTTGCCGGACTCAACCGGGAAGCACGCGAAGGCCCTCGGTCCTCGCTAGCTTGCTTTGGCGGGTATCAAACGTCAAGAACACGTCGGGCTTGAGGACAAGAGCGGACGCGACATGTAAAACGTCGAGAGTTCTTACGCCCAATGTTGCGCCGTGACGGCGCGAAAGAATCACGGCCCGCTCCCAAGCCTCCACCGGAAAAGGCTCACTGCGAATTATGGCAGCAGCTTGGTGCTGCAGAAAATGGTTATGGATAGTTTGAGCCTGGCTGCGTGTCCATTGCTTGCGGAACACCTGAAGCTCGAGCGCGTTGACGAATTCTGCCTCACCTAAAGGCGTCAAAAGGAACGCCGGTTGACCTTGGGCCATCCCTCTGGCCGCGATAGAGTGGGCGTCTTGGCCGTAAAGTGAGACTAAGAATCCCGTGTCGGCGTAAGCAATCAATAAGGCTCTCGCTGTTCGGAGACGAGCTGAGTGCCAGTCATGCGAGTTTTCTTTTTGCCGAAGACTTTACGCGCGATGGCGGCAAAATCGGGGTAGTCCTCAGGCTTGGGACGGATGGGGATCAGGCGGCCAATAGGCTTGTTCCGCTTGTAAACTTCGATCTCTTCGCCCTTGCTGAGGCGCGCCTCGATTTGGCGGAAGCGATAACGCAAGTCGCGGACTGTCGCTCGTGTCATAATGTGACTCATCGTAGCATCACATTGGGATCCGGTCAACGGAGGCCAACTCCGCGCGGAGAGCTATTTAGCGGCGGCGATTTCGTCGACGATGGCTTGTGCCGCGGCGCGCGGGTCCGGCGCCGTGAGGATGGGCCTGCCGACAACGAGAAAATCGGCGCCTGCTCGAATCGCTTCCGTCGGAGTCGCCTTGCGCGCCTGATCCTCGGATTTGGTTTGCACAGCCAAATCGAGTGGTCGCACTCCAGGCGTCACAATCAAGAAATCGCTGCCGCACGCCTTGCGAATCGCTCTGGCTTCCTGCACGGAAGCGACCACGCCGTCCACGCCGGCCTTCTTGGCGAGTTGCGCCAGCTTGGTCACGCGCAGCTTCGGCGCGCCGCCGATGCCCACTTCCTTCATCGCCTTTTGATCCATGCTGGTGAGTATCGTCACCGCCAGCAATCGCGGCCGGTCCGCGCCCATCGGGACTCCTGCGCTGATGGCCTGCACCGCCGCCTCGAGCATCGCGCGGCCTCCCAGCGCGTGCACGTTCACCAACTGTACGCCGTTCATCGCGGCCGCGGAAAGCACCGCTCCCGCAACCGTATTCGGGATGTCGTGGAATTTCAGATCGAGAAAAATGCCCGGGCCGAGCGCGGCGATCTCTTTAACCGCAGCCGGGCCGGCCGCCGTGAAGAGCTGACTGCCGATCTTGAACATTCCGACGAGATCGGAGATTTGTTTTGCGAATTTTGCGGCAGAGGATAGTGAGTCAAAATCCAGTGCCACGATCAAGCTGCTGCGGGGATGGGCGTCGAAGCTCAAGGTCATAAGCGACCCCGGTTTCGGCGGGGTCAGTGTTTGTGCGGCACTTCCATCAATTCGAGCCGGACTTGGCTCACGCCCGAATGGATCAAGCCGATTTTCCGGGCGACACGATAGGATACATCAATTTCCCGTCCCTCTTGATAGGGACCGCGGTCATTGATGCGTACTAGTTCAAACTTCCCGTTCCGGGGGTTGACCACCCGGACGATGGACCCAAAGGGCAGATTGGGGTGCGCCGCAGTCAGCGCCTCGGAGTCGAAGTACTCCCCATCCGCGGTCTTCTTTCCATTGAAGCCGGGACCATACCAACTGGCGTTGCCTACCCAGGTCTTCAGCGGCCTCACTGGGGCGCTCAGGTGCGCCACCAAGGGGGCTTCCATAACGGGAACTACAAGGAACATTAAGAGCACCCAACGGAATGCGGCCCAGATAACAAATAGTGGTCGTCTCATAGTGTGTTCTTTGTGCTACTCAAATCCAAAAAAGTGTAGCAAAAAGGAGTCGTTATGTCAACCAAAATCTGCAGAAACTTTACCTCTTATCTCACTGACAGTAAACGCTTTAGCATCAAAAAGAGCTTTCTCCAGCTCTCCCACAAGTCGCTGACTGACCGTAGGGTCAGTAAAACTGGCCGTCCCTACCTGTACGGCAGTCGCGCCCACAGCTAGGTAATCAAGCACGTCTTTCACCGACTCGACGCCTCCGACGCCTATAATTGGTGTCCTGACCGCCTTCCGCGTTTCCCAGACGAGCCGCAAAGTCATCGGCTTTATAGACGGTCCCGACAGTCCCCCCGTTTGGTTACCCAGCAGGGACTTCCCTGTCCAGGGATCGATGGCCATACCCGGGTAGGTGTTCGCCACGGTCAAAGCGTCCGCTCCCGCCGCTTCCGCTGCCCGGGCGATAAGTCCAATGTCTGCAACCATCGGCGAGAGCTTTACCCATAAGGGCCGTTTGGCGGCCGCTTTGCGAGCTGCGCCAACCACCTCCGAGACGAGACTCGCATCGCCCCCAAACTGCATGCCCCCTTTCTTCACGTTGGGGCAGGAGATGTTCAGCTCATAGGCCGCCAGCCCCTCAGCGTCCTCCAGGACTCGGATGACCTCGACGTAGTCCTCGACCGTATAGCCGAACACATTGGCCACGACCGCCGTATCATATTTTCGCAGTACTGGGAGTTTTTCGGCCACGAACGCCCGAACGCCGATGTTTTGGAGCCCTACGGCGTTCAGCATCCCCGAGGGGGTCTCGCAAAGCCGTGGCGCAGGCGCGCCTTCCATGGGTTCCCGGGAGAGTCCTTTGACGACTAAGCCGCCGAGGCGGTTCAGGTCCACAAGGTGGGCAAATTCGACGCCGTATCCGAAGGTTCCGCTGGCTGCGAGAATGGGATTCCGCAGGCGCACCGCGCCAATTTGCACGGTCAGGTCAACACCGGCTGCGGCACTCACTTCGTGCCAGAGAATAGCACGAAGTTCAGGACGGAGGCCATCCTTTGCGTGCGTCGGGACAAAGGGATTCCCGCCAGATATTTCAATGGTTGCGTGGTCTTGGCGCTACTCGGCCTTCGGCCCGTTCTTGGTTTGCACGGAATGAGCGAGAGCCTCTCCCAAGACGTGGCCGTCGCGCGGCGCCAGCGTAATTCCGCAAAGCACGGCGAACGTGGCTGCGATGTCCGCGGGCGTAATCGGCTCGTAATACACACCCGGGCGAATCCCGAATCCCATGAAAAAAACCGGCACGCGCTGATCGTAATAGTAGGGAGTTCCATGCGTTGTTCCGTATTGCCGCGGATGGCCCGGCCTCGAAAAATCCCACGGCCAAAAAGGCTTTGGCACGATCTCCAAATCGCCGCTTCTCGCTTTCCAGAAACTTGCTGCTTCCGCGCTGCGAATCGGGCTGTCCGTCGCCGGCCGGTCGTCCAATTCCTCTGCGCGATAAACGTGTGCCACGCCTGGTACGCTTTCAATCGCCTCGATCACCGCACGCATGCCCGCGGGATCCGTTTTCAGTTTGTCGTACGTTCCCGGCGTGAAGTACACGTCGCTGCCGCCCACTTCGGCGACCGCAGGCTTTGCATAGTTGAGCGCATCGAGCGCCTTCTCGGCGCGCTCGTTCACTTCTTCGACGCTCAGCCAGCCGGCATCGACGCCCGTTTTCGCCAAATCCTCGGGAATCGGCGCGCCGCCATGATCGGCCGTCAGCGCGACGACGTAATTACCGCGCCCGACGGTCTTGTCCAAATGCGCAAAAAATCCCGCCAAATCGCGGTCCAGCCTCGCGAGTTCGTCCTGCACTTCCCAACTTCGCGGGCCAAACGCATGCGCCACATAATCCAACGAGGAAAAACTCACTCCCAGATAATCCGTTCCCGCGCGTTTTCCGAGTCCCAGCTTGTCGACAGCGTCTTCCGCCATCTCCGCCAAATACGTCTCCGCGTAGGGGCTCGTCTCCCATTGCGCATAGAAGGCCGCGTCAGGTCCCGCGCTGTCCGGCTTACCCTGCAGCGGATGCGGAAAGGCCGCTCCAAAACCCGCCGGGGGCACAGCTCCGACAGCCGTTTCTCCATAAAGATATGCGGTCTTCGGCAAAAGCGGCGTCCACGTCTTGCCATAGTCCTGCGCCACGGGATGCGCCTTTGCGTATTCCTCGACGAATTCCGCCATCGGATACACGCTCGAAGTCGTCCAGCCGCCTGACGCCGGATCGAACCACGTCACTGCGTCCGCTTGATGGCCTGCCATGGTGATCGCCGCGCGCGCTTTCAGCGAGAATGTCGCCACACGCGTTCCCACGCGCCCCTGATATTTCAATTCCTCCGCAAACGCCGGCATCAACATGCGCCACGCGCTGTCGCCGCCCTTCACATTCGCTCCCGCGTAGCCCGTATTTTTCACCTTCGGATCGAACGTGCACGTTACGTTCTTCTGCAGCTCGCGGTCCCACCACGAATTCGAAATCATTCCGTGCGTCGCGGGAAACGCTCCGGTCGAAATCGTCGAGTGTCCCACGCATGTCTCCGTCGCCGCGTAGGGATAGGCCGCATCGCGGAACCACGCTCCTTCTTCCACCAGCCGCTTCAATCCTCCCGTCCATTGCCCCTGAAATTTGTCCACATAATCCGCGCGCATCTGGTCCACGACCAGCATCACCACCAGCTTCGGCCGTTCCATGCCCGTTCGAACCGCCGACGATGCCCGCGTTTCCCGCGGGCTAGCCTTCTTCGCAGTTGCAGCGGTCTGCCCCAGCGCCGACGCGACACAAATCGCCGTCCACATTCCCGCTCCGGCAAGAACTCTTCGCCAACGCTTGCCCGTAACACGGAAAGCCAGCATACGCACCTCGGTTCTCGGCACTTTGCCGCGGCAGTTTATCACGCCGCCCCGCGAGACTCCCCACTCACGCGGCACCAGTCACTATGCTAGGATTACCCGAACATGCGCATCGTCGAAAAAGCCCAACTGATGTCCGCCCCGGAGATCGACCGCACCCTGCGCCGCCTGGCCCATCAAATTGTCGAAAAAAGCGGAGGCACGAAGCATCTCGCCCTCATCGGCGTCCGCCGCCGCGGCGTGCCTCTCGCCCAGCGCATCGCCCAAGCCATGCGCGGCATCGATGGCGTCGACGTGCCCGTCGGCACTCTCGATATCACTCTCTATCGCGACGATCTCTCGAAAGTCGCGCCCCAGGCCGTGCTGCAATCTTCCGATATCGCCTTTGGCGTCGACGGCATGGACCTCGTCCTCGTCGACGACGTCCTCTACACCGGACGCACCATTCGCGCCGCCATGAACGGCCTTTTCGATCTCGGCCGCCCGCAGCGCGTTTCGCTCTGCGTGCTCATTGACCGCGGCCATCGCGAAATGCCCATTGAAGCCCAATTCGTCGGCCGCACCGTGCAGACCAGCGACACGGAAATCATCGAAGTGCGTCTCCGCGAAATCGATCAGGAAGAGCGCGTTGTTCTCGTCGACCGCCAGGAGTCGTAGTTGAAACAAGGCTTTTCGCGCTACCATCAAAGAGTGCAAATGTGACTTTTCGTTTTCGCGACCTGTTGGCTCTCGAACCGCTCTCCGCGGACGAACTCACTTTTCTTCTCGACCAATGCCGGCCCTTTCAAGCCATCCAGCGCAATCCCCTCAAGAAACTCGCCACGCTCCGCGGCAAAACCGTGGCTCTCGCTTTCTTCGAAAACTCGACGCGTACCCGCATCAGCTTTGGCACCGCCGCCGCCCGCCTCGGCGCGGACACCATGAACCTCCAGGCAGAATCTTCCAGCGTGAAAAAAGGCGAGTCGCTTCTCGACACCGTTCACACGCTCGACGCGATGAAGCCCGACTGCCTCGTGATGCGGCACGCCGCTTCCGGCGCCGCCGATTTCGTCGCGCGCCATCTCGATATTCCCGTGATCAACGCCGGCGACGGCACGCACGAGCATCCTTCGCAAGGTTTGCTCGATGCGCTGACCATTCGCGACCGCCTCGGCAGAATCGACAATCTAAACGTCACCATCCTCGGCGACCTTCAACACAGCCGTGTCGCCCGCTCCAACATTCATCTTCTCGGAAAATTCGGGTGCCGCTTCACGCTCTGTGGCCCCGCCATGTGGGTTCCGCAGGAACTGGAAAAAATTGGCGCGCCCGGCGTTTCCATTCGGAGGGTATTCAAACTCGAAGAAGCCCTCGAGGACGCCGACGTCGTCCTGGTCCTCCGCGTGCAAACCGAACGCATGCACGAACCATCGATCTCGAACGAAGACTACGTTCTCGGCTATCAACTCAACGCCGAGCGCCTGCGCCGCGCCAAGCCGAACGCGCTTGTTCTGCATCCCGGCCCCATGAATCGCGGCATCGAAATCTCGCCCGAAGTTGCCGACGGCCCGCAATCCTGCGTTCTCGAACAGGTCACCAACGGCATCGCCGTCCGCATGGCTCTGCTCTATCTGCTCATTTCCGGCGCGCCAGAAGATGCCGGGCATCCCGAATCAGTTGGCTCCGAAGAAGCTCAGCCGCCAAGAAACCGCCGCTCCACCGACAAAAAGGACTTCTCGCATGCTTCTGATTAAGAACGGCCGCGTCCTCGATCCCGCATCGAAAACCGACGCCGCGCTGGATGTTCTCCTCGACGGCGAAAAAATCGCCGAGCTCGCCGCGCCCGGCAAACTTGCCGGCGATCAGAAAAACGCTGAAGTTTTCGACGCCGCCGGCCTGATCGTCGCTCCGGGGTTCATCGATCTTCACGCGCATCTCCGCGAACCCGGCCAGGAATCCTCCGAGACCATCGAAAGCGGCACGCGCTCGGCCGCGCGCGGAGGCTTCACCGCCGTTTGCTGCATGCCCAACACAAAACCGGTCAACGACAACGCCAGCGTCACGCGCTTCATTCTCGACCGCGCCAAGGCAGCCGCCGGCGTTCGCGTCTGGCCCATCGGCGCCGCCAGCGTTGGCAGCAAAGGCGAAGCCATCGCCGAAATTGCCGCCATGAAAGAAGCCGGCATCGTCGCGGTTTCCGACGACGGCAAACCCATCGCCACCGCCAAGCTCACTCGCCAGGTGATGGAATATTGCCGCTCGCTCGATCTTCCGGTCATCGAGCATTCCGAAGACGTATCTCTCGCCGCGGGCGCTGTCATGCGCGAAGGCGTCACGTCCTCGCGCCTCGGCTTGCGTGGGATGCCCGCCGCCGCCGAATCCGTTTGCGTTGCGCGCGACGTTCAGCTTGTCGAGTTGACTGGCGCGCGTCTGCACGTCGCGCATCTCTCCGCGAAGGGTTCGCTCGAACAAGTGCGCTGGGCCAAATCGCGCGGGCTGCGCGTCACCTGCGAAGTGACGCCGCACCACTTCACATTGATCGATGAAGACGTCCAGTACGATTCGCGCTTCAAAATGAATCCGCCGCTCGCCGCCCGCGAGGACCGCGAAGCTCTCATCGAAGGCCTTGCGGATGGTGCCGTCGATGCCATCGCCACGGATCACGCCCCGCACGAGCCCGCCCTCAAAGACGTCGAATTTGACAAAGCGCCGTTCGGCGTTCTGGGTTTTGAAACAGGACTGGCCCTCGCGCTGGAACAACTCGTTCACACGGGGAAAATCTCTCTCGCGCGCATGGTCGAACTTTTCACCACCGGCCCCGCGCGCGTCCTCGGTATCGAACGCAAAATCGCCGCTGGCCTCCCCGCCGACCTCACGATTTTTTCCACGACGCGGGAGTGGACCTACGACGTGAAGCAATCTCCCAGCAAATCCCGCAACTCTCCGTTCGACGCCCGCACGTTCAAAGGCGGTCCGGTTGCCACCATCGTAGCCGGAAAAGTTGTCTACAAAATGTAGGTGCAGGGCGTTGGCCCTGCAATGGGTGGCCTCCTGTAGGTAGCCCTGGCTTTGTATAGGATCGGCGAATTTTCTTTCATCGCTTGCGCGCCACTTCATAGCGCAGGCTCACCACCCCGTCGGGAAATTTCTTCGTGGAAAGCAGATTTAGCGGAATGGACCGGTGGCGCGGTTGTATCAACGGAATACCTTCGCCAATCAGAATAGGTATTACGCTGATGCTGAATTCGTCGATCTCGCCTTCGTCGAGGAACGAAGCTATGATTTCGCCGCCGCCCATCATCCAGATATTTTTGCCGCGCTTGGCGCGCAATTTCTGCGCGAACAACTTGACCGGTTCGCTGACAAATTGGAATTCCGGCACCGCCGAGCCCTGCGGCTGGCGTGAAAAAACATAATTTTGGACGCCTTTGAAATACTTCATCGCGTCCATTCCCATCTCGAGACCTTTACTGTACGTCTTGCGGCCCCAGAGGATGGTGTCGATGCTCTTGAAGAACTCGCTCAATCCATAATTGCCTTTGGGACTGGGGCGGTCGAGCCAGCCAACGTCGCCGTCGGGCCGGGCAATGTAGCCGTCCACGCTCGTCGCGATGTGGACGATGATTTTGCGCTTGGAAGTCATGTCGATTGGCCAGGGCCGCTCGCTTTGCCCCACCTGAGATTGGTTCAGGAATTTCGCGCGGCAATTGGAGACGCGCTAGTGCGCCGCTGGCTCCGCCGCGGGATGCAGCCCATGTTGCGGCACCTCATGGATGCCGCGCGCAGGCGGTTCGATTCTCTGCCGGTAAAAATGGTCAAGCGGCAGGCGGCCTTTCCCCACGGGGTAGGCCTTCTCAATCGCTTTCGTCGCGTATGCTTTCGCGAGCGTGGCCGCTTCGAGCAATCCCCGCCCGACGGCCAGGTGTGCCGCGAGCGCCGACGCAAACGTGCAGCCGGTTCCGTGCAGTTGCTCTTCGTTCACGCGTTCCCCGGGCAGCGTCACCATCTCCGTGCCGTCGAACAAAACGTCCGTCGGCCTTCCCATGTGCCCGCCCTTCACGACCACCGCCCGCGCGCCCATTTCCACCAGCTTCCGCGCGGCTGCTTCCATATCGGCTACGTCTTTAATCGTCATGCCCGTCAAAATCTCGGCTTCGGGCACATTCGGCGTGATCACACTGGCGCGCTTTAGCAGTTCCGTCGCCACGTACTTCACTCCAGACGCGTCCAGCAGCTCCCGCCCGCTCGAGGATTTCATCACCGGATCGTGCACCACGTGCGCGAACGTGTGCGCATCCAAAAATTCCGCCACGGTTGCTGCGTTTCCGCGATTTCCCAGCATTCCGATTTTCACGGCCGCGATGTTGCAATCGCTTGCCAGCACTTCAAGCTGTGCCTTCAGCGTTGCGCTCGGGATGTTGTGCACGTCTTCCACGCCCTGCGTGTTCTGCACCGTCAGCGCGGTGATCGCCGCCACTCCGTAGCAGCCGTGCGCCGCAAAGGTCTTCAAGTCCGCCGCGGTTCCCGCGCCGCACGAAGGATCAAATCCCGCAATCGTCAGTAAAATCGGCGGAGCCACATGTCCATGCCCGTTCGTGGTCATTTTTCGTGCTCTTTCGCGCCCCTCGAAGAAAATAGCCGGTCGCGCCACCCGGGCGCACCGGCAATTGTGAATGTACGCGCGCTATTTCCCGCGCGCAACATAAAAATTCGGAAAATCGCCGCTGGCTTCGGCTGGCCAAAGAGCAAAACCTGCCGTCCGGAATCTAGCGGCAGATGGAGTTCAGTTTGTCGAGTGGTTCTTCCGCGTGCGGCGGATAGTCGAGGTGCTTGCTCTCAACCATTTGTTCGAGCAGCGTTCCGCCGGTGCTGAGCGCCGCGTTCGGGTCTGTTTGGTCGTCCGGGTCGGCTTCCGCTTCTTGTAGCGAGATAAATACAAATCCCTGCTTGTGAAGCGAATCCAGCAACGAGGGCAGCATGAAGCTGTCAAACGCGCCAATGTGCAGCAGCAAAATGTGCCGGATGTCTCTCCCGAAAAGCATCACCGCCATTTTTTGGCTCAGGGAAACGTATTCCGAGGCCGTGTTGAGGTAACTGGTCCTCAGCCAGTCGACCGCCTGCGCATCGTGCTTATTCATGCATCGCGCGTACGGCTCGTTCCATGCCCAATCCTGGAAGTCGATTGTGACTTGCGCCACGCGGTAGCCATGCACGCTCAGATACTTTCGAATCGCGTGCCTTTTTTCGAGCGTGTCGCCCTCGTTCAGATACGGATAGCGAAACCAATGCCAATCGCGCCCGCCCATAAAGCCTTCCAGCGTTCCCTCGTTCATGGCGATATCTTCTTCGAACGCCTGCACCGTGTTCGGCGTGATGTCCATGTGCGAGTACGTGTGACTGCCCAGCAGAAATCCGGCGTCCGCCCAGAGTTTCAGGACATTGGCCTTATCCCAGGAGCGGTCCAGCTTGTCGCCGTTCACAAATCCGTAGACGGGGGGAAGGTTCGCGGCCTTCAATGCCGCAATTATGTTTTTCGCGATTTGGCTGCGCGTCATGCCGGGTGGCATGGGGCCGTGGGTAGGGAGGTCGTCGACGGTGATGGCAATTTCGCCGCGCTGCTGCGCTGCCGCAGTTCCGGCTAGCAAACACATCCCCAGAGCGAAATTCAACCAGCGCGCAAAAAGAACAAATCTCTTCAAAAGGATCGCCCGGAGTTTACCTTCTTGCGGAATCTATCGTGCGGCAATCACGGAAACAGTCCGCGAACCAGCGTAGCCTCTGCCACTCGCCCGACCGCCAGAATCATCGCGCCCGCCCGCGGCGGCACGTGATGCTTCCGCATCGTCTCCACCATTTCGTGGAACGCCTTCACCATGCTCTTCTGCAGCCGCGCGTTCACTTCCTCGGCGTCCCACATGAGCCCTTCCATGTTTTGCACCCATTCGAAGTAGCTCACCGTCACGCCGCCCGCGTTTGTCAGAATGTCCGGCAGCACGGTGATTCCGCGCCGCGCCAAAATCTCGTCCGCGTGCGGCGTCGTCGGCCCGTTGGCCGCTTCGGCCACGATCCGCGCCTTAATGGCTTCCGCGTTGTGCAGCGTAATCACGTTCTCGAGCGCCGCCGGCACCAGGATGTCGCACTTCATCGTCAGCAGGTCGTCGTTCGTGATGCGCGACGCCCCCGGCATCCCCACCACCGTCCCCGAGCGCTCTTTATACCGGATCGCTTTGATCGGATCGATCCCGCGCGAGTTCGTCACGCCGCCCCGCGTATCGCTCAGCGCGATAATCTTTGCCTTTTTCTCGGCGAAAAGTCGCGCCGCCGTCGCGCCCGCATTGCCGAATCCTTGGATGGCCACCGTCGCGCCGCGCAGCGGAATCTTTTTTAGCTTGCAGGCTTCTTCCACGACATACAGCAACCCGCGCGCCGTCGCCTCGCTCCGCCCCTCGGACCCGCCGATCGACACCGGCTTCCCCGTCACCACGCCATGCACCGAATGCCCCACCGTCATCGAGTACGTGTCCATGATCCACGCCATCGTCTGCGCGTCCGTGTACACATCCGGCGCCGGAATATCCATCGTCGGCCCGATGATGGGCAAAATCTCGCTCGCATACCGCCGCGTCATCCGCTCCAGCTCGGTCTTGGACATCCGCTTCGGGTCGCAGATTACGCCGCCCTTCGCGCCGCCAAACGGCACGTTCAGCACCGCCGTCTTCCACGTCATCCACGCCGCCAGCGCCTTCACTTCGTCCAGCGTCACGTTCGGGTGATAGCGGATCCCGCCTTTGCCCGGCCCGCGCGAAATATTGTGCTGCACGCGGAATCCCGTGTGCACTTTCACTTGCCCGTTGTCCATCTTCGTCGGAATCGAAACTTCCAGCACGCGCTTGGGCGTCCGCAAAATCTGCCGCAGCCCCGGCTCCAGCTTCAAAAACTCCGCCGCCATATCGAATTGAATCTGCGCGATGCGAAACGGATTCAAGTCCTCTCGCGGAGCGATCCGCGGCACCATCGGCGGTGCGCCAATCTGTCTTATCGGGCCCGTGGGCTTTGCGACCGTGGCCATCGGCGTCGGTCCTTTCGTCTTCGCGTCTAGTCTCGACTTCTCTTCCGCTGCCTCAACTACCCCTGGGTCTCCGCTTTTCTAACCGTTTGCCGCCATCCGACGCGCATTTTTCGCATACGCATCGCGGCATTCCACCGAGCAAAAATGCAAAATCTCTCCACCGTCGCGATACGGTATCGCCAGCACTTCCGCCACATGCGTGCCGCAAACCGGGTCGCGCACCAGCCGCCGCGCCGCCATTTCGCCTTGCTCGCTACCAGCCCCGGCCCCTGCTCCCGCGCCCGCCGCGTCCGGGTTCGTCTGTGCCGGCATCGCTCCGCGCAACACCCACCCCAGCACTCGCCGCAGCAGCGCCACGCCCCACGACAGGATCAGCACCCAAAACAAAAATCTCATCACTCGGCCCAAAAAGTTCATCGATTCTTCCAGCGTTTGACCCCAAACTCGTTGGAGCCAACTCCTTTACTTTCCTTCGTTCGGGATCATCGTTCTTCTTGCGACCCGCAAATTCCCCTGGGTCCGCGACTTTGGTCTGCACCAACTCCTGAGGCGAGTGTATGCAAGGCGAAAAGGCAGGTCAAACGAAAAGCTCTACTTTCAACACTTTGCGCAGCGTAAAAATTCCCCAGTCAGGCCCATTTCGGCCCTCATTTTTCGCTAACCCATCTATTTTCAGTGTGTTATAGAAAAAACCGCTCCCCGCGCAGCCGCCCAACTATTTGGTCACCGAGGTTCTCCGAAATCCTTATCCTTTACTTCCTTTACGTCCTCTACCTCCTCTACTTCCTTCCCTCCACCTCTTCAATCCTCTCAATCCCCATATACGGCCGCAAAACCTCCGGCACCACAATCGACCCATCCACCTGCTGATAATTCTCCACCACCGCGATCCACGTACGCCCCACCGCCAGCCCCGACCCGTTCAGCGTGTGCACAAAATCGCTTTTCCCTCCGCCTTTCGGCTTAAACCGTATCCCCGCGCGCCGCGCCTGAAACGCTTCGCAATTCGAGCACGACGAAATCTCGCGAAACTCCCCGCTCGACGGCAGCCACACCTCCAGGTCATACGTCTTCGCCGACGCAAATCCCATATCCCCCGTGCACAGCAGCATCCTCCGATAATGCAGCCCCAGCTTTTCGAGAATCGTCTCCGCATTCCGCACCAGCGCGTCGTGCTCCTCGTAACTCTTCTCCGGATGCGTAAACTTGAACAGCTCTACTTTTTGGAACTGGTGTTGCCGCAAAATCCCGCGCGTATCTTTCCCCGCCGCGCCCGCTTCGCTGCGGAAGCACGCCGTCCACGCCGTCACGTGAATCGGCAGTTGCTCCTCCGCCAGCGTCTCGTCGCGGTGCAAATTGTGCAGCTCCACTTCCGAAGTCGGCGTCAGCCAAAAATCCGTGTTTTCAATCTTGAATAAGTCCGCCGCAAACTTCGGCAGTTGCCCTGCTCCGGTAAGCGACGCCGTATTCACCAAAAACGGCGGCAAAATCTCCGTGTACCCGTGCTCCCGCGTGTGCACATCCAGAAAAAAATTCGCCAGCGCCCGTTCCAGCCGCGCTCCCCATCCCTTGTAAACCGCGAACCGCGCTCCCGTAATCTTCGTCGCCGCCGCCAAATCCAGAATCCCCGCGCGCTCGCCCACTTCCCAGTGCGGCTTCGGCGTAAAAGCAAATTTCGGCGCCGCGCCCCATCGCCGCACCTCCACATTTTCCGCCGCGCTGTGCCCCACCGGCACCGAAGCGTGCGGCACATTCGGTATCGTCATCAGCAATTCGCTCTGCGTCGCATTCAACGCCGCAATCCGCTCGTCCGCCGCCTTAATCCGCTCCGAAACCGTCTTCATCTCCCCGATCAAGCTGTCCGCGTTGTCCTTGGCCTTTTTCAACCGCGCAATCTCTTCGCTCGCCTTGTTCCTCTGCGCCTTCAACGCCTCCGTCGCCGTGATCAGCTCCCGCCTCTCCTTATCCAGCGCGCGGAATCCCTCCAAATCCAGCGCCGCCCCGCGCTTCGCCGCCATCTCCGCAAACAATTCCAAATGGTCCCTGAAGTAGTTCAAGTCATGCACGTTGATTCGCCCTCGCTTGTCAAAAAAGGATACCAGACCCGAGTCTGTCGGCGGACTTATCGTTCTCGCAGAATCCTTCGGATGTTCCGTTTGCCGTGCAGCACCGCGGCTATGTCCAGTGGGCGCGTCTTCGGCTTGTAAATTATTTGATACGACCGCACGGGCCAAAACAACACTGGGCGTTTGGTGAGGTTCGTTCGGCGATGGCCTTTGCCGGGCATCTCGGCAAGCCCTCGCATTGCTCCCAGCAATTCTTCGCGCACACGATCTGCGGCGTCGACATTATCTTGCGCAATGTATTCGTATATTTCCGAAAGGTCTTGATAGGCTTCCGGCGAGAGACGAAACGTGGTTATTTGCCACGTGATCGAAGTTCTTGACCTCGTCTCCTTAGCTGCTCAAAAAATGCCTCGCCATCAACGCCCTCGCCCGCTTCGAGCTGAGCCAACCCGCGCCCAATTTTCTCATCGATTTCCTCGCGCGTGTACTCTTCGCCAAATTCCCGCGCAATGAAGTAGTGCTGCAGCGCGGCGCCCACTAGCGCCGCAGCATCGGGAAACTTCCCCGCTTCAATCTCCTTCTGCACCAGCTTTTCCGTCTCGGCGTCCAGTTTCACTTCCATAATCAGCCCCGCACTCCAGCTTGCCTTTAGCCCGCCGTTATACTAGCCCACCACCCCCAAAAACTGAATCTCTATGTCTTCTCGTCTCTGTGTCCTCAGTATCTTCGTGCCCTCTGCGTAAAATTCCCTGTTCTTCGTTTGTGGTTTGTCCACTTCCTTTTTCTCCGCGCCTCCGCGTCTCCGCGCGAAAAATTCCGTCTTCTGCCTTTCTCCGCGAATCTCCGTTAACTCTGCGTCTCTGCGTTATCTTTTTCCCCGTCCTTTTCTTTAACTCCTTGCTTCCTCTCGCTTGACTCCTATACCCATCTGATCAACGATCCCGATCGATCGGGTTGAGTTCTGGAAGCGAAGTTGCTCTGCATATGAGGCTGCTGTATTGGAGGGCTCGATATGCGCTATCCACAAAAGCGGGAAGTACGACGAGCAATTAGGCAAGCCAAAAACATGCTCGAACGCAACGCGGACCCCTGCGAGACATTCGAGGGGATTCTAAGCAGGGAATATGTACGCGCTTTGCGAGTCCTTGTCGCGCTTGGCGAAAGGTTTCTTGCCAAAGGCAAATCGCCGCAACCTGGCACGTGACTTAACTCGGCCATCGTCCGTACGAAACGCCGCGTCACCTTCTCCGTCCAAGCCAACTCCCTCGACGACGCCCGCCAAAAATTCCGCGCCTCCGGCCGCCCCGACTCCGACGCCCTCTTCATCATCAAAACCGAAACCCAAATCTACCTCGCCTAATGTAGTGGCCGATCTTCAGATCGGCCACCCGCACAATAATTCTCTTTATGTTATATTCATGTTCAGTATGCCATTCGATCGAAAGAACATCCGTCTCTCCCGGGAAAACTACCTCGGCCTGCGCGCCTACTTTGTTACCATTTGCTGTGATAAGCGCCAAAGCTATCTTGCAATTCCACGGATCGCGGACCGCGTTATTTTGCTGCTGCAAGAATGCGCCGCCCGCCAGTCCTTTGTGCTTCACGCATATTGCCTCATGCCAGACCACCTTCACCTGTTAGCGGAGGGCAACGAGCCCTGCTCTGACTTGCTCGAACTTGTGCGCGTTTTCAAGCTGCGAACGGCCTTCGAGTTTCGGAAGGCGGGAGGTCAGCGTCTGTGGGAAATGAGCTACTACGACCATATTCTTCGGCCGAAAGACGTAATCGAGAATGTTGCCTGCTATATCTGGTGGAATCCCGTGCGCAAAGGCCTTTGTTCCTCGCCCAACCAATTTCCATACTCCGGCTCACAGACCATTCCCTGGATAAGCCGCGCTTCACGTGCGCCCTCCAGGTCGGCGCCTTGGAAATAGGATGGGCCAATCTAAAGATTGGCCACTACAACGCCATGACGCTCCCAACGCGCGCCCATCTCCCATGTAGTGGCCGATCTTTAGATCGGCCACTTCTGGTCGGCCATTTCACACCGGCCGCGGAAATCGCGGCCGCCTTCCTTCCGAGGAACACCCTATGATCTAATTCGTGCATGGAATTGAAACTGCCCGGCGAGGGCCTCAGCCGCTACAAAAGCGCATCCCAGCGTGCCCGCGTGGGTACCGAATCTTGGGGCGCCTCAAATTTCTTCTGCCCCGTTTGTGATTCGCCGCGGCTCGACGTTGCTCCTCAGGGAACCGCAACACTCGACTACTCCTGCCCGAAGTGCGACTCACCATTCCAACTGAAGAGCCAATCGCGCCCATTCGGCACAAGAATCGTCGATGCCGCCTATTCGCAAATGAAGTGCGCCATCCTCACCGACCACACACCCAATCTCTACGTCCTGCACTACGACCTGACCGCTTGGGCCGTTCGCACCGTCATTCTCATTCCGCACTTCGCTTTCGCGCTGTCCGCCATCGAACGCCGCCCGCCTCTCGCTCCAACAGCCCGCCGCGCCGGATGGGTCGGCTGTAACATCCTCCTGGACAAAATTCCTGCGCACGCTCGCATTCCCGTCGTGAGCGAAGGAACTCCTCGCGCCCCGCGTGAAGTGCGCGCCTCCTACAATCGCCTACGCCCCCTCGAAGAACTCAAAGCCGAAAAACGAGGCTGGACCCTCGACGTCCTCCAAGTGGTGCAATCCCTGGGCAAACCCGAATTCACTCTCGCCGACGTCTACGCCCACTCCGCCCAACTCGCCAAACTCCATCCCGCCAACCGCCACGTTCGTGACAAAATCCGCCAACAGCTCCAAGTGCTTCGTGATTTTGGACTGGTCGAATTCCTCGACCGTGGTAGCTACCGTCTCTTGTAACGCGGGGTGCCGCAGCCTCCGATTTGAAGGCCGCGGGTTTTGACTCCCCTCCCGCCAACTCGCCAGCTATCCTCGCCCGCGAAATCCGGGATAGCTTTTGCTTGACTAACGGTTACTCCAAGCGTATAACAGATTTTAGGTAATTGTGCGTCCTGTATTCCGACACCCCAGCGTCCCTGCTGGCGTTTTTTGTTTCTGGGCAATAAAGCCGAAATCCGCCACAAAACGAGGAGCAATCTCTGCCCCGAAAATAGCCGCGCTCAGGCGACTCGCCAACCAAGCTAGGCCCTCTGGCTGTAAGCTGCAGGCTGCGAGCTGTGATCTGTCGGCTGTAAAGCGGTCAGCCGTCATTTTTATGCTCGCGGGTACCTCCAGGCCGGCTTGCGCACCCATTCGGCCCCGATTTGGCCCAAAAAAACGTTAACCTGCAAATCCTTTAGAATGAACACTTACAAGAATTGCCCGCAAGTGCTGATTATAAATGACTTAACGCAAACTTTAACCGCTTTAGAATGAGCACTTACAGAAAAACCCAGGGGGGTGGGTCTGTTATGGTTAACCACGCAAATGCAAAAGCCGGAAGGCCTTGTCAGACCCTCCGGCTTCTGCCGCTTCTTCTGGCTGACTGTTTAGCCCTCGACGAGACCTCTTTCGAGCATTTCCTCGTCGCTGAGCCATAGGTCGGGGATATTGGCTGAGCCGAGCCGAAGAATATCTTCCAAGGCGCCCCGGACTTCCGCCAGCCCGAAGTCCACGCCAATGCGTTCCATCAGTTCGATCAGCGCTTGCGCGCCCTCCGCCACCGCCGGCTTGGAATGCAGGATGTCACGATCCAGCCGGTGATAGGTAACCACATAAACCGAGCTGGGGCCCGTGCCATGCCGCACGATGTGCAAAAATCCGCGCGCTGTCGGCTTTTCGGGAACAAGTTTTGCAGCCAGTCCTGATCCGGAGGAGGCAAGGCTCATCGTGTCATGTCCCTCGGCCACGCAAATCGCTTCAGCTGCAACCGCTCGTGCTCCCGCAGTTCTCGCACTTGTAGCACGCCCCGTTCGGCACCATCAGCATGCCGCATTCGGAGCAAGTCGGCGCTCCTTCATGCGCGTCGCGCAGTTTGGATGAGGCGTTGGCCTCGGGCATTGGCGCCAGATTGGCCTGAGCCATCGGCGCAGGCGTCATCGCGGTAGCAGGCGCCTGCGCGGCCGCTGCATCACCATTCAGCTTCAGGTAGTCCGGCGAGATAAAACGTCCGCCGAGCCACCGCGCCAAATAATCCAGCACCGAGGAGACGAACCGGATATTCGGATTGGCCGTGATCCCCGAAGGCTCAAACCGTGTGTTCACCAGCTTGTCCACGAACACTTTCAGCGGGACGCCATACTGCAAGCCCAGCGAGACCGTCAGCGCCAGGCCGTCCATCACGCCCGAAAGCGTCGAGCCTTCTTTGGACATCTTGATGAATATCTCGCCGGGCCTTCCGTCAGGGTACATCCCCACGGTGATGTAGCCTTCGTTCACGCCCACGCTGAACTTGTGCGTCACCGATGCGCGCTCGACGGGCATCTTCTCCCGCACCGCGCGCGCGAAAAGTTCTCGCTGCATCGGCTCCACGGCCGCTGCCGGAGACTCCGTTTTCTTCTCCTCTTTCGCGCCGCCTGCATTCAGGGGCTGCGAGCGTTTCGAGTTATCGCGGTAAATAGCGACTGACTTCAGCCCCAGCTTCCAGGACTCGATGTATGCATTGCTGATGTCTTCGACCGTCGATTCCTCGGGCATGTTGATGGTCTTTGAGATCGCCCCCGAAAGGAACGGCTGCGCGGCCGCCATCATCTTTACGTGCCCGGTCCAGCTGATCGAACGTCCGCCGCCCAGCGGCGCCAGCGAGCAATCGAACACCGGCAAATCTTCCTCTCGCAGATACGGCGCGCCCTCGATTTTTCCGTTCTTGTCGATGTAGGAGACGATTTCGCTCGTCTGTTCCGGCGAATAGTGCAGTCTCATCAGCGCTTGCGGCACGGTGTTGTTCACGATCTTGATCACGCCGCCGCCCACCAGCTTCTTGTGCTTCACCAGCGCCAGATCCGGCTCGATGCCCGTCGTGTCGCAATCCATCATGAAGCCGATCGTCCCCGTCGGCGCCAGTACGGTGACTTGCGAGTTCTTGTAGCCGTACTTTTCTCCGTGATGCAGCGCCGTGTCCCACGATTCCTGCGCCGCCAGGAAGAGTTCCGTCTGCACGTGGTCCGGCTGAATGCCGCGCATCGCGTCGCGGTGCATGCGAATCACGTCCAGCATCGGCTCGCGATTCAGTTCGTAGCCCGGAAACGCGCCCATGTTTTCCGCGATCCGTGAAGACTGCGCGTACGCTTCGCCGCACATCAGCGCCGTAATCGCTCCGGCCATGTCGCGCCCTTCGTCCGAGTCATACGGCAGCGCCAGCGACATCAGCAGCGCGCCCAGATTGGCGTAGCCCAGGCCCAGCGGCCGGAACTCGTGCGAATTTCTCGCAATCTTGTCGGTGGGATAGCTGGCGTTGTCCACCAGGATTTCCTGCGCCGTGATGGTCACGTCCACGGCGTGCTTGAACGCCGTCACGTCGAACTGCCCGCTCGACCCGAGAAATTTCATCAGGTTCAGCGAAGCGAGGTTGCACGCCGTGTCGTCCAGGAACATGTACTCCGAGCAGGGATTCGAGGCGTTGATGCGCGCCGTATTCTTCGAGGTGTGCCAGCGGTTGATGGTGGTGTCGTACTGCATCCCAGGATCGCCGCAGTGCCACGTCGAATCCGAAATCTTCAGCATCAAATCCCGCGCCCGCATTTTTTCCGCCGGCTGCCCGTCGGCGATGTTCTTCGTCCACCAATCCTTGTCCTCCACCACCGCGCGCATGAAATCGTCGGTCACGCGCACGGAATGGTTCGCGTTCTGGAAGAAAATCGAAGCGTAGGCGTCGCCGTCGATTCCGGCGTTGTAGCCCTGTTCGATCAGCACCTGCGCTTTGCGCTCTTCCTTCCTCTTGCATTCGATGAATTCGACGATGTCCGGATGATCGATGTTCAAAATCACCATCTTCGCCGCGCGCCGCGTTTTGCCGCCGCTCTTGATCACGCCCGCGAACGCGTCGAACCCTTTCATGAAGCTCACCGGACCCGAGGCGATCCCTCCGCCCGACAGCGTTTCTTTGCTGCCGCGCAGCGTCGAAAAATTCGTGCCCGTTCCCGAGCCCCATTTGAAGAGCATGCCCTCCGTCCGCGTCAGCCCCATGATCGACTCCATGTTGTCCTGCACGGAATTGATGAAGCACGCCGAGCACTGCGGCTTCGGCTGCACGCCCACGTTGAACCACACCGGCGAATTGAAAGCCATCTTTTGTTCGACCAGCAAATGCGTCAGCTCGTCCTTGAACGCGTCGCGCGAAGCTTCGGAAGCGAAGTAGCCGCCTTCCTGGCCCCAGCGCACAATCGTGTTCACCACGCGGCTGATCAGTTGCCGCACCGAGCCTTCGCGCTCCTTCGTTCCCGGCTTGCCGTGGAAATATTTGCTGGTCACGATGTTCGTCGCCGTCTGCGACCAGCTCTTCGGCACCTCGACGTCTTCCTGGCGGAAGATCGTCACGCCCTTTTCGTTTCCGATCAGGGCCGTGCGCTTCTCCCATTCCACCGCGTTGAACGGAGAGATTTTTCCGTCCGTGAAATATCGTTCAAAAGGGAGCCCCTTGCGCGCTCCCGCCCCCGTCGTCTCCGGACTCCTGTCCGCGATCGGGGTATCCCCAGTCAATGCTTGTTTCACTGTCGCCATCCCGTTCCTCCGCTGCTTCGGGCTCCCGTTCTTCGCGGGGAACCCCTCAATTTTAACGCTATTTACTTCATCCTGCAGGATGCTGGGGGCCCTGCAGGTCGCCTCAGATTAAATCCATTCGTCCGCTCGCCGGATCGGAGAAAAAAGCGGCCGCTTGGCAGCCGGTCCTTCCCTCGACCGCCTCGCGGTCACGTTCCAAAAACAAATGCAAAACGCCAATGCTCTGCCGCTGGCCGGCGGGTTCCGCTCAGCCTCACAGCAAGTCTCGCGCCTGAAATGCGGGCGCGGAGCTTCTACTTCGCGCTCGATTTTTTTGTTTAGTCCCGGGCTGACTTCGCGGAATCGTTACGGACCAATTCTTACATCCTCGACTCGGTCCGCCTGGCGCTTCCACGTCCCCCGAATCTGGAATCGCAGTATCAACGCCTGCGAAATTCCTGTCAAGAGAAAAACGCAAAATGTGGTTGACGTTTTCGTACCACGTCTATTTGTAGTGGTGCCCTTTCTGAACAACTTCTCTCCTTGCAACGGCTTCGCGCCGTTTCCCTCTCTTCCATCTCGCGCTACAATGGCTGCATCTAATTCTTCTATGAAGCGCGCGCTCCCCGCTCTCTGCCTTGTTTTTCTTTTCCTCTTCGCTTTCGCCCCACGTCTCGTCGCACAAACACAAGCCCCGGCCGCAACGCCAGCAGCGACGTCATCTACAACGCCATCCACTTCGCTTTCCATATCGCCATCGACATCAGGCTACGTTTACGGCGAAAAACTGCATCTCCGCGGCGTTCCGAATTTCGGCAAGATCAATGATCATTTGTATCGCGGCGCGCAACCGCGCGATCCAGGATTGCTTGAACTGAAGAAGCTCGGCATCACCACGATCGTCGATCTTCGCGCGGAAGATTCGGCAGGAATCCACCAGGAGGAAATGAAAACGGAAGCGCTCGGAATGCGTTTCGTGGAAATCCCGGTCGGCGGATGGTCTCCTCCCGCGGATTCGCAGGTCGCGCAATTTCTCGCCATTTTCCGCGATCGGCCCGAGGAAAAAGTGTTTGTGCATTGCCATTTCGGCGAAGACCGCACAGGCGTTTTTGTCGCCAGCTATCGCATGGCGTTCGACAAAGCGCCGCCGGACCAGGCTTTGAGGGAAATGTATTATTTCGGGTTCAACGGCTTCTGGCATCCCTCGATGGCTGCGTTTGTACAAAAATTCCCCAAGCGCCTGGCCACCGATCCCCCACTCGCTCCGTTCAAAAATATCGAGTGACTTCCCACTCGAGGTTTCCCAGCAGCAACTTCCGCGTCTTGCTGATTAGAGCCGTCTAATCTGGCCTTTTCGCTCTAGTACCTCCGTACTCTTCTCATCGGGACGCTTGCTTCATTTAATGAAACTACCCCCTTCGCTATCCTTAACCCATTGTTGGGCGACTTCCACCTGAGGGGAAGACCATCATGCAAGTAGGCCGCTATCAAATTATCGACGTGATCGGCGCAGGCGCCAACAGCAAGGTCGTGCGTGCGCACGATCCCATGATTGGGCGCATTGTCGCCATCAAGCTCTTTTCCCCCGCGCTGGCGCAGGGCGCAGGCCGCGACCGCTTCCTGCAGGAAGCGCGCGTTGTCGGGCAGCTCTCGCATCCGTGCATCGTCACGCTACACGATATGGGCATCGACGAACCCACGCAAACGCCCTATCTCGTGATGGAGTTCATGGAGGGGCAGCCGCTGGACAAGATTCTCGGCAAGGGAAGCGTGCCGCTCCCCCGTTCCTGTGCGTGGACCGGGGAAATCGCTTCGGCGCTGAACGTGGCCCATCGGCGCGGCGTGATTCACGGCGACATCAAACCCGCCAACATTTTGATTCTCGATGATGGCCGCGTGAAGCTCACGGACTTCGGCATGGCACGCCTCGCCAGCCACGACAAAAAGGACACGCCGCTGCTCGGCACGCCCGCGTACTGGTGCCCGGAACAGATTCTGGGCCGCGCGCAGGACGCACGTTCGGATATTTTCTCGCTTGGCGTGGTTCTCTACGAAATGGTCACGGGAAAGCGCCCCTTCGATTCCGATTCGCTGCAAGGAATTTGCACGAGGGTGCTCTCTTCGAAGCCGCTTCCGGTTTCGCAGGCAAATCCTTCGGTGCCCACGGCCTTCGACGCGATTCTCGCGAAGGCGTTGGAAAAAGATCCCGCGCACCGCTATCAGTCCGTGGATCTGCTGGCTTCCGAATTGTATCCGCTGGCCCGGCGTAAGACTGCGGCACCGTTACAGACACAGCCCGCCACGTTCCGCGAGCGTGCCACGCGATTGTTGCGTTCCGCATGAGCCCTGCTCTTCAAACTGGCCGCTATGAAATCCTTGAGACTCTTGGATGCGGCGCAACCAGCCGCGTTGACAAGGCGCGCGATACCGTCATCGGCCGGACGGTCGCACTAAAATCTTTTCTCCAGGGTTTCGGCAGAAACAGCGAAGAGCAATTCCTGCGCGAAGCGCAAACCATCGGGCGGCTTTCGCATGGCTCGATTGCGCAACTCTACGACGTGAACACCGGCAACGGCGGCGCGGCTTTCCTGGTGATGGAATACGTGCCGGGAAAGAATCTGGAACAGTTGCTGGCGCAATCGCCGCTGCCGTTCAGTGCGGCAGCGGTGTGGGTCGCCGACATCGCCTCCGCGCTCAGCCACGCGCATCAGGCAGGAATCATTCATGGCGACGTGAAGCCCAGCAACATTCGCGTGACCGACGACGGAAAAGTGAAGCTGGTGGATTTTGGCGTGGCGCGTTTTGCATCGCAGGTTTCCGGCTCCGACCGTGTGCTCGGCACGCCCGCGTATCTTTCTCCGGAACAAATTGAAGGAAAGAAGCAGGACGGGCGCTCCGATCTCTTCTCGCTGGGCATCGTGCTCTACGAAATGATCACGGGCGTGCGCCCGTTTGCGGGCGATACGCTCGGCGATGTGTGCGCGCAAATTTTGACGGCGAAGCCCGTGCCGCCGTCGAAACTGAATCCGGCCATTCCGGCCGCATTCGATAGAATCATCGCGCGGTGCCTGGCCAAGAATCTTGACGATCGATACAAGTCCGGGAATGATTTGGCGCGGGCGCTTTATCTTGTGGCGCGCTGCGGAAGTAAACTCTCTCCGCAACCGAAACGTCCATATTGGTTCCTGCGACCCGCGCATCCGCGCGATCTTCTTGCTATCGCCTCGGCAGTTCTGCTGATTGCCAGCGCCGCGATCGGCTCAGGATCACTTCGCAGCTGGCAGAAGACGCAGGCCGCGCCAGTCATTGCTTCTGTCCGCGCGAAATCACCTGAGGATTTGGCGCTCGCAAAGCACGAGCAAATGGCTGCCGTGCCGCTGGTTCCGGCAACGATGGAAAGCGATGCGCTGAAATCGCCGGCCAAGAGCTCATCCAAGAAGCGCGCGGCGCATCAGCAGTCCAAGCAGGAGCACGAAGTGTTGGCCACCGCTCCTCTTCCAGCACGGTCTTCACTCCCACAATAAGCCTGATTTGTTCTGGAATCGGAAGCGGTTAGATTCTTTCGAGGAAAGACTCTCGAAAAAAGCGCTCACCTGCGCTGCGTTATTCGTATCTCAGCGCCTCGACGGGATCGAGTTTTGCCGCTTTCATGGCGGGCCATACGCCAAAGATCAATCCCACACTCACGCTGACGATGATGCCGACGGCGGCTGCCCAAACGGGCACACTTCCCGGCCATTTCAATCCGAGGCGCACTAGAACCACCAAGCCATTCACGAGAATGAGCGCAATCACGCCGCCCGCGCCCGTGAGCGTCATGGCCTCGAGCAGGAATTGCCAGGTGATGTCCGCACTTTTGGCGCCGATGGCTTTGCGGATGCCAATTTCGCGCGTGCGCTCGGTGACGCTCACCAGCATGATGTTCATCACGCCCACGCCGCCGATGAGCAAGCCGATGCCGCTCAAGACGATGGTGGCGAGAGCAACCATGCCCAGGATGCTATGGAACTGCTCGATTTCTTCTTCCGAAGTCTCAATCGAAAAATTGTTTTTCCCGTCGTAGGGGACATTGCGGCGGCGGCGGAGCACTTCGGTCGCTTCGTCAACCGCTTTATCCAACTGGTTGGGATAGGCCTGGAAGCGGATCTGATTTTCATAGGCGGCGGGATAGATTTTGCGGAAGGTGTTATAGGGAATCAGCACGCGGCGATCTTCATCGTCCGCTCCGAAGAGGCCTTTCGGCTTCTCGACGACGCCGATGACGCGAAACGGCGAGCCATCGATCATCACGTCTTTTCCGATCGGGGAAACGTTGGGGAAGAGCACCGGCGCGGCGTTTTCGCCCAGCATCACGACTTTTTCGCGATGGAGATCGTCGCCTTCGCTGATGAAGCGGCCCTCGAGCGTGGCGGCATTGGCATAGACCTGTCCAAAATTCGGCTGGACGCCGCGGAAATCGATGGAAGTAACCTCGCCGTACTTCGTGCGCACGGTGTGGTCCTGCTCCCACCAGGTCAGGAAAACGGTGATGTCCTTTACCGAAGGACAGCGCTCTTTAATGGCGACGGCGTTGTCCAGGGTGAGCGGTTTGCGTTCGCGCTCTTCCTTGGGGCGGCGGCCGTTGTGCGGACCTTGATCGAAGCGCGAGATAAAGGCGGTGTCGGCTCCGAACTGCTTGATGTTGTCCTGAACCTCTGAATCGAAGCCGGTGATCAGAGCGGCGACAAGCATAATGACGCTCACGCCGAGCACCACGCCAAATACGGTCAGCGTGCTGCGCAGTTTGTGGGCGCGGAGCGTGTCCATCGCCTGCTTCAGATTTTCGCCGTGTTGTTGCGCCATGGTCTTTTGTTTGATTCGGCGGAGCCGAAATCAACGCTCCTCAGCCGTCCGCCCGCAGCGCTTCGATGGGATCCAGTTTTGCGGCGCGCATGGCGGGATAAATTCCGAAGAAGAGGCCCACGGCCGTCGAGACGCTCAACGACAGAATGACCGCACTCATGGGCGTGCGCATGGGGATGGAGGTCGCGGCGCGCGCCGCGGCAACGACCGCATAGGCTAGCGCTATTCCAATGATTCCGCCGGCAGCCGCCAGCACGGCCGATTCCGTTACAAATTGCAGCAGGATGTGTTTCTTTCTGGCGCCGAGAGAACGGCGCAAACCAATCTCGCGCGTACGTTCCGTCACGCTGGCGAGCATGATATTCATGATGACGATCCCGCCGACGACGAGAAATACGGCCGTGAGACCGACGGCGACCATGAAGATGTTGCCGGTGAGAGATTTCCAAAGACCCATGATGGAATCGGAACCGATGATGCCGAAATTGTCCTCAGCATCCCAAGGTTCGTGGCGCCAGGCGCGCAAGAGCATGCGCGCTTCATCTTCCGAGGCGGACATCATTTCCGCGTCGCCTGCTTGCAGGAAAAGAGTCAGGGAATCGCGCTGCGTGCCCCATTCCTTGACGTATGTGCCGAGAGGAATGTACATGAAGAGGTCTTGCGATTGTCCAAAGGCGCTGCCGATGACGGCCGCTACGCCGACAACTTGATAACTATGCGTGCCCGCGCGAATGGTTTTACCGATGGGGTCCACGTTATAGAAAAACTTTTTGGCGACGTCCGCGCCAATGAAGCAAACCGGCGAGTGATGCGTTTCGTCCGCCTCGGTGAGGAACCGGCCCGCCGCGACATTTAAGCTGCGAACCTCGGAATAATTCGGCGAGACGCCATCGACATTCACGTCTTCGAGAAGTTCATTTCCGGAGCGCACATCGGCGTTCGTGCCGAGGACAGCGGCTATTTGGCTCGTGGTGCGCATGTTTTCTTTGAGGCGGAGATACTCGTCCATAGTGACGTAGGGCCGCTTTTGGGCTTTTTGCCAGGCGTTGTCGCTGGTGATGATGCCGAAGCGATTGAGAACATAGACGTTGGCGCCCAGGTTGGCGATTTTGTCGGCGACGTAGAAATTGAGGCCGGCGACGACGCTCATGACCGCGACCAGGGTGGTGACGGCGAGGATGACGCCGAGCAACGTCAAGAAACTACGCAACTTATGGGCACGGAGGGCGTCGAGAGACAGCTTAAACGTTTCGAGCAGAGTGACCGCGCCGCGTCGAAGGCGTTCGAGGCTCCACGGCACCTTGCCGGCCTGGGAGACGACACGGCCTGCGCCAAGAAATCCTTCAAAAGGAGCTACGCCCAAACAAACCTCCGCTGGCATCTTGTAATACGGGAAGAAGGGTCGATTCGTTCCCGCATCTATGTATATAGACGGTGGAGAAGGCCCTTTGCTTTCAAGGATTCGGGGGCCATGCCTTTGCCACACTCCATTTTAGACGGTTCCGCGGGACCTTGCTTGGCTTTTGAGACGGAGTCATGCGGCAACGGCAACCTGCGGGTTGGCGGAGGCGGAGGCTTTGGATTTGTTTTGTTGGACTTACGGCTGGATCGGCAGGAACGCTGGTGCACGATAAGAAAGCAACAATTGGTCTGGGCAAAGAATCAGATTTAAGATAGGTGCTGGCGGAGAACTTGCCGCTTTTTGCTATGCGTACGTTACCCTTGATTCTCGCGACTGGATTGCTTCCGGCCTTTGCCGGGACGGCTTTGGCCCAAGACGCGGCCGTGCCTCCACCGCCTCAAACGGCGGCCGCCAAGGCGGCTCTTCTCGACCGCGTGGTGGCCAACGAGAAGAAGGGCGACGAGGCCATGAATTTATATGAACGCATCGAGCGCGTGGAAGCGCGCAAGAGCGTCAGCGATCCTCTGAGCGTCGAGGTAAAGGTTTCCCGGGTGGTACCCGCGGGGACGGGTATCGACCACATTCCGACTGGTCCGGACGGCAAACCGACGGACCTTGATGCGTATCACTCGGAATTGCTGAAGCTGGAACGCGCGCTGTCCTGGGCGGCGGACGATGGCCATGCGCAGCGCGACGCATACGAAAAGCTAGCCAGGAAGCAAAAGGAGCGGGACGAGCTAATCGACGCCACGCGGGTCGCATTCGTCTACAATCTGGTTTCCACGGAAATGCGGGATGGCCGGGTACTGTATAAATACAGCATGATGCCGAATCCGGCGTACAAACCGAGTTCGCGGGCCACCTCGATTTTCGCCAAGGTTCGAGGATTTGTGTGGATTGATCCGAAGGCCGAGCAAGTTGCGCGCATCGAGGGCGAAGTGACGGATGACATCAGTATCGGGCTGTTCCTCGCCAAGGTTTACAAAGGCAGCCGGTTCCTGCAGGAGCGGCGGGAAGTGGCGCCTGGTTTGTGGATGCCGTTGTTTTCGCAGTACGACTTCGAAGCACGAAAATTCTTTAGTTCGATCTCGGTGCACGAGCGGACGTTCTATAGCCAGTTTCACCGCATTGGACCCCCCAAGGAAGCGCTGGCGGAGATTCGTGCTGAATTGGGCAAGCCTGCTTCCGGTATCTCCGACCCCTGAAACTTTGTGGGTTATGCTGGGTTAAAGTACTAGGACTAGCCTGGCCCTCGAAGCTTCAGGAGGCCTTATGATCCGCGCGACCGCTTATTTGGGTGTTTTCATGGTGCATTGTGCCTTGGTGTGCTCTACGTGCGCGGCGCAGGAGCCGACCAAAGCGACATCGCAGACGCCGAACGCAGAGCCGGCCGCTTTGCCGGCGAAGGCACCAGAAGCTTCTCCGCTGCCGAAGCCCGAGGCTGCAAAGGCGCGGAAAGTTTGGACGAATGACGACGTCCGCAGCTTGCACAGCCCCATTTCCGTGGTCGGCAACTCGAAGAATCTGGGCAAACCGGATTCTGATGCCAAAGCGGACCCGCAATATATCGCGAATACGCGGAAGCAATTGCAGAAGCTGCAATCGCAACTGGACGACACCAACAAGCAGCTCTCGGACTTGACGGACTTCAGCGAGGGAAAGACGGCGGTGACTTCGGGAGGCTACCAGTTCACGAAGGGCTACAACCGCGTGCCAGTGGACCAGCAAATCAGCAATCTGAAGGCGAAGAAGAGCGAACTGGAAGAGAAGATCGGGGCGCTGCTGGATGAAGCGCGGAAAAAGGGCGTGGAACCGGGCGACCTGCGTTAACGGAGCCTGCGTTCTTCAGGCTTGTTTGGAACCGTGGGTCATCGGGTCGAGTGCGTTTAGCTAGTAAGCAAGAGAACATGAACATCACGCACCAAAGCCGGGCTGCAAGCGATCGCTCCTATACTGAAAACACGGGAGGTTTCATGCATCGCTACCTCTTATCGGCTTTCGTTTTGTTGGTTTCCGCGGGATTCGCTTGCGCCGCGCAATCGAGCACCGGATCGAGCCAGGCGGCGCCAGCCCAGGCGTCGGGTGCAGCGCCAGCGGCGACTGCTACACCTGCTGCAAAAACCACCGATGCCAAGGGCCAGGCCGTCGATAAAAATTCAACAACGACCAAGAAGAAACAGAAGAAAGTTTGGACTGACGACGACATGTCGAAGGTACAAGGCGGGATCTCGGTTGTGGGCGATGCGAACAGCTCGAACGGATCAAGCGAAGCGAGGCAAGAGGAAGGCGCGATCTCCGGGGACGCCGCGCAAGAAAGCCAGATTGGCAACTATCGGGAGCAGTTGCGCCAACTGCAAGCGCAGCTCGACGTCACCGACAAAAAGATAGACGACCTGCGCAACTTCAAGGCTGAGGATACCTCCGCTTCCGGCGGCATCAATCCCAACCACGGCTACACCATGACTCCGGTCGCGGATCAGATTAAACAACTGGAAGACAAGAGAAAACAGATTCAGGACCAGATTGACGCCGTGACGGACGAGGCTCGCAAAAAGGGCATCGAGCCCGGGCAGCTTCGCTAATCCCTTCGACAAGCGTTCCGCGCCGCTGTAAAATCCACAGCGCCCGGCGGGTGCGGGTAGCTATGGTCCATGATCGACACACCTTTCGAATTATCCCGTATTTACGATTGCTTCTGATTGCGCTGGCTGCTTTCTGGCTGGCGGCTTTTGCCTCGACCGCTCGAGGAGGGCGTGGCACGGCTTTTGATTTGGCGGGAAAACCGCTGGATCCGCTGGCGGCGTCAGGCGGAAAAGTCGTCGTGCTGGTTTTCGTGCGCACGGATTGCCCGATTTCGAACCGTTATGCGCCAACGATTCAGAAATTGAGCGCGGAACATGCGGCGGACACGGAGTTCTGGCTGGTTTACCCGAGCAAGGAAGAGTCCGCGGCGGTGATCCGGAAGCACGACAGCGAGTATGGCTATAAGATTCGTGCGTTGCGCGATCCGGAAAAAGTGCTGGTGAAAGAAAGCGAAGCGCAAATTACTCCGGAAGCGGCGGTGTTCGACGCCAAAGGGCGGCTCGTCTATCACGGGCGGATTGACAATCTTTACCCCGATATCGGCAGAGCCCGAACGATTGCGACGACGCATGAGTTGGAGGACGCGATTGAGGCCGCGCACAGCGGTAAGAAGCTGGCGGCGAGCACGGCACACGCGGTGGGCTGCTACATTTCGGACCTGGAATGAAACTCGGGTTACCAACCCTCTCTGGAATCCTCACACTTCTCGCACTCGGGACGGCCGGATTTGCAGGGCGCCAGACTAAAATCGCGCGCCCGTCCGAACAGCGCAGCCGCGCACCGCAAAGTCAGGTGACGTTCAACCGCGATATTGCGCCGATCATTTTTCGCAACTGCTCGCAATGCCATCATCCGGGAGAATCGGGACCGTTCTCGCTGCTGACATATTCCGACGTGAAATCGCACGGACGGCAAATTGCGTACATGACGAGCAAACGCATCATGCCGCCGTGGCTGCCCGATGCGGCCGGGCCAAAATTCGCGGGGGAGCTTCGTTTAACCGACGCGCAAATCGCCACGATTCAAAAATGGGTGGATGAAGGCGAGATCGAAGGCAATCCGGCGGAGCTACCTGCTCAGCCGAAATTTGCGGTGGGGTGGGAACTGGGCAAGCCCGATGTGATCGTGCGGGCGGAGAAGCCGTACCGGCTCGCGGCGAGCGGGACGGATCAATATTGGAATTTCGTGTTTCGAACGCCGGTGCACCGAACGCGTTGGCTGAAGGCCATCGAAATCCGGCCCGGCGATAAGCGGCTGGTGCACCACGCCAACGTGTTGGTGGACCGCGATCAGTCCGGCCGGCGCATGGAAAAGGAACCTGGAGCAGGGTTTGGAGGGATGGAACTGATCATCTCCTCGGAGAACTTTGACCCCGACAGCCATTTCTTGTTCTGGAAGCCGGGCTCGCCGCCATACGTGGAACCCGATGGAATGGCGCTGCGGCTGGGCAAAACGACCGATTTGATTTTGAACACGCACTTGCAGCCTTCGGGAAAGCCGGAACTCATCCAGCCTACCTTGGGGCTTTATTTCACGGACAAGCCGGCGACCAAGTTTCCCATCCTGATTCAACTCAATCATGACCGCGAGCTGGACATTCCGCCGGGCGATAAGAACTTTCTGGTGTCGGACGATTTCACGTTGCCGGTAGACGTCAGCGTCTTGGCGATCTATCCGCACGCGCATTATCTGGGAAAAGATTTGCTGGCGTACGCCACGCTTCCGGACGGAAAGCGGGAGACGCTGATTCATATCAGCAACTGGGATTTGAACTGGCAGGCTGTCTATCACTACGCGGAACCGATGGACCTGCCCGCGGGAACGAAGATTTCGATGCGCTTCACGTACGACAACTCAGCGGACAACATTCGAAATCCCAACGACCCGCCGATACGCGTCATGGCGGGGAACCGCGCGGTCGATGAGATGGCGCACTTGTGGCTGCAGGTGCTGCCGCACGAATCCGCGGACGCGACGATCGATCCGCGGGTGACGATGGAAGAAGCGCTGGCGCGGCACCACATTCAAGATGATCCCGGAGATTTCGAAGCGCATTACAATCTCGCCGCCATTCTTCGGATGAAGGGCGACCTTCCTGGAGCGGTCGAGCAATTCGGCGAAGCCGTCCGCCTGCAGCCCGACGACCCAACCGCGAACAACGCGCTCGGCGGAATGCTTTTGGCGAGCGGACGCGTCGACGAAGCGATCGTACACCTGAACACCGCTTTGAAGGGCCGCCCCGATTATTTCGACGCGCATTACAACCTGGGAAACGCGCTGGCGGAGCAGGGCGACTTTACGGGAGCGCTTACGCACTTTCGCGCGGCTGTTCGGTTGAATCCGGAGGATGCGGGCGCGCAGGCGAATCTTGGGAGCGCCCTTGCAGAGACCGGAAATCTGAGAGAGGCGCGGCTGCATTTCGAGCGCGCGCTGCAAATCGATCCAAAGAATGAACTTGCCCGCGAGAACCTGGAGCAACTGAACCGCGACGCGCCGGGCCGGCCGAACTAGCAGGCGGTCCAGGACGGGTGGTCCGTGGATGGCGAACCCGCCCTGGACTCAAACCGCAAGCCAACTCGGGCGGCCCATCTCGCCGTCCAAGCGTCCAGACTGGTATTATTTCCGTGGCTTGAGGCGCTCGGCGCGTGGGCCGCGCAACCTTTGGCCTGCTCGGGTGTTTCGGGAAGACATCTGGCGCCGAAATCATGGAACACACTCCTCTCAACCTTCCTCGCCGCCTGATTTGGGCCGTTCTCGCCGCCGGCGTGATTTTTTCCCTGGGCATGGGCCGGACTTCCCGCAGCCTTTCGCCCCGAGACCGCACGCATGTCTTCGAAAAAGTATGGAAAGAGGTCGATGAGCATTACTACGACCCGGAATTTGGCGGAGTCGATTGGCAGGCGATTCACCAGCGTTATCTTCCGCTGGTGGAAGCGACAAAAGACGACAAGGATTTTTATTCTCTCGTCGACCGGATGACCGCCGAGTTGCATGACGCGCACACGCGTTTCAGTTCGCCTGAACAGTGGAAGAACCGCGAGATGCACGTGGGGGTAAGCCCCGGTTTCCGCGCGGGCTATGTGGACGGAAAAGTTGTAGTGCTGGACGTCTACCCCGGAAGCAACGCGGCCCGCGCGGGAATCGGGCCGGGGATGGTAGTGACCGCGCTGGACGGCCAGCCGATCGCGAGCAGCCTCGCCGAGGCGGCGAAGATCGTTTTGCCGTCTTCCACCGAGCGCGTTACGAAGCTGCGCATTCTCAGCAAAGCTTTTGCCGGATCGCCGGACACTCCCTTTGCGGCGAGCATCGAGCGGGCCGATGGCTCCATTTTCGAAGTGAAATATCCGCGGCAAATTCTTTCGGATGCGCCTCACGTCACAGACGCGACGTTGCGCTCGGGGTTCGGCTATATCCGCTTCGACGAATTCGAACCCTGGCTGGTGAAGGACTTCAAGACCGACCTCGAGAGCCTGCGCAGTACACCCGGGCTGATTCTGGACCTTCGCCGAAACCGCGGCGGCGTGGGGGCTACGCTGGAAGCCATGGCGGGATTTTTCTTCGACGGTAAAACGCTTTTCGAGCGAAGGATGACGAGAAAGCAGGTTACGGCTTCCGAGCGCGGCGAACATCACACGGAGGAGATGGAGTATTTTGTGGGTAAGAGAGGGGCGCAGATTTACTCCGCGCCGGTGGTTATCCTGATGAGCGAATATTCCGCGAGCGCGACCGAAGTTTTTGCGGCGGGCATGCAGGATTCCGGGCGAGCGACGATCGTAGGCAGTCCGTCGTGCGGCTGCGTTCTGGGCATCACGCATGAGAGAGTGATGAAGGGAGGCGGGGTGCTGGAAATCAGCGAAATTCTTTGGTTCTCACCGAAAGGGCGCAAACTCGAAGGCGAGGGCGTGATACCGGACAGGGATGTTGTTCCGACGATTGCCTCTCTGCAGAGCGGGCGTGACGTGGTTTTGGAGGAAGGCGAAAAAGTTTTGCAAGAATTGTCGGCGAAGAGACGCACTGTGCCAACACCTTGACCAAAGTACATTGCTTGGCTGAATTTCGCTGGCCTACTCGACGCGCAGTGCGCGCATGGGATCGATGGAAGCTGCGCGCCAGGCGGGCAAGATGCAAGCGATTCCCGCGACAAGGACGAGGATTACGGCAGCGGACGCAAGAGTAATGGGATCGCGCGAATTTGCTCCCGCCCACGAAGCGACCAAGCGGTTCAGCAACACACTCAGGAGCAATCCCACAGCTACACCTGCACCGAGCATCGCCGCGGTAGAACCGAGCACAAGCTGCACGACAGAGCCGCGCCTTGCGCCCAGCGCCATGCGAATTCCCAGTTCCTGCGTGCGCTGCGTCACGGCGAAAGAGACAACGCTATAGAGTCCCGTGGCGGCCAGGATGAGAGCCAGAGCCGCGAAGAGTGCAAAGAGCGTGGCGATGAAACGCTCGCGTCCCCAGCCTTGCGTATCGAGCCACCACTCGAGTGTGTGCTCCTGGCCGACGACGAGTTCCGCATTGATTTCGCGGAGCCGCTCTTTCACGGAACGGATGGCCGCCTGGGGATCGCCGTCGGAGCGCACGAGGAGAGCTTCGTCCGTCGGCAGCACAAAACTATACGGCAAAAAAATCGCCGGTTTGACGGGGTGATCCAGGCCATCGTTTTTCGCGTCGCCGACCACGCCGACGACTTCCAGCCAATCGTCGGGAGACTGCGCAGACAGCAGATTAGGCTGCTCGATCTTGAGCTGCGGGCTGCGCACGCTTTGCCCGATAGGATCGAGATCCCCGAGATACTGCTTCACGAAGGCCTCATTTACCATGGCTAAATGCGCGGCCCGGCGGCATTCGCCATCGTCGAAAATTCTGCCACGCAAGAGCGGGACGCGCAGAGTCGAAAGCACCTGTGGGCTGATGAGCGTGAGCACCGCTTGAGCGTCCGTCAACGCCGGCTTGCTCTGAATTTCGATTTTGGCATTGAATCCGCCGAAACCGGGAAACCACGTTGTCGAAACGCCCGCTTCGGCGACTCCTGGCGTCTGAGCGACCGCTTGCCGCACCAGTTCGTTCTCGTTGATGCGGTCTTGCCAGGTGGAGGTCGCTCCCTTCGGCATGTCGACGTTCATGGCAAAGACGTGGTCCGGATCAAAGCCGAGTGGCGTGTGCACTTTGGCTATAAACGCCCTCACGGCGCCGCCGGCTCCGGCGAGAAGCAAAAGCGTCAGCGAGACCTGACCCGCGATCAAGAGCCGATGCGTGTTTCTGCTGCGCGTGCTGCCGGTGAGTTTTGCACTTGCAGCCTGGATCAGCGCTCCCAGTTGCGGTTTGGAAAGCTGATACGCCGGCGATATTCCGAAGAGGATTCCAGTCAAGAGGGCAATGCCAGCGCTGAAGATCAACACCACGCCGTTCACGTGGATTGCGGCCTCGTGCGGAAAGGAATAGTAGGGCAGCATGGTGGAGAGAGCTTTCACACCCCAATAGGCGGCCAGAGCGCCGAGCGCGGCGCCGGTCACGGAAAGAAGAACAGACTCCGTCAGAAGTTGGCGGATGAGGCGTCCACGGCTGGCGCCCACGGAGGTGCGCACGGCCAGTTCGTGCTGGCGCGCGGTGCCGCGTGCGAGCAACAGGATCGAGACATTCGCGCAGCCGATGAGCAGCAGCACCACGACGGCGCCGAATAGAAACACCAGAGTGCCTGCAAAGTGGCCGAGCACCTCTTCGTTCAGCGAGACCACCTTGGCGGTCATATTCTGCGGATATCCTTTGGGGTCTTCCTTCGCGAAGCGGTCCACCAGAACCTGCATCTCCGCCTGCGCGGCCGGATATTTCGTACCAGGCTTCAGCTTGATGAAGGCGAGCCAGTACGCATGCGGATCGGCGGTGGGCACAGCGGGGAGATAAACGTTGTCGTCGCCCCAGGTGAAACGCGGCGGCACCACGCCGATGACCGTGTAAGAAGCGTGATCCAACTCGATGGTGCGCCCAATCACGTTGCGATTCGCTCCAAATTGCCTTTGCCAGAAGAGATAGCTCAGAACCGCGACGGGCGCTGGACTTCCGCCGGGGGCGTCGGCGGGCGAGAATTCACGTCCGAGGAGCGGGGGCACGCCCATATACTCAAACACATTGGGGGAGTAGAGCCCGACAAGCACGGAAACGGGAAACTTGGCGTTGTTCAGGATTTCGCGCTTTTCATCTTGCAAGAAGACATCGTCCACCGCGGAAGCTTTACGAAGTTCCTGGGCTTCGGAGCCGTTCACAATCAGCAGAGGACCACGCCCGTTTTTGTCTCGGAGTTCGACATGCACCATGCGATTGGCGTCTTTGTAGGGATAAGGATCAAGGAGCACACCGTAGACCACGCTAAAGATGGCCGTGGTCGCGCCGATTCCCAGCGTGAGCGAGAGCACGGCGCTTAGGACGAAGCCGGGCGATTTGAGGAACTGCCGCAGCGCGTAGCGTATATCTTGCATCAAGGTCCGCATGCCCAACCTCCGCCGGAGGTATACCCGTTAAGACGTAAATCAAATCAAATGGTTCCTTGGATGGGGGCAAAATGCGGGAAGTTGACGGTTCGGGCCGCGTGAAGGGCGCCACGCAACGCCTGTACTTTTGGACAGTTTCCAGTCCATCACGCATCGCCATGAGGAAGCTGGCGTCCCGTTGAAGCTAATTCATACTAAATGGAGATTCTTCCCTACGCTTTTCCTTTTGGAGGGCATTATGATCCGCGGGCTTACCTACGTCTCCGCCTCCGTCTTGGGCCTGGGAATTTTATTTGCCGGTCCCTTGGCCGCGCAGAGTCCGTCGTCCGCCGCGCCCGTTACAACCGTCAGCTCGGTTACGAAAGTGGCGCCCGGGAATGCAACTCTTCCCAGCACGAAGGAAGTGATGGACAAGTACGAGGCGGCCATCGGTGGACGCAAAGTCTGGTCGAACTTCACCACGCGCTACATGAGAGGGCTTTACCAGACGGAAGATACCTCCGGTTTCGCGGAAATTGAAATCTTCAGCAAAGCTCCGAACAAGACACTTTTTAAAATCACCTTTTCGAACGGCTTGGTCATCCGCGAGGTGTGCGACGGAAAAGCCGCATGGATCGAGGATCCGGCCGGCGGCATGCATCCTCTCACCGGGCCGGCTCTCGAGAGCCGCATACGCGAGTCAAACTTCAATGACCGCGCCGACGCATTGTTGATGGCCGTCAGCGGGCATCTGCTGGGAACGGACAAGGTAGGAACCCACAACGCTTATGTGCTGGAGTTTTCTCCGGCGAAGAAAATCACCTCGAAGATTTATTTCGACGTGGAAAGCGGGCTGGCCGTGCGCACCGACGACACACTGCACCGCCCGGATGGCGACTACACCGTGGAAAATTACATGGACGATTACCGGGCCGTCGACGGCGCTTACTTCCCGTTCCGCTTGCGGCACGTCGAAAAGGGAAACGTGTTCACGTTGCGGTTTACGCAGGTCAAGAACAATTACCCGGTGGATGACACCATGTTCTTACAGCCTGCCTCCGCGCTGAGATAACGGCCAGAAGCAAATTCACGAATTTTCAAGTTGGCTTAGCTGAATAAAAACGAGGCGCATGGATTCGCGCCTCGTTTTTTTGCATGAAGATAGATTGCAAGCGGCCGTCGGCCGGAACCCCTTACTTGGCGGCTGCGGCAGAGACTTCCTTCTCGATGGGCGCGCCAATCAGATTTCCCCATTCCGTCCAGGAGCCGTTGTAGTTGCGCACGTCCTTGATGCCCATCAAGTATTTGAGAACGAACCAGGTGTGCGAGCTGCGCTCCCCGATACGGCAATAGGCGATGACCTGGCGGTCGCCAGTGATGCCCTTCGCGCCATAGAGCTGCTTCAGCGCGTCGAGGCTCTTGAACGTGCCGTCTTCATTGACCGCTTGCGACCAAGGAATATTTGCCGCGCCAGGAATGTGCCCTGCGCGCTGCGCCGTCTCGCTCATGCCGGGAGGCGCGATGATCTTTCCCGTGAATTCGTCCACGGAGCGCACATCGACGAGTTGCGTGCCGGATTTTTGCTCGACGGCGGCGAACACGTTGTCGCGCTTCGCGCGGATGGCGGCGTTCGCTGCCTTCACTTTGTATGTCGTTGCAGAAACCGCCGGCTTGGCCGTGCTCAACGGGCGCTTTTCTTCGAGCCATTTCTTGCGGCCGCCGTTCATGATGAGAGCTTTTTCGTGGCCGTAATACTTGAGCTGCCAGAACGCCCAGGCCGCGAACCAGTTGTTGTTGTCGCCGTAGAGGACGATGGTGGTCTCCGGCGAGATGCCCGCTTTGCCGAGCAAATCCTCGAACGCGGTTGGCTGCGCGAGGTCGCGGCGAATGGCGTCTTGCAGTTCGGTTTGCCAGTTCCAGGCGATGGCGCCCTCCACGTGGCCTTGATCGTAGGCCGTGGTGTCGACATCAACTTCGACGACGCGAATGCCGGGGTCTTTCGAGTGGGCGGCTACCCATTCGGTGGTGACGAGAACTTCTGGATGAGCGTAGTCAGACATGGCGTTTCCCTTTCGGATTAGACGTAGGAAGAAAAGAGTAGCGCAGGAGGGAAATTAAATCACCCTCTTTTTTATCGGGATTCTAGATATTTTCGGCCACTCTTTCCGCTTGCTATAAATCGTTTGTAAACAGCGACATACAATGGATCAGTCCGCGATTTGCAGCTTGCCGTCGCGCGTTTCCCACTCGATGCGGACGAGCCAGTCGTAGTGCATGCCTTCGGTTTTGAGCCAGGCTTCCAGCGTTTCGCGGGAGTCGGAGCGAAACTCCGCGAACATTTTTCCTTCGACCATATTGACCAGGACACGTTCTGCCGAGGCTGGCCCGCCGCCCTGCATGCGTTGCGCGAGCGTCTCCGCACCCTGGCGCGTGAGGCAGGCGAGCGTGTGCTGCGAAAGATAGCGTGGCATGAGAACTCCTTTGGATGGATTGGACTCCAAGTATTTCACAGATAGAGGAAGAATGGGCTACGTCATGAAGGTCGACAGGAGACAGCCGCGTGTATACTTCCTAAGAATTCAAAGAAAGTCGGGACGCCGATTTAGAGGAGGGTCCCATCCGGCGTGTGTGGATGGAAAAGGAAACGACGATGCCGAGCAGCCCGCAGGAAGATGACGCATCTGCGACGGTTGACGTGATCATCCCCAGCTACAACGAGCGCCCGGACGCTCTGGCAGCCACTCTTTCCGCTTGCCTGAAACAGACCCACGCCATCAACCGAATTTATGTGGTAGATGACGGCTCCCGCGTTCCAGTTGTCTTGCCGGATTGGGCCAAATCCCTGTCGCGAATTTGCTTGCTTCACCTGCCGGAAAACCGTGGGACGGCCGCCGCCCGAAATGCGGCCATTTCACTCTCTATCACCGCGCTTCTTGCATGTGTCAACGCGGAGGTTCTGCCGGACCCGGATTGGCTTGCCACTTGCTCCGAATACCTCGCTCGTCACCCCAAAGTTGGCTCTTGCTACACCAGGACCGTTCCGCACAAGCCGGAGCGTCTCCTAACACGCTGGCGCATGAGGTTTCAGGAACCGAGGTTCGGAGAGCAATCTGGCCCGTCCGATTTCGCACATGGTCATGCTGTGCTCTTTCGCAGGTCTGCGGTCGACGACGTCGGCGGTTACGATGTTCGCGTGGGCACCGTCGAGGATTCAGACATTTCCGCAAGAATGTGGAAGGCGGGTTGGGAGACGCACTATGTCGCGCAGAGTCGCTCTGTCTCCGTTCAGGAAGACACACTTAAACTGCTGGCCTTGAAACAATTGAGAGACAACGGCTGGAAATCTGCTGAGAAGAGCTCCTTGCTCCGCCTATATTTCAATCTTACGAAGTGGACCATCGTCAGAGCAGGGAGAAACATAGTCAGAGCTCGTTTCTCTCTTCTTCCCGTGGATATTGCCCTTTGGGTGTACGCTCTCGGGATAGCCACTTCACGCACCATGAAATACTCTTTCGGGCCCTCACCCGTATCAGATTCATCGAAGAATACGCCCGCTGAATGACCCGACTTAGTGGGTAGGTTTACCGCTTTAGCATCTATCCGGCAGCGAAGATCTGGTCAAAAACCAGTACAATTCTGCAACAATCCTGATCTGCAGCTACTGCTGACTTAAATGAGGAACTTGCAACGGGGCGGTTCATTTTTCCCTTCCATGCGCGCCAAGCTCGCCCCTGCAATGCGCCCGGCCAATGGCTACATAAATTGCGGAGGTCAGGCCGCTCTGGCGGGATTGCGACGCGTTTGCCTAGCGTCTTTTGGCATTTGGGATTCCTGTCACTCTTGGCCTAGGGCCCAAAGCGCCTCTTGAGCCGGAGGAAGGGTTCTTCGAAGTAGCGCCGAGAAAGAAACGCCAACCCGGTGGCGGCGCACCCGGCTCCGAGAAACCGTATAGTTAGGAAACCAACATGCCCCACTGGATGAGAGAGACTCGGCGAAACAAACTTGGTTATCCCATCCCACCACTCGAATACCATCCAGTGGATCAGGTAGAGACCATAGCTAATTCCGCCAAAGAATTTGAGGAGTGGCCGGTCCACGAGGAAGCTCCATTGGCTCGTGCCTAGGAGAAGAGCAAATCCCAATATGGCCATAAAAAAGAGGTGGGCTGCCGTAAGCATCAAAGTCGCGCCGAGAAACCTGGTCCGCGTGAAAATCCCGAAGGGCGAACCTAGCAAAGCCAGGAAAGCCGTAAGGCCCAGGGCCGCAGTCGAGAATTTCTGAAGCTCTCGCCTAGAGCATTTTGGTCGCCGGACATAGAGGGCCAAAATGGCGCCGAACGCTAGCCCGTCAGCAACGAGCCATGTGTAGTAGCTGAATCCCTCCGACGGAACCGGGCGAAAGGCAAGAGCCCTTAGGCAAGGCACAAGGATCGCAATAGCCACCGCATATCGCATTAGCCAGCGGCTCGACAGGTTGCGTACCACAAAAGGCCACGCAAGGTAAAAATGCTCCTCGACAGCCAGAGACCAGAGCATCGTATAGGTCATGGATATCCCGAATAGCGGCGCCAGATTCGATAGATAGAAAAAACTGAGCAATAAGTAGCCGCGGCTCTGGCCGGGCGTTAACGCCAGCAGGAGGAGAGCGGCGTAAAACGCAGGCAGAATGCGGAGCGCCCGCCGCGTGTAAAAACTCCCGTAGTAATGATCCTTGTTCCTGCTGTCGAAAAGGATGCCTGTAATCAGGAAGCCAGATAGAACGAAGAAGAGATTTACACCAAGCCAGCCGAACCGCGTGAGATTAACGAATAGTCTTACGATGCCAGTCAATCCCGCCAGATTGTTCGACCAGAAAAAACCATGGTAAAAAACGACGAGCAGAATCGCGACTCCGCGCAGGGAATCGAGTTCTGGCATCTTCGGCCGTATGATGCTCATGGAACTTGGGGCCACCATGGTTCGCAAGAAGGCAAACAAATAATGTAGCCTGTAGCATCGGTAAAGTCCCTTTGGAAAATTGCTCCGCTCGGCCATAATTGCCTAGCCGGATTCGCCGGCCAATTTTGGGAACACGCTTCACACTTTCGGCGAGAAGTCCACGGAGAAGCACGCTGCTGCTCGCCGGCATTCTCCTAGTGGGTGCCTTCGCCGCCTACGAATCGGCGCAATACATCATCTACGACGACATGAGAGGCTTGGCCTACGCGGCCATGTGCCTTGTGGGTGGAGCGATCGTTGTCGCCATCCTCAACAATTGGCGAAACGGCGTGTATCTTTTTTTGTCATGGCTCTTGTTCGAGGATTTTGTCCGAAAATTCCTCGGCAATAACATGGCGATTTATTTCGTCAAGGATTTCTTGCTGCTCGTGGTGCTCATTTCCTTCTTTGGCGCCGTCCGGCGAAAGGAAGTGACGCTCTTCCGCCCTCCGTTCCTTATGCCGCTCCTGATTTTCATCTGGTTCGGCGCTCTCCAGATCTTCAATCCGGCCTCCACGAGCATCTGGTACGGCTTGATGGGCTTCAAAATATTTTTCTTTTATGTGCCGTTGCTTTTCGTGGGTTACGCGCTCTTGAATTCCGAAGCGGAAATGCGCCGCTTCTTCCTCATCAATCTGGCTCTGGCGGTCGTCGTCATTTCGCTGGGCATCGCGCAATCCATTATTGGCCCGGGCTTTCTGAATCCGGCGGTCCAGGCCGAGGACCTCCGCGAGCTGAGCGGCCTTTACCGCATCGACCTAGCCACCGGCGCGGCGGCGTACCGTCCGACTTCCGTATTCGTCAGCGCCAGCCGTTACGCGGATTTTGTTTCTGTAGCCTGGCTGCTCGTCCTGGGTTTTAGCGGTTATCTTCTCTTGCGCCACAAGAAAGGCCGGATCTTCGCATTCATCGCCATTGCACTGACCGCGGCTGGCACCTTCTTGACGGCCTCGAGGGGTTCCTTCATGTGGGGAATGATCGACGCCGGGGTAACCAGCGTGGCCTTCATCTGGGGCGCCCCATGGAAGCAAGGCGAAGTACGGCGTGTGTTTCGCGCCATTCAACGCGCCGCTATTGGGATTGTGCTGGGAATGGTTGTGCTTTTCTATGCCTATCCGAACGCGCTCTTGACAAGGCTCGACATCTACAAAGAAACATTGATGCCTAATAGCCCGACAAGCGAACTCAAACACCGCGGCTGGACGTATCCCGTCGATAACTTTCTCACGGCTCTCAACTACGAACGCTGGCCGTACGGTTACGGCATCGGGACGACCGCGCTTGGCGGCCAGTATATCGCGCGATTTTTCGGTGTGACGCCACCCGTTGTCGGTGTCGAGAGCGGCTTCGGAGCGCTCGTTGTCGAGATGGGAATCGGAGGACTCATCCTCTGGATCGTCATGAGCGCGGCGATTTTATTCTCCGCGTGGAGGGTGGTCAAAAGACTGAAAGGCTCTCCCTGGTTTCCGGTGGGATTCGTCATCTTTTGGTACGCGTTTGTTTTGTTTTACCCCGACACGTTTGGCGGCATCCAGCCGTACGAGGATTTCCTGTTGAACGCATACCTCTGGCTCCTGCTCGGCTTGCTCTTCCGGCTTCCCACCATCGCGCTCTCGTCGCAGTTCGCGATCGACGCTCCCGTGACCCATCCCTCGCGCAACTGGATCCGCTGACTTGCGGCTCGCCGTTGTCTCCCCGTTCGTCGACCGGCGCCATGGCACAGAGCGCGCGCTTGCGGAATTGCTCGAGCGTCTTGCCTTCGTGTACGGCTGCGAAATTCACCTCTATGCGCAGCGCGTGGAAGACCTGCGGCTAGCCAACGGACAACCGGCGCGCACCGCGAAACCGGCCGTCATCATCTGGCACAAAGTTCCCTCCGTTGCAGGTCCCCATATCTGGCAATTTCTCGCCTGGATGTTCTTGAACGGATTCTTGCGCAGGTGGCACACACTCGTTGGCCGCGTTTCCTTCGACCTGGTGCTCTCCCCCGGAATCAATTGCCTCCATCCGGATGTTGTGATCGTACATGCGCTGTTTCATCGATTGCGTGAGCTCTCGCGCGAAGAACCTGAAATTTCCGGACCGCGCGCCGTTTTTTTTCGGAAATGGCACCGCCGGGCCTACTACGCGTTGCTTGCGACATTGGAGCGCAGGATCTATTCACGCAAGAGCGTTATTCTCGCGGCAGTTTCGAACCGCACTGCGGCCCTCCTGAAAAAGTACTTTCAACGCGAGGACGTCTCCTTGATCCCGAACGGCGTAAACGCGGCGAAATTCTCCCTGCCGGCTAGGCTTTCGCGGCGCGCGCAAGCGCGCCATCAAAGAACTTTTCGCGACGACGATTTCGTGCTCCTTCTGATCGGCAACGACTGGCGCGTCAAAGGCCTGCCCACCCTATTGGAAGCCATGGCGGCTCTGCGCGGCTCACCATTGCACTTGCTCGTGGTGGGAAACGACGCCGCGGAGCCTTTCCGTTCCCTCGCAACGCAACTCGGCTTGCAAGATCGGTGTCGCTGGGAGCTTCCGAGCTCCGATGTCCTCGATTTCTACGCCGCGGCGGATCTTTACGTCAGCCCCAGCCGCGAGGATTCCTTCGGCCTCCCCGTCGCGGAGGCCATGGCGTGCGGCTTGCCGGCGATTACGTCCATTCATGCAGGCGTCGCCGATTCCATTCATGACGGCGTCGATGGATTTGTTCTTCGCGATCCGTGCAATGCGCAAGCGCTCGCAACCCTGTTCGAACGGCTTGCTGCAGACCAAGATCTGTGCCGCAAACTCGGTGAAGCCGCCGCCGCAACTTCTCTGGATTGGAACTGGGATCGCAGTGCCGCCGCGTTATGGGAACTTCTCAAAGCCGCGAAGGAGCAGCGACATCCAGCAGGTTAACGCGCCATTCCACCCTCAGAGTACTTGTTTATTTTCCCGCTCACGGTCTTCCGCGTGGCCTCCAGCGTAAAAGCTAGCGTTTCCTTGGGAATACTAGTGACGAACGGGCCGACCAGCCAGCCCAAACCCGTTGGAATATCGCGCGTGAGCGAGTCCACTTCGCTCTGCACATAGACACCGCCGTCCCCTTCTTCCATCCGCCACCACGTTTCCATGCCCCACAGAAAGCCGCCATCGTCGCCCAGCTTCAGTTCGCTCTCGTCGCTCTGGCCGGGATTTTCGACTTCGGCGATGCGCACCGCCGAGCTGCGGCTGTGCGCACGGCCCGGCCCGTCGTGAAAATAGTGTACGTCGTGCTCTGTATCGAGTACGACGGTAATGACCTTATGCCTCCGGAAGCGCAGAAAAACGCGGAAGTGGTCGCCGTCTCGCGATTCGATTTTCGATCGTTCGACATCCGGCGCGTAATAAACGGACTGGTGATCGTAATCTTCCAGCACGTCCTGCACATCTTCCAGCTTTGCGCCGGGAATGAACACCGCGCCCACCCAGTGATGAATCATCCCGCCGGGACATTCGATGGGCTGGCCGTGGTCGAGAGTCGTGAGTTGTTGAATCTCGACCTCGCCGCGTTTCATAGCCGCATACGCCGCTGCGCGTTCGTCCGAGGGAAGCGAATCGATCCATAAGAGCGCAGTTCCTCGCTTCAGTTCCTTTTCATTCCGTTCATCGGTCAGTCTCACGTCTCGTTCGAACGCCGCCACCGTCTCCGCGCGCAATTTCGCAGGCTGGGGAGTTTCCGCCGCCGCAGAGGGAGCCGCGTAAATAAGCGTCGCAAAGACACATGCCAGTGCCAGACCAACGGCAAGAGCTTTGTCCGCCAATCGCTTCACGTGTCGCCCGAATCGTTCACTCACCCCGCCAGCCCTCCGTAAATCCATGATGGCGCAGCCCCTCTACAGTCGATGCAAAGATCATCCAGTTAGAATGCAAGACCGCGGCCAATAGTTGTGGAAAGAATCAGTAGCGCCGCGAGTGGACCAGTTTTGTGGCGGCAGGGATTAGGTGTGCTCGGACAACGGTTGCGGAGATAGGGCTTGCGGAGATGTGAGTTGCGGAGACGCCGAAAATAGAGTGGCGGGTTGGGTAGCTCGCACACGGCTCCTTGCGGAGCCGCTGTCCCCGCGCGGCCCCCAACCCGTTCCTAGAAGCCTACGCGGGCGATTGGGCCCCCTCAATGGGCCGCCAGAGCCAGCGGGAGGAGTACCGCAGTCGTGGTACTAGTCCTGGGCGCTTGAGCCGACGCAAGGATGCAAATATCTCTTTCTTTTACTATAACTTGTGAGCGCAATCGGTGCGTGGTAGCACCCCTAAAAAGTACTATCAAACCGCGACGAATCACTGGAATCCCGATGGATCGGCAAGGGCCTAAGATTTCGGCTTCTGCCACGATTCAGACTTGGGCATTTCCTTCGCGTAGATCAGCCGCAGCTCGAAGGACTTCGTCTGGCCTCTACGCAACGAGATGTTTTTCTGCCAATCCGAAAAGATGCCCTTTGCGGACGCCCGAATGTCGTAATCGTTGGCCGGGAGATGCGAGATCACGAAATGCCCGTGCGCGTCGGCGTGCGTGGCATGCGGTGCGCTTCCGTCGGAGGTTTGATAGGTGATGCTGGCATGCGGGACCGGCCTATCATTCGGCCCGATTACGACGCCGGTCAGCGTTGAACTTCCCTTGGACCGCTGCGCTTCAAGAGCCCTCGGCGTAGACGCCAGCGTCAGCAAACCTACCGCGAGAAAAAGCAGCGCCGCTTTCATTTTCTCCGTCTCCTGCCCTGCGTGATGCCAACTATCGGCCGATCGTACTCATAGTGTAATCTCGCCCACGCGCTGGACCCGCGGGACTTTCTTTTCCTGTGACTCACGCGTACCTGCCTTTTCGAACAGGTCACGCGCCGACGTCTTCGTACGCCTTCGCGTGCGCTTGCAGCATTTGCCGAAAATCGCAAAAAGCAAGGGCGCGCTGCCGCGCGAGTTGGCCGAGGCGGGCGGCGAGATCGGGATTCTCCAGGACGCGACCGAGTTCCCGAGCGAGCGCCGCTGCATCTCCCGTTCGAAACGTCAACCCAGCTTCGCCAAGAACTTCCACGAAAGCACCCAGATCGGACGTGATGACGGGCAGTCCTCGCAGCATATTTTCGGCAACAACCAGCCCGAAGACTTCTCCGCCCACGGAAGGAACTACCACGACAAGCGCTTCCGCGAGGGCGCCATTAAGTTGTTCTCCCGCAAGGCGACCCGCAAAGTGAACATGCCCCGCGAGCGGAGCCTCCTGCGAAATCCGTTCCAGATCCACGCGTTCGGGACCGTCGCCGATGAGAAGGACTTCGAGTACGCGCTTCTCCTCAAGCAACAAACGCGCGGCTTGCAACAAAAGGCCCGCTCCCTTGGTGCTCACCAATCGTCCCTGGAATGCAATCACCGGCGGGCGCGAAGTCTGCCGTGAAGCGGCCAGCGGCGCGGCCACAAATTCCAATCCGTGGGGGATGGCCACGCTTCGCGGAAGCTGCAAAAGACCGCCCAGCCAAACGGTCGGCGTGATATTGCGTGAAACGCGACGGCAGAGAAACCGCCGGACAAACGTCAGCAGCCAAAGCCTGCGCGAAGCGAACCAGCCCTGGCCGCCATTGCATCGGAAGCATTCGCCGTGGCGTCCTGCCATAAAGTGCCCGGGACACGGCGTCGCCGACGTCTCGATCAGAAGCTGGCCGTTCGGGCAAATCGTTTGAAAGCCGTGATGCTCGACGACGATAGGCTTGCCCGCGAGCAGAGATAACACGAGAGGCGCGATTGCGGGGCCGGCGACATGCACGACGTCCGTAGCGCGAATCAAATCCCACAAATGAATCAAACTCGGCTGGCGCACCACACGAAAAGGCAGGCGCTGATCGTCAAATTCGCCCACCGGAGTTTGCGTCGCAAGAGTGATCTCGAATTCAGAACGCTCTCCAGCGCCGCGAAATCCGGCGAGGCCGCGCGCCAACGAAAGAACGAGCGTTTCAACACCGCCGATGCTCGGCGCAAAAAAATGAGAATAGATAAGCAGCTTCATTCGTGGAATTTTTGTCGAGCTACAGGTGTTGTCTGAGCCGCGGACGAATCGGGAAGCACCGTCCCGGCGCGCCGGCTTTTTCGATCGACGGCAATTTCGATGGCTTCCAACGTCGCCGCGATGTTTCGCTCCGGCGACCATGTCCGCATGTGCTCGACGGCAGCGCGCCCCAGCGAAGCTAGACGAGCGCGATCGGCCACGGCATTTTTCAGAACGCCCGAAAGCTCGGACACATCCCCACAACGAAAAACAAATTCGCGTTCTACCGGAACCACGAGATCGCGAGCCGCTCCTACATGGTCGCTGGCAGCCACGGGGCATCCACAACACATCGCTTCGTTCACAACCACGGCAAACGGTTCGTATTCCGAAGGAAGCACCATGAGATCGGCCGAAGTATAGATGGCCGGAAGCTCCGACTGATTCACGAAGCCGAGAAAGCGCACTCGTTTCGCGATTCCCAGGCGCACGGCTTCCGCCTCGAGCTCTCCGCGCAGCGGACCTTCTCCGGCGATGACCAGCAACGCATTCGAGAGATCAGCCTCGGCAAATGCGCGGAGCAAATCGCCAGGCCGCTTCCACGGCTGGAGCTTGGCGCAAAACAGAACGACCGCATCGGAAGGCGTAGCTCCCCAGGAAGCTCTCACCGCAGAACGATCCACCGTCGCGGACTGTTTCATCCACCAGTCGTTGTCCACGCTGTAAGGCGTGAGCGTTACGCGCCCTTCTGGAATTCCGAGAGACACCATGAGGTCGCGCGCGCCCGAAGACGGAACGATCACCTGATCGGCCAAGCGAAAAAGCCGCGGCCACACAATTTTCTTGATGTTTCTCTTCCACGCCTTTCCGTCGCGCGGGGCGAGTGTGTTTGAGTCCGTGCCAAAAAGAAACGCCGTCCGCGCAAGCCGAGCGGCAAAATAAGCGATCCAAAAAGTAGCCCGAACATAGCCCACGAAACACAAGACGGCGTCGTACTTGCCTTCTCGGATCAACTTCCAAAGTCCCGGATTCCGCAAGCCGAAAAAAGATCCCGCTCCCGAGCCGCGATTGGGAACATGCGACCAGGAGTAGCCCTCGAGCAAGGGAACATCCCATTGAATGGTGGCTGCAAATTCCGGATCGTGCGCCGCTTCCGCTCCGCGAAGGCTGCAATACGCCACATGCAGATCGAACCCAGGATGAGCGGCCATGCGGCGAAAGATCGGCGCCATGTATTGAACGGGGTGGGCGGCGACGGCGAGGACGCGGTAGCGGCGGTCAGGCATGGCAGGCCTCTGCGATTTGAGCGCAATTCGCGTCGAAACTAGAGAGGTATATCGTGCGCAAAGAGGTGCCCCGGCAGCGAGTATACCCGGTTTCGCGGGCGTGGCGGCTGTGCTAAACTGGCTCGGTTCCGCAGGGGTTTGCGGTTTACCCTAAGTCTCCGCTCAGATAGGCCCCGCCATGCGGGGTCGCGTCGCCGAACCGCCACGCAGGTGGCGCGGCCACACGAAATTTCACGCAACGTGAATCCCGCGAAGCCGGGAGCACGCAAAAAAGAGGATGTGTCATGTCCGGGCATTCAAAATGGGCCACCATTAAACACAAGAAGGCGGCCACCGACGCAAAACGCGGCCGCGTCTTCACTCGAATCATTCGCGAAATCTCCATCGCCGCAAGAATTGGCGGCGGCGATCCAAATTCCAATCCCCGTTTGCGCACCGCCATTCTTGCCGGCAAAAGCGAAAACATGCCCAACGAGAACATCGAGCGCGCCATTCTCCGCGGCACCGGCCAGCTTGAAGGCGAACAATACGAAGAAGTGACCTTCGAGGGCTATGGACCCGGCGGCGTGGGGATTCTGATTGAAGCCGTAACCACGAACCGCAATCGCGTTGTCGGCGAATTTCGCCACCTCATGAGCAAGAACGGCGGAAACCTCGCCGAAGCCGGCGCTGTGGGTTGGATGTTTCATCGTAAGGGCGAAATCGTCGTGCCGAAGGAAGCCGCCGGCGAAGACAAGTTGATGGAAATCGTATTGGAAGCAGGCGCGGAAGATTTGAAAGACGACGGCTCGGGCTGGTACATCGTGACGCCGCCGGAAGCCCTGGAGAAAGTGAAGGAAGCTTTGACTAAGGCTGGCATTACTCCCGAAACCGCGGAGATCAGCATGGTGCCGCAAAATTACATCAAGCTGACGGGACAACAAGCCACGCAGATGGTCCGGCTGATCGAAGCGCTCGAGGAGCACGATGACGTGCAACACGTCTACGCGAACTTCGATATCGATGAGTCGGAAATTCAAGAAGCCGTTAGCGCGAACTGAACCGAATTTAGAAAAAGGCGGACAGGAATGTCTGTCCCACTTTGCGGCGGCCATTCCGGGGAAAAGGGATGGCCGTTTTTCTTTTGGCAAAACATCCGGAGACAAAGCTCTGGCAGCCGCCTCGCGGACGCCGTAGACTTGGTGCCATGAAAGCGGCCATCCCAGCGGGCGTTTCCGCCGCAAGAAACGGCTGTTTCCGCGTGCTCGGCGTGGACCCCGCGTCTGCGGGCCCCACCGGTTATGGCGTTATCGAAACCGATGGCCGCAGTTGCCGCATGCTCCTTTATGGAGCGTTGAAAGTGCCGCCCAAGCGGCAGAAAGAGTGCCTCGGTGCGGTGCTGCAAGATGTTCATGAACTTCTTTGCCGCTTGATGGACGAGTTTTCGCCGGATGTTCTCGCCGTGGAATCGGTCTTCACCGCCCTGAACATGCGCACCGCCTTGCGCCTCGCCGAAGTGCGCGGCGTTGTACTTTTGGCCGCCGCCCAGCGCGGCATTCGCGTGCACAGCTACTCGCCTCGCGAGGTTAAGGCTTCCGTGGCCGGTTACGGCCACGCCGATAAAAGACAAATGCAATTAATGGTCCGCGCGCTCCTGCAGATGGCTGAAACCCCCGAGCCTTCGGATGCCGCTGATGCACTGGCCGTGGCGCTCTGTCATTTGCAGGCCGAGCAAGCTCGCCTGCGATTCGGAATTCCTCAAGAGACCTCGACACCGAAGTTGCGTGCGCGAGGGGCTGCTGCGGCCGCGGCAACCCCTCGCGGCGGCGCAACTCACGGCATATTGTCGCGCATCCTAACGACACGATGACGACTCTCGTCCTGCGATTTCTTCTGCTGGCCTGCTTCGCGAGCGCTCTCCTCATCCAGCCCGCGGCGGACGCGGTGCCTCCGCCTGTTCCCTCTCCGCCGCCCGCGCCCGCACAGCTCTCCTATCGCCGCATTTTCAAATCCAGCAGTCCCGAATTCATCGAAATCATCGTGCACGACGACACCAACGCCGCCACTTTCGAAATCCGCCAGCTTGATGAAGAGCCCGGCGCTTTGCCCTTCGAAGTGGGCGCACCTTTACGCGAAAAGATGTTCGAATTGGCCGCGCAGTTGAATCATTTCCAGGGCTTGGATCTCGACGTCCACCGCCGCATCGCCAATCTCGGAGAGAAGACTTTCCGCTGGCAACAGGGCGCGGAGAGTCACGAAACCAAATTCAATTACACGGTGAACACCGCCGCCGCTCAACTCATGCAGATCTTCGAAGGCCTGGCCCTGCAACAAGAAATGGTCACGCTCCTGCAGCGGCGCATGAAATACGACCGCTTGGGAATCAACGACGCGCTCCTTCAGTTTGAAATCGACCTGGATCACAAGTTGCTCCCGGAGCCTCAGCGCGCCCTGCCGGAACTGGATCAGATCGCCGGCGATTCCCGTTTCGTCGAGATTGGCCGCCAGCGGGCGCGGGCGCTCGCCGAACGTATCCGACATCCCAGCTGAACGGGGCTGGCCGCAGCTAGTTGCTGACGTTCCACTGTCGCGGCCCGCGCATCGCCTCAAGCTCTTTCGACTCCGCGAGCAACTTCAGCGGAAACAAAGCCGTCCTTCCGTAGTGTTCGCCTTCCAGAATCCGCGCCTCGCACCGCGAGAGCGTATTCTCCACTTCCAGAATCCTCACCGGCGTTCCATGCGGCACCATCAGCAGTTTCTGCGATGCAATCAAAAGCGACAATCCCACGTCGTCGTTCGCCGCATCCAACTTTTGTCTTTCCAAAGCCGCCGCCGCATCAATCGCTACCAAAGCAAACGACTGTCCGTTTTCGCAAGCAAACTTTGCAACTTTTCCCACCAAAGAACTCGCCGCGGGTTTCGCCGCTGCCGCCGCTCCAGCTGTATTAGTCGAAATCGATGGCTCTCCCGCCGGCCGTTTTACGCTCACCAAAAATCGGTAGCCCCTTTTCGGCAGCGTCTCCACGAACCGCGGCTTCTTCTGGTCGTCTCCCAGCGCCTGTCTTAGCTTTTTGACCGCCGTGTTCAAGCTGTGATCGAAATCCACAAACGTATCAGCGGGCCACAGCCGTTTCTGCAGCTCTTCGCGCGTCACCACTTCTCCCGGCTGTTCCAGCAGCATCGCCAAAACGTGAAACGGCTGCACTTGCAGCTTGATTTTGCGCCCCGCTTTGTACAGTTCTTCCGCGCGCAGGTCCACCTCAAATGCTTCAAAGCGCACCACATTCGCGGAACGGACCGTCTTCGCCATGCCAAGAAATCTCCGTGACCCGAGACTATACCATCCCTGCCAAAAATCGCGACCGCCCTCGCGCCGCCCTAAATCCTCTGTTTCCGCGGACTTGCTTGTTCACCCACAGTCGCCCCGCAGTTCACCGCCCGTGCATTGTTCTCTCCTCCGGAATGCGCGAGAGTGCATAACATGTTGAGGCGCTGAGCGGCAAATCAAAAGAGCCGGGCGAACGAAACTTCAGCCCGCACGCCGACAGCGAAAAAGAATTGAGGAGGGTCCCATGAGAAACCGCGTTTTGATTCTGGCCAGTCTGGTGGCGCTCGCCGTTATGTCATCGGCGCGAGTAGCCCAAGCGCAGCAGCGAATCACCGTAAATATTCCCTTCGACTTCGTCGCGGGCAACGCGGCACTTCCCGCCGGTGAATATTCCGTGAATGTTTTGGGCCAGCAAAAATCGTTCATTCGCGTCGAAAACAAACAAGCCGCCGCAGCGATCCTAATCAGCACGAATGCGGTCATCTCGAATGTGCCCCAGTCCGCCACAAAACTGGTTTTCAACCGTTACGGTGATCGCTACTTCCTCTCGCAAGTCTGGACGGAAGGCGCCCAGTGCGGGCGTCAGCTCTCCAAGTCCGCGCGTGAAAAGGAATTGGCCCTGTACGCAAAAGCCGAGACGCAAGGCCAAGTCACTCTGGTCGCAGAGCTCTCCGCAACTAACCGCTAACCAACCCCGAGCCATTCCCGCCTTACATCCTGCAACGCCCCCGGGAATCCGGAACCCCCCTCCGGATTCCCGACCCTTTTTCAGCCGTCCTCGAAGTCCAGAAGAGTTTCTCCAGGAACTGAGCATCCAACTCGCATTTTCGTCCAGCCCATTTCCCGCAAATCAAGAAGCGCGTCATTGCTCTTGAAACCCTTCTCCACTTGGCGTAATTCTGGAGTGCATCTCGCGACCCTCGAACTCGGGAGTGAATCTCATCGCAACCCTCTGGCAAAGCCTGCGCTACACTCTTCGCGTCTTAGCCAGAAACCCCGGCTTCACGGCCGTTGCCCTTCTCTCGCTCGCCCTCGGCATCGGCGCTAACACCGCCATCTTCACCCTCATCAACGCCCTCCTCCTCCGCGACCTTCCCGTCCACCAACGCGACCGCCTCGTCCAGCTTTCCGCCGTCCGTCAGGGCAACAAGATTCCGTTCTCCTACCCCATGTTTCGCGAGGTCGAACGCGGCCAGAGAGTTTTTACTGGTTTGATTGCATGGGATAACGGTTGGCTGAACAACGTCGAGGTGGACGGAGTCCTTACACAGAACCGCGTGCTTGCCATTACGGGCAACGCTTACTCCGAACTGGGCACGACTCCTCTTCTCGGCCGCTTGCTCACGCCGCAAGATTCAACTCTCGGTAATGGAACGAACAATCAAGTCGCTGTCATCAGCTATGAGTTCTGGCAACGCCGCCTTGGTGGCGCAGCGAATGTCATCGGTAGGCAAATTCGCGTTGAGGGCTATCCCTTCACAATCATCGGCGTCACGCGCAAGTGGTTTACCGGCATGGCCCCCGGTGAGCCTCCGGAAGTCACCGTCCCAGTCACCGCCGCGCCGCGCGTTCAGAGCGGACCTTTCAGTCTGGACAGCCGTTCGCTTCTCTGGCTGCATCCCGTCGGTCGATTGAAAGACGGTGTCACAATTGAGCAAGCTCGCGCACAGCTTCAATCATTCTGGCCCGACGTGCTTCTCGACACGGCTTCCACGCAAACTCCGGGCCTCCGCCGGCAAACATTTCTTTCGATGGGTATGGACGTCTCATCAGCTGCAAGGGGATTTTCCGGCGGCTTGCGTTCCTATTTTGCTCGGCCGCTTTATGTTCTTGCGGGAATTGTCGGATTAATTTTGCTTGTGGCTTGTGTGAACCTCGCCAATCTTATGCTTGCCCGCGCCGCCGCCCGCAGCCAGGAAATGAGCGTTCGCGTCGCCATTGGCGCCAGCCGCTGGTCCCTCGCACGCCAAGTTCTGACCGAAAGCCTCGTGCTCTCTCTTGCCGGAGCGCTGCTCGGCCTGGTCTTCGCCTTCTGGGGAAGCCGCCTGCTCGTTGCGCTCATGACGCAGGGCAGCCTCCTCCCCGTCACGCTTAACTTGAGCCCTGACCTCCGGGTTCTCTCTCTCACTGCCTCCATGGCCATCCTGACCGGGATTCTCTTTGGCCTCATACCTGCTTGGCGTTCCTCGCGTGAAGATCCTGCCTCTGTCCTACAGCAAAATGCGCGCAGTATGAGCGGTGGCGCAGGCAAGTTGAGCAAAGCGCTTATCATCGCGCAAGTTGCGCTCTCCTTGGTCCTGCTCCTGGGAGCGGGTCTTTTCGTGCGCAGTTTCGAGCGCCTCCGCGCCATCGACTTCGGTTTCAACCAATCGAGAATGCTCGAAGTCGCCCTCAACCCGCGCCCCGGTGGCTACGACAACCTCGATATGAGCAACTACCACAAACAGCTCCTGAGCCGCATTGCGGCCATCCCGGGAGTGCTCGCCGTCGCCTTCTCCCACGACCCCATCCCAGGCTCCAGCGCCTGGCAAGAAACAATCTCCGCCTCCTCTTCCGATCCCAGCACCGGCCCGCATTTCCTTGGCGACGGAATGGTCGTCTCGCCCAGTTTCTTCCAGACGCTCGGAATTCCTCTGTTGGACGGCCGCGATTTTGATGGCTCCGCCGATCCCAAACAGCCGCGAACGGCCATTCTCAGCCGCAGCATCGCCACGCGCCTCTTCCCGAACGGCGATGCGATTGGCAAATACATTCGCTTTGGGTTTATGCCGGACTACCAAAACGTGCAAATCATTGGTGTGGCAGATAACGCGCGTGTTATCGATCTCCGTGATGCGGCGCCCCCTGTCGTTTACTTCTCCTATCTGCAGGACTCCCAACAATGGGGCGACCTCTTGGCGCGAACCAGCGTTCCTCCCGAAGCTTTGGCAAAAACAATTCCGCGTGAGATTGGGTTGCTCGGCCATGAGTATGCCCTCGAAACAAGAACGCTTCAGCAAGTTACAGATCAAGAGCTGGTCGAAGAGCGCGTCACCGCCCTCCTCTCTGGCTTCTTCGCCGTTCTCGCCCTCCTCCTCGCCTCCATCGGCCTCTACGGACTCATGTCCTACGCCGTCACGCGCCGCACCCGCGAAATCGGTATTCGCGTCGCCGTGGGCGCACAGCGCCAAAATGTTCTCTGGCTCGTCCTCCGCGAAACGCTCACTCTTGCCTTGCTTGGCATCGCCATCGGCATCCCCTCCGCGCTCGCCGCCAGCCGTCTCATCGCCAGCATGCTCTTCGGCCTTTCTCCGAGCGACCTCCCCACTATCGCTGCCGTCTCTCTCCTACTTCTCCTCGTCGCTCTCTTAGCCGGCTATCTCCCCGCCCGCCGCGCCTCCTCCATCGATCCCATCGTCGCCCTCCGCACAGAGTGAAAAGCGGCTATCCCCAAGGCTGACGGAGCGCGTTGCGGCCCTAGAACAAACCGAACTGAGAGGCATCTATTGTTGGTCGGGATAAGCGAAGACGTTCAACTGCGAAGACGGAGCAAACACGTTTTACGTCCGCTCAACGGTAGGACCCCGCGGTGCGGATAGATATGCAGGCCCGCGCAATAGCGGATTGGACTGGCGCCAGGGCCTCGCAACCATCAGGCCAAGCGCTATCGAAAATCAGATGTGGTTGCCAGCCGACGCCGGGCTCTTTGCGTTTACGACGAGCGGCGGCCCAATCTGTGATCGCAATGCATCGTACAACGCGAAGAACGCGGCTTCCATGTCGCCGGGCCTTCGCCATCGGGGCTCCGCTCGCCGTGGATTCGTTCCCAAGAGCCAAGCTCTCGCTCGTACATACAAAGCTTTCGCTTGCACTACCTCGTGGCTCTGTTGACATCCTAGGCACAGATTATGCTTTGAGGGATCGACAAGGAGGGGCCGGAGGTGTTTTCTGATGGGGCAGGAGGGACGATGGCCGAGGTTGGTCTCCTGCCGATTGCTCGCGTGGCGCTGCAAGTGGCCACGCAGGTTTTGCCGCCCTACCGCACGCGCTTCAGCAAACACCAATTCACCCAACCACAGCTATTGGCGGTGCTGTGCCTGATGCGCTATGAAGATTGGACTTTTCGCGAAGCCGAGACGCGCTTGCGCGAGCACCAAGAATTGCGTGCCGCACTGCAATTGCAGGCCGTGCCGGACTACACCACACTGTATCGTTTTCTGCGGCGACTGGACGACGACACCGTGGAGCGCGGACTGAGCGAAACGGTGCGTCGCTTGCGTGGACGCCGGCGCCGGCCCGTTTCCGCCGCCATTGATGGCACCGGACTCTCCTACAATTCCGTCAGCACCTTCTTTGTACGGCGCATGGAACAGCACGCGGAGCACAGTTCGCGGCAACGCCGTTGGTTGAAGTGGGTGATTGTGGTGGATTTACAGCAGCAGATTTTGCTGGCGCAACGGGCACATCAAGGACCGGGGTCCGACGTGCGCGCCCTGCCGGGATTGCTGGCTGCGGCGGCACGAGGCGCGCCCATTGGCCTGGTGCTGGCGGATGCGGAGTTCGACTCGGAACCCAACCACGAATACATTCGGCAGCGCCTGGGAGCTCGGAGCATCATCCCGGCCAAACGCCGCGGTATTCCCCAAGGCACCATGCGGAATCAGATGTTCCGCGCTTTCCCGAAAAAGCCCTACCGGCAACGCGCCAAGATCGAAACGATCTTCTCGGTCGTCAAACGCAAGCTCTCCTCGCGCGCGCCCGGTCGCAGCTTGGCCATCCAGATCCGCCAAGCTTTGCTCCTCGGTCTTACCTACAACCTCTACCGGCTAAGGCCCGCTCTCGGCCCGATAGGATGTCAACAGAGCCCTACCTCGTCATTCAATATTGCTGCGCACGGGTCGAGCATACGGCGGCTTCGTGTAGATTCCGCCGTCTGCTTGATCAAAACCAGCAAATCCGGCAAGCGCATGGCTTCCAGAGTGCCGAAAGATGCCGTTGCCATTTGTGGCCTCTTTCCGAAAACGATGCGGCGCTTTGCGTGATTCTAAACAATCCATGCAAGCGCCCTTCCTGACGTCAAGCAGGCCCTAGTCCCTGCGCCAGCGGGAATATCCCCAGCCCCCACCGCCGAGCAGAAACACAATCAGAACAACGATCAATATAGTTGTCATTTGAATCCTCCCTGAGAAAAAGCTGAATGACCCCTTCGCGGAAGAACAATCTTTTCTTCCTCCGCAATGACAATAGTAAGAGAAACGAACGGCGCACGTCTGTGCACATCGAGACATACTCGGGTTTTATTCGGCTGCTCGGTGTTGGAATTGGTTAGGAGTCCGGTCGGAGTGGATCCATCTTCCGATCACAATGTCCGAAATGGAGAGCCTCCAAATAGGCATAAGGCGGTCCGAAACCCGTTTCCAAGTGTCGCGAACCTGCAAGACGGGTGTACTATGGCGCCGCTGACGAAATCAAAAAGGAAATTCCGTCTCAGCCATGAACAAGCGCACTTTTCTCAAACTTTTCTCCGCCACAATCGCCAGCCCCGCCGTCTCGCGCTTCTCCGCCTGGGCCGCATCCGACAAGCTCACCAACTGGTCCGGCAATCTCGTTTACGGCACGGACCGCTTGTTCGCCGCCAACTCGCAAGTTCAGGTGCAAGAGTTCGTCAAGAAGCACCCCAAACTCAAAGTCCTCGGCTCCCGCCACTGTTTCAACACCATCGCCGACACCAAAAGCACTTTCCTCTCTTTAAAACCACTCGACGAGATCGTTTCCCTCGATCCGCAAGCCCGCACCGTCACTGTCGACGCTGGCATCACCTACGGCCAACTGGCGCCGCTGCTCACCGAGAGAGGCTTCGCGCTCCACAATCTGGCCTCGCTCCCGCACATTTCCGTCGCGGGAGCCTGCAGCACCGCCACGCACGGCTCCGGCGAAAAAAACGGCAATCTCGCAACCGCCGTCTCCGCGCTCGAATTCGTGACGGCCTCCGGCGATGTGCTCAAGCTCTCTCGCAACCACGACGGCGATTTTTTCAACGGTGCGGTCGTCGGCCTCGGCGCGCTCGGCGTCATCACGAAAATCTCGCTCGACATTCAGCCCGCCTACGACATGCGCCAGTACGTCTACGAAAATCTTTCTTTCGCCGCCATGAAAGACCACTTCGACGCCATCGAAGCCAGCGCCTACAGCGTCAGCCTCTTCACGGACTGGCAAAACCACAATTTCAGCGAAGTCTGGCTAAAAACCCGCGTCGAAAAAGGCCACGCTTTCCATGCCACTCCGGAATTCTTCGGCGCCACGCTCGCCACGAAAAATCTTCATCCGATCGCCGCGCTTTCTGCCGAAAATTGCACCGAGCAGATGGGCGTCCTCGGCCCCTGGTATGAACGCCTGCCGCATTTCCGCATGGGTTTTACGCCCAGCGCCGGAAAAGAGCTGCAATCCGAATACTTCGTCCCTCGTCCGCACGCCGTCGAAGCCATTCTTGCCGTCGAGCGCCTCCGCGATCAAATCACCCCGCACTTATTGATCTCGGAAATTCGCGCCATCGCCGCCGACGGCCTGTGGCTCAGCCCCTGCTACCAGCAGCCCTCCGTCACCATTCATTTCACTTGGAAACAAGACTGGCCCGCCGTCAGCAAACTCCTGCCCATCGTTGAAAAGGAGCTGGCGCCGTTTCAGGCCAGGCCTCACTGGGGCAAGCTGTTTACCATGTCGCCGAAGGAGCTGCAGGCAAAATATGAAAAGCTGCCGCAGTTTGTGGCCCTAAGCAGGAAACTCGATCCGCAGGGAAAATTCCGCAATGAATTCTTGAACACGAATGTCTTCAGTTGAAGATCTGCATGCCCGCCGGAGCTAGGGCTTCGCCGCCAGCGCCGTTTCCGAAACCACCAGGTATTCGTATTTCTTCCCGTTCGCCGTGAACTTCATCTTGTTCTTGTCCAGCGTGTACTCGATGGCGGTATTCACCGGAATCAGCGCCTTGTTCGCCGGCTTCTCCTGGCGCACGTGATACTCCGTCGTCTCCGTCCGCACCACGTATTCCTGGCAAAGCACTTCCGTCGTTTCCTTTTTATTCTTGACCTTCGACCCGCACGCCACCGAACTCTCCCCAACGATCGTTCCCGGCTGAGGCTCCTTCGCCGCGGCTGGCATCGCCGCCAAAATCATCGCTCCGGCCAGCAAGTAAATCCTCTTCATGGTGCCTCCGTGCATCTTCTCCGCTCTTGGCTCTCTAAAAAATCGCCTCATCTCGAAAATCGCGTCCTCGGCGCGGCCGCCCCTAAACTCACTTGTAGCCAATTCCCCCGTCTTCCACCAGTCTCTTCCCTCTCTCTGTTTCCCAAGAGTAGCCACGTCGTGCCCCGTGCCAGCTCCGAGATTTCGTTCCGTCATTACCTCTTTATTTCGTTTCCTCTTCATTTTTCACCGCGCTCGTATGGTCATGCACAATCTTCCACCCCTCCGGAAACCGCTGCCACACCAGCGAAAACACGCCGCCGATATCGCCTTTGTCCCGTTTCAGATGCCAGTGCCCCAGCACCAGCGCCGCATCCGGCCCCAAAAACCGAAACTCCAGCTCCGAAAAGGCTAGCTGTCCCATCGTCGCGCGGTCCGGATAATTCTTTTTGTACCGCGCCAGCACGCCATCCCACCCGCGCGAAATTCCGCTGCTCCCCTCAAACGTCAGCTCCGGCGAACGCCAGTAACCCGTCAAAAATGCATCCACATCGCCGCGATTCCACGCCGCTTGCTGCGTATCGAGCACCGCCAGGATCGCCGCTTTGTCCGCCGCGTGTTTCCCCGCCGCCTTCGTTTGCATCCCGATCCATAATCCCAGCCCAAACAGCAACAGCGCTCCTCCGATGGCCAGCCATCGATACCTCTTCGTCATCGTCCCCCTCCTCGCGAAGCACGGAGCATAGGTCCCGGCGCAACTCTCCGCAAGTCCCGTATCGCGCCGCGGGCAAGAAGTGCGCGTTCCCGCTTATCATGAAAGCGAGGAGACTCTGCCTCTAACGGAGTAGGCAGCGAAATGAACCGCGGACAAGTAACGCTATGAAGGAAAGCTTCCTCCATCGACGGATTGCGATGCCGATCCACGACCTGCTTCGCCAGGGAGTCACTCCGGAAAAGCTGGCGCTAAGTCTTGCGCTCGGAGCCGCGCTGGGCGTCTTCCCCGTGCTCGGCACCACCACGGCGCTCTGCGCTGTGGCCGCGCTTCTCCTGCGCCTGAACCTTCCCGCAATTCAAATCGTGAATTTTGTCGTCTATCCCGCGCAGCTCGCTCTGATCATCCCCTTTTTTCGTTTGGGAGAAAAACTGTTCGGCGCTCCGCAGTTGCCGTTGTCTCCGCCGCAGATCCTGGAGGTGCTTCGCACGCATCCGTGGACCGCAACTCATTTTTTTTGGACCACCGTCTGGCACGCGGCAATCGCATGGTGTATGGCCGCGCCATTTCTGATAGCGTTGCTCTATGTAATTTTGCTGCCGATTTTGCGAGTGGCAGCGGGCGGAGCAAAACAGTCGGCGTCCGAATGAGCCTCTGTGGCTCTACAAAATATCCAGTATCTCTTCGTAGCGTTTGAACGGAGGAATTAAATACGCGCCGGCAAGCTCCGTGCGCGACCACGCAAGCATCTGGCGCGCGAGCTCGAAGCCGCGCTCCCGCGCGTTAGCGCCGGCCGCTTCTAGCGAATATAGAACTTTCTCCGGAATAATAATGCCCGGAACTTCGTTGTTGAGCCGCAACGCCTGCTTGTAGCTATTGAGCGGCCAGATGCCAAGCAACACGGGAATCGACGGTTTGCCGCCAAGTCTCTTGACGAACGCTTGCCAGTGCTCAGGATCGAAAAGAGGCTGGGTCATCGCAAAATGCGCGCCCGCTTCGATCTTGGCGTGGAAACGCTCGATTTCGTTGTCGAGATCGTCGGCCACGGGATTCACCGCCACGCCGATTGCAAAATTCGTTGCGCCGCCGAGCGTCTTGCCGGCCCAGTCCGTGCCCTGATTCAGCCGGCTCAAAACTTTCACAAGGCCGACGGAATCCACTTCGTAAACGCCGCTGGTTTCCGGGTAATCGCCAACGGCGGGAGGATCGCCGGTGATGGCCAGCACGTTGCGCACGCCTCCGACCGTCCACGCGCCCAGCAAACATGCTTGCAACCCAATGATGTTGAAATCGCGCGTGGTGAGATGCGGCACGGTTTCCACGCCTCGCGCTTCGAGCGCGCCCGCGGTGATCAGCGCGTCCATTCCTACGCGCGCCATCGCGCCGCTGTTGATGTCGATGGCATCCACCTTGCCCGAGGCCATGATTTTGTCGACTTGCTCGAAAATGCGCTCCAGCGAAAGCCCCTTAGGCGGATCGATCTCCACGCAGACGGTGAATTCTTTGGTCTGAAGTTTTTTCCAGAACTTGCTTTCTGGTTCGCGTTCCAAAACCGGCGCGGGTTTCGCAACGGGAACGTCAACCGAATGATGCGCTGCTGATTTTGCAGGTCGCAGCGACTTGACCGCCTCGGCCATCGCGCGAATGTGCGCCGGCGTCGTTCCGCAGCACCCGCCCAGAATCCGAACCCCAAGTGCCGCCGCTTCCCGCGCGAAAAGCGCGAAATATTCCGGCGAAGATTTGGGATAGACGATCCGGTCGCCCTCCCGTTTGGGCAATCCGGCGTTCGGCATACCGCTCACGCGCAGATCGTCCACCTCGGCGAGCTCGCGCAGGATTTTGAGCAAGGCTTGCGGACCCAAGGTGCAATTCGCGCCGATCACCTGCACGTTTTTGGCCTTCAGCTGAGCGGCGGCAGCGGCGGGGCGCAGATCGCCGTACGTCGTTCCCTCTTCGGAGTACGTAAGCTGCGCGACGATCGGCAAGCCGGAAAACGAGCGAATGGCATCCACGGCCAGAAGAATTTCCTCGATATAAGAAAACGTTTCGAGGATATAGAAATCCACGCCGCGCTCTTCGAGTGCGAGCGCCTGTTCGTGAAATACATCCAGAATTTCGCCCGGCTCGGGATGGCGTGATTGCACGCCGAGGCCGAGCGGTCCGATCGAACCGGCGATGAGCACTTCCCGCGGGGCGGATTCGCGTGCCTCTCGGGCGATTTTCACTCCACGCGAATTGAGCCGTTGCACTTCATCGGCGAGTCCGAGCGGCGCGAGCTTGAAGCGATTCGCGCCGAACGTGTTGGTCTCAATAATTTGCGCGCCCGCCTCGATGTACGCTTGGTGCACGCGGAAAACGGCTTCCGGTTCCGTGGCGTTCAGCTCGTCGAAGCATCGTTGCGATCCGACCGCTTCGTGCAGCATCGAGCCCATCGCGCCATCCGCGATCAGAATCGAGTCTTTCAGCCGTTCATTGAAGTCCAGAATTTTCAATTATTTTCCGCCTTGTGTTTCGGGATTGGGAGATTGGAAGCAGCGCTCAACGTTTTTGTTCCATGAGGCTGGCGACCGTGCTCATCAAATCGTATTTCGTGAGGATTTCGAATTTTGCGCCATCCATTTCGACGAAAACCGCCGGATTTTCGTGGCTCAAAATGTAGGTCACGCGCTCGACCGGTGAGCTCCCCGGAATGCGCGGCAACGGCTTGCTCATTACTTCCCGAACCACGAGTTTTCGCAGGTCCTTCCCTTGCAGCGCCATGGTCAGAATCTGATCTTCGTAGATTGTTCCGATCGGAAGGTTCTCTTCGAAGACGGGAATCTGCGAGATGTCCTGTTCCTGCATCGTTTTCAGCGCATGGAAAACCGTTTGATACGGCCGCGCGATGACCAGGTCGCGCACTTTTCCCGCTTGGTATTTTGCGTTGACCACCTCCGCCGCGGTGATGTGCACCGCCGCTTCGACATAGCCGCGCTCGCGCATCCACTCGTCGTTGTACACCTTGCTGAGGTAGCGCATCCCGGTGTCCGGCATGAACGCCACGACGAACGCTTCCGGTCCCAGATCCTTGGCCAGGCGGAGAGTTGCGGACATGCAGCCGCCACCGGACCCGCCCGTGAAAATCCCTTCCAGCTTTACGAGCCGCCGCGCCACGACGAAGCACTCTTCATCGTTCACCTGAATCACGTCGTCCAGAATCTTCATATTCATCGTCGTCGGAAAAAAATCTTCGCCGATGCCTTCGACGACGTAGGTCTTGGCTTTCGCGGTTTCTCCGCGCTTGAAGGAATCGTAATAGAGCGAGCCGACAGGATCGACGCCGATAATCTGCACCGCTGGATTTTTTTCCTTGAGATATTTTCCCACGCCGCTGATCGTTCCGCCCGTGCCCATGCCGCAGACGAAATGCGTGATCTTGCCCTGGCTGTCCTCCCAGATCTCGGGTCCCGTCGATTGGTAATGAGCTTCGGGATTCATCGGATTGTCGTACTGATTCGGATAATAAGAATTTGGAATTTCGCGCGCGAGCTTCTTCGCCACGGAATAATAGCTGCGCGGATCATCTGGCTCAACGGCGGTCGGGCACACGATGACCTCCGCGCCCAGCGCCTTCAGCAAATCCACTTTTTCTTTCGATTGCTTGTCCGTGATCGTGAAAACCATTTTGTAACCGCGCACCGCCGCTACTAGCGCAAGCCCCATGCCGGTGTTGCCGCTCGTGCCTTCGATGATGGTGCCGCCGGGTTTCAGCAGACCGCGTTTTTCCGCGTCATCGATCATGGTGATGCCGATGCGGTCCTTCACCGAACCGCCGGGATTCGTGTAATCCGCTTTGACAAAAGTTTGTGGCTTGAGTCCTTGCGTAATGCGATTGAGCCGCACGAGCGGCGTGCGCCCGATCGCTTCGAGGATGTTGTTACAGAGCATGAGATTTTCTCGCGCACGGTCCGGCGAGAGCGGGACGCTTGGCCTGTGCCATAATTCTTGAGTTTAGCATGCAGCCTCGCGGCGACACAGGAACGTGAGGCGAAGGAGGCGCAATTGGCACGGGAGAACATTTCGAGCGGGACGCCGTGGGAGCCGATTGTCGGGTATTCGAGGGCCGTGCGGATTGGCAATGTGATCGCAGTTTCGGGAACGACGGCCACGGATGCGGACGGAAAAATTGTGGGAGTGGGCGACGCATACGCGCAGGCGCTGCAGGCCATCCGGAATATCGAAGCGGCGCTCGTGAAAGCGGGAGCGAGTTTGCGTGACGTCGTGCGCACGCGAATCTTTGTCACCAACATTGCGGAATGGGAAAAGGTGGCGCGGGCGCACGGCGAGTTTTTCGCGGGGATTCGCCCGGCGACGAGCATGGTGGAAGTGAGCAAGCTGATTTCGCCGGAAATGCTGGTGGAGATTGAAGCCGACGCAATTGTGGAATGAGGGAAAGGAAGTAGAGGAGGTAAAGGACGTAGAGGAAGTAAAGAAAAAGAGATTGCTGAGGGGCCGCGACTGCAATTCGAAAGTTACAACTTTTCGATGAAGACTAGATTGGGGAATTTTATTTTGTTCACTTGAACGAGAATTTTATGAGCACGGCGCTTTACGACGGATTTATTGCGGATTATTACGACGAATCGCCGCTGGTGCGCGGGCGAACGCGGGATGTGAATTTTTACTGCGATGCGGTGCACGAATTTGGCGACCCCGTGCTGGAGCTGGGATGCGGCACGGGCCGCATTACCCTCGCGCTGGCGCAGGCGGGACATCGCGTTACTGGTCTCGATATTTCCGCGCGCATGCTCGAGCGCTGCAACCAGAAGCGGGTGGAGCTGCCGACGGAACCACGCGAGCGCGTGCATCTGGTACAAGGCGACATGACGCGTTTCGACCTCGGCGAAAAATTCCGCGTGGTGATTATTCCCTTTCGTCCGTTGCAGCACCTCCTTGAGATGGATGCGCAGATTTCCTGTCTCGAATCCGTGCGCCGGCATCTTTGGGCGGAAGGACGTCGGCACGGCGAGCGGCGCGGGCAATTGATTCTGGATGTTTTTCAGACGGACGCGGAACGGATGCACGATCCGGTGCACATGAGAGAAGCGTCAGTGACAGAATACCTAGCGCCAGACGGGCGACGGGTGCGCGTGACGGAACGGGTCGCGGCGTTTCACCGCGCGGAGCAGCGAAACGATGTCGAGATGATTTTCTATGTGACCGATGCGCAGGGCAAAGAGGAGCGGCTCGTTTTTGCGTGGACGCTGCGCTATTTTTTTCGATACGAAGTGGAACATTTGCTGGCGCGTTGCGGATTTCGCGTGAGCGCGGTGTATGGAGATTTCGACCGGTCGCCGCTCGAAGATGATTCGCCGGAGATGATTTTTGTGGCCGAGAGCGAATGAGCGGCGAGTAGTGCATAGCGGATAGTGAGTACTGGAAAAAATGGGTTGTGACCCTGTACGTTCTTGCCTCGCTCATCCCCACCCGGGGGTGTACGCTAGTTATGAAGCAAACCTATGAAACGATTGAGGTTGCGTGGATTCCTGCGTGTCAGCATGGCGCCGCTGGCTCGGCTGAAGGACCATCGAACCTGGCGCACCCCGCTCCCAGGGTATTTTTGTAAGAGTGCCAAACGCAGGGCTTATGCTTGACGCGGCTCGTATGTGTGACACATACGAGACTTAAAGTTGTTTTGTTCTGAACGAGTTGCGTCATGTTCGCAACAGCGGCAAATGAAGGACTTAGGCTCGAGACAATTGTCGAAAGGAAGCTGGCGCGCATTTTTCGGCTTCCTCTCGGGGTGAGCGAGAGAAATGCCTGAGATTCAGCCACAGTCGAGCTTAGAAAAACAAAAACGCAGACAAGATGTCGGCGCAATGAGCCAAAACGCAGTTTTACCAACAACATATAGTAGAATGTATTAAGTATATGGTAATATAGATTCCGCGGGCGTGTCCTAATTTCCGTTGCGTATTCTCGATTCGACGATCCAAGAGAGCAGAATCTCGCGCAAGCGTTGTGTGCCGAAGAGGGCAAGCTGCATCTCCGTCATAAGCCTCGAAAGCGGGAGCAGGGCTCCCGCACTCCATGTTGGGACAGCACTCTATTCGGGCTAGGCTTGCGCGCGAGTGACAGCGGGAAGCGGCCTAGAGGTGGAGGTGTTGGGCCCAGGCGGCGAAGGAGTGCCAGGCGACGGTATGGCTGATGGGCTGGCGGATTTGCTGGACGAAGATGAGGAAGACGCTGGCCCAGAGCGTCGCGCGATGAATTTTTCGCGCGGACCACAAATCGTAGAACACGAGAAGGAGAAGAAAGATGTTGGTGAAGAGAGCGGCGATGTAGGGCTTGCCGAGGACCGGAGAAAAAGGCCAGCGGGCGATGGCGGCAACCAGGAGAGCGGCGGTGGCGACAATGATGAGGCGGTTATGGGCGGCGGGATTGAAGCGTGCGCGAAATGCGAAAAAGATGAGGACGGAAAAGCTGAGCATGTCCGTGATGGGAATGATGTAGAAAGTTTGCGGATCGAAACCGGGGCGGACGTGGGCTCGGGCGAGCGAGTCGGTGGCGGCCAAAACGCCGACGAGGATCATGAGACAGGCGAGAAGGAAACCGGCGATGCCGAGGCGGCGGTGAATGTCCACACGGCCCGCGGCGACGAGAGAGGCTTGCATGATGAGCAAGAGAATCCAAGTGGAAAAGACGGCGCCGTGGATGTGAATGCGCAGGTTGGGCAGCGGGGCATGAAAAAGTCCGGCGAGATATTAGGTGTAAGCGAAGCCGAGGAAAACGGTGCCAAGCAGCAAGAGGGCTATTGCGGAGAAGAAAAGATGGTCGTAGCGGCGGCCCGGAGGAGCTGAGCGAGGCTTGACCGAATCGTTCACGCCTGCCGCGACTGTCGCCATCGAGCCTCCAGGACTGTTCGTATTTTTTGCAGGTGGGTGAGCCCAGAAACTTTGCGAGGAAAAGTACGCGGAGTATATACAGTTTTTTGGGTGCGCGTAAGGAAACCTGCGTCACCTTGACGACTGACGCGGAAGTCCAGAGATTTGTCAAACCGTCACGGACGAAATTCACGATCAGCGAGGACGCGGGCGGAGAGGCGGACGCGCAGTCAGCGGGCGCGGGCGCATGCGGAAGCGCGGGCTGAGGGGCGGAGGAACGTTGCGGAGAAAGTCGCCGCAGCAGGGGCAGCGACCGTTGTCGGCGATGGGACCGGTGGCATCGGCGCGCAGCCAGTGACCTCGGGCCTCGCACAATGGATTGATGCATTGCACGGTGAAGCCGGGCAGATACTGCATGCGCACTCCTTCCGTGGCCAGCCAGCTTCGCGAGGACGCCGAGCAGCGCGTGCCGCAGAAGCTCCCATGGGCGGCCCGAACAGAATTGCTGGTGCCAATTCTGGCGCGGAGAGACTGTGGTGTCAAGGGAAAAGACTACAAGGGATTGTGGTATGGTTGCGGGGGAAGTGGATAGTGGTTAGTGGATAGTGAGTAGTGGATAGTGCGCTGAAGAATGTGGAGACGTGGTGAAGCAGAAATATAGATGGAGCCTGGTGCTGGCGGCGGCTCTGACGGTTAGTGCGAGTGCGGCTTGGGGGCAGGGCGAGGGGAAGACGCTGCGGGAATTGCTGGTAGCGGAGCATGTGCCGGTGGATGCGGATACGCTGCACAATTTGGACAAGGTGATTACCAGCGGGGCGGAATTGAATGATGCAAAGCAATTCGCGATGGCGTATTACCTGAGCGACGCGACGGGGTTGCTGCACGCGCCGATTTACATGGACGTGTACGACCGCCGAACGGAGCGCTGGCGGAGCGGGGAGATTGCGGCGGCGACAGTGAGATGGAAAGGAACGGACGTCGATTGTTTTGGATCGGTGCTGGCGATTACGGCGATTGCGGATTCCTTCGCGCTGGAAACGCATATTAATCCGTCGGCGGGGTGCGAACTGATTCTTTCGAGTGAATTGAAATTAAAGACAAGCCTGTATGGCTGGATCGTCGGGTATTTTGCGGATGGCAGCATCGTGTACCAGCGCAGCGAGGTGCATTTCGCGACGGTGCATCCGGCGGAGCTGGCGATTTATAACCCGGAGACGGGAAAAGAGTTCACGATTTTTCCGCACAAGCCGTTTCAGGAAGTCCGGCTGCGAATCATCGAGGACCTTCGGGAGTTTTTCAAGACGCATAAGGACTACTGCCAAAAGGCGGATGATCCTTGTGATCCGGAATATTTTGACAGCGCGATCACGGGAAAAGTGGTGACGGACGACCGGGAGCACGCGCTGGCGTTTGTTGTTTCGTATGACACGCAGGGCTATGGGCAGAGCGACGACAAACCGGGCGGGCCGTCGGAGGTGGTTTACGTGTACCGTCACGCGAACGATGAGGCGAAGATGGAGTATCGCGAAATGCTGTGGAGCGAAGTCAAAGAGCGAGTCGGGAACGTTCCGCTCGAAGGTCTCGTGGAGCCTGCGAACCTTGAAAAGATATTTGGCGTGGCATCCAAATGAGAACGGGCGAAGCGATTCCGTGAAGGTGCGGGGCGGAGAACTATTGCGCGAAACGTGAAGCGAACAGGGCGCAGGCGCGCGAGGAATTAAGATTGCGGCGGCGCAGCGGGCGCGGCTGGCGCAGTGCTCTTGGAAGACTCCTCGAGAGCGGCGATGCGCGCTATCAGGGCGTCGACAGCCTGCTGCTTATCGGCGATTTGCTGCTTGAGGTCCGTCAGCTTGCCTTGTCCCGTATGATCATCGGTGTAATTGGGATTGGAATAGACGGTGTCCTGCTCCAGGGCGAGATCGCGCTGGAGGAGGTCCACGGCTTTTTTGGCATCGTCAAGCTGGTGCTTGAGGTCGGCGAGTTCGGCGGCTTCCTTGGCCTTCTGGTCGTCGCTTTCGGTGTTTGCGGCGGGGGCGGATTCCGCTGGGGAACCGGAGACGATGTCGGCGGCAGGCGCATTGGATGAATCAGAAGCAGCTTGCGCCGCGGGCGCCTGAGCGGAATCGGAAGAGGGAGAGGCAGCGGGCGAATTCGCCGCATCGGAAGCGGGTGCAGCGGGCTTCAGCGTGTCATTCGTGATGACCGGCGCGGGCTTCGCGTATGCCTTCTTTTGTTCACGGGCACGGCGGGCGGCTTCGGCAACGGACTCCGTTTGGGATTGCGAGTCCTGGGATTGGGCGGGGGCTGCCAGAGGCAGGAGGGCACCGGCAATCAGAACCGCGAGGGCCAAGCGCAAAGAGATGGCGTGTGACATGGTCTTATACCCCTTGGGCTGCGGGCCGGGTCAAGTACAAGCATACCGCTGGGATGGGCCGCGGACAATCGGGCGGGGAGGGGATGCTGCGAATGTGGCAACTGCGGATCGTTGAGCGGACTTGCGCGCATGGCGACGGGATTCAAGGGCGACGGCGAAGACGCACTTGGGGCGCGTTTTGGGCGCCGGGCTAGCGGAGGGCCGCTTCCTGAGTGGATGCGACGTCACGGAACGAAAAGTGGGTTTGCAAGTCTTTGACCGGCTGGCCGTTCACTTCAGCGTAGGGATAGATGAAATAGTTGAGGGGATCGCCTTTCTGCTCAGGGGAAAGGCGAATGTCGCGGCCGTAAGTGAAGAAGACGCGGTTGACGTCGTGCGTGCCAAAGAAATAATCGTGCTTGGACGGATGTTTCCAGGCTTCCGACGCATCGATCGGGACCCAGCCGACGCCGTCTAGATAAAATTCGGCCCAGCAATGGTAGCCGGGGATGTCGCCGGAAGTTTTGTCTTCGGGAAGCGGGAAACCGATTTCGAAGCGCGCGGGAATGCCGGAAGCGCGCGCCATGCCGATGAAGAGTGAATGAAAATCGGTGCAGTTGCCGCGCTTGGAGGTGCAAGCCCAGACGGCGTCGCCGTGGCCCCAGCCGACGCCCGACTTGTCGTAGCGCATGGTGGCGACGACGTATTCGTAGATGTGGCGGGCTTTTTGGAGTTGCGTGGTGTCGCCGGCGGTGTGCTCCTTGGCAAGCTGTCCGATGACGCCATCGAGGGGAACCATTTTGTCGGGCTCGAGATAACGGTGAAGCATGGGGTCCGCGGGAAGGCTGGCGGAGGCGTTTTTGAGGGCGCCGCCGAGAGCGACTTTGTGTTCGTGGCGGGTGGCGGTGAAGCGAAGAGTGACGTCAAAGCCGGCAGCGGCTTGCTTGGCGGTGGGCTTGAAGACGGCGAACTTGTCCTTGTATTCGCGATCGCGGCCTTGCGAGTAGGCGACGGGGCTCTCGATTTGCAGGTGGCTCAAGTCCTGGTAGCCGTCGGGCTGCGGAAGGGGAATCCAGAGGCGGACTGGCCCGGCGGGATCTTTGGTGGCGGGAAAATGAACTTGGTAGGTGAATTGGAACGTCCGAGTGCTGGGTTCGGAAGATGAATCGGCCGCAGTGGTGCGGGCGTTTGTGGTGCGAGCCGTTTCTGCGGCGGTTGCGAGAAAGGCGAAAACTCCAAAGACGCAGAGAGAAGGAAAAAGATGGCGGCGCATTGTGGGACTCCTCGGGTGGGATGTGCCACGGATAGCAACGGGGCGATTATACTCGCTTGGGAACGGAAGTAAAAACAAGGGCAGCAAGGCGGGCGATGAGAAGAGGCATAAGATTTCGCGGGTTTAGGGTGGGGCTTTTGGCGGCGGGCTGTTTGCTGGGCTGTGCGGCGGGAGCGTTCGCGCAGTCCACCGGACCAGCAGGGACAAAGGCTGATGCGCCCGGCGCAGCAGCTCCCAGCCTTGCCGATAACCACAAGCGCTCACGCAAAGAGGGGGAGCACCGTTTCTGGGACAGAGAAAATGCGTGGCTGTTCGCTGGCGTTGGGGCGGCGCGAACGCTGGATTATTTTTCTACGCTGAATATGAGGCGGCGGGGCAGACAGGAAATTTTTCTGACGAATGATGTGGTCGACAATCATGCGGCGTTCGCGGCGATTGAAGCATCGGCCACGGGAGTTTCCATCGGAGCGGCATATTTGTTCCATCGCTACGGACATCACAAGCTGGAACGCTGGACCTCGATCGTGCATATCGGGCTGGCTACGACGGGGTCGGTGCGGAATTATTGCTTGAAGACCGCGCACTTCACGACGACGCCGGGTTCGCCTTAGGCGTGAAAACACGCCGACTCTTTGAGAAAAAGGTTTGCGACCGCGCGGAATCGCTGCCGATCCTTCCGATTGCGCCTTGCGCGCTTGCGGTTCGTGCGGCATACTCCCGCCGCTGCGGCCCGGGGGGAAATAGACGCGGGGTCCTTCCGGACGGCTTGCGAGGAGGTCTGCATGGAGCGGTGCGTTTCTTATCACCGTCTCGGCTTGTTGCTCTGCCTGAGCCTGGTTCTTTCTGCCGGTGCGCGCGGAACCATGTTGGCGAGCATGATGTCTATTGAGCGGCTGCCTGGGCAAGCGCTGCCCGCGCCTCCCGTTCCTTCGGAAACGCGATCGGCCCAGTCCGCGACTCCGCGGCAAACGAAAGCCGCTGAGTACACGCTTTCGCAGGACCGCTACGAAAAAGCGGTGACGTATTCCCGCGCTTCGTACACTTTGTATTTTATTTCGGTGGCATTTTCCATCCTCGTGCTCATCCTTCTTTTGCGGCTCGGCATCGCGGCGAAGTTCCGGGACTGGGCGGAAAGCGTAAACGACAGGAGGTGGATTCAGGCGCTTGTTTTCGTGCCGCTGCTGGTGCTGACGCTGGATGTGATTGCCTTGCCGCTGCGGATGTACGGGCACATCCTTTCGAGGCGCTATGAAGTTTCAGTGCAAAACTGGGGCTCGTGGTTTCTGGATTGGAGCAAGGAGCAGTTGCTGACCGCGGGACTGGCGCTGATTCTTGCGCTAATTCTCTCCACGGCCATACGCAGGAGTCCGCGGCGCTGGTGGCTGCACTCCTGGTTTGCCGCCCTGCCGGTCCTGCTTTTTTTCGTATTCATCAGCCCATGGTTCATCGATCCGCTCTTTGACACGTTCGAACCCTTGCAAACAACGCATCCGGATTTGGTAGCGGCGATCGAGAAGCTGACGCAGCATGCGGGCGTGCCGATCCCCGCGAACCGCATGTTCTTGATGAAGGCCAGCGAAAAAACGAATGCGATCGATGCGTACGTGACCGGGTTGGGGGCCTCGAAACGCGTGGTGATTTGGGACACCACGATTCAGAAAGCCACGACGGACGAGACGCTCTTTATTGTCGGGCACGAACTGGGACACTACGTCTTGGGACACGTGTGGAAGGGATTTCTGTTTTTTGCAGGGCTTTTGCTGGTGGGATTTTACGCGCTGTTTCGTGGACTGCATTGGGCGCTGGGACGCTGGAGCGGAGAGTGGAAAATTTACGGGCCTGAAGACTGGGCCTCGCTGGCGGTGTTGTTGCTGCTGCTGGAGATTGCCATGTTTTTGGCATCGCCGGTGATCAACGGATTCTCGCGCATGCAGGAGCATGCCGCCGATGTGTATGGACTGGAAGTCATTCACGGGATTGTGCCGGACTCTTCGAAAGTCGCGGCGCAGGCGTTTCAGCTGCTGGGAGAGGTGGACTTGGCGGACCCGAATCCTCCGGAATTCATAACGTTTTGGCTCTATTCCCATCCGCCGCTGGCAGACCGGTTAGTATTCGCCTACAGTTACGATCCGTGGGCGAAAGGGGAATCGCCCAAATACGTCAAGTAGACGCGTAGGAGCGCCCTCCGGAGTGAGGTCTCTAAAGGGTTAGTGTGGCCGCGGCGTTTGGAAATGGCGGCGGGAAAAGATGGCCACCTTATGACGATTGCCACAGCGGGCCATCGAACACCAGCGCCGGCGTTTTGTGCGCGAGGTGTCATAGAAAAAGAGCCCGCAAGATGGGTTGGAACAGATGTGAAGGCGCGCGCTGGCTCCCTCGGCCACGATCTCGGCGGCCGAGCGTGCAATCGCCGCCAGCAGCCAATCAAGGCCGCCTTCGCGGGCGACGAATTCCAGGCGCCATACACCACCTTCCTGGAGGAGCTCGTCATGCCCTTCCGTGATGCGGAGCACATCGTTGATGGGTTCGATCCAATCGCGAATGATGGCTTCCTTCTCGACCAGTGCATGCAGGGTTTGGTGGAGAGAAGCGTGAAGCCTTTGAGCTTTGCCAAGGAGCGCGCCAGCGCTTTGCGGGTCATTTTGGGGTAGGGCGAGCAATTGGGCGCTGCGCTCCGAGGAGATGATGCGTGCCACCAGGAGAAAACGAAGAAGCTCTTCCCAGGAGAAATCCGAAGAGGGGCCAAGTTCGTTAACGAAATCAAGGGAGAGACGACCACCGATAAGGGAGGAGGGCGAAGCGTCAGGCATTGAGTTTGGCACCTCGAAACCGGTTAAGCCATGAATAGCAGGAAGCCGTCCATCATAACCGGTTAAAAGTAGCAAAAAAGGTTATGATGTGTCATCCCATTTCTTCGCTAGAATTCAGGATTCCTAGAAGATGTTTGCAGCATCCCAATTACTTAGCTTTCGGAGCCACTTCTGATGAAATTACTGGCTGGCAGCATTCTTTTGTTATTTGCGAGCACATGGGCAGGCGGATCGCGAACTACCATTTCAGACCCTTCGGCAGGTTCGCCGCCCGCGAGTACGCGAGTACCGGTGATCGTGGAACTCTTCACCTCGGAAGGCTGCTCGAGCTGCCCTCCCGCCGATGCCCTGCTCTCGGCATTGGATACTGAACAGCCGATAGGATCTGCTGAGGTTATACCGCTCGAGGAGCATGTGACGTATTGGGATCAGCAGGGCTGGAAAGATCCCTACGACTCGCTAGATTGGACGGACCGGCAATCGGATTACACCAGCGCATTGCATCTAGGCACTCCCTACACTCCAGAGATGGTGGTCAATGGAAGGGTGGGGTTTATCGGCAGCCGAGGAAGCCTTGCGAACGAGGCAATCCAGAAAGCGGCGGCGGCCAACGAAACGAAAGTGGAGATCGGCGAGATTTCGTCCGCGGGGGGCAAGACGGCCGAGTTCAAGGTTAACGTCGAAAAACTTTCCGGCGCCACTCCCAAAGATAAAGCGGAAGTCCTTCTCGCGATCACCGAAAGCGGTCTGCATTCCGCGGTGAAGGCCGGAGAAAACGCGGGCCAGGAATTGCATCACTCGCCGGTCCTCCGCGAGATGAAAGTGATCGGAGTGGCCGGGAAGAACGGCCAGGAGACTTTCACCGCGCAACCGAGCGTGAAACTGGATTCGCACTGGAAAGTGGAAAATTTGCGGGCCGTGGCGTTCGTACAAGAAAGAAAAAGCCGTCGAATCCTCGGAGCCGCCGAAATACATCTGACACCGTGAGCGTGCCCTGCACACGCGAAAGCGACGAACCCTGGTCCAGCGTTCCCGGCACTTTTGGGCATTCCCACAGACAAGCTCGAACTACCCCGTAACACTGTGCTACCTTGAGCCGCGCTCAGGCGAGCGGATCTAATGGCAGAGCCGTTCGCACGTTACGTTCTGCTGGCTGGGCCGCCAGACGCCAACACCTTTGAGCGTTTGAGCGTGAAGGGAATATCTCGGATTTTGCGGGAGCAAAGAATGGACGGCGATTCCTCTGCCACACCGCCTGAGGCAGAGAGGGAAATCAATTTAGCGGGAAGCGGATTGTCTACGCCCCCGCGCCATAAAATCGGACTGGGAGCCGGTTGGCGGCTGTTGCTTTATGGCGCCTTTTTTTTTCTTCTATGGAGTATCTCGATTTTTCTTTTGCGGCAGCTCGTGCGGCCGCCGGTAGGCGTTTTTTCACCGTGCTTCGAGCTCTTCGGCGAACTGGCAAGTTTTCTGGCGGCTTTTTTTGCGGCTTGGATGATGGCGCAATTCGAAGAGCGCCCTGTTGGAGTGTATGGACTGCCCGCTCGAGACGCGTTCGGAAAGCGATTTGGGCAGGGCTGCCTTTTTGGCATTTGCTCTATTTCCGCACTGATAGGGCTGATCGCGGCTCTTGGCGGATATTCCTTTGGAGGCATGGCGGAAAACGGGACGATGATCGCCAAATGGGCGCTGTATTGGGCGGCCTTTTTCCTGGTGGTCGGCTTCTTCGAGGAATTTTTGTTCCGCGGCTACACTCTACACACGTTGGCCGAAGGGATCGGCTTTTGGCCGGCTGCTGTGGTTCTTTCGGCGGCCTTCGGAGCCATCCATTTACAAAACTCGGGCGAGGGCTGGACCGGTGTGGCTGGCGTGGCGTTCGTGGGACTTTTCTGGAGCTTTACGCTGAATCGCACGGGAAGCCTCTGGTTCGCGGTGGGGATGCATGCCACTTTCGATTTTGGCGAGACGTTTCTTTATTCCGTTCCGGACAGCGGCGTCATTTTTCGCGGTCATCTCTCGAACGCGACGCTGCACGGGCCCCGCTGGTTGACGGGCGGATCCGCCGGACCGGAAGCGAGCGTCTTCGATTTCCTCCTCCTGGCCGCACTTTTCCTGATAGTCCATTTCGTGTTTCCGGCACGGCAGCAAGAGAAAAGCGCCACGGCAACGAGTTGAAGAGATCAATGCACGAGATCGGAAACGAGAACCAATTCGACGCCGCGTTTTTCCGCCTGGGGTAACACTTCGCTGAGCGCTTCAAGCGTTGCAGAGTGAGGATGCCCGATAGCGATAGCTTCTCCCTTTTGCTGCGCCTCGCGAAGAGCCAGTTCGAGCTGCCTGCGCACAGCGGAAACTTCGGCGACATCGTCGAGGAACGGAACGTTCCGAAAGGCGGAGCGCACGCCAAGCCGCTGCGCGGTATCGTAGGCGACAGTCGCGGCGGTGGTGCGGCTGTCCACATAAAAAAGATTCCAATTCCGCAGAACGGGCATGAGTTCCTGCATGAGAACGGGATCGGCGGTGGCTTGCGAGCCCTGATGATTGTTGACGCCCGCGGCGTAGGGAACGCTTTCCATCATTTGCTCGAAAAGCAGGGGAATCGCGTCGGCAGGCATGCCGGGATGCAATTCCTGGGCTTCGGGCGTTTCGTTTCCGACGGATTCCATGGGGAGATGCAACATGATTTCGTCGCCGCGGCGATGCGCTGCGATAGCGATGTCCGCGGAATGGGCGTGATTGGGCAGGACGGAAATCGTCAAGGGATAGGGCAGGGCAAAGATCGCGTCAGCGGCGGCGCGATCGCTGCCCAAATCATCCAGAATGATCGCGAGCCGCGCCACGCCCTTCTGCGGGCTGGCCCGCGGCGAAGAGGCTGATGACGCGCGGGCCGTCAGAGGAGCGACGATGTGTATGGAATGTGTGATCACCCTGTCGCTGCGAAAATCCAGCCGCAGCAGCGGACCGGAGCTTATTCCCGCGTCGCGGGTCAGATGGTGGACGGTGGCGATGCGGTTGAGCGCCTGAATCAGCCGGGCCACCGATTCGCGGCGGGACTGCTCGGTGGCGGATGCGGGAAGCGCGATGAAGAGCTGGTCCGCGCGATCCGCATGCACGCCGTCAAACTGCAAATGCGAGGTGATTTCGCCGGGTTGTTTGCCGAAACCTGCGGCGGCATGCGCCATTTCGCGGGTGACTGCGTGGACGCGGCTCGGAGAAAGTGCTCTTTCGCGCTCGCTCTTACAGCCCCAGACAAGAAAGGCCACTGCAAAGAGCAAAGCGAACGGAAGCGCAGCGCGGCGCCCGATGCGGCGTTCCCCGTGGAACACTAAGGATTGCTGAGTTGCCCCGCGCTCTTCCAACACGTAATGCTAGGCGGCTTTTTTCTGCGGCGCCTTCAAGAGTTCGAGGGCCTTGCGGAAGATGAGATCGTCGGGAGACAACGGCCGGGGTTGCGCCGGCTCTTTCTGCGCGTCGGACGAGCCGCTATCGTCATCGGCTGCGTCAGAGTCGTCGTCGGCGGAAGCGGTAACGACTTCGGTCGGGATGACGCCTTCTTCCAGAATCGTTTTGCCATCGGCATTGTAGTAGTTGCCGACCGTGAGGAAGAGCGCTGCGCCGTCATCGAGGGTGATCAATTTTTGCTCGGAGGCCAAGCCAAAAGTGCGTTCGCCAACCAAATCGCCGCGGTGATTGGCAGCGATCGCGGACGCAAGCACTTCCGCGGCTCCGGAGGTGGTCGGATCGATCAGCACGGAAACGGGGCCTTTCCAGACTACTTTGGTCGGATCGGCGGAGAAAACTTGAGTCGTGATCGTTTGGCCGCGCAGGGTGGCCAGAGTACCCGATGGCAAGAAGAGCTGAGCAACCGCGATCGCTTCCGAAACCGGGCCGCGGCCGCATTCGCGGAGATCGAGAACGATTTTATGTATGCCCTGCTTCTCCGCTTCCAGCAAGCGGGCGCGAATTTCATCGGCGCGTCCCGGATTGAGCGAAGGCAAGCGAAGCGCCAGGATGTCGGGGTCAACTTTTTCGCTAACGAGCTTTTCGGGCGCCAGTTTCTCGCGCACCAAGTCCACTTGATCGGGATCCGCCTTGCCGCGGCGGATGACTCCGACCTTTACGCCGGTGCCCGGATCGCCGTGCAGAAAATTCATCGCCTGGCCCACGGACATATCGCGCGTGGTGAATCCCGCAACGGATTCGAGAATGTCGCCGCTGTGGATGCCCGCCTTGTCGCCGGGACTATCCGGCAGAACGGAAATTACAATGATGTAGCCGAAACGCTTGCTCAGAGTAAGGCCGGCGTCCCCGACGGCATGCGTGGCCACTTTTTGTTTGTATTCGGTGTATTCGCGCGGAGTGAGGTAGCTGGATTGCGCATCCAGAGATTCGAGCAGACCATGGAGCGAGCCGGTGGTCACCAAGTGCAGATTGGGCTCGTCGACGTAATCTTGCTGGATTTTCTGGAGCACTTCGCTATAGACCGTGAGCGACTTATACGCCCTGTCGTCCGACGTGCGGCCGAGAACATGCCCCAGCCCGGCGTAACAAAAGATAATCACCGAAACAAATAGAACCCCAATGCGAGCCGCTCGATTCATGCCTCACCTATACCCTTCTGCTGCGAAAAAAACGACACTTGGTGCGAAAACGGAGAAACAAGTATAGCACTGTCAGGAGTTGGGACGCGGTGGGAAAGAGAAAGGAAGCCTGAAAGGGAAGGGATAAGTTCGTATGGTCTGGTACGGCGAGGTGGGATCGGCAAAGTTGGGCATAAGACACGTCCGACGAGCCAAACGATGCGTAATAGACACACCGCTACAAAATGGAGCTTCGAGTGTTCCTATAAGTTACTGAAAAAAATGGACAAAGAGGTGAAACCCTGGCCAGCAAAATGCTATCTTATGGAGGGGCGATGTTCCAATCCACCATAGCGAAAGAGGCTTCCGCAGCGGGTGTGGGCCTCCACACCGGAGTATCGGGACGTGTGCGTCTTCTTCCAGCGCCGGCCGACACAGGCATCGTTTTTCGGCGCACCGATCTCGAAAATTTTCCGATCGAGGCGCAGGGCCACAACGTTGCTCGCGTCAGCTACGCTACCAGCTTGATGAAGCAGGGCGTGCTGCTCTCGACGACCGAGCATCTACTCGCGGCGATCTATTCCTGCGGGATCGACAACGTTTTTGTCGACATCGACTCGATCGAAATTCCCATTCTGGACGGGTCGGCCGAGCCTTTCATGCAAATGCTCGAACAGGCTGGCCTTCGCAAGCTGCGCCGCAAGCGCCGCTTTCTCAAAGTGCTGAAGCCGCTGGAAGTCGAAGAGGGCGACCGCCGCATCGGAATTTATCCCGCTGACGAATTTCGCGTGCGTTGCTACGTCGACTTTCCGCATCCTCTTGTGGGCCAGCAGGAAATCGAGATGGTGGTCAGCCCGGAGACGTTTCGGCATCTGCTGGCGCGCGCGCGCACGTTTTGCTTCGAGCGGGATATCGAGCCGCTACGTTCGATGGGCTTGATTCGTGGCGGATCGCTCGAAAACGCCATCGTCCTAACAAACGACGGCGTGATGAACGGGCCGTTGCGCTTTCCCGATGAGTTCGGTCGCCACAAGGCGCTGGACCTGATTGGCGACCTGGCTTTGGCGGGTTTGCCTCTGCTGGCGAGGGTCGAGGCTTACAAGGCGGGTCACGCCCTGCACACTCAGCTTGTCAGCCGCCTGCTTGCCGACCCCTCGCTTTGGACCATCACGACTGGAGAACCGGCGCCCGTCGAACGCGACGAAATGAGGCTGACCAGCCTCTCGCCTGCTCCCGCCACTGATTAGGCATTCGCCGCTTCGCTAGCATCCCCGGATTGCGAAATGCCCGGTGCTCCCGCAGAATGGGCTGAAACCCATGTCCAATCACGATCTAGCCATCATCATCCTCGCGGCCGGAAAAGGCACGCGGCTGAAATCCAGCCTTGCAAAGGTATTGCACCGGGCGGGGGGACGCACGCTCATCGAGCATGTGGTGCGCGCCTGCGCGCCGTTGGGAGCCAAGCAAACGGTAGTCGTGGTGGGTCACCAGGCTGAGCAAGTTACGACAGTGGTTGAGCCGCTTGGCGCGGAGGCTGTACTGCAGCAGCCCCAACACGGGACCGGGCATGCCGTGCAGGTGGCGCGCCGCGCTTTGGGCAGAGCTAAACTGGCGGTGGTCTTGCCCGGTGACGCGCCGCTGGTTCGTACGGAAACGCTCAAGGCGCTGATTGCCGCACATCGCGCCGGGAATGCCTCCGCCACGATCTTAACTGCCGTGCTTGCCGACCCCTCGGGCTACGGCCGCATCGTGCGCAAGTCCGAAACGGCCGTCTCGGCGATTGTAGAGGAGTCGCAGCTCACCGAAGAGCAGCGCGAGCTGAATGAAATCAATTCCTCTATCTATTGTTTCACGCTGGAAAAGCTTTGGCCTGCGCTGGCTCGAGTCAAGCCGAACAACAAGCATCGAGAACTTTATCTGACGGATACGATCGCGGCGATGACTGCGGGAGGCGAGACGGTGCTTGCGGAAGTCGCTGGCGATCCGCGAGAAATTCTGGGCTGCAACACGCGCGCGGACCTGGCGGAGGTCGACCGCATTTTTCGCGAACGAAAGCGCGCCGCGCTGATGCACGCGGGCGTCTCGATTCAGTTGCCGGAGACAGTGCTGATCGATCCGGACGTCACCGCAGGCGAGGACACGGTACTTGAAGCCGGAGTGCAGCTCCTCGGAAAGACCAGGCTCGGGGAGCGGTGTAGCATCGGAGCCGGCAGCATTCTGCATGACACCATGCTTGGCGACGATGTGATCGTCGAGCCACACTGCGTCACCACGGAAAGCCGGCTTGATGACCGCGTGCATATCGGCCCTTTCGCGCGCTTGCGCCCGGGCAATCATCTTAAGGCCGGCGTGCGCATCGGCAATTTTGTCGAACTGAAGAAAAGCACGCTTGGCGAGGGCACTAAGGCGAACCACCTCACCTATCTCGGCGATGCGAAAATCGGCGCAAAATCGAACATCGGTGCGGGTACCATCACGTGCAACTACGACGGCTTTCACAAATTTCCGACAACGATCGGGAACAAGGTTTTTATCGGAAGCGACAGCGCGCTGGTAGCCCCCGTGCGCATCGGGGACGGCGCTTACGTCGCGGCGGGCTCGACCATCACGGAAAATGTGCCCGCGGGCGCGTTGGGAATCGCGCGCGGCCGCCAGGCGAACAAGCCGGGCTGGGCCTCGAGAAAACGCCGCGAATTGGCCGCGGCCGAAAACCCCAAGAAAATAAAACGGCTCCGCAAGAAACCGAAATCTGGCCGCAAAGCGAGAAAACGGCGTTAGTCCTCTCTCTTCTCTGCGTTTTCTCGGCGCCCTCAGCGTCTCTGCGTTATCTTCGTCTTGTTGTTTTTCGACTTCGGCCTGAAATTCCCGCGCTGTGCTAAAATAGGTGTTCCCCGAATGACTTACGGAGCCAATACGCAATGAAATTTGGAGTCGTCGTTTTTCCCGGCTCGAATTGCGACCACGACGCGTTTTACGCCATCGGGAATGTCCTGCACAAGCCCGTCGAATTCATCTGGCATCAATCGCAGGATCTCGCGAATTGCGACGCCGTGATTCTGCCGGGCGGCTTTGCGTACGGCGATTATCTCCGCACTGGCGCAATCGCGCGTTTTTCGCCGGTGATGAAGGCGGTTGAAAAATTCGCGAATTCCGGCGGGCTGGTTCTCGGCATCTGCAACGGCTTCCAGATTTTGCTGGAAGCGGGCCTGCTCCCCGGCGCCATGATGCGCAACAGCGGGCTGCGCTTTATCTGCCGTAACGTTCACATCCGCGTCGAGCAAACCGACACGCCGTTTACGAATGCTGCTGCGCACGGCCAAATCCTGAAAATCCCTATTGCCCATTCCGACGGCAGCTACACGTGCGACGAAGCTACGCTTGCCGAACTCGAGAAAAATCATCGCGTCGTCTTTCGCTATACGACCGCGGACGGAACCGATGATGCGGCCGGCAATCCCAACGGCTCGATGCACAATATCGCCGGCATCTGCAATCGCGAGCGCAACGTCGCCGGCTTGATGCCACATCCCGAACGCGCTGTCGAGTCCGCTCTCGGTTCCGACGATGGCTTGATCGTTTTCAAGTCCATGATCGAAGCGCTCGCCGGCGCTGCGAAGGCCACGGCTTGAAGCAAACGCCGATTTTGCTCGATGAGGCCACGGGAGTGCCCATCTTTCTTTCGGTTTGAGCGAAACAATGAGCGAAGAGCTTTCTGAGCTGAGCTACGAAGACTTTGTTCGCGCCCGCAAACTGCACTGGCAACGAGGAGCGAAAAATTCGGAGAAAGAGGCTGGTCTGCTAGAAAGCGGCGCGGGATTGGATGGAGAGAAAGACAGCAATTTCATGATCTACGCGCCCGGGCCGGAAGGCGTCTTCGCTGTGTTCGAGGACTCCGGCGAGATAGGCTGGTTTTATCTTTACAGCGCGAAGCAGCGGACCATTTTGAAGTGCGCGCACATTTATGACGCCGCGAATGTCGCGGTTGATGAAGATGTAGTGGACATCGGCTGGGCCGTGGACGGCTCTGCTTGCGGGCTTGCGGTCTGGGGCGAGTTTCGGGCGTTTCTTGGAGTTGCGAAAGATTTGGAATTGCGAAAACCGGTGATGGACGCGGAAGAACGAGGCATTCCCTCCGCCGAATGGCCGGCTGGTTTTGATCTTTATCTCGAAAAGAAAATCGACTGAAGGAACGCAAACCGCATCAATGGCCACCGCTAGCGCCGAAATCAAAGTCACTCCCGAGATTGCCGCCGAACACGGCGTGACGCGCGACGAATACGCGCGCATCCAGCAGATTCTCGGCCGCGACCCGAACATCACCGAGCTTGGCATCTTCAGCGTGATGTGGAGCGAGCACTGCTCCTATAAATCGAGCAAGGTGCACCTGAAGCGCCTGCCCACGCGCGGCAAACTTGTGGTGCAGGGGCCCGGCGAAAATGCAGGCGTGGTGGACATCGGCGATGGGCTCGTCGCGGCGTTCAAGATCGAATCGCACAATCATCCGAGTTATGTCGAACCGTTTCAGGGCGCGACCACAGGCGTCGGCGGCATCCTGCGAGACATCTTCACCATGGGCGCACGTCCCATTGCTGTTCTCGATTCGTTGCGCTTCGGAGAAATCATTCCCGGCAAAGCGACGAGCGCGGAAGACGCCGCGAAGAATCGCCGCATCCTCGACGGCGTGATTCGCGGCATCGCGAACTACGGGAATTGTTTCGGCGTTCCGACCATCGGCGGCGAAGTCGGCTTCGAACCGTGCTATGCGCAGAATCCTTTGGTCAATGCCCTCGCGCTCGGTATCGCGCGCAAAGAAGAAATTTTCCTCGCCAAAGCGAAAGGCATCGGCAATCCCGTCATTTATGTTGGCGCAAAAACAGGCCGCGACGGTATTCACGGCGCATCGCTTCTCGCTTCGGCTGAGTTCACCGAAGAATCGAAACAGAAGCGCCCGAACGTGCAAGTAGGCGACCCGTTCATGGAAAAGTTGCTCCTCGAAGCCTGCCTCGAAGCCATGCATACCGGAGCGATCGTCGCGATCCAGGATATGGGCGCCGCCGGCCTCACCTGCTCGACCATGGAAATGGCTTCGCGCGGCGGCACCGGCATCGAAATTGATCTCGCCAAAGTTCCCCAGCGCGAAACCGGCATGACACCTTACGAAATCATGCTCAGCGAATCGCAGGAGCGCATGCTGCTGGTCGCGGAAAAAGGCCGCGAGCGCGAAGTGCTCGATGTTTTCAAGAAATGGGGGCTGGACGCTGTCGTCGTGGGCACGGTCGCCGACGGCGGCATTGCGAAAGTTTTGAATCACGGAAAGATTGCCGCGGAAATCCCTGCTCATCCGCTTGCGGAAGAAGGCCCGGTCTATCGCCGCCCGATCGCGCAGCCGCCTTTGCGTCAGGAAACGCAGGCCGATTGGTTCCAGTTCGCGCCCGAAGGCGCAAATCTCACCGCAAATTTTGCAAAGCTCCTGGCGTCGCCCGCGATCGCCTCAAAGCGCTGGATCACCGAGCAATACGATACGAGCGTGCGCACCAACACGCTCGCAGGACCCGGCGCAAGCGATGCCGCGGTCGTGCGAATCAAAGATCCGCAAACGGGAATCGTGAAACGTGCGCTCGCGCTGGCCACCGATGGCAACGGCCGCTGGTGTCAGCTCAATCCTCGTGTCGGCGCGATGCACGCCGTCGCCGAAGCCGCGCGCAATGTCGCCGCCTCCGGTGCGCGCCCCATCGCCGCCACGAATTGCCTCAATTTCGGCAGCCCGGAAAAACCGGAAGTCATGTGGCAATTCAGCGAAGCCATCGACGGTCTCGCGGTCGCTTGCAACGAGCTCGGCACGCCTATCACCGGCGGCAACGTCAGCTTCTACAACGAGACGCTCGGCAATTCGATTTATCCAACGCCGGTCATTGGCGTTCTCGGCAATCTCGATGACGCTTCTCGCGTCCTCAAAATTGGCTTTCGCGCCGATGGCGACGTCATTCTTTTGCTCGACGGATGCACCTTGCTTGCAGGGGCGCAGCATGCTGCGCCCCTACAAGGCGATCGATCCTCCCAAGCCGCGCGCGAATTTTCCTCGTCCGAATATTCCAAAACAATCGCCGGTATCGTCGCCGGCGAGCCACCCGCCATTGATCTCGCCGCGGAAAAACGCCTGATCGATTGCCTGGTCGCCCTCGCGGCAGATGGCACCGTGCAATCCGCGCACGACATTTCCGACGGCGGCATCGCCGTCACGCTGGCCGAATCCTGCTTCGCCGCCGCTCTCTCCGTTGCCGGAACTGGCCAAGCCGCGCCTGTTCTGGGCACAACCGTGAATCTCGGCGATTCCCCGGCCCCCGCCGAACACGCCCTCTTCGGCGAACGCGGCGCCCGCTGCGTTGTCTCCGTCTCACCTATAAAGCTTGCCGCTGTTCTCGAAACTGCGAGACAATACGGTGTCGGCGCGCGCGAGATCGGCGAAGTGCATCTTGGCAGCGCGCTCCGCATCGAATATAAGGGGAGAGCAGTGGTCGATTCCCCAGTCGATTCCCTGCGCGACACCTGGGCCAATTCGCTCGAACAGAGACTGAGTGTTCGTTCCTAGTCATGCGGCAGCACCTAAAATGACGCAACCTCTCGCTTTCGCCGACGATCATTTCCACGACGAGTGTGGTGTATTCGGTGTCTTTGGCCATCCCGAAGCCGCCAATCTCACTTATCTCGGCCTATACGCCCTGCAGCATCGCGGCCAGGAATCCGCCGGCATCGTCTCGAGCGACGGCACTGATCTTCACCTCCATCGCGCCATGGGCGAAGTCGAAGAAATTTTTCAGCCCAGTGTTCTGGCGAAACTTCCCGGCAGCCTCGCCATCGGCCACACGCGCTACTCGACCGCAGGCGATAAAGCCCTTCTCAACGCGCAGCCCATCACCATCGATTGCAACAAAGGCAAAGTCGCGCTCGGCCACAACGGCAATCTCACCAACGCCGCCGAATGGCGCCGCAAGCTCGAGCACCGCGGCTCCATCTTCCAGACCAACAGCGACACCGAAGTTATCGTGCATCTCCTCGCGCGCTCGCAGGCTCGCAATCTTTCCGGCGCGCTGGGCGATGCGCTCAATCAAGTGGAAGGCGCTTACTCGCTCCTCGTCCTCACGCAGGACGAACTCTATGCCGTCCGCGACCCGCGCGGCTTCCGTCCGCTCGTCCTCGGCAAGCTTCCGTTGCCCACCGGCGGCGAAGTTTGGCTGGTCGCTTCGGAAACGTGCGCCTTTGATCTGCTCAACGCGCAATACGTGCGCGAAATCGAGCCTGGCGAAATGCTGCGCATTTCGCGCTCGGGCATCGAATCCATCCACTTCGCGCCGCAAAAACCACGCCAGCAATGCATCTTCGAACATGTTTATTTTGCGCGCCCAGATAGCATCATTTTTGGCCGCAGCGTCAACGAAAGCCGGGAAGCGCTTGGCCGCCTTCTCGCGCGGGAGCATCCCGTCGAAGCCGATATCGTCGTGCCCGTTCCGGACTCCGGCGTTCCCGCGGCCGTCGGCTACGCGCTCGAATCCAAAATTCCGTTTCGCATGGGATTGATTCGCAATCATTACATCGGCCGCACCTTCATCGAGCCGTCGCAAGCCATCCGCAATTTTGGCGTGAAGCTGAAACTCAATCCCATCCGCGGCCTGATCGAGGGTAAACGCGTCATTCTCGTCGACGATTCCATCGTCCGCGGCACCACAAGCCGCAAAATCGTGCGCATGGTTCGCGAAGCCGGCGCCCGCGAAGTTCACGTGCGCATCAGTTGCCCCCCCACTATCTCTCCGTGCTATTACGGCGTGGACACGCCCACGCGCGAAGAGCTAATCGCCTCCTCGAATTCTCCTGAAGAGATTCGCAAATTCCTCGGCGCCGATTCGCTTGGCTACATTTCGCTTCCTGCACTCCGCCAGGCCGTGGATGACACCGAAGGCAAGTTTTGTACGTCTTGTTATACCGGCGTCTATCCGACGGACCTCGTGCAACTCGAAGTTCGCGAAAGCAATGGAAACGGCTCCGACGCGAAGATCGCTGCGAAGATCGAAGCGCAAAACGGCGACGCTGCCGACCATACTTCTTTGGAAAGGCCTGTCGCGGTGGAACATGAAGGCTGACGCAAAAACGAAAACGACTGGCAAGGAAAACACCAAAGTCGTGGAAGAATCGAAGCTCCCCATGGGCAAACGAGTACAGCGCGAAATCATCGCCTGGTTTTGGGTGGCGCTCGCTTTTCTCTTGATCAACGGCACCATCGGCCAGGCCCGCGTCATTCCTTCCGGCTCGATGGAAAACACTCTTCTTATCGGCGACCACCTCATTATGAGCCGCGTCGGCTACGACGCCGGCATTCCCTTCACGAATATTCATGTCTCTCTCTGGCGCAATCCCAGGCGCCAGCAGATCGTCATTTTCAAGCCGCCCTTTGCGCCAGATCAGCCCGATTACGTGAAACGTGTCATCGGTCTTCCGGGCGATACCATCGACATTCATGACGGCTCCGTATGGATCAATGGAAAAAAGCTCGTCGAAAATTACACGCTCGGACCGACCGAACCGTACGAGATGAAGGTGCCCTATACGGTTCCCCCTAAGGACTATTTTGTGATGGGCGACAATCGCACCAATTCCTACGACAGCCGCTTCTGGGGTCCCGTGCCACGCAGCGATATCATCGGCACGCCGGTCATGATTTATATGTCGCTGGACGCCCCAGGCTCGGCCTGGGAACCCGGCCAGATTCGCGAACGATTTATGGCTTACTTGGATGGTGTAATCCATCCCAGCACCGTGCGCTGGAGGCGCCTGTTTCATACGTTTTGATTTGCAGGCGCTGAAGCGCACGTTCGAGCCGCGCCTCCGCCAGGTGCGCTGCGCGCCAGGCCTTTGACGATTTCGCCGCGAGCCCCGCCGCGGCAGTCAGCAGCTCATTCCGCAAAGTGCAAGGCGGACGCGAACCTGCGCCCTCAAAAAAACGAAAGCGAATTCTTCGCCCATGAAATACGCCGACGCCGGAGTCAACATCGCCATCGCTGACGAAGTGAAGCAGCGTATCCGGCATCATGCCAACCGCACGTTCACCGCGGGCGTCCTCGGCGGCATTGGCGGCTTTGGCGCTCTCTTTGCCCTCGACAACAAGAAATACAAAGAGCCCGTGCTCGTCTCGAGCGCCGACGGTGTCGGAACCAAGCTCAAAGTCGCCATCGCCATGGGCGTGCACTCGACCGTCGGCGGCGACCTCGTCAATCATTGCGTCAACGACATTCTCGTCCAGGGCGCTTCGCCACTTTTCTTTCTCGATTACCTCGCCATGGGAAAGCTCGATCCCGCTGTCATCGAACAGCTCGTCGAAGGAATGGGTCGCTCCTGCCGCAAGGCTGGCTGCGCCCTGATTGGGGGCGAAACCGCCGAGATGCCGGGCTTTTATCCGCCGGGAGAATACGATCTGGCGGGCTTCATCGTCGGCGTCGTCGAGCGCAAAAACCTTCTCACCGGAAAATCCGTCAAGCCGGGCGACGCGCTGCTCGCGCTTCCCTCCGCCGGCCTGCACACCAACGGCTATTCGCTCGCCCGCAAATTGATTTTTGAAACGGCCGGGCTGAAGCCGGACACCTATGTCGCCGAAGTCGGAAATAAAATCGGCGCGGAACTTCTCAAACCACACGTGTGCTACGCGCCAGCCCTCAAAAATATTCTTGCGCGCGGATGGGTTTCCGCTCTCGCGCACATTACCGGAGGCGGCATTCCCGGAAATTTGCCGCGCGTCCTGCCCTCCGGGGTGAAAGCGCAGATCGATCTAGCTTCTTGGCCGGTTCCGCGCATCTTCAAGTTTCTCGCCGATCTTGGAAAAATTGAGACCAATGAGCTTCTGCAGTCCTTCAATATGGGCGTCGGCATGGTCCTCATTGTTCCCCCGGCTCACGTCAAGTCCGTCGAAGCCGACCTCAAGCGCCGCCGCGAAAAATTCTTCCGCATCGGCCGCATCGAGCGAGGCGATTCCGGCAAGCCTCGCGTCGCCCACTCCGGCTCACTCAATCTGTAATCGATGGAGTGGGGCAGGCACTCCTGCCTGTCTCTTTCTTCTCCGCGTACTCTGTGTCCTCCGTGCGCTCTGTGTAAAATCCCTTCTCCTCCTGCTTCAGCGCTCAGCCTTTAGCTCCGGTCCAGCGTATTCTGGATGCCTCGCCCGTCCGCGCCTCTTCACTTCTCGTGCCACTCGCTTCAGCCATCGCAATTCCGTTCGAAACTGCTCGATCATCAAGCTCACCATCCAAACCGCTTCGTGATACGGATGCCCCACCTCCGCCAAAATCGATCGCAGCGTTTCCCTTTCCCGCGCCAATTCCCGTTCCAGAAATTCCCGCCGCCGCTCGATCTGCCTCTGAAACACTCCCTGCCGCGCCTGCCACGAAAGCGCCAGCCACGTTAGAAACGCCGGCCGCTCTCGCTGCGTGGTCCAATCCTCGCGTTCCAAGGCAACCGCCAGCGCCGCCCGCCCCTTCGCGGACGTGGCAAAACTGCTGCGCTCCGGCCCCGCAGCGGGCTTCTGCGTCTCAAACGAACGAATCATCCCCGCCCGCGCCAATTTCTCCAGCGAGTAATACACCTGCGGCCGCGAAATTCCCGCCCAATCCCGTATCTCCCGCCGTTCCAATTCCGCGTTCGCCTGATACCCATGCATCGCCCGCTCCGCCAGCAAACTCAAAAGCACCAAGTCCGGCGTCGTCAATTCCAATTTCTTCTTTGGATCTATGTTTTTCTTCAATCTCTCCGTGCTCCTCTGTTGTCTCTGCGCCTCTGCGTTATCCTTTCTGTCTTTCTGTCGCTGCGTTGTTACTTCCTTGCTTCTTTCTCTTCCTGCTCCACCACCACCACTGGCATTCCTCCGCCGCTAGCCTGGGATTCTTCGCTTGCGCCACCGCCGCGCAAAACGTATCCAGCACGCAAGGATCCTGCCGCGTGCCCGTCATGCGCTCCAGCTTCTGGTACATCCGCAGTGGATTCTGCCTCGCCAATGCCGCCACACTCCGTATCCCCAAAAGCTCGAAGTCCCGCACCATCGCCGGCCCGATCGAAATCAAATCTCCCAGTTTGCGCGCCTTAGCCGTCATAAAAAACCTCCTTGACAACCGCAGTCCGTCTCCCTATCCTCAGCTAGTCTAAATAAGACTAGCCGCCGTTGCAATCGCAAAGAAGGGGCACAGCCGATGAACGTAAAACGCATCACCCCGGTCCTGCTCGTCAACGAAATCGAATCTCTCTTGCCCTTTTGGATCGACCGTCTCGGCTTCACCAAAACCATCGAAGTCCCCGAAGGCCCGAAGCTCGGATTCGTAGCCTTTAAGAAAGGCTCCGCCGAAGTGATGTACCAAACCTACGCCAGTGTGGAAAAAGACGCCCCGCCGGCCATGGCCGCGGAAGCCCGCAAAGGCCCCACCTATCTCTACATCGAAGTCGATGATCTCGACGCCGTCCTGGCCGCCCTAAAAGACGTCCCCAAAATCATGCCCGAACGTCTCGCCTTCTACGGCATGCGCGAATTCGCCGTCCAAGATCCCGCCGGCCACTTCCTCACCTTCGCCCAATTGGCCGCCCCGCCATCCGCCCCGCCAAAATTCTGATCCTCGGCTCCTGTAGGGGCACGATACATCGTGCCCCACGGCGCCGGCGTGCAGCCGTCGCTTGCAAGAAAAGCCAATCAACCAATCGCGAAGTTCACTTTTTAGGTGCGGACGGCAGAGGCGGCGCACGCCGTTGCATTTCTGTCACGACGGCAATCGAACGCACTCCATTCTTCCCCACCGACCGCACCGCAAAAAAGTGGTTATCGGTCGAGACGCCCTTCAACACGGTCTGCCCGGACGTCTCCACGAAATCGTACACGCTCCAGCGCGCCTCGGTGGTTTCTCTCCACAAAATCTCAAACCCCGCGCGTTCGGGATCCTCGTCCGCGGCCCAGGAAACTTTCGCATCGGGCGTGACCGCTCCTCCAAGCCTAGCCTCTGTCGGCGCTGCCGGCGCCATCGCCAACTCGCGCAGCGCTTCCGCATTGTCCCGCGCCACGTCGCCCATGAACGTAAAGTTCAAATATTTCTCGAAGTCTCCGTACTCGACCCCATTCTCCGTTCGCGGCGTCTGATGCTGATGGTTGTAATCCTCCAGCGGTTCCGTAAACCGCACCGCTGGATCGCCCGCCTTGTAAAACGGATAGTGATCCCCGCCGCGCCCGTAGCGGTCCACGCGAAAAATCATGCGAATCGCGCTGCGTCCGTCGATCTCTTCAATCGCGCGAGCCAATTCACGCGAGGGCGAATCGCAGTCCTCCAGCTCGCCGTTACCGGAGAAAAGCCGGACACGATGCGGCGCACCTGGCGCCGTGTCCGCACCCACGATGTCGTCCGTGAACATTCCGCCCACTGAATAGCCATGTTCTTTCACCCAATCCACCAGATGCGAACTTCCCAGAAGACCCTGCTCCTCGCCGGAAACCGCAGCAAACAAAATCGTCGCGCGATATTTCCCACGTCCATTTGGCCCGGCTTTGCTCAGCAATCGGGCGCATTCCACGCTCACCGCCACGCCGGATCCGTCGTCATCTGCCCCCGGCGCGTCCGCGTTCGGATCCATCACGTTCGAAGGCCGCGAATCAAAATGCCCGGAAACGATGAAGATGGTTTTCGCCAGCTTCTCATCGCTGCCTGGAAGAATCGCGTACACGTTTTCGAGCGGAATCGGTTTCTCTCCCGTTCGCGCGGACGTGGAATCGAATTTGTCCACCACCACCTGCAGCCTGCCGCCGGAATCTTTTGCAATTTCATTGAATCGCGCCACGATGCGGTCTCGCCCGCATCCGGCTCCCCGTTTCGGATCCGTCCACGAGGAAAGCGTCAGCCTCGTCCCGCATTCCACCAGTTCGTGAATCAGCGTGCGCATGGACTTTTCGTTCACCGACGCGCGGGCAATGCGTCCCGCAGGCCTCGGCAAAATCTTCGAATGCGGCCGCGCAGTCAACGGCTCCGCCGGATCGCGCCAACCTGCACCGGGCCGCGAAGTTTTTGCAGTCTTCGTCGCGCTTGCCTGCGCTCCGGCGATCCCCGCGCACAAAATGCTTAGCCCGGCAAACATCGCCGCTCGTACCAGTCTTTCGCCAGCGCTTCTCCAGAATCTGTTCATCGTGGTCACTTTCCCTTGGGATTTGTCGTCCTCGGCACCGGCATTCTAACGCGCGCGCCGGAACATTGCGATGCAATTGCTCGCCCTTCCGCATCTTCCAAAAATGTCCGCTGCGTTTTGCCAATGCCCGTGGTTGTGCTAACGTTTTTCGTTTATGAAGAACCGCATAGGCGTGCTCTTGAGCGGCCGCGGCTCGAATTTCGAGGCGCTCGCGGAGAGCATTGCGGCGGGCCGCATCCCCAACGCCGAAATCGCCATCGTGATCAGCAATCGCGACGGCGCGCCCGGCATCGAGCGCGCCAAAGCCCGCGGCATCGCCACGCGCACGATTCCTTCGAAAGGCCTCGAGCGCGAAACTTACGATCGCCAGGTGGTTGCCGTTTTGCACGAGCAAAATGTCGCTCTCGTCTGCCTCGCCGGCTACATGCGCCTGCTTTCCCCCTATTTCGTCGCCGCCTTTCCAAATCGCATTCTCAACATTCATCCCTCGCTGCTGCCTTCGTTTCCCGGCCTCGAATCGCAGCGCCAGGCCCTCGAATATGGCGTCAAATTCGCCGGCTGCACAGTGCATTTTGTCGACGAGAATCTCGACGCCGGCCCGATCGTGCTCCAGGCCGTTGTTCCCGTTGTCGATGCCGACACGGAAGCTTCTCTCTCCGAAAAAATTCTGCGCGAAGAGCACCGGATTTATTCCGAAGCCGTTCGCATCGTCCTAGAAGGCCGCTACGCAATCGAAGGACGCCGCGTCATTCAAACGAATTTAAAAAATGGCTGACACCAAATTCAAACCCGTCGAAGAACAGCTCGCCTACCTGAAAAAAGGCGCGGCGGAAATCATTCCCGAGCCGGAGCTGAAAGCGAAACTCGAAAAGTCGCTGAAAACCGGCACGCCGCTCCGCGCCTATCTCGGCGTCGATCCCACCGCGCCAGACATTCATCTCGGCCACACCGTCGTCCTGCGCAAGCTCAAACATTTTCAAGACCTCGGCCACACCGCTATTTTCCTCATCGGCGATTTTTCCGCCATGATCGGCGATCCCACCGGCCGCTCCGAAACGCGCCCGCCGCTCTCGCGGGAGGAAGTCAACGCCAACGCCAAAACTTATCTCGCCCAGGTCTTCAAGCTCCTCGACCCGCAAAAAACGGAAGTGCGTTACAACTCCGAGTGGCTCGACAAACTCTCCAGCTACGACATCGTCCGCATCTGCGGCCACTATAGCCTCGCTCGCATGCTCGAGCGCGAGGACTTCCGCTCCCGCCTCGAACATCACCAGCCCATCTCCGTCCACGAACTCCTCTACCCGCTCCTCACCGCCTACGATGCCGTCGCCCTCAAATCCGACGTCGAGATTGGCGCGACCGAGCAGAAGTTCAACATTCTCGTCCACCGCGACATCCAGCGCGAGTACGGCCTCGAAGGCGAAGTCGCCCTCACCATGCCCATCCTCGTCGGCCTCGACGGTCAGCGCAAAATGTCCAAGAGCCTCGGCAACTACATCGGCATCACCGAGCCACCCGCCGAAATTTTCGGCAAACTCATGTCCATCCCCGACGACCTCATGTGGACCTACTACAACCTCGTCACCGATCGCACTCCCGCCGAAATCGCCGCCCTAAAAAAAGATGTCGCCAGCGGCGCCGCCCATCCCATGGACGTGAAAATGCGCCTCGCCCAGGAAGTCATCGCCGGCTTCCACGGCGAAGAAGCCGCCCGCAAAGCCGCCGAAAATTTCCAGCGCGTCTTCCGCGACCGCCAAACCCCCGCTGAAATGAAGGAGGCATTTTTCAAGCGGATGCCGATGGGTTATTCCGTTGGATGGAGAACGGCATCGGGCAGCAGCAGCCACATGGTTACGGATTTGCCCAAGGGGCCGGAAAAGTGGTCCAAACTGCTAGCTTACCTCGGCGAAGCACCTTCGGCCTCTGAAACCGAACGAGTTATGAAGCAAGGGGGCTTTGAGGTGAATGGAGCTACCGTCAAAGACCCAACCGCCAAGATTGACCTCCAAGTCCCGGCTTCTTATGACGTGCGACTCGGCAAAAAGAAATTTCTCCGCGTCATTGTCGAATAGGTCCCTGTAGGGGCGGGCTTCACCGCGTCACCACGGTTTCAGCCTTATCGCCGGCTTTTCTATTGCCGCCGAACCGTTCACCAGTCCTTCGTAACCCTACCCCAGGATCTCCTTCGCCAATTGCGCAACCTGGTTGGCAATCGAAATCGCCGCCGTCAACCCCGGCGACTCAATCCCCACCAACTGAATCGCCTGCGGCACTGCGGCATCTCTCGTAATCACAAAATCCGCAATCCCCTCGCCGTCCGGCGGCACCAGCTTCGGCCGCAGCCCCGAATACCCAAGCTGCAAATCGCTCTCCTCCACTTCCGGCAGCAAAGCCTTCGCGCTCTCCGCAAACTCCGCGATCGGCAATCTGCCGCGCTCGTAATTATCTTTCCCATCCACGTACGTCGCCGTCGGCCCCAGCAGCACCGTCCCCCACAGCGTCTTCGTAAAATGCACACCCAGGCTCAACCCGTGCGCGTGCGGCAACGGATAAACAAGATCGTTGATGAGCGAAGCCCGCGCCCCGCGAATTTCGCAATATTCTCCGCGCACCGGATAAATCTTCCACGATTTATTTCCGAGCATCGCCGCAATCTCATCCGAGTAAAGTCCCGCCGCGTTGATCACACATCGCGCTTCGATCGTTTCATCCTGCGCATCCTCTTCATCGCCGATCCGCAGTCCAACGCGAATCGCTCCACGCGTCGGCTCCAGCGAAACGACGCGCGCCCGCGTCACGATGTTCGCGCCCTGCCCCGTCGCCACGCGCGCGTACGCGTGCACCAGCTCTTCCGCGGAAACAATCCCCGTCGAAGGCACCTCGATCGCCGCCGTCCCCGCGATGTGCGGCTCGCGTTTACGAATCTCCGCCGGCCCAATCAACCGCAATCCCTCGACGCCGTTGCCCTCGCCTTTTTTCTTCAGCGCCTCGAGGTCCGCTTCTTCGTGCGCGTTCGCTGCCACCACAAGTTTTCCTGTATGCCGGAACGGCACGCCATGCTTCTTGCAGAATTCATAAGTCAGCCGGTTGCCTTCGAGGCAATGCCGCGCCTTCAGCGAGTTTTTCGGATAATAAATGCCCGAATGGATCACGCCGCTGTTGCGCGAACTCGTCGCCATCCCCAGCTTCGGATTTTGCTCGACAAGAAACACGTCCTGCCAGCGCGCCGAAACCGCCCGCGCAATCGCGCAGCCCACCACGCCCCCGCCGATAATCAGAATATTCGCTTGGTCCATGAATTTATTTTATCCGCGCCCGTTATCCGTGGACATTGATTTCGTCGAAGTACGCTTTGCATTCCGCAAGCCGCGCTTCCGTCCCGTCGTGCACCGCATACACCGCGTTCTTCCTCTCCTCGTAGTGATTGCGCCAGAGAGAAGCCGCGCCGTGCACCCCGTCTTTATTCAACGCGTAAAAGAAAATGTGAAACGTCCTAAGTTTTGTCTTGTCGTTGTTGTAGTTGTGCGCCACGCGCGTCAGCGCTTCGAGGCACGCGTCCACCGGCGATTTCCCGCGCCGCATCATCTCCACAATCGTGTGCCCGCCGCAAATCTTGATGTTTTCCTCGCCTTTTCCGGTCGAGCCCGCCGCGCCCACTTCGTTATCGACGAAGCAACCCGCGCCGATGATCGGCGAATCGCCCACGCGCCCCGCAATTTTCCACGCCAATCCCGCCGTCGTGGTCGTCGCCGAGATGTCTCCCTTCTCGTTCACCGCCATGCACGGAATCGTTCCGGTCGGCGGATGCGCGATCACTCGTTCCGCATACGAAATCGCTTCTTCATCGTCGCCAAAAATCGCCGAAAGCTGTTCCTTCCATTCAGGGCTGTCGGTTCCCGGCCGCCAGTTCACCGAAGACGACGCCTTCCACGCCAGCCACAGTTTCCTCGCGTGGTCCGTCAGCATGTTCACGTCTTCGAACCCTTCGTCCACCGCGAACCGGTGCGCGCCTTCTCCCACGATCATCACGTGATTCGTTTTTTCCATCACCGTCTGTGCCAGCCGCGCCGCGTTTTTGATCCGCGGCAGCGCGGCCACCGAACCCGCGCGGTGCGTCGGCCCGTGCATCACGCACGCGTCCAGCTCCACTTCGCCATCCTCGTTCGGCAATCCGCCGTAGCCGACCGAATCGTTGTTCGGATCATCCTCGACCACGCTCACCGCCGCCACCACCGCATCCAGCGTGTCTCCGCCCCTTTTCAAAATGTCCATCCCTTTGTCCAGCGCATGCAACCCGTTCGCGCTTGAGATAATGATCGGCCGCGTTCCCGGAGCAGGCGCGGGCGCTGGCCCAGCCGTGGATGGCAGACCAGCGGCGCCTCCAGGCAGCGCAGCCGCCTCCGCCGAAATCGGCCGCGCAAATAGTTTGCCCGCCCCTGCGGCGAAACTGCTCGCAAGCGAAGTAAGAAAAAATTTCCGGCGTGACCACAGTTCCATGGAAGTCCTCCTCTATGTGCGGGGAAAATATACAGTCCGCAGCCTGCGATTGGAAGTTGAAGTAAGTAAAACGGCCAGAGCGCGGAAGTTCCGGACTTAACCGCGCCCGTTCAGAAAGGATTGGCTATCTGATTCTTCCCCCACAGCCGGAACCCGCCCAAAAACGCATTTTCATTGCTGCCCAGCCGCGCGCCCGCCGGCAGCTTCTTCAGCTTCTTGCTGTTTCCTCCGCCGAGCACCACATAATCCGCTTCCAGCGCCACTTTCAGTTTTTTCGTCACCTTCATCACGTACCGCCGCCACTTTTTCTTTCCCATCCGTTCGAGCCCGCGCAATCCCAGATAATCCTCATAGCTTTTCCCGTTCTTATACGCCAAATGCGCCAGCTCCATCGGCTGTAAAATGCCATTGACGATCATCGCCGACCCCAATCCCGTCCCCAATCCGAGAAACAGCATCCGCCCGCCTTTATAACTTCCCACCGCTTGCATCGCCGCATCGTTCAGAATCTTCACCGGGCATCCAAACGCTTTTTGAAAATTGAATCCCACCCACCCGCCTCCCAAATTATGCGGCTCGCGCAGCGGATGTCCGTTGATGATCGGTCCGGGATATCCAAGCGAAATGCAGTCGTATTTCCAATCGGCCGCGGCCTTCTTCACCAAACGCACCATCTTCAGCGGCGTCATCGTGGGCCCCGAAGGATATTTGCGTGGCTCTTTTTGTCCCGTCGCCAGCATTTTCACGTTTGTGCCGCCGACGTCGATCACTAAAACTTTCGGATTTTTTGCCGTTCGCGCTTTTTTCATCGCTACCCTCGAAGACACACGCGGATGCCTCAGCCTGTTTGAGACCCCGAGAATTCTAGAGGCAACGGGCGGCGTCGCGAAGCAAATTCGTACGCGAGGAGTCTCCCCGCTTGCGCCGCTGCGACAAACGCAGCTCCTCAGTTGTGCGGCGAAGGTTGCGAGTAGTATCCCTGTCGAGTGCGCGCGGTCAGCTTGTGGTTTGCCACGCGGACCTCGAGGTGGTGGTATTCGTTCCGCGTGTCGGATAAGGGCGGATCGAAGGAAATTTCGTAGTACGCATCCAAGTCCGCCATGCATTTTTGCAGCAGGGCGGTGACGTTGTTCGTCGAATTAAGCGCCAGTCCGCCGCTCTGCGTCGCCAGCACCTCCAGCCCAAGATCTCCCGCTTGCGCCTGACGGGGCTCCTTCACTCCTTTGACGAAGTCCTGGTAGTAAAAAGTCCGTCCGGCGGCTTCTTCCACGCCGAGCGGATCGATACTGTACAGCGTGATGCGGGCTGCCCGGAGCCGGTCCGACATATTCACAATATCTTCAAAGATGCGCTCCTCTTGCTTCGTGCTGAGTTCGATGCCGGGACCGGAGAGCAGCGGCCAGCCGGGAGACATCCAAAGAATTATTTTTCGTCCCGGGAGCGGAGCCTCGTGCTCGGCAATCATTTCCAGCGCCTTGAGAGAAAGTTCATAGCGTTCGGCCGCGCCGTAATAACCCGTCGAGCGCCGGATGCTGCGGAGCGCCACGGTGTGCTGCTCCAAGGACGCCTTCAACTCGTTGCCGTCTTTTGAAAATCCCTGCAGCATCTCCGTGCCCGTATCCGTTACGAAGGCCAGCGACGTGGGAAAAGCTAGATGCCCGCCATTCGCGCCAAAGTATTTATCGATCTGGTCGCGCTCAAAGCTCACGATTCGGTATTCGGTGTTCACCGCGTCCACCACCAGGACCACCTCGATCGGCGCCTGGCTGCCGCCCAGAGCCTGAAACGTGGCGATCGTTTGCGGAGCTTTGTTATCGAAAAGGGTGAAATCTTGCTGTTGCAGGCCCGGCACCGGCGCCCCGGACTTCGCCGTAACCACCACGTCGAGATATATCCGGCTCTGGGCGGCTTGCGCCAGAGGGCCGCCCTGTTGGGCGTAGACCGTGGAAGTACAAAGCATCGGCAGCAGAAAGAGCAGTCCCGTGCGTGCGCTGACGAACATGGATTCCCTCCGTCCAGTCACTGGCTGGCCGGGCTCCGCGAATGCACCGCTGTAAATTGGATTGTGCGAAGCTCTGAACGGATAGACGGGATTTCCTGTCGTTGCAGGTACAACCAAACCTTCTCTCTCTGGCGTCTGGCATCTGTCGCACGCTTTAATTAACGGGAAGCCATCTCAGCGCCAAGCTGATAGAGCCAAGCGGCTCGAGTGGCGGGAAGTTCGCCTCCGCTCTCGGCGTAGCCTCCCGTGATGAGCGCTTTGCCGCTTGGAAGAAGTGTTGCCGACGCGAAGAAGCGTGCCGCGCCCAACGAACCTGGGACTTTCGTGAACGTGCCCTTAGCTTCGTCGTACAACTCCGCAAACGGCCCGCCGCCCGCGACGAGGACTCTGCCGTTCGGCAGAAGCGCCACCGCCTGTGGAATTTTGAAGCGCGCCGTATGCATCGAATCGGTGGCTCCGAATGTCCCGCTGGCCGGATCGTAGATTTCCGCGCTCGCGTATTCGCCGTGCCAGTCCCGGTTGTCGGAACCGCCCACGATCAAAACCTTCCCGCTTCGCAGCAGAATCGCGGCGTGCTTGTGGCGCGCGGTCGTCAGCGCGCCCGTTCGCGTGAACTCGCCGGTAGCCGGATCGAAAATCTCCGCGGACCGGTAGACCGTTTCCGCAGGATAGTGTCCCGAGCTTCCCCCGGCGATCAAAACCGTGCCGTCCTCGAGGGCTGTCGCGGTGTGCGCCGCGCGCGGATCGGCCATGCTGCCCGTCAAAGTGAATTTTCCGGTCGCCGGATCATAAATCTCGGCGCTCACGAGCTTGTCCTCCTCGCGATCTTCGCCGCCCGCAATCAGCACGCGCCCGTCTTGAAGAAGCGTAGCCGTGCTTCCGGCTCGTTCGACCACCATGTCTCCCGTTCGAACGAACGTGTTCGTGGCCGGATCGTAAAGTTCGGCGGAGCGGCGGAGATTGTACCGTCCCGTCCACCCGCCCACGATCAACACCTTCCCATCTTTCAGGAGCGTCGCCGTGTGGCCCGAGCGTCCGATGGTCATGTTGGCCGCGGATTCGAACGTTCCCGAGCGCGGATCATAAAGCTCCGTGGTTCGGTAAGGTTCCGATTCGCCGCCGCTGCCCGAGAATCCTCCCGCAATCAACACTTTCCCGTCAGGCAGGAGCGTCGCGCTGTGGCTGGCGCGCGGAATGTGCATCGACGCGATTTCCGCAATGGTCCCGGGCCCCGAAGGCCACGCCGCGCCCAATCCGCAAACGCAAAGCATCTCCGCGAACAGCAGCGAAAACAGAAAGTAGCTGGCGGTTCTTGAAGAACTCGATTTCATGGTGTCTCTCCCGCGTTGGTTTTGCTGCGGTGCAAGACGCGCGGCAAGCACGCAGCGTTAACAGCGCCGGAAAGAAAAAAGTTGCGGAATGAATTCGGAGATTAGTGCGGGGACAAAGTTGCCGCGTGACTATCCTGCGCGGCGGTATCGTAGAGATGAAGAAGATCAGCGGCGCGCTTCAGCAGATTGGCAGGGAGTTCTCCCGGCTGGTAGTCGACCCAGCCGGTCGTGTAGCTGAGAGGAATTTTTTGGCCCGAAGCATTTACTTCGATAAGTCCGAGCCGGTTGAGCACCTGCTTCACTTCGTTTACGCCGCATTCGGGAAGCAACAGAAGAAAATCATCGTCATTCAGCCGCGCGGCGATGTCCGAGCCGCGGCTCGCCTTCTTCAAACGGCGGGCGAGTTCTTTGAGAGCCGTGTCCAGAGCGGCCTTGCCGCATTGCTTGGTAAGCTGCGAGTACTCTTCCACGTGAACGGTAGCGAGGCTCAGCGCCGTGTTTTGCCGCCGAGAGCGGGCAACTTCTTTTCCGAGATGCTGTTCCAGCGCGCTCTTCGTGCACAGGCCCGTGACCGGGTCGAGGCCAGCCGTTTCCGAAAAATTCTGAGGAGAGACTTGCGGTCCCAGCGGCTCGTCCGTTGCTTGTCCCCGCAACCGCCGGAAGGACCACTGCCGGTAGATGAGCCAGGCGTTGAAAACGAGCAGCAAACAGAGCGTGGCCCAGCGCGCTTGATCGGAGCGGATTTCGTAGAAGTGATCGGCGTGCCGGAAAAAACTGCGGATCGAGGAAAGCACGAAGGCGACCGCCGAAAGCGTGGTAACGAGAAATGCCGAGAGCCAGAGCCACCATTCGCGGCGCGAAATTTGCCGCGGGTCCGCATCGGCGGCTTGGACGCGAAAGGGTCCAGTGCCCTCGAGGGGAGAAGGTTTTAGCCGGTTTGTGCGAGCGCCCAAGACTGAATTCATTTTGCGTACTGGAGAGGCTGCCCCATCAATGTAGTCGCGTGCGGCGAAAGGAGGCAACACCGAAAACGTACAGGTTCGTGCCATGCAGGAAACTGACCTTCCGGTCAGGCACGCCGCGCGGCGTGAGCGTGCGCGCAAAAGCGCCGCGCACACCGCGGCGAGCATCCCGCCGCCGCGCGAATAGCGCCTGTCTAGAGGCCATCCGGCGAGCGCGGCGCGGAGCCGCATCGCGCGACGCTGCGGCGTAACTACAACACGGTTCGGCTCGGCAAGGCTCCCGCGGGAGATTTCGCGGCGGCCAGCGGCGCATGTTCGAGCACGCGGCGAGCGTACAGCGCGACGTTCTTGACGCTGGCTGCGTACGCGGGATTGGGATTGCGCACGCCGCCGTTGTAGGCGCCGATGGCTTGATCGACGTCGCCGCCAAAGCGGTCCAGCAGATCGCGCAGCACCAGGCCGGCATAGGTTGTAAGCACTTCGCTGCTCACTGCATTCACGTCGAGATTGCGCGGAGGCCGCAGCCGCGGCGGAAGCTGGGCGTAATCGCGATTGTCTTTCAGATAAAGCTGCTGTGCCGCGCGCAGCGTCTCCCGCGAAATTTGCCACGTGCCGATCGAATAGTCGCTCACGAGAACGCTCCGGCGGCGCCGCCGCAGAACGATGTCGCCGCGTTGCGCGCGGTTTTTCCAAACGGCATGCGAGAGGTCGCCGTCCACGTTCATGTAGTTGTTTTCCATCGCGCCGACGCCGAGAAAATAATCGAGAGGAAGATCGTAGAAATGAGCGACATCGAGAATGTCGGACGCCAGACGAAGCGCCTGATGATGCGTGAGCGGCTGCGGTGCGCTGCTGCTTTGGCCGACAACGCGCCAATCCGTTTGCGATTTGAAGATGAGAAAATCCGCGAGCGCGGGGAGAAGCTGGAAGGAGGGAAGCGTTTCCAGTTTCTGCTGCGTCGGCACATTGTACGCGACCTCGAACATGCGGCTCTGCTGTTGCGCGATCGCGAGATCCTGCGGAGTCCAGGCGAAGACCTCGTATTGCGCGATCAGGCCGCGGGATTTCATTTGATTCAGCCGAGAAAAAGCGATGAGCCGGTCGTTTTCGATAAGAAGAAAAATTTTGTAGTTTGCACGCTTGCCGGTTTGCGTTCCGGTGAGAAGGATTTTCGAAGCATCGCCGGGATCGCGCCCGCGGAGATACTCGAAGCGCAGGAAAGCTTCCAACTGATCGTCGAACGAAGCGATTTCTGCGCAAGCAATTTCGTTCGTAAACGGCAAGACGAGGCGGCCGTTTTGTAGTTTGGGAGCAGGGACGCGGCGCTCGAAGAAACTGGGCATGCGCCGCGGCCAAACGCGGTAGGCAGCCCAAGCAGATAGTGCAAGTGCAGCGAGAAAAATCGCTGCGGCGGGATGGAAGAGCGTGCGGTTGGATTTCTTGGCTGGCATGTTGGCAGCCCTCGTTGCGTTCGATGGTCGTGCATACTCGAACCAACGAAATGCAAGCCGCGTGCCGGGCGAGCCCAAGCGTCGATGGCCTGTAAGCCACTGAAAACACATTTCTTATTTGAGCGGCCTGGATTGCTTGACTATAGGACGTGTCAGCGCGACGTGTCTTTGCGTCCACAAATCCACAGAGCGCTCTTGCCGCGCACGCGGGTCGGGCGCCGGCTATTGGGGGCTTCGCGGACTGGGTCATGGTTCACGTTATTCAAAGCGCAAGGCGACCAGGGGATCGATTTGGGTGGCGCGGCGCGCGGGGATGTAGCACGCCAAGAAAGCCACAGCCATCAGAACGAGCGTGATGATGAGGTACGTCGCCGGATCTGATGGGCTGACGCCATAGAGAAGAGTGGAAGCCAGACGCGTGACGGGCAGGGCGATGAGAATACCGACGAGTACGCCCACGCCGGCGAGCAGCATGCCCTGCCGGAGGACGAGTTGGAGCACTTGATACGATTGCGCGCCGAGGGCCATGCGAATGCCGATTTCGCTGGTTCGCTGGGCGACGGAATAGGACAAGACTCCATAGATTCCGATGGAGGCGAGGATGAGGGCCAGCACGCCGAAGAGGCCAAGCAGCGCGGCGCCCATGCGCGCGGCCCAGAGACCTTGCCCGAGTAACTGACCGATGGTCTGGCCTCCGGTGAGAGCGAGATTGGGATCAAGCTGGTTCACTTGAGAGCGGACCGCGCCCATGACGGCTTCCGGATTGGCGGTGGTGCGCACGACGAGCGAAGCCTGCGGAGCAAATTGCTGGCGCAGCGGGAAATAGGCAACCGGCTGGGGATCTTCTCCGACGGCGTTGATGACCGTGGTGCCGACGACGCCGATGACCTCGTATTTATTCGGATCGTCGACAACGAAGAAGTGCTTTCCGGCGGGGGTCTGGCCGGGCCAAACGAGGTCGGCCATGGCCTTATTGACGATTGCTACTTGAGTAGAGTTTTCACGATCAAATTCCGTGAAATCGCGGCCGCTCACGGTGGGGATGCGGAGGGCGGCGAAGTAGCCGGGCATGACATCGTCGAGGCCGACGAGCGTGCCGCGATTGTTGGGATCGGTTTGTTCGCCTTCGCGAAAGATGGTTCCAAAGATGCCGCCTCCGCCGCCCCCGAACAGTCCATCGGCGGAGACGGTGGCGTCCGCGACGCCGGGAACGGATTTGGCGCGCTGGATGGCATCGAGGAAGAACTGTTCGCCGTGAGCACGATCGTAGCGAAGAGCGCCGAGATCGAAGTTGTACTGGAAGAGAACTTTGGACTCAAAGCCGAGGCTGATCTGCTGGGCTTTTTGCATGCTGCGGAGGAAAAGACCGGCGCCGACGAGGGCGACGAGGGCAAGGGCAATCTCGGAAACGACGAGCAGGCTGCGCATGCGATTGTGAGCCCAATCCATGGTTCCGCCGCGGCCACCGGCTTTTAGCACTTCGTTGAGATTCGTGTTGGAAGCCTTGAGGGCAGGAATGATGCCGAAGATCAGGCCGGTCAGAACTGAAATTGCCAGCGTGAAAAAAAGAACGCGGGAATCGAAGGAAAGATCGATCGAGCCATCGGCCAGAAACGGCGGGCGGAAGGACCACAAAAGTTTGCGTCCCCAGAAGGCGATCAAAAGACCGGCCACTCCACCGAGTAAAGAGAGCAGAGTGCTTTCCGTCAGAAGCTGCCGGACCAGGCGAGACCGTCCCGCGCCGAGTGCGGAGCGCAGGGTGAACTCTTTTTCGCGTTTGGCCGCTTGCGCGAGAAGGAGATTCGCGAGATTCACGCAAGCGATGAGCAGCACCAAGCCGACGACGCCCATCAGGATGCCTCCGGCCAGAGAAAATTGGCGGCGCTGGTTGATGCCGAGGGCGGATTGATTGAGGAGAAAGAGCTCGCAGGTGCGGCCAGGATTATCGCGGGGATATTCCTTTTCGAGAGAGGAAGCGATGGTCTTCATGGCGGCGCGCGCCTCCCCGAGGCTGATGCCGGGCTTCAAGCGGCCGACGATGGAGATCCAGCGCATGCGGCGGTTATTTTCGAGGCTCTTGAGCGGATCGACGAGGACGTAATCGCGCATGCTGAGAGGAATCCAGAGCACGTCCGGCGCAGCGAGCGAGACGATGCCTTTGAAATTGGGCGGAGCTACGCCGATGATCGTGTAGGAAGTGGTATTGAGAGAGATGGTGCGGCCAACGACGGCGGGGTCGGAACCAAAATGCTGGGCCCACATCGCGTAACTGAGGACTGCTACGGGATCGGCGCCAATTTTCTTGCCTTCGTCGGGAAGGAACGTGCGGCCGCGATAGGCGCGGACGCCGAGGACATCAAAAAAATTCGGGCTGACGAGCGAGACGTTGAGCTGCTGAGGCGCGGATTGGCCGCCCCAATTGAGCGGGATCGGGAAGGTGACAGCGGCGAGGCCAGAGAAAACGGTGTTCTGATCGCGATAGTCCTCGTAGTTGGGCAGGGAAGTGGCGGTGAGCGGGAAGGCAGCGCCGGCGCCGTTGGTTTTGGTGTCGCGGGTGAAGACCTCGACGAGCTGGGAGGGATCCTGTACGGGAAGCGGATGGAGAAACACGGTGTTGATGATAGTGAAGATGGCGGTGTTGGCGCCGATGCCGAGAGCGAGGGAGAGAATGGCGACGAGGGTGAAGCCCGGGCTTTTTTTGAGCATGCGCACGCCGCTGCGCAGGTCCTGGCTAAGAATTCCGGCCATTTAGACGCCTCCCGGGCACACCAAGCCACTGATTAGATGGACGTTTGAGGAGGGACAACGTTTCTGGAGGGCGTTGACAACCGGTTTCAGATGGGCAGCAAGCCGGGACTTTGCTGAGAGCGGAGAATAGGGCGGTAGCCCATGGGTATCTAACGAAATGTAAAGTAAACGTCTGAAAGGATTGGAGTTGGAGTATTGCTGTGCATAAGAACAGCGACGAGTGGCGAGAGTGTGGAAAAAGAAGGAAGACGCCGGGCGTAAGGATGAGCGATGGGGTACCCCCCACCCGGGGGTGTGCGCAAAGTATGAAGTAAACGCATGAGGGGATTGGAGTTGCGGGGATTCCTGCGTGTGCAGAAGGGCCTTGAGGGGCCGGGAAGGTCGCCGCGAGCCGGGGATGGCGGATTGCGAGCGAGCCGTAGAGAACGCGAAATGCTTTTTTAATGCGGAGAACGAAGAGTTCGCAGAGAAGCGGCGATGGAAAGAGGAACCGAGGGATGCAGGCGGGGTGTTCGAGAAGATCATGGATGATGGTAGCACGGAAATGCATTACTGTCAAGATACAGTACTGACCGCGTATCATTCGAACGTGAGACGGGGAAGTGGCGTGGATGGAAGGAGTTGGAGGGAATTTGGGAGTTTGGTGAGACGGGATGGGGAAGTGAGTAGTGGATAGTGAGTGGAATCAGATTCGGCGAAAAGGGGCGTTCAGGGTTGCCAGGGGTTGAGGACGGGGACGTGGAGGTGGGCGAAGTCGGTGACATTGCGGGAGACAACGGTGAGGTTGTGGTGAAGGGCGGTTGCGGCGAGGAGACCATCGATTACCGAGAGGGCCTTTCCTGCGCGCTTGGCGGCCGGAGCTAGCCAGCCCCAGCGATCCGCGACGTGCGAGTCGACGGGGAGAATTCTGCCGGAGAAGCGCACGCGCAAGCCAGCCTCGAGCCAAGCTTCCAGTTGTGCGCGACGCCTGCCTTGGGGCAGCGCGGCGAGACCTTTACGAATTTCGCCGAGGGTTAGAACACTCAGGTAGAGCAAGGACTCATCCGCGGCGTCTACCCAAGCCATGACGCGAGGCTCGGGATGGATGCGGACAAGTTCAGAGACGCAATTCGTATCGAGCAGGTAAGCGCTCATAACTCGATGTCGCGGCCTTCATCGCGGTCGCGTTCGAAATTGAGTTCGAGCCCAACGAGGGGCGATTCCCGGAAGAATTGCACGAGGCTTTTGGGCTGCTTGGCCTTAGCGACGAGGCGTTCATACTGCTCATCCGCAATCATGACGACGGCCTCTTTGCCTTGACGGGTGATAAGTTGAGGTCCCTCGGATCGAGCGCGGCGAAAGAGTTCGCTGAACCGGGCCTTGGCGGTCTGGACTTGCCAGGAGTCTGCCGCGGGCCGGAGAGAGCGTTTCTTGGTCGTTTTGGACAAGACGCCTCCTCGACTACTGACCAGTCTGACTAGTCTCTAACAATAACAGTTGCCGTTGTGTTTGTCCAATGCGGAGTCGGGAGGGAGATGAGGGCGGCGTTGCCGTGGTTCGCGGTCAGACAATAAGATGCAGGGCAGAGGGGCCGGATTTGACGGCGTCGGGGATGAGGCGGCGGTCGAGGGTGGCGAGCTGGCCTTTGTGGGCGCGCGCGAGGGCCAGGAGGTAGCTGTCGGTTACCTGACGGGAAGTGAGCAGGCGGGATGGATCGAGTTTTTCGCGGTCGAGGATGCTGATGTCGTCGGGCCAGAAAACGTGGCCGGGCAGGGCGAAGAGTTCGGCGAGAATTTCGGCGACAGCGGAGGGATTGCCGGGGGAATTCGGATAGCGCTGGTCGCCCAGGATACGCAAGACGGAATTTTCAGTGAGCGGGCAAGAGGCCCAAGCCTTGCGGCCTTGGGCAGAGAACCAATTGTGGGCTTCCTCGTGATGAATATGAGCGGGATCGAGAAGGGCGATCAAGACGTTGACGTCCAGCAAGAAGGCGGTCACGGCAGGTCGTCGCGGAGCTGATTGACGAGATCGAGAGTTACGGGCGCGGCATTGGGACGAACGGGCAAGAGAGGAACGCCGTTGCGCGTGCGGCGAGATTGTTTCCGGGGACTGAGAGCTTCGCGCGCCAGCGAGGAGAGGATCTCGCCAACGCTTTTGCGCTGGCGCGCGGCGAGTTCTTTGGCGGCGGCGAGGATGTCATCGTCGATGGAGAGAGTCGTGCGCATGGGGGCAGAAGGCTGGTGCATCAAACACCAAACATCATACATCAATTTTGGGAACGATTGCAACGGGTGCAATGCGAAGAGGAGGGTCAAAGGAAATTTCGTTGCCCTAAGGACAGGCCTCGGGGGGCAGATTTCTCTCTGCGCAAGCTGAGCGTTTCGCAGGAGCGAAGTGGAAAGAAAAGGCGCCGGCTGGGCCCCGTTCGAGAGGACGGTGTTGGGATCTGGGCGAAGTAGAGGATGGTCCTGGGCGCGGAATGACAGTGCCGCCTGGGGTGATAGACGGGCGGCTAAGTTTGGGAGCCGAGGAGATTTTCGAGCAGGGGATGCTTGGGAGTGGCGAAGGGGTTGGCGACGGTGATGGAGTTCCAGGTGAAGCCGGGGTGCAGGTCTTCGGAGAGGAGGAGGCGGCAGCCGGCTTCTGCGGCGGAGGCGAGGACGATGCCATCCCAGAAGCCGAGGCGATGGGTGACGGCGAGTTCGGCGGCGCCGAGGAGCGCGGACTGGGAGGTTTCGGCGACTGGGAAGACATTGCACCAGGAGAAGATGGCGGCGCGCGCCTCAGCGGGAGTCATTTGGCCTTTGAGGATAAGGACCTGGAAGAGTTCACCAATGACCTGAGCAGGAAGGACCACGGCATCCACAGGCAAGGCGCGGATCAAGGTGAGCGAGGCTTCCTTCATGGCGTCGCCATTCACGCCTTGCGCATAGGCGAGGACATTCGTGTCGAGCGCCACCCTCAATCGGCGTCCTCGTACAGTTCATCGCGTGTCCAGCGATGGCGCGGATTCGCTCCTTTCGGCAGCTTCTGAGACCTCAGGCGACGCATGAGAGCGGAATGAGCAGCTTTGGCGCCTGAGTTATCGCTATCGGCGGGAATGAGTTTGGCGACCGGCTTGCCGTGCGAGGTGACGATATAGCTGCGGCCTTGGCGGACGCCGCGGAGGAGTTCGGAGAATTTTCGATTGGCGTCGGCAGCGGATACGGTCTTTTCCATGGCGTCTCCAAAAGTAGTGATATTACCTACTATATATGAAATGGGGACGGCGGGCAAGCCTTCAAGAGTACGTGTGCACGTGCGAGAAGCGGGCACGATGTATCGTCCCCTAGAACGGACAGGCAAGTCCAGGCACAGCGATGCTGTGCCACCACAAAGAGAACGGAGAGTTATTCGGAAGCGGAGAGGGGGAGGAAGTATTGGGTGCCTTTGACGGGCTCCTGGAGGCGGCGGAGGAGGAGTTGGAGGTCTTCGGAGCGCTCGACGAAATCGATGTCGGAAGTGTTGATGACGAGGAGGTCGGAGGCGGCGTAGCGAAAGAAGAAATGTTCGTAGGCGGCGGCGACTTCCTCGATGTAGGAGGGAGAGATTTGGGATTCGTCGCGGGAGGCTTTTTTGGCGATTCGGGAGCGGAGGACCTCGGGCTTAGCTTGCAGGTAGACGACGAGATCGGGAGCGGGAATGCCGGCCGTGAGAGATTCGTAATAGCGCTCGTAGAGTTTTAGCTCTTCGTCATCGAGATTGAGATTGGCGAAGATGCGGTCCTTCTCGAGGAGAAAATCGGAGAGGACGGGGCCGGGAGCTTCGACGGCGAGCGCTTCGCGAATGCGTTTTTGGCGTTCGATGAGGAAATACATTTGGGCACGGAAGGCGGCGCCGGCTTTTTCTTTGTAAAAATCGGCGAGGAAGGGATTGTCTTCGCAATCGTAGATGCGGCGTGCGTGAAGGCGCTCGGCGAGGATTTTGGCGAGAGTGGTTTTGCCGACGCGGAGCGGGCCTTCGATGACGATGAAGCGGGGAGACTGCGGGCCGCGCTCTGCGCGAGGAGCGCGCTTGGCTGCGGTGGACTCGTTGGCCGCCATGGGTTCGAGGAGCCTCTGATGCGACTTCTGGAACAACCCCGGCGAGGCCGGGTTCTATGGGGGGGATTATAGCAGAGTCGTACCGGAGAGAAGGGCGGGGAGAGGGGGAGTTGGGAGGGCGGCGCGGAAGAAAAATAAAGAGGGAGCAGGCTTCGGCGCTCACAATTCAATGTCAGAAGAAAAGCGGGAGCAGGGCTCCCGCACTCCACAGCGCATGGAGGAGGTGGCAAGGAGATGCCCAAAAAGAGAAAAATTGTTCACATGGGAGGCTAGTACGGGAGTCCCGAAAGCGGAAAACGGAGGAGCTAGAGGAGGGTACTAATTAGAATGTGACCAATGGGCCAGTGTCACCTGACCTTTAGGACAGTATAATCTCTATAGTTGAGAGTGGGGACCGATGTGCAGTGCTTTCAACTACTGAGGTGGAAAAATGCTGCTGGCCACGATCCTACTGCTGTACCCCTTTCCGCAGAGCGCGGACACAGTAAAGACAGTAACGGAGCGCCCCGCAAGCGTGTCCGTGGAAGCGACGAACGATACTTCGGCGGCGAAAGCGCTGCCGTCCGTGCCGGAGCCAAAGATTAAGACGGATGTGGAGATCGCGGAGAATTCCAGCCCGGCGGGTGTAGCGCCCGCGACTGCGGCGGACCCAATGCTGCCTGGGAGCGCGCCCCTGGCCCTGAGGCCAGTGAAGCCGGCGGCCACAGGCGAATACGGAACGCCACGGGAAAAAAAGATTTGGTATGCGCTGATGTTTGCGTTGTCTGGCGTCGCGGCGTTTGACGCGTGGTCCACCCGGCGGGCGATTTCCGGCGGATATGGCACGGAATCGAATCCGTTGCTGCGGCCGTTCGCGCATTCAGGAGCCATCTATGTGGCGACGCAGGTGAGCCCGCTGGTGCTGGATTTCGTCGGGCGAAAGATGATGACCAGCCGGCACAGTTGGATGCGCAAGGTATGGTGGCTGCCGCAGTCGGCGGGGATGGGAACGTCAATTTCGGCGGGAGTGCACAACGTTGGCGTAGTGCCCTCGAACTAAAACCTTAAAAGAATCGAGAAAGGCAAAAGCGTCCCGGCTACGGCCGGGACGCTTTTATTTTGCGCGGAGGCGGAAAGGCTGTCTTGCGCGCGCGTGGGTTGAGTTGTTTATCGGCCGACGACCAGAATCGCGAAAGTGCCCGGCTTGATTTTGCCGCGGCGCTCGCCGGGAGCGGGAGGCTCGAAATCGGCGGAAGAGAGAAAGATGTTGTGGGTCTTTAGATCGAGGCCCATGGTGCGGGCAGAGCGCTTGGTGGGGACGTTTTCGACGACGGTGAACTTATCGGGAGAGTCTTCGTGGATGACGGTGAGATGGCCGTCGCCGCAGGAAGCGAAAACGTAGGCGGTGGCGGGATCGAAGCGAGAGGCGTCCGGGCCTTCGCAAATTTCGGGAGTGGCGATGACTTTGCCGGAGTCGGCGTCCACGACAGCCATGACTTTCTCATCGCAAACGGAGAAGATGCGGCGGTGCTCGAGGTCCATGGAGAGGCCGGACGGAGATTTGCAAGGCGCGAGAGGCCAGCGATGAGTTTCGGTGAGCTTCTCCGCGTCGAATTCGACGAGTTCGGATTTGTCTTCGATGTTGACGAAGATGCTGCCCTTGCCGTCGGCGACGGCGAATTCTGGCTTGCCGCCGAGAGCAAGCGTGCCGGCGACCGTGCCGTCTGCGGCGTTGATCGCGGTGGTGTTGTGGCCGCGGCCGTTCATCGTGAAGACGCGCTTGGTGACATGATCGTAGACGATAGCGTCAGGATTGGCGTCTGTCTTGACGGTGCCGAGAGTTTTCAGGGATTTGAGGTCGAAGATGACAGCCATGTCAGCGCGGCCGGCGCTGATGAAGCCGCGGTCCAGGCCAGGAGCGAGAGCGATGCCGTGAACGCCGGGAGTATCGGGTATATCGCCTTCGATGGCGTACGTGTCGGCGTTCATGACGACGACATGAGACCCGTGAGATATGTAGGCGCGGCGGGCTTGCGAGTCGACGGCGAGATAGTCCCATCCTTCGTCACCGGGGACGGGGACCGTTTTGATGAGGTGATAGCCGGAAGGGCCGGGAGCCGGTGCGGCGGCGCGCGAAGGCAAAGCGGCGCAGAGAATTACCGCGGCGGCGAAGGATCCGAGGACTTTGAGAATGGAAGAAGTTCTTGGCATGGCGTTTCTCTCCTGACATGCGGCGCTCGTGATGGAGATGGAGTGCACTTATCTATACTGCGCGCAACCTAAACCCTGCATAAATGGCAGGGAAGCGGAAAGTTGGCGGAAGAGGCTGGGCGGTGTGTACAGGCTGCCGCGGACGCGAATTTGCGAAGGCGGGTTCGTTGACACTTTTGCGGACGGTTCGCTAGACTACTCGTTGCTCAAGTAAGAACCGTTCCTGCCTGCGCGGTTCCCCGGTAGCTCAATGGTAGAGCATTCGGCTGTTAACCGAAGGGTTGCTAGTTCGAATCTAGCCCGGGGAGCCAAATTCTCCTTCTTCTTCAATTAGTTACAGACGGCCTTCGCTCCTTCCTTTTTTTCGCCCGGCCGAACGTCATAAAAACGTAATACTTTCTTTCGGCCATAGGCCTTCTTGTTCGACTTCTCAACAGCTTGCCGCACTTGGTCCGTCATACCGAGTTGGTAGCGACGCTTGGTTTCGGGGCTGGTGTGCCGCATCGCGCGCTGGACAACAGCGTCGGCTGCGACACCACTCAAACGAGTACAGAAGACGTGCCGCAGATTGTAGATTGGAAAATGCGGTACGCCCGCTCTTCTGAGCGTGGCCTTCCAAGCCGTCTTGACCGTGGAAATCGGCTGGTCTGGCAAATGCGGGCTCGGAAAGACAAAAGGACTCTTGGGAGCCTGTGCCTTGTTCCATGCCTGCAAAATTTCGCAAGCGTACTCGGATAAAGGAATCGGTTCCGCTGAGCCTGGAGTCTTCACGTTGTTGTCCAAACGGATGAGCTTGTCCTCAAAGTTCATTTGGTCCCAACGCAGCGAGAACCCCTCGCTGTAGGTTCGCCCGCCCGTCTGGGAGAGGAGGATTATGGCCACCCGAAGATGGGGTGGTGCAGCCTCCAGGATGCGCAGTTCCTCCTCGACGGTAAGCATTCTGCGAACGGGTCGTTCGCGGAGCTCGTTGAAGTGCTTCACCGCGGCAGCGGGATTTTCCGGAATATACTTCCGCTTAACGGCGAGATCGAAGACGCACTTCAGACATTCCAGCTCTCGATTGACGGTTGCTCCTTTTATGGTGCGGTTTGCGTTGGTCATTGTTGGCTGTGCCCGCCGTTGTCTTCGGTATTCCTCGACCATCCCAACGGTAATTCGGTCCAACCGTGATTCGCCGAAGAATGCCTTCAGGTGCTTGAGATAGGCACGATGGCCCTTCACGGTGTTTTCGGCGAGACCCGCGAAATGAGATCGCTCGAACTCAGCGGATAGCTGGTCAAACGTCATTCGCTCGCCCGCCCAGCCAACCTTGAACAGGCCCAGCACGATCTCGCTCTCGCGGTGCTTGATGATTTTGATCGCGAGTTCTTTGCTGGCTGTCTTGGTCGACTCTTGATGTTGCTCACCGTTCATCGTGTAGCTCATCCACCAGAATCGTGAATCACTTCTTTGATACAGTCCCACTGGCGCTCCTCTGACTTGCCGGAGTTGTGCGCCGGCGCAATTATACCTCTTGACGGCGGGGTCGACGCGCGGGGCGTACGTGCTGGTCTTTGAATTGATCGAGGGCGGAACGGCGGTACTCGAGACGGTTTCCGATCTTTCTAAACTCGATTCTCTCCTGCTCTACGTAGCGGTAAAGCGTGGTGGTCGAAATTCCAAGGCACTTCGCGGCTTCGGGATGGGTCAACCAGACGGAGGTTGAATCATTGGTTGGGGCGATTGCCAAGGGTGAAAAGATCGCCGGAGCGAGACCCTCAGCGCTTGACACGAATTCTTGGAGGACCGAAATCAAAGTCTCTGCCTGCTGTGCGGGAAGAACGAAACAGGCAACAAAGGCCGGTGACGAATCGTTCTTCGCGGCAGCCGATATCCTGCTGGCTGCATCACCGTTGGTCCTGACGTCTTCAATCTGGCTTATGGAACGACTGGTCGGGAGCATGGAGCCTCCTAGTTATGTGGAGCGGACAGATTTTTCTCAATGATTGCATCGGATTGAAACCTTCAGTGATGTGGGTCCCTGTCGGGAGATTGAGATTCGGAAACTGCGGCCGCTTCGGGGCTTTGGCTTTCGCTAGTTAGGCGCGCTTGAGCTTTTGCGACAGTGCGGCGTGCGTAATAGTTTGGATCGCTTTTGTCGTCCGCACGGTAGTCAGCGATGCGCTGGATGACGAGGTCGGGGTCGTCGCCACGGGCTAGGGCGCGCTTCGCGTAGGCCCAATCGTGTTCCGATTGACTCTTGTGCTCACTCGGCACCGTCCGTCTTCGTTTTTGGGGCTCGCCAAAGTGGCGGGGCGCTTCAGGCGAGTCGTCGTCAATCGTGAAGTCGCGGAGCGTGTAGACCGCATCGCTTTCCTGGCGCGCTTGAACGATAAATTCCTCGGGAAGTTTGTGGTTCGCGAATCCCGGTAAGCGCAGCACGCGCGTCGAGTCGGTTGCCGCCAGGTCGCCGCCGAACTTATTTGCGAGATTGTGAAGCAGAGACTCCGCTTCATCCTGACTGAATCCATTCACTTTCCACACGACCTGGTGCTTGCCGGGAGACGTGTCGAGGACGAAGTTTGGCGGTGGCACTTCGGTCGAATTGCGAATCGCTTGGAGGGCTTCGTCGCCCTTCCTATCGAGGTCGAGATAGACGTGGCGGATATCCTTTATGCTCCCCTTTGTTCGGCTGTGGGCGCCGTCTTTAATCGGATTCATTCCCACGAACACGTCGGAACCGGTGGCACTCTGAGCCGCGAGCCAGGATTGAAAGTCGGGACCCGCAATGGTTTCCGCCTTGGCGATGGATTGACTCGTGTGGCCTGTCGAGCGATTCCGCAGAAGGATTGCGGCATTATCCTCAGGCCCGAACAGTTCGCGAACATACTCCGAAGCGGTGAGAGATCGCGACACGAATTTGCTATCGGTGCTCACGGGTGATCCTGCTTCGCCAAGAACACCGCGCCGTAATCGAAAAGGTCCGCATCCGGGTCGTAGCGGTTGATGAGCAGGACTTCGGAAATGTATCGGCGTCCAGGCCGGCGCTCGACATGGATGACGACGTTGAGCGAATCCGCAATATTTGTCTTGATGGCTCTGAAGGGTATTTCGACGCCGCTCTGCAAAACACAGCTGGTGAAGCGTGCCAGGCCTTGCTGGGCGGAACTTGCGTGAATCGTGGATAGCGTGCCTGAATGTCCGGTGTTTAGGAGTTGCAGGAGATCGAATGCCTCGCTTCCCCGGACCTCCCCTAAGACGATACGATCCGGTCGGTGACGGAGGGCCGCTTTCAGGAGATCGCGGATGGCCACTGCCGGAAGGCCATTCTGTTCGCGGCGGGCTTCAAACCGGACGAGGTTCTCCTGCGGCAATTGAATCTCGGCGGTGTCTTCGATGACGAGCACGCGTTCATCGTGCGGAATGAATTTTCCTAGGATCGAAAGCAGGGTCGATTTTCCAGTGCCAGTTCCCCCGCATATAAGAATGTTTTTGCGTGCAAGGACGTAGTCTTCCAGGTGGTTCGCGAGAGGGCGGTCGAGAGTCCCCTCCCGAATCAAATCCTCCATTTCGAAGTGGCGGGTGTTGAACTTGCGTATGGTGAGCGTTACGCCGGCGAGGCTGCACGGCGGGATGACCGCGGCAACGCGGCTGCCATCGGGCAGCCGCGAATCCAGAATGGGCTTCGCTTCGGAGATGTCATCGCCCAGACGCCGGGCGATGTTTTTCACGGCGACCATGAGGGATTTTTCGCCGATAGACACGCCCGGCACCTGCTGCAGGAAACCCTGTTTTTCGATGAACACCCGGTCGGGGCCGTTCACCATTACCTCGCTGATCGAGTCGTCGAGAATGAGGTGCTCGATGGGCTTCAAGAACGGCAAGATCATTTCAAACCCGCTCATTAGAGTTTCCCTTTTTCGAGCTGCACAAAGTACGACTCGTTCGGGTCGTTGTAGAAGGGCTTGAGGTAGCAGAACATGGGTGGCTTCGGATCGATTCCGTCGTAGGCAAGAACGACGGATTGGGCGTTGCGCAGCTCCATGAAGGTCTTCATGTCGAAGCGATAGTCGCTCTGGGTGTTGTAGCTCTTGGAAGCGATGATGTTGGCTTTGTGTGAGAGGGCCTTGCCGGTGAGCCAACTGACCTTGGTGTCGTGCCCGCTTTCGGACAAGCTGTAGCTGACTTTCAACTGGTCCTCGCGTCCACAGAAATCGCTCGCCGTCCGCGCTGAGAAATCGTCGGACAACGAGAGAACAATCTTGGTGCGGAAGGTCTGGAGGAGCGTGCGCCAGCTATCAGCAGGCAGCGCGGATCGCAGCGAGCTGATGCTCTGCGTGGCAATGATCGGGATGCACTTCGGCTGTCTGGAGAGACTGAAAAATTTCTCGTCGCCGGTCGGATCGCTTTCCCCCACGGTTGCGAAGTGCTGGTACTCGTCGCAAAGGAAGAGAACCTGGCGGAAATACTGCTCGGGATGCGCATCGATTTTCGGAACGCGATTGAGCACGGCGCGCTCGAAATCGAGCTTCATCATGACGCCCAAAGCCTTGGCGAGGCCGGCGTTCATGCCAATGGGGAAATTCAGAGCCGCGAGACTGCCATTTTCTATCAGCCAGCCAAACGAAGGCAGCGGCTTGCCGAACTGGTTGTTGGCGTTCTTTTGAGGGTCGTAGCACTCTTTCTTGGGGCAGAAGACGCGCTTCACTTTCGGGTTGTCATCGAAGAGCGAAAGGAAGACGGAGACACCCTCGACGATGGAGGTGCGGAGCTTCGGCTCGATTCTTTTCCAATCGTCATGGAACCAGCGCTGGACTGCTTCCAGTTGGGCAAGCTTTACGGGGTCGGCCTGGGCCGGGTCGAGGACCGTGCGGGCCTCGGAGGGAATGCCCTGCATCCTTAATATATCCCGTAGCTCCCGGGCAGCCGGTGCGAGGTAGCGGTCTTCCTTCTGGTCGTGCACGAAACCAAGCCCCGCCAGGTCGGCGGTCCGCTCGCCAAAGACCTTGGAGGTAAGGGCCACGTAGTGGCGTCCGAGAATGATCTGCTCGGCCTCGTCGATCCGTTCTTCGAGGAGCGGCGGAGAGATGGCGCACTGGTAGACATCGAAGAAGGTGACGTAGTCGTACGCGGCTTTATGGAGAAGGATGATGAATTTGACGAGGTTGGTATACGCCTGCTGCCAGAACGGCTCCTTGCCACGGCCGAAAAGGTTGTTTAGTAGTGAGGCGATGTTGTACGCGAGAGCGTAGGCGTCGAGATCGTTGTGGAGAGGGTTGTAGCAGTATTCGGAATCGAGACTGATTTCGATGTAATCCTCGGCACGCTGGTGACGCACGAGGATGTCTCTTGCCTTGCGACAAAAATCGCCTTTTACCTCAAGGATCAAACCACCAATGCGCTTCTCTTTGTCGGCGGCTTTGTAGGCCAGAATCTGCTCCGCAAACGGAAGCATACAGCACGATGTTTTTCCAGACCCAATAGCCCCCAAGATGGCGATGCCCGTGAACAATCCACGCTCGGGAATCGTGAGCCAATAAGGAGCGTTGGCAGGTACCGGCTTGCGCGGGTTATGGACTTCGCCCACGACAAGGAACAGATCGTCTCTCGTGCGGGGATCGGGGTACTTGGGCAAGCGTCCTGGCGAGATGGTCTGCCGGGCTCTGAGCGTAAAGATGTAGAGGGCTGAGAGCAGGGTCAAACAAACGATATAGGGCGTGGTGAATAGGAATGTGTAGTAGAGGTATTTGAAGCTCAGGAAGGCGTGGGGAGCGCGTAGGGCGATGACATGCAGAAAGATCTGCTCATCGGGGAACGGATGGGCATAAACCAGGAACGTACCAGCGGCCATCGAGAGGATGGCTGCAATGAAAACGCGTGATTCCAGTGCTCGTTGCATTAGACTCTCCCCCGTGCTTCGACCGGCTGTCCTTTATCGGAGCCGGGCTGTGCGGTGCGCCGCGCTTCGCGCCACTTGCGGTAGTCCTGGTCGCGCCAAAGGGTTTTCTTCAAGACGGCGTTAACGATGTGGTCCGCACTGCTCTCGATGAACCGGGCATAGTCTTCAAGCAGTTGGTTGACCGGCTCTTCGAGCTTCACTTCCCGAGTCATGATCGCTGGTGCTTTCTTAATGATCGACATTGCGTTTCTCCTCTGGTGTTGAGCGTTCCGTCCGAACTCCTGGTCACCGTGGAAAAAACAGCCGGCACGATTTCCCGTGCCGCAGGGCGGGAGCGACCCCACGCACTTTTTGGGCGGCTGAAAGCCGAAAAAGTGGGGTCGCTCCCGCCCGTCTTGGTGTTTTTTCCACGGTGACTCTTGCTTGTGCTGCCTTCTGCATCCGACTCTCCTCAAAGAAATTGCTTGCGCCACAGGGTGAAGAAACAGGTGAAGACGAAGGTGGAGTGTGTAGTCCTTACCTTCTGCACCCTTTTTCGTCAGGTTCCTGCTCAGGAACCGCAAAGTGGCTAAGCACTTCGGTCGCGAAGTGCACGGAGACGCGACGCTCGCTACCGCGAAAGTCCTGGCGGATATCGGATTCGGTCACTCGTCCGACTTTCCATGCGCGATAGAGATGTTCGAAGCGTGGGCCGGCGAATCGAGTCTTGGCCTGATTACGGAAAATCAAGTCGGCCTCGGTCAGAGACGCGTATCGGCTGAGGTCCCAGGTCTTGCGGATTTGGAAGTAACGCAGCAGGTCCGCCGATACGTCCGATCCGAGTGGAATGCTCACCAGAGAATTGAAAAGTTGCTTTGCGTTTTCGAAGTGGGAATCGACTCTCGCCAGATAGAGAAATCGGAGCTCGGAAAGCTGCCGAAACAGCGGGAGGTAGACTTCGAGATGGTGCACGAATTCTCGGAGGTTTGCCTCGGCCCCGTGGAGATAGGTAAACGTCACCACGGGCGAGGAGGCGTCACTCGCAACGAACATTGGAAATTTATCGACGAAGTAGCGGACGGTGGGCTGGGAAGTTCTCTGTCCGTGATAAATCTTTGAAGGAAGGAACTGGTTCGGGACGTTCAGTCGGTTGCAGAAAAAGCTGACTTTTTGGGGCTCGGTCTCAAGGTACTGATGCCCCTGGTTCAAGAGAACGAAATCGAGCATTCCGATGCGCCGCTGGATGAATTCGATTTCGTGTTCGCGGCGGTTGCGGATGTTCTCGCGGTCGATTTGACGGTAGAGACGACGGGAGAACAGGTGATAGACCGTTCCGCTTTTGGGAAAGCATTCGGTCCGAGCGTGGCGCTTGGTTTGAAGTTTGTTCCAAAAGAGAGTCGTGCGCTTGCCCCAATGGGCGTCGGTGAAGGCGAGAAATTGACGCGCCACAAAGTAGCCGGAATGTGTCGCTACGATGTAGAGAAACCGAGCCTCGGTTTCGGTGTAGCCGAGAGCTTTCAGGGCGTCGAGATGTGTGGGTGCGATGTTCATAGCGAGAGGATTTCCGCAGTGATTTCGCGTTCGTCGAGAACGCGACGCAAACGCGATGCGTCTTCCGAGCGCGCATACATCGAGAAGCCCGCGGACGCTTTTGCCGCCATTGCGCGTGGTCGGTAATCACGCGTCGCAAGTTCCAGATCCACGTGACGCAATTCCAATTCGGGGGTCTCATACTCGACACGCAAATCGGGGACAGGAATCTTTCCGTCGACGAGCTGCAGGCCGTGCTTTTCCGCGACTTCGCCCTTGCGGTCCAGATCGTCTTTGTCAGGTCCCAGGAGGGCCAGATCGCGATTCAGATTTCGCTTCAGTTCATAGTCGAGGAGCACGCGGACGGCTCGGCCTCCGCCGCGCTCGATGCGGACGACTTCCTTCTGGTAGAGCCGGTAGAGATGGGCGTCGTGTTTGACTTCGCGGGGTTTCACCAAACCGTGGTAGATGGGCTGGTCGTCGGCCACTTGATTCGTGTTTTTGAGAACGCGGTGCCCGGCTTTCGTAAGCGTGACAACGCGCAAGGTCTTCTTCTGGGAGATTTCAAGGGTGTTGTCTTTGACCAAAGACTGGCGTGCGAGCGCGCGAATGTCCTTCTCCATTCGTGCTCGATTCCCATCGTAGGCGTACTTTGCTAGGTCCGACACAGCGATGACGCGGAACTTGCCGATTTCTGTCAGGGAGTGCATCTCGGAGTCGCGGAGGAGGTAGGTGCGATCGCGGACGTAGTAGGCGCGCGGAGAGTCGCTGCGTTCGTCGCGGGTCGGATGCTGCTCGCGCGGTTCGGTGCTATCGCCGCGGCCAGGGGCTTCCGGCGCCGGACTCCTGCCGTCCGGTGTTTCGGAAGAAGCCGGTCTGTGTTGACGAACAGGCCCTCGCGGAGATGCGTCGCGCGCATCGCCGGCGTCTTGCGGATCGTAGCTAAAGGCGTCTCGGGACACTAGTTGAAATCCTCCTCGTTCACAGGAGTGGGCATGTCGGCATGGCTGACGTTGAATTGTTTGTCGAGGTGCGCGAGCTTGCGTCCAGTGTTCTTGAGGAAGAACCTACGCCCGATGGCGAGCGCCGCGCCGAACAAATTGACAAAGAGAACCACGAGGAAAAGCAGAATCGGCGTTCCGTAGGCGTGATACAGGACCGCCTTGTAGCGGGCCATGAACTTCAACTGGTCGAGCAGCCAGAATCCGTAGCCCAGTAAGATAACGATGGTGAACAGCAGCGCGTTGGCGATCATGTCAGTCCGCCTCGCCCCTCGACGGGGCTTCGGGGATTTGTTGGGCTGCCCGCCGCCCGCGGGAGCTCTGGGAGAGCCTCGCCGTTCAACGCATCCTTTGAGCTCGAATCCGAATTCTCGGAGGTTGAAGGTCCGAGTGGCGTAAGCTTCCGAAAGGCTTCGAGTGGGAAGATATCCATGACGCTCTCGCCAAGCACTTCGGAGATGGCGTAGGCGAGCGCGAGACTGGGTTTCCAGGAACCTCGTTCGATGGCGTTGATCGTTCCCATCGCAACGCCGACCCGTTCCGCCAATTCCCTTTGGGACCAGCGTTTGGAAACGCGGGAGGAGCGGACTTGGTTTTGTGCGAGCCGGGTGGCTCCGCTCGAAGAGGTTTCGGGTTCGGACGCCGTTGCCTTTGGCTCGTCCGGCTGTAACGTTTGCCGTTCGTGGGGAAATACCTCGTCAATTCTCTTTCCGAGCGCATCAGCCAAGCGGTAAGCCAGGGCCAAACTTGGGTCGCGGCGCCAGTGTTCGAAGAGGCTGATCATGAGGCGGGAGATCCCAACGCGGTTCGCCAGAATTTGCTGGGTCCACCCATTCTCCAAGCGGAAAGTGCGAATCATGTTTTGCATGTAAGAACCTCGTGTTCGCGGAGTGAGCCGGGGGTTTTTCCGTGGCCTTCCAACCTTGCGGGGAGCGGGCAGGCGCAGCCGGAAAGCAACGGAGGCCCTCCAGAAGCGCGCCTGGGGTATCACCGAGCAAGAACGATCGGGTGGGCTGTGGCGTGTGCGAAGAGGAAATGTTTTGGGAAAAGGTGGGCGTGGCGCGCGGAGGTTGGGCCGATGTTGCGAGGTGCCGGACCGCGACCTCTTCGCTTGCGATTTCGACGAACGTGTTCACTTGAACGCCTGATCTTCGCGGAAGTAGGTCACGGTCATACCCAGCGGATTGATCGGAATCAATTCGTTGGGGACCTGGGACTTGAAAACGAAGACGAAATTCGTGGTGTACAACTCACGCTTCAGCTCGGTATGGTCGGCGGGCGAGTAATAGACCATGTAGAAGTCCACGCGCGCGCGGAAGGGAGGTGTTTGCATCTCTTCGAGGGAGACTTTCTGTACGTCCACATCGATCTCAGGCGCGGCGGTATTGGTGATGAATTTCTTAATGATGTCGTCCTTGCGGTAGGCATCGAAAATGCCGTTGGCGAGCTTGCCGTCGAGGAAGTACAGGGACTTCGAGAAGTCATCCTGAATGGTGTAGCGGTTGCGTCGGTAATAGAGGTTGCAGAACTCGGAAAGAAAATACTTCGCCTCGGCATCCTGGGGCTTGTATTCGAGGTTGTGGTAGTTGATAGCCTCGGCGCGGCCCAGATCGTCGATGCGGATGACGAGCGGGCGGAAATTCTGGAAGGTGCGGATGGTCCTGAGGTCGATGAGCGCGAGGGCCACACAGACGACGGACAGCAATGCGAGAGCAATTTTGAGATAGGTATTTGTCACCATAGGATCCCCGTACTGTTCGAGGTAGAGCCGCTTAGCGTCGTGGAATGTGGCATCGCGATCCATCACAGCACCCTATCGAGGATGGCGGCGGGCGCTTCGAGTAGGCCGGCGGATGATCCTCCGGCCGTGCCGCTGAAGATATGGTTTGTAAGCGAAGGGATTTTGAGGAGCACGTAAATCGAGGCGAGAAACGTAATAAAGAGGACGGGAAACCAAGCAATGAGCTGGACGGTCGACAGCGTGCCCGGGGGCGGGAGCTGCAAAGCGCCGAGGATGAGGTTCCCGATGACATACACGACGGCTGCTGCGATGACCTGGTAGAAGGCGTATTGGATGAAGCAGCGGAACCATCCCCAGAAGAGCCACTCCATTTTGGGAACGATAAAAAACGGAACGAAGACAGGTCCGACAAGCACGCAAACCGCAGTGGCGATGAATCCATAGGCGATGACCACAATCGTTATGGCTTGGGCCGCGGCGAGCAGGATGGTGACGATGATGTAGACGGCGGTTCCGAAAAGATCTCCCCAACCGGGCGAGTCCATACGAGCTTCGAAGTTGGCAACCTGCGTGACCACGGTTTGGAGTTGCGCCTGATCGATTTGAGTCGAGAGAAACTGGGCTTCGTTGGTTACGAGGTTGTGGAAGCTGACTCCGACGCCGGGAATCGGCGTGCTGTAGTAATTGACCATCGCAAAGCCAAAGCTGATGGTCAGAAGCAAACTGGCAAAATGATCGAATTGGAAGGAAGGCCTGCCGCTGGCGGAGGCGAGAGCGGACTTGATGCCAAACCAAGCCACGAGGATCGTGGCGAACGAGCGGAAAAGATTCTGTCCCATTGCGTCGAAGAAGCCGAGGTTCTGGGTGAGCAAGTTGTTGATCGCCTGAAAGATGTACTGCAGGAAATCGGTTTGCATCGCGGTCAGCTCCTTCGACGCCGGGAATCTACAAGCGCACGCCTAGGGCATGCGGAAGTTTTGAAGTGAATCGGTGATCGTTCCAGTCACCTGGGCGATGTTGCCGGCCATGCTCGCTTGGCGACCGATATCGGTGTTAATGGCGTTGGTGGCAGCGTCGCGCTGTTGCTTCGCGAGGATGGTCTGTTGTTCGAGAAGCGACGCGAGGAGCTTGTTCGAGTCCTGGACAGTGCGGAGGGTCAAAACGCCCGCCGCATTGATCTTGTTCAGAACGGAAACTTCGGTGTTGAGACCGGAGTCACCTGAAAAGGAATCTTGTTCGAGGTTTGCGATCTGGGTCTGGATATTGTCGGAAGTGCCGCGGATGGAACCGATGGTGGCCATCGCGTTCATGTTTGCGCCGTCTACGAGCTGGATGGACGCGTACTGGGATTGGACGCGCCCGAGTTCCGAAGCGTCCATTCCCGAGAGTTCGTACGGGTCGTACTGAGACAGCGGCGTGGTGGCTTTCAGGTAGCCGGTGTTGATGTTGGGAAGCACGCCGGTGTTAATGCCGTTAATCCACGAGACGGTGTTCCCGAAGGTGTTGAGCGAGGTCACATTTCGCCATTGTGAAAAGATCGCGCGGTAACGAGCCGGCATGTTCTTGACGAACTGCGCCATCTGCAGGGCAAGGTTGAGGTGGTTGGTGATCTGGGTGTAGCTCTTTTGCAGCTGAATGAGGTGCTGCTGGAGTTGGTAGTAGCGCAGCAGGGCATTGTGGAAATTGGTGGGGTCAAAGACGACGCCGCTACCGAGTTGCGCGGTGGCGCTGCTGACTCCCAAACCCAACACGAGAAAACAAATCAGAATCTTTCTTTTCATCGGACCGCTCTCCTTTTTGCCTTCAGAGATCGGAAGGCATTTTGTGGTTGTTGTAGTCGGGCAACGCGAGATCACCCGAGAGATAGACTTTGACCCGATGGCCTTCGCGGATGGTCACCGTGGGCATGATGTTGAGGAACTTGTCGAGGATCTGCGACGAAGACTGCGCGGTGCTTTGCGCGAATCCCTGGCGCATGAGGTCAGAGCTGGACGCGTTGAGGGAGCCCGCTGTTCCAGCTTCGGCGACGGCTCCGAGAGCACCGACCGCGAGCGACACTCCGAAGATGCGGAGATAGTGGTTGTTGACCTGATCCCGCAAGCCGGTGTCGCCGATTTGGTTGAGTCCCTTGAATTGATCGAGGCTGACGGAATACCCGTCGGGCATGACCACGCGATGGAACACGACGGCCAGACGTGTCTGGCCGAGGGCATCCACCTTCTTGGTTTCGCCAAGAAGTTTCGAGCCTGCGGGGACTAGCAGGTGCTGGCGGTCGTTGGAATAGACATCGGTTGAGAGTAGGCACTCGACGGGGCCAGCGAAGCCCCCGTCGAGGCGGTTGATGAGAACGGTTTCAAGGATGGTTCCTTCAAACAGGACGTAGGTTTTTCCTGCCGCCGCATTGGCGGAAGAGGCCGACACGGCGGCAGGGTTTTTGGCTTCCTCCTTTCGATCATGGGTCGGTTCCGGGGAATCTTTTCGCGTTGGCTCGGTCGAAGGCGGATTGGCTTGCATCTCCTTCAAGAGTTGCGCGACCTGAGGGGAGTCGGGCCCCACGGGGACGAGGCTCGCGGCTGAAGGAGAGGCTTCGGCCTCAGGTGTCGGCGCGGTTGGCGGAGTTGATGGAGTCTTCCGGTAGGTCAAAGCGACATTCGAGGCAAACAGCGACACGTAGGCACGCCGCTTCCTCTCTGCCTGAATGGGGTCCTCCGCTCGCTGGTCGGGCGGGTTACCGGCTGCACTCTGCTGCAGGGCTTGCTGCGAATCTTGCGGAGTGCCGCCAAGCAAGCGAGTCTGCTGCGTAAGAGCGTTCTGAGCAGCCTGTTCATCGCGTTGCATTTGCTCGATGCGGCTTTGCAACTCGCTGATCTTGGTTTCGTTGACTTCGAGCGGCGCCGGGACTGGAGCTGTGGACGTGGCCGTCTTCGTCGGGGTGGGCGGTTTTTTGCCCCCCGTCAGCCACATGATGGCGACCATGAGGAATGCCAGTCCGATGAGAAGCCAGGACTGGACGTTCTTGGGCAGAAGCCCTTGCGGTTTCGGGGTTTTTTCCTGCACTTGCGCGGGTTGCGTCGGCTGGCTCATGGTTGTTCCTCAGTTCGCGGCAACGCGGCGGGCAAAGGGCAGCTTCTTTTTGCCAATGGCGAGGTAGCCCGAGTCGATGATCTTGGGCGCGATGTACACGCCGTTTTCGAACTGGAAAGAAATCAAGTTCGGTTTGCCGTCTTTGATCTCATAGAGAGCGGGCTTCTCACGCGCGCCGCACTTGATGTAGGTGAACGAATCGTCGTGGTAAATCACAGAAACCAGGAATGGCTCCCGCGACGCCTTCGGGTCGAGGAGATAGTCGAATTGGAGTTTTGTTGCGTAGCCGGAGCGGAAGCGGCCCACCTGCTCGGCGGACTGGGCTTGCGCCGCGTGTATCTGTTCGACGGTTTGGGAGCGAAGAGTTTCCAGTTCCTTCTTGTAGGCTTCCGCCTCGCCTGCGCTCACATATCCGCGCAGTCCCGTGCTAGCCGCGAAGCCCGAGCCTTCTTTCGGTTCCACGAAGATTTTGAGGTCGGGGTCGACGTTCGGCTGGTTGCTGATTTCGGTGAGCAGGAACGAATACACATGCCCGCTCGCGGTGATGAGGTTCAGGTTGCTGCGGATGCCAGCCTGCGCCGGGTGGACGTAGCAGAGGTTATGCGCGCCGTTGATGACCCAGAATTCCTTGTCGCCGGTGGTGAAATCGAGGATTTCTTCGTCTTCCGGCAGAACGATGAGAGTCGAAAAGCGGAGCTTGGCGCGAACGGGAACGATGTCTTCCTTCGCATACTTCACGACACGAGCCGCGGCTTCCGTCGCGGCGCGCGCAGGCGAAGAGTGGAACGCGGCCGCGCCAAGAACAACGATGGAGAAGACGCGAAGGAAAAGGCCGTGCCACTGGATGTGCAACATTTGTTTCATCGAGGTGCTCCTTTTGAAATGGATTGGTGTTGCTGGAAACTTTGGTCGCAATCGGAGCGGAGTCCGACAAGCCACTGCACGGCAAGCACGAACACCGTGAAGATTCCGCACAGAAGGAGGGGCAAGAACAGGTACAGCGGATCACGGACAACGGCTTCCTCGAAGAGACGGTAGAAAGGAATCACGGTTGCGCTCCCGCCAGGATTTCGAGGCCTTTTTCGAATCCGTACTGTTCAAAGGCTTGTTTGCGTTTTTTGTTGTCGTACGGATCGTTTGTGTAGAGCCAATAGCTCTTGGCATCGACGGTGAGATTGGCGACTTTCGCGAGTTCCGGCGTCTTGATCAGGAATTGCTGTTTGGGGATGAGCCCCGCGATGAGCCCGACTTCGTTGTCGTTGAGGTGAAACTGCCGACGGTAGAGATCGCGATCCATATCAGGATTCGCGAGAAAGATTTTGGTCGCGCAGCTTTCGATGATTACGTCGAGGATGTCCGAGCGCTTCAGCTCGTCAAGGGATTGCGTCGAGAGCACCATCGCGGCGTTGTGTTTGCGCCAGGTCTTGAGTGCTTCGACCACGTACCGCTGAATGGAGGGGTTCTTCAGAAATACCCACGCTTCGTCGATGAAGAACGCTTTGAAAACAGAAGTAATCTGCCGGTCGGCGATGACGGCGTTGGCGCGATGCAGAATGTAGAAGAGCAGCGGTTCCAGAAGTTCGGGGTACTGGCTCATGCGCTGGAAGTCGAAGCATTGAAAGCGGGAGAAGGAGATGGTGTCCTCAGCGTTGTCGAAGAGGAATCCGAACTGGCCGCCGCGGGTCCATTTGGAGAGGCGGCTGGCAATGTCGTGCCCGAGCGTGTTCGCCAGCACGCCCAGCGTGCGCAGCGCCGGGTCGACCGCATAGAGGTTTTCGACTTGGTGGAAAAGTTCGCGTTCGGTGGCCGGGTCGAGCTCGCCCGCCCTCTGTCCCTGGATCAAAACTTTGAGGAAGAGCGCAAGGAAATCGAGGTTTTCCTTCGTCGGTGGCAACGAAAATGGGTTGATCTTGAAGCCCTCGGATTCCAGGCCCACGCGAACATAGGAGCCGCCGAAAAGCTGCGTGAGACTTTCAAAGCTCCCGCCTAAATCGAAGATGAATGTGTGAGGGGCATATTTCTGGAGATTGGTGATCAGGAAATTCAAAAGGAACGACTTCCCCGCGCCCGTTCTCCCGAGAATCATGGTGTGGGCGACATCGCGGTAATGGAGGTTTAAATAGTACGGCGTGTGGTGGTTGGTCTCCAGGACCGCGAGATACTCCTGCCGCAGATGGCTATTGCGAGGCTCGCCACAGTGAAGGGTGAAGAGAAACGAGAAATCCGCATAATTCGTGTTGAGCAGATACAGGGAGCGCAAGTTGAAAACATGGTTGCCGGGAACGGCTGCGAGAAATGCGTTTAGCAGGTTGTATTTTTCTTCGTAAAGCTGGGCGTCGTGGACGCTGAACACTTTGTAGAAGTCGGCGCACGCGCGCTCTACCTTCCCCATATCTAGGTCGTAAATCACGACGGTGAGCGAGAACTGGCCAAAGTAGTTACCGTGCAACTCGATTTCCTTGATGCCTTCGCCCAGTTCATGGACCTGGGATTCCTTGGAATCGTCGAGGAGCACGTCTTGGGTCGGACCCTCGTTGAGGCTGACTTGACTGGCAAACGAGCGCTTCGTGTTGTGAAAATGGCGGCGCTTCGCCTGGATGACGCGGCGCATCTTGCCGGAATCTTCTTTTTTCCACTCCGTGACGACGTAATAATTCGCTTCCACTTCGAGCAGGCGCTTGAAGATAAGGGGAAAGCTCTGCGCGGAAGGCTCCTTGAGTGTCAAAACTTTGACGTAGTAGTCGTCCATGCGGAGATACCCGCGGTGGCATTCGAGTGGAGACTCCGGCAGGTAGTAATCGAGGAAGGTGTCGTATTTGAGTCTGGCGAATTCGAGCTTGGCCGGATGAAAGTTGAGCGTTTTCTTTAGAACGCGGAAGGCTTCCTGCTTATCGAGCATCCGCACGGAGAGGAAGTCGCTGACCTGAAGAATGAAGCTACGGGCTTTTTGAAGCAGCGTTGCCTGAGCATTACTGACATGCTGCCCAAGAACGACGGTGCGCTTTTTACCCGAAAAATGCGCTTGCAGATCCGATAGGGCTTTTTTCGGATTCTTGGGCAACTCGGCCATCGCGGTTCCAAGCTTGTCTGAGGTCTGAAATCCCTGATACAACGCTACGTAATACACCGATAGCGAAAAGAGCGTGTCGGCTTTGCTACCGAGGTAGGCGATGCGATTTTTGATCGCGGCATCAACGATCGGATTGTCGTAGAGCTTGTAGGGAATGGTTTCGTTGTTTCGTTTGAAGAGGTATTGGTAGACGCGGTAGTTTTCGTCGAACAGCTTCAAAGCTGATTCGAGACGCTTGGTGAACCCATCAATCGATGCGCCATCGAGACACTCGTAGTCCACCCCGCGAACTTCGAGGATGACGCCCACCTCACCCGTCTTGGTGAGAAACGTGTGCGGACCGATAAAGCCGAAGAGATTGATCTGCTCGCTGAGGGAGCCGGTCTCGTTGTAGTTCTTGAAGATTCGGCTAAACCTGAGCATGGCCGTCCCTTCGGATTGCAACGGGGCTGAATTTCATCGGGTCATATTCCGCGCGCAGTCTTGCGGCCGTCAGGAGAAATCGCAGAATCTGGGGATCGGTCTGAGTGGCCCAGCGGGCCAGGAAGTAGAGCAACAGAAACATCAGCAACCCGCCGAATAAGCTGTTGAGCAGGTTGAACGTGGCGGCGCCCAGGCACATGGCGAAGAAGAAGAGTTTTCGCTCGGCCCCAAGGATCGTAAGTGGCCGGGAGAGCGACCGATGCACCCTGTTGATTCGTCTTGTTTCCGCCATGTGCTGCTCCTTGGGACTTGCGCGATTCAATTTCCTGGGAACAGCCAGGCGAGGAAATTCACCGCGGCGATCGCCATGCCGACGCCGAAGAGCACGCCGGCGAGGACGCGCTTCGAGCCGCCTTCACCAAAAGCGAAGGTGAGGCCGGCCACGACGATGGCAACGAGCGAGAGGCCGCGAGCGATGGTGCTGGTGAACGCCGTCATCAAAACGTTGACGGCGTTTTCCCAGGGGGACGCCCCTTGCGCGAATGCTGGCGCGGCGAGAAGTAGCATGAAACCGAGGGTAACGAGAGGTGAGCGCAGCCAAGAGCTGCGCGCGTATTTGCAGAGAAATCGCTTCATTGTCGGGCTCTCCCTGTGTCGTTCCGAGTTTTAGAAATGGGCCGTTGAGAGGGAGTTCCCGCTGACTTCGGCTGCAGGAAGGAAGCAGATGGCGATTGATGGGACGGCTGTATGCGTCGGGTGCCGGACTTCCCCCCGTCCAGGCACACTTGGAGCGTTTCGCTCCGAGTACAGCGTTGTCCCACAATCGCGTCCGTCCCTGCTGTGGGCCGTTCGCGACACAGAGCGAAACACCGAAGGAATCGGTGGCGCCCTGTCCGCGGGAGTTAACCGGCGAGAACTCCCCTCTTAATACTTATCAGCCAGCGAAAATGAAAACAGACCGGGTACTAGTGAAATATTTTTGTATTGGTACGTTGTTGCAATGAATGCTTACAAGCTGTTGCGCAGCTCACTGTCAAAGCGATGCGATTCATGGAAGGAAGAGATTGAGTTGTTCGGGTGCTCCGTTGTCCGAAGTCTGGGCAATGCGGCGGAGTCGATCAAGCAGGCGCTGGATGCGATGCCGTATCGCTACGACAGAATGGCCGCTGCGCCGCGCGAGCTCCGGACAGGAGATGCCTTCGAGCTTGAACTGGGTCAGTAGGTCCCGTTCTTCGTGGGAAAGCCATCCTCTGCGCTGACAATTGTCGAGAAACTGATGGAGCAAGATATTGGCGTAAGAATCGCCATCGCTTACATCCGTTTCAAGAAGCGCGGTCGAAGTTCCGTTCGCTTCATCCAGCAAAGATCTGTGCGACTCGCGAATCGCCCAACGGAATGCGCTCCGGCGTATCTTTCGTGCGATGGTAAACCCAAGGTGAGAGTTGCGGGAATACAGTTCCTTCGAATGAAGGAATTCGAGAAGGACCGCAAATAGGTGTTGAGCCGTGTCATCGCGGGTCAGTGAAGGAAACGTGCCGGTGATCTGGCTCGTGGTGCGATGAACGGTCGGAACGAAGACCAGCAACAAAAGGCGCTGCCGCATCGGTTGGAACAACGTGTCGCTGCCGCGGCGCAGCAGGTCGCGAAGGATTTCATCGGAAGAGGAGTTCTGCCCGTTGTTGTCGTGGTCGCGTAATTTGTGGATGAGTTTGGAAGCGGTCGGAAACACCGAGAGTATCGGGCTGGAGACAGCAAATAACCGAAACTCTTCGCGGTTTCGGTCATCGCTGAGTTCCGCGATGAAACTCGCTTCCAACCGGCAGATGAGACAGTCGCAGTATGACGCGGTCATCATGGGATGCTCCGGCGTCTCAGGTTTTCCCTGCCTGCGCTAGAACAAGGGAATGGGCCTGTTGTCAGTTTTCGGACATGGTTCTGGTTTCACGCCGGCCGGGGGACGACGCCTGGCGTTTTCGGGAAGCGTGCCCTGACGTTCTTCGAGCAGGGTCGAATCCCTCGCACGTGTGGTCGGAAAAGCGGGCCCACGTGCAATGGATGAATGCTGCTATGCCTCGGGTGCGCTGTGGAAAATTTGTGCGGTTCGGTCGCAGTCGCGGCCAGCACGAAGAAGAGCCCATAGCAAAGCGGCGGGCCCTGCTCACTGCTTCGCTAGAAGGGGCGCGTGATCCGTTGTTTCACCTATTTGCTGGCACACGATCTTTGGCGGCCTCGACCGAACAGCAATCACATCCGGGGCGAGAGGCATGGATGGCATGCCATCCTTCCTTGAGGACGAATGGAAGAAGAGTCAGTGCGGCAACCGGATCCGCCCACCAAATCCCAAAAAGTGCGTTGGCGACGAGTCCTGCAAGCGCGATCCACGCTAGGTACCCACAGAGCGAAGATTCTGCGGCATCAGCTCTGAGGGAAGCGCTGGAAAGTTTAGCTGCTAAGTTCCGCTTCTGGCTTGCCAACCACGGCATGCCGAAGGCCGCAACTACCAACAACGCGATGCCAACGAGGCTGGTTCGTGGTTCGTAGTACCCGAGAAGGGCAAGAGAAGAGGCAGTCGCCACAAACAGAGCAACGGTGAAGAGCAACCCGCCGGCGATGCGAGCAGCTATCTTTTCGGCTCGCGCCGCTTCGGTTTCTGTTTGAGAGCGGAATCTCCAAAGAACAACTAGTCCTGAAAGCAACTCAATGAGGCTGTCGCCCCCGAATCCGAAGAGAGCTGGACTTCGTGCCTTCCATGCCGCAGCGAGGGCGATTGCAGCCTCCAGCGTCATCCACGCGATGGTCAGAACCTGAAGACGTTGGACGCGACCTACGAGGTTCGGAGGCGAAGCTGATGTGATGCTGGCCATCAATCCTGCATTTTACGCTCCCGACGTGTTGGCTGCTCGACGTTTACAACGGTGGGATCGGCGGACCCAGACATGCTCGCGCAATGCATAATATTGGGGGCGACGCTTCTAAAAGGACGTGCATTGTAAGAGTCCTTTGAATGTGAGCCTCTCTTCAGCATCGGTGATTGTGTCTGATGGGCGAAATTCGCTTATGTCTCACCGCGATTGTGCTGATCGACTGTTGAATGCGTCGTGAGGTTCATATCGCTACAGGCCGATCGTCGCGCGCTAGCGGACCAATGACTCTCGGCAGACGGTCGTGAGTATGACAAAAACTCTGCTGAGGAAAGGGCATAGCCCAAAATTCAGCGATGGTTCCAGAGAATTGTCTGCGTAAATTGTGGATCGTCATTGGCCCAAGAGGATCATCGGGACGTGGGCGACCATTTCGATAGATAAAGACGAAATCTCGAAGATCCTCCGCATGCAGGTAAAAGCCGTCCGGAACCGCCAAAACTGTCTTGAAAGCCGGCAGATAGTTAGCAATCTTGTCCTCAGTTGCGAGCACTACATCAATCAGATGGCCGCGTGTTGCTTGATAATAGTGATATGAGACGTTGTCCATGACCACGTTGTTGTTCGGAGCGATATGTTCTACCGGAATGGCCCGTTGCCGGGATTCCGGGTGGAACGACTTGATTTCTATCAAATAATGTCCAGTAAAATTCGCAGAAAGGTCGCAGTTGCGGCCGTTTGCATTAAGTCCTTGCGGCTCGTACGCGAGTCCAACCCCCAAAAAGGTCGTATTGAGGTAGTTGATTACCTTCAATTCAAAAACATGGTCTTCAATCTGTCGGTATGTTGCTGTCCCGCGTTGCAGCGCTAACGTTAACTCGTCGAGGCGACGACACCATGCGTCAAGATTCTTGACGTTCGAACACGAGGCATACGCAGATGCAATCTGTTCGAGGAACCCGAGAGAGAAACGGTCAATTCGACTAAGTATCTCGTCCATCCTGAGATGAGTGTAAGCCCAGTTTGACTGAGATTACCAAAATGGAGCTAGAATCTAGGCTCGTCTGGGGAACTATCGAGCAAGAGCGGTTTTGTGAGCCAAGGAGGTTTGCAAGATGGTGCGGTCGGGTAGATCTTCGGAAACAGCTAGAAGGCATTGCTGGCCGTCAAGTTCGATAATGTCCGCAGAATAGATGGTGTCGAGCAACTCGCCGGAGTGGGTCCGAAAGCGCGTAACGCGGTTCCTGACTTGGCCGTGCTCATGAACTTGATTTAGCATCCGGGGGCGTTCGCCCGGATCGTCCCAAACACCGATGTCAAAGACAGTGCGGCCAAGGAGTTCCTTGCAGGTGTATCCGTACCTGCGCTCAAACGCTTCGTTCACGTCGATGAAGCGGCCCTCGGCCACGGTCGTGATGGAAAATGCGATGGGGCTCGACCGGAAGACCTTCGCGAATTTGTCTTCTGAAAGCGTGCGACTCTCTTCTGCTTTCTGCAACGCTTGTTCTGTCTCATTCAAGTCCACGAGACGCTGTCCCAGCTCTGCGCCATAGATCTCCGCGCGTTCGTAGAGGCGCGCGTTCTGAATGGCGACAGCGGCGGGAATGGCAAGAGACTTCGCAAGGCGCAAGTGTTCGTGCGTGAAGAAATGAGCGTGCGTATCGCCCAGCGACAACAAACCTAAGACCTGCTGCGCAGCAACGAGGGGAACGCACAACCATGACCGCATGTGTGCGTGTCCTTTGAAGCCCGGCCATTCCGGCTCTTGGTTCGTGTCAGAAATGAGCACGCTGTTCTTCGTGACAAGCGCTTGCATGAGAAAACGACTGTCTTTGGCATCGAGTGTATTGGGGCACTTGGGAGGGCGCCGACTTGTTTCGGGGCGTTGAAGCTCGCGCTCAAGAAAGAGGTGCGTATCTGTTTCGACCAACAGAACGCGCGCGGATTCGCACGGGATGAGCTTCAGCAAGGAATCAAGCAAGGTGTCCAAGACACAATCCATCCTCAGGTTCTGCGTCAAGGCGAGAGTGGTTTTGCGGAACGCGTCGGCTTCAGCCCACGCGGACTCGGCCAACGTGAGATTCTTGGCCATCTGTTCCTCGGCGGACTTTCGAGCGGAGATATCTTGAGCGACTCCGACGAGTTTGCGAATAACGCCCGCCGAATCCCGCACGGGAAAGCCTCGAACGGAGACCCAGCGGACAACATGGTCCGGTCGGACAATTCTAAATTCCTCATCCAAGTGTCCGGTCCGTGTGGCTTCGTCAAGTTGAGTCAGAACACGAACACGGTCCTCCGGGTGGAACGTTTCCTGATATGAGGTGGGATTATCACGGAGGGTCGCGAGGGAACGGCCCGTGATCGTCTCATACGCTGGGTTGACGTAAATTACGTGTTTGGTCTGTGCGTCCAGCAACCAGTAGACCTCCTGAATATTGTCGGCCATCTGTTGAAAACGTTCATCGCTGGCTCGGAGCGCGGCTTCGGCCTGCTTTCTCAAGGAAATATCGCGCAATACGGCAACATGCCGCCCAGGCAGGTAGTTCGCCTTGGCGGTGAATTCGATGAAAACTTCTCCGCCGTCTTGCCGAATAAGTTGCGCTTCGCCGTGCTCGTCTTTGCGGGCGAGGAAGCGTCTCCAGGCGTTTTCGAAATCGTCCACAGGAGAATGGAACTTCTGAATCGAATGCCCCACGAGCTTGTTGCGATGAGTTCCGAGTAGGGCGAGCGCCGCTGGATTTGCTTCGAGACAGATTCCCCGGTCATCAAGGATCAAAATACTGTCGAGGGTGCTATCAAAAATCGATTGGAATTCGCGCTCCGTCGCGTCGAGGACGCTGGCGGTCTCGCGATATTCGTGCCGTGACTGAATTAAGAAGCGAACGTGAAGGACGATAGCCACACAGAGAGCGATCAGGACGAGCGTAAGCAACAGAGATGACAGGGGGCCAGTATAGGATCGCGGTCCGAACACGGCCCCAAGCAAAACAACCACCGCAAAAGAGATGAGCAACAAACCGGCTTGCACCCAACGACGGCGAGCACTTTCATTTCGAATTGAAGGAAATATCTTCATGACGCTGCCGCTCGGGGAGCGGCGGGGCCTGCGGCATGGCCGCTGGAAAATCACCGGAGTCAGCTAGTAACAGCTTAATACCGTCACCGTTCAGGGAGGATGCTACGCCCTAGAACTGCGGGGCGTCAATACACCCGAGTATGTGGATGGGCTCCTTGCTCGGTACAAACTGGGATGCAATAGTGCCGCATGGTTATTGGCGACCGCCTCCGCGAAATGCGTGAGGAAAAGAAACTCTCCCAGGGCGACATCGAAAAGCGCACGGGCTTACTTCGTTGTTATATTTCCCGCGTAGAAAATGGTCATACTGTCCCCGCGATCGAAACGTTGGAAAAGCTGGCGCGCGCGCTCGAATGTCCACTCTATCAACTCTTCTACGAAGGCAAAGAGCCGGCGCAACTGCCGAATCTCCTAATGCGAAAGTCGTCCGACGATATCGCTTGGGGCAGCGCTGGCAAGGATGCTCGGTATCTCAACAAGCTTCGCCGGCTATTGGGCAAGTCGCAGGAAGGCGATCGCAAGCTTCTTCTCCATATGGCCCAGAAAATGGCCAATCGGTAACTCATCCTCAGGCACCAAGCGAAGCCTGAGAGTATTTCTTCCGGGTACCCGGTGATGCGAAAATCACGTTCCACAAACCGACTTGCCGGTACAAATTGTTTCATCCTGGTTGGCAGAACGAAATCAGTCAGGCTGATCTGTAGTTGCCATTTAGAGTTTTGGGTTTTGCATTAGTGCGATTGTTTCTTGACGTCAGCACACTCTTTGAGGAACGTCAGATATTCCTCCGAATTGGAGAAAACCCGAAGGCCACAATGATCGAGCATCATGCGGTTATATCGGTGGGCATCGTCAATCGAAACCTCTCTGCTGATCCCTGCGGTCGGCGTTGATTTCTCCAGATAAAGCATCGCTTGTGTCGGACTGAGTGGGTAGTAAAGCTCCACACGCTCAGGAGCCTTGAAATCACGCGGGTCGGAAAGCATGTTGATGATCGGCTGGTCGGACGTGATGAACGGGACCCGCGTGTCATTATCTAGCGCCAGAATCTGAAAGTTACGGCGATCACTAAAGAATGATCTGCCCATCTCGACAGCGAGGATGTGGCTCAGTACGTCCCACACACGCCCCACGTTGTCGAACAAAACGTTTGTTTTTTGGAGTGCCCGCCTCTTCACGGCCTTTGTTCTCATGTACTGAACCGAAAGGCCATGAAAGAACTCTGTCGCTTTCGTGAGGTCTTCGTAGAAGCTGAAGTCGCATCTCTTGATCAATTCGAGATAGGTCCAGAATCTGCGCTCGATAGAGGCGTGGTAGTCTTCGTTGAGGTTTGAGATCGCTACGTCAAGTAGGTGCCGCGCCTCAGCGAGCTGGGCTTCGTCCATCTCCTTGCCGTTCTCGGTGACACGTTGTGCGAGCCGATTCTTGAGCCGAGTCGGCAGCAGATACATTTTCAAAAAGCGTTTATGCCCTTTCCTGCCCAACTCTGGCAAACCATCGATGAATAGCCCTAGGCACTCGATATCTGACACCGTAAGCGCTTTCAACTTATAGAAATCGTTCTCGCCGCCGACGACTGTAAGGCCGGATCGGTCTACCTTGCCATAACCATACCAAGCGATACGCTCGTCCGCGTCTGCCCAAGGTAGAAGGTATTGGCGGGGAGTGTGGTGGTGATAGATTTTCGCCTGTTCGGTTCCCATGGAACAAGCTTATCGCTTAATGAGGGTACGTCGGCAACGAGAAACGCGCCAGCAGTGACCAAGCAATCGCCAGAGGGAAGCCGACGTATCGTTACTAATCGGCTCGACCTGGATCACTTGCGGTTAGCCGACAATTCGGGAGTCGCCGCCGAGCGGCGGAATAGAACCTGTGCGGTAGCATGAGAAAGCGGGCCTAATTAATGGTCTGTCGAAGATTTTCTAGATTTTTCGTCAATATCTTCCACCCTGTCGCATTCTTGCCGGTCTCAATGAAGTTTGATGTCGACAGGTGGATCAGACGCTCGCCCCTGATATCCCATGGCGCTGCTAAATGGAACATCACCGCAACGATTCGATCATGGAATTCTCGAAAACGTCTCAGCCCCCAGCGTTTGGTGTTTTCATCGAGCATCTCCGCCAGCGTCTCGCCGATCACTTGCCGTCCCGTTCCTTCCGGCGCAAAACAGACAAGATTTCCCTTTGTGAACACTCTGCTCAGCGAAATGGCGACGATTCCGTAGTCATTTTCACTTCCCGGCCTGTCTAGATTGTTGCCGAGCTGTGAAGCAGCATCGGCAATGTTGGAGCGGACGCTGTTCTCAGAAAACGGACGCTTGCACTCAACCTGGAAGGCTGGTATCCCGAAGCGAATCCGAATATCGGGCTCGCCCACTTCGACATCGACTCCCCCGTTCTTCCAATCGGCAGCGAGCGAGAGTTCAAACATGGTATTGCGCGCCGCGCTATTTGTCGGACGCTCTTCGAGCGGAGAGACCGGCCCGCATAAGCCGCGGGCCAACTTTGCCTTCAACGCCGCCGATGTGTTGCCCTGGAAAGCACGCATGATCTCGTAAATCTCCGTCGCATCGAAGAGACCATCGACGTAGTTGTTGATCGGTGCGCGCAAGCCCCCACGCTCAATGAGCTCGCGCTGCTCATTCGCCTGCTTAACCATCTCCGCGGCCTGGTGCCACCGATCCCGCTTTGGCTCGATTCCAAGCGATCTTAGCCACCCGTCCAGCTGATCGAGGACCTCCGAGGTCTTCATTAGACTCGCAACGCGCATGTTGTGGCCACCCCAGGCCGCGGTCCTATCCCTTGAAACCTCAAAAGGCCTTCAGAAGAAGAATTCCTAAGAATCCTCCGTGCGAAGGCTCTTTGGCGGAGAGGGAGGGATTCGAACCCTGGTACCCGAACGAGTACGGCTACTTTTCAGGTATCTGCCTTGAACCGCTCGGCCACCTCCGCTGACGTGCCCCGGGGTGGGGCGCAACAGCACAGGTAACCGTCCACTTCTGTATTTTACCATGTCCGCCTCTTCTCGGCTGAAGCAGGAGATCCTTGCGTCGCGTTGGCATCGGTCGTTTCAATTGCGAGCGGAACACGGACAAACAGGAGGTTAGAAGTTATCGGTTCGAGGATCTGTACCGAAAAACGCGCCAGCAGTAACCAAGCAATCGCTAGAGGGAAGCCGACTTATGTTACCAATCGGCTCGACCTGGACCACTTCCGGTATTGCCGACCACTCGGCAACTGGGTACGAGTTCCCCGGCGATTTTCGCCTACAATCCGGTCGTGGGTTACGGAGTTGGCTTATATTCAGCAGATGCGGGACAACGATCGCACCGGGCTCGATCTCACTGTCAGAACCAAGACTCAAGGATTCACAGCGGTAGGCATTTTCTTGTTGTTTGGCGCCATTATGGCGAGCCTCGCCGGAACCACGCTACTGTGGCGAGGCACGCCTCTTGACCGTCTCTGGGACCTCAATCCAATGGCGTACAAGCACCTCGCGCCGATCGGCATTACGGTTGGGATTTTTTTCCTGCTGCTCGGCGCGGCTCTCACCACGGCAGGAATCGGATGGTTCCGACGCCGCCTTTGGGGATGGAGACTAGCGGTAGTGATCATCGCCACACAGGTTCTAGGGGATGTCGTTAACTGCGTAAGGGGCGACTTGCTGCGGGGCGGCACTGGCCTCATCATCGCCGGCGCGCTATTGCTATTTCTTTTGCAGCCTAAAGTCAGAGCCGCGTTTGCCTAGAATCTCTTTCGGAGAAATTCAAAAAGGATATAGCCGATAAGCGCGGCTATCGTGGCAATTTCAAAATTGGCAGCGGTAAAGACATCTCCGATCGCCCAAGCCACACCCCTTTTCTGCCCCATGCCTGAGCGCTCAAATTCGCCCATCAAAAGATTTGAATAGAACAGGAAGATGATAAAACCTACCTCGATCACCGCTCTCCAGACATTTTTCTTCATGGGAAATATCGACTCCGTGGTCTCGTGGATTGAGCAAACGCGAGCGGCCCTTCGGACAACTTGGTAGAGCGGCTGGCTAGACAATCCGCTGCTCGTTACCTTCGTAAGAATACGAGCCATAATCGACACCCAACAACAGGAATCGAAATTGAACACATAACAGACCATTGCACCACGAGAAAGGCTCTGCCATTTTCACCTGCGACCTCATCCGGGTACTGGTCGAATCACAGGGAAACTGGATTAGAAGTTATCGGTTCGAGGATCACTACCGACAAACCCGCTTGTGTCCACGGCGGTTGTAGTTCCCGGTTGGTCGGGAACTCGGAAACTAGGCGTGCGCAAAACTATTTTGACTTCTTTTCAAGAGAAACCAGCATCAGTCGATAAAAGTGTCGTAGTTGATTCACGTTGTCAATCTCCGCAAGTGCGTGAATTCTGCTTCGAAGGACCTCAGCGCTATCATCAAGTCCTTCGATGAAAAAGAGGTCTCCGACAGAAATGCTCAGGGCGTTCGCAAGTTTCTTCATTTTCTTGAGGGGTGGAGTCTTGATGCGACCAGTTTCGACGTGTCCAACATACTGTTGACCAGCACCGATCATTTCCGACAATTTGACCTGCGAAAGTCCCTTAGAGTCTCGAAGCCTGGCGAGCTGTTTGCGGAAGAGCGTACCCAAGTCTTGGCTCATTGCATAGCCAAGGTATAGGCGGAAGGAATACAATTACAGGACATGATAGATATGCTTGACAGGAAAAAACATGCGTATTACACATATACATGAACGATTTGATTTTTCGGCTTTCCTCAAATGCACAGCACTCAATTAGCGGACATAGAAGCGGGACTTTTCCATCCGACGCATCAACTCGGTCGGCGTAACGCGATACGCCTGGGAGAACCGAACGATCGTTCTAAGAGTCGGACTTTGCAGGCCGCGTTCAAGTGCGCTCAAAACTGTTCGGTCTATGCCGAATTTGACAAAAACGTCCATCTGGGAAAGTCCCGCCGCTTCGCGAATTTCGCGCAGTACATTTCCGAAGGCTCTTTCAGGGCCTGATCTCGGTTGAATTTGCCGTGGATGCGGCATGAGATATTCAGTGTGGCGATGATGATGGGTTTAAACCAACGGGGAAAACCCATCATTTAATAAAGGGGCACGAGGCGCGGTTAATTGGTTTAGCAGCCAAACGACGTTTGCGAGCAGAACATCGAGAACTCGGTCACAGCCCGGATTCCTATACTCACGCTCTCTACGGAAGCAGCGGTCAGCATTTCTATTCCCATAGACAAGATTGGTGCCGAGGCAGCAGTTTCCGACGAGGTCTTGCTGACTCATGTTGCCGGAGGAGACCAACAGGCCCTCGGCTGTTTGTTTGAACGGTATGGTCGACTGTTGCGCTGCATTGCTGCGCGAATTCTCGGAGATTGCTCAGAAGCCGAAGACCTTGTCCAAGACTTGTTCTTATTCATACATCGGAAGTCCGCGATCTTTGACTGCTCAAAGAGTTCTGCGCGCTCATGGATTGTACAAATGGCTTATCACAGAGCGATTTCGCGGCGTCGGTATCTGGTCACGCGCCAGTTCTACACTCATAAGCAAATTGAAGGCGTTTCTGAACAAGTGGTCGCTACTGCGACCACGGAGAACGATTATTCCGCGGAGGCGGTGTTGGGGCGTAATGGTTTAGAAAAGGTGATGGAAGCTCTGACCGACGATCAACGCGAAACGCTAAACTTGCACTTTTTTGAAGGCTATACCCTCGCGGAGATCAGCGAAAAATTGGGTCAACCCCACGGGAACGTTAGGAACCACTACTATCGAGGCTTGGCTCAGTTGCGAAAGCAGATGTCTGGGAGTAATGTGCGGATTGTCGATCGGCATGGGAAATAGTGGTGCAGAAAAAGACCGCCGGGAGTGTCCAGAGATGGGACCGCATGAGGAATTCCTCGAGCTTTGCGCCGTCTCGACCTCGGGCGACTTGACCGAGGAAGAACAGAAAAAGCTCCAAGCGCACTTGGCAGGTTGTGCTGAATGCCGGCAAGCCCTAAGGGAGTTTGAGGCTGCCGTCGATGTCGGTGTGCCGTTGCTCGCTTCGAAGTTGGCCGCTGACCCTACCAAAGAATCCGCGATGACTCATGGAGAACTAGGCGGTTTCGCACCGCCGAACGACACCGATTCGGAGTCGCGACACGAAGAGGCCGGCGTTTCGAGTGGCGATGAAACGAGGGGTTTTGCGTTCGGTCAGAGAATGCGCTATCGACCTTCGCAGGTAAATTGGAACTATGTGTGGATGCCGTTCGCTGCGTGCGTCCTGCTGACGATCGCATTAGGAATCACTGCTTACCGCGTTGGGAAAAGCCACAGCCCGGACGCCCAAGTCGCTCCTGCGACTTCTGGTGTCGCCGATACGCGAATTGAGGCCCTAGAACAGCGGATAAGCGACACCGGACACGAGCGCGAAATCCTAAAAACACAGCTTGCCGAGCGCGATAAAGTCATCGCTGAACTGCGCCGCCAAACCGACCAGCAATCAAGATCGCTGGATGAAATGAAGAACGCGCAGGGCAATCTGGAACAATCCATTCAAACTGACGACACCGAGAAACAGCGAATCGCCGATGAACGAGCCGGCATGGCGAAGAAATTTGAAGAGGCTCAGGTGTCGCTGCAGAAGGTGCAATCGGAACTCGATTCTGTTAGTCGGGAGCGAGCACAAGACGAAGCTCAGGACGCGAGCCTTCGCGACCAGATCAAGGATCTTTCCGGCCAACTTCGTGCGCAGGAGCAGACGGTCTCCAAACAAGACGAGCTTCTGTCGCACGACCGCGACATACGAGAATTAATGGGAGCGCGCGATCTCTATGTTGTCGACGTTTATGACGTTGGGCGCGATGGCCACACCCAAAAGTCAACCGGACGCGTATTTTATACCAAGGGAAAATCTCTCATCTTTTACGCCTACGACCTGGACCAAGAGCCGGGAGCCAGAAGTGCCAGCACGTTCCAAGCCTGGGGCCGCCGCGGACCTGACAGAGAACAGGCTGTGAATCTGGGAATTTTCTACGAGGACAACGCGGCCAAAAAACGGTGGGTCCTTAAAATCAACGATCCTAAGACGCTTGATGAGATTGATGCCGTATTCGTGACTGTAGAACCAAAAGGCGGTAGCCACAAGCCAAGTGGCAAGCCGGTGCTCGACGCCTACCTGCAACTCCCTCCAAATCACCCCTAGTCGTGTTTCCGTCTGATATCGTGAGTTTGTTCTTCGATGACGGCGGAATTGATACAAGCGTGGATTCTCCTGCGTAGACCGAGAGAGCGTCACCAAATCCGTCTGCCAGAGGAGATTGCGCGTGCGAATGCGTCAAATCATTGTCGTTGTTTTCATAATTGTTCTCTTCATCTGCGCGGCGCACGCGCAAGCTCCTAATGGAACGATCAGCGGGACTGTTTTCGATCCGGCTGGAAAAGTGGTCGCAGGGGCCGAGGTCACGGTCGCGAATGATGCAACTCGTGTGCAGAGCTTTACGAAGACAAATAGCGACGGCGTCTACGTTTTACCGAATCTCCCACCTGGGTCGTATCGCCTGCAAGTCGCAAAGCTCGGATTCAAGACACTCATCAAACCAGACATAACTCTAAACGTGCAAGATGCCTTGGCAATTAATTTCACGCTGCCGATTGGTTCTGTGGCGGAGACCGTCACGGTGCAAGGCGGAGCGCCTTTGATTAACACGGAATCCGGCTCGGTCAGCACGGTTATCGACAGGAACTTCGTCGAGAGTCTGCCGCTCAACGGCCGCAGTTTTAACACCCTGCTACAACTGACGCCAGGCGTGGTTCTTGCGCCGTCCAGTTCCAGCAATCAGGGGCAATTCAGTATTGCGGGTCAACGTACCAGCTCTAATAATTTTCTCGTTGATGGCGTGTCTGCGAACTTCGGTGTTTCACCATTTGTTGGCCTTGGAACGTCAGGCACGGGAGGCGCACAAGCATTCAGCGCACTAGGAGGTACAAGCAGCCTGGTTTCTGTCGAAGCGTTGCAGGAATTCCGCATTGAAACGTCTTCCTTTGCGCCCGAGTTCGGACGGTCACCCGGTGGCCAGGTCATCCTGACGACCCGATCCGGCACCAATGACTTTCACGGCGCAGTGTACGAATACTTCAGGAACAATGTGCTCGATGCGAACGACTGGTTCGCGAATCAAGCTGGGCAGCCGCGCGCACCCGAGCGCCACAACGACTTCGGCGGATTTCTCGGTGGCCCGATCCAAAGCGACAAAACCTTCTTTTTCATCTCTTACGAAGGAGCCCGACTCAGACAGCCAAACACAGAGGTCGTGGAGGTACCCTCCGAATATGCTCGGACGACTGCTTCCAGTGAGGTGGCTCCGTTCCTAAATGCCTATCCACAGCCGAATGATCAGACTGTAGTCCCGGGCGTATACACGGGCACGTTCACAGGGAATTTTTCCAATCCTGCCACACTGAATGCCGGAAGCATTCGCCTTGACCACACGTTCAACAGTCGAGTGTCCGTCTTTGGACGGTACAACGAAGCTCCATCGGAGACGATTCAGCGGACCGAGAGCCTCAACGAACTTGACACGACTGAAGTTCGGACAAGGACCCTTACTATAGGCGCAACGTTCGTACTGAACTCTCGAATGTCGAATAATCTTCGGGGGAATTACTCGACTCAGAGTGCCAGTCTGTTGAGCAATTTGGATTCATTTGGCGGCGCAGTGCCTCCAAGCGCGAGTATTCTGGCGCCGGGTCTGGCGAACCCCGGTGATTCACTTCTAGCGTTTCAAACCTTCGATACAGGTTTTTATGAAACCGGGCGCGTTGCGAATAATCAGAGTACGCAGCTCAATTTAGCCGACGATCTGACCATCGCCCGAGGGGTGCACCAATTGATGTTCGGAGGCGACTATCGGGCGATCTTCCTCGATTTGCGCCCCTATCAATCCGTCCTCAATTATGAAGTCAACAGTGTGCCCTCGCTGCTGTCAACGGGTCAGGCGCTTGCGGTAGTCGGAGACAGCGCGAAGCCTTCGTCCCTCCTATCACAATCAACTTCGCTCTACGGCCAAGACACATGGAAGGTTAGGCCCCGACTCACACTTACCTACGGACTCCGCTGGGAGTTGAGCCCTGCACCTTCGAGTCGGGGGAATACGACGTTAGGATCATGGACTAATGTGGGAAATCCCAGCGAGCTTGCACTTGCGCCGTTCGGAACGCCCCTTTGGAAGACGAAATATACGAGCGTTGCTCCGCGAATCGGTCTGGCGTACCGATTGACGGAAAAAGGGGACTTTGTTTTGCGAGCGGGATCAGGCGTGTTCTACGACCTGGGTTCCGATGCCGTGGGGGAATCTCTCGGGTTTAATTTCCCGAATTTTGCGACCATGAGTACCCTCAATGTATCCCTGCCCTTGACCAGTCCCGCACCATATCTTCCATCGCTGTCTCTGCAACCTCCGTTTCCCGACGCCACCCAAGGGTTCGCACCGGGCTTGAAAATGCCACGCTCGTATCAATGGAATGTTGCCTTGGAAAAATCGTTTGGCGGACAACAAGCAATCTCTTTGACCTACCTCGGCCAAGCCGGAAGAGACCTTTTGAGACAGGCAGGTATCAATAATCCGAATTCGAATTTCCTGGGTTCGTTTTTGTTGACTGAGAATGATGCCCGGTCGAATTACAACGCGCTTCAGGTGCAGTACCGGCGACTCGTTGCTAGCCGCCTCCAGGCTTTGTTGAATTACACACGGTCGCACTCGTTAGACAGTGCCTCGAACGATACCGTCGAGGCCGTCTCAAACGCGGTCGTCTCCGCTGCAAACGACTACGCATCGTCCGATTTCGACGTTCGCAACAGCTTCTCGGGAGCACTGACGTACGCGATTCCAGCCGCTGCCAAGAAAGGCCCGATCGAATACTTGACCAAGAGCTGGTCCCTTGAAGGAGTGATTGTTGCCCGGAACGGATTTCCGTTCAACGCATTGGCCGTCACGGCCACCGTCGCAGGTGCCGACCCGCGCCCAGACTTGGTGCCTGGCCAGCCGCTCTATCTGCGTGGGTCGCAATGCGCTTCCGTATTCGGATCATCTTGTCCGGGTGGATGGGGATTGAACCCGGCCGCATTCACGGCTCCTCCAGCGGGCGAACAAGGCTCGGAAGGACGAAACAATCTTCGCGGTTTTGGACTGACGCAGGCTGACGTGTCGCTCGCCCGGAAATTTGCGATCACGGATCGCATAAATCTTCAGTTCCGGACGGATGCATTCAATCTCTTCAACCACCCTAACTTTGCAAATCCCTTCGCGTACTATTTTGGTCCAGGTTTTACGACCTATTTCGTGGCCACGCAAATGCTGAACAAAGGCTTGGGGGGATTAAATCCGCTATTCCAAGAGGGCGGACCCCGGTCGCTGCAACTTTCTCTCAAACTCAGTTTCTAAGCGATGGGCTCTTCACATGAAAAGTACTCGAAGAGCAACTCGTTGTCCGTTCAGCCCGTCCCGGCAACATACGTTTCTATGTCTATGGCTCGTCGGGCATGCCCTCAGTCTCCAATCCTCATCGAACGCACAGGACATCTCGCAGCCGAAGAAGCGCGGGGCCACCGTCGCAGACGCGATTCAGATGACGCGATGGGCGGACCGGTCTTACTCTCTGGGTGGATCGCCGGGTCCAGTTGGGTTGTTTTCTCCTGATGGGAATCGATTCATCATTGCCGTAAAACGGGGGAATATTGAGCGGAACACGAACGAGTATTCGCTTCTGCTTTATCGCACAGAGGACGCCTTCAAAGAACCAAAGCCGCAGCCGCGCAACCTCATCACGATGTCTTCCTCGACCAATCGAGAAGCAATCGAGGGTCTGAAATGGCTGAAAGACAATGAGAGCGTCGTCTTTCGAGGAGAGAATCCCGGGCAAATTCCCCAGATCTATAGTCTGAACGTAAGGACAAGCCGACTGACAAAACTCACGAATCATCCGACTCCGATCACAGCTTACGACATAAGCGAAGACGGCGCGACGATTGTGTATGAGGCTGACGCGTCTCCAAAAAAGACGATCGATACGGAAGAGACAAGAAGGAATGGAATCGTAATCACAACGCAGTATCCGTCAGACCTTTTAATTGGCGACTGCGATTACATTGAGAAGAGTGACGCCATATACAAAGAGGTCTTTGTACAGAAACGGGGCCGAGGAGCTTCGAGAGTTGCGATACGAGATTTCGTAATGGATCTCCTTCCGCTTTCCATTTCCCCGAACGGCCAGTTTGCCTTGCTATCGCCATATCTGGCGGAGGTTCCCGGCTCTTGGTCCAAGTATGAGGATGGGCTGCTTCAACCGTACATCATAGAGCTGCACAAACCCGGCACCCGGTCGAACATCCAACAGTACATGCTGTTGGACACGGAGAACCTACAGGTCGGTCCACTGCTGGACGGACCGATGTCCTGGTACAACCGCGGCGTTGCATGGAACAAGGACGGAACTTCTGTTGTCCTGTCGGGCGTCTACCTTCCATTGTATGGAACCACCGGCGCGGAGCTCGACATCCGCAAGAAACATGCGTTTGTCGCAGAAATCAAAGTTGCGAGCAAGGAAATCACAGAGGTCACGCACGAAGGGCTTAGGGTAACGGCCTGGGATCAGAAAACTGGAAAACTATTGCTTGAACCGGCGACCGGGGGGAGCAATGGGTCACCCGAGGTGTATGAGAAAACTGGTGCTACGTGGATGCAAGTGATTGGTGGAGGGCTGAACGCGCGAAGCCGATATCCGCTGTATGCGAGTCTTGAGGAGGACCTGAATGTTCCGCCCAAAATCTTTGTCGCGGACGAAAAGACTCATCGAAAGACGTTGCTACTTGATCTCAACCCACAGTTTGGCCAGATTCAATTCGGAAATGTCGAGATCATAGAGTGGAAGGCCAGCGACGGACACCAAGTTGTTGGGGGATTGTACTTGCCGCCGAATTATACACTTGGGACGCGATATCCTCTCGTAATCCAAACCCACGGTTTTAACAGGGACAGGTTCTGGATCGACGGTCCATATAGCAGTGCGTTTGCGGCGCAGCCGCTCGCGGCTCTAGGGTTTGTCGTGCTACAAGTTGGTGGTTCGAGTCAGCGCGGCGAAGACGCCAAATACGTCAATACCCCCAAGGAAGCGCCGCGCCAAATGGCTGCCTATGAAGGTGCCATCGACTATCTGGATGACAGAGGTGTGATCGATCGAGCTCGCGTCGGCATGATCGGTTTCAGTCGAACCGTATTCTACGTCGAGTACACTCTGACGCACTCGCAATATCCAATTGTCGCGGCAACGCTGGCAGATGGCTTTGATGGAGGCTACTTGAACTCCTTATTGTGGGGAGGGGTGGACTACGGTGCAGTGATTGGAGGTCCTCCAGTTGGCTCATCGCTCCCATCGTGGCTAAAGAATTCCCCCTCCTTCAATCTCGACAAGGTGACGGCCGCTGTGAGGATTGAAGGTTATGGATCTGCTGGGCCTCTGGAAGGATGGGAGTGTTTCACTGGTCTCTCCAATCTCGCGAAAGCGGTAGACTTTGTTTGGCTTCCTTTCGGGCCTCACCTGCTGGTAAAGCCTTGGGAGCGCCTCACGTCTCTGCAGGGGAATGTTGATTGGTTCGGATTTTGGCTGAAGGGAGAAGAAGGCAGAAATCATGCTCCTGCGGGACAGTACGAACGATGGGAGGAATTGCGCACCCTGAGGAATCGGAGCTCCGATGCTTCGTTCGCCAAATAGCGATGCCCCTGACAATCGTGCCACTGTTCGGGCAGCCCATGACTATAAACTGCCCGCAAACCTCAAGTCGCCTTTATGCGGGATGAATGCGGGGCGAAGAAAAGGCCAGGGCACTCGGCGCCATTCAGTGCCCTGGCGGTTAAGCTACTCGTCGGACTCGTACGTGGGGACCGAGGGCCGGTGGAGGGTGCTGTCGTCGATTCCACCGTCTTTCTCCATGCTCTGAATCGCAGCAACTGCGTTAGCAGTGACAACGATTTCAGGCTTTGTGTATTTCATGAGTATCACCTCCTTTCTGTGTTGGGATTGTTCTCAGCTGAGAGGAAACTTCCTCTAACGGGCAGAGGAAAATCGTCCGGGCGATATCCTGCCTGCGGATCATTTGCAGTGGAACGCACAGCACACGAAGTACCCCAATAGGCGAGCCTCGTTAACCACTTTTCAATTATGACGGTTCGTCTCAAGGCCATGATCTGGGCTTCTGAATCATGGCGTAGATTTTCGAGGGCCTCGCGAAATAGGTTCGGATCGACGATTCGGAGCGATTCCGTGACCATGTGATGAGTCATCTGAAGGAGAAGATCCCACTCCGAGGAGATGGCAACCCTGGGACCTCGCGTCACAAAGGCCTTTCTCTTTCTGTTGAGGATTTCGCCGGGAACTATTCCGATGAGAGCCCTGCGCATCAAGGATCGGCGCTGACCTGGCCGGAGCAGTTGTTCGCGAGGGATCGCATAAACAAATTCCAAGAGGTCGCGGTCAAGAAAGGGATAGCGTTGCTCATGTGGCGGATCGGACGGTAGGACGAAGCACGCGAGCTGCCGCCGCAAACCGTCCAGCGTGGCCAGATTTTCCTGAAATGTCGGCAGCGGACCGAACAGCCTCAATCTGGTCTCATAGCCAGACAGAGCAGAGCGGTTCTCCTTCACAAAATGTGGATAGAGCCATGCGGGAGGCCTCTTGTGGTGCGGAGGTGCGACCACGCCAGTTGGCAGAAATGCACGCGCAGTTTGGCCAAGGAGGTGTAAAACCGGAGTCCGCTTTGCGAGCGCCCAACGCACAATTTGTTTGCTGAACTCCCTCAAGCATCCACGTGTGAGGAGGTCGGTGAGCTCCGGTATGGGAGTGGGCACTCCACCAAGGACCTCGTCTCCGGCAAAACCCGATAGGACGACGCGGTTCCCTTCGGACCGCAAACGATCGGCGAATTGCAGATGCATTCCGCTAGCCTTCCATGCGGATGCGGGCGTGGCCGGAAATCTTACTCGGTCATATTCAGGGAGAAGAGAGGTCTGCTCACGAGCGTTGATGTGACACCCTTTCCGTCCGCGCTTTTCTTCCACCTTCGTGAAATAGGGACGCTCGTTCCAGTTGGGTTCGGAATCGTCGTAGTAGGAAACCGTATCGATCCGTGGAATGTCGGTCGGACCGTGAGCTACGAGAGCGTCTGCCGTACAAACGATAGAAGATGAGTCCATCCCGCCACTCAGTTCCGCGAGGATGGGAGCATCGGAACGAAGGCGTCTCCGGACGGATTCTGCGAAGACCACTCGAAAATGGTCCTCGTATTCGGCGTCGGTACGGTAAGAAATTCTCTTCTCTGGATTGAAAGTCCAATATTTCTGAAGGGTTTGCCCTCGGGCTTCTATACGGAGGAAAGAAGCCGGCGGGACGGAATGAATGTCCGAATAGGGGGTCAGATGGGCAGCGGGGAAAAAGGAGAACCAGCCGGCAATGTATTCCTCGTTGAGCGCAAAACTTCTTCCATCGAACAGTACGAGCGGATCGAGGATCGTGCTCCAGGTGACCTGGCTTTTGTCGAACGTGTAGTAAAGTTGCCGAGGGCCGATTGGATCTCTAGCCAGAGTGAGGGACCGGTTCCGCGGGTCCCAGAGGGAGAGAGCCCAATCGCCAACTAGCTTCGCAAAGCATTGTGTTTCCCATTTCTCATATGCTGCCGCCACGATTGAAACGTCTGCGCGGTCACGCGAAACGGGTTCTTTCAGTTGGGCAAGAAGCTCCTCTCGATTGTCGAGTCGTCCGTCCCAGGTGAGTATGGAACCGGTCCTTGTCACGAGTGGCTGGGGTTCGAGGCGGGACTCGCGGGTTGTGTGAAAAGCATCATAGAGAATGCTGACACTGCCGCCGGAATAGGAGTGGCTCTCGTCTGGCAAGTACGGCGCAAGCGTTGACCGTACTTTGTCGATGTAGCCGGTTTCCACTGGCTCACCGTCGAAATTCCATCGCCCAAAAATGATGCTCATATTGATTCCCGCATTTCTGCATCTCGACGATTGCCTAGCACCTGTCGAGTACTGAATACATTTCGCGCGTATAGGGCTTGTCGTTGACGACGCGTCCGTTGACTTCGACCCAAGCGTGGGCTTTGAAAGGAATCTGCTGGGCGCCGATGACCATCTGGGCCGGCACGCCGTGCCGTTTCAACAAACACGCGGTAGCACCGGACCGCTGGAGGCAGAGCACTTTTTTCCAATACCAGATGCATGCCAGGTCCACCGCCGAGCAGATTCGCTCAACATCGCTTTGGACCGCTGTATTCTCCCGGATCGCGCAATCGCGCACCTTTTGATATAAGACCGCGAAAGTCCCGCGGCTTACGTAGAGATCAAAACGAATCAGCTGCATGTAGGCTTGCAGGACGAGAAACAACATTTCGAGGCTTCCCCCTTCAAACTGGAAACTGAAACACAGCGGGTCGATTCGAGATTGGTGAATTGAACGTCCCATTGTTCTCTCCCTTGGCACGGAGCATTGCTTCGGAGTACATCCGGCGCGCCAAGCTGCGTAGATACGCGGACCGTGCGCGGCTGCGAAGCGTCTCGGGTGAACACCATCCGCTGGTGGCGACTGCATAGATGAAAACCGCGATCAGAGGCGACACGGTCAGTGCCTGTGCAAGATCATCGGGTGCCAGAAGCGTCGTCCAAGGCCGGAGATAAGCGGTCGCAATTCGGGCCGACGCTGTCGTGACTTGTGTGAGATTGCGCCGAGCGTGTTCGCGGAGGTATTCGAAGGTGACGACAGGGTGTGTGACGCAGGCTTCGGCCCAGTCCAGAAATACACATCGCGCTGGCGACACCACAATGTTTCCGGGATTAAAGTCGATATGTCCCAGCGTGTCAGGAAAGCCGAGGTTTTGAAGGAGTAAAAGGGCCTCGCGCAATCGTGTCCCAAGGGAATCAAGTTCGGAGACTGTAAGACGTGGCGGAGATTGCGTCACCTGGACGGCCATCAATTCGGCCATGAGAGCAAGAAACGGCGCAATCAAATCATTAAGCACGGGTATCCTCAGGTCATTAGTCTGAGCGTCCAGGAGGGCGGAACATTTGCCGATCGAGGCGATCTGAAGTTCGGCAAGATTTTCTGCTACGCGTTCCCAAACGGAAAACTCCGTGCATTGGTCCAGCGTGGTGTTCGACACTTCCTCCGAAAGCCAACCATTCCAAGAGGTATTAACGCCAAGAATGGGAGGAAGGTTTCCCGGAAAGAGCCGAGCCAGACACAACGTTATGGGAAGCTCGCGAAGGTTCGGTTCGCCGGTGGCTTTGAACCAAGCAGCTCCACGGTTCGTTGCGAGGCGAAAAAGGCTGAAGGTCGGACCGGCGTTGAATTGCCGGAATTTGCCGTTCGCGCGCAAACCCAACGGGCTGAGTTGCTCCTGGGTCCAAGCGAACAGTTCTCTGAGCCATCCAGGTCTGCCGAACAGACCCCGCTTCGATTCACCACCGTATGAATCCATTTCGCGAAGCGATTCCGTAATCGCTTCAGCGTCTTCAACTGGACAAACACGCTGACAAGCGGATGCCGTTCGAGGCGTCCAGCAGGTCCCCGTGGGAGCTTCGTCGTTGTGCGTAACCGATTCGAGGACGACGTGGTTTGCTCGCGGCGGGTTTCGGTCGGGTGCCGTGAAACTGGGGACGAACAGGCAGTATGCTTGTATTCCCAACTGTGTATTCAACTCCGCCATCAATTGGGGAGCGAGCCGCTGTCGCGGGAGAATTTGCACGGAGGGCAACGACCAGCCGGACTCGCCGGATGATAAGAGGATTTCCGAGCCGTTGCGCCTCACAATGATGAGGCTGAAAGTGTCTCGGTCGGTTCGGTTAAGGGATTTCATTAATCGTCATCTCGGGTGGTGCTGTCACAGCGAATCGACTGCATCGGTGGCCTGGACAATCTGGTGTTTTTGCAGAGCGTCTATAAAATCGTGAACGTCAGGTCGCACGACCTCGATGTTCATCCCGTATGAGCGGCTTATTTCGTCTGCAATACGTGGCTCGTCCAAACCCTGCTCTATCAGCTCGAGAATTCTCGAGCCGACGATGTTGAGAGAAAACATCTGACCGCGGCGGATATCGAGGACGATTCGTCCATCTTCGGTCTGGGTGCTTCGAACTGAGTCGGAGGCATTTAGCATGGCTTAATACCCGTGCCTGATCTTGCTGAATCCTGGCGAAATCTTTGGTCTGCCGGGCAATGTCGCACCTGAGCGAAGAGGAAGCCAGACAATTCGACCTCCGTTCGCCAATCCGTAGTAGCGCCTGTAAATAGCTGTGACTGCATGGACATGGAGAGAGCGTTAACCGCTAACAGCGTCGCGTGGTGTTCGCCTTTCCACAGTAGTTGAAGGGTTCGCAAGGAACGTGAACGAGTTTGCTAGTTGAGACGCCTCAGGATGGCAGTAACTTGGCCGATGACCTCGGCGTCGATTCCGTTCCTGAGCTTGATTGGATTGTGCGCTTGTTCGGATTGCTGGCGGATGACGAGGACGCCCTGCTGCAAGGCGCATGTGCCGCAAAGATAGCTCCCGTCGCGTCTCAGAACCATGTAGAGAGGTTGCTCCCAAACGCTTGGCACGGTGGATTGCAAGGGCGTCTTGAAACGACGGTTCACGGCAACAAAAGCCGCTCCCGCGAGGCACGGATGCGTTGGATGCTGATTCACATCAACCCAAAAAATGTCGGACAATGAGATGTCCTTCAAACGACAGATTGCAGGTAGAGCATCTTTGATGAACAGAGGCAATTCCTCCCACTGATCGACGAGGGCTGACAGAAAGCCCGGCCCCTCACCACGAAGGTGGCCTGAGGCGGCGACTTCATCGGAGACTTCGTTCTTAGGTAAGCCAATGCGTCCGCTCAATTCGTCAGATAGCGGATTGTTGCCGAGAGATTCGAGCGGCAGACCTCCTGCGCGAAGGAAGCTCCAGAAGTCGATGCAGTAAAAAATGCACAGAGAAATAATCTTTTGAACATGACTCAGGGGTGATGCCAGATTCTCATAATCAGAAAGTGTTCCGGGTGCGGCGAAATACATTTCGTCCGCGAGTTCCCGCGCGATCCGCCGGCTCATGGCAGAAGCTTCGCGGAAAGAAAGTCCGACTCGCATACGGGACGTTCGAAGCAACTGCTGAAGGTCTGCGCGGGGACCCACAGTCGCAGCAACATCGGCTTTTGCCACGGTTGTTGAACTCAGAGCGATTTCAGTCGCAGGCCGCGGGACGACGGGTCGAATTTCAGCGTCCGCCATTCCGAGGATTCTGACATTCCGACCCAGCGTCAATTCCACCTGTGCAAATGGAAAATGTGTTGAGCAAAGGACGATTCTGTTTTTGCCCATGCTTCGCAGGTGTCCACAGTGAAGAAAGAGACCGTTCTCGACAAGAAATATGTTCTTGTTGGTGCTTGGTCCAAGCGTGGGCAGCGGGTCAGGCTTGCGGCGCACATCAATTCGGGCGATGCTTCCCGGCAGCAGCGCGGGGTACGCAAACGTATCCTCGCGGCCGACCTTAGCGTAGAGAAATCGCCTCTTGCTAACGGCGAGGATATCGTTTGCGCGCCTCGATGGGCCTAACTTCAAGACTTGGGCTAGTGGCGCAATGCTTGGCAGGGAGGACTCGGACAGCCTATCGACAAACCAGGGAATCCATTGATCCTCATCGTAAATGGACGAATCGAGGAGAACAGTGCGTCGCCACGCGATCTGCAACTGGAGTCTCGGAATATCATCCAGTCGAAATCCAAAGACTGCCAGCCAGTCGCACAACCTATAGTTGGTAACTCTGCTGAAAGCGATCAACTGGTGGATGTTGGGGCTGAGGGTGCCAGTTGCGAGTTCTTGGTACAGACGTTGAGGGATGTAATACGGCGACGATGGGCCAAAGAGTTCGGCGGAGCGTTGCGACACTTGATAGAGGGTCAAACCTCGGGTCGAAAGAATCTGACGGACACGGTCAACGGTCTGCATGGGGTTCCCCGGAGATGAGTTTGGATATAGGGGACTCAGCGAGCCGTAGGGAACAAATCGTGCCAGTGGCCGCAGTTGCGACCACTCGGAATATTTTTGTCTTAAACTGAAAATGGCGTATATAGCTAAATAGAGCACGTGGCTGGACATTGACTGACCGCAAGAGATAGGATGCCCGCCAATGGACGTTCGCAGGGTGAACCAGATTGCCGGGAAATGGCTGAAGTCGCTGCGGGTGCGTCTCGGGCTATCAACGCGGGACGTCCAAGCAATTAGTCAGAAGATCGCAACGGATAAGCAGAACCACGAGTTCTATCTGTCACACAATTGGGTCACCGACATCGAGAACGGTAAGTTCACACCGGGAATGTTTAAGCTCTACTCGCTAAGTGCAATTTATGATCGCAAATATACGGAAGTGGCATCTCATTTTGGACTGCAGATTGGAGATCTGAGTCGAGACAGTGCGTCTCTCGGTTTGCCGAGGACGCGTCTCCTGAGCACCTCGGGAGAGGAAGGCATAGAGAAGGTTTCGCTTCCCGTTGAATTCAAACCCGGCTTTCGCTTTGAAAGAACGAATCTTTTAGCAAGGGTCGTTGAGAAGTGGGACGAGGTTCCAGTCGGCCTGTTGCAACATCTCGACCTACGCAAGTCCATGTATGGCTACGTAGGTCTTGAGGATTTTACTTTGTTTCCGCTTATTCGCCCCGGTTCTCTCGTTCAGATCGATGCGAGCCAAAGAAAAATCAGTACGGTGAAATGGACGACGGAGTATGAGCGGCCAATCTACTTCACGGAGCTGCGCGAGGGGTACGTGTGCAGTTGGTGCGAGGTCGATCGGGGGCAGCTGCTCATCATTCCGCATCCACAATCTCGCCGGGAAGTGAGGCGTTTCGATTACCCGTCCCAGGCGGAAATCGTCGGGAGGGTAACCGGGGTGACCATGCGGATCGTTGGCGAACGAACGGCAGACCGGCGAGACTCATCGCGCGAAAAATGACTGTCACTGCCTCTGTCAGTTGGCAGAGAAACCGACTACTCGGCAGGCTCCCCAATCTTCGGCGCTCCTCTGCCCCAATCCCAATCGGGACGCAACGATTCTATGTTTTAGTACGATGCTCGGAACCTATGTCGCGTGACTGGCTCGCTCGGTTCAGGCGGCGAATCCACCGGCCAACGCAAGAAAAGGCTCCGGCTCGCCGAAGCCTTTTCTCGGTTGCAAGATTCAGAAGGGAATGTCCTCGGGCTGCATTTTCACCGCCGCCGGCGCTGTCGGCACCGTTTCCTTCCGGTCCAGCTTGCGAATCGAAAACGCCTTAATTTGCCACGCCGTGATCTGCGCTTGGGATTTGTTTTTCCCTTTGCCGATCTCTTTCTCGTAGACGTTGCTCACGAGCGTTCCCACGACATACAGATGGTCGCCCTTCTTCAGCTTGTCGGCTGCGTATTCCGCGAGGCCATTCCAAACGATGATGCGATGCCACTCGGTTTTTTCCTGCGGCTGCTCGTCCTTGTCCTTCCACCAGGTCTTGGTGGCGAGGGAGAGGACGGCGAGCGTTCGTCCCGTCTTCTTCGTGGATTTGCTTTCCGGGCTCTTTCCCAAAAAGCCCATTAGTTCGACGCGATTCTCGTACATTTGTTGAGTCTCCTTTTGCCCTTGTAATTGGGGCACCTGAAAGCGAGAGGGGTCTGCTCCCAAGACGAGGGTCTGCATTTCGGGAGGGGCACAAAAAGTCTTCGCGGCTGTTTGCGAAAAGTTTTTGGGAGGAAACGGAAAAGCAGAAGACACGAAGCCGCAGGGCGCAGGAATTCCCCCGAAGCCGTGCCCAATGAAAAGGGTGGAATGGAGACCATGTACGAATTGAAAGCGAACTCTTTTTTGGGGAACGGAAGGCACAATCCAGACGGGACACTCGCCATCCTCCCGTAGCGCCTGCTGGTGGACTAAGGACGAGCAAGGCTCAGGGCATCGCATCGTCTCGATGGCCTTGCGGGAGGCGACAAACGGAAGGGGCTAGTCATATGTCGAGGATCGTCGGGAGTCGGAGAGGAGAGGCAAAGGGAAAAACAATGCGCACGGCGGAAACTAGGCGTTTCGATTTCGCATAGGAAGCTGGGCATCTCCTCGGTGCCGACAGCGCCCGCGACTGGCGAGAACTGCCCGAGAGTCCAATCCTGAATCGAACTTGCAACCGAGAGGCTTCCTGGACGCCGGGGATTTTGCGAAGTGCAGAAGAGTGAGGAGAACGGGGCCGTCCTTGACCGGACGGCCCCGTCCGATCCTGCGGTTGCACTAATTGCGAGCAGTTTTTGGTTTGGGCGCAGTTCTCTCCCTCCTGCTGGCTCCCTTGTTTTTCTTCGCCGCCTTCTCGTTCTCGGCTTTGGCAACGGCAGCGCGCAACGCCCTCGTATCGACTTTGTAGAGGCTGGCTGCGTCCGCGAGCGGGTCGTTGTCTTTGTTTGCGGACGCGTTTCCGGCAGGGTTTATGAGCATGGCCTCGAAGATGAGAACGGCCAGCGCCGCCCCGTCTGCTTTTTTGTAAAGCGTCCGCGCTTTCTCGGCCATTTGCCAGTCGTTAGCGTCTTTCGGGTTTTGCAAGCCATGGCGCTTGGCAAGGCGGCACGCCAGTTCGTGCGAGAGGGATTGCAAGACAAACTGCGCCACCATGCGCAGTTCCTCGGTTCCGAACTGGGGCTTCACGCGTTTGAGCACGTCGGCCAGAAGGCGGTGCCGAAAGGCGAGCGTTTCTTTCGCCTTCCGGCTGGCAGCCGTCTTTTCCGCCTTCCACTGGAGCCGCTGTTTCTCTTCCTGCTGCCTGTCACCAAAGTGAATCTTGCAGTTTGGGTCCGAGCAGATTTTCAAGAGACGGCCCTTACGCATGCCATCCGTGTGAATGGCTGGGGTCAAGTGTGCGCAGAGTTTTTCTTCGGGCCGTGCGTCCCTGCCTTTCTTGCCTTTGCGGGTCACGACCTCGACGTAGTTGCGGCGCGGCAGAATAGGCGTTTCGCCCGTCGCGTTATAGTTCTCCGAAATCTGCACCAGATTCGGTATTTTCGAAACGCGTTGTGCGATGTGCGCGTCGAGCTTGCGATTGAAACACGCGGCATCGGCGCACGAATCGGAATCCTCTCGGACTTCGGAGAAAAGCAACCTGTTAAACCCGGTCCGCTTCGGACAGTTCGCGCAACTCCCCGCTTCCGGCACAAGGGTTTCGTCGTCTTTCGAAAACGGAATGGATTTGAGACTTAGGTAGACGTTCTGCGCTATCCACGCCTGCAAGCGACTGACGGGCACGAGGCTCCGGTCCGTATCGTTCGCGGCGTAGTAGCCATCAAAGCAGCGCGTCAACGCCTGCTCCTGCACTTCCGCTGAGAGCTTGGCAATGAGCAAGGCATGACCCAAGCCGATGTGTCCGCCGACGAATGCGTTTGCTACTGGTTCGCTCAAGTCCAATAGCTTTAGCCTTTCGGCCACGTATTCCGGGCGTTTTCCGATTCGAGCACCAATTTTTTCAATGGTGTACTTAGCCCCTTCAAACCCGAGAATCGTGCGAAAGCCTTGCGCCTCCTCGAAGGGGTGTACGTCTTTGCGTTGCACATTTTCGATTTGCTGTACCTCTTGGGCCTCCAAGTCGGACAGGGCTTGCAGCCGGATAGGAGCAATTTCCAATCCAGCCAGCTTCGCCGCCCGGTATCGTTGCGCTCCTGTCACGATTTCCAGATGGTTATTCACGGGCCGCACTAGCAGGGGCGACAAGATGCCCTTATTGCGAATGCTTTCCGCCAGTCCCTCAAGGAACGTTTGGTCAAAGACCTTGCGCGGATTGGTCGAGGATTCAACCAACTCCGCTAGGGGAACGTTCGCGTACTCCTGCAACGGCTTCACTGCTTCTTTCGTGCTCATCTCTTTTTCTCCTTTTTCTTTATTTCGCATAGTCTTTTGGTATTTCTTCACACTTGAACGGCGAGTCGGATACAAATAGGGAGCGGGCAGCCTATTGGCTGCCCGCTGCGGGAGTTCCCGCTTTCAAAATGGAAGTAGCGGCGGTGAAGATGCGGGCCGCATTGTGGTTGGGGATTTCCTTTTCGGCTTTCAGCCAGTGTTGGATATAGCCACGGCAGAACTGCGCCCCTTCGAGACCCAGCGTTTCGCAACAGATCAGGGCGACGGATTCCGCTTCCACCTCGCGGAGATGGACGGGGGTGTTTTCGTGGTCCACGAGTTTTTCGGAAGTGGTGTGCCCAAGAACGATGTGAGCGATTTCGTGAAATGTGGTTTTGTGGGGGAGCGCCGCAAGCGGATTGACGGCAATTTCCCGTTGCCGCGCAAACCCCTGAACGTTGCCGTTTATTTCGTCAAACGCTGTGCGCGTTACCTGCAAATTACCGAGCGCAGTTTCCAAGTCAAAGCCCGGAATCGGCGCAACGTAGGTTTCTGCGCCCTCGGTTTGTGCGAGCACAAACCAGTACGCCCGAAACCGGAAGGCGACGCGTGTCTGCGGCTCTGCTGGTTCTTCCTCCGTGCTGTCAGCGTCCGTAGTCCGCTTGAACGGCAGAGGCATGCAGAGGGTGATTCCTTTCTCCCCCTTGTGGACCTGCCGTTTCTTTTCGAGCCAGCCGCGATAGGTGTTGAGCGGTCCGGGTTGCAAGTTGCGTCGAACGCACTGTTCAAGCGCAAGCAGGGCATTCCCGAAGCTGTAGTTGTGAAATGCGGTGTAGGCTGCGAGCATCCGGCCCGGTTTTTCGACCGCATCGCGAAGGAGTTCCCCCCAAGTGGCATGTTGTCTTTCTAGCACTTTGCTTTTCCTCTTTTCTTCCGTTTTTCAAGCATGGTTTTCGCTTGAAAAAAAGAAGCAATGCCCTTCCTAAGTGGTCCCCGGCGCCTAGCCGTCCGCGCTGTCAAGGGCGCGTGTTTTTCGCGTTCATCGGAGCGCAGCGGAGACCCTTGACAGGAGAAGCGGGCGGCTAGGCGCAGTCTTCACGCAGGAAGGGCATGCAGGGGAAAGGACAGTTCCGTTGGGAACCTACCGATGGAAGTTGCGGTTTTGTAAATCTGGGGAGACTGGCGTAGAGGCAGTGCTACAGGAACAAATCAAGTCTTCAAGGGTCGAAGAAGCGCCAGGGCAGCAAAGAGGGGAAACCGTTTTAGTTCTTCTTCGGAGAGCGAATCATTCAAAAGATTCTCTTCCGCAGTTTTCGGGAGGCAAAGAATAAATGGTTCAAAGGCTTCCCGCAGCATGGCGGCATATTTCTTCCGGTCGTAGCCGAACCAGCCTTCCCACAGAGCAAAAGCTCGAACGCGGTCGTTCGGTACCGCGGAGTCGCTGTCGGTGATGACGTATTCGACGGTTTGTCCGGGCCGCAGTTTTACGCCGCTGCCGAAGAGTTGCTGCGCGGCAATCGCCGTGACACCCGCTTTCTGGTAATCGCGCGGCTCTTTCGTGATGCGTTTGCTAACGATGAGGTCGCGGATATCCACGTCTCCGCTGGCAAGCCTCTCTTGGTAATCCGCTAGAACCACGCGGGCGCTTTCTATCTTGTGAACGTACGAGTCAAAGTCGTGCGCCTCCGCGAGGATTGCCAATACGTCGTGTTGCATCCGTTTCAGCATCGGTGCCGTGTCGTGGCGGCGGCATTCCAGGCCGCGCACTTTTAATTCGCCGTCTTCGCCAACGGCAAAGAATCGATTTGGTACGGGCACCTCTGCATATTGCTTTGAGGGTAGAAAAATAACGTAGCGATATACGGACTCAATCGCGAGTGGTAGGCGCGTTTTTGTTTCGATTTCACCTGCCAACCGCTCGAAGTCGTCCCGTGTAGCCCCTTCTTTCCACACATAGAGAGAGTCCACCAAAGCATGGATCAGTTGAAATCCATCGTTTTCCGCAATCTCCTTTGCGACGAGAAGGGTTTCGCGCGCGACGGCATTGATGGCTTCGTGGGCCTCGATTTTTCCAAAACGAGCGTTCTTGTAACCCGTGTAGCCAAAGCAGCAGACGAGAAGCCATTTCATGGAATCGCGTTGCAGTTTGAATCGTAGCGCGGCTTCAGGCGGAGAAGCCTTCTGTAATTTCTTGAGTTCGCCACGTTTGGCAATCAAGCGTTCGACAACGCGGCTGGTGATGCCACGCCTCTTTTCGCAGATGCGATAGCCTAGTTCGGGAATGCGTGGAGCATCGGGGCAGCACGGGCAGTTGACGGTTTCGGGCGAAATGTTGAACCGCGCCATGATGCTGGGAAACTGGCTTACGAAGTCGAGTTCCGCAACATTAGCGGTGAAGCCGAGTTTCGGTACAAACACTAAACCGCCGCGGTCGGCGCACAGCAGTTCATCGGGATGCTTGGGATCTTCGGGCTCCGCTTTCTGTTCGGGAATCAAGATACCATCGCGGTGGGCGAGTTCCATCTGCATGTAGGAGATGCCGGTGCCCGTCGTTGTCCGCGCTGCATATTGAATCGGCAGTTTGGTGATACGGGCCAGTTCCCACAGTCCGGCGAAATCGCACTTCTCAGAAATGAAGGAATTCTGCTTGTCCACATGGATGCGGCCAAAGAGAGTTGTCGCGCTTGCCTTGAACAAGATTCTTCCGTAGCTCGTGTAACTACGTCCCTTCGATTGTTGGACAGATGCCGACTCATCGCGGTTCAAGGGCAGCGAAAACTTCAAGCGTTCTGCCTGCTGGCGAAGCAGCGGGAGAATGGTGGAGTCGCCCCATTCGGAAAGGATTACGTCCGGGTCTTCGCGCTTGACCACGCGCGCAAATCCGAGAGCGGGAGGCTCGCCTGCCTCGTCGAGTTCCCAGCACGTCCCATCCATTTCAATTTCGAGTGCGGCGCGGCGGCCGTGCGTGGGGTCGATGCGCGACAACCCTGCCAATCGAATCTGCATGATCTTGAGCGGAGGCATTTCATAGTTGAGAGCCCATTCATCGTCGCGGCAGTCGACCGATTGGATTTTTCCTTCGTCGTCCGCTTCGACTTCGACGTACGCCAGCGGAAAGATTCGTTTCTCCCAGCAGTAAAGCGACGCTACCATGAGGTCGCTGTTGTAGAGCTGCAAGCGCGAGTCGCGCTTGTGGACCCAGCGCCCCCAGCCGATAAAATCGGTCGGAAAGAGAACGGAAACTTCAAGGACGGTGCGTGGCGCATTGAGCCACAAGTCCGTGCGCTCGGTGAAGCGCGTACGCAGTTCTGTGGTTTGGTTTCGAGCGGCGTCCTGCAACTGGACGAGTCGTTCGTGGTCCCCCGAAACGTAAAATGCCGGCGCGAAACTATCAGTCAAACGGTAGTGTGACTGGTTCCGGTCGATGAGCCACAGCGTCATCCCGTGCTGGTTCGGGTAGAGGTCGAGAATCCATCCTTGCCGCAATGTCACAAAGCACCCCCGCGTTCTGCAGAACTTTCTCCACGGCGTTAAGCCGTTTTTCCTGGTCGAGGGCGATGGAAAGCAGAATGGCCTCCATCGGGTTATCGTGACACTGGTAGGTAGCGGCCTGCGTGTAATAGCGCACACGGACAAAGAGGCGGTCGAAATGCTCGTGGTCTTCGCGCCGCAGAGCGCGCCGGAATTTTTTCCAGCGCTCAGCGGCCTGTTGAATCAATTGAACAAATGTAGGGACGGTTCTACCCATGCTGTACCTCGTACTTTCCGTTCAAGCAGATAGGAGCGGTGTATCTTTCTCGCGGGTAATGGAAAGGGAGCTGTCGGGACGGGATTCAACTTTCACGATGTGGTCCGCCTGGTTGCGGAGTTTCTTAAAGAAATCGTGCCGTTTTGTTTTGAACGAGGTGGCATCGGAAAAAACGGCAACGGAAAGGGCAAGCGGCGCAAGCTCGCGCAATCCTTGGAGCGCGTGTTCAAACGAAGCACGCGCCGGACGATCCTGCACGTCTTCGTCGAAATACAAATCCGGGAAGGCGGTGACGATTAGCACGTCGGCTGAGAACTTCGCCAGTTCCTTAGGAACACGCCGTATGAGCTCGGTCAGTTGAAAACAGGTGAAGGCACGCGCGATGCGAATGAGATTATTGAACACGGATGGTTCGAGACCACGCCCCCTGGCGAAGCGGGCGATAAGTAGTGGACTGATTTGGTTCGCCCCATCCAGATACAAAACTCGTTTCCGGTGGAGGAGAATCCTCGGAAGGAAGTAATGCGAGAGCCGCTGGATTTCAGGGCAGCCATACAAGACGGTGAGTGAGCGTTCGGGGAGAATCCAAGGGTTCGGGGTTTCCGGTTGTTCCGTTTTCGTTGCTGCAATGGATAAGCTCATGATGACGTGCCCTCAGCCCGCAATGCTGATAAGATAGTAGGCGAATAAAAGGCGAAGAGTCAAGAGTACCCCTTTTCGCTCGGTAGGGGTTCCCTGATGGCAGAAAAGCGTTCAACGCCAAAGATCCGAGTCGGTCCTGCAGGATGGTCTTATAAGGACTGGATCGGAATCGTGTATCCGCGGCGAAAGCCGCCACACTTTCACGAAGCGACGTTCCTAGCCAACTACTTCAACGCAATCGAACTCAACGTCACGTTCTACCGTCCCGTCCCTGTACACACGGCGGCGGAGTGGGTTGAGAGGGTCTCGCAAAATCCTGATTTTTTGTTCACGGCTAAGCTCTGGCAGGAATTCACGCACACACGCGACCTGAGCGCGGACAACGAGAAGATCTTCCGTCCGGCAATGGAAACGCTACGCGGCGCGGGGAAACTGGGAGCGTTACTCGCACAATTTCCGTGGTCCTTCAAGAACACAAAAGAAACTATCGCGTACCTAGACAGGTTCATCGGTCGGTTTCGCGATTTTCCGCTAGTGATTGAGGTACGTCACAGTTCGTGGGACAAGCCGGAATTCTATTCCTGGTTGGCAGAGCGGAATGTCGGGTTCTGCAATATCGATCAGCCGATCATCGGAAGGTCTCTTGAACCCGGCGAAAAAACAACCAGTCCGGTCGGATACGTGCGCCTTCACGGGCGAAACTATAACGAATGGTTCCGCGAAAGGCCGGATGGCGAAATGTCAGAGCAGCGGTACAACTATCTTTATTCTGACGAAGAATTGGAGCCGTGGCTCGAACGGATACGAATCCTCCAAGGAAACGCATCGGCAATTTACACGATTCTGAACAACCACCCGGAAGCCAAGGCGCTAGTGAACGCATTCCAAATCATCCACGGGCTCACAGGAAAGAAGCTCGACATCCCTGAAGGGATGATCGAACGATATCCAGTATTGGAACAGATTGCATCCTCGCGGCGTCCGACCGGATTTCTGTTTTGACGAGGAATGCGTCCCGAGAGTGATTACGAGTGGGTATTGCGGGCGCCAAACCTTCGATTTTGTTCTGCCGCTAGACGCGGTCCGGGCGGGTCTGACCATCCAAACTTGGAGTAGATTTCTAACGCGGCTCCCAAGGAGATTTCACGCCCTCGTGCTTGGAGTTCCTCGGGCGCCACCTGTCTCCTCACATTAACGGCATCGTCTTGGCACCAGCAGTCGGCCGGGACGGTGTTTGTGTCACCAAGGATGTCCTCCGGCCAGGTCAGGGCGCGACCGTCAACTTTATAGAGGTCAAGTGTAATCACAGCTCTCGGTGGCAACACACCGCGATGTGCCATTCGTGCGGCAAACTCAACGGCCCCTGTCACGGTGTCGAGAATTTCGAGGACGTGAATACGATCCCCCAACTGAGGGACTTCGTCGAATGCCCGATTGTGAACAAACTGGGCGCTCCGAAACAGGACCCAGCGTTCGGTACGACCTGACTGGTCCATTTCACCGGCTATCCATTCGTTGCCTGTCTCAAGTGAATTGGCCGAAACCTTTGGATACGGGGGGTTTCCCGAAACAGGCACGTAAGACGAGAGCATGAACTCTCGACACTGCTCTAGATTCTGAAACCGCGCTCTCTTGAACTCGGAAGGCCGAATCCAAATACACCAACGAGGTTTAGACCAGATTTTGTTCATAATCTCTGTGTCCGCCAGTTTTTTCCGCTGTGCCAAGTACTCGTTCGAATCAGGAATAGTAGCTTCGACTACGCTGGACATATCGGGCGAATCGGACGAGATAGCCAACCAACTCGGCGGCATCCCAACCAGAGGAATATTCGAAATCCCATGCAGGTCCCTAATGAGTTTCAGGTACTCCTCAGAGGAATTATTGCGGAGATCGACGCCATGTACGCCGGATAGGGCAGTTGGCACAGCGCTTCTCCAATCTCCGCTTCGGAGGATTGGTATAAACTTATTCTTACCGACCTCAGTAATGATCTCGCCAGTGATGATATGTCCCTCGTAGCCGGCTCCCCCTTCACGATTGTCAAACCGCCGCTTGTAGGTCTCGGTGCAGACAACGAGCACGCAGCGGCTCTCCCTCACGGAACGTTCCATGAATTCGGGACTGCGTGCACCAAGCTTGAGATGGGTCTGATCAAGAATCGCCTCAATGCCGTCCGCTCTCAGCCGTTTAGCCAACGCGAGCACCCAATTCTTGTGATCTTCGCTTTCCCATGAATATGAAATAAAGGCAGGAATGGCGCTTCCCTTATCTGGAGCTATGTTCATGCACTCTCTTCCTGGGTGGCCGAGGCGCGATGACAGTACGCAAAATGCGCAAAGACCGTGTACCAGCGCCTAGCCCCAAATCCTAGCGAAACCGCTCGCGGTCAAAAAACTAATGGTGTCCTCTTTTTCGAGGTAGACATGAGCAGAGTGTAGCACTGCCTAGCCCGGTGTAGAATCGCGGGAACATGGCAGACATTCGTATTGGGACCTCTGCGTTCACAGCGGCGGGATGGGCGGGTAGTTTCTATCCGAAGGGGATGAAGTCTACGGACTATCTTTCTTTCTACGCGACCAGATTCGATGCGGTGGAATTAGACAATACGTTCTACGCGATTCCTGCCGTGACCACCGTGAAAAGCTGGTATCTGAAGACCCCAGCAGGCTTTCTCTTTGCTGCGAAGGTGCCACAAATCATCACACACGAAAAGGTGCTCGTGGGTTGCGACGACGACCTCAGAAACTTTCTGACTGCTATGGAGGCCCTTGGCGAAAAGATAGGTCCGCTGCTTTTTCAGTTTGGCAAATTCAGGAGTTCTGAATTCAAGACCCAAGCGGAATTCCTCGTCCGGCTGAAGCCATTCCTGAAAAAACTTCCGAAGGATTACAGGTTCGCGGTCGAGATTCGCAACAAGGATTGGCTGGATCTTCGATTTGTGGATTTGCTTCGGGAGCACAGTGTAGCACTGGCACTGATTGACCAAAGTTGGATGCCCAGGCCGTGGGAGCTGAAAAATGATCTCGACTTGATAACGGCTGACTTCACTTATGTTCGTTGGCTGGGGGACCGCAAGGGGATTGAGGAAAAAACGACAACGTGGGACAAGGTGATCGTTGACCGCCAAGGTGACCTTTTCGAATGGGTCGGTCTCTTAAAGAAAGTCCACGAGCGCCGCATCCTGATTCTGGCGTTTGCAAACAATCACTACGCAGGGCACGGGCCTGGAACCCTCGAACTATTCCGCCAGTTGTGGGGGGACAAGGGATTGCCGGCAGCACCCGGAAAGCAGCCTTTACTATTCGATCCGTAATGCGTACGCACAGCTTCGGAGGAGGGCTCAGCAGCTTCTATTTCGTGCAGAAAAGCAGCTCGGCGGGTTCTCCTCGCTGGACAAAGACGATTGCAATCTGATCAAAAAGTGTGCCAAGTTCTTTGGCGCTCTCACGAGAGATCGCAACGATCAGGATGCTCTGCTCGGAGGCCCATGCTGGATTCTCGCCGACTCCTCGACCGGGTAGAAATAAATAGCGACGTCTTTGCACTTCCTGGATCAATTGACAGTGTTTGGCGCGGTTTGCGATTTCCGGCAACTCGGCGGCGCGTGGATTCCATGCAGTCACGAACGCGCAGCTGAGAGCGCCGGCCGTCGTCATCAACTCATCAAGCTCAGAACTCCCCTCCCCTATGCGAAATGCAAACTCCGCCTGGGGAGTGGAGACAATGAATCTGGTTGTTTGAAACGCTTTGAGGAGGTCGGGATCAATCATATTTGAGCAGTATATCGGCATCTTAACAGAATCAATTGGGATGAATTCGCACCGCGATAACTTCGGGCGGGAACAGGTCGTAACGGGGGTTCTATATCGAGACCTCCCGGTCTTCTGAGAAGCAACACCAGAGCGCTGAGAGATGGCATTGCCATTTCTAAACAAGTAAAATCCGCAACGGGAAAAGGATTCGACAACTTACCAAGACTAAGGCGGCTTTTCCAGCTCAAACCAATGCCACGAATATTCGACAATATCGAGCAACAACTTCTTCCCGTGCTGCAACAAACTCTAAAAGTTTCTACGAGAGCCGACTTTTGCGTTGGGTATTTTAACCTGCGTGGGTGGAAACAGATCGACTCCTACATCGACGCATGGTCTGGTGCGGAGGGGAATTGCTGTCGATTGTTAGTAGGGATGCAGCGACTTCCCGAGGACGAGTTGAGGTCCGCCCTGAGCCTTCAGAAATCAGACGAAGCCATAGATAACCAGACTGCGGTGCGCCTTGCGAAGAAGCTGGCGCAGGAATTCCGCGAACAACTGGCGGTCGGTATACCAACGAATCAGGACGAAATCGGGCTTCGACGCTTGGCTGCACAAATCAAAGCCAAGAAATTGACTGTAAAGCTGTTTCTACGACATCCGCTCCACGCAAAGCTGTACATGTTATTCCGGCCTGACCCTGTAAATCCTTCTACAAGTTTCGTTGGCAGCAGCAACCTGACAATGGCAGGGCTCTCGAGGCAAGGAGAACTCAACGTGGATGTACAGGACCACGATGCTTGCCACAAATTAGAAAAGTGGTTCGAAGATCGATGGAATGACCGGTGGTGTTTAGATATTTCTAATGAACTGGTTCAAGTGATTGAAGAGAGCTGGGCACGCGAGGAGTTAGTTCCGCCATTCCATATCTACGTCAAGATGGCGTATCACCTATCGCAGGATGCGCGCGAAGGATTACTCAGTTTCTCAATCCCCCGTGATTTTGGTAAGAGGCTCTTCGAGTTCCAGACCGCAGCCGTCAAGATTGCCGCTCACCACTTGAACAAACGTGGGGGCGTTTTGATTGGAGATGTGGTTGGGCTTGGTAAGACATTGATGGCCACGGCATTGGCTCGGATCTTCGAAGACGATCACGACATTGAAACTTTGATTCTTTGCCCAAAGAATCTGGTTCCGATGTGGGAGGACTATCGACAGCAATATCGACTGAGAGCGAAGGTTTTGTCGTTAAGTCAGGTGCTTGGAGAACTTCCGAACCTTCGACGATATCGGCTGCTGCTCATAGATGAAAGCCAAAACTTACGAAATCGCGAGGGCAAGCGATACCGGGCGATTCAGGAATACATCAACCAAAACGAAAGCAAATGTATCCTGCTGTCTGCAACACCTTACAACAAGACTTACCTGGACCTCTCAAATCAGTTGCGTCTCTTTATTCCCGAAGATAAAGACATCGGAATCCGCCCGGAACGCCTGCTGAGCGATCTGGGGGAGACGGAGTTCATCCGGCGTCACCAATGCCCAGTGCGATCGCTGGCAGCATTCGAAAAGAGTGTCTTTGCCGATGACTGGCGTGAACTAATGCGCCTATACCTAGTCCGCCGCACGAGAACGTTCATCCAAGACAACTATGCTGCTACTGATCCGGAAAACGGTCGGAAATACCTCGTCTTTGAAGATGGGACTCGTGCTTACTTTCCATCGCGCATCCCAAAAACGGTCAAGTTTAAGATCGATGATCAGAACCCATCCGATCAGTATGGCCGGCTTTACGCAGATGATGTTGTAGACAGTATCAATCATTTGACCTTGCCGCGTTACGGCCTGGGAAACTATGTCGCTCCAACGCCGCACGAGCCACCGACACAGCCCGAGGCGAAAGTGTTGCAGGATTTATCGAGAGCGGGGAAGCGCCTCCTAGGCTATTGCAGAACTGGAATATTCAAGCGGCTTGAAAGTAGCGGCCAGGCCTTTATCCAATCCGTTGAGCGGCACATTCTTCGAAACCACATCTATTTACAGGCCATTGAAAAAGACCTTCCGCTTCCTATAGGCACCCAAGACTCTGGATTGTTGGATTCTCGTGTCTATGACGAGGACGCGATTACATCAGACATATTTGACGAGGAGAATGGGGAGGACATTGTTGAGGAAGGCACATCCGCTCTCAGGACGGAAGAAGCTTTTAGAACAAGGGCTGCCGAGGTTTATGAGAAGTATGCAGCGCAATTCAAACGTTGTTTCAAGTGGCTTCGCCCGATGCTTTTTATTAAAGCACTTGCTGAGGATTTGCGAGCAGATGCTACAGCACTCCTTAAAGTGCTTCAAAAATGTGGAGATTGGGACCCTGACAAAGATTCCAAGCTCAACGCGTTGCTCGAATTGGTGACGAAGACACATGGAAACGAAAAGGTCTTAGTGTTTACACAATTCGCAGACACGGTCCGCTACCTGGAGAGGAGACTGCAATTTCGTGGAGTCTCACGGAGCGCAGGGGTTACGGGTGAATCGTCGAACCCGACGGGACTTGCTTGGAGGTTCAGCCCGGTCAGCAATAACAAGCGTGACCAGATTAAGCCTGACGACGAGTTGAGAGTCCTCATTGCTACCGACGTCTTGAGTGAAGGGCAGAATTTACAAGATTGCTTTGTCGTCGTTAACTACGATCTTCCCTGGGCAATTATTCGTCTCATTCAACGGGCAGGCCGCGTGGACAGGATTGGGCAGCATTCCGAAAGCATTTACTGTTACTCGTTCCTGCCAGCCGATGGCGTCGAACGCATCATTCGGCTGCGCGCGAGAGTTCGGCAACGTCTTCAGGAGAATGCCGAAGTAGTTGGCGCGGACGAGTCGTTTTTCGAGGACGACCGAAACGACCGCAAGGTCCTTGACCTCTATAATGAAAAATCCGGCATATTCGACGGTGAGGCGGATAGCGAGGTCGATCTGGCTTCGTACGCTTACCAAATATGGAAGAACGCCATAACGAAAGACCCAAGACTGGAAGAAACGATTCCAGCGCTGCCGCCTGTCACATACGCAACGAGAACGCATCTTCCTAAGGAAAGTGAACCTGAAGGCGTACTTATTTATCTTCGTACTGGCGAAGGAAACGATGCCCTGGCCTGGATCAATAAGGATGGAACGAGCGTGACAGAGTCCCAGTTCGCTATATTGAAGGCAGCGGAATGCTCGCCTGATACTCCTGCTATGCCGCGAACCGAGGACCATCACGAGTTGGTTCACAGGGGTGTCGAGTGGGTAGTCAAAGAGGAAAAGTCAGTTGGTGGACAGTTGGGGCGACCCTCCGGCGCAAGATTTCGTACGTATGAGCGCCTAAAGCGCCATGCCGAACGAGTGAAAGGAACCCTGTTTGAGTCACAAGGTTTGGTACAAGCCATCGACGAGATTTACAGATATCCACTGCGATCTGCTGCAACCGACATTCTTAATCGGCAGCTTAGAAGTGGCATTCCCGATCAACAATTGTCTGAACTCGTCCTGACACTTCGAGAAGATGGTGCACTTTGCCTCATAGAAGAAGATGAGCGCAAGGTTCATGAAACAACACTCATCTGTTCGATGGGACTTCGCGCAAGTAAGGCTGGTGACTAGCCCGTGTCTATTGACTTTTCTCAGATGCGCGAGCGTCTCCAGCAGTTCGATTTCCATCGGCTATTTGTCGATGAACTTGGATGGTCCAAACCTTCGACGCGCGACGCGGTCGAAATGACCATCAAGAGTGCGAAGTTCACGCGTCGGCAAATATCGCACCTCTCCGGAGTTGCTGTTTTCGAAGTCTCAGGCGAGGACGGCCGGATTCCAGATGCGAAGACTCGGGCTGCGATTGATAAGGAAGTTTCCGCACTTTTCCATGAACACTTGCTGATATTTGTGGACAAGGAGCGCACACAGAGCCTCTGGTATTGGGTCAAACGTCAGGACGGAAAAGCGTGGCCGCGAGACCATTTCTACCTCAAAGGTCAACCAGGCGACTTGTTCTTGAGCAAGCTTGGCGGAATTGTTTTTGAGATCACCGAGTTCGACCAGAGTGGCAATATCCCAGTTTTCGAGGTTGCGCAAAAGCTACGTGGGGCGCTGGACGTTGAACGGGTAACAAAGAAGTTTTATGGAGAATTTTACGACGAACATCTGGCTTTTATCGAGCACATTCACGGCATTCCTGACGAGAATGATCGTCGATGGTATGCATCGGTCTTGCTCAACCGCTTGATGTTTGTCTATTTTCTTCAGCGCAAACGTTTCATTGACAATGGAAATCTTGACTACCTGCAGAACAAGCTCACGCAAAGCCGGGAAAGGGGTCGCGATCTTTATTACAATGGATTTTTGAAATTGCTTTTCTTTGAAGGATTTGCGAAGCCTGAAGAGGATCGTTCTGCTGAAGCTCGCCAACAATTGGGCTCAATCAAATACCTCAATGGCGGGTTATTCTTGCCGCACAGAGTGGAGCAAATCTATCCGGAAATTCGTGTGCCGGACAAGGCCTTTGAAAACATACTCGCGTTATTCCAACGGTACTCCTGGAACTTGAACGATACTCCGGGCGGGCGGGACAACGAGATCAGCCCCGATGTTTTGGGCTATATCTTCGAAAAATACATCAACCAGAAAGCGTTTGGAGCCTACTACACTCGCCCAGAAATCACAGAATATCTGTGCGGCCAGACCATCCACAAGCTTGTTCTTAATGCGATTAATACTCCAGAAGTCGCAAAAGCCAACCCCGTAAAGGGTATCAAGACTAGGGATTATCGCACCATCGCAGAAGTACTCATGGATTTGGATGGGTCCCTTTGTCGAGAGTTGCTGTTCGATGTATTACCCAACATAACGCTGCTGGACCCCGCATGCGGGTCGGGTGCATTTCTTGTGGCTGCAATGAAAGTGCTCATTAACGTTTATGCCGCCGTGATCGGGAAGATTAAGTTCTTGAACCAGAAAGATCTCACGACTTGGCTCGATAAAACGGAGCGCGAACATCGTAGTTTGAGCTATTTCATCAAGAAGCGGATCATTACAGACAACCTTTACGGCGTCGACATTATGGAAGAGGCAACGGAGATCGCCCGACTTCGGCTCTTCCTTGCCCTCGTTGCGTCAGCTAGTGACGTAAACCAGCTTGAGCCTCTCCCCAACATCGATTTCAACATCCTTCCAGGAAATTCACTCATCGGCTTGATGCGCGTCAAAGATGAGGACTTTGAGAGACTACATGCTCAGGCGAGCCTGTTCCGCCGAAGCTATCGCGAGTTGTTGGCCGAAAAGAATCGACTCATCGACAACTACACGCACTCCGCGACGTTTTCGGAAGACCTCACTGCACTCCGCAATGAAATCGATACGAAGAAAGAGCAAGCACGGACCACCCTGGACGACATCTTACTTGAGGAATTTCGCAAGCTAGGGATAAAGTTCGAGGAATCTACATGGGATATGGAAAAGAATCGCGAAGGCCGACCCTTCAAGAGACCGCTTCGCGCTTCAGATGTGGCAGACCTGCATCCATTTCATTGGGGCTATGAATTCGACCGCATCATGAACCAGCGTGGTGGTTTCGATGCGATTATTACGAACCCGCCTTGGGAAACTTTTCAGCCGGACGCCAAAGAATTTTTCGCCGATTACAGCAATGCGGTAACTAAGAAGAGTATGGGTATCAAGCAGTTTGAGTTGGAATTGAAGCGACTCTTGATGAACCCTCGGACCAAGAAAGCGTGGCTCGATTACCACAGCATGTTCAATCATCAGCGGCACTTCTTTCGCGTGGCGGACCAATATAAGAACCAAGTTCCAATCATAGACGGTAAGCGGCACGGGAAAGATGTAAATCTCTTCAAGCTTTTCCTCGAACAGTGTTTTAACCTGCTCCGAGAGGGAGGCGAATGTGGGATCGTAGTCCCCAGCGGAATCTATACTGATCTTGGTGCCAAGCAGCTTCGCGAAATGCTTTTCTCGAACACGGAAGTTACCGGGCTGTTTTGCTTTGAGAATCGCAGGCAAATATTCGAAAACGTTGACAGCAGATTTAAGTTCGTAGTGTTGACCTTTCAGAAGGCGGGCAAAACAGTTCACTTTCCCGCAGCCTTCATGCGCCACGACGTATCAGAATTGGATCGATTTCCAGAGCAAGGGGCAGTGAACATCTCTGTAGATCTTGTCCGACAACTAGCGCCCGATTCATTGTCCGTAATGGAATTCAAATCCGAACTGGACGTCCATATCGCAAAGAAAATGCTCCGATTCCCATTGCTTGGCCAGGCCGTGGAGGGCGCCTGGCATATCGCGTTACACCGCGAGTTCAACATGACTGACGACTCGCATCTGTTTCACGAGGCATGTAAGCCTGGCATGCTACCTCTCTTTGAAGGAAAAATGATCTGGCAGTTTGATGACCGTTTTTCCGAACCGCGTTATTGGATCGATGAAGAAAAAGGACGTTCTGAACTGCTATCGGCACGCCTGAAACGCATCAGTAAGGCCATTGGGGAGTCAGACAGCAAAGCAACCGTTGACGAAGCGAAGGTCAGGCTCGACTATGAGCATTTTCGGCTGGGATATCGAGATATCGCTGCAAGTACGAATGAGCGTGCCATGATATGCACGATTCTTCCGCGGAAGGTATTTGCTGGGAACACATTGAATTTGCAGCGACCGACGATAGACGCCGTCGAGCGTGGGCAATGGCGCCAAGTGGCTCCTGCGAGTCACCAAGAAATGCTTTTTGCAGTTGCTATGTTCAACAGTTTTACTGTCGACTGGTTGATCCGCAACAAGATTACGTCTCATTTAAATATGTTTTATGTTTACCAGTTGCCGATTCCACGGCTAAGGAACGGCGACGCTTCATTCGCCGCGATCGTTGAACGGGCTGCACGTCTGATCTGCACGAGGGCAGAATTTGATGACCTTGCCAAGAGTGTTGGCTTAGGAAGTCACAAGGCGGGTGTAACGAGCGAAGTTGAGCGCGCTCGGCTCCAGGCGGAACTTGATGGCTTTGTTGCTCACGTCTATGCCCTGACTGAAGAGGAGTTCGCGCATGTGCTGACGACCTTTCCTTTAGTGCCTGATCCCGTGAAGGTCGCCGCTCAGAATGCGTACCGCGACGTTGAAAGAGGGCTCGTAAAATGAAACGACCACTCCTCATGCGACTTCGCATTCGCAACTTCAAAGCGATTCGTGAGAGTGGCTCCGTTAAACTTAGTCCCCTTACCGTACTCATCGGTAACAACGGTTCCGGCAAAAGCAGTGTTATTGAAGCACTTGACACTCTGCGGACTCTAGTTGTTCAGGATGTAGATGCGGCTATGCAAATGTGGAAAGGCATCGAACACGTACGGAACAAGACCAAAACTCGTCAGACCAGACACTCAAGGACGGGATCTGACAAATCATCAAAACCAATCGCGTTTAGCCTTGTCGGGAATACAGGGCGCGTACCTTTTGCGACTACGACAGTGCTAAATGAAAGGGGGAACGAGAACGAGTTGTTTATTGAGCGCGAGTTCGGACGATTCGGGGCAGTTCGCTTTGATCGACACGAGGACCAGATTAAGGTGTCTGGCGATCCGCAACGCAAAGACCGGTTCATGACGAGCGCGGCGTCGCTCTTGTCTAGCTATCTTGGAGACTATGTTGAAAGCTGGCAGTTCTTGAATCTCTCTCCACATCTTATGGGCAACCCGGTTCCGCAGACAAGAACTCGGCGGGGAATTCGGTTGGATAGATCAGGAGCAAATTTGTCAGAATACCTCCTCGATATTCGACGGAGAGACCTGGCCGCTTTCGACGGGATCGTCGGAACGCTGAAATATGTGTTGCCATATGCGAGCGATATTCAGCCGACCTCGACTTCCGAAATCGAGAGAGCTGCATACTTGCAGCTGTCCGAGAGAGACTTCAAGGTCCCTGGTTGGCTCATTTCTGCAGGTACACTTCGAATTCTCGCGCTGCTAGCAGTTCTGCGTCATCCTTCTCCGCCGAGCCTAATAATTGTCGAAGAGATTGAGAATGGCCTTGATCCGCGATCCATGCGTCTCCTCGTGGACGAGATTCAGAGGACAGTGGAGTCGGGTCGAAGCCAAGTGATCCTCACGACGCACTCGCCATCTCTCCTTGATTCGATTCCATTGAAGAGCATCGTCTTTGTAGAACGCGTCGATGACGAGCCGACATTTGTACGACCCGGCGATGAAAAGGAAGTGCAAAAGTGGGCAAAGTCGTTCAGCCCCGGGCAGCTCTACACGATGAATCGACTTTCGCGTAAACGAGAATCATGAAGATCGGTATGATCTTTGAGTGCGGTCCAGACGGTGCTGACCTGCAAGTATGTCAGGCGCTCGGGAAACGTCTGAACCCGCAGGTCGTGATTTCTTCTGTTCCGTTGGATAACAAGCCGAAACTAATTCGCGAGTGCGGTAAGGTTTCGAAACAACTACTCGAAGTGGACCGTTGCGCCCACGTTCTCATTATCTGGGATTTGTATCCGGCATGGCGAGAAGGAAATGTGAAACCTTGCCGGAAACACGATCGAGAGACAATCTTAAGTTCGCTGAAGGGAGCAAAAGTCAATCACTCGCGTGTCACGCCGATCTGTATCCAAGAGGAATTGGAGGCGTGGCTGATAGCGGACGGTCGAGCTTTATCCGCAGTTCTCTCAACGGATGCTCACCCGGTGAGAGTTGGCCACGAAAATAGACCGGAACGAGTGCGCAATCCCAAGAAATCGCTCATCCGGTTGTTCAGCAGGTCTCGACTACGAACGTACGTTGACAGACAACACGCGATTCAAATTGTCCGGGCACTTCCTGATCTAGGTCGATTAGGTCGGCTGCCGACGTTTCAGCGTTTTAGCGAACGACTGCAGACAGAGTGAGATTTGGGGATTCGCCTAACTCACGAATTGGCGTCTCTTCGCATTCCTCCCCCCTCCGTGCGTTTCACCGTTGGTTCGGGATCGGGAGGTCTTTCCACCTGGGGAACAGCCCCGCAAAGGGCGCTTGATTGGGGCTGCCTAGGAAGACAGAGGGCACGGTGTTAGGAGCGTTGCGGTAAAGGATGACCATCGTCGCGAGTTGATTGTATCCGAGGCCCATTTTGGCGCTTATCCCCTTGCACATTTCTCTCATTCGCTGTTTGGCGTCTGGGTCCAACAGGTGGGAATTCTCGTGTAACGGACGTTCTGCCTTCGAATGCACGTGGCCGGCGAAGGCTTCGACACCCTCCTTCGCGATTTTGTAGATGCCCTCCTCACAGATGCAGGGCACGAGCAAGAATTCAGAAAAAGTACCGACCACACTCTGAGAGGCGAACTGCCGCTCTTTACAGAACTGGTTTCCTGTACCGACGAAGTCATCAACGTAGATAAGTGCCCCTGTGCCGACCTCATTAGTAATCTTATTCAGTTTTAGCGAGTCATGCGCATCGACGAAATGACAGCCCAAGCGATCGAGTCCTGCTGCGTCCCTGAGTAGGTTTAACATCACCGGGCTACTGCTACCAGCATCGTGGACTTGGACGTAGATTAGCTTGTCTGCTGGGAGGCCCGCCGCCGCCAAACGATTCATCAGGGTATGATTCTGCTGAACCAAGATGCTCCTGGTGGTTTTTTCAGAAAGATAGACAACCTTTTCCAGTAGAACTCCGGCGGCTCTTCTGTCTTTCCCTCGAAATTGTTCGAGCCATTTCTTGGCGCGGCCAAACGTTACCGGCAATGGCTTGTAATCACGGAATCGCCAGGCTGCGAATATGCCGTACAGGAGGCTCCGCATGGTCAGTCGTTCGGTATTTCGGGGTCGTCGCTACCTCTGAGGGCTTGCTCTAGACTCTTGCAATACTGTCGCACGTCTCTGAGTGCTTTTCTTAGCTCTGCTCGTTCGTCATCGTCCGCTGTAAATCGGAGTTTGAGGCTTTGGAGTTGTTTGATGAATTCCGTGCATGCAGAGAGCGCGCCTTGTACGCGCTTCTTTCCGACGATGAATTGGTCGAAACCTGCTCTCGTTTCAAGGGTCGGGTCAAGAAAGAATTCTTCAATCCTTCTCAGGACTGCAGCTCGCGTATTTCTGTCACCTTCCGAAAGCTCATAGCTTTCCATGATCCGACGAAAATGAATGACGCTCTTAATCTTTCGTGCACGATACTTTTCTACCAGCTTTTCGGTGGTCCGATCCCTGCCGAGCTTCTTCAGGTCCGGTATCTCCGTCATCGCGAGATTTATGACGGGTAGAGCTTCTATCCAGAAGTTGGAGGGTATTCGCGTGGTAGGATCTGGATCAAGGGAGAGTTTCTGGAAATGTTCGGGAAATTCCAGGAGCTTCTTGCACCGTTCGATCTGCGGTTCGCTTAAGCCCGTGAATTTGGAAAGCGACTTGTTGTCGTCGACCCCAAGGTCTTCCATGACAATCTTAAGGCTCAAGGCAGTGGGCATGAGCTCCCACGCCTCGCGGTATTCATGGATGGAGAACATGTACAGCAGCCCAGCGATCTTGCTGGGCGGCTCGACAACGTTTGCCGGCAATCTAAGGGGCTGGCCGCGTTGGTCCCGATGTCCCTCGCTGTCGAGATCTCTAACGCAGCGGAATCGACGTTCGCCGTCGAGAATGGAGAACTTCCTTTGCCCCTTCGGCTGGTAGACAGTGATCGGGACGAGGACACCATGTTCGGCAATATTCTTTTTGAGCTCTGCAAGTTGGTCGGGATCGAACAACATCCGAGGATTATTCGGATTAGGCTTGATGTCCCGTGGGTCCAGATGCTGCAACGATCCTGTAGGAACGAGCTGCGGAATCTCCGGTTGTACGGTAGGTTTTAGGGCGGGCATGGCTATCTCCGCTAGGTATTCGAAATCAGAATCTCAATCGAGTTTGCCCTGTCGCCAGCGAAGCCGGCTATATTTCTCCTAACTGATACCCGCCGGCAGTTGAAACCCTCGGCGAGAATGCGGGCCTCAGCCGATTGTGCGTAGCTGACGAGGAATGATATTCCCTTTCGATCCAAATGTTCCATCCACCGCCTAAGTCTAGTGATGTCTTCGCCACAAAATGTGTCTGGATGGTATTCGCTGAACACGCGTCGCGCCCGCACTGCGAACGGCGGGTCCATGTAGACGAAATCGCCCTTCCTTGCGTGTCGAAGGACCCGTTCGAAATCTCCCGCGAGGAGACGAGTTCGGGCTAACCGTTTCGAGCATTGTCCAAGAACTTCCGCAGAAGGTAGGTTCCCAGATCTTCCTCCTCCGTACGGAACGTTGAACTCACCGTTCAGGTTCGTCCTGTAAAGTCCGTTGAAGCAGTAGCGATTGAGGTATATGAATCGTGCTGCGCGAGCACAGGGGGGCAATTTATCCGGTGTCTGTGCACGCAATTCGTTGTACGCGCGCCTACTTTTTTGCAGAGTCGAAAGGCAGTCGAGAAGGGCGTCGAGACGGTACTTGACCTCCATGTATGTTGAGATCAATTCCCGATTCACATCCCCGAGAATTGCGGTCTGTGGATTCAAGGAGAAAAAGAGACACGCCGATCCCGCAAAGGGTTCAAGATAACGTTTGTGTTTCGGCTTCCAGTAGGTCCGCAGAATCGGGACCAGCCGACGTTTACTACCTGCCCATCTCAGAAATAGTGGACTTGTGAGGGATTGCGTGGACTGAAGAGACGTCATCGAGTGGGAGTGTACTACATTAAATCCTATGTCTTCTCAACGACTTGCAGAATGTTCAGTTCCAAACTCCTAGGCAGTTTTCCTGTATTTTTGAATTCCACAAAGCACTTTGGGGCCATCAGCAAGATCGAATCGAATCCCTTTTTGATAGCTTCATTTCTCCACAGCGCATCGTGCGCGGCAATTTGCTCTAAATTCATATTGGGACGCTGGGGAGCAACATGCAGGGTTTTGGCGACGGTGCGTTCGTCTCCAACCAGAGGCCTTGCGATGGCGACTCGCTCTGGCTCATCGAGAGGGCGACCCCAAAATTCCGCCTCCGCAAAACTTGACGCGAGGAATTTCCCCCGTTTGGCGTAAGCCTTTGGATCAGATGGCGGGACATGCCACCATTTTTTCCGGTTGACGTGTCGAACCACTCTTTCGAGAAGATGTCCTGGCAATCTCATTCTCCTAATCGTATCGCCAGATCACGAGTGTCGCAACTCTACCCTTTTGTCAGTTTTGCCAGACGGACGGCACGAGCTATCCATGACAAAACGCGACCCAATGCCTTGCTCTATTGGTGAACTTACATTCTGCGGGCTGTTACGGTATTCTCCCTAGCATAATCCGTAACATTGACAATGACAACGATATCTGCCGAAACAGACAAGCGGTCCTCCTTAAGAATCGCGGTAATGAGCGACCTCCACTGTCATAAGGAAGACAAGAAGCGGGCGACGCAGGACTCGCATCTGCTCGTGGGCTCTCTGAGGCGATTGCGTGGGCGGCACCCAGTGCAAGCGCTCTTGGATCTAATAGAACTTGAGAAACTTCACGCTGACGTCCTGCTCGTACCAGGGGATCTCGCGAATAAGGCGGACCAGGAAGGCCTGTCACAGGCTTGGGAACTTGTTCTCGAAGTCGGCAAAGCGCTGAACTGCAAGAAGGTCATTCCCGTTTTGGGGAATCATGATGTCGAATCTCGCCGTGCTGGCCGTGGCTCTGATAGGGAGGCGGTGTACCTCGCGAAGAATCTTAGACCTGGATTTCCGTTTGCGAAGGATGAAGACTGTGCGCGCTTTTTCTCTGATGGGTGTTGCGTTATAGAGCTAGCAGAACAGGTAGAGCTGGTGGCAATAAACAGCGTAATCGGACATACCGACGAAGCCTCAGCTAAGCGGGGTACGTTTGGCACTGACAGAATTGATCGGTTGAGAGAAGTCTTGCGGGAACAGATGAAAGCACCTCTCAGACTTGCGATGCTACATCATCATCCGATTCTCCATAGTGGCCCCTTCAGTCCGGACAGAGATGTACTGCTGACGGGAGATGTGTTGCTGTCAGCTCTGAAAGACCACGACTGCCGATTCATAATTCATGGTCACAAGCACTTGGCCCGTCTCCGAAAAAGTGACAATGTCACTGTATTTGCAGCGGGCAGCTTCGCGGCCTTATGGAACGACTATGGAAAATCAATGGGCAATCTTTTTCACCTTGTCGATATTGAACACGGGTCTACAGTGGCAAGTGATCTCCGGGGCGTAATCAGGTCGTGGACCTTTCTCGCAGGGACTGGTTGGGATAAGTCTCACCATGTCTTTTGCGGTTTCCCGTTCAGAACCGGATTTGGCGCGGCGGCCTCCGTAGACCAGATTCGAGACGCAGTATCACAGCTCGTGGCCTCTCAACCAACTAGTTCTTTTATACCAGAGAGTGAAATATTGAGAGTGGCGCCGGACGTACAATTCTTGATGCCAGAGGATTTCGATGATTTGCAGGATCGGCTGAAGGACCTGAAGTTGAAATTTTATGAATATGACAGCGGAAACTTCCATTTGGGAAAAATTATTTAGGTCTGACAGCCCGGGGCAAGTGGGAACAGCGTCGCAATATAGCGCGTTCAACGCCCGGCTACTGGATCCCGAAGATGTCGCGCGGCTCTTCGTGCCGACACCGGATCTGCTAGCTCTTGTCAAAATGCAGAATTGTCTGCTCATGGGTCCAAGAGGGTGCGGAAAGACAACTCTGCTAAAGATGCTCACACGCCGTGCTCAAAAAGTATGGGTAAATGAGCGAGTTCCACGCGATCCCGAGCTAGCAAACTATCCAACCCCAGATTTCGAGGCAATCTATGTGCCGTCAGATATACGTTGGTCTTATGAACTGCGCGCGTTAGACCAAGATTTCACGTCAGATCCGATGCTCATGGAGCGGGTGCAGCGGTGCATGATCAGTTTCTCCTCGTTGTCGGAAGCGTGCAACGTTTTTGAAATGCTGTTGAATGGTGAAGATTTTGCAGCACGAGAAGCATTTCTCAGAATCCTAATCCGTGAGTTTGGGCTGTCTCATCTCGTGCCGACTTTCTCAGAGGTCCGGCTGAAATGCTTAGGGATCAATCAAGAAATAAGAAATTGCATCGTCAGACGTGATGCCTCGCGACTGCTAAGAATAGTAGATGAGATGGCATCCCCGCTCGTAAGCCACGCATTCGACACGCTGGAACGAGCGTGCGCGGTATTCGATGAATACGCACCAAAACGTGTACGACCGCCGAAGTGGGCCTTTTGCTTCGATGAACTTGAGATCGGTCCAGACTGGCTAAAAAGAGAACTGTTGTCGGCCCTTCGGAGTGTTCGTCAGAATTGCTTGCTGAAACTGACTTGGAGTCCAGTCCTGCCGCTTGATCCTGCGCAAAAGCAGGAATTTCGCCATGACTACACAATCATAAAGCTCTGGCATTCACACGCGGAGAGTGCCCGTCCATTCTGTAAGGCTTTTGCGACTAGATTCATAAGGGCATTGTTGCGAGAGGAGAAAATAACTCCTCGTCAGGTCCTTGGGTCATCAGATTTTGCTCATGACGAAGAAAGTGAGGAAGCATATGCTCAGAACTCCCCAATCTGGCACGAGATGATCGAGCTTGCGAAGTGGGACGTGTCTTTTGGAGGCTACCTTGAAAATCATCACATAAGTTCGACGAACCCAATTGCTGAAACTATTGATCAACGCGACCGAGTTCTACGAAAAGTCAGACCGATTGTACAAATTAGAAATGCTTATACCCGATCGACCGGGGGTCGATCTAGAAAAAGGCACCTGCTCTACTCTGGAGAGGAAGCTGTATACGCGATGAGCGAAGGGAATCCGCGGCAATTGGCGGGGTTGTTGAGCGACATCTTGGATCGACGTCCCCTCGCTCCGGGTGTGTTGGCAGATCAAATCGACCGGAGGATGCAAGCCGAAGTGTTGTATGAAGTCTCCGCTCGAACGCTTACAGCTATTCGAACATACCCTGTACCGTTCCAGGAAGATAGCCGGATAAATTTAGCAAACGTTGTTGACTCGTTCGGAAAATTCATCAACTACGAGCTGGTTGGCAAGGCGTTTAACGCTGACCCTATTGGAAGCTTTGTTGTTGATGATGAGGTGGATCAAAAAATTGTTCGCGAGATTGAAATTGGATTGCTTATCGGCGCGTTTGTGTCGGTTGGTAAGGATCCTCCTTCTTCTGTTGTTGGTGCACGAATCCGACTCTCTTATATGCTTTCGCCGCGCTACACACTGCTGTTCCGAAACTACCGGGATATCCGACTGTCGACTGCGTTCAAAATGATGCGTTCGAAGCCAGTCATCGGGCGGGCTCGTCAGGAGACACTCCCATATGATGCCGACTCGAATCACTGATAGCACATTAAATGAGTTGAATTCACGTACGAAGTTTGTTCTATCGGCGTGTGGCTACGAGCAGAGGGCATCAGCACTGTTGGACAAGTTGTCGAAAACAATCGTGGACAGGGTGTGTCTCGCATTTAGGGAGCATCCGGGAATTCTCCATCGACCTGACAATGATAGAAAATTTGGACAAGGAGGGTTCGCTTCAGTTCTATCGTCGGGCAACTCCTCGACAGACATGCGAACAGTCGTTGCCGGCGCTTTGGAGACGGTCAAGAAGACGGGAGGAGCCTTAGCGTTCGACATCTCAAGTATGACTCGCGCTTGGCAAGGAGCAATTATTCAGATACTGATGACCTATGAGTGGGACCGGGAAATTGAGACATATTTTGTGTACGTTCCAAGGCAGTTTGACAAGCCTCCGAGGCACGAGTGCGCAAATGAAATCGTTGGGCCCGTTCAAGGGTTCGGCGCCCTCGCACCTCCTGATCTACCCATCGCTCTCGTGCTTAGTTTGGGATATGAGCGAAACAAGGCGTTGGGTTTAATGGAGATCTTGGACCCCGGTCAAACTGTGCTCTTGATCGCGAAATCGGGAGAAGAGGACTCATTTTATTCGAACGTACTGAGAAACAATCGGGAAATCCTCAGGAGAGTAAGCGACAGATGGTTTTTTTCCTATCCTCTGAGGCAGCCCACCGCTACTCTACAGATACTCGAGTCAATTTGCGGGGGACTCAGCCTCAGCTATCGCGTGGTTTTAGCACCTATGGGCCCAAAGGTGTTTGCCTTACTATGCTTCCTAACAGCTGCCAAACGTCCGGTGATGAGCGTCTGGCGAATGAGCACTGGAATTCATGCCGAGCCGAAAGATGCTCTCGCTGACATGTCGAGAACGTCGATTCTGAAGGTCACATGGTCACCGCATGTCTGACGGGACTCCTGCGGATCGAGCAATCGTGGGATCTGATCTCGATGTGCAAGGGGCCGAACGCTAATGGATCCATCGCGAGCAATGCCTTGCTTAATTTTCGACGTCAGATCCATAGCATTTGTTGGAGCAATGGTAGATGACACAAGAATCGCCTCCGCCGCCTCCGTTCATTGTCGGCTCGACCTACGAGGACGAGCGTGGCAAATATACAGTGCTTTCGGTCGAAGGTGCTCGCATGACATTCGAGCGACCAGACGGCAGCAAAAACCATACTGCGGATATTCCGCTCAAGGCGCGTATCCACAAGCGTATTCTGTCTGAACGGCAAAACCCGAGACCGAGACTCGCAAGTTTCCAACAACTGAGGACAGGCAGTCGAACATCGGAGTACACCTATGAAGATGTCACTCCGCTCGTGGCTGACGCGATAGACAGGCACTCAACAGGGTCTCGACAGTACGTGTCCCATGTTGAGCTGAGGAGTGATCTGCTGAGTGAGCCGCACTCCCGTTCTATCATTGAAAATCTGCGTCCGACGCCCAAACTTAAGACACCGGAAGCATGGGCTGGCGTCATTATCGCTGGTTTCAGTAAACAGTGGACGGAGGGGCTTTGGCCGCGATTCGAGCGGAAGAAAATAAGTACGGGCCATGCGTGGCGACTGAAACGATGATCATCGTTTCAGTTGCACTTTCGTAGGAGGAAGCAGGTCCTTATGTACGAACAAAAACAGCTTTTCGATTTCATTTTGGATCGTGTCGAGGATACGGCTTCGGAGAACGGGCTAAAACTCCCTCAGGCGTTTGGACGCTGGTTTGCGAGCATGTACTTCGATAAACCCCAGAACTTTTTTATCTCGGATGGCAGCGGTGACGGAAAGGTTGACCTCTTTTTCGAGACGAGCGACGGCAGGAATGTGGATCATTTAGTCCTGAACACAAAATTCACCGAGAAGTATAATGCCTCTGCGCCCGTAGGTTTTTATGACGAGATCAGTCGCTTTTGGCAGGCCTTTGCCAATAAGGCGAACCGCAATTCTTATTTGTCTGTGGTACGCACGGAGCTTAAGCCAAAGTACCGCAAGTTATTCGAGTATTACGACGACGGGAACGCGCAACTTTTTTTCGTGACAAACCATAGGCGCAACGAACGGCAGTTTGAAGCCGTCAAGGCGAACGGCGTTCGCATATTCCACCTCGATGAGATCTTGCAGTTTACGTTGGATTATCTCGAAGACGCGATGCCCCGCACTCCAAGCATGCTTCTGACAGGGATCAACACGGTCCTTTCCGCGGACAAGCGCGACACCGAAATACCCACCTCTATCGTCTTCGCCAAACTCATCGATTTTGTGAAATACATGGAAGGTGATCCCTATGACCTTCTCTTCGCCCGAAATGTGAGGTTGTCGCTAGGCAACACCACCGTTAACAAGGAAATTCGGGCTACATTCAAGGACTCTCCCACAGAATTTGTTTTCAGCAACAACGGAATCACGATGCTGTGCGAGCAGCATACGCACGATCCTGGCAAGCAAGAGATCAAGATCGAGAACCCGCGAATCGTTAATGGTTCCCAGACTCTTCATAGCATTCGCGACGTGAGCAATCCCTCCCTTACTGCGCGTGTGATGGTCAGAATCATAGAAGTTCCGCCGCTTGATCCTGATGATTTTTCGGCGCGAGCAACCAAGAAACGAGATGTAATCGACAAAATATCCATCCGGAGCAACCGGCAAAATCCCATCAAACCATGGAACCTCGTTTCAACGGATGATTTCCAGCACGACCTTGCTCGGTTTTTCAGGAAAAAGCGTTTGTACTACGAGCGGCGCGATAAGGAGTGGGTATATCGAAGGACGGAACTTAAGAGTCTTGGTATCCGTCGTGGACCTGACATCAAATGGTTAGCGCAGCTCATTTCAAGTTACCATTGGGACAGCAAGTTGTTAGGTCCAGTTCCCGCAAAAGCCCGATTGGGTGAGCTGTTCGAGGGTAAGTCGTATGACCTCATCAAGAAAAGTAAGCCAGAGCTAGCTTATCAGCTGTATTTACTAGGACTGCTTCTCGAAAACTCAGTATGGGAGTTGGCGGGGTCGAAACGACCTCTTGCGTGGCAAGCGCTATTGACGCTCTTCTCTCTGTGGACTAAGGCTCTCCAACAGGCGAAAATAGACTTTGGCGAGCCAGACGCAACGCCTTTTTTCGAAGCTTCTCACACCACCCACAAATGGATCAAACTCTGCAAAGCGTGCGTCGATTATATTCGGAGCATTTACCGCAGAGATACAAAGCAGTATCTGGATAGAACCGGACAAGAAATGACGCTAGCTAATTACTTCAAATCTGCTAACTATTTAGGGAAAATACTGGAAAGACCTGTGCCGCAAAAGATCAAAAAATTGGCCAAACAATTGGCGAGGGACAAAGCGTGAACCACCTGGTCGCGCCGTAAACTGTTATACCCAACAAGTAGGATTGGGATTTACTCGTCGTTGGCATCTCTTCGCTGGCAGAAGTTCTCCAATCTTCGTCATTCGAGAATCCGACGGTTCTGATCTCGACGAAGCATGGAACTCCTTCCCGGTCATTCGCCTATCTTTGTGCCAGCCGATTGATGTAACTGATAGCGTCGAGCGATTGTTGAAGGAATTGGGACGCCGTATCGGTTGTCATCCTTCCATTTTCTACAAGCCCCTCTACTTGCCGAATGTATTCGACATGAGCAAGCAATTCCCGGAAGTTCGCTTCATCATAACTGCCACGCTCTATAGGTACGGAGAATGGGAACCGTGCTGACCAGACACCATCCTCACATTTCAGTCCGTGCATCTCGTATTGCTGCATTACTTCTTTATTGAAACGTCGGAGAATTTCGTCGCCTTCCACAGCGTCAAATATCGAGACGGACAGACAGAGGCCGTCACTGATAATCGAAATCTTGCTGCTCTCGCCAGAAATCAGGTTTTCTCCGAACCACACTCGACCTTGTTCCCTCTTGCGGACCAGTCGGGAATAGAAATTAAGCCATAGACTATTCGAGATTCTGAAACTCATTGACGGTCCTCCAAACGTCAGCATACACCCCGCTATTCGAAGGCGGTCAAGCGCCAAAGACAGGCCATTTTCCATCTCACTCGGCGATTTCTGGAAGCGCGTATTCGGAACATTCGGTCTGATTTCGAACATACTTCGCCTCGACCACAGTATTGGTCAGATCCCGCGCGCCAATGTGTTTGAGCGCCGCGCTGAAGAGGTCTCGCTGACGGGCAGGCGTAACGCTGGGAACAATGATGATCATTCCGGCATGCAATGGCTCTCGGCTATGGAGAGCGAGGAAGTCTGAGCGATTGTTGGTCACAAACGTGTAGTCCTGTGCGCGGATGGTGGCCATGAGTTGCCAGTCTTTCGAACTGCCGAGGCCGAGATAATTGACGTGATCTGCCACGTGACCTGCTGTATGCGCTAGTTCAACCAAGGATGTGTGTAGGCATTCGTCGATCAAGAGCTTCAATGTCACTCCGCAAGGGCAAGACGATGCCGTGTTACACGAATCGGCCTTTGTTTGGCCCACGGGCGAGAGGCCGGGCGGCCTCGCCGCGGGAAGGCTTGGACGTAAAGCTGAGCGAGCTCTACCTTCTCTCGGTCCAGGGCAGGGTAGCCATCGAGAATCTCCTCTGGTTTCGTCCCTTGGCTCAACATATCGGCAATGAGTTCGACGGGAATGCGCGTCCCACGATAGACAGGCGTACCACGCATAATCTCAGGGTCGGAAACAATCATGTTCTCTGCGCGCTCAAGTTTCCTCAGGTCCAGGTCGAGTTCCAGCCGCACTGACTTCACTTGAATGACCACGGCTGAGCCCTCCGTAAGAACCACCGCGTCAACTTCAGGAGACGATTCAATCTTCTTTGCGATTGCACGGCGAGCGGCGAGCGGCAAGAGCCGCACACCTTCCGCTTCGAGCCGCAGATACAATACTTGCCCACGACTGAGCATTCGCTGGATGGAACGGCCTGTGCGGAGGCGTCGCGGTCGAATGAGTCGCCGTTCGATAAGCTTGTGAACGGCGGGAAGCGGCAGATTCGCAACAGCCGAAGCCTGCGCCGGAGTATATTCCGTGGTGTTCATTCACTTATTCTACCCCAAAGGGGACAGAATTAATAGTGTGGATGGCTCGACGTTTGGCGACATAAATGGGCTAAGATTCGACAATGGATTCGGACTCAGCTGTCGCTTTCGCCTCTTTTTCGCTATGGTGAAAATTCAGGGGACTCCATGCATGCGGAGCCACATTTCAGTACATCGTGCCACTACCAAATATTTTTCTAACTCTTTTGTTTTCAAAACAAAGATTGAAAAGGAAGGACTTCCCAGAGACGATGCGCCTGACTTGGGCGAAGGAGCGCCTGCCTCGTGAATCATGGCTTGATCCTGCGAAGCTCCAAATGAGTCTCAGGAGCCCGCTCATGGAGACTAAGCAGCTCGGTGGGCGAGGCGAGATGCACTTGCAGCCAATCGGAGCAAAGCAACTGCATTGCTTGAGAAAATCTTTTCGCGATCAGCGGCGTCGGTGATCGTCTCGTCTACAAGATCGATGTGCACCTTTGGGCTCATGGGAACCGGCCCGAAATCGGATCCAAACAGTACGCGGTCGATGCCGCACGTTTCGATCATGGCCTTTAGTGCGAACGCGCTGGGTCCCATGCAATCCACATAGATGTTCGACTTGAAATATTCCGAAGGCTTGCGAACATTCTTATCCACTTTCTGAATCGGCGGGTTTGCGATGCCGTTGTAGTTCAACTCCCAGTTCCAATCGAGCCGGCAAATCACGGGCGCGAGGGCGCCGCCCATGTGAACGAAAAGAACTTTCAGCTTCGGATATCTATCAAAGACGCCGCTAAAGATCATGCGAGCCGCCGACAGCGCCGTATCAAATGGCCGGCCCAGGGCTTCGTTCAGCCGGTACTGCTGCATCGCAACAGCGCCGATCGCAACCAGCGGCGGATGAATGTGAACCAGAATATCCTTGTCCTGCGCGTACTCCCATAGCCATTCGGCCTTGGGCGAATCGAGAAAGACCTGATCGGCGCCGGCTCCGTAGCTGGTGCAAATGCTGATGGCGCACGCTTGTTTGCTGGAAATCAGTGGATCAATCACCTCGCGCGTATTTTCTTCCAGCGCATGAGCGTTGGCCATGACGGCGATGTCGTTGGGATACCTAGCTTGAAGGTCGAAGGACTCATCGTGCAGGAACTTGATCGTGTCGATGGTGCTTGCTTTGATGATCTGCTTGGCGAACGTCTCTACCTCGCCGCCGTAACTATTCACGCAGAGCGTAACGCCACTCTGCTGCTGAATCTGCATCGAATAATCCACGTCCACCGACTCGCGATAGAAAAACATTTCGCCGGCGTTGGCCTGCGGCAGCGGTTTTTTATCATCAAAGCCGATATTCTCGATGAATTTCTTCAGCAGTTTCGGGCCGAAAATGTGCCGGTGTGTGTCGATGATGCTTCTGGTTGCTTTGGATTGCGTCATTCGGAACTCCTCGAAATCGCTGAATGGGCTTGTACTAGGGGAGTGTGTATCAAATACGTTCTGTCATCTGTTCTGTTTAACACAGGATCAGAAAGACGACCGACGCTCCACTTGCGCGGGAGACGCCACTCGTTCGTCAGAGATTCTAGTTCCGGCCTGGGCCACGCCAAAGTCTTGTTCGTACAATCGCGCCCGAATATCCTGATGCTGCACGTCTCAGGAGAGCGCGGGATAGCTCGTGTAGCCGGCAGCGCCTCCTCCGTAGAAAGTCTTTGGGTCCGGTTCATTCAGAACGGCTCCGAGTTGCAGCCGCCTTGGTAGATCTGGGTTGGCCAGAAAGGCGCGACCGTAAGCGACAGCGTCGGCATGCCCGGTCCGTAGTACTTCCTCTCCCCTGGGTCCGTCATATCCTCCATTCACGACGTAAAGACCTTTCCAAAGTGTTCTCAAGTGAGCCGACATGGCGAGATCCTCCTCGCTACTTCCTTTGCTGTTCTGCGCCGTCTCAACGACATGAAGGTACCCGAGCCCATAGCTGTTGAGTCTTGCAACCGTAACGGAGAAGGTTTCGAGCGGGTTGTCGTCCGACATATCGTTAAAACCACCGGTCGGAGAGATTCGCACACCTACATGCCTGCTATCCCAGACTTCCAGGACGCGTTCAACTGTTTCAGTGAGAAAGCGGACTCGATTCGACGCCACACCTCCATATTCATCGGTTCGCCGATTCGATCCTGTTTTCAGAAATTGATCGATCAAGTATCCATTCGCCGCATGAATCTCGACCCCGTCAAATCCGGCTTCTTTCGCGTTGCCGGCTGCCCGCCGATAATCGTCCAAGGTCTCCTTGATCCCGCTAGCCGTCAAGGCAACCGGCTCCGCAACCTGTGCCAGACCCGTGGCTATTAACGTCTGGCTATTGGCACGGATTGCGGAGGGAGCTACTGGCTGCGCGTTGTTTGGCAACAAGGACGAATGAGAGATTCGTCCGACGTGCCACAGCTGAAGGAAAATTCGACCTCCACTCTTATGAACGGATTCCACGATTCGGCCCCACGCTCGCACCTGTTCGGGGGAATGAATCCCTGGAGTATTGATGTAGCCTTTGCCCATGGGCGAGATTTGCGTCGCCTCGGTCACGATGAGTCCAGCCGAAGCGCGTTGTGAGTAATAAGTCGCCGCGAGTTCGCCCGGCACGCCATTTGCGTCTGCGCGGTTGCGCGTAAGTGGCGCCATGAAGACGCGATTTGCCAGGACCAAAGATCCAAGCTGAACAGATTCGAAGAGATTCGCCATTTTTGTACTCCAGTTGTTCGACGACGCAGTGGGTCGCTTGTGATGAGCTGGCGGTGAAGAACCCCTGGCAGGTTCGACACGCCCTCTCGGTTCCTACGCCGCAGCCAACCCGGCGTAGCAACCTCTACTCAACAGACCGCCTTTACTTCGTGACTGCGCGGACGGCCTGTTCGATCACATCGACCACCACGTCTGGGAAAGTGATGGGGATGGCGTGCGAAGATTTCAGCTCAATGACGTGCGAGCGTGCACGCTCGGCTTCGAGCTTAAACTCTTCCTGGGGGATGACGGGATCCAGCAGGGGCCTGATTTGCCAGCTCGGCTTGCTCGTCCATGCAGCCGATGTCAGTTTGTCGTTGAGGGCTTGCAAGGCGATGGGGCGTTGGGTGGCGACCATCAGGGCGAGCACGTTCTCAGGCACGTCGGCGGCGAGGAGATAGCCGTACTTGTCGGCTTTGACGAGGACATTCGTGCCGCTGGTTCCGTCGGGCAAGGTGTATGGGATCAGATCGACGGACGCGGAGAAGTCGCCGCCGGGAAACCGTTCGAGACAATCATTTGTAGATTCCCCTACCCCGGGCATAGGTGAACCCGCGTAGATAAGGCCCTTGACCTTGGGGTTGTCCCCGGCCTGGGTGATGACGGCCCCGCCGTAGGCGTGCGAAACGAGGATCACGTTCCCCTCGATCGTGTCCAGCAAGCTACGCAGGTAGGCGACGTCGACCGCCAAGCTCCGCAAGGGATTCGAGAAGACCTTGAACGGGTAGCCTTCGCGCTGGAGCCGCTGGATCACTCCATGAGTCCAGAGCGACGAGTCTTCGACGGCCCCGTGCACAAGCACGATAGTAGGCTTAGATGATTCGCCATTTCCCGAGGTAGGAAAGTCGTTAGCTTCGATTTGTCTCTGAGTGTCCATGATGAGTTGTTCTCCTTTTTATTGATCGTTGCGGTTCGCCTGCCGCAGGTAGGCGCGTGAGCCCACCTACCCGTTGATTTTCGTTTCGGCCACCTTCGCACCTGTTCGGGGAATGAGTCCGCAACTCGCTAAGCCTTCTCTGCTCGCAGCTGCTTCCAGACATCAAAAGCAGTGAGCAATCCGAGGAGGAGAACGATAACGGGAATCACAGGTGGTTTGATACCGAGAGGAAGAACGCTAGCAGGCACCCCAGGCTGTAGATGGACATAGATTGCCACGACCATCTGAGTAAAGAGGATGAAACATGCGATCAGCAGGATTTGATCTTTGCTTTTTGCGGTCAGCGATTTTCTAAACCACGGCAGTAAGAAGAGGACGCCCGTAACCATTTCACTCACTTTGCCCGCGAGAACCGCCTCGTGGGGTAGATGACTCTGTTGAATCTGGATATCAAACCATCCACGGATTGGCTGGAAGAATTTTAGAAAGCCGAACATGAGCATCCAAACTCCCAGCAGCAACGATAAAACCTTTAGACGACGAGACATATTCTTTATCCGCCTGCGCAAGCATCGTCCGATTACCCAGCAGCAAAACCATCACTGGGACATCGTGGATCTTCTCTGTCAATGGTGTTCATCAAAGAACTTGGGCAGCGCTCGTCCGAGACCACTGATGGAGGTAAGAGACTATGGAGATTCGCGATCCAATGGCATTTGTCTCACAACGAAGCGCCGCCCAAAGGTCCTACTTCTGGGCGACTACCTGAAGACGGGAGACCTTAGGAGCCGGGGAAAATAACTCCTCTGCCTTCTCCACAAGCTCCCGTCCAGCCTCGCCGTTCAAATGGGTTTCGCGGGCAGCTTCATCATTGAAGGTGTCGAAGACTCTATAGACTCCAGGCTCACCTTCGACTTTCGCCGCGTGCCACGAGAGCGTTCCGGGCTCCTTCCTTACAATCGACGCCTCCTTCTCTAGAAACGCCTCGACTTCTGATTCCTTTCCCGGTTTAGCCTTCAACTCAACAAGTAACGCGAACTTGGCCATTTGGACCCTTTCATGAAGCTGATTGCAGGAAAGACAGGTCTGCCTGCTGCAGGGTGGATATAGACAGACACGTCTGTCTCGCCAGGTTAAGATACACAGACAGCTCTGTCTCTGTCAAGATTGAGTTTGTGAAAGCGAGCCAGAAGACCGATCCGCGCACAAGAATTCTGGAGGTAGCCGACCGCCTCTTCTACGCAGATGGGGTCCGCGTCACCGGCACCGAAAGGATCATGTCCCTCGCCGAGGTCGCAAAGGCGACGTTTTATCGGCATTTCAAAAGCAAGGATGCCCTCGTGCTCGCATATCTCGAAAATCGCGATCGAGCTCTTTGGGACTATCTCTCTCAGCCCACTCCCGCAAAGGATCTGCGTGAGGCTCTGACCAAATTCGAACAAATGGCGAACTGGCCCGAAATAATCGGCTGCCCATTCCTGCGTATCGCATCCGAATTCCCGGATACTGCCCACCCGTACCATCGCCTGGCGATCGAACACCAAAACAAGATTCTTGATTATCTAACCGATCTGCTAAAGCCCTTCGCAATCGACAAAAGGGCAGCGGCGGCGGCGATACTTAGCGTCATCGATGGCGCCTTCTCCATTCGAATGCTCTATGGGAATTCGAAGGTGATTCCGATTCTCTTGCCCGCCGAGGCAGTCCTCAAGAGCTTCAAGACCGTGCGAGCTCAACGCCGCAGATGATTTGCTGTCATTGTGGAAGCCTCATCCCCACACAGCGATTCAACCCCGGGCCTGGGTCAGTGGCCGCCTACGCGAAGTTCAAGGACGTCAGGGCCAATCCTCTGAGGAATCTGCTCTGAACATAGTCTGTGGATGTTGAACTACGGCGAGCGCCGCTTTGAATGCTTCACATAGATGTTCGGAGCCTATTGCGGCAGAATAGTTTCTGGTTGCAGAGGCCTGATTTGAACCAACGACTCCTCAAGGAATCTGCGCTCAGCGGTCCGAAATCCTTGTTGATGCTTGCCTGACAACAGAGGACTCATGACATTCGCAACCGTTTCGCCCTGTCTTCGCTATGGTGAAAATTCAGGGGACTCCATGCATGCGGAGCCACATTTCGGTACATCGTGCCACTACCAAATATTTTTCTAACTCATTTGTTTCCAAAACAAAGATTGAAAAGGAAGGACTTCCAAGAGATCGTACGCCTGCCTTGGGCGCAGGAGTGCTACCGATGAGACAGACCCTTCGGTTCTCTGCCGAATAGTCGTCGGTTCAAATCAAGCCGCCGGTCGTGCTTGCATAACGCCCCCCATGCTCGACCTGCACATCTTCGTCAATGCGCACGATGTCTTGCGATCGAAGCGGTCCGTTTTGAAAGCCCGCCAATCCTCCGTGGACTATCACGAAATCGCGGTGGCGATGATCATTCAATTTGCGCGGCCAAGGCAAGGTGAAGAGGCAGTGAGTTAATCTCTCACTGCATGGGCTGGCACAGGGAGTCGTGTGGCCGAATGTGTATCAGAAGACTTGGCATCTTGAGGCACTTCCTTATATTTCTTGGGACTGCATCTGGGGCAAACAACCGAGGTGGACATATCGCGGGAGAGTGAAATCTTCTGTTCCTTTGAAGAGCCCGCCGCTTTGCCTTCAATCATTCCAACGGCTTTCAGGAACATCGCTCGATTCAATTGATACATTGCACCACGCGGGCCTTCAAACTCACAGTTCAGGGCCGCGATCGCCTGACCGTGTTCGAGGGCCGCAATGATTTCGGCCTTGGTTGCGCTGGCAATGTTCGATTTTCCGTTTCTGAATAGCGACGAAAGGAAGCCGACGGTAGTCCAGTCTCCGGAGCCCGAAGTATCCTTAACCGCTACTTCGTGGGCGGGAAGCGAGTGCCAAGCACTCGAGTTGCGTTGCAATCGAAAACGCAAACCGTCTTCGCCGAGCGTTTCGATCTCAAGCTGCGCTTTGTGGCTGCGAAGCAGGTCCGAGAAAGAACGTGCGCGCTGGGACGAGTACTTTAGCACAGTCGTGTGTTTGAGCATTTCGCGAAATAGTTTCGGATCGCCGGTACCGGAGGGTTCGAAATAAATGATGGAACCTTTCCCATGATAATGCCGAGCCAATTCGACGGATGCGCTACAGACTCGATCCGTGAAGAAAACGTCGGGTTTGTCGATACTCTCTTGGATAAAGCTGAGTTGGCTTCGGAGAATTGCACGATAAGGGGGAAAGTAAGCACCGCAGTCGGGGCAATTCCAAAGGAATCGGTGCTTGGGAAGTCCATTCTTCCCGCGTTCGATTTTCTCGAGAACAATAGGTGATGGGGCGACGGGATCGAGGGCGAGATACTGCGTCTTGACGCCCCAGCGCGCGAGGTCGCGGCGTATGACGCGGCCGGCTGCGTCATCACTCAGTCGAGCCAGCGGCGAAGCATCCCATCCGAGGAAAGCCAAGGCCGCGGCGACATTCCCGCAAGTCCCGCCGGCATAGATTCGCGGCTCTGGATGTTCGAGGCCGAAAATGACGTCGAGCGCGACGAACCCGCCAGTCACGAGCGTGGGTTTGTGGTGTTTGTTTCGACTATGCATAACAATCTCCCGAAAGCCAGAGACCGTAGAGCGTGCTTTCATCCTGGGCTGCACTTACGCCTTCCTTGCCGTTAAGGGTGTAGCCGTGACTTTCGACATGGGCGATTGCAATGTCGACATCGGCGCGTTTCAGTTCATACGCTGCGAGCAAGGCTCCGACCGAAAGGAGTTTACTTGAATTCGCAGAAATTACAGCATTTGATCCACCCAATGGCTTCAAAGCTTCGCCGTAATGCAAAATAGAGCGCCTCAACTGTCGATACACCTCAAACGGGTTTGTCTCCGACGCATAAATGAAGTTGCGCGTCTCGACACGAAGCCTCTCAAAAAGCATCTCGCGGTATTCGATAACGAGATTGTCCGCGCGCCGGGGATTTACTGCCGGCGACGGTAAAACCAAGCAGACCTCGTCAGGATTGATCAAATCGTAGATTCGGCTCAACTGCAGATGTTGGCTCTCTCCCAACAGGAGGAACCAAATTTTCGGCACTCCTGTGGCCGATTCGCGGTCCATTCCACCGCGAAAGGGATGAATATATCCAGCGTCTTCGTCAATTCCTTCTTCCACGATTCGGCGATCAAGAGGGGTACTCTCGCTTACGAGGACGAAGAGGTTGGGAGATGGAACTCCCGTGATTCCGTCGAGGAGGAATAGGAGCTTGGCAACAACGGGGAAATATACACTGCGCGGCAAAGCGCTGACGTCGACGAAGATGTCGGAGAATTGCTGAAGTTCGCTTGGAGAGCGAAAGGCAGCCGCTGCCGATCTGGAGGTTATTCGCCGGCCTTCGGCAGAAAACATATGGATTTGCCGCTCCTCGATCTGGCTCGCCGGGATGACCGCACTCAGTTTGGAAAGGTTGTCTTGGACAAGAGCTTCGTATCTTCGTGATGGCGAGGTGTCTCCTTCGTCGAATAGCAGGATGGTCACCGCCAACTCCGCCGGATCAAAAACTTGGCGCAAGGCATATAGGCCGCTGAGCATGCGGGGATCGAATCCGCGTCCAAGGATGAGACAGACTTTCTTTGTCTTGTCGCGTTTCCCGCTCAGCTCCTGGAGCAAGTCGATGAAAGCTGGTCCTGATTCATGGACGTATGTGCCCCACCGGTCGTAGGTAGGGGATTTCATACCAAGGCAGGGAGTTTCGGCTTGTACCCGCTCGTCATCCAGCCATAGAGATCATGGAGCGGCCGTTCCTTAAAACCGCCGTAATTCAGCGGTAAGTCAAAATTAATGCAAAGGAGGCGATTGAGATTCAGAACCATCCACGTGGAGCCTTTGACCTTGTAGTCCAGCCGTGCTTCAAGCAAGTTATTCGCGATCGCAGCGGCCAATACTTCTGCGAGCACCGAATATTGTGGATTCTTGGTGAGAAAGTCTCGATTTTGCAGTGAGGCTCTGTCTTGCATGGAGATCGCAATCCCGGTGACGCCTGGGTCATAGGGAGCGGATGCCTCGTAGGTTCTCTGTTTGCAAAAGCGACCGATGGAGTCGAGCAGCTTGAGGACTTTCTCCCCGTTCTTGGCCCTACGGGGAATCTCGTTCCAGAGAGAGGTGGAGGCGGCGCGAAGAAGCTGGTCCTGACGACCGGCGTCTAGCGTAGGGTCCTTGCGAACTACGCGAGAAGAGACAACTTCTTCAAACTCATCGCCCGCCAAGCGCATGAATTGCTCAATGTTCCAAAACGCAAGGCTCGCCAACTTGTGCGTGCCGAAATAGTACGGGAGGTCGAACTCCTGAGAAAGAAACAATTCGGCAGCCGCTCTCACTTGTGAGTCGCTCCGTTCGGCGAGAGCGTTCGGAGCTAATGGGAAATCAAAGGATTTCTGGTCGTGCTTGATCTCCCGATGAACGAGGATCTCCATCGCACGCCAGCCGATGGCGCGGTCTCTCGCAGTCCCAACGCGGACCTCCTGCGATTCCATCCAGGCAGAAAATCGGGATCGCCCACCGATTGCCTTGGCCACGCGGTCACGGATCACCGGGATTCCGGCTTCATATTTGCTTTGCCACTCGGAACCGTCGAGCGAGGCTTGCAAACAAGAATCAAGGGAAGTGACTTCGACGTCTATCGCGGCGCTTGCGCGCTTGTCAGCGACGCTCATCAGGAGATTCTCAAACTTGCGATCGTGGTCCCTCCAGTATTGCTCCAGGAGTATCTCGCCTTCATAATCACGGCCTTCCGAAATTCCGGAAGAGAGCATTTCGTCTGGGGTGAGAGCTTCGAAGCGCTCGGCGAGCCATATGCCGATTCCGCTCCGTAGATCGGAAATCACCTTTAGCACCCGAGTGCGTTGCCGGTGGGTAAAGTGATGCACGTCGTCCAACAGCAACAGGACATGTTCGGCGACTGGTTTGCTGTCAAGCAGTAAGGCACCGTGTTTGAGGAGAGCAAGCGAAGACAGTGTGTCGCTTCCAGGGATGCTTTTTATATCCGCGCTGCCGAAGCTATCAATCGCATCGCAGACCGCGCTTTCCAGACTTGTGGCCCAGCGATGAAGGTCTTCACCAGTCGCGCCGGCGGTAAAAGCCGGTCCAAGCTCACGGACGGTATCCGCAGAAACAGTGATTCGTTTTAAGTCCGCAGGGTAGTCGAACCTGTGCAGGACAAGCGCCGAACGAAGCGTGGCAAGTATAATGCGAGCGTTCAAAAGGCCGAACAGCAAGCGTTCCTTGCGTGCTGGTTCGAACTCGAGATCTTCGAGGGTCGCATAGTTGCGGGCACAGGAGTGAAAGACGCCGAGGAGACGCGGAGCATTTTCGTCGACGACCCCCATCGCCTGCATACGTTGATACAGCTCCTTCAAGTCATCGTTTGCACGGAAGGCATGGAGACTGAGCAGCACTGTTGGAGTGAACAGTCTGAGGAGAGAGGTTTTTCCGGCTCCGGGTGCGCTGCGAAAGATCTGGGGTTTGTCCCAGACGTGCGGACCGCTCGGAAGCAGGTCAAGCATGCCGGGACCAAAGAGCTTCAGGAAGGTCACGTCAGATTCGATGGCTTCGGAAGCGCGAAGACGGAACGGATTGCGGGGCTCTCTCATAGGTCTTTGTGCCTTGTGACTCGGGGGAATAGCGGCCGCATATGTTCGCTTTCCGCCCACAGCAGTCCTACGGAATTGTTGGGTGTGTTATGGCTCAGAATCAGGGGAAGCCCACCTCCGGCAAATCCGTACTTCAAATCCGTCCCTCCGAGAGCCGTGCTGGTGGACTCGTTCTCTTTATCATAGTGGGAGTCGATGAGAAGGTCGAATTCTGGAACCGTCCCGCGTTGAATCCTTTGACTCTCCGGAAATCGTTGCACGACGAGGACCTTGGGTTCATAACCACACGTTCCGCACAATTCGGCGAGACTGTCGGATAAATTCCGCGCAGCCGTTTGAGTCGCCATATAAAGAACGAGAATGACTTCAAGGCCGTTCTTAATGAAAAGATCGGATAGCGGTTTGCTGCCCGCGCGTAAGGCAGTCACAAACTTTCCCACCTTGCCGGAAACGGTACCATCATTTTTTTTGCGAATATAGCTGAGACCACTCGCGGAAAAATCATCGAGGAGCACGATGGAACGGAAGACTGCCTCCTCAGGATTCGGGTCACGTCCGTAGATCTTGGTCAGGTCCTTGGTGAGTTCTGCTTTCAGATCTTGGACACGTTCGTCGCTCAGTTCATGGCTTTGGCGTACCTGCTCGTTCTGGAGATGAGGATTTGCGCGGCGAAGAACATCCGTATGCGAGCCGTCACTCAGTCCGAGAAATAGGCATTTTCGCTCGCGGACGCGAAACTCCTGGCTCTTGGCGACTTTTTCGCGCTGCCATTTCATGAAGCCAGATTCGGAGGCAGTCTTGGAAAGCAAAAAAGGGCGGATGTGATCCGGATAACAAATACAAACAAGATGATTCAGCTCTGCGGAAGAAACGAAGACCAAGCGGTCCCGGACGAACCGAAGCGCGGTGTGTCGTTCCTCTGGAGTTTCAAACTGTCCAAGCCAAAGGGCTAAACTTTCGATGAATCGCATGCCCGGTGAGAATTGCTGGTATTCATCGTATTTATAGGAAGCGATGACCTGCAAAGGCAAGCCGTGCTGAACCCAGTCTTGTGGACTTTTCCAGCCCATGACCTTGGCCAAGAGCTGTTCGCAGAGTTGGTCTTTCATCAGGAGGGCACCCGGATTTGAAAATACCTGGCGCGGATGGCAATGTGCGTAAGGTAGTAGCGAAGCGCCGCAGATCCCAGGACGCCGGCAGGCGCAAGATTCCAAGCATTGGCGAAGCCGAACTCCACTTCATCGACGCTGAGCGAGAACTGCTGTTTCAGCAATTCAGCGTCATTGCCTGGCCATCGCGGGCGGTCTCCGATACACAGGAACGTCGAGTTGGGCCGAACAGTTCGCAACGCTGCCAGTAGGTTGAGTTTGCTAGTCATCATGGGGATGATGTCGACCGAGCGGGTCGAGGCAACCACCTTCAATCCCTCGGTTCGCGATTCCGTTAGGAGTTGGAGCACGCGACGCCACAATTCATGTACATCAGAGACGTTGTCGCTTTCAATAGTAATTTGTTGAGGCCTTATAGTCAGATTTAACTTCGGCTCTGTGATCATCCCTAAAGCTTCGGCCGCGGATTGGAGTTCCGGACTGACTGTGCCAGCGGTGTCGGGTTTGGTGTCGGAATCCAAGCGAGCGATTGCGCCTCCGTTGTAGTAGCCAACCCAGATGTGTCTCCAATGACTTTTCGGAAAAGCATCGCGAAGTGCTTTTCCGACCGATTTTCCTCTGCCAGTGGCGACACCAAGCAGGAAACCAGCGTGGGTAATTCGGCGCAAAGCTCTTGCGGTCTCTTCGGGGATGTCACCGAAACGATCCGCCACGTCGCAAATGGTCCCATCGTAGTCCAGCACGATGCCGTGGAACTTAGCGTCCCGAAAGCGTTGGGATACGAGTGCAAACTCCCCACGTAGCGTTTCGAGGGCCACAGGATCTTCGGTGGGTGCGGCGTTTCGCTTGCGCCGGACGGCGACAGTTTCGACACTCACTCTTTGTTTCGCGAAGGCATTGTAGTGATAGACGTTGCGCCCAAAGGGGGGGACACCCGGGCGCCCCGGATCGATCTTTCTAGCCTTGCCGTATTCCGCAACAATCCCAAAAACCGCGGCTTGTAGAGCAAGCGACGACGAAGGAGCGGAATACTTCGTGCTTAGTAGGAATTTCGGGACAGTTGCTGGGAGTAGCGCGAGAGTACGCGACGCGAGCGGAGTCTCGTCGTTGGCCGCCAGGGCAATGACAGCCGTCATGGGATTTTTCGCGATCCAGTGATGTCTTCCGTGCCCAAAGTTTCTGTAGTCAGAAAGTTGAACGGAAACTAGACCCGCTTCGACGAGCTTGGATTCCAGATCGAACGCTGCGGTTCGGCTGGCAGGACCGTAAAGAACAACCAAATACTGACAATCGAGGAACGGTCTGCCGATTCGAGAGAGGCGATAGGCATTCTCGGGCCCGGAGGGAGTAAACAGCGTCCCGAGGTTACGCGACGGTTCGCGTGACAGGGATCCATACGCTCGCAGGGCGGTAGTACTTAATGCAAGGAGGCTGTTCGTCGCAAGAAAGCCATCGCTGCCGCTGCTAAGTTCGAATTCAAAGGAAAAGCCTCGGTTGAACGAATTTACGATTCGGGACAGGGGAGAATGACGTGAAGCGCAAAGCGCAATCAAGGAGTGGGGTTCTGCTTCGACCGCCGCGCGAGCGACGCCCAAGATATCTGGGTTCTTACCGCCGGCACTAACTAAGACAACAGCAATACGCCGGGATGTCTGGAGATAGTTGCTTGCAATAAGTGGCGTCTCTGCCTTCGCGAGCTGTCCGAAGTGCAGCTGGTGCAATTCGGCGAGGAAATGGGCTGTCGTTTGCGAACCGCCGGACCCAACCGCAAGCAAAGGACAATTCTCCAAGGTCTGAAGACGCTCGGCGAGGGGACCTACATCAAGGGCCAGCGCCTCCTTATAGGTGGCGGCGAGACGCAGCAGTTCAGATTTGTAGGGCTTTCCCATTTTCGCCTTTTATTCGTCTTTCAGCTTATGCGCAGTTAAGGCCTAGACACAATAACATTTGTGAGAAACTCTTCATTCACGGTGGATGCGATTGTTCGGTTTTGTCGAAGCTCGTTAGTAGTTAGAAGTAATGGAAAAAGCTGTTGGAGTCGAGTTGCGTGCGCCCAAGGCAGGCGCGCCGTCATAAAAACGTAATACTAATGGTGGTGAATGGCGGCAAAATGCGAATGAAAGGTGAATAAAGAAGGAGAACGTGATTCATCAGGTCTAGTCGCAACTTGCTGATTTCCTTCGATTAGGGCCAACTCCGGCAAGTTCTGATGAAGTTGGTTGTTCGGCTGTTAACCGAAGGGTTGCTAGTTCGAATCTAGCCCGGGGAGCCATTCTTCCTCTTTGATTTCAGGTCCTTACGCTGAAGCTGATAACAAATCACTTTGGGTGCAGGTCGGGTGCAACTTCTGTTCTTGGCGCCCGAATTGTAAATTCGATCCTCTCCTAAACAGTAGGAAACAGTGTGTTTGGAATTTGCCACATTTGACTGAGTCAAATTACAGACTGTGGGCAGGCATCCGTCGAAGGGCCAACCTTAATTTTCTCAATGAGTTGGAAAACGATAGAGCATTCGGCAGACTACCGAATGGTTTCAACAAACTATTTCTAGCCTGGCAGCCTTCGTCCACTGAACGAACGACTGAGAATCTAGTTTCCTGGAAAACGGGAAACGGAGCGACGTTATGGAAAATCTGTTCGCCGCGAATCCGAGGAATCTCAAACTTCCCACAACAGGCCCGGCATTGCTTGCGGTTTGCTCGTGACCCGGGCGCAATCCCCGGCCGACATCGATTACTACGTCCCCGTCGACTGACTTAACATTACCGGCAGCGAACACACCCTAATGTCTGACTAAGGCGGCAACCACTCCGTTAAATGAATCGTTCCAAGCATGAGCAATCATTCCAGGGCGAACGGTTCCGCGCCAATGGGCCAGAATCCCGAACATTGCTCCGTATAGGCCGATTAGAATCACCATCCGGAAGCCCTGGTATGCGTGAGCCGCGCCGAATGCTGCGGCAGAAAGGAGGATGCCGACGGGAGCGCTCTTGGTCAAAGCCATGAACTGTCCTTGTAGATAACCCCGAAAGATCGTTTCCTCGCAAATGCCGGCGGTAACTGAGAGCGCTATCCATAATGTCAGCTCGATACCTCGATGCGGGAGCATGGATACATTCCGACCCAGAGCGGCGATGCGCAAGAGCCGGCCAAATATCCAAAGGAGCATCGCCGCGACAATCCAGAACCCAGCGGCAATTCCAATATCCCGCAGCACCTGGCGGACGGAATGCCAATGTTCTCCGAGAACTGTGATGACAGACGCGCCACTACGCCGCACGCCCACCACTACCAAAACGAACAAGAGCCATTCATAGAGAACCGTGACTACATAAAAGCGTACGCGGTTCGGATTAGCCGTCGCGCCCAATTGATCTGCAAAAATCCTATGACCGATCGCCCAACCGCCAATCGCGGCGAGCACTAAAATCGTGTGGATTGGGCTAGCGACTCGGGGATAACGGCCCGACGCAGACTGAGCCGGAGTAGAAGTCTCCATCAATCCTCCTCTAACTAGAACGCCATTCGAGCAGTCTATCAGCCCTTTTGTAACGAGACCGTGGGTTTCGGAGGTGAGGGGGGCAGAAAGACCTCGATGTAAGTGGAAGCCACCGGCACATGGCCGCATTGTCGGCTACACGGAAGCTATCTGAAGCCGTGTTGTTCGGAATAGCACTTCAAGTGTCGCGAGCTGTTTGCAAATACCTCTTGGGTGCAGGATTGGGTGCAGCTAAGAGGGTCAGAATGGCTCCCGATTTCATGTAAGCGACACCAGAAACGGCACTTAGATTTTTGCCAGCATCGGCTGTTAACCGAAGGGTTGCTAGTTCGAATCTAGCCCGGGGAGCCAAATCTTTATTTTTCAAGGGGTTGAATTTTTCCAAAGCCTCAATTTCGGCTGATGAACATTCGGTTGTGAGCCGAAGGGTATGTGCTTCAGCTTTGTTCGCACCGGTGGGCGATCCCTCCCGGATTCAGCGGAATAAGCAGCCTTTCCTTCTGATTCCTCCACACGGCCTTGGATGCGGTCCCGGCGAATTGTTGAGTCTTAGAGGGACTAGGGCTTTTTCTCCGGGTGAGGCTCGCCCGGATGCGACGGATCGGCCTTTGGCGCGGCCGCTCGCTTCGCCGTAGCCTGATGTTGTGTCGCAGGCTTCGGCGCGCTTTTCTCGCGAGGAGCCGCAGTAGTTCTTACATGTGACGGCGCGGGTCTTGCCGCTTTCTGCGTGCTTGCCTTGTTTTCCTTTGTGCGAGCTGCGGCCGATCTTTCCTCAGCAGCCCTATCGTTCTCGGCTGATTTCTTCTCGGTTGCCTTGTTCTCTTTCGTGCGCGCAGCAGCCGACCTTTCCTCAGCAGCCCTATCGTTCTCGGCTGATTTCTTCTCGGTTGCCTTGTTCTCTTTCGTGCGCGCAGCAGCCGACCTTTCCTCGGCGGCCCTGTTGTTCTCGGCTGATTTCTTCTCAGTCGCCTTGTTTTCTTTCGTGCGAGCAGCAGCCGACCTTTCCTCAGCGGCCCTGTCGTTGTCGGCTGATTTCTTCTCAGTGGCCTTGTTCTCTTTCGTGCGAGCAGCAGCCGATCTTTCCTCAGCGGCCCTGTCGTTGTCGGCTGATTTCTTCTCCGTTGCCTTGTTTTCCTTTGTGCGAGCAGCAGAAGACCTTTCCTCGGCGGCCCTGTTATTCTCAGCGGACTTCTTCTCCGTCGCCTTGTTTTCCTTCGTACGAGCAGCAGCCGATCTTTCCTCGGCAGCTCTGTTGTTGTCGGCCGATTTCTTCTCCGTCGCCTTGTTCCCAGCCGCCCTAGCACCCGTCGCTGCAACCACACCCTTGCCTGTAAACTCCCCTGGTTTGGATGTTGCTGCGATTGCCGGCTTGCCGTGATTCACGGACGCCAATAATTCGCGGTTCCCGCTGGCCGTCCTTTGATGCTCTGTTTGTGCGGCCGTGGCCGGAGTACGATGCTCACGAGCCGCGGTCTCCTCTGCAGCGCTCGCTCGAGCGGTTGTTCCGCCCCTTCCGCCGTTGTAGCTGACGTAGTTTCCCGCCCTCTCGTGGTTTACACGTTTTTCGTACGTATGGTGAAAGTTTCTCTCGTCTACGTTATTCACCGATCGGTTGTAGTTGAACTCGTTGTTTCTCCAGTAGCCACCTTCGTACCCCGAACCCCCATAACCATAGCCATAGTCAACACCGCCATAGAAGCCGACAGTGGGGCCCCAGTAGCCTTCGTTCCAAACGTATGCGTTATCACGCCAACCCCAGTAGCCGGGAGTCCAGAGCAAGCCGGCGCTGGGCGGCTCGACCCAAGTACCAGGCACCCAGTAATAGCCTTCCTCACCGTAACCCCAGTAACCGGGCGTCCACAGATAACCCACCTGGGGACAGATAGGTTGCGAGTACGCCACCAGCTCGGGTGGAGCGACCGTAATGGAGACACCGAACTGTGCGAACGACATCGCCGGAATGGCCAATATCACAAAAAGGACAAACAAAAAACGAATCGAACGCTGAACACGCATGTTTATTTCCTAGCCAGATCATCCTTCGCTTTTCCGGTCTTGCCTTGCTGCCCCGGGTTGCGAGGATGGAGAGGTCTCGCGACACGCAGAGCATGACGCAGGTACTTTTCGAAATCTGTTCAATACGACTCACTCCTCGCACATTCCCCAAAACACACCACGCACGCGTAAGAGCCTGCCGCAGCGCGTATAGCCAAAAATCTCACGCCGTCCGACAAGAGAACTAGAGAATAGGGGTCAAATCCTGGAGAGTCGCATTACGGGACAGGTTCTTCGATGGCTTGAGCGTAGTGTTGCATTTCCAAGGCGGAGAAGCGTGGCGAGTTTGGTGTTCGTCACGCTTCTGAGGGATGGGGTGCATCTGATACTGGCGAATCCTCCCTGGCATCAGCTACAAGAGCGTGCCCAGAAGATTCAGGGAGACAAGAAGCACATCGAAGGAATGCTCTCACAGAGCCATTGCGTCGCGCAGTTCAATTCAGCACATGAAAATCCTGGGAACGGCCCTCTTCCTTGACAAGCTCGGCGCTCATATAGAGTTTCAGCCAGCCGAGGACGCGCTCCCAATGTTCCGCGTTTCCGTAAGCCGCTTCGCTTCGGTCGAGGAAGGCTTCTTCGCCCACGGTGACGAGTGTGCCGGTCGCGGTGGGCTCGAGCCGATACGTGATGGTTGTCTCGCGCGTGACCAGCAGTGGATGCTTCTCGAATTTGCGCGTCATGACGATCTTGCGCGGCGCATCGAGCTCGGCGAACTTGCCGCTGCGGCGGACGGCCTCGCCCACAACTTTCTTTGGGGTTACGCTTTTGTTGTGAGGTTTACCGTAGCTGATTGGAGCGACGGGGATGAGGCCGTCACGCGCACTATGCCAGGCTTGGCCGTGGATTGCAGGATGGCTAGCGCCAGCCCGTTAAACGCTTTTCTGCGGTTGGACTTGTAGTCCTCGTGGCTCTGCGGGTTGCCATTGTCGACGCCGATGAGCGTTGCCTCGCCCTCGACGGCAAACGTGATTTCATTATCCGCGATCGGCATCAACCGGCCTTGCGCGTCGAGGATCTGGACGGCCAAGTGGGCCACGTCGCGGCGATCCGCTGTTAAGGCGTCGCGGTCCGCGGTCAGACTGATCGCTGCGGGTTCGCCCGTGGTGGAAATCTCCACCGTCGAGACTACTTTTCCATCCTTGACCCCGACAGCTTTCAGAGTGCCGGGTTCGTATGGCACATCCCAGGTCAAATGCAAATCGGCGGTCGTCCGAAGCACTTTGGCGCGCGCCGGATAATTGCCGTAGTGGCCTTCCATGCCCAAGCGCGGAAATTCATAGCCCTTCACTCCATGCGAGCGGCCGTTGAGGAACAACTCAACCGTGTCGCAGTTCGTATAACAGGTGACCGGAATGATCTGCGCCTCCTTGCCCTTCCAATTCCAGTGCGGGAAAAGATGCAAAACCGGACTATCGATCCACTGGCTCTGATAGAAATAGAAACCATCTTTTTTGAAGCCGCACGTGTCGATGACGCCGGCGGAAGAGCTCTTCATCGGCCATCGCGCCTCGCCCAGGTAGTCGATGCCCGTCCACATGAAATCGCCCGCGACATAATCGTAGGTGCTGACGAATTTCCATAGCTGCTCCACGTCGATATCGCGGCCTCTCAGGAACTGGAAAAAGCCGTTCATGGGATCGAGCGCCGCGGTGCTCGGGAACAACTCCCGATAATCGCCGCGAATTCCACCCATGGAATCGCTTTCCGTGCCAACGAAGCGCCGGTGAGGAAACGCGTGGCGGTCGATGCTGTAATATTTTTCGCGGCGGTCGCGCCAGCGGTCCACGTAGTTGTATCCGACGACGTCGAGGAGAGCGAGAAACTCAGGCTTCGCAACGCTCGAGGCCGGCTCGGAAGCGATGTGGTCGCAGCCCACCGTGACAAAACGCGTGGGATCCTCGGTGTGAAACACTTTGAGCAACTCGCCGAGAGTTTCGGCGCCTTGCGGTGCCTCTTGATCGCCGACCTCATTGCCCGCGCTCCAGAGCACCACGCACGGATGGTTGCGGTCGCGCCGAACGAAATTCTGCACATCTCGCCGGTACCATTCATCGAAATATTTGCTGTAGCCGTTGGGACCAATCTGCCCTTTTGGCACTTTCCACTCGTCAAACGCTTCGTTCATCACCAGGAAGCCCATGCGGTCGCATAAATCGAGAAACTCCGCGGCGTAGGGATTGTGGCTGGTGCGAATCGCATTGCAGCCCATCTCGCGCAGAATTTTCAGTCGGCGCTCCCAAATGCCTTCGGGCACCGCAGCGCCAACACAGCCGGCGTCGTGGTGGAGGCAGACGCCGTTTAGCTTGAGGCGCTCGCCGTTCAGCAAGAAGCCTTTATCCGCGTCAAACACGGCTTCGCGGATGCCGATCGTGGTCAACTCTTCATCCGCGAGCCGGTCTTGCTCGTGCAAAGTGCTGCGTACCTGATAGAGATAAGGATCGGCGGGCGACCAGAGACGGGGCGCAGCCACCTTGATTTGCTGCAAGAATTCGTACTCCGCGTTGGGCGCGATCTCCTGGCTCATCGGCGCGCTTTGCATGGACTTGCCGTCCGCCTCGAAAAGTGCGGTGGCCAGCGTACACGATGCGGCGCGCTCGCCATCATTCCGTACCAAAGTTCGAATCTGAAGCGTCGCGTTATCCTTCGTGATCACCGGTGCAGTAACAACCGTGCCCCAGTGAGCGATGTGGAATTTCTCGGTGGAAAGTAGCCAGGTGCGCCGGTAGATGCCGGAGCCGGAATACCAGCGGCAATTGGTTTGATGAGAGTTGTCGACGCGGACCGCCAGCACGTTTTCGCGGTCAAAAAGAATGTGGGGCGTGAGGTCGTAATAGAACGGAACAAAACCATAGGGACGATTGCCGAGGTAGTGTCCGTTGATCCACACGTCGCTGAGCTGGTAGATGCCGCCGAATTCGATGGTGAACAGTTTTCCTTTGCGTGCTTCTGGAACGCGAAAATGCTTGCGGTACCAGCCAATGCCAGTCGGAAGATAAGCACCGCAATAACTGGAAGGCGCATTTTCGCTGAAAGGGCCTTCAATGCTCCAATCGTGAGGAAGGTCCACGTCCTTCCACGCCGAATCGGACATCCCGGGAATTTGCGCGCCGGGCGAATCGCCTAGCAGAAATTTCCAGCGGAAATCGAAAGTCTCGCGGATTCTTGGAGAAGACACTTCATCGCCATCGACGCCGTAGCCCGAGAGGCCCGACGGCAGCGCCGAAACGAGCGCGGCAGCGCCAACGGCGCCCTTCAAGAGTTGACGTCTGCTCAAGGAAGCTTGCGGCAGGCTCTCTTTGGTCATCCCTGCTCCTTCAGTGGCGTGTGAATTTATCAAACGTCGTGATCACTGGAAGAGCGTTGCCCTGATCGTCAAAAAAGCTGCGAGAGCCGAGGGGGCCAGTAACCGCGGGCTCCCACCAGAACAGGCCTATGCCGCGTCCATCGGGAGCTTCTTGTACAACTCGATTCACCTCTTCAAGGAATTCTTTTTGTCCTTCGGGAGTTTCGGGAAATGGCGCAGGCCGTGTTTTGTACTCCGTGGGCTTCCAGTTGTAAGCGGTTTCCACGACGACGATGTCTTTCTTATATTCCTTCGCCATGAAAATCATATTTTCGCGAAGCTGGTTCAAGCTGCCGTGCCACCAGGGATAGTAGGATTGGCCGATGACGTCGTAATCGACGTGGTACGAATTCAGCTTGTCGAAAAATTGTTTGGTCCGGATCATGTCGGCGCCACGGTCGATGTGGATCATGATGCGCGGGCGCGGCTCTTCTCCTTTTCCAGCTTCTACGCCTTCGATGCCGGCTTTGACGAGATCCGCGAAATTATCCCAATTGCCCGGCAGGCGGCCATCGGGCCAAAGCATTCCATTGATCACTTCGTTGCCGATTTGCACCATGTCCGGAAGCACGCCGGCGTCGCGGAAAGCTTCTGTCGTCTGCTTGGTGTACTCGTAAACCGCTTTGACGAGTTCCGCGTGCGACATGCCCACCCACGCCTTGGGAGTGAATTGTTTTCCCGGGTCGGCCCACGTGTCCGAATAGTGGTAGTCCAGCAAGAAATGAAAACCAAGTTTCTTGGCCTCTTTGGCGAGCGCGATGGTGTATTCGAGATTGTTTGGAAGGTCCGTAGGCGTCTGGAAAAGCCTGAGACGAATCCAGTTGTAACCGTGATCTTTTAGGATCACCAATCCCGGTTCAGCTTTCCCGTTGTCCTTGAAAACTTTCCCGCTGTCCTCCGCCTGCTTCAAGAACGAGACATCGGCACCCACTTCGTATTGCCTGGCTTTGAGAGCGCCCGCGTTCGAAAGCAGCAGCACGAAAATGAAAGCCGCGATGCTTCTCGCTTTCTTCATAAGACTGGCCTCCCTCGAAAACTCTCTCAATGCACCGGAACGATTTGCCACTGCTGCGTCAAAGCATTCGTGCTCACCGGTTCCTGCACCGCAAACCCGGCCAGCGCGCCCACTCCTCCGTTCATATCCAAAGCCATCCCGCTGACGCGATTTACAAGACTGAAGTAGCCGTTGCCCACCGACACGACACTCCATTCTTCCTCCTGCGAGGCATTCGCCAGCGACTGTACGATGGCCGTGCCGCTGGAGAGCGATGCGCCGGAATCATCCAGCGCGTTAGTCGTATTTCCCGCGCCGGGATTGGCGCTCGCAATCTGAAAATAGCCGTCCTGATTGCTGCTGATTCGCCATTGCTGGCTGAGCGCGGGCGCCACCGTATTCGTCTCCGCGTCCAGCATGGCGCCGCTGGCCGTCGAGCCTTGATACACGCCCAAAATCATCCCGCTGCTGCGATTGATGAATTCGTAGCGCAAAGTGGAATCGAGTTTTCCGCCGAGGGCGTCCATGCCGGGAAGCAGCGCCGAGTAATTCGATGCGCTGACGTTCGTCGTTCCCGACGTATCGGCATTATCAAAGAGTGTCCATCCGTTCCACGTGTAGATCGCGTCCGGCGTGCCATCGCCGTTAATAAATCCGCCATTCAAACTCGGCACATTTACGCCCTCAGCGTCCCAGTATTCAATTCCCATCCCGAGATTGTTTGGCAAGCCTTTCTCGACGCCTTGCAAATCCAGCAAAAATTGCTGCTGCAGCGCGATGCTTGGCGGGCTATACCACGGATCGTTCGCCTGATACCCGTTTTCATAATGCTCGCCGGTTTCGATGATGAAGATCGGCTTGCCAAGATTGTTGGCGGCGGCGGTGAGCACATCCTGCTCGACCGGCTGATTCTTGGGATTCGTCGCCGCCGCCTGCGCATCGGTCAGCGGCCCGTGATAAACGGGGTAGTAGCTTTGGCAGATGGCGTTGTACGGAATATTGTTCTGATTCGCGAGCGTAAAAAATTGCGTCAGGTCCCAAGCCGGCGTGATGTGAATGCAAGTCAGCGGCGGCGGAATGGCTGGCCCAATGGAAGTGTCCGCCGCGGCATCCTGAACAGCTTGCATCGCTTGCGTTTGCAACGCCGCGAACCCGCTAAAATCCGCTCCGGTGGGGCTGCCAAGCGAACCCAGAAATCCGGTATCGACTTCATTGCCGATGGCCACCAAATCCGGCATGGTCCCCGCCTGCCGGTACGACATGATTTCAGCTTTCACGTAGGTGTAAATGTCCGTCTCTAATTGCGTGAGCGACTGGCCGGCCCACGCCGACGGCACGCTGTCGGAATTGCCGCCATCAAAAAGCAAGGAAAGTTCGACGCTCATTCCCAAATTCTTCGCGCGTTTGGCAACGTCCAGGTCTTGCGCGTCGGTTTCCGCATAGCATGCGTTCCCCGTGCATCCCGTCTGCGAAGCGTTCGCGTAAGGTGGCACGGAGCTCGGCCGCAGCCGCACCATGTTCACGCCATGCGCCTTCCACATCGCCAGGACGTCTTGCTGCAATCCCGCGTCCTTCCACCAGGACACTCCGGTCGAAGCGCGGCCCGCTTCTTGTTTTTCCAAGAGAGCGTTGTCGACGCCGCGGAAAAACGCCGGGCGCAGCAACCACTCCTGGCTCTGCGTAGCAACTCCAGCAAGGGCGGTCTGGTCCAAAAAAGTGCCCGCGGAAACCGCTCCCTGATAAAGATCGATAGCCAGGCCGGTGCTCTTGTTCGAAATGGTGTAGTAACCGTCGCCCGCCGGCGTCAATATCCACTGTTGTGTAGTCACCGCAGCGCAGGAATTCTGAACCACGTACGTCACGCCGCCGCTCGCCGCCGAATCCAGGCAAAGTTGATTCGATAGATTGCTGATCTTCCACACGCCGCCGGAAAAACTCGTGAACGCCCAGCGCTGGCTCAGATCGGTAAAGCTGCGGGGATCGTCGAGGATGTGGTCGCCGGCGGTGGTCGAGTTATTATTGAGGTCGGCCTGCAAGCCGCTGAGCTGGTTCAGAACGTAATACACCTCTCCATCGATCGGCGTGATATTCGTGGGCTCCGCGGGCTGTTGGCTTGGCCCGATTACGTTTAAGCTGGCCGTCGCCGTGCGGCCGTTTCCGCCCTCTGTCGAAGTCACTGCGCTGGTCACGTTGTTTTGCATCCCGGCGGATGTCCCGGTGACGTTCACTACAAAATTGCAGGATAGTCCGCCGGCCAGAGTCGCTCCGTCCAGTGCGACGCTGTTCGATCCGGCCGCCGCCGTAATCGTTCCGCCGCCGCACGTCCCCACCAGATTATTCGGCGTGGCAATCAGCAGTCCCGCCGGCAAAGAGTCCGTGAAGCCTATGCCGCTCAAAGAGCTGCTCGCATTGGGATTTGAAACCGTGAATGTCAGTGACGTGCTGCCATTGAGCGGCACGCTGGCCGCTCCAAACGCTTTTGTGAGCGTTGGCGGGTCAATCGTCGGTGGCGGAGGAGTCCCGCCGCCGGAGGAACCACCTCCACAGCCCACGGCACCCGCAAGGCCCAGGATAATGGCGGTCGAACACCAGACGAATCGATCCTGCGTAGGCACGTTTGCCGTCGCTCCTCAAGAGCCGTGCAACGAATGGCCGCCCTTGCTCGGGTCATTCGCACACCCAATCACGAAATTGATTTGCTAAATCTAACCGTTAAATGCAGATAGGCCATCCGACTAAGGTCGGATTCGCACAAATCTCAGGGAGATACCAACGGCGGCTGCTGAACGGGAAGTAGCAGGAAGTAGAATGGCGCAGCCCAAATTCCGATTATGGCGCCGTCTGCACCAGTCACCAGTCACGAGTCACCAGTCACCGTGCGCCTTTGCTTTCACTCGGGAATCCTAGAGCCTACGGCTTGTCGTCCGGAAGCTGCTCGTCCTGTTCCTGCGGCGCCCTGTTCATCTGCCGGTAGAGCTCTCTCACCTGATCCTTGGCCTTCTTTATCTCCTGAAACAGTTTCAATTCCTTCTCGGCCTCCGCGGTTAAGCCGAGCTTTCTGCAGTTCGTCGCCAGCCGGTAATGCGCCTCGGCGTTCAGGGGATCATTCTGGATCGCCATGCGTAAATACTTGACCGCCTCTTCCGGCTTTCCCATCACGGAGAGAAGCTGCCCCATCCCCAATTGCGCATCGACTTCGTTGGGATCCATCTCGAATGCCCTTTTGTAATGCGCGTAGGCCCGGTCCATGTCCGATTGCAGGAACGCGATTCGGCCAAGCTGGCATTCCAACTGGGCCGTGTCTCCCTCGAGCGCCGCAGCCGCCTGGAACTCTTTTTCCGCCGCCGCTTGCGTCGCCGGATCGGTTTGCGACGTTTGCAGAATGGCTTCTCCTAATTCGTAGTGCACGCCGGGCAGGCGCGGGTCGATTTCCAGCGCCTTTCGATAGTGCTCGATGGCGCCTTTCAAATCGCCGTCATTGATGAGCCGCTCGGCGATCACCTGCTGCATCCGCGCAGAGCCGGGAGCAATCACCGCAAGCTTATTCAGCGTGTCATCCGCCAGTTCGGAGTAAATGCGCTGTGCCGTGTACAGAATCTCGATATTGTCGGGGTCGAGATCCACGAGCGACCGCATCACAGCCCCGGCTCGGTCCAGGCTGCCTTGCTGGCTATAAATGCCCGCCAGCTCGATTCCCGCCTGGATTTTCAGTTTCTTGTCTTTCAGCCTGGGAAAGGATTTTTCGAGAAGAGATTGCGCCGAAGGATCCCCCAGTCTTCGTTCGCAAATGCCCAGCAGGGCCTGCGTTTTCGCCAAAGAGGGCTCGACCGCCAAAGCCCTGCGCAAGTATTCGGCAGCGCCCTGATAATCGCGCTGAAAGAAAGCAATCACGCCCAGGTTGGCGTTGGCGTCGGCGTTCTTGGGATCAAGCTCCAAGACGGCATCGAACTCCTTGATCGCGGAGCTTGCATCGTTCGTCCTCAGGTATTCAAAAGCCTTTTGCAGGTGATCCTGAATCTGTGCCGCGCGGGAAGACTGGGTCTGTGCCGTTGCCGGCAAGAGCGGACCTGCAAGAAGCATGAGCGCCAAGAGGAAGGGCCTGCCACAAAAATGCGCAGCTCGCTTCTCGTGCACAGCCACAAAGTCGCCAGAGCGAAATGTGGTTTGGCAAAACCTATCGGGACGGGACTCTCTCATGGAAGAACGAAACCTGCCGTTGCGCATTTTCGGGTGAGACGCAAACTTCCTCCCCGTCTCTCTCTTTTCCGTTGGCAATCTCACCCTATCACAGCGCGCCAACCGCAGCCCCCGCAAATTCCCCAGGTCACCGCGGCAAAAGGACCACCTGCACTCGCATCGCCCTCCCCATCCCGGCCTTCGTGTACCCCCATCCCGGCAGCCTCCTGTAATCCGGTCTGTCGCAGGCCGCCTGTTGTCGGCGTTTTTAGCTTGACAAACTGTGAATCTCGGCGTATATTGTTCCTTAGGTAATGTTGCGCGGCTTGTCCGGGAACGCCGATCTCAAGATTGGCGTTTTTGCTTTTCCGGCCAGTTTGTGCCCTAAGTTCTTTGTTCGCAACACTTACAAGACTTGCACCATTTTAGGGCAAATTCGGCCACGTAAGCTCTTTAAAATGAACACTTCCTTAACATACACAAAATAAGCACTTTGAATTCCTTTAGAATGAACACTTACGAAAAAAGGGTGGGGGGTGGACCCCCTCGGACCTCGGGTCTTAGCCTTGAACTCGCCGACCAGCTTTCTGGCAATGCCTGCCCGATCGGCAGTGCCCCAGAGCCTTGCCCAAAAGTAAGGGGTGCGGAAGAACCCTCTCTTCCGCACCCCTGGGGTGTGTGGGGGTTACTCAAACTGCGGCGGTCGCTTAGAACGTAATGTGAGCGCCCAACTGTATGACGCGGGCGCCGCCCACGAAGCCGGTGATCGTGCCAGCGGTGCAATCCGCCAAATCGAGACCGGCATTGGGACCACCGGCTGGACAAGGGCTAGAACCGTATCCAACGTTCGCATCCGGATTGGCATAGTTCACGTGATTGAAGACGTTAAACATGTCGGCCCTAATTTCGAGTTTCACACCCTCCCAGTGAAGGGGAAAACTCTTTCCGACACTGAAGTCTGTGTTGAAGAAGCCCGGGCCGACCAGCGTCATGCGTCCGTTATCGCCAAAGGTCCCGTATGCTGGGTTCGCGTAAGCCGCAGGGCTGAACCAGCCGTGGATCGTCTGATTAGAGACGCTTGGGTTGCCCACTAGATCAGGATAAAGCGTGGAACCGGCGGCGATGGACGGAGCGAGCCCGGGATCAATACCGGTGGCAACGGAACTCTGGATTACGGGAGTAAACGGAACGCCCGAATGCCACTGGAAAAGACTGGAAACGCGCCAGCCGCCTGCTATCTGGTCGAGCGGCCCGTGAAGAGCAAATTGACGTCCGCTGCCGAATGGAAGTTCGTAGACGATCTGGCCAACCAAGGTGTGCGTTGAGTTAAAGTCAGACAAGCCGTAATTGTCGGCGGGATTGTAAGCATTCTGGTAGATGTCAACACCCGATCCGTGACCCGTGCCTGTGCCGGTGTCGAGCGATTTCGAAAACGCGTAATTGGCTTGGAAATTCAAGCCATAGGACATCTTCTTTTGAAGGCGTACCTGCAGCGCGTTGTAATTCGACCATCCGTCATAGATGGCGGCCGAGATCGAATTGAATATCGGGTTGGGATTCCCGCAATTGTAGCCCGTGCAGCCTAGCTCGGTCACAGGCGCCTGATTGATATCCGTCTGAAAGTTCAGATTCCTGCCGCGGGTGTAAACGTAGCTAGTATCCAGCAGGATCCCACCCGCGAATTCGTGCTGAACACTGAGCAGGAAAGTCTGCACGTAGACGGTAGGCATATTCTGAGGGTAGTACTGCACGCCGCTATAGTTGGCGATCTCTGGCGAAAGTGTTTGCAGCGTCGGATAGACGACCGTGCCGGGCGGCGGCCCGGTGGCCAATTTGAAGGCGTAGCTTCCGTTGACGTAGCCCCCGTTACCTTCGTTGTGAGGATTGAAGCCAAGGCCCAGCGCCCCATCGGTATAATTTTCGGCGTCGCGCGGCGCGTCAAAAATGCCGTAGCTGGCTCGCACGGACCACTTTTCACGGGGAGACCAAGCGACGCCTATCCGGGGCGCGAATTGCTTGTAATCAGCGTTTTGAATGGTGTTGTAGTTCGTTGTCGTTCCGCCATAAACAACGTCGCTTTGCCCTCCGTAGAGGATGGCTCCCTTATACAACCCGCCATCCGCGCTATTGGGCAGAAATGGGTCATAATTGCCGAAGAGATTGTGCTTCACGCCCCAGCCAGCCTGCGCCTGCCAGCGCAATCCCAAATTGAGAGTCACATGCGAGGAAATCTTGTAGTCGTCGCTGGCGAACAACGCCGTGCTGTGAGTATGTGCGCTTGTGGGATCGTAGTTGTAGACATACCATCCATAGACATCGCCTGACAGGAAGTCAGCGTACGGGATCCCCGTGACGCTTCCGTTGAACTCGAAATTGCCGGAGCTGAGATCGCCCCAGTTTGTATAGTTCTGATAGACCCTGTCGTATTCACCGCCCACCTTGATGGTGTGCTTGCCGCGAATGAGCGTCAATACATCCGAAACGTTGTAGACGCCCTCGCCGAGTACGGCATCGATGTTGCCGTTTTCACCGCAACCCGCGCCCAGAGCGTAGCATCCGGCTCCTGCCCCAGTATCAATCGTGATTTTGGGAAACACGTTGGATGGCGAATTGGTGCCGTAAGCCGGCTGAAGACCCAGAGTCGTAGGGTCGTCCTTGCCAAGGGAGGGCGGCACGTACTTATCGAGCTCGCGGCTTCCGCCCAGACGAAACTCGTTCAGCATGGTCGAACTGATGGTGTAAACATCCGTTAATTGACCCGTCAGGTTGTAGTTATTTCCCAGGGAATACGAAGTGGCATCATTGGGGTAGAGGGGATCTGCGGGGACGTAGGACACCCTGTTGGGATAATAATTGAAACTAAACGAGAGTTTCTGAGCCGAGGAGATGTTGTAATCAACCTTGCCCGTATACCAGGTAGATAGATTCGGACTGCTTCCATTGAACACGTAGTTGTTTATCGCGGGACAAGTTTGCGCAACAGTTGCTGACACGTTCGCTGGGCCGGGGCATCCCGGAATCCATCCCGGAGCGGTCGCTGCCGGAAAGTAGCCCTGGAGCTTTTCGGCCACTGGATCGTAAGTTCCGAGCAGCGTACCAGTGGGGCTAAAGTAGGTTGCGTTGGTCGAGCCTGGCATCCCGTAAAAATCGCCTGCCTCCATCGCCGCAGTGGGGTAACTATAAAGCCCAGAGGTGGGAGCCGACGACGGATTGCGCTGGTAGGTGAAAAAGAAAAACAGTTTATTCTTGAGAATCGGACCGCCCACGCTGCCGCCATAGTTATTCCAGTGCTCCACGGCTTTCGGCCCCGTCGCATTATAGAAACCTCTGGCGTTCAAGGACGTGTTCTGAACGAATTCGTAAGCGCTGCCGTGCCATTGGTTGGTCCCACTCTTCGTGATGACGTTAATCGAGGTGAGGCCGTTGCCGTATTGAGCGGGGGCGTTCCCTGAATTAATGCTGACCTCGGAGATCGAGTCAATCGGCGGAATGAAGTTGCTGCTGTTGAAATCTCTCGGCGCAGTAGCAGCGGACCCATCGGTCAGAAAGTTCACATTGTAGGACTGCGTGCCGTTAACTCCCACTTGCTGGCCGACGGCTTGCCCCGGACCTCCGCCGGCGTTCACGCCGGGAATAAGCTGAGTCATCTCGGCGCGCCAATCGGTGCCGACAATAGGCGCCGTCCGAATTGCTTCGGTGCTTAGGTCTACATGCTGCTCCGTTGTTTGCGTTTCCACCAAGGGCCCCGCGCCCGTAACTACGACTTCCTGTGTGGCGGCGCCGAGTTGCAGAGCCGCGTCAATTTCCAAAGTCTGGATCTGCAGCACAATGCCGGAGCGGACAAAATCGCGAAAGTTTTGTTTTGAGAATGTGATGGTGTAGTTGCCAGGCGACAAAAAGGGAACATCGTACAAACCGGCGTGATTCGTTGTCGTTGGAGTGACCACGCCGGTCAGCACATTCTTGATCGAGACTGCCGCATCCGGGACGACTGCTCCCGAAGGGTCCGTCACCGTGCCTTTAATTTCTCCGGTGTTCGAGTTCTGCGCCTTCGCCAAAGGAGCTAGCAGCATGACCAGCAGCAGTGAACATAGGCAGCTATAGTTACGAAGAGCACGTGCATTCATCACTTGATCCTCCTAAGAGCTATATCCCACCCGCGGTCTGCAACTTTCCACATCACCCGAAACTGGCAACTTCCATCCAGCTTCTACTCCCATGCCCAACTCTGCGCCCAGGGCTCGTCCTACTCCTACCACCTGCCCTGTGTGCGCCCCGCCATCCACCTGCAAAGCGCACACAGCGACGAACGTCAGCACCACGCGGGCCCTCTTTGCCTCGCCAACGATGCACCTCGACTACGCCTCGACTAAATTTTCCTGTTTACCCGGCGGCAGAAATCGAACCCACGTTTCTGCCCGGCACCATCCGGGTCGCCTAATATTGCAGGATTGTAAGATTTGCTCGCACGGGGGGGCATCCTCCTAAAGTAGGATTATCGATGCCTGGCATTCTTTTTTTTTATGCTGGAATTGGGGCAACTTCGCGCCGGGAATCCCTGATAAGAAGGGCCGATCGGAAGGGTTTCGCTGGGCGTGGCCGCCCATCGTGGAAGACGGTTGGACCGACCATTGAATCAGGGCAATTCAACTCAGGTCGTTGCGATATCTGTGGCAGTGAAAATGTCGAGGCCGGTTCTGGACCGGCTTTAGAGATGTTCCAGTCCTCGCTGCAGGGCAGCAATGACCGCTTGCGTGCGGTCATTGGCATCGAGGCGCATCAAGATTACGCTCACATGACATTTAACCGTGGCTTCGGTGATGCCGAGGCTGGCGGCGATCTCCTTGTTGCTCTGGCCGTGCACCATCAGGGACAGCACCTCGCGTTCCCGCGGGCTGAGGTCGGAGTTGGGTGTACGGTCCGCCAGACTGCGAGCGACTGGCGGCGGAAGAAAGCGCGTTCCCGCATGCGCTTTACGAAGCGCATCGACAAGCGTTTCGTGCGACATTCCCTTGATGATATATCCGAGGGCGCCCGCGACAAGCGCCTGATGAATATCTTCATCGCCTTCGTAGGTGGTCAGCACAACGCACTTGGCGTGGGGATCTTCCGAGCGGATCGCGCGCAACGCGTCCAGGCCGCTCATTCCTGGGAGCCGAAGATCCATCAGCGTGATGTCCGGGCGGTGTTTCTTGAAAATGCGTACCGCTTCTTCTCCCGAGCCCGCTTGCGCGCACACTTTCATATCCGCTTGCGCGTTGATGATAGCCGCAACACCGAGGCGCAGGATCGGATGATCATCCACCACGAGAACGCCCATCTTGTGCGCAGCACTCATACCTTCACACTCTCTACATTGTTTAGCACAGCCGGCAGCCGCACCGGAACTTCCATGGACAATTGAGTTCCCTCACCGGGAGAAGTGTTTATCTCGAAGTGGCCGCCGAGGTGTTCGATTCTTTCGCGCATCCCAATGATTCCAAAATGAGCGCCCTGCATGGCCAGAATTTCTTCGAGATCAAATCCTCTGCCATCATCGAGGACCTGCATGCGCACCGTATCCGTTTCGAACTTCAACGTGATGCGCACTTCGGCGGGATGCGCGTGGTGGACGGCGTTGGAAACCGCTTCGCGGGCGACCATCAGGAGGACGTACTCGACGGAACGATCGAGCGGCACAGGATTGCCAAAGGCCTTAAAACGGACCGGCACACGCGAGGCGTGGCTCACCTGCTGCGCCATCTGCTCGAGCAGTTGGCTGATCTCGGGCGATGGAGTTTCTCTCTGTCTTAGATTCCAAACAGCGCGCCGCGCCTCATCCACCGTGGCGCGGACCTGATTGCGCGCGGTGTCCAGCAAATCGCGAAGCGCTCCCGAACCTCCCGGATCGAGGGACACGAGGGCTTCGAGCAATGCGGAGGCGCTGACGCAGCCTTGAATGACGGTGTCGTGCATTTCGCGGGCGATGCGATTGCGTTCTTCCAGCACGGCTTCGAAGCGGTCGTGCACTTGCCGGAGCCGCAGACGATACACGGCGAAAATGCCAACGACAATCAGCATGACGCAGAGCGCGAGAAACCAACCGGTGCGGTACAGGTGCGGGCGCCACTCGATCGCCAAGGAAGTTTCCGTCACTTTTTCGGGCATATTCATTTCGAAAGCTTGTACGTTGAACCGATATACGCCGGCTGGCAAATTGGTGTAGTTGGCAACGCGGCTGTTCAGCGGTTCGGTCCAATCGTGATCGAAGCCATCAAGCTTGTAGCGGAAACGGATGCGCTCCTGGGAGCGAAGGCGGATGGCACTGTAGTCAATTTGAAGCTTGCCTTCTCCGGGAGGAACTACGAGGCGGCCAGAGATGGGCTCTTCGCGTCCGTCCACAAGCACTTGCTCGATGACAACCTGCGCCAGGTCTCCTGGCCGGGTTTGATCGGGCAGGATTCGAACTGGTCCGCGGTTGCTGGGAAACCAGAGTTCGCCACGCGAAGTAAGACAGCCAGCAGGCTGGGTCCCGCCGTGCATCTGCGTGGCTTCGACGCCATCCGAGAGGCCATAGAGCGTGACAGCGGGGCGGAAGTCCGGATGATCGGCGAGACGGTCCAAATCGCGGCGCGCGACGGAAGAAATTCCATTCGGCCCGCTCATCCAGAAGACGCCGCGCGAATCCGCCAGGATCTGGTAGATGCTATTGCTTGCGAGTCCCTGAGCGCTGCCAAAGGACACCAGCTTGCCCCCGCGCCAGCGAAACAGCCCAGCGCCCCTGGTGCCGAACCACAATCCGCCATCACGGTCTTCATGAATGGCCCAAACTTTTTCCGAACTCAGGCTGTGTGTGACTTCGTCCTGGACAAATTTGCCGTTTTCCCAGTGGCTTACGCCACGGTCCGTTCCAATCCACAGTCCGCCGCGACGATCCTCGAGGAGAGCGCGGATGCTGAAGTAGCAGAGGCCATCCGCCATGCGGTAGTTGGTCAACGCTCCGTCATGCCAGCGGTTCAGTCCTTCATCGGTGCCAATCCAAATGCTTCCATCGCGGCTTTCAAGAAACGCGCGGACGAAATCATTGGTCAGGCCGTTGTGCGTGGTGTAATGAATCCGCTCGGCGCCATTCACGCGATAGGCGCCATGCCCATCCGTACCGATCCAGAGAGCGCCAGAGCGGTCGCGCAAAACGTTGCGCACACGGACGCCCGGCTCGGGAGCGGGCATCAGTTCGGAATGATCGCGACGAGCATTGATGCGATAGAGGTGCGTGCTCGCCACCCAAAGAGATCCGTCACGATCGGGATAGATCGTGCCGAAGTCCGCATTCTGGGCATCGGGCAGCGGAAAGGTGCTCATCGCGGTTCTGCTCAAACGCAGCAGACCTGTTTGCATGCCGCTCCAAATGTTGTGCTCGTTATCCTCGAACAAGGCAAGCACGGTGCTGCTGGGAGGGTCATCGGGCGTTCTGACTCGCGCGAAGCGTCCGTTTTGAAAACGAATCAAACCCTCGCCGATCGTTCCGATCCAAAGAATGCCGCTGGCATCTTCGCGCAAGACGCGAACCGTGCTTGAAATGCCGGGAATTTTTTCGAAGGGCGCGTCATCGGCGGATGCTGGCCGCCGCTGGAGGCCCGAAACGGTGCCAATCCAGAGAGTGCCGTCGCGGGTTTCGAGGATGGATTTTACGCGTGTGGCACTTGGATAGCCCTCGAGCCGGAAAACCCTGCAATCCTTTCCTTGGATCCTGACCAGCTTCGAGCCGCCGACCCAAAGACGGCCGGAGCGGTCCTCGCGTATATCGTGGACAGCAAGAGAGGGGATTTCTCCGGTGCCGTCGACACGCACAAAGCGGTCGCCGGAAAGACGGAACAGTCCGGCGTCGGTGCCTACCCAAATGGTTCCACCGTTGTCCTGGTAAACGGAGCGAACGAAATAATTCGCCAGACCATCAGAAGCCGAATACGAACGAAAGACGCCATCATGATAGCGAAGCAAACCGCCGCCGTCCGTGCCAGCCCAAAGGCTACCGTCGCGCGCGACCATGAGGCAGAAAATGCTGTTTTCGTGAATCTGTGGAGTGTTCTCGCGGTCAAAGACAACAAAGCGCGCGCCGTCAAAACGGACTAATCCGCCGCTGGTCCCAATCCAAAGATAGTGATCGGGCGTTTGCGCGAAAGCTTGCACAGTGCTTTCCGGAAGGCCGTCCTGGGTTTGCCATACACGTCTGGTATATCCATCCGGCAAAGCACGTTGCGAGACAGCATCGAGCCGAATGACGGCAAAAAGAGAAAATGCAAAGAGAAAACAGAAGCGCCACATTTCAGACGCGCACATCCTACCATGAGGAATAGATTGGGCCAGCAGCAGCTTCCGACATCGCGAGGCGCTGGTTGTCATGGCTCGATGGCGGGCAAGGGTATCCAAGGGCATACGAGGGGTGTTCAAGGAGCCCCGCGGATTTAGACGCTCGGAAACTGGTATTTAGTTGGAACTGCAAAGCGCGAGGAGCAACTTGGCGTCTGGAAAGGATGAAAACGCGTTAAAAAAGCGCCGGCAGGGGTTAACAAAGTGCGTGTTGGAACGTCATAAGGAGGAGGTCGGGTTGTCCAGAGGGAATGCGTCCGCTGGAAAGAGGAATCCTTTCCTTTGGGCCGTTTTGAATCTAGAATATAGAGGAGTTTCGCGCGTAACCTGCAGAAGTTGGGGCGGCGCGCCCGATGAGCCGGGCGACGAGCGGCCCCGTCAGGAAGCCAAATCGCGTAACGCATAACATCCTCTCGCGAAACATTTCGACCCACCAGGGCGTATGTAAGGAAGAGGACGGGCCAAAAGAGAGCGCGATTGTGTCCCCGGCGGCTTGGATGGCGCCGGAGCGACCTTGAGTCATCTTGCCAGGGCGGATTAAAGAGGAATCGCATGAAGACGTGGAAAAAGGTAGCGATCGGAGTGGGCGCGGCCGTAGTGCTGCTAGGCATAGTGCTGTTCAGCGTCAACCAGGCGAATAAGGGCGTGGTGACGGTGCAGACGGCCAAGGTGGCGAAGCAAGACGATCTGGTTTCGCTGGTTACGGCCTCTGGAGAGATCAAACCCACGACTTATACAAACGTGACGGCGCAAGGATTCGGGAGAATTACGGCGATTCTCGTGAAGGAAGGCGACCACGTGAAGAAGGGCGACCGCCTTCTCTTGCAGGATAACGTGCAGGCCAGCGCAGACGTGCAGGCGCAATCGGCGGCGATGAGGACGGCGGAAGACGGCGTGCAGGCAGCTCAGGCAAGCTTCATGGCGGCGCAGGCGGACTTAGCTTCCCAACAGGCCAACAGCGAGAAGGCCAAGCTCGATTTTGAGCGGGGGCAAGGGCTCTTCAAAGCGGGGTTGATCGCAAAACAGGATTTCGACCAACGCAAGACGACGTATGACGGAGCGGCGGCCTCGGTGGAATCGGCGCGCGAGCGCGTAGTTTCCTTGAAGGCGCAGCTCGATGAGGCGCGGTCGCAAGTGAATCAAAACCAAGCGATGCTGAAGCACAGCAGCGACGTTTTGTCGAAGACGACGTACACTTCACCGATCAACGGGATCGTAAGCTATTTGCCGGAGCGCGTAGGGGATTACGTCGTGCCTGGCATAACGAATACGAATGGCAGTTTCTTGATGACGCTGTCCGACATGTCCGTGGTGACTGCGGAGGTTAAGGTCGACGAGACGGACATCATCAACGTGCAGCTGGGGCAGGAAGCGGACGTGACGATAGATGCATTGCCCGGGAAAGTGTTCACGGGCAGGGTGACGGAGATTGGTTCACAAGCGACGTTACGCAGCTCTGGTTTGGCCACTACGCAATCCACGACGGGGACCGAGGAAGCCAAGGATTTCAAAGTGGTGGTGAGGCTGGATCATCCGCCGGACGACTTGCGGCCGGGACTTTCGACTACGGCAAAAATCAAGACGGCGGAAAAGAAGGATGTCATTGCCATTCCCATTCAGGCGCTTGCGGTGCGCACACGCAAGGATCTGGCGGAAGCGGCCAAGAATGCACAGGGGCAAGGAAATTCAGGAGTAACGCTAGCAGCGCCCCCGCCGCCCGCGGCCGGGGATCCAAATAAGGACGAAGTTCAGGGCGTGTTCGTGGTAAACGGAAATAAAGCGTTCTTCCGGCCGGTGGAAACGGGGATCACCGGAATCACCAACATCGAAATCACCAAAGGATTGCAGGTGGGTGACCAGATCGTTGTGGGGAGTTATAAGGCGTTGCGCACACTGAAGCCTGAGGCGAGCGTCAAGGTAGACAACTCCGTGCCAAAGTTGCAAGGCGACCAACAGAGCTAGCGGAGCGGAACCCAGCGAGGAATATTTGAATGCCCGTAGAGACGACAGCCACGGATTCCTACCGCGAGGATTTGGTCAGCTCGGGTATCGTGATCAAGACGGAAGCCCTGACGAAAGTGTACGAAATGGGATCCGAGAAGGTTCACGCCCTCAGCGGGATCGACCTGCAAATTCGCAAGGGCGAATACGTGGCCATCATGGGTCCCTCCGGTTCGGGAAAATCGACGCTGATGAACCTCATCGGGTGCTTGGATTCGCCGAGCGAGGGGAAATACTGGCTGGCGGGCCGGCTGGTGAGCGATTTGGACGACGACGAGCTGGCCTATATTCGCAACAAAGAGATTGGATTCGTCTTTCAAACGTTCAATTTGCTGCCCCGCGCAACCGCGCTCCACAACGTGGAGCTGCCTCTGATTTATAACGGGACGCCGTCGGAGGAGCGCATCGAAAAAGCCAAGCTGGCGTTGGAGCGGGTGGACTTGGTGGGACGGATGATGCACAAACCAAACGAGCTCTCGGGAGGGCAGAGACAGCGTGTGGCCATCGCGCGAGCGCTGGTGAATTCGCCATCGATCGTCCTGGCGGACGAACCGACGGGGAACCTCGATTCGAAAACCGGCGAAGAGATCATGGCGTTATTCGGGGATCTCCACCGGCAAGGCAACACGATCATTCTCGTAACGCATGAACACGACATCGCCCAGCATGCGCACCGAATTATTTTCATTCGCGACGGAAAGATCGCTTCCGATGAAGCGGTTATAAAGAAATAGCAGACAATTCGGCTCTTTCCTTCCTCTATCGATCCGCTAATCTGAAAATACCGGCGCTCCGGCGTTGAATTGCCAGAGGTGCATCTCGGTGCGCGCGCCGGGGTCGGAAAGGCGGCTTGTTCATGCGAACGGATCGACAAGAAAAATCCAAGACGGCGGATTTGCTGCGAGAGGCTGCAGAGAGATCCCTGAAATACGCAGAAAGAATTGGTGAGAGGCAAGTTGCAGCGGGCCAGAAGGCCGTGGATGACTTACGGACGTTCCGCGAGCCGTTCCCTGCGTCGACGTGCGATGCGATGAAAGTCCTGGAGAAACTGGATGAAATCGGTTCTCCGGCGACAGTGGCGACGACCGGGGGACGATACTTTGGCTTTGTGATTGGCGGAGCATTGCCTGCTTCCCTGGCAGCCAACTGGCTAGCAGGAACGTGGGACCAAAATGCGGCTTTGCGAGTGATGTCCCCCGTGGCGGCGGAGTTGGAGGAAGTGGCGCTGGGCTGGGTGTGCGAAGCGCTGGGACTGCCGAAGGAATGCGAGGGCGGGCTTGTCACGTGCGCGACGGCCGCTAATTTTACGGCGCTGGCGGCGGCTCGCCACGCCCTTCTGGCACGCGCGGGCTGGAACGTCGAGGACCAAGGAATGTTCGGCGCGCCTCCCATCGACATCGTGGTGGGCGACGAAGTGCATGCTTCGCTTCTGAAGGCGCTGAGTCTCGCAGGCTTTGGGAAAAAACGGCTGACGCGGGTGGAAGTGGACGGACAGGGGCGGATGCGCGCGGACAGGCTGCCGCGGCTCCATGAGCGGACGATTCTGTGCATTCAGGCGGGAAATGTAAACACGGGGTCCTTTGATCCAGCGGCGGAGATCTGTGCGCGGGCGCACGAACAAGGAGCCTGGGTTCACGTGGACGGCGCCTTCGGATTGTGGGCGGCGGTTTCGCCGAAGTATCGCCGCTTGACGGAAGGATTCGAGAAAGCCGATTCGTGGGCCACGGATGCGCACAAGTGGCCGAACGTAAATTACGATAGCGGGATCGTGCTGGTGAAAGACGGAATGGCTTTGCGGGCCGCGATGACCATGACCGCGGCATACCTCGAAGCAGGAGCGCTGCGCGAACCGATGTATCACACGCCGGAGGCGTCACGAAGAGCGCGGGGAGTGGAATTGTGGGCGGCTCTGAAATCGCTAGGGCGGGAAGGGCTTTGTTCCTTAATCGAGCGGACGTGCGCTTATGCACAACAATTTGCGGAAGGATTTCGCGACGCGGGGTTCGAAGTTCTGAACGAAATCGTCATCAATCAAGTGCTCGTATCGTTCGGGAGCGGCGAGACAACGCAGAGAGTGATCCGCGCGGTGCAGGAGGATGGAACGTGCTGGTGCGGCGGAACGACGTGGCAGGGTAGAACCGCGATGAGAGTGAGCGTCTCTTCCTGGGCGACAACCGAAGCGGACGTGAGGCTGAGCCTCGAAACCATTGTGCGCATTGCGCGCGCGTGCCTGGGCTAAGCGACCCTTTGAAGAAGAGATGAGTTGCCCGCACGAATCAGCGGGTGTGCACGGCGTGCGTGGCGTCCAAATCAGCGAACGTTGGGGCGGGACAGAGATACGTGCGAGACAGGCGGTCGTGCCAGGTCAAAGCATCCTCGTCCCACAGAGCCCACAGAAAACCCATGAAAAATGTGCCAACGGACAGCATGTAGCCGGCGCTGCGCCAGAGCATCTGCCTTGGCGTCGGAGGTTCGCCCGAAAAGCTGGTTACTTGAAGACCGCGCAACATCATGCCCGGCGTGGTGCCGCCAAAAATCGTGAAGAGAGCGAAGTATTGCAGATAAACGATGACGAAGGTGGTCACGCAGACGGCCGCGCTCAACTTGCTGAACGTAAATTGTCCGCCAAGCGATCCAAAGAGAGCGAGGAAACCTCCGTAGGCGAAGAGGAGGCATCCGGCGTCTATCAATCCGGCGAGCCTGCGCTCGAGGATTGAGGCGACTGGATACAAACCTTCGTGCTCGGGCGGGAGAATCAGCGAAGAAGGCTGATCCGAACCCGGGACGGGTTCGGGAGGGAGAGAAACGTCAATGAGCATCCGCGCGTCGTCTCGAGCTGCAGCATTTCGGCCGATGGCGATGGTGAAGGAGAAATCGTCATCCGCCGCCGGGAGAGACTCATCGACTTTGAGTGCAGTTTGCGCGGGCCGGACGGGAGCGAAATCTTCGAAGGGAAGCTGGGACTGAGCGAGATTTGGGGCTACCTTGCGACGCCGTACGCGATAGGCCTGGAGGCGCTGCGAAAGTTCACCACGCCAGGCGGAATCCGGCTGGTCACTGGATGAGGCCAAAGCGTAATTCCGGCCGATTTTTGGACCGAGATCTTCCCCTTCGCTAGGCGCGGAACTTGCCGCGGCGGGAGAAAGCTCTACTGTAAGGGATGAATCACAAAAATTGCAGACGCGTATGCTCGAGGGCAATACGGCGCCGCACTGCAGACATGTTTTAGTCACCGGTCGTTTTTGCGCTGCGGACGCTTCCACTCCGGTGAGGAGGGAACGGTTTTAGATTACCACGAAGCTAGAAAAGTCAACCCCAAAAGAGGAAGAGCCTGTAGCGAAACCGATAGCGGATAGCGCAAGCGAAGTGGTGCGGGAACGGGGGGATCTTTACGATTCCAATTGCTGGGCGAACATGTCTCTACTGAAGGCGATACGCCGTTCGAGAGTCACAGCCGCAAAGTAGGTACACAGTCCGCGCTCCGACTCGGTCCAGGTGCGCAGCGAAGGAATAATCTTGGCGAGGGTTGAGCGTACAAAACCCAGGAGACCGAAATACGCTCCAATGGCCTGAATGCCGCTGCGATCTTCCGGACGGTCCGGGCAGAGCTGGAGAAGTTGAACGACGCGGTCAAAATCATCGCCTGCCGCAGCGCTCTTGATCCCTGTAACGTCCTGCACCTCAGCGGAAAGAGGGTGCTTGATCGAAGCCGCAATCAAGGAGCGGCAATAAGACACGAAGAACTGCAGCAAGAAGACCAGGGAACAGACGAGAATGATTCCGGCCATCATCGGGGGATCACCGCCAGCCGCGAAGGAGCGAGCCTGGCTTCTTCAGGTAAACGCCAGAAGGCGTAGGCCCAAGCCAGCGGGAGGAATATTCCAAAAAGCTGGTACATGGGAACAAGCAGGGAGCTTAACGACGGATACAAGTTTCGCATCGCGTAGTTGGCCGCGAAGAGACTGAAATAAACGCCGAGCGAAAGCACCAGTTGGACGAGCCGGGTGCGCGTTTCGCGAAGCTTCAGGATAGCTCCCCACAGAACATAGGTGAGGACCAGTCCCACAAAATAAAGGTTTTGGGAGAGTTCGACGACGAAATGGGTAAGCATCTTGGCGGAGGATTGCTCGACGACGGCGTAGGTGAACAGAGCAGTCCCGCCCAGAAGTAACATAGCGCCCATTTTCACGTAGCGCTCCGCGTTCATTTCGCTGAAAACGTGAACGTAGAGCATGCTTAAGACGAAGTAAAGGAAGATGGTTAGGATAGCGTCGGAATAATAATAAAAGTAAACGTACTGCTTTGAGGAGAAGCCGTATTCGGTGAGGATTTTGTAGCGAGCGAGCTCAGAGATAACCGCGAAAGCCATGTACAGATTCAGGCAGAGATAACGACGAAAGGCGTGCTTTTTCAGCGCGCACACAACCACGGCTACTTCGCAGAACAAGCATACAAGCCAAACGGCGTATGCAAAAGGACCAGGCACGTATCACTCATCCTATCTACGCCCCTGATCCTCGACCCCGCGGAAAAGCTAGAACAGTTTTTGCGGATGCCGTGACGCTATTAAAAGGGCGTCGGTGGTGCTGGTGCTCCGCCGTTCCTAAACGGCGTTGGCGGTGCCGGTGCTCCGCCGTTTCTAAACGGTGTCGGCGGCGCTGGTGCTCCGCCATTCGCCATGATTACGGAGCCATCGCTGTGCGCCGTAACAATGGTTTTCAGACCCATAGCCCCTGTCAAAACGACCATGACAAGGAGTACAACCGCGAGTTTCCTGGACATATTGCCTCCGGGGATGGAAGACACCCAGAGACACTCTATCCTCAACTACGAGGATGTCAAGTAGCTCGCGCTACGGACTTGTACCGTATTGGTACACACCTACCCGGCAAGTCCCTTCGCCAGGCTTTCGCCTGACGGGATTGGACCGCCAAGTCACAACGCGAGGAGAATAGGTTTTAGGACGTGTAGGGTCAACGGTACGGTAGTACTAATAGTCTTAGGACTTCAGAGCTGCCCAAGCGGCATTCTGGTAGCAGGAGACGGAGGCACTTACACGCGATTCTAGGTTCGGCCGAAAAAGGATAGCGTGCAACGCTCGCTGCGGTGGGAGAGCTTGACACGTTCGTGACCTACTCCGTAGCATTGAGAATTGACTTTGTGCCGGCGTAGCTCAGTGGAAGAGCGAGGGTCTCATAATCCCTAGGCCGTGGGTTCGATTCCCCCCGCCGGCACCAACCATCCGGCGATCGTTTTCGACTGATCGCGCATTGGGTGTGCACCACACCCGAGCGGAATATTTGGAACGGGCAATTTTCCGCCGAATCGTGAGGCATCATTCCGGGAATTTCTAACCACTGCGGCCTTTAACGACCTTCCTTGAAATTCGGCAAACAGGTTCTTTCAAAATTTCCTACCGGATTCTTGAGCGCCGAGAGGTTGACGCTCTGACTCGAATGCAAAATTCGCAATGAGGGTGCAAGGGCGAATTCGTTTGGACTCCACGACGAATCGCTCGGGGGATAATGTATACTCTGCGCGTTCGGCGTACTCCAGTGTGACCTGGGACATCGAATTCCAAAATTTCTTGCGGGAGGTTCAAGTGGCGTTCATTCGAAGCGGAAAGGCTTGTCTCGCGTTGCTGGTTGTGTTGTGTTTCGTATGGGCGGCACGCGCGCAGCAACCAGAACCCAATGAAGACAGTCAGTTTCGATTCCGCTTCGTAGGGCCGCGAGTCGGAAACCGCATCGCGTCGGTCGCAGGAGTCCCGGGCGATCCGAGCACTTACTACGCGGGCGCGGCCTCCGGGGGCGTATGGAAATCGACGGACGGCGGCAACCGCTGGGCGCCGATCTTCGATAAGGAGCCGGTCGCTGCGATTGGCGCTCTGGCGGTCGCGCCGTCGGATCCAAGTGTGGTGTGGGCCGGAACGGGCGAGGCTTGGGTAATCCGAGATAGCGACGTAATCGGCGATGGAATCTATAAGTCCACAGATGCCGGAAAGACCTGGACCAATATGGGGCTGCAGGAAACGGGGCGCATCGGCCGGATTATCGTGCACCCGACGAATCCTGACATTGTATTTGTCTGTGCGCTTGGACGAACAACCGGACCTCAGCAAGAACGCGGCGTTTATCGAACCACGGATGGCGGCCAGCATTGGGAACGCGTGCTTTTTGCCGGAGAGAATGTCGGGTGTTCGGGGCTCACCCTGGATCCACACAATCCGCGAGTGCTCTTCGCAGGAATGTGGCAAGTGGAGATGCACACATGGGCGGAATTTGCCGGTGGCCCAGGCAGCGGGGTTTACGTTTCGCGCGATGGCGGCACGAAGTGGACTCGCATTGAAGAGCACGGCTTGCCGCACTCTCCCCTGGGCAAGATCGATGTGGCCGTGGCGCCGACAAACTCGAACCGGGTGTACGCGCTGATTCAAACAAAAGACCAAGGCTCCGTATGGAGATCGGATGACGCGGGCGCCCACTGGAAAGCCGTGAATTACCAGAGGCCCTTAATCGGGCGCGCCGGCTACTACATCCGACTCGCAGTCTCGCCGGCGAGCGACAACGAAGTTTTGCTTGCGAACAGCTCGTTCTTCCAATCCCTGGATGGAGGTTTGAATTTTCAAGAGGTCCGCTGGGGAGGAGACACGCACGATATTTGGATTGATCCATTGAATGCCGACCGCTTCGTGATCACGGACGACGGCGGGATGATTATAACGACGGTGCACGGCCGAGGCTTTCACCGGGTCACGCTGCCGATCGGACAGATGTATCACGTGGACGTCGATAATCAGGTACCGTACGACTTCTACAGCAATATGCAGGATGACGGAAACATGCGTGGACCAAGCTTGCCTGGGGAAGGACCGGAAGCGGGCTGGGATCGCCACATGGGAGGCTGCGAATCGGGCTTTACCGTTCCGGACCCGGTCGATCCCAACATCGTGTGGGCCACCTGCTACGGCGATGAAGTGACACGGTGGGACGCACGGACGAAGGAGGCGCGTTCGGTAAGCCCTTACTTGCACACTCTCGATGCAGCGCCAAACGAAATCAAATACCGGTGCCACTGGACGCCGCCGCTCGCGGTCGATCCTTTTGATCACAACGTGGTGTATTACGGCTGCCAAGTTATTTTCAAGACCACGAACGGCGGTCAAAGCTGGAAAGTGGCCAGTCCGGACCTTTCGACGCAAGATCCCAGCCGCATCGTTTCCTCGGGAGGAATCGTTGGAGACAATCTGGGACAATTCTACGGAGAAGTTGTTTTCGCTATTGCGCCCTCCAAAATTCAGAAAGGGCTGATCTGGGCGGGCACGAACGACGGCCAAGTCTGGTACACAAAAGACGGTACCGCGAACTGGACAAACGTCACCAAGAATATTTCTGGGTTGCCGGCGTGGGGAACGATCAGCAGCATCGAACCTTCCAGTTTTGAACCGGGTACGGCGTATATCGCCGTCGATTTCCATTTAATGGATAACCGGGATCCTTACATTTACAAAACAACGGATTTTGGCAAGACCTGGAAATCGATCAGCAGCAATCTGCCGAAGCACCCTTTGGCGTACGTGCGTGCCATCGCGGAGGATCCTAATTGCGCAGGTTTGTTGTTAGCAGGCACGGGGAACGGCCTGTACTACTCCTTGAACGACGGAGGGGAATGGAAGCCGTTACAGGCTGGATTGCCGCACGCGCCAGTGACCTGGGCCGTGGTGCAGAAAGAATTTCACGACCTGGTGATTTCAACCTACGGGCGCGGACTCTACATTTTCGACGACATCACTCCTCTAGAACAGCTCGCAAAGAACCACTCGGATGCGCCCACGGTGCTGTTCGAACCGCGCGACGCACGGCGGTTTGTGCACGGCGGGCAAGCCATGTTGAATTTTGCGGTGAAGGCAGCGCCGAAAGACCCGGTGGAGATTGAAATCCTGAGTGCGGACGGCAAAACGATTCGCAAACTTACGACCAAGGCGCACCCCGGCATCAATCGCGTGAAATGGGATATGCATTACGAGTCGCCACGATTGATCGCGCTTCGCACCGCGCCCGACGACGACCAACACATTTGGACAGAGCCTCGATTCCGGGACGCCGACTCGCGACCCATCACCCACTGGGGAATCAAGCCCGCCGAAGTCGGCCCCATTGTGGCGCCCGGGAAATATAAGGTTCGACTGACGGTGGAAGGCCAATCGTTCACCCAAGAGCTGACGGTGTTGCCTGACCCGCGCATACCGACGCCCGAAGCGGCCATCGAGTCGTCGGTGAAAACGCAGTTGCGAATCCGCGACGACATCACACAAGTGTCCGATATCGTCAACCAGATCGAATGGCTGCGAAAACAGATCGAAGTCATACAGACCATGCTTCGTCCACCCAAGAAAACAGAAGGGGAAAAAGCGCCGTCTGCGGAAGCGGACGACTATGATGAACCCGAGCCCCCACCCGCGCAGGAGGAGGCGCAAACGAAGCGTAAGGCGGAACTCCTGAAGGCAGTCGAGGCTATGGACAAAAAGCTGGAGACCATCGAGTTCAAGCTGGTGTCTCCGGAAAATGTGAACAGCGACGACAAGTATTTCGTGGAGGCCGACAAAGTTTATCTCAACCTGATCTGGCTCAACGCGGAAGTCGGGACAGGCGGCGGCGACGTAGCGGGAGGCTCGGACTTCGCCCCGACGGATACTGAGATGCAACTGCTGAGCGGGCTTGAGGCGGAGCTCGAGGGAGCCGCCGCGGACTACAAGAGGCTGATGGAAGAAGAACTTCCTGCATTCAACCGCACACTCTCTGAGGGCAATGTGGCCGCCATTGTCGCTACGGACTCGCGTGCGACTTCGACGGAGGGTGGGAATTAGCGGGAAAATGCTCTCTAGCTTTTGAGAATTCGGAAAGCGTTTAGGCTCTCGTGCACCGGGGTGTTGGAGGATGAGTTGTGCGCGAAGCCGCAGTTGCATGGTCCACCCGCTTTGATTGGCAGGGCCGCGAGTGATTGGGCAGGATGACAAACCCAATGGCCGAATCCAGCCCCGTCTCCTCGTTTGCACCAGCAATTGTGTTTATAAATCCCGCCGCAGGCGCCGGTCGCGCGAGCTCGTTTATTTCCCGAATCCGAAAAGTCTTTGAGGCGGCGGACATAGACGTGGAGTTCCTTTGCGTCGAGAGAACCAAAGATATGGAGGCTGCAGCGCGCGCCGCCATAGAGAGCGGTAAGCGGCTACTCATTGCCCTAGGTGGCGACGGAACGATGCAAGAGCTGGTAAACGGGGCGCTGGGCGCCGATGTCGTTCTGGGTGTTCTTCCGGCTGGTGTCGGAAACGATTTTGCTGCTGTCCTTCAACTGCCGAGGGACCCCGTTGCCGCCGCCGAGGCCATTTTACGAGGGCAAACGAGGCGCGTGGATCTGGCACGGGCACGTACGGCGGACGGCCGAGTGCGCCTTTATTTGGGCGGCGGCGGAGTCGGAATAGACGCGGACTCGATGCGGCACGCAAATGGAGCTTTCCGACGTTTGCCTGGGAGAGCCCGCTACGTTGCTTCCGCTCTGCGTGCGTTATGGAGTTTTCGCGGGGTTGGCGTGAAAGTGGAATTCCCGCTGACCGACATGTTGCCGGTCGAAGCCAAGTGTCTCTTGGCAGCGGTCTTGAATACTCCAACTTACGGTGCAGGGATCAGGCTGGCTCCCGACGCACGAATCGACGACGGCTGGCTGGACTTCGTGATTGTGGAAGATCTTAGCGTGCTCAAAATCGCGGTTTTATTGCCGCGATTGCTCAGGAACGGCGAACTGCGCACCCCAGATATTCGACGTTTCCGGGTCCGCTCCGTGAGGCTCAGCACCGATCGGCCCTGCATGTTTCATGGTGACGGCGAGGTCCTGGGCTCCGCCCCTGTCGAGATCGAAGTTGTGCCCCAAGCGGTGAGAGTTCTGGCGCCAGCACGGAATTGATCGACAGGTTTCATCCCCCGTGCCGACTCAGGGCTCGTTCTTGTGGAACACCTTGCGGCGGATATCCGGCCAAAATTCCTTGAGTTCGTTGTCGAGGCCATCGTAAAGGATTAGAAGCGCAAACGTGGTGGCGTTGCGGGAAGCGGTGCGATCTTCCGGTGCATGATAGATATTCGAGATTGCTGCGGCCGCGGCGTTGCCGAGCGATTCCGAGAAGTTAAACTGATCATGACCGGAATCCGTGCGCGTAACGAAGAGGCGGTTGAACCCATGGGTGGCGCGGCGCACGAAACTCCCCTTGGCCATCTGATAGTAGCGGGGATCTTCGTGAAGCAAACTGGGAAAGATGGCCGTCGTCATATACGTGCCGATGCTGTTGTCGGCAAAGGAAGAGCCATAACGCTTCGCGTAGGCCCCCCAGCCTTGTCCCCAGGACTTCGGATCATCTTTCGCCTGACTTATGGCGGCTAACCCTGCGTTGAACGGATAGGATCCCCAATCAAAGACGCCGGCAGTGGCAAGTTGAAATTTCTCTCGGGAGGTGAGCGGGGGAAGAGTTTTAGCAGTTTCCACGGTCCCGTAATTCGGCATCACTTCGAAAATACGGTCGTTGACGGTGCCAGTTTCTTTCTCAAGCTTGGTCTTACCAACTTGGCCGTTCGGTGTCTTTTTGTCCTGATCATCCTTCCCGTCTTTGGGCTTATCTGTTTGTGAGTCGGCTGGAGGTGTCGAGGGCGGGGGCGCTTGAGATTGCTGTGCGAGAGCAGAGGGCGCAAGAAACAACAAAACGATGATGAATCGTAGACACACTTGACCCGGTCTCCCCACTGTACCATCCATACAAAATGCCGAATCTCTCCTGGGAGAACGAGTTCCCGAAAAAATGGCTGACTGAATCCCCAAAAAGCCGTGCTCGGAACTTAGACTCAGATGACGCAAGAATGGTTTCACGGGCACTTTATTTGTCAGTCGTGGAATTACGCTCTTCGGGGCCAGCTATCGCTGGCCGGCAGGCTGACGCGCCAGTCTCTCCTGGGCAAGCATCCCATTCTGACAAAGGCTTGAGAGTAAGCGAGAGCTTAGACCGCCGCTCTCGGGAGGGCGCGAAGACGCTCACACGACGCGAGGCGCTCAACTCTTTTTCTTCTCGATCTTTAGATTCAGTGTGATGTCCTTGCGGCTATCATAGCTGGAAATCGTGTGGGTCGAAGATTTGACGCCCGCTTTTTCCGCGTTGATCTCGTAGTCCACATTGGGGTCGAGACCGCTGAAGCGGTACTTGCCGGTAGTGTCGGTGTAGGAGCTGCGCACCACATTTGTCCTGGTGTTCTTGAGGAAAACCACGCTTTCCGAGACTAGATTATCTGATTTGTCCAGCACTACGCCGTGGACTGTGCGGAGTTGAGATTCTTGCCCTCCATCTTGAGCGAGAGCCGCGACGACCGCCAAGGCCAAGATTGCCGTCATGCAAAGAACTCGATTTGCCATCTTCATTTCTTCTTTCCTCCTGGCTCCATGCGAAACACGATTCGTGTTTCACCAAGACCCGTCTGAGCATTCAACTCGCGCGTTTGATCGGCAAATCCCTTGACGCGGACAAGCACTTCGTACTCCGAACCCTGCGGTACGCGTATGGCAAATTCGCCGCGTGAATTCGTGTAGTCATCCCAGCGAAATTTTTTCTCTGCGCTGCGACGAATCTTAAGCTGCACTCCCGGAAATGCATAGCCCTTGGGATCAAATACCGTACCCAGGATCAGAAAATCATTTGCGTGGCTGTACTTCTGTTTTTTCGGTTTTTCAGAACTTGACGACTCGGGCGTGGGCGCAGCCTGGGGAGCTTGCGGCGGGGGCGGGGTTTCCTGTTGCAGGGAAAAAGCCGGAGCGACGATGCCGAGAATCGCTCCCATAGCCACAAGTACAATCCACCGAGGACTCCGCATTGGGCCACTCCCGCCAGATTGGATGCTGGTGCTGAGGAAAGGGGATGCAGGATGAAGAAGGCGAAGCCAATTACTCCTCGTTGTCTTCTTCTTCCTCGTCTTCCTCATCGTCCTCGATCAAATCGCCGTTTTCGCCGGCTTCGTCTTCCTCATCCTCTTCTTCTTCATCGAGGTCATCGGAGATGAGGTTGAGATGCACCGGATGGATCTGCGAGACCTCGAGCTCGGACTCACATTCGGGACAACTCAAGATTTCACCTTCTTCGACTTCGTCTTCATCCACGTCGATTTCGGTGGAACATTCAGGGCAGCGGATCACGGCTCCATCCTCCGTAGAAATGTTCGCAGGGCGGGGCCCCACAGATTCTGCCGCCGCCACCATGGCGTATTATATACCGCGTGGTACGAAGTCAACTCTAATGCGCGGCGCGGCTGCTTCGATTGTAAACCGCCCCGGGCCGATTTCCTAAAATGAGTCTCTCACGCGAGTATCCCGATCGTCCCGTGGTAGGAGTGGGGGGCGTGGTCATTGAGCAAGGGCGCGCGTTGCTCATCCGGCGCGGCAGCGAGCCGCTGCGTGGCGAGTGGTCTATTCCGGGAGGGACGCTCGAGCTGGGCGAATCACTCCAGCAGGGCGTGGCGCGCGAGTTGCTCGAAGAAACGGGGCTCGAGGTTCGCGTCCTTGAGCTTATTGAAGTGTTTGACAGGATATTTCCGGGAGACGATTCGCGGGCGGCGGAGAAGCACAGCACGCCGCGCTTTCACTTCGTTATTGTGGACTACTTGTGCGAACGACTCAGAGGGGAAGCGCACGCCGGAAGCGATGTGACCGACGTGGCCTTTGCAAGCGAGAATGAGCTTGGCCAATATCACCTGACCGAAACCGCAACCCGCGTGCTAAGAAGAGCCTTCGCGATGGACCTCGCGCGTGGTTCGATTCGCGGGCCGGCTCGCTAATGTGGGCTGCCTTCGGGGTTGCTTGCTGCATTTCAGGGCGCCTTCACGATTTCGATGCTTCCGTTGGAGTCAGTGAGTTGAAGTTGGCAACCACCTCCACTGATCGTTCCGTTCAATGAATTTCCACCAAGGCTTCCCGTCGCAGTGACCGGCAAGTCGGAAGAAACTCTGCCGAAGGAAGTCCGCGCGGCCAGGTTATAACCCACGCCTTCCGGGATGCTGACGCGAATGGATGAAAACGACGTCTTGAGGGAAATATCCCGGCAACCGTTTGCAGGCCGCGTGGCAGTCACGGAAATTGCACCATTTTGATTATCGACCTGGATGCGCCCGCCGATGGATTCCAGCGTCACTCCGGAAAAAGAGGTCGTGACGGTGGCGTCGCCTTTGACGTTTCGCGCCGTAACTGAACCATTGCTGTCGTCCGCGGTCAGATTGCCGCTGATTTGTTCGGCGAGAATGCTGCCAAAGCTGGTTTTCGCGTAAGCGTCAGCTCCAATATTGGTGAGCGTGATGGCCCCGTTTCCGGTAACAGCACGAATCCCTTTGGGGATGTTCGCCGCTTCGATAGCGCCAAAGGAGGACTTAAGCGTGACACTGCCACGTGCGTCGCGCACGGTGATTTTGCCGTTGGAGGTTTCGGCATCCAAACTACCGCTGAGATTCTCCAGATCCAGATTGCCGAATGAGTCGCGGATGGTCACAGAGCTGCCATTCAGAGAGCTGGCCGTGATGCGCCCATTGTTGCTGGTGCAGTTTACGCGGCCCTTCACACCGGAGAAGGACACGTTTCCAAAACTGTCGACGATATCCGCGGAACCGCCCACGGTGGAGAAATCCACGTTGCCATTGTTGTCGTGAATCGAAAGATCGCCGCGGATGTTCTGCGCGTTTACGCTGCCGAACGATGTGGTGATGTTCGCTGAGCCGGAATTGGAGAGACTGACCGCTCCGTTGCCTCCTGTAATGGTCGCGGCGCCTTGAATGTTTTGGGCGGTGATGCTGCCAAACCGGTTCTGCACTTCGAGAGTGCCTTTCACGTCGGAAACCTGCACCGAGCTGTTCTTGTTGTTGATGATGGCGTTGCCCGCGGCGCCATCGAGCTCAATGCTGCCGAAAGCGTTGTTCAAGCTGGCCGGGCCGGCACCCCGTACGATGAGTGAGCCGTAGCCATTCTCGACGCCAACAGCAGCGTGAATGCCGGTGACGTCAACGCCGCCAAAACTGTTGCGGATATTGAGAGGCGCGTCTGAAGGCATCGTTATGTCATAACTGACCGACCAGGATGAGTGTCTGCTGACGTGAAACCATTTGTTTTCTTCGGGTGGATAAATGGTGCGGATACTGATGCCTGCTCCGGTCTGCTGCACTTCGATTTGTATTTTTTGCGCGAAGGCATCCGCTTCCTCGCGCGAACCGGCCTGGGCCCGGATGATAGCGGAGACCCTGACGTTGTGGCCGGATTCGCCATGCACTTTGACTTCTCCAAACTTGTGCTCGACGCTGACGGACTGGCCGGTTCCGAGCGTTAGAGTCTTCTCAAAATCGCGCGTGACTTCTTCCTGAGAGCTGCTGCGCGCCGCTAACGCTGGCAAAGCGGCAAGCGCGAGAACGGCGGCGAAGCAGCACGCTCTGCGCGAACCACGCAAACGCCCCCTCTTCCTGAACGATAAAACCGACTTCATTGCTTTTCCTCCAGAATGTCTTCCAGCGTTTGCTGTTTTTCCTGATACATGGCGAGAAGCTGCCCGCGAAGTTGCGCATTGGATGGATTCACTCCAGCCTGCGCGCGAAGATCGTTGATAGCGCTATCCAGCACAAGCAACTTCTCCTTGTAGTTCGCTTGCAAAGGCGTCGTGGGATTCTCAAGCTGCGGTTTCGCTTGTGCGGCAAGCTTGTCAATCGCCTGCTCGTAAGCAGCTTGCGTGCGTTCGACCTCGGCGAGAGCCGAACTCTTCAGAAGCGAATGATCAACTTGTTTTGCCGGATGCGGGGGATGTAAATAAATCCACCCGGCGGAAACTGTCAAGACCAACACCAAAGCCGCAGCCGCGGCAGTTTGCAAACCGAGAGTGAAACCGGTCCCCGACGTAAGCCAGTTCCACCATTGCGCGCGTGGTTTGCCCGGTGCATGTTCGGAGAGCGCGCGTTCGATGCGTGGCCAAAGCAAAGGCGAATCGGAGTAGTCACGCAGTTCCTGCGCTGCGGTGCTGAGCGCTTTCCAACTGCGCAGCTCCTCGGCACAGACAGCGCAGGTGAGGCTGTGTGCTTCGAGCGCAGCCCATTCGGCGGGCGTACCGTCCTCAAAAATCCTGTCCCGATCTTCACAAGTAATATTCATCGCCGTTCACCGTGCTCCCGGAGCATTGTTGCCGCGCGGAGGCTCAAGCACTTGGCGGAGGTTCTTCTTCGCCTGAAATAACGTGTTCTTCGAAGCGGTCTCGGTGATTTCGAGCATCCCCGCGATCTCCGCATGATGGAAACCCTCAACTTCGTACAATAAGAAAACGTCACGCTGGTGTTTCGTCAAGCCGGCCAGCGCCCGGTCCAACGCCATTCGCAGGGAGGGATGCGCTCCCGGCGCGCGAGGTTCGGGCATCGGCGAATCTTCGCTGTCGTCCTTTGTTACTTCTCTCTTCCGCATCCGGCTGCGGCGTACGTCATAGCACGTGTTGATAAGAATCCGATACGTCCACGTGACAAAACTGGACTGGCCGCGAAAGCCGGCTATGCTTCTCTGCACTTTCAAGAATGTATCCTGCACTGCGTCTTCCGCGTCGATTAGGCTGCCCAACAAATTGCGAGCCAGGTTCTTCATGCGTGCGCCATGCAACGCATAGAGGCGCTCGTAACCGCCGAGATCGCCGGCCCGGCAGCGTGCGGCCAGTTCGGCATCTTCGGAGACCGCGGCAGCCGTGGCAGCACGCGCCCCGGTCTGGCGGGGATTGCCTGAAAGATCTTCGGAAGGTTCCACTCTCTTCTCCCGTTCACGCGGCGCGGAAGAGATTCTAGTCTCCCAGGGCAGCGCAAGTCCCATAGTTCCCATTCCTCGCTCCTGTGGTATAGACGCCAGCGGGACGCGAAACGTCAGGGCACAGGTCTAAGCCTGCTCACGAGCGGTCTTGCTGCGGAGTCCCAACCGATTGATTAAAAAGGTGTTATTTTCAGTGAGATGACTATCGAGTGCAAATCTGAATTCGTGACCGGCCATTCTTAGACGAAAAAGCTAATCATCCTGCCACCGCGTCAGGAAGGGCTCCGCGCGTGCGCTCGCGCCTGCCGAATTCCTCCACTGCGCCTTCGAGGTCGACCGCAGTGAAATCGGGCCACCGCACGGGCAGAAAAACGAATTCGGCGAAGGCGCACTCCCACAAAAGGAAGTCAGAGAGCCGATGCTCGCCGCCCGTGCGGATGAGCAAGTCCACTTCCGTGGAACCTCCGCGGTGCACTTCTGCTAGCACATTGGAGAAGGATTCGGGCGATAGTTCGGTGACCTTATAGAAACGGCATGCGGCATGATAAATCGACTCGCGCGCTGAGTAATCAACCGCAAGCCGAAGATGAAGCCCTTTGCCGGTAGCCGTAGCCGCCTCGGAGTCAGCAATTGCTTGGCGCAACGTGGCAGGAATGCGGTCACGGCGCCCGATGACGCTCAGCCGCACGCCCTCTTCCCTACAATGAGAGGTTTCTACCAACAGATATTCGTGGAGAAGGCGAAGGATCGCATCGACCTCCGCGGGCGGCCGTTTCCAATTGGCGGAAGACAAAGCAAACAGGGTGAGAGTTTGAATGCCAAGACCCGGAGCGGCCTTGATGACGCGCCGGGCGGTTTCCGCGCCTGCCCGGTGCCCGGCGGAACGAGGCAGACCGCGCGAAGTGGCCCAGCGGCCATTGCCGTCCGAGATGATGGCCACGTGCAAGCCAGAACCCAGGCTTGAATCACGAAGCGGAGGGGCCTGGTGGTGCGTGGAAAAGAGTTGCATGTTTTTGCTGCTTTCTCCGCCACCGGGAATTACCGCAAACTACTCTGCAGTGCAAAGTAAGGACACAAAAAATTTTAGGTCTTTAGCCTTCCCGCGTCGCGCGAATCAAGGCCTCCATGTGATTCAGGTAACGTTCCAGCGCGCGCCGGCCAGGGGCCGTCAGCCGGTATTCCGTCTTGGGCAGCCGTCCATCGAAAGACTTTGTACACACAATGTAGTCCGCTTCTTCCAGTTTGCGCGCGTGGACGCTCAGATTCCCGTCCGTAGTCTTCAGGAGCGCCTTCAGCTCATTGAAGGTAAGTGAGCGATTCACCGCCAGAGCGCTGACAATCCCAAGGCGAATGCGTTCGTGGATGAGCCGGTCCAAGCCGGCAGAGACGGCTTCACTCGCGGTTCCCCGCACAGAATCGAGCGAAGCGTCGCGTTCGCGCGTCCGTTCGATTCGTTCCTTGCGGGCAGCCGATGACTTCGCCATGCGATCCCTTTCTATCCCCCGTGGTGCCGGGCAATCCAAATTCCGAAACCGATCTGCACCACGCCAAATCCGCCGGCCATAAATGCGTCGCCCCAGGCAGAGGGAGCAAGAAGCGCGGCGGCGCCCAGACTCATCAGACAAAAACCCATCACCGGAATTATGCGCACCGAAAACGCGCCGCCCGTTACGATGGCCGTTCCATAGAGAAGAAGCCAGACACCCGGCAGGACGCCCGTTGCTCCGGCAGCGTACAAAGCAAAGGTCAGCAGGCCGCCAACGATGATCGGCGGAGCAAAACTGAGCAGAAACTTCCGGCCGGGGCCGGAGAAAAGCGCCGAATTCGCGCGATGGGCCTTGGTTGCGGCCGCGGGAGCGGCGATGGCAACGGCAACAAAAGCCTCAATCAACCAAACCGCCAGCCAGGCCCTCGAAGAAGATTGGCGAGCCGCGAAAAAGGAAGCCGCCAGAGCCGTAATGCCCATGGCCACCCCACCCCAACCGGGTACGGCGGTAAACTCGGCGGCGCGCTCCATGGTTTCGCGGATATAGCGAAGATGATCGGCGGCGCGAGCGTCGATGGGGATGGGTTCGCGCTTGTTGGAGCGAAGCGGACCAGCAGCAAGCATAACAAAGATGCTAGCAAAAAAAGCGCTCTTGTCAAGTACTTTGTAATATAAAGTGAGAGACCTGGCCCGCCTTCAGGACTCCCGGGGATAACGCCCCCGGATTGCGTTCCAGCGTATCGTGAAAATGTCCAGGAACATCTGAACGCTGTCCCGCAGCATGTTCACCTTGGTCGCATGCGAGTGTCCCCATCGCACGGGAATTTCGACTGTGCGAAGCCCATGATGCCGCGCCAAATAGAGCAATTCGGGGTCGAAACCGAAACGCTCGATGCGCTGTTGCTCGAAGAGGATTTGGCAGCGTTCGCGGCGGAACGCTTTGAAGCCGCACTGCGTATCGACAAAGGGAAGCCGCAATATGGCGCGCACGATGGTGTTAAATACGATGCCGGCAAATTCCCGGAATCGCGACTCATGAATTGTGATCAGACTGCGATCGAGCGCGCGAGAGCCGATGGCGACGTTGTTGGACTTGAGGGCTTCGAGAAGTTTTGGGGCTTCTTCGATCGGCGCGGAGAGGTCCGCATCCGTGAAGAGAACGTTCCGCCCAAGCGCTTCGCGCATTCCATGGCGGACACTGAAGCCTTTGCCGCGATTCACGCCATTCGAGATGACTTTCAGATTTGGAATCGATTTTCGGAAGGATTCCGCAACCGCAGCTGTGCGGTCTTTCGAACCATCATCGACGACCAGTATTTCCGTTGCTCCTCCAAAATTGGGCAAGTAGGCTGCGATCCGCTCGAGAGTCTCTGGGAGACGTAGTTCTTCGTTGTAGGAGGGAATAACAATCGAAAGGTCAGGGACCTCGGAACTCATCGCGGCGGCGGTTCCTTCCATCCATAGCTGCCGATGAGAGGCACAAACCGGCAGCTCTCGAGCGTACGTGTGAGAAAGGAATTGCCCTGCCGCTCGATGAGACACAATTCCTGATCGACGGCATCCCCCACCGGCAAAATAAGCCGGCCACCTTCCGCGAGTTGGCTGCACAATGGCTCCGGCACCGCCGGCGCCGCGGCGCCAACGAGTATGCAGTCAAATGGAGCAAGCTCCGGAAGCCCGAGCGTGCCGTCGCCGCAGTGCACGTGGACATTCTTGTATCCGAGCCGGTCCAGCCGCATGGCGGCTGCGGAAGCAAGCTTCGACCGCGAATCAATCGAGAAAACTACTTTCGCGAGTTGAGAAAGAATTGCGGCCTGGTAGCCGCATCCTGTCCCTATTTCCAGAACACGCTCATTCCCAGCAAGATGCAATGCGGCGGTCATCGCAGCGACAATATAGGGCTGGGAAATCGTCTGTCCCTCACCAATCGGCAGCGGCCCGTCTTCGTAAGCTCGATTGCGAAATTCTCTCGGCACAAACTCTTCGCGCCGGACCGCAGCCATTGCCGCAAGCACGTTCGAATCGCTGACGCCTCGCCGCCGCAATTGCTTTTCGATCATTTCAGCCCGTTGTTTGGCGAATTCGTCTGCCACGGACCCCGCTCGGATCGGCTCGCTGATTTCGTTGTCGCGAAATAATTTCATTCCGATTTTACCGTTACCTATACTCCCGCAAATCCGTGTCCGATCTCGTCAAACTTGCGATAGCGCCGCTGCATGCTTTTCCCACGACTTCGTCTCCAGAATCTCCGCGATTTGCGAAATCGCCAGATCGCACTCGTCTTCTCGATTATAAAAATGCGGAGAAAGCCTTACGCCTGCGTTCGGCCGGTAATCCACGAGGATCTCGCGCGCCAGCAACTCACGGCTGACCTCGGCGGCGTGCGGGCAATCGACGGACACTGTGCCCGCGCGCTCCGCTGGATTTTCCGGGGTGTTTACGCACCATCCGTGCGATTTCGCTCCCTCGAAAAGACGCGCCGTAAGGCGCACGGATTTTTCGCGAATTGCGCCAACGCTCGCTTTGTTGAGAATCTCCAGGCCCGGCTGGCATGCATACAAGGCGGGGATGTGCGGCGTGCCGTTCAAATACCGGAAGGAGTCCTCACGAGCATCAATAGGTCCCGTTTCGAACGCGAATGGACGGCGGTGCGCGATCCAGCCCGTGATTGCGGGACGCAGCTTCGGCCGTAGATCTTCCCGCACGTAGAGATATCCCACTCCCGGTCCGCCACAAAGCCACTTCAGCACTCCGCCGACCGCAAAATCCACCCCCAAACCGCGCACGTCCACTGGGATTGTCCCGGCAGCTTGAAAAACGTCGAGGATGACATGCGCTCCAACGCGATGAGCCTTCTCGACAATCGCCCGCGCATCCACGATGTAGGAGCTGCGAAAAAGCACACGGGAAATCGGTACGAGGAGCGTGTTCTCATCGATGGCCGCGAGAAACTTGCCGAGATCGAACCGGACCAGGTCGCCGCTGGGGACGAGTTCAACTTGCGCGCCATGGCGCCGCCGCTCGTGATAAAAATATTGAGTGGAAGGAAATTCCAGCTCGGTCATCACCACTTTATTCCGCGGCCCACGAAAATCAAAACAAGAGCTGATGACCGCCTGCATCAAGGTGACATTTTGGTGCAGCGAAATTTCGCCCGGTGCGGCGCCAATCAGCGGAGCGATCTTGTCGCCCACGCCGATGGCCATCTCCCACCAACCCTCTTCCCATGCGCGAACGCCGCGCTCGCCCCACGCCGCCGCGTAGGCCCGCATTTCATCGTAAACCCCGCGTGGCATGGCTCCCAGCGAATTGCTAATCATGTAGGTGGTGTGTTCTAGAATCGGAAAGTCACCGCGCCATTTCAGCAGTTCATCCATCTTGCAAGGCTCCGCCGGGAATGTTCCGGGAACGATCCATTCTCCACACAAGGTAGCACAGCGAAATGAATACAAGCCAGGGAGCTCGCGCATCAGGCGAGATACTTGCAATTCCCGACACAAATTGCTTCGAAGACCTGCTCTTTCTCGTAACGCCAGCATAGGAAGTGAAGGACGGAAATGAGGGGACCACTTCACCTGAACGAAAGGACAGTTAAACGAGAAGCACGCCTGTACCGCGGGAAGGGCGTGGGCTGCGCGTCATTTCTTACAATCACAGAAGTGGCGGAACGCTTAGAAATCTCCGACGCGGAGGAAGTCATGAAGGCAGTCCTGGCACTCGTCATTATTTACGTGGGAACTTTTCTGCTTGCCATCCAAGGAGCCTCGCAAAATCCTGTCAGTGCAGCGCCGCAAAGCGGAGAGATGCAGGACCAGGCAAATGCGGCACAAGCCAAGCCTATCGATCCAGTGAAGGATGCGGACATTCGGTCGCTCATGGAGCTGATTGGGGCCCGCGATCAGGTGCGGGAAGCCGTCAACAATTCCAGCGAGCAATATCGAGAAAAGCTCCTCGCCACCGTGCCCGACAATGAGAAAGGGCAGGCTTTTGTGGATGCGTTCGTCGAAAGCTATCAGAAGAAATTTGATGTAGACAAGGTGGCCGAGCAGCTCGTCGCGATTTACGACAGGCATTACACCGACGATGATATCAAGGCCCTGCTCCAGTTCTATGGCTCTCCGGTGGGGCAGAAAGTCGCCACTGAGATGCCCAAGATTGCACAGGAAATCCAGGCAGCTAGCCGGGCGGCCGGCGCTAAGGCCGCCAAAGAAGCGCTGCAAGCCCTGCGAGAGCAGAACCCGCAAATAGGTCAATCCGCGCGTCTGGGTTTTCGGCCGCGCCGCTGGCAGCAGGGCGCCCGCGGGCAAGAAACTCCTCCTCAGCAAGCGGCACAACAGCCCGATCCACAGCAACCCTAAGGGATTGGCGGGAATACACGACGTCTAGCGAAAGTGCTTTTTGATTCTGATATCGATGCCGAAGGTGCCGTTGTAATCTCGCAGAGCCACAATGGATACGTTCCGGCTTAAGTTGTATTCCACCTGAATAACCTGTTCTTGTGTTGTGCCCACGTTCGAAACATACGTGATAGTAAGATTCCGCGTCACCTGTTGCTCCACGGTGACTCGAGCCGCCGCGTTCTGCGTAGAGGCCGTCGAACCCAACTCCGCAAGCCCTGGATCGACTCGGAATCTGGTAATTCCAAACAATCGTTCGAGCCGACCACCCACTTGGCTGGAAACAGCCTGCGAAAGGATCGCCGAAGCCCCCAACGTGGCGCTTTGCGCCGAGCCCGTGCCACCGCCTCGAATGCTGGCCTCCGAGCTAGTTTGGCCCAACGCGAGAAGCGTCACGATGTCGTTGGCCGGCAGCGGCGGATCAGAGCGATAGGCCAGAGTCAACTTGCTCGCGGGTCCGTTGAAATTGAGAGTGATTTCGTACTGCTGAATTGTCGTCGTGGCTTCCACGTTCAGCACGGGGTCTATCCGGAAAGGATTGGCAAAGTTCATGTCGCCACGCGTCACCAGATATTTGTCGCCGTGAAACGTCAGGTCGCCGGACAGAATGTGGATGTGTCCGAGGAGAATGGGGTGTTCCCATGTTCCGCGGACTCGAAGATTTGCTTCGGCTTCCAGCTCCGCGCCCGGCCACTCCATGCGTGCGTCGGGAGCGGAAACCGCCGCAATATCGAATTGCAGGTTGCGCAAAAAAGGCGAAGTCGTCAGCGGACCGGAAATGCCTCCGCTCGAGGAAACAAGCATACCGGCAGCATCGAGTCCCTGAGTCAAGGTCACCCGTTCCACGCTGACTCTTCCCGAGAGCACACCGGAAGTCAACGTTCCCACAAGCCGGAGCGAGCCCCCTGCCTGCCAGCTCATACCTTCCGGATACCGAATACGCACGCGATCCGTCCGCATGGTTACGTCATAGCGCAAGGGGCTCTCGGCATAGTTAACGGTTCCCGACAGGTGTAGCGTTCCTCCACCCGATTCCGCTGTTAGGTTTTCAAAGAAGAGCCGCGTGGCATCAAAAGTCAGATCGCCCTGGATGTTGCTCATTCCCGTAGGAAAATCGGCCACCCGTGCGGAAGCGCTTTCTATGTGCACTTTTCCAGTGATACGGGGGCGATCAAACGTTCCTTCGAATGCAGCGTTGATTTGTGCAGGACCGCTTGCTTGCAGCGTAGGCAAGAAGCCGGTGAGCAGCCGCAGGTCTAGCGCGCCGTTCAATTTCAACCCTAGCGTTCCCCGCCCCGCGAATCGCACCGCCCCCGCGATGGCAATATTTGTGTCGTTCCCTTTGAATGCCGCTTGATCGATTTCCAGGCTCTCCTTCGTTGAACGCACATGAATCGGGCCCGCATTTTCCAGTTGCACGTTAGCGTAATTCAGCTCCAGCTTGGAAAACTTGGCATCCACGATGATCTTTTCGGGCTGCTTCAAGGCGCCGTCCACCGTGATATCGCCGTCAGCAACTCCGTGGCCGTTAAACTGCTTGAGGTGCAAAGCGGTGATCAAGAACGGGTCTAAATCGATGTTTACAATCGAGACTTTGCCGTTCAAGAGATACGGATCGCCCAACCCAAGGGTGATTTCGCCCGATATGCCTCCGGTAGTCATCGCCGACCCCAGCTTCAGCTTTGCGCTGCTTCCGTCCAAATTTAGGGATCCATCAAAGCTTCCAATCACGTCTTTGCCGATGCGGAAGTCCACTACGCGGAAGGTTCCTTCACCTTGCAGCGCCGAAATTGGGCCGTTGGCTTTCAGACGAAACGTGACTCCCCCTCCGATCGGCAGCCGCGCCGACTGCAGTTTCTCTACATTTTCGAGAGGCAAAGAAGCTCCCACGAGATCAAGCGTTACGTTTTGGTCCGCGAATTGGTAGCCTGCCGACCCGGTCACGATCCCCGCGCCTCGGCCCTTCTCCTTACCGGGCGCGAACACACGCAATTCCGCGTCGTCGATGCGCACTTCCCCCGGAGCGACGTTGAGCTGCCCCCGCAAGTGATTGAAGGAGACGCCATACACTTCTCCCTCGGCGAGATCGAACAGCCCCGTGACGAGCGGCTCTGCCCGTGTTCCGCGTCCGTGTAGTTGACCGCTCATCACACCTTGGACGGGATACGTCCAGCGAAACAGCTTTTGAATGGTCTCGACTGGGGCTTTATCGAAGTTCACGTCGGCTGCCCATTCGTTGTCCGGCAGGAAACTCCAATCAGTTAGCCCCAGCGTTCCCTCAATTTGGGTGTCCATGGCACCAAATCGAAAATGCCCGTGGGAGAGTGCCAACTGCGTTGAAGAGTACGTCAGGTCGCCCTCGAGGGAATCCAGCGCAAAGCCGTTGTACCGTACCATCTGTCCGCGGATGTGGCCGCCGAACGTGGGGCGGCCCGCTGGCCCGGTGATCTTGCCGTCCCATTGCGCAGTGCCGGAAATTTCCTGGATTGCGTCCTCGGAACCTGCTTTAGAGCCACGAATCGCGTTGATGAAATCTTTGTACGATTCCAGAGAACCGGTTTCGAAATGCACGTCCAGGGTGGAATTATGTGGAGCAAGAACACCAGTTATCGTGCCTCGTGACGACGGCGTTTCAAATTCCCCTGAGCTAATTGCGAACACTCGAGAATCTTGATGATAGTTAATTTGCCAGGTGGCAGTGATCGGGAGGTGGCCGGCCGCCGGCACGTCCACTGGCGCCCACTCCATCGCGCCGCCAACCTCGAAATGCTGAAAAGCGTTGCTCCACGTCTCAACCGTGTCTCCGCTTAAAAGCGCATCCCATTCAAGTTCATTGATCGGAAAATCCGGATGTTCGATCGCTGGGAAGACCTCTGCGAGATGCATGTCTTCGATATGCGTGTCGGCGCGAAACTTCACTCCCGCAAAGCGCAGCGTTATTTTTCCCTTCACGCTGCCGCCAAAGCCTTCTGCCAGGAAGTCAGGCACCACTAGACCATCATTATTGATGATGTAGCTGCCCCGGCTCGTGAGTCCCGCGGCGTGAAAAATTGTGTAGCTCAGATGGACGTCTCGTCCCGCGTAGCTTCCTGAGCCTTTATATTGGCCATCGGCGAACGTTCCTTCCCCACGCACATCGACATGTCCCGTGGGGGTCTGCGGTGATCGGAAAGTCTCCCGGATATCCTGCAACTCGACCCATCCGCGGTAACGGAAATTCCACTTTGGCTGCGTGAAACCGGACATTTCCACCTGTGCATCAAGATGCGAGTGTCCTGCGGTCAACATACCTTGTTCCAGCGTGAATCCGCCGCGCCACACAGTAAACTTGGCCGTGAGATCCGCCGGTGGAGGCACGATTTTGCGGACGCTGAATCGGACGCCGTGCCATTCCAGGTTGCCTAAATACAGGGGGTGCTCGAGAGTTCCGCCCGCATCGAGTGCAAGATGCAAATCTCCCCCTTCCACCGTCAGCGGCGCCTTTGCTTCGTTGTAGAGTACCCATCCGTTCTTGATCTGCACCCGGCGCACACGCAGCTCGAAAAGCGATTCGCGCAGCGGCTTTTGAGAACTGCTTCTTCCTGGCGGCGCCGGCAAGTTGGTGGAACCATCTTTCCCCACCAGAACATGCACCTCCGGGTTCTCAATCACCAATTCGCTCAGCGATACTTTTCGGCCCCAGAAGGAATCGATTCGTAGCCCGGCCTGCACCTCGTCCGCCGAAAACAAAGGCCGCATACCCTCCGGCTCTGTCCCGTGAATTACCAACCCCTTCAACGTCGCATGCAACGATAACCATCGAACAGAAAGCGCTCGCAACTCCACACGGGCGCCAATGGCCTTTTCCAGGCGATGCACAATCCATCGCCGTAGAATCGGATTCCCCGAACCGCTTCCGAAGAATCCAATCAGCGACAAAATCGCGATGACGGTCAGCACCCACGGTGTGTGGATCACCCAGCTCCAGATGGGATGCCGTTTCCTGGTCTTCATTTCGTCCCTTCTTCGAGAAACTTTTGCACGTGCAACCGTTCGCGGCTTTCCTTGAGCCAGCGATCCGCCTGCTCGTTGATCGAGCCTTGCACCAGGGCTTCCTGGATGATGTCGCGGGCTGCCTCCAACGTGGGGGGCGTCTGTCCGCGTTCCTTCGCTGTTGGCACAACTTTGTTCTGATAGAAATCCTCGATTGCTTTTTCATCGATCTGCGCCGACGGGCGGAATCTCGAATCGAGGTAGTTGCTCAGGTAGAGCTGCGAGGCCACCATTTTCCGTATTTCCGCGTTGTTTAAGCCGCTCTGTTTTTTCCGCGCTTCGTATTCCTCGGGAGACGCAAAGGACTTCTCCACTCGCAAAACCCCACGGTCGATTTCCGATTCCGAGGGTTGCGGAAATTGAGAGAGCTCCGCTTCCGATCGCACGATCCATTGATCGATCAGGCGATCCAAAATCGCGTTTTCGCTTTCGGATTTGTCCTGGACTAGCTGCTGATATCGCTGGAGCTCCTGGACATCGCTGAGTAGAATGATGTCATTCTCCACACGCGCCACAATGCGATCCACGACTTCCTGCCCTGCCAAAAACGAAGCGGCACTTATCGCAACAAACATCGTACATAGCCCGAATAGCAAGCTCTGGCGCACTAGAAAATCGACCCCAAATTAAAGAAAATCTGCAACCGCGGAAGCTGTGCGCCCTTAAAGCATGGCGGACCCGTTGGCGCGCTCGTTGTGATAGGGAGGCACGGCACCACAAAAAACGGTTTGTTGATCTGGTAGCCCAAATCGATTCGAATCGGACCTACCGGCGTCGCATAGCGAATGCCAAAACCGACCGTATGGGCAAAGTAGTTCAGCTCGTTCGTGCAGTTGGAAACGCACAACGTGGGATTCGTCGCGCTGGGCGGCTGCGAGGGGTCCTGCAGCACGAACACCGGCTTCGGCGAGTACGCTCGGAATGTGATCCGGTCCAACCGGCTATAGACATTTCCGCCATCGTAAAATAAAGCCCCGCCCAGTTGCGTGCCGACGAATGGCAGCCGCATCGGGAAGCGAAACTCCTGGTTGAACACGAGCATCGCTTGGCCGCCCACCGGAAAGCCCGTGCACGGATCGCGCGGCCCGGCTTGATTGAGCGCAAATCCGCGGAGCGACGTTCCTCCCCCCGCGAAGAATCGTTCTGGCAGCGGGATGATCTCCGGCGTCGGTCCTGGCGCCGCCGTCGCCGTGCATTGCGTCGCCGTCGGTTCCGGAAACGTGAGCGACTCCGTATTCGCGAATGGCTCGAGAATTCCTATGCGCATCGACCGCGCAAAGCTGAACCGCCTCTTGATGGGATAGTATGTTGAATTCTGAAAGAAGAATCTCATAAAGCTGGAACTTGAGCCGATGCTCGTGCTGGCGATCTCAAAATCCGCGCTATTAAAGCTCCCTTTGGTCGCATCTGCAGGATTGTCCCTTGCATCGCGGAGCCATGTAACTCCAAACTCAGACACCAGCGTCGGCTGTTCGAACAGAGGTATCTCCTCCGGAGCAATGTGCGTGTTCAGGTTTGCCACCAGCACTTTACGAAAAGAATATCGGTACAAGACCGTGGTCAACGGCGTCACTTGGTCCGTCAGTTGCAGCGACCCTTCATATCTCATTTCCGTGAACGTATTGATGTCCTGCGTTTTCGCCGTGTACGCCGTTGCCTGAGTGCTGAAATGAGAGCTTCCGAACGTGTTGGGGATGGAATAGCCAAGAAGCGCACGGTCTTCGATCGTGCTGCCCCTCAACTTCAGCGATAGCGAATCAGCCCTTCCCGTCAAGTTTACCTTGGTCAATTCAAATATCCCGCGCGGTGCCGCCTGGATTTGCCCGCCAGTCGGATTTGTCGTGCTCGCCAGGCGCTGCACTTCAAATCCTCCGCCGTACGCCATTGTGTAGCGCTTGGCTTCCTCTACCAAAACCACGATGTCTTTGTATGGGTCTGAGCCGTTCGGATTTTGCGGCTCGATGGTCACGCGGTTGAATATGCCCAGGTTGTACAATCGCCGCTGCGATTCCACGACATCCCCCTCCCGCAATGGCGCCCCCGGCTTAATTCGAATTTCTCGTTGAATCACTTTGGGCCTCGTGTGTACATACCCAGTCAGTAGTATTCGTCTCACGCGCGTTTGCGGCCCTTCCACAATGCGATAAACGAGCCGCACTGGCGCCGCTTGCGCCGCCTCCGGCTTCGCAATGTTTTCTGCTTCCTTTTTCTGGCTTGTCTGGCTCCCCTCCGTTCCTGTCTTTGTCTCCCCTTTTCCGGCGGCGGCTTTCTCGGGAGTGACCCGCTCGGCCGTCGACGTGAAACTTGCCTCCGGATAGCCTTCATTGAAATACATCGCAAGGATGTTGTCCCTGTCCGTCGCCACGTTGAAATCGGAGTAGGGTTGCCCTGGCGTCGATCCAATTACGCTTAGCAAGGTATCTTTTTTGAAAGCGCGGTTGCCCTCGATCGTGAGCGACGCCACCCGGGTCTGCTCGCCTTCGTGTATGGAAAATCTTACGAAAATATCCCCTTCTTTCCCCTTATAGTTATCCAGGATTTGCGCATCCACCTTGGCATCCAAAAATCCGTTCGCGTCGTACAGACCTCGCATGGAATCCGCATCGGCTTCGATCAGCCGCCGGCTGAACCTTCCGCGCGAACCAAACGCCGCTCCGTACACTTGCAAGCGGCTGCGCAACAATTCTGTGCTGAAATAATGATTCCCAGTGATTGCAATTCCTGTGAGGCTGTGCCGGTCGCCCCGCTCGATGTGATACGTAATCAGCTCTTCCGTGCCCTTCGCTTGCTGGTCTTTGCCTTGGATTTTTTTGGTTTCCGTTCTGTAACTTACTTGCGCGTCGAAGTATCCTTCCCGTTCCAGTCTCTCTCGAAGATTCCGTTTTCCTTCCTCTAAGAGATCCGTATCCACCGCGCCTTCTTGGTAGATGGGAATCAACCTTTTCAAGTCTCCCTTGGAAAATTTCGCTCCAGTCACCAATACCTGCACCTGCGGTCCTTCCGTGACTTCCAGTTCGAGCGGGACGGTATTCTTCGCCGCGTCATACTCGCCTCGTCGGACTGCCGCACGCGCGCTCAGCCGTCCCTTTTTGACGAGGAATTTCCGGATGCGGCTGGTTCCCCGCTGGATGCGTGCCGTTGTCACCAGGTCTCCAACCTTCATTTTCAGGAGCGACAAGAGTTCCGAGTTGCGATACTCCGTGCCGTTCTTTAGCTCGACTGAGCCCACCCGCGCCCGTGGCCCTGGCTTCACCTGAACTACAATGTCCATCTCATGCGTCGCCGGATGCGGCACGTTCTCGGCCGAGGCCTGCGCCGTATACAAGCCCTCTTCCCTGAGCACATCTTTGAGGCGATCCAGTCCCTCTTCCACGTCTTCATGCCGGTATGGCCGGCCTAATGAAAGCTGCATGGAGGCTGCGGCAGAGTCATCTGTAGGCGGCGGAGTCAGTCCTTCGATCAAAACCCCGTTGAAAAAGAGATTCTCGCGTACCACGAAATCAAGACGCACGCCGCTGCCAACAGGAGTTACGACCGCTTTCAAATCCGCGTAATCGCCCGTCCCATAGAGAACGCGTATACTCTGTGCAACCTGATCTCTTTCCAGAGGTTTCCCAATTTGGACCGCAATTCCAGAGGGTGCCTCGGACAACACCCGGCCATCTTCAGTAACAATGCGAACGGCAACTACAGGAGCTTCTGCAGCTGCCGGCCGCGAGTCTGCTGCCGCGAGTTCCGGCCCATGACTTCCCGCCGCCCCCAAGAGCAGCGTGAAGGCGGCAGTTCTCTTTAGTCCTTTACACCATCTCGATATCATGCGCACTATCGCTCAGACGAAGGGTAGCACAAGGCAGTTGCCCGTCCCGCTATCTCTAGCGTTATGATGAAGAAAGAGAGACGATGACCGACACCGCCCCTGCGCGCCTGCTCCTGCCTGAATCGCTCAAGGGAAAATACTCGCGCCAAATGCTCTTTGCGGGCATTGGCGAGGAAGGCCAGCAACGTCTTCTTGCCTCGAGCGCCGTCATTGTTGGCTGCGGAGCCATTGGCGCAGCCTCCGCGGGCCTGCTCGTTCGCGCCGGCGTGGGCCGCGTTAGAATCATCGACCGCGATTTCGTTGAGCCTTCCAATTTGCAGCGGCAGACACTCTTCGACGAAGAGGATGCGCGCACGGCCCTTCCCAAAGCAGTCGCGGCCGAGCGCAAACTCCGAGCCATCAATGCCGACGTTGCCATCGAAGGCATAGTTGCAGACGTGGGACCACGCAACGCTGAAGAATTGCTTGCCGGTTTCGATCTAATCCTCGACGGTGCCGACAATTTTGAGACGCGCTTCCTCATCAACGATTACTCTGTCCAATCCGCCCGGCCGTGGATCTATGCCGCCGCGGTCGCCAGCTACGGCGTTTCCATGACCATCCGGCCCGGGCTTACACCCTGTCTCGCCTGTCTGCTTGAATCCTCTTCGAATGGCCACGGCCTCGACGAGACCTGCGATACCGTTGGCGTTTTAGGGCCTATCGTTAATCTCATCGCCTCCCTCGAAGTAGCGGAAGCCCTCAAGCTTCTTGCTGGTCGCGAAGAAGCTCTTCACGGCCGGCTTATCTCTTGCGATGTTTGGAGCGGCCGCTTCCAATCTGTCCGCGCTATCCGAAATCCCGCGTGCCGGGCCTGCGGCCGCCGAGACTTTACCTATCTTCAGGGACAGGCCCAGCCGCACATCACCCTGTGCGGTCGCGACTCCGTGCAAATTCACGAGCGCAGGCGGGCGCTGGATCTGGGAGCCCTGCGCGACAGGCTTGCGGACGCCGTCTCCGATGTGCGGCACAACGAGTTCCTGCTTTGTTTTTCCGTGCCGCCCTTTAAAATGACGGTTTTTGCCGACGGCCGGGCCATTCTCAAAGGCACAAAGGACCCTGGCGTGGCGCGCTCGCTATACGCTCGCTACATCGGCGCTTGAGTTTGCTGCAAGTTGCCTCACGAATTGTATTTTCCGTGGCGGAGTTGCTCGCCCTGCGCTGGGCGACCCTCGCTTGAGTCACAAGTGACAGCGCACTCTGAGTTTTTGGCGGTTCAAGCAGGGAATCAGGCTTCACCGGGGATGCCCGGTCCGCCCAAAGGAACTCCGCATGTTCGCTCGATCCAGGTTTTCTCGCAGGTTCATCAGTGTCAGGAACGTGCTGAGTATTCTCGCCTTCAAATCATCAGTCAGGTGCAAGCCGCTCGTGGCCACGCGAGCAAGCCGTTCGCCGCTCTCCGTGATGAACCGCATGATTTCCCGTTGCCGCTCGTGCGGAGCGTTTCCCAGTGCTGTTTCGCGCCTCATTTCCGCGCAGCTTCCCTCGATCGAAAGCGTAAAATGAAAAACGCAGACCTGCTGCTGCTCCGCCAGGGCTGGCGGGGAGTCGTTCTTGCATCCCGTAACTTTGCACGGTGTAGCCATTGGGCGCGCTATCGCTGGCTGACAACATAGGTAAACACTCCTCGCGCCTAAAATCCAGTCTCCTTCCGTGAAACGTTGCCAATCCTGCATGACCTCTTCCCGCACCCCTTATCCCCCCAACAATCCTTCCGAGCGCTCGATTGCGAAAAATTGAATTGCGCCCAAGTAAAAACCATTGTATAAAAATGCAGAACGCTGTATATTTGTAGGAGTCATGGGAGCCGGAAAAACATTTCGCCACGGTCAGATTCTGAGGCTGGTAAGCGGGCAGCCCATCGCCAACCAGGAGGATCTCCGCCGCCGTCTGGCCCAGCAGAAGATGCGCGTCACGCAGGCCACTCTTTCCCGCGACCTCCAGGAACTCAGGCTCGTGAAGACGCAGGAGGGCTACAAGCCGGTAACCGTTCTTCCCGAGGAAAACGGCGCGCTCCCTCTTCCTCCGCTGGCTCGCGCCCTTCGCGAATTTCTTCTGGATATTCGCCCTGCGGAAAATTTGCTCGTTCTGAAGACGCCCCCCAGCGGCGCTCAGCCCCTCGCCGCCGCCGTGGACGCTTCTAAATTTCCGGAAATCGCCGGCACCATCGCGGGAGATGATACCGTCCTCATCATCACGCCGAACAAAAAAACGCGCGATTCCCTCCAAAAAAGAATCGAAGCGCTGTTGAAATGAGAGATCCTCACCAAATCGCCGTCGTGGGTCTCACCGGATATACGGGCCTCGAGCTTGCCGGAATTCTCCTGCGTCATCCCGCCGTTTCTGCCGCCACTTTTTATGTGCGCGAAACGCGCGGTGCCAATTGCATCGCAGAAATGTTCCCCCAATTCCGTGGTTGGGGGCATGCTCCGCTGCGGCCGCTATCTCTTGACTCTATCGTTTCGTCCGCTGCTGGAATCGCTTTCCTCGCCACCCCTCATGAAGTCTCGGCAGAACTTGCCCCTGCGCTCCTGGAAGCCGGCCTGCGCGTCATTGATCTAAGCGGCGCCTTCCGCTTCCATGCGCCGGAGACGTTCTCCGCCTGGTACAAACTGCCTGCGCCGCATGCCGATTATCTCGGCGAAGCGGTCTACGGCCTTCCCGAATTGTATTCGGAGGAAATTGCCAAAGCTCGCCTTGTCGCCAATCCCGGTTGCTATGCCACGAGTGTCATTCTCGCGCTTCGACCCCTCGCCGAATCCGGTTTTATCGCCGCCGATCAGAACGTTGTCTGCGATTGCAAATCTGGCGCGACCGGCGCGGGCAAAGATCCCCGGCGCGATCTGCAATTTGCCGAAGTCGATGAAAATTTCAAGGCCTACAATCTTTTCTCTCATCGTCATACCCCGGAAATTCTCGAACACACCGGCCTCGGCGAATCCCAGCTCATCTTTTCGACCCACTTGCTGCCTCTGGCGCGCGGCATTCTTTCCACCATTTACGTTCCGCTCTCCGCACCGCAATCGTCCGACGCCATCGAATCCGTCTTTCGCAAGTTCTACGCCGGACGCCCCATGGTGCGTATCTGGCCTGCGGGCTCCCTGCCCGAGTTACAGCACGTCGCGCACACCAACTTCTGTGACATCGGCTTCGTCCTGGACAAAGCCGGCCAGCGGCTGATCGTCATCTCCTGTCTTGACAATCTCGGCAAGGGCGCCGCCGGGCAGGCAGTTCAGAATTTCAACCACATATTGGGTATCGAGGAGAAAACTGCACTTCAATGAAAACCGTCATCAAGTTCGCAGGAGCTTTGCTCGAAGACGCCGCCGCATTGGGCTCGCTGGCGCGTCAGGTTGCGGCCCTCGCCCTCGAAGGCCACGAAATTCTCGTCATCCATGGCGGTGGCCGCGCCTTCACTGCTGCCCTCAAGCGCATGGGCATCGAAAGTAAGTTTGTCTCGGGTCTTCGCGTCACGGATCGGGAGACGCGCGACGCCGCCGTCATGGTCTTCGCCGGGCTGCTGAACAAGCGCCTTGCCGCTGCCATTTCCGCCGAAGGGTACCCCGCGATTGGCGTCTCCGCTGCCGATGCGCAGTGCTTCCTCGCGGAGCCTATGTCCCACGACGAAGTAGCTGGCAGCCTTGGTTTCGTCGGTTATCTTACCGGCTTGAACAACGCTTTCATCGAATCGCTCTGGCGCGAGCGGCTTATTCCCGTCGCTCCTTCCCTTGGCCTCGCTTCCGATAATGAGCTGTATAACATCAATGCCGACCACATGGCCGCTGCCTGCGCCGAATTTCTCGGGGCCGACCAGTTGATCTATCTCACCGATGTCGCCGGCGTCCTCGACGGCGACAAAGTTCTCTCCGCCGTCACCTGTGAAGAGATAGAACGCCTCGTCCAGTGCCGTATCGTCTCCGGTGGCATGATTCTCAAGCTCGAAGCCGCCAAGCGCGCTCTCGAAGGCGGCGTCCGCGAAGTCCGCATCGTCGGTGGCTCCGCTCCTGATGCTCTTCTCCGGGCGTTTCATTCCGCCGAGCCCGGCGCGGAAGCGCGTTCTTCCGCGATTCCCGGCACGCGAGTTCTGCGAGAACCTTTCCCCACCGCGCAGGCGGCGCTTTCGGCGGCGTAATGCACAAGTCGGACACAAGAAGAGGGCCTGGATCAAAGGCTCGAAAAGCGAAGAAGTCGCCTTCTCGTGCGGCGAATGCGAAATCCATTCTGCGAGACGCCAATCAATTTCTTCTGCCAACGTATAAGCGCCAACCCATTGTATTTACTCACGGGCGCGGCTGCTATGTTTACGATTCGAGCGGCAAAAAATATCTCGATTTTCTGGGCGGTATCGCCGTCAATGCCCTCGGTCACGCGCATCCACGCGTTGTTAAAGTGATTCGCCGCGAATCTGCAAGGGCAATCCATCTCTCGAATCTTTTTCACAATTCGTTCCAGGGCCCGCTGGCCCGCAAGCTCGCACAGTGGTCCGGAATGGATCGTGTGTTTTTCTCGAACAGCGGAGCGGAGGCCGTCGAAGGCGCGCTTAAACTCGCCCGACTTTATGGCCGCACGCCAGCGGATGCTCCAGGCGCTCCCGCCCGCAAGCATCGCATTCTGGCGCTTGAGAATTCCTTCCACGGGCGCACCTTTGGTGCGGTTAGTGTCACTGCCACCGAGAAATATCGTCTCCCCTTTGCTCCTCTCGTTCCCGGCATCGAGTTTGTCCGTTTCAACGATGTGGCCGATCTCGAAGCGAAATTTGACGATACGGTCTGCGCCATCCTCATCGAGACCATCCAGGGCGAAGGCGGCATTTATCCTGTCAGTGAGGATTTTTGGCGCCAGGCTCGCGCCCTCGCCACAAAAAACGGCGCGCTGCTGATCGCCGACGAAATTCAGTGCGGTTTGGGGCGCACGGGCCGCTACTTCGCTTACCAGAGGTTTTCCTCGACCCCCGATGTCGTTCTGGTCGCCAAGCCGCTTGCCGCCGGCCTTCCCCTCGGTGCCGTTCTCGCGACGGAAGCCGTTGCCCAGCGCATCGCGCCTGGTATGCACGGTACTACCTTCGGCGGTGGTCCGCTCGCTTGCGCCGCCGCGCTGGAATTTCTGAACATCGTCGAAGACGAGGGGCTCCTGGAAAACGTCCGCGCACGCGGCGCAGAATTGCGCGAGGGCCTTGCCGCACTGGCCGCCAAATTTCCCTTTGTCCGCGAAATTCGTGGCGAGGGCTTGATGATCGGCATCGAACTGACGATCGACGGCGCACCCTTTGTCTCGCAAGCCATGCTCCGTGGCCTGCTCATTAATTGCACGCACGATTTCACGCTGCGCTTGCTCCCGCCATTCCTCGTCACTCGTGCGCAAGTGCGCTTGTTTTTGCGTCTCCTGGAAAAACTCTTTGTGACCACTCCGCAAAAGGCCGCCGCCACGGACCACGCGAAATCCGCGCCTCCGCCGCAAGCTGCCCTCGCCGCGGCAAGGTGAAGAATGACTACATCCACTCTCGTTACGCCTATTTCTTTGTCGAATGACTTGCTCACCGGAGCGGAATGGAGTCCCGCGCACACGCGCGATTTGCTCCAGCTCTCCTCGGACATCAAGGCGCGTCCGGGCCGGTATGCTTCCACGCTGACGGGCAAATTCATCGCGCTGATCTTCGAAAAGCCGTCTCTCCGCACTCGCGTCACGTTCGACGTCGGCATTCAGAGTATGGGCGGCTCTGTCGTTTTCCTCGACCATACTCAGGCGTCCGCCTCGCTCGGCGCTCGCGAGTCCATTGCCGATGTCGCGCGCAATCTCGATCGTTGGGTTCACGGCATCGTCGCCCGCGTTTACAAACAAAGAGTCCTCGAGGAAATGGCCGCCAGCGCCAGTATTCCCGTGATCAACGCGCTCTCGGACAAGTTCCATCCCTGCCAGGCGCTCGCCGATTTTTTTACCCTTGAGGAAAAGTTCGGCGCCCTGCGCGGCTTTAAGCTCACTTATGTAGGCGATGGGAATAACGTTTGCCATTCCTTGATCTATCTCGCTGCACGTTTGGGTGTTCATCTTCGCGTCGCTACGCCTCTGGACTATCAGCCCGCGCCGGAGGTCGTTGCCGACTCCAAACGCGTCGCGCGGGAAACGCGCGCTAAGATTGAGCTAATGACCGATCCCCGCGAGGCCGTCGCCGGTGCGCAAGCCGTCTACACCGATGCTTGGACCAGCATGGGCTTCGAGGCCGAAGAAAATATTCGCAAGACAGTCTTCGCGCCGTATCAAGTTAATACTGAGCTGATGGCCCTCGCCGCTCAGGACGCCGTATTTATGCACTGTCTTCCGGCTCACCGCGGACTCGAGGTCACGCACGAAGTGCTCGATGGCCCGCAGTCGGTCGTCCTCGATCAGTCGGAAAACCGCATGTACGTGCAGAAAGCCATCCTGCATACTTTGTTCTGATTGATTGATGCTAGCCCCTGCATCGCGCTTTTTTATTTGTAGGGCCAGAGCATGCCGCGCCCGCATTCGGCGACATCTAAACGCAAGAGGAGAATCGTGAAAACGCAATTGCCAAAACCAAAAAAAGTAGTTCTGGCTTACTCGGGAGGTCTCGATACCTCCATCATCATTCCGTGGTTGAAGGAAAATTATCAGTGCGAAGTCATCGCCATGATTGGCGACGTCGGCCAGCAGGAAGATCTCGAAGCCGCGCGTAAGAAAGCCTTGGCCACGGGCGCATCGACCGCTTACGTCGAGGATTTGCGCGATGAATTTGTCCGCGATTACATTTGGCCCACGCTCCGCGCCGGCGCCGTCTATGAGCACACCTATCTGCTCGGTACCTCCATGGCCCGGCCCATCCTTGGCAAGCGACAAGCCGAACTCGCGCTCAAGCTCGGCGCCGACGGCCTTTCTCACGGCTGCACCGGCAAAGGCAACGACCAAGTCCGTTTCGAGCTGGCCTACAAGGCCATCGCGCCGAATGTGCAGATCATCGCGCCCTGGCGCGAGTGGGACATCGATTCTCGCGAAGACGCCATCGCTTACGCGGCCAAACACAACATCCCGGTCGAACAGAGCAAGAAAAACATCTACAGCCGCGACCGCAACATCTGGCATCTCAGCCACGAAGGCGGCGAACTCGAAGACCCCGCCAATTCTCCCAACGAAGCGATGTGGCAATGGACCGCTTCTCCGGAAAAAGCGCCCGACAAAGCGGAAGAAGTCGAAATCGGCTTTGAAGCAGGCACTCCCGTTTCCGTCAACGGCGCGAAACTCGGCCCCGTGGAACTTCTCAACACGCTTAACGACATCGCCGCAAAACATGGCATCGGCCGCACCGACATCGTCGAAAACCGCCTGGTCGGTATGAAATCACGCGGTGCGTATGAAACGCCTGGGGGCACGCTTCTCGTCACAGCGCATCGCGAACTGGAAACGCTGACCATCGATCGCGAGACCACGCATTTTCAGCAAGCCCTCTCTCTGCGTTATGCGGAACTGGTTTACTACGGCTTGTGGTTCTCTCCGCTGCGTGCCGCGCTCGACGGTTTCTTCAATGTCTCGCAGCAGCGCGTCACCGGCACCGTCGGCCTAAAGCTCTGGAAAGGCACGCTGACCGTCACCAAGCGCGTCTCTCCTTTCTCTCTCTATCGCACTGATCTGGCCAGCTTCACCATGGGCCGTTACAACCCCAAGGACGCCGAGGGCTTCATCAATCTATTTGCCCTGCCGGTGACGGTGCGCCCGAAAGCCAAAGCCGAAGGCAGCAACAACTGAAGCCTTGTAGGGGCAAGCTATATCGTGCCCGCGCGGGCAAGAACACATGCTCAGCAACTGAGAACGCCGATGACCGAACGCAAAAATGACCGGCTATGGGGCGGACGCTTCGAGCGTGAGCCAAATGCTCATTTCGACGCGTTCCAGCGCTCCTTTGCGTTCGATCGCCGCCTTCTGCCTTACGAAATTGCGGTGGACCGCGCCTGGGCCAAAGCCCTCGAACCCATCGGCATCTTCACCGCCACCGAAGTAAAGCAAACTCTCGCTGCGCTTGACATGATTTCCGACCGCGCAAAAAACGATCCCGCATGGGTCGATTCCTTCGGCACAAACGCCGAAGATGTCCACCACTTCGTGGAAAAAGCCCTGGTGGCAGAACTCGGCCCGCTCGGCTGGAAGCTCCACACTGGCCGCAGCCGCAACGAACTCGTCGCCACCGATTTCCGCCTTTTCGTCATCGACGCAGTCGCCCAAACCCAGCGCGCTTTGGCGGCCTTGCTAAACACGCTGCTGCTGCAAGCAAAAGCACAAATCAACGTGCCGATGGCTGGCATGACGCACATGCAGCACGCGCAACCCATCTTGCTGTCTCATTTCCTGCTGGCTCACGCCGAAGCTTTCCTTCGGGATGTGACGCGACTGCAACACGCCGCTGCGAGCGCCGACGCCTGCCCAATGGGCTCGGGGGCTCTGGCTGGAAACTCCTTCGGCATCGACCGCGAGGCCATCGCTCGCGAACTGGGATTTTCGCGCATCACCGCGAACAGCCTCGATGCTGTCAGCGATCGCGACTTCGCCCTCGATTATCTTTTCGCCCTCAGTGGCATCGCCACTCATCTTTCGCGCCTCGCCGAGGATTTCGTAATCTTTGCGTCCCAGGAATTTGCCTATGTAATTCTCCCCGACGAGTATTCCACCGGTAGCAGTCTCATGCCGCAAAAGAAAAATCCCGATTCTTGGGAACTGCTCCGCGGAAAGACCGGTCGCATCACGGGCGCGCTCATCGGCCTTCTCACCACGCTCAAAGGCTTGCCCACGAGCTATCAGCGCGATTTGCAGGAAGACAAGGAAGCTCTTTTCTCCGCGCACGATCAGATCAGCGACATGATCTGCGTCGCCGCTGGCGCGCTCGGTGGTACCGAGTTTCGCGAAGACCGTCTCCGCGCCGCCGCTTCCGATCCAGTTCTCTTCGCCACGGACGCCGCCGATTACCTTGTCCGCAAAGGAGTTCCATTTCGCCAGGCCCACGACCTTGTCGGCAAAGTGCTTCGTGAATCCGAACGGCAGGGAAAACCTTGGACCAAGCTTTTGCTCGCGGACGTGCAAAAAATCTCACCGTTTTTTGAAAGCGATTTTCTAACCGTCCATTCCATCGCGAACGCTCTCGCCACCAAAACCGTGCCTGGGGGCACCGCGCCAGAAGCGGTGAGCAAAGCCATCTCGGATTTGGAAGAACGCCTCAACAAAAAAACCGTAAAAATAGGAGCCAAGCCATGACTACGCAACATGCAGTCCAGCTGCAAAACCAAACCTCCTTCTCGGAGGAGAGGAGGTCCCTTCCGGGAGCGGCGCGCTAGTCACACGGATAATCCGCTGATGAAGCACGCACTTTCTGAAGCCTCTCTCCCGCGCGGATTTCGGTTCGCAGCCACTTCGTGCGGTTTGAAAAAAACCGGTGCGCTCGATCTCGCGATTATTTCGAGCGATGTTCCGGCTTCAGCCGCCGCCGTTTTCACGCAAAATCTAGTCGTCGCTGCTCCTGTGGTGATTTCCAAGGAAAACTTGCGCGCCTCAAAGGGCCGCATGCGTGCCGTGATCGCGAATGCTGGCAATGCGAACTGCGCCACGGGCCGCGCCGGCCACATCGCCGCTCAGCAAACCGTCGCGGAAACGGCCAAGCGTCTCGGCTGCGCGCCTGAAGAAATCATCGTCTGCTCGACGGGCGTCATCGGCGTGCCTATGGCCGTCGAGAAAATTCTCCGCTCCCTGCCGAAGCTCACTCGCAATCGCCGGCCCTCGGCGCGCTCCTTCGCGGAGCTCTCGCTCGCGATTTGCACCACGGACACGCGTCCAAAGACCGCCGGCGCTTCGTTCAAAATGGCCGGGAAAAAGATTCATCTGGTCGGCTGCGCCAAGGGAGCGGGCATGATTCATCCCAACCTGGCGACCACCCTCGCATTCGTGGTCACCGACGCGGCCATCGCTCCGCCACTGCTGCAAAAGACTCTTCGGGATGTTTGTTCTCGCACCTTCAACTCCATCACCATCGACGGCGACTCTTCGACGAATGACACTCTGTTGGTCTTCGCTAATGGCGCGGCCGGCTCACCCTCGATTCGCGCCGGGAGTTCGGCGCATCGCGCCTTCGCGACGACTCTCGAAGAGGTCTGCCAGTCGCTCGCCTTGCAAATCGTTGCAGATGGCGAGGGCGCGCAGCGCGTCATTGAAATCGAAGTGCGCGGTGCCAAATCCGAATCCGACGCACGCCGCATTGCCGAAACCATCGCCACCTCACCGCTCGTCAAGACCGCCTTTGCCGGAGGTGATCCCAACTGGGGCCGCATTTTCGCGGCTGCCGGGCGCTCGGGTGTTGCATTTGATCCCTCTCGGGTCGATATCAAGATGGCTGGCGTTCCCGTCCTGCGCCGCGGCACTCCGCTCGATTTTAATGAACGCGCCGCCAGCAACAAACTGCTTGCCGAATACGTGCCGATCGTTCTCCATCTGCACGCAGGCTCCGCCAGCGCTCGCTACTGGACTTGCGATCTCACTGCGGAGTATGTCCGGATCAACGCTTCTTATCGCACCTAACCGATGCAGCCGGACTTGGAGCGCCACAAAAAGCGGAATGCACTTCCCGATGATTTTCATTCGGTGATTCGAATGCTCGAAGAAAAGCGTTTTCCGGTGAAAGGCGCAGTTTCCTCGGTAGTCGGACTCGACGAAGCGCCGCGAGCATTGTTTTCCTCGAGTCACTACCCGCTGCCGTTCAAGAAGATTTTGGTGAATTTGGATTGAAAGCGTGTCATCGTGCGGTTTGGGAATCGGCCGTATTGTTCATGAAAGGACGATGCCGGATGTTCGGATGGAAAGCTTCATTTTCATTGTCGGTCCGTTGGGCAGTGATAGCGACTCTAGCGTCCGTCTTGCTTTCTGTCGTTTCTCCCGCGGCTCGTTCGCAGGCTACAGGTTCTGCCGACGCGCCGACTGCTTCCGAAAGTCCGGAGAAGATCGATCAAGCCTGGCAGAGCGCCAGCGCGAAGTACGATGCGCCGCGAGCCGCTCTGCTAAAAAAGGTGGAGCTGGGCGGCCGCGAGGGACCGTTTCGTCCGGACTGGGAATCGCTCCAACACTACGAAGCACCCGAGTGGTACAAGGACGCAAAGTTCGGCATTTTCATTCACTGGGGAGTCTATTCCGTTCCCGCTTTCGGCAACGAGTGGTATCCGAGAAATATGTATCGCGAGGGTTCCGAGGAATATAAACATCACATCGCCACGTACGGCCCATTGGACAAGTTCGGCTACAAAGATTTCATCCCCTTGTTCAAGGCCGAGCATTTCGATCCTGGGGCTTGGGCGCGTCTTTTCAAGGAAGCCGGCGCAAAATATGTCGTGCCGGTTGCGGAGCATCACGATGGCTTCGCCATGTACGACAGCGGCCTGAGCGACTGGACAGCCGCCAAAATGGGCCCGCGTCGCGACGTGGTCGGAGAGTTGGCCAAAGCCGTAAGGGCCGAGGGGCTCCACTTTGGCGCTTCGTCACATCGTGTCGAGCACAATTTCTTTCTCGGCGTCGGACGGCAAATCGTTTCCGACATCAATGACCCGAAATATGCCGCCTTCTATGGGCCCGCGCACAACTGGCTCGAAAACAAGGATGGCACGCCGCTGTCCAACGATTTCACCTTTGTTTCCTCAGCGTGGACCGCGGACTGGCTCGCCCGTGCCGCCGAGATTGTCGAAAAATATCATCCCGACGTCATGTACTTCGATTGGTGGATTGGCCAGCCTTCGGTCCGCGCGGATCTAACTCGCTTTGCCGCGTTTTATTACAACAACGAACTCAAGTACAGCGGCCACGCCGGCGTCATCAATTACAAGGACTACGCCATGCAGGATCACAGCGCCGTCTTGGACATCGAACGCGGCCAACTCGGAGACATCCATCCCCTCTACTGGCAGACCGACACATCCGTGAGCAACAAATCCTGGGGTTACATCAACGGCGACACATTTAAGTCGCCACAGTTCATCGTTCACCAGCTCATCGATATCGTCAGCAAGAACGGCAATCTTCTCTTAAACATCGGCCCGCGCTCGGATGGCACGATCCCGGAGGAAGTGCAGGTCGTGTTACGTGACGTGGGTTCTTGGCTGAAAATAAATGGAGAGGCCATTTACGGCACTCGCCCCTGGAAGATTTACGGCGAAGGCCCCACCAAGGTCACTGCGGGGTCGTTCCACGATACGGACACCGCCAACTACACCGCCGAGGATTTTCGCTTCACCACCAAAGACAACGCGCTCTTCGCCATCGAGCTCGGCTGGCCCTCAACCGGCGAGGCGGTTATCCATTCTCTCGGGAGCGCGGCGATGGGCAACAAAAAAATTGCATCCATCCTGTTGCTTGGCTCTGACACGAAGCTTTTGTTCCAACAACAACCCGACGGGCTGCATATCCAGCTGCCGGCACAGCCGACGGGTAAGTACGCCTACGCGTACCGCGTTGTATTTGCTGGCGCGCCGCCCTCGCCGTAGGGCCAAATCTGTAGTCGCAATCTAGCTGCTTCTGCCAAGCTTATTCCCATTTCCAATTAGCAAACTGCTCGCGCAGCTCGATTTTCTTGAATTTACCTACAGAGGTCCGCGGCAAAGATTCGAGGAACACAAACGCGTCAGGAAGCTGCCACTTGGCGAAAGTTTCGGCGAGAAAAGCGCGCAACTCCTCAGGTGTGGCCTGCGCGCCGTCCTTCAAGACGACCGCCGCCAGGGGCCGCTCCTGCCATTTCGGATGAGGCACGCCGACGACCGCAGCTTCCTTGACGGCTGGATGCCCCATCAATTTGTTTTCCAAATCCACGGAGCTGATCCATTCGCCGCCCGATTTCACGAGATCCTTCGCACGGTCCACTATCTTGATGAATCCTTCGTCATCCATCGTGGCAATGTCGCCGGTTTTGAACCAGCCATCTTCCGTCCATCGGTGCGCTTGATCCGGCGATTTATAGTAGCTCCCGGCCACCCACGGGCCGCGAACTTCAAGCTCTCCAGGAGTCATGCCGTCGCGCGGAGCCTCCACGGACTTGCCCTCGAGGCCTTCCGGGCGCATTATCCGCAGTTCGATGAAGGGTGCCGGCCACCCCTGTTTGGTCCGCACTTCGTACTTTTGGTCCGGCGCCCATTCGAGCATGTGACGTTTGAGCTTGCCGACTGTGGCCAGCGGCGTGGTTTCCGTCATGCCCCACAAATGCAGGATGTGCAGATTATGTTTGTCGAGCGCGCGCATAAGCCGCTCGGGTGGCGCCGTCCCGCCCACGACAATCCGAACGGGCCGCTGAAATTTCCACCGTCCTGGATTTTTCTCGAGAGCGAGTAGTACACCCAGCCATACGGTCGGCACGCCGCAAGCGATGGTCACGTGCTCTCGCTCGATCAAGTCAAGAACGCTCTCTGCATCCACATTTGGTCCCGGGAGAATCAGACGGGCGCCAGCCATCGCGCAGGAATAGGGTAATCCCCAGGCGTTGGCGTGAAACATTGGAGCCACAGGCAAAACAGTATCGTGTTGACTCAGCGCAAACGAGTCCGCACCCAGTTCGGCAAAGCTGTGCAAGACCAACGCCCGGTGTGAGTAAACCACCCCTTTCGAATTGCCGGTGGTTCCGGAAGTGAAACACATGGCCGCGCCGTCATTTTCATCTATCGCAGGGTAACGGAAATCATCGCCGGCGCCGGCGAGTAGCTCTTCGTAGTTGAGACTTCCTTCCGGTATGCTGCAGCCTCCGTAAGGAACGACGATGATCCTCTCAATAGACACACTGGAGCTAAATTGCTGGAATGTTGGAAGGACCACGTTGTCAATCAGCAGGAACCGGTCCGCGGCATGGTTGACGATCGCTGCGAGTTCATGCGGATGCAAGCGTAGATTGAGTGTGTGGAGAATTCCCCCTGCGCACGGCACCCCGAAAAACGCTTCGAGATGCTTCGAATGATTCCACATCATGGAGGCGACGCGATCGCCGGGTTGCAATCCGAGCTTGATCAACGCTGCCGCGAGGCGGCGAGCGCGCCGGTAAAAATCTCCATAGTTGGTCCTCACGATGGAGCGGTCTGGTCTGCAGGACATAATTTCGACGCGGTGAAATAGCTTTCCGGCCCGCTCCAGAATTACGGGGAGCGTGAGCGGAAATTCCATCATCGTGCCGCGCATAAGTGGTCCTGACGTGGATCGAGTCGGCGGCATACTAACACCGTTCGACTTTCAGGAGTATCGCGCGGTTTGAGGCTTGCTTCGTCGAGTCTGAAAACACAGAGCGATTCGCAAGGATACAGTTGCAGCAGAAGCGTGGAGGGAAAGCCGGCAGGCCAGCTAGGCTAGGCCGATCCGCCGATGACGTGAAACTTCATGAAGTTGGTCGTGCCGCGAATTCCCATGGGCGTGCCAGCGACGATTCCGATCACGTCGCCCTTGCGAACCAGGCGTTCTTCCAGCAGGCGTTTCTCCGTAATCGCGGCTAGCCCGTCGATTTTCCGCGTGTCGGGAATGTGCCGCGGCATGACGCCCCAGATCAGCGCCATGCGCCGGCGGGTGTCGGCCTCTGGCGAGAAGGCGATGATCGGCACTGCGGGCCGGTAACAGGAAACCAGCCGCGCCGTGAAGCCGCTGTGCGTGAAAACCGCAATCAACTTCATGCGCAGTTCATGCGACGCATGGCACACCAGTTCCGCCACGGTTTCCGCGACTTTCAGCTTTTCCAGCGGCACTCGAGGCGGCGATTCCCATTCGCTGGCTTCCGCATCTTCAATAATTCGCGCCATCATGCTCACGGCCTCCACCGGATATTTTCCCGAGGCCGTTTCCGCCGACAGCATGACGGCATCCGAGCCGTCGAAAATCGCATTTGCCACGTCGGAAGCCTCCGCGCGAGTGGGCCGTGGGTTTTCGGTCATGGATTCGAGCATCTGCGTGGCGGTGATCACTGGCCGTCGGAAATGCCGCGCCCGCGCAATGATTTTCTTCTGCACCACCGGCACGCGCTCCGGATTCATCTCCACGCCCAAATCGCCGCGCGCGACCATAACGCCATCGGCTACGCGGAGAATCGCGTCCAGATTTTCAATCGCTTCCGGTTTTTCCAGCTTGGCGATGACCGGTATCTTCTTGCCCGCGCGCCGCATCAGTGACTTCGCCAGAAGCACATCCTCGGGCCTCCGGACGAAGCTCACGGCGATGTAGTTCGCTTCGTGTTTCAGGGCAAACGCAAGGTCTTGCCGGTCCTTGGAAGTAAGAGCGGGAACGCGCAATGTGATTGCGGGCAGGTTGATGCCTTTGTTTTCGCCAAGTGCTCCGCCGTTTGCAACTTCGCAAATCACTTCAGGCCCGCGCACACGCAGAACGTGCAATTCGATCAGGCCGTCCGAAAGCAAGATACGGTCGCCGCGGTGCACTTCCCGCGGCAGGGATCGGAAGGTGGTGCTGACTCGCGTGGAATCGCCTAGTACGCGCGACGCAGTGATCACAAACTTTTGGCCCGTTCGAAGCAGCACCGGGTGGCTTCCGGCCAGAGGCCCGGTGCGAATCTTTGGTCCCTGGAGGTCGGCAAGAATCGCAATCGGCTTCTCGTGTTCGACCGCTGCGGCGCGCAACGCAGTGATATTCTGCGCGTGCTCTGCATGCGTGCCATGAGAAAAATTCAGCCGCGCCACGTCCATCCCGGCTTTGATCAGACGGCTGAGCACCTGAGGTGAGCGGCTGGCCGGCCCAATCGTGCAAACGATTTTTGAATGACGAAACGCCATGATCTCTAGTAAGAAGTAGTCGGCTACATTCTCCGCGCGACGAGAGCGGCTGTTAGAACAGCCCGCCGTTTTGCAATTACTTTGAAACCGCGAATTCCGCGACAATCCGCGAAACGAAGTCGACGCCCTTATCGAAAGACGCGAGCGGAATGCGCTCGTCATCCGCATGCATGCGGCGGGAATCCTCGCCGCTTAGAGGAAACGGCAGAAGACCGTAAGCTTGCACGTCATGCAGCCGCAACTGAGCCGAGTCAGTCGCACCCGCCGAAAGGAACGGCAACACCGGAGCGCCGGAAAACTCCTGCGCGGCGGCCTTGGTGATTGTGGCATAGAAGTCGGTGTCCAGCGAAGAGGGCGGAGCGGTGAGACCGGCATCGGGTTGCACTTCGAAGTGGATCTGGGGATCGTCGACCAGTTTGGTCAATTCACCGAGGACCATGTCTACGGTGTCGCCTGGCAACAGGCGAATATTCAGATTGGCGCTAGCTTCGGAAGGAATCACGTTCGCGCGCACACCGGCGGAGAGCATCGTGGGAGCAATGGTGTCGCGGAGCATGGCATTCCACAGGGGATTGGCCTCGGAAAGGACGCGTTGGGCGTGATCGCCGCGATCTGCAGTATCAAGAGCGCGAATCCATTTGGCGATCTCGTCGTCTTCTAAAGGGGCAAGCTGTTCGAAATACCGCCGAACGATGGTGGTGAAATGGACGGGCGCGGAATAGGCGCCGATCTTGGCGACGGCCGCGGCGAGATGGACGACCGCATTGTCTTTGGTCGGAAGGGAAGCATGGCCCGACGGGCCGCGCGCGATGACAGAGACGTTTACCGGGACTTTTTCGCTGGCTTGCACGGCGACATACTGGACTTTGCCGTTTTCCACGACAACTCTGCCACCTTCATTGATCGCGAAACCAGCGGCAAATTTGTTCCAGTATTTGGCGATGAGAATCTTAATGCTGGCGTCGCCGCCCTGCTCTTCATCGGCGGTGGCCAGAAAAATGACGTCGCGGTCGAGGTGCAGGTTAGAGCGCTTCAGAGCGATAAAAGCGGCGAGATTGGCCGCCAGCATTCCTTTATCGTCGATCGAGCCGCGGCCGTAAAGGTAGCCGTCCTTGAGGACGGCCCCGAAAGGATCGACGGTCCATTTGGACTTGTCGACGCCGACCACGTCCATGTGCGCCACCAAGAGCAGGGCGCGAGAGGGGTTGGGCACTGCGGAGCTGCTTAGCCTTGCCACTAACGCGCTGCGGCCGGGAGCGAGTTCCAGGAGCTCCGATGTGATTCCTTCCTTGGTCAAAATGCCGGCGATGTACTTTGCGGCAGCTTCTTCGTTGCCGGGTGGATTCGTGGTATTGATGCGGATAAGATCCGAGAGCCAGCCTTCCGCCTCTTTCGCCAGCGCTGTAGTATCACCGACCGGAGATCGCGTCGACTGCACCATCGGCATGGCGGTGGATGGCACCTGAGCCCTAAGCGGCGCACCCGCCAACAGGCAGAACAACGAAACGGCCATGGCCGACGCAAGCGGGCGGGGTTTGCGGTTCCAATTCACGAAGTCATCCTCCAACGTATCTGCAGCCCAAGCCGGGGAAGGGCCCAGCAAACGTTTTGCGGTTAACGCGCTTCATACTAACATGCAGGAGTGGGGGCACGTCCGCAGGGTTGGCAGTGCGTTGCGTAAGCTCAAATGTGGCGCAACAGTTCCAGACGAGGGATAAAACACCGGCTGGGCGGACGGGAACGAATTCGCAAGCGAATCGAGGGGTGAAATGAAGAAGATTGTTTCTCTGATTTTGCTGACATTTCTAGCGGCTTTAGTCATCCCCTTGCTCTCCGGGGGCCGCGCGGGAGCGCAAGAACCCACCGGCCCGCAAGGCGCCGCGCCGCCGCCGAAACAGGCGGCACCGCAGACTCCCGTTACGCAACAACAACAAGCTCCACAGGCGGGGGTGAGCATCGCCGTGACTGTGCCGGTGGTCACGCTCGACGTGGTGGCCACGACGCAGCGCGGGGACATCCTGACCGGATTAAAGAAAGAAAATTTTAAGATTACAGATGACGGAGTACCGCAGACGATTACCAACTTCGGCCCGACGGATGCGCCGATCACCATGGTGTTGCTGTTGGAATTCAGCAGCCGAGGTTGGGGAGGGTTCTTCGCGGGATACGCAAAATATTGGTCGCAATATCTGTTTCCGCAGCTGAAACAGCAAGACTGGGTGGCGCTGGAAACCTTTGACATGAAGACCCACTTGGACGTCGACTTCACTCAGAACAAAGAGGAAGTGATGGACGGGATCCGGCGGCTGTACTTCCCCGGGTTCAGCGAATCGAATGTGTTTGATGCGCTGCTGGAAACGACGGACAAGCTCAAGGATGTGCCGGGAAAGAAGTCGATCGTGCTGATGGCCAGCGGAGTGGACACCTTCTCGAAACACAACCTGGATCAAACGATGAAGCAGTTGCGCCAGACCGATGTGACGATTTTTTGCGTGGGATTGGGGCAAGTATTTCAGAACGCCGTGGACCTGAACAGAATCGGCGGGATGGGCGGCATGCAGCGGATGAATTACTTGCAGGCGGAAAACCAACTGAAGACGTTCGCACATGAAACGGGCGGGCAGGCGTGGTTCCCGCAATTCGAGGGGGAGATGCCCGGAGTGTTTCAGGACGTGACGGCATTTTTGCGGCATCAGTACAGCATTTCGTATACTCCGACGAATGGGGCGAAGGACGGGAAGTTCCATAAAGTGAAGATTGAACTGGTGCAGCCCGACGGAAGCCCGCTGGTGGTGGTAGATCAGAAGGGGAAGAAACAGAAGTACGTTGTGTATGCGCGCGAAGGTTACGAAGCACAGGCGACCGGGACGGCGGACTGAGTTCGCGGATTTCGGATGATCGTGGAGAGCGTTTCCCAGCTAGTAGCCGCGTGCGAGGTCGACTTGATTGAAGAGTTCGCGGCCGTCAAACCATCTTTCCAGCAGATCCACCAGGAGAATCGTTTCGCGCCGCCATAAGCGGTCGCTGACGGCGCTGGTGTGCGGCGTGATGAAAAGATTCGGAGCTTTCCAGAGCGGGCTGTTTGCGGGGAGAGGCTCGACGGAAGTCACGTCCAACGCCGCTCCGCCGAGAGCACCTTTCTCCAACGCGCGAATCAGCGCCGCTTCGTCCAGCAGCGAGCCGCGGCCAATGTTGATGAGCCTTGCGCCGGGTTTCATGCGCGCGATCTGCGCGGCTCCCATGAACGCGCGTGTCTCGGAGGTTTCCGGAGCGGCGATAACGACATAATCGGCGTGCGGAAGAGCTTCTTCGAGTTGCGAGACGGGAATTATTTTTTCGGCAAGCGCGGCATCGCCTTTGCCGGAGCGCGTAACGCCCCAGACGCGCATTTCAAAGGCCCGGGCGCGCTTGGCCAATTCGCGGCCGATCGAACCGAATCCCACGATCAGCAAGACCTGGCCATTGAGTTCCGTGAAGCGCGGCGGTTTATCCCACATGTCCTGCTGGCCCCAGTGCGCGCGGTCCTGATGGCGCACCGAGTCCGCGAAATTGCGCGCCAGTGCAATGAGCAGGCCCATGGTGTGCTCGGCCATCGGCACGGAAAAAACGCCGCTGGGATTCGTGACCACAATTCCAGAATCGCGCAGCTCTGGATACATCAATTGCGCGACGCCGGCAGCGGTCGAGTGAATCCATTTCAGTTTCTTCGCGTATCGAAGCTGCTCCGCGCGAAGCGAATACCCTACGAAAATGTCGGTATCTGGCAACTCGGCCGGGAGGCGGTCGTAGTCCGGCAAATGCACGACGCGCATTTCCGGCCAGCGCGCCCGGATGGTTTCCGCCATCACCGGCTGTGGACGCCAAAACGTGAATGGATGCCACACGCAGATGACTAATTTTGTCTCGGCTGGCTTGGTGCGATTCATTCGCGTGGAATGCGGTGCTTCCAATAGAGCAGTAAACCGACAATTAGCCCAAGCCCGCCCGTGCCCAGAATAAAAATGTGCGAGAGCGGCAGGGCGAACCAGCAAATCACGACGAGCCCAGCCGAAACGATCGCGCCGACGGGCGTGCCGGGGATCGTTATGGTGCCGAAGGTTCCTCCGCGGCTTTGCCCGGTCTGAGGCTGCCTTTGCTTCGCTGGTTCGTAGGTGAGGCTCATCTTACCGCCCTGACGTCATGCGCAGATCGTGTCCCGTCATATCCGAAGGCTGCGGCCGGTCCAGGGAACCGAGCATGGTCGGTGCGATGTCGCGAAGCGAGCCGCCCGGCTTCAACCGAAGCTCGGCATTTTCGCTTACCAGAATGAGCGGCACGGGGTTGGTTGTGTGATACGTGTGCGGGCCTCCGGTGACCGGATCGACCATCGTTTCCGCGTTGCCGTGATCGGCGGTGATGATCCACACGCCGCCGCGCGGCTTCAAAGCCTGATAAATTGTGGCGAGTCCTGCATCAACCGCTTCGACTGCCTTGATCGTGGCCTCGAGGTTGCCGGAATGTCCGACCATGTCCGCGTTCGCGTAGTTCATGATGATCGCGTCGAAATCGCCCTTCTCGATGGCTTTGACCACCGTGTCCGTGATTCCAGCGGCGGACATTTCCGGCTTCAAGTCATAGGTCGCGACCTTTGGAGAAGGCACAAGGATTCGCTCTTCACCGCCAAACGGTTTTTCGACGCCCCCATTGAAAAAATACGTGACGTGCGCGTACTTCTCGGTTTCCGCGCAGCGCAGATTTTTGTACTGCAGCTCTTCGAAAACCTGCGCGAGAATATGCTCGAGTTTCTCCGGCGCGATCACGTACTTCAACCACGGCCAATTCTTGTCGTATTGCGTCATCGCCACATAAAAAAGATTCTTGGGGCGCTTAGCATCCGCGATTTTGTCGAAGCCGGGTTCGACCAGCGCGCGCGTCATCTGCCGGGCGCGGTCAGCGCGAAAATTGAAAAAGATGACGGCGTCGTCATCGTGAATCGTGCCCAGCGGGGCCGCTCCCGCACCCTCGCCCTTCGTGATGACAATAGGCTTCACGAATTCGTCGGTAACGCCCTGTTCGTAGCTCTTCTGGAGCGCGCCGACGGGATCGCTAGAATGCGTCTCCGCCTCGCCGTGAACCACCGCGCGATACGCCAGCTCGACGCGTTCCCATCGGTTGTCCCGATCCATCGCGTAGTAGCGGCCGGTCAGCGTGGCGATTTCGCCGATACCCAGCTCGCGCATCTTCTGTTGCAGTTGCCGCGCATAGTCGCGCCCGCTGTTCGGCGGCGTGTCGCGGCCGTCCATGAAACAATGCACAAACACTCGCTCGACATTCTGCTGCTTGGCCATTTCGAGCAGCGCGAATAAATGCTGAATATGCGAATGCACGCCGCCGTCGCTCAAGAGACCTAACAAATGCAACTGTCGTTGCCGGCCCCGCTCCATCGCCTGCTGAAATAGCGGCACATTCTGTAATTGCTTATTCGCAACCAGAAGGTCGATGCGCGTGATATCCATGTGCACAATGCGCCCCGCGCCCATGTTCATATGGCCTACTTCGCTGTTGCCCATCTGCCCTTCCGGCAATCCCACGAAAGGACCAGAAGTGTGGATCAGCGTGTTCGGAAATTTCTTGAGCAAGTCATCGTAGGCCGGCTTCCGCGCCAGCGCGATCGCGTTGCCTTTCGTTTCTGAGCGATATCCCCAGCCATCAAGTACGGTCAGTACAATCGGTTTTGGTCGTTTGCTCATAATTTTTGTGTGTGATTCAACGCGCGGCAATCTCCTTCAGCGCGGCGAGCAGGCGCTCGACTTCCTCGGCGGTGTTGTAATGAACCAAACCAATGCGCAGGAGGCCTCCGCTGGCTTCGACTCCGAGTCGTACGGTCAAGTTTAAAGCGTAGTAATTGCCGTCCCAAGTGAAGATGCCCCGCTCGCCGAGAAAAGCGGCCAGTTCGCCCGGCGTATGATTCGCTATCCGAATGGAAACCGTCGAGCAGCGTTCGCCGAACCGCGCAGGGTCGCTGATGCCGAAAAATCGCAGGCCGGGAATGGCCAGCAAACCCTCCGCCAACCGTGAAAAAAGGGCCATTTCGTATTGCCGCGTCGCGCGATAGGCTGCGAGGAGTGCGTTGCGCCTATCTTTTGCCGGTGGATCGCATCGTCCGCCCAACTCCGCAAGATAATCGACTGCGGCGCCGACTCCAGCGATCAGCTCCTGGACTTGCGTCCCAGTCTCCCAGCGGTCGGGCAATGTATCGGGCGCGGGGCGCACTTTGTAAGGCCGGAACCGAAGCAGGTGCTCGCGCTTTCCGTAAAGCGTCCCCATGTGCGGTCCGAAAAACTTGTAAGGCGAGCACACCAGAAAGTCACAGTCGAGCGCGCGCACGTCAATCGGTCCGTGCGGCGCATAGTGCACGGCGTCAATAAACATCAGCGCACCCGCCGCGTGCGCAAGCTTTGTGATTTCTGCGACTGGATTTATGGTGCCCACCGCATTCGAAGCGTAACCGACGGCGACAAGCTTCGTTTTTGCGCTGATCTTCCGCTTCAAATCATCTAGGTCCAGCGTGCAATCCGCTTCGCGAATCTCCACCTGTCGGATGACGACGCCTTTCTCCTCGAGCGCTCGCCACGGCGCGACATTCGCATCGTGGTCCAGCGTCGTCACCACAATTTCGTCGCCGGCCTTCAGTTCGCGGCCAATCGCTCGCGAAAGCGCGAACGTGATCGTGGTCATGTTTTGCCCGAAGACCACTTCATCCGCGTCGCAATGGAAAAAATCCGCCATAGCCGCGCGCGCCGAGGCGATCACCGCGTCCGTGCTTCTGCTGGTTGCAAACGCGCCGCACGTATTCGCGTTCGAATTCCGAAAATAGTTCTGGACCGCATCCATCACCTGCTTGGGCACTTGTGTGCCCGCGGGCGCATCCAGAAATGCCGCTCCGTGCCCGTTCACCTTTAACTGCAGCGACGGGAACTGCGCTCTCACCCAGGCGAGATCCAGCGGCGTGCTTTCCGTTCCCTGCATCACGGATGTGCTCATCGTTTTCTCCGCACGATAGTTTCTCACAGGGCGGGCCGATGAAGAAGCCGCGCCGAGTCGTGTTAGCATTTACTTGGTTGTTCCTCACTCATGCCGCTTTGGCGCCGGCTACAAATCAAATGAGCGGCCACGCATCGGCCGGCTCCGCGCCACGTTTCTCCATGAGGTGCACAGTGCCTGATTCCTTCACGCCGACCGAGCGCACCCGAGTCGTGCGCGAGCCGCAACGCGGCGTTTATGACCGCGAAACGATTTACAAAGTTCTCGACGAGGGGCTTGTTTGCCACGTCGGCTTTTCTCCCGGCGGCCAACCGTTTGTCATTCCCACGCTGTACGCGCGCGTGGGAGACGCCATCTATTTTCACGGCTCGGCGGCGAGCCGCATGCTTCGCAGCGTCAACGACTCCGCAAACGTCTGCCTAACCGTTACGCTCACGGACGGCGTTGTCCTAGCCCGCTCCGTTTTCAATCATTCGATGAACTACCGCTCCGTTGTCGCCCTGGGCAAAGCCATCCTAGTGGATGCGCCAGCGGAAAAACTCGAAGCGCTTCGTGCCTTCACCGAAAAAATCTTGCCGGGCCGTTGGAAGGACGCCCGCCAGCCAAACGAGAAGGAACTGAAGTCCACCAGCATTTTGCGGCTTCCGCTAACCGAAGTCTCCGCGAAAGTACGCGTCGGCCCGCCCGAAGACGATGCTCCCGATTACGCTCTTCCCGTATGGGCCGGCGTCATTCCTCTGAGTGTCGTTGCCGGCGCGCCGGTTCGCGATGAAAAATGCGATCTTGGCATTCCACTTCCAGACTACGCTGCCCGATACGTGCGGTGAGAAATGACTGAATTTATTCCCGCTCCCGTCAAACCCATTGTGAACATCGCCGCGCTCGAAGCCCTCGACATCCGCGTAGGCACCATCGAACGGGTGGAAGAAATCCCGCGTTCCGAAAAACTGATGAAGCTCATCGTGGATTTCGGTGATCACAAGCGCTCCATTCTCGCTGGAATCAAAGAGGAGCGCTCCGACCCGCGCGAGATGGAAGGCCGCCAGGCGCTCTTTGTGCTCAACTTGGAGCCGCGCAAAATGGCCGGAGAAATCTCAGAAGGAATGCTGTTCGATATTGGCTACGCCGATGGCGTCACTCCCGCGCTCGCCATCCCCGAGCGGCCGCTTCCCGACGGCACGCGGGCTGGCTAGTGGTTCACGGGCGGACGGCGCGCAAAAAATCGGCCAGCAGGCCGTAACCGGTGGCTTCGATGCCAGGATTATGCTCGACGAACGACAGCCCGAAAACATCCAGGTCAAACCGGATCGCCGAACTGCTCCCCTCTAGATTCGCGAGCGGGTCCGTGGCTAACAGCATCTCCGGACGCACGCTGCATTCCACGCCATCGCCTCGGCGTTCCGCGCGGCAGACCAGCTTGTAGCGCATCCCCGCGGCGCGTACCGAGCGGATCTTTTCTTCGCTGAGCTCGCGTATTCCAATTCGCTGCACCTCTTCGAGCCGGATATTCGCTCCCATTAAGACAATCGCCAGCGCCACCACTTTCACCGCGGCGTCCCATCCGTCCAAATCCGCGCTTGGGTCTGTCTCCGCGATGCCCATGGCCTGCGCGCGCTTCACGGCCTCTTCCATCGAGCGCCCTTTTTCGATTTCCGTGAGCACGATGTTCGTTGTCGAATTCAAGACTCCCGAAAAACCGCGTATCTCCGTGGCGGGAAGGCCGTCCGGAAACATCGAAAAAACCGGCACGCCATCCATCACCGTGGACTCGTAGAGGAATCGCTTGTTTTTCTCCTTTGCCAGCGCGGTCAATTCCTGAAACGCGTGAACGATGGGGCCTTTGTTGGCGGTGATGGCGTGTGCGCCCAATTCGAGCGCCGTTTTCAGATGTTCGGTGGCGGGCTGGCCGCTCTGCGCGTTCAGCGAGCTCGTTTCGAAGAACACATCCGCGCGCGTTTTTTCCAGCCATTCGCGGACGTTGCGCGGCTGCGGCAGGTTTGCGCGCGGAATCAAAGCGTGTCCCTGCAGGACGGCGAGGGGATTCAGCCCGTCGGGATCGGCGATCCAGCCGATGCGCCGCGTCGCCACTCCGGTCAGCCGCCACCGGATGTCATACCGGCGGCGCAATTCGGTCTCTTTTGAAATGAGCAGGCGCAGCAACGCGCGGGCGACGTTGCCCATGCCGATGATGGCGAGATTATAGGAGGGCATGAGCAGATCCTCCGCAATGGCGGCGAAGCAGGCGAGACAAACCAGAATGTTTGTCTCGCCTTGCAGTGGCTAGTAGCTGTACCCAGCGATCGAATAGATCAATGCGCCGCGGCGAGTTTCGCGGCAGCCTCATCGATCAGCTTGGCTTCGTCCTGCAAGCAATGCGCGACCACCACGACGCCTTCATCCGCTTGCTTCCAATCTTTCTGTTCGATGGCTTCTCGCACATAGGGCATGGTTTTTGCCGCGTACCCCGTGTAAAAGCCGGGAGCGTACAACTGATGGCGATACCACTTGCGGTTCGGCAAGCCGTCCTGCGTAATGAATTGGCGTTCGCTCTCGATGAGCAGCTGGTTCACTTCGTCCAGCGAAGCCGCTGCCAACGCGGTCCCGCCGTTGGCCTCGGCGTGTTCCAGCGCCTTATGATATTCGGCCGCGCTGCGCGTGACCGCGTCGACGGCGTTTTCCAACGGCGCGAAGTCCTGGTAAGGCGGAACTTCTTCTTTCTTTGGCGGCACGTAGGTTTGCTTCGGGTCTGCCGTCGCGGTGAAAACGCCTTCGTCGATCTCCTTGTTGCGTTCGCGAGTTTCATCCTGCATTTTCTTGGACAGATCCTTCAGCTCACGGACATACGTCTGCATCGTTTCCGCAAAATCCGTGAAATCGAAGGGCAGCAGGTCGGCATCCGCAAGCCGCATCATGGCCGTGCCTCCCGCCTGTGAAAGCGCGCGTCCGTAAACGAAAGTCGTATCGGCGAAGTGCGTGTACCAGTAGAAATCGTCATAGATCGAGTGGTAGATTCCGCCGCCGTCTTCGCCGCCAAAGCCGATATTGAGCGAAGCGATGCCTACGTGCTGTAGGAATGGCGTGAAGTCCGAACCCGAACCCAGCGCGCCCAGGTGCAAATCGGGCCGCTGGCGGATTTCCTGTTTTTTGTCTTCGGGCGCGCGCTCGATATCGCGCAGTTCGTCCCGCTTCCAGGCGCTTAGCTTGGTTTCGGGGTCTTGGACGTCGCGGGCCACATCGTTCACGAAATGTTCGAGTGTGTGCGAACCGGAAAGACCGAAATAGCCGCGCCCGTTGCCGTCCGAATTGATATACGCTACCGCTTTTTTGCTGAGCTCATCCGCGTGCGTCTCGACCCACTCCGTCGACCCGAGCAACCCCGGTTCTTCGCCGTCCCAGGAACAATAGATAATCGTGCGCTTGGGCTTCCAGCCTTGTTTCACCAGTTCCCCGAGCGAGCGCGCCTCTTCGAGCATCGCGGACTGCCCGGAAAGCGGATCTTCAGCGCCATTCACCCACCCGTCGTGATGATTGCCCCGAATCACCCATTCATCCGGATAAACCGAGCCGGGAATTTTTGCGATAACGTCATAGATCGGCTTCAGTGGAAACCAGTTCGATTTCATCACCAGGTGAACCTTCCCTGGGCCGGGACCGATGTGATAGCCGATGCCCAGCGCGCCACGCCACTCTTGCGGCGCCATCGGACCTTTCAGCGAGGCCAGAAGCGGTTCCGCATCGGCGTACGAAATCGGAAGTACTGGAATCTTGGTGATCGTCTCTGCATCCTTCAACGACAGGCGCTTGGCATCTTTCGTCGCGCCCACTCCGGGCGTCAACGGATCGCCGGAATAGAGCGGCATATCCGCAACGCTGCCCCGCTGCACTCCATCCTTGGGGCGATACGGGCCTTCGGGGAAAACGTCGCCCTGAAAATATCCGTCTTCATGCGGATCGGAAAAGATGAGGCAGCCGATAGCGCCGTGCTCGGCCGCGACCTTGGGCTTAATGCCGCGCCAGGACCCGTAGTAGCGCGCGATGACGATCGCGCCCTTCACGGACACGCCCATGCGCTCGAGCTCATCGTAGTCGGCGGGCACGCCAAAATTGACGTACACCAGCGGCGCCGTCACGTCCCCGTCGATCGAGTACGCGTTGTACGACGGGAGCTGCTCTGACTGTTGGCTGCCAGTCGTGGGGTCCTCGGGAACAGGAGGCTCTTGCAGCTTCGCCGTGAATTTCGGGCCGCCGGCCACCAGTTCAACAAGGCGCTCCTTGGGCGTGGGAAACAGCACGTCGAACGTTTCGATGTGCGCGTCGAGTCCGAATTCCTTGTACTTCGCAAGAATCCACTCGGCGTTGTCCTTGTCATACGGCGACCCGACGTGATGCGGACGGGCGGAAAGCCTCTTCATGTAGTCGCGGATGTTATCCGGCTCCGGTATCGCGCGCATTTTTTCTTCCCACTGCTTTTCGGTGCGCGAGGACTCGACCGAATATCCGGCAAGCGGTTTCTCATCCGCCACGATGTGCGCCCCGATCGGCGCCAGCGACATACTCGCGAACACAATGGTTGCTGCCAACACTCTGCGGTTCATGGTTCCCCCCGATTTGCGCAGGTATTTTGCCTGAACTGCGCCTCGATTGGAAACGTTTGTTGCAGAATTATCCGCGGCTTCCGGTTTTCAGGAGGATGTCCAAATCATCGGGATGGATGGCGCAGAGGAGGGCTTCCTCGCGGTCGATGCGCCCCTTGCTGATCAATTGCACGAGCGATTCCTCCAGCGCGAACGAGCCTTTCTTCTTGGTCATCGTGATTTCCTGGTGGAGGTGCTGCAAAGCGTTGCGGCGGATGTGCTGACGCGCGCCGTAGCCGACCATCAGCAGCTCTGCGGCCGGAAACCGCTCGCCGCTTTTTCCGGTCAGGAGAATCTGCGTCAGCACCGCCGCGATGGCCATCGCCAATTCCTGCCGGATCGTGTTCTGCCGTTCATCGGAAAACGAATCGGATATGCGCGAAATGGTTGTGGCCACGTCGATCGTGTGTAGCGTCGAGAGCACCAGATGCCCTGTTTCCGCGGCGGCGACGGCGATCCGCATCGTTTCCGGATCGCGCATCTCGCCCACCACCAGAACGTCTGGCGCCTGTCGCAGTGCAGCCCGGAGCGCCGTCGGAAAATCTGGCGCGTCCGTGCCGATCTCGACCTGTTCGATGACGCTTCGAATGTGCGTGTGCTCGTACTCGATCGGATCTTCGATCGTGACGATGTGGCGCGCCTCGCGCCTGTTGATGTCATCGATCAACGCGGCCAGCGTAGTCGACTTCCCCGAACCGGCCGGGCCTCCAATCAGCACCAGGCCGCGTGGCAGGTGTGCGAGCATTTCGACCGAAGGTGGCAGGTTTAGCTCGCGAAGCGCGGGCACCTTCTGCGGCAAGGCTCGAATCGCTGCCGCTGCGCGTCCGCGTTCGCGGTGCAGATTGATGCGAAAGCGTCCCAATCCGGACACGCGATACGAGGAATCAGCAATTTGCACTTCGCGGTAGCGCGTCAGCGCATGGGACGTAAGCGCGGGGAGCACGGCCGCTTCGATTTGGGCGCCATCCAGCGGAGCATTATCGATTTTCTGCACCGCCCCTTTCGCCCGGACGCAAGCAGGCGCGCCCGCGACGAGCAGCAAATCGCTTCCGCCTCGCGCGATCAGCGTCTTGAGCCAGTCGTCCAGTTGCGCAGTGCTGGCAGCTTCCGATCCCTCGCGCTCGCGAAGCTCATCCAATTCATCGACGATGCGTTCGATTTCCGGCGCTTCATCCATGCGAATGTGCAGTCCTGAAGGTTATGCCCGGCGAAGAGTGAGCAGCGTAATCTCGGGCGGCACGCCGATGCGCACCGGCGCTCCAACGGTGCCAAGCCCTCGATTCACATAAATCGAAGCAAGCGCCGCCGAGTTCTTCGGGAATAGCGCGCCGTGGTTCTTATCGAAAGCGGAACCCGCGGGCATCGCGCGGTCGTTCGGCGCGGGCGCGAACATCGGCCGGTGATATAGCCCCGCCACATAGTCCGTGATGAACCGTGCGGGGCTGAGCCGGTGGTCCAGAATTTCCACCTGAATCTGTCCGCCGTGCGTATGGCCAGCCAGGGATAGCTCGATTCCCATTTCCGCAGCGCGATTGAAGGTATTTGGATTGTGCGAAAGCAAAATGTTGGGCATGTCGCGGCGCACTAGCGGCTCCAGATGCGAAAGCATCTGTATTCTCCGGCCCCCCGGCGTTCGTTCGCGCTGATAATCGACGCCGATCAGATTAAACGAAGCCCCGTGGAACGTCAGTTGCGCATTTTCCTGCCGGAGCAGCCTCATGCCCGCCTGCGCAAAAAGCACCTGCGCCTTTTCCTCCACGTGAGCGTAGATTTCGTGGTTGCCGTTGCAGCCCCACACTCCGAGGGGCGCACGCAAGCGCCGCACTTCGTCGATGCAATCGGCAATCGAGTCGCTTGCGCCGGTGATGAAGTCTCCCGTTGCCAGCGCGAGGTCCGCGTCGAGATCATTCGCCATGTCGACCGCGCGTCGCACCTGCAGTCGCGGCATGTAGCTGCTCAGATGGATGTCGCTAATCTGCGCGATCTTCATGCCCTCCACCCCCGCCGGCAAGTTGGGTATCGGTATTTCCACGCGCCGCACTTGGTAATCCAGGCGCTCGGCAGCAAAGCCATACATCGCGGTCAGAAACGGCCCGGCTCCAGCAAGCGCCGTTGCCGTCTTAAAAAAGTAGCGTCGCGACGGGTTGGGAATCAGTTCCGCGGCGGCCGCCGCTGCGTCACGTGACGCAGCAGTAGCGGCGGTCGGGGTTGCCGTGGACGGCGAGGAAACCGTCGAAGGTGTCGCTTTGCTCCTCAGCCGATAGGCGGTGTGCAGCCAGGCCCACAACCGGTCGATGCCGCGTACAATCTTGACCGCCAGATAGGCAAACAGTGCGCTGAAAAACCACAGGCCCGCAAGCACATTAAAGATCGAGCCCCGGGGAACGAGGTGCCCGCGGTCGCCCATCCGGAAGCCGTCCACCATCGCGCCGATAATCAGCAGCAGCGCCGCTATGTATACCAGGCGCGCCGCCACCCGCAAGGTCTGGCTCCCCCAATGGGAGGTCACCCGCCAAATGGCGCGATACCAAAATCGTTGCGACAAAAACAACAGTGTCAGAAGGCTGATGCCAATCGCGACGCGTACCAAAATCCAGTTCCAATTCAAATCGTGCAACCCCCAAAGGCAAGCTACAAGTTTAGCACGCTTGTCCTCGGGCCATTTCCCGGACGCTTGGATGCGCTCCACGTAAGATAAACCCGGCCAGGAGGGCAGGTTTCCGCCCGCCGGGCGAGAAACGCTTGTCTGCGAGCAGCCTCAGAGAAGATGTGCCTGTTTCTTTTTGTTGGAGAAATAGAGCTACTCGCCTTTGCGGCCCGGGTGGTAGGGGCGCAGCATGCTGCGCCCCTACTGGCAAGACGCACGGACCGGCTACGAGCCTGCCGCTCCGGCAGCCCCGTTCTGGAGCAGCGCGGTTAGTTGTGCCGGATCGCTGGTCGGCGGCAAACAGGTCTGGCCCGCGCAGACGACTGCCATCGCCCTGCTAGCGGGCAGATGCGGTAGTGTATCCTTGAGCGCACCGGCAAGATGGAGCTGCGGCGTTTCCGGAGTCACTCGCAGCACGGACTTCCCGAAGCGATACACGCCATGCGCCGCGGCTTCGAGGGCTCGCGCCGCGGGATCGTCCGCGCGCCCGCTAATGACGACCTGCAACGGATGCCGCGCGAAAAGCGTGGCGGCAAGTCCATACGTAGCGGCGAACATGCCGTATTGAGGCGCGATGCCGGCGAAAGCTTCGAGTGTTTTTTGCGCAAAAGCGTAGTAGCGCTCGTCGCCGCTGAAGGCGTGCAAGCGGATCAAGGCGATGGCTGCGATGGAGTTCGCCCCCGGCGTGGGCGAGTCCTGGAACGGCTTGCGGCGAACGTCCAGGCCTCCCATCGGCGCGGCATCGGAGGGCCGGTCGAAAAAACCGCCGCCTTCGGCATCTGCGTAGCGGGCAATGGCAAGATCCATCGTTTTTTGCGCGGCCGCAAAATAACGTGGCTCCAGCGTTGCTTCATACGCATCCAGCACAGCAAGCACGCCGAAAACCTGGTCGTCAAGCGAGCCCTCGAGCGAAGGCCCGCCGAGCCGGTGGCCGAACCCTCGTTCCGGAGTCCAAACCTCGCTGAGCATGCGGTCCAGCGTTTTCAAAGCAAAGCCGCGGCAGCGCGCATTCGTTGACCCGTCAAGCACTTTCGCTGCCTCCAGATAGGCCGAAACGAACATCGCGTTCCAGGAAACGTACATCGTCTTGTCAACGAAGGGAGTTGGACGAGGCCCCCGCGCCGCCAGCAGTTTCCCTCTGCCTTTTGCGATCAGCAGCCGCACCGAGGTCTCATCGAAGCCAAGCTGTTGCGAAATGGCGGCGGGTTCGCGCGCAATCCACAACACGTTCTTCGCGGGATTGTGATGCATCTCGCCGTGCGCTTCGACGTTGTAGTAAAGCTCCATGACACGCGCCTCGTCCGGAAGCAATGCGGATCGCAGCTCTTCGAGTGTCCAAGTGAAGTAATCCCCGTCATCGTCGAGCGAATAATCCGCGTCCTGGCTGGCATAAAATCCGCCGGTTGTTTGGTCGGACAGGACATCATTCACCCAGCCGATGATGCCTTCCGCGGTTTCCCGCAGAAGTGGGTTTTGCGACACCTGCCAGCCATGCAGATAGTTCTTCAGCAGTTCGGAATTGTCGTAGCTCATTTTCTCGAAGTGCGGCACGAGCCAGCGTTCATCCACGGAATAGCGATGAAAACCTCCGGCAAGCTGGTCGTACACGCCGCCGCTCGCCATTTTTTCCAGCGTGGTCTCGGCCATTGCCAGCAAGTGCTTTTCTTTCGTTTGCTGGTAGCGCTCGAGAATCAAATCGATCGCGGAAGAATGCGGAAATTTAGGCGCGTGGCCAAAGCCGCCGTTCTTGATGTCGAACTGCTTGGTGACCGAGGCCGTCTGCGCATCCACAACGCCTGGATCGAACTCGCCTCGCGCGCCCGTGAACATTTCCGCCTGAGCAACCGCATCGGCCAAATGGTCCGCCGCGCGGACCAACTCCGCCCTCTTGTTCCGATAGGAATCCGCCACCGCCAGCAGTAATCGCCGAAAGCCTGGCCGCCCCATTTGATCTTCCGGCGGAAAATATGTCCCGCCGAAAAACGGTTTTCCATTGGGCAGCAAAAAACCGGTTAGCGGCCAGCCGCCCTGGCCGGAAATGGCGCTCACCGCGGATTGATAGCGCGCATCGACGTCCGGCCGCTCGTCACGGTCCACCTTCACGGCCACAAAATGTTCATTGATGATCTTGGCGATTTCGGAGTTTTCGTAGCTTTCGCGGTCAATGACGTGGCACCAGTGGCACCACACCGCGCCAATATCCAGAAGGATGGGCTTATCTTCCGCTTCCGCGCGCGCGAAGGCTGCATCGCTCCACTCGTGCCAGTCGATGGGCTGGTGCGCCGCGGACCGCAGGTAGGGACTGGCGGAATTCTTCAAGCGATTTTCAGGTTGATTTTCGGGATTAAACGACACGAAGAATCCTTTCGGTGTGCGAAGCGCGGGGGCGGCGCTGTTCTGGAAAGTACGCAATCAATCGTAGAAGACGCAAACAAGCCCGGGCAAAGGCTACTGCACGATGTCTCCAGAGCCAGTGTCGCGGGGGTCGATCGGCTTGCGCCCGGCAAATCCCTCGTCCTGCCGGTGATAAAATCGAATACGGTCTTCGCCAAGTTTCCAGCAAAGATAGACGTCCTCGTTATCGATCACCGCGGGAAAATCCAGCAGACCCACATCAAGGTCCTTGATGAGGCAGCCCGTCTCAAGGATGCGGCTTAGCGCACTTTTCAACGATGCCGCGAGTTGCTGGTGTTCCACGCGCAAAGCCGCCAGCTTTTCGTACGGCACGATCACGCCACCCATCATCATGATCCGTGCGGATACCGCGGAAAGGTCGTGTTCCAGGCCGGACAATTTCTTGCGGCAGTCCATCGCCTCTACAAGAAACGGCTCGAGCTCGTGCCGCGCGCGTTCCGCTTCCGTCAGAGTGAAGAGCCGCGGTTCCGGCTCAGGCCCTTCCTCTTGGCCCGCTCCGTCATCCTCGTTTTCTTCTTCGTTTTCGTCGTCGTCTTCTTCGTCCGCCATGGGGTGTCCGTTCTATCTCCAGCAGCCCTGCTTAATCCGATGCTAACGCAAAGTCAGCGCACGGTCGAGCGCGCTGAATTTTGGGACGGGGCCGCTTCACGGTTTCGATCTGTCTCCGGTTCCTGAATTTCCATCTTTTGAATGAGATTGTCGCGAATCGTATAGACATGCCAGATCATCCGGTCCTGAAGCACATTACCATTCAGATCGCGTACGAACTGGTGAACGGTGACAACAAACCGGCCGGATTCGTCTTCTTCGATCCGCACAGCCTCGACATGGGGATCAATCAATTTCCATTGGCGTTCCCAGTAATCCCGCACACTGCTATGACCGTGAACACGCCCCCCTTCCATCCCGTTTGGCCAGTCCACATCCGGATGCATCTTCGCTAGGGCTTTTGGGATGTCACGCTGGTTAAAGGCCTGATAAACCTCAAACAGAATCTCGCTCTCCGCGCTCATGCCCTCTCCCTGACTTCAAGTTTGTGCTCAGCAAACTGCCCGGTCGTTCAGCCTTAATCACGCCGTCGCAAGGGAAGCTTGCCGCTATCCGCCGATAAACACCATGGTACGCGAAGGAGGTCTGAAGTCCGGGGCGTTGATGCGGTGTCCTTCTTCTTTTTCGTTGACCACCGAACGAATATACGTTGTCAGGTTTTCGTCCGCCGCTCCTTCGCGCAGCAATCCGCGCAAATCGTGGTCTTCCTTGCTAAAGAGGCACGTCCGCAGCTTTCCATCGGCGGTCAGGCGGATGCGCGAGCAGTGGCCGCAGAAAGGCTGCGTCACCGGTGCAATTAGGCCGATTTCGCCCGGGGCGCCGTCGGCGAAGCGGTACTTGCGCGCCGTTTCGCTGCGCTCGTGCGGAATTTGCACCAGCGGCCAGCGCGCATGAATCCGTTGGTGGATTTCCGCGGCTGGCACGACGAGATTGCGTGTCCAGGTTCGGTCTGCGTCCAGCGGCATGAACTCGATGAAGCGCATGATCACCCCGCGCTCCCGCGCGAATTCGGCGAAGGCTTCCACCTCATCATCATTCAGGCCGCGCACGAGCACGGCGTTGACTTTCGCGGGAGCCAAGCGCGATTTCTGCGCGACGTCGATGCCATGCATCACCGTCGCAAAAGATTTTGTCCGTGTGATGCGCTCAAACCTGCCTGGATCAAGCGAATCCAGGCTGATGTTGATCCGCCGCAGCCCCGCTTCGATCAGCCGTTCGCAACGTTCGGCCAGAAGGTGGCCGTTGGTGGTCATTGATAGGTCTTCGACGCCGAGCGCGTGGAGCCGCGCGATGTACTCCTCCACGCCCGCCCGCACCAGCGGCTCTCCGCCAGTGATGCGTATCTTGCGAATCCCGAGGCGCAGAAAAATGTGTGCCAGCCGGTCCAGCTCCGGCCAGGAGAGAATTTCGTCATGGTCGCGGTAATTTTCCGGATCGGCCGAACGGCAGTACACGCAGCGGAAATTGCAGCGGTCCGTAATCGAAATGCGCAGGTCCGTAATCTGCCGCCCGAATTTGTCGTGGAGGCTCATGAACCTTGTTTCTCGTTGGACGCGCCGGCCAATGATGTTGTTTTCGCGCGCATAAAATAAAATCGCCCGATCCGAATGCTTGGATGCGGGCGCGCAACGGAAATATGTATTTTTCCGTCGAATCGCTCCTTTCCAAGCACGGGAGGCCCGGGCGTTTCCACCCGAACCCTCAGCCTGGCGGCTGCAAATCGCAGCCGCCGAAGCATCGTCCCTACGCCCTAGGCTGTCTCTCCCGTAGGCCGCAGGAATCGGAGTTCCAATGCATAGTGTATGCCCGTGCGGTGTGTCCTGCAATCCGATAGAATCGACGGGCGTCGACTGTCCTGCGTACAGGCCCGTATCGGTTCTATTTTTTCAGTCACGAACCGAATGAACCGCCTCACATTCACGTCGATCGTGACAATCTTTCGGCCAAGTTTTGGTTGGACCCCGTGGCGCTTGCCCGCAACTTTGGATTTAGCGCGGCTGAGCTTCATCGGGTAGAATCTCTTGTGGAAGAGCACGCCACTGAGTTCATAGAGGCTTGGAATGGGCATTTTGGCACTCAAAGCTGACGAGCGCGTTTCCGGCGTTCTTTTTACGGCAGACTCCCTCTCTGTCTCGCTGATGGATGGGCGGACCATTACTGTACCCTTGGTGTGGTACCCCAGGCTTTTGCACGGCTCTACCCAACAGCGGAATCATTGGAAAATCTCTGGTGGCGGATACGGCATCCATTGGCCTGACCTCGATGAAGACCTGAGCACCGAGGGACTTCTTCGTGGCGCGCCTGCACCCCATCACTCTGCCAAGACTTAGAGAGCCGTAATTCCTGTTCGATGCTGTGATAGAGTTTTGCCACGCCATGCGGATCTTCGTTCTCGGGGCCGGCGCGACCGGCTCTCTTCTGGCAGAACTGCTCCAACGTCAAGGCCATACTGTTTGGTGCGGCGACCGCGATCCCGTTCGTGCGCGGCGCTTTCTCGGCAAGCGAAGCACGATTGCCGTCACCGATGTGAACGCCAGGAACCTGCGCGGAATCGTGCGCGCGGCGCGCGGCAGCCAGCTCATCGTCAACGCCTCAGCGAGCGTCTTCAATCAGATTGTGATGCGGGCCGCGCTGCACCTCCGCGCGCATTATGTGGACCTCAGCTCCCACCTCACCCGCAATCCTTTCAAGCCCGAGCAGATTTCCTACGCAAAGCGCTTCCAAGCCAAGAACAGAAGTGCGCTAATCAACGCGGGCGCGGCGCCGGGCTTGACGAATCTCCTCGTCAAGCGCGCCGCTGAAATGCTCGACGAAGTCCATTCTGTCCACATCCGCCTCTACGAAAGCTCCGAAAGCGACGACCCCATCTCGCAATGGTCCCCGGAAGTCTCCTTCGACGAAGCCATCTCCCATCCGCGCGTCTATCGCGACGGCAAATTCCTCATGGAAAAGCGCTTCGCCGAACTTGAAAAATTCCGCTTCCCGGACCCCATTGGCAACGCCAACGTCGTTCTCGCCGCTCAGGACGAAGTCGCCACGCTTCCCTATGCCATCCCCATGCGCAACATGGACGTGAAAATCGGCGGAAACGAGTTCGACCGGCTGCGCCGCTGGTACAAGCAGGGAAAACTATCGAAGTCGCGCGGCATCGTGCGCCAGCGCTTTCCGCAAACCTCGTCGCCTCGCGCGATCGCCAGCCTGATCCGCCAGGGCGTTCTGCAAAACGCGCGCTTTGCCGCGGCCGTGCTCGTGCGCGGCCTCAAACGCGGCCCAAGAGAAGATCAGCATCTGCTCGTCCGCAGTGACGCGATGTTTCCCACTCTTTATCAAATTCGTCAGCAAGGCCGCTACACCACGCCCGTCGCCTATGCCACGGCTCACGCTGCCGCTCTTTTCATCAAGTATTTTCAGCGCGAAGAACCTGGCGTATTCGCTCCGGAAATGCTGCCGGTTGAATCGCGCCGCGCCATCCTAGCGGGAATCCGCGCCCACAGCGTAAAAATCGCGCACAAAGTCGCGGCTCTCAAGCACGATGGCGACGACGAGGACGAGTTCTGACCTGCGGCGCGCATTAGAGTTAGCCGCCCAATCGCCGGCAGTTACGGCCGCGCCTCAAACACCAAATTGAATGGCGTCTGCGTTGCCCGCCGAAATCGCGTGAAGCCGCCGCTCGTCACCACCTCTTTCAATCGTTTCTCGCCCGCTTGCGCGCCCAGCGCCAGCCCCACCTCTTGCGAAAGCGAAGCCGGTGTGCACAACATCGTCGAAGCGCCGTAAAACGCCCGGCCAATGGGATTGAGATTGTCTTCCAGCTTGTCGCCCGCGAACGGCTCGACAATCATCCACGTTCCATCTTTCTTCAGCCGGCCGTGCACGTGCGCCGACGCGCCGGCCGGATCGCCCATGTCGTGCAGGCAATCGAAAAACGTCACAAAGTCATAATCCTTGCCCGGGAAGGATTTCGCGCTGGCCACTTCAAACGTGATGCGATCTCCCACTCCCGCCTCTCTCGCGCGCTGTTTCGCGGTCTCGATCGACTTGTCGTGGTAATCGAAGCCGGAAAATTCGGATTTCGGATATGATTTTGCCATCAGAATCGTCGATGCGCCCAAGCCGCATCCCACATCCGCGACGCGTGCTCCGCTTTTCAGTTTTTCCTCGACTCCTTCGAGCGCTGGAATCCACGCTACGACGAGATTTGAGGCGTAGCTGGGCCGGAAAAATCGCTCGGTGCCGACGAAAAGGTCCGAGTGGTGCTCGTGCCAGCCCAATCCTTCGCCCGTCTTGAATCTTTCGGTGAGCTGATCCTCCGCCTTGACCGCCGCGAGTGCCACCTGGAACGCTCCCGGCAGAAATACGGGGCTGCTTTCATCCGCCATCGCAAACGCCTGTTCTTCGCTCAGGTGAAATTTTCCCGTCGTTGGATCGTACGTCACGTAGCCGCCCGCGGCTTGCGCGCTCAGCCACTCCCGAATGTATCGCTCGGCCGTCCCGGTGCGTTTCGCGAGCTCGCCCGCGGTTTGCGGGCCGCCCGCCGCGAGCCCTTTGAACAAGCCGAGTCTGTCGCCAATGCGGATCAGCGCCGCATTAAACGTGGCCCCAAAATCCACCACAGCCTTCACAAGAAATTCATGGAGCTTATCCTGATTAATAGCCATCGATTCCTCCGCGAGTACGATATAAATGGGCCGGGCAATGATTGGGAAATTCTAGTCTTATGGCACGACGAGCAGCAAGCGGACTTGCCAGCGAGATTGATCTGCCGCTTCAGCAACATCGATTGGGCCGCGAATAGCGGCGATTGACTTGCTCGACGTAAAACTCTTCCGCGCTCAGCACGCGCTGCTCCGTTCCGTTCCGGCCTTTTGCGCGGAGGTATCGCTCGTACGCCGCGTCTCCGCACCATTCCCGCAATCCCCGCCAGAATTGGCGAAGTCCGCGCATCGCGAATTGTGCTGTTCTGCGCATCAATCGTCTCCGTGCGCCACGCCCGCGAAGCCCGGCGCCCATTGCGTCGCAACGTAAGGCGTTTCATGCAACACGCCCTCCCGGTGGTGGGTCAAAATTCCGTACCACTGCACGATCGCTTCGGCGAGCAGCACGAGGATCATCGCCGCAAGCGTACCCGTCACCACCGCATCCAGCCGCTGATTGAAAATCAGCCGCTGCGTTTCGGCGATTTTCGAAACGGCAATTTGTCCGGCGGCGATTTGCGAGGCGAGCGAATTTGCTTTCGAAAGAAATCCGAGATTGGTGTTCGCGCTGAAAATTTTCTCGTAGCTCGCCGTCATTGTCACCAGCACCAGCCACGCCGTGGGCACGAGCGTCACCCAAATCCACCGGGCCCGCTTCATTTTCAGCAAAATCGATGTAGCCACAACCAGCGCCACGGTCGCCAGCAACTGGTTGGCGATTCCAAACAGCGGCCAAAGCGAATTGATTCCTCCCAGCGGATCGACCACCCCCTGGTACAAAAAATAGCCCCACGCTCCCACGATGATTGCGCTCGAAAGCAAAATCCCTGGCATCCATCCCGTCCGCCCCAGCGGCTTCCAGATTCGTCCTCCCAGTTCCTGCACCATGAAGCGGCCCACGCGCGTTCCGGCGTCCAGCACCGTCAAAATGAACAGCGCCTCGAACATAATCGCGAAGTGGTACCAGATGCTCAGCAACCGTTCGCCGCCAATCGTGTTCGAAAAGATCTGCGCCATTCCCACGGCCAGCGAAGGCGCTCCGCCCGCTCGATTGAGCAGAGTCTGCTCGCCCACGAGATGCGCAAGCCGCGTCATGGTCTGCGCGTCGAGATGGTAGCCCCACCTGCTGATGGTGGCCGCCGCCGCATCCGCCGTTCCTCCCACGATGCTCGCGGGGCTGTTGATCGCGAAATAGACACCCGGTGGCATCGCACACGCCGCGACCATCGCCATCACGCCCACGAACGACTCCAGCAGCATCGCGCCATAGCCGATGAAGCGCGCATGCGTCTCGCGCAGAATCATCCTCGGCGTCGTGCCCGAGGAAATCAGCGAGTGAAATCCGCTGATGGCGCCGCAAGCGATAGTGATGAAGCAAAACGGGAAAATCTTGCCGGCGAAAACGGGGCCGTTCCCATCGATGAACTGCGTCAGCGGCGGCATCATCATTTGCGGCCGCACGAACAAAATCCCCGCTGCCAGCGAAAAAATCGCGCCCGTCTTGATGAACGCGCTCAAATAATCGCGCGGCGCCAGCAGCAGCCACACCGGAACAACCGCTGCCGCAAAACCGTAGGCAACAATCACGAAAACCAGCGACTCGCCTCCGAACGTGAAAGCGCGCGACCACGACGGCGAGACCGCGACCCACTGCCCGGCCACCACCGCGAACAGCACAAGCGCCACGCCGAACAGCGAAGCTTCGAGCACTCGTCCCGGGCGTATGAAACGCAGGTATACGCCAAGCAACAGCGCGATGGGAATCGTCATGGCTAGCGTAAACGTCGCCCACGGCGAGGCTTTCAACGCGTTCACCACCACCAGCGCAACCACCGCCAGCAAAATCACCATGATCGCCAGCACGGCGAGCTGCGCAATCAACCCTCCGCGCGCGCTCACTTCTTCCCGCGCCATCTGCCCCAGCGTTTTTCCGCCGCGCCGGATCGAACAGAACAAAATAATGAAATCCTGCACGCAGCCCGCCAGCGCCGCTCCCACGATCAGCCATAGCGTGCCCGGCAGGTAACCGAACTGCGCGGCAAGCGTCGGCCCGATCAACGGGCCAGGTCCCGCAATCGCCGCGAAATGATGTCCGAAGAGAACCCACTTGTTGGTGGGCACGAAATCGCGCCCGTCGTCGTGAATTTCCGCTGGAGTCGCTCGCGTGTCATCCAGCGCCAGCAAACGCGCCGCGATGAATGCCGAATACACCCGGTACGCCACCATGTAGCAGCAAACCGCCGCAACGACGAACCACGTGGCGTTCAGCGGTTCGCCGCGGTGCAGCGCAATCGCGCCCAAGGCTCCCGCTCCCGCGATGGCCACGCCAAGCCAAACAATAAATTTGAAGACGCGCTTCATCTTCCCAAACCGGCGCAAATCATTTCGGCGGCGCGTCGCAAGCCCACGCCTCTATAGTTCATCGGCGATGCGCTCCTCTTGGCAAACGGGCGAAAATTGTGGATTAGTCCGCGGCATCGTATGCGAGTACGCGGGTATCGTCAATCAGTACCAAGCAGCCCGGCGCCCCTCCATCTCCCGATTTCTCCTTGTGCCGCGTCCGAGCCGCTATAGAATGCTGGCGGGAAACCTGACATCGTTGCTTCGAGGAGCCATGCGTCCTCACCGTCCGCTTCTCACCGCGTGCCTGAGCCTTGCCGCGCTTCTGCTTTCGCCTCGTATCGCCGGCGCTCAGCAGAAAGCAGAACCGCCTCATCCCAAAACGCTCGAAGATCTGCAGAAAGCAATGAAGGATGTTCTCGACAAGGATCACGTCCCCGGCGCGGGTGTCGCGCTCGTTGCCAACGGCCAACTCCTCTGGTGCGGTGGCCTCGGCAAAGCGGACATCGCCTCTGGCCGCGACGTCACTTGCGACACCGAATTTCGCGTCGGCTCGATCAGCAAATCCTTTGTCGCTCTCGCGCTTCTGAAGCTGCAGGAAGAGGGGAAAATCAATCTCGAATCGCGCCTCCAGGATATTGCGCCCGAGATCCCCGTCGAGAACCGCTGGCAATCCACGAGTCCCGTTCGCGTCGTGAACCTCCTAGAACACACCGCAGGCTTCGACGATATGGAGCCGTCCGAGGTCTATAACTTCCGCGACCCGTACAACTTTCCGCTTCTCGACGTCTTCAAGCGGTTTCGCGAGCCCGAAGAAGTTCGTTGGCCGCCCAGCACGCGCATGTCGTATTCCAATCCTGGCTACGGCGTGGCCGGCTATCTGATCGGGAAGATCACTGGCGAGCCTTTCGATCAATATATTCGCGAAAATATTCTTCGGCCGCTGGGCATGGCCAACGCCGATTTTCCGTTCACGGATGCGAACAAGGCTCTCTTAGCCACTGCCTATGAGGGCAATCCTCCTCGCGTCGCCGGCTATCCGTTCATCTATCTTCGTCCCGCCGGCGATCTCAAAGCCTCTCCCGGTGAACTCGCCAAACTTGTTCAGTTTCTTCTGCGCCGCGGCAAAGCCGGCGACGTCCAGATATTGAAACCGGATTCCATCATTCGCATGGAAACCGTCGAGACCACTTTGGCCGCGAGAAATGGCCTGCGCCTCGGCTATGGTCTTGCCAACTACACCGAAGTCACCGGCGGCGTCGTGACCCACGGCCACGATGGCGGCATTGCTGGGTTCCTCTCCACGTATCGCTACATGCCGGAGCAGAATTGGGGCTACGTCGTGCTGCTGAACAGCACGCAATCGGGCCGGGCGCTGAACGATTTAAACAAACTGGCCATCGACTTCCTCTCGAAGGAGTTTCCGGCCTCGCAGCAGCCAGCGGTTTCGATCCCCGCCTCGCAACTCGAGAAGTTCACGGGCTATTACGCCCCGCGCGCGCCAAGGTCGCAGCTTTTCTCTTTTCTCGAGGACTTGTCCGGCGGTCTCCGCGTTCGCGTCATTCATGGCCAGCTAACGTATTCCAGCCTCTTCGGCAAGCCCGTAGCGCTTATTCCCGTCGCAAAAAATCTTTTTCGCGGAGAGAAAGATCCTGAAGCGACTTGCATCTTCGTCCCGGACAGTTCAGGCCGCATGGTGCTCTCCGGCGGGGGATTGGACGGCCTTTCCTACGGCGTTCGCAGCAACATTTTATGGACCTACGCGCGCATCGCTCTGCTCGTTCTGTGCCTCGTCGTGATGGCGACGTCGCTGCTTTTCGCGGTGATTTGGATCCTGCGAAAACTCTTTGGTGGCTTGAAAGACGTGCAACACTTGGCCGTGCGCGCGGTTCCGCTTCTCGCCACGCTCAGTTTCCTGGCCCTGTTTTTCTTCGTCACGGAACTCGGCGGAGCCGATGCCGGAAAACTCACCGTCTGGACATTCGGCCTTTTCGCCTTCAGCGTCCTGTTTCCGCTTCTTTCGCTCTACGCTCTCGTACTCGCCGTTTGCGTCCCCAAAAACGAAATTCACAACGCCACGCGCCTTCACTCGCTTCTGGTCGCTCTAGCCTGCTGCATCCTCACTCTTTTCCTTGCCTCCTGGCACCTAATCGCCCTCCGCCTCTGGGCGCCCTGAGGGACGATTGAAGACAACGGGTTATTCCACGCAGCCGTAGAAGCGGTTTGCGGCGTCGAGCAGGCGCGCCAGTTGGTCGTGCGGACGTTTCTCCGTTGACGGAAGAATATCCCAGCCGGTAAAGACGGCGACCATGTCGTACTCCGGAATCACGATCAATTGTTGTCCGCCGAATCCGCGAGCGGTCCAGGCTACGTCCTGAGGCGTGCTGCCGAAGGATTGCAGCCACCAAAGATAGCCATATTTCAAGTCGCTTCCCGGAACGGGCACGTTGGGCGCCATGGATTCCTTGATCCAGAAGGACGAGACCATTTCTTGCCCGTTCCACATGCCGCCTTTGAGATACATCTGGCCGATTTTGGCGAGATCGTGCGGCGACAAATACAATCCGCCTTCCGTATCCGGCAAGCCGGTCGGCGAATGCTTCCAAAAATATTGGATGCCCAGCGGCTTGAAGAGATGGTCGTCCGCGTAGTCATCGATATTCTTGCCGGTCACTTTTTTGAAGACGTGCGCCAGCAATTCCGCGGCGCCGCTGTTATAGACGAACGTTTTGCCCGGATCTTCGGCCATGGGCTGATTCATGGCGTACTCCGCCCAGTCGTGGCTGGCTTCCATGAGGTCGGCGGAATTTTTCGGGTCGTCGTAGGGCAGATCTTCGTGCCATTCAAAACCCGCGGTCATTGTCAGCAAATCGCGGATGGTGATGCGCTTCTTCCGAGCGTCGAGATTGGCGACTTTTTTTGCCTCGAAATACTTGATGATGGGTGTATCCAGGCTCGCCGTAAAATCGTCCCGCGTTCGGGCGATTCCAATGATCACCGAAGTCACGGTTTTTGTGACCGATTGCATGGTATGCATGCCGCTGCCGTGATAGTAGGGATGAAAATCCGTGCTGAAATAATTGTAAGGACCCTGCGGATCGTGATTGAGCGGGCCTTCTTTCTTGGCCCGGTCGCCGTAAATCTTCGCGTAATCGTGCGCGTAGGTCTTGTCGTAAACGTCCGTGCCGCAGCGCAGGACGAGCATGCTGTCCACCAGGCCGTATTTTCCGGCCGCGAAATCGGCGTCAAGCGCGGCGAGCTTTTCCGGGTCAATGCCAAACTCCTTCGGAGGCGCGGTCGGCCAGTCGTGCGCCGATGCTTGTTCCTGCGCCAAGGCAACGATGCACAGGCAGCTTTGCAGCAGCAGAGCCAGCGTGGCTGTCGCCGCACCTTTTCTCGCAAACCGGATTCCGTTCGTAGAAAGAGTGGCTCTTTTTCTCATCGGCGCTCCATTTCGTGTTGCGTCTCAATCGCCTAGCGAGGTGAATTTCAGCAGCGGGTAGAGTTCGCGGAATATCTTTTCGATTTCGCGCGAAAAATTCGCGCGCGTGGCGGCGGCCGGCTTCATCTTCTTCCGAACGACCCATCCCTGCAATTTATTCCAGTCTTCGGGAGTAACCGGCCAGCCCATGCGCTGCGTCCACTCCTTCTTCTCCAGCGAATACCAGTAGCTTTCATAACTCCGCGCGAGGCGCTTCTTCTGCTGGGAGGCCCACTTGGGTTGCGCGAGCAAGCGCGGCTCCCCGATGAGTCCAAGCGCGGACTCTTTGCGCTTCGACCCGGAGTAAATGCGAAAGCCGGCGGTGACGGCGTCGGCGGAAACGCCCGCATAAAACTGGCCGGTTTCGCCTTCGCCGGGGAACGGCGCGGAAACCTTCAGATACATCTGCGCGCGATAGGGCGTTTTGTCTTTCGCGAAACGGATATCGCGGTTGATGCGGGAAAAGTTCGCGCCGGTTCGTCCGGTGGTGTCGAAGCCTGGATCAAGTTGCAGAATCGAAGGGCTGAGTTCCTCAAGCAGGCGGCGAAACGGTTTTACGACGAATTGCTGGTAGCGTTCGCGGTTCGCATCCATCCATACTTTGCGATTGTTGCGCGCCAAATCGCGAAAAAACTGAAACGTCGCGCGCGTGAAAATCGGCTCCGCTTTCGCCATTTTGGTCCTCGGTTCGGTTTGGTGGGACAAGAGTACACGATTCCCAATCACAAGCAACAGTTGAGAAGTCCAGATTGGAACTTGCGGCGGGGAATGACTGGCGATAGCCTGCTCAGATGAGCGACTTCACACCGACAAAGAGAACACGAGTTACGCGCAAGCCGGACCGCGCGAACTACGAACGCGAAACAATTTACGACATTCTCGATCAGGCGTTTGTTTGCCACGTTGGATTCATCGCGGAGGGAATGCCCGTGGTCGTGCCGACAAATTACGTGCGCGTGGGCGACAAACTTTTTTTGCACGGGTCGACGGCGAGCCGCTTGATGAAGACGCTCGGGAGCGGCGCGCCGTTTTGTTTGAGCGTGACGCTGCTCGATGGAATTGTGTTTTCGCCGACGGCGACGGGGCACTCGGTGAATTACCGGTCGGTAGTGGTGATGGGCAAGGCGGAGCAGGTCGAAGGAATCGAAGCCAAGAGGGCGGCGATGCGCGATTTTGTTGAGTACGTGCTGCGGGGACGGTGGGCCACGGTGCGGCAACCGAGCGAGCAAGAATTGAAAGCTACGATGGTGCTGGCCGTGCCGTTGGTGGAAGCCTCGGCGAAGATACGGACCGGCTTTGCAGTGGACAGCGACGCGGAGTACGCCAGCGGGGCGTGGACGGGAGTGCTGCCGTTCAAATGGACGCCGGGAGAGCCAATTCGCGATCCGCGGGGGAATGCCACTGTTCCCGTTCCCGAGAACATTCAACGCTATTCGCGGCCACAGTAGCAGTCTGCCATGACGCGGCGGCATCGGCGGGCAACGAAACCGTCGGCTGACAGCTCACAGTCCACAGCGTGCAAGCAGAGAGGCGGTCCCGGCTTGTAGTCTGGCGGCGAGCGCCAAGGTTCAGGGTAGAGCGCGGCTAACGGAAGCCCCACGGAGTGGGATCAGGATCGCGGATCTAGTTAACAATAACCATACCCCTCCCCCCTGTTTTTTTGTAAGTGTTCATTCTACAGGGATTAAAAGCCCGCGTTTTGTGATATTTACGGAAGTGTTCATTCTAAATGACTTAGCATGGGTATTTTGCACTGAAATTGTGCAAAAGCGGCCGAATTTTGTAAGTGTTGCGAACAAAGGAGTTGGAGCTTAGTACGACCCTTCTAAAGCAAAAAAACGCCAGCAGGGATGCTGGCGCCGAAAGGGCAAAACGAACCATTTCCTAGTTGATACTATACGCGCGGAATGGCGTTTTCGTCAAGCGAAAAATGATGCCGATTTTGGAAAAGAGGAGGCCGGACCAGCGTTTGGCCGGCCCTCTGACGTTCTTCAGGTGCCTTCGGTGCGTAAGTCTCCTGAAATCAGCGGGCGTTGCCGGGGGCCAGATGGTAGTCGCCGCGGCCGGTACGGTCGATGAAGGTGATGGTGTCGTTGTCGCCGACGCCGGCTACATGCCGGTAGGTCCAGACTTCGATGCCCGGCTTCGACGAACCTCCTTCATCCTTTGGGTGAGAGTCGATCTCATCGGGCGGGCCGTAGACGATGTAAATATGTCCCCGGTCGGTTTGCCAGCCGGGCGTGCCGGACGCGGTGGCAAAGCGCTTGTCGGCGTAAGCGATGCGGCGGTAGTACTCGACCTTGAATTTGTTGACGGACGAACCCGGATTGGGATTGCGGCGCGCCCAGAATTGCTCGATGAACTTGTCGCGTTCGGCGCCGGTCGAGAGACTCAGGAAGGCGGCACGCTCGGCGTTGTCGATGATGTAGACGACGTCCTCGTTGAGCCACTTGGAATAGTCAGTGGCTTTGGAAGAAACTGCCCGCCCTTGAACGGCGGACGAGCCGTGCGGCGAAACGTCTGCTTGCCAGGCGGCGATCGAAACGGCGCCGAGGGTGAGCAGGATGGCAGCGGCGAGCAATGGCGCCCAAGCGGTATTCCGAGGCCTGGGATACAGCAAACGATGGATGCGTTTCATGAGACGACCTCCTGTGACAGCGACGGCCGGTTGCGGGCCGGAAAAGCGGTTTTGTTCGAGAGCGGCGAGCGTGAGAGCGTATTCGTGGGGATTGCCGGTGATGGAGACCACCAGATCGTCGCAGCAGTTTTCGCGCTCGGCGCGCATGACGTTCGAAATCCACCAAACCGCGGGGTGATAGAACAAGAGGCCCTCGGCAAGCCGCTGCAAAGCGTTGACGAGATAATCGCAGCGGCGAATGTGCGCCAACTCGTGGAGAAGAATAACTTCGACTTGCGAGGGAGGAAGACCGGCGAGCAGTCCTACGGGGACGAGAATCAGGGGACGGAAGTGGCCAAGAGCCATGGGGACTTGGGCGAGAGAGGATTCGAGGAGCTGGTAGGCGCGGGAAAGGCCCAGGAGAGCGCCGAGGCGGGCAAGCTCGGCCTGCCAACGCTCTGGGGCGCAGCAGACACCGCGACGGCGAAGCCTTTGCACGGAGAGGCAGCCTGCAAGCGCGTGGAGATAGATCAGAAAGACGCCCAGAAGCCAAAGCGGCGTAAGCCAAGGCGCGATGGCGGTGAGATTTGGTGGCCAGGGACACGAGATGGCGGTTGAGCCGGGGACGTGCCACGCCGGAACCGAGGCAGGATTCAGGAGTCCTGAGCCACCCGTTCCGTAAGGAGCGAGGACCGCGAGCGTGAAGAGGAAAGCGCAGACGAGCGCCGCGAGAGCGGCACAAGCGGCCGCATAACGGATTCGTGGCGAGCGGATGAGGACGAGCACCGCGGCAAGGAGGCCGGAGAGGATGGCGCCTTCCCAAAGGGAATGAAGCAGAGTCCAGCCGATGGCAGCGGCAAGCGGAGAGCCGACAAAATGATGGAGGAAATTCATTTGCGAGCCTCCGAATACTGGTCCAACAGAGCGCGAAGTTCAGCCAGCTCTTTTTTGGAGGCTTTGCGGGCGGAGAGCGCGCCGACGAGGAGAGCTTTGGCGGAGCCGCTGAAAGCGCGTTCGAGAAGATCGCCGGCTAGCTGTCGCTGGGTCCACTCGCGGGAGTTCGCGGCGGAGTAAATGTGGGCCCGCTGCTTTTCATCGCGAAGGACGAGACCTTTTTCAGCCATGATCTGCATGAATTTCAGGATGGTGCTGTATTGCGCGGAGCGGCGGCGGCGGATGACGTCGTAGACGGAGCGGACGGTGGCTGGGCCAATGCTCCAGAGAACAGTGAGGATTTCGAGTTCGGCGTTGGTGGGTCGAGGCGTCTCGTCGCGCATAGTACGAAGACCTTACTAGTAAGAGCTTCGTATGTCAAGGAAAATTCCGGACAGCTGGCGGAGTTTAGGACATGCGGGGCAAAGGGAGGATGAAGCGGGGCAGAGGTTTGCAAAACTCCGGGCCAGGCGAATCAGAAGCGGAGAACTCCCGTTGACGTTCCACAGGGGCGTGATGGGCTCGCGTTTTCTCCTATTGATCGTCCAAGGGAGAGCGTGGAAACTCTAAGGCTGCGACTCTCCATGAGCCATGGGGCGAGCAAGCACATCTGGAGATGGATGCCGAGACGATGGTGCGCCCAGGCGTGAACGCCGGGTACGCACAGCGGGAAGCGGTTCGCAATTTCGGGGGCGTCGAGCAAGCGAAGAAAAGCTACGACGACCGGAGAGGATTGCCTGTGATCGAGACCACTTTACAAGACCTGCGGTTTGGATTGCGGATGCTGCGGCGCAGTCCGGGATTTTCCATTCTAGCGATTCTCTGCCTGACTCTAGGGATTGGAGCGAATGCGGCGGTTTTCAGCTGGGTCGAAGGAATTTTGTTCAGGCCGTATCCGGCGGTGGCCCATCAGGAGCGTTTATTCGCGCTTGCTGGAACGGCGCGCGGTGAATCGGGCGCCACGGAACTTTCCTGGCCCGATTTCCTGGATTTGCAAAGGAATTGCAGACAAGCAGACGCATTTATTGTGAGCAAGATTACGGGTACCACGCTGAGCATCGGCGACCGAGCCGAGCGAACAGTGGGGAGTATCGTCTCGGCGAATTATTTTGACGCCCTCGGAGTCCATCCGATTCTTGGCCGCGGATTCGAGCCTGGAGAAGACACGGGAAGCAAAGCCCATCCCGTGGCGGTGATCAGTTACCAGCTTTGGCAAGGACGATTCAAGGGCGATCCGCAAATTATCGGGAAGACGCAGCGGCTGAACGGCGTGTTGCACACGATCGTGGGGGTCGCACCGGAAGGGTTTTACGGAACGTTTGTAGGCTGGGCGATGCAATTCTGGGTACCGGCGTCGATGGAGGAAATATTTGAAGCAGGGGGCTACAAACTGGAGGATCGCGGCGCACGCTGGGTTGAAGCGTACGCGCTGCTGAGACCCGGAGTAACTCGAAGGCAGGCACAGGAAGAGATTGCGGCGGTGGCAGGACGATTGGCGGCCGACTATCCGGACACGGACAGAGGAAGAAGCATGGATTTGTGGCCATTGTGGCAGACGCCATTCAATAACGCGGGCACGCTGCTGCCAACGCTGGAGATCATGCTGGCAGTGGTGGCGTTTGTGCTGTTGATCGCCTGCGCAAACGTGGGGAATCTGCTGTTGGTGAGATCGTTCGCGCGACGACACGAGATGACCGTCCGGTTGGCCATCGGAGCGGGGCGCGGAAGGCTGGCGAGGCAACTTTTCACAGAGGGGATGATCCTGTCGGCTTTTGGAGCGGCCGGCGGCCTGGTCGTAGCGCATTGGTGCCGTCACGCCCTCGCGCTGCTGTTTCCTGCGCGAGCAGGCGTGACGATGCATCTACCGGGGGAGATCGATTGGCGCGTGGTGGCTCTGAGCGCGGGAGCCTGTCTGCTGACGACGGTTCTGCTTGGGCTTGTTCCAGCTATGCAGACCGGCAGGATCGACCTTGCCGGCGCACTGAAGTCGGATTCGGCAGCCGTTGTCGGAGGCGGCGGGAGAGGGTGGGTAAGGTCTGGCTTGGTGTTGGTGCAGGTTTCGCTGAGTTTTGTATTGTTGGTGGGAGCGGGGCTCTTGCTGCAGAGCATGCTGAAAATCCGCTCATCCAGCCCGGGATTCTCCACTCGGGGAGTGCTGTACACGACGATTGATCTGGTATCGGCGGGATATGACGCACAACGCGCGCAGAATTTCCAGGACGAACTAATGGATCGTGTGAGGGCGCTGCCCGGCGTGGAGTCTGCCGCATTCGCGCGGGCGACGCCGCTGGGGTACGGAAGTTTTTCTTCGAGCCTGATTGCCGTTGACGGTTATCAGCCGCCACCCGAGGAAAAACCTACCTTGGAATACAACGAAGTAGGTCCAGACTATTTCGCGACGATGGGGATTCCCCTGGTGTCCGGCCGCGAATTTAGCCGCGCGGACGACGAGAAGGCCGGGTTAGTGGCGGTGGTGAACGAAACGATGGCTGCCCGGTATTGGAAGGGAGAAAATCCAATCGGCGAGCGCGTGCAGGTGAAAGGCCGATGGATGCGGGTCGTCGGCGTGGCAAAAGATTCCAAGTATGAGAGCGTTCGGGAAACGGCGAGACCGTTCTTCTACGTGCCGAGGCGCCAGAATTTCTCGATTGGAGCGGGACTGTTCATCCGAACGCCCTTGAATCCGGAGACCATGGCGGCGGCTCTGGCTCGCGAGGTGCACGCGCTGGACGGAAACCTTGCTCCGTACGAGATGATCACCATGCAGGAGCAGGTGGACCGCTCGACGTCGCCGCAGATGGTGGCAGTGACGCTGGTCGGAGTGTTGGGAGGGTTGGCGGTGGTGCTGGCGGCCATCGGGTTGTACGGCGTGATGTCGTATGGGGTGTCGCAGAGCGCGCGCGAGCTGGGGTTGCGCATGGCGCTTGGAGCGGAAGCTTCGAATGTGTGGAGACTGGTGATTTCGCGCGGCATGGCGCTGACGATGGGCGGTGTGTTGCTTGGCGGCGGAGTGGCGCTGGGATTGGCGCGGTTGATGGGGGAAATGCTCTACAAAGTAAGTCCACACGATCCACTCGCATTCGGGGCGGCGATTGGAGTGATGGCTGCGGCCGCATTGGCGGCGTGTTTCTTTCCAGCGTTGCGGGCGACAAGAACCGATCCGGCCCGGGCACTGAGAGAATAGATCCATACAACTAAATCCTTGAAATTTGGCGAAGCGCGCGGAAGGCAGTGGTGTCTATTTCCTGGGAGAATGCCCTGCGAAGGCAGTGGCCAGGCCGAGGGAGATAAGGATGCCGCCGGAGACGTAGCGTTCGTTGCGCGTCCAGCGGGGGCTAGCGCGAAGCGCGCGGGCGACGCTGCTCGAGAAAAAGGCCCAGATGCAGTCGCTGGTGGTGCCCATGCAGGCGAAGAGAATGCCGAGGGAGAGGATTTGCACGGCGATATGGCCGCGAGTGGGATCGATGAACTGGGGAATGAATGCGAAAAAGAAAAGGGCCGTCTTGGGATTGAGCACGTTGACGACGATGCCCTGACCGAAGACGCGAGTGAGACTGTCGTGCAGTGCGGAGCGATCGGAAGCCGCGGCGAGAGATTCCTTGCTGCGAAGGCGCTGGACGCCGAGAAAAACGAGGTAGGCGGCGCCGAGGTATTTGATGATGCTGAACGCGGCGGCGGAAGAAACCAGAAGAGCGGAGAGGCCGACGGCGGCTGCGGCCGTGTGAATCAGAGTGCCGACGCCGATGCCGAAGGCGGAAACGAAGCCGGCGTTGCGGCCCTGGCCGATGCTGCGGCCGACAATGTAGAGAACAGCGGGCCCGGGGATGGCCAGAAGTACGAGCGCGGCGCTGATGAAGAAGAGGAGTTGGGAGTGACTCGGAAACATGGTTGATGGATGGTGGAGCGGGGGATTCGGTTACGCCGCCAATGCGGTCAAGAGAAGCGGCTCGCTCTTGGTGATGACGATAGTGTGCTCGTAGTGGGCGGAGAGGCTGCCGTCGGCAGTGCGGACGGTCCAGCCGTCGCGGTCGAGAGAAACGCGGCCCGTGCCGGCGGCGATGATGGGCTCGATGGTGATGACAAGGCCTTCGGTAAGGAGATGACAGGCGGAGGGATCGGCAAAATTGGGGACGCTGGGCTCTTCGTGAATGGTGCGGCCTACGCCGTGGCCGCCGAGTTCGCGGACGACATGGAAACCGCGGCGGCGGACTTCGCGCTCGACGGCGCGACCGATGTCCTTGGTGCGATTGCCGGCACGCGCGGCGGCGAGAGCCTGGCGGAAGGCGCGCTCGGCACAACTGGCGAGAGCGCGGGATTTTTCTTGCGCGGGCGGGACCTGGATGCTGACGGCGGAATCGGTGTGGTAGCCGTCTTTGACGGCGGTGAGGTCAAGCTTGACGAGATCGCCGGGCTGGAGGACGCGATCGCCGGGAATGCCGTGGACGACTTCGTTGTTCACGCTGATGCAGACGTCGCCGGGGAAATGGTAGACGAGCGGTGGCGAGGATTGCGCGCCGTTTTCGGCGAGGATGCGCGAGCCGATGGCGGAGAGTTCGGCAGTGGTGACGCCGGGACGGACCGCAGCGGACATGGCGCGGAGAGCTTTGGCGACGATTTGGCCGCAGGCGCGGAGTTTTTCGAGTTGGTCGGGACTATGGATGGACACGAGCTGTTACCTTCTGTAATTCTTCGCTAGCGCGATAGCGACCCTCGAATTACTATAGCCGACTTGGAGACAAAAAATGTCGACCAAAACCGGCTGTATGGTGCTTTTGGCTGCAATTGCCCTGAACGCATGCCCAAAACGGCTCTCCGCTCAAACGAGCCCATCCGGCACGAACCCGCCTGCCACCGGTAAATCGGCGGAAACGCCGAGGGTCAAGGCTACGGACTCGATCGTGGTGAGCGCGCACTTGACTCCAGAAGAGATCGAGGATGGAAAGATCAACGACGTGTATCAGCCGCTCTACCATTGGAAGCGGTCCACGGATTGCCCGAAGATTGTTGAGCTATGTGAAACGAAGATCATCCCGATGGCGGAGAACTCGAAGTTTGAGGCGACTAGAGACAAGTTTCTCTTCCTCGCTAATCGCGACGTCGCAGGTTGCGAGATGCAGGCCGGCCAATACGAGGAAGCCGAGCAGCGATACCAAAAGCTCTTGGAACTTTCATCCAAGTGGCCCGGCAAGGACGACTCGGATTATCCCCAAATTTACGGCTCCATCGGCTCTGCACGGATCATGCAAGGCCATTGGAAGGAAGCGGAGGCCGCCTTAGAGGAATCCATTCGCATTTTTGATGAACAGATCGAGAAGGCGCTGCATTCAGATTCAGAATTTCTAAGAAATGAGGAGAACAAGAACCTGAAAATGTCCGAGGCTCATAGCCGAACCCTTTTGGCAACGGCGTATTTCTGGGACGGGCGCCGGAAGGAAGCGATGCAGATGCTGGAGATCGCCTACCAGGAAGCATTGCAGAGCAATGCTAGCCCGGAAATGATTCGCCAAATCATCGAGAATGGGCGGACAGCAGCTACATTGATGGGAGATACGGCAGCTCAAGAACAGTGGGAGGCAAGAACTGCTCCCCCGGCGCAGAGCCACCAGCCTTAGTGGCAGCCGCAACCACCGCCGCAGCAGCCTCCGCCGCCACCGCTTGAGGAGCCGCCGGAGGGAGAAGAGGAACCGCCGGAGCCGGCTGTGGCGAAGACGGAAAGCTGGATGGTGGCTTTTTTGCTGGCGCACTTGGGGCAGGAGATTTCCTGCTGCTTGTTGATGACGATTTTTTCAAACTGCGCTTGGCAGTCGTCGCAAACATATTCGTAGATAGGCATGGCTTGGTGTATTCCTTTAAAAGAGATCGAGAAATTCTTCCGCGGTCATCTCCGCTTGCCGCAAAATGCTCTTCAAAACAGGCAGCGGCAGGTCGAACCGATCGTGCCTGGGAACCGTCACTCGCAGATGTGGTTTTTGCGGATGCCGCAATTGCGCGTGACTCCCCGCCTGATGATGCACCTCAAAACCAGCCCTTAGCAGAGCGCGCAGAACCCCCCGTGGTTTCAAAACGGGCAAACGCGGGGACATCTAGGCGCTGATCGCTACGCGAAGCTTTTCGGTCCGAGCCGTCGCCTCATCGGGAATGGGTTCGCCATCTTTCCGGAGACCCTCCAAATGCACGCGAATGGCGTTGGCAGCCATCTCGCGCGCCTCACCTAGCGTCCGACCGTAGGTGACCAGCCCCGGTAAGAGCGGAACAGTTACCTGATATCCGCGCTCGGCAGAGTCTTCCGGCAGCCTCCGCGCATGTGACCGGCCGTTGCGTTTCGAGGAAGGAATCTCGCCCGCCAGGGGCTGAAAAATCACCGTAAAGCGATAAGAGCGGGATGCCAACCGCTGTGTGGTCGTTTCACGGACAGCAATTCTGGCCATATAAAGAGTCTAGCGCCTGGGTTTTGGGGCGTCAATTTTATAGTCCGAAACACACGCGCAAACTGGAGGGAGACGCAGGCCGAGTGGATAGGTTGGACTGAGCGGACTTAGCTCATGTACATGCCGCCGTTGGGGTTGATGGTTTGGCCGGTGATGAAGGAGCTTTCGGCGAGGAGGACGGCGATGCGGCCCACTTCGTCGGCGGAGCCCATCGCGCCAACCGGAATGCGGCTGACCAGGTCTTTGGGAAGACCGGCGACCATATCGGTTTCGATGAGCGCGGGGGCGATGGCGTTGACGGTGATGCCTTCCTTGGCGAATTGCGAGGCGTACGAGCGCGTGAGGCCGAGGATTCCCGCTTTCGTGGCGGAATAGTGCGGGCCGACGATGCCGCCGTATTGCGCGGCGATCGAAGAGAGATTGATGATGCGGCCCCAGTGGGCAGCGCGCATGCCGGGCAGGACGCGCTGCGTGACCAGAAAAACGGAAGTGAGATTTACGCGGAGGTATTGATTCCAGATTTCTTCGGTGACCTGGTCGGCAGGGATCATTTTGCCGATGCCGGCGTTGTTGACGAGAATGCCGACTGGGCCTAACTCGTTTTCTACTGTTTTGACCAAGCGATCGACATCGGCCGAGATGGAAACGTCGGCCTGGACGGCGATGCATTTGCGGCCGAAGGCGCGGACGGATTGTGCGACGGACTCGGCGGCTTCGGCTTGGGCTCGATAATTGACGGCGACATCGGCTCCAGCTTCGGCGAGAGCTAGGGCGATGGCTTTGCCGAGGCCGCGGCTTGCGCCGGTCACAAGGGCGACGCGTCCGGAGAGTGAAGGCATTCGAGAACTCTTGCGGGGTAGCGTGGTTTAGGTCTGAAGTAGCAGGCCCCGCGATTCCATTCTAAATGCATCTGGCTCCGGTTGCCCGGAGCCAGATGCAAACTGCGGAGTTGGACAGGATGTGTGTTGCCTTGTAGTGGCGCAGCATGCTGCGCCACTACAAGGACGATGCTAGGAATTAGTCGCCGGCTACGGCTTCGGCGGCTTTTTCGGAGGCGTTGGGCGCTGCGGCGCCATTGCCATTTCCGTTGGAGTGGCCATTGCCATTCGAATGACCGTTGCCGTTCGGGGCGGAGTTGCCATTGCCGCTTGCGGCTGGGGCGATGGAGACCGGCTTGCCGGCGTTGGCGAAATTCGCCGGGGTGGCTTTTGCGATGTCCGCCACAGAGCCGATCTGAACGACGGTCGGCTGGGGCTTCTTGAGAACAAGCTCTTCATAGATGGCGCGCACTTTGGCTTGCTCTTCGTAAGCCTTCTTGCGGCGCGCGCGCTCTTCTTCAGCGGCGGTGAGCGGAATGTCGTGCTCGAGATGGCGGACGCGGGCGGCGTCATCGGCGTCGATCTTCAGCGAGTGCTCGTAGCTCTGAAGATTGACGCTCTTGCCCTTGGCGTAAATTTCGTGTTTGCCGTGGGTCTTGTACCATTCCGCGACGGTCGCGTTCTTGTGCATGTTCTCGATGATTTGCCGCCAGCCCACGCCGGTGTTGTAGGCGCAGAAGGAGATTTCGCCCTGCTGCGTGGCGTAGGGGATGATGCACATTTCGGTGCGGCGGAAATCGTAATTGAAAAGATCCTGGAACCACATGCCGGCGATGAAGAGGAAGTTCCAAGGATCCTGGCGGCGCTTCATGGCGTTGTCAATCTTGCGATCGGGCGAAGTGCGGCCGTATTTGGTGGTGGAGCGCTTGGTGAGCGCCCAAGTCTTGTCGAATTTCTTGAAGAGCGCGCTGAGCGTGAGGCCCTTGGGTCCGCGGAACGGATGATAGTTCTTGAGGAGAGCCATGGCCATCATGAAGTTCGAGAAATTCTTGCCGCGGGCCGCGTCCGTGATGGCGGTGACGTCCTTGGTGAGTTGGACGGCATCGAGGAAGCGCGGAACGGGCGCCCATTCCTTGGTCTCTTTGTTGATCATCATGGCGGTGCCGACGCCGCAGTTTGGGTGGCAGCCGCACGAGAGCGAACCCCACTGCGATTCATTGCCCTTTACCATGTCCGCGAAACCGGCGAACGTGCTGATGAAAGAGATGGGGAACCAGTCGCGCGTGGGCTCGACTTTGCCGACTTGCGCGCTGACGTCCTTGGCTAGATGCGAAAGAGTGTAACGCTGGCGGAGACGGCGTTCCGGAGTGATGTCTTCGTCGCGGCCGGTGAACGAAACAGGTTGGAAGCTCACGAAGGCGATTTTCTTGGGATTTTCCATCGCGAACTTGACGACAGAGCCGACCTGGTCGTTGTTGACGTTGTTGACGATGGTGACGACGAGGACGATTTCGATGCCGGCTTCGTGCATGTTCTCGATGGCGCGGAGCTTGACGTCGAAGAGGTTGCCAATCTGGCGATGGCTGTTGGCGTTGTTGCCGATGCCGTCGAATTGCAGGTAAGCGTAGCGCATACCCGCGTCGAAAGCCTTCTTCGAGAATTCCTTGCTCTTGGCGAATTCGATGCCGTTCGTGGCCGCCTGGACGCTGTTGTAACCAATTTTGCGGGCATAAGCGACGGCGTCGAGGAAGAGCGGGCTCATGGTGGGCTCACCGCCGGAAAATTGCACGGACATCTGGCGGCGCGGCTTGATTTTGAGCGCGTTGTCTAAGATTTCTTTAACTTCGTCCCAGCCGAGCTCGTGAACGTAGCCGACCTGGTTGGCGTCCATGAAGCAGGGGTCGCACATCATGTTGCAGCGATTGGTGAGGTCGACGGTGAGAACGGAGCCGCGGCCATAGCGAACCGTGGAAGAGCCGTGTTTGTGCAGGTCTTCGTCGTTATGCGCGGGAATATCGCGGCCAGGGAATTGCTTTTCGATCCAGTCGAGGAACTTCGCGTCGATGGCCATCATGTCTTCGTAATGGCCGTGGATGGGACAGTCTTTCACCATCCAAATCTGGTTGTCGCGCTCGATAATCTGCGCTTTGATTTCGCCGACTTTCTCGTGCATCAGATCGCGCCAGTCTTTTTTGCCGGCGATGATCGCTTCCCGCGCCTCTTTGACGCAGGCAGGGCAGAGAGAATCGGTCTGCCGGGGAAAGCCAAGCGTCGGCTTGGTCTTCTCCCAGGACTTGAGAAGCGGCTTATCCGACCATTGCGGAGTGACGGAAGGATTCGGATTGCGCTTGTTGAAATATTGAATGCTGTTAAAAGTGGCGGCGGCGGTTTTGCACAGCGCCCAGTCGAACGTTCTCAGGATCTGCGTCCCCACACGGTTCGGCATAAGACTCTACCCTCGCTTTCAAAAAAATGAAGCCCAACTGCCAGCTAAATTGGATGAAAATCAAGCCCCTAACGGCCCCCCGGGCTATGATTACCGTACCATGTTCCATAGGTACGTCCAATAAGTCTTTGTACACGTATAGTTTGAGGGTAAAGAGGTACCAAAGCCAGCGAGATGCAGCGAACGGTCATAATCGGGGGTTGAACGGTCGTCTGGGGCAGCGAACGGCAATCGGGGAGGGCGCAAGAAGGGGTTACTTTTAGGACGAATGGGCTACCAGTTTGCAGAGTTTGGGCACCGCCCTGTTTCGATTAGGAAAAGCCGTGCGCCGGCGGTTGCGGCAGCCGAGGTCTAATCATTCAGAGTGGGGCGAATGACGGCGATGACAAAATGGGCGAAGTGCGAAGCGCCTTCATCGAGTTGAAGCCAGCGCACCACGCAGTGATCGGCAAGATACTTCGTGACGCGCGATTCCGGTATGCCGAGATGTTCGGCGAGTTGGGGCTTGATGGAATCCGCGCCGCGGCGGCTCGAGCCACCGCGCAAGAGATTTCCGACGGCGACGCGCAGTGTCTGGCAGGCCTCGACGTAGTAGTAGCTGGTGAGATCGGAATCGGTGAGAACGAAAACGCCCGGGCCGACTGGCGCATGATCCGCTTCGCTCAGTTTGACGGGCGGACAAGTCAGCAAACGGCGGAGCTGCATCTCGAGCAGCGACAATCGTGAAGAGAGGCCTGGATCGCCCGAGCGGCCCCGCACGCCAGCACCGCCGGGCTCGCCAATCGGCTCGACGGGGAGCGAGGGAAACGCCCGGCTGTCCGCGGTCCTGGGAGGCCGAGGCTCGGCCGGGTCGTCGAAGACCTTGGCGGGCAAGCCCCTCGCGCTAACGGGGCTGCTCGCGGCGGAGACAGATGCGGCAGGACTCTTCGTTGTGTCGGCTTTTCGGCGGTTGCGCCCGCCACGCCGGCCACGCCGGCGTCGCTTTTTATCCGGCGTCGCGGCAGATTCACCGGTTGGTGTAGATGCAGCGTCTTCCGCTTCGGCGTCCACTTCCTCCGCTGCGGGAGTAGCAGAAGAATCGAACGCGGCGGCGCTCTCTGTTTCGAAAAGCGGTAGTGAAGGAGCGGCGACAGGCGGCGTCAACTGAAAATCGGCGGGCGATTGGGAAGCATCCGCCGGAGCGACTTCAGCGCCCAGCCGGACAGCAGCCTCTCGCGCTTTGGTTTTCCAATCCGCCCTGCGAAAACGATCCGCGGCGGCGAGGTACCATTTGGCGGCTTCCGGATTTTGTCCGGCCGTTTCAAAGTAGCGCGCCAATTCAAAAGCGACCATGGCGTCGCGAGTTTTTTCGTACAAATTCGAAAGCTGCCCGACGGGATCTTTGCCGGTGCGTGCCCGACGAATCCGGGCGGTGATCTGTTTCCAGTCAGCCATGTGTTGGTTTGCATTGTAACAGCGGAAGCGCGCGACAGCCATAGCCAGCGGGTGGCTGGAGGCGATAGATTTTTTGGCCGCACGGGATGTTTCTTTATTGACGAAAAGAAGGGGTGTGAGTATTCTTCGAGTAGCCCTCTTGGAGGCTTCAATGGCGCGTTCGCGCGAAATTGTTGCTGCACTTTTTGTATCTTGCTTTCTTATCGCACCAGTATGGGGCGCTTCCGCGGGCGTGCTCGGTACGGTCGTGGCGTCGGACCATGCGAATGTAGGTGGGACGGGCGCAGCCGTTGGCACGACGATATTTGAAGGAGACACGCTGACCACGGCGGATGCGGGCAGCGTGCAGTTGCGCGCCGGAGCGGCGCGCTTTCAACTTTCCGAGTCTTCGACGGCCACGGTCAACACTGACGGCGGGATGCCGCAAGCAACGCTGCTGCGAGGAACGGCGACTTTCTCGACGGCCAGTGCACAAGCGTTTGCTCTGAATGCCTGGACCGCGGTGATCCGGCCGAAATCCGACGATCCTACGATCGGCCAAGTAACCATCCTGGGCCAAAAACAACTGTTGGTGAAATGCATACGCGGGTCGCTGACGATCACCGTTGGCGATGATTCGCGAGTTATACCGGAAGGCAAAGCCTACCGCGTCGTTCTGGATCCGACCCCGGATGAAGCTGCGCAGAGCCAGCCGCCGACGCAAGGAGCGGGCGGAAAAGGTTACGGAAAGCCACCCATCAGCGCAGGGGAGAGCCGGTTCGTGTGGTACGCAACGGGAGCGGTCGTATTGGCGACCATCATCGCGGTTCACATTGCTCTGGAAAGCCCTGACCGGCCGTAGTTCGATACTTCGCTCCACTCAAATCGTCGCGATCACTTCCATTTCAATCAGGGCGTCCTTCGGCAGGCGCGCGACCTCTACGGTCGAACGGGCCGGCGGAGCGGAGGAAAAGTAGCGCGCGTAGACTTCATTCATTGCGGCGAAATCGCCGATATTCTTCAGGAACACCGTGGTCTTGACCACGTGGCTCAGTTTGCTTCCAGCCGCTTCGACGATGCCCTTCACATTCTCGAGCGTGCGTTCCGTCTGCTGCCGAATGTCTCCGGCTAGAAACTCATTGGTCTTCGGATCGATCGAGACTTGCCCGGAAACGAAAAGAAGCCCATTGACCTTGATGGCCTGCGAATAAGGCCCGATGGGTTTTGGACCGCGATCCGACAAAACGATTTCTCTCATGGCATGGTCTCCTTGGAAACGCTGGCGATGGAAGCGGATGTATTTTCATAGCGCGCCCGGTATTCGTCCGGGACGCCGGGATGTTTCATCCACAAACGAACGAACTCCGCGACGTTTTGATGTGTTTCCTCTTCAAACGCGGCGATCAAATCGTCGAGGTCGAAGCCGCGTCCCTGGCGAGCCGAGAGCATGTGCGCGATGGCCCGGTGGAAGACGTCCGTCCCATAGCGATCCTGGAGCGCAAAAAAGAAAAGAAAACTTTTTGCGCGCAGAACTTCTCCCGCTTCCGGTTCGCGCGTAACGGGCTTCCTGGGAATAATACGCAAGGCGCGGCGAATTGTCTCTGCGCGCGAGGCCGCTCCGTCGATGGCTTCTTCTCCCAACGCCGAAGCGAAGGCTGGGAACGCGGAAAGAGGAGGCTGCTGCTCGTAGAAGCCAGGATTGCGGCCATAGCCGAGCCAGCTTGCGGCCAGGGCGGGCGCGGCCGCCACCAATTTGGGAGGCCCTCCGGCAAAATCAATCATCAAGCTATCGAGCGAGGCGAGTTCAGAGGTAACAATGGCGGGCTCGGCATGCAAAAGACTGGCGTACGAAGAAGCCGCAGCCGTAAAGCAGCCCGGCACCACCGGGCACTCGACGATCCAAAACGGCTGTGCCTTTTTATTTCGTGCGCCGAAGACTGCGTCATACGCGCGGATGGCCAACACGAGCGCGTCCGTGGATTGCTGCAACGGGGCAGCTTCTTCCCGTCCGCGCGTCCAGAGAAGGACTTTGCCGGCGGCGGTGTTCAGAGAGGTCTGCTTATAGAGACCCGCGATGACAAAAGGATAGCGATCCTCGGGATGCTGCTCGGATTGCACGGTTATCTGGCCGCCGTGGCGCGACGTTTTTGGCGCGCGCCCGCTGGTGTGCACGAGAAACCCCTCCGGCACACGCACGAGCAAGCGCCACTTATCCGGAGGAACTCCGCCGGTAGCGAACAAGCCTTCCGAAGGCAGCAACTCGGGCGCCCAGCCTGCCGAGGGAAGGAAAAATGCATCGGAAGTAAAACGGAAACCGCTCTCGCCGGCCGCCGGTTGCCGGAGTTCCGCGGAGACATGCAAGGTGTGGCGCTCCGAAACATTCCACGGCTGAGGAAGAACCAGCGAGGTGACGCGGAGATGTGGTGGAGCGTCTTGCTCGGCGAGAGAAACGCCGTCCCAAGTGGCTTGGGATTCTGCAACGTGAAAGTGACGGCGTCCCGGCAGGCGCAATTCCAGCGAAGAAAGAGGCTGGTTGCCCGTGTTGCGAAGTTGGAAGTCCGAATCGACGCGAATTCGCGGAGTCGGCGTGGGGTCAAACTGGACGCGGATTTCCTGTTTCTCTATGGTGTAGCCCGGCCCGACTGCGGCGGCACAGGAAGAAATCCAGAGCCCCACGGCAACGAGAAACGGACAAAGCAGCAGGCGAAGATGAGACCGTGCCAGCAAAACGAATCGATTGTAACGGGGGAATTCGCAAGAAGCAAAAGCGAAGACGGATGCCTGCGAACGCCGGAAAAGCAACGACGTCAGCGCGGTTTGCGGCCCCGTACGCGAACGAAGGCGGTATTGGCGTGATCGCGAGCGCGCTCGCGGGCGAGTACTTCCTTTTTGGCCTGCTCGTCCGTCATCCCAGCGTTTATTTTCTCGACGATTTGGCGTTCGGTAAGGCCCGTGTTTTTGAGTTCCGCGATTTCCGCGCTGGCCATCACCGGCTGTCCGGTCAAATGGCGATGAAGAACAAGCTGCACGGTCGAGTCCGAGAGGCCGATGAGCTTGAGGGTGACCGCATCCACGCTGATACTGTCTAACTGGCCGGCGCGCGCGATATCGAGAATTTGGTTCTCCGTGAATCCCGCTCCCGCCAGGCTGGCGGCGGAATCCGCGCTCGTGAAGAGATTTTTGTGAACGTGCGCTACGCTGACCAACTCGACGCACGTGTCATCGCTGATTCCCGCGTTCTTGAGCTTGACGATCTGCGCCACTTCCTGGTCCGTGATGTGCAGTCCCTTGAGCTGCTCCACATCGCTCGACCACATTCCCGCCTGGTCCAGCGGGCGGTAATCCGTCAGGGGGTGCTGATGGCAGCCCGCCGCCGCGAGGACACACACACCGAGAAGCAATCGTAGGTACCGCATAGTTCCATTCTAGGAGAAGCAAAGCGCGAAGCGGGGATGTGTGCCTGGGTGATACCCGGCAGAAAGTACAGGTCGGCGGCAGTCGTACGCCAAAGGGATTCAGCGGCCAATGGTTCCGCTCGCACGTGGAAATGGACGCCGGCGCAGGCAATCTTGGTGTCAGTCGGTGCCGCACTCTTTTTAGGGAAAAAAGCGAGAGGGACGTCAAACTTGGTAAACGCGTTCGACTCCAAAGACACCGGAAATTTTGCGGATGTTGACGAGGATGGTTTCGAGCTGTCGCCGGTCCACGATTTCGAGACTCGCTTCGATGTGGGCGTTCTGCCGATCGGGACGGCTCTCCAAGTTCTGGATATTGGAGCCCGCTCCGCTGATGACCGCCGTAATCTCCGCCAGGAGACCGGCGCGGTCCTTTCCGCGGATGGAGAGCCGGACCGGAAAGGTGGCCGCGGTTCCGCTTCCCCACTCGACCGCAATGCGGCGCTCCGTCTGATACATCAGATTCTGCACATTCGGGCACGCGCGCGTATGCACGGCGACTCCCCGGCCGCGTGTGATGTAGCCGACGATGTCGTCGCCGGGAATCGGATTGCAACATTTTGCGCGGTAAACCAGCAGATCATCGTGGCCTTTGACGATTAAAGGAGCTTCGCCAAAGCCGAGCATGCGCTTGACGGTTTTGACCAGCGTCGGCTTTGCATCTTCGGATTCGGTCTCCGAAGTCTTTTCCGGCTCGCCGAGCAGCTTCGAGAGCACTTGCCGAGCGGAATATTTTCCGAACCCCACCGCCGCGTAGACGTCTTCCTGCTTCGAGAGGCCGTAGTCGGAAATCAGCTTGTCCCAATCCGCCTGAGGAATCTTTTTCAGGCCGCGGGGAAAGTGCCGAGACTCTTTCTCGAGCAGCTTCTTGCCCATGTCCGTGGCTTCTTCGCGCTCGTGGAAATTCAGCCATTGGCGAATTTTGCTCCGCGCGTGCGAGGACTTGACGAAGCTCAGCCAATCCCGGCTGGGCGTGTGATTCTTTTGCGTGAGAATTTCCACCACGTCGCCGCTGACGATTTCGTGCCGCAGCGACACCATCTGTCCGTTCACTTTTGCGCCCACGCATTGATGGCCCACTTCCGTGTGCACGGAATAAGCAAAATCGACCGGCGTCGCTCCGCGGGGCATTTCCAAAACGCGGCCCTTGGGCGTGAACGCGTAAACCTCAACCGGCGCCAAATCCACTTTGAGCGTCGAGAGAAACTCGCCGGGTTCCTGCAGTTCCTGCGACCATTCGATGAGTTGCCGCATCCAGGCGATGCGCTGGTCGTCATCGCCGGCAGCGGGCTGGCCGCCTTTGTATTTCCAGTGCGCCGCTACGCCTTCTTCCGCGATGCGATGCATCTCCTGCGTGCGAATTTGCACCTCGAAAGGCAGGCCGCCATGCAGCACGGTGGTGTGCAGGGACTGGTAGAGGTTTGGCCGCGGCATGGCGATGTAATCTTTGAAGCGGCCGGGGACGGGCCGCCAAATGTGATGCATCACGCCGAGAGCGGCGTAACAGTTTCGCTCGTTGTCCGTTATGACCCGGACGGCGAGCAGGTCGTACACCTGCTCGAGGCTGCTTTGCTGGCGCAGGATTTTGCCGTGCAGCGAATAGAGGCCCTTGACGCGGGCTTCCAATTCCGCCGGAATGCCGTTCTCAACGAGCTTCGTGCGAATCGTGCCCTGAACCTCTTCCAAAAACCGTTGGTGCACGGGGCTTTTGTCGGTAACTTCTTTTTGCAGCGCGAGGAAAGATTCCGGCTCGAGAAAGCGAAACGCCAAATCCTCGAGCTCCCCGCGAATTACGCCCATGCCCAAGCGGTGCGCGATCGGGGCGTAGATATCCAGGGTCTCGCGAGAAATGCGCTGCTGCTTTTCGTGCGAGAGGTATTCGAGCGTGCGCATGTTGTGCAGCCGGTCGGCCAACTTGACGAGGACGACGCGGACGTTGTTGACCATCGCCAGAAGCATTTTGCGGACGTTTTCCGCCTGGCGCGTCTCCGGCGCGGTCATGTTTAGCCGGCTGATTTTCGTAACGCCCTCGACCAGGTGGGCGACATCCGGTCCAAAGCGCTCTTCAATGCGGGCGACCGGGTATTCCGTGTCTTCGATGGCGTCGTGAAGCAGCGCGGCGGTGAGCGTGGTGGCGTCCATGCGCATATCCGCGAGAATGTGGGCGACTTCCAGCAGGTGGGAAATGTACAGATCGCCGGAGCTGCGGAACTGATCGCGATGGCGCTCGGAGGCTATCTCATAGGCGCGGCGGACGACCCAGGGATCTTCGGAAGGCCGGTTCTTGCGGAGTTTTTCGAGGAGTTCTTCGAAGCGGGCTTCCAGTTGGCGGAGGGCGCGGTCTCGCTGGAAGCTCAACGGCACATTACTTCGCGACGGCATATCCTAGTGTAGCCTGAAACGCGGTCGCATGCGAGCCGGGGCATGGGACGCGCGGCGAGGCGAGCTGGAAAACGAAAAGGGCGCCAGCGAAGGCGCCCTCGAGTTGCAAATCGATTTGCACCGGCCTAAGCGGCCAAATCCGCGGTATCTTTAGGAAGTCTGCTGTTGCTGTTCCAGTCGCTTCTGCTTGATCTCCTTGATCTTGTCCAGCAGGTCGTCGGCTTGCTTCTGGAGCGAGGCGCGCTCATCGGCGCTCTCCACCATGTCGGCCTTGCGGCGGTAGAGCAGGCCGAGATAGGCCATGGCATCGTTGTAATCCGGCCGTAGCGAGATGGCCTTTTGTAGATCAGTGATGCCCTCTTCCACCAGAGGACCATACTTGGCCGCATACTCCGTGCGGAGTGCAGGCGGGAGCGGATCCGCATCCTTGACCTGCTTCCGGATATTGTTCTTGTTATAGTCCAGTCGCATTTCGCCGTTGCCACGGAAGGCCAGCGTCCAGTCAATCACCCCGATCCAATAGTAGGGCTCGGGATCATCCGGTTTGATCTGGATGTGTCGCTCGTGATACGTCTTCGACTCCTCGAACATTTTTTCGTCGATGGGAGGCGTGCCCGCCATGTTGAAGAGCAGGGAGCCGATGCCGTCGATCGCGCTCAAATTATTGGGATCGATCTCCAGGATTTTCTTGAATTCGGCAATGGCTTGTTCGCCATGCTCCTTATTTTCCGTGGAAGGCGCTCCGGGGATATACAGGCTGGCGTAGGCGGTGGCCAGATAGACGCGAGCCATCATCAAGTTCGGATCAAGCTCGGAAGCGCGCTTGAAATCCTCAATAGCGGCGTCCGATTGGCCGGCTTTGAAAGAATTAACCCCCTTGTTCAGCAGGTCGCGGGCCTTAAGCTTATTGCAGCCCGTAACTCCGAACGTGAGGATTAACAGCGCTGCCAGAGTAGCCATCCGGCGAGAAATACCATCTGATGCGTGAGTCATCGAAGACATCCATCCCAGCTAGGATTCAGGTCCGCCCTGCGAGGGCCAAATCTACACCATTTAGTGCGCGTTTGCGAGTTCCGAGGTCAGCAAGCCCACGGTCGTAATTCCCGACGCTCGCATCCCATCGATTGCCCGCGCGACGACCCCAAATTCGAGAATCCCGTCACCGCGAACAAAAGCCGTGCGGCTGGCCCGCGGCTTCATGATTTCCTCGAGCCGGGCCTGGAAATCCTGCCAGCGCACCGCGTCCTGGTTGATGCGCATCGAGCCATCGCCGAAGACTTGTACCACGATCACCCCCGGCGGCTCGGGCGCTTTGGCATCCGTTTGTTCAGGTAAATCCACAGGAAGGCCAAATTCGGCCTGCGGGCGGATCACCATGAAGATGACCAAAAGCACCAGGAGAATGTCGATCAGCGGAACCACGTTCACTTCCGCAATCGATCCAAGCCGTGTACCACCGAGCGTAATACCCATAAGCCACCTCGCACGAAGCAAATTGCCCCGCGAGGAGGACTCTCACACCCTGCGCCAGCCGGGAAGCGGCCGCCGCCAACCGTCGAAGGAATCCTTACTGCCCGGCCTCGAGCTTGGCCGTAATCAAGCCGACCTTGTCGATGCCCGCGCCGCGCATGATGTCAATCGCGCGAGCCACATCCATGAACAGGACATCATTGTCGCCTTTAACGAACGCTATTTTCTCGGCGCGCTCTTTGAAAATCGTTTCCAGGCGCGGGCCAAGGCCATCCCAGGTGGTGTCTTCGTTGTTGATCTTCAGCTTGTCGCCGTCCAGCACCTGAACCACCACGGTCTTATTCTCCAGATCCTGGTTCTCCTGCTTGTTCGGGTTAGGCTGAGGAACGAGAGCATCCAGCCCGTGCGGAGTGAGCGGAGTGATGACCATGAAGATGATCAGCAGCACCAGCAAAATGTCGATGAGCGGGACGACATTCATCTCCGCCATCGCACCGCCTTTATTTTCTCCAACTGACATTCCCATTTTGAATCTCCTGTCAGCCTGCTTTTCTCCAACCTTGCAGGCCATCAGGCCGTGCCGGGTGGGATCCGGCGCGGCCTTTTTGACTCAGCAAACGAATGGTGCGAACCACTCCACACGCCGCCCGAACGCCTCTCCAACAGCTTTAGTCTGCCCCGGGAGTAGACGGGGGCGGAGGGGGCGTCCTGCGTTGTTCATTCTGCTCGGTCAAGAGCCCCAGCTGATCGACGCCGGCGGAGCGGATTTCGTCCACTACCGCGACAACGTCGCCATATTTGGCCCTGGCGTCGCTCTTCACGTAAACGGTCTTATCGAGACGATTGGAAAGTAGATCCTTGATCTGCCCGGTGATGTCGGCCTTGGTGATCTTCGTATTTTTCAGGTAGATCGTTCCGTCTCGCGTAACCGCCACGATGATCGCGTCATCCTTATCCGCATCCTGCATTTCGCGCGCGTTGTTGACCCTGGCCATATCCACCGGCAAGGTCTTCTGCAACATCGGCGTGACCACCATGAAGATGATCAGCAGAACGAGCATGATGTCGGCCATCGGGATGACGTTCGGCGTCGACATCTGACTTCCGACTTTCGGTTTGTACCCCATGGGTTACCTTATTTCTTCGCGCCGCGACGCAAGATGAAGTAATTGATCAACTCCATCGAGGAGTTGTCCATTTCCACGTCGAATGCCTCGACCTTGTTCGTGAAATAATTGTAAGCCCACACCGCCGGCACGGCCACTAGAAGACCGAGAGCCGTGGTGACGAGAGCTTCGGCGATACCGCCGGCAACCGCGGACAAGCCGGTGGCGTGACTGGTTTCAATTCCCTTAAACGCGTTCAAGATGCCGACGACGGTCCCGAACAGGCCGACGAATGGAGCCGTCGAACCTATGGTTGCCAGCGCCGAAAGGCCGCGCTTCATTTCGGCGTGAACGATGGCGACGGAGCGCTCCAGGCCGCGCTTGGCCGCTTCGATCACGTCGGCGTCGGTAACTTGCTGGGAAGCGGATTGGAATTCCGAAAGGCCCGTCGCCACGACCTTGGCGATATGGCTCTTCTTGTTCCGCTCCGCGATGGCGATCGCTTCGTCCAGCTTGCCTTCCTTAAGAGCTCCGGCAACCTGCTGCACGAACACCCGCGACTGCTTGCGGGCCGCGCTGTACATCAGGGCGCGGTCGATCATTACGCCGAACGAATAAATCGAGAGAATGAAAAGGATCCCGACAACGATCCGGGGAAGGGTGCTCATGGAAGACCACATGCTCCTTATATCCCAGGACGTTGCCTGAGACTGCAGGAACAGGGCCGCGTTCATAAACAGAGTCGCTACCATTCGTTTTGCTCCTTAGTTCTGATGGCTCCGGGTTCCCGGAGCCAACGCGAGAGTTTGCCAAGCTTGCCGCCCGGACCAGCGCGCCTGTCCCACGACCGGCACGCCAATCCGCTTACTTATTCTCCATTCAGAGAGAAAATCACGTCGATCGTGGTATCGACTTCCACCGGCTCGCCATTCAGAAGAGTCGGCCGATAGCGCCACTGCCGCACCGCGTCCAGCGCGGCTTGCACCAGCAGTGGATGCCCAGAGATGACTTCGAGTTGCGTCACCGCGCCATTCTTGCCGATAATCGCGTGAAGGCGCACAGTTCCTGAGATGCGCGTCTGCCGGGCCAGCGGCGGATAAATCGGCTGCACGCGGTTGATGAGCATGGCGTTTTGCACCTGGCCGCCCTGCCGGATGCGCGTTACTGTTGGCTTCGGCGGTGCCGGAGCTCCGCCCATGCCGCCAATCACGCCTCCAATCACCCCGCCCATCGAGCCGCCAGGCACGCCGCCTGGAACTCCGCCCTGTACGCCGGCCATATCAGGTGCGTCTTCCTTAATGATCTTGATGTCTTTCGGAATCGCTTTCGGCTGCAACAGTTTGCCCGCATCCATCAAGTGCACCTGCGGCTTGATGTGCACCACGGTCGCCGGAGGCGGTGGCGGCGGAGGGGGAGGCGGTGGCGGCGGAGCCGTGAGCATGGTCGCCATCATCGTCTTCGGCAGCGCTTCCGTATAAATCAACGGAATCAGAATCAGCACGCCGACAAGCAGGGCTTGCAGCAGCAGAGACAGTGCGACTGTCCAGGGCTTGTTCGTCCGCTTGGTCTTCCCTGAAAGCACCATATCTTCAAACATGGTTCCTACCTCCTCCCGGCTGGCGCGAGTCGTCCTGCGACGCCCTCACCTGCGCGGGGTTTGTTTCCGGCTGCGGGTCCGGTGCCTGCGGCAACGCCATGTTGGCCGCGCCAATGATTCCAGGCGACCACAAGCGGTGCAGCAATACCAAAACTGGAGTACGTTCCTACCACAATCCCCACCACTAGGGCAAAGGAGAAAGCGCGTAGCACTTGCCCTCCCATGAGGAAAAGTACGAGCACGGTGAGGAAAGTCAATCCGCTGGTCAGTATCGTCCGCGACAGCGTTTGGTTGATCGACGTGTTAACGATGTCGATGAACGGCTGCCGCCTCATCAATCGATTGTTCTCCCGAATGCGGTCGAAAATGACGATCGTATCGTTCATCGAATATCCAACCAGAGTGAGCAGTGCCGCGATGACCGTCAGCGAAATCTCGAAATGCAGCAGCGAGAAGAACCCCAGAGTGATCAAAACGTCGTGAAACACCGCCAGTACCGCAGCCGCCCCATAAACCAGCTCGAATCGAAAGGCAATATATACCAGCATGCCTCCCAAAGCATAGAGGGTAACGTAGATCGCCTGGCGCCGCAGCTCGCCCCCGACTTTGGGCCCGACAATCTCCACGCCGCGTATCGCGAAGGACCCCAGAGCGTAGCTATCCTTCAGCGCGGAAATCACCCGCGCATTCACGCCATCGACCTTCGAAAGATCATCGAAATTCGTCAAAATGCCCTGGCTCGCCGTGTCGCGATAACTCAAAATTTTCTTCGCAAGCTGCTCGTAGCGGTCTCCCGCGTTCGTCGATAGCAGCAGCGGATCGCGTTGCGTGAGCACCGCCGCCAGGCTCGCGGGCGTCGCCGCGTTGAAATCCGGTTTCGTCGAGTTGCCGACGCCATAGATCGCGTTGAGCGCGCTGAGCACTCGCGTCTTGCTCGTCTCTCCAGCCTCTTCCGTTTGGCCCTTCTGCCCGACGAAGATCAGCACTTCGTTCGTGTGCGAGCTCGCGATGTCACTGATGCTTTGAATTTCGCTATCGCCTAGTCCCTGCGCCGTCAAACCTTTGCGGATCTTTTCGATATCGGGGGGATGCGCAAAGCCCACGTCCACGTTGGTCCCGCCTTTGAAATCGATGCTATACGGGATTCCGCCGCCTGCGGGGCCGCCTTTGAGGAAGATGGAAGTCCAGCCTGCAATCAGCAAAATAGCGCTTAGGGTATAGAAATACTTCGCTTTGCCCATCCAATCGATGTTGGGCGTTCTGAATAACTCGATCATGCGGCTTTGCTTCCCTTCCTTAGACTCCAGCGTCCGCGGGTTTGTTCCCGCAAGCTCCCTGCCCAGCCTGGGAGGTGCCGCTGAAAATGGCTACCACTCTCTCGTTCCGTCCCGGCAAATCTTTGGCCCTATACGTCCTAGTACAGCCCTGATTCCGTATAGCCTAAATGCTCAGCTCCGCCTGGCGGTCCATCTTCGCCAGGTGATACTGGAAAATTGTCTTGGACACATAGATCGAAGTAAAAATGTTCGCAATCAAACCGACCGTCAACGTGATGGCAAATCCGCGGATCGGCCCGCTCCCGAATATGAACAGGAAGAACGCGGAAACGACGGTCGTGACGTGCGTGTCGATAATGGTCAGGAAGGCCTTGTCAAAGCCTGCTTCCACTGCCGAGGCCGGCGACTTTCCATTGTGCAATTCTTCCCGGATGCGCTCAAACACCAGGACGTTCGAGTCCACGCCCATGCCGATGGTCAAAATCACTCCGGCGATGCCCGGAAGGGTCAGCACCGCGCCGAAGTAAGCCATCGCCGCAAGCAGGATGACCAAATTCAAAATAAGGGCGAGGACCGCGTTGGCGCCGGAAAGCCGGTAGTAGATCAGCATGAAGATCATCACTACCAGCAAGCTCAAAACGGACGCTTCCACGCCGTGCCGGATCGAATCCGCTCCCAGGGACGGGCCAACCGTGCGCTCTTCAAGATATTTAATCGATGCCGGCAAAGCTCCCGCGCTCAGAACCAGCGCCAGGTCATGCGCGGATTGCTGGCTGAAGTTTCCTTCAATCATGCCGCTGTCATCAATGCGCCCATTGATCACCGGAGCGGTATAAACGCGATGGTCTATGACGACCGCCATTTGCCTGCCGATATTCTGTTGCGTAAACGGGCCAAACCGGGTTGCCGCTTCCGCCGAAAGCGTAAAATCAACAACCCATTGTCCGGGGTTCGTGCTGCTGCGATTTTCAGTGGCGCTCCGTAGATCCCGGCCCGTCACGACTGCGGCTCGGTTCAGCAGATACCATCCCTCCGATTGCGGCTGGGCGCCCTGTGCCGCGCGCGTGTCCACATTACCCGGAACAAGCTGTGTCCCGGGAGGCAGCACGCCGCCGTGCTTGCTCAGCGCGTCAACCTCCGATGTATAGACCGTCGGATCGACCACCAGCCTCAGCTCCAGTTGCCCGCCTTCCGAGATCACGGTCTTTACACGCGAGGGGTCGCCCTCCCCGGGCAGTTGCACCAGAATTTCGTCGCTGTTCTGCCCGCCGCGAAGCTGGATCGTCGGTTCGGTCAAGCCCAGCAGGTTGATGCGCCGGTCGATGGTCTCGAGCGTCTGCGTCATCGTCGTTGCGCGAATTTGCGCCTGCGCCCCGCTCCGCATCGACAGCGTGTATCCCGTCGGATCACCCGCCGTTGGAGCCATTTCCCAGACGTTGCCGAATTGTTGATCGATGTAATCGCGAAATTCCGAAAGCCGCGAGGAATCCACGTTGCGCACCAGGATGTGCGTGTCGTCGATGCGGCGCACTTCGTTGTAGCTGATATTTTTGCCGCGCAGCCAGGTGGTCACGCGCTCGACCATCTGGTCGGTCTCCTGCGCGATCGCTTCCTGCACTTGCACCTGAAGCACCAGGTGCGTCCCGCCCTGCAGGTCGAGTCCCAGCTTGATCTGTTGCCCGAAATTTTCCTTCATCTGCCCCACGGACGTGGGAAACGTGGGCAATCCCACGAGGCCATAAATGCAGCCGAGAATGACAACTACGATGAATACCGCTTTCCACTTCAGATTTGGGTTCATGGTCAGGAAGTTGAGCGCGCGTTGCGGCTTCGGCCGGGATTATTTCGCATCTTCCGGCGCCTCCACCTGAGCGATCGCCGAGCGCGCGATGCGTATTTTTACCTGGTCGGCGATCTTGAGGATCACCGTATCTCCGTCGATTCCATTAATCGTGCCGTAGATGCCGCTGCCGGTCACCACTTTGTCGCCGGATTTCAACGCCGCGATCATTGCCTGCGTCTTCTTGCGCTGCCGCTGCTGCGGCAGGATGAGCATCACGTAAAAGATGGCCATGACCACGATCATCATGACCAGCGGATTTCCCAAAAAGCTCGCCGGGCCTGAGGCCTGAAACAAAATCGCCGCTGACATCGTCAAGTAGAGTTCCGTTCCTTTCGCCAATTTCGGGCCTGCATCGCATCCCGGAAGATGGATTCAGCCCGGCGGGTCTCGCTCCCCGCTCTCACTGCCCGCCGGATTCTCTGCTCGTGTAGCCGCGCAGGTCGCCCCGGCCGGGCCGGGACGCATGAAGAATCTCGGACGCTATTTCGGCCTTGCGTTCAGGCCGGACCTACAGCATAGCGCGCGTGCATCTCAGAAGAGAAATTCGCTAGGTTCCCAAACCCGATAGCCTCGCGGATTTGCCTCAGTAAGTCAAGGTAAAAGTGGACATTGTGGTGGGTGGCCAGAATCGCCGCAGTCAGCTCCCCGGCGGCGAAAAGATGACGAAGATACGCGCGCGTGTAGCGCCGGCAAACCGAGCACGAACAATTCGGATCCGCCGGCCGCTGGTCTTGCGCGTAGCGCGCGTTCTTGATCAGCACGCGTCCTTCGCTCGTGTAAAGGCACGCGTGCCGCGCCGCCCGCGTTGGCAGCACGCAATCCATCATGTCGATTCCGAGCGCCACGTAATCCGCGATCTGCTCCGGTTTGCCGACGCCCATCAAATACCGCGGCCGGTCTCGCGGCAAAAGCGCCGTGGCTTCTGCCGTCATTTCGCACGTCAGCGCGTGTGGTTCGCCGACGGCCAGCCCTCCGACCGCGTAACCTGGAAAATCCAGCTCCATCAATTGCCGAGCGCTCGTGCGCCGCAAATCCGCGAACGTCGCTCCCTGCACGATTCCGAATTGCCATTGCGCCAGTTCGCCGTTGTGGCTCGCTTGTTCGAGGAAATATTTTCTTGCGCGCCGCGCCCAGAGCGCCGTTCGTTTCGCGGCCGCTTCGGCTTTGTCTCGCGGCGCCGGCGTCTCGATGCACTCATCGAGCACCATCGCGACATCGGACCCCAGCGCTAACTGAATCTCCGCCGCCTTTTCCGGAGTCAGCAAATGCTCCGAGCCGTCCAGGTGCGAGCGAAACCGCACGCCTTCGTCCGTAACTTTGCGCAATTCGGACAAGCTGAAAACTTGGAAGCCGCCGGAGTCCGTCAGAATCGCCCGCGGCCAGGACATGAATTTGTGCAGTCCGCCGAGTTTGCGCACCGCTTCGTGTCCCGGCCGCAAATATAAATGATAGGTATTGCAGAGAAGGATTTCCGCGCGAATTTCTTCCAGCGCTTCGTTCCGCAGCCCCTTCACCGTGGCCTGCGTGCCCACCGGCATGAAGAACGGCGTCTGCACCGCGCCGTGCGGCGTTTGCAAGACGCCCCGCCGCGCCCCGCTCGCATCGCTCTTCGTCACTTCAAACGAAAAACTCACGCTCCAAGTGTATCAGGAGAAGATGAACGCGAATCCCACCCGGCAGACCACAAACACCGCCCACACCCCAAACGCGATCGTATACGTCTTGCCGCCCTTGAGTTTCTTCGGATTGATCACCGCGAACCCGATGGCCAGCAGGATCAGCGTCCAGATGGTGAAGACATCCAATGATTTGCAAAGCGCCACCAGCCATTTCGCTGAATCGTCTGGCAAAAACGCAGCCACGTTCGTGGCGATCGGGTTCTCCAGGTCAAGGGTCCCCGGCGCTTTGAGATAAATGATCAGCAGGAAGAGAGGGCTGCTGATCAGCCCCGTCATGAAAGCGTGAGCCGTGATAGCCAGCGCGGTGCTGAAATTCGTGCTGATGCCCCCGAGCAGTGTGTACGCGCCCCACATCACCAGGCCAATGATCAGCACAAAAAGGATCGGCCCCACCACCCCGAACACGTAGGTCGAGATGGGTGCAAACTTCGCTCCGGCCTCAATGCGCTGGTTCTTTTGGTCCTGCGATAACTGCGATGCCTGGGGATTCTTCTCGATTTGCTGGCTCACGTAATCGCGCCAGTTCATTCGCTGATTCAATCCAAAGCTCACCGCAATGCTCAGAACCGTGAGCACGGCAATGGGGACTAGCCACGTCGGCTTTCGGACGATATCTTCAAACGTCTTTTGTGGTGAAAATAGCACTCCGAACATCCGGCTGATCGCGCTCATCGAAGGCTGCGGCTCGGGCGCAGCTGGGGAAACGGCGGTTGTTGTTGCCATCGGAAGACCCTCCACCACGAGGTTGCGTGCTGCTCTCTGTTACAGCATTACGCGAAGTGCAACCCGAAGATTTCAATGCCGGGATTCTAGCCTAATCGCTCTCGCCCTGTCACAACGGATTGGAGAGGATACTTTTGCATGGCCCGGTCTTGCCCGCCGCCCCGATCTGCCTTGCTCGGGCTCGGCAGCGCCCCGCCGGACCATCAGAGTTCCAAGCCGATCGCTCTCCCGGCCCTCGCGTACGTCACAAGTCTGCCCGCATTTTGCTTTGTCGTTGACGCAGGAAATGTCCTCTTCATTTCATGACCGTATAACAAATTCGAATTTTTCTCTTGACAATCGGTTATTCCCAGCGTATAGTGGTTCTTGGGTAACGGTGCGCTCCGTTACCGGGAACGCCGATCTCCTGATCGGCGTTTTTGCTTTTAGGAGCGACCATCCGCGCTCCACCCAAACTGTTCCATCTTTTTCCACAGCGAGAACACATGCAACACGCAGGAAATGCCGCAACTCCATTTATTTCAATCGGTTAGTTCATAACTCGCGGACACCCCCGGGTGGGGGGTAGCGAGCCAAACCCTCTCCAAACTGGGCATCTCGTCAGGTTTTTGGAGCGGCTCCCCGTGGCTGAACGATTCAGCCTCCTATCGGGCAGACAGCACCGGCACGGCGGCCAGCCGCTCCCGGGTGTAGCTGTCGCCTGGCTGATGGAGGACCTGCTCGGCGGCGCCAACTTCCACGAACTTGCCCGCGCGCATCACCGCGATGCGCGTCGTCACCTGGGCCACCACCGGCAAGCTGTGCGAAATGAAAATGTACGTCAGCCCGAATTCGGCTTGCAGCTCCTGGAGCAGCAGCAAGACTTGCGCGCCCACGGAAACGTCCAGCGCGGAAACCGGCTCATCGGCCACCACCAGCTTTGGCCGGAGAATCAGCGCTCGCGCGATGCCAATCGTCTGGCGCTGCCCGATTCGCCCACCAAACCAAGCGATTCGCCCGCCGCGATCCGCAGCGACACTTCGTTCACCGGCCGCACCCATCCCGCCGCCGTCGGCAATTCCACCGCCAGCCCGCGCACCTCCAACAAATTCATCAACGAGATCACGAAGCCATCTTAGTGCCGATTTTCGGAACTCCAAACCCGAAACTCCGCGTCTGTGTCTTGCGTGCAGCGCAACAGGGATCGACTGCCCGCTGGGAGGGCTGCGATAGTACGTTAAAATGCCGCATGGCAACGCCCGCAACCCCGCGTGTGGATTGGAAGCTAATCTGGGCGCAGCGCGGCTTCCGTTATTTTTTCGTGGCCATGTTCGTGTCCCTTTTCGGCAGCGGCATGAACTTTGTCGGCGTGAGCTGGTTCATCATGGCCGCCACGCATTCCACCGTCAAAGTCAGCCTGCAGGTCATCGTTGTTACGCTGCCCGGCCTCTTCATTCCGTTTTTCGGCGGCGTGCTCATCGACCGTTTCGACCGCCGCTATCTCGGCGTCGCGCTGGACCTGGTCCGCGGCTTCTTCGTCCTCGCCACTTCTTATATCGCATGGAGCGGCCATCTCCATCTCTGGGATCTCTACGCCATGACGCTCATCACGGGCACCGGCTCCGCGATGTATTGGGCCACCGTCAACGCGCTCGTGCAGGAAGTCATTCCCGCTAGCCAGTTCACCGGCGCCAACGCCGCCGTTCTCATCGGCGTGCAGAGCGGCATGCTCATCGCCGGCTCGCTCGTCGGCTTCCTCTATGACCGCACCGGCATCGCGGGAATTCTCTGCATCGACGGCCTGACGTACTTCGTCTCCGCCTTCTGCCTCTACCGGATGCGCCGCGGCTACGTCAGCCCTCGCGAACATCTCAAATATTCGCGCCAATATTCCGAGGCCACCGAAGCCACCGCCGAAGCTCTTGAGACCGGCGAAAATCCCGAAGTCGCGGAAGCCGGCCTTTCTCTCGCCGTTTACGCCGATATGAAAGAAGGATTCGCCTATCTAAAAAAGCAGCCACTCGTCCGCGCGCTCGGCGTGACCCACTCGATCATGATGGCAGGCGTGGTGAGCGCCAACGTCGTGCTCGTCGCGCTGGTGAACGACGTTTTGCACGCCGGCGCGCGCGGCCTCGGTTTTCTTGAAGCAGGCTGGGCCGTCGGTGCCATCACCGGCGGCCTCATCACCAGCCAGCTCCGCGATAAATTTCGCATGCCTCTTTACGTCGCGGCGTGCGCATGCCTCGCCTTGGGCCACGTGGCGACTCCCTTCGTCGCCTTCCTTATCGGCGCAGTTTCTTTGCAAATTATTTTTGGATTTTGCCGCGCGCTGGGCGGCATCGTCGCCCAGTCTTCGCTGATGTCCATCGTCCCGCGGCATTTTATGGGACGCACGCAATCCGCCATGGCCATTTTCACGACGTGCGTTCAGCTCGCCATGAGCTTTTCGCTGGGCATTATCGCCCAGGACGCGGGCATCGTTGCGGGATATGCCTTGCTCGCACTTCTCTACGCCGGCGCCACGCTTTCCGCCTCCCGCGCCCGCCAGCTCATGGCCTGAGCGCGCGAAGCGGCCGCGCATCTTACTTTATTGTTTGCGGCAAACGGTCACGCCGTCGCGCAGCGGAATGAGCACGGGATAAAGTTCCTTTGAAGCGTAAACCAGCCGGTTGAATTCCTGCACGCCGCGTGTCGTGGCATCGTTCGCGGCCGCGGGCCGCGCCGCTTTGCCCGACCACAGCGTGTTATCCGTGATGAACAGCCCGCCTCGCTTCAATTTTGGCAGAGCGACGCGCAGCGCATCGGGATACTGGTCCTTGTTCACGTTGTTGAAGATCAAATCAAATTTTCCCGGCGTTTTTTTCAGCAATTCGAGCGCATCGCCCACGCTCACATGAATGCGTTTGGCAACGCCCGCCCGCCGGAAATATTCCCGCGCGCGCTCCGCGTTCGCCGGATCGCCGTCCGTGTAATGGACTTTTCCGCCAGGCCCGGCCGCGCGTGCCAGCCAGATCGTCGAATAGCCAATGGCCGACCCCATTTCGAAAATGCGTTTCGCGCCGGAAACTTGCACCAGCAGAGCCAGCAGCCGAGCCACCGCCGGCCCGATGATCGGCACGCGATGCTCCGCGGCATAGCTTTCCATCTCGCTCACGACGGCGTCCCGTTCCGGCAGCAGTTCATAGAGATATTGCTCGACATCATCCTGAATGTAGCCGCTGCGCAAATTCTCGCTGCGAATCACAGGCTTTCTCCCGGCTCGAGCGCATGAATTTCAAGTCCCGGGATATCTTTCGTCTCGCGCCGAAATCCCTCGACGGTTCCAGTCAGCATCGGAAACGTCGCATAGTGCATGGGAATCACATGTTTCACGCCGAGGAGACGGACCGCGTGCGCCGCCTCGCGCGGCCCCATCGTGAAGCGGTCTCCAATCGGCAGCATCGCAAGCTGCGGTTTGTACAGCTCGCCGATCAGCTTCATGTCTCCGAACAACGCGGTGTCTCCCGCGTGATAAATCGTGAATCCGCCCGGCATGCGAATCACGTAGCCCGCCGGTTCGCCGCCATAGAGCACCTGGCCGTTATCCTCGATGGAGTTCGAGTGGAACGCGTGCGTCATGGTCACTTCAAATTCTCCGGCGCTCTGCGTGCCTCCCTTGCCCATGGGAGCGCCTTCTTTCTCAAATCCTTTGCCGGCGAGCCAAAGATACGTCTCAAAAATCGTCACAATCGTTGGCTTGTGCTGCTTCGCCAGCGCCAGCAAATCGCCGAGGTGATCGCCATGCCCATGCGTAAGAAAAATAAAATCCAGCCGCGGCACGTTTTTCAACTTCTCCGGACACCTAGGATTTGTAGTCACCCAAGGATCGATCAGCGCCACGTGCCCCGAAGGTGTCGTCAGCGAAAATGTGCTGTGCCCAAAATAGGTGATGCGATTGCCCTTCGTGTCAATCATGTTTGTCCCCCGGCTTTTCCGCCGCGTTTCCAATTCCAACCATCACGTGCGTTCGTTACTTGCCCGACGCCGCTCCGCCGCCCGCGCCCAGCAGCTCGCGAATGATTTCTTCGTACCGTGCGCGGTCTTTCTCGCCAAGGAAATGGGTAACTTGCCTCCCATCCTTGGCATAAAAAATCGATATCGGCATGCTTCCGGTCCAGCCCGGCAGCACCGATTCCCGGAAGGCAGCCTCTTCGCCCGGCAACTTGCGGTAGTTTGGAAAAACCGGTTTATACCGCGCCAAAAACCGCCGCATCAAAATCAAGTCGCCGTCGTCATCCATGCTGACGCCCACGACTTGCAGGCCCTTCGGCGCGTACTGCTTCGCCAATTCGTTCAGCATGGGATATTCATCGCGGCACGGCTCGCACCACGTGGCCCAAAAATTCACGAGCAAGGCCTTCCCTCGATAGTGCTCGAGAATTTTCTGGAACCCTTGCGCGTCAATTAGTTTGGGATCATTCGGCGACCTTGTTTGCGGCGCGGCGCTCGAAGCAAATGCAGTACCCGCGGCCAGCAAAACCAGCGATGCCATCGCAGTTCGGATTTTCATCGATATACCTTCCGCAACCATTCTAGCCGTATGCGCGCAAGTTGAGAATCCTTCTCCTGCACAGTACAATCAGGGCAGTCGCTTGTTGGCCCCCGCAGCGGCGTGGTATAAGAAAATTTCGCCGGAGGCTTTCCTTCTCAGGACGCGCTCCAGGCATGCTGTTCGCTTAAAGGAGATTTGAATGGCTTACGTAATCGCTGAGCCCTGCATCGGCACAAAGGACACCGCCTGCGTGGACGTTTGCCCCGTCGATTGCATCCATCCCCGCAAGGATGAGGCGGAGTTCGAGAAATCCACGCAGCTTTATATCAATCCGACCGAGTGCATCGACTGCGGCGCTTGCGTCCCGGTTTGCCCGGTGACCGCCATTTTCGCGCTGGAAGACCTGCCGGAAAAGTGGAACAGCTTTACTCCGGTGAACGCGGAGTTCTATACGGCGAAGTAACAGCGCCCACTAGCTGCGCGAAGTGACACCGCGAAGTAACACTGCGAAGTAGCGGCAGAAAATTACGCCGCTCGCTTTTTTTACCAGTTTGGTTTCGCACTACACCACGGCACGCTTCGGCGTGCCGTTTTTCATTCAACCTTCGAGCCGCGCCGTTTCGGTTTGCCGCGCCCCGCCGCTCAGCGTGCGCCGGCGCACCTCTTCGAAGGTGGTCGCGAACAGGATCTTCTCGACGGCGCCCTGCACGTCTTTCCAAATCTGTTTCAAGCCGCAGCTTGCGCCCTCGACACACACGCCGCCCATCGCTTCCTTGTGGACGCAACTGGATTCCGCGAATGCGCCATCGACCACCCGCAACACCGCTCCGACGGAAATCTCTTCGGGCGCCCGCGCCAGCGTGTAACCTCCGCGCACACCGCGCCTGCTCTCCAAAATTCCGCCGCGCTTCAATTCCAGAAGAATTTGTTCCAGATATTTCAGCGGAATGTGGTGCCTCTGCGCGATTTCGTGGATGGTTACCACGCCGGGGTATTGCAGGCTGAGGTGCAGCACCGCCTGTGTTGCGTATTCGCCTTTTGCCGTGACTCGCATCGTGTATTCTATTCCTTGGCTAGCCTTTCACACGCGCCGATGTGTGTCAATCTTGTGCGCCTCCCGCGCAGCGGCGCTGAAACCCTGCTTCCAGCCCGATTTTCAAATTGCGCGATTCGCGCACGGCTCTTATCTCCTGAATCGCGAAAGTTGCGTCGCACGGTATGATGTTTGAGAGAGATCGTCCCCTTGCCTGAGCGCTTCCATCTCGTCCTGCTCATCCATGCCCATCAGCCCTGCGGCAATTTTGGCTACGTGCTGGAGAAGGCCTTCAAAGATTCCTATTTGCCGTTCGTCGAGATGCTCGAAAAACATCCGTCGGTCCACATGGGCCTGCATTATTCCGGCCCGTTGCTCACGTGGATCGCGGAAAATCGTCCCGAGTATTTCACCCGTCTCAAAACGCTGGTCAGCGCCGGACAAGTCGAGCTGGTTGGCGGCGGCTTCTACGAGCCTATCCTCGTCTCGATTCCTCCCGAGGACCAGCGCGAACAAATCACGCGCCTCGCCGGCTATCTCGAAGAGCGCTTTGGCCGCCGGCCGACGGGCGCGTGGATCGCCGAGCGTGTTTGGGAGCCGCAGCTTCCTTCAGCCCTATGCTCCGCCGGCGTCAGCTACACGCTGGTCGACGACATTCATTTTCTCTCCGCCGGTTTTGAGCCCGAGGAGCTTTTTGGCGCGTACATCGCCGAAGACCGCGGCCAGTGCGTTTGGCTCTTCCCTGGCCAAAAAGCGCTGCGCTATTTTATTCCTTTCGGCAAAGTCGAAGACGTCATCACCTACCTGCGCACCGCGGCGGCTTCGCATCCTGGCGGCGTGGCGGCCATGGGCGACGACATGGAAAAGTTCGGCGTCTGGCCTGGCACCGCGAAGCATTGTTACGAGGACGGCTGGCTGGAAAAATTTTTCACCGCTCTCGAAGAAAATTCTTCCTGGCTGCGCGTTTCGACTCCCGGCGAATACTTGAAGGATCACTCGCCGCTCGGCCGTGCCGATCTTCCCACCGCGTCCTACAGCGAAATGATGGAGTGGGTGCTGCCCACGCGCGTCCGCCAGCGCTATCACGCCGTGCAGACGGAGTTCAGCGCGCGTCCGGAGATTCTTTCCTTCCTTCGCGGCGGTTCCTGGCGGGGATTTTTCCGCAAGTATCCCGAATCGAATTTGCTCAATAAAAAAATGCTGCGCGTCTCGGCGCGCATCGCCGCGGTTCCCGTGGGCCACGCCAGTCCGGGCGCCTCCGGCGAGATTGCCCAGGCGCGCGACCAACTCTTGCGCGCGCAATGCAACGACGCGTATTGGCACGGCATTTTCGGCGGCCTCTACGCGCCGCATTTGCGTACCGAGCTTTGGCGCAATTTAATTCGCGCCGAGGCCATTGCCGATCGCCATACTCCGGGCGCGCTTCTGCCGCGCGTGGAATTGCTGGACTACGACGCGGACGGCGCGCACGAGCATCTCTTCACCGCGCCCGAATACCAGGCGCTGCTCAAGCCCACGGACGGCGCAACCCTCGCCGCGTTTGATTTTCGTCCGGCCGGGGCAACGCTGGTGAATTCCATTCAGCGCCGGCCGGAGGCGTATCATGCGCGGCTCCGGGACGCCGCGAAAAACGCCGTGCCGGGAGCGGTCGCTTCCATTCACGAACAGACGCTCGTCAAAGAGCCAGGCCTCGAACGCTTTCTTCGTTACGACCGCTGGCCGCGCCACGCGTTTCGTGTTTTGCTCTTCGACCCCGCGCGGACGCAGGCCGAATACGAAACGCTCGAATTGCAGGAAGATCCCGGATTCGCCGGCGGCGCTTTTCAGGTCAAATCCTCTTCCGCCACGGACGCGCAACTGATCCGCGAAGACGATTTGAAGTTTGCCGCGAAAGCGCAGACCGCTGCGCCGAGAGTCACCCTCGCGAAACGCTTCACGTTCGGTCCCGCGCCGCAGGGTTGCGAGGTCGCTTGCGAAATCGGCCTGAAACTCAAGGATTCGCTCGGAAAACCCGTCGCGGTCGGCATCGAGTCCGTCATCAATCTGCTCGCCCCCGCCGAACCCGACCGGTTTTTCGAGACTCCCAAGGGCAAGCAAAATCTCCGCTTCAGCGGCGTCCTGCCCGGCCCATTGCTGCGCATGGAAGACGGATGGCAGCGCGTGCGCATCGCTCTGCATGCGCCCGGCGCGAAAGAATTTTGGATCGCCCCGATTGAAACGGTTTCGGAATCCGAGGAAGGTTTCGAGCGGGTTTACCAGGGCTCGCAGATTCTCGCCGTCTGGCATCCTCCGTTGACGGCGCAAGAACCCTGGTTCGCGCGCCTCGTGTGGCGCATCGAATCTTTTTAGCTTTGTCTGTGGTCTCGCCGGAATCGCATTGCAAGACGCGGCGCCGGAGTCAAAGCGCTACGACAGGCTCTTTACCCGTCAGTCGCCGCCAATCACGCTGTTTTTTCTTCCTGCTACGAAAGGTGCGTTTATTCGGCGATCAGCAAATTCTGCGCGAATGGCCACTGTTCATCCACCCACTGGCCCCCGCAGCGAAAGCCCGTGCGCTCCGCCATTTCCGCGGCTTCTCCGATGCGGTATTTGTGCGAGCTTTCCGTCCAGATCGTTTCGTCCTCGTCGAGCGAGACGCGAAGGCCTGCTGCGGGAATTTCCACGCGCTGCCGGCACGTCGAGCGCAAATGCATCTCGACGCGGCGCTCGATCGCGTTCCAGCGCGCTTCATGGCGGAAACTCGCGAGATCGAAATCGGCGCGCAGCTCCCGGTTGATGCGCGCCAGCAAATTCAAATTGAATGCGGCGGTCACGCCCGCCGGATCGTCATACGCCAGCAACTGATCTTCGACGCTTTTTTCGAGGTCCGTGGCCAGCAGCAGCGCGTCGCCCGCGCGCAAAATCCCGCGCACATTGCGCAAGAAATCCTCGCCGGCGGCGCGATCAAAATTCCCGATGGTGCTGCCGAGAAAGAGCACCAGCAAATGGTCGCCGTCCGCGCGTCCCTGAGCCACCCTGCGCAAGCCTTCCAGATACGGCTGCTCGTACCCCACGATGCTCACCAGATCGATCTGGCCAAGTTCCTTCTCGCAGGCCGCCAGCGCCGAAGGCGAAATTTCGATCGGAAAGTAATAGGTCCGCTGCCGCCGCGAAAGCGCCTCCAAAATCCAGCGCGTCTTTTTTCCGCTGCCGCTGCCGAGTTCCGCGACGTGTACCGGCGACGGCAGCAGACCGACGATCTCTCGCGCATGTTTCTCGAGAAGCCTTGCGTCCGCGCGCGTGAGCCCGTACTCCGGAAGCACGCTGATCGCTTCAAACAGCGCCGAACCCACTTCGTCATACAGATATTTTGAGGGCAGTTCTCGCTGGCCGCTTTTCGTCAGGCCCTCGCGCACGTCGGCCGCGAAATCGGACACATGTCTCTGGGGAAGGGCTTGCGTCAGCATGTCGGCTCCCAAGAACTTGGATTTTTCGTGCCGGTGCTAGTCTTCCACGCAACGGAATGTTGCGTAGACGTACGGGTAATGCGGTTGGAACCAATTCCGGAAGGATCGCCGCAACATGCACGCGGCCGTTCGCGGCGACCCTCCCTTCATCACGTAGTGTTTGCCATCGAAGAAATTCGCGGAATAGCCGGGATAGAAGGGCATCGGCGCAAAACCGGGGAAGGGCGCGAACTTCGTCCTCGTCCACTCCCATCCGTTGCCCACCAGATCGTGAACGCCGAACGCGCTCGCTCCTTCGGGATGCGCTCCCACCGGCGAAGGATCCCAATGCCGAAAATCAAAATTTCCTCGCCGCGCGCTGGGCCGCTCTTCGCCCCACGGGTAACTTCGCTCGGGCCCGCCCTCCGGCGTTCCATACGCCGCACGGTGAAACTGCTCCTCGCTCGGAAGCGCCCGCCCCAGCCACTTCGCGTACGCGGCGGCTTCCGCGTGGCTCACGTATACGGGCCAATCCTGCGGCAGGCGTGTCTCTCCAAACATCGCTTTGTACATCCAAAGATTCCCGTCGCGTCTCCAGAACGCGGGATGCTCCACGCTTTCTTTTTTCTTCCACTCCCACGCTTCCGCGCTCCAGAGCGCGCGGTTCTCGTAGCCGCCTGCCTGAATAAACCGCAAAAAATCCTGGTTGGTTACGTTGCCGCTCTCGATCGCGAATCTCGCCACGTCCACTTCATGCGCATCGAGCTCGTTGTCCCAGGCGAATTCCTCGCCCGTTTCGTATTTCAGCCCCATCGTGGCTTGCCCGGCCGGTATTTCCACCAGCCGCGGCTTCAATCTCGGCGTGCCAGACGTCTCCGCCACCGGTCCACGAATTTTTCTCCCCGCCGGCAGCCGATGCAGCATGTACGCCAGCGTCTCTGCGTGCATCAAACGGTGTTCGATGGCCACTTCCAGCATCGCAATTAAATAAGGATGTCCTTCGGCGGGGCGCGCCAGCGCGTGCTCGATGGCTGCATCCAGCTCATGTCGCAGCCGCCGGTTGTACCACTCTACTTCTTCCCGCTTCGGCCAGTCATTTGGTCCGTCGTTCGGCAATCCACCGCCCACGGGATCAATTCCAAACGCAAAAAGATCATCGAAGGACCGCTGCACGGGCTGCAATCCAAACGCGCGCCGTGCCAGCAAGTTCCAGTCGAAGGCTTCGACGTGTCCAAGGTAAAAAATGATGCGGTGGCGTTCGGGAATCGGGCGGTCGTAGATAGCCTCATCGCGCACGATGCGGAATAACTCATCGGTCTGCGCGCGTGCGTCCAAAAGCCGGGTGTGAAGATCGTGCCGAATGCGGACAGCTGAGGCGATTGCTCCCATGGCGTCTTCCCCTTAGCTTGGATGCGGCTTCCGCAATAAGGATGCGCCGAAATTCGGCGCAGGGGAGGCTAGGTGCATTAAGATGTTCCCTCCCCGCCGTGGGGCTGTCAACCAAAATGAGCATGAAAAACGCCGCACTATCGGATTCTGCTATCGAATTTCGCGGCGTGAGCTATCACATAAACGATATTCCGGCGCGAGCCATCGTTTCGGAGATTTCACTTCGCGTCTCGCGCGGCGAAACCCTCGTCCTTCTTGGCCGCAGCGGCAGCGGCAAGACTACCTTGCTAAGGCTTATCAATAGAATGTTATTGCCCACGCAGGGCCAAGTTTTTGTCGAAGGCCGCGCCACCGACGAATCCGACCCCATCCGCCTCCGCCGCGGCATCGGGTACGTCATCCAGGACGCGGGACTCTTTCCTCATTTCACAGTCGCCGAAAACGTGGGCCTCGTCCCAGGTCTTGAAAAATGGGATTCCGAGCGGACTGCGGCCCGCGTCGAAGAACTACTGCGTGTCGTAGGCCTCGACCCCGCCGAATTTTCTCATCGCCGCCCTCGCGAACTTTCCGGCGGCCAGCGCCAGCGCGTCGGCGTCGCCCGCGCCCTCGCCGCCGATCCGCCCATCCTGCTCATGGACGAGCCCTTCGGCGCGCTCGATCCCGTCACGCGCGCGGAACTTCAGCGCGAATTCCGCACCCTCGCTCGCCGCCTCGATAAGACCATCGTCTTCGTCACTCACGACATTCGCGAAGCTCTCCTGCTCGCCTCGCGCATCGGTCTTCTCCACGCCGGCCGCCTCGTAGCGCTTGCTTCGCCCCGGGAATTTCTCCGGCTCGATCATCCCGAAGTGCGCGCCTTCGCGGCCTCGCTCGAGGTTCCCAACGGAGCCGCGCCATGAGCCCGTGGACTTTTTTTCTAACGCATCGTTCTGAAATTCTCAGCGCCACGCTCGACCACATCGTCCTTGTCGTCATCTCAGTGGACGTGGCCATCGCCATTGCCGTTCCGCTCGGCATGCTCATCGTGCAGCATCGCCATCTCCGCGCCATCGCGCTGGGCATCGCCAGCGTTTTCCAAACCATTCCCAGCCTCGCTCTCTTCGGCTTCCTGATTCCGATCCCTTTTATCGGCGGCATCGGCCGCCGCACCGCGATTGTTGCGCTCGTCCTTTACGCGCTTCTCCCCATCCTGCGTAACACCTACGTCGGCCTGACCAACATCGACCCCGCCATCCTCGAAGCCGCCGAAGCCATGGGCATGACCAACACACAAATTCTTCTCCGCGTGCGCTTTCCGCTCGCGCTCAGCATCATCCTTGCCGGCATTCGCACCGCTACGGTCATCACCATCGGCGTCGCGACCATCGCCGCCGCCATCGGCGCGGGCGGCCTCGGCACGTTCATCTTCCGCGGCGTCGCCATGGTCAGCGACGCCGTCATCCTCGCCGGCGCCATTCCCGCCGCTCTCCTCGCCATTTTCGCCGATCTCCTCCTCGGCCTCCTCGAGCGCCGCCTCAAAGTAATCTGATGTTTTCTGATCTTTTTTCCCTGCTCTTCTCTGTGTTCTCCGTGCCCTCTGTGTTAGATTTCTTCTTTCCATCGCCCATGAGAAATTCATCCTGAAATGCGCCGTCCGTTCCTTTACTTCCTTTACCTCCTCTACTTCCTTAACCTCCTTTACTGCACCGCCGCCTGCCGCAAACCCTCGCCTCCTCACCTCACCATCGGCTCAAAATTTTTCACCGAACAAGTCATCCTCGCCGAGCTTCTCGCGCAGCACATCGAAGCCCGCACCGGCATCCCCGTCGAGCGCAAGACGAATCTCGGCGGCACGCTCCTCGTCCACAAAGCGCTTCTCGCCGGCGACATCGATCTCTACGTCGAATACACCGGCACCGCACTCACCGCCGTCCTCAACGAATCCCCCGATTCCGACACCTCCGTCGAAATCTACAATCGCGTCAAACAGCAATACGCCCAGCGTTTCAACCTCGTCCTCACCGAGCCGCTCGGCTTTGAAAACACCTTCGCCATGGTCGTCCGCGGCGATGACGCTCAGCGCCTCCATCTCCGCACCATGTCCGAGCTCGCGCCCATCGCTCCCAAATGGCGCGTTGGCGTCGGCTACGAATTTCTCGAGCGTCCCGACGGCTTCCCCGGATGGAGCAAGCGTTACAATCTCCATTTCGCCGCTGCTCCCAACGTCATGGACCTCGGCCTCTTGTATCGCGCGCTCGTCGATCATCAAGTTGATATCGTCGCAGGCAATTCCACCGACGGCCTGATCGATTCGCTCCATCTCGTCGCTCTCGAAGACAATCTCCATTACTTCCCGCCGTATGACGCCGTCCCCGTCGTCCGCCGCGCTGCGTTCGAAAAATTTCCGCAGCTTCGCTCCGCGCTCGCCGATCTCGCGGGAAAAATTTCCGCCTCCGAAATGCGCCATCTCAATGCCGAAGTCGACGCCGATCAGCGCGACGTTGCCGCCGTTGTCCGCGCCTTCCGCGCCTCAAAAAATCTTTGACCCCGAAACCTTTTGCCCCGGTTCGAGCGTCTAATCTTCAGTTTTATATCGTATCGGTCCGCTTCACCGGCCCAGACGTACGCGAATGCAACTTTCGTTTTTCGTCCGGGTTTACGGTTCGTAAGCGCCATCGGCCCTGTTGGAACGCAGCACAAAAAAATCCCGGCCCAAGAAATATCGCGGTACAAAAATGTTACGGAGGCTTGTATGAAATCACTTCTCGCAGTTTTTACTTTGCTCTTGCTCTGTTCCGTCCCTACTCTCGCGCAAGAGAAGGCCGAACATCCGCAGGCTGCTCATCATCCGCCCATTCCCAAGCACGGCCCAACTCCCGTTCGCGGCCATGCCGCGGCTCCCAAGCCCGAGGAGCACGGCGCAGCGGCGGTCCGTCCTCACGTCGACGCAAAGGGGCACTGGGTCGGCCATGAACAGGGTCCCACGGACGCCCGCTTCCATCTCGATCATCCTTGGGCGCACGGCCACTTCACCGCCGGCTTCGGCCCCAAACACGTCTGGCGCCTCGCCGGCGGCGGTCCTAGCCGCTTCTGGTTCGGCGGCTTCTACTTCAGCGTCGCTCCCTTTGACGTCGCCTATTGCGATGACTGGCTTTGGGATTCCGACGACATCGTCATCTACCAAGATCCCGACCACGTCGGCTGGTACCTCGCTTACAACGTCCGCCTCGGCACCTACGTTCACGTCGAGTTCCTCGGCAACAGCTAATCTCTGTCTAGTCAAACAATCTCCCGTAGGGGCACGATACATCGTGCCCCTTTTCTCTTGCCAATCCTCCAAAGGATCAGCGCCCAGGAAGCCGGACGCTCAAGGCCGCAATCCAGTTATTTGTCCCTCGAGCATCGGGAAAAACAGCGTTTGTACGACAGTCGACGGATATTTTTTTGCATAGCCGACCAATCGGGACCGGCTCAACTTCTCAAATTGAATTTCATCAAACTGAATCGGCAGTCCATCTTTCAAACCAAAATAAATCCAGTCTAGGAATGCCTTCTCTGGCTCCGCGATCTTATAATTCCTGTAGCGTCCTTTCTTTTCGGTATAGCCCCAGAACAGTGCTTGGCTGATCTTGCGGTATACGATTTCGATTGAGCCTGCCTTGATCTTCCGGCCCCGCAGCGTTGTTACGCATGTCGTCGCGGCCGGATTTTGACTCGAAATCCCCCACTCCGCCAGAGCCGTCCCGAGCGAAATGTAGGAATCTGCATTCACTTCATTGACGATGTCTCGCGCACTGACCGATGCCGCAAGCGTATTCAAATAAAGGCCGTCCGCGACCAGCTCGACGAGTCCCCTCACTTTCAATCGGTTGAGGGCCTTCGTAACCGCAGCCTTGGAAAGGCTATACTTGGACGCAGTTTCGCCGATGCGAACCAACGGGTTCGTCCTCGCCTCGGCAGCTAATGTGGATACCCAATCGATGTTTTCCCTCATCCTATAGCCATTCCTGAAATAGTTCTCGCAACGCCGTCCTCAATGGCGCGAACTCGGCCCGCTCCAGCGCCTTATAGAGTTCCATCGGTAGAACGTCCGCAAGTTGCCCTCGGCACAACCCGCCGGTAACCTGTTCGATGCGCTCCGCTAATTCCTGTTTGCCGATTTCTCTCATGGTCAACGCATCGGAGAGATGATTTCTTAGCTCGCCTGATAATCTCGCTCCCGCCTCGAGCAGCAGCTGGATGTCATAGGCGTCCCTTACCTTGACTCCTCGCCGGAACGCAAAGGCTTCGGCCTTTTGCAATAGCAGGTGATCCTTCGAGACAGACCTCACGGTTGCCCTTTTATTGACCGAAATAGCTTCCATGTTGTGTTCCTCAATACCTGATTTCAGGACGGAAGCTAGTCCGCCAAGATCAACCGTGAATAGAGTTCTCGTGTCTTTGCTTACGACTTCGAGTTTGACGAAGGCTGGTCCTGCTTCATTCACATTTACCGTGAGCGGTGCAAGCTCTAGCAGCTCTCCCAATTCCTGCAGTCCGCCAGTTAACACAATTGTTAGTTCGTCGGCGCTCGGCAGCCGGGCGCCCTGCGAAAGCAAGTCCAGGTCTCTTGATGTTCGCAAACTCCCCTGGAAGAGGATTAGATTCGCTCCTCCGTGTAGTACGAAAGATTCGGGGAAGGCCTCGAATAACAGAATGGCCGCTTCTCGAATCAAGAGAATGATCTGCGCCCGGTCTTCGTCAAATCCGCGCTCCTTCAGCAGTTCGAGTTGAGTCGCAAGATTCATTCGATGGCATTTTAGCAATGTCGTTTTATGATGTCAACACACAAATACAAATCACAAATAAGCTGTGTATATCGTTTTAGCGTATCGTAAAAGTATTTTGTTCTAGTATAGAGACGTTTATGGACTCTTAGTGATTTAGAGTCACTCTACGATGGAAATCAACTTTTCCACACATTTCCACACCCGCATCAAACGACCAACCTCCCAGCCATCTCCGTCCATTCGCGCAACTTCCGCAACCCTCATTCGAACCAGCCCTCCTCATTCGAATCACCAAGCAGTACATGAAAAAGGTGTATTGATAACTGGTAACCATCCCTGCTACTATTTCCTGTGAGCGTAAGACGCTGTCCCCTTCCGACGATCCCATCGTCTCAGCGCCGCCTCTGTGCTCTTTGCGTCGGCGTTTACCCCGAGCCGCTCGGGGCGTCCTCCTCTTCCGCTCTTTTTCTTTCCCGCTTCCGTGTTCACCCCGCGGCTCCCAACCAAGCGCCGCTCTGCTTGCCCACTGTTTTCCCTTCGCACCGGCTAACCGCTTTAGAATCCGCACATCCGCAAGTTGCGCTCGGAACTCGCGTGGAATCCGCACTTGCAAAAACACAAGACTTAAAGCCCTTTAGAATCCGCACTTACAAAAAAAGGTGGGGGGAGGGGCCCAAATTGTTAAGTAGAAATTCCGGCGCGAGCCGCGCATCCCGGTGGGCTGCTTCCTTTGACTCCGCCGCCTCCGCAACATACAATCGCGCCGGATTTTGGGGACGCAATACAATCCAATTCACCAGGTGGGGGACACTCGAATGAAAAAATGTTTGTGGATTTTTGCCGCTGGAATCTTTTTATTATTCGGCCAGACCACGCGCGTAGCCGCGCAAATGCCGGAGCATGAAGGCCATGCGCCCGATGCCAAGGCGCCGGAAAAATGCACCGCCGCCGACACCAAAGAAGAAACTTCCGTCACCGAGCACAGCATCCGTCTCGGCGGCCAGACGATTCCTTATAAAGCGACCGCCGGTTTCATTCTCCTCAAGAATGAAAAGGGTGATTCCACGGGACTGATGTACGCCGTCGCCTACACGCGCAGCGACGTCAAGGATCTCAGCACCCGCCCCGTCTCTTTCCTCTATAACGGCGGTCCCGGCTCCGCCACCATGTGGTTGCACATGGGTGCGTTCGGTCCGCGCCGCGTCTGGACCGTCGATGGCACCTTCACGCCGCCCGCTCCGTACAAGCTCGTCGACAACACCGAGAGCCTGCTCGACAAGACCGATCTCGTTTTTATCGACGCCATGGGCACCGGCTACAGCCACGCCGTTTGCAAGGCTGAGAACAAGGACTTTTACGGCATCGATGAAGACGTCGAGGCCTTCGGACAATTTATCGACACTTATTTGAGCCGCAACGACCGCTGGAACTCCCCGAAATTTTTGATCGGCGAAAGCTACGGCACGTTCCGTTCCGCGGCTCTGGGCGATTATTTGCAGAACCATTATTCCATCCATCTCAACGGCATCGTGCTGATTTCTTCGGTGCTCGATCTCACCACCATCACGTTTCCCAACGGCGATGACCGCTCCTACGTGTACTATCTGCCGAGCTACGCCGCCGTGGCCTGGTATCACAAAGTCTTAAAAAATCCGCCCGCGGACTTGCCTGCATTCATTGAGGAAGCGCGCCAATACGCACAAGGCCCGTATGCCGCCGCTCTCTTTAAGGGCGCCCAACTGCCCGCCGCAGAAAAAGCCGCGGTGGCGCAGAAGCTTTCCGATTTCACCGGCTTGAGCGAGGACTACATCGAGAAAGCCGATCTGCGCGTGAGCCTGCCGCAATTCATGGCAGAACTTCAGCGCAGCCGCGGCCTCACCACCGGCCGCATTGACGCTCGCTTCTCCGGCTATACCCAGGACCTTCTCGAAGAGTACGCGCAGGGGGATCCCGAAGGTCCGGCCGTCGGCGGCGCGTATACCGCTCTGATCAACCAATACAATCACGACGAGCTCAACTTTGGAAAAGACATGGTCTATCAAAACACCAGCGGCGGCGGTGGAGGCTGGAACTGGACCCGCAAATCCCGAGGGCCTCGCGGCTTTTTCCCGAGCGGGCCGAATGTCGAAGGCGATCTCTCGCAGGCGATGATCACCAACCCCAAGCTGCTGGTGCAAGTCGAAAATGGATATTTCGATTTGGCCACGCCGTTCTTCGCCACTGAATTCACCATGGAGCATCTCGGCTTGCCTGAACCGCTCCAGAAAAACGTCACCCTGGATTATTACAACGCGGGTCACATGATGTACTTGCACGACGAGGCTCGCGTGAACCTGCACAACCACATCGCCAGCCTGATCGATCGCGGTACGAAGGAGTAGCAGCACAGACTTCCGTCTGTGCTCCGATGTCCGTGCCGGTTCTCACAAGGAACGGGAAAGAGAAAGAGAGGCAAAAAAACAAAAGGCTCGCTTCATAACGAAGCGAGCCTTTAACGCCATCCGAGCCTTCCGCGTCTTCTATCGCTACGAAGCCTTGGCTTCCGCGTAAGCGACGAATTCCTCGTACGGGCCCTTGAAGTCTTCGATCTTGCCGCCCTCGAAATGCCAGATGCGCGTGGCGACTTCATCGATGACGTCATGATCGTGCGTCACGAGCAGCACGGTGCCGTCATAGCGTTGCAAGGCGATGTTGAGGGCGTTGATGGATTCGAGATCGAGATGGTTCGTCGGCTCGTCGAGCACCAGGAAGTTCGGCTTTTGCAGCATCAAGCGGCACAAAATCAGCCGGGCCGATTCGCCGCCGGAAAGCGCGCGCGTGGGCTTCAGCGCATCTTCGCCGCTGAAGAGCATCTGCCCCATCAGTCCGCGCAATTCCTGCTGCGAAGCGGAGGGATCGAACTGCCATAGCCAGTCGATGGCCGTCATGCCCTTGGTGATGGATTCGCCGTGGTCCTGCGCGAAGTAGCCCACGGCGACTTCGTGTCCCCACTTCGTTTCGCCGCCGTTGATTTTGAATTGGCGGTCGTCGTCCTCGATGAAGCCGGGGGCGTTGAGGACCAGCGATTTCAGAAGCGTGGTTTTTCCGGCGCCGTTGCGGCCCATCAGCGCGATTTTTTCGCCACGCGTTACGTTCGCGGAAAATCGCGGAATCACTTTCAGGTCGCCGTAGGATTTTTCGACGCTGCGGATTTCCAGAGGATGCTTTCCGGAATTCCGCTTCATGTCGAATTTGATATAGGGACGCTGGATGTTCGAGCGCGCCAGCTCCGTGGTCTGCAGGCGCTCGACTTCTTTTTTGCGCGAGGTGGCTTGCGCGGAACGGGTGCCGGCGGAAAAGCGCGCGATGAAATCGTTGAGTTGCGCGATTTTCTTTTCGCGGTTGGCGTTTTCCGATTCGATGCGGGCGCGCACCTGCGTTTTGGCGACGACCATGTCGTTGTAGCCGCCGGTGTACATGATGATGGTTTCGTAGTCGATGTCCGCGGTATGCGTGCAAACGCTGTTGAGGAAATGGCGGTCGTGCGAGATGACGATGAGGACGCCTTCGTAATCGCACAAATACTTTTGCAGCCAGTGCACGGAATCGAGGTCGAGGTTGTTGGTGGGCTCGTCGAGCAGCAGCGCGGTGGGATTGCCGAAAAGCGCTTGCGCGAGCAGCACGCGCACTTTTTGGCCGCCTTGCAGCTCGCCCATTTTGCGTTCCTGCAGGGCGCTGTCGATGCCCAGCCCATCGAGCAAGGTTCCGGCGTCGGACTCGGCGGTGTAGCCGCCTTCTTCGCCGACGATGCCTTCGAGTTCGCCGAGGCGCATGCCGTCGGCGTCGGTCAATTCGTCGTGGGGCTTGGCGTAGAGCGCGTCGCGTTCTTCGAGCGCTTTCCAGAGAGCGGCGTTACCCTTGATGACGGTATCGATCACTCGGAATTCGTCGAAGGCGAACTGGTCCTGGCTCAGGACGCCCATTTTTTTCGGGCGCGTAATCGAGCCTTTGGTGGGTTCGAGTTCGCCGGTGAGGATTTTCATGAAAGTGGATTTGCCGGCGCCGTTCGGGCCGGTAACGCCGTAGCGGCGTCCGGACATGAAGGTGCAGGTGACGTCTTCAAAGAGGACGCGCGGACCGAAGCGCATGGAGATATTGTTGACCGAGAGCATAACCCTCTTATTGTAGCGTGAAATTGTTGCGGGCGCTTGTCACAGTTTTTGCCAGCCGGTAGATTTGCCGCTCTGCAAAAGGGTGATGCGAGGCACAAGAAAAAGTGATGGGAAGAGCGTGATGCGGGCCATTCGGAAGGCGGCGGCGTCGCTGACGCTGATCGTGATTGTGGCGATGGGTGTGCGCGTGGCGTTTGCGTGGGACCAGGCGCGAAAAGTTCCGGCGGGAGTGCTGGGGATTGTGCCGTTTCAGCAGGAGACGGGAAACATCGCGTACGCCCTGGCGCAAGGCAAGGGATTCAGCGACGTGTTTCGGACGGAGACGGGACCGACGGCGTGGCTGGCGCCTGTTTATCCGTTACTTGTGGCGGCGATGTTCAAGATATTTGGCGTTTTTACCGAGCGTGCTTTTTTTGCTTGCGTTGGATTGAACATACTTTTTTCGGCGGCGGCTTGCGTGCCGATTTTCTATGCCGGAAAAAGAATCTGGGGGTTGGGCGCGGCCTGCGGTGCGGCGTGGCTGTGGGCGTTTTTTCCGAACGCGGTGATGATGCCGTTCGAGTGGATTTGGGACACGTCGCTTTCGGCGTTGCTGGCAGCGGCGCTTCTATGGGCGACGCTAGAGCTGGCGGAATCGGAGCGGGCGCGGGATTGGTGCGGGTATGGATTGCTTTGGGGACTTTCGCTGATGACAAATCCGGCCCTCGGGGCGTTGCTTCCGTTTTTGCTGGGATGGGCGGCGTGGCGCGGGGGCGGGGAAAGCTGCGCGAGGTGGAAACGGGCGGGGCTGGCGGCGGGCGTGGCAATTCTGTGCTGCGTGCCGTGGACGATTCGCAATTATGCGGATTTTCACCGATGGATTCCGCTGCGATCGAATCTGCCGTTCGAATTGTGGCTGGGTAACAACGACATTTTCGACCCGCACGCGCGGAACGGCAGGATGTACATCACACGCACGGAAGAAGCGAGGACGTATACGCAGATGGGCGAGACGGCGTACATGCACGAGAAATGGGAGCTTGCCATTTCGTTCCTGGAGTCGCATCCGGGCTTGGAATTGCAACTGACGGGGAAAAAAGTCGTGGAGTTTTGGATGGGGACGGAATCGCCGGTGAGCAGTTTTCGCAAAACCGATTCCTATTTGATCCGGGGGATTTTGCTCACCAGCTTTTTGACGGCTATCGGCTCGGTATTGGGGATTTTGGCGTTGTGGCGAGGGCGGAAAAAGACAACGCAGAGGCGCAGAGTACACAGAGGAAGCGCAGAGACAGAGGGAAGCATCGGCCGCGCGGGGGGATTGGCGAGGGACGTTGTTTTTCCGGTGGCCGTATTTCCCTTGATTTTTCCGCTTCTTTATTACGTGACGCATGCGGATTTACGCTACCGGCAGCCGATTGATCCGGTGGTCTGTTTATTGACGGGGGTGGCCGCAGCGCAGGCGTTTGTTTTTGCAAGCGGACGGTCAAAGGCTGCGGAACGTTAGCCGGTGAGTCTCGTAAGCCGGGCGCTCCCTGCGCTTGCCGGCAGGCCAGCTCATCGTGGGAAAAGGGCTGGTCCCGATCCCGGTGACCGCCCTTCAAAATGCGAGAAAACTGGTGGCCACAGGCTATCGTGTTCGCGAAAGTTCGAGCTACTCGGCCTTCTCTTGCACGGCCATCACGCGGGCGATCTCCAGTTCAATCGCCCTGGAGGTGACAGGTTTGGCGATGTAGCCATCCATTCCGGATCTCCGGCAACGCTGGCGGTCCTCTTCGAAGGCATTTGCGGTCATAGCGACGATAGGCACATGTCTACCGGATTTTTTCTCGAGGGCGCGAATTTTTTCGGTGGCTTCGAGCCCATCCATGATGGGCATTTGCATGTCCATGGCCACCAGGTCGAATTCCTGTTCGGACAAAATGCGCAGAGAGATCTGGCCGTTTGCCGCAATGGTGACCCGGTGTCCCATTTTCTCAAGGAGCCGCGCGGTCAAGCGCTGATTGACGAGATTGTCCTCAACGAGCAGAATGCGCAAAGTTGCGTGCGGCTGGTCCGCGGGCTTGACTGCTGCCGGGGCCTCCGGCAAATTCACCTCTCCGTGGCAGGCTTGCAACGCCTCATACAACGCGGAGCGCCGGAAGGGTTTGAGGATCGTTTGCGTCACGCCCAACTGCTGACAGCGATCCCTATCCGCCGGATCGAGCGGCCGCGAAAGAGCCAGAAGGACAGGAATAAAAGGCGCGGCGGAAGCGCGGATGCTGGCGAGCAACGCAAAGCCGCCGGGATCGGGCAGATCTTTCTCAATGAGAAGAGTTGAAAACTCCTCGCCAGTCCGATGCGCTTTGGCCAGCAGCGACACAGCTTCTTCAGCGCTAGCCGCGGGCACGGCTGTCATGTTCCAACGAGGGAGCAAACGCCTGAGCAATTCCAGATTTACGGGATTGTGATCGACGAGCAGAACGCGCCGCGCGGATGGCCGCGGGGCTGGCTGCAAATTTCCGCTCTTCGGCGGTCCGAGCGTTTCCGGCAGCAGCCGGTTGAAGGCCTTCATGGTGAAATGGAACTCGCTGCCGCGGCCTGGTTCACTTTCCAGCCAGATGCGCCCGCCCATCAGTTGCACCAGCCGCTCGCAAATCGAAAGGCCAAGCCCCGTGCCGCCGTAGCGGCGGGAGGTGGACATGTCGGCCTGCGCGAACGGTTCAAAAATTGCTTTTCGTTTTTCTTCCGGGATTCCGATGCCGGTGTCAGCGACCGTAAATTCCAGCATCAACCCATCCTCGGTGGTCCCGGCGTGCCGCCCCAAAATGGCGACTTGTCCGTCGTTGGTGAATTTCAGAGCGTTACCGGCCAAATTGATGAATACCTGGCGCAAGCGCATAGAGTCGCCGCGCACCACGTCCGGAATATCTTTGCCGATACTCCACACGAGGGCGATGCCTTTCTGCTGCGCCAAGGAGGCCAGCGGCTCGAAAGCTTCCTCGATGCAGCGTTCGACGGACATTTCGGCGATCTCCAAATCCAGCCTGCCGGCCTCGATTTTTGACAGGTCCAGAATGTCGTTCAGGAGGGTAAGGAGAGACTCTCCGGAACTCTTCACCATGGTCAAATAATCGCGCTGTTCGGGGTCAAGGTTGGTTTCCAGAGCGAGCGCGGTCATTCCGAGGATTCCATTCATGGGGGTGCGAATCTCGTGGCTCATGTTCGCCAAAAAGTCGCTTTTTGCGCGGTTGGCGGCTTCCGCATCTTCTTTCGCGTGACGCAGAGATTCTTGCGCTTTTTTTCGTTCGGTAATGTCCACGAAGGTGACGACGGCGCCGGTCATCTTGCCATCTTGCAGCAACGGGTGACACCAAAGCTCGCCATCGAAGCTGGTCCCATCGGCGCGCCACAGGAGTTCGTCCGTGACGTGGAATTTTCTACCGCCCAGGAAGTCTTTCTGCAAGCCGCATTCATCCCGCGGATAGGGCGTCCCGTCCCTGCGGGTGTGGTGTATCACGTCGTGGATATTTCGGCCCAGCACGTCTGCTTGCGAAGTGAAGCGCAGGACGCGCAGCATGGCGTGGTTGCAGAACGTACACTCGCCGTTGTTATCCGCTCCATAAATCGCTTCCCCCGTGGAATCCAGGAGCAACCGGATGCGCGCCTCTTCGTCCGACAAACGCCGCTCGCCCGCATCCCGTTCGCTGATCAATGCGCCCAACACAAGCCCTGCAAGCGAAAGAATGAGCATCAGAAACTGCAGCACAGAGAGCTGGCCTGGGCTTCGCGGATAAATTCGCAAGGCAATGATCAAGCCGGTATCCAGGGCCAGGATGGCCGCCGACGCTCCCCGCAATCCCCGCCGCACGGCCACCCAGATCAAGGGGGGAAAGAGCAGGTAAAACATTTCGTTGCCGCGAGCAAACCTTCCGCTAAGCGCGGCCCACAGCACGGCGACCAGGCTTGCCGCGAACAGCCCCGACTCGAGCGCCCGCGGGAAACCGCGCAGTTCATGTATGCCCGTGGGGGGGACCGCGCGATTTGGCGTCCCGCGAGTTTCCGAGTGGCCAGTGAATCGCTGCAGCCCCGGCAGAAGATAAATGAGACAAAACGGCACGACGGAACCGATCGCCACGGCATCGCCGACCCACCAGTTCATGGTTGCCTGGAGGTATCCCTTCACGGGAATCAGACGATCCGCGGCCAGGAACCACGCGCCAAGAAATGCGGTCACGCAGGCCGCGCCGTTGCCTGCCACCAGCAGCCACATCACATCCCTAACCGATCGCAGACGCCGATCGATCTTGAGGACGCGGCGCAAGACGAGCGCCGCGACGGCGTACACGGCGACGAATTCGATGTTTCCTACGATAAAGATGTAGGAGTGGACAGGCTGGTGGTAGTTGAAGATCGATGAGATGTATTCCGCGACGAGGATTACCGGCGCGTAGACCGACCCGAAACCAATCAGCGCGGCAAACGCCAGGCCCGTTGGCGGGTACCATGCGCTAATCTCCGTCCAAATCTGAAAGGAAATCGTGGAACGGTCGAGCAGGACGTACACTACGACGAAGCATACGGCGACTAGAAACCGTCGGAGCCTCCATCGCTTCTTTGAAGCCACTCAACCCTCCGGCCAGATCGCTGGGCGGGTCTTCTCGCGCGAGGACATCGCGCGATCCCTCATCGCCTCACCAGAGGGTTTCGATTGCAGACCCAGTTTGCCGAATCATGTTCCAAAATGAAAATGTGGCCTGAAAAAGGACCGCAAATGCTCCTTGCTTGTGGCCGCCCGGGTTCGGCGGAATGGGCGCTAAACCTAGAGGTATCAGCAGTTTTCGGACTTCTACGGCGCGGCGCGGGCACCACAAGACGCGGGCTCCTGTGGGTGTGTGTAGCGCCCGGAGTGCCAAATCTGCAGGGTGGGCGCGGAGGGGGGAATTAGAATAGTCTGATGCGAAGACTTGGGTGTTTGGCGGTTTGCGCGAGGACTCTCGTTCAAGTTCAATTGCTCCCCTTCGAGTGGCTTTGCTACAGTGGCCATTCGGGTGGAAACGATGGTTTGAGCATTGAAAAGGAGAGGCACATGGTATTTCCGCAAGAGTTGCTGGAAATTCTGGCTTGTCCGATTTGCAAGACGCCGGTGAAGCCGACGGCGGACCATTCAGGATTGAAGTGCGGGACATGCCGGCGGATTTATCCGGTGCTGGATGACATCCCGGGGATGCGGGCGGAAGATGGGAAGATTGAGGAAGAAAAGTGAATAGTGGGTAGTGGATAGTGAGTAGTCCAAAAGCCATGCATGACGGCCACGCTGCGGAGGTTCGAGCAGAAATACCGGGCCAAGAGGGCAAGAGGCGGAAAGTTACAGGAGCACATGACTACCACGGACATCAGCGAATCCATACCAAGACTGAAGCGGTTGATTCCCAAGTTGCGCGGGAAGCGCATGGGCGTGCTGGGCGACTTGATGCTGGACCGGTATTTGTGGGGGACGGCGACGCGGCTTTCGCCGGAAGCGGCGGTACCGGTGGTGGATTTTGTTTCGCAGAGCGAATGTTTGGGCGGGGCGGGGAATGTGGCGGCGAATCTGGCGGCGCTGGGAGCGCGCGTCGAGATGTTCGGGGCGATTGGGACGGACGAGGCGGGAAAGGCGCTGCAGAAATGTTTGCGGGAATTGGAGATTGGCGATGAAGGAGTCATCGCCAACACGAAGCGGATGACGACTCTGAAGACGAGGATTATCGCGAAGCACCAGCACGTTGTGCGAGTCGATCATGAGAAACGGGAGGCGTTGAGGCCGGAAACGGAGAAGAAGCTGCTCGGCGCGCTGTTTCGCGCGGTGAAGAATATGGATGGATTGGTGCTTTCGGATTACGACAAGGGATTGATCACGGACGATATTGCGGACCGGGTTTTGAGCGCGGCGCATCAATTGAAGGTGCCGGTGTTCGTGAATCCGAAGACGTCGAAAGTGTACGCCTACCGCGGAGCGCGATTGGTGGTTTGCAATCTCGCCGAGGCGGAAAAGTTTGTCGCGCGTCCGTTACGGGATGAAAAATCCTTGGAAGGGGCGGGGCGGGCATTGCTGGCGCACTTTGGGTGCAGCGCGATAGTGATTACGAAAGGCGGAGAGGGGATGAGCGTGTTTGAGGAGACGTCGCCGAGGCATTTGCAGTTACCGGCAACGAATTTTGAAGTGACGTACGAGCGAGTGGGAAAGAGCGCGGTGGAGCGCGGGGCGAACGGACGGCAGGTGTTTGATGTGACGGGCGCAGGAGACACAGTTTCGAGCGTGCTGGCGCTGGCGGTGGCCGCCGGAGCGAGCGTGGCCGATGCGGCGGTTCTGGCGAATACGGCGGCGGGAGTGGTGGTGGGAAAGCTGGGAACGGCTAGCGTTGGGCCGCAGGAATTGGAGCATGCGTTGGAAGACATTCGGCGGTGAAGAGGATACGAAGCACATTCACGACTGCCGAGAAAAGAAGGAATTTTACACAGAGGGCGCAGAGAACACGGAGATCACGGAGAAGAGAAGCGAAGGACAAAAGGCACGATGTATCGTGCCCTTATAACCGCAAGAAAGAAAAAGCAGATTCCTCGCTTCGCTCGGAATGACAATTTGTTTGAGTCGTACCTCTCGGTTGTTTGAGTCGTACCTCTCGGTTGTTTGAGTCATACCTCTTGGTTGTTTGAGTCATACCTCTTGGCCGAGGACCGCGGGATTTCTAGGGCGGGAAGCTGAAGGATTTGTCGCGGGAGTCGACCCAGATGGTTACGACTTTGGTTTTTTGGGATTTTTCGGGGTCGTTGGCGCCGGGCATGGGAGAGAAGGGACTGATGGCGACGCGGATTTCGACGCTGGTGGTTGAGCCCGTCGGAGATTTAGCTTTGATGATTTCGTAGCTTTTGACGGGGCCGTAGTAGCCGGTGGGGCCCCAGTCGGCGAGGAAATCCTGCATTCTGTAGGTTGGACTGGGCTTCCAGAGCTGATAGGCGTGGGTCATATCGCCCGCCACGACGGCGTTGAAAAATTCCGTGGCGGCTTTTTTCTCCGGATAAAAACGAAGAACGAACCAGATGGCGATGACGGCGATGATGAAAGCCGTCACCAAGGTAAAAATCATAGCTCGAGATCTTTTGTGAACATCGGGAGGCGGTTCGAGAAGTGACATGCAATAGTCTCCTGCCCTGCGAGGCAGATGGAGCGATTTGCGAGCGTAACTAAAGTAACCTTTTCTGGGCGGGAAGAGAAGTGAGTTATGGAAAGTGAGTGGTGAGCAGTGAGTAGCGAGTAGAAAGCCTCGTGCTTGCCGATGAGATGTGAGCCACGGAAACCGAAAAGAGAGGTCATCCTTGCAAGGATGACCCTGCGTTTCCGTGGGATGACCGTGCGCGGGCCTCTGATTTCTGAATGGCTTGCGATTTATTGGGCGGAGTCCAGGAGGCCGCGGTCTTTCAGCATAGGCTCGACGCTTGGGGCTTTGCCGCGCCAGGCTTCGTACATTTTTTCGAGGTCTTCGGTGTTGCCGCGCGAGAGGACCATTTGCCGGAAGCGGTCGCCATTCGCGCGCGTTAAGCCGCCGTGCTCTTCGAACCAACTATAGGCGTTGTCATCAAGCATCTCCGCCCAGAGATAGGCGTAGTAGCCCGCGGAATAGTCGTTGGACCAAATGTGGCTGAAATAGCTGGAGCGGTAACGCGGCGGGACGGCGGGGATAAGCAGATGGGTTTTCTCGAGCGCTTGCTTTTCGAACACATCGGGTTGCTGGAGAGGCGCGCTGGCGGGAAGCGTGTGCCATTGCATGTCGAGTTCGGCGGCTGCGACCAACTCGGTTAGCGCGTAGCCCTGGTTGAAAGTCGCGGCTTTGCGGATCTTGGCGACGAGTTCGGCGGGCATCGGCGCGCCGGTCTTGTAATGCCTGGCGTAATGCGCGAAAACTTCGGGATAGAGCGCCCAGTGCTCGTTGAATTGCGAGGGGAACTCGACGAAGTCGCGTGCGGTGGAAGTGCCGGAGAGGCTCGGATATTCGGTGTCGGCGAACATGCCGTTTAGGGCGTGGCCGAACTCGTGGAACATGGTGGTCACATCGGTGAAGCTGATGAGCGCGGGCTCGCCGGGAGCGGGCTTGGGCAAATTGGCGACGTTGTAAACGACCGGCAACATGCCGAGGAGCTTGGACTGGTTGACGAAGGAGTTCATCCAGGCGCCACCGCTTTTATTGTCGCGCTTGAAATAATCGCAATAGAAGAGGGCCAGCGGCTTGCCGTCGACGTCGGAGACTTCGAAGACGCGCACATCGGGCTGATAGACGGGGATGTCCTTGCGTTCCTTGAAGGTGATTCCGTGAAGCTGGTGAGCGGCGTAGAAGACGCCGTTTTCGAGAACGTTGTTCAGCTCGAAGTAGGGCTTGACCTCGTTGTTGTTCAGATCGTATTTCGCCTTGCGGACTTGCTCGGAGTAGAAATTCCAATCCCAGGGCTGAAGCTGGAAGCCGCCCTTCTGCGCGTCGATGAGATCTTGAATGTCTTTGGCTTCGTGCGCGGCCTTGGCGGTGGCGCCGGGTACGAGGGCGTCCATGAACTTTAGGGCGGCTGCGGGAGTTTTCGCCATCTGATCTCCCAGCTTCCAAGCGGCGTGATTTGGAAAGCCGAGCAATTGGGCGCGCTCGGCGCGGAGTTTGGCCATGCGGGAAATGATGCTGCGCGTGTCGTTGGCGTCGCTGCGCTCGGCGCGGTTCCAGGAATCCTCGAAGAGGGCTTTGCGAGTGGCGCGGTCGCTGAGCGAAGCAAGGTCGGGCTGCTGCGTTGTGTTCTGGAGAGGGATTAGGTAGCCTTCCTGCTTTCGGCCGTGGGCGGCTTCCGCGGCGGCGGCGAGTTGCGCGTCGCTCAAGCCGGCGAGGGCGCTTTTGTCCTTGGTGAGGTAGGCGGCATTTTTGGTGGCGGCGAGAAGCTTGGTGGTGAAGTCGTTCGAGAGAGTGGCGAGTTCCTCGTTGAACTTTTTCAACTTGGTTTTGTCGGCGTCGGAGAGATTTGCGCCGGAGCGTACAAAGTTATCGTAGTCCACCTGGAGCAAACGGCGGGATTCGGAATCGAGATGGAGAGAGCCGCGCTGTTTGTAGACGCTGGCCACGCGGGCGAAGAGTTTGCTGTTAAGAACGATGGCGTCCTGGTGGGCGGCCAGCTTGGGCGCTTCTTCGGCTTGCACTTTTTCGAGGAAAGGATTGGTATTTGCGCCGGTGACTGCGCCGAAAGCGGCAAGAGCGCGCTGGAGGAGCTGGCCGGTTTTTTCCATGGCGACGATGGTGTTCTCGAAAGTTGGCGGGGCGGGATTGTCGGCGATGGCTTCGATTTCGGAGAGCTCCTGGGCCATGCCGGCTTCGATGGCGGGTTGATAGTCTGCGTCTTTAATTTTGTCGAAGGGAGGGGCGTGGAAGGGGAGCGTGCTCGGCGCGTAGAAGGGATTTGCGGGGCCGAACTTCGCTTCGGCTGCCGAGGCGCTGCTGTGGGTGTAAAAGATTCCGGCTACGATGATGCCAGAAAAAAATAATGCGACCATGAGTTTGAGCATACCCTTCCCCCGGCGTGATGGCCTCAGGCGATTGACGCTGGCACGTCACGCGTTGAGATTGTAAGAGAATTCCGGAGATCGCTACAAGAAATCGCGAAGTGGGGAGCTGGGAATTGGAAGCGGGAGAGATGCAGAGTTAAGCGTCGAGGGCGCCGGAGGAGCCGGAGGGGAGTTCGATGGCGTACTTGGTGCGGGCTTTTTCGGCGTGTTGTTCGAGAGCTAGAGCGATTAGTTTGTCGATGAGCTGAGCGAAGGGGATGCCGCTGGCTTCCCAGAGTTTGGGGTACATGCTGATGGAAGTGAAGCCGGGGATGGTGTTCACTTCGTTTAGATAGATTTTGCCGCCGTCTTTTTCCAGGAAAAAATCGACGCGAGCCATGCCGTTGAGTTCGAGGGCGCGAAAGGCCTGAATGGCGAAGTGCTGGAATTTTTTGATTTGGGCAGGCTTGAGATTCGCGGGGATGAGGAGCTGCGTGCCGTTTTCGAGATATTTTGCGGCGTAATCGTAGAACTCGCGGTGCGGGACGATTTCGCCGGGGACGGAAGCTTGCGGGTCGTGATTGCCAAGGACGGAGACTTCGATTTCGCGGGCGGTGACGGCTTGTTCGACGAGAATTTTCATGGCGAATTCGGCGGCGAGATGGAGCGCGGGAGCGAGCTCGTCGTGGGAATGGACTTTGGTCATGCCAACGGAGGAGCCGAGCGTGGCAGGCTTGACGAAGACGGGATAGGGAAACTCTTTTTCGATTTGAGCGATAACATCGGCGGGATGGTTTTCCCATTCATCGCGGCGGATGGAGACCCAGGGGACGACGGGAATTTTCGCGGCGCGGAGAAGTTTTTTGGCAACGTCCTTATCCATGGCGACGGCGGAGCCGAGTACGCCTGCGCCGACGAAGGGAAGGCCGGCGAGATCGAGGAGGCCTTGAATGGTGCCGTCTTCGCCGAAGGTGCCGTGCATGACGGGGAAGACGACGTCGATGCGCTGGCCGCCGCCGCTGCCGTCGAGGCGGACGAGCGCGGCGTCGGTGGGGTCGGCGCTCATGGTGACGCGCTGGCCGGTGCGCAGAACTTCGGGGAGCATTTTTTGCGCGCTGGTGCCGATGAGCCAGTGGCCCTCTTTGGTGATGCCGATGGGGACAACCTCGTATTTGTCGGGATCGAGGCCGCGAATTACGGAAGCGGCGGAAGCGAGAGAGACTTCGTGTTCGCCGGAGCGGCCGCCGAAGAGGACGCCGATGCGAAGACGCTTTTTGTCAGGGGTCATGGGATAGCCGATTTTCTGGATTCGGGTGCCAATGTTCAGTTATAGGGCAAAGGGGAGGAGTTGTCGCGGGGGAAGTCCGGGGATGGTTCTGGAGAGGCAACGGAGATCGGGCCGGGAATTTAGCGGCGGAAATTTGGAAGGATAGACGGAACCTTTCCGGGTTTGCATCGTCTACGAAGGTGTGGGAACGGCGCGGGAGGGATTGTGTCTACACAAAGCGGGAACGGCGGGGGAGCGTTTTACGAGAATCTTGTGCGGGATTTGCGGTACGCATTGCGCACGATGCGGAGAGATTACGGATTCGCGATTTTCGCGATTCTGATTGTGGGGCTTGGAGTGGGAGCGAGCTGCACGGTATTTAGCGTGGTGAACACGCTCTTGATCCGGCCGCTGCCGTTTCGCGATCCGGGAAAGCTGGTGTGGCTGGCGAACCACGAGGACGAGACCGGAGACATGTCCGCGAAGACGACGCAGGTGGATTACCTGCTGGACTACCGGGCGCATAACCAGTCGTTCGAGGACCTGGCGGGATATTTTGCGTTTTACGGAGTGGGAGACTCGGAATTGATCGCGGACGGCAGACCAGAAAGGCTGACGAGCGTGCCGGTGTCGCAGAATTTTTTCCCGCTGCTGGGAGTGGAGCCGGAGATTGGGAGGCAGTTTACTGCGGAGGAGTGCAAATGGAACGGACCTCACGTGGCGATGCTGAGCCACGGATTGTGGGAGCGGCGGTTCGCGTCCGATCCGAAGATTGTGGGGAAGGCGCTGGAGTTCGATGGCGGGCCGATGACGGTGGTCGGGGTGCTGCCCGCATCGTTTGATTTTGGGACGATTTTTGCGCCGGGAAGCAGGATTGATATTTTCGTGCCGTTTGCCCTGTCGCCGGAGACGAACCGCTGGGGGAACACGCTGGCGATCATTGGGAGGTTGAAGCCGGGAGTGACGCTGGGGAGGGCGTGGGCGGAGGCGGCGATTCTGGGTCCGCAACTGAAGCAACTGCATCCGAGGGAGAATGATTTTGATCCGAAGCTTTCGACGCTGGCGCAGCACGTAAGCGGGCGGCTGCGGCCGACGTTGCTGGTGCTGGCGTGCGCGGTCGGCGTAGTGATGCTGATTGTGTGCGCGAATCTTTCGAATTTGCTGCTGGCGCGTGGAGCGGCGCGGCAGAAAGAGATTGCGATTCGGGCGGCGCTGGGGGCGGGGCGCGGGCGATTGATCGGGCAGATGTTGACGGAGAGTTTGGTGCTGTCGTGCTGCGGGGCGGCGGTGGGATTGCTGCTGGCGTTTGCGGGGACGCGCGTGCTGGCGCATTTGACGTCGGTGAGCATTCCCTTATTGGGAGAAGTGCGGATTGATGCCCGCGTGCTGGGATTTACGGTGGCGATTGCGGTGCTGACGGGATTAATTTTTGGGCTGGTGCCGGCGCTGCAACTGCAAGACGTAAAACTGCACGACGCATTGAAGGATTCGAATCGCGGGTCGAGCCGGGGGCGCGGGAGCGCGTGGATTCGGAGCGCGCTGGTGGTGTCGGAGATTGGGTTGGCGTGCGTGCTGGTGGTGGGGGCGGGGCTGCTGATACGGAGCTTTTTGCGCGTACTGGATGTGAATTTGGGATTCGTGCCGGAACGAGCGGCGGCTTTGCGGATCGATCCGAATGCCTCGTACAAGACGCAGGACGAGCGGAATGCGTATTTTAACGAGGCGCTGAGACGCGTGAAGGATGTGCAGGGAATCGAAGCGGCGGGGCTTTCAGATTTTCTGCCATTGGGGCACAACCGGAGCTGGGGGATTGCAGCGAAAGGCGTGCAGTATTCGCCGGAGAATTATCCGGAGGGATTTCCGCGGATTATCAGCGATGGATATTTTCAGGCGATGGGGATTCCGCTACGGGAGGGGCGGGATTTTACGGAGAGGGATACAAAGGGCGCGTTGAACGTGATTATTTTGAATGAAACGTGCGCGCGGACTTTGTGGCCGGGCCAGGATCCGATTGGAAAAATTGTGGCCGAGGATGTGGATCGCACGGTGGTGGGCGTTGTGGGGGATGTGCGGCACATGGCGCTGGAAGAAGGGTCGGGGAACGAGTTTTACATCCCGATTCGGCAGACGCAGGATTATGGCAGCGTAGACTTGGTGGTGAGAACCTCAATGCCCACGGCGGAGCTGGCGTCGCGGATTCGCGAGGCGCTGCGGCCGATCGAGCCGAATCTGCCGACGGCGAACTTGCGGACGTTGCAGACGCTGGTGGACCGGGCGGTGTCGCCGCGAAGGTTTGTGGTGATTTTGCTCGGCGGGTTTGCGGGATTTGCGCTGGTGCTGGCTTCGCTGGGAATTTATGCGGTGATTTCGTACTCGGTGAATCAGCGGACGCAGGAGATTGGGATTCGCATGGCGCTGGGGGCGTCGGCGGAGACATTGCAGAGAAGTATTTTGCTGCAGACGCTGGGGCTGGCGGGGATTGGGATCGGCGTGGGAGTTGTGGCGTTGTGGGCGCTGGCGCGAACATTGAGCGGGCTTTTGTTTGGAGTGACGGCGAGCGATCCGGTGACGTTTGCCGGGATGCTGGTGATACTGACGGCTGTCGCGGCGATTGCGGGGTATTTGCCGGCGCGGCGGGCTTCGCGGATCGATCCGATGGCGGCGCTGCGGATGAGTTGACATGAAAGTTCCATCAAGGGGCTTCGCCTTTAGATCGAGCGGCAACCAAAGAAAAGCTGTGAGTGAGGAGTGATATTCTTAAAGGGAGCGCCGATTGAGTTGAGGGGCACTGCGAGATGAGACGAAGCAATTTTGCGTTGCGACTTCAACCGTTGTTGATGGAAGAAGTCAGGAAAGCAGCGGAAATGGAAGGTGTGGCGCTGAATCAGCTCATCAACGTGGCGGTGGCTGAAAAGGTATCGGCATTGAGAACCGTGGAGTATTTTCGGGAACGTGCTCTGCGAGCGAACCGCGCCGAGACGATGCAAATCCTCAAGCGCGCCGGACGGAACAACGAGCCAATTAGCGGCGATGAACTGCCGGAAACTTCGAATAAGGCAACCCGAAAAACAAAACGCAAGCAGCCATCTGCCAGCCGTAAGGACCGCCTGAACGGAAGCTCGCAAACGAAAAAGGCTCGCGGTTAAGAGCAAACCCCAATCACAGAGTCACAGGATTTTTTTGCCGAGGGCGGAGAGGACTAGCTCGACGCCGAGGAGCGCGGTGCGGTTGTGTTCGTCGATGATGGGATTTATTTCGACGACTTCGAGAGAGAGCATGGCTTCGGAATCGGCGATCATTTCCATGGCGAGGTGGGCTTCGCGATAGGTGACGCCGCCGCGAACGGGTGTGCCGACGCCGGGAGCGTCGGCGGGATCGACGAAGTCCATGTCCAGGCTGACGGCGATGCCGGCGGTATCGTCCATGGCGTATTTGAGAGCGTCGGACATCACTTCGCGCATGCCGCGCTCGTCGATGTCGCGCATGGTGAAAACGTGAATGCCGGACTTCTTGACGATTTTGCGTTCCTGGGCATCGAGGTCGCGTGCACCGACGATGACGATGTTGGCAGGCTCGGCTTTGGGCTTGAAGCCCAAGAGATCGACTAGCTCGGGAGCACCGTAGCCCATGATGGCGGCCAGCGGCATGCCGTGGATGTTGCCGGAGGGCGAGGACTCCGGCGTGTTCATATCGCCGTGGGCATCGAGCCAGAGATAGCCGATCTGTTTTTTGTCCTTGCGAAAATGCGAGGCGACGCCAGCCGCTACGCCGACGGCGATGGAGTGGTCGCCGCCTAGAACGAGCGGGAGAAATCCTTCGGACAGGGATTTTTCGACGGTTGCGGCGATGTCCTGGCAGGTCTCGGCGATTTCCTGAAGATATTTGGCGCGCTTTTCGCCGAAGTGCATTTCTTCGGGCTGTTTGACTTCGAGATTGCCGATGTCCTCGACGGTGTGGCCGAGTTGCTTGATGCGCGACTGGAGGCCTGCGCCGCGAAGGGCGGAAGGGCCCATATCGACGCCGCGGCGGCTTTGGCCGAGGTCCATGGGTACGCCGATGATTCTGACTTTTTGCGGCACGTGAGTCTCGTGTTCCGTGATCCGTGGCCCGTGTCCCGTGAAGAGACGGAAAGTCACACCACTCGCAGATATGCGCGAGGCACAGATCACTCGAAGGGTTAAACCAAATTACGAGCGAGAGACGCCGTTGCGGCGTCGAACTACCCCAGACTAAGGATACACGCGATAAATCATGCGGGGGAAGGGGATGACTTCGCGGATGTGTTCGGTGCCGCAAATCCAGGCGACGGTGCGCTCGAGGCCGAGGCCGAAGCCGGAGTGCGGAACGCTGCCGTAACGGCGCAGGTCGAGATACCACTCGAACGATTCCTGCGGCAAATTGTGTTCATGGAGGCGCTTGAGGAGGAGATCGTAGTCGTGGATGCGCTGGCTTCCGCCAATGATTTCGCCGTAGCCTTCGGGAGCGATCATGTCGAAGGCGAGAGCGAGTTCGGGGCGCTGCGCGTCGGGTTGCATGTAGAAGGCTTTGATGGCGGAGGGATAGTGGTGAATGAGGACAGGGCGGTCGAAATTTTTCGAGATGAGAGTTTCTTCGTCGCCGCCGAAATCATCGCCGAATTTGGCGGGGTTGCCGTTTTTGTTCAAGAGCGCGACGGCATCTTCGTAGGAGATGCGCGGGAAGGGCGGCTTGATGTTTTCGAGTTTGGAGGCGTCGCGCTTGATCGTTTCGAGTTCGCGCGATTTGTTCTTGAGGACGCCTTGGACGATGGCGCTGACGAGGCCTTCGCCGAGGGACATGATTTCGTCGAACTCGACGTAAGCGGCTTCCGGTTCGAGCATCCAGAATTCGGTAAGATGGCGGCGGGTTTTGGATTTTTCGGCGCGGAAGGTGGGGCCGAAGGTGTAGACCTTGCCGAGGGCCATGGCGATGGCTTCGGCGTAGAGCTGGCCGCTCTGGGTTAGGTAGGCTTTTTGGTCGTCGATGTAATTCACTTCGAAAAGCGTCGAAGTGCCTTCGCAAGCGGCGGGCGTGAACATGGGCGCGTCGGCGAGTGTGTAGCCTTGAGAATCCATGAACTCGCGCGCGGCGCGGATGGCTTCGGCGCGGATGCGTAGGATGGCGGCTTGGCGGGGCGTGCGAATCCAGAGATGGCGCTGATCGAGCAGGAAATCGACGCCGTGCTCCTTGAGCTGAATGGGGAAGGGCGTGCTTTCAGGGACTTTTTGAACGATTTGAATTTTGCTGACGCCGATTTCGAAACCGCCGGGAGCACGCTGCTCGGCGCGAATTTTGCCGGTGACAATAACGCTGGATTCCTGCGTGAGGCCTTTCAGGGCTGCAAAGGCTTCGGGATTTTCCTTGAGGGCGCAGACGCCCTGGATGATGCCGGTGCCGTCGCGAAAAATGGGGAAGAGCAGTTTGCCGGATTCGCGAAGATTGTAGAGCCAGCCGCGAATGGTGACTTCCTGCACGTCGTGCTTGCCTGCCTGATCGATGGTGATGATAGTCATAGTTCCGTATTGAGACACAGATTGAAACGAACAGTTTACCAGAGAGGCTGAATTCGATTCACGCGAAGAGGGAATCAGCGATTGGCCATGGTGCGGATACTTCCGAGGCCTATAAGTTTCTGGTCTGCGGTGACGAGCGTCAAATCCAATACCTGCGCGGTAGCGACCAAGAAACGGTCGGCCGGATCCCCATGCAGACGAAGTTGGTGCGCCGCCAGGACGATCTCATGAGTGAGCGGAGCCTCGTAGTGAATTCCTGCAAGGGCTAGCGGTAGCCAGTCAACGGGCTCTGCCGACAAACGAATTCTCCCTTTGCGATGCAATGTCAACGCTTCCCACATGCTGATCGGGGACAGCCACAGTTCATTTGTTGGATCAGCCAAAGCCCGACTAGTGTGCGGCAGGAGGCGCTGAGGGCTTTGCAGGAGCCAAAGCCAGATGTGGGTATCCAGCAGCAGCTTCAATCGCGAAGGACCTCCCACTCGTCCTCATCGCTTGCTGGAGCGATGATATCGCCAAGGATCTCCATGGAATCTTTCATGGAGCCAATCCAAGCAGCCCGGTCCATCACAGGTTTGGACGGAATTACTTCGGCAACGGGCTTTCCGTGGCGAGTGATGCGGATTGGCTCCTTCGTTTTTTCGACACGTTCAAGAATAGCGAGGCACTTAGCTTTGAATTCGGAGATGGCGATCTCTTGCATTAGCTTCACCGGACCATATTATAGACCATGGTCAGAATAATGGTCAATTTCTATGAGCTAGCTCCATTCGCGCTCGAAACGGTCGAGGGATTCGCAGGCGGCGGCGAGCTGCTCGGCGGCGGTTGGAATTTCAGGGCCGGTGCGCTCCTTTAGTTCGAGGGTAAGCGGGAGATCGGGCTCGGGAGCGGACTTTAAAGTTTTGACGGCGGATTCCCAGTCGATGGAGCCATCGTAGGGCGGCAGGTGCTCGTCTTTTTCGCCGTGATTGTCGTGGATGTGCGCGGAGACTACTAGCTCGCGGAGCGGGGAAAATCCCTTTTCGACGCGCTCGGCTTCGGGGCCGTCGGCGAGAAAGGCGTGGCCGATATCGAAGTTGAAGCGTAAGCCTGTGAGGCGCGTTTCGTCAACAAAGGCGCGAAGATAAGCGGGGTCGCCCATTTCACTGGTGGTGTTTTCGACGGCGATAGTGACACCTGCATGGTGCGCGTGCAAAACCAGATGTTCGAGAGAGCTGAAAGCCGCGTCACGCTTGCGCGGGTCGGCAGTTTCGCGCGAGCCGCCCATGTGCAGGATCAGGCGGGAATAAGGTAAATCCTCGGCGACATCGATGACGCGCTTCAGCTCGTCCATGGCTTCGATGCGGCGAACACGCTCGACTTCGCAGATGGAGAGGGGCGCGCCGCCTTCGCGCGTGGCGCTGAGGTCGCGGCTCGTGGGAGCGTGGAGCGAGGCAAGCGCAAGGTGGTTCTGCGAAAGGGCGCCGACCATGGCCTGCACCTCCGCCTTGGTGGTGTAATCGAAGTGGCTGCGCGTGGCGAAAATCTCGAGCGCCTCGAAGCGCGCTTCGGCGATCTGGCCGAGAAGCTCCGTGGTCAATCTTCGCGATACGAACAAATAAGTGGAAAGGATTCTTCGCATAGTTTCGCGCTCTGCGCAGTCAGATGAAAAGCCAGACGTCCCACTCCGAATCGCGCCGGAACAGATGCCGGGCGGCGATAGAAAAAACCGATCAATAACCGATGGCCGTGCCGTGATCGCGCGGATCCGCCGCGCCGAGGCGTTCGCCGGTTTTCGGATCGACGCCGATGGCGTTGACCAAACCGATATGCCCGAGGTAACGCGTCTGATAGCCTTGCGCTTTCAAGCCCGCTTCGACGGCAGGGGAAAAGTCCTTTTCCATCAGAATGACGTCGGGCAGCCACTGGTGATGAAACCGCGGCGCATTGATAGCCGCCTGTGCGCCCATTCCCAGACGCATCCAGTTTAGGACGCTGAGCAGGGTGGCCGAAATAATCGTGGGGCCGCCGGGCGAACCAGTTACGAAGCTGAGTTTGCCGTCGCGCAGAAGCATTGTGGGAGTCATGGAGCTGAGCGGACGATGGCCCGGGGCGATGTCGTTGGCTTCGGATTGAATGAGGCCGAAGAGCGCGTTAGGAGCGCCGGGCTGCGTGGTGAAATCGTCCATCTCGTTGTTGTAGAGAAAACCGGCGGAAGAAGTGACGTGCGAGCCGTAGCTGTTGTTGAGCGTGTAGGTGCTGGCGACGGCGTTGCCGGCGGAATCGACGACGGAAAAGTGAGTGGTGTGCTGGCCTTCGCCGAGGCCGGAAACGGATTGCGGCGCGGAATTAGCCGCAGACTCGCCACAGACGTGCGGAGTCCCCGCTTTTACCGTTTTGCTGGAGGAGGCGTGCAAGGGATCGATGGTTGACTCGAGTTCCTTGGCGTAGCACTCGCTGGTGAGGCCGTCGACAGGCACTTTCGTAAAGTCGGGATCCGCGAGATAGGCGGCCCGGTCGGCAAAGACCCGCCGCATCGTTTCGACCACCATGTGCACGCTTTCCAGATCGTCCCAGCCTTTTAGCGGGACACCTTGCAACATGTTCATGGCCTCGATAATGGCGACGCCGCCGGAGCTGGGAGGAGGCGATGAGATCACTTCCCATTTGTGGCCGTCGAAATCGTAATCGGCGTGCAATGGCTGGCGCATCTTCGGCTCGTAGTTCGCGAGGTCCTCGAGGGTAATGAGACCACCCATGGCCTTCATGTCACCGGCGATTCGCTGCGCCGTTTCTCCACGATAAAATTCGGCGGGACCATTCTTCGCGATGCGCTTGAGAGTGGCAGCAAGTTCCGGCTGCTTGAACGTATCACCGACGTGATACATCTTTCCGTTGTTCAGGAAGATGCGCCGGCTCTCGGCGAATTGCTGCAAGACGGGGCGTTGCTCTGCCATTTGGCGGGCCAGTTTTTCGCTGACGGGAAATCCGTCTTCGGCAAGACGAATCGCCGGAGCCATGACATCGGCAAGTTTCAGCTTGCCGTAGGTCTTGAGCGCCAGCGCAAGTCCCGCCACCGTTCCCGGAACGGCGACGGACTTATAACCAATGACGGAAAGACCTTTGACACGCTGGCCGTCTGGGCCGAGGTACATATTGGCCGTGGCTTTGCCCGGAGCGACCTCGCGATAGTCAAAAAAGGTGCTGCGCCCGTCCGCCAGCCGAACCAGCATGAAGCCGCCGCCGCCGATATTTCCCGCAGCTGGCTCGACGACCGCAAGAGCAAACGCGACGGCCACCCCTGCGTCGACGGCATTTCCGCCGAGTTTCAGGATTTCCACGCCGGCCTGAGAGCCCAACTCTTCGTCGGTGGCGACCATGCCGTGCGCCCCGCGAACGGCGTGCTGGGGCCACGATTCCTGCGGCTGCGTAGCGGCGCGATACTCTGCGGGATTCTGTCCGAAGGCCAAGAGGGGCAGGAGGGTAAGAATCCCCGCCGCCAGGCCCGAGACGCGCACACATCTTTTCATCAGGGACTCCATCGCAAGGAAAAGACACTAAGTGATTAGAAGGAAAGCGTCAAGGACTCGCGCGGAGCAGCGCCACGTGACGCGAGAGTTTCGTTTGGCCCAACGACCGCGATTTTCGGTCCCGCGTTTGCAACGGAATCGCGGAAAAAATGCCGTTATCTATCGGCGACCGTCAAAGTCGTTTCGATCAAGTCGACGGAATTTCCCCCGACCATGATTTTGAAGTCGCCGGGCTCGACGACGCGATGCATATCCCGATTCAAGAAGGACAGCGCGTCGAAACCCAGAGAGAAGTCGACGGTCTTGGTCTGCCCCGGATCGAGAGAGATTCTCTGGAAGCCGCGCATTTCCTTGATGGGGCGCGTGACGGAGCTGATCTCGTCGCGGATGTAAAGCTGTACGACTTCGTCTCCGCGGACCTGGCTGGTGTTGGTCACGTCCACGCTGACGTGCGTGGTTCCATCGGGGCCGATGGGATTGGGCGTCACGTGGAGGTTGGCATACTTAAAAGTGGAATAGCTCAAGCCCCAGCCAAAGGGAAAGAGCGGCTTGGTGCTGTCGTCAAGATATTCGCGCTTCGCCGAAGGTTTCTGGTAATAGTAATCGGGAAGCTGGCCGACCGAGCGAGGAACGGTGATGGGCAATTTTCCGCCCGGATTGTAGTCGCCAAAGAGCACTTCCGCAGCGGCGGTGCCGCCTTCCTGTCCGAGATACCAGCCATCGAGAATCGCCGGGACATTCTCGGCGATATAGTTGATGGAATTGGGACGGCCGTGGATCAGAAAAACCACCACCGGTTTGTGAAGAGCCAGCATCGCTTTGACGAGGTCGTCCTGGTTTCCGAGCAAATCGAGAGAATCCCGATCGCCTTTGTGCTCGGGCGCCCACGCTTCGCGTGACGTTTGCTCGTTGCCGCCTAGCGCTAGAATAATCACGTCAGCCTTCTTCGCGGTCTTGACGGCTTCCTCGATGCGTTTGGCGTTCAGAGCGGGATCGCCAAGCACGACTTTATCTGCGTCCCAATCCGCCGGCGTTTCCGTGATTTTGACCCCCTCCGCATATAGAACTTCCGCCCCCGAGCCAACGCGATCCTTGACGCCCTGCAAAATGCTGACGCCGCGGCCCGGCTTGCTGCTGTATCCGCCGAGGTGAACGTCAGCGGCATTCGGGCCGATGACGGCAATGTGTTTGTATTTGGAAACGTCCAGCGGGAGCAGATGATCCTGATTTTTCAGCAGAGTGATGGTTTCCCGCGCGGCCTGCAGAGCCAGCTTATGGTGTTCCGCGTCATTGGTGATCTTTACCGCATAGTCGGGATCCACGTACGGATCATCGAACAGCCCAGCGCGGAACTTCTCGCGAAGGATATTCGCGACGGAACGATCAACGGTGGCTTCCGCGATTTTGCCTTCCTTCACTTGCTCGATCAGGGTGGGATACGCATCGGGAAAGGGAAGCTCGACGTCGACTCCGGCTTCCAGCGCCATCTTGGCAGCCGCCTCTTTGGTGCCGACGACGTGGTGAACCCGCATCAGTTCGGTGATACCGAAATAGTCCGAAACCACGACTCCGTCGAAGCCCCAGTCATGGCGAAGCACGTCGATCAACAGGTGGCTGTTGCTGTGCGAGGGAATTCCGTCGATTTCGTTGTAAGAAGGCATGACGCTCGCCACGTCCGCTTCCTGCACGGCGGCCTTGAACGGCTTAAAAAAGTATTCGCGGATAACGCGTTCGGAATAGTTGCCTGGAGCGACGTTCGTGCCGCCCTCCGGCTGGCTGTGTACCGCGAAATGTTTCGCGGTCGCGAGGACGTGAGATTTATCGATGAGAGGTCCGGTTCCTTGAAAGCCTTCGATGGCCGCCACGCCGATGCGGGTGACCAGATAGGGATCTTCGCCATAGGTTTCTTCGGTGCGCCCCCAGCGCGGGTCGCGTGCCAAGCCTAGAACAGGCGCAAGACATTGCTGCGCACCTTGCGCGCGGACTTCCGCCGCGACTGAGGTAAATACGTCGTGGATCAGTTGCGGATCCCAAGTGGAAGCCAGCCCAATCGCGGAGGGAAACGAAGTGCTGCCCGGCGCGACGTGCCCGTGGAGGCACTCTTCATGGAACAAAACGGGAATTCCCAGGCGGGTGTTTTCTTTCACCCACTTCTGCATCGTGTTGGTGAACTCCGCCATCGCGCGCGGGCCGGAGGCGACCTCGCCAGGCCGCGACATTTCTCCGATGCCATATTTCAGAATGACCGCGGCACGCTCCGGGAGAAACGCTCCCTTCTCGTCCACAAACCGCGATTCGGGAGTCTTCATAAACTGCGGGTTCTCCCAAACGCCTTCGAGCTGCGCGACTTTTTCCTCGAGCGTCATTCGGGAGAGGAGATCGGCGACGCGCTGCTCGATAGGCAGTTTCGAATTGCGGTAAGGCGGAACGTCCTGCGCCTGGCTGGCGAGGAAAAGCGGACCGCAAAACAAAAGAGCCACGGTCGCGGCTACCGCAAGCCGGAAGGAAGAGAAAAACCTCATCAGAGCCTCCAAGAAAAAATACCGATACTTGCAATTCGAAAAACGAGTGGTACTATAGCACGGCCGTTAACGTACACGGCCGATTTTTCCCGGCGTGTGCGCTCCTTTTATCCAGAAAGCTGGGCCGGTTCGTCGCACTAATTGAGCCATACCGGAATCGACAAGCCCCGCCGAGGCAGGGGCGTCGGGCGCAATATCCAATGCGGGCAGCAGGCATTTCTTTTCTCGAAGGAGAAATGTTGCTTGCCGGGCTTTTTCAGACATTTGTTTCAGGCCAGGTAATGGACGCGTACTGCGGTCACGGCACGCGCGCAGGGGAACCCTCGAATGAGCGCCAATCACAAACTCTACGAGCCTAAGAAAGAGCACAAATTTACGTTCGGCCTTTGGACGGTCGGGAATCGCGGCCGGGATCCCTTCGGCGATTTCGTGCGAGAGACGCTTCCTCCGGACGATATCGTGGCCCTCTTGGCGGAGGTGGGCGCTTGGGGAGTGAATTTCCACGACAACGATCTCGTTCCGATTGATGCGACGTTGCAGGAGCGCGACCGGATTGTGGCGAGCTTTAAGAAGGCTTGCGAGCGCCACCACATCGTCGTGCCGATGGCGACTGTGAACGCCTTCTTCGATCCGGTCTTCCGGGATGGTGCGTACACCTCCAATGATCCCGCCGTGCGCGCCTTTGCGTTGCAGAAAGTTCTGCGCGCGATGGACCTCGGCGCGGAACTAGGCGCGAAGATTTTCGTGATCTGGAGCGGCCGAGACGGCGTGGAAACCGATGCCTGCCGCGACCCCCTCGAAGCCATTAAGCGGTACCGCGAAGCGCTGAATTATATGGCGGGCTATTCCGCGGATCGCGGGTACGGCTATAAGTTCGCTCTCGAGGCAAAGCCGAATGAGCCGCGCGCCAATATTTATTTTCCGTCGACGGGGCATTATCTCGGGTTTATCGCCACTCTCGACGAACCCGACAAATTCGGAGTCAATCCCGAGGTTGCCCACGAACACATGTCCGGCTTGAATTGCACGCACGCCCTGGCGCTGGCGTGGGATGCGGGCAAACTGTTTCACGTCGATTTGAACGACCAGATGACTGGTTGCTACGACCAGGATTTCCGGTTCGGCTCGTACAATCTGAAATCAGCTTTTTTCGTAGTCAAATTTCTGGAAGATGTGGGCTACCAGGGGTCGCGGCACTTCGATGCGCACGCTTACCGTACGGAGGATTACGAAGGCGTGAAAGATTTCGCGCGCGGCTGCATGAAAACCTATCTCATCCTCAAAGAGAAGGCCCGGCTCTGGAAGCAACACAAGGAAATTCAGCAAATTCTCAGCGAGATCGAGACTCCCTCAGCGGACGCTCCGGAGATGAAGAGCTTTTCCAAAGCGCACGCGGCGAAGCTGCTCGAACACAACTTTGACCGCGCTGTGCTGGCGAAAAAACGGCTCCCCTACGAACGGCTGGATCAGCTCACCGTGGATTTGTTGCTCGGAGTTGAGTAACGCGCTAGATTTTTCGAGACAATGCGTCGTCTACGGCCCATCACGACTTGCGCAGCGCTTCTGTTGCTGGCGCTCGCTGCGGATGGCGTCCGCGCTGAGACAGGGGCCAACGCGTGGTTGCGTTATGCGCCTCTGGACAAGCAGTCCGCCCAGCTTTACGCGAATTTGCCCGCGAGCGTGGTTACGCTCGGCGATTCTCCCGTAGTTGATTCCGCAAAAGCCGAATTGATACGAGGCGTTCGCGGAATGTTGGGGAGAACGCTGCGTGACGATAAAGCCTTGCCGCAGGAGAGCGCCATCCTGCTCGGCACAATTTCAGAAGTGCGGGCGGCCTCGCCGGGCATCCTGAACCACGTCGAGCTTCAAGATGACGGCTTTTTGCTTGCGACGGAACGAGTGCGCGGCTTCGACTGCCTCATTGTGACGTCAGCCACGGATCGCGGCGTTCTCTACGGGGTATTTGCGCTGCTCCGCAAGATCGCGCTGAATGAAAACCTCGCTTCGCTGCACGACAGCGAGCAGCCCGCTGCTCCGATTCGCTGGGCGGATGAGTGGGATAACGTTGACGGCCGCATCGAGCGCGGCTACGCCGGGCCATCCATCTTTTTCGAGAATGGCAATGTGCGAGCCAATTTGACGCGTGCAGGCGAATACGCGCGATTGCTCGCGTCTATCGGGATCAACGGCTGCGCCATCAACAACGTCAACGCCAATCCCCGCATTCTCGAAGACAGTTTTCTTCCACAGCTCGCTCGTGTCGCGGATGTCTTTCGGCCTTGGGGAGTCCGGCTCTCCATCTCCGTCGATTTCAGCAGCCCAAAAACGATTGGAGGTCTGGACACGTTCGATCCCGCGGACGCGCGCGTCGCCGCGTGGTGGGCAAAAAAGGTTGACGAGATTTACCGGCAGATTCCTGATTTTGCCGGCTTCGTGGTGAAAGCGGACTCCGAGGGCCGGCTCGGGCCGGCCACGTATGGCCGTACGCCCGCCGACGCCGCCAACGTGATTGCCCGCGCTCTTGCGCCGCATCACGGAATCGTTTTTTATCGCGCGTTCGTCTATAACCATCATCTCGACTGGCGCAATCTGAAGAACGATCGCGCGCGGGCCGCCTACGACATCTTTCATCCGCTTGACGGCAAGTTCGATGACAACGTCATCATCCAGATTAAATACGGGCCGATTGATTTCCAGGTGCGCGAGCCCGCCTCTCCGCTTTTCAGCGGCCTCGAAAAAACAAATGAGGCCATCGAGCTGCAAGTCACACAGGAATATACGGGCCAGCAACGGCATTTATGTTTTCTTCCGCCGCTCTGGAAAACAGTTCTCGATTTCGACATGCATGCCGGCGAGCAACCTACACCTGTGAAAGCTATCGTTGAGGGCAAAACGTTTCATCGTCCGCTTGGCGGATTTGTTGCGGTGGTGAATGTTGGCATGGACACCAACTGGCTGGCGCATCCGCTGGCCATGGCGAATCTATATGGCTATGGCAGGCTGGCGTGGAATCCCGATCTTTCTTCAGATCAGATCGCCGAGGAATGGACGCGGCTCACTTTTGGAAACGCTCCCGTCGTGGTACAGACCATTTCAAAAATGTTGCTCTCGTCCTGGCCCATTTATGAAAGCTATACAGGTCCATTGGGCGCGGGGACGCTCACGGATATTCTCGGCAGCCATTACGGGCCCGGTGTCGAGTCGTCCGAACGAAACGGCTGGGGACAGTGGCACCGCGCCGATCACGAAGGAATCGGCATGGACCGCACGGCGGCGACGGGGACAGGTTACGTCGATCAATACCGGCCGCCGGTCGCGAAAATGTACGAGTCTTTGAGCACGACGCCGGATGATTTGCTGCTCTTTTTTCATCACGTGCCTTACACCTACGTTTTGCATTCGGGAAAGACGGTCATCCAATACATTTACGATTCGCACTACGCGGGAGCGCAAGGTGCGGCAAACCTCGTTCGACAATGGAAGACCTTACAAGGCCGCGTCGACGAAGAGCGTTACGCGGACGTATTGAAGCGCCTCGAATACCAAGCCGGGCATGCGATTGTTTGGCGCGATGCCGTGTGCACTTGGTTTTTCAAAATTTCCGGCATCCCCGATGAACACGGCAGGGTAGGGCACTATCCCGGCCGCATCGAGGCCGAAGCGATGCAGTTGCAAGGCTATGTGCCGTTCGACATGGTCCCACCTGAGGACGCTTCAGGTGGCAAAGCAATCGAGTGCCCCGCCCCGGCGCAAAAGTGCTCGGCGGCGTTTCACTTTGATGGCGTAGCAGGCTGGTACGAGATCGATGTCGAATATTTCGACCAAAACAACGGCAAGTCGAAGTTCCGCGTCTTGGTAAACGATCAATCAGTCGACGAGTGGGTCGCCGACGATAATTTGCCGGCCACAAAGCCAAACGCCGATTCTTCCACCCGCCGCCGCATCACCGGCCTAGCTCTTCGCCCTGGCGACACCATCCGCATCGAAGGTGTCCCGGATGGAGAGGAACGCGCCGCAGTAGACTACGTCGAAATTCACTCCATGAGTGACTGAGCTATTCAGCGCGCTTCGATTGCTCATGCTTGCAGGACGCTGCGGCTCTTTAGGGCCGGCTCGCTCGGCTTGGCTTCTGCCTGTCGAATTTCGCGGAAGAGGTGCAGGTTCGTGGACATTACTACTCCGGGGCTAAGATGCGCCGCTGGCGGCAAGTGAACCTGGTTGGTGAGATTATCGGCAAGCAGCCGCAACGCGATCTGCCCTTGCCGGTACGGGTGCTGGTAAATCGAGGCAGTGATAATTCCTTTTTGAAAGTACGGCGCCATTTCTGGGAAGAGGTCGGTGGTGATTAGCTTTACTTTCCCCGCCAAACCGCGCTCGCCAAGCGCGCGGCAGACGGGAAGACAATTGACCGTATTCACGTAAAGCCCGTCGAGTTCGGGAAAGCGCCGCAGCAACTCAGACGTTTTTTGAAAGCTCTCACTCTCATCCTCGTGGCCTTCAACGACGCTCGCGATTTTTCCGCCGGAGCAATGCCGCAGAAACCCCTCGGAAAAGCCGTCCGTTTTCTTCCGGTGATCCTCGGTCGAGAGCATCCCGGCCACGACGCCCACTTTCGATCCCCGCGGAACGCATTTGCCCATCAATTCTCCCGCCAGGCAGCCGTTCAGGTGGGGCTCGACACACACGATGCTCGAACGCCGGCTTTCCGGAGCATCCGTTGAAACACAAACCACGCGCAGGCCTTTTTCTTCCGCCTCATCGATGAGCGGCGTTAATTCCTTTGGGCTCCCGGCGGTCAGCACAATTCCATCCACGCCGCTTGCCACCAGCTCTTTGAAAACCTCTATATCGCCTTCTCCCAGTGTTTGCACCGGCCGGTTCACAAACTCCACGCCGAGCTGTTCCAAATGGTGCGCTTCGTCCAGAACTCCGCCCCAAAGCTGGTCGTAGAAAAAATGGATTTCCTTTGGGATGCAGACGCCAATCCGCACACGGGTCTTTGCCGCGGAAAGAGCCCGAGCCGCGAGGTTCGGCGAATAACCGATCTGCTGCGCGATTTGCAGGATCCGTTTGCGAGTAGCCTCTTTAATTCCGCCGCGTTCGTGCAGTGCGCGATCCACGGTCCCGATAGACACCTTCGCCATTTCGGCGATCAAATGAATTCCGTGTTTCTCCTTGCTCATCCGCCGCACTCCTCGACTCAACGCGGCTCGGCGCTTGCAACGCGCACTTGCGCTTTGGTCTAGCGCTGCCACGCAAGATCAAACGTTTCCTGCGCCTCAAAAGGCCGATTGGTTTCAGCTGTTCCGCGCACCCCTCCTAAATCCGTACCCCAAAAACAGACTCAGGAGTCAGGACACACAGTCCGCGTACCTTAACACGATTTAACGAAGCAAGAGAGAAGAACAATCCGTTCAGCAATTACGCCGCCGAAAATCGCGAGCTTGCAACTTGCCGTGCAATGGGGAGTACAATCACCCCCGCCGATGCTGCAAGTCAGGAATCGTGCGCCACGATATTCGCCCGTGGCCGTTGCGGCTCAAAGCAAATGGCGGCAAATCTAGCTTCGTCCGGTCATTCAAGGGGGCCCACTGATGCGTTCTGTCTCACGGCGGCATTTCCTGCAAGATGCAACTAGAACAGGCCTCGCGATCGGCGCGAACCTCGCTCTTGGCCCGCACCTGCTCGGCCAATCCACTTCCTCGAATGCCGCTCGGCCCGTGCGCATCTATGCCGACTCCCGCCGCGCCCTCGCTCCCATCAACCGCGACTTGTTCGGTTCCTTCCTCGAACACCTTGGCCGCGCCATCTACGAGGGCATCTACGATCCGCAATCCAAACTTTCCGACGACAACGGCTTTCGCAAAGACGTCATGGACGAAGTCCGCAAACTCGGCGTTCCAATCATTCGCTATCCCGGCGGAAACTTTGTCTCCGGCTATAACTGGCTCGACGGTATCGGCCCCAAGGCCGATCGTCCAGTCGTTTTGGACAAAGCCTGGAACACCATCGATACCAATCAGTTTGGAACCGATGAGTTTATGGCTTGGTGCCGTCTCGTCGGCACACAGCCACTGATGGGTCTAAATCTCGGTACCGGCACGCCGGAGCAAGCAGCTGCTCTCGTCGAATACTGCAACGTGGAGAAAGGTACGCGCTGGAGCGATCTCCGCCGCAAGAATGGCATCGCGGAACCCTACAAGGTCGAGCACTGGTGCCTCGGCAATGAGATGGATGGTCCCTGGCAAATCGGCCACATGACCGCCACCGAATACGGATTGAAGGCCGAAGACGCCGCACGCCAAATGCGCTATGTCGATCCTTCGCTAAAGCTCGTAGCCTGCGGCTCGAGCGGCCCCGGCATGCCCACCTATCTCGAATGGGACCGCGAAGTTCTCGAGCAGTGCTACAACTACGTCGACGCAATCTCCTTGCATCGCTACGTCGGCAATACCCCCGATGAAACTGGGGGAGATTCTTCGAAGTATTTAGCCTTGAATCTCAGCATGGAGCTTCAAATTGACGAAGTGGCAGCCGTCTGCGACATGGTGCAAGGGCACAAACGCTCGCCCAAGAAATTGTGGCTGAGTTTCGACGAGTGGAATGTCTGGTATCGCGAGCGTACGGGCGACGCCGTCAACGGCAACCGACAAATCGCACCGCATCTCCTGGAAGAAGTCTATAACCTCGAGGATGCTCTCCTCGTCGGCGGTCTCCTCAACACGCTGATTCGCAAATCGGACCGTGTGAAAATCGCTTGCCTGGCGCAACTCATCAATGTCATCGCCCCGATCATGACCAATGAAACAGGCCTATGGAGACAGACGATTTATTACCCATATAGTTGGGCGCTGGAGTTCGCCCGCGGCGCGGCTCTCGAACTCCTCGTTGAGTCTCCCACTTACGACGTCTCCGGTATGGGCGCAGTTGACTACGTGGACGCGGCCGGCACGTACCACGCGGACACCGGAAAAACCACGCTCTTCCTGCTGAACCGCGACTTGACGAATCCTCACGAAATTGAAATCGTCTGGGAAGGATCTTCCCCGCGCGCCGGAAATTCTCTTGTTCTCACTGGCAACGACCTGAAAGCGGCAAACACATTTGAAGCTCCCTCTCGCGTCGTCCCACAGAAAGCGGAACAGCCTTCGAGCACGGCATCGCGCACCACCCTTCAGTTGCCGCCGCGTTCCTACACCGTAGCGCAATGGCAGAGCTAGGGCGGTCGCGCGAAGCAAAAACCTTTCCTCCATTGCTACCCTGGCATAGCTCCTTCCCTCCTGCTATCATCTGCGTAGGGAAGTGTCTCATGCAGCGCCGCTACCCGCACGTCTTGTTCGTTCTTCTCCTCCTCGCCCCATCCGTATGCTTCGCGCAAGAACCGCTGAAGATAGCCCTATCCGGGTCCATCCGCGAGGCAGGCACTGGTCGAGTCATCGGCGAAGCTCGCATCCAGTTGCAGAACGCCATGGGCACCCCCATCTCCTTTGCCTACTCGAATCACAGCGGCGAGTATGAGTTCGACGATATCGGTGGCAATTGCTATGTTGTCGTCGAGCACGAAGGCTACGAGTCCGTGCGCGAATTCGTTCGCCCTGATGGTTCGGGCCATGTCTATAAAGACGTCCTCTTGCAGTTGGTAGCCAGCGCCTCCGCGCCTACCTCTGTAAATCCAATTTCTGAGCACCAATTGAGCATCCCGCATAAGGCGCAAGAAGCCTTCGACAAGGGAGTTCAACTGGTGCTCGAAAAGTCCGACTACCGCGGCGCTGTCGCGCAATTCTCTCGCGCCATCGAAAAGTACCCTTCCTACTACGAGGCTTATGCCGCGATGGGTCTGGCGCAAGATAAAATGGGCGATGAGCAGGCGGCGGAAAAGTCTCTGCAAAAATCGATTGACTTGAGTTCCGGGAAATACACCCAAGCGATCGTCGATCTTGCCTCCATGTACAACGGCCAGAAGCGCTTTCCAGAGGCAGAGGCGCTTCTCCGCAAAGTGGTTGCTCTTGACGCATCCTCTTGGCGAGGTCACTTCGAATTAGCCGTAGCCCTTGGCGGCCAGAATCGCTTCAAGGATGCGGCGCTCAGTGCCGCCGTCGCTCGCGATTTGAAGCCGGACAATCCCCAGATTTATCTTCTCCTTTACAATCTCCACATCCAATCGGATGATTTTCCCGCCGCCCTGCAGGATGCCGACTCCTACCTCAAGGTAGCGCCCTCCGGCCCCATGTCGGACCGCGTCCGCAAAATGCGCGAACAACTTCAGAAAGCGGTTAACAACGCGCCAACTGCTTCGCCCCAGCCGCCTAAGCTCTAATCTTCCCTCATTGCACAACTTCCCAATAAATTCAGCTTCCCGCCTTCTTTCCTTCCTGCACGGTGAGGATGCGGTCAATCCCCGGCGAAACGATCTTTTCCACCGCTCCGCTCGGCCAATGGATTTCAATCGAATCCACTTTTGTCGCTGTTCCCAACCCAAAGTGGATGCGCTGATCCGAGCTCGATCCATACGATCCGCCGCTATAGACGTCGCCTCGTTGCCTCACGCCGCCCGCAGTCAGAAACACTTTGGCTCCGTTCGCGTCGCGGGGACTCTTAGGCCCTCCGATTAGTCTCAGCTCCAGCCAGCGATTGCCGGTCTTCAGCACGTTCCGCAGCAACGTCGGCTTCGAATCGATGTTATTGATCACCACGTCGATCGCCCCGTCGTTGAAAATGTCTCCAAATGCCGCGCCCCTTGCCGTAATCACGTCCGCCAGCCCGCTCCCTGTCGCCGGCGGTACTTCCTCAAATTTTTTTCCATTGAGATTCCGGAACAGTTGCGGCCGCTCCGCCCAGGTTGTCCCCCAATCTTGCTTGTCCACTTCCGGATACACATGCCCATTGGCAATGAACAGATCGAGCCAGCCGTCGTTGTCGTAGTCGAGAAATCCCGTTCCCCAGGAAAGAAATGGCGTTGTCGGGCCGGCCAGACCTGCCGCGTACGTCACATCCGAAAAATTTCCCTTCCCGTCATTCCGGTAAAGCGTTTTGTAATCATCCGAAAAAGTGGTCGTGAACAGATCGATTCTTCCCGTGTGTTGGTAATCTCCGATGGCGATCCCCATGGAGGCCTGTTCGCGCCCGTCATCGCTCAGCGCGAATCCCGAGGCGTAACTGTCATCCTCAAATGTGCCGTTGTGTTTGTTGTGATAGAGATAATTCGGCGTGGAGTCGTTCGCCACCACCAAATCCACCCATCCATCGTCATCGACGTCCACGAAAGCGGATGCCAAACCGTAATAACCGCTCGGATCGGAGACTCCCGCCTTGACGCTCACGTCCGTGAACGTGCCATCCCCATTGTTGTGAAATAGATGATCGCCTTCGCCCGGCAATCCCCGCGGCCCGCACATCACGTCTATCCCACGGAATTGGCAAAAATTCTTCGGAATTCGCCCTTGTCCAGCGATCGGCGGATTGTCGATATCATATTTAACGTAGCCCGGCACGAATAAATCCAGCAAGCCGTCGTGATCGTAGTCGCCCCACGTAGGCCCGGCCGACCAGCCGCCCAGCGCGACGCCGGCCTTCTCGGCCACGTCCGTGAATGTCCCGTCGTGGTTGTTGTGGTACAGGCGATTCTTGCCGTAGTTCGCGACGTAAATATCCGGCCATCCGTCGTTGTCGTAATCGCCGACGGCCACGCCAAATCCCCACCGTTCATTCGCAACGCCCGCTTTCTCCGTCACGTCCGTAAAAGTTCCGTCGTGATTGTTGTGGAAGAGCATCGCTCGCGGCGCAGCCTCTTTTCCTTTCAAAGCCGCCGTTGTCGAACCATTCAACAGATAGATGTCCAGCCATCCGTTGTTGTCGTAATCCAGCAGCGCCACTCCGGAACCGATCGTCTCCAAAATGGTTTTCTTCGTCGGATCTCCGGAGCGATTCACAAATTTATCCAAGCCCGCTCGCTTCGTGATGTCTTCAAACACGACAGTCGCGCCATCCACAAATCCGCCCGCCGTGATCGGCCGCGAAAGAGCGTCCTTCACGGCGGGGTGCGCGCCTCCCGTGGCCACTCCCATCCCCGAGGATGTTTGTTGGTTTTGCGGACTTGCGGCCTGCTGTCCCGCTGAGCCGAAGGCCAGCAATAAAATAAAAAAAGCCGCCCCTGTCAGACCCCCCGCAAGAAGGAATCTGGAACGCCGCGCGCTCCGTGGTCCGGGTCCTGGCATGGTCATCCTTGCATCCTATACCTACTGCAAACCCCGAGTCATGTGCGCAATTTCCCCGCTGCTTTTTCGATTAAGCTCCCAATTTAGCGCCCACCACGCGCATCGCCGCTGCTATAGGTACCAGCCATAAAGTTCTATCTCTCCTAGCCTTAGCTCCCTTACGGATCTTTGTTACAAGAAGAAGCATCGGGCCGGCAACTGCTATAAATCAAAAAAAGTGCTTGACAACAAGATGCGCGTCGAGAGAAGCTCCGTTTACGTTAACGGCGTTTCCAATCGCCGTGGGGTGTGGAGGCGTGACTATGAACGTTTTGTTGTCTTCTGTTAAGAATATCGTTTTTGTTGTCAAACCCTCTCGACTGCGCTTTCTATTTGTTCTTTTGCTTTCCCTGATTGCTTTTTCGTTTTCAACTTTCGCTCAGACGGCCACCATCGTCGGTACCGTCACCGATCCTTCGGGCGCTGTTGTTCCGAATGTCGCCGTCACTTTGACGAATACGGATACTGGCACGCCTCGCGTCATTCCGACGAATAGTGACGGGCAGTATGTTGCCGTCGATCTGCCGATCGGTCACTACGATGTCAAGGCGGAGTCCAAAGGATTCAAGGTCGCCGAGCGAAGGGGCATCGTGCTGACGCAGGGCGACCGCGTTCGTGTGGATTTCCAGATGCAAATGGGCGCTGCGCAAGAAACCGTCACCGTGGAAGCCAATGCCGTTCACGTGCAAACGGATACGGGAGAAGTCAGCAATCTGATTAGCGGACAGGAAGTCGCTCAAATCTCCACGAACGGGCGAACCATCTACTCTCTAATCGGTTTGATGCCTGGCGCTTCCAGCAACATGCCGGACTTCCAATCGCCAACGCCGGTCGGCGGCAGCGGCGCCGTGAGTTTCAATGGCCTTCGCTACGCTCACAATATTTATTTGCTGGATGGCGGAGAAGACGACGACCGCGGCGGTTCCGGCGGTTTCTCTGTTATGCCTTCCATCGACGCCATCGGGGAATTCCGGGCGCTTACTTCCAACTACAGCGCTGACTACGGTCTCTCCTCCGGTGGAACCATGAGCATGGTGCTGAAGTCAGGCACAAGCCAATTCCACGCTTCGGCTTGGGAATTCAACCGCAACGACGATTTCGATGCTCGGAACTTTTTCAACCCGGCTCCTCAGACAGTCGCCGAGTTGAGATTCAACGTCTTCGGTTTCAACGTCGGTGGCCCGGTGACTTTCGGCCACCTCTACAACCCCGAAAAGAAAAAGACCTTCTTCTTCTATAATATGGAGTGGCGCAGAATCATCACGGGCGGCAACATCCTCAACCAGCCCGTTCCTCCCACTTCCGAATACGGCGGCGTGTTTCCTTCAACACTGGCTGCAACGGGTCTCCACACGCCATGCACCAACCAAGTCTCGGCGGCGATAGCCGCGGAATATACGGCGGCTGGCCAGACTTTGAGTACACCGTCAACCACCGGGAGCGTCGGGGCCTGTAACGACGCTACAGGAAACAATGCTGCTCTCGTGCCCTTCACGAACAACACAATTCCGACCTCTCTTCTGAGCTCCAATGCGCAAGCCCTTCTGGCGGCCGGCATCTTCCCGGCGAACAACGTCGGCAATAATTTCGTCGGCAGCAACAACTCTCCCACCAGCGTCAAGGAAGAGATTGTGCGCATCGATCACAATTTCAACAGCAAGTTCTCCATTTTTGGCCACTGGATTTCCGAACAGATTTCCCAGGGATACGGCACCTCGCAGTGGAGCAGCGATAACCTGCCCACCGTTAGCGATACGTTCGGTAACCCGTCTTACAGCGCGGTGGTCCATGCCACCTATATCATCAACCCCACGTTGGTCAATGAACTTGCATTCAACTACAACGGCAACCGCATTAACATTATTCCCGCTGCGGGTCACGGCTTGGACAGCTTGACGCTTCCCAGCGCCTATACCCCTACGAGACTCTTTGACGGCCCGGACCCCGACAACCGCATCCCCACGATTCAATTGGGCGGAGCCACTGGTGCTAACTTCGATATCTCCAGTTGGCCCTGGATTAACAGTGCGAACAGCTATCAGATACGCGACGACCTCTCTTGGACCAAGGGAGCGCACCAGATCAAGATCGGCGGAAGCTGGGAGCTGTACAAGAAAGTGCAGGAGCTATTTGGGGAATCCCAAGGCGTGTTCAACTTCAACGGCAATTTCACCGGAAGCGACTTCGCCGACTACTTGCTCGGGTACGCCGATAGCTATAGTGAGCTGGCCGTGCAAGACAGCGGTCACTGGAATAACGTTTCGACAGCTCTCTACGTCCAGGACAACTGGCGCGCAAGCCATCGCCTCACTTTGAATCTAGGACTCCGTTGGGAGGGTCTGCCGCACACCTACGAAGCCAACGGTCGCATGGGGAACTTCTACCCGCAACTCTATAACACCGCCGACGCGGCAACCGTTTTGCCGAACGGCACCATCAGTCCTTCGAGTCTCGGCCTCGGCACCAGCCCCAATCCCATTCTCGCTGGTGTGCCGATTTACCTGAACGGGATCGGCATCCCCGGCCAAGACGGCATCACCGACGGCTTGGTCAACAATCACTGGCTCAACTTCGCTCCGCGCATCGGCTTTGCCTATGACCTATTTGGCGATGGCAAGACTGTCGTCCGCGGCGGCTTCGGCATCATGTACGAGCGCATTCAGGGCAACGACATGTATGACGCTGGCCCCAACGTTCCGTTCAGCTTGACGGCCGGGCTCAACAACGTATCCTTCCAAAACCCGAACGTTAGCCTCATCAATGGTCTGGGTTCTGGTTTTCCGATTGTTCCCCCCACGATCAACGGCCTCGATCAAGCTAACTACAAACAGCCCACGAGCTACCAGTACAGTTTGGGCGTCCAGCATTCTCTCGGAGCCAAGACCGTGCTAACCGTTCAATACGTCGGAAATCAAAACCGCCATCAGAGCGAACAGACCAATTACAATCTGGTGAATCCGGCTGATTTGCCGGCCCTCATCGGAGGTACTGTCAACTATGCCGCGGACCCAACCCTTGACTATCCCGGTTTCAATGCGCTCCTCCAGGCCCAAAACGAGGCCAATAGCCACTATAATGGCTTGCAAGTGGAGCTTAGCGGAAATCCCACGAGAGACTTACAAGTCCAGCTTGCGTATACTTGGTCCCGCGCCATTGACCCGTCGACCGGCGGAGACAACGGCGACCTGGCTACCGTCTCCAATCCATATCTCGGATGGGCCAATGATATCGGGCCGTCGCAGTTTAACCGCTCCGATATCTTCCTGACCGAATTCGTGTACACCATCCCACTCTTCAACCACTCCGAAAGCCGCCTCTTGAAATCGACTCTTGGCGGCTGGCAAGTCTCCGGAATCGTCACTGCGGAAACGGGCTTGCCCATCAATATCACCCTGGGCGGCCCGCAAGGCAACAACGGCATCCCCGATGCCACCAACCGGCCTGAGCTGACCGGGCCCGTATCTGCTCCGCACACTGTTGGCGAATGGTTCGGTACACAAAACTTCGGATATCCCGCTATCGGAGCATGGGGCAATGTGGGGTTCGATTCCGTAACCGGACCAGGCCGCGACAACTGGGATCTTTCGCTCTTCAAGAACTTCCTGCTGAGCGAATCTCGTGGCAGCCGTCTCGAGTTCCGCGTGGAAACCTTTAACACCTGGAACCATACCCAGTTTAATGGTACAGGCGACACCTTCAACGGCTTCAATGCCACAACCGGCTTGCCCAACGGGAACTTCGGCCAAGTCACTTCTGCCTTTGACCCGCGCATCTTCCAGTTCGGGTTGAAGCTTTATTTCTAATCACCCCGGAAGCAGCACCCCCGCCCCGCTCGCTTGCACCGCGAGCGGGGCCCTTTTTTTGGAGCGCCCGTTCGCGTGGAAGCGGCAACCGTGGCCCCTTTTCCGCTCCGCCAATCTCACGCCTCGTCGCTTCCTGAATACTTTTCCACAGGTCATTCGAATACCACTAACTTTAATATAGACATTCGGTAAATTCCGTGCTACCATATGTCGTGATTACTACCGCCAGCCCTCGAACTCTACCGCTATGGATCCATATTTCCGTCCCCCTGCTCCCGATCTCTGCCCCGAATATCCCCGCTCGCTGCATGGCCAACAGTCAAGCTAGGCCCTCTGGTTGTAAGCTCTCAGTTGTGAGCTTTCAGCCGATCGTTACATTCCCTTCGGGTACCGTCACTTCGGCACGTCGGACCGTCGGTGTTCTCCTTCCGTCACGCATTCCATTTGACTCGTCCTTCTTGTTTCCTCCTTATCCTTTTATATCTCCCTCTTGCGCCCCTTTTACCAGCCGTAATGGTCGAGCCGTCTCTTGCCACATTCGGCTATCTCCCGTCCCCTCTTTTGCTCCATCTCCTTTAGAATGCACACTTCCAAGAAAGTCGCCCGTAACTCCTGTAGAATGCGCACTTACAAAAATAAGGACTTAAAGCCGTTTAGAATGAACACTTACAGAAAAACCCGGGGGGGGCTAAGCATGTTAGCCAAGCCCCTCTCTATAAAATTTTGGTGCTCGTGGACCCTAGCAATCGCTCTATCGTGCCCTCTCTTTTGGTCCACGGCCGCCTTGGCGCAATCCTCCGCCTCCAGCCCGGCGGAAGCCATTGCCCTCGAGCAGCAAGGCAAGCTCGAGGACGCAGCCCATGTCTGGCAGGAGGTTGTCAAGCGGAACCCCCGTGATGCCGCCGCTTTCGCGAGCCTGGGGGTTGATCTTTCCAGGTTGCAAAACTATCCAGAAGCTGCCGCGGCTTATAAGAAAGCGCTGGCTCTCGATCCCCTGCTCCCGGGCATCCAGCTCAATCTGGGCCTTGCGGAATTCAAGCAGGGTCATTTTGAGGCGGCCGTCGCTCCGCTCAGCGCCGCGTTGGCGGCCCAGCCGGACAGCCTCCAAGCACGCACGCTTCTCGGACTGAGCTACTACGGCGCAAAACGCTTCGCGGAGGCCTCCAAGCAATTAGCCATCGCGGAGAAAGCCGATCCGGACAACCTTCAGTTGCGGCAAGTCCTCGCGCAGAGTTGTTTGTGGGCAAAAAAATTCGATTGCGCCCTTGAGCAGTTCCGCGAGGTCGCGCAACGCGATCCCAATTCGGCTGCCACCCACGTGCTGATGGGCGAGGCTTTGGACGGGCTTGGAAAAACCGCAGAGGCCATCACCGAGTTTCAGGAAGCCGTAAAAGCCGCTCCTCAGGAGCCCAATGTGCACTTCGGTTTGGGCTATCTCTATTGGAAGCTGAAGCAATACGATCAAGCGCAATCGGAATTCAAGGCCGAGCTCTCCATCGACCCCAATCATGCACAAGCCCTTGCGTATCTCGGCGATATCGCGATGAAAAAGGGCGATCTGCAGACGGCCGTCCCACTGCTTAAGAAGGCGCTGCAATCCCGCAGCGACCTCCGCATCGCCTATCTCGATCTGGGCGCCATCTTCTCCGAACAGGGACATTATTCCGAAGCACTCTCATCACTCAAGCGCGCGGTTGAGCTGGATCCAGAGCAGCCCGACGCGCACTACCGTCTAGGCCGCGTCTACCAAGCCACCGGCGACAGCGCCGCCGCCCAAAGCGAGTTCACCAAAGTTCGCGAACTCCATAACAAAGCCGAAGAGGACGTAGCCCGCAAAATGTCCGCCGCCCCCCCTCCCCTGCCACAGTAGCCGTCGTCCCAAAACGCATCCCTCCGCCATCCCTTGCCTCGCTGACCGAGGACTATGACGACGTTGAGTTCCAATCCGCCACTCGATGTTGCAGCTTCGGAATTGGCTCTGGAGTAAGCTAGCGAAGAAAAGTCTGGCTGCATTTATTTTCGATGCTATTCCTATTCGATGCCGTTCCTACTGTTCGGGGGAGCCCCGCTCAGTTACCATATCGCCGCGCGGCAGGCGAAGCCGTTCGAATCCACGGACCCTCCGCGCAATGGATGAACTTCCGGAGGTTGCGGTGGACACCCTCATTCAGGATTTTCGTTACGGCTTGCGAATGCTGGCAAAGTCGCCTGGTTTTGCGGCGATCGCAGTGCTCACGCTGGCGGTAGGCATCGGCGCGAACACCGCGCTATTTTCCGTCGTCAACGGTGTTCTCTTGAATCCGCTCGCCTACGCGCAATCCGGCCAACTCGTGGCCGTTTATGGAAAAACTCCCGGCTCCGACAAAGGCCCGATTACGTATCTCAATTTCCTCGATTGGCAGCGGGATACCCACACGCTTTCGTCCATGGCCATGTATCGCAACGAGGACTACAACTTCACTGGTACGGGCGAAGCCGAGCGCCTCAGCGGTTACATGATTTCCGCGGGCTTTTTTTCGACGCTGGGCGTGACTCCGGTGATTGGCCGGACATTTCGCCCGGAGGACGATCTTGCCGGCGCCGGTCCCGTTGTGATCCTCAGCGGAGGCCTTTGGAAACGCAAATTTGGATCCTCGCTGGATATCCTCGGCAAATCGATGATTCTGAACGGCACGTCCTACACCATCGTTGGCGTGGTTCCTGCAAGCTTCACTCTCTATGGACACGATCGCGATGTTTACACCCCCATCGGCCAATGGACGGATCCTTCTTTTCGCGATCGCCGCATCGACATGAGCGCTCACGCGCTCGGCCGCCTCAAGCCTGGCGTCTCGCTCTCGCAGGCCAAAGCCGATATGGATGGCGTCGCTCGAAATCTCGCTGCCGCGTTTCCCGTAGCCGATAAAGACCTGGGCATCACTCTCGTTTCGATGAAAGAAGACATGGTTGGCAACGTGCAGCCGTTCTTGCTCGTGCTGCTGGCCGCCGTCGGTTTTTTGTTGTTCATAGCGTGCGCGAATGTCGCAAATCTTCTTCTGGCGCGGTCGATGGGCAGGTCGCATGAGTTTGCGATTCGTGCGGCGCTGGGTGCAAGCCAAATGCGCGTGATTCGCCAGCTTCTGACCGAAAGTATTCTGCTCTCGTCTCTAGGCGGAGGATTGGGACTGCTGATTGCTTTCTGGGGAACCAAGGCGGTGCTCGGCACGCTTCCCGGCACATTGCCGCGCGCCAACGAAGTTTCTCTCGATTCGCGCGTCTTGCTCTTTACTCTGGCCCTTTCGCTCTTCTCCGGAATTTTGTTTGGCCTCGCTCCGGCGTTGAAATCCTCGCGAATCGATCTGCAGGAGACGCTCAAGGAGAGCGGCCGCGGTTCGAGCGGCGTGCGCCACCGCCTCCAGGGAATTTTCGTCGCCGTGGAAGTAGCCCTCGCTTTGGTTTTGCTCATCGGCGCCGGGCTGATGGTGCGCAGCCTCGCGGCGCTCTGGCGCGTCAATCCGGGTTTCAATCCCAGCCACGCCATCACTTTCAGTTTATCTTTGCCGGCATCGCCCAATACGAGCGCTGACGAAACTCGAGCGCGGCTTCGCCATTTCGACGACAAAATGCATTCCATTGCGGGCGTGGAGGCCGTTTCCGTCACGCTCGGTTCGCGCCCCATGATTCATGATTCCTCGCTGCCTTTCTGGATCGAGGGCCAGCCGAAACCCGCCAACGACAACGACATGCACCAGGCCATGTTTTATCTCGTGGAAGCCGGTTTCCAGCAGGCCATGGGAGTGACGCTCGAGCGCGGGCGCTTCGTCACGCCGCAGGACAACGAACATGCGCCCATTGTGATCGATATCGACGACGTTTTCGCTCGCACCTATTTCCCCCACGAAAATCCCATCGGCAAGTACATCCATCTCGCCCTCTTCAATGTCGAACCCGAAATTGTCGGCGTAGTCGGCCACATTAAACAGTGGGGACTTGACGCGGACGCGAAATCGGCAATCGAGGCGCAATTTTATTATCCCTTCATGCAGCTCCCGGAAAAACTCATGCCGTTGGTTGCGAACGCCGTCGCCGTCGTGCTGCGCACCCGCGGCGATCCCACCGGTGTCATGGTTCCCGTGCGCCGCGCGGTGGAAGAGATCGATCCTCGCGAAGTGATTTACAACGTGCAGACTCTGGACGAGGTCATATCCAACTCCTATGCTGCGCGCCGGCTTTCGATGATTCTTCTCGGCGTCTTTGCGGCGCTCGCGCTTGTGCTCGCGTGCGTGGGAATTTACGGCGTGATTTCATATCTGGTCGGCCAGCGCACTCACGAAATCGGCGTGCGCATGGCTCTCGGCGCGGAGGGCGGAGATGTGATGCGGCTGGTGCTGGGACACGGAGCTAGCATGGCGCTGGTGGGCGTCGCCCTCGGCATCGCCGCCGCGCTTGGCCTCACGCGCCTTATGGCCAGTCAGCTTTTCGGCGTGAGCCCGCATGACCCGCTGACGTTTGCGGCAGTGGCCGTGCTTCTGTTCGTTGTCGCTGTCGCGGCGTGTTACATTCCGGCGCGCCGCGCAATGCGCGTTGACCCCATCGTGGCGCTCCGCCACGAATAGTTCACTTTATATAGCGTATGTCCGGGCTGGACCTCATCTAGCCGATACGTTTTGTTACCCATGTCTCCGGGTCGGACCGAAGAAAAATGGTCGGGGCGAAAGGATTTGAACCTTCGACCTCCTGGTCCCGAACCAGGCGCGCTAGCCAGGCTGCGCTACGCCCCGAATTTGATTTCAAGCTTAACAACAGTTTACGCGGGATGCAAAGGGTCTGCAACAAATGGGACAGATGCTTTCTCGAGGTGCTCGACCCGCCTCTTTTCGGCAGCCAAAAGCAATACCGCCGGGAAGCTTGCGCTCCCCGGCGGACAGATTTGACCTCGCGAACAACTCGAACTGTGTGGTTAGAAAATGAATCGCAAGGAAATTTCGATGCGACGGGAACCGGTTAACACGCTTTCGAAATTGCCAAAAGCGGAGCCGCTATCGATAGCGGCGTTTCCGTTGAGCGTGATGGAGCCCGGGTCGAAGCGCACCGAGTTCGTCAGGTTGAAAACATCAAAACCGAAGGCAAGCTTTGTGCTCTCCGTGAGGTTCCAGGACTTGCGGGCCGCGGCGTCGATGTCGAAATAGCCCGGGCCACGCAGGTTGTTGCGGGCTCCGGATTCGCCGGGAAATGGATAGTCGAAGGAGTTGACCGCGCTGCCTGTCCCGCCGGTTGCCCCGACGAAGACATTGGGATTGCAGGTGCCACTCGAGCAGTTCGTCCCCACGCCTGTTGCGGGCGCCGGACCGATCAAATTAGCCTGACCGGTCAAATCCCAGTTGGTTGGAAATTGGAATCCGTTGGAGATGGAAAACGGCAGGCCGCTGCTCCAGCGATAGAGTCCGGAGAACGACCATCCGCCAAAGATGGCGTTGGTGATGGCATTCGATGAGCTGCCCCACTTTTGGCCTCGCCCGAAAGGCAGCTCATACACCCAGTTGGAATTGATCTGGTGAGTCATGTCCCAGTCCGAGACGGCGCGATTTTGGCCGGGATCGAAGGCGTTGATAATCTGGCTCGCATAGCCAAATCCCTCTGGCAGACTGATGCGCTCCGCGTTGGAACCCTCGTCAATGGACTTGGAATACGTGTAGTTGAAGTCCCAGGTCAAGCCGTGGGTCACGCGATGGCGGATCATGAATTCGCCGGCGTTGTAGTTGCTCCGCCCGATGGAACTCTCCGCGTAGAGTGAAGCAAATTGACCTTGATAGAAAGAATCTGGGCCGTTGATCGGGAAGTAAAATCCGGCACAAGCCGGATAGCCGGTCGTGCCACAGTTTGGCGCGTTCCTTGCGTCGGGAATGCCACCAAGGTCCCAGTCGGAAAGCGGGGTGGTTTCATTGAAAATTCCACCGCAGAACAGGGCATAGGCGGCAACGAGAGGGCTCATGGTGCTCTTGGGCGAGCCGGCGTCCACGCAAGAACTGCCTCCGATGCTATACGCCCCACCGGGCAGCAGAGGCTGCATCATATCCGTCCAATATTGCACGATATTGGCGGGCAGATTCGGGTTCGCGGCGAAGTCCTCAATCGACTCACCCGTGCGGTCGATTTTTGCAAGGGCCGTTACGGCCTGGAAATAACTGACTTTCGTTTTTGGATCGACGAGATTCAACGGTTGGGCGAGGTCTCTTTCTTGCAGTAACCTGCGTCCCAGACGGTTGACATAGGCAAGTTCGATGGTGAAGCCCGCTTTCAGTTCCCGCGTAAAGGACAAGTCAAATCCGTACGCGTACGGCGTTTTGAGGTTGCTATCGAGACCATAGTAGATCAGGAAATTGCTTGCGGGCGTTACAGGGAATCCTGGCGTAGGAGCCGGATACTCTAGAGAGGGCGGCAAGTCGTTGATCCCCGTATAGCGTGGCGCCGTGTCCAGGCTGACGGTTCCAGGCGGCAAAGAGCCCGTGGTTACGAAACCGAAGGATCCGTTGCGGTCGAATGTGTTTACAATTCCTTCGCCGAAGTGGTCATAATACACGCCGCCTCCGAGGCGAATAGAACTCTTCCCAGCCCCTCCGAAAAGACTGCCGAACAGGCCCTCCGAGTAACTCGGGGACCAAGCCAACGACCACCTGGGCGCAAAATCCTTACGGTCCCAGTTCCAATAGCCGGGCTTGCCGTTAGCCGGTCCGCATAGATCGAAGCTGAAATTGGGAGCGTAAGAAATCCCCTCGACCATGTCGGACATGCGGGTCTGGAAAAACTGGCCCAGATTTTGACTGGGGCAAACCTGGTTGCCATTCGTTTCATAAGGCGGCTGCAGAAGCGAGTAGCGCAACCCATAGGTCATCGTGAGATTGGGCTTAATGCGCCAGGCATCCATTCCGTAAAATTCCACTTCATTTTCGCGGAAGTGACGGGGAACAAACGAACCCTGCGGCAGAAATTGGCCGCTCTTGTTCTGAACGTAGGTGTTGTCTTCTTCCGTGATGATTCCGGCGAGAGCGATCATCGGATAATCGTACGCGTTTTGCGCGTCGGTCGAGACGGCTGGAAATCCAAAGGCCGCCGGGTCGAAACTGCCTCCTTGGTTTGAAATTCCCGTCGGTTCAAGGAAGCCCGTATTGGTTAAGGCGTCGCTAAAAGAATCCGCGTCGGAATTCCGAATGTTGTTCACGAAACGGTAGTTCCCGCCGAACGTTACAGTGTGTTTCCCCATCGTCCACGTGAAGTCATCGGTAAAATTGTGAACGGGCACGATGACGTTTGTGGTACGCGTATACGCGGTGGGAGTGTCGAGACCGCGCAGGGTTACGGCCGGCTGCGTGGATATTCCATTCTCGCCGATCCCTTGACGGATATAGCCGTAGTGGAAGTTGTTGATTTTTGTCGGGCTGATGGTCCAAAGGTATCCGGTGACGATTCCCTTGGTGTTGTTTGTGTCGACCGTGGAAGCTGGCTGCCCGGGAAATTGCTCGACGCCATCGGAGTGATCGTTTTGCAGGCCCAGCCTCGCAAACAGGCGTTGTGTGCCGTCCGAATTGAGATTGTAATCAAAGCGCGCGATATATGTATCCTCCTTCTGCGGCGCGGGAGACGAGAAGGTGTACGCCTGGTAGTTGTACCCATAGCCTTGCTGATTGCTGTTCGGCAAAGGATATTCGTTAAGCGTCTTGATCACATCGGGGTCGACTCCCGGGCCCAGAGGGCATGTGCCTAGCGATGTGCAGTTAGGATCCATTGTGGCGATTTGGGAGGGTGAGAGAGCATTAAAGCCCGGCTGCGCGGTATACGACGCCCCGCTCAAACCCTGAACTGTGTCGCCTGGACAGGCGGCTGAACTTGCACACTGGTAGAAGATGACCCCATCGCGCAAAGCGGCGCTCGGAACGGTTCGCGTTACCTGGGTATTTTCCCTCAGCCGCTGCCCTTCGTAGGCGACGAAGAAGAACAATCGATCCTTGATGATAGGTCCGCCAAATGTCGCTCCGAACGTGTTTCGGAGCAAGAAGGGTGGCGTGTTTGGCTCATTATTCTGCAGTTCCGCCAGTTTGTTGAAGTACTGGTTGGCAACCAGATCCGTCGGCCGATTGTATTCATAGGCCGTGCCATGAAACTGATTGGAGCCGCTCTTGGTTTGCAATGAAACCTGGCCGCCCGAGGAACGGCCCTGATCGGCGCCCGCGTTGGAGGTGGTCACGCGAAACTCCTCAATGGAGTCGAGCGTGGCCCGCAGAGCGCCTTGAAAAGCGTATCCGTAAAGCTGGTCGTTGTCGTCCACTCCGTCCAGGGTGATGTTGGTCTGATCGCTGCGCGCGCCGTTTACCGAACCGCTGCGACTGTCGAAACTTTCGTTGTCTCTTTGTATCTGTGGGTCAGCAACACTAACTACACCGGGCTGGAGACTAAGCATGCCGGCAGGATCGCGGCCTTCGAATGGCAAGGCCGCAATCTGCGACGGTCCAAATGCGGTGCCAAGGGTTGCGTCCGTTGTATTTATCGCCTGGGCAGTCCCTGTCACTTCAATTGTGGTTGACATGCTGGCAACTTCCAATTTGAAGTCCTGTGTGCGGGGCGTGGCAACCAGCAACTGCAATTCAGCCTGGTGGACGGTGGCGAAGCCGGGGGATGAAACCGTGATCGCGTAGGTTGCCGGTCTGACTTCCAAGAATTGATATCCGCCATCTTTGTCGGTTTTCGTACTCACGGTAATACCGAGGCTAGAATTCTGGAGTGTGACCGTAGCGCCGGGGACGGAAGCGCCCTTCGAATCCGTGATCGTGCCACGCAACGACGTCGTGCCGTTCTGGGCCCACGCGCACGTAAGGCCAAAAATTAAAGATAAACAATAGACCAGAATGCCGCGCTTCAAAGAATGCCACTTCATAGACTGCTCCTTTCGAGCACCCTAAACTTTTTGAGATGTACGCAGGTGGGCAGCACCAAGCCGACACAATCCCCAGACGGCGCTTTGCCGGGTCCGGACCTGGAAGGAAGTTCAATAGACCCCGGACAAGCTTTCCCACCACAGTGCTAAACTTTGAGGTAGCTTTTAGGCCAAAGTACCGGGTGGTGTCAAGGGAAGTTCTTTGGAGCTCTATTCCAAGTTTGGCCTATCGAAATTTTGAATCCTTGAACAAAGAGGCCTCCTCGCAAGAGTGAATCGGCCAGCAACCTTGAAGTGCTGCGCCCAGTGGGTGGCGGAGAAAGACTGTAGTATTAGCGGCCCACATCATTTTTGCTCATGCATTGACCATGCGGGCGGTCAGCACATATAATGGGTGTTTGTCTCTAGAGCTTGGAGGGCAGATGTACGCCGTTATTCAGACCGGGGGAAAGCAGTATCGCGTCGCACCGGGCGACACCATTCGCATCGAGAGGGTTTCGGGCGAAGTGGGCGAAAAAGTGACGTTTGGCAAAGTTCTCGCCATTCACACGGATGAAAAGAAAGTCGTGCTGGGTGAAGACGCTTCCAAAGCCAGCGTGAGCGGGAAGATCGTCTCGCAAGGGCGCGCCAAGAAGATCACGGTGCTCAAGTTCAAGAAGGGCAATCAATACAAGATTTCTCGCGGCCACCGGCAGAATTTCACTTCCGTCCAGGTCAGCGATATCAAGCTGTAATCTTTAGCGAACGCGCGGCTAAAAGCCCGGGTTCAGAGAAAAGGACTTTCAAGAAAAGGGAAACTCGTCATGGCTCATAAGAAGGGCGGCGGCTCCTCAACAAACGGCCGCGATTCTCACGGACAAAGGCTGGGCGTAAAGCGCTTCGGCGGGCAGCTCGTCAATGCCGGCACAATTCTGGTGCGGCAGCGCGGCACCAGGCACCAGGCCGGCGAAAACGTGGGCCAAGGCAAGGACGACACTTTGTTCGCTCTCGTTACCGGCTACGTGAAGTTCGAGGACAAGGGCCGGCACGGCCGGTTTATCAGCGTGGAGCCAACCAAGCAAGCCGAACCAGCCCAAGCAGTCAATTGATGGCCTGAAATTGACCGCCTGATCTCTTGGGCGGCTTTCCCTGCTGTTTCCGTGCATCTGCTATCCTTAGTTAGGCGTGGCCGCGCGGCGGCTGCTTCCTTTGGAGCGTTCTTTTCGTGTTTGTTGATGAAGCCAAAATCTTTGTGAAGGCGGGAAACGGCGGGAACGGCTGCATCGCGTTTCGCCGCGAGAAATATGTTCCGCGCGGCGGCCCATCGGGAGGCGACGGCGGGCACGGCGGGAGCATTTATCTCGAAGCGAATCTCAACGACAACACGCTTCTTCGCTATCGCTACAATCGCGAATTCAAAGCGGATCGCGGACGGCATGGCGAAGGCTCGAACTGCACCGGCCATTCCGGGGAGGACATGATCCTTCTGGTTCCAGTTGGGACGCTGGCCTACGACGAGCAGACAGGCGAGACCATAGCCGATCTAGCCGTGCCGGGCCAGCGCGTTCTGATAGCGCAAGGCGGACGCGGCGGGCGCGGGAATCAAAATTTTGCCAAACCGTGGCATCAAGCTCCGCGCGAACACGAAGATGGTTTCCCGGGAGAAGAGCGGCATCTTCGACTGGAGTTGAAGTTGCTCGCCGACGTTGGGCTCGTCGGCTTTCCTAATGCAGGCAAATCCACGCTGATTTCGGTGATTTCCGCGGCACGGCCCAAAATCGCGAATTATCCCTTCACGACGCTCGAGCCGAATCTTGGTGTCGTCAATGCCGACGGCGGAACCGGGAAAGAGGGGCGCGAATTGGGGCGCACGTTCGTCGTCGCCGATTTGCCGGGGCTCATCGAGGGCGCGCACGAAGGCGCGGGACTGGGCATCCGCTTTCTGCGCCACGTCGAGCGCACGCGGCTGCTCGTGCATCTTATCGATACGAGCGATGCAAACGACGCGGATCCCATTCATTCGTTTGAAATCATCAATGGGGAACTGCGCGCCTTCAGCGAAACGCTCGTCGAGAAGCCCATGATTGTTGTCGCGACGAAGCTCGACGCCACGACCGACCGCACGCGGCTCGAAACGCTTCGCGAGTTCTGCCGCGAGCGCAATCTGGAGTTCCATGCTATTTCCGCGGCGACAGGCGAAGGCGTCCGCGAGCTCGTTCGCGGAATCGCAGACGCGCTGGATAAGATTCCGCGTCCAGCCGGCGAAGCATCGGTGGATCTGGAAACCGCGCCCGGGGAAATTGACCAGAACACGCAACCGTACGATTCACTGCCTGCGCCGATCAAAAATTCGTGAGAAAATCGGTTATGATTACCGCTTGGGAGGCGCATTGACCACAGCGCAGGCGCATCGCACCGCCGCAAAGCATCATCCGCGCCGCATCGCTCTGTTCGGCGGTTCCTTTGATCCGATTCACAACGGCCATCTCGCAGTGGCCCGCGCCGCCGACCGGCGTTTTAATTTCGACGAAATTCATTTCGTAGCGGCGAGCCGCCCGCCTCACAAGCTCAAACAGCATCTGGCGCCGTTCCCTCATCGCTTCGCGATGGCCGCTCTTGCTTGCACCGAGCACCCCCATTTTGTTCCTTCGCTTGCGGAAGCCGGAGAGGATTTCAGCGGCACGCAGCTTCACTATTCCGTCGACACGGTGCGCTATTTCCGCCACGCGTATAACGGACCTGGCGACCGGCTCTATTTCATTATCGGCGCGGACGCTTTCCTGGATATTCCCGTTTGGAAGGAATACGAGACGCTGCTGGGGCTGTGCGATTTTATCGTCGCAAACCGGCCGGGAATTCGCGCGGAAGCTTTGCGTCTGGTGATCCCGCCGGATTTAATCGCGCGGCGCGACGCCAAGAAAGAGGCGGAAACGCCGGCCTCGCAAGTGGTGGCATATTTGCACCATAGCGCTGTCTATTTGCTCGACACGGTTTCGAGCGACGTCTCTGCTACGGATATTCGCAAGCGAGCGAATCGCGGGCAGTCGATTCACGGGCTTGTCTCCGTGCGCGTCGAGGAATACATTCTCAAACAGGGCCTATACCGGTGAAATTGGACTCATTGCCACAAGGCGTCCGTCTCGCGGTTGAGGCGGCGCAGAACAAGAAAGCTTCGGGGATCACCGTTCTCGACCTCAGCGGCGTAGGCGCCTTCACGGACTACTTCGTGATTTGCACGGGTTTCAGCACGCCGCAGGTGCAAGCCATCTGCAACGAGGTCGAGGAACAACTGGAAAAGCATCTTCAGCGTTCGCCGAAACACCGCGAGGGTTACAGTTCCGCGGAATGGGCGTTGATCGATTTTGGCGGCTTCATCCTGCATGTCTTCAGCGAGCAAGCCAGGCGGTATTACGACCTCGAACGCCTGTGGCGCTCCTCGCCCAAGCTTGAGATTCCCGACCAACCGGGCGTGGCCGCGCGGAACCATTCTATGGAAGAACCGCAAGCCGCCGGCGAAGCCTATTCCAAATGAGCACGGAGCGATTGCCGTGGATCGCGGAAGATCCCGCATCGCTGCGCCTTCTCGAACTTGCGCAGAAGGTCGCCACTGTCGCGACTACGCTTTTAATAAGCGGCGAAAGCGGCACCGGCAAGGATCATCTCGCGCGCCTTGTGCATGAGCTTGGCCCGCGGCGCGACGCGCCTTTTTTGAAGATTGATTGCGCCAGTCTTCCGCCGCAGTTGGTGGAAAGCGAACTGTTCGGCCACGAACTCGGGGCATTTACCGGCGCCGTCGAACGCAAGCTGGGGCGTCTCGAGCTGGGCGGGGCAGGCACGATTGTTCTGGACGAGGTCGCCGCGCTAACGCCGGGTGCGCAAGGAAAGCTGCTTCGCGTTTTGCAGGAGCGGACGTTTGAGCGGCTTGGCGGCACGGAAACGCTGCACATCGAAGCGCGGATTGTGGCCTTGACCAACGTGGATTTGGCAGCGGCCGTTGCCAGCGGCCACTTTCGCGAGGACCTCTATTTCCGCTTAAATGTTCTCGCGTTGACGGTGCCGCCGCTGCGCGAGCGCCGCGCGGATATTTTGCCTCTCGCGGACCATCTGCTGGTGATGCTGCGCTCCATCCACAGCCATCCGGGATCGCACTTGAGCGAGGGCACGCGCCGGATGCTCGCAGCCTATGCCTGGCCCGGTAACGTGCGCGAATTGCGCAACGCTCTCGAGCGGGCGGTGGTTTTCTCGCACGATGATGCGCTGGATCCAGGCGATTTCCCCGAAAACATCCGCGCAATGGCGGCGGGAGCCGCTGGTTCCATTTCTGGTCTGCGTTCCCTCGAAGAGGTCGAACGGGAAGTGATCGCTGCCACGCTGGAAGCAACGCGCTATCGCATCAGCCGAGCGGCGGAAGCGCTGGGGATCAGCCGAAAAACGTTGCTCGAAAAGCGCAAGAAATATGGGTTGAAGTGAAGATTCGCCTGCTCATGCTCGGCAAGACGCGCCGCGCGGAATTGCGCGCGGTCATCGATGATTATGTGAAACGTATTGGGCGCCATTCGCCAATCGAAATCACGGAAGTGCGCGACGGCGAAGCCGCTCTGAAAAAACTGGACGCGGATCGCGCCGCATCAGCGGTTCTTCTCGACGCAGCAGGAAAAGGCTTCGCCTCGGAGGCCTTTGCAAAGTGGCTCGGTGAGCAGCGCGACCGCGGCACTCGCGAGCTGATTTTCGTTTGCGGAGACGCTGACGGATTCCCTGCCACCCTCCGCCACCGTGTACAACAAACAATTTCTCTCAGCGCCATGACGTTTTCACACGAACTCGCGCGCGCCATGCTTGCCGAGCAGCTTTACCGCGCCTTTGCCATTCTCTCCGGCAGCCCCTACCCGAAATAGCCGCCCTGGTGTAAAACTTAGAGTCATGTCAATTCGCGTGATCCCAGATGAAGACCAGCCTTCCGCCGCCATTGAGATTTCTCTCGAAAAACCTTTGCCGGATTACGATTTGCTGCAGATGGAGCAACCGACGCCGCGGGACGTCGATTTCGTTCTCGTTTCGCAAGGTTTTCGCGACCTCGTGGATGATGCGCGCGGTGTCTTGATGGATCTTCTCGCCCATCCGCCATACCAGGCTAACTCCCCGGAACACGCCAATCTGGATTTCACTCATTCCACTCCTCTCCCATTGGAGATCACTCAGCTTACGGGCGCGATCTGTCCGGGCGATGACGAGGTTTATCGCCCCGGCCTCTGGATCATCGTCCGTGACCCCCACGGCAAACCAAAAACAACACTCCCCGCCGCCACGCAGGAACGCATCAGCGCCATTGCGGCGGAATTGGCGAAGCGCCTCGGGCTCTCCTGAGCCAGCCCGAGCAATGTTTTTCGCTTGACCGCCTGAAGGGTGTGGCATACCGTTGCCCCAATCGGTGGCCCGCAGTTTGTATTCATCCTTGGAATCCTGGTTAAGCGGACCCCGTCAACGCAAACTTGTTCCGCAAAGGAGCACCTATGCAGCGCCCGGCAGGCGTCACCATTCTTGCAGTCCTGGCTTTCCTTATCGGTGGCCTACTTCTTCTTGGAGGTGTGGTGGCGCTGCTTGGGGGAGCGCTACTTACCCATCTGGCTTCAAGCGGCGGCCTTAGAATGCTGGCGGGGGTCGGAAGCGCCATCATTGGCATTATGTTCCTTGGTTTTGCCGTGATCTACATCGTGGACGCTGTGGGTCTTTTACAAGTGGCAAACTGGGCCAGAATCTTGACGATTGTTTTGGTCGTGCTCAGCTTGGTTCAAAGTGCGTTCCGTTTGCTAAGGTTGCTGGCACACCTGCACCCAGTCGGGCTGTTTTTCACCTTGATCGTGGCCGCAATCGATGTCTGGATTTTGGTCTATCTTTTCAAGCCCGACGTAAAGCAGGCATTTGGGGCAACCAGCTTCTAAAGCCGGCTAGCTCAACGTAATTGAGGGCGGTGGTCCAACTCCGTTGCCGCCATCGTCTTGACCTTTCTTTTCGCACCCTCCAAACTCTAGTCCTTCCTTAAGGGCGCTCGTGGCGTGCTCGCTTGGAGGGACGGAACTCATGGCGGAAGAAAAGGGACTTCTGATTGTTTACACCGGGCCGGGCAAGGGCAAGACAACTTGCGCGCTCGGCACGGCGTTTCGGGCCGTGGGGCAGGGTTTGCGCGTTCTCATGGTGCAATTCATCAAAGGCTCGTGGCACTACGGGGAACTCGACGCCGCCAAAATGATGGGAGACGACAAATTTGAAATTCGGCCGATGGGCCGCGGCTTCGTGAAAATCGGCGGCGCCGAAACAGATCCTGAGGACATCAAACTGGCACGGGAATGCTGGGAAGCCGGGCGCGAAGCGATTTATGGAGGGAAATACGACCTCGTGGTCCTGGACGAGATCAACTACACGATCAGCTACAAGATGCTGGACGCCGCGGAAGTCGTCGAGGCGCTGAAAAACCGGCCGGAACGCGTGCACGTGATCTGCACGGGCCGCAATGCGCATCCCCAGCTTGTTGAGGTGGCGGACCTCGTGACGGAGATGCGCGAGGTGAAACACCCGTACACCAAGGGTATACTGGCACAGCGGGGAATCGATTATTAGAAGTTAGAGGTGGGAAGTTAGGCGTTAGAAGGAAACACGCTGGCTCATTTCGGGTTTTGCATTTCAAGACTTAGCAGCCGACTGACAATTTTATTCCATGGCCTGGTTTAAGAGAGATAAGAAATCGATCGAGCAGACCACTCCTCCGGAGGAGCGCCGCGTGCGCACGGAAGGGCTGTGGGTCAAGTGCGAGTCCTGCCGCACCATCGTCTTTCGCAAGGACCTCGAAGCCAACCTTTACGTCTGCCCGAAGTGCCAATTCCATTTCAAAATGAGCGCAAAGCACCGGCTGGAAATGCTGCTGGACTCCCGCTGGACGGAACACGACGCAGGTATGACGTCCACGGACCCGCTCAAATTCGTGGACACCAAGCCCTATGCCGCCCGGCTCAAGGAGGCTCGCAAGAAGCTCGGCATGAATGATGCCGTCATTACGGCGGAGGGCAAGCTCAATGGCCGCGGGATCGTCTGTTGCGCGATGGAATTTGGTTTCATTGGCGGCTCGATGGGGGCTGTCGTGGGAGAAAAGGTGACTCGGGGAATCGAGCTGGCTATCGAGACCCGCCAGCCGCTCGTGGTCGTCTCTTGTTCCGGCGGCGCGCGCATGATGGAGGGCACCATCAGCCTGATGCAACTCGCGAAAGTTTCCGCGGCACTGGCGCACCTCGACGATGCCAAGCTGCCTTACATTTCGCTCCTGACCGATCCCACCACCGGGGGCGTCACCGCCAGCTTCGCCATGCTCGGCGATATAAACATTGCCGAACCCGGCGCGCTTATCGGCTTTGCAGGTCCGCGCGTGATCGAGCAGACCATACGGCAAAAGCTTCCGGAGGGTTTCCAGCGCTCGGAATTTCTTTTGGAGCACGGCTTCCTCGACGCCGTCGTGCATCGCAAGGACCTGAAGGCATTCATTGCCAATTCCTTCGATCTGCTTCTGAACTGAAATGAATTACGACGCCGCGGTGCGCTACTTGCTTTCTCTCGGCCGTGAACTGGCCGCGCCGACCCAAGCCGCATCCGCTAAGTTCGATTTGGAAAACATATCGATCTTAGCCGAGCGGCTTGGCCGGCCTGATCGCGCCTATCCCTCCGTGCATATCGCGGGAACGAATGGCAAGGGATCCACGGCGGCATTCCTTGAATCGATCCTTCGCCGCGCCGGTTTTCGGACGGGACTGAACACTTCGCCGCATCTCGAAAGAATCAACGAACGGATTCGCGTGAACGGCGAAGAGATCAGCGACACCGCCTTTGCGGAAACCTTCACGCGGATTCAATCCTTGAACGAGGAACTGCTTGCGGCGGGCCGGCTGCGCGCCCACCCGACCTATTTCGAGTGTGTTACCGCCATGGCGTTCGAATATTTTGCGCGCGAACGCGTCGATTTCGGCGTTTTCGAAGTGGGGCTTGGGGGGCGGCTGGACGCGACAAATATTCTTGTGCCTGTCGTTTCCGTGATCACGCGCGTCGATTTCGATCACGAAAATTTTCTAGGCCATTCCCTCGCGGCAATTGCCGCGGAAAAGGCGGGCATTCTCAAACAGCGCGTTCCGCTCATTCTGGCGGAGCAACGCCCCGAGGCCCTGGACGTCATCCGCAGGCGAGCCGAGGAGCTTAGTTGCCCGCTCATCGAAACTGACAGCGCGTTCCGCATCGAAAAAGAGTGGACAGAAAACGGATACAGCCGAGCCGTTGTCACCGAGAATGCGTCGGGATGGTCGGTCGAACTGGCTCCGCAACTCCCCGGAAAATTTCAAATTCAAAACAGTCTCAACGCCGCCGCCGCCGCGCGCTGGCTGCAGAATCGGGGCTACCGCATCTCCGACGACGCGATAGCCAGAGGAATTGCCGAAGCCATTTGGCCCGGCCGGCTCGAAAAGCTGCAATCGAATCCGGACGTATACCTTGACGGCGCTCACAATCCTTCTGCTGCGAGAGAACTTGCCGCGTTCTGGGAACAAAATCTGGCGGGCCGCAAAATCTGGCTGCTCTTCGGAGCGCTGCGTGACAAGTCTGTCGACGAAATTGCGGGCGTCCTGTTTCCGCACGTGGCTGAGGTGATTTTCACGCAACCGCGCACCACGCGGGCCATTTCCGTCGCCCAGCTTGCCGAAATCACAGCTCACCATGCCATGCATTTCACCATCATTCCTGATCCGGAGCCTGCGCTCGAATATGCGCTTGATCGGGCTGCTCCGCACGACGCCATTTTTGTCGCGGGCTCGCTCTACCTCGTCGGCCAGCTGCGCCACTACTGGAAAAATCGCGCGCCGGTCGCCGCGCGTTGAAAAACGCCGTAGAATATTCGTCTCGGATTCTTATAGAGTGAGGGAGCGCCGGAGATTGTTCTGGCTTTCCTTCCCCGGCGCAGACATACCGGATGGCGATGCCGAAGAAAACTTCGAAGGCACAAGAAAACGCGAACAAACAAGGCCGCGGGGGAGTGCATCTTGCGGCGCGCCCGCTCGTCGGCATCATCATGGGTTCGTCTTCTGATTGGGAGACGATGGCACACGCTGTCAAGACTCTCAAGTCGCTCGGCGTGGCGCACGAAACGCGCATCGTCTCTGCGCATCGCACGCCTGACCTGCTGTTTGAGTATGCCGCGACCGCCGAAGAGCGCGGCATCGAAGTAATCATCGCGGGCGCCGGTGGCTCAGCTCATTTGCCGGGCATGACCGCTGCGAAGACAGTGCTTCCGGTCCTTGGCGTCCCCGTGGAATCGAAGGCGCTCAAAGGTCTTGATTCGCTTCTTTCCATCGCGCAAATGCCTGGCGGCATTCCAGTTGGCACGCTCGCCATCGGCAAGGCCGGAGCGATCAACGCCGCGCTGCTCGCCGCAGCCATCCTCGGCGGCAAGTACCCGAGCATCCGCGAAGCGTTGCGCAGATTCCGCATCGAGCAAACGGAACGAGTTCTTGCCACGCCAGACCCGTCACACGCTGCACCCCGCCACAAAAAGAGGAAGTCCGCGTGAGCATCGGCATCCTCGGCGGCGGACAGCTCGGTTACATGCTGGCCCTCGCAGGCTACCCCCTTGGGCTTCGATTCCGTTTTTTGGATCCGTCCCCGGAAGCCCCCGTGGGGCGAATCGCGCCGCGAGTCACCGGCGATTTTTCGGATCGCGCTGCACTCGAAAAGTTCGCTCATGGCCTCGAGGTAGTCACCTATGAGTTCGAGAACGTTCCCGTGGATGCCGTCCATTTTCTCGCCAAGAAAGTTTCCATCTTTCCGCCTCCTGGCGCGCTCGAAGCAGCTCAGGATCGTCTTCGCGAAAAACAATTGTTCGAGAAGTTGGGAATTGCCACTACCGAATTTGCTTCCGTCCCCGCGGCTTCCGACCTCGATCTCGTTCTAAAGAAGCTGGGCCTTCCCGTGGTGGTCAAGACCCGCCGCATGGGCTACGACGGAAAGGGCCAATGGATTCTGCGGACGCCGGAGGACGTCAGGCTGGCGAAGGAGGGATTGCCGCGGCTGCCTTTCATCGCCGAGCGTTTCGTCCCTTTCGAAAGAGAGCTTTCCGTCATCGCCGTCCGTGGCAAATCAGGGGAAACCTCCTTCTATCCGCTGGTTGAAAATCACCATCGCGCGGGCATTTTGCGCCTCTCCCTGGCTCCGGCCCCAACCGTGGCTCCTCAGATTCAGCAAGCCGCCGAAGAGGCCGCGCGCAAGGTCTTGGAATCCCTGAACTATGTCGGCGTTCTGGCCATCGAGTTTTTCGAATGCGATGGGCGGCTCCTCGCCAACGAGATGGCTCCCCGCGTCCACAATTCCGGACATTGGACGATCGAAGGCGCGGTAACAAGCCAGTTTGAAAACCATCTTCGTGCTATAAATGGCTTTCCGCTTGGTTCCACGACAGCAATCGGTGCTTCCGCCATGATCAATCTCATCGGCGAGGTTCCCGATTCTGCAAAAGTGCTTGCGATTCCCTCCGCCCATCTTCATCTCTACGGCAAGGAACCCCGCCCCGGGCGTAAATTGGGCCACGTCACGCTCCGTGCGCCGTCTTTCGATCAGCTCATCAGCCGTTTCACCAGCCTTCCTGCTTTTTTTCAGCGCCCCGAATTCTGCCTGGATGGCGCGTCTCGCAAAATCTCTTCTTCTGAGAGCTAATCTGCCTTCGCGCCCGGGCCACCGCCGCTGGGTTGCCGCACTTCCCTGCCAATGCTACGATTTGGGATTCCATGAGCCACGAATCTTCCAACCGGCCCCGCGTGGGGATCCCTTGGCGAACATCTGAAGAGGAGGCGACCAACAATCGTCCCAGGATTGCGAATTACGAGGATGCTGTGCGTAAAGCGGGAGGGGAGCCAGTACTCATCCCCCTGCGCGACCGGGAATCGCGGCGTCGCCTCATCCCCAGCCTGGACGCCTTTGTCCTCCCTGGCAGCCCAGCGGACGTTGAGCCAGCCGAATATGGCGCCGTAAATCGTGGAAAGTCCGCGCCCGCGGACCCACCCCGCGAGCAAACCGACCGTGCCATTCTTACGTATGCTCTTGCGGAGAAGAAGCCCGTCCTCGCTATCTGCTACGGTTGCCAGCTCCTGAATGTCTATCTTGGTGGTACGCTGATTCAGGATGTGCACGCGGAGCTGGGAACCTCGACGCCACATCGGAAAAAAGACCTTTCGCCGGAACCCAAGGATGATCCGATCCATGGCGCCAAGTTTGAACCAGAGAGCCGGCTCGCCGCGCTTGCTTCGGGCGAGCGGGCCAAGATCAACAGTTCTCACCATCAAGCCATAGCGAAGCCCGGCAAGAATCTGCGTATCACGGCGCATTCGACCGATGGGGTGATTGAGGGTGTCGAGTGGACCGGTGATTCGAACTGGGTAGTTGGTGTTCAGTGGCATCCCGAACGCATGTTTGGCGATGTATTTTCCGAAAGGCTGTTTCGTGACTTTGTTGCCGCGGCTCGCGGCGCGCTGGTCGAAAAGTCATAAGCTTCGGCGTAGCGATTTTCGCTGTTCAAATTCTGGGGGGCGGGATGATTTCACTGGCGGGCAAGGCGGCACTCATCACCGGCGGTTCGCGCGGCATTGGCGCGGCCGCGGTGAAACTTTTTGCGCAGGCCGGCGCGGACGTAATTTTCAGCTACAACAAAGCCAAGGATTCGGCTCTGCAAGTCGAACAGGAAGCCAAGAAGCATGGCACTCGTGTCGAAGCGTTCAAAGCGGACGTAAGCCGCCACGCAGACAACAAGAAATTGGTGGACCAATGCCTGGCGCGGCTCGGACGCCTGGATATTGTGGTGGCCAACGCCGGAGTTTGGAACGCCGAAAGCCTTCCCATAGAGAACATGACCGAAAAGCAATGGGATGAAATGATTCGCGTCAACCTCAAGAGCGTCTACTCGATCATCCATTTCAGCGTGCCGCAGATGATCAAGCAGAAGTCCGGCAAAATCATCCCAATCACTTCGACTGCCGGGCAGCGCGGTGAGTCCTTCCACACACATTATGGGGCGAGCAAGGGCGGCGTCATTAGCCTCGTTAAAGGCCTATCGACCGAACTTGCGCGCCATAACATTCTTGTGAATTCGGTGGCCCCTGGTTGGGTGGCGACCGACATGTCAAATCCCTTCCTCCAGACGAAGGCCGGAGCCAAGGCCATTGCCGCGGCCATTCCTCTGGGCCGACCTGCAACCGCGGAAGAAATCGCCGGCCCCATCCTCTTCCTGGCTTCAGACTTGGCCAACTTCCTCACCGGGGAAATCATCAATGTAAACGGAGGATCTGTCTTGTGCGGCTGAAGCTCGTCCCTTTTGCGCTTGCTGCAATGCTGGTCGGCGTGACGCTTGCGCTCCGTGCTTCCCAGCAAAATCCGGACACCATGATGCCGGAGCAGAGCGCCGCCAAAGCCAAGGAGATTCTCACCGATCTGATCAATGCCCGCGGCGGGGCGGGATACCGGGAGGCCGTCGAAGGCGAGTGCCAGGGCACGCGCGCGCAATTTGGGCACAATGGAGCGGTTACGGGATACGTTCGGTTCTTGGACGCGCGCGAGTACCCGGACAAAGAGCGACTGGAATATTCGGCGAAAAACCACAATCTGAAAAGCATCATCAATACGGTGATCGGCGTCGATGGGCTGGACTGGTCCCATGGCGGCGTCATCATCGCGCTGTATAACGGCGATCGCGGCTGGACCCTCGATCGTAGCGGCGTCAGCGAATTGCCGGCCACCGCTGTTGCGGACTTTGATGAACAGATGAAAAGAAACATCGACAACGTGCTGAGGATCCGCCTGAAGGAGCCGGGCTGGTCCTATCGATACGGCGGAATCGACACCGTCGATTTGAAAGAGGTGGACTGGGTGGAGCTCACCGACAGCGAGCAACGGACATTTCGCCTGGCGGTGGACCGCTCCACTCATTTATTGGTGCGCAGCGTTGTCATTACCGACAACGAGGAAACCCACGAGCATGACGACGACACCACCATCTATACCAACTATCAACTGAAAGATACTGTTTGGACTCCATTACAGATCACGAAAGTTCACAACGGCCGGCGCACGGCTCAATTCTTCTATGAGTCCTGCAAATTCAATCCGGGTTTTCCCAGCGATTATTTCGACAAGTCTTCTCTTCAGAAGCGTGGCGGCGATGCAAACCTGAAGAAAAGCAAGAATAAAGACGACAACAATTAGAGTTGAGCCCGCTCCGCCAGCCCACGCCGCAAGATATGTAAGTGTCCCAATTTTAAGGAGATAGAGAAGTCCTGGGGTCTACGCAATATTGTTTAAGGAAGTCCAATCTGGCAAAGACCGAGTCAATCTGCCTGGACTGTGTCAAACTGTCTCGCGGCTTTCACGGCAGGTACCGCCGTTAACTAGTCCTATGGTTGGTCGGTTTGGGTACCCCCAGCCTATGGGTTTTTGCTGATAAAATGTAATAATCTTGCGACTTTAGGTGGGTTCCTGGTTTGTTGCCAGAACCCTCCTGCTAGGTGTCGTTCCAAAATGAAACCGAACGGCCACTTCGTGTTCCAGCGTGAAAGCCCACGTAACGGCTTCAGTTTGGTGGAGCTTGTTCTGTCCTTGGCCGTGCTCCTCATTATCTCAACTCTAGCTATTCCTGTGATCTTGCGCTCCTTGCAATCCTATCAGCTCAATTCCAGCGCGTCTCAATTGGCGGGAATGATGAAGTTCACGAAATTTGACGCGATTCGGCAGAATACGCCCGTTAGCTGCCAGATAGTGCAGCAGGGCTCGAACTGGTTAGTTTGGGTGGATTCCAATGGTAATGGCGTACCGGATCAAGCCGAGCCGCAGATGTACATCGGCGGAAACTTCACTTTGCTGGCGGGCGGTTCGGTTCCAAGTCCAACCCCAATCATCAACAGTTTTGGGCACGGCTATACGGGTTCGAACTACACCTGGACGGTTGTTTCCGGATCCAACGCCACCGTCACCTACGACCAGCGGGGCGTCATCGATTCTTACACTCTTTCCGTCATTTACCTGGGTAGCCCCACGGACCCAAGATTTGGTTATCGCGCTGTCGTATTGCTGCCATCCGGCGACGTGCAAGTGTGGACCAGTTCCTCGGCCGGGGATTGGCAGCGTGTCAGTTGAGTCGAGATTCGAGGAAAGAATGCTCGGGACAAGGGAGAGAATGACGAGGCAGCGGGGTCACAAATCGGCGAGACGGCGCGCGAGAAACCGCGAGAGCGGCTTCACGCTTGTCGAAGTGTTGATGGCGATTGTCGTTTTGCTCGTAGGGATTGTCGCCGTCGCGCAGCTCGTGCCCGCCTCGATCAGCTCGAACGCGACGAATCGCAATGACTCTTCCGCACTGGTGTTCGCGCAGCGCGAGATGGACCAGTTTCTGAGCCAGCCGCTCAACATGGCGATCACTCCGCCCGCATTCATCGACGCGCTTGGTTTCAGTTGCGATCTCGGCGATCCAACACAGCCTGCAAATGTGTCTGTCGGCAGCCCGATCGTCTTGTACCAGAACCAGATGATTATCGACTTTACGCAACCGGCGGTTACGGGCTACAGCTTTACCTATCAAGATCCCAACGATCCCGCCGGAGTGGTTTACGACCTTCGCTGGGCGGTGTTCACTGCGACGAACAATGGATTGGTGACTTCGAAACGATTCATCCTGGGAGCGAGAAAAGAAGGTGGAAACGGCATTTACAAGCCAGTGACGCTGGATACGATACTCGAGAAATGAAATACGACGAGCGCATACGTGGGCAGCGAGGCTTTTCGCTGATCGAAATGATGATCGCAGCCGTGATCTTCATTTTGCTCTGCGGAGCCGCGTTTGCCCTGCTTTCCGTAGCCCAGCAGAGATATCAGACGGAATCGCAGGTGTTGAATTCTTTCCAGGAAGCGCGGTTCGGCCTGGACGAAATGGTGCGCGACGTGAATGGCTCGGGTTTTCCGCCGGCCAACTCATTTTCGCTTACGACCGGCCCAGAGGCTTCGAACTTTTACGCCAGCACTCCGATTGCCTGGGATCCCGGTTACCAATCGAACGCGCCTTGCCAGATCGGCACGGCAGGAGGCGGGACCTGCACTACTCCCGGCGATTTCGACATAATCATCGAAAGAGACGTGGATCCTTGGCATCACGATGGCGTCGAGTGGACGCGCTACCAGCTTCAAGGCACCGTTCTGTATCGGGCACAGACTTACAAATCGACATCCTTGGAGCCCGATCCGACCACTGCACAGGCATTCGTTCCCTACATTCAAAATGTCATGAACAACGCGAGCGCTACACAGATTGCGCAATTCCGGGCGGTTTATCCGCAAATGTTCCACGGCGGGAATCCAGTCCCGATTTTCCAGTACACCTGCTACACGCCGACCGGGCCGCAACTGTGCCAGTCGGCCGTGTCGTACAACTCTCCGGTGAACGTCACGGACGTGGAAATCACTCTGATCGTGATGGCGCCGACGGTGGATGCGCAGAGTGGACAGCCAAGGCTCATTGAATTACAAGGAAGAGGCCACAGCCTCAATCCGATCCAACAGGATCAACAGTAAGCATGAAGCATGACCGCAAAATGCGTCGCCGCTCCCAAAAGGGAATTGCCTTGCTGATCGCGATTTTTGTCTTGTTGCTGATCAGCGTGGTCGCGATCGCACTGCTGGTTTCTTCCGGCACGGAGACGGCTCTCGGCGCCAACTATCGCTCGTCTTCGACTGTCTATTACGGCGCCCTCGCCGGCCTCGAGGAAGCTCGCGGCCGCTTGCTCCCCAAGAATCCCAACTACTTTGGTCTCTCCGTCCCTGCCCTTGTCAATGGAACGACTCTGCCTCTAGGCCAAGCTATCTATGTGGTGAATCGCTTGCCTAGCGAAACCATCGTGCCCTGGGATCCGAGCGACCCTTATTACGACAACGAATACCAGAGTGAATTTGGCGTCGCCGCTTCGAGCAATTCGTCGGTAAGCTCGGTCTGGGACAATAGCCCGGGCGGCATCCCGGGGCCCGTGTACAAGTGGGTGCGAATCAACGCGGCCACGGAGGTGTCGCTTCATCTGGATGTAAATCAAGATGGCGCATTTGATCCCACCACGCTTCTCTTCTACGATCCCGCGAACGTCGATTTTAACGGCAACCCGTGGCCCAGCTTAATTGTAAACTCGAGTCCCCCGTCCACTGCCTCCCAAGCACTGGAAATCACCGCTCTCGCCGAATTGCCCAACGGCAGCCAGAAAATCCTGCAATACCTTGTTGCCCCCATTATTGTGAATCTGACCTTCCCAGCTGCGTTGACAATGGACGGCTTTTCGGACGCTTTTAGCAGTCCCAATCATTCTGCATGGGTGGTTCAGGGGAATAGCGATGGGGGCGACAGCGCCTGCGCTCCCTCAGGTCCGATACCTTACCCGGTGTATGCCGTCGGTGTTCCAGACAACGCAGATGTAGCCAATGTAATAAATGGAATCCCCACAAGTCCAAACGAGACCGTGAACTTTACCGGTACGGGATCTGCTCCCAGCGTGGCCCAGGTTGCGCTCGGAACGAATTTGCAAACCGTGCAGGGTCTTAACCAACTTGCCCAAACTATTATTCAAAACGCGGACGCTGTCATCACCGGCCCTGCGACCGAGGCGAGTCTGCCTTCGGCAATGTCCAATACGAATCCTATGACCATCGCAGTCCAAGGCGACTTCACTTTGGGGACGAGTATCCCGTCGGGCTATGGCCTGCTCCTTGTTACCGGCAATTTCACGTATGACAGCGGCTCCAATTGGAATGGAATTGTCTTGGTGATCGGGAAAGGCACGGTGGCCACGAGCGAAAACGGCGCTGGCGGCACTTTCAATGGGGCAATGCTCGTCGCCCAAACACTGGACTCATCGGGAAATCTGCTCCCAGGACCCAACCCAGGGCCTGCAACCTTTAACGACACACTGTCCGGAAGTGTGGGCCGCGGCATTGTTTACAGCTGTTCTTGGATCCGGGCCGCGGAAGCGCCGTTGACTTACAAAGTCTTATCTTTCCACGAAATCCCGCAACAGTAGCGATTGTGACTGAGAATGAACCACAATAAGCCCTTCGGGAAACTTAGCGCAACCTTCCTCGCTCTAGCTGCTGCGATACTGTTGGCTCAATTGGAATGCGATGCGTCTCCTGCCAGGCGACAGGAACAGCAACAATCCCAACAATCGCCGCCGCTTGCTTCTCCAACTCCCCCTTCCAGCGCAAAGCCTGCTTCCGAGCCGACGCCCCCGGTTGGCGAACTGCCCGTCAAGAGGCGCAAAGTTTGGACGAACGACGACGTGGTCACGCTCCGAACTCCCGCCGATAATTACGAAATAGAAAAAGAGGCTGAAGAAGCTGCTGATGCTGCAGCCGCCAAAAAAGAGGCAGCCATTCGGGAGACCTTGAAGTCTGAGAAGCAACCCCCACTGGACATCAAACTTCCGGCCACCGCGGAAGAGACCAAGCAGACGATAAAGAACACACAAAGCGATATTCACGAAGAAACAGTTGTCCTACAGAAGTTGCATCAGGAGCTTCTGGTTGCTCCCGCCAGCGAGCAACCGCAGAAGCAAAAAGACATCGATGGTCTAAACGCACTGATCGATAAATCGCAAAGAGATTTGAAAGCTCTCCAAGATCATCTCCAATCTTTTCCCGAGAAGCCTCAAGCAGAGAATCCGGCCGCGCCGCCCCAACCTCCTTCTCTCCGAAATCCAAATGCGGCCGCGCTTCACGTGGCTTGCTCCCGCCCCGCCGCTGTATAATGGTGGGATGCATAACAGCCAGGGAAACGCGCCGATGCACGGCACCACCGTTCTGTTCGTGCGCAAAGATAATAAAGCTGTGCTCATCGCCGATGGCCAGGTGACCATGGGCGACCACGTCATGAAACACACCGCACGCAAGACGCGCCGCCTTTATAATGACAAAGTTCTCGCGGGCTTTGCGGGCTCCACGGCCGATGCTCTTTCGCTTTTCGAACGTTTCGAGAGCAAGCTGCAAGAGCATTCCGGAAACCTGCAGAAAGCCTCGGTCGAGCTTGCCAAGGAGTGGCGCAAGGATCGCGCGCTGCGTCATCTCGAGGCGCTGCTCGTCGTCGCGGATTCGAAATCCACTTTTCTTCTATCTGGCAACGGCGACGTCATCGAACCGGACGATGGTTTGTGCGCCATCGGCTCCGGCGGCAGCTACGCCTTGGCCGCGGCGCGCGCTTTGGTCAAGCATTCGAAGCTCGGCGCAAAGGATCTGGCCATGGAGGCCATGCGCATCGCCAGCGAGATTTGCATTTATACCAACGCCAACTTTACAGTGGAAGAACTTTAGGGCTCGCGTTTTGGCACGCCGGGGCATCTTCCCGCATCAAATGGATTGCATCACTGGATTGGACATCTCATGAATAGCAGCAAGACCGACAAGGAAATCATTTACGCCCCCGGCGGCAACGGCGCCGCTCCCGCAGAGGAGCAGGAACTTCTACCCGCTCTCGATGACATGACTCCCCGCGAAATCGTGGCCGAGCTAGACAAATACATCGTCGGGCAAGGCGCCGCCAAGCGTGCCGTCGCCGTCGCTCTCCGTAACCGCATCCGGCGCCAAAAACTTCCCCCGGAAATTGCCGAAGACGTCCTTCCCAAAAATATCTTGATGATCGGTCCAACAGGCGTCGGCAAGACCGAAATCGCGCGCCGTCTCGCGCGCCTCGCGGGATGCCCCTTCGTCAAAGTCGAAGCCTCGAAGTACACGGAAGTCGGCTACGTGGGCCGCGATGTGGAATCCATGGTCCGCGATCTCGTCGAAACTTCCATTGACATGGTGCGCGAAGAGAAACTCGATGAAGTCGCCGACCGCGCCGAACAAGCCGCCGAAGAACGTGTTCTGGACCTTTTGCTCCCTCCCTCTCCGCCGCCTGCTCCAGGCACCTCGGAAATCGACGCTGCCGCCCAACGCGAACAGACCCTCCGGACGCGCGAAAAACTCCGTGTCCAGCTTCGCGAAGCCAAACTCGATCAGCGCATGGTCGATATTGAAGTCCGCGAACGCGCCATGCCCTCCTTTGAAATCATTTCCAATCAAGGCGTCGAGGAAATGGATGTCAACATCAAGGACATGCTCTCCGGCATGTTTGGCCAGCAAAAAAAGAAGCGCAAAATGTCCGTCGCCGACGCTTTCGAATACCTGATCCAGGAGGAAGAAAACAGGCTCCTCGATATGGACCAGGTCACGCGCATCGCCGTCGAGCGCGCCGAGCAAATGGGCATCGTCTTCATCGACGAAATCGACAAAGTCGCCGGCCGCGAATCCGGCCACGGCCCGGATGTCTCCCGCGAAGGTGTTCAGCGAGACATTCTGCCGATCATCGAAGGCACCACGGTCAACACGCGCTACGGCATGATTCGCACCGATCACATCCTGTTCATCGCTGCTGGCGCCTTTCATGTCTCCAAACCCTCGGACCTTATTCCCGAGCTCCAGGGCCGTCTTCCCATTCGAGTCGAATTGCAATCGCTCAAGGAAGAAGATTTCATCCGCATTCTCACCGAACCGAAAAATGCCCTCATCAAGCAATACATCGCGCTGCTCGATACCGAAGGCGTCAAGCTCAACTTCACCGAGGACGCCGTCGCGGCGATCGCGAGCTTCGCCACCACCGTGAACGAACAGACCGAAAATATCGGAGCCCGCCGCCTCCACACAATCCTCGAAAAAGTTCTCGATGAGCTTTCCTTCGAGGCGCCCGACCTGAAGAAAAAGAACGTCAAAGTCGATGCCGCCTATGTCACCAAGCAGCTCTCCGAAATCGTCAAGAATCAGGACTTGAGCCGCTACATCCTGTAAACTCCGAAAATCGAAAATGACAAGTCGAGACTTGCGAAAGCCTCTATCGAGCCACGTGGCAGGTTCCCCCTTCCCAAGTTTTGTTATTGTCGCTTACGCATTTCTTTCTCTCGCCTCCGTGGGTTGTGGCGCGCCCGGCGAGCCTGTTCCTCCCTCTCCGCCGGTTCCCGTAGCGGTCACCGACCTCTCCGCCCAGCAAGCAGGCGACGGCGTCCAGCTCACATTCACCTTGCCAGCGAAGACCGTCTCCGGCGATCAGCTCGCTTCTGCGCCCGCTGTGGAAGTTGTGCGAGGCACGCCAAAGCCCGATGGTTCGCCGGACCGCAAATCATTTCGCGTCGTGTACGCGATCCCCGGCGCGCTCGTAAGTAATTACGTCTCCGGTGGCCAGCTTAAATTCACCGACCCCATCGCACCGTCGGAAACCCGCGCGCATCCCGGCGGTGTACTGGATTACGTTGTCCGCACGCGCCTCTCCAAAAAACGCGCCTCCGCCGATTCCAACATAGTTTCCGTTCGCATGTTCCCCGTGCCTGAGCCGATCGCTCATGTCGACGTGCACGTCACGGAATTCGCCATCGATTTGAGTTGGTTAGCTCCCACACTCACCTCCGGCGGCGAGCCGCTCTCTGCCGTTTCTGGCTATCGCGTGTATCGCGGCGAACTCGATCCTTCTTCCGCTGCCGCGGCCGCAACCGATCTCACCAAAGCCAAATGGAAATCTTCTCTCGCCCTTTTGGCTTCCCCCGCCGGAGCCTCTTACCAGGACACGCTCTTTGACTTCGGCAAAACCTACCTCTACATCGTCAGGAGCGTCGTTCTCGTCGATGGCCAGACGCTCGAGTCTTCCGATTCCGCGCCTGCGATCGTTTCGCCCCGCGATACATTTCCTCCTGCCCCTCCGCAAAACGTTGTCGCTGTCGTTCTTCCCGGCGCCACGCCCGGCTCCCTCGTCGCGGACCTCTCTTGGTCCATCAATCTTGAAACCGGCCTGGCCGGTTATCGCGTCTATCGAAGTGAGCAGCTGAACACACGGGGTGAGCTTGTCACTCCGGAGCTATTGCTTGCTCCGGCGTATCGTGATACGTCTGTGGTACCGGGCCACCGCTACTGGTATTCCGTGACCGCCGTCGATCGCGCTGGCAACGAAAGCCAACCTAGCGCGGCCGTCGTCGTGGATGTCGCGAAACCTCCTTCGTAGCCCCGGGGCATATTTGGCGGTTCTTGGGAGCGTTTTTCTTGACATCCGTTCGCGCACATTTGCCGGTGTATGGATCGTTCCACGCGTTTCGCAACACCTCTGTCCGCACCGGTATTTACGTCGGTATTCTTCTCTCAAGCACTTTCAGTGCGTGGGTCATTGTCGCCAATCGCGTTCCCGTCCTCGATCGTTTTGCGCTTTTGCGCAATCTGGCTGCGGTGGCTCTGCTTGGTATCCTCGCATTGATTCCCGTTATTCGTTTTTGGCGCGTGCCGGGTAATTTGCTCGCTTCGAGCTTGATTGCGTGGGCCATTTTCAGCGTCATCTATCGCCTCCTGTCGATGGACTTCACCGGACTTGAGGGGCGTTATAGCGCCGTTCAAATATTCGTGCTCGGTGCCGTGCTCTATATGCTGGTAGTCACCCTCTCTTGGATCGGAACCATCATCCGCCGCGCTCGCGCCTCGGCTCCATCTCATACGCATCACCATCCGAGCTGACCTCGAATGAAATTCTGCCGCTTCGTTCCCATCGAGTCTTCCTCGTCCCAGCTCTCCTCGCCGCTCTACGGTCTCCTCGAAGGCGAACATGTCCGCGAAATCACCGCTCCTCCCTGGGCTTCCTGGTCGCAGGGCCATCGCACTTGGCCCGCCGCCGGCGTGCGTCTGCTGGCTCCCGTCGAACCCGGCAAAATTGTCTGCGTCGGGCGCAACTACGCCGCACATGCCGCGGAACTTGGCAATGAAGTACCCAAAGAGCCGCTCATCTTTCTCAAGCCGCCTTCGTCGATCATTGGTCTCGGCGATCCCATCGTTCTTACGCCGCAGTCCCAGCGCGTCGAGCATGAAGGCGAACTGGCGCTGGTCGTCGGCCGCCGTTGCTCGCAGCTCGCGGACTCGGATGACGCGCTCGCCTTTCTTCTCGGCTATAGCTGCCTAAACGACGTCACCGCCCGCGACCTCCAGAAAAGTGATGTCCAGTTCACGCGTGCCAAAGGCTTCGATACCTTTTGTCCCGTCGGCCCGCACATCGAGACGCAGCTCGATCCATCCGATGTCTTGGTCGAAACCCGCGTCAACGGTAGCCTCCGTCAATCCAGCCGCACTTCGCTCATGCTCTATCCGGTTCCCTTTATCGTTCGCTGGATCTCCCGCGTTATGACTCTTTTCCCCGGCGATTTGATTGCCACCGGCACGCCGGCTGGCGTCGGTCCGCTGGTCTCGGGAGATGAGGTTGAAGTCAGCATCGGCGGTATTGGCGTGTTGCGCAATCCAGTGCACGCCCCGCACACGTAGTTACACCTCGCTGCCGCGGTTTCGGTAAAATACTCGCTTGTGGGGTCGCTTGGGCAGGCAGCTCTTTCCAGTGTGCGACGTGTATTTGCCGGTTCGTGCGGCTGCAGCGTTCCACTTTTCAGATAGCTCGATGGAGCTCGCTAGTTGAAATCTCTCTTCGCAGATTGGAAACTAGTTCTCGCCATGGCTGCCGCTGCCATCGCGGCCATCACCATGATCGCCTACGCCTTCTTTCGTCCCGCGGAAGAACCGGAAGAAGTCGAGCGCAGGCGCCGTCTCCACTTGAATCAGATTGGCCGCATCGCCGAAGGTCAGGTCGTCGAATTAGCCGAGCATCCTCCCGAGCCGCGCGAAAGTGCAAAGAAAATCTTCGGTTCCCGTCCTCGCCCACTTGTCGCTCTCGGGCCACGGCACCTCGTCACCTACAGTTACGCGATTTCCGGAGTCACCTATCACACCGCTCAGGACATCACTGGCCTCGAAGGTCAAATTCGATTCGAACGTCTCGTTGCGGGGCAACCCGCCAGCGTGAAGTACGATCCCTCGAATCCCAGCGACTCCATCCTCGTTGCCGACGATTGGTCCGGTTTGCGCTGAGCCGCCGAGCTCCGGCCGCGCCCTCCCGGCTGTTTACGTCTTTGTGCCTAGATGCGCTATTCTTCTCTCTGCCGCCTCTTGGCGGCGCGCCGCTTTCATGAAAATGATTCTCGCTTCCGTCCTCACCACCGCGCTCATCGTTGCGATGACACTCGCTGCAATGTTCCTCCTCGTGCAGGCCACCAATTACGTCGCGTCCCTCGAATCGCCCCTCCAGCGCGCCGCTGCCATTGGCGCGGAGCTGCTGCTCGGTGTCGTCTTGCTCCTTGGCACCATCTGGCTGGCCACCCATCTTGCCGTCCGCATCTTCGCAAAAAATGAGCCTTCTGCCCCTGGAGGAAAGCTTGTCTGAGAAAAACGCCGCCGCGAGCGCGAAGGAAAAGCATCGCAACCGCATGGAAGAGCTTCGCCGCCAATCCGCGGAAGCCGAAGCCGGCGGTGGCCCCGAGCGCCGCGAACGCGAACACAAAGCCGGCAAGCTCGCCGCTCGCGAACGTATCCATCTTCTCCTCGATGAGGGCTCATTCGAAGAACTCGACAAATTTGTCCGCCACGGTTGCGTCGATTTTGGCATGCAGGAGCAGCGCCCCGCCGGCGACGGCTTCGTCACCGGCTTTGGCTGCATTGACGGCCGTCTCGTCTATGTTTTCGCCCAGGACTTCACCGTTTTCGGCGGCTCTCTGTCCGAAGCCAACGCCCGCAAAATCTGCAAGATCATGGATCTCGCAATGCGCGCGGGCGCTCCCGTCATCGGCCTCAATGATTCCGGCGGCGCTCGTATTCAAGAGGGCGTGGCCTCTCTCGCCGGCTACGCCGATATTTTTCTCCGCAACACGCTCGCCAGCGGCGTGATCCCTCAAATCAGCGCCATCATGGGCCCCTGCGCCGGCGGCGCGGTCTACTCCCCGGCCATCACCGATTTCATCTTCATGACCCGCGACACTTCCTACATGTTTGTCACTGGCCCCGACGTCATCAAAACCGTCACGCACGAGGAGGTATCCAAACAGGACCTCGGCGGCGCCATGACCCACAACGAAAAAAGCGGCGTCGCTCATTTCGTGTCCGCGGACGACGCCGATTGCCTCGCCATGATTCGTGAGCTGCTCAGTTTTCTGCCTTCCAATAATGTGGACGATCCGCCGCGTCGCCCGTCCTCCGATTCGCCCGACCGCCGCGAGGAATCCTTGAATTCTCTCGTTCCCGATGAGCCGCAAAAACCTTACGACATGAAGGATGCCATCCACTCCATCGTCGACGACGCCTACTTCTTCGAAGTCCACGAGCACTTCGCGAAAAATATCGTGGTCGGCTTCGCTCGCCTGGACGGCCGTCCCGTCGGCATCGTCGCCAACCAGCCCGCTTATCTCGCCGGCGTTCTCGATATCAACGCCTCCGTAAAAGGCGCCCGCTTCGTCCGCTTCTGCGACGCTTTCAACATCCCGCTCATCACCTTCGAGGACGTTCCCGGTTTTCTTCCCGGCACACAGCAGGAATTCGGCGGCATCATCAAACATGGCGCGAAGCTCCTCTTCGCCTTTGCGGAAGCCACCGTCCCCAAAATCACCGTCATCACCCGCAAAGCATACGGCGGCGCGTACTGCGTCATGGCCAGCAAACACATTCGCACCGACGCCAATTTCGCCTGGCCCTCCGCGGAAATCGCCGTCATGGGTCCTGAAGGCGCGGTCAACATCGTCTACAAACGCGAACTGGACAAAGCCCCCGAATCCGACCGCGATCGCCTCCGCCAGGAAAAAATCGACGAGTTCCGCGACCGCTTCGCCAATCCCTTCGTCGCCGCTGAAAAGGGCTACATCGACGCCATCATCGAGCCTTCCGAAACCCGCCCCCGCATCATTACCGCTCTCCGCGCCCTCGAAAACAAGCGCGATACCAACCCCCGCAAAAAGCATGGCAACATCCCGCTTTGACATCCGCCAACGCCCGCGGACTCTATCGAAATAAATTCCATGACGCGTAAATTCTCACTGCCATCATCGAAAAACGTGGCCGGTGGTATGTCGCTTACATCGAAGAAATCCCCGGCGTGAACACACAAGGGCGGACGCTCGCCGAAGCCCGGCGCAATCTAAAAGAAGCGCTAACCCTGGTAATCGAAGCAAATCGCCATCTGGCGAGTGTGTGTCAACTTGGGATGAGCTGAAAAGGTCTGTTGCGAGCGTTTCGATAGACCGAAAAATCCCGCCGGTCCAGCGTAAATATTATTTCGATGTTCTCCCGATGCGCAAGATATACCACCATCGCATCGGCGAACTTCGGCCGCAGACTTGCATATCGATCCATGATGGCCTCTATTTGCGCGGCCTCCGCGGCTGTCACGGCTGGAATTTCCAGCACTCCAGAACTTATCGCGGACAAAAGCTTCTTGACGGCCCAAGGGGCCTTGCGCAGCAGCCACATCGCTTCCGTAATGACCGGCCAACACGTGACGAGGGGACTGGGCAAACTGTGTAAGAGAGAAACACAAATTTGGTGGTTGCGCTCATCGGGCGACAGAACTGCAACCAAGGGGCCGGTGTCCATCAAGATCCGGTTCACTTTGCCTTACCGAACCCTTTGAAGTGTCGCTTATTCGTAGCAATATCTTTCGGCAATCCCTTCGCGCAACCGATCAGCCCAGCGTCCAGAAAGCTATCGTAGGCGTTTTCTTTCTCGCTGCTCTTCGAGAAATACTCCTCCAGCGCATGGCGAACTACTTCCGACTCGCGTTTTCCCATCGCGCGCGAGCGCTCCTTGAGCCGCTGCACTGTCTTGCCGGGAACGCGCACCGAGATTCTCTGGGACGCCATGACGCTTCTCCAATCTTCCTGTCAGACAGTATAGCGCATTTGTCTGACATCTGCCATTTCCCTCGATTCCGCTCGCCTCGGCGCCTCTCCTCGTTTTCCGCTCCTCGAACAATTAGACACGCCGCGCGCGCCCGCCGCTCGTCGGCGATTCCCCTCATGCTAGAATCCCGCTGCGTCGCAAAACGCTCATGTTCCGCAAAATCCTGATCGCCAATCGCGGTGAAATCGCGGTGCGCATCCTGCGCGCCTGCCGCGAACTCGGCATTCGCTCCGTTGCCGTTTTTAGCGAGGTCGACCGCAAATCCCTCCACGTTCGTCTCGCCGACGAGGCCTATCCCATCGGCCCCGCCTCTTCCCGCGAAAGTTATCTTCGCATCGACAAAATCATGGACGTCGCCCGCCTCTCGGGCTGCGATGCCCTCCATCCTGGTTACGGCTTCCTCGCCGAAAACCCCGCCCTCCCGCGCGCCTGCGCCGAAGCCGGCCTCACGTTCATCGGCCCCTCGGCCGAAGCCATGGAAGCCCTCGGCTCGAAAACCGCCGGTCGCCAGCTCGCTCGCCGCTCCGACGTCCCCACCGTACCCGGCGCGAACGATCCCATCGAAAATCCCGAGGACGCTCAGGCCCTCTCCCAAAACATGGGCTATCCCGTTTTGCTAAAAGCCGTCGCCGGGGGCGGCGGCAAAGGCATGCGCGTCGTCTTGCGCGACGCCGAGTTTTCAGCCGCGTGGCGCGACGCTTCCTCGGAAGCCCTCAACGCCTTCGGTGATTCGCGCCTCTACCTCGAGAAATATCTCGAAAAGCCCCGCCACATCGAAATTCAAATCCTCGCGGACACTCACGGCCGCGTCGTCTCTCTCGGCGAGCGCGAATGTTCCGTGCAGCGCCGCCACCAGAAAGTCATCGAAGAAGCCCCCTCCCTTGTCGTCACGCCCGATCTCCGCAAAAAAATGGGTGACGCCGCCGTCCGTCTCGCGCGCGCCGGCGGCTATGTCAACGCCGGCACCGTCGAATTCCTCGTCGACGCCCATCTCAATTTTTATTTTCTGGAAGTCAATACGCGCCTCCAGGTTGAGCATCCTGTCACCGAGCAAGTCACCGGTCTCGATCTCGTCAAGCTGCAAATCGCCATCGCCGCTGGCCATCGTCTTCCTTTCGCTTGGGAGACGATCACTCCGCGCGGCCACGCTATGGAAGTCCGCCTCTACGCCGAAGATCCCGACAACAATTTCTTCCCGTCGCCCGGAAGAATACTCTCGCGCCATGCCCCCAGCGGTCCCGGCATCCGCCTCGATGAAGGCGTCTACGAAGGCTGGACCGTCCCCATGGACTACGATCCCCTTCTCAGCAAACTCATCGCTTGGGGCAACAGCCGCGAAGAAACCATCGCTCGTCTCCGCCGCGCTCTCGAGGAGTATTCCGTCACCGGCATCAAAACCAACGCCGGTCTTTTCCGCCGCATTCTCGCCGAACCCGATTTCCTCCGCGGCGAAATCCACACCAAATGGCTCGACGAATTGCTCCATCGTTCGCCGGCCCCAGCCGCAGCCCCTGCTTCGCACAACACTGCATCTCGAGACCGCGCCGCCGACGCTGCCGCCATCGCCGCCGTCTGGCACGCAAATCAGGGGGACAGTCGTTCCAATCCGCCTGCCTCCTCGAGCAACGATCCTTCTTCTTCCCGATGGAAACAAGACGGCCGCCGCCAACAGTTGGACCGTCTCCCATGAAAACGAAATTTGAAGTCCATCTCACCGGCCCCTCCGGCAGAAAACTCCGCATCGTCGAACTCGAACGCGACGCCAATCAATGGAAAATTACGCTGGACGGCGAGCCGCTCCACGTGAGCGTCGTCGAAATCAATCCCCACACTCTTTCCGTCCTTCTCGAAGGCCAATCCTTCGAAGTCCACATCATGCAGGCGCCCGGCGGTCTCCTCAAGCTTCAAACGGATCTGCAGGAATTCACCGCCGAAATCTCCGATCCCCGCGCGTGGCGTCGCGGTGGCCGCGGCTCCCTCGATCTCGAAGGCCGCCAGCAAATCGTAGCTCCCATGCCCGGCAAAGTCGTCCGCGTCCTCGTCCAGGCCGGCGAAAAAGTCGAAGCCGGTCAGGGGCTCTTCGTCGTGGAAGCCATGAAAATGCAAAACGAAATTCGCTCGCCCAAGACCGGCACGCTCGAGCGCCTCCAAGTAAAAGAAGGCCAGCCCGTAAACGCAGGCGAAATTCTTGCTTGGGTTGAGTAATGGAAGGAAGGAAAGAAGGAACGAATTAGCGAGAAATTTAAGAAGCTGCCAGACGCAGCTTAGTGCCCCGAGGACTTGTCTGGAAAATCCGTCTTCGCCGCATCCGGAAGCTTGCCTGCGGATTCGATGATTTGCTGCGCTAAATAATTTGTCACGTGCGATTCGTCCCGCGCAATCGTCAGATAAGCGGCCCGCAACAATTGTTCCTTGTGATTGCGCAGCGAGTCCCGAATCGTCTGCTGCACCTGCGGATCGCTCAGGCTTCTCTGTCCCGGCGACTCCCGCGAAATCAGCTTCAAAATCACGATCCGCGGCCCGTCCTTCCCCTGGATCGCCAGCGGCGGGCTGACTTGCCCCGCCTGCATTCCCATCACTGCTTTCTTCAGGATCGGGTCCGACTGATTCAGCGCCGATTCCGGCACGTATCCCAAATCTCCGCCCATCGTCGCCGAATTCATATCTTCCGAATAGTCCATCGCCAGTTGCGCAAAATCCGCTCCGCTGTTCAGCTTGTCCTCGAGCATCTTGACTTTGCGCTGCGCTTCCGCTTCGTTCGTCGCGTCATCGTTCTTCAAATTGCGAATTTGCAATTCCTTGCGCGGCGTCACCACGATCTCGGAAATCCGGTAGCGCGGCTCCGCGACGTTGAATTGCGCCTTGTTCGCCTCGTACGCGTCCTTGATGTCCTGGTCCGTAATCGTTATTTTCGCCACCACTTCGTGGTTCAGCAGCTTCGTGATCGAGAGCTGTCTCCGCAGGTCGTTCTTCAAGTCGTCCACGGACACGCCGCGTTCTTTCAATTGTCGTTGGAATTCGTCTTCGGTGTAGGGGCTCTTCAGCTCGGTGAACTTGTCTTCCACTTCCCCGTCGCTGGCTTCCAGGTTCATTTTCTTCGCCCGCTCCAGCAGAATCTCGTTGTTGATCAATTCGTCCAGCACGTTCAGCTTCAACGAGAGCGCCTCTTCCTGCGAAGGCTCCTGCCCCTCCGGATTCACCCGCGTCCGGTAATACTTGTCCACTTCGTCCCGCTTGATCTCTTGCCCGTTCACCACCGCCCACACGTCCGGCGCGGGCTGCGCCTTCTGTTTGCACCCTGCACCCATGGCCAGCGCCATCGCCGTCGGCAACAGCAGTGCCATGCGCGCCACGCCCGTCCTCAGGCCGTGCGCATGCCCTGCCACACACTTTTTCTCATGCAAGGGATTCAAGGTGGGGAGCTCAGGCCGCTTTCTTCACGCGTCCTGCGCGGATGCAGGCCGTGCAAACTCGAACGTGCTTTCTCGTGCCGTCCACCACTGCGCGGACGCGCTTCAGGTTCGGATTCCACCGTCTCCGTCTCGTATTATTCGCGTGACTGATCACGTTGCCATAGTGCGGCGCTTTGCCGCAGAATTCACACTTCAATGCCATTGTTCTTCCTACTCAGGCCGTCTTGTCCAGCCGGAAATTTTACTCTTCTGTAGCCGCAATACTGAGCCTCCCATTCTAACAGACGCCCCACCCCCGTCAAAGCCCGCCTTTTGACTGGCCTACTCGTTTCGGAACTCCTTGAAATGTGGAGGCTCTGGCGGTTGGGTTTGTTTCGATTCACTGCACTGCTTGTAGACGTGGTCCTCAAGGCAGTAAGTTGTGGAGGTCCACCCTGTTGTGTTCTCCGTCTGCTGAGGGTCCACGATCTCCAGGTATAGGATGATTTGCTTCCAATCAGGAGCGATCGTTAGGTCAGCTTCCGAGGGCTGTCCCCCGGTCCCCGTGAGCTCTTCGCGAATAGCAAGGGCGGAGGTGATCTCACCCTGCGGTGAAACGGCAAAGATGTCAAATCCCAAGACTGGGCAAGCGCCACACGCACCAGAACCAAAGGCGCTGAGCGTGGAGGCCGTAGGTCCAGAGCGGATAAGCGTCCAACCGTCTGGCAAGGCCAACGTTTCGAAATGCTCTCCGTCCAGGCCGAATTCCGTTCGCTTGATCTCATTTCCATAACGCCAGCCAAGATCTGGGCCGCAAACAGTGGCGCCGTTTGTCAATTGCTTCCAGAAATAGTCAGAGTCTATGACCTCTGGCGAGACGTTCGCGGGCTTATACATATAACCCCCGGCTGGGTTGATGAGCGCAAATGTGGACCGCAGGTCGGAGTCCTTGGCGGACTGCGGCGGGAAGAACCAGGACGGATAGGTCTCACCGTATATGTCCTTTTGCTCGAGCTTGCATTCGCAAGGACCAACTGAGAAGGTCCGCGGCAAAGCGAGGCGAACATGATTGAAAGTGGCGGGTCGGCCCCACTGGCGTTTGGCTGAGGTGCTGGAGTAGTCCCCCATTTTGTGGCCCGCGGGCGCAGAGCTGAAGGCATCAACCATCAAGTAGAGATCCGTCAGGGTGAGTTGTTGCGCGGGCGGGAACGCTTTATAGGGAATGAAGACGTGAAAGTGGTAACCAGTCCGGCGATAATAAGTGTAGGCCCTGCCGCTGGCAGTCCGTTTTTTTTCTGACCGGACATCGCTGACGATGTCCGCAGTCACTCCGTCATTAGACTCTGGCTTGAGCGTTTTCGGCACGTCTTCGGAAAAGAAAATTGCGCTAAGACCGGCGTAAGCACTCGAGGCAAAGTCCTCGAACAAGCGGGGCTTGTCTGAGTAACCAGACCCGGCAATGAGCCACTGGCGGACGAACAGTCGCCGAAGGTACTTGCGGAACTGAAGTTGTTCGGTGAACCACCGCTCACAGTTTTTGGCGCCCGAATCAGCTTCGCCCTTGTGTGAGTCAACTTGGCCGGCGCAATCTTTCAGATTAGCTAGCAATGTAGGACCGAATTGGTTGCCCCACCCGATCTCCGGCATGGGAACTTCAGGCGAAGTCGCAAGCCAGACCTCGAGGTGGTCGCTCGATAGCATTTCGGATTTTTGCCGCGGCCAGTGAAAACTCTGTTCGTCGGCGTCGATCTTGCCCCACACGTGCACACCATCATCGCTGGAGCGTAGCCAGATCTTTCCGGTATGGGCTTCTGGCGTGTGGGGTAGAAGAGTCAGCGACTCCGGCGTTGCATAGATGTCCTGCGATGCTCGCGCTAATTCCTCCCCGGAACTGCTGGAAATGGTGACAACATTGTCGGTCTGAGCATGAGTCGCGGACCCGGAACTCAATGCGACAGTGAGCAGTGCGAAGAAGAGGACCGCTTTCATGAAAGGCCTCCGGTACTCCTGAATAAAAGAACCCGACTGTTACCGCAGACCGCGATGGACGGCCCACGAGGCGAACTGCAAGGACGCCACTCCGTTTGTTCTCGGTGCCGTCGACCGGCCCGCCACAACTCGGAAGACCGGCAATCCCCCAATTGAGATTCTTGAAAGTATGCTTCGCATGGCAGTAACCGAGCATCTTAGTTGCCAAGGCACAGATTGTGGCAAGCAATGGCTATGGGCCGGAACTGCCCGAAGTCTTACGTGGTTGGGGAAACACAGGGGTGTCACGAACTTGACGAAAATCCTGGGGGAGCTCACTGTTGGCGTACTATTACCGTTCAGCTCACGACCCTTCCCATCCCGCAGGCCCTTGACTAATCGTTACTCCTGTCGTATAAAAGAACTAGGTAACTTTGCGGTTTTTTTCGGGGTACCGCCAGCATCCTTGCTGGCGTTTTTGCTTTTGGTAGCACAGGCTTCAGCCTGTGCCAGTGCCCCCTCTCTGGCGACGGGCGTCCTTTGCGCGTAAGTTTCGGACCGAGTCGGCGAGTAATTTTGCAGACTGACTAACCCCGAAAACCGCTCAACCTGCACAATTTTGGTGCATTTTTAACCCGTTTAGAATCAACACTTACAGATTTCCGTGCAATCGTATGATTCTAAACAAATTAACGCAAAACCTAAATCCTTTAGAAGCAACACTTACAAAAAAACCCAGGGGGGGTACCAGTTATGGTTAACTAGCTAACGGCTCGCAAACTTTCCCCCAATCATCCGCAGGAAACCTCGAGCCTCCTCCAGCCCCATCGCCAGCAGCGCCCCGAAGTAGATCACCCCAAACGGCAGCAAGACGGCAATCGCCACAAGTATGGGGTAACGGTGGCCAAGGAACGGGCCCAGAACCGCGACGGCGGCCGGCATGGCAAAGTGCCTTCCGAGGAACTCGTGGATGCCCCATCCCGCCGCCGACGCCGCCACCGCCGCTGCCCAAAGCTTCACGAGGGAACTCAGGGGAATCCCCGTAGCTCCAATCCGGCGGTTCAGCGTCCGCCGCAGCAGCGCGAACTCAACCCACGACGAGATCCCTGCGGAAATCGTCAGCCCTGCCGCGCCCCAGCGCGCCTCGATGCCCAGCCAATGCGGCAAAGGAAACGCGCAAAGCAGTCCCAGGATCGTCGTCAAAATCACGCGGACCACCGCGAACTTCAGCGGGGTCCGTGTATCCCGCAGCGCATAGTAAGTCGAGGAATAGAGCCGCCCCAGCGTCGAGGCTAGCAGCCCAACCGTGGCGCCCGCTAGGATTCCCCAAACATAAATCACGTCGGCCTGCGTGAATTGTCCCGTGCGGTAAATCGCCGCCACGATCACGTCGCCCAGAATCAGGAAAGCGGTGATGGAGGGAACCACAAACATCGCGATCTGCCGCAAGCCGGAATTCAGCCGCTTCCGCAACGCGGCCGCCACTTCTTCCTCGCTCCCCAGCGTGCCGGACATGTGCGGCAGCTCCGACGCCGATACGGACATTCCGAAGAGGCTCACCGGAAGCAAATAAAGAATCTGCGCGTAAGAGAGCGCGGCCACCGCGCCCATCGGCAGCCAGCTTGCCAGCAGGGTATCCACGTAAGCGCTGATCTGCACCACGCCGCGTCCAACGAAAACGGGAACAAAATTGTGCACCACCGTCTTCACGTTCTCCGCCTTGTAATTTAGCGAAAGCCGCAGCCCTCGCAGCAGCCGCAGCACCACCGGCAGTTGCACGGCCACTTGCAGCCCGCTCCCAACCACCGAGCCCCACGCCAAAATTTGCGCCAGCGGAAATTCCGCGTATCGCCCGCCCCAGCCCAGCATCGTCGCGATCATCGCCGCGTTCCACACCACCGGCGCCGCATACGAAAGGAAGAATCGCTTGTGGCTGTTCAGAACTCCCAGGCACCACGCCGAAAAAACCATCAAGCCCGCGCTGGGAAAAAGAATTCGCACCAGCCGGATCGTCAATTCCCGCTTGGCTCCGGTGAATCCGCCTGCAATCGCATCGATCAGGTAAGGCGTAGTGAGCACGCCCACCAGCACGATCAGGGAAGTGGTCAGCGCAAGCAACGCCGCCACAGCTCCGGCCGTCCGCCTCGCTTCTTCTTCATCCTCGTGCGCCAACAGCTTGGCGTAAACGGGAATGAACGAAGCGGAAAGCACGCCCTCGCCGAACATGTTTTGCAAGAAATTGGGAATGCGGAATGCGGCCTTGAACGCATCCGCTGCGTCGGAGTTCCCAAAGTAGTGCGCGAACACTCGTTCGCGGACCAGTCCGGCGACGCGGCTGAGAAAAATTCCCGCCGCTACCAGAAAGGCGTGGTGCCTTGCTCCGCTACGGGATTCTTTCCCGCTTTCGAGGTTTGTCACGTGGGATTAGCTACGCGTTTGCGCATAAGATTTTGGATAGATTCATTACAAGAGCCGCCCGTGGCGATGTCAACCTCGAATCTGCCAAGTGTTCTTTATCCATGGACTCCCGAGGATTCCCAGAGGACGCCGCAGGGACTTCCAACGGCTCCTCGATCGGCGAAGGCTTGGCGCAGGCCGGACCGAGTCTGCCCTTCTCGCAGTTCGGTGACTGCCGGGGACTGCCGCGGCCCCTCCAATTGGTGGCTTCACTCCCGTCCGGGCCATCTAGCCCTTGCCCTTGCATGGCCTTGAGAGTCTTCAACAAGCCGCTCCGGGCGTCCCAGTTTCGCCGCAAGGCTTGCTTCCTTGGCGGGTTTAACAAAGGGGCTGGCCTGCCTATCGCGCCGCTGGAACGGGGCGGGTAACTCTGGAAGGCATCAGACAATCGGCCTCTGGCGCAACCTTCCGGCGGCCTGGGGCATCTTAATATCGAGGTAGGTCATTCTGTTTCAATGGGTTACAGAACATGACCTGTCCTTTAGTGCTGCTTCGGAATTGACTAAAGCACTATTAGTCCCGTCCCTACAAGGCTTGTTCGATTTGCCCTGGACGGCTAAACCAGCCCGCTAAACTTGTATTTCGAGCCTTCGGCAGAAAGGAAACCGATCGCGTTGCGTAAGCTGACTCCAATCGCTTCCCTGATCGCCTCGGCCCGGCCTTGCGGCCGCTGGGTGCCAGCGATCGCTCGTCTCGCGATGGCCCTCAGCATCCTCTTCTGTTTGAGCCTCCCCCGTGCCTATGGGGACGTCGGCGTCCTTCTCAACGAGTCCTTGGACACCAGTTTCGCCAGAATCTCCGGGTCCGGCCACAGTGCCGTTTACTTCTCCCGCATCTGCGCCGATTCTCCTATCAAGCTCCGCCTCTGCCGTCCCGGCGAGGAAGGCTCGGTCATGAGCAATTACACCACTCTCGGCGAGGACCAGCCCTACGAGTGGAACATCGTCCCTCTCTCCATCTATTTATACGGTGTCGAGGACCCGCAAAATCGCCCTCTTTTCAGCTCGCAAAAAATCAAGCATCTTCTCGAAGAGAGATATCGCGAAAAGTATCTTTTGCCCTACTGCCAGACCGCGGAGTGCCGCACCAGCAATAAAGCCGAGTGGCGCGAAATGGTGGGGGCCACGCTCGAACGCAGCATGTACGCTTTCGTCGTCTCGACTACCATCGAGCAGGACCGTGCTCTCATCGCTGAGTTCAACTCTCTCCCCAACAAAAATCACTTCAACGGCATCACGCGCAATTGCGCCGAATTCAGCAGGCGCGTGATCAACACCTATTTTCCGCACTCTGCAAAAGCCGATTATCTCAACGACTTTGGCCTGATCACTCCGAAAGCCATTGCCCGCTCCTTCGCCCGCTATGCCGAACATCATCCCGAAGCCCATTTCCGCGTCCTGCATTTCGCGCAGTTGCCGGGCACCATCAAGCTTAGCAGCGAGTGCCGCAACGGCACCGAGCAGTTATATCACTCCAAAAAACTTCTCGTGCCCATGCTCCTTTTCGCGGACCACGAATTGCCCTTCATGGCGGCTTCTTATCTCCTCACCGCTCGCTTCAATCCCGAGCATGAACTCGAACACCATCCCAGCGCCGGCGCTTCTGCCCTCGACCAGGAAATTCGCCAGGCAAAATCAGAGAATGACGTTTCGCGCGAGCAGCAGCTCGAAGCGCTCGTCAATCAGGAGGGCGCTCAGCTCGTGGGCACCGCGAAAGAGTGGAAAGAATATCGCGAGGCGTTTTCTGCTTTCGCCAATGACGCGATCAACCGCGAAATTATTCCCAACGATGATTTTCTGAACCGTCTTTTCAAGTATCTGGATCGCGCCGGCACCCTCTCCGCGAGCGCCGATGGCGCCCTCTGGCTGGATTTACCGCAAAGCGGCAATCCCGTGAAGCTCGGCCTCAGCGCCAGCAATCTCTTTGCTCCTGGCACCGATTCTCAGTGGGCCTACGCCCTTACCCTCGCCCGCGCCAATCACTACCTAAAGAGCCCAATGCACAGCCGGGAGATCATGCCCGATTTCAAAAATGACTGGGCCCTCTTGGAACAGGCCCGTATGAATAGCTCCATCTCCACCGCCGCCAACACCAGTTTGCCGTCGGCTAATTCGCGCGCCGTTTCTGTCTCCTCGCTTCAGGCGCCGTAATGCGTCGGCTCCGCCCGGTCCTGTGAGTACTAAAGCTCTGCTCCCATTTTTTCTCGTCTTCCGTACCATTTTCTGACTCCTCTTTTTGCGCAACTTTAGTCTTGTCAGTCTCATCTGTACTGATGTAGTTTCCCCGTCACGGTGCAGCGCATGCTTCCCTCGTTCCGGGTCTTGTTTTTGATTTTCGCTTTGTTTTTCGTCTCCGGTGAGGCGACTTCCCAACCCCACGCTGACCCTGCATCTGTCTCGGCTGCGCCTCCTGTCATCGTCATCGGCTTCGTCGGCGGTTTCGTTCGCCACGATGATCGCGTCCACACGGAGGTTCAACTCGTCGATCGCCTCCGCGAAGAATATTCTTCCGGTGTTTTCGGGGCGACCTTTGAAAACCATCAGGGCAAGGCCGCGCTCAAAACCGTTCTTCACCTTCTGGATGCCAATCGTGATGGAACATTGACTCCGCAAGAAAAGCAGAATGCCCGCATCATTATTTTTGGCCACAGTTGGGGCGCGTCAGAAACCGTCGAACTCGCGCGCGAACTTGGCGAAGAGGGCATCCCCGTTCTCCTCACCATCCAGGTCGATAGCGTTTCCAAGCTCGGCGAGAACGACTCCGTGATTCCCGCGAATGTCGCGCAAGCAATCAACTTTTATCAGCTCGATGGATTTCTCCATGGGCAATCGAAAATTCGCGCCGCCGATCCTGAACGCACTCGCATTCTGGGCAATTTCCGCTACGACTACAAATCGAAACCTCTCACGTGCGGGCAATATCCCTGGTGGGACCGCGCGTTCATGAAGCCGCACATCCAAATCGAATGCGACCCCGCCGTGTGGAAGCAAGTTGAATCGCTGATTCGCTCGAATTTAGCCCTGGAAGCGCGAATTGCCCCGACCAACGAATCCAATTCGTCCGATTCGCCCTTTAACAACAAATAGAATCTTTTTACTCTAATCTTTTTACTCTAACGAAGCGGAGTCGCTTCACTCTTTGACAGCGCCCGCGCGCTTGGGGCTACGTTTCCAGACCAATCAGGCGCATCAATTCCAGCGCGTTGCTTTTCTCCACCACTCCCTCGCGCAAGCGGTAATCAAACAGCATCTTTCCGTCCGCCACTTGATCCTCGAAGTGCATGTTGCGCAAAACATTTCCGAGCGCGGCCGCAATTTCCGTCAGCGCCAGATCGTGTGTGGTTACAATTCCGATCGCGCGCCGCTTCAACAGCGCCTGAAGCAATCCTTCCGCGCCGATGCGACGGTCTTTGGAATTCGTGCCCTCGAGCAACTCATCGAAGAGAAAAACCAGTGGCACCGTTCCATTCGCGCCGTCAAACACTTTCCGGATGTGCAGAATTTCCGTGTAAAAACTAGACCGCCCTTCCTGAAGCGAATCGGTGCTGCGAATTCGCGTTCCAATTTTCAGCGGCGTCAAACGCAATCGCGAGCCGCGGATCGGCGCGCCGGCCATCGCCAGCACGGCGTTGATTCCAACCACGCGCAATAGTGTGCTTTTCCCTGACATGTTCGACCCGCTCACCAGCACCACGCGCGTTTTCTCATCCAGCCGTACGCTGTTGCGCACGCATTTGTCCGCCGCAATTAACGGATGTCCCAGCGCTTCGCCGTCAAAAAATCCCGACCCTTCCACTGCCGTCACGAATTCCGGGAAGGGATCCGCCGGATGCTCGAACGAATACGCAGCCAGCGAGAACAGCGCCTCCATTTCTCCGGTGAGCTCCACCCATCGCCGCATTTTCGCGCCCCAGCGACTGCGCCACGCTTCCGCCGCCATGGCCACCTGCACGCTGTATAGAAACGGCAGCTCCGCCAACCTGGCCATGAGGTTTTCCCGGCCGTCCATCCAAAAGACAATCCTCGCGAATCCGCGGATCGCGCGCGAAGCCGGCTCGCTCCCTTCAGTCAACTCCGCCGTGAACTCGCGGAGTCGCGGCGATTCAAACGATTCCCGCTCCAGCCGCTCCAGGATCTCGGAAAAAAGAAGAACGCCTTCGGCGTTGCAGTTCACTCCCTCGATCACTGCATTCGCCCTGTGCCAAAGCCATCTAAGAATCGCCGCCTCGACGAGGAAAACGCTGAAGAGAGGCCACAGATTCCATGTCTCGAAGAAATAGACGATTGCGGCCGCAGCTCCCATCGCCAGCAGCGCCGCCGCACTTCTCCATATCGCGCCAAACGGCAAAATCGATTTCGTCTCCGACCAGTCGATCAAAGATTCCGGATTCAGGCGCGCGCGCAATTCATCTCCGGTCACGGCTAAATCCTCGCGCAAATCCAGCTTTTCGCGCAGCTCCTCGATTAATTTCTGGCGCTCCAAAATCTTTGACACTTCTGATCCTTCGATCAGCCAATGCGCCAGTTGGCTTTCTCCCATGGGCAAGCGCGCCGTCGAAAGCAACTCGAACAAGCACCCGCGTCCAAAAAGATCCAAATCTTCCGCATAGACGTGATTCGCATCGCGAAATTGCTCGCCCGTGCGGCCGCCTCCGGCCCAGCGGTCCTCGATGCGAGCGATTCCTCTTCCATAGAAGTCCGCCGCCGTCTCGGCTCTTCGCTTCGCGCGCAAAACGCGCCCATGCAGAATGCCCAGCAGCACATAGACCGCGACCGGGGCGATCAGCCAGTACATCGCCAGCGAATGTCTTGCAAAAATAATCCACGCAAGCGCCAAGCCCGCTGCAATCACGGCCAGCTTCGCGTTGCCCAGCCGCAAATGAACGCGATCCCTTTCGGCAATTGCCGCCAAACGCTGTTCCAGCCGCTTCGAATAGTCCGTCTTTGGCTCAGCCACGTTCCCTCGCACTCATCTAGCCCTGTCAATGCCCGAGCCTACGGTCCTGTTTATGAACCGTAACCCGTCCGTCGAGTCTATCTCTTAACGCGAACCGCGGCATCCAGGAGCACGCTTAGTTGGCCGGCGTGAGACACTTCTTTTGATCGCTATCTTGCTTCGCTCCCGCGGCGGCACGCCGAATTTTGGGGTTCTTCTCGCCGCTTCCGCGACTTTCTTTCCGTCGTTGGCGCCTCACAAAAGTGCTATTCTTCCTGCATGTTTCGGCGCCCAGGGCCCACGCAAGCCGATTTTCCTGTTTCAGCCCCAAGGCTGCGTTCGCTCGCGAAGCTCTCCGCCGCGGCGATGCTTTTCTCACTCGGGGCGGGCGTTCTGCTTGCGGCGGCGCAAACACTCTCTCCCGGCGAAGTGCGACTCAGCAGCAGTCCTTATCTCATCCAGCCGATCATTCGCTTTGAAAGTCAGCTTGTCGAGCTCGAAGTCGTCGTCCGCGACAGCCACGGCCGCGCCGTCACCGGCCTGACGAAAGACGACTTCACCGTCTACGATTCCGGCAAAGAGCGCGAGCTCACCGCGTTCGCTGTCGCGCTCTCCGGTTCGCCAGCCCAGGCCGCCCAAACGCTTGCCAGCGCGCCAAGTCGTGCCCAACAAGCCAAAGCGCTGCCCGAAGCGCCTCAACGCGACTCTGCGGCGTCTCCCGCGAACGCACGCTGGATCGCTCTCCACTTCGACGATATCAATACCCCTGTTGGCGATTTGGCACATGCGAGAATCGCCGCGAATCGTTTTGTGAGAGAAGCTGCGGGCCACGACCGCATTGCGGTCTTCACTTCCTCGGGCGGGCGAACTCTGGATTTCACCTCCGATACATCCGCGGTGCTCGCGAGCATCGCCTCGGTGCAATCACATCCTCGCATGTCCCCGGGCGGCCTTTCCTCCTGCCCGAGAATATCTCCCTATGAGGCCTATCAGATCTTGAACCACAACTCGACAGTGATGAGCGTGAAGATTGCGGAATCCTGCCGATGCGGCGGGGCCGACGACACCAACACTCTTTGTAGAAACTCGGAAGCAATTCAGCCTACGGAATTGATGGATCCGACGTTTAACCACGGCGTGGGCGCTGGCTTGATCGAATCGATACAGTCCCAAGCCGAACAAACCTGGAACCTCGCTCATCAAATCTCACAGTTGACGCTGGAATCGATCAAAGTCGACCTCGATGTGCTCGCCCGAAAGTCTGGCAGCCGTCTGTTGCTGCTGACCTCTTCCGGTTTTCTTTCAGGCACGCTCGACCAGGAGCAGGACGCTATTGTCAATGAGGCCGTGCGAGGGGGTGTGGTCATCGATTCGATCGACGGCAAGGGGCTCTACGCCGAAGCTCCCGGCGGGCCGATTAACGAGACCAACGAACTGAGGGATATCCCCGTGAGCAGCTCCTTGCTGCAAGTGGAATCGCTCGGCGATCGGCTCGACGATCTCGACTCTTCGATGGCGCGCTTCGCCGAAAGCACGGGCGGCCTGCTCTTCCTCAACAACAACGATCTGGACCTCGGCTTCCGTCAACTGGGCCTTTTGCCTTCCTGCAGCTACTTATTGGGCTTCACTCCCGCCGAAGACGGCAAGTATCACAAAATCAAAGTGGAACTGAAGAATGCGGGTCACGAATTCGTCCAAGCACGTCCCGGCTATTTCGCTCCAACGAAAGGATCGAGCGTGCAAGCGGCCGCAGCGTCCACTGACACCATCGACGCGGAAATGCGAGGCTCCGCCGAAAAGGCGGACGCCCCAGCAACCACGACCGAAAAACTCGAACCTGGGAATGCGGGCAAGCGGCAACTCGTCCTGCAAACTCGCATCGATATCCGGGAGCTCCCCTTCGAACAGCGAGACGACCGTCACATCGAAAAACTTACGTTTGTTGCGGCGCTCTTCGATCCGCAGGGCAATTTCGTGGAAGGCAAGCAGGCCGAAATGGATCTGGCCCTGAAGCCCGAAAATTTCGAGCGTTTTTCGAAAAGCGGGATCAGCGGCGTAATGCAGCTGGAAGTTCCGCCCGGCGACTATCGGCTCCGCATGGTCGTCCAGGAGGCTGTCCACGGCAGAATGAGTGCGATGAGCAAGGAATTGCAGATTCGATAGTCGCGAGACCGGAGAAGAGCTAGAATCCAGGCCGCAGAGAATGGCGTTCAAATGGAATCACGGAATTGCTGAACTTTTCTTCGCCGCTCTGTGCCCCGTCTTCGCTGGTCTTGCGGCGATCGCACTGCTTCTGGCACCGCTTTTGCCCGCCGCTCAGAAGCCGCAAGACATCCAAAAGAAAAAGATAAACCGCGACCTGTACTGGCATCCGCCTAAGTTCGATTCGCCGGTGATATCCGTAAGTTCCACGCCGCCTTGCGTGCTGCCCGACGTTCTCGCACAGGTAGCCGAGCGCACCAGCGAGATGGTCACCGATCTGCAAAACTTCACGGCGCAGGAGAGGATCCAATACCAATCCAAGGACGTGCAAGGCTTCGTCCAGACGCTCGGTTCCGATACGTTTGATTATGTCGTGATTTTCAACCACGCACCGGGAAAGCCGGTCGTCGAAGAAAGCCTCAAGCCTACGCATGGAAGCACTTTCTCCTCGGTCGCCGCGCAGAGCAGGGGCCTGCCCGAAATGGTTTTGCTGTTTCTTCCCGATATGCAGGCCGATTACGAAATGAAATGCGAAGGCGCGGCGGATTGGGAGGGCCAGAAGACCTGGGTCGTTCATTTCCAGCAGCGCCCGGATAAACCGAAGCGCACATTTTCTTTTAGCGGCTCGGGCGGGGTGTATCCGGCCAGCCTCAAGGGCCACGCGTGGATTGCCGCCGACTCCGGCCAGGTTGTCCACATGGAGATCGGCCTAATGGAGGAAATCCCCGAAACCCGAGTGCGGCAATGGTCGCTCTCGATCGATTACACGCCCGTTCGATTTCGCACGCAGAGCACAAGCGTCTGGTTGCCGCAGATTGCCGATTCGTATTACGACTTCGGGGATCACCGCGAGATTGTGTATCACACCTTCACGGATTTTGTGCTCTTCTCGACGCAGATCAATCAGCAAATCGGGGCCCCGAAGCAGCCCTAAGCTCGCGCGTACCTGGCCGAAGGAAAGCCGCTGACTTATTTTTGGTCGGCCAATTCGGCCCACTCGCGCGCGCCGCGCTCGAGCATCGCGGGCAAATCCTGCGGCAAGAGGAATCGCTCGTGGACCAGCTTCATGGCGGCTTCGGCGAACTTGCCCATGTAATCGTCGCGCGAAGAATATCTTTCTGCAATCGACAGCCGCGGATCGCCGGATTTCCCGCGTTCGGCCGCAGTTTTCGCAAGAGGAATAAACGAACCGTAGAAGCTGAGGCGCAAGTCGGGCGCGCCGATACTGGGATCGCGCAGATTCCATCCGGTGTAAGTGGCCAGCGGCGCTTGCAATTCCGGCAATCGGACGCCGCCGAGATCGTTGCCGTCGGCGTCGACTTGCGGCACGAGCACGGCGAAAGGCTTGCCGACTTTGGGAGGCTCAAAAGTGACGATGCCTTCTTTCCACTGCGGGCCGAAGTCCAAACGGTAAGCCAGGCTCGTTTCATGCGGCTTGTTTACGCCGGGAATATCTGGGAAATGCCACTTGTCGAGCGGCACCAAGTTTTCCGCCGCGATTTTCGGGTAGGTGCTCGGCGGAGGCGGCGTGCCGTCTTTCACCCACTCGTCCATGTCCGTGATCAGCGCTCTCCAATACCATTGGACGGGATTCGGATTGTGGAGCTGCTGCGCATCGGAATCGGGCGAGACCGGAGTGGATTTTTGCGGGGGAAAGGCGACGGAAAAATGCTGCAAGCCAGCGAGCATGTAGATGCGCACATTTTCGCCGAGCTTTGCGTCGCGCAAGCCGTCCGTCGAAGTGTGAATCAAGGAGGCGGAGCGGCCCCAGTATTCGTAGGACGTGTTGGTAAAAAATATTTTGGGCTCGGTGTCGGATTTGGCCGGAGCATCGAGCAGCCCCGCGGTTTGGCCGGTTTCGGAATCGGTCTCGGGCAAATCCGTGAAGGGAAAGAGATCGGTGGGGAAGAAAATGCTGGAGAGCGGCTGCGCGTCGCGGGAAGGCTGCGCAAAGCGATGATTGAAGCTGCCGCGGCCCGCGCCGGCTACGTGCGCGATGACGCCATCCATCACTTGCCGTCCTTGCTCGTCGGCGTTGAAATCCTGATAGAGAAAGTGGCGAAGGAAACGGCCGCTCTGGGAAATTCCGACGGCATAAACGCGATGAACGGGAGCGGTGGATTGCGGATCGTACTTCAAATAGGAAAGGAAATCGCGAACGGAGGCGAGGCCCACGCCAGCAACGACGGGATCCTTCGCTTCGTAAACGACTTCATAGATTTTTCCGGGCAGAAATCCGCCGTTCAGATGAATGAAATGGGGATCGGCAGTGAGTTGGCCATCGACCAGGTGGGAAAAACTCCATTCGGTGCGCGGAATCGTTTGCCGCTCGCCGGCTGGCGTGTCGCGCAGAGTCAAAACGTTCTTGGGACTGGCAGGATCGTCGACGGGATAGCTTTTTCCGCCGGTTGGCCCGAGAAGAAAATGTCCAAGGGGCATGTCTTCCACCTTTTTCGCCGGAGTGAAGTCCGAGCGGACCAGGCCGCGAATCGTTTTCCCGCCGGGATCGTGGGCGACGGGAGCCGAAAGGCGGAGGCGGTCGCCCTGTTCGGAGAGATCCGCTTCCCAGCCGACCCACGCGATGGTATAGCCTTCGCGCATGAGGAAGCCGTCGCCGAATTCCGCTTTCGGATCGGAGGAAGTTACGCCGTTTACGATGTGCAGAATGGCTTTTCCGCCGCGGTTCGAAACTTCAAACAGCACAGCGCCGTTGCCTTTGTCCATGTCGCGCGGCCTGACGAGATAGAAGTTCGCGGAAAATTCCACTTCGCCCTGCGCATTTCGCGGGGCCTTGTCCAGATCGACGATCTGGCGGTTGTGCGGGTTCGCAGGATCGACGGCGAAATAGACGCGGCCGGTGATTTTTTCGTAGGCTCCCGCCAATCCGAAGGCGCGGCCATCCTGAATTTCCGAGCGGGAGAGAATTTCGACGCGCGTGACGCGTGCGCTTGCGGCGGAAACAGAAAGCAACACGATAAACATTGAAAAAAGCAAAGCGGCACGCACGTTCGGACGACGCATCAGCAGCCTCCAGAAGAGCCACAGCTTACATCATTGGCTGGCGAAGCCAACGCCGCTGTTGCGAATTCTGTGTCCGCATCATGGATGGCGTTGCGGCCGCGTGAGCGAGTGCGAAGCTCCCGCTATTTGTTTACGCCAGGATACTGTTGGCCCGGGGATCTTCAGACGTTCAGAACTGGAACGGGCACCCCGCAAATGATTTCGTAGCCGTGGGTCCGCAGGCGGCCGCCGTAAGGGTAACACCCGGTAACCAGCAAGTCTGCTTTCGTGTGCTTCGCAGCTTGGCACAGCACTTTGGCCGGATGACCACTCCCGATGAATACATCGGCCTGGATGCCCATGTCTTGCTGGATCTTTGCGATCTGCTGAGAAGCGTCGCTGACAAGCGCCTCTTTCCACTCCGGGCTGATGTAGCCGCCACCCGGCCCCCAAAACTTCACGCTGGCAATGACGTGAGCGAGCGTGAGGTGGGCGTCAAACTCGGCGGCCATTTGCGCGGCCCAGGACACACACTTGGGATTATGGGGGTCGAAAGTGACCGCGCACAGGATGTTGCGGATCGCAAATTCACGCGCCGGCAGTTTTTCCACGTGAGCATCGGTCCAAACCGGGCATTCGCTCCCGTGGAGTACTTTCGCTGTCACAGAGCCGAGAAGAAACTGCGAGAACGCATCGCCACGGGAGGGCATCATTATCAAGCCGGCTCTTTCGTCCCGAGCCGTCTGGACAATTGCCTGGGCGGTGGCGCCCTTGACCAACAGGCGCTGAATGGCAAGGTCATGAAGCTCCGGCTCGAGAGACTGGTCCCGATTTTTCTCGGCCGCCCTGGTGATCTCCGCGAGCATATCCCAACGAGCGAGTTCGGGACCGCCCTCCGGCACACCGGCGGCATGGCTTAGCGGCGTCGCGACGTGCAGCATCACGATCTCAGCGTGGAAATGACGGGCCAATGCCGCAGCTTGATGAATCACGCGCAGCGATGTGTTCGGGAAATCAACCGGAAGAAGAATTTTCTTGATATTCAGCATCGCGCACGCAGTCTCGAGTTTTTATGGCACCTTGCTGACCAGTTGAGCCGGCGACGGGAGCTTCGAGGCGTCCCATCCGCCTCCGAGCGCCTCGATCAACCCTCCGCTGGCGGTCATCTGCTGAATTCGAAGAGTGACCGCTGCTTCGCGGTTGGAGAGCAACGAAGTTTGCGCGGTAATCACATTCAAGTAGGGATCGATTCCCACTTTATAGCGATCCGTCGCCAGCGCAAGATCTCTTTCCGCCGATTTGACCGCCGCGTCCTGATATTGAATCTCCACGGACAGGATCCGCAGCGCCGCAAGGTTGTCTTCCACTTGTTGAAAAGCCGTCAGCACCGTTTGTCTATAGTTGGCCACTGTCTCCTCATACTGCGCTCGGTATTGCTCGACCGTGGCCCGGCGCAATCCCGCATCAAAAATGGTTTCCGCAGCCGCTGGGCCAACCGAGAAAAAGCGGCTCGGCCATGTGAACCAGCTCGCGATCGAAGTGCTTTCGAGTCCGGCTGCTGCGCTTAGCGTAACCGTCGGGAAGTACGCCGCTCTCGCAATGCCAATCTGCGCGTTGGCCTGGGCAACCGAGCGCTCTGCCGCGGCAATGTCGGGACGCCGCTCAAGAAGCTGAGACGGGACACCGAAAGGAATCGCCGGAGGATTTGCTTTGAGCGGCTCGACGGGAATTGAGAATGTCGACGCGGACTGGCCGGTCAGCATCGCAATCGCATGTTCAAACTGCGCCCGTTGGACCTCCAGGGCGGCATCTTGTGCTTGCGTGGTTTTGAGCTGAGTCTCGGCTTGTGCTACGTCTTCGTCCGAATCGATACCGGTCTCGTATAGAGCTCTCGTCAGATCGAGGGACTCCTGATAAGCCACCACAGTAGAATCCAGCAACTGCTTCAGCGCATCCTGTCCGCGAAGTTGGAAGTAATCTACGGCGAGGTCGGCCTGGACGGTGAGGCGGGTATTTTCGAGATCGGCCGCGCTGGCCTGCGCGCCATAAGCAGCCGATCGAATGGTATTCCGGATACGGCCGAAGAGGTCCGGCTGCCAGGTCGCATCAAAGGGGAAGGTATAGTCAGTGAATATGCCCCGCGATGTAGATGCAGAGCCCCCTGCGCCAGACCCGGAGCCCGAGGAGCTTCCCGCTGCGCTACTGGATAATGTAGACGACTGCCGCTGCACGGTAATGGCCGGGTTGGTTGTCACAGTAGGGAAAAGCTGCGATCGAGCTTCCTTGACCAGGGCGCGCGCTGCAAAAAAGTTCGCCGCTGCAGCGGCAATGTTTTGATTGGAAACATTCACCTTCTGTTCCAGTGCATTCAACTGAGGATCGCCGAAAATTTCCCACCAATCGCCTCGGAGCGCGTCATCTTTAGGCTGCGCCACTTTCCAGCCTTGCGTATTCTTGAAATCGGCGGGAGTCAGTTCTTTGTATGCCACGGGAGTGTTCACAGACGGTGTGTGGTACTTTGGGCCCACCATGCACCCTGCCAGGCAAGGCGTCACGGCGAGCCACATTGTGGCTCTTAGATGGAAGGAAATCGTAATCCTGCGTGACACCATGAAGGCTCCCATTAATCCGCGGCATTCGGGGCCGGCCTAGGCCCCTGCTCAATGATGTTGTCGCGCTGTCCCCCCTGCAGCCGTAGCCGAAGCCGGTCAAACTCCAAATAGACGACCGGCGTCGTATAGAGCGTGAGCAACTGGCTCAAGAGCAAGCCTCCCACAATCGTGATGCCCAGGGGCCGACGGAGCTCGAATCCCGTGCCCGTCCCCAGCGCCAACGGCAGAGCGCCCAACATGGCCGCCATCGTGGTCATCAGGATCGGACGGAAGCGCAACATGCACGCTTCAAAAATCGCGTCGGCGGGGCTCTTCCCCTCCTGCCGCTGCGCCTGAAGAGCGAAGTCGATCATCATGATGGCATTCTTTTTTACGATTCCTATCAGCAGCACAATGCCGATGATGGAGATGATGTTCAAATCCTCTTTAAAGAGCATCAAGGCGAGCATCGCGCCTACGCTCGCTGACGGCAGAGCGGAGATGATTGTCAGCGGATGGATCAGGCTCTCGTACAAAATACCGAGAACGATATACACCGCAAGAAGCGCGGTCAGAATCAGCACGGGCTCCGTGCCGAGCGATTGTTGGTAGGCCTGTAGGGTGCCGGCAAAAAAGCCTTGAATCGTAGAAGGCGTGCCAAGCCGCTTTTGCATCTGGTTGATGCTCAATGTGGCATCGCTTAAAGACATGTTCGAGGCGAGGTTAAAGGAAACGGTTATCGAGGGGAACAGGCCCGTATGATTGATGGCCAGCGGCGTTGTGTTGGCTCGCCCCTTGGCCACAGTGATTAGCGGAATATTGCCGCTGCCGGACGTATGAAGGTAGATGTCTTTTAACCCCTCGGGGCTTTGCCAATATTGGGGAGCAGCTTCCAGCACGACGTAATACTGATTTAACTGCGTGTAAATGATCGATACTTCCGATTGGCCGAATGCGCTGTACAACGTCGAGTCCAGAGTTTGCGCGGTAAGGCCAAGCTTTGCCGCGGTGACGCGATCGTAGCTCATGAGCTCGTCAAGGCCGCCGTTCTGCTGGTCTGAGCTTACGTCCTGAAAGCCGGGCAGGTGCTGCATCTGCCCCAATATAATCGGTCCCCACTTGGAAAGATCCGGCTCGTTGTCGGATTCGATCGTGTATTGGTACATCGCATTACTGGAGCGGCCGCCGATGCGGAGATCCTGCACGGATTGGAGGAATGCAGAAGCCCCTGGAATGCGGTTCAATTTGGGGCGCAGGCGATTGATGATCTGAGCGGCACTGACCTTGCGCACCGCCAATGGTTTTAGTGCGACGTAGAGGTTGCCGGTATTCGTAGCCCCATTGCCGCCGGTGAACGCAATCACGTTCGCGACAGCAGGGTCGCTCTTGATCACAGCACCGATCTGCTGAATGGCGCTGTTCATCGCCGGGAAGGATGCATCCTGCGGCCCTCGAACTGCGCCGGAGAGCGATCCTGTATCCTCAGTGGGGAAAAAGCCCTTGGGTATCTTGACGATGAGCAAGACGTTGAGCGCGATGGTGAGGAAGAGCACGACGAGAGTGAGGGCCGGATTATCCAAGACCCAATGGAGAGTGCTGCGATACAACGACAGCACCCAATCAAAGAACTTTTCGCTGGTGGTATAGAGGCGGCCATGTTTTTGCGCGCGCTCGTTTCTCAACAGGTAGGCGCACATCATTGGCGTGGTAGTGAGCGAGACGACCATGGACACGAGAATGGCGGTGGATAGAGTGACGGCAAATTCGCGGAAGAGACGGCCCACGATTCCGCCCATCAACAAAAGAGGGATAAATACGGCGATGAGCGAAATGCTGATGGAAAAGACGGTGAACCCGATTTCTTCCGCGCCCTTGAGCGCCGCGGCAAAGGGCTTCATTCCGTCTTCCAGATGGCGCGCGATATTTTCCATCACAACGATGGCGTCATCGACCACGAATCCCGTTGAAATAGTTATGGCCATCAGCGAAAGATTATCGAGGCTATATCCGAACAGATACATCACCGCGAACGTGCCGATTAGCGAGACCGGCACGGCGACGGCGGGAATGAGCGTGGCGCGGCCGTTGCGCAGGAAGACAAACACCACGCCGATGACGAGGGCGATGGAGATGAGCAGCGTTCGTTCGACGTCACTGACGGAGGCGCGAATGGTTGTGGTGCGATCGAGAACGATGGTGGTGTCCATGCCGAGCGGAACGGATGCCTCGATAGACGGAAGTTCCGCGCGAATGCGGTCGACGGTAGCAATGATGTTGGCGCCGGGCTGGCGGAAAATGATGACCATCACCGCGCGCTTGCCGTTCAAATAGCCGGCGGCACGCACGTTCTGCACGGAATCCGTCACCTGAGCGACATCGGACAGCCGAATGGCCGCCCCGTGGTTGTAGCCGACGACCAGAGGTTTGTAGTCGGCAGCCTGCGAGATCTGGTCATTGGCAATGATGTCCGCGGTCACAGTGCCATTCGAGATTTGGCCTTTGGCCAGGTCGGAGTTCTGCAGGCTCAAGACGGATTGCAGACTCGAAATGGTAAGTCCGTAGCTGGCCAGTTGCGTGGGATTTGCTTCCACACGCACGGACGGCAACGCTCCGCCTCCGACACTGACCTGTCCGACGCCTTGTATCTGCGACAATTTCTGCTCCATGACAGTGGAGGCTTCGTCATACAGTTTAGCTGGGCCGTATTTGTCCGATGTAATCCCGAGGATCATGATCGGCGCATCAGCGGGATTGACCTTGCGATAGGTCGGATTGCCGGGCAGGTTGGCAGGCAGATAGGTTCGCGCCGCATTGATGGCGGCTTCCACATCGCGCGCCGCGCCGTTAATGTCGCGGCTGAGATCAAACTGAATGGTTACCGAGGTGCTGCCGAGCGTGCTTGCGGACGTCATCTCTGTCACGCCCGCGATATGACCGAACTGCCGCTCGAGAGGAGTGGCGACGGACGATGCCATAATCTCCGCGCTCGCTCCCGGCAAACCCGCCCCGACTGAAATTGTGGGAAAGTCAACTTCCGGCAGCGGCGATACCGGCAACACTTCGAAAGCAACCCCTCCGGCAATGGCAACCGCCACAGTGAGCAGCGTCGTAGCCACTCGCCGGCGAATGAAGGGTGCGGAGATATTCATGCCAGCCCTGCCAGTTCTGTGCCTGGGGTTTCCGGCTTCTTCGCTTTGTGCGTAAGACGCTGCCCCAGATTGTCAAAGAAGATATAGATGACGGGCGTGGTATAGAGCGTGAGGGCCTGGCTCAGCAGCAGTCCTCCCACCATGGCGATGCCCAAAGGCCTGCGCAGCTCGGAACCGAAACCAGTTCCGAGCGCCAGGGGCAGCCCAGCCAGCAGCGCGGCCATGGTGGTCATCATAATGGGGCGGAAGCGGAGCAGACAGGCCTCATAAATTGCATCGGTTGCGTTTTTCCCGCGGTTCCGCTCGGCATCCAGCGCGAAGTCGACGATCATGATGCCGTTTTTCTTCACGATACCGATCAGCAGCACGATGCCGATGATTGCCACCACGCTTAGAGCTTGTCGAAAAAGAATCAACGCGAGGAAAGCGCCGACGCCCGCTGAAGGCAGCGTGGACAGAATGGTGATCGGGTGCACAAAGCTCTCATACAGAACGCCAAGAACGATGTATACCGTCACAAGCGCGGCAAGAATCAGCAGTGGCTCATTGGACAGCGAGTTTGTGAACGAAGCGGCAGTCCCTTGAAAACCAGCCTGAAGGCTGGGAGGCATGTGCAGGTCTTTCTGCACGCTGTTGATCGCCGTAATGGCGCTGCCAAGCGCGGCATTCGGCGCGAGATTGAACGACGCGGTGATCGCGGGAAATTGCCCCTGGTGGGTAATTACGAGCGGCTCCGTGGTGTTCACAAAGTGCGAGAAAGCGCTCAACGGCACGGCGTTGCTCGCGGCCGAACTTGGGGCGCCCGCGGAGGTTGCTCCCTTGCTGGACGTCGAAGTGGAAGTACTCGCTGAAAGCGCGTTCGCAGGCGGAGTAAGCGCGGCTGCCGACGGAGTGTACAAAACCGAAGCCGTCAGCGCATTCGATCCGGCAGAAGACGATCCGGAGGAGGCGAATGAGGAAGAGGCGCCAGGGCCGCTTGCGCCGGAAGACGCGTTGGATTGGATGTAAATGTGGTTCAGCTTGTTGGGGTCCTTCTGAAATTGCGGTTGACTCTCCAGCACGACGTGGTATTGATTCACCTGCGTATACATCGTGTTGATTTGCCGCTGGCCGAAGGCGTCATACAGGGTGTTGTCGATGGTCGACGGCGCGATGCCCAATCGCGAGGCGGTGACCCGGTCTATCACCAAAGATACGGCCAGCCCTCCCGGTTGTTGATCGGTCGCGACGTCCTCCAACTCGGGTAGCTTTTTCAGCCGGTCGAGGAAGCGGCTGGTCCAGAGATTCAGTTCGGCGGGATCGGAGTCTTCGAGCGTGTACTGGTATTGCGTGCGGCTCACCCGGTCGTCGACGGTAATGTTCTGCACGGGCTCCATAAACAACTGTATTCCCTGAACCCGATCCAATCTCGTCTTCAGCCTGCGGATCAGGTCGGACGCGCTGATCTTGCGCTGATCGAGCGGCTTCAGATTGATCGACATTCGGCCGCTGTTGTTCGTTACATTCGTGCCATCCGCGCCGATAAACGAGGAAAGACTTTCAACAGCCGGGTCCTCCAGGACCGCCTTGGCAAGCTCCTGCTGCTTCTCGGCCATGGCCTGCGAGCTAATCGCGGGCGCCGCCTGCGAGATGCCCTGGATAACGCCGGTGTCTTGCACCGGGAAAAACCCCTTTGGGATGATGATGTAAAGAAAAACTGTAAGGAGCAGCGTGCCGACCGCGACCAGGAGCGTAATCGTCTGGTAGCGAAGGACGAACTTCAGCGTCCGCCCATAGAACGCGATCATTCGCTCGAAAGCACGCTCCGAAGCCTTGTAGAAGCGCCCCTGCTTCTCTTCCGGCGTGTGCCGCAAGATACGCGCGCTCATCATGGGCGTAAGCGTAAGGGAAACCACCGCCGAAAGAATGATGGTGACGGCGAGCGTCACCGCGAACTCACGGAACAGCCGCCCCACCACGTCGCCCATAAATAAGAGAGGAATGAGCACGGCGATCAGCGACACGGTCAGCGAGAGAATGGTGAATCCAATTTGCTCGGCACCTTTGAGCGCCGCTTCCATGGGTGGATCGCCCGCTTCGATGTACCGCGAGATGTTCTCGATCATTACGATGGCGTCATCCACGACGAAGCCCGTCGAGATGGTCAGCGCCATCAGCGACAAATTGTCGAGGCTGTATCCGAGTGCGTACATTGCGCCGAACGTGCCGACCAGCGACAGCGGCACGGCCACGCTCGGGATGATGGTGGCGTAGAGGCTCCGCAGAAAGAGGAAGATGACCAGCACAACCAGCACTATCGTCAACATTAATTCGAACTCGACGTCGGAAACCGATGATTCGATGGCGGTGGTGAGATCCGTGAGCGTCGTCACCTGAATGCCCGTGGGCAGGTTGGCCTTGAGCTGCGGGATCAGTGCCTTGATGCTCTTGACGACGCTGATCGTGTTCGCACCGGGCTGGCGTTGCACGTTCAGGATCACCGCAGGCGTCTGATTCATCCACGCCGCCTGATAATTGTTCTCCACGCCGTTCACGATCTGCGCGACGTCCGTCAGCATCACCGGCGCACCGTTACGGTAGGCAACTACAACGTTGCGATAGTCAGCGCTGGTAACCAGCTGATCGTTGGCATCGATCTGGTAATCCTGGCTGGGACCGTCGAAGTTTCCCTTCGCGGCATTTACGCTGGCCTGCGTCAGCGCACTGCGCAGGTCTTCCAGGTTGATGCCATAGGACGACAGCGCTGTGGGGTTGGCTTGAATGCGCACGGCGGGCTTTTGCCCGCCGCTGATGGTTACCAGGCCGACCCCGTTGAGCTGCGAAATCTTCGGGGCAAGGCGCGTGTCCACAAGGTCCTCGACCTGAGAAAGCGGCATCGAACTCGAGGTGACGCCTAGAGTGAGCACGGGCGCGTCGGCTGGATTTGTCTTACTGTAAGTCGGCGGCGCGGGCAGGATGGATGGCAACAAGCTCTGCGACGCGTTTATGGCGGACTGCACCTCTTCCTCGGCTACATCGATGTCCAAAGAAAGGTTGAACTGCAGCACGATGACGGAAGTGCCGCCGGAGCTTGAGGAGGTCATTTGGCTCAAGCCCTGCAGTTCCCCGAATTGACGCTCCAGCGGCGCCGTCACCGTGGTCGCCACCACACTCGGGCTTGCTCCCGGATAAAACGTGAGCACCTGAATGGTCGGATAATCGACTTCGGGCAACGCCGAGACCGGCAATTGTGTGTAGCTGACAATGCCGACCAGGAGGATGGCAGCCATCAACAAGGACGTCGCCACCGGCCGCAAGATAAACGGACGAGATGGACTCACGGGGCGCCACTCCCGCTGGTGGCAGCCGGGGCAGGCTTGCTCGAAATGACGACCTTCGAGTTGTCCTGCAGCTTATCGAAGCTGCTGTTGGCGACAACGTCTCCAGGGTTGATGCCTTGCACCTGTGTTACGCCGCCGTCTGTCACCCCCGGCTTGATACTGCGTATATGAGCGAAATTGTTTTGAATCACGTAGACGAACGATGCTTGGCCATTTTGTTGAATGGCTGACGCCGGAATCAGAGTCACTCCCTGCAGCGTATCTACCAGCAAGCGCGTGTTTACGAACTGGTTGGGGAAAAGCGCATCATTCTTGTTGGGGAAGAGCGCCCGCCCTCTCACGGTTCCAGTCGTGGTGTCGATCTGGTTGTCGATCGTCAACAGGCTCCCGCTTGCAATCTTGGCTTGGTCGCCGCGATCGAAGGCATCGACGGTGAGTTTTGCTTTCTTGCGTATACCGGCTTGAACCTGTCCGAGATTGTCTTCCGATATCGTGAAAATGACAGTGATGGGCTGCAACTGCGTTATAACGGCGAGGGTCAATGTTCCTGACGATTGCACGACGTTGCCGGGATCAACCAGCCGCAATCCCACGCGGCCGGCGATCGGAGAGGTGATGTGGCAGAAGTCGACCTGCACCTGATCGTATTGCACCGTTCCCTGGTCGTTCTTTACCGTGCCCTCGTCCTGCAGCGCAAGCTTCTCTTGGTCATCCAGGATTTGCTTGGCAATCGCCTTGCGCGCCCACGCCTCGCGGTAGCGTTCGAGGTCCATCCGCGCTTGAGCGAGCAGGTTCTGGTCTCGCTCCAACGCCCCTTGCGCTTGCAGAAGCGTTGCTTCGTAGGGGCGGGGGTCGATGTCGATCAGCGGATCGCCTTTCTTTACTAATTGTCCCTCCTTGTAATGCACGGCCACGACCAAGCCATTCACCTGGCTCGTAATCGAATCGGTATAGACCGGGGTGACTGTGCCGATGGAGTCGAGGTAGACGCCGATGTTGCCCTTTTGAGCCGTCGCACTCGTAATGGTGATCCCCGTCGCGGCAGCGCGCGCTAAGGCCGCCGCTTTCTGGGCCTCCTCGTGGTGGCGCCAGACCAGGATGAGCACAACCACCAGGATCAGTAGCAAGAGACTCCAGACGACGATCCACACAACTTTGTGGTGTCGGGAATGTGCCGGAACCGGAGACGAGAATGGATCGTCAGGAGGGATCGCCGAATGCTCGCTTATGTCAGCTGTCAATCGGAAACTCCTTTTTCACGCCACGCGTAGCCACGCTGCTCCGGCCGATTGTAGCTGTCGGCGAACGACCGTGTCAGGCTCGGCAGCGCGCCGTGTTCATCTGCGCCGGCGCTACTTGTTTGGACTCTGGACTAACCCGCCGGGTTACGCCGGGCCGCTGATCGAGGCGTCCTGCTTCTCCGGGATTGGTTGAGGAAAATTTCAGTGCGCGGTCCGGCTGTCCTGCTGTCTTCTCCACTCGTAAGCAATGCTCCGGCTCGGGGTGGAAATTTCCCATTGGGTCCTCGTCTCAAAAATCCTACGCTCCTCGCGCACTCGACACAACGAATTTGCCAGCGGAACGGGGTTACGGCGGACGAGTGACCCGTTCTGGGCCACTCGCACCTTGCTCGGAAGACAGCTCAGCAGGGACCTGGCCGTGCAGTTGGTCTTGGAATGACGACAAGGTCTAAGCGCGAATGTGTAGCTCGACCAAGGGAACACCTGCTCACGAGGTAGGCGCTCATCTGGCAAGTAAGATTTCTGGCTGAATCTCTTGGCAGAGAGCCGGAGACTTGACGACGGTGAACCAAATTGCCCTCTCCGCCCCTGGATGTTCTATACCAGCGGTACTTATTCACATCATGGGACTGAGAACCAAGGTTAACGCTTTTCAGGGAATCCTTGTAAATGTCTCGCACAGTCACGCTTGCACAGGATCCGTTGGCAGGTGACCCTGCGAGAGCACATGTTTCGAGAGCAGGTAGTCATTTACCAGAGCAATCTAGTAGAATCATATAGTTAGCATGGGCGTGTAGCTCAGCTGGGAGAGCACCTGCTTTGCAAGCAGGGGGTCGCAGGTTCGAACCCTGTCACGTCCACCAACCATCTGCCCGCAAATCTATCACCTACTAATTCGGCCTCTGCGCGAGTTCCGAAACTTGGATCCATTTGGGTCCAAATACGAGCCTCTCAAACTGATAATCGACCTTTGCCTGACACGTCCGAAAGACGTCCACATCACCTGCCTATTCGAGATGTCGATTGGCAGGCACAGGTGTATATTTTCAGTCGGGTTAGATATTTGTTGGGATTCGTAGATTTTTCCTGACATGCAAGATCTGCGATTCGGCGAGCAGCCACCGCGTTGTCGGGCGGAGAACACGTGCAGTGGCGCGTTGCGTGGCATGGGATCGGAGTCCATCTGCTGAGTTGCCAAGAACCGTGCCACGGTATCAACAATTTCGATGCGTATACTCATTGTCGAAGACGAAGAAAAGATGGCCAAGGCGCTGCGCACCGGCCTGGAAGCGGATGACTTCACCGTGAGCGTGGCCCGCACGGGAGAGGAAGGGTTCTTCCTTGCTTCGACCGAGGCGTACGACCTGCTCATTCTCGACTTGATGCTCCCAAGTCGCGACGGCATGGAGGTATTGGCCGCCCTGCGGCAGAAAGGCGCATCCGTGCCGGTACTCATCTTGACGTCCAGAGACACTATCCGGGACCGCGTAAGGGGTTTGGATGCGGGCGCCGACGATTACCTGGTGAAGCCCTTTGCGTTTCCCGAATTGCTCGCGCGCATTCGGGCGCTGTTAAGGCGCGGTAAGTCGGAATCCGGCGACACGCTCAAGCTTGCGGATCTAGAAATGGATGCTGCGGGACGCGTGGCCTCCCGCGGCGGGAAGCAGCTGGGATTAACGGCGCGCGAGTTTGACCTGCTCGAGTATTTACTGCGGCAGAAGGGACGCGTGGTTTCTCGGGAAATGCTGGCGCGTGACGTTTGGCAGGAGACGGCCCGCCACACCCCGCTCGACAACGTGATCGACGTCCACATCGCGCACCTTCGTCGCAAGCTGGACGAGCCATTCAGCAAAAAATTCCTGCACACGGTGCGCGGCGTAGGATTTGTCCTGCGCGAGGAGAACTCCTGATGTGGCGATTTCACCGTCCCAAACGCATACGGACTCGCCTCACACTCTACTACGTCGGAATGCTCGCCGGGGTGCTCGCCCTGTATTTTGCAGGCGTATCGATTCTGCTATTTTGGCAGGCCAGCAACGTGCTAAAGCGTCTCGCCGCCGAAGATCTCGAAACCGTCAAAGGGCTCCTCTACTACGACCACGGCCACGTGGATGTTCGCGAGGACTATCACCATCATTCGGATTGGAAGCAGGTGCAGGAAAGGCTGCTCGAAATTCTTTCGCCCGATGGCGCGATCCTGTATCGCAACGAAAGGCTCGGCGATCGCACCATCGGCGGCCCGCCCTTTCCTGGCGAGGGGGTCCACGGATATTCAGGACGCACGGCGAAGATGTCCGATGGCACCAAGATCATTCTGATCAGCCGCGAATATGATCTCAGCGGCCAGGCGATCCTCATTCGCGTCGGCTACAGCCAGGATCTGATCTGGAACCAACTCCGCGGTACTCTTCTCGTCCTCGTTCTCGCGTCGCCTCTGATACTCGCCGGCACCGCCTATGCCGTCTACGCCACGGTTGGCCGTGCGCTCGACCCGGTCTCCAAAATGGCGCATCGTGCCCAGCTCATCGACTCCGAGCGCCTCAACGAGCGATTGCCAGTCGAAAGCGAAGAGGGTGAGCTCGGCTATCTTGCCGGCGTTTTCAACGCGATGCTCTCGCGAATCGAGCAGTCCTTCGAACAATTGAAGCGCTTTACCGCCGACGCCTCTCACGAGCTGCGCGCTCCGCTCGCCGCAATCCGCAGCATTGGCGAAGTCGCGCTGCAAGAAAACGCCACGCCGGACGCATATCGGGACACAATCGGCAGCATGCTCGAAGAAGTCAATCGCCTCACCACGATCGTCGAAAGCCTTCTCACGCTCTCACGCGCCGATGCCGGCCAGATCAACTTGCAAGTTTCCGTTTTCCCGCTGGCCGCTCTGGTGCGTGAGTCCGCCACCCTCCTGGATGTCCTCATCGACGACAAACAGCTCACTTTCACGCTCGCCGGGGACGAGAGCATCGGCGCGCAAGGCGACCGCCTCTACATCCGGCAAGCCGTCGTCAATATCCTCCATAACGCCGTGAAGTTCACCCCCTCTGGCGGGTCGATTTGTGCCCGCATCCAGTGTGAAGGCCCGTCGCGTGTCGAGCTTTCGATCAGCGATACGGGCCCAGGCATTCCCCCGGAGCATTCGTCGCGAGTCTTCGAACGTTTCGTTCGCTTGGACGAGGCGCGAACGGCCGCCGACTCGGGCGCAGGCTTGGGCCTGTCGGTAGCCCGGTGGGCGGTGGAGGCGAACAACGGCGAAATCGGCGTCACCAGTGTCATCGGCTCCGGCTGCAGATTCTGGATTCGCCTCCCGGCTGTCGGCTGCCCCGGTTCGAAATCGCAATCCCGTTCCTGAACATCTTTGATTCTTTGATTTTTACGCGCGGCGTCCGCTGCTGATTGGCAACTTCATCAAAACTTCAGGATTTCTTCAGTGGTCGCCGTGTCCCAAACACCGTAGCGTCATCTCTGTCGCCAATTAGCGGCACAGTCCGTTTCCAGGGGTGCCTTACACCTTGCCCGAATTCCACATGACGATGCGAACGATCAAGCCGGCGAAACTCGAGCAGTATCGCCGCCTCACCACGTGTCTCGTGGCCAGTGCGATTGAAACGTTTCGCGTGCGCCTTCCCAATACCGGGTTCGCCGACTCCAGCATTCGCTGCATTTTCGAAGATCAGCCGCCGATGGCCGGATACGCTGCCACGGCCCGCATGCGCAGCTCGAATCCACGGATGGAAGTCGGCAAGTCCTACGATTATTACGATCGTACTGATTGGTGGAACAACATCCTGTCGATTCCTGCGCCGCGAGTGATCGTCATCGAGGATGTGGACGATCCTGCGGGCGTCGGCGCGCTCATCGGAGAGGTTCACGCGAACATTCTGTTGGCGCTGGGGTGTGTTGGTGTCGTCACCAACGGCGCAGTGCGCGACCTTCCCGATATTCGGCCCACCGAATTTCAGATGTTCGCCAGCAACGTGGCGGTTTCGCACGCCTACGCCCACATCTTCGATTTCGGCTCCAAAGTGGAGGTTGGCGGTCTGGAAGTTCGGCCCGGTGATTTGATCCACGCGGACTGCCACGGCGTTCAAACCGTCCCGCTCGAAATTGCTCAGGACGTGTCTGACGTGGCCCGCGAAATCCGGCAGCGCCGGCAACATCTCATCGGATTGCGCCGTTCGTCTGATTTCACGCTGGAAAAGCTGCGCCAGGCCATCCGGGACACGGCGATTCATCACGCGAATGCAAAATAGGCGGCCCTGTAGGTGCGGATTCCGTCCGAGTGAAACAATGACACCGCGATCGACGCTGAACTCTATCACGTCTGCACATCGCCGCCGCTTCTGGCTGCTCCCCATCGTTGCCGTTGCCGTCGCTGGCTGCGGATCGACGAACAAGGTGAGCGCCGAGAATCCCGCGAACGCTCCGCACGTCGCCGTTGTTCCGGTGGCAAAGAAGGCCATCTCCAGCAATCTCGAGATTGCCTCCGAGTTCAAACCGTACCAGGAAATCAATGTGTACGCGAAAGTGTCGGGCTATATCAAGAAGCTCTACATAAATTGGGGAGCGCACGTCGCGCAGGGGCAGCTTCTCGCTGTCCTCGAAATTCCCGAATTGCAGCAGCAGCTTCAGCTGGATGAAGCGTCCGTGCGCCGCAGCGACCAGGACGTCGCTCGCGCGCAGGAAGAACTCGCCCGTTCTGAGTCGGTGTACACCGTCGCCCATCTCACGTACACGCGCCTCGCAAACGTCCAGAAGACGCGCCCTGAATTGGTCGCGCAGGAAGAAATTGACGTCGCGCAGGGGAAAGATCTCCAGGCCAACGCCGGCGTTTCAAGCGCGAAAGACGCACTGGCCGGTTCGCAACAGGAGTTGCTCGGCGCCAAAGCCGCTCTCGACCGTGATAAAGCGCTCTACTCCTACGCGCGGATCACCGCGCCCTTCGACGGAGTCGTCACCGAAATGGACGCCTACACCGGCGCCCTTCTCCCTGCGGGCACTTCATCCAACAAAGGCGATCAGGCGCTCTGCCGCCTCTCGCAGAACGATCTTCTCCGCCTCGTGATCCCGGTTCCGGAACGGGCCGTAGCCAGTATCCACACAGGCGAAAGCGTGGACGTAAACGTCTCCGGCCTAAATCGCAAATTCGAAGGCAAGATCGTGCGCTTTTCCGATCAGATCGATTCCGATACCCGCACGATGCACACCGAGGTGGACGTTCCGAATTCGAAGTACCTGATCGTGCCCGGCATGTACGCCACCGTCGGGATTCCCTTGCAAACCGTGCAAAACGCGCTGACCGTGCCGGTCCAGGCCGTGCAGTCCTCGGCCGAAGGGCGCGGCAGCGTGCTCGTGGTGGGCCCGGACAACCGCATCGCGCGGCGCGACGTGACAATCGGGATCCAGAGCTCTACGGATGTCGAGATACTGTCCGGTCTGAAAGAAAACGAGCGTGTCGTGTTCGGCGAACAAGCGCAGTTCAGGCCCAACGAACTCGTCGCTCCAACTGTCGTGACGCCGTCGGATGTGAATTAGGAGTCTTCATGTCGTCATTTTCATTGCGACATCCTTATTTCATCGTAGTGATATGCCTTTTCGTCTGCGTTCTTGGACTCACCGCCCTCGTGCAAATGCCGGTCGACATGTTTCCGCCGATCAATATCCCGGTGGTCGAAGTGGCCACTTTTTACAGTGGCATGCCGCCCCAGCAGATCGAAGCCGATATCACTGACACGTTCGAGCGTTTCTTCACCCTGGGCAGTGGCGTCGATCACTACGAGTCCCGCTCGATGTCTGGCGTCAGCCTCATCAAGGTCTACTTTCAGGCGGGCACGGACGCCAACGCCGACGTAACGCAAATTTCCAACCTCGCGATGGCCGATTTGCGCCGCCTCCCGCAAGGCACGCTTCCGCCGGTCGTAATGAGCATGGACGCCTCGAGCCTCCCTGTGTGCCTGCTCACCGTCGACGGCAAGGGCCTCACCGAAACGCAGCTCCACGATTACCTGCAATTCCAAATTCGCAACCAGATCGCGGGCGTGCCTGGAGCCACCGTGCCGCCGCCCTACGGCGGCCTTTACCGCCAGATCATGGTCTACGTCGACCCAGTGAAGTTGCAGGCCAATCAACTGAGCCCCATGGATGTGGTGCGCGCCACGGATGAATCGAATCTCATTCTGCCCGCGGGCGACGTCCGCATCGGCCCGCTCGATTACAACCTCTACACGAACGCGCAGGTGCCGAGCGCGAAAGCGCTGAACAGCGTGCCGCTAAAAACCAAGGGCGACAAGTCCGTCTTTATTTCCGATGTGGGCAAAGCCGTCGATGGCTCCGCGTTGCAGTACAACATCGTGCGCGTGAATGGCCAGCGCTCGGTCTACGTCCCCATCCAAAAGCAGGGAGGCGACAGCAATACGATTGCCGTCGTCAACGGCATCAAGAACGCGATCAAGAATTTGCGCGATATTCCCTCGCAAATGAGGGCGCACGTTGTATTCGATCAGTCCCTCTTCGTCAAGCAGGCGATCTCCACGGTGCTGCGCGAGGGTGGCATCGGCCTCATCTTGACCGCCATCATGGTGCTCGTGTTTCTCGGCAGCGCGCGGGCCACAATTGCCGTGTTTCTTTCCATTCCGCTTTCGGTGATGGTCACGTTCTTTGTTCTTCACATCGGCAACGCCTCGATAAACAGCATGATCTTGAGCGGCCTCGCGTTGGCGTTCTCGCGCCTGATCGACAACTCCGTGATCGTCCTCGAAAACATTTTCCGTCACATCGAGCTCGGCGAAGAGCCGATGATCGCTTCCGAAAAGGGAGCCAACGAAGTCGGCCTCGCGGTGCTCGCAATCACGATCGTCACCGTCGTCGTCTTTTTCCCGGTCACTTTGCTCTATGGCGTCAGCAAATTCTTGTTCACGGCTCTCGCACTCAGCGTAGTGATCTCTCTTTTCGCTTCCTATTTTGTCGCCGTGTCTGTCGTGCCCCTATACTGCGCGAACTTGCTGAAGGGAATCATGCACAATGGCGCCGCCGAAGAGACCAATGAGCCCGGCGTTTCCGCCTCCCATCGATCTCGGGGCGCGAAATTCCACGCTGACTTCAACCGCAGGTTCGATCGCCTCCTCGGCCACTACGACCGCTGGGTCGTGAAGGCCCTCAATCGCCCCAAGGAGGTTGTCTATGGCTTCGTCGGGGTCTTCGCCTTGAGCCTCCTGCTCTATCCCCTGGTCGGCCTGTCCTTCTTCCCGCGCACCGACGCCGGCCAGTTCATCATCAACGTGAAGGCGCCCACGGGCACTCGCATCGAGGTCACCGAAGACTACATCAAGAAAGTCGAAGACATCGTTCGCCAGGTCGTCCGTCCCAGCGACCTCAGCACTATCGTCTCCAACATCGGCCTAACGCCCGATCTGTCTTCGCTCTCCACGCCCAACTCCGGAATGCACACGGCGTTCGTTGAAGTCGGCCTGAAGGAAGATCACAAGGTCAGCAGCTTTGTTTACATGGACGAAGTCCGCAAACACCTTTCGGCACAATTGCCCGAACTGCGCACCTTCTTCCAGTCCGGCGGCTTGGTCGACTCCGTTCTCAACCAGGGCATGCCTGCCCCCATCGACGTCCAGGTCAGCGGCCAGGATCTACACACCGACGACGCCATCGCCCTGAATCTGGAGGAAAAGTTCCGCGCGCTCAAGGGCGTGTCCGACGTCTACATCCCGCAGGACATGGACTATCCCGCTCTCCAAGTGAACGTGAATCGCGAACGCGCGAGCGAACTCGGCCTCAGCCCCAAGGAAGTCATCGACAACCTGATCACCTCGTTGACTTCCGACGCCATGATCGCGCCGAGCTACTGGGTCGATCCGCGCACCGGCAACAACTACTTCGTCACCGTGCAGTACCCCGAGAATCAGGTCAAAACGATCCAGGATCTGGAGACGATGCCTCTCCATGCACCGAACCTCAAGCTTCCCACGTATCTCAATCAGGTTGCCGACATCTCGCCGATCCTCACGCCGACCGAAGTCGATCACTATCAGTTGCAGCGTACCATCGACGTCTACGTCGCCCCGTCGGGGGAAGACCTCGGCCGTCCCTCGAGGGAAGTCGACAAGATCGTAGCCGCTACCGAAATCCCTGCCAACATCCGCATCAACGTGCGCGGGTTGGTGAACACGATGTACGCGTCCTTCCGCAGCTTTGGCGTCGGATTGATTCTCTCGATCTTGCTCGTATTCCTCGTTCTGGTCGCTCAGTTTTCTTCGTTCATCGATCCGTTTTTGATCATTCTCGCGATCCCCACCGGCCTCGTCGGCGTGATGCTCACGCTCGCTTTCACCGATACCACGCTCAACATTCAATCCCTGATGGGTATCATCATGCTCACCGGCATGGTCGTCTCCAACAGCATCTTGATCGTGGACTTCGCGAATCGTCTTCGACAGGAGGGCGAGGGCGTTCGCGAAGCGGTCTCCCACTCCTGCCGCATCCGCCTGCGTCCGATTCTGATGACGTCGCTAGCGACGATCGTAGGCCTGCTGCCCATGGCGTTGAAACTCGAAGCCGGCAGCGAAGCCTACGCGCCGCTCGCTCGCGTCATCATCGGCGGATTGATTGTTTCCGTGGTCTTGACCATTTTCGTGGTGCCCGCCGCATACTTGCTGATTTATCAGCGCCGCGCCCCTTCGCAAGCGGCACTGGTGGCGGAGGAAGCGCGATGAAAGCATCGAATCGTCTGGCCGCACTTACCATTTTGACCGTGCTCACTTGCACGCCGGTCGCGGCGCAGGGTCCGCAGAAACTGAGCCTGCAGGAAGCAGAGAAAATTGCCATCCAAAACCACCCGCAGATTCAGGCCGCAGCGGACTTGGCATCCGTGTCCAAGGCTCAGGTGACGGAGGCCCGCTCGGCCTATTACCCAACGGTCTACGGAAGCCTGACCGGGGTGGATTCGGAGAACAACAGCCGGATCGCAGCCGGCGCCTTGAATAACCCCGTCATCTACGAACGCTACGCCAACGGCCTGACCGTCTCGCAACTGCTCACGGATTTCGGCCGCACGCATGAACTGGTAAAGAGTTCAAATTTGCACGCCCATGCGGATCAGGAGAGAGTGATCGCCACGCGAGCGGATGTTTTGCTCGGGGTAGATCGCGCGTATTTTGTCGCGCTCAGGGCGCAAGCGGTATTGACCGTCGCCCGGGAAACTGTCAAAGACCGCCAACTCGTCGCTGACCAAATCGGAGAGCTCGAGAAAAACAAAATCAAATCGGGGCTCGATTTAAGCTTCGCGAACGTGGACCTTGCCCAGGCCCAGCTCCTGCTCCTCCAAGCCCAGAATGATCTCGACACGTCATATGCGGACCTTTCTGCGGCGCTCGGCTACGGAGACCAAAAAGCATTTCAATTAACGGACGAGCCACAGCCCGCTGCCCCGCCAGCGGATTTCTCCAGCATCCTTCAGCAAGCGATCCAGAACAGGCCTGATCTGATCAGCCTGCGTCTGGACGCGGCCGCGGCACACAGCTACGCGACTGCGGAAGGCGACTTATGGTTTCCGACAATATCCGCTGCGGCAACCGCGGGGCTCACCCCATACGGCGCGAACCAACTCGCGCCTCGCTATGCGGCGGCGGGCGTCAACGTCAATATCCCGATTTTCAATGGGCACTTGTTCGGGGCGCTGCATGCGGAAGCGAACTCTCGCGCAAGCGCGCAGGAGCAGTATCTGCGCGACTTGCAGAACCAAATCGTTCGGGACGTTCGCACCGCTTGGTTGAACGCAAATTCCGCCTTCCAACGCCTGGCACTCACCGATCAGCTCTTGAAGCAGGCAACAGACGCGCTGGATCTCGCACAGGCGCGGTACAGACTTGGCCTCAGCTCGATTATTGAGTTTAGCCAAGCGCAGTTGAATTTGACTCAGGCTCAACTCGAATCCGCCAGTGCGAAGTACGACTATCAGAGTGCGCTCTCGACCCTTAGCTATCAATCTGGGGCTTTGCATTAGTCCTCACACGTAATAACGGTCGGCAGTGACATCATGCAATGATCCGCCAAATTGCTGATTTTCGCTTTGAAGTTATCCGGCGTGCGTCGGTTCAACGTGGCCTCGGTTCCCATCACTGTTAATTCCGCACCCAAAACGATTGGATAACGCGGTGCGCCACGTTGTCCGATCATTGACATTACCTTCTCTTGATATTCCGCGTGCTTCAGTTGGCTTGAAGCTTTTTGCGTGAGGCGCCGCAACTATATCCGACAGTACCCAAGACCGGGCCGAACTCAGATGCGGAGTTGCAGGCAGCCCCTTATCGTCATTTCTTTATAGTGGTTTGATACAGCACGGAACGCCGCTCGATGCGCGCCCTTTGTGAGATCCTCTGCGGACTGAGTGCGCATCGAACATCTTCTTTCCCTCTATATTCAAATCAACCGGTTTGTCTGCTCGAATCGGCAGCGATAGCACAAAGCTCGGTTCGGTTCTCAGCAATTCGCCAACGGACTCGGAAGAAGGCTTAAATCCACGACAAAGGAGCTGTCTAGTAGACTCTCTGCAATTCTCCGTCGCGTGTTGCGTGAAGGCATTCGTTCTCCGAGGTCTCGAGCCTCTTCTTACTTTTTCGCCGCCAGATTGGAAACCTGTAAGTTCAAAGACTCTCTGGCGATGGAATCCAGCTTTCGCCGGACGTCGCCAGCTTCCCGTCCAAGACGAGCCTCGCTCTCCTTCCGCGCCTGCGTGATCACCGTGAGTTCGTTGCCCGGCTTCTTCTGTAGAACATTCTCGGCATGCAGCAGGCTGGCGAAGACGAAGCGCTCCGGCTGTTGCTGTTTGTGCAAGAACTGTGCGTAGTTAAACCAATCGGACGCCGCACTGGCCGGATCGGAAAGCTCCGCGTCGAGCCGAAGAGCGCGCTGGTAAGACTGCGCCGCGCCTCCAATCTCTCCTTGTTTTTCCTGTACATCCGCCAAATGAACCAATGCCAGGCTCTCCAGCGTTTTTTCGCCCGCCTTCTCTGCAAAGCCCGCGGCAGCGTTGTATCCCTTCGCTGCGTCATCCAAATGATGGATGGCAGCGTCGGCGTCGGCCACCTTTATAAGCGCCGCGAGCAGTGTGCCCGTATCCAGGGCATTTCTTTCGTGCCGTGTGGCAATCAGTTCCAGATAGAGGCGATAGTGCCGCGCCGCGGCTTGTAGCTCACCTTGCTGATCGAGTGCTTGGGCGAGATAAAGCTGCGCGTTCGATTGGCCTGGGTCGGCGTCAACCGCGCGCTGCCAGTCCTCGACCGCTTCCTCATCATGCCCGAGCCGATGAGCCAGCATTCCGGAATCGACCAGAGCGTCCGCGTTTTTCGGCCATCGTGCAAGAATTTTCTGGAACTCGATTTTGGCATCGGCAATGCGCCCCGCCTCGATCAGGCTCCGCGCGTAAGATTCTCGCAGCGCAAGGCTCGCGGGGTTGACGGCGGCAGCTCGCTGCATCGCCGCCAATGCGGCATCCCGCTTGCCCGCGTTCTGCTCCGCGTTCGCCAGCCGCACTTGAATCGAGCTATCCTCGGGATTCAGCTCCGCAGCTCGCTGCAGCTCCGGAAGATTGTTTGCCGCGCTGGACCACCAGAAGTGCAATTGATCCACTCCCGCCCAGAGGAAGAGAATCACCACCGCCGCGATTCTCAGCGTGCGAGCGGAAGGCGCCCGCCCCGTCAGCCAGCTCGTCACGGCCGTAAGCGCATTTTTCTTCTCGGCCCCGCTCGCTGATGCTTTTTGCTGCGTATCCAAAAGCACCGACGCGATCCGTGAGTCGCGCAATTTCCAGATCGCGCCATCCAGAATAAAGTGATGGATATTCACCAGCGCGGTGAACGTCAGAAAGCTCGCCGCAAAATCGACGTGAAAAACGCGGCTGACGATCCACGGCCCGGGAATGAAAAGCGCGATTCCGCCGGCAATTAGCGTCAACAAATAGCCGGAGAAAGACCAGTGGGAATTGCCCGCCGCGCGCGCCTCTTTTTTCTGGTAGTAGCTCGTAATCCACAGATATTGCGTCGAGTGCAGCACCGCCAGCAGCCCGCTGCTGTAGCGCGTTTGCGGAATCTCCCGCCCGCTGATGAGTTCAATCACCGCCGGCAAGAGAAACCAGAGGAATTGCGTGGCCGTCAGCGTCAGAACCGGGAGTACCGTTCGCAAGTTGCTCCGCCGCGCGAGCGAAACAAGCGCCCACCCGCTGGCTCCAACAAAAAAAAGCGCAAGCGCCGCGCGCGCGGGCAGAGTGAACGTAGCAGGCAGACCCAGCGAAAGAATCAGCGCATCGCTGGATGGGCCGGTATTGAAGCTGAGCATCAGCAAAATGTAAGAAGCGATGAACGAAAGCCGCAGCGCCGCGCGTTCCGTTTCGGTAGGCGACACGCCCGCGCGCCGCGCGAACATCATCAGCAATCCGAAATTTTGCCCGGTGTAATGCCACGGGCTCCAGCAAATATAAAGCGTGAAGATCCACGGAAGCAGTGCATACCAAACGTGTGTTACGACGCCGGCCAGCCCCAGCAGCAGCGCCACGTGCACCGTATAAATCCGGTATTTCTCGAATTCGTCGCGCGTGTGGTACGCGCGGTAAACCGTCGCCATGAAGTGCGGATAGTTGGAGAGCAAAGCGAGAAAATAAAACGCTACGCTCCAGCCTCGCGCGTAGGAGCTCGCAAAATAAAATCCCGCCAGCAGGAGCGGCGCGGACCACGCGCCGCAGCCGACCGTCAAGTCGATCCACGGCCGGTAAATCCACGGGCTCTGCGGCCTCGTGGCCGAAGTTGGCGTGGCTCCGCCTTGTTCGGGCGGAGCTATGGTGAGGGTTCCCATGCTTTTTGCAGAGTAACGCAGCGGTGGCACACGCGCGCGCGGAGGCATCGTGCGCATGCGGAATCGGTTACTTGTACTTTCGGACCGTTTTTCAGGAAACGGAAAGAACCCGTAAAAGCAATCCCGCCAGTGCGCCTCCGACCATCGGCCCGATAATCGGGACCGGTGCGTAGCCCCAATCGGATTCTCCCTTTCCGGCGATCGGCAGAACGGCGTGCGCAAACCGCGGCCCCAAGTCTCGCGCCGGATTGATGGCATAACCGGTAGTGCCGCCGAGCGATAGTCCGATGCCCCACACCAGGCTCCCGACGAGGTAAGCACCCATTCCTGGCGCAGGCCCCGTTTCGGCCACTCTCTTCGAAAAAATCGCCCCCACGACAAAAACCAGAACGAACGTTCCCACAATTTCACTCATTAAATTTGCCACAAAACTGCGGATGGCTGGCGAGGTGCAAAAACACGCCAGCTTGCCGACGGCATCTGGTGTTTCCTTCCAGTGCGGCAAGTAGTGCAGCCAAACCAGCCCTGCTCCCGTAAATGCGCCGAGAAGTTGCGCGGCGATATACGGTGCCAGCTTCGCGAAATTCTCGTCGCGCACCGCGAACCCCATCGTGACCGCCGGATTCAAATGTGCGTCGCTGCTTCCGCACGCGATCGAGACGAAAACGCCCGCCATTACGGCGAAAGCCCAGCCCGCCGTGATCACCATCCATCCGCTGCCTTCCGCTTTCGAGCGCTTCAGCAACACTCCGGCCACGACACCGTCGCCCAGCAGAACGAGAATCATCGTGCCCAGGAATTCACCCACAAAAGGGGAAGCCATTCAGCGATCTCCTCGTCGTGAAGCAGACCCGCAGTCAAACTCTGCTTTGTGCATCAAGATCCAACCCAATCGAACGAGCGAGTGACCGCCTTTTTCCATTGCCTGTAAAGCTCCTCGCGCTCCCCTTCGGCCAGATGCGGCGTCCAGGTTTGCTCCACCGCCCAATTGGCGCGCGGCTCCTCGAGGCCCGAGAAAAATCCCACTGCCAGCCCCGCGGCATACGCCGCTCCAAGCGCGGTCGTCTCCTGAATCACCGGCCGCACGACTTCGCGATTCAAAATGTCCGCCTGAAACTGCATCAATAGTTCGTTCACAACCATCCCGCCATCCACGCGCAGCGACGACAGCGCAATCCCCGAATCCTTTTCCATCGCTTCCACCACCTCGCGCGTCTGAAACGCCGTGGCTTCGAGCACCGCTCTTGCCAGATGGCCTTTGTTGGCATACCGCGTTAGCCCGGCAATCACGCCGCGTGCATTTTCCTTCCAGTACGGCGCGTAGAGCCCCGAAAACGCCGGAACAAAATAAATCCCTCCATTGTCTTTCACCGTCCGCGCCAGTGTTTCGACGTCAGCGCTTTTCTCGATCATCCCGAGATTGTCGCGCAGCCACTGCACCAGCGCCCCCGAAATGGCCACGCCGCCTTCCAACGCGTAGCACGCCGGCGCGCTGCCCAATTTGTACCCCACTGTCGTCAGCAAGCCGAAATTCGAAGGCACGGCGCGTTCGCCGGTATTCATCAGCAAGAAACAGCCTGTCCCATACGTATTTTTCACCTCGCCGGGCCGGAAACATGCCTGCCCCACAAGTGCCGCCTGTTGATCGCCGAGTATTCCTGCGATCTCCACGCCCGCGATCGCCGCCAACGTCGCCTCGCCATACACTTCGCTGCTCGACCGCACTTCCGGCAGCATGGCTCGCGGAATCTCGAACGCCTCCAGCAACTCGACGTCCCACTCCAACGTCTTCAAATTGAGCAGTTGCGTCCGGCTGGCATTGGTCACGTCGGTGACGTGCACTCCTCCGTTTGGCCCCCCCGTCAAATTCCACACCAGAAATGTGTCTATATTTCCGAAGAGCAGCTCTCCATCGGCCGCCTTTGCGCTCGCTTCTGGAATATTTTTTAGCAGCCACCGCAGCTTCAACCCGCTGAAGTACGTGCTTAACGGCAGCCCAGTCTTCGCGCGGAAACGGTCTTGTCCCCCCTCGCTCGCAAAACGGCCCACATCTTCCGCCACTCGCGTGTCCTGCCAGACGATTGCGTTTCCAATCGGCTGCCCCGTCCGCCGCTCCCATACCACCGTAGTTTCCCGCTGGTTGGTGATGCCGATGGCCGCCAGGTCCGCAGCACGCAAGCCTCGTTGTTCCAGCGCTTCCCCGGCCACCTCTTCCGTCCGCCGCAAAATTTCCAGCGCGTCGTGCTCCACCCACCCCGGCCGCGGGTAAATCTGTTCGTGTTCTTTCTGAGCCGCCGCAACGACACGCGCCGCCTTGTCGAACACCATGAACCGCGTGCTCGTCGTTCCTTGGTCAATCGCCCCGATATAGCTCTTCACGAAATCAGCCCCCAGCCGCGCTGCATTCTACGACGGAACCTAGTTCCGTCTTGAGAAAGTTATATACATTCCCGTCCCTGACTGCATCTAACTAACCGGGATGACAGAAAGGGAGTATGTTCATGATCGCAAGTCTAAAGTGGAAAGGGACCCTGTTGTTGGCTGCCATGGCCTTCGCTCTGGCAATGCCTCTCTCGCCGCGTGCCATCGCCGCGGATTCACCTGCCGCCACCATGACCGTCACGGCGGTAGACAATAAAAATGCCATGCCGCCCGAACTCAAGAAGGACGATGTCCATTTGTATCAGGGCAGGGAACTCGTCCAGGTGGCGGATTGGAAGCGGAGTCAAAAACTCTACCTCGCCCTGCTGATCGACGATTCGCTCGACAGCTCCGTCGCCAACCAGTGGAGCGATCTGCGTGCCTTCATCATGGCGCAACCTGAAACCACCTACATCGGCGTCGCCTATTCGCGTAACGGCGCCGCTATGGTGGCCCAGGATTTCACCACCGATCACGCGCTCGCCGCCAAAGCTCTGCGTCTCCCGTTAGGCAATTCCGGTGCTTTCACCAGTCCCTATCTTGCGCTTCAGGATTGGATCAAGCGCTGGCCCGAGTCTTCGGAACGCAAATCCATCATGCTGTTCTCTTCCGGTGTTGATTATTTCCGCGGGGGGTTCGATCCCATCGATCCCGATCTGGATACGACGGTCCAGCGCGCCCAGAAGAAGAACATCAATATTTGGTCCATCTACGTTCCGGATGCGGGCCACATGGGTCGCCGCCAGTTCCGCGCATTCAACGCACAATCCAATCTCAGCCGCCTTTCCGAAGAAACCGGTGCCGAGGCCTATTATCTCGGTTTCGGCATGCCGGTTACGTTGAAACCATACTTCGACGAAATCCAAAAGCATCTCGAAAATCAGTATCTGCTCACCTTCCTGGGCAATGGCGGAAAGAAGGGCAAGTTCGTCAACGTGCGCGTGGCCACCGAGGTTCCCAATGTTCAGGTCATGACGCCGGCGCAAGCCTTTCTGCCTCCGGCGCAATAATCCAACACACGCTGGAATCAACTAACTCCAGCAGGGCGCGGGCCGCAGGGTCCGCGCCTTTTCTTTTTGCGCATGGCACTTGTCTCTCCTCTTCCGCTCGGGCTAAACTAGCGCCCGTTCTCGCCAGCTTGCCGCGTGGACACGGTTCGCCTTATTGAATCGTTTTAAATGACATTCTTGCTCGGCCGTTGTGACGGGGGCTCATGATGATTCCGCACTGTTGGAACGAGAAGTCTTCTTTGCGATCTGCTGTCCGGCTTAGCCGCACGCGGAAGGGCCTCTTTGGCCTCGCGAGCCTTGTGGCTTTGCTCCTCGCCGCCGTCTTGCTCGCGCCCTCGCCCTCGCGCGCCGATGGCGACATCACCCTCCGCGAAGGATGGCGCGTTCAATCTTCCGCAAAGGTCAGCGCCACTCCGGAAGCCGTTTCCGTCGCCGGCTTCGACGCCTCCAGTTGGTACAAGACCTCCGCTCCCAATACGGTCTTCGCCGTCCTCGTCGAAAACGGCGTCTACAAGAATCCCTATTTCGGCATGAACTTGCGCTCCGTTCCCGGCGTCTCTTATCCGATCGGCTCGGAATTCGCCAATCAGGAAATGCCCGCCGATAGCCCCTACGCTGTTCCCTGGTGGTACCGCAAAGAGTTCGAAGTTCCCGCGCAATACAAGGGAAAAACCGTTTGGCTCGCCTTTCGCGGCATCAATTACCGCGCGGATATCTGGATCAACGGCAAAAAAGTGGCCGGCTCGGATCAGGTGGTCGGCGCCTTCCGCCGCTATCAATTCGATGTGACCCCCTTCGTCAAACCCGGCGCCGAAAATGTCGTCGCTGTGGAAATCTCCGCTCCCCACGCCAATGAGCTGGGCATCACCTGGGTCGACTGGAATCCCACTCCGCCCGATAAGGACATGGGCCTTTGGCAGGAAGTGGTCCTCTCTTCGAGCGGTCCGGTAGCCGTGCGCCATCCCGTCGTCCAAACAAAACTCGACCTGCCGTCGCTCGACGATGCCCATTTGACCGTGCGCGCCGAACTCGAGAACGTTTCGAACGCCCCCGTGAAAGGAACTCTGCGCGGAAAGATCCTTGGCGCGGCCTCGCCCATCGAGTTCACGCAGAACGTCGAGCTAAATGCCGGCGAGCATCGTGCCGTCGCCATCACGCCGGAAGATTCCGCCTCTCTCAATGTGAAAAGTCCCCGTCTCTGGTGGCCCTATCAGATGGGAAAGCCCTATCTTCACAAGCTCGTTCTCGAGTTCGTCCCCGAGAAAGGCTCCGTCTCCGATAAGCAAACCATCGATTTTGGAATCGTGCAGACCACCTCCGAACTCACTCCCGGGGGCTATCGTCTTTTCAAGGTCAACGGCAAAAACGTTCTCGTCCGCGGCGGCGGCTGGGCGCCCGACATGATGCTCCGCATCGATCAGTCGCGCCGCGAGGCCGAATTCCGCTACGTGAAAGAGATGGGCCTAAACACCATCCGCCTCGAGGGTAAACTCGAAGACGAAACTTTTATGGACCGTGCCGATCGCGACGGCATTCTCGTCATGGCCGGCTGGTGCTGCTGCGACGCCTGGGAAAAATGGGGCAGGTGGGGCCCCGAAAACAAGCGCGTCTCCGTCGATTCCTTGCACGATCAGATTCTCCGCCTCCGCAATCATCCCAGCCTTCTCGTCTGGCTCAACGGCAGCGATAATCCTCCGCCACCTGATCGCGAGCGTGCCTACCTCGATGTCGAAAAAGAAAATTTTTGGGACAAACCCGTCCTTTCCTCCGCTACCGCCAAAAAGACGGAGCCGACCGGCGAAAGTGGCGTGAAAATGGAGGGCCCCTATGAATATGTCTCGCCAAACTACTGGCTCCTCGACACTAAGAACGGTGGCGCTTTCGGCTTTGCCACCGAAATCAGCCCCGGCCCCGCCGTTCCTCCCGTCGAGGAACTCAAGACCATGTTCCCCCCGGACAAACTCTGGCCCATCAACGAAGTTTGGGATTACCACGCCGGCGGCGGCGAATTTAAGAACATAAAAGTCTTCACCCACGCGCTCGAAGAGCGTTATGGCCCCGTCAAAGACGTCGCCGACATGGCTTGGAAATCGCAAGCCATGACCTATGAAGGCGAGCGTGCCATGTTCGAAGCCTACGGCCGCAACAAATACACTTCCACCGGCGTCATCCAGTGGATGCTGAACAACGCCTGGCCCGGCTTGATCTGGCATCTCTACGATTACAGTTTGCGTCCCGCCGGCGGCTTCTTCGGTTCGAAAAAAGCCCTCGAACTCGTCCACGTCCAGTTTTCCTACGACGATCGCAGCATCGCCATCGTCAATGGCACGCAAGAGCCGCTCAAAGAACTAAAAGTCGTCGCAAAGGTCTACGACACTTCCATGAAAGAACGCTTTTCTCAGGAAGCCCTTGCCGACGTTGGCTCTGACGGTGTCGTCAGAACCTTTAAAGTCCCCGAACCCGAAGGCATCTCTTCCACCTACTTCCTCAACCTTCAGCTTTTTTCTCCTTCCGGCAAATTGCTCAGCCGCAATTTCTATTGGCTCTCAACCAAGCCCGACGTCCCCGATTTCTCCAAGTCAGAGTGGTATTACACGCCGCTCAGCCAGTTCGCCGATTTTGACGCCTTGCAGAATCTTCCCAAAGCCACCGTGAAAGCCTCCATGGATTTCTCCGACGCTGGCGCAGAGCCCACCGCTCACATCACCGTCGAGAACTCCGGCTCCGGCCTCGCTTTCCTCGTCCGTCTTCGCCTGCTCACGGGCAAAGGCGGCGCGGATATTCTTCCCGTCTTCTGGGAGGATAACTACATCAGCTTGCTCCCCGGCGAAAAACGCGAGATCACCGTCCAGGTCCGCAAGCGCGACCTCGGCAGCGAAAAACCCCTTCTCGCCGTCGACGGTTTCAACGTCTCCCCGGTGCAAATCGAATGAGACCCCTCTGAACCGCTCGGCGTTCTCTATCTCTTCGTCCGCCGTCCAGTTCTCTTTGGTATAGAATTTCCGGTGCGCACGCTCGCCGAAATTCAGTCCGTGTTGCGTTCTCGCGTGCAAGGAGTTTCCATGAATCGACGTGATTTGCTCAGAGCCACTGTTCTCACCGGCGCCGCCGCCGCTCTCCGCCCCTCGCTCGCCACGGCGCAGACCGCCCCGCCTCCCTCCTCCGAACTCACCCCCGCGCAAAGAGGCGTCGACGCCTCCAACGAATTCAACGTCCCCGATTGGAAACCCCGCTTTCTCGACGATCACCAAAACGAAACGCTCATCATCCTCAGCGATCTCATCATCCCCGCCACCGACACTCCTGGCGCCAAGGAAGCCCTCGCGAATCGCTACATCGATCTTGTCCTTTCCGCCGAGACCCCCGAAGTTCAGCGCGATTTTTTGAACTCCCTCGCCTATCTCGATGGCGAAAGCATCCGCCGCTTTAAAGCCGCGTTCCGCTATCTTTCCCGCGAAGATCAAGACGACTTATTGCACGGCCTCGCTTTTCCCAGCAACGGCAGCGAATGGACCGGCGAACCCGCCCCGCCCGACGTTGGTCACGCTCATTTCCAATCGCTAAAAGGCCGCATAATGGACGCATACTACACCTCGCAAATCGGCTTAACGAAAGAATTGGGCTGGGACGGCGCCTACACGCACGGCCACTATCAAGGCTGCGAACATCCAGAAGGGAACCACAAATAATCATGCCCTCTCAATCGCAAGATCCGCTCGCGCAAACCTACGACGCCGTCGTTGTCGGCTCCGGAGCCACCGGCGGGTGGGCCGCCAAGCAACTCGCCGAGGCCGGCCTCAAAGTCGCCCTCCTCGAAGCCGGCCGCGCCATCTCTCCCACCGAGTTCACCGAACACATGCCCGCCTATAAGCTCAAGTACCGCGACCACTCCCCCGAAATCGCCCGCACTCGCCCCGTCCAAAAGCAGTGTTACGCCTGCATGGAATACAACTACGACTGGTTCGTCAACGACCTCGAAAATCCCTACAGCACGCCGCCCGGCAAGCCTTTCACCTGGCAGCGCCTCCGCATCCTCGGCGGCCGTTCGCTCGTCTGGGGCCGTCAAAGCTATCGATTCAGCGACAACGATTTCAAAGCCGCCAGCCGCGACGGCTACGGCGATGACTGGCCCATCTCCTACGCCGATCTTTCTCCCTATTACGACATTGTCGAAAAATATGTCGGCATCACCGGCGCCGCCGAAAACAACGAAATGCTCCCCGACGGCCAATTTCTCCCGGCCATGAAAATGAGCTGCGGCGAAATTCAGCTACGGGAACGCGTTCAAGCTAAATTCGGCCACACTGTCACCATCGGCCGCGCCGCCGTTCTCACGCAAAATCATAACGGCCGCCTCGCTTGCCACTATTGCGGGCCCTGCGAACGCGGCTGCATCACCTTCTCCTATTTCAGCAGCCCCTTCACCACCGTCCAGGACGCGCTCAACTCCAAAAACTGCACCCTCATCACCAACGCCGTCGTCTCCCACGTCAACATGGACAACGCCGCCAACAAAGCCAATGGCGTCACCTTCATCGATCGCGAAACCCGTCAAGTGAAAGAAGTCCGCGCCAAATCCGTCATCCTCTGCGCCCAGGCCCTCGAATCCACTCGCATCCTCTTGAACTCTTCCACCCGCGAATATCCCAACGGCCTCGCCAATTCCAGCGGCGCTCTCGGTCATTATTTAATGGACCACGTTGTAGGCGGCGGCGCTTCCGGCCAGCTCACGAATTTCAATATTCTTCCCAACGCCAACGAGCCGCAGCGCCCCAACGGCATTTACGTCCCGCGTTTCCGCAATACACCCTCGAGCAAATCGCGTTCGCCCTTCATACGCGGTTACGGTTATCAGGGCGGCGCCGGGGCCGATTTCAATTTCAGCGCCGAAGGCTACGGCGCTTCCTTGAAGCAAGCCGTCAAGGAGGGCGTCTATAGGATTGGCCTCGGCGCTTTCGGCGAATCGCTCGCCCGCTGGGACAATGTCATCGAGATCGACCCCAATCTAAAGGACGCCTGGGGCATTCCCGCTCTGCGCATCACCATGACCCACGGCGACAACGAAGCCGCTCTCATGCAGGACGCCGGAGCCTCCGCCGCTGAAATGCTCGAAGCCGCCGGCGCCAAAAACATTCGCGTGCAAGCTCGCGTCGAAATGCCCGGCATGGCCATCCACGAACTCGGCACAGCCCGCATGGGCCACGATCCCAAAAAATCCGTCCTCACTCCCTTCAACCAGGCCCACGACGTAAAGAATCTCTTCGTCATGGACGGCGCCAGCTTCGTCTCCTCCGCCTGCCAAAATCCCACGCTAACCATGATGGCCGTAACCGTCCGCGCTTGCGCCAACCTAATCGACCGTTTCCACAAAAACGAAGTCTAGCCCCAACTCGCCTCGCCGCACGACGCTTCTTCATCGTGCCCGGCCACCGTCATCCCGTCTATAACGACGAACGGACCAAGGGGACGCTTTTTCATTCACGTTTGCTCCTGCTAACGTGTCGGCTTGCGAAGGGGGAAGTCTCTCTTCTCCGCGCTGCGCGACCGAGAGGTGGCCCGGACGAGTTTCCATGATGTGTTTTTTTCGCGTGGACTCAGCTCATCACGGCGAATATCCCATGTTCGTAAGTAAAGAGAGGGTTAGGATGCTTGGGGTGTTTCACACGTCGGGATTGCGTGTGGGGGTTTTGGAATGGCGCGATAACCGAAGGGACTAAAGCGCTGCTATGGACAGGGTCATCTCCATTTTCTGACGTTTAGCTGCCACCGGCGGCTGCCGGGAACGGCGCTGGCCCGGGATGCATTCGTTGCGCCGTTGGCAAAAATTCGCGAGCGCTATCGGTTTCGCTTGATTGGGTACGTGGGGATGCTCGAGCACGTGCACCTGCTGGTCAGCGAGGAGCCGAACTGTGCACCATCGCTGGCGTTGAAAGTGTTGAAGCAGCGGGTTTCGCGGGATTTGAGGAAGTGGAAGGGGGCGAGTCGAGGGGACGGATGCGCGTAGCTTTGAGGTTGGCGAAGCAGGGTTGCCGCGATTTTGGCAGCCACGGTTCTACGACTTCAACGTGTATAGCGCCAAGAAGATTCGAGAGAAACTCGACTACATGCATGCCAATGCGGCGAAACGGGGGCTCGTAGGAAACCCAGGGGAATGGGCGTGGAGCAGTTTCCTTTCGCATGAAAAAGGAGAGGGAGGACTGGTGCCGGTCAATTTCGTGGATTGATGGTCTGAGAAAAGACAAAGCGACGCTAGGCAGGCAAAGTCAAAAGCAAAGTCAAGAACCCCACGCGTAAAAACGGCGTGTGGGGCGCCCCGATTCTCTCCCCGTTTTACGTCCGGGCCCCCAAGTCAAAACTAACCCCCAAGGCTTCGCCGTCCGCCGAATAAGCAAGTTTACGAGGACGGATTTCGCCGGTCTGTCTTAGTACGCACACGAATCGGCCTGTTCCTATTCGCACAGACCTTTCGCTCTCGAAGTCTTACTCTGTTGTGGGATCCTGATTTTCCGGCCTCTACAGCGGTCCTCGAAACAAAATGGAATTCCTGGCTAAAACCCGAATCGGAGCACTCCTGATTGCGATCGCGGCTTCCTCGCCGATCCTCGCGCAAAATAGTGGACCGAACAAACCTCAGACTCCGGCAAGCACCCTGGACGCGCGTCAGATCGTAAGCCAATCGCTTGTGGCGACCGAGCACAGCTGGCAGGCGCGTGACGAATACCTCTATACGGAACGTGATGAGGACCGACGCCTGGACTCGGTGGGGCAGGTGAAATCGGATAATGTCGACGTCACCAGAATGACGCTTGTCAACGGCATCCGCTTTGAGCAGCTCATGGAACATAACGGCCAGGTTCCGTCGGCCGAGGATCAGAAAAAACGCGACGAGGATATCGAGAAACTGAGGCACGAAACCCCGGAGGAGCGGGCTGTCAGGCTCCGCAAAAACCAGGAAACCAGGTCCTTTCTCCACGACCTGCTCCAGGCTTTCGACTTCCGTCTCGTAGGCGAAGAAATCGTGGAAGGCAGGCCGGCCTACGTCCTTCAGGCTACCCCTCATCCCGGCTATCGCGCACGCGGCCCTTACAGCAAGCTGATCTCCAGGGTGCAAGGCAAGCTGTGGGTCGACAAGCAGGACTTCGGCTGGGTCAAAGTCGACGGCGAGGTAACCCAGTCGTTCTCGATGGGGTTGTTCGTAGCGCGAGTGCAGCGCGGTTCGCACATCCTTCTCGACCAGATTTGTCTTGCTGGCGCTGTCTGGGTTCCGAAACGCATAGAAATTCGGGCAACCGCCAGAATCCTTTTCCTAAAAAGTCTCGACCTCGACAGGATCCTTACTTATTCGGACTACCGCCCCTTCTCGGACAGTCCTTATTCCGTAAAAAAATAGCAGGTCTTGGAAATTTACAGGGCGCGGCTTTGAAGTCGCTAACTGCCTTGCCGCCGGGAGTATGCATTGCAGCGGCCTACGTCCTTGCAAGCTATCTTATGCCGCGTCGATTAGCCGTCTTTTCTAACTGTGTCGTATGACGTCTTGGGTTCGGTTGCGAAGGAAACATCCCAATCTGTCCCTATGTTTTAGGCTCTTGCATTCTTGGCTCGAGGATGCTCAGCGCAAACATGGGCGGCAAATTCTTTATCGCGCCGTTGTTCGTAGTACTCCTTCATTTGCTGGAGCGAATTGCCCACGGGTGGCCCCGAAGGATTGAACACCCACGCGCATTCGGAGCAACCGAACCCCAGAAAACGCGGATTTTCAATCCACACCAGCATGCGGAACGTGTCCGCGCTGGCACGCCTAGCGAGGTATGAGTAGGTTGCGGTCTCGGACATTGATTCTCCTTGCTGGCCAGGTTGCCTTAAGTTTGTGTCCAAAGGACAAGCGGTAAAAACGACAGTCGCATTCTTCGCATCGATACGGTCGAATCAGTAGGACGGCCAGGAGGGAGTCAACAATTCCTCTCATTCTCGATTTGCGGACTTGGTCACTCTGACAGTCGGGACACCATCTCGACGCCGTAGCCCTCTCCAAGGATGGCGGGAAAGACATCCCAACCGCTTGCCTCGATCTCTGGTTGGACCTCATGCTTACTCTCCCTCAGCCTGCACAATCGCGCTACGAAGCGTGCCTTTCCATCCGGTAAATCCCCAAAAAGCCCATCGGGTAAACCCTCTAAAGCCGTAGAAAACTTGCGGCGGCCTGGAGGGCGGTATCTTTTTTTTCCGATCGTCTTTCCACTCCCGCTGGTGGTACAGCAACCGGCAGGATCCTCCAAGCTTGAGATTATTCTGGGTCGCAAGGAACAAGAAGAAGCAGCCTTACCCTTACAAGGACCTAGCGCAAGAGATTATCTTCCCAGCCCATGTAGCTCGCCCGAAATTTTAGTCCTACGCAGAAATCCCCATTCGTCAGGGGCTGGCAGTAGACCACGCTCCCTTGCAGCCGAAAATAGCTTGTCAATGAAGCCAGCCACGGCTGTTCTTCAGGCCGCCAGTGGCGCTTGCTCACCACTCGAGCGCCGTGGGGACTTATGTTGACCGTAACCACCCTTTCAGAAACGAGCACCTCTTCCACGATCACAAGGGATGCTGGCACCGCCATCGGGATGCGCTTCTCAATTCTTCCATCGAGGGGCAAGGAACCAAGACTCTTTTCAGTACTACCTTTTTCAGGAGCCCGTGCCAGGCTTTGCCGTTCAGTGGTTGCCATTGAAAGATTCCCTATGGTTTCGTTTTTGCTCATACATGGCCTCGTCGGCTTGCGCCATAAGTTCACCCAGCGAAACGGCGCGCTTCGGATCAAACCGCGTCACACCAACGCTGAGCGACAGTTGGTAACGAGATTCGCCGGCATTCGACTTCTTGAGGGCCTTTTCCAATCGGCGGAGGAGGACTTCCGAGGTCTGCACGGACGCTTCTGTCGCCAATACGACAAATTCATCTCCACCGAGGCGAGCCAGAATGTCGGATTCCCGAATGGTCTGTTCCAAGGCGTCCGCAGTGTGAATCAGCGCCAGATCTCCCTCTCGGTGCCCATAAGAGTCATTGATCTTTTTCAAATTGTCGACGTCACAGAACAATAGCAGGAGATTTTGCCCATTCCGCTTGGCCAGTTTGAGTTGCTGAGTGGCGGCGGCAAAAAAACCGCGCCGGTTGAACAGGCAGGTTAGATCATCCGTGAGGGCGAGATAACGCAGTTCTCTGTCCAGAAGGGCCTGCTTAACGGCGCCCCAGACGGCCGGGTGGGTTGCAACCCTCATAGTCTGGGTGTCGGGGCGGTCTGACTTCAGAAGCTTGGAAATCTCGTCCACTTCCTGCAATATCTGCCCAAACTCGGAATCCGCCGCTCGCAGAGCGGAAGTTAGATTCTCCGTGAGGCCGCTTTCTGCAGGGCTGTTCTTCCGGCCCATCGCGAGAATCTTGCGATTGGATATTTGCTTCGGCAACGCCGTTGCCAAGCGAGTGGCCTGCGAACCCTTGTCGGCCTGCAATTCTGGTATGGGCATCGCCCCTCCTGCCAGCAAGTGCAATGATTTGCCTAGCTGGTAGCCACATGGTTCCATTGATCCAGACCGGCGACAAGCGGGTAAGGCACGTAGTTTTGGTACAGGTAATTCCACTAGTACTTGCGAGTGATGGGGCAATCTTGAAGCATGAGAGAAGAGGCCGGTCCATCAGCACTCACAATCACTTAGCTCTCAACTAAGGTATTTACCTGAGGCCAATCGCAGGGGTTCACTTGCTTGAGGTTGCGGGTAAGTCATGCTATTTGTTTCGAATCTGCAAGGGACCCAAAAAATTCGCCTGTACAGGTTCAGGCCGTTCAAGGCAAGGAGAATCGATTCATGTCCAAACGAGAGAGTATGACGAAAGACTCTGGGACACGGGGCAATCCAGGAGCGGAATTAGTGCGGAGTGAAGCCCCGTCAGAGCTTCTTCGTGAGCTCGTGGCCCACCTGCGTCAGAACCGCACGCAGTTGCGCGAGGAATGGGTCGTGCGCATCACCGAGACGCGCCTGCTTACCGCGATGACCAAGGAAGAGATTTTCGCGGAAGCAACATCGGTGTACGACAGCTACGTCGAGGCTCTGGAGACCGAAGCATTTGAAGCGCTGCAAGCTTACGCGCGCAACCTCTCGGAACGCATCATTCCGCGAGGCGTCGAGACGCACGAAGTCGTTGGTATTGTTCTCCTCCTGCGAGACGTGCTGGCCCGCTCCCTGTTCGCCAAATACCAGACGGATTTCAAGAAACTAAACCGCATTCTGGATGCCTATGAACCTGCCGCCAACCGCATTGCCAACACCGTCGCTGTAGGTTTCGTGCAAGAACGCGAGCGCGTCATCCGCCAGCAACAGGAAGCAATCCGCGAGCTCTCCACGCCGGTTCTGCAGGTGCGCGAACGATTGCTGATTTTGCCCATCATCGGCGTGATCGATCCCCAGCGCGCACGGCAGTTGACAGAGCAGCTCCTCCGCGGAATCCGCACCAATCGCGCAAAAGTCGTGGTCATCGATATCACCGGTGTGGCCGCCATGGACTTGACGGTAGCCAACAACTTGGTGCAAACCGTGGAAGCTTCGCGGCTTCTTGGCGCAACCGTCATTGTCACCGGGCTTTCGCCAGAGATTGCGCAGACCTTGGTGACCATCGGTGTAGACCTTGGCAAGATGAACACCGTCGGCGACCTCCAGGGCGGCATCGAGCAGGCAGAAAGACTGTTGGGATACAAAGTTGAGAAACTAGCGGAGCCACGCTAGGCTGAGCGGAGGAAGGGCCACGTGGAAGTCCCCATTCTTAAACAGGGACAGGTCCTGATAGCCACCTTTCAGGCGGCTCTCTCGGACGCGGACCTAAACCAACTCCGCATGGGTTTGGTTCAGCAAGTTGTTAAGTTTCGCTCCCGAGCGGTTATCGTTGATGTTACCGCAATGGACGTGATGGACTCGTTCGCCTCGCGGACGCTTCGGGAGATCGCCCACATGATCCGGCTGCGCGGCGCGGAAACGGTTATCGTTGGGATTCAGCCGGAAGTGGCGTTTGCCATGGTTCAGCTGGGGCTGACGCTGGAGGGCGTTGCGACGGCGCTGGACCTCGAGGAAGGTCTCGCTTACTTGATTCAAAAATTCAAGAACATAGACTGAGAGAGACACACCGTGAGGGCTGGAGAAATCCGGGTGGCCATCCACTCGGACCAAGATATAGTGACAGCCCGCCAGGAGGGCCGTGCTCTCGCCATCGAACTTGGATTTTCCTCCGGAGACGCCACACTTATCGCCACGTCTATTTCCGAACTTGCGCGCAACATTGTGTCGTATGCGCGCAGGGGCGAAATCACTTTGAAAGTAATTCAGACCTCGAGCCGCCAGGGCATTTCGATCATCGCTTCCGATAGCGGCCCTGGAATTTCGGACATTCGTCAAGCTATGCGAGATGGTTTCTCGACATCGGGAAGCCTTGGTCTTGGACTCCCGGGAGTGCGCCGATTGATGGATGAGTTTGACATTGCCTCGGAACCGGGCCGGGGCACAATCGTAACGGTGAAAAAGTGGAAGCAATAAACGTGCCAATGGTCGAATATGGCGTGGCGAAGTTTGTCCTGCCGGGTCAGGGCGAATCGGGCGATCGCCATCTGATTTGCTGCGCCGGAGATGGAATCTTGATCGCCGCGATGGACGGAATTGGGCATGGTGAAGAAGCTGCCTACGCGGCGGAGGCGGCGATTTCCATTCTCAAAGCGAATGCCGAGGAACCCGTCATTTCTCTGATGAAGCGATGCCACGAAGATCTTCGTTCGACGCGCGGTGTGGTGTTGAGCCTTGCTTCCATTGACCCGCAACATGGCATGATGACCTGGCTTGGGGTTGGAAATGTTCAGGGAGTCTTGATGCGCGCCGGCGCCCAGAATGGGAGTGTGCAGGAAGTGCTGCTCTTACGTGGTGGCGTTGTCGGTTCGCAATTGCCCGCCCTGCAAGCGGCCGTCCTTCCGATTGCGAAGGGGGACACTCTCGTTTTTGTTACCGATGGGATTCGCAGCGAGTTTGTGGAAGGGCTCTCCGCCTTGGAATCCCCGCAACGTGCCGCGGACAAGATTCTCAAACGGCATGGCAAAGGAAATGATGACGCGCTTGTGCTGGTGGTACGGTTAACCGGGGTTCGCGAATGAAAACAGCGGCCAAACGGAAGACGAAGCTGCCACTGCCTTTTGAAGAAGAATATCGTTCAGCGTTTGATGAATACGCCAAGAGTGGCGGCGAGGCTGCACTGGGCCGCGCTTACGAACTCGGACGCCGTGCCATCAACGAAAAAAAGAACCTCATGGAGATGGCTTCCCTCCATCATCAGGCTCTCCAGCGGATGCTCGCCGATACGCCGGAGCCAACGCGCCGTCGGGAATTGTTGGCAGCCGCCGCGGAATTCCTGACGGAGATCCTCTCTCCTTATGAAATGGCTCACCGTGGAGTTCAGGATGCGATCGCGGCTCTGCGGCGGCTCAATGAAACGCTTGAAGAGGAGATCAAGCGCATCGCGTATGCCGTGCACGACGAGGCCGGACAACTTCTGGTGGCCGTTCATCTTGCGCTGGCGGACCTCGCGCGCGAATTGCCGGACCCCCAAAAAGAACAACTGGGACACATTGAAGAATTGCTCAATCAGGTTGAAAAACAGTTGCGGCAGTATTCCCATGAACTTCGGCCAACGATCTTGGATGACCTTGGCTGGATTCCGGCGCTTCGTTTCCTGGCGGATGGCGTTTCGAAGCGCGCCAATCTCAACATTCAAATCAAAACGACGATTGCGGGCCGGCTGCCTGGGCCCATCGAAATAGCCCTCTACCGCATCGTTCAGGAAGCCCTCACCAACGTGGCCAAACATTCGAAAGCCAGCCGCGTCTGGATCCGCATCGGCCTAAAAAAGCGCAAGTTTTGCTGCTCGATTGAGGACGACGGCGTGGGCTTTGACGCACGGGAGGTGCAATCGGATGGCAAGCGAACAGGATTGGGACTAATCGGTATGCAAGAACGCTTGAACGGGATTGGAGGAACGCTGTCGATCGACTCGGCACCCGGGCGGGGAACCAGACTTTTGATCCAGCTTCCTGCGGAGGCTTCGAATGCCAATTCGCATCGTGCTGGCTGACGACCATGTCCTTGTGCGGCAGGGCTTGAAGTCCTTGCTCGAGCGGGAAGGCTTTCAAGTGGTTGCGGAAGCCGGCGATGGGCAAGAGGCTCTTCGTCATGTCGAGTCGCTCCAGCCCGATGTCGTCGTCATGGATATCAGCATGCCCATCTTGAATGGCCTGAACGCCGCCCGGCAAATGGGTCGCTCTTCTCCAAAGACCAAAACCATTCTGCTCACGCAACATGACGAGGGCCAGTATATTCGCGAGGCGCTTGATGCCGGCGTGAAAGGGTACGTCTTGAAAAACCAGATCGCCAGCGATTTGCTGCTGGCTATCCGCCAGGTTTCGCGGGGCCAGGTTTACCTGAGCCCTGGCGTGTCCAACGCCGTCATGGACGCGTATCGGTCCAAGTCGGAGAAATTCGAGACTCCTCTAACGCCGCGAGAGCGGCAAGTGCTCCAATTAATCGCCGAAGGTAAATCCACCAAAGACGTTGCCTCTTTGCTTGGCATCAGCACCAAAACAGCCGAATCTCATCGCACAAGACTCATGCAGAAGTTGGATATCCACGAGACCGCCAGCCTCGTACGCTACGCCGTCCGGCATGGTATCGTCCAGCCTTGATGCTTCCACCAAGAACTGGCTCCTCTCGAGAAACGGCCCATCGTCAGAATTGCAACGAGCCGCGCGAGTTACTTGAAAACAGCCTGTCAGATCTCAGATCCCCGCGTACCAGGCATAACCCCCCTCGGGAGCGGCCGATCCCAGCCCCTTGCCGAATTTTTTCAGATTGTCGGTAACCGTCAGGCGGGTAATGAATTTCACGCTCTTGTAGCCGAGCTGGCGAGGCAGCCGCAGCCGAAGCGGCCCTCCATTCCCCACGGGAAGTTCGCCGCCGTTCATGCCATAGGCGAGAAAGGTTTGCGGGTGCAAGGCATCGGCCATGTCGATGCTTTCCCACCAGTCGGGATCGATCGAGAAGTAGACAACGTATCGGGCATGTGGCTGGACCCCGGCGAGATCCAAGACGTGGGAAAGAGGCACGCCAATCCACTCGGCAATATATGTCCAGCCTTCCTCGCACGATAGTCCGGTGATCTGGCTGCGCGATGGGTAGCTCTTCAACTGCGCCAGCGAAAACGAAGCGGGTCGGTCGACCAAACCGTCCACGGTAAGCCGCCAGTTGGCGAACCCCCCCGCTTGGAGTCGCTTGAACGCATCGTTCAAGGGCGGAATCTCGTTCGCGAAAGGAGGCTTGGAAATGTAACTCCGAGGAAACTCCCGGGCCAACGAATGCCTGGTAATCAGGCGCTGCGAAGCGTAGGTCAGCGTTTCACCCAAGCCGTAAATTCCGCCGTGATCCGGCGGGACGAGGCCATACTTTTGTGCGAGCCGCGCCGCCACGCCCAGTCCCGCCACGCCCGCCGTCGCCGTAAGTCCTGCAGTGATTAGTTTTCGGCGCGAAAGTTTGCTCATATGCGCTCCATCGGTTTGCCGGCATCGCCCGTGATCATCGCTCGCATGCGGCCCCAGAATCCGGCAACAAAAATCATAACCACGTGGACAAGCAGGAAGAGTACAAGCGCCACGGACACGAAGAAGTGAAGCGTCCGCGCGGATTGCCGCCCGCCCAGCAGAGTGACCGTCGCCGGAAACGCCGAAACAAACGCGGGCGACATGGCCAAGCCCGTCCAGATCACCAGGGGGAACAAAACGAAGATCACGAATAGGTAAGCGAGCCGTTGCAGCACGTTATACGACCATGCTTCCGCTTCACCCGGGCGCTTCAAACGCAGGTGGCTCGCGATGGAGCCTGCGATCGCCCGCCAGGAAAGATCGGCCTTGCCCGGAAGCAGGTTTTTCCGAAAATGCCCCGTCAGCAGCCCGAAGATCCCATACAACAAGCCGGTCAAGACCGCAATCCAGGCCGCTTGAAAGTGCAGGTAGCGGCTCCAGCCGTTCTGGTCCGGCAGCACGTAGCCGTAGCCCGTCGGCACCAAGGCCCTCGACGAAGGAATGTGCAGCTTGAACAGCGGAGTCGTCAGGTCATTGCCGGTTTCGCCCCAGTAGAACCGCGGGTGAGAGACCACAATTTCAGCGCCGGTCACCAGCAGGGCGAAAAAGCACAGTGTGGTGATCCAGTGAGTAATGCGAACCAGGGCCGAGTGCCGCGAAGTCGCTGTAGCAGCCGGCGCGGCAGAGACGGAACTCGGGAGCGAAGCTTCCAGCGGCCCCTGCGCTGATTCCAGTCTCCCCATTCTTAGCCCCTGGCAAAGCTGCGGCGTGCTCTTCAAAGATAGCCGTCATACTACCACGCAAAACACGCGGAAACCGATGCGTCCTGCTTTACGGGCGGGTGGCGAAGCCTTGGAAGTTGGTTTTGACTCTGGGGGTGCTGCCCTCGGCCAATTACAGAAGTGGTATGCTAGCCCAGTGCGCTCCCGCCCAAGAGAAAAAACACCTCGGCGCCACCCGCCTGAATGGTTCCCCGGGCTTCGCCGAGACGGCAATAAAGGGTCAGGCGGCAAACATAGCCGCTGGGTACGCCGCCGGGCGGGCCCTGACTGTCCCGCTGCGCTCCTCAGTGGTACGCGGCATCCTCGAAAAGGGCGAGACTGGTGCTGGCGCGTTTGGCATTGGCTACTTCGACGCGCAAGCAGCTACGGGCGTCTTTAACGAAACACAAGCTGCCCTGGCGGGAACATGTCATTGATGAACCGAGTGGGCGGGACACTCCTGTATGTATTGATCGGCATCGCATTGGTGGGCGGAATCGTGGCGCTTGCCGCCCTCCGCCCGGACATAAGCTCTGACCAGTTCCACACTTGGTTCTCGTTTGTGTTTTTCACCGGTATCCTTGGTCTTGTACTCGCCAAGATGTACTGGTCGGTACGGAAATCAGCAAAGGTCTGGCTTCTGCTTGCATCCTTTATGGTGGTGCACATTGTTGCGTACACCTTCCTTCTACAACGCGTTCGACAGTGGCCGAGTCTTCTGTACCTGCTCACAGGACCAGCTGAGGTGATGTTATTCGCCGCGATCGCCAAGATCCTGATAGACGTGCTCCCACCAAAGGTCAACCTGTAGGCGGGTGGCGAAGTCTTGGCAGTTGGTTTTGACTCTGGGGGGTGCCGCACCCTTCGGTTTTAAGGGTGCGGGTTTTGACTTTTTCTCGAACCGGCGGGTGGCGAAGTCTTGGCAGTTGGTTTTGACTCTGGGGGTGCCGCACCCTTCGGTTTTAAGGGTGCGGGTTTTGACTTTTCCTCGAACCGCTCGACTCTTCTCTTTGTCCACGAACCTGATCCATGCGAATCTTCACGTCCCCTTGCCCCGCATAATACGCCCAACTGCTCCACGGCCAATCCTTCGGATGTTCCACTAGTTTTCGCTGCACCGGATTCGCGTGCATGTATTCCAGCTTCTCCTTCAGCTTCTTCTCGCTCCACACATTGAAATCGTAGAATCGCCGGCGGGTGGCGAAGTCTTGGCAGTTGGTTTTGACTCTGGGGGGGTGCCGCACCCTTCGGTTTTAAGGGTGCGGGTTTTGACTTTTTCTCGAATCGGCGAGGTCTTGCCAGCTGGTTTTGACTCTGGGGGGGGTGCCGCACCCTTCGGTTTTAAGGGTGCGGGTTTTGACTTTTCCTCGAACCGCTCGACTCGTCTCTATCTCCTCGAACCTCATCCATGCGAATCTTCACGTCCCCTTGCCCCGCATAATACGCCCAACTGCTCCACGGCCAATCCTTCGGATGTTGTACCAGTTTCCGGCGGGTGGCGAAGCCTTGGCAGTTGGTTTTGACTCTGGGGGGTGCCGCACCCTTCGGTTTTAAGGGTGCGGGTTTTGACTTTTTCTCGAACCGTTGGACCCGTCTCTATCTCCTCGAACTTCATCCATGCGAATCTTCACGTCCTCTTCCCCCGCATAATACGCCCAACTGCTCCACGGCCAATCCTTCGGATGTTCCACTAGTTTTCGCTGCACCGGATTCGCGTGCATGTACTCGAGCTTCTCCTTCAACTTCTTCTCGCTCCACACATTGAAATCGTAGAATCGCCGCTGCCAAAAATGCGCCTCTTCATCCCCAGTTTCCTCGAAGGGAAACGGCAACTGCCCCGCATTCACCGTTCTCCGCTTCTTCAGCAGCGCCCGCGCGACCTTCTGTTTCAACAACTGCAAAATCTTCGAAGGATTTTTTCTCCCCGCCTCGCTGATTAGCAAGTGCACATGTTCCGGCATCACCACATACCCGACCAGTCGGAACTCATGCCGTCGCCGCACTTCATCCAAGATCTTCACAAAGCAGTCCCGCGCCCGCGATGTCCCTAGCGACGGTCTCCGGCGGTAACAGCTGAACGTCACGAAATGAAGATCGCCCTGTCCGTAATGCCGTTTCAGAGGATTGCGCATCACAGAAGAACCCACATCCCGGAAAAACCCGCACCCTTAAACCCGAAGGGTGCGGCACCCCGTTGCCACCCCCGGCCAATTACAGAAGTGGTATGCTCGCCCAGTGCGCTCCCGCTCAAAAGAAAAAACACCTCTGCGCCACCCGCCTGTTGGCTTGGGAACGCCCCCCATATTCTCAGACCCGATAGGCAACACTCAGGCGACTTTGAATAGCATCTACAATCCGACTGCTCTATCTCAATTTGGCATCAATAATTTCGCTAGTGCTTCCTCAAATGTGCCCGTAGATCTGAGTGCCCTCGGTCCTTGCGTCCAAGGACTTTTCGGAGTAGGTCTCGAGTCCTTCACGGCCTCGCAGCCTGGAAAGCCCGGTTCCTTTACCGGTGTCAAATCAGGGATTTACACTGGTTTCAGAGCGCCAGATGCCCCGGGACCTTTCGAGTTCTCGGTAGTAAACGATGTTTCAAAAACTCAAGGCACACTGAATTTTTACGATAAACTGGACAACCCCGGTCAATTCATTCCGGGCCAGATAGTTAAAGGATATACTCGAAGCTCAAATCCTTTCCGAAATTATACGGCCAGGGAGGATGACCCTTCCGAGTTTCTGCCAACTCAGATTAAAGAGCTGGGCAATTCGCTGGGTATAATAACCAACAGGACTCCGGCGAAGGTGAACGAGAACCCTGGGCCTGGAAACAACGAGCCTGGGACGGCTCTATTGAACTGTTATAACCGAAACGCATTTGCAATCAGATTAAACTTCTGATGCGGCCTGTTAACAACGCGATTGTTGGTCCGTCGGGTCCATCCGAGAGAGGATATATGAGGTGTTCCGGTTTGATGGTAACTCTAGTAGCTCTTTGTTATGTGGCTGGCGCAAGTCGGTTGACGTGCTCTTTTGCAATACTACAGCCGTTCGATTCCGTAAGCCGGGTTGCGTTGCAAAGTGGCATAAAAGAGAACTCTAAGCCGACCGACGGAAAAACATTTGAGTTCAGAAGAGGAAATGCTGGCGAGCTTGAAACGAAGGATGGCATACTCTTGGATTTCATCAACTATAAAGCATCCGATGGAGTCGACTTGCGAGTCCTTTACACGGACGTAAATGCCCAGCTAGCATTTGACAAGGAAATCGCTCAAGCGATAAAGATCATCGACCGGAGACCTAAAGTAGACGGCGACGGAAAGGTCGTTGGCAATCGGGCTCAGGTCTTGTTTCCGCCACTGAGGCAGACAGAACCTGTGTCTGCGGTAATGTGGACAGACGGAACTAAGTTTCATGAAATCCGCTCTCAGTCATTACCAGATATCTTAAAACTCGAAAAGGTATATAGATACTAAGTTCGTATGTAGCCGTCTCGGTGGCAGGGAAGCTCCAGCAGTAGAAAGATCTAGACCAAGAAGTAAGAACTTGTGAATTTGCCGAATAAACCCAGCTTCTGATCCGATAGCGAGCTTTCGACGTAATGTCTCTGGATAAAGTAATCTCTGCCTTCGGAGCACCGGCTCTTATCTCTCTCCTGTTTTTCTCCGCGTCCCCTATGCGTGCCCAGAGAGTCTATGCCCAACCGCGAATCAACGAGACCGTTAATGAAAAGAATGTAAGCGTCCGAAGCTGGCCGTCTTGACGGCGGATTACGTTAACGGAGCAAGTTCTGAGCTAGAGGCGGCGTTCCAGGGCAGGAGTTCGTCGATGCGGTTGACGGGGTGGTCGGCAATGCGCGTTAGCACATCGCGCAAATAGGCTTCAGGATCGATGTCGTTCAGCTTCGCGGTGCCGATGAGGCTGTAGATGGCGGCAGCACGTTCGCCGCCGGCGTCCGAGCCTGCGAACAAGTAGTTCTTGCGGCCCAGGGCCACCGTGCGCAAGGCTCGTTCCGCAGCGTTGTTGTCGATCTCGATGCGACCATCGTTTACGTAACGCAGCAGCGCTTCCCACCGGCCCAACGCGTAGCGAACGGCCAGCGCGGTGTCCGATTTTCTCGATAGTTTACCTAGCGTGGCTTCCAGCCACTGCTTCAACGATTCCAGCAACGGCCGCGCTCGCGCGTTGCGGACCTCGCGTCGCTCTTCGGGTGAGCGACCGCGGATTTCTTTTTCGATCGCATACAACGCGCCGATGCGTTCCATCGCTTCCGTCGCGACCGGCGATTTGTGGGCCGGCGGGTGGCGAAGCCTTGGCAGTTGGTTTTGACTCTGGGGGGTGCCGCACCCTTCGGTTTTAAGGGTGCGGGTTTTGACTTTTCCTCGAACCGCTGGACCCGTCTCTATCTCCTCGAACTTCATCCATGCGAATCTTCACGTCCTCTTCCCCCGCATAATACGCCCAACTGCTCCACGGCCAATCCTTCGGATGTTCCACTAGTTTTCGCTGCACCGGATTCGCGTGCATGTATTCCAGCTTCTCCTTCAGCTTCTTCTCGCTCCACACATTGAAATCGTAGAATCGCCGCTGCCAAAAATGCGCCTCTTCATCCCCAGTTTCCTCGAAGGGAAACGGCAACTGCCCCGCATTCACCGTTCTCCGCTTCTTCAGCAACGCCCGCGCGACCTTCTGTTTCAACACCTGCAAAATCTTCGAAGGATTTTTTCTCCCCGCCTCGCTGATCAGCAAATGCACATGTTCCGGCATCACCACATATCCGATCAACCGAAACTCATGCCGTCGCCGCACTTCATCCAAGATCTTCACAAAGCAGTCTCGCGCCCGCGATGTCCCTAGGAACGGTCTCCGGCGGTAACAGCTGAACGTCACGAAATGAAGATCGCCCTGTCCGTAATACCGTTTCAGAGGATTGCGCATCCCAGAAAAACCCACATCCCGGAAAAACCCGCACCCTTAAACCCGAAGGGTGCGGCACCCCGTTGCCACCCCCGGCCAATTACAGAAGTGGTATGCTAGCCCAGTGCGCTCCCGCTCAAAAGAAAAAACACCGCTGCGCCACCCGCCATTCCTGCTTGGGTTATACCCAATGACCGTTTGCCGGGACTAACGCCGCAAGTGCTTCACAATATGGCAATTCCTTATTAACCTAGCCTAATGTATGAAACCTGATGCCATTATCGAAATTAGACTGAAAACCACCCTCGAAGGCGGCCGCCAAGGTGCTATTGTAATAACGCAACATCCGTTCGGCTGTCCACTTTTTGTTGATGGAGAAGCCTTCGACTGTCGCTTTCTTGTTGAAAATCAAACGCTCGAACTTGGGAACACCTACAAATTGCCAATCAAGTTCTTGCGTCCTGATCTTGTGTTGTCAAAACTGTCTGTCGGGAAGTCTTTGACGCTTTGGGAAGGCAAAGATATTGCGACTGGTAAGATCCTGCGTCTCGAGTGACGAGCCTCCTTGCTTCGCGCTACGCCAGACGAAGCAGCCCTCTCACAGGCAACGAATGTCGTATGATCCACCCTGCGGATTTGGGGGGCAGGTCAAAGTAAAGGCGATGTTATTTCTTTGAAGTTGAGTACCTTTCCGATGAAATGAATCGTACGCGTCCGAAGCTGGCCGTCTTGACGGGGGATTATGTTAAGGGAGCAAGTTCTGAGCTAGAGGCGGCGTTCCAGGGCAGGAGTTCGTCGATGCGGTTGACGGGGTGGTCGGCGATGCGAGTTAGCACATCGCGCAAATAAGCTTCAGGATCGATGTCGTTCAGCTTCGCGGTGCCGATGAGGCTGTAGATCGCGGCAGCACGTTCGCCGCCGGCGTCCGAGCCTGCGAACAAGTAGTTCTTGCGGCCCAGAGCGACCACGCGCAGCGCCCGTTCCGCGGCGTTGTTGTCGATCTCGACGCCGCCATCGTCCACGTAGCGCAGGAGCGCTTCCCAGCGTCCGAGTGCATAGCGAACCGCCAGCGCGGTGTCTGATTTTCTGGACAGTTTACCTAGCGTGGCTTCCAGCCATTGCTTCAACGATTCCAGCAACGGCCGTGCTCGCTCGTTGCGGACCTCGCGCCGCTCTTCGGGCGAGCGGCCGCGGATTTCTTTTTCGATGGCATACAACGCGCCGATGCGCTCCAGCGCTTCCGCCGCGACCGGCGATTTGTGCGCGGCGTGCAGGTCGTAGAACTTTCTGCGCACGTGCGCCCAGCAGGCCGCTTCCTGAATGCCTCCTGCTTCGTAGATCTGCTCGAAGCCCGCGTAGCCATCCGCCTGCAGCGTGCCGGTGAAGTTGCTCAAGTGCGCTTGCGGATGCTCGCCTTTGCGATCCGGCGTGTAAGCGAACCACACCGCCGCGGGTGTCACGTCTCCCGCAGGCCGATCATCGCGAACATAGGTCCACAGCCGGCCGGTTTTGGTTTTGCCGTGGCCCGGCGCTAGCACCGGAACCGGCGTGTCATCCGCGTGCGGAAACCCAGGGACAGACGGGACGTACCCCGAATCTTCCGACCCAAACCGTCTCACCAAACTCCCAATTTCCCGCCAACTCCTTCCATCCATTCCACTTCCCGCGTCTCAATTCGAATGATAAAACTACAGTACTGTAGCTTGACAGTAATCCGAATCCATGCTACTATCCATTATGATTCGCCGACGCTCCACGCCCCTGCCTACCTTCCACTCCCGATTCACCACCCTCCGCTCCCCTTCCCTTCTCTGCGTACACGCAGGAAACGCCGCAAACCCTTTCCGCTCATGCGCTTACTTCATAACTTGCGGACACCCCGGGGGTGGGGTCCCCCCTCCTCGCTCCCCAGGCTTTGCGTCCTTACAACCTCTTTTTCAGTGTATACTCCCGTCCAATAATTTCAGGACAGGTGGCTCATGGATCCTGGGCAAACTCCAAATCTCTGGATTCCCGTATGCTGCGAACGCGTCATGCGCTACAACATGTTCGTCCAAAAAGACGGCGCAGCCTATGGTTCTCTCCTTTGCTCCGTCTGCAATAAAAATGTCACGTTTGAGTTGGAACATCACGCCGATTTGGGCGCCTACGGAGAAGGCGCCCGCGTGCTCACCATGCTCGGCTCGCCCAAGCCGCCCGTCGAGCGCCGAAGCGCCCATGGCGACGCCTCTTTGGACGACCAAACCTTGTGACTCGGATCGCCGACTCCTAAACCGCGGGTTCACCCATGATCGGCCGGACCATTTCTCACTTTCGTATCCTCGAGAATCTCGGTGCTGGCGGCATGGGCGTGGTCTACAAAGCGCTCGACACTCGCTTGGATCGTCATGTCGCGCTCAAATTTCTTCCCGACAACATGGCCCAGGACTCGCAAGCTCTCGAGCGTTTTCGCCGCGAAGCCCACGCCGCTTCCGCCCTGAATCATCCCGGCATCTGCACCATCTACGACATCGGCGAGCAGGATCATCTCCCCTTCATCGCCATGGAATTCATCGACGGCGAAACTCTCCGCCAGCATATTCACGCCCAGCCTCTTCCTCTCGAAGAGCTCCTCGACCTCGGCATTCAAATTGCCGATGCGCTCGACGTCGCTCACTCCCGCGGTATCATCCATCGCGATATCAAACCTTCCAACGTCTTCGTCACAAAACGCGGCCAAGCCAAAATCCTGGATTTCGGTTTGGCCAAGCTGCTTCCCAAGGATTTCTTGCAGCTCGCTCCCGAAGATTCCTCTTCCCGCGCAGCCCAGGAATCCGTCTCCGTCGTCGGCATCATCAGCGGCACTCCCGCTTACATGTCTCCCGAGCAAGTCCGCGGCGATGACCTCGATCCTCGCACCGATATTTTCGCCTTGGGTCTCTTGCTCTACGTCATGGCCACTGGCCGCCAGGCCTTCAGCGGCAAGACCGGCGGCGCCATCATCGAAGCCATCCTCACGCGCGCTCCCGAATCCGTGCGAAAAGTGAATCCTCAAATTCCTCCGCAGCTCGAAGAAATCATCAACAAATGCATCCAAAAGGACAGAACGCTTCGCTATCCCACCGCCGCCGCAGTCCGCGCCGATTTGCTGCAACTCAAGCGCGTGAACGAGTCCGGCCAATTTGCTGCTGCCGTTTCCGCCGCGACAACTGCACCGGCTTCCGCGCCGATACCTGTGCTTGCAACCGCGCCGCCCGCCGCTGCTCTCATTCCGCCCCGCGTCCCTCTCTACCGCTGGAAACCGCTCGTTGCTCTCGCCGCCGCCCTCGTCGCGCTTCTCGCACTCGCCGCATGGTTTTACAACACGCGCCGCGTCCACGCCTTGACCCAGGCAGACACCATTGTCCTCGCCGATTTCGCCAACAAAACCGGCGACCCCATTTTCGACGACACGCTCCGCCAGGGTCTCGCCGCCCAGCTTCAGCAATCTCCTTTCTTGAGCCTTGTCTCTGAGCAAAAAATCCAGCAAACCTTGCGCCTCATGGGCTTGCCGCCGGACAGCAAACTCTCGCCAACGATTGCCGGCGATCTCTGCCAGCGTGCCGGCAGCAAAGCCTATTTGAGCGGCTCGATTTCCAATCTCGGCAGCCAGTACGTCATCGGCGTCAACGCCGTAAATTGCCAGACCGGCGACTATCTTGCCCGGGAACAAGTCACCGCCGCAGGCAAGGAAACCGTTTTGAAGGCGCTCGGCGAAGCTTCCACCACTCTCCGCGAAAAACTCGGTGAATCTCTCAAGACTGTGCAAAAGCTCGATACTCCCATCGAGCAAGCCACCACTCCGTCTCTCGAAGCCCTCCAGGCCTACAGCCTCGGCCGCAAAACCATGCTCGGCAAAGCCGATTACACCGCCGCCATCCCTCTCTTCGAGCGCTCCATCCAGCTCGATCCTCATTTTGCGATGGCGTTTGCCACTCTCGGCACCGCTTATCACAACATCGGCGAAAAAAACCTCTCCGCAAAAAATACGCGCGAAGCTTACGACCTTCGCGCCCACGTCAGCGAATGGGAAAAGTTCTACATCGAATCCCACTACTATCATTTCGTCACCGGCGACCTCGAAAAAGCCGGCCAGGTTTATGAACTTTGGTCGCAAGTCTATCCGCGCGAACCGGTTCCTCCCACCAATCTCGGCGTCGTCTTTCAATCTCTCGGCCAGTACGATAAATCTCTTGCGCAATTTCGCTCTGCCATGCGACTCGCTCCCGCGGACAGCCTCAACTCCGCCGATCTCGTGCTCGGCTACATTCATCTCAATCGTCTCGGCGACGCGCGCTCCGCCGCCGAAGACGCCTTGGCTAAAAATCTCGATTCCGCCGACCTGCGCGCGGACCTCTACGAAATCGCATTTTTGAAAAACGATCCAGACGGAATGGCGCGCCAGGTTTCCTGGTCCATGGGCAAGCCCGGAAAAGAAAACGCCATGCTCTCTCTCGAAGCCGGCACCGCGGCCTACGCCGGAAAACTCGCTGCCGCTCGCGCTCTCTCTCGCCAGGCCTCCACCTCTGCCCGTCTCGCCGGCGAAAAAGAGATCGCCGCCGGCTGCGAAGCCGCTGCCGCGCTCTGGGAAGCGCTCTATGGAAACGCCGCCGAAGCCCGCCAGCGCGCCGCCGATACGCTCGCCGCTTCCAACGGCCGCGACGCCCAGTATGTTGCCGCTCTGGCGCTCGCCTTGATTGGCGATTCCGCTCGCGCCCGGGCTCTTGCCGATGATTTGGACAAGCGCTTTCCCGAAGACACCGTCATGCGCTTCAATTATTTGCCTACGCTTCGCGCGCAGCTCGCTCTCAATCTCCCCGACAACGCCGCCAAAGCCGTCGAAGCGCTTGCCGTCGCCTCTCCTTATGAAATAGGTGTCCCCGGCAGCAGCACCTTCTGGACCAACCTCTATCCCGTCTACATCCGCGGCGAAGCGTTTCTCGCTTCCCGTCAAGGCGCGCAAGCCGCCGCCGAGTTCCAAAAAATCCTCGATTGGCCCGGCGTTGTCGTCAACGAACCCATCGCCGTCCTCGCCTATCTCGGCCTCGCCCGTTCCTACGCCCTATCCGGCGACAATTCCAAATCTCGCGCTGCCTACAACTCATTTTTCACTCTCTGGAAAGACGCCGACCCTGGCATCCCCATCCTCCAGCAAGCCAAATCCGAATACGCCAAGCTGCATTAGCCGCGCGGAGAAAATTTCAGCCAGCCTCAGTGACCCGAGATTTACGTCGCTCTCTCAGTCGCATTTGGCCTTTTCTTCTCGCACCATTACCGTTGGGACTCAACGCATCTCTGCGCGGGAAGCTCGTTGCGAAATCCTCCGCCGCGCAATCGAGTATTTGAAAAATCACTGAGAATTCAGGACGACGCCGGGAATATCCGCAACGGGGCCTTCGCGATGGTGCTACGGCCGGGCTTGCTTCGCGGCTAGATCAATGAGCAGGATGTCTGAATTTTCGTGCAACCGATCGAAGACGATGTGGCCGCCATCGGGAGTGATGTCAAAGGTCCGCATCGTGGCGGGATTATTCAGCCGCGTCAAACGCCGCGAGGCCATCGTGCTGAGGTCGAGCAGCCAGAAATCCTGCCCGGCCAGTGTGCTTCCGAGCATGTAAACCAGGCCCGAGCCATCCGGCAGGAAGCGCACACGCTCACCTTCGCGCTGCACTTTGATTTCGGGCAGCTTCACGGGCGTACCATCCGGATGCACGGCCTGGAGCGGCGTGAGCGTGAACACCTGCGTGCCGCAATAGACGATTAGATCTCCGCGCGGAGACCATACCGGATCCAAAAACTGTCCCGTGGCTATCCGAACCGGTGATCCGCCGCCCACGGGTAACTTGAATAAGCCAGCGCCATTTCGGTCGCTGCCCGCCGCGACAATCCATTGGCCGTCAGGAGACCAGGAAGCCGTGCCCCGAACATCAACGTCGCTCGAGAGCGGCCGGAGTCCCGTTCCGTCCGCGGCAATCACGTGCATCCGCTGCTTCCCGTTGCGACTTAGCGCAAACGCAACAGTGTTCCCGTTTGCCGAGACGGCCGGCGGCGACTGGAGTGCGCCGTCCGAGCCCTTCCAAATCTCGAGAGCTTGGCCATCGCGAGAACTCCACAAGCCGTCCGCTCCGTCTCGCGAGGACAAATAGAACAACGATCCGCCTCCGAAGCGCGGCGCTTGGGCGCGGGCAGTGGGTAACGGGAGAGCCGCGACGTCCTTTTCTTCGGCAATGCCAGTGGTAATCGGAACACTCCACAAGTTGACCTGAGGGTTTACGACGCTGGCGGCAATATGCAGGCCATCGGCAGTGGCTGCCAGAGCGGTGTATTGCTCCAAACCAGAACTCACGCGGCGGGACGTTCGCGAATTGGCATCAAACGACCACAACCACGGTCCAGCTCCATTTTCGTTGTGCGCAACGAAAAGAATCGTTCGCTCGTCGATCGGAGTGGGGTACGCGACATCCGTCTGGAGATGTGTGAGCTGCTCGGGCGCTCCACCGTCTGGGGAAATGCGCCACAAATCCATCTCCCGCGTGGCTGGCCGGCCACGCACCAGGTAGATCCAGCGTCCATCCTTCGACCAGATGGGAAAATGGTTGTGCAATCCAGCCTCGTTTTGCACGATTTGGCGGGGGTTGGTGCCGTTGTGATCCGCCACAAAGGTCGGATCGCCGGGTTCCCACGTGTGATAGACCACGCGGGAGCCATCGGGCGACCACGCCACTTCGGCCGCCCGGTCAGCCAGGAAATTTTGCGGCTCTCCGCCAATCAGTGGCCAAAGCATGAGCCTCCTGGCTTGCGTTCCAGCGCTCCAAACCTCCGAGCCATCGCCTGAAAATCCGACGGCACGAAGGGGCGCACGCACATCTCCGATCCGGCCCTTGGTGAGGTTAGCGAGACTATTGCCGTTCGATTGAATCAGCCAGATGTCGAACGGGCCGCCGCGGTTGCTGATGAAGGCGACGAATTTTCCATCGGGCGAGATGGCAGGGTCCGTTTCGGCGCCTTGAAAGTCGGTGAGGCGAGTGAACTGGGCATTGGCAAGCGGATTCTGAACGGTTGGACTGGGGCGAAGCAAAAAAAACAGAGCGGAAAGAAAAAGAATGGCTACGACGGCCGCCGCGGTCCAAAGCCAGAGGGATTTTGCCGGCCCTGCTCTTGGAAGCGGCGCCGCAGGGGTCATTTTTCCGGAACTGGTGTCGCGCTTCAGGCGCTTTAAATCGGCGCGCAACTCCGCAGCGCTTTGGTAACGAACGTCACGCTCTTTTTCCAGAGCCTTTAGAATGATGCGCTCCATATCAGGGGGCAGCTCGGGATTGAGGCGAAGCGGCGAAATGGGCTCTTTGTTGAGCAGCGAATTAAAACATCCCGCCGAGGTGTCTCCGCGGAAGGGAAGCGCGCCGGTGGCCATCTCGTAGAGAACAGCGCCGAAGGAAAAGAGATCCGTGCGAGCATCGAGAGCCTTCCCCAGAGCTTGCTCCGGAGACATGTAGGCGACCGTGCCGAGGGCTGTTCCCGGACTTGTCAGATGTTCGGGATCCTCTTCGAGCGTGGGCAGCAGGTCGGTTGCAAGCGCAGCGTTCTTCGCGGGATTTACTTTCGCCAGGCCGAAATCGAGAATCTTGGCGTGTCCGCTATCGGTAATGAAAATGTTCGCCGGCTTGATGTCTCGATGGATGATGCCTTTGGAGTGGGCGGCGTTCAGCCCATCGGCCACTCCAATTGCCACATCCAGCAACATTTCCAGTTCCATGGGCCGGGCAGCGATGGCGTGCTTTAGGGTTGTGCCCTCGAGATATTCCATGGCGATGAAGGCTTTGCCATTTTCCTCGCCGATGTCGTAAATAGTGCAGATATTCGGATGGTTCAGCGCCGATGCTGCTTTTGCTTCGCGGCGAAATCGCTCGAGAGCTTGGCGGTCCTGGGCTACGTCTTCGGGCAGGAATTTGAGAGCGACGAACCGGCCGAGGCGCGTGTCTTCGGCCTTATACACAACACCCATGCCACCCGCGCCAAGTCTCACCAGAATGTGGTAGTGAGAGATGGTTTGGCCAAGAAGAGACTGAGGGTCAACCATTTGGCGGCTATCTTAGGTTGCAAGTCCGAGGCAAGTCAACGAAACCGCGCGTTTTGAAGAATGATTCTCGCGACAGATTCCCCCCAAACGCATGGTAAAGGCTGCACCCAGAGAATTGTGTTCCCTCACGAACGAATTCCGCCAGCATTGCTCACACCACAATCTGCCGCTTGAGCGTCATTCCAGACCATGTTCAATCGTTCGAGCTTCCGTGCGAAACGGCTCGCGTCGAATCCCGAATCACCAGTTCCGGATTCATCTTTTGCCGCACGCAATTCCACTCGCGCTTCTCGAGCCCCGCCTTGATGCCTTCCATCACGATGTTGACCGTCAGTGTTCCCATCGCTTCCAGCGGCTGCCGCACCGTTGTCAGCGCGGGCGCGCTCAACGCCGAGAGCGCCACGTTGTCGAAGCCCGTCACGGAACAGTGCTCCGGCACTTTCACTCCCGCCTTCGTCAACGCGCGAATCGCTCCCAGCGCGGTCAAATCGTCGAACGCCATCAGCGCCGTGAACTTTTTCTTTTTTTGCAGCAATTCCTCAGTCAGCCGGTGGCCGCCCTCGAACCCCGAATTCGGATCGAAGGAATCCGGCAGTTGCAGCACCAGTGCCGGATCGATTTCGAGTCCCGCGGCATGCGCGAACTTTTGCACGCCTCGCCAGCGTGGCGCGCTATCAATAATCATCTTCGGCCCGCGGATGAACGCGATTTTGCGATGGCCTAATTGGTGCAGGTGTTCGAGGGCCATGCGTCCGCCGCTCTCGTTGTCCACCATCACCGAACTCACCGAATCCGCTGGCAGCTCCCACCCAATGGTGGCCGCCGGAATATTCCGTTTGCTGAGGTCCGCCAAAACATGAATGTCCACCACCAGCCAGTTGGCCACCACGATCAGCCCCTCGACGTGGTGTTCCAGCAGCATTTCCAGATAGCGCTCGAAGCGGTTGCGCTCGTTGTGCGCGTCCGCAAAAATCGGCACGTACGACGCCTGATAGAGGGCATTTTCGATGCCGCGCAGCACCGGCGTGCAAAACGGATCCGTCACGTCGAAAAACAGCAGGCCCACCGTGTGGCTGCGTTTGCTTCGCAAAAATCGCGCCATCGCGTTGGGACGGTAACCGAGGCTCTTCGCCGCCTCTTCAATGCGTTTCTTCGTGGCTGGCGCGATGTAGCGGGCCAGCGGCGCGTTGTTCAATACGATGGAAACCGTGGCCGGCGAAAATCCGCTCTGCGCCGCCACGTCCCGCATCGTCACCGCCTGATTTTTCCCTCCTGCGCGCTTCAAGGGCGCACCTCCGAGACCCCTCATTCTGACAGAGTTTCCAAATTTACAGTACGCGCGTGTTTTTGCGGCAGGCCGCCTATTCGGCGGGAACGTCAAAGGAAAGCGGCTTGCGGAACCAGTCCGTTTTCCATATTCCAAAGGCGATGCCCGCGGCCATCCACGCCGTGCCAAGATATTTTGCGGGCGTGCTCAGCGTCCACCACAGCGCGGCGCAAACGACAAATCCGACAATCGGCACAATGAAATTCCAAAGCGTCCTTTCGTGGCCCCGCAAAAAGTAATATACGAACGACGACGCGTTCACGCCCATGAACGCGATCAGCGCGCCGAAGTTCAGCAGCTCGACGCCGCGCCCGAACGTCAGAAAAAAAGAACCGATCAGCACGATGGCCCCGATGAAGAGCACGTTGTTCTTGGGAATCCCATGCTTGGCGTCCACTTTTCCAAAAAACGACTTTGGCAGCGCCTCGCTCTTTCCCATTCCATAGAGCAGACGCGCCGCGCCGATTTGCGCGCCCATGCCCGAGCCGAAATTCGCGACCAGAAGCGTCGCCCCAACAATGCTGAACATCGGCGCCCAAGTTCTTGCCGCCATGAATACGTAGGCGTTGTCTTCATTGGGGAATGGCTGAGACGCCGGCCACACAAGCTGCGCGACGTAGACTTCCGCTGCGGAAAGAATTCCAACGGCCAGGCACGTCATCACCGTCGCCAGCAGGACGTTCCGCCGCGGATTTTCCGCTTCCTCGGAGAGCGTCGAAATTCCATCGAACCCGATATAGGTAAGCACCGCCAGCGACGTGCAGCCGGACAAATTGTCCAGCGAGAAAGTTTGCGGGTCGTAGAACGGCCGCGTGAAAAATCCCGGGTCGCTGTGCGGATGTCCGAAGATGTAGCGAATCGTGGTCACAAAGACGACCACCACGACCGCGCTCATCCCCGCCGCAAGTCCAGCGTTCACGCGCGCGGAAGTTTTGATGCCCTGCAAGTTCAGCAGCGTGAAAACCACCGCGAAAAAAATCTTCCAACCCCAGACGGGCAAACCAGACGCGAATTCGTGCGCCTGCCCCGCGCACCAGATCGTGCAAATCAGCGGGTTCACGATGTAATCCATCACCATGCTCCAGCCGGTGATGTACCCCGCCGCGGGATGAATTTCGCGCGCTACGTAGGTGAACGCCGAACCCGCGCTCGGATAAACGCGCGCCATTTTGCCGTAGCTGACCGCCGTCGCCATCATCGCCACCATGGCGATGAGCACGGCTGTGACGACGAGACCGTGTCCCCGGTTGCTCAGCACTCCAAACGCGGACATCGGCGCCACCGGTTGCAGCACGATGACGCCGTAAAGAATCAGATCCCAGAGAGTGAGCGTTCGCCGCAGGTGCGCTTCGTGGTTGATGCCCGCTTCGTTGCTCAAGCGCTTCTCCTCTTTGCGGGCGGCTTTTCGTTCGAGCCGAGCACCACAGCGCGCGTCAAATTTTTCGGCGCGTCGGGATTCAGTCCTTTGCGCACACCCACCGCCAACCCGAGCAACTGGGCTGGAATTGCAGTCACCGCCAGTCGTGCATGCTCTGGTTCGTTCATTTTCAGCTCAATCAGCAGATCACTCGCGCGCCGCAGCGCCGGCGTGCCGTGATTGACGACCACTGAAGTGGCTGCTCCCAATTCTTTCAGCTCGGCAACCATTGCGATTTCTTCTTCCGCTGCGGCGTCCGAAATAAGCAGCGTGATCAGCGTCTCCGCACTCGCAATCGAGCGCGGCCCGTGCCGGAATTCCAGCGTGTGATACGCCTGCGCATACGACGAAGACATTTCCGTGAGTTTCAGCGCTGCCTCCTGCGCCAGCCAGTAATGCGCGCCCTGGCCGAGAAATACGAAATCCGCGAACCGCCGCTTACCGCCGAGCGCCCGAATCTTATCAGCATTCTCCTTCAGCCACCGCGTGGTCTTTTCGGGCAAGCCCTCGAGCGCGGAGGCCAGCTCGTTGTCGCCGGCAAGCGTTGCCCCGAGCCTTTCGAAGAGCAGCAAAATCGACGTAAACGACCGCGTCATGACCACGCTCGTTTCATCGGCCCAGGGCAGCGTCCATGTTTGCGTGCACAATTTCTCGAGTTCACTGCTCGCGTTGCACGTCACGCCCAGCGTGCGCACCGCGCTCCTGCCCTTCAGCCATTCCGCCGCGCGCAAGACTTCCGTGGTTTTTCCGGAACGCGACACCAGCACCACTTGCCGCGCGCCCGTCCGCCGCAGGATTTCCTCCGGCGCAAAAAGGAGTTCCGAAGCCGGCACCGCCGTGCACGCCGCCTGCAACAGCATTGTCCATTGCGCCGCGATCGTTTGCGAAAGGTAGTAGCTTGAGCCGCACGCGACAAACAGCCACGGCTCTTTGAGAGAAGCGGTCTGGAAAAATTCGAGCAATCCACCATTCTGCGCGAATTGCCGCGCCGTTTCCGCCCAGGTCGCCGGCTGTGACAGAATTTCTTCGAGTGTCTGCCGCCCTGCTGCCGGCGATGCGGACCGTCCGCCCCGGGAAGCCTGAGTGGTTCGCTTTGGCACACTTCGTATCTGTTTTTTCACGCGCGCCCCGGTTCCTTTCGCTCGCTCCGCTTCCGGCGAGCGGCGAACAACTCATTTGTGGAATGGAATGCGGCCACCGCCCGCCGCAGGCCTTGTGCATTGAATCGTTTCAATGCAGGCATTTTCCCGGAAATATTTGCGCCACGCAAGAAAAAACATCTCCCCGCGTTTCGCTCCTTCGCGGCCATCGCGCTTCGCGGCATCTCGCGCTGTGGATTTCAACTGGCCATTCGTACAGGTGGAAAAATTTCCACACAGAGTGACTCTTGGTTAAAGTTCCCTCACAATGCCAGCAACGCTGGCCTCTCCCGCGTAGTCTAATTTAGTAGCACCTCGTCCCGGTCGAGGTCCAAAGGTATGGGCGAGGAAACCAGGATGAACGGACGCAGTCCCGCCAAAGTCATCTTTTGGCACGTCTTCGGATTCGTTTCGGTTTTCCTAGTGGCGCACTGGCTGCGCGCTGTCTCTCTCGAGCCCGATGCCGTTCTTCAAGGTTATCTCCAGGTCATCAGCGCCCTGCTGGCGTTTGTTTTCGCCGCTCTCATGCTCGTCCGCTTTCAGGGCACTCAGGATCGCATCTCGCTGATCCTCGGCGGCGGCTTTCTTCTCTCGGGCGCAGTGCTCTCCGCGTCCAGCGTGCTGTTCTTTCAATTCGCGCAAATGTCCCCGCAGCGGGCCACCTGGGCCCCTGTAGCGTGGTGGCTCAGCCGGATGATTCTGGCGCTTCTGCTTCTGGTGGCGCTGCTCGTCGAGCGATTTATTCCGCGTTCGCGGCATACAAAATCGGAAATCACCGGCGCCTTGCTGGCCGTTGTCGCGTTCACGTATTTGATCGCCGCTGCTCTTCGCCGGCTTCCGCCGGATGTCTCTCGCCACCCGGGCGCTTTCCTGCCCAGCCCGGAACAACTCTTGCCCGCCGCGATTTTTCTCGCGGCAGTGATTTGGTATCGCCGCCGCCTGGATTCGGAAGACTCCGCATTCGACCGAACGATCTACGCGGCGGCCTGGATGAATTTCGCCGCCCAGCTTGCCGCTTGCCAGTCCGAACGGCTGCTCGACGCGCCCTTTGTCTTCGCTCAAGTCCTTACGGTTAGCAGCTACGCCCTCGCGCTCGGCGGCGCGCTTCTCGATAACGCCCACCTCTTCGAGCAAGTCCGCCATCTCGCCGTCAGCGATCCTCTTACCGGCCTCGCCAACTACCGCCGGCTCCTCGATGTTCTCGAAAACGAAACGGAGCGCACCAATCGCACGGGCCGCCCGTTCGCGGTTTTGCTTCTCGATTTGGATGGCCTGAAAAAAATCAACGACCGCTTCGGCCATCTCGTCGGCAGCCGCGCTCTCTGCCGCGTCGCCGCCATCCTGCGCATTCACTGCCGCGCCATCGATACCGCGGCGCGCTACGGCGGCGATGAGTTCGCTCTCGTCTTGCCGGAATCGCAGGAAGTGGAAGCGCAGCAGGTTGCGAACCGCATTCGCGTGGTGATGGCTGAGGATGAGGAAGAACCGAAACTCTCCGCGAGCATCGGCATTTCGATTTACCAGGGGGAAGGCGAGAGAATCGAAAAACTTCTTTCTGATGCCGACCGCGATCTCTACGCGGAAAAATCCCGCCGCGTAAAACGCGGCATCGCGGCCTTCCACGCGCGCCGCCGCGGCACGCCCAAAAGTTAAATCGCGCGCGGCGTGTTCCGCGCAGCTCCTTTCAATAGACCGCTCGACGCTGCACGGTTTCTTTTGCTGCCAGGGAATAGCGCGGTTCCGGCGTTGCCTTATCCAGAATTTGCCGCGCGACGTATTCGCCAACCGCCGGGCCGTGCTTGAATCCATGCCCCGAGCCGCCGCCGGCGAACCATACGTTTTCCATTTCCGGATGGCGGTCGATCAGAAAATCGCCGTTCGAGGTGTTTTCGTACTGGCAGACGCGCGTCTCGACGACCGGTGCATTGCGTAGCGCGGGAAAGCGGGTGACTACATACTTCCGCACCACTTCGGCTTCCGCCGCCGTTGGCAGACGCGATTGCGTATCGGGATCGACGCGCTCTCCATGATGATCGAGAGCAATTTTCAGCCCGCGCCCTTCGATGTCCGGCATTCCGTAATATTCATCTTCCTGGAAGAGCCAGGTCGGCAAAGCCGGAGGCGCGAATCGTTCGTCTCCCGCCGGCACGCCGAAAAAGAAAACCTCTTGCCGGCTTGGAAAGATCTTTGCTCCGAGAATTTCGGGAAACACTTTGCCGAGCCACGAGCCGCAGGCGAAAACAAATTGTCCGGCGGCGATCGATTCTCCGTTGCTGCATGTCACGCTCTGCAAATGGCCGCTTCCGCGCGGCGTCTCGATCAGCGCGATGCGAAATTCCGCGCCCAGCTCCACGGCATCTTCTACTACTGCCGCTACCGCCCGGCGCGCCAGCAGCACTCCGCTTTTCGGCTCCAAAAATCCGCGTGTCACGCGCTCGAACGAAATCTGCGGGTAACGCTGCTCAAGCTGCGCGCGCTCCATCTCTTCAAAGGGCACTTCACAGCGCTTCAGAGTGGCCATCGTTTGGCGGACGCGCGAATCATCTTCCCCCGCCAGCCAAAGCACTCCCGTCTCGTGAAAGAGCGGCTTTCCGGTGGCCATGCAAAAACTTTTCCACTGCGCGAGCGAGCGCTGCGACGAGCGCGTATAAATTTCATCCGTTCCATAACCCATGCGAATGATGCGCGTCTCTCCGCCCGAGCTGGCCCGTGCGTTGCTCGGCCCATACGCATCGAGCAAAATGACTCGCTGCCCGCGCCGCGCCAGATGCCACGCCGTCCACGCGCCAAACACGCCGGCTCCGATGATCGCTACGTCGTACGTTTTCTGTGCGCTCATGCCGCTTGCATCCTATCGCATGTTTCTCCGGCCCGGTACACTTCGCGTGGGCGTTTGAGTTGGCGAAACGCCGCGCGAGTCGGGAATCGTACTAGCGCCTGTAGTTCGCAGCGCCACCAGTGATACCATGCACGTTCCGTTTCTCCAGGAGGTACCTGTGAAATTGCTTCGCCAGCCGCTCTTTACCTTGCTTGTTGCCTGCGCAATCTGTTTGACCGCCTCGCCGGCCGCGAATGCGCAGCAAATCGATACCAAGACTTACGACGGGATGAAGTGGCGCCTGATTGGTCCGTTCCGCGGCGGCCGTGTACTCACCGTTGCGGGCGTGCCCAGCCAGCCGAACACGTACTATTTTGGCGCGGTCGGCGGCGGCGTTTGGAGGAGCACGGACGGCGGCAACTCCTGGGATCCGCTCTTTGATAAAGAGCCCGTTTCCTCGATTGGCGCCCTCGCGATCGCGGACTCCGATCCCAACGTGATTTATGTGGGTACCGGCGAAGCCTGCATCCGCGGCAATATTTCCTACGGCGATGGAGTGTACAAATCCGTTGACGCAGGAAAGACTTGGACCAACGTCGGCCTCAAGGACACGCGCCACATCGGCGCGGTCATCATCCATCCCACGAATCCCGATATCGTGTACGTCGCGGCGCTTGGCCACGCGTACGGCCCTAACACCGAGCGCGGCATCTTCCGCACGCGCGATGGCGGCAAGACGTGGGAAAAAGTTCTCTATCTTGATGACCGCACCGGCGGCGTCGAAGTCGTTTTCGATCCGCACAATCCGCACGTGCTTTTCGCCGCGATGTGGGAAGGCTGGCGCTCGCCATGGATGCTAAATAGCGGCGGGGCAAAGGACGGCCTCTATCGATCGGCCGACGACGGCACAACCTGGAAGCGCATCGAGGGCCATGGCATGCCGGAAGGGACGTTGGGCCGCATCGGCGTCGCCGTTTCCGGCGCGGATTCGAACGTTGTGTATGCGCTGATCGAAGCCAAGAAAGGCGGCCTCTACCGCAGCGATGATGGCGGCGCGAATTGGTCCTTCGTCACCGACGATCACCGCTTCACGCAGCGCGCCTGGTATTTCACGCACATTTGGGCTGATCCCAAAAACGCCGAGGGCGTGTACATCGCCAACACCGGCCTCTATGGCTCGACGGACGGCGGCAAATCGTTCGAACGCATCAATTCGCCTCACGGCGACAATCACGCGCTTTGGATCGATCCCAACAATCCGAATCGCATGATCAATGGAAACGACGGCGGCGCCACCATTAGCGTCGACGGCGGGAAAAACTGGACCACGCAGGACAACCAGCCCACCGCGCAGTTCTATCACGTCTCCGCCGACAACGATTTTCAGTTCCGCGTGTATGGCTCGCAGCAGGACAACTCTTCCATCGGCATCCGTACCCGCAGCGATCACGGCGCGATCCTGCCCGGGGATTGGGACGCCGTCGGCGGCGGCGAAAGCGGCTACATCGAGCCCGATCCGCGCGATTCGAATATCATCTACGCGGATGACGAAGGCCCGGTCTTCACGCGCTTCGATCGCCGCACCGGCCAGGCGCAGAGCATCGAAGAATGGCCCGAAGATCCCAACGGCTATGCGGCCGCCACGCAAAAATACCGCTACACCTGGACCATGCCCATCGTCATTTCCTCGCACAATCCCGACGTGATTTACCACACGTCGCAATACGTGTTTCGTTCGAACGACGCCGGCCGCACCTGGACGACGATCAGCCCCGACCTCACGCGCAACGACAAATCCAAGCAGCAGGATTCCGGCGGCCCGCTGACGAAGGATCAGTACACCGTTGAATACTACGACGTGATTTTCAGCCTCGCGGAATCTCCGAAGCAGGCAGGCGAACTCTGGGCGGGCACCGACGACGGCCTCGTGCAGCTAACGCGCGATGACGGCAAGAGCTGGGCCAACGTCACTCCGAAAGAAATGCCCGAATGGGGCATGGTCAGCTTGATTGAAGCTTCGCCCTTCGACGCCGGAACCGCGTACGTCGCCGTCGACGCGCACAAACTCGACAATTTCAAACCCTACGTCTTCAAGACCACCGACTTCGGCAAATCCTGGACGAAAATCATCACCGGTTTGCCCGGCGATTCCTACGTTCACGCCGTGCGCGAAGATCCCAAGCGCAAAGGCCTGCTCTATGCCGGCACGGAAACCGGCATTTGGGTTTCCTTCAACGACGGCGCAAACTGGCAATCGTTACAGCTCAATCTTCCGCCCACGCCCATCCACGATTTGATCATTCACGACGACGATCTCATCGTCGCCACGCACGGCCGCTCGTTCTGGGTTCTCGACGATCTTAGTCCGCTGCGCCAGGCCGGCGCTTCGATCGACTCCGAAGACGCGCATCTTTTCACGCCCGACACCGCCGTGCGCACGCGCGAAGGCCACATGAATCCGCGCCGCTATCCCATCGGCGAAAATCCGCCGTCCGGCGTCCTCCTCTATTACTACTTGAAAGCCGCGCCGAAAGATCCCGCCAAACTCGAGCTGCTCGACTCGGACGGCAAAGTGATTCGTTCCTTCACGAGCGCGCCAAAGAAAACTGACACCGCTCCGGACGAGGGCGAGCGCGATCTCCCCGTCGAGTCCATTCCAGCCGAAGCGGGCCTCAATCGTTTCGTCTGGGATTTGCGCTACGAGCAGCCCAAGAAAGTTCCCGGCGTTATCTACGACGCAGGCGAACCCATCGGCCCGCTCGCGCTTCCCGGCAAATATCAAGTGCGGCTCACCGTCGCGGGAAAATCGCAGACCGCTGCGTTCGAAGTGAAAATGGATCCCCGCGTGCAAACTTCCGCCGACGATCTGCGCAAACAATTTGATCTCATGCTCAAACTGCGCGATCGCCAGGACCAGATGAACAAGGCGGTCATCGCCATCCGCGATTTGCGCGCGCAGCTTCTGGCGCTCGAAAAGCGCCTCGGCGTCGGCGCCCAATCGGTCTCCGTCGTCTCGCAGAGCGTGGATTTGCGCAAGAAAATCAGCGCGATTGAAGAGCAGTTGGTCCAGGTGAATTCAAAAGCCAGCGAAGACCAGGCCAACTATCCCACCATGCTCAACAGCAAATTCGGGCTTTTGCAAAATCTCGTCGATAGCGCGGACACAGCGCCCACCCCGGCGGAAGACGCCGTCTTCGCGGAGCTCGATCAACGCCTGGAAGTCCAGTTAACGAGTTGGCGCGAAGTGCTGGCCAAGGATCTTCCCGCGCTCAACGAAGCCATGCACAAAGATAAAATTCCCGCCGTCGCGCCGGCGGCCGCAACGCCGGCGCGCTGATCCGCAGCGCCATATTTCGTAGGGGCACGATATATCGTGCCCCTACTCGGCGCGATTGCGAACGCATGCCTCTCTTTTTTCTGAATGGAATAATTGCGTAGAAGAACGAATCAACCGCCAAACGCACCCGCGAGCGGCTTCGCCCAATGCGACAGGTGATTCAACGACGCCGTATCCGTCGCATCCAAATGCAACGGCGTCACCGACACCGCGCCCTCGAAAATCGCCGCGTAATCCGTGTCCGGCTCGACGTCCTTATCGATCCTCTGCTCGTATAGCCAAAAATAAATCCGCCCGCGCGGGTCCTTGCCTTCCGTCAATTGATTCCGCGTAATCTTCTTCGATTGCCGCGTGAATTTCACGCCGCCCGTCCACGGCTCCGGCACGTTCACGTTCAAGAGCACTTGGTCGGGCAATCCTTCTTGCGAGATTAATTCTGCTGCGTTCCGCGCCACGCGCGCGGCCGGTTCAAAGCTCGCGTCGCGCGCCTTCGAACACAACGACATCGCCACCGCCGGAATATGATGCAAGGCCGCTTCCCGCGCCGCGCCCACTGTCCCCGAGTAATACGCGTTCTCGCCCAAATTCGCGCCGTGATTAATCCCCGAGATCACCAAATCCACTTTTTCCGGCAATAATTTGTGCAGCGCCACAATCACGCAATCCGCCGGCGTCCCATCCACGGCCCATTCGCGCTCCGCCACCGGATGACAAACAATCGGCTGCCGCAACGTCAACGATTGCGCCTTCCCGCTCTGTTCGCTGCTCGGCGCCACAATGCTCACCGTAGCAATTCCTTCGAACGCCTTCGCGAGCACGCGCAATCCTTCCGCCTGAATCCCATCGTCATTCGTCAGCAGTATGTGGGTCATCCCTATTAATCCGTATTTCTCCCCAGCCGGGACTCTTCCAGATTTCCTTCCCACGCGACCTTGCCGCGAAGCCGCCGAATCCCCGTTTGCTCCCGAAGCACAAGCAAACGCAATCCAGCCTCAATTGCGGCTTTGCGCGTGCGATAGCCGCCGCTCTTCATCGCCCTTCGCAGTAGATTGTCGTCAATTTCAGTTCGCAATTTCATAGTAGTTAGAAGTGCTTAGAATTTTTGGTTTGCGGCAATCTGAGGGGGCCTGAGGGAAAATGGTCGGGACGACTGGATTTGAACCAGCGACCTCACCCACCCCAAGGGTGCGCGATACCAGGCTTCGCTACGTCCCGACCGGCTGCATGCGAAGTGGGCTTTACAGCATTCTCAGGCTATCACTTGCGTTCGAGAAGCGTCAAGAAAGCGCGCAGCGTATCCCTCAGGTCCAGCAACATCTTCCGGCTCAAAAGTTGCGCCGCGCCTCCCGCGGCAGATCCATCCGCAGCATTGCCAGCGCCAACACCAGCCGCGCCTTCGCTCTCGCCCGCGCCATCCTGTTCGCGCAAATGCCGCCGCGCGCCGGCAATTGTAAACCCTTCGTCGTAGAGCAGCCGCTTGATTCGCAGCACCATCTCCACATCTTCTTGCCGGTACAGCCGGTGCCCGCTCGCGCTCTTCACCGGTTCGAGCATCGGAAACTCCGTCTCCCAATAGCGCAGCACAAACGGCTTCAGATTCGTCAGCCGGCTCACTTCGCCAATGCGATAAAAATCCTTTTCGGTTGCGGTCTGCGTCGCGGCGGCGGTGCTAGGCATGGCAAATTCCAATCAGAGGGGGACGCCGCTATCGTAACAGTTTCGACTGCTTTCCTGTAGGGGCACGATATTTCGTGCCCCTATACCAGCCAGTTTTCGCTCTCGGCGAGCCCGATTCACTCCTCGTCTTTGTCTTTCCCCGCGCGCCGCTCCCGTTTCCGCAATCGCTGCACAAACCGCACAGGCGTCCCGATGAACGCATATTTCGCCCGCAGCTGATTCTCCAAAAACCGTTCGTAGCTGAAATGCATCGGCTCTTTCTGATTCGTGAAAAGCAAAAACGTCGGCGGCGCCGTCTTCGCCTGCGTGATGTAATAAATCCGCACGGGCCGCGCCTTCGGCGTGGTCCCGCGCTGCAAATCCACTTCTTCCTTCAGCCAGCGGTTCAGCTCCGGCGTGGGAATATGCCGCCGCCGCGCCTCGGCCACTTCGTCGATCAGCGGGTAGAGCTTTCCCGCGCGTTCCCCCGTTTTCGCCGAAAGAAAAACAATCGGCGCATAACTCAAAAATTTCAATTTCCCGCGAATCATCTTTTCGTATTCAATCAGCAAACGTCCCGCATCGAAATCCTCGGGCCGGTGCCGCTCGCCCGGCGCTCGCCGTGATTTTCCCTTCGCGCTGTCTGCATCGCGAGCAGCGGCGTTGCGCGCTGCAATCACAGCCAAGTCCCATTTATTGATGACGATGATCACCGATCGCCCGGACTCTTCGGCATAACTTGCAATCTGCGCATCCCCTTGCGTCACGCCCTGCTCTCCGTCCACCACCAGCAGCGCCACGTCGCAGCGTTCCAGCCCGCGCCGCGCCATCACCACGCTCAATTTCTCCGCCACCAAAGTTGTCTTGGCCTTCCGCCGAATTCCGGCGGTGTCCACGAATCGATACGTATGCCCTTCGCGCGCCACTTCCATATCCACGTTGTCCATCGTCGTTCCCGGAATCGGCGAAACGATCGAGCGCTCTTCGCCAGCCATGCGGTTCAGCAACGTGGACTTCCCCACATTCGGCCGTCCGATAATAGCCACCTCGACGGCGCCCTCTTTTGCCACTTCCTCTTCTGACGCAACGGCATCCACTTCCGCCAGCGCCGCATCCAGCAAATCGTCCACGCCTGTTCCATGTTCCGCCGCAATTGGAAACACCGGCACGCCCAGCGCATGAAACTGCGCCGCATTCACTTCCTGCGCGACGGCATCCACTTTGTTCACCGCGACGACAAATGGTTTGCCGGTGGTGCGCAGCAGCCGCGCCAGCTCCTGATCCAGCGGCGTGATGCCCGCCTGGCTGTCCACCACCAGCACAAGAAGTGCAGCTTTCTTAATCGCCACATGCGCCTGCCGCAAAATCTCCGTCGGGATCAGCGCCTTGTCGTCGGGAACAATTCCGCCGGTGTCCACAATTTCCAGCGCCTTGCCGCGCCATTCCGCCTTGCCATAAATCCGGTCGCGCGTAATCCCCGGCTCGTTCGTCACAATCGAACGCCGCGTCCCCGTCAGCCGGTTAAAGAGCGTGGATTTGCCCACATTGGGCCGCCCGAGAATCACCAGCGATGGAAGCGTTTGAGCCATGGAAGCGAGGCGCGAGCGGACACACGAAGCGAAACCGCAACAGCGCTACAATCTTCCACTGTACCGCATCCCGCCCGATTCCGCTCGCCCGGACCCGTACGTGGACCATCACTGGGCGCGGAGCTAAGTGTCACCAATCTTTCTGAACGAGCGCTGCGCAGCACACGCAGCACCCCGCAAGCCCAGAGCGCCTTCCCCGCAAAAAAAGAAGCGCCCCAGCCGATAAAGCCGGGGCGCTTCGTTGGGAAGATTCAGACGCGATGGCCGTCAGAAGATAATCTTCGCGACGAGCTGTGCGTTGCGCGGCTCGCCCGGACCGATCCCGGGAGCGCCGTTGAAATCGCCGATGGTGTCGGTGATGTAACCGTTGGGGCCCACTGCTCCCGCACCGGAAGCCAGGTTGATGCGGTTGAACAGGTTATAGATTTCTCCCCGAAGCTGGAGACTGACGCGCTCCGTCAACGGAATATTCTTGATGATCGAGAAATCGATGTCCTCGAAGCCCGGTCCGTAGTACTTGTTGCGGGATAGATCGCCCAGTGGATCGGTCGGCCCAGTGCAGCCCGCCGTCCCTGGGACGCAGAACGCTGCCGGATTCACCCATTGTTCCCCTCCGGCGGCTTGCGAGAAGGTGTGATCCACTCCAGCGAAAGGATTGCCAATCAAGTCCAATCCAGGCCGGCTGGTATCGCCGGTGATGTTGAACGGCTCTCCTCCGTGAAGCACCCACAAGCTGCTTAGCTGCCAGTCGTTGAATATTCTGGTTGTCCAGCCGCTGGCCCAGGGAGCTTTCGGAACCGAGTAAACGAAACTCGCCGTGAAGCTGTTTCGCACGTTGTAATCGCCGTTTCCGTATTCCGCTTTCAGGTCCATGCTATCCAGAGGAATTACGCCGCGGTACTCGCTTACGGTGTCCAGTTCATGTCCCCACGTGTAGGCCACCTGCGAAGTCAGACCATGCCAGGAGCGCAGCTTCAACGTGGTCTGCAACGAGTTGTAGTTCGAGTTGCCCACGCTGTTGAGCTGATTGATGTCGCCGAAGTTTGGATACTCTGAAAAAAACGGCCGCGCTGCCTGCTGAGCGGCTGCAGATAGGCCCGCATCCGCTAAGGGCACCTGGTTGATATTCTGCATGACGGAAAGCTTGTGAGACACCATGCCGACATATCCGACCTGAAGGATTGCCGCGCTCCCAAGGCTCTTCTCGATTTGCAGGTTGTAGTTGTAAATGTAAGGAGCCCGGAAATTTTGGCCCACGGAATAGATGCCGTAAATGTTGCTCCCGCAGCCTGTGCCGGTCGGGCAGGTGGTAACGCCGGGGAAGATAGCCACGTTGGGTTGCCAGGTAAAATCGCTGGCGCTGTAAAGCGAGACCGGTTTCGGACCCGCGGGATTGTCCTCCAAACCGTCGGCAGCTCCGTTCGGCGGACGATAATCCAGGAAGGGGTTCATGTTGATTTGATCGTAGAACACCCCAAATCCGCCACGCACGACGACATCGCCCTTCGAGAAAGGCTCATAGGCGAATCCAAAGCGAGGCGCGAAGTTGTTTTTATCCGGCGGAAAGATGGAGCTGATTCCATTTCCCTGGACCACCAGACCCTGTCCGGGAATAAAGACCGCCAGGTCCTTACTGTCGTTGTGTAGCGGCCCAAAATATTCCCAGCGCAATCCCAGGTTGATGTTCAGCTTGCGGGTTACTTGCCATTGATCCGATCCGAAGAAGCTGAGTCCATTCACGGTCACCGTGCGTTCCGCGTCTCCAACTGCCATGCTGACGGTGGAAACGTCCCCCGCAAGGAAATCCGCCAAGGCCAGAGTGTCCTGGCAGGTCGTAGGATCCGTCGATGGCGGAGTGGCAGATGCGCAGGCGTTTGCCCAAGGCCCCTGCGTTCCGTCGAAGACGAATTCGCCGAGAGAGTTCCGGTAGTAAAACTCGTTGACGTGCCCCTGGCGCAATTCTCCGCCAAACCGGAATTGATGCTTTCCCCGGTTGTACGACACGATGTCCGCCAGCATGCCGGTGATGTCGTTCCGCCCTTCCGGAGGCGTGATGCCGACCTGCTCAAATCCTCCTCCTGCCGGGGGAACGATGGCGATGTTAGGCGCTCCGAGAATAGGCTTGCCATTGATGAGCGCGTCGGGGCTCTCGTCTAAGCCCATCGCCACAGTATTAAAGCTCGCGTTCGCGTCGCGGAACGTCTGGTTGAAATAATTCACTCCGAAAAGAATCTGGTTGGTCAGTGTCGGCGTGTACGCCGAGTTGAGCACCAGCGTGTAATTCTGCACATGAATGGGCGCGCGTTCGAAGTAATACGGCAGGTTCGAACTCGCTACGGCCAGAGCCGTGCTGGTCCCCAGCGGAGCCGTTTGGCTCCCTTGCCCGTTGAACATGCGCGCGGAGAGATGATGCTTCTCGTTAAAATTGTAGTCGAGCTTGACGACGCCGTTGTAGCTGTATCCCGTTGACGGCGACGCTGCGAAGAAATTGCTCGTCGTGGCGGGCAAATTCAGAATCGAAGATGGCCCCGAGGTTGGCCAAAGCCCTTGCCCGCTGCTGGGATTGGGGCAAGCCGCGCACAAGCCTCCGAGCATGTTTTCCGAGATGGTGCTGGGCTGAACGCCATAAGCGTTCAGCAAGGCCAGCGCGTTGTCTACCCAGGCTGTCGATGGCTCCGTAGCTATGCCGGAGAGTCCGATGATGTATTGCTGTTTTTCAAAGCCCACAAAATAGAAGAACTTATCCTTGAGGATGGGGCCGCCCACCGTAAATCCATAATTCTCGTTGCGTAGCCGGGGAGGCTTGGTCACTCCTTCGGCGGGATCCGGTGCGTAAAAGGGCGACGGGTCCGAAAAGTATTCATTCCTCCAGTAATAATAAGCCGAGCCGTGGATCGAATTGCCGCCGGATTTCAGCACCAGATTGACCGTGCCTCCGGCGTTGCGGCCCGCTTCCGCTCCCGATTGGGTTTGCGCCGAGAATTCGTCCACCGCGTCAATCGGCATCACCGTACCCGCGATTCCCGAAACTCCGCCTTGGTTGACGGCCGGGATGTTATGCCAGAAGTCGTTGTTGTCCACTCCGTCGATTTGCCAGTTCATTTGATTCGGGCGCGTCCCGTTCAGCGAGCCGTATCCGCCCACCGAATACCCCGAATAGCCCGGCGCGGTCGCGATTAACTGCGTAAAGTCTCGCCCATTCAGCGGGATGTCCTGCACGGTTTCCGTGGAGATCGTTGTATTCTGTGTTTGCGTCGTCGTGTCGAGCGTCAGCGTTGCGGCCGACACTTCCACGGTGGTCGCCTGCTGTTGCAGTGCGAGCTTTACGGGAAGCGTGTAAATCGTCCCTGCAACGACTTCCACTTTGTCCACCTTGTAAACCGGAAAACCTGGCGCTGTCACGGTTACTTTATAAGTGCCGAGTGGAATATCCTGGAAGGAGAATTGGCCGTCGCTCGTGGTGACCGCATTGTGGTCGATCCCCGTCGCCACTTCCGTGGCTTTCACTTGTGCGTCCACGATTACCGCCCCAGTGGGATCCGTTACCGTGCCGTTAATCGCGCCACGGAACGTCTGCGAGTTGCCGGCGCACACCACCAACGCCAACGTGATTGCGGCCAGGCCAATGCGCTTGACTGCCTCGGCTATTCGCCGGTAACCCATTCGGTCTTGCCATCCCATAAATACACCCCTCCTCTTTCTTCTTCGTGTTCCCCGACTGTTTGGTTCTGCTGCTGCCCCGGGATGTGTGCTCCTACTAGCACCAATTTGGCCCGGCAAGTCAATTTCAAGTTTTTAATCCGATCAGGCAAAAGATTGAATACATTGACTTTGCAGCTTCCCAGCGCGGACCTTCGCTTCTATCCTTTCCACCGTACTCTATCCTTCGAAACTCTCTCCGGTTTACCGGCCGTTTTTCCGCCCGCTCTTCCGCTCGTTTTTCCGCTTTTTTCGCGCCCAACCGCATTCCTGCTCACCCCAAAAACAGCCCTTGCCGGGTCTACAATGCGACGGCGAAGAGCCTTGCCGGCCGTTCGAATTGCCCTATTGCTGAGAAATGCGGTCTCGCCCGCCAATTCTGGTAGAGTGCTGAGCAGAGAAGAGATAGCCCCGGCCCGCAATATTGCTATTTGTTAAGATCGCGTAAGTTTTTGGGGCTCTCCTGCGTACTAGTCTATGGAACCGCTGAGACCAGGCCCGATGAGCGTGCCGGGAATGACGGAGACCACGGAAGCTGTTGCCCGGGCTCGTGCAGGGGATGCCGAGGCCTGGGGCGAAATTTATCGGGAAATGGGACCAGCCATTTTCCGGTTTTGCAGGAGGGCTTTGCCGACTCGCGAAGATGCGGAAGACGCGACCATGGAAATATTCTCAAAATTGTGGGAAGGGAAGCTCAGCCAGTACGATGAGTCGCGATCCTTTTCCGCGTGGCTCTATCGCGTGGCGGCGAACCACTGCTGGGATATTTTGCGGCGGCGAAAAATTCGGCAGGACAAAGAGACCGAAGACGTGGATGATGTGCCCCTGGAGCATCCGGACCCCAATCAACTGGACAGGATGATCGAGCAGAAAACCAGCGAGGAAGTCCGGCACGCTTTGGACAAATTAGGGGCGCGGGCGCGCATGGCGCTCGTCTTGCGGTATTACTCGGACATGAGTTATGACGAAATCGCCGATGCGCTCGGCGTGCGGCGCGCCTTCGTGGGCGTCGTGCTGCTGCGCGCGCGGCATGAACTGCGGCAGGCGCTGGAGGGGAAGAGTGCGCTGGCCGCGGGAGGGACTTCGTGAGCGAACCAGAAAGCCCGGCGATGGCGCAAGGGCCGGGCGGGACGACGGAACATCTGGATGAAATGACCTGCCTGCTCTACGCGGAGCGGCAACTGGACCGCGCGCGGGCGCAAATGGTTTCCGCGCACGCACAAGGCTGCGTGGCTTGCCGCACCCTGCTGCGCGCGCTGGAGCGCGAATCGCGGCTGCTGACGCGGGCCATGCTGGAGGAAGACGAGCCGATGCCCGCGCGGCTGGCGGAGTTTCAGGAGCGCGCGCGGAGATCGTTTGGGTGGGTCTGGGGCGTGATTTTGGGGATGGCCGCGACCGGCGTGTACGCGCTGTATACGGGCTTTGTCGAGCCCTTGGAACAACGGCTGGAGCTGGCTGGATTCGGCGGCACCGGGTTATTGAGCATGCTCATTTTTCAAGGGGCCTTCTGGAAAGGATGGCAATCCATGATCACACTTCTCGAGGTGCTGGCGATGCTCACCGTCGCGGGATTCTGCTTTGCTATTTTCCGGAGGCGGCTGCGACGCGGGTCAGCCTTGGCGCTGGTGCTCGCGGGATTGTGCGCGGCGCTGATGCTGCCAGCGCCTGCGGGAGCCACGCAGTTCCACAAGGGCGAGACGTATGAGCTGGCCTCGGGGGAGACCGTCAAGAGCGATCTTTTCATCACAGGCACGCGGGCGCGAGTCGATGGCACGGTGGACGGAGACGTGTTCTTCTTTGGCCAAAGCATTGAGATCGGCGGACACATCAAGGGCGACGCCATCGTTTTTGCCCAGTCCGTACGCGTGAGCGGGCAGATCGACGGCAACGTCCGGTCGTTTACGAATAATCTGACCATCACGGGAACAGTCGACAAGAACGTTCTGACCTTTAACCAGACAGCGACCATCGATTCAACCGGAAAAGTCGATGGCAGCCTGACGGCCTTCGCGCAGACCGTGAGCGTGGATGGCCATTTGGGGCGCGATCTGCTCGATATGGGTGACGAGACCATCATTTCAGGAACCGTGGACGGAGAGATCCAAGCGAAAGGGCATACCATGTCCATCGCGTCCACGGCGCAGGTTGCGGGGCCAATCCGTTTCGAGGGTGACCGACCCGCGAACGTGGCTTCCGGGGCCAAACTGGCTTCTGCGGTGCAGTTCACCAAGATGACGCACGAGTCGGAATACATGCAAGGGCATTACTACATTTGGCGAATCATCTGGACGGCCGCTTTCATCCTGCTGGGGATGGTGCTTTTCTTGCTGCTGCCAAGATTTGCCGCGGATACGGTGAAAGCGGGAGAACGGTTTGGAGCGCCAATCGGGCTTGGCGTGCTGGTGTTTTTCGGAGTACCGATTGCGGCGGTCATCGCCTGTATAACCGTCGTGGGCCTGCCTCTGGGCCTTCTTACGCTCGGGTTGTGGTTTCTGGCGATCAATTGCGCGGAGATTGTAGTGGGCGCGGTGGTCGGAAATTGGATTCTTGGCAAGCCCGCGGACACTTGGGGCCTGATTGGGAGAATGGCGCTGGGCTTCGTAATCGTGCGCATCGTCTATACCCCGCTGGCGCATGTGCATGTGGTCGGGGCGCTGGTCGGGCTGGGAATCTGGATATGGGGCATGGGTGCAATCGCGCTGGCCATTTACGACCTTGTGGTGCAGCCGAGAACGGCGCAAAGTGCGACGCCGGGCGGCATGCCTCCGGTGGGACTGCCTCCGCATACAACTGTCGGCGGAGTCCAGCCAGCGTGAGGGAGCTTCGCTAATACAGAGTCTGATCCAAGCTGAGCCCAAAAAAAACCACGGCAATTCGCTCTACCTAGCACAATCTTGCCGAGAAGCAGCGCAGCATGCTGCGCCACTACAACCGCTTCCCTCGACACCCCCCTCCCGGTTTTTTTGTAAGTGTTCATTCTAAAGGGTTTTAAGTCCTGTGTTTTGGAAGTGCGGATTCTAAAAGGGTTACAGACGCTTTTTTCGTAAGTGCGGATTCCAAAGGGGTTAGCTTCATCGACCGCTTAGCGTACTATCCTCGGTATCCCTGCCCCCACCCGGGCGTTTTTCGCAAAGAGTGCGCAACAGATTGATTCCAAGAGCGTTGCTGAAATGCTCCAAACCATAGAGTGCGTAAGAGTATGATTCTAAAGAGCCGGAATTTTGCGAGAGAAGTCGAAATGCGAAAGAGTGCGCAAATTATTCCAGATAAAAGAGTTAGGGATTTTTGATGGAGCTTGGAATCTAAAGATACAAAAAGAAAAACGACGCAGAATTACTCGAATTGCAGTATAGCAGGAAGTAAAGAATTGTCAATGCCAGGATTTTCCGACACTCCATCTGTGGTCAGCCGAGTGACATCCTTCGGCAGGAGGGGACGGAAAAAAACGGGCCGGAGCATCTGGGATGCTCCGGCCCGTAGCCTTTTGCGGAGGCGGGTAAAGTCTTATGGTTGCTGCCGAACCTTGGCGGCAAAGAAGGGCGGATTCAGCGTGTAGCCAGGGTCCTCGAGGTAAAGGGCGCGAACACCCACGGCAGGAGTTGCTGCGGGGATCGAGCTGTTCGCAATGCCATCAAGGTTGGTTACGCCATCGGCGCCCTGGGTGCCCAAGAAAACTTGGACGCCGAGGATATTCGCTTGGTTGACGTTGAAGTAGCCCGGCAGCCCGGTGATATTAAATAGACCGGACGTAGATCCAGCCGCAACAGGAGCGATAAAGCGCGACCAACGGAGGGTAACGGTATCCACACCATTTGCGATAGCCGGGGTGGTGCCATTGGCGGCGGTGAAGCTGTTCACGTGGACGGCGACGGTTTGTCCCAAATGAAGGGCGCTGGTATCGGTCTGATCGAAGAAGGCGCCGTAGCTCGAGGGATAGGAGTTCTGCACTTGCAACCCCTTGCTATCGACATAGAAGAAGGGCGAATTGTTCAGATTGACGGTCAATGGATCGCCGATGTTTAGGCTTCCGATCTTGGAACTGGTCGCGGCGGGGAGGATGTCCGAGGTAACAATCTCAAACTGCGTGAGGTTATTCGGGTTGATGTAGATGACAGTGCCTTCCACGGTGTCAACAATGGGGCTGGGCAAGAGCGGCTCGATCTCCTGGACGGTAAAAGTGCCGTCGGAATTGAGAATGGCATCCATGCTCGCAGCTTCATTGGCCGTGGTGAGGCAGCCTGACAGAGAAGTGGTTCCTCCGGGGCATAAAGTTTGAGTAGGATCCTGGTCGTAAACAGTGTTGCTGGAGGATGAGGCCGTGATGGTGCCGCGGCCGGCAGCCCCCTGTGAGACAACCTTGACGCTCGTTCCGGTGACGGTGGCGACGCCGGTGAAGTCCTCGATAAGGTCGAGCTGGCCCGAGACAAGATTGGTATTTCTGGGAAGGGCGAAGGAAGTGACGACATTGGAGTTGCCAGAATTTGTGAGATTAACACTCAATGTGGTTCCAGTGACCGTAAGTGCATTCGCTAGGTTGAAATCAATGCCGAAGCCGGTGTTGGTGGTGAAGGTTTGGGAATTAGTGATGACGGGCGTACCGCTAGCGCTAAATGAGGCAACACAGATGGCTCCGGCGGCACACGTTGGGCTGGTGAGATTCACCCCCGTGCCGTTGTAAAACGCGAGTTCTCCGCCAGTAAATTGAAGGGTGATGGAACTGTTGGTGCCGGTGGGAACGTTTGCGATCGTTCCGAGGTAGATCGAATCGGACTGGGCACGAGCCAAGTCAACGATAAGATTGCCGGTGTTGAGGGTGGAGGTTGTGCCGGTCGAGGAGGTCAATACGATGGAGCTAATCGCTAGCCGCAAACTGATGATCCCGATGTTCGTGGGAAGCGTGTCAGAGACGAGGGTCAAGCTCACGTTGGCAGTCGTGGCACCGCCGCCACCACCACCTCCGCCGCCTGGAAACTCGTGATAACACGAACAGAGGGCCAGAGCAGGAACTAAGATGGCCAGGAGAAAAGGTTTATTGCGTTTCATCGTGCACCCCACGACGGATTGAACTGCGTTTCCAGGCTCAAGAGAGCGAGGCTCAGAATCCCCAGTTTGACTCTACCGCCGACGGCATGATTGCGGGTTTTGAAAAGGGGGCTGGTTGCTCAAACGTTAAATCCCCGGACGTTGGGACAGTTCGGACAGGTCTTAAGTGCAGGCGAACTTATCGGAGGGACTGCAGGTCGAAGACGGTTTCGGCGTGCTGGGCGGCGGACGGGTCGACGGTTATGGTGAGGTCTGAGGAGGCGCGGTGGAGTGTGCTATCGTTACGGAATCCAGAGAGGAAACGCTGGGGCGGAAAGGTCATCCTTAGTCAGGATGAGCCTACGGGTGAGGGCTTGGCGAAGAGAGCTGCCAAAACGGGTTACGCACGCGTGAATGGCGAGGCCGAGGAAGCGGTGGCCAGGCGGGAGCATGCCTCGTTTGAACAGGATATGAACGCGTTAGGGCCTGATGGCCCGGGGGATGGCGAGAGGCTCTCGGACGCGCTTGAAATCGATAAACCGCCGGAGGAAGCGGCTAAGCCGACGATGCGGGAGGTGTTTGGGCCGGGAGGGTTGCTGGAACGGTGCATGATTGGCGGGTACGAGCACCGGCGCGGGCAACTGGAGATGGCGGAGATGGTGCACGACGCGTTCGAGGCGCATCATCACGCGATTCTCGAGGCGGGGACGGGAACGGGGAAGACGCTGGCGTACCTGATTCCGGCGATTTGCAGCGGGCGGCGGGTGGTGATTTCGACGGCGACGAAATCGCTGCAGGAGCAGCTCTATCAGAAAGATATTCCATTTTTGCAGAAGCATTTTGCGCCGAATTTGAAAGTGGCGGTGATGAAAGGCCGCTCGAATTTTTTGTGCGTGGCGAAGATGAACGCAATGGCGGACCAGGCGCTGCTGAAAGGGATGGAGGAATTGGATGCCTTTCAGCAGATCAAGCAGTGGGCGAAGCTGACGGAGACGGGGGACCGGGCGGAGCTTACGTTCTTGCCGGACGATTCGGATTTGTGGACGCGGCTGGATGCGCGGAGGGATACGTGCAGCGGACAAAAGTGCCCGTCGTTCAATCCCTGTTTTGTGACGGGGATGCACCAGAGGGCGAAGGACGCGGACCTGATTATCGTGAATCACCATTTATTTTTCGCGGATTTGGCGCTGAAGCAGGACGATTTTGGGAGCATTTTGCCGGAGTATTCGGCGGTGGTTTTTGACGAAGCGCACGAGATGGAAGATGTGGCGAGCGATTATTTCGGGCGGCAGATTTCGAATTTCCGGTTTGAAGAATTGGCGCGGGATGCGGACCAGACGCTGCGGCTGGTGCATCAGGCGACGCCGGGGCTTTTGCGCAGGACGCAGCGGATTCGCGAGAGGAGCCGGGCGTTTTTCGAGATGTTTCCGGCGCGCGACGGACGATACCCCTTTTCGCGGAACGAACGCGAGGCGTTTTTGGAGCAGAATCGCGAAGCGTACGACGCGCTGGCGACGGCGCTGAAGGGATTCGAGACGGAATGCGCGGCGCTGACACAGAAGCCGGAAGAGATTTTGCGGATTGCGCGGCGAAGTTTTGAGCTGCGGCAGGAACTGGCGTTTTTGTTCGAATCGAACGAGCGGAATTTCGTGTATTGGTACGAGCGGCGGAATAAGGGAGTGTTTTTGGCGGCGACGCCGATCGACGTGAGCCAGATTTTGCGGGAGAAGCTGTTCGAGCAGTTCGACGCGGTGGTGCTGACGTCGGCGACGCTGACGGTGGGAAACCGGTTCGAATTTATCCGGCAGAGGCTGGGGCTGGATCACGCGAAAGAGCGCGGTTTGCCGCCGGAGTTCGATTACAAGGAACAGGCGATGTTGTATTTGCCGGCGGCGATGCCGGACGTGCGGAATCCGGCGTTTACGGCGCGGGCGGCGGACGAAATCGTGAATTTGTTGGAGACGAGCCAGGGGCGGGCGTTTTGTTTGTTCACCAGCTACTCACAGATGAACGAGCTTTTTGAACGAGTGCGGACGCGCGTGCCGTTTCCGCTGTTGCTGCAGGGGACGGCGCCGCGGTCGGCGCTGCTGGAACGGTTTAAGAACACGCCGGCGGCAGTGCTGTTTGCTACGGCTAGCTTTTGGCAGGGCGTTGACGTGCCGGGCGAGCAGCTTTCGTGCGTGATCGTGGACCGATTGCCGTTTGCGGTACCGAGCGATCCGATTGTGGCGGCGCGCGTTGCGGCGTTGCAGGAGGATGGGCGGAATCCGTTCGCGGAATTTCAGGTGCCGCAAGCGGTGCTGGCTTTGAAGCAGGGGTTCGGGCGGCTGATTCGGACGAAGACGGATCGTGGCGTGCTGGCGCTGCTGGATAACAGGATTCAGCGAATGGCGTATGGTAAAATTTTTCTGGAGTCGCTGCCGAAGTATCGGATGGCGAAGGATTTGGCGGAGGTTTCGAGATTCTTGGCTAAAAAGAAAAACTAAGAAAAAGATTTAACGCAGAGGACACAGAGAAGAGAAGACAAAGAAAAATGTTCCAAGTCAGCGTGGAAGAGACATTTTCGGCGGGGCATGCATTGCGCGGGTACAAGGGCAAATGCGAGAACGTGCACGGGCACAATTACCGGGTACGGGTGACGCTGGAGGGGCCGCAACTGGATGCGATTGGGTTGCTGGTGGACTTCACGCGGCTGAAGCAGGTGATTCGGGAGGTGATGGGGCGGCTGGATCATCAGTTTGTGAATGATTTGGAGCCGTTCCGAAGCGTGAATCCTTCGGCGGAAAATATGGCGAAATATTTTTACGAGGAAGTGAAGCGCGGGTTGACGGATTTGCCCCCGGGAGCGCGGATTACGGATGTGGTTTTGTGGGAGACGGATACCAGCCGGGCGCAGTACCGGGCGGAGAAGTGAGGAAGAGAAGATAAAAGAGGGAATGAAGTAAGGAAGTAAAGAAGAAGAGAAACAGAGAAGAATGGATGAATCGCGCTTACTACATCATTGTGATTCCGGCGGTGCTGGTTGCGATTGGGTATGTGGTGGTGTTCCATAGGATGGGGCTTTCGCCGACGTATTGGATTTTGATTTTTCCGGCGGCGCTATTGGGCGCGGCGGTGTGGTGGTTGCGGCGGAGGACGATGGGAAATGCGGGGTCGAGCGTGCAGTGAGGCGAGATCGATCGCGGGGCAAAGCGCGGGGAGATTGGGGCGAGTGAAAAAGCGGCAGCGGGGCTGCCGCACTCCAAGGTCATGTTCATTACCGAGATATTCAAATCGATTCAGGGAGAAGGGACGCGGGCGGGACTGCCGTGCGTGTTTGTGCGTTTGACGGGATGCAATTTGCGATGCACGTGGTGCGATACGGCGTATGCGTTTCACGGCGGGACGAAGATGAGCGTGGAGGACGTGCTCGCACGCGTGGATGAGCTTGCGGCACGGAGCGATGGGATTTCTGGGGCAGAGGCTAGCGTGCCGCTGGTGGAATTGACGGGCGGAGAGCCGCTGCTGCAGGAAGAGATTTATCCGCTGGCGGAAAAGCTGATCGCGGCGGGATACACGGTGATGATCGAGACTAGCGGTGAGCGGTATGCGGGGCGGTTGCCGGGGGAAGTGATCAAGATTATGGATGTGAAGTGCCCGGACTCGGGCGAGGCGGATACGTTCGAGATGCGGAATTTGGAAGTGCTGGACGCGAAGGACGAAGTGAAGTTTGTGCTTTCGACGCGGCGGGATTATGAGTTTGCGCGGGAGTTTACGGCGCAACATCGATTGGCGGAACGGGTGAGGCAGGTTTTGTTTTCGCCGGTGTTTGACGATCCGGCGGGGAAGTGGCAAGGCTTGGAGCCGAGGAAGCTGGTCGAGTGGATGCTCGAGGACGGCTTGCCGGTGAGGCTGGGATTACAATTGCACAAGTTTGTTTGGGATCCAGCGACTAAGGGAGTGTGAAGCAAAGGACGTTGAGGAGGCAGAGGAGGTTGAGGAAGTAAAGGAATGGAAGCTTGGTTGAGCGGCGTTTGCGTTGCGGTTAGATTTTTGGGCGGAGCAGAGGCGTCGAGATGAAGAAGTCGAGTGAGCAAAAAGTGGTGGTGCTGCTGAGCGGAGGGATGGATTCGTGCGTGTGCGCGGCGATCGCGCGGGAGAGGCACGGAGCGGGGAATGTGGCGCTACTGCATGCGGGGTACGGGCAACGGACGCAAGAGCGCGAGCGGCGGGCGTTTGAAGCGATTGCGGATTTTTATGGAGTGAGGCAGAGATTGATCGTGCAGCTCGAGCATTTCCGCGCGATTGGCGGGTCGGCGCTGACGGACGCGAAGATCGCGGTGCCGGAAAATGCGCTGGGAGCGGGGGGAGCGCATGGAAGCGAGATACCGGTGACGTACGTGCCGTTTCGAAACGCGCATTTTCTTTCTGTGGCGGTGAGCTGGGCGGAAGCGATTGGGGCGGAAGCGGTGTACATTGGAGCGGTGGCGGAGGACAGCTCCGGTTATCCGGATTGCCGCGCGGAATATTACGAGGTGTTTCAGGAGTTGGTGCGCGTGGGGACGCGGCCGGAGACGCGGATTGAAATTGCGACGCCGGTGATTCGCATGAAGAAAAGTGAGATTATCCGGCGGGGGATGGAGCTGGGAGCGCCGCTGCATTTGACGTGGTCGTGCTATCAGAGCGAGGAGAAAGCGTGCGGAGCGTGCGACAGTTGCTTGCTGCGATTGAAAGCGTTTGAAGAAGCAGGAGCGGCGGATCCCATCCCCTACCGGCTGGCGGTCCCGGCGCACTCCTAGGACTTGGAAAAGAGCTAAGATTAAGGATAATAGGGCACATCCCGCCAGCCAGGCCGGGCAGGGTTCGCCTCGGCAAAAGGAGAAGGAAGCATGAAGAGACTTGCGAAGTCATGGGCGATGGCTGCGGCGTTCGCGGCCGCGCTAATTTGTTTGAGCGCGCCAGGCGCGAAGGCGCAAGCCGGCGGATCGATCTCAGGGACGATTCTGGATGTCGTGGGGAAGCCCTGGTACAACATGGAAATGCAATGCATCAGCGACCAGGGCGCGAAACAGGTGACCAGGACGGATGCGGATGGAAAATATTCGTTTCACAACCTGCGGCCGGGCACCTATCACGTGTACATCATTTTGCCGGCTCCGAACAAACCGTACGACATGCAAATTCAGGTAGCAAGCGACAACGACAGCAAAGCCGACCTGAATTTCAAGGATCTGGTGGCCAAGCAAGGCTCGGAAGCCGAGGCGAAGGTCAAGAAGGACGCGGAGGACAAAGCAAAGTTCGAGAGCATGAAAGTGCACTTCAGCGCGGGGGCGGCCTTTCTCGCGCAGGAACGAAAAACGAAGGAAGATTTGCTGAAGGCAACGCCCGATCAGAAGGAGGCGCTAAAGCAAAATCTGAAGGATCTTTCGGACAAGGCGGCGGCGGAATTCCAAGCCGCGCAAAAGTCGGAACCGGATAAGGACCCGAACCAGCACTTGCTGTGGGCGGAACTGGGCGAAGCGTATGACGTGGCAGGGCGCAATGACGAGGCAGCGCAAGCGTACGCGCAAGCGGTGAAAGCCAAGCCCGACGATCCCGGCTACTACAACAATCTTGGGAACGTGCTGGCGCGGGAAGGGAAGATCGACGATGCACGGGCGGCGTACACGAAGAGCGCGGAACTGGATCCCGCTCATGCGGCGACGGCGTGGAGGAACTTCGGGATCAGCCTGTATAATGCGAACCGGTTGAGCGACGCCGTCGAGCCGTTGCAAAAGGCGGTGCAACTCGAGCCGAAAAATGCGCAGGCGTGGTACCTGCTGGGCGCTTCGCTGGTCAGCGAGATGACGACGAAAAAGGTGGGAGACAAGGAAGAGGTGCAGTTTGCGCCGGGAACGGTGGAAGCGTACCAAAAAGCGCTGGAGCTCGATCCAAACGGCGTGTATGGGCAGCAGGCCAAGGAAGGATTGGCGATGCTGCAGCAACTGGCGCCAGGAATCGAAACGAAAATCAACGTGAAGAAAAAGAAGTCCTAAGCCAGAACGCAACCCGATTGAGCAGGCCGGCCCCACACGACGGGGCCGGCCTTTTTTATTGAAGTGAAGATGAGGATAGCTTCGCGTCACGCGGAGTGACGTTCCGTAGCCGTAGGAAAAGTGGCGAGGAAACGTGGCGGCGAGACTAGCGGTGCATCAGCGTTCCCGTGGTCTTAGTTCGACGAAGAGCCCACGCGAAGACGGCCATCGATAAAGGCAGCAGGACCGCGGCGAAGAGCAGCAAAATCAGGAGCGGCCGCCAGACAGCGTGGAAGCCAGCGCCGCCGAGGAGAGCGGCGCGCATGGCGTCCAGCGCGTACGTGACGGGATTCAGCCGGGCCACGACTTGCAGCCAATCTGGAAGGACGGTAATCGGAAAGAGCATGCCGGCCGCGACGCTGGAGAGACCCAGGAAAAACCACTTCGCGGGATTGCCGCGTTTGAAAAGGACGAGATAGCTTGCAGAGAGGATGCCCATCCCGGAAAAGGCGAGAAGCGTGGCGATGAGCACGGCCACGACGGCAGCCCAGTTCGCCGCACCGAGCGGAAAGCCAAAGAGCACGGCGCCCCAAGCGAGATAGACGGCGATGCGAAGCGTGGAGGCGGCAAAAGGATAGATCGCCGAGCCAGCGAGGATGACGGGAAGAGACGTTTGCGTGACTAGCAGGTGTTCGAGGGTGCCGGAATCGCGCGCCTCCATCAGGCTGCGGTCGAAAGAATCCATGGCCGCGTTGAGATAATCGAGAAAAACGAATCCGATGAGCGAGAAAGCGAAATAACTTTCGCCGCGCGGGAGCGCGTGCTGGAGCTGGGGGCTTTCGACGAAGCGCGCAACGTAGAAAAACATGGCGACGCCGAAGAGCGCCTCGACGGCTTCGAACACGAAAGCGGTGCGGTAGGTGCGGGCGATGGAGAGATCGCGCCGGAAGAAGAGCCATAGCTCGCGAAGCATGCCGGTCATTGCGGGTCATCCTCGGCGGAGGAATGTGATGCGCGGCCGGTCAGTTTGAGAAACGCGTCCTCGAGCGTTGCGGCGCCGGTGCGCTGCTTCAGGGCCTCGATCGAGGCGCAGGCGAGCAGGCGGCCCGCGTCGATGACGGCGACACGATCGGCGAGCAACTCGATTTCCGAGAGCGCGTGGGAAGCGAAGAGCAGCGTGGTTTCGCCGCGACGGAGAATTTCGGACTTCAAGAAGCGGCGAAACTCCGCGGCGCCGATGGCGTCCAAGCTGCGCGTCGGTTCATCCAACAGGAGCACACGGGGCTGATGGAGAAGAGCGCGCGCGAGGCTCAAGCGCTGGAGAGTGCCGGAAGAAAGCGTGCGCACCTGGCGGTCCAGAGCTTCCCCGAACTGGAATTGTTCCGCGAGATGTGCGATGCGCTGTGCGACGGCGGAGTCCGAAAGCTGATTGAGGCTGCCAAAAAAACGCAGATTCTCGCGGCAGGTGAGGCGCGCGTAAAAGCCGGCGTCGCTGCCGGCATGATAGCCGAGCTGGCGGCGGACAGCGCTGGGTTCGCGGACGGCATCGTGGCCCGAGATTTGCGCGCGGCCCCGCGTTGGCAGGATGAGAGTGGCGAGAATGCGGAGCAGCGTGGATTTGCCGGCGCCATTCGCGCCGAGCAACGCGAGAGCCTCGCCAGGGCGCACCTCGAACGAAATTCCGCCGAGCGCGAGGACTGCCGGCTTTTCAAAAGGCTGCAAGAGAGCACGCCAGCCGCTCCGCGCGGGAGGAAAAGATTTCTCGAGGCCTTCAATCAGGATGGCGGCTTCGGGCACGAGGGAACTTATAGCGTGTCTCGAGGGCGAAGACAATGAGACCCCGAAAGAGCAGCCGGCTGCGAGCCGAAAAGTGCTTACAAGCTTTCTCATAAAAAGTTCTGAGTGACTGCGCGACTCAATAACTATCGTTCGTAGCGACTCCGTGGGCCGATGGCTTTATGGGTAGGGGAAGATTGCCGTTTGCGGCAAGATTGTGACAAATATGTGAAAAAGATTACAGAAATCCAATAAAATCGGCGCAGTTAAACGTTTTGTTTTCAGTAAGATGGCAATCGGCCAAGAAATTGCACTGCAACCTACGGGTGAACTATTATGAAACGGCGGCTGGTGGGTATCTGTTTTCCGTTGGCATTTTTGCTCTTGTTGTCTTCCTCTGCCTTCGCAGACACTGTGAACATCGCTACTGCTCCTACGGGCAACGACAGCGTGAACTGGGCTCAATTGGGGGCGGCTCCTTCCACCGTTGGCTCGATATCGGCAACCTCTGTAGATGGATTGGGGGTTACTAGCCCTCAAGGTGTGGAGATCTTTGCCGAGAGCAGTACTTCCTTACCCTGGACGGGCAATTTCTCGCCGGGAGAGAACGTAATCTATACAGAAACCGCGTCTACTTTGACGCTGAACTTCTCCCAGGGAGTTTCCGAAGTTGGTGCCCAGATCGAACCCGACTTTTACGGAGACTTTACCGGGCAGATACAGGTATATGACGGCAGCACGCTCTTGGGTACTTTCATCGAGAATGGTGTTTCCACCTACAATGATGACGGTTCAGCGATATTCTTGGGCGCGGACGATTTGACGGGGGCCGATATAACCTCGGTCGTGTTCAGCACGGGTGGTTCGGCGAGCGGTTTTGCCATCGGCACTCTGAACTTGGGGGATTCCGTTAGCACAGTCGCAACTCCCGAGCCTTCCAGTCTGCTCCTGCTCGGCATCGGCCTTTTGGGCTTGGTGGGACTAGCGGCATTCCGGAGGCAGTTGGGCTGGCAAAGCATAGTCACCGAGCCGTAACCCGACCCTACGCCGTCGCATCCATTATGGCAGCTATGTTTTGAGGGCCCCTGCGCGTCTACTCGCCGTAGTAAAGCTGGAGAACAAGTTCGCGGAACCTCTGCTTCCTTCGAATGCGTGAGGTTGATTTTGGGTAGTGTCCGAATTTCTGCTGCGTTTTCTCGACTTGGCACTTAAAATACGAAGTCGAGTCTCGCGTCGATGTTTTGCGCTGATAGGCAGAGGCTTTTTGGCGCCGCATAATTCTCAAAAGCGGGAGCAAGGCTCCCGCACTCCAAATTGGGACAGCACCTGATTTTAGTTTGCTTGGCAATGGACGCCAATTCCCGGTACAATCCATTTACTCGGCTTCAAAACCCAGCCACGAGACGGAAGCGTCCTTTTGCGACGGAGAGCTAAGGAGCAGAGTGACGGGTGTCGTTTGCGGCCCCGCCGAAGTGCCCTCCCAAGTTTTGTCAAGCTTTCTCGAGGGAATCGATGCTAGGGCGTTTGACGACGAAGCGCACTTCCGGACACACGAAACAGGTGCGCGCATGTGACGCAGGCTTTCTTCGCGCACTCGTTCGGTTCCAGAATCATGGAAATGTGTTCCGGCGTGAAACCGATTCGATGTAGCGATCTTGGAGATATTCAGGTTGATGTTCACTTTGGAACAAAACCGTGCTAGCTTTTCAAGGGATCATTCGTCGGGGGCTATTCCCATGGGAGTGAAGCTCGATAGGAAGCAACTTCTCCGAGGTAGGGCGAATGCACGTTGGAACGAACCTGTCTCGTCTTTTATCGAGCCCCGGAAATATTCATCGGAAGATACTTTGATCCGATCGGCTGACCTCGACCTTACGGTTGCTGCTCCTGCGCTTTGTGAAAAAGAAAATGCTCGAGAAGTTGACTTGGCCACTGAGGCGGCGGGGCTGGAGCTGCGCCCAGCCAAGAAAGTCTGCAGCGTCCAAGAGAAATACGCACCGACGATGCGGCAAAAGAGCCACGAGTTTTTTGAGATCAGTTCCGGAAATCTCTTACCGTCCCAGGCATACGTGTAATTGACGGAGCCAAAAGACGGGAGGCAGGTACGAGCGACATGAGCTTCAAACGGAACGCCGTTCGGTTATTTAATGCGGCCTTGATTTCAGTTTCTATTCTGGGATTGGCGTTTTTATTGGTCCCGCGGAGCATGAAGACTCACGCGCAGAAGCGTGCTCCGAACCCGATGACGCGGGATTGGAGTGACCGACACATGGTTTACTCCGCTCCCTCCTCGATGGCGCATGCGTGGAAACTGCAAGCGGAACCGCGTTACCTGCAACAGTGGAGGCGCCGAACGGCGGCGCAGAGGGTGGAGAATGGCCGAAAAATTCCGCCGCAGCCGAGTTCGGAGCCCCGGGTTGATTGGGGTTACCCGCTCCTCGCGGGAGGTACGAGCGGCGTGGGACAGGATCCCGCAAAATTCACGTTCGACATTTACGCCGCTCCGGACTGTACGAACGATTTCGTGGTCTTCAACCAGGCTGGTATTGCGGGAACGGCCCCCTCGGCTGCGGCCGCTCAAACGATTACCTTCACGGGCACCGCCGTCCCAGCAGGGACCGTTACGATTGCCAGTCCTGAGGTCACTTTAGTCCTTACTGCCAGCACGACGATCAATACGGGCTTGGACTTTGAAGTTGCCGGCGGAAACACCACACTGAATGCAACGAACCTCGCGGCGGCGATCTCGCGGAACGGCGCGGCTGTTGGCGTGACGGCAACCTCGGCGGCCGCTGTGGTGACGATAACGGCTTTGGCGGATGGGTTAGAGGGGAACCTCATTACCCTCGCGAAGACTTTGACACATTCCACGTTGGGGGGCGCCACGCTCGCAGGAGGCGTAGGTACCGCCAGTATCGTTGCTTTCAACAATCTTTATTCGACGCAGGGCGCCGCCGGCGGCTTGTGCGATCAGAATGGGCCATCGGTCTATTGGTCTTATTTCACTGGGACCGGAACGGCCTCGACTTCTGTGGTTCTTTCGGAAGACGGCACGAAAGTGGCGTATGTGGAGTCTGCCGCGACTGGCGCAATTCTCCATGTCTTGCAGTGGAAGGCCGGGGAAGGAACTGGCGCGGGCTATCCTGTCGCGCCGGATATCACCGTGACCCCGGGCGACGTATGGAGCGCCGACTGCGCGGCGGGGAATTCCTGCATCAGCAGTCTCGCTTTCAGCGGAGGATTCAACGACACCAACTCCGCGCCCTTCTATAATTACGTGACGGACACACTCTACGTGGGCGATATCGACGGCAACGTGCATAAGTTTACAGGCGTGTTTGGCGACAGTTCAGTGCTTACGGAAGTCACGACAGGCTGGCCGATTGCAGTGGACGCAGGGGCTAACCTCACCAGTCCTGTTTACGATAGCGTATCCGGGAACATCTACGTCGGCGACAGTACGGGACGCCTGAGCTTCATCCGGGAGGTAGGAAGTTCGGTAGGCACTTGCACTCCTGCTCCGTGTCTTGATGCAACAAATCTGGCAGTGGGAACCGGTGGTGCGATCGTGGATTCGCCGCTGGTAGACGGAAGCACGGGAATGGTCTACGCGGTGAACGGTACGGGCACCGTAACCCATGGGATCATCTTGCAGGCGACCACGGACTTTACGACCTCGGTGGTTTCCTTCCCGATCGGCGGCGCTGCCGCCGGTACCGCCGCTGACGCCATTCTCTACTCTGGCGCGTTTGACAACGCCTACTACGACAGCTCGATCCCCGCCATCGCCGGACACATGTATGTATGCGGAAAAGATCCAGCCTTCAACAACAGGCCGGCCATCTATCAACTCAGCTTCGCGCCGGCCACGGCGGTACTGACAAGCGTGGGCACGCCCCTCACGGGCTTGGTAATGGCGAACAACAGAGCGTGCTCTCCGATAACCGAGTTCGTCAACGGCACTCCAACCTCGACAGACGACTGGATCTTCTTCAGCGTCGGCAACAGCTCGAACACTGGCGCCGGAACCCCGTTGGTAGGACCGTGCTCGGGCACCGCCACGGGCTGCCTCATATCCATCAATGTCGCAGGCGAGCCTGCCTGGCCACCTGCGGCCGTCTCGAACACGGCGACTTTGCCGGCGCACGCAGCGGGCGCCACGAGCGGGATCGTCCCGGACAATGTGTCCGCGGCCGCGCAGGCCTCGAGCATCTATTTCTCGTTGGGCGGGAATTCGACGGGAGCCGGGCCGGGATTGCCAAGTTGCAATACCACTGCCGGGGTCGGATGCGCAGTCAAATTGACCCAGTCAGCATTGGAATGACAAGATAATCGGGGACAACGCGAAATGACCGACATGACCAACAAAAAGTCATCGAGCAAGCCGAATAAACCTGGAACAAAAAAACCTTACCAGAGTCCGGCCTTTCGGTCCGAGAAGGTATTCGAGGTCTCGGCGCTTGCCTGCGGTAAGGTCCAATCAACGCAGAATCAGTGCCGCGTAAACCGGAAAGTCTCATAGAGCTGTTTTTGGGAGAACCGAATTCGTGGATGCGGTAAGCGCACTCAAAGGCGAAGCGGCAGCGGAAGTTGGGAGTAGGTTTGAGAGTGCGCGCCTGCGTGTTTTGAATAACGTCAGAGAATTGACGATCGAGCATCGAAGAGTTCCCAGCCCCCGGGACCGTGTGCGATGAAAGGCTTGAGTCAAATCTCAAGTAGGGATGCGTACCCGCTTTTAGCCGAGTCACTTCGCTTGTACGGCAGCCTGCGTTTGCCCGCCGTCGGTACGAGCATGGTGCCCGCCGTTCAGCCTGGCGACGTGCTCACCATCCAGCCTGTGAATGCAAACGAAATCGCGCTGGGAGATCTCGTGGTGTATGCGAGGGAGCACGCGCTTGTCGTCCACCGCGTCGTTCGAATGGCGAGCGGTTCGGTGGAAACGCACTTGGTCACGCGCGGCGACCGGCTGCTGCGGGACGATGAGCCGATTTTCCCGGCCGACTTGCTGGGCCGGGTTGCCGGCATTGAACGAAAGAACCGGCGCGTGAGCGTGCGCGCGATTTCAAACTGGGCGGAGCGGGCGCTTAGCCCGATTCTGCGGCGCTCCGAGCACGCGACGTATCTTTTTCTGCGTGCCAATCAGCTGTGGAGCGGACTTTTATCCAAGGGAAATATGTGACGGGCCTGATGAGTGCGGTGAATGTGGCGATAGACACGGGCGTGGTGATCGAGATAGGGGGATTGCCGATCCGCCTGGCCACGGACGACGCGCCGTTTATCGAGATGCTGCGGGAACGCTACGCGGGCTTCATGAGCTTCGGGACGAGCGCGGAGATTCATTTCGACGTCGAGCTGGCTGCGGCGGAGACCATGCCGGGCCACGGAGATTTGCGCGTCGAGCGGGAATCAGGGCGATGGATGATGGGGCGTGGGGACTTTCAGGCGCAATGGAATCCAAGCGAAGCACGCGGAACCATCCGGCAAAGCGCCAACCCATACTCGCTGAACTCGCTGCTTCGCATCGTGCACACGCTTGTGCTCGCGGAGCAAGGCGGCTTCCTGGTGCATGCCTCGAGCGCGGTGCGCAACGGGCGCGCATTTTTGTTTGCGGGAGTTTCGGGCGCCGGTAAGACCACCATCGCAAGATTGGCGCCGGACGACGTGACTCTGCTGACCGATGAGATTTCGTACGTGAGCCGGCAAGAAGACGGCTACTATGCGTACGGAACGCCGTTCGCCGGCGATTTGGGACGGCTCGGGGAAAACATGCGCGCGCCGCTCGCGGGGCTTTATCTTCTGGCAAAAGGGAGCGAGAACAAAATCGAGCCTGTTCCGATTGCGGAGGCAGGCCGCGCTTTGCTCGGAAATGTTCTGTTTTTTGCGCGCGAGCCCGAGATGGTGCAGTCCGTTTTCGATGCGGCGTGCGATTTCGTTTGCCGCGTGCCGGTGCGGCGGCTGACCTTCGTTCCGGACGCCAGCGTGTGGGAGATGATCGCATGAGCGAAAAATGTTATGTGGCGAAGGCTACGAAGATTGCGGCGCGCATGCTCGGCGACGAAATGATGATCATGGTGGCGCCGGATTCCACGCTATTCACCCTGAACGAAGTGGCTTCGGTGATCTTCAACGCCGCGGACGGCGCAACGCCGCTCGATGAGATTGTTGCGGAGCGGATTTGCCCGGAGTTCGACGTCGAGTTCGACGTGGCGCTGAAGGATGCCGAGCGGGTAGTGAAGGAATTAGCAGGCCACGGCGTGTTGCTCGTCTCTGAGGAGCCGAGCGCGCCGCCGCGAGCTTTTGCGCAGGCGGCCCGATGAACATGCTCGTCGAAGAGATGAGCGCCAAGGCGCTCAAGCTGGGAATTCCGCTCAGCGTGCAGATGGACCTGACCTACCGCTGCAACGAGCGGTGTATTCATTGCTATCTCGACCATGAAGACCACGGCGAGATGACCACCGGCGAAATCAAGGGCGTGCTGGATCAGCTTGCCGAGGCCGGCGTTTTCTTTTTGACGCTGAGCGGCGGCGAAATACTGATGCGCAGGGATTTCTTCGAGATTCTGGAACACGCGAAAATGCGGCTGTTCTGCGTCAAGCTGAAGACCAACGCCGTTTTGATCCGCGAAAAAGAGGCGGAACGCATCCGCGATTTGGGCGTCGAGTCCATCCAGATCAGCATCTATTCGCACCGGCCGGATGTGCACGACGCCATTACCAAAATGCCGGGATCGCTGAAGCGATCGATTCAGGCGATTCGTTTTCTGCGCTCCAAAGGATTGCGCGTAACCATTGCGAACGTGCTGATGCTGCAAAATCTCCACGATTATCCCGGGGTGCGGGCGTTAGGGGCCGAACTCGGCGTCGAGGTCACCATCGACCCCACGATTACGCCGAAGATGGATGGGGATCGAGCAATTCTGGATTTGAACATGGACCAAGCCGCGTTGCAGCGCCTTTTTCGCGAAGAAGGCATTGCGGAAAACAGCGGCGATGCTTGCGCGCCGCCAGCGGGGCCCGATGATGACGTGCTGGACTCTTTGCCGTGCAGCGCGGGCCACACGGCCTGTTACGTATCTCCCTATGGCGACGTTTATCCTTGCGTCCAATTTCCATTGCCGAGCGGGAACGTGCGGCAGACCAAATTCCTCGACATCTGGCGCCATTCCACGCAACTGAACGAAGTCCGCTCGATTACGTTGCGCGATTTGAGCGGCTGCTCGCACTGCTCGAATCTCAATGGCTGCACGCGTTGCCCGGGCTTGGCGTATATGGAAGGCAACATGCGCGGACCTTCGATTCAGGATTGCGAAAAATCGTATGCGAGGACCGGGATTCGATCGGTCAATCTCCAGTCCAAAAGCCCCGCGATGACGGGCTTGGTGCAGATTCAAGGTTTGCCCGCCATGGCTGCGGCGGCTTCCCTGTAGTTCTCACGCCTGCTGCCAATTTTTTGAACACCTGAGTCGTTGTCGAATCGCGTCTTGGTGTAGAGCGCAGCCCGCAGAGTTTCTCGCCGGTTCTCGATCAATGACGCGCTTTCCGGCGCGCAATGAAACTCTCCGGAAAATATTCACGCCGGCTCATTGCGCGGTATGCTGTCTCCCTGGGATGTACAAACCTCGGAGACCGATCTGCCGCAAATAAACACAGCCGAAGGAAGCACGGCAAACGCGGAATGGGCGCTGCTCGTCGAGTGCGCACGGCCGAAGCGTGATTTACCGCGTTTGAAGGAGTTGCTGCACGGCCAGGTAAATTGGCCGGCATTTTTCGAGCTTGCCGAGGATCACGGCGTACTCGGACTCGCCGCGGTGCGGCTTCGCGAGGCCGGCGAAGGCGCGTTTTCGCCGGACGTTTCGCAAGAACTTCGGGAGCGTCAGCGCACCCAAGCGCTTTTTACGCTGCGTCTGACCGCGGAAATGTTCCGGTTGTTTGACAGCTTCGCGGCGTCCGGCCTCGAAGCATTGGTGATCAAAGGTCCCGTGCTCTCGATGCGGTGCTATGGCGAGCCGGGCCTGCGCCAATATGGCGACCTCGATTTGATTGCGCGCGACCGCGACATCCTGCGCGCGACGGATCGGATGACCGGCCTCGGCTATGAGCCGCGGGTTTCGCGCGCGGCGATTCAGGCGAAGAAGGCTCCTGGGGAATATGCGTTCCGGCAGGCGAGCACGAAATTGCTGGTCGAGTTCCACACGGAAACGACCTTTCGCTACCACCCGCGGCCGCTGCCCGTCGAGAAACTCTTCCAGCGGCAGGCCCGCGTAAAAATCGATGGCCGTGAAATTCCCGCGCTGTCGCCCGAGGATGAACTCATTCTGATTTGTATTCACGGCGCAAAGCATTTTTGGGAGCGGCTGAGCCACGTCGCGGATGTCGCCGCTTTTGTGTCCCGGCAGGATCTCGATTGGGAGCGCGTGGAAATGGCCGCCACGGAAGTGGGCGCGGAACGGATGCTGTACGCCGGGCTGCGGCTGGCGTCGGATGTGCTCGGGGCGCCGCTGCCCGAAGCGGTCGCGGCGAAGGTGCGGTCAGACACCGTGGCTGCGCGGCTCGTCAAACAGATTCTTCGCTGGCTTCCCGCTGCTGGCGCCGCGCCGCCGGGAATCTTCGAGCGCGCGATGTTTCGAATGAATATGCGCGGAGGGATTTTCTCTGGCCCGGCCTATTTGTTGCGGCTCTCATTTTCGCCCACCGAAGAGGATTGGGCCTCGGGCGCAGAAAACAAACGCCATTGGTTTTTGGATGCGCTTGGAAGGCCGTTTCGTCTCGCGCGAAAATATAGCCGCGACGAAAAATCGTAAAGTACGAGAATTCTCGGGTGCATACGCGCCGACGCGAAGGCCGAGCACATGATTCCCGCACAAAAAAGAGAAGGCCCGAGCCGTCCGCCCGGGCCTCTCTTGGCAAAACAGGCCTTAGATACGCACGCTAGATGTTGGTGCGTTGCGAAATGCTTCGTGTCTTTCGGGAAGGCAGCGGCGGCAGCTCGACGGTAACGGACACCTCGTTCTTATTCCGCAAAATGCCCAGTTTGACCGTTTTGTCTTCCCGCTTGTCGGCAAGTTTTTCTCGCAGATCGCCGAGCGAGCGAATCCGGTCGCCGTCGAGCGAAGTAATCACATCGCCGCTCTTCACCCCCGCCTTTTCCGCCGCCGAGCCTGCATTCACTTCGCGCACCAGCACTCCCTCACCATCCGGCGCGCCGAAATACGCGCCGAGCTGGCCGCTCAAGTCCTCTGCATCGATTCCCAAACGAGGCCGCGCGCCGGCGATCACGCCGTAGCCCCAGTCCATCCCTGGCGCTTCGGGCAAATCCGGCATTGGCGGCATTTCCATCTTCGGAAGCTGGAAAGAAAAAGCGCGCGGCGCCGTCCGGAACCAGGCATTGGCGTGTTCCTCCGACTTGCCGAGCGTTAAGCTGATCGTTTGCGCTCGGCCGTCTCGCCACACCGTGAACTGCACGGAGCGGCCAGCCGGAATTTCGTGAATCATGCGGCGAAACTGCACGTCGCCTTCCACGCGCTCTCCATCAATCTCCGTGATCACGTCATTTTGTTTCAGGCCCGCTTTGGCGGCGGGGCTGTCCGGCACGATGCTGCCAAGCACCACACCGCGCTCCGCCGGCAGTTTCAGTTCCTTCATTTTGTCCGGCGTTACTTCTTCTGTTTCCACGCCCAGCCAACTCGCGCCCTCATCGCCAAAAAAAACTACTGGGCCCGGGCCATCCGGCCCCGGCATGGTTTCTATCCGCCCCTGCTGCTGTCCCTGTTGCTCCTGCTGCTGCTCCTGCGCTACACGGTATGCAACGCGCATGGCTGATTGCATTTCGCGATCCTGTGCGGGCTCCGCCATTCTCTCTTGCTCGCTGGCGAGCCTCTCTGCCAGGCGCTCTTGGATCGTTTCCGCTCGTTGTTCGATTTGTGCCGCTTTTGCATCCGCCGAATCCTGCGGCGCCGCGGATGCGCCGGGCGTCAAAGCCAGCGCCAGCCCGAGCGCCGCCGACACGCCGCCCAAAAGCAAATTGCGTTTATTCATGGTTTTTCTCGCCTCCTGTTCCCCTTAGACGCGCCGCGCCTCAAACCGTCGACCGCAAAATCACAATCTGAATTCCCCCGTTCACGGTATTCAGCCGGATCGGCGCTCCGCCCTTGCCCAGCTTTCCGCGCATCTCCCGCGGCAGCAGCGTGGCTTCCTGCGAAAATGGCAGCTCCGAATAAAAATTGCCGTTCAGCGAGCGCGCTTCCAGGTTAGCCTGAACATCTTGCGGCACCGCCAGAAACACCGAACCGTTCGTAGTTTCCGCGGCCATACCCTTTTCTCCACCAAAATGCGAGAGCTCGAGGTGCACGTTGCCATTCGTCGTGCGCGCGTGCACGCTTCCCCCGCCTTCATAGACCTCGATGTTGCCGTTCACCGTGTGCAAATCTTCCACCGCATCGACGCCCGCAATCTTCAGCGTGCCATTCACCGTGCCGATGTGTTCGACGCGCGCAGTGTGCGGAACGCGCACCGTATATTCCACCGCCACTTCCACGCCTTCGTTTTGCGGATAGCGCGTAATCACGGACACATCTTGCGGCTTCGCGTCGACTTCAATCGACACGCGATCGAGGTCCGATTCCTTTTCCCGCGCCACTTTTACGGCGTCAATTTCAATCACATCCCGGTCCCAACCTTGCACTTCCACGGGGCCGTTCACGTTCTGCAGCTCAAACGTTCCGCCGGGCCGCAGCGGATACGACTGATGGAAATCTTTACTTTCAGCAAAGCTTGGAGCGGCCGAAGCCGCCGTCAAGCCCAACAGGATCACCGCAGCCAGGCGCAAGCCAGAACGTAGCATCATGTTCGTTCCCCCTCGAGCACATCTCGCGAGCCATGGCTCGCAAGTCCTAAATGGCCCCCAACACCGTTGCCCGTGCAGAATTCCCCAGCGATGGCAAGCTTTCCCGCGCCTGCCCTCAGTGATGCAATTCAAAATCAAACGTGACCGTCGATATGGTCTCTACGCGCGTCCCGTTGATCATCGCCGGCGTCGCCCGCCACTTTTGTACCGCGTCCATCGCCGCGTCAGCCAAAATGGGTTCTCCTTGCAAGACTTTTTCCACTTCGATGCTCCCATCCGTTCTCACTTTCACTTGCAACTTCACGATGCCTTCGATTCCCGCGCGCTGCGCAAGCTGCGGATAGGCGGGCCGAGGTGACGACGTGAGCCGCTTGAACAAATCGCTCGAGTCCTCGCGCAATCCGCCAAAGAAAGCAATTTCGAGCTTGTCCATCCAACCGTCCAGCCAGTCGCCTTTCTCGTCGAAGCCCGGCGGCTCGAGCGCACGCGGCGCCGGTTCCATCGATTTGACCGGCAGAAAATCGGGATCGTGCCAGCGATCGATCCGTTCGCGCTGCTCCCGAATGAGCGAATCGCGCAGCCCCGTATCCGCATCCAGGTATTGCAGCCGGATTTTGCCCACCGTGGTGCGCAACTTCAGAACTTCGCCGCCCCCGTTCAGCACTCCAATCGCGCGCACGGGACCGGAATTTCGATTGCCCAACGTCTGGAAGTTCAAGAGCAGCCCCGGGTCGGCATCGATTCGGCTCAACCCGCCATTTTCAACCAGCGCATCGATGTTGGCCGCGAGATTCCTCGGCAGAAAAACAACGATGTCGCCCGCTCCAGAGGAAAGTTGCGACGCGCCGGGAAGACTCACCGTGTTGGCCGTCGAGCCCGCGTCCGGATTGATCCACGCTTGAATGTTGCCGCCTGCGGTCGCCGCTTGCACAGCCCCCGCTACGCGCGTCAGGCAAATGCTGCCGCCATTCGATTCCACTTCCATCGGTCCCGAAACGGTGATGATGCGAATCCCGCCGCCGCCCGTTTGCGCGCGCACCGAGCCGCGCACTTCTCCGAAATCAATCTGGCCGCCGCCCGTCCGCACGCTGACGAAGCTTCCCGCTCGCTTCAGCGTAATGTTGCCGCCGTCCGTTTCAAGTCGCGCGCGTCCGCTGATCTGTCCGGCGCGGATGTGCCCTCCGCCGCTGCGCAACACCGCGTCTCCCGAAATATTTCCCGCGACGATGTGCCCGCCCGCGGTAAACGCATCCACGTCTCCCGCCACGTCCTGTATCTGGATGTGTCCGCCCTGAGTGGATAGTTTCGCTGTCGGATGGACCGGCGGCGCGTTGCGAAATCCGATGAAGCCAATGCGCCCCGTTCGAATATTGCCGCCCTGCGTGATCAAGCTGGCCGTCCCGCCGATATCCTGCGTCTCGATGTCGCCCACGCCTGTGTTCACGTCCAGGCTGTAGCCCGCCGGAACGGTGACTTCAAATTGCACATAGAACTGGGCACTCGCCTCGTTGCGGCCGGACTGGGCTGGCGACGTCCCGGTAATTTCCACGCCCGTTGTGGTCGTTTTCGCCGTCAGCGAATAGCGAGCCAGAAGATTTTGCGCCAGCGGCGCGCGCGCATCGGTTTCGATATGCACCGTGTAACGCACGATTGGAGGCGCCCCCGGTGCCAGCGCGAGGACGCGCACCGAGCCGAGATCCGTCGCGAGATGCAACGTCAGACCATCTCGGGTTTGTAGCACGCCCGAGCGGTCGATGGACACGCGCGGCGCCGGATCAGCGGGCATCCAAGGAGTGATGGGATCGGGCCCAATGGTGCTCGCGCCCAATGCCGCGCCCGGCAAAAGTGCGGCGCAAAAAAGAATGGATAGGGAAGTGCGAGGAAGGCCCGAGGCTGCTTCACGTAACGGTTTGAAAATCGTAATCGTGCTCATCTCCCGCCGGCGTCTCTTCTCAAATCACTCGATGTTTTCACCGCATTCATCGGATTGCCTGTCACACTTCTTATTGCACTTCGCGCGGCCCGATTTGCCGCAAGGCCGCCGCGCTTCGCAGGCGAACGTAGCGATTGGGATCGCTGCGTTGCAGCTCTTCGAGAGTACGCACCACGTGCTCCATCGCGGGATCGAGGGGACGATCGATTGCTTCCGGCGCAAGAGGAGGCTCAGGAGCTTCCGCACTTTGCGGCGCGTTCTGTTCCAGCGAGCGGACCAGCAAATTCACGGCTTCCACGCGCATTCCGGGATTCGCATCGTGCTGCAACGCATCCAGCAGCGTTTCCCGCACGGCCTTGTCCGTCACCGAATCCTGCAAGGACTCCAGTGCCTTCATGCGCACCGCGGCATTCTGATCTCTCCGCGCCGCAAAGAGCAGCGCGCGCCGCACATCCAAATCGCTGGCTCGCGCTCGCAGAGCTTCCAGGCAATCCAGCCGCACGCCAGCATCGGTCTGATCGCCGTTCTCCACAACGTACGTCAAAACGCGTCGCAAGTCGGGATCATCCACGCTGCCAGAAAGCACCACCGGCTCTTCCGTTCGCACGTGGACCTGCACCGTTCCCGGCGCACCGCCCGGCGTTGGCGTCAAATTAATGCCCGCAACCGCCATCCTGGCGAGTTGTTCGTCCGTGAACTTCGCGGCCGGAGAAACATTTACGGTCTGCCCGTTCGAAGCGGGTTCGAGCCGCGCTGAAATCCACGGCAGCAGTTGCGAACCTACCGCCGCGCCAATCAAAACCAGCGCGGCGCTGCTCAAAACCGGCCGCATCGCCATCCAGCGCCGCAGCCAGCCGAAAGCGCGCGGCCGCTCTCGCAGTGGCGGCGCGGACAGATCATCGAGCGCTTCGGCAAGTTCGCTGCGGCATTGCGCGAGCAGAATCCCGCCCGCATCGAACTGCTCGGAGGCTTGCAGCGTTTCCATCAGGGATTCATGCAGCGACCGCTCTTCGGCAAGCTGTGCCGCGCACGCCGCGCACGCCGGCAGGTGCGCTTCGATCAGCGCGTTCTCTTGCCTGCTCGTCTCGCCGCACGCGTAGAAAACCAACAGGCCCGCAACCTCTCTGCAACGCGGCGGCTGCGGCGCGCTCATCGCAAGCCTCCCAACTGGCTGCGCAGCTTGCGCGTCGCTCGGAAGAGCGAATTCTTCACGGTTTCTTCGGTCGTGCCCAGCGCCTCGCCGATCGCGCGCAATTTCAACCCTTGATAGTGCTTCAGCTCGAAGACGATCCTCTCGCGCGGCGAAAGCCTTTCCATCGCCGTGGCAATGCGCGCCTGGATCTCTTTTCCAAAAAGCTGCCGTTCAGGATCGAGCGCCGGCCGGTGTTCACGCTGGCGCTCAAAAAAATCCGTGATTCCTTCTTCGTGATTCGCGGAGCCGGATTCCGGCGCTTGATCCTCCGGCCGGGCCTGGCGCCGCCGCAAATGATCCAGGCAAACGTTGGTCACCACCCGGTAGAGCCAGGTATAAAAGCTGCATTCAAACCGAAAACGGTGAAGGTTCCGATAAACCTTGAGGAAAGCTTCCTGATAAACATCCCGCGCGTCTTCGGGGCGCTTCATCAGGTTGAGCGCCAGACGCAGCACGTCCCGGTCGTAGCGATGAACCAGCTCCTCGAACGCCGCCCGATTGCCGGCTTGCGCGTCCGCCACCAGGGTCCGCTCGTTCACGTTGGGCAAGGAGTTCACCGTGGCGAGGGAGGCGCCGGTGCTGCCAGCCAAGCCTGAATCGTTAGCCAAAGCTAGAGCCCATCTTGGAAGCGGCATTTTTCGCTTTCTCTTCGCATGCGCCGGTGTTGCTCCTGCTTTACCAACACCTTAGGCTGAGTCCCACCACCCCGGCCCATGCGCGACACTACGCGACCACCCAATTTGGACGTGCTGCTCCTCCTTGGGTGAGCATCCACTTCCCATTTAGAGAACGAACGTCGCAGCTTGTTTGTTTCGGATTTCCTGGGACCGCAAGAGGTTGCCTGCGTTTTCTTTCCCAGCCACAACCCACTGGCCTCGCCTTAGCCGGCGGTGGATGCCCTCATCCGCCACACGGCGAGAGGCCAAGCCAGCAGTAAAATCATGAGCAGGAGCACCGCGTAGCCATTCGTGCGATAGAACGCGTCCGGTTGCGGTAGCAATTGCGCGGCAGCGCCGAGCAGGGTGATGCACGCTACCACGAGCAGACAGCCGAGCACGTTAAATCGGATGACGCGCCGAACCGCGAAGACGATCACTCCCAGCAAAATAGCCCCCGCCAAAAATTGCTTGGCGAAGTCCGCGCCGTTTCCCCAGCCGCTTCCGGTTAGCGCCAGCGCGGCGAGCAGAAAGAGCAGAAATTGCATCCACCGCGCCCCCAGAACTGCCGACACAAAGGCCGCAAGGAAAGCGATCAGCCCGGTCAGCAAAAGTCCGCTGATCAGAGCGTGCCCGAAGACGGCGACAGCGGGCAGACGGTCCCCGAAGTTATCCCCAAAGGAGGCAGGCAGAGCGCGATGCACTGTGGGCCAGTGAAGAAAAGCCGCTTCCAAGGCGCGCCTAATTCCCAAAAATCCCGCCGTCCCGCACACGCCGATCCATAGCGCATCGCGGTAATACACGCCGGGCATGCGCGCGCCAACGGGAAGCCGTTCCTCTCCAAACGCGCGATTGCTGAAGTACGACGCGATCCCGAACAGCACCGTAAGCCCGCCCGGATAAAGAATCGCGCCAAAAAGAAGTCCGATGGCCAGCCCGCCGATCATGGTCTTAAAAGGAATCGCCGTCGAATACGCGTTCAGGAAAAACTGCAAGCGGTCGCCGAAGCCGACGATCAGCACATACGCAAGCAATCCCCATCCCGCCAGAAAAGCCAGCCGCCTCCAGGGAACCGCGGCCATCGCCTGCGAGCGAAGATCTCTGAAAAAGAAGATGAGCGCGGCAAGGCCCACTCCGACGAAGAGCAAAATCGGAACCGCTACGCCGTAAATCGTGCGGAAAAGCGTTTGCTGTTCCTGTTGGCGCCGCCATTCGTCTGGAATTTTGATGTACGTGCGGTAATCCGCCGGCTCATCGCCGAGAATATCCAGATCGATGCGCGCGTGGGCGTGATCGGCGGAGTTCGCCTGCGCGCCGATGCCATCGTCGAGCGGCGCATTCTCTTGCCACGTCAGCGCATGATCCGTCCGGTGCGGCCGTTTGACCGAACTGGAATCGACGAGCGTCCACTTCGTCAAATCGATCTTTTTTTCCTCGCGCAAAAATTTCTCGGCCAGCCCGACCGCCTCGTCTTTGCTCAGATTCGCTCCCGGCGCATCTTCACCCAGGATATGGTGCACCGAGTGAAGTGACCCGTCCGGCTTGAGGATTACCGCGTATTCTTCCGCCTGCCCGTCCTTGAAATATCGCACGCGCCACAGCGAGCCCGGCACTTCTTTCGCATAGATGGCGTTCAATCCCGCGATGCCGATGCGCCGGCGCAGGAATTCGTTCACCACCGGATCCGTCGCGTCCACCAGGAGCGTTGCATGCCGGTACGCGCCGGGATTCAAGCCGCGCGTTCGAAGCACCTCATCCGCGCGAACGAGCGCGCTTTTCGCATCCACGGATAGCTTCAGATAATCGCCCACCGACGGCGACTTGAAGCGCCACGCCGCCAGCCCTCCGAGAACCAGGCAAACCACCAGAAAAATCATCGTCGCAGGTGTCAGTGCGTCGTAGCGCCGCGTGGCTGCCGGCGCTTCCGCGCCAGCCGGAGCGGGAGCAAAGCTGATTTTCTCGATAGGCTCGGCGCTGTTCAGCAAATCTTCATTTTGCTCGAAGTGCCCTCGCGCCAGGTAGGAGACGCCCGCAAAAATCAGCGGAGCCAGCGCCGCCGCCCCCACCACGATCCCCGAAATCTTAAAATACAAACTGTTCGAACGAATCAGCAGCAAGCCCACCAGCGACGCATCTACCGTGTAATGCCAGATCAGCGTCGCCATGATTCCCCAGCGCAGCATCACGATGCCCGCCACGATTCCGATCAGCCCCACCTCGATTCCGCGGATATACGGAGGCTCGTTCGGATACGCCGAGTGCAAAAAGCTCCAGCAAAACGCCGGGACAACCACCGCGATGACGGTCGATCCCGTCAGCCGCTTCAAAAAGGGAATCGCGAAGAGCCGGAACAGAAATTCCTCGCTCATCGCCGCCAGCAACCCGATGGCGATTCCGGAGATCCACGGAAACAGGGTGTTCACGGAATTTTCGTAGTTTAGATCCTGCGGCGCCCACGCTCCGAAGTGTCCCGCCACGATATAAAACGCCACGATAAACCCGATATGCGCCGCCGCCAGCGACAACCCCACCGTCGCCGCCGAGAAAAATTCCTTCGATCGCAAGCCTCGCAATGTCAGCAGTTTTGCCAGCCGCAGTTTCCCCGGCTGCGACGCGCGGTAGAGCGGCTCCGCTCCCGGCAGCACCAGGGAAATCATCAGCGCCGAAGCCACTCCGAACAGCAGCGCTTTCGCAATCTCCTCGAAAACAAAACTCCCGTAGCTCGAATTCGTGTCATAGCCCATGCGGTCCAGCGGCCAATTGTTCAGTTGCATGAACGTCAGCAGAATCGCCACGAGGATTCCCAGCTTGATCGCCAAGCCCCAGCTCGTTTGCCCTTTTTTCGTCAGCAAAATGCCCAGCCAAAGCGCCGATCCCATCAGCAACAAATACGGAAGAATCGCGATCTGGTTGTAAAAAATATTCGTCGAGCGCAAATGTTCGTAGCTGCGTTCCCAGCTCTCCGGCACGTGCAGAAATTCTTCCGAGCTGCCCGGCTGGTCCCCCTGCAGAGTCACCCGCAGCCGGTACGGCGCATCCTTCGCCTTGAATCCGTGCTTTTCCCACGTGAACGACCAATCCAGCCGGTTCGGCTTCTTGCTCGAGTTCACTTCCTCGGAAAGAAAATCCCATTTCCCCAGGTCCACGCCCATCTTGCTGCGAAGAAATGCCTCTGCGTCCGTTTCCGCCGCCGCGCGATCCAGCGAAGCTCCCGCCTGCGCCTCGGGAAGTTTGTGATCGTATCCAACAATCTCCCCGCCCGGGCTAACCCGCACCCTGTACTCTTCCTCTTGCCCCGGCCGGAAAAACCGCACGTCCCAATACCAGATGTTCAGCTCGCTGGACATCAAGCGGTTCGCTTGCTGCAAGCCCACTTCCCGCTCCAGATACGTTTTCGCGTTGTCGTCCACGTCAAAAACGATCGCCGATTGGTACCCGTCGATGTTTTCGCCCAGGCTCCCGACAAACGTCCTCGCCCGCGCCAAAGCCTCGCTTCGCGAAACCTTGAAGTCCACCGACGCTTCCGGAAACGCCCGGAAAAAATATTTGTGCGCAAACGCCGCCCCCACGATGCCCAGCAGCACCCACAGCACCAGCGTTCGCTTGTCCGAACTCGTCAGCCTGTCCTGCGCCACAGATCCTCCCGCACCTTCGCTATCCCACCGCACTCCAACCTCTACACGGCTCTCCCGCCTCTACACGGCACCCACACTTATACTACGTTCCGCCGCAGCGCAACTGTCGTCCACCGCCACGCAGGCTCTGCTGCCGTCTCAAATCGAGATGCCCGGCCCGTCCCCCACCTAGCCCCAAAAAACCCCCGCCCTCCAAATTTCTCCTTTTTCCCCTTGCAAAAAAGTAATCTTCATATATACTTTCACTTGGTTAACATTGCGCCCGAATGTCGTACCGCCAGCTTCCAGCTGGCGTTTTTGCTTTTAAGCCCGCATGCAAGTCCTTTAGATTCAATGGTTACGGACCCTCCGCAACCGTTGAATCTAAAGCACTTACGCGAAACGCAACTCCTTTAGATACAACACTTACAAAAAACAGGGGGGGGGTGTCTCTGTCAACGTCCTGACTGCCGTGCAACATTCCAAGAAGACCCATGGAGTGCGGCAGCCCAGCTGCCGCTTTTCTAAGCCCTAGTACGCCCCCTAGATCCGCCGCAGCCTCAACGCGATCCCCAGCGAGTGGCCGGCAAAGCGTTCTCCCAGTGCGGCCGCCGCAAACCGTTCCCTAGCCGAAGGCTGATGATAACTCCGCGGCCCCAAACTGTTTCATCTGACAATGATATAAAGAAACGTCCATGACTCTGGCCCTTTCCACCGAAGTGCGCATGATCAAAGGCGTCGGCCCGCAGCGCGCCGAGCTCCTCGCCAAGCGCGGCATCTATACCTTTGAAGATCTCCTCGGCTACCTGCCCTTTCGCTACGAAGATCGCATCCATTTCTCCGCCATCAAGGACATCCAGCCCAACGGCGTCTACACCATTCGCGCCCGCGTCATGAGCGGCCAGGCCATCCCCAATAAGCACGCCTACAACGCTATCTACCACCTCCTCGTCCAGGATTCCGCCGGGGGTCTGCTCTACTGCAAATTTTTCCACGGCGGCTATCTCGAAGGCCGCTACAAGCCCGGCCAGCTCCTCGTCCTCCACGGCAAAGTCGAAATCGATAAGCTCCGCCCCGCCCGCCTCGAAATGATCAATCCGCATATCGAGCCGCTCGGCGGCGACGATGACCCGGACTCCACCGAAGTCGGCCGCATCGTTCCCATTTACGAAGCCATCGGCACGTTCGGCTCGCGCCAGATTCGCCGCGCCATGTACGCCGCCGTCCAGCAACTCGCCGAAAGCACTATCCCCGACATTCTTCCTGAAGAGTTGCGCGCGCGTCTCGGCTATCCCTCGCGCCGCGAAGCCTTGATCCACGTCCATTTTCCCGCGCCCGATGAATCGCTCGAAGCTCTCAACATTTTTCGCACGCCGTCGCAGCAGCGCCTCATCTTCGAGGAGTTTTTCCTCTATCAACTCAGCCTCGCGCTCGATCGCCAGGCCACGCGCAAGGAAAACGCCATCGCCTTCCGCGTCCGCGAAGAAAAAGTCCGCGAAGCCGTCAAGCGCATCCTCCCTTTCAAGCCCACCGCCGCTCAATTCAAAGTCTTGAAGGAAATCGTCGCCGATCTCGAAAAGCCCGCGCCCATGAATCGCCTCCTGCAAGGCGACGTCGGCAGCGGCAAAACCATCGTCGCTCTCCAAGCCGCCGTCATCGCCATCGAAAACGGCACGCAGGCCGTGCTCATGGCCCCCACGGAAATTCTCGCCGTGCAACATTATCTTTCCGCGCGCCGCATCCTCGCTCCCGGCAATTACAAAGTCGAGCTGCTCATCAGCGGCCTCAAGTTCGCGGAAAAGCAAGCCGCGCTCGAGCGCATCCGCACCGGCGAAGCCCAGCTCGTCGTCGGCACGCACGCGCTCATCGAAGATCAAGTCCGTTTCGCGCGCCTTGGCTTTGTCGCCATTGACGAGCAGCACCGCTTCGGCGTCCTCCAGCGCAAACGTCTCATGGATAAAGCCGCCGCGCACGGCCACGCGCCGCACGTCCTCGTCCTCACCGCCACGCCCATTCCGCGCACGCTCTCGCTCACGCTCTACGGCGACCTCGACGTCTCCGTCCTCGACGAGCTTCCGCCCGGCCGCACGCCCATCCAGACGCGTCTCACCTCCGAGCCGCATCTCCCCGGCGTTTGGGAATTTCTTCGCCGCGAAGTCGCCGCCAGCCACCAGGCCTACATCGTTTATCCGGTGATTGAAGAATCGAAGCTCGAACTCAAAGCCGCCATCGACGAGTACAAGCGCCTCTCGAAAGAAGTCTTTCCAAAACTAAAACTCGGCCTCCTCCACGGCCGCCTCTCCAGCGAAGAAAAAGACGCCGTCATGGAAAGCTTCCGCAAAAACGAAACGCAAATCCTCGTTTCCACCACCGTCATCGAAGTCGGCGTCGACGTCCCCAACGCCACCGTCATGGTCATCGAGCACGCCGAACGCTTCGGCCTAGCCCAGCTCCACCAGCTCCGCGGGCGCATCGGCCGCGGCGCCGCCAAATCTCATTGCATTCTCGTAGGTCCTGTTCGTATGACCGACGAAGCCCGCGCCCGCCTAGACACCATGGTCCGCACCGCCAACGGTTTCGAAATCGCCGAGACCGATCTCCAACTCCGCGGCCCCGGCGAATTTTTCGGCACCCGCCAATCCGGCGACCTCGGCTTTCACATCGCCAACCCACTACGCGACAAAGATCTCCTCGAAGCCGCCCGCCGCGAAGCCTTCTCTCTCGTCGAAGACGCTTCGCAACCCGCCGCCCATAATTCCGCCGCCCTCCAGCGCCTACTCTGCCAACTCCCCGCCGAATGGCAGCGCCGCTACCACCTAGCCCGCATCGGCTAATTCCCGTACTATTCACCTTTTAGCATTCCTTATGTGCTACTATGACGGAAACCTAACCAAGGGAAAATTTGATTCGGATCGGAGCATTAATGGCGAAAGCACCAGACGACCTGGAAGCCGTACGCGTTGTAACGACGGCCCTGAGTGGATTCGGACCAGAGGAGCAGGAGAGGATTCTCCGATGGGCGCGCGAGAAACTCGGGCTATCACCTCTCCAGCGGAATCTCCCTGAATCAAGAGTCTCGCATCAAGCTACCACCGTTTTGCCAGCCGGGCTCATCGACCACCCCGCCGCACCGCAGGTGCCAACATCGGGTAAAGACCTCAAGTCTTTCGTGACCGGAAAAAATCCCAAGAGTGACATTCAGTTCGCAGCTACAGTGGCTTATTTCTATCGGTTCGAGTCCCTGCCGGAACAGCGAAAGAACGAAATAGACGCTGCTATTCTTCAAGACGCTTGCAGGCTCGCGGGGAGGGAACGCTTCAAAAATCCCCGAGTCACGCTGAACAACGCCAAAAATCTAGGTCTGCTGGATAGTGGGAGCGAAGCAGGAAAATTTACTATTAATACCGTTGGAGAAAATCTTGTCGCAATGACGCTTCCAGGCCAGGCCGACGGCGTCAGCAAGAAAAAATCTAAGAAGTTAAAGAAGACACCGAAAACGGCCATCGCGAAGAGAAAGTAACCGTTCTCATGAACGAAGCAGACGAAGCAATCTATCAGGCCATAAGGGGGGCCGAGCGGATACGCTCTGCGACGAGGAGGAGGTCATCGCCTCAGGTCAGGGGTTCCGAGCGCGACCTTATCCGTGAGACAGCACTGACATGGTTTCAATCGTATCGACCCAAGCTTGAGGCTATCTTTTCTCAGGCAGAGCTCCAGCAAGTCGACGAAATGTATCAAGACATCGTCGAGGCAAGCCACAAAAACGCTGGGCGTTCAGGTTACGTTTCGACCTTCAAAGACATAGGCGACAGCCTCGTGCAGCTTCGTTCGAGCAACATGAGGAAGCTTTCGGCTGCTTCTACCACCGATGCCCCTCCCGATTTTTCAAGGCTCATATCCGACGGGGCGATGCAGAAAATTCTAGAAAAACGATGGACCGAGTGCGTGGTCTGCATTCACTATGGCGCACCATTAGCTGCGACGGTGATGGTTGGCGGACTGTTGGAAGGGCTATTGTTGGCAAGGGTTAACCGAGAGACGAACAAACGACCGATATTTACCGCCGCTGCTGCTCCCAAGGATCGGCAGGGGCAGCCCCTCACCCTAAGAGATTGGACCCTGCAAGATTACATCGGAGTGGCACATGAGCTGGGTTGGATCACTGTTGCTGCAAAGGACGTTGGTGTCGTCCTCCGCGACTATCGGAACTATATTCATCCACAGAAGGAGCTGTCACACGGCGTGTCCCTGACAACGCCAGACGCTGCGATCCTTTGGGAGATCGGCAAAAGCATTTCGAGGCAACTACTGCGCTGATTTGCAGCCCCAGGCTTGAGCTCTTGAGTCGGCGTCCTTGTGCTTTTTTCCTCAATGCGCATCATCGCTGGCAATTATCGAAGCCGAATCCTGAAGAGCTTGAAAGGCCTCGTCCTTCGTCCCAGGAGTGACTGTCTCTACCCTGCATTCGTCGTCTGCACCAATCGGGCGAATCTTCAGTTCAAAGGAAAACAGTCCAGATCGTTCGCAAACGTGAGCGGCCCTGAATATCGTTTTTCGATTTCGGCCTGCGTCTGACTTTCCTTGCCAAGAGTCCGCAGCATGCGATGAGACAAGATCAGATGTTTGACGTGTGCCTCCCCGGCAATTTGTCCAATCACCGACGGCGGCATGTGCAGATTTCTTTCCACTCCGGTGACACCTTCGGGCACGGCGTTGTGCGCAACGAACAAATCCGCGTTCGCCGCCAGCAGCGGCAATCCCGGTGTGTCGCCGTTCGTATCGCCGCTGAAAACGATCGCTTTGCCGCCGATCTCTACGCGCCAGGCCAGCGCCGGAACTCCTCCGTGAACCACGCGCACCGCCTGCGCGGTAATGCCGTCGCGGCGAAATACTTCCACCGGTTTCGCGGTTCCCGCAACGTTGTGCGGCTGCATCTTGTAGCTGCCCTCTTCTCCGGGTACCAGTAACTCGCTCAGATAGCGAAAAGCGCCATGCTTCTCTCCGAACAAATCGTTCACAAACTCAATGGTGGAAGGCATGAAATCATTTCCTTCTGGTCCATAGATTGGCAATGGACGATCGCGATCCTCGAACCACGAAGACTTGATTAAAGCCGGCAAGTCGCCGCTATGATCCTCGTGAAAGTGCGAGAACAAAATCACATCAAGCTGCGACATTTGCGCACCGCTTTCGCCGAATCGCAGCGCGCTTCCCCCTCCCGCATCCACAAGCACTCGCGCTTTCCCGTCTTCCCAGACCAGATAGCTGCTCGAAGCCCGCTTGTCTTGCAGCTCGGGCCCGCCGGACCCAAGCACCTGCAGAGCGATGCCCTTCGCACCGCAAGACTGCGCTTCCACAGGCGGCGAAAGCGCGCAGCTCAACACAAGGCCAAAAGCCGCAAGCATGCGAATGACAGCAAGAAATCGTGTCATAAAAAACTCCTCAAATTCGGCATCCAATTCGGCAAACGAGTTTTATTTGTCGGTCCCCAGATTAGATGAAGTCTGCAGTCTCTTGACTATGGTAATTTTCTACGTCCATGCGCATCATCGCCGGCAAATATCGTAGCCGTATCCTGAAGAGTCTGAAGGGGCTCGCCCTACGTCCCACCAGCGACCGCCTTCGGGAAACGCTCTTCAACGTCCTCGGCCCCGGCGTCGCAGGTTCTCGCTTCCTCGACGTTTTCGCCGGCACCGGCGCGGTCGGCATCGAAGCCCTCAGCCGCGGCGCCGCCGAAGCCCTCTTCATCGAAAATCACGCGCCCGCCGTAAAACTGATCCGCCAAAATCTCGACTCTCTCAAAATCACCACCGGCTTCACCATCCTAGCCGCCGACGCCCTAACCACCCTTCAAAAACTCGCCGCGCGCCATACCCCGCCCTCTCCACCCATCGACTTCGTCTTCGTCGATCCCCCCTACGCCGCCCACGCCGACTACATCCGCACGCTGGAGTTTCTCTCTTCCACCTCCGCCAATTTCCTAGCTCCCAACGCCGTGGTCATCTTCGAGCATCATCACAAATTCCAACTTCCCGAACACTCCGGCCACCTCCGCCGCACCCGCCTCCTAAAACAAGGCGACGCCTCTCTCACTTTCTTTCGCAGGAATGCCTTGGGTGAGCGGTCCGGGTAGCACAGCCACTCTTGGCTGTGTTCTTTGCGCTAGCAGCGGCGCGAAACAGTTACAGACCCAGCGTGAAAACCGCACAGGCAAGAGTGCCTGTGCTACCGGTGCCGGTCCGCCGACGCTGGAAATCAAGCAGCAAATTGCGCTTGACAAGATTCTCTATATATGTAGACTTTAGCTGTGGCCATGAAAACCCCGCGCCTATCGCCGCAAACCCTGCGCGTCCTCGAACGATTTATCGAGCGGCCGACCGCCTGGCGCTATGGCTACGACCTCAGCCGCGATACCGGCCTCAAGTCCGGCACGCTCTACCCGATTCTCATGCGCCTCGCCAAATATGGTTTGCTCGAAACCAAGTGGGTCACCACCGAAGACGGCGTCCCGCCGCGCCACACCTATCGCCTCACGCCGAAAGGCACGGAGCTGGCTCGCGCGCAGCAAGCAGCCTCGCCCTCAACCGCGCGCGCGGCCGCACGCGTCCGCCGTCCCGCATTCAGCGGGGGCAAAGCATGACGCCGCACACTTTTCCGCGCCGCCTCGCTGCTGTCCTTCTGCAATCGGCAATTTCCATTGCGCCGCAGGAGTCGGTCGATTGGGGCCGCGCCATGCTCGGCGAACTCCATCAAGTGGAAGGGAAGTGGTCCGCCCTGCTCTGGTCTCTCGGTGGCGCCGGTGTTCTCGCAAAGCACGCCCTCGTTGCCCTCATTTTTCCGAAAGCAAATCGCTCCATCCTTCCTTCCGGTGGAGATCTTTTCTCGAAGGAGTCTCCCGTGCGCAAAACCGCTCTCGCCATCACGGCCGTCTGCATCGCCGCTTCGCTCCTTTTCTTCCTCGCCCCTGTCTTCCGCCAGGCCTTCGAAGTTTCACTGGCCCAATGGTACGACGTGCTCCATGTTGATCAGCGCTGGCTTGGCCACGGACTAGATCCGGAGCTGCAAGCGCTCGCGCAAAAAGCCGAACAGAATCACGACGCCGAAGCCCTCGCGTTTGTCGCCGTCCGCACACCCAATCAAATTGATCGAACCGAAGCTGCCCGCCTCGCCGACGAAGCCGTCCATCTCGACCCGAACCTCACCTGGATCTACGGTGTGGTCGGCACGCAAGGCTTGCCTTCCGCCGAGGTCGACCGTTGGGTTTCCGCGTTGGAGCAATTGGATCCTCAAAACGCGCTCCCGCATCTCATGGTGGCCGAGAGAATCAACTGTGATGAATTTAAGTGTGGCCAGAGCGCGCTAAGCCTTGCGGAAAATTCCGCGGCCTGGAGAGACGCCATGGCCGCCGCATTCCAATCTCCTAAACTCGATACTTATTTCAGCCGCCAGAAAGAGCTCGATCGCCGTGTCATGCTTCGTTACGAACTCCACAATCCGTTTCAAGCCATACCGGACGGTTTTGGCTTTGGCTTTGCGGGCCCTAGCTATGGCATTGGAGATTCACGTGAGTACGCAAAATTGCTCCTCGAATCCGGCCAGGCGCTCGAGTCTCGTGGCGATCGTAAAGGCGCCTTCGAGAAATATTGGACAGTAGCCCGCTTTGGCCAAATGATGGGCTCGTCAACGAGCGAAGTATTCGTTCAGCGATACCTTCAAGAGTCTTACCAGCGTCTTGCGGGGTTATCCGAAGCGGATGGTAATCACGCGGAGGCCGCATTTTACTTCTCGCTGAAGGACCGGGCTGATCAAGCCGTGCAAAGGGATCTTGCCGCCCTGCGCGCCAAGTCCAGAGGCAGCGACCTTTCGCACTGGAGCGCTTTCCTCGTGAGGCTGTCCGGACTTTTGCTGTTCGTGAGCGGCGGTCTTGTGTTGATTTGCGCGGGCGGTGTCATTATGCGTGGTAAATCTCTGAAGCTAAGCGCGCTTCGACCAAGCCCCTCGTCTCTCGGCGTTGGCCTTGCCGGGGCGATCGGCGCGCTGCTCTCCTGCGCCGTGCTTTATGTGAGCTACCGTCCGTACTCGGAAATCCTTCAGCAATTCGTCAGCAAGGGCGACGAGGGTGGCCTCTCCGAGCTCTCCAATTTTCTGTTCGCAACGCAAGTCCCGCTCGGCTCGCAGACCTTCCTTGGGGCGTACGACGCCGTGTTTCACTTCTGGAGCATCGTGACTTTGCTGTGTGTCGTAGCCCTCTGCTTCGTCCTCTTAATTCACTTCCGGCAACGCCGTCCAGCCGCCGCAAGCGCCTAAACGCGAGCGATTAGTTCGTGCACCATACATCGTTCGCCCCGCGGTGCGGCATCTATCCAATCTGCTGAACGGCCTATCGCCAAGCGATCAGCAGGGCGTATTTCGCTCAGCCACGGTATACTACGAAGATTCATGTCTCTTGGCCAGGTCAATAGTGGGTTCAACCTTTTGGGGCAAGGCGGCGCAGCCACGGCTGCGCGCATGGCTCCTGTCCCTGAGCCTTCGCCTGCGCCCGAATCCGCGTTCGTCGAGCCCAAGCTGGCCATTCCCTGGGGCGACTTCCATCAAGGCGTCGCCAGCAACATCCGCACTCTTTTCTCGTGGCCGCTTTCTCCAAAAAATCTTCTCGGCGCCGACTATTTCAAGGATTGCTGGACAGAGCGCCGCGTGCCCTGGCGCGCCGTCACGGCCGCTGCTCTCTGGCACATCGCTTTTCTCGTCTCGCCGTTTTCGTTATTCAACACCACGCTGCCCCACAATTCCGCCTTCGACAACACGCAGCTCACTTGGTCCGGCCCCATCCAGGATTTCCCCGCGCTTGAAATTCCCTCCGCAAGACCCAAGCCCACGCTGCGCACGGCAGCCGCTGTAAAGCCGCGCGCTCCCGAAGGCGCCGACGCTTTCCATCCCCGCCAGCACATCATCACCGATCCCCTTCATCCCAATCATCCGCGCCAGACGCTGCTCAATCCCGTCGCGCCGCAACTCGCGCCCAAAATTCTTCCGAATTTGCCCAACATCGTTCAGTTGCAAGCGGCAGCGGCTCCGCCACGCCCGCGTATCGAGATCAGCGCGCGCGATCTTGCCAAACTCCATCCGCGCGAGCATCGCGTCGCCACGGTAAAAGCAACTCCGCTGGCCGACGTGCCCGCTCTCGAGCAAAAACCTGCCGACATAACGCTTGCCATTTCGCCCGACGCGCCTGCCCGCCCCAATTTGGATTTGAACGCTGGCGCCGCGCCGCGCGTTGCAGAGCGCCGGCAAACCGGCGACTCCGTTTCCGCTCCAGAAATCGGCGCCGCGCAATCCGCAGCCGCGAACGGCAGCCCTGCCACGCTCGTCGCACTCTCCGCCGAGCCCGCTCCTCCCAAGCCCGACGTGCAACCGCCGGCCGGCAATCTCGCGGCCCGCATGTCCATTTCGCCCGAAGGCAAAAAATCCGGCGTCGCGGGCGGCTCGCCGACCGATTCCGCAACCGCCGGCGGCGGAAAAAGCCCCGTCGGCATCATCATTAGCGGCGGAAATCCCAAGCCCAACGCCGAAATCTCCGGCATCGGCGATTCTCAACTGAAGCTGCTCCTGCCTTCCTCGCGCGGCTTGCTCGCGCGCCCGGACTCGGACCGCAAATTCGATGATCCTCCCGCGCGAACCGGCCCGCCCGATTTTGCCGCGCTCGCTCCCGGCGCCAAACCCGAACAGGTTTTCGCCGACAAGCGCGTTTACACCCTCAACGTGCAGATGGCCAATCTCAATAGCGCCAGCGGCAGTTGGATTTTGCATTTTTCCGAACTCGGCTCCGTCGCGAATTCGAACGGCGAAGTTCCGCAAGCCTCCGCTTCCGCGGATTTGTCCGGCCTCTCGCCCATTCACAAGGTCGATCCGAAATATCCGCCCGAGCTGATCGAGCAAAATGTCGAAGGCGAAGTCATTCTCTACGCCGTCATTCGCGCCGACGGTTCCGTCGGCAACATTCAGATCGTCCGCAGCGTCGACCCGCAACTCGACGCCAACGCCAAAGCCGCATTCAGCCAATGGAAATTTCGCCCCGCTACGAAGGGCGGCGTTCCCGTGGCCCTCGAAGCCATCGTCCACGTCCCCTTCCATCTCCCCGACAGCCGCTAACCGATCCGTTCCGCCTCTCCAAAACTTGGGCTCACCGCGTAGGCTGGTAGATCGAAAGCGCCAGCCCGCTTCCGGCTTTCTTTGCCCTTCGCCTCGCCGCCGGTGTTACTCGTATCTCAGCGCCACGATGGGGTCCACGCGCGAAGCGCGCAGCGCCGGAAAATACGCCGCCGCCCACGCCACCGCGCTCAGGACCAGCACTACGGTCACAAATACCACCGGGTCCCACGTCTTCACGCCAAACACCAGCGAGGCCATGTAACGCGAGAGCGCCAGCGCCGCCGTCACTCCAATCACCAGCCCCACCAGCACCAGCCGCATGCCTTGCAGCACCACCATCCTGCGCATCTTCTGCGGGCTCGCTCCCAGCGCCATGCGCACTCCGATTTCTTGCGTCCTCTGCTGCACCGAATAAGCCATCAGCCCGTAAATCCCAATCGCCGCCAGCAGCAAAGCCACCGTCGCGAAGATCGTCAGAAGCGTCATATTGAAATCGCTCCGCGCCGTGGATTCGGACTCCACCTGATCCATGGAGCGCACGTCGCCCACCGGCAATCCTCCGCTCGCCACGCGCAGTTGCTTTTGAATCTCCGTGCTCAGGGAAAACGGAGGAACTTTCGTGCGAATCACAAATTCCATCGGCGTGAGCCGCGCATTCAGCGCTGTCACTCCGTCCGGCACTTGCACCACCGGAACGTACATGATCGGAAACGGCTCCTGGTCGAGCCCGCCGTTCCGGGCGTCGCCCACGATTCCGATCACCTCCCGCGGAGGCTCCGCGAATTCCGGCCCTACGCCTTTGCCGATGGTAATTTGCGCCCCGACCGCGTCGCCCTTCGGCCAATATTTTTTTGCCATCGACTCGCTGATGAGTACCACTCCGGGCGCTCCGCCGTTGTCGTTCACCGTGAACACCCGCCCTTTCAGCAGCGGAATCTTGAACACCGCAAAATATTCCGCGGAGACAATGTCGTAGCCGGAGTCGCCGTCATACGGCCCTTTCGTGCGCGGCCTTCCTTCGATCGTGAAGGGCAGCCCAAATCCGCCTTCCAGCGGCAGGCAGCAGGTCGTCGCCATGGCTTCCACTCCAGGAACTGCTTCCACGCGCCGCCTCGCTTCTTCCACCAGTTGCGCAACGCCGGCCGTCTTCTCGAACCGCGGCCCGGTCATGGACATATTCATCGTCAGCACGTTGTGCGTGTTGAATCCCGGATCCACGTTTCGCAGCGCCGCAAACGTTCGAATCAGCAGCGCCGCTCCCGCCAGCAAAATCAGCGCCAGCGCCATCTCGGTAATCACCAGGAGCGATCTCGCCTTGTTTTGCCGCATGCCGCTGCCCGAGCGCGTCCCGCTTTCCCGCAGGATGACGCTCAAATCCGAACGCGAGGCGCTCAGCGCCGGAATCAGCCCGAACAGCACTCCCGTCAGCAGCGAGACGAGCAGCGTGAAGCCCAGCACTTGCCAGTCCAGCGTCACGTTCGCTCCGTGCGGCCCGATGCGTGGAATGTTTCCGGGATTTATCGCCAGCAGCGCGCGCACTCCGAAATATCCCAGCACCAGTCCCAGCGCGCCTCCCGCCAGCGACAGCAGCACGCTCTCCGTCAGCAGTTGCGAAATCATCCTCCCTCGCCCCGCTCCCATCGCCGCACGAATCGCAATCTCTCTCCTTCGAATCGTCGCCCGCACCAGCAGCAGGTTCGCCACGTTCGCGCAGGCGATCAGCAGCACGAAGCTCACCGCGCCCAGCAAGACCAGCAACGAAACCCGCGCATCCCCTATCTCCGCGTCGCGCAGCGGCACGGCCGTGAATCCTTCGTCCGGATCCATCGCTCCCGGAAATTTTTTCTTGTACTCCTCGGCGGCAACTTTCATCGCCGCCTGCGCCATGGCCACCGTCACGCCCGGTTTCAGCCGCGCCGTCGAAAGCAAGTAATGCGACTGGTCGTTGCTGTTCGGATCGGCTTTAAGAGGCAGAATGATGTCGACAGGCCGAGAGGGATGAAAGGCCGCTCCCAACACCCCGGTTACCACATACGGATCGCCTCCGAGGTCGATGGTTTTTCCCACGATGTTCGGGTCCGCGCCGAATTCGCTATGCCACAGTCCATTCGCCAGCACCGCCAGCTTGGGCCCGCCCGGCCGGTCTTCCTCGGCCGTGTACGCTCGCCCAATTTCCATCGGCACGCCAAACACGCTGAAATAATCCGCCGACGCCCGGATGCCGTGAAGTTGCACCGGCCGGTCCGTGCCCGTCAGATTCACTCCCGGCCCTCCAAAATCGTATGCCGCCACGCTTTCGAAGACCTGCGTCTGCTCCCGCCACGTGTTGAATTTCGGAATCGAAGTGATGTTCGAGTTTCCGTGCGGGCCGCTCAGCTCCAACTCGACCAGCCGGTCCGGCTGCGGATACGAAAGCGGCTGCAGCAGCACTTTGTTCACCACCGTGAAGATTGCCGTGTTCGCGCCTATCCCCAGCGCCAACGCCAAAATGGCGGTAACGGCGAAACCGGGGCTCGCCAGCAGCATGCGCGTCCCGTACCGAACGTCCTGCCATAAATTTTCGAGGAAGCTCATTCCGCTCATGGCGTCACCCTCCTTCCAGCCTCGTCCCGCGCATTCCGTTCAGGCTGTGCAAAGCCGCCGCATTTCCGTCGCAACTTCCGCAAGCGGCCCGTTCGGAATCGCTGTGAGGCCTTCCTGTCAGCAGACGTTCCTAGACGTCCTTTAGACGCCGTTTCTTCACGATGGTAGTAGTCTTTTGGGAAGTTTGCTGGAAATTTCTTTGCGGCGAGCCTTCGCTCGCGCTTCGCCAGAGCCTAGGAGGCTGCGGCGGCGGAAGTGGTCGAGGAAGCTTCTGCGAGTTTCACCAGCGTGAAGAGTGCATGATTCACCGGCGTGGGTACGCCGAGCTGGGCCCCGCGCGGCCAATTGTGCTGTGTCGTCACGCGGTCACCACGGAAATCAGCCGGTCGATATCCCGTTCTGTGTTGTAAAGATGCGGTGAAACGCGGATATTTCCCTCGCGCAGGCTCACGATGATATTTGCATCGCGCAACTTCTGATAAAGCGCGGCCGTTTTTTCCGGAGTTCTCGCCGCAAAACACCCGTATGCTCCGCGCTTCGCCGCATCCAGCGGGCTCGCCGGAACGCAGCGGTCTTTCGGCAGCCGCTCGTACATGAATTCGATCAAGGCGCGGTTGTGCGCCGCGACCGTTTCCGGCCCCACGCGGAGCACGAAATCCGTCGATGCATCCATCGCCACCAAATTGAAATTAAAGTAGCTCGCCGGCTCCGCCATATCCCAGCGCTTCGCCGCCGCTGCGGGCTTCGGATCGTCGAAATTGAGCGAAGCGAAATTGTCCGAGCCGGCGACGGCCATCCAATAAAACGGCCCCGGCCGCATGTTGGCGATGTGCTCGCTCTTGGCCCAGAAAAATCCGGTGCCAAACGGGCCGAGCAGGCCCTTGTATCCCGCGCTCACCATAAAATCCGCGCCCAATTTTGCGGCGTCGACCGGCAGCGTGCCGCAGCACTGGCTGATATCGAGCAGGAGCAGCGCCCCCTGCGCGTGGCACGCTTCGGCTACGCGCGCCGCGTCCAGAAGCGAGGCGTCATTGAACCGCACCAAGCTCACCGAAACGACTCGCGTTCGCGGAGTCATCGCCGCGATCAAATCTTCCGCGGTGATGAATCTCTCGCGCGGCCCGACAATTTTCAGTTTCACGCCGTCGCGCTCTTCCATCGGCTTCCACCCGGTGTATTGCAGCGGAAATTCGCCCTTCGCCGTGATGACTTCATCGCCCGGCTGCCACGAAAGTCCATACGCGACCGCGGCAACACCCGTGCTGGCGCCCGAGGTGATCGCAATTTCTTCCGGCTTGCCGCCGATGAGCTTCGCAATCGTGGCGCGAATGCGGTTGGGCACTTCGAAAAACGTCGAGTCCGGTTTGTGGTGCGGGAATTTTTTCCATTCCTGCGCCGCCTGCAGCGCGCGCAGCGAAACCTTCGGCATGGGCGATTGCCCCGCCAGGTTCAAGTACGTCGCGTCCTCGAATTCAAACCATTCCTCCCGCCAATCGACGCGGGGCGAAGTGACTGTCGTAGCCATGAGCGGTTCCTTTCTCTCAGCGCGAAAGGAAAAGACTGACGCAGCGCGCAACCGTATCCAACATCCAATTCGGAAACGCAGGGGTCGCCCGCTTTTGGAGTGCGGCAGCCCCGCTGCCGCTTTTCCCGCGCCTCGCTCGACTGCATATTGGCTGAGGATGGAGACCCCAAGCTAAAAGTGTCCGCGCAGCTCGCGAAAGGCCGGAACGATGACGAGCTTTCCGGCGCCCCCCATCACCGGTTCGTGCTCGAGCTGCCAGGTGTGCTGGTGCGGGATGTACACTGCGTTCAGTCCGATTTTCAGCGCGGGATTGATGTCGCTGCGCGGGCTGTTGCCGATCATCCAGCCTTGCGATTTCACGATTTTATATTTGCGCACCAGGTTGCCGTACGTTTCGGGATCCTTCTCGCTGACGATTTCGATGAACTCGAAAAAGCCCTGCAAGCCGGAACGCTCGACTTTCGCGGCTTGTTCGGCGGGTTCGCCTTTCGTGAACAAAATCAGCCGGTGCCGCTCCGTCAGATAAGCCAGCGTTTCCGGCACGCCATCCAGAATCTGCGGCGGCGTGCGCTCCAACTCCACGACGCGGCCGTGAATCTGCGCCAGCGTTTCGCGGCGCACCATCTGGTCCGCGAGCTTCAGGTAGGTTTCCTCGAGCGAACGGCCGAAGCTGCGCACGCCGTAACCGTACTGGCGGATGTTTTTCCGTTCCGTCTCATTCAGAATGTGCCGGATATACGCGCGCGTGTAGCCGCACGGCTCGACGAGCGTGATGAAATCCTCGATCAATTTTTCGAAGAACACGTTGTTCTCCCACAACGTGTCGTCCGCATCGATCAGTATGGTATTGCGTCGCATGGACATTTTTCTTCGATGGCGCTTGTTGCGCGCGCATGTCCTCGGTTTCTTGTACGGCTACTTCAGTCTACCAGCCCCGTCGCATCGCAAGCGACCGCGGCCAGCGCTTGCGACAGCCGCCGCTCACAGCGGCCGTTGCTGCTACAAAAAGCCGGCGAACGCTCGTGCATTTTCCGCTTCGTGCGCGGATGGCTGCGGCGAATGCGGCTTGCATCACGAAGCTTTGCGCCGCCCGGCCGCGATTTTCTGGAGGATTTCGCGCGCCACGCTCTGCAACTCGCCGAAGCGAGTCAGATAGTCCTGGAATTCGTGATTGAGCGCTTTCGCTTCTTCGGGACCGAGCTGCGTGCGCAGGATCATGTCGCGCAGCTTGACGGGATGCGGCAGAAGCGCGTCTTCCTGCAGTTCTTCGAGCGCAAGGCTCGCGTCGTAGTGATACATGGTTCCTCCGCGGAGAAACGGGCCGAACCCCGCATAGCTTAGATGCGAGAAGCACGGTCCACAGCATTGTACTCGCCGGGCGCGGCCGCACGCGAGCATCGCACATTTTTTCGGAAAGGAAATGTTAACCGATCGCCTTGAAAGTGCACGGCGTCCATTGCTGCAGAAGCGCCGAGAAAATTCAGGCAGCCGTTGCTGTGGCGGGCATGAATTCGTAGCGTTCTATTTTTGCGGCGACGCCCATGCGCCCGTTCGAGGTGGGCTCAACGCGGACGATCTGGCCGAGGCAGCGGATGTTCACGTCGCCGGACTGCGTTACTTGCTGCGGCAAGGTGATCACGAATTCGATTTCGCTTCCGATATCGAAATTGACTTCCGCGAGGAAATAGAGACCGCGGTAGCTGACGTCCCGCGTCTGCGCCGTGAGTGCGTGCCCTTGCGGTTCGTGCGGAAGCACGCGAAGCGGCAGCGTCATGTTAAAACGCCGTGCTTCGCGGCGGTCGGCTCCGTCGCTCATCGCTCCTCCCACTGGGGCTGGAATTTGAGGAACGCTAACATTGGCACCGGTAAACTGCAACGCGAAAGTCAGGAAATTATGTCCTAGTACCCTAGTTTGGGACCGGTACGATATATTTCCAGAGCCGCGCGATTCGCATAGTACTGTTACTCCCACAAAGTTCCGTTGGCCCAGAATGAGTACTTCGTCCAGAACCGTTTCCCTTTTAGCACCGAGCCGGCGGAGACAGACGCTGCTCGCGAATCCCAATCGAGAGAAAAATCCTCGCCGCTGGTCGAGGAATTCGGAGTTTTTTCGGCGGTGCGATACACTCAAAATCCTTTGAGTGAACCGATGAATGCCAGGCACGAATCTCGGAGCTTATGTCTCGCAGGCCCTGTGGGGCGGCTGGAAGCTATCTTTTGGAAGCCTAGCGCGGGTTCGCCCGCGATGGCGGCGGTCGTCTGCCATCCGCATCCGTTGTTCGGCGGCACGATGCACAACAAAGTTGTGTACCAAGCGGCGAAATCGCTGGATGCGCTCGGGCTTGCAGTGCTGCGGTTCAATTTTCGCGGCACGGGACTGAGCGAAGGCGCGCACGACCGCGGCGAAGGAGAACGCGGCGATGTTCGCGCGGCGCTGGATTTTTTGGCTGGCGAATTTCCGGGCGTTCCGCTGTTGGCGGCGGGATTTAGTTTTGGTTGCTGGGTTGGGCTGCGCGTGGGTTGCGAAGATGCGCGCGTGAAATTGCTGATCGGGTTGGGCGCTCCGGTGAACAACGCGGATTTTTCTTACCTCCTGCAGTGCAACAAGCCGAAGCTTTTCGTTCACGGCGCGAACGACATTTATGGCGCTGTGGACAAGCTGAAGAATCTGGTTTCTTCCCTGCCGGGAGAAAACAGAGTCGTGATTGTGGAAGATGCCGATCATTTTTTTGTGGGAAAGCTCGATCAAGTGGACACGGCGATCACAAACTGGATGAGCGAGAGGATTCCGGAGCCAGGAAAACGAAGCTGAAATCGAAGTTGAAATCGAAGTTGAAATCGAAGTTGAAATCGAAGTTGAAATCGAAGAGAGATTCCTCGCTGCGCAGGCCGACACGTTCGCCGGAGCGAACGTGAAAGAAAAAATCGGCCTGCTCCGCTCGGAATGACAGTTCGTTGCTGGTCATCTCAGGCGCCTTCGCCGCGGGTGAAGAGCTGCGTGAATTGATCGACGGTGGCGGGCGCGATGCCGACGAGTTTTGCGTTGGCGTGGACGTGCTCGACGCGCGACATTCCGACGAGCGCCGTCGTGATTCCCGGCGAGGAGCGCACGAATTGCAGGGCGCGCTCCGCGTTGTTTTCGAGGCCGAGAGCCTGGGCGACGAAGGCCGGCAGATTGCGCGCGACCTGGCCTTGCAAGAGAGAGGCGCTGGCGACGAGCGTAATTCCCAATTCGCTGGCGGCTTCCATGACAGTCCGGTCCTTTCCGCCGATGGATTGATTGCCGAGAGTCAGGGCTTCCGTCATTCCCATGTTGAAGGGAAGCTGCACGAAGCGAAAACGGTGCTTTTCGCCGGCGATATCCGCGGCAATCTGCGCAAACTCGGCAAGCTGCATGGCGTCGTGGGTTTTGGCTTCTTGCCGGAATCCGTTCCAGGTGGCCATGCCGTAAAACTGGATTTTGCCGGCATCGGCGGCGGACTCGAGATAGATGAAGGCGTCGCGCACGCGTTCGAGAAAATCGGGACGGGAAACTTCGCTGAGTTGCGTCTCCGGATTGTGGAGATAGTAGACGTCGATGCAGTCGAGCGCGAGATTGCGGAGGCTGCGCGCGAGCTGATTTTCGAGAAAGCGCGGCGTCATGCAGTGGCTGCCGGCCACGAGGTCTTTCGGCGTGAAAATGCCCGGCCGAATGTATTCGTGCAGAAAATATTCGGTGGGCTCCGCGGGCATGGAACCGTCGGGTGTGAGGTAGCCGCCCTTCGTGCAGACGACGATTTCGTCGCGGGAAAATCCTTTTGTGGCAAGTTGTTTGATGGCGGCGGCGATGCTGCGTTCGCTGCGCTGGAAGCGGTAGTTGATGGCGGCGTCGATGAAGTTGATGCCGGATTCGACGGCGGCGACGATTGCGGCGGTGTAACTGGCATCGACCTTAGGATCGGGCTGGCCGAGATAGGTGCCGATGCCGAGCGAGGACAAGACCAGGCCGTGGGCTTCGCGGAAATGGCCGTCGACGGCGCGGCCGGCGAAGCGATTTGCGTAGCGTGTTGTTCCTTCGAGTGTGGCGGAGTTGGTCATTTGGTCCTTATCGTTTGTGACCTTCCTATAGTGGAGCAGCATGCTGCGCCAGTGCACAGAGCGCACGATCTATCGTGCCCCTATGACGTGAAAAGCGTCACGGCGGTGGATTGCCGCTTGGAGCTGGCTCGTTTGTTGTTGGCGGCTCGGAAGCCGTTTTCGGATTTAGGAGCCGCCCGCAGGCCCTGAGAATCTTACGGTACGGCCAGTCCTTTTCGCGAAAGAAAATCTCGCCTTCGCGTGGATTGCTGTAAAACCAGCGGGAGATGAGGGCCAGATGCTCGGCGAGTTCATCGCGCGCGGCCGTTGCGGAAGTAGACCCGGAATTCTCTGCGTTTTGCGCTGCCGCGGTGTTGCCTTCGAGATAGTCCTTGAAGATGTGCTCGGCGGAGCGGGGCTGGCTGGCGATTTCGGCGAAGCGCAGGAAGAAAGGTTCGGCGAGGCGGCCGCGATGGACGGCGAAAACGCCGATGGACTGGTCTTCGGCAGCGCGCTGAAGAATGACGGCGTTGATGTCTTCGATGCGGCGGGCGAGTTCCGGGCGGAGGCGGAGAGCATCATCGAGTTTTTCGATGCGTTTGTGGAGCGCGGCGGCGCGCTCGAAGTCGAGCTCTTCGCTGGCGCGTTCGCGGTCGGCTTCGACGGCGGTGCGCAGAGAGTTGCCTTTTGTATCGAGAAATTGCACGAGGCGAGCGACTTCGACGTTGTATTCCTCTTTGGTGCATCCGGCGAAGCAGGGGGCCAGGCACATTTTCATTTCGGAGTAGATGCAGCCGGGAAAACTTGGATCGCGGCGGATTTTGATCTGGCAGCGGCGGACTTTGAAGAGGTCGAGAGCTTTTTCGGAGAAGGCGAGCGCGGATTTTCGGGAAGGGAATGGGCCGTAGTAGGCGCCAGCGGTTGGAGAACCGGATTCGTCCACGGCGATGTAACGCGTAACGTAGCAGCGCGGATAGGCGTTTCGCAGGCTGACTTTCAGGACGGCGGGAGGACGGAGGCGCGTCAGCGTGCGATAACGCTTGGGGAAGATTTGTTTGGCATGATGATAATAGGTGAGCGATTGCTCGAATTTGGAGCCGGTGAGGCGATAGCGAATGGCGCGCGCGAGATCGCGCAGATTGAGGCGTTTGCTGGACGGATCGGGCGGGCCGAGGAGGCGCTGGAGGCGGCGGCGCAAGTCCTGGGTGCGGATGAGGAAGGGCTCGGCGTTTTCGGCGCGAGGTTCGATGAGGCAGACGGCGGGTTTGGGCGGAAGGGCGGCGAAGAAGTCTTCGTCGCGAGTGGGGTCGAAGTCCTGGCCGCAGTCAAGTTCGAGCACGGTGACAGGATATAACGGGAACTGGGAAGCCGACAGCTTACAGCTCACAGCCGACAGTGAGGGAACGGAGAGGCAGCTTCTCTTGAAGAGGAGGCCCTCCCCCTCCCCGGTTTTTTCGTAAGTGCGGAATCTAAAGGGTTTTAAGTGCTGAGTTTTGGAAGTGCGGATGCTAAAGGGGTTACAGGCTTGTTTTCTGTAAGTGCGAATTGTAAAGGGGATATCAGCGGTCAGTGGACGGCGAGAGGCGACGAGCGGATTGGGCGGTGCGGAGGCAGGGGTTGATTTCAACGCAGAGTGCAGGGAGGTCAGAGAGAGGGACGGACCCCTACCCCCGGGGTGTCCGCAAGTTATGAAGTAAGCGCATGAGAGGAAAGGGTTTGCGGCGATTCCTGCGTGTACGCAGAGAAGTGTAGTGGAGTGGCGGGTGGTGAATCGAGAGTGGAAGGGATGCAGGGGCGTGGAGCGGCGGCGAATCATATAGCATGCTAGCATGGATTTGAATTACTGTCAAGGTACAGTACTGTGCGTGAATGATTCGAACGTGAGACGGGGAAGTGGAATGGACGGAAAGAGTTGGCGGGAATTTTGTAGTTTGGTGAGACGGGAGGGGCGCCGTTTTGTCCTGGTGATTGTGGGCTGCTTAGATCGGGACTTCGGCCAGGAGGATCGCCTGTGCTATGAGGTCATCGGACACGCGGAACTTCAGATCTTTGCGTAGTTTGCTGGCGAGGACAGTTGTGGCTGCTGCTTGACCCTGCAGATGGAGGCGCGCAAGGGTTCTGAGCGTCCCGACAAGCTTGAGTCCTTGTGCCTCGCCAATCTGGCGCGCTCGCTTCTCGTCGCCAATGAAGTAGGCCGCGTTTCGTTCCTGCGCCTGTACGAGAGCTTCCGCCTCGCCCAGATCTAGTTCTACGGTTAGCAACTCGACCCGATCTTTGCTGGTCAGCGCGCATCGCTGAAAGTTTCCAGAGCGGTAGAGTTTTGCGAGTCTGTAGCGGAATCGGTGTTTGCTATTGACCTCTCGTTGAACGGCCGTGGCAACGTAAACGACATCGAAGAAGAAGCTGAGTGCACTGGCAAGATCGAGATGAGCGAAGGCGATGAGCGAAGAGCTGTCGATCACCGCAACGCGCAACGGTTATTCCTTGGCGAGTCCGGATAGGAGAAGAAGACCCATGCCGATGGCGATGATCGCGCCTAACGCTTGCCGATTCTCCTTGGCGAGTTTTTGCTGTTTGAGGTAATCGAGCACTAGGGTTTCGATGGTGCCCGCATTTTCGTCGAGCCGCGAGAAAGGAAAGATTTTGGCGAAATTGTGGAGGAAAGGCTGATGAGCATAACTCTGCTCGACCAAGGGGATTATGAGCTTTCCTTTTCCGATGGCGTAATTCAGTTCCTTCTCGACAGCCGGTCCCGTGGCGCTCGTGATTATCGCGAGCACACAATCGGACTGGTCTATGGCGAGGCGTACCTGGTTGGCCAAAACGGGGGCGTTCTTGCGGGCCGCGGGAGTAACAAGACCAGGCCGGGGAGGGACGAAGAGTTGAATGCCGTGTGTTGCCGCCAGAGTCTGGAGACGCCAAACGATGGCGTGCTCCTCGGGGTCTGTACTGTAACTGAGGAAAACTTTGAAGGCCATTTCAGTGTGGATTGTACCCCTCCGAGCAAGCGAAGTACACCTAGCCAACCTTACGCGAGAGCTGGAAAGTGCTTGCGAGCCCACTTTGCGGAAAGAGCTAGGCCGAGGATTCCTGAGAGGATCGAGAGCGCGATCCAGAGCAGGCCCCAGCCGTCATCGCCGCCGTCGACGTGATGGCCTGTTGCTTTGTAAAGGAGTTGAATCACGGTGATGAGCGAGAAGCCGCCGAGGATAGCGGATAGGAAGCGTCCGATGATGGTGGCGAAGGCTTGCTTGTCGGTCATGGTCGGCGTACGGCTATGGACATTTTAGGATAGCGCACAAATTGCGGAGAGAGCGGTCATCCTCGGAAGGATGACTCTACGCGCGGAGGAGCCAGGAGGAGATGACTAGGCGCTGGATTTCGGAGGTGCCTTCGTAGATTTCGGTGATGCGGGCGTCGCGGTAATTGCGTTCGACGGGGTATTCGCGGGAGTAGCCGTTGCCGCCGTGGATTTGGATGGCTTTGTGGGTGACGCGGGTGGCCATTTCGCTGGAGAAAAGTTTGGCGATGGCGGCGTCCATGCTGAAGCGGGCGCCGGTGTCCTGCTTCCAGGCGGCTTTGCGGACGAGGAGGCGGGCGGCGTCGAGGTCAGTGGCCATATCGGCGAGCATGAATTGAATGGCTTGGAATTGCGAGATGGGATGGCCGAAGGCGAGGCGCTCCTGGGCGTAGGTGCGGGCGGCTTCGAAGGCGCCTTGCGCGATGCCGAGGGCTTGCGCGGCGATGCCGATACGGCCGGCATCGAGCGTGGAGAGAGCGACTTTGTAGCCTTCGCCTTCGTTGCCGATGCGATTGGCGGCGGGAACTTCGCAATCTGTGAAGATTAATTCGCAGCAGGCGGTGGCGCTGATGCCGAGTTTTTTTTCTTCTTTGCCGGTCTTGAAACCCGGCGTTCCTTTTTCGATGACGAGCGCGGTGATTCCTTTTTCGCCTAGTTCGGGATGGGTGTTGACGTAGACGATCGCGGCGTCGGCGGCGCCGCCGTTGGTGATCCAGGCTTTGGTGCCGTTGAGGATGTATTTGTCGCCGCGAAGGACGGCTCTGGTTTGGAGAGCGGCGGCGTTGGAGCCGGCTTGGGGTTCGGTGAGGGCGTAGCAGCCAATTTTTTCGCCGCGTGCAAAGGGCTCGAGGAACCTCTTTTTTTGTTCGGGCGTGCCGTAGCGATGGATGGGATCGCAGTAGAGAGAATTTTGGACGGAGAGGATTACGCCGGTGGAAGCGCAACAGCGGGAGATTTCTTCGATGACGATCGTGTAGGCGACGTGATCGAAGCCTGCGCCGCCTTCGGATTCGGGGAGAGAGATGCCGGTGAGGCCGAGTTCGGCGGCTTTGGCGAAGAGGGCGCGGGGGAAGCGGCCGGATTCATCGAGTTCCTTGGCGAGGGGACGGACTTCGGATTCGGCAAAGTCGCGGACGGTTTTTTGGAGGAGAGATTGTTCTTCGGTGAGATCGAGATTCATGGGCGGGGATAGTTTAGCGCAGAAGAGAAGGAAGCTTACAGCTTACAGAGGAAGAGGTTGAAGAGTTCAAAGTTGAAAGTTGAAGTAAGAAAAGTGCGAGCGTGAGAGGTTGGGGGCTCGCTTCCACGGTGAGATCGTGATTGAAGTGGAAGACAAGTCTTAACGCAGAGTTCGCAGAGGGCACAGAGAAGAGAAGACCCACCCTGAAGAAACGAGGGCGGGCACCTCTCCGTTATGAGGACAGGGCAGATTTGAGGCGTTGATAGGTGACGCTGAGTTCTTCGGGGTGGACGCGAGTTTCGGCGATGACGGTCATGAAATTGGAATCGCCGAACCAGCGCGGAAGGACGTGGAGGTGAAGATGGCCGGCGACGCCGGCTCCGGCGGCGCGGCCGAGGTTCATGCCGAGATTCATGCCGTCGGGTTTGTAATTTGATTGGAAGGCTTTTTCGACGCGCTGGGCAAGATGCATCATTTCGTCGAGCGCGCCGGGATCGCAGAGGTTGAGTTCGGCGACGTGGGCGTAGGGGACGATCATGACGTGGCCGGACGTGTAGGGAAAGCGGTTGAGGATGATGAAAGTTTTGGAGCCGCGATAAACGATGAGGGTTTCGTCATCTTTGTTGCGCGCGACGGCTTCGCAAAAAATGCAAGCGGGCTGCTTACCGGCGGTGACTTGCGACATGTACTGGTAGCGCCAAGGGGTCCAGAGATAGTCCATCGGGAAGCGTCCTCAGGAGAAAGTTGAGCGGACAGGATAACGCAAAAGCTCTTGCGAGTCGCGGGGAGCCGAGGAGGTTGAAGAGTTCAAGGTTCAAGAGTTAAAAGAAAACGAGAAGACTCGGAAGTTGCGTATTCGGAAAGAACATTGCCGCGGAGCGAAGCGGTCGAAGAGTTCAAGGTTCAAGTGTTAAAGGAAAAACCGGAAAGTGGCGCGACCGAAATGAGTGCGCCGTCGAGAGGCGGAGTCGCGGGGATATGGATGGCGAAAAGCGACGCGGGTGAGCACAGGCTGAAGCCTGTGCCACTCAGGAATGCTGGGCGTCGCCGGAAGCGGGCGAACCAGCGGAGGCGGCAGCTTCGGCGCTGTTGACGAAATCCTTGAGCTCTTTGCTGGGCTTGAAGAAGGGGATTTTTTTTGGCGGGACTTCGACCTTGGCGCCGGTTTTGGGATTGCGGCCGACGCGGCCGCGGCGCTCGCGCGTGCGAAAGCTGCCGAAGCCGCGAATCTCGATTTTGTCGCCTTTTTGGAGAGATTCGATGATGCTGTCGAAAATGGTCTCGACGATGGTCTCGGAATCAGAGCGTTTGAGCTCGGTGATGCGCTCAACCTCCTGGATGAGGTCGGCCTTCGTCAGCGTAAGTTGCTTGGTCATCGTGCCTATGCCTCGTTGCAGAGCCAGAGTATCAGCGACCGCAGGTTCTTGGTGCGAAACGGCTTAGGGGGCATGACGCACCCGTTTGCCCTTCTTCCTACACTAAATTGACCCGCAGGTAAATGAAATTGTGTTGCCACCCCGCCGGGCACCCTGGGAAGTTCACCCGGTTTGCTGCCAGAAATCTTTTTGCCAGAGCGCCTAGCGAGCGGACAACTTCGATTTGAGCGCGTCGCCGATCGTCGCGGTCGAAGAGGACTTCGACGTGGAGCGATACTGTTCGATTTCCTTGCGCTCAATCTGCTTGGCGGCGGCGCGATAGCTCAAACCGATGCGGCGCGTCTCCGGACTGATCTTGATGATCTTGAAATCGTACTCCTTGCCGGGCTCGAGCGGGCCGGCGCTCTTGAGCGGGCCGGTGCTGGTGCGATGCATGGGGGAATGGCCGTTGTCGCGGCGCTTGCGGTCTTCGATTTCCGTGTTGTGGCAGAGAGCTTCGATGTTATCGCCGAGCTCGACGAAAGCGCCGAAGGTGGCGATGCGCGAAACTTTGCCCTTCACGATCTGGCCGACTTTGTGCTGCTTGAACCACTCGCCCCAGATGTCGTTGACCTGCTTGATGCCGAGGGAGACGCGGCGATTTTCCGGATCGATCTTCAAGACTTTTGCGGTGACCGGTTCGCCCTTTTTGAAGACTTCGTGAGGATTCTTGACGCGGCCGGTCCAACTGACGTCGCCGACGTGGACGAGGCCGTCAAAGCCGTCTTCGATTTCGACGAAGGCGCCGAATTCGGCGATGTTGCGGACTTTTCCGGTGACGACAGTGCCCACGGGATATTTTTCGGCGGTGAGCAGCCAGGGATCGGGGAGCGCTTGCTTGATGCCGAGAGAGACGCGGCGGTCGCTGGGCTTGATGTCCAGAACGACGACGTCGACTTCTTCGCCGACTTTGAAAAGCTTCGAGGGATGCTGGACTTTTTTGGACCAACTGAGCTCGCTGACGTGGACGAGGCCTTCGATGCCCTGTTCGAGTTCGACGAAGACGCCGTAGTCGACGACGCCGACAACTTTGCCTTTGACTTTGCCGCCAGCGGGATATTTTTCGGAGGCGTTGACCCAGGGATCGGGAGTTAACTGCTTGAGGCCGAGGGAGACGCGCTGCTTTTCCTTGTCAAATTTGAGAATGATGACATCGAGTTCCTGCTCCGGCTTCACCAAGTCGGAGGGATGCTTGACGCGGCCCCAACTGAGATCGGTGAGATGGAGCAAGCCATCGATGCCGCCGAGATCGACGAAAGCGCCGTATTCGGTGACATTTTTGACGTGGCCGTGAACGATCTGGCCTTCGCTGAGCGTTTCCATGAGCTGGGCGCGCTTCGCGTGGAGTTCTTCCTCAAGAAGGGCGCGGCGGCTGACGACGACGTTGCCGCGTCGGCGGTTGAGCTTGGTGACGCGGACTTGCACGTCGGTGCCGGTGAGATCGTCGAGATTCTGCGTGGGGCGAAGATCGAATTGGGAGCCGGGGAGGAAGGCGCGGACGCCAATGTCCACGACGAGACCACCCTTGATGCGGTCGACCACTTTGCCGGTGATGGTTTCTTTTGCTTTGTAGGCGGCTTCGATTTTTTCCCAGGTGCGGCGGCGCAGGACTTTTTGGTAGGAGAGAATCGCGAAGCCGTCTTTATTCTCGCCGGTGCGCTGGACTTCGATGGTGGCATTAGGCTCGGGGCGAGGAATGTCCGTCTCCGAAAATTCGACGGCGGGAATGAGGCCCTCGGTCTTTCCCCCGAGGTCGACGACGACGCCGTGTTCCGTATAGGCGACCACTTTTACTTCGATAATTTCGTTTTGCGAGGCGGATTCGTGCTGTTCGTCGTATTGCTCGAGCAGCTTGCTCATTTCCTCGGAGCCGGCGGCTTCTTCCGCGGCGGCCGTGGCTTCGGCGTCGGCGGGAGCATTCGAGGCTTGAGCTTCCGTGGAGCTTGCTTGTTCCTGATTGGACTCGGCCGGAGATTCCGCCGAAGCGCCTTGCGGCGCTGCGCCTGCGTCGCTGGCTTGTGCGACAGGCTCATTTGCGGCCGCGCCTTCCTGCGCGACAGGAGCAGACTCGCTGGCATGTGCCGAGTTCACTTCTTCGGTGGTGTTGTTTTGGGAAGAATCCGATTCGGGTGCGGGCGCGGGGGCGGGGGCGGTCGCTGCAGAAAGGTTTTCGTGGTCAGAAAGCATGGTTGTTGGCCTCCGGTAGATTACTTCTCGTATGTCTCAAGTCCAGCCCCGGACAAGCCGGGACACGCAAAACGTCGATAAAATTCCTTGCGAATTCCCTAAAAGGGTTGATGCAAGGAGGTTAACCGCCAAGCGGTCTTACGGGACAATGCTGCGGGCGTTTCGAGGCGCGCTGCAACCTTAAAAGGATACTCGCCGCGTTGCGCTTGTGTCAATGAAACGGAATCCATTCGCCGGGGCAAGTGGGGACGGTCTGCCGGAGATAAGTGGGTTCGCTACAACAGATCGCCATAGAACACATAACCGGCGTAGAATGGAAAGTGACGGCGGCTGACAAGAGAACCGGGAACATGATGATGCCCAAGAAGAAGCAGACCAACAAAAAAGTGCCGAGAATAGTCGAGGAACTCGCGGAAATTATTGAAAAGGGACTCGGGCGGTTCACGCAAGAAGAGCGCAACGCGAGGCTCGACCGGATTCACATCACCTTATCGGGCGCTAGGAAACCGCATCGCGGAACTTCTTCAAAGCCCCGACGAACTCGGGTGAATCCTCCTGCCACCCGGAGGCGAGCAGGGCGATCTTAAACCCGATCTCATCACCCTCCCGATAGGCCCTCAAGATGTCCTGGCGCAATCGAGCGGCACGGTTTTTTTCCTGCGTATCCAACTTTCTTCGGCGAGAGCCGCGGCTGCGTTCTTCCGCCTGCACATCGCGTAGATCGTCCTCTTGTCGCAACGGATCGTCGATCATCATGGGAATGATTAATCAGAATGGAAGACACACTTTTATAACTGAATGGCCGAGAATTCAAGCGCGGGCGCGGCCGGCTTGGGTGCGTTCGCGGCGGAAATCCGGTGCGGCGACTTCTATGGTGTGGCACATCTCGTATAAGCGCGAACGGGTGCGGTCGCTGATTCGGTCGGCAAGAGTCTCTCTCCGAGTGACCGCCAGCCTGCCATTTGGCAACCTAGCTTCCTTGTCCTCGGACGAATCAAGATAGTTGCTCGTAATGATTGTGCAACGAGGGTGGCTAAGATCGCGGGAGCCTTCAATGTATCTTGTGTTCAGAATGTATCCGATCGTGTCTCTAACCCAGTCAGAGGGCTTGATGCAACCGAGATCATCAATCACAAGGACCTCTACGGAGAGGATAGGGGCCAGAAGGCGCATTTCAGTCGCTTCAGTTTCGGTGCTGTAACTCTGCTGGATCTCTCTGAGCAGCGCTCCATATTCGCAAAAATAGCCGCTGTGGCCACGCCTAACTAGTTCCTTCAATGCGGCTATCGCAAGATGGGTCTTTCCGACACCGGAGTTCCCCATGAACAGAAGTCCGGCTTGGTCACTGGCCGGATAATCGCGCACGAAGGACTGCGCAAAAAGCTTTGCCCGTTTCAACGATTCGGCCTGCAGCGATGAATAAGTTTTACCATCAGCTAGGTCCGTGACAAAACTCTCAAAATCACAGTGCTCGTAGCGTTTGGGAATGTGGGCGCGTTCGATGACGCGGCCGGCGCGCTGCTCCATGCCGCAATCGCAGGCGACGGCGAGCTTGCCGGCGGCGCCATCGGGGCGCGGGAGGAGCTTCCAGCCGGTTCCTCGGCAGAGAGGGCAATTCTCGAGAGCCATGCGGACAGCATACGGTTGCGAAGGCGGCAGGGCAAGCTCAGGGCTTTGGGAAAACTGTGGAATTGGGCACAGTCACCGAGAGACGAAGATTCGAAGAAAGATAACGCAGAGGCGCAGAGTTCACAGAGGATTCGCAGAGAAGAGCTAGGAGGATAGAGAAGACTGGACTAGGATGTGCGTGAGAGACGCGGCGTGGCGCGGACGATGGCGTGGCGGGGTTCTTTGGGTTGCGCGTGCGAGGAGGCTACGCGGGAGAGTTCTTGCTGGACCACCGTCGCGAACTCGGTCATTTGCCGTTCCATCTCGACCATTTTTTCGCGCATGTTCAAGATGATTTCGATGCCGGCCAGGTTGACGCCCATGTCGCGGGCTAGAGTGAGGATTACGTCGAGGCGCTCGAGATCGGAATCGGTGTATAGGCGTGTGTTGCCTTGCGAGCGGGAGGGCTTGAGCAAGCCGACGCGCTCATAGAGGCGGAGGGTTTGCGGATGGAGTTTGTAGAGCTCCGCTACGGCGCTGATCATGTAGCCGGCTTTGGCTCGTTTTCTGGCTCGCGGTGGCATTTGTTGGTCTCTACCAGAGGGCACGACGTATCGTGCGCCTACATTTCGATATGTGTCAGACTCCGGCTTTGCTGAATAAATCCTTTCGGGGATCTTCGGGCGCGACGGTTTCCAGTTCTTTCATGAGGTTGCGCACGCGCTCGTCTGTTGGCAAGGGCACGACGACTTGAATCTCGACGTACTGATCGCCGCGGGCGCCGTTGCGGGCGCTGGGCACGCCTTTTTCTTTGAGGCGCAGCGTCTTGCCGCTATTCGTTCCGGGCGGGATGCGCACCAGCGAGCGGCCATCGATCGTGGGCACTTCGACTTTTGCGCCGAGCGTGGCTTCGGTCACGGTGACCGGAACCTTCGTGTACAAATCGTCCCCGCGCCGCTCGAAAAAGGAATGCGGCTTTACGTCGACGCGCAGATACAAATCTCCGGGAGGCGCGCCCATCGTCCCGGCGTTGCCCTTGCCGGGCACGCGCACGCGCGAGCCGCTGGCGACGCCCGCGGGAATGCGCACGTCAATCGTTTCCGAGCGGCGCAAGCGGCCTTCGCCGCCGCAGGTCGGACAGACTTTGCGGATCTTGCCCGTTCCGCCGCAGCGCGTGCAGGGAACGTTGAACTTCATTTTGCCGGCGGCTTGCTGAATGGTTCCCGAGCCGTGGCAGGTTGGGCAGGTTTGCGCGGAGCCGACCGCGCCGGTGCCCTGGCAGGTGTCGCAGGTATCGAGGCGCGTGATAGTCAATTTCTTAACTGCGCCGCGGACGGCGTCCCAAAAATCGATTTCGATTTGGTATTCGAGATCGCCGCCAGGTTCGTGCTCCGGCTCCGCGCTGCCGGCGCGTCCACCGCGAAAAAATTGGCTGAAGAGATCGCGGAAACTTCCGCCGCCGCCCTGCGCGCCCGAGCCGCCGCCAAAATCAAAACCGCCGAAATCAAAGTTGACGTTTTCTCCGCCATGCTCGGGGCCGGGGCCGGGACCACCGGCAGGAATGTTGTCGCTGTAGAAGCCGTACTGGTCGTACATCTGGCGCTTTTTCGAGTCGGAAAGAACGTCGTAGGCTTCCTGCAGTTGCTTGAATTTTTCTTCTGAGGATTTATCACCGGGATTCAGGTCGGGATGATATTTGCGCGCGAGTTTGCGGAAAGCGGTGCGGATGTCTTTCGCGGTGGCTTTGCGCTCGACGCCGAGGAGATCGTAATAGTCTTGTTTGGTTGTCGTGGCCATGAGAAGCAGTCAAGGGTCGAAAGTTCAAAGTTGAAAGTTCAAAAACATATCGGCAGCAATTGGGAGAAGCCAAGCAGATAGGGGCGCAGTATGCTGCGCCCCTACCATGCTCAGATTCACTTAGTTGGGCCGCTTGGTTTCGTCGACGTCGACATATTCGGCGTCGATTACGTCGCCGGGCTTTTTGTCCTGTGCTCCGCCGGTCGAGCCTGTGCCGCCGCTCGCGCCCGCGCCCGCGGTTGCACCGGCGGCTTGTTCCGCGGCGGATTTTGCTTCGTTGGCCTTGTAGAGAATCTCGGCAATCTTGTGCAAAGACTTTTCGAGATTTTCCGTGGCAGAGCGCAAGCGAGCCGTACCGCCTTCGGCGATGGCTTTCTTGGCGTCTTCGATGGCATCCTCGGCAGACTTGACGTCCGATTCCGCAAGCTTCTCGCGGTTTTCGCGGATCATTTTTTCCGCCTGGTACATGATGCCGTCGAGCCGGTTGCGCGATTCGACTTCCTCCATTCGGCGACGGTCGTCTTCCGAATGGGATTCGGCCTCGGCGCGCATCTTTTCGGCCTCTTCCTTGGTCAGGCCGCTGGAAGCAGTGATGGTGATTTTCTGCTCCTTGTTGGTGGCCTTGTCCTTGGCGCTGACGTTCAAGATGCCGTTGGCGTCGATGTCAAAGGTCACTTCAATTTGCGGCGTGCCGCGCGGCGCCGGCGGAATTCCGTCCAGCTTGAATTTGCCAAGCGAACGGTTGTCCGAAGCGAACTTGCGCTCGCCCTGGAGAACCTGGATTTCCACGCCGGGCTGATTGTCCGCCGCGGTCGAATACGTTTCGACTTTGCGGGTGGGGATGGTGGTATTCCGCGGGATCTGCACGGTCATCACGCCGCCGAGCGTTTCGACGCCGAGAGAAAGCGGCGTCACGTCCAGCAGCAGGATGTCCTTGACTTCGCCCGCGAGTACCGCGCCCTGAATCGCAGCGCCGACCGCGACGACTTCGTCGGGGTTCACGCCCTTGTGCAGCTCTTTTTCGCCGAAGAACGTGCGGACGAGCGATTGCACTTTGGGAATACGCGTCGAGCCGCCCACCATGACGACTTCCTGAATGTCGCTTGGAGACATCTTTGCGTCTTCGAGAGCTTGCCGGACGGGCTTCATCGACTTGTCGAGCAAATCGCCCACCAACTGCTCGAAGCGCGTCCGCGTCAGCTTCTGTTGCATGTGAATGGGGCCGTTCGCGCCCGCCGTGATAAAGGGCAGGTTGATTTCCGTCTCCATCATTTGCGAGAGCTCGATCTTGGCCTTTTCCGCGGCTTCCTTCAGGCGTTGCAGAGCCATACGGTCTTTGCCGAGGTCGATGTTGTTCTCTTTCTTGAACTCGTCGATCAGCCAATCCACGATGCGCTGATCGAAGTCGTCGCCGCCGAGGTGCGTGTCGCCGTTCGTGGACTTGACTTCGACCACGCCGCTGCCGACTTCGAGGACAGAAATATCGAAGGTGCCGCCGCCGAGGTCGTACACGGCGATGGTTTCGTCGCTCTTCTTGTCCAGGCCGTAAGCGAGCGCTGCGGCTGTCGGTTCGTTGATGATACGCACGACTTCGAGGCCGGCAATTTCGCCTGCCTGCTTGGTGGCCTGGCGCTGCGCGTCATTGAAGTACGCAGGCACGGTGATGACCGCTTTGCCGACTTTTTCACCGAGAAAATCTTCCGCGGCAGACTTCAGCTTGCCGAGAATCATCGCGGAAATTTGCGGCGGGCTATAGATCTTGCCGAAAATCTCGACGCGCGCGTTGTCATGCTCGCCTTTGACGACTTTGTAGGGGATGCGCTTCATCTCATCGCCGACTTCATCGTAGCGGCGGCCCATAAAGCGCTTGATCGAATACACGGTATTTTCGGGATTCGTCACGGCTTGGCGTTTCGCTACTTGTCCGACGAGGCGCTCTCCGCCCTTGGTGATGGCGACAACCGACGGCGTTGTGCGCGCACCTTCCTGGTTGGGGATGACGACCGGTTCGCCGCCTTGCATGACGGCGACAACCGAGTTGGTGGTCCCCAGGTCAATTCCTATAATCTTGCTCATCGTTGTTAATCCATTCCTTCCGGAACCCGTCTACAGCACTGGCCGCCCGGAAGCCGAAGGCTGGGAGGCGGACCGAGGTCAATGGCGTGCTCCTGAGTCCAGTACGAGCGCGAGTATACAACTTGAGTGAGTCTTTGTCAAGTTTTCTTATAACATAAATAAATATAGTGTTTTCTGCGCTTTACAAGCCATAATCTCTCGCTCACCGCCTAGCCTATCTGATGCGCGGGGTGTGGGGATTGGCTACTGCTCGAAGAGTGCCCGGTTGGCTTGGTGAGCATGAGAACGGCTTGGATACTCTCATCCTTCTAAACCTGTGATAGTCTGAGCGAGAGACTGCATCTTAGAATCTTAGGTCATTTTCTGGAGGGTCGCGTGAGCCGTCGCGCTGTTTTGCACGTAGCTGTGGTCCTAGCCTTGATGGGCGGAGGTTTGCTGATCAACCGCGGTATGGGCAGTGTTGCTGCGGCTGGCATGAGCTTGGGGAGGACAGCTTCATCCGCAGCAGAAGGGCGGAGAGCAGGAACCGCGCGAGCCGGGCGGCAACCCGTGGTCACGGAGACAGTGGACGGCGTGACCGACATCGATCCCCACAAAGCGTTCGGCTCGAAGAACGCGCCAATCGTGATGGAGGTCTTCAGCGACTACCAATGCCCGGCGTGCCGCCAGTACTTTGAGACGACCAACCGGCTGTTGATGGACAACTATGTGAGCACCGGAAAGGTTTTTTTGATACACCGGGATTTTCCGCTGCCGATGCACGCCTATTCGCGGATTGCGGCGCGGTATGCGCGAGCCGCGGCGGAAATCGGGAAGATCGAGCCGGTCGAGCAGGCACTTTTCGATAATCAGGAGAAATGGGAGCAGACCGGGGACGTGGACGGCACGGTTGCGGCGGTGCTTACCGCGTCGGAGATGGCGAAAGTGCGCGCGCTGGTGAAAGGCGGAACGCTCGAACCGCTCATCAACAAGGATTACGAGCTTGGGGAGATTTACCGGGTGAACCAGACACCGACGTCGGTCTTTCACTACAAGGGGCAGACGTATCCGTATGCGGGCGTGATGAACTACGATGTGTTGAGCCAATTCCTGAATCAGTTGCTAAGCCAGAGGTAGGATTATCGTTAGGTCTGGCGATGAGAAGCCATCCGTGATGCAATCGACCCCGTTCAATTTCCGCCGCGCGATTATTTGGATCGGCCGCATCGTTCTTGGCGGCATCTTTATGTACGCGGGCTACTCGAAGGCGCTTCTTCCCAACCGGAATTATTGGCCTTACTTCGTACTGAAATTCTCGATCGTCATGAACATTTCGAATTTCGCCGCACAGGTGGAAGCGTTCAAGCTGTTGCCGCCGTGGGGAGTGCAATTCGTGGCGCACACGCTGCCGTTCACGGAAATCACTCTCGGGCTGCTGGTTCTGATTGGCTGGCGGCTGCGGATTTGGGCCACGTTGCTGACGCTGATCATGCTGGGGTTCTTCACCGTGGTCCTGCGCGCGTATCTTTTGCACATGAACATCAACTGCGGCTGCTTTTCGACGCCGGAGCCGATCGACCTGAAGAAAGTGCTGGAAGATGCGGCGCTTGCGGCACTCGCACTGTTGATGACCGCTTTCGCGTTTATCGAGGCGCGCCGGCCGCATCCATGGAGCGCCCCAGAGGCCACGCCAACGCGGACTTAATCCCGGAAACGCTTTGCGTGGTCCGGCAGTACACTAAACCGATGAAAACGCTGGAGGAGTATCTCGAGCTTGCCGCGATTGCGCACGGGCATTTGTGCGCCGGGCAAGTGCTGGGCGTGCGGCTGGCGATGCTGGGTCTGCGGGAGCTGGGCATCGACGACCCGATCGCGGAGCGCAAGCGCATCATGACGTATGTCGAGATTGACCGGTGCATGACGGACGCGGTCGCGCTGGTGGCCAACTGCCGCCTGGGGAAGCGGGCGCTGAAATTTCGCGATTGGGGCAAGGTGGCGGCGACGTTTGTGGATTTGCAGACAGGCCGCGCCGTGCGCATCGCCGCGAAAGAATCGTCGAAGCAGGCGGCCCGGGAGATGTTTCCGGAGCTTGGCAAGGATGCGGGTCAGCAAAAGGCGTACGCGGCGCTTTCCGAAGAAATTCTTTTTGACAAGCAATGGGTAAAAGTCGAGGTGCGACCGGAAGACTTGCCGGGATTCAAAGGCCCGCGCGTGGTTTGCGCGGAGTGCGGCGAGGGAATTAATTTCAAGCGCGAAGTGGTTGTGGAAGGCAGAACGCTCTGCCGGGCATGCGCCGGCCAGCGTTACTATGAGCCCGTGGCTGATTCCTGAAACGCTGCTCTTCCCGCGCAAATTCCAATTCTGCAAATCGTTCTGCGATAGAATGAAATTTCGATGCTGAGTTTGCCCCCGATCACGTTGCGGCTGCGCGGCTGGAAACTGATAGACCGCGTGGCGCTGGCGTTTCTTCTGCTGTGTTCCATCGCCATTGGCGCGGCTTGCGGATTGTTGTTTGTGTATGCGAGCGACCTGCCGGAAATTCGCGCGCTCGAGACGTATCGCCCGACGGTGGTCACGGAAGTTTATGCCGATGACGGGCAGCTCGTCGGCAGCTTCGCGCTGCAGCGGCGTATCCTGATGACCTACGAGCAGTGCCCCAAAGTGCTCTACAACGCGGTGACGGCCATCGAGGACCAGCACTTTGAAGAGCACTGGGGCATCGACTTTCCGCGCATCGCGGGGGCGGCGTGGCGCAAGCTGATCAAAGGCGGCCGCGTCCAGGGCGCCAGTACGATTACGATGCAGCTTGCCGGCAACCTTTTTCTGGACCGCAGCGAGATCAGCCTCCGACGGAAAATTCAGGAAGTTTTGCTGGCGCTGCAAATCGAGCGGCGCTACACCAAGCCGCAGATTTTCACCATGTACGCGAATCAGGTGTATCTGGCGCATGGCAACTACGGCTTCGCCGCAGCCTCGGAATTTTATTTTGGAAAGAACGTCTCCGACCTGAAGCTGCAGGAAGCCGCGCTACTCGCGGGGATGATCCGCGGGCCCATTTACTCGCCGCTGTCTGATCCCGCGCGGGCGCTGGCGCGCCGCAATCTCGTGCTGCGCCGCATGGAGGAAGAAGGGAAGATCAGTCCCGCCGAAGAGGAAGCCGCTGTAAAGACTCCGCTCGGACTGCACCTGCAATTCCCGCGCAACGACCTGGCGCCGTATTTCTTCGAGGAGATTCGCAAGTACCTTGAATCGACATACGGCACGGAAGCGGTTCACGAGCGCGGCTTGCGCGTTTACACCACTCTTAACGTAAAGATGCAGCGAGCCGCCAACCAGGCGGTACGCGACGGGCTGCACAGCTACGACCGCCGGCATGGCTGGCGCGGCAATCTTCCGAATATTTTGCGAGACAATCTGGGCAAGCTCGATACCTACGAAGACGAAGACTGGCACCATCCGATTGAAAAAGGTTCCTATGTGACTGGATTGGTGATGGCGGTCGACGACCGCTTCGCTACCATCAAGATCGGACAGTACCGCGCCATTCTTTCGCCGCCCGATTTTGCATGGACCGGCCAGAAGAAACCCACTGAGCTTCTGAAAGTCGGGGACTTGGCGCAGTTCTCGATTCAGGAACTTCACGAAGTTACCGCTCGCGTGCAACTCGAGCAAGAACCCGGGCCGCAAGCCGCGCTTCTGGCCATCGACAACGCCACGGGCGAAATCAAAGCCATGGTCGGCGGTTACAGCTTTGAAGACTCGAAATTCAACCGCGCCACGCAGGCGTACCGGCAGGTGGGCAGCTCGTTCAAAGTGTATCTCTACGCGGACGCTCTGGAAAAGGGCGCTTCGCCGTTCGATACCATCTCGGACACGCCGATAACGACCATCAGCGGCGGCCAGCCGTACACGCCGCACAATTATGACGACCGGTTCGAGGGCACGATCACGCTGCGCCGGGCGCTGGCGGACTCGCGGAACGTTCCCGCCGTGAAGCTCGCCGAGAAAGTGGGCATCAATTCGGTGGTGGACATGGCGAGGAGGTTCGGGATCACCACGCCGCTGCCGCCCTATTTGCCGCTGGTCCTGGGAGCGGCGGACATGAAGCTGAGCGAGCACGTCTCCGCGTTCACGGTTTTCCCCGATGATGGCATTCGGATTGACCCGCACATGATCCGGCGCGTGACCAGCTATGATGGCGCGCTGCTTGAGGAAGCGCATCCCGAGGTGCACGACGTGATTTCGCCTGAAGTCGCGCGTACCATGACGGCGATGCTCGAGGAAGTCATTCAGTTCGGCACGGGCGTGCAAGCCAAGGCGCTTGGCCGCCCCGCGGGCGGAAAAACCGGCACGACGCAGGACTACACGGACGCTTGGTTTATGGGCTTCACTCCACAGCTCACGTGCGGCGTATGGGTGGGATACGACGACAAGCAGATTTCCTTAGGAAAAAAGGAAACGGGAGCGCGAGCGGCGTTGCCGATCTGGTTGGAGTTCATGAAGGCTGCGCTCGAGGGACAGCCGGTGCTCGACTTCGCCAATGTGATTCCCCTCGAGCAGCAAGCCATCGATCACAAAGAGAATGTGGACACACCGGATACCGCGCCGGAACGAGACGAAGCCCCCGAGCCCAAAGCGAAGCCACCGGTTGTGACGCCGCCCGTTGTCACACCTCCGACCAAGACAACCGGGGCGCCCGTTACTTCACGCGTTCCGCCAGGGTGATCGGCGCGGATGGTGCGCCGCCTTTTTTGGCGAGAAATGTGTTCTAGCGAAAGGGATCCCACCCGCGGTTCGCGAGCCGCTTTGCGCGGCCCTTTGCATCCACGAGTAGCAACCCTCGATCTTTCGTGATTTCTCCGATTGTCGTGATCGGAGTGCCCTGGAAGGAGTCCGGCACTTGCTTCCACTTTCTTTGCGGGACGGTGAAGAGCAATTCGTAATCGTCGCCGCCTTGCAGAGCCAGATGCAGTGGATCGCCAGCGAGTTTCGTTCCGTTGCTCGGCAACCGCACGGCAGGAATTTTCGCCGCCTCGATTCGCGCTCCTACTCCGCTCGCCCTGCATAGCCGCGGCAGATCGGCGGAGAGACCGTCGGAGAGGTCCATCATTGCCGAGGCCAAGCGTTTTTCAGCCAGCCAGCGCCCCAACGCCAGACGCGGTTCCGGGTAGAGATGTTTTCGTAGCAACGGATTTTGGGAATTCACGAGACGTTTGCTGTTGCGGATCAGTTGAAGGCCCAGCTCTGCTTCGCCGAGCCGTCCGCTTACCAGAAGAATGTCTCCCGGGTTCGCCCCGCAGCGCAAGACTGCTCTTCCTTCCAGTACCTCGCCAACTACCGTCACGTTAATGAGGATCTCTCGTTTGCGGGTGGTGTCGCCGCCGATCAGCGCGCAGCCAAATCGCCGGGCGGCACGCTTCAATCCACGCAGAAACTGATCGAGCCAGGCACCAGTATGCGTGGCGGGCAAGGCCAAACTCAGGAGGAAGCAACGAGGCAATCCTCCCATCGCAGCCACATCACTCACGGCTCGCGCCAGGCACTTCCATCCCACGGCGTCGGGCGGGTGCTTATCTCGAAGAAAATGCGTGCCTTCGAGGAACCAGTCGCAAGTTAGGACCTCGTTGTAGCCGCGCGGCCGGTGCAGTAGTGCGGCGTCGTCTCCGATTCCCATCCGGATATTGAAGCTGCGCACTGCTTTCAGGGAGGCGAGCGACTCGATGCGCTGCAGAATGGCGGCCTCGCCTGATTCGAGGGGCTTGGCCGGCGGCCGCTCAGTAGGTAGGCGTTTCGTCTTCCTCATGGCTGGCGTTGAGTATAGCTCCCACCGTTCTAGCTTGCGCACAGAGTGACGGTGATCATGCGCGTCTGTTCCCATCTTCTCGTTGTCAGTTCCATTCTTGATCTACACACCCTGTCCTTCCGGACAGGTAGCCGGTTTTTCACACCCTGTTCTTCGTACAGCAAAATACAGGGTTGACGGACATCCCTACAAAAATTAGTATGTGCAAGGTCGCGGACCGAGGCTTACGGTTCAGATTGGGAATTTCGAAGCGGTTCTCTTGGCGGGTACCAGGGCAATTCACCCGCTTTTGATTAACTGAAAGGCCCGAGGGGCCAAGCACGTGATGGCGAGCAAGAACTATACGTTCTATATTGCGACGACGCCTGGCAAGCTGCAAAAGCTTGTGGTCCCGGCGTATGTCCTGCACAGCCTCGCCGTTCTGGCCATCATCGGCGCGGCTACTGTCGCTGTCGCGGTCGGCTCATACTCTCGCATGCTCTGGAAGGTCGGAAACTACAACGCCCTCCGCCACGATCAGGAAACTCTAAAGAAACAGTATCAGCAATTGCAGACCACGGTGACCGACACCAACCAGCGCCTCGATTCTCTGCAGTCTCTCGCCACCGAAGTAGCCATGACGTACGGCGTCCTGCGTTATCACCCCGCGGCTTTTGATACGACCGACGATGAAGCGACGCCAGAAGATGTCTTCGACCGCTCCATCGAGCAGTACACCTTCCTGAAGAGGAACGCAGCCGTGATTGCCGTGTCATCTGGCGGCTTGCGTCTGATGCCGGCGATGAGCTTTGCGGACTCCAGCTATACGCCTTCGATCTGGCCGGTGATGGGGCACATCACGGACGGCTTCGGAGAGCGGCTCGATCCGTTTAGCGGTGAAGGCGCGTTCCACACGGGCGTGGATGTGGCGACTGATTATGGCGCGCCCGTACACGCCACAGCGGACGGAATCGTGACCATTGCGGAAAACCATGCCGGATACGGCAGGCTCGTCGTGATTGACCACGGCTTCGGCATCACCACTTGGTACGCGCATCTTTCGTTGTTTTCGGCTGTGCCGGGCACGCGCGTGAAGCGCGGCGAGGTCATCGGCTACACAGGCATCAGCGGCCGCTCGACCGGCCCGCATGTCCATTATGAAGTTCGCGTCAACAATGCGCCGGTTAATCCCTGGCGCTACATGAAGGGAAGCATGGTAGGCGATTAACTCCGGCTTATTTCCTTCGCGAAGCACGCGCCCCGATTTTTCGGGGCTTTTTTTTGCGCCGATTCAATTTCTGACAGCGTTCTTGCGCGTTGGGGGCAGGCCCTTGTTTTCCGGAATCGCAGGCGTAGTGGGAAGCGCGCCGCGTGCCGCCTCGAGGAATGCAGGCGTAACGTCAAACATCAGGCGGACGGACTTTGTCTCGCCGCGGTCAATCTGCGAGACATCCGCGCTCCTCAACAATTCCAGGTAGGCCTCGCGCACGTCTGGCTGGAGCTGCTGCCGCATCTTCGGCTCGCTTAGACCTGCCTGCGCCAGCACCAGCAAGCCGTTGATTACGTCGGACAACTGCCGTGTTGGCGCGTCGGGCGCGCCTTCTCCTTCGATTACGACACGCAGCCGGTCAGCCTCAGGTTTACCTGCTACGGTGATCCACTCCAACTGATCGACCAGAGCGGATAGCTGCGGCGAACGCAATCCGCCGGGGGCTTGCGCGCTTAGTGCTGCACCCACGGCAGCATCCTGGCGAATCACGGCGAAGATGGGCGAACCAGCCAGCCGGCGGAATCGCTCGCGCCACGCCTGGGCGTCCGAGTCGGCCTGCGGCCGGGCTTGCATCGCATCCAGATTTGCGCCGTTTGTGAGCGCGATGCGATCCTTGCGCAAGAAGGTGAATGTGATTCGCCTGGCGCTGCCGCTGAGGGGAACGGAAAAAATCTCTTTGCCTTTCCGGCTTTCTCGCGTCCCGGTTTGCAAGGCATACGCGGAAATTTTTTTGCGATCGAAGCGCCCCTCGGCCACGGCAAAAAGAATGGAGTCCTGTCCCTGCTTGAGCAGCGCAATGCTGATGCGGTTCAGGTCGCGCTCATAATTGAAACCCGTCGCTTCAACAAATTGCTTGTAGTCCGCGTCGACGGCGGTTTGCGGCGCCCACTTGTAGAGTTCCGCCAGAAAAGGCGATTGCCGCAGCGCGTCCAGATCGATGTAGAAAACGGTGCTAGCATCGGCGGGCATCTCGGCGAGCAGGTCGTTGCGCGGATCGTAGCCCGAGCCACCCCAGCGTTCGTAACCGAAGAACACGAGTGCGCCAACTACGAGGAGCAGACCCACGATGGATCCAGCGAGCTTGCCCTTGTTCATCCCGTCGGCGCCTTCCTTTACATCTTTTCCAATTGCACGGTTTCTGCGTTTTGCCAGAAAAAAGCCCGCCACCGGCGAACCACATTTTTCAGTAAAAAGCAGGTTCTTGGCGCCCGCCTGAGGGGCGTTGTGCAGAAACGCCGGGTTCATGCTAAACTATAGAGCAATCGAAAGATAGGGTAGCTCGGAGTGCGACACAGGGAAGAAGGTTTTCCACAGAGCTGGCCCCCGACGTGCTCCATAACGCAATCACCCCCTTGCAATTTAGGTGCCCCTTCTGCTATCCTTACTCGGTTTGAGCGACGCTGGCGTAGCTCAGCTGGTAGAGCATCTGATTTGTAATCAGAGGGTCGGGGGTTCAATTCCCTCCGCCAGCTCCACCAGGAATTAGCAGGGGAGTGAGGCGGAGCAAATCCTTGCTGGAAAAATAAACGGGCTGGTGTCTTTTGACACGAGTCCTTTTTGTGTTTTCGTTTTGCACGGGAATTTGTGCTGCGGGATTTGCCCGGAAAAGTTTTTGGAGGACGCGCAGTTCGGGACCTTTTCGTTTTTCGCGGGACGGGTGGGTGAGTGGCTAAAACCAGCAGACTGTAAATCTGCCGCTCCTTGCGGGCTACGAAGGTTCGAATCCTTCCCCGTCCACCAGTCGCTCGCTGTTTGATTCGGCCGATCGCGGGGCGTTCGTCCGTAATCAGGAAACCGCAGGGCAATCGCATCTAGCGTTGATCGCCTGGCGATCACACATAGCGATGTTCGGGCGCGGTCCAATTCGCGGCAAAGGCGCGGCTCCGGAAAAGTGCGCCGCGAACAGTCGATTTTTGGGGGGAACACGGGTTGGGCCTGGGTAGCTCAGTTGGTAGAGCGCGTCCTTGGTAAGGACGAGGTCACCGGTTCAATCCCGGTCCCAGGCTCCAGAATTAGAAGCTAGTGGTTGCGGGAAGATTTGCAGTGGAGGGCGGGGGTAACTCAACGGTAGAGTCTCACTCTTCCAAGGTGATGGTTGCGGGTTCAAATCCCGTCCCCCGCTCCAGTTTTAGCAGTGAAGAGTGAATTCGTCAGGATTTGCGCAGAAACGAAGACTTGACGCAGAGGGCAGAGGAAAATGGCGAAGGAGAAATTCGAGCGCAGCAAGCCGCACGTGAACATTGGGACGATTGGTCACATCGACCATGGCAAGACGACGTTGACGGCGGCGATTACCAAGGTGCTGTCGAAGCACAACCCGAAAGTGCAGTTCCGTGCGTTCGACACGATCGACAACGCGCCGGAAGAGCGCGAGCGCGGGATCACGATTGCCGTTTCGCACGTGGAATACGAGACGCCGAACCGGCACTACGCGCACATGGATTGCCCGGGGCATGCGGACTACATCAAGAACATGATCACCGGGGCGGCGCAGATGGATGGCGCGATTCTGGTGGTGGCGGCGACGGATGGACCGATGCCGCAAACGCGCGAGCACATTCTGTTGGCGCGGCAGGTCGGCGTACCGGCGATTGTGGTGTTTTTGAACAAGTGCGACATGGTCGAGGACGCGGAACTTTTGGAACTCGTGGAGCTGGAAGTGCGCGAACTGTTGAAGAGCTATCAGTTTCCGGGCGACACGATTGCGGTGGTGAAGGGTTCGGCGCTGCAAGCGTTGAATGGCGACGCGAAGTGGGAAAAGGCCATCGACGAGTTGATGGAAGCGGTGGACAAGAACGTGCCGCAGCCGGTGAGGGAAATTGATAAGCCGTTCGCGATGCCGATTGAAGATATTTTTTCGATTTCTGGACGCGGAACGGTAGTGACCGGCCGAGTCGAGCGCGGCAAAGTGAAGGTTGGCGAAGAAGTTGAGATTGTGGGCTTCCGGCCGACGCAGAAAAAGGTTGTGACGGGCGTGGAAATGTTCCGCAAGCTGCTGGACGAAGGCTTGGCGGGAGACAACGTGGGCTTGCTGCTGCGCGGCACGGAAAAAGACGATGTCGAGCGCGGACAAGTGGTGTGCAAGCCGGGATCGATCACGCCGCACACGAAGTTCAAAGCGGAAGCGTACGTACTGACGAAGGAAGAAGGCGGGCGGCACACGCCGTTTTTCACGGGGTATAGGCCGCAGTTTTATTTCCGGACGACGGACGTGACGGGGGACGTGAAGCTGCCGCAAGGAGTCGAGATGGTGATGCCGGGCGACAACGTAAGCTGCGAAGTGACGCTGATCACGCCAGTGGCTTTGGAGAAGGGCTTGCGGTTCGCGATTCGCGAAGGCGGCCACACCGTCGGCGCCGGCGCCGTCACCGAAATTATCGAGTAACGGATCTAGATACTGGGACAAAGCACCGATGGAAATCATAGTTGAGGGGTGGAGGGCTGGCCGGGAAGAACGAGAGGAAGCTGCACGTGTGCCCCCCGCTGAATTGCCGCCCCTGACGGATGGGCAGAAGGCAGTCGCGAAAAGGATGGGAATTTCAGAAGAAGCCTACGCGAGGAGTGCTTACGCGGGTAGGCGCAATCAGGCGCGTTTAATTGAGAAAGTCAGGCGGTTCGCCGCCATCTTGCAGAGTACTCTTGGTTCGAAAATTCCGGGCGCGCGGATCGAAAAAGCCCGACTATCGACATTGGAACATGAATATCGGATCGAAGTCTCGATAGAGGACAAGAAGGTGCTGTTCCGAGTTGCGGAAGACATGGTGGACGACTATATGGAAAGGGGCTTTGCGGAAGTAGGTGAGTCGATCGAGCGAAATTTAGAAACCGCTATTGCTGCGCAAGCGACTCAAGCCGTTTGATCATGAAGCTCCGGGATCAGCCCGTTGTGGTTCATGTGAGCGACGAGGGCCGGCGAATACTCAGAGAAGTCGGTTTTCAACTCCCGGATACGCCGGGCCTGAAATTCGAGGTTGAGGAAGAGGCCGATTTCGGCCTCTGGGTTGGATTGGATTATGAGGATGGCTTTCGGCACGCCATTCTGATTCGATGGGAGCATATTTTGTCGATCGACGTGACAGTGGGCGAGATCGCCACGGCTGGTCTAGCAAATTAGGAAGGGAAAGCGATGCGAGAAATTATTACGTTGCAGTGCGGCGATTGCAAAAACCGCAACTACACGACAACCAAGAATAAGAAAAAGCACTCCGAGCGCGTGGAGACCAAAAAGTTTTGCAACACGTGCCGCAAGCACACCGGGCACAAGGAAGTGAAGTAGCTTTTCCGTTTTGGAGCGGGCATCGGGCGGAGCGGTTTTGGGTTTTTAGGGGAGTCGTCCAACGGTTAGGACTCCGGTCTCCAAAACCGGGTATGGGGGTTCGAATCCCTCCTCCCCTGCCAGAGATGAGGAACAGGCGGCGCCTGTTCCGTGAAGAGGACGAATGGCTACGCAGACGGTCAAAGTGAAGAACGACGAGTCACAAGGCGGCGGAATCATCGGGGGAGCGGGAAACCTCGGTGGAAAAATTTCCGGAACGGTCCAGGACACGCGCCAGTTTCTGCACGATGTTCGTGTTGAAATGAAGCAAGTTACTTGGCCGACCCGCGAGGACGTCTTCTCCACGACCGGAGTTGTCATTGCCACCGTCTTCTTCTTTGGCGTGTTTTTGGCGGTTGTGGATTGGCTCGTGAATTTGGGCGTGATGCGCATCTACAAAATTTTCGGCATCTGAAGGGGATTCCAGCTTGACGGCAATGCAGTGGTACATCATCCATACGTACTCGGGCTTTGAAAAGAAAGTCAAAGAAAGCCTGGAGAGCCGCGTGTCCGCGTTCAGTTTGCAGGACAAGATCGGCCGCGTGCTGATCCCCATGGAAGACGTTGTGGAAATGCGCGGCGGCAAAAAGGTGGTTTCCTCGCGGATGACGTATCCCGGCTATGTGCTGGTCGAAATGGACCTCGATGAGGATACCTGGCACATCGTGCGCTCGACGCCGCGCGTGACTGGTTTTGTAGGCTCCGCGACCGCGCCGTCGCCGCTTTCCGATACGGAAGTCGACGCAATCATCAACCGCGTCCACGTTCCGACGGACCGGCCGAAGCCCAAAGTGGTCTTCGAGCGCAACGAACAGGTGCGCATCGTCGACGGGCCGTTCGCGAATTTCAACGGCACCGTGGAAGAAATTGACAACGACCACAGCCGGCTCAAGGTTTCCGTCACGATTTTTGGACGTTCGACGCCAGTGGAACTGGATTTTGCGAGCGTCGAGAAGCTCGGCTGAGCCGCGGCGCGCAAAGGCAACTGAATAAAACGAGATTGAGGCGGGGACATGGCTAAGAAAGTACAAACGACAATCAAACTTCAATTGCCCGCGGGCAAAGCGACTCCGGCGCCTCCGGTTGGCACGGCGCTCGGTCCGCACGGCTTGAACATCATGGATTTTTGCAAGCAGTTCAACGCCAAGACGGCCAAGGAACCGGACGGAATGATTTTCCCCGTGCTGGTGACGGTGTATACCGACCGCACGTTCACGTTCATCCTGAAGACGCCGCCGGCTTCCATTTTGCTGCTGCGCGCGGCAGGCATCGTCAAGGGCTCGGCCGAACCGAATCGCAACAAAGTCGGCAAAGTGACGAAAAAGCAGGTTCAAGAGATTGCGAAGATCAAGCTTGTCGATCTCAACACCACTAATCTGGACTCCGCGGTGCGCACCGTAATGGGCACGGCGCGCAACATGGGTCTGGAAGTCGTGGAAGCCTAGAAGTTCAGGCGCTACGAGATCGCAGAGGTAAGAGCAATGACAAAGCTGGCAGGCAAACATGTCGAGAATGCGCGCAAGAAGGTGGAAGCGCGCCCGTACAAGCTCGCGGAAGCAAGCGAGCTGATTAAGAAGACGCACCACACGAAGTTTAACGAAACGGTCGAACTGGCCATCAATTTGGGCGTCGACCCGAAGCATTCCGATCAGGTGGTGCGTGGCACCGTGGTTCTTCCGCACGGCCTCGGCAAAGCTGTCCGCGTGCTGGTCATCGCCAGCGGCGAAAAAGTGCGTGAAGCGCAGGATGCCGGCGCGGACTTTGTCGGCGGCGACGACATGGTGCAGAAAATCATGGGTGGCTGGACGGACTACGACGCCGTGATTGCCACGCCGGATATGATGAAATCCGCCGGCAAGCTCGGCAAAGTGCTCGGCCCACGCGGCCTGATGCCCAACCCGAAGACCGGGACGGTCACGTTCGATGTTGCCAAGGCGATTAAGGAAACGAAAGCCGGCAAAGTCGAGTTTCGCGTGGATAAGGCGGGAATCGTCCACTGCGCCATCGGCAAGATTCAGTTTGACGCCGCGAATCTTGCGGAAAACGGGCATGCCGTCATCGCGGCGGTGATCAAAGCCAAACCCGCGGCGGCGAAGGGTAAGTACGTGAAAAAAATCACGCTGACCTCGACGATGGGCCCGGGCATTCCGATCGACCTGACCGAATCGGAAACCCTGGCGGCAGCGGCGTAAGCGAAGAGTTTAAGGAAACGGGATCATGAAAAAGCGCAGCGAAAAACAGCAGGACCTCGACAACCTGAAGACGGAACTGGCCAAGGTTTCGACCGTGATTCTCACGACTTTCCAGGGCATCACCGTCGAAGCCGACACCAAGCTCCGCCGCGCCGTGCAGGCCGCCGGCGGCAAGTACCAAGTCGTGAAGAACACGCTCGCCGAGCGCGCCGGAGCCGGCACGCCCGCGGAAAATCTGCTCAAGAACCTGAGCGGCACGAATTCCATCGCCTATACGCAGACCGACGCGGTGGCGCTCGCCAAGGCGCTCACCAAAGTGGCTAAAGACGTTCCGGCATTCAAGTTCAAGTCCGGTCTCGTCGAAGGCCGCGTCATTTCCATCGCCGAGATTCAGCAGCTTGCGAATCTCCCTTCGAAAGAAGAGCTGCTCAGCAAGATCATGTTCCTGCTGAACGCTCCCGCGCAGCGTATCGCCATGGCTTTGAACGGCCTGCCGCGCAATCTCGCGGTCACCGTCAGCGAGGCCGTCAAAGCCAACAAGTTTGGGCCCGGTGGGGCTGGTTCCGAACCGGTTCCTGCAGCAAGCCCTGAAGCGGCCCAGTAAGTTTAATTCTTAATTTTGAGAGGAGAAGCAAAAGTCATGTCGAAAGTGGATACGATCCTGGAAGAAATCAAGGGGCTGACGCTGCTGGAAGCGTCGGACCTTGTGAAGAAGATGGAAGAGACCTTCGGCGTCTCGGCGGCTGCGGCTACGGTCGTGGCGGCGGGCGGCGGAGCAGCAGCAGGCGCGGCGCCGGCGGAAGAGAAGACGGAATTCACGGTCGTTCTCACCGACGTCGGCGGCAACAAGATCAACGTCATCAAGGCGGTTCGCGAAGTCACGAGCCTCGGCCTGAAAGAAGCCAAGGACCTCGTCGACGGCGCTCCCAAGACCGTCAAAGAGGGCGTCAACAAGGAAGAAGCCGCGACCATCAAGAAGAAGTTCGAGGACGCGGGCGCCAAGGTCGAAATCAAGTAGTTTTTTGTTGTACGGGCTTCGAGAGGGGGCGCGGCTGCCTGGTTCGGCCAATTTACCGGCTGGTCCAAGCGTGATCCACCGCGCCAAAGGAATCACGTACGCAAGTCGAGGCTGGTTACTTTTACAACTCCACTGGTCCTTCTTGGACCCAGTGCCGCCGTGTGCTCGCTGACTTCGGGCAGGAAGCGCGCCACACCGGCTGCACGTTTTTCTCCGTTTTTTCCGCTGTTCGCCCGAAAGGGAAAAGGTAGACCGAGCAATGTCAAATAGTCACCAGCACGTCAGGGAACGCGAGCGTCTCGATTTCGCGAAAATTCAGGGCTCCATTCAGATTCCGAATCTGATTGAAGTCCAGATGAAGTCCTATCAGCGCTTCTTGCAGATGGACCTCCTGCCGAGCGAGCGCGATGACGGCGGGCTGCAGTCCGTCTTCACCTCCGTGTTTCCCATCAAGGATTTCCGGGAAATGTCGCAGCTCGAATTCGTGGACTACGCCATCGGCAACTGGGAATGCAAGTGCGGCAACCTGAAAGGGCTGCACCATCTTCGCGCCACTTGCCGCAATTGCGGCGCTTCCGTCGTCACCAATCCGTACCAGACCGGCGACGTCATCTGCCACAAGTGCGGCACGTTCAACAAGAATACGCCGACCTTCTGCAACAAGTGCGGCGATCCGGTCGCCATGCAGCTCAAGTACGACGTGAACGAGTGCCAGGAGCGCGGCATGACGTATTCCGCGCCGCTTAAAGTCACCATCCGCCTGACCATTTACGACAAGGATCCCGACACCGGCGCGAAAACCATTCGCGACATCAAGGAACAGGAAGTTTTCTACGGCGACATTCCGCTGATGACCGAGAACGGCACGTTCATCATCAACGGCACGGAGCGCGTCATCGTCAGCCAGTTGCACCGCTCCCCCGGCGTCTTCTTCGAAAGCGCCAACAACCGCTCCTACTTCCTCGGCAAAATCATTCCGTACCGCGGGTCGTGGGTCGAATTCGAATACGACACCAAGAACATTCTGTATGTGCGCATCGACCGCAAGCGCAAATTCCTCGGCTCGATCTTCCTGCGCGCTCTGGGAATGAAGTCCAACGAAGAAATCCTGCGCACCTTTTATCAGGTCGAGCGCATTTCTCTTCGCGACAAGGATCTTTTCTGGAACGTTTCGCCGGGCATCGTGGACCGCAAGCTGGCTCACGAAATCCGCAACCCCCGCTCCGAGGAAGTGATCGTCGGCGCGCACAAGCGCATCACCGAAAATCTCTTCAAGGAACTCATCAAAGCGAAGATTTCGCAGGTTCGCGCCGCGCTACCCGATCTCGAAGGCGCCTACAGCGTCGCCGATGTAGTCAACCGCCAGACCGGCGAAGTTCTCCTCGAAGCCAACAAGCCTCTGACGCCCGAACTCTGGCAAGCCTTTGCCGAGGGCGGCATCACCGAAGTCGACGTCTTCTTCCCGGAGCGCGACGACATCGGCCTGGTTCTCTCGCGCACGCTGGACAAGGACGCCATCCGCTCTTCGAAAGAAGCGCTCATCGAAATCTACCGCAAGCTGCGTCCCGGCGATCCGCCGACGCTCGAAACGGCCACCAATCTCTTCCGCGGCATGTTCTTCGATCCGCGCAAGTACGATTTCAGCCGCGTCGGCCGCTTGAAGTTCAACATCAAGATGGGCCTCGACACTCCTCTGGATAACCGCACGCTCGATACGCCGGACTTCGTTTCCGCGATCAAGTACCTCTTCAAGCTGCGCAAGAACATCGGCGTCGTCGATGACATCGACCATCTCGGCAACCGCCGCGTCCGCGCCGTCGGCGAACTGCTCGAAAACCAGTTCCGCATCGGCCTCGTCCGCATGGAACGCGCCATCAAGGAAAAGATGAGCGTGTACCAGGAAATGTCCACGGCCATGCCGCACGACTTGGTCAACGCCAAGCCGGTCATGGCGGCGATCCGCGAATTCTTCGGCTCTTCGCAGTTGAGCCAGTTCATGGATCAAACCAACCCGCTCAGCGAAATCACGCACAAGCGGCGTCTTTCGGCTCTTGGGCCCGGCGGTCTCTCGCGCGAGCGCGCGGGATTCGAAGTGCGCGACGTTCACCCCACGCACTACGGCCGCATCTGCCCCATTGAAACGCCGGAAGGCCCGAACATCGGCTTGATCAGCTCGCTCTCCTGCTTCGCGCGCATCAACGACTACGGCTTCATCGAGTCACCATACCGCCGTGTAAAAGGCGGGCGCATCATCGACTACGTTCAGATCGTCAACGCCGGCGACAGCGAATTCAAAGCCGGCGAAATCGTCGAAAAGGACAAAGTCGAGGAGCTCAACGAAGAGCTCAAGCGCCGCAAAGTCGTATACGAGCCGTACTGCTTCTATCTCTCCGCTTGGGAAGAAGACAAGTACGTTGTCGCGCAGGCCAACGTTTCGCTCGATGAGCGTTTGAAGATCACTACCGAGCTCGTCAACTGCCGCCAGGCCGGCAACTTCGTGCTCAAGAGCCGCGACGAAGTCGATTACGTCGACGTTTCGCCGAAGCAGCTCGTTTCCGTGGCCGCCAGCCTCATCCCGTTCCTCGAGAACGACGACGCCAACCGCGCGCTCATGGGTTCCAACATGCAGCGCCAGGCTGTGCCTCTCATCCGCGGGGAAGCGCCGCTGGTCGGTACCGGCATGGAGCGCGTCACCGCGCGCGATTCCGGCGCGGTCGTGCTTTGCAAGCGCGAAGGCATCGTCGACCAGGTCGATTCGGAGCGCATCATCGTGCGCGTCGAATCCGATCACTCCGGCGTGCTCAGCCGCGAAGTGGGCGCGGACATCTATCAGCTCATCAAGTTCAAGCGCTCCAACCAGAATACTTGCATCAGCCAGAAGCCGTTCGTTCGCGTCGGCGACCGCGTAAAGAAAGGGCAAGTCCTAGCGGACGGTCCTTGCACCGAACGCGGCGAACTCGCTCTCGGCCGCAACGTGCTCGTGGCTTTCGTGCCCTGGCGCGGGTACAACTTTGAAGACGCCATCCTCGTCAGCGAAAAGCTGGTGAAGGACGATTACTACACTTCGATTCACATCGAGGAGTATGAAATCGAAGCGCGCGACACCAAACTCGGTCCCGAGGAAGTCACTCGCGACATTCCCAACATCAGCGAATCCTTTCTCCGCAACCTCGATGAAAGCGGCGTCATTCGTATCGGCGCGGTCATCAAGCCGGGCGACATTCTGGTCGGCAAGGTCACGCCCAAGGGCGAGACCACGCTCACGCCGGAAGAAAAGCTCCTTCGCGCTATCTTCGGCGAAAAGGCCGGCGACGTTCGCGACGCTTCTCTCTACTGCCCGCCGGGCATCGAGGGCACTATCGTCGACGTCAAAATCTTCACTCGCAAGGGCGGAGAAAAGGACGAGCGACACAAGGCCATCGAAGCCACGCAAGTCTTCAAGCTGGAGAAGAACCTCGCTGACGAAATCCGCATCCTCACGGATGAGCGCCTCAAGCGCCTCTCGGATCTCCTCGGCGGAAAAATTCTCCAGGCGGACTTGCACGACGAAAAGACCAACAAGCGCCTCTTGACCAAGGGCGTCGAGCTAACGCGCGATCTGATCGAAAAGATCTCCACGCGCAACCTCAAGCGCCTCAAGCTCAACGAAAAGGATCCTCTCCTCATCGAGAAAATCGAAGAAATCGAGGAGATGACCTCGCGCCAGATTGACGTCCTGCGCAAGATCACCGAAGAGCGCAAGGAAAAGCTCAAGAAGGGCGACGAACTGCCTCCCGGCGTCATCAAGCTCGTCAAAGTCTATATCGCCATGAAGCGCAAGCTCTCCATCGGCGACAAAATGGCCGGACGCCACGGCAACAAGGGCGTCATCGCTCGCATCGTGCCGCAGGAAGATATGCCGTACCTTCCCGATGGCACGCCGGTCGAGATCGTTCTCAACCCGCTCGGCGTTCCTTCGCGTATGAACGTCGGACAGGTTCTCGAGACGCACCTCGGCTGGGCCTCCAAGGAGCTCGGCAATAGCCTCAAGCGCCTCCTCAGCAAGGAAGTGAAGGCCGAGGCTTTGCGCCGCTGGTTCCGCGAGGTCTTCAGCGAAACGACCATTTGGAAGACGCTGTCGAAGCTCAGTGACGACGAGTTGCTCGATTATGCCGAAGGCTTCAAGGACGGTATTCCCTTCGCCACGCCGGTGTTCGACGGCGCGCGCGAACCGGAAATCCGCCACTTGCTCGAAGTCGCGGGCTTGCCGCACGCCGGCAAGATCAATCTCTTCGACGGCATGAGCGGCGACATGTTCGATCAGCCGGTCACGGTCGGCTACATCTATATGCTCAAACTCTCGCATCTCGTCGACGACAAGATTCACGCGCGCTCCATCGGCCCGTACTCGCTCATCACCCAGCAGCCGCTGGGCGGCAAAGCGCAGTTCGGCGGACAGCGCTTCGGCGAAATGGAAGTCTGGGCGCTCGAAGCTTACGGCGCCGCGCACATCCTGCAGGAGTTGCTCACGGCGAAGTCCGACGACGTCTATGGCCGCGCGAAAATCTACGAGGCCATCGTCAAGGGCGAACCGGGGATCGAGCCTGGCGTGCCCGAATCGTTCAACGTCCTCGTCCGCGAGCTGCAGTCGCTCTGCCTCGACGTCGAATTGATGAAGCGGCAAAAGCCGCCAACGGAGAAAGCCGCCGATTAAAACGATCGCCCCGTAGGGGCACGATACATCGTGCCCCTGCCCGGCGACACAGGACGAGTTCGCAGTTTTCGGTTTTTGGGTTCTCAGCCGGCCCGGTGCAAAACATCAGGCCGCGGCCCTTGGCGAAAGCCGGGGGAGGGAGGAAACAACCTTGTATCGCAGCAGCCCTTATGATCGCGCCAGTTTGATCGCCGATTTTGATTCCATTCGAATCAGTTTGGCGAGTCCTGAAAAAATCCGCTCGTGGTCCCACGGCGAAGTCACCAAGCCGGAGACCATCAACTACCGCACCTTCAAGCCCGAACGCGACGGCCTTTTCTGCGCCAAGATTTTTGGCCCCGTCACCGATTGGGAATGCTTGTGCGGCAAGTATAAGCGGATGAAGCATCGCGGCGTCATTTGCGATAAGTGCGGCGTGGAAGTCACGCTCAGCAAGGTCCGCCGCGAGCGCCTCGGCCACATCGAGCTGGCTTCGCCCTGTTCGCACGTGTGGTTCTTCAAGGGCTTGCCCAGCCGCATCGGCTACCTGCTGGACATTTCCATGCGCGACCTCGAGCGCATTCTCTACTTCGAAGCCTTTGTCGTCGTGGATGCCGGCGAAGTCGCCGTCCTTCGCGAACGCGAAGTCCTGCTCGAAGACAAATACCGCGAGCTCCAGAAGGAATATCCCGGTCAGTTCACCGCCAAGATGGGCGCCGAAGCCATCAAGGAGCTTCTCCGCCGCGTCGAGGTGGATAAGCTCTCCGAAGAGCTTCGCGAAAAGATGAAGACCGATCCTTCTCTTCAGAAGCGCATCAAATTTGCCAAGCGCCTGAAGGTTCTCGAAGCGTTCCGCAAGAGCGGCAACAAGCCGGAGTGGATGATTCTGGACGTGGTCCCCGTCCTTCCGCCGGAGCTGCGCCCGCTCGTGCCTCTGGACGGCGGCCGCTTTGCCACTTCCGATCTCAACGATCTCTATCGCCGCGTTATCAACCGCAACAACCGCCTCAAAAAGCTCATGGAGCTTCGCGCCCCGGACGTCATCGTCCGCAACGAAAAACGCATGCTCCAGGAAGCCGTCGACGCGCTCTTTGACAATGGCCGCCGTGGCCGCGTTCTCCGCGGCACCAACAACCGCCCGCTCAAATCCTTGTCGGACACCCTCAAGGGCAAGCAGGGCCGTTTCCGCCAGAATCTTCTCGGCAAGCGCGTGGACTATTCCGGCCGTTCCGTCATCGTCGTCGGCCCGGAACTGAAGCTCAATCAATGCGGTCTGCCCAAGAAAATGGCTCTCGAGCTTTTCAAGCCCTTCATCTATCACAAGCTCGAAGCCCAGGGGCACTGCACAACCATCAAGCAAGCCAAGGAAATGGTCGAGCAGCAAGAGCCGGTCGTTTGGGACATTCTCGAGGACGTCATCCGCGAGCATCCCGTCCTCCTCAACCGCGCTCCCACGCTTCACCGCCTCGGCATTCAGGCGTTTGAGCCGGTCCTTGTCGAAGGCAAAGCCATTCGCATTCACCCGCTCGTCTGCACCGCGTTCAATGCGGACTTTGACGGCGACCAGATGGCCGTGCACATCCCGCTTTCGCCGGAATCCCAGGTCGAAGCGTCCGTGCTCATGCTCAGCTCGCGCAACATCTTGTCTCCCGCGCACGGTTTGCCTCTGGCCGTTCCGTCGCAGGACATGGTCCTCGGCATCTATTACTTGACCAAGGCCAAGCCCGGCGCCAAGGGCGAAGGCCGCGTCTTCGGTCAATCCGACGAAGTCGTCCTTGCACTCGAAGCCGGTGAAGTCGAGCTGCTCACTCCCATCCGCCTGCGTTACAGCGGCGAAGTGATTGACCTCACCACCGCCTATGACGATCAGGACGTGCCGCATACCGAGCCCGTCAAGATGGAGCGCCAGTTCATCCAGACCACCGTCGGCCGCGTGATTTTCAATTCGCACTTGCCGGCCAAATTCCCCTTCGTCAACGGCCTTCTCAAAAAGAAGGGTGTTCAGCAGCTCGTCTATTACGCTTACCTGCGCTACGGCCTCGCGGACACCGTCGTCCTGCTCGATCACTTGAAAGAGCTGGGCTTCACGTACGCCACGAAGTCCGGCATCTCCATCGGCATCGACGATATGCTCATCCCCAGCGACAAGTACAAGCTGGTAGAAAACGCCGAAAAGGAAGTCGTCAAGGTCCAGCAGCAGTACCTCGACGGCGCCATCACCAACGGCGAGCGCTACAACAAAGTCATCGCCATCTGGGGCGACGTCACCGAAAAAGTCGCCGACGAAATGTTCAAAGCTCTCGAAAATCAGGACAAAGAGGGCAACATCAACCCCGTCTACGTTATGGCGGACTCCGGCGCTCGCGGTTCCAAACAGCAGATCCGCCAGCTTTCCGGCATGCGCGGTCTGATGGCCAAGCCCTCCGGCGAAGTCATCGAAACGCCCATCACCTCCAACTTCCGCGAAGGCCTCACCGTGCTGCAGTACTTCATCTCGACGCACGGCGCGCGTAAAGGCTTGGCCGATACGGCTCTTAAGACCGCCGATTCCGGCTACCTTACCCGCCGCCTCGTCGACGTCGCTCAGGACGTCATCATCAATGAGCGCGACTGCGGCACCACCGACGGCATTTACGTCGAGCCCATCGTCGAAGCCGGCGTCGAAGTCGAGCCGCTGCGCGACCGCATCGTTGGCCGCGTTTCTCTCGACAAGATCAAGGACTTCGAGGGCACCGTCATCGTCGACATCAACCAGGAAATCACCGAGGACCTCGCCAATCAGGTGCAGGCCGCGGGTATCGAGCGCGTTCGCATCCGCTCCGTGCTCACTTGCGAGTCACGCCGCGGAGTCTGCGCTCTCTGCTACGGCCGCAACCTCGCCTCCGGGCGCATGGTTGAGCTTGGCGAAGCCGTCGGCGTCATCGCCGCGCAATCCATCGGCGAGCCTGGCACGCAGTTGACCATGCGTACCTTCCACATCGGTGGAACCGCCACCCGCGTTTCCGAGCGTTCCACGCTCGAAGCGCGCAACAACGGTGTCGTCAAGTTTGTGGACCTCAAATTCGTCGAGGGCCGCGGCGGAACTTCCATCGCCATGAACCGCGCGGGTCTCATCTCCATCGTGGACGAAAAGGACCGCGAAAAGGAGCGCTACCATGTCGTTTATGGCGCGCGCCTCCGCGTTGTCGACGGCGAACACGTTACCCACGGCCAGATTCTCGCTGAATGGGATCCGTTCACCTTCTCGATCCTTACCGAAACCGCCGGCTCCGTGAAGTTTGACGACCTGCGGCCCGGCCTCACCATCGAAGAACAGGTGGACGAAGTGACCGGCCTCTCGCAGGACGTCGTCACTCTTCCTCCCGGCGATGAAAAACATCAGCCCGCGATTCTTGTCCGCGATTCCTCGGGCAAGGTTCGCAAAAAGTACCTCATGCCTTCGCGCGCTCACTTGATGGTCAAGGATGGCGACGAAGTTCAGGCCGGAGACGTGCTCGCGAAAATCCCGCGTGAAACCACCAAAACGAAAGACATCACCGGTGGTCTCCCGCGCGTCGTCGAGCTTTTCGAAACCCGCAAACCCAAGGACCCCGCCGTCATCAGCGAAGTCGACGGCGTCGTCCGTTACGGCGATATCGCCAAGGGCATGCGCAAGGTCTACGTCGAAAGCGAAGACGGCAAAACCACCAAGGAATATTCCATTCCGCGCGGCGTGCACATCAACGTTCAGGAAGGCGATCACGTCAAGGCGGGCGAAGCCCTCATCGATGGCCCGCTCAACTTGCACGACTTGCTCGCCGTCCTCGGTGAGAAGTTCACCCAAGCCTATTTGGTCAACGCCATTCAGGAGGTTTACCGCCTCCAGGGCGTCAACATCAACGACAAGCACATCGAGACCATCTCGCGCCAGATGATGCGCTGGGTCAAGGTCGAAGACGTCGGCGACACCACCTTCCTCCTCGAAGAACAGGTGGACAAGTTCCGCTTCCGCGAGGAAAACGACCGTGTCATCGCCGATGGCGGCCGTCCCGCAACCGGGCGTCCGTTGCTCCTCGGCATCACCAAAGCCTCGCTCTCGACCGACAGCTTCATCTCGGCCGCGAGCTTCCAGGAGACCACTCGCGTGCTCACCGAAGCCGCCGTTGCGGGCAAGGTGGACTATCTCCGTGGCCTCAAGGAAAACGTCATCATGGGCCGTCTCATCCCCGCTGGCACGGGCCTCGAGCACTACCGCAGCATTCAGTTGCTGACGGAAATGCCCGCCCCCGCTCCCATCGAGGAAATTCCGGAAGCCGCTGAGCTCACCGCCGAAGAAGCGGCCGCGCTCGACTTCCTCCAAAAGGACGCCGAAGCCGACGCCGCCACCGAAGGGTAGTCCACCCCCGCGGCGAGGCCATTCGGTTCCAGGACGTTGAACATTTGCCTGTCAGAAAGCGTCCCGGTGTACTCCGGGACGCTTTCTTTTTAGACACTTCGTACAGGTACGATTCAAGCACCTCACGCGGCCCTTCGTATTGCCCAGGCACCCGGCTATTTCTACAATGTCTTGAGCAATTCTTGGGCGGTTCCCTGGCTCGTTCTGTCAGGCCCCGCGCGCTTTCATGCCCAAACACGACGAGTCATCCGGGAATTCGGCGCAGAATTCACCTTCAGGCGGAGCCAACCGCCCGACGGTTTCCTCGCGCCTCGAGCAATTTGAAAAACGCCAGGGCGAGCTTTGGCGTCTGACGTTCGTTCTTCTCTTGATTCTTTCGATCGTCTTCGCCCTCACTTCCTGGAGCACCATCCGTTCCCTGGCGCACCGCTTCGAAGCTCTTCCGATCGGCCTCGTCGTTCTCGTTGCTCTCTTCGGTTTCTACGCTTGGAAGCGCACTCAGGAAATCTCCGAACTGCGCGGCCTCGTCCGCGGCCTCGAGCATCACGACGCTGTTCCTCCCAGCGACCGCCAGATGGACCAGCTCTTTGACGTCATTTCCCGCTCCCAGCAGGGCTACCGCGATCTCATCGATTCCTTCGATGACATTCTCCTGGCCATCTCCCTCCAGGGCGAAATCCGCGCCGTAAATCGCAGTTTCGCCGATCTTGTCGGGGCCACCTATCAGCAGATCATCGGCCGCCCCGTTACCGATTTTCTCGAAGAAGGCAGCGGCGACGGCGGCGAACTCATTCGCCGCGCCATGCCGCGTTTCCTCGAGCGCCGCCATTGGTCCGGCATCATTCAAGTCCGCCTCAAGAAACAGAATTCCATTTGCTATTTCGATTGCGTCGCGCATGCCATGACCCGAGACAACAAGGTTCACGGCCTCACCGTCCTCGGCCGCGACATCACTGCTCTGCGCAAAAACGAAGCTCGCTTCACCGAGCTCTTCGAAAGTCTCCAGGAAGGCATCTATATCACCACGCCCGAAGACGCCATCCTCGACGCCAATCCCGCTCTCGTCCGGATGCTCGGCTACGATTCCAAGGACGAATTGCTGTCCAAGCAGGTCTCGGACATCTTCGCCGACCCCGCCGAAAGAAAATCTCTCGAGGAAGAAGTCGGCCGTCAAAACGCGCCTCAAGGCCGCGAAATCACCCTCCTTCGCAAAGATGGCTCTCCCATCGTCTGTCTGAACACCGCCACCGCCGTCCGCGATACCGCTGGCCGCGTCCTCCGCTATCAGGGCTCCGTCATGGACATCACCGCCCGCCGCCAGATGGAACGCCAGCTCCATAAAGAACAGGAATTTGCGCGCCGTCTCGTGGACAGCTTTCCCGATCTGATTCTCGTCGTGGATTCCAGCTCGCATTACACCTTTGTCAGCCCCCGCTGCAAAGATGTCCTGGGCTACGAAGTCTCCGAGGCGGTCAGCCTTGAGTTTGGCGGCCGCACCCACGCCGAAGACCGTTCCATCCTGCTCGCCCTTTACTCAGACATCCTCTCCGGCCGCCAGAACTACGGCTCTCTCGAAGTTCGCGTCCGCCATAAACTCGGCGACTGGCGCCTCATCCGTTTCAATTTCAGTCCTCTCGCCGATGAAACCGGAAAAATTGAAGGCGTGGTCCTTTCCGGACGCGACGTTACCGAACTCAAACGCATGGAAGAGCAGCTCATTCAAGCAGAAAAGCTCGCCGCCATGGGCCAGATGCTCGCCGGTGTCGCCCACGAGCTCAACAATCCCCTCACCGCCATCCTCGGCGTCACCGAATTATTGCGCGAAGGCCAGAGCGACGCGCAAGCCACCCAGCGCCAGCTCGAACTCACCCATCGCCAGGCCCGCCGCGCCGCTCGCATCGTTCAGAATCTTCTCGAATTCTCCCGCCCTGCCTCGCCCCAGAAAAAATCCGTCGATCTCAATAGCATCATCGAGCGCACGCTCCAGCTTCACGAACACTCCCTCCGCCGCAACAGCGTCGAAGTCGATTTCCGTCCTCAGCCCGATCTCCCCGGCGTCATTGGCGATGCCAACCAGCTCATCCAGGTCTTTCTCAATCTCGTCACCAATGCCGAGCAAGCCATCCGCGAAGTCCGCGAATCCGGCCGCATTCAAATCCGCTTCGCTCGTCTTGGCTCGCGCGTCTCCGTCACCTTTCAAGACGACGGCATCGGCGTTCGCCCCGAATCCGTCCCTCGTCTCTTCGATCCCTTTTACACCACCAAGCGCCCCGGCGGCGGCACCGGCCTCGGCCTCAGCATCTGCCTCTCCATCATTCGCGAGCACGGCGGCACCATCGAAGCCGAAGCCCTTCCTGCCGGCGGTTCCGCGTTCACCGTCTATCTCCCTCTCGCTCTTGACGATCAACCCTCTCTTCCCTCCATTGCCGCCCCGGCTCCCTCTGCGCCCGCGCCTCCCACTCTCGATCTCCTCAAGGGCCGCTCCGTCCTCGTCCTCGACGACGAAGAAAGCCTCCGCAGCCTTCTTTCCGAAGGCCTCACCGCGCGCGGCTTGCACGTCGATTGCGCCGCCTCCTTGGAAGAGGCTCTCGCTTGCCTCGCCCGCCGCTCTCCGGACGTTCTGCTCTGTGACCTGAATCTTTCGAAGGATGGCGCCTATGTGAACGGCAGGGCCGCCGCCGAGCGCCTTCTCGCCGCCGCTGGTGATCGCAAACCCGCCGTCGTCTATATGACCGGTGAACTCCTCGAACCCGCGGAAACGCCCGTCGCTCCCGGCGCCCCGCGCCATTTGCAAAAGCCCTTCCGCGTTTCCGATGTCCTCGGCTTGCTCCTCGAAGTTTTCGCCGTCGAACCGCCGTCCAACCAGTCGCCCCAATAAAGCGGGGTGCCCCATCCTCGTTTTAAGAGGGTTGGTCTTTCTTTTCATCTCGTCCGTTGCTGCTCATCGAGGCCGCGTCTTCAGCCCCGCCTGTTTCCACATCTTCTCCCATTGCCAGACATTCGGCTCCGCCACGCGGTAGCCCAGTTGGTGCGCCAGCATCAAAATCTGCCCGCGATGATGCGCCTCGTGCGAAAACATATAAGCGAACATCGTCCCTCCGGCCGGCCATGTCGGCACATAACCGTCGCGAACGAACTTTGTAACGCGCCGGTTCGGCCCTGCCGAAAGCGCATTCGACAGCATCCGCAGGCACAGCGCCGCGCTTTTCTTGTGCGCGGCCGCAGCCTCCTTCATCGTGCATCGCCGCGGATCCAGCCGCGCCGGACATTTCAAATGCGGCGCCGAATTCCTCAGCCATGAACGGCGCGTATTATGCAGGTGCGCGAAGAGCGCCGCGATCGTCCGTCCCTTGCCTTTTTCGCCGGGCGGCTTTGCGCGCCACGCGCGCGCGTCGAGCCGCGCCAGGATCAACTGGTTCATCGCGTCATTGCTCGCGTACGTTTCCAGCAAGCTGTCGCGAATCTCCGCCAGCGCCGCATGGGATGAATGCATTACCGTCTGCGATTCCACTGCCATAATAAAACGCCGTGCCTCACTTATCCGGAATCACCATATTGCGGAAAATCTTCCAGCTCCCGTCCGCCTGTTTTTGCCACACGGTCAGGTATTTATCCACCAGCTTTTTGCCGCCATCGAACGTCGCCTCCGCCTGCCCCCATTCATACACGAAATTCCCGTGCTCGCTCGACCCCCAAGTCTGTACCGACGCCGCCCGCGCCCGCCCACGGCTAGCAATCAGCGCTTTGATATGCGTCTCAATCTCAGCCTTTCCCCGGAAACACTCCCCCGCAGGCCCGCAATCAATCCCATCGGCCGCATACGTTGCACTAATCCTCCCGGCGTCCCCCGTTTTCATTCCCTCGATCCAAGCCTGATTCCCCGCATCGATCCCCGCCCGCGCCGCCCCGCCCTGCGCCCCGCCCCGCGCAAGAATCATCCCCGAAAGCAATCCACCAACAGCCACGATAGCCAAGATAAACAAGAAAGTTTTCATCTCCCGAATTCCCCTCTCCAAAACAAGCCCGTTCATCAGACGTGAGGCGTGCCCCACCCACGTTTTGCGGGGGTGGATCTTTCTCATAAGGCCTCGGCCCATCCTCCCATTCCCCCGCGCCAGCCGCCACCCCCGCCCCCTCACCTCTATTCACTACCTACTACTCACTACCCACTTCCTAATCTGTCTCACCAAACTCCCAATTTCCCGCCAACCCGTTCCATCCATTCCACTTCCCGCGTCTCAATTCGAATTATTCACACTCAGTACTGTAGCTTGACAGTAATCAAAATCCATGCTACCATCCCCTATGATTTCGCGCCGCTCCACGTGCCTGTATTCCTTCTGCTCTCGATTCTCCACCCGCCACTCCACTACCCTTCTCTGCGTACACGCAGGAATCGCCGCAAACCCTTTCCTCTCATGCGCTTACTTCATAACTTGGGGACACCCCCGGGGTGGGGGTCCCCCGTCTTTCTCTGCGAACTGTCTGCCCTCCGCGCCTCAGCCTCATTCTTTTCTTTCTTCGCGTCTTTCACGGATTACGGCACGCGGAGCACGGGCCACGCTCCTTCTCGGCACTAACCACCAACCACCACGCGCTATCCCCTTTACAATCCGCACTTACAGAAAACACGCCCACAACCCCTTTAGAATCCGCACTTACAAAACGCAGGACTTAAAACCCTTTAGAATGAACACTTACAGAAAAACCGGGGAGGGGGGTACCCACCCGCCCAACCGCTTCCGTTCTTTTCCACAGATAGTAACTACTGGACACGCAGGAATAGCTGCAACCCCAATGTTTTCTGCCCGCTACGGACAGTTTCCCTCACCCCTAGGGAGTGGCACGTCTCGCCGATCGAGATTTCTCTCTTCCTTCGACGTTCAACTTTCAACTATCAACTTTCAATTGGAGGATCGGCCTTTCTCTTCTGCGTGCAATCGCGGTTCGGACTTAGTGCGGAGCGGGATCGGAGGCAGGCGCTGCGTCCACGCCAAAATCCCACACGTACAGGTTCAATCCATCCTGCAGTATTTCTGCCAGCGCATACTCGCCCGGCGGCAGCGGCGCGCTCAGCGTAAATCTGTAAACGTCCGGCGCCACTTCCCAGCGCTGAATGGCAACCTCATTCACGTTCTCCGAAATCTCCTGCCCGAACATGCTCTTGATCGATTCCAGCAGCCTTTTGTGCCCCTTCACTTTTGCTCGTACCAGTGCCACATCCGGTCCCGAGCCGCTTCGTCGTCCACTTCGCAATACCGTCGAATCGTCGTTGGGATCCGGGGGCGGCTCGCGCAAATAGAATTCCGGCACCGCGCTCGTCAACCGCACGGTCGCCCGGGCACCCTCCAGTTCGATGTTGTGCTTGCTCGGAACAATCGGGATCGGCGAGAACACCTGCTTCAGCACCGTCTTTTTGTCCGTTTTCACCTGCGAGTCGTCCTGCCCCAGCCGTTTCACGGTCTTGCCCTCGAACGCGAACATGCCCTCGCCGTCCGGCAGGAACACTCTGGGAGCAACCATCAAACTCGCGTCCACATCGACGGGTGTTTCCGCCTTCGCCGACGATTCTTGAATGTGCACCTTCTCGACGAGGGCCGCGGCCGACTTTTCTTGGGCTGCTTCCGCCTTCTTGGTGGCGTCCCAGTCCACCAGCGCCGCGGGAATCACCTCCCATTGCCCCCGTTCGACGCTGTAATAGCGCACGCGGTCGCCGTCTTTTTCATAGCTGCGGACCAGTTGGAAGCTCCCATCCTTCAGCATCAGCTTCTTGCCGCGGGGAAGACCCGTCAGCTCCTCCTGCGGAGCCGCCTGGTCCGTGGTGGGCTGTTTGTCGTTCGCGGCGGCCTGCTGCAAAGAGGTAGCCTGGGCGGAAGCGCTCTGCCAAGCCATCCCTCCCGAGCCCAGCAGCAAGACCGGCAGGATCCAAGCGAAATGAGAACGCAAGCGCATCAGGGTTTCAGGCCAATAGGATGCCAGCGCGAGAAATCGGTTTGCCCTCTGCCGAGCATACCCTCGCGTCTGCGCCGTCGCAACTGCCCCAAAAAGCAAAAGGCCCCTTCCGTCGTTTCGGAAAGAGCCAGTCCCAAATCGAAGTTTTTTCAGGTCTTAGTGCGTGCAGCGCGGGAACAGCGTAACCAGCACCATCAAATCCGACAGCGTAAACAGCCACTGGTCCGCCTGCTTCCCGGCCGCTTCGGCCGCGCGCGCGATGAATCCCAAGTGCCGGCTTTTCGCGAAATTGCGGATGTGATCGACGCAAATCCCGGTCAGGCTGGCGATCTCCGCATCGGTGAATATTTTTTGGCTCGATTTTACGGTAACCATGGCCTTGTTCCTCTGGTTCTTTTCACACCGCGTTGGCTTCACTCGCGTCTAATTCCTTCGATGCTTTTTGCAGCGTACGCGATGCACCCTTCTCTGAGCAATAGTCGTTCCGTTCTCAACAAATTAAACGAGAGGGCTAGTACTTTTGGTCCAACCTCCTGTGTAAAAAGACGTTATCTTTTTTCCCTCAATTTCATCTCCGCTAGTACGGATGCCGTTCAAAGGGAAATGAAGGTGCAAAAATGTCCTACTTTTGCAAACTCTCTATGGCTTTCGGTAGGTCGCTTGCGATTTCGCGCATCTGTTTTGTGTGCCTCGCTTCATGCGCCGCGACGAATCGCATCCATCCGTAGGTGTTCAGCATTCCGATGGCGGGATGCTGCCAGCAGTATTCTCGAAGGCTGCGATCTCTCGTTTCTTCCAGGAACGCCAGCGACCGTTCCCGCACCACTCGCAAGCGCGCCAGCATGGCCTCTTTATCACCTAGCAACGCTGGATCGATCGGGACCGGCGATTTGCGCCGCACCAAGCGCCTTTCCACCAGCACCATGGGGAGGTGCATCTTCTTGAAGAAAGGAATTCTCTTCGGCGAATTCTGCGAGACGCGGTCCGCTTTGTCGATGACCGCCTGCTCCACCATCGTCAGATGCGCCACCAACTCCGCCGCCGACCATCTCCCATCGCTGGGCTTTGTTTTCCAGTCATCCGGGGAGATGGCATCCGCTGCGCGCAAGAACGCGGCCTGGGATTGGCTCAATTGGGCGAGGAGGGAATCGAGTTCGGACGGCACAGTCAGTCTTCTATCCGGTGTATCCCGGAGCGGCATCAGACGGAGCCGCCGCCAGCCTGCTCGAAGGCGTGCGCCAGTTGCAAAACGCTGGGCTCGCCGAACGCGGGACCGAAGATTTGCAGGCCCACCGGCAGCTTGCCGCAGATTTTTCCGCAGGGAACCGAAATGCCGGGGACGCCCGCCAGCGATCCCGTAACTGTATATATATCAGCAAGATACATCTGGAGAGGGTCGCTCGTTTTCTCTCCCAATTTGAAAGGAGGAATAGGCGAAGTCGGCGTCACGATCACGTCCACTTTCTTAAAGGCATCTCGAAAATCCTGGGCAATCATCGCGCGGACTTTCTGCCCTTTGAGGTAATACGCATCGTAATAGCCCGCGGACAAGACGTAAGTCCCCAGCACGATGCGCCTCTTGACCTCGGCGCCAAATCCCGCGCCTCTTGTTTTGCGGTACATGGCCAGCAGCGAATCATCTTCCACTCGCAGGCCGTACCGCACGCCATCGTACCGCGCCAGATTCGAGCTGGCCTCCGCCGTCGCGATAATGTAGTACGTCGCGATGGCATAGTCCGTATGGGCCATCTGGATTTCTTGCAGTTGGCAGCCAAGCTTTTTCAAAAGTTCGATGCCGGCTTCGATCTTTTTGCGGACTCCGTCGTCCATGCCTTCGCCAAAATATTGTTTTGGAATGCCGACGCGCAGTCCTTTCACAGGTTTTTCGAGCGCCGCTCGATAATCCGGCACAGGCGTTGTGGTTGAGGTCGAATCGTTCGCATCGCGCCCGGCAATGACTTTGAGGATGGCGGCCACATCGCGCGTGCTGGTTGCAAACGGCCCAATGCGATCCAGGGACGACGCAAACGCGATGAGTCCGTAGCGGGAGACGCGGCCGTAGCTGCCCATCATCGCCGGAATTCCGCAGAAGGAACCCGGCTGACGGATGGAGCCGCCCGTGTCGGTTCCCAAGGAGGCGACCGCCAGGCCGGCCGCCACGGCTGCGGCCGAGCCGCCGCTCGAACCTCCCGGCACGCGGTCCGTGGCTTCGGGATTGCGCACGGCGCCGTAGGCGGAGTTTTCGTTCGAACTGCCCATGGCGAATTCGTCGCAGTTGGTTTTTCCGAGAAGCACGGCGCCGACTGCTTCGAGCCGCTCGACCGCCGTTGCGTTGTACGGCGGGACATAGTGTTCGAGAATTTTCGAGCCGCAGGTTGTGCGCACGCCGCGCGTGCTGATGACATCCTTAATTGCCACCGGAACGCCTGCTAAGGCGGGAAGCGGTTTCCCTGCGGCAATCAGGGCGTCGACGCGATCGGCTTGGGCGTAGGCGCGCTCTTCGGAGAGAGTCAGGTAGGCGTTCAGCTCAGAGTTGCGCGCGGAAATCCGTTTGTAAAATTCCGCGGCCAGTTCGCGCGCGGAAATCTTTTTTGCCGCCAGGGCTTCTTTCACTCCATCAATGGTCCAAGTCGCGGTCACATCGTTTCCTGTGGAACAGGATTGCTTGATGGTCTGCCGTTTTGCGCATCCATCATCGAAACCAGGCCGGACAGACAAGAGTGTCTGTCCTACTCAACGCTCGATCACCTTTGGCACGCGGAAATACGGCGGCTCTGAATCGGGCGCTTGCTTCAGAATTTCCGCGGCCACGTTGCACGGCACGACCACGTCTTCGCGCAAAGTTGCGTCGGCCGATTGTCCTTCGGCGAGGACCTGGGCCATGGGCTCGACGTTGGCGGTATCCAATTCGTTCAATTTGCCAATGTATTCGAGGATTTCGTCGATTTGCGCGCGGTACATTTCGAGCTCGGCCTCGCTCAAATCCAGATAGGCCAATTCCGCGACTCGTTCGACGTCTTCCCGGCTGATTTTCATGGAATCCTTCAGTTTCCCGAGGAAGCAGTGACTTCCGCGGTCTTCCGCGGGAACTTGTTGGCAATATATTTATCGACGAGCGCCTGGAACGCCGCGGCCAACTCGTCGTAGGTTCCTTCGAGCGTGACGTCTTTCTTGCCGTCAATATAAATCGGGCAGCGCGGAGCTTCGCCCGTGCCGGGCAAGCTGATGCCGATGTTTGCGGCTTTTGATTCGCCGGGGCCGTTGACGATGCAGCCCATCACGGCGAGCGTCATGGTTTCGACGCCCTCGTATTGCGTTTTCCAGATGGGCATGCTGTCGCGAATATAGGACTGGATGCGTTCGGCCAGCTCTTGAAACGTGGTGCTGGTGGTGCGGCCACAGCCGGGACAGGCCGTGACGCTCGGAGAAAACGAACGCAGCCCGAGCGCCTGGAGGAGTTCGCAGGCGGCATAGACTTCTTCGCGGCGATCGCCGCCGGGCTTGGGCGTGAGCGAGATGCGAATCGTGTCGCCAATGCCTTCATAGAGCAAAACGCCGAGCGAGGCCGCCGACCAGATCTGGCCCTTCATGCCCATGCCGGCTTCGGTCAAGCCGAGATGAAGCGGCTGCTCGGTTTTACTGGAGAGATCGCGATAGACGGTGATTAAGTCGCGCGGGCGCGAAGTCTTGCAGGAAATAATGATTTGATCGTGGCGCAAGCCGCTCTCGAGGGCAAGCTCGGTGGACTGCAAGGCGGAGAGGACCATGCAATCGTTGATGATTTCTTCGGATTCCTTGCCGAGATTCTTGTCGGTGTTCTCCTGCATTTTCTGCATGACGAGCTCTTGATTGAGCGAACCGCCATTGACGCCGATGCGAACGGGTTTTCCGTTGTCGCGCGCGATGCGGCATATCGTGGAAAATTGTTCGTCGCGGCGCTGGCCCGCGCCCACATTGCCGGGATTGATGCGGTACTTGTCGAGCGCCTTGGCGCACTCCGGATATTTCGTGAGCAGGACGTGGCCGTTGTAATGAAAATCGCCGATGATGGGCGCGATGCAACCGGCATCGAGCAAGCGCTTCTTGATTTCCGGCACCGTGGCCGCGGCCTCGGGCACGTTGACAGTCCAGCGCACAATCTCCGAGCCGGCTTCCGCAAGCTCGACGGTTTGTTTGAACGTGGATGCCACATCGACCGTATCCGTGTTAGTCATGGACTGGACGACGATGGGCGCGCCGCCGCCGACGAGGACGTGGCCCACGCGCACACCGTAGGTTTTGCGGCGCGGGCGGCCGGCGGCCGCCGCGTGCGTGCCTTTAATCTGGGTAAGCATCAGCCTTTATTTTAGCCTGAGTTGGATTTGAATACGAACTCTGGTGCCGCCTTTTCCCCCTTCTGCAAATGAGACTCGCAGGCTGCATCCAGACCGGCCGAGAGTTGAAATACCGTGTCCACCGCGGCCTGGGATCTGCTTTTTACGGATTTGCCGGGTCGTGCAGGGTCATTGAGTGAACTGACGAGGGGTCGGCTAGAAAGCTTGCAACGATAGGTCCCACTGAAATGCAGCTCAAACTTCGATGCCCACAAGAAGAGTTCAGACTCACTACTGGGATGCCAGCCGCAGCGGCAAACTCGAAGGCAGGGGTTGGATTCACCATGTGGTCTTGCGGCGAATTGATGATGAGCAGTTTGGCGCGAACTCGTTTGGCGGTCTGTGCCAAGGTCACGCCGAGATCCTTTGGGATGTCGAGCGCGATAATGGCCTGCCTTTGACGAATCTGATCGCTTGCGGTGCCACCATCCGCTTTCGCGCTCGTTTTGATTTCGGAGAGAAAAGTATCGAAACCGGTTGCATACGTGTGCGCCACGCGATACGCGGGTGAAGTGCTGTTCATCGAATCGATTTCTTGTGCGAGAACGATGCCTTTTGTAAGTAGTTTCGTAGGATTGCCGTGATTCCATGCAGGATCTGATTCTATGGCGTCAATCTCAGCGGTCCAAAGCAGTTTATCGAAGGACGTGGATTGGGGGGACCCCGCCATTGGTATAGCCTCGTCCATAAAATCCGGGTAGGCGAGCGCCCAGCTAAACGTTTGCATGCCGCCCATGGATACTCCCATGACTGCGTGGAGATGCGATAAGTGCAGCACCTGGGTGACGAGCCTGTGCTCGGCCTCTACCATGTCTCGAATCGTGAACTTCGGGAATTTCATGCATGGCTGCTGTTTGCTGTTTAATGGCGAAGAAGAAATGCCGTTGCCGATAGCGTCCACGAGAATGACGAAATATTTGCTTGAATCCAGCACTTTTCCGGGGCCGATAAACTCGAGCAAGTCATGGGAGATGCCGCCCAACCATGTTGGCCAGAGGATGGCGTTCGATTTTTCACTGTTGAGTCTGCCCAAAGTACGATAGCCGACCTTGAAATCATAAATCACGCCGCCGTTTTGTAATTTGAAGTCGCCAAATTCCGCAAATTGTTGTATTCCATCGGCGGCCTGGGGCCAGCCGTCCGCAGTGGGAGCAGCCGACAGAAGTGGAAGCAGGAATGCGACGACGGCAAGCAGTTTTGTAACTCTCATGGCAGCATTCTACTTCACCATCGAAATTGCGCGGGCGGTGAAGAACTTAGCCTCAGCAGGTAATCTTCCGGCTCGGTCTGAGCGAGCCTCGACACAACTCATAACAGGAAGCCAATCGATTACACGCCCGGTCTTGCATCGCGGACAGCTAGTTACCGGCGGATTGAGAGGCGATGTTGCCGCGTAGGCCGAGGGCGTCGGCTTGTTCGCGCAGGGCGGCGATGCAGAAGGCGATGTGCTCTTCGAGAGGGATGCCGAGCTCTTCGGCGCCTTTGCGGACGTTGTCGCGGCTGACGCCTTTGGCGAAGGCTTTGTCTTTCAGGCGGCGCTTCACGGAATCGACTTCGAGATCGAGAATGCTTTTCGAGGGACGGACGTAGGAGCAGGCGGTGAGGAAGCCGGCGAGCTCGTCGCAAGCGAAAAGCGTGTGTTCGAGCGGAGATTGGCGCGCGACGCCGGAATAATCGGCGTGAGAAAGGATGGCGCGGACGACTTCTTCGGAGTAGCCGCGTTCGCGGAGAATTTTCGCGCCTTCGGCGGGATGCTCCTTGTTGGGAGAGTGGTCGTTGTTGGGCCAGCGCTCGTAATCGAAATCGTGGAGCAGGGCGGCGAGTCCCCAAAGCTCTTCGTCGGCGCCCTGTTTGCGGGCGTAAGCGCGGACGCAGGTTTCGACGGCGAGCATGTGCTTGCGGAGGCTTTCGGATGCAGTGAATTCGCAGAGCAGGGTCCAGGCTTGTTCGCGTGTGGGCATGGTTTCTCCGGGATTTGGAGGGAATAGTGTAGCGCAGGAGGGAGTGGATAGTGGGTAGTGAATAGTGGGGAGTGAGTGGCGAGTGGCGAGTGGGAGGAGAAGAGAGGCTCTAGAGGTGGAATGGGTTGATAGCTGACAGCTCACAGGTAACAGCAAAGTGCGCAAGTCGAAGACGAGAGAGGGAATTCCCACACGCGCTCTTGGCGGTTGAGAAGAACCGTGGTTGCGACACCTCGACAGGTCAGATGCGATGAGCGTCGACGTCGACAAGGTCTGTGACGCGAGTTATTTTTCGAAGAGGGCGTCGATGCCGGCGCGGGCGATGGCTTCGTCAATTTCAGATTTGGCGCCGCTGGCGGCCATGCCGCCGATGGTGCGGCCATCGACTTTGATAGGGAGACCGCCCTGGTTGGGGAAGAAATCGGGGAAGGCGAGAGCTTCGACTTCGCCGTTTTTCACGGCGTCGGCGGCATCCTTCGAAGGAGTGCCATAAAACGCGGCGTGGCGGGCTTTTTTCTGGGCGAACTGGATTGTGTTGAGGGAGGCGCCATCGGCCTTTTCCAGGAAGAGAAGATTGCCGCTTTCGTCGACGACGACGAGGGTTACCTGGACGTTGCGCTTCGCGGCTTCGGCTTCGGCGGCAGCGACCATGATTTTGATGGCGGCGAGACTCAGAGTTTTCTTGGTGGGAAGCTCGACGGTAGTCGCCTGCGGCGGATGCGCGGGCGAAGACCCGAGAGAAGCCTTAGTTGCGAACGTCGCTAGAAGTGTCAAGACGGTAGCGAAAGACTTTGCAAGCGTTTTGCTCATGATTCCGCTCCTCGATTTCATTTGAAATTGCGGCGGCCTAAGGACCGCTGTTGCGCGGCATATATAACACGTCGCGCGGCGGTTGCGGGAAAAGGAAGCGGCGTAAGATGGGTGCGCGCCGGGATAGAGCACGAGCGAGGACGCGGCGGGAACGACAGCAGCGAGCGAGGAATGGGAGAATTACGCCGTGGCGGAGTGGGAGGGCTGGCGCGCCGTCTGGGCTTCCCAGGCTTTGCGCAGGCCTTCCCGCTGCTTGAGGACGAAGGCTTTGGCTTCGTCGAAGCTGGAGTAAACCTTGGTGCCTTTGATGGTGTTGCAGGGAGTACAGCAAGCGACGAGGTTGCTGGGATCCTTTTTGCCTTTGCGGGCGCGAGGATGGATGAAGTCGACGCGCATGACGAGGGCGTTTTCGAAACTGGCGCGGCCATCGAGCCCGCAATACTTGCAGCGGTACTCGTCGCGCTCGAGAATCTTCAAGCCTTCTCGCATGGAAAGCGGGGAAGCAACCAGGGAAAGTGTGGTAAGGCTTAGCGGCATGGAAAACCTCCGAAGCGGAAATCATCAGGAACAGGGAGGAAGATTGCGACTTCCACTTGGCTAGCGGAAAAACACTAGGGCAGAGCGGGGCAGGTGTCAAGCATGGAGGAAAAAACTGCCGGGGTAGCAAGGGAGATCGTGGGGTTTCATTTGGATGAGCGGCAAGATTGGGTTGCGGAGCTGGAGTGCGGGCATCAGCAACACGTGCGGCATAATCCACCATGGATGAGCCGGGAGTGGGTGACGACCGCGGAGGGGCGAGCGGAACATACGGGGCATGAATTGATTTGCGTGGCGTGCGCGGCGACAGAACGAAGAGACTCCGAGTAAGGATGGAAACGATGCGATACGAATTTCTCGTGGAGACGTACGAGACGGAGCGGGTGAAGGTCGCGAGCGTGTGGAGCGAGTTTCGCGATGAGGAGATGGAATTCCGGCCGAACGCGAAGGATTTGCGCGGGCGGAGCGTGCACGAACAGATGGTGCATCAGTGCGTGAGCGAGGATTTGTGGTTTCGCACCATGCTGGGAATCGAGGTGGGCGCGCCGCCGTTGCCGGCGGTGGAGACGCGGCTGGAATTCATCAAGCGCTATGCGGAATTCAGCGCGAAGAGGCTGGAGGCGCTGCGCGGGAAAGACGAAGCGTGGTGGGAGGGCGAGACGAAGTTTTTTGATGTTGGGCGGTCGCGCGCGTGGGTGATGACGCGGCGGATCGCGCATACGGCGCATCATCGAGGACAGCAGATGGCCATGCTGAGAATGCTGGCGCACGATTTGCATAGTAACTACGGACCGACAGCGGATACGGGCGGACTCATGCAGAATCACGCGCCTACGATTTATGCGTATGCGAACATTGAAACGTTGCTGCAAAGCGAGGCGGGCGGAGGGCGGAAGAGTGCGCTGCCGGGCGGCGGGGAAAAGCCGGTGACGGAGCGCCCCGTCAAAGGTTGAAAGGAGGCGCTCCGAGCCGGGGATTTCTTTATGGCCTTGTGATGACGCCGCAGGCAATGCGAGCCGGGGCGCCAGAACCGCCGCCCTCGGAAACCGCGTGGATAATGATGGCGGTTCCGCCATTGCTGAAGACGGAGTGGTCATCGTTGCCGAGCGTGACGTGCGGCGCGATGACGGAGACGTGAGCCGTGTGATTGGCGGCGACGATGAGCGAGAAGTTGGGGATGTCGCCGGCGGGAGCACCGTCATGGTGATGCTCGACACCTCCGGGATTGAAGTGCGGGCCAGCGGATTTGAAGTCGGGCGGATCGCACTCCGCGTTTTGATGAATGTGAATGGAATGTTCGCCGGGCGGAAGATCCGTGATGTCCAGGGCGATCTTGACGCCCTTCGGCGTGCCGGTGAGCAGCGCGGTTCCCACGATGTGCCCTTCCGCATTTTTGAACTCGACGGTCACCGGTTTGGAAGAGGGGCGGCTGTGTCCTTCCTGCGCCAGGAGCGCAGTGGTTGAAGCTAAGAGCAGACACACCCCACATAGGATTGCTTTCATCGGAATTTCCTCTTTTCTTTTCCTGTGTCGAAAGACTGCCGGGCGCTGCGTGAAACAGGCCCATTGATTCCACTCTAGCCTGAGCGCATCGGCGGAAATACAAGCTGTATTCATTCAGATACCTAGCGGATAGGTTTTCGGCCGCGTCCTTACGTGGACTTGCAGCTAGCAAGACGGCGTAAGGGCAGCGCGATTTTGCGGAGGAGCGCGAAGAACGCTGTTAGTCGCCGCGGTAGAGGCTGGGAAATTCTGTTTTCAGGCTGGAGATTTTCGGGAGGTCGTTGATCACAATGTAGGGTTCGTAGGGATGGTGCTTGAGGTAGTCCTGGTGGTAATCCTCGGCAGGGTAGAAGGCGTCGAGAGGGACAAGCTGCGTGACGATGGGATGAGAATAGATTTTTGCAGCGTCGAGCTGGGCGATGTAGGCCGAGGCGATTTTCTTTTGCGCGGCGTTCGAATAAAAAATGGAAGAGCGGTACTGCGTGCCGTAATCGGGGCCTTGGTAGTTGAGCTCGGTGGGGTTATGGCCCACGGAGAAGAAGATCATCAAGACTTGGCCGTAGGAGATTTGGGAAGGGTCAAAGACGATTTTAACGGACTCGGCGTGGCCGGTTGCGCCGGTGCTGACTTCTTCGTAGTGGGCCGTGTTCGCGGCGCCGCCAGAGTAGCCGGAAGTGGCGGAGATGACGCCTTTGAGGTGCTGAAAGACGCCTTGGATGCCCCAGAAACAGCCGCCAGCGAGGACGGCGATTTCCTGGCCGCTCTGTGGAGCGAGCGGAGCGTCAAGGGCCGGCTGCGGGAAAGCAGCTTTGGAGTTGGCGCGGCCGTTGTTGGGTTTAGCCGTGGCCCAGGCCAGGACGCCGATTCCGGCGAAAATCAAACCAGCAAAAAGAACCGCGCGCATGATCAACACTCCACAAGAAGAGTTCCACTGAAGTATACGTTCGCCGTAGAGGATTGGATGTTTGGACGGTTCGTTTCGTTATGGATTTGGTGCGTTACGGATTTGATGCGGAATGGGTTGAATTGACAGGTTCAAAACGCGCGGGTAGGCTCAAAAATTGGGGGAGAAATCCGCGGGCGAACCGCTTTCCCAGGTGACCAGGGTGCGAAAGAGATTTTGGACGGCTGCCGTATTAGGAGGATTGGCGGTTCTGCTCGGGCTCCCGGCGGTGCGGCAGGGACAGTCCACCGACGAAACGAAATCATCTCGAACGAATACGGCCGCGGGAAAACGGCTCTTCGAGCGGCACTGCGCTCTGTGCCATGGGCTAGACGGGAACGGAGGCCGCGGTCCGGCGCTGAATCGAGTGCATCTGGCGCATGCGCCGGATGACGCGGCGTTGAAGGCGGTGATCGAAGATGGCATTCCGCCGAATATGCCCGAGGGATGGTTCCTGGACGAGCAAGACGTGGCGAACTTGGCGGCGTTTGTGAGGTCGTTGAGCAAAATCGCGCCTGAGCAAATACGGGGAAATCCGGCGCGCGGGGCCGCTGTTTACGCCAGGAGCGGCTGCGGCGGCTGCCATATCCTAAATGGAATGGGCGCGGGTTACGGGCCCGAATTGACCGGGATTGGAGAGCGGCGCGGCGCCGTGTTCCTGAAAAAAGCAATCAGCAACCCTGCTTCGGCACTGCCGGATGATTTTCTTTTTGTAAAAGCAACAACCGATACGGGCGAGACAACCGAAGGAATCCGCGTGAACGAAGACACGTTCACGATTCAGATCAAAGATGGGCAAGGAAATTATCACAGTTTTAGGAAGCAGGGGTTGAAGGTATTGCGCAAACTGCGGGGCCAGACTCCCATGCCGGGCTTCGAAGGGGTTCTCAGCGCGGCAGACATGCAGGATTTGGTGGCGTACCTGGCTTCGCAGCGGGGAAATCCATGAGGGCCTTCTATGCAGGGCTGTTGAGCGCCGTTTTTTCCGTGGCGGCGTTTGGGCAAGTGCCCTTCGAGCGAATTGTGAACGCGGATAAGGAGCCGGGAAACTGGCTGACTTATTCGCGAGACTTGCTCGGGCACCGCTATTCACCCCTAAAAGAAATCACAACCGAAAACGTCAGAAACTTGCAGGTCAAATGGGCGTTTCAATTTCCGAATGATTCGAACGAAGTTTCGCCGATCGTAGTGGACAACGTGATGTACGTGACCGGGCCGAACTGGGCGGCGGCGCTGGACGTGTACACGGGACGCCGGCTCTGGAGCTGGGAGCGCACGATTCCCGGGGATTATCACAACATCGGTTTTGGCCGAGTGAATCGCGGGCCGGCGGTGCTCGACGACAAGCTCTACGTGACGACGCTGGATTGCTACTTGGTGGCGCTGGACTTGAAGAGCGGGGCGGAGCGCTGGCGGACAAAGGTCGCGGACTACAAGCTGGGATACAGCATCACGGTCGCGCCGCTGGCGATCGAAGGAAAAATAATCGTGGGAGTGAGCGGCGGGGAAGCGGGCATTCGCGGGTTCCTGGATGCGTATGACGCAAAGACGGGTAAGCGGGCGTGGCGATTCTGGACGATTCCCGGCCCTGGCGAACCGGGACACGAGACGTGGCAGGGTGAGAGTTGGAAAACCGGAGGCGGACCGACGTGGGTGACGGGAGCGTACGACCCGGAGTTGAAACTTGTGTACTGGGGAGTGGGGAACCCGAGCCCTGATTGGAATGGAGACAATCGGCGAGGCGACAATCTTTACACCTGCTCGTTTATTGCGTTGGACGGCGAGACCGGCAAACTGCGGTGGCATTTTCAATTTACGCCGCACGACACGCACGATTGGGATGCCGCGCACACGCCTGTGCTCTTCGACGCGGAGATTAAAGGACGCGAACGCAAGTTGATCGCCAGCGCGAATCGGAATGGGTTTTATTACGTACTCGATCGCGAGACGGGGGAATTCATCGCCGGACAGCCTTATGCCAAGGAGACGTGGGCGCGCGGGCTCGACGCCAAAGGACGGCCGATTATGGCGCCAAACTCCGTGCCGACGGAGAAAGGCGCGCTGATCTGGCCCAATCTGAATGGGGCGACGGTGTGGTTCAGCCAATCCTACAGCCCGGAGACCGGATTGTTTTACGTTGCGGTTCGCGAGATGGGGTCGGTGTACTTCAAGCGGGATGCCGAGTACAAAGTGGGGACGTTCTATGCAGGCGGCGGAGAGGATGAGCTGCCGCCATTAGATTCGTCGGGAGAGATTCGCGCGCTGGATGCGAAAACGGGGGATACGAAGTGGATGTTCAAGCTGCATGTGCCGCCGTGGGCCGGAGTGCTCTCGACGGCAGGGGGGCTCGTGTTTTCCGGGTCGGGCGAAGGAAATTTTTATGCGCTGGATGCGAGGACGGGAAAGTCGCTATGGGATTTTCAAACCGGGGGCGGGATAGGCGCGAATCCCATCTCATTCACTGTGGATGGCAAACAGAGAATTGCGATCAGCGCGAATCGAGTGCTGTACGTTTTCGGGCTTTGATGTTGGGATTTCGGCCGAATTGAGGGCTGGCCGAGTTCTCTGGAAAATTCCTCAAAGCAGACCAGACTGGCCCCAGGAGCGGGTAGAGGGCATCCTACAGAGGACAGAAGAAAACGAACCGAGGAGAGTTTGATGAATATGAGCGTTCGCGCTGTTTCTGCAGTCAGCGGCTTTCTGATTTTGCCGGCGATTCTTTCCGCGCAGGTTACGCACGGACAGAAGCCGCAGCTTCCGGCGCCGTATTCGACGAAGTCCGCCGGCAATGGTCCGGAAAGAGATTCGCCTCCCGAGGGTTTTCTGCCGACGGTGCCGAAAGGATTCCGCATCAACGTATTTGCGGCGGACTTCAAGACGCCGCGCTGGATGGCGGTGGCGCCGGACGGAGACATTTTTCTGGCTGAAAATGGAGCCGACCAAGTGGACATCCTACGCGATCCGCACGACACGGGGGGCGCGCAAGAGCGCGAAGTTTTTGCGAGCGGGCTGACGAGGCCGTTTGGCATTGCGTTTCACGAGGACTACGTTTACGTGGGAGATACGAACGAGCTTGTTAGATTCAAATATGACCCGAAAACTTCGAAGAGGCTCGGTGAGGCGGAACACTTGATGGATCTCCCTTCCGGCGGGCACAGCACGCGCTCCGTGGCCATCGCGCCGGATGGCAAGCACTTGTTTGTTTCCGTCGGATCGGGATCGAATATTGATGTGGGCGAGCCGCCGATTCGCGCGGCGATTACGATCTGCGATCTGGACGGCAAGAACGCGCGGCTGTACGCAACCGGGCTGCGCAATCCGGTGGGGTTGGCAATCGAGCCAGTTACGGGAGACGTGTGGACGAGCGTGAACGAGCGCGACGAGTTGGGCGACAATTTGCCGCCGGATTATTTTACTTCGGTGCGGGACGGGGGGTTTTACGGCTGGCCTTACAGCTATATCGGGAGCAACGTCGACCCGCGGGTCAAGCCGCAGAAGCCGGAGCTGGTTGCGCGGGCGATTATTCCGGACGTGCTGCTGGGCGCGCATGTCGCTCCGCTGCAGTTTGCGTTTTATACCGGCAAACAGTTTCCGGAGAGTTACTGGGGCGGAGCGTTTATCGCAGAACACGGATCGTGGAACAGGGCTTCGCGCGCTGGCTACCAGGTTGCGTTCGTAGCCTTCAAGGACGGGAAGCCTTCGGCGGATCCCGTGCCGTTTATGACGGGACTGGTGCCGAATCCGAAAGGCCCCGACGTGTATGGCAGACCCGTGGGAGTGGCGGTTGCGCCGGACGGGTCGTTGCTTGTGGCGGATGATGGCGCGGGAAAGATTTACCGCATCTCGGTTGAAAAGTAAGAAACAAAGCTAGTTCACTGTCAGCGTCAACTGAATCGGCGGCAACTGAAGCGCCTGGCCGCTCAGGGACTTTGCCGCTGGTGTGACGACAATATTCGACATCCCTTGCGGAGTGACAATCTGCGGCGGAGGCGTTACGGCCTGGCTTCCGCCACCACAACCCGCAATGGTTCCCACCATCGCCAGCGCCGCGAGTGGAACCATCGCACTGAGAGCCCTGCCGAATGCCAAGCGTCTCGGCCGCGGAATCGAACCACTCTTCCTGCCGAGTCCGAAGAAAAACAGGAGAAGCAGGAGGCCGGCAATCAGCCCCTGCATCAGCGGAAGAGCGGGGAGTGGCGTGGCGCGCGGAAGATTGGAGAACGGCAAGAGCGCGCTGCCGCCGCCGCCGCCGCTCGTTGTTACCATGACTGTAAACGGTGCTGCGGCGCCATTCGTGACTTGCAACGTCGCGGGCACCTGACAGGTCGCACCGACCGGCGCCCCGCTGCAGGTGAGAGAAACGACGCCCGTGTAGCCCGGGCCGGGAGTCATTTGAAGATTGAACTGCGCGGTTTGACCGGCGGTGATGCTGACGGAAGTCGAACCGTTCGGCGCCGGGCCGGCTATCACAGCGGGATTGGCGTTGCCGCCGACGCTGATGACCTGAGGCGAATCGGAAGCGTCATCGAAGATGGTGATGGTTTCCGTGCGCTGGCCAGCGGCGAGGGGACCGAACGTAACCGAGAAAGTGCACGTGGCTTTTGCGTTGATCGCGCCAGTGCAAGACGTATTCGTGGTTGTGAAGTCATTCACGTTATTTCCGCCAATCGAAACCGAGGAGATGTGAAGCGTGGCGTTGCCGGAGTTCGTGACGGTGGCCACGATCGGGTTGCTGACCGTGCCCTGAGTGATAGTGGGGAAGCTGAAGGGATTAGGCGAAATCGTCACAGCCGGCGCGGGCGGCGGAGGGGCGACACCTGTGCCGGTAAGCGCCACAGATTGCGGGCTGCCGGGAGCGGTGTCCGTAATCGAGAGGGTGGCTTGCTGCAAGCCAGTTCCGGTCGGCTGAAACGTGATGCTGACGGAACAGAATTTTGAGGGCTCGAGGACAGAGGGAGTCTGGCAAGTGTCGGATTCGCTGAATTGGCCAGGGTCCGCACCGCCAAGCGAGATGGAATTCACAGTGAGGGCCTGGCCGCCGTTGCTGGTGATCGTGACCGTTTGCGGCATGCTCGGCGAACCGGTTTGCGTGGAACCGAACGAGAGGCTCGTAGATGAGAGCGACAACGAGGGGCCGCTGACGCCCTGCTGTCCGGGAGGGATGCTGAACGTGAGCGCACCTGCAATCTGCGGAATCGTGAAGGGAGAGTTGGCCGTCTGGATGAAATATCCGGTTACTGGATCGACGGTATAGGCGATGACGGTGTTTTGGCCGGCGCCGAATCCATAATCGAAGGAGCCGGTCGGGTCGGCGTAATACCCGGGAAGCGAAGTGAATCCCGGCAGAGGAGAGCTAGCGGTCTCGGTGAGGTTGCCTGTCTGCAGGTCGACGGAATAGATGTTTACGACAGAAGGGGCATTTACGACGGAAGTTGCGACGTATAAGAAGGTTCCCGTGCTGTCAATCCAGAGGCCGGAAGGATAGTTTTGCAGAGGCAACTGGAGGTTGCCGGCAAGGTCGTTTCCGCCAAGCCCGATGAGTTGGACGATGCCGAATTCGAGCTGATTATCCTGCGTTCCAGTCACGTAATAGCGGCCCTGCGGATCCATGGCGAAACTGTCGCCACGTTCGGAAGACGCGGCGCCGACCTGATAGCCGGTGACGGTGCCGCTTTGCGGATCAATCGAGAGAGCCTGGAACTCGGAGCCGAACTGGATGGTTTGATTGGAAGATTGAGGATTTTCGCCCAGGAAGAGAAGAAATTGCTTGTTATCCGGAGGCTGAGCGAAGCCGATAGCGGTGGAGTCCAGTTCGACCGCCGATCCCGGCACGGGAATCAGCGCAGGGCCTCCGGTGGCCGCGGGCGCGATCTGGAATGTTTCGACCATGCCGTCGCCGGGGTAGAGCCCGACTTGATTGACCACGGCAAGGTATTGTCCGGTGGGCTCGACGGCGATGAAAGCGGGCTGGTCCGTGACCGGCGAGGCGAACGGCGAGTTGGCAACCTCTTGATATGCACCCGTCGTGGAATCGGTGATCTGAAACATGCGAATGCTGTTGACGCCCAGCGCGAAAAGAAAGCGTCCTTGCACGTCGATCGTGAAGGGAGAGGTGGGAGCTTGATTGGGAGTGAGAAACGGAGAGTTTGCCACGGGCGAGAGCACGCCGGATTGATCGTTGCGGGAAGCGACGGCGCCACCGGAGGAGAAAACGAAAGGTTGTTGGAGCTGGGCGCGTGCGGTGGGAAGTTCGAAGGCGGCTGCCGCAAGGACCGCGAGAATGATTAGAATTCTCCAATAATTCATTGCGAGCGAACGATAAGCGCTCGCGAAACGGAGAGAGAACGCGCGTAGCGGGGCCATGGCTCTTCCTTGGCCGTTAAAAAAGCGGCGCCTCATCGAATTCCGAGAGGGAAACGATAACGATTCCAAGGTAAGCCGGAAAGAAGGCGGAGTCAATGAAATATATCTAATTATTCAATACACTGAACTGTGGATATTACGGGCAGCGGGGAACGAAAAAAGAAGGCGGGTCAATTGTTAAAGAATTTTAACATTCTAATTGCGGTTGATGCGTTAGCGTGACTTGCCTATGCAACCAGCACAACTACAGTTGGAAAAGCTTCCTGCGTCAAATGGCAGCCACCTTGCGATCCGGCTCAACGGCAAACTCAGTCTCGAGACGGTTCATAACTTCATTCAGGCTTTGCGGCCGGAACCCGCAGCGCACCTCGTGCTCGACATGAGCGGAGTGGGCTTTTTGGACTCCGCGGGAGTTGGCGCGCTGGTGTCGATCTTCGTCAGCCGGCGCAACAGCGGGAAAACTTTGGCTTTGGCCGGATTGACACAGCAGGGCAGGGCGGTGTTGGAAGTGGCCGGGCTGACCAAACTGCTGCCGGCGTTTGCGACCGTGGAGACGGCGCTCGAAGCAAAGAACTAGAGAGTCTACTGGCGGCGTAAGTATGGTGGACTATTTCGCGCGCGTCGCTTGAGGGACGCGGGTTCGTTCCCGCTTCGCTGCATTCCCGGCAAATATTCAGCTTTCCTTGAGGATGCGAATCAGTTCCGCGGCGGCGTGAGGCAAGCGCGCGCCACGCCGCGAGACGAGATAAACGTGACGCGGCATGTTCAATTGCCGCACTTTCACTTCCTTCATCCAGCCGTGCTCGATCTCCCATTGCACGCACATGCGCGGAACGATAGCCACGCCCATGCCCATTTGCACGAAGCGCTTGATGCTTTCGATGGTGGGCATCTCGATGGGCATTTTTAGCTCGGTGCGATTGCGCGCAAAAAGTTCGATGACGCGGCGGCGAAAGGGGGATTCCACGCTGTGGGCGATGAAGTTCTCGCTGCCGAGGTCCTCGACGCCGACTTCGCGTTTCCGCGCGAGCGGGTGTTTTGGAGGGACCACCAGGGTGAGCTCATCTTTCAGGATTTCCGTGGCCTGGAGCTGCGGTTCCTGCGGAACGTAGGACACCGCGCCCAAATCCAGCCGGAAATTCAGGACTTCATGCGGGATATCGCGAGAGAACATGCGGTGGACGCGCACCTGAACGCCGGGATGGAGCTGGCGAAAAGCGGCCAGCGCGGGCAGAAGAGCGTGAATGGAGCTTTCGTTCACGCCGAGCGATAATTCGCCGCGGTGCAGCCCTTCCAGCTCCGTAAGTCCTTTCTTTACTTCGTCGCGGAGGTTGATCAGACGTTCCGCATAGTCCCTCAGGAGCGTGCCGGCATCGCTGAGCCGCACCGGGCGCGCGCCGCGAACGAAGAGCGGCTGGCCCAGACCGTCCTCGAGCTTGCGAATGGTGAGGCTGACGGCGGGCTGCGTGCGATAGAGGCGCTCCGCCGCGCGCGAAAAGCTGCCTTCCTTCGCAACCATCAGAAATACCTGCAGTTCCCCGAGATCCACGGCGATTCTCCCTCCCGAGGAGTATAAGGCAGGATTATCAAATGCAGAACAAAGATAAATTTGACCGTGAGGCGGGCTTTCTGTCCTACTAGTATGTTGGAGGAACTCCATGGACTCGGTACGCATCTTCGATACGACGCTCCGCGACGGCGAGCAATCGCCGGGCTTTTCGATGAACACCGAGGAAAAGATTCGCATGGCGCGGCAGCTTGCAGCGCTGGGCGTGGACGTGATTGAGGCGGGCTTTCCGATTTCGTCGCGCGGCGATCTCGAGGCTGTAAAGCAGGTCGCGCGGGAAGTTCGGAACGTGCCCATCGCGGCGCTCGCGCGAGCCAAGCCACAGGACGTGAACGCAGCGATTGAAGCTTTGGAACCGGCGGCAGCGCCTCGGCTGCATATTTTTCTGGCGACTTCGGACCTGCATCTTCGCGTGAAGCTGAATATGACGCGCGAGCAGGCGCTCGATGCGATTCGCTCGATGATTCGCCTGGGGCGCAACCATGTCGGCGAGGTGGAGTTTTCGGCGGAAGATGCGGGACGGACCGATATCGGGTTTTTGTGCCAGGTTTGCCAGGTGGCCGTGGACGCGGGCGCGACGGTGCTGAACTTGCCCGATACCGTTGGTTACGCGGTGCCGGATGAATACGGAGCGATGTTCGAGCAGGTGCGTGCGCATCTCGACGATCCGCAAGGCATCACGCTGAGCGCGCATTGCCACGACGATTTGGGATTGGCGGTGGCGAATTCTCTGGCGGCGGTTCGCGCCGGCGTGCGGCAGATTGAGTGCACCATCAACGGAATCGGCGAACGAGCGGGGAATGCCGCGCTCGAAGAAGTCGTTGTGGCGCTGGCGGTGCGCAAGGAAAGTTTCGGAGTGACCACCGGGATCAAGCTCGAGGAGCTGTTCCGCTCGAGCCGCATGCTTTCGGAAATAACCGGCGCGGTCGTGGCGCCCAACAAGGCGGTGGTCGGCGCGAACGCTTTCGCTCACGAGGCCGGAATTCACCAGGACGGCATCATCAAGAATCCACTGACCTACGAAATTATTTCGCCGGAGACGGTGGGGGTGCCTTCGCGGTCGTTTGTGCTGGGGAAGCATTCCGGGCGCAACGCGCTGAAGGTGAGTTTGCGAACCCTCGGCTATGAGCCGAGCGAAGAGGAGCTGGCGGAGTGCTACCGGCGCGTGACGACGCTGGCCGACCAGGCTAAACAGGTGCGGCCGCGGGATTTGGTCGCGATCGCGCACGAAGTGATGCGGCGGCGTCCCTCGGCGGTCGGAGCGGAAGCTACCTCCGCGGCGTAAAGAGGCGGTTGCGACGCTGGCCGAGCCGCAGGGTTTGCAGCGCGCGGCGAAAAGACTAGACGGGCGTAAAGAGTTTCGAGCAAGTGGGGACCCAGATGAAAAAGACCATTGTTCTGCTGCCAGGAGACGGCATCGGGCCGGAAGTGACGCGCGCCGCGGCGACGGTGCTCGGCGAATGCGCGCGTGAATTCAATCACGAATTTGATTTGCATGAGTTCCCGCTCGGAGGCGCGGCCATCGATGCCGCGGGCACGCCGCTGCCGAATGAAACGCTGGATGCCTGCAAGAAAGCCGACGCGATTTTCTTGGGCGCGGTCGGCGGAGCGAAGTGGGATTCGCTGCCGGTCGGGAAGCGGCCGGAAAGCGGTCTGCTCGGTTTGCGCAAAGGGCTTGGGCTTTACGTCAATCTTCGCCCGGTGAAACTGCTCGAACCGCTGCGCGGAATTTCTCCGCTGAAGCCGGAGCGTTTGGGCGATTTGGATATCGAGATTGTGCGCGAACTTGCCGGAGGAATGTATTTCGGCGAGCGCGGCAACGCGACCGAGAATGGCGTCGAGCGCGCCTGGGACACGGAATCGTATTCCACGCCGGAAATCGAACGCATCGCGACGTTTGCGTTTGCGCGGGCGGAAAATCGCTCGCGCCGCGTTTGCTCGGTGGATAAGGCCAACGTTCTGGCGAGTTCGCACCTTTGGCGCCGCACGGTCACGGCCATGAGCGGCGTCTACTCTTCCGTGAAGCTCGAGCACATGTACGTGGATAACGCGGCGATGCAGCTTACGCTGAAGCCTTCCCAGTTTGACGTGATGCTGACCAGCAATATGTTCGGCGACATTTTGAGCGACGCGGCCGCCGCGCTGGTCGGCTCCATCGGATTGATTCCTTCTGCGAGCTTTGGCACGGGCGCGCCGCTCTTCGAGCCGATTCATGGCTCGGCGCCTTCGCTGGTGGGCACGGATTCCGCCAACCCGGTCGGCTCCATCTTGAGCGCGACGCTGATGCTGCGCGATGCCTTCGGGCTTTCGCTCGAAGCGGATTGGGTCGAGCAGTCGCTGCACCGCGTTCTCGCCGGCGGCTACCGCACCCCGGACATCGCTCAGCCCGGCGCCAGCACCATCGGCGGATCGGTCTTCACAGAAATGCTAAGGGAAGAAATGCAGCGCACGCTCGAACACGCCGAGCGCTACGGTTGGGGGGTTTAGCGCAGTCGTTGCGCTGTTTTACTTCCATGCGGTAAATCGCCTTGAGGCTGTCGATCTCACTGAAAACGGCCGCGAAAGGACAGACCCACCAACGCCACCCCGAGCAATATAAGTATTACGCCAACGACCCGGAACACAATTCTCGAATTGCGCGAACCGCTTTCAGTCCCAACGGACCATAATTCTCGATTCAATGCAGGATTCTTCACACGTTTCTTGAACCAAGCGTTGAGTTTTGTTCCAGACTGCTGGTCGAACTGCACGAGCGCCTCTATGTTCTGGAGGATAAGAGCTCCTGCTGCAAGGCAAAGACTGCCGCAAAAGAAAATGCTCAACTTTTCGTTCATTGTGTGCGCACTCTACAGTGCAGCACCTGCAATTTCAATAGGTGACGGCGCGATGGGAAATAGGAGATTGGAGCACTCCGGAGCGCGCGACTTAGCTTGCGGTAAGCCGCTGAGGATGCTACTTTTACACTTTCCTAGGCAGCCGACGACCGCGCGGGTCGGGACCCACACACGGGTGTGGAGGCGGACGGCTGTTTGGGTATTCGATCCTGAATGAAATGATTTAGGGCGCGAGTCATTATTTAATCTTTCTGAGCAGATCGGCTTCACCTTGCACGAACGGCCTGACGCTGGCCGGTACGTTTCAATGACATTCGATCGCAATGGCTAACCCAGCTTCCAAGTCGAAACTCGTAAGCAGCGAAGCGTCGGCGCGCCCGGCAACCTACTGGCGCATCGAAGGCTCTTTACTTGAGCTTGGCGCTCTGCGGCCGGTGGGATTTTTTACCTGGAACGCGCAGAGCTTTGCCGAGCGCTGGGCGCGCCGCGCAGGCATGGCCTGGCTGACGGTGACCCGTCCAATCGATTACGCGGTGAACCGGACGCTGGCCACGAGGCTGCTGCACACGCTGCTGCGAGGCGTCAGCCGCGACCGGCTCGATCTTCTCGGCGAAGAATATTTCCACTATGTTCTGAAGCCGCAACTTCGGCCCGAAGCGGTCGAAAAGCTGCTCGACGCGGGGCAGAGCGGCGAACGAATCGTGCTTGTCGGCCAACTGCTCGACCATATCCTGCGGCCGCTCGCGCAACACCTCGGCGTCGAATCGTTTATTTCCAATCGCATGGAGTTTCGCAACGGCTACGCTACGGGGCGCTTGCTCGATCCCGTCGTCCGTCCGCGTGGGCCTTTTGCCTGGCTGACCAGCGGCGCCACCGATGGCCGCATTTCGCGCGAAAGATTATTGGGCCAGCTCGGATGGAAAAAAGATCCGGCGCGGCTCGAAAACGCAGTGCAATCCGCAGTGCGTCCCGCGCCTCCCGCCAGCAAGTCCGTCGCACTTTTTGCCGAGGCAGCGCGCAACGGGCCGCTGGCGGTTCGGGAAACGCTCGCGAACCGGCACATCTTGTTGATAGGCGTGACCGGATTTATCGGCAAGGTCTGGCTGGTCGATCTGCTCGAAAACGTCCCAAACATCAGTAAGATCACGCTGCTGATTCGCAAAAACAGGACGACTTCGGCGCAGAAGCGCTTCCAAAAAATTATCGAGGAATCGCCCGCGTTCGACACGCTCCAAGAAAAATACGGCCGCAAGCTGGGCGCTCTGCTGGAAGAAAAGGTGGAAGTGGTCGAGGGCGACGTAGGCTTGCCGGGACTGGGCCTGGATGCGGCGACGCAAGCGCGATTGGCAAAATCGCTCGATTTGGTCGTGAATAGCGCAGGCTTGACGGATTTCAATCCGGACTTGCGCGAAGCCCTCGCTTCCAACGTGGATTCGACGCGCCATCTCTTGGACTTTTTGCGGAAGTCTGATCACGCCGGCCTGATGCATCTTTCGACTTGCTACGTTGTGGGAATGCGCGACGGCCGCGTGATGGAAGAATTGCACGACAATTATAATCCTGCGCGCGACGCGGCTTTCGACGCCGAAAAGGAAATCGCTTCGCTCCGCGAAACGATCCGCCGCGTCGAAGAGAGAGCGAAGAGCCCCGAGCTTTCGAAAGCGCTCCGGCGGCAGGCGCTCGGCAAAGGCGGCGATCCGTCAGCGGTGCCCGCGACAGAGCTGGATGGCGTATTGAAGCGCAACCGCCTGCGGTGGGCGCGCAATCGGCTGGTGCGAATCGGCCTGCGCCGCGCGCAGCATCTCGGCTGGCCGAATACCTATACGTTTACAAAGAGTCTGGGCGAGTCGATTCTCTCTCGCAGCAGCGGCGAACTTCCCATCGCTGTAGTGCGGCCCTCCATCGTCGAAAGTTCGGAGCGCTCGCCGTTCTCCGGATGGAACGAGGGCATCAACACGTCCGGCCCTCTTTCGTATTTGCTCGGCACGAATTTCCGTCAACTGCCTTCGAACGAGAGGAAGTGCCTCGACGTCATTCCCGTGGACATGGTGAGCCGCGGCATGACGCTGATCGCCGCGGCGGTTATTTCGCGGCGGCACGCGCCTATGTACCAGCTGGCCACTTCCGCCATTAATCCGGTGAACATGGGCCGCAGTATCGAGTTGACGGGCCTCGCGCACCGCAAGCATTACCGCACCCAGCAGGGAATCGAGCACTGGCTCAAAGTGAAATTCGAAACTATCCCCGTTTCGAAGCAGCGTTACGAGCGGCTCTCCATTCCTATGCAGAAAGCCGTCATCTCGCGCATCAACCGCGCCGCGGTTTCCATGCACATGAAGAAAGCTCCGCTCGCCAGGCAGGAGCGCGACCTGATCCGCGCCGAAAAACTCATCGAGCTCTACGAGCCCTTCATTCTTCACAACGAACACGTCTTCGAGTGCGAAAACGCGCGGCTGCTTTCCGCGGCGCTCTCGCCGGAAGAGAAAACGATTTTTGATTTTGCGCCCGAATCCATCGATTGGTGGGACTATTGGATCAACGTGCACATTCCGGCGCTCCGCCGGTGGTGTTATCCCTTGATGGAAGGCCGGCCGCTCGAATCGCGCGCTCCCCGCGCGCTGAACTGGTCTCCCGAAAACGCCCGGGCCGCCGTAGTCACCAATTCCGCGGCGCCATCGGACCCATTATGGCGATCTTCGTAACCGGCGCGACCGGGTACTTGGGGAGCTACGTCGCCGCGGCGCTGTTCACCGGACACCGCGACACGCTGAATCTTCTGGTTCGCGCCAAGAACGAGAAGGAAGCGCGAGAGCGGCTGTGGACTTCCCTGCAACTTCACCTCGGATTTCCTGAATTCTGCGAATTTCTTGCTTCGCGCGTGCGCATTTTTCGGGGAGACTTGATGAGCGAGCGGTTTGGTCTCGCCGACGACGAATATCACGCGCTCGTCGACACCACCGATTCGATTATCCATTGCGCGGCCTCACTGAACCGCAAATCGGAGCGCCAGTGCCTGAACGTCAATCTGCGCGGCGGCCTCGAAGTCATCCAACTGGCCCGGCGCGCGCAGAATCGTAATGGCCTGCGGCGGTATTCGCATGTTTCTACCGTGGCCGTCGCCGGCAAGCGCCGCAATGAAGTGGTGACGGAAGATACCTCGATTGACTGGGCTCGCTCGGACTATGATCCCTACGCGCGCACGAAAAAATTCGGCGAGCACATGATCCATCAGCTTCTCGCCGACGTGCCGCACACGATTTTCCGTCCCGCAATCGTTTTGGGCGATAGCCGCCGCGCCGAGACTTCGCAATTCGATATGGTCCAGGCGTTCGACGTTCTTGTCCGGCTCCCTGTTCTTCCGCTGCGCTCCCACGATAGGATCGACATTGTGCCTGCGGACTACGTCAGCAAAGCAATCGTGGCGATTCATCAAAAGGACGACCCAGCGCACGGAATTTATCATTTGTCGTCCGGGACGGGTTCGCAGACGTATAAGGAACTAACGGATGCGCTCGCGGAAGCCGGCGGCTGGCGGCGTCCGGCGTACTGGCCTTGGCTTGGCCGTGCATTTTCCGGTACGGTGAATTGGCTTGCGGCACAAAAAGGCGGGGTTGCGCATGGAGCATCGCTCTTGAAAGTTTTTTGGCCGTATCTCGATTGGAACACGGTTTTTGACAATTCGCGCGTGGTGGCTGAGCTTGGGGAAGCGCCGGCGAAATTTTCGACGTACGCATTTCCGCTATTGAAGTTCTGCCGCGAAAATAAATTTCGCTATCCGGCGAAACCGTGGCCGAAAATGGAAATCGGCGTGGACACGCCGGAAAAATCCGCAGCGGCGGGAGGCGCTCGCGTATGACGGACTTTCTTCTCGTGGCCTGGGTCAGCGCGCTCATCGAGATCAGGCGCCTCAGCTGGGTTTTCGGTCTGGGCAAGCGTTGGACGCCGGGCGAAAGACTGCGCTTGCTGTTCGCCGGCTACAACGGCACGCGAAACACCGGCTCGGACGTTCGCGTGCAGGAAATGCTGCGGCAAGTGCGGCACGTCCTCGGCGCGCAGAACGTCGACTTCAGCGTAATGACGCAGAGTTTCGACCGCACACGCGGCTACTTTGAGGGAACCAAGCAGGTCTACCTCCCCGATGTCTTTCCGCCATTCTTGTCCCGCGAGGTGCGGCAAAACCACGGCGTCATCGCGTGCGAAGGCTCGATGTTCAAAAGCAAGTTCGCCAATGCGCTGACCACCATGATGATCGGCTCGCTCGGCCTTGCTTCCGCGGAAAACAAACTTTCGCTCGGCTATGGAGGCGAAGCCGGCCACATGGACCGGCTCGTCGAGCGGATGTGTGAACGCTACGTTCACGATTCGCTGATCATCACGCGAAACGAGGAATCTCAGAAAGTTCTAAGCTCTCTCGGAATCCCCACGGAGCTTGGAACGGACACCGCGTGGACCTTCGAGCCGCATCCTCCGGCGTATGGCTGCAAAGCCTTGCGCGACGCGGGTTGGGACGAAAAGACTCCCGTGCTGGCGGTCTGTCCGATTCATCCGTTCGTCTGGCCGGTGAAAGCTTCGATCGGAAAATACATCGCGCGCGCCACCACGGGCGCCTACAAGGACAGCCAATATCGCACCGTTTATTTCTTCCAGTCCGGGCCGTCCGTCGAAGCGAAATACCGCCACTACATTTCCAGTTTCATCAAGGCGATTGCGTTGTTTCGCGAGCGCCATCACGTCTTTCCGATTCTCGTCGCGATGGAGCGTCTGGACGCCGTGGCCTGCCGCGACATCACCGAAGCTCTCCCGGGCATTCCGATTTTTACTTCCGACGATTACGACATGTTCCAGATGGTTTCCATTCTTCGTCAGTCTTCGTTCATGGTTTCGTCGCGCTATCACGGCATCGTGACGAGCATGCCGAGCCTCGTCGCATCGGCCGGCGTCACGATGGACGAGCGCATTCGCAATCTCATGCGCGAGCGCGGCCATCAGCATCTTTTCCTGACCGTCGATGATCCCGACCTCGAGCCCAAGCTCATTAAGATGATGGATGCTCTCGTGGCCGAAGCCGAATCCGTCCGCGACGGCATTGGCAAAACCGTCGTGCGCAATCTCAAAGTCATGGCGCGCATGGGCACGTTTCTCGAAGACGCCGTGCGCCGAACCTATCCGGAATTTCCGCTGCGTTCCGGCGTTCTCTCTTGGGAAGACTATCTTCCGCCCCTGAGCGACACTTTGCTGCAACTCGTCGAGCGCTACGGCACATCCGCCGCCGTCACGCAGCATTCTGTGGCCGGAGCTGCGTCGCGCTAATGCCCGGCCCGCCTGCCATGCCGAATTTTCTCGAAGACATTTTCGCGCAACTGAAACGGGCCGATAGCCGCGTCGTTCTGCGTGAGATTCACGGAGAGGAATTCGCCAGCGTTTCCGGCAGGGAACTGCTCGAACAAGTCCAGCGCGTCCGTGCGCATCTGCGGCGCTCCGGACTGCAGCCTGGCGAGCGCTGCGCGCTCCTCGCGCCCAACTCCGCGCGATGGGCGGCCTTCAATCTCGCCCTGCTCGCCGAAGGCGTCATCGTCGTGCCGCTCTACGCGCGCCAGGCGCCCGCCGAATTGGCTGCGATGATGAAGGATTGCCTGCCGCGATTTCTCTTTACGAGCGACCTCGCGCTTGGCGAAGCCGTGGCAAAGGCTTTGCCGCCGCAGTGGTCGGATGCGCGAAGGCTGGTTCTCTTTGACGATGTGTTGCAAGCCGCCGCGGCCGGCGCGCCGCTGCCTGAAGGCCCGAATCCGCGCGCGGATGCCGACCTCGTCACGATCATCTACACCTCCGGCACGTCCGGGGAACCCAAAGGCGTTTGCTTGAACGTCGGCAACGTGACGCACATGCTTTCTTGCACGCGCGAGCGCCTCGATCTGCTCATGGGCGCCATCCACGAACCGGACCGCGTCTTCCACTACGGTCCGTTCAGTTTCGCCGCTTCCTGGATCACCCTGCTGACTTGCCTCTCCCGGGAGAGCGTTCTGACGCTCTCGACGGACTTGACCAAACTCGCCGACGAAATTCGCCTCGCTTCTCCGCACTATTTCTTGAATGTGCCCACGCTTCTCGAACGCGTGCGCCGCGGCGTCGAAGACGCACTTTCCAAGCGCGCCGCACCCATCCGTTCGCTATACGCAAAAGCGCGCGAAGCGTGGCTGCGCAAACACGTGGGCCGGGGGCGCGCCATGGATTCCTTCTGGCTCGCGCTCGGCCGCAGATTTATCTTCAGCAAGATCAAGGAACGTTTCGGCCCAAATCTTCGCGCGTTGATTTGCGGGTCGGCGCCGCTCGCTCCCGAGACGCAGCAATTTTTCCTGATGCTCGGCATCCCAGTGCTGCAGGCGTATGGCCTCACGGAAACTACCGCGATCTGCACGCTCGATGATCCTCGCGTTCCCGTCGAGCCGGGATACGTTGGCACAGCGGTCCCTGGCATCGAGATGAAAGTTGGCGAGAACGAAGAGATAATCGTTCGCGGCCCGAATATTTTCCCAAGATATTGGAATCGACCTGAAGAAACCGCGCGTGTGCTGCAGGACGGCTGGTTTCACACCGGAGATCAAGGCGAGGTGAATGTCAGCGGAAATTGGCGAATTACCGGCCGAATCAAGAATTTGATTGTGCTAAATTCTGGCCACAAAATATCGCCAGAGTCGATCGAAGAAAAGCTCGCCGCCTTGCTCCCCAACGCGCAACAAATCGTTGTCGTCGGCAACGGCCGCGGCTTTCTCTGCGCGCTCCTGACCGGCGCAGTCGAACCCGCCGCTGTCCAATCGGCGCTGGACGCCTTGAACCCCGAACTTCCCCACTACCGCCAAATTCGCAATTTCACGGTGTTATCGGAGAACCTCACTCCCGAAAGCGGCCTCTTGACTGTAATGGGCAAGCTGCGCCGCGACGCGATCAACGCCCGCTTCGCCACGGAAATCATCGCGATGTATGCCGAGGCGCTCGAAAGCAAAGCCGCCGCCGGGAGCCAGGCGTGAAGTCCTTCTCTGGCAAAGCTCTTCGCTGGGATTGGCGCGATGGCGTGATCGAGCTGGCGCTGGATCGCGCGCCTGCCAACGAAATCGGGCTTGCCATGCTCGCGGAGCTGGAACAATTTGTCGCTGCCTTTCCCGCGCTGATTCCGGAAACCTCGGCCTGCATCATTTTCAGCGAGCGCAAGCACGGCTTCTCCGCCGGCGCCGATCTCCGCGAGCTGTACCACGGCGCCGTCCAGCTTCCTGAGAAAGACCGCCTCGCCGCCGTCCGGTCCTTCCTCGAACGCATCCATGCGGTCTTCAACGCCATCGACGCCGCTCCGTTCACGACCATCGCCGCCGTCCACGGAGTATGCTTCGGCGGCGGCTTCGAACTTGCCCTTACGTGCGACATCCTCATCGCCGACAAAATGGCGCGTTTCGCGTTTCCTGAATTGCGTCTCGGCCTGATCCCGGGATTCGGCGGCATTCCCCGTCTGAAGCGCGACCTCGGCAACGCGTTCATCCGCGACTTGCTACTGACCGGCCGCAGCGTCAACGCCGCGCGCGCGAACTCCGTGGGGCTTGCCGCGCAACTCGCCTCCGAAGGCGAAGCCCTGCGAATAGCCCGCGCGACCGCGGCGCAAGTCGTGAAATTTGACGCCGTCACGCGCGCCGCCGCAAAAAAGTTCATCAAACCGATTCCTCACGAAGACCTGCGCCGCGAAATCGATCTCTTCTGCGAACTCTTTACCCGGCCGGCCGTCATGGCCGCGTTGAAAAAGTTCGTCGAGTCCACCGACGCGATGCCCTATCTTCCCTGAAGCCATCGGCCCAATGTTCCCCCCGCATCCGCCGCGCCTCCATTTTCTTTCTTCCCCCGGAAAATGGTAAATTTAGTCTTCCATGCGCACACTTGAGCAGACCACCCAGGAGGTTCTCGATCTGGCGTCCAAGCACTTCCATGTGCCCGCCGGTTCGCTCGCTCCCGAAGACGATTTCTTCAAGAAGCTCGGCATCGACAGCCTGCAAACCCTCGAGATGCTCAGCCGCCTCGAAAATCATTTCGGCATCGAACTGCCCGATTATGAAGTGCAGGGAGTCAGCGACTTCCGCACCCTCGCCTCGCGGATACAATCCCGCCTGTAATGCTGGACCTTTCGAAATATCAATCCATCGGCGCGGCGCTGAAAGATGCGCTCGAACAATTCGCGAATGAAATTTGTCTGATCGAAGCCGACCGCGACCGCGAAAAAGAGCGCCTCACCTATCGCGACTTCAAGGAGCGCGCGTATCCCCTCGCAAAAGCGCTGCAAGACGCGGCCTTCGCCGAATCCGACCGCGCCAGCATCATCATGACAAATCAGTCCAAGTGGCTGATCTCCGCCTGCGCCGTTTTCCACGCCGGCGGCGTCCTGGTTCCACTGGACTACAAACTGACTCCCGACGAGCAGTGGCAACTCCTCAAACATTCCGGCGCGAAGGTTCTGATCACCGAATATCCCATCTGGCGCCAGCTCAGCATGGCCACTGGCCGCGCTGCGGCAGTGGACATGAACTTCGTCCTCGTGACGGAAGCGCCCCCCAACGCCGATCTCGTCGGCGCTCGGCGCTGGGAAGAGTTTCGCGGCAGCGGCGAACCAGCGTTTGTCCCCCGCGCGCGCAAGGACGTGGCCTGCATCGTCTATTCTTCCGGCACCGGCGGCCGCCCCAAAGGCTGCTTGATGACGCACGAAAATTATCTCGAGCAGTGCGTTGCGCTCACCTCGCTTTACCCCTTCTGGCCCGGCGTCCGCTATCTCAGCATCCTTCCCACGAATCATGCCATCGACTTCATGGTTGGCTTCTTCGGCCCCTTCACCTGCGGCGCTGCCGTCGTGCATCTCCGCACGCTTCGCCCGGAATACGTCCGCGAAGCGTTCGCAAAATACAAGATCACTTATGTCAGCCTTGTTCCGCTCGTCCTGAAAAATCTCCAGAAGGGTTTGCAGGCGCGCTTCGACGCGCTTTCCCCCGCCAAGCGCAAAGCCTTAAATGTGCTAATCGCAATCAATAAAGCGTCGACGAAAAGCCGTCCGCGCCCGTGGCTCAGCCGCCGCTTGCTCAAGCAAGTGCACGACCCTTTCGGCGGAGAACTTCGCGCCATCATCGTCGGCGGCGCATTCACCGAGCCGCAAACTCTGCAATTTTTTTACGACCTCGGTATACCCGTCGCCAACGGTTACGGCCTGACGGAAGCGGGCACAGCCATCACCGTCAACGATCTCAAGCCCTTCCGCGCCGACACGGTCGGCAAGCCCCTTCCCGGCATGGAAGTTCGCATTGTCAATCCCAGCGCCGAGGGCATCGGCGAAGTTTCCGTGCGCAGCAAAACCGTCATGTCCGGCTATCTCAACGAGCCGGAGCTGACAGCCGAAGCCATCGTCGATGGCTGGCTCATGACCGGCGATCTTGGCCGCTTTGATGCCGCAGGTCATTTGCAGCTCTTCGGGCGCAAGAAAAACATGATCGTCACCGAAGAGGGGAAAAATATCTATCCCGAAGACATCGAAGCCGTCTTCGACAGTCTCCCCGTGAAGGAATTTTGCGTCTTCGCCGCCAACTATATCTGGCCGCAGCGCTCCATGGTGGGCGAGCAGCTCCTGCTTGTTCTCCATCTCGAGCCCGGCCAAACCTGCACCGAAGAACTTCGCCGCGAGATTTCCGCGCGCAACAACAAGCTTCTAAACTACAAGCGCGTTCACGGCGTCGTGCTCTTCGAGGAAGATTTTCCGCGAACGGCCTCTCTGAAGATAAAAAGGAACGTGCTTGCGGAACGGCTTGCTAAGCTGGACCGCGCCGCTGCGTTCCTGCCGTTGTAGTGCGTGCAAGCGCCGGAATCTCATTTGGGGAATCGAAGCGCCCGTGAAGGACCACTTTTTTGCCATCGTCAACCCTGCCGCCGGTGGCGGCCGTTCGGCCAAGCTGGCCGGACCGGCTCTCGCTGGCCTGCGTGAAAAGGGCTTGAAGGTTGACGTTCTTGCTTCCACCGGACCGGGGCACGCCGTCGCCCTCGCGCGCGAAGCCTACGAGCAAGGCTACCGTCGCTTCATCGCCGTCGGCGGCGACGGCACCGCGCATGACATTCTGAACGGGGTTTATCAGCGCGCCGGCGGCAAGGACCGCATAGCTCTCGGCTTCTTGCCGCTCGGAACCGGCAACTCCTTCCTTCGTGATTTTACAAAGGACGGAGCCGCTGCTTCTCTCGCAGCCCTCATCGAGGGCCGAAAACGGCCCATCGACCTTCTTCGTCTTACGCACGCGAAAGGGCAAATTTATTCCTTCAACTTGCTAAGTCTCGGTTTCACCGCCGACGTGGGCGCGCTGACCAATCGGTATTTCAAATCTCTTGGACATTTGGGCTATCTGCTCGGCGTCTTCGTGCGCGTTGTTCAATTGCGCCGGCGCGCTTTTCGTTTGCGTTGCGATGACGATAAAGATTGGGACGAAACTCGCTGCCTTTTTCTCTCCTTCAACAACAGCAAATACACCGGCGGCACGATGCTCATCGCTCCGCAAGCCGATCCCGCGGACGGCCTGATCGAGCTGGTTCGCTGGGGTCCCATCGGCCGCATCGGTTTGCTGCGCATGCTTCCCAAGCTTTATGACGGCACGCACATCCAGCATCCCCTCGCTTCCCGCCGCGCGGTCCGCCGTATTGAATTCGGAACGCAGGTCCCTGTGGATGTTCTAATCGACGGTGAAATTGCCGCGCTCGAATGCGTTTCCCTGGACGTGCTCCCCGGCGCCGTGGACGTCTATATATGAAGCGCGGCTTGCTCGCCCTGCGCAGTGCGTTTCTCTGGATTCTCAGCGGCCTCCACTTTTTTCTGGTCGCTCCGCTCCTCGTTTTTCTGGGAATCTTCCTGGACCCGCACAAGCACGATTGGCTACAGCGCAGTTTTTGCCGCCGGATCGCCTTCCTTTCCGGCGCGCGCGTGCAAGTGATTCGTTCGCCGGGCTTCGATCCCGGGCGTACCTGCTTCTTCATGGTGAATCACGTCAATCTTTTCGATCCTTTCGTGCTCTATTGCGCCATTCCGCAATACGTCCGCGGCTGGGAACTCGAATCCCATTTCAAAATACCGGCGTACGGCTGGCTCATGAAGCGCTTCGGCAACGTCCCCGTCCCCGACGTGCGCCGCCCTTCCGATCTCAAGCGCATGTGGCGCCTCACGCAGGACGCCATCGACGGCGGCACCAGCCTTATTATTTTTCCGGAAGCCAAGCGCACCCGGGACGGCCACGTCGATGAATTCGAGGAAGGCGGCTTCCGCGTCGCGCAGCAATTGGGCATTCCCATTGTGCCGGTCAGCTTGGTCGGCGCTTTCCAGCATCATCGCACCGGCCATTGGATGCTTTGGCCCGCGACCGTCACCGTGCATCTGCACGACACCATCGATACGAAGGGAATGACCAAGAAGGATGTTCGGGCGCTACGCGAGCGCGTGCGCGAAATTATCTCTGCCCCCATTGAAGCAGAGCTGAAAAAACCGCAATAGTAATTTCGTGCGAGGCTGCGTCGCTCAAGGCGCGAAGCTTACGAAGGCAATTTTATCCACGGAATAGTCCGGCCGGCCTTCGTCTCCTGCCAGGTGAAAACGATCCGGTCAATCACCGTGATCGTCGAAACCACCGCAATCACCCAAAGCACCGCGCCCATACGGTTCACCAGCCCGCCGATAATCAACAACACGAGCCGTTCCGGCCGCTCCATGAAGCCGACCTTGCACAGCGGAATGAGCGACTCCGCGCGCGCTCTCGCGTAGCTGACCATCACCGATCCCGCGGTCGCCACCGCCGCGAGCACCACGTATGGCGTTCTCCCGCTCACCGAGTAATACACCAGCAAGCCCATGTACAGCGCCATGTCCGCGTATCGGTCCAGCGTCGAATCGTAAAACGCCCCGAACGCCGTCACGCGATTCTGCCGCCGCGCCACCTGCCCGTCCAGAATGTCCAGGAAGCCCGCGAAAAAAATGATCAGCGCGCCAATTCGAAAATTTCCCAGCGCGAAATTCGCCGCCGCGATGAAATTCACCACCAGCCCGAGAAACGTCAAAAAATTGGGATTGACGCCCGTCGCCGCCAACACGCCGACGATTTTGTCGAGCAGCCACTTGCTTCCGGTTCCGATTGCGCCTGTTAGGGTAGCCATTCTTTCGCTGCAACCAATCGGGAAATTGATTTTTCCCCTGCGTGGACAAAATCGTACACTAGCCCTGCAACACTCTGCAAACGGCCCGGCCGATTGGTGATGTCCTAATGTGGAGTGCGGGAGCCCTGCTCCCGCTTTTGCAAGTGATACCGCGGCAAAATTCCTCCGTTCAGCGCACCACGCATGCGTGAGACTCAGGCAGGTGCCTTCTGGTCGCCGATTCGAGAATACCCGGCCGAAATGAGGACACTACCGGCCAATCCGGCCCAAGTGATTTACTCCCTCGATTGATTTCTTCTTGACCGTGTGCCGCTCGCAGCATACATTTCCATTGCATCCTTCTAACTGACCATTTCATGAAGAACGCGTTCTCGCGCCGGGAAATTCTGTCTCGTGGTTTGATGGGCATGTCCGCCGCCTGGGTCACCGCGCACTGGCCCGCCAAGCTCGCGGCCGCCAGCCACGCGCGCCAGGCCGCCCAATCTGCCGAACCCGCCAAGTTTGAATTTTTTTCTCCCGATCAAGCCGCGGAAGTCGCGGCCATCTCCGCCTGCATCATCCCCACCACGGACACCCCCGGCGCTCGCGAAGCCGGCGTCGTTTTTTTCATCGACCGCGCTCTCGTCACCTTTGCCAAAGCCCAGCAGAAAAAATACGCTGCGGGCTTGTCCGAGCTGCAATCCAGAGTCCAAGAAATCTTTCCCGGCACGCAGAATTTTTCCGCCGCTTCCGCCGACCAACAGGACCAGATCCTCCAGTCCCTCGACCGCCATTCTCACGGCGCAAAAAAACAATCGTTGCCGCGCCGCTCTGCAGCCGAATCGTTCTTCGAGATGGTCCGCGTGGATACTATCACCGGCTTTCTAATCGATCCCGACTCCGGCCGCCTCGGCAATCGCGATGGCCTCGGCTGGAAAGCCATTGGCCGCGATCCGGGGCACATGTTCCAGCCCCCTTTCGGCTACTACGACAAAGATTATCCTGGCTGGGAGCCCGCTCCCGCGCCTCCGGAAAAAACCAAATCATGACCTCCGATCAGCCCAAATACAAAACAACCGACGAGGTCGATTTCGTCATCGTCGGCTCCGGTGCGGCCGGCGGCATTCTCGCAAAAGAGTTATCCGGCAACGGTTTCCGCGTTGTCGTTCTCGAGCAGGGTCCCTACCTCACCGAAAAAGACTTCGTTCACGACGAAATAAAAATCCGCGAACAGGATCTCCTCACCAATCATCCCGAGCTTCAGCCCAACACCTTCCGCAAAACGCCCGGCGAAAAAGCCAAGCGCCAGCGCGCCGTCATGTACGGCCGCGTTGTCGGCGGCACCAGCGTTCATTTCACCGCCAATTTTTGGCGTTTCCACGAAATCGATTTCACGGAAATCACTCGCTTCGGTCCCGCTCCCGGCGCCGATTTGGCCGATTGGCCCATCACCTACGCCGACCTCGAGCCTTACTACACCAAAGTCGAATGGGAGATCGGCGTCTCCGGCCTCGCCAACGCCAGTCCCTTCGATCCTCCGCGTTCCAAGCCCTATCCCATGCCTCCGCTTCCCGTAAAATCCAGCGGCGTCCTGTTCGAACGCGCCGCGCGCAAGCTCGGCTTTCATCCTTTCCCCGCGCCCATGGCCATTCTTTCGCAACCGCGTCCCGGCCGCAGCGCCTGCATCAATTGTGGGTTCTGTCTCGGGTTTGGCTGCGAAGTCGGCGCCAAATCCAGTTCACTCGCCAGCGCCGTTCGCATGGCGGAAAATACCGGCCGCTGCGAGATTCGTCCGAATTCCTACGTCCACCGCATCGAGCTCGATTCGAACGGTCGCGCCACCGGCGCCATCTATTTCGACGCGAAACGCAATGTCCAGCGTCAGAAAGCCAAAGCCGTCCTCATCTGCGCAAACGGCGCGGAAACTCCACGCTTGCTTCTCCTCTCCGCCAACAAACAATTTCCCGATGGCCTCGCCAACAGCAGCGGCATCGTCGGCAAGCATCTCATGATGAATAGCGCGGCCATTTCACGCGGCCTCTTCGAGTATCCTCTCAATGACTACAAGGGTTTCGCCGTCAGCCGCGTCCTCCATGATTTTTACGAGCTCGATCCCGCCAAAGTCGGTTTCCGCGGCGGCGGCGGCCTCGACGCGCGCTTCACCGAAACTCCCGTCAGTTTCGCCCTCGGCAGCATGCCTCCGGGCTCTCCCCGCTGGGGCAAGGGCTTCAAGGACGTTTTGAGCCACAATTTTTCCCGCACCTTTGATATTTTCTGCCACGGCACTTCGCTCCCCGTCGCGGACAATAGCTTCTCGCTTGATCCCGACGTGAAAGACGCCTGGGGCCTCCCCGCGCTTCGCATGACCTACAAGGATCATCCCGACGACCTCAAGCTCTGCAACTGGATGAACGTTCGCGCCGCCGAAATTCTTGAAACCGCCGGCGCCGTCAAGAAGTGGTCTTTCCCCGCGCGCGAGCAGGAATTCGGCGTGCATCTCCTCGGCACCTGCCGAATGGGCAACGACCCAAAGAAATCCGTCATCAACTCCGATCATCAAACTCACGACGTCAAAAATCTCTTTCTCTGCGACGGAAGCAGCCTGGTCACCTCCGGCCGCGGCCAGCCCACCATGACCATCGAGGCTCTCGCCTTCCGCGCCGCCGACCGCATCACCGCTCTCGCCAAGCGCGGCGATCTCTCTTCCTGAGCCGCCGCGCCGCCTTCGCCTGAACACTCCTTGCCGCTCCGAAATTATTTCCCTTCGCGTTCGCGCGCCCCGCTTTCTGATACACTTTTCCTCGCAAATAAAATTGTTCAGGGGGCTGAGGATGAGCTCGAACCAGCGCAACGTACCTTTCGTTCTGTGCGGATTAGTTTTGGCGGCAGGCTTGGCCATCGTTGGGGCGAAAGCCCAATCCCCAGCAGCGCCCGCCGCTCCCAAGCTCGCCGGAGATGTCTTCAAGAATCTCAAAGTTCTGCAGGACTTTCCGGCCGACGAAATCTTTCCCTCCATGCAGTTCATCACCGCTTCGCTCGGCGTTGAATGCGAGTTCTGCCACGTCCGCGAAGGTCAGAAGATGGAATTCGAGAAGGACGACAAGAAAACCAAACTCACCGCCCGCAAAATGATGAAAATGATGTTTGCCATCAACAAAGACAATTTCGAGGACCACCGCGTTGTCACCTGCTACTCCTGCCATCGCGGCGCCGCCGATCCCGTCGGCATTCCCATCATCAGCGACGAGCCGGCGACGGCGGAAGCCGAGCACCCGGGAATGCCCGGCGAAACAAAACCCGTTCTTCCTCCCGCCGATCAGCTTCTCGATAAATATCTCGCCGCCGTCGGCGGTGAATCTGCTCTTATGAAAGTCACCAGCCGCGTGGAAAAAGGCAATATCACCGCCATGGGCCATCAACTTCCCATTGAAGTCTATGCAAAAGCTCCGGACAAGCGCCTTTCCATCATGCATTTTCCGAACAGCGACAGCATCACCGCGTTTGATGGAACCACAGGCTGGCTCAGCAACAACGGACACTTTCATATGATGTCCGCTTCCGATAACGCCGCCGAGCGAATCGACGCCGATCTGCATTTCGCGGCGGACGTCAAATCCCTCTTCAAAAAATTCACCGTCGCTCCCGGCGAAAAAATCGACGGCCACGATACCTACCTCGTCATCGGCCGCAATGAAGGCGAGCCGCCTCTGCGCCTCTATTTCGATCAGCAATCCGGCCTTCTGCTTCGCCTCGTGCGTTACGAAAATACCGCTCTCGGCCTCAATCCCACGCAATTCGATTACGCCGATTACCGCGACGAGGGCGGCGTGAAAATTCCGTTCCGCTGGACTCTCGCTCGTCCCGGCAATCGCTTCACCATTCAAGTCGATCAGGTCCAGCAAAACGTCCCCGTCGACGACGCCAAATTCGCTCCTCCTCCCATGCCGCCTCCTTCCGAGGCCAAGCCCTCGGGCCATTAGAATCGACCGGTCCGAAATATCGCCCGAAGCTATCGCCGCTACTCGATTTTTCGCGGGGAGTGCTCGCTTACTTCCTGTTCCAATGCCGGTTCCCGGCCGGCCTTCGGGCCAGTTGTTATCGCCCGCCCCGCTGCTATAATTTTTCCAGGCAGCATTGCGAAAACTTTATGCGGCGGCCCGTCTGCCGCATTTTTGTTTTGCGCCAAGCAAGCTAGATCTCAATTCCTGAACCACCCACATCCTCGGAGGATGCTTAAAAATGGTCGGTTTAGGCCACGAATTATGTAAACCCCTAAGCCCTTCAGAATCAGCACTTACAAAAATGCCACATAAGTGTTGATTATAAAAGATTTACAAAAAAACTAAGTCCTTTGTAATCCGCACTTACAAAAAAAAGGGGGGGAGGGGGGGTACCATCCATTTCGTCCCCTCCGGGCCACCGCTACTGCCGGAAACTTTCTCGCCGATCTCTCGTCTTCCTATTCAGGACCGGTGTATAAAGGCCTCGGTCTCCATTCGCCCAAACTTGTTCTTCCGCGAGGTGCTCCATGGCCACCCTCTGGCAAGATATCCGCTACGGCCTCCGCGTCCTCTCGAAATCGCCCGGCTTCACCTTCATCGCTGTTCTGACGCTTGCACTCGGCATCGGAGCCAACACCGCCATCTTCACCATCGTCTATGGCGTCCTCCTCCGCCCCCTCCCTTTTCCCCATCCCGATCGCATCGTCGAACTCGCCGAAAGCTACAAAGAGCAGAGCGACGAAATGGACCTCGATTCTCGCGAATTGAAGCAATTACAGACCTACAAAGACTCGTTCGAGAATATCGCCGGCTACACTTCGGTTGGCTACAACCTGGCCGTCGGAAATGCCGCCGAGCATTTGCGCGGCATGCCCGTCGACTCCTCTTACTTCAGCGTCCTCGGGATCCACCCCGCGCTCGGTCGCGACTTTACCCCCGAAGACAACGCCGGCGATGGCCAGCGCGTCGCCATCATCAGTCACAACTTGTGGGCGCGCCGCTTCGGTTCCGATCCCGCCGAAATCGGCCATAACATTCTCTTGAATGGCGAGCCTTTCACTTTGATCGGCGTGATGCCCCGCGATTTTGCCTCCATCGCCATTGCCACGGATCTTCCGAATAGCGGCTCCGCGGATGTGTGGACCCCTCTCGCGCTCGTCGCCAAAACCGCCGGCAGCGGAGAGAACATCGGCGTGCTAGCCCGCCTCAAGCCCGGCGTCACTCCCGCGCAGCTCCAGGCGCAAATGAATATCGTCACGCAGGATTTCCGCCGCGAATTTCCCAACGTTGTCGGCAAGGAACTCAACATCAGCTTCCGGCCGTACCTGCAAATGATCGGCGCTGACGTCCGTCCTTTCCTCTTGCTGCTGCTCGGCTCTATCGGTTTCGTGCTGCTGATCGCCTGCGCGAACGTCGCCAATCTCTTTCTTGCCCGCGGCAGTTTGCGCGGCCGCGAGCTTGCCGTCCGCATCGCCATGGGTGCATCTCCCGGCCGGCTCTTTCAGCAGTTGCTCACGGAAAGCATGCTCGTCGCGCTCGCTGGCGGCGCTTGCGGCCTGCTCGTCGCCTATCTTGGCCTGGGTTCCCTCCTGGCGCTTGCACCCATCGATCTGCCTCGCGTCTCTGACGTTCATCTCGACGGCTGGGTCTTCGCGTTTACATTTTTTATTTCGCTGTTCACGGGCGTTCTTTTCGGTCTCGCTCCAGCTCTGGAAGCCGGCCGCACCGGCATCAATGAAGCCCTCAAGGAAGGCGCGGGCCGCTCCAGCGCCTCTCCGGGCCGCGCTCGCCTCCGTCAACTGCTGGTCGTCGGCGAATTCGCTATCTCCGTCATCCTGCTCACCGGCGCCGGCCTGATGATCGCCACTTTTTCAAAATTGATCCACACCGATCCCGGCTTCAATCCTCACCAGATTCTTTCCGCGCAGTTCTGGCTGATCGGCTCGAATTATGATTCCGAAGCGCAAATCGCGACCTTTGACCGCGCCATCGTTCAGCGCCTCGAATCCATTCCCGGTGTCGATGCCGCCGCCGTCATCGCCGCTGGCCTGCCTCTCGAGCGTGGCGGAAACAATGGCGTCCGGCTGCCTAATTCCCCGGATGCGTATAGCGTCGACTACCGCGAAATCACTCCCGGCTTTTTCCGCGCGATGGGCATCCCGCTCCGCCAAGGCCGCGCCTTTTCCGAATCGGATTCCGAGACGGCCGATAAAGTGGTCATCGTCAATCAGGCATTCGTTCGCAAACACTTTCCCAATCTCAATCCCATCGGTGAACACATTTTCTTGGGCAAAACTTCGTGCGAAATCGTCGGAGTGGCAGCCGACGTGAAGTCTTACCTTGATCAGCCCGCACCTCCAACGACTTTCATTCCAGCGGCGCAAGCCTCCTATGAGACGTCAAAGGTGTTTGAAGGTTGGTTTCCGCGCATCATCATTGTTCGCTCCAACGTTGATCCTCTCAGCCTCAGCCGTTCCGTGCGTGACGCCATCGCCGCCGTCGATCCCACCGTTCCGACCGGCTCGATCCGTTCCATGGAGCAAGTGCTCTCCGGCTCCCTGGCCCTCCGCACTTTCATGATGTCTCTGCTGGGACTGTTCGCGGTCCTCGCTCTGGTCCTGGCCAGTGTGGGCATCTATGGCGTCATTTCCTTCGCCGTCTCGCAACGCACCCGCGAAATCGGTATCCGCATGGCGCTAGGCGGCCATCCGCGCGACGTGCTTCGCCTCATTTTGGGAGAAGGCCTCAAGCTAGTTCTCGCCGGCGTGGTCCTCGGCCTCCTCGCCGCCCTCGCTATGACCCGCCTTCTCTCGACCTTAATCTACGGCGTTAGCGCCACGGACCCGTTCATCTTCCTGTCCGTTGTCGCTCTACTCGTCGCCGTAGCTCTAGCCGCCTGCTTCGTCCCGGCCCGCCGCGCCATGCGCGTGGACCCCATCGTCGCTCTCCGTTATGAGTAACTCTTCTGGAAGAACTAAAAACGATTGGCCTGTCGGAATCGGCTCTGCAAAAACTCGTATCTTTCGTTCTCGGTTTTCGTCCTGGCCAGATGGAGGACGGTCTTCGCATCCGGCTGCCGGGTGCAAGTCAGGAAGACCTTGCTCGCATGATCGGCCTTTCTCGCGAAACAACCAGCCGGCTGCTTTCCCGCCTCAAAGCCGGCAAGATTCTTTATTGGACGCATTCCACGGGAGTGATCCAGAATTTGCCCGCTCTCGAGAAAATGGCCGAAGCCGGGATCGGCCAAATGCCCGAGGAACGCTACAAGGTCGCGGCCGGCGTGTTCTGAGCTGCCACCGTTCTGTCGGAGGGAATGTGATCTCAGTCACAGTCAGAACCAATCGTCTGTTATAAGAAGGTGCTGGCGCGAATCCCCCGCGGGGGAAGGATCGATGTGGCGCACCACTAGGTGCGGATTGAGGGAGGTTGCATGTTCGGCCCAATTGGACTTCTTATCGCGTTGATCGTTCTGACGATTGTGTTGGTCGCCGTGTTTATCGTGCGCCCTTCTTTTACGGCCGGGACCGCCGGAAAAATTTTGGCGTTCATCGCCCTGTGCGCCCTCCCGGCGCTCTGCATCGGAGCGGGAATGTACACGCACATGCAACGCTCTGAACAAACGAGGTTCTGCATTTCCTGTCATGCCATGGAAAACTACGGGAAAAGCCTGTACGTCGATGATCCGAAGTATCTGCCCGCCCAGCATTTTCAAAATCACCGCGTGCCGCCCGACACTGCTTGTTACGCCTGCCATGCCGACTACACAATTTACGGCCCGCTGAAGGACAAGCTGGCAGGCGTGACCCGCATTTACGTGCAATACATCGGCACGCCTCCGGCGCACATCACCATTCCGGGCGGCTTCAATAATCACCAGTGCCTGCGCTGCCATGACGGCGCTCGAGACTTCGAAGCCAATCCCGTTCATCAAGCCCTCATGGACACACTCACCTCGAATCAGATGTCCTGCATCTCCAGCGGCTGCCACGATTCTGTTCATAACGCATCCAAAGTAGACACCTTGAAAATGTGGAGGCCCGCACAATGAAACTGGGTGAAATTGGAATGAATAGGTTTCTGAGAGTTGCAGGCGCGCTGATCATCCTCGGCTTGATCGTGGAAATAGTCAGTCTCTTGCGGGTTCATCCGCTGATGTTCGCCCTGTTCGCATTCGTGGGCGTGTTTTTAATCGGTCTCGGAATAGTGGTCTACCTGGCGTCGCTCGTTTTTGCTGCCGGAGCGCCGCAAAGAGGTGATTCCCCGCGGTGAAAAGAGTAAGTCCGTTCGAGAAGAGAGAATATAGATTTGCTTCGCTGAAGTGGAAAGCTTCCGAACGCTCGCGCATAGGATCGATTTACGAAGGGCGCGTCTTTGAAGGGAAGGCTCGATCGTTGTCAGCGCAGTCGACGCAATAAAACGAGCGCCTGCTGGCAGTGCGGCGGCATTAGGAGTGAGCCCGCAAATGGTGCAGCGAAACGCGGGCTAGACGGCGGAAGTCAATTTGTGGGACAACACCCGGTAACCTACTGAAAATAAATGGTGGGCCTGGGTGGACTTGAACTACCAACCTCGCCCTTATCAGAGTCGCGTGGTTATGTTTTACAACAACTTACAAGACCGCGGGGACTGCCAAACTACGCGGAAGTTGTACAAGTCATCTCATGTTGTGGGTTAGGTTGTGGGTTGGAAAACTCCACGCCCTCCGAAGCAGCCACCACATTCATCTCCCAGAACCCCGTTTCTCGCCCGTAGTGCATTTGATTTGATAACCGATGTCGGATTCATTAGCGCGAGTTCTTGTATAAGCTTCGATGGGAGAATCTACATCACTTGATCTGCCTGGTCAGAGCTCGTTTTAGGCCTGGCTCATAATCATTCGATATTGGCGCCTGGAAAGTGATTTGGCGGGCACAATGGTAAATGAAGTCTTGGTTAAACGCGTATTCGATATAAAACCCGTGCAAAGGAGATTCAAACCCCTCAGTGACAGAATTTCATTCCGCTTTCATCATGCTGTGAAGCTCCGCTGCTCTAATCCCTCCCTCAGTCTTCGGGCGCAGTGCCGGGTTGCCCCCCTGTCACTCGAAGTGATCTGTGCGTGTGAGTGCAACCCTCGGGGCACTGGTGTCACGCCCGACGGAGAGGGAGATGCGAAGTCCTTGAAATTAGGGCGAGTAGAAGAACACAAACAGAATGGGTGCCTCCAATTTAGCGTGTTCGCTCGGCTGATGGCGAGCAAGCAATGAGCATGTTGTTAGCAATGACGTACTAGGGTTACTAGTCGTGAGAATTCTGGTCATCGAAGATGAAGCCAAAACCGCCAAGTTCCTGAAGAAAGGGCTTGGGGAGGCAGGATTTGTCGTCGATGTTGCCAGTGATGGATTGGACGGATTGCACCTCGCGCAGGAGTTGGAGTTCGATCTCGTCATTCTCGATGTGATGCTGCCAGGCCTGGATGGCTGGCAGGTGCTCAGTCGCTTGCGCCAGGAAGGCCGACATGCGCTGGTGCTGTTTCTGACCGCTCGCGACGCAGTACACGAGCGGGTACGAGGGTTCGAACTGGGCGCGGACGACTATCTTGTAAAGCCGTTCGCTTTTTCCGAATTGCTGGCACGCGTGCGATCGCTGCTGCGTCGTGGGCCACCACGAGCGCAAGAGTCGCTTCGCTTGGCCGACCTTCAAATCGATTTAATACGGCAGCGTGCCACGCGCGCCGGCCAACGATTGGATCTGACTTCCAAAGAGTTCCTCCTTTTGTCCCTGCTAGCGCGGCGCGCAGGCGAGGTACTTTCGCGAACCCTAATCGCGGAAGCAGTGTGGGATATGAACTTCGACAGCGACACGAATGTCGTGGACGTCAATGTGCGAAGGCTGCGCAGCAAAGTGGATGATCCTTTCTCCCCCAAATTAATCCACACTGTTCGGGGCGCTGGTTATGTTCTGGAACCCGGCCAGTAGCTTCTCGCGGGCCTCACGGTTGTGGAGAACTTTGGCCTTCCGTCTAACGGCCGCCTACGCGCTTGCGGGTTTGCTTCTGGTGTTCTTCGCCACAGCCAGCCTTTATTTCGTGCTGGTGTCCGAATTGCAGAAAAGCACCGATTTGTTTCTCGCGGACAAAGTCCACGTGCTGCGCACCATGTTGCAGGAGAGACCTGACGATTGGGACGGACTGCGGGAGGAAGTCGAGCTGGAAACAGCCGCGCGGCGATACGAGCAGTTCTACGTTCGCCTGCTGGATGAACGAGATACACCTTTGTTGATGACCCCGCGCATGGCAGATCAATTGGACCTAGCGGAATTAGCACTTCAAACCCGAAGCCAACCTGCTGGCAACATTCGCATGAAGGGAAGAACTGGCCATGTCTTTCGCGTCACCAGCGCCTTGGCCCCCGTTGGATCTCCTGCCACTCAGACTGACACCATTCAGATTGCTGTTGATGTCTCGCAGAAAGAGGAGCTGCTAGCCCGCTATCGGTTTTGGTTCTGGACCGTTCTTCTGGCCACCTTTGCCGTTTTTCCGTTAGTCGGGTATCAGATTGCACGTCACGGCATTCGTCCGGTGGAGGAAATGGCGACGACCGCCTGCCACATCAGTTCGACGAATTTGCGGGAACGTATTCGTCCGGAAGGATATCCGTTCGAGTTGGCCTCCTTGGCCAGTACTTTCAACCAAATGCTGGACCGCCTGGAAGAGTCCTTCGAGCGCATTTCGAGATTCTCCGCAGATATCGCCCACGACCTGCGAACGCCGGTGAATAATATTCGGGGTGAAGCGGAAGTTGCGTTGGCCCGCGCGCGGAGCGCCGGCGAATATCGCGAAGTGATCGAGTCCTCCCTCGAAGAAGCCGTGCGGCTGTCTGATCTTATCGGCGACCTCTTGTTTCTCGCGCGCTCGGAGAGCCCATTGACCCACTTACGCCGCGAGCCGGTGAATGTGGGCGAATTGCTGGGCGGGGTGCAGGAATATTACGAAGCCTCGGCTGCCGACGGGGGCGTCTCCCTAGCCACTACCGTCGCCGACAAACCGGTCATTGCCGAACTCGACCGCACGCTCTTGCAGAGAGCGGTGGGCAATCTTGTCTCGAATGCCTTGGCAAACACGCCTCCTGGCGGAGAGGTGCTGCTGGGGACGAGCGCGGATTCTTCCATGATTCGCATCGAAGTTACCGATACAGGCGTGGGCATTCCAGCCGAAGCCCTGCCGAAGGTTTTTGACCGTTTCTTCCGAGTGGACTCGTCGCGTTCGCAAAGTTCTGGGGGCACCGGCTTGGGCTTGGCCATCGTTCACAGCATTGTCCAGCTTCACGGCGGCGATGTCCAGATCTGGAGCCAACCGGGACAAGGCACCCGGGTCACACTCCATATGCCGGCCTCGTGCTCTAGATGACAAGAATGTAATCCGCGCGTCATCCTGGCGTTTGCTCTCCGCGCCTAAACTTCACACGCCTCAAGGAGTCCATGCCCCTAATGAAAATAATCCAAGGAGGAAAACAGTATATGTTTCGAAAATCCCTTCGAAGCAATTCGAGGATTAACCTTCTACGTCCGCTCGCAGGCCTGCTGGTTGCGGGGCTGAGTTTTGCGGGGCTTGCCGCTGCTCAGTCCGTACCGTTTCCGACCTACACCCCCGGCGAGAACCTGGGCGGGTCAAAGGGTCCGGACTACCCGTCGACCTTGCCCAACCCGTGGGTCGTCAGTGACGGCACAATCATCACCCCCGCTGGCATCCAGGTCTACCTCGGCATCACCACCCGCGCCAAGGCCGTCGCGCTCGACCCCCTTGGCAATCACACCGCCGCCGTCCTGCAAATGGGCGCACCACAGGCCGTCACCATCTTCAACACTAAGACCGGCGCTGTCGTGCAGAACTTCGCGTACAGCGGCTCCAAAACGGGCAGCGCTACCGGCATCGTCTATACGTCGGATGGCCTGCACTTGCTGTTCAGCCAGGACAGCGGCTACGTTGCCTACGTCAACGTCGATCCGGGTACGGGCATGATCACATCCAACGTCGCTCGCATCAGTATTCCGCTGGACGCCACGATCGTCGACTTCCCCGCGTTCGGTGCTTCGGAGCCGGTGCTGAACACCGTCAATTGCACTCAGACCGTCACCATGCCGGGGACCGGCGTTACGCTGCCCGGCCCTGTGGGAACCTCGGGCAGTTATGCGATCCCCTGCGGCGTTCCCTACTCCGGCACCACTTCCTATCCACTGGGCCTCGCGGTCTCGCCGGATAACTCGACCGCCTACGTAGTTCTAGATGCAAGCGATACGCTGGGCAAGATCAACCTGAGCACGGGTACGCTGGTTTCGCAAATCCGTGTCGGCAACATCCCGAACAGCGTGGTGGTCTCCGCGGACGGCAACACAGCCTACGTCTCCAACGAGGCCGGCCGAATTGCTACCCAGAAGGACTTCCAGTTATACTCCGACGGCACCAATGTCGTCGCCGAATATCCGACGGGCACCACGGCTCCCGGCACCATATCTGTGGTCGACCTGCCCTCCTTTACAGTCACAGGCAGCATCCCGGTCGGCCACCATCCGACTGGCATGGCCTTCTGGGGAAGATACCTGCTGGTCGCCAATACCTATGACGACAGCATCTCTGTGATTGACCCGGCCATGAACCGGGAAGTACGGAGAATTGACCTTGGGTCGCCGATCCGCGTGCCCGGAGACCTGAAATCGGCTTACGGCGCAGGGCCGAACTCGATCGCCGTCGATGCCTCGAACAACATCGCCTACGTCGCGCTTTACAATGCCAACGCGGTCGCGGTCGTCGATCTTAATAACTTCGAGTGGTTGCCAGCCGTGCAGGGCCTGATCCCGGTCGGCTATGCGCCGAGCTCGGTTGTGCTGGACACGACGGACAACGCCCTGCTCGTCGCCGACGACAAGGGCATCGGCTCAACGGGGTTCCAGAGCACCCCTCCCGAAAATTCAACCACAACCTCACACGGCTCGCCGGCCAGCCTGAACACCCACCAGGACCTTGGCATCGTCAGCATCGTCCCCGTGCCGAAATTCGACGCGTTGTTGAGGATGACGGTGCAGGTTTTCCAAAACAACCATTGGGATCTGGTGCAAAACATTTTGTCGGCCGCAGGGGGCAACCGGTTTGCTAAGCCGGTCGCAATCCCCGAAAAGATCGGCGATCCCTCGAAAATCAAGCACATCTTCGTGATCATCCGTGAAAACCGCACCTACGACCAGATTCTGGGCGACGTGGTCGGCGGCAATGGCCAGGCCGACCTGGCGGTCTTCGGCGCGTCCGGGATCTACGGCGACGTAACGCCCAACGCGCACACGCTGGTCGAGCGCTTCCCGCTCTTCGACAACTTCTACGACCCGAGCCGGCAGTCGGCCGACGGTCATAACTGGATTCTCCAGGCGATGGCGCCCTACTCCGATGACATCCAGTCGCCGGACTGGGACCGGGACTATCCCTCCAACGGCGGCGATGCGCTGGCTTATCAGGTCAAGGGCCACCTGTACGATGTGGCGGCCGCGGCCGGCATCAAGGTGAAGAACTACGGCGAGTACGTCGAGGAGAATACCTTCAAAGTGCCGGGTTGCACCGCGACGGAATATACCGGAAGCTGCGAGCCGAGCTGGCAACAGTTCTACCAGGACTCCCAGTGCTTCGATGAAACGACGTTCGGGTCAAACCCACACTACGCATTGCCACAGCCGAGTGCCTGCGCAGAACCAGGTGTCACGGGCGAGACAACTCTTAACTATCAGAACGCGGTCGGCTCGTACTCCCCGCTCCCGAACGTGATGAAGGTCACGGTCCAAAATTACCCGCAGTTCGATCTGGGCATCCCCGACCAGTATCGCTTCGATGTCTGGTATCAGGATTTCCAGAAGGACGTCAAGAACGGCTCGGTGCCCCAGTTGGAATTCATGTGGATCAGCTCCGACCACACGGGTGGCCCGCCGGCCGCGCAAGCCATGCAGGCCGATAACGACTTGGCCCTTGGGCGGTTTGTCGACGCCATCAGCCACAGCTCGATCTGGAACTCTTCGGCGATCTTCGTCGAGGAAGACGACGCGCAGGACGGCGTTGACCATGTCGACGGCCACCGCAGCCCTGGCTATGTCATCAGCCCGTACGTTAAGCAACAGGTCAACCCCGATGGCACAGGCGCTGGGGTGGTTGCAGACCACACCTTCTACACGCAGGTCAACTTTACCCGCACCATCGAGCAGATCCTCGGTCTGAAGCCCATGAACCAGAATGACCTTGTGGCTTCGCCGATGTACGAGATCTTCACCGATAATCCGCCTCCGGCGAACTTCCTGGCGTGGAACCATGTGCAGAATGAGCTTCTTCTGGATCTAGGCACTACCGCCAAATTGGAGCTCCCGACTAACGACCCCAAGGTCCTGGCTCTGCAGGCTGGCTGGCTCAAGAAGAAAGCAGAGATCTTCGCTGGCAAATATCACACTCCCGACTCCGAGGACCCTGACACCGTCAGGCACTACAACTGGTACGAGGCGACCGGGTTTATAGTCCCCTTCCCAGGCGAGAAGACCGTTCGCCCCGCGAGCGACTTCAACCGTCCGGCACCGACCACCACGGACGACGACGGAGACGGCGACGACAACTAATACCCGTTCCGACTACTGCAACGGCCCTCTCCCTAGTCACCGGGGAGAGGGCCTTTTGTGTGTGCCGATCGGATTCGTCGGCTGGGCGTCTTGTTTCCGTTGAAAAGTAAATGCTGCGCGTGGCTGCTATCGGTGTGGGCGAGATGTTGTATACGTCGGCGGCGCCAAGCTCCGGATAGAAGCCGCAGTTACGTAGAGTGAGGTTGGCGTTTGGCACGGCGTCCCAGAGACGAGTGAACCCATTTTAGCCACTGGGACGATTGGCGGCCGCCTTTTTGGCAGATGTTCCGCGCGGCAGGTTCACCCCGTCGTGGACTCCGATTCTAGAATCGGAGTTTCAACATGAATTGCATTTGACGGGGTGTGCCCAAACCCACCGGAGTGGTGTTGAGAGGCAAATAAATCCTGCCGAAGTCGGAAGCCGAAATCAGGCCATCCGGATTGGCATACATCGCTCTATTGAAGATGTTGAATACGTCGGCCCGAAAATCAAGTTGAAACTGTTCCTTGATAGGAATGGTCTTGGCGAGCGCCAGATCAAGTTGCCAGACCCCGGGACCTCGCAGGAAATTGCGCGGGACATCACCGAATCCTGAGGGGCAGGTACCACCGGGGTAGAGCGGATCTGCGGTGCCGGGAGTACAAAAAGCCGCCGGGTTGAAATCCCCGCCGGCCAGATACAGGGGCTGGCCGGGAACTAGGTTGGGACGCTGCTCGTTGGTGTTTCCGTCCGGGCCCGTGGCGCTGGTGGTGAGGTTGACGGGGAAGCCGGTGCGGGCGGTGAAGATCGAACTGACCGACCACGAACCAAACAGGGTGCGTAACATTCCAGGGTCAGAAAGCAACGATTTGCCGGGGCCGAGAGGAAGCTCATACACGAGATTGGCATTGAACGCATGGCGCGCGTCGAAAGCGCCGCTTGCGCGCTCCCCGCATTCCGGCGCTCCTTGGGGATAGCAGGAAACATTCTGCGGAGTAATGGAGTCGCCATCGCCGCTTCCGTTAGAATCGTCGTCGATCTCGTGGGCCCACGTGTAGTTCGCCGAGGCCAGCAAGCCGCGAGAGAAAGACCGCTTCAGCGAAACTGATAGCGCTTGATACGTGCTGTTACCGGTGGTGCCTCGCCAAGGGATCTGGGAGAAGGCAGGGTAAGGACGCAGTCCGGTAAGCGGGTCAATGACGTTTACATAGGATTCCTGAAGCAGATGGGTGCCTTTGCTTCCCACATAAGACACCGTGCCAAGGAAATCTCGGGGTAGCGCCTGCTGAACGGACAGGCCCCACTGGGTTGCAGAGGTATCCTTGCGATCTCGTTGTTCGGCGTTCGGCGAATTTGTGCCGTTCGCGCAGGCGGGACTGCCGGCCGCGTCTAGGACCAAGGGGTAACTAAGGCCTGGGCAGTTCGTCGGCGTTAGCGCATAGCTTAATACTTCGTTCTTATCGGGGATGTTCTGATCGTCCAACTGGCCGTCCTCGTGATAGATGCCAAAGCCGCTGCGAATGACGGTCTTCCCGCGGAACACGGACGGCGACCAAGCCAGGGCAATGCGTGGATCGACGTCGCCATAATTCCCCGGACCGAAGCTTGCACCCACGCCACAGTAGCCGGCAGCACCGCAGGTGGCAAAATCAAAAGGATTCCCGCGGCCCTGCACCTCACTGAAAATACCGAAGATGTTGTAGCGCACGCCCAAATTAAGCGTGAAATTAGGCCGCCACTTGAATTCGTCCTGCAAATAAACGAAATAATCCGTCTTGCGCAGGCCGTTGACGGGGTACACGCCCGTGATGCTGGCCTTGTAGGATTCGTTCGCCGCAAAGTCGGAGAGGGAGTTATAGCTGATGGTGCCATAGGCACTGCCCCCCTGGTTCATCTGCACGCGGCGGACCTCGACTCCGGCCTTGACTACGTGTCTTCCCTTGACCCATGCCACATCGTCGATTCCGCTAAACGTATTCCCGACGCCGGTGCTTGAGCGGCCGTTGTTCAAGGAAGTTAAGCCTGCTACTGAAATTGCGTAGAGCGTTCCGGTCTCATTGAGATAGGTACTGTCGGTCGTGCCGCGGTTGAAGCCGAATTTGGCTTCGTTGAGCAGGGTCGGAGAAAATACGTGTGATAGACCGATTACGCTGTTGACCGGAGAGGAGTTAAGATCTTCTTGTTCATTGAGATATTGGCCAGAGCTTGGGGAATACGGGACCACGTAGTCGGCCTTGTCGATGCTGGCCCGCACAAAAAGACTCGTCGCGTCGGAGAAGCGATGATCCACGCGAAACATCCCCGAGTCTTCGCGACCCACTTGTTTACCTTCCCCCACGAATTGGGAAATATCCGGATTACTGGTAGGGTTCTGCCCTTGGGGATAGGCGCTAATCACAGGAGCAAGCGCTGGCGACTGTGCCAAAACTTGTGCGGCAAAGGCAGGGCTGGGTACATAACCGATAAGAGTCTGACCCAAGTCTTGCCGGTAGCCTTCATAGGCGGCAAAGAAAAAGGTCCTATCCCGCTGGATAGGTCCGGCAAAGGACCCTCCGAACTGATTCAGATGGAAAGGCGGCTCGTGCGTCGGATTCAAGGCGTCAATCGGATCGGTGGCGTCGAAAATGTTGTTGCGCAAGAAGTCATAAGCGTCGCCGTGAAACTGGTTCGTACCGGAAGGCGAGGCCAGGTTCAACTGCGCCCCGGCTGTCGCGCCAGTCTGCGCCGTTGATAGCATGGGATCGACGCGGATCTCGCTGATTGTATCGAGCGGAATCGCCGCGCGCACAAAATATAGCTGGGACTGATTGATGACATATGTGGCATCGATGCCGTCGTAGGTATAATTGTTATCGTCGCGGCCCCTGCCGGCATAGCGAATCGAACGCTGGTTGCCGGCTCCTGGTCCGCCGGCGGCGTCAACTGAGCCTGGAACCAAAGTGGTCAAGGTGGCCCAATTCTGCCCATTTAATGGGAGTTGCTTAGCCTGGATGCGTTCTATGCCCGTGCCCCAGGTGTCGGCAGTCTGATCCATGAATTGCGGGCTGGCCCGAACTTCCATCTTCTCATTCGCGCTTGCCGCCTTTAGCGTCGCATCCAGGGTTCGGGTTCGCCCGAGGCTTTGAACCACATTCTCAAAACGCAGAGTTTCAAAGTCCTTCCGCACAAAGCTCACGGTAAAGACCCCCACTGGCAGCTCGGTAATTTCATAGGTTCCTCGTGCAGAAGAGACCGTCGCGCGCCGAAGTCCTGTAGCTTCCTGTACGGCCACCACTTGCACCTCTGGAATCACGCGTCCGCTTGTATCGGTCACGGTACCGGTGAGACCAGTACCGTCCAGTTGCGCCCAAACGGGGACACTAGCCAGCATGCAAATGACACCGAGAACAAGGGGACGAAAGCAGGACACGAGTCTCATCAGCGAATTCCTTTCCGCGCGGTGGCCAGGGAGCATTAACAGGAAATGTACAACTTGCAGGGTTTTTGACTTTTGGCACCTCGTTTTGTCTTCCATAGTGTCCTCCGCGCTTGTGCCGCTCAAGCGACACCAGCCAGAATCCTCGCTATTCGTGACTTCGATTGCACAATCCTTCCGGACGGGATTTGCTTATCACCCGATTGGGATCAAGTCGAGTCTGGCATTCAGCCTATGTGGAGGCATCTAAGGTTCACGCAGGGGACGTGACAACGCGGAATGAAGAACGAGGACACATCATTCCTCATGGCCGATTGCTGGACCTCTAGGCCTTCCCTTAACGCAAAAAACTGACAGCCTGAACTTAGGTTGTGAAGATTAGGGTCTGGGACGCGCTAAAGGCATTAACCAGCCATGAAGGCGCATTGAAATTATATCGAACACACCACGACTGTCCGAAGAGGGTTTCACGCTCGTCGATCCCCCTTGGGAAGGGATACAGGCGCGGAAGGAATGCGCCATGGCTGTAAGGTTAGAAATGAGAGCCTGACGGCAACATGACAATACAATTACAATCCTGTCAGTCTGGCTCATTGTCCTCTGTCCCGGCGAAACTCCATTCGCGACGGTAAGACGATTGCTCTCAAGGGCGCGGCCATTGCGTGGTGCCACAAAATGTTGCTGCCAGCCGCTAAGCGCACGTTGATTGTCGAGGGCGCCAAGTTCTTTTGTTCGAGAAAGAATCGATAACGAAGGACAACACTGCGGTTGAAGGCCAAGCGCGGCTCAGAACAATACCAACCGATGAATTCGTCGATGGCATGCCGACACGACTCTTGGGAGCTGGCCGCTGGCAGCGAGTTCAAAACTGCGTTCTTTGACTGTTCCAAGTCGGGCAGCCAAAGTATTGTTTTCGCCCTCAAGCCTATGCTTGTCTTTTTCCGATATCCCATACTGGCGACCTCCCGCGCCGCGTTCAGTATGGTCATCCACCGAGAAGCATTAAGGACGCGAACCCCGTTTCTGGATTACTTCCAAGTTGCCGACAACATGCCCGGAACTTTAATGAGTGCTTTGCCCTGAAGTCATCCTTCGACAACCAGCGTCCATGTGTGCGCTCGACAATCGAAAGCGCATCTACCATGCCATCTCAAAGCCATCCTTTATTGCGAGCAATCCGGGCCGCTTCAATCCGATTGGAAGCGTGCAACTTGGAGATGGCCTCGGAGAGATAGTTGCGTACGGTTCCCTCTGTCAGTCGCAGCGAACGCGCCAGTTCAGCAGTAGTCTCACCGTCGCCCGCGCGGCGCAGGATCAAGCGTTCTCTATCGGTGAGCGGGTCTTTTTCCGCGCTCCATATCTGCGAGGCCAACTGGGGATCCACGATGCGGGCCCCGCGACTAACCTTCCGGACCGCGTCGGCGAGTTCTTCAGAGGGACGGTCCTTGAGAAGATAGCCGGATGCACCAGCTTCCAGTGCTCGCCGCAAATATCCGGGACGCGCGAAGGTCGTTAGTATCAGGACGCGTGTAACTGGGTAAAGCTCTTTTACACGGGCGGTGAGCTCGAGTCCGCTCATCTTCGGCATCTCGATGTCTGTCACCAAAACCTCAGGCTGGTGTTTTCCAACGGCCTGAAGGGCCTGCTCCCCATCGGCAAAGGACCCGAGCACCTCAATATCGGGTTCGATCGAGAGCAGCGCTGCCAGCGCGCCACGCAACATGCTTTGGTCCTCCGCCAGCACCACGCGTATCTTTTGCGTCAAAGGGTATCCGCCTCTCCCACAATCTGCGGCGCCGGTTGTGCTGGCGACTCAGTCGCCAGCGGCAACGTCAGCTCAAGGCTTGTTCCTCTATTTGCCGAACCTGCCACTTTCACGGTCCCGGCCATCGATTGAAGCCGCTCTCGCATGCCGCGCAGGCCACTGCCCTCGCAAATGTGCCCGCCCAGCCCATTGTCCTCAATCGTGAAATGAATCGTTCTGTCCTTTTCGAGGAGCGCCACGTGGCAGACGCTTGCATGAGCATGGCGGACGATGTTCGTTACGGCCTCGCGCAGGGCAAGGCAAAGCACGTTGGCCTGGTGAGAGGAGAGGTTCACCGGCGCGAGAGTCGTGGTCAGTTTGACATCGGCGGAAAGCAGGCTTCGCCGGGCGCGACCGATCTCTGCGTCAAGTCCTTCGGCGCGGTAGCCGGACACGGCTTCCCGAACCTCGGCGAGGGCATTCCGAGCGGTCTGCTCCGCTTCCACGATCTCGTTCCGGGCGCGGTCCGAGTCGTGGGACAGGAGCCGCCGGGCGAGATCGAGCTTCACGGTGATAAGGGTTAGGGTATGGCCAAGGAGGTCGTGTAGATCGCGTGCGATGCGCTCGCGCTCCGCCTCCTGAGACAGACGTTCGATCTCAGAATTTGCACGCTCCAGAAGAAAATTGTTTCGTGCTTGCTGCGCGAAGGCAAAGTTGGTGATCCCGAAGATCACGCAGTAGAGGAGGGCGCTTTCCGCTGTGGCCAAAGGTTGACCGAGGTATAGAGTCTCCGCCAAGACTCCGGCCATCATCACAGCCAGCACCAGGAGCAGCGTGCGCAAACGGCTGAGGAAAAGGCAAAGCACCGCGAAAGGATAGACAAATACTACATAGGCTTGCTGGTTGAGCGGGTAATAAAGAAAGACGATGAAAAAGAACAACACAAACGCCACAGCCTGCCGGCGTCCGGTAAGTTCCGCGACGAGAAAATAGAGGAGGACGAAGGCCGCGTAAAAAACTGCGAATTCCATCCAGACCGCAAATGAGTGCCGATAGGCCGGTATGAAAAAGAAATAAGCGGAATAAAGCAACGCCACCCAGCGCACGATCGAGCGGCCACGGAGGAACCTTCGCTTCGAGCCGGTGATGTGCGTCTCCGACACTGCCGCGTTTCGTTCTGGCGCGTGTGACTGCCCTTCGCTCATAGCTTCATCATCCCACCGCGCAAACGGTCCTGCTACCCTGAGCTGTCATAGGGAACGCATGACAGGGGTCATGATGATGCCTGTCATCTTTCATCGATGACATCTGCTACTGTTTTCCGCCGGCCGTTCAGCGCATTCTCCTCCTGCGATCAAGCGAGGACGATCATGAATCTCGAATTCTTTTTTCATGCGCTGACAAATGTATGGCTCGTGGGGGAAATCCTCCTTGCTGTGCTCACCCAGACACGCAGGGGTGAGGGCAAGATACAAGATCGCGGAACGCAGATTATTCTCTGGGCTGTTTTTATTGCAACGTTCAAGATCGACGACTGGATGCACAGATTGTTCCCGATCGACATGCCAGGGGGCCATAGCTGGCTGCCACCGGTGGCCTTTGGGATTTTGCTGCTCGGTCTGGGGGTTCGTGGCATAGCAATCGTTACGCTAGGCAGAGCCTTCAGCACGAATGTTGCGACGCACGCCGGGCAGAAACTGCAGCGAAGCGGACTCTATGGCCACGTCCGCCATCCTTCCTATCTCGGTCTGGAACTAATTCTCTTGGCTTTTGCTCTTCACACACGCACCTGGGTCTGTTTTGCCGTTGTCCTCGTTCCACCGACACTGGCTGTGTTGCTTCGCATTCATGTTGAAGAGACTGCGCTCCGCCTGGCTTTTGGAGCTGACTATGAAGACTATAGCCGTAGTACAAAGAAGCTGATTCCGGGCGTCTATTGAGTATCTTTCATACCCAGCGTGATCTTCTTCAAGTAGCGGCAGACGAGTTGGCCTCCGGGGTTTCATGAGAACCCGTCCATCTCAGGTTCATCTTCACGGGCAGCTGGCGCATTATCGCCAAGGCGTTTATCGAGCTTATGGTTATATGATTCGTTATTGTTGGCGGTTGAAGGGCTGACCGGAAGCATTTCGGTCCAGAAGTCCCGTTGGGGGAAGCGAGGTCTCGTCGAGGGTCGCGGTGTTCTCATCTCCTCGAACCCCGTTTGTGGATGGCTTCCCGCATGCCTGACCAAGACTCGGAAACCGTGGTCTTTTCACCGATGTCGCCTAGCGGATCTGATTCGTGGCCCTGTTTGCCAACGTCTTTGCCACCGCACAGACAGCGCGATTCACATCTTCGTCGGATGTGCGCCAGTTACACACGCTCACCCGCATGACACGATGGCCATTCCAATCGCTTCCGGTAAAAAATGCTTCGCCGGTGGCTTGAATCGCCGCGATGACCTCGTCAGTATATCTCGCGTGATCCGATTCAACGGCGTTAGGGTTTGGGTCAAGGAACTGTACCAGGCCCTGATTGATAGTGGGCTCACACAATACTTTGGCGCCACGCAGGTTGCCTATTCTCGTAACTAATGAATGGGCATGAGCGCAGCAGCGCTCCACCAGGCTTGCGACTCCCTCGCGACCCAGCTGACGCAATGCGGCATAGGTCGGAAAGCCACGCGCACGCCGCGACCATTCTGGATTCCAGTCGATTTGATCGCGCGCCTCGATATTCGCCGTGATGTAGGGAGCTCGGTGAGACATTGCGGCCCGATGCGCTTCCGCGTCTCGCACGAAGGCGTAACCGGAGTCGAAGGGAACGTTCAACCATTTGTGACCGTCGGTAGCCCATGAGTCCGCCATTTCCACACCCTCCACGAAGTGTTTGAATCCCGGACTGGCGCCTGCCCACAGCCCGAATGCGCCGTCCACATGGACCCACGCTCCGTGATTCTTCGCAATGGGAACAAGGGCACGAAACGGGTCGCAGGCCCCGGTGTTGATCTCGCCGGCTTGAAGGATGGCGATCGTCGGGGATGCGGCATCCCGTCGCAGTTCGTAGTCGAGATCTTCCGGTTGTACGCGACCAAAGGTATCGGTTGGCAGGCCGACAATTTGTGAGGACCCCAAACCGAGCAAGCGGACGGCGCGCTCGACCGAACCGTGTCTTTGCGCGTTAGCAAGAATGCGAATGCGCGGTGCACCCGAAAGCCCCTGCTGTTCTATATCCCAGCCGCGCCGCGCCAGGAGTCCGTGACGAGCCGCTGCAAGGCACGTAACGTGCGCCATCTGGCAGCCAGTAACCAGGGCAAAAGCGGCGTACTCAGGCAATCCCAGAAGTTCCTTTAACCAACGGCCCGCAATTTCCTCGACTACCGCTGCGGCGGGTCCACACGCGTATAGAGCCGCGTTCTGGTCCCATGTTGTTGTGAGCCAATCGGCCGCGATGGCCGCAGGGAGGCTACCTCCGATTGCCCAGCCAAAAAAGCGTCCGCTGGCACACCCGAGGATACCTCCTTCGACGTCGGCGACAAGTTCGGCAATGACCTGCTCCGGAGCGAGACCTTGGTCGCTCAACTCCTTTCCGAGGCGGTTGCGGAGTGAGGTCAGATCTGCCGTGGCCAAAACTGGCGTGTGATCGAGCCCCTGCAGGTAGGACAGCGCCCGTTGGAATGTGGCATAAAGCGTGCGTTCGTATTCCGGATTGATTTCTGGCATGACCAAAGCGTAGCCGGTTCGCGGACCATAAGTCTTCCCGAAAACTGCCGTCAAACTACTTTCACCAACTGCATCGATCGCGGCCTCGAACCCCGTTTCTGGCGAGCTTCCGAGTTGACCATCCAAGAGTTGATCGCTTCGGTCAACACTAGCGCGTTTCTCGTTACTTATCCCGTTGTCTTACGGATGCAATCAGTTGCGAATGCATTCCAATTTCCAACAGACTGACAGTGTCCAAGTGATTCGACAGACGACGAGCGCCAGCTCAACATTAATTCCTTGTGTTCAGACCTCGTAATCCCCTTGCAGCCAACATCTTGGGTAGAAACTTGGTGCCCTCGGCGAAACGGCACAACGCGTGCTTTTCAACGGTATGGGAGTTGAAATTGAAATCGAAACCGCAGGTCAGGGTGAGGACAATTCATCATGAAACCAATCACACAAGAAAACGATAGGCTCGGATTTGTGGGAATCGGCTATATGGGCCGCCCGATTTCGCGGAGGTTGCTTGAAGCTGGCTTTAAACTGACCGCTTACGACCGGGACCACAGCAAGGCGCAAGAGCTAGTCCGCTATGGCGCCACCGTCGCAAAAAGCGTTTCGGAACTTTCCGCCAGTTGCAATGTTGTGTTGTCGTGTTTGCCGAGCGACGAAGGTGTCCTGGACACTTATAAGGGACCTGACGGTGTTCTCGCCCATGCCCATGCGGGCACAGTCGTCATCGACATGAGCACGGTCAATCCGGAAACTTCGCAGGAACTTTCGCGACTGGGGGCAGAGCGTGGAGTTGACGTTCTGGATGTGACTATATCGGGGAGTACTCCGGTCGCGGAAAATGGGTTGCTGACCCTGTTTGGAGGCGGAAACAAAGAGCGCTTTGAGTCTGCCGAGTCGATCTTTCGCGTTATTGCCAAAGGGTATTTCTATATCGGGCCCAGCGGCTCCGGAGCGACGATGAAGCTTGTCGTGAACAGCGTACTGGGGACCGGAATGCAGGCGATCGCCGAAGCAGTTGCACTCGGTGAGAAGGCTGGCCTCGATCGCAATCGGCTGCTGGACGTGTTGGCCCAGACTGCAGTGATCGCTCCAGCACATGCGGGCAAACTGGAAAGAGCGAAGAAGAACGATTACAGCCCGCAATTTCCGATTCGGCTAATGAACAAGGATTTCGGGTTGATCTTCAATCTGGCCGCTGCCGTGGGCGCGCGAATGCCGGCCGCGGGAGTTGCCTTTGAAATCAATGCGAGGCAGTCGGAAGAAGGCGCGGAGCAAGATTATTCCGCCGTGATTCTGCGAATGGAGAAGCGAGCTCATCTGGCTGTCAATGACAAAGGGCGGATTCGAGCCGGCGCCGCTGCGGGGAAAAAGTAGGTGGACTGGGATAAAATTCATCGCTTGCGCATTCGCGGCGAAAGATCGCTTCAGCAGAGGGTTGCCGGAATTGAACAGCGGCTTTGCCGCGAGGCATAGCGAGAAAGACCAAATATAAGGATTCTCGAACATCGGAGAGCAGGGCCATGATCAAAGTCGCTCAAGTCAGTTGCGTATTGGTATTGATTGGGATCGCGGGCTTGGCGGGGTATTCGCAGGAGAAGGGAAGTGAATACGTCGCACCTTCGGAAGCCTTTCCGAGAGGGGCAGCTCCCAGGATGCAGGTTCAATTGCTAAACCCTGGCGAACCGACGAAACAATATAGCGACGAGGAAGGATAACATGCTGGAATACATCAACATCGACGGTACAAATCTCGTTAGTTCACGAATCGCACTCGACACATGGGCCATCGGCGGCTGGATGTGGGGCGGAAGCGACGAGAAGGATCGATTCGCACCATTCGTGCCGCGATCACCGCGATTCTTCGCGAGAGTGTTCGCATTCCAGTAGGGCCGGAATTCATGGCTCCCCCGGTCCGCGAAACGGCTGTACCCGTGGCGGTTGGTGTTGGTTAAATATGAAGGATGAATTTTGGAGGTCGATCATGAGCAAGGAAAATCTTTCTGCAAGTTTGGCAGGAGATATTAGGCTTGGCGGGGAAATTTCCGTGCATCGTCTCGGATTCGGGGCCATGCGTCTTACCGGCGAAGGAATCTGGGGACCGCCAAAGGATCGCGAAGCGGCGTTGGCGGTTCTTCGCCGGGCCGTCGAGCTGGATGTTAATTTCATCGACACCGCGGACTCTTACGGCCCAAATGTCAGCGAAGAGCTGATTGCGGAGGCGTTGTTTCCTTATCCGGCTGGTCTTGTCATCGCCACCAAGGGAGGCTGGAACCGTCCCGGTCCGAATCAGTGGACCCACGATGCCACTCCCTCGCACCTTCGCGCAGCCGTTGAGGGAAGCCTCAAGAGATTGCGCCTGAACCGCATCGACGTTTATCAGCTACATATTCCGGACCCTGTCGTCTCATTTGAGGCCTCGGTGGAAACGCTGGCGCAGCTGCGAAACGAGGGCAAGATTCGGCTGGTAGCGTTGTCCAACGTCACGCAAGAGCACATCGAGCGGGCACGCAAAATCGTTCCCATCGTTTCCGTGCAGAACCGGTACAGCTTTGCCGACCGCGAATGGGACTATGTAGTGGACTATTGTGAGCGCAATGGAATTGGATTTATACCTTGGTACCCACTGGGAGCTGGCAAAGTTGCCGGCCAAGTGCTTGACCGAATCGCGAAGGCGCACCGCGCGAGCCCAACACAGGTAGCGCTCGCTTGGCTGCTGCAGCGATCCCCGATGATGCTGCCCATCCCAGGGACTTCCTCAATCAGTCATCTCGAGGAGAACGTTGCGGCGGCTTCGCTGCGTTTGTCCCAAGAAGATTACGAAGATCTCGCTCGAGTCCCCGCGCTGGTAGCATCACGGGGATAGGATTTGCTCTGCGGGAATTTGCTCGTATGCGGATAATGAGAGACTTTCCGATGTCTTAAGCTGAACGCCAGTGACAACTCGGCGGGATGTAAACGCGATCAGCGAATGAGATGGTGAGGGAATTCTCGCCGCAAGGAGTCCGCGATCCGTTCGATTCGTATGATTCCCTTGCGATTCACTCAAATGGTTAAGTCAGTGGCAGACTTCGGGGGATGCTGACTCGGAGCGAATACATTGTTATCAACCCAAATTCCGCAAAGCCGGTACTGCCGATCACTTCGCGAATCATCGATCCAGACTTCAACAGTGCTTCCGGATGTTCCTCAAATAAGTAGGGGATCGGGATTCTCGGCCAGCTTGGCCTTTGCCTGGGGGACTAAGATTTCTTCTTACTTTTTCCCTTCTCGAGGTTCCTTTAATAAGTAGAGGGCTGTGGCCAGATTTCCCCGGCAACCCGGGATCTCCAAGGGAATAAAGTTTTTTCTCACTTTTTCCGGACTGGATGTTCCCTAGGAAGTAGAGGTCGCCGGTGAACTTTTGCAACGAAGCGGCCCGCTACGGTTTCTAGTAGGTCAGGCGGCTAAAATTGTTATTGCGCGTTTTCATTTTTGAGGCCTCTCGCTGAAGTGGGACATGACTATTTCAAAGAGCATCGGTCGCTACTGGCAACGCGGGTATCCGCTTCTATTTTCCTCGCTGATCACTTAAGGCCAGCGGCAAAGAAGACCGGAGTGCAGATCGAGGATGGTCAAAGGTTTGGACTTCACAATCTTCGCCACTCACTGAGCAACTGGCTGGTGAACTATTCCAAGGTCGAACCCAAGACTGTGCAGGGCATCCTGCGTCACGCAAAGATTCAGACGACGCTCGATCTGTATACACAGGAAGACGGCGATGAAACACGGGCGGCGCAAGGGGAATATCTGACGGCGGTGGGAGTGGGTTCGCAGCTGGTGCAATGAAGTGTGGGTGCAGTTGCGGATTGGGAATTGTGGGACGACGCTCGGTAACCTGCTGAAAGTAAATGGTGGGCCTGGGTAGACTTGAACTACCGACCTCGCCCTTATCAGGGGCGCGCTCTAGCCACCTGAGCTACAGGCCCATCGAACAACGCAGGAAAATAGTTTAACACGCCGGGGCCATCACACAACACGCCGTGCGTTTCGGAATTCCACGTCCCGCAGCACAACGATCAGGACGTCGAAAACCATGCTCGCGGCGAAATCCCTTACTTCCTTTACCTCCTTTACTTCCTTTGCCTCCTTTACCAATTCCTTTGCTTCCTTTGCCTCGGCTCCCTCACCGACTCGTCTCCTACTGGACAAACCCCACATTCGGCGTTGGGGGCACGCCGCCTTCGGGCGCCTCCTTGATGGTCCCGAACTGCGCCTCATAGCGCGAAATATTTTCGCCCAGCGCCCGCAGGATGCGCTTCGCGTGTCCCGGGCTGACGATCACGCTGCTCAGCAATTTTCCCTGCGCGGCATTTGGGAAAATGTAAATAAAATTAAGCGTGAACTCCTCCAAATTGTGATGCAGCATCACCAAATTGCTGTACTGCCCCTGCATCTCTTTCTCGTCCGCTTTAATCTGCACTTGTCCTGGCACCGGCCGCTGCTCTTCCATCGTGTTCTCCCCTTACGCGTTCGCGTTTAGACGGCTGGTCCGAAGGTATCACAGCCGCGCCGGTTACGCTTCCCGCGATGGTTGGTTCGATGCGTTCTGCTTCCCGCCAGGGAACATTCCGCGCAAGTCCTATTGACAAGCGGGCCTATTAAGTCTAGTTTAGTATGGACATTTACTGTAGTTAACAAAAATTCAGCTACCAAGTATTCGATTTTAAGAATTATGGCGCTAACCTTTCCGCCCCAACTCGAAACCGAACCCTCCGACGAGGCGGAATCTTCTTCCGCAGTTTCTCCAGCCGCAAAGCCGCGGCACGAAAACCTTCCTTCTCTCCCCGAGGCGCATCGCACCATTCCTATCTCGCACACCGCTTCGTGGATTCGCAAAGTCATCGCCTTCGCCGGCCCCGGCTATCTCGTCGCCGTCGGCTATATGGACCCAGGCAATTGGGCCACGGACATCGGCGGGGGCTCGCGCTTCGGCTACACGCTTCTCAGCGTCATTCTTATCAGCAACCTCATGGCGATGTTTCTCCAAGCGCTATCCGCCAAGCTCGGCATCGCCTCGGGCCGCGATTTGGCGCAGGCTTGCCGCGAACATTATTCCCGCCGCACGTCCATCGCGCTGTGGATTGTTTGCGAAATCGCCATCGCCGCCTGCGATCTCGCCGAAGTGCTCGGCTCGGCCGTCGCGCTGCAGCTTCTTTTCGGTTTGCCGCTGCTCGCCGGCGTGATTATTACCGGCCTCGACGTCTTGATTGTCCTCGCGCTGCAAGGCCGTGGTTTCCGTATCATCGAAGCCTTCGTCGTCACGCTGATTGCGACCATCGGCGCCTGCTTCGCTTACGAAATCTTTTTCTCTCACCCGCTCTGGCGCGCCGCCGCCGTCGGCCTCATCCCCACCGCCGAAATTCTGCGCAATCGCGACATGCTGTACATTGCCATCGGCATTCTCGGCGCCACGGTCATGCCGCACAATCTCTATCTCCATTCGAGCATCGTGCAGACGCGCGCGTTCGGCTCGTCCACGCGGGACCGCCGCGAAGCCATTCGCTACGCCGTTTTCGATTCCACGCTGGCTCTCGGCTTCGCGCTCTTCATCAACGCCGCCATCCTCATCCTTGGCGCCGCCGCGTTTCATACACGCGGGATGAATAACGTGGCGGAAATTTCCGACGCGTACAAGCTTCTCAGCCCCGTCCTCGGCGTCAGCCTCGCCAGCACCATCTTTGCCTGCGCTCTTCTCGCTTCCGGCCAGAATTCCACGCTTACCGGCACGCTCGCCGGCCAAATTGTGATGGAAGGTTTTCTGCAGATTCGCCTCAAGCCCTGGCTGCGACGCTTGATTACGCGCGCGCTCGCCCTTGTTCCTGCTGCCCTGGTCATCGGCATCGCCGGCGAAGGCAAAGTCACGCCGCTGCTGATTCTCAGCCAGGTCATTCTCAGCTTTCAGTTGCCGTTCGCTGTTATCCCGCTCATCCAATTCACCGGCGACCGCAAAAAAATGGGCGAGTTTGCGAATTCGCGGTTCACCACCATCGTCGCCTGGATCGTCGCCGCCGCTATCCTCTTCTTTAACGCCGAGCTGCTCTGGCTCATCTTCCGCGGGCAATAACTCCAGCTTACTTCTCCGTTTTTCTTTTCTTCTCTGCGTCCTCTGTATCTCTGTGCTCTCTGTGTAAAGTTTTTTCCTTCTTTTGTCTCGCAAGCCGGTGTGCGAAAATTTCCCCTTGTCTGTGACCCCCAAAGCGCGAAGCTCTCTCCGTCTCCGCAAAATTCTTTTCGCAGTTCTGCTCGGCCTGATTTGCGTGCTCATCGCGGTCACTCTCTATCAAAACCGCGCCTGGAAAATTCCCGAAGCCGCCAAGCTCCGCAAAAATCCGCTGCACTCTTCGCCCGCGGCTCTGGCAGCCGCGCGCTCCATCTATCTCGATAAATGCGCCAACTGCCACGGGCAAGCTGGAAAAGGCGACGGGCCTGACGCAGCCTCGTACTATCCGCGGCCCGCCAGTCTCGCTGATCCCCATCGCATGAATGCCCGCACCGACGGCGAAATTTTCTATCAAATCAGCGAAGGCAGAAAACCCATGCCCGCCTTCAAAAAACACCTCACCGAAGAGCAACGCTGGCAGATTGTTCTTTTCGTACGTTCCTTGGCCGCTACGGAATCTTCCTCGCACTGACCAACATTTCTCGGGTACGCTTGCCCGCTGTGCATGCCGCCAACATCGGCCGGCCGGCTGCCCGATAGGGTGCGGTTTCCTTTGTAGTGGCGCAGCATGCTGCGCCACTACAAGGCCGGCCGCACGGACCTGACAGGCTCCTCCTGAGCACCAAAAACAAAACGGACCTCGCCGCAACGAGGTCCGCCGAAGTTTTTTTCCTTTACTTCCTTTACGTCCTTTATTTCCTCAACTTCTTCTTCCTACGCCGCCGCCGCCTTCACTAGCGACAACGCCGCCGCCACTTCCTTCACGTCCGGCACCACCGGAATGTCATAATCTTTCGCCCACGCCACTTTCCCCGCTTTATTGACGATCACGATCGACCGCCCCGTGATCCCCTTATCCGCCAGGAATACTCCGTACTTTTCGCTCATCGCCCCGCGCGGCTGAAAATCCGCCAGCAGCGAATACTTGATCCCCATTTTGTCCGCATAGGCTTTGTGCGACCACACGCTGTCCACGCTTACGCCCAAAACTTCCGCGTCCAGCGTGTCGAAAGACCTCATGTCGTTCACCAGGCACACGTGTTCTTCGGTGCAAGTCGGGCTCCAGTCCAATGGATAGAACACCAGTACGACATTTTTCTTTCCCGCAAAATCCGCGAGCTTCACTTCTTTTTTATCCTGATTCATCAACATAAAATCCGGCGCCGTTTGTCCTACTGCGATCGTCATTTGTTCCTCCCTTTCGCTTTCATTCCAGACAAACATCTTACCAATCCGCTCGATTGCCGACAAACGTCGTGTTGCGCTGCGCGAGATCCATAGCAGAGCCTTAGCTTGCCGGCTTTCGAGAGGATGGCTTGCTCACCGGGCCGCGATGACGTCCTTCACCAGCCGGATCAACCCGCGAATGTCGAAGTCCGGAGGATCGATCGTGACACCGAATCGCACAATCACCAGCTTTTGCGAAGGAAGGATGACGATGCGTTGTCCGAAATTGCCCGAAGCAAAAAACGCATCGGCGGGCATTCCGGCTTGCACGCGGCCTCGTGCATCGTCGGACTGCCCGGCATTCACCCAAAAGCCCGAGCCATACGGACTATCGAGAGTAGGCTTCGTCGAGTAGCTGACCCAGCCCTCGGGCAGAATGCGCTTGCTATCGACAACTCCATCGTTGAGATAAAGATCGCCAAAGCGAGCCCAGTCTCGCGCCGAGGCCAGGATGCGCGTCGAGCCGATGGGAGTGCCCGCACCATCGAACTCCATAATCACGTGGCGCATGCCTACGGGATCGAAGAGTTCGCGGTGCGCGAACCGAAGCACGTCCGCGGCGCTCCCTCCGACGGCATCGCGCAAAATCGCCGAAGCGATCAACGTGTTTCCACTCGTGTATTCCCAAGTCTCCCCGGGCTTGGCAATCAGCATGGCCTTCTCGGCATAAGCGGCCATATCCCGCTTGAGGAACATCATCTTGGAAACGGGATCGAAGCCGCTGTCGCTTTCTTCGAGATTCAATCCGCTGGTCATGCGCAACAATTCGTCGAGCGTAATGGCATGTCGGGGATCGCCGGGAGAACTCCACGCGGCCACGGGCGCGGGCGTGTATAGATTGAGCTTGCCTTGGCCCACCAAAATGCCAATCAGCGCGTTGATCACGGATTTGCTGACCGAATAGCTGAGCAAGGGCGTGTCCGGCCCGATCCCCTGGGCATAGCGTTCGGCGATGATTTTTCCGTCGCGCATCACCACGATGGCGCGCACGCGGCGATACGGCGGACGCGGTGGCTCGGCGAAGGCGCGGTCCAGCGCTTCGCTCAACATGGGATTGCTGGGCGAAATCGGCGTCGCGGAATTCTCGGCCGCCGCCGCATCGCCAGACGCGCTGCTAAAATTCGGCGCAACAAACGGCGCGCTGGGCTTCTCGTCGCCCAGCATGCAGCCATAGCCCGGGTAATACGTCGCAACGCCGGCGAAGTGGCCCGCCCACGTGGTCACGACTTGTTTTCGTTGTACGTTCACTGTGTAGCGAATCCGGCGCAGCAGGATGTGAATTCCGCGCTGCGGCAAAATGTCTTCCGTGAAAACGCGGCTAGGCTCGAGCCCCGAGACGAACACCTCGTCGCAAAGAGTCTGGCTGATCGAGGCCGTGCCGACCCGGATCGCGTTCTCGGGCCGATAGTGCCATACAAGAAAAACTACACAGGCGGCCAACGCCGCGGCGGCGAACCAGAAAACGCGAACGCGAGCAGCGTGTTTTTCCACGGGATCTCCCTTTCTCAGCGTTAAGAATGATACCTTGTGCAAGCGACGAAGCGAGTGACTCCGCTGAGCGAAAAATTGCCGCCGCCCTTCCGCTTCTGCAATGCTTTTCGCTCCGCCGCTTTCTTTCGCCTGGCTCCGGCGCTACACTACGCTTCATCAGCCGGCTTTTCCCATGTCCAGCGAAGCCACTCGCCGCGCACCAATGATGCCGCTGCGTGATCTTGTCGCGCGCTATCTCGCCCTCGCCGGCGAATTCGGCAAGCCCGTCCCTCTTTCCGCGTTCCGCCTGCCTACCGGTGAAACGGAGCGGCTTTTCTCCGCCTACGACGAGGACTACCACATCAGCCGCTTTTTCCATTTTTCCGAAGCCGAAGGCGAAAAATTCTCCATCGACGGTGTTCCTGCCACACACGTCTCTCTAGATGCCGAAATAGAAACAATCCTCTAACCGTTCCCGAGCCATTCTCCAACCAAACCCAGACCATTCTCTAGCAAAGCTAAGACAATTCTCTAACCACGCTTACGGACCCACCCGTTTGTCATTCCGAGCGAAGCGAGGAATCCGCTTTTATTTTTTTCCATCTAATTAGCCCTTCCGCTGCGTCTTCGATATAATCCGTCTGCAACATTTGTGTCATCGCTCCACCGATTGCCACTCTGGAGGTCCCTGGATGGCTGGTACGCCAACCCTCTTGCCCGAATCGCGGCTGGGAAGCACTCTGCGCCGCGACGCTTGGTGGGTCGAAATCATTCCCATCATTATTCTTCTTGGCGGCTTCGGCATTTACGCCACCCTTCGTGCTTTCGAGGGCGCTTACTACGCGTGGGGCCCCTATCTTTCTCCCTTCTATTCGCCGCTCATTGATCCCCACCATCATTGGTGGCCTTTTTCGCCCGCGCTTCTTATCCTGATTGGCCCTCTCGGTTTTCGCGCCACGTGCTATTACTACCGCAAAGCCTACTATCGCGCGTTTTTTCTCGATCCTCCCGCCTGCGCCGTCGGCGAACCCCCGAAACGCAAGTATCAGGGCGAAACCAGGTTTCCCTTCATCCTGCAAAACATTCACCGCTATTTTCTTTATCTCGCGGTCGTATTCCTTTTTTTCCTTTGGCATGACGCCTTCGTGTCCTTCGATTGGGGCGGCCACTTTGGCATCGGCGTCGGCTCGCTCGTTCTCACCACGAACGTCATTCTCCTCACTCTCTACACGTTTTCCTGCCATTCGCTCCGCCATCTCGCCGGCGGCAAACTCGATTGCTTCTCCTGCGCAACCTTCGGCATGCCGCGGCACGGCGCGTGGCGTGCCGTCACTTTTCTAAACGAGCGCCACATGCTTCTCGCCTGGGCCAGCCTCATCTTTGTCGGCCTCACCGATTTCTACGTGCGCCTCGTCGCCAGCGGCGCCATCCACGACCTGAGGCTCCTGTGACCACCAGCTACGAGACCCGCGAGCACGACGTTCTCATCATCGGCGCCGGCGGCGCTGGATTGCGCGCCGCCATCGAAGCCCTCGCTCACGGCGCGAGCGTTGGCGTCGTCTGCAAATCCCTTCTCGGCAAAGCTCACACCGTCATGGCCGAAGGCGGCATCGCCGCGGCCATGGCCAACGTCGACGCCGCCGACGGCTGGCAGCCCCATTTCCGCGACACCATGCGCGGCGGAAAATTCCTCAACAACTGGCGCATGGCCCAGCTTCACGCCCAGGAATCTCCCGACCGCGTCCGCGAACTCGAGCAGTGGGGCGCGCTATTTGACCGCACGGCGAGCGGCGCGATTCTCCAGCGCGCGTTCGGCGGCCACACCTACAAACGCCTCTGCCACGTCGGCGACCGCACCGGCCTCGAAATGATTCGCACGCTGCAGGATCGCGGCGTGCAGCTCGGCTTCGACGTTTACATGGAGTGCACCGTCACGCGTCTCCTCACCGACGGCGGCCGCATCGCCGGCGCTTTCGCCTACTGGCGCGAAAATGGCCGCTTCATCGTTTTCAAAGCCAAGTCCATCGTCATCGCCACCGGCGGCATCGGCAAAGCCTGGCCTGTCACTTCCAATTCCTGGGAGTGCACAGGCGACGGCATGACGCTCGCCTACGAAGCCGGCGCCGAGCTGATGGACATGGAGTTTGTCCAGTTCCATCCCACCGGAATGGTTTGGCCGCCCGGCGTGCAAGGCCTGCTCGTCACCGAAGCCGTCCGCGGCGAAGGCGGCATTCTTCGCAACAAACTCGGCGAACGCTTCATGGAAAAATACGACCCCAAGCGCATGGAACTTTCCACGCGCGACGTTGTCGCCCGCTCTATCTACACCGAAGTCAAAGAAGGCCGCGGCACTGAACACGGCGGCGCGTATCTCGACATTTCCCATAAGCCCGCCGAGTACGTGAAGAAAAAACTTCCCAGCATGTACCACCAGTTCAAGGAACTCGCCGACGTGGACATCACCAAAGGCCCCATGGAAGTCGGCCCCACCTGTCATTACATGATGGGCGGTATTCGCGTCGAAGCCGAAACAGCGCAATCCACCGTCCCCGGTCTTTTCGCCGCTGGCGAAGCCGCCGCCGGGCTCCATGGCGCGAACCGCCTCGGCGGAAATTCGCTCTCCGATTTGCTCGTCTTCGGCCGCCGCGCTGGCGAAGCCGCCGCGGAGCACGCCAAGCGAGTCTCCGGCCCCGGCCTTGCCGTCGCGCAAATCGAGGAAGCCGAAAGGGAACTCCTCGCTCCGTTTTCCAATACCGGTCCCGAAACTCCCTACGCCGTCCAGCGCGATTTGCAGACAGTCATGCAAAGTCTCGTCGGCATTTTCCGCACCGACGAGGATCTCAAAAAAGCCTTCGCCGAACTCGAAGAATTGAAAGCGCGCGCCGCGAAGGCCAGCGTCGAAGGCTCGCGCCTTTTCAATCCCGGCTGGCACCTCACGCGTGAACTAAACTCCATGCTCACCATTTCCGAAGCCGTTGCTCTCAGCGCCCTCGCCCGCACCGAAAGCCGCGGCGCGCACAGCCGCATCGACTTCCCGAATTACGATCCCGTCTGGGAGAAAAAACACAACGTCATCATTCGTGAAGGCGGCAAAATGACGCGCCGTGAAATTCCTGTCGGCGAAATGCCCGGCGATCTAAAGCAGATTCTTGCTGAGGACAAATAAAATGATGCAGAGCCAATCACAGCACGGAGCGCAAGGATGAGCGAGGCAACTCTAAGAATCTTTCGCGGCGAAGGCCCCACTGGCGGCCAGGCTGTCGACTATCAGGTCCCCGTCGCCCCCGGCATGGTCGTTCTCGACGCGCTCCACTATATCCAGGGCCACATCGCTCCCGATCTCGCCGTCCGCTGGAACTGCAAAGCCGGCAAGTGCGGCTCCTGCTCCGCCGAAGTCAACGGCCGCCCGCGCCTCACCTGCAAAACGCGCATGGACGATCTCCCCAAAGACGAACCCATCACCGTCAGGGCCATGAAATCTTTCCCGCGCATCAAGGATCTCGTCACCGACGTTTCCTGGAATTACGCTGTCAACAAAAAAATTCCCGCCTTCCAGCCTCGTCCCAACACCGACTGGAAAATTTCCCAGCTCGATGTCGATCGCGTCCAGGAATTTCGCAAGTGCATCGAGTGTTTCCTCTGCCAGAACGTTTGCCACGTCCTCCGCGAACACGACGACAAGAAAACGTTCGGCGGTCCGCGCTTCTTCGTTCGCGTCGCCGGCCTCGAAATGCATCCGCTCGATGGCCTCGATCGCACCGCCCTGCTCAAAAACGAACTCGGCATCGGCCTCTGCAACATCACCAAATGCTGCACCGAAGTCTGCCCCGAGGAAATTCACATCACCGACAACGCCATCATTCCTCTCAAGGAGCGCGTTGTCGACCGCTTTTACGATCCGCTCACCATGCTCTTCCGCATGTTCCGCGGCTCGTAGCATAATCCCAGGCAGCACAGACTTCAGTCTGTGCTCTCTGCCGTAAGTGGCACAGGCTTCAGCCTGTGCTCCGAGGTAAGCGAGTATGTCTCAGGTTTTTTTGAAAAAGTTGGAGGAGTCTGCGACGGAGCGTAGTTCCGATCCTCTACCTCCTTTACTTCCTTTACCTCCTCTACTTCCTTTACACCATTTACTTCCTCTACTTCCTTCGCCTAATCGGGAGCGCCCATGCCTCACCACCTAAAATCCATCTCCAAACCCGGCATCCCCGAAGCCATCGCCAAAGCCGAGCTCTATCGCTATCTCAACGAACCCGAGGAAGCCGAATCCATCTGCCGCGATATCCTCACCGTTGATCCCGACCACCAGTTCGCCCGCCGCATGTTAGGCCTCGCCATCACCGACCAGTTCACCGGCGCCGCCTCCGATCGCTACGCCGAAGTCCAGTCCATCTTCGCCTCGCTCCGCGATCCCTACGAACGCAACTACTACACTGGCCTGCTCCACGAGCGCCGCGCCAAAGCGCAGCTCCATTCCGGCTGCTCCCCGCACATCCTTCTTCCGCTCGTCGAAGAAGCCATGCGCTGCTTCGCCGAAGCCGAAAAAATCCGTCCCGCCGGCAATGACGACAGCATCCTCCGCTGGAACCGCTGCGTCCGCCTCCTCGAATCCCGCCCCGAATTTCACGACGTTCAGCCCGGCCCCGAAGCGTTCGAGAATGAAGACACTCCGCCCATCCACTCTTCCGCCCGCCGCTCCGCCAAGTAGCGCAGCAAAGTAGCACAGCCACTCTTGGCTGTGCAGCTTCGCCGAACAGCCAACGAAGTAGCCAACTGAGTAGCACACCATGTCCGGCTGTGCCGCTTAGCTTCTCGTAGTTATCTGGTTTTTTCGGATTTTCTGCACTCGCGCAGGTTCAACACCGCGTCTAATACGCGTACGCCCTGAGGAACACAAACACCACCACTCCGGTAATCGAAACGTAAAGCCAAATCGGGAACGTCCAGCGTGCGATTTTGCGGTGCATCGCGAAACGCCCCGTCAAAGAGAAAAAGAACGTCGTCAGCACCATCGGCAGCGCGACGATGGAAAGCGTGACGTGGCTCGCCAGAATGGAAAGGTACAGCGTGCGCACCGCGCCGTGTCCGGGGAAAATCGTGTCGCCGTGCAGCGCGTGGTTCACGATGTAGCTGACCAGAAAAAGGGAAGAGAACGCGAACGCCGTCAGCATGCTCGCGCGATGCGCTTCCTTGTTGCCATGTTTGATGAAATAGAATCCCACGCAGAGCGCGATCGCGCACAATCCGTTCAGAAGCGCGTTCAGCGCCGGCAAAAACATCCAGCGCCCCGCGAAATCCGCCGAAGCTCGATGGACGTACAGCAGCCAAAGCAGGAACGTCACGGCCAGGCCGCTCACCACGACGATCGCTCCCACCGCCGGCCGCGGCCGAATCTGCGCCTGTTCCATACCCCCAATTAAATCACAAATCTCCATCCCCAGCCCACGTCCCGGCGCCCTTTAGGGCGTGACTTCCGATCTCGTGCCGAGCCTGCACCGCGTCCGCCACCGCCACGCCGCGCCCGCCATCGCCACGCCGCGTCCATCAAGCCGCCCACCGCGCCATCTCCAACTTGTCATTCCGAGCGAAGCGAGGAATCTGCTTGTCTCTTCTGCTCTGTTCCGCCGCCCGTTGCTGCTCCCGGCGTGCACCGCTCTCAAACGCTCCCCCGATGCTGCTGCCTCAGGCATGATATTCTCAAGCTATCGCAATAGTGGGAGGGACGAGCATGCCAGATCTCGATCGCATCACTCAGGATCCTGCCGTCATGGGCGGAAAGCCTTGCGTACGCGGCATGCGCGTCACCGTGGGCATGATCGTCGGTCAGATTGGCTCCGGCCGCAGCATCGAACAAATTCTCGCCGATTATCCCTACATTGAACGCGAGGACATTTTACAAGCGCTGCGCTACGCCGCTTGGCGTGCAGAAGAGCGGGAACTCACTTTGCCCAGCGCATGAAGATCTTGGTCGACATGAACCTGTCTCCCAATCTGTTGGGTGCCGCATCTGCGGCGTTCAGGGCGTGGCTTTAGTCCTCTTCCAACCTCTAACTTCCAGCCTCGAACCTCCAAGACTTTTCCACAGGCGATTCGAATGGCACTAAAGTAAACACTTGACAACGCATTACCGCATCTGGTAACATATCTTGTGTTATTCAGTAGCCAGCCCCGCCGAGCAGCTCCAACCTCATTGCGCAACCTCCGCGTCCTCTGCGCCTCCGCGTTATCCTCTTCCGCCTCTTTTGACCTTGCACTTTCAACTTTGACCCGCCCTCCCTTCAAGAGTCCACATCAATGTCATTCCAATGCCTTTAGCTTCACGATTATTTACTTGACAAAGGGTAAGAACTGGCGTATAGTTTGAACCATGAAGAGCTTACCCCTTATCTTTCTTGGGTTTACGGTCAATGGCGGCTTCTGCCTCAAGGACCATTGTATGCAAGTCTTTGCGTATGCTGGCAACCAGTTTTCTGGTGCTCATCTTTTCCAGTTCGGTCTTTTCCCGTTTCTTGCGTTTAGGAGGCATGGCTATGAACCTCGTTGAAGTGAATCAGCAATACGGCACCGAAGAGAAATGCCGAGAGCTTCTCAAGCGCCTGCGCTGGCCAGAAGGCGTGACGTGCCCGCGTTGCAAGAGCAGAACAATTTCGCGCCTGTTTACTCAGGACAAATTCGAGTGCTCCGATTGCCGTTATCAGTTTAGCGTAATGGCTGGCACGATTTTCAATGACTCGCATTTGCCGCTGACAAAGTGGTTTTTGGCAACCGTACTTCTTTGCGAAGCGAAAAAGGGAATGTCCGCTTGCCAGATTCAGCGCACACTCGGAATCAGTTACAAGACGGCGTGGTACCTCTGTCACCGCATCCGCGCGGCCATGAATGAAGCCAGCAAGAAGATGCTCAGTGGGACCGTTGAGATGGACGAAACTTATGTCGGCGGAAAAATGAAGGGACGAGGAATCAAGGCTGCCAAGGACGCCAAAGAAATCGTGGTCGTACTCCGCGAACGCGGCGGTGAGACGCGCTTCTTCCATGCTGAGGATGTAAAGGCTGGGACGCTGGCACAGTACATCAAGGACAATGTGAGTGCGGATGTGGATGTGATGATGACGGATGACTTCTCGTCTTATCCGTTTGCGATGGACCGGGCGGGAGTGGACCGCGAGAAGCACAAAGTCATCCGGCACAGTTCTGGTATCTACGTCATGGGCAAGATCCACACGAATACTGCCGAGAATGCTTTCTCGCTCTTGAAGCGCGGCATCATGGGGACCTGGCATAAGGTTTCCGCGAAGCATCTTGCGTCCTACTTACAAGAAATGGAGTTCCGATTCAATCGTCGGAACAATTCCGATTTGTTCGTGGATACATTGCGCCACATGATTACGGCTCCGGTTCTCACTTTTGAGAAGCTCACTGCATAGGAGAATGTCCATTTTGTACGCATGAACTCACCCGCGCCTGTATTGCTTAGGAACTTTGAATACCTGCAATTGCTGATAAATCTGTATGCCTGCGATCCTAGAATCGTCTAGAGAAGCTGTCGTAGGTCGATTCGCGTGGGCTTTTCTCCAACCTTCCAAAGTTGCCGACGTGCTTGGCAGAAATAAGATTTTAGGTACCCGCTTTCTTATGATTAGGTATCCAAAAGCAGGTCCCACAGTTTTCTCTTTACGTGCTGCGTACATCGCCTCATGTACATGAAGCAATGTTCGCGGAAGGGACATCCCATGATTCTGCCCTCTGCGATTTAACACTCGCATTGCGTGCGGAGAACCAGCACCAATAACATGCACACCGGGACTCGACTCTTCTTGTAAAGCTTCTTTTTGTACTGCCCTTAAAAATACGCCATGTCCATTTACGAACCCGATGATTAACAAATGGACGCGGAGAGGTGCATCTTTCAGTAGATGGTGACAGGCCCGAATTAGAAGTTGGTCAAGTTTCCCGCCTGGAACCTTGCCGCGCACAAACTGGTCGAGAGAAATGCCCCAATTTTTTTCTAGCGTCCAATTGTAAATGCGTCGCATCTCTCGAATGCGCGCGGCATCTACGGCAGCTGGCACTAAGTCGCGCCGCAATTTTCGGGCTTTAGAAAATTTTCGCAGATAGGTGTTCGTATGCGATATAACGGTGTGGCACTCAGTCAATCGGCCAGCGACGCAACCGATAAGTCGAGGCACGAGATAAAAAACTTTGCCGCACTGATCATTTGGCCCTACGCGCTCATAATTGCTCCCGTGCGGAGTTGTCCCATACGTCGCTCGCATATCACTTCCGAGGACGAAACAATCCCCCCGCTCACAAATACAGGCAATACCGATGGTCACGTCATCCTCGACGGGCCATGCCTCGATGCCCGAATGGGTCGTAAAATACTGCATTTACGCACCCTTCGTCAAAGGAATAATCGTGTTTAGCTTTCCTTTGTTTTCATACTCTTACGCACTCTTTTGCACCGCGCAAAACGCTATCTCCCATCGTTTCATGCTCTTCCGCACTCTTTGCAAAAAACACCCGGGGTGGGGTATGCCCGTCCAGTTAGCCCGCCCGCTCTTTTCGCATACCCTCTCCTGCGTACACGCAGGAAATCCCGCAACTCTTCTTCTTTCATGGAGTTACTTCATAACTTCCGTACACCCCGGGGGGTGGGGTACGCTTCACTTCGATCCTGCGGTTCTCCCGGCAAACACCGCCATCGGACGCACGGAATCCGCAGCCGCCGAGCCCGACTTCGCCGAGCCAGCGTCCGTCGGCGTCTTCTCTCCAGCCTTTGCGCCCGGCGTACCCATCTCGATCGCGCGCCGGATCGCCGCCATCGGCGCATCATTATTCAACGTCACCGTCGCGCCATCCGGTCCCACTTCCACGCCCAATTCTTTCCACATCGCCGGCAAATCCACCTGCACCGGTTTGTCCTTCCACTCCGCATACAATTTTTCCAGCACATCCAATCCCACCGCTTGGTCCGCGATTTTCAGCGCCTTATCCAAATCCCAATCCACGCGAATATCCCCGCCCGCATCGAGCACACCGCGCAGCGCATCTTCCAATCCCTTCTTATTCTTCGTCTGCTGCCGAATTTCCACGTCCGCCACAAAACAAAAAAGCGCTCCGCCCCAGTACGTTCGTCCCCAGGTGTGCGTGTGGTCCAATCCTTCGTCGCCCGGCTGCGGTTCGCCCTTCGGCATGTCGCGCACCAGGTCGTGCCACATCTGCAGCGCCGTCCAGTGCCCCGCACGAATTCGCGCGATTGGCTCGACATACACCGCCGAGCCTTCTTCGATCCAATGGTGCTCATCCGCCTGCGAGGGAAACGCCAGGTGCACCATTTCGTGCGTCAGCATCCAGTCGCTCGCAAAATCTTCGGGCGGCGTTTTGTTTCCCGCGTGGATGCGAATCAGCCCGCCGTCCATGCCCCACGTGGTCCCGTGCCGCACGCCGCTTCCATCGAACGAAATCACGCGGAGCGTCAAATGAGGGACAGGGAAGCGCCCGTAATACGTCGCGACGGATTCCGCGGCGTTTTTCACCCACCGCATCACTTCCGTTTGCGAAAGCGGCGCGCCGGATCCGTCCGGCGATTCGATGGTCACGTCGATGCGCGAACCGCCGATCATCAGCGTCGAAGTCACATCAGCCGCCTTTGTCGAGGAGGGCCAAAGCAAAATACAGAAGGAGAGAAGCAGCAAAACTGTGCAAGAGAGTGTACGGGAACTATTGCGGAGACCAAGGATAGATTCCATCCGAACCATGACTACCCGGAATCCATCCTATCGCAATTCCGGCAATTAAGTGTGCGCGATCTGCACGCAGTCCTAAGCAGAAGCTTTCTCGTGTGTTTCCGTTTTCCAGAAGAATTTGTTGATGACCGCGTCCAGCGAGAAAATTCCTGGGCCGGCGAGCAAAATGATGAGCGCAGCGACCAGAAAAACGTACGGCGCCGCAGCGGCAAATTTGTCGGGGTCCGAAAAAAGGGAAAGCAGCGCTTCGCGGTCGCCGATCACGTAGGCCATGATCAAATTGATCGTCAGCACCAGCGACGCGACGCGCGAGAGCAGGCCCAGCGCGAGAAAGAGCCCGCCAAAAAGCTCCACGCAGGAAATGAAAAACGCCATCTGGTGCGGCATCGGCAAATTCAGCGACGTGAAATAGTCCGTCACTTTGTCGAGGTTATGCAGCTTCCCCCAGCCGCTCTGCATCAGTTGGATGCCCCAGTAGAGGCGCACAAACAGCAGAAATGGATGCTGCAGATAATCGACATAATGGAAAAACGTTTCGTGCCAGGAGTGAAGAGTTTTCAGCAGTTTGTTCATGAGAGCTCAGTCGTCCAAAGTTTTCTTCGCGGGATTTTAGCCGCCAGAAGTTCTACGGGAGCCCGCGGAATTTGGATGCACAAACTGACAAGAAGATTCAATTTACTGTGCGTTTTTTCTCCGGCCGGCAAAACCAGCCCAGCGCGGCCCACGTCTGGAACCACGTTTGCACTTGCGCCGGCCGCTCGTCCGCTGGAATCGCGCTTTTGCGCAGCGCCGTTCCAACCGCCGCGCTCAGCGTTTTGCCTCGTTGCAGCGCGCTCAAAATCGCAAATTCCTCCGGTTCGAGACGCCGGAAGTAAACGGAATTGTCGATGCGGTGCACGGCCAGGAAAATTTCCGCTGGCTTCAATTTTGCCACGGCGCGCACGCGCTTCCGTTTTCGATGCTCGGCGAAGGTGTTGCTCGCGAAATCCGTGTCTTCCTCTTCTTTGCGGACTTCGAGAAGAAGATCGTCCACCGGATAGCGGAAACTCAGCAGCCGGATGTACGGCTGAAGCACGAGCTTCAACTTCGCGCCGTCGGCGCTCGCAAGATCTTCCGGCTTCAGCGGAGGCTCGACTTTTCCGTCGAACGCTTCGATGTCCGCCCATTCCAGCCGCGCGATATCCAGCGCCAGCGCACGGTTTTTGCCAGCAAACTTCGGATTTTTTTGCAGCCACGCTTCGAGGCGCGAACCGAGATCGCGCAGCGTGAACGAACGCGAAGGATTGGTAACGAGATAGGCCTTGGCCATCGCATCGAAACTTTTTTCGCCAAGCACCGCGCGCAAGCCAGGAAAATCCTCGCCCAACGCGGAGAGCACGCGAAACCAGTATTGGCGGTTGTAGATTTCGAGGCGCTCGAACGAAGTCAGCCGATCGTTCGGCTTGATGAACCGCGACGCGTATCGCTTCATTGAGCCGCCGCCGGGCGCGCGCCGCTGCATGCGCTCGGAGGACGTGAGCGGCTGCATCACCGCCCGCGCCATAGTCCGCTGGAGCTGCAAAAGTTTCATGCGATTCCCATTCGCGCAAAAAAGTTCATACGGGTTGCGTCCTCACGGAAAAGTTCATACCGCTTCCGCCAGCACCGCGGAGCTCAAAAACTTGTTGGCCTTCAGCGCTTCGTCGTGAACTTCCTGGAAGGAGGGAATGCTGTCGTCCCACTCAAGCAGCGTCGCTGTATGGCCGGCGCGCTGGATGGCGCGCTCGTAAAGTTTCCAGACCGGGTCGATCACCGGATGGTCGTGGGTATCGAGAATGTACTTGCGGTATTTCGAGTGTCCGGCGATGTGAATTTGCGCAACGCGCTCCGCGGGCACGCTGTTCACGTAATCGAGCGGATGAAAATTGTGATTCTGCGAGGAGACATAAATATTGTTCACGTCGAGAAGAATGCCGCAATCGGCGCGTTCGACGACTTCGTTCAGAAATTCCCATTCGGTCATTTCCGAGTCATGATACTCGGCGTAGCTGCTCACGTTTTCGACGGCGACGGGAATTTCGAGAAAATCGCGCACCTCGCGCACTTTCTGCGCCGTAATTTTTGCGGCCTCGAACGTGTAGGGCATCGGCAGCAGATCGTGCGTGTAGCGACCGTCGACGCTGCCCCAGCAAAGATGATCCGAAAGCCACGGCGTTTTCGTGCGCTTCACAAGCTCCTTTAAGCGGCGAAGATGTTCGCGGTTGGGCTTTTCCGCCGAGCCGAAATACATCGAAACGCCGTGCTGCACGACTTTGTACTGCTCGAGAATCTGATCGAGGATGTGCAGTGGCCTGCCGCCATCGATCATGAAATTTTCCGAAATGATTTCAAACCAGTCGACGACCGGCTTGCGCGTCAGAATGTGATGGTAATGCGGAGCGCGCAGCCCGATGCCGATGCCGTAGTCCGTAAATCCGTTGAAGCGATTCGCTGCCATTCCATTCTCCGGGAATCAAAAGCACGGCCAGACGGTGAGAGGGCCAGTGATTTCCACCGGCCCCTCATCCGTATTTAAGTTGAAGCGGGTAAGCGGTCTTACGAAGGCTTCTCTGATCAGGAAGGCATCTTCGAGCCGTCGGTCGCGCAGCCGCCCTTGCCCTTGCAAGAGTTCTTGCCTTTGCAACCGTTGTCGCTCGACTTGCAGCCGCCCTTGCCCTTGCAGGAATTTTGGCCTTTACAAGCGTGCTTTTCCTTCACCTTCTTGCTAGACTGCTGGCCCGAATCCTGGGCCGTGGCCGAAGCCGTCGCCCCGGTGAGCAGGTTGGAAGCATGAAGACTGACGCCGGTTCCCGCGAGCAAGCCCGCCATCGCCGCGCCAGTAATCAGGAACTTATTCATCTTTGTCATTTCTGTCTCCGACCTCCGTTTTATTTTAAGTCTACTGCTGCCCTTCCGGCGGATTGCCCGCCGTGAAGATCAAGATATGGAGCGGAGCGAAGCCGACCAACTTTGAACGGCTCACGGTGCATTTCGAGCTGCGCCTGAACTCGCGCCATTTCGCGCCGGGCCGCAAGATGTCGAGCGGCCTGCACTGTTTTTTCCCAGCCGTGGCACGCCCGGCCAGCTCGAAATTTCCCCAGCCCTGGTTAGACGACGCGCACGAGCAAACGGTGAAAACTATTTTGAAACCATCGCGCGCCGCAAAATTCGGAACTTCCTTCGACAGAACTGAGTCACTTTTGCTCGGTTTTGCGGAATTCCGTCCAAGCACAGTCCTTCCACAGTTCCGTATTACGTTCGGGAGCTGCGGAGGCCTGCATTCCTTTCTAACAGAAGGACGCGGGCACTGTTTACTTTGCTCCAAGGGTCGCGGGAGGGCCGGACCGCGCGAGCGCAGCCAGCATAATACCCCGTCCCTCAATCCGGGGCTGTGGTATTTCAGGTATCCTCCCATCGCGAGCCGCCGTCAAGCGAAAAAAACGAGAAGACCTGTGACGGGGATCACCGAGCTTTGCAGGCCTCCTCCTGTATGTACGGAGTTTCCGGTCATCTGGATGTACTCGCAACGAGGGAACAGGTCCTCTTGAATTCGATGGGTGGAAAGTGGCAGCGGAGAAGAGAAATGCAGCATTCTTAGGCAGGAGCGCGAAGCGGCGAACCTACAATTAAATCCGAAGCGTAAGAAGCTGGCGCGGCGATGGTGGTAGTGAACGAGGAGCAGTTGGTTGTTCTATGCGAATGGAGAGATTGGACTGGCAAAAATGGATCTGATGGATTGGGGACTCGGCTGGCAAAAAAGATGAAAAGAGAAACCCACTTTTTCAAGAACCAAAATCGAAAGGGCGGGGCACCCCACAAGAAAAAACGAATTCAAAATCGTTTCGATAAGTAAAGGGCGTCCTACCCTGCCGGACTCGCTAACGGGTCTTTGCCCGTAGTCTGTCGAGAAGGATTGACCGCATCGCTGATTGTTCCTGGCGGAGGCGCCTTCCTCAATTCTTCCAGCTCGATCTGAACCTTCGCCCACACTTTTGGTTTGCGTTTGATCGTGTAAGGCGCATTCGGATCGGCGAAGAAGCTCAAGAGTTCAGCCCGAACCCCCGGCGAGGCGCCACTAAAGTTCTGCTTTGCAAGCGCGCCGAGCAGCTCGGCTTGCGTTTCATCGTTAAGCCAATATTTTCCCGGGCCTGCTTCTTTTCCGATGTCGAAATTGTCGTTGGGCAATACCAGTTGGCCGACGCCTTCCTCTTCGAGCAGCTTCTTGTAGCGTTTCAGGCTCGCGTCGAAGCTGGCTTCGAACAAGCGTTCTGCCTGCGGCGTAGGCGTCCGCAGCTCCAGCACTTTCAGCGGGCCTATCTTCGGGAGGATCCTCGTTAGAAAAGCCAGAAATTTTTCCCAGAAAGTGGGTGGCTGGTAAACTGTCCCCCAGTTTTTTTGGTAACTCGCACGCGAAAGATTGTAGAGAAACTTCCTCTTGGTCATCCCCGGCTCGTCCTTGATGATCTGGTCTTTCTTCAGGCTCCAGGCAATGCGCGTCGCCTTGGGGAGAAGCTGGCTGACATCATACCGGTAAGAACCGAGCACTTTGTCTTCGTTCGTGAGGACGGTTTTAAGATCCAGGCCATAGGTTTCCTGAAAGGCTTGTTCGAGGAGAGGAACGGAAACCTCAAACCCGATGAAGTCATGGTAACTTGTGGGCGCGTAGCGTCCCTGCGCAACTTCCAGAACGTCGAATCCAAACTCCGTCTTGACGTGCGCCAGCGGATTTTCTTCATACGTAATCACGTCGCCGTACTTCCTTTTCAAATGGGGGTATAGCAGAGGAACCGAGAGATTCACCGCCATCTCGTGGCCGTTGTTGTCCGCGGCATAGTGAGACAGCGCGCCCAGCGCAAAAGCGTAACCATTGAGGTCCTTGGAATCGCGCAGCAAAGCCAAAATAAAGTCTCCGCTCCGCACGTAGTGCGTCAAGTTGCTGAAGAACTTATTTCCGTGCGGGTAATAGCCCATGTCCTGGATAATGGCGCCGCCATACGCATACCCGTGCGCTTCCTTCATTTCTTCCTTCGTAGATTGGGGAAATCGCTTCAGAAGCAGCGGGCGTATGCTAGTGTCCCAAGCGCTGTCGACGATGGCCTCATGCGCCAGCACGGCGTAAGCAGCGGTCTGCGCGGGCCAGCCAATGGACAAGGATACGAGCAGCACAAGCGCGCAAGCTCTCACCAGCCATATTTTGGCGCCGCCGTGCCGAACTTGACCGATCGTTGCCGCCTCCTTGGGCTTTCGTCCAACTGTCGATTCTGAATCTTATAGTACACCCTCGGTTCTCGCTCCGACTTTCTTGTCTGACGCCTAGGGAAGCGCTCACGATCGAGACTCAGCCCAACACACCAACACCTCAAGCCGAAGAACCCGAGGAGGATTTCAAATCCGAGTTGAGACAATCCTAGGTAAGAGTGGACTTCAGCCATGAGGAGTTTTGAAATAGGCGATGAGGAAGAGGAGGCCGAGGAGAGAATCTGTGCATGCGAAGACGAGGTCGGAGGGGTGCATGCGGTGTTGCAGGACTAGAGTGACGACGGCGATGGCGTAGGTGGCTTTTTCGAGGATGGAAGGAATCATTAGCGGGCGATAGCGGACGGGATTTGTGGCGATGAAGCAGAAGGCGACTTGCCAGGCGAGAGCGCAGCCGACGAAGCCGTAGAAGAAGCCGGGATGCGTGATGGGAGGAGGGTCCTGGCGGCCGATGAGATTAAGCATGAAGTAGAGCGGAGTGATGACGAGCAGGCCCCAAATGCCGGCAATCCAGAAGATAATTTTTGCGAATTTCATGGCTGGCTCCTGATCACTGCGATACGCAGGCCGGATCTAAATTCCAAAGTCATGGGAGACAGTGTCCAAAGTGACTGGTGACTCGTGACTGGTGACTGGTGCAAATTCGAGCGCATCGCGGCAACCTCGCCAATCGGGGCAACCGCGCCAACCACGGGGTTTGTTCTCCAGGTCCTCTGAATAGTGGGCTTGCGAGAGTGGGGAGCGCGACGGACATCGTGCGACTTCGGCGTATTCGGAGTTCGACCGAGAAATCTAGTGAGAGCGGCGGAGATGATCGTCATTCGCGGCATCACCTTTCTAACTCGAGTTAAGTAAATCCTAACAAATCGTGGTGAGCTAAGAAGGAGTTTAGTCCTTCCTTCCAAATTTCAGGTGAGCGGCTTCGATGAGCCACTGTTTTAGAACGGTCAAATAGTGCGGATTGACATTTTGGAAGTTGACGCCGATGCCTTGCGTGGGATGGGCGTACACGACGACCCCTTGGGTTTCCAGGAATTTGCCATCTGAATAGATTTTGAGCATGAGCTGCGTGCCCTTTTCGAAAGGATCGGGCATTTGCACGTAGCAACCGTACAGGCTTAGCTCGGTGACCTTGGCGGAGATGCCGGCTTGCGAGCCCTTTAGAATTAATTCGACCGTAGCGGGGAATGGATACCTGGGAGTTCGGCGTCGCTCGTCTTCCACGGAAGCACCCCGGATGGCAGTTGCGAAATTGTAACCCGAGCCGGGGAGTTGCGGCGCCAAAAGATGCGAAAAATGAGGCGAAAACAGGGGAGAAAGTGGAGGGGCGGGCTGGCGAGACGAGCATTCCGGTAATATTTACATCAATAAAAGGACCTTCGTACTATTCAAGTTTTTTGCTCAGATGCCGATGATACGCGCGTATGCCAAACCTCTACTTTTGCCAACCACACGCGAAAAATCAGGGGATGTTGCGAGCGGTACTTTCGCTGAACGAATGCGAACGGGTCGTCAGCAAGCATGCCGTCACATTCTTTGGAGAGAACTTTCCTAGCCTTGTCGATAGTCAGCGCGGGGCGGACGATTTCGCGGTACTGCGATTCGCCGTGGAAGAAACGGGTGGAAATTGGCAGCCAGGGTTTTACCGGCTCGATTCTGATCTGGCGGAACTGAACGATGTGCTGCGCGATCTGCAGCGGTAGGCTCGACTCTTCTTTAGGTTTTACGGCTTCCGAACGACAGCGCGAATTGCCAACTCACTGCTTTTTTGCTTCGCCTCAAGCAATGGCGTCCTTCCGTTTTGCATTTGCACCCGACATCGGTGGCAGAGCCAGGGCGAGCTTCTTTGAGCTGACCTAAAGAACAGGCGCGAGGGCAGGTTACCACCGATCGAGCCACGAACCGGCGACAAAACTATTACACATTTAGCGTCCCATTCCGAACAGATATGGGCTAGCCTCGGCGGTGTAATGATACTGTTGTGCTTGCCTAGAAGGATCGTCATTCCAGGCACTCACGCACTCAATTAAGCCGATCGACGGAGAGATCATGGAACTTGCCGCCACACAGGGAGCACGGCCGTGGGAACGCCCATTTTGGAAGCCGGTGCGCGGCAAGGAGGGCGTGTTCGCGTATCTGGTTATTATTCACGTGCTTGCTGTTGTCGGATTGATTTTATTTCCGCTGCCCAGCTTGAAAGTCCTCGGGCTGGCGATTCTATTCATCGCGTTCGGCGGGCTGGGGACTACCGTTTGTTATCACCGCATGCTGGCGCATAAGACGCTCAAGACGAACAAGTTTATCGAGCAGGCGCTGATATTTTGGGCGGTGTTCAATGGTTCGGGGCATCCCGCGAGTTGGGTGGCGTATCATCGGCTGCATCATTCCGTGACGGACACGCCGGACGATATCTCGAGTCCGAAACAGGGCGGGTTTTGGTGGGCGCACTTGCGCTGGCTGTATCAGACGGACCCGGCGGATAAGAAGCGCTGGGCGCCAGAGCTGACGCGCGGTATGTACACGGCGTGGGGCAAGCTCGAAACTCCTGTGATTCTGGTTTCGATTTTCTCTGGACTCATTCTGGGACTGGGCTGGATGGGATTTTTTTGGCTGGGGGCGATCCGGCTGGTCTATACGCTGCACATGCAATGCTTCGTGAACAGCTTGACGCATCTCGGGCACTCGAAAGAGGGCAGAGACGACTCGAGCATGAACGTGTGGTGGCTCGGACCCTTTCAGATAACGGCGTGGGGCGAGAATTGGCACGCCAACCATCATTCGCATGCGGGCTCAGCGCGGCTGGGGTTGCGCTGGTGGCAAACGGATATCGGGTGGTACTTCATTTGGACGCTTGAGCAGTTAGGCCTGGCGCACAGCGTCAAGCGCCCGCGCGCTTCGTAAACGGTTCGGACGATTCGTTCCGCATCCCGCAAATAACCGGACACGCCGCGATGTTATGATGGCGGTGTGTACGCGCAGAAATTCAAAGTGGACGTGGTGATTCGGGGCGAAAGCCGCGCCTGCCCTCTCGATTGGCTCGATCAATTCTGCATGCGCAATTTCACGAACTCCGCTGATTTTGACGACACGTTGCCCGTGGCGGATGGCAAAGTCGAAGCCGGATCGCGCTTGACGCCGGAGCGCTTTGCGGAAGGGCTTGGCGGGTGGCTGACGCAACGCGGCAAAGGCGAGGGCGGACCGGTCGTGGTGAACGTGACGCGAGAGTAGTTCGCGCTGAAGAATTGCGCGGCAAACGCGAACGGAATTTTACGGATTTTACTTACGCGGCGGAGTCGCGTTTTTCGCCGGCGATGGCGGCGCGAATTTGGGGAAGCGCGGCGAGAGCGGCTGCGGCTCCCGCGGCGACCATTTCGGGAGTCTTCGTGAAGTCGTCCCAGACGAAGGGGGTGACGTCCGGCTCAATAATAATGTCCGCCTGCTGGCGCCAGGCGAGGTCGGAATGGCGCTGGAGGATCGTGAAGGAACGGCTGAGGACGTCGGTGAAGGTGCGCGGCGGTTCGAGATTGCCGGCTTCGAGATAAACGGCGATGACAACGTCCGCGCCGAGAAGCAGAGCGCCCTCGATAGGGCAGGGCGCGGTCAAAAACCCATCCACCAGAGTGCGCCCCTCAAATTGAATGGGCACGAAGAGGCCCGGATACGCGCACGACGCGCGCAGCGGCGGAGCGATGGGACCGCGCGTGTAGTAGACGGAGACGCCGGCCCGGATGTCGGTGGTGGCGATGGCGAGCGGAGTGGACAATTCTTCGAACGTTTTTGCGGAAGTGAAGCGCGCCAGAAATTTCTCGAGGCGCTGGTTGGTGGCGAGGCCGAGCCAGGACGGAGTCCAACGGCCGAAATCGGTGAAGCTGGTGGTTGCGCCGATGTTTTCCATTTCGTCGAGAGGAGTGCCGGCGCAGTACGCGGCGCCGATGAGGGCGCCGACGCTGGTGCCGGCGACCACGTCGATGGGGATGCCGGCTTCGCGCAGGATACGCAGAACGCCGATATGCGCGATGCCGCGAGCGAATCCGCCGGCGAACGCGAGACCGACACGAGGGCGCTCGCCCGGCTTTTTCTCTTCGGGCAGAGTGAGAGAGCGCAGTTTTTCCTTGGCCGTTTGCAACCAGCCGATGGCGTCTTTCACTTTCGGAGGACTCATCCTCACTTTACTGTAACGCGGGAACAGCAGCGGAACCACAGTTCGTTTGACCGGGGGATGGCGGTTTTGTAACCTGTCCCCGCGTCTCCATTTGCGGAGAAGGCAAGCGATGAAACGTCGAATCGAAAAGGCAGCGGTGCTGGGAGCGGGAACCATGGGTTCGCGGATCGCGGCGCATTTGGCGAACGCGGGGCTGCCGTGCATTTTGCTGGACATCGTTCCGCCTGGCGCCGCCGCGGCGGATTCGTCGAGCGGTGCGTCCTCCGCCGAGCGCAACAAAATCGTGCGCGCGGGGCTCGATGCAGCGCTGAAATCGAAACCGGCGGCGTTTTTTATTCCGTCGCTGGCGGAGAAAGTGTCCATCGGAAATTTTGAGGACGATCTGGCGCGCTGCGCGGAGGCGGATTGGATCATCGAAGTCGTCGCCGAAAATCTCGAGATCAAGCGGAATTTGCTGACGCGCGTGGCGCAATTCCGCAAGCCCGGCGCGATTGTGACGACCAACACATCGGGCTTGCCGGTGCACTTGATCGCGGAAGCGATGAGCGAAGAGTTTCAGCAGCACTGGGCGGGTACGCATTTTTTCAATCCGCCGCGGTACATGAAATTGGTGGAGCTGATTCCCGGGCCGAAGACGTCCGGGGAAGTGATCGAGACGCTCGCGGAATTTTGCGACCGCAGGCTTGGCAAAGGCGTGGTGATCGCGAAGGACACACCGAATTTCATCGCCAACCGCATCGGAACGTTCTCGATGCTGAACGCCATCCGGCTGATGGAAAAACTGGGAATGACCGTTGAGGAAGTGGACGCGTGCACGGGTCCGGCGGTGGGCTGGCCGAAGTCAGCCACGTTTCGAACCGCCGATCTCGTCGGGCTCGATGTGCTCGTGCACGTGGTGAAAAATATTTACGAAACCGCGCCGAACGACGAGTCGCATGAAATGTACAAAGTGCCGTCCCTGATCGAGGAAATGGCGCGGCGGGGATGGCTGGGCGACAAAACGGGGCAAGGCTTTTATAAAAAAGTGAAGGGGCAGGGCGAAAGCGAAATTCTTACGCTTGACGTCAAGACCATTGAGTACCGGCCGCGGCAGAAAGCCAAATTTGCTTCGCTCGAGATGGGCAAAGCGATCGACGACACGCGCGAGCGGCTGCGCGCTCTGGTTGGCCCGGTGCTCGAAGGGCAGGAAGGCGACAAAGCGCGGCAATTTATTTGGGGCGGGCTCTCGGAAATGTGTTTGTACGCCGCGCGGCGCATTCCCGAGATTTCCGACAGCGTGGCCGACGTGGACCACGCGATGCAGTGGGGATTCGCCTGGGAGATGGGGCCGTTCGAAATGATGGACGCGATCGGCGTGAAAGCATTTGCGGCGCAAGTCCAAAAAGAAGGGCGCGCGCTGCCGCCCGCGATCGAAAAAGTTTTGGCGAGCGGACGGAATGGATTTTACGAATCGGAGAAAGGGAAGACGTCCGTCTTCGATGTGGCGAGCGGTGCGGCAAAGCCGGTGAAAACTCCGGCGGGAATCATCGTTTTGAAATCGCAGAAAGAGGCAGGCCGCGAAATCGAGCGCAATTCCGGCGCGAGCTTGATCGATCTGGGCGACGGCGTGGTGTGCTGCGAATTTCACGCCAAGATGAACGCCATCGGCGCGGACTTGATCGCCATGCTGCACAAGGGGTTGAAGCGACTGGACGCCGATTTCGACGCCATGGTCGTCGCCAACCAAGCCGCGAATTTTTCCGTCGGCGCGAATCTGATGCTGATGCTCGTCGCGGCGCAGGAGCAAGAATGGGACGAGCTGCATTTGGCCGTCAAACAATTTCAAAACATAAATTTGGGGCTGAAGTATGCGCCGAAGCCGGTGGTCGCGGCGCCGCAAGGAATGGCGCTGGGCGGCGGATGCGAGATCAGTTTGCACGCGGCGAAAATTCAGGCTGCGGCGGAAGCATACATTGGTTTGGTGGAAACCGGCGTTGGCTTGATTCCCGGCGGCGGCGGGACGAAGGAAATGATGATCCGTGCGAACGAGCACGCGGCCGGCGGCGAGGATTTGGATCTGTTCCACGCCATGAAGCCGGTGTTCGAATCGATTGCCATGGCGAAAGTGGGCACGAGCGCGGAAGAATGCCGAAGCCTGGGATTCTTGCGGCGCGAAGATGGCGTCTCAATGAATCGCGATCGATTGGTGGGCGACGCGAAAGAGGCGGCGCTCGCGCTGGTGCGCGGCGGGTACAAGCCGGCGGCGGCGAGCTGGCAGGAAGGCGCGCGTACCACGCAGATCAAGGTGCTCGGCGAACAATTTTTGGCGGGCGCCAAACTGGTGATTCACTTGATGCAGCGCGGCGGCTATATTACGGATTACGATGCGCACGTCGGCCGCAAGCTCGCGAACATTCTCGCTGGCGGGCCGCTCACGTCGCCGCAATTCGTCAGCGAACAGTACGTGCTGGACCTCGAGCGCGAGGCATTTGTTTCCCTCTGCGGCGAGAAGAAAACGCAGGAGCGCATCGCGCACACGCTGAAGACGGGCAAGCCGCTGCGGAATTAGCTGCACAGCGTGCGCGGTTCTATTGCCTCTGCGGCACTCTGGAACTATGATTGGAATCAGCCATGCCAACCAAGACCCTTTCGCCACGCAACCACGAAGGGCAGATCGCATTGACCGTGCAAGTCTGGAAGGAGGGCTCCAGCCACGTCGCGTTCGCGCCGGAGCTGGATATTTCCAGTTGCGGCAAGACTGCGAGTCAAGCCAAAGCGCATCTGCGCGAGGCGGTCTCGCAATTCATGGAAGAGGCCAGCCGAATGGGAACGCTCGATGACATTCTTGAAGAGGCTGGATTTGAGCGGCAGGGCAAGACCTACCGGCCGCGGCCGATTCTTGCCCGCGAGAGAATGCGGCTTGCGATTCCCGCCGCCTAGCCGTGCGGATTGATGCCGCGAATTGTTCCCATACCCTATCGCAAATTGGTTCGCGTCCTCGAGAGCGAAGGTTTCACGCTGGTGCGTGAACGCGGCGACCACATGATCTTCACGAGAAGCGGAGTTCCGCGGCCCATCGTCGTGCCCCTCTATGATGCCTGCCGGTTTTTATCATCAAGAACGTGCTGCGGACTGCTCAGATCAGCCGCGAGAGATACCTGGAACTCTTGAACCGGCTTTAGCGCACGTTCGCGCGCTGCCAACCGTGGAGAGCCGGATGCGGAGCCGGATCAGAAATAGCACATAAAAATGGATAGAATCGTACTATAATTGCGGTTTCTGTTTGCATAAAATAGCACGCGTTGCTTTTGGAGAGTTTGATGCACCGAGCCGCTCTGCTGCCGCCGCGAGAAGCATCCCGAATTCTGGGAATCAGTTATCCCACTTTGAAGCAATGGATCTACCGCGGAAAAATCAAAACGGTGAAGACACCCGGCGGCCACCATCGCGTGCCGGAAAGCGAAATCGACCGCATGATTCCGAAAAGTCTGGGGCGTGGAGATATCGGGATGCGCCGGGGGAATTTCCGGAAAATCAGCGGGCGCAATCAATTGATCGGACGCGTGATGGCCGTCAAGTACAGCGGCTTGCTGGCGCAAGTGACCATGGCCATCGGCGAGCAGCACATCACGGCCATCATCACCGCCGATGCGGCCAAGGAAATGCGGTTGAAGCCGGGAGAGCGGGCGGCGGCGCTGATCAAGTCCACGGAAGTGATGATTTTGCGTGTGTGAAGAGCGCAGCGACCCGAGGTGATTCGTGAATGGTGACTGGTGACTCGCGGAAAAACAGCGCTGCGCATGTGTTCCGCCTGTTGTGCGGCCGCTCTAGTGTGTTTTCTACTTTCGCCGAATTTGCATGCTCAAGAACGGACACTTCGGATTGCCGCCGCCGCCGACTTGCAATTTGCCATGCAAGATCTCGCCGCTCAGTTTGCCCGGCAGAAGGGGACGAAAGTGGACGTGACCTACGGCTCGAGCGGCAACTTTTTTTCGCAATTGGAAAATGGCGCGCCCTTCGACCTCTTTTTTTCGGCGGACATCGCCTATCCCAGAAAACTCGAAACCGCCGGATTCGCCGAGCCGGAGACGCTCTATAAATATGCCGTGGGGCGCATCGCGATCTGGATGCCTGCGGATACGAACGTGGATCTCCGCCACGAAGGATGGAAAGCGCTGCTCGACCCTCGCGTGCAGAAAATCGCAATCGCCAACCCCGAGCATGCGCCCTACGGACGCGCGGCGGTGGCGGCGCTGCAAAAAGCCGGCATTTACGAGCAGATAAAAGCAAAATTGGTCTATGGAGAAAATATTTCGCAAGCCGCGCAGTTCGTGCAGTCCGGAAACGCGCAGGCGGGCATCGTTGCACTCTCCCTGGCCCTTTCGCCGGGGATGAAGCATGGCAAGCTTTGGGAAATTCCCGCGAACATGCATCCGCCCATCGAGCAGGCCGCAATTCTTATGAAAAGCTCGAAAAACCAGGAAGACGCACGGGCCTTTCTGGAATTTGTAAAAAGTAAAGCCGGACGCACAACTCTTGCAAATTATGGATTTACTTTTCCGGCCGCATCCGCTGCGGCGCGCGATGCCTCACAGAGAAAATAACCATGGACGCTCTTCTGCTCTCGCTTCGGCTCGCACTTTTGGTCTCCGCCATTCTTCTGGCCATCGGGATTCCGCTCGCGTACTGGCTGGCGTATTCAAATTGGCGCGGCAAATTTTTGCTTGAGGCGCTGGTCGCCTTGCCGCTGGTTTTGCCGCCGACTGTCCTCGGATTTTACGTGCTGCTCGCCATGGGCCCGCGCGGCCCGCTGGGAAAACTGTGGGAAATGTTTTTTGGGCACGGCCTGGCATTCACGTTCGAAGGCCTGGTGCTCGCCTCCGTGCTCTACAGCTTTCCGTTCGCCGTTCAGCCCTTGATCGCTTCCTTCGAATCCGTCGACCGCAAGCTGCTCGACGCATCCGCGGTCCTCGGCGCAGGCCGCCTCAAGACATTTTGGCGCGTGATCCTGCCGTTATCGGTTCCCGGCCTCGTGACCGCAGTCGTTCTCAGCTTCGCGCACACCATGGGTGAATTTGGCGTTGTGCTCATGGTCGGTGGAAATTTGGCGGGAGTCACGCGCACCGTGTCCATCGCCATTTTCGATCACGTGCAATCGCTCAACTACGCGGCAGCGAATCGCTTGGCGCTGGCGCTGCTCGCCATTTCGTTCAGCGTGTTGTCGATCGTCTATGCCGTCAATCGCCAAGTGGGCCACCAGCTCGGACACCGTCTGTGGACATCGTGGGCGGCGAAGTAAGCTTGGGCATGCTTTCGGCCAGCTTCCGGCTGGAGCGCCTTCGCGCGGGCTCCGCGCCGTTTGTCCTCGAAGTCTCGATGCAAGTCCCTCCGGGCGTCACCATTCTCTTCGGCCCATCCGGCGCCGGCAAATCGACTTTGCTCGATTGCCTTGCAGGCTTGTTGCGTCCTGATGCCGGGCTGATTACGGTCGGCGACGAGGTCCTCTTCGATTCCGACGCCGGCGTCAATCGCTCGCCGCAGACGCGGCGCATCGCTTACGTTTTTCAAACGCTGGCGCTGTTTCCTCATCTCACCGCGGAAGAAAACGTGGCGTTCGGCCTCGATCATTTACCGCACCAGGAGCGCTCCGTCCGCGTGGCGGGAGTCCTCAAAGCCTTCCGGGTCGATAAATTGCGCGCGCGCAAGCCAGCGGAAATTTCAGGCGGAGAGCGCCAAAGAATTGCTCTCGCCCGCTCGCTGGTCACCAATCCCCGTGTCTTGTTGCTCGATGAACCTTTAACCGGCCTGGACGCTTCGTTGAAAGAAGCCATCATCGACGACTTGCACTCGTGGAACGCCGCCGAAGGCATTCCTATTTTGTATGTCACGCACAGCCGCGAAGAAGTGGATGCGCTCGGCGAACGCGTGATCGCGATGGATCACGGCCGCATCGTGGGCGAAGGTACGCCGATGGAAGTGCTCGAAGCGCCCCGCCGCAAACGGCTTGCGCAAACAGCCGGATTTGAGAATCTGCTTGAAGGAACGGTCGCCGAATTAAGCGAAGCCGACGGCGTGATGCGCGTGCGCCTCAGCGGGAGCGATTGCGAGATCGAAGTACCGCTCGCTCACGCGCAGACGGGAGATCGTGTGCTTGTTGCCATTCGCGCCGGCGATATTTTGCTTGCCACCGCCAAGCCGGAAAATCTCAGCGCGCGCAACGTCATCGAAGGCCGCATCGCCGCGATGGAGACGCGCGGCGCGCTGGTTCGCGCCCGCGTGAATTGCGGCGCGGAATTTATCGTTCATCTGACGCCGGGCGCCGCAAGGACGCTCGAGCTGGCGGTAGGGCGCCGCGTGTGGCTGGTGCTAAAGACGCATTCATGCCACTTCGTCGCGGAATAATCGGGACGCAAGCCCGCTGCGGAATTGTTCAGGATTTTGGCTTACCCGTATCTGTTGCCGCGGCTTCGGCCGGTGCGGAAAACCGCACTTCCGCCGCCTCGAGCTGGTCGCCCTTGGGCCGCGCGTGGATGATGACGCGGTCGCCCACGGCCAAGTCAGAAAGTTTCGCGGGCCGATACACGCCGCCGCTCCTCATCACAAAAGTCGTCGTGGCCACGAGCTTGACCTCGACGGAGGCGCCATCGCGGGTCTTCACCGTCACCGAATCCGCGCTCGTCTTTTCCACCGTGCCGATCACGTGTTTGAAGTCGCCATGCGCCCATACCGCGGCGGCAAAAAACGCTAAAGCGAAAACTACTGCCAGAGAACGAAGCTTCATGTTCCTCTCCCAACCGGCCGGGGCCGCAAAATAACCGGCACCCATATTATTCCACATCGCTCCGTTAGGTGGGCAGCGGCAATTTTCATCGAGACCGCGGGCCTCCTGAATTGTTTTGCTTTCTCAATGCGGGTGGTGAGATTCCGGCGGGGGCGCCGGCGCGCCACCGTCGAGAAAATTGTCTTCCTGTTGCTCTTCCTGCTGGTCGGCGGGGCCTTTCGGATTGTATTTTTCCATCTCGAGCTGCTCTTCGGGCGTCAAATCCGGAAGATGCCGGATGAAGTGGACGAGCTTCCAACTTTCATCTTGCATGCCGGGGCTGAAGAAAGAAGGCATGCCCGTGAAGCGCACGCCATTTTCGATGATCCAGAAAAGTTCGCCGTCGGAGAGCTTCTGCGTTTGCGGAAGCCGCAGGTCGGGCGGCTTCGGATAAAGGCCCCGGCCCATCATCGTATCGGCGCCGCCATCGTTTCCATGGCAGATGGCGCAGTGATCGGCAAAATGAAGCTCTGCCTCGTGAAGATTTTCCGCCGTGTTCGGAACCGGGTTTTGCAGAGCCCGGGCGGAATCAGGGATGGCGAGATGCCGCGCATCGCGAGCCATCATTTTTTCAATAAACGTTGGCTTGGAGCGCGCGCTAAGGCCATTGTGAAAAATCGAATCGATCAGGAAGATTGCAGCGCCGGCGGCAACCACCAAAACGGCCAGGATGAGAATTCCGCGTTTCATGGTCCCGCCCACATGTTAGACGACGCGCGCCACGCGTGCCAGCCCGGATTTGCAGGGCGATTCTCGCACACTACCTCCTGCAGACTCGCACCGCCGGTGGTAGGATACGGCGAGCTATGAGAAGCAAGGTCCATGCGAGCCTGGATTCGGCCGTGGGCGATATTCGAGACGGCGCGCGAATCATGTTCGGAGGGTTCGGCGGCGCGGGGTTTCCCAACAACCTGATCCAGGCGCTCGCTCGCAAGGGCACGAAAGAGATCACCGCCATTAGCAACAATTGCGGAACATGCGATGGCGAACTAGGCCTGCTCTTCAAGAACGGCCAGATCCGCCACGTGATTGCCGCATTTCCGGGTCCGCATTCGAACTATTTTCAGGAGCAATGGGCCGCGAAAAAAGTGACCCTCGAATTGGTGCCGCAGGGAATCCTTTGCGAACGAATGCGCGCCGCCGCCGCGGGCCTGCAAGGGTTTTATACGACCGTGGGCGTGGGCACGGAAGTCGCGGAAGGAAAAGAAGAGCGCGTCCTCGAAGGGAAACACTGCATCCTCGAGATGCCCATCCATGCGGACTACGCGTTCATCAAAGCCGATAAAGCCGATGAGCTTGGGAATCTGACCTACCGGCTCGCGGCGCGAAATTTCAATCCGATCATGGCCATGGCTGCGAGGACGACGATCGTCGAAGTCGACGAAATCGTATCCGTGGGCGCAATCCGGCCGGAGCATGTCGTGACGCCGGCCATTTTTGTGCACCGCATCGTGCAGGTGAAAGGGGTCCGCTTTGTCTGATAAGCCGCGGCTCTCCCGGGAACAAATCGCGCAGCGCGCTGCGCTCGAGTTGCCCGATGGCGCTTACGTCAATCTGGGCTGGGGCATCCCCAATCTCATCGCTGCGCACTTGCCGCAAGACGTCGAGGTTTATTTTCATAGCGAGAACGGCATCCTCGGCATGGGACGGCGCGCGCGGCCCGGCGAAGAAGATTACGATCTGGTGGACGCGATGAAAGTGCCGGTGACGCTGAAGCCAGGCGCGTCCTTTTTTCATCAGGCGGATGCGCATCTCATGACACGCGGCGGACATCTGGATGTCGCCGTGCTCGGCGGATTTCAAGTATCGGAAAAGGGCGACCTCGCGAACTGGAAAATTCCCGGCGCGAAGGGGCCGGGCGGCATCGGCGGCGCGATGGACATCGCGGCGGGCGCAAGAAGATTGATTGTTTGCATGGAGCACGTCACGAAGGACGGCGAGCCAAAAATCGTGCGGCGGTGCACGTATCCGCTGACGGGGTTGGCCTGCGTCGACACGGTCGTCACGGATTTGGCGGTGATCGATATCAAGCCGGAGGGATTGCTGCTGCGCGAAATTGCTCCGGGATGGAGCATCGAGGAAGTGCAGAAGCTGACTGGAGCGCCGCTGTTGTCGCTGGTGCATACCCCGGAGATGAAGCTGGCCTAAGCGCTTTTGCGATGCACCGCGAAGGGCGAAAGTCCTGGCGTGATGCGCGGCGTAGTTTTCGCGTGGTAGAGTTGGGATGTTCGGTGGCAGAAGTCGAAGTGTTCAGGAGAAAGCTATGGCGGAAAATATTCCGGAAAAATATGCGGATCTATTGGAGAAGCCGGCGTTCGGCAATCTCGGCACGATCATGAAGGACGGCAGCCCGCAAGTGACGCCGGTGTGGGTGGACTACGACGGAAAGTACGTGCGATTCAATTCGGCGCTGGGGCGCGTAAAGGACAAAAATGTGCGGCGCGATCCGCGCGTTTCAATTTCGCTCGTGGATCCGGGGAATCCTTATCGCTATCTCGAAATTCGCGGGCGCGTCGTGGAAATCACGCAGAACGGGGCGGACGACCACATCAACAAGCTGTCACAAAAATATCTGGGCAAGCCCGTCTACCCGTTCCGCCAGCCCGGCGAAGTGCGCGTGCTCTACAAGATCGAGCCGGAAAAAGTCAGCTCGATGGGCTAGAGTGAAGTCAAATTCACAGCCGAATTCAAATTCAGCTCTAACTCCAACTCCAATTGTTTACGCCCGCGCGCGCTTTCGCGGAGAATTTCTACAAGCGCGCGGCGACGCGCGCCGCCATGTGGCCGCTGGGCGTACGGAAAATAAGCACGAGACTGTCCGTGATGGGAACTCCTTCGCTGGGAATCGCAAATTCGTAGGACCACAGATAGCGCTTGGGCAATTCCGCCGCCAGATTCGCCGCGTACGGTTGAATCGGATCGATCTGAAAATGAACCAAGGTTACTTTTCCCGCGGGGCGCATATCCACCCCGTGTTTCCAATACAGCGAAAGACTGAGTGAGCTCATCACCGCCTGCGTGAGATACACGCCCGTGCCCACGGGCTGAAGGCCATCGGAGCACGGTTCATCGTGGATGAGCAGGTCGAGGACGACCTTGTCCGGGAACTGCGTGACCACCGCGGCGCCGAGCCGAAACGTGGTCCCGTCATCGTTGTCGTAGGCTTTCAACTGGTCGAAGAAATTGCCGGAAGTGACGCGGCCGTTGATGCGGAAGCACGGGCCCTTCGGAATGCCGCCATCGCCAATAAGAAAAACGCCGCCGTAATAATTTTCAATGCGGACATCTTCTTTTTTGGGATGCTTGTGTTTTTTTTGCGAAGGCACGGCCGTCGAAGGAAGCAATAGAAGAGCACTCGCGAGGGCGAGGCATGGAACTCGTGGAAAGTAGGCGCCCATGGGAGTGTTCCAACGGCGTCATTTTACCCCTTGAGGCTGCGCGCGGAGAAGAAAGGAAATATCGCCGACCTTGTAGATGGCTTTGCCGCCCGGTTGCAGCGTGGCGGGGACTTTTGCGGCGCGGACGGCTTCGATGGCGTCGACTAGTTTGGGGAGGACGCTCGGATCGGCCACGGGAACGTTGTGCGCGCCGAGGACGAGTTTCACTTGCGGAGCGAGCGCGGCAAGTTTTTTGACGGACGCAACGTAGGCGTCGAGATTCGTTTCCGGGCGATAGAGCCAGATCGTGCCGGGATAGTACGTGTCGCCGGTAAAGAGCAAGCCGTTTTCAAGGTCGAGCAGCGAGATCGAATCGGGCGTGTGGCCGGGCGTGGCGATGATCTCGACGTTGTGGTCGTGGCCGAGGCTGATTTTGAAGCCGTCGTGCACCCAAAACGAAACGTGCCAGGGCTTGGTGACGTAGGTTTTGGGATTGAAGCCACGCGGCAATTCGCCGCAAATCATTCCGGGCGCGATTTCGGCTTGCGCATCCGCGCGCGAGCCTTTGGCGTTCGCGCGCGTGAAGGGCGTGTCCATCGCGAAGACAAAGGGAAAAAGGGAATTGCCGCCGACGTGGTCGTTGTGCGTGTGGGAGTTGACGACCACAACGGGGCGGCTGGTCAATTGCGTGACGAGTTTGTGGATGTCGGCGATGCCCATGCCGGTATCGAAAAGCAGTGCTTGTTTGGTGCCGACGATGAGATAGGAGATGGTTTCTTCGGCTTGGTGCGGTTCGTAAATCGCAAAAACGCCACTCGCGACTTTGTAGACTTCAAACCATGGCTCGTGCGGCAGGACTCGCTCGAGTTTTGCATATTCCGGCCGCGGCAAATTCTTGCACCAATCCGGGCTAATCGTTTGCGGTGGCGCGGCGAGCAGCTTCGATTGCAGGGCCACGATATATCGTGCCCCTAGAGAAGCGGCAGAAACCTGATGAGAGAAGGGAATAGAAAAGCTTAACGCAGAGGGCACAGAGTTCGGAGCGCTGAGGGCACGGAGAGACCGTGGAGCTGCGGCGAGCTGAAACGCAAGCGCGGCTGCAAAGAGCAGAGACGCAAATTTCATTTCGAGGCACCAGAGACGAATACGGATTTGGGGATCATCATGTGAACGCCTTTGTTGCCGTCGACCAGCTCCGTGATATGCAAATCGCCCGCCACACTTGCCAGCATATACGCATCGTCACGCGATAAGTGTTTCTCGGTCACCAAAAAATCAATCATCTCGCGCAGCGCGAGCGTGGCGCAGGCATTTAAATTGTCGTTGAAGCCCATGGTCATGTAGTACGTGGGCGTTTCGGCGCGCGGCCATTTCAGGTGCATGTCCTTGCGCACGATGAATTGAAACGTGCCGATGAGCGAAGTTTCCAGCGCAGTGATGTCCACTTCGCCGTCGCCCTGCCCGGCGTGGCCGTCGCCCACTTCAAAGAGCGCGCCGGGCGCGTTCACGGGCAAATAAAGCGTCGTGCCCGCCACCAAATCCTTGTTGTCCATGTTACCGCCCATGACCCATGGCGGCCCGCTGTTCCAGCGGCCCGCGCTTTCCGGCGGCGCGTCGCCCATGCTGCCGAAAAAGGGATGCAGCGGAATCTCGATGCCCGGCGTGAAGTGCGCGATCATGCGTTCCGCATCCAGCGGAATGATTTTCATTTTCGCGTAGGGATAATCGTCCGGGATGTATCCGCGCCCCGGCCCGAACGCGTTGTACGCATACGGAATCGCCAGCTTGATCGCCAGAATTTTCACTTCCAGCACGTCGCCGATTTCCGCGCCCTCGATGTAAATCGCCCCCGTCAAAATGTGTCCGCCCGGCCCTTTGTCCTTCACCTGCTCGGTAATGTCGCGCAGCGATTGCTCGACCTGATCCGGCGGCACGCCCGCATCCTCGAGCCGCTTCGGGCTAGAAGTGATTAGCGTCTGAATCTCCACCGTGTCGCCCGACTTCACGCGCAACACCGGGGTCCCCTTCGCGTTGTAGTAACCCCACTCCACCGTCTTCGGCGTCGGCTTCAGCGTGTACGTCGCCTGCGCGCGAATCTCTTCAGCAAAGGGCAGTGCGAGCATAGAAAGAACTGCAAGACTGAGAATTCCGCTAGTCCTTTTCAAGCCGCCTCCTAAATAGCATATGTGATATCCCAAAGGAAGTTGCCTTAACAGCTACGCTGGGTCTGGTAGAATACGCTCGCCATGATGGCTGAAAAATACCGGTTCACGCTAGAGGAGAAGAACGCGCTGTTGCGTGAACTCGCAAGGGTCTACAGGCGCGATGACGAGCGCGAATTTATGAAGATTTTGCGGAAGTTCGGGATACAGGACGAAGATCCGCGCTTCGCCGAGATTTTGAGGTTTTTCCGCGCCCCCCGCTGCGGGAAGACTTAGCCGCCAAGCACCGGATTTCTTCGCGCATAGCTTTGGCTTTTTCGAGTGGCAGAGTGGACATATGTTCCATGATGATTTCTGCCGTACGTTCTACAGCTTGGTCCAGCCCGCTGATGTTCTTTCTCTTCATAGCTTTCATACCATAACACCTCAATGCGGGAAATGCCCTCTGGTTTTATGAGCGTCACATCCCTCGTCGGTACTCGTTGAGTCATCACCCCTCATCAGGTACCCTCAATCAATGCTTGACATCATGATGCCTCATTTGCGAGCATCATGATATGCGCACCACACTCACGCTCGACGACGATGTCGCCAAGCTCCTCCGCCGCGAGCTTCGGCGTTCCGGCTCTTCGCTGAAGGCCGGCGTAAACCATTTTCTTCGCCTGGGGCTGATGGCTTCTGGCAAACCCCCGGCAAAGGCCTTCGTGGTTCATCCCCGGCCCTTGGGGCTGCCCGCCGGTCTCAGTTATGACCATGTGGAGGATTTGATCGAGGCGCTGGAGAGCCCGCTCCACCGGTGATTGTTCTAGACGCCAACCTGTTGTTGTACGCCTACGATTCGGAATCGCAACAGCACGCCAAGGCTCGCGCGTGGGTCGAGCAGACATTCTCCAATGGGACGCCGGTCGGTTTACCATGGCAGACCGTAACGGCCTTCCTCCGAATCGTCACGAACCCGAGACTCTCTGGAAAACGATTCACGCCGGAAGAAGCCGCACTGATCGTGGATCAATGGCTTTCGCAGCCGAACGTGCGCCTCTTGCCGACCGGAGATCAGCACTGGAGCCTGTTACGGCAAATGATGAAGGATGGCCAGGCGCGCGGTCCGTTGATCAGTGACGCCGATTTGGCGGCGCTGACCGTCGAGTACGGCGGCGTCCTGCACACAACCGACCGGGATTTTGCTCGCTTCCCCGCAGTGCGCTGGTCCAACCCGCTCGCGTGAGCGATGCGAAGCGCGCCCTTGAACGATTCCGCAAAACTTCACATCATCATCGCCCTCAATCGCCGTCTTCGGCGTCGCCTTCAGCGTGTACGTCGCTTCTGGGCTGCCTTCCTGAGACCATAAGCCAACCGCCAAAAATGAGCAGCCGAAAATACAGACCGCAAGGAAACGAATCAGAACGCCTCTCGTATCGTTAGGTTAATGGCCTGCGGTCGAGCGGCTTGCGAACAGTGCGAGCTTTGGCGAGTCGCTCGAACGTGAATCTGAAAATGGCTGCGAGCAGGCAGTAGAGCACCCCGTTTTGGGTTGCTGTGATCGAAAGAACCATTATCGTGTCCCCTGTCGTTGGCCATCCATCCAGCGCCATTAACCCGATCGAAAATGGCCAGACCCAATCGGCGAAATTAAGGACCGAGCCGGTTTTCATTATCCACGCCAGAGTCCCTAGCATGGCTGCAATTGCAAAGCCGACAAAGCTCCACCAAGCGAGCCAACGGCCAGTACTTCTGGTCATCCAATCAAGCCTCCAGGTCATCGTGCCTGCAAGCCGCACCGTAGCCATACAAGCCAAGATAACCAGAACCGGCCGACCGAAATATATGAGGAGGTCCATGATCGTTCACTTTCCTGCGCGACGCTGACGAAAAACCGCCTCCGACAGTCCGAGTTTAATTTTTGGCACGGTCACGGGTGCGTCATATCCTCGGGCTTAACGAGGGCGTCAAACTCTTCGGCGGTGACGAAGCCCAATTTGATCGCGGCTTCCCGCAAGCTGATATGCGATTTGTGGGCGGCTTTGGCGACTTGGGCGGCCTGATCGTAGCCGATTTTGGGAGCCAGCGCGGTGACCAGCATCAGCGAATTGTGGACGTAGCGATCGATCGTCTCGCGATTCGCTTCAATCCCGCTGACACAGTGGTCCACGAAGCTGCTCATGGCGTCGGTGAGCAGCTCGACCGAATGCAGATAGTTGAAAATAATGACCGGCTTGAACACGTTCAGCTCGAAATTGCCTTGCGAGCCGGCAAATCCAATCGCCGCGTCATTACCCATCACCTGCACGGCGACCATGGTGAGCGCCTCGGCCTGTGTGGGATTCACCTTGCCCGGCATAATCGATGAGCCGGGTTCGTTCTCCGGCAGCGAAAGTTCGCCGAGGCCGCAGCGCGGCCCGGAAGCGAGCCATCGAATGTCATTGGCGATTTTCATCAGCGAAGCTGCGAGCGTCTTCAGCGCTCCGCTCGCAAAGACCAGTTCGTCGTGGGCGCTAAGCGCGGCAAATTTATTGGGATGCGAACGGAACGGCAGGTGCGTCAGCTCGGCAATTTTGCGAGCCGCCCGTTCGGCGAATTCCGGATGCGCATTTAGCCCCGTTCCCACAGCCGTCCCGCCGATCGCCAGATCATAGAGTCCATCAAGCGCCATCGCGACGCGCCCGCCGTCGCGGTCCAGCAGGTTGACGTAGCCGGAAAATTCCTGCCCCAGAGTGAGCGGCGTGGCATCCTGCAGATGCGTGCGTCCGATTTTCACGATGTCTGCGAACTCCTGGGCCTTCGCGTCCAGAGCGTCGCGAAGTCTCTTGAGCGCAGGCAGGAGGCAAAGCTTGGTCTCCGTGGCGGCGGCGATGTTCATGGCCGTGGGAAACGTGTCGTTCGAGGACTGTGACATATTCACATCGTTGTTCGGATGGATGGGTTTCTTGCTGCCCATCACGCCGCCGGCAATCTCAATCGCCCGGTTCGAGATCACCTCATTCACATTCATGTTCGTCTGCGTGCCGCTTCCCGTTTGCCAGATGCGCAAAGGGAAGTGCTCGTCGAGTTTCCCCGAGATGACCTCGTCGGCGGCCTGCACGATGAGCGCAGTCTTGTCGGCGGGCAGTTTCCCGAGGTCCTGATTAACGAGCGCCGCGGCTTTTTTCAGGAATCCAAACGAGCGGATCAGCTCGGGCGGCATGGTGTCCTTGCCGATCGCGAAGTGAATCAGCGAACGCGCCGTCTGCGCGCCGTAGTAACGGTCGGCGGGGACGTCGATCTTGCCCATCGAGTCAGACTCGGTGCGAGTGGCAATGCGGGCCTCGGTTTCGATCTGTTCAGACATAGTGGCTCCTGGATGTGGTGGACCTGATTTTAGCAGGGAGAGAAAGAAGGTACGACTGGAGATGGGAGGGGCGTTTCGAAAAGAACGGGTCTAAAGACCCGCCACTACAAACGCGTCAGGCGGGGGAGGCTTTGGCGACGATTAGGGTGATGTCGTCGTGCTGCTCGTGGGGAGAGAATTGGCGGACGTCGGCGACGACGCTCTCGAGAATCGATTGGGAGCACAGTGAGCGATGGCGCCGGAGCGATTCGATCAAGCGGCCTTCGCCGAATTCGTCGCGCTCGTCGTTGAAGGCTTCGGTGATGCCGTCGGTGTAGAGCGCGAGCGTGTCGCCGGGGCAGAGCGTGCGCTCGCCCGTTTCGCATTCCCATTTTTTGAAAATGCCGAGGACGGTCGCGGTGGAGTTGAGGCGGTCGATGGAATCGTCGCTGCGCAGGATCAGCGCGGGCAGATGGCCGCAATTGACGTAGCGGACGCGGCCGCTCGAGACGTGGTAATCGGCGAAGAAAAGCGTGGCGAACGCGCCGTCGGGCGTGTTTTGCGAGAAAAGTTGATTGACGGATTGCAGCAGGCGCTCGGGGTGGTCGAGCGAAATCGCGCACTGGCTCCGCAGATGGGCTTGTAGATTGGCCATCAGCAGAGCGGCGGCAATGCCTTTGCCGGAAACATCGCCGATCACCAGGCCGAAGCGGCCGGGCCCGAGATCGAGGAAGTCGTAGTAATCGCCGCCAACGGCGCGCGCGGGAAAGCAGTGGCCGGCGTAATCGAGCGCGGGAATCGGCGGACGAATTTGCGGAAAAAACCGGCACTGCACTTCGTTGGCGATTTCGAGTTCCTGCGCGTCGCGGCGTTCGGCTTCGAGTTTCGCGGCGGCAGCCCGGCGCTGGGCTTCGAGCGCGTGAGTGACTTCGTCAAAGCTAACCAAGGAGAACGTGTTGCCGTCGATGTCGCGGAAGCGGGCGACGACGCTCCCCCACACCGTCGGTTCCATGCCAAGAATCGGAGAATCGGCCGGGGATTTGGCGGAGGGCTTCTCGGAATCATACTTGAGGCGTTTGAGGCGCGGCGTGGAATGAAAGCGGACGCCGCGTTTGGACCATTCCTGAAATTTGGCGAGGACGTCTTCGGTGATGAGGACGATGTTGGTGGAGCGGCCGATGAGCTTGTGCTCGGGAGTGTTTGGCTTGGGGACGACTAGGGCGAGGACCGTGGAGCCGTCGGGAGGAGCGACGGCGACAATGCGCTCGCCGGATTGGAGCTTGGCGTTGTAGGCGAGATGGAAGCCGAGTTGGTCGACGAAGAAGCGGATGCTGCGATCGTGATTGCGCACGAAGATGTTGACGCACTGGATGCTGAGGTGCGGATGCTGCGGAGAGGCGGGGGTGGGGCCGGTGGACATGGGGAGATTATACGGGGCGGCGGCGTGTTTGCCAGTGGGGACGAAGTGGGGGACAATTTGAGCTGAATAACGCGCGTGGTTAGCCGATTGTTGCAAGAGTGGGTGCGCAAAAAAGGACGAATAAATGACGGCGAAGATTTTGGACGGGACGAAGATCCGGGATGAGATTTTTGCGGAGTTGAAGGATGAAGTCGCGATTTTGTCGTCGGCGGGGATACGGCCGGGGCTGGCGGCGGTGCTGGTCGGAGAGAATCCGGCGTCGCAGCTTTATGTGAAAAGCAAAATCGCGGCGTGCGAGCAGTTGGGCATGGGGAGCGGGCTTTTGACGCCGGACGCAAACATTAGCACCATGGGGATGCTGGCGATTGTGGAGGACTTGAACAAGGACAACGAAACGGACGGGATTTTGATCCAGCTTCCGTTGCCGGCGCAGGTGGATACAAAACGGGTTTTGGAGGCGGTCGATCCGGCGAAGGACGTGGACGGATTTCATCCCGTGAATTTGGGCAAGCTGGTAAGCGGCAGGCCGGGACTGGTGGCATGCACGCCGGCAGGCTGCATGGAAATTTTGCGGCGCAACGAGATTCCGATTGAGGGCGCGAACGCGGTCGTGCTCGGGCGGAGCGACATCGTGGGCAAGCCGATGGCGCTGCTTTTGATGCATGCCAACGCGACAGTGACGATCTGCCATTCGAAGACGCGTGATTTGCCGGACGTGGTGCGGCGCGCGGACATCGTGGTGGCGGCGATGGGCAAGGCGGGATTTGTCCAGGCGGACTGGATCAAGCCGGGCGCGGCAGTAATCGATGTGGGAACGAACCGCGTGACGGACGCAGCCGAGGCGGAAAAATTGTTCAGGAATTTTCCGGCGCGGCTGGAAAAATTCCATGCGAAGGGAAATGCGCTGGTGGGAGACGTGCACCCGGATGCGGTGAACACAGCTGGCGCAATTACGCCGGTACCGGGAGGCGTTGGCCCGATGACGATCACCATGTTGATGAGCAACACGGTGAAAGCGGCGCGCATGCGGCGCGCTAAAGCAATTCCGCGGTCGATTTCGGCGAGCGGGCCGTCCGGCGCCGGCGCGCGCTAATACGCAGAATGAAGCGAATCGGCCTTACCGGCGGAATTGCGAGCGGCAAAAGCGCCGTTGCCGCGGTGTTGCGCGAATTGGGATTTAACGTCATCGATGCGGACGCGCTCGGGCATACGCTGATCGAGCCAGGTCAGCCGGCTTTTGCGGATATTGTTCGGGAATTTGGCGCAGGCGTTGTGGGGACGGACGGGAAGATCGATCGCGGGAAGTTGGGGACGCTGGTGTTCGCGGACCCCGGGAAATTAAAGAGATTGAATGCCATTGTCCACCCGCGCGTAAAAGCGGAGATGGCGCGGCAATTCAGCGAGTGGGAAAAAGCCGGAGTGAGCGACGCGGCGTTTGTGGAGGCCGCACTTCTCGTTGAGGCGGGGTATCAGAAAAAACTGGATGGATTGTTGGTGGTGTGGTGCAGGCCGGAGCAGCAGTTGGAACGATTGCTGGCGCGGGGGATGAACGAGATCGAGGCGCGGCGGAGGATCGCGGCGCAGATGCCTGCCGAAGAAAAACTGAAATATGCCACGGAGAAGATCGATTGTTCGGGGCCGAAGGAAGCGACGAGACGGCGGGTCGAAGAACTGGCGGCGAAGTTGCGGCCAGGCGCGGCGGGACGCGTCTAAGAAGAGAGAATAGAGAAGAAGAGAAGAAAGAAGAACGAGTCTAAAGACCCGCCATTACCGGGAAAAATTCGTGTGGTATCTTTGAATTTAGATGGGGCAGGGAAGGAACGCGAATATGAGTGTGGGAAAAACTTCGAACGTGGTGCGATTGGCGATTGTCGCCGTGGTGCTGATCTCCGGTGCGTATTGGGCGGGAGGACGCTGGGGGCAGCGGCAGCCGAGAAAAGTCGAAGCGCTGCCCATCGCAGCGGCGCCGGCATCGGCCGGCGTGGCCGAAGTCGCTTCGCGCGACGTCGGTCTGACCGACGACGAGTCCATCAATGTGCGCGTTTACCGCGAAGTGGCGCCGGCCGTCGCCAACATTTTGACGAAGGCCACGGAGTACGACTTTTTCATGGACCCCGTGCCGGTGGAAGGCGCGGGCTCGGGATTCGTGATCGATCCTCACGGCTACATCTTGACGAACTTTCACGTGGTCCAGGACGCGCAGTCGATCGAAGTTGTCCTCGGAGACAAGTCGCGCTATCCGGCGAAATTTATCGGCGCGGACCAGCGCAACGACGTGGCGCTGATCAAGATCGATCCCAAGGGCAAAAAGCTTGTGGCGCTGACCTTGGGCGATTCGTCGCGGCTGCAAGTAGGACAAAAAGTGCTGGCCATCGGCAATCCGTTTGGATTTCAGAGCACGCTGACAACCGGGGTAGTGAGCGCGCTCGGAAGAAACGTTCAGACAAGCCAAACAACGATCATTGATGAGGCGATTCAGACCGATGCAGCGATCAACCGTGGAAATTCCGGAGGGCCGCTGATCGATTCGCATGGCGATGTGATCGGAATCAGTTCCGCGATTTATACGCCGAGCGGGACGACGGCTGGAATTGGGTTTGCGATCCCGATTAATACCGCGAAAAGAATCGCGCACGATTTGATGACCGAAGGGCGCGTGCGGGAAGCGTATCTCGGAGTACAAACCCTGTCGGTAGGCGGATGGCTTTCCGAGGCGCTCGATTTGCCGGTGCAGGATGGATTGTTGATCGAAGAAGTGAAGCAAGGGGGGCCCGCGGCAGCGGCGGGATTGCACGGCGGAAACCAGCAAGCGCTTGCCGGCATGCAACGCATCACGATTGGTGGAGACGTGATCGTGGCGATTGACGGGCAGGAGATTGCGAATCAATCCGATATGAATCTGGTTTTGAACCGCAAGAGGCCGGGAGATACGGTGAAAGTGACCGTGTATCGAGGCGGGAAAAAGCTGGATGTGCCGGTCAAATTGGGCGAACGCAACGGGAATTGAGTAGGAAATGCGGCACTTTGAAATGCGTCGAAGGCAGACAGGAGCGTCTGTCCCACTACTTCGAAAATTCGGCGCGGAAATTTTGACGGTCTGATTCGCCAAGCGAAAACCAGGATTCGGCGATATCGCGGACGCGTTCGAGTTCGCGCTGCATTTCGGCGTGCTTGGCTTCGAGCACGTCGGCGTTGGCGTCGGGCGGAACATAGATAGGCGGCGCGAAGAGGATCACGGCGCGTGCGAATGGAGCGGGCAGAAGAAAGTGATCCCAGGTTTTCTCGAAAGTTTTTCCGCGGCTGACGCCGATGTGGAAGACGAGGACGGGGCTGCCGGTTTTTCGAGCGAGCATCACCGGGCCGGGCTTGGCGACGTAACGCGGGCCGCGAGGGCCGTCAATGGTGAAAGCACAATCGACGCCTTCCTCCAGGCGGCGAGCCATAACCGCTAAACCGCGAAGACCTCCGCGCGAAGAACTTCCTTGCGCAGTTCCAAAACCCAGCCACTCGATCACTTTGCGGGTCCACTGGCCGTCAAAGGCCGTAGTGTTCATAACCACGACGCCATGATTGCGGTGCCACCAGACAATAGGAATGATGACGCGGTGCCAGAAAGCCCAGATGCAGCGCTTGCCGGAAGCGTGGACGCGCTCGGCGTTTTGCCAGCCGTAAACTTCGTAGCGCAACGTCGGGCCGAGAAGTCGAATCACGGAGTAGACAGCCGCGGCGATGAACGGGATTTGGATGCGGCGGGACCAGGGCAGGTCGGGCAAACGCGTGTCGTAGTGAGCGCTGGTGGATCCCGTCGGGTGTTCTGGCGAGATTTTTTTAACGGAATCCGCGGCGGGATCGGACGGTGCAGCGCGCGTTGCGTCGGGCGTGGACATGGATTTTGATGCGCCTGCGGATGCCCCAGCGAAGCAGGCGACGTGACGTATAGTATAGGCGAGAGTTTCCTGCCCGGCTTGTCAGGACAGCATGAGCATGCGGATTACGAACTGTTTTCGCGAGTTGGTGCGGCGCGGGCGTTTGCTCTGCGCGGTTTGCGCGATGCTGTGCGCGGGCGCGATGGTTGCAGCAATAGCTGCGTCCGACCAGCCGGCGGGCGATTCCGTAGGCGTGATCGAAGGCGAAGACTTCTCCGTGACCGGGCCGATGAGCGTCGATATCGTCGGCGGGCAAACGAAAACCATTCTGCGGAGCGGCAGCGACGTGCAGGTGAAATCCGGGCAAGCGCGGATCAGCCTGGTGGAAGGCGGGCAGATTTCAATTTGCGGACCGGCGCATTTTTCGGTGCTGAAATCCGGCGGTTCGCTGACGGTGGCGCTGCAGAGCGGGGCGATACACGCGATGCTGTTGCAGGCGCCCGAGCTTACCGTGTACACCGCGCAGATCCAAGCGCAGGCGCTGGCGATTGGAGAGAACCCGAGAGAAATTCTGGTGGGATTCGAAAATCCCGGGACGATGTGTATTCGAACGTATCGGGGAGCGCTGCGCGTCGAGCAGCAGCTCAGCGGGCAAAGCGTGATCGTGCCGCAAGGCGAAGACGTGCTGCTGGTGAACGGGCAGATCGACGTGATGAAGAACGGCGCGGGACATTGTCGGTGCGAATTGCAAGTTACAAAAGCTGCGCCGATTCGCCCGTTGGGGAATGCAGCATCGGGGACTACCAATGCCGTTGCTGAACCGGCCGCGCCCGTCGAGAGCGCCGCGCCTGCGGAAAGCGCGAGCGGGCAAACAGTGCAGCCTTCGAGTGTTGCGCCGCAGACCGCGGAAAAACCGGCGGCGCCTGCGGCAAACGAAGAGCCAATCTATCACGTGGATATGCCGCCGCTGAGATTCGATGCGAACGCCAGAGTGCAGCCCGCGCCGGATCCGGAGCTGATGGTAATGGTGCGCCGTGTGCGCGTACGGCCCGCGCTCGTCTTCCGGGGACGGGTGGAGGACAGCCCTAAAGTGAAAGCGGCGCTGCCTGCACCGGCAGTCGCTGCTGTATCCAAGCCGGCGCATCCATCCTCGCCACCAGCGCGGAGTTCCACGATGCAGCGGGTGCGCGCTTTTTTTCACCGTATTTGGGGGGCGAAGTGAGTGAACTCGCTCGCGCAGCGCGATTGCTTGCCGGCCCAATGAACCTTGTTTTTTCCTGTCCCAAAGTCCAGCATGCCATCTGTCCTCTCGTAATGTTCCAGCGGCGAGCGGATCGTGATACGTTTTCGTTTGAAGAAGGTTTCCTCCAGCCCCGCGGGGAGACTTCCAGCATAATTGGTCGAAAAAATTGGAAAGCTTATGAATAAAAGCATTGCATTCCGCGTTCGACTAAAGAGTTTTTATTTGGCTGCATTTGCAGCGAATTGCGTTCTTGTGTTTTCTGGATGCGGAGGTCTGGGTGGGTCGTCCTCCACGCCGCCGCCTGACACGACGCCTCCTACGGCGCCAACGAATCTAGTGGCGACGGCGGCTTCGAGCACTCAGATTAATCTCACGTGGACGGCATCGGCGGATAACGTTGGCGTTACCGGATACATGGCGGAACGGTGCCAAGGCGCAAATTGCAACAATTTCGCGCAGATCGGTACTCCCACGACAGCAAGCTTCAATGACACGGGTTTGACGGCAGGAACTTCTTACTCTTATCGCGTGCGGGCCACGGATGCCGCCGGAAATCTCAGCGGCTACTCGAACACGGCGAGCGCCACGACAAGTGCCGCCAGCGGGATATCAGTCGCGATCACACCGCGCCGGGGCGGAGTAACGACTTCTCAGACGGCCGCCTTCAGCGCGACGGTGACTAACGACGTAGGAGCAGCGGGGGTCTCCTGGAGCACCACAGGCGGCACCTTGAGCGGACAAACGACGACCAATGCGACGTTTTCTTCGGTTGTCGCGGGGTCGTTTACAATCACGGCGAAAAGCAACGCCGATAATTCGCAGACGGCGTCGGCAACGATTGGAGTCACCGACTTGACTGGAGTCACTACCTATCACAACGATCTTGCGCGCGACGGGGTGAACTCGAAGGAATACGCGCTGACGACCTCCAACGTCAACAGCTCGTCCTTCGGAAAGCTGTTTGCATGCGCCGTGGACGGCGAAATGTACGCACAGCCGCTGTGGGTAGCGAATCTCGCAATTGGCGGAGGAACGCACAATGTGGTGTTTGCCGCGACGGAAAATGACAGCGTGTACGCGTTCGATGCGGACGCGAGCCCGTGCGTGACTTACTGGCACAAGAGTTTTTTGTCAGCAGGGGTGACGCCCGTGCCGCCCGCGGATACCGGGGACACCCAGGACATCAATACGATGATAGGGATTACGGGAACGCCGGTGATTGATCCAGCGACGCAGACTCTGTACGTAATTGCCAAGACAAAAGAAGGGACGGGAAATTATCATCAGCGGCTGCATGCCTTGAGCTTGATCGACGGCAGCGAGAAATTCAGCGGGCCGGTTGACCTGACGCAGTCGATCACGGTGAGCGGAACCGGCGATCAAGGAGACGGTACCACGTGCAACAGCGCGGCGAACCAAGTGCCGTTTTGCCCGCTGGAGGAAGGCCAGCGGGCGGGGCTGGCGTTCGTGAACGGACAGGTGTACGTGGCGTGGGCGTCGCACGGAGACGTCCAACCGTACCATGGTTGGATCATGAGCTTTAATGGCGCTAACTTGAGCCAGACGCCCGTATTGTTTAACGATTCGCCGAATGGACGCGAGGGCGGCATCTGGATGTCCGGGGGCGCGCCGGCATTCGACAGCTCGAACAACATTTTTGTGATTACCGGCAACGGAGACTACGACGGGGTCACTGAATTTGGCGACACGGTTTTAAAGTTGAACAGCTCTCTGGCAGTGCAAGATTGGTTTACTCCAAACGTGCAATCATCGCTTGACCAAAACGATTGGGATCTGGGAGCCGGCGGCGCAGTGGTGCTTGCGGATATACCGGGGTCGAGCGTACCGCACGTCCTGATCGGCGGAGGTAAGGGCGTGAATCAAGTGGGGACGATGTACGTGGTGAATCGCGACACAGGCTCGATGGGGCAGGCCGCGACACCGGACAAATCCGTGCAGGAGTTCAACCTGAACGGCATGATCTATTCGACGGCGGCATTCTGGCAAAACACGATGTACATCGCCGCAGTTGGCCAGCAACTGGTCGCGTACGTCCTGAACCCGACGAATAGCCAGTTCGGCCAGAATCCGTTGTCCGTGTCGGCGCATTCCTTTCTCTTTCCGGGCACGACTCCCTCGGTGTCGTCGCAGGGAACGTCGAACGGAATCGTCTGGGCGCTGGATACGGACAGCACGACGGCGGCAAATGCTTCGGGCAACGCGGGGCCGGCGATTCTCTTCGCATACGACGCGACGAATCTGAACAATGAATTGTGGGACAGCACGCAAGGGAGTGGAAACGCCGCGGGAAACGCGGTCAAGTTCTGCGTGCCGGTGATTGCCAACGGAAAAGTGTACGTGGGAACGAAGACAGAGTTGGATGTCTACGGCTTAAAGCCGTAAGAGAAAAGTTTCTCGTCGCAACCCTCCTCAGGAAGACCATTCATGCCGGATGGTCACATGCCTTCGTAGTTGGGGCCGCCGCCTTCGGGGACGACCCAATTGATGATTTGGTAGGGATCGGCGATATCGCAGGTTTTGCAGTGGACGCAGTTGGCGGCATTAATTTTTAGTTTTAACGCGCCGAGTTCGTTCTCTGCGGCCGCAGAGCGGCCGACTTCCTTCGCCATTTCGTAGACAGCCGCCGGACAAAAATACTGGCAGGGATTGCCGTATTCCTCGACGCATTTTGTCGCGCAGATATTGGTGTCGGCGACGTGGAGATGGCAGGGCTGATCTTCTTCGTGGCGCGTACCGGAGTGGTAGACGTCGGTGAGGCGATCGAAAGTGAGTTTGCCGTCGCCTTTGAAGCGTTCGGGAGCGGGGCGGCCGTTGATTTTTTTGTAGTGCTTGTAGCCGGCTTCGGCGTGCATGGGATCGATCAGGCCGCGTCCGCCGGAGATTTGTTGGAGGGCGGTGAGGAAGAAGCCGCGGAGCATGCCGTGTTGAAAGGATTGATGAAAATTGCGAACTTGCCAGAGTTCTTTCTTGATGTAGCTCTGTTCGACTTTTTGTTGGAAGGCGCTGAGCGTTTTTGCGGAGGCGTCGCCGGTTTTTAGCGATTCGAAAATTGTTTCGGCGGCGAGCATGCCACTTTTCACGGCCATGTGGATGCCTTTGAGGCGCTGGGAATCGAGGAAGCTGCCCGAGTCGCCGATGATGAGAGCGCCGTCGAGGTAATTGCGGGGCATGGCGTACCAGCCGCCGTAGGGAAGGGATTTTGCGCCGTAGCGGACGAGGCTGCCGCCTTCGAGAATTTTTTTGAGGAAGGGATGCGTCTTCCAAATTTGAAACGCGGCGTGAGGATCGAATTGGGGATCGGCGTATTCGAGAGCGATGACCAGGCCGATGGAGAGGCGATTGTTGGAGAGGCCGTAAATCCAACCGCCGCCGTACATGCTGGTCGGGAGGGGCCAGCCTAGCGTGTGCGCGACGTAGCCGGGCTGGACGCGATTCGGTGGGATGTCCCAAAGTTCCTTGATGCCGATGCCGTAGGATTGCGGATTGATGTTGTCTAGTTTTTTCGTGGCGACGAGATTTTTTGTAAGAGAGCCGCGAGAACCTTCGGCTAGAACGGTAACTTTGGAGCGGAGTTCGTAGCCGGGAGTGAAGTTGGATTTTGGCTTGCCATTTTTGTCGAGGCCCTTATCTTCGGTGATGACGCCCGCGACGCCGTCGCCTTCGTAGATCAATTCAGCGCCGCCGAATTCCTTGAAGACATTGACGCCGGCGGCTTCGACGAGGCCGCCCAGCCATTTCGTGATTTTGTTGAGAGAGACGACGTAGTTGCCCTTGTTTTGGAAGGGCGGCGGGGTGATGGGAAAACGGAAGGAAGAATTTTTGGTGAAGAGGAGAGCGGCGGAGTCGGTGACGGGCGTGTCGAGGGGAGCAGATTTTTCAAAATCGGGGACGAGCTCGGCGAGAGCTTTGGGATTCATGATGGCGCCGGAGAGCTGGTTTGCGCCGATTTCGCGGCCTTTTTCGAGGACGTAGATATTTTCGGCGGAGAGCGGGGGCTTGGCGCCGGAGTCGTTGTGTTTCTTGATGAGATTGGCGAGATGCAGGGCGCAGGAGAGGCCAGCGGGGCCTGCGCCGACGATGAGGACGTCGGCTTCGAGTTGTTCGCGTTGGACGGTCATGGATTGAGGAATCATAGCAAAGCTCTCTGGCTCTTGGCGGAGCTTCTGGAATGCGTCCCGTGTGCTGTCCTAAGCGTGGTGGATTCTGGTTAACCATAACTGCCCACCCCCCTGGGGTTTTTTCATAAGTGTTCATTCTAAAGGGATTCAAGCTGAGTGTTTTGTTTAGATTACGGAAGTGTTCATTCCAAAGAGCTTAGGTGGCCGAAATTGCCCTAAAATGGTGCATGTTTTGCAAGTGTTCATAACAAAGGACTTCGATTAAAAAATGGCCGGAAAAGCAAAAACGCCAATCAGGAGATTGGCGTTCCAAGGTCGGTGCGTGGTATTACCCAAGGAACAGCATACATCGGATTTAACTTTTGTCAAGGAAAAACAGGAGGGATGGGTGTCCTAATTTGGGATGGGTGTTCGCAAGTTGGCCATTAAAACACGCAGCTGAGTCTCACGCACGCTGGGTGTGCTGAAAAGCCCAACTTTTTAGAACCTGATAATTGTCAAAAGCGGGAGCATGGCTCCCGCACTCCATATTAGGGCAGCACCACTCGAGGGGGTGGTGGGCACCACGGCGTTGGACGTAAACTCTGTTCATGGTGTTCACTAAGAGGCTTCGGGAGGGGATACGGCGCGGAGAGATTACTTGCAGCGTGCGGATCTGGATGAGTCCGCGCGTGAGAGTGGGCCGGCGATACCGGATGGAGGAAGGCGAGATTGAGGTCGATTCGATTGAACCGATCGGGTTTCCGGATATTACTCCGGAACTAGCGCGGGAGTCTGGATTCCTTGGCGTTCTGGACTTGCTGAAGGTGGCGAAACATGGGCGAGGCGAGAATATTTATTTGATCCGGTTCCACTACGTGCGGCCGCGGGGCATGAGGCGGCGTAAGCCTAATTAGAATGCCGAATGGATTTTGCATGGGTGGCTGGTAGTGTCCTAATTTCTGCCGGGTATTCTCGAGTCGGCAACCAGAAGGCACCTGCCTGAGTCTCACGCATGTGTGGTTCGCAAGAGGGAGGAGCTTTTGCCACGGCATCAGTCGCAAAAGCGGGAGCAAGGCTCCCGCACTCCACATTAGGACACGACCGGGCGGCTCCGTCTCTTGACGACGAGTACTACTCTGTAGTAGTCTTACAGCGTGCTAGAATTCATAGAATTTCCAGTGTTTACGAACAGACTTCTAGCACTGGCGAAGGATCGCGCTGACGATGTATTGCTGGAAATCCAGAGCGACTTGCTGGAGAATCCGGAGCGCGGACCCGTGATACAGGGGACGGCGGGCGTAAGAAAGGCCCGCGTGGCGGACCCCACGCGCGGGAAGGGCACGCGCGGCGGATTTCGCTACATGTACTACTATATAGAGCAAGATGGCCAGGTTTTCCTGCTCATGATCTTTAGCAAGAACGAACAAGCTGATTTGACCAGCGTGCAAAAGAGAACGCTGAGGCAAGCAATTTTGGGCTTGAGGGAGGCGCGCAAATGAAAGATTCACTTTTTACAGAGATGATGGCTGGATTCAAGGAAGCTGCAAAGCGCCGCCGGGGGCAGACCGCGCGCGTGCGAGTGTCGCGCATCTCTCGGGATGTGGCCGCCTTGCGGCCAAGAGAGATTCGCAAGATTCGCGCGGCTCTAGGACTGAGCCAAGCCGATTTTGCGCACTACCTTGGCACTAGCGTGTCGTGCGTCCGAAGCTGGGAGCAAGGCGTGCGCCGGCCGCAGAGCACTGCGCTCCGGCTGCTCAGCATTGCCAAGAAGAAACCCGCGGCGCTCCTCGAATTTGTAGCCTGAACCGGCGCGCGAGTCGGGATTCCTTGGCGTTCTGGATTTGCTTAAGGTCGCGAAACATGGCCGGGGCGAGAAAATTTATTTTATCCGGTTCCACTACGTGCGGCCGCGGGGCCAGCGAAAGGGGCGGGGTAGAAGGGGCGACTGAACATTGGAAAGCGACCCGTCAGTCCCCGGGGTTCTTAGCACGGCGTCAATGCTTGTCGTACCACTCCAAGTCCGGCGTCCAGTTCCGGGCTGGTGGCTTTTCTTCTTTGGGCGGGTACTCCTTCAATACGTCCAGAAGCAGGTCACGCCTCATCCGGTCGCCAGGGTAATACTTGTATGCCCAAAACAGACGCTCCAAGAACTCGGCCCACTCCTCGTGTGTGCCTTCGATGGTGATTAGCTGCTCTCTGAGCCAAGCTTTCATCGTAGTCTAAAACTGTCGTAAGTCCCCTTGGTCATAGTGATGTCTCTCGTCACATTTAGGGCATTTGACAATTCCGCTTTTGGCGACAACGAAACTGATTAAGCCCCGACGATTTTCTGGGGGTCGGTAATGACCTAAGGTAATCTCTCTATCGCATCCCTTGCATACTACGCCGTAGGGTTTCTCCCTTGACATACGGCAACCCCTCCTCAATTTAGCCGGAGAGACTACCAGTCGGGTACGACTACGTCCAGTATTTAGTTGGGATGGAATCCAAAGTGAGGAAGTGCCGTGAGACGGCGACGCGGTTCATGATGGCCGGTCGAATTCGTGTCTGAAAAATCGGGGATAGTCAGAGCGTTTTCCTAACGTTGTATGACACGTGCTCGAACTCATCCACGGTTTCGGGCAAATGATTCGGAAACGTCCCGTCCGTCCCCATGTCTCCTGGCCGGCGGTTCACCTATGAACATCTCAGCGGGCCGGATCGAGAGAAGAGCATTGCTACGCCCTTGATGTGCTTCCCTCGACGGTGTAGAGTTCCGGCCGTGAATGAAACCGCGCCATGTGCGGATAAAAACGACAGATGCCAGCGGTGGCGGAAGATCGCGATCGATCAGTTAGGATATTTGATAAACCTGAGCCTGACGTTCACTATCGCCGCGCTTGGCTATTGCTTTGTATTGTTGAAGGATAAAGATTTCACGCCAGGTTCCTCTGGGAGGGTCGGAATGATTGTCGCGATGTTAGCCCTTGCATTTGCGGCGCTCTTTGGGTTTGCGTGTGCAGTGATTCGTCTTTTGGATTTTAGGGGAACTGCTCGCAGAGCTTGCGATCATCCAAAAAAGCCAACCCAAGATGCGATGCGCGATCTGGACAATCTGACATGGGTTCTGTTTTATCTTCAAAGTGGGGGATTCGCGACGGGCGTCTTGGCGCTTGCAATTACGTTACTTCTAACTTATGGCGGGAAACTTCGCTAGCCTAGCCCTGATGCTGTGATTACGCTCGCCGTTTTCGACGCGGGACTTTAAGTCGGCGTAGGCTGCGGCGATTAGGGTGGTTAGGGCTGCGGCGTTTGTGGGTGTGCCTGGTTTCAGCCTCACGTGGCGCATGAACTTGCCGGTGCCTTGCAGGAGGCGGGCGGGATCGGGGAGGGATGCGCCGTGGAAGAAGCCTACGTTTACGTGCGTGGGGAAAACATTTACGTAGGCGAAGGGAGCGTCTCCCAGGCAGGCCGTCGGACAGCCGTTGTGGAGGAGTTCGCGGACTTCGTCGCCGCAGTTTCGCATTGCCTCGAACCATTGATGCGCGATGGCTCCCAATTCACCTGGATGCTGTTTCATCCAGGCGTCGATGGCGGGATCGCGCTCGACAGCGCCGTTGAATCGCAGGAAGTCCGATTTCATGGTTGATCGCCTTTCTGCTTTGGGGATCCATGATTACGTTGCAGTTTTGCTTGCCCTTCCGGCAAATTCTGCCATGAACGCATCTTTCTCTATGTGACTATCGTGTTTTGCAAACCAGGCGCAATGCGGCTTTGGACGTGAACACTATTCATGATGTCCACTAAGCGGCTTCGGGACGGGATTCGGCGCGGAGAAATTCCGATGTTATGGTTTCGATTTGACGAAAAAGCGAGTGAAAAGAGAGGGCTGCGAGGAATTTGGTTTCAATGTCCGGTTGGGCATGCGGCGGTTACCGGAGAAGCGAAAATCGGCCCGATGCTAAATGTCCGGTCGAGCGCGCACGGCTGATCAGGCAGACTGTGTTGCCTGCTTGACTAGGTGGATTTTTGTGTTGGATTTGCGAGCTTGGCATCCGCCACACGAACGGACTTCGCTTGACGCGGGGCTTTCATCTCTTTCTTCAGCCTGGCGAGCAGCTTTTCGCCGGGACTGTTATGGAGGGCTTTCTTCATGTTCACAGCTTGCCCTGGAAACTGAGGAAATACAGTTCCATATTGCACTAATGACGATTTCCGGCAATTCGACTCCTCCGGCGATTCGGCTCCTTTGGGAATCGATTGCGACATCTCTGGAACGTTCTCCGGAACAGCCGTTGGACTGGCTTAGCCCGGACTCGGCTCGGCGAGCTTAGGCGCTACCAAATCGTGCTCATAGTAGAGTAATTGCACGCCGATTCCCGTTTGCCCGCATGGCAAGTTTGCCTCCACGTGCGCAACGCGGCCCGCGAATCGCCGATTTATCGCTCGGGAACCCGTAACCCGCCTGGGGACCTGGAGCAAAATCTCAACCGCTTCACCAACGCAGATGTCTAGATTCGTGATGAAGTACACGCCTCTGGTCGAGATGTTAATCGCGCGAGCTTGTTCCTGATTTGATGGCGGTTCCATACGGTGAAAAGACAGTGGAGTATGGAGGTTGAAACGTGGTGTAACTCGGCGCTCGGATGCAGCCATGCCTTCTCCTTCATTCGCCTGTGAAGGGGAGGCGGGCAGGATGAATCTAATCAAAGGGCAGATATGACTGTGGCACGGCAGTGCGCACCGAACTGTCCGAAACAGAACAGAAAGCGGCTTAACACGCTGTTGACGTGGCCCTGTTCAATTTTGCACAGTGAGGCATTATAATGTAGGAATGCCACGCAGTCTGAAATGGATTAGAAGCCAGAATTTCCAGGGCTTTGGTTGCGACGAGTGTAACTGGAAGTTTAGTCCCACTGGTGCGGTCGCTGGTGATTCCCTCGACGAAATGAAGAGAAAATACGAAGCCGAACGCGGCAGGGAGTTTGCTGCCGACGTTTGCGCAAAGCACCCAGTCTCCGCAGGGCCAAAGACGTCATAAACTGCGCTGCCCAAGCGCAGTTAGCAAAGCTGTCCAAAATTGGACTGCAAACCGATTCGGCAATCACTAGGATAAACACTGCGGCGAGATCGAGCGATACTGACCGGAAAGCAGGGCTGGGACCGGGCAGTATCTCTCCTCTCGCCGTTTGATTCGACCTTGGATTCATCTTATGCCGATACATCAATTGGATACCTGTTTGATAGGCCTCAGGCAGCAAGGAATCTCGGTTGGCGAAGGCATGGAGGACGGTTCTACTTTCGAAGTAATGGGGTTCACGTTGACGGCGGAGCAAATCGTGGAGCTACACCGGAACGGACAAATGGACGCGAACGGGATAAAGGCGTTCGCGGAGAGCATCAAACAGGACTTCTAGAAACACCCCCGCGATAGCAGGCGTTTGCGACGAACAGAAGCACACGCGCTCTCTCCCCTCTCGCCGAAAGTTTTTGGATCGAATTGGACGAAGGCACCAGAAGGATCGATGAAAGACCATAAAGAAGCGATAAGAGACGCGATTCAGGCAGCGAGACACGCTGGCTTATCCAGTGGTGAAATCATCCAAATAGTGGAAGCGGAGTTCACCAAGACCGAAGAGACATCAAGCGCGAACAAGAAGGCTGTCACTGGAGACGACGTGGGGTGGAACCCGCTAACGGAAGACCTGCAGCAAGCTAAACAATAGGCGCAGGGCGGCGACTGCGCAGAGGGTGGAAACCATGGAAGTCAGGCAAGTGTATATCGGCAAATTCGTGTATTGCTGTCCGAAATGTGGAGAGGAAACCCCCAAGGAGCCAGTGTCGCTGAGCGAGTTGGGACCGGCAGAGGAACATGAGTGTCCGCCGGAAGTGCAGGCTGGCGTAGAACCCTGCTAAGAAGACGCTAGAGCAACGCGGGCCAACACGGGATTGACTCATCGCGGTTACCGGAAGAGTGAAAATCGGCGCTATGCTCAATGTCCGGTTGAGCCCTCACTGCTGATCAGGTTCATCAGGCGCTATGGCAATCCCGCGCAAACGATTATTCTGAAGTGTGACGGAAAACCCAGAAACAGCCGAGAAGACGCCGCATCGGAAAAGCACTCTCCGATTGTTTGTGCGATGGTTTCTCATCGGAGCGGCGCTTCTTTGGACGCTGGCTGTGCTGATGCTGGTGGCTGCGCGGTGGATCGACCCGCCGACCACGGCGGTGCATATTGAGCGGCGCCTGGAGGCGTGGATTCACCACAAGCCGTATCACGAACGATTTGAATTCGTTCCGCTGAACCAAATCTCGCCGGATTTCCAGCATGCCGTGATCGCCGCGGAAGACGCGCGCTTCTACCAACATCATGGATTCGATTGGGGCGCGATGGAAATCGCTGCTGAGGGTGATATGGAAGGAGGGCGCATTCGCGGCGGGTCCACGCTGACGCAGCAATTGGTAAAGAATTTGTTTTTTGGAACGGGGCGCTCGATTTTGCGGAAGGGGGCGGAGTTTACGCTTGTGCCGGTGGCGGAATTGGTGCTTGGGAAGAAGCGGATTTTGGAACTTTATATGAACGAGGTCGAATGGGGCCCTGGTGTTTATGGCGCGGAGGCGGCGTGCCGATACTACTATCGGATTTCGGCGCGGAGCATTGGGCGGGAACAGGCGGCGCGACTGGCGGCAATTCTGCCGTTGCCCTTGAAGCGACGGCCCGAGCGTATGAATCATTACAGCGAACTGATTTTGGAGCGGATGCGGCAAATGGGGTGGTGATGGCGGACTACATTGTTGAGAAGCTGTGAGGTTTCGTGGCGGGAAACAGCATCAGCGGGCAAATTGGTTAGAAAAGCCGACTGAGCACTGGAAAACGTCCGGTGCGTCCCCAGGTTTCCAGAGGGCCAAGTTGAAAAGTTGAAGGTTGAATGGGAAAGAAAAAGCTTTTACACAGAGAGCACGGAGGCACAGAGGGCACAGAGAAGAAAAAACAGATTCCTCGCTTCGCTCGGAATGACAGTTGTTGCGGCGGTTGCGAATGTTGGGGCAAGTGCGTGGCGATGTTAGGAGGATTTGGATTTTTCTAGGGCTTCGGTTAGGGCGGGCATGATTTCGAAGATGTCGGCGACTACGCCGTAGTCGGCGATTTCGAAGATGGGGGCGTTGGCGTCTTTGTTAATGGCGACGATGGTGCGAGCGCCTTTCATGCCGACGACGTGCTGGATGGCGCCGCTGATGCCGAGGGCGAGATAGAGTTTGGGGGCGACGGTTTGGCCGGAGCTGCCGATTTGGCGCTCCATGGGGAGCCAGCCTTCGTCGCAGATGGGGCGGGAGGCGGCGATTTCTCCGCCGATGGCGCGGGCGAGAGCTTCGGCCTGGGGAATGTTTTCGGGAGCTTTGATGCCGCGGCCGATGGAGACGATGATGGGGGCTTGCGTGAGGTCGACGGCGGATTTGGCTTCCTTGAAGAGGTCGAGAGGCTTGGTGCGGATTTGATCGGCGGTTAGCGTGACGGCGAATTTGTTAATGGGGGCTTTGCCGGAGGGATGAGCGGCGAGGAGATCGGCGCGGAAGGCACCGGACTGGAACGAGGCGAACCACGGAGCGGCGCCTTGGAACGTGACGTCGGCGGCGGTTTTGCCCTGGAACATTTGGCGGACGAAGACGAGTTTGCCGGATTCGTGGCGATAGCCGATGCAGTCGCCGATCATGCCTTTGCCGAGAGAGGCGGCGAGCTTGGGAGCGAAATCGCGGACCTGGTAGGTGTGGGGAAAAAGGACGAGATCGGGCTTGGCGGAGTCGATGACTTGCTTGAGCGCGATGCAGAAGGCGTCGGGCGTGTAGGATTCGAGGAGGTCGTGTTCGACTTGGAGGACTTCGGCGACGTTTTTTGTGGCGAGTTCGGCGGCGAAGGCGTCGAGATTTTTGCCGAGGACTAGGGCGGTGACGGTGCTCGAAGTGTCCGCGGCGATTTGCTGGGCGGCGGCGAGAGTTTCGAAGCTGGCGTTGTTCCACTTGGATTGGCGGAGTTCGGTGATGACTAAAATTTTCATCGAGCTTTCCTTTTTCGCGCTTCCTTAACGCGAGACGAAGAGAGATTTCTCGCTTCGCTCGAAATGACGGTGGTTGGGGCCCGACCAACTTCTAGGGCCCGACTAACTTCTAGGGCCTGACTAGATTACACGGGCTTCGAAATTCAACTGCAAAAGCTGCCGGCAGGATGCCGGCGGTACTAAATGACCCGGGCCTCGAACTTCAATTTTTCGACTAGCTTGGTTGCGACTTCCTTCGGAGTGCCGGTAAGGAATTCGGTTTTTTTGGTTTTCGTGGGGACGTAGATTTTTTCGATTTTTTGCGTTGGCTCGTGCTGAATGGCGAGAGATTCGCGGGTGATGGTGGCGATTTCTTTTTTCTTGGCGGCCATGATGCCTTTTAGGGTGGCGTAGCGGACTTTATTGATGCCGGACTGGATAGAGAGGACGGCTGGGAGCGGGCATTCGATGTGCTGGAACCAGCCGGCTTCGAGTTCGCGCTTGAGCTTCATTTTGGGGCCGTCCACTTCGATGGCCATGATGATGGTGGCGTGTGGACGATCGAGGAGAGCGGCTAGGAGGACGCCGGTTTGGCCGAAGCCGTGGTCGTCGCTTTGGAGGCCGGTGAGGACGAGGTCGGGATTTTCTTTGGCGATGGCGGCGGCGAGAGCTTTTGCGGAGCCTAGGGGATCGAGCTGGGCGAAATTGTCGTCGGCGATGTGGATGGCGCGGTCGGCGCCTTTGGCTAAAGCTTCCTTGATGGTTTGTTTCACGCGCTCGGGGCCCATGGAGAGAACGATGACTTCGCCGCCGTGTTTTTCTTTCAGGCGCAGGGCTTCTTCGAGGGCGTAGCTGTCGGGCTCGTTCATTTCGAAGCCGATGTCGGATTCCTTGATCCAGTTTCCGGCGATCGAGAGCGGAGCGTCTTTGGCGGGGACCTGTTTGATGCAGACGATGATGTTCACGGAGTTCGTCCTAACTGAAAAAAGATGATTGAAGATCAGACTTCAATCGAAGACCCGCCTTCAAAAAACGAGGGTGGGGCACCCGGCGAAACGTTCGTCACAAAAGCGCCGGTCTAAAGACCGGCCACTACAACTGCGCACAGACTGAAGTCTGTGCTACTCGGACCAGCGCTTGAAAATCAGGGCGGCGTTTGTGCCGCCGAAGCCGAAGGAGTTCGAGAGCGCGTATTCGACGGAAGCTTTGCGAGCGACGTTCGGAATGTAGTCCAGGTCGCACTCGGGATCCGGGACTTCGAGATTGATCGTGGGCGGCAACATTTGATCGCGAAGCGCGAGGACGCTGATGCCTGCTTCGAGGCCGCCGGCGCCGCCGAGGAGATGGCCGGTCATGGATTTCGTCGAGCTGATGGCAACTTTTCCAGCGTAATCGCCAAAGACCCTCTTGAGAGCGCGGGTTTCGATGACGTCGCCGAGCGGAGTGGAAGTTCCGTGCGCGTTGACGTAGCCAATGTCTTCGGGCTTGAGTTTCGCATCCTTAATGGCGGCGCGCATGACGCGGTAGGCGCCGTCACCGTCGGAGGCGGGCTGGGTGATGTGGTAAGCGTCGCCGGACATGCCGTAGCCAACGATTTCGGCGAGGATGGTGACGTTGCGTTTTTGCGCGTGCTCGAGGGATTCGAGGATGAGGATACCCGCGCCTTCGCCGACGACGAAGCCGTCGCGGCCAGAGTCGAAGGGGCGGCTGGCATGAGCGGGATCGTTGTTGCGTGTGGAAAGCGCCTTCATGGCAGCAAAGCCGCCGATGCCCATGGGAGTAATGGTGGCTTCGGTGCCGCCGCAGATCATCATTTCGGCGGCGCCGCGCTCGATGATTTTGAAAGAGTCGCCGATGGCGTGCGCGGAGGCGGAGCAAGCGGTGGCAGTAGCGGAATTTGGGCCTTTGGCGCCATAGCGAATGGAAATATGGCCGGAAGCGAGATTGACGATGGCGGAAGGAATGAAAAAGGGAGAGATTCTGCCGGGGCCGCCTTCGATCAGTTTCCGGTGTTCACGTTCGATGATATCGAAACCACCGATGCCGGAGGAGACGTAGACGCCAACTTCATCGAGGTCGGAATCTTCGGGTTTCCAGTTGGCGGATTTGACGGCGAAGTCCGCGCCGGCGAGAGCCACCTGGATGAAGCGGCCCATTTTTTTCAATTCTTTTTTCTCGATCCATTGGAAGGGATCGAAGTTTTTGATTTCGCCGGCGATCTTGCAGTCGAAACCGGTGGTATCAAATTGCGTGACGAGGCCAACGCCGCTCTGACCGGCGAGGAGATTTTTCCAGGATTCCTCCGTGCCGATGCCCAGCGCGCAGACAAGTCCAACACCCGTAACAACTACCCGGCGAGTCAACTTTGTGATGCTCCCTGTTGAGGTGATGAATTCGTGGCTTACTTTCCCTTGGCGTGTTTGTCGATGTAATCCACGGCGTCCTTGACCGTGGTCATCTTTTCGGCGTCCTCATCGGGGACTTCTATGCCGAAAGCTTCCTCGAACGCCATCACAAGTTCGACCTGATCGAGGGAATCCGCCCCGAGATCGTCCACGAAGGACGCCGTCGGCGTGACTTCGGCTTCATCGACGCCGAGTTGCTCGACGATAATTTGTTTAACGCGCTCTTCCACACTGGCCATTCCGGTGTCCTCCGCGATTTGCTATCGCTTATTGTGCAAAGACGTACAGTAACAGTGTATCGGCCCCAATGCCGTGGTACGGACTCGAAAATCGTCAATCAGGCAACCTGCCCATTCTAGACAGGCATACGAGCAAGGTCAACTTGCTGCTGGCATCAGACCGTCCCACCGCGATGACTCATTCACGGTCGCCTCGCGCCAGCTTCGCACAGTAGATTTCGGGAAAAGACCGCCAAGAGACCCGTCCGCCTGCACAAATCGCAGGTATTCGGCGTCTTCCAACACCTGTTCAGCTTTAACCGGTTGAACATACGCTGGATCACCGGGTTCTCCTCCTGTAAGTTCTACAACAAACCACTTATCAGCCATCTTCTTCACTCACGCCAAGTACAGCCCGCCGTTCACGTCGAGGACGTGGCCGGTGATGTAGGCGGCTTCGTCGCTGGCTAGAAAGACGATGGCGGAAGCTACGTCGCGGGCTGAACCCATGCGGCCTAGCGGAATGCGCGCTTTCAGGTCGTCCTTCACTTTGTCCGGGAGAACGTCGGTCATGGGAGTGGCGATGAAGCCGGGGGCGACGGCGTTTACCGTGATATTGCGGGAGGCGATTTCGATGGCGATGGCTTTGGTGAGGCCGACCAGGCCGGCTTTCGCGGCGACATAATTGGCTTGGCCGGCATTGCCCATCTGGGCGACGATGCTGGCGATGTTGATGATGCGGCCGGAGCGGGCACGCATCATGGTCGAGAGAGCTTGCTGGATGCAGAGGTGGGCGCCGGTGAGGTTTGTGCGAATGACGGCGTCCCAGTCGTCCTGCTTCATGCGAAGGGCCAGGCCATCGCGAGTGATGGCGGCGTTGTTGACGAGAATATCGAGGCGGCCGAATTTTTCGAGGAGTTGCTTAAAGCCGGATTTGATTTGGTCGGGGTCGGCGACGTCCATTTTGAGGGCGAGGGCTTCGCCGCCGGCGTTTACGATTTCGTTGACGAGCGAGGAGAGTTTTTCTTCGTTGCGAGCGGCGGCGGCGACTTTGGCTCCAGCTTCGGCGAGAGCAAGGGCGGTTTCGCGGCCGATGCCTTGGCTCGCGCCGGTGACTAAGGCTACTTTGTCTTTTAGACTGAACATCGAGGTATGTCTAGTTTACCTTTCAGATTGATGTTTGGAGCCCAAGACCCACCCTCAAAAGAGGGGGGCGGGGCACCAGTTCGACACAAAGCCGCCGGTCTAAAGACCGGCCACTACCACCACTTCGACACAAAACCGCCGGTCTAAAGACCGGCCACTACCACCACTTCGACGCAAAAGCGCCGGCCTGACGATTCCAGAGGCACAGACTGAAGTCTGTGCTACTCACGCGGCATCGGAACGGGCGCCGGCGATTTTTTCTACTGTGGCGGCTAAACTTTTTTCGTCTTCGACGTTGAGCGTGGCAACGGAGCGCTCGATTTGGCGCAGGAGGCCGGTTAAGACGCGGCCGGGGCCGACTTCGACGAAAGTGTTGACGCCTTCATCGACCAGGAGGCGGATGGATGCTTCCCAACGCACGGGCATGGTGACTTGGCGGATGAGGGCTTCGCGAGCTTCGTCGCCCGTGTTGATGGTGTCGGCGTCGACGTTGGTCACCAGGGGAACGGATAAATTCGAAAAATTCGTGGCGTTCAAATCTTTGGCAAGGCGCTCTTGCGCGGGCTGCATAAGGGCGGAGTGGAAGGGGGCGGAGACAGGAAGGATTACGGCGCGCTTGGCACCGAGTTGGGAGGCGATCTCGACGGCGCGTTTTACGGCGGCGGCGTGGCCGGAGATTACGGTTTGTTCGGGGGAATTTAGATTGGCTGCAGAGCAAATTTCGTTTTCGGCGGCGCGCTTGCAGGCATCGGCTACGACGGCGGGAGAGAGGCCCATAATGGCGGCCATGGCGCCTATTCCAGGCGGAACGGCTTCCTGCATGTAGGTGCCGCGATTGCGAACGAGCTGGACGGCGTCGGAAAAGTTCAGGGCACCGGCAGCGACGAGAGCGGAGTATTCGCCGAGGCTGTGGCCGGCGACGAAATCGGGAGTGAGGCCCTTTTCCGCGAGGACGCGATAGATGGCGACGGAACAGGTGAGAATGGCGGGCTGGGTGTTGGCGGTGAGCTTGAGCTCGTCTTCGGTGCCTTCGAAACAGATTTTGGAGATGGAAAAGCCGAGAGCCTTATCGGCCTCGTCGAAAACGGCGCGCGCCGCCGGGTATTTATCGGCAAGTTCCTTGCCCATGCCAGGGTATTGCGACGCCTGGCCCGGAAATACAAATGCGACTTTGCCCATCGTCAATTCCTCTCCTGAGCCGTCATGCGAGAACGCTCGCGGCCGAGAGCTCCTGTTCGATTTTTTCGTTGATGCGTGCGCGAGCGAGGCCCGCAGCCACGCGAATGGCGTTTTTGACGGCCTTGGCATTGGAGCGGCCATGACCGATGACGCAAACGCCGCGAACGCCCAAAAGCGGCGCGCCACCATATTCCGTGTAATCGATGGTCTTCTTCAAGCCTTTCAAGGCTCCGCGCGAAAATAGAAAGCCGACTTGGGAAGCGAGCGAGCTTTGGATCGATTTTTTCAGCAAGCCGAAAATTTGGACGGCAAGGCCCTCGCAAATTTTGAGAGCGATGTTGCCGACGAAACCATCGCTGACAATCACGTCCACGTTTCCAGAGAAAAGATCTCCGCCTTCGACGTTGCCGACAAAATGAACGGGGCTCTTCTTCAAACGAGTGTAAACCTCACGCGTGAGTTCATTGCCCTTGATTTCTTCCTCGCCGACGGAAAGCAAACCGACGCGAGGGCGGCGGTTGCCAAAAGTCGCGCGGTAATAGATTTCGCCCATGACCGCGAACTGAACGAGATGCTCGGGTTTGGAATCGACGTTGGCGCCGACATCCAGGAGCACGGAAACGCCGCCCTTGGCATTCGGAAAAGGGGCGGCAAGCGCCACGCGATCGACGGATTCCAGGGTTCCGAGCAAAAATCTAGCCACGGTCATGACGGCACCGGTGTTGCCGGCGCTGACCAGACCGTCGGCCTTGGCTTCGCGAACAAGCCGGGCCGCGACATGGACGGAGCTGTCTTTCTTCCGTCGAAACGCCTGAGCCGGATGGTCTTCCATGGTGATCACTTCGCTCGCCGGGACAATGTCGATCGGCAAACTAGGCGCCGCATGCTTGGCCAGCTCCGCGCGAACGACGTGGGGTTGGCCGACGAGCATGACGCGGACGCCCAACTCGCGGGCAGCCAGGACACTGCCTTCAACCTCGGGGCGGGGCGCATTGTCACCGCCCATGGCGTCAACGGCGATAGTGATCATCGGATTTATCTGACCGCCACTTCCTAGAAAGGACTGGGAAGAAAAAGAGCGGTGTCAGGCCGACTTGTCTTGCACAGCGCGGCCTTTGTAGTAGCCGCAATGAGGGCAAGCCTGGTGCGGCTGCTTGGTCTCGTGGCAATTCGGGCATTCGCCGAGCGGCGGCTTCTCTAGAAAATCATGGGCTCGCCTGTTGCTGGTGCGGCGCTTCGAATGCCGTCTCTTTGGGTTAGGCATAGCAATACTCCTCGTTGCCGCCCGAGTGGGCGGATTGTATGGGCTTTCGGCCCTGGAAACTATTGTTTTTTCAGCCAGTCCTGCTTCAGGCGCGCGAGGGGAGCCAGCCGCGGGTCCGTCGAGTGGGTCTCGCAGCGGCATTCCTCGTGGTTGAGATTGGCACCACAATTCGGGCACAATCCCCGGCAGTCACTTTGACAAATGACCTTCAGGGGCAGAGCCAAAAGGACTTGTTCTCTCAGCACATCGGCCAGAAAGAGGCCATCTCCCTCGTAAAAGCCGATTTCTGTGTCGTCATCCTTGAGCCGGTCTTCCTTCGGTTTGGCACCCTTGGGCATGGGTGCATAGAACAGATCAAAAGAGCGGTTCACGTCTTCGATAACGGGTTCGAGGCAACGCGCACAGACCATTTCAATTTTGGTTTCGAGCTGGCCTTCGATGCGAATCTGGCCTTCGAGAAGTTCCGCTGTGGCGGTGACTTCCAGAGGAGCAACCTGCTTGATCTCCGATGAATGGTAATCGATGCTGGCCGGGGCGTAGCTCTTCCGGATGCGCAACTTCCGAACAGCGAGTTCTTTAACATCAAGGAACACGTCTTGAATGCCTCCGGCGCTAACGCTCATGCTTTATCATTATTCCGTCGGAGGAGCGGCAAGTCAAGGAACGGGGCAGCGTTCTGCGAAGTTTGCTGCGAGGATGGCACGGGGGCGCTCTAGTACCAGGATGTCATTTTGGAGAGAGGCGGAGCGCGAGTGAGGCCGTTGGAGGGGGGTTGCGTTGTGACGAGAGCATTAATAGACGGGGGAGCGCGAGAGGAGTGGTATAATTTGCTTGCGATTTAGAGTCCGACATTCCTCCGACTCCGTTCACGCCGTCCTAATTCCGCGGAGGCTTACAAATGCGAACAACGACGAAGATGGCTCTGCCTTTGGCCCTGAGCGTGGCCTCGATTTCGTTGCTCTTCGCGGGGTACCAGGTGCGGACGGAGAAAAGAAATCTCAATCACGACCTCGTGCACCGAGCGGAGAATTTGGGCGAAAGCCTACAGGAAACCGTAGATCATCTGCTGGAACAGAATTCGACGCGATCGCTCCAACGATTCGTGGAAAGGTACGGGCAGCGGGAGCATTTGAAGGGAATGGCGGTTTTTGACCAGGATGGAAAATCGCTGGTGGTGACCGAGGGACTCCCGCCGGAGCTAGGGGCGCTGCCCGCGATTGCGGCAAAGCCCGCACCCAACGAGGCCGGAGCAGGCCAATTCCTACATGTGGGTGACCTGCAGCTCTACGCTTACGAACTTCCCCTGGAGCGCAATGGAAAAGCGGCGGGAACGATCGCCATTTACTACGACACGAGCTATATCGATGCGCGGTTGTCGTACACGCTGCGGGATTCGCTGCTGAACGCGCTAATCCAAACGGTGCTGATTACGGGGCTCGCGTTGCTGCTGGTTCGCTGGAATTTGACGGCGCCGATGAATCGCACCGCGAAGTGGCTGCGCACGCTGCGCACCAGCAGCCAGAGTACGCCGCCCGTGCCACCGTCAGGAGAGATTTTCGACCAGATCCATAGGGAAGTGACGCATCTTGCGCAGGACCTGAGCGCCGCGCGGGCCACGGCGGAGCAGGAAGCACGACTGCGGGATACGCACTCGTCGCTGTGGACGGCGGAGCGCTTACGGGTCAGTTTGCGAAACAAACTGCAGGACAAGCCGCTATTTGTGGTGTCAAACAGAGAGCCTTGCATGCACGTCTACAACGAAAAGGATCACTCGATCGGGTACATTGTGCCCGCGAGCGGCCTGGTCACTGCGTTGCAGCCGGTGCTGATCGCGTGCGACGGGACATGGATCGCACATGGATCGGGAAGTGCGGACCGTGACGTTGTGGACAAGAAAGATCACTTAAGGGTTCCGCCAGATCACCCGAGCTATACGCTGCGGCGCGTGTGGCTGACCGATGAGGAGGAAAAGGGCTACTACGAAGGTTTTTCGAACGAAGGGCTGTGGCCGCTCTGCCATATCGCGCATACGCGGCCGACTTTTCGTCCGGAAGATTGGCTGCGGTATCAACAGGTCAATCGCAAGTTTGCGGACGCCGTCCTGGAAGAAATGGAAGGGACGGATTCGCCGATACTATTGGCGCAGGACTATCACTTCGCGCTGTTGCCGCGGATGGTGAAAGAAGCACGGCCGGATGCGAGAGTGGCCATCTTCTGGCATATACCGTGGCCGAACCGGGAGGTATTCGGAATCTGCCCGTGGCAGAGAGACTTGCTGGATGGGTTGCTGGGCGCCGATTTGATCGGGTTTCACGTGCAATCGCACTGCAATAATTTTCTGGAGACAGTAGACCGAGGGGTGGAGGCGTTGACGGAGTGGGACCGATTTGCCGTCAACCGGCAGGGGCACGTGACGCGCGTGCGGCCGTATCCGATCAGCGTGGCCTTCTCTGACCCGGCGCCGGCTTTCCCGGAAGGGAGCAGCGTCGGAAAAGAAAGAGCCGCACTGTTTGCGGAGCTAGGAGTAGACGCTAGCCTGCTTGGCGTTGGAGTGGACCGCGTGGATTACACGAAAGGAATCATCGAACGGTTCCGCGCGATCGAGCTTTTTCTCGAGGAACATCCGGCCTACATGCGCCGATTCACGTTCGTTCAGATCGGAGCACCCAGCCGGACAGATATCGATCGATACCGGCATTTCCTTGAGGAGGTGAGCGCGGAAGCCGACCGGATCAATGGGCGATTTCAGGCAGGGCATTGGAAGCCGATCGTTTTTCTGAAAAAGCACCATTCTCACGAGGAAATCGCACGCTATTACCGGGCGGCGACGGTTTGCATGGTCACTTCGCTTCACGACGGCATGAATCTTGTGGCTAAAGAGTTTGTGGCTTCGCGGGATGACGAGCGCGGGGTGCTTATATTGAGCACGTTTGCAGGCGCGGCGCACGAACTCTCGGATGCGCTGCAAGTCAATCCGTACGACGTTCAGCAGGTCGCGGAAGCGATTCACCGCGCCATTGAAATGCCTGAAGATCAACAATCTCTCCGCATGCAGCGGATGCGTCAGATCGTGCGCGAGCACAATATTTACCGCTGGGCTGCCAATCTGCTTTCCGACTTGACGGAGATTCGCATCGACGCGCCGGAACGTCTCGAAATGCCGCAAATACAATGAGGCGAGGGCTATTTGCTCTGAGGGCCTGCGTTTTTCAGATTTGGGTCCCGTATCCGCGGGAGGCGGCCCTTGCTGTTTTCGGACCGACGGCGCAACACGCGTTAGAGGTCTCTTGAAGAAAGTAACTTAGGGCGCTCAGTAAGTAACCGACCAACCGACAATCGTCATAGACAGTACGAGCAGCAACGCCCCTGTGCTGACCACGCTGAGGATTCTGCCGTGTCCGAGAAGGTAGTCTCGCGACTCAGCGTCGATGCAAAGTAGAACGGCCACGACCAAAACGACGCCCCAGGCTAGAATCGCGGGCAAGCCGGGGTACTTGCCAATGAGCGAAAGAAACTGGCCGGGAGGCTGCCCTGCGGGGATCCACCAGGGAATCAAAGGAGCGATTCCTGTGGCGAGGGAAAGAGTAAGAAGCTTACGCGTGAACCAACCCTTGACCTTTGGCCGGGCTTCTTTCCAGACGAAATAATCCCAGGCGAGTAAGGCGATGGCAAAAAGGACCCAGCCATACAGCGCAGCTTTCTCGTCGAACCACCACCAAGCACGGAAAAGAAAGCGGGCATTGTGGGCCAAGGCGAAACGCGGAAGCAGGAAGACAGCTACCAGACCATTGCACGCGACGGCCACGAGAAGCGTAAGCAAGCTCATAAGCTGGAACCAGTAGCGCGTAGGGACGCGGCGACACCGGGTGCAGATAGATTGCTTCGGCAGGAAGTTTAGTCCACAGCGGTCGCAGAACACGGCTGGTCTCCCAAATCGCGGGAATCGAATCCTGTGATCGCTGCCAGAGTATCTGATTGGAAGCGAAAAAAACTACTGGTCTGACGGTCAGTTGAAAGGGCAGGCAGTATTGGTAGTATGTAGGCATCCAGCCAGATACCCTTCCCGGGTGAAGTGCCTAGACTTGAAGAAAATCCACGGTCAGGCGGGGGTGCAGAATGACCGAGGCCACGCAACATACAAGAGGGTGGGTAGGCCAAATTGTCGACGGGACCTTTCCGCTCCGAGAGTTTCTTGGCGAGACAGAGCACAGCGCTGTCTTCCTGACGGAATACGGCGAGGGCGCGCCACAAAAGGCGGTCATCAAGCTGGTTGCAGCCGAAACAGACACAGCAGATCAATTGCTTGCGAACTGGAATTTGGCCGCGCAACTTTCTCACCCAAATTTATTGCGATTATTCCGCGCGGGCCGGTGTACTTTCGCCGGGCATGACGTTTTGTATCTGGCGATGGAATACGCCGAAGAAAACCTCTCGCAGATTTTGCCGGAGCGGGCGCTCACGCCAGAAGAAACGCGCGAGATGCTGAGTCCCGTCCTGGATGCGCTGGAATATCTTCATGGCAAGGGCCTCGTTCACGGCGACCTAAAGCCCGCAAATATCCTGGCCACCGGGGATCATTTGAAGCTTTCGAGCGACACGATTTCACGCATCGGAGAACGGCAAGTTTCCTTTAGAAGGCCTGGCCCTTACGATCCGCCGGAAGCCATCAGCGGGATGCTGACACCCGCTGCCGACGTATGGTTGTTGGGTACGACGCTGGTTGAAGTGCTGACCCAGCGTTTGCCGGATTGGCGACCCGGGCCAGATCGCGAGCCAGTGGTTCCTGCCAATCTTCCCGAGCCGTTTCGCGAAATCGCGCGCCAGAGCTTGAGGCTAGAGCCTCAGAAGAGGGCCAGCACAGGCGAGCTCGCGGCGCGGCTTACTTCGCGCGCGGCCGTGGCTTCTGCATCGGCCGGTGCATCTGTTTCCCAGTTGGCGGGGGCCCCGAGCGCCGTCGCTGCGGCGGGCGTGATGCCTTCCGCTGCGCCCAAAGCGATGACTTCGCAGATTCGGCCGCCCATGGCTGCGGCCAGATTGCAAACGGGTCCACATCGGCCTCCGCCGTACACAGGACCGGGAACGAAATCGAAGTTTATTGTTCCGCTCATTGTGGCCGCCGTCTTGTTTGCGGCGATACTGACGGTGCCGCGACTTCTTACGCACCGACCGGGTCCGCAATCAAACCTGGTGGTTACGCGAGAAAATCAGCCCGGCCCGGCCGAAGACCGGAAGTCCGCGGAGCACGCTGTTTCGTCAAAATACAAGACCAACGCAGAACGAAAACCGGCTGGCTCTGAGTCCGCGAAGTTTGGCGCGTCGGGCAGACGCGCAGAAGTTCAGAGCAAGGATGCGGCGGCTGCGCCGGAGTCTTTGAAAACGACTAGCGAAAGGGAACAGCCTGCCGCGGCGGTGCCGTCGACCGCGTCTGCTGGCTCAGCGGGAAGTGCAAAGACTGCCGCAGGAATTGTTGCGGCCAGGGGTGACGTGCTGGATCAAGTCTTGCCCGACGTGTCGGAGAAGGCGCGCAACACGATACGGGGGAGAGTGCGCGTTGGAATCAAAGTGCACGTGGATGCGGCGGGAGCCGTGACGGATGCAGAACTGAGTTCCACCGGGCCGAGCAAGTTTTTTGCGGGCTTAGCCCTGAAAGCGGCGAAGAAGTGGGTTTTCACGCCGCCAGAAATGAATGGGAAGAGCGTTCCGAGCGAATGGAGCCTGCGATTTGTGTTCACGCAGAAGGACACAAAGGTTACGCCGACACAGACCGTGCCTTAGAAGTTAGTCCTTCGAAGTGAAGCTTTTTGATCGGTGGTATCGCTCGACTTGTTTGAGTGATCTCGAAAAGAAAGATGCCGGTGGACCTGTACCATGGGACGGACCGTGGTAATCCGGCGCCTATCAGTAACTGCCGAAACTCTCTGAAAGCACGTAAGTTAGTCCGCTGAAACGGGCTCTCTGAACCGCCGTACCATAGCCGCGATTCATCCCACCCTTTACTTTCGCTCACAGCGGGAGGCGCTGAACGCGCGCCCACGCCAGGCAGGGCTTCAACGAATGAGCGAGAAGCACAATTCGATCTTAGCCGGACGCGAGTCTAGCGTTACGGCAGAAGCGCCGCGGTTGCGTGGCGCAATCGCTTATGCGGTTTTGCTGGTGCTCCTGGGCAGCTTATCGCTCGTGGCAGGCTTCGAGACGGCGCGAACGAGCTTGCCGGATCCTGTGTTTGTTGGCAATCGGTCGGCGCAGAGCCCCTCGCATTCGGTCGCGCCGGTGCGGATGCCAGCGGCCCGGAAAAATAGCGACGAGGAAATCAAGGGGCTACCGCCGCAGCAGCAAGCGGAGCGTCTGCTGGAGCGCGCGCTGCAAAACGATGAGAGTTCTTTGGACCTGCTGCGCGAAAACGCGGATGGCTGGCGAGGACAGCTTAAGAATACAGACGAGCTCTTTGATCTGGTACTGGCGGCTCTGGATTCGGGCGACCTTCGTGTAAGGACAGCGGCGGTTGACGTGGACCTTGCAGCGAACAACTTGAGCAAATCGCCCGCAAGCGTCACGCGCTTGCTTGCACAATTGCGGCGCGATCCGGCAAGCCGCGGGATGGCCTTGTGGAGGCTCGGCTCACTGGGAAATCGCGGCGTTGAACCGGAAAGAGTGCTGAATAGTTTGCTGAACTACGCTCACAACCCGAGCGAGCACACACGGTACTGGGCGGTGGAAGGTCTGGCGATGCTTGGCAACGACGCCACGATAAACCCGCTGCTTGATCTTTTGGCCAAGGACCCTTCGCCGAAAGTCCGAGAACGAGCGGCGAGCAGCCTGGGGCAGTCCGGCTTGCTGACTCGGGAAGAGCGACTGGCGGCGGTTCCTAACCTGCTCAACCTGGCCGACGATGATTCGTTGAATACGACGACGCGGCAGCTGGTGTATGGGACACTGCGCGTGATCACGGGCGCGTCTCTCGGCAACGATGCCAATGCCTGGCGAGAATGGTGGGCGAATCATGACCCGGCACAAACGCGCCATCACGAGCGCTCGGGCCTGCTGTTCGCTTAGAAAAACATCCGAGAACTTCCGCTACAAAAATTGGCAAGAATGGCCTGGATATGGGCACTCTAGCGAGAGAATACGCTTCATCGGGCTGCGCCGGGCATGCGAAAGAGCCAGGCGAGAAGCAAGTGTGTCGGCCAATAGAACAACAGCAGTAGCGGAACGAAGATCACCGCGAGATGGACAGGAGCGGGACCCCATGCTCGATGAAAAACGGGATCGCGATAGGCGTAGTTGACATTAAGTTCCGCGGACAAGAAGCGGGAAAGAATCAACAGAACGGCCGCGATAGCGGCTTGCAGCGCGAAGGCGCGGCGGTCATAACCAACTTTGTGTAATGTCCAGAGAAGCACGAGCGGCAAACCGATGTGAAAGGTAGAGAGAAGCCGCACCCACAAAGGGTAGCGGGCATCCCACATGTACTCGGTGCCGCCGACGAGGAAACGTCCGGTGACGAGCCGCCAGCCAACGTCCATAACCCAGAGGAGTCCTGCGGCGACGGAGCCAACGGTCTGGCTAGAAAGCAAAAGTGGACTTGCCAGCCAAATTCCGGCAAAAGAGAGAATAACCGCGACGTCGCACAGGTGCAGCAGATTTGCCCAACCCCAGACGCGGAAATATGCGGGAAGCCAGACCACAATCCATAGCAGGCTGAACCATCGGAGCACGGGAAACGTGTGCGGGCCCGCGGACATGCTTGGTCACCTATACGCTGCTTGAAGAAGGCTAAGGCTATCACACTCGTTCGCACGGAATGCAGGGATGCGAACGCAAGTCAGCCAGATCTGTTTCCTACCTCGCCAGCTTTGTTTGACAGCGTGTTCACACCAGAGTCAAAAGTTTGGGCTGAGTAGGGAATGAAAGGAACTAGAGGGTTTTAGTCCCTGGCAGAAGCAGCTGCAGAGCCGAAGTGCTCCTGATGCTTGCGGAGAAGAAAGTGGTCGGTCATTCCGGCGATGTAATCGCAGACGGCGACGTGACGAGGTTCTGTATCGGCGGATTCCTCATGGGAAGCAGGCATGGAATCCGGCGAATCGAGATAGTAGAGAAAGAGTTCCTCGAGGCAAAGGATGGAGCGGTCGCGGTCATCGGCAATGGCGGGATGGTTGTAAATGTGCTGGAAGAGGAAGCGCTTCAACTCCGCATTGCGCTCGGCAAGAGCATTGCTGAAACCGGCAAGCCGGCGGGGTGCGTTGCGAATATCGTCCACTGTCGCGGCGCGAGAGGAGAGCACGCGACTTTGCGTCGCATCAATGAGATCGGTAGCGAGCTGATCCAGCACGCGCTTGAGAGCGGCGTTGAATTTGAGTTTTTCGCGCCCGGTCGGATGAGCGGCGCCGACACCGGCGTAGGCCTCCGCGAAAATCGGCACTTCCGCGCGGAGTGTCTCGAGATCGAGAAGGCCTGCTTCACGCGCATCGTCCAAATCCGCCGTGTTGTAAGCGATTTCATCCACCCAATCGATGAGCTGCGCTTCGAGAGGCGGACGAAGATTCAGAAGATATTCGGCAAGATGAGGAAACTCCACAGCGGTGTAATCGCGAGAGTGCTTGACGATCCCTTCACGGACCTCGAAGGATAGGTTCAACCCAGGAAAATCGAGATAAGGACTCTCGAATTGTTCGACGATGCGAAGCGCCTGGAGATTGTGGTTGAAGTACGAGCCGCGAGCGCGCATCAACGTGTCGAGCTTGTATTCTCCTGCATGGCCAAAGGGCGGATGGCCGATATCGTGGACGAGGGCGAGAGCTTCGGCGAGCTCAGCATTGAGGCCAAGTGCGGCGGCCACGGTGCGGGCAATTTGCGAAACCTCCAGCGAGTGGGTGAGCCGATTGCGAAAATGATCGGAGTACCGGATGGTGAAGACCTGTGTTTTGGCTTCGAGGCGGCGGAAAGCGCGAGAGTGGATGATGCGGTCGCGATCGCGCGCGTACAGACTGCGGTAGGCATGCGGCGGCTCCGGGTAGCGGCGTCCGCGCGAGAGTTCCACGCGCATCGCCCACGGCGCGCTTGTGGGGAGTGGTTCGATGGGCGTCTCCAGGGCCCTACCCGACGCTCGGCTCAAGTTCTCCAAGGCCCCTAAATTCAACTTTGAAACCAAGTATCTGCTTCGAAACTCTCTTCACCGAGAAACCCTGGTTCAGGATTTAGGCGCGAGGGTTTCGAGGCCGCGTTCTGCTTCGTCCGAAACCGGCGTGTTCGGAAATTCCTTTTTGAGTTGTTCGTAAACGCCGGCAGCTTCCTGAGGATTGCTCTGCCGAAGCACCTCAGCGAGCTCGAGAAGAACCACGGGACGGGGCACGAAGATGGAAGAGTGGTCCGAGAGGTCCCGAAAGACCTTAACGGCTTCGGCTGTCTTGCCAGTGCGTTCGTAAATCAATCCGATTTGATACTGCGCCATAGCCACGAGCTCTTTGTCTTTACCGGAGCTGATTTTCTTCAATTCTTCGAGAGCCTGATTTTGGCGATCCAGGTCTTCGTAGCAGAGAGCGGCATAGTATGCGGCCAGCCTGCCTGGGTTTGTGCTCGGATATTTTTGCGCGACGGTTAAAAATTTGCCAGCCGCGTCTTCTGACCGCGCTTCCTCTGTCGGGTAAAGCAGTTCAGTGGGGTCGGCGGGATCGGGAGTCGTGCCGATGCGCGCGGAATACGCCCTCATGGCCACATCCAGAGCCGCGGAAGCCTGAACAGTCTTGCGATCGGTATAGAAACGCCAACCGGCATAACTGACGGCGACGATCGCGATCGCCAGGATGGCGGCGGCGAGGACCGTGGTATGCGAAAAAACGGCTTCGGCGCCGTGCTCAATCGCATCGTGGATCTTGTCCTGCTTGAGTTCCTTGCGCGAAATGTGTTCCGCCACAAATACTCTCCTGTTTGGATTGGAATCCTTAATCCTAGCATAATAGAGCGGCCAGGCGCCTCCGCGCTTGGAGCCCGCTGTTCGTCCATGCGGGAAATGTACCCTTGCGGCAAGAAATGGAACGAAGTGCAACTCTGGGGCGGCGTGAGTGTTAGATTTGAGTGATGCAAGCTGCGTGTGTCCATTGCGGAACCGAGCACAAGCTCAAGGACGCGGAATCGAGCGTCCATCAAAAAGTACAGTTCCGATGCTCGAAATGCGGCAAGACCACGGTTGTGGAACTCAAGGGGCGCCCAGACCAGACCGTGGTGATTAGTCCGCTGCCTTCCTTTGCGCGCGCGGATGCCTCAAGCTCGAATTTGCGGCTGCCACCGCAAGACGATGGTTTGAAGCTCCCTGCAGAAGGTGTGTTTGTCCTGGCCATCACCTCAGGGCCTGCAAGCGGCGAGGTCTTTCGATTGATGAAGCCGCGGATCGTGGTTGGACGTAAGGGCGCAGATATTCCATTGAATGACCCGGAAATTTCGCGGCACCATTGCCTGTTGGAAGTCCGCGACAAATTCATCAACTTGAAGGATCTCGATTCCACCAACGGCACGTTCTATGACGAAGAACGAGTGCGTGCAGCCATGCTGCAGGACGGTTCGGAATTCCGCATCGGCGAGAGCCGCATTCGGGTAAGTCTCCAGAAAAAGTGACGGGGCCTTTTCGTCCAACTTTTGCGCAAATTACAGCCTGAAGCCGGCGCAGCGTAAGTGTAAGATACGGTAGCTGGCATTCCGCTCGAGACGCATCCGATGAACCGGCTCTCCGCTTGTCTCATCACGCTCAACGAAGAACACAATCTGCCGCGGACGCTGGCCTCACTGACCCAAATCGCAGACGAAATTGTTATCGTTGATTCGGGGAGTACGGACCAGACTGAGAAGATTGCACGCGAACACGGGGCGGCATTCCACGAGCGGGCGTGGACAAACTATTCGGAACAGAAAAATTTCGCGGCGGAGCGCGCGCAGAACGATTGGATATTATCGTTGGACGCGGACGAAGAGCTGAGCAGCGCCTTGCAGACCTCCCTGTTGGATTGGAAAAAACACGAGCCGAAATTCAGCGTGTATGAAATGGCCCGAAAGACGTGGTATTTGGGCGCCTGGATCAGGCATTCAGGCTGGTACCCGGATTTTCAGAGAAGGCTGTACCGGCGGGAGACGGCGCAGTTTACCGGAATCATCCACGAAGCTCTCCGGTTCGAGGGCCAAGCGGGACGGCTTCTTGGCGATTTGCTGCATTACACGGTGAGGTCGTTTGCGGAGCACGAGGCGAAAGTCAAGCAGTACACGACGCTAGCGGCGCAACAGATGTTTGATGCGGGAAAGCGGAACTGGCAGGCCGCCATGTGGCTGGCAACGCCTTGGAGCTGGTTGCAAAATTATTTTCTGCGCGGAGGATTTTTGGATGGATACCGCGGCGCGCTGATTTCGCAAATGGCCGCGCGCTCCGTTCGATTGAAGTACGCCAAGTTAGGCAAGTTGGTGGAGCACGAGCAGCGAAACGCGGGCGGGGAAAATTCGTGAAGGCGCTGTTCGTCGACCTCGAGACCGCCTGGCGCGGCGGACAAAATCAGGCGCTCCTACTTCTGAAAGGGCTCCGTGCTCGCGATCAGGAGGTGGAGCTTGTGGCCGCGAGGGGATCCGCGCTTGGAGAACGCGCGCAGAAAAGCGGAATCCGGGTGCATCCCGTTTCGCGGGAGATGTTCCGAGTGCCCGCCGCGTGGAAAGTGCGCGAATTGGTGCGTGGCGGCGGATTTGACCTCGTGCATGCGAACGAAGCGCATGCCGTGTCAGCCGTTTGGCTTGCAGGCGCGCACAGGCGCATTCCTTTTCTGATTTCGCGGCGCGTGGGATACCCCATCGGCAAGAGCCGCGCGGCGCGCGCGCGTTACGAAGCGGCGGCCCGTATCATAGCCAACTCGAACTGGGTTGCGGAGCAAGCAGCGAACTCGGGGGCGCCTCGGGCAAAACTGTCGGTGGTTTATGAGGGCGCGGAGATCAGTCCGCGATTTACCGACGAGCAAAAACGTTCGGCGCGTGCCCGCTGGGGGATTTTCGGGGATGCTCCTTTGCTCGGTTGCGTAGGCGTGTTTCTGCCAGATAAGGGCCAGGAATGGCTCATTCGTGCGCTTGTCGAATTACGGAAGAAGTGTTCGGGTGCGATGCTGCTCCTGGCCGGCGATGGGCCGTGCCGAAGGAAACTAGAATTACTCGCCCGAGAGCAAGGAGTTGAAGATGCTATTCTTTTTCCGGGATTTGTGAAAGATGTGGAAAGTGTGTACGCGGCGCTGGATATTTTCTTGCTGCCTTCTTTTTTCGAAGCCCTCAACAATTCGCTTCTGGCCGCGATGGCTTACGAGATTCCGAGCATCGCTTTCAACCGCGGGGCTTTGGGAGAAATCATTGAAAACGAGAAGAGCGGTCTGCTGGTTTCCGGCCCGAACGTGGAGGAAATCTGCGCTGCTGTCTCGAGGATTCTCAAGGACCAGGATTTTGCCGCGAGAGTAGGAAAAGAAGGGCGCGCCCGAATTGAGCAGAACTTTTCATCGGAACGCATGGTAAACGGAATGCTTCGCGTGTACGAGGAGGTACTCGCATGCAGAAAGAACAACGGATAACTTCGCGCGGACCGGCTGAGCTCAGTAAACGATGACGAATTCGGGGCGCGGCAGGACCAAATAGCCAAAAATGCCACACCCCAAAAAGGTGAAGCGCCGTGCGGCTCCTTCTCCTTCCGCACGACGCTTCACATTCTTTTAATTTTGCGCAAGTTTTCTGACTTCTCTTGTTCCAGGCGTTCCCTCCTATCCGCTTGCCGTTTTACGTCAAGCTTGCTTGGGGATTAAACAACCCATCGCCCTTTCGGTTCGAGAAACTCGACGCCAATCGCAAAGCCGTCGCCTTGCAATGGATGGCAGTAAGCTACTCGGGCCGAGGAGCGAAACTCTCCGGTACGCGAGACGAACGTCAGTCGTTCGCCCTGTTCCCAGCGACGGGTGCTGACCACCCGCGCGCCACGCGCACTCACATTTTCTGTAAAAGTCGATTCCGAGCCGGGCATCCGGCGATGGCCATCGAGAACCACGGGGATCTCCATCGGGATACGTCGCTCGACGCGGTGGAAGGTGAAACCTTGCCTGTTGGATTTGACGGGCATTCATCCTCACAGGCACGCAGCAATCCGCGTGAGACTTTGTACGCTGCTGCTCTTGCGATGCTTCATGCCATAGAGCGCACGGTCGGCGGCGCCCAGAAGTTTTTCCGGTGTATCGCCGTCCTCAGGAAAGGCCGCAACCCCGGCGCTGACTGAAAGCGCGGGCGGCTCTGCTTCCGCGGAAAGGCGTTCCCTTATGCGTGAAACGACGCGACCGGCGATATCCGTACCGGCTTCGGGAAGCACGAGGGCAAACTCGTCGCCGCCATAACGTGCCGCGGTATCGATGGCGCGTGAGTGGCTGCGCAAAATCTTCGAGAGGCGAACGATGGCGCGGCTGCCGGTGAGGTGGCCAAATTGATCGTTGATGGCTTTGAGGCCATCCATATCGAGAAGCACCACGCTGAACGGCCGTTGCGTACGCCGAGAGCGGTCCAGTTCCGCTTCAAGAACGCTGATGAGACGGCGATAATTGGCGAGGCCGGTGAGCGGATCGCTGACGGCCATGGAACGAACCTGATCAAAGAGGCGCGCCTGATCGAGCAATGCGCCAGAGAGCATCACGACATAGCTGGCGGTCTTGCTGAGTTCCGCCAGGAAGAATGGGCCATCGAACAGGTGGCGGGAAAAGGCCGCCGATATGTGGCAAATGACGTTGAGCGACGCCACAGCGAAGAGTGCGTAGTCATACAGACTTGCGGCATTTTGATTGAGCTTGCTGTTCCGCAGACGCTGCCCGAAACAAATCGCAGCGATCAAGAATAGCCCGCCGGGGAGCAAGTCCCAGGGGCGCGAAATGAGGCTCGCTACGCGGGCGACAGGCGCAGATGGAGCAGCGAGAAATGAGAGGCTAGTGACGTACGCAGCGATAACGACCACGAGGACGGCACCAGCGGTTTCCTTGCTGGGTTGCCGCGCGGTCGGAATGTAGCGCTCAACGGCTATGGCGGAGAGCAAAAGAACGGCGAGAATGGTTCGTCCCACCATCCAGCCCATGGGAATTCTCGACAGGGCAGAGGGCCCGCTTGCAAGCACAGCGTTCAAGCCAAAATAGCCAACCGTCTCAATGATTCCCGAGAGTACAAATCCGAAGGCGAGAATCAGGGCAGTGCGATCATGCGTCCCGCGGAACCTGACCATGGCATTTGCCGCGTAGCAAAAGCTGACGAGGGTGCCGCCGACTTCGAGGTAAAGATAGATTTCGGGGGAGCCGGAAATATTGGCTTGCCGCAGGTAAAAAATGGCGCCGAAAAGGAGGACGACGGAGACAACGCCGGCAGCGATCAGGACGCGAGACCGCTCCTTCCGAAGAAACCCGACGATTTGACCCCAACCACCCACGAAACCCCCCAAATACCGAAGAAACGACTACGACGGCGGGAGAATGCAAGTTAATGCCCTTTCTGGAGGGAAAATCTCAGCCTGTAAGTGATTGGAAAAAAATGATTTGCGAAAACAGTTCCAGGAGGGTAAAGGGGTTTAATTGGAGCGAGACACTCGAAGAGGCTGAGAAAGGGGCGGCTTTGGAATCTATCGCCTTTGTTCCCTTATAGTTACCGACAAACCGTACAGTATCAGCCCAAGAACCAAGGCAGTCTCAGTGTGAGACTGTCTCACTGGGAAAATTGTCTCGGGCGCGTCTCTCTCTGCCGTCTAGAGCTTAGGTGGGGGCGGGGCCAGGTCGCGGGCGGCTACCGGATCGGTAAAGCCGGAAGTCTTGTGCGAGCCATCGCAAAACGGCTTGTTGGCGGAATGTCCGCAGCGGCAGAGACCGATTGAGGTGCGACCGGCGAGGCCGAACGCGTGACCTTGTGGATCGACGATCTCGAAATCCCCCTCGACACGAATCGAACCATTGTTGTTGATGGTGATCTTGGCAGCAGCCATTCGGGCCTCCGAAAAAGGTGAAAGCGTATGCAATATTTCAAGTGGAACGCGCTCTTAAGACTACGCAGAGTTCCCCGGGAACTCAAGCGAAGGGCTCAATATTTGGGCACGCTCGGGTCAACTTCGTCGGACCATGCGAGTATGCCACCCTTGAGGTTGAGAATTTTACGGAAGCCGGCTTTGCGCAAAAAATCCACGGCTTCCGCCGAACGCTTTCCGCTCCGGCAATGCGCCACGATCTCGCGGGAAGAATCGAGTTCGTGAACGCGGCGCGGCAATTCCCCGAGGGGGATCAAATGACCTTTTAGATTGCAAATTTGAAACTCATGCGGCTCACGCACGTCGAGGATGAAAAGATCGTCGCCGCGGTCGAGCCGGGACTTTAGTTTGCGCGGCGTAATCTCCGGAACTTGTACATCGAGGGCGGGAGCTTCCTCGCCACGCACGCCGCAGAATTCGTAGTAGTCGATGAGCTTGTGAATGCTGCGATGCTCGCCGCACATCGGGCAGTTGGGATTCTTGCGCAGCTTTAGTTCGCGGAATTTCATTCCGAGAGCATCGAAGAGCAGAAGACGGCCAACTAGATTTTCGCCACGACCCAAAATTAGCTTGATGGCCTCCATGGCCTGGATGGAGCCGACAATGCCTGGCAGGACACCCAGCACACCGCCTTCAGCGCACGACGGCACCAGCCCCGGCGGAGGCGGTTCCGGATACAAGCAGCGATAGCACGGACCATCGGGCATGCCGAACACTGTGGCTTGGCCCTCAAAACGAAAGATGGAGCCGTAGACATTTGGCTTGCCGAGGAGGATGCAGGCATCGTTGACCAGGTAGCGCGTGGGGAAATTGTCGGTGCCATCGACGATGACGTCGAAATCCTTGAACAGATCGAGTGCATTCTCGCTGGTCAATTTTGTCTCGAAGGCTTCGATGTGAATGTCAGGGTTGAGATTGGAAAGCCGGGCGCGGGCCGCTTCGGTTTTGGGCTTGCCAACATCGCTTGAGCCGAAGGTGACTTGCCGCTGAAGATTGGAGAAGTCGACGACGTCGAAATCGACTAGACCCAACCGGCCAACGCCTGCAGCAGCCAAGTAAAGGCCTAGCGGAGCCCCAAGACCGCCCGTCCCGATTAGCAGGACTTTGGCGTTCTTGAGTTTGAGCTGACCTTCCATGCCCACTTCGGGCATGATCAAATGTCGGCTGTAGCGAAGGATTTCTTCGTTCGAAAGGCTTGTGGCCGGCTTCGCTCCGGTTTGCGTCTGAATTGTCGTGGCCATTGCAAAAACGCTCCTGTCAATTGAGGGTCAGTTCTGGTGTCGCAAGGAGCCGCCGGCGATGGACGGGATTATGCTGATGGTGTCTCCGTCTTTCGTGGGAGTGCTCTCCTTCGCCAGATAGCGGATGTCCTCGTTGTTGAGATAGACATTCACGAAGGCGCGCAGTTTACCATCCTCAGTGAAGAGGTGTTTGCGCAGTTCGGTGAATTCGCTGGTCAGACGACCCAAGGCCTCGCCAACGGTTGCGGCTCCAAACTCTGCACAATCGCGTTTCCCAGCATAAGCTCGCAGCGGCGTCGGAATGATCACCTTGACAGCCATTATCTCGCTCCTTTGAACCCTTGCAGATGCCAACCCGCATGAAAACCGGCGGCATAGAAAGGCCAGTTACCTCTGGCTTGCCGCGTGTTGCCGAATTTCGATTCCTTCTGGCAAAAATTCCTGGCGGTCATTGCTCAAACGCCACGATGTCATGTCCCCGGCCGCTCCATCATGCACGCTGACAATGATGTAGCTGTACCACGGCCAAGCGTGGTCTCGATCATATTCACTAGGACGAGCCGGATGGTCTGGGTGTGAATGGTACCAGCCGACAATCTCGAGACCCTGATCTTGTGCCGCTAATTCTGCTTTGCGGACATCCTCGCCCGTAACCATAAATCGATTGCGCGGCGAGTCTCCATTGCGATTGGCTAGGGGAAAAAGCTTCAGAACTTCACGCGGCGCTTCAGCTCTCTGTCCTGAGTCAATCTCGTCTTTGACAAACTCCGAATCGCGACCCAGAAGGGCGCCGCAGCATTCATGCGGATAAGTTTCCGCGCCGTGGGCACGAATCTTTTCCGCAAGGTGGCTGCTGATCCAAAGTTCGTTCGCATTCGGCATGGCTACATTTCATCCCAAAACCGCTCGGTCAGGTACTTTGACGCTGAATCGGCAAAAACGGTCACAAGGACGGCGTGCTGGTCGGCAGCGATGCCTTCCGCAACCTGGAAGCACCCGGCAAGCGCGCCAGCCGAGCTGGGACTGACCAACAGACCTTCCTTCTGCGCAATGCGCTTCACCATGCGATACGCTTCCTCTGTACCGACCTCGATGTTCTGGTCAGCCAGCGTTTCGTCATATATCGCTGGGCGCAGGGCGGTCGACATATGCTTCCAGCCCTCTAGCCCATGAAACGCCGCATCGGGCTGCAAACTGATGCAGTGGATCGATGGATTGAGTTCCTTCAGGCGGCGGGCGGTTCCGACGAACGTTCCGCTCGTGCCCAGCGCTGCCACAAAATGCGTGATTCTCCCGTTCGTTTGCTCCCAAATTTCGTTTGCAGTGGTGGAGTAGTGCGCTTTCCAATTAGCGGGGTTGCTGTACTGGTCGGGATAAAAATAGCCCTCCGGATTCGTTGCAACAATCTCTCGGACGCGCCGAATGGCGCCGTCGGTGCCCTCATCGCCGGAGGTGATGAGCAGCTCCGCGCCAAGCGTCTTCAGGATGCGTTTGCGCTCCTCGGAAGCGCTGTCCGGCAAGCAGAGTTTCACGGGATAGCCAAGAACCGACGCGATCATGGCGTAAGCGATTCCCGTATTCCCGCTGGTTGCATCAATGATGGTCTTGCCGGGTTGAAGGGCGCCGCTGGCCAATCCCGCCTGGAGCATGCTCCAGGCGGCGCGGTCCTTGACTGAGCCTCCCGGATTGAACCACTCCGCCTTCGCGTAGAATTCCACATTCGAAAACCCAACTCCGACGCGCGAAAGCCGCAGCAGAGGCGTGTTGCCGATTAGATCGAGCACAGATTGCCCAGCGCCGCCCCGATGTTCATCGATACGAACGGAAGAGGCAAAATTTCCAGCCGGGATGCTATGGACGGTAGCCATTTCGTTATGTCGCTTGGCAGTCTCCCAGATATGCGACCAGTTTACTCCGGATTAGATGCCACGTACCAGTTCCATGGTATACCCTGATTTTAGCAGAAGTTAGAGAAATCACCCTACATACACCAGAGAATCTATTCCGCAATCCCCTGGCTCTCCGAGGAGTACGATACGATTGAATTTCGCTTTGCTTGCTAACACTCGTCCCAGGCTCAGCGTCATGGTTTCTGAGATGGCATCAGGGGTCCGAAATCTGTTCGAAGCTAGCGGTCTTGACTCGCGTCCCACCATGACGGACGGTCGAGAGGTGAGTGCCACGTCAGGCCCTAAGCCCGCTGGCGATTCCGATTTGGTGCTGGCTGCGCGCCAAGGCGACCGTGCTGCTTTTGGCGAGTTGTACGCGCTTTACGCGCGTATGGTGCACGGGATTTTGCTGGCGAAAGTACCGCTCAACGATGTGGACGATCTCGTTCAGGACGTATTTCTACGAGCGATGCCCCGGCTTTGCGGTTTGCGCGACGTCCAACGCTTTGGACCATGGCTGGCCGCTATCACGCGGAATCGCGCTCACGACTATTATCGCCAAACCAGAGCAACGGCCTCAGTAACCGAGAGCCTCGGCGAAGACGCGGAAGGAGCGGCTTCGTCTAGCGCTGCGCCGGAAACGAATGCGGCCTTGATCCTCGTGTCAATTCGCCACCTCCCTGACGCGTATCGTGAAAGGCTAATTCTCCGCTTGGTCGAGGGTATGACGGGGCCGGAGATCGCGGAACGCACGGGCATGACTCCGGGCTCCGTCCGTGTCAATTTGCACCGCGGGATGCAGAAGCTTCGCGAGAAGCTAGGGCAAGCGTCACTCAGCAGCTCGATGAAATCAGGTGCCCGAGTGGGCAAGGAGCCCTCATCGCAGGAGAAGAATTGGTTGCGAAGAAGGAATGATCCATGAACGACATTTACCTCTGGGACGGCTCGGGCGAACCCGATCTGGAGATTCAAAAACTCGAAGACGCTCTAGCAAGGTTCCGTCATCAGGGCCAGGCCCCTGAATTTCCTGAGTTCACAGCGAACGAGCCACAACGACTCTGGAGCGGAGTTTTTCCGTCGCGATGGTTGCCCCGACTGAGACTTGCGCCCGCAATTTTTTTTCTCCTGCTGATTGCTTCCTTCGGAATTCTCCGATGGAGCCAGAAGTCGTATATGGCTGCCGCGCCGGGTTGGGACATCGAGCGCGTCGCAGGCATGCCCCGCGTGGAATCGAATTCGTTGCGAATCACTCCACAGGCAGCGCGGCTCGGCCTCGGCCAAACACTCATCACCGACAGCCGTTCGCAGGCCACTCTTTCCCTCGCTGCTATCGGCACCGTGGATGTGGAGCCCAACAGTCGGCTTCGCTTAGTGGCTGGTAGCAAAGGACACACTCAGCTCGCGCTCGATCATGGGACGATCCATGCGTTCATCTGGGCTGCACCCGGTGAATTTACCGTGGATACGCCTTCGGCCCTGGCTGTGGATTTGGGCTGCGCCTACACTTTGCAAGTAGACGATTCTGGAGCGGGCGTTTTACGCACGACGATTGGATGGGTCGGTTTCAAGTTTAATGGGCGCGAAGCCTTCATTCCTGCAGGCGCGGCGTGCGCGACACGGCCAAAGGTCGGTCCGGGTACCCCCTATTTTGAAGACGCTTCAGAAACGTTTCGCGATGCACTATCTCAATTTGATTTTGCGACCCTCACGCCAGAAACACGCGGCGCTGAACTCAGCAAGATACTTGCGGAAGCCCGCCCGCGGGATGCGTTCAGCCTATGGCACCTTCTCGCCCGCGTGGATCCTTCACAACGCAGCCGCGTTTACGAGCGCCTGGCAACGCTTGTCCCTCCGCCTTCAGGCGTGACGAAGGACGGCATTTTGCGGCTCGATCAGAAGATGCTGGACTTGTGGTGGAACAGGCTGGGACTGGGAGATGTTTCGCTGTGGCGCACTTGGGAGCGGTCCTGGTCTCCAGCGAAAACATGACAATGTCGGTCGCTTTACAGAACAGCCGGCATTTAATAGTCTAGGAGACCTATGTGGAATGTCGATGAGCGGTTTTCTCCAAAGCAAATCGAGGGACTGGCGGCGCTCGGCTTCGCTGTCGGCAGCACACGTGGCGTCGTGCGCGTGGAAAAATATGGCAGCGGTGCCGAATTCCGTAAGGGTACCGACGACCTCTATGAAATGACGGTCGTGCCGACGATCATGCTGAAGGGGCGGTTTACGCGGCTTTGGGATGCAGGCTACCAGAAATTTCTGCTGACCGACGACGGCTTAAAGTTGCCCGCGCTGGCGACGCATCTCGAGAATTTAAGGAAGTTCAACGAAGAACTTCGCACGGCGTTGGGGGTCCCGACTTTCTACAACGAAGCCCTCGGCTCCGTGAGCCAAATCAGCGTCTACGACCGCGTCAAAGGCCGTCCTGGCGACGTGCCGGACAAGACGGTTGGCGCACATGAACCGGGCGGCGGGCACTAGACGAACCAAGCTAACACTCACGCCAGTCCTTCCTAAACTCGAACTTTTCCCAAAACCCAGTAGCAGGGGCTCTTTCACGGTTTCGGATTAGAGTATTTTTGAAATGGCCCGGAATATGGGTGAAACGCTCGCGCGCGATAAAGTTCCGCGATCTGTCGAAGATGTCCCAAGTCATGCGAAGCCCATTCGCTGAGCATTTGCTGGAGGGTGATGTTTCCGAGTTCGGAGTGGATGGCTTCGCGCTCGCCGGAATCTGACGGAATACTTCGCAGCAAGATGACGGTCGATCGGCGTGTTCGCATGAAAAAGGCCAAATTATCGGAGGCGGACCCTCGCGCGTAATCGCCGATCACGACAGTAACTGCCGGGTCGTATTTCTGGAGCATCGGAGTGTCTTCGGTGACGATTCTTCGCGTCCGGTCGGCATAAACTCCCTCAAGGTCCGCCAGATGGCCGAGAACTTCCGCAATCGACCAGCGTTCCGCCGACGGTTTCCAGTGCATGAGATCAATCGGCAAGTCGCGAAGCATCGTTTCCAGGAGAATCGGCGTCTTTTCAAGTAGCAACAGGGCGGGCTGAAAGGATCCGGTGGCGGCCGGCTGGATGGTTCGGGCAACACCTTGCTGCATGCGGCACCTCCCAAGCGATGAAAGAATTTTACTCGAAAGCGAAACGAAAAGTTGAAGTGGCGCATAATGAGTAACACGGGCGGAGGAAAGCCGGCATGGGAAGAGTTGTGGCGCTTATGGACGATCTGTTTTTTCAGATGAAAGTGGCGGAGACCGCGAAGCATCTTGGCCTCGAATTAAAGGTGGCTGCGAATGGCGACGCGCTTTTGGCATTGCTGGAGCCAGCCCCAGACCTCGTCATTGTGGACTTGAACGGGCACAGCCAGCCGCTGGCGGCCATCGAACGCCTGCGGGCGGCCAATAAAGATTTGAAAGTGGTTGGATTTCTGTCTCACGTGCAGCGCGATTTAGCTGCGCAGGCGCAGGCGGCAGGTTGCAGCGAAGTAATGCCGCGCTCAGTCTTCACGCAAAACTTGGCTGCGATCCTCGACGTCGCAAAGGACTGAAGTGAAATTTCGAAAAACTTTTCCAACTTTGGTGGCATTTTATCTGGTTACTTTTTCACTTCTCCTCCCGGCAGCCGTTGCCGCGCAGGATTCGAATTCCATTCTCTTTGCGCAAGCCGCGTCGCCTAACGGGCCGACTGCGGCACTTCGCGACGTCTTAAGAGCAGCTTGCTCGCAGAGCGAGAGCGAATTCGAGCGGTTCTTAACCGTGCGAAACAAGGAATCTTTTCTTCGCATGACGCCGGCTGCGCGCGTTGCGTTCATGAAACGTTTCGTGCTGCTCAACGAACCTGGCGAACCCTCGGTGACCGTGAATCCCTCCGGCCGCCCGACCGTGCGTTGCGCAACGCCCGCAGGGGCTGCGGAGATCCAGATAGGCGGCGCGGACACCCATGACAATGTGTCCTTTCTCCCGGTCAAGCTCCGCGACGCCACCGATACGTCCGGCGCCGACGCCATTCAAGTAAACATGGGTCTGGTTCGGGAGAATGGCGAGTGGAAAATCCTTTCATTAGGTTTGGTGCTTCTGGACTTGCCCTCGCTGGAATTTGAGTGGGACTCTGCCGAGGCGGACAAAAATGAGCAAGCTGCGATCGAATCTTTGAAAGAAATTGCCACAGCGGTCGAAACGTATAGGCGCAAATACTTGCGCCTGCCCGATTCTTTATCCGATTTGGGGCCTCCGCTGCATGGCCCGGCAAATGATAAAGCCGCGGGGCTTTTGGATGCCGACCTCTCCTCCGGCATAAAGAGCGGTTATTCGCTACGCTACGTGATTGTCGGGGCCAGCGGTTTGGGCGCGCCCGCCAAGTATGAACTGGCCGCAACACCGGTCACCTATGGGCGTACGGGACACCGCTCCTTTTTCCGTGATGAAGCGGGAACGCTTCGCGGCGCGGACCGCAAAGGCGCAGTAGGTTCCGCCATGGATCCGAAGCTACCGGAGCCATGAGGCTAATTGTCGCGAAATAACCCGCGACAGTTAACCCATTCGAGCCAGTCTTAAGTTGTTCGCTTGCTTCGCAGCAGCGGCTCCCCGCACAATAAACGCAGGGTCATCTCTCCAACCGCTACGGAATTCCGCGTGGAAATCCGTCGCGCAGCACAGGTCTCTCAGGGCAAAGGAGACTTGTATATGCCGGAAGTGATGGCCGATCGCCGTGGTGCGCCCCGTTATCCGCTGATCCTTACCGCGGAAGTCACAGAAATAGCAAACAGCACTAAAGTTACTGCGCGAACCTCCGATGTTAGCCGAACTGGCTGTTATATAGACACCTTATATCCCGCTCCCAAAGGTTCGCAGCTTCGGCTGTGCTTAATGCGCGGCCAAGAGACGTTCGAGACAGAAGCGCGTGTGGTCTACGCCAGCCGTGGACTTGGCATGGGTCTCAGTTTCCATGAATTCGCGACGGAGAAGCAGCTCGTCGCCCTGGACAGTTGGCTGGGTGCCGCCACGAATCCATGAGGAAGCCCGATCAAGGCCTGCGGCTGCGTCCTGATGGTTGGATAGTCTAACCCTCGTTGATCGACATGCGTTTTTAGCGCACGGGGTCGTAGTGATATTTTTTTCAAGAGTGGCGCGAACTTTTCTATCTCGCGCGAGCAAGACCACCGCAAGACATGCCACCACCCAGAGTCTTTTCATGAGGTTCTACCCTCCACAAAATGTGCGGCATATTACACACGCGTTGCAAGGTAGGGGAATGAAGCAATCCGGAATTTGTGCGACGGAAGAGTTGGCGCTACTATCGTGCGATTCAACATGCGCCAGCCGCCTGTCCGATTCCTCCTGCCGCTCTTGGCCTTCGCTCTGCTAAGGCCGGCGGTGGCGATGGCTCAAGACTACAGCTCCGGCTACGGACCGCTCCCCGTCTTCGAATTTCACAGTGGATTTTGGGTGAACCTGCACCACACGCTGTACTACGAGGCCAGGCAGCGGAGCGCCTCCTCTTCTCCTCCCCAGAGGGCCACAGAAGGGCCGCAATTAAAACGGAAAACGACGAAGGAGGCTGCCAAGTCTCTCAGCCCGGCGGAACAGATTGCATGGAGCACTGCCGTGGCCTTTTACGCGGCGCACTATGCGGATAAAGACTTGCTCTTCAATACCGATCTCATGCTTCTGAAGAACCAGCTCGAAGATTTTGAGGATTGTGACGAATTGTCAGGCGCCCACAAGAAGACTTGCGACGCCGGCCTGCCCGCGGGCCTGACTCGCGTGCTGGACGCTGCGGCGCCCGTCTATCGCGCCCATCTGTGGCCCGAACAAGACCTTGCCAACCGGCGCTGGATCGCCCGTGTCGCCCCGCTGGTCATCGAACAGGGTGTTGGAGTCTCCCAAAGGCTCGCGGACATTTATCAGACCAAATGGCCCACAGAGAAAATTCGCGTTGACGTTTCCGCTTATGCAAATGCGGCGGGAGCTTACACGACGCTCGATCCGTTGCGCGTCACTATTTCCAGTACCGATCCGCGGAACCAGGGTAACGAAGCATTCGAAGTGCTCTTTCACGAAGCTTCGCACGGCATCGCGGAGCCAGTGCAAGAGGCCATCATTCGCGAATGCCGTCAGTTCGGAAAAGCCATTCCGCGCGACCTATGGCCTGCGCTCATCCTTTACACTACCGGCGAAGTGATCAAACCCTTGCTGCCCACGCCCGACAATGGACCGCAGGTAAAACAGGGCGGCGCTGATTCGGGTTCCGACGAGACTCCAGCGCCGCAGCGCGAAACTTACACGACATCCGAGATTCGAGAGGAGCTCAACAAGCGCGGTTGGGACGACTACTATGAGCTACTTCTGCGCTTTTGGCAGCCGTACCTAGAGAACAAATCGACTTTTGACGACGCCATCGCCCGGATTGTCTCCGCACTGTAGCCGCTGGAAACAAAAGGTCGCTGGTCCACTCAGATTGGCATCGGCGACGAGCCAAACTTCAAGTTAGAATTTTCCATTCCGCAACCATTCTTGGATTTCGGCTTCCACGGGAAAATGTGCGTGTGGATCTTTGGTAAAGCGGGCATCCAACTTGTATGCTTGCTCCTCAAAAGGCACCACCATCCACAAACCAGACTCATTCAACGTATGGAAATAGCCCTTCATCACCCGCTCCAATCCCAAGACGGAGAATTGCGTGACGTGCACGAGCGTGTGAAACACTGTCCGAAGCGTCGGTTGCCGGTTGAAGAGGGCGACATCGATAAAAGGTATTGCCGTCATGTGAGCGGCATCCGGCACCACTCGCGCACCACCGGCCCTGACGCGTTCATAAAAGGGAGGGTAGGGTATGCTCTCGGTAGTTTGAGACAGATCTCTGATCCTGAGACCATCGAGGGTTTTCGCTGGAAAGAATGGGCGAAGCTTCCCTTTGACTGGCTCAGATAGCGGAGTGCTGAGTGGGTGGTATTTGTCGCGCTGCTGCTGCAACCACGCAACGGCCTCAGCGACAAGGCCGGCCAATTCCATCTCTGTGAACTTTGGGATCTCCACAAACTTGATCCTTCCAACGGAAGTTCTCGGTGAATGGCCCAAACAGCGTCCAGTGATTTGAACATTTATCCTAGCACGGGGTGCCGTTCATTCTTTGCTCTGAAAGCCGCCGGGGGTCACTCCGTTTTCCGTGACGCTCGGGCAGAAATTCAAGGCAGCCACCCACGCGAAGTGTTTGTCGAGGAACCCCGGTTGTGCTAGGCTTTGCCGTGCGGAAATAAGCTTGGCCGCGGGCCACGCAAGTCCCAGCGTCGCTTACGTTCTCTCCCTTTTGTTCCTCAGCAGAGCTTTCCCGGTGGGGAAGACTCTCTTCGGAGAAATCGAACGAACGGCTCGGGCGAATCGATGACCGGCTCCCTCGGAGTCAGGCAGTCAGAAAGAAGTGGATAAGCCCATGTCCGCTACACAGGCAGCCTCAAAGACCGAGAAGGAAACTGTTGAAATCAAGCTAGCCCATTCTCCGGATTCCGACGATGCCTTTATGTTCTATGCGCTGGCGACGCATAAGCTCGCCACCCCCGGATACAAATATACTCACGTTCTCTCTGACATTCAGACGCTGAACGACGCAGCCCTGACAGAAACGTATGACGTCACTGCTCTGAGTTTCGCGGCTTACCCCATTCTGCGCGATAAGTATGTCTTGCTCGATTGCGGCGCCAGCTTCGGGGAGAATTACGGTCCGATAGTGGTAGCGTCTAAGTCCATGAAACGCGAAGAATTAGCGGGCAAGCGCATCGGCGTTCCTGGCCTGAAAACGACGGCGTATTTGACCTTGCGCCTATTTGAGCCAAATTTTGAGCCGGTCGTCATGGCCTTCGACAAAATCTTGGATGCCGTCAAGAACGAGGTGGTCGAAGCCGGACTCCTCATTCATGAAGGCCAGCTTCTCTTTCCACAGCTTGGGATGCACCGCGTCGTAGATTTGGGCATATGGTGGCACGAACAAACCGGACTTCCGCTCCCCTTGGGCGGAAACGCCGTGCGGCGGGCTTTGGGACCTGTCGTGGGCCTGCAAATTGCCAGAACGATCAAGGAAAGCGTGGAATACGGACTCGAACATCGCGAAGAGGCCCTCAACTATGCCATGCAGTTCGCGCGCGATATGGAAACGGACATCGCAGACAAATTCGTGGGCATGTACGTGAATCGCTGGACCTTGGGATATGGAGAGCGCGGCAAGCAAGCGGTTCGGGCGCTCATTGAACGGGGTACTGCGGCAGGTCTGCTCCCTGGCCCGCCCGATGTAGAGTTCCTCCACGAACAATAAGAAAACAAACAATTTAGCAAGATCGGTGAGACTGTCTAAAGGTTCTGCGTGTTCTGTCGATACGCAGGGTGTGTAGCTTCGCGCGTCGGATGTCAGTTTGCGGCGCAGCGTAACAGCTTTTTCAACCAAGAAATACATGTAACTCAGGGTCAATTCTGGCAGCTTCAAACCCGAAGGCGGAAGCCGCACGCGCTTGATTATATCGAGATTCTTGCACTCGCAACCCTGCGTTGATCGCTGAGCCTCCGAATATCCCCATAGTCATCCGTCGCGTTTTTCTGTCTTCCTTCTTTTCGTCATGAATGTCAGCGCGTTCGCTCCGAACAACACTCCGGAGAGCCGCGCGGACCATTCCGAACGAATGGATTCTGAAGCTTCAGGGGCGAGCAAGCCTCTAGCCCTCGCTTTTGGACAGAGGAGGCGCGGGCGGGGAGAGGCCTAAGGCGTTATGAATAGCTTTGAGCAATGCTTCAATTTCCACGGGCTTCTGGAAATAGGCGATGGCGCCGGCCCTGATGACCGCATCACGATTCCCTTTTGGGTCGCGCGAGCTCACCACAATGATGGGGATAGTGCTGGTGTTGAGGAGCATTTGAAGGCGTTCCAGCACGACAAAGCCGTCGCCGGCCGGAAGACCAAGATCGAGAAGAATAAGGTCGGGCTGCTCCTTGCGGGCGGTGCTTATGGCGGTCATACCGTCCCGAGCGGCGACAATGTCGAATCCAGCAGACTTAAGCCGGCGGGCGAGGGCCGTAAGCTGGAGGTTTTCATCCTCGACGATCATAATTTTCTTTTGAGACATTGCAAAACGCGGCCCTATCCTAGCGATGAAATGCACACATAGCGCGGATGCGGGAGCGTGCCCCGCTCTCAAGAGTATGCGTTCGTTGCGCAGATATTACCAGATAGAGAGGATAGCAGAGGAAGTAGACAGCTCTGGAAAGTAACTATTCCAACTTGGAACAGTGGAACAGAAGCTTTAGTGGGAGGCCAAAATGCTAAAACGGGATGGGGCATTGTACAATCCGTCGCGGCTTTTTGGTCGAGGCGCTACGACAGAGTTGTTTCCTGGAGGTGACCGGAAGTGGGAGAAGCAGCTTGCGTAACATCGACTGGGGCCAATTTGTCGGTTGCGGTCACCTTGGGGTTGCGCGAAAATCAACATTCCCGACCGTGCTTCTAGTGTTCCCCAGAACTTGTAACCGTTGGCGGGTTTGGGCGCGCGACATAGTGCGAGAAGAAGAAGGGTAACTACAATGATGCAACACGTTGGCGAACTCAATCCACCCAGCCGCTTGATGCTCACGCCAGGACCATCGTCGGTGGACTCGCGGGTCTACCGGGCATTGGCGGCGCCGCTCGTCGGACACCTCGACCCATGGTTCAAGGGCTGCATGGATGACACGCAGGCGCTGTTGCGGCAGATATTTCAGACGGAGAACCGTTTGACAATGCCGCTTTCGGCGTCGGGCTCGGGCGGAATTGAAGCGTCGGTGTTAAACACACTGGAAGAGGGGGATGAGGCAATCGTCGCGGTGAACGGCGTGTTCTCCGACCGCATGTTTGAAATTGCCTCGCGTGCCACGACCAAGGTGATAAAAGTCGAGGCGCCTTATGGCTTGCCGGTCGATGCAGAGGACGTGCGGAAAGCGGGCAAGGGCAAGAAAATCAAGATGATTGGTCTGGCACATGGAGAGACTTCGTCGGGAGTTGTGACGAAACTGGATGCGTATCGGAAAGTGGCGGATGAGTTAGGCGCGCTTTTGGTGGTGGACACGGTGGCGTCGCTGGCGGCGGTGCCTTTGCACGTGGACCGCGACCGAATCGATATTTGCTTCAGCGGGTCGCAGAAAGCTATCAGTGCGCCGCCAGGGATGTCCCCGATCACGGTGGGCGCCGCAGCGGAAGAGGCTTTTCGGAAGCGGAAGACCAAAGTACAGAGCTGGTACTTTGATTTGACGACGGCGATGAATTACTGGGGGAAGGAACGGCTGTATCACCACACGCCGCCGATATCCTTGATTTATGCGTTGCGGGAGGCGATGAGGATTGTGGTGGAAGAAGGACTGGAAGCACGGTGGGAGCGGCATCGGGTGAATCAGTTGGCGCTCATCGCGGGCATCGAGGCGATGGGGATGGGATTGCTCGTGAAGAATCCGGCGGACCGGCTGCCAACGGTGACGGCGGTGATGATCCCTAGCGGGATTGACGACGCAAAGGTGAGGAATCGACTCCTGGACGAATTTAACATTGAGATTGCAGGCGGGTTCGGACCTGTGAAAGGAAAGATCTGGCGAGTCGGTTTGATGGGACACTGTAGCCAGAAGTCGAACGTACTGCTGTTTCTTTCCGCGCTGGAGAAGGTGCTGGGGGAACAGGGGTTCCGGGCGTCGGCAGGCGCGGGCGTGGCGGCGGCGATAGAGAGCTATTCAAATACGGAGACAGCGGCGGCAGTTAGCAGATAAGAAGTAACCCGAGAGAAAGCAATTAGCGTAAGAACAAGCGAGGGATTGTGACCACGACGCGGCCAGTTTTGGCGAATAACGGGGCGATGAGCTTGTTTGTAGGCCCCTTCGAAGTTACATCGAAATTGAGCGGGCAAGTGTATCAATGCCGGTTTTCGCATATGTGGAATGGCGTAGCGACGCGGCACAGCGATACGATTGATACCAAGTTTTATGTGGATGGAGCGGCGAAGGTGGTTGGATTGGCGCACACGGCATTCGTGAGATTTCGTGAGCGGCGAGGACGCGATCTCACGGATCGGGAAGCCAGCTTTGTTGCGGCGGAGTATTTGCGAGAGAGGCTCGAAGAAGAGGATGAGCGGCCTTTATACGACGTGACGGAAGAGGATGTGCTGAGGCTCGTTGGTCAGGTCGGAATAAAGTAGCTGCCAATTTTGAGTTGTGACCCGCGGCGGGTTCTCGGCAAGTCTAATCGCAGGATTCGGCGCGGAAAGCAGCGAGGCGGGGATGGTGCAGGCCATCCCGGCGAACGAAGTAAATCACGACAAACATCAATAGAGATCCAGCGACCATGACGGCGACGGCGACCTGAAGGCCGAGTTGCAGGTCGCTGGCATCCGAGATTTTCCCCACGAGTTGCGGTCCTAACGCTCCCAACAGCTGAGTGACAAACATGTAGAGGCCGATGGCCGTGGCATGAGCGCGCTGCGGTGTGAGGTCATGGAGGACCGCGGTGACGGGGCCGTGGTACCAGGACATAAAAAAGCCACCAATGAAGAGTGCCGCGAGAAAGATGCCCTTATCGTCGGACTGAATAGCAAGAAGCACGCAAGGGGCGGCCAACAAAAAGGCTGCGGCGATCACAATGATGCGGCCATAGGGATATTTTTTCTGAAGTCGGTCGGCAAGGTAGCCTCCCGTAAGCACGCCGAACAAAAGAGAGAGAAGTGCAACGACGGCGAGTGATAGAGCGGCCTCCCGAAGGCTGAACTCCTTGTAGTTAACCGCGAAATCGATGCCCCAGGTAAGAAGCGAGACGCTAGCGAAAGTGATGCAGGTTCCGGCGACAATCATAGCGACAAAGGCGGGAACTCTGAGAAGACTGGAGATGGGAACCACCTCGGAACGCGGCCTGCGCGGAGGCTCGGGCAGTTTGATGACGAAAAAGCCCGGAATCATGCAAACCAAGCCGACAATTATGAAGGTGTGCTTCCAGCCCTGAGCTTCTCCCATAAGTCCACCAAAGGCCTGACCGGCGGCGCCACCGAGGAGCATCCCCGCCGCGAAGATGGACTGAGCCATGGCGCGGCGTTGGAAGGAAAAGGAATCCGTAATCATTGATTGCGCGGCGGGAGCGTAAGCGGCTTCGCCGACGCCGATCAGGGCGCGCGCGACAAGGAGCATCATAAAAGAAGAGGCGAAGCCGCAGGCAATGGTGGCGAGACTCCAAAATGCAACCCCAGCCGCGATGATTTGCGTGCGGCTCCATCGGTCTGCGAAGAGTCCGCAGGGAATGCTGGCGACCGCGAGAACGACGAGAAGCCAGGTTTGCAAGGAACCGAGCTGCGCGTTGTTCAGGTTCATCTGCTGTCGGAGAATGGGAAGCAGAGGCACGACGACCTGGCGGTCTGCGAAGTTGACAAAATTGATTAAAGCAAGTACAGCAAGGAGTCGAAGTTGGTAGGAAGATAGCGGAGTAGAATTCGATGCCATAGTTGGTTTGCTCAACTGGCTAAGAGAGACCTGGATCGCGAGAGTCTGAGAGATTATATACCGCGCATGAAATCCATCACGCCTGCGAACACTACAACGAGTGGCCAGTTAACTACGGTACTTTCTTACGGGGCGATTCTGCTCTTAGGCTATTTGGTGTTCCTGATCGCGGAGCCGTTTCTCGTGCCGCTGGCGTGGTCTGCGGTTCTGGCAATTTTCTTTTACCCACTGCACGAAAAGCTGCAGAAGAAAATGAAGCCAACGGTGGCGGCCTTGACGAGCACTCTGGCGGTGACCCTGCTGCTGATCGTGCCGGCTCTCATGCTATTGGTTTTCACGGCGCGTGAAGCATTGGATGCCACCGCGCGGGTGCAAAGCGCGTTGGCGGTGCACGGGCAAGGCCCGAGCGAAGGGCTGTTGATGAGAGGCGAGGAATGGGTTCGCATGCGGCTGCCGGAATCGTTGCGAAGCTGGGATCTGTCGTACCCCTTGCAGCAAGCGGGAGAAAAGATTGCGTCGTTTCTTGGGGCAAGATTCGGGGGACTGCTGAGGAACCTGGTCAGCTTCTTTGTGGGTTTGTTCATTCTGATTTTTGCCTTGTTTTTTATGTTTCGTGATGGCGACGCCGTTCTGCGTGGCGTGCGGCACCTGCTCCCGTTCGATGAGGACATCCAGACGGACATGCTTGAGGAGTCCAAAGAGCTGATTTTTGCCAGCGTGGCGGTTGGCTTGTTGGTAGCCGCGATTCAGGGAATGCTAGGTGGCGTATCGTTTGCTTTGGTAGGAATTTCGACGCCGCTCTTTTGGGGTGTTCTGCTCGCCTTTTTCTCCCTCGTGCCCGTTGTGGGATCGGCGCTGATCTGGGGTCCCGCAGCCCTGTGGCTGATGTTTAGCGGCAATTGGGGGAAGGCATTATTTGTTCTCGCAATTTGTGGCGGCGTGTCGACGATCGCGGATAACGTCGTGCGGCCCTTGTTGCTGCGCAACCGGACTCAGCTTAATGAACTCCTGCTCTTTGTTGGCGTGCTGGGTGGTCTCGAAGCCTTCGGACTCCTCGGGCTCGTTATCGGTCCGACGATTGTGGCGGCTGCGATGGGTGTGTTCCGCGTGTATATGCAGCACCGGGATGAGATTGCGGCGGAGGGTGGCTGAGGAACAGAGCGAACCCGCACTTCGAGTGCAAACCGGCCAGAAGGAACGAGATCGCGAGCAATGCCGGAAGGCGGGGTAAGGCGAGCTGGAATTTCATGCTGGGAAACGGTAACAGGGAAACTGCGGCCGGCCGGGCATGGGTGTGCTAGAGTACCCGGCTCGGATGAGTACAAAAGATATAAGACCTGCGTCGACTCCTGCAGAGCTATCACCGACTAAACTGCGATGGCGGTGCGAGCTTCCGCGCATACCGTTTGAAACGACGGCACAGGCGGAATTGCGCGAAGGGTTCATTGGACAAGAGCGGGCACTGCGCGCGTTGAAGATGGGTGTGGAATTATCGGCGCCGGGTTACAACGTGTTTGTGTGCGGGCTGGCGGGTACGAGCAGGGGTGGGACGATCGCCAAGATGATCGAGGACCTGCACCCGCTAACCAAACCTTCGCTGGATCGTTGCTACGTCAACAACTTCAAGATAACCGACCGGCCGCGGCTGCTCTCCTTGCCTCGCGGCCAGGCGAACGCCTTCAAGAAAGATATGCAAGCGGGAATTGACTTTTTGCGGCGGCGAATTCCTCAAGTGTTCGAAGGCGAACCTTTCCAGCGACAAAAGGGCCGGATCGTCGAGCGCTTTACCGTGCGTGAAAAAGAGCTGATGGACGATTTTACGCGGCGCATCGCGCGGGAGCAGTTTGCCTTGGGGCACATGCAAGTGGGCGCGGTGGCGCTACCGGAGATTTTCCCCGTGCTCGAAGGACAAATGGTGCCCATCGAGGATATTTCGAAGATGGTGCATGAGGGCAAGCTCGAGTCGCCAGTGGCGGAAGATATTGAGAGAAAGTACGAACAATTCCGGCAGGAATTTACCGTGGTTTACCGGAAAACGCTGACCCTATCACGAGAGTTGGCGAGCGAACTGAGCTACCTGGAACAGGAAGCGGCTTCCGTTCTCGTGGATGGAGTGATTGAGGAGCTGAAGGAAAAATATCCTGGGTCGAATGTCGCCGAGTACCTCGAAGAAGTGCGGCATCACCTGCTGGACAATTTGGACCCGTTTAAGGAACGCGAAGGAGAAGGCGAGCAGGAGGGCGAGACGCCGGACGGATTGCCGAAGATGCCCGGAACGGGCGGGCCGGAACGCGACCCATTTCGGGTGTACGGCGTGAATGTGATCTTGGCACACGGCGACGATGAGGCTTCTCCGGTGATTTTCGAGACGACGCCGACCTACGCAAATCTGTTCGGCACGATCCAGCGCGCCTATGACACGCGCGGCGGCTGGACCAGCGACTTCATGGATTTACGCGGCGGCTCTTTGCTGCGCGCCGACGGCGGATTTCTGATCATGTATTCGCTGGAAGCGCTCTCGGAAGTGGGAGTCTGGCGGGCGCTAAAGCGCACGCTGAATCATAACCGGCTGGAGATTCAGCCTCTCGAGATGTTCTATCCGTTCGGGGGCAGCGCGCTCAAGCCGGAAGCGGTGGAAATCAACGTCAAAGTGATTCTGATCGGCGACCGGCAGCTCTACGAGATGCTGTACGAATACGAAGAGGACTTCCAAAAGATTTTTAAAGTGCGCGTGGAATTTGACGAAGAAATGCCCATGAGCGATGGCGTGATCGCGGAATACGCGGGCCGGTTGCGAACGCTCTCCGAGAAAGAAGGCCTCTACCCGTTCGATCGGGGGGCCTTTGCCGCGATGTTGGAGTACGGCGTGCGCAAGGCGGGACGACGGAACAAAGTGACGGCGCGGTTTGTGGATATTGCGGACCTGGCGCGCGAGGCGCATTACGCCGCCGCAGCAGCGGGAGAAAGAGTCGTGCGCGCGGCACACGTACGCGATGCGCTCGCTTCGAAGATGGAGCGGCACAACCTGATCGAAACGCGCATCCGCGAGATGATTGAGGAAGGTACTTTGCTCGTTGACGTGACTGGCGAGCGCGTGGGGCAAGTAAACGGGCTGAGTGTGCTGGAAATCGGCGGATATTCCTTTGGAAAGCCGGTGCGCATCACGGCCTCTGCTGCCCTCGGCAAAGCGGGCCTCATCAATATCGAACGCGAGGCCAACTTGAGCGGGCGGTTCCACGACAAGGGAGTGCACATTATTGCCGGCTATTTGCGCAGCCTTTTTGCCCAAGACAAGCCATTGTCGCTGGCCGCGAGCATCTGTTTTGAACAGTCCTATTCGGGAGTGGATGGAGACAGCGCCAGCTCGACGGAGATCTATGCGCTGGCGTCCGCGCTTTCCGGCATTCCGCTGCGCCAGGATATCGCCGTCACGGGGTCGATGAATCAGCAGGGGGATATTCAGGCGATTGGCGGAATCAACGAAAAGATTGAAGGTTTTTTTGACGTTTGCAGGATTAAAGGGCTGACGGGTACGCAAGGCGTGGTCATGCCGGAGTCGAACGTCGAGGATCTGATGTTGCGCGAAGACGTTATGGAAGCGGTGGCGGCGGGCAAGTTTCATATTTGGCCGGTGGGCCGGGTCGAGCAGGGCATTGAGATTTTGACGAAGTCCGCTGCCGGGCGCCGCAACGGAGATGGCACGTTTGAAGCGGGGACTGTTTTTGGGCTTATGAACGAGAAATTGACCGACATGGCGAAGACTTTGAAACAGTTTGAGTAACTTTCCTTCTCTATGGCCCAGCGACAAGAATTACGCGGAGGAACGCTCCCTTTGGATTCGTATGTCTTATGGATGCTCCACGGGCGCGAGGTAGGCCCGCCGATGATCGACCCGATAGGTTGGGAGCGGCGGCGTCTCGGATACGGCACTTGTAGTTGTAGCATTTGCGGACGCAGAATTCCCGACGCGGACTTCGAGCGAATGCAGCTTTCCGTCACGGACAGGCGGAACGAAGCCCAGACTGTATTCGTGACGCACAAGTTGCGCGATCTCCGCGAAAACTCCGACAAAATCCGCGCTGGTGACGGGAAAGAAGGCCCGGCCACCACTGGCCTGCGCGATGGCCGTGAGTTCTGCATCGGCTTGGGCAAACACTTCATTGATCGCTTGCGTCTTCGGTGGGACAGCCTGCTCTTTCTTGGAACGTTTTTTCTCCGGCGGCTTGGCGAAGCGCAATTCTCCGCCGAGAGAAACGGCCAGTACGCGCACGTCGGTAGATTTCAGTCGCGCCAGCAAATTCTGCACGGCGGGCGTCGGTGAAGTATCGACTCCGGAAGAAAGCAGGACGACCGATTTTTTGCCCGGAACTCGTGCCAGCCAATCCAGCGCTGTATTCAGGCTTGAAGCGAGATTTAACTGGCCGAAGCCGAGGTTGAAATGCAACTGGTCCAAGGCCCCAGCGGCGACAGACTTATCGGGAGTGAAATTAAGGATAGGCTCGGGGGCTTCGTCGTAGCGGGCGATGGCCACACTGTCGTTGGGAGAAAGGCCTTCGAGCAGTGCCTGGACAGCTTCCAGATGACCCCCTTGAAGGAAGTAGACGGCGGGTCCAGCTTCGACGAGGAGAAGGACCCGGGCGGGCTCGTCCACGCTCAGGAAATCCGTGATCGGCTGCTCAACGCCGTCGTCGAATAAGTGAAAGTCTTCCCGATGGAGGCCTCCGACGAACTGACCGTGAGAATCGGTGACAAGGACTCCCACGTTCACGCGATCGACGTTGACGTGAATGTCCGAAGAAGTTTGAACAGTCTTCTGCGAAAAAGCTGGCGTCGCCAACATACAGGCGCATGCGAGAAGGAAGGCACCACGGAATATGGCGCGAAGCAGCATGGTCAGAATTGGCATGGTAGAACGGCGTCAAAAAAGACGGAAGCCCTTCCCACGCTAGGTTTCCATAACGCGGAACGGAGCTGACGATTTTTGCTAATCGTTGCGCGAAAATCAGATTAGGGCTTGGTCGGAGCTCCTGCCGGAGGTGTAGATGCAGCGGGAGTTGCGCTAGCGCCGGCATCCTTCGGCGTAGATAGATAGCCGGTAGCACGGTTTTTGGCGACGTCGAAGACCACGATCTCATAGGGAGACATTCGCGAAGCGCCCTTTACATAAAACTGCACGGGCTCTCCAGCGGTCTTGTCTTTTTTCTCGATCTCGCGGTCATCCACGAGGACCATCATGGTGTATCGGGATTTCTTCGGGTCCGTCTTGGTCAAGGTCAGCTGGATCGGTCCGACTTTCTGCCCGTGCTTCGATTTGTTGAGCGTAAATTCGTAGTAGTTACGGTCGCCGCGGCGCCTCAACTCTTCGAGGTCGTCGTGGTTGCGAGCTATGAGGCCGCTCATCACACCCTCGTCGCCCGTTACGCGCTCCAGCTTGCTCTTGGTGACCTCGAGATCGCTCTTAGTCGCCTCGATGTCCTTTTTCGCGCCGCCGACTTCGGTGGCCACTGCGCCGATCTGGTCCTGGCTTTCCTTTTTCACTTGGGACAATTGCGCGGTAAGCTTCTGGTCCGAGGCAACTTGTTCCTTGCGAATGGTTTCCGCGCGGCTCTTGGCCTCAGCCAACTCCGCCACGGTCATGCCCATTTTTTGCTCTGTAACTTCGACGTGGCCCTTCAAATCAGCCAGGCGGGAATTCGCTTGCTCAAGTTGTGCGGTCAAGACTTTGTTGTTGTCTTGCTCCTTCGCAAGGCTCTGTTCGAGGCGGGACATCCCCGAGTAGCCCACGTAGCCGAGCGCACCCACCACTACAAACAGCACAACGAAAAGCACCGCGATCCAGCGCGGCGTTCCCGTGGACTCATAACGATAAGATTCCTCGGGACTCGGCACATTTGGAGAAATGCTCATTCCCCCTCCTCGGTTATGGCTCCAGTCTGGGTACCGGATGCCGGTGAAATTATCTACCGCAACTCCCGCTATGTCTATGGCGCGGTCAGCGCGGCCTGCTTCGCCGGGTGCGAGCTTTGCTGCCAGCCTTGCCAGCCGGCGGAAGTTGCGGCCATCGAGCGAAGATCGAAGTGGTCAGTCCGCCGCGGGGCGTAAACTCGCCGCGCACGACACACCACTCAGGACCAACCGCCTCGACGATATCATGAAGGATCTTGTTCACGGCGTTCTCGTAGAAAATTCCAAGGTCGCGATAGGCGAGCAGATACATTTTCAGAGCCTTTAGCTCGATGCATTCTTTCCGCGGCATGTATTGGATGGTGATGGTTCCGTAGTCGGGAAGCCCCGTCTTCGGACATACCGAAGTGTATTCTGGAAAGCGCGTGGTGATGATGTAGCCGGGAAACTGGTTGGGCCAGGTATCCAGCTTCGGCAATCGCGTCTGGATTCCGGCGCGCGCATGCGACACTGTGTAGTCTGCCATTGCGGTTCCTATTGTACGATGACTTAGTGGCTACTGCCTCTTGCCGAAAGGGGGCACTTCCCCTATCCTCTGCCCAGGGGACCTGCCAGACTCTTTCGATGAACTGCCCAGCGTGTCAAGCTGCCGACTGCCGGCGATCGAGGCGGCGGTCCGTTTACGACCACTTGTTCAGCGCCGCTGGTGTAGTTCCATGGCGCTGCAACGCCTGCGAGACCCGCTTCCACGCTCGAGCGATATCGTTTCGCCATCTTTTCTATGCGAGGTGCGGCATCTGTGGCAACCTCGATTTGCAACGCATCTCCACGGACAAGGTTCCGGGAGTGACGTCCATCCTCGGCCGTTGCCTCGGTTTGCCGGCGGTGCGCTGCGCTCCCTGCAGGAATAAATTCTTCTCGTTGCGGCCCATATTGTCGGCGGAACGAGCGGCCGAGATCGCTCCAGAAGACAGCGCAGCAAAATACTAATTTCGTACCCAGCGGGTCCCACCCCACCGAGTACTAGCCTAGGACTTTACAGTACGTCACTTCCCGTACCGATTGCAGCCTGTCTCTCAAATTCAAATCCCCCTAGGCTTCTTCTGCACGGGAGGGATCTATGGAAACGAGCATCCGCGTCCTAGTGGCCAACCGTCCTCGGCTGTTGCGGGAACTGGTGCTCTCAACTCTCTCGGAACAAGTGGGGATCAACATCGTGGGAGAGGTAGAGAACGAGAAAGATGTCCCTTCGCTCGTGGAAGCGACAAAGCCCGATTTTCTCTTGATTGCGCTCGACCAATCGCACCGGCGCCCTCCGCTGTGCGACCAATTGCTGCGGAAGTTTCCAAGCCTCCGGATTATCGCGGTCGCGCCCAACACCAACCTCGGAATTTTCTACTGGGCTTCGCTTGAGATTCATTCGACAACGATGGAAGCCAGCGAAGAAGCGATGTTGGATGTGATGCGAGGGAAAACCGATCGGATGGGCGGAGGAAAAGCGTCATGAAAACAGCCCGTATTCCGCGAGGGGGCGTGGTCTGCAGGAAGTATGCCACGCTCAGTGCCTGGCTGATTGGCTTGTGCCTTTGCCCGATGGTACCCGCGATGGCTCTCCAGCAGGAGCGGACCGCTGCGAGCGATTCGGCCAGAGAGAAAGAGGCAAGACCGCAGGAAGCCCGGCTGCCAGCAACTCAAAGGGGTTGGCCTTCCCCCGACCTCGTGACGGACAACCTCGACCGTGTGGCCGCGACCGCCGATCAAATCCTTGAACTCCTGAATAAAGACGCCGGATTGATGGTCGAGTTCAAGCGGCTTCTGGCGCAGGACGCCGGGGCGGACGGGCAAATTCTCGACGAGTCGGATCTTACAGATCAGGCAGTCACCGAGCGGCTGAACGAGGATTTGCGTGCCCGAGTTCTCGCCACGCGGCTCCTGCAGAGATACGGTTATCTGCTGCCCAAGGTAAATCCGGATTCCGAGCTTGCAGCCGAGCGCAACCTTATCTTGCAAGACCGCGCGTATGCTCTGACGCATGCCGCCGAACGCAGCCCCGAAACGCAAACGTTTCCGTCAGCCGCACAGTCGGCAAGCTGCGTTTCGCAGAATCCATCCAATTGCAGTTTCGCCGGTGTGGACAGGAACCGCGGTTTTTCTCCCGCGGAAGGTCAGGACCAACAGAATTCCCCCGAGCAACAGCCCAATCCCTACGAAGGCAATCCCGCGCCGCCGCCAACGGACTCAATCCAATCGCAAAGAGAGCTACGCGCCGATCTCTCTTATCCCGATGACGGACAAACGGTGCTCACATCTTTCCCGCAAAGCGCCCTCGACGCATCCGCGATTCCTCGTGAGAGAGGCGGAGCCTCTGCGGGAGTGGGAGGCCTCCCCAATCCTTCCTCCAGCGAACTCGAATCCGCAAGCCCCGCCCCGTTCGCCCAGCCAGAAAATTCATCGGGGCCGCGCATTAACCGCGGCAACGTAACAAACCAGTTTTCGAACCGCACGCCCACAAATCTTGCCGCGGCGACATTTGAGCCGGTTCGCATGGTGCACCAGCTCAATCCCTACGCGGATGTGCCTTCTCTCTACGACTTGTATGTACAGGCCTCCCCGGCTTCTCAACATCCGGAACGCTTCGGCTTAAACGTCTTCCGGAGAGGCGCTGCAGCCGCGAACGCACTACCTATGGATCTGCCCGTGGGGCCGGACTACGTCATTGGGCCAGGCGACGGCCTTTCCATCGACTTGTGGGGCGGAGTTTCCCAAAGGCTTTTTCGAACCGTGGACCGCGAAGGCCGTGTGCAGTTGCCGGAAGCTGGTCCGCTTCTCGTTTCCGGAAAGTCGCTTGGAGAAGTGCAGGAATCCGTGCAGCGCGTGCTTCGAACACAATTTCGCGACGTTTCGGCCGACGTTTCTCTTCTCAGGCTGCGCACTGTGCGCGTTTACGTTGTTGGTGAAGTGGCGGCTCCGGGCGCGTACGACGTCAGCTCGCTCTCGACACCCTTAAACGCCCTGTTCGCTGCCGGCGGCGTGACGGCTCGCGGATCTCTGCGCAGCATCGAGCATTACCGCGGAAAAGAGCTGCTCGAACGCGTGGATGCCTATGATCTGTTGCTGCACGGCGTTCGCGGAGACTTGAAACGTCTCGAAAACGGCGATTCGCTTCGCGTACCGCCCATGGGGCCAAGTGTCACAGTCGATGGCATGGTCCGGCGCCCCGCGATTTACGAACTGCACGGCGAAAAAAACCTGAACGATGTCCTGGACCTCGCCGGAGGCATTTTGCCTGCGGCAGCACTTCGCCACATCGAAGTGCAGCGCATGGAAGCCCACGAAAAGCGCACCATGCTGAGTCTGGACGTCGGCGAATCCATCGATGAGAACGCTTTGCGCACGGCTTTTGAAAAATTCCAGATTCAGGACGGCGATGAAATCCACATCTTCCCCATCGCGCCGTACAACAGCGGAAGCGTCTACCTCATCGGGCACGTGCTGCGTCCCGGGCGATATTCCTATCAGGCAGGCATGAAGCTCACGGACCTGGTCTCTTCGTACAAAGAACTTCTCCCCGAGCCCGCGGACAGCTACGCCGAGATTGTGCGCATCGCCGGGCCTGAGAATCGCCCGGTAGTAGAGAGCTTCAATTTGGCTGCGGCGCTGGCGCATCCGGAAAGCGCGCCAATCCTCAAGCCGCTCGACACCGTGCGCATTTTCGGGCGGTACGACCTCGAAGCCGCGCCGGACATCTTGGTCACGGGCGAAGTTCGCGCCGCGGGACGTTACCGTATTTCCGGGCGTGAACATCTACGAGACGCCATCTACCAAGCCGGCGGGCTCACACCCGAGAGCTGGCTGGAGTCGGCGCAGCTCTTTCGCGACCTGCCGGACGGAACGACAAAAGTGTTCAGCATTTCGCTTCGCGCGGCGCTGGCCGGAGACCCTTTGAACAATGTTTTGGTCGAACCGCGTGACCACATCGTGGTGCATCGCCAGCCCGAAAGAGTGAACCCCGCGAGTGTTTTCGTCCGCGGCGAAGTTGCTCGTCCTGGACGTTATCCCTTGGCAGGGGGCATGCGGATTTCGGACCTGGTGGACGCCGCGGGCGGAATTCTCCGGAGCGCGAATCCCGCCAGCGCCGACTTGGTGCACTACGAAGTTTCAGGCGGGACCGCTGTGTTGAAGCCAACGGGCGAACAAACGGTCAATTTAACCGCTGCGCTCGGCGGCCATTCAACGACTGACCTTTTCCTGAACGATGGCGACGTTCTCACCGTCCCGCAGCGGGAACGCTGGAATGACATCGGCGCAACCGTAACGCTTCGCGGCGAAGTCGCTAAACCGGGAATCTACGGAATCGAGCCAGGAGAACGGTTGAGCTCGCTGCTCCGTCGCGCAGGAGGAATGCTGCCGACGGCTTATCCGGAAGCCGCGGTATTCGATCGGATTGATGTGAAAAAGATGCAGGAGCAAACCAGGCAGGACTTGATTCAGCGTCTCGAGCAGGAATCGACAGTCGTAAAAACTGCGGTGACCACCACGGGCTCGGAGGAAGCGGAGCTCCAGGAAGCCGCATTGCAGCAGCGCCAGCGAGTTATCGACGGACTCCGCCGCGCCCCGGTCAGCGGCCGGCTGGTCGTCCACATCGGACAAAACCCGAAGTATTTTGTGGGCTCTTCGGACGACATCGAACTTCGCGCCGGAGATACGCTGGAAATCCCCAAACAGCCTGGATTCGTTTTGATTGTCGGCCAGGTTTACAACTCCAACGCCATCACTTACACGCCGGGAAAAAATGCGGAGTGGTATCTCTCTCGAGCGGGTGGCGCCACTGGCCTAGCCAACAAACGAGCCATTTTCATCATTCGTGCGAGCGGCTCGGTGACCAGTGGCAGCGGGGGGATGTGGTCCGGAGGCGTGCGCTCCTCGACCATCGGACCGGGCGACACGATTGTCGTTCCGGAACGAGCGGTAGTTGGCAGCAGCGCTTGGAAAAACCTGGTGGCTATCGCGCAGATCGCGCAAGCAGGCGCTCTGGCTGCCGCCGTGGCGATACCTTGATGGTTCATCGCGGCCAGTGGTTTCACTTCACCAACAAGAAAGGAACGGGAACCGCAAACGTGTGGGCAGTGTGCTAACAGACCTCGAACGCGGCAAATCTGATAAAGACATCCACGCTAACCGGGAACGAACGGTGGCGCGGCTCCGCCTTTTTTGGGACGCGCGCAAGTTGCTGCTCGAAGCTTTTGTGCTGGGCGCGCTCGTCAGCTTGGGCATAGCGCTGCTAATTCCCTCCCGCTTCGACGCCACGGCTCAGCTGATGCCGCCGGACGGGCAGGAGGGTTCCGGCCTTGCCGCACTCTCCGCCGTGGCCGGCCGGGCCGGTGGGCTCGGGGATTTTGCCGGCGATCTGCTGGGCGTGAAGAACTCAGGCGCACTCTTCGTCGGCATTTTGGGAAGCCGTACAGTGCAAGACCGTTTGATCGAGCAATTCGATTTGCGAAGCCGCTACCGCGATTCAAAGATCGAGGACGCGCGCGCCGCGCTCGCTGCGCATTCGCGCATCACCGAAGACCATAAAAGCGGAATCATCGCGATTACGGTGACGGACCACGACCCGCGGCTCGCAGCGGTTCTGGCACAAGCGTATGTCAACGAACTCGATCGCCTCGTCGAGCAGGTCAGCACGTCGTCAGCGCGCCGCGAACGCATTTTTCTCGAAGGGCGGCTGCGTGCCGTGAAGCTGGACCTCGATACCGCCGCGAAAAAATTCAGCATTTTCGCCAGCAAGAACACGGCAATCGATATTCCGGCTCAGAGTAAGGCCATGGTCGAGGCAGCGGCCACTCTCGAGGGCCAGCTGATTGCCGCTGAAGCGGAATTGCACGGCCTCGAGGCCATTTACACGGAGCAAAACGTGCGCGTGCGTTCGTTGCGCGCTCGAGTCAGCGAGCTGCGCGCTCAACTCGGCAAGATGGGCGGCGAGAGCGGCACGTCCGCCGCTCCCTCTTCGGAAACGGATGCATCCCTGTACCCAGCGATGCGCCAGCTGCCGCTGCTCGGTGTCACCTATTCCGACCTTTACCGCCAGACCAAGATTGAAGAAACCGTATACGAGCTGCTCACACAGCAATACGAGATGGCCAAAGTCGAGGAAGCCAAAGAAGTTCCCAGCGTAAAAGTGCTGGACGCGGCGATCGTGCCGACCAAGAAATCGTTTCCGCCTCGAGGGTTGTTCACCATGGCTGGCGCCGTTTTGTCCCTGCTCGCCGCGTGTGCCTGGATCTCATTTCGGCAAGCTTGGAGAGAGATCGATCCACAAGATCCAGGAAAACGGTTTGCGTTGGAAATTGCCGAGACTCTTCGCGCCGAAACCATGCAACTGGCTCCCGCAGGCGCCGCCCTCCTGCGTATGTTAGCGCGCGTGAGAACTCGCCCAAGTGCAGCGAAAGCGATGCGCCCGGCGCATTCAGATGTGGATGAGCCGTCGACCGACGCCGCGGAACTCACGCGGGCGGCGCGAAACGGATTGGGATAAACGCGAAATGAATGGAACGGCAACACGCCGGGCTGCTGCACCAACTGCGGGCAAGACTGCGCCCTTCCGCGAAGTTGTATCCGAGGTGTGGTTTCCCGCTGCAGAATCTTCGTCTGGGCGTGCGAAGTCCGCAGGCGCCCGCGGCGGTATCGCGCGACAGGCTGCTTATTTGGCAATCGATATTGCCCTGATCTGCGCAGGCGGTGCGGTTGTCTTTTGGCTCCGGTTTGGCTTGGCGAACCCTTTTTCCACTTCGTCATTTTCCCCGGAGAGCCTCGCGAAGCAGGTTTGGTCAGCGGGTTATCCAGGGTTCCTGCTTCTGTACGCAGGTCTCGTGGTTCTGGCTTGTATGAGCCAGGATTTGTACCGTACCGCCCGCGAACGAAGTGCCTGGGTAGAAACCGCGATCACGGTGAAAGCGGTCGGTCTTGCGACCATGTTGCTCGTGCTCTTTATATTCACTTCCGGGAACAAAAATATTTCAAGGCTCGTCGTGGCTTGTTTGGGAACCTGGAACGCAGGAGCGCTTGCGGGTTGGCGCTTCGCGAAACGTCGCTACATTTTGCGAAGGGCGGAGCGGGGCGAAGGTGTTTCGCGTGTGCTGATTGTGGGAGCCGGAATGCTTGGGCGGGCCTTGGCTTCCTGGCTCGAACAGAACCGCCATCTGGGCTACCAGGTTTGCGGCTTTTTGGATGCTCACGCCAACGGAGACGCGCGGGTGCTGGGGTCTGTGCGCGACTTGCGCAAGATTGCGCTGGGCCAATTTGCCGACCGCTTGTTCGTGACTCTTCCCGCGGACCGCGAAGTGGTGAAAGAGATTTTTCTCGAGGCGCGCCGCTTGCGCATGAACCTGAACGTTGTGCCGGACATTTACGACGGGTTGGGCTGGCGCGCCCCGGTCGAAACCATTGGCGGCTTCCCGGTGATCGAGTTGCACGGCGAGCCCATTCCGGCGATGGGCCTGGCGTTCAAGCGCGCCATCGATTTGCTGGGAGCCGCTGCGCTTTTGCTTCTGACTGCACCCCTGCTCGCTTTCGCCGCTGTTTGGATTCGCTGCGATTCGCCTGGGCCGGTTTTCTATCCGGCGATGCGTGTGGGAAGAAAAGGGCGGAAATTCCGTTGCTACAAACTGCGCACGATGGTTGCGGAAGCGGATGCGCAGAAGGACAAACTGCGGAAAGCGAACGAACGCAACGGCCCATTTTTCAAGATGGAGAACGACCCGCGCATCACGCGCTGCGGGCGCTGGTTGCGGAAATTCAGTATCGACGAGCTTCCGCAGCTTCTAAACGTATTGCTAGGAAGCATGAGCTTGGTGGGGCCCCGGCCACATCCGCTGGACGACTTTGAGCGCTACACGATTGAACACTTGCGCCGTCTCGACGTCAAGCCTGGAGTGACGGGTTTGTGGCAGGTGAAAGCGCGCCGCAACCCTTCTTTTGACACCAGCATGGTGCTGGATCTTGAGTACATCGAAAATTGGAGTCTGTGGCGGGACTTGGACATTCTGCGGCGAACGATTTTGGTCGTGCTCGATGGAGGCGGACAGTGAGCTTGCCGGACATGGAGCGAATCACCCCAGGAGCTGGCTCTCCCCCTCCTTGGATGGTTCGCACGGAGCTGGCAATCGCGAATCACCCATTGCTGGCGACACTTTATCCTTTGGCGAAACACTCGATGATCTACCTAGCTGGAGCGGTGCTAGTGGGTTTGGGCAACTTCGTTCTGGTGCCATTGTATACGAGGTATCTCTCGCCATCGGATTTCGGAGCGTATGCACTGATCGAGATTTCGCTTCTGATCACCGTAACCACGACTCAGATGGGCCTGGGAACAACGTATCTGCGGTGGTATGCGGAGACCGAGGCAGCGCAGCGCGGAGAGATTCTGGCGTCAAGCGTGGCGGCAGGGCTGGCCGCCGCCGTCCTGGGCGGAGCCATTCTTGTCGCCGTGATGAACGGGCCGCTCGGCAGGGAATGGATTGGGGCAAACGCGCGAGCTGCCTGGATTTTCTTTCCGCTGGTTTTGTTTCGAAACGCGCAAGGAATTCTTTTCAGCAGCTTGCAGGCGGCGCAGCGGCCGGTAGCTTACGTTTTGTCAGCCGTTACACGTCTGCTCACGCTGGTGGTTGCGGGATATTGGTTCGTGGCGATGCGCGGGGAGGGCGTGCGCGGCGTATTGCACTGCTGGCTGGCCGGCGACGGCGCTTGCTTGCTCGTTCTTCTCGCATTTTGTCTGCCGGGAATGCAGCTACGCGTGCGCAAAGCGATCCTCGGGCCCATGCTCCGTTACGGGCTTCCACTCGTTTGGAGCGCCTTGATGGCGTTGCTGTTCGATGCTTCCGGCCGGTACTTCCTTGCGCATTTCCAAAGCCTCGCGGAAGTGGGCCGTTATACGGTCGGAATCAAAATCACGAATATTCTTTCGATGGGTTTCTTGCAGCCGTTTGGCAACGCCTGGGCGGGCGCTGTGTTTCCCATCGCGCACCGCCCCAACGCCGCGATTACCTACACCAAGATTATGGGCTATGCGCTTCTGGTGGGCACGCTGCTTGCTGCGATGACCATTTTGTTCGGGCCCTTGCTGATCCGTGTTTTCGCCGGTCGCGCTTACGCGGGAGTGCAAAGTCTTCTGCCCTGGCTGCTGCTGCCCGTAATTTTTCGCTTGCTGGAATATTGGAGCAGTCTGCCGATCTATCTCAGATATAAGACGAAGTGGCTCGGCCCTTTGGGAACCGCTGGTACCGCACTTTGCATTGTACTGGACTATTTCCTCGTGCCACGGTTCGGTGCATTGGGGGCCGCAATCGCTTGGCCTGCGGCCCTGGCGGCAACAATCGGGCTGATGACCGCCTTCGGTCGACGCTACTATCCACTGCCATTTGACCTGCGGACCTGCAGCTTTGCCGCCGGCATGTGGGCGCTGGCCGTGGCCGGCAGCCGGTTTACATCGTTGCTCGGTAACCGCGATAGCTTGGGAATTTCTACCGCCGCCGCCGCCGTTCTTCTGGTGTCTTGCGCGCTTTATTTTCTTTGGGACGTGCACTCATCGAGAGTGCTCTTCAAAGGGAACGCCTATGCCGATTGAGGCAGCTGCGTATATAGGGGTGCGGGTGGCTCGATGGCACCGGTCTTACTCCTCGCAGACACTTACAGAGCTAGCGCTCAGGTTGCGGCGGAGAATCACCGGGCCGCTCTTTTTGTTCTACCGCCGTGCGCTTGAACTGGCATTTCACGTGCGCAACGTTCTTAAGAACGGAGCGCCTCTCCGCGCTGGAGTGGGTGAGGTATCCTTCCGCCTGATTCCGGAAGGGCTCGTTGCCTTCCACATTTGGTCGGGGCTGCGCTTCGAGCGCGCCGAACTGGAATTCATTTTACGGATGCTTCAGCCGGGAATGACGTTTTTCGACGCTGGCGCCAATATCGGTTTGTTCAGCCTCGCCGCGGGCAAAAAACTTCAAGGCCAACATTCTGCCATCTACGCGTTCGAACCTTGTCCATCGACCTTTTCCATTTTGGAGAAAAACCTGTTGCGGAACCAACTCGCGGATGTCCGGGCCGTTCGCGTGGCTTTGAGCGATCAAACCGGCGAAGCCAATCTCTACGTGAACGCCCCTTTGAAGGACGCCTTGAACTCGCTCGAAGATCCCAGCCACAGGGACGCGGAAGTCGTCGCGCGCGAAAATGTCCGGACAATCACGTTGGATGACTTCGTGGCGCAGGAACGCATCGCGCGTGTAGACGTGATGAAAGTGGATGTGGAGGGCGCGGAACTGCTGGTTTTTCGCGGCGGCCGGAACTTATTGGCAAGGCCGGACGCTCCGCTGATCCTTTATGAGGGCTACAGCTGGTGCACTGCGGGTTTTCACTATCATCCCGTCGAGCTGATGTGGCAGCTCGAGGAATTCGGCTACGACCTTTTTATTTTGGATCCACAATCAGGCCATGTCCGCCGGCGAGTGCCAGGCGAGCGCTACGACGCTATGGTGGTGGCCGCCAAGAGATTGCATCGGCGCTACAGCGAACTAGTCCAGTGCGGAGCGGGAGCATGAAGGTCGCGATTGTCAAACAATTGCTCGATACCTTCGGCCCGTGGTCCAGCATTCGCTGGGACGAAGCGTCTCCCGAAAGCCTCTTCCGGATTTGGCCGGGCCGGGCATTGCACTGGGAGATGACCACGCTGCTCGAAGCGGATTGGTACATCATTCCGCAGCAAGTCAACACGGACTATACCTACGATTCTGTGTTGAAGCAGCCAGGCAACGCTGAGATCGTGAGGAAACATACACATGGAGTCATGGCATTGAACGAGATCCCCTTCGATGCTTATGACCTGGTGATTACCAACGACCCGATTCTGGATTTTCCGCCTGGCAGCCGCACCTTGTCCGCCTATTTTGTCGTCGAGCATTGGGACCGGCGGTATCGCGCCTCTCTCCGCCGCCCGCTGCGAAATGCCGATCTATTTCTGGCGCACATGATGGACGCTCCCGGTTCCATTGATAGTTTGCCACAAGCCATTTCGTTCCCTTACGTTCGTGATCCGCAATCGATGCGCGCGCTCTTTGCGCCTGCCGAGCGCGAAGAAGCGTTGTGGGCGGATTGGAGGACGCTTTCAGTCCTCAGTGCGGCAACTAATGGCGACAGTTTAGAAGCTACAAATGCAGCAGCACGGCGGCTCGAAGAAGCGTTGCACTTGCCGGTGGCATTCCGTTCTTTTTCCATGGGCCTGTATCACGGCCAAGATCCCCCGCGTTGGGGCGATGCAGCGGTGTTTCTGCGCGAACTTGCCCGGCAGAAATATTACGTGTGCCTTGGAAGGGGAAGCGGTGCCGGGCAAGGGCTGGCAGATGCAGCTTCTCTCGGATGCATCTGCTTTGGCGAGCAAGACAAGCCGTATCACCGCCTGCTCTGCCATCCGGAAGCGTTGTGCGCCGATCTCCAAGAGTTGCCGAGACGCGTACAGCGCGTTCGCGTCTCGTTGGACCTCCAGGCAGAAATCCGCGCCTGGCAGGAAAAAAAACTGCAGCAGCATTTTATCGAAGAGCCGCTCGCTCTTCTCGGCGCGGCCCTCGAACGAAAACGGAAAACAATGCCAAGCGCGGTGCGGAAATCTGTGGAAATCAGATGCCAAGAACCGTGCGAAAAAAGGACAAAATCAGGGGCTTGGACGCGGTCCACTCCCTGAGCTTGGAGTTTCACCGATGCAGATCCTTGCGCTGAATTTTACCGAGAAGGGGGTAGGCACGTACCTGCGCGCGTTTTATTTTTGCCGGGAGCTCGCGCGCGCCGGACACAGCGTCACACTGGCGGCGGTTTCGCGCACGTCACGTTTCCGCCCTGAGATCTCCTACAAGCGCGACTGGATCGGTGAATCCAGCGAGCCGCGCGGCCCGGGACCGTGGATACGGCTGATCGAGGGGCCGGCCTGGTGCAACCGTCTCTTGCCAGGCACCGGCTGGGGTCCGCTGGATATCTGGGCACGGACTCGCGAACTCGAGACAAGCCATTATGACGCTGTCTTCGGATTCGAATACCAGCCGAATGTTTCCTGGCCGGTGTATCTCACGCAGAAACGAAAACACTATGCGTTTTATTCGGACTGGTGCGATTGGTTCGGCGGAAGCTCGAACCGCTTTCGCGGGTGGAAGATGGCGCACCGCATCGATTCTTATTTGGAAGAGAAGATTCGCTTCCGCGCGCAGCGCGTCAGCGTAACTTCGCGCGTGCTCCAGGAACGCGCGTGGTCGATCGGCATTCCCGCCGAAAAAGTGGTTTACATTCCAAACGGCGCGCCCACGGACTACATCATCCCGCGGAAAAGGGAAGAAGCGCGAGGGCGATTCCGCCTGCCAGAGGACGTGCCGATTTTGCTGGCGGTGAGCAATGGCGATATGCGCCGCGAAGTGCGCATCTTTCGCGAAGTGTTGCGGCAAAGGCCCAAAGCCGTTTTCCTCATGGTTGGCAGCATTTCGAAAGCTGCCCTTGCGTTGGCGGAGCAGTTCGGGATCGAGGAGCGCATCAGCAGAACAGGCTGGGTCACGGATGAGGAATACCCCTGGGTGCTGGCCTGCGCGGATGTTTGCATTTGCCCTCTGGAAGATGGTTTGAACGACCGCGCGCGCTGGCCCGCAAAAATTCTTGATTTTTTGACTGCCGGCCGCGCCACGGTTACAAACCCAGTAGGCGAAGTCGAAGCGCTCTTCCGTGAAAGCGATGTTGGCGTGCTGGCGGGACCTGCCGACGAAGAATTCGCTGGAGAAATTGTCGCGCTGTTGTGCGCTCCGAACCGGCGCCGCGCTTTGGGCGAAATCGCCAGAAAGGTCATGTTCGAGGAGTGGGACTGGTGCCTGCGCGGGCCGCAGATCGCGGGAATGATGGCGGCCTAATATGCAAACTCCATCCATCTCGGCTCGGCAAGACGCCGCGCCCGGCTTCGTCGCCGGGCTTGGAGGGGCTGCGGCGGCGGCTTGTGGAGCCATGGCGGTGGGTATCTTTGGAGTCGCGGGAGCGTTCTCGGAGTGGGTGGGCGGATCGGACGCCTGGATCTTTTTTTGTCTGGCCTTGAAGCCCCTCATCGACCTGACTTGGCGCTGGAGTTTTTTTCGGTTTTCCGAGCAGTCCGTCAACCCGCAGGCATTGGTTGGAATGGCGGTGCTCGGGTTGAATGCTGTCGCCGTGTTGAGGAACGCAGCGTGGCGGCGCTTGCCGCGGCGGGTGATGGTGATGCTGGCGTTCGCCTCACTTTCCGTGGTTTTTTCGCCCTCGTCCTGGGGCTTCAACGAACTATTGCGTCTTCTGGCGGGCACAACCTTTTTCTATACCGCAGGACCTCTTCTGGCGGAGCCCAGGCAATTTGACCGTTTCTCGAAAGTCTTCTTGTGCGCGATGACTGTGCCGGTGATTCTCAGTTACTTCCAATGGGCGGGGATTCTTCCCTACGATTATTGGGATTGGCTGAATGGGGAGCCCGTCGGGCGCGCGAGCGGAACCTACCCCACCCCGCTCTCTATGAGTTTTTTTCTGTACTACGCCTTCCCCATCGGCCTCGCGCTCGCCGGAGGAAAAAATCAAAGTAAGTGGGCCAAGGGCTGTGCCGTCTTGTTTTTGCTGCTTGCTTCCGGAGCCCTGGCCCTTGGCAATCATCGTACGGCGTACTTGATTGTCGCGCTGCAGATTTTTATCTGGCTGGCGATGACACGTGGCCGTAAAGCCGTGCTGGCTTTCCTCTCCGTATTGGCGCTTGTAACTGTCTTGTCGTTCGGCTGGCTTGAGACTTTGTACGCTCCGGTGGGACGAGCGCTATCCGGGGAGGACAACATGGCCAATGGCGACCTTTTCCGCGGACGGGGTTTTCAGTGGTTGCTTTTCCTCGATTCCTACGCCTCGGGCGGGCCCTTCCATTGGGTCTTCGGAAATGGCGGTTCGATCATTGCCGGTTACGATCCGGACGCAACCGATGTTGATTCCGTTGAGCCGCATAACGATTTCATCCGTATTCTCCACGCCTATGGGGCTGTGGGCTTGCTCTTGTACTTGTCCATCCTTGCGCTATTTCTGAAGAGAGCCTTTCGGCTGCTGCGATCCCTGGAAGAGTTTCCGCGCATGCTCGCGCGCATCATGTTGCTGGCGCTCATCGCCATAATCATCCAAAGCATGATGATGGAGCCGATGCGCTTTCCCACGGGAGTTTGGTATCTGTTCGCCATCGGCTCCGCTCTCTTTTGCGTCCATCCCCGTCCTACGGGGAAGGAGGGCTTGCCCGCATGAGCACCGCTGGTCTGCCGCTCAAACTCGGAAGCAATGTCTATTCCATGCTTCGAAAGTACCTGCGCACCTATCCGCAGTGGCGCTTTGTGCCTCCGCGCGTGCAATTGAAACGTCCCATGGAAAGGCTTGGGTCCGACTACGGAGGCTACTCTCTTGACGCTTCCTCGGTTCGCCCAGATTCCGTCGTCTATTCTCTCGGGATAGGAGAAGACATTTCCTTCGATTTATCTCTCATCGATCGCTTCGGCGTAACCGTCGAGGCCTTCGATCCAACGCCCAAAGTCAAAACGTGGCTTCTCGCGCAGTCCCTGCCGCCGCAGTTTCATTTTCACCCCGTCGGTGTCGCTGGCCACGACGGGCACGAAACCTTTTATCTGCCGCCCAGGGAAAACTGGGTCTCGCACTCGGTTGTTCCAGCGCGACAGTTTGGGCGGGACTCGGTGCGTCTGCCCGTCATGCGCTTGTCCACGGCGATGCGCCTGCAAGGGCACGATTGGATCGACCTGCTCAAAATGGACATCGAAGGTGCTGAATACGCCGTGATCGAAGAAATCCTGCGCGAAAGGATTCACATCAAACAGCTGCTCATCGAGTTCCATCATCGGCTTACTTCCCTGGGAACGGAGAAAACCAGAAAGGCTCTTGCCCTCCTCGAAAAGCGTGGCCTGAGAATCTCGGCTGTCTGTGCGCGAAAGGAGATATTCACCCTGGTGCAGGCGGATTGAGTTCTGCAGACCCTGGATCGGAATCCTCTCCAGCCATTCCAATCACGGCAAAGACCATGAAAAGAGTGCTCATTATCGAAGCCCAGATCAAGCGTTACCGCAAGCCCTTCTACGAGCGGCTGTATGCCGCGCTTCGCGAGGAAGGGGTCCATCTCGGAGTGGTTTATTGCGCTCCGGCCCCATCCGAAGCCCAGAAGCAAGACAATTGCGAACTGCCTCGCGAGTACGGCGTGAAGGTCAGAGCTTTCTGGTTCGCCCGCGGGCACCTGCTCTTTCAGCCGGCGTTGCGCGAAGCTCTCGCCGCGGATCTTGTGGTAATCGAGCAAGCCAATAAATTTATCCTGAATCATCTCCTCCTGATTCTTTCGTTCTGCCAGCTAAAAAAGGTCGCGTTCTGGGGTTTGGGGGAAAACCTGCAGGCGGACCGCTCTCCTCTCTCGGAATGGTACAAAGAGCGAACTCTTGATTGGGTGCATTGGTGGTTTGCTTACACCGAGGGCACGGCGCGCTACTTGCAACAGCACGGCGTGTCGCCGGCAAAAATTACCGCAGTGCAAAACTCCGTCGACACCTTGCGCATTCAATCGTGTGTGCGAGGAATGACTCCCAACGCTAAGGCATCTCTCCGTGCAAAGCTGGGCTTCGGCCCTGGCGCTCCCGTCGGCGTTTATGTCGGAATGCTGCACAAGGTGAAGTCGGTTCCGTTTCTCATCCAAGCCGGAGAGAAAATTCGGCAGAGCATTCCTGAATTTCAGCTGATAGTCATCGGCGGAGGTCCCGACGAGGAAGGAATCAAACAAAGCGCGGCCCACTGTCCTTGGGCGCATTTTGTTGGCCCGAAATTCGGTGACCGCAAATCCCATTTGCTGGCGCTTGCCGATGTCTTTTTGCTTCCCGGCCGGGCAGGCCTCGCCGTTCTGGATGGTTTTGCCGCCGGCTTGCCCCTCATCGCCACCCGCTTGCCGATCCACGGGCCCGAAATGGAGTACCTCGAAGAAGGCCGCAATGGCTTGATTACCCCGCCCCATCCGGATCTTTACGCGGAAGCTGTAGCCAGGCTTCTCTCGAACCCGAAGGAGCTTCAACTTCTCCGCGAAGGCGCCGCAAACTCAGCCGAAAAATATTCGATGGAAGCCATGGTCGAAAATTTTAAGAGAGGAATCGTGCGGTGCCTGGCGCAGCCGAGATGGCATTGGAGCCCCCTCAAATCGGGAAGAGAGCAGAGCGCTCCTTGAAGAGCTTGTTGGAAAGCCGTTGAGTGATTTAGGGGAAAGGACTCGGAGAATCGATTGCGCGGTGCGAACAGTGCGGGCGCCTCTTGGTCTTCGAGCAGATGTCATGAATCATACGCAACGAAGTTGTTTGATGACGACGAGCTGGGACGACGGCCATCCGCTCGACCTGCGAGTGGCGGAGCTTCTCGTCAAGTACGGCCTTGAGGGCACATTTTATGTGCCGCGCTCGAGTCAAAAGCAGGTGATGAACCGTTCGCAGATTCGCGATTTGAGCAAATTGTTCGAGATCGGCGCTCACACCCTCGAACATGTCGCGATTGACCGGCTATCCGACCAGGAGGCCAGTTTGCAGCTTTCCGGCTCGCGCCAGTGGATCGAGGAACTGACGGGGAAAAGTTGCCGCGCTTTTTGTTTTCCCGGCGGAAAATTTCGCCCCAGGCAATTGCAGCTCGTGCGTGATGCGGGTTATCAGGCCGCCAGGACCGTCGAGCTCCTCTCGACTGCAAATCCACGGCGCATCGCCGGCCTCTGCCTGATACCGACATCGGTTCAAGTCTTTCCGCACGGTCCCTATGCGTATGCCAGGAATGCCTTGAAGCGATTCTCCGCATCCGTGGTTTTCAGTCCGGGGAGTGTCCTCCTCTCGCGGGATTGGGCCACGCTCGCAAAGCATCTGTTCCTTCGAACCACTGAGCGGGGAGGCGTGTTTCATCTTTGGGGCCATTCCTGGGAAATCGACGAGCGAGGCCAGTGGGAAAATCTTGAAATGTTTCTGACGGCCATGTGCCAGCGGCATGAAGACTTGAAAAGCGTCACAAACTCGGAGTTATGTTCTTATGCGGTTTAGTCTGGATGAAATCGCCTCGCTTCTTTGTTGCCCCGATGACGGCACGACCGTCGCCGTGTGCGCCGGCGGGCTCCGATGCGAGCAGTGTCGCCGTTTTTTTCCGTTGTTGTCCGCAAATATCCTGCAGCTTCTTCCGTCGCGGCCGATTTCTTTTCCCAAAAGAGACGGACTGGCGCTCTATAGAGAGGGTTACCACCGCGAATTCTTCCGGCCACCGGCGATTCGAGCCGACGCCAAGGCATGGGGCGCGCCCGAAATCCTTTCGCGGAGATGGTTGCGGTTGCGCGAGCGCCAGGCGCGTGAAGTGTTTCAATTTCTTCGCGAGGAGTCCCTTGACGCGCTTTCCGTCTTTTGTGATCTCTCCGCAGGGGCCGGGTGCTGCACATTTAGAGCCGCCCAGGAATACCAAACGGTTTTTCATTGCGATTTGTCTATAGACGCCCTGGCGTATGCCAGCGCAAAGGCGCAAGCAAGCGATCTCGAGAACATTGTTTTTATTCATGCGGACTATTTTCGGCCTCCATTTCGAAATAGCGTCGATCACCTGACATGTCTGGACACGCTCATCCGTGGTCCGTGGCACGAGACGAAACTGCTTCAAAGCATCCGGCGCGTCCTTACCAGCGATGGAGCTGCGGTAGTGGACTTTCATAACTGGTGGCACAACCCGCTGCGCCGTTTGGGGCTTCTTCCTGACAATTTTGTGGGTAACAAGAGCTACACCCGAAACGAATTGGCAGATCTTCTGGCGAGTTCTGGAATTGGCCGATTCAAGACTCGGCCTTTTGTACAGGAGATCGATGCTCACGGTGTTCGGGGCAAGATTCTCGCGCGCCTCATCCCGCCCACTCGGCTGATGGTGCGTTTGACAGGAGTGGACATGTCTCCTTCGCAGGCGGCCTCTGCAAGCCGCCAAGAATGCTGAACGTGAGAACACTGGATTTTCAGTTTGCAGCCCAAAGACGCCCCATGAAACAGAAGGTGATAGCCGATGTGGACTGATTACGACTCTGGGTATCGAGAGGCACTGCGGGACGAGTCGTTTCTGGCGTGGCGAGACGCAGGCGCCCGGCAAAAAGCCAGCAATATCGCGCAGGTATGCCAGAAAATTCCGGTTTCTTCCGTTCTTGAGATTGGATGCGGCACGGGAGCAGTGCTGCGGGAGCTCGGCTCCATCAACTTTGCCAAACGTTACACCGCGACGGATATTTCCGCCGCTGCCGTCGAATTCACCCGGCAATCGTGCGGGTCGTTGCTGAGCGGCGCGTTCGTGGCCTCGGCGGATTCCTTGCCGTTCCCTGAGAAATCATTTTCCGTTGCCATATTAAGCCATGTGATCGAGCACCTCGAACATCCCGATTGCGCGGTACGAGGCGCTGCTCGAGTGGCGGATTACGTCGTGATCGAAGTCCCAACCGAAAGAGTCGTCAGCAACACGATTCGTACTCGAATTCTGGGCCACCCTTTCGCCTCCGCCGCGGCGGCAGGCCACGTTCAGTTCTGGAGTTCCAGTTCCATCGCCAGTTTTCTAGAACAGGACTGCGGCCAGGAGATATTGGCGCGCCACACGGATTTGTTGAGCAGTGAGATCGAATTCCACGGAAGGAAAGGCGCGCGTAAAGCTAAACCACTGATCAAGGAAGCGCTGAAGCGTCTCATCCCCGGCTCGATCTATGCGCGTCTGCTGACGACTCATGCGACGTTTCTTTGCCGCGAACATGCCCCCGGCGCGAACAGACTGGACTGCACGCCAGCCGCATTGGAGAGACAAACATCGTGAAAATTCTGGTCGCGCACAATTTCTATCAGAGCCGGGGCGGCGAAGACGCGGTTTGCGAGTCCGAGATCGGGCTTCTTCGCGAAGCTGGCCATCAAGTCATCGAGTACCTGCGGCATAACAACGAGATTCACGAACACTCTTTTTTCGAAAAGGTAAGCCTCGGCTGGTGTGTGTCCTGGTCGGACCGCGCCAATCGCGAATTACGCGATATTCTCTTCAGGGAATCTCCCGACGTCGCCCACTTCCACAACACTTTTCCGCTTATCTCTCCTTCGGCCTACTACGCCTGCCACGCGGCGGGAGTTCCCGTGGTACAAACGCTGCACAACTTCAGGCTGTTATGTCCGAGCGCCACTCTCTTTCGAAGCGGCCGCATCTGCGAAGAATGCGTCGACCGCTCACTCTTTCGCTCGATTCTTCATGCCTGTTACCACGATTCGCGTATCGAAACGTCCGCTCTTGCCGGCATGCTCGCGGTGCATCGGCAACTCCGAACCTGGTCGGAGCAGGTCGCCCTCTTCCTCGTCTGCAGCGATTTTGCCCGCCAAAAATTCGTCGCCGCGGGTTTTGATGCTTCACTCATACGCGTCAAACCGAATTTCCTTGCTCCCGATCCGGGAGCCCGCATTTGCGAGGGACATTCCGCGCTCTTTATCGGCAGGCTTTCGCCGGAAAAAGGCCCTCAGCTTCTTCCTGCGGCGTGGTCCAAGCTCGTGGCGCCAATCCCTCTAGAAATTGTAGGTGACGGTTTACTCCTTGCTTCGTTGCAAGGCCAGTGCGCACGCCTGGGCCTGCGAAACGTTCACTTTTCCGGCTGGCTGGACGCGCGAGCCGCCATCGAACGTCTCCGCGCCGCGAAATTCCTCATCGTTCCCAGCTTGTGTTACGAAGGCTTTCCGCTGGTCGTTGCCGAAGCCTATGCCTGCGGGGTCCCGATCATCGCGGCTGGTCACGGCGGTCTCGCGGAGATTATCCGCAACGGCTCAACGGGATTGCATTTCACGCCAGGCGATGCAGACGACCTAGCCGAAAAGGTCGCATGGGCTTGGACCCATACACGCGAAATGGCCGTCATGGGTCGCGCCGCCCGCGCCGACTTCGAAACAAAATACACCGCTGCCGTGGCGCTCGATCATCTCCATGCTGCCTACGATTTTGCGCTCTGCCGCCAGGACCGGTCCGCTCTTGCAGCAAAAGTATTTGCTCCAACTGAGCCCCCCTCGCTCGCGGCACGTCAGGAAAAGATTGGCTAAAGGTGTCGGTTCTATTCGCAGATCGTGCTTGCAGTGCGCCGCGCTGCAATGTCCCAAAGACAAGTGGAGGCGTGAACATGACGTCTTTCTCAAAGCCTGATGCCGCTTCCTACAAGGTCCTCGGGGTGCGCGTCGACGCCGTGCAAATCCCGTATGTAGTCTCGCGCATGGAAGAGTGGATTAGCCGCCGCGGTTCATGCCGCTACATTGCCGTCACGGACATGCACAGCTTGATGCATGCGCAACGTGCACAAAACTTCAAGAAAATCTTGCGGGACGCGGACCTCGCTGTTCCCGACGGTTTTCCCCTCATGTGGCTCGGCCGTCGAAAAGGATTTCCCCTGCGCAGGCGCGTCTATGGCCCGGAGTTAATGGAACGCTTTTGCGAAGCGACCGCCGCTATCGGTTATCGTCACTTCTTTTATGGCGGCGCCCCGGGCGTTGCCGAACTCCTCGCCGCCCGTCTCGCGGCTCGCTTTCCTGGTTTACAGATCGCGGGCATGTGTTGCCCGCCCTTTCGGCCTTTAACAAGCGAAGAAGACCGCCTGGAAGTTCGCACCATCAACGCAGCCCGCGCTGATGTTGTTTGGGTAGGTCTCGGGGCGCCCAAACAGGAGCGCTGGATGTTCGAACACTGCGGTCGCCTCAATGTCCCCGTTCTCGTCGGGGTCGGCGCCGCATTTGATTTCCTCACGGGCAGGATTGCGCAAGCGCCCCCATGGATGCGCGACCATGGTCTTGAATGGCTCTTTCGCCTGTCCCGCGAACCGCGTCGCCTCGGCCGCCGTTACCTCCTTTATGGCCCCCAGTTTGTCGCCCTCGTCTTATTCGAGGTTCTTGGCCTCAAGAAATTTTCCTGAGTCTTGTCTCCGATCGGCTGGACACTCGCCGCGATCTGCCAACGCGATTGCTTGCTCAGGCCACTAGACCATGCGAAAATGACTTTAGTAATTGTTCTATTACAATGCACCTAAGCACGGAATCGGTTCTCTGGCGCTATCGTCTAGGGGTCTAGGACATCGCCCTCTCAAGGCGGAAACACGGGTTCGAATCCCGTTAGCGCTACCAAATTTTATCCATCGGTTATTGCTACTAATTGCCGCTGGTCATTGCCAAAGCTTTCGCCTCGCTGCCTCTAGTCCCGCACGCCTGCCCTTTGTGCATTGGGCGAGCAATCGCCGCTATCCCGTCTACTACCCTGCAGTCCACGAGATCTCGGAATTGCCGTTCCTGTGGCACCCCATTCTCTAAACTCCCACTTACTTCCCAAATCCCAGATCTATTGCCTCCTCTTACTTCGTTTTACACGTTAGATACTCCGTACTATGAGGGTACTAGTACGGAACACTGTACTTCCCAAAACGTGACATCCCCTGTTTCATCTTGGAAACTAATCCCATGTCATTGCCTCTCTCAGAGCTTCCAGGGCCTGAGCATTTAACCGAAGGGTTGAGTACCAGCCTGGTCCGCCACACTCGCAGCACCTCCATCGTCTCCCGCGATGTCGCCGGTGAAACGATTGTTGTGCCCATTTGCAGGGGTGTGGGGGACCTCGATTCTGTCTACACCTTCAATCAGGTTGGACAGAACTTGTGGCGCTTACTCGAAGGCGCGCGCTCGGTAGAGGAATTGGCGGATTGGGTCGCCAAGCATTACGAACTGGACCCAAAGCAGGCGGTTACCGACGTTCGCGGCTATTTGGCCGAACTTGAGGAAGCAGGCCTGCTTCAGACGATTTAGCCGGTCACCCTCCTTCTCCTAATGCCTCGATACGGGCACGAAGCGTGGAGTGTGGCCTGCTGTGCGCAGTTGAAGCGGTTCTAGTACTCGATCGCCCTAGCAACACAAAGGATGGCTTGCACGTGCAGACGGCCACATACGGCGACTTAACAGGTTTACTTCACGGGCGCTTCCAGGGAAAGCGCGCTCCCCTCGAAGTGTCCATCGAGGTCACTCGCCGCTGCCCTCTCGATTGCCTCCATTGTTACAACAATCTTCCCATGAGCGACCATGCCGCCCGCGCCCAGGAACTCACTTTCGAGGAGCATCTCCGCCTCCTCGATGAACTCCAGGATGCTGGATGCCTCTGGCTGCTTTACACTGGCGGTGAAATCTTCGCCCGCAAGGATTTTCTCGAGATTTATACCGAAGCCGCCAAGCGCGGCTTTCTAATCACTCTCTTCACCAACGGCACGATGATCAACGACCGCATCGCCGATCACTTTGTCAAATACCGTCCCTTCGCCATCGAAATTACGCTCTACGGCGCCACCCGCGAAACCTACGAAGCCCTCACCCAGATTCCCGGCTCCTATGACCGCTGCATGCGTGGCATCCGTCTTCTTCTCTCCCGCAATCTCCCCCTAAAACTCAAAACCGTGCCCACCACCGTCAACCGCCACGAGGTCTTCGCCATGAAGCGTCTCGCGGAAGAAGAGTTCGGTGTCGAGTTCAAGTTCGATTCCGCCATTAACCCTCGCATCGACTGCTCGCAAAGCCCTCTCGCCGTCCGCCTCACCCCCGAGCAAGCGGTCGAGCTCGATTTCGCCGAGCCCAAGCGCAAAGCCGATTACGAGCGCATGGCCGCCGAGGACCTCGCCACTCCCAGCAAATCGGAACCGGCCTCCGGTCTGCGCTATTCCTGCGGAGGCGGCATCGGCGGCTGCGCCATCGACCCCTACGGAACAATGAGCATCTGCGTCATCTCTCACCAGCAGGGCTACAACATCCGTCAAGGCAGCTTCCTCGAAGGCTGGGAAGGTCCGCTGCGCGAGATTCGCAATCAGCCTCGCACTCGCCCCATGATTTGCGACCGCTGCCGGATTCAATCCTTGTGCAGCATGTGCCCCGCGAACGGCGAACTCGAAAATGGCGATCCCGAATCGCCTGTTTCTTTCCTCTGCCAGGTGGCCCATTTGCGCGCCTACGCCTTCGGCTACGAAGTGCCCGAGCACGGCGATTGCGAATGTTGCGAAGGCGGCGCACATCGAGCGGATCTCCTCGCAGCTGCAGAGCGATTGAAGAATTTCAAACCCGGCGCAAGCCAATGGCCGGAAGGCGGGCCCGTGTTACGCGTCTTGAATGTTCTGCAACCTGTTTCCGGATGCCGCAGTGGCGGCTGCAGTTCTTGCGCCACGCCGGCTGGGTGACCAAAGAAATGAAAGACGAGCAAGACAACAAGTCTCTGGAACCGCAAGCCAAGGCCGCTTATGAGTCGCCCAAGGTCATCCGCGTAAGCCTGCGGCCCGAGGAGGCCGTGCTCGGCCATTGCAAAGTCACCGGAGCCGCCGGACCCGTCGCCACCTCTTGCCGCAACGCCTATGGCGCTTGCCGGACGCCAGGCTCTTGAGGGCCCCGAGACTTTATATGCCGCCATTGTCACAAGAGCTCTCGACGGCGAATTACGGTGAAGCTTTTGCTTTCCCTCGCAGCTCCCGTCTTTCCTACCAAATCGGTGGCATCACCTTTAGTCTGGAGGCCGAGGGCGATCTGCGCCTCGCTCCCGGACGCGAACTTGCCGCCTTCGCGGTCGAGCCCTCCTACTCCGATGTGACTCTCCGCATCGCCTGGGCCGATTCTCTCGAAGTGCCTCGCTCCACTCTCCTCTTTCATTCCGGCGGATTGTGGTCGCTCTTCGCCGAAGAGAGCGGATATCGCTTCAGTTTTCTCGCTCCCGTATTGGGCAGGACTCCCTATAAAGAAGCTTGGTTTGATTCCGAATTTCGGACTGGCCGCGTGCTCCTCTCGCGCCGTTTTTTTGACTCGCAACGCCCTGTCTATCCTCTCGAGTATCCTCTCGACGAATTGCTCATGATTCACCGCCTTTCCCGCGGCGAAGGGGTCGAAGTTCATGCCGTCGGCATTTCAGACGAAGCCGGCACCGGCCATCTTTTCCTTGGCCACTCGGGAGCCGGAAAAAGCACCACCGCCCGCCTTTGGATGAATCGGCCCGGTGTTCGCATCCTCAGCGATGACCGCATCATCCTTCGCCTCCGCGAAGGCCGCGTCTGGATGTACGGAACTCCGTGGCATGGAGACGCGGGCATCGCTTCGCCGGATTGCGCCCCGCTCTCGCAGATTTATCTCCTCGAGCACGCGAAGCGCAATGAGCGCATCCTGCTCCCGCAAGGCCGCGCCGCCGCCGAGCTTTTCTCGCGCAGCTTTGTCACCCACCATTCCGAATCAGGCATTCGCTTCACCCTGGACTTTCTCGATCGCGTCGCCCGCCAGGTTCCTTGTTCTATTTTCCGGTTCGTCCCGGACGAGACCGCCGTGGAGGCTATCCGCCGTGCGGCAGCCTAGCCCCATTCAGAAAAGGAATTCTGCGCAGTTCGCCGCTCTTTGTGGCGCGCTCCTCGAACGTGGCGCGAAAGCACGCTTCCGCGTCAATGGCCGCAGCATGCGCCCGAACATTCTCGATAATGACGCCGTCGTTGTCGTTCCCGCCGCGGCAGCAGACTTGCGCCGCGGCGATGTCGCGCTTACCCATGGAGCAGACGGCTTCCGCGTCCATCGCGTCTCCGCGGTTGATCCCGCACTCGGCCGCATCATCACGCGTGCTGACGCTGGACGGGAAAACGATGCTCCCGCCGATTTCGTCCTTGGACGCGTAACCGCCGTCGTGCGAAACGGCCGAAATACTTTGTACCAACATCCGTGGATCCCGCAGCTTCACACCGCGCGCAGCTTCCTGCATACTCTCCGTCTGGCGGCGCGCCGGCGCATGTCGCTCAGATTTCTTGCCGCAGCGCCAGCCCTCATTCTGCTGCAGTTATTCGTCGCCCCCGCTCCCGTCAAGGCCGTGGCCGTGACTCTGACGCAGACCACTTCGGTCACCACGGTCAGCCCTGGTGGAACCGTCACCTACACCGACAAGCTCACCAACAACAACGGGGGGGGAGCAGGCAACAACGTCGACAATCCGGTCATCACCCAACCCATTCCGAACAATACGACCTACCTCTCTTATACCGCGCCTAACGGCTGGACCTGTACAACTCCTGCGGTGGGGGGCACTGGTAACGTGGTCTGCACGGATGGCGGGAATCTTGCGGGGGGCAACAGCGCGTCCATCACGGTGACCGTAACCGTTCCCCTCGGCACGCCCGGGCAGACGGTTCTGAACGGCACCGCAACAGTAACTTCCACCACGACTCTTACCCACAATGGCACCTACCCGCCGACGACCACGGTGACCGTCCTCAGCGCCGATCTCGCCCTTTCGCAATCCGTCTCGCCCACGACAGCCTCACCTTCCGGTACTCTCACGTTCACGGACCTCATCACCAATAACGGTGCCAGCGCCGCCACAGCCCCTGTGTTCACCTTTCCGATTCCCACGAACACCGTCTATCAGGGGGTAACTGCTACCGGCTACACCTGTGCCGGCGTGGCTGTAGGAGGAACCGGCACGCTCACCTGTACTGCCGCAGCCAATTTGGCCAATGCTGGCACCGCTACCATCACCGTAGCGGTCACCGTCAACGCTGGAGTAACTTCCGGAACCGTGATTAGCGGCACGGGTTCAGTCACTTCCACGACTTACGACCCCAATACGGCGAACAATTCGGCCACAAGCACGGCGACGGTTGGAAACGCGGATCTAGCTCTTTCCCAAACAGCCGTGCCAAACGTATCCTCGCCTTCGGGAACGCTCACATTCACGGACGTCATCACCAACAACGGCCCCAGCTCTGCCATAGCTCCCGTATTTACCTTTGTGATTCCCACGAACACCGTCTACCAAGGGGTGACCGCTGCTGGCTACACCTGTGCCGGCGTGGCTGTAGGAGGGACCGGCACGCTCACTTGCACTGCCGCAGCCGACTTGGCGAATGCGGGCACGGCTAACATCGCCATCGCGCTCACCGTGAACGCCGGAACAGCTTTCGGAACCGTCATCAGTGGCACCGCATCGGTCACTTCTACGACCTCCGACCCCAATACCGCCAACAACTCGGCCACCAGCACCTCGACAGTCGGAGATGCGGATCTCACGATGTCGCAGACCACCTCCGTCTCCGTCGTCGCCGCGGGCGTCAACTTTACATACACGGAAACGGCCTCCAACAACGGGCCCTACGCGGTCCCCGGCGGCACGCTTGTCGTCTATCAACAGACCCCGGCCAACACTACATTTCAGAGCATCTCGGTAGATGCAAACTGGACTTGCACCACTCCAGGTGCTGGCAACTCTGGCCCCGTTATCTGCACCTACAACCTCGCCCTGGCCAACGGCGCAACGACCGCCGCCGATCCTCTTGTCATCACCGTAGGTGTAATTGCCGGAACCGCCTCCGACACAACAATTCTGAATTCCGCCACGGTAACCTCTCAAACCGTCGATCCCGTCCCCAGCAACAACACGAGTGTTAGTACCGTTCTTGTCGAGCCCGTTGCGGACGCCGATTTGGCTCTTTTCATGACTGCCTCGCCCACGCCTGTATTTTTGTCTTCTAGCCTCTCCTATACGATCCAGGTTCAGAATCTCGGACAGTCTGCCGCCGCCGCCGTGAAAGTTACGGATACAATACCGGCGAATACGACGTTTGTGTCCTCGAGTGCCTCGGCGGGCTGGACGTGCTCGGGTGCCGCCACGGTCACTTGCAACCTAACCGGCACGATGGCTGAGGGCGCGTCCGGGACGATCAACATTATTGTCACCTCGCCATCGACTTCCGGCTCGATTTCCAATACCGCTGCAGTCAGCAGTTCAACCACGGATCCAGTTTTGACCAATAACAGCGCAACGGTCATAACGGTTGTCCAACCGCTGGTCTGCGCCACGCCGGGTAAGGACGGAACCGGAGGCACCCTAACAGGGGTCGTCAATACCTACTATCCCCCTGCAAATGGCACTCTCGCGGCAGGAAGCTCTACCTCAGTTACCCTAGGCGCATCTTCGGGGGCCACAACACCAATCGGCATCGGCGATCTTTTGTTGCTCATCCAAATTCAAGATTCGTCCATCAACTCCACCAACACTGGCGCCTATGGCGACGGCACTCCCGGCGACCCCGCCAACGGCTCGACAAATCTTCAGAGCACCGGCCAGTTTGAATTTGTCACCGCGACCAGTGCCGTACCTGTTGGGGGTGGCACTTTGACCTTCCAGGGCACGGGGGCTGGCGGGGGAACTCTAAACACCTACGTGGAAGCGGTGGACACTACAGGCAGTGGCCAACAACGTTATGAAGTGATTCGCGTTCCGCAATATTCGTCGGCCACCCTAGGTTCTGGACTTGTTCCCCTCGCTTGGACGGGAAGCGTCGGCGGCGTCCTTGCTCTCGACGTCTCCTCGCAACTTACTCTCGGTGGCACTGTCGCCGCCGATGCTCTCGGCTTTCGCGGCGGCGGAGGCATCACGTTAACCGGGACGACAAATACGGTCGCAAATACTGACTATGTGACAAACTCGCCGACAAACCTGCCTAATCTTTCCGGAGGGGGCGACGCTCCCGCCAACAGCGGCACCAACTCTTCGAAGGGAGAGGGCATAGCAGGGACACCCCATTGGGTCGCGCCAGCCCTAAGTTCCATCACAACTTCATCAACAGCAATCAATACCGGCCAGACCGTTGTCGAGGGACTCCCCAATGGCAGTTTTGCACGCGGCGCGCCGGGTAATGCGGGCGGCGGTGGCACGGATGGAGACCCCAGCAAGAATGACTACAACTCCGGCGGTGGCGCGGGTGGCAATGGCGGCGCAGGCGGCCTCGGAGGGTACGGATGGAACAGCTTCGTCGCGCTGAACTCCACTGACGGCGGTTTTGGAGGCGCTGCATTCCCCGCCTCGACGAGCGCCATCGTGATGGGCGGCGGAGGCGGCGCGGGCACCACGAACAACGGTTCCTACTACATCTCGAATTCCAGCAACGGGGCCGACTGCGGCACAACCTGCACTGGAATTTATAGCAGCGGTGGCGCAGGTGGTGCCATTGTGATCGTCCACACCGGCTCGGTCGCCGGCACCGGTACTATCACCTCGAACGGACAATCTACTCTGAGCACACTCAACGATAGTACCGGCGGCGGGGGCGCAGGCGGCTCCATCATCTTCTTTGCGAACAGCGGCGGTCTCGCCGGCTTAACCGTGAGCGCCACTGGGGGCAACGGTGGCCGGGCTTGGCCTACGGAAGCCCCCGGAGGCTTTTCCGGCCAGCGCCATGGCTCTGGCGGCGGTGGTGGCGGTGGTGTGATCCTTCTTTCCGGCACACCAGCTAGCACGAACGTAGCCGGAGGATTGAACGGATACACCGATACAGTTCAGGATTCTTACGGTGCAACACCCGGCCAGGCTGGTATCAGTGCAACCAACCTTGTAATTACCGAAACGCCCGGCGCGCAGTCCGGCGCTTACTGTGGCTCGGCCGATCTATCGGTTACAAACTCCGGCACACCCAATCCCGTTTTGGCCGGGCCTGGCCCCGGCAACGTCATCACCTACACCCAATCCGTCACGAACAACGGACCGCTCGACGCTCTCAACGCCGTATTCAGTGAAGTCATCCCCACCAACACCACGTTCCAATCTCTCAGTTTTCCCGGTGGTTCTGGCTGGACCTGCACTGCGCCTGCCGTCGGCGGCACCGGATCCATTTCCTGCACCAATCCGGATTTTGCCAACGCCGCTTCCACCACTTTCACGGTCGCCGTTGCCGTGAACACCGGCGTCGCCACCGGCACGGTCATCACCGACCTCGATAACGCCACCTCCGGAGTCAACGACCCGAATCTGACCAACAATTCCGCCGTTGTGCAAACCACCGTGGGTCTTTCCACCACCGCCGATCTCGCCATCACCAATACCGCCGCTCCCAACCCGGTCATCGCCGGAAATGACATCACCTACACTCTCGTGGTTACAAACTACGGCCCGGCCACGGCTAACACCGTCTCCTTCAGCGAACCAATTCCTACCAACACTTCCTTTGTCTCCGCCACGCCGTCTCCCGCAACGGGCTGGACTTGCTCCGTAGTCGCCGGAACTCTGACCTGTTCGAATCCCACCGTCGCTTCCGGCGCTACCACAACGTTCACGGTCGTCGTCCAAGTGAATGCTGCCACCACATCTGGCACCGTTATCACCGCCACCGCGAATCTCACTTCGACCACCATCGATCCGAACCCCAGCAACAACATGGCTACTGCCACGGACATTGTCGCCACCGCCGGTCAATCCGACCTGAGCGTCACCAGCACCGAAACTCCGAATCCCGCCACCGACGGCAACAACATCACCTACGCGCAATCCGTCGTCAACAACGGCCCCGCCGCTTCTGGCACCGCCACCTTCACAGACACCATTCCCACCGGCAGTACGTTCGTCTCTTTCAGCGTCCCCGCCGGATGGAACTGCGGCGCCACCATTCCTCCGGTAGGCGGCACGGGAACCATCTCTTGCACCATCGCTTCACTCGCTGTCAACGCCACCGCCAGTTTCCCGCTCGTCGTAAAAGCGAGCCTCGGCGACACTCCCGGCTCAACCATCGTGAACACCGCCAATATCAATGTCCCGTGCTCGTCGGCCAGCGATCCCAATTGCGCCAACAATTCCGCCACCACCACCGTCTACATCGCTTCTCCAACGCAAGCCGATGTCGCCATCACCAAAACCGCCTCTCCCGACCCCGTCGATCAGGGCACCAACTTGGCCTACACGCTCCAAGTCACCAATAACGGCCCCGCCGTCGCCCAGGGCGTCACCGTTGTCGACCCCATCCCTGGCGAAGTGACCTACGCTTCTGTCTCGACAACCCAAGGCACTTGCTCCTACAACACTCCTTCCACCACCGTCACCTGCAACGTCGGCGCCGTCAGCGTCGGTGGCCTTGTGCTCATCACCATCAACGCCACCGCCGACACTTTCAGCGCCACCACTCTTTCCACCAACACCGCCACCGTTTCCGCCACCACCGGCGACCCCGATACCGCCAACAACACCGCATCCTTTGTTTCCACGATCGTTTCTCCCACGGCGGTCCAGTTGGCTTCGTTCCGTGCGTACCCCCGTCAGGGCGGCGGCGTTCTTCTCGAATGGAAAACCCGCGCCGAAATCCGCAACCTCGGCTTCAATGTTTTCCGTCTCGACCCGCAGGGACGTCAGCGTCTCAATCCTTCGATCATCGCCGGCTCGTTCCTTCTGCTTCGCGGTGGTCTCCCGCAGCACGCCGCGAAAACGTATCAATGGTTCGATCCCAGCGGCACTTCGCAATCCACCTACGAACTCGAAGATGTCGATCTCAATGGCACGCACACCTCGCACGGGCCCATCTCCGTCGATGTCTCCGCCGCTCCAAGCTCCGGCGCCATTTCGCATCCGCTTCTGCTAACCCAACTCAACCGCGCCATCGTTCAGCCCGCCGCCATTAGTCGCCGTCTGCTCCCGACTCCGTCGCCAATTCTCCCGCCTCGCCCGCGGAGCGTGGTTCCCATCTCGCTCGATGGCGACCCCGCCGTCAAGATCTCTGTCCAATCCGAAGGCTGGTACCAAGTCTCCAAATCTCAGCTCGTCGCCGCCGGCATGGATCCCAACTCAGACGCCCGCACTCTTCAGCTTTACGCCGAAGGCGTCCAGCAGCCCATCCTGATTCTCGGCAATCAGTCCGGCCCTCTGGGCCCCGATGACAGCATCGAGTTTTACGGCACCGGCATCGACACGCCTTACTCCGACACCCGCGTCTACTGGCTCATTCGCGGCTCCGCTCCCGGCATGCGCATCAATAATATCGCCGCGCCCAACACGCAGACTCTCGCGCCGCAAAGTTTCCCCTTCACCGTCATTCTCCAGCAGCGCACCACGTACTTCGCCACGCTCCTCAATGGCGAAGACAACGACAATTTCTTCGGCGCCGCCGTCACTTCCGAGCCCGTCGATCAGCAGCTTACCGTCGCTCACGCCGACCCCACGTCCAGCATCCCCGTCACTCTCGATATCACTCTCCAGGGCGCCACCGATCAGCAAGCTCACAGCGTCTCCGTTCAGTTCAATGGCGCTTCCATCGGCGAAATGGATTTCTCCAATCTCGCCAACGTCACCAACACCTTCTCCGTCGACCCCAGCCTCCTCCAGGATGGCGTCAACACCGTCACGCTCACGTCTCTCCAGGGCGATAACGATGTCAGCGCCGTCCAGTCCATCGCCCTGCACTATCCCCACACCTACGCCGCCGACGCCGACTGGCTCAAAGCCACCGCTCCCGCCGGCACTTCCGTTCACGTCACCGGCTTCTCCAATTCGCAAATCCAGGTCTTCGACATCACCAATCCTCTCGCCATTTCTCAGCTCACCGGCGCCGTTGCCCAGGAAGACGCATGCTACAGCGTCACCGTCGCTCTCCCGCCCGGTACCGGCGAAGCCCGCACGCTTCTCGTCTTCTCCGGCGATCAGATTTCTCCGCCGTCGGGCCTTGCTTTCCACGCTCCCGCTGCTCTCGCCTCCTCGAGTTTCGGCGCTCAAATGCTCGTCATCACGCATCCCGATTTCCAGTCCTCTCTCGCCCCGCTCGTCAGCCTCCACGAAGCGCGCGGCCTCAGCGTCCAGGTCGTCACCATCGACGAAGTCTTCGACGCCTTCAATTACGGCGAGCGCAGCCCCTACGCCATTCGCGATTTCCTGCAATCCACCCAGTCCAATTGGCTCCGCAAGCCGCAGTATCTCCTTCTCGTCGGCGATGCGTCTCTCGACCCGCGCGACTATCTCGGCCTCGGCGATTTTGACTTCGTCCCCACGCGCATCATAGAGACCGCCGCTTTCAAGACTGCTTCCGACGATTGGTTCAGCGACTTCAACCAAAGCGGCTACGCCACCATCGCCACCGGCCGTCTCCCCGTGCGCACCGCGGCGGACGCCAATCTCGTCGTCTCCAAACTCGTCAATTACGAAAAAGGCCTCGGCGCGAACGCCGCCAACCCGCAAGCTCTCCTCGTCGCCGATCAAAACATCGGCGCCGATTTCACCACCGCCACCAAATTCGCCGCGGCCGATCTCCCGTCTTCTCTCCAGCCACTCGAAATTTTCGCCGACGGCCAGGATCCCACCGCCGTCTCTCAGCAAATTCTCGCCGCCCTCAACGCCGGCCCCCTTCTCGTCAACTACTCCGGCCACGGCGCCGAAGATCAATGGTCTTTCTCCGATCTTCTCGACGACACGTCCGCCGCCTCGCTCACCAACGGCAATCAACTTTCCGTCTATCTCTTGATGGACTGCCTCAACGGCTTCTTCCAGGACGTCTACACCACCGCTCTCGCCAAATCGCTTATCCTCGCTCCCAACGGTGGCGCCGCTGCCGTCTGGGCCTCTTCCGGTTTCACCACCCAGCCGCCCCAAGCTTCCATGAACCAGTCCCTCCTCCAAATCCTAAAAACCAATCCCTCCATCTCGCTTGGCAGCGCCATTCTCCAAGCCAAGACCGGCGTCTCCGATAACGACGTCCGCCGCACCTGGATCTTCTTCGGCGACCCCGCCATGCTTCTCCAATCCTCCTCCAACGCCGCCTCCGCCCATCCTCCCGTCAGCGTCCACCCTCCCATCGTCCTCAAGCCCTAACCCGCCAAGTCTTCTCGCCCCTGGCATCGCGCTCTCGACGCCTTTGCATGGCTGCCGAGCCCGCGATGAAAACTGCCCGTTTTCTCCTGGACTGCCATATACATTTACTTGTATAATCAATTCCGGCTTTCCTGTAAGAGTCGTTTACATGAGCGAGTCGTCGGAGATTTCGAGGCATGCCTCCGTCGCTTGGGAGGGCGACTCCAGGGAGATTCTTCAGTCCTTCCCGGAAGTGGTAAGGCAGAATTTCGGTTTCGAGCTCTGGCAGTTGCAGCAAGGCGAGCGGCCAAGGGATTACAGGCCGTTGCCCTCGATCGGCTCCGGCGTTTTCGAACTGCGTGACCAGGATGAGCGCGCATGGTATCGCGTTGTATACCTGTCGCGTATCAATGACATCATCTACGTTCTTCATTGCTTCGAGAAGAAGAGCCGCGAGATGCCCCGAAAAGACTTTGAGAAAGCCAAGCAGCGCTTCAAAACAGTAAAGGCCCGTTTGGCGCAGGAGAAAAAGTATGAAAAAGGCTTCTAATCAGCCCACACACATCACCCATGGCAGCGTCTTTGACGACCTGGGCTTTTCTCCGGAGCGCGCCAAGGCCCTCAAGTTCAAAGCCGAGCTCTATCAAGCCATCCTCAAGTTCGCCAAAAAATACTCCCAAAAGGAGCTCCAGATCATCCTCGCCGAGCCCCAGCCCCGCGTCAGCGAACTTCTCAACGGCAAAATCGCCAACAAGTCCGTCGACAAGCTCCTCCACTACGCCGGCCGCCTCGGCATAGAGACCAAAGCCAAATTCACCCAGTCCCACAAAGATCTCGTCGACAAAGAACTCGCTCTCGCTGATTGACCTCGTCCGACCAACGGTCATTTCGACCGGAGCAGGCCGGCGCCTTTTCTTTCACGTTCGCTCCTGCGATCGAAGATTCCGACCCTGTCGGAAACATGTCGGCCTGCGCAGAGAGAAATCTCTCCTCATGTTTTTGCTTTATGCTTGAACAACGGCAGGAACCAGAGTCAACACGTGGAAAGGTGGCGCGCTCCCGGCAATCCCGCGTAGTACAAACCGTTGCCGGTCGTCATCATCAAAAAACCCGATAGCCTCGGCGGCACTCCCGTCTTTTACGGCTTGCCCGCAAGACGGCTCCCAAACACCCGCGCCATCATCACCGCCATGAGCAAACCCCCAACTCCCACGACGGCCACGTCCAATAGATTTCGCAGGTGGAACTCGCCAATACGACACACCAGCAAATATCCGATCGCTACATTGAATGCGCCCCAAAGCACGTTCACCACCGGCGAAGACATTCCCCTGCCCGGCGGAGAAGCAAATGGGCTCGGAAACGGCCGCCCGGAGACGCCGCAGACGAAGTGCGGAACGGCGTTCACCAGGAAAGCGCCCCCGAAGAAATAAGCCAGATAGGTGTACCACGGCATGGTTCGCCCTCCCTTAAAACAGTATCGACGGCAGATACGCCCCCGCCGGCTCGTTGTAAAGCCCCATCGTCATCAACGTCATCGGCTGCACCACGCGAAGCCCGTTCTCCAGGCACCAACGAAACAGCCCAGCGTTGCGAGTAGGCACAAGAATCCCCGGCCCCTGGAAAGCCTCCGCCGCCGCAAGCAACTCGGCAAGCCGAGGAGGAAGGTTTTCGTCAAAAAGCAGTTTCACTCGGTAATCGTTTCCAGTTTACGTTCCCGGTCGGCAGCGAAAGCGAGACACGCGCGAATATCCTCTTCCGTCAAATAGGGAAACTCCTGAAGCAGTTGCTCGTGCGTCATCCCGTTAGCCAGGTTTTCCAGCACATCATAAACAGTGATTCGCAGCCCGCGAATACACGGTTTGCCGCCCCGTTTACCAGGTTCCACGGTGATATTCCCCGAGTAATCCATAAGCTTCACTTTAGGCAATAATCCGCGCGTCGGCAAACAGAAATGCAGTGCCCGTGCCGCATGCCCCGTCCTTGCAAAACCAACCCGCAAGGATGGGCCGCCTCCGCGCTCGACAACGTGACAGAAAACGTACCGTGTATTCCCAAACGCCCTAACCCTTCTTCTATCTCGCCTGTCTCTGGATTGCGCTGAGCCGGTGTTTATGAAACACTCCCAGCCACTGACCACTGGAGGATCCCATGGCACGAATCACAGGCATCGGCGGCGTCTTCCTCCGCTCACAAGATCCAAAGGCGCTGGCAAAGTGGTACTCCGAGCACCTCGGCATTACGCTAAACGACTTCGGCGGCGCCGCCTTTCCGTGGTCCGACGAAGGCCCCGCCGGCACCGGCATGACCACCTGGTCGGCCTTCCCCGCCAACACCAAATACTTCGGCGACGGCCCGCAAGCCACCATGATCAACTACCGCGTCGACGACCTCGACGCTCTCATCGCCCAGCTTGCCGCTGCCGGCGTCTGGATCGACCCCAAGCGCGAGGACGCCAGCTATGGCCGCTTCGCCTGGATCAAGGACTGCGACGGCAACCGCCTCGAACTGTGGCAGCCTCTGGCGGATTGATCCGCAAATTGATCCGCAATTTGTGAAGGAGTGCAAATGAACTATCTAAGTCTCGCGCTGGCGGCGCTTGGTGGCACGGTCGCGTCTTTTGCCTTTGGTTTCCTGCTGTTTTGGCTGGTGCCAGGCCTTATCAAGGAAGCCCACAAGTACCCGGCCGTGTTCCGGCCCAAGGAAGAAATGACGGCTGTTATGCCCGTTGGACTCGTCGCAACTTTCCTATCCATCCTGGTCGCCGCCATAATTTTCGCAACGATGCATCACGGCGGATCGGGCGCTCGAGCAGGTCCGCGCTTCGGCATTCTCCTTGGCCTTTTCGTGGTTTGCGCATTTGTGCTGCACAACTACGTGAACCTCAACATCGGTCCGAAACTCGCTCTGATGCAGGCTGCAGCTTACTTCGTCCAGTGGACGATCGTAGGCATCGTCATCGGTCTCATTTACAAACCCCTCGCTACACCATGATCGTGAATAGTTCCGTTGTTGTTTTGCGTCCAAACGAAATAAGAAAGACCCACCCCAGCAAAACCAACCTGGAGTGACCCTCCTCGAGCCTCTCGGACGGGGCGGCGTTACATCTGCTCACGCTGTCGCCCGATGCTCGGCCGCCTCAGCCCGCCTCACGCGCACCTTCACTTCCACGCGCGACCCGAGGCGGTTCAAAATCGACATCAGCCGATCCACAGTGAACCGCCCGAGATTCGCATTGCGAATCCGCGAAAAGTCCGCCGCCGCAATCCCTGTCCGCCCATGCGCGGCACGCACCGTCAATCTCTCTTGATCGAGCGTCTTGATGATTTCCGCTGCCAGGATGGCCTTGAACTGTTCCGCATCGGCATTCACGCGCCGAAAATCGCGGAACACGTTCCCGCTCCCTCGCACCACTTGCAGCTTCTCCTTTTTCATCGCAGAAACTCCTTCAATCTCTTCAACCGGTCTTTGATCAGTTCAATCTCGCGTTGCGGCGTCTTGATCCCTTGCGTCGATTTCTTCTGGAACGCATGCACCACCCAAAGGTCCTCGCCAAATTGCAACGCGTACACCACCCGAAACGCATCGCCCTTGAATGCCAGCGCAATCTCGAACACGCCGGAGCCCAGCCCATGCAGAGGCTTCGCAATGTCCGCCTTCCCACCCTCCGCGGCGATCGTTAATGCCGTTAGACAGATCGACCTGGCCTCTTCCGGAAAGTCCTCAAAATCTTTCCGCGCCGCCCGGAACCACGAAACCGGCCGCGTCTTCCGGATCATCGCCGCTCCGCCATCTCAGGTTCTCTCACCCATCGATGTTGTCATATCTGACTACAATAGTCAAGCCGACGTCTTGTTGGAAGCACCCACAATCACGATATCGAGAAATGGTGTTCACCACCTCTTATCTGTCATAATTGTAATTATATCGAACACTAAATTGGACAGGAGCCCTCGAAATGGGAATCGTTCTGGACGGCCCGATATACAAGGCCTTTCTTTCCGGCAAAGATTATTCTGCCGAGACCAAACGGTGTATCGACTCGACGGTAGCGAGGCTTCTAGAAACCACAACTACCGTGGACCGGCCGGGAATGTTGTTGGGGAAGGTTCAGAGTGGCAAGACCCGAACCTTCCTCGGAATCTTGGCACTGGCATTCGATAACGGTTTCGACTGGGCAGTAGTACTGACGAAAGGAACCATAGCCTTAACGGAGCAAACCCTTGAGAGACTCCACAGGGAGTTTAGAGCACTAGTTGAAACCGACCAAGTCCAAATATTCGACATAATGCATCTGCCTAGCAACCTAACCCGTTATGAGCTTTCTCAAAAGTTGATCATCGTCTGCAAGAAAGAGGACGACAACATTAGACGGTTGGACGACGCGCTCTTTAATCAATACCCACAGATGGGAAACGCAAGGTGCCTGATCATAGACGACGAAGCAGATTTTGCTAGCATCGGCTTTAGTCGAACGAAGGACGAAGGCATAAAGATCAATAAGATTGCGGGGCAAATTAACGACTTAAGGCGACGACTAGGCCGATCCAGTTTTCTCCAAGTTACGGCGACACCGTATTCGTTGTATCTCCAGCCGGACGGATCCGACGCCGACAAAGGCGGCCCAGCTTTCCTGCCAACCCGCCCCGCCTTCACAGAACTCGTCCCGGTACATCCCCAGTACATCGGCGGAGAGTACTATTTTGAGCAAAGTCTCGACGAGAACTCCCTGGCTTCGCATCTCCATTGCGAGGTCCCACTCTCGGAGCTACGTATCCTCAGAAAACAAGATGGCCGTAGCTTCAAGATCTCCGAGGCTTTGGCCAGCAAGGCTGTTGACGCCCTAAGGTTTGCCCTAATCACATTCGTGGTGGGCGGTTGCATGCGCCGTGTCCAGGATGAAAAGAACGGGAAATTCCCGAAGAAATTCAGCTTTATCGTCCATACGGAACGGAGCCGCGAGGCGCATTCTTGGCAACAGCAGATCGTACACACTATCGTCGAGCAGCTTCAGGAAGCCAGAACGACGAAAGAGATGTTATTACACGATTTGGTAAGAAGATCCTACGACGACCTCGTAGAATCCGTGAGGCTGGTTGACTGCTATCTGCCAAGCTATGAAGAGACGATCGCCGCGGTCAGCGCGCACCTTGAAACCATTATGATAACCAAAGTCAATTCCGAGAATGACATCAAGCAGCTGCTAGACGAAAGTGGCCAGCTTCGATTGCGGACACCGCTAAATATTTTCATTGGTGGACAAATCCTTGACCGGGGGCTAACAATTGCGAATTTGATAGGTTTCTATTACGGAAGAACAACCAATCGATTCCAGCAAGACACCGTCTTACAACACTCACGAATGTACGGAACCAGACCGATCGAGGATCTGGCCGTAACACGGTTTCATACCGCGTCAGGGATTTACAGCGTCATGGAAACAATCCATGAATTCGATGAGGCACTGAGAAAAGCCTTCGAAGCCGGTGGGCACAACACGGGCGTCGTATTTCTGCGCAAGGATGATGCAAATCGAATCGTGCCTTGCTCGCCAAACAAGATTCTCTTATCTTCAACTACAACACTTCGTCCCGGGAAGCGTCTTCTCCCTATTGGCTTTCAAACCGCACAAAAGCATGAGGTGACACCGAGACTCGCGAAGATCGCTAGAATTTTGGAGGATTACGAAAACGAGATTGCAGCCGGGCGCCCGTTCCTGCTGGAGGTTGATGTTGCCAAAGCGATTACGGACCTGATTGGCGAAACTCTGGAGTTCGAAGAAGAAGGTTCCGCGTGGGACGTGTCCGCGTTCAAGTCAGCCATGGACTACCTGTCTAAGTCGAACTCTTCGCAGGAAAGAAGGGGCAAGCTGTGGTGCCTGGTGAGATTAGACCGAAACATAAACAGAATGCGACCTGGCGGCCGCGTCCAGAACGCACCGGACACAAAGCAGGAGCAAGCTGTGGCTTCGTCCCTCGACGACGAAACACCCGTCTTGATGCTATTGCGGCAAGAGGGAAAAGAAACACAAGGTTGGCGAGACTGTCCTTTCTGGTGGCCCGTGCTTCAAGTTCCCCGCATAACGAAAACCACGATCTTTGCCAGCGAGATGGTAGATACCGACTAGCCGCGGGCGTGTGATTGTGTTCTAACTCTCCAGCGTTCTACCATTTGCGGTTTTTTTCTTGCAAACGCGGGTGGCGCACCCTTTGGATTTTGGTTTTACAAAGGGTGCGAGTTTTGACTCTTCTCGCTCAATTGAACCCGAGCACGAGGCACTCTCTCATTTGTTACGCTTGACGTAACGCGTACTTCCCGCTATTCTGATCCAGTGATCGTCAGCTACCGGGACAAAAAGACCGAGGATTTCGCCGCTGGAAATGGGTCAAGGCTTTCTCCGGTTTTGTCCGCCCCGCACGCCTGAAGCTCGATCGTCTTGAGGCAGCAACGTCACTGAGAGACCTCGCAGCCCTGCCCGGCAATCGTTTTGAGGCCCTGCATGGCGACCGCAAGGGCCAATACAGCATCCGTATTAATGATCAGTCGCGGATTTGTTTCGAGTGGCCCGACCGTTCGCCGGGTCCGTCATTGTGGACTATCACTAGGAGATCCATCATGGGAGTCACTGCCATCCATCCGGGGGAACACCTCGCCGAAGAACTGGAAGCGCTCGATATGAGCGCCGCCGAACTGGCGCGAAAGCTCGACGTGCCCACCAATCGCGTGACGCAAATCCTGAATGGAACGCGCTCCATCTCTGGTGACACTGCGCTACGCCTTGCGCATTTCTTTGGCACCAGCGCACAATTCTGGCTCAATCTACAAACTCTCTACGACCTGCGCCTCGCCCAGCAAAAAACCGGCCGCTCCATCAAGTCCCTCCCCCGCCTGAAACGCCGCGAACCCGTTCCCGCATAACCCGCCCAACGCACGATGGCGGGTGGCAGTTTCTTAACTCTCGGGTAGCCTTCCCTTTGCGGTTTTGTTTCTTGCAAACGGTGGCTCACTTCCCGCGCCCTCCGGTCTTTCTACTCACTACCCACTATTCACTACTCACTGCCGAAATGAAGAGAAGCTTGCCGATGGTGTTGGAGCGGGATACTCTTCGGCATAGCTGTGGTGACAGGTGATGTCCAAAGCGACGGCGAAACATATTTTCTTGTACGGGACTATCGGTGGAATTCTTGTTGCCGCGCTCAGATGGAGCGAATACCGATTCCTGGTCATTGACTATTCCCTCGAAATCTACAGCGGGCTAATCGCCGCGACCTTTGCCGCGGTGGGGATCTGGCTGGGGCTGAAGCTGACGCGGAAACAGGAAAGGATTGTCGTGAAGGAAGTGCCTGTTACGGTTTCTAGGTCCGAGCCATTTTGCCCCAATAAAGCGAAAAGAGAAGAGTTGGCGATTACTCCGAGGGAAATGGAAATCCTGGCGCTGATTGCGCAGGGCGTGAGCAATCGGGAGATTGCAGCGAAGTTGTTTGTAAGTGAGAACACGGTGAAGACGCATTCGAGCCGGGTTCTCGATAAATTGGGAGCAAGACGGCGGACCCAGGCGGTTCAGTTAGGTAAGGAATTCGGCCTGTTGCCTTAGACCTGTTGCCCTGGAAATGTCCTACGAAAGACTGATTTTTCGCGGCAAAGGTCAAAATCACCCAAAAGGGTGACGACAAGCCCCTCTCCAGATGCGGTAGGTTGCGCCTGAATTCATGTATACCCGCGGACGCAAAGGAGCCAAACCATGAAACGAACCATCCTCATCTTCGGACTTATATCGGGAACACTTTCGACGCTTCTCATGGTGTCGACGCTACCGCTCCTCCACAAAATAGGAACCTCCAAAGGGGCGCTTGTTGGCTATACGGCCATCGTGCTCTCGTTCATGCTCGTGTTTTTCGGAATCCGCTCCTATCGAGAGAATGTCGGGAATGGCGAGATCACGTTCGGAACGGCATTTTTGGTGGGGATTGGTATCACCTTGATTTCGTGCGCCTTCTATGTGGCTACATGGGAAATCATTTACTTCAAGTTTATGCCGCACTTTATGGATAACTATGGCTCGAGCACGATAGAAAGATTGAGAGCCGCCGGGGCGACAGCACAGGTAATTCAAGCAAAGATCGACGAATTTAACCGGCTCAAGGAAAACTACAAGAATCCCCTCTACAATTCGGCGCTTACATTCCTCGAGCCTTTCCCGGTAGGACTACTGATCACGTTGATCTCTGCTGGGATCTTGAGGAAAAAGCGCAAGGCTCCGATAGCCGCGACTTCTTAACGCGGGCGGGTGGGTGGCCCATCCCTGCGGTTTTGGTTCTCACAAAGGCGGGTGGCCGCGCTTTAACTCCCGGGTGGCCTGCCGTTTGCGGTTTTGTTTCTCGCAAACGGTGGGTCACTCGTGTAACGCCAATCTGCTCCAGAGCCGCTGCGCTACGCGGTCATCGCCTCGGGAAGATCGTGAAAAGAACGCCAGAAGAAATGGTTATCCGCGCAGAGTGTGGGGGCTGCGCTCGTTCACGCAACTTCTTGTGCGACCGCCTCTCGTTTCGCTGGCAAAAGCGCTAACAGGACACCTCCAATCACAAAGAATACGATCACATCAGTAAAGTTCCTGTGGACTGTGTGAATCCTGGCTTCCACGGTTTGAATAGCCATTACCACGCCATGGGAGATGTTCCACCAGGCTACCAGAGCAATCATGGAGCGATGCTCAGATGGTCTCCTTGCAGCCACGAGTAGGAAGACCCCGACCGGAATAAAGAAGCTCAGAAACATCGGCTCGACCTCGTTCTCCCGCACCAAAAGCCAGCTGGAATGCCGCAGCTCCATATATAGAAAATAAATCATGGCCAGATTCAACAGCCCCACGATCACCAGGACGATCTGTGTCAGGCGTTCTCTTTTCACATTGACCTCATTTGAGCGAATTTTGTTGCGAACCCAGCAGCTACTCACGCAGAAGATCCACAAAGTAGCACACAGGAAAGGAAGAACAAAATCCGCAAAGACGTTGCTGATCCATCGCGCGGAGATGCTCAAACTATACAGTCTACTATCTTCAACAGGCGATGAAACCTAGGGCGAAACCTAGGGACAAGCCTAGCAAACCTAGGCAAACCTAGAAACCTAGGGACAGACGGGACGTTCCCCGATTTATTCGCCACCATTCCGTCTCACCAAACCACAAATTTCCCGCCAACCCCTTCCATCCACTCCACTTGCGTGTCTCACGTTCGAATGATCAAACCATAGTACTGTATCTTGACAGTAATCCATTTCTCTGCTATCATTCCTCATGTTTGCCCCGCCAAGCCCGCCCGCTTCCCGCAACTCCTGTTCTCCTCGTCTCTTCTCCGTGTCCGGCGTTTACCCCGACCAGGTCGGGGCGCTCTCTGCCCTGAAAATAGCGCCGTGTCGCCGACCTTCAAAATCAGAGATGGTCTCTTACTGTCAGCTGTCGGCTGTGAGCTGTCAGCCGCTATTTTCATTCTCTCCGGGTGCCGGCAGGGCTGCATGCTGGACTGCGTTAAGAAAAACCGCCTCAAGTCCCACAACCGTTTCGCTCGCCCCCGGCTCACCTCTACCCTCCATTTCCGTGCGAGCACGCACTGTGCAAGATTGTGCAAACAGAGAGCAAATAAACTCTTCCATTTCTGTTCATTACAAACTGCCCATTCAGCAACCCCTTTTCTTTGATACTCTTACAAATGCCCCCGGGGGTGTTCCCCTGCTCCCTCCTCTCTGTCGTCTGCTGCACACGCAGGAATCGCTGCAACCCCTTTCCTCTCATGCGTTTGCTTCACAACTTGCGGACACCCCCGGGTGGGGGTCTCCTCTCGCCACTCGCCACTCGTCACTCGCCACTATCCTCTTCATCCATTCACAAATCACCGGTCACCGCCTCACACCCCGCCTACTTTCCAACCGGCAACCCCGTAAACCGAATCCCCGCGCTATGCACCTTGTATCGAATATTGATCCCCACCAGCAAAGCCGTAATCGACTCCACGATCCGCGCATTCTCCAATTTTCCGCCATTGAGCGCGCGTGCTCCCGGAATTTTCCCTGCCAATTCCGATGCGATTTGTTTGGCCCGTTCATCGTCGCTGCACACCAAGATGTCGCAGTCGACCGATTCCTCTTTCATAAGCAATTCCGCGCCAAGATTCTGGAACGCCGCCGCCACGCTCACTCCCGCCGGCACCAACTCCTTTGTCTGTTCCGCCGCCGAACCTTGCCACACGCCCAGCATCCGCGTAGCGGCTCCTCCAACGCTCGCCGCCAAGGGCACCGTTGTATCAATCACCACCGTCCCCGGCTTCCAAACGCTTTTCAACTGTTTCAAGAGCGCCGCGTGTCCCGCGAAGGGAACCGTCAGCACCACCACATCGCATTGCGCGGCCACCGAGGCGTTGTCCGCGCCTTCGATTTTCGCCGCGCCGCCGACCCGCGCCCGCAATTGCGCCGCAATCTCCGCCGCGCGCACCGCGTCGCGCGAACCGATCACAATCTCTTCGCCGGCCCGCGCCCATCGGTACGCCAGCCCCGATCCCTCCGGCCCCGTCCCGCCCAGAATCCCAATTTTTCTGCTCATCAAGTTTCTGCTCCGTCGCGCAAATTTCTTTCGCGATTCACCGCATCGATCGCCGCTGCTTCCGCGGCTGCTCTCGCCCTGCGCCTCTGGTACGATGGCCCCTGGCGTTTTCCGCGCGCGGAAGACGAAAGAAAGCAAACGATACCACGCAATCCCATGGACGATTGATGGAAACTAAACGCCCATTCGCATCCGCGCCAATCCAGGGCGGCCAACGCGACTTTTCGCAACGCGATCTTTTCCAACGCGAACTTTCGCCGCGCGAATTCCGCGCTCTGCTTTTGCCCATCAAAGATTTGCGCAATGCAAAGCAGCGCCTCGCCGCCGCGCTCGCTCCCGAAGAGCGTTTCGCCCTCGCGCAAGCCATGCTCGCGGACACCATTCGCGCCATCCGCGGCGTCCAGCGCGCGCAAAAAATATTTGTCGTCACCAATTACGAGCCGGCGATGGAAACCGCCGAAAAATACGGCTGGGAAATTCTGCGCGAAGAAGAGCAAATCTCCGAAAGCGCTTCCGTGGATTTCGCTTCACGCCTATGCGCCGAGCGCGGCGTCACCGCGCTGTTGCGCCTTCCGCTCGACCTTCCGCTCGTTCAGCCCGCCGATATCGATGATCTACTCGCCACGGAATGCGCCGCACCCGCTACGGTCATGGTCCCGTCGCGCGACGGCACCGGCACAAACGCCATCCTCCGCACGCCTCCCGCACTTTTTCCTTCGCATTTTGGGCCAGACAGTTTCGCCAAACACCGCGCCGAAGCCGAGCGCATCGGCGCAAGAATTATCGTCCGCCGAAATGCGCGCCTCGAAATGGATGTGGACGACGAGTCCGACCTTCGCGCTCTGCTGCTACACGATTTGGCGGATACCACGACAGGGAACTGGCTCGAGGAAAGCGGCGTAGCCGCGCGTTTCAAGATTCGCGCCATCGCCGCCGAAGCGCCGGGTTAGCGCGAGCGCCAGAGCCAAAGCTAGAACAGGAGCGTGCTTCGACGCAGGAGCTACTTTCGATGCAGGGACTAATGCGAGTGCAAATTTTTTTCGTAAGGCCGTTGCGCCGTGATTCCTTTGCCTTCGGTCACGACGACGGTTTGGCCCGCGGCCACATTCGTCAGCCGGTCCACTTGCCCGCTCGGCCACAAAATCTCGACGCGGTCCGCTTTCTCGCGCTGGCCGAGTCCGAAAGTGAGGACTAATTCGCTCGCCGAAAGGTAACTCGATCCGCTGCGCATCATTTCTGTTTGCGTTCCACCCGCCGACGTCACGCGCACTTTCGCTCCGATGCCGTCGCGATTGGATTTCGTGCCGATCAGTTTCACGCGCAAGCTGTGATTCGCCGCCGCGCCCGTCGCTTCATTCCGGAAGAGCACCGTCGGCCCATCGTTGGTGGCCATCAGGATGTCGAGCCTGCCGTTGTTGTAAACATCGGCGTACGCCGCGCCGCGGCCCACTCGGGGCTTATCGAATTCCGGCCCCATCGCTTTCGTCACTTCTTCGAAATTGCCTTTGCCCATATTTCGAAAAAGATGCGGCGGCATCGCGTATTTCACGTTGGCCTGCACGTGCTGAATGTCCGGATCGATGTGCCCGTTGGCCACGAAAATATCCGGCCAGCCGTCCAGATCGTAATCAAAAAAGAAGCATCCGAATCCCAGCGTCAGCAGGGAATCGCGGCCGATTTCCGATTGCGGCGCTTCATCGACGAACAGCCCCGAGCCTTCGTTGTGGTAGAGCGAAAGCATCTGGTTGGAAAAATTCGTGATCAAAACGCTGGGATGTCCAGAGCGGTCGTAGTCCGCAGCGTCCACTCCCATGCCCGCGCGCGCGACGCCGTCCTCGCTGAACGCCACGCCCGCGAGCACCGCCTTTTCCGTGAACGTGCCGTTGCCGTTGTTGTGGTACAGCTTGTTGGGTTGCGTGTCGTTCGAGATCAAAAGATCGGGCCAGCCGTCGCCGTTGTAATCGAGCACGGCAATACCCAGCGATTTCGAAGTGGGATCATCGAGTCCCGCTTTTTTCGTGGCGTCTTCAAACGTGCCGTCGCCGCGGTTGTGCCAAAGACGCAGGGAAGTGCCCTTGTACGATTCCGGAGTGCAATACGATTTGTTTTTTCCATCGAGCGTGCAATACAGATCCGTGGCCGGCGTCCACTGCACGTAATTCGCGATGACCAGGTCCAGATGTCCGTCTTTGTCGTAATCGACCCAAGCCGCGCCGGTGCTGAATTCCTTCACGCCTCCGAGCCCGGCCTTCTCGGTGACGTCGGTGAAGGTTCCGTTGCCGTTGTTATGAAAAAGATGGTTCTGGCCGTACGCGGTGACGAAGAGATCGTCGTAGCCGTTGTTGTCGTAGTCGCCGACGGCCACTCCGAGACCGAACATTTCCACGCGATCGAGGCCCGCTTTGTGGGTCACATCGGTGAACGTGCCGTCTTGATTGTTGTGGTAAAGCTTCGGATACGAATGTTTCCGGACATGCCCCGGCCAATCCATGCCGTTGACCAAAAAAATATCCGGCCAGCCATCGTTGTCGTAATCGATGAACGCGACGCCTGGCCCCAGCGTTTCCGGCAGATATTTTTTGCCGAACGCGCCGTCGTTGTGGACAAAATGAATTCCGGCTTGTTGCGTAACGTCGCGAAACGTTATGCCGGAAGAACTCGACTGTTCACCCGCCCCGGGAAGCGCCGCAAAAAACAACGCCAGCGCAAAAGCCAGCAACACGCCCGCCGCTTGCTTCACCGCGCCTCCGCATTCCCATCGCGGCCCACGCCCAGCGCATCGGCCACGCGATTGATGTAGTTGAACCATGACGCAATCAGCGTGATTTGCAAAATACCGCGATCGTCGAAACCCGCGGCGCGCAGTTTGGCGTGGTCTTCCGGCCAAACTTTGGTCGCGTCTTTCGTCAGTTTCACGACGTAGTCGAGCATGGTGCGTTCCTGTTCGGTGATCGGCGCCGTCCGGTAATCCCTCTTCAGCGCTTCGACCATTTTTTCATCCAGCGTGGCGCGACGCAGAAACTCTGCGTGAGATTCGATTCAATAGTGGCACCGGTTCGTGACCGAAACCATGGTGGCGATCATTTCGTGCTGCCGCCGTTTGAGAGGCAAATCGGGAGAGAGCAAAGCGCCGAACGTGCTGAAGGCATGAAACAGCACATCGGGGAAGAGCGAGTGTGAGCCGACGATGCTGGCCTCGACTCCGGCGAAGACCGAGGGGACCGGCGTGGCATATTCCACGGGATAGAATTTGCGTTCTTCTTCGATGGCCTTTTTGACGTTCTCATCGTCTTCCATTCGAACTGTTTTGATCCACGTCATGCGCGCCGTCTCCAGGAATTCTTGCGAGAAATCTATCTTGATCCGCCGAGCGCTCTTGCCGCCGCATCGGCTTTGATTCTTGCTTGCGCAGCCGCTCGTCCTGCTGCATCTGCTCGTTCCGCTCTCGTTGCCCGCGCCGCTGCCGCTGTTCGCTCGGCTGCGGTTGCCCGTTTCGCCGCCGGCGGGCGCGCGGCCGCAACTGTTTTCGGTTTTTCCGCTCCGAGGGGCACGGAAAAATGTTCGTGAATGGCCTGGCGTTCGTTGTTATCGTCGGGATGCGTTTGCCGGTAAGTGCCGGTAATGGCTTGCGAAGCTTCATCCGCCTTGAAACGCAGATAGCGGATTTTGTGTTCGTTGGCTTTGGCTTCGTCGCCGAGCCCGTTGTAGCAGAGCATCAAGTTGTAGTTGGCCTGCAAATCCTCGGGATCGACGGCGAGCGTGCGCTGAAACGTTTTCACGGCCTCGGCGTAGCGCTTCTGCAAGAACTCGATGCGGCCGACCTCATCGATAACCACGCGATCGCGCGGATATTGCGCCAGCACGATTTGCAAGTAGGTCTTCGCTTCGTTGTACTTACCCTCTTCGCGAAGAACACGCGCATAGAAGAAATTCGCGCGCGCCAATTTTGGAGCGATGGCCAGCGCTTTTTCGAGGATCTTTTGCGCGGCGGCCGTATCGCCTTCTTGCACCAGGCAGCGGCCGATATTCACCCAGCCGTCGGGATTTTTCGGATCGATTTGCGTGATTTTCTCGAAGGCCGCGGCGGCGCCCTTCAGATCGCCTTGCAAAAACAGGCCGATGCCGTAATCGTTCCAGCGCGTCCAATCGTCTTTTTCGAGCGCGATCAGGGGCTTCGGCGCGGGATCGCTGTGCGGCAGGACGCGCAGGGTCTTGGTGTCTTCGGCCATGGTGATGATGGGCAGATTCGGGATGTATTTCAGCTTTCCAACGTCGCCGGAAGTGTCTCCCGTGAATTCCATTTTGCGGTCGTCATAATCCGGCGTAACTGTCGCGCCCGCTTTGCTGGCATCCACGACGCCAGCATAAGAAAACTGCGTGTTCCACCACATGAATTTCCGGTAGTTCAGCGTCGCGTGCAGGGTGATCTTATTTCCGGCAGTCTCGGGAATGTGCAGGCGGTAGTGCACGGTGTCCGCGGCGCCTGGCGGAATCAAGTGAACGTACATGGTAGCGCGGCTGGCCCATGCGTTTCGTTTATTGATGGGATTGCCGTGTTCATCGATCGAGAGCGACTTATAGAAATGCGCGCTTGGATCGACGGGACCCTTGCCGTCGTCCGCGACTTTGCCGCTCCAGAAAATCGTCTGGCCCTTGTCATCGACGGCCTTGAGCTCGAGCCAGACGTCGAAAGCGTCCACGGTGCCGCCGGGGAAAAAGTGTCCGACTTTCCTCGTGCGCACGACCACGTCCAGGCGAACGTTGTCGCCGCGGCGCACGGCGGCATCGACGCGGCCCAAGGGCGCGGTGATGGGACGAACTTCGCCAGCCTCTCCCGTGGGACCCAAGGATTCCGCTTCTTCTCCGACGGCGAAAGTCGTGGCGATTTCAGGCTGCATGGCGCCGACGGCGGCGGGTTTCTCCGCGGTTTCTTTTCCTTCGGGCGAGACGGCAAAAATATCCACGCTGACCTGGCCATCCTCGAGGAAGTGTTTGCTTGTCTCGAATTGCGTTTGATCCTCGTTGGCGGTAGGAATGGCGGTATTCGCGCCGGGGAAGCGGTGCGAGTGGACGAAACCATTGATATTTCCGGCGTCCTTCGAACGAACGAGAGGCATGTGGCAATCGGCGCACATCAGGGGATTCGCCGGATAGTAGAAAGAGCGCGCGCCCTGGCCGGAAACGCCACTGGCTTGCCAGTTGTCGTATTCGTTGAAGCCGCGCACCCAGCGGTAGTTATTCACCGGAACATCGAGGTGCACCTTGTGGCACACCGAGCAGAATTCCGCGGTCTGATTGCGCATGAAGGGTTTCAGGAAGGTGCGGCGGTGCGGCTCGGGGTTCAAGTAAACGACAAAATCGTGCAGTCTGCGAATAATCGGATTGTCGCTCGCCGCCAACGCGTGCAGCTCGGGATATTCGAGGGTGTAGTCGCCCTGGCCCATAGTGCTCTTCACGTGCACCATGCTATGGCACATGAGGCAGCTCAGCCCCGCTTGCGCCGCAGGCGTCTTATCAATTTTCCGGGCCGGCGTGTTGAACATGCCGCTGAAAAGCAGCGCCGGGTCGTGGCATCCCGCGCACCATCGGGAGGGCTTGACGCCCACCACATCTTGCATGTACTCGATGGCTCCGCGATACCACTGATTGTTGAACGAGGAGTTGTGGTGCATCGAGCTTTCCCACTGCTTGTAAATATCGGAGTGGCAACGCTCGCAGGCCTTGGACTCCATGAAATATTTCGCCGGTATGTCCACGTTGCCGACGGTCTGCGCCGAGCTGGGAAAGAATTTCCCGGCAGGCCCATCGCCTTCGCCGTCCATTGTGGCGGGAGCGATCGGCGGATTGCTAATCCGGTAGGCATCAGTCCAGGCGTACGTCCGGTATGCCCAAGCGCCAGCGGAAATCCCCGCAATTACCAGCACGAGTGCGGCGGAGCGCAAGACGTGCTGGAAGTTTCCCGCGCCGAGCCAGCCCCGCGATGCCAGCCAAGATCCCGCCAGGAACGTGACGCCGGCCACACAAACAAAAATGTGGGAGTAGAGAAGGCTCTTCATCGGCAAGGTGGTGCCGGTGAAGATCAGAATGACGCCGAGCACCGCCCCTACCGCAAGCAGCAACCATCCGATGCGGGCGGCGGGCGTGCTAGTGCGGAGCAATTTGACGAGGAACGGCAGAAGAAGAACGGTTAGGAAAACTCCCACGCCGACATGAAATAAATCGATGGCGATGTAGGGAAGGTTTGCGGCGGGAAATCCATACACGTAGACGGCACTCGCAGCCAGAGCTATCACGCTGCGTGAACGCCATTGGCTCAATTGGCTTCTCGCCATCGGGGCCCGATCATTCTCTCAAACTCGCACTTGCAAACGAAGGCGACCGGATGTTGTGCGGACATCCGGTCGCGGGTACTTTGGGGTGCCTCCACGCTGCCTAAAATCGGTTGGTGGGAAGCGATGTACTTGTTGTGCGTGTTATAGCGAGAGAGCCGAGAGCTGGCAATACTGCAAAACAATTAGGAGGGCATTTATTTTGTAATGCCTTTGTTTTCAATAATTTCGTAAGCTTTTCCGGTGGCCAAATCCTTGTATTCCTCGGTCCTTCCGCTGGGCCATTCGATCGTGACGCGCGCAATCTTATCGCTTTTCGCGACGCCAAAGGTGACTGGGAGTTCTGACTGCGACAAATAACTGGAGCCGCCGTGCACGAGCCTCGATTGGCCTGCCGCGCCGCGATCCGCAGGTCCGTCTTCGAAGATGCGGACCGTGGCGCCAATGGCATCGCGATTCGATTTTGTGCCTACGAGGCGGAAGCGAATGCTGCGATTCCCGCAGGTGAGATCGTTGCGGAATAAATACGCGGGGCCGTTATTCGTGGTGATCAGGAGATCGAGATCGCCATCGCGGTCGAAATCGCCGTAGGCGAGGCCGCGGCCTACGATGGGAGTGGCAAAACCGCCGCCGAGGTGCGCGGCGACGTCGCGAAATTTGCCGGCGCCGGAGTTTAGGAAAAGCTGGGGCGGCTGGGCATAGCCGACGTTGCCGCGAATGTTGCGAACGGTTTCGTCGATGTGTCCGTTGGCGACGGCCAAATCGAGCCAGCCGTCCAGATTGGCGTCGAAGAAGACGCAGCCGAAACCGAGGGTGCTGCGCGATGCTTCGCCGAGGCCGGCGGAAATGGCGATGTCGTCGTAGGTCGCTGCGCCGGACGGCTCCGCGCCAACGGAATGGTAGAGACCGATCATTTCGTTATCGAAATTGGTGATGGCGACGCTGGGCTTGCCGGTGTTGTCAAAATCTCCGGTATCGACGCCCATGCCTGCGCGGGCTTTTCCTTCGTTGCTGAAGGCGAGTCCGGCTTCGACGCCGACTTCCTTGAATTTTCCGTTGTGGAGATTTTTGTAGAGTTTGTTGGGTTGCGTGTCGTTGGCGACAAGCAAATCGGGCCAGCCATCCTGATCGTAATCGAACATGGCGACGCCGAGGGATTTCGAGCTGCTATCGAATATGCCGCTGGTGGCGGTTACGTCCTCGAATGTTCCGTTGCCGCGATTGTGAAAGAGCCAGCAGGTATCGCCGCGATAGGCTTCGGGAGTGCAATAGGATTTGTGGATGCCATCGAGGCTGCAGAAAACATCCTGCTCGGGAGACCAGCGAACGTAATTGCAGACGAAGAGGTCGAGCAAGCCATCGCGGTCGTAATCGAACCAGAGAGCGGAGGTGCTGAAACCGTGCTTGCCGTGGAGGCCGCTGGCTTGCGTGACGTCGACGAAAGTGCCTTTGCCAGTGTTGCGGAAGAGGCGGCTTTGTCCGACGCAACTGATGAAAAGATCGGGGAAGCCGTTGTTATTGAAATCGCCGGCGGCGACGCCCATGCCGTAGAGTTCGATGTCGAGGCCGGCGGCTTTGGTGACGTCGGTGAACGTGCCGTTGCGATTGTTGCGATAGAGCTTGAGAGTGGAACGCTGCTGGCGGTGGCCGGGCCAGTCCATGCCGTTGATGAGCAGAATGTCCTGCCAGCCGTCGCTGTCGTAATCGAAGAAGGCGCAGCCAGAGCCGAGAGTTTCGGGCAAGAGCTTGCCGCCGTAGGCGCCGCTGTTGTGATGAAACTGAATTCCCGCGGCGGCGGTTACGTTTGTAAAATGAAATCCGGGATCGAGGTGGGACTGCGCGAAGAGGCGCGGCGGCAGAAGGGAACCCGCGATGCCCGCGGCGCAGGCGCCCGCCAAAAAGTCGCGGCGTCTCAAGGCAGGTTCACCAAGCCGTTTCGAATGGCGTAGACGACAAGCTCGGCGGTTTTGTGAATGCCCAGGGCATCCATGATGTTGGCGCGATGGACGGAGACGGTGTTGGCGCTGAGGCTGAGCTCGGCGGCAATTTCCTTGTTTGATTTTCCCGCCACGATGCGCTGGAGAACTTCGAGTTCGCGGGGCGTCAGACCGCCTTCGCGCTCGCCTTTGAGAGCGGCGCTACGGGCCAATTGCGGATCGAGAACTTTTTCGCCTTTGGCGGCGCGTTTGATGGCGCTGACGAGATCGAGATCCATGGCGTTTTTCAAGATGTAGCCGCGCGCTCCGGCGTCGAGCGCCTGGCGGACCAGGGTGTCTTCGGAGTGCATGCTGAGCATCAGGATCGCCACGCTTGGCTGCGCTTCGAGAATTTTGCGCGTGGCTTCTAGGCCGTTCATTTCCGGCAACGCGCAGTCCATCACAATAACAGTGGGGCGTTCTTTCAGCGCGAGGCGAACGGCTTCGCGGCCGTCGCTGGCTTCGCCGACCACTTCGATCTCGGGATCGTCTTCGAGAATGCGGCGAAAACCGCGGCGGACGAGGGCGTGATCATCGACGAGCAGGACAGTGAGTTTATTGGGCATGCGGTTCGACTTTCTGGCGCTCGATGCGCAGGCGAACGAGTGTGCCGCCGGGGGCGGGCTGCGAAAAATGCAAGGTTCCTCCAATCAACTCGGCGCGTTCGCGCATGGCGACCAAACCGATGCCACGGCCATTTTTTTCGGGGACGATTCCTTTGCCGTGGTCCTCGACTTGCAACTCGAGCGCTTGCGGCAGGAAATGCAAGCGCACCCAGGCTTCGCGCGCGCCGGAATGGCGGCTGACGTTATTGAGCGCTTCCTGAAGAACGCGATAGACGTGAACGCTGGCCGCGCCGTCGAGCGGGAAGGCGGCGCCGGATTTTTCATAGTGCAGAGTAAGGCCGGTTTGGCGTTCCACAGTCGGAATATACCAGTCCAGAGTGCTGACGAGGCCGGCTTCTTCGAGAAGGACCGGATGAAGGGCTTGCGAGAGGCTGCGAATGTTGTCGAGAGTGGATTGGGCAATCTCGCGGACTTCCTGGACTTCTTCGCGGACTTTCGAGCCTTCGGGAAGATGATTGCCGGCGCGGCCGAGAAGGGAGCCGATGGCGGTGAGCACCTGGCCGAATTCGTCATGCAGCTCGCGGGAAATGTTGCGCAGAGTGGATTCCTGCGTGGAAATTAGTTTTTGAGCGAGGTCGCTGCGCTGTTCGGATAGCGTGGCAAGGCGAGCGAAAATGATGCGGTTGGTGCGGATGAGATACAAGCTGGTGAGGACGATGGCGATGAGAGTCGCGCCCAAGAAAAGATAGAGCTGGCGCTGGACGCCGTTGTAGATTTTCGCGATGCGCGCGGCAGCTTGCTGCTCGCCTTCGTTGTTTTGGACGAGCAGGCGGGAGACGGCGGTGCTGAGGGATTCCTGGCGGGCTTGCAGCGTGAGGCGGATTTGGTCGCGGGCTTCTTTGTTATTTCCTTGGGCCGCGAGATCGAACATACGATGGACGGCGTTCCAAAATTGCGCGACGGATTGTGTGAGATATTTTCGCTGCTCGGCGGTGCGATTGGCGCCGGAGAGCTGTTCCTCGGTGCGGAGCGCGACGTCCAGGTCGTCGCGAATGCGTTCGAATTGCGCGGACCAAGCGGTCAGGGGATAAGGTTCGCTGGCGTCGAGCATATCGCGCATGGCGAGGCCGATGGAGTTGAGGTCGTTTTGCACGCGGAGGAGTTGCAGAGAATCCTTGCGATTGCGGTCGACCATTTCGCTTTGCAATTCGCGCAAACCGGAAAGCTGCACGCGGATGTAAAAGGAATAGGCCACAACGGCAGCGAGCGTGATGATGAGGCCGAAGAGAAGGCCGGTGGTGGGCGAGCGCTGCGCTGTCGTTGGCACGAAGAGAGAATACCTCAGGCAGCGGCTTGGCGGCGTACGAGGAGCAGGAGAAAGATCATGGCGATAGCGGAGAAAAGCGGGACGAGCAAGCCAACGCGCAAGCCGCTGGTGTGTTGAGAGACGAAGCCCACCAGACCCGGACCCGCGGAAGAACCGAGCGAAGACATCGAAAACATTACGCCGCGGAGACGCGTGCCCTGCGGTCCGTACCAGCGCGAGAGCCATGCGACGTAGATGGGGAAAATGGCGGCGCAGCCCAAACCGGTGATCGCAACGCTGACGAAAGCGGACGGCTGCGAACCGGCGAGGATGAAGAACGTGCCGGCGACGATCACGACGATCAGCGCGCACATCACGAGGCGAAACTCGCGCACGCGCGCGAGAACGAAAGGAGCCACTGCGCGGCCGGCCATGAGGCCGCCGTAGAAAAACATGGGAGCCAGAGTCGAGATACCGCTGCCGTGAGCCGCAAGACGCTTGACGTGCGCGGCGGCCCAACTGCCGAAGCTGGTTTCCACGGCGACGTAAAGAAAAAAGAGAGCGGCGAGAGTGCAGGTGACCAGAAGGGCGACTTTCGCGGCAGGGGAAGCGGAAGATTTCGAACTGGAAGAAGCCGAGTGGCTCTCTGGAAATTGAGAAAATAAGAAACAGAAGGCGAGCACGCAACCGAATCCACCGAAGAGATAGAGCAGCTTGGTGAGAAAGGCATTTTTTAGAGCGAGGAGAACGAGAGGAGGGCAAGCGAAGGAGCCCACTCCCCAGGCGAAATTGACGAGGCTGACCAGAGAGGCGCTGCGCGCGCCGCCGATTTCGGCGACGGCGAGATTCGTGACGGGAACAACGAGGCCGTAGCCGGTGCCGAGAGCGGCGAGCGCGAACTGGGCGACGAGCATCGAGGAGGAGTTCAAAGTGGCAAGGCCGCCACCGATGATGAGATAGCCGAGGACGAGAGAAGTGCGGCTGCCGAAATAATGCGAGATCAGGCTGGAGAGCCACACGCCGCCGAGGGAGCAGGCGAATTCGAGCGTGAAGAAAATGCCGGCGCGCGAATCGGTGAGCGACCAGCGGCTGATGAAGAGCGGGAGCATCGGGCCGGCGACGGTGATCTCGACGCCGGTGAGCACGAAACCGGCGAAGAGCAACACCAGCAAGTAGCGCTGGCGTGCGGCAGCGTTGATGGCTGGCGTGGTCACTGGTTGTCAACTATTTTGCAGGAGCGGGGCATGGCAAGCAACCGGGCGTTTGTTCCCATTTGGCGATGCGATAGTATGGAGAACCTTTTCGGGCGCGAAGCTGAGCCTCTCGAGGTTGTGTGCATGGCCCCTCGTTGGATGCATTCATGATTGATGTTGGCCTCATTGGATTTGGGCTTGCGGGAAGATCTTTTCACGCACCGGTGATTCGAGCGGTGGAAGGGCTGCGGCTTGCGGCGATTTTGCAACGCAACGGAAATGAAGCGGCGGCGCAATATCCGGGCGTGCGCATCGTGCGGACTTTGGTGGAACTTTTGGCGGATGCGAACATACGGCTGGTGGTGATTGCCACGCCGAACGATTCGCATTATTCCTTCGCGCACCGGTGCCTGGCGGCGGATCGCGATGTGCTGGTGGACAAACCGTTCACGACCACGCTGGAAAAAGCGGATTCGCTGGTGCGATTTGCGAAGAAGCAGGGACGAATCATTACCGTTTATCAGAATCGGCGGTATGACGGCGATTTTCAGGCGCTGCTGCGAGTGGTAGCGGACGGCGCGCTGGGACGCATCGTGCGCTTTGAATCGAATTACGACCGGTTTCGTCCGCAGCTTCGTCCCGGAGCTTGGCGCGAGCGATCGGGCCCAGGGAGCGGCGTCTTTTTTGATCTTGCGCCGCATTTGATCGACCACGCGCTTGTGCTTTTCGGCATGCCGGAGGCGCTGACCGCCGATATCCGCATCGAACGCGAGGGCGCGGTTGCGGACGATGCGTTCGACCTCGCGCTGCATTACCCGCGAGGACTTCGCGTGGATTTGCGGTCGTCCCTTCTGGCTGCCGCGACTCGGCCACGTTTTCTTTTGCACGGAACGCAAGGCGCGTACGTGAAACAAACGATCGATCCGCAGGAGAGCAACCTCCGGCGCGGCTACATTCCCACGGACACGGCTTGGGGCGCGGAGCCGGAAGAAAATTGGGGGCTGCTGACTCTTGCCGAAGATGGCGGATTCACGCAACGGCGCGTCCCTTCGGTAAATTGCGACTACCGGGATTTTTATGCGAATTTGCGCGATGCCATGCTTGGGAAGACGCAGTTGGCGGTGACACCGGAGTGGGCGCTCGACGTGATGCGCCTGCTGGAGTTGGGGCGGCAGAGCAGCAGCGAGCGCCGAACGGTTTCCGTGCCAGCGGCAAGCTAAGCAGACATGGAGAGGAAGCCGCCCTGAATAGGTGGAATTGCACATGCAGGCAATTTGCGAAAGTATCCGGCGGCTCTCGCGTATAATCGAAGAGTGAGTATGAGAGGGGAGCGTTGCCGTGGCTTCGGCCGTTGAACTGGCGCCTTCGATACTGTCCGCAAACTTCGCGCACCTTGGCGCGGAAGCGAAAGCCGCGCTTGAGGGCGGCGGCACGGCTCTGCACCTGGATGTGATGGACGGCCACTTCGTGCCGAACCTCACGATCGGGCCGCCTGTTGTCGCGTCGCTCCGCAAGGCCATTCCAGAGGCGACGTTCGACTGCCATTTGATGATCGAAAACGCGGATGAATTCATTCCGGCGTTCGCAGAGGCCGGCGCAAACTGGATTTCGGTCCACCAGGAGGCCTGCGTTAATTTGGACCGAACATTGCACTTGATTGCTTCGCATGGCTGCAGGCCGGGGGTGGTGATCAATCCGGCGACTCCCGTACACATGCTGGACGATGTGCTGGAGATTGTGCACCACGTCCTGATCATGTCCGTAAATCCCGGATTTGGAGCGCAGCATTTCATTCCCAATTCGCTGAAGAAAGTGGAAGCACTCGTTCAGATTCGCGAAGCGCGCCGGCTCGGATTCCGCATCGAGATCGACGGCGGCGTGGCGCTGGATACGGTCGGCGATATCGTCCGCGCCGGAGCGGAAATTCTTGTTGCGGGGAACGCGGTTTTCTCGCACGGAGACGTTCGCGAAAATGCGCGCAAACTGCTGCAAGCCGCCCGCGCCGCAACGATGATGACCGCCTGAAGGCCGCCTCTCTGCGCGCTTTTACTGCTCCTCATAATTCCAGGTAAGCCCGCCATCCACGACGAACGTCGTCCCGGTCACGTAACTGGATTCGTCCGACGCGAGGAACGCGGCGACGGAGGCGACATCTTCCGGCTTTCCTAGCCTGCGCAACGGAATATTGTGCAGCAGGCTTTTCAGCTTTACCGGATCGTTCAATAGATTTTTGTTGATGGGAGTTTCAATCGCGCCGGGAGCGATGTTGTTGACGGTGATGCCGAAGGGCGCCAGCTCGATGGAAAGGTCGCGCATGAGTATTTTCAGGCCGCCCTTGCTGGCGCAGTAGGTAGAAAAATGCGGGAAGGGAAGATCCTCATGGACGGAGCTGATGTTGATGATTTTTCCGGGGCGCTTGGCTTGCATGAGATAGCGGACCATGGCTTGGGTCATGAAAAACAGGCCCTTCAAATTTACGTCGAGCACGAAATCGTAATCGGCTTCGGTTACGTCCCAAAAATTGGCGCGCTTTTCGACGCCGGCATTGTTCACGAGAATGTCGAGTTCGCCGAGCTGCGAGACGGTTTGCGAGATGAAGCGCGGGCCGTCGGCGAGTTTCGAGACGTCGGATTGAATGGCAACGGCTTTTCCGCCAGCCGACATTTTACGGAGATCCTCGACGACCTTCTCGGTGTCTACTTTGTCCGAGAGGTAGCAGATCGAGACGGACGCGCCTTCCTGGATGAACCGCTCGGCGATTCCCAAGCCGATGCCCTGATTGCCTCCGGTGATGGCCACTACTTTACCTTCCAAGCGTTTTGACACGGGTCGCTCCTCGATTCCTCAAAGTGTGCTTACAAATGCCGCCTCCATAAGCGTAACACTTGGATGTTGCAGAGCTGTTTCTCGCGTTGGCGAAAATGGGGTATTCGGGGGGCCTCCCCCCCGGTTTTTTCGTAAGTGTTCATTCTAAAGGGTTTTAAGTCCTGTGTTTTGGAAGTGCGGATTCTAAAGAGGTTACAGGCACATTTTTTGTAAGTGCGGATTCTGCGGGACTTAGCGGTGGTAGGGGCGATTTCCTTTCCGGTTGAGCAGGGGGGAGGAATTGGGATTTCAACACAGAGGGCACAGAGTACACGGAGAGGGAGAGCAGCTCGGGATGGGTTGCCGATGGTGATCATAGGGGATGGTAGCACGGAGGTAACCGAATGTCAATAGCTTTATTTGTTTATCGATGTGCAATTCGAATGACAGCGGTGGATTCGAACGGGACGGCGGAAGTTCCTGGCGTGGAAAGAGTTGGCGGTGTGTTTGGCAGGATGATACGGCTGTGGAAATCCGTGGAAAAGTGCGATTAGCCTAATTCTCAGCTACGGAAATGGTAGGCGCCGGGATAAGCGAAATCCTACTTGAGCTGTGCCTGGCCGTGGCGGATACGACTTTGCGATTGGCGCGATATTTCCACACTAACGCGGAGTTTTGGCTGAATTTGCAGAATTTTTATGAATTGGAAGTGTCGAGGCGGTCGGGGACGGCGAGCCAGATCGAACGGCAGGTGCAGCCGGCTGCGATGGCCGTTTCCTGAGCAAAAAATGGGAAGGGAGGAAGACTCACCCGCAAAAAACGAGGGTGGGGCATCAGGGGAGTGGCACATCCCGACACCCCCACGTCTCGCGACGAGTTCAGCGGGTCGATGGTGTCCTAATTTCGATTGGGCATTCTCGAATCGCGAACAGAAGGCCCCCGGTCGAGTCTCACGCATGCGTGGTGCGGCGCGAGGGGGAGCTCTTGCCGCGGCACCACTCGCAAAAGCGGGAGCAAGGTTCCCGCACTCCAAATCAGGACACCACCAGAGAGTCTGCATGTTTGCCGCTTTATAGCAACATTGCTATACTAGAGGGCGGGTCGGGAGGGCTCGGGTGAGCAACGAGTTCACGATCGAGTACGTGGAGTTACCGAATGGACGGATTCCGGGGCGGGAATTCGTGGAGTCGCTGGATGACAGGGCTGCGGCGCGTATCGATGCGTTTATCGAGCGCTTGCGCAGCTATGGCAACCGGATGGAGGGAAAATTCGTTAAGAAGCTGACCGGAGATATTTTCGAGCTGCGGGTCAAACAGTTCGACAGGATTTTTCGGATCTTGTTCTTCTACCAGCCGGGCAGGCTTGTGGTGATCACCTCAGGCTTCCAAGAGAAGACGGAACAGACGCCGGCGGCTGAAATCGCGCGGGCGGAGCGGCTGAGAGGGCTTTGGCTAAAATACCGGAACCGATACCCGATATCTGTGAAGGAAAGAGAAGCGGTGATTAAGGAGTGGGGGATATGAAGAAAGATCGTCACGGTGAGATTGTGGGGAAGAGGTCGCGGAAGAGCGCGACTTACCGGAAGTCATTTGCACGGACGCTGCAGCAGATTGATTTGGCGCTGCTGGTGCGAGAGATGCGCGAAGGTGCGGGCATGACGCAGGCTGAGCTGGCGAAACAGGCAGGAACCACGCAGTCTGTGATTGCGCGGCTCGAAGATGCAGAGTACACGGGACACTCGCTGCCGATGCTGGAACGAATCGCGGCTGTTTGCGGAGTCGGGTTGAGGTTACGCGCGGAGAAGAAGCCGAATTTCGAGCGTGAGGTGGCGCTGGTGTGAGGCTGGGGCGGGAAGAGCGAGAGTCCTACCCGCAAAAAACGAAGGCGGGCACCCGCGCGCGTGAACTGGGCGGGACGGCGCCACGTATCGGCGAATTCGTGAATCGTGGATTAGTTGGGGCGGAAGCGGGCTTCGACGACGAGGGCGAAAGCGGATTCGACGCTGAGGCCGGCGGCCATGAGAGGTTTGATCCAGAGGCGATGGAAACGTTCGGGCTGGTCTTGCGATTCGGAAAAGAGAAGATCGATGGCTTCGAGTTTCCAGCGGCGCTCGAGGTCTTCGCGGCGTAGCCGTTCCCGAAATTCCTCAACGAAGGGATTTGAATTTTTATTAGTCATGGCAGGAAACTTTCTGACCTCCTTTTGAGATGTTGCTCGCTGCACTTTTTGCCGGAAGCAATCTCCTTACAAGCTCTTTAACTGTATCGGCTGCGGAGTGTCTTCCATTAGGGAGAAGGCGAAAGAATGGGAGACGCGCCGCAGGGGGCCCGCTCCTGACCCGGCGCCAGACCTTGCGGACTGGCGCCGGAGGACAGGAAGGACTCGCGGGTTAGCCAACGATGAAGAGAGTGACGCCGCCGCGATTTACGAGCAGGAGGGGATTGTCTCCCGCTTTGCGAACGGCGCTCTCGAACTCGGAGACGTTGGTGACCGGCTGATGGTTGACTTCCTGGATGACATCGCCCTTTTGCAGGCCAGAGTCGGCCATCTGGCTGGCTGGGTCGATGCTGTTAACGACAACGCCCTTTGTGGTGGCGGGTATGCCAAGTTGCTGGGCGATGTCGGGATTGAGATTAGAGACATCGACGCCGTTCAAGGCTTTGCTGCCGCCCTCATTGTCGTTCGAATTGGCCTGCGTCTTATCCGCCGGCATTTCGGCGAGCTTGACGGTCGCGTCTCGCATATCTCCATTGCGGAGATACTTCAGTGTGACTTCCGTGCCGGGCTGCATCATGGAAATGCTCATGCGCAGTTGAATGCTGTTCGTCACGGGCTTGCCGTTGACGTCGAGAATGATGTCGCCACGCTGAATGCCCGCGGCTTTAGCGGGGCTGTCCGGGGAGACGTCGCCGACGACAATGCCTTCCATTTGTTTTTCGCCAAAGGCCCGGGCCATCGCCGGAGTTACGTCTTGCGGATAGATTCCGAGATAGGCGCGAGTGACATGGCCGTTGGTGATGAGTTCGTTCATGACCTGGCGAGCGAGATCGGAGGGGATAGCGAAGCCGATTCCCTCGTTGCCGCCGGAGCCGTGAGAAAGAATGGCGGTGTTGATGCCGATGAGTTCGCCGCGGTCATTGACCAGCGCGCCGCCGGAATTTCCGGGATTGATGGGAGCATCGGTCTGAAGAAAATCCTCATAGTCCTCGATGCCGAGATTGCCGCGGCCGGTGGCGCTGATGATGCCCTTGGTGACGGTCTCGCCGACGCCGAAAGGATCGCCGATGGCCAGAGCGACGTCGCCGACTTGCACTTTGGAGGAGTCGCCGATGGTGATGGGATCGAGATTGCTGGCATCAATGCGGAGAACGGCGATGTCGGTTTTCGAATCGGCACCGACAACATGCGCTTGGAATTCGCGCTTGTCGGAAAGCGTGACGCGAATGTCCGTGGCGCCATCCACGACGTGATTGTTGGTCAAGATATAGCCTTGCGGGCTGACGATTACGCCGGAGCCAAGAGCGTTTTCGCGGGAGGTGCTGGGCATATTGGGCTCACCGCCGCCGCCATTTCCAAAAAATTGTTGGAAGAAGGGATCCATCGGCATTTCTTCGGAGCTCATGCGGTTATGCACGACTTTCGAAGAAGAGATGTTGACGACGGAGGGCAAAACTTCCTTGACGAGGGGCGCATAGCTGCTCTTACTTGGGCCCTCACTGGGGTTGGCCAGTTTCAGGATGGCGGGTGGATTCGCGGATGCCGATTTTTCCGTAGTGTGAGCCAAGCCCAGGCCCGCGGCGCCCAATACAAAACCTACGGCGAGAACTGCGGGCTTCGACCTCAGCAGGGTTGTGATTGAATTCATGTTTCCTCTCTTGTTTCAAATGCGATTTGCCGCAACCAAGCAGCCGCGTGCCTGCTGCTGTTTCGGTTCCATTCAGTTAGACGCCCCGGGCGCGGGAACAGGTCCTCCCTGGGAGCAGGGATTTTGCGGGCCGGTGATTGGGTAGAAAGCGGGAATGGAAGCAAAAAAGCATTGGGAAGCCAAAGGCGGCACATCGGAGAACGAAACGCAGCGCAGAGAGAGCGGCGAAAGTGCTCAGCGATCAGGGATCAAGAGATGATTCCTTTTCTTACGGCAAACAAAATGAGCTCGGGAATGCCGCGCAGATTGAGTTTTTCCATGATGTTGGAGCGATGCGTTTCGACGGTGTAGACGCTGAGATTCAAGAGGTTGGCGACGTCTTTATTGGAGTTGCCTTCGGCGACGAGCTGAAGGATTTCGCGCTCGCGGGGAGTGAGGAGATCGTAGGCGTCTTCGGCGCCGCTGCGCTTGAGCTTGCGGACGTAATCGTCGAGCAGGACTTTGCTGACGGCCGGGCTGAAGAAGGATTTGCCGCCGGCGACGGCGCGGACGGCTTTGATCAGGTCGGACTCGGCGGAATCTTTCAGAAGATAGCCTTTGGCGCCGGATTTCAGGGCGCGCAGAACGTAACTTTCATCCGAATGCATGCTGAGCATGACCACGGAAATATCCGGGTTGGCCTGCGTGATTTGGAGGGCGGCTTCGATGCCATTCAAATTGGGCATGCCGATATCCATCACGGCCACATCGGGCTTGAGGGATTTTGCGAGCGAGACCGCTTCTCGGCCGTCGCTGGCTTCGCCGACCACGGTTAGATCGGGCTGCTGTTCGACGAGCAGCCGCAAGCCGCCGCGGATGAGTTGGTGATCATCCGCGAGAAGGATGCGGATTTTTCTCATGGGTGATTCACGGGGTGATCCATGGGATGGAGCGGAAGTTCGGCCGTGACCGTAGCGCCACTTCCAGGAGCGGATTGGACCGTGAAGACGCCGCCGAGGCGGCGAACACGCTCTTCCATGCCGAGAATGCCCATGCCGCGCTTGCGTCCGGGATCAAAACCATCGCCATCGTCCGCGATTTTCACGGTGATTTTATCGGCGTCCTGAACGACCGTGACTTTCGCGTTCTTTGCGGAAGCGTGCGTGGCGGCGTTATTCAAAGCTTCTTGCACGAGGCGGTAGATACAGACTTTGGTATCGTCGCCAAGATCTTCGGAGACGCCTTGCGAGTGAACTTCGACTTCCATATCGCCGCGGCGGGAAATTTCACGAGCTTGCCATTCGAGGGCGGGGACCAGGCCCAGGTCATCCAGCATGGGAGGACGCAAAAGAAGAGCGATATCGCGAATGGATTTGACGGCATTTTCGGCGACGGATTTTATGTGCGAGATTTGCGAGTGCGCGGTGCGGTCTTCGGACGCGACGAGCTTCGAGAGCTGGCCGACTTCGACGAGGAGCGCGCCGAGAGACTGGCCGACTTCATCGTGCAATTCGCGCGAGATGGAACGGCGCTCTTCTTCCTGAGCTTCGACGAGACGCGCGGACAAACCTTCGAGCTCGAGACGGCTGCGCGCCAGCGCCTGATAGCGCTCGCTGCCCTGGCGCTCGAGACGCAAGATGTACCAGCCGCAGACGAGCGACATGAGGACGCCGGCAATCAGAGCGAGAGAGACGAGCCAAACAAGCCGCGCTTCCATGGCTTGAAACCGGATGGCGAGCGCCAAATTTTCGTCGGCGAGACGTTTGCCGTCCACGGCAGAGATCTGCTGCGAAATTTCGAGGATGTGCGCGCGCCACGGCAGAAGTTCTTCTCCGATGAACTGTTGAGCGTGTTGCTCTCGATCGCCGGGACGCCAAGCGAGTGCGGCGGCGACGGAATTTTGCTGGTCCACAAGAAGAGCCTGCATTTCCTTGAGCAGATACTGCTCTTCCGGAAACTGGTCGGACGGAAAACCAAGGAGCGCGGTGCGTATTTCAGCAATTTGTTTTGCAATGTCGCCGGGATCGGGACTGGGAGCGGAGAGCTGATCCTGGAGAAGATAGCGCTCGATCTGATCGTCGTAGACGCGAACGGAAACGACGATAGTCGAGAGAGCCTGGCTGCGCGCAGAAAAGCGGCTGCTGACTTGCTGTTCGACAGAATCCAATTGACGCAAGGAGACAAGCGCGTCGAGGCCCGCGCCGATCAAGAGAGCGAGCAGCCAGCCGAAAGATATGAACAAGAGAGCGCGAACTTTGCGCGCGTATTCCTTGGATTGCGGATCGGACTGCGTGTCTGGGCCGTCGGCCGCCGGGACGGGATCTTGGTGTTCAACAGAGGCGCTCACTTATTAAGGATAAATCAAAATCGCGAGCGAGGCGATTTGAAGCGGACGAAAGGGAAGCGCTGCAAAAAAGTGAATCCCAGGGCCGCAGGAAGGGACCCCTGGGAAATGGTCAGAGTTTCAGTTTCGAGTGCGCCGTTCGAATCGCACGCAATTGCTCGGAGAAACTAGGCGACGGTGACATCCGGGCTCAGATACACGTCTTGAATCGTGTTCAGGAGCTGGACACCCTCGCTCATCGGGCGCTGAAAGGCCTTGCGACCGGAGATAAGGCCGGTACCGCCGGCGCGCTTGTTGATGACGGCGGTGGTGACGGCCTCCTCGAAGTCGTTGGCTCCCGAAGCGCCGCCGCTGTTGATCAGGCCCGCGCGTCCCATGTAGCAGTTCGCGACCTGATAGCGGCAGAGATCGATGGGATGATCGCTGGAAAGGTCGGAGTAAATGCGCTTATCGAATTTTCCGTAGCTGGAATCGCCCATGTTGAGGGCCATGTAGCCGCCGTTGTTCTCCGCCATTTTCTGTTTGATGATGTCGGCTTGGATGGTGACGCCGAGATGATTGGCCTGACCGGTGAGGTCGGCGGAGAGGTGATAATCCTTGTCTTTTTTGAAAGCACTGTTGCGCAGGTAACACCAGAGAACCGTGGCCATGCCAAGTTCGTGAGCTTCGGCAAAGACGCGGCTGATTTCGACGATTTGCCGATCGGCCTGGTCGGAGCCAAAATAAATCGTGGCGCCGACGGCGGCTGCGCCCATGTCCCACGCTTCCCGCACCGTGCCGAAGAGCACCTGATCGAATTTGTTGGGGAAGGTGAGCAGCTCGTTGTGATTCATCTTCACGATGAAGGGAATCTTGTGGGCATATTTGTGCGCGACGGCGCCGAGAACGCCGAACGTAGACGCGACGGCGTTACATTGGCCTTCCATCGCGAGCTTGACGATATTTCCCGCGTCGAAATAGTCCGGATTCTTGGCGAAGCTGGCGCCCGCGGAGTGCTCAATGCCCTGATCCACGGGAAGAATCGAAAGATAGCCCGTGCGGCCGAGCCGCCCGTGGTTGAAGATGCGCTGGAGATTCGTGAGCACCCGGACATTCCGGTTCGACGCGGCATAGACGCGATCGACAAAATCCGGTCCCGGAAGATGCAGCCGCTCTTTGGAAATTTTCGGCGTTTTGTATCCAAGATAATATTCGGCTTTTGCACCGAGGTAAGTTTCGATGTTTCCCGCGCTTGTGATGGTTGCCATAGGAGTCTCCTAAATTATTCGCGAATCGCGTGAGTGAGCTTGCTGCCGGCGGCGGCGTCGACCAGCCAAAGCAAAGAGCCGTTCACCGGTTGAATCAATTGCGCCGGCAACTGCTCCGGCTCGTAAACTCGTTCCAGGACCGCGGTCAGCGCAGGGCGTTTGTCCGCGCCCGTCACCATGAACAGAATGTGGGCGGCGTTGTTGATGGCCGGCGCGGTGAGCGTGATGCGGTCCATCAGCACCTTTCCTACCCAATTATGCACGACGATGCGGTTATTTTCGTGCAGGGCTTTTGTGCCTGGAAAGAGCGAGGCAACGTGGCCTTCTCCGCCCATGCCCAGCAACACCAAGTCAAACCGCGGAAACGCGCCATCCTTCAGCTTAAAGTATGCCCGGATGTCTTGCTCATATTCCTTCGCGGCGTCCTCCGCCTCCGGGTACTCCGCTTTGATGCGGCTGACTTGCTCCGGCTTCAGCGGCGACTTTGAGATCAAGGTCTCGAGGGCCATGCGATAGTTGCTCAGCGCATCGTCTGGTTTTACGTGGCGCTCGTCGCCGAAGAACAGATGCATTTTATCCCAAGGCACTTGCGAGCGCAGACCCGAATCATTCACGAGCAGTCCGTGCAGAGCCCTCGGTGTGGAACCGCCCGAAAGAACGACGTTGAACGAGCCTTTCTCTTTCAGAGCAGCGGCCCCGAACTCCACGAATTTCTGGGCCGCACGCTTCGCAATCGCTGCGGCATCGGGCAGCACCCGCACCTCGGCGTTCGATTTGTCCATGGTCATGGGCGCTTATTCGTGCATCGCCCCCGCGCCCTTCAAGTTTTCCGTTGCCGTCGCGGAGCTCCTCGCATCTTCTTCTTCCGCTCCAATCATCCGCCACGCGCGGCCATCGCGGGCCATCAGCTCATCGGCTTCTTTGGGGCCCCAGGAGCCTGCGGCGTAGTTGGGGAAGCCGCGAGCCGGCAGGGCTTTCCAAACGTCGATGACCGGTTCGATGGCGGCCCATCCTGCTTCGACCATGTCCGCGCGCTGAAAAAGAGTGGCGTCGCCAAGCATGCAGTCATAAAGAAGGCGCTCGTAACCGGTGCTGTGCGAAGTGCCAAAATCGCGCGCGTAGTCAAAGTCCATGTTCACCAGTCCCAGCTTCATCACCGAACCCGGAACCTTGGCCGCGAAACGCCACGAGATGCCCTCGTCGGGCTGGATGTGGATTACCAGGCGGTTTGTGCGCGGGTCTTTGATGGGCGTCTTTCGAAACAGCATGAACGGCGTCCGGCGAAACTGGATGGCGATTTCGGTCACGCGCTTGGCGAGCCGCTTTCCGGTGCGCAAATAGAATGGCACATCGGCCCAGCGCCAGTTATCGATTTTCAGCTTCAGCGCCACAAACGTTTCCGTGTTTGAGCTGGGCGAGACGTTCGGTTCGTTTCGGTAGGCGGCGACTTTCTCACCCGCCTCCGTGCCTTCGCCGTATTGTCCGCGAACGGTGTTCCGCAAAACATCTTCCGGCGTGGGAATCTGCAGCGCGTGAAGAATCTCCCCCTGTTTGTCGCGCACCGCATCTGCTTCGAACGAAATGGGCGGTTCCATGGCCGTCAGCGTGAGGAGCTGGAAAAGGTGGTTCGGTACCATGTCTTTGAGCGCGCCCGCCGTTTCGTAAAACGCGCCGCGGTGTTCCACGCCGACGGATTCGGCGGCGGTGATTTGCACGTGATCGATGTAGGTGCGATTCCAAAGCGGCTCAATCATGCTGTTGGCGAAACGGAAGACCATCAAATTCTGTACCGTTTCCTTGCCAAGGTAGTGGTCGATCCGGAAAATCTGCTTTTCGGTCAGAATTTGTTTCAGTTCCTTGTTCAATTGCTTCGCGGATTCCAGGTCGTGCCCAAACGGCTTTTCCACGATCACGCGCGTCCAGTGCCCGCCCTCTTCCTTGGTCATGTCGATCTCGCCCAGTTTCTCCACGATCACCGAGAAAAAATTGGGAGATACGGCGAGGTAGTGAAAACGGTTGCCCTGCGTCCCGTGTTTCTTCTCTGCCTGGAGGATTTGCTCTTTCAACCGTTGGTACGCGCCAGGATCCTTGAAGTCTCCCTGCACGTAGTAAATCCGGTCCAGAAACCATTGCCAAAGTTTCGGGTCGACGAGATGCTCCTCAAATTGCTTGATCTCCTCGCTGAGCAATGTGCGAAACGATTCCGTCGTCAGCTGGTCGAACGCAAAGCCTACAATCGCAAACTGCTGCGACAGCAGCCCTTCCTGCGCCAAATTCACCAGCGCGGGGATCAATTTTCGCTTTGTCAGGTCGCCGCTCGCTCCGAAAATCACCATCACGCAGGGGGGGCCCGTGGAAGCGGAATCGGTATGATTTGAGTTCATTCGTTTGGTCCTATCTCAGGCTGCCGTGCGGCGCCGATGGTCTTTAGTGGCCGTCTTTTTTCTCGATGTGTCCGCCGAACTGAAACCGCATGGCGGATAAAACTTTCGACGCAAAATCGCTTTCGCCGCGGGACGCGAAACGCTCGAAAAGAGCGGCGGTCAGTACCGGGGCAGGCGCCGTGGACTCAATCGCCGCGAGAATGGTCCAACGCCCCTCGCCGGAATCCGAAACGCGCCCGGAGAAGCGCTCGAGAGTGGGCTGTTCCAGAAGAGAAATGGCCGTCAGGTCGAGCAGCCACGACGCGATCACGCTCCCGCGGCGCCACACTTCTGTCACGTCCGCGAGATTGAAGTCGTATTGATAATGTTCGGGGTCGCGCAGCGGTGTCGTCTCGGCGTCCGTTTCGCGATGCGTTTTTCCCGCATTCGCGTGCTTGAGAATGTTCAAGCCTTCCGCGTAGGCCGCCATCAATCCGTATTCGATGCCGTTGTGGACCATCTTCACGAAATGTCCGGCGCCGGAAGGGCCGCAGTGGAGGTAGCCCTCTTCGGAGGTCCCTCCGGCTTTCTCGCGTCCCGGCGTGCGTTCTACGTTTCCGCGGCCCGGTGCCAGTGTTTTGAAGATGGGATCGAGATGCTTCACGATTTCCGTTTCGCCGCCAATCATCTGACAATAACCGCGCTCTAGCCCCCAGACGCCTCCGCTCGTGCCCACGTCGCAGTAATGAATCCCTTTCGCCGAAAGTTCCTTCGCGCGGCGAATATCATCGATGTAATAGGAATTTCCGCCGTCGATCACGATGTCGCCGGATTCCAAGGCGCCCGTCAGATCGTGCAACGTGGCGTCCACCACGGCTGCCGGCACCATCAACCACACCGCGCGTGGCTTTTGCAGCTTCTTGACAAAATCGCCAAGCGAATCCGCCCCCGTCGCTCCTTCGCCCGCCAGTTGTTTTACGGAATCCGCGCTGCGGTCGTACACGACGCATCTGTGGCCATTTTTCTGCAACCGCCGCACCATATTGGCGCCCATTCTCCCCAGTCCGATCATGCCCAGTTGCATCGCGATTACTCCTCTGCCCTCGTTGATTCCGTTTGGCCAGCTTGAACTTTTTAGACGCGCGTTACGCGAGCGCTTCTTGGATTGTTTGCGTCAACGTCGCCAGCCCCGCCGCAACATCCTTGCCCAAGTGAACACGCAGGGCTCGCCGCCCGCGATCCGCAAGCACCGCGAAATCGCCGCGAGCCTGCGCCGCTTTGACCACGCCAAAGGTATATGTCTGTCCTGGAACGAGCAAATCCACCGCGTTGTCACAAGTAATCTGCAGAAAAACGCCGGTGTTTGGTCCGCCTTTATACGCCTGGCCCGTCGAGTGCAGGAAACGCGGCCCAAAGCCCAGCACAGTCGCCACTTTCTTGTTGTCCCGTACCGCAAGCCGAATCGCCTGCAGCGCCTCCTCGTTCGCTTCGTTCATGGTGATGTAGCCGAGCACGGCAAAATAGTCGCCGGCGCCGAGGCGTCCGAGGTGTTTCTTCAAAAAGCCGGAAAGAGTCGCGCCGCCCTTGAGCGCAACCGTATTTTTCAGATCGGCATAGAGCTTGATGCTGTCCGCCGTGAAAAATTGCGATTCGAACGGGAGTTTGCCAGTCGACTCGTACTCGCTGGTGAGCTTGCGCGTTTCCGTTTTGCTGGCCTCGACATCCGGTTGGTTGAACGCGTTGATGCCGATGATCGAGCCGGCCACCGCCGTGGCGATTTCCCAGCGGAAGAATTCCTGCCCGAGGTTATAAATGTCCGGGATCACGATGCGCACAACCGGATGGCCGGCCTTTGCCAGGGCGTCGATGGCTGCGGCGTGTTCCTTGTCCGAATCGGACTCCTGGCGCAAATAGGCGAAAACGCGGTCCGCGCCGTAGAGATCCGGCTTACCCAAACATTCGCGGTCCACCGGAATGATGCCCTTACCGGATTTTCCCGTGGACTCGGCGATCAATTGCTCGAGCCAGGCGCCCAGATCGAATATAGCCTTCGAAGTGACGATCGTAAGTTTGTCGCGCCCCTGGTTCGCCGCCAGGCCGAGAATCGTCCCCAATACCACCCCCGGATTCGTCGCGGCTTCGGTATCCTTGCCGCAAGCCTCGACCATTTTTTGCGTGTTTTTCAGCAGCCTCGCCACGTCAATGCCCATCACGGCGCCAGGCACCATTCCAAAATTGGACAGCGCGGAGTATCGACCGCCGATACTCGGCACACCATGGAAGATCTTGCGGAATTTGTCTTTCTCCGCGACGCGCTGCAGCTTTGAGCCCGGATCGGTAATGGCGATAAAGCGGCTGCCCGCCTCTTTTGGGCCAACTTTCGAGGTCACGCGGTCGAAAAAGTATTGTTTGTAGATATTGGGCTCGAGCGTGGTTCCGGACTTGCTCGATACGATACAAATGGTGTTGGTGAGGTCCACGCTTGCTTCGAGCGCTCTGATTTGCGCAGGATCCGTCGAGTCCAGGACGTGAAAGTCCGGAAAGCCCTCGGCGTTGCCGAAAGTCATGCGGAGAACTTCCGGGCAAAGGCTGGACCCACCCATTCCCAACAGCAAGGCGTCCTTGAAAGCGGTCTTCTTGATATCGGCGGCGAACTGCTTTAGCTTGTCGATGTCCTCGAGCTGTTGCTCGGTGATATCGAGCCAGCCGAGCCATTTATTCTCGTCGGTGCCCGTCCACAGCGAGGCATCCTTCTCCCACAACCGTTTGACCTTGCCGCTCGTCTGCCAATCCTGAAGCGACGCATTTACGGCACTTGCCAGCTTTTCCGGTAGTGTGTAGGTTTGCCGGTTCAGGCTCACGCAGCCACTCCTGCGCTTTTTCCCGTCGCCTCCAGAAGCTGCTTGAAGGCATCCGCGAAGAGTTTCACGCCGTCCACCAGCAGCTTCTCCGTCACTTCTTTCATCGAGATGCCCGCCTTGGCGAGGTTTTCCATGGTTTTGCGCGCGGCATCGACGTCTTCCGTCAAACTCGCGCGCAGCTTGCCGTGGTCGCGGAAGGCGTCGAACGTCGCGGGCGGAATAGTGTCCACCGTGTCTGCGCCGATCAACTCTTCGACGTAGAGGACATCACGATATTTTGGATTTTTCGTGCTCGTGCTGGCCCACAGCAGCCGCTGCGTTTGCGCGCCTTTGGCTGCCAAAGCTTTCCACCGCGCATTCCCAAAAAGCTCCTGATATTTCTTGTAGGTCATCTTAGCGTTCGCAATGGCGATTTTGCCGTGGATGCTTTCGAGCAGCGCTTTTTGCGCGGGGTCGGCAGCCGTTTTCAACTTTTCGTCGACCCTGCTGTCGACCAGCGTATCGATGCGGCTCACGAAAAAGCTGGCGACGCTTGCCGAATGGCTGACGTCCTGTCCCTTGGCGGCGCGAGCTTCCATCGCGGCGAGAAAAGCCTCGGCCACTTGTTCGTACGCGGACTGCGCGAAGAGCAGCGTGATATTGATGTTGAGCCCGTCTTCGAGAAGCTGCCGGATGGCCGGAATCCCCTCGGGAGTGGCTGGAACTTTAACCATGAGATTGGGCCGGTCGACGGCTTTCCAGAGCCGGCGCGCTTCTTCCAGCGTGCCCTTGGTGTCGTTCGCCAAATATGGAGACACTTCCAGGCTGACGTAGCCGTCTCGCCGCTTGGACTCGGCGTAAACCGGTTTGAAAATGTCGCAGGCATCCTGAACATCGCGGATGGCGATCTTTTCGAAAAGACCTTTGGCGTCGAGCTTCTTTGCCTCCGCCGAATTCAGGATGTCGGAGTAGAGATCGCTCCCCGTGATGGCTTTTTCAAAAATCGCGGGATTCGAGGTCATGCCCCGCAGCCCATCATCGTTGATGTATTTTTTCAGTCCGCCGCTGGTCAGCAGGTCTCTGCGGATGTAATCCATCCAGGGCGATTGCCCGTAGGCGAGGAGCGCTTTCAGAGGATTCGTGCCCTGCGTGGCGCCGACGCTTGGGATCGTGGTTGTAGTCGTCATGATAATTCTCCTCTATGGTAGGAAATCCGTTGAACATCCATTGTACCCCACGGCCGTTTACTCACGTGGTTCACTTCTGCTCACTCCCCGATTGGCCAATCCCGGCCGTGGTCATGGTCAGGAGCCGGGGCAGTACTTCGTCTCTAGGGCCTTTACTTTGCCGAGCCGGCGCACATGCCGCTCTTCGTTCGAGAATTTCGCGCCCATGAAGGTGCGCACCAAATCCTGCGCCAGGGCCACGCCAACCACTCGAGAGCCGAGCACCAGCACGTTGATATTGTCGTGCTCCACGCCTTGATGCGCCGAATATGTGTCATGGCACATCCCCGCGCGAATCCCCGGAAGTTTATTCGCGGCCACGCTAGCGCCGACTCCGCTTCCGCAGATCAGCACGCCGCGCTCGGCCTTGCCATCCAGAACCGCCCGGCCCACTGCCTCAGCAAAGTCGGGATAGTCCGAAGGATTTTCGTTGAACGCTCCGACGTCCAGCACTTCGTTCCCCATCGAGCGCAACACGTCCCCCATCGCATTCTTCAACTGAAAGCCGGCGTGGTCGGAACCAATCACAACTTTCATTGCTCGCTCACTTTCCCAAAACTTCTTTGGCTGCCGCCACCACGTTTTCGGTCTCAAAGCCGAATTTCTTGAGCAACGCTTTGATCGGAGCAGACTCCCCGAAGCTGTGCATGCCGATCATTTTCCCTTTCGGTCCTACGAAGCGCTCCCACCCGAACGTGGCGGCCATCTCGACGGACACGCGCGCGGTGACGCTCGCCGGAAGCACGCTTTCTTTATAACTTGCGTCCTGGGCCTCGAATAGTTCCCACGAGGGCATGCTCACCACGCGCGCTTTGATGCCCTCCGCGCTCAGTTTTTCCCACGCCGAGACGCACAGCGAAACTTCGCTGCCCGTGCCGATCAGAATTACCTCCGGTTTTCCGCCCGGAGCGTCCGCCAGTACATACGCGCCTTTCGCCACGCCGGATGCGGCTCCGAATTTCGAACGGTCAAACGTGGGGATGGGCTGCCGCGTCAGCACGAGCGTCGACGGCCCGTGCGTATGCTGCAGGATGATCTTGTACGCCTCCACGACCTCATTCGCATCGCCCGGCCGCAGCACCAGCATGTTCGGCATGGCCCGCAGCCCAGCCAGTTGTTCGATCGGCTGGTGCGTGGGGCCGTCTTCTCCCAAGCCAATCGAATCGTGCGTGAAAATGTAAATCGCCGGAATCTCCATCAGCGCGCCGAGCCGCATGCTCGGCTTCATGTAGTCGCTGAAATTGAAAAACGTGGCGCTGAACGCTCGCAGCTTCGAAGAAACCATCCCATTCACGGCCGCGCCCATGGCATGTTCTCGTACGCCGAAATGTAGATTGCGACCCTTGTACTCGTTCGGGTAAAAATCACCCGCTCCTTCGAACGTCAAATTCGTCTTGTTCGAATGCGCCAGATCCGCTGAACCGCCGAGCAGCCACGGTATATTTTTGGCCAGCACATTGAGAACTTTTCCGGACGAATCGCGCGTTGCCAGACCTTTCGCATCGGCAGGGAACGTTGGCAGGTCTTTGTCCCAGGCGTCCGGCAGTTTGCCGGCCTGAATCCTGTTCAATTGATCCGCCAGCTCCGGAAATTTGCTCTTGTACTCCGCGAACTTCGCCGCCCACGCGGCGTGCGCCTCCGCCCCGCGCTTGCCCACGCCATTTTTGAATTGATCGTAAACGCCGTCCGGCACCAGAAACTTCGCGTCCTCCGGCCATCCGTAAAATTGTTTGGCCAGCTTGACCTCCGCTTCGCCAAGCGGTTCGCCGTGCGCGTCGGATGTGTCCTGCTTGTGCGGCGATCCGTAGCCGATGTGGCTGTCGACCACGATCAGCGTCGGCCGGTCCTTCGTTTTCAAGAACGTTTCGTATGCGTGCGCCAGCTTGCTCAAATCGTTGGCGTCGGCTACGCGCGTCACATTCCAGCCATAAGCCACGAAGCGCGTCATCACATCTTCGCTGAACGACCAGATCGCCGGGCCGTCCAGCGTCACGTGATTGTTGTCGTAAATCCAGCAAAGGTTCGAGAGTTGCAAATGTCCGGCGAGAGAAGCGGCCTCCGACGCTACGCCCTCCATCAAGTCGCCGTCGCCGCAAACCGCATAAACGTTGAAATCAAAAATGTCGAAGCCCGGTTTGTTGTAGTTCGCGGCCAGCCATTTGCTCGCAATCGCCATCCCCAGGCTGTTTCCCGCGCCTTGCCCCAGCGGCCCGGTTGTGGTCTCGACTCCCGTCGTCAAATGCGATTCAGGATGTCCCGGAGTCTTGCTGCCGAGTTGCCGGAAGTGTTTCAGCTCGTCCATCGAAACAGCGGGAGTATCCAAAACGTTGCCCTGCGCGTCCACGGCGCGCACTCCCGCGAGGTGCAGCGTCGAATAAAGCAGCATCGAAGCATGTCCAGCCGAGAGCACGAAGCGGTCGCGGTTCGGCCAAATCGGATGGGCGGGATCGTAACGCAGCACCTTCTGCCACAACGAATACGCCACCGGAGCCAGCCCCATCGGCGCTCCGGGATGCCCGGAGTTGGCTTGCTGCACCCCATCGATTGAAAGTGTCCGGATGGTGTTGATGCTCAGCAGGTCCATATCGAGCTGACTCTTCGGCTGACTCACTTTGGCTCCATTGGCGGGAGGATTCTACCCGCGGACTTCGGTCAAATCTTAGATGCACCAGACTGCGCAAAGACGGAAGGAATTTCGCGTCAAAATGAAAACAGTTGTATACACAGGCCAAAACGCTCCCTCGGAGCGCCCGCGAATTCGTGCGTGGTCCTCCCCGGCACCCAACGGCCATCCAAGGATAGAAATAAAAATTACCGCGCCCCCTACCGCTTGTCAATCAAGTTACAAACCATTCATGCGCAGCTCCTTCCCATCCTACGAAGCCCCCTTCCAATCACACAAAGCTTCTTCCAAATCTGTCCGAAGGCCTTCCTATCCGCCATTCGTCGCCGAAATCCCCTGCCCCGCACACCAGTGGTTCCCCCGTCATTGAGCCTGCTCGCCATCCATGCTACTTTTTCTATCTGCCCGGCCCGGGTGGCGGAATGGCAGACGCTGAGGACTTAAAATCCTCCGGGGATTTTTCCTCATGTGGGTTCGACTCCCACCCCGGGCACCATTTTTTTCAATTTATTTTCTAGCGCTTGGCGCGTCTTCTCGCCCGAGCTTTTGCGTTACGTTGACGCTGACACCTGCCAATGTTACGCTCTCGCCGCAGTCCCCAGACCCGCATGCGCGCCGTCGACCTGATCCGCAAAAAACGCGATTCCGCCGAACTCTCCCGCGACGAGATTGACTTCCTCATCTCCGGTTACACTCGCGGCGAAATCCCCGACTATCAAATGGCCGCCTGGCTCATGGCTGTTTGGATCCGCGGCCTCAATCGCTCCGAACTCGCCGCTCTCACCGAAGTCATGCTCTGTTCCGGCGAAATTCTCAATCTCTCTCGCATCCCCGGCAGGAAAGTCGACAAGCATTCCACCGGCGGCGTCGGCGATAAAACCTCGTTGATCCTCGCTCCCATCGTCGCCGCCGGCGGCCTCACCGTTCCCATGATCAGCGGCCGCGGCCTCGGCCACACCGGTGGCACTCTCGATAAACTCGAATCCATTCCGGGCTTCAACGTCAATCTCTCGCTCCAGGATTTCGTCGGTGTTCTCCGCGAATGCGGCATGGGCCTCATCGGCCAAACCGCGGAAATCGCCCCCGCCGACAAAAAAATCTACGCCCTCCGCGACGCCACCTCCACCGTCGAAAATATCGGCCTCATCTGCGCCTCCATCATGAGCAAAAAACTCGCCGAAGGCATCGACGCTCTCGTCCTCGACGTCAAAACCGGTTCCGGCGCCTTCATGAAGACCGAAGAAGATTCCGTCCGCCTCGCAGAAGTCATGGTCGAGACCGGCGAACGCATGGGCAAACGAGTCGTCGCCCTGATCACTTCGATGGACCAGTCTCTCGGCCGCATGGCCGGCCATTCCGTGGAAGTCGCCGAGTGCATCGACGTCCTCAACGGCAGCGGTCCCGCCGACCTTCGCGATCTCAGCATCGAACTTTCCGCCTGGATGTTTTTCCTCGGCGATCGCACCAAATCCGTCGACGACGGCCGCCTCCTCGCCGAAACCATGATCGTCACCGGCCAGGCCAAAAAAAAATTCAAGCAGGGCATTCGCCTGCAAGGCGGCGACGATCGCGTCGTCGACGATCCCCAACTCCTCCCTCAAGCCCGCTCCCGCTCCGACGTCCTCAGCCCCGCCGCCGGCTTCATCACCGCCACGAATTGCGAACAATTCGGCGCGGCTCTGGCCATGCTCGGTGGCGGCCGCGAAAAGAAGGAAGACTCCATCGACCACGCCGTCGGCCTCGAATTCCACAAGCGCATCGGCGACCCCGTAAAAAAAGACGAGCCTCTCGCCACAATTCATTACAATAGCGGCGCAATGTTGGCCGAAGCGCAAAGCCTCATCGCCGCCAGCTATTTCATCGGCGACGCCGCGCCCAGCGAATCGCGCCCGCTCATCCGCCGCATTCTTGGCGGCTAGCACACCAACGTCTTCATCTGCTTGGTAGAAACGCTCGCTAGAACTGTTCGGTAGAAAGAGGTCCACGAATGGGACGCTTCACCGGAGTGCTCGGCCTGCTCACCATGCTCGGCCTCGCCTATCTTTTCTCGACCGAGCGCAAAGCCATCAAGCTCAAGACCGTTCTCTGGGGCCTCGGCCTCCAACTCTCTTTCGCCGTCTTCGTCCTCCGCGTTCCAGCCGGCCGCGATCTCTTTCAGTGGGCCGGAGAAAAAGTCAATACGCTCCTGGGCTACGCGTTTTACGGCTCTCAATTTGTCTTCGGCGAACTCGGCTTGCCCTCCGTCGCCAATACCAATTTCGCGTCCTCTCCCGAGCACTTCATTTTTGCCTTCCAAGTTCTTCCCACGATTATTTTCATCGCCGCCTTCTTCGCGCTTCTCTACCACATCGGCGTCATGCAGCTCGTCATCCGCGCCGCTGCCTGGGTCATGACCCGCGTCATGGGCGCCAGCGGCGCCGAGTCTCTCAACGTCGCCGCCAGCATCTTCATGGGTCAGACCGAAGCCCCGCTCACCATCCGCCCCTTCCTGAACAAGCTCACCAAATCCGAACTTATGGTCGTCATGACCAGCGGCATGGCTCACGTCTCCGGCGGCATCATGGCCGCTTATATCGCCTTCGGCATCAAAGCCGAATTTCTTCTCACCGCCGTCATCATGACCGCTCCCGGCACTCTGCTCATGGCCAAAATGCTCGTCCCGGAAACCGAGCAGCCTCTCACGGCCGGCCGCGTCGAAATGCCCGAAATGGAAAAAGAAACCAATTTCCTCGGCGCCATTTCCCGTGGCACCGTTGACGGCCTTCATCTCGCCCTCAACGTCGGCGCCATGCTCATCTCTTTCATCGCTCTGCTTTATCTCGTCAATGCCATGATGGGTGGCGCGCACAACTGGTTCGTTCTCCATCCGCACCTTCATCTCACCTGGTTTCCTTCCAGCCTTCAGCAGGTTTTCGGCTGGGTTTTCGCTCCCATCGCCTGGCTCATCGGCATCCCTTGGCACGAGTGCATGGCCATGGGCAATCTTCTCGGCACGCGCATGGTCATCAACGAAGTCGTCGCCTTCCAGCAGCTCGGCGAACTCATCAAAGCCAGCGCCTTCGATCCCCGCGCGGCGCGCATCGCCACCTTCGCTCTTTGCGGCTTCGCCAATTTCAGCTCCATCGGCATTCAGATCGGCGGCATCGGCGCGCTCGCTCCCGACCAGCGCACGCAGCTCGCCAAGTTCGGCATCCGCGCCATGCTCGCCGGCACCATGGCCAATCTAATGTCCGCCTCCATCGTCGGCATCCTCTCGTGATGCCACTCTTCTCTGTGTCCTCTGCGCTCTCTGTGTTCTCTGTGTAAATCTTTTTTCTTTCCTTGTCTTTTTTATTTCCCCTAAACTCCATGTAAAATCCCAATCACACAATGCCGCCTCGAAAAAAAGCTCCACCCGCAAAGAATGCCCCCGCCGAATTCGAACGCGCCGAAGCCGCCGCCAAGTTTATTTTCTCGAAGACGCAACTCCGCCCCAAAATCGCTCTAGTCCTCGGCTCCGGCCTCGGCGCCTTCGCCGAGGAATTCCTCGGCGCCACCAAAATCCCCTACTCCGAAATTCCTCATTTCCCTAAGTCCACCGCCATCGGCCACGCCGGCAATCTCGTCCTCGGCAAAGTCGGCGCAATCCCCGTCGCCGGAATGCAGGGCCGCGTCCATCTTTACGAAGGCTATTCCGCCAAAGACGTCGCCTTCCCCATTCGCGTTTTTTCCCGCATGGGCGTCCAAGCCGTCATTCTCACCAACGCCGCCGGCGGCATTAAGCGCGAATTCACGCAAGGCAAACTCGTCGTCATCAAGGATCACATCAATCTCCAGAACGCGAATCCGCTCACCGGACCCAACGACGAGCGCTTCGGTCCGCGCTTCCCCGACATGACCGTCGCCTACGACCGCCGATTTCGCGAAATGGCCGTCGGTGAAGGAAACCGCAACGGCGTCGGCCTTTATGAAGGCGTCTACGCCGCGCTTCCCGGCCCCAGCTACGAAACTCCCGCCGAAATCCGCTACCTCCGCGCCATCGGCGCCGATCTCGTCGGCATGTCCACCGTTCCCGAAGTCATTGCCGCGCGGCACTGCGGCATTCGCGTCCTAGGCATTTCCTGCGTCACCAACGCCGCTGCCGGCATTCTCGATCAGCCGCTCGACCACAAAGACGTCCTCGCAACCGGCGAGCGCGTCCGCGGCCAGTTCATCGCCCTCCTAAAAATCGTCATCCCGCGCATAGCCGCCGAGGTCTCATGACTGTGGCCGACAAGACACATGTCGATGGTTCCGAGCCCGGAGACAGTTTCGAGCAAAGAAAAGCTGAAAGATTGCTCATTTCTAGCCTAGCGCGAACCCTGGGCACGCGCCTTCTCAAAAAGAAAGTGGACCTACCGGGGGGCGATTGGCTCGAAATTGACGGCTACTGCGAATCGCCACTAATTCTGTGCGAGGCATGGGCGCATATTGGACCCCCAAAGGCAGCCCAGAAGAAAAAGGTTATGGCGGACGCGCTGAAGATGTTGTACGCGGAGCGAATGGCCTCAAAGCATGCTAGAAAAATCCTTCTTTTTGCTGACAGGAAGGCCGCCCGCGGCTTCCAAGGCAAAAATTGGATGGCCAACGCTCTACGCGCCTTTGAGATCGAGATCCACGTAGCCGAACTGCCCGACGACAATAGAGCCGCTGTTGAGAACGCACAGAAGCGTCAGTACCGCTAGTAGGAGGATCGTTGAGCGAACAAGACGTACTAATCGGCGAAGCAAAGCAAGCCCGCGAAAATTCCCACGCCCCCTTTTCGAATTTCCGCGTGGGCGCCGCGCTTCACGCGACTTCTGGCAGAATCTTTGGCGGCTGCAACGTTGAAAACGCCACCTACGGCCTCACCGTTTGCGCCGAGCGCGTCGCCATTTTCAAAGCCATGAGCGAAGGCGAGCGCAACTTCGACGCCATCGCCGTCGTCACCGATACCGACACGCTCACTCCGCCTTGCGGCGCGTGCCGCCAGCTCCTCTGGGAATTTTGCGGCGATATTCCCGTCATTCTGGCAAATTTGAAGGGCAAAACGGAAACGCTCCGCATGCGCGATCTGTTTCCGAAGCCGTTCGATTCTTCTAACTTGTAAGAAGCGGGGAAAAAGAATGAATCCAAAGCGGATGGCTCATAGCAAATGGACGGTCCTGCTCCTCTGCGCGGCGTTGCTTTTTGCCGGCGCGCTGAAAATCTTTGCCCAGGCCCCCGCGAAAGGGAAGCCTGCCAACTTCGTCGATCTCGTCATCAGTAACGGCACGCTTGTCACCATGGACGCCAACCGCCGCATCCTCGAAAACGGTTACGTCATCGTCAAGGGCGACACCATCGTGGCCGTCGGCGAAGGTCTTCCGCGCATGCCCAATGGCCCCATTTTCACCAAACAATCCATCGACGCCAAAGGCGCTCTCATCCTCCCCGGCTTCGTCAACGGCCACACCCACGTCCCCATGACTCTTTTCCGCGGCCTCTGCAATGACGTCACGCTCGACGTCTGGCTGCACAAATGCATCTTCCCCGCCGAAGCCAAAAACGTCACCGAAGATTTCGTCCGCTGGGGCACTCGGCTCGCCGCCGCCGAACAGATCCGTTCCGGCGTCACCACTTTCGCCGACATGTATTACTTCGAAGACGCCATCGCCGAAGAAACCAAAGCCGCCGGAATGCGCGGAGTCCTCGGCGAAACGTTCATTGATTTTCCCGCTCCCGATAACAAAACGCACGCCGCCACGCTCGCGTACACCGAAAAATTTCTCCAGCGCTGGCAAGGCGACCCGCTGATCCACGCCGCCGCCGCTCCTCACTCCATCTACACCTGTTCGAAAAAGACCCTTCAGGATGCCGCCGCACTCGCGCGCAAATACCATGCCCCGATTTTGATTCACGTCGCCGAGATGAAAAAGGAGCTGGATGACAGCTTGCGCCAGAACGGCCTCACCTCCGTCCAATATCTTGATAAGATCGGCGTCCTCGGCCCGGATGTCGTCGCCGCGCACTGCATCTTCGTAAACGAAAAAGACCGCCGGATCCTCGCGGAGCGCCACGTCGGCTGCGTCCACAATCCTTCCAGCAACATGATGCTCGCCAGCGGTGTCGCTCCCGTTATCGACGAGCGCGCCGCGGGCATCGCTGTCGGCCTCGGCACCGACGGCCCCGCCGGCAGCAACAACGACCTCGACTTGATGGAAGAAATGGACCTCGCCGCCAAACTCCAGAAAATCACCCGCATGGACCCGCGCGCCCTCGGCGCGCAGTCCGTCGTCGAAATGGCCACCATTGACGGCGCGAAAGCCCTGCACATGGAAAATCAAATCGGTTCTCTCGAGCTTGGCAAAAAAGCCGATATCATTTTGATTTCCCTCGACGAACCCAACGCCGTTCCCATGTACGGCATCTATTCGCAGCTCGCCTACGCCTTGAAAGGCAGCGACGTCCAAACCGTCATCATCGGTGGCCGCGTGGTCATGCGCGACAAAAAACTTCTCACTCTCAACGAACCCGAAATTCTCGCCAAAGCCCGCGAGTACGGCAAAAAAGTGGAAGCCTCTTTGAAATAAGCCATTTCCGCCCATGCTCAAAACTTCCTACAACGCGATCGCGGGCCAGAGCGTCGAGCGGCTTGCTGCCTTGAGTGATGGCATTTTCGGCGTCGCCATGACGCTGCTTTTGCTCGAGCTTCACGTTCCCGCCAGGGAACTGATTCACGGTGAAGGCGCTTTGCGTCGCGCGCTGCTGCTGCTCGCTCCCGATCTCCTCATCTATCTGATGAGCTTCCTGACCCTCGGCATTTTTTGGGTCGGCCAGCAAACCCAGCTCAACCACGTCGAGCGTTCCGAGCGCCACTTTACCTGGATTCATCTTGCGTTTCTTTTTCTCGTCACGCTCATGCCCTTTTCCACCCGCCTCTTGATCGAGTTCATCCATTTCCGCACCGCTCTGCTCGCTTATTGGGCCAACATTTTGCTCCTCGGCGCGCTGCTCTTCTTCAGTTGGGGCCGCGCTCGCCGCGCGTCGCTCATCAAAAGCGATACCCCGCCGGAAGTTCCCGCTGCGATATGCCGCCGCATTTTGATTGCGCAATCGCTCTATGCCTTTGGCGCGTTGCTCTGCATTTTCGGCACCTATTGGAGCATCGCGTTCATCGTTTTCGTGCAACTCAATTACGTCATCGCGCCCCGCTATTGGAATCGCAAACCCGCCGAGGATGCCTAGATGAACCACACCGAATATGCGAAGCTGCTCGAAACCGCGATCGCCGAAGCGCAGCGCGGTCTCGCCGAAGGCGGAATCCCCATCGGTGCCGCTCTTTTCGATAGTTCCGGCAAGCTCTTGGCGAGCGGCCACAATCGCAGGGTGCAAGACGGCGATCCTTCCGCCCACGCGGAGACCGACGCATTTCGCAAAGCCGGCCGCCAGCGCGGTTATCGCGACAAAATCATGGTCACCTCGCTCGCGCCCTGCTGGTATTGCAGCGGCCTCATACGCCAATTCGGAATCGGAATGGTCGTTGTCGGCGAGTCCGAAAATTTTCGTGGCGGCATCGACTGGCTTCAGGAAAATGGAATCAAAGTGATTGATCTTGCGTCTAAGGAATGTGTGCGGATGCTCGCGAAATTCATCGAGGAAAATCCCGCGCTGTGGCACGAAGACATCGGCGAAGACTAATCTTCGCCCGCGCGAAACTCGGCATGGTTCCAGGAAGTGAGCGCTTCATGCAACGACAAAACAGAATAAGCAAATATCTTGTGTTGACATTGGCTTGCATCGTTGCGGTGATCCTCGCCTTGGCGCTGCGCGCCAGAGCTTCCGCCGAAGAAGAAATTCCCAAGCTGGCGGCGCTCATGGGATGGAAGCCCGGAACCGTCGTCGCGGATATTGGCGCCGGTGACGGCAGCTATGCCTTTGCCGCGGTCGAGCAAGTCGGTCCTTCGGGAAAAGTGTACGCGACGGAGATTAATCAGGAAAAATTAAAAGCTCTTCGCGCCGAAGTCAAAAACCGCGGCTTGAAAAACGTTACCATCCTCGAAAGCGCGGAAGCGGAAACCAATTTACCGCCCTTCTGCTGCGATGCGATTTATTTGCGCCGCGTGTATCACCATTTGACGAAACCCCTCGAATTCGACGCCAGCATTCTTCGCTCGCTCAAGCCCGGCGGAAAGCTCGCCATCATCGATTTTCCTCCTCACCCCGAGTACGGCAAAGTCGAGGGCGTGCCGAAAGATCGCGTGAACCACGGCATCTACCAGAAAATCCTTATCCACGAGCTGGGCGAAGCGGGGTTCCAGGTCGAAAAAATCGTCGATGACTGGCCTTCGGACAATTACTGCGTTGTGTTCTCGAAGAAGTAATCAGCCACGCCACAACAATTGCAAATTCCAAGAGAAATGGAACCGAAATCTCCGCCGCTCCAGTTTTTCACTGCGCGTACTACCGTCAGAGATCAGTCCGCCTCGGTGTACGTATCGTATTTGACCGCGATATCGCGAACCTCCTGGAGTGTCATATCGCGCAGCAGCTTGCCGTCTTCCAGCACTGTTTCGAGTGCATTCACGCCGAGCAAGGAATGGTCGGGATTCGGCGAATCGTTATCGACCTCCACGGTCACGAATTCCTTCCCGTTGTGAATCAAATTGAAGCGCCCGCCCTTGCTCGCTTTCGATGGATCGGTCTTGGGATTTTTGTAAACGTTGTGCCACTTGCCGCCGCGATCGATCGCGGAACATTTCAATGCAAATTTTAGCGTGTCGCGATTCACTTGCTGCAGCAGCGCTCCGCCCATTCCATAGCTCCAGATATCCTGCGACCAGCCTTTCCGCGTAAGCTGCCCGGTGATGTTTTGAATCGTGTAGTAGTTCACGCCGTCGCCTTGAATAAACCGCACGCACGGAACGGTGGTCTTCCATCCCTTTTTATTCACTTCGTAGCCGAAAACTTCGGCCACAATCTTGAAAAGTTCCTCGAGCACCGTGACCGCATCGCCGGAGTCAGGGCGAATGACGAGCGTGCCTTTTCGCTGCAAGACTTTGTCGCGAAGCGCGCCGCCCCACAGGTTGCGCACGGCGTTATAAATGTCGTAGGAATCGCTGACGCAAGCGACCACCCCTTCGGGACAGTTCTCGAGCATGTTGGCGTACGCCTGCTCTTCATTGGCTTCGCCCCACGCCGTGATCGTGGAATGTTCGGACGCGGGAATGGCGTAGCCGGCACAATTGAGCGGATCTTTTGCGGTGAGATCCGCGGCATAAAATTGATTCAGAAGCTGGATAGCGGCGATCGTATCCGTGCCCAGAAAATTGATCAGATGCGCCGCGCCGCCGATTGCCGCGGATTCCTTGGAAGAAACACCGCGAAAACCAAAATCGATCAGCTTGAACGGCAGAAGCGACGGGTCGCCTGTGCGCACCAGCGCTTTGCCGATCACCTGTTTGATGGCGCGCGAAAGCGTAGCCACGGTGATCGGATACCACACTTCCAGTAAAACGGTTTCCGCCCAGTTCGTGAGCCAGTAAAATTCGGGATCGGTGTTTTCGATGGTGATGAGCGCGTTGTGGCTCTTCACCACCGTTCCTTCCTTCACCGCACGGATGCGCAGCGGAAGACGCCCGCCGTGTTTTGCGTACAGCGATTTGAATCCTTCGTAATTGAAGGTCTTCGGATGCCCGCCGAAATGGGCGTGCGCGAAGCGCCGCGCTTCCTCGATGTCGTCCAGCGTAAAAACCTGGCCGGCGAAATTGGATTTCACGATGTACTGCAGCATGGCCAGCATCGTTTCGCTGAACATGCCGCCGCGCGATTCCACGTAGGAATAGATATGCCGCGTGTCCGGCGGATATTGCCACCAGTGCGTAAGTTTGTAGGAGTCGGTGTTGAGAATCGGATTCAGACGCAGCGACTGCATGGAACTCCTTTTGACCTAGAACAAAAAGAAAACGGATAAGTGTTCATCGGATTTTAGAATCGCAAGAGAACTTATCCGGCAATTCTCGCCAAGTGTCTGGGCCCCGTTCTTTCTTGAAAGATTTTGTGGGAAACTGGCCGCGCGGTCCGGCCCCGCCGCACAAAATTCAGAAACACAATTCAGATAAAAAGCCGGACACAAAAGTCAATTGACCCAGCGATCCGGCCGCGAAGGCGGCTCGTTTTTGTGCTTGTTGATATAAACGTCGAATCGTTTGCGGTTGCGTTTGTGCTGCCAGTCCGAAACGCTGTTTCGCACGCTGTACAGAAAAGATCCCCGCCGCAAATAGAGATAGCCGACGAGCATGCCTCCCAGATGGCAAAAATGCGCGACCGAATCGCCGCCGGATCCCAGCGTCGAGAAGAATTCGATCGCGCCCATCACCGCGACATACGGCCGCATGGGAATCGTCACCGGCAGCGGAAAAAGCCAGATGCGCCGGTCCGGAAACAGAATGGCGTTGGCCATCAAAATTCCGAAAATCGCGCCGGAAGCTCCGATCGTCGGAACGTCCGACGGCGTATGGCCCCACGCCATCGGAATGACTTTCACCAGAATTTCGATCAAGCCGGCGCCGACGCCGCACAGAAAAAAGAAATTCAGAAATCGCTTTTTTCCCCAGACCAATTCCAGTTCGCGGCCGAACATCCAGAGAAACAGCATGTTGATCAACAAATGGAACAAGCCGCCGTGCAGAAAAATGTACGTGAACGGCTGCCACAAGCGCAGGCCCGGAATGGGGCCGAGGGCCACGAGTCCGAAGTAATGATTGATCCACGCCGCGTCGCGCACGCCGAGGAGCAGCGCGACGAGCGTCTGCACTAGAAAAACGCCCGTGCAAATGAGCACGAGAAGTTTGACGCCGGGCGTGATGAAGCCGCGCCAGTCAAAGTTATAGCGGCGGGCGCCGAACGAAGTCCGCATACTCAAAGTTTACGGCCTCGGAACGCGCCCGTCAAAGCGGCGTTTGTGTGGAAATCCACCGCGCCAAGGCGGTTTTTGAGCGGCGCGAAGGGCATCCCACGCCAACTTGTGCCCGGCCGTTTTGCGCCGTGGTACGAGCGTCATTTGGATTGAAAACAAATTGTTTGCTACTCCTCAATTGAGTTTTTTGCGCGCGAAATAGAAGAGCGAGGCGGCAAGCAGCGCGAACATAAACAGGCCGAAGAGCGATTGCGCATGCAGCGGCACGGGAAGCGAATTTGCAGCGATCGAGGGCCAAAGCTTGGGACCAATGGAGAAGAGATCCGGGCGCCAGGGCAAGCGCATGACGTGAGCGAACCATCCGGGCACGTGCGTGGCGATTTCCGGGTCTTGGAACAGATTGATGACAATTCCGAGCAAACCGAAAACGCCGCCGGCGGCGATGAGTCCGCTGGAATAGAGCGCGCCGGGGCTGGCTTCTCCTTCGTCTTTTTTCTCCTTGGAAAAAGCTTCGACGAGCCAGCGAACCAGGCCGCCCGCGAACATGGTGGCGGTGGTGGCAATCGAGAGATACGAGCCGACCGCGAAAGCCAGCGAGCGAATCCCGAGGACTTCGACGGCGACAACTAGAGCGACGCCCATCAGGACGAGGCGCCAGGGAAGCTTCTGATTGAGGATGCCGTTGATGACCGTGGCCATGAGGCGCGCTTGCGGGGCGGGAGCTTTGTCGCTGCCGATGCCGGGAGCCCACTGAATTTCGATCTGTTTTGTGCCGCTGTCATAGAGATATTCGCCATCGGGTATGACGCTCGAGCCGAGAGCATTGATCAGCGCGTAGGATTTGCCGCGATACCCGAAGCTGTTGCGTTCGATTTTCACGCCGGAGGGAAGCGAGGTGATATTCAGGGCAATTTGGGTGGGCGCATATTTTTCGAGGCCGACGTTCATCAAGTTGAGCGTGGCGCCGATAGCGAACGTGGAAACGGTCACGCCGATCAAAAGGGCGATTTGCTGGCGATAAGGAGTAGCGCCTACAAGATAGCCGGTTTTGAGATCTTGCGAAGTGGCGCCGGCAATGGCCGCGGCGATGCAAACGACGCCTCCAATCATTAGGGCGAGAACCGAGTAGTTCGGCGCTGTCCAGCCGGCAAGGAAGAAGATCGCGCAAGTGGCCATGAGCGTGGCGATGCTCATTCCGCTGATGGGATTGGAAGAGTTGCCGAGGAGGCCGCTGATGCGGGCCGCGACGGTGACAAAGAGAAATCCGAAAACGACCACGAAAATGGCGGCAAAAAGATTCTGATACCAGAATGTGCTCGCGCCTTTCATGGGATGAAACGTGAGCAAGACCCAGAGCATCACGACGATCACAATCGAGCCGACGATCACATTGCGCATGGGCATGTCCTCGTCAATGCGGCTGGAGGCGGAGGACTGGCCGCCGCTTTGGGCGCGAACGTCTTTCAGGCCGGAGCGCAGTGCAGAAATGATGGTGGGCAAAGTGCGAACGAGCGTGATTATGCCGGCGGCGGCGACGGCACCCGCCCCCATGGGCCGGATGTAGGTGGTCCAGAGCTGATCGGGGGACATTTCTGGAATGGGGATCGTGCCGGGGTAGATGGCGTGGCCGCCGGAAAGCTGGCCGAAGAACTTGATTGCGGGTATTACGACGAGCCACGAGACAATACCGCCGGCAAAAAGGAGCCCGGCAACGCGCGGACCGATGATGTAGCCGACACCGAGATATTCGGAAGTGACGTTGGCGCGGAAGGAAGCGCCGGGAAACCACTTGGGCTGGCTCTCCGGTTGCGAGGGCCAGGCCTGGAAGATGTTCATGAAGACGGTGTACACGCCGCCGAGACCGAGTCCCCAGAAAACCCTGCCCGCAAAGGAGCCGCCGCGCTCGCCCGCAACCAGAACGTCGGCGCAAGCCGTGCCTTCGGGAAAGGAAAGGTTGCCGTGCTCCTTGACGATGAGCTGGCGGCGCAGGGGAACCATGAGCAGCACGCCAAGCCAGCCGCCGAGGAGCGCGAGCGGGAAGATGCGCCAGAATGTAAATTCCGAACCGAAGCCGAGAAAAATCAGCGCGGGTATGGTGAACATCACTCCTGCGGCGAGCGACTCGCCGGCGGAGCCCGTGGTCTGGACGATGTTGTTTTCGAGGATGGTCGAGCGGCCGAATGCGCGAAGGATACTGATGGAGAGAACGGCGATGGGGATGGAGGCTGATACCGTCAGACCGGCGCGCAGGCCGACGTAGACGCTGACCGCTCCGAAGAGCAATCCGAAGAGCGCTCCGAGGATGATGGCGCGGATCGTGAATTCCTTGGGACTCTCCTCGGCGGAGATGTAGGTGTGGAATTCTCCCGGAGGAGCCGTGGAACTCCATGGACGATCAGTCACTGAATCCTCCCCGTGCGCAAATTGGATTGCGGATGGCGCCCCTGTGCGGCGGGATTATGCCGTAAATCGGAGGCGGGAGGGTAGAAGTTCTGGGGGAGGGGAATGGTCGAAAGTTGAAGGTTAAAAGTTGAAAGGCAAAGCACGGAGAAGGATAACGCAGAGACGCAGAGTGCGCGGAGACGCGCAGAGAGGGGGTGACCGGTGTTCCCTGGGCGGGGGTCCGTGAGGAGAAAACCGAAAAACCGGAAGGAGACAGCCGGGAATGGCTGTCCCACCTGGCCCGGGCGAGTGCGAATGAGACGTACCCCCTGGGGGATTTTCGCGTAAATGCGGATTCTAAAGGGAATAATCTCGGCGGGGCTAAAAACGCGGGAAAAAGCGCGAGGGTGCCTACCCCACCCCCGGGGTGTCCGCAAGTTATGAAGTAAGTGCATGAAGAGAAAGGATTTGCGGCGATTCCTGCGTGTACGCACAGGCGTGGCAAGGGAAAAGGCGGCGGGGCAATCGTGAACGGTCCGGGATAGCGGCGGGGTTTCGGGTCTTGGCGTCAGATACATGGGCCACTTTAGCAAGATTGGTTACCATTTGTCAATAGCGAATTTCGTTTACTTGGTGGTCATTCGAATGAGGAGGGGCGATTCGAATGAGGCGAGTGGAAGTTGAGGGGATTGAGGGAGTTGGGAGGGGAGTGACGGGTTTGGCAAGGCTGTGGAAATGTGTGGAAAACGGCGGATTGGGGAGGCCGGAATCGGGAATGCGACTTTCGGGATGAAGGAATCTGAAAAGGAAGGGAGGCCGGCGCGAGATGGTAAAATATATGCTACCATGGGTGCAATGGTGGAGATTCGCGAGTATCGCGAGGGCGATGGTCACAGTCCGTTTGGCGAATGGCGTGGCGGCTTGGACGTGCCGGCGCGGCAGAGGGTGACAACGGCGGTGTTGCGAATCGGACTGGGTAATTTCTCGAACGTAAAGGGAGTTGGAAACGGGGTTTTTGAGTGCAGGATTAGCTTTGGTCCCGGATACAGAGTCTACTTTGGGAAGGACGGCGAGGAGGTTGTCATTCTTCTGGGTGGCGGAACGAAGAAACGCCGGGAGAACGATATTCGTATCGCACTTGGACGATGGGAAGACTACAAGCAGAGGAAGAAGCAACGGAAAGAAGAGGAACGATGATGGGTTTGACGACTGACTTTAGAGAATCGGTTCAGGCGGATATTCGACGGGATCCTGAATTTCGAAGAGGGATGCTGAGCGAGGCGCTGGAAAGTTTGCTTTCGGGCGAAGTGGCCCTGGCGAAAGAGATCCTGCGCGATTATATCAATGCAACGGTGGGGTTTCCGAAGCTGGCCGAGGCGACGAAAATCCACGTGAAGACGATTCACCAGATGTTTGGGCCGAAAGGGAATCCAACGGCGAGCCGGTTGTTTGAAATTATTGCGTATTTGCAGAAGGCGGAAGGAGTGCGGTTTGAGGTGCGGCCGGCGCGCGCTGGTTCGCGCAAGAAGAAGGCGAGATTGCCCAGAAGAACGAAACGAATTGCAGCTGCGGCGATGCGGCGTTGAGGGAGCGGCAACAGTGAAGAACAGGGAGTTTTTGGTTCCTCGGAAAACGCCTGGGATGAGGCAGCGGGGCTTTACTTTGCGTGGAGGTCGGCAGCCCAGAGTTTCTTGGCGTCGACGGCCAAGACGAGGCCGAGGGGACGGTTGACGTAGTGGAAGCCGTCTGAAATTTGGAATTGGATTTGGCGGTCGGTGTTAGGGTCGAGCCACCAGGTTATGACGGCTCCGGATGGGAGCTCAGACTCGAAAGCTTCAAGCTGGCTCAGTGGCAAATTCGAATAGGATTTCAGGCGGCTGACGATGGTGTCCGGGAGCAGAGTGTATTTGAGGACGCTGTCCTGGGAGGAGCTATCGGAGATGACTTCCATGTAGGGAAGCCACACTGCTACATCCATGGGCGTGGCCATAGGTGTGGGTAGGCGATCCTGAAAGGTGAAGGGACGGAAGAAGCCATTCAGTTTGCCAGCCGCAAAGAGTTTCTTCCCTGTTTTGAAATTGTAGACGGCGGCTGGGTCCGCGGCGGCAAGCACGACGGCGTCTGGACTGGCGAGGAGAATCTGTCGAGGGTGAGTGCTGTCTTGTAAGGGAGCGTCTAGCAGGGATTTGCCGGTGCTGCGATTGAGGCTGTGCAAGCCAGTTCCATCAGTATAGAGAATCGCGTCAGATGTTTTATCCCAAACGAGATTGGAAGTGTGACCGTGGGTTTTTACGCGCCATCGTTCGGTTCCGGTTTTCACGTCCGCTGCCGCGACATTGTCGTCGCCGATGGCGACGAGCAAATCCTCGTAAACATAGAGCCAGGAGATCTTGCCGAGGCCTTCGATTTTCCAGCGCGGCTGATTGGTAGCCGGATCGACGGCTTGCACGGTCTTTAGGGCATAGATCAGTTGACCATCCGCCACGGCGAGCGGCAGGGGCACGCGGTCGCTGCCCAGAAATTTGGAGCCCGATTCCCAAAGAGGTTTACCGTTGGAAAGGTCCATGCAGGCCATCACGCAATTGCCGTAGTAGATGAAGAGATGATCGGCCGCGGCGGTCAAACTCACAGAGCCCAGAGCAAAAACGTGAGGATATTGGGCGTTCCATTCAACATTACCGGTAAGAAGATTGATGCGCTCGAATTCAAACCGGAACGGGTACGCGCGGATACCAGCCTCACTGGCCAGCACTTTGCGCTGCAGCCGAAGCGAAGCCAAGAGGACCTCGCGGGCGTCTGGCAAAGGAACGACGAGCAGCGGCGCTTTGATTTGCGGCCGATCCCATAAGCGCGCGCCTGTAAGCAGATTCAGTGCGATGAGCCGCCGCTTGGGAGCGCCGGGAATTTTTGCGTCGTTTATGATCACAACACCCATGCCTGGAATCTCGAATAAATTCCAAGCAGGCAGCAGCGGATCGAAATCTGGAAGCTGCCAAAGCTGGCGGCCGTCTTCGGCGTTTACAGCGGTGAGAGTCTTGCCTGATTCAACGAGAAGGACTCCGGCGGAGGTGGGTAGGTACCAGGAAACGGGCTTGGGGAAGTCCTTGGTCCAGCGAAGCTCGACGGACTGAGGACGGACGAGGGATGGGATAAGACTGAAGACAAACAAGAGGACGAGAGGACGAATTCGCAAACGGTGATCCACGGAGACTCCCAAGGCTTCGAAAATAAGGGGCAATATAACGGATATTATGATGGCGAGCGCAATACTTGTCAGGATATTTCGATCTGTAAGCTCACAGTTAGTGAAGAGGCGCGGACAAGAGTTCGAAAAGAGTGTCAGGAAAGGCGGGCGCGGACGCGGTCGCTGAGGGCTTTGCCGTCGACGACTTTGCCTTCGAGCGCGGCTTTGGCGGCTTTGACGACCGCTCCCATTTGTTTCATGGAGTTGGCGCCGGTTTCGGCGATGGCTTTGGCGATGGCGGCGTCCATTTCGGCGTCGCCGGCGGAGGCGGGGAGATAGGATTCGAGAATGGCGAGTTCCTTGGTTTCTTTGTCGACGAGGTCCTGGCGGCCGCCTTTTCCAAATTGATCGATGGATTCTTTGCGCTGCTTGACGAGCGTTTGCAGAATTTGGATGGACTCGGCTTCATCGAGAGTGCGGATTTTTTCGGTTTCCTTGTACTTGATGGCGGATTTGACGCCGCGCAGCACGCTGAGGCGCAACTCGTCCTTCGAGCGCATGGCGTCGACCAGGTCTTTCTGTATTTTTTCCGACAGAGTCATGTCCTTCAATATAGCAGAAGAAAGAGAAAAGAATTGACACAGTCCGGCATGTCGCAAGGGCGGCACTTGGACGGAATGGAAAGTGCGGCTGACAGCTCACAGCCGACAGCTGACAGTAAGAGACCATCTTTGATTTTGACGGTCGGTGACACGGCGCTATTTTCAGGGCAGAGAGCACTGAGGGTGCGGAGAGCGCGGAGAAGATAAAAACGAAGACGATTTGACACCGCGCGGGCGGCTCGCTACCGTTGATGTCTTAGCTTTGGCGGCTTTTGCCTGTCTGTGCTTGCGGAAACACAAACCAACCTGGATGAGGCCCGATGAAAGTCATAGTTGCGGACAAGATCAGCGAACGAGGTGTCGAGCTTTTGCGGAAGACCGGCTGGAACATCGTGCTGACGACGAAAGACACGCTGAACGCGGAGATTGCGGATGCGGATGCGCTAATTGTGCGGAGCGCCACGAAAGTAACCGCGGACCTGCTGGATAAAGCGCCGAGATTGCGGGCGGTGGGGCGCGCGGGCGTGGGCGTGGACAACATCGATCTGGACGCGGCCACCACGCGCGGAGTGCTGGTGATGAGCACGCCCGGGGGAAACGCCGTCAGCGTGGCGGAGCATACTTTTGCGCTGCTGCTGGCGCTGGCGCGGCTGGTGCCGCGGCTCGACAAATCGATGCACGAAGGAAAATGGGAAAAATCTTCCGCGGCGGGAACGGAAGTGCGCGGGAAGACGCTGGGATTGATCGGGCTCGGGCGCATCGGTAGCGAAGTGGCGCTGCGCGCGGACGCGTTCGACATGCGCGTGCTGGGCTACGACCCGTACATCAGCGAAGCGGCGGCCCGCGAAGTGCAGGTCGAGCTGGTGCCGCTGGAGAAATTGCTGGCGGAAAGCGATTTCATTTCGTTGCACACGGCGTTGAGTCCGGCGACGCAAAACCTCATCAATGCGCAAACGCTGGCGCAAATGAAAAAAGGTGCGCGGCTGATCAATGCGGCGCGCGGCGAGTTGATTGATGAAGCTGCGCTTGCGGAAGCGCTGAAGAGCGGGCAACTGGCAGGTGCGGCGCTGGACGTTTTTGTGCACGAGCCGCCGAAAGATTCTCCGCTGCTGGCTTTGCCGAACGTGGTGGCCACACCGCACGTCGCCGGCTCGACGACTGAGGCGCAGGAAGAAGTCGGCACGCAGGTGGCCGTGCAGGTGAAAGATTATTTGGCGGAGGGCTTGATTCGAAACGCGGTGAACTTGCCGGCGCTGTCGGCGGATCAGTACCGGCGCGTGCGGCCGTATCTCGCGCTGGCGGAGCGGCTTGGTTCGCTTGTGTCGCAGGCCGTGGCGGCCAGGCCGGCGCGCATCCGCATTCGCTATGCGGGCGAAGTGGCCGAGGTCGGCACGCACCTGCTGCGGAGCGCGGTGCTGGCCGGAATGCTGAACGCCGTGCTGGACGAAAAAGTGAATGTGGTGAACGCGCCCGCCGTCGCGGCCGCACGCGGGCTGTCGGTCGAAGAAGAAACGCGGCGGCGCGAACGCGGATTCCCGAACACGCTCGAAGTGGCAGCGTTGCCGGAAAAAGAAGGACTCGTGCGCGGCTTTTCGGCCGAGGGCACGGTTCTGCATGACGGTTCGCCGCGCGTGCTTCAGATCGATAACATTCCTGTGGAAGCGGAGCTCGCCGGAACGATGTTGTATCTCCGCAATCGCGATGAGCCCGGAGTCATTGGGCAGGTCGGCTCGACGCTCGGCAACATGGGAGTGAATATCGCAACGTTTGCGCTGGGACGGCGCGAAGCCACGGCCGGCGCCGAAGCCGTGTCGCTGGTTCGTTTGGATGGAGACGTGTCGGACACGATTCTTGGGGCGATCCGCGGCATTCCGGCGATCACCGTCGCCCGGCTGTTGCAGCTCTGAGCAGGCTCCGCGTGCTTCGAAGAGTGGACGATGGCGGTTCTTAGCTTTCGACAGCCTTACGTTTGGTCGTAGGCGCGCTGCAAAACGGCGATTTCAAGCTTTTTCATCTTGAGCATCGCTTGCATTACTCTCTTTGCCTTCTCGGTGTCCTTGTCACCCAGCATTTTCATCAGCGCGGTGGGAACGATTTGCCAGGACACGCCATATTTGTCTTTTAGCCAGCCGCATTGGCTTTCCTTTCCGCCCGCGGTCAGCTTTTCCCAAAGCTCGTCGACTTCTTCCTGGGTCTCGCAGTGCACCAAGAACGAAATCGCTTCGGTGAACTGGAAAATCGGCCCGCCGTTGAGAGCCATGAATTCCTGTCCTGCGATTTCGAACGTCGCGGTCATTACTTTGCCGACGGGTCCTGGGGAGCCTTCCATGTATCGGCTTACATGGCCCATTTTCGAATTTTTGAAGATGGAAGTATAGAAGTGCATGGCCTCTTCGGCTTGGTCGTCAAACCACAAAAATGGCGTGATTTTTTGCACGAGGCTTTCCTCCGATGCTGTACTTAAATTCCACCAAATGCATTCTTATTCCAAAGCTCGATCGTAAAACCAGCCTAATTTTTGCGCGCCTCGAAGGGCCGCGTTCGCTGCGTGCCGTTTTTCGCTGACTTGCACGCTCGGCTGAGCGCGCCTATATTATCCGCGAGGTGACAATCGTGCATTCTCGGCGCCGCTTGTTTGTTCTGGTTTTGCTTGCCTGCCTCGCACCTGCGCTCGTCTTGGCGGCGGAGGCTCCCAAGCTCGTCCAAAAGGACGGACGCTGGGCGCTCTTCGTCGGTGGCCGCCCGTATCTTATTCTTGGCGGACAAATTCACAATTCGAGCGCGTGGCCTTCGGAGCTGCCGCAAGTGTGGCAATCGCTCGCGGCGCTGCACGCCAACACGCTCGAAGCTCCCGTTTATTGGGAGCAGATGGAGCCGCAGCCGGGCCAATTCGACTTTACGAATGTGGACGCGCTCGTAAAAGGCGCGCGCGAGCACAACCTACACCTCGTGCTGTTGTGGTTCGGCACCTGGAAAAACGGCAACATGCATTACGTGCCGCAGTGGATTAAGACCGACCTCAAAAAATATCCGCGCGTGATCGACGCGGAAGGCCAGCCGATCGATGTGCTCAGTGCGAACTCGCAGGCAAATCTGGATGCCGATAAAACGGCGTTCAGCGCGCTGATGGGCCACCTAAAAACGCTCGATAGCGTCGAGCACACCGTCTTGCTGGTCCAAGTCGAAAACGAATCCGGCATCATCGGCAGCGTGCGCGATTTTTCTCCCAAGGCAAACGCCGAATTCGCCGGCCAGGTTCCCGCAGATCTGCTCGCGATCGTTCACAAAACTCCCGGTACCTGGAGCCAGGTCTTCGGAACGGATGCGGACGAAATTTTCCAGCTTTATTATCAGGCGCACTACGTCAACGAAATCGCCGCCGCGGGCAAGGCCGAATTCGCGATCCCGCTCTACATCAACGTGTGGCTCAGCTATCCGCCGGCGGAGCTGCCCCAGCGGAGCATGCTGCTCCCCGGCATTCAATATCCGAGCGGGGGCGCGGTGCAAAAATACGTTGGTCTGTGGCGCGCGCTGGCTCCTTCCATCGACGCGATCGCTCCCGACATCTACGCCAACGACGCGGGGTTCGTTCAGGAAGTGATCAATGCCTACCGCCGCCCGGACAATCCTCTGTTGATCCCGGAAATCGGAAGAACCGACAGCTTTGCCAAGTTCCTATTCACCGCTTTGGGAGATGGCGCCATTGGTTTTGCCCCGTTTGGCGTGGACCAGAAGGGGTGGAACATCCTCGGCGATGAACCGATCAAAGACCATGCGAGGAATTTTGCTCTGCTCGGGCCCATGAGCGGCGAAATTGCCGCGTTGAATTTCGAAGGCAAGCTGAAGACCTCCGTCGAAGAGTCCGGGCAAGCCCAGCAGGAGCTGGATTTTGGCGCGTGGCAAGCGACCGTCTCGTTCGGCTTTCCACAATACGATGGCCGGCGCCCGCCCGGCACGAGCGACGCTCATGGAGTCGCGCTGGTGGCGCAACTCGGCCCCGATGAATTCCTCGTCACCGGAGTGGATGCCAGCGTCAATTTTCACCTGCCGGGCAGCCTGCCGTGGCTGCGCATGCAAATTCTTTCCGCTGAAGAAGGCTCCTACGACAACGGCGTCTGGAAAATGTCGCGCCTGCTCAACGGCGACGAAACCGACCGCGGCCTGAACTTCCACGAAACGCCCGAGGTCGTGCAAATCAAGCTCGGCCGCTTCTGAAATCATCTTGGCCTGCAAGTCGGCGGCAAATCGCATCTGGCGTGGTTACCCCGCCGCGCACGAGCGCACGCCCTGCAGTTGCGAGCTGACGGCGGCGGCGTCCCACCCGAGCTTTAACTGCAGGCGGGAGATGGAGCGCTGCGACTCGTATTGCGGGCGGGCGTTGAATGAGTATGTCTGCTTGATGTGCGCGACGCGTTCCGACATTTTCTTGCGATACTCCTCGGGCGCGTAGCCGTTTTTTGCGTACCACTGTTCGTATTGCTTCGCCAGCTTCGGAAACTTCTCCCGGACAAACGGCAAAAACTGTTTTGCGGAAGAGGGCATCAGGAAAAGCACTCCGGACCAGAACCATTGCGCGCCCGCGGCCTTCGCGGCCTCCGCGACCGATTCCAAATCACCTTCGCGGTCGGTAATCCCCGGCACGATGGGCGAGGCTGAGACGCCAACGCGCAATCCCGCTTCGCTCAATTGCCGCACTGCCGCAATCCGCAAATCCGGCCGCGGCGCGCGCGGCTCGAGCAACCGCGCTAATCTTGTGCGCAACGTTGTAATCGTAATATTCAGCGATAATTCGGATCGTTCCGCAATTCGCTTGAATAAATCGATGTCTCGCACGATCTGATTCGATTTGGTGATGACCGAAATGCTCAAGCCTTCACGCTTGGCCAATTCTTCGAGGCAGGCGCGCGTCACGCCATATTCTCGCTCGGCGGGCTGATACGGATCTGTCGCAGTTCCGACGGCGATGTGCTCGGGCTTCTCGCCCTCCGAGCTATCCGATATATACGAGTATTTGTGCGAGACGTTGTACGCCAGCAGCGGCCCGGCATCCTTTTTCACGAAAATCTTCCGCTCGAATTCCCCGCCGTCCAATTCCATGTACTCGTGGGTGTAGCGAGCGTAACAATACTTGCAGCCGAATTCGCACCCGCGGTAGGGATTGATCGTCCACTCGAAGGGCACGCGTTTCGAGTCGCACCGGTTCAAGATCGACTTCACCGGCAGCAAGAAATATTCCGGCCGTTCCGCTGATTTCCGGTGACTCTCCGCAGGCGGGGAAGATGCTGCGAGGCGGGCAATGCCCACCAGCGGTGCGTCAGCCGCTCGGGTCCGGTTGTCCACATGGCTTTCAAAGCCGTGCGGGGCCGCCTCTTGCGAGGTCGGCGGGGGGCAATCCGCCGTGGTGTAACCCGTAGTGCTGCCGCCTAAGCCGCGAACCGCCGAAGCTTCCACCGCGCCGAGCAGAAACTTGGCATCGGCAGGGTGGAAGCTGGCCGGCGGATCCGCGGCCCTTGGTTTGGGGCTAGTCGCATTGGGGCTAACAGGAAAGAGAGTTGCCGTGGATTGTGGAGCGCGGCGGCGTCGGAGACCAAAGGACCGAGCCGTGGAGGAAAGAACTGGAGACATAGCCCACCTCGAAGCACGGAGGAGTATTTCGCTTTTTGTTCGCTATGTCAAGAACTTTTCGCTTTCCATTCGCCTAAATTCTGCCCTTATCCTTTACCCCAACGCCTCTTGCGGTCTGCCACGCTTCGGATTGTCTGCCGCCCCTCCAGAGGGTATCCTGCTGGTTCGGGAGGAATGACGTGCAACAGTCCCCGCTGGCACGGTTTTTGGAAGGTGTGTCCGTCATCTATTTCTCCGCCGCTTTGTGTCCTTGCTATGCCGGGAGGAAACCGCAAGTCCAGCAAACTCCTCAAGTTCGGCAGATTGAACAAGTTCGACAGTCAGCCCAAATTCAGCAGTTAGCCCAGATCCAGCAGCCTCCTCAGAGACCAGCCGCTCCGTCGTCTTCCTCATCCGCCCAGGCGAATAAGCCAGCCGGCGAGCCTGCCGGGCCCCAATCGACCCACTTTCCCATCCTCCTTCTAGTCGAAGGCAAAGATCTGTCATGGAGCCTGCGGATCGGGCAGAAGGGGCCGGAGAGGCTGGACCGGGTGGGCTACCCCCCGATTCCGCTCGATCCAGGCGACGTCGTCCGCGAAGGGACGACCGACGTCTGGACCTACAACGCGAAGGACTCGCAAACGGGTGCTACGGTGGCCGTGCACCTGACCCGTGAAGCCTGCACCGGGAACAATCCCGCGATGAATTACGGCTTCTCGGCCACAGTGGAGCACGCGCAAATCGGCACGATGCAAGGGTGCGCGCGCGTTGCCACCGAGCTTTTTCCCAGAATTAATAACCAGCCCTCCGACGACGACGATGACGACACGAAAGACAAGCCTGCGCCGCCCACGGTGACGCATTTCCAGTCGCCTGTCGCGGTCGCTTACGTCACCGACTCAGGCAGAATGGTCGTCAAACGCGGAAGCATCGCGCGAGCGGTTCCCGGAAGGGCGGGCAATTCCTTGTGCCTCTCGCACGACGGAAAAAAGCTCCTCTATTCGCTTGATGAGCTGCCGTACCCGCTTCGCAGCATCAACGAGTACGACTTCGATACCCGCCGCGTCACGGAATTGATTCGCGCCAATGCCTACGAGGCGTTCTGGTCGCCGGACGACTCGCGAATTGCCTTTCTCGAAAACGTCAATGGAAAGTGGCAAATCTGGAGCATGCCGGCGGGTGCGCCGGATAAAGCCGCGGCGCTCTATACCGGCGAAGTCGCGAGCCTCGAAGGCTGGGCGGACGCGCATACGCTGCTCGCCGCGGACGCGCAAGCCCTTTACTGGATTGGAGACGACGGCACCATAAGGCAAACTCTTCCGAATGCGGACTTGTACGGCACGGATCAGTTCAGCGTGACCAGCGGTAATACCGTGCGCATTCATCCGCTGAATCCTGATTTGCTGCTCGTTTCCGCCGAGCTGCTGCCAGCGGCCGCTGCCGCAATCTCGAAGGAAGCTGCCACGAGGGAAGCGGCGCTTAAGGACGCGGCACTCAAAGAAGCGGCGAGCAGAGATGCCGGAAACAGACTGTCTTCCAGCAAACAGGCGGCGAGCAAAGACGCCGCAGATAAGCAGGCGGCTAGCAAGCCGTCCCCGGATGACCGAGCTTTTACGCAGCCGGGCCCGGCCTTTTTTCTCTATGAGATCAGAGCGAGGCGCCGCGTGGTTATAAGCCCGCCAAGCCTCCCCTCCGCAAACGCCGAATGGTCGCGCGACGGCTTGCAAATCTATTTCACCGGCGGCGACCCCGCGACGAAGGCCATGAACATTTATCGGGTGTTCTGGGACGGAACCAGCCTGGTAAAGGTGCACGAAGGGCACGACTACTCCATCGGGCAATAGCAGACCGGCGGCTCGACTCCCAACTGCAAGACCGGCCAGCGGCCTCCCAGTCATGAGTTTTTCCCTTTCTTCGACACTGCTCAGCGGGGACCTCTCCGGCGCTCCCATTTTGGGATTTCTCCGGCGCTTTTTTCGTTCCCTAGCGTTCCGGCCCTGCCTCGGCACCAGGGGTTGTTTGCTGGGGCATTGGCCGATACGCCGCAGGGCCTTGATTGGCGACCAAGGGAGGCTACGGGAAGCTATACTTGTTTAATGGCGACCCTTCCTCCCGTGCAGCAGAGGCAGGTCGGCATCCTTATCCTGGATGACGACGACCAGAACCAAGGAGCTTTGCGTCAAATCCTTGACTCCGAGGGATGGCGCGTCCGCCTGGTCCAGGATCCCAAACTTCTCCTGACAGAGCTGAAATCCGGCGAATGGTCGTTGGTGATCGCCAATGTGGCGCTTGCCGGCTTGAACACCCCCATGTTCATCACGCTGCGGGAACTTGCCGGCGTGTCTTACGACGAGGGCGGCCGGATCCGCGTGCTGTATTTGGTGCCGGAGATGAGCGGGGGTCAATATGTGGGCCCGCTCGAGCTGGCGCGCGCGCCGTACGTGGTGCGGCCCTTTCATCTGCACGATTTTCTTGAAAAAGTCAGCGACCTGCTCGTCGAAGTGAGGGCCATCGAAGGGCCGATCCGGCAGGTGCGGCACGAATTTGGAGCTCTACGCAAAAAGAAAAAGCAGGCCGGGCGATCGACATCGATGTTTGCTTCGCGGGATTCGTATTCATATAGCGACGAAGAGCTTGCGGAATACGAAAAGCAGGAAAGCGAAGACTCGAAATCGCGGCGAATCAAGCCGAGGACGGACCTGGGCGGGTCCGACCGGTAAGCCCACGCGCTTCTTAATATTCCATCCTCTCCTTGTTTGTAACCTGCCCTGTTGAGTTGCCTGCCTCGACCCTGCGTCCAATGAAAATGTTCCCGGCGGAAAGACTGCCATTGTCCGAGAGCGGAGCTGCGTTTGTGTGTGCAACGTCTCGCAACGGATACAGAAGACAGCTCACGCAAGATTGCCGAGGCGAGAAAAGTGCGGGTTGCTTGACTTCGATGGCGGGCAAGCGAGATGCTACCGCGTCCCATCGGCAGAGAGCAGGCGAGTCTTTGCCGAGGACCATGAGGGCCCAAATGCGAGAGCGTGTCACCGTATCTGCTTTTCTGTTTCGATTCGGATTGCCAATTGCCACAGCGATCTTCCTGGCGATTCCATCTCCGGCGCGGCAGGCCGAGGGTTCGGCGCCGCGCGCCCTGACCGCAGCCGACTACGAGCACGCGGAAAAATTCATGCGGTACAGCACGATGCCGCTGGTGTACCACCAAGTGCACACCAAATGGCTGACGGGCGAGCAATTTTGGTTTCGGGACGAGGGGCCGGACGGATCTGAATTTGTGGTGTACGACGCGGCGCATGGCACGCGGCGGCGGGCGTTTGACCACGAAAAAATAGCCGCGGCGCTCTCGACGGCGACGGGAACGACGTATCACGCGGAGCACCTGCCCTTCGCCACGTTCGATTTTTCCGACGATGAAAAATCCATTTCGTTCTTGTTGAAGGGCCAGAAGTGGACTTGCGATTTGCAGGCGTACCTCTGCGAGGCCAAACCGAAACCAGAAAAAGGCGAAGCGCAGCCACCGGAAGCGCTTTCTCCCGATGGCAAGGAGGCGGCGTTCATCCGCGATTACAATTTGTGGGTGCGCGACGTGGCCAGCGGGAAAGAGACGCAGCTTACGACCGATGGAGTGAAGGATTTCGGGTACGCGACGGACAATGCCGGATGGATTCACAGCGACCGGCCGATTCTGCTGTGGTCGCCGGACTCCAAAAAGATTGCGACGTTCGAGCAGGACCAGCGCGGGGTGGGCGAGATGTATCTCGTGGAGACGAAAGTCGGCCACCCGGTTTTGCAGGAATGGAAATATCCGCTGCCTGGCGACGCGGTGGTGACGACCATTCAACGGGTGATCATTGATCTCGACGGGCCGAAAATAATTCGATTGCAGATGCCGCCCGATCAGCACCGCTCGAGCCTGTGCGATGACGTGGAATGCCGCGGAGGCGGATGGGACGATGTCGAATGGAGTCCGGACGCGAAGCATTTGGCGTTTGTTTCGACGTCGCGGGACCACAAGGACGAACATTTGCGCATTGCGGACGCGGAAACGGGCGCTGTGCGCGATGTGCTCGAAGAAAAAGTGGCGACGCAATATGAATCGGGCTGGGGACAAAGCAACTGGCGTTATTTGCCGGAGTCGAATGAGGTCATCTGGTTTTCCGAGCGGGACAATTGGGGACATCTTTATTTGTACGATATGGCGACGGGGGAATTGAAGAACCAGATCACGACGGGCGACTGGGTGGTCACCCGATTGGCGCACGTGGATGAAAAAAATAGGCTGCTGTACTTTCTGGCGAACGGCCGTGAGAATGGCGAGAACCCTTATTTCGCGCATCTTTACCGCATCGGATTCGACGGCAAGAATTTGACTTTGCTGACGCCGGAGAGCGGCACCCATGAAATCAGTTTTTCGCCGTCGGGACGATACTTTCTGGATGACTACTCGAAACCCGATATGCCGGACGTGGCCGTGGTGCGCGACGACAGCGGAAAGGTGCTCTCGACGTACGCGAAGACGGATATCAGCCGGTTGCTGGCCGCGGGCTGGCAACCGCCTGTTCCGATTACGGTAAAAGCGCGCGATGGCGTTACCGATCTTTATGGATTGATGTACAAACCCACAAATCTCGATCCCGCGAAGAAGTATCCGATCGTGAACAATATCTATCCGGGGCCGCAAGGCGGAAGCGTCGGCCGTTGGGATTTTTCCGCGGCGCGCGGCGACCAGCAATCCCTTGCGGAGCTTGGTTTTGTGGTGGTGCAGATCGAAGGCATGGGGAATCCGCTGCGCTCGAAGAAATTCCACGATTTTTATTACGGGAATATGGGAGACAACACGCTGCCGGACCAGATTGCGGGGATGAAACAGCTCGCGGAAAAATATCCGTGGATCGATATCGACCGAGCGGGAATCTACGGGCATTCCGGAGGAGGCTTCGCGACGGCCGACGCGATGTTCCGCTATCCGGATTTTTTCAAGGTGGGCATTTCCGAATCGGGGAACCACGACAATCGGGAATATGAAGATGATTGGGGCGAACGGTATCAAGGACTGCTGGTGAAGAACGCGGACGGGACCAGCAACTACGACGATCAAGCCAACGAAAACATCGCCAAGAATTTGAAGGGGCACTTGCTGCTGGCGCACGGAACAATGGATGACAACGTGCCACCCTATAACACGCTGCTGGTGGTGGATGCACTGATCAAGGCGAATAAGGATTTCGATCTTTTGCTGCTGCCGAACCAGCATCATGGTTACGGCAGCGAGACTCTTTATATGACGCGGCGGCGCTGGGATTATTTCGTGCGGTATCTGCTGGGCGCGGAACCGCCGCACGAGTACGAGATGCATGCGCCGAAAATGTAAGGCGATCGGTGCTCCTGCTTCCAGCAGTTGCCGAGAGTGCGTGTTACTGCGAAGAGTTGTGGCATCAATCTTTTTGCTTTGACCATGAGCATGCGGCAGTACAGTGCCGCGCGTACTCGCCAAGCGGAAGAAACGCTACAAATCAAACGACTTAGGCATCTGCTTCCTGGCAAGATACCCGCAGCCGCACAAAGAAATCCGCACAATTGTGCTAAACGGTACAGCCGCGGTCAGCCACCTCTTCTATGCTGATTTTGCGAACCGTGCGGACAGCGGCATCGGTTCCCCAGTCGATAACTGGACGAGTACCCCAGCAAAGAAGCCGCACAGGAGTTTCAAGAACATGAACCTATTCAGACATGCCGCCGAGGTCTCCATGCCTCGATTGGGCAAACAAATAGTGGTTTCCTTACTGCCGTTGGCTTTGATAATCGCGGCTTGGCCCCAGAATCTTTCTGCCAGGCAAGATGCACAAGATACACAGGACGCGCAAGCCCCGGCGCAGGACGCGCAAGCACAGCCGCCCTACACGCAACAATCACCTGAGCAGGTGCAGCAGTTAGTAGCGCCGATAGCTTTGTATCCGGACTCGCTGGTAGCGCAGATCCTGGCGGCGTCGACGTTTCCCGAACAAATCGTCGAGGCTGACAGATGGGTGCAAGATCACCCGAATTTGAAGGGCGATGAATTGGGCCGAGCTGTGGACCAACAGCCTTGGGACCCGAGCGTCAAAGCCCTTACTGCATTTCCGGCCGTCCTCGGAAATATGGACAAGAATCTCTCTTGGACGTCATCTCTGGGGGATGCCTACTACAACCAGCAACAGGATGTGATGAATGCGGTGCAGGTAATGCGGCACCGAGCGCAAGAAGCGGGCAATCTTCGGAGCACGCCGCAGCAAACCGTAAGCACGCAAGACTCGACTCTTGAGATTCAGCCTACGAACCCCGACGTTGTTTACGTGCCAGCATACGATCCATGGATGGTTTACGGAGGCCCAATCGGCGCGTGGCCGGGCTGGTACCCATATCCAGGAATCTGGTATGGCGGCCCGTACCTCTCGTTTGGACTGGGCTTCGGAATCGGCTACTACGGCGGTTTTGGATGGGGCTGGAACAATTGGGGATTTAACTGGGGCGGCGGATACGCGATGTATAACCACAACAGGTACTACTCCCGGAGCAATACGTTTTACAACCGCAGCAATTTCTACCGAGGAGGCTCGCGCGGGGGATATAACGCCGCACGAGGTGGAGTTAACGGCGAGCGCGGCGGAGCACGAGCGAATGCCTACGCAGGGAACAGGAACGTCGGCGCACGCGGCGCAGTAAGCAACCGTGGCGGGACGACGGCCAGGCCTTTCAACGGAAACACGCGGGCTGCTCGCGGTTATGCACAACCCCGCGGCCAGAGTGGAACCCGCTCGAGCGCCTTTAGCGGCTACAGCCGTGGCGGCCAAGCAAGAAGCTATTCGTCGCGCGGAAGGGCCAGCGTGAGTGGCGGAAGCACGCGCGGCGGCGGAGGATCTCGCGCCGGTGGTGGAGGATCTCGCGGCGGCGGTGGTGGTGGCAGACCGCACTAAAGGAAGTTTCGTTGTGTTTCAAAAAGAGCATGAAACCTTAGAAACGGAGAAAAGCTATATGCGGCGGATGAAGCTGAAGTTCGACAGTTTTCCTTGGGCCAATCTTTCGAAATTGGCCGTGGTCGCCATCCTTTTTACGGGGTGCTTTCCCGCGCGCTCCGTGGCGCAAGAACACGGCCAGAAAACATTTGCGTCGGCGGAAGACGCGGGCCAAGCACTCTTCTCGGCGGCACGAAGCGACGACGAAAGAGCTATGATCGAAATTCTCGGATCGGACGCAAAGCAAATCGTCTCTTCAGGAGACGTGACCGAAGATGCCGAGAGCCGCGCTAATTTTGCCAAGAGATATGAGGAAATGCACCGTCTTGTGAAAGAACCGGATGGAACTACAACACTCTATATCGGCGCGGAGAATTGGCCCACACCCATTCCGCTCATGAATACAGGGAACGGGTGGTACTTCGACACGGACGCAGGCAAGCAAGAAATTTTGTTCCGGCGCGTAGGCGAGAATGAACTATCGACGATTCGCGTTTGCCAGGAGCTCGCGGCAGCGGAAAAGGAATATCGTTCCGCGGAGCACAGTGAATACGCGCAGAAAATTTTCAGTGATGAAGGGCAGCACAACGGCCTCTACTGGAAAGCCCCGGATGGTGAAGCCCAGAGTCCAATCGGGCCGCTCGTGGCGTCAGCTGTTGCCGAGGGCTATGCAAGAGGCCGAGAAGGGTCTCCGACTCCATTTCGAGGCTACTTTTTCCATATCCTAACGCGTCAGGGGAAAAATGGCCCAGGCGGCGCGAAAAATTACATCGTAGACGGCAAAATGACCGGGGGATTTGCTTTCGTGGCGTACCCGGCGGAATACGGGATATCTGGTGTGATGACGTTCGTGGTAAGCGAGGATGGCGAAGTCTACCAAAAGGATCTTGGCGAGCGGACCGCCGCCGTAGCCAAAGACATGAAGGAATATAACCCCAATGGAAGTTGGCAAAAGACCGAGGACCAACAAGAGGCAACCGCAGCTGGCGACCAGAAAGCGAACTAAATCCGAATATCGCAGTCGCGGGCGTGAAAGCCGCTCCTGATTGCCAGCCCAGCAGCGGCGTTTCGCGCAAAGTTTTGCGCAGGCCACAAAGCCACATGTAAACCGACACGGAAGCTCTCTTATCGAGGCTGAGTTCAAGGCCTCGTCTTCCGGAAACAGCCTGTCTTAAAGCGGCGACGCCCCAACCCCCAGAAACTCTAATTCACTGTAAGAATAATCTCTTCGAGACAGCTTGGATTCCTTGCATTTTGGCTTGCAAGAAGTTCATCGTTTTTCGTTCTAAGCCCGAGTTGCGTGCTCAATGGGGCGCGCGAAGGAGGGCTTTATGGATCGGACGATCATGGGGGCGATTTTCGCGGGATTGTTCGGATTTGGGGCGCTGGGAGGGCTGGCGTTTCTGGGAGCGGCACCGAATCCGTTGTCGGGAAAGCCGGAAGGGAACTGGCGGCTGCTGGATCCGGTTTCGTACGAAAACATTACGATCTTCCCTGTTGTAAGTTCTTCGAGCCAGGACACTTCGGAGTTTCTGACGCTGGATGAGGGGCTATCGAGTGGGGAAGTAATTGTCAGCGAGGAAGGGGCTACTGGACTCGCGCGGAGCCGAGACGGGAGGGTGATCGCGGAGCCGGAAAGGATGCCGCCGCAGGAGTCGGGGGCGTCGGTCAACCAATTGGTGCTGATCAACAGGAGCAAAAGGCCGCTGCTTTTGCTGGCGGGGGAGTTGGTAAGCGGCGGAAAGCAGGACCGGATTATCGGGAAGGACAGAATCGTGCCGGTGGGAGCGGAGCCGCTGCCGCTGGATGTGTTCTGCGTGGAGCACGGGCGGTGGACGGGAGCGAGCGCGGAATTTGGTGCGGCGAAGACGATTGTGCATCCGAGCGTGCGGGAACAGGCGGCCGTGGCGCAGGATCAAGAAGAGGTTTGGGACGCCGTGAGATCCGGAACGCTCGCGAGCAGAGCGCCGGAGTCGGTAGCGGGCACTCCCGCGCCGCCGCCCCCGGCATTGACGCCGCGGTCGGTAGAGAGCGTGATCGTGACGGAGGCACCGACCCAGTCTTACGCCGAAATCTACGAGAAGAGCCGTGTGGGGGCGTCGGTTGACGATCTCGTGGAGGAATTGCAGAGGCGATTCCACCGGGCCACGGCGGGATTGAAGGGAGAACGTGTAGTGGGCGTGGTGGTGGCGTATGGAGGCGAAGTGGCTTGGAGCGATATTTTTGCGTCGGGGCAACTATTTGACGATTACTGGAGCAAGTTGTTGAGGAGCTATGCGGTCGAAGCGCTGGCGCGGCCGGGTTATCGGGAGACGGCGGCGATTTCGGATGCGCGGGAGTTTTTGCAGGGATTGAGCGGGAAAGAAATTGTGGAGAGCGAGCCGGGAGTTTACCGGTGGAGGGAGATTACGGAGGGAAGATTGTCGTTGATTGAGTTGGAAGCGATGGAGCCGCGCCCGATGATGGTTCACCGGTTGTTGTTGCATCGGACTTCGTGAGGGTTGCGCGGCCGAAATACGAAATACGAAAGACGAGGAGTGGCCAGGTTTGGTGGACTGGGTCGCAAATGGGGGCGCAGCATGCTGCGCCCCTTACGATTTTGGGGCGGAGGGGTGGGCCAGGCGGTTTACTTGGCTGGGGTCGGTTAGGTTGGCGAGAAGATCCGCGGCGGCGGCGGGCCAGGAAGGGTGTCGGAGAAGTGGAGCGATTTCGGCTAGAGGGGCCAGGACGAAACGGCGAGTGAGCATGCGGGGGTGGGGAATTTGCAGGTCGGGGGTGTCGATGGATTGGGAGTTGTAGAGCAGGATGTCCAGGTCTAATTTGCGGGGGCCCTTGGAGAAGTCTTTTTTGCTTCCGAGGTGTGATTCGATGGAGTTGAGAGCGCGCAGGAGGGCGTGCGGGTCCAAGTCTGTTTCGGCTTCCACTACGCAGTTTAGAAACCACGGTTGGGCGAGAAAGTCGACCGGCTCGGTTTCATAGAGCGACGAGAGTTGCTTGACGTGCACGCCAGCGGGCGCGAGCGCGGTTATTGCGGCGCGGAGATTTGCTTGGCGATCCCCTATATTCGAACCGAGAGATAGATAGATTGTCGGCATGGGGGAGTGTGCGCCGGCGCGGGTTCGAAAACCTGGCGGCTGCGCTGAAACGGACTTTAGTGTGTCCGTCCTGGGGTTTCAACTCATAACTCAGACAACGCGGGTTAAGAATCGCGCGCGGACGGAGTCTGCTTTGGAGAGGCTTTGTGTCTTGGGAAGGATCGGAGAGGCAGGAGGGCAAGACGACAGACAGGAATGTCTGTCCTACTTTGCAGGAACAAAAGGCGAGTGGGGAGCGTAACTGAGTGAGGAGCGCGGGGAACGACGAGAGATTGCGATGAGGACGGCGCGGAGGGTGAAATGGTGAGTTTGTGGCAGGACATACGATATGGAGTGCGGGTGCTGCTGAAGAATCCGGGATTCACCGCGATTGCGGTGCTGACGCTGGCGCTGGGGATCGGAGCGAATACGGCGCTGTTTTCTGTGGTGAATGGAGTGCTACTGAACCCGCTGCCCTTTCCGAATCCAGACCGGCTGGTGGCGGTGTACTCGAAGACGCAGGATTTCGATGAGAGCTCGATCAGCTATCCGAATTTTCTGGACTGGCAAAGAGATAACAACTGCTTCGCGAAATTAGGTGCGTTCCGGTCCGAGGAGTACAACATGACGGGCGAAGGGGAACCGGAACGGCTGCACGGACACATGGTTTCAGCGGACTTTTTCACCGCGCTGGGGATCAATCCTTTGCTGGGGCGGGACATTCTTCCGGAAGAGGACAAACCGGGAGCGGCACCGGTGGCACTGATTGGGGACGGACTCTGGAAGAGGAAATTTGGAATGTCGCACGACGTTCTTGGGAAACGAATTACGTTGAACGGCAAGGGCTATACGGTGATCGGAGTGATGCCGGGGCAAATCACGGATTTGAGCCCTTCGGATGTGTACGTGCCGATCGGGCAGTGGACGGACCCGACGTTTCTCAATCGCGGCGTAAGCATGGGAATGAATTCGATTGGGCGGTTGAAGACGGGAGTGACGTTCGAGCAGGCGAGCGCGGAGATGAGCTCGATTGCAGCGAGGCTAGCGGCGGCGTATCCGGATACGAACAAAGGCAGCGGAATAAAGCTGGTGCCGCTGAAGACGGATGTGGTGGGAAGCGTGAGAGGAGTGTTGCTGGTGCTGCTGGGCGCGGTGAGTTTTGTGCTGCTGATCGCGTGCGCGAATGTTGCGAATTTGCTGCTGGCGCGATCGACGGGGCGTTCGCGGGAGTTCGCAATCCGATCGGCGCTGGGGGCGAGCCCCGGGCGGGTAATGCGCCAACTGCTGACCGAGAGCGTGATGCTGGGAATTGCGGGCGGCGGCATTGGGTTGCTGCTGGCGAAATGGGGCACGCACGCGATCCTTGCGGCGCTGCCGGAGACACTGCCGAGAACGGATCAGATTGGGATCGATGGGCACGTGCTGTTGTTTACTGTGGGCATTTCGCTGCTGACGGGCGTGGTGTTTGGACTGGCGCCGGCGTTGAAGACGCTGCGACCAGACATGCACGAGACGTTGAAAGAGGGAGGAAGAGGAGGGAGCGGAACGCGGCACCGGACGCAGAGCGTGTTTGTGATGGTGGAAATGGCGATGGCGGTGGTGCTCTTGATCGGTGCGGGACTAATGATACGAAGTCTGGCGGCGCTGTGGAGCATCGATCCGGGATTCAATCCGCGGAATGTTCTGGAGTTCAGCATCTCCTCGACGTTCGGGCCGGGCGTGACGGCGGATCAGCTTCGCGGCAAGTACCGAGAGACGCTGCGGCAAATACAGAGCGTGCCAGGTGTAGAAGAATCGGCGATGACGGGAGGATCGCTGCCGATGTCAGGCGATTCGGAGCTGCCCTTCTGGATTGAGGGCAAGCCGAAGCCGGCGACGGAACAGGAAATGCCATTCACGTTGTTTTATTTGGTGACGCCGCAATACCGGGAGGCGATGCGAATTCCGCTGGAGCGCGGACGGGGGTTTACGGACCAAGACAACGAACATGCACCGATGGTTGCGCTGGTGGACGCGGATTTTGCGCGAACCTATTTTCCGAACGAGGATCCCATCGGAAAGCGGATCAATGTGGCGCTGCTGGATTTTCAGGTGGAAATCGTCGGCGTGGTAGGGCACGTGGAGCACTGGGGACTGGGATCGAATAAGCACGAAACTTTGCAGGCGCAGATGTATCTTCCCCTGTGGCAAATCCCCGACCGGTTTTGGACGCTACTGGCGCACGGCGGCGAATATGTGGCGAGAACGACGGGAACACCCATGGGAGTCGTGAACGCGATTCGCGAAGCGGCGCAAGGAGTGGATGCGAGCTCGGTTGTCTATGGAGTGAGGCCGATGGAGGACATCGTGGCGGCGTCGATTGCGACGCAGCGGCTGGCGATGATGCTGCTGAGCGTGTTTTCCGCGCTGGCGCTGGTGCTTTCGGCGATCGGAATTTACGGAGTGATTTCCTACCTGGCCGGACAGCGCACGCACGAAATTGGAGTGCGCATGGCGCTGGGGGCCTCCAGCAGGGATGTATTGCGAATGGTGCTGGGCGAGGGGATGAGGATCACGCTGATCGGCGTGGGAATCGGAATGGTGGCGGCGGTGGGATTGACGCGGTTGATTGCGAAAATGATTTATGGCGTGGGGGCGACGGACCCGATCACGTTCGGAGGAGTGGCGATTCTGCTGACAGGAGTGGCGCTGCTGGCGTGCTACATTCCGGCGCGGCGAGCGATGCGGGTGGACCCGATTGTGGCGTTGCGATACGAATAAAAGAAATTCGAGAGCGGGATTTTCGTGCATCGCCGAGTATGCACGGATATGCGGAGCTACGGATCAACCTCCCGCGATTTCGCGAAGACGTCCGGTGGCCACATCATAAACGAAGCCGCGCACGATGACTTGTTTGGGAACCCAGGGATGGGTGCGCAGCTTTTGGATTTGATGGCGGACATTTTCGTCGATGTTCTGGAAGGCGTAGAAGAAAGCGGGAGCGACGGCGGCGGTCCCAGTGCGGTTTTGGATGCGGTTGCGTAAGTCTTCTTCGGTGGTGTGGGTCAAACCGCAATCGGTGTGGTTGATGATCATGAATTCCTTGGTGTCGAGCAAGTAGTGGGAAACGACGAGGGAGCGGAGGGCGTCTTCGGTGACGATGCCGCCGGCGTTACGGATGATGTGGGCGTCGCCGTTTTTCAGGCCGAGAGTGATGGTGGAAAGGCGCGTGTCCATGCAGGTGAGCACGGCGAGATGGCGCTCGGGGCGCGGGGTGAGTCTCCGTAACTCGTGAGTGCGGGAGTAGAGTTCGTTGGATTGGAGGACTTCGTCGATTACGCTCATGGCATGGACAGTCTAGCAAAGAGCGGGGGGATTCGAGGAAGCGAGGCGGGGGAAGTGGAAAGAGGAGCCGTGCTTTCGGAAAGTGAAATGGAGGCTGGGCGACGAAACTGCTTCAGCTCGCCTTTCCCTTTTCCGCTTGGGTTAGTCCTTTGACGCTGCGGGGCCAAGAGCTGTAAATCGGGCGTATAATCGCGATATGAGCACGACCATTCGGCTTACAGCCCAAAGTGAAAAGCTGTTGAAAGAGCAGCTTGCGGCGCGTCCGGACGCATCTCCCGAAGAAATCATCGAGCGCGCGCTGGAGTCTTTTGCGCAGCGAAACACCGAAACGAACGGCGATGAAACCGAGCGGAAGATGACGCCTGCCGAGGCTTACGAGGCGATGATGGAATTGCGAAAAAATCTGAGTTTGGGCGGCATCAAAATCAAGGACCTGATTAACGAGGGACGGAAGTACTAATGGCCGATTTTGTGGTGGATGCATCCGCCACACTGGTATGGTGTTTTCGGGATGAGCCGGTTGATTGGATCGAAACACTGTTCCGAAGCCTCATATCTGGCAGGGAAGCCATCGTTCCGAGGCATTGGGCGTTTGAAGTCGCAAACTCTTTTGTGATTGCGATGCGCCGCGGGCGGGCGACGAGACTCGAATTAGAGCGCGCATTTCATGCCTTGCGAGCACTTCCGATTTACACCGATATGACCGGTGACGCCACGGTTTTCACAGCAATGGTGAACCTCGCCGAGAAGCACCGGTTAAGCGTATACGATGCCGCGTACATGGAGCTGGCTATGCGCTCGCGCCTGCCGCTGGCCACACTCGACGACGATCTGCGAGCTGCGGCGGCTTCGGCGGGAATAGCGGTCCTCAAATAAGCTGCGGCGACTCCTTCAAGATAATTACGACAATCGTCAAAAGAGGCGGGGCTGGCGCTTGGGAAGTTCTTTGCCGAAGTATTCATAGGCGCGGGGAGTGGCGACGCGGCCGCGCGGGGTGCGGTCAATCATTCCGATTTGCATGAGATAGGGCTCGTAGATTTCTTCGATGGCGTCTTCTTCCTCGGAGAGGGCGGCGGCGAGCGTGCCGAGGCCGACAGGGCCGCCAGCGTACTTATCGAGAAGAGCGAGCATGAGGTTGCGATCGACTTCGTCAAGGCCGCTTTCATCGACACCGAGCATGGCAAGGGCTTCTTGAGCGACAGCGCGCGTGATTCGGCCGTCGGCGCGGACTTCGGCGAAGTCACGCGAACGGCGTAATAGACGATTGGCGATGCGCGGCGTGCCACGGCAGCGGCGGGCGATTTCCTCGGCGCCGCCTTCATCCATTTCAATCTGCAAAATCTTCGCGGAACGGTGAAGGATGACGAGCAAATCCGCGGGCTCGTAAAAATCGAGGCGATGAACGATGCCGAAACGGGAGCGCAAGGGAGCGGTGATGAGACCGGCGCGTGTGGTGGCGCCGATGAGCGTGAAATGCCCCAGAGGAAACGGGTGGATGCGAGCGCCCGGACCCTGGCCGATGATGAGATCGACGCGAAAATCTTCCATGGCGGGATAGAGGACTTCTTCGACGGCGGGCTGGAGGCGGTGAATTTCGTCCAGGAAGAAAACTTCCTTGCCTTCGAGCGAGGTGAGAATGGCGGTAAGGTCGCCTTTGCGCTCAAGGAGAGGACCGGCGCTGGTCTTGATGGGGACGTTCAGTTCGTTGGCGATGATTTGAGCGAGAGTGGTTTTACCGAGGCCGGGCGGGCCGTAGAGCAGGACGTGATCGAGAGCTTCGCCGCGGGAGCGCGCAGCTTCGATGGCGATGGAAATGTTTTCCTTGACGCGCTTTTGGCCGATGTACTCGTCGAGATGTTTTGGGCGGACGCTGGCTTCGATGCGAGCGTCCTCGTCGTAGGGAGCACCGGAGACGATTCGGTGTTGTGGGCTTCGGTCGGGCATTCGTTTTGCGCTGGTGTCCGGCATCGTTCAGAACTCGATGGAAACTGAGACCACCGACCGGCCTAAAGGCCGGCCACTACAACCGTGGCTACGCGCCGGTATGAGACGTGCGGCCTTTGAGCGCGGCCAACGATTGCAGGGCTGCGCGCAGCAACTTTTCGAAATTTGCGGAGCCGGCTTCGCGTTTGGCCTCGCCGACGGCCGATTCCGCGGCCCGCGAGTCGTAACCGAGATTGACGAGCGCGGAAAACACATCGGCTTCGGCGCCTGCCGGCGAGGCTGCCGCGGGTTTCTCGGCTTCGAGCGCCACCACTTCGAGCTTGTCCTTCAATTCGACGACCATGCGCTCAGCGGTCTTGCGGCCGACGCCGGGAATTTTCGTCAGGCGAGCCAAGTCGGCCGCGCGGATGGCGGGGACCAGTTCCTCGACGCGCATGCCGGAGAGAATTTTGAGAGCGAGAGAAGGACCGACGCCGGAAGCGGAGAGAAGCATTTCAAAGAGATGCTTTTCGCGGGAGGAAACGAAGCCGTAAAGAGATAGGGCGTCCTCGCGGACGTGAGTGTGGATCAGCAGAGTGACTTCGGTGTGGAGCTCGCCTAGGGCGGCGTAAGAGGAAAGCGGGATCTGGACGAGGTAGCCGACGCCGCCGACATCGACGAGAATTTGATTCGGGCGTTTTTCGGCGAGGCGTCCGCGAAGCTGGCCAATCATGGAGAGCCAGTATTGCCGCTTTTTCTTCGCCTGTCAACGCGATTGGGAGCGAAAAAAACCGCTCGGCATGTCCTTAGAAGGGGAAACACCGAGCGGCCCGAGCGCAAAGCGCCGAAAGACCAACGAGAATTAGCGATGGTGATCGGAGAATTCCGCGGCTTCCTTTATTTCGCGGTCGGCGGCATCCAAGAGATCTTTGGCTTTTTCGGCGTGGCCTCCGAGGCGGTCTTTATTTTCGCGCTGAGCCTCGTCTAGTTTTGCGTAGGCTTGCTGAAGGTGATGCTGGGCCTCCGCGAGATTCGGATGGCGATGAGGATCCACGCTGACGACGGGGCCTTGCGCGAGGGCGAACCCGCCGCAAACCAAGGCGCCGGCCAGCATGCAGCCCAGTACGAGATTCTTGCTTTTCATAGCGATTATTTCCTCCATGCGATGCGGTTTTGAAATGTGATTCTTGAGAAGTTGCAAAAGGACCGAGTGGAAAGATTGTATGCGATTCCGCGGGAGACTCCGCCGAAAAAACGGAGATGGATGCTTTAGAAGCAACGTGATGGAGGCTAGCTGCGCGGCGAAACGAAGAACAGAGCTTGAATCGTCGGGGTGGCTTCGCTCGGTGCTGTCATTCGAGGTGTGCGTTTAGGATGCGGCTGCGGTGGAGTTTGCCGGACGATAGTGGCCGGGAACGGCGCGAAGCGAAATAGCCAGGCGGTTCCAGGCGTTGATGGTGGCGGCCACGAAGGTCAGATCGACGATCTCTTTTTCGCTGAAATATTTTCGGACATCTTCGTAGACGGAGTCGGGGACATGGGTTTGGGAAACCAGAGTGACCGCTTCGATCCAGGCGAGGGCGGCACGCTCACGATCGGTATAGAAAGGGGTTTCGCGCCAGGCATCGAGTGCGTAGAGGCGCTGCTCGGTTTCGCCGAGTGCGCGGGCATCTTTGGAGTGCATGTCGATGCAATAGGCACAGCCATTGATTTGAGAAGCGCGCATTTTTAGAAGATGAATGAGGCCGTGATCGAGGCCGCATTCAGCAAGATATTTTTCAAGGGCAAACATCGCGTTTTGCGCTTCGGTGGCAAATTTTCGAGCATCAATTCTGGGCTCCATGGAACCTATCCTTTCTCGGGTTTTTGAGGGCCGAGAGCGAATTCGTTTTTTAAGGATGGGCGCGGCGGGCTACCGGTTTTGCGCCAGCCGACTCCACGCCATTCCCTGTAAATGGATGATGGAAAATGGCGCGCGGGTATGCGGAAAAAAGGTAAAAATCAGGGATAGCAGCCAAATTGGGAGCGGTCATCGGAGCTCAACGGCGGGCGCGATCTTTGCGCACGGCTTCGTCGATCAGAGCATCGAGTTCGCTGCGCGTGAGGGAAACCTGCGCGCCGGAAGACTCGCCGCCGTCGCTGGTCTCCGGAAGTTCGGCGCCACCTCCGGGCGGAGGTACGACGAAATAGCGCGCGCGGGCCGCCATCAATTTGGCGACTTCGCGGCTGGAAAGCAGGACTGGATCGCCGGCGAGTTCCGCGGCTTGCAAAATCCTGGCAAAATGCTCAATCGTTTCCATGCGGAAGAAAGCAGTCTGCAGATCGGGGCCGCAGGTGACAGCGCCATGATTGGCGAGGAGCAGAGCGTCGTAGTGGGGCACGAAGGGTTCCATGGCGTCGCTGAGTTCCGGGGTACCGGGAGTGGCGTAGCGAACGAGAGGAATTTGTCCGAGGCCGATGATGACTTCGGGCAAGAGAGCTTGATTCAAGGGGCGTCCGGCAGCGGCAAAGCCGGTGGCGGTCGGCGGATGAGCGTGACAGATGGCGTTGACATCCGCGCGCATGCGGTAAAACAACAAATGCATGGCGATTTCCGACGAGAACTTGCGATCGCCGGCGAGCTGGCGTCCCTCAAGATTGGTGACGACTAAATCCTGGGGCTCGAGCATGCCCTTGTTCATGCAGGTAGGGGTGGTGAGAATGCGGTTATCGTCGAGACGGACGGAGATGTTGCCTTCGCAGGCGACGATAAAGCGGCGCTCGTATAGCCACTTGCCGGCGGTACAAATTTCCCGGCGGTGTTGCTCTTCGCTTTTCTCGTGGGTTGGCCAGAGCGAATTCGTGTTCAAGGCGCGCACTCCTTTCTGGTCCGGAGCGTCATCCGGGCCATTTTGCTGCCCCCCACCAAAATAGACGTCGGTCTCCAAGCAAAATGAAACCCGGGGCGCACTTTATCACATCAGGCGTAGATTCCGCGCAACTTTAGCGCGCTGGCCACGCGGTCAATCGCGAGCATATAAGCGGCGACACGATTATTCACTTTGTGGGCTTCCGCGTAGCGCACCACGTTGTCGAAGGCGTTTTCCATGACATCGAGGAGCCGCTCATTGACTTCGCTTTCGCGCCAGAAGAACCCCTGGCGGTCCTGGACCCATTCGAAATAGCTGACGGTGACGCCGCCGGCATTGCCGAGAATGTCGGGGACGGTGAAGATGCCTTTTGCGTCGACGATGGCGTCGGCTTGCCAGGTGGTCGGGCCGTTTGCGCCTTCACAGAGAATGCGCGCCTGAACTTGATGGGCGTTTTCCTCGGTAATCTGGTTCTCGATGGCGGCGGGGATGGCGATTTCGCACGGTTGGAAGAGAACGTCGCGCGCGGACATTTTCGTACCGCCGCCGGGAAAATCCGGCAAGTGGTTTTTTTGGGTGTAAACCCAGTCGATGACTTTGGGAACGTCGAAACCCTTTTCGTTGTAGAGACCTCCGCCGATGTCCGCGAGACCAACAATTTTATAGCCGGCCTCTTGCATGAGCTGCGCGGCGAGCGAGCCGACATTCCCGAAGCCTTGCACCACGACGCGGCAACCTTCTTTTTTGAGGCCGACTTTGGCCAAGGCTTTGTCACAGCAAATCATGACGCCGCGGCCGGTGGCCTCGCGCCTTCCGGCCGAGCCGCCGAGCTCGATCGGCTTGCCGGTAACGACCGCAGTCGTGGCCTCTCCAACGTGCATGGCATAGGTATCCATCACCCAAGCCATGGTCTGCGCGTTGGTGCCGATATCCGGAGCGGGAACGTCGCGCTCGGGGCCAAGCCAATCGGCAAGCTCGGCGGTGTAACGCCGTGTGAGCCGTTCCAACTCTCCGCGCGAGAGTTTGCGTGGATCGCAAATGATTCCGCCTTTGGCGCCGCCGAAGGGGATATTCACGACGCCGCATTTCCAGGTCATCCAGGTGGCCAGGGCGCGGACCTCGTCGAGAGAAACATCGGGAGCAAAACGAATGCCGCCCTTACCGGGGCCACGAACGGTGGAATGAAGAACGCGGTAGCCTTTGAAAACGTCGAGCTGGCCATTGTCCATGCCGACCGGGATGTAGAGAGTGATTTCTTTTTTGGGATATTTCAAATAACGGTAGAGGCCTTGCTCGAGTCCGAGCTTCTGCGCAGCGACCTCGAAACGCGCTTCCGCGTTCTGATAAACGTTCATCTCTTCCGGTACGGGGGCTTGCGGCATGCAGAACTCTCCTTTGAAGCGGCCACGGCAGTGAAATCAATCAAAAATACGCACTTCGGCCTGTGAAGGGAACTCAGGGCCGACAGGCAGATGCAGGGCCAAGAGAGATGTGCGGCGGGCTACCCCAAGCAAAAAACTCTAATCGACCGACCCGCCAGACGCGTCTTTTGGCCGGGCCGCCAGTATACGAACCTGCTTCGATGGCTGCAAGAGAGGGGGACTGCAAGTTGCGTGGAAACGGGGAGAGGCGGCGAGAAGGACGTTTCAGCGGTGAAGCGGGGGCTAGCCGCTCTGCTATAATCCGCGCCATTCCTGAACGGGAGCAACTTTCCGAGGACAAAATGCGCCGATTTCAGTTTGGATTTGTTCTGCTCTTTTTGGCTGGGATGACTTACGGCCAAACTCCGACGGATCTGCTTTCGGGGCTGACTCAGCCGCAGGATTACAGATTGAAACGTGTTTCGAGTTACGACCGGACGGGAGGGAACGACGACTACCGGCCACTATCTGCGCGAGAGACGCTCACGCTGCTGGATGAAGCGGGGCCAGGCGAAATTTCGCACATCTGGATCACGATCGCGAGCGACGAGAGATTCCACCTGAAAAAAATGGTGCTGCGGATGTACTGGGATGGAGAGAGCACGCCCAGCGTGGAGGCTCCGGTGGGGGATTTTTTTGGATTGGGACTGGGCGAATATTTTTTGTATCAGTCCGTGCCGCTTTCGGTGGGAGGAGATAAAGCGCTGAACTGCTTTTTCCCGATGCCGTTTCAAAAACACGCACGCATCACGTTGACGAATGAGGGCAAGCAGCGCGCGGATGCGATTTATTGGAATATCGATCTGCGTGCGTACAAAGCGGCGCTTCCGGCGGATACGCTTTATTTTCATGCACAATACCGGCAAGCGCCGCCGAACCAGGCATTTCCTCAGAACAAGTTTAATTTGGATGGAAAAGACAATTACGTTTGGATGGAAGCGGTCGGGCGCGGCCATTTCGTGGGAGTCACGATGTCGGTGATCGAAAATCAGGATGGCTGGTGGGGCGAAGGCGACGACATGTTTTTTGTGGATGGCGAGAAGCTGCCCTCAATCAACGGGACGGGTTCGGAAGATTATTTTCTCGGCGCGTGGGATTTTGGCGGAAAAGCTTTCGCGTATGGGCTATTCGGGGCGCCTGTGGTGGGCGCGGAGCTGCAGGGGGCGCGATGGTCCGTGTACCGGTTTCACCTGGATTCGCCTATCCCGTTTACAAAGTCGCTCCGCGCGACGATCGAACATGGCCACGCGAACGATCGCGGCGACAATTATTATTCGGTGGCGTATTGGTATCAGGCGGAGCCGCACGAAGCTTTTCCCGCTCTGCCAGGCGTCGAGATGCGCATGCCACGCGTGTTTCCGACCTCGAGCCATCAATAAGCGGAGGAACCGGCGTTGTCCGCGGAACGCCATGGTTACAAGAAGCGGCGGCCGAGGATGAGAACGAGATTACTTCGCGCCGTTATTGCATGCCGAACTGCAGAGTTACGGTGACGTGCATCGCGACGGGTTTGCCATCGAGCGTTGCCGGCTGATATTTCCATTGACGAAGCGCGTCTTTCGCGGCTTGCTGCAGGAGGATCGGGCCAGAGAGGACCTTCATGGAGGTAACGCGCCCATTGGCGTCGATCAAGGCGTCGATGACCACATTGCCGGTCACGTGTTGATTGCTTGCCAAAGCCGGATAAATCGGAGCCACCTGGCGAAGAAGCTTTGCCGGCTTGACATCTCCACCAATCGGCAAGGGCACTTCGGGAGCTGCTGGCTGTTTTTCGCTTCCCGTGGCGAGCGGGGAATCGAGCCCGGCGGCGGGTGCGCTCGAATTGCCAGACGTAATCGCGGGAGCGTCGACTGGATTGTTCTGCGGCGTTTCCGGATGGTTTATCGTGGGGCTAGCCAGATAAACCTGACCGAGGGATGGTTTCTTGGGTTCCGGAGCCGCGGCGGAGGGTGGGATGCGTTCTGTGACTGCGGCCGGAATTGTGGTGGCAGCGTCGCGCGTGTTGTCTCGAGTCACCGGGACGGATTCGGTAGCCTCGGTGGTCTTTTTCTCAGGAGCTTTGCGGCGGGAGTCAGATTCGTCGCCGCCATTTCCCGACTCGGGATGCTCCACAGGCCGCGCTTCTGAATTTTCCGGGGGCGCACTGCGCGCCGGGGTGGAAGCGGCGGATACGGGCGAAGCGGGCGACGGCGTGGCGTGCGGCCCGTTCGAAAAATAAAACTGATACCAAACACCGCCGGCGGCAAGGAGAAAGGCGGCGGCGATTGCTCCGATCCAAACGCCCTTACGCGAACTGCGCGCGGGCTGCTCGTGCGTGGACGTTGTCTCGGTTAGTTGCAGCAAGCTGCCAAAAGCAGGCAACCCGGCTTCCGAACTTCCTCCCGATTCAGCAGCGTCCGAGGCTTCCACGTGCTCCTCTTCTCGCGAGGAAACCGCGGCGGGGTGCTTGGCCTTTTCCCGCTCTTGGGGCTCTTGCGACGAAGAAGACGCGGCGGCATTGCGCGCCAGTGGTTCGAGCCACGACGGAATTTTTACTTCCTCGGTATCCAAAGAAGACTTGATGGGAGGCGAGAGAGTCTTTGCGGTGGACGCGGACTTAACTGGTGAGGGCTCCGATTTCGCGATTTCGATGACTTTGGCGGGAAGTCCCGAAATCGATTTTGCCTCCGAAGAGGGCGCTGGCGGCGCGGACTTCGCAGTGGGCGCAGCGCTGAAAAGCATGGAGGAAAGTTGTTCCTGCAGACGGCTGGCTTGGAGTTTCAGCTCTTCGGTGGAGTTATCGGCTGCCGTGCTCACGGGCGCCGGTTTCGTTTCGGCGGGAATTGCGGGTGCGGCCGGTTTAGACGGTGGAGCACTCGACTGCATCTCGGACGCGCCGAGAAGACTCGCAAGAGACGAGGCCAAAGTATTGGCGGGCACAGGAGTTGGAATCGCCGCAACTTCGGGTACTTTCACGACCGGTGGCGCGGACGCTAGCGGCTGCGCTGGGGCATTTTGCATCGAGGGCGCTTCGGGCTTTACAGACGCTGGGACGACTGTTTTCAATTCGGCAGGGAATTGTGCCGGCTTGAGCTCTTCTGGCTTTGGAACGGAACTGAGAACCGGGCTCGCTGGTTTTGGCGGCGTCGGAATCGCGGCGATCGGAGCGCTTTTCACGGGCGGTGGAACAGTCGCGGCAGGAGTATGCGTGCCAATGCGATCTGCGGGAAAACGCATCCCCCAAAAACCGACCACCGACTCCGTAAATTCCAGTTCGACGTAGCCGCTGACGTTCCGATAATTTTTCGATTTGACGACCTGGCAAACCACTTCCTTTTTTGTCTTCTCGTTGGTGAGGAAAAGCAACTGGCCTGCGGCTACGGGCGATCCCAGGCGGATAACCGCGCCGCTACCGAAAACGAGGACGGTCTTCGTTGTTTCAGAGAAAGGTTCGCGCTTGTCGCTGCCCTCGACCGTGCGCGCACCGTTTACCGTGACGGGAACTTCCAAAGCGACCGGTTGGGTACGGGCGGCGGTATCTTCCAGGCGCGGGCCTCCGGGCGCGGCGGTCATGACTTCATTTTCTTTGCTGATTGGGGCCATCGGGCGCTCGCTTGCTCCACGGAATTCTGCTTCAGTCCGCGGATGAACAGGGTTGTCCCTGAGTTTCTACATGCTCGGCTTCAGGCATGCTTTGCAGCCATAGTACGTGCGTACCGAACGAGAAACACCTGTCCCGAAGGACAGTCGTGTTGAGGGTGGAAACAGCCCTAACGATTCAGGGGCGGATGGAATTGCCGGTCAATTTCGACTTGATAGCCGGTGACGAGCTTGTTGGTTTCGTTGGCCATGCCGATGATCGATTGCAACTCCTTGAACATGGCGTCGGTCATGCCCTTTTTGAAAGCGGAGGCGGTGTGCGAAGCGATGCAATAGTGGCAGTTGTTGGTGACACTGACGGCGACGTAAATGAGCTCTTTGGTCAGCGGATCGAGCGCGCCGGGCGCCATGATTTGTTTGATGTTTTCCCAGGTGCGTTTCAACGTGGCCGGGTCGTGCGCGATGGCCTTCCAGAAGTTGTTGATCCAATCGGTTTTGCGCGTGGCCATGATGTCGTCATAAATGGCGCGGACTTCCGGGCTTGCGTCTGCGTACTCGATGAGTCCAAAGGTCGACATGATCTCTCCAGAATTCATTTTCAAAGAAAAATTGTTCCAGGAAAACGTTAGCAAGAAGAAGCCCGCTTCGCCAGAAAAAGGATGAGTCGGCAGCCATGCTTTATAGAAACAGCGAAAAAAAGAAACTCCGAGCGGAGCGACCCGCATTTTGTCTTTATTAAATCGATACAATAAGGTATTTTCTGGCCGCCTAGCGGCTCTGTTTGAGCGTTTTTAGTTTCTCCCTGGCGTGGGTCATCGACATGCGACGCAAAGCGATTCTTTTTATTTCCGCAGTTACATGGAAGGCCTCGGCAATTCTGGTGCTGCTGTTCGCCACCGCCGGAGCGCGAAACGCAGCGGCCCAGACGGTGCGCGTGGATGTGGCTCCGGCGCGCGCGATTCCTTTTGATCCAGACAAAGCGCTGGGGACTTCCGTGGACATTTTGCCGTCCCGAGCGATCGACACTGTTTACAGCGCCCCCATTCTGAAACAATCTCTCTCCGCGGGATGGGGGCCCATCACCTATCGCCAGAACACCGAGCTGACGATCGAGGCGTGGCATTGGAATCCCACTGGAACCTGGAGTGATGCGGCGCATCAGAGCGGCTACTTCACGGGAAGCGCGGAGCCTACAGAGTTTTTGAGGAATTCCTACGGATACGCTCTTCCGCACCGCGGCTCGACGCAAAGCGACGCAGCGCAAGGCAAGTTTTCGCGCCTGACGGATGGAGATCCCGCGACCTACTGGAAGAGCAATCCTTACCTGACCCAGAAATTCACCGGGGAAGACGACGCCTTGCATCCTCAATGGATCATCGTCGATTTTGGCACGCCACAGGAAATTGACGCCATCCGCATTGCTTGGGCGAACCCTTACGCGCGGAAATACGCCGTGCAGTATTGGCTCGGAGAAGATGCATTCGAGAAGCCCATGGCGGGAGTCTGGACGCAGTTTCCAGCGGGAGAAGTGCTGGAGGGAAAAGGCGGCACGGTCACGCTGAGGCTGGCCGAGATGCCTGTCAAAACGCGTTTTCTGCGGATCTGGATGACGGAATCCTCAAACACGTGCGATACGCACGGAAGCGACGACCCGCGAAACTGCGTTGGATATGCGGTGAATGAGATTTACGCAGGAGATTATGGGGCGGACGGCAGCTTCATCGATTTGGTGACCCATGCTCCAGGACAAAATCAAACGGATACAACGGTTTCTTCGACCGATCCGTGGCACACAGCGGCGGACATCGTACCGAACCGCTCTCAAACGGGATTCGACCTCTTCTTCACCAGCGGGATTACCAACCATCTGCCGGCGATGATTCCTGTGGCCATGATTTACGCGACTCCCGAGGATGCGGCTGCGGAGATCGCCTACATCGAGAAGCGCGGCTATCCGATTTCGTACGTAGAGATGGGCGAAGAGCCGGACGGGAAATATACGAGTCCGGAAGATGACGCCGCTTTGTATTTGCAATGGGCCAGCGCGCTCCATCGCGTGGATCCCAAATTGAAGCTTGGCGGACCCGTGTTTGAGGGCGTGAATGAAGACATCCGCGTCTGGCCGGACGCGGAAGGAAAAACCTCGTGGCTCGGCCGCTTTATCGATTACCTCAAAGCGCACGGACGATTAAGCGATCTCGCTTTCGTATCGTTCGAGCATTATCCTTTTCCGCCGTGCACCATCAGTTGGTCGGATTTGTATCGCGAGCCGGAGCTGGTGCGGCACATTTTGCAGGTGTGGCGGGACGATGGCGTGCCGGCGCATGTGCCGCTGATGATCACGGAGAGCAATCTTTCCTGGGCGCTGACGGAGCCGATGGCGGATTTGTTCGGCGCGTTGTGGCTGGCCGACAATGCGGGCGCGTTTCTCGCAAACGGCGGCGCGGCTTTCTATCACTCGCCGATTCAGCCGGAGCCGCTGCGCCCGGGCTGCCGCGGATTCAGCACCTTCGGGAATTTTGTGGCGGATAAAGACTTGCAGGTTTCACAACACGCTTCGCAGTATTTCGCCAGCCAGATGATCAACCTGGAGTGGGTGAAACACGGCGCGGGCGTGCACGAGTTGTTCCCCGCGGAAACAAACGTGAAGGACGACGCCGGGCACACGCTAGTGAGCGTTTATGCGGTGAAGCGGCCGGATGGCGTGTGGTCGTTGATGTTCGTGAACAAAGATGCTTCGAATGACCATAAAGTGAAAATTGAGTTTGACGACGACGGCACAAACACGGCCAGGCATTTCGCTGGCCCGGTGACGATGGTGACCTTTGGAGCGGAGCAATATGTCTGGCATCCCGACGGAGCAAAAAGCCATGCGGAGCCGGACGGCCCGGCGAGGACGTCCACGGTGAATGCCACGCTGGGTGAAGAATTCACGTTACCGCGCGCATCCGTGACCGTGCTGCGCGGCAAGATCGAGTGAGAGGTTTTCCATTACTTCTGCGTGCCGCAGTCACGGATCCAACCGTTGCGCAGCGTCCGCATTTTTCCGCAACCCGCCTTGCAATTGAAACAACCTCAATGTGACGATCGAGCCGGCGAGGAAAGGAACTCTTCGAGTAGAAGCCGCGCGAGGCGGCGTGGATTGTGGCGAATGACGGCGTGTTCTTCAATGAGATTGTCGAGGACGAGGCGGTAGCCGAGTTCCTGAATCTTGGGCAGATCGATGGCTACCTGCCCGGCGCCTTCCCGGCGGTAGCGTTTGGCGACCTCCGGGGAGATGCGATGGCGGTTGGCCACCACCCAATCCACAACATTGTGAGGCGTGTGGCGGCGAATCGCTCGCAGATGATCGGCGAGAGAATACGCGGTGGTCTCGCCCGGCTGGGTCATGAGATTGGCGATGTAAACGCGGGGAGCCGTGGACTTTGCGATCGCGGCGGCGATTTCCGGGATCAAAAGATTCGGCAGAATGCTGGTGTAAAGCGAACCGGGACCGAGAAGAATCAGGTCCGCCTCGCGAATCGCGTCGATCACCGCGGGGAAAGGCGGAACGCGGCGCGGAGAAAGAAAAAGCTTCTCAATGCGTGTGCGGCTCGCCGTGATTCGGGTTTCGCCGCGAACGATGCGGCCGTTTGCCAGCTTGGCGACGAGATGCACATTGGAAAGCGTCGAAGGAAAGATGCGCCCGCGAATGGCCAGCACTTTACTGCTGACGCGGACGGCTTCGGCAAAATCTCCCGTGACGTGCGTCAGCGCGGCGAGAAAGAGGTTCCCGAAATTGTGGCCGACGAGGCCGCGGCCGGCATGAAAACGGTATTGAAAGAGGCGCCCGAGAAGAGCTTCGTCCTTCGAAAGAGCCACCATGCAGTTGCGAATGTCGCCTGGGGGAAGAACGCGATTTTCGCGCCGAAGACGTCCGGAGCTTCCGCCGTCATCGGTGACGGTGACGATAGCGGTGAGATCGGAAATCGGCCGCGCCGAATTGGGATGTTCGTCGCTGCGGCGCACGACGTACTCCTTGAGGCCGCGGAGAAGCGTGGAAAGGCCGGTGCCTCCGCCCAGAGCCACGACGCGGAACCCGCGGGAAAGTGCTTTCGGTTTGGTCGATTTTTTCTTCACCGGATAAGGTACTGAGAGCGAATCACGCCACGTTTCATTCGAAGCTCGCTTCACTCGAAGCGTGCGTCTCCGAATGACATTTTCGCCGCCGGCCCAAAGCCCGCGTTAGGAATCCGTCCCATCGAGCAGGAATCCGGAGCCGCATACGTTTGCCTGGAGCTTTGGGTGCGCGAATCAGAAAGCTAAATCGCGAAGGCTCAACCGGCGGTGCCGTCTTTCTCCGGATATAGAAGTTCCGTAAAGCGGGGATCTTCCTGGAGGAAGGCGAAATCTTCATCGTTGCGCGCATGGTAGCGGTTTTCGGCGCGCAGCTCGATGGCCACTTTGAGATTTGCCAAAGCGGAATCCGCTTCGCCCGTCAGGCAATCGAGAGCGGCAAGCGCGTAGTGAATATAATCGGATTTCGGCGAGGCTTTGCGCGCTTTCAGAAGACTTTCGCGGGCGTCATCCCACCGGCCGATATTCATCATGGCCACGCCGCGCTGATAATGCTCGTCGGCGGTGCGCGGATTCTGCTCTGCGCTCGGCTTCATGCGCTGCTCGGCGATTCGCAAGTGCATGCGGGCGCGGTCGGCGAGGCCCTGGCTGGGGCCTTCGAGAACTTTTTCCAATTCTTGCTTGGCTCGGGCAAATTTCTGCTGATGAAAGAGGGACAGCGCTTCATCGTAAATTTTCAGCTGCGCCTGAACGCGCGGATCGACCAGCTCGACGCCACCGCGCTGAGGGGGTGGAGGAGGAGGTAAGTTCTTCTTTTTCTGTGGGTTGGATTGGCTTCGCGCCCCGTCTTTGCCATGCCCCGAGGAGCCCGAAGCGGCTTTGCGCGCTTTTGCCATGAGGCGAATCGTAGCAGAGCAGAGTGGCGGCGTCAACGAGTGGCCGCAAAATGGCATCAAACCGAATGAGTTACCTCCCGGCAGCATGGACCAAAAATAGCGCATCGAAATGGGGACCTTCTCGCGGAAACTGTAAGAAGTGAAGATGCCCGACAGGCGACAGGCGCAGCCGGAACGCTGGCCTGCCAGCACTGCCTATGCTATAAGTTTGTGGCCGAATTCTGGTTAGGGACAAGTGCCTTTCATCAATTTTCCTGCGCGCGAAATTAATTGCAAGCTGGTGTACTACGGTCCAGGTTTGGGCGGAAAGACCGCCAACCTCCAGTGGGTCTACGACCACACCGGGCAAAACCAAAAGGGCAAAATGGTGTCTCTGGCCACCGAGACGGACCGCACTCTTTTCTTCGATTTCCTTCCCTTGGACCTCGGCACCGTCCGCGGCTTCAAAACGCGCTTCCATCTCTATACAGTCCCCGGCCAGGTTTTCTACGAAGCCAGCCGCAAGCTGATCCTCAAAGGCGCGGACGGCGTTGTCTTCGTCGCCGATTCTCAGGAAGAACGTCTCGACGCCAATTTCGAGACCATGGAAAACCTGCAGGAGCATTTGAAGGAACACAACCTGAATTTCGACACGATTCCCTACGTCCTGCAACTGAACAAGCGCGATTTGCCCAACGCCATGCCGGTGGCCGCGCTCACGAAGCAACTGCAGAAAAAGGGCGAGCCCGTACTCGAGGGAGTCGCCATTCAAGGCATCGGCGTTTTCGAAACGCTGAAAGAAGTCGCCAAGCTAGTACTCGCCGAGCTGAAAAAAGGCGGCTGAAAGCCCCCTTCAATAGAGTTGAAAATCGATATCAACCGGCACGCGCACTGGGACGGCTTTCCCCAGGAATTTCGCCGGCTTGAATTTCCACTTTTGAACAGTCTCCACGGCTTGCTGCGTCAGCGCAAATGGTGCACCTCGCAAAACCACCACGGACTCGACCGCGCCATTCTTTGTGACAATCACGGAAAGCTCCACTGTCCCGCGATACTTCGCATCGCGAGCCAGGTCCGTGTAATCCGGACTCGGACAAAACTCGCAGATAGGCAGCGATGCCCCGTCCACACCCGGTTGAAGGAGGCCGGGCTCGCTGGGTACGCTCTCGGGAGAGCGCGCAAACGATGTCGCTGGCTGCTTCAACAGATTCTGCAGTTCACTCGTCAATGGAAACTGCGCGTCCGCCGTCCACGCGGGCCCGATTCCATCGATGTTCACGCTGACGCGCAGCTTCTGATTCGCATCCGTCTCAATCGTTCCGCGCACGATTCCCGCTCCTCCCATCGATCGCGCCAGCGTCAGGCAGACAGCCTCGTCCCTCAGGTCATCCGGCCCCATCCAGTTCTCTTTCAAATAGGCGCTGAAGGACCGGCGATTCTCCACCTGAAATCCCGAAGCAAAGGCCGTGAGAGAGTCCGCGAAATTGTCCGCGAGGAGGCTGCCGAGTTTCGAAAAGCGCGCTCCGCTGGCATCCGAGAAGTCCATCACGAAAACTTTAGGAAGAGCGGGATCGATCTTCGAAGCGCGGACTTGCGCCGCCACGCGCGAAGCCAGCGAATCCAGCTGAGCTTGTGCGGCGGGCGGCAGCGCGGGCGGTGGGTCCTGGGCAGCAGCCGGCGTGCCCAACAATGAGCATGCCACCACCGCGATCACGAGCAGGCCAAGCAGTTTCAATAAGCGAGTGAAATCAAGAGAATGCGCGAAACAAAATTTCCCAATGGGTGAAGGGGCACACATGTTCCTGCTCAAAATCGGCGTCTCTTCAATGGATTGAAGTACACCCCCACCCATGCTAAGAGACGCGTCACGCGGCGCAAACGTTGCTTGGCTTAGGAGAATTTGGCCAGCGCCGCAACTTCGGTGTCAAACGTAGGGATGAATTCGGTGAGGCGCGTCACGGCCAGGGCATCGCGCACGCGGCCAGGCCCGCAGACCAGATGCAGCGCCCCGCCCTCGTGCGTCAACTTGAGCGAAATGCGCACCAGCGCGGAAATGCCCGAGCTGTCAATCTGCGGCACGCCATCGAGATCGACAACCACTTTGCGAGTGCCGCCTTTGATTACCTCTTCGAGAGCCTGGTGTAGCTGCTCGCTTGGCCCCCCGATGGTCAGGCGGCCCCGCACTTCGAGAATGGGGATGCTCCCCGATTCCCGTACAGTAATTTCCATGGGGAGATGCTCGGTCATAAAGTACTTCGCTCGAAAGCCTCATGCCCGCGTGAAAGCATCGCCCGCCTGGCCAGAGCTGAAGGAACGGCGGCTTCGCGGCCAGAATGCATTATACGATGGCCGCGCCGCCAAGCAAGATGAGCCCCTGAAAGAAATGCGAAAGGCAAGGCGGAGGCAAACCTGGGCCAAATCGCGTAAATGCCCCATGCAGTGAATTTGAAAAACGAATTCAGCCAATGCAAATTTCTAAAGTTACAGCAAGGCCCTCGCGCGTATAATCCACTCCGAAAAAGTGGTGGGGCAGCGCCAGTGTCTTTGCTGGCGTCATCCGGCTAGACCGGGATCAATCCAATCGCAACGGAGCGGACATACTCTATGAAGCACCTGGGATGGAAGTGTTGTTTCCTCTTGTCCATCGTGCTCGCCGCTGTTCCCCTCCTCGCCCGCCAAACGCCCGCCTCCCCTGCAAGCAGTTCTCCCTCAGCCACATCTAGCACAACGCCCGCCGCCACATCCGAAATTCCGAAAGCCATAAGCGTGCAACTGGCCCAGCTTGAGCAGCACGCGGCGGAAGCGGAATCGCATGCGGACAACGCGTGGATGCTCGTCAGCGCGGCTCTGGTCTTGTTGATGACGGGCCCCGGTCTGGCGCTCTTTTACGGCGGACTGGTTCGCCGAAAGAACACCCTCGCGATCATGATGCAAAGCTTTCTGCTGATGGCCATGATTAGCGTGATGTGGGCGCTGGTGGGATACAGCTTGTGCTTTGGCGGTCATGGCCCCGTTATCGGCGGTTTCGAGCACGCCTTCTTGCGTGGCGTGGGAGCCGACCCCAATCCGGACTACGCAGGTACCATTCCACAATCGACGTTCATGATTTATCAGTTGATGTTTGCCATCATCACGCCGGCGCTAATCACAGGCGCCACCGCCGAGCGCATGAAGTTCAGCGGCACCGTGCTTTTCCTGGCCCTCTGGTTCCTGGTGGTGTACGCGCCGCTCGCCCACATGGTCTGGGGCAAGGGCGGCCTCTTGAACGCATCCCTCGGCGGAAAATTTCCGACTCTCGATTTTGCCGGCGGGACGGTTGTGCACATCAGCTCGGGAGTCTCAGCATTGGTGTGCGCACTTTACCTTGGAAAACGCACTGGCTATCCCAAACAGCCAATGCCTCCGCATTCCATGGTGCTGAGCTTCATCGGCGCCTGCCTCTTGTGGGTTGGATGGTTTGGGTTTAATGCAGGCAGCGCACTCTCGGCTGGCTCGCTTGCGACCAGCGCGTTCGTGGCCACGCACTTTGCCACCGCAGCGGCGGCAATCAGTTGGAGCGTGGCGGAATGGATCAAGAACGGCCGCCCAAGCGCTCTCGGCGCAATTTCCGGCGCCGTGGCCGGCCTGGTTGCGATTACGCCTGCCGCCGGATTCGTCGGACCGATGCCCGCACTGGCCATCGGTTTCATCGCCGGCTTGGTGTGCTACTGGATGGTGACGAAAGTAAAGTCGATCTTCGGCTATGATGATGCTCTGGACGCATTCGGTGTGCACGGCATAGGCGGGACAGTCGGAGCGTTTTTGACCGGTGTGTTTGCCCAAGCCGTCATCAATCCGATTTTTGGCGCGGGAAACCCGGTCGGCGGCCTGGACGGACATTGGGGCCAGCTTGGCAACCAGGTGGTCGGCATATTGATTGCCTGGGGATTTGCTTTGGTTGGGACTGTCATTCTGCTGAAAATTACGGATATGATTACGGGCGTGCGCGTCAGCGAAGCCGACGAAATCGAAGGGCTGGATATCACGCAACACGGCGAAGAGGCGTATAACCTCGAGTCCTGAGATTCCAAAGCACGGCAGCGTCTGGCAAGTGCGGAGCAGAAACCTTCATGATGAAAATTGAGGCAATCATTCAGCCCTCGCGGTTTGATTCCGTGAAAGATGCGTTGCGCGAGATTGGCATCGAGGGCATGACCGTGACGGAAGTGCGCGGGCATGGCCGGCAAAAGGGCCATACCGAGGTGTACCGCGGCCGGGAATATACCGTGGACCTACTGCCCAAGCTGAAGCTCGAAATGGTGCTGCCCGATCCGCTCGTTCAGCGCGCCGTAGACACAATTTTGAAGACCGCCAAGACAGGAAAGATTGGCGACGGTAAGATATTCCTATCACGGGTTGAGGAAGCTATCCGGATCCGTAACGAGGAGCGCGGCGAAAACGCGCTCTAATCCAGGTGACAAGCGCAGCGCGTCCAGGTCTTGATCCGGCCAACCGACCCGAAAAAACAATGCAAGGTTCTTTAACTCCCTTGTCCGTACTCGGACCACAAGCCGAGGACGAACGACAACGCATCCGGCAACAATTTGAAGCGGGCGGCCGTGCGCAAGAAACGCTGCACGCCCTTTGCGATTTGGCCGACCGGATCGCTCAACAGATCTTTGGCGAGGTGCTGCGTGTGCATAGCACGGCGCCGCAGGGGCTCAGTCTTGTGGCGCTCGGCGGCTACGGCCGGCGTCTGCTCTTTCCTTATTCCGATCTCGACATTCTCTTTCTCTTTGGCAACGAGAAAGCCGAGGGCGAATTTCGCCCCTTGATCGCGGACTTCTCCCGAACCCTGTGGGATCTCGGGTTCCGCGTAAGTTCCGCCGGCCGCACGCTCGAGGAATGCAAGCGCATCGAAGAGGACAACGCGGAATTCCATCTCGCGCTTCTCGACCGCAGATTCCTCGCTGGCGATGAAGAACTTTTCGACCGGCTCACCAAAAAGATTCTTGCCGGTCCCGAAAAACAGGCGCGTCCTTTCTTGCTTGCAGAATTGACCAAGCTGACCAAAGAACGCCACGCGCGTTACGGCAACACCATCTATCATCTCGAGCCCAACGTCAAAGACGCGCCCGGAGGGCTTCGCGATTATCAAGCGGCCACCTGGCTGCGGCAGATCGCCTGCGCGCCGAAAGACGGCTTGAAGAACACCGCGGGCGAAGAAGAATTGGCGGCCACCGCCGTCGAATTCCTCAGCGCCATTCGCTGCTTTCTGCATTACAGCAATGGCCGAAACGACAATACGCTGACCTACGAGTTGCAGAGCGCGGCCGCCGAGCGCTCGCTGGGCGTCACTGAAGCTTCGGCACCCGGTGGCAAACGCAGCCCGGAAGAGTGGATGAGGCTGTATTTCCGCCAGGCGCGCATTCTTAACCGCCTTTTGTTGCGCTACATCGAGCAAAAGCCCGCCGCGCAGCCTTCCTTGCGCGAGCGGTTGCTCAACGTCGCGTGGGGCTCGCGCGGTGAGGTCGCCAAGGGGAAGCCCTTCCTCGTGCGCGATGGTCTGCTCGAGGTCGTGGACGAAGCCGCCCTTTCGGACCGCCAGGTCACTTTTGCTCTCTTCACGGAAGCCGCGAGGACCGGCGTGCCCCTCAGCCGCGACGCGGAACGCGCCATCTATTACATCCTCAAGCATCCCGAACTCCCGCAGAAAAACGCCCAGGTGAATTGGCCCGCACTCCGGGAAATTCTTGCCGCGGATTATCCCAGCATGGCCCTCCGCCCCATGCAGCGGCTTTCCCTCTTGACCGAAGTGTTGCCGGAATTCAAGGCCATCGATTCCTTGGTCGTCCGGGATTTTTACCACCGCTACACCGTTGACGAACACTCCTTGCGCACCATCGAGCACCTTCAGGAACTCGCCGATCCCCCGGATGAACGCGCCTCCCATTTCCAACAGCTTTGGAAAACGGTCGAGCGGCGCGACTTGCTGATTCTCGCCCTTCTTCTTCACGATATAGGCAAAGGCTTGGCTGCCGACAATCACATCACCGGCAGTTTGCTCGCCCTCACGAGCGCGGCCGAGCGCCTGCGTCTGACCGAATACGAAACCGCCGAAGTGCATTTCCTCATCGAGCATCACCTGGACATGTCCGCGACCGTGCAGCGCCGCGACATTTTCGATCCAGCCACAGTTTCCGTTTTCGCCGAAGGCGTTGGAACGCAGGAGCGCCTCCAGCGCTTGTGCTTGATGACCTACGCCGACATTCACGCCGTAAATCCCGAAGCCTTAACTCCGTGGAAAGCCGAAATGTTGTGGCAGCTTTTCGTCGCCACCTCGAATCACTTCAGTCGCACTCTCGACCGCGACCGTCTTCGTGCTTCCGACGAAGTCCCCCTGCTCGAGCAAGTCCGCAGCGAGGCCGGCGGCGCCAAAAAGACGGAAGTGGAAAGGTTCCTCGAAGGTTTCCCGCGCCGTTACAGCACCGTGCACTCCGCGGAAGAGATCGCCGCGCACTTCCAGCTCTATCAGAAATTGGACGTTGAGCCGGTCCAAACCGAAGTCACGCCGCGCCACCACTCGTTTTCTCTCACGTTGCTGACCGCCGATCGTCCAGCGCTTTTCGCCACCATCTCCGGGGTGCTCGCCGGTTGGGGGATGAACATTGTCAAGGCCGACGCCTTTGCGAATGCCGCCGGCGTGGTCCTGGACACTTTTCAATTCGTCGATCTTCATCACACGCTCGAACTGAATCCCGGCGAGGTCGCTCGCCTGCGCAAAAGCCTTGCCGATGTCGTCAACGCAAAAGCTCCGCTCGAGCCGCTCTTGAAAGCTCGCGAAAGCGCGAGCAAGGCAAGGCCGCCTAAAGTGACGGTCGAGACGCAGATTAACTACGACGACGCATCCTCGGCCTACAGCACACTGCTCGAAATCATGGCGCAGGATCGTCCGGGCTTGTTGTACGACGTGGGCTCCGCGCTGGCTCGCCTTGGGTGCAATATCGATGTGGCGCTGATCGATACCGAAGGCCAAAAAGCCATTGATGTTTTTTATTTAACCGAGCGCGGGGCAAAACTCACTCAGCAAAAGCAGGAATTGTTGCGCGAAGTGCTCCTGAGCACGCTGTCCTAATTCCGCCGGCCATCCACCACTGCTTCATCAAGTCGCGTCGAGTCGCTACAAAACGTCCGCCCACTCCGGCGAAGCCGCGAACGCCGCATGAATCAATCCCACGTGCGAATACGCCTGTGGAAAATTCCCCCACATGCGCATGCTCGACGTTTCATAATCTTCCGACAAAAGCCCCAACCCCGACAGCGCCGAGTGCACGCGGTCCATCACCTCTTTGGCCTCCGCCATTCGTCCCGTATCCGCCAGCGCTTCCACCAGCCAGAACGTGCAAATCGTAAACGCCACCGTCGGCGATCCGAATCCGTCATCCAATCGGTAACGGAACAACCATCCATTGTGCGACAGCCCCCGTTGCACCGACTGGATCGTCCCCGCAAGCCGCACGTCTTCGAACGGCAGAAATCGCAGATAAGCCATCTGCAGCAGCGAAGCATCCAGATCCTGTCCGCCATACGTCGCCGCGAAGCTGTTGAGCTGCGGGCACCACGCCTTGGCGATAATCTCCTCGCGGATTTTCTCGGCCGCGGTCCCAAACTCGTTCTTCAGGTTTGGCGCATGCAGCGCGGCCACCCGCGCCATCCGCTCCGCCCCCGCCCAGCACATCAGATTCGAAAATGTCTGCGGCTTCCATTCCGTTCGGTACTCCCAGATGCCTGCGTCGGGCAATCCTGCGACGGCGATGGCCTTTCGCGCCAGCTGCTCGATCAATTGCAGCGCCGCTTTCGAGCGCTCCGCGCTGAATCGCTCGTCAATAAATATCGGCACCAGCGCCAGGACCATCTCTCCGAACACATCATTCTGCGTGTGCTTCGCCGCGCCATTCCCCACCCGCACCGGCCCATCTCCGTTGTAGCCCGGCCAATTTTCGAGCACCCGCTCGTCCAGCCTGGACGTGCCATCCACCCGGTACAGCGGAGAAAGATTCAAGTCCGGCGCGCCCCCCGCAATGTTCAATAGATAGTGGATGAAATTCTCGCGCTCTTCGAACTGCCCGAGCAGCCGGAACGCCCCGAGCGAATAATACGCATCCCGCAGCCAGCAGTACCGGTAATCCCACGTCCGCCCGCTGCCCGCCGATTCGGGAATCGACGTGGTCATTGCCGCAATGATCGCTCCCGTATCTTCATAACAGTGCAGCTTCAGCGCCAGCGCCGATCGAATCACCGCATCCTGATAGAAAGGAGGAACGCTGCATTGTTTCACCCAACGCTGCCAGTAACGCTCCGTTTCGCTGTAAAAGCGGTCCGAAAGCAGCCGCAGCGATTCTTCGACCGGCGCACCCCACGTCAACACCAAATGCCGCCGCTCCGTCAGCGTAAACGCCTGCTCGCTCAGATACGAAATCGGAAGGTCTGTCGTCAGCCGAAGCTGGCTCTCGAAGCCCTCAAACCGCACGTGGTTCGAGCCGTTGATGCGTGTGGGAACGCGCTTGGACCAGCCGCGCCGCGGGTCGCAAATCACCCGAATCCGCGGCGTGCCTTCGATTGGTTCTACAGTCCGAAAAAGCTGCGTCGGCCGGAACGTCCGGTCGTACTGCGTAAAGCGCGGCGCAAAGTCCAGCACGCGAAACGATCCCGACGGCGTTTCGAACCGCGTCTCAAGGATGTTCGTATTTTCGATGTAGCTCTGTTCGCCCGCCTGCCCATCCGCTGGTCCCACCACGAACTTCCCGCCCTCTTTCTCATCCAGCAGCGTCGAAAACACCGGCTCGGAATCAAACCTCGGAAGACAACACCACACCACTTCGCCGTTGCGATCTACCAGCGCGGATAGCTGGCAATTGCCGATGAGTCCCAAATGTTCGAGCTGCATTCCTAGAGCCTAACAAAATTCATTTTGAGCGAAGTGCCTAACGCCATTGCCTGTTCCATCATCGCCGTTCCCGGCTCGCGCCTCTTACGTTCCTGTCTTCCGCGCTTGCCAGAGCGACGATCCCAGCAGCCCGCCGAACGTGACCTGCTCGCACCGCAACCGATATCCTCGCGCCGAAAGCGCCGCCGCATAGTCGGGCAGCCGCCTCACGCGCAGCCCCGTGCACACCCGAAAAGCCAAATACAAACTGCGAATCAACGCTCGCGTCAACGCCCGCCCGGCGATTCCATCCGCCTCGCGGAATTCTGAAAGGATCCATTTCCCGTCCGCCGTCCCGCAGCCAGCCAGGCAATCCACGACGTCCGTGAGTTCCTGTTCCTGAAAACAATCCAAAAAGAAATGCGTCACGATCAAATCATAAATTCCCGTCTGCAGTTTGCATTTCCGGATATCTCTGGTGTGGAATCGCACTCGTCTCTCGAACGTCGCGCCCATTCCCGCGACACGCCGTCTCGCGAGTTCGATCATCTTCGGGCTTAGATCTATAAAATCCACATCCACGAGCGTATTCTCGCAAAGCAGCCGCGCCAGAAAGCGCCCGTCCCCGCCGCCGCAGAGCAGCGCTCTCCGCGAATCACTGGCTTCCGCCAGGAACGCGGACCGCCGCTTCTCCAGTGCTTTCCCAAACGAAAGATGTTCGAGCGATTCGTAGTAAGGGGCAATCCCATCGCAATTCATCTGTGCAGTCTGTGTTTCGTTCATGCCGCATCAGCTTCGAATGGCCAGCGCAACGAGCGCCGGCACCAGCAATGCCACATCCGCCAGCACGCGCAGCGCGGAAGCCGAAATCTTTGTTCGCGCGCGATTAAGTAAAAGGATCAGCAGCGCGCCAGCGCAAACCGTCAGCAACGCGGCTGCAATACGCCCGCCCGCTTCTCCCACGAAGTACGCCGCCAACGAGCCGCTCGCTAGAATCGCCGCAATGCGATTGAGCCGCGCATACGCCCAGCGCACGAAGGGATGTGGCGGCTGTCTCCACGCAATCCCTTCACGATGATTCTCCCAACACTCGATCGAGAGACAATTCAGCGAACACAGCAAACCGAAAAATCCCCACGGAAGAATTTCGCGCCAGGAAATTCCTGCGTCTCGCGACCACAGCGGCAGCGTCGTCCCCAGCGCAAACAGAATCCCCACCGATATTTCCTTCGGCAATAGCCAGGCAATCTTCCCCCTGCCCGCATGGATTCCCGCCATGTACAGCACCAGAATCACTCCGAGTTTCACGCCGGCGATGGCATCCGCAACAAGCGCGCGGTCCGCCATCAGCCACAGCACAATCCCGCTCGCCGCGAATACCAATCCTGCCAGCGCCAATCGATGCCGTTCGCCGAAAAGATGCCGCTCCTGCAACGCCGCGCGGTTCCTCGTGGTCCATCCATCGAGCAACCGGTCGCTCGTATAGATGATCCAAACAGAAAGAAGCAGCGCGATCGCCTCGCTCGCCGGCAACCGGCTTCCCTCTGCGCGTGCGAAAAGCGCCGCCCAAACCACCGCCACCGCCGGCGCATCGAGGCTCAAAATGTTCCACCACAACCACCACGGCGTCGCTCGGCGCTCTGCGCCTGCGCTTTCTCGAGAAAATCCCCAAAGGACATTGCTCTCTCGAGCGCTTGCCTGCATATCCGTATGCGTGAGGATTGTGCCCATCTCTGGCACAGAGTCGGAGAGTTTCATGCCGTTAGCGTTCGCGCCCGCTTTCGATTCTTGCCTTCGATCGCTTCAAGATTCTATCTTCGCCCAGCGCGGTTTCTTTTTCCATCCTTCCTCGGACGGTTGGGCTACCACTCCTGGCTGCATCCCGTTTTCTTGCTTCTTGCTAGGCGATAGCGGAGCGCAGGTTGCAACACCGAGTTCTGTGTCCGGTCTCTTCGAATGCAGGCGTTATGTTTTCTCTCCCGCCCTTCGCGCCGGCGCGGCCTCATTCCTTTTGGATGCCACTTATATCGTAGCACGATATATCCAGGCAAATCCGCCGGGCCGCAGCCTGCTTCCGCCCGCCGCAGTGTAGGCAAGCTCATCTCCGCCGCTCCAGTTCTAACCCTTGCTTTTGCCGCTCGAATCCGGCGAAATATCCTCGCGCCACAACGCGCAAGAAATGCCAGACCTCCCAGACAAAAGCTACGCCAGCCTCCCCGATCTTCCCACCCGGTATACCGCCCCGCCGCGCACTCGCGTCGGACGCTGGTTCTTCCGCGGAGGCCGTCTGGAAGAGACCGCCCCCGTCAAGGAAACTTATCCCTGGTATCTCGTCATCTGGCTCACCGGCGTGGATTATTTCTCCTCGCTCGCCTACCAGCCTGGTATCGCTCTTCTTGCTGTCGGCGTTTTGGCGCCTCCCGCCACCTTAATCCTCGTCCTGGTAACCCTCGCCGGAGCGCTCCCCGTCTATTCGCAAGTCGCCTACCGCTCCTTCGCCGGCCAGGGCTCCATCGCCATTCTCGAAAATCTCTTGACCGGTTGGCGCGCAAAAATCTTTGCGCTGGTCTTGATCGGCTTCGCCGCCACCGATTTCGTCATCACCATGACTCTTTCCGCCGCGGACGCCGCTCGCCACGCCATCGAGAATCCCTATTTTCGCCCCTTCGTCGGCGACCGACACGAGCTGATTACCCTTGGTCTCCTCACCCTCCTGGCCCTCGTCTTCGTTATAGGCTTCCGCGAAGCCATCCGCTTCGCCACCGCTGTCGCCGTTCCTTATATCCTCCTGAATTTCGTCGTGCTGGGCGTCGGGCTCCTTCGCATTTCGCAACATCCCTCTCTAATCGCCTCCTGGCGTTTCTCCCTGACAGCGCACTACGACTGGACCGGTCTTTTCATCGCTTCCGCCTTTGTCTTCCCCAAACTTGCTCTCGGCCTCAGCGGTTTCGAAACCGGCGTCTCTGTCATGCCCATGGTCGCCAATGGCGAACCCGAGCCTGTTGAATCCAGCGCTCCAGGTCACGTTTCGCCTGCGCCGCCATTGGGCAGAATCAAGAACACGCGAAAACTCCTCGTCTTCGCCGCCGCCCTGATGGGCCTCCTGCTCATTCTCTCCAGCTTCGTCACTACGCTTTTAATTTCCCCCGCAGCCTACGCCCGCGGAGGGCCGGCGAGCGGCCGCGCCACCGCGTACCTCGCCCATCAATTGCTCGGCAGCGTCTTTGGAACGATCTACGACATTTCCACGATCCTGATTCTCTGGTTTGCTGGCGCTTCTGCGATGACCGGTTTGATCAACCTGATTCCGCGCTATCTCCCTCGCTTCGGCATGGCCCCGCGGTGGGTGTCCTATCGTCGGCCCATGGTCGTCGCGCTTTTTGCCATCGATGTCCTTGTGACGCATATTTTCCACGCCAGCGTGGACGCTCAGGGGGGAGCTTACGCAACGGGCGTTCTCGTCCTCATTCTCTCTGCGGCTGTCGCGGTCACGATCAGTCTGTGGCGTGAATTCCGCGAGCAGTCCCCTCGCAAAATTCGCGGCTTGCTCGAAACGGGTTATTTTTTCGTGGTCAGCCTCGTCTTCGCCTACACCTTGACGGCCAATATCATCGAGCGCCCCGACGGCGTTTACATCTCCGCAGCCTTTGTCTTCACCGTGCTCACTCTCGGCGCCGTCAGCCGTTATTTCCGTTCCAAGGAACTTCGCGTCTCGGAAGTCATGTTTACGGATAAGACCTCCAGCGACCTCTGGACTTCTCTCGTAGGCAAAAAAGTCAATCTCGTGCCCTTCGAAAGCCACACCCCTTCCGCCCGCCTCGCCAAGATGAACCAGATTCGCAGCAATTACCAGATCACCGGCCCGCTGGCCTTCCTACATGTCCGCCTCATCGATAATCGCAGCGAATTCGTCGCTCCGCTCCGCCTGTCCGTGCGCCGCGAGGGAGAGAATTTCGTCATTCATGTCCGTGGGGCTGTGGCCATCGCCAATAGCATCGCGTACTTGAGTGAGCTGATTGAGCCTAAGAGCATCTTTCTCGAACTCACTCGCCAAAATCTCATGATGCAATCTCTCCGTTATCTGTTTTGGGGAGAAGGCGAGATCGGCCTGATGGTCTATTCCATTCTCGTCCATTACTGGGAGTGGGCCCGCTCTCCGGCCCAATCCCAGCCCACCCTCTACCTGATGAGTTCTTGACCCTCGCTCTTCCTCATCTCCTTCCGTTTCCGTTCCCTGCTCGCGTCGGCGGATGCTATATTCGCCCCTGCGCCGCTTAGGCCCGCAAAGGAGAGGGATGAGGCCGACTTCCTCGATCGAATTCCTGATCTGGCTTTTGATCGCCGCGTCGATTATTGCCGTCCTCGCCTCGCGCCTGCGCATCCCGTATACCGTTGCTCTCGTTCTGGGTGGCTTGGCCCTCGGCTCCGTGCGCTTTCCCATCGTCGAAAAGATTTATCAAAGCAACAGGCCCGATTGGCTCAATCCCGAAGTGATCCTCATTCTCTTTTTGCCCCCGTTGCTCTTCGAAGGCAGCCTCAAAATCAATGTCCGTCAACTGCTGCGCAACAAAGTCCCCATCCTCTTGCTCGCCAACCTCGGTGTTTTGGCCGCCACTTTGATTACGGGCTATGTCCTGCATTGGGAGATCGGCATTCCCCTCGCCACTACACTTCTTTTCGGCGCGATTATTTCCGCCACCGACCCCATCTCCGTCCTTGCCATCTTCAAGGAACTGTCCATCGCCAAACGCCTTTCCGTCATTGTCGAAGCGGAGAGTCTCTTCAACGATGGCACTGCCGTTGTACTTTTTCAGATTTTGCTCGCGGGCATCGTCACCGGCAATCTGGGTGTCGCGAACGGTATCGGGCAGTTCCTGGGATCCGTCGTTGGCGGAGGCGCCATCGGCCTGGCCCTTGGTTACGCCGCCAGCAAGATCACTAAGAGAATCGATGAACCACAAATCGAAATCACGCTTACAACCATAGTCGCGTACAGCTCTTACCTCGCGGCGCACCAGTTTCATCTTTCAGGCGTAATCGCTACTGTCATCAGCGGCGTAACCGTCGGGAATCTCGGAATGCACGACGGAATGAGCGCGCGCACGCGGCTCGCACTCTGGTCGTTTTGGGACTACGCCGCTTTCGTCATCAATTCTCTCGTTTTCCTGCTGATCGGCATGGAAGTTCATGTCCGCGAACTTCTCAGCGCGTGGCCCACCATTCTCCTGGCGGTTCTGGCCGTGCTTCTCGGGCGCGCCATTTCCGTCTACGGCCTCGTTCCTCTCAGCAATCTTTTCACGGAACCGATTTCAGCGCGCTGGCAGCACGTTCTGGTTTGGGGCGGACTGCACGGCTCGCTCTCTCTCGCGCTCGCCCTGAGCCTCGCGCGCGATTTCCCCTATCGCGAAAAGATATTGGCGCTCACCTTCGGAGTGGTCGCGTTTTCCATCATCGTCCAGGGTTTGACGATTGGGCCGCTGATCCGTGTTCTCCGTCTCTCGGCGCCCGAGCCGCAAGACGAATTTGCCCTGGCCAGAGTCCGCCAAATCGGAGCTTCGGCGCGCCAGGCGGAACTCGAAGATCTCTTCCGCACCCGCGTCGTCTCTGGACCCGTTTATGAAAAATTGCGCGGAGAGCTGGATGGACAAGTCGCCGCGCTGCACACGCAAGTCGCAGAACTCTATGGGCGAGACTCCACCCGCGCCGAAGCCGAGATGCGCACCGCTCGTCTTCGTCTGGCGGCCGCCGAAAAAAGCTCGATTGAAGCCGCCGTCCAGGCCGGATTCATCTCGACGGCCGCTGCCGCCAAACTAGTCGACAGCGTAGACCAACGTGTTGCGGCGCATACGAGCCACGAAGAAAAAGAAACGCCGGAGACATCTCCTTCGCAATCCTAAGCCGCTCCCTCAGCGAGCTTCGCGAATCGCTGAGGTTCCTCGGGAGCGGTATCGAGAGCGGCATGCGCCGGCCTGGCACTTCTTCCGGAATCAACTTCCCAGACTGAAATGCACGGTCACATCCATTTCGACGGCGATCGGCTGGCCATTCAACAGCGTGGGTTGATATTTCCACTGACGAACCGCATTCATCGCCGCCGCGACAAGCAGCGGATTTCCCTGCACTAGCTTTAACTGCGTGACGTCTCCTTCCTTGTCGATCACGCTATCCAGCATCACATCTCCCTGCACTCGAGCTTCTTTCGCCAACGTCGGGTAGGTGGGCTGAACTTCTTGCAAAATCCTGGGCGGCTGTACGCGGCCTCCCACTTTGTACGGTCCGTGGGGCACCGCCGGTTTCGGCGGCGGCGGAAGAGCGTGGCCCATCCCACCGAGAATTCCTCCCATCACTCCGCCCAGCGCGCCGCCTGGAACTCCGCCTATTACGCCGCCCGGCACTCCGGCGACCGCTTGCGGCGCATTCGGGAGATCCTTTACGACGGCTACCTGTTTGGGAATGACGCGCGGCTGGTAAAGTTTCTTGTCAGCAAAAAAATGTTTCGGGCGTGGGATGGAACGTACCGTTGCGGCGGGCGGAGGAGGCGGTGGCGGCAACGGTGGCGCCACCAGATACGTTGCTTCCATCGGCTGAATATGCAGCGCGTTGCCGAAAAACAACGGAATCAAAATTAGGATCGCAAGAAGCAAACTGTGCCCGGCCACGGAAACAAAAATATCGATGGCCCGTTTCGGGCGTGTCATCCGGTTATTTTCCAGCATCCCGGCGGAAAGATTCGCGGAGACGCCCGGCCGTTTGGGGATCTGCCGAAATTCCGTCGTCCGGCGATTCACTTGTGTGGATGGCGGCGGACTCGGCTGCCTGATCTCTTCTAGAACTGCGCTTTTCTCCCTTTCCTGCATCCCAGTGCCTTTCACTTTATTGGTGCGGAACAAAAGTCCGCGGATGCTAGAAGAGGCGCGGGAGGCGACGGCACGTTTTAATGGACGTTGCCTTCCGAGCCTCGCTGCCCGCTACTTTCCGCTGCGGCCAGCGCTTTTCTCACATCCAGCTCAAGCACTCCCCGATGGATCCGCGCGGTCGCATGCCGTGTGTCGATCTCGACGGGCAACTGCAAGGTGCGCAGCAACCGCGTTGTCCGCGTTTCGGAAGCGCTTCCCATGCCTGTTTTTCGATCGACCTGGCTTTGCTGCTTTCCGATAATGGTGACTCGTTTCGGCTCCAAGTCGACTTCCAATTCCATTGGTGCGAAGCCCCGCACATCGGCCATTACAGTCACGCGATCCCGGGATTCCTTCACGTTAATGGGTGTTGGTTCAAATAATTCCGCTTCCGCCTCCAGCCAGTGGTCCAGTTCGTGTCCCTTGACTCTGCCGTTGGACTCGAATATTTCGTAGGCCCGCCGGGCAATCAAATCGAACATCTGTTTTGCCTCGGGGCTCAAGCCCGTGGGTTTGATGGCAATGGAAGGCTCCGTCGTTCGCTGCCTAACCAAATCGTGTTCTTGCATTTCTTTCTCCTTTTTCTTCTATGGACCGCCGGCTGGCGCATATATATCGTGATGCGATATATATTCCCCGCGTTGCCCCCGAGCGCGGCGTTGCCCTCCGCGATGCTTTTCGGCGCCTCGCCACCATGGAATGCCTCTTTCTCTTTTCCTGCGCCACGATGATTTCCAAATGCCGCGCCTTTCAAATATCGACTGGCCCTCACTTATATCGTGTTGCGATATATCTGGTCCGCGGCGGACAACGTTTTGCAGCGCGCCCGCGTCTATGTGTATAGACGGCCACAGGCCCTTCTGTGGATTCGCAGCCGCGCTGCGGTCTCCGTCTTCACCCTTGGAGGAGTTTATGAAACTCATCGGATGGATATTCGCCGCCTTGTTGCTCTTCGGCGGAGCGCCGCAGCGCACGGCGGCAAAGCCGGCGACACAGACAGGCCAGCTTCCGCACGCGCAAGCGCTTGCGAACTGCCTCGACGCGTATTCCACGTGCGATGAAGCGCTGCTGACCGCGCAGGAAAAGCAAGTCGTCCAGCGAGCCGCGCGCGATCACAATTTGCTCGAGTGTCTTTATGGCTTCTCCGACTGCGACGGGAGCAAGCTCGATGCCAGCCAGCGGCAGGATATTGCCCGAGCCAACCGGGATCGCAACCTCGAGAATTGCATGGACGGGCTGAGCGAATGCGATCAGACGCAGCTTAACGCCGCCGAGCGGCAGCAGGTGGCCGAGGCGGCGCGCGTGCACAATGTGCAAACCTGCCTTGACGGGACCGGCGATTGCAATCTGACGCAGCTCAGCGCCGACGAAAAGCAAAAAGTCGCGGACGCGAACCAGGATCGCAATCTGCAAAACTGCCTCGAGGTGCTCGGCGAATGCGACCAGGCGCAACTGAGCAGCGAAGAACGGCAGGAAGTCGCCCGCGAAACCAGCGACCACAATCTCAGCGAGTGCCTCGATCAATCCACGAGCTGCAAACTTTCGGTGCCGGCGGCTTTGCAAAGCAGGCAAATCGCGCAAGCATCGCGGTCCCAGGGCCACAAGATCCAAAACTGAATGCACGCCCCGACGGCTTCCGCGAGCTTGCTTGTGTCCGCGAATAGGGGCATCAAGCGGGCGGCGAGGCGAGCCGCGAAACGTCCCATGCGACGATCCGCGATGCAGCCCTGAAATGGCCTTCGCACTAACGGTCTCCTTTCCTTTTTTCTTCATTGCAGCTTCTCCGCTTGCCCCGCTTGCCGTTCATTCCTTCGGCGAAAGCGTGGATACTTTTTCGCGCTTTCCGTTTTTATATCGTGTCACGATATATGTTAAATTGGAGCGGTTGAGCAACCATATCGCATTACGATACATCGTATAAGACAGACGCGCGGAACGAAGGTCTTCGCCGCCGTGCCCGGGTGGCATTCCTCAGATCGAGGAACTCTGCTGTGCCCCTTACGTCTTTGGCCTCCCCACGTGCAGCGACCCGGCCCAGATTCAGGCGCGCTGGCCCGAAGGAGGCGTATGAAAACTCGCGGAAGGAGTTTTCTTCTAGCGGGTGGCCGTCCACGAAATGCCGGGGCCTTCCCGAATTATTTTCTTTCGCCAAGCTGCGACGTCGCCCTAACGAAGTTTCATCCCTCCCGGACTGGATCGCTTCCTCCCCGCAGATTTAGATCTGCCCTCCGCGAACTCGCGCACGATCGCGCAATCCCTCCCGCCGACTTCCGCGCAGGGTGGAGCGACATGACGGATTTGCTATTTCAAACACCAGAACAGGAGAAGCATCATGCGTAGCACTCATTCGGAACCTCATCCGTGGCACCTAATCCCCATTAAGCCTGGGGCCAAACAGAATCTCGGGCGAGTGGGCATTGTTGTCATTACCGTTTTAGCTGTTCTCGTCATAGCGCTTTTCATCGTGATGTTGCTGCCGCAAATCGGAAGCAGCAAGCCGCTAGCAAGCAAAGTGCCTCTGAAAATCGATAGCAATCCCGCGCCCGTGGATCTCGCGGGGTTCAAAAACGGGTACGCTTCGATTATCGATCCGGCGCTGCCCGCGGTGGTCAATATTTCGTCGACGAAACTGGTGAAGCAGCAGAACAACGTTCCCGGCTTTTCGTTCAACGACCCATTCTTTCAGCAGTTCTTTGGAAACCAATTCGGCAATCAGCAGGCGGCTCCGCAGACCGAACGCGAATACAGCCTCGGATCGGGAGTGGTCGTGAACGCGGACGGCTACCTGCTGACCAACAACCATGTAGTCTCCGGCGCGTCGGACATCGAGGTTTTCACGCAGGACAAGAAAAAGTACAAAGCAAAATTGATCGGCACCGATCCGCGCACGGACATCGCGGTGCTTAAGATTGACGCGACAAATCTGCCGTCTTTGACTTTAGGAGATTCTTCGCGGTTGAAAGTGGGCGATATGGTGTTTGCCATCGGCGATCCCTTCGGCGTAGGCGAGACCGCGACGATGGGAATCGTGAGCGCGACGGGGCGCTCGCTGGACGGTTCGATCGAGCACTACGAAGACTTCATTCAAACCGACGCAGCCATTAATCCTGGAAACTCCGGCGGTGCGCTGCTGGATATGCGCGGAGACCTGATCGGCATCAACACGGCGATTCTTACCGGAGGAGGCGGCGGCAACCAGGGAGTCGGCTTTGCCATTCCGATTGACTTGGCGCGCAACGTGATGCAACAGATTGTGAACAATGGGAAGGTGGTGCGCGGGCATCTGGGCGTGGCCGTTCAAGGCGTCGATGCGGATATGGCCAAGGCATTCGGGCTTAGCCAAGGAGGCGGCGCTTTGGTCTCGGAGGTGACACCGGACAGCCCGGCCGCAAAAGCGGGCATTGAACGCGGCGACATCATTCTCGATTTGGACGGCCAGGCAATTAACACGCCCGAAGATCTGAGCGTGCGCATTTCGGAACTCGCTCCCGGCACGGTGGTCCATTTGAAGGTTTCGCGAAACGGGCAAACGCGGAACGTGGACGTAACGCTCGACCAACTTTCCGAGACGGCTTCGGCATCCAGCGGCTCCGAGGAGGCCACAAAAGCGCTGGCCGGCGTGCAGGTGCAAAATCTGACGCCGGAAATTGCGGGAGATCTGGGGATACCCGTAACTACGCCTGGCGTGGTGGTCAGCTCGGTGGATCCCTCGAGCGCCGCGGCGGCTGCGGACCTGGAACGCGGCGACGTCATCCAGGAAGTGAACCGCAAGCCGGTCCACAGCGTGGCGGAGTATGACCATGCGCTTGCGGGAAGCCAGAACCAATCCGTGTTGCTGCTGGTGAAGCGCGGCACGACGACGCGGTTCTTGGTTATTCAATCGCAGTGACGCGAAAGGGCCGGGAGGGGTGCGGCCCTCCCGGCCGCGTGGGCGAAAGATTGGTTGGCCTCTTTGTCCGGGCTGCAAAAATCGTTTTGAGAATGAGAGAGAGGGAGTTGGAGAGGGCGGGGCTGTGGAAAAGCTGTGGAAAACTGGAATAGCGTGAGATGGGAAAGTGCTGCGTCAGGGAGAGGATCGGAGCATGGGAGGGGAGGAGACTCCAAAGGCGGGCTTTTGCAGTCTAGCTGGCACTTGTACGGTTAGCGCGTTTACCAGGAGCTGGGAACAGATTTAGGACGATTTCCCAAGCCATCCCTGAATTGTCAGCCCGATTCCGTTCTGGGATAAGTGCTCGCAAAAGGCATACGTCTGCTTCTCGCAAATAAAAACCACTGTAACCATCAGGCGTTTCGCATAATGTTTTTCTCTTGTTCGAACCAAAGCTAGTCAAGGCAAAAAGGAAAATGGAACTGCCGCATTGAGAGCTGTAGTAGCGCCGGTGCCCTACCACCCTCCGCAATCAAACGCAGCTAGTGATTCGTTACCACGAGCAGCTTGAAGCTTCCCGCGATCATTGGCCCGCGGCGGAAGCGTCGCTCGTGCTCCGTGGCGTCAGGAGGCAGCGGAGGCGGGGGACCGAAATTGGCGGTCACCGAGTAGAGCGTGTGCGTTGACCTGTCGCACTCCATCGTGCGCGCGCCCATGTCGGTCTTAACGTTGCCCAGCACGGTGAAGTTGTCAGGCGAATCCTCGTGCACAATAGTGATGTCGCCTTCGCCCTCGGAGGCAAATGCCAGCCTGGGCCCTGGATCAAAACGCACCGCGTTGTTGCCTCTGCCGCCGATGGGCAGTGTGGCGACAACTTTTCCGGCGTCCGGATTGAACACAACCATGACCCCGCCATTATTTTCACCGCCGCCATGACAACCAATGAAGATGCGCCGCGTCTCCGTATCCATGGCAACTCCCGAAGGCCCTTCGCACGGCGCTAAGGGCCATTGATTGACGACTTTGAGAGTGCGCGTGTTTATGTCCACAATGGTGCTCAGGTTTTCCATGACGTTGTAGAGGTGTCCTTTGCCGTCTGCAGCCGCTGATTCCGCCGCTCCGGGGATCTCCACGACACCGGCCACGTCTCCTGTCGCAGCGTCGACAGCGACATCCTTCTTACCGTGAGTGAGGCCAAACACGCGATCCGAGGCGGGATCGTAGACGATGCCATCGGAGCCGCCGATGGGCAAAATGATCTGCTTGATAATGGCCAGCGTTTTGGGATCGAACTCCGTAAAACTGCTTACACTCTCCTGTCCGCTGCTATTGCCGGAATTGCTGGTGAAACCGTGATTGTCCTTTTGAGAAATGACGACCCCATGGCTGCGCGGAGTCGGCGCAAGCTTGCCGACGACTTGATTCGTATCGGTGGAGATCACAAGAATCTCATCGCTGTGGGAAACAAATAGATGATGGTTCGCTTCGTCAATCCCGAGGTAATCCCAGAAACCTTCATCGGGCAACGGAATGGAAGCGGAAAGGTGATAGCCAGCCACGTTATCTGACATTTGCGGCGGCGCTGACCCCTGTTGAGCGGCAAAACCAAAGAGCGCGGCGCCAGCGACCGCGAGGAAACTAAGAGTCCCCTTGCGCATACGCATCCTCCTGAAGTCGGATGATTTCTTCGACGCGCGACCTCAGCATTCGGTTTCAACACGCTCGCGGCAAGGGCGGGCCGACATACACGTATAATGCGGAGAATGAGATTACCACGGTAATGTTCACTCCGAGGCGCTGCCTTTTGCCGCTGCTTGGCAATCGACGGAATTAAACGTCTGGGGATTTGGTCACATTCCTGACCATCCCTCCCGAGTGACAGGCAATTCGGAAGTCGGGCCTGATTTGTCGCATTACCGGGCAAGCGCCTTAATCGGTCGAGAAAAGTTGCGGGGAACAAAATGCGTTAATCAGGCGAAAGCGGCTAAGACGCGGACTGTGGAACGCGATGTGCGTCTTCGCCCTCGAGGACGGAGTACGCTTTTGCCCCATCTGTTTAAGTCGGACCAAGTCCAAGTCGGGCCCCGTCGAAGTATGTTGGATGGAAGAATCTGGTTCCCTTGTTTAAGGTCATCCAAGACTTTAATTATATTCGCGGAGGCGCGGCTTAAAGCGAATGCGATCAGCAGTTTTCGTACTTCCAGTTGCGGGACTTGCCTTCTGCGATCTGGGCGACGGCTTGTTGAAGGCGTTTTTCCCTGGTTTCCGGGCGTTTGGCTTCGGCAATCCATTCGCAATACTCGCGCTGGCCGCTTGGACTGAATTCGGCGAAGGCTCTGGCGGCGGCCTTGTTTTTCTTCAGGGCGGCGGCGAGCGCGGGAGGAACGGAGACGGGCTTTTTCTTTGCCGGCTTTTGCGGGCGCTCGAGAGATTTCGTGCGCTGGCCGCTTTCCACAATTTCCCCGGCATGGCGCATGTAAGCCAGAAGAGTTTTGTCGGAAGGCAGGTCTTTCAAGTTAGTGATTCTGCCGAGTGTGCCCATCGCTTCGCTCGAATTGAGACCGTCTTTCTCCAACAACTTTTTCATTTCGGGTCCCCAAAAGCCGAAAGCGCAATGCTGTTTGAAAGCCGCCATGTTGGCCAAGATGATGCCTTGCTGGAGAAAGAACGGCATGCTCCACTTCATGGCTTCGGTGGCGCGAGGGCAGGCTCTGTGCATCAATTCGCGCAGGTGGGCCAGGATGGGCTGCGCAAAAGGCGCGGCTTTTTCAATGTAAGCATCAACGTGCGAATCGAACTGTTGCTCGGGCATGAACTTCTCCTTCGGATGTGGTGCAGCACTTTAGCAAAGGACGAGGCGAAACGCAGCCTTGCTCAGAGAACGTGTCTGGGAAAGCGACGTTTCACTCGTCGCGGAGGACTTGCATGGGATCGACGCGAGAGGCGCGGAAAGCGGGGATGAAGGAGGCGGCAGAGGCGACGAGAAGTACGAGGAGGATGACGGAAGAGAGAGTGGGGAGGTCGGTGGGAGAGATGCCATAGAGAAGGCCGGAGAGAACGCGGGAAGAGGCGGCAGCCAAAACAAAACCGGCGAGGCAGCCGAGAAGGCAGACGGCGAGTCCTTGCCAGAGGAATTGCTTGACGATTTGGATGCGCAGGGCGCCGAGAGCGAGACGGAGGCCGACTTCGCGGCGGCGGATGTTGACGGCGTAGCTTAGCGTGCCGTAGAGGCCGAGACAGGCAAGAGAGAGAGCGGTTGCGGCGAAGAAAGAGAGCAGGACGGTGCGGAGGCGATTTTCGGCAAGGGCATCTGAGTAGCGCTCCTTGAGCGAGGCGAAATCGAATACCGAGCGTTGAGGGTCGATATCTCGCATTTGCTGGCGAATGGTTTCGGCCATGGTCATGGGGGCGTTGCGCGTGCGCAACAGGAAATACGTGCCTGGCTCCGCGATGGGAGCGCACCAGTAGATGGTCGGCACAGGGGCTTGATCCAAGCCGATTTCCCGTACGTCGCTAGCGATGCCGACGATTTCGGCGGCACCGGAATAGCCCAAATTCAGGGATTGCACATGAAGGCCGATGACGGGCGCGCCGGGGAAATAGGTGTCCGCAAAGGAGCGGTTGACGACCACCGTGGGCGGGCCATCGGTTTCGCGGCAGAGCTCCCCCGATAGCAGCGGGATTTTCAAAGTGGCGAAGTAGCTGGCCGAGACGTAACGGTTATCGGCGATGATCTTGGGCTCGCTTTCGGCGCGTCCTTCGGCGAGCTTTATTTCTGTTTGGAACTTCAAGGGCTGGCCCGGAGCACCCACGGAGATCGCGGCGGCCTCGACGCCGGGCGTGGCACGGAGCGCTTCGAGGAGGTGGTCGGTGAATTGGCGGAGTTTTTTCAAATCGCCGGTTTCGCCGTAGTCCATGCTGAGCTGGAAACTAAGAATGTGGCTGGGATCGAAGCCGGTAGACACACGGCCCAATTCCTGGAAGCTGCGGAGAAGCAGGCCCGCGCCGGCGAGCAGGGTGACGGCGAGGGCGACCTGGATACCAACGAGCAGCCATTGCAAAGGGTTGCGTCCGGAAACTTGCGACCGGCTGGTTTGCGCGAGGGAGCCGGAAAGACTGCGGCGGGTGCCGCGAATGGCGGGAATCAAACCGCAAAGAAGAGTGACGACAACGGAGCAGGTAAGAGAGTAAAGGACGATGCGAGGGTCGAGGTGAATTTCCTCGACGCGGGGGAGCTGCGCGGCCAGGGAACGGAAGATGTCAGACGCTGCCGCGGCCAGAAAGAGGCCCAGGCAAGAACCAATCAGGGCAAGGAGAAACGTTTCCGTGAGAAGCTGGGCGATGAGCGCGCCGCGCGGCGCTCCGAGGGAGAAGCGGACGGAGATTTCGTGTTGACGCTGCGTCGAGCGAGACAAGAGAAGCGCCACAATATTCGTACACGCAATGAGAAGAAGAAGCGTGACGGAGCCAAAGAGCAGCCAGAGGGAACGGCGCGAATCGGCGATGATGGTTTGCTTGAGCGGCTCAATGCCGACGGTGAGCTGGGCGTCGGTTTTGGGGAACTGGCGGCCGAGCTGCGACTGCACGGTGGAGAGATTGGCGCGAGCTTGCGCGACGGTGACGCCGAGTTTGAGGCGTCCGATGACGGTGAACCAATTGTTTTCCCGCGCCTGACCGTAAGAAAGGCCCGCAGGAATGGGGCACCATAAATCGGTGTCGCGATTCGGGAAGAGGAACGAGGACGGCATCACGCCCACGATGGGAGCTAAGTGGCCATCGAGGCGTAGAATTTTGCCGATTGCGTTGGGGTCGGCGTTGAATCGACGATGCCAGAACCGATCGCTGATCAGGACAGCGGCCGGTCCGTGGAGGATTTCTTCTTCGGGGGAAAATTCCCGCCCTAGCGCAGGTGGAACGCCCCAGACTTGAAAAAAGCGCGGCGAGACCCAGGCACGAGTCACTTTCTCCGGCAGAGGGCCGGTGGATTCGGAGACGTCTTCGGTGTAGAAACCAGTGAGCGCTTGGAACGTGGAATTGAGGCGATTCCAGTCTTCGAGGCGAACCGGAGCGACAAGGTGGAAGGGACTTGAAGTTTTCGGATTGTATTGATCGACGCGGACAAGCTGATCGGCGTGGGGGATTGGCAAAGGCTTCAGGAGGATGGCGTCAATGGCGGAGAAGACGGCGCTGTTGGCGCCGATGCCGAGAGCGAGAGTGACGATGACGGTGGCGGAGAACGTGGGGGATTTGCGGAGGAAGCGGAAGGCGGATTTGAGATTGGCGAGCGTGGCGTCGAGCAGGCGGATGCGGTAAACGTCGCGCAGGTCTTCTTTGACTTGTTGCGGGCCGCCAAATTCGAGGATGGCGCGGCGGCGGGCTTCGGCGGGAGACATGCCGGCGGCGATATTGGCTTCGGTGAGCTCGTCGATGTGAAAGCTGATCTCGGAATTCATTTGGGCGTCGGAGGCGCGCTTTGGAAAAATGGATTTCCACCAAGACATGATGAGCTCCTACTGCGCGGTCTGAAGAATGTTGGCGACGGCGCCGGAGAGACGGTTCCAGTTCGATTCTTCGCTCTCCAGTTGCTTGCGGCCTTTGGCGGATAATTTGTAGAACTTGGCTTGGCGGCCTTTTTCGGATTCGCCCCATTCGGAGGCGAGCCAACCGCGTTTTTCGAGGCGATGGAGAGCAGGGTAGAGCGAGCCTTGCTGGACTTGCAGGACTTCCTTGGAGATTTGGCGGATGCGGAGAGAGATGCCGTAGCCGTGAACTGGACCAAGAGCGACGATTTTGAGGATGAGCATGTCGAGGGTGCCTTGCAGGAGGTCGGATTTTTGGATGGGCATGGCGTCTCCTAGACAATCGACATATTAGCGCAAGGGATAGGTAGAATGTCAAGGAGAAAGAAAGCCAGCCAGTACTGGAGCTGCTCTGCGTGTGCTATACTTGTATAGCGAGGTTCTTATGCTGGCCATACGGCTACCGCAGTCCATTGAGAAGCGGCTGGAAAAACTGGCGCGCCGCACCGGGCGCACCAAGACGTTTTATGCGCGCGAAGCCATTTTGCAGCACCTCGAGGAGCTTGAAGATGTGTACCTGGCAGAGGCGCGGTTGGAGCGGATACGCCGCGGAGTAGCAAAGGCCAGCCCGCTGGAAGACGTCATGAAGCGTCATGGCGTGGAAGATTGAGTTCTCGGCCGAAGCCGAGCGGGAACTCAACAAGCTCGATGGGCAAGTCATCCAGCGAATTCTGAAGTTCCTTCAAGAACGAGTCGCCAAGCTGGACAATCCACGCAGCATGGGGAAGGCCCTCCAGGGGCCGCGTTTCGGCGAATTCTGGAAATACCGGGTGGGAGATTACCGGCTGATCTGCAAGATCGAAGACGCGCGAGTGCTGGTTCTTGTGCTACGGATCGGACATCGAAGGGAAATCTACCGTTGAATGGTATGGCTTGGGGCTAGCTTCCTACGTACCAGGAAAGTCAGGAGTTCCAGGCGACGCGGGAGAGTTGTTTTTTGCGGGACTCCCATTCGGCGCCGCTGAGGATGCGCGGGGCGACGTCGATGAGGCGGGGAATGAGGCGGAACACACCGGCGGCGTTCCAGGGAGCGCCGCTGCGCGTGCGGTAGTCGCGGATGTTTAGCGCGTCGGCCATGCTGCTGAAGGAGACGTCCTGGACGATCAGTTCGGCGAGGAATTTTAGGGTTTGCATCTCGAGGGGGTCGTCTTCGAGATGGTGGCAATCGGCGGCGATGCGCAGGCCAAAAGGGATCTCTTCCGAAGGGATGACTTCGTCGGGTGGTTCGGGCGTGGAGGAGGTTTCGATTTCGCGTTCCCATTCGAGGGCGACGAGAGTCCAGCCTGCGTCATGCATTTTGGAGAGATACATGGAGGTCGGGAGGATCGTGACCTTTTCGCGGATGCGTTCGTGTTTTTTCATGGGTGCCTCCTTAACGAAGGGCGAGGAATGAGAGTGTAACTCGAGCTAAAACTTACGCGCAATCTTATAACCGATTTTTGGTTCGAGATAAAGTACAGAAGAAAAAGGGTTTACGGCTGAGTGAAGGTGGCAGAAGCGCGGCGAACTGTCCGCACTTGGGATGAGCTTGTCGCGATGCCGGACACAGGCGTAGGAGGATTTACGAGAAATGAAACTTCTTGACCTCGCCGGGGGTTAGAAGCGTATGATTTGCCCGTCGTTGACCCCACCCCAACGCTCACAAGCACAATCCGGCCAGAAAGCAGCACGGTGTCTCATGGATAGCGAGGCGCGGCGATTGGAAGATCGCTCTCAAATGCGTGTGACTGTTGACCTGTCAGGGTTGGACGTACACACCGTCGCCCAACAGGGCATCACGGAAAATGTGAGCGCGCGTGGGGCGCGCGTGGTAACGAGCAAACCCTGGCAGCCAAACGACCATGTACGGGTGCGATCGTTATTGGGCAGCTTGCGGTCCCGGGCGCGTGTGGTGTATTGCCAACCGGTGGGTAAGGATTCGTTCGCCGTTGGCCTCGAATTATTCGTGAGCGTTGGGGAATGGGTCCTGCCGCAGGCCGCACACCGGATTATCGCTTAGGGATAGCCCCGACCGACTGGACGCGGCGGCGCCGCAGCCGGTTGACGGGGTAAGGGCAATTAGGGAACTGAGTTGTGGATACGGCTTTCTAATGCGATAGAAATGACGCTTCGCCTGCGCTAGTGCCCCCTGGCAGAACAAGCTGGTTACACGCCAGTCGAAATGATTCGTACCAGGTTCGGGTGAAGGTGGCCACCAGCTCCTCGACCGTGGAATCGCCAATCTTGACCCCGGAGTGGACGATTTCCCCCCAGGTGCGGACGCGAGTGCCTTCCAACGGAAGCTCCTCGAACGTGACCCACTGAGCCATGGCGACGCCGATCGCGTGATCGATCCATCCCACTTTCTTTCCAGGGACGCATGTGGTAATTACGTGGTCGATAACGGCATGCACGGGCCGAAGGATTTCGATGAGCAGACGGCTTCCCGGTTCCCAGGGATAGCCGTCTACCCAGCGCAATTCGCCATAGACGTTGGCGAAATTATTCCAGCGGTGTATGTCGGAAAAAACGAGCCAAGCGAGAGCCGGGCTGGCCTTGGTGATGACGGAATACTCGAATCTTGCCATAACTTGCTACTGACTTCTCCTTACTGAGTTGTATTGGGCCGAGCCAACCGCAAAAGCGGAGGCGGGAATACTTATACGTTGTTGCTTTAACGCTGTCAAGTGTATAATTGCAGAGTTAAATGGGTTTAAACGTTCACGGAAAAAGAGGCCAGAGATGCCGCGAAAAGCAGATGAACGTCTGGAAGGGCGAATCGTGGATGCCGCGTACCAGTTATGGAGTAAGGGAGGGGAAGCGGCGCTAACGATGAGAGCGGTGGCGAAGGCGGCAAAGACGACGACGCCGACGCTGTATGAAAGATTCCAGGACAAACATGACTTGATCGTGTTTCTGCAGGCGAAGGCGAGGGAAAAGATGTACGCGGCGCTGAAGTCCGGAGGCACGGCCGCGGAAGCTTGCAGGGCCGGGCTGGACTTTACCTTAAGCAACGGAAACGAATACCTCCTGCTGACAACGGATTGGGCTGTGCGTTTGGGGCGCAAAGAGCCGATGCCCTCCTACGACTTGCTGAAGGAGATGCTCGCGGCGGAGCTCGGAGGAGATCCAGGGGAATATGGCCGGGTGGCCCTGGCGCTGGTTGCCCAGGTACATGGAACGGCGATCTTGGTGCTGGCCGAAGGGGTGGACCCAAAGATAGCGAAGGAGTTTCGAGAGGCGTGTGTGGATGCTTGCCAAGCCATCGTCGAGTGCGCCCGAAAAAGACGCGGCGGCGCGACGAAAGGTTGATGGGGACGGATCAGAAGCGACGGTAGCTGGGCATTTGCAGCGGCCTAGTCAGTCGATGTTCGGGGCGTTTACCCGTTTTGCCTTGATGAGCACATCGACGGAATCGGGGCGGCCGTTCCAAAAATCGAGGCGGATGCGGCCGTCGGGGAGCTGGGTGACGGTAGCAGGGATGGAGCTGGCGGTAAGATACCAGCCGGCGGGGAGGACCACGGCGTTGCGCGCTCTGCCGAGGCTGCGGTCGAAGACTAATTCGCTTTCGTCAAGGCGGTAGCTGGCAGGGGCGGCGTAGGTTTCGGTGATGCGCAGGCGGATGGACTGGCCTTTTTTCACCGGCGGGAAGGGAATCAGCACAACTTGCGTCGTGGGGCTGACGGGCTCGCCAGCGTCGATTTTCTCGGCGGCCAGATCGGCACCGGTGAGTAATTTGGTGGAAAGCTTTTCGCCGGTATCGAGGATATAGGCGGAGGGATCCGAGACGGTGCTGCCTTCGCGGACGATATTGAGGTACTTGTTGGCGCCTTCCTGCGATTCCGTGTAGTCGTGGTAGAGGCTGAAGGCGTGCGTTTCCGGTTGCTGCAGGAAATAGACGATGTCGCGGTCCTGATGGGCGCGTTCGGAGAGGCGCTCTCGCTCGGTTTCTCCTCGGAAAGGAGCTTCCCAACTGCGGGCTTGCGTTGGGGGACGAGGCGCGGCGGAAGGGCCGGTTTGCGCGCCGAGTTTGGCGCGAAGAATGAGAGGCGCTTCGCCAGCGCTTGCATTCATAAAGCTGATGGCGACGCGGCCATCGGGCTCCGATAAAATTTGCGAGGGGACGTTGCAGCCGACGAGTTCGTACCCGGCAGGCAGAACGACTTTGTTGCGTTTGATGCCGAGGCGGCGATTGAAAACGATGGCCTCGCCTTCGCGGTAGTAGCTTTTCGCGTCTTTATAGGTCTTGAGAATGAGGATGCGGCCCTGGCCCTCGGGAGGGACGGGTCGCGCAAGAGAAATCTTGATGTAGTTTGTGGCGAGATCGGCGTCCGCCATGAGCGGGTCCTTGCGAGCTTCGGCGCCGCTGACGACCTCGAAGTGCAGAGGAGCGCCGGTCATGGAATCGAAAACGGACTCGTCGCTGGCGGCGCTGCCTTTGCGAATGGGATTGTAGAAAAACGTGGCGCCGGGCGTGGTGGCGGTGACTTCGTAATGGATTCGGAAGCTGGCGGTATCCGGGGCGAGAAGTTCGTAACGCGTGTATTCGTCGGTTTCGGTCTGCCTGGCCGAAGAGGAAGCGTCGGGCGGAGCCTGTGATTGCCGAGCACGAAGAGAGAAGCAGCTAACGAAGGCGAACGTTAGGATCCACAAGGCGAGTCTCTTGGTCATGAATTCACTCCGGCCGGGCCGCGCCCAAAGGGTTTCTCAGCGGGTGAATCATCCCCGAGGCAGCGCGGGGTGTAAAGTGCAATAATTTTGCCCGTCAGGGAACTTCCGCAAGGTAAAATCACAAGCCAGAAGAATTCGGGAGAAAACGATGGCGAAAAAGCCGAATGCAGACGACGCCCGCTTGATACTCAAGTTGTACGACTTGCGGCGCGAAACGGAGATGCGGAAGGCGCGGGAGTGGTGGTTGGGAACGTTTTGGCCCGCCAATGCGGATGATTTTCTGAAAGTCAGCGCAGCCAGGGGAACGGACGAGAATCGGTGGCTGAGGCAAGTGCTGGGATATTGGGGGATTGCCGCTTCGTTTGTGACCAATGGCGTGCTGAGCGAGAAGCTGTTTCTGGATCCTTCGTTTTGCGGAGAGTTGTTTTTTGTATTCGCGAAGGTGCGTCCATTTTTGCCGGAGTTGCGAGAGAAAATGAACAATCCCGGCATGCTGCTCAACCTTGAAAAGGTAATTCTAGGATCGAAACTGGGGAAGACGCGGTATGCACCGGTAGAAGCGCGAGTCCTGGCTATGCGTCCGAAGTGAGAAGGATGGACGAGGCTCCGTTGAGAAAATCTTCCTACATAGTCGGGGTTGTGACTGTCCTTGCCGGCACGCTTTGGCTCGCCGGAGCGGCGCACGCGGAGGACTGCGGAAGCGGAGTACAGATGCACTTGAGCGCCGCGGATGCTTCGCAGGGGAGCCTGCTGCTAGTTACGTTGCGAAGCGCGAAGCCACTCGGCGAAGTCATCGGCAAATGGAACGAGCGCGAGGTGCCATTCTGGAAAGCGCGGAACGGGGAGCATGGAGCTTCAGGGGCGGAATTGCAGCGGGCCTTGCTTGGCGTGGATCTGGAGAAACCGGCAGGGAAGTACGAGTTTACGGCGTCCGCGGAAATGCCAGGGGGCGAGCGAGTGAGCTGCCGGGCGATGATAGAAGTAACGCAAGGGCATTTTGCCACGGAAAACTTGACCGTGAAGAAGCAGTTTGTCGAGCCTGACCCGGCCCAATTGGCGCGCGCGGAAGCGGAAACCAAGAAGCTCCGCGAGATTTTTGCGCATGTCACGCCGGAACGTCTGTGGAACGGGCCATTTCGCGTACCCCTCGATGGCGTATTCAAGGGCACAAATTTTGGGAGGCGGCGCGTTCTGAATGGACACCCCGGATCGCCGCACACGGGTGTGGACTTTCCGGCGCCGACAGGTACGCCGGTGCACTCATCGCAAAGCGGGCGCGTGGTGCTGGCGGAGCCTTTGTTTTTTTCCGGGAATACGGTCATCGTCGATCACGGTTTGGGGATTTACACGTTTTATTGCCACTTTTCACAAATCGATGCAAAGGTTGGTGACGACGTGAAAGCCGGAACGGTTCTAGGAAAGGTGGGAGCGACGGGGCGTGTCACGGGGCCGCATCTGCATTGGGGCCTGACGGTCGAGCGAGCGCGCGTGAATGCGCTGGATATCGTGAGAGTGCTCGGGAAAAGCTAGGCGGAGCAACAACGGGAAGCTGGGCGGAAGATGAATCCCGGCGCCCGTGTGAAGAATCTTGCCACTTGAGAGAAAAATTCTGGGACTTATTTCGGATACGCATGGCCTGTTGCGCGAGGAAGCGGTGCGCGCGCTACGCGGTTCGGACTTGATTCTACATGCCGGCGATGTGGGCGCTCCGGAAATTCTCGAAACTTTGAAAAGCGTTGCACCGGTGATCGCCGTTCGTGGAAATGTGGATACGGGAAAGTGGGCGGAAGCGCTCCCGCTAACCGAGGTGGTCGAGGCCGGCCGCGCGACCATCTATATGTTGCACATTTTGCAAAACTTGGAGCTTAATCCCGCTGCCGCCGGAATAGATATCGTGGTGAGCGGGCATTCCCACAAACCCGGACAGACCGAGAAAGAAGGTATAATATACGTGAACCCGGGAAGTGCGGGGCCCCGCCGGTTTAAACTCCCCGTGACGGTAGCTCGGTTGGATTTGGGAGTCCGGCCGTGGAAAGTGGAATTCATCGAGCTTACTGGGCGAAGCTGAACTGGCTCTAACCACTTGTAAACTACAGAATAAAAAAGAGTTACTGGTCATACGTGGTCGGGAAGTGGTTTTGGTCTGGCCGGCTCCGTGCAAGCTTGCTACCTGCGCTCATTTCCTGTGGAAAATTGTGAAACATTTGGAGGCCGGCTTGCACTACCAAGTACGGCAGCTTCCCAAAATGATGTTGAACCGCAGAAGGTAAAGTACTAGAGTACCGGGGCAATTGGGGTGATTTTGGTACCCTCCCGCTATTGCAGGGAACAGGGTCAAAACTCAGAATGCGAACAATGTGGACGACGTTCGTGCTTGTTTCTTCGCTTGTGTCGACCGTTCACTTCAGCGCCATGTTCGCAAAGTTGATGACGCTGAAGCCAGTCCAGTATGGACAGGCTTAGGTCCCCGAGTCATCAAGATCAATCGAGAGGTTAGCTTCTCTCATGGCCATACTTCACTTTCGCTGTAAAGAACGGCGCCGGACGTTGCGAGTGAGCATAACGGTGCCGATTACCGTGCATGGGCAGGACGAGAACGGCGATAAGTTCCGTGTGAAGGCGAAGTCGCAATCGGTGAACCGGCACGGCGCGCTGTTGCAGCTTGAGGAGCCCGTCGTCGTTGGGCAGATGCTGATCCTGGTGAACGAAAACGGCGACCGCACGGTGGAGTGCAGAGTGGTTTCCGTGAAGCACGACCGCGATAGCAAGACTTACGTCGGCGTTGAGTTTATTTCGCCCGATTCGAATTTCTGGCACATGAGCTTTCCCCTTCCCGGAGCCAAGCCGCTCCGCCGCACCTTCGATAGCAAGGCTTCCCTCTAGTCATCCAAAGATTTCGTTGACACGAAACTAAGAGCCCTTTCTCGACCGAGAGGGCCTTTTTTCTTTCCGCTGAAGCTTTTTCGAGAAGCTAGGTGCGCGCGATTTCTTGAGAGGCTTCACGCGCGCGGCACGCTTGCCGCGTACCAGTGATTCCTGCGTGCGCTTGGGCAGCTTGGCCACCACCATGTCGTAAGACTCTCGCAGCAAAGGGGCCAGCTCTTCAGGCGAGAGAGCATCCTTGGTTTCCAACGCAACCCACTGAGCGCGCGCCAGGTAGGGAGCAGGAATGATGCCCGCGCGTTCGGTCAGCTCCGCGAATTTTTCGGGAGAAGCCTTGAAAGTGAGCCAGACGGCCGCGGGCACGAGTACGGAATGCGCGAACATCTTTCCCGCCACTTTGAAGGTGAGGTCGTTGGTCCACACCTCTTCCTCGGTCGCCCCCGGCAAGGACAGACAGAGATCGCGAACCCACTCGATATCCATACGCGGCGCTCCGTGAAAACGGCCCGACTTGGTGGAGTTTAGGAGATTGCCGGAGCCCAGGCGAGGCCGTCCACGCCTCGGGTAAGCTGGATCGGCTGCAGCACTTTATCGTCGCGAATGTCGAACACGGCGATGACCCCAGTCTGGGGACAACTGATGAAGGCAAACTTGCCGCCGGGCTCGATAAGAACTTCGCCGGACGCGGCCGGGATGTCGAAGGATTCCGCGAGCTTCGAGGTCGCCAAATCGATCACGAAAAGTTTTCCGGAAGGAGAGGCCGCCAGCAATTTGCGGCCGTCCGGCGTGGGCGAGGAAGAATAGACGGTGGCGGGAAGCGAGATCCAATGATCGATCTTATCGGTTGCTGTGTCGATAACGGCGATGCGCGGAGTGTCCTGATCGTGCGTGAACACCCACTTGCCGTCGGGAGTGATGGAGATGCGCTGAACTGTTTTTGCCACGGGAATAACGGTGACCAAAGAGCGCTTCTTGAGGTCCAGTACGCTTACGCTGCCGGGGCCGACGTTAGCGGTATACGCGCGGCGGCCATCGGGAGAAATGACGAACATGTGGGATTCGGACGTGCCGGTGGGGATTTCGGCGAGGACCTTGCGGGTGGAAGGATCGATGACGTCCAGGGCATCGTCCAGTTCCGCGGAAACGTAGAGCAGGCCATCGGGACCAAATTCGGCGCGGTGAGGACGAAGGGGCTTGCCAAGTTCGATGGTCCCCACGAGCTTTCGTTCGCGCAAGTCGATGATGTCGATGGCGCGGCCGTCGGTGCCAGGTTTGCCGACGCCGGAATTGCCGTAAATGGGAACATAGGCGAAGTGCGAGTCGGGAGAAACGGCGACTTCGTGGCCGTTGATGCCGACAGTGACTTTCATCAGCGTCTGGCGCGACTGCGGATCGATGAGCAGGGCAGTATGATCGCCTTGATTGGCCACGACGAGCATTCCGTGCGACGGGGATGCGGGAGCGCGGCCGCCTCCGGCCGCGAGCGCCAGAAACATCATTGGAGCGATCAGCCACGAAAGGTACGCGGACGACATAGTTTGCCTCGATGATATTCTTTGCTGGCGGTGACAGTGCCAAGCCGCGCGGATTATATCAGCCTGAGGGCAGGTTGCCACGGGGATTCACTTACTAGAATTCAAAAATTTGAATTCACTGACTGAGGTGATTCGTTCCGCCTTAAGAGGAGTAAGATACGTTGTCGCCGGGAGGCATTCGTACGCATCGACACTTCCGAGACGGCATGCGGAGTCTTGGCATGAAAGGCTTCTGTGGCAAAGGACTTTTAATTTGCGGCGGGCTTGCCATTTTCAGCTTATTTTTCTTGCCGCAGCTTCTTGTCCGAGCCCACGCTGGCCGAGCGCCGGGCAGCTCCGATAGTGGCAACGAAAGTGAAGCCAGTACTGATTGGGCCGCGTACGGCGGCAATCCGGAAAATACGCATTACTCGAGCCTAACGCAAATCAATCGCACAAACGTAAAGGAGCTAAAGGTCGCGTGGAGCTTTGACACCGGAGAACCAGGCGGCCTGGAAACCAGCCCGCTCATTGTCGACGGTGTGTTGTTTGGGATCACGCCCACACAGAAAATATTCGCGTTGGATGCTGCAATCGGCAAACTTTTGTGGAAATTCAATTCCGGAATCAAGGGCAGTCAGCCGGATCGCGGGCTCTCTTATTGGTCGAATGGGAAAGACCGGCGCGTTCTCGTTGGCGTGATGAACTTTCTGTACGCGCTCGATGCGGCAACGGGGAACCCAATCGCCACGTTCGGGAAAGGCGGCAGAATTGATCTGCGCGGCGACCTCGGCCGGAATCCGGAGAGGCAATCCGTCGCCCTGACCAGCCCAGGCGTCATCTACAAGGACTTGATTATCGTTGGCGGTAGGAATCCAGAAACTCTGCCGGCCGCTCCGGGAGACGTGCGCGCCTACGACGTGCGCACGGGGAAATTGCGCTGGTCGTTTCACACCATTCCGCATCCCGGCGAATTTGGATACAAGACCTGGCCAAAAGACGCGTGGAAATACAGCGGCGCCGCGAACAATTGGGCGGGCATGGCGGTGGATGCAGAGCGCGGCATTGTCTACGTGCCGACAGGATCGGCGGCGTTTGATTTCTACGGCGCCAATCGTCTGGGCGACGATCTATTTGCGAATTGCCTGCTCGCCTTGAACGCGGAAACAGGCGAAAGGCTTTGGCATTTTCAGGGAGTGAGGCACGATCTCTGGGACCGCGATTTTCCGTCGCCGCCTGCGCTGGTGACCATCAACCGCGACGGCAAAGAAATAGACGCCGTCGCTCAAACAACCAAGCAGGGATTCGTCTATTTGTTCGACCGCGCGAACGGAAAGCCGCTCTTCCCCATCGAATATCGCAAGTATCCGCCAAGCACAGTTCCCGGCGAGATCGCCGCCACGGAGCAACCTTTGCCCACAGCGCCCGCGCCGTTTGCGAGGCAACTTCTCACCGAAGCAATGCTGACGAGACGAACGCCCGCAGCACATCAGTGGGCTCTCGAGAAATTTAGGACGTTTCGCAGCGAAGGACAGTTCGTGCCGTTCAGCGTGGGCAAGGACACGGTGATCTTTCCCGGATTCGATGGCGGTGCGGAATGGGGTGGCCCGGCGGTCGATCCACAAACGGCTATTCTGTATGTGAATGCCAACGAAATGGCGTGGACGGGAGCGCTGGCGCCTGACACCATTGAAAACAGCCCGAAAGCTTTATATTTGAGCCAGTGCGCCGTTTGCCACGGCGAGAATATGACCGGATCACCGCCGGCGATTCCTTCCCTTGTGGGCATCGGCGATCGACTGTCCTCGCAACAAATCGCCACTACGATTCGCAGCGGCAAAGGAAGAATGCCCGCATTCACAAATTTCGACGATGGCGAGCTCTATGCCCTGGTCGATTTTCTCCTGAGCGGGAAGTCCAAGGAGCTGCCGAGTTCAGAACCTCCGCCGCCAGACATGAAGTACCGATTCACCGGCTATCATAAATTTCTTGATTTGGACGGTTATCCAGCCATCGCTCCTCCTTGGGGCACCCTCAGCGCCATTAATCTGAATACCGGCGAATACGTTTGGAAGATCAACCTGGGCGAGTATCCCGAGCTTGCGGCAGAAGGGCTGAAAAACACTGGGACGGAAAATTACGGAGGTCCAGTGGTAACCGCAGGAGGACTCCTCTTCATCGGTGCAAGTGATTTTGACAGGAAACTCCGGGCGTTTGACAAAGCCACGGGCGAATTATTGTGGGAAGCGACATTGCCTTTCGCGGGCAACGCGACTCCGGCAACATACGCCGTAAATGGGCGGCAATACGTTGTGATCGCCGCTGGCGGAGGCAAGGATCTCAAGTCGCCTTCCGGCGGTGTCTACGTGGCGTTCGCCCTCCCAAAGTGAGAAAGGTCCGGAGTGTCTTCTCGACGCTGCCGCTCGCTTTGCTCCCCGAAATCTAGAGCAGCTACAGACCCGGGTGTTCTCTAATTGTGCGCTTGCCGAAAAATTTTCCTGTTCATCCTTCGGAAGATGACTTATGAAAGATAGAGAAGGCCGGCTCCCAGGAGCGGGCACCCCTCTTTGGCACATCGGCCGGAATCAGGTTGGTCAATTCTTTACGGCAAATGTGCAGACGGCGGAGAGAGGAACTCAAGGTGGTCCGAGCCTTAAATCGGACGAGGAGGAGTTGTTTATGAAAGCAAGAATTCTAATAGTTTTTGTCGTGGTGGCGCTAGCGGTGGCGTTTGCCTATACGGCGTCGGCTCCCGCCGCGCCGCATGCAGCTACAGCGAATGCCATCCCCGCGGCCGCCCCGCAACCGCACGCCGCCCCAGCGCCTGCCGCCGAACCGCATCCGGAAATTCGCGATGCGATAGCTGCTCTGCGCAATGCGAGAGAACATCTCAATCATGCCGCTCATGATTTCGGCGGTCACCGGGTCGAGGCTATTCGCGCCATCGACGAGGCCATTCACCAGCTCCAGGACTGCCTCAAGTACGACAGGTAGCCTTCTTCTTGTGGAGAGATTTCGCGCAGCGCCTTGCACTTCTTATACGCAAGGCGCTGCCGTTTTTATAACCTTCTCGATTCCATTCGTTCGCGTTCGCTTCATTCGGTTTCCAGTTCCGATTTCCAAGCGCACGCTTGCGGCATTTTTCAGAACTCGCTTGCGATTGACCGTCGCCGCAATGGGAAGTAGGATTCCCTAACTTGTTTTCTGCCTGGACTCTCGAGCGAATGAGGAGACTCCGTGTACTGTACAAAATGCGGTAATGAAATCTCTCCGGCGACGTCATTCTGCTCCACGTGCGGCCAGGCGGTCCCTGGTCTGCCGGCGATGACTCCGGTTGCGAACGCCATCGCGACCGTTCCGCCCGCACCTGTGCTTCTGGCGGCCGGGAGCTACGCGGGCGTTGCGTACGCCGGCTTCTGGCTGCGCTTCGTGGCCTACGTGATCGACGGCATCATTTCTATCGTGGCTTTTATGATCCTTCTGATTCCTCTGTTTGTGCTTACTGGTGCGGGGGCCGCGCTCGGCAGAATCTTTTCCGACGGCGACATCAGCGACGATATGGGAGCCTTCCTGGGGGTAGGATTTATTTTCGGATTCTTTGGGATTATCCTGGTCGTGAGCTGGCTTTATAACGCTCTCTCGGAAAGTTCGTCCTGGCAAGCCACGCCGGGGAAAAAAATTCTCAATCTAAAAGTTACGGATATGGAGGGCCAGCCAATTTCTTTTGGGCGCGCCTCGGGACGGTACTTCGCAAAAATCATCACTGGGATGATTCCTCTTTTTATCGGCTATATTATGGCTGGCTTCACCGAGAAGAAGCAGGCCCTCCACGACATGATCGCTGGCTGCCTCGTCCTACGCAGTCTCTAACGCCACTTCCCGGATTGGACTCCGGGCCTATTCCGGCGCGATCTGCACTAAATGGCGGCTCTCCGCAAGCTCAGAGACCTTTTTGAATTGGGTAGCCCTTTTCCACCCAATCCGCTGCAAAACTTTTCGGAAGGACCAAGACGCGCAGATGCGTGAATCCCATCTCGTGCAGCGCCGTATAGGCCGGGCGAATGTTCGGGCAGTGGTCGAAGGGGCAACAGCCGCAGTAGATCACCAGATTCGTATCATGCGGAAGCGCAGCCGCCCATTTCTTCAATTCCAGGAGGCCTTTCTCCGTCGAGGCCGTTCCGTGAAACGTGGATCCTGGAATATGGCCGCCTTCGAACAACGTGCGAAAGCCGACGTAAACAATTGTTGGCGCATGCGCGCCGTTGGCAGTGCGAAGTTCCTGAACGAGGTCCGCAGCCTGGAGGACCTGCGCGTCGGTCCACGGTTCCGAGGAACTTTCCCGGCTCGCCGTGCCAGGCCGATTCGAAGGACATGCCAACGCAAGAGGCAACGCGGTCGACACGATCAATAAAAGAAGCGCGGCAGCCCCGCGAAATTTCAAACAGAAAAACATCTCGCACTACCTCCGCGCATGATTGTAGAGCGAAATCGCAGCAAGGGCGATGTAATTTGGCTGCGAATGATGCGACGAGAGTTGTCGTCCCCTAACGCAAACTTATTTTTTCTGTTCGGTGCGGGTGCGCTGCAGTTTAAGGGCGGTCGTGCGCAAGGTCTCCGGAACATTCTTGTTGGTCGTCAATTTCTTGAGGTCCATGACATTGACCATGGGCAGCATGTGCAGAGAAACATCCAAAGGCGTTTTCGGATTATTCAAAAGATTGCGCACGACCGCATAGTTTTTCCGGAATTTGCGGTTGCCCGCGATGAGCCGGAGAATTTCGTCCGTAAGGCTGGTCATGGCAGCGAACGCCTCGACCTCTTGATCCGTGAGGCGCGGCGATTGCAGCACCGCGCGCTGCACCACCTTGTTCGAATCGCGAATCAGCGTGCGCCGGGCCTCCGATCCGCCTTTGATCGCAAACTGCACGCGCTCCGCAACGCTCATCTTCGCAAGGCGCTGCAAAAGCGTAATGCGTCTGGTGGCGTCCGGTTCGGCTTCCGCGGCCGCCTCCGCCAGCGCCGCTTCATCGATCGCCGATCCCAGCAACTCGTGCAGTTGGTGTTTCTGCTCCGCCGTGATCGAGGAAGAATGCTCGAGCGCCGCTGCAAGCGTCGGCGACTCGCTCACACGCTCCAACTCTTCCATCAGCGCCGTGATCCCCAGCGACGAAAGATGCCGAGCCACGGGAACGAGATACTCGGCCGCGCAATTCTTGTTCTGCACCATCGCATCGCAGACGCCCGGTTTGTCCGCGAGATGTTTTCCGGCGTAGGCGAATAAACCGGGCGCGGCTTTTTCCCGCTTCAATGCTTCCACGAACGATTCCATCGGCTGCGAGAGGATGGCCTCCTGCGCGCGCCCGGCGACCATCTCATCGGCATCTCCGGCCAGCACTGCCAGAATCTCCGCGCGATCCGCGGGCGATAAATGTGCTCCACCGGCGCACACGGCGATCTTGCGCTCACGGGGAGCGCGGCCCGCGCGAAGGTCTTCTAGAACTTCAGGGCTGAGAGGTTCCACCGGACGCCTGCCTTAAATCTTTCTCACTCAGCTGTATTGTACCGGAGGCTCCCGGCGTTCCGACGGGCGGCATGGCTTGCCCGTTCAATTCCAGCAACACGGCCGAAGAATCGCCCGCGGTCACTTCGAACTGTTCCTTGGCGGAAAAGTGGCGTGTCTCGCCTGCGGGAAGTTCGGTGTCCAGAAGCAGGGCGCCGTCGGCGACGACGCGCACCCGCGTCGCCGCGGACGTGGAGACAGAAAGATCCAGAGGAACCTTTGCGGAAGCAGAAGCGGGAGCCGCTTCGTGCGAAATCGGTTCGTCGGCCGCCACCGGTGTTGTTGCTGCGCTTCCCGCGTGCGCCGGCATCGGCAACGCAAGACTCGACGATCGTTTCGCCGCTCGATGTGCAGCATAGCGCCGCCAGCCATAGATCCCGCCCACGATCAACCCGGCCAAGACCGCGAGCATGGCCAGTACGGCCAGGATCGGAATCCAAACCGACGGCCGCGGAATTTTGTTCTCGTAGGGTTGCGGAACGGGCAGGCTCTGCTCGCCATGCGCCAGGTCATATTCGGCCAGCAAATTCTCTTCGTCGAGCCCCAGATAACGCGCGATGGACCGCACAAATCCGCGGTTGAAAATGCCGCCAGGGAGTTTTTCCCACTGCTCGTTTTCCAGCGCTTCCAGGAAGCGCGACCCGATGCGCGTGGCCGTCGTCACTTCCTTCAGCGAAACTTCGCGCATCTCGCGCTCGCGCTTCAGGCGTTCACCAAAATTTCCCCTGGCCATGAATCGAAACCTGTCCTCGCCGATACACCCAGGGCAGCGGAGCGATCGAAGTTGGGGCTGATCGCAAACGGGCCGGGCGCGGCGCGCACCCTTTTTTTTGGATGATGGCTATCTCAGCGGCTGAGCAGCGACCGTAAGCCCGCACACCTGCGCGGGCCTTCTTCCGTCCGCGCAACGCGCGTAAAATCCCCTCGACGGCACTATAGAAGGTGTCCCGCGGCACTGTCAAACAAGGCGGGCAGCAGGGCCTACGCCGGCTTCGGAGAAGGTCAAAGTTCGACTGATGCCCGCGTGCAAAGGCGCTGCGAGCCGGAACAAAAGTCCCTGTTCGTCCCGAAAGAAATAGAATGTGCGCGGCGCGCGCACGCCGGCACGAGGAAGGAATCAGTCCCACAAGGAACACATGGAAATTCCGAAAACGGACGAGTACGCAGCCCTCCCGCTTCGTCATGCGGGATTCTGGATTCGTTTCTTGGCCGGAACCATCGACTTAATTCTCCTCATAGTCCCGTTCTCAGTCTTCATATCATTCCTGGCGGCCGGCATGGGAATCTCGAATCCCTTTTTCAATCATCGCGCAGGAGCACCCCTCAACGATCTGCTCGTTCAATCGGGGCGTCTCTTCCTCTTCCTGTGCATTGGCTTTTTTGTGCTCGAAAGCTGGTTTTACTTCGCGCTCTCCGAAAGTTCCGCGTGGCGCGCAACTTTGGGAAAGCGACTTCTGGGCCTCTATGTGGGCGACGCCGCCGGCAAGCCTGTCGATTTCTGGCAAGCCAGCATGCGCTTCTGCGGCGGGCGTCTCCTGATCCACGTGCCCGTCGTGGGCGCCTATTATTTCCTGCTTGATTGCCTGTACATCGGCCTGACGCCCGCGAAGCGCGCCCTTCACGATCTCTTCTCTGGCTGCCTCGTCCTGCGAGAAGCCACACAAAGCCCAGTCGTCCGCTGAAAGCTCCGAATCGCCGCCTCGCAAGTACGCCCCGTACCCGCCGATGGCAAGATGGCCACGCCTGTACCACGAGATTCTTGCACCCCATTTTCCCACGCGCCTATACTGGCAAAGATTCGTGGACCAGCCCCGAATCGCGCTCGTGGTGTTGTCTTCCGCGGCGGAGACGGTCTGGCCTTCAAAACTTTTTCCGGGGATTAACTGAGCGTGGACGAAGTCAAGCAGTTTCCGGCCGTGGAACGCCGCCGCAATCCCGCGGTCTCCGCCGAACAACGCGAAGCGGGCGAAGTCGCCATCTTCCAGGAATTGGGGAAGGCGCTCACTTCTTCGCTCCAGCTCGACCAGGTTCTCCGCACCATCATGGAGAAAATCGACGAATTTCTCCGCCCGGACAACTGGTCCCTGCTCCTGCTGGACGAGTCCAAACAAGAGCTCTATTTCGAGCTCGCCGTAGGCAAGGCATCCCAGGCGCTAAAAGACGTTCGCATCAAGATCGGCCAAGGCATCGCCGGCTGGGTCGCGCAACATGGCGAAACGGTGGTCGTGCCGGACACTTCCAAGGACACGCGCTTCTTCGGCCAGGTGGATGAAAAAACGAAAACCGAGACGCAATCCATCGTTGCCGTTCCGGTCAAATTTCGCGACACCTGCCTTGGTGTCATCGAGCTGATTAATTGCCTCGGCCCGGAAGGATTTGACGAGCGCGACCTAAAGCTCCTCGAAGCCCTCTCCGATTTTGCCGCCATCGCCCTCGAGAATGCCCGCCACGTGAAACGCATTCATGAGCTCACCATCACCGACGATTGCACCAGCCTTTACAACGCCCGCCACATGGGCTTCATCCTCGAAACCGAAATCTACCGCTCCCAGCGCTATAACTACCAATTCTCGCTTGTCTTCATTGACCTCGACCATTTCAAGCAGGTCAATGACACCCACGGTCACCTGGTCGGCTCGCGCCTACTCGCGGAAATTGGCAACGCTCTCAAAGCGCATTGCCGCCTAATCGATTTTGCTTTCCGCTACGGCGGCGACGAATTCGTGATCCTTCTTCCGCAGACCTCCAAGGACAACGCTCTCAACGTCGCGCGCCGCCTCCACAAACTCATCCGCGAAACCTTGTGGCTCGATCCCGAGGGATTGGGCATCCATGTCACGCCCAGCCTTGGGGTCGCCTCCTACCCCACCGATTCACGCACCAAAGAAGGCCTGTTGCACCTCGCCGATGAAGCCATGTACCTGGTGAAAAACACCAATCGCGACAGCGTCGCCGCCGCCAATATCGGCATTCTGTCAGACACCACTTCCGCCGCTGCCGAAACTGCTGGCTAGCCTCTCCCGCGCCTCCATTCGACTTCTCTCCCGCTTCTATACAGCCCCGCGGAATTTTGCTTAACTGATCCTATGCGAAGGAGCCAAGCCGCTCGGTATGCACGCTGGTTCGCGGCACTCGCGCTACTGCTGGCCTGTCTGACCGCCGGAGCGTATTTGAAACGCGGCTGGCAAAGAATCCTCGAGCGCAGGAAAGCCCCTCCCCCCGCGCCTCTCAACGTCGAAAAGGAATCCAGCGGCCTCACCCTTTCCAAAATGGATGGCCCCCGCAAAATTTTCACCATTCAAGCTTCCCGCTCCACGGATTTCAAGGACACGGAAGCCAGCCTTCTCGAAAACGTCAAAGTCACTATCTTCGGCAAGGCCGGCGACCGCCATGACATCATACAAACGCGAAGCTGCCAGTATGAAAAAGCAAGCGGCGCCATCGTTTGCAGCGGCCCAGTGCAAATTGATTTGGAAAGTGCGGCGGACGCGGCTCGCGCGGCCACGGATCCCTCTGCCCCGCCCCAAATCGTGCACATCGAGACCAGCGCTGTGAACTTCGATCGCGGCAGCGGAACTGCGAAAACCGATCAGCCCGTTACCTTTACTTTTCCCTCCGGCAGCGGCGACGCTGTCGGCGCCGAGTACAACTCCGAGGCAGGCACATTGCGCCTCCTGCAAAACGTCAAACTCAAACTCGATCCTTCCGCAAAGAAACACTCCGGCAAAACGCCCGAAAACGCGGAACCGGATGAAGAAGTGCAAGTAACAGGGACGAGTCTCGATTTTGGCCGCGATGCGAGAACACTCCACATCCTCGGCCCGGCGGAAGCGCAATCGCGCACAGACCGTCTGACTGCGGGAGAGTTCACTCTCGAAATGGATTCCGCCTTTCGCGCCCACAGGCTCCTCGCCGTCGAAGGAGCGCTCCACAAACCTCCGCAACTCACCTCGCAAAACGGCCCCGACGCGATGCTCCTCGACGCCAACGAAATGACCGGACTCTTTGCCACGGAGGGCTGGGTCACTCGATTGGACGCCTCCGGCAGCGTGCGCGGCTCGCGTCATGGCAAGCTCGAAGAGGACGAATTCCACGCCGACACCGCTTCTCTCGATCTTTGGCCGCGCCTCAATCAGCCCAAAGAAATGAATCTCACCGGCGGAGTTTTCCTGAAAACGCGCATCGCCAAGAGCGGCGATGCTCGAGTCCTTCAGACCGGCGCTCTACGCATGGAATTCGCCGGAGGAACCGCCGGCCAGTCCGGCAAGCCCACCAGTGCGGAAACGCTCACCGCCGGAAGCATGGAATGGACCGACGCTTCCGTGCAGACAAACACTCCGCCGACGCAAACGAAGTTGCAAGCGGACAAACTGCAACTCGCCTTCAATCCTGAAGGCAAACCCAAGCAACTGGACGCCACGGGCGATGTGCAAATCGCGCGCGACGTCGCGGGCCGCCCAGTCCAAACGGCCACATCCAGCACGGGAGTCGCCCAGCTTCTTGCCACAGGCGGCTGGTCGCAGATGGACCTGCAAGGCAGCGTGAAGCTGAAAGAAGCCGACCGCAACGCGCAGGCCGATCACGCCACATTCCTGCGCGTGGGGCAGACGGCAGTCTTGACCGGCAGCGCCATCGCCCGCGATGCCACCACCGAGACGCGTGCCCCGGAAATCCAGTTCAACAGCGCGAACGGCGACATCCGCGCCCAGGGTGGCGTCCGCTCCACGGATTTTTCGCCCAATGGCAGCGCCCTGCATCTTGCCCAAGTCCCCGCTAACATTTCCTCGGACGCCATGCGCGGTAACTCAAAAACAGGACGCGCCTTCTACTCCGGCCACGCGCGCTTCTGGCAGGGCGATTCCGTCCTCGAGGCGGACTCCATCGAACTCCTTCGCCAGTCGAAAATGCTGAACGCCGTGGGAAACGTCCGCGCCGTATTTCCCCAAACGCCGGCCTCCGCCTCAGCCTCTGCCGCTGCACCTCAGGCCGCCGCAAAAAAGCCCGTCATCTGGCACGTAAGCGCGGGCTCTCTCTCCTACAACGACGCCGCCAACATGGCCCACCTCGAAAAAAACGTCGTCGTGCAATCTCCCGACCAAAGAATCCGCGCTCCTGAGATGGATTTGTATTTCACTCGCGGCATGAACGGGTCTGCCGCCGGTTCGAATACAACCTCCGAGCGGACCGGCCCACAGCAAATCAGCCGCGCCGTGGGAACGGGCGGCGTCATCGTCGATCAGGACGGCCGCCGCGCCACCGCCGAGCGCGGCGAATACACCGCCGCCGACGGCAAGTTCGTCATGAGCGGTGGTACTCCCACCCTTTACGACGGCTCCGCCGGCACCACCACCGGCCTTCAATTGACCTTCTTTTTAGCGGATGATACGATCATCGTCGACTCTGCAAGTGGTTCGCGCACGTTGACGAAGCATCGAGTCGAGAAATGACGCGGCCGCCGAGCGGCCGTTCGTGACGAGGTATGCTGAAACTCCAGGCCGTCGAGTTGAGCAAGTCGTATCGCGGTCGCAAGGTCGTGGATGACGTTGAACTGGAGATCGGCCAGGGTGAAGTCGTTGGGCTTTTGGGACCCAACGGCGCGGGTAAGACCACTACCTTCTATATTCTGGTCGGTCTGACTCGGCCTGACTCCGGCCATGTTCTCTTGAACGGCGGCGAAATCACCGACCTTCCCATGTACCTCCGGGCCCGCAGTGGCATCAGCTATCTTCCTCAGGAACCCTCGGTCTTTCGCCAGTTGACCGGCGAAGAAAATCTGCTCGCTGTTCTCGAGACCCTCCCTCTCACCCCCGAGCAGCAACGCGACCGCTTGGAAGAGCTGCTGGTTCAAATGGGACTCGAAACCGTACGCACGAGCAAAGCCTACACTCTCTCCGGCGGGGAACGCCGCCGCCTCGAAATCGCCCGCTCGCTCACCCTGCAGCCTTCTTTCATCCTCCTCGACGAGCCTTTTTCCGGCATCGACCCTCTCACCGTCAAAGATCTTCAGGAAATCATCCGCGATTTGAGCCGTTCCGGCATCGGCGTCCTCATCACCGACCATAACGTCAGGGAAACACTCAACGTCACCGACCGCGCTTACATCGTGAATCATGGCAAGATAATGGCGAAGGGCACGCCCCTCGAACTGAGCAACGATGCGGAAGTCCGCCGCGTTTATCTCGGCGATCATTTCCGCTTGAACTAAAATCCTATATTGGGGACTTTCAAGAGATAATCGGAACCGACCATGGCCTGGCAGGGACTCAAACTCAACCTAAGAGTGGCGCAGCGGCAGATACTGACGCCCGGCCTCGTGCAGATGGTCAGCGTCCTCGCCCTCAATCGTCTCGAACTCCGCGAGATGATCAACCAGGAGATGATCGCCAACCCCGTCCTCGAAGAGCTCAGCGAAGAGCCCACGCAATCCGATAACTACAGCGACGAAACCTTTCTCAAAGCCGAAACCGAAAAGGTTCCCGAAAAGCCCGAAGCCAATCCTTTCGACGAGTTCGATGTCGGCAGCTTTTTCAACCAATATCTCGATACCGGCGGCGACGGCGGCAAATCTCAGGAACGCGAAGTCTCCGAGCGCCCCTCCTTCGAAAAATTCCTCTCTTCTCCCAGTGGCCTCACCGATCATTTGACCTGGCAGTTGAGCATGACCATCTGCTCCGAATCCGTTCAGGAGCTCGCCGAAAGCATCATCGGCAATCTCGATGAAAACGGCTATCTCACCGCCTCTATCGAAGAACTTTTCCAGAACGGCAAGTTTTCCCAGGACGATCTCGACGACGCCCTCGCTGTCGTCCAGGATTTCGATCCCATCGGCGTAGGCTCCCGCGATTTGCGCGAATGCCTTCTTCTCCAGCTCAAAGCCTTCGATCCGCAAAATACCCTCGCCCAGCAAATCGTCTCCGAACACCTGAAACAAGTTCAGTCCAACCAGTTGAAAGAAATCGCCCGCGCCCTCAACCGTCCGCTCGAAGTCATCAAGCGCTCTCTCGAAGTCATCAAAAAACTCGACCCTCGCCCCGGCCTGCGCTACAACAAAACGGAGCCGCGCCTAGTCGAGCCTGACGTCTATTTCCGCAAAGTCGACGATCAGTGGCAAGTCTTCCTCAACGAAGACGACATGCCCCAGCTTCGCCTCAGCCCCACCTATCGGCGCCTCCTCGCCCGCGACGCCGCCGACCGCGACGTTCGCAACTACGTCAAGGAACGCTTCACCGCCGCCATTCAGCTCATGAAAAATATCGAGCAGCGCAAGCACACCATCCTGCGCGTCTGCCAGTCCATCATCGCCCGCCAGGGCGAATTTCTCGATCACGGCCCCGACGCCCTCAAGCCCATGATGATCAAGGAAGTCGCCGAAGAAGTCGGCGTTCACCCCTCCACCGTCAGCCGCGCCGTCGCCAGCAAGTACGCGCACACCTCCCAAGGCGTTCTCGAACTCCGCTCCTTCTTCAGCGAATCCGTCAACGGTCCCGAAGGCAGCGGCATGTCCCTTCTCACGCTCAAGCGCGTTGTCAAGAAAATGATCGAAGAAGAAGACGGCACGAAACCGCTCACCGACGAGCAAATTGCCAAGAAGCTCGACGACGCCGGCATCCACGTCACCCGCCGCACCGTCGCCAAGTACCGCGAAGATATGCGCATCCCCAGCACTCACCAGCGCCGGGTGAAGAGCTGAACCGCCGCCCTCCGTGAAGACCACCACAAGACGCGACGCGCGCCATCTCGTTATTCTTACCGGTGTCTCCGGCTCCGGCAAAAGTACCGTCCTCAAAGCCTTCGAGGACATGGGCTTCTACTGTGTCGATAATCTTCCCGTCGAGCTGATTCCCATTTTTGCGGAGCTGCACGCCGCCGGCGAAGGCGATTTTACCCGCGCGGCCCTGCTCGTTGACGCGCGCGAAGGCGTGCAACTCGAAAAACTCCCGCCTTTGCTGAAGCATCTCCGCAAAGATCATCCCATCACGCTCGTCTTCATTGACGCCAGCGACGATGCGCTCCTCCGCCGTTACAGCGAGACGCGCCGTCCTCATCCCCTCGGCAAAGCGCTCTCCGTTCGCGAAAGCCTTCGCCACGAGCGCACACTCATGGAGCCTATCCGCAAGCTCGCCGATGTCGTGATCGACTCCACTCAGTTCAACGTCCACGAGCTCCGCACGTTTATCACCGAGCGTTTCAAGAATCCCGACAAGCGCCCCATGCTCGTCTCCGTCGTCAGCTTCGGCTACAAATACGGCGTTCCCTCCGACGCCGATCTCGTTTTCGACGTGCGTTTCTTGCCCAATCCTCATTTCGTTCCCAGCCTCCGCCGCTACAGCGGCAGAGATGCCAAAGTCCAGAAGTACATCCGTTCCTTTCCTCAAACCGGCGAATTTCTCCGCCGCATGGAAGGCCTGCTCGTCTATCTCATCCCGCATTACATCCGGGAAGGCAAAAGCTATCTGACCATCGCCTTCGGCTGCACCGGCGGAAAGCACCGCTCCGTCATGCTCGCCGAAGAAGTCAAAAAATCCCTCGAGAAGCGCGGCTTTTCCTCCAAAGTGACCAATCGCGACATGGAAAAGTAATTTTCATTCGGGTTTGCCACGGATGATTTGTCTTGTGCCAAGGATGATTCGTGTTGTGCTGCGGAGGATTCGCGTTGTGGCGCGGAACGAAGAGGAACTGGCAGTTTCAGAATTTCAACGCTCGCCAAATCTTCGCGCGGTATCTCATCGCGGTTCCAACTTGGAAATCCATTCCTCGGCTTCCACGGCACCGTGCGGAACGAGGAATCTCCTCAATTTGTAATGTCTCTTCGTCATTCCGCTCAGCTCCTGGCCGCTGCTCACAAAGGGGAGGAGCCGTTCGGCTCGCCGCGCCAGGGACGCTCGCGCCTCTCGAAACGCGCCGCCGTCTTCCGGCCGGTATTGCGCCCAGGCAATCGAATGAACAAATCCCGCCGCTCCGAATCGATCCGAACCGAGGATATCTTCCACGAACACACGGATCGGTCCGGGAAACGCATTCAGCGCATCGTGGTAGGCCACCACGCCATGCGGAACCACGTGAGGTAAGAACCCCTCCAAATCGCTTTTGGCGCCTTCATAACTGTGATCGCCGTCAATCCACAAAATTCGAATGGGCCGGTTCCACGTTTTCGCCGCCTCATTCGAATACGCCGCATGTGGCTCTACATGCTTTGAAACCCCCGCGGCGCGGATGTTATCCAGAAAATCTTGATAGGAAGACGTTTCCGGGTTGCTGGGGATATTCACAAGAATGGGCGAATTGTGCGGATCAATGGCGACAATGGGCCCGCAGCCATAACGGGAAGCAACCTTGGCCAGCATCACGGTCGAGCGGCCCTTGAAGCTGCCAATCTCCACGATCGTTCCCTTGGCAGGCACGCACGCAGCCAGCAATCCAAGAAAACGCGCTTCGTTCTTTGTAAGATGTCCCGGAACTTTCTCCGCCTGTTCCCACGCGTCGTGAAGCACCGTTTCCAGGCCAGCAGGAATCTTCACTGTCGTCAATCGCCGTCTCCGTGATTTTTCATTTCGCAAACTCGTCCAAGGCTGGAGCGGTCAGGCGCCAATTGTCTAGCGGCCTGCCCGCGCGCGCTTAGAATACCATCCGAAATTCGCCCGCGCAGTAATGCCGGCCTTCGCCACGACATCGAAACATACCCGCCTTTCCCGCCGCAGTAATGAGCCCCCCTCCCGCAGCGCCGCCGCCACTTCGCATTTGCATAGTTCTTCTTTTCTCTGCCATGAAAATAGCAGCTCACAGCCTAACTCCAAACCAGCATGGGCCTTGCGGCTGTTAGCTGTCGGCTGTCAGCTTTGAGCTGTCAGCCGCCATTTCAAGTTCCGCCACGCCTGCCTCGGGGACTGTTGCCAACCTCGTCCCCGAAAACTTGACACACCACAAGCCCCCGCACTAGCGTACCAAGTACGAATCGCAGGGGTTTCTGAAGCGTGGCCAACATTGTGTCACCACAACTTCGGCGTTTGCTCGGCTACGTGCGGCCCTATGTTTTCCGCCTCATCGTCGGCGTGATCCTCCTCGCCTTCGTGGCCTTTGCCGAAGGCATCATCGCTCTTCTCGTCAGGCCCGCTGTGGACAATGTTCTGAATCCTTCCGTGGTCGGCCGCACTCTCAAGCTCGTCACCATTCCCTGGACCGGCAAAACCATCTACCTCAACGACTTCTTTCCTCCCACGATCCACAACGTCTGGACCATCTTCGCCTTCACCCTCATCTTCGTGTACGTCGCCAAAGCCGTCGCCGAATACCTCGGCACCACCGAGATCTATCATGTCGGTTACGCTTCCGTCACCGACCTCCGCAACGCTCTCTTCGCGAAAATTCTCCGCCAGCCCATCGGCTTCTTCCGCGACCATCCCGCCGGCCGCCTGATTTCCGTGGCCATCAACGATGTCGAACGCACCCGCCCCGCCCTCGGCGAGTTTCTCGTGGACCTCTTCCAAAAGGGCCTTACCTTTCTCGTTTTCGCCGCCGTCCTCCTCGTCGTCAATTGGAAAATGGCCATCGCCTGCGGCGTTCTCCTTCCTCTCGTCGTGCTTCCCGTAAGCAAATTTGGCCGCAAGATTCGCCGCTCCGCGGAAAACAGCCAGCTGCGTCTCGGTGATTTGAACCAAATTCTCCAGGAGACCACCGTCGGAAACCGTGTCGTCAAAGCTTTCGGCATGGAGGACTTTGAAATTCGGAAATTTCGCGAAGCCGCCAGAAAACTCTTCCGCGAAAATATGCGCTGGATCCGCGCCGGTGTGATCACCCCGCCGCTCATGGATCTTCTCGGCGCCATCATCATTCCTCTGCTCCTCCTTTACGCTCGCGATCAAATCCGCCACCACTTGATGACCACCGGACAGTTTTTCACTTTCGTTTACGCCATGTTTAACGCCTACATGCCCCTCCGCCGGCTCGGCACCGTGGTTCAGCAATTCCAGACCGCGCAAGGCGCCAGCACCCAGTTGATCGCCTACCTCGATTTGCCCGAAGAGGTCGCCGATGCCCCGGGCGCGGGCATCCTGCCGCCGTTCCAGGGAGAAATCGAATACAAGAACGTCGGATTTGCCTATGATTCCCATCCCGTTCTTCGCGGCATTTCCTTTGAAGCCCATCGCGGCCAGGTCATTGCCCTCGTGGGCTCCAGCGGCGCTGGCAAAACCACTCTCGTAAATCTGTTGCCGCGATTCTACGAATTGACTTCCGGTTCCATTCGCATCGATGGCCTGGACATTCGCGACGTGACCCTTCGCTCCCTGCGCGAGCAAATCGCCATGGTCGCTCAGGAAAACATTCTTTTCCACGACACCGTTTGGAACAACATCTGTTACGGCCTCGCCGATGTTTCGAAGGATCGCGTCGTGGCCGCCGCGCGCGCCGCCCTCGCCCACGATTTCATCATGGAATTGCCGCAGCAGTACGACACCGTCATCGGCGAACGCGGAACCCGCTTGAGCGGCGGCCAACGGCAGCGCATCGCCATTGCCCGAGCCATCCTTAAAGATTCGCCCATCCTCATTCTCGACGAAGCAACCTCCGAGCTCGATGCCGAGTCCGAAATGTACGTCCAGAAAGCTCTCGGCAACCTCATGGTCGGCCGCACCACCTTCGTCGTCGCCCATCGCTTGGCCACCATCCGCCGTGCGGATAGAATTCTTGTTCTCGAGGACGGCCAGATCCGCGAGTGCGGCACGCACGCGGAACTCATGGCGCGCGGCGGCACCTATGCTCGTCTGCACGATTTGCAGTTTGCGGACGACGACTTGGTTGCCACGCCGCAGGCCGCTTCTTCGAATGTCACGGCAACAGCGGAAACCCTATGACCCAATCTCTTGCATTGCAAAAAAACGGCTCGCCGAAAAAAGTTCCGGAATCCTTTTCCATGACCGGCTACGCGCAGGCGCGCAGCGAACAAAACGGCTGGGCCGTGCGCGTCAGCATAAAAAGCGTCAATCATCGCTTTCTGGATTTGAAGCTGCGCCTCCCGGAAGGTTTTGATCTCTACGAGCTGCGCTTGCGCCAGGTTTTGAGAGACCGCATTCATCGCGGCCATGTCGAAGTCCACGTCAACGTCGAGCCGGGCGCCGCTTCGCCCGTTCAAGTGAATCACGAACTCGCAAAAACTTACATGCGCATCGCCGAAGAATTCCGCCAGCAGTCTCGCGCCGCCGCGGACGTCGACGTCGTCGCTATTTTGCGACTCCCCGGCGTTATCGCCGGACTCTCGGTCGCCGTTCCCGAATCCGAAGAAGAACAGGAGCGCCTCGGTGAGGCTTTGGATGCGTGCTTGCTCGAAGCGCTCGTCAAGCTGGATGATATGCGCCGCGCGGAAGGCCGGCACCTCATCGAGGATTTGCGCGCGCGCTTGGCGCACATCGGCGAGCTGGCCGAAAAAGTGCGCGCGCTCGCGGCCACGCTTCGTCCAGTGTTTGCGCGGCGGCTCGAAGCGCGCCTCAAGGAATTGCTCGGCGGCGCGGGCATTGATCCCGCCCGGCTCGCCCAGGAAGCCGCCTTGCTTGCGGAACGCGGCGATATCAGCGAAGAATTGGACCGTCTGCGCAGCCATCTCCAGCAGTTTGCAAAACTCCTGGACGGCGCCGGCGAGATGGGCAAAAAACTGGATTTTCTTTTGCAGGAAATGCACCGCGAGGCCAACACGCTCTTGTCGAAAACGCCGGGCGTCGAAAGCGAAGCGCTCGCCATCACCGGATTGGCGCTCGAAATCAAGGCCGAGATCGAAAAACTGCGGGAACAGGTGCAGAACATCGAATGAGCGCGGAGAGAGAACTTGCGCCGCTGGTGCTGATCGTTTCGGGGCCGTCGGGTTCGGGAAAATCGACTCTGGTACAGAGGATTTTGGAATTGCCGGGGACCATGCCTTCGATCTCGTGTACCACCCGGTCGCGCCGCGCGACCGAAGCCAGCGGGAAATGCTATGATTTTGTCTCGGAAGCGGAATTCGACGCCATGGTCGCGCGCGGTGAATTTTTGGAATACGCGCGCGTTTTCGGCAAGCATTCCTACGGCACGCCGAAAAAGTGGCTCGAGGAATCGCGCAGGAAAAATCTCGATCTCGTCCTCGAGATTGACGTGCAAGGCGCGGCGCAGGTAAAGGAAAAACTTCCGGAGTCCGTGGCGATTTTTATTTTGCCTCCTTCGCGCGCGGAACTCGAACGGCGGCTCCGCAGCCGCGGACAGGATTCCGGCGAAGAGATTGCCCGCCGCCTGGCCAAGGCGCGGGACGAAATTTCTGCGTTCGGGCGTTACTACGATTATTGCGTTGTGAACGAGGACGTCGAACGCGCGGGACGGGAAGCGCAGGCCATCGTGATGGCGATTCGGTGCTCCGCGCCGCGGCGAAGACTTCGAGTAGAGGAACTTCTGGCAACGTTTGGAGGGAAAGACTGAAATGACCGTGCAGACAAAAGCTCCGCAGAGCCAGTTTGCGTACGTGGTGCTGGCGGCCCGGCGGGCGCGCCAGATTATGGCGGGCGCTCCGTCGCTCATCGAAAATCCCAGAACGCTCAAGGCCACTCGCATCGCTTGCGAGGAACTCGAGCACAGCCTCGTCGAGTACGAATTCACGGAGCCGTCTTCGATCGACGAAGACAAAGACGGCAACAAGCGCCGCAAGTAGCCGCCGGCGGCGGTTTTTGCGCGCAGCCCGTTCATCGGACCTGCGTGCAAGGACCAAGTTGCAAGCCGCGTGATTGCAAGGCGCATGTTTGCAAGGCGCGCGTATGGAATTGGCAGGGGCACAATATATCGTGCCCCTGCTTGGCAAGATTTGAAGTCTTGGCACGAAATAGCGCGAAGCAGGAACCGATGCGAATTACTCTTGGCGTGACCGGCGGCGTTGCGGCTTATAAAGCCGCGGAACTGGTGCGCCTGTTGCAACAAGATGGCTTCACCGTGCAGGTGGTCATGACGCGCGGCGCGCGGGAATTCGTCACACCGCTCACGTTCGCCGCGCTCAGCGGCCAGAAAGTAATCACCGACCTTTTTGAGAAATCTTCCGCAGGCGAAGCGAACGTCGAAAGCGCCATCGAACATATCGCCGTAGCGCAGCGCACGGATCTTCTGCTCGTGGCGCCCGCGACGGCGGACATACTCGCGAAATTTGCCCGCGGCATCGCGGACGATTTTCTCACCACGCTTTATCTCGCGACGACCGCGCCGGTAATCGTGGCTCCGGCGATGAACGTCAACATGTGGAACCACGCCGCCACACAAGAAAATGTAGAAATGCTGCGTGCGCGCGGTGTCCGAATCGTCAATCCCGATGAAGGCTATCTCGCCTGCGGCATGACCGGCGCGGGCCGCCTCGCGGGACAGCAGGAAATCCTCGCTGCCGTCCGCGAAACGTTTCACGCACAAAAAGATTTTAGCGGCGAGACCGTTTTGATCACCGCCGGACCGACCTGCGAGGATCTCGATCCGGTGCGCTATCTGACGAACCGCTCCTCCGGGAAAATGGGTTACGCCGTCGCGGAAGCTGCCGCGCGGCGCGGCGCAAAAGTTTTTCTCGTCAGCGGCCCGGTCAACCTCGAAACGCCTGCAGGCGTCGAGCGCATCAGCGTACGCAGCGCCGAAGAAATGCGACGCGCGGTTGCCAGCCATCTCGCCGAAAGCTCCGTCGCGATTTTCGCCGCCGCCGTCGCCGATTACCGTCCCGCCGAGACGAACGCGGAAAAAATAAAAAGAAACAAAGAGCCGCTCACGATTCATCTCGAACCGACTCCGGATATTCTGGCCGAAGCCGCGCGCAGCAAAGGCGATCGCCTCATCGTCGGATTCGCCGCCGAAACGGATCACGTCGCGGAAAACGCGCGCAAGAAATTGGCCGCGAAGAACGCCGATCTCATCGTCGCGAACGACGTAACCGCCGAAGGCGCCGGTTTCGATCACGATACGAATGTCGTCACGCTGTTTTCGCGCGACGGCCGCGACTTGCCGCTCCCGAAACTGAGCAAGAGCGAAGTGGCGCAGCGCATTCTCGACGAAGTGCTGCGTTTGCGCAGCGCCTTGCGCGATAAAATCGTTTCGCATAGTTCCGCCGTCTAACCCGCCATGGCCGAGCGAATCCCCGAAGCCCTCCAGAAAAAACTTTCCGAGCGCCTCGGTTTTTACGAAGACCTCGGTGTCCGTCTTTTTTACAAGGACCGTGGCGCGCCGATTCTTTTCGCAGCCGCCAGCTCCGATGCGGCAGGTTCCGCAACAGAAAGTTCCGCGGCAGAAAACTTCGCGGCGGAAAGTTCCGTAACGGAAAATTCCGCGGCGGCGATTCGCCACCAAACGTCTTACGAGGAAACAGCCTTGCCAAAATCGATTCGCAAGCCGGAATTGTCCAATCTCACGCGATCCTTGCTCCAGCCTGCGCCAAAACTTGCTCCTCTCCCCGTACCTTCGGGACCGTCGTTGTTCGAAGCGGTCGAAAAAATCAAGGACGACACGCTTCTTAAAATCCGCAGCGACCTCGGCGAATGCACGCGCTGCAAGCTGCACAAAACGAGAAACAGCATCGTTTTCGGCGACGGCAATCCGAGAGCCGAACTCGTTTTCATCGGCGAAGGTCCCGGGCACGACGAAGACGTGCAAGGCCTGCCGTTCGTGGGCCGCGCCGGAAAACTTCTGACGCAGATGATCGAAGCCATGGGCTTGCAGCGAAAAGACGTTTACATCTGCAACGTTGTGAAATGCCGCCCGCCGGAAAACCGGCTGCCCGAAAAAGACGAGATCACGCCATGCTCGCCGTTTTTGCTGCGCCAAATCGACGCCATCGCGCCAAAAGTCATCGTCTGCCTCGGCGCTTGCGCCGCGCAGACGCTGCTCGAAACGAACCGCGGCATTTCCAACTTCCGTGGGCAGTGGCTCGAGTTTCGCGGAAGAAAATTGATGGCCACGTACCACCCGGCCTACTTGCTGCGCAATCCCAGCGCGAAAAGCGAAGTCTGGAAAGATTTGCAAAAAGTGATGGCCGTGCTCGGCCTCGAAGCGAAGAAAAGCAAATCCGCGGAAGCGGGCAAGTCTTCCTAATCTCCCGAGCGATGTCGCGGCCCTTTTCTCAATCTTTCTTGGCAGCTCACTCCTTCCGAATAAACTCAATTCAAAGCAAACCCAAAGCAAATTCAAAGCAAACTTAGCGGGTCCATATCGACCAGCACGGCGGTTTGCGGAATTTCGTGCGCGTCGCAGTAGGCCATGGCTCCGCCCAGGAGTTTCGTGAGCACGGAGCGCTTGGGCGATTTCAAGAGAAACTGGAAGCGATGCTCTTTTTTCAGGCGCGCAAGAGGAGCGGTTGCCGGCCCGAGAATGCGCACGAGATGGCCATCGTGCGGGGAAAAGTATTCCGAAAGCAGTCGCGAGAAACGAATGGCTTTTTCGAGGCTGGTGTCGCGGACGATGACGTTAGCCAGCGAAGTGAGCGGAGGATAAGCCATCATGCGGCGGAAATGCATCTCGCGCTCGAAGAAGGACGCGTAATCCTGTCTTACGGCGTCCTGAATCGCGTAGTGCTCGGGATAATAGGTTTGGATCAGAACGCGCCCCGATAATTCGCCGCGTCCAGCGCGTCCGGCGACCTGCGTCAACAACTGGAAAGTGCGCTCGGCGGCGCGAAAATCGGGCATGCTGAGCGAAGAGTCCGCGGAAATGACGCCGACGAGCGTGACGCGCTGAAAATCGTGGCCTTTGGCAAGCATTTGTGTGCCGACCAGGATGTCTAAAGCGCCACCGGCAAACGCGCCGAGCGTTTCCTGGTATTGGCGTTTGGTGCGCGCGGTGTCGCGATCGAGCCGGGCGATGCGCGCGCCGGGAAATTCCTTGCGGAGGCGCTCTTCGAGATGCTCGGAGCCTTCGCCGAAGAAATAGACATACTGTGACTGGCATTTCGGACATTGCTTGGGCACTTGCTGGAGGGAACCGCAATAGTGGCACTCGAGGCGGTTGCGGCTCTTGTGGTAGGTCATGGAGATGCTGCAATTGACGCATTGCACGCTTGCGCCGCAACTGCGGCACAAAACGGACCAGGAATAACCGCGGCGGTTTATGAGAACGAGCGCCTGCGTGCCAGCGGCGAGGCAATCCTGGATTCCCGCGTGAAGAGAAGTAGAAATAGGGCTGGATTGATGGGTTTTCTGAAAGTCCTCGCGCATATCGATCACTTCGACGCTCGCGAGAGAGCGGTTTTGCACGCGAGAGGCGATAGTGATGAGCTCGTATTTTCCGGTGAGCGCGTGATGATAGGTTTCGAGCGAAGGCGTCGCTGAACCGAGCAACGCGAGCGCGCCCTCGCTTTTGGCGCGGACGATGGCTACATCGCGTCCGTGATAGCGCGGCGTTTCTTCCTGCTTGTAACTGTTTTCCTGCTCTTCATCGACGATGATCAAGCCGAGATTCTGAAGCGGGGCGAAGACCGCGGAGCGCGTGCCGACGACCACGCGGGCTTCGCCATTGCGGACGCGCCACCATTCGCGGGCGCGCTCGACGTCGCTCAGCGCGGAGTGCAGAACGGCGACGCCTTCGTACTTAGCGCCGAACCACGAGCGGCACTGCCGGCCAATCCACAGGGTGAGCGCGATTTCCGGAACGAGGATGATGGCGGTTTTGCCGCGCGCGAGGGTTTCCTGCACGCAGCGCAAATAGACTTCGGTTTTTCCGCTGCCGGTCACGCCGTGCAGGAGTTGGACGCCGAATTCGCCAAGCTCGAAACGCGCGCGAATGGCTTTCATGGCGCTCTCCTGCTCTTCGTTCAAGGCGTGGGCAGGCGGAGTGTAGCCGGTGTCAAAGGGATCTTCGGCGGGATCGAGCGGCTCTTCCCAGGATTCGAGCGAGCCTTCCGTCAGCATGCGGCCGACGAGGCTGCGCGAAACCTGCGCGAGCTTGAGAAGCTGCGGCAGAGGAAGCGGGCCGCGCTCGGTTTCGAGAAGCAGGCGGATTTTTTCTTCTTTTTCGTTCGCCGATTTGCCGGCGGTATCGCCGCGGCCTTTCCAGGCGACGATGGTCTGGGATTTTCTTTTCTTGTCTTGCAAACTTTCGCGAATTTCGATAAGGCCGCGCTGGCGGAGGCGCTGGAGGGCGGCGCTGGAGATGCCCATTTTCGCCGCGGCGCTGAACGGAACTGGAATATTTTTCGCGGCAGCTTTTTTCAGGAGCGAGGACTCGGAGACAGAGAGACCATGCGAGATTTCGCCGGTGCCGAGACTTGCGGCTGCTTCGCGGCCCTCGGTCGTCAGGACGAATTCGCGGCGAACGTTCAGCTCCGTGAGGGGCGGAAGCATGGAGCGGAAGACTTCGCCGATGGGGGCGAGGTAATAGGTGGAGATCCATTGGGCGAGCTCGATCAGCTTGGGAGTGAGGGCAGGGGCAAACTCGAGGACTTTGGTGATGTCGCGGAGCTTGGTGTTGGCGGGGGCGTGCTCTGGCATGTCGACGACGACGCCGATCAGAGATTTTTTGCGGAAGGGAACGAGAACGCGGCTGCCGGGCTGGACGGAGGAACGCAGGGATTCGGGGATGGAGTAAGTGAAAGTGGTGCGCAGGGGAACAGGGAGGGCGACGTTGCAGAAGGGCGAGGACATTCCGCGATGTAGTGTACCAGCAGGGAGATGGGCGGCGTGGTTTGGCGAGAAATTGGATTGGGAGGTTTCAGGGGCGGAAGAATTGGGAGGAGCGAGCACCCCCCCGGGGCATTTGTAAGAATATGAAAACAAAAGGGTTGTGGAAATAGGCGTTTGTAAGTTGTTGAGGATACAGGGGGCTGTTTGCTCTCGTTTTGCTCGGGAACTGGGGTGGGCGAGAGCAGCGGGGAAGCTGGGGTGGCGGCGGAGTGCAAAGGGGATTTTGACACAGAGGGCACAGAGCCCACGGAGGGCAGAGCGGAGGAAGTACGAGGCCTTGATGAGAAGGGAGGGGTGGTTTGCGAGCGAAACATGGGAAATGGTAGCAGCGGATTGGCGGCAAAGTAAACTAATTTACAGGGAATGGCAGGAAACCGAGGGTGAACGGTCGTTAGGTGCAGCGAACGGTGCGCGGGCTGGACCGGCGGCGTGAGGGGTATGAGGGCGAGCAGAAGGAATTACGGAACGGGCTAGGTCCGCCGGAACTGGACCGCAGCGGGGCGCGAAGCGGGTAGGTAGTGGCTAGGCCAAGGAAACCGGTTTCGAGGTCCTCCAGGCTGCGGAGAACCCCGAAATCGGGAAGGGAGATGAGGGGGCGTCGGAAAGGGAAGCTAACCGTTGGCGCGGGCCTCAGCCGTATCGCGTTGAATTTCCGAGACGAGGGGCTCTGCGACTCTGGGGACAGCGACTCTGCCATCCAAGATATCGGCGCGACTGACCCCCTTTCCATACATGGCCCGGTCGCCGCTGTGGTCGGGCGCGACGACGGCACCGTCGAGGCTGACGCCAGCAAAAACGCCGCGGCTCCGGGAGTAAGTCAGAATTTCGGCGTGCATTTCGAGGTCGGTCGCGGCCGCAGTGTGACGGCCCACGGGTCCGGCAGCGGCAGTGGCATCGGCGCCAATCTTGAACTTATCGCTGAGCAAGCGTTGAAAGCCTTCGCGATTGCGAAAGATCAGGACAAGATCCGTAGAGGAGCCGCCAATCTGAAAACCGAAACTTCCGCCGCCGATGGTGAGAAAAACGGGAGCGCTCCAGCCATCGTGCGTGCGACAGGTGGCCAGACCTTTTCCGTAGCGGGCGCCGAAAACGAAGGCGGCCTTCAATTCGCCTGGAATGATGGCGATGCATTTCGCGGATTCGAGCAATTCATTGGGAATGCTCTTGTCCGGTGTTTGCATGAGCTCATGAAAAACGTCGCGGGAGATCCGGATGCGGGAGATGTCATCGCTGCGATCATCAGCGCGGGCGGGCGGGCTCGCTACGAGAGCAAGGAAAACTACGGCGACAACAAATGACAGTATTTTTTTCACGACAGTCCTCCTCCGAGAAGCCGGTTTGACGGCGACGAGGCCCGGGCTGTGTGTGCGGCTCCTCTCAGAAATGGTAAAGGACAGAAGCGAGAAGGACAATTCAACGAAAGGAAGAAATCCGCCTATAACGAAAGTTAGGGGCGCAAACGTGAGGATCAATCGCTTGCGCGATGCCGCGTACCAAGAAGGCGAGCAACCTCCGGGAACTGAAGCAGGAGGAGACCGAGCCGCTTTTTAAGGGCCGCAGGTATTTTCCTGCGGGGCAGGAGCTACTCCTTGAATTTTTTGCTGGGTGTGGCGAGGCGCTGGTTTTGGAGTTCGATGATGTCGGCGCCGGTGTCGGAAGAGCCGAGAAGCCAGCGAGCGAAGAAATCGCCGCGAGCCATATCGACGTAACTGGCGATGGGCATGTAGGAGTGGCGCATGCCGGGAAAGACCTGAATTTCGAAACGCTTATCGGCTCGGATGAGGGCGTTGGCGACGCGCATGGTATTGACCATGCTGACGTTGTTGTCCATGTCGCCGGTGGTGAGCATGAGATGGCCTTTTAGATTTTTGGCGAGGTCGGAATTCTTGTCGATTTCATAGACATATTTGAGAGTGCCGTCTTTCATCATGTCCTCGCGGACGCCGTGGTATTTCTCGCTCCAGTCGCGGTTGTAGACGTTGTTATCGTGATTGCCGGATTCAGACCAGCCGGCGCTGTAGAAATTGGGATATTGCATTAGGGCCGCGGCGGTCATAAAGCCGCCGCCGGAATGGCCCCACATTCCGACGCGCGAGAGATCGATGTAGGGATGGAGAGCGGCGAGGCGCTCGGCGGCGACTTTTTTGTCGGCAAGGCCGTAGTCCCGAAGATTGCCGTAGCCGTAGCTGTCATACCATTTGTCGCGCTGCGGGCTACCGCCGCGGGCGCCGACTTCGATGACGATAAAACCGAGCTGAGCGAGGGGAACGTTGGGACTTTTAGGGGAGAACGTTTTGTTGACTTCCTCGGTTTGCGGACCGGGATAAACGAATTCGATGAGGGGATATTTGCGAGCGGGATCGAAATCGAACGGCTTGTAGAGGACGCCGTAGAGATCGGTGACGCCGTCTTCGGCTTTGACTTGGAAGGTTTCGGGGAATTTGTAGCCGGCTTCGAGGAGCTGGGAGACGTCGGTGGTTTCGAGGTCGAGAAGATGAGCGCCTTGGGCGTCGACGAGGATGGATTTGGGAGCGGTGTCAACGCGGGAGAAGGTGTCTTCGAAGTATTTGCCGGAATCGGGAGCGCTGAAGGCGTGGGAAAAATTGCCGGGAGAGACAAGCTGGAGGCCGGAGCCATCGAGATTGATGCGATAGAGATGTTCGTAATAAGGATCTTCGCCGCGCTCGCGGCCGTTGGCGGTGAAAAAGAGAGTGCGGGCTTTTTCGTCGAGGGAGACGATTTGATCGGTGACGAATTCGCCGGAATCGATTTGATTTTTGAGATGGCCAGCGGAATCGAAGAGATAGTAATGGCCCCAGCCGTCGCGCTCGGACCACCAAATTAATTCCTGGCCGTCGGCGACGAGGCGGAGCGGCTTGACGCTGAGCCAGACGTTGGAGCGTTCCTCGATGAGGGTTTTTGAGGCGCCGGAGGAGGTGTCGGCGACGTCGACATTGATCTTGCGAAAATCGCGGTTGGTGCTGTTGAAATAGAGTTTATCGGAGGTGGCGGAAAGCCAGCGGACGGTGACGCGGGAAATGGGGAAGGGGGCGCCCTCTTGTTCGCCTTCGCGCTCCTCGCGCATTTCTTCGCGGTCGCGCTCGAGAAGAGGAGCGTCTTCGATGCGAAGTTCCTGCTCGGGAAAATCCTTGGCTTGGACTGCGACGAGCTGTTTTGAGGAGACATCGAGAATTTCGAGTTGATAGACGGGCATGGCCTGCTCGCCGGGGAGGGGATAGGGATAGGACTCGAGGATGGGCCGAGGATTGGCGAGAGAGTGGATGACCCAGAAATCGGGGATTTTGCGGTCGTCTTCGCGGACGACGGCGAATTTTTTGGAGTCCTGGGACCAGTGGACTTGAATGGTGGGCGCGCGAATGCCGGCTTTGTTGGTGTCGCCCTTGTCTTCTTTTTTCAGGGCGTCTTCCTGCTCGGGCAAGAGTCGGCGCGCGTAGCTGAAATTTTCAACGCCATCGGTGGTGATCTGGGTTTCGACGATGGTGGAGTCACCGGATTTTTTGAGGGCTTTGGCGTAATTTTCGGCGTCCATCATGAAGAGGTTTTGGCCGCGGGCGAAGACGATGATTTTTTCGTCGGGAGAAACAGAAGCCCAGAGCGGCCTGGGCTTGAACGGCTCGGCGTTATCGAGGCGAGTGACTTTGCCCGAAGCAAGATCGTATTCGAAAACTAAAGTGCGCGTTTCTTCTTTCGGCGGAGTTGGCTGGCCGGAAATTTCTGAAACCTGGCTTTGCTGCTCGGTTTGCTTTCCTTCGTTTTGTTTCACTTCGCTTTCGTTGCCTTGCTGGCTGCCATCGTTCTGGATTTTTTTCTCAGGCTCGTTGGGCACGACACCATCTTTGCGAATTTCGACTTCGAAGCGCATGCGGGTGTCTTTGTCGACGAGTCTGAGGCGTTTGACGGGGAGATGCTGCGCGTTGTATGGGAAATTGGTGAGAAGAGAAAGAGCGGCGGCGATTTTGGCGTTGTCCCAAAGGAGAGATTTGGATTTTCTGGCGGGATCGACGACGTAATAGTTCGTGCCGGCGCTGGTGCGATAGCTGTACCAGAACTTGCCGGAAAGCGTGAACCAGTGGGGAGTGACGGAGAGGTCGAAGACGAGCGGGTTCAGGTTGGCGGGGAGGAAGCGGGCTTCGAGGGCGTAATTAGGCGTGTGGATGGGAACGGGGGATGCGGGCGTTGCGGCGGGCGGCTCGGTGGCGTCTGCACCAGTGGAATTGCCGGGAGCTTGCGCGGCGAGGCCGACGACGAAGAGCGCGGCGACAAACAGAAACGCCGATGAGCCGGCAGTAATCCAACGCCGACTGGGCAAAAACAAAGACCTCGACTGATTCGCCGAATGCATGGCTACGCTTCCTCCCGTTTGCTGTGGTGATGGACGTTCAGGCTTTCGACCCCTGGGCGGCGCATTATAAACCAATCGAGAAGAGTTTCGGCATGCGGAATTGCGGAGGAGAACAGCTGGAAGGGAAGCGCGCCGGGGGCGAACAGGAACAGATGAGAGGACAGGCCAAGGCACTCGCCACGGCAGAGGGCGTTAGGAAGCGTTGGAAGCCCGGCTGCGAACTTGGGATTAACGCAGAGCGTGCTTCAGGCGCTTGGTAGTTTTGTCCAACTGGCGCTTGAGTGCTCCGACTTGCTTGGCGATCGCCTGGAGCTCTTCTTTAGCGACGGATCCTGCCTCGACAACTTTGTGGGCTTTGCGATCCGCTTTGCCTATGGCGCTGCCGATTTGTGAGGCGACTCGGGTGAGCCGGTTCTTCTTGGCCATTTTGATCCTCCTTTGCGATAGGAAGCCATCGTATACCCAAGAGGACTCGCGGAGTTAATGAAGATTTGCGGGAGCACCGGGCGGGCGCAGACGACTACAGGAGATGCGTCCGCGGATCACAGAGCTATTTGCTTGCGACGCTGTTGTAGGAAAGCGGGCCGAGTTCGGTGCGCGTGCGCATGACGCGGAGAATGGAATCGCGAGTGACCATTCCGATGATGTGAGCGGCGCCATCGTCGGAACCGGAGACGATGGGCATCTGGTTGACGTCGGCGGTGAGAAGGCGTTCGAGGAGGCCGAGGAGAGGTTCGTCTGGCGTGGCCCAGAGGATGCGCTCGCGTGGGATCATCACGGCTTGCACGGAGTTGTGCGCCCATTCGTCGCGCGGGACGGAATTGAGCCGGTTGACGTTCATCATGCCGACCAGGCGATCTTCGGTGATGACGAGATGGCAGCGGCGGCCAGTGCGCAAAACTTCGGCGCCATACTCTTCGAGAGAGATGGCGCGGCCGACGGTGGGAACTTCGTGGCTCATGACGTCGGCGGCGCGCAAGCCAGTAAGAGTTTCGCGAATCGCGGCTTGCGTGACGCTTTCCTGCGCGGCGTTCAAGAGGAAAAAGCCGATGAAAACGCTCCAAAGACCCTGGGCGACAAATCCCTTGAAAACGCCAAAGCCGCCGAGAAGGATCATGGCGTAGGCGATCATGCGGCCGCTGGCGCCAGCGATGCGCGTAGCTTTCGAGAAGTTTTTGCTGGCGCCCCAGATGATGGCGCGGAAAATCCTGCCGCCATCGAGGGGGAAACCTGGAAGAAGATTGAAAATCGCAAGCAGAAGATTCGTGGTCCAGAGCCAGGTGGAAACCGCGTTCACGGTCTGGTTGGAAGGAAAGGCTTCTACCAGGCCGAAGAAGACGACGGCCAGGAAGCCGCTGGCCAGGGGGCCCGCGATGGCGATGTTGAATTCCTGGATGGCTTTGGAGGGGTCGCGCTCGATGCTGGCGACGCCGCCGAAGATGAAAAGGGTGATGGAGAGAACGCGAATTTTGTAGTGCTGCGCAACGACGCTATGGGCGAGTTCGTGGAAGAGCAGGGAACCGAAAAAGAGCAAGCTGGTGAAAGCGGCGACGCCCCATTGCTGGACGGGCGTCCAAGAGGCGTGGTCGTGGGCAAACTGCTGCTGGAGAATATAGGTGATGCCGGCAAAAATGATGATCCAGGTGGAATGGAGATAGATGGGTATTCCGAGGATTTTGCCGAGCCGCATTCCGGAGCTTTGCGCCATATCGAGGTTTTTCGCGAGAGGCGAACAGGGCTGCCAGCGGAAAAGCAGGAGGCAGGTTCGCGCCTTTGTTCCTTCCAAGGACTGAATCCGACACTACTACAATAGCTCCGATTGGCTGCCAGGCCAACTACCGGCGTCGAGAGAGCGTCCGGGCGGCCACGGCGTGGCTGGCACTACACAGAGGCGTTTTTTCGCGAAACAGATAAGTCGCTTATTTCCAACACATTTAGCGTGGCGCGCGGCGTGCGAGTTCCTTTGGCGTTGGACGCTGAAAGACTCGGAGGCTGGCCATGATCGCCATTCTGAACTTCGCAACGCTCGTCGTAATCGCAGTTTTTACCGCGGCTGCCGCTTGGGCGTTTGATTGGCTGCTGCTGCGGGCAATGTTCGCGCTGATGCAGCCGGCGACGCGGCGGGCAGGGGCTGCCCGGACAGAGTTGGCGACGGGAGCGAGACAGGCGGCGCGGGCGTACGTGGCGCATCGCTGATGACAGAGGGCGCGAAGAAGGAAGGACGAAAAGAAATAAAGAGGCAATGAAATAACGAAGTAAGAGAAGGACGGGACTTGGAGCGGGTTTGGCGGTAGTGGCAGGGAGGGCGCAATGCTCGGACTGAAATATTTGTTGATGATTCTTGGCTTGGGATTGTTTGGAAGCGCCAGCGCGCTGGTGGCTTACGACGTGTATCTCTCGGAGCAACTGCGGCGAGTGCTGACGCGGAGAATGACGAGCCGAGACGGCGCGAAGGCGGAAGGGAATCGAGCTCACGGAGCTATTCGCCTCCAGATTACTTCGCGGCAATTGGACACGATGCAAGTTGGCTTGCCGCAGCGTGCTGGAAAAGAAGCCGTGGCGCTATCCAGTGGACGGGCGTGAGGATTTGCTTTCCATTGAGTTTGCACAGACTGAAGTCTGTGCCACCGAGTTCCGCTAGCCAATACCCCTGTGGGTGGTTCGGGGGAGGTTGCTGAAAGGAGGAAAGATCATGAGCATGCAGGCAAGCACCGCCGCGCTTCGCCGAATTTGCCAAGGGTTGTTTCTCCGCAGGCGGCTTGAACCGAGCCACTCGGCTAGCGGTTGAATTCATTATCAATGAAAGGCACGAACGGCCCGCTAATCGCGGGCCGTTCGCGCCTGGTGATTACACAAATTGCGTTGGGGCGAAGCGCTGCGGTTATTTCGCGCCAGGGAATTTCGGACGCGGAGGAAGGCCCTTGAAAGTCTTGAGGGCTTCGTTGGCCAGTTCGATGGCCTTCTCGAGTTGCGGGTCGTGGCCCTCGACGACGAGATCGGGGCGCTCGGGAACGACATAGTCCGGATCGACGCCGTGATTCTCGACGACCCAGGAGGACGAGCCTTTGTCCCAGGCATAAAATCCCGCGGCGGGAGCCGTCACGTAGCCTCCGTCACGCAAGGGCGCGCCCGAATTGATGCCGACGAGACCGCCCCATGTTCGCGCGCCCACGATGGGACCGATTTTTTCGAAGCGGAAGAGCCATGGGAAAAGATCGCCGCCGGAGCCGGAAAGCTCGTTGACGAGCATGATTTTTGGCCCATAGATGGCGACGGGCGGATAAGGAACGTCTTTACCGTCGCGGACGGAGATGACGGCGAGGAGCGAGCGCTTGAGTTTTTCGGTGTAGAAGTCGGGAATTTGGCCGCCGGCGTTATAGCGCTCGTCAATGATGATGCCGTCTTTATCGAGCTGTCCGGTGAGTTCCTTATCGAAATCGATGATGCCAGGGATGCTGGTGTCTGGGACATGCATGTAGCCGATGCGTCCGCCGGTGGCCTCGGCGACTTTGCGGCGATTGGAATCGACCCAATCGAGATAGCGGACGCCGGTTTCGCTGGGGATGGGTTTTACGGTGATTTCCCACGCGCCTTCGACGCTGGGCTTGCTGTTGATTTTCAGAGAGACGAGTTTTCCGGCGAGATCCTGGAAATAGGAATAGACGTCTTGCGAGGAGCGGGCTTCCTGGCCGTTGACGGCGATCAAATAATCGCCCTCTTTGACTTTGAGGCCGGGATCTGTGAGCGGCGAGCGCGTAGCATCGCTCCAGTTTTCTCCGGGATAAATTTTGGTGATGCGATAGAAGCCGCCTTCGGCTTGGTAATCGGCGCCGAGCATGCCGACGCTGACGGGAGGCGCCTTGGGTTCATCGCCCCCGCCGACGTAAGTGTGGGAAGTGTTCAGCTCGGCGATGAGTTCGCCGAGCAAGTAGTTGAGATCGCTGCGATCGGCGACCCAGGGAAGCAGAGTGGCGTAACGAGCGCCGATCTTGTTCCAGTCGTGGCCGGTCATATTGGGATCCCAATAGAAATCGCGCTCGAGACGCCACGCTTCGTGATAAATCTGGCGCCACTCTTCGCGCGGATCGATTTTCACCTGCATGCCACTGAGATCAAGTTTGCCAGCGCCAACTTTGGCTTTGCCTGGGACCGCATCGGTGATGCCGAGGAGCGGGCCGGCTTTGTAGAGAACTTTGCTGCCGTCTTTGTCGAGATCGTAGCCTTCGATGCCTTCGAGGAGAACTTTGTCTTCGCGCTTGGCGACGTCATAGACGTGGAGAACGTTCTGCGGGCCTTTCTCCTGAGGCATGGCGAACTGGCGGGCCTCGAGCGGAGTCGAGATGTAGAAGAATTTGCCCTTGCGTACGGAGAGATTGCTGAAGATGCCGGGCTCGACGGGGACAGGGGCGATGCGATGGGAGATACCGTCCAGGTCGATTTGAATGGGCTTGATGGCTTCGGCGCTTTTTTCTTCTTTTTCTTGGCCGGATTTTTGAGCACTGGTTTTTGCGGCGGCCGATTTTGCATCGTCCGGCTTTTTGTTTTCGTCGGCAGGTTTTTCTTCGTCGCTTTGCGGCTGAAAGGGGGAAGGCTCATCCGCTTTGAGTGTGACGGCGAAGATGCCGTCGGTGGAATAGTAGTTAAAGCGAAAGTCGAGTTTGCCGAGGCTGGGATAGAAAAAGCGCGTGGAGATGAAATAGAGATATTTGCCTTCGGGGTCGAAAACGGGATTGGCGTTGTTGTAAAAACCGTTGGAGAGATCCGTGATTTTCCTGGCAGCGAGGGAATAGAGATAGATGCCGTTGGCGCTGCGGCCTCCCGGCTTGGAATAGGCAAGCCAGAGGCTGTCAGGAGACCAAGAGGCATCCGAGATGAGGCCGTAATCGGCGGTATCGACGAGGACGGGCTTTTTGTCGTCGAGGCTGACGTACCAGAGTTGATTCGATTTGTCCCAATAGGCGAGTTTCTTGCTGTCGGGAGACCAGATGGGCCCGAAGCGATAAATTTTGCCGTCGGTGGTGATGCGAGTTTCGTCGCCGCCCATTTGGGGGCGCGTGTAGAGTTCGTATTCGCCGGATTTGTCGGAAAGATAGGCGATCCACTTGCCGTCGGGCGACCAGACGGGATTGAGTTCGTGGACGCTGGAGTTGTCGGTGGTGAGAACGCGGACGCTGCCATGCTCGGCGGGAATGGTGAAGACGTTGCCGCGGGCTTCGACGACGGCGCGAACTCCGGACGGAGAGATTGCGGCGCTGCCGATTTGCTGGGCGACGCTCTTGAATTCGGGGCGGGCTTGGAGGTCTTCGGCGCGGACGACGATGGGGAGATCGCGCGTCTTACCGCTGTCGAGATTGTACTCGTAGAGCAATCCGCCGTTTTCGTAGACGATGGCGTCAGGACCGAGGCTGGGCCACTTGATATCGAATTCCTTGTAGTCGGTGAGCTTTTTGGTTTGCTTGGAAGAGAGGTTGTAGCTGTAGAGATTCATGATGCCGTCGCGGTCGCTGATGAAATAAATCGAGTCGCCGTGCCACATGGGAAACATATCCATGCCGGCGGTTTTGGGAAGCTCTTCGTAGGTGTTCTTTTTCAGGTCGTAGATGGCGATGGGCAGACTCCATCCGCCGCGATAGCGCTTCCAGGTGCGGAATTCCTGTGAAGTTTCGAGGTAGGCGATTTTGGTGCCATCGGGCGAAAAGGAAGTGAGATCGCCGCGTGGAACGGGAAGCGCGCGGGGGCTGCCGCCTTGCGGGGAGATCAAGTAGAGCCGTGTGGAGCGGCCGAGAGGCTCGTTAAAACGATTGGAGCGAAAGAGGATGTCCTTGCCGTCGGGAGTCCAGCCGAGAACGATGTCGTCCGAGGGATGGTAGGTGAGGCGCTTGGGCTCGCCGCCTTCGGCGGAAATGAGATAGACGTCCGGGTTGCCGTTGTATTCGCCTGTGAACGCGATCCACTTGCCATCTGGCGAAAATTTCGGGAAAAGCTCTTCGCCGACGTGGGACGTGAGGCGGCGGGCTGCGCCGCCTTCGCGCGAGGCGATCCACAGATCGCCAGCATAAACAAAAACAACATTGTCTTTCGAGATGTCCGCGTAGCGAAGAAGGCGAGTGGGGCCGGGAGGAACGCGATCGGCAGGATCGGATTGAGCGCTGGCTGGCGCGAAATTGAAGCAAAGCATCACGGCTACGGCTAGCCAGAGCAGTACATTCAGACGAATAGCGACTCGATTCATTTGGATTATCCTTGAGAGCAGAGTTTCCCCGTTTACCCGGCCAAATAGATGGACGTACCTGCTGGCAAATTGTTTCGCGAGCTGCGGGAATTTTGCCTGCCGCACGCACGAGCGCGACATCCGGATTAGGGGCGAAACTTCAAATTCGCACGGCGCACCAGGTTCAGAGCGCTCCGTACCTTGGCCGGCAGGCGTGCTATCATCAGGCAGCAAGCCAGTGTACGCCAAGCAAAATCTGCCATTGCCGCGCCGGCGCGGCCTCGCGATCTTTTGTCAAGTTCTCGGATTTTACATTTTCTTTGGTTTTGTTGCGCAAACTGCGCGCGCGGATTCTTTTGAAGAGGCAGGCAGGGCGCTGGCTCGGAAGGTGTGGACTTCCGCTCGCGGAGGTACGGTGAGCTGCGAATTTCGGAACCTGGCAACGCTGCGAAGGGGGGAGTTTGCCAGCTTCTCGGCCGCGTTTCAGCAAGAGCTACAACAGCGTGGCGCGAAGATTGTGGCCGCGGATGCGGCAGCGAAGCTGGTCGTAAGCGTGACGCAGGATCCGGCGGAATATTTGGCGGTGGTGCAGATTCAGCGCGGGGAAAATAGCGAAACGGTTATGGAAACGATCGGGCCGGTGGATGGGCCGGCGGCGCCGGAGCCGGCGTTCAGCCTCACACTACACAGGGAATTTCTCTTTTCGCAGGATGGGCCGATTTTGGACGTGGTGCTCGACGACGGGAAGCACGCTGAAACGCTTGGAACGGAGGCGATTCGCTTTTACGAATTGCAAGCTGACCAGTGGGTGCTGACGGGCTCGGAGCACCTGCCCACCCACCAGCCGGCGGAACGCGACGAGCGAGGATTCATCTTTCAGGGGATTGATTCGAAGGCGGCGTATCTTTCGGGCGAGGTTTGTACATTGTCTTTGCTGCCAGGCACTAAGGGGTGGGAGTGCGAGAGAAACACCGACCAGATTCCCGTGAGGGCGGTGGCTACCGAAGCGATGGCCGGCAAAAAAATAGGGGCGTGGATTTCCGCCGCGCCACTCGAGATGGACGGAAAAACAAGATTTATGGTGACGGGAGAGGACGGTCTCGCGCGCTTATATGAAGACGGCGCGGAGCCAGTAGCGGTTTTTCCCAATTGGGGCAGTGAAATTGCAAGCGTTTATAGCGGGTGCGGAAGCGGCTGGCAGTTGCTGGTGACCGGCAATGGAGATTGGACGAAGCCCGACGAGATTCAGGCAATGGATATTCAAGAGCGGCGGGCACAAGCTGTTTCCGATCCGATGGGGTTTCCGGGACCGGTAATTGCGTTGCGCACGCCGGGGACGAGAACCGCCACGAATGCGGCGGCCAATGGCGAAGCTGTTGCGGTAGACCGGAATTTGCAGACAGGCCGTTATGAGGCATATCTACTTTCGATTAGTTGTTCTAAATAGCGTTTTGCTTACGGCGGCTGTGACGTCGGGCGGGGCGGTGAACCCGCGCTATGGAGGAACGCTGCGCATCGAGGTGCGAGCGGGCAGCGTGTCGCTCGACCCCCGCGAATGGCAAGCTGGTTCGCTGGAGGCGGCGGCGAATGAAAAACTGGCGGCGCTGGTGTTCGAACGGCTGGTGGCGCTGGACAATTACGGGCGTTTTCAGCCCGTGCTGGCGACGGAGTGGTCGCACGACGCTTCCGAGAAACGCTGGGAATTTGCGATTCGAGCGGGAGTGAAATTTTCCGATGGCTCGGCGCTCACGCCGGAGGAAGTTGCAGCAGCGCTTCGCCCGCTGCTTCCCGGGACGCAGCAAATTTCTGTACGCGACAATGGCATTTTGATTCAGTCGAGCGTGCCGGCTCCCGACTTGCTCGAGCAGCTTGCTTCCGGACGCTACTTTATTTATCGAGTGTTGGAAAATGGCGAGCTCGTGGGAAGCGGGCCGTTTGTCGTCGGAGCAGCATCCGCAAGCATGGGACAGGGAGGAGAGCAAAATTCTTCGGTGACGCCGGCCGAGACTCCCGCGGGAGCACCGTTTCGCGGCGGACATCTTTTTTTTCGTGCGAATCCAGAGGCGTGGTCCGGCCGGCCATTTGTGGACGGGATTGACGTGACGCTCGGCGTGCCTCCGCTGCGCGCCATGTTTGACTTGCAGCTTGGGAAAGCGGATTTGATCGAGCTTGCGCCCGATCTCGTGCCGCGCGCGAAGCAGGCTAATCTTCGGATTTGGAGTTCGGAGCCGGTTACATTGTACGGTTTGCGTTTTGACGAGACGCAAGGTGCCGCATCCGATGTTCGTCTGCGCGAGGCGTTGGCGCTTTCGCTCGACCGCGGCACGATGGCCAACGTGTTGCTACAAAAGCAAGCCGAACCTGCAGCAACCCTTTTGCCGCAGTGGCTCTCAGGATATGCTTTCCTCTTCAACGTGGACACCGACCTGGAACGCGCCAAGGAGTTGCGCCGCGCGCTGCCTGCGAATGAAGCGGCGGGCGCGGAGCCGCTGCATTTGCGCGTCGATCCCGCGGGCGATTTGGCCAAGCTGCTCGGCGAGCGCGTGGCCGTGAACGCGCGGCAGGCTTCGATTCTCGTGCAAGTTCTCAATCGACCTATCACGCACGTTGGTGCGGCATCGACCGCGCCGGCTGAGGCTCCCGCGGGCGTGCACCTCTTTGCGTGGCACTATTCGTCGCTTTCGCCGCGCGCGGAACTCGATTCCCTGTTTGCAGCATATAATCTGACGGAGCCTTCCGAGGTGAATGTTACGGGTAATCAAGACGAGCAACTCTACGAGCGCGAGAAGCGGGTTCTTGAGGAATGGCGAGTGCTGCCGCTGATTACGGAAGCGGAGTCCGTGGGGCTCGGCCCAACCGTGCGCGATTGGATGCCGGCGCGCTGGGGCGAATGGCATCTCGCCGACGTTTGGCTCGAGCTTCCCGAGCCAGCGGCCGCCGACGTTTCGAATCGCGCAGGTACGGCGGCACAATCTTCCGCGCAAACGCGGGCTGCGGCGGCCGGAGCAAAGCCATGAGTTTTCGCACAAAACTATTTCTCGTGTTTTCGATTACGGTGCTTGCTTCGGTTTCGCTGGTGGCATACGGCGTAACGCACTATACGCAGGCCGCGTTCGAAGAAACGGACGCCCAGCGGAGCCAGGCGCTTGTGGCGCAATTCGACCAAGAATACGCGCAGCGAGGGGAAGAGATTGCGCGGCAGGTGAAAAACATCACGGACGCCGAGATCACGCTCAAAGTGGCCATCGATTTGGCGGGACCTAGTCCCGATCTTTCGCTTTATGTACATGACGCCTCCGGAGCGGCGCAGGACCACGGGCTGGACTTCGTGGAATTTGTGAATTGGGACGGCACGCTGATTTCCTCCGCGCAGTATCCCGCTCGCGTGGGTTACAAGAATGACTGGGTCACGGCGAATAAAAATTGGAATGATTCGGCGCCTTTCTTGAAAAAGGAAGAGTTGCCGGACGGAGAAGCGTTGTCGCTCACAGTGGTGCGGATGTTGTCCGGCGGGAACGACAAAAACATGTACATCATCGGGGGGCGGCGGCTGGATCAGAATTTTCTCGCTTCCCTGGTTCCTCCGGCGGGAATGCGCGCCATGTTGTACCGAAACCTGGAGCCCGGCTTTGTGCCCACGGCGCTGACCGATGTGAACGGGCCGTTCGCGCAAGCGGACCGCCTGGAGCCGCTCATCGAACGGATCCAAAAGCAGCCGAAACCCACGGTGCGAACGATCGAGTGGTCGGAGAATGCCGCGGACGCCGAAACGTTTCATGCGATTCCGTTGATGGGGCGGAACAACGAGCTGTTAGCGGTGCTGTTGCTGGGCAGTTCGCGCAGGGATCTTGTGCTTCTGACGCGCCACATTTTGCAGATTGCGGCGGCGGTCGGAGGAGCGGCGCTCTTGATCGGATTGCTGATGAGTTTCTGGGTTTCCGCCAGAATCACGCGGCCTCTCGAGGAGCTCGCCGATGGCGCGCGCGAAGTGGCCTCGGGGCGATGGGATACCGTCATTCCTCTGCGAGGGCGCGACGAGATCGGGCAACTGGCCTCCGCATTCAATGAAATGACGCAGACGCTGGCGGCGCAGCGCGAACAGCTTGTCCAGACGGAACGCGTGGCGGCCTGGCGCGAACTGGCGCGGCGGCTGGCTCACGAATTGCGCAACCCGCTGTTTCCGCTGCAAATTACCGTCGAGAATCTGCAAAAAGCGCGGCAATTGGACGCGAAGCAATTTCTCGAGGTTTTCAACGAATCCACGGCGACGCTGAGGGCGGAGCTCGCGAATTTAAACACGATTGTGGGCCGCTTCAGCGATTTTTCGAAAATGCCGGCGCCGCATTTTTCGCGCGTCAACGTCAACGAAGCCCTGCGCAACGCCGTGCGGCTGTTCGAACCGCAATTCAATGCCGTGGGCAAGCCGCCAGTGATTCCCGAATACTTCCTGACGGAGCCGCTGCCGGAAATCGATGCGGACGCCGACTTGCTGCACCGGGCGTTTCAGAATCTCGTGCTGAACGCGCTCGATGCCATGCCCGCGGGCGGCACGCTGACGCTGCGCACCTCCGAGAATGAGGGCAACGTTCGAATCGAAGTGGCGGACACGGGGAAAGGACTCACTCCGGAGGAATGTTCGCGGCTGTTCACGCCCTATTACACGACAAAAGTGCAGGGAACAGGCTTAGGCCTCGCGATCATTCAGTCCGTGATCAGCGACCATCACGGCACAATTTCTGTTTCGAGCGACGAAGGACGCGGGACAACGTTTCGCATCGAGCTGCCGCAGAGGCAGTCTGCGCGTCCCGCGCCTCCCGTGGAAGAATCGACCCCCGAGAAAAAACCGCCGCAGAGCTTTATTGTGGCCGCTTCGGATTGATGCGCGCCCGCAAAGGACAGCCATTTGCCTCGCAAAGCTCACCTGCTACTCGTCGATGACGATCCCAATACGCTGGCATCGCTTTCGCGGGCCTTCCGGCTTGCGGGCCACGAAGCCACGGTTTGCGACAACGCACCTCGCGCTCTCGAACTCTTGCGCGCCGAATCGTTCGATCTGATTCTCTCCGATGTCGTCATGCCCGGCAAAAGCGGTCTCGAATTGCTCGAAGATTTGAAACAGGCAGGCGTGAAGACGCCGATCGTTCTTATTTCCGGGCAGGCAAATGTCGAAATGGCCGTCAAAGCGACAAAACTGGGCGCGCTGGATTTTCTGGAAAAACCGCTCTCGACGGAAAAGTTGCTCGTTACCGTGGAAAATGCGCTGCGGCTTACGCGCCTCGAAGACGAGAACCGCGAGCTGCGCCACCGGCTGGGCAAACATGAATTGGTGGGGTCGGGTCCGGCGATGAAGAAGATGCTGGCACAGATCGATCGCGTGGCCCCAAGCGAAACGCGTGTTTGCATCCTTGGCGAGACGGGAACGGGGAAGGAGTTGGTGGCGCGAGCGATTCATGAGAAGTCCCCGCGGCACGAAAACGCGTTCATAACGCTGAATTGCGCGGCGGTTCCGGCGGAACTGATCGAATCGGAACTGTTCGGGCATGAAAAAGGCGCGTTCACGGGAGCGGCGGCGCGCCATCTTGGAAAGTTCGAGCAGGCCGAGGGCGGCACGCTGTTTCTCGATGAAATCGGCGATATGCCGCTCTCCATGCAGGCGAAATTGCTGCGCGTGCTGGAAGAGGGAGAAGTGGAACGCGTCGGCGGCGACAAGCCGATTCGCGCCAATGTTCGCGTGCTCGTGGCCACGCATCGGAACCTCGAGGAACTGGTCAAGCAGAATGCGTTTCGCCGCGATCTGTACCACCGGATTTACGTTTTCCCGTTGGTGCTTCCGCCGCTGCGCGAGCGCTCGGAAGATTTCGCTGAGCTTACGGCGCACTTTGCGCGGCAAGTGGCCGCACAGAACGGCTGGAAAGAAAAGCTGTTTGCGCCGGATGCGGTTGCGGAGCTTCGGCGGTACGCTTGGCCGGGGAACGTGCGCGAGTTGCGTAACGTGGTAGAGCGGTTGGTGCTGCTCTCGATGGAGGAGTCGATAACAGCGGCGGATGTTCGACTCGTGCTTCCTGGCGAAGACTCCAGCGCCAATCCGGCGGGTTCCGGCGCCGCCACGACAGGAACACTGGCGGAGCGCACGGAAGCATTCGAGAAAGAAGTGCTGTTAGCCGAAATCAAGCGGCACAATTTTCACATGACAAACGTGGCGCGAGCGCTGGGGTTGGAGCGCAGCCACCTGTACAAGAAGTGCCAGCAGCTGGGAATCGATCTGCAATCGTTACGTAAACCGGATTAACCGCACGACGCTCCTTCTGTTCGTTATTTTCAGTGTTTCACCCGATAGCTCCGCAAAGTGTCCATAACACATTGAAAATAAGCCAAATATAGTTCTTGACAGAAATAGCTACAAGTAATATAAGATTTGCAGATTGCAATACACGGATTCTTCCATGACTCTCGGCAACAAACTTCGTTCTCTTCGCTCGGTGGAAGGTTCCTTGCGCGGCCTGGGGCGTCCGATGACGCAACAGGAACTGGCTGCGGCCATGAAGCGCGAAGTGGGGCGCGGGCTGAGCCAGGCGTACCTCTCGCAAATCGAGAGTGGCGCGAGGCCGCACCTCACGCACGGCACACGCACGCTGTTGGCGCGTTTCTTCCGGGTCTACCCGGGTTTTCTTGTGGATGATCCGGAAGGCTACACGCCAGAGCTGCAATCGTCGCTTCGGGTTGTCGACGCCAAGATCGATTCCTGGCTGTACGCCTGTGCGGAACAGTTTGCCGCCGATCCGGAGCTTTGCCGAGGCCTTCTGGCGATCGCGGAGCACGAAGATTCGCGCAAGGCGCTTTTGCTTCTTGCGGAAATTCTTCGCACGCCGGGTCTGGCGGAGCGTCTCGGGGAAGTGTTGCATTCTGGCAAGCAGCAGGGCAGCGGGCATCCGCCGCCCCGCTCGTTGGATAACTGACGCGCGGGGTCTGCGTCTCGAACTCCGGTCTGCGCGGCAAGAAGCTGCGCTTCGAGGTGTTGTATGACCTGGACTTACTTCTACTTGTTGTGCTTCCTTGTGGGCTTCTCGCTGAGCGTACTTTCGTTTTTGGCGGGCGCGGTCCATTTCCATCTGCCTTTTCATCTTCACCTGCCGTTTCACGGAGCGCATCACGTGGGCGGCCTTACAGGCGCAGGGCATGCGCACGGCGCGGGGTTGAAGAGCGCCTCGATGAAATCGAGTGGGCATCTCTCCTGGCTGGACTTTTCGACGATTCTCGCTTTTTTGGCCTGGTTCGGCGGCGTCGGCTACATCCTCACAAAGCATTCCCATTTTGTGGCGATGGCCATTCTTGGATTTGCATTACTGGCGGGATTCTTCGCCGGCACGATTGTTTTTCAGTTCATGGCGCGCCTCGCGAAGGCCACAAGCGGACAAATGCTGGATTGGGATTACCGCGTGGAAGGAACATTGGGAACAGTCAGCATGGCCATCCGCGAAAACGGAATCGGCGAAGTACTCTTCGAGCAGAACGGTGCGCGGAAGAGCGCCGGCGCGCGCAGCGAAGACGGAACGAATCTGCCGAGCGGCACCGAGGTGGTGATCGCGCGGTACGAAGACGGCATCGCCTACGTGAAGCGGTGGGAAGAGTTCACGAAGTAGGCGTGATTAAACCGCGAGAAAGAGATTGGCGGACTGAAGCACGATACGAACAGTCCGGTCGGTTGAGAAGGGAGGTCCTCTATGTTGGATTTTTCGAGTGTATGGATCATGGCCGGGTCGTTGGTGCTGGTGATCCTTGTTGTCTTGGTGACGTTTGCAAGGATGTTGCGGAAGGTGGGACCCCACGAAGCGCTGGTAATTTACGGCATTCGCGGTCCGCGAACGGTGAGCAATGGCGGCACGATCATCCTGCCGATGCTCGAGCAGTGCAAGGAACTCTCGCTGGAGCTGATGTCGTTTGACGTGGCTCCGCAGCAGAGCCTTTACACGAACCAGGGAGTGGCCGTCACAGTGGAAGCGGTCGCTCAACTGAAAGTGAAATCAGATCCCGTGTCCATTCGAACGGCCGCCGAGCAATTCCTGACGAAACGGCCGGAGCAGCGCGAAGGGCTTATCCGGCTGGTGATGGAAGGCCACCTGCGCGGGATCATCGGGCAGCTCACGGTCGAGCAGATCGTGAAAGAGCCGGAAATGGTCGGGGATCGCATGCGTTCGACGTGCGCCGCCGACATGAGCAAGATGGGGCTCGACGTCGTGAGCTTCACGATTAAAGAAGTCCGCGACAAGAACGAGTACATCACCAACATGGGGCGGCCGGACATCGCGCGCATCAAACGCGATGCCGAAGTGGCCGCTGCCGAAGCCGACCGCGACATCGCCATCAAGCGGGCCGAAGCCACACGCGCCGCGGCGGTTGCGAAAGCGCAAGCCGACCAGGAACGCGTCGCCGCGGAAACGGCGTCGCTTGCAAAACAGGCGGAAGCGGAACGCGATCTGGACATCAAGAAGGCCAGCTATCTCGAAATGACCAAGAAAGCGCAGGCGACCGCGGACAAGGCCTACGAAATCGAAACCAACGTCATGCAGCAGCAGGTCGTAGCCGAAGCCGTGCGCGTGCAACAGGTAGAGCGCGAAGCGCAAGTGAAAGTGCAAGACGCGGAAATCGCGCGCCGCGAACGCGAACTAATCGCCACCGTTTTGAAACAGGCGGAGATCGAGCGGCAACGCATCGAAACGCTTGCGAACGCGGAACGCCAGCGCCTGATGAGCGAAGCGGAAGGCCATGCCTCCGCGATTCGCGCGCAGGGCGAAGCCGAAGCGGAGATCATCTTCAAAAAAGGCGAAGCGGAAGCCAAGGCCATGAACATCAAAGCCGAGGCCTTCCAGGAGTACAACCAAGCCGCGGTCGTGGACAAGCTCATCAGCAGCCTGCCCGAAGTTGTGCGCGCGCTGTCGGAGCCTCTCAGCAAAGTCGACAAAGTCACCATCGTCTCCACCGGAAATGGCGACGCAGCCGGAGCTTACAAATTGACCGGCGACATCACGAAGATTGCCGCGCAAGTTCCGGCGCTCTTCGAAGCACTTTCCGGAATGCAGGTGTCGGAGCTGCTCGGCAAAGTGCGGATGATCGGCGATAAGGCGCCGAAGCTGGACCAGCCAGCACAAGGAGCAGTAATGAAGTCATAACGTTCGCTTCCGTTTTCGGCGGACACGCGAGTGCCCGCCGAGAACGCTCATTCGAGGCCAGGGGGTTGGCCATGACATGGAAAGACGAATTCCTGATGATCTGGATCTTTTGCTTAGTGGTGATTACATACGCGGCCCGGCACCTTTTTGATGGGGCGGCTTACTTGGTGGAGCACGTTGCGGCCGCAAGCGTTCTTTGTGTTCCCGGCCTCCTGCATCTGCTATCGGGGAGCTGGCGTTAGTCGCCTTTCGCCCAGGGCATGGAAGACCGCGCCGCAAGAAGGAATGAATTTCGCACCGCGTTTCGAGCGGCAAAGATTTATCGGTAGTTGGAAAGGAGAAATGTTATGGGACTTTTGGAACGAGTAGGCACCTTAATCCGGGCCAATCTGAACGACATGATCGATCGTGCGGAAGACCCGGAGAAAATGATCAAGCAAGTGATGATGGACATGGAGAATCAGTATCTCCAGGTCAAAACGCAAGTTGCGGTTTCGATCGCCGATCAGCACATGCTCGAAAAGAAGCTTCGCGAAAACGAAGACTCGGGGAAGGACTGGATGCGCAAAGCCGAAGTTGCCGTCGATAAAGGAGAGGATGATCTGGCTCGAGCCGCGCTGGATCGATTCCATACTTCACAGCGGCTGACGCAGAGCTACAAAGAACAAGTTGACGACCAGAAGGCGCAGGTCGAAGCCCTCAAGAGCGCTCTGCTGAAGCTCGAGCAGAAACTCGAAGAGGCGAAGTCCAAGCGCGATTTGCTGCTGGCGCGTCACCGCCGCAGCGTAGCGCTAGGCAAAGCGGCGCACGCGCAAACCGCGCTGGGCGATAATTCGAAGAGCGCTACGTTTGACCGGCTGAAGGACCGCGTACACCACACTGAATCCGTGGCCTCCGCGGAGGTCGAGCTGCTAACCGATGACGTGGGGGAAAAGCTCACGCGGCTGGACCGCGCTAATGAAGTCGAGCGCTTGTTGAATGACCTGAAATCGCGCCGCAGCCTGCCGGGCTGAAGCCTGCAGCGGCGGCAGCGCATTTCCCCAATAGGGGCAAGCCCTTCAGTGTGGCAGGATGTACTGCGCAGCGAGGAAGATGGCGTTGATTCCTCCGCAGATGAGGAATCCTTGAAGTCGGCTGATACCGTCGGCTTCCTCGAAAATCCTTGCCATGACGGCGGTCCAGGCAATCGCTGCGGCGGCCGGTCCGATAACGGGAATCGCGTACAGAAGATTCACGAACCAGCCCAGGAGCAGTGGACGCGTCACGCCTGCCCAAGTGCCTCTTCCGCAGAGGAACCACTTGGCGACGAGGTGACACAAGCCGATCTGCACGAAAGCGATAAGCCCCAGAGACAGCCACACAAACAGCAAACCCAGCACCAACTCCCAAAGAAACTTCCCCTGGTTTGCGGCGGGGTCTCGGAGCATCCGCGGCAAGGCAGTCGCTAGAAAAATGAGGGCCGCGGTGATCGCGCAGAAGACGGCGCCGTAGAAGAGCGAATCCGTGTCACGCGCGGAGCGCCGGATAGCCGGGCCATCCCAACGCGCGACGTCATACGCCAGGCGAAGATAGTAGCCGAGCGCCATCCCTGGTGGGGGAGCCGTATTTTCCTGCTCGGTGGCGGGCGGTGGAATCCCGGAACAGCTGTGGGACAAGCCAGCCTCGACTCCGCAAATTTCGCATCGCATGGCGGGCCTCGAATCTCGCGAGAGGCAGGCAGACTTTAGCACGGCTCCGCCGTCCAAGATATGGAAGCGGGTCGATCCGGCTGGTTTGCATGTGGCGAGACGTGCAAGAATGCTTGCAATGAATCCCTGGCTGATTGCCGCGCCGCCCGTCCTGGCATCAGCGGCCGCGGGTCTAGGTGCCTACGCCGGAGTCTATCCTCGCTCGCAACTCTTTGGCTCGACCCTTTGCCGCACGAATTCGCCGCGCAAGCTGGCTCTGACGTTTGACGACGGGCCGAATCCGGCGATCACGCCAAAGCTGCTCGATCTTCTCGATCGCTTCAAGGCGCGTGCGACTTTCTTTGTGATCGGAAAACACGCGCGTGAATGTCCGGAGCTTCTCCACGAGACCGCCGCGCGGGGCCACAGTATCGGCAACCACACGGACGCCCATCCCAATCTTTTTTGGCTTAAGCCGGACCGCGTCACCGTCGAACTTCGCTGCTGCAATTTTTCCATCAAGGCCGCCACGGGTGCGCTTCCGAAGTGGTTCCGTCCGCCTTATGGATTTCGCAACCCTTGGGTCGTTCCCGCCGCGCGGGAACTCGGCCAGCGCGTTGTCATGTGGACGCTGATTCCCGGCGATTGGCGCGCCACTTCATCGGAATGGCTCATCCCGCGAATGGGCCCGATCGCAGCGCGTGCGCGGCGTAATCTTGCCGCTGGCGCCGCGGTGAGCGCAGTAAGCACCGGCGACATTCTTTGCCTCCACGATGGTTCTCACCGCCAACTGAACGCAGATCGGCTGCCGACGCTCGCTGCACTCGAACACTGGCTGCCGCGCTGGCGTGACCTCGGCCTGGAATTTGTTACAATTGAGGACGCGGTGAGCACACCCGCAACTTAGCCATGGACGAACGCGCGTTTTATACCGAAAAGGAAGAAACCAGAAAGATCAAGCTCGTCTGCCCGAGCTGCCGCGGGGAATTCGAATTTCCCGTGCGCTGGAAGGTCTCCCGCAAGAAAAGGGAATTGCCGCGCGGCGCCGGCGAGGAAGACCGCAGAAAGTTTGCGAAAGCTACTTCTTTCATGGTGCGGCTGGACGACTTGGTGGCTTGCTACAAATGCCGCAAACGTTTTGAGCTGACCGGGCAGTCCACCGTGCTGATCAACGACAATCTTGGCGATCCCAACGCCGATCCCGAGAATTTCGGCAACCGCTGACCCCTTTCCGAGACGGCAAGCGCAAAACTCCGTCATCCGAAAACTAAATTTCTGGGTACAGTTCAAAAAAAGCCGCGACCGACTCATGAAAAGTCGCCTCGATCTCTTCTTTGCTGCCCTCAATCAGGTGCATGGCAATGCGCGCCGTCCGGCCATTCTTAAGGACGACGGTTGCGTCTTTTACCTCACCCAGCTCTTCTTCCGGGAGTAACCGCATCCCATAAATCAGCGCCAGCTTGGCCATGTCCGTTGCCTTCTTCCTTCCTATTCGAGGTTTCAGATGATTTGAAGCTACCCAGTTTCCACCCGTGGCGTCAACAGAAAGGAGGCGCGCGGACTTCGGACATGGGTCACGCGTCTGACCACTTCAAATTGAGCTCTCCCCGGCCCTATAGGCGATATACTAAGGCAAGCTGCGGTCGCACCCATGCATCCGATCAGCTACGACGGAGGGTTTTCGTGAGACAGCTGCCCTGCCGAAATGTTTCTGTTTATTTTGTCCTGACAATCGCCCTTCTTGCAATTCCGCTCCTCGGTCGCGCGCAAGAATCGCCTGGTCCGCAGACGACCGCCCCCCCTCCGGTGGCTCCGCCAAAGGCTGCGGTGGCTCCCAAGCCGGCATCCACGACGTACATAAGGATTCCGGCCGGCACGCGCGTCGCTGTTGTTCTCGAAAATGGTATTTCCACGCGCAGCGCGAAGCCGGGCGATTCCGTTTACTTCCACACCTCCTTCCCCATCACGCAGAACAATCACATCGTTATCCCGGTGGGTTCGTATCTTCGAGGAGAGCTGATCGAATCCAAGCGGCCGGGACGCATCAAGGGGCGCGGCGAATTTCGCATGCGTCTCGATACTTTGATTTTCCCGAACGGCTACACCGTGGATTTAAATGCCGCTCCCCGCAGCGCGGATTCCGGCGGAAAAGAAACCATGGATTCCGAAGGAAAAGTAATCGGCGCCGGGGGCAAGGGGAAAGACGCGCAAACGGTTGCGGAAACAACGGCGACTGGCGCGGGGATTGGCGCCATCGCCAACGGTCCCAAAGGCCTTGGGATTGGCGCGGGTATCGGCGCTGCCGCCGGACTGGGCGCGATTTTGCTGACGCGAGGTCCGGAAGCCGAACTGCCACGCGGCTCCACGCTGGATGTCGTGCTTGAGCATGAGCTGGCGCTGGACAGCAACGAAATTCAGTTCAACAACACGGGGCGCGCGATGCCTATCACGCCGCCTTCAGCTCCTCCGCAATAAAGCGGACGGATCTTGCCCGCAGTGCCTCCGAGCTCCTTTGGATAAAGTCTAGGCAGGCGAACTGTGCGCGGAAGCGGACTCGAAGCGCAAAGGGCTGAAGCGCTCCCATTCGATTCTGACGCGTTGGTCCGTCACCCATTCGCGCATCAGCCGCGCCGTAATGGGTGTCAGCAGGATTCCGCTGCGAAAATGGCCCGTCGCGACGAGCAAACCATCGAGGTCGGTTGGTCCGAGAATGGGAAGATGGTCGGGCGAATCGGGGCGAAGACCGGCCCAAGTCTCTTCCACATGAGCGCTCGAGAGGCCCGGCGATAGCTCAATGGCCGCCGCCAGAATTTTTTCGATGCCGCCTGCCGTCAACGCCTTGTCGAAGCCGGCGTATTCCACGGTGGCTCCCGCAAGAATCCTCCCGTTGTTTCGCGGCACGAGATAGATTTTCTCGGACCAGAGAACTCTTTCGATTTTCAAATCGTTCGCGCGCAGAGCAGCCATTTGCCCTTTGGCCGGCCGCACCGGCGCGTATGCGGTCATTCCTTCGATGTTCGCGGAATAGCATCCGGCCGCGATGATGGTCCACTGCGCTTCTATTTGTTCATTTTTTAGATGCAAACCAACGCAGCGGCTACCTTCGCGCCGGATCGACTTCGCTTCCGCGTTAGGGAAAAACTCAACGCCGCTGCGTCGCGCCGCTTCGAGCGCCGCGCTCGTCAAAGCACGATTGTCGATGGAAGCTTCTTCGGGACGAAGCACTCCTGCTTCAACATCCTCGCTCAGGGAAGGCTCCAGCTCGCGCGCATCCCTTGCGCTGAGCGGCTCTGCTTTCAGCCCCAGCCCGTGGTGCAGCGCGATCACCGTGCTGAGTTCTTCTCGCGCATCTCCCGAGAATATGGCTTGCAGCGTTCCCTTCGGGCGGTAGCCTGCGTTCTGCCCCGAAATTTCCTCCACCATGCCCACGAACTCGGGATAAATCGCCATGCTGTCCTTGCCGAGCGGCACGAGCGGTATCATGGCCGAATTCTCCGGAGCCGGCGAAAGAATGCCCGCGCCCGCCCAGGAGGCTTCCCGTCCCGGCTCCTGGCTATCGAAGACGCCGACGCGCAGGCCGGCTCGCGCAAGCTCGAGCGCGATCGATGCGCCGATCAAGCCGCCGCCCGCGATGGCCACGTCAAAGTTCTTCATGCGGCCATCTTAGCGCATCCGGCCTTGTGGTTCATGCTGGCCTGAAGCTATGCAATTCGATTTGCTCCTGCCGGCGGCGCGGAATTTTTCTTATGGATGCGGGGAAACCACATCACCAGGAAATGGTTGGCGCATTTACGGCGCTAGAGGGATGCGGCCAATTGTTCCGACAAAACTTGGGCCTTCCTTGCCAGATCGAGAGCCTGCGCCCAATCGCCCGAGCGGCCCGCATCCCGCGCGTCAGAAATAAAGCTGCGCACTTTCGAAGCGAGGTCCGCTTGCACGGCGTTCAGTGTTTTTCCAGCAGCAGCGGAAAGATTTTGCTCCGCGGCCCTCAAGCTTCCGACCGTTTCTCTTTGCAACGTAGCCGATTGTTCTGGAGACAAATCCGGCACAATTCGAGGGGCCTCAAGCTTTTCGGGCGTGGCATTTTCGCTCGGAGATGCCGGAAAGCTGCGCGGCCTTGCGGGAACACTCTCCGAAGCCAGCGGCGCGGGCGGCGGCGGAATCTCCAGTCTCAGGTCGGGCAATGGATCTTCGACGTTCGTGGCGGGCGTAGCGTGCTGTGGTGCGATCGGTCGGACCATCACAGCCGTGGGCCAAGGAATTGTCTGGCTTCTTCGCGCAGCGCATCCACTCAGGAAAATCGCTGCGGAACCCATCACAGCAAAGAAGACTCGCGCACGTGCACGCATCACGGGCATTCGGGCTTGGGTCGAAGTTTCCGTCATAGTCGTCAAAGATTTCACGGCGCTCCCCTTCAAGCGGCGAGCGGCAGCTCGATTCGGAACGTCGTACCTTTGCCGACCTCCGTCGTAAAGTCGATCGAGCCATTGAGAAGCTGCACGATGCGAAACGTGCTCGCCAGGCCGATGCCGCTTCCTCCCGGGCGCGTCGTGAAAAAGAGCTGGAAGATTTTCTGCCGGTTCTCGGGCAGGATCCCTTTTCCCGTATCCCCTACGGTAATTTCCGCCATTTCACCGCGGCGGCTCAGCACCAGCCGCAACTGGCCGCCGCTAGGCATGGATTCGCCCGCGTTTAACACCAAATTGAGCACGGCCTGCTTGAGCAATGCACGATCCACGTAAACCTCCGGCACGTCGATGGGCAAAAGCTGCGCCACCTGAATATTCCCCTTTTGCATTTGCGGTTGAGCGACTTCGAGTACCTCTTTCAACAATTCCGCAAGTTGCGTCGGTTCGAGCCGCACGTCCATCGGCCGCGTGAAGTCCAGGAAGCGCTTCACGACCGCGTCCAGGCGGTCGATCTCCTTGTCGAGCACGTTCACAGCCTGCTTCGCGCCGCCATCGGAATCCGGCGGCAAAGACTCTTTCAAGTTTTCGAGCCAGAGACGCATCGAGTTGAGCGGGTTCTTGACTTCGTGCGCGACTCCCGCCGTGATGCGTCCCAGCGCGGTCAGTCGCTCGCTCACCTGCAGCTGCGTATTGATGCTCTCGAGCGAATCGAGATCGCGCAGTGTGACCAGCGCGCCCATCCGCTCGCCGTCTTCCTGAATCGACTGCACGCTCACACTGACGCGCTTTTCCCCTTCCGATGTCTTCAACTCCGTTTCGGCGGCGACTTCCCTCAGTTCGTCGCCCTCGAGGTGCAGCGCGTCGCGAAGCGGATGCCCAACCGGAAATATTTCCGTCACGCGCCGCCCAAGAAACTGTCCCGCCGGCGCGCCAAGAAATTTCTCCGCCGCCGGGCTGACCATCACCGCTCGCGCGTCGCGCGTAAAGAGCAGAAGTCCGTCTTCAAGCCCCGCCATGACGGAATTCATGTTTTCCCGCATGGTGCTGAAGATTTCATGCACCCCGCGAAGCTGCTGCCCCACTTGCGTGATTTTCCGGCTGACTTGGCCGAGTTCGTCACCGCTCCCCGCGAAGCCTCTAACCTCGGGGACCGGCGCGTCATACTGCCCGGCGGAAATGCGATCCAACTGCGCGGAAATACGTGCCAAGGGTGCCAACGCCGCCCCGCTCACCACTGCGGCGAGCAGCGTAGAGATCAGCAACGCAAGCAGGACGATCGTGCCGAGCTTCCTCACAATCGGCAGGATCTCTTTGTTGAGCAAAAGCGCGGAAGAGATGGCCACGCGCACTTCACCGAAAGGCACCTTGCCATTGATAAACGGGTACTCGTATTCGTAGACACCCGGCGGCCCGGCCAGCACCTTCACCTGATGCAGGAAACCCCGCTTCGTCAGTTGCGACAGCGGCGGCCACCGCTCCCGGAATTTTCCCCGCAACGAGTCGTCGGTGGATGCCAGGACCGTCCCATCGCTATCTGTGATCGAAACTTCATAAATCGAACGAGAGGCTGCCGCGGCTTTCAATTGGGCCTGCAAACCCTTGCTCGAACCTAACGCGTAGCTTACATAGTCGCGAATGTCTTCCGGCGAATTGGACTCGGGGCGCCAGCCTTGCGCCTCGGCATTCAGCAGCGCAGCTTTTATTTGCACGAAGGTATTGAAGGCGATGTCCTCGGCTCTTTGCTCGCTTTGATCCAGGACCTGTTGAAGGAGCAGCGCGAAGTACACGCCGGACACCGCCGCCACCACCAGCAGCACCAGCCCCGTCATGACCAGCGTGAGTTTTGTTCGCAGCCGCAGCTGCATCGCAGGTCCTTACTCCGCCTCGGCGCGTTCGCCGCCGTATTCTTTCAGTTTATTGTGAAGCGTCTTCAGGCTGATCGCGAGCAGCTCGGCGGCCCGCGTTTTGTTGTTTCCCGTGGCGTTCAGCGTCTGCAGAATCAGCTCGCGCTCCATTGCGTCCACGGTCGTCCCAACCGGAAACTTGATCGAAGACAGATCGCCCGGGCTTTTTGCCGCCGTCTTCCCGAATTCGCCAGGAAGGCAAGCCCGCGTGATCAGCTCTTTGTCGCACATGATTGTCGCACGCTCGAGAATGTTCCGCAGTTCGCGAATGTTTCCCGGCCACGTGTGGCTCATGAAAATATCCAGCACTTCCGCGCCGATCCCCCGCACATGCTTTCCATGCTTCGCGTTGACGTCCCGCAGGATATGCTCCACCAGCAGCGGAATATCGTCCTTGTGCTCGCGCAGCGGCGGCAGATTGATATGGAAAACGTTCAGCCGGAAATAGAGATCCTGGCGCAACTCCCCGCCGGACACCGCTTTTTCCGGATCCTTGTTCGTCGCCGCCAGCACGCGCACATCCACTGGCGTTTCCGTCTTGCTTCCCAGCCGCCGCACCTTGCGGTCTTCCAGCACGCGCAGCAATTTCGCTTGCGTCGGCGCGGGCATCTCTCCGATTTCGTCCAGCAAAAGCGTGCCGCAGTCAGCGAGCTCAAAGCAGCCGATGCGCCGCTCAGCCGCACCGGTGAACGCTCCCCGTTCGTGGCCGAAAATCTCGCTCTCCATCAGCGTTTCGGGAATCGCGGAGCAATTGATGGGCACAAACGGCCCGTTGGCTCGCGGCGATAATTTGTGAATGGTGCGGGCGACAATCTCTTTCCCGGACCCCGTTTCTCCCGTGATCAGCACGGAAGCCGAGCTCGGCGCCGCCAATTCCACGATGCGCATCACTTCCTGCATCGGTTTCGAAGCGCCCACCAGGTCGCCCAGCCGCCCCGCCTCGCGTAGTTGCCGCTGAAGCACAACCAGTTGCCTCGCGTCCCGCGCCTTGCTCAACGCGCGGTCCAGCAGCGCTCGCAGCACCGGCCCCTTCAGCGGCTTTTCGATATACCAGAACGCGCCCGATTCGATCGCCGCCACGGCGCGCTCTTCGCTCCCTTTTCCCGTGATGATCACCGCGGGCACGTCCAGCAGCTCCGGCCCAAGTTGTTTGAGCAAGTCCAGCCCGTTCATTCCCGGCAGCTCGACGTCCGCAATCAGCGTGTCCGGCTGGTAACTTCCGAATTTTGCCAGCGCCTCTTCCGCGGTCGCCACGCCGAGCACATCAAAGCCCCATCGTTGCAGGAGCTGCTCGTAGCCTTTGCGCGCGTTGTCCTCGTCTTCCACAATCAGTACGCGGTCCTTGCGCTCGAGCGGCTCCATTGCGCGCACCGTACTTCTCGATTCATCGCCCATGCGATTCTGCCTCTCCCACGCGGCTATCTTATTTTCGCAGATTCTGGTGCAGGCTGGACACCTCGACTGTAACAAGCTCCCACTACGCTTGCCAAGCGGATGCTGTTCTGATTCCCACCGCGCTTCATCCCAAATCGCGCGTCATCTTGTCCTTCTCGAAGCAAGAGCCGGCGCAGCCTCCGCGCTGCGCCGGCTCATCCCCGGCATCGGACAAATCCATAGCCTCGACTCGGCTCGAATGGCAGCCTTCGCATCGAGATCCCAACTCCGCAAGTGGAGCGTCGATCCTCTGCTGCGCTACTCCTTTACTAAATACAGCGCGCGCTCCAGCTCCAATTCCAGCTTTGCCCCCTTCGGCAGATCCATCTCGTGCCCGCGCCCCGTTTCCATCAGGTAAGCCGTCAACGCTCCCAACGCCGCTGCCTCCGTCGCTTCCTTCTTGTCCTTATCTTTAACTCCTTTCAGCGCGCCGATCGCCGCGCCAGCCGCCGCCGCTTCCGCCGCGTCTTCTTGCGAGCTGCTTCTCCCTTCGATCAGTCCCTCTTGGCCGGGCTTCGTCTTCACGCTGTGCTCGCCAGGCACGTTCACAACCTCCGCCACGATCGGCAATCGCCCGAAGTCGGTATGAATTTCATCGAACGTTAGCCAAAGCCGCGCGCGTCCCGTCACGCCCGCCGGTTCCACGTGGCTTATGTGGCCCTCGATCACCGCTCCCGAAGGCAAATAAATCCCTTCGCCCGCTTCGAGCGGCTCCAGCGTTTTCACTTTGAACTTTGCTCTTTCCTGTGTCCCCTTGGTGCCCAGGTCGTCTTCCAGCGCCACCAAAAACCTCGTGCCTGGCGCAACGCCGTATGTCTCCAGCGGCAACCCGTGCCGCTTCCCGTCGGCGGCCTTCGTCGTTTGGTCTTGTGCCTTGGTCACATGGTCTTCTGAGAGGATTGGTCGGTCAGGCGTCTGCTGTGACGTCTGCGGCGGCTGATCCTGCGAAGTTTCCTGCGCCGCACACACCATTCCACTGCCTAAGACCGCAGCTAGCGCCGCAACTATTGCTATTGCCTGTCCGCTTGTTCTCGCTCGCATAGTGCCTCCTGAATCCCAAGCTACCCGACATGCTCTGCAGGCAGTCCTCCATCTCCTCCGTTGCAGTCCATCCGTAAATGTCTGAAATAACTGCGGGTTGTAGGCGGTACAAGACAGCGCGCGGGGAAACTGCGGCGAGGTGTCAGCAATTCACACCAGCCCGCTGCAAGCTAAGGGCGACAATTCGGCGGGAGCGTACAGTTTTCCTCGATCGCTCTTTAGGGATGCCGCGTGTCCAGAAATCGCCGGATGCGCCGCAAAACCTGCGCGTACATCGCGGCCGTCACGCGTCCCGTTTGCGTGTTTTGCTGGCTCGGATGGTACACACCGAAAAGCCGCGTGCCATCTCCCGGCAAGTCCATTTCCGCACCGTGCCCAAACGAGAAGCCCGCCCGCGATGCAATCAATCCGCGTTGCTTCAGAATTTCCAAGTAGGCGTCCCACGCAATCTTCCCAAGCGCCAGCACCGCGCGCGGCCGCAAAATCTCCAGTTCGCGCACCAGATAGCTTCGGCAGTTTGCGACTTCTGAGGGAAGCGGCTTGTTCGCCGGAGGCGCGCAGCGAATCGTTGCCGCGATGTAAGCATTTTTCAGTCGAAGGCCATCCTCGCGCCGCTCCGAAGTCGCCTGATTCGCAAAGCCCGCTTTATGCAGCGCCGCGTACAAGAAATCGCCCGAGCGATCCCCCGTAAAAACGCGCCCCGTGCGATTCGCGCCATGCGCCGCGGGTGCAAGCCCCAGAATCAAGAGCTCAGCCTCCGCGTCGCCAAATCCAGGAACCGGTTTGCCCCAATACGTCCATTCGCGAAACGCCCGCCGTTTTTCTCGCGCCACTTTTTCGCGGTACTCAACCAGCCGGGGGCATTTGCGGCACGCCACGATCTCCTCGTTCAAAATGTTTAGCAACGCACTTTTCTCGGCCATAGTGGGAAAAAGAAAGCGAGAAGAAAGTTTCTAGGAAGGTTTTCGCGCCATTATGCCATTCAATTCAGCGTAAGGAATGGTCACTTGCGTCAGTGAATCGTAGGATCCATGCGCTAGCCAATCCTTCGCCACGCGCTGAAACGCTCCCATCGCCGCGCGCATCGCCGAAGATCCTGCACTCGCCCGGGCCACTCCCATTCTTTCAAGGTCGTCGAGCGAAGGGCACCCCGGCGATGCCAAAATATTCAACGGCGCGCCAATCGCTTTCACCAGTTTCGCAATGGTCTCCCGGTCGCACAGGCCAGGCACGAACAAACAATCCGCCCCCGCCTCGCGATACGCCTTCAGCCGTTCCACCGTTCGCTCGAACCTCGTCTCCACCGGCCCAATCGGCATCAGATAAATATCCGTGCGCGCATTGATCACCACCGGAACACCCAGCCCTGCCGCGGTCTCCCGAATCGCGCGAATCTTCTTCACCTGCAATCCAAGCTCGACGTGCGAACTTTCGTCGTCTCCTGTGATGTCCTCGAAGTTCAGCCCCACCGCTCCCGAAGCCACCATGGCTTTCGTGAACTCCGCAATCTCCCCCGGCGTCTTGCCGTAACCGGATTCGAGATCGGCAGTCACCGGCACGCGCACCGCTCGCGTAATCCTCGCCACCGCTTCCAGCATTTCCCCGCGCGAAATGCGCTGCCCATCCGGATATCCCAGCGAAAACGCCATGGCCGCGCTGCTCGTCGCAATCGCCGGATAGCCCAGTTCCTCAATGATTCGCGCGCTCACCGCGTCCCAGGCATTCGGCAACGCCAGAATCCGCGGCCCGTGATGCATCTTCCTCAGTTTTTCTGCTTTTTCGGCTTGTGTTTTGAAGTCCATATCCATTTCTCCACAAAAGGAGGACCCGCTTTACTCCGCACTACAGGGTAGGTATTTTCAATTCCAACCGAAACATCCATATTGGAGAGGCATTTCCGGCGGCAACAAAGTGTTGCATGGCTCAAACGCCTGGGATTTTATCCACCGCCCTCGGCTCATTGCAAAAGCGCGAGCGCCCCTTCGTGGATCTTCCCGTTCGTGCTTATGAGACTCCCGCTATAGATCGTCCGCTTCCCGTTCACGTCGGTCGCGCGCCCCCCGGCCTCTTCCACGATCAGCGCCGCCGGCGCCAAGTCCCAGGGCTTCGAATGCAAATCCACCGCCGCTTCGATGGCGCCGTCGGCCACCATCATGTGCTTCCAAAATCCGCCAAACGAGCGCCCATAGCGCGCCGCATCCAGCAATACCCGCATTTTCTCCGTGTTTCGTCGATTGCTGTTCGGTCCCGTGCCTCCTGTAAACACCATCCCGCCGTTCAAGTGCTCCACGCTTGAAACGTGCATTCTCTTTCCGTTCCTCCACGCCCCCTCGCCGCGATACGCCCACCAGCGCATGCCCAGCGCCGGCGCGCTCACCATCGCCGCCACAATTTCGCCGTCGCTCTCGATTCCCAGCAGCGTCCCAAACGTCGAAATCCCGCGCGAAAACTCTTCCGTCCCGTCGATAGGATCGATGATCAATCGCGCCCGGCCCGCTGGCGCTGGCCCCTTCGCGTTCCCGCCGCCCATCTCCTCGCCAAGCACGTCCACCGCCAGCCCGCTCGCTGCCACTTTTGCCCGGGCCATTTGCTCCACGCCGCGGTCCGCTTGCGTCACGGCCGACCCGTCGTCCTTCTTATCGATGCGAATTTCCTCCGTCCGAAAAAATCGCATCGCAATCGCATCCGCTTCCCCCGCAATTTCTTCCAGCAACGGCCCGTACTCAGCTTTGTAATTCATCGAGTGTCCGTATGGACTATCCTTAGTCTTCCAGCTGAATTTTTATTCCCCGCCCTCAACCGCTAACTTTGCCTTCCAATTGACACCACCAGCCCACGCCTCTAGCATACAAAGGAATGGCCATGAGCGCTTATGCTGAAGGTGGCACCGTACTCGACCGCATTCTCTACGCTCGCCGTCTTGAAGTGGATCACCGTAAGCGCGTCCTCCCCGAAACCGCCTTGCGTTATGGCGTGAACGCCGCGTCTCCACTCCGTGATTTTCCGTCCGCGCTTACCCGCGACACCCTGAATATTATTGCAGAGCTGAAGCCTGCCTCGCCGTCAAAAGGCATTCTCCGCGATCCATTTCATCCGGTCGAGTTGGCTTCCTCTCTCGAATCTGCCGGCGCCGCCGTTCTCTCCGTCCTCACCGAAAGCGAATTTTTTCGCGGCTCGCTCAAAAATCTTCGCGACGCGCGCAACGCCGTGAAACTCCCCGTTCTTCGCAAGGACTTCATCTTCGATCCCTGGCAAGTCTGGGAAACGCGCGCCAACGACGCCGACAGCTTCCTGCTGATCGTCGCCGCCCTCGATGACGAACTTCTCCGCGACCTCATCGCTCTCGGCCGCGAACTGAAAATGGAGCCTCTTGTCGAAGTCCACACCCCCGCTGAGCTCGAGCGCGCCCTTCGCGCGGAGGCTCACATCGTCGGCGTCAACAATCGCGATTTGAACACCTTGGATTTGCGCGTCGATACCTCCTTCGATCTGATTGGCCGCATCCCCGATTCCTGCATCGCTGTGAGTGAATCCGGCCTCCGCGCCCACGGCGATCTCGCCAAGCTGCGCGAAGCCGGTTTCGACGCGTTTCTCATCGGCGAAAGTCTGATGCTTTCGCCCGATCCAGCGGCGGCCCTGGGCGCTTTTCTCGGCCGTTCCGCGCTGCCGGTCTAGCCACGCTATGATCCTCGTCAAAATTTGCGGCATCACCAACTGGCCTGACGCCAGCGCCGCCTGCGACGCCGGCGCCAACATGCTCGGCTTCAACTTCTACGACAAAAGCTTGCGTCGTATTTCCACGGTCGAAGCCGCCACCATGCGCGCTAAGCTGCCTTCCGGCGTTCAGGCTGTCGGCCTTTTCGTGAACGCCAAGCCCGCGGAAATCGCTTCGCTCCACGCGTTTGTCCGTTTCACCGCTGCCCAGCTTCATGGCGACGAAACTCCCGCCATCGTTTCGGAGGTCTCCCGCACCGTGCCGGTTATCAAAGCCTTTCGCGTCGCCGCGGATTTTCCTCTATCGACCCTCGACAAATATCTCGACGCCTTTGCCTTTTTGCTTGATGGCTCTCGCGCGGGCCAATTTGGCGGCACCGGCACGAACGCCGATTGGAATGTCGCTCGCCGCGCCACCGCCGCCCACCGTATCATTTTAGCGGGCGGTCTCACGCCGGAGAATGTTGGCGCAGCCATTCGTTCCGTGCGTCCTTACGCCGTGGACGTTGCCAGCGGCGTCGAATCCAAGCCCGGCAAAAAAGATCACGCGCGTCTCAAGGAATTTATCGAAGAAGTCCGCCGCGCCGAGAAAGAATTAGAGCAATCGAACGGGTCACATACAGGTCAACTGGCGTCATGAGCTCCATCTTACAATCTCCTGCAGTCGCTCCCGGCCGCTTCGGCCCTTACGGAGGCCGCTACGTTCCCGAAACGCTGATGGTGCCGCTCTTCGAACTCGAGCGCGCCTACGAGGCGGCGAAAACCGACCCGATTTTTCAGTCCGAATTCGCCGGTCTGCTCAAAAATTTTGGCGGTCGCCCCACGCCTCTGCAATTTGCTTCGCGCCTCACCGCGTATCTCGGTGGTCCGCGCATCTACATCAAGCGCGAAGATCTGCTCCACACCGGCGCGCACAAAATCAATAACGCCATCGGCCAGGGCCTTCTCGCCGTCAAAATGGGCAAGCCGCGTATCGTCGCGGAAACCGGCGCCGGCCAGCATGGTGTCGCCTCCGCCACCGTCGCCGCCCACTTCGGCCTCGAATGCGTCGTTTACATGGGCACGGAAGACATGGCTCGCCAAGCGCTCAACGTCTCCCGCATGCGCATGCTCGGCGCGCAAGTCGTCGGCGTCGACTCCGGCAGCCGCACTTTGAAAGACGCCATCAACGAAGCCATGCGCGATTGGGTTACCAACGTCCGCAACACGCACTATCTTCTCGGCTCCGTTCTCGGCGCGCATCCCTATCCCACCATGGTCCGCGATTTTCAATCCGTCATCGGCCACGAAGCTCGCGAACAAATTCTCGTCGCCGAAAAACGCCTGCCTACGTATCTCTTCGCCTGCGTCGGCGGCGGTTCGAACGCCATCGGCCTCTTCCACCAGTTCCTACGCGATCCGGGTGTGAAAATGGTAGGCATCGAAGCCGGAGGTCGCGGCGGCCAGCTTGGCGAGCACGCCGCCCGCCTCGCCGCGCATCAAGGTTTCACCGGCGCGCGCCCCGGCGTCCTCCAAGGCACCTACACCTACATTCTTCAAACCGAAGACGGCCAGATCGCCACCACGCATTCCATCTCCGCCGGCCTTGACTATCCCGCCATCGGCCCCGAGCACGCTTGGCTCGCCGACGAAGGCCGCGCCGAATACGCCGCCGTTTCCGATTCCGCCGCCCTCGAAGCCGCGCGTCTCCTCTCGCGCACCGAAGGCATCATCCCCGCTCTCGAGTCCGCCCACGCCCTCGCCGGACTGATCGAGCGCTGTAGTGGCCGATCTTTAGATCGGCCCATCTCGTCCGACAGTCAGGCTCGCATGAAACCTCCAAACCGGCCCCGGCTCACTGCCGACGACCTCGTCATCCTTAATCTCTCCGGCCGCGGCGACAAGGACATGGACACTTATTCCCGCCTGCTCTAAGCTTTACCCTTCAGCAAAATCCCATGTCCGCCGCGCCCTCGAACTCGACCCGCATCTCCAAACGCTTCGCAGCTCTCCGCGAATCCGGCGAACTCGGCATCGTCGCCTACATCACCGCTGGCGACCCCACGCTCACAGCCACGCACAAATTTGTCCTCGCTCTCGCCGAAGCCGGCGCCGATCTCATCGAACTCGGCATCCCCTTCAGCGATCCCCTCGCCGACGGCCCCACCATCCAGCGCGCCTCCGAGCGCGCCCTGAAATCGCACACGACTCTCGCCCAAGTCATCGATCTTGTCCGCGAAATCCGCAAATCCAGCGAAGTTCCCATCGTCCTCTTCAGCTACTACAATCCCGTCCTCCAAATGGGCCTGGAAAAGTTTGCTTCCTCCTCCGCAATCGCAGGCGCCGACGGCGTTCTCATCACCGATCTCACTCCCGAAGAATCCGGCGATCATCGCCGCATCCTAGCCGCTCATCATCTCGACACGATATTTCTCGGCGCTCCCACATCCACGGACGAGCGCCTAGCCAAAATCGCCTCCGTCTCGACTGGCTTTCTCTATCTTATTTCCCGCACCGGCGTGACCGGCGCAAAAGACGCACTCCCCGACGATCTCCCCGCCCTCCTTCGTCGCGCACGCAAAGTCACGAACCTTCCCATCGCGGTTGGTTTCGGCATCTCCCTCCCCGGCCACGTCTCCGTCCTCGGCGGCCTAGCCGATGCCGCCGTAGTCGGCTCCGCGCTAGTCTCAGAAATAGAAAACGCCACCGCTGCCAATCCTTCACCCGCCAACATCGACGCAGCTGCCGAAGCTCTAGCCACTCGCGTTCGTGCGCTAAAACAAGCCGCCCGTCACGGCCTCTCCCGTCGCGAGGTCGCCCCATGAACTACGCATCGCACCGCCGCTCACCGATCCTCCCTTGTAGTGGCGCAGCATGCTGCGCCACAGTTCAGCGCGCCCCCTCCCGTAACAGCTCTTTCCTCCTTCAACTTTCAACTTTGAACTTTCAACCTCTTGGTGGCTGTCGGCTGTTAGCTGTCGGCTGTCAGCCTCTCTCGCCACTCGCCGCTCGCCACTCGCCACTTCTTCCGCCGAAGGTGGCCCCATGAACCTGGCCGACTGGCGCCGCCGCATCGATGAAATCGACAAAAAACTCGTCGATCTCCTCAACGAGCGCTCCCGCTGCGCCCTGGAAATCGGCAAACTAAAGCAGGCCGCCAATCTCCCGCTCTATCAACCCGACCGGGAAAACGAAGTCCTCGCGAACGCCGAGCGCGCCAATCCCGGCCCGCTCACCGACGCCGCCATCCGCCGCCTCTTCGAGCGCATCATCGACGAAGCCCGCGCCGCAGAACGCGACGCCATGCACTCCGACACCAAGCAAAAAAAAGGTGTAAACGAATGATTCGCTCCGCCAATCCGGATTTTCGCGGCCGTTGTAGTGGCCGGTCTTCAGACCGGCTCTTTTTGCTTTTGAATTTAATATCGTCGAGGGAAGGGAACTAAGAATTTCATGGTCATCGTCATGCAAGAAGGCGCCACCGACGCGCAAATCCAGCACGTCATCGATCGCCTGGTCGCCTCAGGTTTTAATGTTCACCGCTCCACCGGCGAATCCCACACTGTCCTAGGCGCCGTCGGCGTCCATCGCGATTTCGATCACCGCGATTTCGAACTCCTCGAAGGCGTGCGCGAAGTCATGCGCATCACGCAACCCTTCAAGCTCGCCAGCCGCCAGTTCAAACCCGAAGGCACCATTGTCGATCTCGGCCGCGGCGTCAAAATCGGCGGCAATGAAGTCGTTGTCGCTGCCGGCCCCTGCTCCGTCGAATCCCGCGAGCAAATCCTCTCCGTCGCCGAAAGCGTCGCCAAAGCCGGCGCAAAAATCCTCCGCGCCGGCGCGTTCAAGCCGCGCACTTCTCCGTACGCCTTCCAGGGTCTCGGCGAAGCCGGCCTCAAACTCATGCGCGAAGCCGCCGACAAATTCCATCTCTTCACGGTCAGCGAAGTTATGGACCTCTCGCAAATTCCCATGATGTCCGAATACGTCGACGTCTTTCAGGTCGGCGCGCGCAACATGCAAAATTATTATCTCCTCCGCGCTCTCGGCGAAGTCCGCAAGCCAGTCCTGCTCAAGCGCGGAATGTGCGCGACCATGGAAGAGCTTCTTCTCAGCGCCGAGTATATTCTCGCCGGCGGCAACTACAACGTCATCCTCTGCGAACGTGGCATCCGCACCTTCGAAACCTACACCCGCAACACGCTCGACATCGCCGCCATCCCCGTCATCAAAAAACTGTCTCATCTCCCCATGCTCGCCGATCCATCGCACGGCACCGGCCGCCGCGACAAAGTCCCGCCGATGGCCCGCGCCGCCGTTGCCGCCGGAGCCGATGGCCTCCTAATCGAAGTCCACAACGACCCCGACCACGCCCTCTCCGACGGCGCGCAATCTCTCCATCCCGACGATTTCACCCAGCTCATGGCCGAGCTCCGCATCATCGCCCCAGCCATCGGCCGCCGCATGGCGTAACTCATGCCGACCACCTCAAACATAAAGTTGTCATCCCGAGCGAAGCGAGGAATCCGCTTTTCCCCCTCTGCGTTTCCTCTGCGTACTCTGCGCCTCTGCGTTATCCTTCCTCTTTCTTTTCCTCCTCTTTTTTTTCTTTCTCTTTGTTTTTTCTCATCTGTCGGCTGTCAACTGTCAACTGTCAGCATCCCATGACCCCTCACCTCATCACCCGCGCCACCATCCTCGGCACCGGCCTAATCGGCGGCTCCTTCGCCCTGGCCCTCCGCAAATACACCCCCGACATCCACATCACCGGCTGGGACCGCCCCGAAGTCCTCCGCGAAGCCCAATCCCGCGCTGCGCTCGACGCCGCCTTCTCCGCCGGCCTCGCCCCCGCTCTCGAAAACGCCGACCTCATCTACATCGCTCTCCCCATCGGCGCCACTCTCGATCTCCTCCCCGAAATCGCCCGCCTAGCTCCCGCGCATGCCCTCATCACCGATGCCTGCAGCACCAAAGTCCGCATCACCGAAGAAGCCGCCGAACTTTTTCCCGGCGACGCAACAAAGCTCTTCCTCGCTGGCCATCCCATGGCCGGCCGCGAACAATCCGGCATCGCCCATGCCGACGCCGACCTCTTCCGCAACAACACCTACGCCCTGATCGGCGCCTCCTCCGATCAATCCGTGCCGCGCATCGCCGCCTTCTTAAGAATCCTCGAGAAAATCGGCGCCCGCCCTCTCTGGCTCGGCGCCACACAGCACGATTACGCCGTCGGCCTCGCCTCGCATCTCCCGCAACTCGCCGCCGTCGCTCTCGCTTCTTTCCTTTACGATCATCTCGACGAAAACGGCCTTCCCATCACGCTCGCCGGCCCCGGCCTTCGCGATTCTCTCCGCCTCGCCGGCAGCCCCTATTCCACCTGGCGCGACATCATTCTCACCAACAAGGAAGTCCTCTCCGCCTCTCTCGACCTCTTCGCCCGCCGCCTCGACGATCTCCGCGAAAAACTCGCCTCCCGCGATCTCGAAGCCAATTTCGACGCCGCCAACGAACTCTACAAACTCCTCCGCTCCCTCTGAAGCCCGCTTTCCGCGCCGCTCCGTTTCGCTCCAAAATGTACGCTTGACAACTCACTCGAAATCCGATATATCGGACTCCGTATGACAAGCGAACGCGAAAAGCAACCGGCGCCTCTTTCTCCCGCGCTGTTCCACATCCTCATGGCCCTCGCCGGCCGCGACCTCCACGGTTACGCCATCATGCAGGAAATTTCCCGCCAGTCCGATGGCAAATATTCTCTCGGCCCCGGCACCCTCTACGACAACCTGCAAAAAGTCATCCGCCGCAAGTGGGTCGCCGATCTCGGCCATCGCCCCGGTGACGACGATCCCCGTCGCCGCTATTACCGTCTTACATCGCTTGGCACATCTGTTCTCTCTGCGGAAGTCCGTCGCCTTGAAAACGTGATTAGCGGCGCCAAAGCTCGCCTGCGATCCCTCAAACCAAGGAGGGCCTAATGCTTCGCTCCGTGTTCCATTTGCTGGTCAATCTTCACCCTCGCGCCTTCCGCGAACGATTTGCCGCGGAGATGCTCTCCATTTTTGATCATTCCACCGGCAGAAAGGCCGCCTTCAGCCTCGTAGTCGACGCCTGGCTTTCGCTCTTGCGGCAGTGGGGATTTCGCCCCGCTTTCTGGAACGATGCGGTTGCCGTCGAGCAGCCTCAGGCAGCTTCCGCCGGCGCACCCTCCTTTTTCATCCTGGAAACTCCCAAGCTGCGCGGCATCGCTCTGCTTCACGGTGGAATCCTCTCCCTCGTCTTTTTCATTGTGGTTTCTCTCGCCGTTCTGAATTCGCGAGGTTCCCGGATCCAGCCCAAGCTTCCCCGGATCGTACCGGATACAAGTTGGGGCGCCACGTCGGCAGAAAAATCGGACGCCCTCGAGAAGGCCTTGGAAGCCGCTCGCGCCAGAAATCCCGCCGCCCCAGACGCTCGATCCGCGACCCTTCAACAGCGCCGAACCGCGGCGCAACAATCCGCGGCGCGGGCCGGCTCGCCAGGAATCGCCATTTCCGCGTCGCCGGATACGCCCCCTCCTGCAACCCTTGCGCCGCCTTCTCCCGTCGCCGACGATTCCTCGCCCCAAATCTCCTGGCCAATCGTCCCCGACGAGAATGCAACTCCCGTGCCGCCCGGCAAAGCCATCGCTATCGCGCCGGCACCACCGCTGCCCTCGTACGAAGGCACCTATACCGTGAACCCTCCAAACTCTTTTAAAGTGGAAATAACAGCGGAAGGCGATCAGCTTTTTCTAAGCTCGTCCGGCAAGCTAAAAACCGCTCTCGTGCCCTGCTCCGAAACGAGTTTTAGATTTGAAGACTCGACCGTTTGTGGAATTACGTTCTCAAAATTTGATCAAGGTGAATTTCACCAGTTAGCGATTCTCCACGGCAACACCCGCTCCATCGCCCTTCGCTAGCAAGCGCGGATAGCGCGCATCACCAGTCACTTTTCTGATCCACTCACTTAACTTGGGAACTCTGGTTTATTTCAGCTCGACCTTCTCGCTCAGCGGCAATTCCCTCGACGATGGCCCCACCAGGAAATCATATCTACCCGGCACCAGCTTCCATCCATCGCTCGCCTCGTCATAAATCGACAAATATTTTGGCGCGACGCTCACGCTCACTTCCTTGCTCTCTCCCGCCTTCAGCCACACTTTGCTCCACCCCACCAGCCGCTTCGGCGGTTCCTCCGCGCTAGCTGGCAACTCCGCATACACTTCCGCAATTTCCGCGCCGTCGCGGCTTCCCGTATTCTTCACCGTAAAACTCACCGTCGTCTCCGCACCCCGCGTCACCTTCAATCCCGAATATGCATACGTCGTGTACGACAACCCATACCCAAACGGAAACAGCACCGCCTTTTTCTCCGCGTCGTACCACTTGTACCCCACCTTCAATCCTTCGTCGTAATGCACGCTGAACGTTGGTTCCGCCTGCCCCGTCTTATTTACCGCTTTTTCACCCATTTCATCTGGCGTAGGCTTTACCAGTTGTGGGTGCGGCAAATCCTCCACGCTCCTGGGGAAAGTCATGGCCAGCTTCCCGCTCGGATTCACTTCCCCGGCCAAAATATTCGCCACCGCGTGCGCGCCTCCGCTTCCTCCGTACCACGCCTCCAAAACCGCGCCCACTTTATCCAGCCACGGCATCGTCACCGCCGTGCCCGTCTCCAGCACCACAATCGTCTTCGGATTCGCCGCCGCCACTGCCTCGATCAATCCGTCCTGATTCACCGGCAGCGACAAAGTATCCAAATCCATCCCTTCGCTTTCCCACTGGTACGCGAACACAATCGCCACGTCCGAACTCTTCGCCAACGCCGCCGCCGAAGCCGGATCCTTTCCCGAATCAAACTCCACTTTCGCGCCCGGGAACTTCTTCTGTAGTGTCAACGCGGGCGACGGCGGAAACCACACTCGCGCCTGCCATCCCGCCGACGCCCTCCCCGGCGCGTCCACCTGCGCCGACCCGCCGCCCGACATCATCCCCTCGCTCGCGTGCGGCCCAATCACCGCAATCGACTTCACCGCCGCCCCATCTAGCGGCAACAATCCACCTTCATTTTTCAGCAGCACCGCGCTCTGTTCCTCGATCTTCTGCGCTGTCTTCAGGTCGCCCTGCACGTCCACCACGCTCTTCTGCGCCGGAAAATCAAAAAGCCCGCACGCAAACTCCGACCGCAGCACCCGTCGTACATGCTCATCCAACTCTGCCTGAGACACTTTTCCAGCTTCCACCGCTTCCTTCAGCTTCGCCCCAAAAAACTCATCCAGCGGCTCTTCATTATCCAGCCCCGCCGCCGAAGCCTTCACCGTGCTATGCGTCCCGCCCCAATCCGAAACCACAAACCCTTTGAATCCCCAATCCTTCTTCAGCACATCCGTCAACAAGTACTTGTTCTCGCACGCAAAATCCCCGTTCACCGCGTTGTACGAGCACATCACCGCTCCCGGCTCCGCAATCCCCACTCCAATCTCGAACGCCAGCAAATCGCTCTCCCGCATCGCCCGCTTCCCGATAATCGCGTTCACTTCGTTCCGCCCGCTCTCCTGATCGTTCATCGCATAATGTTTGATATCTCCGATCACGTGCTGCGCCTGCTCGCACTTCATCAAATTTCCCACCAGCGTCCCCGCCAGAATCGGGTCTTCGCCCATGTACTCAAACGTCCGCCCATTCCGCGGCTCGCGCGTCAAATTCACGCCGCCGCCCAGCGTCATGTTGTACCCCTGCGCCCGCAGCTCTTTTCCAATCACAGTTCCAAATTGGCACGCCGCCTCCGGATCCCAACTCGCCGCCGCCCCCAAATTGGAAGGCAGTGCCGTCGAATACCGCCCATTCTCCGCGCTGCTCCGCACTCCGTACGCCGCATCGCTCATCTGCACAAAGGGAATCCCCAGTCGCGGGATCCCCATCACGAATCCCGCCCCGCCGTTCCCCAGCTCCGGCTGCGGATTCTGCACTTCCCTCGGCCATCCCGGCATCCCCTGCCCGTGCAGCAGCAAAATCTTCTCGTCGAGCGTCATCTCCTTCAACACCATGTCCGCCCGCTCGTCCGGCGAAAGGCTCGCGTTCATCCAGGGATGGTTCCGGTTCTCCGGCTCCTGCTGCCCATGCATCCGGTGCTGCGCAAACGCAGTCGCGGCAAATCCCAACACGCCACACATCACTCCAGCCAGGACCAGCCCAATCGCCCCCAGCCGTCCGCGCTGCACGCACCACGTCTCATTCATTTTCATTTTTATCCATCCCCGACAAGAGTGAACTTCGCCCCCGCAGACCCCAACAAATGCCTCTATAATATCGATTTTCCTGATTTATGCCAGAACCAAAACAAATGATCAGCCTCGTCGCGGTCCTTCTTCGCCGGTTAGCGTTTCGGCCGTCGTCCTCGTCCCGTCCCCTTGGCGCCCTTCCCGCCCCCTTCCGATCGCCAAGAAGGGGGCATTTAAAGAGAGGTTTGACAAGGTGTTACGATTTTACTTGACAAATCCATTATATGTGCTATTCTTATTGCTAGGTAATTGTGGGTTTTCTGCGTACCGTCGGCATCCTGCCGGCGTTTTTGCTTTCCACAGCCTTATTCGCAGCTCAAGGCCTAAGTCCCTTGTCTGCAATATTTTGCAAAAAGCCTGGCTTGTTCGCTTTCGGCCGCAGTTCGCTGCATCCGTGTTCCTGCGACACGCAGGATTTCCCGCAACTCTTGTCTTTTCAATCGTTTACTTCATAACTAGCGCACACCCCCGGGTGGGGGGTGCTGGGGAACAGCGACCGCCACCAGTTCCGAAATGGCGCCCTAGCTCTCGGGCAACCGTTGCATCGTTACATCCTTACTTCGTTACGTCGTTTCATCCGTCTTGCAGTAAACTGCCTCTTTCGCCGAGGGGTTTCCTTGAAGACGCGCATTGCCAACGCCAGTGGGACAGGCTTCAGCCTGTCTGCCTTCTCCCACTGCCATCAGGGTCTCTCCCATGGATAAACGAATCTCCAACGCCGACGCCGCCATCGCCAACCTCTCCGACGGCGCCACCATCCTCATGGGTGGCTTCGGCCTCTGCGGCATCCCCGAAAATCTCATCGCCGCCGTCCGCCGCAAAGGCACGAAAGATCTCACCATCGTCAGCAACAACGCCGGCGTAGACGACTTCGGCATCGGCCTGCTCCTGCAAAATCGCCAAGTCAAGAAAATGGTCTCCACCTATGTCGGCGAAAACAAACTCTTCGAGACGTTAGTCTTGAGCGGCGAGCTGCAAGTCGAGCTAAACCCGCAAGGCACGTTCGCCGAGCGCCTCCGCGCCGGCGGCGCAGGCATTCCCGCGTTCTACACGCCCACCGGCTACGGCACCATCGTCGCCGAAGGCAAGGAAACCCGCGATTTCGACGGCCGCCAGTACGTCCTCGAGCGCGCCATACATGGCGATTTCGCCTTTATCAAAGCCTGGAAAGGCGACCGCTGGGGCAATCTCATCTATCGCAAGACTGCCTGCAACTTCAATCCCATGATGGCCACCGCCGCCGATTACGTCATCGCCGAAGTCGAAGAACTCGTCGATCTGGGCCAACTCGATCCAAACCACGTCCACACGCCGGGAATTTATGTGAATGCCATCTTGCAGGGCCCCAGCTACGAAAAGCGCATCGAGCGCCGCACCACCCGGAAGTTGTAGTGGCGGGTCTTTAGACCCGCGGTTTTGTTTTTTTCGTCTGCTGTGAGCTGTAAGCTGTCGACTGTGAACCTCTCATGCCGCTGACCGACGAACAAAAACGCGAACGCATCGCACGCCGCATCGCGCTGGAATTGCGCGACGGCTATTACGTCAATCTCGGCATCGGCATGCCCACGCTCGTCGCCAATTACGTGCCCAAAGGCATGGAGGTCATTCTACAATCCGAAAACGGCATGCTCGGCGTCGGTCCATATCCGCTCGATTCGGAAGTTGATCCCGACCTCATCAATGCCGGCAAAGAAACCGTCACCGAATTGCCTGGCACTGCATTCTTTTCTTCCGCGGATTCTTTCGCCATGATTCGCGGCGGCCATGTCGACCTCACCGTTCTTGGCGCTTTGCAAGTCGATGAAAAGGGAACGCTCGCCAATTGGGCCATTCCGGGCAAAATGATCAAAGGCATGGGCGGCGCGATGGATCTCGTCGCCGGAGCCAAACGCGTCTTCATCGCCATGGAGCACGCCACGCGCGACAACAAGCCCAAAATCTTGAAAAAATGCACGCTCCCGCTCACCGGCGTGGGAGTCGTCGATCACATCGTCACCGAACTCGCTTTCATCGACGTCACTCCCGATGGCCTCGTCCTCCGCGAACTAGCGCCCGACGCAAATTTTGATCAAGTCCAATCTCGAACGGAACCAAGACTGCTCGTTCCGGCGAGCGGCCCCAAACCAATGCCGATCTGAGAGGGCAGTTCTTCTCTGTGTCCTCTGCGTTCTCCGCGTTCTCTGTGTAAATGTTTTTTGCTAAGACGAAGAACTGCTCAAGCTCCGCGCCGTGCCGAACGAATAATGAAACGCGGAAAAAATACTGAAGAACGTGACAGCATAAATGAGCAGCTGAATAATCGTTGCCAGTTGGAACCCGGGAAACGCCGCGGAGAAAACAACGGTAAACACCAAAATGATCTGAAACGCCGTGGTCATCTTTCCAAAGATACTCGGCGGAAATGGCCGGTACCCGGAAATCAGCAAAATCACCACTGCCACCACAAGAATCAAAATGTCGCGGCTGAACACGATAATCGTCAGCCACCAAGCGATCTTTTTCTTGAACGCCAAAATGATGAACGACGAAGAAAGCAGCAGCTTATCCGCGATGGGATCGAGATACGCACCGAGAGACGACCGCTGGTTCAGACTGCGCGCAAGCAAGCCGTCAATTCCGTCCGAAAGCCCCGCCACAACAAGCACGAGCAGCGCCCATTTGTAGCTCTCATAGGAAATCAGGATCAGAAAGAACGGCAGAAAGCCGAGCCGCAGCAAGGTGATTTGATTGGGAACCGTCCAGATGCGGGCTTTCATTGCAATCGAGGATAGCGCAGTTCAGGCGGCCTCTCTCAGGGAAATTGCGTCGATGGACGGGGTCGCGTCAAGCGAATTGCGAGAGGTAATCCGTCAGCGATCGGCCAATTTTGCGCGCGAAAAGTTCGTTCATCGAAGGGATCGAGCCGCTCGGCTCGTCGAGAGAAACGCGCTCGACGCGGTTCATCGGAAAAAAAACAGTCGGCAGTCCAATCCGCTCGCCGTCCGGCTCGTTGATCTGCTTGATGAAGTGGTCGAACGAATTCAAATCGATGCCGCGCAGCGTGAGCCCCGACGGATTAATATCCAGCAGCTCGCCCCAGACCTTCTCCTTGGGCGAGTGCAAACTCACGACGACAATGGAATGTGGGTCCACGGCTGACGTCTTGTACTGACAATAGAGTAACGCACTTCTTCCAGAGGCGGGATGGGATTGTGAGGATTCTCCGGGCAGAGTGTCGCGATAGTGCATAATCATCAACGCAAAACTGGCCACGATCGCCAGCCCCGCAAGCCATCCCAGCGCGTAGGCTCTCCGGCGTTCATTCGCGGTTGCGGGCTGCGCGTCTTTAAACAGTTTTCCCAACAGGAATCCTGCCGCCAAACCGCCGCCGTGCGCCCAATTGTCCATGGCCATGAAGCCTGTAAAGCCCAGAGCGAACAGAATGACAATCGCGGTGATCAGCCGCGAGCGCAATTCGCGCATCTGCGAGCCGCCTCGCTTGGTGGTGATCGCCAGCAGCAGTCCGACCAATCCGAGCAACCCGGCGCTGGCCCCCAGCGAGAAATGTCCCCTGCCTGCGCTCAGCAAGTAGCCGAACGCGCCAGTCACGATGTACAAAAACAAGTAACGCGAAGGCCCGTACACTTCCTCCACGGGCGGACCAATTTGCATCAGCGCCATCATGTTGAATCCGATGTGGATCAGCCCGGCGTGGAGAAATTGCGCCGTCACCAATCTCCACCATTCATGACCATAGAAAATCGCGGGGCCAAAACTCGCGCCCAGGCGATACTGGGGTTCGCCGGTCAATCCCCACAGGATTCGGAGGCCCCCGCCCTGGCCGACGGCGGCGTAGGAAAGCCAACTGACGCCCAGCATCAAAAAGTTGGCGACTAAAATCGCCGTGGTCATGGGCGCTACGTGGTCGCCGAAAACTCCTGAAAACTTCTTGCTGAAGGCCGCCACGGAAAAACGCAGGCTCGTGCCGCACACGTGGCACCGCGTCGCGTTGATGCCCACAAGCGAGCCGCAAGCAGGACAAATCTGCGGGCGCGGTCCCTGCTCGCCGCCTCCGCTGCCTCCCAATCCAATTAATCCCCGCAACGTACTTTTCCAGCGCTCCAAACGCCGCTGCCACTCATAGGAAAGCGCCAATTCTCCTCCTTGCGAGCCGCGCACCGCGTTCCTATAATACAGAATTCGCAGCTTTTTACCGCGAGCAGGGAGCCGCGAGCATTCACATGGACAAATTCGAGGAATTCGGCCGCCGCATCGACGAGGAGGTTTCGCGCTTGAAGAACATCAACAGTTTTGAGGATTTCGGGAAACGCGTGGATGAAGAACTCCAGCGCGTGAAAAGTTTCGTGAAGGACGACGTCGCTCCGGAAACGGAGAAGCGCACCGCGCAATTCCTGCGCGAAGTTTCCGAAAAAATCACCGAAGCGGCGGCGTGGATCGAAGCCCGCAACGCCGCGCGCGCCCAAAAAGATCCGCAGAAACCTCCGTCGCAACCCTGAGGCGAGTGACCTTGTGACCTATTTCCCGGTGCCGCGCCCGGCCGATCGCCGAACTACAAGATGGATTTGCATCCGCGCGGCTCGCGGCAGGACCGCGGTTTTTCTTCTCGTGAATTTCATTTGGATCGTGGCGCTGGCAGGATGCGCCGCGCGCCACGTCGCCTCCAATCCGCCGCCTTCGCAACCCGCCCCCGCCTCGCCGGAAACGATTGAGTCCTCGAAAAGCGCCACCGCTGTCCGAGCGCCCGTTGCCGCGCCTTCGCCAAGGCGATCGAAACCTTCCGGTATTCCCGCGCCCGAAGGATACGTCGAAGAAGGCAACGCTTCTTGGTACGGCGTGCCTTTCAACGGGCGGCGCGCCTCGAACGGCGAAATCTACGACATGAACAAATTGACTGCGGCGCACCGCACGCTGCCCTTCGACACCATGGTGCGTGTCACGAATCTCAACAACGGAAAATCGACGGTCGTGCGCATCACGGATCGCGGGCCGTTCGTCGAAAATCGCATCATCGATCTTTCTCAGGCGGCAGCGCGCGAGATTGATTCGATCGGTCCGGGCGTGGTGCCCGTGCGCGTCGAGGTGATTACCCCCGGCATCGATCCGACGGCGGGGTTTTTCACCGTGCAGGTCGGCGCGTTTCGCGATCCCAATAACGCGCAGCGGTTGCGCGACCGTTTGAATCTTTCCTATTCGCCGATTTTCATACAACAATACGATTCGCCTGACGGAACGTATTACCGAGTGCGGGTCGGCAAAGTTTCCGGCGAGGACGCCGCGCGCCAATTCGGCGAGCAATTGCGCGACCGCGAGGGATTCACGCCATTCGTCGTGCGCCTCGATGGGCAGCAGTAGGGGCACGATCTATAGCGTGGCCTTGATGACCGATTGTAGAGGCACGATATATCGTGCCCCTACAATTGTGTTCGTTTAGCCGGCTATTTAATTCGCGCAGGTTTGCGGCTATTCTTTTTGCCGGATAATTTGCGGGGAAACACCGATGAGCGCTGATTGCCTGTTTTGCAAAATCGCCGCGAAAGAAATTCCATCGAAAGTCGTTTACGAGGACGCCGACATTTTCGCGTTTGAGGACATCAGCCCGCAGGCGCCGACTCATATTCTGCTCGTCCCGCGAAAACATTTCGTTTCGCTGGACGACGCGTCCGCAGAAGACCAAGCCATCATCGGCAAGCTGCATCTAGTCGCCGCACAGCTCGCCCGCGAACGCAATCTGCTAGCAGGCTATCGCACCGTCTTCAACAATGGCGCCGGCGCCGGCCAATCCGTCTTTCATCTCCACTTGCACTTGTTAGGCGGCCGCCAATTCCGCTGGCCTCCCGGTTAACGGCCGAGTTGCCTGCGCTTCCGACCGGCAAACTTAGTATCTGTTCCTCTTCGTCGAGCCATCCTGCGCCCGAGGCGATCCATGTCTTCTTGCTCAAGCTTCTTGAGCTTCTTGATGTCCTCGGCGCTTATCGGTGGCGAGCCCGGCGGCAAGTCGACGACGTGAAAGCCGTTGACGACGCGAGTCCGCAAGGGCGCGTTCAGCCCGCGTCGCAGCAGCTCTGAAATGGCTTTGCCGATGGCGATATTCCGGCTCTTTGCGTATGCCTTCACTTCTTGAAGAACATCGTCATCCAGCGGGAGAGTCGTTCTCACATTTCAATGATGCCATAGCGCAGAGATTATGTCCGTTTCGCGCTGAGCTTTCCATGTCTCGCATTGGTGTCAAAGTTAGGCTAATCCTAGGACGAGGTCGACATGCGCCTTGGCCGCCTGTCAGACAGAGGTCATTCATAGCGGAGGGCGACCATGGGATCGACGCGGGAGGCGCGGCGGGCGGGGAGGTAGGCGGCGACGAGCGTGACGGCAATCATGGCGGAGGCGCCGAAGGCGATGGGGGCCACGTTATTTGACGGAAGATCAGCGATCCAATGCTTTGCGAAAGTTGTGCCCCAAAAGGCGAAGGGCGCTCCGATGGCCAGGCCCACTAGGACCACGCGCAGCGCTTCGCCGAGGACCATGCGGGACACGTCGCCACGCGTCGCGCCAAGGGCCATGCGGACGCCGATTTCATTGGTCCGGCGCGCCATGGTGTAAGCGAGCGCGCCGTAAAGGCCGATGGCGACGAGCAGCGCTCCCAGCGCGCCGAACCAGCCGGACAGAATGCCAATGAGACGTTCGGGAACAATGGACGCGTCGACTTGATCCGCCATGGTGGTGATACGCGTGACGGGGACGGAACTTAGTACGGCGCGAACAGCGGAGCGCACCTCGGGAGCCAGGGCTTGCGGTTCGAGGGCGGTGCGAAGCGTAAGCTGCGAGAAGGGATATCCAAACTGGAAGGTGTCGAGGTAGATCGTGTGCGGCGGAGCTTCAAAGAAATCGTTGTAGTTCGTGTCGCCGACGACTCCCACAATTTCGTAGGTCTTGTTGTCCACATCAAATGTGAGATGTTTTCCGATGGGGCTGGTCTCGCCGAAATAGAAGCCGGCCATGCTTTCGCTGATGATTGCCGCGCGGGGGCCGTTTTGGTCCCGGTCGGTGAAGTCGCGGCCGGCGAGGAGCGGCGTACCATAGGTAGCGAAGTAGTTCGGGGCGACGGGGTTGATGACAACCATATCGTGGTGGTTTTCCATTTTTTCCTGGTGGCCTTCGACAGTCACGCAGTAACAGGCGCGCGTGCGGCCTAAGATAGGAGTCAAGGCGCTGAGCGTGGCGGAGCGCACGCCGGGGATCGCTTCCAATCGCGCGAGCAGTTGGGGATAGAGGCGGGAAAGTTGGTCCTCTCTATAGCCGCTTCGCGAAGGATCGAGCGTGACGAGCAAGAGATGGTCGCGGCGGAAACCCAAGTTGCGATGCTCGAGGTTCGAGAGGTATCCGACAAAGAGAGCTGCGGCGCTCAATGAAACGACCGCGAGCGAAACCTGAGCGGCGATCAAACTCCTGCCGAAGAGCTGCCGGAACTTGGTTTCACCCGTGGTCCCCGTTTGCCGCAGCGCGCTGGCCGGGAAGGTTCCCAAGGCGCGCAGAGCGGGCGAGAGTCCGGAGATGAAAACGGCAAGTAGCGCGACGGCGGCGGTGAAAAGCAGCACGTGCAGATCCGGGCGTACCTGGATTTCGAAGTTCGATGCGAGTCCAGGGACGGGCCGCCCGGACAGCATGATGCGAACAAGCGCACTGGCGCCAAAATACGCAAGGAAGATTGCGAGCAGGCCGCCGGCGGCGGAGATCAGCAGAGGCTCAGTCAACGTCAGGCGCATCAGACGAAACCGGCCTGCGCCAAGAGCCACGCGCAACGCCATTTCGCGCTGGCGGGCTGCACCGCGTGAAAGAAGCATGCTGGCAATGTTGGCGCACGCGATGAGGAGCAGCAGGCTGACCATGGCCATGAGAGCAATCAGCGGAGTGGTGAATTGCTGGCGCAGAGACGAAGTAAGACCCGCGGCCGCGGGAGCAACTTCAATCTTCATATTCCGAAGAAAGGGATTAGGGTTCGGGACCTGGACATCCGCGTGGAAGAGGACCGCCATTTCCGCGCGGGCTTGCTTGATGGACACGCCGGGCTTCAAGCGGCCGACCAGATTCAGCGCTCCCCAGCCGAGAACCGGGCGATGCATCATCGGTTCCGTGGATAAGGGCAGCCAAAGGTCCTGGCGAAGCTCTTGGCTGAGTCCGCGAAATCCTGGAGGCGCTACGCCGACGACGGTGACGGGCACATCTTCTACAATGATTTGTCTGCCGAGAACCGCCGGGTCCGAGTTGAAACTGTTTTTCCAGTAGGGCCAGCTTAGTACGGCCACCGGCGATGGATTTGTCGCGCGGTCGTCTTCGGGAGCGATGAGCCGGCCGAGCGCGGGTTGCACACCGAGGACCTGGAAGAAATTGCCGCTGACGCAACCGCCATCCACAGTTTGCGGTGGCGAACCACCGACACGAACGTTGAAAGGTTGATACGTTGCGGCGATCAAGCCGGCGAACACGTGATTCTGGTCGCGCAAGAGTGGATAGACTTCGCCGGGAAAGCCGTTGAATGCCGACTCGTTCGGGAAACTATGAAGGAGTTCCACAAGTTCGCCCGGGTTGCGCACGGGTAGGGTGCGAAGCAGCAGGGCATTGATGAGGGTGAAAATCGCGGTATTGGCGCCGATGCCGAGGGCGAGAGTGAGGATGGCGACGGCCGTGAAGCCGGGGCTCTTGCGAAGCGTGCGGAGGGCGTAGCGGAAATCTTGGGAGAATGTGTCGAGGAAATAGCCGCGGCGGGATTCGCGAGATTGCTGCTTGATGGATTCGAGGCCGCCGAAATCGAGGTGGGCGCGGCGGCGGGCTTCTTCTGGCGGCAGGCCAGCGGCGATGTAGTCGGCGATTTGTTTTTCGAGGTGGAAGCGGAGTTCGGCGTCGAGATGCGTTTCGGCTTGGTCTTTCTGAAACAGGCGCTTTATCCAGTGCATTGCGGCAGCTCCTTTTCCGGCGCGCCGAGGGCGATGGCCAGTTTGGTTTCGTCATTCATAACGGAGGGCGACCATGGGATCGACGCGCATGGCCCGCCGTGCGGGAACGCAACATGCCAGCAGGGCAACCGCAGCGAGCAGCAGCGCCACGCTCCCGAACGTCAATGGGTCCGTCGGTTTAACTCCGTACAGCAAACTCGCGATCAGCTTGGTCAACAAGAACGAACCGACGAGCCCGAGCGCGATGCCCGCGAGGGCCAGCCGGGCGGCGCGCCAAATCACCAGATTCCAAATATCGGCGGGCTTCGCGCCGAGCGCCATGCGAATCCCTATTTCGTTGGTGCGCTGGCTCACCACGTAATTCATCACCCCGTAAACGCCCATCGCGGCGAGCAGCAGGGCGAGCCCCGCGAACATCCCCAGGAGAAATGTCGAAAAGCGCCGCGGTGACACGGAATCCGCAAGCAAATTGTCGAGCGTCATAAGGTGCGTCACGGGCAAGTTCGCATCGAACTCGTGCACTTTGCCGGCGACTGCCTGCGCGAGCGCCGCGGGATCCGCCGCCGAGCGAATCACAAGGTATGGCGTCCAGCCTCCCGTGAAATAAATGTCCAGCGTAGGGGCCGCGTCGAGCCCGTACTGGTGCACATTGCCGACGACGCCGACAATCGTGGACCAGCATGGATGCGCCGGATCCAACGAGCACAAGTTCACGCGCTTTCCCAAGGCGTCGCCGCCGGCAAAAAATCGCTTTGCCAGCGCTTCATTCACGACGACGGTTTGCTCGCCGTAATCGTGCGCGTCCAGCGGCCTGCCCCTCCGCAGCGGGATTCCCATGGCGGCGAAATATCCGGGACTGACTACGCGCGTCTCCGCCACCGGACGCGCTCCGTTTGGCGGAAGCGGCTGCCCATCAATGACGAATCGTGACGCGGAGCGCATCGCCGTTCCCAGCGGCATCACCGTGACACCGCCAACGGCTTGCAGGCCCGGCAACTCCTGGATTTTTTCCGACAATTCGTCGAACTGTACGGATTGCTTCTTGCTCAGCTGGATCTGCTGTTCGTTGGTCATCCTCAAGATTTCCGCGGTGGGCAATTGCGGGTAGTCCACTTCCATCACCAGAACGTGACCACCCTGGAAACCAGGACTCACTTCGAGCAAGCGATGGAAGCTGCGAATGAGCAATCCCGCCCCAACTAGCGGAATGAGCGCCAGCGCTATCTCCGAGACCACCAGCAGGCTGCGGATCCTTTGCCCTCCGCTCGCCCCCGCGGTTCTCGTGCCCTCTTTCAGAATGCCGTGCAAATCCTCTGTCAGCGTTTGCACTGCCGGCAACAGGCCGCAAACAATTCCTGCTAGAATACTCACGGCCAGCGTAAAACCCAGCACCCAGCCATTTAGCCCCGCGTCCTTCACTCCAGACAAGTCGCTCGGCACGAGGGCGTCGAGCATGCGAAGCCCGTTGCTCGCCAGAAAAATTCCCAGGCCTCCGCCCAGCAGCGCCAGAAGAATGCTCTCCGTCAACAATTGGCCCAGCAATCGCCCGCGGCTCGCGCCGAGGGCCACGCGCAAGGCAGTTTCTTTCTGCCGAACGGCGTTTCGCGCCAACAGCAAATTCACGATATTCGCGCAGGCCAGGAGCAGCACCAATCCCACGGCGCCAAGCAAGACCAGCAGCGCCACGCGCATCTTCACTGCCGACGGATCCTCCATCGGCGTCACCAGCACGCCCCAGTTTTTATGGGTGTCCGGGAAAGCCTGTTCTTCCTGGCGATTCAGCGTTACCAACTCTGCTTGCGCCTGCGAAATGCTGACGCCGGGTTTCAGCCTTCCAAGAATGCTGAACTCATGATGCACATGGCTGGTGAGCTCGTCGCCATATTGAGAGGCCGGCATCCAGATGTCCGTTGTGGGAGCCAATCGAAATGCCGCGGGAAGCACGCCGACCACCGTGTAGCCGATGCCGTCCAGCATGACGGCGTGGCCCACAATCGCCGGGTTCGCTCCGAAGCGGCTTTGCCAAAAGGAATAGCTCAGGAGTACCACCGGCGGTCCGCCGGCCTTGTCGTCATCCGGCCCGAAGGCATGCCCCAAGATCGGTCGGATTCCCAGCAACGGAAACAGCCCCGAAGTGGCGAGCCGCGCTTCGGCGCGTTCGGGTTGGCCCTCTCCCGTCAAGTTATATCCTCTTGGAATATCAATGTAGGCGGCCATCCCGGAGAAGCCGCTGGCTTGGCGCCGGAAATCCTGAAAATCTCCTGACGAATTGGGCACTTGCGGAAACTGCGGCAGATAGGTATTCCAGACTTCGACAAGGCGGTCCGGCTGTGGATACGGGAGCGGCTTCAGCAGAACATTTTCTACCACGCTGAAAATCGCGGTGTTGGCGCCGATGCCGAGGGCGAGAGTGAGGACGGCGACGGCAGTGAAACCGGGGCTCTTGCGAAGTGTGCGGAGAGCGTAACGGACGTCTTGGAAGAATGTGTCGAGGAAATAGCCGCGGCGGGATTCGCGGGTTTGCTGCTTGATGGATTCGAGGCCGCCGAAATCGAGGTGGGCGCAGCGGCGGGCTTCTTCTGGCGGCAGGCCAGCGGCGATGTAGTCGGCGATTTGTTTTTCGAGGTGGAAGCGGAGTTCGGCGTCGAGATGCGTTTCGGCGCGCTCTTTGCGGAGAAGACGGCTTAGCCAGTGCATATCGGCTACTCCTATTCGGCGGTGCGGAGGATGAGAGCCACAGCGTCCGAGAGCCGCTCCCAATGAACGAGTTCGGTTTCGAGCTGGCGGCGGCCTTTGCGGGTGAGGGTATAGAATTTTGCGTCGCGGCCGGTTTCGGATTCGCGCCAGTCGGCGGCGAGCCAGCCGCGGTCTTCCAAGCGGTGAAGCGCGGGGTAGAGCGAGCCTTGCGGGACCTGAAAGAAGTCTTTAGAGATTTGCTGGATGCGCTGCGAGATAGCGTAGCCGTGGATGGGACCGAGAGCGACGATTTTGAGGATGAGCATGTCGAGAGTTCCCTTGAGGAACTCGGGTTTTTCTTGCGGCATCGGGACACCTAGAAGACCTACCGTTAAGCCTAGAAGTTCTACCTATACGGGAAATGCAATCCGCCGTCAAGAGAGACTTTCGATTGCCTAGAAGCGCCAGTCTGGAGGCTCGTTTAACCCGGAAGAGGCTCGCGGGCTTCTATCTGAAGGTGCGCAGGGCGGGCATGGGAAAATGCAGGAGAGGAAGGATTCTTCACAGCGCGGTTGAGGCGCCGACGAACTTGACAAAATGAAAGTAAAAGTATAAATACATTGTAGAGAGGAATATACATCCATGAGGGATCGATGAAGCTGTCCGTTTTGCGCCAAGTCAAGGTTGCTGATGAAGTTTGGATTGCGGCTGCACTTCTTCATCGCGAACATCCGGCTGCGTCCGACTTTTCCATCGAAGAAATTGTGGAACGCGCACGGCGGGAGGGGCTGCACGAACCCCTTCGGCCCGGGGTTTATGTCCATGTGGTTCAACACTGCGTCGGCAACCGTCCGCCAAACCCCGGCCGCTACCGGATGCTCTATGAGACCTCTGAAGGGCGGCGCCGGCTCTATCGGGAGAACGACCCTTACCATTCCGAAAGGGAAGGCGGAAAAGTCGCGCCCGATCCGGCGGACATGCCCGCTGTTTACGGAGAACTGCTGGAGTGGTACCTGGATTGGTCTGCCCAGTCAACACGCCATCAGGCTGAAAGCGATCCTTTGCTAAAGTCGGGAGGGTCGGGAAAGAAACTATGGTCCGATGAGCCTGCGGACGAATATGTGCGGCGGCTGCGTGAGGGGTGGGAATGAGCCGCATTTTTTGGGACACGAATCTTTTTATCTATCTTTTCGAGGGCTCGAGCGTATTTACCAAGCAAGTCTTAACCCTGCGCAAGCGGATGCTGGCTCGCCGGGATCAATTGCTGACATCGGCCATCACTCTGGGAGAGATACTGGTCAAGCCGATGGAGAAAGGAGACTCGGCGGCCGTCGCGTATTACCAGAAGTTGATCCCGACGACGGCAGTACTCATTCCATTCGAGGAGAAAGCCGCAGTGGTTTACGCCCGGCTTCGCACAGATCGCTCGCTGCGTCCTCCAGACGCTATACAGCTTGCGTGCGCCGCGATCGCGCGCGTTGATTTGTTTGTTACGAACGACGCCAGGCTTCAGACGAGACAAGTGGACGGAATCCAGTTCATCGTACCGCTCGACCGGGTACCCATTTGAATTACAAAATAGGTGTTCAAGTTGCGGGATAGGCGGAGGGATTGTCAGAGTTGGCCCGGTTCGAGGAGTAGTGGAATCTTACCGGTACGGCTGACAGTGAACGTCAGGGCGCGACGATGTCTTTGAGTTTGGGCTTGACCTGAATCGCAGCGAGACTGGAGGCGTCCCAGCCGCCCCCGAGGGCTTTGACGAGGAGAACGCTGGTCACGAGGCGCTGGCCTTGGATGACCGCGGCTTCCTGCTCGTTGATGAGCAGGTTTTGTTGGGCGGTGACGACGTCCAGGTAACTGACGAGCCCGCCTCTGTAGCGATCCAGGGAGAGATCTAAAGTGCGGCGAGCCGCGTCCACGGCGAGTTGCTGCGTGTCCCGTGCCTGTTCGAGGACGCCGAGGCCGGTGACATCGTCCTGCACTTCCTGGAAGGCGGCGAGAACCGACTGGCGGTAGTTCGCGACGCTCGCGTCATAGCCTGATTTTGCGAATTCAAGCTGAGCGCGGCGGGCGCCACCGGTGAAAATGCTCTCGGCGACGTTCGCGCCCACGGCCCAAAAGGTGCTGGCGACGTTGGCCAACTGCAGGATGTCGGCAGCCTGCCAACCGCCGTTTCCAAATAAATTCAAGGAAGGATAGTACGCGGCTTTTGCAACACCGATTTCGGCGTTGGCGACGGCCATCTGACGCTCGGCTTCGGCGATGTCCGGGCGCCGCTCGAGCAAATCCGAGGGAAGACCGGCGTCGAGCGGAGGCGGTTCGGCGTTCAATTCCTTGGTGGGAATGTGGAAGTCCGGCGCGGGCTTGCCGACGAGAACGGCGATGGCATCTTCATATTGCTTTCGCTGTTGCAAGAGCAACGTGGCCTGCGTGCGCGTGGTTTGGAGCAGCGTTTCTTCCTGAGCGACATCGAGTCCTGAAGCAACGCCGCCTTTGTGGCGCGAGTCCACAAGTTCCAAACCGCGGCGCAAGGTGTCCACGGTGCGATTCAGAATTCCCAGCTCGCTATCGAGCTGGCGAAGCATGAAGTAATCGCCGGCAAGATCCGCGGTAATGACGAGGCGGACATTTTCGAGCTGTGCGGCGCCGGCCTGGTAGGAAGCTTCGGCGGCTTCGATGGTTCTGCGGCGCTGGCCGAACAAATCGACTTCGTAGCCGACTGTAAAGGGCAGCGTAAGCGTATTTTCCGTCACGGGCACGAGCGGAGGGATAGCGCCATTCAGCGGACGGTTGCCGGAAATGCGCTGACGCTCGGCGCTTGGACCCACGCCGAAGGTGGGAAAATCCGTGGCGACTTGGATGGCGGCTGCGGCGCGCGCTTGATGGTAATTAGCGACCGCCGCTTGCAAGGTTTGATTCGCGGCGAGGGCGTCTTTTTCGAGGCCGCCAAGCTCGTCGTCGTGAAAGACATCCCACCATTCGCCTTTGGGAACAGCGTCCTTGGGCGCGCTTTGCCGCCACGGCGCAGCGACTTCCCACTTGGCCGGTGTTGGCGCGGAGGCCCGCACGTACTTAGGTCCAACCGTGCATCCTGCGAAAAGCGAAGCCAAGACCGCAGCAAAAAGCAAAGACAAAAAAGGCTGACGCTGCAACATTACCTCTTGGCTCCAGGTGCGCTGGCCGGCGCGGGAGCTTTCGGTTGAGGCGGCGGGGGAGGAGAGCCGACGGCGTCTGGCTGCGCCATGCCAGGGCTCTGCGCGACTTCTCTGACGTGGACGGTCTCGCCTTCGTTGATGGAGTCTGGCGGATTGACGACGATCCAGTCATCGGGGCGGAGGCCTTGCAAGACTTCGAGAGTTGTCCCAAAGTCTCGCCCGATCATCAAGGATTGCAGGCGGATCTTGTGATTCGCATCCACGACGGCGGCGCGCAAACCCTCGGAGCGGAAGAGGAGCGCGTTCACGGGAACTTGCACGCGGGAAGCCGCCACTTTCACCTGCAAGTGCACCTGAGCGAAGCCGCCGGGGAAAAGCTGGTCGTGCTTGTTGGGCACATCGACTTCCGTTAAGAGCGTTCTGGAGTTGGGATCGATGGCTTCCGCGGTGCGCACGACTTTTCCTTGAAAACTCTGGCCCGGATACTGTGTGAGCTCGAGGTAAGCTCCGAGCCCGGTGCGGACAGAGGGCGAATACATTTCGGGAACATTGACGTACACGCGGATGGGATCCGTTTGCGCCAGGGTGAAAAGTTCCTGTTGCGCGCCGCCGTTGCCGGCGTTGATCAGCGTTCCGATGTCGATATTGCGGCGCGTGATGACGCCGGCGAACGGCGCGTAAACGTGCTTGAAGGACTCGAGCTCCTCGAGCCGCCGGACATTCGCTTCCGCGGATTTGACGGTGGCCGCTTTTGCTTCGTAATCGCCGACGGCGTTATCCACTTCCTGCTTGGAGACTCCGTCGGTCTTGATCAGATCCTGATAGCGCGCGGAAGTGATTCTGGAAAGATTGGCGTTCGCTTCAGCGGTGTTGAGATCGGCGCGCGCCTGGGAGAGTTGCTGATCGACTTCGGGCGTGTCGATGTCCGCAAGCAATTCGCCTTTGGCAACGTGGCTTCCGATATCGTGGTACCACTTTTTCAGGTAGCCGTTGGTGCGCGCGTAGATCGGCGAATCGACGTAAGCCTGGAGCGTGCCGGGAAGAACGAGGTCTTCCTGCGGGACTTCGGTCGTCGGATGAATGACCGCCACGGTGGGAACGGCAAGCGCCTCGGTCTCTTCGGCAAGGGCATGGTATTGCGCGCGGCGCTGGAAGAGCGTGAAGGCGCCCAAGAGCACAAGGAGGATGGCGCTTCCGATGAGATACGAGAACAACTGGCTGCCTTGGGCCGGCTGCCCGCCCTGCTCGGGTTCCATCTGTGATCCGCCTTCCTTCATTTTCCAGTACTCCGCCAATTCCGCAAATGATTTCCGGCTCAGGCGAGCGCGGGTGAATGCGATTCGCCCCGATGCCTTCTTCGCTCGCGCCGTCCATGAATCATGGAGAAAACCGTGGGCACAAAAAAGAGCGTCGCAAAGGTGGCGAAGATCAGACCGCCAATCACCGCGCGGCCCAGAGGAGCGTTCTGTTCGCCGCCTTCGCCGAGGCCGATGGCCATGGGAACCATGCCGATAATCATGGCCAGCGCGGTCATCAGCACGGGACGCATGCGCACGAAGCCCGCTTGCAGAGCGGCTTCGCGCGCGGATTTGCCTTCGGTCATTTGCTCGCGCGCGAAGGAGACCATCAAGATGCTGTTCGCCGTGGCCACGCCCATGCACATGATTGCGCCGGTCAGCGAAGGAACGTTGAGAGTGGTGTGGGTCAGCAGCAAGATCCAGACGATGCCCGCGAGGGCGCCCGGCAGCGCGGTGATGATGATGAAAGGATCGAGCCAGGACTGGAAGTTCACCACGATCAAGAGATACGCCAGGATAATCGCGCCAACCAATCCAAGCCCCAGGCCGCGGAACGAGGTGCGCATGGTCTGCACCTGTCCGCGAACTTCGATGTGGCTGCCTCGCGGCAGCTCGCCCTTGATCGCCGCGACTTGTTTCAGCACCTGGTCGGAGACGCTGCCCAGGTCGCGTCCGTCCACGGCCGCGTAGACGTTAATCATGCGCTGTACATTGTAATGGGAGATTTCCGCCTGCCTGGCGGTATTGGTAATCTTCACGAGATTGCCGATGATTTGCGGCGTCGTGCCGGGGGCGGAGCCGGTGACCGGAGTGTTTTCGAGCTCCTGATAAGTGTCCACGCGATATTGAGGGGACTGCACGGCCACGTTGTATTCGACGCCGTTCTTGGGATCCAGCCAGAAGGCGGGCGAAGTTTGAAAGCTGGAGCTCAGAGAAACCAGAAGGTTCTGCGCGACATTTGCAGCCTGCAGACCGACAGACTGAGCCCGGGTGCGGTCGACGTCCAGGTGCAGGGTTGGCTCATCAAGGGCTTGCTGGACGTGAACGTCTACGGCGCCGGGGATATGCCGAATCTCATTGGCGAGTTTTTCCGCCACCACGTAGTTTCCGGGCTGGTCCGCTCCCGTTACAGCGATGTCGATCGGCGCCGGCGTTCCAAAATTCAGAATTTGCGTCACAATGTCCGCGGGCTGGAAGAAGAACTGAACTCCGGGAAATTCCTGCGGGAGTTTTCTGCGAAGGTCGTTGATATAGGCGCTGGTCGGCTTGCCGCGTTCTTCCTTCAACTGCACCATGATTTCGGCGTCGGAAGTGCCGAATGTTCCGGAGTTGCTGTAGCTGAGATTGATGCCGCTATAAGGGACGCCAAGATTATCGAGAACGGTTTGCAGTTCGTTCGGAGGAATGGTTTCGCGAATCGCGGAATCCACTTCATCGGCGAGGCGGGCGGTTTCCTCGATGCGCAGGCCGGTGCGTGCGCGGAAGTGCAAACGAATCTGTCCGGCATCCACGCTGGGGAAGAAATCCCGGCCGAGAACGCCGACGAGGCCCACGGAAAGCAGGCAGAAGGCGAGAAAGCAACTGCCAAACAGTATGGGCCGGTCGAGAGCGGCGGCCAGCCCACGACTGTAGCGCTCGCGGAATTTCTCAAAGTTGCGCTCGAAGCCCTGCTGGTAGCGGCGGAAGAACCCTTGTTTTTGGCCGGCGTGCTCTTCGGGATTGTACTCGTCTTCGCTGCTCAGCAGATACATGGCCATGGTGGGAACGATGGTTCGCGACCATCCGTAAGAAGCGAGCATGGCGAAGATAACCGCCTCGGCGAGCGGCACGAACAAGAATTTCGCCACGCCGGAAAGAAAAAACATGGGAATGAAAACGATGCAAATGCAGAGCGTCGAAACGAAAGCGGGAACGGCGATTTGCGCGGCGCCATCGAGAATGGCTTGCACCGTTTCCTTGCCCAGGGCCAGGTTGCGATTGATGTTTTCGATTTCCACGGTGGCGTCATCCACCAGGATGCCGACGGCCAGCGCGAGACCGCCCAGGGTCATGATGTTGATCGTTTCTCCCAAGGCGCTGAGCATGAGAATGCTGACGAGAATGGATAAGGGAATGGAAATCGCGATGATCAGAGTGCTCTTCCAGTTCCCGAGGAAGAGCAAAATCATGACAGCGGTCAAACACGCCGCGATCAGGGCTTCGCGCAAGACGCCTTGAATGGAGGCGCGCACGAAGACCGACTGGTCGAAAAAGGTGTTGAGGTGAAGGCTTTCCGGCAAGGAGGAGCTGTAGTCCCGCAAAACCTGCTTCACACGATCAACGATATCGAGGGTCGAAGCGCCGCCGGTCTTGTACACGCTCATCAGCACGCCGCGTTGTCCATTCATGCGGACGATATTCGTCTGCGGGCTGAATCCATCGCGAATATGGGCCACGTCTTTCATGTAAATCGTCGCACCATCGACGGTCTTGATGGGCAGATCGTTCAAGCCGTCGATCGTCAGAGGACTTCCGTTCAATTCCACGAGATATTCGAGCGAGCCGAGTTTGACGGTTCCCGTGGGCAGGATTAGGTTCTGTGCGTTGATTGCATTTACGATGTCGACCGGGGAAAGCCCCTTGGATTGCAGCGAGGCGGAATCGAGGTCCACAGAAATGACGCGTTGTTTTCCCCCGTAAGGATAGGGAAGCGCGGCGCCTTGCACGGTGGCAAGTTGCGTGCGAATGAAATTGTTTCCGAAATCAAAGAGTTGTTGTTCGCTCAAGCTGTCGCTCGTCAATCCAATTTGGATGACGGGAACGGTCGATGCAGAAAAGATTGCGACAAGAGGAGGCGTCGTGCCCGGCGGCAGGCTCTTCAATATCGTTTGGACAATCGCAGTGGTCTGGGCCAGCGCGGTTTGCACATTGGCGCTCGGCTGGAAGTAGATTTTGACGACCGAGATTCCGTTGAGAGACTGCGATTCAATGTGCTCGACGTTGTTCACCAGCGTGGTCACGGCGCGCTCCGAATTGCTGGTGATGCGCTCTTCCATCTCCTGGGGCTCGAGTCCCTGGTAGTTCCACACCAGGCTGATCACCGGGATATTGATGTTCGGGAAAATGTCCGTTGGCGTGCGCAGGAGCACCACGGGCGTTAACAGCAGGATGACGAGGGCGAGGACCACAAAGGTATAAGGCCTCGCAAGTGCTAATCGGACAATCCACATAGAGTTTCGAAAGTTCCTCTAAAAGGCTATTTCCCAACCACGCAATTTGAAGCGGCTCTCCCGTCAAACTTCTTGGATATTAGATTCGCAGAGGCGATTGTTTGGGTACGCCCCCGTTGCAACACGATGGATTGCCGGAGGCAATCGTATGCCCGCAGTGTATCTCGAAAGCAGTCATTTTTGGCAGAACCTTGGGCCGCTCCCGGCCATCGCAAGCCGGAGCCAGCCCGCAGCTAAACCCTTTTATCTCAAATCATTGCCAGATTGAGTCGCGCGGGTTTTCTACTTCCTTTTGTTTGATGTCGCGATTTTAATGCGCGTCACAGTTAAACTCTTCCCCCGGGGCGCTGGAGACTTTCCGAGTCCATGCAATGATTTGATGCAATGAATTGATGCGATCAATTGATCCTGTCTCTAGATGGAACGCTCCGCTCTTGGCATCATCGCGGGAAAGGGCGAACTTGTAGAGGCGCGAAACGTGCATTCACCGGGGAATCGCGACCGATTGAGTGGATTGGAAAACCGGTCACGCGGGGGACGCGCAGCTGGCCCGCTATTTGTGCGTCATGACGAAGACGCCGTCCCATTCTGGGGGCGGCGCGTCGCCGGCATATTCGCGGCAACGCTCCAGGTAAACGCGAGCGGGGCCATCGTTCGGCCATTTCTCGAGAAGCTCCCGAAACGCGCTTTGCGCGGCTTGCCACTGGCGCGCGCGATAGAGTTCGCGAGCGCGAGCAAACATTTCCAATTGGAGACGGAGAGTTTCCGCCGAGCCGTTGTTCGCGAAATCGGATTGGCGGCCCATAAGCTGGTAGATGGTGACGGGCTGCAACTTTCCTTTGACGCGCATCAAATCCAGTTCGCGAAAAACGAAGCCTTCTTCTTTGGCGGCTTGGTAGGTCGTTTCGTTGGCGATGATGTGCGTGCCGTAGTCTTTGTTGAGACCTTCGAGGCGCGAAGAAAGATTTACGGCGTCGCCGAGTGCGGTGTAGCCGTAACGCAGCGCGGAACCCATGTTGCCTACGCTAGCCACGCCCGTATTCAGCCCAATGCCGATCTCCAGGCTTGGCTTGCCCTGCGCTTCCCACTGCTTTTGCAATTCGCGCACGCGCTTCATCATTTCGAGCGCAGCGTTGCAAGCCCTTGCGGCGTGGCCTTCTTCCTCGAAAGGCGCGCCCCAGAAGGCCATCACCGCGTCTCCGATGTACTTGTCGAGCGTGCCGTGATGGTTGAAGACGATGCGCGTCATATCCGAAAGATACTGATTCAGAAAAAGAGCGAGCTCTTGCGCGTCGAGTTTTTCGGAAATGGTGGTGAATCCGCGGATGTCGCTGAACATCACGGTGATGTCAGTCTTCTTCGGCTCGACGAGGCGCGGATTGACGAGCAGGCGGCGAATGACTTCCGGGCTGAGGTATTGGCCGAAGGCGCTGCGCACTTTGCGTTTTTCTTTTTCCTCGAAGAGGGCACGGTAAAGCGAGACAAGTAGCACGTTGCCGGTGAGGGTCATCGCGGGGACCGTGAAATTCAGCCACCAGCCGTGCAGAAAAGCGCCATAGTCCACAGCCGCAAGCGGAATCAACAATCCGACGCCGAACCACATCCAGCGCGGCTGAACGAGGGCCATCCAGATGCCCACCGGAACACCGAAAAAAAGGATAAGAAGCACATCAACGAGAGCTTGGTGAAAACCGTACTTCAAGAATCGCTGGTTGAGGATGTTATCGATCACGTTGGCGTGAATCTCGACGCCTGGATAGTCCGTTCCGCCGTAGGGAGTGCCGCGAAGATCCCCGATGCCGGTGGCCGTGGCGCCGATCAGAACGATTTTTCCTTGAAAAGCGCCGGGCAAAAAGTTCTTTTGCAATACATCCACGATGGAATAGTGAGCGAAGGTGTTGGCCGGCCCTTGATAATTGATCATCATCTGGCCGCGGCCATCGGGATGAAGAAGCAGCGCTTTCCCAAACCGAATCTCAACGATGCCCTGCGGCCCATAAACCAAACTTGTGTCTTGCGCCGGCGGGCCCAGAAACGCGCGAGCTGCCATCACGTCCAATGAGGGGTAGATGTCCCACTCGTTTGGATTCTTCGACCGGCCATAGGGCAATACGAGAGTCGTTCTGCGAATGATGCCATCACTATCCGGAGGCATGTTAAAAAAACCGGTCCACGAATAATCGCCGTAAAGAGCGGAAGTCAACTGGTCGAGGTTCGCCTCGGCGCCTTGCGGGACCAGATCAGCCGTAGCGAAAGCATCCAACATGTGAAGTTTTTCTTGCTGCTGGGTTTTCGGGTTCAGCGCCACGGCGGGCGGGTAGGAAAAAAAAGAAATTTGATTGGCGTAAGCGTCCAGAGTGGAGGCTTCAACACCCCGAAGGTCGGCCACGGTGAATAGGAAGTAGTTGCCGAGAATGACCGGGCCGAAACGATGGATCGCAGCAGCAAATTGCTTGTCGGCATCGAAGGACGCGGCTAGCCGCTGGACTTCGGCTAAGACTTTGGGATCGACATCTTCTCCACCCTTCTTCCGGGCCTCCAACTCGGACAAAAGCGCGCGCACGGGAGCGGCGGATTGATCCGGTTTGCTGAACGTAATATCGAAGGCCGCAACCTTTGCGCCGCCGGCGTGAAGGATATCCAGCATCTGTGCGAAGTTTGTCCGTGAGAAGGGCCAGCGTCCGAGGACTTCCTGCGCGCGCTGGTCGATGTCGATGACGACAATGTGGGAGTCGGGATGCGCAAAGCCCGGCGGACGATATTGGAAGCGCACGTCCAGCGTGGCGAGTTCGAGCCGCTGAATGAATTCGAAAATGGGTGTGGGCCGCTCGCCGACAAAGGTGAGGAAGTACAGAAGGAGCGAAAAGAGAGTGATCGAAAGGCTAAGGAGAAACGAGGCGCGGTGGCGCCACCACGACTGAAGAAGTTCGTAGAGGCCGAGGCCGAGCCGCCTCCGCCACTTTTCGCCTGACGAAGCTGCCATCTCGGCTCGCGCGTTATTCGCGGTACACGAAGTTCATGCGAACGCCGCTGATCTCGATGAGATCGCCGTCGTTCAGGCGCACGGGCCCGGTGATAGGTTTGCCGTTGACCAGGGGCATTTTGTCGCCGGGGCCGATGTAGTAGCCGTCGTCGCGCTGGTTGATTTGCGCGGCAATGGGAGGCTTGAACCAGCCTTTTACTTTCACCGTGGCCATCGCGGATTTGCCGATGACCGTCAGCTTGTTCGTGAGCATGTACTCTTTCTGATCGGTTCTGCCCCCAAGAATGACGAGCGTGGGAACTTTGAGCCGGCCGGAAGCGAACTGCACGCGCTCGCCCGTGGCCGCGGCTTGCTGCAGCATTTCGCGGCGCTCCTTGGTGTCCAGAACCATGGTTTCATTGATGCGCGGAGCGCTGGCTTTGCGCCCGGTATCCCAGGGCACGGGAGCGTCACCGGAGGCATCGACCTTGATGTGATGCTTGCCGATCCAAATGGAATCGCCGTCGTGCAACGTCGCGCGCTCGACGCGCAGATCATTCACAAAGGTTCCGTTCAGGCTGTCGAGGTCCTCGACGACGAGGCGCTGGCCCTCGAAATACACGCGGGCGTGATAGTTCGAGACCGCCAAATTATCGACGGGCAAATCGTTGTCCGGAGAGCGTCCGATGCTTACCGGCCGGCTGCCTACCGGCACTTCCTTGACCGTTTTCTCCTCAAACATCAGGCTGAGCTTCGCCATCTCACTGTCCTCCTGCGGCGCCGTTTCCGGCGGCTTTTTTCCGCGCCCCACGGCGCAGCCAAGAAAACCAACCTTTGGATTCCGAGCCGACGCGCACGACGATGACGGTGATGTTGTCCACACCGCCTCGCTCGTTGGCCAGTTCGATCAACTTTTCCGCGGCTCTCGTCGGATCGATCTCCGCCTGCAAAGTGCCGGCAATCTCGGGTTCGGTGACCATGCGCGTCAAGCCGTCGCAACAGAGCATCAGAGTGTCGCGGACAAACAAAGTGTGCTCGTCGGTGTCCACTTCGACGTCCGGCAAAGCTCCCAGCGCGCGGAGCAAGACGCTCTGCATTTCGCTTTCTTCCGCTTCCGCCGCCGTCAGGATTCCCCGGCGCACTTGCTCGGCCACCAGCGAATGATCGCTGGTGAGCTGCTGCAAATTGCCGCTCCGCAGCAGGTACGCTCGCGAATCGCCCACGTGGGCGATGCTCAATTTCGCGCCATCGATCCACGCGGCGGTCAGGGTCGCTCCCATGCCGTGCTGTTCGGGATGCGCTTCCGCGGATTCATAAATACTGCGATTGGCCAAATGCACCGCGTTCGTCAGCCGTTTGGTTTTTTCGCTCCAACTCGGCTCGGATGTGCCAATCTGCGCGGCCGTGGCATCCGCTTGCGACTCCGTGCAATATTTGACGATAGTCTCGACGGCCATCGCGCTGGCCACTTCCCCGTGCGCCTCGCCGCCCATCCCGTCGGAAAGCACAAAGAGATTCAGCGGTGCGACGATACGGAAGCAATCTTCGTTGTTGGTGCGCACCCGGCCCAAATCGGTTACGCCCCCGCTTACGATGCGCACAAAATCTCCCAGTGCCGCGCGAAGTCTGAATCCCTATCCACACCCGTACCCGGCAACCCTGTTCTCACGCTAGCAGACCCTCTCCCGCTGCGAAAGGCTGTGACGCCTACTAATTACTTGTTTTTACGCCTCACCCGCCGCCCGCCTTCCCCGAGGGTACAACCAAAAGGGCCAAACTGTGCCCCTGTTTCTGGGACGGACCTAGCTTCGTGCGTGCCTCGCCCGCCCGGTCCGCTTCCGCTATAATCTGGCCCGCGGCGGCTCTGCGAGGAACGCCGGGCGAACATCCCTCTCCATGGCTAAAGCGAAGAAAACTTTGCGTAATCGAGTGGTTGCATCGCGGCAGAGTGGTTTGTCCGCGGCGCAAGCCGCGCGGGAACTCGAGGAACTGAATCAGGTCGGCATCGCGCTCTCGGGAACGCACGATGTGGAAGGCTTGCTGAGTTTGATTTTGCTGAAGGCTCGAGAGATCACCGGGGCGGACGCAGGGTCGCTTTATTTGGTCGAAAATGCCGGCGAGCATCCAAACAGATCCGACCAAAGCGCGGCGAACGGAGCGGAAGCGCCGCGGCTACTGCGCTTCCGGCTGAGCCAGAACGACAGCGTGCCATTTCCTTACACCGAGCACACGCTTCCGATTACGGAATCTTCGATGGCGGGCTACTGCGCGCTTCACGGCGAAGTCATCGAACTGGCGGATGCTTACCGTATTCCCAAGTCGCGGACGTTCCATTTCAATTCTTCGTTCGATGAACAAGCAGGCTACCGCACGCGCTCGCTGATCACGCTGCCCATGAAAAACGGGAAGGGCGAAGTGCTCGGCGTGCTCCAACTGATTAATTGCAAGCGGCATCCGAAGGCGCATCTGACGGATGCGAACGCAGTCCACCGCCTGGTGCATGCTTTTCCGGAGCGTGCGGTGCGGCTCGGGCTATCGCTCGCCTCCCAAGCGGCCGTGGCGTATGAAAATTCGCAGCTCTATCGCGACATCGAAAACTTGTTCGACGGCTTTGTGAATGCTTCTGTGAAAGCGATCGAGCAGCGCGATCCCACTACCTCCGGCCATTCCCAGCGGGTTTGCCAGATGACGCTGGCGCTTGCCGAGGCAGTCGACCGCGAGCCGCAAGGACGCTACGCGGACTTGCATTTTTCGCGCGAACAGATGAAGGAGCTGCGCTACGCCGCGCTGCTGCATGATTTTGGAAAGGTGGGCGTGCGCGAAGAGGTTCTCGTTAAAGCCAAGAAACTTTACCCGTTGCAGTTTTCCCGCTTGCTGGACCGTTTTGATTACATTCGGCGCGATATCGAGGCGCGCATTGCGGAACAAAAGGTGGAGCTCCTGCTCGGGCATTTTCGCAAAGAAGCGGAAGCCCGCGTGCGCATGAAGCTGCTCGAAGGAGAAGCCAGCCGCATGCTCGCCGAACTCGACCGCTACGTAGAATTCATCACACGGGCCAATGAACCGACTATTCTTCCCCTGAGCGAGTTCGACTTGCTGGCGGAAATTTCGCAGAAAACTTACCGAGATCCGCGCGGAGCGGAGCGCCCGTATCTCACTTCGGAAGAGGTGCGTTATCTCTCTATCCCGCGTGGGAGCCTCGATACGAACGAGCGGCGGCAAATCGAATCGCACGTCACGCACAGCTTCAATTTCCTGACGCAAATTCCCTGGACGCCGGAATATCGCGGCATCCCGGAAATTGCGCGCGCTCACCACGAAAAACTCAACGGCCGGGGCTATCCGAATGGATTGACGGGCGACGAGATTCCGGTGCAAGCCAAAATGATGACCATTTGCGATATTTTCGACGCGCTCTCGGCGTCCGACCGCCCGTACAAGCGAGCGGTACCGACCGACCGCGCACTGGAGATCCTGAAGCTGTGCGTCCGCGACGAAGAAATCGACGCTGAGTTATTCCAGCTTTTCCTCGATGCCCAGGTCTATCGCCTCGTTGCAAATCCGGCGTGAGGGGCGCTCCCGGGTCCTAATGCGAAATTGACGAGGGTCATTTGACGGCGTATTTATTCTCCTGCATGCTAACTTTTCACTGGAAACTCGCTCGCTTCCTCCGCACTGCGCCTCTCGACTACAATCACTTCATGCCTTTTCGCCGCCGATCGTCTTTTCTTGTCTTGCCAATGTTTTTTCTCGCGGGGGGCAGTTTCTTGGCGCTTTTCCCATTGTTTGCCCAAAAGGCGCCGCGCTCGTCCGCCGGGCGCATCCTCTTGTTGCCGCGAACCATCGTCTCCGGAGACCGTGCGACGCTTGCCGTGCTTGACGCGAACGGGCGGCTGACTCCGGGCGCCAAAGTTGAATTTTCAAACGGCGATCGCCTCACCACGGATGCAACCGGCCGCGCCCTTTTTGTCGCGCCGCTGAATGCCGGAGTCATTCAAGGGTCCATCGCCGGACGGGAAGGCCGCGTCTCCACGACTATCCTGCCGCATGGCGAAACGGCCGCCGCTGCGATGCAGGTCGAGTCCACCCCAGAAATTGCCTCGATCACGGACCGCTTCGAAATCGACGGCCGGGGCTTTTGCGGCACAGCGGACGCGAATCACATCACCATCTCGGGCGAGCCGGCCTTCGTGCTGGCCTCTTCACCCACATCACTCGTGATTCTGCCCCCGATGGATTTGCAGCCGGGCCGCGCGTCCGTCGATCTATCTTGCCGCAAGTTATTTGGCCCGCCTCTCGAAATCGTTTTTGTGGCGTTAAGCCTCGAAGCGGATTCTTCGCCGCTCACGCCGGGAGTGCACCGCATTCTGTCGGTGCGGGTAAGCGGCACAAGAGAGAAGGTCGAACTGGAAGCGAAAAATTTGGCGCCCGAGATAGCCGCTCTCGCGGGCGGCGATGTCGTTCGCGCTTCCACATCGGGAGGCTGGGAAAATCTGGCGCGTTTCGAAGTCGTGGGGCGCACACGCGGCAGTTTTCAGATTGCTGTCCGTCTGCTGGTTTCGAATACGCGGCCGCAGTGAATCGCAGCGCACGGAGAACGCTCGTGCTGCGCCGTTTTTTAATTTAGCGTAAGAGAGACTACGCGGTGGTCTTGGCGCTAGTCTGCGCCGGAAGCGCGAGCGTGCCCTGCCCGTTTTCGAGGGAAGTTTCCGCCTCGCCCGCTCCAATCAAGGAATCCAGAGTGCTCTGCGTTTTTTCGAGCCGCTTGTCGGCTTCTCCATAACTTTGCTGCGCGTTCTTCAGGTGAGTCCCCAGCTTTTCAAATACATCGGTGAAGGTCTCCATCTGCTTATTGATTCCGGAGAGCCCCGCGGAAATGCGTTTGGCGTTTTCTTCGATCTGCATCCCGCGAAGCCCCAGATGGATCACGCAGAGATGCGCGTAGAGAGTATTCGGGGAGACGGCGATGATATTTTTTCCGCGGCAGTAGGAATCCAGCGGCTCTCCTTTGCTGTCCTCCGTCATCAGCATTTCGTAATAGACGCTTTCCGACGGCACGAACATCAGCGCCAGGTCCAGCGTGCCCTCGTTGGGTACGATATATTTTTTGGCGATGGAATCGGCGTGGCCCTTGACAGCCGTGGCGAACGCCCGCTTCGCTTCCTCGCCCTCCGCCGCGATTCTTCGAAAAGCGTCCAACGGAAACTTCGAATCGACGGCAACCAGCTTTTTGTCGCGCAGAAAAATAACCGCATCCGCCGCTTCGCCGCTCGAAAACCGGTACTGCGTCGCATATTGCGAAGAGGGCAGGGAATCCTCGAGCAAGCGTTCCAGGGTCACCTCGCCGAGCAATCCGCGCGTTTTGGCACCGCCGAGTATTCCTTCCAGCGATTTCGTCGCGGAAGAGATCCCCCGCCCCAACTCCTGGAATTCGCCCAACTGCTTCTGAATATGGCCGATTTGTTCGCGGGTGTTCTTGAGTTCATTGGCAATCGCGGTTTGCCCTTGCGTGGCGATTTGCGCGGAGTTCGAGACGCCATCCTGCAGGGCCTTGGTCACGCTCTCGAGCCGCTGAGAAACGCTTTGGCCAATCGTGGCCATCTGCCCGGTGCTCTGCGCGTGCGATGTTGCAATCGTTTGCAAATCCCTTCGCAGTTCGTTCAATTGGCCTTCTAGGAGGGCGCTCTTCTTCTGCTCCTGCGAGGTTTGCAGCACCAGCCACAGCACCAGCCCGGCCACCACAATCACGACTCCGATCAACACCGCATTCATGCTTTCTCCAATAATTCTCCGGGAAACGGTCTCCTTACTCTACCCGGAGTTGTCCACGGCGGAAAGCTCCCGCCAAAACAAAAGGGCCTCGCCTTCGCGAAGCCCTCAAGTTGCATTGCTCTTAGGACTGCTTAATTCTTCGCCGGGTCGCGCCCTTCTCCTACCAGTTCACCTTCATGGCGAACTGGAATTGCCGCGGATCGTAGGAGGCCGTGGGCTGGCCCGCGTTAGTCCAGAGCACGTTGACGGCGGACACGTTGAAGCGGTTGGGAATATTGAAAATGTCGGTGATCAAGTCGAGGCTGAAGCGCTCGCCAAAGTAGAGGCGCTTGGCCACGCGCATGTCGCTGAAGGCTACCCACGGAGTCAGTCCCGCATTGCGGCCAAGATTGCCGTCCAGCGAAAGCAATGTTCCGTTGAAATCGGCGAGGCAAGGCTCCTGGAAAATTCCCGTTGGCGAGTACTTGGAAGCCACGGTTGGGCCGCATGCTGGATTGGCGATGGTGTTTGGCCGGCCCGTCAGAGCGGACAACTGCAAATTGTCGTCGTTGCCGGTGACGATATTGAACGGCCGGCCCGAGGCGATTTCGACCAAGGGAGCGAGGGTCCAATTGCTGAAGAATTTTTTCGCGAAGCTGTCGCCATCCAGTTTACCGCTCTGGTAGACGCCGCTGAAGACAAAGCGGTGCCGCTGATCGAACGTCGAAGTCGAGCGATCCAGATTGGGGTAATAGCTGTCTTGCGGCGTGAGCGTGGCCTCGAGATCGGTGGCGTTGTCGATGGCATGGGACAAAGTGTAGGACGCCAGGAATTCATAGTGTCTGGTGAAGCGCTTCTTGAGGTTCACCGAGAAGCCGTTGTAGACGGAGTTTCCGTTGGAAAAGTTTGCGTCCATGTCGCTGAAGGGGACGCAATTGGATAGGCTAACCGCAGGATTACAATTCGCATTAAGGCCTTCGGCTTGTAACACCGAATTTGCCAATCCAATGCACGCCGCACCGGCAGAGCCTTCCGATGCCAGTACCGCTTCCGCGACCGATGGGTTCAATCCGGACGGGCGAAAGAAATTCACCAGTGCTGCGGGAACATACGGGCCATCCGGGCCGACTCCGCAGCCGGTCACCAGAAACGGGCTGTCCGTCGACTGATTCACCCCGGCAGCGACGGCCGCGTTCAGATTGTCGACCATAAGGTCGCCGCGAATGGCGTTCGCGTTGATGGGACGATTGATATGATGGCCGGCGTTGAAGTTGAAAGCCAAATTCAAAGTGAAGCCGCCGCCCAGGTCCCGTTCGACGCTCAAATTCGCTTGTTCGGAATAGGCGTACACGAAATTTTTCCCTTGCGGATAACCGAATGGCTGAAATCCGAGCGGAAATCCGTCATTGATGTAGTTTTGATTGATGAACAAGGAATTCGGGAAATTCAGGGCTTGGAACTGCTGCTGATTGGGCAAATAACCCAGAGAAGCATTCAATGCCGCGGAGGTTGAAGGCGCGCACTGCGGCGAGAGGGGATTGACGAGCAGCCCCTGGAAAATCGGAATCGCATTCAAATTTCCGGGATCGCCGGCGACGGTGCAGGTCGCCGTGCCGCCGAATGCGAGCTGGACGCTTTTCGAACCATCCGAAGCGTCGCCCAGGAAATATAACCCGAGAAGGGGATGATCGTAGAAGAGTCCGTAAGAAGCGCGGACCACGGTTTTGCCGTCGCCTTTCGGGTCCCAGGCAATCCCAACGCGCGGCTGGACATTGTTGGTGTCCGTCTGAATGCCTTTCTGTAAACCCAGAAGATTGTATCCCGCGAGTGCGAGAGCATCGGGAGGAGCAAACTGTGGCGGAAACTCGATGTCGTACCGCACGCCGTAGTTCAGCGTGAGATTCGGCCGGATACGCCAGGAATCCTGCCAGAATGCACCGAGCGGCTTATTTGTGAACGAGTCACTCGGACTACCGATGCCCTGGATGAAATCCGCCGGAAGTCCCGCGCCGTAGGCTTGCACTGGCGACAACGACGGAAACGTGGAAGGAAATCCAAGGTTGCCGGCGCTGAAGGAGCCGAAATCATAGACGCCGCCGTAATTCACAGTAAACGTCGCCGAGGTGGGAATGTAGTTGAAATCCACCCCAAACTTGGTGGCGTGGGGGCCGATGGTCCATGAGAAGTTGTCCGTGAATTGGTATCGCTGTTCCACGCGGCGGATATAGGAGTACGGTTCGCGGCCGAAGTACGCGTAGCCGGTGATATTGATGGCGGGATCGGAACCGCCCGGCGCACCTGAATAATTATAAAGCAGCCCTCGGCGAGCATACTGAAAACGAAAATCGTTCAGTTTGTTGCCATCGCCAATGATGGTGACCCAGTCAGCGATGCCCGTCACGTCGCGATAACTTTGTTCCGAGGTGCGCGAATAGGCGTTTTGACCGTATGGCTGGTCCTCGCCATTGACCTCGATTCCAGTGACCGTACTGGGGCTGACCCTCGCTTCCACCATCAGTTGATTGCGAGAGTTGATTTTGTGATCGAATTTGAGTGAATAGAGACTGGTGCCCTCAAAGATCGGAAAATTTCCGGTTTGCGACGCAAGTGTTTGATACGAGGCGGGAACGAAACATGGAGGAGCTTGGCAGGTCGTGGGAAAACCGCTGATCCCCGGCACGCCTGTCAGCCCAGTGGGCCAAACTCCATTCACGGCCATGCCCGAAGAGGCCCCGGCCAGAAATGCATATTGCCCCACGGCTGTCGCAAAGCCTGGGACCGTTTGTTCCGCTTGCAAGGTTGCCGGACTAGTTAGAAAGGCGATCTGGTCCGGCGTCAGCTGAAGTGTGCCAAAAGGCAATCCCACTTGCGTCGTATCAAATGGCTCGAGGCCGAAGTTGTTCTGCCCGATCGCGGAGAATCCCGTTTCATGCCGCCGCGTTACTTCGTAGGAGAAGAAGTAAAAAGTCTTGTCCTTCTTGATAGGCCCGCCGAAAGCCGTTCCCGCTTGCACGCGGGTGTAGGCCGGATTGGAAACGGTGCTGAACGGATTGACCGCCTGGAAATTGCGGTTGCGCAGATATCCAAACACATCACCGTGGAAATCATTCGTGCCGGATTTCGTGATGATGTTGATCACGCCCCCGGACGCCCGGCCATACTCCGCCGCGTAACTATTGGTGATGATTTGAAACTCCTGCACCGCCTCCTGGGAGACCGTCGAGCGCACCCCGTTGACGGCATTATCGGTCGCGTCGGCGCCGTCCACGTTGACGATATTCGAGCGTCCGTTCTGGCCGCCAATGTTCAAGCCGGAGGTCGGCGCGGCGCCGGTGGCCGGAGCGTTATCGCGCGTAACTTGAGAATCCGTCAGCGTGAAATTGATGTAGTTCCGGCCGTTAATGGGGAGATTCTCGATGCTCTGCTGTCCCACGGTCTGCGAGAATTCCGTCTTCGCGGTCTCGATGGCCGCCGTCGCCGTCGTCACGGTCACTGTTTGCTGCACGCCTTTCAGTTCCAGCCGGAAGTCCAGCGTGGCATCTTCGCCCACCGTCAGGACGACCGAATCATTCTGGAAAACAGCAAAATTCGCCCCGCCATCAACACTCATTTTGTATTTTCCAGGCGGCAGCCCCACCACCGTATATCGCCCGGCATCATCCGAGACGGCATCGCGTTCCGCTCCGGTTCCGGCATTTGTAAGCGTCAACTTCGCGCCATTGACGGCGAGACCTTGCGGGTCGGTCACCGTCCCCGAGAGCGTCGCCGTATTCACTTGCGCCTTCGTCATCGCGGCGCATCCCAGCACCAACAGGCACAGCGTGATTCTTCGAAGCACACCATGACGTTGTTGCATCTGAGCCCTCCTGGTGGAACCTGCCGATCTTCCGCTACCCCTAGCGGCTGCGGGATGCCCCGCCGAACGAAGACTACTAAAAGGAATACTCGGCTTTTACTTCAATAATTCGTTGAATTCAACTAAAAGTTATCAGTCGAGGGTCCGAGTGGATACCTCAGGGCGGTTTTTTTCACGGGAGTGCTGCAGAGAGAGGATTGTGCGAGGCAAGACAACTTGTAAGCAGAACGAGGGAAAACGCGGGAGGCGAATCGGTTTTACTTAGAATTGCAAGTGACGCTGAACTAGTTTGCGGAGTTTATCGCGGTCTTCGTCTTTCATGTGCACAAACTCGACGCCGCTGCCGTCCGGGCCGAGATTGCGGACCACCGCGGTGAAATGAATCTTGCGCAAGCCCGAACGAACTTCCAGCTTGATGGAATCTCCTACGGCCAACTTTTTCGGCGATTCCAGGTACGCGCCGCCCAGGCTGATGGTTTTTACGCGAGCAAGCCCCACTTGCGGGCCATCAATTTGCGCTCGCAGCGGGGATTCCAGAGGAACACGCGCATACCTTCGCGGCACGACATAGCCGCCATGCGGCGCCGCGGCGGATTCGAAGGCCGCCCGCGCTCGTGCCGAGGTCGGCCGGTTTTCAATCATCGCCAGCGCATCTTCCGCCGCCGCGCGCAGCCCGGACGGCTCCGCAAACGCAAGCCCTTCGCGGCCCTCCGCCAGCATTCGCAGCAACTCGGCAGCTTCCACGGCGCGCATCCGGCCGAGCGCTTCAATGGCCTTGATGCGCACGAACAGGTCGCGCAACACTTCATGCTCGCCTGCGGCAATCTCCATCAATTGCGGCACGGCCGTGGTTTCTTGCGCCAGGCCGATTTGATCGATCATCATCGGCACGACCAGTGGATGCGCATCCGCGAGCACCGCGGAAAACACGAAGGCCGCGCTCTGCGCCGAACCCGCATTCGCGGGCCGCGAAAGCTCGCTGACCGCCAGGTCCTGCAAATTCCATTCCCAGCTCGCCAGCGCCCTCGCTAGGCCGCGCAACAGCCGCTCGGGGTCCGCGGCCGCAAGGAGTTTGATCGCTGCGCTTACTCGCTGCCGCCGCGCTTCATACAGCCGCGTCTCCAGAAGATTCAGCACGGGCACGCCGATGGCTCGCAGCAGCCGCGCCATCGCCGCCACCATTTCTCCGCCGCGCGGCTCTGTCAGCAGCAAAGTCAGCCGATCCAGCAGTCTCTCCGGATCGCGCTGCAAAAGCCGCGGCAAAACCGGGTCAAGCGGCCGGTTGGCCAGGGCCGCGTCCACCAGCAGCAGCCAGCGGTCCTGCGCCACTAGCCTGTGGGCCAGCGCCGACATGTGATCGTGTTCCTTGTCCTTGGGCACTCTTTCGAGGCCCACCAAAATGTTTTCGAATCCAGCGTAATCGCCGCGAATCACGGCCACACGTCCCAGCGTCTCAAGGAAAGCCGCCAGCAGCGCCGCGGTTTCCGGAATGGTTTCCTTTTCCAGCGCCTTCATCGTCCCGCGGCTCAAATCCTCCGGCAACTGGTTGGGCCACAGCGATTCGATGATCGGCGTCATCTCATTCAGGCCGGCCGCCACGGCGCGACGCGCCGAGACATTCTCACTTTCCACGCGCCGCGAATAATTCAGCAGAATGTTTCGCGCTTCCCGCCGCGGGGCGTCCGCTCCTGCCTCCGCCAATTGCCCCAGCGTCCGCTTCAACGCTACAATCGGCACGCACCAGACTTCCGGCCCGCGCAGCACTACGGATCTTTCCCGAGGCGGCAGTTCCAGCCAGAATCTCTCCACGATTTGTTCCCGGTGGGTGTCGCTCGCCCATGCGGTCGCCAGCAAGGTCAAGTGTTGCGAGGAATGCGGACCTTTGTATCCGCCCGACGCAACCAGCACGTCGCAAAGCCGGCCAAACGTCTGGCGTACCGCGGCAGGCGCCAAAGTCCCGGCGGAAAACTCCGCTCCAAGAAATTCCAGAATCAAGCTTTCAGAAAGCCGCAGCAGATAAGGCTGCGGATGCTCGCCCTCGCGCGGCGCATACTGCGAAATCGAACTGAGCAGCATGGAAACCGTCTCGCGGCTCGCGTCTTCCATCGCTCCGTGGATCGCCCGCGCGGCTTCTTCCGGCGAAAGCCCTCGCGCCGCTTCGAGCGGCGGCGTCAGCCGGCCGATCAATCGCAGCGCGCCCTGAAGATCGTCGATCTGCGGCGGAAGAATGGGAGCTTCATTGACTTCGCGCGGCGAGTTTCCGCCGTAGGCCACCAGCGCGCCCATCAAGCTCGCAAGCACCGTGTCCACTCTGCGCTCCGTTTGCGTGTTGACCGAAATCCCTTCCACGCGATTCTCCTGAAACCGTTCAGCCCACCAGGAGCTGCCGCCGCGCTTTATAGATTCCTCCGATCTTAATAACGATGCCTTGAAGAGTTTTGCGAGCGTGTCCAGTTCGCCTACATGAAATTGCCGCGCAATCGCCAGCGATTGAATTCCCGCACGCTGCAAATCCTGCGCCAGCGATTGCATCTCTCCGCGCGCATCCGGCAGATGCGAATCGCTCAGCTTCGGCACCACCAGCCCGCCGCGCTCAATGTGAATTTCGATGCCGTTCAGAGCACCGGCAAAATCGTGCAGAAGTTCGTAGCAAGTATCCAAACTCTGCAGTCGCCGTGGGTGGTTTCGTTCGTAGATTCGTTCGGAGCGGAAGAGCAGATGCAAGCACCGCAGGGCATGGATGATTCCCGCCGTCCGCGCATCTGGGCTCGGCGTGGCTTCCACTTCAGTGACGCCCGAGAGCGGCCGCGCGGCTTTTCTTACCGCTGGCTCGGCGTGAGAACGCACCTCAGCGTCGCGGCGCTGTTCCTCTACCGGCATGATGGCCCGAAGTACCAAATGCTTTCCCCACTTGCTTCCTTCAATCCCGTTTGCCCTGCCAACTTGCGTCAGCAGGAAAGGACTTCGCCTCCAAATATCCCCGAAAAGCTGCGCGAGGGCAGGCTACCCTTGGCTATAAAGCAAGCACGCTGCCTGCCCCTCCATTCCATGTTTAACTGCCTTATTTTCAGTGAGTTGATAATGAAGTTGTAGGACTTGTGCGCAAGGGATGTTACAAAAAGTTACGTTCTGCGTATGCCGTGGCCCGCTCCGGAAAGCCTTCCTTCCACTCTCTCCGCGCCTCAAACCGGCAGTTTAGACTCGCCTTACCGCGGCGTTAGGGCTTCCTCAATATTGACAGTCCCGCCCTCGCTCGCCTGCACCGTTCTCCTCACCGGCCTGTAACCCGCCAGCCGGACCGTGACGGTGTGCAGGCCCGCTGGCATTTGGACCCGCGCCGGCGTAGTTTGTCCTGTCGTCGTGCCATCCACCAAGATCTCCGCCCCCCTCGGGACCGTCTCCACTTGCGCCCATGCCACGCGGGAATTTAGATCCACGTCTAGCTCGGTCTGGATGTTGTCCTTCACTTGCACTCGTCCGGAATACCCTGCGTAGCCCGGCAGTCGCACCACTAAGTTGTATTCCCCCGGGGCTAGCGGCAACGTCACCGGCGTTTGGCCGGATTGTTTCGCTCCGTTAATGAAGACGTCCGCGCCTGCCGGCTTGCTCGTCAAGTACAAACCCTTTGTTAACGATTCCAACGTGGCCTTCTGGTCGATGACATTCCCCGGCTTCACCTGCAGCGCAGTCTGCATCGACTCGTAGCCTTCTTTCTTCACCTCGAGGCTGTACTGCGCGGGCCAGAGATCGTTAAAGCTGCAAGGCGTCTGGCATTGGCTCACGATGCGCCCGTCGGAGCCCCTTAGAACGGCAGTAGCTCCAATTAAATCCGTCACGACGTGAATGGCGCCTCGGCCCGGCGAGGGAATGGGGTGCCCGCCGTCCACAGGGCTCACTTTTCCAGCGGCCGGCACGTCCACGTATTCAATGTTATCCACCACGCGGACGCTCGCCGGTGCATTCCGCAGAAATTTGAGCAGCTCCGCGTGATCAGTGGGGCGCAGTTTACCCGCCAGAACAAGCGTGTTTCCGATCGCTTGCACCTTGGCCTGTCCAGTCAATCCCTTCTCCGAAATCACTTCCTCTATTCTTCCTTTGTATTCGGCGGCTTGCGGGCTCACCACAAGTTCGCTTTTCTTCGCCGCAGGTTTTACTGCAGCAGGTTTTTCCGCGGCGAGCTCCGCGGGCTTCTCGGGCGCGGTCTCCCCTGGGTTCGCCTCGGCTGGTGCCGTGTCCTCCGCGGGACTGGGGGACGGGTTGTCTGCCCCGGTCTGAGCAGGTACAGGAGCCGTCGCCGTCGAATCGCTGCCTTCGGCTTTCCGCGCCGCGTTGATCTGGCGCGCATCTTCAATCACCGGCCGCAGCTTTTGCACTCCGTAAGCAATAACGCCCAGCAAAATCAGCGCGACAAAGATGCTTCCCACAACGCTTTTCTTTTTCGGTTCTTCTTTGAGCGGAGCGATAGTCCCCGTGCGGCGCACCGTCGGCGTTTGCATCGGGCTCGATGCTCGCACGTTCAGCGACCGCGTTGTCGCCAACGTCATGGGATCTTCCGCGTACGCGTGCCGTCCGCCCTGCGCGCCCACGCCCGTTCCCGCCAGGGGCAGCGTCGCGTTCGGCGCACCCGGACCGCCCGCCACCATCGTTTTATCCGGGCTTCCCAATTGCGCAATGCTGCGATAGCTCCGCAAATCGTCCAGCATTTCGCGGCAGCTTTGGTAACGCGCTTCTGGTTCCTTGGCCAGCGCCTTCATCACGACCGCGCTGATGCCCGGGTGGATCGAAGGATCGATCTGGCGCGGAGGCACCGGCTCTTCATTCACAATCTTGTAAATGACCGTTGTGATGTTCTGCCCCGGAAATGGCTTCTCGCCCGTGACCATCTCGTAGAGCATCACGCCCAGCGAAAAAATATCGCTCCGGCCGTCGACCGCCCGGCCTTTCACCTGTTCCGGTGACATGTAGCTCGGCGTGCCCATCACGTGCGCGGTCTGCTGCATCGTGCCGAACTGCAAAATTTTTGCCGTGCCGAAGTCGGTCACTTTCACCGTGTCGTCGGCCGTCAACATTATGTTCGCCGGCTTGATGTCCCGGTGCACCACGTTCCGCTCGTGCGCGAATTGCAGCGCGCTGCACGTCTGCTCCATGATGCGCAGCACTCGCGGCAGCGCAAACGCCTGTCCGCCGTCGAGATGCGCCTGCAAACTTTTCCCTTCCACCAGCTCCATCGTGATGTAGTACAGGCCGTCCTCTTCGCCCGCATCAAACACCACCACGATATTCGGATGGGTCAGCAAACCGGCTGCGCGCGCTTCCGTCTGGAATCGCGTCAGCAGTTCCGGACGCGACATCCCCGTGCCTTCTTCGCTTAATTTGATGGTTTTTACCGCGACCGTGCGCCCAATCACCGGGTCCGTCGCCTTATACACCACACCCATGGCGCCGCGGCCCAGTTCGCCGATAATCTCGTAACGTCCGGCCTTCAACCCTGTGGTCATCGCCCTATTCGACTTTCCATCCAACGAATCCGCCGCCAACCAGGAGCCGGCACCGCCGATTCAACTTCTCGGCTGATCACCAGCACCCGCCTCACTGAACACGATCCAAGCGCCGCCTGGCCGCTCTTGGGCGAAAGTTTTCCCCGGAAAATGAAGCCATGGGCCGACAGCGAAAACACGGAATACACCTCGGCCGACACCCGGGCGCCCTATCATGACAGTACCCATTAAAATTTCAGTTGGTCAATCGAACGGGGGTACCAGTGTTTCACACTCGACACGTGCTATGCAGTCTCGGAACTGCCATTTGCGCCGCCTCCGCAGGCACACCGCTCGCACATATTGGCGTGCAGAGCAAAACAATCGCGCGCAAACTACGTGTTTGCTGAGACTTGCGCGAGCCGTCAGTCAGCAGTCACGAGTCACCAGTCACTTTCGTCCGCTCGGCCTCGCCATCCTCACTAAGGCTGCGGCATCGCCTCGCCCGGTGCCGCGTTCCGCTCTGGCATCGGCACGTTCGTCTCGCGGATCGGCCGGTCGACTTCGCTTGGCCGCGCCGGCGCTTCCAATCCATCCGTCAACAAGTAGCCCTGCAGCGCCAGTCCGTTCGTCCACACCCCTTCGAGCGCCGCTATGTACTCGAGTTGTAGTTCGTAGAGCTTGCGTTGCGAATCCAGCACTCTCGGGTAGGAGGCCAGCATCTTCCCGTATTTATCCACCAGCAGGCTGTACGCCCTCTTTGCTTGCGGCAGCATCTCGTCGCGATACTCCAAAGCCATCAGCTTGGCGTTCGCATATTCATCTACCACCGTCGCGGCCCGCTCGCGCAGCGTCAGCGCCACGCGCCTCTTCTCCTGATCGGACCGGTCGATCTCCGCCCGCGCCGCTGCGATGTTCCCTTGATTGCGGTTGAAAAGCGGTATCTCCACGCTCGCTTCTGCCAATCCTTCCCACCCGGTTGCAAAGGGCACGCTCACCAGACTTTCGTGGTTGTATTCCATTCCCGCGCGAACTTGAATGTCCGGAATCGGCTCGCGCTTCGCCTGCGCCAGAACCGATTGCGCGCGTCCCCTTGCCGTCTCCGCGATTTGCACGGCAGGACTCTGCTTCGCGATGGCCTCCACAGCTTCTTCCTCATTCAATTCCGGCCAGCCTCTCTCCAAATCTCCCGCCACCGTCTCGATTGCCAGATCCGGTTGCCCAATCACCGCCGCCAGCGACCGCCATTCTTCCCGCAGCGTGTTTTCCTGCATTCGCGCCGCCATGCGCATCCGTTCCGCGTCCACTTCCGCATCCAGCACTTCCGATTCGTCCGCTTGCCCCGTGTTCAGCAACTCGCGCTGTGTTTGCGCGGTCTCTTCCGCAATCTTCGCCAAGTCCCGCCGCGCCTCCAGCCATTCTTGCGCGGCCAGCACACGCAGAAACGCCATCTTCACCGCGGTTTGAACGCGCGTGCGCTGCTCCTGCGCCTCAATTTCCGCCAGCTTCGTTTCCGCGCCATACACCTCGCGGCTTTTTTTCAGTTTTCCGCCCGTGACAATCGTCTGCTGCACAAAAAATCCCTGTTTGCCTCCGCCGACCGAACCGCCGCGGATCTCATCTCCTGTATAGCCCACGGAAGGATTCGGGTAGAGCCCAGCCTGTCCTTCGCGCGCCTTCGCCGCCCGAATCTCCGCCTCCGCTTGCCGCAGAGTAGGATTCGTCTCCCCAGCCATCTTTTCCGCCTGCTCAAGCGTGACCGCTTCCGCTCCCGCGCGCGCCTGAGCCCGCCCCATTTGCGGGTACTCCGGCGTGATCAGCGGCATGTTTCCGTGCTCGTGGTGCATCTGCGCCATCTGTCCTTGTGTCGCCACTGCCGGCGAACTTTTGGCGCCCGTCGCTGCGGGCTTCTCCTCGCACCATGCCGAGCCCGCGCAAGAAAACGCCATCATCGCTCCGAGAAAACCCGTGCCAATCCTCATCCCCCGTCTCATCGTCATCCTCGGTTTCTCCGTGCACTTCGTCTCCGCCATGCACTCTCAGTAAAATCACTTTTCGAATTGTCTTTATGACTCGTTGTCTTCTTGTGTTTGCTCTCCCGCTCGTCCTGCCTCGATCCTCGCCATCATTTCCGCGTACTCTTTGTCCGGCATCACGCGCACCAGCGTCATCATTCCCATCATCTGCGCGCTCCAGTTCGCAGGCAGGCCGTACGTCTCCGGTTTCGCCACCGCGTCGTCCATTCCCATTTCCATGAACGCGTCCTGCGGAAATCCCGGCACGCTGCTTGCATCCGCCGCAATCGGAGAGTGCTCTCCGGGCTCGAACGGCACGCTCTTGGCCAGCGTTGCCATCTGGCTCATCGCTTGCCCCTGAGTCAGGCCCGCCGTCTCGATCGCGCGGCCCCGCAAAAGGTCTGTCATGTTGTTCATCATGTGGTGCGGCAAGTGGCAGTGCAGCATCCACGCTCCGGGATATTTCGCGTCGAATTCCACCACCCGCGCCTGCGCCACGCCCACCAGCACCGTATTCATCGGATACCACGTCGATTCCGGCGCCCGCCCGCCTTCCGTTCCCGTGATCACGAATTGATTCCCGTGCAAATGAATCGGGTGGTGGTCCATGCCCATGTTGATGATGCGCAGCCGCACGCGGCTCCCCAGCCTTGCGATCATCGGCGTAATCGCCGGCGCCGCCACTCCGTTAAACGTCAGCCAGTTGTATTCCATCGACGCCGTGTTCGGAACGTTGTTGTTCGGCAGCACCGCCCATTCCTGCAAGACCACTCCAAAATCATGATCCGCGCGCGGCGTGTAGCTTTTCTCCGGGTGCGCCACGAAAAATCCGATCATCCCCATCATTTCCTGCATCGCGCCGTGCGAGTGATAGAAAAACGTCCCTTCCTGATGCACCGTGAATTCATAAACATATTTTCCCCCCGGCGCCACCGGCTTCTGGCTGATCCACGGCACGCCGTCCTGGTCGATGGGCACTTCCAGCCCGTGCCAATGAATCGAAGTGGCTTCCGGCAATTTGTTCTCGAGAATAATCCGCACGCGCTCGCCTTGCTGCACTTGAATCGTTGGGCCTGGCAAACTTCCGTTATAGCCCCACGCCTCAATCGTCTTGAACGGCGAGATTTTTCGCTTCACCGGCTCCGCCACCAATTGGAAGACCTTTACGCTTCCGTCCATTTCGAACGGCAAGTCGGCCACGTCCGGCGTCACCATCCGCAAATACGGCTCAGGCCCCGCCGGCGGCGCTTCCTTTTTCTTGTGGTTGCCATACGGGCTGTGGTGCCGTCCTTTTTCAATTTCGCGCGCCGTTTGCGAATCGAGCGCGTCCGCCGGCGTTTTTCCGCGCAGCGTCTCCGCCATTCCCAGCAGTCCCGCGCCGAATAGCGTCGCATCCTGGAAAAATTTTCGTCTCGTGCCGTTCATTCCTGCCTCCGTACTTTCCTTCCGGCCTGTCTGCAATGTGGATCCCCGCGCCGCCCTGTGCTCGCAGAGTACCAGCGTCCGCGCCGCGTGAGCTGAAGTTTCACGCCGTCACGCCAATCGCCTTCGTTTGCTGGGGATTTCGAAAAGAATGCCTGCTGCGAAGAACCGCCGTCACCGGAAGCAACCGTTCCGATCCCAAGGAATCTCGATGCACACGCCAGGCCCCGGACTTGCTCGCACATTCCGAAGAGTCTTACCCGGCGCCACGGATTCCGCGCTGCCGGGTCCTCTTCACGCTACGCCGCCGCCCTCAAGCCGTCAATTCTCACTTCGCAGCGTGTGTCTCTTCGCGTTACACGGCCGCTCCGCTTCTCTAATACTCGTGCCCGCTCGAATCGCTCTCCACTTCCACTTTCCCCGCAAACGATCGGTACACGTACGTAAAATACCCCGCCGCGAGAACCATCCCCACAATCCACCAGATCACGCCCACCTTCAATCCGTACGCCCCGGCCTTCGCCCCTTCCACCGTCAGCGAATACACCGGATTACGCGCCGGCAGCACCATCGGATAAACGCCGAACACTACGCTCGTCAGCATCCCCACCAAATATAAGCACGACGCGAAGAACGCCTTCTGCTCTTGCCGTTTTCTCAGTTCGAACGCCACTCCCGCCAGCCCCGCCACCGCCAGCAGCGGCAAGATCAATCCGAACGGCCATGTAACAAAATTCTCTTTCACTTGCGGCTGCACTTCAAACGTCACCGCCGTCACAAGCGCCGTCAGCGCAACCACTCCCCACCACACCCGTCCCGCGAGCCGCTTCGCGCGTTCGTTCACCGCGCCTTTCGTTTTCAATTGCACCCACAACGCGCCGTGCATCACCAGCACCAGCAGCGCCAGCACGCCCACCAGAATTGTGTACCAATCCAAAATTCCCGTCTCTTCTCCCAGTCGGAAATTCGTCCACAGCGGCTCGAAAAAATATCCGCTCGCATCCAGCGGCACGCCCCGCACCACGTTCGCCAGCGCCGCGCCGTAAAACACCGCAAGCAGCGCGCTCGAAGCGCAAAACAAAAAATCCCACAGTGGATCCCACACCGCGCTCTTCACATGATTCCGAAATTCAATCGAAGCGCCCCGCAAAATCAGCAGCCACAGCACCACCATCAGCGGAAGATAAAATCCGCTGAACCCGCTCGCATATAGCGCCGGAAACGCAAAGTACAGCGTCCCTCCCGCCGCCAGCAGCCATACCTCGTTCCCGTCCCAGACCGGCCCGATGCTCGCCAAAATCTGCCGCCGCTCTTCATCCGTTCGCGCGATCAGCAGGTGAATCGCGCCCGCGCCCAAGTCAAATCCATCCAGCAGCACGTACATCGTGATCATGATGGCCACGAGGCAGAACCAGATTGTTCCCATCTTGTCCTCCTCTCTCTCAATCTGCCGCCACGGAGACGCGGGCTTCCCGCCGCAAATCATCTTCCGGCCCGGGGCCTTCTTCAATCTCGCGGTACACCAGAAAGAGCCACAGCATCGCCAGCACCGTATACATTCCCATGAACCCAATCAGCGTGAACCACGCGTTGCCTGCTCCCACTCGCGGCGAGATTCCCTGCGCCGTCCGCATCATCCCGTAAATCAGCCACGGCTGCCGGCCCAGCTCCGCCGTCATCCACCCCGCCGTATTCGCGATATACGGCAGCGGCACGCAAATCATCAGAATCCACAGCATCCATCTCGCTGTGAACAATTTTCCGCGAAAATACAAAAATGCCGCCATCACCATCACCGCGATAAATATCGTCCCCAGCCCCACCATCACGTGATAGCTGTAATAGAGCAGCGCAATCTGGTCCGGCCACTCGTTCTGCGGAAAGTCCGCCAGACCGCGCACATTCGCGCTCCATTGTTGATAGGTGAGAAAACTAAGCATCTGCGGCACGACGAGCGGATTGTCCAATTTCTGGTGCTGCACATCCGGCTGCCCCAGAATCGCCAGCGGCGCGCCTTGTTGCGTCTCGAACAATCCTTCCATCGCCGCCAGCGTCGGCGGTTGATTCTCCGTCACCATTTTTCCCTGCTGGTCTCCCGTCGGAAAAAGCTGCAGCACCGCCGCCAGCAAGCCCACCAAAACTCCGGCCTTCACAAACGTTTGCCCATATCGCTCATGCCGGCTCGTCAGCAAATAAAACGCTCCGACGGCCGCCATCACAAAACATCCCGTTTGCACCGCTCCCAGCATCGTGTGCGCGTACTGCCATAACGCCCATTTGTTCAGCAGCAATCCCCAGAAACTCGCCAGCTCAATCTGTCCGCTCGCCCCGATCCGATATCCCACCGGATGCTGCATCCACGCGTCCGTCGCCACGATCAAAAATCCTGACATCCACGATCCCAGCCACACCAGAAACGCCGCCCACCAATGTCCCACTCGCCCCAGTTTCTTCTCTCCAAACAAAAACAATCCCAAAAAGCTCGACTCCAGAAAAAATGAAAACACGCCTTCCATCGCCAGCGTCTGTCCGATCACGCCTCCCGCCTCTTTCGAAAACGCCGCCCAGTTCGTTCCAAACTGGAATTCCATCGGAATTCCTGTGACCACACCCAGTGCAAAATTGATCCCGAAGATCCGCGCCCAGAATCGTGCTGCCCGGTTGTAATGCTCGTCTCCCGTGCGCAGCGCCTTCGTTTTCAAATAGACCAGCAGCAGCGCCAGCCCCATCGTCAATTGCGGAAAAATGTAGTGGAAAGTTATCGTGAATGCGAACTGCAGCCTGTCTACGGTCAGCGCCTCATTCATTTCCGCACCTCGCTGCCTCTCACCCGTTCCCTTCAGCCCACGCCGCCGAATCCCGCATCCCCGAATCTAGCGTCACTGAATCTAGCGTCACTGAATCCCGCATCACCGAATCCCGTGTCAGTAAGACCCACGTCGCCGAAGCACACGTCCCCTAACGCCACCCCGCCTTTTCCGTCGCTCTAAGTAGCAGCATTCTCCCACTTTCTCTGTGACCTGGAACACAATATCTCCACACCCCGGCCCTGCTCACAAATTGCATCGGATTTTTCTGATTCCCGCAGGAAATCCGGTGGACCCTGGTTGATGATCTTAGAACTTTGGAACTCTAAACGGGGGCACACCTTTTTTCGAATCCTGAGTGCTGGATTGCCCAGCCCGCGCGGAGCCGCACCCTATACGACTTCTACCTTAGCGTAATGACCGGTCGCAGAAGCGATCTTGCCATCGCGGGTCAGGAGAGGGGCGTCGAGTAGCTCAGCGAGCGCCACGTATGCCGCATCATAAGCCGTGAGCGTTGCGCGGAGTTCCCAAATACGAGGAATAAGGAAATCATGCGGATAGCGAGTTAGTGGAATGCCGGTGAGATCTTCGAGCGCTTCCTGTCCTCGCCGCGCGGTAATCGACTTGTCGCGAACATAGCGCCGCAGCACCTGAGCGACTTCAACGTCGAGGAGATGAGGAGCATGGATCGTTTCCGAGCGGGAGAAGATCCGCTGATCAATGTCGACCCCGGCGCGCGTTTGAAGAAGCCACTCGATTGCGGCGGAGGCATCGAGAACAATCATCGTCCATCCCGCTCGCGGCGGACGGCTTCCGCCGCTGAGACTGGCGCTGCGACACGAGAACGGCGGCGCAAGCGTTCGCGCAGTTCTGCAACGGTAGGCCGCTCGGCAACATGGCGAATCTCTGCCAGGAGGAAATCCGAAAGAGACATCCCGGCCAGGGCGGCCTGCGCCTTCAGGGTGCGATGCACGCCGTCCGGCACATTACGAACCTGAATCATCTTCGACATGTGCCAAGCATACAATCATGTGCAGCACATGTCAAAACTCAGGTAGCGTCACGGAGAGGCACAAGTGAAAAAAGAAACCAGGGCAAACTGGTGGGGCTGGGGAGATTCGAACTCCCGACAAACGGTTTAGGAAACCGTTGCTCTATCCATCTGAGCTACAGCCCCACGACGGACAACACCTCGATTTTATATGGAATCGGAACAATTGGGTGGAACTTTTGAGGGCCTCCAAAACGCTGATTGCAGCATCACTGTAGTAGTTTCTTGTTTTCTGGCGACCCCAAAACTTGGTTGTCCGGCGACCGCTGCGGGTCTCTGGCGTTAATCTCTCTCTGCTCTTGGCAATTAGGCTGCAAACCGTAAATGGCGATGTCGTTAGCGAATTCTCGCGCCTCGAGTTTATGTGTCCATCCGTTCAACCCATTGTGCGCGCCATGCGGGAGCCACGAATGGATCCGCAAAGTACTGTGTTTCCCGCGCAATCTTGTCGCCCCTAAACTCCATGATGCTCACGGTGTAGGACGGCTTGCCGTTGTATGTCAGGATGAATTCGGTGACCCAAAGATCACCGCCGCCAATGATTCGCCGAATAGAAAACCGCTTTTTGCTCGGCTGACTCGCGCGTTGGCCCTGTATATTGCGCCGACCGCGCGTTCGCTCGCCTGACTGCGGATATTCCAGCACCGCGTCCTCGTGATAGATGAGGTGCTCCATTTCAAAATCGTTGGCATCGGATGCCGCCCAATGCTGATCCAGTGCCGCACGGATCTCCTGATCTCGCGCGCCAGAATACTGCTCCTTCTTTTGTGGATCGTTCATCTTGAGCCTCCTCGCGCGATCGAGGGTTTTACTTGATTAGGTGAGTGAGCGTCAGGTTTCCGCCACCGGTGGTGACGATAACCAGATTCATAACGACGAGCATAGTGTCGTAACTCCAGCCGTTGGTCCCCGATTTGCCCCAGAAGCCGGTGTGCCAAGTAAATATTTTCTTTTCTATGGCGCCGAGCATGACCAAAATCAAACCGATGGCGGCGAGTTGTGCGAGAACGCCCGAAAGTACTCCGAGGCCGCCAGCTAACTCGGCTGCACCCAGAAAAATGGTGAAGCTCTTACTCATCCCAATGTCTTTGCTCCGCGTTGCCGGGTCTTTAAGATGTTTGTAGCCGCTGGTGATGAACACGATGCCAACCATCAGGCGCAGGAGCAGAAGCGCAATATCGGTGAATTGAGCCAATTGCGGGAAGATCATGCAAGTTACTCCGAGCCGCGACCTGTATTCACGCACGTTCCGCCAGCGAGCGCCGGTCCGATAGCCAGTAACGCCGGGTAGTTTACAACGAAATCAGAGAGCCAAGCCCGGATTGGTTGCGTAGCCGGAAAGTTGAAATCCACTTGGACGGTTACCGCGTTAATTAAGACTCACAGCTACGAATAGAATTTCTACCAAGCGACTGACTAAAAGCATTGATCTATTGATAGTTATTGCGGAGCCGGGTCTGGCCCCGCGCCCTACTAATTCCAATCAGATTCTGTAACTCGTGTCGCACCGAACTGTGCGTATTGATACATCCCGCCGCCTGAAGCAGAGCTAGTGTGGGAACAGTTCGGGCGAAAAGGAGAGGCAAAATGCCAGGTAAAAAAACCATGAAAGCAGCCGTTGTTGAAAAATTTGGCGAGCCCTTGGTTGTTCGAGAAGTTCCGGTCCCAACGCCTGGCCCTGGGCAGGCATTGGTACAAATATTTGCGACTGGAGTATGTCATACCGATCTGCATGCGGTGGACGGCGATTGGCCGATCAAGCCGCTGATGCCGCTCATCCCGGGCCACGAAGGAGCAGGAAACGTTGTAGCTCTCGGACCAGGGGTTACGCACTTGAAAGAGGGCGACCGCGTTGGAATCGCATGGTTGCACAGTGCGTGCGGGCATTGCAACTATTGTCTTGCTGGTTGGGAAACGCTTTGCCCGGAGCAGCAAAATTCCGGATATTCCGTGAACGGAAGTTTCGCGGAATACGCGCTGGGGCAAGCAGATTATTTGGGGCGAATTCCCAAGAACCTGTCGTTTGTGGATGCGGCCCCGATCCTGTGCGCCGGCGTCACCACCTACAAAGGATTAAAAATGACGGAAGCGCGACCCGGTGAATGGGTTGTAATTTCAGGAGTGGGCGGACTGGGCCACATTGCCATTCAGTATGCGAAGGCTATGGGACTGAACGTTGCCGCGGTGGATCTGGGGCCAGATAAGATGGCGCTGGCGCGGAAGCTCGGAGCGGAAATCACGATTGACGCGAAAACTCAGGATCCTGCGAAGGAAATCCAAAAGCAAATCGGCGGGGCACATGGAGTGTTAGTGACGGCGGTTTCACCGATCGCTTTCAGGCAAGCAGTTGGCATGCTTCGTCGCGGTGGGACTTGCGTGCTGAATGGCCTGCCTCCCGGAGAGTTTCCTGTTTCGATTTTCGATGTAGTTCTAAACGGGTACACGATACGGGGTTCCATTGTTGGCACTCGCTTGGATCTAGAAGAGTCCCTCGCGTTTGCCGGAGACGGCAAAGTGAAGGCCACGATTGAAACCTTGCCCCTAGAATCCATCAATGACGTGTTCAGCCGGCTCAAGAAGGGACAGGTCAACGGCCGCGTTGTTCTCGGTCTCAGGGAAGAATCGTTTGCGAAAGTGGCGATGACACGCCTCGCGAGCTAATTCAGGCCGCACCGCGTGTTTAATTGGACGATAGGCCGGATCGCTTGACATCTGCCGAGGTGATTTTGTAGGTCGATTTTACTTCTCCGGTAAGGGCGTTTAGCAGAACTTAGGTCCGATACCTGGGAGATCCCACTCCCAAAGGTAATCAGTAAACACTGGCCGACTTCACAGGAATAATCCCGCCGCAAGCCGAATAGCTCCCGGTTGGCCGAGAATCCGAGAGTTATCCTGTGATGGCCCGAATCGACCTGCCAACCAGGCACATCCGTGGATACCTACACGCGGTCGAGTACCAGCAAACACAGTAGTTATTGCGGGAATCCACTTTATGGTCCGGACGAAGCAATACCTGCGTCGCGCTCTGCGCGAACTGCAATCGTGCGAAGCATGCCGCTGAAAATCCAGCGATGCAGAGGATAGAGCGTGTACCAGTAGAGTAGACCTGCTAATCCGGCTGGATCAAAAATGGCGGTTTGCCTAACAATGGAACCTCGGCCGCTTGGCTCAACCTCGAACTGAAGCCACGCACGACCGGGGACCTTCATCTCAGCGACCAGACCCAGCCGACGATCCGGCTGAAAGGTCACCACTCGCCAGAAATCCAGAGCATCGCCCGGGGCAAGTGTATGTGGATCTCGACGGCCACGGCGCAGTCCCACGCCGCCAACAAGAAGATCCAAGAAGCCTCGTAACCTCCAGAGAAAATTCGCGAAATACCAGCCATTGGAACCGCCAATCCGCTGGATCGGAGCAAACGCCGAGGCCGGAGAAACCGATACTTGGGCAATTCGAGAGTCGACCAACCTGGTCCCAAACTGCGCACCGCCCCACGATGCCGGCTTTCCACCCGATGACAGCGCGTCGGACCAGCGCGTCAGGGCAAATTCCTGGTCTTCCTGCCGAAGCGCTCTCCCGATGGCTTCTCTCAATCCTTTCGGCTTGATGCTAAAGACTGTCAACGCCGATGGGTCGCGCACTTGCGTGGGGTTGCGCATGCTGTCGATGAGCTTGCGACCTATGCGAGCGTAAATAGGAGTGACCAGACCCAGCCACAGACTAGAGAGGCGAGGCGTTAGGATCGGAACCGGGATCATCCATCGGTGCAGCCCGCATTGCCGCGCATACTCTTGCATGATGTCTCCGTAGCTCACTTGGTCGGTGCCACCGATTTCGAATACCGCCGCTTGTTCCATCGGCAACTCGAGTGCTTCCACAAGGTAAGCGATCACATCTTCGACGGCGATAGGCTGGGCCTTAACGGCCACCCAGCGCGGGCAGATCATCACGGGCAAGCGTTGCACCAGCGCTCGAATCATTTCAAAGGAGAGACTACCGGAGCCGATTACGATGGAGGCGCGAAATTCGATGGTGGGGATTCCGGAGCCGCGCAAAATTGCAGCAACCTCGTGACGACTGCGCAGATGAGCGGATAACACTTGGTCCTGGTTTCCCAATCCGCCCAGATAGATGATGCGTTGAATTCCAGACTGGCGTGCAGAGTCGGCGAAGTTTTGCGCGGCTTGCCGGTCTTCTTCTTCGAATTGACCTGGAGAACCCATCGAGTGGACCAAGTAATACGCCGTGTGCACTCCAGCCATTGCCGGCGCAAGCGAATTTGGATCCAGGCAATCGGCTTGAACCACGTCCGTTGAGGGGGCAGTTCTTGGTCTAAGGAAATCGGCACGGCGGGCGAGGCAGCGAACGGGCCAACCTGCTTTCTCAAGTGCTTTAAGAAGGCGGCCTCCGATGTAGCCTGAAGCTCCCGTCAACAGGACGAGCGTGCGGTGATGCGCGTCCATTGAAAATCTCCTCATTCAACCCTGACTTGAGAGCTAGATGTTTTTTTAAAGAGCAGCAGCAGCTTCATGCAGCGATTCGGGTCACGAGAGAATTCGGCATCGGTGAATAGTTGCAAAGCGGAGCTCGCATAAACGATATGATGCATCGCACACACCTCTATTGGAAAATCTTGTCGAGGGCTCACTCTAGGGAAGGAAAGAACCGGCGGCCACACGGGAAGGGCCTGTTTATTATTAGCACGGCGCGGCGGCATAGGCCATTGCGGAAGGCCGGAGAATGCTTAAAGAACAATGACCTAAGGCGACTTAGTCCTCTGATCCCAGGTCTCCGCTCAATCCAAGTTGGAGCGCAATGCAGCAGCTTGCTCCTCACATGTAATCGGTGAACTGCCTTGGCAATGTCCGTCACGGTTCCGCCCGAGCGACTGGCAAACCGGAAGTTATCGGTTCGTGCCTTGGATTAATACCGACAAACGCGCTTGTGTTTACCAATCCAATTCCACATGCCTGGTTAGCCGCGTAATCGGAAAAGTGGTTTTGGATCCATTTCAGATGTCCGGTTGAGCGGGCGGCGTCAATCAGGTCCTAGTTCACATCGAGCGCGCCACTCTGAGCCTTGTGTAGGCTAACCGCCAGCGACGACCCATCGATTCACGAACTCCAGCATATCCACTGGAATTGTCTCCTCGTGAAAATTCTGGCCTTCGAACCGGCCACAAAAAGCAACTTTTCGAGTAACGCCGTCCACGCTCTCATCTTCGAGTCTGATGAGAGTGAAATCTTTGCCGCCAGACTTGTGCCGAACAGCATCTCCGGGCCTAAGATCGATGTTCACTGCGTCCCCCTGCGATTGGTTGATAGATGCCTAAGCCATTGAGCGAATCGCGCTCGGTGTTCTTGTCGCATCGCCACGAACTTTACAGCCATACCTTCCTTGGGCTTGCTCCTTTGCACGATGGCGCGCGCACGCACCTCCCCTGTCGGCACATCAAGTAACAACTGGATGGAAGTTCCCGGCGGAGGAGGCTCACTAACGCGAATGTACAGCCCACCCAATCCGAGATTATCCATAGCGGAGACAGTTCTCTTGCGGGCTGTCTGCCAGGCCAAAATCGTCCCTTTGGGACAGGGGAGGCGGGGGTAGCGACGAAGGTCGTTCGTAGTCGACATTGATACAAGAATCCCTGCTAACGTGATCGGCTATTGGCGAATCCTCCCTGGCGTCAGCTAGAAGAGCGTGCTCAGAAGATTTAGGGAGACAACAAGCACGCGGAAGGGATGCTCTCACAGAGCCATTGCATCGAGCAGTTCAGTACAGCACACAAAATTCCTACGACCGGACCCTAAGTCCCGGTGAGTCGTGGGAGGCATTGAGGCACTTGTTAGATTTCGTCGTTTATCAGGTATTTGGAGCGAGTTTGGAAGACACTGGGCTTGAAAAGAAGGAACCTGCCTGACACGGAATTCTGTCGGATACCCGCCTGCCATGCCGTACGGAACGTACTTTGCGCCCCTGCCCTTCGCGCCCCGCGCTCTGGTGCGCTTTTGCGCTCGTTACGGCTGCAATCCCGGAGCCACCTTGGCGATCCGCAGCGTTCTGAAAATCGTCGGCCAATATTCCTTCAAAAGATTGTTCGCCGCGCCGAATCCGATTCGAATCCCATACCGCTGAAACGTTTTCCCCGCCGTTCGTTCCGAGTCCGGCAAATACAGGTTCGCCAATCCTTCCGCCGCCAGCGGCCCCACAGTTCCCGCCCAATTAAAGGTTTCGCCCGCCGCGTCCGTCCGAATCACCACGGCGCGCCTCAGCGCGTGTCCCGCCCGCCTCGCAAAGCTGCCCTTCAGCAAGACAAAGTATCTCGGGTTTTCATGCAGCAGCGTCGGTAACAAGAACGTTCCGAAAAAATGGCTCGAAGCTCCGCTTGCCATCGACGCCCCAAACCGCTTCCCGAATCCTTCTCCGCCTTGCCCGTAGCCTGCCAGCGTGCCGCGCGCCTCGCTGATTCCCGACGACGCCGACGAACTCAAAATCTGCGGCGGCGATACGCTCTTGTCCAAAAACAGTTCGAATTTTTGCAACGGACTCAGCGGCCCCGGGCTGGTCGCCAATTCCGGATAGAAGTAGGATTTTCTTGCGATCAGTCCCAGTGGCGTTTGCCAGATGTTCTTTTGCTGTTGCTGCGCCGTGCCCGGCGCGGCCTGCTTGGGCGGAGGGTTGTCGGGCAAACTCGCGCCCTCCGGCTGCGGCTTCTCCTGCGCCGCCGCTCCCTGGACGGCGAAGAGGGCCAACGCCGCCGCCAGCACCACCTGAGTTCCCCCGCTCATTGCTGGGATAGTAGCACGACCCCTTCGATGTTCGCTCCCGGCCAAATCGCCATACCTCTATTTCCCTCCGTTCCGCCCCTCGCCGCGCCCCACCCCAAGCGAATCCTGCAATGCCCCTGTTTGTCCTGTCACACTAACCCGACGAAGCACAGCACGCCGCTTTTCCGCGCCACTAATCCATCTCGCGCAGCTCCGCACCGGCGAAACTTATCCCATGCGCTCCCATCTGCGAGACCTCAGTCGCGGGAAACTTTGCGTTTTTCAGCAGCCACGCACGCTTTTCAATCTCCCGCCCCGCCCATTCGAACGCAGAAATCCTCTAACGTATTACAAACAAACCCCTTATTAATTAACCCTTGACAACTAGTATAGGCCTGCTATAATGATGCTGTTTTCAATCGCGGAGGAGAAAGGGAGTACGCCCTTGCCTCCGTCGTCCGACCGCTTCTCCAGTCTCCGTATTAGTGCCTTTACCTATTTAGCGTCTCTACGCATCCTCTTCTGCCCTCTCGGTTCGCGGTCCGCGCTCTCTTCCTCCTCTTCAAGCCCCGGCCCGGCCGTCCCGTCGAAGACCTTCCTCCCTCCCAAAGTCCAAATGATCCTCGTTTACACGCCGAAGCCAAACCGCCGCCCAAACCTTTGCTCTCCCTGCTCTCTCCAACACCAAAACGAGAGCATTGATCGCCCTTTGTTATCAACCACTTCCAAACGCCTCTTCCAGCAAATCCTTTGTTCACATACTCTTACAAATGCCCTAGGGGGGTGCTTACATTATTTCAAAACTCTCCCCGCCGACGCGAACAACCAACCCCACACCGCCGCACTCTCCCGCCAGTCACCAGTCACCGTTACGCCGTGCTACCATTTCCCGCCGCTCCCAATCTGTTGTCCAATCCTGCCGAGATGGAGAAAATCATGAACCGCACCCTTCGCATCCTGGCGATTGTTCTCGCCGTTTTGATCCTTCTTTTGGTCGTCGTTCCTTTTCTGATTCCGGTCGACAAATTTCGGCCTGCCATCGAGCAAAAAGCTTCTCAGGCTCTTGGCCGCAACGTGCAATTCGGCAGCCTGAGTCTTTCCCTCTTCAGCGGCTCTCTTTCCGCGGAGAATCTTTCCATCGGCGATGACCCCAAATTCAGCCAAGCGCCGTTTCTCACCGCCAAATCGCTCAAAGTCGGCGTCGAACTCTTGCCTCTCATTTTCAGCAAGACCCTCAACGTCACTGGAATCACCATCGACGAACCCCAAGTCACTCTTCTGCACACTCCCGCAGGCGTTTGGAACTTTTCCTCGCTTGCCGGCGCCACTGCAACGTCGCAACAAACGCACGCCGCACAGGATCCCCCCACCGCAGCCGCGCCCTCCGATCTTTCTGTCGAAAAATTCACTCTCAAGGACGGCCGCATCATTGTCGGCTCGACCACCTCCGCAAAACGCAGCGCCTATGACAACGTCAGCATCGTCGCCTCCGATTTTTCCATGACCTCCAAATTTCCCGTCACCGTCACGGCCGGCCTTCCCGCTGGCGGAAAATTCAAACTCGATGGAACTGCCGGTCCCATTGATCAGACCGACGCGTCCCTCACTCCCCTCGACGCCAAACTCGATATCAGCTCTCTCAATCTCGCCTCCACCGGTTTCCTCGATTCCTCCGAGGGTCTCGGCGGCCTCCTCGATCTCACCGCCAATCTCGTTTCGCAAAATGGCCAAGCGGAAATAAAAGGCAGCGCAAAACTTTCGAAAGCTCTGCTCGTGGCCGGTGGTTCTCCCGCCGGTGTTCCGCTCACCCTCGATTTCGATACCAAATACGATTTGCGCAAGAACTCCGGCGTGCTGGAGCCCTCGACGGTCAAAATCGGAACCGCCGCCGCATATCTCAACGGCACGTATCAAACCGCGGGAGAAGCCACCACCGTCAATATCAAACTCGACGCCAAGGATATGCCCGCAAAAGACCTGCGAGCTTTCCTCCCCGCGCTCGGCATCAACATGCCAAAGGGAGCTTCGCTCGAAGCAGGCACTCTCAACGCCAGCCTGAATCTCGCCGGTCCCACCAACAAACTTGTCACCACCGGAAACGTCGGTCTCTTCAACGGAAAGCTCGCGGGTTTCGATCTCGGCTCAAAAATGTCCTCGATCGCCTCGCTTGCGGGCATCAAGAGCGGCAAGGATCTGGACATTGAAAAGCTCACCACCAATCTCCGCATGTCTCCCGACGGTTTGAAAGCCGACAACTTCATCGCCGTGATTCCTTCCGTCGGTAATCTTTCCGGCGCTGGCACGGTGGACTCCAAAAACAATCTCGACTTCAAGATGGCTGCCACGCTCACCAGCACGCTCGGCGAGGTCGCCAGCCCTGTTTCCAGCGTCGGCGGCTTTCTCGGAAAGGCCACCGGCGGGGGTGGCGGCTGCAAGAGCGGCACAACCGTGCCTTTCCAGATTCATGGCACAACTTCCGATCCTAAATTCGTCCCCGACGTCGGCGGTCTCGCCGCAGGCATGCTGAAGTCACAGCTTGGCTGCGCCGCGGGCGTCACCACCGGCGCCGGAAAAGACGCGGGGAAAGCCCCTGCCGCGGCTGTCAAAGGTCTTGGCGGCCTGCTAAAGAAGAAACCCTACTGAGTTCTAAGAATGCAGAAGAGAAGCCAGGAGGAAACAAGGACAAAGGGCGGGCAGCGATAAAGCCGCAGCAGCCTTCAAGCGAAGGCAAGCGAACGCCCAGAAAAAACCCACAAAAAGAGGACGTCGCCAAGTATTGCTCACCGGCAAGGGGCAAGAGCGTTGCTCATCACTCATAACGTAACGCGACCATCGGATCGACGCGCATGGCGCGCCGCGCCGGGACGTAGCAAGCGAGCACAGCGACGCCCGCCAAGACAAGCGACACGGCAACGAAGGTCGCCGGATCGTTGGCGGATACGCCGTAAAGCAGGTGCGAGAAGCCAGAAAGCAGCCGCGTGAGAATGAGCGCCGCCGCCGCGCCGATGGCAAGCCCCGCGAGCGCCAGCCGAAGACCATGGCCCACGATCATCCGAAAAATATCCTGTTTTTCGGCGCCCAGGGCCATGCGGATGCCAATTTCGTGGATGCGCTGCGCGACCGAATAGGAAATCACGCCGTAGATTCCGACGGACGCCAGCAGCAGCGCCAAAGCCGCAAAAGTTCCCAGCAGCATCAGCGGAAAGCGCTGCGACGACATCGACTCCGAAACAATCTGCTGCATCGTGTGGACGTCATAAATCGTTTGGTCGCCGCTCCCGCCATAAACTTCGGCTTTGATGGCGGGAATCAGCGAAGCGGCGTCAAGCGGCGTGCGAACCAGGATCTTCCACTCGGGATAGTTCAAGGGCACCCACTTGTCAGGATCCTGATAAAGCGAAAAGTAGCTCTGCGCTCGCGTCGACGCGCTGGTTTCGCCCAGCCCCCAGTGGCTGACGTGGCCCACCACGCCGACAATCGGGCAGGGACCCACGGGAGTGCTAAAGCCGAAAGTGATGGTCTGGCCCACGGGATCTTTGCCGGGGAAATATTGCTTTGCGAAAACGCTATCGATGACCACGACCATGGGAGATTGGGTGGTGTCTTGCGATGTAAAGAATCGTCCTCGGAGCAGCGGGATTTCCATTGTACGGAGATAATCCGGACCGGTGCCGAACACCATCGTCCGCGGCGCGTTTTGAACCGCGTCGGGTTTTTGCGAGTCGATCCAGAAGGGCGCTTCGGAGTCATTGCGAGTCAGAGGCACAAGGTCTGCAAAATCCGCCGCACGTACGCCGGGAATCGCGCGAACGCGTTCGAGAAACTGCTGAAAGGTGGTGCGAATGCTCGAGCCCGATTTCGCAACGGAAGGAGAAAGGCCGACTTTGAAACTAACGAGATGCTGCGTGTCAAAACCGGGGTTGGTCTCCCACAAATGACGGATGGTGCGGAGCAACAGCCCCGCGCTCACGAGCAACACCAAGGTGAGGGCCATTTGCACAATCAAGAGACCGCTTTGCGCGCGATGATGAGCGCTCGTCGAGCCGCGGCCGCCCTCCTGCAACGAAATTTGCAGATCGGCTTCCGAACTTTTGAGCGCTGGCGCGAGGCCAAACAGAATGCCGACGGCGATCGAAACGCCAAGCGTGAACCACAGCACGTGAGCATTCACGCCGATGTTTTCGACGCGCGGCAAATCGCCGGGCAACGCCGCGAGCACCGGTTTAATTCCAAAAACCGCGACGAGCACGCCCAGCGCGCCGCCGGCAAGGGAAAGGAGGATGCTTTCGGTCAACAATTGCCGCACCACGCGCATGCGATTGGCGCCCAGGGCGACGCGGATGGCAAATTCTCCGGTGCGCGCCGCCGAACGCGCCATCCAAAGATTGGCGACGTTGGCGCAAGTGATCAACAAAACCAGCCCAACCGCTCCGAGCAGCAAGAGAAGCATTCCACTCACGTCGCCGACGATAGATTTCTTGAGAGGTTCGACGTCGATTCCGAGGCCGCGATCCTCGCCAGGGTAGAGTTGGTCCAAATGGTCCTGGATCGCGCTCATCTCCGATTGTGCTTGCGCGATGCTGATGCCGGGTTTCAGTCGCGCGATGCCGACCATATCGTCATGGCTTCCGCGTGCCTCGAGCAGCAGCGGATTGTGCTGCCCGAGCGGCAAGTAAATATCTTGGTTCTGCAAGAAGCGAAAGTTTGCCGGGAGAATGCCGATGATTGTGTAATCCATTCCGTTCAAAGTGACGGACTTGCCCAGCGCCTGGGGGCTCGCGCCGAAACGGTTTCGCCACAAACGATCGCTGATCATCACGACGGGCGCTCCGCCGCGCTGATCTTCCTGAGGAGAGAAATCGCGGCCAAGCGATGGCTCGACGCCGAGAGTGCGGAGGAAGCCCGAAGAGAATTCATCGCCACCGAGGTGTTCCGGCGCGCCCGGAGCGGTCAAGTCGTATCCTTGGCGGAGCATGACCACGGCCATCCGCTGGAAGGAGTGAGCGCTGCGCTGCCAGTCCTGGAAATTAGGATAGGAGATCGCATCTTGCGCAAAGCGCAGATTGCTTTCGAGCACCATAACAAGCCGATCGGGTTGGAAATACGGAAGCGGGGACAACAACACGCCCTGCACTACGCTAAACATAGCGGTGTTGGCGCCGATGCCGAGGGCAAGAGTGAGGATGGCGACGGCGGTGAAGGCGGGCGATTTGCGCAGAGTGCGCAGGGCGTAGCGAATGTCGGCGAAGAAACTTTCGAGGGAGGGCCAACGCCAGACTTGGCGGCTGTCGTTTTCGACGAGAGTGACGTTGCCGAATTCGCGGCGAGCGGCATGCGTGGCGTCTTTGCGCGACATGCCGGAGTCGACTAGCTCTTCGATTTTTTCATCGAGGTGTGCGCGGATTTCGTCGGAGATGTCGTTGTAGAGGCGGCGGCGCGAGAACAATTGTTTGAGCCAGTTCATCAGTCACCTCGCATTAGGACGCGCGCAACACTCTTGAGTTGCTTCGCAGAGCCGACATTCATCGGAAACAGGCCTCAAGTCCTCGACTTTCCTCTGGTGCTCGTCGTTACTTCCATGATTCGTTGTGGTTCGCAGGACCATGATTTATCCGTAGCGGAGAGCGGCGATGGGGTCGGTGCGCATGGCGCGGTACGTGGGGATGGCGCAGGCGGCGAGAGCGACGCAGAGAAGCAGGAAGGCGACGCCGAAATACGTAAGCGGATCCGTGGTGGAAACGCCGAAGAGCTGGCTTGCAAGGGCGCGGGTGAGGATGAGAGAGATGACAAGGCCGATGGAGAGGCCAAGAAGGGCAAGTTTGAGGCCCTGGCGAAGGACGAGGCGGAGCACATCGCGCGGAGCGGCGCCAAGCGTCATGCGAATGCCGATCTCGCGGGTGCGCTGGCGGGTGGTGTATGCGAGCATGCCGTAAATGCCGATGCCGGCTAGAATCAGCGCCAGAATAGCGAAGGCGCCGACGAAAATACCGCCCATGCGCTGCGTGGTGGTTTTGAGCTGAACGCGGGATTCGAGCGTGGTGAGATCGAAGAGCGGAAGATCGGGATCGAGAGAGTGCACGGCATCCTGGACCGGCGCCGCAAAAGCGAGCGGATCGCCTTGCACGCGGGCAGCGATGGCGACTTCACGGCTGTATTCCTGAAAAAGCGGCAAGTAAAGAAAAGGGATGGGCTTCTGGCCGATACTGTCGTAATCGCTGTCCTGAGCGACGCCGACCACGGTGCGCCAGCGGCCGGTGGCGTGGAGTTTCTTGCCGAGGGCGTCCTCATGGGGCCAGTAGCGCTGAGCGAAGGCAGCGCTGACGACGGCGACGAGTTGCGAGCCTTCCAAGTCCGAATCGGCGAACTCGCGCCCGGAGACGAGCGGAATTTGCATGGTGCGGAGATACTCGGGACCGACGTCCGAGTATTCCACGTCCATGGGTTCATGGGGCTGGGGAACGTAGCCCTCGGCTTCAATAAGATAATGACCGTGGCCGAAGCCGAGCGGAAGCGAGTCCATCAGCGTCGCCGACTGGATGCCGGGAATGGCGCGGAGCTTGTCGAGAACCTGGCGATGGAATTGAGTGCCGGAGTTGGAGTCGTAGCCGAGGCCGCGAAGATCGTAAGCGTCGAGCAAAACGTGATGCGGATTGAAGCCCGGATTGAACTGTTCGGCTACGCGGACGCTGCGAATGAAAAGGCCGGCGGTCACCAGCAGCAGAAGCGACATCGCGATCTGGGCCACGACGAGAATGCCGGAGAGCCGCGCTCTGTGCATGCCGCCGGAGGCGCTGCCGGCTTCTTCCTTGAGGACGCTGATGGGTTGCAGGCTCGAGGAGCGCACAGCGGGCAGGATGCCGAAGATCACGCCAGCGAGAATCGAAACGAGCAGGGTGGCGAGCAGGACGGTGTGATCGGCGTTCACGGTGAGGGCGAGAGGAATCTCCGCGACCGGAGGCACAAAATCACTGAGCGTTCCGGCGCTCCAGAGCGTGAAGAGCATGGCAACGCCGCCGCCGCAAACGGCGAGTAGCAAGCTTTCGACGAGGAGTTGGCGAATCAACCGGCCACGCGTGGCGCCAATCGAGAGGCGAATACCCATTTCGCGCCGGCGGCCGACGGAACGGACGAGCAATAAATTCGCAACGTTGGCGCAGGCCAGCAACAGCACGACTCCGGAAATGGCCAGAAGGAGAAACAGGATGGTGTGCAGGTAATAGTTCGCGCCATAGGGAGCGCGCCAGAGCGGATGGGCGGTAATGCTGTTGTCACCCGAGTGGGTCGTGGGAAATTGCGCGGCGATCTGGTGCATGAGGATGTTCATTTCCGCTTGCGATTGAGCCGCGGTGACACCCGGTTTGAGACGGCCAACGCAGAGGAGCCATGGCGTCCCGCGATTCTGGAGCATGTTTGCGCCATCGCCATAGAAATCGCCAACCATTGAAAGAGGGACCCATAAGTCATAGCTCAGGCCGGTCTGTGTGCCGGCAAAAGCGCGCGGCGCGACGCCGACAATTTCGAAGGGATGGCGGTCGATTTCAATGGATTGGCCAATGATCGAGGGGTCGGCGCCGAAGTGCGTCTGCCACAGGCGATAACTGATGACCACGACAGGCGCACCGCCGGGCTTATCCGCTTCCGAGGGAAGAAAAGCGCGTCCGAGAATGGGGCGAACACCGAGGGCGTCGAAGTAATTTGTTGAGGCCAACGTTCCCCAAATGCGTTCGGGCCTGCCCTTGGCGGTGAGACTCATGGCCGCGTCGGAAGAGGCGACGAGGCTGGAGAGCGTGTGATTTTGATCGCGCAGATCCTTGTAATCCAGATAGGAAAGCGGATTGTTGGTGCGCACGCCACCGCCAGTGATTTCGACGTATTGGCTGGCGTGTTTGACGCCGGGGATGGGATTGAGAACTGTGGAGTTGATCCAACTGAAGATCGTGGAGTTGGCGCCGATGCCGAGAGCGAGCGTGGCAATGACGACGAATGTGAAACCGGGGCTCTTGCGGAGAGTGCGAATGGCGTAGCGAATGTCGGCGAAAAAGCTTTCGAGGGAGGGCCAGCGCCAGACTTGGCGGCTGTCTTGTTCGATGAGGGCGACGTTGCCAAATTCGCGGCGAGCGGCGTGCGTGGCGTCTTTGCGCGACATGCCTGCAGCGACGAGTTCTTCTACTTTTTCATCGAGGTGCGCGCGAATTTCGTCGGAGAGATCGTCGTAGAAGCGGCGGCGCGAGTAAAGCCGTTTCAGGGTGGTCGTGATTTTCACGAATCACCCGGGGCTGGACGACATTCCGCGATGGCGACGAATGGCTTTCGTTTTTCGCTCATTTCATTTTTCACTCATAGCGTAACGCAATCATGGGATCGACCTGAGTGGCGCGGCGCGCAGGAAGGAAGCTCGCGAGGAAGAGCACGGCCAGGAGTAGCAAGCAGGCACAGGCCATGGAGAAAGGATCGTAAACGCTGACGCCGTAGAGCATGCCCGAGTGTTCGTGAGGGACGAGGTATAGCGTGCTACGGAGTACGCGAGCCAAGAATAGCGACGCGGCGATGCCGAAGAACAAACCGGTGACTCCCATCACGAGGGATTGGTTGATGGCGTGGCGCAAGACGCGGGACGGCGTGGCTCCGAGAGCGAGGCGGATGCCGAACTCCTGCGTGCGCTGGCGAACGAAATAGGAGACGGTGCCGAAAATTCCGACCGAAACCAGCGTCAATCCAACCAGGGCCAGGATGACGACGAGCAGGAGGTCGAACCGGGCGCCGCCCACGGAGCGAGAGATGCGGTCGTCCATGGTTTGGATGTTGAAAATGGGCTGGTCCTTGTCCAGCGAATAGACGACGCTGCGAATGGCGCCGAGGAGCGCGCCACGCGGCAATGCGGAGGCGACCACTACATACATCGCGGGGACCGGATGCTGCGGGTAAGGAAGATAGACGACCTCGAAAGGCACTTCGTTGGCGTTGAATTCGTGAACGTTTTCGCTGATGCCGACAATTTGTACGGGAGCTTCGGCAGGAACGCCGCGCCGCTCGTCGGGGATAAATTCAAGGACCTTGCCAAGAGGATCTTCGGCGCCGAAAAAAGTGCGAACGGCGTTGCGATTTATGACCGCCACCCGCGGAGAGGATTCCGTGTCATGCGAAGTGAAAGCGCGGCCGGCGAGAAGATGCATCTGCAACGCGTCGAAAAAGTTGGGGGCCACGGAGTAAACAACGACGCCGGTACCGTGCGGATGAAGCGGGGGACGGCCGGCGACCTGGACAGAAGCGAAGAGCGGGGAACCGGCGAGAGGAATGCCGCTGCCGAGAGTGACGGAACGGACGCCGGGCAGCGCGCGGAGTTGCTCGGTCAGAAGGCGGAAGTAGCGTTGCTGCTGATCCGGTTTGGAATACTTGTCGCCGCGCAGGGCGACGCGGAAGCTGAGCGCCCCGGGAGCGTCGAATCCGCGGGGGGCTTGCTCAAGGCGGATAAAGCTCGAGAGAAAGAGGCCGGTGGCGAAGAGAAGAACGAGAGCGAGAGCGATTTCGACGGCGACGAGCGAGGCGCGAGTTTTCTGCCGTTGGCGGCCGGAGGAGAGGCCGCTTGCGCCTTGGCGAAGGACGACGTTGAGGTCTACTTGAGAAGAAAAAAGAGCGGGAGCGACGCCCATCAGGAGAGCCGAGAAGATCGAGACGCCCAGGACGAACAGGAGCACGCGCGAGTCGAGGGCGATTTGCGTGTTGCGGGGAAGAGTGTCCTCGGGGATGAATGCGGCGAAGGCGTAGGCTCCCCAATAACCGAGCAGGGCGCCCGCGGCTCCGCCGGCGAGAGACAAGACCAGACTTTCGACGAGCGATTGACGCATGAGCGCGGCCCGCGGCGCTCCGAGAGCGGCGCGGAGGGCGAATTCGCGCTGGCGGGCCAAACCGCGAGCGAGAAGGAGGCCAGCATTGTTCACGCAGGCGATGAGGAGAACCAGGAGAACGGCACCTGCGAAGAAATAGAGACCGCGGGCGGCGAACTCGGTCCAGGTTTCGCGAAGGTTCGTGACAGCCGCGATGTCTTCGAGTTTTGCGCCCTCGGATTTCAGTTCGAGCTGGAGAATGGCATCGAGTTCGACGCGGGCGCGAGCAGGCGTAACACCCGGAGCCAGCCTGCCGATGACATAGATGTTGCGGCGCACGGGCGAAGCAGGGTCCTCGGCAAGCGGCACGAAAATGGAGGGCTCGTCAATATACTCGAAGCGAAGACGAGGGGAAGCGATGCCGATGACCGTGTAAGGCTCGCCATCGAGCTTCACGGGTTTTCCAATGGCGTTCGGGTCGGAGGAAAAGCGGGATTGCCAGAGAGCATGCGAGAGGATGGCGACGTGATCGCGGCCTACGGCTTCTTCCTCGGGCAGAAAAGTGCGGCCGCGTTCGAGGGGAATTTCGAGCGTATCGAAAAGGTTCGATCCAACGGGCATAACAAGCTCGCGTTGCGATGTGCCGCCCGCGGTGAGGTTCATGGCTATCGGATAGGCAGTGGCGGCGAGCCTCTGAAAGGAGTGGCTCTGCGAATGCCAGGCCTGGAATATGCGATCCGAAAGGACGTCCCATTGACGGGGATTTTCGCGGAGGACGACGTGGGCGTCGACGAGGCTTTCGGAATCAGGGAAGGGAAGCGGTCGCCAGAGCTGGGATTCGAGGACGCTGAAGATGGAGGTGTTGGCGCCGATGCCGAGAGCGAGAGTGGCGATGACGACGAATGTGAAGCCGGGGCTTTTGCGGAGAGTGCGAATGGCGTAGCGAATGTCGGCGAAGAAACTTTCGAGGGAGGGCCAGCGCCAGACTTGGCGGCTGTCTTGTTCGATGAGGGCGACGTTGCCGAATTCGCGGCGAGCGGCGTGCGTGGCGTCTTTGCGCGACATGCCTGCAGCGACGAGTTCTTCGATTTTTTCTTCGAGGTGCGCGCGAATTTCGTCGGAGAGGTCGTCGTAGAGGCGGCGGCGCGAGAACAATTGTCTCAGCGAGCTTGCGATTTTCATAATTCACCTGGAGCTACGGCGCGTGTACGGCTGAACGGGCCGGATGGAAAGTGTTCACTCATAACGCAGAGCCACCAGCGGATCGACGCGCATCGCCCGGCGCGCGGGAAGCCAGCAGGCGAGGCAGCCGACCAGCAGCATGAGAGCGATGGCGGCGGAAAAAGTACGAGGGTCGGTGGGAGTGACGCCGTACAATTCCCCGGCGATGAGGCGAGTGGCTGCGAGCGCGACGGCGGTTCCGATGGCCGCGCCCCAGGCAACGAGCGTGAGGCCTTGCTGAAGGACCATGCGCAAGACATCGCTCTGCGCGGCGCCCAGCGCCATGCGGACGCCGATTTCCTGCGTGCGGCGGGCCACGGAATAGGACACGACGCCGTAAATGCCGAGAAGCGCCAAGACCAAGCCGATGCCGGCGAAGATGCCGAGCAGAGCGGCGTGCAAGCGGCGATCGCCGATGGAATCAGCGATGGTCCGGTTTAGCGTCATGACATGCGTCAAGGGCTGATCGGGAAAGTTGGACCAGATTTGATGCGAGATGGTGTTTGCCAGAGCGTCGGGATCGGCGCTGGTGCGAACGATCAAGTGATGCGAGCCAACGCCCCACTGGAAGAGCGCGAGAAAATATTCCGGCTGGGCTTTTTCCTGGATGTCCAGATCGCGAACGTCGGAAACGACGCCGACAATTTCGTTCCACTCGGGATTTCCTTTCGCGTCTTTCGAAACACTGATGTGCTTTCCAAGGACGTCGAGAGTGCCCCAAAATTTGCGGGCCATGGATTCGTTCACGACGGCGACGCGATGGGCGCCGCGGGTATCGTGCTCTTCGAATTCGCGGCCGCGTACGAGAGAAATTCCCAGCATGCGAAAATAATCGGGGGAAACGTAGCGGGCGTTGAGGCCTTCGGAGACGTCCGCTTTCTCGGGGGGCACGCCATCGAGCTTGATGCCTGCGTTGGAGTAGAGCATGCCGTTGAGCATGCCGTGGTCGGAGGCGACGACGGCCTGGACGCCGGGCAGGCGTTGCACATCGGCCATGATTTGCTGGAGGCGGGCGATTTGAGCCGCGGTGCGCGCGTCGGTATTTTTTCCGTCGACTTTGGGCGGCTGAGGCAAGTCGAAGGTCAGAAGATGATCGGTGCGGAAGCCGGGATTCTGGTCGAGCAGATGAGCCAGAGTTTGCAGCATGAGAGTGGAACCCGCGAGCAGAACAAAAGCCATGGCGACTTCGAAGACGACGAGCGAGTTGCCGAAGAGGGAAGAGCGCGGGGCGCCGCCTTTGGTGGCTTGCTTGAGGAGTTCGTTGGGTGCCAAGCGCGCGGCGCGGCGGGCGGGAGCCAAGCCGACGAGCAAGCCCGCGAGCAGAGAACTTGCGAGCGCGAACCAGAGCAAAGTCCAGTCGAGAGAAACTTCGTTCAAGCGGGCGGTGTCGGGCGGAGCGACGGCTAGAAAGATTTTTATGCCGAGGGCGGCGAGGCCGATGCCAGCGAGGCCACCGAGAAGCGAGAGCAGGCAAGTTTCGACGAGCACTTGGCGGCGAAGCCTGCCGGGGGAAGCGCCTAGAGCGGCGCGCATGGCCATCTCGCGATGCCTGGCCCAGCCGCGCGCGAGCAACAAGCTGGTGAGATTGGCGCAAGCGATGAGGAGCACAAGAGTGGCTGCGGCCAGCAAAACCAGATAGCTTTGGCGCGCATCCTCGATGCGGCTGGCCAGAAGCGGCTCCGCTAAAATATTGTATTTTCCTGCAAAATCCGGCTCTTTTTTCGCGAGTTGTTGCCCGAGGCGCTGGGAGATGGCGGCGAGTTCGGCTTCGAGAGTTTCGAGCCGGGAAGATTTGCGAAGTTTGCCGAGGACATTAAACGTCCAGAACGTGGGATTTTGCTGCATATCCGCAGTGAGAAAGAGCGGCACCCAAACTTCGGCGCGCTCGGGAAAGGCGAAGCCCTTTTCGGCGACGCCGATCACGGTGTAGACCTGCTGGTCCAAAATCAATCGTTGACCGATGGCAGCGGGGCTGCTCGCAAAGCGTGACCGCCAGAGAACGTTGCTGATGACGGCGACGCGATCCTGGCCTGCGCGCTGGTCCTGGTCGGAAAGCAGGCGGCCTTGCTCGGCGCGCGTGCCCAACTGTTCGAAGAAGCCATCGGAGACGGCGGCGACGTCGAGCACGGCGGGCTGAGCGGTTCCGGTCAGAGTTCGATCCGTATCCCAGCACGCCGCGGATTGTTCGAGGGAAGGGGCTTGCGTGCGAATTTCCTGGAAGGCGGGCCAAGACTCGTAGAGCGAAAAGGCGGGAAACATGGAGGTTTTGGTGGAGAAAACGACGAGGCGCGACGAATCTTTGTAGGGGAGAGGCCGCAGAATGACGGCGTTGACGATGCTGAAGAGCGTGGTGTTGGCGCCGATGCCGAGGGCGAGAGTAAAAATGGCGACGGCGGTGAAGGCGGGATTTTTGGTGAGAATGCGGAAGGCGAAGCGGATGTCGGCGAGAAAACTTTCGAGAGTAGGCCATTGCCAAATGGCGCGGCTGTCGTTTTCGACGAGGGTGACGTTGCCGAATTGGCGGCGTGCGGCTGCGGTGGCCTCTTTTCGAGGCATACCGCTCGCGACGAGCTCTTCGATTTTTTCATCGAGGTGCTGGCGGATTTCGGCGGAGAGATCGTCGTAGAGCTGGCGGCGCGAGAATAACTTTTTTATTTGGCGTGCGAATTTCATGATGCCCCTGGAGCGAGGACACGCGTGATGCCTTCCAGCATTTTTTCGAAGCGTGAGACTTCGCGCTGGAGGTGCTTCGCGCCGGCGGGCGTCAATTTGTAAATGCGGACGCGGCGGTTGGTGGCGGAGATGGCCCATTCGGCTTTGACCAAATCTTCTTTGAGGAGGCGCTGGAGAGCGGGGTAAAGCGAGCCTTCTTCGATTTGGAGGAGGTCGTTGGAGGAGCGCTTGATGTGCTGGACGAGGGCGTAGCCGTGGAGAGGCTGGCGCTTGAGAGTGCGGAGAATCATCATTTCGAGAGCGCCGGGGAAGAGGTCGCGCTGTTCGGGTTTTTTCAAGGGCGGCTCCGAAACGTGGCAAGAGGCTAGGTTCGCTAAGGCCTAGAGCAAAATAGTGTAAGCAGGATTCGGCGTCAAGGATTATTTTCTGGGGAGAAGAAGGGCAACAAAGCCGAATTTACGAAACGGAGCGTCGCGCACGGAGCAATGCGCTCGGCGTTCTGAGGACGGGGATGCTTCACTCGTAGCGCAGGGCCACCATGGGGTCGACGCGGATGGCGCGGCGCGCGGGAATCCAGCAGGCAAGGAGCGTGATGCTGGAGAGAAGAATGGAGACGGAGAGATACGTAAGCGGATCGCTGGGGCTGACGCCGACGAGCATGTGAGACATGGCGCGGGTGAGCGCCCAAGCGCCGGCGAGGCCGACGAGCAAGCCTGCGGCTAGCAGTTGCGCGCCTTGCTTGAGGAGAAGAGCGAGGATTTGGCGCGGGCTGGCGCCGAGCGCCATGCGAATGCCGAGCTCTTGCATGCGTTGCGCGGCGGCGTAGGAGACGACGCCATAAACGCCGACGACGGCGAGAAACAAGCCGAGCAGGCCCATGGCGGCGGCGAGGGAAGCTCCGAGGCGGAAAATAAAATACCCGAGCGCGCCGCCGAGTGCTTCCTTCATGGTTTGGATTTGTTCGATGAAAGCGTTTGCATCCAGCGACTGAATTTCCCGTTGAACTTCGGGAATGAGCGATTCCGGCGGCAGCGAGGAACGAATTTGCAGGGTGCGCTCGGGAGTGAAGTTCTGCGCGAGCGGAAGATAAAAATAGGGCTGGGGATCCTCGGTGGGAGTGATGTATCTGCCGTCGCGCGCGACGCCGACGATTTCGAGGAAGGGGCCGGAATCGCTGGTCGTGCTGAACTGCTTGCCGATGGGATTTTCACCGGGCCAAATATGTTTGGCCATGGTTTCGTTGACGATGGCGACGCGCTGAGTGGCTTCGCTGTCCGCGTCGATGAAGGCGCGGCCGAGGAGCAGCGGAATGCGAAGCGTTTCGAAATAAGAGGGATCGACAGTGTTGAAGAAAATTCCAGGGGCGCGCTGGCCCGGCGGCACGGGCCGCCCCGGGACATAGACCATATCTTTCCCGTGAGCGTAAGTGATGGGAACAGCCGCGGCCAAGCTAGCGGCTTGCACGCCGGGCAGGGCGCGGATGTGCATTTCAAGAGCGCGATAAAATTCCGTGGTTTGCGTTTGGGTGTAATTGTTGATGGAAGGATCGAGTCTGACGTTCAAGAGCTGATCGGGATCGAAGCCTAAATCCAGGTGCTCGACCGCATGCAGGCTGCGGACGAAAAGACCCGCGACGATTAACAGCATGAGCGAGCCGGCGATCTGCGCGGCCATCAGATCGGCGCGAACTTTATGGCGAGCCGCGCCGCCGGCATCCGCGCGGCCGCCTTGATGCAACACGGTGTTGACCTCGGCGCGCGTGGCGCGAAGGGCAGGCGAGAGGCCCGCGAAAATGGCGGTGAAGACGGCAGCTGCAAGAGCGTACATGAAAACTCGCCAATCAAAACCGAAGCTGAGCCGAATCGGAATCCCGGCGAGATGGGGAATCGCGCCGACGAGGCGGCTCAGCCACGCGCCGAGAAACACGCCCGCGATCCCGCCAAACAGGGCGGTCAGAATTGTTTCGGTGAGCATTTGCCGAACCAGGCGGGAGCGCGCACCCCCGAGCGCCGCGCGAATGGCCATCTCGCGCTGACGGACCGAGGCGCGGGCCATGAGAATGTTTGCGATGTTGGTGCAGGCGAGCAAGAGGACGAGGCCGCCGAGAATCAGGAACATTCCCGAAAACACGATGAACGCGTTGTTGGCGTAAGGGATGGGACGCGAAAGCCGCTCGTCCATCACGCGCACGCTCAAGTCTTTGTCCGTCGCAGGGTATTGCGCGGCGAGCCGGTGGGAGATTACGTCGAAGCGGCTCTGCGCCGCAGCGAGAGTGACGCCGGGCTTCAGCCGCCCGAGGACCAGCATCACGTGAATGTCGCGGCTGTTCCAAAAATTGCTTGCCGAAGATTCGTCGTACGCGGTGCTGAGGGGAGTGTAGGCATCCACTTCGAAGGCGGAAAACTGGCCGTTGAATTCTTTTGGCGCGACGCCGACAATCGTCGCCGGCTTTCCGCCCACGCGGACTTGCTTGCCGATGACACCTGGATCGCCGCCAAATCTTCTCTGCCAGAAACCGTAGCCCAGGACGACGATCGCGGGCTCGCCGGGATGCTCGCCTTCGCTGGGAAGGACGAGCCGGCCGAGCCCGGGCTTCACGCCGAGCGCGGAAAAATAGTTGTTGCTTACGCCGCCGATGGTAAGCGTGTCGCTTTGGCCGTCGGCCGTGAAATTCTCGCGCCATCCCGTGGCCGAGCCAAAGACTTCGCAGACGGGCGCGGCTTGCTGCCGAAACTCCACGAATTGCGGATAGGAAAAACCGAGTGTTCCGAGACCTGAGCCACTCGATTGAATGACGAGGGCGACGATTTGTTCGGCTGCGGGCACGGGGAGGCGCTGCAGGAGAAGGCCGTTCACGAGGCCGAAGATGGCCGTGTTGGCGCCGACGCCGAGCGCGAGAGTGAGCACGACGATCGCGGTGACGCCGGGATTTTTGCGCAGCATGCGCGCGGCGAAGCGCAGATCCAGGAGAAATGTTTCGAGCATCGGAAGGCCGCGTCGCTCGCGATAGTTTTCTTTGGTTTGCTCGAGGCCGCCGAGTTTCATGAGGGCTTCGCGGCGCGCTTGCGCCTGCGACATGCCTGCGTGGAGATTGTCGTCCATGTGAAGTTGCAGATGGCTGTCCATTTCAGCGGAAAGCTCGTGTTCGCGGCGTTCCTTGCCGAACAATCCAGCCACGCGGGAGAACCATGCGCGAATGCGTCTCACAACCGGCCCTTTCGATTTAAGTTACCTCGGTCTAAATCGCGGAGTCGTAACTTCCGTTTCATCGAATCATTCATAACGCAGTGCCACAATGGGATCGACGGACGCGGCGCGCCGCGCTGGAATCACACTGGAAACAAGAGCGATCAAAGTCAAGCTTAGCAGCGCATAGACGAACGACAGGGAATCTCCTGGTAGGACGCCGAAGAGCATCGAGCGCATGAGCTGCGCGCCGGCGATGGCCAAGGGAACGCCAACGGCAATACCAGCCACGCTGATGAGCAAGCTCTCGCGCAGGACCATCCAGAGGACTTGGGAACGCTGCGCGCCCAGCGCCATGCGCACGCCGATTTCGGATGTGCGGCGACCGACGCGATAGGCCAGCGTGCCGTAGAGGCCGGTAGCTACGAGAAGCGCGGCAATCAGACCGAAGAACATCGAAAGCCGCGCGAAGAGATGCGCCTGCGAAAAGGAGTCGTCAAATTGGGCCCGCTGAGTCATAGGTTTCTCCATCGGAATGTTCGGGTCGAGGTCGCGGAGGACGGCGCGGACGCTGGGTATAAGCACTTCGGGATTGCCGTTCGTGTGCAGCTCGACTTGCATGTCGGGCACCGAGCTGTCCTGGCAATAAGGGAAGTAAACCATCGGCCGGGGCTTCTCGCCTACTCCCGTGTACTTGCTGTCAGCGGCGACACCGACAATCGTAAACGCATTTTCAGGCTTGACGTCCCCGACCGTGTGACCCAGCGGCGCGCTTCTCGACAAGAATTGCTTCACAAAAGTTTCGCTAACGACGGCAACTTTCGGCGACGTGCGTCCGTCGGAATCCAGTATGTCGCGCCCTTGCAAGATCGGAACGCCAAGAGTGTGAAAATAATCGGGGCCAATATCGTTCGAACGCATACCAACGCGCGAAAACGGACCTACGGGCAGCACACCATCAACGGCGTACACGTTGTTGTCGGCCCAACCCGATCCAAGACGGTTCCTCATCAGAGTGGCCGACTCGACGCCGGGAACGATGCGCAAGCGTTCGAGCAGCGTTTGGTAGAAGCGAACCTTTTCGTCATCCGAATGGGTCGTAAGCGGGCTCGCGCCGAAGACGAGCAGTCCATCCGTGCGGAGGCCTAAAGGCAAAGTCTCGTAGTTACGAAGCGAGCGGACCAAGAGTCCCGCACCGACCAGCAAGACTAGGCACAGAGACATTTGCGTGACTGCAATCAAATTACCGGCCCAGGCGCTCCTCTTGTTGCGCAGGGAGGAGCCATTGGAGCTCTTTACCATAGTGCTGTCAGGAACGCTGACGGCGCTGCGCAAAGGAGCGAGTCCGAATACGACAGCGCAGCCAATCGAAATCGCCAAAGTGAAAAGCAGGACGGTGGAGTCAAGGGAGAAGGGAACTTCCAAACCCGACCACGCCGCGAGAGCGCCGCTGGCAGAAATCGCAAACATCCACCCCAGTGCCGCCCCTGAGGTTACGAGCAATAGGCTCTCCGCGAGCAACTGCCGCAGGAGCCGGCCTGGTCCGGCTCCCAGCGCCAGACGCATGGAAAATTCGCGCTGTCGCGCAGAGTTGCGCGCGACAAGAAGCGTGGCCACGTTGGTGCAAGCGATCACCAACACAAGTCCGACCATGGCCATCAGAATTTTAATGGGCTGGTCATACTCATCGCGGAGGCCCCGAATGCCTCTCGCTGGGGCGAGCGCCAGAAGAGTTTTCGGATTCTTGGGATCTGGTTTGCCCAGGCGGGTCAGGGCGGCCCGCTGGAACACTGGATCTACATTCGCGAGTGCCTGCACTGGTGTTACGTGCGGTGCGAGACGGCCAATCAGCTGAAGGCACCACCAAGTTGGGGTGCCATAAAGTGTTTCTTGAGACGGAGCGTTATCCCACGGATTTAGCTCGGGACGATTCTGCAGGGGAATCCAGAAGTCGGTCGAAGCGCCGGGTTCCAGGCCATAAAAACCCTGCGCAGTTATGCCGGTAACTGTGAAGGGAAGACCTTTGACGTAGATGGTTTGGCCTATAACCGATGGCTTGCGAGCGAAACGCCCGGTCCAGTAGGCGTAGCTAATTACCGCAATCGGGGCGTGCGCGGCTTCATCCTCGATCGTGAAGCCGCGGCCACGAGCGAACGAAGCGCCGAGTCCTGAGAAAAAGTTGCCGCTGACCATATCCACTTCGGCCTCTTCCGGGTTTTCGCCGATGCGGATAGCTGCTTTGCCGACTGCCAGGGGCACGTAGGCCATCAAATCCGAGAACGCGGCATGTTCTTTGCGAAGCTGTTCGAAAACGGGATCTGAGAAGGAAGAGTCGCCGTTGCCGGTGTTGGTTGCGCCTACGGGCTGATCGTTTGGCGCTCGCAAAAACATCAATTGTTCCGGGTGAGGCAGAGGAAGACTGCGAAGAAGCACGCTGTTCATCACGCTGAAGACCGCGGTGTTTCCTCCGATGCCGAGGGCGAGCGTTAAGACAGCGACGAGGGTGTATCCGGGATTTTTCCGCAACATGCGCGTGGCAAAGCGGGTGTCTTGGAAAAACGTCTCCAGAACCGGTAAGCCGCGTCGCTCGCGATAGTTTTCTTTGGTTTGTTCGAGGCCGCCGAGTTTCATGAGGGCTTCGCGCCGGGCTTGTGCTGGCGACATGCCTGAACGGAGATTGTCATCCATGTTAAATTGCAGATGGCTGTCCATTTCAGCGGAAAGCTCGCGTTCGCGCCGCTCTTTGTCGAACAGTCCGCCCAGCCTAGAGAACCACGCTCGCAGCCGTCTCATCATGAGCCTCCGCAAACGCAATACCGATCAAGGCCGCCCCTCGCCCGGCGCGAGGAAGCGCGCGAGGATCGCGGTGGTCTGTTCCCACTCGCGCTCTTCTTTATTCAATTGTTTGCGGCCGGCGCGGGTAAGCTTGTAATACTTCGCTTTGCGATTGTTGTCCGAAAATCCCCATTCCGAAGAGATGTAGCCTTCCTGCTCGAGCTTCAGCAGCGCCGGATACAAAGTTCCGTAATTCACGGCAAGAAGATCGCCGCTGGTCTGCTCAATGCGCCGGGCAATGCCGTAGCCGTGCAGCGGGCCCAGCGCTTGCAGCGTTTTCAGCACCATCAGCGCCAGCGTCCCTTGCCAAACGTCCTTTTTCTCGCCCGCCTTATCGCGCATCGTTCTCTCGGGACTCCTCCCGGTTCCTATGGGAAACCCATACCAAAGCTGCCACAGGTCCTATGGGAAAGCAATAGAAAAGACGAAAGCGGCGGCTATTTTGTTCTCTGCGCCGTAAGGATTTTTTCGGGCTTCCAGAAGAACAAAAGCACGCACTTTGCGCCGGCGGGAAGTTCCCGGCTCTTCTTGACTCCGCCGCAACTTCTGATTAGCCTCATGCGTCTACTCCAAAGACGGTCTGGGGATCGTGGTTCGGAACAATTCCCAAGAAGGAGCCTGCATGCGTTCTGTCCTCGAACGTCGGTGCCTACTGGCATCCGCGTTTGCTATAACTCTCCTCACTCTTTTGGCGCTCGCGCCCCAAACGTTTGCGCAGGGCGGCGAGCCGGAATACTTCGCGATTCGCGGAACGAAAATTGTTCCCGTCTCGGGGCCACCCGTGGAAGGCGCTACGGTGGTGATGGCGCACGGCGTGATTACCGCGATTGGCAAGGACGTCGCCATACCCCCGGACGCGTGGGTGATTGAAGGAAAAGGTCTCACGGTTTATCCCGGACTTTTCGATTCGTTCACCGATGTTGGTCTCGTTTCTGAAACTCCTGCACCGGGAGGCCGTGGAGAAGGCGGGCCGCGCCGCGGGCAAGAAGTCACGTCGCGTGGGCCGGAAGACCGTCCGGGGACGACGCCGTGGCGGAGCGCCGCCGACGAAGTGAGCCTCGGCGACAAGCGCATCGAATCCTGGCGCGACGCGGGATTCACGACGGTGGTCTCCGCGCCCACGGGCGGAATGTTTCCCGGGCAAGCCGCGGTTCTCGATCTGGCGGGCGACCGCGCGAGCGAGATGGTGGTGAAAACGCCGGTGGCCATTCCGGTTTCGCTGGTGCCTAGCGGCGGATTCGGAAATTTTCCCGGCTCGTTGATGGGATCGCTGGCCTACGTGCATCAAGTGTGGATCGACACGGATTGGAGCGTGCACGCGCTGGCGGCATACGAGGCGGACCCTCACGTCCAGGCCCGGCCACCCTATGACCGCACAGAAGCCGTTCTTTCCGCGGCAATGACAGATCACGCGCTCGTGCTGATTCCTGCCAATAACACCGTCCAGCTCCGCCGAGCCCTGCAGCTCGCCGGCCTCTGGAGCATGGATAGCTGGCAGATGGATTTTGCGATTTATGGCGCGCAAATGGCATACGCAATGCCCGATGAAATCGCCGCAAAAAAGATTCCCGTGCTTGTGAACCTGAAATGGCCCGAAGCAGACAAAGACGCCGACCCTGACGAGCCGCCTTCGCTGCGCACGCTGCGCTTTCGCGACAAGGCTCCTTCGACTCCCGCGGCGCTAGCCAAAGCGGGCGTGCCGTTTGCATTTTATTCCGGCGGAATCAGCTCTTCGAAAGACATCCTGATAGCCGTCAAGAAATCCATCGATGCCGGGCTTGCGCCGGATGCGGCGCTGCGTGCGCTGACGCTGTCGCCCGCGGAAATCTACGGAGTTGCGGACCGCATGGGTTCGATCGAGACAGGCAAGATCGCCAATCTGGTCGTGACGGACGGCGACCTCTTCGCGGAGAAAACCAAAATCAAACTGGTTTTTGTGGATGGAAAAAGATTCGAGATTCACGAACCCGAGAAACCGAAAGAGCCTCCGAAAGGAAATATCAGCGGCAAGTGGAAGCTCGCGTATACCACCCCGGATGGCCCCGAAGAATCCACACTCGAGCTTGACATGGCCAGTGACGGCTCGCTCTCCGGATCAACGACGAGCCCGCACGGTACAGCCAACATTATCAGCGGCTATCTGAGCGCCGACAAATTCAGCTTCACGATTAATCTTCCCATCGATGGCACGCCGACGGACGTTGTGTTCACGGGCACGTACGACGGTAACGCGCTGAAAGGCACCATCGATGTCATGGGCTACTCGCTCGATTTTACAGGCAGCAAACCCACAGGCCGCGCGGTAGCGGCTGCGGGCGGCTTCACTCCGCCTCGAACGAGCAGTGAACCATCTGTCGGCGGAGGTGCACAGTGAGATTCTCTTCGATTCCGTTCCGCAAAACTTTGCTCGCGACTCTCGCTTGCGGGCTGTGCTTCCTGGGGCTTTCCCGATTGTCGCCCGCGGCCACGCCGCCGGATGCGCCTTCGGTGATCCTCATTCAAAACGCCACGATTTACACCGTTTCGCACGGCACCATCGAGCAGGGTTCCGTCCTTATTAAGGATGGGAAAATCGCCGAGGTGGGCAAGTCCATCAAGGCGCCGAAAGATGCGCAGGTGATCGACGCCGCGGGACAATTTGTCATCCCCGGAATCATCGATTGCCATTCGCACATCGCCATCGACGGCAGCGTGAATGAAGGAAGCATCTCGGTCTCTTCGATGGCCAACACCGCGGACGTCCTCAACCCGGACGACATCGACATCTACCGCGACCTCGCCGGAGGCGTGACCGTTGCCAACATTTTGCATGGCTCCGCAAATCCCATCGGCGGACAGACCATTGTCATCAAGCTGCGCTGGGGCCAGCCCGCTTCGAAACTGCCTTTTGAAGGCGCGGTTCCCGGAATCAAGTTCGCTCTGGGCGAAAATCCCAAGCGTTCGAATTTCAGCATTCCAGGCCAGCCGAGGCGCTATCCCGCCACGCGCATGGGAGTGGAAGAAAACATTCGCACGGCTTTCGCTGAAGCGCGCGACTACAAGAAAAGCTGGGACGATTATGACAAGCGCGTCGCCGCCGGCGAGAAGAACGTCATTCCGCCGCGCCGCGATCTCAAGCTCGATCCGCTCGTCGAAGTGCTCGAAGGCAAGCGCTACGTGCACGTGCACTCTTACCGGGAAGACGAAATTTTGATGATGCTGCGCGTGGCCAAGGAATTCGGATTCCAGGTTCGCACGCTGCAGCACGTTCTGGAAGGCTACAAAGTGGCCGACGAAATCGCAGCCTCGGGAACGGGCGGCTCCACATTCTCCGATTGGTGGGCCTATAAAGTGGAAGCCTACGACGCGATTCCTTACAACGCGGCGCTGATGACGCGGCGCGGCGTGATCGTCTCGGTCAATTCCGACGATGCGGAAGAAGCCACGCACCTCAATCAGGAAGCGGCGAAGTCCATGAAATACGGCGGCCTGACGCACGACGAAGCGTTGAAGCTGGTAACGCTGAATCCCGCGATTCAGCTCGGCATCGACAAGCGCGTCGGCACGATCGACGTCGGTAAGGACGCCGATCTGGTCATTTATAATCACGACCCACTCAGCGCGTATGCCGTGGTGCAAAAAACGCTGATCGACGGCCGCGTGTACTTTGACCGCCAGCGCGATATCGCCGAACGTCCGGCGCTCGAAAAAGAAAAAAAGGAACTCATGGAGAAGGAAAAGAAAACGGAAGAAAAAAAGCCTGAAGAGAAAAAACCCGAGGGCAAGCCGAAACCTGCGGATGACGCGGCGGTTTCCGGAGGTGCTCTGTGAAGGGCATCCAAACGCTTCTGCGCTTCGCATTGACGATCGCGGCAGTCTGCTGCCTTTGGCCGGCGGCTTCGGCGCAACCTCCAACCTCCTCCACGTACGCTCTCACTCACGCAAAGATTTTCACTTTGGCGGGAGCGCCGATTGAAGACGGCACGCTCGTCATCCGCGACGGCAAAATCGCCGCCGTGGGCGCAAACGTGGAAGTTCCGGCGGGGGCGGAGGTGATCGACGTGAAGGGCTTGCAAGTGTATCCCGGCCTTTTCGATCCCATCACGCAAATGGGACTAAGCGAAATCCCCGCCGTCAGCGCCACCGTCGACACCACGGAAACGGGCGAGTTCAATCCGGATGTAGTCGCGGCGACGGCGATATTGCCTTCCAGCGAACACATTCCCGTGACGCGCGCTGCAGGCATCACCGAAGTTCTGGCCGTGCCGGATAGCGGCGGTTTTGATTCGCGCGGCGGCGAAGGCGTCATCGGCGGCCAGGCTTCGGCCATCAATCTTGCTGGATGGACGATCAACGACATGCTCATCAAAAAAAGCGTGGCGATGGTCATCGTTTGGCCGGAGATTGCAACAGAGAGCTTCGATTTCGCCACGTTTTCGCGAAAAGAGAAACCCTTCAGCGAAGCCAAGCAGGAGTACGACAAAAAAGTCAACGAACTTGCGGATTATCTGGACGGCGCGCGGCACTACGCGCAAGCCATGGGACACGGCGGTCCGGCGGATTATCAGCGCGACCTGAAGCTCGAAGCGCTTGCCCCGGTCGTCCGCGGCCAGTTGCCCGTGCTGGTCTTTGCCGATCGCGCGCGCGACATTCGCAATGCCATCGAATTTTGCGACAAGCAAAAACTCAAAATGATTCTCGCGGGAGGGATGGAAGCGTACAAAGAGAAAGACCTTCTGCGTTCGAAGGGCATTCCCGTAGTCCTGCGCCCGACGCTCACCGCGCCTATGAATGAAGACGATCCCTATGACCGCATGCTTACTCAGCCCGCGGAGCTCGCCGCGGCCGGCGTAAAGATCGCCTTCGGCAGCTTCGACAATTCCTTCGCTCGGCGCCTCGGGCAGCAGGCGGCGAACGCCGTAGCCTACGGTTTGCCGTACGACGAAGCCCTCAAGGCGGTCACGATTTATCCAGCTGAAATTTTTGGGTTGGGCGACCAGGTGGGTACGCTCGAGACTGGCAAAGTGGCGAATGTGATCGTCACGAACGGAGACCCGCTCGAACTCACGACCGACGTGAAGTATCTCTTCATCAAAGGCCAGCGCACGTCTCTCGACAACAAGCATCTGAGGCTCTACGAGAAGTATTTAAACCGGCCAAAGGACGGGAATTAAAACATTTGCGCCGGCGATGCGCGGCTTGGCCACGCAACCTGCGAAGTAACACCGTGAGGGTTGTAGACCATTGAGCGGTGGTCGATCGTTTGCTCACTTTTCCTCGCGAATAGCAAGCGATTTGGACCTCTTCTTCTTCGGACGAGCCATGCGGAAACAAGTCCCTCCCGCTGTTAATCTTGTTCGATTTGTACCGTCTATCTAAGAAGGTTTCTTTTTGGCGAACCTTTGGATGCGCACCTGCGTCTAGAAAAGTGAGACCTATGCGGCGCGCTACTTGCCTGGCATCTCTTGTTCTTTGCTTTGCCTTTTCGGAAGCGGTTGCGCGGGCTCAGGACCCCGCGAAAATAGCCGATCAATACGTGAAGGCGGCGGGTGGTCACAAGGCGCTTTCCAGAATTCAGACAGTGACGCTCGAAGGCTCCTTCACCAGCGCCGCCGGCGGAAAATCCGGCACCTATACCTTCGATACGAAATCGCCCAATCGCTACTACTCCGAACTGGTGGTGGACGGCAACAATGTGATTGAGGCATACAATGGAAAATCCGCGTGGCGCCAAAACGCTTCCGGGGAAATCGGCACGCTCCTGGGACCCGAAGGGCTGCAACTCGAAGCCGCTTCGCTCTACTACAACGCGCATTTCCTGAATCTCAAGAAGAATAAATTGGCGCTGGCGTTCGTGGGCCGCGCGCAGGTCGCCGGAAAAGACGCGCTGCAAATCGAAGTCACCGCTCCGAATGGCGTCAAGCGCGAGGTATTTTTCGATCCGCAGACCCATCTGATCGTGAAGGAATCGGGCACACTCGGCGGCATTGAGGAAGAAATTCTCTATCAAGATTATCGCGCGGTCGATGGCGTGAAGCTGCCTTATAAGATCGAGTTGCATCGAGGAAGCGACGTCTATTCCATCGACATAACGCGGGCGGCGATCAACCAAACCGTCGGTGAGCGTGTTTTTGACTTTCCCAAGAAATTGCAAGTGCAGCTCCCGGATTTGAAGGCTCTTTTCAAGGAGATCGACGACAATCAAAAAGCCATCGACAAGCTGAAGGAAAATTACGCCGGCACGCGCGTCGAACAAGAGACGGAGTTTGATAAGGACGGCAAAGTCAAAAAGACCGACGTGAACGAATACACTTTTTTCTATCTGGATGGCGACGAAGTCTCGACGCTGGTCAAGAAAGATGGCAAGTCTTTGAGCGCCGAAGATCAGAAAAAAGAAAACGAGAAAACCCAGAAAGAAATCGAAGACATCCAGAAACGTGAAGCCAGGAAAGAAGCCAAAGCGGAAAAGGCCAAGGAAGAAGGCAAGAAGGAAAAAGACGATGACGACGTCGGCATCGAAACGTTCTTGCGTACTTGCCAGTTCGTGAATCCGCGCCGCGAACGTTTCCGCGGCCAGGACGTTTTGGTTTTCGATTTCGAGCCCAATCCCGAATACCGGCCGCGCAACATGGTGGAAAAAATCGTCCAAAAACTCGCCGGTGTGATTTGGATCGACGAAAAAGCCCACGACGTCGCGCGCCTGGAAGCGTATTTCGTCGGCGACGTGAAAATCGGCGGCGGCTTGCTCGCCAATCTGCAGAAGGGAACCAGTTTTGTCTTCGAGCAGGCCTACGTGAACCACGAAGTTTGGCTTCCCACCTACGAAGAAGCGCATGCCGCGGTCCGCGTGCTCCTCGTGAAAGGCTTCCGCGTCAACGAAGTGACCCGCTATTCCGATTACAAACGCTTCAACGTGGAAACTCTCTCGACCGTCGCCAAACCGAAACCTGCCGAAGAGACCACGACGGGCAAGCCGCAGGACTAGCTGCCCAATGCGCCCGCGCCTAAACTACATGTACTGCACGGCGGTCCGTCCCAAGAAACTGCGTCAATCACATCCCGGCCTGTCGCCGAACGCGACTGAACTTCAGGCCAGTTGCACGCGCAGCCGGAGATAGTAAAATAGGAGCAGGCGGTTCTCTGAGCTTTCAGGCGGCAGGAGTCCTGCCGCTTTTTTCATTTTCGTCAGTCGATTGGCGTCACGCCACGGCGGCACCAATCCCGCTCCCTCTGCAGCCGTCTGGTGCCTGGCTGGATAGATCTGCATAGATAAAGGATGAATCTGCGGAAATGCGGCCTGCTTCCATCTCCTTTAGAATGAACACTTACAAAGGTCCGTCGAGGTGTTGATTCTAAAGAACTTAGACAGGCTTTGAGCCCAAGCTAAGTATTTTAGAATCAACACTTACGAAAAAACCGGGGGGGAGGGTCAGTTATTGTTAACCGGACCTAACGTCCATCCAGCGACACTTCATAAGCCACTTCGTCGCATCCGGTAGCGCCACCATTTCGCGGGAAGGTGATAGGATGGCTCCGCTTTTTGGGGGACTTCCATGCGGCACGCCTTTCTCGCGTCCCTTTTCATGTGTGGCATTTTCCCGGGCTTCGCAGCGACGAACGCGCCGGCACAAACGACTGCGTCTGCCACTCCGGTAGTAGCGCCGCTGCGTGTCGGGATCGCCGGCCTGGTCCACGGACACGTCGGCGGATTTCTCCAGACAAACCTCCATCGCGCCGACCTGCAAATCGTCGGCGTGGCCGAGCCGGATCGCAAACTCGCCTCGTTCTACGAATCGAAGTTCAATCTGCCGCACGACATCTTCTTCGCCAGCGTCGAAGAAATGATCGAGAAGAGCAAGCCGCAAGCCGTCCTCGTCTATACGAATACATTCGACCATCGCCGGGTCGTGGAGATCTGCGCTCGTCATCATGTCCCGGTCATGATGGAGAAGCCGCTGGCCGTGAGCCTGGCGGATGCCCTCGCGATACAGGCCGCCGCTGAGCGCGGCAAGATTCCCGTCCTGGTAAATTACGAAACGACTTGGTACCGCAGCAATCGTGCCGCCTACGAGCTAGTTCACGAAAACGCACTCGGCGATATCCGTAAGATTGTCGTCCACGATGGCCACCAAGGCCCGAAAGAAATTGACGTTGAACCTTGGTTTCTCTCATGGCTTACGGATCCGAAACTCAATGGCGCCGGCGCTCTGTTCGATTTTGGTTGTTATGGCGCTGACTTGACCACCTGGCTGATGGATGGCCGCAAGCCGGACACGGTCACGGCGGTCACCCAGCACATCAAACCGGACATTTATCCGCGCGTGGATGACGAGGCCACGATCATCCTCACCTATCCAAAGGCCCAGGCTATTTTGCAGGCCTCTTGGAACTGGCCGTTCTCTCGCAAAGATATGGAAGTCTACGGGCAGACCGGCTATGCGATCACCGTGGCACGTGATGACGTGCGCGTCCGGCTTGCGAAGCAAGAAGAAAAACTGCAAGCAGCCAAACCGCTGGATCCAAAAGAGAGTGATTCAGTGAACTATTTGAGAGCCGTTGTTCTGGATGGAATGCAACCCCGAGGTCTAACGTCGCTCGAAACGAACATGATTGTGACCGAAATTTTGGATGCCGCGCGGCAATCCGCGGCAACGGGGAGGACGATTCATCTGCCCGTGGCACGCTGAAGTGGAACCCCGCTTTTGGCCCGGCACGCGCAGGCCGTCGGTTCCGAGTCACCAGCCGCTTTGCGCCTCCGCTTCATTGACTTCGGATTTCAGTTTTATTTAGCGGGAACCCGGCTGTCGAGTACGTCGCGCACTTTTTGTACCAGCGCGCCCGGCGTGAACGGCTTTTGCAGAAAGGATAGGCCGGGCTCGAGCACGCCGCCTTGTGCCAGCACGTTGTCCGTGTACCCGGACATGTACAAAACCCGCGTTCGCGGATGGGCCGCCGTAATTCGCCGGGCGAGTTCGCGCCCGCTCGTTCCCGGCATGATGATGTCCGTCAGCAGCAGATGAATCTCACCGGTATGCTTCGAGGCGAACTGCTCTGCCTCGGACGGATTCTTCGCCGCCACGACTACGTAGCCCTTGGCGGAAAGGATCCGGCTCGCCAACTCGCGCACCGCTTCTTCGTCTTCGACCAGGAGGATGGTTTCGCTGCCCGTAGCTGAAGTAGGTAGCGCCACCACTTCCGGCTTCGACGCCGCCAGTTCCGTGACCCGCGGCAAATAAACTTTGAACGTTGTGCCTTTGTTCGGTTCGCTGTAGACCCATATATAGCCGCCGCTTTGCTTCACAATTCCATACACCGTGGACAAGCCCAATCCTGTCCCTTGCCCGCTTTCCTTCGTGGTGAAGAACGGCTCGAAAATATGAGCCACCGTTTCCGGGTTCATGCCAACTCCCGTATCCGAGACGGCTAGCATCACGTAGGGCCCGGGCTTCACGGAGACATGATCGCGCGCGTAGGTCGAGTCCAGATCCACATTGAATGTTTCCACCGTCAAGCGGCCGCCCTTGGGCATGGCGTCCCGCGCGTTGACCACTAGATTCATGATCACCTGCTCGACCTGCGCTGGGTCGGCCTTTACGTTCCCCGCTTGTGCTCGGCAGCGTGTCACCATTTCGATGTGTTCGCCCATCAGCCGCGCCAGCAGTTTGTCCAGTCCCAGAACAATGCTGTTCAAGTCGATGATTTTTGGCTGCAGGACTTGCCTCCGGCTGAAGGCCAGCAATTGGCGGATCAGCATGGAAGCGCGTTCGGAGGCGCTTTCGATCTGCATCACGTCGGCGCGCATCTCCGGCTGAATCCCGGTGCGTTGCAAAGCCAGCTCCGCGTAGCCCTTGATAATGGTCAAGAGATTGTTGAAATCGTGCGCGATGCCGCCCGCCAGCCTGCCGACCGCTTCCATTCTCCGCGACTGCTGCAACTGATTTTCGAGCAGCTTCCGCTCGGTGATATCGATGATGATGCCTTCCATCACGGGATGGCGGTCGCTTCCCGAAACAACCACCGCAGTATCGCTCACCCAGATTACCGAGCCATCCTTGCGCACGATCCGGTACTCCGCCTGAAAACGCTCGCCGCGCAAACTCGCCTTTTCCGCCGACTCGATGACGGCGTGGTCCTCCTTCGGGACATGGCGAATCCAGCCGCCTGAATCCGTCAGCCATTCCTCTTGGGAAAAGCCCGTGATTGCTTCGATTTGCGGGCTGACGTAAAGCCAGGCTCCTTCAAGGCCGAGCTCTGCGATATAGCTGATGGCCGCGACCTGTTCCACAAGCATGCGGTATTTGTTCTCGGCGTCGGCACGCGCTTGCTCCGCCTCCTTCCGCGCGGTGATGTCGTGGCCGACGCAGGCCACAACGCCATTCGCTAACTGAGTGACCGTCATCTCGATGGGTAGGCTAGTTCCATCGCGGCGCTTGACGTGGGTTAGCCCGGTCCACTTGCCTTGCGCAGCAAGGGACTGGCGAACCTCTGTCCGAAGCCGCAGGACTTCGCGCGGATCGTAAATTTCCTGCCAGTACATTCCGAGCAGGGACTCCGGTCTATCAAAGCCCATCATGCGGACGAAAGACGCATTGACGTAAATCAGTTTGCCATCCTCAGCCAAGATGGAGATTCCCTCCGCCGCAGAATCCATGGCCAGCGTCTGCCGGCGCACCGTTTCCGCGGTGATCGCTTCGCGGTAGCCGCTGATGCCCAACCGGACGGCGAAGCAAAGAATGGAAACTCCGAGCAAAGAAAATCGGAGCAGCTGCCATTCGGATGGAAATTGCGCCACTTGCACGAGCACAATCAGCGGAGCTACTGCGAACATCGCGTTGTTTAAGGCAACCCCGCTTAGCGTCCTCTTTCGTTCGCTGCGCACCGCAGGCTGTTCGGTCGAAGGCTGCCATCGGGCGGCCCAGAGAGCGGTCCAAATGAAGGGCAGTGTCCAGCCCAGGTCCATCGCAGTCCCGGTGGGTGCTCCTCGAACAGCTTGGGCATACTCCGATAACGCCATCCCCGCTACGAACAGGGCCATATAAATGGCGAACCCGGCGTATAGCCGCCGGATGTGGGGGGCGCGCGCGCGCAGAGTCTGGTAGCACGCCAGAAGCAGGATCGTGCCTACTTCCCCAAACTCTACCCACAGCCGCCGGGCAGTGACTGTCTGCTTGTGAGCCTCCGTCGAAGATAAGTAATAAAGGCCGAGATAGAGAAAGAAAAAGACAATCGCGATTTGCGTGAAATCCAGGAGAAATTCGGGCTCGAATTCGGAAGAATCCTTGTCCTGGTCCAGGAAGAGCACCATGGCGAAGAAAATGCCTTGCGTGTTAAAGCAGAATCGCACCGCGGAGCCGGGAGGCGGAGAGGCATGGAGCACAATCTCGTAGTACGTCCACCCGAGATTTGCGACGCCCCAGATAGCCATTCCGCAGCCCACCAGGGTCCAAAAGGGGCGCGCCATTCCTCTCGCGCGCCGCGACGCACCAAAACACATCACCGCGGCCAGCGCGCTGGCCAGTATTTCCAGGAAATTTGCGATGAGCGTGCCTGCGGGAGTCGGTCCGAGCAGCAGCTCTTGCGCAATGTGGGCGCCGACAAGTAGGGCGGCCAGAATCAGAAGCTTTCTGTACATTCCTTACCGTTTCTAAAAGGGATGATGAAAGGGCCCGAACACCAAGTCTAACCGAAGTGATAGACGTGACTTCAAAGGATTCTGAGTACGTGTCTTCGGAAATAACGGGTGGAAAAGAACAAGCCAGGCCAGCATCAACCCCGTTCCAGCCAGATCCAGAGCGGGGGCGCGAGGCTTCCCAATAGGAGGCTGATTACCCCCAAAATTCATCTTGAAACAATCGAAAACTTTTGTAGTGCGTCCACGTCCCAAAAGATGCAGCCTTAGGAAGTTGGCCTGCATCAAAACGGCATGACTACTCCCTCTCCGTTTCCGAGCTCAAGTCCGAGTCCAAGCATCACCGCGCGAGAAATCCTCAATGCTTGGGGAAAAATTCTCTCCGGCAAAGCGCCCATGCTTTCGATTGAAATCACGCGCGAATGTCCGCTCAGTTGTCCCGGATGCTACGCCTATGGCGATGCGCATCTGGGCGGGGGCAAGCTGCTGTCCGAATTGAGCGATTTTCGCGGCGATTCGCTCGTCGATGGCGTGCTGGCGCTGGTGCGGAAAAACCAGCCTATGCACGTTTCACTCGTAGGCGGCGAGCCGCTCGTCCGCCATCGCGAGTTAAGCGCGATCCTGCCGGCGCTGAGCGCGATGAATGTGTTCTCTCTCGTCGTCACCAGCGGCGTCATCCCGATTCCCGCCGCATGGATGGATCTGCCGCGCGTGCGCGTGGCGATCTCCGTGGATGGGCTGCCGGAGCACCACGACATCCGCCGCAAGCCGGCGACCTACGAACGCATTCTGAAAAATATCGAAGGCCGCAAAGTGAACATTCACTGGGTGATTACAAGGCCGATGATGGAGCGCCCAGGCTATCTGGAAGAATACGTTTCCTTCTGGAATGGCAGGCCGGAGGTCGATCGCATTTGGGTGAGCCTTTACACGCCTCAGATTGGCGAAGAGAGCGCCGAGAAGCTTACTCCGGAGAACCGCAAGGAAATCGCGCGGACGTTGCCGCTCTTAGCGAAGAAGTATGCGAAGTTTTTGATGAACGAGGGCATTGCGCGGGCTTTCCTGAAGCCTCCGGACAATCCCGGCGACTGTCTCTTTGCAAAAATGTCAGCGAACTATTCCGCGGATTTGGAGACGCGCGTCGAGCCTTGTGTCTTCGGCGGCGCTCCGGACTGCTCCGAATGCGGCTGCGCGGCAAGCAGCGGCTTGCACTGGATTCGGAGCGTCAAGGTGGCCGGTCCTCTCCGCGTCGGCCATTTTGTGGGCGGGTCGGTTGGCGTGGGTTCGGCAGTGAACCGCCTGCGAAGGAAGGCGCCTCGGCCTTCGCGCTGGGGCTCGAATGGCCCGCGGACGGGCAAGAAGCCCGAGTTCGTTCAGATCACAACGTAATTTCGCGAAACAGTTCCCGCCATCGGCAAAATTCAGCGGCTCTCGAAGGGATAACGATCCTGCGCTTGTACCGCAGCGGCGACTTTCCGTCGCAAGGCGATGGTATCGGCTGGCGGGCGCTTTCCGAAGCGCTTCAACACCGCCATCTGCGTCGTGAGCATATCGCCTTCATGAACCGCGGTGATCGCGCGCTTGGCTTCGTGTTCCACGCGCTCGGCGGCGTCAGCGATGAAGACGCGCGCGGCGTCGATCATGCGTTCCGCGGCGGATTCGCCCTTCGCGGCGGCGGCCTTTTGCGCGCGGAGCAAGCAGGACTCCATCGCATAGACTTCCATCACGATATTGGAAAGCGCTCCGATGAGCTCCTGCTCTTCGGCCAGCTTCTCGCGGAATTTCTGGACCGCTCCGCCCGCTGCTTGCAAAAACATCTTCTTCGCATTTCCCACCACGCGCGCTTCCTCGGCCAGCACGCCTTCCGGCGCCTCCTCGAAGGACGGCCCGGCGAGGATTTCATCCGCCAGTTTCATCGCTGCTGGAATAAGCGCAAGCTGGCCGGCCATGGCGCGCTTCATCAACATTTGGATAATCAGCATGCGGTTGATTTCGTTGGTGCCTTCGAAGATGCGGTTGATGCGTGAATCACGGTAGGCGCGGCACACCGGGTAATCTTCATGAAAGCCGTAGCCGCCGTACATTTGCACGCCTTCATCGACCACGTAATCCAGCATTTCGCTTCCATACACCTTGGCGATGGAACTCTCGATGGCATATTCCTCGAGAACTTTCATCGTGTTTTGGATTTTGTCTCCCGAGCCCGCCGCCGCGGCCATGGCCGCCTCGATGTTCCCCGCTGAACGGTACACCATGGACTCGACGGCGAAAATCTGAATGGCCATTTCCGCCAGTTTTTCCTTCATCAAGCCGAACTCGCCGATCTGCTTTCCGAAAGCCTTGCGCTCTTTTGAATATTTGGAAGCATTTTGCAGCACGTGCTTTGATCCGCCGACGCAAGAGGCCCCCAGCGTGAACCGCCCCGCGTTCAGAACGTTGAAGGCCACGATGTGCCCGCGGCCGATTTCATGCAGCACGTTTTCCTTGGGGACTTTGCAATTTTCGAGGAAAATCGGCGTCGTCGAGCTGCCGTGGATGCCCATCTTGTGCTCTTCATTTCCGGGTTTGAAGCCTGGAAAGGTGCGCTCGACGATGAAGGCGGTGAATTTTTCGCCGTTCACCTTCGCGAACACGATATACACGTCCGCGAAGCCCCCGTTGGTGATCCACATCTTTTGCCCGTTCAAAATATAGTGCGTTCCTTCGGGATTCAATTCGGCGCGGGTGAGGGAGTTTTGCGAGTCGGAGCCGGCTTGCGGTTCGGAGAGGCAATACGCACCAATCCATTCGCCCGTGGCCAGCTTGGGCAGATATTTTTTCTTCTGCTCTTCGTTTCCGAAGTAGACGATGGGCAGGGTTCCAATACCAGCATGCGCGCCGTGCGTGACGGCGAAGCCGCCATAGATGGAAAGCTTCTCCGTGAGGACTGTCGTGGCGATCTTGTCTAGGCCCGCGCCGCCGTATTGCTCCGGGATGCCTCCGCTCAAGAGGCCCAGTTCGCCTGCTTTCTTCACCAATTCCGGCATGAGGCCGGGCTTTTTGTTTTCGAGATCTTTCACTAACGGCAGCACTTCCTTGACGACAAATTCCTCGGCCGTCTGGCCAATCAGTTTCTGGTCATCCGTAAGGTCCGCGGGCGTGAATACGTCCTGGGGAAGAGGACTTTCGAGCAGGAAGCTGCCGCCTTTTGCGGCGGGCTTGGTGATCGTTGCGGTGGCCATGATGGTCTCCTTGACGCGCTGCCAGCACGGTTAGTTCGCTGTTGCGGCTGGGTACCAAAGTTTGGGAGTCGTCCCGAAGCTCCGTGAGAGAGGCCCGAAAAACTTGCGAGACAACCCATTTTACTCCCTTGCGGCGGAACAGGTAAACAGCACAAAGGGACGGGTGTATTGCGGCGTGCGGAGTTCTGGCGGAGGCTGGAACTGCACCGGCCTATGGACAAAATATTAGGTCTTGACAAAACAAGTGGTCCGTTACAGACTCGCGGTGTCCTTGAGGGTAAGGCTTGCACTCCCATGCGCATCACCCGCAGCGGCAATCGGAAGATTCCAAGCACTCGGCCGCCGAGCGTCTCGCCTGACCGCCGGGACTCCTCGCTCGGCCTCATCCGCGAGGCCACGCAGGCCGCGGCGCTGCTGCATCATCCGCTGCGTTTGAGGATTCTCGCCGCGCTACTCGAGCCGGACTCGGCTACAGGCGTGGCCAGGCGCATGAACCTGCCGCGGCAAACGGTGAACTATCACGTGCGCGAACTGGCGCGGGCGCGTTTGCTGGCGCGTGCCGGGCGCCGCCGGCGACGTCATCTTTTCGAGCAATGCTACGTGGCGACGGCGCGCGGCTATATGCTCTCTCCCGAATTGCTCGGAACCCTGGCGGCGGACCCTGCGCAAGTTGCAGATACACTTTCTGCGAAATATTTGCTGGGGCTTGCCTCGAAGCTGCAGTCGGAGCTGGCACGGTCTCTGGATCTTGCGGCAACAGCAGAAAAGCGCCTGGCTACTCTATCGATCAACTTCGAACTGCGCTTTGCTTCGCCAGAACAGCGCGCCGCGTTCACCGAGGAATTGCAGCGCGCCATCGTGGAAGTGGCTGCGCGCCGGGGCTCGCCCTTTGAGAAACCGGACGGCTCGGCGGCGGAAGGCAGAGCGTATCGCCTGGTTGTGGGCTGCTATCCGATGCCACCAGCAACGAACGAAGAAACTCATCCTGACACATCGAGCCCTCTGGAGAGCGAACCATGACGGAAGAAAAACAGGCAGAAGCCACGAAATGGGAACGCCGCACTGAAAGAGAAATAGAGATCGCCGCAAGTGGAAGCGTTCAGAGAAAAATGGCAGCAGCGCCTCCTAGAAATCTTCAAGGATGGCCAGGCCGTTCGGCGCCGCTATTTCGTTGACGCCACGCCCGAGTCTTTGAACGAGAGCAGCAGAAACTGCGACCTGGTCCCCAGGAAATCCGACACCCGGCGCGCCACGCCTGCGGAGAGCCAGAGCACGTCTCCCGCATGCAAAAAGGCCGCCTGCTGGCCCCCAAGGGAAACATCCAAGTTTGCATTGGTCATGGCCACCAGAAGCGCGGGCGTATCGGGCGCGGCTTGTACAAAATCTTTTCCGCCCTCGACCTTCACCAATTCCATGCGAACTTCGCTGGTCTCAAAGCAGGAAATCACTTGCTCGTAGGGAATCTGATCGTATTGCACCGGCGCAACGCTTTGCGGGCAGGATCCTAGAGGACGGGCAGTGGCATTCTCGCCGAGATTATGCGGCGAGGCCTGCGGGTGGACCAACTCAACGGTAATGTTGTGGAACGCAATTCCGGCGTCGGTGCGCAGGAGATGCGCAAATCCTCCGGGAGAGTACCGCGTGTCACCATCCGCGAGCGTGAGATGTGCTTCGGGCTTTCCTTGCACCGCGTCTACGACGTCGGCCTGGCCCAAGGTGAGGAAAATGTACGGCAACTCCTCGCGATACAGGAGAGTTGCATCGAGCGGCGGGACGGTGACGTTATATACGCGGACGTAGCCGTTCTGAAAAACGTGGGCGTGGTGCGGTTCGTCGGCGATTGAAATCGCGGCTCCCGGTTTGATCGGACTTTGAATGTCGATCTGGAGGTCCTTGTTGATGTTGGAGGGCAGCGGAGGCGGTGTTTGGGCCGCGACGACGGGCGACAGGAAGAGTAGAAGAGCTGGAACGACGGTCATTTTCATCGCAACGCATCCTAGATGCACACATGCAACGTACTGGCAAGTTAAACGCTTGCCAGGGCGAAAACGTTACATTCGGAGCGAATATTCTGTCAAAGGGCGGCTCAGAGGCGTTCGAGGATTCCGGCTGCTCCCATGCCGCCGCCGATGCACATGGTCACCATGCCGTAGCGTCCATTGCGTCGCTGCAATTCGCGGAGGATGGTCGCGGTAAGTTTCGCGCCGGTGCAGCCGAGCGGATGGCCGAGCGCGATCGCGCCGCCGTTGGGATTGACGCGGGCAGGATCGAGGCCGGCTTGCTGGATCACGGCAAGAGATTGCGCCGCGAAGGCTTCGTTCAATTCGAAGACTTCGATGTCGTTTAGCGTAAGACCTGCGAGCTTCAGTGCTTTGGGAATCGCTGCGACCGGGCCGATGCCGAATTCCTCCGGGGCCACGCCCGCTGTGGCGTACGCCACGAAACGCGCGAGCGGCTTGAGACCGAGAGATTTCGCGCGTTCGTCGCTCATGACCACGGCAGCGGCAGCGCCATCGCTCATTTGGGAGCTGTTGCCTGCCGTGACCGTTCCTTTGACGTGAAAAGCAGGCTTCAGCTTGGCCAGGGCTTCGAGCGAAGTGTCCGAACGGGGCCCTTCGTCTGTGTCAAACGTGAAAGTTTGCGTGGCTGCTTTTGGCGCTGGTCTTGTTTTCGTTGCGCCCGAGGCAGCACCCGCGGAGGCCCCGTTGGCCATCGCGACCGACGTGATTTTCACTTCGACCGGCACGGTCTCTTCCTTGAAGCGGCCCGCGGCGATCGCCGCCAAAGCTTTTCTGTGCGATTCGACGGAAAATTGGTCCGCTTGTTCGCGCGTGATTCCAAATTTTCGCGCGATATTTTCCGTTCCCAGGCCCATGTTGATGTAGGCGTCGGGATTGTGATCGACGAGCCAGGGATTCGGTGAAATTTTATTTCCGCCCATCGGAACCATGGTCATCGACTCGGTTCCTCCGGCGACAATCACCTGCGCGGAGCCGCCGCGGATGCGCTCCGCGGCAATCGCAATGGCTTGCAAGCCCGAAGAACAAAACCGGTTGATGGTCATCGCCGAAACTTCGATGGGAAGACCGGCGCGCAACGCGGCGATGCGCGCGACGTTCATGCCTTGTTCGCCTTCGGGCATCGCGCAACCGAGAATGACGTCGTCGATTTCTTTCGCGTCCAGACCGGGAACGCGGGCGAGCGCCTCCTTGATGGCCACCGCGGCTAGATCATCGGGGCGCGTGGCCCGCAAAGATCCCTTGAAGGCTTTTCCGACGGGTGTGCGAACGGAAGAAACAATCACGGCTTCAGGCATGGTGTACTCCTTGGCGAAAAAATGAAATGCGCCCGAATAGATATTGTTGGCTGTGGTCAGCGAAAATGCAAATTGGTGAAGGGTGCAGGTGGACTTGCTTCGCAGGCCAGGCAAGCGCGAAGAGTGAGTTTTCTCATGCGGCGGTTGGGAATTCGGTGGCGAAGACGCTATCCCAGCGGGCGCATCATTTTTTGATCGCAGCGCCTTTGCGCGGAATGAACAGCGTGCCGGCCGGCGTAATCTTATTCACTTGCGAGAAATTGCCCTGGTTCAAGGCCAGGCCGATGCGGCCGCGCGAATCGACGTAGAGCAACGGGTCGCCTACGGGCACATCCATAAACGTGCGCATGTAAGGCACCGAAAACGGCTTTTTGTTGATCTGCACGATGATTTTGTCGCCGAAGCCGTAACCCAATTTCTTAAATTCGTCGCCGGGAATGTCCGTGATCAGCGAGCCGAAGGGATCGTCGAGGCCGATGATGTCGCCGTCGATGCCTTTTTCGGAGGTGGCAGAGACTTTCTCGGTAAGCTGCACGAGTTGCGTAACGACGGGCCCAGCCAGAGCGAAATCCCAGCCTTCGGCAAGGTGCGCGGCGGCAGGCGAAAAAATGTCCCGGCCATGGAAGGTCGAAGAGACTTGCGGCTTGAGCATCCAAGCCGTGTTGGTAATCTCGCGCGCCGAGTCCAATCCGTCGCGTTCAATCACGGGCGTAATCAAGCCGTTGTCCGGCACGACGAAATACTGGTCCTTCTTCGATTTCACGATCACCGCTTTCCGCGAAGTTCCCACACCGGGATCCACGACGGCGAGAAATATCGTGCCCGCCGGATAGTAGGGAGTGACGCCGGCGAGAAATCGCGCCGCTTCATTGATCTGATACGGCGTCACTTGATGCGTAATGTCCATCAAGCGGACGTCCGGTGCGATGCCGACAATCACGGCCTTGCAAATGGCCACCGCGTCATTCGCCGTGCCAAAGTCCGTCATGAAGACGATCGTCGGCCGCGGCGGCGGACCGGCTTGTCCCGGCGCGCCCTTTTCCACGGGCGGCTTGCCGCATGCGCAACAAAGAAGCGCGGCCACGAATAATAGAAATGCAGAACGATGAGTTCGCAAAGCCATCGAGTCTCCTAAGTTAATTTATTTCCAGCAAAGCGGTTGAAACGCGAACAGGTTCGCCTAAAAGACCGCCGGCCGCCACGCCGAACCAGCAAGAGACTAACTATGGCGCGGCCAGTTTTTGTTCATGAATAAAAAGGCCGAGCAATTATGCTGTCGATTCCCGCTGCCTATCCCCGGGATCGCGACGGAGTATACAGGAACACGGAAAGCACTGTCTTTCGGTTTCGATGCCCGGATGGCGCGAGCAGCTGCCCCAATAATCGTGTTGGGTTTCTTCGATGGCTCCGCTAGAATATTTGGACCTCGTAAGGGGAGTGACGCAAGAGAGCCGCCTGCCGCGCCCAGAGAAGGCCTAGCCGTATTGCGTACGTGAACTCGAAAAAAAGGGAGAACCATCGTGCTTCGAAGTTTTTTTGCTGGTGTGTTTTTGTGTGCGTTTGCAACAGCAATATTGGCCGATCAAGTGACTCTAAAAAATGGGGACCGGCTCACGGGAACCATCGTCAAGTCCGACGCCAAGACATTGCTCATCAAGACCGATCTTGCCGGCGACGTGAACATTCAATGGGAAGCCGTAACTTCCATCGTTTCCTCGCAAACGCTTCATCTGGCGCTAAAGGATGGCCAAACCATTGTCGGCACGGTCACCACCGCTGACGGCAAGTTTGAGGTCGCCACGAAGGATACCGGCGCGGTCGCGGCAACCAAGGACAACGTTGTCGGCGTGCGCGACGATGCCGAGCAGAAGGCTTACGACGACGAGATAGAACGGCTCCGCCATCCGCATTTGACCGATTTCTGGAGCGGCCTCCTGGATACTGGCCTGAGCCTCACCAGGGGCAATTCAGATTCGCTGACGTATTCGCTGGCCGCCAAGGCCGCGCGCACCACGGAACGCGACAAGATTTCGGTTTATTCGACGGCCATTTATGCCGAGAGCTCAGTCAATGGCGTTAGCTCCACCACGGCCCACGCTATCCGCGGCGGAATCCGCGGCGATCTCAACGTCAGCGACCGCCTTTTCGTTTTCGGCTTTACGGATTTCGAGTACGACCAGTTCCAGGATCTCGATTTGCGCAACGTGCTCGGCGGCGGCCTCGGCTATCATGTTCTCAAGACCAAAACCACCACCTTCGACGTATTTGCCGGCGGCGACTTCGACCAGGACTTTTTCGGCGCCATAGCTGCAACCTCGACGACGCCTGCCACCCTCGCCGTTACCCGCGAGAGCGGCGAGGTCAATCTCGGCGAAACCTTCAACGCCAAGCTTAATAATCGTACGACGATCACCGAGGTGTTCAGCCTGTTTCCCAATGTCTCGGATACCGGCAGCTATCGGTTCCAGTTCGACACCACCGCTGCCACCAAACTCAAGAGCTGGCTTAGCTGGCAAGTCACCTACAGCGATCGCTTCCTGAGCGATCCTCTTCCTGGCTTCAAGACCAACGACCTGCTGCTCTCGACTGGCATCCGGTTGACATTCGGCAAGGGAGTGCTCTAATGGAACTGTACCCGCCCTGTAGGGAATCACACTTCATTTAGGGAGGCAGTTCATGGGCTTACTCGCTTGGATCATCGTTGGACTGATCGCTGGCTGGCTGACCGGGCTCGTCATGAAAGGCGGCGGCTATGGCGTGCTTGTGGATATCGTCCTTGGCATCCTCGGTGGCGTGGTCGGGGGATGGGTTTTTGGCCTTTTGCATATCTGGCCAGGCGGCGGAATGATTGGCTCAATTATCGTGGCGTTCGTCGGCGCTGTGATTCTCGTGTGGATCGTTCGCCAGTTGAAAAAAGCTTGACGAATCCTCATTAAAGCATTGGAATCGCGCTGATGGGTCGAAGGCGTTCCCGCCAGCGCGATTTCGGCCTTTGAAACTCCTCATAATCCTCAAGAGCTGTCGCTCTGGCAGCCCCGTATGAGTCGCCATTTTGTCTAGTTTTGATACGAATCAGCCTCAACCAGCACAACCTAGGGAGCTAAAAGACCCCTGTCCGAAGGGGCAGGTAGGGAGAGCCTGGTACAGGGAAAAACAGGCGAAAGTGACGGCGAAAGTCAGGACCCATCTAAGATATTGTTAATAAATCATTTAGGAGAAATTTGGACCGGGTATAAGAGTACCGGGACACTAGTTTAGGCCCCAAAATGTGCCTTCTGTACCATCGCGTTTAGGACAGGTCAGGTGTCAAATGGACAGGTGCAAGAGACTGGACCAAAAGACAGGTCTCGCGCATCAAAGCAATGGAACAAAGAAAATGGGCCGAGCCTGAGATCGAAGAAGTAAGGGCCCGCAAGGTCTTGCAACAGGGGATCGGGAACAGAGGAAAGATGAAGACCAAAGATAGCAATCGCAAATGGATGTGGTGGTTTTTGGGGGTAGTGGTCGCGCTACAACTGTACTTCGTACGCGAGCTTCTGGCGGCTTTCGCGATATTTGCCATGGGTTTTGCGGCCATCGCTTTTGTGGTCGTCAGCTTGTACATGCTGCAAAAGACCTGGGAAGTTGGCGTGCAGCGCATCGCGGACAGCCGACACCCGGTTGTCGATATGGCACGCCGCGGTGTTAACGCCGTAGAAGACATGGCCCGCCGGCCGTTGCGTTGTCCGGGTTCAGCCGCGGCTCGCTAAGCCTAAGCCGCTTACAGGTTTCTGGCTATTTGCCAGAGCACACGCAGAGCTGCTCAACCTGCCTCCTTCAGGATGAGCGCGGACTCTGCCGAGAGTGAAATACGAAAGGGCCAGCCGTCCTGAGAGAGCGGCTGGCCCTTTTCGTTTCTGGACCCAGAATTGTTCCCAATCGATTCCGTCCTGACCAGCCTAAGGCGCTTTCTGGAGCCACCGGAAACGGACAAGTTGGAACAGTTGGAATAAATTGTGCAGATATTTGGTTACTCCGCCAGCGGGCCATGAATTTTCGCCCATCTCCTCCGCACGTCCGCTACGAGCTTTTCCTTGTCACTACGCATGGCTTGGACAAGAGGCTGGTTGGCGGTCTCTTCGTGGCGCGACGCCCACAGCACCATTTCCGTGAGCACGGGAGCCAGATCGATGCCCTTGGCTGTCAGCGAGTAAATGAGTTTCCGCCCGTCGGAAGGGTCGCGGTCCGCGCGTATAATTCCGTACGCTTCCAGCCTCTTCAAACGGTCCGCCAGAATGTTGGTGGCGATTTTTTCATCCGACTGCAAAAATTCGTTAAACAGCCGGTAACCGCGGATCATCATGTCGCGGATAATCAGCAGCGACCAGCGGTCTCCGAGCATTTCGACCGAGGCGTTCAGCGGACAACCGGACCGGCGCTCGGGCCCGGCCTTCTTCTTGGGCATACTCGAATCCTAACTCTTTTTACTTGCAATGTGCAAGTAATCCAGTAAGATTGCCGAACCGGTTTCGACGCGGGTAGAGCAGCCGCCATGCGCCCGCACTCCGCGCGAGGTGTCGAACCTCGAAGAAGAAGTTGCGCTACTATTGCGGAAACAAAATCGGGAGTGGAGCGTCCTAAATGATTTAAGGAGGCCGCCATGCAATTGAATCCCTACTTGTTATTCAACGGGCAATGCGAGGAAGCATTCAAGTTTTACGAAAGGTGCCTCGGAGGCAAAATCGAGTCGCTCTGGACATTCGAGAACTCGCCGATGGCGGAAAAGATTCCAGCCGAATGGCGCGGAAAGGTGATGCACGCCGCCTTGAAACTAGGGGACGGGATGATCTTAATGGGTTCTGACCCGCCGCCCGGCAATTATCAAGCGCCGCAAGGTTTTTCCGTGTCTCTTAGCGTCAAAGACCCTGCGGAGACAGAGCGCATTTTTCACGAACTGGCGCAAGACGGTAAGGTAACGATGCCCGTTCAGAAGACATTCTGGTCGGAACGCTTCGGCATGCTAGTCGATCGGTTCGGCATACCCTGGATGCTCAATTGCGAGCAAGCGGCCACGCAAGCCGCTTGAGATTCGCGGCGGCAGGATGTCCGCGAGGAATCAGATCGTCTGTAGCAAGGAGAGAGGACGATGAATTTCAAGCCGGAATTGTTCCTAAATGACTTGAAGATTGCTCTGCGTTCGCTGGCTCGTGCGAAAGGCCTTGCGATCACCGTCGTGCTTACGCTCGCGCTGGGCGTTGGCGCGAACGCCGCCATCTTCACGCTCGTGCGCGGCGTTCTCCTCCGGCCGCTGGTGAATCGCGACGAGGAGCGGCTCGTCTACATCCGCCAAAGCGCGCCCGGCATTGGCTCGGCGAATACCTACTTCTCAGTGCCGGAAATCCGGGACATCGAATCCAGCGTCCATACCATCAGTAAGTTCGGGGACTTTTCGACCATCGGCTTCGTGATGGTGGGCCTCGGCGAGCCGCGTGAAGTTCGCGCCGGGGTTGTCGGCGGCACTTATTTCGACGTAATGGGCCTTCATCCCGTGCTCGGCCGGCTCATCGGTCCGCAGGATGACGGTCCCAATGCTGCCGGCGTAGTCGTTCTTACCTACCGTTTCTGGTCCTCTGCCCTGCACAGCGATCCGAGCGTTTTGGGCAAAAACGTTCGTCTCGGAAGCGGTCCCATGGGGACACGAAACGGCACGATCATCGGCGTTCTCGAGCCTTGCATCCCTTACCCCGCGGACACCGAAATTATCGCGAATGTGGTCACAAGCCCGCACCATTTGTCCGCCACCATGGTCACCGGCCGCGTTCATCGGATGACCGAGCTGTTTGGCAGGCTCGCGCCCGGGGCCACTCTCGAGCAAGCACGCGCGGAACTGCGGACTGTCTATAGTTCGATGATGCGCGAGCATCCGGAAGCCTACTCTAAACAAGCCGAATCGCAGATCAGCGTCACGCGTTTGCGCGACCAAGTAACCTCCGGCGCGCGCACAGTGCTTTTGGTTCTCCTCGCGGCTTCAGGGCTTGTCTTCATCATCGCCTGTTCGAATGCCGCCAACCTTATCCTTGCCCGTTCCGTTCGCCGCGAAGGCGAACTCGCCATCCGCGCCGCGTTGGGCGCCAGCGCCGCCACGCTGCGCCGCACTCTACTTGCGGAAAGCCTGCTTCTCTGCGGGACAGGCGCGCTTCTCGGGGTTCTTAGCGCGCGCCCGTTAGTCGCCATTCTTGCGCGATATGCCGCGCGCTTTTCCATTCGCGCTCTCGATCTTAAGGTCGATTCGAGCATGCTGTGGGTGGGGGCCGGACTTGCGATCGTCTCCGCGATCCTGCTTGCCTTTGTCCCGCGTTTGCCCTCCGCCAATTCCTCCCAGGGATTCGGCCTGGCCGGCGGCAGCGTGCGCATCACGGGTGGAACCAACCGGCGGCTCCGGCTCTTCGTTATGACGCAAATCGCCGCTTCCTTCATGCTTCTCGCCGGCGCCAGCATGTTGCTTAAGACTCTTCTTGACATGCAAAGCGCTCACACCATTCTCGACACGCACCACGTGCTGGTCATGAACGTTCCCGTGGACTCTTACGGCAAAACGCCCGAACAGATTAACCACTTCTACGAGGAAACGATTCGCCGCACGGACGAACTGCCCGGAGTGGATGCCGCAGCGGTGGCGGACTCCGCTCCGTGGCGGGACAGCAACTTTTCGTTTGCCTTGCAGTTCTCTACCGACGGCCACGTCCGCGCTCCCGACGAAGAAGATCCTCGCTCGCAGTTCCGCACCGTCTCGCCGGGATACTTCGGCGCGCTAGGCGTGCCCATCCTCGAAGGACGCGATTTCAACGACCAGGACCGCTCGAACGTCGAGCCCGTGGTCATCGTCAGTCAAACCCTCGCCAAGAGAATGTTTCCCGGCCGGGACGTCATCAACCGCCATTTGATGTGGACCGATCCGGTTATCAAGTTCATCGGCATCGAGCCTGTGCCGCGCCGCATTATCGGTGTTGTGGCCGATATCGACGACGAGCATGTCATCCCCGCTCGCACGATGACAGTTTATAACCCGATGGAGCAGCAGGGGCTTTTCGGCGGACGGCTCTTCGTTCACACGCATACGGACCCGTACGCGCTGGTCACGCCGATCACGCAGCTCATTCGCGATCAGTCCGTCGATCAGCCCGTCGAACACCCGGCGACTCTCGAGGACATCCGCGCTGAGGTGCTTACCCCGGAACGGCTCAACACACTTGTCTTCGGAGGGTTCGCGCTCGTCGCACTGGCGATCGCTATTGTCGGAGTCGCGGGCGTATTGGCGTTCTCCGTCAGTGCGCGCACGCGCGAATTCGGCATCCGCCTGGCGGTCGGGTCTCAACCGAGCCGGCTGCTGGCTAGCGTGATTCGCGAAGGCGCGGTCATGGCGGTTTTCGGAATCCTTGCCGGCGCTGGATGCGGCTACATCCTTGCAAGGCTCGCCGGAAGCTATTTGCTGGATATGAAAATGCCAAGCCCGCTGCCTGTGGCCGCATCGGCGGTCATTCTGCTGGCCGCGGCCGTGGCAGCGTCCGCGTTACCTGCGGCTCGCGCTGCCCGAGTAGACGTCATTCAGGCGCTGCGCGCGGACTAATCTTCGTCCGCGACCTGCGTTTCTTCAGACCACTCATTACAGTCCTCCCCGTGTCGTCAGCTCATGCCCCGGCGCAGAAACACGTTGCCCTCGCGATGCGGGACGGCGGTTTCGTCCCTCCTGACGCACAGAGAACAGGTGATCGAGGCCTGTAATTCTAGCGCGGCCGGCCGGACCTATCCTGTGCTACTCTTTGCGCCCGTTACGAACTCGAAGTGGCGCAAACGAGGAGCACGACATGACCAGAGCTAACAAATGTCTAGTGTTGTTGGGGCTTGCTGGCGCGTTGACGTTTTGTGCCAGCCACACAAGCCGAGCGCAAGAAAAAGAAAAGCCCACTGGCAAGAAAATCGCCATCCGCGCCGGGCGATTGATCGACGGCAAAAGCGACACGCCCATCCTCAATGCTCTTATCCTCATCGAAGGCGACAAAATTGTGTCCGTCACTCCCGGCGGCACGCCGCCCGCCGGTGCGGAGCTGATCGATCTCTCGAACGCCACAGTTCTTCCGGGATTCGCCGACGTTCACACGCACGTCCTGCTCAATGGCGACATTAGCGCCGATGATTACGACGTGCAGCTCCTGAAGGAGTCCACGCCGTACCGCGCGATTCTCGCCGCACGCAACGCGCGCATCGCGCTCGACCACGGTTTCACCACGCTTCGCGACGTCGAGACCGAAGGCGCGATGTACGCCGACGTGGACGTGAAGACCGCCATCGCCCGGGGCGAAGTTCCCGGCCCGCGCATGCAAGTCGCCACGCGCGCCATGGCGCCCACCGGCATGTATCCGCTCCTCGGCTATTCGTGGGAGTTGAAACTGCCCACGGGCGTGCAATATGTCGATGGCGTGGAAGGCGCGCGCAAAGCCGTCCGCGAACAAGTGATGTACGGCGCGGACTGGATCAAGTATTACTCCGACCGTGGCTATCATTTTGGAAATGACGGCGTGCTACACAGCATGGTGAATTTCAGAGACGACGAAGCCGCGGCAATCGTCGACGAAGCGCACCGCCTGGGCAAGAAAGTGGCCGCGCACTGCATCGGATCCGATGGAATTGCCGCTGCGTTGCGCGCGGGCGTGGACACCATCGAGCATGGCGTCGGTTTCACGGATGCGGAACTGGATGAAGTGGCGCGGCGAGGCGTTTATTGGGTACCGACGGTCACGGTCGTCAACTACGTTGCTCCGGGACGCGGAGGCGTGTGGGTGAAAATGGTGGACACGGAAAAAGCAGCCTTTCAAGAAGGGCTGAAGAAAAACGTGAAAATCGCGCTTGGAACGGACGCCGGGGGATTTGATTGGAAAGCGGTGAACGAAGCGGAGGAGTTCGTCTACTACAAAAACTACGGCATGACGCCCATGCAAGCCATTCGGGCCGGGACGGTGGTGCCCTCCGAGCTGCTCGGCTGGAGCGACAAAGTCGGCACGATCGAGCCCGGCAAATGGGCGGACATCGTTGCCGTGAGCGGCGACCCGCTGAAGGACATCACCGAACTCGAGCGCGTGAAGTTCGTGATGAAGGGTGGCGCCGTCTACAAAAACGAGCTGCACTGACCGAGATCTTTTAACGAAAAATCCAGAAACAAGAAATAGCTAGAAAAAGGCGGCGCCGCCATCGACATTGATGGCTTGGCCGGTGATCGCCGTCGATTGGTTCGAACAAAGAAAAAGCGCCGCGCGAGCGATCTCGTCGGCGGTTTGCCCGCGCCCCTGCAATATCGTGTTCAGGAAACCTTCGAGTTGTTCTTTCGGACTGACGCCCAGTTTTGCCGCCAGCGTATTTCCGAGCTCCTTGGACATACGCGTCTCCGTGACGGGGCCGGGGCAAATGGCGTTGACGCGGACGCCTTTGCGCGCCGCTTCCGCGGCGGTGACGCGGGTTAATCCGAGCATACCTGCCTTCGCGGCCGCGTACGCGGAACCCCACGGAAAAGCTGCTTTTGCCGAGAGACTCGAGATGTTCAGAATGACGCCCGACTTGCGCTCGTACATTTCCGGCAAAACCAGTTTGCTGAGTAGGAATGCCGCGCGCAGGTGCACAGCGATGACGCTGTCAAATTCCGCGAGCGGATACTCTTCCACGGGGACGACAGGGCCGTAGTGCCCGGCATTGTTCACCAGAATATCGACTCGGCCGAATTTCGCCCGGGCCTCAGCAACGATGCGCGCGCAGTCCGCTTCCCGAGCCAGGTCAGCGATCGAATAATGCGCGCGTCCGCCGAGGCTGGAAATCTCTTCGGCAGCGGAGCTAAGTTCCGCTGCGGTGCGCGCGGTCAGAAAAACCGCTGCGTCCTCGGCAGCAAAAAGTTTGGCGATAGCGAGGCCAATCCCCCGGCCGGAACCAGTAATCAAAGCGACGTGGTCTTTGAGGAGCATAAGAAGAAGAGAATAGAGGCATAGGCAGATGGAGGCAAGGAGCTGCGAAAGGCAGTAGAAAATCCGGGAACGAGAGAGAAGTTACAAGAAAGCTGAGATAGGCACGAATGCCTGTCCCAACCGCGCCACACACCAAAGCCAAGCATGATGCAGGAGCGAGATTATTTGCCGGGCTTCAAATCCTTGAGCAATGCATGAACGAGGCCGTGGATATCACCCTCGCTGAGCGAGAAGGAATCGCGTCGCACGGGTTTTGCGCCGACGGCGCGGTAGACCAGATGCCTGGTCGCCGTTTGCATCCAGTCGAACACGATGGTTCCTTCCCGAAAGCGGATATTTTCATAGCCCACATACGCCGGGCCATAGCCCCACGTCTGCCAGCAGCGGAACGGGCCGCACACCAAGCCGGGGTATGCGCCCGGATAGCCCACTGGCACGGCCGCGTTGCCGTGCCTCACGGCAAACTTATAGTCCACCAAAAACTCAGCGGCGGCGGGATCGCTGACTTGCTTGAATCCTTTCGCTGCGAGCGCCTGCTCGATGGCGGTCTTCACGCGCTGGCGATCGACCGCATCGTCCGCCGAAGCCTGGCTCGGCGGCGGCGCCTGATTGCGCGAGATTTGGTCTTGTGAGAGGACGCGCCGACTGTCGCGGGCCGCCTCGCGCGCGGCCGCTTCTTGCACCGCAGGACGCCACGCCCAGGTGGCGTTTTTCGGGATACGCACGTTGTGGTCGCGTGTGATTCGAACGTACTCATCGCAGCCCGCCACAAGAATCACGGAAAAAAGCGCAGCCGCCGCCAAAATCAGTTTCGTTGTTTTACCTGAACGCAAACGCATCATCGGTCGAGCCTCCAAAAGCACAGTCTTCCCGCTTCATTCAACCCCGCCCCCCTCGGATAGTTGCGCCCTGCGGAAAACCCGGGCGGATTCGCGTTTTCCCCAAAAACACTCGCTCATCCGCTTTTCGGCAGCTCCCAGTCCGAGGGCGGAAAAGTGACCGGCCAAAATTTCGGCGACGGCCGGTCAAACTCGAAAGCCACCGCAAAGTAATCCGCGCTCGGCTGATCGATGCGGACCACCCGGCAGCTCTGCTCGATGCCCGTTTGCGGGTTCACCAGAATGATCGGCTGGCCCACCTGCAGATCCAGCTTCAATTTCATCAGCCCGCCGTGCGCGTTGACGACCAGCGTGTGCGTGTCCTCCTGGACCTGCGCTCGCTCGGGCGTCTCCGCAAGAACCGTCACGCGAATTTGCAGCATCACGCGTTCGCTGCGGCGGCGATTGACGGCGTCGGAAGAAGGCACAAATTTCTCCGTTCAATGGCTCGGTTTGCTGCTCGTCTTGGAGAGACTCAGGCCAAACTCGCCTGTATCTTCCCAAGAAACCTGTTCCGCGGCAGCGTGGCCAGCCTTGCACGTTTCTCACGATCGAAAATACAGCTCGATCTCCGATTCCTAGTCTACCCAACGCACCCGCCGTTGCTCCATCGGGAAAGACCCTTGACGTGCATTGGTAAACCTTAGGACGGCCCAGGGGTAAGAGAACGTCGGGCCTGAGTGGAAAAAGGAATCGTCTCAGGGAAGCAGTATAGCTTGCAAGCGGGACTTCACTTCCGGCCACTCCGAGTCCACGATGCTGAAGTACACCGAGTGCCGGATGCGTCCGCTGGCAGTGATCATGTGGTTGCGAAAGGTGCCTTCTTCGCGCGCGCCAATCCGCAAGATCGCCGCGCGCGAGCGCTCGTTGAGGGAGTCCGTCTTCAGTTCCACGCGAATGCACCCCAGCGTTTCGAAGGCGTGCTTCAGCAGCAAATACTTCGCTTCAGTATTGATCGCGGTACGCTGCCAGTCCGGCGCGACCCACGTCCAGCCGATCTCGACGCGATGATGCGCCCGGTCTATGTTGCCGTAGCGCGTGCTGCCGATGGCCCTGCCGCTCGCTTTTTCAATCAACGCAAAGGGCAAGGCCACGCCGCGCGCCTGTTCATCCAGCGCAGTGGCGATGTAAGCGGCCATCTCTTCCGAGGTGCGCACTGGCGTCGGAATCCAGCGCCACAACTCCTCAGCAAGTCCGACGGCGGCAAGCTCGGCGTGATGCCCCTGCGTCAGAGGCTCGAGGCGCACGTGGCGGCCTTCGAGCATTATCGGGACGACCTTCATTTCTGGGCTCATCGAGAGCGCATAGTACAGCCGGAGCCAAGGCCGCCGCGAGCGCCAATTTGGCAAGGCTCACCGCAGTTGGGCTCCAACAAATTAGCTGCGCGGATTTTGTCGCGTATTCAGAGATCCGCAATCCCCCCGGGCAAACCTAAAAGTGCCGGAAGGCGTCCTATCTCCGGGCGTGCTATGTTTCTTCTGGCGCACTTTCTTCGGACGTACCTGCTCTTCGGAGCGCGGGAACTTTCCGCCTCGTTGGAGTGAACTAAGGGTTAGAACGCGCCATCCGCTTGTGGCCAGGCTCTGAAAGAATCGGGTTCGGGAAAAGCCAGCTCGGGAAAAGCCAGGTCGGGGAAAGCCAGTTCGAGAAAAGAATGAACAACTCCTTTGCTTCCAGTAAGAAACACGTAATGCGCCGTTTCGGCAGGCTCCTCGCTCTCGCCGTGGCCTTGATCGTCACCTTAGCGGTAGGGGAATTTCGCGCGCAGCAGCCCGCTCCCCCGCAATCCACTCCCCCGCCGGCCCAGCCAGCCGCGCAGCAGCCCGCGCCCCAACAGGGCCAGCCACAACTTCAGCGCCCGCAGGAGGGCCAGCCCACAATCGCCGTCCAAGTCAAAACCGTCAGCGTGCTGGCCACCGTCCGCGACAAGCACGGAAAAATCGTTCCGGACCTGACCAAGGACGATTTTGCGCTCGACGAGGACGGCCGCCCACAGACCATCAATTATTTTGTGCACCAAAGCGATTTGCCGCTGCGCTTGGGACTCCTGGTCGATACCAGCCTGAGCCAAAGCCGCGTGATCGATCAGGAACGGACCGCGAGCTACACCTTCCTCGATCAATTGCTGCGCGAAAACAAGGACTTGGCTTTCGTCATTCACTTCGACCGCGAAGTCGAGCTGCTTCAAGATTTCACGCCCTCCCACCCCAAGTTGCAAGCGGCCCTGCAAAAGCTGTCGTTGCCGCAAATGGAAGACAATGGCGGTAATAACGGCGGCGGAGGCAGCGGCGCCGGAGGCAGCGGTGGTGGAGGCGGCGGTGGATATGGCGGAGGCGGATACGGCGGCCACGGTGGCCAGGGCCAGGGTCGGCGCATGCACGGCGGCACGCTGCTTTACGATGCGATTTTCCTCGCTTCCGACGAGCTGATGAGCAAGCAGCAGGGCCGCAAAGCGCTGATCGTGCTTACAGATGGCGTGGACCACGGCAGCCAAGAGACCCTCGCCGAAGCCATCGCCAGCGCCCAGCGCGCCGACACCATCGTCTATTCCATCTATTTTGCCGATGAGGACCAAGACTATGGCCGCCCGGGTGGATTTGGGATGGGCGGACGCGGCGGCATGGGCGGCGGACGCGGTGGCAGATACCCTCCTCGGGAGGAGCGCCCCGACGGCAAGAAAATCCTCGAGCAAATTTCCAAGGAAACCGGCGGCCAACTTTTCAAAGCTTCCAAGAAAGAAACGGTGGACAAAATCTACGCGGAAATTCAGGAAGATCTGCGCAACCAGTACAGCCTCGCCTACACCCCCGACAAGGGCAACACCATCGGCTACCACAAGATTCAGCTCACCGTCCCCAAGCAGAAAGACCTAATCGTGCAAGCCCGCGACGGCTACTATTACGGGCAGTAAAATTCGATAAGTGCCAAGCGTTGCTCCGCGAGCAGCCGCCGCGTTGCGGTTGGATTTCTCTAGGCTATTCCTACTTTGCTTGTCACCCAATCAGCTTGCTTCTGGCAAGTTGACTATCTTCGCGATATTTCCCGTGCTCATCGGAACAAACGTCACGGAAGCCATTCGATTTACGTCCGAAGACAAATCGTTCAGAGTCCCTCGATTGCTTGCGACGTCGATCTTCGCCGTATTGGGAACGCGGAAATCATAAGGGATGCCATTCGTTCCCTCGAGCACCAATAAGTCCTTCTGTCCATTGACGATCAGGATGGTGCCGCTCAACGTCTCCGGCTTTCCCAGCGCATACGACGCATCCTTGGTAGCGCCTTTTGCCGTTTCAGTTTTTGCCGTGGTCGTTTTGGGGCTGGAATTCTCGGCTCTCGCTCCCATCGCGCCCAAGCACAAACAGGAGCAAAGGGCCAGACCGACTCCAATCTGTTTGGATAGTTTTCTCATTTTAGTTCTCCTTTCGTCCCCAGTTTTATTAGATGCGTCTTGGAAGATCCGTGTTTTATCTGGAATTTCAATGTACACAGCCTGTAGATCCGCGAAGCTCGGCGGGTAAGGAAACCCGGTGCAGCCTAGGCTAGCCGTAAGGTATGATAGAGTCTTCGGAAAATACTCACTTAGGATAACGATGCAGACTGCTACGAACGGTAAGGTTTTGCTAAGGGTACGGCCGCGAGGATTCTGCGCGGGCGTGGTACGAGCCGTGGATATCGTCGAGCTGGCCCTCGAAGCGTACGGCGCGCCGGTCTACGTGCACCACGAAATTGTGCACAACACCTATGTCGTCGAGCAATTGCGCCGCCGCGGTGCAATTTTTGTCGAGTCTATTTCGGACGTGCCCCACGGCGCGGTGCTCGTCTTCAGCGCCCACGGCGTACCTCCTCCCGTGCGCCAGGAAGCCAAGGACCGCGCATTGAAAGTGATCGATGCAACCTGTCCGTTGGTCACCAAAGTCCATCTCGAAGCCCTGAAATTCGCGCGCGAAAAGCGCACCATCATTTTGATCGGCCACAAGGACCACCAGGAAATTGTCGGCACCTCCGGCGAAGCTCCCGAGAGCACCATCGTGGTGGATTCTGTCGCGGCGGTGGATGCCCTCGTAGTCGAAGATCCGGACAAGCTCTCCTTCCTCACGCAAACGACGCTCAGCCTCTATGACACGCAAGAAATCGTGGCGCGCCTTCGGCAAAGGTTTCCGGCGATCAAAGGACCGGCGAGCGATGATATATGCTACGCCACGCAGAACCGCCAGGAAGCCGTCGAGCAAGTGGCGAAAGACGTCGATTTGATTTTGGTCGTGGGTTCGCCGAACAGCTCGAACTCGAACCGCTTGGTGGAAGTGGCGCAGCGCAGCGGCGTGAAAGCCCAGCTCATCGATTCCGCGGCGGATATTGATGTGAAGTGGCTCGAAGGCGTCGCACGCGTGGGCTTGACGGCGGGCGCTTCCGCCCCCGAGGTGCTTGTCGAGCAGGTCAGCCAGCGCCTCGCGGAGTGCGGCTTTACGGATCAGCGCGACCTCGATTTGATTCGCGAGGATGTCCGCTTCACGCTGCCTGCCGAACTGGCTACCATCGCGCAGGCGCCGCGCCGCTAAAAGTTTCGCAGTGCCACCGCAACACAGGGGCGGGCGATGGCCCGTGCAGTTTGCAGCCGGCCCATCGCGGTAGGCGGGGACACACAACACAAGGAGCAAACTTTGGCGGTCAAAATCGTCCGTCAGCCGAAGAAGATTGCCTTGATAGGAGCGCCCTCGAGCGCGGCTGCGTTCCTCGCGGGAAGCGAAAAAGCTCCCGCGGCCTTGCGCGCGGCGGGACTGGTCGAGCGGCTGCAAAGCGCCGGCTACGAAGTGATCGATCACGGCGATTGCGCGCCGCGTCTTTTCGCCGATGATGACGAGCACAAGCGGGCGCGAAATATGCAGGAAATTGTCGCCGGCCTGAATGACCTGAAACTTCGCGCGGAAATCGCGGTAAAGAGCGGCGCGCTGGTGCTGGTTCTCGGCGGCGATTGCGCGCAGGTCATTGGCCTTTTGACCGGCGTGCGCCGCTACTACAAGCACGTCAACTTATTGTGGTTTGATCGCGACGCGGATTTGAACACGCCCGCTTCTACCCCGTCCGGCCGCATCGATGGCATGGTTGTGGCCCACGTAATTGGCCGCGGCGCTCCGGAGCTGGTGCGCTTCTGGGGCGAATCACCGCTCGTGCGCGAACCGGACGTCACCCTCTTTGGCATCGACCGGCTCGATCCTCCCGAGCAGGAATTCCTCAGCAAATCCCCTATGCAGCACATTTCGGCCGCCGACATTCAATCGAAAGGCGCAAGCGCCGCGGCCCACGACGCGCTTGTCTTCGTACACGCCGATGCGCATGAGTTTGTTCTTCACCTGGATACGGACATCATCGCGCAAGAAGAATTCCCGGCGGTGAACATGCCCGCGAGCGGCGGCCTGACCTTCGACGACGCGCGCGCGGCCCTCCGCGAAATCGCAAAACACAAAAATCTTCTCGGGATCGACGTCGCCCAGTACAATCCGGACAAAGACCCCGGCGGCGCTGGCGCAAAAAAGCTTGTGGACCTGCTCGTCGAAGTCCTTTCCGCGCGCCTCGAACCTCCCGCTGCACCCGCGCCTGACGCGCCGGAATCCACTTCGGACTCGCCTGAAATTTCTTCCTCCGAAACGACGGCGTAGCCCGTCGATCGCAACCCGCGACTCCGCGATACATTCGAACTCCCGCTCGGCGCTCTCCTCAGACCAGCCGCGAACCGCCAAAGCCTGTGAAACGTTAGCGCGTCTCCCCGCACTACCTTTCATAGAGGTCTGGATTCGCGCGCGAGTCTTTCGGCCCTGTACGGATTCCCTCCAAGGAGACAAGCGAGCAGTTGCCCGCGCGCCGGCGTTTGTCGCGATTTTTCCGACGGGTGAACCATGAAGAATGGCGGTCTTGCTCTCGTCGCACTGCTGCTCATTAGCGGAATGCTACGGCTGACCGGCCCCTCGTCACCGTCTCCCGGGCAAACCCAGGACGCCGCACAACAGAAGCTGAGCGCCAAAAAAAGCCTGAAAGGCACCTATCACGATGATCTGGCCGCCACCATACAGGATTTCTATGACGCGCCGCCTGACGACGCTAAGGCCGCAATTGTTCCCGATCTCTCCAATCACTTGAATGTTCCCGCAAAAGAAAGAAGCCGGATCCAATACGCCATCGCCATTCTTCCCGATCCGGTGCACACCCATCTCGGCCTTTTCTTCGACCGCAGCCTCGAGGCCCTCATGCAAGCCGCGCAAACGAAGGGATATATTTTCGATCGCGCCATCTTGCCTTGGGATCGCCGGACTCACTCCGACTCTTCCGATCCAGACACGCGCAAAGCCCAATTGGCTGAACAAGCCGCTCGCGAAGCCTATCCAGGGCTTCTCATCTTTCGGCCGCAGCCCGTTCTGTCGGAATCTTCTTCGCAATCTCCCGTCGCAAACGCGAGTTCCGATTCTGGCGCCGGTCTCCCACTCTTTGTCTTCGTGGTTGGCGAGACTCCCACGGGCGGTCTGCGCAAGGAGCAATTCCGCAACGTTCGCAGAATCATCCGCGAGATCGGCCAATCGCCGGAAGGTTCACGTCCGCCGGGCAAAAGGCCCATGCTCATTCTCGGTCCCACCTTTTCCGGCTCGCTCGAATCGCTCCATTTGGAACTCTTCGAAGCAGCCGAAGACTTCGGCGAGACCTTTGTCTACAGCGGCACGGTGACCAGCGCCCGCGCCATTCATGTTTTTGATTCGCAAGCTCCTTCGGACGTTCACTTCGCGTCCTTTCGAGAGAACGACGAGTACGCCCTTTCGGAATTTGTCCGCTTTGCCTCGTATCGCGGCTACGCTCGCAACAAAATCGCCGTGCTCTCCGAAGACGGAACGGCCTACGGAGCGCAAAAAATCCTGCGCACCAATCCGGACTTTGAAGACATCTCCGGGAGCGCCCAAAGCGCAAGCGACTCCGATGAGTCCAAGGAAGCTCTCCACCTTCATTTTCCTCGAGAAATTTCGTATTTCCGTTCCGCTTATCAAAAATCAAGCGCTGCGCAACCGTCCTCGGCGTCTTCGGATTCTTCCACTCTTTCGCCGGATCTTCCTGAACCGGGCAATGACGACGATTCGATCGCTCCCTTCGGCGGTGTGCAAACTCCTCACTCGCAGGAAGCCGTCATGCTCGGCATCGTGAGCGAGCTGCAAAAGCATCACATCGAGTTCACGGTTCTGCTCGCCACCGATCCCGTCGACGAACTCTTTCTCGCTCGCTATCTGCGCCAGGCCTATCCGCAGGGCTGGGTCGTCGTCATCACTCCGGATTTGCTCTTCCTCCGCGACGCGGATTCCACTCTCAACGGCCTCCTTGGATTGGATAATTACTCCCTCATCCCCGGACTGAACGACAGGCTGTGCCGACAAAATGAAACGTTCGGAGTACACGAGGACCGCCTCTTCGTCAGCAGTCCCAGCGCGGGCACCTTCAACGCCATGGTCGCGCTTCTTTCCGTGGATAAGGCCTTAAACACTCACTGGACTCCCGGCTCGCGCAAGGAACCATTGATCGAGACTTCCAGATTTGTTCCTCCCGCGCCGTATGCCGAATATGGAACTCCGCTTGTCGAAGAACCCTCCGGCGAAGTGGGCTGCGAGAAGAAACCTCTGTTGTGGATCACGATTCTCGGACGCGACGGTTTCCGCCCCATCGTCGGCATGAGCGAGCGTGAGCTTCGCTCCGCGGATCATCAGCAACCCATCGCTCAATTCCGCAGCGACCGCGAAATTCCCAGCTCCCTGAAAATTGCCTCCGGGCCAGTTTCGCCTCCCTCCGAAGAGGCTGCGGCCATGCCCGCCTCCTGGAACTTGTGTTATTGCCTCTGTCTGCTCCTGCTCGTCGGCCACGCTCTCTTGAGTTGGACGGGTACGATCCTCGCGGACTCCGAAGTTCGCGCGCAATTCGCCAGAAACGAGGAAGCACGTGCCACGATGGTTCTCGCTCTCGGCGCACTAGCTCTCGCCGCCACTTTTGTCGTGCTCCTCTGCACTCGAACTCCTATCGTGCAGTGGACCGGAGGTGCGCCGCTCACCATCCTGATGTGGCTCCCATTATTCGGATTTGTCGCCGTCACTCTCCGCGACATCGGCAAGTGGCGGGGACAACCATCCGTCGCGTGGGCTTTCGGCGTTCTCCTTCTCGGATTTCTCGGCTTCCAGCTTTACCTTGCGTGTTACCCGTCGGAATATCTCCGCACGTACTGGTCGATGCGTCTTTTGTATTTTACGTCCGGCGTCTCTCCCATTCTTCCCGTGCTGCTTTTACTCGGCGCCGGTTATTGGTGGATGTGGATGAGCCTCCGCGGCATTTCGCTTGTCGATCTGCGCCGGCCGCACCTGCCCGAAAAAAAAGACCTGTGCAATTCTTCAGTTCGCATTTCCGATGACGAAGGAGAAGAGCTTCGCGAAGCCGCGCATCCCTTCTTCTTCGCCAGGCAAGTCCTGCTTCCCGTCGTATTGCTGGCCTTTCTGTCGCTCACGGTGCTCGACCTGAGGCATCCCGTCCAGACGATTGAAGGCTGGGCCTATGATTGGGGATTCTCTCTTTTGCTCGCCCTCATGATCGCCACGTTTCTCGGCACCTTGCTCAAGCTGGTGATCACCTGGCTGAAGTGCAGACAAATTCTCGCCGGCTTGGACCGCACGCCTCTGCGTTTCGCTTTCGGACGGTTGAAGAATCTTTCCTGGCACTCCTTCTGGAATCCCGGCGGGAGCACGCTGCGAGAAACCTACAAAATTATGACGCGCGCGCTGGAAGACAGGGACCGCCTCGAACACGCACTGGAAAATGACAAACAGTGCCCAATCTCCGAAGCCAGCCGCCAGGCCGTAATCGCGCAACTCAAAGCTACGGAAGAAGCGCGGGAAAATATGCACGACGCTTACATGGCCACATTTGCCGGCGAGAACGGAGCCGCCGCCAAAGACGAAACGTTGTTCCAAAACGAAAAGCCTGTCCAGGATGCGAAAACCGAATCGTCCAGTTTGTCGCGCCATTCGAAAAACAAACTTTTCAGCTGGGGCGCGCAGAAACAAAAAGAAGTGCAGCAACTGAAAATGTTGACGGAAAAATTCAGCGCGCTGCAAAAATCAATGGCCAAGACCGCGGCCACGCTGATCTGCGAAATGCTGACACCGTGGTGGCCGCAAGTTTCGGAGACGGTGGTTTCCGAAGACGAGAGGCTTGGCAAGGCGGCTCTCTCTCTCACGCGCGCCCTGGCGGAGGAATTCACCGCGCTGGTGTACGTGAATTTCCTGGTGACCGTTTTGCTCCGCATGCGCACCTTGGTAATTTGCGCCGGCGGCATGTATGTCTTCATCATGCTGTCTCTAAACGTCTATCCGTTCGAGCCGCATCCAGCTTTGCAGTCGCTCACGGTGATCTTGCTCGTGGTCATGGGCGCGGCCGTCGGTTTCGTTTATGCCGAGATGCACCGTGAAGCCATTCTCAGCCGCCTCACTTCGACTCCAGTCGGCGAACTCGGCTTGGATTTCTGGCTGAAACTCGCTTCCGCCGGCGCCATTCCTCTTTTCAGTTTGCTTGCCGTGCAGTTCCCCAGCATCAACCAATTTCTCTTCTCTTGGCTCGAGCCGGCGCTCCAAGCAATGAAGTAAACAAGTTTCTCAAGGTTCGCCCGCCGCGCCGCGTGCGGACGCTAGGAAGCGTTCGCGCGGCCCTCCGATCCAGCGGCGGCTTCGGCGCGCTTGCGGTGGTAGCGGGCGAGCCCCAGCCAGGAAATGTTCAGGCCGGAATTGAAAATATAATGTTCGGCTTCCGCTGCGGCGACGCGCTGCTTGATTTCCGAGCTGGTGGCGGCGACGAACGCTTCGAGTGCACTACGTTCGTCAGGTGCGGAACGCAAGACTTGCGCCGCGAGCGCGCTCCAACGCTTTAGATTTTTTCGATATTCCGCGATGTGCGCTTTGGGGTCGCTGGAATAGCCGAAATGCGTAAGGAACAGCCGCGCGGGATGGCGCGCGGCGATGGCGTCCAGCGACGTTTTCCAAGCATCGAGATCGATATCCGGTGGCGGCGTCAGCGGCACGACATAGGGCTCGCCTTCGATGTGGAATCCCGCCGTGTCGCCGACGAACGCGGTGCCGTCCGAGGAATCGAAATAGGAAACGTGATGCGCGGCGTGGCCCGGCGTATAAATCACCTCAAGATTGCGGCTTCCGAGAGCGAGCGTCTCTCCGCCCTCGAGCATCCGCAAATTCCCGAAAGGCACGGGCAGCGTCTCGCCGAATAATTTTTGCAGTTCGCCGGGCCAGATCCGCTCGGCGCTCGCGAGCAGTTTCTTCGGGTCCGCCAAATGCATCATGCCGGTTTTGTGAACGTACACTTCAAGGTTTGGATTTTCCTTGATGAGAGCGCCGGTCGCGCCTGCGTGATCCAGATGGATGTGCGTGAGCAAAATGGCGTTCAAATCGGAAACGCCGATATTCCGCGCGGCGAGCAGTTCGCGCAACCTCGGGAGAGTCGAAGCCGGACCCGGATCGAGGAGCGCGCGATGGCCGCCCGATTCGAGCAGAACCGCCGCGATCGAACGCGGGCGTCCCTGCCAGTTGGTGTCGAGAATGGTCGTCGCAGACATTCCGGCAGTAGTGTAACGCAGCGGGAAGCGAGAAGTGAGCGGTGGGGTGTGAATGGCGGGCCGCGAAAACGACGGGGCAAAATACGACAGGGGAAACTCGAAACACCGGAAGGGAAACTCGAAATTCGGCGAGTCCAGGGCAAGAGTTTCGGATTGGCGAGCAAGCACATCCCCGGGGGCATTTGTAAGACGCTCAAAAGAAAGGGGTTGAGAAGCCAGGCGTTTGGAAGAGGTTGAAAAGGCAGGGGTTGTTTGCTCTCTGTTTGCTCTCTTTTTGCTCTGGGAGAGCAGGTGGAGCGCGATGGAGGCAAAGGAGGTTAAGGATCGGAGGCAGGCAGCGTGGGGCGCGTGCGGGCAGGGCGGTTTTTGCGAGCGAAACATGGACTAGGATAGCACGGATTTGTATTACCGTCAAGGTACAGTACTCGATGCGTATCATTCGAATTGAGACGCGGGAAGTGGAATGGATGGAGGGAGTTGGCGGGAATTAGGGAGTTTGGTGAGACGGGCTAGGGTTGAATAGTTCGGGGAACGTCCCGTCTGTCCCCCTCGCTCCTCGCTCCCAGGTTTCGAGCTACCGATCTGAACGATGAACGCTCGGATTGGAAAATCTGGAAAACGTCTCGCCTGTCCCTGGGTTTCCCCCCGGATGTTTGTGGTTGCCTGGATCTTGGCGGGGACCCGGTGTCTGGCGCAGGTGGGCGAGGAGTTGGTGGCCGAGTTGCGAGTTTCGTAGAGATATGTGTGCTTTGTGTGCGGTTCTTCGAAGGGCAGCCTTGCACGCGGGCACGAAGTCCATCGACGAAAAAATGAGTTTCGCTGCATGGTTGCGATAGAAGCTGAGCGTATAGAGCGGTCGGACGTCTCCACCGAAGCGCAGCTTGTATTCAGAAAGGCCCCACAAGAAGTGAAAGCGGCGAACGTTCCGTTCAAGACACTTTCCCATGGCCAGCCAGGTAGTCAAATTGCCAAGATTCCAGTAGTCGTATTTTGGATCGTGGCCGATCAAAGCGTAATAGGAATCCTGTCCATGAATGTAGCTGACCGCGCCAGAAACAAATTTGCCATTTAAGCAAATCCCACACAAAAGGCCAACGCGGCGCGCCAATTGCCAGCGCTGGCGCGTCATGGCGTCTAGCCAGAGCGTCTGTTTTCCCTTGGACGAAAGCCTCAGACTGTTGAATTGGACGACGGCGCTGAAGATTTCTTCTGTGATTTCGCTTTTGGAGAGGCACACCCACTCGATGCCCGCAGGCCATTCTTTTTGCAAGCGCCGTGTGTATTTTCCGATTTGCTGTCGCTTGTTGCTGCCCAAGCTCGCAAGTAGCTCCTGCTGAGTCGCGGGCAATGCAACCATTACATCTTCACCGTAGAACGCAACGGTGGGCTTGACCGGACCAAGCAATGGCTCGGCGAAATTGGGGTCGCCCATGCGCAAGACGTCCAAGCGAGACGCTTTTCTACTGCGCAGGAGTTCGCCCGCTTCGGCAGTATTTATTTCCGCAGGGCCGTGGAGCGTGATCCTCTTGCCGATGGGGGAATGCTCCTCGTTGTAGTAATAGGCGTGTTGCAGCACGCCTAATTCGTCCAACCTCATCCATACGCGCTGGGCTGGCGGAAACGCGTGTCCAAGAGCGAAATCCGCGGACGCTAGCCAATCCACCGAAACATTAGCGAGCGCCTGCCGGAGATGCTCCGGGACCCCGGCAACTTCGTAGTCGAGGAAACGGTCCAGACTTCTTGTGGCATCGAAAGCAACTGCAGGCGCGCTCATACCCCTGCCCCTCGTGTGCCGGGTGCAACAAGATGGATCACGGCGTATGGGTGCTTGAGCACACCGTATTCGATTTCGCAGGCTTCGTCTCCCGCGAAGACGTCTGCGTGTAGGCTGTTGTAGTAAACGAGAGTCGCTTTAGGTACAGAGCGGCTCGAAAGGCATTCCTTGAGCGTTTCCTTGAACTTGCTCATCATTGCGGCGTTGAACGGATTGAACAGGTAGAAAAGCGTTCCGTCGCGCGGAAAATTCGCGAGGATCTCTCCGGTAAGGATGGAAACGTTTGGAAATCGGCGCAGGCGTCTTCGGCTCTCGGCGGCCACATCGGGGTCTAGTTCAATGCCAATCATTCGATTCGCGTAACCCTCGGCCAGCCAGGCGTTAATGACCCGGCCTTTGCCGCAGCCCACATCCACAAGAACATCCGACGGCTTTACGCGGCCGCGAAATAAGGTGTGGATCACTCCGTAGCTGCTGTTGTTGGTGGCATACGCGCCCAAGTGCGGGTAAGAAGTTTCTTTTCCTCCGCGCAGGAGCGCACCAAAACGAAGGTCCAGAACAACGTTCGTGAGCTTGGTCCGAAAGTGCGAGAAGGCATTTGTGGTTGTGTTGCGCAATCTGGTTCACCGTGCAACAAGGTGTCAATTGGGTGCACGCGAAGAAACAGAGAGTAGTGGAAAAAAGGAAAGGCGGCCAGGCTGTAAATGGTACCGGCGAAGGAGTACCGCGAAATCAGGGTAACGTACCTTAGCGATGGGTCTCAGAGAGTACGGGCTTGGTACTTGCTAGCGAGGGAACAGCGTGGGGCGCGTGCGAGCAGGGCGGGTTTTGCTTGCGAAACATGGTGAACGATCGCACGAGAATATATTACTGTACATGTATAACACGTTCTGCATATCACCTGAATTGAGACGGGCGAGGTGGAGTGGATGGGAGGAGTCGGGGGAAATTGGGAGTTTGGTAAGAAAGTGTGGTGGTGAATCGTCCGGGGAACGTCCCGTCTTCCCCTAACTTTCCAAGTTTGAGTCACTAAGTTTGTCTCTAGGTTTTCTAGGTTTTTCGGGCTCACTGAGAATCGGCGGGTCGGGATCGACCCACAATCGAACTGACGACTACACTCTCCATGGCGCCGACCATGATTGCGACGAGGAAGATCGTACCCGCTCCTTCTACGAGAATTGGGTAGGTCGCATCTACGAAGAATAGCCCGGCCAGGAGCAGAGGATGGATGATCGCACCGGTTCCGAGCGTTGCCTTCCAGAACCATCTTTGTTTGACATTTTGCGGTTGCAACTCAAATGGGATGAGGACGAACGCACCGATGGTGACTACATATGCTTCCAATAAGAAGGCGGTCAAGAGAGAGTTGTGGAGCACCCAAGCGACCCCGAACGGGACGCACCCGCTGTAGAATGCGACTGCTATCGGGTCTCTCTTCCGGGTCGCATACTCGAACATTATTGTTTGCTTCCGGTTTCATCCAGACATTTATTAGCAATGATTATCGCATTGAAATTCGGGTACGGACGGAGCATTTCAACGTTCTTCGAAGATGCTGGACACGACGCGAGGTGCATACAACGTTCCAGACTATTAGAAAACGTTCCGCCACTCCCTAGGTTTCAAACGGCGGCCACCCAATGGGTGGCCGGTAATCCGCCCAGAACGAATGCTTTGCAAGCCAGACTACAATCTGGACAGGGCGTTGGGGCTGCACCCGTCCGCACATAAGCCGGATCTGTTGGTGTGGACGGGCTCTGTATTTGAATAGCAACAGATGACCTCGTTCCGTTAGTGTTTCGCGTGGACAACATGAACGCCAAGGTGTCCGGGCGCGAGTCCTTGAACGGCGCGGCCGAATCTGGACGCGATCTCCTGGAAATTGATGTCTTCGATGGCACAAAATCCGTGCGAGCGAAGAATCGCTGCAATGCCAGCCGGCTGGAAACGGCTGAGCGAACTTTCCTCCATTTTCTTAAGCTGTTCGGTCCGCTCCTTTTCTAATGGCCTTAGCTCTTCGGAGAATGCCTCGGGAGGTTCCATGTAGTCGAACACCACCTCCGAGTTCTGGATGGACGACATGTAGTCCAGAGTGCGGCCGATAGCGTCCTCAGTCAGATAGGGCACGACTCCGAGCCAAGTGAAAAACGCGGGCGAGTTCTGCTGAAAGCCTGCGGCGACGAGCTTCTCTCCCACATTGTCCCGCTCGAAATCGACTGGCACGAGAATAAGCCATGGCGGAAGTGCGATTTGAGCTTCGGCCAGGCGCTGGCGTTTCCATGCCTGTGTCGCGGGGTGGTCGACCTCAAAGATACGGATGTGTCGTGCGCCATGGGGATTCCGGAGGGCGAAAGTGTCGAGTCCGGCGCCAAGGATGACGATCTGCCGAACCCCCTTTTCGATAGCTTTTGACAGAGCATCTTCCGCAATCCGGCTTCGCGCGGCGGTGAACAGACGTCCGATGCTGGCCAAGGGGTGTTCCTTCGCAAATTGAAGCACTTCCTTTTCGTCTTCACGCAGAATCTTCATTGCAAATGGGTCATCGAGGATTGAGCCATGATCGAGCACCTGATGAGCAGCCCGCTGCCGGGCGATCATCAGGGCTGTGCGGCTGGGTTCATTCGGCTTCATGTTCGAGGTCTCCGTTCTCACGAATAGCTGATCGCACGAGAGCTGATGGCACGAGTTGTCGAGTGCGCGACTGGCGCCTTGCACAGCGAAATCTTCCGCTCCATTGGATACCTCGCGAATCCGGTCCCAAGAGGAGCTCTAAACCCATCACGCGGCGAGTCCGTCAGAACTCGTACTTACCGCCCACTAGAATCACCAGAGCAGCCAAGAGGCGTCGAGGGAGATGCAGGCCATGCACTCTAAGCAAGCATCCACGAGTTCAGGCTGTGTCTTTGCCCACTCATCAAAAACTCATGAGGAAACAGAATTACGACTGAAGCGGCCCTTCATGCCGGATGGCAGATTAGCAACCTTCCCGGTCGGGCCGAGGTGGCAGTAAATCAGTATAACGTGTGGCAGCAAAGAACTATATCCAGCGCTCAAAATCCCCACAAAACCGCGCATTTCACAGATTCTTGCTCAGAGCGGGAAAAACTGAAAAACGTTCCGTCTCTCCCCAGGTTTCCGGCGGGATATTTCAATCAGGATTGGCCTGCGGACATTGCCTGACCTGCACCGACGAGCTGCTCATCCAGAGCAGCCAGTGAACTCGAGTGCTCTTGATCCTCTCTACGATCGATCGCATAAAGCGCCAGCTCCAACCGATTCGAGGTTCCCACTTTGTTAAAGATCCTGAACAAATAGTTCCGGACCGTGTGCTCGCTCAGTTTCAGTTCTTGGGAAATATCACGATTGGTCATCCCTTCGGCTACCAAGTGGACAACCTCCTCTTCCCTTTTTGTAAGCAAGCCCATTCCTCGCGGAGAAGTTGCTTTCGCTGGCAAGGCCGGGCCCAGGGCATCGAACACGAAGCGCAATTCCTTACTGTTAGCCCACACTTGCCCTTTGTGCACTGCGTGGATGCACTTGCACAAAAGTTCGGACGATTGATCTCGGGAGAATATTCCGCTCGCTCCCGCTCGAAATGCTTCCACGACCATGGCGGGTATGTCCGAATCAAGAATTATAATGACACTGGGTTTAGAGTGCGCCGCCAGGATCTCTCGGGTCACATGGAAACCCGCTAGGTCTTCCCCTTCTAGACGAGCGCCGATGACGGCAACGTCGGCTTCGTTCTTTTCGAGCGCTTCTCGAATTCCGGCCACGTCAGTCGCATAGCCGATAACCCTTGTCCGATACCGGCCCCGCCGCAGGGCTGCCGCTATCAGTTGACAGCTCAACTGGCTGCCGTCGGCGATGAAGACCTTCACCGCGCCGCTATGTCCCGGGGATTTCGACAACTTTTTGCTCCTGAGAGTAATCTCCGCGGTTCCGATATGCCCACCCCGTTCCACTTTGTTGAGAGAGCCGCGGTCATCTTCTATCCCCTTCCCGTTTTGAATTCAGGAAAAGAAAAAAGGTTGCCAACTCGTTCCTTTCAAAATTCGATTCAGTTTCCCGTTCCAGTTGGGCCGCACTGCCGAAAGTACGTTGATGCGTCCGCATAATGTACGAGACCTCCGAAAATTGTGGGCAGACGGAACGTTTCCGCCAACTGAGAAAATGCTAGCCGCGACTCGAGCTTCCTGCGACCCAGCAGCAAATTAGAAAGCATCCTGTCCGTCCCCGGGTTTCCCATCGCACCCGGAGGTTTTGTCTGCGAGGAAGCCGACAACATCATAGGCCGAGAGCGAAATTGATTTAGCAGGCGGGAGTGAGTCCCGTGGGGCTGCCGAAAGAAGTCGACTTGGATTTGCGATTCGCGAGCCTGCGAAAGAAACGGCAACCGCATTCCTTGCATCGATAAGGACGGACACGGAATCTGTCCAAGAGGGACTCGAGAATGCCGCGCGTTTTTGACTTGCGGATATTTCCGCCGTGACACGAAGGACAATGCATTTTCGTTGTGAGCCTTTCCACAGAAAGAAAGGGTGAGGAGAACAGAAAGCCGTCCCGGCCCCGGCCCCCGATCGCTCGAAGGGCCTCGTCCAGCTGTTCTCCCTCCGCGCGTAGAATCGGGGAAACGCGATTTTTTGGCTATCGGGTGAATCCTGTAAATGCGACGGGGAGAAACGCCCGATGCGCGAAAGAAGCTGGTGGAGTGCGTCACACGGGACGCGAAACTGGAAGGTGGCGGAGGTGAAGGAGGCAAAGGAAGTGGAGGAAGTAAAGGAGGTTAAGGATCCGAGGGAGGCAGCGTGGGGCGGGTGCGAGAAGGGCGGGTTTTGCGAACGAAACATGGCGAAGGATAGCATGGGAATTAATTGCTGTTAATATACAGTACTACAGATTTATCATTCGAATTGAGACGTCGGAAGTAGAACGGAGGGGAGGGGGTTGGCGGGAAGTTGGGAGTTTGGTGAGACGGAATGGAAATCGATTATTCGGTGAATTTCCCGTCTGTCCCCGGGTTTCCCGGGTTTCGTCCCCGGGTTTACTGTCCCCGGGTTTCATATACATAGTGTCCTTCCCCTATTTGTTCTATCTCTAACGGAGACGAGCTTGCGCGGCCCAGTTCTGGAATAGATATCTGCTCAACTACAGTAAATGTGTGGGCCTTATGGTCCTGAAGATGCGCAGAGTCTGTGTGCGAATTTGGTCTTAATTGACAATTAATGTAAGCGAGACTCCATGTACGACGCCAGCAGAGTTGCCGCTCACGGTGATGGTGTAACTGCCAGCAGGAGTGCCTGTGGGCGGTGGAGGCGGTGGGGCTGAATTGCCTCCGCCGCATCCAATTGTCAGTAGCATAAAAAATAGGGCAATGGCGGCCGAGGAGAGCACTTTTAGGAGACGTTGGGGGCACGTGCGCGCAAAGCACAGTAACAGTAGAAGACCAGCCAGCAGCAAACTGGGCAGGCTAATCGGAACGTATTGTGGCCGACGACCAGACCAGATCTTCGGTACAAATAACGGGGCTAATCCGCGCGAAGTGGTTGTCACATTCACTGTCACCGAACCGTTGCCGGTTCCGAGCATGCTCGGCGTGACGGTACAGGTCGTACCAGTCGCGGCGAAGGGTAGCGAGCAAAACAACTTGACTTGCGAGTTGAAGCCGTAAAGCGCCGCCACAGTGATGGCGTTCGTGAACGTGGCAGTTTGGCCGGCGTTTACTGTTTGCGTCGTTGTGCCCGAAGCCGTTACCGAGAAATCCGGAGGAGGAGTCACAGTTTCCGTGACGGTTCCTGTTGAGGCTGCGTAGTTCAAATCGCCGCTGTAGCTGACCTGTACTTGTACCGATCCCGGCGTCGAGAACATCGTTGAGACGCTCGCCTGGTTGTTCGTGATGCTTCGGCCACCGATGTTCACACCATTGGCAGTAAATTGCACGGTGCCGCTCAACGGGGCAGCTCCCATAGCTGACGGAGTGACCTGCGCGGTAAAGGTCACTGGAGTGTTCTGAGCGGCGGTGGTACTCGAAGCTGTCAGCGTGGTGGTGGTGCTCACGAGGGTAACCATTTCCGTAAACGATGCGGATGAAGCAGCGTAGTTCGCGTCACCGGTATATGTGGCTTTGACCGGCACATTCCCCGCGATCGGTGGCACAGCAGCGATGTTGGCCTGGCCATTTGCCACGACCACCGTTCCGACGTTTACGGCGTTAACATAGAAAGTGACGGATCCCGTCGGAGGCGAAGCTGTACTTTGGCTGGGAACGATTTGCGCAGTGACTGTCAGAGCCTGCCCGTCTTGAATCGTTGGAGCCGACGGCGTCAGCTGTAATGTCGTCGGATACACCTCGGTGGCAGCCAACGGGCCTGACGTAGATGACTGGTAGTTCGCGTCGCCCGAATAGTTCAAGGTCAACGTGTGGGGCCCAGAGGGACCCGGCAACGTAAAGTACAGATTTCCGCCGTAGGTCACCCAAACGTAAGGCGAATCGGGAGGATTGATCACTCCGGTCCCGGGCTGGCCCAGGGTGGCGGGAACTTGGTTGCCGTTATCAAAAAGCGTAAACGTTCCGGTCGGCGGCGTTGGGTAATTGCCGATGTTGGTGCTCCGCACGAAAAAGTTGATGGAGAAAGGCGCGATCGGCAGAGTGCCTTGCGGACCGCCGAGGACGGTCGGCGCTGGCGTGACGGTGATAGAGTCCATGCCAGAACTTAATAGATAGCTGTTGTCTCCGCTGTAGCTTGCCGTGAAGTTGTGCGCTCCGCTCGTGAGCTGAATCGTCGGGTTCTCTGTGTAACCTTGGCTGTTCAGGGGGGCCGGGCCCGGTCCCAAGGCGCTTCCATCGAGGGCAAAAGAGACGGTTCCAGTAGGACAACCATAAGGCAAAGACCCGCTGGCCGCGCTAAAGCATGACGTACCAGACGTATTCTCTACGTCGGCGCGCAGGAGATATATCGACCCATAGGGCAGCGAACTGGCGTTCTCATTCGTCACTTGCCCAGTCGAAGCGTTCAGAGTGGCGATATGAACATTGGTAGCGCTCGCTTCTGGATTTACGGTGACTGTCGTGGAACTGGAATCGCTACCTGTATAGTTGCTATCGCCGCCGTAGTGTGCTCGCACACTGTAAGACGCGCCGCCCGGCAGCATATTTGTCGTGCCCGAGGCGTTTCCATTGCCGAGCGCAAACGAGTCGAGCCCAAAACTCTGGTTTCCTTGCGTAGCTAGCAACGACGCAGAGCCAGTCGGCTCAGGCGACGACGGGCCCACAGAGATGACCACGCTCACCGGCGTCCCATGCGTGATGGTCACGGCGTTGCCGCCATTTAAAGTAAGCGCAGTCGTCGAGGAACTGCGGCTTACTGAGTTCCAGCCGTTTACTAGATTGGTCGCATTGACGGAGCCGAGGCCGGTGGCCAGATCATAACCGGTTCCGGCTTGATAGCCTGGGAGTATCCCGATCTTGTCCCCTGGGTTCGACGGCGTGCAATTCGGACTGCCGCCCACGCACGGCATCGCAATCGTTCCCGAAGTGATGTCGTTGAAGACGCAAGTCGAAGCGGGACCGGTAGTGGAATTGCAATTGGCCGAAGATTGCTTCGCTGCCAAACCATAGAGAACGTAGTTGGCGTTGCCTTGGCGCTCCCCGGTCTCTTGATTAACGAGAGCAAGTAGTCCAGCAAAAGCAGGCGATGATACGGACGTACCGCCGACGCCGGCGAAGGTGGAACTGCTGCATGGCGTGTCGTTGGTGATGTCCGCCTCGCACATGATGTAGAAGCTGTCAAAGAAGCCATTACTCGCGAAGAGAGATACGTCCGGTAAGTCGCGCATTCCGTCGCTCGGGACACCCGGAGCTGCTTGCCATGCGGGTTTGGTGTAGCCCCCAGCGCAGCTCGCAATCGTTGTCCCGGTTGGCGAGGTGCAACTACTCACACCACCGCTTCCACCGGTAGCAACTACAAGCCCCGGTATGCCTGCATTGTTACAATTCGTTTCGGGATTTGTGCTCAATTTGAAGCGAGGATCTTCCAAGAAGGCATTGGTACAAGAAGCGTTCCAGGCAGTTTCCGGGACATAGCCCTTGGCGGATTCCTGCGTTGTGGAGGCATTCGTCGCATTCCAGTAGGTTGATGCGTTGAAATAATCGTTAAAATCTGTCCCTCCTACAGCGACGTTGTAGGGCGTCGAGGCAATGCCGTTGACCGCCAAACCATATTGAGCGGGTTGAGGGGGTTGAAGCCCTTGGTCTAGCTCGAAGTCACAACCGGCGGAGCCGTTGTCCCCTGCCGAGACGAAGACGGTGATGCCTTGCGCTGCGGCCTGCTGCCACAGATTGCTATAATACAGGTTCTCGGCTGCCCCCATATTGAATTCACACTGCCCGTAGCTCTCACTCAGTACCGGTGCGAGATTATGATCCACGATGTAAAGAGCCGAGAGGTCCACTCCATCGGTTGTTTCCGTCGACTGAGAAACGACGAGGTCGATGTTTGCTCCCTTCGCCACGGCTCCCGACCATTCCAGGTCCAGGTCGGCCTCGGTTTCGTCGCCGCGGACAATGCCAGGGTCAGTGCCATCGAGAATGATTTGCGGCGGCGAATTTGTTGGCAGACCAAACAGGTTTCGAAAATCGGTGATGTCCTGCGGGTTTATGTTCGTGCGCGCGACTATCGCTATGGCCTGGCCGGTGCCATCGATTGGGGAAGTCGCGCTCCAAAGTGGCAAGATGTTGTAGATGGTCCCGAAATCGTATGGTCCGAGTGGATAGCAGGACGCCGACTGGCCAGAAAATGCGCCGAATATGCCCGTCAAAAAATCAACGCACTTGAAAGTGTAATCAGGAGCGGCCAGCGCGCCCGCCGCAGAGATATTCCGTGGGTTGGAAATACCGGCCAATCTGTACATCGGCTTTTTACGAAAATCGTGCAGGCTGACAAGCCCCGAGATCACAGGCGCCAGCGCCGCGGGAATCTGCGGATCGCTGGCGTTGGCCATGTGCGTTTCGCCGTTGACAAAGTACTTGTGGATCTCGGTGCGAAACGCGCTTCGCACTTGCCCGGCATTTCCCGAAAACTCGATCACCGTCCGTCCTGCGGCCGTATTGTTTACCTGAAAGCCGTGCGACTCGAGCCAGTTCGTCACCGTTTGAATGTCCGCGTCCGCCGGGCCGAACCGCTGGCCGAATTGCGCGGGTGTCAGCCAGGCATGGTAGTTTGGTGAAGACTTGTTTTGCTGGTCGTCGAGCAGCTTTTCCAAGGCGGCCTCCTGATCGGGACTGCGCTGCAGGAGGAGGAGCATGCGATGCATGGGCTGCGCATCGCTCACTGCCCCTTGGTCGTATTGCGGGCTCGCCAGCGGATGCACGTTGCCCTTCAGCGTCACGAGATTGTTTTCGTTCACGGCTTCCGTGATGCGCGCGGGGATGCTTGCCGTCTGCGCAGCGGCGCGCAAACCTGGCCATAGAAAGACGGCAGACGAAAGCAGGAAAACACGAAGAGACCGCAAACCTTTCTGTTGCATAGCGCGCCCCACGCTACAGACGACGTTCGATTTTCCGTGGCTCGCCCTTCCATGCGGGGAAAGGTTGGTAACCTGGTGCAGCGGCTGGACGCGAAGCTCCCCAAGAATTCGGAAACTTCGCAGCAGGCCGGGCCACCACGGGAAGTGGCGCGAGCCTATCACATTCGGCGATAACTCACTAGGCACTTATCACCGGTTCGGAAGCCAAGCCCGCCTCAAAATGAGCGAACTCTCGAAAGGAGCGAACTAAGGTTATTCCCCTGGAGTCCGGCAAAGGTTTTTCACCGGCGTTCGCGGCATCGGAAGGCGCCGCGCGCACTTCCTCGAGCTGCGGCCGGCGGGGAAGGAAATGCTTGCGGAAAAAGGGAAATCTAGAATACGCTAACAGCACCGCGTCCTGTTGCTTCTTCGATTTCTCCCAGGGGTGATGATGAGTGGGGAGAAGGTATCGGCGGTGTGATGGCGGGCGGCGAGGGGTTTGCCGCAATTTTTCCAAGTGACATTGTGGCGGCGCCATCGGCGGCGCCGCAGCGGGGACGAGAACGGCTTGGGTTCCGAATCACAAAACTGAGGGAGAGAATCATGCGGAATTGGTGTGCGGCACTAGCGGTTAGCGCTCTATTGGCTTTGCCTTTGTGCGCCCGGCAAAATAGCGATGGCGCGAGCGGGACGGAAACGGCGGCAGCGGCAAGCCCCGCGATCCCGGTTCCCGCGGACATTACACCGGCTTCGCGAAATCTTTTCGCGCTTCCCGAGGCTCCGCGGCCGAAGCCTTTTCCGGCGGACGCCAAGTCGTCCGAAAAAACGCCACCGGGAATGCTCGTGCCGGAGTTTGAGATCGCGGGCATGTTCGATTACGTGAACTTCAATCCCGGCGGGGGCTTTAGTTCGTTCAACAATTACGGCGGTTCGGGTTCGTTTACCTGGAACGCCACGCGATACCTCGGGCTGACCGAAGAGCTCGGCGGCTTGAATTACAACCGCAGCGTCAACGGCGTTTCCGAGCACGGCGGGATGACTACCTTTTTGATCGGACCGCGGCTGAACCTGCGCCGGTTCAATTACTTCGTGCCCTTCGCGGAATTTCTCATCGGCTCGGCTCATGCCGGGCGACAGATGACGGGAGACAACAGCGAGAACTCGTTCGCACTGGTGACCGGCGGCGGCGTTGACATCGCCCTCTCCCGAAATATCGTGTGGCGCTTCGCGGAAATCGACTACATGATGACGGCATTTAACGGAGACAGTATCGGCGTGAGCGGCCGGCAGAACAGCCTCCGTTTGGCAACCGGGATCGTTCTCCGCTTCGGCTTGCCCAACGAAGCTCCGCCGCCGGCGCCGCATCAACCACCCGTGGCCGCTTGTTCGGCTAATCCCACTTCGATTTTCGCGGGTTCTGGGGATACCGTCGCCATTCATGTGAATGCCAGCAGCCCGCAGGGCGAGCCGCTCACCTATAGCTATACCGCGACAGGCGGCACCGTGGATGGCACCGGGCCCGACGTTCGCTGGAATTCCACCGGCGTCAGCGTCGGCACCTACACCGTTACTTCGGCGGTCAACGACGACAAAGGCGGCACGGCTTCCTGCGCGACGGACATCAAGGTCGAAGAGCGGCCCAATCGTCCGCCGACGGCTACCTTGTCAGTCGAGCGCAGTCCCATTGCTCCCGGCGAGCACACCGGAGTCATCTGCACCGGCAGCGACCCCGATGGCGACCCGCTGACCTACAGCTACTCGGCTTCGGGCGGGCAGATTACCGGCAACGGCTCGAACGCCACGTTTGACGCCACCGGCTTGCAGCCCGGTACGTACACAGTGAAGTGCGTGGTGAACGACGGACGCGGCGGTACAGGCGAAGCCAGCGGGACGGTCGAAGTCAGCGAACCGCCGCAAGAGCACCAGCTGGAAGTGCGGCTGGCCCTGCACAGCATTTATTTCCCGACGGCGCAGCCCACTGTCGCGCGTCCCAACGGCGGATTGCTTGCCAGCCAGGCGGCCACGCTCGACACTTTGGCGAGCGATTTCAAACAGTATCTGACCTACAAACCCGACGCGCATCTGATTCTCGGCGGCCACGCGGATATCCGCGGAGGCAAGGAGTACAACCAGCTTCTCTCGCAGCGCCGCGTCGAACGCGCCAAGAACTTCCTGATCGAAAAGGGCGTGCCCGCCGATCACCTGGAAACCAAGGCGTATGGCGTAGAACAGAATATGTCCGACGAACAGGTGAAAAAGCTGCTTGCCGATGATCCGGATCTGACTCCGGCGGAGAAGGAGAAGTTCCTGAAAAATCTGCTGACCATCCGCCTGGCCAACAACCGCCGCGTGGATGTGACTCTCAGCACCACCGGCGAAGAGTCCGTGCGGCGCTTCCCCTTCAACGCGCATGACGCCTTGACTCTGCTGAGCCGGAAGGTGGAAGGCGCGGGCGCGGCGAAGAAACCCGCCGCCAGGAAACCAGCCGCCAAAAAACACGCGGCCAAGCCGTAGTCGGACGAGACGCCGCGCTGCGGCGTTCGCACGCTCACGCAAGCGGCGGTCTTCGCCGCGCCGCGACGTGATGGACAACACGCCAAGCGACTCGCCTCAAACGGCGCGTCGCGGCATGGAAACAAAAGCCGGGCTTCGCGGAGACTCTTGCGCGCTGCCCGGCTTTTTCTTGCCAAAGCGAACAGCAACGCCGTTCACAATGCCGGAAAGGAGAGCTTTCCTCGCCGAGCGCCCGCGCCGCCTTCGAGAAGGCTATTCCGCTGCGGGTGCCCTTCGAGAGCGATTCCGGACACTTCATTCCCGAAACGGAACCTTTGCTCCTCCCAAATCGGCAACCATTTGATACGTAATGGCTTATCTCAATTCTGGCGCTTCCGCCTGGCCCAATTACCGCAAAGGAATGTCCCAAATTAAAACTAATCTTGAATTACTAACACAGCTAACTTATTGTGTTATGAATCAACTGCGCTCCTTTTCCGCATTTGGTACGGAGTGTGCAATTGAAACTCCCGCAGTTCGTCTGCGAGGTGCATCTCGATGAGCGAAGTCGCCGTAGTGCAGCGCGCCCCCATCCCCATCACCGTTCTGGTCGTCGAAGACGAAGAGAGCACGCGCAAGCTTTGCGCGGACGTGGCGGAATCCTGCGGCATGAAGGCCATGGTCGCCGGCACGGTCGACGAGGCGCTCGGGCGCCTCGAAACCACCGCCGTGGATATCGTTGTAACGGATTTGATTCTTCCCCCTCGAGCGGCCTGGACTTGCTCAAACAAGTCCATGAAATGTACCCGCAGGTGGCCGTCGTGGTCCTGACGCAGTATGGAACGATCGATTCGGCCGTCGCGGCCACGCGCATGGGCGCGGTGGACTACGTGACCAAGCCCTTTCATATCGAAGATCTTCGCGCGCGCCTCGAACGCGTGGCGCGGGACATGGATCTGGACCGCGAGAACCGCCTGCTCCGCGAACAGTTGCGCTCCAAGCCCGGTTTCGGCGGCATGATCGGCGTCTCCGCCAAGATGCAGCGCGTTTACAAAATGATCGAAAAGGTCAGCCAGCATGAATATCCCGTGCTGATTCTGGGCGAAAGCGGCACGGGCAAGGAGCTGGTGGCCAAAAGCATTCATTATTCCGGCGTGCGCAAGGAGCGGCCCTTCGCGCCTGTGGATTGCTCTTCTCTCGTGCCCACGCTCATCGAATCGGAGCTCTTCGGCTACGTCAAGGGCGCGTTCACCGGTGCGATGCAAGCCAAGCAAGGCTTGCTCGAGGCCGCCCAGGGCGGCACGCTCTTTCTCGACGAAATCGGCGACATGCCCGTGGACCTGCAAGCCAAGCTCTTGCGCGCCCTGCAGGAGCGCGAGGTGAAGCCCGTCGGCTCGACGGAACGCCGCCAAATCAATATCCGCATCATCGCCGCCACCAACCGCGATCTGGAATCCGCCATCCGCTCCGGTGCGTTCCGCCAGGATCTGTATTTTCGGCTCAACGTCGTGCAACTCAAGCTGCCGCCTTTGCGCGAACGCAAAAGCGACATCCAGCTTCTCGTCACTTCCTTCCTCGAAAAATTTTCCGACCCGCACGGGACGCCGCGCAGCATTTCCGACGACGCCATGCGCCGGCTGATCGCCTACGACTGGCCCGGCAACGTCCGCGAACTCGAAAACGCCATCGAACGCGCCGTAGCCATGGGCTCCGGCCCCATCGTGCACGTGGGAGACCTGCCCTCGAACTTGCACTATCCGAGCAGCGAGCGCGTTCCCGAGAAGGACGAACTCCTGCCCATGGAAGAGCTTGAGCGCCGCGCCATTCTTCGCACGCTCCGCGAAACGAGCGGAGACAAGCTCGCCGCGGCCCGCATGCTCGGCATCGGAAAAACCACGCTCTATCGCAAGCTCAAGCAGTATCAGACGGAACAGGTCGAGCACTAGCTCCCGCCGCTCCTCCCTCGCGCGCTTCTGCCTGAACTACGCGCGGCCCTCCGCAAGCCCAGCTGGCTTTGTCTGCCGCTCGTGACGGATCTCTGCCCGCAAAATAGCCGCTCCCGGCCCAACTCCCAGCCAAGATCGGCCCTCTGCCTGTAAGCTGTCGACTGTGAGCTGTGAGCCGATTTTTTCCTTCCCTCCATATGCGGCCGCTGCGGCATGCGAGACTGGCCGTTCTATTCGACCTTCTGTTTAGGCCGACCACAAGCCCGCAAGCTCCGTTCCGGTCCACTCTGGGAAGGACGCTCTCGTCCGTCTCGGCATGGGACTCCGGCCCCTGAACCACTCTTCGCTCCCTCCTGGCAAATATATGATTCTAAAAAAATTAGACATCTTCTCGGTTGGGCCTTTCGGTGCAAGGTTCCTTGCCGAGAGGAACCTCGCCGTTGGCGGAGCGGCTTCGGCACGTCTCGTGTCCGGCAGCCCGCAGGCGCAATAAAAACGTGTGGGCTTGGCGAAAAAGAGATGACCAGGAGCACTCCTGGCGGGGAGCGGCGAGCGCCGCGCTGGCGGGCGCCCCGCGCGAAGAGTTGTTGCGCGAAGCGATTCACTGCCTCGCCTTGGACGGCCGCGCGGACCGCATTGGCGTTTGGCTCGAGCAGGATGGGCATGCCGGCTCAGACCCGCTCGCCCCCACGTGTCTTCGCGGAATCGTTTGGGAAGCGCGAGCGGAGGAAACGGCTGCCGACTGGGAGAAACTGTCTCTCGAACCTCCTCTGCCGCAGGAGTTGTTGGCTTCCACCAAGAGCGTCTATCAGGATCTCGACTGCGCGCCAGGCCGCTCCCCGAACCAGCCCATGATCGGCCCGTTGGTGGGTGTGCGCCACGCCCTCTGGACTCCCATCCGCGGAAAGAGCCATCTACGCGGCGTGCTTTTGACCGCCGCCCAGCGGAAATCCGCAGCCCTGTCCCGCGAGCTGGCGGAATCCGTCGCTGCGGAGCTCGCACTGGCCCTCGAATGGGAACAAGAGCAACGTCTGGCGCGCGAGCGGCAAGCCGACGTGCGCCTCAGCAAAGAGATTCTCAATGCTCTTGCCGGCGGCGCTTCGTCCGACACCATCCTTTCGCAGCTTGCCGCCAGTTGCACCGACGGCTCCCCTAATGGCGCGGGCGCGGGCTTCGCGCTCATCGGCTATCGCCCCGCGCAAGCGTCCCACGCCGCGGCGGCGGAAGAAATGGAATTCGCCTGGGAGAGTGGAAATGCAGTTTGGACCGGCGCGGGCGCGAGGGAACCTCTCGGCAGTTTGTGGCGCGCGGCTCTTGTCGCCGGGCACATCGTCGGTGCGGAAGCTGCGCCCGCCTGGTCTAAGGACGGGCTGGCGCGCTTAGTGGCCATCCCCCTCACGGCTGCCGAGGAGACGCTTGGCGTCCTCCTTGCGGGCATTCCCCAAAAAACTTCTTCGCTGGCCACGCTCGAGCGTCTGGATCTCCGCGCTTCGCTGGCCGTCGCCGCGCTCGAACGCAGAAAATCGCACCTCGAGCAAGTCCGGCGCACCGCGCGCGGCAATGCGCTCCTCGAAGCCAGCCCCGAAGCCACCATCCTGCTCGACGCGCGGGGAAGCATCGCGGGCCTCAACCGCAGCGCTAGAATCTTGCTGGAGGAAGAACACGGCGAGCCGGCCCAGGGCGGAAACGAGGAACACGCCGATCCTCTTTCTGGGAAGGAAGCCGGCTGGGCGATCGGTGGCCGTTTCGAAAGCCTCTTCTGCGCGCGGGAGCAGCCCGGCATCGAAGAATGGTCGACCCGCATCCTGGCCGGCGGCCGGGACCAAACGCCGGAGATGCCGGATGCGGGCGAGCGGGAACTCATCACTGGAGTGCGTGTGCGGCTGCACGCTCCCGTGGCCGCCGGAGACGGCCTCGCCGCCGTGGTGCTCGCTCCCGCCGCTTCGCACGAGGCCGCGCGGCAGCGCAGCCGCTCGCAGGCCGAGCTGGACAACGTCCTCGAATGGGTCGAAGAAGGCATCGTGCTCTTCGGCGCGAATAACGGCGTCCGCGCGATGAATACCCGCTTCGCGCAAATCGCAGGCCTCTCTCCCGAGGAAGCGGCCGCCTGCACCACGCTGGAAAGCCTCATCGCGTGGCTCTCCGAGCGCGCCGCGGAGCCCGAGCAATTTGCCATTCGCTGGCGCGAGCTGGCCCGCGGCGCCGAGGGCGGCCCGCGAGAAGAGCTGCAACTGGCGCGGCCCGTGCCGCGCGTGCTCGAACGTTCCGTCCGCCCCGTCCTCGATCGCGACGGGCGCTTCCTCGGACGCATCGAAATCTACCGCGACCTCACGGCCCAGCGCGTTTTTCAGGCCAAGCTGCTGCAAACGGAAAAACTCGCTGCGCTCGGCCAGATGGTTACCGGCGTCGCTCACGAATTGAGCAATCCCCTCACCAGCATTCTCGGCTATTCGCAGCGCCTGCTTGTCCGCAAGGACGCCGCCGGACGCACGGAGGAAGCGCGCCAGATTTATGAGGAAGCCGAGCGCGCCAGCACCATCCTGCGCCAGCTCCTGCTCAGCGCCCGGGAAACACGGCCGGAGCGCAAACGCGTCGCCCTCAACCAAGTCGTTCTGCGGGCCATGGAGCTGCAGCGCTTCGGCTCCGCGGCGGAAAAAATCCGCATCGAACTGGATCTCGATCCCACGCTTCCGTTCGTCACCGGCGACGCGGGCCAGTTGCAGCAGGTTCTGATGAATTTGATCGGCAACGCCCGCCAGGCTCTCGTCCAGGAGGGCAAAGCCGGAACCATCCGTTTGCGCACCGCGCGCAGCGCCGGACACCGCGTTCTTCTCCAGGTCATCGACGACGGCCCGGGAATTCCACCGGCTATCCTTGCGCGAATCTTCGATCCCTTTTTCACCACCAAGCCCGCCGGCGTCGGCACCGGTCTCGGACTCTCCATCGTCCTCAGCGTCGTGCGCGAACACGGAGGCCAGGTGAATGTATCGAGCGCGCCGGAGGGCGGCTCCGTTTTCTCCGTCGAGTTTCCCGCTTCCGCGGAATCCTCCATCGACTCCGTTTCAAAATTGCCGAAGCCGGGCGAGCGCAGCCTTCCGCCCTCCCGGGGGAAAGCGGGCCGGGCTCTTCGCCGGCAAGCGCCGCTGCGTTCCAGCCATCGCGGAACCCGCGTGCTGGTCGTCGAGGACGAGCCCACCGTGGCCCGCTTGATCGCCGATGTCCTCGAAGACGAAGGTTTACAAGTCGATACGCTCCTCGATGGGCGCGAAGCCCTCGCCCGCGCCGTTCGCGAACCGTACGACCTCGTCATTTGCGACATGAAAATGCCCGGCCTCGACGGCCAGCGTTTCTATCAATCCCTCGCGCGCACTCGCAATCCTCTCCAGGAGCGCTTTCTCTTCGTGACCGGCGACGTGCTCGCACCGCAGACCCAGGAATTTCTCGAGCGCAACGGCCTGCCTCACGTTGCCAAGCCGTTTCGCGTCGAGGAACTGACGGAAAAAGTGTACGGCCTTCTGGATAGCCAGCTGGCCCACAAAGGGCGCGCGGAAGCCGCCAAGAAAGGCCAGTGAAAAGGGCATTGCGAAATGAATGACCACATAACACGCCGGGAACACACGATTCTTCTGGTCAGCGATGATGCCAAGCTGCGCGCCGCGGCGCGCCATGAGCTGGAGACCATCGACGATCGACGCCACGTCTCTTCCGTGAGCACGCTGGATGCCGCCCGCCGCATCGTCGAGGATGCGGCTCCGGCGGTTATTTTGCTGACGGAAGCCGTGGCCACGCGGAAAACCGGCGATTTGCAGGAACGCGGCCAGCGGCTGGACCTCGCCGTTTCCTCGCTCGCCTCCTACGCGCCGGTGGTGGTCATCGGAGAAGCGGATCACCAGTCGGAACTCTCCGGCCTGGTGGCCGCCGGCGCCGCGGACTACGTGGTGCGCACGGATGAATGCCTCAGCGTGGCGCTCGGATTGGTCGAGCGCCGGCTGCGCAGAGCCCAATTCGAGGCCGGGGGCTTGCTGGCAGGCGAAGAGCGTGCCAATTCGCCGGCTTCGCCTGTCTTTCCCGAGTTCGAGCGTAAAGATTTTGGCGAAGTGCTGCGCCACGAGCTGAATAACCCGCTCACCGGCATCCTCGGCAACGCCGAACTTCTCCTTTCCGAAATACAACGCAAAAACGATGGACGCCTGCCACAGGGCGCGCCTCAGCGTCTTGAAACCATCGCCGCGCTCGCCGTGCGCTTGCGCGAAACGGTGCGCCGCCTCAGCACGGAATGGGAGTCGCGCCAGCACCCCGTTCCTTCGCCCTAGTTCGCTCCGAGAATCAAGAGGATCGTACCGCCCGCTCAATCACTCCTAATCGGCCAGCCCCAGCCCGTTGCGAGGTAGTTTCCGGTTAGCTCGTAATCCGGACGCAAGTCAGGCGAGGTTTTGCGAAGAACAAATAAAAAGAAGTAGCTACTCCTACTTCTGCCTTCGACGCAAGTCTCTTGGGTTTGCTTCAAATATCGGCCGGCATTAAGTGTGCACAACAGCACAGATCGTTTCTGCTGATAAAAAGACAATCGATGACGATTGCGTTTCAACGTGATTCGCTGCGCGTGCGCTCACTCCGACGACGCGATCCTAAACCGCTCCATGAAGGGACGCTCCAATGATATCGTTCGACGCAGCACATGCCGCTGTGTATTATCCCGCGGATCGCCGCTTTCGCATTTGGATTCGTCCCTCGCTTCTGATTGCGGTCGCTGTTCTGGTCTTACTTCCTGTTCTTGCGGCGTGGGTTGAATTCCTGATCAGCGGACTTCCGTACATTTCCCCCGTCCCGCAGGTCTACCCAAATACCTTTATCGACCCTCACGGGTTTCCGTTCTGGGTTCGCTACTGCCATTTCTTCAATTTTGTTTTTCTGATGATGTTGATCCGAAGCGGTATATCGATTCTCTACGATCATCCCCGCCTCTACTTCAACAACGACTGTACCCCTGGCACCGAATGGATCCGGTTAACGCCGATCATAGTGCCAACCGATCGAGTATGGACGGCGAAAGACGATGCTCGCTACATTACACCCATTGTGGCCACTCCGGGCTATCATCATACTGTTGGAATCGCACGTTCGTGGCACTTCCTCAACGTCTATGGGTTCATCGTCACAGGCGGGCTCTTTGTGGTCATGCTCTTCGATACCGAGCAGTGGCGGCGGCTGGTCCCTCAACCTGCACTTGTATTGGGCAGTGCGTGGAATACCTGGGTACACTATGCGACCTTCCACCTCCCTCCGGAGCCAAACGGCTTCTACGCCTATAATTCGCTCCAGCAACTCGCCTACTTTTCCGTCGTTTTCATTCTTGGACCGCTGGCAATTTTGTCGGGCGTTGCCATGTCGCCTGCAGTGGTGAACCGCTTCTCCTGGTATGCAAGACTTTTCGGCGGCCGGCAGTCAGCGCGGTCGGTTCACTTCCTGACGATGCTGGCCTTCCTCGCGTTCATCGTCGTGCATGTGACTCTGGTGGCCATGACCGGTTTCGCTCGCAATATGAACCACATTGTGCTGGGAACGGACAACGTGAACAATCTGGGGATGATTCTGGGCCTTGTGGGTATCGGCGTTGTGGTCCTTTCCTGGATTGTTGCGCATTATGTCTCCTGGTTTCGCCCTCGGCTACTGCAGCGCGCCCAGAAATCAATTACGTATCCATTGGAACTGATGACCATCAACCGCCTTCACCCGGGCGAGCATTACACCGAGAAGGACATCTCGCCCCGCTTCTGGTCGAACGGGAAGATGCCCGAACGCGAGGACTGGAAACGGATGAGCCAGGAAGGATTCTCTTCCTTCCGGTTGAAGGTGGGCGGCCTGGTCGAGAATCCGGTCGAGCTTTCGCTTGCTGACATCACTAGCATGGGCAAGGTAGAAGACATCACCATGCATCATTGCATTCAGGGTTGGACGGGTATCGCCAAATGGGGCGGCCTGCCGATGAAAGCATTGGTCGAACTCGTAAAGCCGAAGCCGAATGCGAAGGTCATTGCGTTCTTCTCTTTTGGGGGCTCCATGTTCGCGGACCTGTACTACGACACGCAGCGCCTTGAGAATGTTCTTAATGCAGAATGTCTGCTTGCATCCGAGATGAACGGCCAGCCGCTCACCGCACAATACGGGGCGCCTCTGCGGCTTCGAGTCGAAAATCAGCTTGGATACAAGATGATTAAGTGGATTGAACGAATCGAGTTCATTGAATCCGAAAAGACGGTCGGGAGGGGAGAAGGTGGCACGAATGAGGACGCTGAATACTTCGACCTCCTGCCAAATATCTGATGACCCTCCCCTCTGAACAGGCCAATAAGAGCCCCGGGCACAGCGAGTTCGAGCATGTTGCGGTGCTGCTCGAACGTCTGCGACTCACATGGCTATTGCGGCACTTCCCGCCGCGGCTTGTCTGGTCCGCCTATGTCTGCGTGAACGGCTTCGTCACCATTGCGCTGCTTTCCTTGCTGGCTCTCGTGACGGGCAGCCCGTTTGTCTTTCCATCGCTTGGTCCGACGGCATATCTTTTCTTTTTTTCGCCTATGGCAGAGGCATCCAGCCCACGCAACACGATTCTCGGGCACGCGATCGGGCTGATCTGCGGGTACGCGGCCTTTATGCTCACGGTGGTCTCCGGACAGCCCGCGTCGATGCACGCCGGAATTCATGGTCTCACGGTGCTAGCTGCTGCCCTGTCGCTTTCGGCGACCGGCGCGTTCATGGTGTTGTTCAAGGTAAGCCATCCGCCCGCTGGAGCGACAACCCTCATCGTTTCGCTGGGCATCATCTCCCATCCCAAAGACCTCATCATCATTGAAGTGGCTGTCGTCCTACTTACGGCACAGGCCTTGATTATCAACCGGCTTGCTGGCATGCCTTATCCCCTTTGGCGACACCATAGTTCAGCGATTCATCGAGCTTAGCCGGCATCTGCTAATCGCCCAGTGGCGGATCGTCGCCCACACAGAAGTTCTCCAGAAATGTGGTTGTAGGAAGTGACGACCAGCATTCCGGACGGTTCGTCGGCAACTTGGAAGTAATCCTCGGACCCAACTTGTTGGGTGGTCGGGTTGTCAACTCCCTCGCATGATGCGCCGGATTTTCGGAAGTTGACTCACCACTGTGTTGCCCGGCGTCACTTCTCCTGCAAGTTCGCGCCTTCGCGCAACCTGCCCTTTTCAATCCACCGCACTCCTGCTAGTCTTACCGCATCGTGGCGGCCGTCTTCCCGGCTCCGCAGGTTATGGGCGAAACTCCAGTACGCCAGCGAGTGACAGAACTCTTCCCCGAACTGCTTGATGGGCTGCGCCTGCTCGAAGGCCGTTTCCCCGCGAATGAAATCGCCGCGCGCGTCGTGCACGCCGCCATGAGCCAGCCCGGCGTCGTCGGCGCCCGGCTCTGGCGCGCCGACCGCGGCGAAGCGGAAGTCTGGGCGGAAGCTGGAACGCTTCCTTCCTCGTCAAGCGCGGGAGCGAAACCCGGATTGCCCAGCGACACCAGCAAGGATCCAGCGATTTGGGCGGGCGCGCTAGGCAGCGACGATTTCCGCGTGCGCGTTCTGGAAGTTCGCGGAAGCGGACCGCTCGAGGAAAGAGTCCGCAGCCAGATGGATCTTCTGGCGCGCTTTTCCGCGGTGGTGCTGGCTCTCGCTGAGCGCCGCGGGGCGATGAAAGAGCTCTCGAGCATCATCGAAGCCACCAAGAAGCTGAACTCCACGCTCGATCTTGGCGAGCTCATCAGCATCATCCTGCAAATCGCCACGCGCCAAACGGGAGCGGAGCGCGGCACCGTTTTCCTGGTCGATCGCGAACGCAACGAAATCTGGTCGCTCGTGGGGCTGGGGCTCGAGCAGCAAGTCATCCGGCTGCCCGCGGAACGCGGAATCGCGGGATGGGTGGCGCGCGAAGGCTCCGCCGTGCGGCTTGAGGACGCGTACGACGACGCGCGCTTCGAACCGGACATCGACCGCAAGCTGGGATTCAAGACGAGCCAGTTGCTGTGCCTGCCCATCCGCAACGAAGCGGGCGCCATCATCGGCGTGCTGCAGTTGCTGAACAAGCCGGAGGGTTTCACGGACGAGGACGAAGCGTTCCTCGACGCGCTCTCGGCGCACGTGGCGCTGGCCCTGGAAAAAGCGCAGTTGCACCGCGAGCGTGTTGAAAAAGAAAAAATGGAGCGCGACCTCGCGCTGGCCAGGGAAATTCAAGCGGGTTTTTTGCCGGATGCGCCGCCCGTTTTTCCCGGAATTGAAATCGCGGTTTCGCATCGCGCTTCGCAAATGGTTGGCGGCGATTACTACGATTTTCTTCCCGTGCAGGCGGAGGGCGGGGAGGCGCTGCTGCTCGTCGTGGCGGACGTCGAAGGCAAGGGCGCGGCGTCGGCGCTGGTTATGGCCAACGTGCAAGCGACGCTGCACGCGCTGGCGGATCACGTCGAGCCGCTCGAAAAATTGCCCGCCACCATCAATCAAAAAATCCTGACGGCTGCGCGGGCCTCGATGGCCCAGGGCCGCCCGACAAAATATTTGAGCATGTTTCTCGCGCTGGTCGAGGCGGGAGGCCGGAAGTTGCGTTACGTGACCGCTGGGCACGTGCCGCCGGCGGTCGTCCGCGCGGATGGCGGCGTCGAATGGCTCGAGGTCGGCGGAATGATCGTGGGGCTGCTGCCGGATGTGCAATTCGAGAGCGGCAGCGTCGCGCTGGGTCCGGGCGATTTACTCGTGGCGTGCACGGATGGAATCACGGAAGCGATGGATGCGGCAGGCACGGAATTCAGCCGGCAGCGGCTCGCGGAACTGGTCGCGCGGCTGCGCGGCGGAAGTCCCGAAGAGATCATGCGCGGCGTTCTGGCGGAAGTGGAGACGCATTCGCGCAACGGACTCTATGAAGACGACCGCATTCTGATGGTGATGAAGGCGTTGTAAAAGGCGTGACTGGTGATTAGTGACTGGTGACTCGCGGAACCGTCGAGCGCCAAGTTCGTTTTCTGCTTGTGACGCGAATCCTTCCTTCAAGAAACTGTCCTTCAAGAAACGTTCCTTCAAAAGCTCTTGCTCTAAGATCCGGTGGACGAATAGCGGCGGAGGCCGATGCGCCAGGCCGTGACAGCGACCGCGAACGTGGCTGCGGCGACGAGCGGGATGAGAAATGCATAGACGCGGAATTCGGGGCGGCCGAGCAGACGCGATGCGGGGTAAAAGGTGGCGAAACCGAAGGGAATGATCCAGCTCAGGAGAAATTGGATGTAGCCGGCATAGATCGAAAGCGGATAGCGGCCGAAGGCGAGGAGATTCCAGAAAGGCGGATGGATGCCGATGCGGTCCTCAAACCAGAAAGAAAATGTGGAAAGAAAGAGGAACACGGACATGTAAATGATTCCGCCGCAGAGCGCGAAGAAAGCAAGGAGAAGAACATCGAGCGCGTGCCAATGATAGTGGAGGCGGCGCGACGCCCAAACGACCACGGCGAGACCGACGACGACTTCTTGCAGCGCTTCGATGCGAAAGGCCTCGAAGACCACCTGGAAGAGGGAGGAGAGCGGGCGGAGAAGAACGCGGTCGAATTTTCCTTCCATGATGTAGGTGGCGCCGAATTCGTAAAGGTTGAGCGAAAAAATATTGAAGAGGCCGAAGGGAATGAGCGAGAAGCCGTAGAGGAAGACGACCTCCTCCATGCTCCAGTTGGAAAGCGATGGAATCCGCGCGAAAAGCACCAGGACGAAGCCGAGTGAAAAAATCGTGGCGGCCAGGGAAGTGGCCGCGGAGATGAAAAAATCACCGCGATAACTGACGCGCACTTTGGCGTACTGCGCGAAATAGGAAACGAGCAGCGTTGCGTGCCGTTTAAAATCGATGAGCGCGTCTTTCATCTTTCCCAGGTCACTTACCAGACTTCATCTGCTTGCCATCACTTTTACTTTTTTTCATCACTTTTTTCCATCACTCGCCTGCCATCGTTTATCCATCATCTTTTGGCCGCGCCCTTTGCACGCTTCCGGAATTCGCCGCCGATTAACCGCCGTGGATGGTGATTTTGCGCGTGGCGCGAATCCACCAGACGTGTCCCAGAAAAATGAGCGCCGCGACCCAAAAATATTCGACGGCCAGCACGCGAAGCGATTGAGCGAGCGAGAGGCGGCCGAGATAAATTTGCAGCGGCGTGTAGGCAATGTGCTCGAAGGGCAGCCACGAAGAAATAATCTGGAGCGGGCGCGGAAAAAAATTCAGCGGGATGAGCAAGCCGCTGAGCAATTCGATGAGCCAGAATTTCGCGCGAATCAGGGCGAGGATGGAAGTGAGCGGGATGGCGCACGTGCCGATGATAAAATTGAGCGCGCCCATGATGAAGAAACTGCCGACGGCGGCGAGAAGAAACAGAGCGAAATTCAAATGCGAGGCGGGAGGCAGCACGGGGAAAAGCAGGGCGATGACGATGGCCGTGGGCGCGGTGAGAAGTATGAGGCGGAATGCGGATTCGCCCATGGCGCGCGCGAGCCACATCCACTGCACGGAGACGGGCTTGATGAAATCCATGGCGATTTTGCCTTCAATCACTTCGTAGGCCATTTCGTGATCGATGGTGTTCCAGTAGAACGAGCGGAGAATCCAGCCCACGCTGACGTACGTGAGAATCTGCGGCAGAGAAAAACCGGCGATGGGGCCGGCGGCGTTGGCGAAGACCGCGCGCCAGATGAAGTAGTACACCGTGACGTTGATGAGGTACGTGATGATGCCGGTGTAGTAGCGCAGACGGAATGCGAGAATATTGATGAAGCCAATGCGGATGAATTCGCGATAAATCTTCAAGCCGGCGAGCACGGAAGGCTTGCGAACGGGAAGCGGAAATGTTTGCGCGGCGGACATTTCGTTTGTGTTTACCGGCGCTGAACCGGCATTTTCACCGGATGACCGGCGAATCGTTCTTTTCCTCCGGTTGACACAAACTCATCTCCGCTTCGCCGGAATAGATGCGCTTGATGATTTCCTCGATGGGCTCGTCTTCGATGACGAAATCGCGCACGTCCACGGCGGCGAGAATCTGGCGGATCAAATCGCTCGAGGAGACGGCGGAGCGGTCGAAGCGCAAGCGGCAAGTCAATTCGTCGAGGCGCTCGAGATGAAGAGAGGCGCCATGATCGCCATTGGGGCAGAGCGCGGGAAGCAACTGCTCGAAGGCGGCGAGGCGGGCGTTTTGATCGCCGTCGCGAAGAATGAATTTGATTTGCTTGGTGCGGAGGAACTGTTCTTTCAGGCGGGCGAGAGGGCCGTCGTAGAGGACCGTGCCGCGGTCGATAATCATGATGCGGCGACAGAGCTCTTCGATGTCGTCGAGATCGTGGGTGGTGAGAAGGACGGTGGTCTTGAAGCGCTCGTTGATGGCGCGGAGAAACTGGCGAATGGAATCCTTGGCGACGACGTCGAGGCCGATGGTGGGCTCGTCGAGGAAAAGAATGGGCGGATTGTGGAGCAGAGCGGCGGCGAGATCGCAGCGCATGCGCTGGCCAAGAGAAAGTTTGCGCACGGGGACGTCGAGCAGTTCGGTGAGACCGAGCACCTGATTGAAAAGTTCCATACGTTCGTCGAAATCGCGCTGCGAGACGTCATAGATGCGGCGGAGAAGTTTGAAGGATTCGACGGCGGCGATGTCCCACCACAATTGCGTGCGCTGGCCGAAGACGACACCGATGGTTTTTACGTACGCGGCGCGCTGGCGCCAGGGGACGAAGCCGTTCGAGAGGATTTCGCCGGAGGTCGGCACCAGGATGCCGGTGAGCATTTTGATGGTGGTGGATTTTCCGGCGCCGTTGGGGCCGATGTAACCGACCATTTCGCCACGGCCGATTTCAAAGTGAATGTTCTCGACGGCTTTGACGGTCTGGTATTCGCGATGAAAAAGATTCTGCAAACCGCCGAGGATACCTTCGCGCCTCTTGAAACTGCGGTAGTGCTTCGAGAGAGCGTGGACCGAAATGAGCGGAGCGTCCGGCATGAATCAAAGATTTTAGCACGCGGAGGAGAAAAGACCGGCGCTGGACCTTTTGAGAGCGAATGGCTCCTCTTGAGAGCTACAAATCCACAGACTGCTGGGCGACCGAATACAGGAACTTCGAGAAATCTGCACCGGCATATAGCCAATAGAAGACCAGCACAGGCAGGAGTGCCTGTGCTACTGACTGCCAAAAAGCACCTGTCCCACGTCATTGGACGGGTTGGGACTGGGCAACGTTAGCGAAAAAGCCGAGGACGCGGCGCGCGAACTCGGCTGGCTCGAAGCCGATGGCGGCGGTGTGAAAGGCGCCGGGGACTTCCCATAATTGTTTGGGGCCGATGGCAGCGGCATAAATTTCGCGCGTGTGGCGGCAGGGAAGCGCTTCGTCTTTTTCGTCGCAGATGAGGAGGACCCAACTGCCGTTGGGATGCTCGGGGCGGACGAGCCAGCCTGCAACGCCGGCCAGGAGCGGCGGAAGGAGAAGGAGGATTACTAGGATACGGATTAGGCGGCGGCGCAGGGTCATGGGCATCGGCTCAATCAATAAGGATACGGGAAAGTCATGGGCCAAGTTCGGGCTTAGCGGGAGGAGAGTGTCAGGGATGTGCCCGGTCTATTCTGGCAGCCATCCCCCCGGTCTGTACCACCGGGGGGGGGTACCCCCCCCCGGTTTTTTTGTAAGTGTTCATTCTAAAGGGTTTTAAGTCTAGTGTTTTGTAAGTGTTCATTCCAGAGGGGTTAGAAGCAGGTTTTCTGGAAGTGCGGATTCTAAAGGGTTTAGAAGTAAATATACGTCCGCGCTCGGAACAGCAGTGTTGCGCGGAAACGCGGCGCAGAGCAGCATGCCGATGCTGCGGACGGCGATTTTTAGGCCAGCTACGGGCACTCCGAAATGGCACTGGCGCGAAAAGAACTGGCGGCAGGTCAATCGGCGCTCGCCGTTGGGTTAAGACTTTGCGCTTGGCAATCTGGCGAGGCAAGCGAGAGGCTGCCGACAAAACTTGCGGCCCAAAAAGCAAAACGGCAGCCAGTGGCTGCCGATGTTGAGAGTTTTCCCTAGAAGAAAGAATACTCTTTTTGGGTGCGAGGATCAATAGAAAAAATTAGGAAAAAATAGGAATTTGCACAGTCCAGCATGCCGCCCTGCAGGCACCAGGAGAGAATGAAAATAGCGGCTGACAGTTCACAGCCGACAGCTGACAGTAAGAGACCATCTCTGATTTTGACGGTCGGCGACACGGCGCTATTTTCAGGGCAGAGTGCGAGGAGGGAACAGAGAGCACGGAGAAGAAAAAGAAAGAGGGCACGATGTATCGTGCCCCTACCATAGCGAAATGAATTCCAGGAAAGCTAGTGGCCGGAATTCACGGTTAGGAATGTGACGTTTTGGATCCCGGCGAAGTGGATCTGGTCCAGGGCTGCTTTGACGTCGGCGTAACGGGCGTGATTGTCGGCTTTGATGTAGATGGTGTTTTCGGCGCCGTTGCGGAGTCCTTTGCGGAGTGCATCCGGAAGGTCGGCCAGCGCGATTCGGGCGTTGCGGAAAAAGACCGTGCCATCGCGGGTGATAGAGACCTGGAGAGAGTCTTCGCGAAGTGCGGAAGGCTTTAAGGTGGAGTGGGCGGAGTTCGTCAGGTCCACAGGCAGCGAGTTTGTATCGCTTGGAGGGGTCATGCCCAGCATCAGGAAAAGCAGAGCGAACATGATGCTGGCGAAGGCGGAGACATCAATCACATTGCGCGGGGGAGTGCGGCGCTTGGCGGCGCTGGGACGCCATTGGGGAGTTGTGAATCGCATGGTACGGACTCGCGGGGCCTCTCTTTATTAGACACCGGGGACGGGGAGAATGATCAAAGAGGCCAAGAGCTGAACGAAAGGGTAAACGTTAATTGACCACAGTAGTGGATCGAGGCGGTCCGGAGTAGACCTTGGCCAGCAGGGGCGCAACATGTTGCGCCACTACAAGGTAGTGGGAGATCGGAGCGGAAGAGGGTCAGGAGCGGAAGAGGACGGATTCGCGCTGGAAGGTTTTGACGGCCAGGAAGATGGCGGCGGCGGCGTAGACGCAGGTGGAAGCGAAGATGACGAAGATGGAGTGCCAGTGATAAGTGCCGGTGATGATTTCCTTGCAGATGAGGCTGGTGTTTAGGATGGGGACGAGAGCGAGCTTGGGGGTGAGCTCGACGCCGGGCATGAGGGAAGCGACGGCGGGAATGACGACAATGAAGGTCAAGGGAGTGAGATAACTCTGGGCTTCTTTATAGGTTTTGGCGAAAAGAGCGACGGTCATAAGGACGGCAGAAAACAGGACGGAGAGCGGAAGAGCCATGAGAAAAACGGCGACGATGGAGATCCAGCCAAGATTCATCTGCAAACCCTGGCCGCCGGAGGAAGTGACGGCCTGAGAATGGCCGAGGAAATAGAACGAGGCGCCCATGGAAATGACGGCAAGGATGGCGGTGGTGAGGGACGCGGAAAAGACCAATAAGAACTTGCCGAGAACGAGATCGAGGCGGGAAATGGGGCTGGAGAGAATGGTTTCCATGGTGCCACGCTCTTTTTCGCCGGCGGTGAGGTCGATGGCGGGGTACATGGCGCCGGTCATGGAAAGAATGATGACCATATAGCCGATAAAGCTGCCGACGCCGGCGCCGCTGACTTTTTCCGGCGGGGCGACGTTCTGCTGCTTGATATCGAACGGCGTCAAGAGAGAAGCGGGGAGATTTTTGGCTTCGAGACGGTTTTTGATGAGGTCGTCGCGATATTTTTTGAGAGAACTTTCGACGCGATCGGCGCCGAAAGAGGATTTGATCTCGCCTTCGTAATAATAGATTTGAACGGTCTGCGGAGTCGCGGTCTCCAAAGAAGCTTGAAAGCCTTTGGGGATATCCACGGCGGCGCGAATCTGCTTGTTGTTAATCTCATCTTTCCAGTCCGAGGAATAGGGCACGATATCGAGATCCTTGATATCGCGGAGAGCGGCGAGGACCTTCGGGGAATCGTCGCCGCCAATGATCATGATCTTGGGGACTTCTTTCTGCGCGTTGCCAATCAGGACAGAGGAGAGCGAAATCATGCCGGAGATGAGGATGGGGAAGATCAAAAGAGGGACGAGGACCGTAGAGATTAGGGTGCGGCGGTCGCGGAGCCACTCGGTGAGTTCCTTGCGATAGACGACGCTAATGGCGTGAAAGTTCATGATGCTCAGGCCTCCGAATTGGCGTACTGCGGACCGACGATTTTGACGATGATTTCCTCGAGATTGTGTTCGGCGTATTTATCGCGAAGCTCGGTGAGGGTGCCTTCGGCGAGGAGTTTGCCGCCGTGGATGATGCCGATGTGGTCGCAGAGGCGCTCGACTTCGGACATGATGTGAGTCGAGAAGATGACGGTTTTGCCGCGGTCGCGGCAATCGGCGATGAACGAGATGATGGTGCGGGCGGTCATGACGTCGAGGCCAGTGGTGGGCTCGTCGAAAATCATGACGGGAGGATCGTGGACGAGGGTGCGGGCGATGGAGGTTTTCTGCTTCATGCCGGTGGAGAGTTTGTCGCAGCGGCGGTCGCGGAAGGAGTTCATGTCGAGACGAGTGAAAATGTCGTCGATGCGATGCTTGAGAGTGGATTCGTCGAGGCCATTGAGGCGACCGAAGTACTCGACCATTTCCTGGGCGGTGAGGCGAGGATAGAGAGCGGTGGCGGTGGAGAGGAAACCGACGTTGGCGCGGACTTTTTCAGGATGATCGACGACGTTGTAGCCGCAGATGATGGCGGTGCCGTGAGTGGGCTCGAGAATCGTGGCTAACATGCGGAGAGTGGTGGTTTTGCCGGCGCCGTTGGCTCCGAGGAGACCGTACACTTTGCCGGGCAGGCATTGGAAGCTGACGTTTTCGACGGCGCGGATTTCGCCGCGCTTTTTGTCGTGGAAGCTCTTGGACAGGCCGCGAGCGTCAATCATGAATGGACCCCTCGATTGAATGAAGCAAAAGACAGGGCAGCAAGGCTTCCCAGTTTACTACGGACGGTAAGTGGGGAAAGTTACGTTTGGGGCGAGGTGACTGGTGATTGGGCTTCGCGATTTGCGGCTTGGGACATTGGGAGAAGAGAGGTTGGTTTGGAGGACGCATTGGAGGACGCATCCTGGAGGGTGGGGTGCGCATCTTTATAGTGTTGGAGCAGAGGCACTTATTTGGAACCAGAGCGGGGAAGCAAGGTAGAGATTGCGGGTTGGCTATTGTTAGAATGAGACGCTTCGGGGTTGGCCAGACGTAGGGCAGCAAGCCACGGACAAGTACGAGAAGAGGGATGGGGCTCGGGGTTTTGTGTGTCTCAGGGCGCGCGAAGCCAGGGACTGCGTGGAATAGGAGAACATGGATCGCAAGTTGCGAAACCGGATTGTGATTTTCCTCGTGCTGGCGGGGGTGATTGCATATTTTCTGGTGTGGCTGAGCGGGAGAAAGCCGGCGGCAAAGATCTCGGCGGTGACTCCGGTTCGGGAAAATATTATGTCGTCGATCATCAGCAACGGAAGAGTGGAGCCGATCTCTCCGTACGTGATGAGGGCGCAACTGGATACGTTCATCAAGAAGATTTATGTGACGGAAGGGCAGGCGGTGAAGAAAGGGCAACTGCTGCTGGAGTTGAACGTGGACGAAGCGGCAGCGCAACTGGCGGACACGAGATCGAAGCTGCTGCGGGCAGAGGACGACTTGAAAGCAGCGAAGGCCGGCGGAAAAGCGGATGAAGCGGCGAAAGTGACGGCCGATCTGACAAAGGCGGAGGCGGAGCAGGACCGCTTGCAGCGCAACCATGATGCGCTGGTGCGGCTGGCGGCGGAACAGGCGGCCACGAAGCAGGACCTGGCGGCGAATGCTCTGGCGCTGACCAACGCGAAAGCGGAAGTGACGAGATTGCTGGCGGTGAAGCAGGAGTTCGACCGGCAGGTTGGATTGGATGTGCAGCGCGGAGAGTTGCAGGTGCAGCAAATTTTGAGCGAGATGGCGGCACTGGAAGACAAGGTGCGTGATGGGCGAATTGTGGCGCCAGCGGACGGGACGTTATATGCGCTGGGGAGAAATGCAAACGGAGTGCTGCTGAAATCCGGGGACTACGTGAAAGTGGGAGATTTGCTGGCAGAGATGGCGGATTTGCACAAGGTGCGGGTGAGAGCGTTTATCGACGAGCCGGATTTGGGAGGGCTGGAGGCGGACGAGCCGGTGATCATCACGTGGGACGCGTTGCCCAACAAGAGCTGGGCGGGAACGACGGAGATCATACCGAAGCAGGTGGTGCCGCACGGAACGAGGAGCGTGGGCGAGCTGCTGTGCGCGGTGAGTAACGACAAGCTGGAATTGCTGCCGAACATCAATGTGAACGTGCGCATCAATTCGAAAGTGCACAAGAACGTGCTGACGATACCGCGGGGCGCGGTGGCGTACGAGGGGGGACACCGGTATGTGTATGTGGTGAAGCCGAACCAATTGGGAGTGGGGAAGTCCACGCTGGAGAAGCGGGAGATTACGGTGGGGATCGCGGACGCGACGAGTTATGAGGTGTTGAGCGGATTGCAAGAGGGGGACCTGGTGGCGTTGCCGGGAGATACGGATTTGCATGACGGAATGGCCGTGAAGGTCGTGAATACGAATGCTTCGTAGAGGGGTGCTGGGGAGACGGACAAGATGGGTGGCGGGGCTGGTTGCGTTGCTGGCGGGAACGGCCGGCGGCTGGGCTACGGCGAAGCAGAGCGGAACGCTGGAGGCGGGTCAACGGGCGTATGAAAAGAGCGACTACGCGAAGGCCGTACAAGAGCTGCAAGCAGCTGCGGCGGCCGAGCCGCAGAACGGCGAGATAGAGTTGTTGCTGACAAAATCGTTTTTGGAATTGGGGGAGCTCGACGCGGCGATCGCGAGCGCGGAAAAGGCCGTGGCGATTGATCCGCAGAGTTCGGTGTATCACGAATGGCTGGGGAAGGCGTACGGGGAGAAGGCCGCGCATGCGTCGATGTTTTCGGCGCTGGGGCTGGCGAGGAAGACGCATCGGGAGTTCGAGATTGCCGTGCAACTGGATGGAAAGAATTATTCGGCGCGGCAGGCGCTGATTGAATATGACTGCAGCGCTCCGGGCATCGTCGGCGGCGGGGAGGATAAGGCGCAGCCGGAGATCGCGAAGCTGGAATCCATGGACGCCTCGGAATGGCACTATGCGAAGGGAAATTGCCGGCGACAGAAAAAGGATTTGGAGGCGGCGGATGGCGAGTTTGAATTGGCGCTAGAGAGCCATCCGAAGTCGGCAGAGCTGATTTACGACATCGGGGATTACGAAGTGAGGCGCGGGCAGGCGGGACGATTGATGGAAGTGGCGGAGGATGGAGAGCGAGCGGCTCCTGGCGATCCGCGTGGTCTGTTCTACGAGGCGGTGGGCCTAATTCTCGAGAACGAAAAATTGGACGAGGCGGAGCGGCTGCTGCAGGAATATTTGAAGAAAGCGCCGAAGAGAACGGGTTATCCGAGATACGCCGCGGCGCATGAATGGCTTGGGCATTTGTACGAAAAGCAGGACAAAAAGGAATTGGCGGAGAATGAGTATCAGGAGGCGCTGCAGCTGGACGCGAAAGATAAGAGCGCGAGGGATGCGCTGAAGCGGCTGCGCAAGGATTGAAGAAATGCGGGAACGCCGCCGGTTGCGAAGGGGACGAAGCGGCGGTTGCGGCGAAGTTGGAGTTTTGGGCGGATTGGGGCGAGGCGCCTTCCGTTTGGATCAGCGGACCTGACGGATCTACGACCATGACGGTCTAACGAGAATGACGGACTTACCAGCATGATGGACTCACGAACATGATGGACTTACGGGAAACGCTGTCGGTATCCATCGACGCGCTACGAGCGAACAAACTGCGCGCGGTGCTGACGTTGTTAGGCGTGATTATCGGGAGCGCATCGATTGTGCTGGTGGTGACAGTGGCGCTAACCAGCAGAAAATTTGTTATCTCGCAGATCGAGGCGGTGGGTTCGAACCTGGTATGGGCAGAGCTGATCGGATCGTCGGAGAAAGCGCAGCCGCTGAGCTACGAACTGACGCTGGAGGATATGCAAGCAGCGAAGGACACGATTCCCGGAGTAACGGAAGTGGCGGGAACGAGCGACATACAAATGACGGTGGTGGCGCAGGGGGTGGTGCGGCCGGTGACGCTGATCGGCGTGACGGAAGGCTATCGGGAGATTCGCAGATTGATTACGGTGCGCGGGCGCTACTTGGATGCGCTGGACATGGAAACGCGCAGCAAGAATTGCGTGATCACGCCGCAGCTCGCGAAGCGGCTTTTCGGCATGGACGACCCGGTGGGACACGAATTGCACGTGGGAGATCTCATTTTTACGGTGATCGGGGTGTTCAAAGAGCGGGTGGAAACGTTCGGGCTGTCGGACATTCAGACGGAGACGGTGCTGATCCCGTTTGGGCTGATCAAATACTACACGGGATTGAACACGCTGAAAGTGCTGGACGTACAGGCGGCGACGCCGGACGACGTGCCTCGCGTGCAAAAGGAACTGACGGAACTGCTGCGAAGCCGGCATCCAAGCGAGGCGGAGTATAACGTGCAGACGCTGACGGCGATCCTGAAGGCGGCAAGGGATATTTCGATGGCGCTGACGATCGTGCTGATCGTGATCGCGTTTATCGCGCTGCTGATCAGTGGAATCGGAATTATGAACATCATGCTGGTTACAGTGACGGAGCGGACGCGGGAGATTGGAATCCGGAAAGCCATTGGAGCGGCGCGACGAGAGATTATGTACCAGTTTTTGACGGAAGCGTTTCTGATTAGCGGGGGCGGAGCGGTGCTGGGAATTTTGATCGGGTTGCTAATCCCCGCGGTAGTGCAAATGTTTCTTCCGGGAAATTTGCGCGTGCCGGTGTCGTCGCTGAGCGTGGTGCTGGCGTTCGTGGTGTCGTGCTCGACGGGGCTTTTTTTCGGTTATTTGCCAGCCAACCAGGCGGCCAGGCTGCAGCCGATCGAGTCGCTGCGGTACGAGTAGGAGGCGGCGACGGTAAGCGGGTTTGTGAGCGAGTGGGCGACAAACGAAGGAGCAGGAGAATGCGAAAAAACATCGTGGCGGTGTGCGTCGCGGGAGTAGCGTTGCTGGCGGGGGGAACGCTGCTGGGAGCGGCAGCGGAGGCGCAAACGGCGGCCGTGCTGCAAACGCCGGTTGAAGACGCGCAGTCGGCACAAACCGCGGGGACGGCGACGGGAGGACAGCAAGGGGCGGCTGTCGTGCTGACGCTCAAGAGCGCGATTGAGATGGCGCTGAGAAACAGCAAGGACATTCAGATCGCGAAACTGCAAGCCAGCCTTTCGGAGCATACTTCGCAGGTGAGCAGGGCGGATTTTATGCCGAATCTCTACGCGGGATCTGGGGCGGGCTACACATACGGAATTCCGGAGACGCCAGGAGGGCGTGCGCCTTCCGTCTTCAATGTCACGTACACGGAAGAAATTTTTAACGGACCGTTGAAGGGGCAGGGAAAGGAATTGGAGGAGCAGGCGCGGTCGCAGAAGATCGTGATGGAGGACGTAAGAAACGGTGTGATTGAGCGGACGGCGATGGCGTACCTGGAATTGGCGAAGGTGAGGCATTCACTGGAGCTGTTGCGCGCAGAGCAGGAAAGCGCGGACAAGATTTTGCAGGTGACGCAGGAACGGCAGGGGGAAGGATACGAACTGCCGGTCGAAGTGACGAAAGCACAACTTACGAAAGCGCAGGTGACACAGAGGATTCTGCAGCTTGAGGGGCGCGAAGACGAACTGGAAGTTTTCTTGAGGGGGCAACTCGGATTCGGGGACGAGCAAGCTATCGAAGTCACGCCGGAAGAATTGCCGGGGGAAGCAGAGCAGGCAGGGGCAAATCTGTTGGCGGCGGCGATGCAGAACAACACAAGCTTGCGGCTGGCGGAGTCCGACGTCCAGGCGAAAGAGTTCCGGCTGAAAGGCGAAAAGCGAGGGTATCTGCCGACGGTGGAGTTAGTCGGCGTATACAGCCGGCTGGCCAACTTCAACAACTACTTGGAATACTTCAAAAGGTTTCAGCCCAACAACTTCAATGCCGGCGTTCAGATTGAAGTGCCGCTCTTCAGCGCGAGAACGAAAGAATCCATCGGGCTGGCGCAGATCAACCTGCAAGCGGCGCAGGCCACGCTGGCGAGCAAGAAGACGCAGGTAAGCGCGGAGGTGCGGCAGAAAACGCTGCAATTGCGGGAAAAGGATGCGGCGAAAGAGGTTGCGCGGCTGGAGCTGCAACTGGCGCAACAGAATATCGCCGTGCTGCAAGAGCAGTTCAACGAAGGAAAAGTGAATTTGCGAGACGTGGAGAAGGCGAGGCTTGAAGAGAACGATAAATGGATGGCGTATCTGGATGCAGATTTTCAGCGGGAACAAGCGCAGCTGGATTTGCTGAAGACGGCGGGGGAGCTGGATAAGGTTTGGCAGTAAGGAAGTGACTGGTGACTCGTGACTGGTGACTGGTGCTAGAACAGGAGAGCCTGGAAGCGTTCCTGGAAGCCGTGAGGAAGCTGGACGCGGGCTTTGAGAATTTGCCTGCATTCGAATCGAAGGCGGCGGGGATGGAGCGCGCCGAAGCGGTACTGAGCGCGACGGCCGAGCGGCTGCACGATAACTATCCCTACTTTCATCCTTTGTATGCAGGACAGATGCTGAAGCCACCGCATCCCGCAGCGCGGCTGGCGTATGCGCTGGCGATGTGGATTAATCCCAATAATCACGCGCTGGATGGAGGGCGGGCGACCTCCGCGATGGAGAAGGAAGCGGTCGCGGAAATCGCCGCTATGTTTGGATGGAAGAATTTTCTCGGCCATCTTTGCGGCGGCGGAACGATGGCGAATCTCGAAGCGCTGTGGGTGGCTTCGCAGGTGCATCCCGGAAAGAAAATTCTAGCCAGCGAGCAAGCGCACTATACGCACAAGCGGATCAGCGCGGTGCTGCAATTACCGTTCGAGAGCGTGGCTTGCGACGCGCGCGGGCGGATGGATATGAACGCGCTCGCGAAGCGCGCGGGGCGCGGCGACGTAGGCACGGTGGTGGCGACGATGGGCACTACAGCGACAGGGTCGGTCGATCCGCTGCCGGAGATGCTTGCACTGGGAAAAGAGAATGGCTTTCGAGTGCATGCCGACGCCGCCTATGGCGGCTATTTTGTGCTCGCGGAGAATCTGGGCGCGGAAGCCACCCGGGCCTTTGCGCAAATCGGTCAGGCGGATTCGATTGTGATCGATCCGCATAAGCACGGTCTGCAGCCCTATGGTTGCGGCTGCATCTTGTTTCGCGATCCAGCGGCGGGGCACTTTTACAAACACGATTCTCCTTACACGTATTTCAGCTCCGCCGAACTGCATTTGGGAGAGATCAGCCTGGAGTGTTCCCGGCCGGGCGCGGCGGCGGCGGCGCTCTGGACGACGCAAAAGCTCTTGCCGCTGGTTCGCGGCGGCGAATTTGCGCGAGGGTTGGAACAAGGCCGAAAGGCGGCGCTGGCGTTTTACGAAAGAATCGAACGAGATGAAAGATTCGTCGGGGCATTCGCGCCGGAACTTGACATCGTGATCTTCTCGCCGCGGGCAAAAAGCGTGGCAGAGGCCTCATCGCTATCGAGACGGATCTTTGAAGCCGCCGCGAAGCGCAACCTGCATCTCGCCGTGGCGGAACTGCCGACGGAGTTTTGGGCCGGAAATCTGGGGGCGATGCGGCGCGACCGCGAGACCATGACGTGTTTGCGCTCCGTGCTGATGAAATCCGAACACCTCGAATGGATTCCCCGAATTTGGGAGGAACTTTCGGCGGCGACTGCGGACGTTCTCGGCGCGGAAGGCGCTTCCTTTTCCGCACATTAAGAAACGGCAATAGGCTAGGTGTGCGCGGCGAGCAGCGTATTGATTCTGCCGAGAAGCCTTGTCCTGCTGAACGGCCTAGGCAGCATGGAGGCGACGACCTCGGCAGGGTCTGGAATGTCGAGTGCCGCCAACGGATTGGCGGCGCTATAGAGGACGCTCATTTCGGGCGAACGCTTGCGCAAATGAAAAGCCAAGTCCGGGCCTGGCATTCCGGCGGGGTGAAGTTTGGTAATCAGCAGATGGATAGGGCCGGCGCAGGACTGAGCGAGTTCGAGGGCCTGGTCCGCGTTCGCCGCGGGAAGGACAAGAAACTCGGCTTCCTCGAGGATCTCCTGAATGCTCTGGCGAATAGATTCCAAATCTTCGACGACAAGAACAACAGGATGAAAGGCTGATTTTGCGCGCATTCCCGACATCCCAACCTCAATTCTCGCGGGGCAAGCTAAGGCCGATCGCCCGGTAATGATAACTATATATCATAACGGTAAATATTCAAGGGGAACGTTCAACATTGAATTGAATTGCGATTATCGCGCCGGGGCGAGAGGAAGGGAGCCGGGACAGGAGCGAATCCGCGGGTATGGACGTGGCCCAGGGCGGATGGCGGCGAAATGTGTTGGGTTCGGCGCTGAGGGGGCCCACACGGACGCCGCCAAACGGCCTTCGGGGGGGTTCCGAAGCGGAACTGCCCCCGCCGTAGAAACAATTGAGCGTACGCAACCAAGTCAGGTAAACTGTTATCTAGTCTTTGGGGACCTTTCTGGACACGCCGCCGCGGCGGCGCTAGATCAAGCAATCAGGGCGTAAACGGGAAAAAGTCTGGAGCATGGCAGGTTGATTGAGAAAACTGAGGGTGATGAATGCCGGATGTAATGAAGACGCTGCTACTAAATCCGCCAAGTTTTGAGAAATTCGATGGCGGAGCAAGCTCGCGGTGGCCCGCGACGCGCGAGATAGAGTCCTACTGGTACCCGGTGTGGCTGTCGTATCCGGCCGGATTAATTCCGGGAAGCCGGTTGCTGGATGCTTCGCCACACAAGGTGAACTGGCAGCAGACGATTGAGATTTGCAAGGATTACGAGTTTTTGGTGCTGTACACGTCGACTGTGGGGTTCGCCAGCGACGTCAAGCTGATTCGGAAGATCAAAGAGAGCAATCCGAGCTTGAAAATTGCCTTCGTCGGGCCGCACGGGCACATCAAGCCGGACGAAACGCTGATGGCGAGCGCGGATATTGATTTTGTAACGCGCGGGGAATTCGACCATTCCGTGGCGGAGTACGCGCACGGGAAGCCGATCGAGCAGATTTTGGGAGTGAGCTATAAGAAAGACGGGCAGATTGTGCACAACGCGATGCGCCCGCAACTGCACACGGAAGAACTGGATGCGTTGCCGTATGCGACGGACATCTATAAGCGCGACCTGAAGATTGAAAACTACAATGTGCCGTTTTTGCTGCATCCGTTCGTGTCGTTTTATACGACGCGAGGGTGCCCGGCGCTTTGCACGTTCTGTATGTGGCCGCAGACGGTGTCCGGACATGCGTGGCGGACGAGGTCGGTGGACAATGTCGTTCAGGAAGTGAAAAACACGCTCGAATACTTCCCGCAGATGAAAGAGATTTTCTTCGACGACGACACGTTCAACATACGGAAGGATCGCGCGATCGAGCTAAGCCAAAAATTCAAGCCGCTGAAGTTCAGGTGGTCATGCACGGCGCGCTGCCACAGCAAATACGAAGAGCTGAAGGCGATGGCGGAGGGCGGAGCGAGGCTCTTTATCGTGGGCTTCGAATCGGGCGACCCGCAGATTCTGAAGAATATCAAAAAAGGCGCGACCGTTGAGATGGCGCGCGAGTTCATGAAGAACTGCAAGAAGGTGGGAATCAAGGTACACGGGGATTTCATTATCGGATTGCCGGGCGAGACGAAAGAGACGATCAACAAGACGATTGATTTTGCGAAGGAACTGGATTGCGAGACGATTCAGGTGTCGCTGGCGCATGCCATGCCGGGCACGGAACTGCACGACACGATGGCACAACAGGGATTCCTCAAGGTCGAAGCGCTGGCGGATTCCGGCGGGCACCAGTTGCCGCATATCGAATACCCGCATCTCTCGAAAGCCGACATGATGGAGGGCGTGAACCGGTTTTACGACCAGTACTACTTCCGGCCGCGGGTTGCTTGGCGGATTGTTCGAGAGGCCTTGTGGGACTCCCACGAACGGAAGCGGCTGTATCACGAAGCGACGAGCTTCCTAAAGCTCCGCGCGGAGCGTTTGAAGTGGGTGCGGCAAGGCGGCGACAAGCTGCAGAAACCTATGATTTCCGTGCCGGAGAGCCCGTCGGCATCCGGAAACGACTAAAGCATAAAAAATGGCAACTGAGGGAAGGCTCCGGGTAAAAACACTGGTCATGGTGTGCGTGATGGTGGTGTGCGCGAACGCCGGAGACCTGATGCTCAAGCGGGCCATGCTGCAGATTGGGGCCGTGGAGCTTTCCGGGCCGGGGCTGATGCACGCCTTCCGCTTGACCGTGACCAGCGGGACCTTGTGGATCGGCATCGTTTTTCTCTGCGGATTCATGCTGAGCTACATGACCGTTTTGAGCTGGGCGGATTACAGCTACGTGATGCCCGCGGGTGCGTTTGGCTACGCGCTGCTCACCCTTCTTGCGGTGGTGTTCTTGCACGAAGCAGTTTCGGCGCGGCGATGGGTTGGAGTTGTGCTGATTTGCGTGGGCGTGCTGTTGGTTGGACAAACGAAGCCGCGGACAACGGCTGTGACGCGAGAGGCGCTGGCATGATGCACGTCGCCGTGTTTCTCGGCTTCCTGATCTTCGGCAGCACGGGCGGCGAAATCGCGATCACGCACGGGATGAAAGCCACCGGGGAGCCGGAACGTCTCCGGCCGCGGGAGCTGTTGCGCTTTCTCGGCAGGGCGCTGTGCAACGGGTGGTTCTGGGCGGGTGTGCCCTTGATGGCCCTTTCGTTTTACTCATTGCTGGTGCTTCTATCTTGGGAACCGATCAGTTTCGTGATTCCTGCGTCGGCGCTGAGCTATGTGGTAGGGACGTTTGGGGCGAAATATATTTTGGGAGAAGAAGTGAACGCCGCGCGATGGATCGGTGTCGTGATGGTATGCGCGGGAGTGGCGCTGGTTGCATTGGGATAAGGGATGTATCCTGCATCGGCGAGTCTTTGCGAGGAAATCGGCCTGAGGCGCCGCGAATGAAGCGCCGGAAGCTTGTGGCTGCGGCGAGAGGGATTCGAACTTGTGCGGGATTGCCGGCTTTACACACAAAAATTGGGCGCCTGAACCCGAGCGCATCGAACGCGCCACGGCCACGCTGTCGCACCGCGGCCCCGACCAGCGCGGAGTGTTCCGTTCCAGTGTCATTTCAATGGGCGCGGCGCGGCTGAAAATCATCGACCTGCAAGGCGGCGATCAGCCCATCCTCACGGACGACGGCGACATCGCCATTGTCTTCAACGGAGAGATTTACAATCACATCGAGCTGAGGGGCGACCTCGAGAAACGGGGGCACGTGTTCCACTCGCAGTCCGATACGGAAACCGTGCTGCATGCTTTTGCCGAGTGGGACACGGAATGTTTTTCGCGGTTGCGAGGGATGTTTGCGGTTGCGCTGTGGAGTAAATCGAAGCGGCGACTGATTCTGGCGCGCGACCGGATGGGCATCAAGCCGCTCTATATCGCGCGGAACGGAGAAGAGCTTTTCTTCGGTTCCGAGCTGAAAGCAATTTTCATTCATCCGGAATTCGAACGGCGACTGAGCCTCGCCGGGCTCGATTGCTACTTATCCTTAAACTATGTGCCGTGCCCATGGACGCTCGTCGAAGGCATCGAGAAACTGCCGCCGGGGCAGTGGCTCGAATGGGTCGACGGAAAAGTGCGCGTCGAGCCTTACTGGAAACCGCCGGCGGGACCTGTTCGCGAGCGGCCGATGGATTCCGCGTGCGAGGAGCTGGATTCTCTCTTGCAGCAATCCGTGAAGGAGCACTTGCTATCGGATGTTCCGCTAGGGCTGTGGCTTAGCGGAGGCGTTGATTCTTCGACGGTGCTGCACTATGCGGCGACAGCTTCCGCGAAGCCGATCAAGACACTGTCGATTTCTTTTCAGGGCAGAAGCTTTGACGAGACGGAGTACATACGAGCCGCAGCGAAAAAATACGGCACCGAACACACCGAATTCGATCTGAATCCCGAAGCTGATTTACGAGGCGCGATCGAGGAGTTCGCGTACTATTCGGACGAACCAAGTTCGGACGCTGGAGCTTTGCCGGTGTGGTTCCTCTCGAAGATGAGCAAGACGGAAGTGACTGTCGCGCTCAGCGGGGAAGGCGCGGACGAGCTGTTTGGCGGCTACTTGACGTATCGGGCGGATGAGCTGGCCAGGCCGATGCGGCGATTCCCGAAGTGGACGCTGCGTGGCGCGCTGGGTCTCGCGCGATTGTGGCCAGTTTCGGACGACAAGATCAGCCGCGAGTATATGGTGAAGCGGTTTCTGGAGGGGAGCCTGCTGGCGGCGGAGCGCGCTCACGTTTATTGGAACGGAACTTTTTCAGATGCCGAGGCGCGTTCCCTTTGCGCTGCGCCGCTGCCGGATTCTCTCGATCGCGTACTGGGCGAGTTGCGCGATTCCCCGGCGGCGAAAGACGGTTTGTCTGCTTCTCTTTGGTGGGACCAAAAATATTATCTTCCGGACGACATTCTGAATAAAGTCGACCGCATGAGCATGGCGCACTCGCTGGAAGTTCGGCCGCCGTTTCTGGATCACCGGATCGTGGAGTTTGCCGCGGGATTGCCGGCGAGATTCAAAATGCAAGGAGCGCGACAGAAAGTGATTCTCAAGAAGTTGATGAGAACGCGCCTTCCCGAGATGATCTTGCGGCGCAAAAAAGTCGGGTTCGATATTCCGGCGCATGAATGGCTTCGTGGTCCGCTGCGTCCGCTGCTTCTGGAAACTATCGAGGAGGGCCTCGGCGAGCACGGTGCGTTTTTCCAGGCGGGGCGGATTCGCGAGCTGGTGCGCCTGCATCTCGAGCGACGCGTAAATATTGGCTACCACTTATGGGGTTTGCTGCTGCTTTTCCTATGGATGAAAAAATGGCGAATTCAGGCGGCGCCATCACCGGCGCCGGCATCTTGGATACAAGAAAAAACTGGCATCTCTACTTAGCGGTCCTGCTCATCGCGGGGGCCATCTATCTCGGCTGCATCGTCTCTCCGCCGTCCTTGATGGACGACTCGGACGCGGTGCTGGCGCAGGCAGCGCGGACGATGCTCGTGAGCGGCGATTGGGTGACGCCGCGGCTCGATGGCGTGATCTACCTGGAAAAGCCGCCACTTTATTATTGGCCGATCGCGATTTCCTACGAGATCTTCGGCGTGCACGACTGGTCGGCGCGCATTCCGTTTGCGCTGAGCGCCATGGCGCTGGCCTGGCTGACAGCGGCGATGGGGATCTGGGCCTTCGGCAAACGCGCGGGATTTTACGCGGGATTGTGCATGGCCACATGTATCGGATTATTTCTCTTCACCCGCGTGCTGATTCCGGACGTGATGCTCACGTTCACGGTTGCACTGGCGATCTGGGCATTTCTACGCGTCCTCGACGAAGAAGAGCCGCACCCGCGTCGCTGGGCTGCACTTTTCGCCGCGAGCCTGGGCACCGGCCTTTTGATCAAGAGCCTGATCGGGGTGTTGTTCCCGCTCGCGGCTGGTATCCTCTACTTATTTTTCACGCATCAGTTGTTTTCCGCGAGAACGTGGCGACGGCTTCGTCCGTTCAGCGGCATATTGATCATTCTGCTGATCGCGGCGCCCTGGCATATTCTGGCGACGCTACGCAATCCGCCCTATTTTTATTTCGGATTTCATAACGGCCCGGGACAGTACCACGGGTTTCTATGGTTTTTCTTCATCAACGAACAACTTCTGCGGTTTTTGAACTTGCGTTACCCGCGCGATTACGACACCGTTCCGCGCCTCTATTTTTGGCTTTTTCACCTGTTATGGTTATTCCCCTGGAGCGTGTATTTCCCGGCGGTGGCAAGACTCTCGTTCAAACCGATCGACCGCGCGGGCAAAATGCGGCTTCTCGCGCTCTGCTGGATAGGTTTCTTATTGATCTTTTTTACGTTTTCGACCACGCAAGAATATTATTCGATGCCTTGCTATCCCGCGCTGGCGTTGCTTCTGGGTTGTGCGATGGCCACCGGGGGAATCTGGATCCGGCGAGGCACGCATGTTCTCTGTGGCCTTGCCGCGGCCGCCGCAATCGCTACGTTGACTTTGTTCTTTCTGGTGCGGCATGTGCCAGCGGTCGGAGATATCTCGTCGGCGCTCAGCCACCATCCCAAGGCTTATAAGCTGTCTCTCGGGCACATGGAGGACCTCACCATTGATTCCTTCGCATATCTGCGCGTTCCTCTCTTGCTTGCAGCCTGCGCGTTCCTGATTGGGGCTATCGGAGCTTTCCGATCCGCGGGAATGCGAGCCTTTCTCTCCGCGGCGCTGATGATGGTGCTTTTCTTCCACGCGGCGCGGCTGGCGATGGTTGCTTTCGATCCTTATCTTTCCTCGCGCCCGCTCGCAGAGGCGTTGCTGCGGGCACCCAAGGGAAACCTGATCATCGGCCGCGCGTACTATACTTTTTCTTCGATCTTTTTTTATACGGATCGTACAGCGCTGATTCTAAATGGCCGGTACTTCAACCTGGAATACGGCTCTTATGCGCCGGGAGCCCCAAACGTGTTCATAGATGATGCCCGGTTTCAGGCGCTCTGGCAGCAGCCTGAACGCTATTACCTCGTGGCCTTAGATTCGGGGATGCCTGCGCTGGAAAAGCTGGTCGGGCGCGACCGCTTAATTTTAGTGGCCGCGAGCGGCGGAAAACGCATCCTGACCAATCATGCGCTTGCCGGCTCCGCTTCGTCCCAGGGAGCGGAACAAACGGGGCGACCAGGAGTGCTATCAGCAGTTGCGAAAAACGGTCATGCATCTCGGCTAGCTGCACAGCGCTCGACTCGTCTTGCTACCAGCGTGCTTGTGGAAAAGGCCAGTTTCTTACAGCTAACTGGAGAGGCCGGTAGGAGTCTTCTTCGACGATAGCGGTAAATGAAGCGCAATCGTATTGACGCTGGACCTAATTGAGAGATACTTGTAGATTCGCTTTCCCGAAGTCTTGTTGTCAGTGGACAGACACAACTGCATCTTTGCGTCTATTATAAATTTAGGGAAGGAAAATAGTAGGAAGGTATGCGTCCTTCGTGGTGACGCTTGATGCGGTCGGGCCACGTCTCTGTTTTAAGACAAGGTCGATGAGTTCAAGCTCTGTTGAGCTGATGGGAGAAACTCACGTGATTTGTGGAGCGCTGCAAGGGAAGGACAAAGTAAACAGGCGAACACCTATGTTCGCTTCCTCAGAACACCCTCAATCACCTGCGGGCAACGTCCAGTGATCCTTTCCATTCACGTTCCCAAGGCCGCTGGAAACTCTTTTCGCCAGTTATTGCAGATCGAGTTTGGGAAACGATTGATGACGGACTACGGAGATTGGGCAGGATTCAATGTTCCTGAAGCCATTGAGCGCTGTAAAACCCGAACGTTGGCGATGAGGAGTCGCCGGACTGAGCTGCTAGAAAAGTACGACGTGATTCACGGTCACTTCGTGGCGGACAAGTATTTGGGGCTTTTCCCGAACGAAGAGTTCGTCGCATTCTTTCGAGACCCATATCAACAAGCGCTGTCGCATTACTTCTTTCTGTTGCGGAATCCGCAGCGGGATCATCTGGAAGAAAAGATGTTTCATGAAGCCAAGATGACGCTGCACGATTATTTGAGTTGGGACGCCTTCCGCAATCAGCAATCGCAATATTTGGGCAGCGTTCTTCTCTCGGACCTTGCGATGGTGGGGATTTCAGAAGAGTTTTATAAAAGTGTGGGCTTCTTCAATTCACGCTTCGGCTGTGAACTGCGAGGTGAAAGCTTTCTCAACGTCAATCCGGACACCGAAGGAGCCGAATATACGATAGACCAAGACGTTCGAAAAGCAGTGGATAAATACCGGGCGGCTGATGTGGAGCTTTACTCGCGGGCCAAAGAAATTTTCGCGCGGCAAACTGCTAAGGCAGGTGTATAGCTTGAGTTCCTTTTTGTCGCCTCACAAACCGTCGATGCAACCCTATTCCGTAGGTGGCCCGCCCGTCCCGCACCGCACCCTGTCGGCCGCTCCAAGACGCCCTCAGTCCAACCGGGAATTCAGTTTATAGTAGAATACTCTTGTACCTTCCCCGTTCGCGAAAGGATTTTATTTGGACGAGACCAGCATATCTCAACTGGACACACTGGAAGCGGAAAGTATCTACATCCTGAGAGAGGTTGTAGCAGAAGCGGCGAGGCCCGCGATGCTCTACTCTGCCGGGAAGGACTCTTCTGTTATGTTACGGCTTGCCCAGAAGGCTTTCTCCCCGGGCAAAATCCCCTTTCCTTTGTTGCACATAGATACCGGATTCAAATTTCATGAGATGATTGAGTTCCGCGACCGAACCTGCGAGGAACTCGGGTTACAATTAATTCCATATACGAACCAAGAGGCGAAGACAGAGGGCGCAAATCCATTCCAATTGGGCACAAGTAGATGCTGTGGCCTGCTGAAGACGAAAGCCCTGCTAGATGCGTTGACCGCCAATAGTATTGACACAGCCATCGGCGGTGCACGGCGGGACGAGGAAAAATCACGGGCGAAAGAAAGGGTCTTCTCGCTCCGCGACTCTCAGGGACAATGGGATCCCAAGAATCAACGCCCTGAGTTCTGGAATCTCTACAATGGCCGTGTTGAAACTGGCCAGAGTATGCGCGTGTTCCCACTCTCGAACTGGACGGAACTGGATGTCTGGGAATACATCCATCGCGAGAGCATCCCCGTTGTGTCCCTCTACTTCGCCAAGGAACGTGAAATGCTGATCCGAGGAGATGTCCTAATACCTTTAGACCATCCGCTCCAACTCTTGCCAGGAGAGAAACCACAGAGCGTGATGTGCCGAATGAGATCCCTTGGTTGCACCTATTGTACGGGGGCAATTCGCTCCTCGGCGATGACCGTACCTGAAATAATAGAGGAACTTAAATTCTTCAGGCGCTCTGAGCGTGAAAACCGCGTGATAGATCACGACCAAGAGGGTTCAATGGAGCTAAAAAAAAGGGAAGGTTATTTTTGAATACGGCCAGAGACAAAAGGGACTTGCTTCGGTTCGTGACAGTGGGGAGCGTGGATGACGGCAAATCGACTCTGATAGGGCGTTTGCTTTATGAGTCCAACGCAATTTACGACGATCAGCTTTCTTCTGTGCGGAAAGCTTCTTCGGCTAAGAATGTCGACCTCGATCTTTCTTTGATCACTGACGGCTTAAAAGCCGAGCGCGAACAGGGAATCACAATCGACGTAGCGTATCGATTCTTCTCGACCTCACGAAGGAAATTTATCATCGCCGACACTCCGGGCCATGAGCAGTACACCCGGAACATGGCCACCGGCTCATCCACCGCGGAAGTGGCGCTGATTTTGGTGGATGCGAGGAAAGGGGTCTTGCCGCAGACGCGTCTGCACACACTCATTGCTTGGCTGCTCGGAATCCGGAAAATGATCGTTGTCGTTAATAAAATGGACTTGGTGGATTATGAAGAGAAGGTTTTTAATTCCATTCGAGATCAATTCCTGAAGTTTGCCGCCTCACTCCGGGATATCGAATTTCATTTCATTCCGCTGAGCGCCTTGTGCGGAGAAAATGTGAATCAAGGCAGTGAGCGCATGCCGTGGTATCGGGGAACGGCTCTGCTCGAGTTGCTCGAAACGATTCCTGTGATGCCGGACCGACAAGAAAGCTTTAGATTTCCAGTACAAAGTGTCATCCGACCCAATCAAGACTTTCGAGGATACGCTGGGCAGGTAGCTTCGGGTGTCGTAAGGCGAGGGCAAGAGATAATTGCTTTACCTGGCATGCAGCGCACCACGGTCAAGGAAATACTACTTTATCCATCGAATCTCGAAAACGCGTCCGCTCCCCAATCTGTTGTGTTAACGACTGCTGATCACATCGATCTGGGACGAGGCGACATGCTCGTGTCTCATGGAGAAATGCCTGCCGTCTCCACGAGTTTAAGGGCTCATCTCATCTGGATGTCTCGGACTCCCCTTCGTTGCGATACCCGCTATTTAATCAAGCATACCTCCAAGGTCGTATGTGTCAGAATCAGCCAACTAATCCATAAGTTAAATGCGGAAGACTTGGAAGAAGTCGAAGCTGAAAGTCTTGAATTCAACGAGATTGGCGAAGCTCAGATTGATCTGCAAAATCCGATATTTTGCGACCCCTACGAACTAAATAGGATCACAGGAAGCTTCATACTAATTGACCCCATTAACGCGGATACTCTTGCGGCCGGCATGATACTAGATGCGACTCCCACTGGCGGCAGAGATGTATTGGACGAGTTTTCGGCTCGCTCACGCCTTGCCCGGCGGCAGGGACTTACCGTTTGGTTCACAGGCCTCAGTGGTGCCGGGAAGACGACGATCTGTAAAGCCGTCGCTACCGAACTACTGGCTCATGGTCTGCAAGTGGAGGTAATCGACGGTGACGTGATTCGGAACTATTTGTGTAAAGGTCTTGGATTTAGCAAGCAGGACAGAGATGAGAATATCCGCCGCATTGCTTTTGTTGCGCAACTTCTGACTCGGAACGGCACCATTGTTTTAGTCTCGGCAATCTCACCTTACAGGACGGGGCGCGACGAGGCGCGACGGACTATTGGTGATTTTATGGAGGTCTATGTTGATACGCCCCTCGCAGTCTGTGAGCTAAGAGATCCGAAGGGATTATATAAACAAGCCAGACTAGGAAAAATTCGGGCGTTCACTGGGGTGGATGATGTTTATGAACCGCCGCTCAATGCGGAAATTGTATGCTACACAGATCGTCAAAGCACTAGGGAGAGTACGCTCAGGGTAGTCGCTGCTGTCCTACACCGTCTATCCTCAAAAGATGCGATGGATTGATTCTACCGCTTGTTGGAGTGGAGTTTTCGTGGATCCACACATCGTCGGAGCAAGGGTTGCCGTCGGCCTCATAGCGGGAACGCTCGTCGGATTGACTGGACTGGGTGGTGGCCTCGTATTACTGCCGCTCTTGATTTCCGTATTGGGCGTATCTCCCATTGTTGCAGTTGGATCGGATGCGGTTATCAACTGCATTACGAAAATTGGCGCCGGTAGTCTGTATTGGCGCCGCGGAAGCGTAGACTGGCGATTAGCCCTGAACCTGGCGTATGGCAGTATCCCGGGGGCTGTGGTCGGGGTACTGCTGTTGGCGCAGATTCGCGCGATGTACGGGCAAAGAGTTAACGAAGTTTTGAAAGTGGCAATTGCAGCGCTACTGATCGTCATTCCAATTGCTTACGTTTTTGCGGGGGATCGTTCTACTAAGCGCCGCAATCTTACGAACGTACGAATTCGCAACTATAGGTTGGGAATAATCCTGATTGGATTTCTTGCGGGCGTTCTAGTGGGCGTTACCTCGATTGGGTCGGGCAGCATCATTTTAATGTTGCTCCTCGTCTTCTATGGCTATACTCCAGCTATTTTGGTCGGCACGGATATTGTTCACGCTGTGGTGCTCGCTGGTATTACGGGCTGGCTTCAGTTTCGAATGAATAATGTTGACACTATGTTGGTTGCAAGTGTTCTCTTGGGATCGATTCCCGGTGGGCTGCTGGGCGCCCATCTGACCAAATATCTAGCGCCCGGGCGCTTCAAACTGCTGCTTTGCTGTGTTCTTGCCGTGGTCGGTGTAAGGATGTTGTGGGCATCCATTTTGCATGTTAACTGAATCCGCCGGGAAGGAGTATCTCGCTCGTATACGCAGCGCCTTGCTTGCAGCTGCCGAGACGATCAAGCAAATCGCGCCAGGTTCCATCAAGGCCAGGGACAACGGCGATCGTGGGGTGATCTGTTCGGTTGATCGCAAAGTAAGTCGTGTACTGCGGAGGGCCCTCTTGGGGCAGGGAGAGGGTTGGCTATCTGAAGAAGAAGTAGATGACCGGACGCGTCTCTCACACGAAATTGTTTGGGTCATTGACCCGATAGATGGAACTCGCGAATTCCTGGATGGCACGCCTGAATGGTGCATCTCGATTGGACTCACGATAGGTGGCGCTGCCGTTGCTGGCGGAATATATAACCCAGTGACCGACGAGTTGTTCCTTGGCGCCCTAGGATTGGGCGTGACATGCAATGGCCGTCAGGTCCAGGCAAGTTCAAGAACGGACTTGGAGGGTGCCTTGGTCTTAGCCAGCCGGCAGGAATGGAATCGAGGGGAGTGGGCGTTACTTCAGGGGAAAGGGTTCATCGTTCGGCCGACCGGATCAGTGGCTTATAAGCTAGCTCTCGTTTCTGCCGGACTTGCCGATGCCACTTGGACTTTATCCCCCAAGCACGAATGGGATATTTGTGCGGGTGTAGCACTTGTACACTCCGCGGGGGGATACGTAGGTTGCAACCCGACTGCGAAACCACAATTTAACCGACGCGAAGTGCTTCTTCCCGGCCTGGTAGCTAGTGGCAAGGGCATTGCCGGCCAGGTGCTGCAAATCATCAGTCAGATAGCTAAAAGTAAGCACGAGCCGAGATCATTCGACCGTGGCTTGGGATGACGCACGGACCAGCACTCCATCTCGAATGTAATAGCGATCACCGCGCCAGCGGATGCTCCGGCGGCCAAAGCTCAGAAGCCAGATGAAGAGAGCCCACGCATCCCACAGCGGTACGAGCGCCATCTTTTTCCAGATTCCTTTTTGCTTCATGCCCCACACACCGATCAGCCAGGTCATCGCCACACGGACGGCAAGATATCCCCCGAAGTAAAAGAGCGCTACGCGGAGACTCGGAGAAATGGCAACGGCTGCCACCGACCACGCCAAGCCTTGCGTAAAAATTAGTCCAAGGTGCCCCCAGGGGCGCATGAGTCGCATGACCGTCATCCAGCGCATGCGCTTGAAGAAGAACTCGCGCAAGGACCGGAAATCCGCCACGGTCTCGACCGCGTAAGGCAGGAGCTCAACTTCGAACCCCTGCTCCGCGATCAGCCGCCCGACGAGCAGATCGTCCGCGGGGCGATTCTCGATGGCGGAGTAGCCGCCGAAACCTGCGAGATGTTTTCGGGTGGTGACAATCGTCGGGCCAAGCGCGAATTTGACTCCATCCAACTGCCGGGCGACCAAAATGCCGGGGTAAAAATCGCAAATCATACCGATGGACTGAAGCTTTTGAAGAAATGTGTCTTCGTGCGCGGAAACATACAAGCAAGTGACCGCGCCAACTTTCGGATCGCGAAGAGGAGCGACCACGGAACGAAAATAGTCCGGCCGCACGCGAACGTCACTGTCATTGATGACCAGCACTTCGTTTTGCGCTTCGCTCACCAGCCTAGCCAACTTCACGACTTTGTCGTTCGGCGCGGTGTGCCCGGAGACGTGGATCACACGAATCCGCCGCTGCGGAAAGTCTTGTTTCAGCTTCTCGATGACTTCTATGACGGCTTCATCGCCGTCGCCGATGCCAAAAAGAAGCTCGTAATCGGGATAATCCTGCCTGCATAAGCTCGCGAAGTTTTCGTAGGCCTCGGCATCCAGGCCACGGATGGGTTTTAGATTGCTCACGGGAGGCGTGAAATCCAAGGGCTGCTTCGATTTTTTCGCCTGACGGAAAAACTGCCAAGAACTGTAAAGCGCGATGAGGTAGTAAATAAATGGAATGGCCGCGACGCCAAGGAAAGCATACTCGGCGTTACTTGCCGCCATTACCGACCTCGTACTCGAAGGATAGGGCCATTCTTTCGCGCGGCCCAAGAACAACACGAAGGCGCTTGATAGCAATTTCGGAGAAAGCGGATGCGGGGTGAGAGTCCGGCAAGTGGTTGAGCGCAGCAATCATTCTTTTTTTAGCGGCCTGTCCTTTCCGCCAATTCGGAGACCTTCTTGCAAACCCAAAGAGAATAGCAAAAAGCCGCGAACTTCACTCTCCAAAATGGAATTAAGACCTTAGTTTGACATCTTGTTTGAAAACAGATTCCCTCAATCGAACGGCGCACCGCAGGCACTCGCGTCGAGGGGCCATCGTTGGGATGCTTGCGATAATCATGTAAAATAAGAGAGTGGACTTATCGCCTGAGCGCGCGTTAATTGCGATGACAACCTTTCCTGTACGCTTGAGATTGCTTCCATGCCGGATGCCTTCTTGCGCTGCTTCCGGCCTTTCTCTCCGCTCCCTCATTCCCATATCTGGCGCGCTCGCTGCATGACCTCTTCCGCCGGCCTGCACTTCAAGACCTATTGCATGATTTTGATCATGGTCATCTTCGGCCCTCTCGGCAACGTGCTCCTCGGAAAGGGCATGAAGGACGCCGGTTCGGCGGCCCGCTGGACGCCTTCCGAACTCCCTGCCATATTTTCGCGCGTGTTCACGTCGCCGTACATCTGGTTCGGCGTCGCCTCTCTGCTCACTTTTTTCGTCGCCTACATGCTGATTCTTTCCTGGGCGGATTTCAGCTATGTGCAGCCAGCTTCCTCGGTTGCTTATTTGGTCGTCGCTCTCTTGGGTTATTTTTATCTTGGCGAAAAAATTTCGCCGCTCCGTTGGGCTGGAATCGCGGTTATCTGCCTCGGAGTACTGGTCGTGGGAAACACTCCTCCGCGCACCACCGAGGTCCATTGAACATGCGCGAAGCGATCCTATTATTTTTTGTCGTTGCCGCGGGCACAGGAGGCGAGCTTTGTGTCACCCGCGCCATGAAACGCGTTGGCGAAGTGACAGATTTCCGGCCGCTGGCGATCCTGCGCGTCATCTTCCGCGCGATGAAAGTCGCCTGGATGTGGGCCGGCTTGGCCATGATGACCCTTGCTTTCTTCTCGCTCTTGGCGATGCTTTCAATTGAAAACGTCAGCTTCGTGGTTCCCGTAACAGCGCTGAGCTACGCCGCCGGCGCGTTAGGCGGTGTTGTTTTCCTCGGCGAACGCGTGTCTCGCCGCCGCTGGGCGGGGGTGCTTCTCGTTTGCATCGGCGTCACCCTCGTTTGGTTAGGGAAGCGCTAAAGCGGCACCCGCCTGCGGCCGTTGCCTGAGTCTCTCTGCACTCGGGCCTGACTCCTCGAACCAGAAGGACATGCCTTAGCCCTTGCCTTTGTGGCAATCTAAGCAAACGGGGCTCGACCCATCCGAGCGGAAACAGTCGCAAGAGGGAAGAGAAGTTCAGCGTGACAATTTTTCATTCAGGATGGCGCGATGCGGTGCTTCTTTTGGCGGTGGCGCCGCTGGCTTATTATGCCGCAGCCACACTGGCTGGCTGGCGTTTCTTTCGCCGCGAGCGCCCCCGTAAACCGCAAAATTTTACTCCGCCCGTGAGCATTTTAAAGCCTGTTCGGGGCGTGGATTTCGCCACGTATGAAAATTTTTCCAGCTTCTGCCACCAGGACTATCCCGAATACGAAATTCTCTTTGCCGTAAGTGACGCTGCCGATGAAGCCGTTCCGCTTATCCATCGCCTGATCGCGGAATTTCCCGACCGGCGTATCCGTTTGTTGATCGGGTCGGAAACCCTTGGGCCCAATCGCAAGGTCAACGCGCTCGCGCGTCTCTCTCGCGAAGCGCAGCACGAGATCCTGGCGCTCACCGACGGTGACGTGCGCGTCGGGCCGAACTATCTGCGCGAAGTGGTCGCGCCCTTCGCCGAAGAAAGCACAGGCGCGGTTACTTCCTTCTATCGTGGCATCGCCGAGCGAAATCTTGGCGCTGAGCTGGAAGCCATCGGTGCATCCAGCGATTTTTTCCCCGGAGTTTTGATGGCTGAATGGACCGAAGGGATGAACTTTGCTCTCGGCGCATCGATAGTCACCACCAAACGTTGGCTTTCCAAGATGGGTGGCTTTGCGTCCATTGCGAGAATGCTTGCGGACGATTACGAACTGGGCCTGCGCATCGCCAAAGCCGGCGGACGCGTTCTGCTTTCGCGTGAACCCGTTTGGACCATGTATCCCGCGCAAACTGCCAGGTCCTTCTGGGATCATCAGATCCGTTGGGCGAGAACGGTCCGACTGTGCCGCCCGCTTTCTTATCTCGGCCTGATCTTCACGTTAGGACTACCCTGGTCCGTGGCGGCCGCACTCGTCGCGCCTACAAAATGGCTCGCAGCGGCCTATTTGCTGGCTTACCTCGCGCTTCGCCACGTCATGGCGTGGACCGTCGGCGTTTGGGGCGTCGGAGACGAAGTCCTGCGGCGCAAACTCTGGCTTGTCCCTTTGCGTGACGCAATCTATGCGGTCGTTTGGCTAGCGGCCTTTGCTTCCAATCGCGTTACCTGGGGCGGCGAGGAGTTCACCCTGCACAAGGGCCAAATGACGCCCGTGGCGGCGCGAGGGGCTGCGGATTCGACGCCAGCCGCTTCGCCGCGCGGTTGACGCCCCCGCCTTTCCCGATTAAATTAGATAAGAAGAATCGTGGCTCTCCCGATCCGCGGGAACCTGCTGCGATTCGTTTTTCTTCCTCCCATCGGCTGGGAGATCGTCCAATCGGTAGGACTCCAGACTCTGGATCTGGCTATCCTGGTTCGAGTCCAGGTCTCCCAGCCAATTTTTTGCGCCAATGAGGGCCAATCCCCGAGAATGAGGCGGCGATGATCGTGATCGTGATGGGCACGACCGGCTCGGGCAAAACTACGATAGGCTCCCTGCTCGCGAAGCGGCGGGGCTGGTATTTTGCCGACGCCGACGATTTTCATCCGCCGGCGAACGTCGAGAAAATGAGGCATGGCATTCCGCTGACCGATGCCGATCGCCTGCCCTGGTTGGAAGCGCTTCACGACAAGATACTGCAATGGAACGCCGCACAGCAAAATGTCGTATTAGCTTGTTCGGCCTTGAAACAGAGCTATCGCGATGAGCTGCGCTCCGGCGCCAGGGTTCAGTTTGTCTATCTAAAGGGCAGCTGCGAGCTGTTCTCACAAAGAGTGCTCGCGCGAAAGGGGCATTTTGCCAAGCAGGATTTGCTTGCCAGCCAGTTCGCGGATTTGGAAGAGCCAGCCGATGCCATAATTGTCGATGCGAGAGAATCACCGACGGAGATTGTTGAAAGGCTTGCCAATAGGCTCGGCGCCGGTGGAGATTAGAAACCGCTTCCGAAACTCAGCCCTTGACCCAGACTAAATATATTTGCAGTTTTTTTCCACCTGTCATCGGAACGGCGCATCTCACTCTTCGAGTAGTTCGGATTCTTGTTGGACGTGCTGGAACGTGCAAGCCAGCCGTGGGGATCGCCGCCGGGATTCACAAAAGATGCGACTATAAACCATAATTTGAACTCACCCTCAGAGGTGCCCCAGACCATGGCCAGACTCCAATCCAAGGAAGACCAGCGGCTCGAGGAAGACCGCGCCCGTACAAAGTATTGGAAACGCTGGGGACCTTATCTTTCCGAGCGCCAGTGGGGTACAGTCCGCGAAGACTACAGCCCCGGCGGCACCGCCTGGGAATTTTTTCCGCACGATCATGCCCGCTCGCGCGCTTACCGCTGGGGCGAAGACGGCATCGGCGGCATCTGCGACCGCCGCCAGATGATCTGTTTTGGCCTTGCGTTGTGGAACGGCCGCGATCCGATTCTCAAAGAACGGCTCTTTGGGTTGACAGGCAACGAGGGAAACCACGGCGAGGACGTGAAGGAATACTACTTCTACCAGGACTCCACACCCACTCACACCTACATGCGGATGCTGTACAAATACCCCCAGGCGGAATTTCCCTACGCAAATCTTGTGGCGGAAAATCGGCGGCGTGGCCGGCAAAATCCCGAGTATGAGCTTCTCGACACGGGCGTTTTTGCCGACGACCGGTATTTCGATGTGTTCATCGAGTATGCCAAGGCCGACGTCGAGGATATTCTCATCAAAATCACGGCCATAAACCGCGGGCCCGAGGCGGCTAGATTGCACGTTCTCCCCTCGTTGTGGTTTCGCAACACCTGGTCCTGGGGCAAGGATTTGCGCAGGCCCGGCGTGCAGAGAGCCCCCAACATTCCTGGAAGCGAGTGCGCCGAGCTTCAGCACTGGCATTACGGCAAGCGTTGGCTTCTTTGCGCGGGCCGGCCTGAACTGCTCTTTACGGAAAACGAAACCAATTACGCCCGCCTCTTCAACACGAAAAGCCGGTCGCCGTATGTAAAAGACGCCTTCCATGAGTACTTAATCGGGGGAAATACGGCAGCCGTAAATCCCCAGCAGGCGGGCACGAAAATGGCCGCCCATTACCGGCTCGAACTCGGTCCAGGTCAGAGTGAAACGCTGAAGTTGCGCCTGACCGATATGGAGCCGCTTGCTTCGCTGGCGCATAGTCCAGGGCTTGCTGGCATTATTACCTCGCCCGGCCATGCGGACCGTCTCGACAGCGTTCCGGCAGCGAACGATTTTGCCGAGGGCTTCGAGAGTGTTTTTACACTCCGCCAGAAGGAAGCCGACGAATTTTACGCCTCGCGCGTCGCCTCGGATCTATCCGATGACGCCAAAAACGTCATGCGCCAGGCTTTTGGCGGCCTGCTCTGGTCCAAGCAATTTTATCACTACGATGTACGCACATGGCTCGATGGAGACCCCGCCGGTCCGCCGCCACCTCCTGAGCGTTTGAAAGGCCGGAACAAGGACTGGACCCACCTCTACAATGACGACGTCATCTCCATGCCGGACAAGTGGGAGTATCCCTGGTTTGCCGCCTGGGATTTGGGTTTTCACTGCATCTCGCTCGCGCTGGTTGACCCCGATTTTGCGAAAGAACAGCTCATTCTTCTTCTCCGGGAATGGTACATGCATCCTAACGGCCAGCTTCCCGCCTACGAATGGGCTTTCGGCGATGTGAACCCTCCCGTTCATGCCTGGGCCGCCTGGCGCGTGTACAAAATCGAGCGGCGCGTACGCGGCGTGGCCGATCGCGGTTTCCTCGAAAAGATTTTTCACAAGCTGCTCCTCAACTTTACCTGGTGGGTCAACCGAAAAGATCCCGAAGGCATGAACATTTTTCAGGGTGGCTTTCTAGGCCTCGATAACATCGGAGTCTTCGATCGCTCCGCGCCGCTTCCCACCGGCGGGCATTTAGAGCAATCGGACGGCACGAGCTGGATGGGGATGTACTGCCTCAATATGCTGGCCATCGCGCTCGAACTTGCCAAGGAGGACCCGGCTTACGAAGACGTCGCCAGCAAGTTCTTCGAGCACTTCGTCAACATCGCGCACGCCATGAACGACATGGGAACGGAAGGCATAGCGCTTTGGGACAATGAAGACGGTTTCTACTACGACGTTCTCCATCTGCCGAATGGCGACGACCATTTCATGAAGATTCGTTCGATGGTCGGCCTGATTCCTCTGTTTGCCGTCGAGACCCTTGAGCCAGAGATCGTCGATCGCCTACCGGGATTTAAGCGGCGCATGCAATGGTTCGTCGACAATCACGCCGACGTACCCGAGCACATCGAAATGACGCAGCGCTCCGCGCGCGGCGTCCGCCGTTTGCTTTCCCTTGCCAACCGCAAACAATTGAAGCGCATTCTGAGCCGCATGCTGGACGAAACCGAGTTCCTCTCTCCGTACGGCGTTCGCTCTCTTTCGCGCTATCACCTCGATCATCCCTACGAAGTCCAGGTCAACGACCACGTCAGCCGCGTCGATTACGAGCCCGCCGAATCCACCAGCGGCCTTTTTGGCGGCAATTCCAACTGGCGTGGCCCCATCTGGTTTCCCTTGAACTATCTCCTCGTGGAATCCTTGCAGAAGTTCCATCACTACTATGGCGAAGACTTCAAAGTTGAATTTCCGTCGCGCACTGGCAATGAAGCGGACCTTTGGGAAGTGGCAGCCGAGATTTCCCGCCGCCTCGTTCATATTTTCGTTCGCGGCAAAGACGGCCGCCGCGCCGTCGCCGGCGGCATCGAACTTTTCCAGAGCAATCCCCACTGGAAAGACCTCATTCTCTTTCACGAATATTTTCACGGCGATAACGGGGCCGGCCTCGGCGCGAATCATCAGACGGGCTGGACTGGTCTGGTCGCGAAATTGATTGAACAGAGCGGAGAATAAAGTGCCGGGAGTTATCTTTCGCCCCGTCGCGGCAGAGGACGAACCGGCGCTGCTCCGCATGATGCGCAATCTGGCCGAGCAGGAACCAGGCGCTTATTTTTTCGACGAGCCGGCCGTTCGCGAGGTCCTGCGCAAGTTTCTTGCAAATTCCGAGCTGGGCCGGGCCTGGATCTTCCTGGATGGCGAAATTCCTGCAGGCTACCTTGTCCTCACGTTCGGTTATAGTTTCGAACACCACGGGCGGGATTCGTTCATTGATGAGCTTTACATCGAACCAGCCTATCGGCGGCGGGGAATTGGCCGCCGCGCCATGCAGTTTGTCGAGGAACACGCTTGCGAATTAGATGTGAACGCCATCCATCTCGAAGTCGATCGAGGGAATGATCCTGCCGCAGAATTGTACCTCCACGCAGGATATGTAGATCAATCTCGTTTCTTGATGACGAAATGGATCAAGCCCCGTAAACATTGACTGGGGGGCCATTCTAAGTCACCGCGGGAGCAAAGGAAAAACGTGACGCAAGACCCAGCCGCACTGCCGCAATCCCTTCGCGCCGAAATTCGGTTCGGACGCGAAGTTTGCGACAATCTTGCCGAGGCCGAAGCTCGCGAGTGGCTCGTCACTAATGGCATCGGCGGTTTCGCTTCAGGAACCGTGTCCGGCGGCATCACCCGCAGGTATCACGGCCTCTTGATCGCCGCGCTGCAGCCGCCCCTTGGCCGCAATCAACTCGTCGCGGGCCTCGATGAAATCGCACGCTATGCTGGCGCGACGTACGCTCTCGCGACCCACCACTGGGCCAGCGGAGTCATTGATCCGCAGGGATTCCTCCTTCTCGAAAACTTCCGGCTAGAAGGAACGATTCCCGTCTGGACTTACGCCTTAGCCGATGCCTTGCTCGAGAAGCGCGTTTGGATGGCTCAAGGCGAAAACACCACGTTCATTCAATACACTCTCGCACGCGCGAGCGGCCCTCTCGAGATGGATCTGAAGGCTCTGGTCAACTATCGCGATTTTCATTCTTCGACGCACGCCGGTGATTGGCGCATGAAAATCGTGCCGATCGAGCACGGCGTAATGGTTCTTCCGTTCGAAGGCGCCATTCCTTTCTATCTAAGCTGTTCCCAAGCTTCCTGCGAGGCGCGTCACGAGTGGTACCGGGATTGTTTCTTGCCCATGGAAAGAGAACGTGGCTTGGACGATCGCGAAGATCATCTCTTCGCCGCCCTCTTCCACGCCAAATTGAACCAAGGCGAAAGTATCGCGGTCGTCGTGTCCACCGAAGCCGGTGCCTCGCTCGATGCCCCTGCCGCTCTCGCCCATCGCTCCGATCACGAAACAGCTTTGCTGGAAAGCTGGCAAATTCAAAACGGAAAGTCCCTCGCCCACGCCCCCGCATGGCTCGGCCAACTCGTCCTCGCTGCGGACCAATTCATCGTCCAGCGCTCCCAACCCGAAGAGCCCGAAGGACGCACTGTCATCGCGGGCTACCATTGGTTCGGCGATTGGGGACGCGACACCATGATCGCTCTTCCCGGCTTGTCTCTCGTCACGGGCCGCTCGGAAATCGCGCGCCTGATTCTGCTGGCCTTCGCCCGTTACGTGGACGCCGGCATGCTCCCCAACAATTTTCCCGACGCGGGCGGCAAGCCCGGCTACAACACTGTAGATGCCGCGCTCTGGTACTTTGAAGCCGTGCGCGAGTATTTCGGCGCGACTCGAGACACGGCCACGCTGCAAACATTATTTCCAGTTCTCGCCGCAATGATTGACGCGCACGTCGCGGGCACTCGCTACAACATCCACGTCGACTCCGCCGATGGCCTTCTCTACGCCGGCGGCCCTGGCATTCAGCTCACTTGGATGGACGCCAAGATCGGAGATTGGGTCGTCACGCCGCGCACGGGAAAACCCGTCGAGATCAATGCGCTCTGGATCAACGCTCTCAAGACCATGGCGCGATTCGCCAATGAATTGGGCAAACCCGCGGATAATTACGAGCGCCTTTCCGCGCAAGCCAAGTCCAGCTTCCAGAAATTCTGGAACGCGGAACGAAATTGTTGTTTCGACGTGATCGACGTCCCCAGCGCGGGGATTGGAGGAGGAAGAAATCCTGGCAAGGACGCCGCCCTTCGGCCAAATCAAATTCTAGCCGTCTCTTTGCCCGTCAGCCCGTTGCGCGCGGACCAACAAAAATCCGTCGTTGACGTTTGCGCGCAGCGCTTGCTCACTTGTTACGGCCTGCGCAGCCTTGCTCCCGGCGAACCGGGCTATCAAGGCCGTTACGCCGGCGATCCGCGTTCGCGCGATGCCGCCTATCATCAGGGAACCGTCTGGGGCTGGCTGCTCGGACTTTTCGCGTTAGCTCATTTCCGTGTCTACAAGGACCGCTCCGCCGCTCTTCGCTACCTCGAACCTCTTGGAAGCAACATCAGCGCCTACGGCCTCGGCACACTCGCCGAAATCTTCGACGGCGACCCGCCGCACACGCCGCGCGGCTGCATTGCCCAAGCCTGGACAGTAGGAGAAGTCCTTCGTGCTTGGATTGCAATCGCTGGCGATTCGTAGACTATCTTTTTCGTGGCTCGTTTACGGATTTGTAAAGCTCAATGAGAACTTTGCCCGCCCCAGGCACAGGCACCAGAAAAAAATTCACTCGCGTCCCATCCGCCCCCGCCCGCGTTTCGGGATACACCGCGGAAACTCCAAATCTTTCCTTCAAAATCTCCGTCGCACGGTCCACGTTCAGGCACCGAAACTCCACCTGCTGCACTCCTTCTCCAAATTTCACCAAATATTTCGCAATCGCGCCATCCCCGCCCGGTGCCCGCGACGTCAGAATGTCCAAAGAAATTCCCCCGGAAAAGTGCAGCTCAAATTCCTCCGCATCCTGTTCGGAGGGGACCTCCGCCATCCGCGCCACGCTGTTGGCGGTGCGAATCTTCGCAAACGTCTCCCGCTGCACCGCCAGCCCCACCGTCAGCTCAGGTGCTTTGCCCAGTAGCAATCTCGATAGTTCTTCATCCGTCCACCAGCTCAGGACCGCCGCTTCTGCAGACCTCTGCCCCGCCGCGTAAATTTCCGCAGCCCCGCGCTCGCGAACCGCTGCATCGCGCGAAACAAGCCCTTCTATCGCAGTCGTAAGCGCGCTGGACATAGCCGTCCCAAGAATTGTAGCTTGAAGAACTGGGCAGAATAAGGCGCCACTCGAAATCTGACGCGAAAGTTGCACCGATTTCCGCCTTCAAATCATCTGAGGAATATGCCGAAACCTGTTCTACTTACAGTCGATGATGACCCCGAGGTCCTTCGCGCCATCGAGCGCGACCTCCGCGGCCACTACTCGGACCGTTACCGGGTCATGCGTGCCACCTCCGGCGGCGCCGCCCTTTCGACCCTTCGCGAGCTAAAAGCCCGCAACAATCCCGTCGCTCTGCTCCTCGCCGACCAACGCATGCCTCAAATGGATGGCGTCGGCTTTCTGGCCGAAGCCATGGAAATCCATCCGCAGGCCAAGCGCGCTCTTCTGACCGCGTACGCTGATACCAACGCGGCCATCGAAGCCATCAACGAGGCCCGCATTCATTATTACCTGATGAAGCCCTGGGATCCGCCCGAAGAAAAGCTTTTCCCGGCCATCGATGACCTGCTCCTGGACTGGAATTCCACCTTCCGTCCGCTCTACGAAGGCATTCGCGTTCTTGGCACGCGTTGGTCCAACCGTTCCTATGAACTCCGTGAATTTCTCGCGCGCAACCAGGTTCCTTACCAGTGGATCGATATCGAACTTGCTCAAACCGATCCAGAGGTAAGCACCCTCATCAAGTCACTTGGTCCCGAGGCAGAGACGCTCCCGTTAATTCTATTTCCCGATGGCACTCGGCTTGCCGAGCCGCCTCTTCCCGTTGTTGCCGATAAGGTAGGTCTCCGTACCCACGCACAGACAGATTTCTACGATCTAGCCATAGTCGGTGGCGGCCCCGCAGGTCTTGCCGCGGCCGTCTATGGCGCTTCGGAAGGCCTGCGCACGGTGATGATTGAGCGCGAGGCTCCCGGCGGACAGGCTGGCCTCAGCTCTCGCATCGAAAATTATCTAGGTTTTCCCGCCGGTTTGTCCGGCAGCGACTTGGCCCGCCGCGCCGTCGCGCAAGCCCGCCGCTTTGGCGTTGAAATTCTTTCCCCGCAGGATGTCGTTGGCCTGCGCGTTGACGGTCCCTATCGCTACGTTAAGCTTGCCGACGGCGCCGAAATCTCTTGCAACGCGCTCCTTCTCGCCATGGGTGTTCAATGGCGCACGCTCGATGTTCCGGGCATGGATCGCCTTCAGGGTGCGGGTGTCTATTACGGCGGCGGCACCTCGGAAGCCATAGCTTGCCGGGGCGAAACCGTCTACATCATCGGCGGCGCGAATTCCGCCGGCCAGGCCGCCATGCACTTCTCTAAATTCGCGCAAAAAGTCATTATGCTGGTGCGCGGCAAGTCCCTCGCCGCCACCATGTCTCACTACCTCATCGAACAGATTGAAAAAACGCCGAGTATCGAGGTCTGGACGCAATCCAGCGTCGTGGAAGTCCAGGGCGAAACGCGCCTCACTGGCATCACCGTTCTCTGCGAGACTACCGGCACGCGCGAGCAGTTTCCCGCTTCGAGTCTATTCATTTTCATTGGAGCGCAGCCACGCACGCAATGGCTCGGCGACCTCATCGAGCGCGATGACCGTGGCTTCATCCTCTCCGGCCCAGACCTCCTCCGCGATGGCAAGCGCCCCCCTTCCTGGACGCTCGACCGCGACCCTGGTTTGCTCGAAACCAACATCCCGGGCATCTTTGTCGTTGGCGATGTGCGCCACGGCTCGGTAAAGCGCGTTGCTTCCGGCGTTGGTGAAGGTGCCGTTGTCGTTCAATTTATGCACCAATACCTGGCCAAGGTACAATGAGCCGACTTCTCAGGAGAACAGGACAGGCATGACCGAGAGCTCCGCTCCATCATCCGCAGAAGAGCTCGTCGTTAAACTACGGACCATTCCCGTGTTCGCGGACCTGCCGCACGAAGATCTTCTTTGGTTTATTTCCCAATCCGAGGAACGCCGCGCCGCTCCGGGCGAGATCATCATGCGCGAAGGCGAACACCCGGACTTCATGATGGTCATGCTGGAAGGCGAGATGCGTGCCAGGGCCGAGCACGGGAGCTCCGACGGCCCCGTTTTCACGATCACCGCAGGCGATGTTACCGGCATGCTTCCTTTTTCACGGTTGAAAGTGATCACGGTTACCGGCCGCGCCGTTATTCCCTCGCACTTCCTCGGCTTTCGCGTTACTGCATTCCCGGAACTCTTCCGGAGAATGCCGGAACTTACTCGCCGCCTCGTGGGTTTGTTAACGGACCGCGTTCGCAGCGTCACCCGAGCTGAGCAACAGCATGAAAAACTCGCTGCTCTCGGCAAACTTTCCGCTGGCCTCGCTCACGAACTCAACAATCCTTCTGCCGCCGCCCGCCGTTCCGCTGCCGCTCTGCGCGATTGCTTAACCCGTTTGCGCTCCGCCGCTCGCAGCTCCACAATCGGCCCGGAAGACTGCGCTCTTCTCGCCCAGCGTGAAGAGGAAATTCGTTCCTCTCTGAAACCCGCCCTATTCAAGGATGAACTCGCCCGCGTTGAGCGTGAGGAAGCCATTCAAACCTGGCTCGAATCGCACAATGTTGCCGACGCCTGGAAGCTTTCGCCTTCGCTGGCCGACGCGAATCTCACCGACGCCCACCTCGAAAGCTTTGCCTCCGCCGCCGGTGCTTCTCTCGGTCCTGAACTCACCCGTTTCGCCACGCTCCTTGAAATGGAGCGCATTGCCGAGGATCTCGAGCACAGCTCGGCGCGCATCTCCGATCTCATCAAAGCCATTAAGGAATATTCCTATATGGATCAGGGTCCCATGCAGGAAGTCGATATCGAGCACGGCCTTGAAAACACGCTCATCATCATGAATCACAAGCTCAAGCGCGGCATCTCCGTCACCCGCAACTACGCCCCGAACCTTCCCAAGGTCCTGGCCAGTGGCAGCGAGTTGAACCAGGTCTGGACCAATCTCATCGACAACGCCGCTGACGCCATGAAGTCCGGCGGCAAGCTCACCATTCGCACCGCGCGCGAGAACGATTTTGTCCTCGTGGAGATTGCCGACACGGGTACCGGCATCCCTCCCGAAACTGTTTCGCGAATCTTCGATCCCTTTTTCACCACCAAAGGCGTCGGCGAAGGCACTGGCCTTGGCCTCGATGTCGTCAGCCGCATCATCAAGAACGTCGGCGGCCATGTGAGCGTCACCTCTGTCCCCGGCGACACGCGTTTTCAAGTCCGCATCCCGGTTCCAGCCGAACACTAATCGCTTTTGGAGAAAACCATGGCCGATGTTTGTACGCACATCAACCAGATTCGCCCCGTAAAACCAAAGTCAAAAGGCTGCGAAGAATGCCTCAAAATGGGCGATACCTGGGTGCACCTGCGCCTCTGCCTCATCTGTGGGCACGTCGGCTGCTGCGACTCCTCGAAAAATAAGCACGCCACAAAACACTTCCACGCCACTAAGCATCCCATCATCCGCTCGTTCGAACCCGGCGAAAATTGGATGTGGTGCTACGTCGACGAGCTCATGTTCGAAGAGGATTGATGTCCGCCGAGGTTTGAAGAGCCGGCTTCCGCGGTCATCGCGAGCACAGCGAGGGACCCGCTCTCAGATGCTCGTCCTGCTAAGGCAAAGCTCCTATTGTTTTGCCTTTGGCGCAACCAGCAGCGAAGCCGCAAGGGCCAGAGACAGAATCCCGGCCACCGCCGCAAGCGAAAGTTGGATCGAAATGTGCACCCACGGCTCGACGATCATTTTTGCTCCGATGAACGTCAGCACAAAAGAAAGCCCCGCTGTCAGGTACCGCAACCTTCCCAGCACGCCCGCCAGCAAGAAATACATCGCTCGTAACCCTAGGATCGCAAACACGTTGGACGTGTACACGATGAACGGATCGCGCGTAATTCCAAATACGGCCGGAATTGAATCTACCGCCAGCGTGATATCCGTGATCTCCACGATCAGCAGCACGATAAACAACGGCGTCGCAAACACTTTTCCGCCCTCGCGCACAAAGAAGCGCCCCCCTTGATACTCCCGCGTGACCCGCAGATGCCTGCTCGCGAAGCGCGATATGCGGTTCTGCTCGGGACGCATCTCCGCCTTCTTCGCAAACAACATGCGCATCCCTGCGTATACCAGAAACGCGCCAAACACGTAGAGCACCCAGCTGAACCGCTGGATCAGCCCCGCTCCAGCAGCGATCATCGCCCCGCGCATCACCAGCGCCCCCAGGATGCCCCACTCCAGGACGCGGTGCTGGATGTTTTCCTCCACGGCGAACGCGCGAAAAATCACGAGAAACAAGAACAGATTGTCTACGCTGAGGGCTTTTTCAATGACGTAGCCCGTGAAGAACTCCAGGCCGCGCTGCTCGCCGGCGTAATGCAAGACGCCAAACCCGAACAGTACGCTCAGCCCAGCCCAGATGAATGTCCAGGTAATCGCTTCCCGCGTCTCCATCTTGTGCGGGCGACGGTGAAAAACACCAAGGTCCAGCGCTATTGCGGCGAGTACGAAGAGATTAAAAACCAGCCAAAGGAGAGGAGTGCCCATGGCTGCGGCTGGTGCGGCCTAGTGTGCCAGCGCTGCCAGTGTGTCGATGGCGTTCAGGTTGGTCAGTTGAATGCGGAAAGTTTGGCCTGCCTCGATCGTGATGGGTACGTCCCAGCGCACCCGCGCGTCCCCGGCGTCCGCGTCGAGATTCAGCGAACTGATCCAGTACTTGCCCGGCGCCAGGTTTGCGAGGAAGGCGTGGCCGTCCAGGTCCGTGTCCACCTGGGCCGCCAGATACTTCGTTTGCGCCACTTCCGGCGCCAGTTTCTGCACGCGGTTCTTCTGGTTGCTCAGCAGCAACGCCCACTTTCGTTGTGGATTTACGCCGTCCAGTTCCAGCTCCATCCCGGAAACCGTCGCGGGATTCCTCTCGATGAATTTCTTCAGCGCGCTGAGATATTCCTGTTTTTCCTTCTCGTATTTCTCCGGATTCTCTTTTTTGTCGGATTCCTTATATCGGGGGAAGGGGATGCCCTTGGTTACGCCGCCGCTATTTGAGCGCTCGTAGGCCACCAGGAATTCCGGCGTGTGAATGATGTCGTCGGGCGTCAGCATCTTGTCCAGGTCGGGAGTCGTCAGATCCAAAACAGCGTGCGCCTTCAGCCATTTCTTCAGCTCCGGAGAGACATCCAATCCTTCGATGAATTTATCCTTCGGAGGGACGACATCTCCCGCTTCGACTTCCTTGGCGATATCTGCATAGCTTTTCGTGAGGATATAAAACGTGAATTGCCGCACCGGTTCCGGCCGCGCTGCAGTGGGCCGGATGCGCGCCGTGATGTCCAGCGCGCCAGCGGCGGTCTGCGCGCGCGCCGCGGGCACGAAGCACACGAATCCCGCAAGAATGGCCAACGAAATACTCGTTTCTCTTCTCATGCCGGAATCCTAACAGATTGTCCGCAGCCCAGACAGCAGAACGATGCGATGTGTTTCTTCAATCACCCACTACCGGGCATACAGAAGGAATAACAAAATCGCCACCAACCCGGCCAGAATCACTCCGGCGAGCACTCGCATGAGAAACGATGCGGGCAGTGCCGCCAAGGGGCCATGCGGCCTCTTCGGAGGTCCGGGCGGATCAAGCACGCCGATCCCTGTGGACTTGCGTGGCGGGCCGCCAAGCCGCCCCGAAGACGCTTGCGGCGCCAGTTCTTCTTTCCACTCCCGAAATTCGTACGGCATAAAGAAATGCTACTGCTGTCAACCTGCGGCGTCCAGAGCCTTCCTGTTGTTTCAGAACAGGCGAAAGACCGCTTCGACCGTCACCCAGGCAGCCATGGGCCGCTTCGCCCCGTCTCGCGCCGGCGTGAACTTCCAGCCTTGCACCGTTTCGACGGCGCGTTCATCCAGCCCAAATCCGATTCCTTTGACGATGCGTATGGCATGGGCCCGTCCATCCTCGCCGACAAGAACCTCCAGCGTCACGGAACCTTGCACTTTCGCGCGCCGTGCTTCCTCGGTGTATGTGGGATTCGGGCAAGAGTCGCATCCCGGGGGAATCATTCCCGGCACGTACGCGCCGATCGCCGTACCGTCGCCCACCGGCCCGTTTCCGCCATCGCCAAGCGTCGTTCCATCCGTCGAGCCGATGCCATGGTTTTTTCCCGGACCCGCCGATCCCGTTTCAGAGGTCATCCACGGCAACCCCATCTTGTCGGTGGGCTTCAGGACCGCCGCCGCATTCGCGTCGAATATTGCGGGCGGCTCGGGCACCTTCGCATGCTGCTCTTCCGGCAGCATCGGCCGGACCAGGATCAAGGACGAACGCGGCGGAAGATCTCCTCGCGTCGCTGGAATCGGATTTTGCCCTCCGCTTCTGCCGCTTCCGTCGTTGGCATGCACGTTGGTAAGGCTGCGAAAGACGGCCACGGGAATGGTAAGCGCTCCGCTCGCCTGTCCGCCATTCGGCGCCGTCCCCGGAGTACGCCCCGGCCCATGGGCGAACAGAAGGAGCAGCGCCGCAAAGATTACCGCGTGCGTGATCAGCGAAGCGCCTTGCGTCCGCGCTGGCGGCAGAGACTTTTCAAATTTCAACAAATGGATGGGCGCGCCATTCGCCGAGGAAGGTTTCAAGCCCGAAGGAATCAGAAGTTGCCCGAAGTTTTCACGAACGCGGTTCAGCCACGATCCAGTTGAGAAAGAATCCGAGGAATTATCCTTGTCGGTACGGCTTCCGGAAAAAGAGCGCGGGAGTGGTTGGCGCATGCCCAGGCCTCCATCGCCGCCTCGCGATTTGGCCCGACTGCGTTTCGAGACGGACAGCAGTCTGCCAGTCAGAAGTGTCGAAACAAACTTTGGTTGCCCGCTGAAAGGGAACTCGAAAATTTGAGAGGGTGGAAATCGAACAATCGCAGCAATGAGTGTGAAACCCAAGGGGGGAGAAGCAATGAGCAAGAATTAAGGGTTGAGGTCTCGGGACTTCAACCTAATACAAATGGAATGTCACTTCGATATCGATAATCACGGGGACGATCTTGCCATCTGGCCCAGCTGCTGGCCGAAACTTCCAAGTGCGCACCGCCTCGACCGCCTTCTCCCCAAGCCCCATACCGGGGTCCTTGACGATGGAAATATTCACGGCCCGGCCATCCGGAGTCACGGTGATCTGCAACACCACCGATCCCATGTACTTCGCTTTGCGCGCATCATCCGAGTAGGGCGGCGGCGGACAGTAGATGCACTCCGGCGCGCCAACTCCATTCACTCCCGCTCGAAACGCCCCGCCGCCCGTGCCCCCGCCTTCGCCGGGACCCAAGCCGCCTCCGGTTCCGCTGCCGATGCCTGTGCCGTTGCCGTGTCCAAGCGAATCGCTCGTCGCCGAAGCCAGCGGATCGCCAAACGTCGAGGCATTCAAGTTCGGCACTTTCAAATCGGGCGGACCAAGCAGCGAGGGATCCATCGCCAGCTTGGGGTGTTCATTCTGAATCTTCACCTGAGGCGGAGTAAACTGCGTCCACTGGAACTTCGGCAATTTGCCCTTGTTCACCGGCGTCAACGTATGGTCATTTGCCCCGCCGCCGCCTCCGGCCTTCTTCGCACCCGCTGGCAGCTTCGCCATATAAGGGGAGATGTCGAGTGGAGTCACGTCTACATTCTTGTTCTTAGCTTCGGTCGGAGTGAAATGCCAGAGCAACGGAATCAGAATGATCAGCGCGAAGACGCTGCCATGAATGGCGAAAGAGATCGCCTGCGTCCAGCGGAAATTTTCGTCCTTCGTCCAGATGTCCTTTACTTTCACCGGTTTGCTGGTGAAGTTGGCCGGCGGCAGCTTCTCCGGAGAAAAGACTTCCTTAATCCGCTTTCCGAATCCGCCAAAGTTAGAACCCCACGAAACCGCCAGCCGGCTGTTGACCGGCCCTTTCGGCGCTGGACGCGAACTCAGAAAATCCCTGAGGTTGTCCATGACTCCCGCGCCAAACGACGCCTTCACAAAGGGCGCCCCCGGCCGGTCCGTCACTTTCACCGGACGCTCGGTCAGAAACTGCTTGAGGTTCGACCAAAAATTTGTGGGAATCAGGATAGCAGGTCTGCCAAACTTGGGCACCGCCGCCGCTGGCACCGGTACGGCCTGCGCGTCGGCCACAGTTTCGCCGCGCTTCTTCATCTCATCGGGAACAAGCTTTACAATGAGTCCCGGCACCATACTCTCCCTGAATTAGACGCAGTTGGGCGCTGCTCGGTGTCCTGAACCCCTAAGATTCGATTGCGCCGGGAAAGGTTGCGCGACCCCAGGCGCTGACACCAACTCCCAATCATTGTAACATACGCAATTACACTGCTTTCCGATGTTTCTGGCTTGGCAACGAAACCAAGGGATGTCATCCGAATCGAGCGCGCGAGCCTTCGGGCACATTTTTTCATGGGCGAACCTCTGGAACTCAAAAAAACCTTAAACCTGCCAAAGACGGATTTTCCGATGAAGGCGGGCCTTCCCCAAAATGAGCCCAAACAGCTCGCCGCTTGGCAGGAATCGCATCTCTACGAGCGCATCCTCGCCGCACGCTCCGGCCAGCCACTTTTCGTTCTGCACGATGGCCCCCCCTATCCAACCGGTACCATTCATCTCGGCACCGGCCTCAACAAAATCCTCAAAGACATGATCGTCAAATCCAAAAGTATGGCCGGTCATTACGCCCCCTACGTGCCCGGCTGGGATTGCCACGGATTGCCGATCGAAACGCAGGTGGAAAAAGAGCTGGGCGGCAAGGGCAAAGTTGCGCCCGCCAAATTTCGTAGCCTTTGCCGCGAGTTTGCAGCCCGCTACGTCGAGCAGCACAAACGGGACTTTCAGCGCCTCGGCGTTTTCGGCCGGTGGAACGATCCCTATCTCACCATGAGCCACGATTACGAGGCCACCATCGCCGGCGCCCTTCTGGATTTTATGGAGAAGGGCTTCGTATATCGCGGGCGCAAGCCGGTCTATTGGTGCATCTACGATTCGACGGCACTGGCGGAAGCAGAGGTCGAGTACCACGATCGCACCAGCCCGTCGGTTTGGGTGACCTTTCAATGCTCGGAAAGCGCTCCCAATAGTGGAGCGCCAGGCCTAAATCTCGGCCGGGATGTGCGCGCGGTGATTTGGACTACGACGCCCTGGACGCTGCCGCACAACCGGGCGCTCGCCTTTCACCCCGACTTCGAATATGCGCTCGTAGAAACGGAGAAAGGCCTGCTCCTGCTGGCGGCAGAACGAATCGCCGCGCTTCAGGCGGAATGTGGAATCAAAGAAGTCCGCGTGCTCTCAAAAGCGAAGGGACGGGATTTTGCGGGCGCGAAATTCCAGCATCCATTCCTGCCGTTCGAAGTGCCCGGGATTCTCGCGGATTACGTCACGCTGGATCAGGGCAGCGGAATCGTGCACACGGCGCCCGGCCATGGCTCGGATGATTTTCTTTCCGCGCAAAAATACGGCCTCGAAATCTACGCGCCCATCGACGACAAAGGCGTGTATCTCGAAGGTTTGCCAGAATACAAAGGCAAAAATGTTTTTGAGGCCAATCCAATCATAGTGAAGTTGCTGGAAGATCGCGGCGCGCTCTTGGGCCATCACACCTATACACACAGCTACCCGCACTGTTGGCGCTGCCACAATCCCGTGATTTTCCGCGCCACCGAGCAGTGGTTCATCAAAATGGATCAGTCCGCGCAGGCCAGCGGAAATAGTTTGCGCGCGGCGGCGCTCCAGGAGATCCACGGTGTGAAATGGATTCCGGCCTGGGGCGAAGAGCGCATGTTCGAAATGATCGAGCAAAGGCCGGACTGGTGCATCTCCCGCCAGAGATTTTGGGGCGTGCCCATCATCGTCTTTTATTGCGACGGGTGCGGCAAGCGGCTCGAGGACTTCGCGGCGCTGCGCAACGTCGTGAAATGGTTCGAACGGGAAGGCGCGGACGCCTGGTATAAGCATTCGTCGCAAGAACTGTTGCCCGCCGGAACAAAATGCGCCTGCGGAGCCTCCTCGTGGCGCAAAGAAAACGACATTCTGGATGTCTGGTTTGACGCCGGTTCTTCGAATCTCGCCGTTCTGAAAGGTGCCGAGTGGCCCGCCGATGTCTATCTCGAAGGGCCGGACCAATATCGCGGATGGTTTCAGAGTTCGCTGCTCATCGGAACGGGCCTGCGCGGCCGCGCCCCCTACCGCAGCGTCGTTACCCATGGCTGGACGCTCGATGAGCGCGGGCGCCCGATGTCCAAATCGCTCGGAAATGTCGTGCTTCCCAGCGAGATTTGCGAAAAATGGGGGGCCGACTTGCTCCGGCTTTGGGTAGCCTCGCAGGAGTATCAGGCCGACGTCAAAATGAGCGAGCGCGTCATGACCCAGCTCAGCGAGGCCTACCGCAAGATTCGCAACACGTTCCGCTTCGCGCTTGGAAACTTGTTCGATTTCGTACCGGATCGTGACGCTCTCTCCAACTCCGAACTCGATGCAATCGACGCGTGGATGCTGGAACGCACCGCTGAACTGGTGAGGAAATGCCGCGAATGGTACGCCGCCTACGACTTCCACCGCGTCTATCACGCGATTCATGATTATTGCGTTGTCGATCTCAGCGCGTTTTATTTCGACGTTCTGAAAGACCGTCTCTACACCAAAGCGCCCACGAATCGTTCGCGTAGATCCGCCCAAACCGCGGTCTGGAAAATCTCGAGCGCGCTCGTCCGGCTCGCAGCCCCAATTTTGGTTTTCACCAGCGAGGAAATTTGGGAGCATCTCCCAAAGTTGCCGGGCGAACCCGAAAACGTGCACGTCGCCACGTTCCCGGAAGAGACTGCTCTGCGCTCGAATTTGGATGCCCAGGTGAAAACGAAATGGGAAAAGCTCTATGCGCTGAGACCGGCAATCCTGCAAGATTTGGAACGCGCGCGCACCCGGAAATTCATCAACGCCTCGCTCGAAGCCAAAATACGAATTCGCGCCAAGGGCGATTTCCTCGAACTCTTGCAAACCCATGCAAAAGATTTACCCGGCCTGTTCATCGTTTCGCAGGTGGACGTTTTACCGTTTGAAGCGTCGGTCCACACCCAGAATCCAGCGCCCTATCAAGTCGAAGTGTTGCGCGCCGACGGCGCCAAATGCGAGCGTTGCTGGAACTATTCCACGCATGTGGGAGAGAATACGCGCTACCCATCCATCTGCGAACGCTGCACCGAAGCGCTTGCGGAAATCGAGAGACTGGAGCCGTCACCTTCATGAAACTGCCCTCGCGCCTGCGCTGGCTCTGGCTCACTCTTGCCGTCGTCGCGCTCGACCGCGCCACAAAAGCCTGGTTCGAAACCCAGACCGACGAAAACTGGCGCCACGAAGTGGTGCGTCACTTCATTTACCTGGTACACAGCCGCAATCCCGGTATCGCCTTCAGTCTCTTCGCGGATTCGCATTCGCCCTGGCTGCGCGTCCTGCTCATCGGCGGTTCGCTCGTGGTCATCTGCGTCTTGGCATGGCTTCTCGTCGCCGGCCAAGGCGGTTCCGTGACCGCCGCCGGTCTTGCCCTTTTGCTCGGCGGTGCCACGGGAAACTTGACCGACCGCATCCTCCACGGCGCGGTCACGGACTTCCTCGAAGTCTGGCTCGGCAGCTATCGCTGGCCGGCCTTCAACGTAGCCGATTCCGCAATCACCATCGGCGCCATTCTGCTCATTCTCGATGTTCTGTTCTTCTCACGGGACGGCACGGGAAAGAAATAGAATTGGCTTCAAAGTGGCCGAAATCCAGCATCTTTACGCTATTGTTGTTTGCATTGGATTCTTGCTACGCTTAAGGCCGCGGAGAACGCGAGGTAACTGTGGCCGCCAAGCGGAAGACAAGAGCCGAGATCGCCTCGGAGATAACCGGCCTGATCATTGGACATCTCGAGGCAATGCCGGTACACGAACGAAAAACCAAGATCAAAGCGTTCAAAGAAGCGCTCAGCCATGGCGGGAAGCGCGAGCGTGCTCATCCCAAAGTCGCATCAGCTTTTCGTACTCGTCAGAAGTCTCGTCGTATCCCAGCTTAAGAAGCGACGCCTTAAACCTGGGCAGATTTCGCTCGTCCAGAGCGCGCTGAACGAGCTTTTGTACTTCCCGCCTTTCTTCAACCGACATTTCAGCAAGAGGCGTGCTTCTGGCGGGCGCGGCGTGCTCCTTTGAGATGGATTTCCTTTTCTCGGTCATGGACGACGGCAACTCCAGTCCGATTTTTCGAGAACACGTATATAAGGTTTGCCATGTATATATTAAATGTAGAACTCCCTATCATGTATTCATTTGTTTCGCTCCCTGGCAAACAAGAACAAGCCGCGCCGCTTTGGGCCCTAGCGCGCACTTGCTGCTAGAATCCTGCCGTGACTTTCTCCAATACCCACAAGCTTGTCGTTCAGAAAAGTGACGTTGGACTGCGTCTGGACCGCTACTTGGCCGCTCAACTGCCGGAGCTGAGCCGAACGCGAATTCAAGAGCTAATCGAGGCGCAACTGGTCCTCGTCGGCGCCAAGCCTGCGAAGGGCGCGCACAAATTGCGCGCCGGTGAGCAAATTTTTGTTGACGCGCGAGCCCGGCCGCCGATGCGTGCGGAAGCGGAAGCGATTCCGCTCGATATTTTGTACGAAGATGCCGACCTGATTGTCGTTAACAAACCCGCGGGAATGACCGTGCATGCCGGAGCAGGAAACATACGCGGCACATTGGTGAACGCGCTGCTCGGGCGAGGACAGGCGCTTTCGCAAGGCGGAGACGCGTTGCGCCCCGGTATCGTCCACCGCCTCGACAAAGACACGTCCGGCGTGATTCTGGTGGCGAAAAATGATTTCGCGCACGCGAAACTCGCCGATGCCTTTCGCCAGCGCACGGTCAAAAAAACCTACATCGCCCTCGTCGAAGGTCTGCTGAAGGAAAAACAAGGCCGCATTGAACTGGCTATAGGCCGCGATTTGCTCAGGCGGACTCGAATGGCCGTTCACCGCGAAAAGCCTGGACACGCCTTGACGGGAAACTCCCGGCGTGGCCGAGTGCTCACCGGGAACGCTCGCGAAGCCCGAACCGATTGGAGAACCCTCGCGGAAGTTGGTGGCGCCACAGTAGTCGAAGTGCAGTTGCACACAGGGCGCACGCATCAGATCCGCGTACATTTTTCGGCCATCGACCATCCGGTTGTGGGAGACACACTCTACGGCGCCGCTTCGCAGTTAAGTGTCGACGGCGCATCCACGCCACGCACGGCCGGCGTGCCCGGGAAGACGATAATGCCGCCGCTAGGCAGGAATTTCCTGCATGCGGCTCGCCTTGGATTTTCGCAGCCGCGCACGGGTGAATGGATCGAAGTCCGCGCTCCGCTGCCTGTGCCGTTGCGGGAGTTCCTCGAAAAGTTGGCAGCCGCTGCGGGCGAAAATTCGAAGAGAATTGACGCTGCCCTTGCTCCGTACCTATAATCAACTGACATGTCCAGGGGAATAGTTTCCGTACTGCTCGTAGCAGGATTGCTGACGACAGCGGTCAGCGACCGTGCGCAACAGGCCACCACACAATCAGCACCGCCGGTGCAACCAGCGCCGCCAGAAGGCCAGCAAACGCCGCCAGGTCAGCCGGGCCAGCAGGCCGAACCGCCGCAGAGCCCCAAGAAGATCGTCCAGGTGGTCAACCTGGTCGACGTGCTCTTTACGGTCTTAAATCGCCGGAACAAACTCGTTCCGGATCTCCAAAAGCAAGACTTCGAAGTGTTCGACGAAAAGCTTCCGCAGCAGATTCGTTACTTCAGCAAACAAACCGACCTCCCGCTGCGCATTGGAATGCTGGTGGACACTTCCAACAGCATCCGCGATCGCATCAAATTCGAGCAGGACGCCTCGATCAATTTTCTATACAGCGTGTTGCGGCGCGGCCGCGATCAAGCCTTCGTGATGACCTTCGACGACGAGCCGGAGATAATCCAGCCGTTCACCAATGACACCGGCTTGCTGCGCGATCAAATCCTGCAGACCCGGGCCGGCGGCGGCACGGCTGTCTATGACGCGATTTACGACGCCTGCCAGAATGAATTGAGCCATCCGCCACGCCCGCCCGGAGATCAGCCGGACGTCGTGCGCCGCGTGATGATTCTCATCAGCGACGGCGACGACAATCTCTCGAACCACACCCGCTCCGAAGCTATCGAAATGGCCCAGCGCACCAGCGTCGTGATTTATACGATCAGCACAAGCACCGAGTGGATCCAGCTTTCCCAGACGGATCCGGACAAATTGGCGGACCGCAAGAACCATCTGACGGAGGGCGACAAGATCCTGCAAGACCTCGCGGACGAAACGGGCGGCCGCGCGTTCTTCCCCTACCACGTGGATGATTTGGACGAATCCTTCCAGGACATCGGCGACGAACTGCGCAATCAGTACTCCATCGCGTACATTCCCACGAATTACGTGCTCGACGGCCGCTACCACCGCATTCGCATCGAAGTGCCCGACCACAAGGGCTACGAGGTGCGCGCGCGACGCGGTTATTTCGCGCGGGCCAATGGAGACAATGCTCAACCCAGTCCCAGCGGCTCGGGCTCGCGCTGAACTCCACTTCCATCCGTCCGCCGATTTTCTAGATGGCCTTTCTTCTTGAGCTGCAGAAATGTGTCGAGAAGAGCCTGCTGAAGTATGTCCTGGGGTTCGTCCTGAACTTCGTTCCTAGTGCGAGGTATCCCTGAGCAGCACAGCGTCGGATTCCACGTGGCCGCGTTCGATCGCGATGCTTCCGCCATCTTTCGAAAAGAGGAATTTCTCGATTTCCTCCGAAGTGAAATGCGTGAACAAACGAGCCGGCGAACCGTCAAGCGGCTGCATCCAAAGATTGCCGATCCCTTTATCGCGAACTGCGTACACGATCGATTTATTATCGGGAGAGAAAGCAAGCGGCCAAGTGGCGCGCGAATCTATGTTGTGGTACGTCACTTTTTTCTCATCGAGCGAGTAGATATCCAGCATCAGCTTGTGGTCGAGTTCGCGCACTTCAAAATACGCCAGGCTCTTCCCGTCCGGCGAGATGGCCACCTCCCCATAGCTGGTGGGCAATATAGTTTCCTGTGAGCCGCCTTCGATTGAGACTCGCTTCAGGGCTTGGTTGTCGCCGTTGTCCGTGTAATACACCCAATTCCCGTCCGGGGAACAAAATGGCTCTGTTTCGTCCGGCCCAAAGGTGAGCTGCTTCAGGTCCTCTCCCGAAGTGTTCATCCTCCAAAGATTGAAAGCCACTCTCCCCGAGCGGCCCGCGGAGCGAATCACGTAATAACGCCCCGCGCCGCAGGAAATGACCTGATCGGAAACGTGTTTGCCGTCTGAATACACCAGGGTTTCCGCGCCGCCCGGTTTGACCACGCGAATGTCGGGAATCTGCGCAAAGACGATCCGGCCGTCGGGTGTCCAATCCCAGTTCCAAACACGGTTATTCATCATCAGTGTGATGGGATGAACGTCATCCGGAAGGGCCGTGCTCGCGACTTCAATTTCGTAGCTTGGCTGAGTCTGGCTGGCGACAATGGTGTGGCCATCCGAGGCAATCGTAGGGAAAAGATAAGAGTTGGTGTCGTTCGTGATCCGCCGGTACGAACCGTTCGGATAGCCCACGATTCCAAGTTGCGCGTTCATGACCCCGAAGTCTCCAAACTCCGAAACCAGCAATCCGGACCCGTCCGGCATCCACACCGGATTGCGATAGATCTGATTTGTGGCGATGGGCACCGCGTGCTGTTTTCCGGTGGCCACGTCCACGACGAGAATCGCCGTGGTCACCCCCTGCGCCATCTCCGAGTCGGTGATCACGATGCTCTTGCCGTCGGGTGACCACGCCGGGCTGTAGTTTCCTTCGCTTCCGGCCAAGGGAACGTCTTTGAAGAGCGTTCGATCGGGTGAGCCGTCGCTGTGCGCCACGAGCAGTTCGTACGTGGGAGAGTCGTGATCTTCCCGGAGGAACGCGAAGCGCTGGCCGTCCGGCGAAAAAGTCACGCGGCTGTCCACGTCCTTGATCAGCAAACGCGGCGTCCCACCCAAAACGGGCGAAGAGTAGAGCGAGGCGAGCGTGTGCTCGGCCTCGTCGCGGCGTACGCAATAAATGTAGTTGGTGTCCGGTGAAAAAGTGAGTCCAGCGTATCGCGTAGCGGCCGGCGGGAGCAGCTCCGTGTTGCTTCCTGTCGGGATGTGCCGTAGCCAGAGCGCCTGCAAACCGTTTTCATCGCGAACGTGGAGAAGATATTTCCCGTCGGGAGATATGGCGGCCAGCACCACGTGGCCGTTGTTGGTCAGATTCTCGATTGTGAAAGTTTCGAACGGCACGTGCTGCGTGCGCAGGAAAATGGAATAAAGGCCGTAACCGGCGGCGGCGATCAGCACGAAAACGCCAGCAAGCGTAAGCACGGTGCCGAACTTATGTTTCTTCGCGGCCTCCACGATGGCCGAACTTCCCGACGGCGTGACCTTTCGGGCAGTGGATTCGGAAACCGTCGAGACGCGCGCTGCCGATGCCTGTGTGCTGGCCGGTCGACTCCCCGAATCGATTTCGCGCTGCAGCCGCTTCAGGTCCGCGCGCAATTCCGCGGCGACCTGGTAGCGCATGTCGCGATCTTTTTCCAGAGCCTTGTTGAGGATGCGTTCGAATTCGGGAGGCACATCGGGATTCAGCGTGACCGGCGCAACCGGAGCATTGTGCAGGATATTGTCGAAAACGACCGCGCTCGTCGATCCCGGAAAGGCCTGCTTGCCGGTCACCATCTGATAGAGAACCGACCCGAGCGAAAAGAGATCGCTCCGCCCGTCAATTAATTCTCCGCGGGCCTGCTCGGGAGACATGTACTGGATCGTGCCCACCGCCATGCCGGGGCTGGTGAGCAGGGTGTCGACGCGAGAATCGACCGTGTTCCCGGCGAGACTTTCAGACTTCCGCGGAAGCAGCTTCGCCAGGCCAAAATCCAGCACTTTGACCGCGCCCGATTCGGTCACAAAGATATTCCCGGGCTTGATGTCCCGATGGACAATTCCCTTTTTGTGTGCGGCGTCGAGAGCATCCGCAAGCTGAATCCCCATCTCGACGGTGCGCAGAATCGGCAGGGGTCCGCCCGCGAGCACCTTATCGAGCGACTCCCCCACGAGCAGCTCCATCGAGATGAACGTCCGCCCGCCATCATCCTCAATCGCATGAATCGTGCAAATCCCGGAATGATTTAGTGCCGAGGCCGAGCGCGCCTCTCGCAGAAAACGCTCCAGCGTCTGCGTATCGCGCTGGTTCTCTTCCGGAATAAATTTCAGCGCCACCCGCCGCCCGAGCTTGGTGTCTTCCGCCTCATACACCACACCCATCCCGCCAGAACCGAGCTTGCGCAGAATCTTATAGTGGGCGACGGTCTCGTTAACCATGATGTGGCTGTGCCAGAAGGATGTTAGACGCTAGGCGAAATCCGGTCAATGCGTTCGAAGAGTCGAATTGCGGCCGTTCGAGTGGGCCGTCATCTTGGTGACGTGTGGAGACCGCGGAAACTGAAGCTAGACCACCTTGCCGGAGAATTTCTATCAAATGATAGCCCAAAGCTGCTTCGCACCGAGCAGGAAGGGAAGACTGGCGGTAACTTCGATCTCCTCTTCTTCAGCACGCCGCCGTACTCCTGGACGTTCACCCCGCCGTCAGCCCTTGGGCGCGTAGTATCCTTTGCGAGCCAGCACCTTGTCGCTGTGATCCGTAACCTCAACTTTAATCTTCCGGAATTGTCCATCGCGCGCCGTGTTCGTCGGATAGTAGCCCAGCGTGTACTGGCTGCGCAGCTCCTCCGAAATCTGATCGAACGCTTCCAGAAGATGCTTCTCGGAGTTGACCACGATCATGCGCCCGCCTGTTTCATCCGTGATTTTCTTCGCCACGCTGCTGTTGGCTCCCATCCGTGGGTCATACACGAGCAGGATGTGCACGACAGTATCGGTCCGCTGTGCCGCTTCGATGGCTTCCTCGACGCGCACCTTGCTGCCGTTATCCTCCGCGTCGGTAAGCACGACCACCGCTTTCCGCCCCGCCTCCGAAGCCAGCTCATCGTGACACGCCAGATAGAGCGCGTTGTAAAAATCAGTCCCGATATTTCCGGTAGGGAGCGTCCCCGGAGTCATCATCGGCCCGCCCGCATTGATTTGCGCCCGGTGAATCGCTCGATTGAGCTGCGAACGATCCTCCGTGAAATCGGACAGCAAATCCACGTCCAGGTCAAAACTGATGATCATGGCTTCGTCGCCCTTGCGCATCACCCGGTTCAAGAACGTGCTGGCGCCGTCCTGAATCGCGCCAAGCATATTTTGCTCGCTGCCCGACGTATCCATGAGCAACCCCAGCGTAATAGGGAGCGTCACTTCCTTAGAGAAGAAGGCGATCTTCTGTTCCTGGCCATCTTCGTAGACCTTGAAATCGTTCTGGGTCAGGTTCGTGGCGATGTGCTTGCTCTTGTCGCGCACTGTCACAAACAAGTTGACCAGATTGACCTGGGACTTGATGGTAGGGGTTTGAGCGACCGGTTCTTGCGCCAGCGCAGGTAAGACCAGCGCAGCAGCGAGCAGCGGCGCGGCGCAGAGAACTGCCAGATTCTTAGCAGAAGGCATGTATACTTTCCTTGACGAGAGATGCCCGGCCGGAAATTGCCCGCTGGGGTTCTTCCGCCACGTTAGGATGCTGCCAAGCGGTGCGATGGATGCGTCGCCTGGAGGTCGTCAGGACAGAAGGCGAAAGTCCGACGTCGGACTCTGGAAGGAAGTTTGGCCCTAGGAATATGAAAAGTCTACGGAAAATCGCGGGCATCACCTGTTTGGCTTTCTTCGCCGCGCCAGCCTTATGGATGGGGCTTGCGGCGCGGCAAGCGCCCCAGTCGCCGACCCAGGGGTCGCAGGGTCCTCCTCCGCCCGACGAGGCCCGGCTCAGCGAAGCCCGCGCCAAGATCACCGTGAACACTAATTTGGTGGTCCTCCCCGTGACCGTCAAGGACGGTTCAGGGCGCCTGGTAGCCGATCTCGGCAAGGACGAATTTCGCATCTTTGATGACAATGTCGAGCAGCGCATCGATGTCTTTACCACCGAGGCCTTCCCCCTCTCCATGGTCATTTTGATCGACAACGACCTGAAAGACAAAGAAGCCAAGCAAGTGCAAGACAGCCTCGACGCCATCGTCGGCAGCATGAGCGATCTCGATGAGGCCTTCGTCTGCCGCTTTGACGAGTATTTCCATCCCGGCAAGGGTTTCACCAGCAACCAGGATGCCCTCCTCTTGCAGCTAAAGCGCACGCGCCTGGACAGCCAAAGCGGGCTCCTTCCTCCCGGCGGGCCGTTCAACGGACCCAGCATCAACGGCCACGCTGTTGATGGCTCTCCTTCCGTCCCCGAATCCACCCGCACCATTTTTGCCGCTCCCACCAAAGCGCTGGACGATGCCGTCTTCGACGCCGCCGAACTCTTGAAGAACCGGCCCCGCAACCGCCGCAAAATTATTTTCATCATCAGTGACGGCGTGAATGGCGGAAAGAAGTACAACAAGAACACCTACGACAACACCGTCAAGGAACTCCTCGGGCACAGCATCTCCGTCTTCGGCGTGGGCGTGGGCAGCGCGGTTTACGACCGCAAGTTTGAGCGCCTCTCCGAATACGCCCACGCTACCGGAGGCGACGTCTACTACGCCGCGAGTAGCGACGCGATGGAGGATCTGTACTCGCGCGTCACCGAAGAAGCCCGCAACCAGTACACCCTGGCGTATGTGCCCCGGGACACCAATCGCGAGAAGGATTACCATGACGTGGAAGTGCGCGTAAAACGCGCAGGCTTGACCATCCTCACCCGCAACCGCTACTACACCGGCGGCGTCGCCCAATAAAACGAAACACTGCAAGGTCGAGCGTTGCCTCAGCGAGGACGTCCGGGGCGCTCAGTTGCTAAGCGCCTCTTCGTGCGCCGGGCAAATCGGCTTGTAGGCGCAATTGCGGCAAACGAAACCCGGCTTTGGCGGAAATTCGCCGGCGCGGATGTCCGCGGCCGTTTCCAGCACGATTTTCTGCGCTTCGTCGAGCTGCTTCGCGTCGCGCGTTGTCGCTTGCGTCTGGTTGTTCTGTAAATAGTGGAAAACGAGCCGCACCGGGTTCCACTCGAAGATCTCTTTTGCAGCCAGCGCATACAGGCTAAGCTGCAAGTCCTTCTTCGCGTCCGCATCCTTTTTGGGCTTGCCCGTTTTGTAGTCCACGATTTCCACGTTGTTCCGCCCCAGCGAATTCACCTGGTCCATCCGCCCGATGATGGTCACGTTGTTCTCCAGCGGCAGTTCGAAGCTCTTTTCTTGCTCAAGCACCTGCGGAGGCGCTTCGAGCAAGGCGGCATGAAAGGCGCGCAACTGTTCGAGGCCATCCTTTTTATACCCGGACTCCTGATACTCGTCCTCAAATCCCGCCGAACTCCATTCCGTCTCGAAAATCCGCGCAACTTCTTCGAACGGCAGCTTCACGCCTTTGCGAAGCTGGTCGATGAACCGCTTGATCGTCGTGTGCATCACGCTGCCGAAGCTGAGCATCGCTTTCGGCCCTTCCTTCAGCGACCACGAACGGCTGAAAAGATATTGCTGCGGGCAGCTCCGGTACCCGCTCACGGCCGAAGGGCTGAGCGTGAGCGGTTCGGCCGTTGGCGGATGGAATGCAAGAGCCCAATCCGCGATGCGCGAAAAAATTTTGGGAGGCTCCGTCGAAGCAGGAAAAAGTTGCGCGTCGGCGCCGTCCGCCGTTTCCTTCTTTGCGGGCGCAGCGATTTCAGGCGGCTTCGGACTCAAGTGATGAACGTCCCGTCGTTTGATCGCCGGGTCCATCAAAATGTCTTCGAGGAAGACCGGTATCTTCCCCTTTTTTTCGGCGAGCGTTGTCAGCGTAAGCCGGTTTTCCGCCCGCGTGAGCGCAACATAGAAGAGCCGCCGCTCCTCCTGGATGTGGAACTGTTCCGCGGGTTCTCCTTCTTTCATCAGCGCGGCGGGGAATTCGAACACGCGCGAGCGCTCCGTGGCCGGGAATTTCTTGTTGTTGATGCGCAACAGAAAGACTTGCGGAAATTCCAATCCTTTCGCCCCGTGCACGGTCATCAACTGAACCGCGTCGCCCGGAAAATCTTCCTCAAGGCTGATCGTGCCTCCCGCTTGCGAATAGTAATCGAGATACTGCACGAATTCCGCCAGGCCCCGCGTCTCGCTCTTCGGCTCCCATTCCTTCGCGAATTCTGTCAAGCGTGTCACATACTTTCGGTCATGCGCGCTTGCGCGCTGCGCCACCTCGAGCCATTCGAGCAGCTCGCCGAGGATTTCGCGCGCCGTCCGGCGGCGAAGCGTTTTGCGCTGTTCGGAAAGAAATTCGACAAGCCGTGGTAGCGCGGCGTGCGAAGAATCAAAGGGAAGCTGGCCCTGCGGAACCTGCAGCATGTCGTAGAGCGCCTTTTTTTCTTTGCGCGCGCGTTCCGCGAGGCGCACCAGATCGGCTGGTTCGAGCCCCCACGCTGGCGCCGCCAGAACGCGGGCGCAAGCAATGTCATCGAATGGCGTGGCGATCAGCCGCAAATAAGCCAGTACGTCTTTCACCAGCGGGTGATCGAGGATCGAGAGCTTGCTGATCACGAACGGAATTTTCCGCCGCGAAAGTTCCTCGGCCAGTTCGTCGCGGTGCGCGTGCTGGCGATAAAGGACCGCGAAATCGCGCCACTTGCGTCCCGCTGCGTGCAGCCGCTGCAGTTCCCCCGCGATCCAGCGCGCTTCATCCTCTTCGGTTTCCAGTTCGACGATGCGTACCTTCTCGCTTTCCTCTTTATTCGCGCTGAGCACCTTTTTCGGAAAGTCGGCGCTCACCGTGTTTTGCGCGATGACTTGCGTCGCGACGCGCAGGATGTTCGGCGTCGAACGGTAATTTTCGACCAGCGACACGCGGAATTTTGTCGAATCTTCGCCTTCGCGCCAGCCCGCGAACCGCTCCAGGAAAAGTTTGAAGCTGCCGAACGATGCGCCGCGGAAGCGGTAGATCGCTTGGTCGTTGTCACCGACGGCCACGATGCTTCGTTTATCGCCGGTCAGCAGTTCCAGCAGGCGAAGCTGCGCAATATTGGTGTCCTGAAATTCGTCCACCAGAATGTAGCGGTATTTTTCCTGAAGCGAGTGGCGTAACTCTGCGTTCTTTTCGAGCAGTTCCACCGCTCCTGTAATGAGCGATCCGAATGAAACTCGTTTCTTTTCGCGCAGCAACTCCTCGCTCGCTCGATAGGCGCGCGCGATCTCCTGTTGTAGCGCGACTTCCTCCGCCCGCTCCTTGTAGGTGTCCTCGTCGAGCGCGGCGCGCTCGGTCTCGAGTTGCGCGGAGAGCCCGTCGGCATAGCGCTGGTAATCCTCGGAGGAAACCAGTTCATCCTGGCAGCGCGAAAAGAATTCCACGAAGTCGTTCAAAAACTGGCCCGGGTCGGCGAGCCGCCGGTACTTGTCGAGTTTGAGCCGTTCGAGATTTCTCCGAAGAAGAATCCAGTGATCGACTTTGTCGATCATCAAGCGTTCGGGCGCGGCTTCTTTCAAAAGGCTTTCGCAAAACGCATGAAACGTCGCCAGCGTTACGTCTTTCCCGCGCTCGCCTGTCGCGCGTACCACGCGCGCTTTCATCTCCCCCGCCGCTTTGTTCGTGAACGTCAGCCCGAGAATATTTCCGCCCGAAAGCGATTCATCCGATTGCAGCAGATGCCGTATCCGCTCCGTGATGACGCGCGTCTTCCCCGTCCCCGCGCCCGCGATCACCAGCAGCGGCCCTTCCCCATGCGTGATCGCGCGCCGCTGCGCGTTGTTCAGTTTCAGCCCGCTTTCCGCAGGCGGCTCGAGGTCGAACAAAGTTGCCATGACTTAAGAAGGTTAGCGGAAATTCGGTCTGAGAGGAAACGCGGAACAGGCGTTTAGAGAATTGATTCTAGAATCGATTCACGCGATACGCCTTTGTGATTTGCAACCTGCTTCAGTATTTCGTTTAGGGTGCCGACTTTCAATGTTCTATGCGCGGGAATTGGAATACGCTGGTGGCTCGGTGTTTCTGTCTGAAGAATGATATGGCTCCCCGATTGATGGACTTCCCAATAGTCCCAATGGCGGCAGAGCGCTTTCGCGAGCTCGCTGCCTCTCAGATCCCTCGGAGATTTCATCACATCGTGAGAACTTCGTCGCGCACAAGGTGCAATCGAATTGTTTGCGGTTTTGGACCGTCAAAAAAGTATGCTTCGACGGCATCCTTGACCATGGCACGGAGATCCTCCCAAGTATCGCCCTGGGTGAAAATGCTTTCCGTCGTGCACACAGCAGAATAGCCGCCCTCGGGTTCTTCCGTAACCTCAAATACAAGCTCGCTGATGTGGGGTCCAGTCATCTTCTGCTCTTTTGCTCTGCGAAAAATGCTACCACGGCGCCGCGTGACCAACAACGAATTTGCCCTTTGCCGTGCCCATGGGGAGGCCGCCGCGGTCGTTTGTTCGCCTTAGACGTGAGTTCACTTTTCTTTCGAAGAAAAAAGCGCGGCGCGCTGCGATGTTTCACCAGCCGCGACTTTGGCGGTGAACTCGGCGGATTTGCCGCGCGGCACGCTCAGCGATTCCCACTTTCCGGTTTTCGCGCATGCGAAATGCTTGGCGAGAAGCAAAATCTGGCCCACGTGGTGTGCATAATGCGCGATTTGCCGGTTGATGGCCTGCATGACGGAGTGCGGCTCCGAGCGAATCGTCACCGTGCGCGTGAGATCCTCTTCCGTCAGCGGTTCGAGCGCATCGAAAACGTACGTCCAGCCGCGTTCCCACACCTCCATCAACTCGGCCCGCGTTTGCGGCGCGTTCTCGAATTCCGTGTCGCGATTTCGATCTGACTTCTCCCCATCCGTGGTGAGAAAATCCCGCCAGCGCGAGCGCATATTCCCCGCGATAAGTTTCACGACGATGGCGATGGAATTCGATTCCGCGTCAAGCGCCGCAAAAAGATCTTCGTCGGGGCACTGCGCCATCGCGCGTTCCCCCAACTTCTTGTAGTAGCGAAAGAGGCCGATGGAATCCTGCAAATAGGAAGTCGAAAGTTGGTGAGGCATGCGCCTATTTTGTCCCCCCGCAAGCGATTGTCAACGCCAATTCACGTTGTCCTAATGTGGAGTGCGGGAGCCCTGCTCCCGCTTTTGGGAATGCTCCGGTCCCAAAAGCTCGTGCTTTTGACCTCATCAGCCGTGCTCGAGACTCACCTTTGTCTTTTAATCGCAGAGCCGGGAACACCCAGCTGAAATGAGGGCACTATCCAGCCATTCGCGCGAAGTTAACAGCGCCGATGCGGCGCTCTCAAGCCCTTCAGAGTTCTGCGCCGTCAAATAATTTCGGCGGACCGCCGGAGCTCCCGGCGGAGCGTGCGGGCGGATTTGGCTGCGTGCCGGCCGAAAAATAAAGCTTGACATTTCGCCTTTTATTCGCCTATGATTCCCGCCGCTGAGAAGCGACTTTAGAGGGAGGCTGAAATGACCATCGGACAATCGATGCTGCCGGAATTCGACGAAGAGATGAAAAACACGCGCAAGGTCCTCGAGCGCGTTCCCGACGAGAAGTGGAACTGGAAGCCCCATGAGAAATCCGGCACACTGGGCTGGCTAGCCGGGCATGTGGGCACCGTTCCCGAATGGATTACGATGACCATCAACACGCGCGAGCTGGATTACGCTCCTGTCGATGGCCCGTCGTATGAACCCCCGAAAATCTCGAACCGCAAGGAACTTCTTGCCGCGTTCGACAAGGGTAGCGCGGAAGCGCGAGCGGCCCTTGCTGGCGTAAGCGACGAAGAAATCCAGAAAGGGTGGACGCTACTCGGCGGAGGCAAGGAGGTTTTTACGCTGCCTCGAGTTGCGTGTATCCGCGGTATGTGCATGAATCACATGATTCATCATCGCGCCCAGCTCACAATCTATTTCCGCTTGGTCGGCGTCCCCGTTCCGGGCTTGTACGGCCCCAGCGCCGACGAAGGCATGCCGGACGCGACGGCTGCCGGCGCGAACTGAGAGAGCTTTAACAAACGTAGAGGAAAGGCGGACGTCTTCCGCTTTTCCTCTATTTCTTTTTCGCCGTTTTTATCTCTGCTCTTTCCTCTTTTTCTTTGGCTTCCATCCTGTCGCGCGGGTGTTGTCCTAATTTGGAGTGCGGGAGCTCTGCTCCCGCTTTTGCGAGTGGTGCCGCGGCAAAAGCTCCCCCTTTCAGCGCACCACGCATGCGTGAGACTTGGCCGGGTGCCTTCTGGTCGCCGGATCGAGAATTCCCGGCCGAAATCTGGACACTATCGCCGCGCGCGCTTGCTCCGCCGCAACGCGCTATAATAATGTCCGTTGCTCCTCTGGAGGCTCATCTGCACATGGAAACTCCCGTCATTCTTTCCGCCGTTCGCACGCCCATCGGAAAATTTCAAGGCGGACTGGCCGGATTTTCTGCCGTGGACCTCGGCGCCAAAGTGGTCGCGGAAGCAATCCGCCGCGCCGGTATAAATCCGAGCGAAGTGGATGAAGCCATCCTCGGCAACGTTGTGCAAGCCGGGTTGGGACAGAATCCAGCGCGGCAGGCCGCGCTCAAGGGCGGCTGCGCGCCGCGTGTCGCGGCGATGACCATCAACAAGGTCTGCGGCTCCGGGCTGAAAGCCGTCGCTCTGGCGGCGCAAGCCGTTCAACTCGGCGAATCGGAAATCGTAGTGGCCGGCGGCATGGAGTCCATGTCCAACTGCCCGTACTTGTTGCCGCAGGCGCGAACCGGTTACCGGATCGGCGATCAAAAAGTGGTGGACTCCATGATCCACGACGGTCTCTGGGACGCTTACGAAGACTTCCACATGGGAATGACCGGCGAACTCGTCGCGGAGAAATACGGAATCACGCGCGAAGAGCAGGACCGGTTTGCGTTCGAGAGCCACCAGAAAGCCGTGCGCGCGCGCAAGTCGTGTTTTCTTGAAGCGCAGATTCTGCCGATTGAAGTGCCCCAAAAAAAGGGCGACCCGCTCGTGATCAAGTACGACGAATCGCCGCGCGAAGATACTTCGATGGAAGCGCTGGCGAAATTGAAGCCCGCGTTCAAAAAAGAAGGCACGGTCACGGCAGGAAACGCTCCCGGCACGAACGACGGCGCGGCCGCGCTGATTGTGACCAGCGAGCGAAATGCGGCGCGCTTCGGAAAGCAGCCTATGGCGCGGATCGTGGCGCAAGCGGTCAGCGGAGTCGAGCCGAAATGGGTGATGATGGCGCCAGTCGACGCAGTAGAAAAGCTGCTCACCAAAACCGGCTGGGACCGCGACAAAGATGTCGACCTCATCGAGCTGAACGAAGCGTTTGCAGTCGCGGCGATCGCGGTCACGCGCCAGCTTCGGCTCAATCCGGAAAAAGTAAACGTGAACGGCGGCGCAGTCGCGCTAGGCCATCCGATTGGCGCGAGCGGCGCGCGCATCCTCGTCACTCTTCTATATGAATTGCAGCGGCGCAACCTGAAGCGCGGCATCGCCGCTCTCTGCCTCGGCGGCGGCAACGCCGTCGCCCTCGCCGTCGAACGTAACTAACCTCAGATCTTGGTTTGTTCTCCTTGTCCTTCGAAAAATAAAAAAGTTCGCAAGATTTCGCCCAGCACTACACGTTCTGCGGAACATTCGCTGGTGAAGACACGGCTGTGAGTTCATACGCGCAGTAGGGGCAGAACTTGTCGGTTTCGACGACTTCGTGTTTGCAGTTGGGGCAGCTGGGATGCAAGTTGCATTTGCAGTTGGGGCAGAAGTTGAAGCGCGCGCCGACCGAAGCGCCGCATTGCGGGCAAGGATAAGGCAGCGGCTCGCGCATCAGGAAATAGATCATGAAGCCGAGCACAAAGTAGCCCCCGGACAGAATGATCACCAGAAGGGTCCACAGACCGGAACTCATGCCGCGGCGTTTTGCGTCGCGGTTGACGTAGGCGACCATGAAAATCCAGATCGACAGGGTTAGCGAGATCATGGTGATAATCCCGGCCAAAATCAAAGAGGCGATGACCGGCCTGTCCTGAAATTCAGGCGGAAAGATTTGGCCGCCGTTTCCTATTCCGTTCAGATTCACGTAGAGCGCGATGCCTTGGGCGATGAGGTAGAGCGCGATGACGGAGTACACCAGCCAGCGCGGAATAATCCGGAACTCTTGCCAGAAGCGCAGCTTTTCCTTTTTTCTGCGAAGCTGGATGAGGCGCTTTCTCTCGCTGAACGAGCCGCTTATTTTTTGCTGATAGTCCGACATACTGTTTCCTCTCTTACTCTTTCTTTTCTCGAACTCTCGAATCGAAACTTCTAGCCGTGCAGATCGTTCTCATTCGCCAAACGCAGGCTTTCCATCAAGACCACCGCGGCCGCCACTAGCGCCGGAATCGCCCACCACAGGCCGAATCCCATCTCCCACAGCAGGCGCGGAACGCCGATGCGTTCGCCGGCCCAGGCGAAGGCGCGCCAGACATACGGCGCGGTGGCGATGCCGAGCGCCCAGGACACGCCGCATATCATCCAGAGCAGGCGGCGCTTCGGTTCGCGCTCGCGCATTTCCTGCGCGCGCAATTGCAGGCGAAACCGGGTGCGCTCGGCGAGCCCGCGAGGGAGGGAAATCGCCACCGCGCGCAAGGCGCGCACTGTATCATTGGTTTGCTGCGCGACCTGCATGCAGCCCGCGCATTCGCGCAGATGCCCCGCGAGCCAAGCGCGCTCGGGCTGCGAAATTCCTTCGACGCGCTCTTGCGAAATTAATTTTTCCGCGCGTGCGTGCAGATTTTCGTTCATGCCGCGCCTCCTTGCAGCGCGCCGCGCAGCGCTTCGAGGCCGCGATAGAGCCGCGACTTTACGGTCGAGAGCGGCGCGGCCAGGACGCCGGCGATTTCCTCGAGAGCAAGCTCTTCCTGAAAACGGAGAACGAGCACTTCGCGATACACGCCGGGAATTTTTTCCAGCGAAGCGTGGACGCCGGTTTTTTCTTCGGCGGTCAGAACCAGATGCAACGGCGATGGTTGATTCTGGGCCGCGAACTCCATCGGCCCGCCATCTTCCGGATCGGTGAGCGCGTCGAGGCTCTGCATTTTCTTGGAGCGTTGCCAGTCAATCACCAGATTGCGGGCGATGCGGAAGAGCCAGGCCTCGAATTTATATTTGCCGTCGTATTGATAGCCGCGTTCGAGGACGCGAATCCAGGTTTCCTGAAAAAAGTCTTCGGCGCGCTCGCGGCTGGAAGTCAAATGCAGCAAATAGCGAAACAGCCGGAATTGATACTGCTCGATGAGCTGATCGAGCAGGTCGGGGTCGCGGCGCTTGAGCCCTTGCGCGAGAGCCTTGTTGTCGTCGGCCATCGGTACGGAGAAGAAAAGAATCGACCTCGGCGGCGCCTGGGTCAGAGTTGTAAATGTCGCGCTCATTCTACAGGGCATACGAGGCTGCGCGGCAAAAAGACGCAAGGCGCTCCGGTTGTCCAACTCGCTGGAATCTCAGCCGGTTACGGGTTGTGGTTTAGGCTAGCGGCGATGGAGTCTCCTTTCGGTGGGTGGGGGAGTACGGAGGGTTGAACGTCGAAAGTTGAAAGTCGAAGGAAGAGAAAAAACCTTTAGGTCGCGAAGCGCCTCGTAATAGAAATCCTTCGTCGGATTTCTGCTTAGCCAGAACAGACCCCCCCTGGGGGTTTTTTCGTAAGTGTTCATTCTAAAGAGTTTTAAGTCCTGTGTTTTGTAAGTGCGGATTCTAAAAGAGTTACAGCCGGTTTTTTCGTAAGTGCGGATTCTAAAGGGGATAGCGCTTAGTGGTGAGTGGTTAGCGGCTAGCTGCGAGGAGAAAAGCGGATTCCTTCCGACAGGATCGAAACCTTCGGTCGCTTCGCTCGGAATGTCTATCCTTAGGGCCCTCCGCCACGCCGGGTGTTTTGCGCAAAGAGTGCGGAAAGCATTGAAGGGATGGGGGATAGAGATTTGGGGTATGCAAAAGAGTGCGTAAGAGTATGAAAAGAAAGGCACAGTGGCGAGTGACAAGGGCCCAGTGGCGAGTGAGACCCCCCACCCGGGGGTGTCACGGAAGTTATGCGCAAGTGTATGGCGGGAAAGGGTTTGCGGCAAATCCTGCGTGTTGAGGAAGTGAGTAGCGAGAAGTGGATAGTGAGTAGCCGGGGAGATCCCGGGAGCGAGAGTGGCTAGTGGGGAGCGAAATGCGAAATTGGAAATTCGAAAATCGGTACGAGGCGGGAGGCCGGCGGAGGGAAAAGCAGATCCTTTCCGACAAGGTCGGAATCTCGGGTCCCGAGCGGCTCGGGATCTCCGATCGCTGCGCTCAGGATGACAGGTTTTGACGTGAGGCGGGCGATGGGGCGGAGTGCAGACGGGTAGCGGAGGCAAGGCGGTGACTCCTTTCTCCTCCGCGACGATACACGAGAAATTATAGCAGATCTGTGTTTATTGTCAAGTAATACTTGTAAGTCTTTATGGAACAGTAGCTTGCGGATAGGCAGTTGTGGCTGAGAGGGAGAGAGGCGGTCTAAAGCCCTGCGTGTAAGACCGACACATGGAGGCACCGTACCTACGAAGAACAAGAACGCAGACCACTTGGTTCGCGCGGAGAAGCGGAGTGCGCGGAGGTTTCACGGAGGGATGGGTGGCGAATGGGAGGGGGGATGAAAGTGCTATAATGTTGATCTCACGGGCAGGAATTGCGAGCAGGTACCGGATATGAGCGGAAGAAGAGTCGAGGAAATCGAGCGGGTGATTGGGACGCTCACGCAAGAAGAGTTGGAGGAGTTGCGCGAGTGGCTGGACGAGTACGCCGGGCCGATAGCACTGGATGTGCACATCGAAGGGGATCTGGCGGCGGGGCGGCTGGATGGGGCCGTGCAAGACGCGCTGGAAGATGAGAAGCGCGGAAGGGTCCGTCCACTCTAAGTAAATGGAACACCGCGCCACGGAAGGTTTTTGGCGAAACTATCAGGCGCTGCCCCTCGAAATACGAAATCGCGCGGACAAACAGTTTGCCCTGCTGAAGAACACTCCACAGTATCCTTCGCTACAGTTCAAGAAGGTTGGAGAATCGCGAGGGCAGGAAGTGTGGTCGGCGCGGGTTACGCTGAACTATAGGGCGCTGGCGCTGCGAAGGGCTGATGGGTTTTTGTGGTTCTGGATTGTGGATCATAAGAGTTATGAAAAGTTGATTTGAAGCGGTTGCGATTGTTGGCTCTGCCTCACACGGAAACCCGGCGAATGGAGCACCCGGCTTTGCGGAAGGCGATGCGTTCGGTGTCGACTGTCTGGACTATCACTGAGGATTTGTTCGGGAAGGGCCAGGGGTGAGAGAGGAGGGACGATGGCGATGAAGAATCCACCGCATCCAGGCGGCTTTGTTTTGCGTCAATGCATTGAGCCGTTGAGGTTGACGATCACGCAGGCGGCTGCCGCTCTTCGCGTCACTCGGACGACGCTCTCCGAGCTTGTCAATGGCAAACGCGGCATCTCGCCCGAAATGGCCGTGCGCCTCTCGAAAGTGTTTGGCGGGAGCGCAGAATCCTGGCTGACGCAGCAGGCGCATTACGACTTGGCGCACCTGCGAACGTCGCACCTCAAACTCAAGCGGCTTCAATTCGCCTAGGCGACCCGCGTGTTTGCCACCCGCCGATAGTGCAGAGCAGCAACACTGAATTAGGGCACTACTGAGTCGGAGGGTTGCCTTTTACTAGGGACAAGAACTGCTATGCTAAAAACCGAGGTGTTGGACGTGCCGAAGAAAGAGTGGGAATATGCTGCCAAAGACCGGTTCCTCGCACACCTCAAGCGGACCAGAGGTGAAGGATGGAAGGTCTTGCGCGAGAATTACCGGGTGAACGAACAGACCGGCAAGGACTTTGACTTTCAGCTCGGTCTAGGCGATCGCCGTGTGGCTCTCGAGATGTTTCGGCTCACTGATGATGGACCGACGCTCGCTGCCCAATATACTTGGATCGAAATTGCAATGCTAATAGAAAGAGAGTTCGAGGCAAGAGGAATCGTCGGACTCGCGATGAACACCCCTCCCTATTTTTCGGTTCCCAAGGCTCATCGCACGCGCTTCGTCACTGACGTATGCGACAAGCTCGAACCTCATGTCCAGACGCTCGAGGACGGCGGGGAGATTAGCTTAGACGGCTTTCACATTACGAAAATAGACGGTCTCAAGGCCAACGTCAGTTCTCGACACTACGGCTTTGGTGTTTTTAACCCCGTTGGTAAGGCTTACGAACCTATCAGCAGGCTCCTACCAGAAAAGAATGCACAGCTGAATGTTATTGGACACGAACGGGCAGTATTAATTGTGAATTGGGCAAACATCGTAACAGCCAACGACATGAGGGAGGCCTTGCAAGACATAGACCTTCAATCCTTGCTCAATATCGACTGCATCTACTTTGAGCCTGCCGTCGACCAGATTGAGTTAGTGTTCGAGCGTGCATTGGATTTGGTCATCTCCGAGGGCGAGAAGAGCCAATTCGGGGAAATTTGGAGAACATAGGTATAGAGGGAACGTTTCCGGATCGTTTTAGCACGAAATGTAGGTCAAAGCTCGTGTCGGTCACCTGAGCCTAGAAAACGTCCCCAGGTTTCTCATGTTTCGTCTGTCCCCATGTTTTCCCGTGTTTCAGTGCGGATTCGCATTCATGCTGAATGCCCGCCCTATGGTTGCGCATTGAAGCTATAATGTGAATTTTAGTGGCAGTGAGAGCGCGTTCCGGCGGACCGCGTTCTAGTGGTGTCCCTCGGGGTGGCCGCCGCCCTGCCCATGTCCGGGTAGCGCGTGCTCATTGGTGGGGGCATGATCGCCTTTGACCACGTGGCCTCGCCCATCTCTCGCCTCGTTGCCGCGGAAGTTGTTGTTGGGCTCATCTCCGCGCCTAGGCATCGGTCCTTTGTAACCGCGACGAGGATCAAACCGGTTATCGACATGGCCGGAGAAGTGGGCAGGGCCGTGGAACCAGGGGCCAGCTCCAATAAACACGCCTTCAACAAACCAATCAGGTCCGTAGTAGCCGTAAGGCGCGCAGTTGTACGGAGCGTACGAAAAATACCCATAGGGGCACACGGGCGCCACTCCAATGCTGACGGCTACCTGCGCTGACGCCCCCGGCGCACAGCACAACAGGGCAATGGTGAGAGTTGCGAAAGCAAAGGCGAGAACTTTTGACATGATTCCTCCTCGGTGCGGTCAGACCGCAATTTCCATTTTGCCTTTCGGCTGCGAATCAATATACCCCATGTGCCTTCACTCGTGATCTTTTTGCATCCGTTTCCATCCCAAAGCCCAGATGTGCGCGGCTGGGCCGCTTACGGGAAGCTGGGGACGGGAACCCAAAAACAGACGGGATAGTCCCGGTCGCGCGGATGACTTAGAGCTTCGATTCAGAAGCGCAGACCTGCATCGAGGGGATTGACGCAGTGTAGTAGACTCGTGATGGAGCGAAATGTTTTGTCCTGTTTGCAAGGCGGAGTATCGGCAGGGGTTTACGCGGTGCGCGGACTGCGACGTGGAGCTGGTTTGGGAATTGCCGGCCGCAGCGATGGTGCGGGCGGCGCAAGCCGAGCCGGGCGATCCCGAGGGTGATCCTTTTTGTTCGTTCTGGACGGGGGACGATCCGCGGGTTCATGCGGAGCTTTGCGAGCTGCTGGATAAAGAGAAGATTCCGCATAAGACGGTGCGGCGCGAAGACCACCTATTCAGTTTCTCCAGCTTTCCTACATTCCAGATGGGGATTCCATTTTCGATGTTTGAGCGGGCGGAGGCGGTCGTCCAGGAAGCGTACGGAAGCGAGGAAGCGATTCAGCCGGCTGCGCGGCTGCTTCCGGTGGATTCGGATCACATACCGGGCACGCGATTTGATGCGGATGCATTCGAGGGCGGCAGGCGAGCGGGGCTGGGATTTTCGCGAGGGGCGGCGAAGACTTCCTTCGATGCGGATCGAGAAGATTCCACTGCGAGCGGAAATTCTGGTGCGCGCTATGGCGAGAGAGAATCCGAGGATGAGGATGCGTGGGATGCGAGGACGGAAGTTTGGTCCGGCGACGAGCCGGAGCTGGCTGAATTCATTGGCGCTTCGCTGCAAATGAATGAAATTCCGTTCCGGCGGGAGGCGCGCGCCGGGAAACAGATTGTGTGCGTTTCTCGGGAGGACGAGGCGCGGGCGCGGCAGATTGTTCGGGAAGTGGTGGAGGGAGCGCCGCCGGAGTGAAGCTAGGGTCGTTATTTCTTGTGGGATTCCTTGCCATTTCCAGGGATTCTTCGAAGGCAACAGCGTGAACAGTGTCTCTTCGTTGCGATTGGATGTATCCTTAGCGTTTCACGGATAACGCGCGGTTGCGTCGCTTGAGTGGAGGAATTTATGAGTTCAGGGCTGGGACCACAGGGATCTCTCGTCATGTTGTGGGCCGGGGAGGACGCGGCGCTGCACTCGACGCTGATTGAGAAATTGCAAGCCGAGGGGATACCGTTTATCGACAAGTCGGCGGGGGATGATCGAACGGTTCCGTCAGCGGACATCATTCCGATTGATTGGAAGCCGCGATTCGGGTTTGAGGTGGCGGTGCCATCGTCGAGCCTGGTGGAGGCGGAGAAGATTCTGGAAAAGCTGCTGGACGAAGAGCCCGCGGATATGGAGATAGCGGCGAATAACTCCACCGAGCCGACGATAACGGAGCAGGAACCGTCCAAGGTGGGCGCGGCTACGTGCGCGGTGTGGACTGGCGCGGATGAAGCGCGCGGGGGATTCTTGGTCCAAGCGCTGAAGGAAAACGAAATACCAGCGCGGGCGGAAGTACGAGGGGGCGAGACCGTCGTGTTCGTTCCGCCGGAAGAGGAAATGCTGTCGCGCGAGATTATTCGGGAGATTGTCGAGGGCGCGCCGCCGGCATAGGCGCGGTTTCGCTTTTTATGTGGTTGATCAGTGCTCGACTGTCTTGACCTAACCTTCTCGGGCGAGCATCCTTTACTTCCTTAACTTCCTTTACCTCATTTATTTCACGCGTACGCGGAGGATCTGACCTTGTCTATCGGCGATATCAAGACTGTAGCGGTGCTGGGCGCGGGGACGATGGGGAATGGGATTGCGCATGTGTTTGCGCGGGCAGGATTCCGGGTGATTTTGCGGGACGTGGAGCAGCGATTTTTGGAACGCGGGATCGAGACGATTGGGAAGAATCTGGATCGGGAGATTAAGAAGGGGAAGCTGGTGGAGGCGGAGAAGGGAACGGTGCTGGGGCGTGTGCAGTGCGTGACGGAGATGGGGGCGATTGGGGCGGCGGATTTTGTGGTGGAGGCGGTGCCGGAGAAAATTGAGATTAAACGGGCCGTGTTGACGGAGGCGGATGGGATTTTGCGGCCAGAAGTGATTCTGGCGAGCAACACGTTGTCGATTGCGATGACGACGCTGGCGGCGTTGACGAAGAGGCCGGACCGGTTTGTGGGAATGCACTTCATGAATCCGGTGCCGGTGATGGCGCTGGTGGAAGTGATTCGGGCGCTGCAGACGAGCGACGCGACGTTTGCGACGACGATGGAGCTGGCGAAGCGGCTGGGGAAGACGCCAGTGGCTGTGAATGATGCGCCGGGGTTTGTGTCGAACCGCGTGCTGATGCCGCTGATCAATGAGGCCGTGTATTGCGTAATGGAGGGCGTGGCGACGCCGGAAGCGGTGGACGCGGTGATGAAGCTGGGGATGAATCATCCGATGGGGCCGCTGGAGCTGGCGGATTTTATTGGGCTGGATGTGTGCGCGGATATTATGCATGTGTTGCACGAGGGGCTGGGGGATCCGAAGTATCGGGCGTGTCCGTTGCTGAAGAAGTATGTGGCGGCGGGGTGGTTGGGGAGGAAGGCGGGGCGGGGATTTTACACATATACATCCTGATCCGGGACCGATCCTCCGCGGTGGTATACTGTGGTCAATGGAGACGACCATGAGTTCCACGGAAAGTGTCATCGTCCGAAATCCGAAGATTCTGAGTGGAACGCCGGTGTTTCGCGGGACGCGAGTCCCGCTGCAACTGCTCTTCGACTCCCTGGAACGAGGGCACACCCTCGAACAATTCCTCGAAGGTTATCCGACCGTTTCCCGAGAGATGGCTATCGCGGCGCTGCAAGAGGCTCAGCAGCTGCTATCCGCCAAGGCGTGAATGCGGGTTCTCCTCGACGAGTGCGTGAGCGAAGGACTGAGTAAGCATTTTCCCAGCCATGATTGTCAAACAGCGCGATACGCTGGCTTTGCTGGACTTGAGAACGGCAAGCTGCTGAGCGCAGCCGAGACTGCAAGATTTGACGTTGTTCTGACCGTCGATCGTGGATTTGAATACCAACAGAATCTAGAGAAACGAAAGATCGCCGTTATTATTTTTTGCGGGAGGTCCGTCCTCCTGGAAGATCTCCTGCCCCTGGTGCCCGATTGCCTTGCTCGCCTCGAATCGATCCAGTCCGGCCAAGTTGTGAGAATCGGCGACGAGTGAGTATCCACGCCGGGCAGGGCGAAGACAAAGCGAAAAATAGTGTTTGCTTTTTGTTCGCCATGATGGTATTTTGCCTCTCGCGGTTTTCAACAGGTGCGGGATGTGCTCGGCGACGAGGCTGGCGATAAGTTGTCCGGAACATGCTAGGCTCGAAAGCGAGTTCATCGAGGCGCGGGACCGGATACGGGGGCTGGTACGGCTCCGGAAACTGGAGCCCGCAGAAGAGCGGCAACTGGCGGTGCGGGTGGCGATGGCCATTGCGCGGCTGAAGGAACATGTCGCCGAGCACGGTTGCGAACGCCGGGGCTGACTTACTGAGGCTCGCCAATTGTGGAGCCGAGCGAGTTGTGGGCAAAGGCGGCAGCAGGGCTGCCGCACTCCAAATCGCTCGCCCGCATTAAGCTGCGGGGCTTAGTGAGTGCAAATGACCCTGAGATAAAGAAGGCATGGCGAAAAGATAATTATAGTGTTACTATGAGGCTTCCGCTATGTCTTGGGCCAGAGTACACGGATCGATGCTGGGTAAGGACGGGCACGGCATGCCGTGCCCCTACGAAGATTGTGAGATTCCCTAATTTCCTCCACCGAGGTGCGAAATGACTGAAGAGAAAGAGAAATTGCTGGCAGCGGCGATATCGCAGATTGAAAAGGACCATGGCAAAGGCGCGATTATGCGGTTGGGCAGCCGGGATGTTCTGGTGCCCGTCAGCGTGATTCCCAGCGGGTGCTTATCGATTGATGCGGCGCTGGGCGTGGGCGGATTTCCGCGCGGGCGCGTGATTGAAATTTACGGGCCGGAATCGGGCGGCAAAACGACGATGACGTTGCACGTGATCGCGGAGGCGCAGAAGCTCGGCGGGCAGGCGGCGTTCATCGACGCGGAGCATGCACTCGATCCGGTATACGCGCGGAAGCTGGGCGTGGACGTGGACAATTTGCTGGTGTCGCAGCCGGATAACGGCGAACAGGCGCTGGAGATTGCCGAGACGCTGATTCGTTCCGGCGGCGTGGACATTGTTGTCGTGGACTCGGTTGCGGCGCTCGTGCCGAAGGCGGAACTCGAAGGCGACATGGGCGACCCGCAAATGGGTTTGCAGGCGCGACTGATGTCGCAAGCTCTGCGGAAGCTGACGGCGATCGTCTCGAAGTCGCGCACTTGCCTGATTTTTATCAACCAGATTCGCGAAAAGATTGGCGTGATGTTCGGGAACCCGGAAACGACGACGGGCGGGCGGGCGCTGAAGTTCTACGCGTCGATGCGCATTGATATCCGGCGGATTCAGGCGATCAAGGAAGGCGACAAAGTGGTGGGGTCGCGGACGCGCGCGAAAGTGGTGAAGAACAAGGTGGCGGCGCCGTTCCGCGAGGCGGAGTTCGACATCGTCTACGGCGAAGGGATTTCGCGCGAGGGCGATCTGATCGATCTCGGAGTAGACAAAGGTTTGGTCGAGAAGAGCGGCACGTGGCTGAGCTTTGGCGGCGAGCGCATGGGCCAGGGCCGCGAAAACGCGCGCATCTTCCTGAAGGAAAACAAAGACATCCGCGACAAGCTGGAAAACGCGCTGCGCAAGAAGCTGGAGATCGCCATTCCGGGTAATCCAACAAACGGCGCCGCGTCTGGACCGAACGGCCACGCGTCCGGGGCCGCGAACAACGACAAATCGCCCATCAAGACGGCAGCCGCGGCTGCGGGCGCAAACGACGCAGGCAAAGCGCGTCCGACCCGCTAACCGCTGATTTGGCACGGGAGTGCGACGCCAGGCCTCGGGGGAGGCTGTGCTAAGCTTTTCCCATGGCGCAACATAACGACGTCATCCGGGAATCGTTCACGACGCAAGCGCAGGCGTTTGCGTCGAATCCGTGGGTCAGCGACGGAGAGCGAATTCGGCGTTTGGTGGCCGCGGCCCGTCTTACCGGCAATGAGCGAGTGCTGGATATCGCGACGGGGCCGGGCTATATCGCGGAAGCCTTTGCGAGGGCCGCGCGAGAAGTCGTGGGCGTGGACTTGACGGACGCCATGCTTGCGATCGCCAGAGAACGCACGACGGAGCGCGGCGTTCCGAATGTCTCATTCCGAGCCGCAGACGCGCAAAACCTTCCTTTTGAAAATGGGGCATTTGACGTAGTGGTGTGCCGGCTGGCGTTGCATCATCTCCAGAACCCGCTCGAAGTGCTGCGGGAAATGGCGCGCGTTTGCCGCGCCGGCGGGACCGTGCTTGTGGAAGACATTTACGCCAGCGAATTTCCCGAACGCTCGGCGTATCAGGATCGCTGGGAGATTTTGCGCGATCCTTCGCACGTCCGCACGCTGCCGATCAGCGAACTTCTGCGACTTTTTGGCAAAGCTGGGCTGGAGACCGATTCTGTTACGACCGCGGATGACCTGACGCCGGAAGTGGAACGCTGGCTGGCCACGACGAAGGCGAGTGCGGAACGCGCGGCCGAGGTTCGACGGCTACTGGAGGACGACCGGCGCCAAGACTTGAGCGGGACGAGGCCGTTTCAAGATGCGACAGGTCAGTTTTTTTTCCATGCGCGCACGGTGATTCTTGCCGGGCGCAAGGTCAGCTAAATTCAGCGTCCTGTACCTACGGTCAGTCATTCAAAACAAAGCACATAGGTCCGTACTGGGGCGCATAGGCTATTGCGTACTACCGGCTAATGTCCCTACAATGTGTCTCATCCTGAGAGATGGCGTTTCTCTCTGGAACAAGTTGGGCATACGCAGCGCTTGTAAGTGGCATCAAATCAGTAATCTGCTTCTTTGGCGGTTTAGGTGCAATACTAGTTGCTGCTTGTGCGATAGGGTGCGACTCGGATTTTCGAGGAAAGAAAGCAATTTGAGAATCCAGGTTGACCGTAGGGACAGTATGAGGTAAGTATTCGCCCACAGGAAATCTCGGGGAAGTTGCGGGCCAAAGGCGGTTTAGTGAGGAAAGCAGCAAAATCAATTCTCGCAATTGTAATGACGGCGTTCTTTGCCGTGCCAGTTCCAGCCGCTGCGGGCGCAGGTCGCGCCGGTACGCGCACGCGAAGATACGCTTCGCGATACCGCGGTGTACCAACGTTCGCCGATTCCACCAGCTCTGACGTAACGACCTACGATGATCCGATTGTGCGCGAAGCGGCTGTCGAAGCGCTAGGTCGCTTCAACGGGTCGGTCGTCGCAGTCGATCCGAATACGGGACGAATCCTGACGGTCGTCAATCAAAAACTAGCGTTTGGCGACGGATACATTCCGTGCTCGACGATCAAGCCGACCATCGCCATCGCCGCGCTTGAAGAAAATGTCATCACGCGCGACACCATGCTCAAGGTGAGCTACCACAAATACATGAATTTGACGGACGCGCTGGCGCATTCGAACAATGCGTTTTTCGAGCAGCTTGGCGTCCGGATGGGATTTGAAACGGTTTCGAAATATGCGCGACTGCTGGGCCTGGGCGAACTCGCCGGCTACGACCTGCCGGAAGAGCACCCCGGCGCGTTCCCGAGCGCACCGCCCGCACTCGGGGGCGTAGCGCGGATGTCGAGTTTCGGGCAAGGGATTCAGATCACTCCGTTGCAGCTAGCCGCAATTGCGGCGGCATTTGCGAATGGAGGCACCCTCTATTATTTGCAGTATCCGCGCACGCAAGAAGAGATAAAGGATTTCCAGCCGCGCGTGAAACGGGATTTGAACATCGCCTCGGTTCTTCCGGAAGTTCGCGAAGGAATGCTGGCTGCCGTTCTCTATGGAACGGGAAAGTCCAGTTTTGACAGCGGCGGCGACGAAACACCGCTGGGCAAAACGGGGACTTGCGACGATCACACCACGCCGTCGCGCATCGGCTGGTTTGTCACTTACGCTGACGAAGCTCATCCGAAAATCGCGCTGGCCGTGTTGCTGCGCGGAAATTCGCGCCGCGTCAAAGGCCCCATGGCGGCTGTCATTGCGGGGCGCATCTACAAGAAGCTCCGCGAACAAAATTATTTCGCCGAGTCCACTGCCATCGCCACGCCTCTCACACCCTTGCTTTCCGGCAAGTAAACGAATCTCGATCGCAGAAATTTATGCGGGATGCATGCCGCGGAACGTAGCGAGGCACTTCCTCGCGGTTTCCAGTTCCGAGAAGCGGCTGCCTTCCTGTTCGATGAGGTAATACTCGACGCCGCCGACACTCTCCGCCGCTGCAAAGATGCCTTTCCAATTGGCGACGCCTTCTCCAAACAAAACGGTGTAACCCTTCCCCGGATCGGGAGACCAATCCTTGAGATGAAGGGAGCGAATGCGTCCGGGATTTGAGCGAATCCAGGCTACCGGATCGGAACCGGCCTCGATGCACGTGCCCACATCGAGCTGCAGCATGACGGAGGATTTCGTATTCTTCGCCAGGATTTCCATGGGACGAACGCCGTTTTCGGGCGTGAACTCCACCTGATGGTTGTGATAGCCCGCTTTTAAGCCGGATGGTTCGAGATGGTCGGCGGCGAAGTTCAGCATACCCGCAACGGTCTTCCAACCGTCAGGGCCAGGTTTCTCGTGAGAGCTGGCCATGACCACATATTTGCATCCCAAAATCAGATTGAGATCGCGGGCCCGAGAGATCTTGTCGGGACCGAGATAGGAACTGTCATTGTGTGTGGAATAGCAACGAATGCCGAGGTCATCCAGCAGTTTCCGCATGTCCCTGGCCTGGTTCTCGGTCCATTCGAAGTAGGGAGCGTAAAATTCAACGCATTGATAGCCCATAGCGGCCACGGCGCGGACGGTGCCGGATGGGTCGTTCTTGAGAGCGCTGCGGACGGAATAGAGTTCGAGGCCAACGGGAATGCGAGGTGCGCCCTGTGAACGGAGAGCCCAGGGCAGCATCGCGGTGAAGGCCAGAAAAGATCGGCGCGAATAGACGTGTGAGCTCATGGCTGCATCCTACTTGAGAATGAGATGGAATTCACGAAAAGGTTACGCGATTGGGCGCAGGGAATGAGATTCACGTTTGACTGCAAACGAGATTTGATACAAAAGTGTTCGTGGTACTCTGACGCGCAAAGCTTACGAAAAGAAAAATGGGACGGCGGCGCGCGACGCATGTTAAGCCGATACGTCTATCGAATAGGGGGAAAGAGTGAACCGTTGTTTTGCGATTGTGCTGGTAACGGTGCTTTGCTTTGGCGTTGGAGTGCTCGGATACGTATTTCGCTTGCGGCTTTCGGCATCGGACGAATTTCAGCGGCAAGTGAAATTGGGCCAGCAGGAAGCCGCGTGGATTCACGAGCATGTGATTGTGCCCACGGAAAAACGAGTTCTCGCGCGGGATAATTTCACCTCGGCGCTGGAAAAGTTTGGACTGAGCCATCAACAGGCGGCGAACGCTTCCGAAGCGGCGCAACAGGCGTTTAACCTGCGGCAGGTACGCGCGGGGAATACCATCAGCGTGGGGCGTTCGGTCGAAGGCGAACTGCGGGAGATCGATTATAAAATCGATCCAGACCGCATGCTGAAAATCGTGCCGGCGGAGAGCGGATTCACCGCCGAAGTAAAGCAAATACCATCGAAAACAGTGGTCACGGCGGTTTCCGGACAGCTCAACGATTCGCTCTTCAATGCCGTGGCGCAGGCGGGCGAATCGCCGGAAATAGCCATGCGCCTGGCGCAAATCTTCGGCTACGACCTGGATTTCTACACCGATCCACGCAAAGGCGATACCTTCCGGGTGTTGCTCGAGAAAAAGCTATACGCCGAAGGCAAAACGGCGGGGTACGGAAAAATCTTCGCCGCCGAATACGACAATGGCGGCAAAAAATATCAAGCGCTGCTGTTCCGCGACGAATTCGGGCACCCCGCCTATTACACGCCCGACGGCAAATCCTTGCAAAAAATGTTTCTGCGTTCGCCGCTCAAGTTCGCCGCCCCGGTCACTTCGCATTTCAGCATGGCGCGCTACCATCCAATTCTGAAAATCGTGCGACCGCATCTCGGAACGGATTACGGCGCGCCGGTCGGCACGCCGGTGCAGACCATCGGAAGCGGACGGGTGATTTTCGCGGGGCGAAAAGGCGGCGATGGAAACATGGTGCAAATCGTGCACTCCGAAGGCTATGAGACGATGTATTTGCACCTGTCGCGCATGTTCGTTCACGCGGGGGAGCACGTCGAGACAGGAAAGACGATCGGCCTCGTCGGCAGCACGGGCCTCTCGACGGGGCCGCACCTTGATTTTCGAATCATGCACAAAGGCCAGTTCAAGAACTTCGAGAAACTCGGGCTGCCGCCTTCCGATCCCGTTTCCAAAAAACATTTGCCGGAGTTTGCCGCCATTCGGGAAAGGTGGCTGCCGTTGCTGAAGAAGCCGGAGCTGCTGCAAGCAGGCATTTCCGGCGCGTCCGGCCGTTAGGGAACCTCCAGGCTGTGCGGCAAAATCCTGGCCTTCGAGAGTCTTGGCCTTCCATACTTCAATAAATGACGGGAAGTCTCGAGTAATCGGCTGAAGATTCTCCGGTGACGCGGAGAACGAGCAAGGTGCGATCATCGTGCGGGTTTGTGCCTGGGCCGCTGTGATCATCGGTGGCGGCGATTATTTTCTCCGAGAGCTCATTCGCGGAAATTCCGCGTGGGGCGTCTGCCAAGAGCGCATGCAAACGCGCGGAGCCGAACTCCTCCTCCTTACTATTTTCCGATTCGAGAATGCCGTCGGAGGCGAATAGAACGATATCGCCCGGTTCGAGGTCGATGGTTGTTTCGTTGTAGTCGTTTGTGGGGAAGAGGCCCAGCGGAACCCCCTCGACGCGAATCTCCTGAGCGCGGCCCGCTCGAACCAGCAAGGGATAAGGGCCCCCGGCATTGGCGAGAGTGAGGCGGCGCGCGGCCGCATCATAGACGGCGAAGAGCATGGCGATAAAGCGGGCTTCGAGACGAGCGCCGTGCATCCGAAGATTGAGCATCTGCAGCATGCTCGCGGGATTGCAGGTGGTGTTCACAACGAGCTCGCGCAGGGTCCCGATGGCCAAGGAGCCGTACAGGGCTGCGGCTGTCCCTTTGCCGGAAACGTCGCCCAGAGCCAGCGCTAGTTTGCCCTGGCCATAGGGAAGAAAATCGTAGAAGTCGCCGCCCAGCTCTCGCGCGGGAAAATAGGCGGCGGCGAGATCAAGACCGGGGATGTTTTTTGCTCCACGGGGAAGGAGCTGGCGCTGGATTTCGCGCGCGGTGGCGAGATCCTCCTGCAAGCGGAACTCATTCTCGCGAGCTTCTTCGTAGAGCCGAGCATTTTCCAGGGCCACAGCGATGTAGGAGGCGAGCGTAGCCAGCATGCGTTCGTTTTCCGCGGTAAAGGCGTGAGGCTCGGTGCTCTCGAGGTCCAGGACGCCGATGAGGCGGTCCTGCAAGAGAAGAGGAACGACCAGTTCGGAGCGGGCATCGAGACCGGTCTCGCAGCGGATGTAGCGCGAATCGGTGAGCACGTCGTCGACGCGCACGGGGCGGCGCTCGGCGGCAGCGGTGCCGGTGAGGCCTTTGCGGAGCGGAAGACTGAGGTAGGTGGGCACGGAATTCTCATAGCGCATGCCGAAAACGCTCTCGAGAAGCTGCGTCGATTCGTTCCAGAGCATGACGCTAAAGACGTGATAGTTGACGATGCGCTTGACGCGTTGGGCGACGCGGCGGAGCAATTCTTCGCGGTCCAAAATGGATGTCAACTCGCGGCTTACGTCATAGAGCAGGCCGAGGGTCTTGGCTTGCTCGGGAAAGGCCGTCAGAAGGCTCTGCGGGACGGGATCGACGTCGCCGAGAACGGCGTAGGAAGCGAGTTTTGAGGGGTCAACCATATCTAAACTTTACGTGAGCGGCCCGGTCTTCTCAGTTAGATGTAGGGCGGGCGAAATGGTTTCAAAGGCCAGCGTCGACTTGCTTACTTTGGCTGATGCAAAGTCTTGTTTTTCGTTACACAACCGCTTGACGGGGAGGGGCCGCGATTTTACGCTTGTTGTGACGGAGGACTGGAGCATGTATGAGCGCCTCGCAAGGGCCGGCAGCGACGTTGCGTCCGTGTGTTTATTGCGGAAAGCCGGTGCCCACGCGGTTGAATCGGTGTCCTCATTGCCGCGAAGAGGTGCCGGAAGTTCGTCTGACCCGGCGCGCCGGTAAGAATGGCCGGCGCGAAATCCGCCGCGGGTTGATGTACATGCTGCTGGGCGCCGTGATTTATTATTTTTTGGGCGGTTATAGCGGATTGCGACTGTCTCTGCACTTGAATCCGCTCGTGACGGCTTACCTGGCTCCGGTGGTGTTTTTGGGCGGTTTTGGCATGTGCCTTTATGGGGTTTATTTGCGCATGCGATCGTGAGCGCAGCAGGTTTTGCGCTGCCGGAAGATGCAGCGTTCCGAAACCCTCCCTTAGAAACTCCAATTCTTACCCAATTTGCAACAAGCTCTGCTGCTCCGCGAGCTTCGGCGATTCGCGCAGCTTCTTGTTGCGGAATTATGACTGGACCTGTCCTAACGGACAGCGTATCGAATTCGGGGAGTACCCTCCCTTGCTCCTCTCGCGGCGGAGAGAATCGCGTGGCCTACTGATAGATGGGACCCGTCCAGGTTCCCGCAGGTTTGGGCCTGAAAAAACGCGTGGAGGTCACATGAAGAAATTAGTTTTGGTTTTGGCAGTGGCGATGTTAAGCGTTTCGTATGGGGCGAACCGAGCAGCCGCCCAGGGGCCGCAAGGGGCCGGCGCGGGATCGGCAGCCTCGAGCAACCCGCTCAGTTCGCATTCCCTGAACCCCATTCATTGGGTGAAGAAAGAACCGAAGTCCGCCAGCGATCAACTGGATGCCAAGGAAACGCAAGACCAGAAACTGACAGCCAGCCTGCAATCTCAAGGCGTGTTGGCGGCAAATACAGACGCCAAGAGCGCATGCGAAAATTTCAAGGCGCTCGACGAGTGCGTAGCCGCGCTGCACGCGAGCAAGAATCTCGGAATGGACTTCAACTGCCTGAAATCCAATCTGACGGGCGTGCAAACGAGCGCCGATATGTCCGGATGCAAAGGCTCGGCCGGCGATAAGGCCATGACCCTGAGCAAGGCGATCCACGCGATGAAACCGGACGCCGACGCGAAGTCGGAAGCGAAAAACGCGGAAAAGCAAGCCAAGGACGATCTAAAAGCCGCGAAGGCGTAAGACCGCCTCGCAATAGTACAAGCGCGAATTTCGGGCGAGAGCAAAGCCGTAATGCAGAGGGCGGGTCAGCCGAAGAAAATCCGGCGCCCGCCCTTTTGCTTGGTGCTCTAAGGTCTCGGAAAATGCTCAGTCCGTGCCCGCCGCTTTGGCTTTGTCAGCTTGAACTAACGGGACCTTCACTAAGTGTTCGGCCAGGAACCACACTTGAAGTTCGTTCGTGCGGATCACGTCCGAAACCAGCAAATCGTTTGTGCCGTTGTCGCCGGCATCGCTGGCTTCTCTTGCCATGGTGCGAGCTTCCTTCAAAATGATTTCGTGCGCTTCGAGAAGACGGGAGAGCTGCACTGGCGCCTCCTCACGGCCACGCGGCGGCCGCGGGATTAGAGTGGTCTCGGCGACATCCGCCGCCATCGCCAGGCTGACGCCGCCCAGAATCTGAATGCGCTCGGCGATGTCGTCGACGAGTTCGTCCTGCTCGCCGTGATGCTTGTCGAAGAGAAGATGCAGTTGGTAAAACGTGTGGCCGGCGACCTGCCAATGGTGCTTCTTGTACATGTCGCGAAGCGTCATGGTGTCGGCGAGAAGCTGGTTGAGGTTTTCGGCGCTGGCCGCGCAGACTTTCTCGTCGAGCGCGATGGGTAGCTTGGCGATTTTGCCGTAAGGCTGGATTTCCGGGGCATGCTGATGCTGGATCGGCCGCGCCTCTTTGGCGCCGTCTTCGAGCTGACTGTAGGAAGCAGTTTGCTTGTTGTTTTTGGGGCTCATGGATATTTCTCCTAAGATAGGATTTGGCTGGAATCCTGAGCCTCAATCATACGCTTTTCTCTGAGTGAAGAAGATCTGCTAAGCGGAGGCAGAGATGACGAAAGCCGGATGGCGGCTCGCCGATATCCTGGACAGCTTGGGGAAACACTATGGCAAGCAAGAAGCAGCCTGGCCGAGCGATCCATACCTGACGATCGTGTTCGTGAACTGCGGGTATCCCGCGACGGATGCATCCTGCACGAAGGGGTACGAAGCGCTAAAACGCGAGGTAGGAACGAAGCCGGAAGAGATTCTGGCGGCGCCAAAGGCGAAGCTGGCGAAGTTGATGCGGCACGGCGGAATTGTGCCAGAGTCGCGCGCCGAGCGTTTGAAGACCATCGCGAAGCTTGTGAATGAAGAATTCGGCGGCGATTTGAAGTGGTCGCTTGGGAGGATGCTACACGAAGGCGAAAAAGGCGCGGGCAAAGGAATTCGTCTCGCAAGAAAAGCGCTAAAGGAATTTCCCGTCATTGGCGAGCCTGGCGCAGACAAGATTCTCCTGTTTGCAGGGCTGGCGCCGGTAGCGGCAGTGCCTTCGGCTTGCGTTGGCGTGCCGCAGCGCATCTTATTCGGTGAGGAGGACAAGAACTACGGAAGAAGTTACCGCGAAGTACGAGAGGCGATGGCGGCGGAGCTGCCTGAGAAGTTTGACGCGAGGCAAAGAGCGTACCTCTTGTTAAAACGTCATGGGCAAGAAATTTGCAAAAGGACGAAACCGAAGTGCGATATATGTCCTGTCAGCTTCATGTGCGCGTATTTTCGGAAAAAACAGCCAGAGAAGCAATAGTGCCCGCTACATTCTTGGCCGGGGAGCCTTCACTTAAGCATTCTGGAGCTATTTCACTTCCCAGGTGTCGCCGGCGCGCAGAAGCTTGGCGAGATCGCCGGAGCCGCGCTTTGCGATGACGTCTTTAATTTGCTGGTTCATGAGATCTTCGTAGCGCGGCAGATCGTCCCAGGCGCGAAGCACGCCGATGGGCGTAGGGAAGCCGGGGCGATGCTCCATGTGGGAAAGCAAAAAAGCATAGGACGGACGCGGATGATGCGCGTCGTGGACGATGAGGTCCGACTCAGAGATGCCATTGCCCAGTTGGACGACTTCAATGTCGCCGTCAGGCAAGCGGCGAATGCCCTTGTCCCGGTTCTTGCCGAAGACCAGGGGCTTGCCGTGCTCCAGGTGGAGGAGGTGCTCGCTGCGGGCATCGCGCTCGGTGAGGTTGAACCACGCGCCATCGTTGAAGATGTTGCAGTTCTGCAGAATTTCGACGAACGCGGAGCCTTTGTGCGCGGCGGCATGCTTTAGCGTTTCCTTGAGGTGCTGCTGGAAGACGTCGACGGAGCGCGCGACAAAGGTGGCTTCGGCGCCGATGGCCAGCGAGATAGGATTGAAAGGCCTGTCGAGCGAGCCATAGGGCGTCGACTTGGCTTTTTTGCCGAGCTCCGAAGTCGGCGAATACTGGCCTTTGGTCAAGCCGTAGATGCGGTTGTTGAAGAGCAGGACTTTCAGGCCGACGTTGCGCCGGAGCATGTGAATGAGGTGATTGCCGCCGATGGAAAGGGCATCGCCATCGCCGGTGGCGACCCAAACTTCGAGGTCGGGGCGAATCGCCTTGATTCCCGTGGCGACCGCGGGCGCGCGGCCGTGAATGGTGTGAAAGCCGAACGTGTTCATGTAATACGGGAAGCGGCTGGAGCAACCGATTCCGGAGACCACGACGAAATTTTCGCGTTTAATTCCGAGTTCCGGAAAAACGGACTGTACGGCGGAAAGAATCGCGTAATCGCCGCAACCGGGGCACCAGCGAACTTCCTGGTCGGTCTGGAAATCTTTCTTGGTGAGAGGCGTGATCGGCGGCAAAGTAGCGGTGCTCATGCGGAGGCTCCCCAAGAGTGTTCAAAGTTCAAAGTTAAAAGTTGAAGGAGAAAAACGGGAGAAACGGTGAGCTGACAGCTTGCAGCTGACAGCTTGCGGAAAAAGAAAAACAGATTCCGCCGACGCCGCGCGCCTTCGGAACGGCGGCTGTTCAAAGCCGGCTTTTGCAGATTAGACACCGAGCACCTCTTCGATCTTTTGCTCGACTTCGGCCTGCTTGAAGGGGCGCCCCTGAATTTTGTTCAAGCCTATGGCGTCGACCAAATACTTGGCGCGCAAAACCCAGAGAAGCTGGCCCATGTTCAGCTCCGGCACAAGAACCGCTTTGTATCGCTGGAGTACTTCGCCGAGATTTGCCGGGAGTGGGTTGAGATAGCGAAGATGAACGTGGCCGATTTTGCGGCCGCGCGCACGCTGCGCTTTCAACGCCGCGGTGATGGCGCCGTGCGTCGAGCCCCAGGCGACAATCAGAAGATCGCCTTCGGGGTCGCCGGCAGGCTCGACGTCGGGGATTTCCTGAACGACGGCGGCAACTTTTGCCGCGCGGATACGCACCATGTTCTCGTGATTCAGCGGCTCATAGTTAATGTTGCCGGTAACGTCCTGCTTTTCGAGGCCGCCAATGCGGTGTTCGAGGCCCGGAGTTCCAGGAACAGCCCAGGGGCGCGCGAGCGTTTCCGGATCGCGCTTGTAAGGGAAATAGCCGTTTGGACTGTTGGCTTCGGTCGCGAATTTCACGGGGAAAGCCGGAATTTCGTCGACGTTGGGAATTCGCCAGGGTTCCGCGCCATTTGCGAGATAGCCGTCGGAGAGAACAATCACCGGAACCATGTATTTGATAGCGATGCGGCTGGCTTCTAGCGCGGCCCAAAAACAATCGCTGGGTGTTGCGGCGGCGATGATGGGAATCGGCGCTTCGGAATTACGACCGAAGAGCGCTTGCAAAAGATCGGCCTGCTCCGTTTTGGTCGGCAAGCCCGTCGAAGGTCCGCCGCGCTGGATGTCGCAGATGACCAGCGGAATTTCCACCGCTACGGCCAGGCCCATCGCTTCTGTCTTGAGCGCCATGCCTGGGCCGGAGGTCGTGGTGATCGCGAGCGCGCCTGCGTAGGCCGCGCCAATCGCGCTGGTGATGGCGGCGATTTCGTCTTCAGCCTGGAAGGTCATCACGCCGAAGTCTTTGTATTGCGAAAGCTCGTGAAGAATGTCCGAAGCCGGCGTAATGGGATAGCTGCCCTGGAACAGGCGGAGCCCCGATTTTTGCGAAGCGGTGACGAAACCCAGCGCGAGCGCCTGGTTTCCGCTGAGATTTCGGTAAAAGCCGGGCGCGAGCTGCGCCGGAGGAATCTCATAGCTGATCTGAAACGCTTCCGTCGCTTCGCAATAGGAATAGCCGGCCTTCATCGCCAGCTTGTTGGCCTCGACGAGCAGCGGCTTATTTTTGAATTTGCCCTCGATCCAGCGGACGGTGGGATCCATCGAGCGGTTGTACAGCCAGTAGCACATGCCTAAAGCGAAAAAGTTTTTGCAGCGGCTGATGGATTTGGCGTCCAGGCCCAGATCGTCCAGAGCCGTTTTTGTCAGCCGTTCGAGCTCGACGGAGAAGAGTCGGTATTTATCGAGCGAATGATTCTCGAGCGGGTTGGAATCCATCTTCGCTTTGCGCAAGTCGTTTTCCGCGAACGCGTCGGAATTTACGATGAGGATTCCATTGGCTTTGAGGTCGGCGACGTTCATTTTGAGCGCGGCAGGATTCATGGCAATCAGCACATCGACCGCATCGCCCGGCGTGTATACGTCGCTCGAAGAAAAATGGAGCTGGTAACCGCTGACGCCGGGGAGCGTTCCGGCGGGCGCGCGAATCTCCGCGGGGAAGTCCGGGAAAGTGGCGATGTCGTTGCCATAGAGGGCGACGGTGTTGGTGAACTGGCTGCCGGTAATCTGCATGCCGTCGCCGGAGTCGCCGGCAAAGCGGATCACCGCGCGATCGATGACCTCGCGCTTGTGTTTCACCGGCGGTGTTTCAATCAAAGTGGACATAGTTCCCAAGGCTCCGCTATTTCTGAACTCCCAAACGAATCCCCCAAGGGAGTGTGGCTCGATTTGTGAGATGGGCAGTGCGAAAACCAGGTTGGAATCAGCATCCAGCCGCCCGGAGCCTACCGGAGAAGAATACCACACCACCCCGCGGAGAGCGGAAAGAGAGAACCCTGGCGGGAAATGTGTCGTTTCGGGAAAGACTCTCGAACGGGGCTGCTGGTTTCGGTCCGCTGAGAAGCCTCACGTTTTTGCGGCGGCGGCTTCGAAAAAGCGCTCGCGAAAGTAAAAGAGCAGGACCACGATCGCGACGGGAACCAGCAAGCTGATATACGTGATGGGCCGCATGTGGCGGAGGAAGTTCATGGGAACGGAGATGCCGTCAGGCATGCGCATCGCGCCGGTTATCTCGGCGGCCATTGAATTCATCAACTCGTCGAAGTTGGGGCTGAGCAAACTGATGATTCCACTGGCGAGCCAAAGAAGCTGAAGTGCGATGGTGAGCGGATAGCTCCACCGCTTGAGCTTCAAGAGACCGATGCCCAGAACCGTCATAAGAAGGCAACTGAGGACGAAAATAATCGTGCCGGCGGGCGGATAGAACAAATGACCGAAGAGCAGCATCGGCATCCGAAAGGGCAAGACCGGAAGAATGAGGATGTTCGCGGCGGAGGTGATGAAAAACCAGGCAAGCACCGTGATGGCGACAGGGACCTTGGGTCTCGGAGGCCGCGAAAGATTGCCCGGTGCGGAGCTGAGAGCGAATTGCTCTTTGATGGCTGGGCGGCTGAAGAGCAGTAGCCACCAAATTCCGACGACGAGCGGCGCGCCGTAGATGGCGACGAGAATGAGCCGGAAGATCAAAGCAAAATTCTCGGGCAAGCCCGCGGAATTGGGGGACGTGGGGAGAGACATGAAGAGAGCGATGGGTATGCCGATGAGGCCGAAGAAAAAACAGACGCCCGCCCAAACCAAAGCGGAAGTGCGCGACCAATTGCGCAGAACAAAAAGCCCGACCCCCGTGATGATTCCGAAAATGCCGCAAGCAATCCCCAAAACCGCCAAGCCGAGGCTTGCGATGCGGACGAAGGGCGGCTGCGCCGCCACGCTCGCGGGCATTCTTACCAAGAGCAGCGCGAAAAGGCCGAGCGCCGAGGCGATCAGCACCAGGACGCTCCCGAGAATCGCGACCACCCCGGCAGCGATCACGGAGCCAGAAGGCCTGGGAGAATTGCCCATACCGTGTGTGTATATCATTTCCAGAAGTGCCGCCACAGAGAAGTGAACGTAACGCGAAAGCAAAATGCGCTTGACGTTCGCTTTCTTTTCGCCTAAAGTGGGGACGCTTGATCAGTGCGCGCGGAGGCAGACAATGGCCCTGACAAAACGGCAGAAGGAAGTGCTCGATTACCTGGTTTCCTTCGAGACGAAACACGGGTATGCACCGAGCTTCGAAGAGATTGGCAAGGGGCTGAAGCTGACCTCGCTGGCCACCGTGCACAAACACATCACCACGCTCGAGAAGAAGGGATTCATCCGGCGCGGATATAATCAGAGCCGCTCGATCGAAATTTTGCAATTGCCCAAGCCGGTGAAGGAGCAGATCAGCGATCGAAGAGTGCAGGAGCTGCCGTTGGTTGGACGCATCGCGGCCGGCAGGCCGCTCGAAGCCGTGGAAGATCGCGAGACGCTCTCTCTGGGAGATTTTGCGCGCGGCGGCAATTCGTTTGTGCTGCAGGTGAAAGGCAGCTCGATGATTGAAGATCACATCATGGACGGCGATTACGTGGTCTGCGAGCAAACGCAGGTGGCGAACGCGGGTGACATTGTCGTGGCGCTGATTGGCGGCGAGGAAGCGACGCTCAAGCGGTTTTACCGGGAGGGGGCTGGCAAAATCCGCCTGCAACCGGCGAATTCGGAGATGGCGCCGATTATGGTGGCCGCGAATGACCTCAAGATTCAGGGGCGCGTGATCGGCGTACTGAGAAAGTATTAAGCACCAGCTGCGAGCCGCTCCAAGTCCCAGCTAGCCGCTTTCCAAGGGATTCCTGTCCCGCCTTTGCGCGGCTTCTTCCAGATGCTCAAATCCAGTCGTTTAGCTGAGATTACATCTAGGCTATGATTTTCTTGTGACCGGCCGGCGGCGCTGCGCGTCAAAGGTTCGAGGCGATACCTGCTACAATAGCCGCCGCGAAGGAAACCATCTGAATTGTCTCCCAAGCGCGAAAACATACTGATCGTCGAGCCCGACGACGCACGCCGGCAGCAGGTACAGGATGTGCTCCGTTCCGCGGGCTACGAAGTCTCTTCAGCCGCTTCCCAGGAAGAAGGATTCGGGCTCGTCCAGACTGGCGCCGTGGATGTGTTCCTGCTCTCCGCCGATCTTGCCGATGTGTTCTGCTGCAACTCCCTGACGGAAATCAAAGGCCTCGGCTCCACTTCGAACACGCGCGTGATTCTTTTCGCTGATGGGGGCGCAGCGGAGCGCGCTCGGGCACTGGACATGGGTGCGAACGACGTATTGACGCCGCCCTGGGAGCCGGCCGAGCTGCTTGCACGCGTCCGCGTCCAGTTGCGAGAGAAACACGCGCTCGAAGAGCTGCAAGCAAAATCGCGCCTCGCGGAAGAAGGGCAGGAAATCGCCCACACGGCGTTTCAAGCCATCGCCGTAACGGAGAAAATGACGCGCGACGCCTTTTCTATCGATCGCGCGTTGAAAATCGGCGTCGCCGCGCTGCTTGGCGTGGCGGCCCTCCTCTCCCTTATTTTTCTGCTGTATACGCGGCGCGCGGACAAGGAAACACGGCGGGCCTATTCGGTCATCGCGCAGCTCGAGCATGGCGTGCATACCGAGCAGGCGCTCGTTGATGAAGCCAACAAAGCGCGCACGCAGCTCCAGCAATCGGATCTCAACGCGGAGCAGCAACTGCTTCAGAAGCAGACGGACGACCTTCGCCAGAAACTCACAGCGGCCGATGCCAGCGAGGTTTCCGGGCTGCGCAAGGAGTTAGCGGATACCACGGCCCGCTTGAAGCGGGTGGAAATTGAATCAAACGCCGCGGAAGGAGTCATCCGCGCCAGCGCTCCCAGCGTTTGCCTTCTGCACGTCTCGGTCGCCTTTCTCGATAAGGCTTCGCACAGGCCGTTGCGGTATGTGGGGATCAATCCGGATGGCCAGCCAGTCAAGGATAGCGACGGCAACGTGAGCTATACCCTGGAGGGCAGCTCGCCGCAGGTTCTCGAAGATTTCTTCGGGACGGGATTCATCGTCGGCAAGGATTTGATCCTCACGAACCACCACGTCGCTCAGCCGTGGTGGGAGAATGACGATCTCAGCGCGGCAGCACAGCAGGGATTGCAGCCGACGATCGCGGAGATGGCCGCGTATTTTCCGGGGGCGACAACGGGGGTTCCGCTGAACATTTCGCAGATTTCCGATCAGGCCGATTTGGCGCTCCTGAAGGGCGACCTGTCCGCTCTAAATCGTCCGATCCTCAAATTGGATGGCAGCAAACAAGCTGCGGTTAGCGGCGAACTTCTGATTTCGCTGGGGTACGCGACCGGACTGAGCGCCATACTGGCGCGCGCCGGCGAAGACACAGTAAAAGAGATCGTCAAGGAAAGCGGCGGCGACCCGAAGAAAATTGTGCAAGAACTCGAGAAGCGCCAGCTCATCCGGCCGCTGGTGACACAGGGACATGTTGGCGATGTTTTGCCGGATAAAATTGTTTACGATGCACAGACCACGTCCGGCGGTTCCGGCGGCCCGCTGATTAACCGCGATGGGGAAGTGATCGGCGTAACGTTCGCAGTGGTGCGGGGATTTGGCGGTTCGAACTTCGGAGTTCCCATCCGCTATGCCCAGCAGCTTCTGAAGCCGTAGCGCAGTTCCTTTTCAATCCCATCTATTCGCGAACTTTGTCCGGCGAATCGAAAAAAGTGCTCCAGGCGTCGCGCAGCCGCGTGAAACAATGTAAAGTTTCGCGTAAGCTTCTTGCCGGCGCCTTGATGAAGAAAAACAAGCCCATTCGCAAATTGCTGGCTGCCAACCGCAGCGAAATCGCCATCCGGATTTTCCGCGCGGCGACCGAACTCGGTCTGCGCACCGTCGGAATCTATTCGCAGGAAGACCGCTTGGCTCTGCACCGATTCAAAGCGGATGAAGCCTATCAGGTCGGCGCGGGCAAAGGTCCGGTCGAAGCCTATCTCGATATTGCGGGCATCGTTTCGCTGGCCAAAGAAAAAGGCGCCGACGCCATTCATCCGGGCTACGGGTTCCTCTCCGAGAATCCCGCGTTCGCGCGCGCATGCGAAAAAGCGGGAATTGCGTTTATCGGGCCTACTCCGGATTTGCTGGAACTTCTGGGCGATAAGACCGCGGCAAGGCGGCTGGCGATTTCGGCGGGCGTTCCGGTGCTTCCGGGGACGGAAGAGGCGGTGAAGTCCGTGAACGAAGCGCGCAAATTCGCTTCGGAGATCGGCTATCCGGTTATCGTGAAGGCCTCGATGGGCGGCGGCGGCCGCGGCATGCGCGTGGTTCGCGAAGCAGCGGAACTCGAGTCGCGCATCGAGGAAGCGCAGGGAGAGGCGAAGTCCGCCTTTGGCGATGCCAGCGTTTTCTTGGAAAAATACTTGCCCCGTGCGCGGCATCTTGAGGTCCAGATTCTTGGCGACAATCACGGCAATTTGCTGCATCTCTATGAGCGCGACTGTTCCGTGCAGCGTCGCCATCAAAAAGTGGTCGAAGTCGCCCCGGCTGCCAATTTGCCGGCCTCCGTGCGCGCGGAATTGTGCGAAGCCGCGGTGCGCCTCGCGCGCCAAGCGAAATATCGCAACGCTGGCACCGTCGAATTTCTCTACGACGTCGACGCGAAGAATTGGTATTTCATCGAAGTGAATCCGCGCATCCAGGTCGAACACACTGTCACCGAGATGGTGACCGGCATCGATTTGGTGCGCTCGCAGATTCTCGTGGCCCAGGGCCACAAGCTGCACGAGGAGCCGCTGGCGCTCCCGCAGCAGCAAAACGTTCCGCTTTACGGCGCGGCGCTGCAGTGCCGGGTTACTACCGAAGACCCGGAAAAGAATTTCGCGCCCGACTACGGAAAATTGACGACCTATCGGTCGCCGGCAGGCTTCGGGATTCGCCTGGATGGCGGCACGGCTTACGCGGGCGCAGTCCTCGCCGCATATTACGATTCGCTGCTCGTCAAAGTGACGGCTTGGGGAACGCAACTTCCCGAAGCTTGTCAGCGCATGGACCGCGCGCTGCGCGAGTTTCGCATTCGCGGCGTGAAAACCAACATTCCTTTTCTCGAAAATGTCGTCAACCATCCGCGCTTCCGCGCCGGCGACGTAACGACTTCCTTTCTCGACGAATACCCCGAGCTGTTTCGCTTCCATAGCCGCGGCGACCGCGCCACCAAGCTGCTTTCCTATCTCGGCGACGTGATTTTGAACGGAAATCCCGAAGTGAAAGGCAAACCGGTTTCACAAGTGTGGGAAAAGGCGGTGCTGCCTTCCGTTCCCGGCATTGAGCCGCCAGCGGGAACGCGCCAAATGTTGCAGAAGCTGGGGCCGAAGAAATTTGCGGCCTGGGCCAGAAAAGAAAAACGGCTGCTGATCACGGATACGACGTTTCGCGATGCGCACCAGTCGCTGATGGCCACGCGCGTCCGCACGTACGATTTGCTGGCCACCGCGGGCGCCGTCGCCCGGCGTCTTCCGAATCTATTCAGCCTCGAAATGTGGGGCGGCGCGACGTTCGACACGGCCATGCGTTTTCTTCACGAAGATCCCTGGCAGCGGCTTCGCGAACTCCGCGAACGCGTCCCCAACATCTGTTTTCAGATGCTGCTCCGCGGAGCTAACGCCGTCGGCTACACCTCTTATCCAGACAACGTAATTGTCGAGTTCGTCCGCGAAGCGCACGCCCAGGGAATCGACATTTTCCGCGTTTTCGACTCCCTGAATTCCATCGAAAATATGCGCGTTTCCATCGACGCCGTGCTCGAGACCGGCGCCGTCTGCGAGCCGGCAATCTGCTATACGGGAGACATCTTCGATAAATCCCGGCCGAAATATTCGCTGAACTATTACGTTTCGATGGCCAAGCAGCTCGAAAAGCTCGGCGCGCATTTTCTGGGCATCAAGGACATGGCCGGCCTTTGCAAGCCCTATGCCGCCTACGAACTCGTGAAGACGCTTCGCGAAGAAATCGCCATTCCCGTGCACTTCCACACGCACGACACCAGCGGCATCAATTCCGCTTCCGTGCTCAAAGCCGCGGACGCGGGCGCCGACGTTGCCGACGCGGCGATCGCCGCGATGAGCGGCGGCACCAGCCAGCCCAATCTCAATTCCATCGTCGAAGCGCTGCGCCATACGCCCCGCGACACCCATCTGGACATCGAAGCGCTGAACGAATGCTCCGATTATTGGGAAACGGTGCGTACCTATTATTTGCCCTTCGATTCAGGGCCGAAAGCGGGTTCGGCGCGGCTTTATCAGCACGAAATTCCCGGCGGGCAGTATACGAATTTGCGCGAGCAAGCCGCCGCCATGGGCTTGGGCCACCGCTGGCGCGAAGTGGAAAAAATGTACGCCGAAGTGAACCAGCTTTTTGGCGACATCGTGAAGGTGACGCCCTCCAGCAAAGTCGTCGGCGACATGACGCTCTTTCTGATGGCCAACGAACTTCAGCCGGCCGATTTGCTGAAGCTCGGGGAAAAACACGGTCTTTCTCTGCCTAATTCCGTCGTCGAAATGTTTTCAGGCGTGCTGGGCGTTCCGCCGGGTGGATGGCCGCGCAAGTTGCAGAAGGTCATTTTGCGCGGAGCCGCACCGCTGAAAGGAAGGCCGGGCGCGAGTCTCGAAGCGGTGGACTTCGCCGAGGCATCCGCGGCGCTCGAGAAAAAAATTGGCCACAGCGCGGGCCGCGACGCCCTGCTGAGCTATCTTCTTTACCCGGATGTGTTCGTAAAGTTCGACAAACTCCGCCAGACCTACGCGGACGTCGGCGTGCTCCCCACGCCCGCGTTTTATTACGGCCTGGCTTCCGGCGAAGAGATCACCGTTGAAATCGAGCCGGGCAAGACGCTGATTCTCAAGTTTCTGACGGCCAGCGACCCGCATCCCGATGGCACGCGGACGTTGTTTTTCGAGCTAAACGGGCAGCCGCGCGAAGTCAACGTGCGCGATCGCGCGTTGCGCGTTGTTGAACGGGCGCACCCCAAGGCCGATCCGGCGGATCCAGGGCAAGTGGCGGCGCCCACGGCCGGCGTGATCAGCGGGATCGCTGTGCAAGCGAATCATCCCGTCGAACGCGGTGCAAAACTCCTGACCCTCGAAGCCATGAAAATGCAATCGAACATCTACGCGCCGATCTCGGGCCGGGTCGTCAAGCTGCTCGTCGCGCCGGGACAGCACGTCGAAGCCAAAGATCTGCTGGTGGCTATCGCGCCGTGAGCGGTCCCAACCTGCGCAAACATGAAGGTTTTCGCTCGCGCTTTTTGAGGAACCAGCGCGACCTGATCGTCTATCTTCCGCCAGGTTACGACGATCCGTCCGGCCGCCGTTTTCCCGTCCTCTATCTTCACGACGGCCAAAATCTTTTTGATGGCGCCACCTCTTTCATCCCCGGAATGGATTGGCACGTCGGCCAAACTGCCGATCAATCGATCGGTGCAGGTTCGGTCGAGCCGCTGATTATCGTTGGCATGTACAACACCAAAGCGCGCATCCGCGAATACACGCCGACCCACGTTCCCAAACTGGGCGGCGGCCGCGCCGATCGCTACGCAAAATTTCTGATCGAAGAAGTGAAACCTTTTATCGAGCGCGAATACCGAACTCTAAGCGGCTCCCATGAAACCGGAATCGGCGGTTCTTCGCTCGGCGGACTCGTTTCCTTGTACCTGGGTCTCCAACTTCCGCAGGTGTTTGGCAAGATCGCCGCTCTATCTCCCTCCGTCTGGTGGAACCAGCACGTGATGCATCGGTTTGCTCAGGCTGCCGACGCCCATCCTCGTCCGCGCATCTGGCTGGACATCGGAACCCGCGAAGGTCCGCGCATCGTGCACGACGTGGAACAATTTCGCGATGTGCTCCTGCAAAAAGGCTGGCAAACCGGCCGCGACTTGCACTACGAGCGCATCGAAGGCGGCGAGCACAACGAAGCAGCCTGGGCACAACGCGTCGGGCCTTTTCTGCAATTTTTGTTTCCGGCCCGCTAGGCCGGGCGCAGTATAATCCGCGCTTCATCGCGCGGTTAGGCGCGCCGTTTTCGCGCAAACTCCGCGCGCCGTTCAGGGGTCATTCGATGGCCGAGAACCGTCCGCTCACGATCCTCTGTGTCAGCTCCTACGAAAAGGGGCAGGAGTTCCTGCGCACCTGCAAAGCAATCGGCTGCCGCGTTCTGCTTCTGACCATCGAAAAACTCCGCGGCGCCGATTGGCCGCGCGAGTCCATCGATGAAATGTTTTTTATGCCCGAAGAGCTGCCTTTGCACGACCTGATCAACGCCGTGAGCTTCGCCGCGCGTGCCCAACCCATTGACCGCGTTGTCGCTCTCGACGAATTCGACATGGAAAATGTTTCGGCCCTTCGCGAACACCTTCGCATCCCCGGCATGGGCCTCACCACCGTGCGCTACTTCCGCGATAAGCTGGCGATGCGCGCTCGCGCGAAAGAATCCGGCATTCCCGTTCCCGAGTTCGTTCACGTCCTGAATTACGATAGTTTGCGCGAATTTATGTCTCGCGTGCCCGCGCCCTGGCTGCTGAAGCCGCGGTCGCAGGCCTCGGGCATCGGCATGAAAAAAATTCAGGAAGCCGCCGAACTTTGGCCCTGGCTCGATCAGCTCGGCGATAAGCAGTCCAATTATTTGCTCGAGCAATTCATCCCTGGCAGCGTCTTTCACGTGGACAGCGTGGCCACGGAACGCGAAGTGGTTTTTGCGGAAGCTCACGCTTACGGCGTCCCACCGTTGGAGACTTCGCATCAGGGCGGCGTTTTCACCACCCGCACGCTCCCGCGCGATTCCGCCGATGCAAGAGCGCTCCTCGACCTGAATCTTGGCGTTCTCAAAGAACTTGGCTTCTTGCGTGGCGTCACCCACGCCGAATTCTTGAAGGCTCATTCCGATGGCAAGTTTTATTTTCTGGAAGTGGCTGCCCGCGTCGGCGGCGCTTACATCTCGGACGTCATCGATGCGGCGACCGGCATCAATTTATGGCGCGAGTGGGCCTATCTTGAAGTCGGTGCTGGGAACCAGCCTTATCATTTGCCGCAAAGGCGTAACGATTATGCGGGCGTGATTGTGTCTCTCGCCCGCCAGGAAAACCCGGATACGAACGCATACAATGATCCTGAGATCGTCTACCGCATCAAGAAATATCATCACGTCGGATTCGTTCTCAAATCCTCCGCGCCTCAGCGAATCGAGGAACTCCTCGATTCCTATGCAAAACGATTTCAATCCGATTTCCTCGCGACGCTTCCCGTTCCCGAAAAGCCTGGCAACTGAACAATCCATGGGGTAGACTCTGGTCGCCCCCCTAAACGTTGTCACCTGGGATTCACCGAATTTTGCATTCCCAACGAAGACGGACACTGGCCGAAGGTCTAGTTACTTTCACGAACGGCCAAGCAAGACTGCATTTGCCGTCTGTTATTCCGAGGAATAAAGTTTGCAATACCCCGGGCAAAAATTCGCAGGGGTGGTGCTATCCCTTTGGGAGGACCGATGTGGGGCAATAAGAAACCGGATACGCCGCAATACGCGCCTCCGGAACCAAATAATTTTCCAACGAATCAGCCGCCGAAGTCCGCTCCGGCGTCTTGGGAGGGAACTACCGCAATGAGTACAGATGCTATGCGTCCACTGGGTGCAACCGCGGACCGCGCCACCGCGCGGCTCGGGGCCAGCCTGCACGTGAAAGGCGAGATCTCCGGCAACGAAGATCTGCTGATCGACGGCTCGGTCGAAGGACTGATCCAGCTTGATGAGCGGAAGCTGACGGTCGGAACTACCGCAAAAGTCACTGCCGATATCATCGCCCGCGAGGTGGTGGTGTACGGCACGGTGAAGGGGAATCTTCGCGCTAAAGACCGCATCGAGATTAAGAAGGACGGTTCCGTCAACGGCGATCTCACCACCGCCCGCATCATGATCGAAGACGGCGCCTACTTCAAAGGCTCGATCGAAATCGATAAGAGTTCCGAGAAGGACTCTAGTCACGGCGCTTTCGCCAAGAGCTCGTCCGCTCCCGTGGGCGCGCCCGCAACGAAAACCATTTAACGATAAGCGACCTGCTTTCATTTCTTCGAGGCGGCGAGGACCAAAGGTCCGCGCCGCCCTTCGATTTTTATAGCTCTTCTTTTCACTCTCTCAAATTATTTCTCAACTTGACAATTAACGTAGCTGCTTTATAGTTTGCCATGGCAATCCTCTCTAGGAAGCGCCTCCTGGCCTTTGCCGCTTTGTCCCGTGGCGCGGCAGATTTAGCTGGGCGCGCAAGGAACGTGGGGTTGTTCGATGGCACGGCTAAGACAGAGCGCCCCCGGCTCGCTTTTGGGTCTTCTGTTCCTTCTATGTTCCGGCTGTGGCGGCGGTTCGTCCAGCCAGGGGGTTCCCCCGCCTCCGCAGCCGGATTTCTCACTCGGATTTTCCCAGAATTCCATCACCGTCGAGCAAGGCGCCACAAGCCCCGCAATCAGCATCTCCGTCGGTTCCGTAAACGGCTTTGCCGGCACTGTTCAGATCACTCTTTCGGGTTTGCCCACCGGCGTAATCTCCAATCCCGCGAGCCCTTTTAGCGTTTCCGCCGGCGCGAGCGCGCCCGTGCTCTTTTCCGCTGCTTCCAATGCGAATACCGGAAACTTCACCGTCATTGCAACCGGCGCGAGTGGCTCTCTCACTCATCCTGCTAATCTGGGGCTCACCATTCAGACTGGTGCCCTTGCGAATCTTCCGCGAACAACCTTTGCGCGCACCGACTCCACTCCCTCGCTAGATGATCCCGTCGGCGAGTACCACCACCGCCACATCGTTTACGATCCCGCGCATCAACTCGTCTTCGTTGCCAACCGCGCCATGAACCGCGTCGAAATTTTGTCTTCGACGACGGCCGCCCGGGTCGCTCAAGTCAATGTTCCTGGTGCGAGCAGCGCCGATCTTTCGCCCGACGACTCGACTGTGTGGGTCGGAACGGTCACGGAACAAGTGGCGGCCATCGATACAACTTCCCTACAAATCAAGAGCCGCTACGAAATCTCCGGTATGCAACCTCTTCCCAATACGCTCTTCGATCGTCCCGAAGAATTGCTCGCGCTCTCCAGCGGCAATCTCATGATGCGCCTGCGCCAGTCCCAAACCGGTGAATCGCTCCTCGCTCTCTGGACTCCCTCGTCCAACACGCTTGCCAATCTCACGTCCACCGAGCCACAACTCTTCCAAAACGGCCTCGGCGCGATGGCCCGAACGGGCGACCAAACAAAAGTATTGGTTGCCGCGAGCGACGCCAGCGGCGAACTCGCGATTTACGACGCCAATGGCGACGTTCTCGCCGGTCCTCACGGCCTGGGCAGCGGCACGATCCCTCTCGTCGCTGCAAATCCTGACGGCACTCGCTTCGCCGCCGTCTTCGTTTCGAACGGCGCCACGCAGGTTCTTCTGCTCGATGGTTCTCTCAACCAGCTCGCCGTTTACGTATCTACCGCCGTCAACGGCATGGTTTTTTCACGCGACGGCAATTTCCTCTTCGTCAGCGAAAACGCCGCAGGTCCCCCGGTCATCACCGCCCTGGATGGCCACAGCCTCGACAGCATCGGACAGGTTCCCGATTTGTGGATTGCGGGTCGCCGTTCGGAAATTGAAGATGCGGATTCCACCAATCTACTCTTCGCCCTGGCAAATCGCGGCGTGAGTTTCATCGATGCCGCAACCCCCGCGGTGCTCACGGGAATCGCGGCGATCTTTTCCGCGCCGCCCGCCGTGCAGCCATCGGAAGGTCCCAACGCCGGAGGCACTTCCACCGTGCTCGCGGGCGAGAATTTTGAGACTTCCGCCCAGGTCCTGTTCGGCTCTCAACCCGCGAGCAACGTCAGCATCCTCGGCAACGTGCAATTCACCGCAACGTCGCCTCCCAACGCAGCAACCGGCGCCGTGAACGTGACCGCCTATTTCCCCACCGGCTGGCTCGCGCTCGCGCCCGATGCGTTCAGTTACGGCCCGCAAATTCTGCAAATGTTGCCCAACGCCGGCGCCCCGGCCGGCGGCGACACCGTGCAAATTTGCGGCTACGGTTTTGGCAGCGATCCCACGCAAGTCACCGTCAAAATTGGCGGCGTGAATGCCACCGTGCAACAAGTCCAAAACGTCACAGCTCTCTCATCGTCTTTGGGATTGGACTCCACGTATCCTTTTCCTCTCGAGTGCGTGACGCTGCAAACACCACCGGGCGCCGCCGGAAACGCGGACGTCGCAATTACTTCTCCGGCCGGTTCCGTCACCGCCTCGAAAGCCTTCCAATATCTGCAAAGCGAAAATTTCTACGCCAAGCCTTCTTTCGATAAGTTCGTTTTATACGACCAGTCCCGACAGTGGCTTTATCTCAGCGACATCGATCACGTCGACGTGTTCGACTTGACCACCGATCTTTTTCACGCCAATGGCATCGAGCCGCCCGGCGGTCCGCCTCCCACTTCCGAATTCCGCGGACTCGCGCTCACTCCCGATAATACGCAGCTCGTAGCCGCCGATTTCGGCGCGCAAAATATTTATCTCCTCGATCCCGATAATGGTTCCGGCACGAGCGTCGCCGTAGGCGGCGTCCCCGGCTTCACGAATTCGGGCCCGTCGCGCGTGGCCGCTACCAGCACGCAAAATGTTTTTGTCGGCTTGAGCGCCGAGTCCGGCTCCTCTGGCGGCTGTACGTCTTGCCTCGGCCAATTGAACTTGACGGCCAGCCCTCCCACGATTGAGCCTGCCGCGCAGCCCGAAATCACCAGTCTCACCGGCGCGCCTCTCGTGCAATCCGCTGCCAGCGGTGAGCAGGTCTTCGTCGCGTTTGCCGCCGCGCCCGGCGGCCCGCTCGCCCTTTGGAATGCCTCCTCTCCCGGCCAATTTTCAACCTTCACCGCCAATGATTCCGCCTCGGATATCGGAACGGCTGCCGATGGCACTATGTTTGCCCTCTCGGCCAACGGCACCACGGAAATTCGCGCCGCTGATCTTTCGCTCGCCGCCGTTCCTGCAAATCCCGAGCTCGCGCAGATTCCTGGCCGCGTCCAAGTCCCCGGCGTCGCTCTGCACCCCAGCGGCGCCCTCATCTACCAGCCATTCCTCACGGGGCCTGCGGGAAACGCCGGCGTGCAAGGTGGTGTCGACATTCTCGATGCGCACACCGGCGCACTCCGCCTTCGAATCTTGCTGCCGCAGCAATTCATGACCGACGTCGATGGTTTGCACGGCAGCTTTCTCGCTATCGACGAAAATGGACAACGCTTGTTCGCCATCAGCTCGACCGATGGCACTGCGCAAAACGCTGGCGTCACAGTCATCACGCTCGCCAACGTCCCGCTCGGAATTGGAACGCTCACTCCCGCCACTGGGCCTGCTGCTGGCGGTACGCAGCTCACGCTTCGTGGCAGCGGTTTCGAGAGCGGCGTCGCCGTAACCATCGGCGGGATAAGCGCCAGTGTCTCCTTCAAGGACATGAACACGCTGACCGTCGTAACTCCCGCGCTTTCCGCGGGCGCACAACGCGTCACTATCACCAATCCCGGCGGCGAAACCATCTCCCTCGACGCAGCTTTCCTCGCCAACTAACTTTCTTCTTTCCTTTCGCACGCTTTCCAACTTTTCTCTAACCAACGGCTATCCTTCTTCATCTCATGGAATGTAGGTTGCCGAGTACAATCGATGCACGTTCGCACTGCAACGCTCCAACAGGACGCGCCCGGAGGAAACATGGATACGCGCAAGCTTGGCAATTCGGATTTGCACATCACGCCGGTGGGCTTCGGCGCCTGGGCCATCGGCGGAAGCGGCTGGGATTTTTCCTGGGGACACCAGGAAGACGCGGACTCCATCGCCGCCATTCTTCGCTCGCTCGAACTCGGCGTCAATTGGATCGACACCGCCGCGGTCTACGGCGTGGGCCATTCGGAAGAAGTGGTCGCACAGGCTCTCAAAGACTGGCGCGGTCCGCGGCCTTACGTCTTCACCAAATGCGCGCTCCGTTGGGATGAGCAAGGCCACGTCACGCAGAACCACACCGCCGAATCCATTGGCCGCGAATGCGAAGACAGCCTTCGCCGCCTGAACGTGGAAGTCATCGACCTTTATCAAATGCATTGGCCGCCCTCCGATAATGGCCCCGGCCTTGAAGAGGCTTGGCAAACCATTGCCACCCTGCAAAAGCAAGGCAAAGTCCGCTGGATCGGCGTCTCGAATTTCAACGTCCCGCAAATCCAGCGCGCCGAAAAAATCGCCACGGTCACTTCCTTGCAGCCGCCCTATTCGCTCATTCGCCGCCAGGTCGATAAAGAAATTCTGCCTTATTGCAAACAGCAAGGAATCGGCGTCATCTCCTATGCGCCGATGGCTTCCGGACTGCTCACCGGAGCAATGACCCGCGAGCGCGCCGCTTCTCTCCCTCCCGACGATTTCCGCAGCAAGAGCCCGGAATTTCGCGAGCCGCGCCTCTCCAAAAATATCGAGCTTGTCGAGCGCCTGCGCAAAGTCGGCGCTCGCCATGGCCGTAATCCCGGCGAAGTCGCCATCGCTTGGGTGCTCAGCAATCCCGCCGTCACCGGCGCGATTGTCGGTGCCAGGAACGCCAAGCAAGCCGAAGGCGTCATGCGTGCCGGCGAGCTAAAACTTTCGCCCGAGGAAATCGCGGAAGTCGAAGGCGCCGCAGCGGCCGCAGCCGCCGGATGAAACGCGGCATCTTACGCACAAGGAGATTATTTCGATGAACCTCGGCCTGAAAGGGAAGAAAGCCGTCGTTTCCGGTTCCACCGCGGGGATTGGTCTCGCCATCGCGTCCGCACTGGTTGCAGAGGGCGCGACCGTTGTCATCAATGGCCGCACGCAAGCGCGCGTCGATGCCGCCCTTCAAAAAATTCGCAAACAATACGAATCTGCCGACGTGCGGGGTTTTGCCGCGGACCTGGGCACGGCCGCCGGCGTCCAGGCTTTTGTCAAGCAAACGCCTCAAGCGGACATTCTGGTCAACAATCTGGGAATCTTCGAGCTCAAGCTCTTCGCGGAAATTCCCGACGCCGATTGGCTGCGCTTCTTCGAGGTCAATGTCCTCAGCGGCGTGCGCCTCGCCCGCCACTATTTGCCCGGCATGCTAAAGAATAATTGGGGGCGCATCATTTTCATTTCCAGCGAGTCGGCGTTTCAAATCCCCGCCGAGATGATTCACTACGGCATGACCAAGACGGCCCAGGTCGCCGTCGCACGCGGGCTTGCGGAATCTGTCGCCGGCACCGGCGTCACCGTGAATTCCGTCCTGCCTGGTCCGACTGCTTCCGAAGGCGTGAGTGGTTTTCTCGAGAGCATGGCCAAGCAGCGCGGCGTCACCATCTCCGAGATCGAAAAGGAATTCTTCAAATCCGCCCGGCCCAGTTCGCTTCTCAAACGTTTCGAAACGCCTGAAGAAATCGCGTCCGTTGTCGCCTTTGTCGCCGGCACTCAATCCGCCGCCATCAATGGTGCGGCCGTCCGCGCCGAAGGCGGCGTCATCCGTAGTATCTAATCTTTTGCTCCGGTGGCTTTCGTATACCGGCGCGGAGAGCCCGGCTCGATCTGGCGATGGAAGCCAGCCCATCACGCGCGAGCCAAATCCGGCCTCCACGTCTTGATCATCTGCTTGATCATTTTGCGGTTGTTCAGTTGTTCGTCCAGCACCTTTCTCGCAATTTCCGCCAATTCCGCGTCGCTCGCAAAGCGCAGCGCCAAAATCTGCTCCATCGTAAATTCTCCAATGCGTGCCCGCAAATCCGGTGGCAGCAGCTTTTCGAAGCGCACTCGTTCCTCGAGTCGAATCACGCGGTCCTGCACTTTCGTCGCCATCATTCGCACCAGCATGAATCCCAGCAGAAGGGCCACGTCAACGAGCACGTTGAGCACACCCGTCACCGAGAATCCCGCCTTACCGCACGCGTAAAGCGAAAATCCCACGTTGATGAACAGTATCGGCAGCACAAAAAAATGAAAGGTGGGCACCCATTTCGTGTGATTCTTAAAGTTCTGTTCGGCCATCTCGTTCCTCCATCCTGCGCGTCGATTTTAGCAGATGCGCACTGCTGGCGGTCCCGCCGCTTCCGGCCCAGCACCCGCCGTCTCTTCCATTTCGCTTAAACCGTTTTCCCCGCCGCCGCATCCAACTATCCAGTCGTGTTCAAGATCGCGCACCAGCCGTTGTCCAGCATCAGGAGCAGCCGCCATGACAAAAGCCGTTTGGGGCGGGAAAGTTCTCGCCGAAAGCAACGACACCGTTGTCGTCGAGGGCAATCAGTATTTTCCGCCCGATTCCGTCACCAAAGATTTCCTGAAGTCCAGCACGCACACTTCCGTTTGCCCGTGGAAAGGCACGGCCCACTACTTTCACGTCGAAGTCGATGGCATGAAAAACGAAAATGCCGCCTGGTTTTATCCCGAGCCGAGCCCTGCCGCCGCATCCATCAAGGGCAGAATCGCCTTCTGGAAGGGCGTGAGCGTCGAAACGGGCACGAGTTGATTTCTTCCGCCGCCCTTAACTCCCCAACAAATTCGCCTGCAGCCGCCTGTACCCGTGCTCCTGCGCCCAAAGCGTCAACGGAATTGCCGCCAGGTCATCCACAACCGGTACCGCGTATCCGTCTTTAGTGAGGTCGATCGTTCGAATGCAGAACTTGCACGTATCGCAAGCTTCCACGCGAATGTGCGGAAACTGCTCCGCCACATAGACAGGAAGTTTTGATTCTTCCACTTCGCCGCACGTCGGGCAAAGAATGCGCTGAAAACCCCATTCGTAGCCGCAAAAAGAACAAACTAGAAATCGCTTTCCGCCATCTCCTTCAACGCGCAACACCCCGAGCAGCGGCTGCCCTTCGCAGAGTGGACACGCCCGCGGTGTCGTCAGCACCGGTGGCACTGCCGTCCGTCCGGCAACGTAAGCCGCGAAGGGCTGAAGAAACGCCCGCGAAAAAAACTGTTCGAACGCCCCGATCTCCTCGCCGGCTCGCCCGCCGTGTTCCCAATATTCCGTCAGCAAAGTCACCCAGGAATCGGCGGGCAGCACCGCAAGCTCCCGCGCGGCTGCGGCGAGTGCGTTCGGCGCATTCTGCTCGACGATAGCAAGAAAAGTTCGAAAGTGCGGAAGCAGCAGCGTGAGGTCCAGCCCGTCCCGCACGGAACCGAAGGCTGGAATCTCTCCCGTCGGCGCGGCGGCAATCTTCGTAAGAAGATCTTTTTGAAACCCGGCGATCCGCCGGTAGAAGGAAAGCAATTCGCTGGCGGAAGATTTTTCCGCGATCAACTTCTCGGCGCGCTTGATTTTCGCGTCGTACTCGCTGCTGGCCGCTTGTGCTGGCGTCATTTTTTCGGCGAGGCTGCCCGCCCGGTAATTTCTTCGTACCACCCCGGATGGTAGCGCTTTGCGAACGCCGCCGATACGTCGCCGCGAATCACGGATTGAAACGCGCCGCGCTCCGCGAAGACGCTCATGTAAATGTGAATCAAAAAGAGCCCGATGGTGAGCAACGCCGTGGAAGCATGCACCAGCACCGCCGTGTAACGCAGGAACCGCAAATTCCACGGAACGGATTCCGTGAACCACAGGACCAGTCCGCTCAGCAGCAGCAAGATAGCGCAAAACACAAATCCCCAGAACAGCAGCTTCTGCCCGGCGTTGTAGCGGCCCGCTGGCGGCATTTTGTCATCCTCATTCCGGATGTAGTGCCCGATCGAATGCCACCATGCCTTGTCGGCTTGCGTCCTCTGCATTTGCTTCGACCAATAGCCGAACATGAACGTCACCGCGCCCACGAAAATCAGCCCCGCCCAAGGATGCAGCATCCGCGAAACCTGCCCTCCGCCCAGCGCGATAGCGAGCCAGAAAAGCCACGGCGACCAGAACGCCAGCCCTGTCAGCAGCAAATAGATGTACGAAATTGCGGCGCACCAATGCGTGAGCCGCTCGTGAAACGGATAGCGCAGGATTCGGCCCGAAGGAAGAACTTGTTCGGAGCTGCTCACGGCTCTACTCCCTCGTGTGGAGTCTCCACTTCATCGTCGCGCTCCTTCGGCCCGAACCGCAGGTAATGCACGAAGAGCCCGATCAATCCGCCTACTATCGCGACATTCCCCAGCCACTTCAGCGGACCTTTCCACAACTTCACCGACCACGGAATATGCGGATCGGCAGGCAGCCCGCCGTAAAGTTCCGGCTTGCTGGCGTCATGCAGCACGTACACCACGCCCGTGCCGCCAACTCCCGCTGGATCGTATACGCCGGCCTGCGGGAAATCGTAATGGTCGCGGAGTTGCGTGGCTCGTACATTCGCGAGATGCAACATATCCTCTTTGCTGCCAAAGTGCAGGCAGCCTGTCGGGCAGGCCTTGATGCAAGCGGGTTCCAGTCCTTCGCTCACGCGGTCCGAACACAGCGTGCACTTGAACACGCGATTTGTCTTCGGGTTCATCTTCGGAATATCGAAGGGGCAGCCCGTAATGCAATAGCCGCAGCCGATGCAATTTGCCTGCTGGAAGTCCACAATCCCATTGGCGTATTGCACGATGGCGCCGTCGGCTGGGCACGCCGCCAGGCACCCCGGCTCCGCGCAGTGCATGCACTGATTCTTCCGCATCAGCCACATCAACGAGCCGTCTTCCTTCTCGTGCTCGTTGAAGAGAATCAGGTTCCAGTAGTTCCACCGCGTCTCCGGCATCGTTTGATATGTGTTGTCAAAGCTTGTTTCGCCGAAAGGCAAATCGTTCCATTCCATGCAAGCCACTTCGCAGGCCTTGCAGCCGATGCACGTGGTTGTGTCGATGAGTTTGCAGACGGTGTATTCGCGCTGGGCGTCTTCGCCGGGAACGCTGCCCGCATGTCCTGAGATTTTTTGAACGCGTAATGTCGCTTGGCTCATACGCGTCTCCTAAACCTTCTCGACTTTCACGAGAAAGCCCTTGAATTCCGGCGTGTGCGCGTTGGGATCGACAATCGTCGGCGTCAGCCCGTTCACCAGCATCTTCGACGTCCTTCCTTCATCCGACGGGATGCCCCGGTATCCCCAATGAAACGGAATTCCGATCTGGTAGGTCTTCTTGCCGTCGATCATCATCGCCTTGATGCGCTTGGTCACCATAGCTTTGGCGATGTACTCGCCCCGCGCGCTCGAAACCTTCACCTTCTCGCCGCCGCGGATTCCCATTTCATTCGCCATCTCCGCGCCCATCTCAATAAAGGGTTCCGGCACCAGTTGCACGTTCATCGGATTGTTTTTCGTCCAGTAGTGGTAGTGCTCGGTCAACCGGAACGTGGTGCAAACCACATTGAACCCTTCCTTCGCCGTGCCCAGCTTATCGTCGGGGGTCTTGAGTTGCGTCACCACAGGGTTATGGGTTTGCGCCGGATGAAATGGATTCTGGAAAGGACTCTCGAACGGTTCGTAGTATTCCGGGAAGGGGCCATCGGCAAACGATGCCAGCGGGCCAAAAATTCGCCCCACACCTTCCGGATTCATAATGAACGGCCCCATGTGATCCTTGGGTTTCGAATCCGGCTTGAAATCCGGCACGTTGTTTCCAACCCACTTCTGCAAATCCTCGTTCCACCACACCTGCTTGCGCGTCGTATCCCACGGTTTCCCGTCCACATCGCACGATGCCCGGTTGTAAAGAACCCGCCGGTTCGCTGGCCACGACCACGCCCAGCCCTGATGCACGCCCATGTTCGAAGGATCCGAAGGATCGCGCCGCGCCGTCTGATTCCCCGCTTCGGTGTACGCCCCCGAATAAAGCCAATTGCCGCAGGCCGTTGTCCCATCGTCCTTCAGCCACGCAAAACCAGGAACCTGTTGCCCCTTTTTGATTTGCGCTTTTGTCGCGGGGTCTTCCAAATCCGCCAAAGCCTTCCCGTTCAGCTCCTTCAGTACTTCGGGCAGCGCTGGGTTCATCGGCTCCGTATAATTCCAGGAAAGCTTGAGGATCGGGTCAGGGAATTTCCCGCCCTCTTTCTTGTAAAGCTCCCGCACCCGCAAAAAGATCTGCGCCACAATCGCCTGATCCAGCCGCGCATCGCCCGGTGTCGGCACCGCCGCATTCTTCCAAACCAGCCACCGCGCCGAATTCGTGAACGATCCATCCTTCTCCGCAAATCCCGCGCACGGCAGGCGATACACCGTTGTCTGAATCTGCTTCATGTCGCCCTGTTCAATGACCCGCGGCGACCTCCAGAACTCGCTCGTCTCGTCCGGATAAATCTCTCCAACCACCAAAAAATCGGCTTTCTTCAGCGCGTCGATGTTTTTATTCGAATCCGGCCCGATGGCCACTCCGTTCATCCCAAAGGTCAGCAGCCCTTTGACCTTCCCGTTGTACATGTCGTCCCAGATATGCACCCATGAATAATCCCGGTCCACTTTCGGCAAATAGTCGTAAGCCCATCCGTTCTGTTTCGTGGCCGCGTCGCCGTACATCATCTTCAGCAGGCTCACCACGAACTTCGGCGTATTTCCCCAATAGTTGAAGGACTCCCACTGCTCCGGTTTCGAAGCAGTCGGCGTAATCCGCTTCATCCATGCTTCGAACGACCCGTCCGCCGGCGTCGGCACCTTCAAATATCCCGGCAGGCTGTCGTACAGCCCGGCCATATCCGTCGCGCCTTGGATGTTCGAATGTCCGCGCAGCGCGTTCACTCCGCCGCCCGCACGGCCCACGTTCCCCAGCAGCAGTTGCAGCATCGCCGCCGTTCGAATGATTTGCGTCCCAAAGCTGTGCTGCGTCCACCCCACCGCGTAAATTATCGTCCCAACTTTTTTCGCGTCCCCGTCTTTTCGAATCGAAGTATAAAGATCGGCGGCCTTCAAAAATTGTTCTTTGGGAATTCCGGTGACCTTCTCCACGATCTCTGGCGTGTACCGCGAATAATGTTTTTTCAGCAGTTGAAACACGCAGTTGGGATTCTGCAGCGTCGCGTCGTAATCCACTTTTTCCGGCAATGGCGGCAGCGGTGCCGGCGCTTGCCCCGTAGCGGCCGCGGCGTGCGCCGCTCCTCCCGCGTAATTCCAGCTCGCGCGGTTATAGCTGTGCTTCTCCGCATCAAAACCTGAAAAAACGCCATCCTCCTCCGTCGGCAATTTAAAGTCGGAGTCCACCACGAACGCCGCATTCGTGTAATTGATTACGTATTCTTTGGCGTAGCGGTTATTTTCGATCGCGTAGTTGATCACGCCGCCCAGAAACGCAATATCCGTTCCCGCGCGAATCTGGCAGAACATATCCGCCACCGAGGATGTGCGTGTGAACCGCGGATCAACCGAGATGAGTTTCGCGTTCCGGTTGCGTTTGGCTTCCATCGCCCATTTGAAGCCGCACGGGTGATTCTCCGCTGGATTCCCGCCCATGACGAGCATCATGTCGGTGTTCTTGATATCGATCCAGCCGTTCGTCATTGCGCCCCGGCCAAACGTTGGTCCCAAACTTGAGACCGTGGGGCCGTGTCAAACCCTGGCCTGGTTTTCCAGATGCACGACCCCCAGGGCGCGCATCGCTTTCACCACCAAAAAATTAAACTCATTCGTATCCGTGCACCCGCCGGTGAACGCAACCGATTCCAGCCGGTTAACCGAGATCCCCTTCGCATCCTTGTCGACGAACGTATCGTCCCGCGTCTTTTTGATTTTCTGCGCGATTTCGTCCAGCGCGTTGTCCCACGAAATGTCTTCCCAATCCGTCCCGCCTGGCCTCCGCACTTGCGGCTTCAGCAGCCGCCTCTCATTCAAAATATCCTGCGCCAGCGAGGACCCCTTCGGGCACAGCGTTCCACGATTCGTCGGGTGGTCCGGGTCGCCCTCCACGTGCACCACCTGCGGCGTCACATTCTTCGCGTTATCTCCGATGGTATAAATGATGGTTCCGCAGCCCACCGCACAATAGGGACAAAGCGAACGCGTCTCGCTCGCTCGCGCAATCTTTAGCATCGCAAGCTGTGCGTAGGCTGGTTGAAGGTCGAAGCCGAAGACGGCGGCGGCAGCACCGCCGATCGTGGTGAGCTTAAGAAAGTCTCTTCGGGTAGCCTGCATGATACCCCCTGGGTTAGAGACGAGCGGACTCCGCAAGCACCCATTTCATAATGCCGATTTCCCGCGAAGTCAAGAGTGAGATGGAAAATTTAACATTGAGGATGCAGATTTTTTTGAGCCCAGCCGGCAACCCCAGCCGCCGCCCAATCACCGTAAAACTTGACAAGCCTGCCAAAATCCGACACTAGCCCCGAAGATTCCCTCAGGCCCCGACGGAATTGCTCACCGGCGCCGCGTCCGTTTCCGTGCCGGTCTGCGCCCCCGTGGCGCGATAGCGCACAATCAGCAGGGTCAGGTCATCCGCCTGGCTCGCGCCTCGCGCAAAATTTTCCACTGCTTCCAGGATGCATTTCTGAAGCTGATCCAGCGGACACTGCGTCTGCCCCGTCAGCACTTCCCGCAAGCGCGGCACCCCAAACAATTGTTCATCCGGGTCCATCGCTTCCGTCACCCCGTCGCTGAAAAGTACCAGCGTATCCCCGGGCTCCAGCTTCAACCGCGCCACTTCGTATTCCGCTTCCGGTACTAGACCCACCGGAAACGATCCTTCGCTGAACGGCTCCTCCGCCACGCCCCGCCGGATCAAAAACGGCGAAGGATGGCCCGCATTGATGAATTCCAGGTGCCCGTCGTCATCCAAAATCCCGAAAAACATCGTCGCGTAGCGCCCGACTTCCGCGTGATCGCACAAAAATCGGTTGACGTGCATGAACACACGCGCCGGATCCGTGCCGAGCGTCATCGCCGAAAGCGCACCTTGCAGCATCGTCGTCAGCAGCGCCGCCCCCAGCCCTTTCCCGGAAACGTCCGCGATCAGAAACGCCGTCCGGCTGTTGCCCAGCGGGAAGACGTCGAAATAGTCGCCTCCCACCGAAAGGCACGGATAATTGCACCCCGCCACCGCAAAGTGCGGATGATCCGGAAAATTCTTCGGCAGCAAAGCTTGTTGAATGTCGCGCGCGATGTTGATTTGCTCTTCCATGCGCTGCCGCTCTCGTTCGCGAATCACCAGCCGCGCATTATCCAGAATGCTCGCGGCATCGGCGGCCAGCGCATCCAGAATCTGTCGGTCCAGTGTTGAAAAGGCCGCCGGCCTCCGCGAATCCAGGTACAGCACGCCCAGCGAATGCCCAAAAGCCGGCGTCACTCCCGATTCCGGCGTGCTCGGCCGGTGCACGGAATAGAGTGGAATAACCACCACCGCCCGCAGCCTCTGCGAAATGATGCTCTGCGCGGCCTGCAGATCCATCTCCGCTCGCTCGATGTCCTCCGTGACCACCGGCGACTGCTGCCGCAGCGCGAGTTGAATCGCCGTTTGGCTCGGCGTCAAACTCTCCGGCGGAAGCCTCGTGCCGCCCGTGCGCCTCGCCAGCCGAACCTTCAAAGTGCCCGTGCCGTCGGCTTCCAGCAAAATGCCTCGGTCGGCGTCCGTCACCGACACCGCGTGATCCAGCATCGTCCCCAGCACGGAATCCAGCGGCAGTTGCGAATGCAGCAGCGTCGTCGCTTCCAGCAGCAGGTTCAGCTTCCGAAGCCCTCCTCCAACTGGCTCCGAGCTGGTGATGTGCTCGATGCGCGTCAGCAGGTTCGGAAGCGAGTCTTCGCCGCTTGCCGTCCCCGAGCGGAAAACAAGTTCGTAGGAATCTTCCAGTCCAAAAGTGATCCCGTCGCCATCTTCCAGCGCCCGGCTTTCGACTTTTTCCCCGTTGACGAACAGCCCGCGCCGCTGTCCTCGATCCTCTATATACAGTTGCCCGCCTTCCGATACGATCGCCGCGCAATTCCTCGAGATCCGCCTGTCGGAAAGCTGCAGATGATTCCCCGTCTCCGCGCCCCTCCCAATCAAAAAAGGAGTCTGCGTCACGCGCACGAAGCGCCGGCTGCCGTCCGGCGAGACGACCTCCAGTACCGCTCCCCCCATCGAAATAGTAGCTGTATCAGGCATGGCTTATTCGCGACGGGATTGTAGCACGCACCCGCTGAATTGCCGCCCGAAACCCTCTCCCGACCCGCTCCAATGCCCAGCCCGCCCATTCACCCAACCCCCAAAACGAAAATTGCCATCACCACCAAACGAAAACTGCCATCATCGCCAAATGAGAATTGCCATTGCCACCCACCGAACATTGCCATCATCGCCAAATAAAAATTGTCATTCCGAGCGAAGCGAGGAATCTGCTTTTTTCCCTCTCCGCGCATCTCCGCGTACTCTGCGCCTCTGCGTTATCTTTTTTCTTTATTGTTTTTCTCTTTCTCCCCAACCCTATTCGTGCCGCAACGCCTCCACAGGATCGAGTCGTGAAGCCCGCAGCGCCGGAACATAACTCGCCGCCAGCGCGATCCCCGCCAGAATCCCCGTCGCCATCGCCAGAGTCCAAGGATCGTACCCCTTTAACCCAAACAGCAAAGACGCCGCCGCGCTCGACGCCCCCACCGCCAGCGCCAATCCAATTCCCAGTCCGATCGCGAGCAGCAGTACCGCCTCCCGCAAAACCAACCCGATGATCGCTCCTCTCTCCGCTCCCAGCGACATCCGTATCCCAATCTCATTTCTCCGCCGCGCCACCATGTACGAAATCACGCCATACAAACCGATCACCGCCAACACCACCGCCAGCGCCCCAAAAAACCCCGATAGCCGCGCCATCAACCGGTCCCGCAGCAATCCTTCCTCAATCATTTGGTGAAACACGGTAAAACTCACATCCATCTCCGGACTCGCTTCATTAGCGACTCCCTTCACCGCCGCGATCAATCCCGCGAGCGGCATCTCCGACCGGATCAATATCTGCGCGTCCGCGTCCGGATGCGCGTCTTGCGCGACCGGCAGATACACGATTCCCCACGGCTTTTCCCGCAAATCGATGTACTTGGTGTCCTTGACTAGCCCGACGATTTCATAAGTCCCGATGATCGTCCCCAGCCTCCGCACCCGGAACATCACTCCAATCGGGTTCTCCGTCTTCGCGATGCTTCGCGCAAAGGTTTCGTTCACAATAGCCACCAGCGGCGATCCCGCGACATCGTGCAAATCGAAATCCCGCCCCGCGATCATCTGCGTTTGCATCGTCTTAAAAAATCCCGGGCTTACGAGATTGAACGCCGCAACAGGATTCTCGGTCTTCGGCGGGGCGGAAACTCCCATCAGAATGTCGTGCCCGACTCCATCTCCGCTCAAGGGAACTACCTCCGCGATAGCCGCTGCGTCCACTCCAGGGATCGCTCGCACGCGCTCCAACAACTCCACGGCAAAAGAAGTCCGCCGTTCGTCTCTGAGTTTTAGCGTGCTGAAGTCGAGGTCCGTCGCCAGAATCCCCGTCTCGCGGAACCCCGCGTCCACGCTCGCCAGCTTCGCCAGGCTGCGCGTAAACAGCAGCGCGCCCACCAGCAAAGCAAGCGAAAGCGCAATTTGCGAAACCACAAGAATGCGCCGGAGTCCAAAGCGCGCCTGGCTTCCCGTCGTGCCTCTCGCGCCCTCTTTCAGCACTTCGATCGGCGCGACACTCGTTGCCCGCAACGCCGGAGCCAATCCGAAAAGCAGGCACGTAAGCGCGGCCAGCGCTGTCGTAAAACCCAGAACGCGCCAATCCATGCCCAGATCGACGAACAATGGATCGCTCTTCGTGCTCAGCGAGGCCACCAGCACGCGGCTCAAATTCTGCGCGAGTAAAGCTCCAAGTGCCGCCCCGATGCCCGCCAGTAGCAGGCTTTCCGCCAGCAGTTGGCGCACCAATCTTCCGCGGCTCGCGCCCACCGCCATCCGCATTCCCATTTCCTTTTCGCGCGCGCTCGCCCGCGCCAGAAGCAAATTAGCCAGATTCGCCGAGGCAATCAGCAACACCGCGCCCGCAAGCGCAAGCAACAGCCACAACGGCTGCTCGTAATCGCTGCGAAGTTCCGAAACACCGGTGCCGGCTGGAAAAGCCGCAAGCTTGTACTGCAGGAATTGTTTCGTCTGCTCCGGATTGTAGTCGGTGGGCAGCGTGTCCTCGAAAAGTCCCGGAGAAATGGCTCGCAACTGGGCCGTCGCGCTTTCGATGTTCCAGCCTGGCTTCAGCCGTCCCATCGAGGCCAGCCACCATCCGGAACGGTTGTTCATAATGCTGTCCTCGCCCATGAGGATTGGCTCCGAGCACAAGGGTATGGCCACATCGTAATAGCGCCCCACTTCCACTCCCTGAAAGCTCGCCGGCGTCACGCCGATGATCTCGAAAGGCTGTCGGTCGAGTGTGATCGTGCGCCCGATGACGCCGCGCTCGCCCGCGTATTCGCGTTGCCAGAACGAGTAGCTGATCACCGCGCCGGGCGACGCGCACCCCGGAGCATCGTCCGCGGGAGTCAGAACGCGCCCCAGCGCCGCTTCCACGCCAAGCGTCTGGAAGAATTCGCCGCTGACCCACATGCCTTGTACGTCGTGTACTTCGCCGCTCGGTGCGATGTTGAACCGCCTGGGACTCCACGCAAACACGCTCGAGAATCCCTTTTGCTGCGCGCGGATGTCCATCCACATCGCGTAGGTAAGATCGGAATAGCGGCTGACGAAATCCCCGCTCGCGTCGTGCCGTTGGTCGATGGCAATTCTGGCGATCTCTTGCGGATTCTTGACAGGCAAGGTGCGCAGACGCACGGCATCCAGCAACTGAAAAATCGCCGTGTTCGCACCGATTCCTAGCGCAAGCGAAAGAATCGCCGCGCCCGCAAACACCTTGTTGAACCGCAGCAGCCGCGCTCCAAATCGCAAATCGTTCCACAGTGTTTCAACGTGCGTCTCCCAGCTCGCCGCCCGCACGCTTTCTTTCACAGTCTCCACTCCGCCCATCTCCAGCCGCGCCCTCCGCATCGCTTCCTCGCGCGTCATTCCTCGCTTCATCTTTTCCCCCGCCGCTTTCTCCAGATAATCCCGCAGCTCGTCGTCCAGTTCCTTCTCCGCCTGCTCCTTGTGCCAAAGCCCTCGCAGCCCCGCGGAAATTGTTTTCCAGAGTCCCATATAATTTCTCCAATCCACGCCCCGTTCCTTTGTAGTGGCGCAGCATGCTGCGCCACTACCACCCCAGGCGCACGGTTCAATGCGTTCCTATGCCACCTCAAAAAACGCACCACGGCAGATACCAAGCCACCAAACAGAACATGCCATTCCGAGCCAAAGAACCAATGTCATTCCGAGCGAAGCGACCGAAGGTTCCGACCTTGTCGAAACGAATCTACTTTTTCTTCCCCCTGCCCCAAATAACACTCGCTCGCCGACCAGCTTCCAATCAAAAGCAGCTTGTTCCGTGTTAACTGTCGACTGTCAGCTGTGAGCTGTCAGCTGTCAGCCTATGTCCTCCCTCTCTCCCCGAGCCGCAACCACCCTACGACACCGTCTGCAAAATCCTCGCGATCGCCGCCACCTGTCGCTCCCATTCCTTCGTCTCACTCTTCAATTTCTGCCGCCCCGCGCGTGTCAGCGAATAATATTTCGCCCGCCGGTTGTTCTCCGAAGTCCGCCACTCGCATTCCATCAGCCCCGCTCGCTCCAGCCTCCGGAAGGCCGGAAACAACGATCCCGGGTTCACCTCAAAAACTCCCCGGCTCAATTGCTCAATCCGCTGCGAAATCCCCCAACCATGCAGCGGCTCCAGCGCCAGCGTCTTCAAAATCAACATGTCCAAAGTCCCCTGCACCAGCGTCGCCGAAGTCTCCGTCATCATCTCTCCTTGGCGTTTGTCCTAGAGGTTTGCTCTTTTCGTCATTCGCGCATAGACCCTTCCAGGCCTCCTCTGGAGAATCGAGAGAAGTATAGTGCTCTCCTCTCGATTGTCAAGAGAAAGCAGTCACACCAAGAGACGCTTCAAATCGATGAAAGTTTCATATACTGCCTCCAAAAGTGTTCCGGCTAATTTATTTCTAAGGTTGGTAGTCTTTCCGGGTCTGCGTGGCCAAGTCCGTCCCGTCCATTCGTGTCACCCGAGATTCCATCTCAATCCACTCTTCGCGAGCCCGCGCCAGGTCCACAATTTTCCCGCGCGCCCTCGCTAATTTCCTTTACCTCCTTTACTTCCTTTACTTCCTTTACTTCCTCGATTTCCTGAGCTTCACTTCAGTGCGAAGCCGCCGCCAGCCGCCGCGTCACGTATTCCTCGACGTAGGCGTCGAAAAGAAGATTCAGCTGGTGCGTCAGCGGTCCGGGCGCCGCGGCGATCGCGTGCCCGGCGATTTCCCCGACTCCAATCAAATTCCGATTCGTCGACGAAATGAAAACTTCATCCGCTGAATAAAGATCTTCCGGCCGCAGCGTCTGTTCGATCACCGCCACTCCCGCTTCCGGCGCAATCTCGAATAAAATTCCGCGCGTCACGCCCTCCAGGCATCCGGAATTCAGCGGCGGCGTGTACACCTTTCCGTTTTTCACCGCAAAAAGATTCGCGGCCGTGCATTCGGCGATTTCGCCGCGTTCGTTCAGCAGCACCACTTCGTCGAACCCTTCTTTTTGTGCTTCCCCCACCGCCCACACATTTTGCAGCCAGGAAATCGTCTTCACGCCCGCGAGCGGCGCCGCCGCATGCCGTCCATGTTCGCGAAGACCGAGTTTCACCGGCTCGCGATATTGCGGAAGCGGCGCGGTATAAATAATCAAATCCACTTCCGGCTGTTTTTCTTCGCTCTGCCAAATTCCAACCTGGTTGTACACCAGATAAATCCGCGCGCATCCTTCCGCCACTTGATTGGCGCGAATCACTTCGTGCAGATGGATGCGCACTTTCGCCGAATTGTACGGCATCGGCAGCCGCACGATCGCCGCGTCTTTCTCGAGCCGCCGCCAGTGCCGTTCGTAGGCAAACGCTTCGCCGCGAAAAATCCGCAGAGTCGTGAACAATCCCCACCCGCACAGCAGTCCCGCCTGCCCCGGCGACAGCCGCACTTTTTCGATGGGCAGCAGGCCCTCGTTATGGAAGACATTCCCGTGAATCACGCGCGCTCCTCCGGGGTTCGGTTTGCTTTCATTTCATTCAAGGCCGTTTCCGGCAAGATCATTTCATCAAGGCCGGTTCGCTCAAGAACAGCTCGTTCAAAGCCGCCTGACTATGCGACAGCTAGCTCACGGCCGCCTGACTGCGTGACGGCTCGTTCAAAGTCGTTTCGCTTGAGCCCCGATTGCTATTGTAGCCGAATTGGGGCGCCCTGGAGGAAAGCGCAGGTCGTAAGTGGGGCATGTTCGTAGTCTATTGCAAATAAAAGACTTATCTTATCGGGCCGAGATGCCCGCTGGATGAAAGGTCGGAGCCGCAGGCAGAGGGGAGGAGCAGCTTCTGGCCCGGGTAGATGAGGTTTGGGTCGCCGAGAGAAGGATTCGCCGCCGCCAGGCAAGGCCAATCGGCGGAGCGACCAAGGGTGGCTTTCGCCAGACTCCAGAGAGTATCGCCCGAGTGGACCGTGATGGTGGACAGGGAATGGGAGGCGGTGCCAGAGATTACGGCGTTGGGGCGGGCAGGGCGTGTTGCCAGCGAAGTTGCAACTCCGGCGGGGAGAATGAGGCGGGCGCCGATTTGGATTTGGCTGGGGTTGGCAATCCAGCGATTGGCGGCGAGGAGTTCGGGCCATCGATCGCCGTGGCCGAGGATTTGTTGGGCCAGCTTCCAGAGGGAATCGCCGCGGCGGACGCTAATGGTTGTTGGAACGCCGAGAGCGGTAGGAGGGAGAGATCTCTGAGCCGGATGTGGGAGAACGGTTTCGGATGGCGCGACAGGCTCAAGAGGCACGACGGATTCACGAGGCGCGGCGGGTTGCGCCGGCTTGGCGAGAACGGTTGGTTTGGCGGGCCCTAAGAAAAGAGATGGCGCGGCGAGACGCCGAGAAATTCTTGGCTTCGCGGGAACGCTCCGGCGGACGTGCGACGGATTCGCCGGCCGAAGATTCGTGAAGAACCTGGAGCCAAGTTCGGGATTTACTCCGTGACGAATTTCTGGACGAACTTCTCTGCGAACTTCGGAGCGAACGTTGTCGCGAACCACGGGGCGAACCAGCGGATTCCTGTTTGAGCTTACCGTTGGACGGATGTCTTCGTGGACAACAGATCGGGCGCCGGCACGGATCGGCGAGGGAACATTTCTTGGCGAGCCGACGTAATCAGAGGGACGAACGCCAACCGCCGAGAAGGGGTCGCGGCGAACGACGTGCGAAGAAATTTTCGGACCGACGACATGCGAAGAAATTCTTGGACGAACAACCAGCGGAGCAAAAGAACGGATCGCGGGACGTTCGGGTTGAACCGGGGAAGCGAGCGCGGGAGTTGAGAAAGGGAGATGGAACGGTTCGGTTTGTTTCGGCTTGAGCGCTTGCAATTCTTTTTGCTTGCGATACCGGCGGGCGACTTCGCCAAGAGAAGTGTCCGGAGTTTGCGAGTTCGCCGGAGTTCGTGAATTCGCGTCGAGACCGGCCGGAGGATTTTCGGAAGGCGCAGGCGAGCAATTATTTTTCTGCGCGCACTCTAATTTCTTGGATTCGACTTCGGCGCGGTCTTCGGGAGTCAGGATGTGGGCGCGCTGGAGATCTTCGTTGGTGTAAACATGCTCGGGATGGGTGGCCTCGGCTTGTTTGCGGGCGCGCGCTTGCCGGGCGGCTTCGGCGACGCTTTGGTTTTGCTGATCCTGAGCGCGAGAAACGGCGGCGCCGAACGTGGCGCAGAACAAAAAAGCGGCGGCAGCGGCGAGCAACTGGGCAGCGCGCAAAATTCTCCCCACGCCTGTGGAACGCGGCTGGAGGGACACCGGGGCTTTTGCGTCAGTCAGCAACATAGCAAACCGACTACGGGGGGACTCCGCGTATCAAAATTTTACTCGAATGGCGGTGAGGCGGATATTTTTGTGTTTTGCGGTTTCCTGAGCGTAAACCGCTGGAGACACAGATTTTATGCGGGTCGGAAGGCATATCTGGCGTAGTATTTTTGCTTTCTATTTGGACCGAGGGAGGGCCGGGGACTTGAACACGAAAAATGCAGGGAAGAACGAGAGAACGCCGGAAGTTTTTGACGGAAAAAAATCTGAAATTGGACCTCGCGGAAAAGGAGAGATCGAGATGGCTGGACGGCGAAAATTCCTGCAGACGAGTTTGCTCGGCGGGGCGGCGATTGCGGCGGGCCCGGCGATGCAGCCCGCGTTTGGAGCGCCGCGCCAGAGCGCGAATTGCGGAGAGGCCGCGGAGGTTCCGGCGTTCGAGTTCGATGAGATCACCATCGGCGAGTTGCAAGACGGGATGAAGTCCGGCAAGTACAGCGCGCAATCGATCGCGGGAAAATATCTGGGACGGATTGCGGCGGTCGATAAAAGCGGACCGAAGGTAAACAGCGTGATCGAGGTGAACCCCGACGCTCTGGAAATCGCGGAAGCGCTGGACAAAGAGCGAAAAGAAAAAGGGCCGCGCGGGCCTCTGCATGGAATTCCGGTTTTGATCAAGGACAACATCGCGACGGCGGACCGCATGCAGACGACGGCGGGATCGCTCGCGCTGGTGGGATCGCGGCCGCCGGCGGATTCGTTTGTCGCGAAGAGATTGCGCGAAGCGGGCGCCGTGATTCTGGGAAAAACAAATTTGAGCGAATGGGCGAATATACGCTCGGACCATTCAATCAGCGGATGGAGCGGGCGGGGCGGGCAGACGAACAATCCGTACGCTCTGGACAGGAATCCGTGCGGGTCGAGTTCGGGAACGGGCGCGGGCATCTCCGCGAATTTTGCAGCGATTGGAATCGGAACGGAGACGGATGGATCGATTGTGTGTCCCTCTTCGTCGAATGGAGTTGCAGGCATCAAGCCGACGGTTGGCCTGGTGAGCCGCAGCCACATCATTCCGATTTCGCATACGCAGGATACGGCGGGGCCGATGTGCCGGACGGTGCGCGATGCGGCGATTTTGCTGGGAGCCTTGACGGGCGTGGATGCGCACGACAAGGCGACGGCGGCGAGCGCCGGGAAATCTTTTACGGATTACACGCAATTTCTCGATGCCGACGGATTGCGAGGAGCGCGCATCGGCGTTTTGCGGAAGGCGTTCGGATTCAGCCCGGCGGTGGACAAGTTGATGGAAGCGGCGCTCGAAGTGATGAAGAAGCAGGGAGCGACGGTGGTGGATCCGGTGGAGTTTGCGACGACCGGAAAGTACGAGAAGACCGAGTTCCTGGGGATGATGTACGAGCTGAAGGCGTACTTGAACGCGTACCTGGCGTGGCTGGGGCCGGACACGCCGGTGAAGTCGCTGAAGGACATCATCGAGTTCAACGAGAAGAATGCGGCGAAAGAAATGCCGTACTTTGGACAGGAGAATTTCTTTAAGGCAGAAGAGAAAGGCCCGTTGACGACGCCGGAGTACATTGAGGCAATTAAGAAAAACCACGAACTGACCGGCAAAGAGGGAATCGACGCGACGATGGATAAGAACAAGCTGGACGCGATCGTTGCGCCGACGGGAGGGCCGGCGTGGCTGACGGACATCGTGAATGGAGATGCGTTCGGCGGAGGGAGTTCGGAGTATCCGGCGGTGGCGGGATACCCGAACATCAACGTGACGGCGGGATTCGATTTTGGATTGCCGGTGGGGATCTCGTTTTTCGGGCGGGCGTGGAGCGAGCCGGTGTTGATCAAGCTGGCGTACTCGTTCGAGCAGGCGACGAAATTCCGGAAGGCGCCGAGATTTTTGGCGCATGTGGAGGGGTGAGGGAAAGACGTAGGGAAGTAACGAACTAATGAGGTAAAGATTCGGAAGTGCTTGGATTGTTGACGGCATGCGCGGGCATACTCCGAGCCGGGGCTTAACAGATTTGTGGCTGGCGAGCAGGTTACGACCGGGGAAAGCGGCAGCGGGGCTGCCGCACTCCACATGGCCGGGGCGGAAGATGGCGCGGTTCGGTGAGACTGCGCGACGCGCACAGACTTCAGTTTGTGCCACGGCAGCTGCACAGACTGAAGTCTGTGCCACCTTTCAGGTACAGACATCGAAATATGTTTTGGAGGCATTGTGGCTTGCTCCGTTGCTGGTTTCTTGGCGGGCCGCTGCACCTGCTTCTGGATAGGTAGAATTGCCGGATTGTGCGGCAGATGTGAGATGGTCATATTCCCCAGGCGGGCGGGGCGCGTCGAAGATGATTTGCGTAGGCGCGTTGGCGTTTTGGCGGTCGTGGACGACTACGCTGCGGAGCATGAGGCTTAGAGCGAAAGTGATGACGGAGGCTCGACGGGGCGAGATGCGGCCCTTGGCGAGGAGCTCAACGATGTTGGAAAGGATGCAGCAGATGCCCTCTGTGGAGCCGTAGCTTCCGGTGTTAACGGTAAGGATTTCCTTGAAGAGGTCGGTGGTGTCCTGGAACCCGTCGGGAACAGTTTCGGCGCAAGTGGCGTGACGGGCGCAGAGGCCAGTGACCGGGTCTTGGGCCGGGAGGCGGCAGTGTTTGCCGTCGCGGCGGCGAGCGCGGCAGCGTTGTCGGCCTTGGACCGTGTTGTGTTCGGGTGAAGCACTTGGTTCGTGTGAAGCGTTGGTTTCGGGCGATGCGTTGGTTTCAGGTGAAGCGGTGTCTTGCGATTGTTGTTCCATTTTAGTCCTCGGATTGAGATTTGGTGGGGTGACCCCCCACCCGGGGGTGTACGGAAGTTATGAAGTAAAGCTATGAGCCGATTGGAGTTGCGGGAAATCCTGCGTGTTACGAAGGTGACGAGGGTTTAGAGGAGAGAGGGTACGGTGCTGGATTTGGGGAGGGAAATGAAAGGAATCCAGGCGAGAGAAATCCAGGCTGAATAGTACCGCGATTTTGATAACTTGTCAAGTTATTTTTTGTTTGGTACTCATTCGAACGACGCGTACAGGCGGGTTAAGTTGATGAGGGCAATGGGGATGGGCGGGAAATTGAGGTGTGAAAATAGGTGGCTTGCCTGCTACGGGAATCGGTTAGCGTGACGTCAAAACCCGCATTTTCCAGGAAAACCGTGAAAGGATTGGCCTCCCCTGAGCGAGACCATGGCGAAGGTAGTAGCCAAACGCATCCCGGTATTTGCTTGAGGAGCCTGCTCCCGGGCCCGTGGGGTCACGGAGGCGGACTTGAGCAGTTGGAACGCGCAATGGGGCACGGTCCCGATGTACGTTTCCCTGGTGGAATGGGCCGATCACGTCATTAGTGAATGAAGCCGCGGATGCTGCCGGGAGCGGCCCTGGCTGGCGGCTTTTGTGGTTTCTGCCGCTCGCTGTCAGTTACTGGTAACAGCCCTTCCGATCATTGCTTAATTTTGGAACAAGCGCTCGAGTTGGCTCTTCCTCTTGTGGCTGCATTATGGGTTGTGGGCCAGTTTCCGATTAGCCCGACTTACCGGGAGTTACTTTGACAAACCACAGTGGAGGCAACCGAAGGAGTTAGGATGTCATCAAGGAAAGAGATCATAACGGATAGTGGGAGAGGCTTGGGTGCTCCTGGGCCGAAGCGAAGGGACATCTTGGGGCGTTTTTTTCGTATTTTAATTTGCACGAGTCAGTAGATCCACAGGCAGCCCCCCGTTGCGTCGAAGCGATTCCAGGAGGCGGAATTTGCTGAGGCATAGTTGCGTCGTACTTGCTGCGATTCTACTCATGGGAGCCCCCGCGCCTGGTGCAGACGCGCAGAACCTTATCTTCAAGATTCCACCTGTCAAGATTCCATTCATGGTCAAGGACCAATCCGTCACGATTACAGCGTGGGCGCTGATCTCCATGGTTTCAGAGGATCGAGACCAGGCCGTATTCAAACTGGAGCTGAGCGCGGACCTGGGAGACCTGCAACAGAACATGACGGCGCTGTTAAGCGAACAACTGGACAAGGATGAGCACTGCGGGGATCGCATTAGCATCGAGAACGCCACGCTGACGCCTGCCGATCCCGCCAGCCTTGCGGTGGTGCAACTGCACTACGAGCGGTGGGGGTGCGTCAAGGCGTTTGGAAAACAACAGGCCAAGAGGCTGATTGCCGGCAACGCAGTGGTTCCCGTGAAGCTCACGCCGGGCATCGAGGAAAACAAGACGGAGCTCCGGCTCGTACCGGAAGTCGGGACGATCGAGGCAGACGGTTCGCTTGGCGAACTGCTGCGATCCGGCACGGTCGGGGCGACGATACGCGAGAAGGTTAAGGCAGCCATGCTCTCCGCGATGCAGAAGGGGACGAATCTCAGCGCAACCCTCCCGGCCGCAGCACAGGGCTACGCAACGTTCGAGAACGCCGAATTCAAGGATGCGGGTTCCGGGCGACTGAGGATCGTTTTGGACGGGCAGGTTCGCATCACTCAAGCGCAGGTGAAGATGCTATCCAAACAAGTGAACGAGCGCATCGCCAGGCATTAGGCTGATCATTTTCCAGCGCGAGACTAGTTTTCGACTCGAACCGAGGAAAGGGCCTGTGAGCCGTGTTCCCGCGGCAGTGGCGCGAAATCGCGACGTTGAGGGAGATACCGTACATCCGGGGGAAACCGCCAACGCTCGTCGATAAGCCACTGGATGTGGAACGCGGTTACTGGAAACTGACCCACTACCGTAGTGTGCTAGCCCTAGTGTGTGGCTTGTTTGACGCTGATGGGGCGGAAAAAAGACGAGACCACTTTCAAACGGCGGACGTGGGGCGGCCTCCGCGTTGTTTTTGGTTGGCGAAGGGGCGGGCGATGGTCCGGCCAGATGGCATGGTCCAAATTCAGGTGGCGTAGGATTTGAAACGGTCTAGGGCGGCTTGGGTGTATTGGCCTACTTCGCTTGGGGCTTGGAGCGTCCACGGATTGAGTGGCTTGAAGTGGGATGTTTTTCTTAACGCAGAGTTCGCGGAGGGCACGGAGAAGAAGAAAGAGAAAAGATAACGCAGAGGCGCAGAGTCAGCAGAGATGCGCGGAGAGTTGGGCACAGAGAAGAAGAGGTGAGGTTCAATTGACGAGTTTCCCATAAATATGGGAATATGGGAACCATGAAGACGACATTGGAGATACCGGATAGGGTGTTCAGGAAGGCGAAGTCGAAGGCGGCGGAGCAGGGGATACCGCTGCGGCAGTTTGTGACCGAGGCGGTGGAGGACAAATTGAAGATGGCCTTGGCGGGGGAGGAAAAGCCGTGGATGAAACATATTGGGAAGCTGAAGGACCTGCGTGAGGAGACTGCGCGGATCAGCAAGGTCATTGAGGAGGCGTCCGAAAAAGTCGACGCTGAGATGTGGGGAACGGAGACACGCGGTTGATACTGGACACGAACGCGGTCTCAGCGGCGGCAGAGGAAGATTCGGGAATTACGGGCGTCCTGGCTGGGGCTCAACAGTTGGCGCTTCCGGTCGCGGTTCTTGGCGAATTTCGGTATGGGATCGCGCAGTCTCGGCACAGCGCCAGATATAGGCGTTGGCTCGATGAGCTGATTGCGGACTGCCTCGTTCTGAATGTCACCGAGCAGACGACGCATCACTACGCGGCGATTCAAGTGGAGCTAAGACAATGTGGAAAGCCGATCCCCACGAATGACTTGTGGATTGCCGCGCTTTGCCGGCAACACAAGATGCCCGTGTTGAGCCGAGACAGGCACTTCGATGTGGTGGGCGGAGTGCGGCGGGTCGATTGGTGAACGAGCGGCTGTTGCGAGAGAGCTGCGGTGGAGTGGAACGTTTTTCTTAACACAGAGTTCGCGGAGGGCACGGAGAAGAAGAAAGAGAAAAGATAACGCAGAGGCGCAGAGTCAACGGAGATGCGCGGAGAGTTGGGTACAGAGAAGAGGCGGGGCGGAGGTGGCGTGAGAGTTTGGTAATGGCGCGAATTGAGCGACGCGTGGGCGCTGCGTGAGCGAAGTAGGAGCGAGGTACGCTATTGCCAGCGGAGGGCTACGGCTGGATCTACGCGGAGGGCGCGCCAGGCGGGAATTGCGGCTGACGCCAGGGCGACTACGAGTGTGAAGAGGCCGGCTAGGGCGAAGACGAGAGGGTCGGCGGAGCGGACACCGACCAGCATCGAGGAGACGACGTGAGCGAGGGCCGCGGCGGCCAGGGAGCCTAGCAGGAGTCCTGCGAGAGCGAACATCAAGCCTTGGCGGATGACCAAGCGCATGATGTCGCGAGGCTGCGCGCCGAGCGTCACGCGAATGCCGATCTCATTGGTTCGCTGCGCGACGGAATAGGCCATCACGCTATAGAGGCCGACGGCGGCTAGCAACAAGCCCAGGCCGCTGAGGACGCTCAAGAGGCTGGCAGCGATCTTCGCGCCGAAGAGGGAAGCGGCGACGTACTCGGTCATCGGCTCGGCGTCGAAGACGGTGAGAGCGGGATCGATGGCAGCGGACTCGCGTTGCAGCGCCGAAATGGCTGCGCTCATCGAGCCGGTGGTGCGCACATCAAAGGTCAGACCGTATTCCGGCCGATAAACCTGGCGGATGGGAATGTAGAAATAAGGTTGGGGACTCTCGGTGACGCGATGATACTTGCTGTTTTGCGCGACGCCGATGATGGTGAACCATTCGCCCCAACCATGCACCTTGCGTCCGATGACGCTGCGATGAGCCAGGAAGCGGCGCACAAATTCCTGATTGACGATCATCACTTTTTCCGAGTTGGCATCGTCGCGGAGGTCGAAGTCGCGGCCTTCCAAGAGCGGAATCTTCATGGTGTTGAAGTAGCCGGGGGAAACCAAGTCCCGGTAGATTTTCATGTTTTCGTTGCGGGCTGGGACGTAACCTTCGACTTCAAGCGTTTCCCAGTTGCCGCCGTTGAATCCCAAGGGCGGAGAATCGTTGTAGCTCACCGCTGTCACACCGGGCTGCTGCTCGAGGCGTTCGCGCAAACGGCGGCAGAAGGCGTCGGTTTGCTGCGCGTTATAGCCAGCGGTGGAAAAATCGAAGTGGGCAAGCGCGACACCTTCGGGAGTGAAGCCTGGATCGATGGAGCGGGCCGCCTGGAAGCTGCGGACAAAGAGGCCTGCACCGACGAGAGCGACGACGGCGAGCGCGACTTCGGAGACTACGAGAAGACCACGCAGGCGCTGCGAGTGAACGCCCGCCGTTGCGCTGCGGCCGCCTTCTTTGAGGGCTTCGTTGACGTTGGCGCGGGAAGCGTGAAGAGCAGGAACAAGTCCGGCAAGGAGAGCGACGAGGAAGGCCAAGCCGGCGGTGAAGGCAAGAACTTGCCCGTCGAGCGGGGGCTGCAACATCGTGGGCCTGGCGACAGCGGGAAGCAGCCAGCGCAAAGCGCCGCCGAGAACACTGGCGAGCATCAAGCCGCAGACCGAGCCGGCTGCGGCAAGGAGCAGTGTTTCGGTGAGAAGCTGCTGGGTTAATCGCGCGGGACGTGCGCCGAGAGCCATACGAATGCTGAACTCTTTCAACCTTCCGGTTGCGCGGGCGAGCAACAGATTTGCGAGATTCGCACAAACGATCAGCAGAACCACGCCGCTGGCACCCATGAGGATAATGATCGGAGTGAGCAGCATCACCTGCGGGCCGAAATGCGATTGCCAGACTGGGAGGACGGTTGCGCCGATCCCTTGATTCGAGTCCGGGTCGGCCACGGCCATACGATTCGCAAGCGCTTGCACTTCGCCGCGAGCTTGCGCCAGAGTAACGCCCGGAGCGAGACGCGCGAGCATCATGAAGTTGCGGGTATTGCGATCGCGCAACATCCAAACACCGGTATGAGTCAACTGGCCGTACATGGTGAGGGGCATCCAGAGCTCGTAATCGAGTCCCGAGCGGGAGCCATAGAAGCCTTCGGGAGCGACGCCGATGATTGTGAAGGGCGTGCGGTTGATGCGCAGAGTCGCGCCGATCGCCAGACGGTCGGAGTGGTAATGGTTTTTCCAGTAGCTGTCGCTGATGACCACGACGGGGTGGGCGTTTTGTGCGTTGTCGCGTTCCGCGCCCGAAAAGAAACGGCCGGCTTCGGGCTTTACGCCGAGCATGTCGAAGAAATTGCCGGAAACCATTTCGCCCCAAACTTTCGCGGTGTTGGGAGCCTCGCCAACGGAAAATACGTTGCCGTCGCGGGCGGAGACGAGGTCGAGCAGTTTGAGGTTGTCGCGGAAATCGCGGAAATCGAGGAAAGAGGTGGTGATGGGCTCGCCGTCGGGGGCCATGTTTTCAATGGCGACGACGCGCTCCGGCTGCGTGGCGCCGGGCAGGGGATTGAGCAGCATGGAGCGCATCCAACTGAAAATGGTGGTGCTGGCGCCGATGCCGATGCCGATGGTCAGGATGGCTACCGCGGCGAAGGCAGGATTTCGCGCGAGAGTGCGGAAGCTGTAACGGAGGTCGCGGAGTAGAGTGCTCATAACGGTGATTTGGGGTGCAAGGCGCTTACCATCTGCAAGTTGTTGAAAATAATGGTAGAGCGATGGCTTGGCGGTTGCCAAAGTGTCCGATTATGGGACGCGGCGTGTGGCAGCCGGACAGGGGATCTCGCTCGCAGAGGAAGTTAGCAAACGGATTCGGCGGGGGACAGTCCGATTACGTGAAAGTTCACTTGGGGATGGAGCAAAGGTGCGAGGGCCATTTTTTCTTCGTCGGACACTTCAAGTTTATTTCTCTTGTAGAGACCGCATTGGAGAGCATTCGGGTCATTAGGGCGGCCCATTTCCTGGATCGGGCTGAGTTGAAGTGGAATGTTTTTTTAACACAGAGTTCGCAGAGGGCGCAGAGACGAGGGGGGGCGGGAAGGGACGCGGGAAGCGGGGGCGAGGGCTTTCGGTGGAGGGATTGGAGGATTATACTGCGGGGCATGGCGAATCAGAATCCGCTGGCGGGCGTTGTGCCGCAGGTGGTGCATCCGGTAAACGACGGGGAGACTGCGGTCACGCAATATGTCGAGAAGCTCGAGGGGGAAGTGGCGCTCGATAGTTATGTGAGGGCGCAGACGTCGGCGCCGGAAGTGGTGAAGCGGATTACGGAATTGGAGAATAGCCTGCAGCGGCTGGCGAGCGCGGTGATGACTTCGGAAGTGGCGGAGAAGGTGCCGCAGCTGCGGGCGGCCGCGGAAGAAGCCAAGCTGGTGCTGAAGAACCGGCTGGAAATTGATGAGAAAAAGCATCGATTCCACAGCGAATTGGGAGTGATTCGGGACGAGCCGGGGGAAATTTAGGATTGAGCTAGCCTGCCAGAGAAGTGCCTCGCTTGCTGCGCAAATGCCTTACGAAAAATTTTGGGAAGCGGGAAGAGAAGGAAAAGGGAGAGGCTTAGACGATGAGCGGACAGACGGAGTGGAAAGCGATCGAGGAGAAGATTGGGGCGGCGGTGAAGCTGGCGCGGAGGGCGGTGGGGGTGGCGTTTTTGGATGCGGCGCCGGCGGGAGTGAAAAGATTTGAGGGGACGGAGCCTTCGGGATGCAGTTTTTGGCGGCTGGCGGCGGACGGTCGAGTGTTTTATACCGTGCCGGAAAATCATTTCAACTGCGCGGTGGGCGCGTACACGCACAATATTGCGTTGTCGCCGGAGCGGGAGAAAGAGACGGAGCAGACATTGAAGATGATGTTCGATCTCGGGTACGTGAAGCCGGAAGAAGTGCCTCAGATTCCGCGATTGGCGAAGGCGCCCGCGGCGATTGTGTACGCGCCGCTGGGAGAGATGCCGGTGGCGCCGGATGTGGCGCTGTTTGTGTGCAAGCCCGCGGGAGCGATGTTGCTGAGCGAAGCGGCGAATCGCGCGGGAGTGGGGAGCGGAGCGCCGGCGTTGGGGCGGCCGACATGCATGGCGCTGCCGGCGTCGATGAAGATGGGAGCGATTCTGAGTTTGGGGTGCATGGGGAACCGCGTTTATACGGGGCTGGGCGAGGATGAGATGTATTTTGTGGTGCGGGGCGCGGACCTTTCTCGCGTCGCGGAGGCTCTCGCGGTAATTACTAGCGCGAATGCGGCGTTGAACGAGTATGCGACGGGGCGGCGGGGGCAGTTGGCGACGATTTAGTTGGATGGCGGATCGAGACGCGTTGGAGTGAAAGCGTTTTTACACAGTCCTACATGCCGCCCTACCGACACCAGGAGAGGATGAAAATAGCGGCTGACAGCTCACAGCCGACAGCTGACAGTAAGAGACCATCTCTGATATTGACGGTCGGTGACACGGCGCTATTTTCAGGGCAGAGAAGAGGGAGCCGAGAACGAGCGGCGGTTGGGATTACGGCTTGCGATTGAAGGGTGAACATGGCTACTGCGCGAGTGATCAAATCTGGGAAATACCAGGCGGTGCTGTTACCAAAGGAATTCCGAGTTAAGTGCAAAGAGCTGGAAATCTGGCGCAATGGGGATGAGATCGTGCTGCGGGAAAAAAAGAAAGGAATGGAGCGAGCGTTTCAGTTGCTAGCGAGTCTACCGAGCGACATGTTTCCGGAAGGACGGAACGACAAGCCACCGCAGCGGCGCAAGGGTCTGTGGTGGACTCGGGCGCGGTCGTCAATTGCGGGCGTCTTGTCGAAGTATACAACCAGGATTAGCTGTGCCAGATCCCGACTGATGTAGGGGAGGGAATCGCGTTGACAGGAGAGGGGACGTACTTTAAGATTGGGGTTTGTCTCTACAGGGAAAGGTGTGACTGAGCGCAATGAGGACGTACGTAGCCAAGGGAGAAGAAGCGGAAGCGCTGAAAGTGGGCGCGAACTGGTTTGTGGTGGATGCGACGGACCAGGTGCTGGGGCGTCTGGCGACGAAAGTGGCGCGGATGCTGATTGGCAAAGATAAGCCAAGTTTCACGCCGTACCTTGATTCGGGGGATCACGTAGTGGTGATCAACGCGGATAAGGTGCGCTTGACGGGGAACAAGGTCGAGCAAAAAGTTTATTACTCGCACAGCGGGTATCCGGGCGGATTGAAAGCGGTTCCGGCGAAGCGGGTGCGGGAAACGAAGCCGGACTGGATGATTCGCGAGGCGGTTCTGGGGATGTTGCCGAAGAACAAGCTGCGCGCGAGGCGAGCGAAGAAATTGCGGATTTACCGGGATGCGGCGGGATTGTCAAGGCATGCCGGGCAAAGGCCGCAGGCGGTGGCGGTTTAGGATTTCGTAAGAGCACAGACTAAAGTCTGTGCCACAGTTTTCCGCACGTTGCTGTTCCTTGAGAAGCGTGGCCGCGTAGTGGTCACCTCTAAGTGGTGCCTTAGGCAGGGAGCAAACCGGCGTGGAGTTCGATGGTTCCAGATGTCTCTGGGTGTCTGGAATCGGGCAGAGTTGAGAGAGGAGCACAGACTGAAGTCTGTGCCACGCTCGATGGTCAAAGGAATTAAGAGCACAGACTGAAGTCTGTGCCACGGGAGGAACGTTGAGTTCTACTGGTACGCCCCTAGCGGGGACACAAACGTGGTTTCTGGGAACGGGCCGACGGAAAGAGTCGGTAGCGCGGGTATTTTTGCGCGCGGGAAGCGGCAAGTTCACGGTGAACGGCCGCGAGGTGGAGAATTATTTTCCGAATCATGCGTGGAAGCATGATGCGACGGAGCCGCTGAAGTTCACGAGCCTGGCGGAACAGGTGGACGTGAAAGTGACCGCGCATGGCGGCGGCGTCGGCGGGCAGGCCGGAGCGGTGCGCATGGGATTGTCGCGGGCAATTTCGCGATTCAATCCGGAGCTGCGGGCGGCGCTGCGGAAGAACGGATTTTTGACGCGCGATTCGCGAATGAAGGAACGGAAGAAGTACGGGCAGAAGGGCGCGCGAAAGAGATTCCAGTTCACGAAGAGGTAGTGACTCGTGACTGGTGACTCGTGACTGGCGAAGAGCCAGGAACCTGTCGCAAAGAGCTCCGGAGGGGATGCGCGAGCGGAACCTTCGAGATCACGGCCGGCATGGAGCCGGCAAGAGGCTGTTCTTTGGCGTAGTAGATGCTTCGAGGATGCCGGTCTAAAGACCGGCCACTACAGAGCAAAACTCACCACTGCAAACAGCTATCCTATTAGGAGGAAACTTGGCAGTAGAAATTACGATGAAAGAATTGCTGGAGGCCGGAGTTCACTTCGGTCACCAGACGCGACGCTGGAACCCGAAAATGAAGGAATATATTTTCGGAGAACGCAACGGCATACACATTATCGATCTGCAGAAAACTCTAAAGATGTTCCGCGAAGCGAGCCGCTTCGTGAGCGACCTATCGGCGCAGGGAAAATCGGTTTTATTCGTGGGGACGAAACGGCAGGCGCAGGAAGCGGTGGCGGAAGAGGCCAAGCGCTGCGGCGCATACTTTGTGAATCACCGGTGGCTGGGCGGGACGCTGACGAACTGGGCGACGCTGCAGAAATCGATCAAGCGGCTGAAGCTGCTGAAGGCCATGACGGAAGACGGCCGGATCAACGAGCTTTCCAAGAAAGAAAAAGCGAGGCTGGGGCGCGAACTGAAGCACTTGCACCAGAACCTCGAAGGCATCGAGAACATGTCGCAACTGCCGGACGCGATGTTCGTGATCGATTCGAACGCGGAAGAGATCGCGGTGAAGGAAGCGCGGCGGATGGGCGTGCCGGTAGTATCGGTGGTGGATACGAATTGCGATCCGGACGTGGTGGACTGGATCATTCCTGGCAACGATGACGCGTTGCGCGCGATCCGGCTGTTCACGACGAAGATTGCGGATTCGGTTCTTGAAGGGCACACGGCTTACCAGCAATCGCAGGTGGCGGACCAGAAGTCGGCGGAAGATCAGGCGCTCGTGGATGGAGTGGAGTACGTGGATACCAGCGCGTACGAGCAGTATGAAAAGCAGGAAGGCGATTTCGTGGAGGGAGCGGACGTGACGGCTGCCGCGGATGAACCGGCAGAAGCGGCCGCGGCCGCGGAAGCAACTGTGCCTCCGGACGAGGAAGAACGGTAAGCGAGCGGAACGAAAGAGAGATTCACGAGGCCCGCTCCATGCGGCTCGGAGCGGGCCTTTTTGCAGCCACGAACAAACCATTGACAACTTGAGTTCGCAGAGAGAAAAGGAATGAGCACACAACAGCCAGCAATACAGATTCCGGCACAGCTTGTAAAGGAATTGCGCGAGAGGACCGGCGCGGGATTCAGTGATTGCCGCGCGGCGCTCGTGGAGGCCAACGGAGCGATCGATAAGGCCATCGAGATCCTGAGGAAAAAGGGGCAGGCGGCCGCGGCAAAGAAAGCGCAGCGCGAAGCGAGCGAAGGCCTCGTGGGAAGTTATATCCATGCGGGCGGGAAAATTGGCGTGCTCGTGGAGATCAACTGCGAGTCGGACTTCGTGGCGCGCACGGATGCTTTCCAGCAGCTTTGCCATGACATCGCGATGCACATCGCGGCGCTCGATCCGCGCTATGTAAAGCGCGAGGAAGTGACGCCGGAAATGCTTGCGGCGGAGCGAGAAATTTACCGGGCGCAGGCGCTGGCTACGGGGAAACCGGAAAACGTGGTGGAAAAAATCGTGACCGGGAAGATGGAAAAATTCTACGAGGAAAACTGCTTGTACGAGCAGCATTACATCAAGGACGAGAGCGTGACGATCGGAGAGATGATCACGCAAGCGATTGCGAAGCTGGGCGAGAACATTTCGATACGGCGGTTCGTGCGATTCAAGGTGGGAGAAGTGAGCGGAGCGGGGCCGGAAACGACAGCGGTTCCCGAGCCAGTGGCCGGCTAAAGCAAACTGATCAAACAAGCGGAAAAGAAGAGCGCTCCGGCCGAGCCGGGGCGCTCTTCTTGTTTTTGGCGGGCGGGAGAAGGACGAAAGAAAAACGAAGAGAGGGTTAACAAGATATGGCTGGGGAGGCGGCAGAGATGGGATGCCGGGGAAGGGCAGGAAGGAGCGGGCCTAGCCTAAATAGTGCAAACCGTTTGCAACTGGCGTGGCGGGAGAATCATCTAAGTAAGTGCAGGCGAAGGAGGACTGGGTCATGAGACTTCGCCAGTTCAGATGGATTATTGGATTTGTGATGGCAGTGGCGTTGGCAGCGCCCGTTTGGGCGAGCGAGCCAGCGCCAGATCGGGCGGTACCGGGAACCCTGAATTATGTGGAAGGCACGGTTTCCATCGGCGCTCAATCGCTGGGGCCAAACGCGATCGGCGCAGCCGACCTGGCAGCGGGACAAACTTTAACAACGGGAAAAGGCAAGGCGGAAATTCTGCTGACGCCCGGAGTGTTCCTGCGAGTGGGCGACAACAGCGCGGTGAGAATGATTTCGCCGAGCCTGCTCAACACAGAAGTGGGACTCGATAGCGGCGAAGCGATGGTGGAAGTCGCCGAGATTCATCCGCAAAACGATATTCGAATCGCGGCGAATGGCGAAACGGCGGAACTTCTGAAGACCGGCTTGTATAGCTTCAACCTGAACGAACATCAGTTCCGCGTGTTCGATGGGAAAGCGCTGGTGCAGGAAGGCGACCGGAGTTTCCAGGTGAAGGGCGGACACGAGGTCACCTTTGGAGTGGCGGACCTCGGCCAAACGAAGCCGCACAAATTCGACAAGAAGGCGTACGAGGACGGAGATTTGTACCGCTGGAGCAGTTTGCGTTCTGCCTACGTGGCGGAAGCGAACGTGGACGCGGCGGGATATTACGCTGTGAATGGGTGGGGCCCATGGGGTCCCGGCTGGTGGGGCGCGGGCTGGTATTGGGATCCGTGGTTTGACGGGTTCACGTTCATTCCCGGGGATGGAATTTTCTACAGCCCGTTCGGCTGGGGATTTTATTCGCCGTGGCTGGCGTACCGGGCACCATTCTATGCGTATGGCGGATACGGGCTGGGAGTGCCACGGGTCTACCACCACTTCAGTGAGAACTATCGCAATTGGGGCGGAGCTTCCCATTATGTGCAGAGCCCGCGTTACGCGCGCGGAATTTATCGCGGACCTGGGTCTTCGGGAGGCGCGTTTCGTTCCGGTGCGAGGATGACGGGAGGGGCGCGCGGATTCGGTGGAGGCAGCTTTGGAGGATTCCACGGCGGAGGATTTGCCGGAGGCGGCTTCCATGGCGGGGGCGGACGCGGGCGGTAATCAAAGTTGAGGCGGGATTTGTTACTCGAACTCCCCGGCAGTGAATGGCCAAACGGCCTGCTGCCGGGGAGTTTTTTATCCAGAGCAAAGCAAGAACAAGAAGGATTTCAGATTGGCGGCGGATTGCGGCTGGGCGGAGGGAGGTGGCGCGCGCGGTTGCGCGTGAACTTGGCGCTCGCGGTCGCGCACGAGGTTGGCGCTTGCCGTGGGCGCGGTTTCGAAAGCGGCAGCGGGGCTGCCGCACTCCATGCCGTGCGGGGGCAGGGATAGTTTGTTACAATTCCGAGGATTTTAGAGTTCACGCGACGGAGCGCCATGGCCGCACAGAAAAAGGCTGCAAAGAAACCCGCGAAGAAAACGCCGAAGCCGTTGCCACTGGCTTACCGGCGCGTGCTGCTGAAGCTTTCCGGAGAATCGCTGCAGGGGCCGCAGGGATTTGGCATTCACGGGGAGACGATTCAGGCCATCGCACGCGAGCTGAAGGATGTGCACGCGCTGGGCGTGGAGATCGCCATCATGGTGGGCGGCGGAAATATTTTCCGCGGCGGGCGGCAGAAGGGATTCGAGATCGACCGCTCGACGGGCGATTACATGGGGATGCTGGCGACGGTGATCAACGCGCTGGCGTTGCAGGATGCGCTGGAGAAAGAGGGCGTGTTTACGCGCGTGCTGAGCGCGATCGAGATGCGGCAGGTTTCCGAGCCGTTCATCCGGCGGCGGGCGATGCGGCATTTGGAGAAGGGGCGGATCGTGATTTTCGCGGCGGGAACGGGGAATCCGTATTTTTCGACGGACACGGCCGCGGCGCTGCGGGCGATGGAGATCAAGGCGGACGTGATCCTGAAAGCGACCCGCGTGGACGGAATTTTCGACGCCGACCCGGAGAAAGTTTCGGGCGCGAAGTTTTTCGCGCAGATTACCTACGGCGACGTGCTGAACCAGAATTTGAAAGTGATGGATGCGACAGCGATTTCGCTGTGCATGGAAAACGGAATGCCCATCGTGGTTTTTAATATGAACCAGCATGGGAACATCAAGCGGGTGGTGATGGGGGAGCGCGTGGGGTCTTCGGTGACGCCGGCACTGAATTAGAAGTCAGAAATTCGAAATTCGAAGTTAGATATTGGAAGAAATGGTGAGCGGAGTTATCAGGCTCGTGTGCGATGGATTTGACCGACTGAGGATGCTATGACGACGATTGCGACGACGAAAGATGCGATGGGCGCGGCCAGGACGCGCATGGAGAAAGCGGTGGACGATTTCCGGAAGGAAGCCGCGACGATTCGCACGGGCCGCGCGAACGCCACGCTTCTGGATAATGTGCGCGTGGATTATCACGGAACACCGATGCCGCTGAACCAGCTCGGAAGCATGACCGTGCCGGACCCGACGATGATCGTGATTTCGCCGTGGGACCCGAGCGCGGTGGCGCTGATCGATAAAGCGATTCGAACGTCGGATTTGGGATTGAACCCGACGAACGACGGCAAAGTGGTGCGCGTGCCGATTCCATCGCTGACGGAAGAGCGGCGGAAGGATTTGGTGAAGCAACTGCACAAGGTGCTGGAGAATCACCGGACGGCGGTGCGGAATATCCGGCGAGATATCAAAGAGGCGATCGAGAAGCTCGAGAAAGAGAAGAAGATCAGCGAAGACGAGAAGAAACGGTCGCTGGAAGAACTGGAAAAGGTTTCGCATGCGGAGACGAAGAAGGTGGAAGATCTTTGCGCAGCGAAAGAAAAAGAGATTCTGGGAATTAAATAATTTTCGCGAAGAAATTTTTCCTGCAGCGCCGCGATCAGCGAAGAACCGCCGGAAGACGAATCCTCATCTTTGAATTTCGATCAGCAGTATCCACGCACCGAAGATTCCCGCGGCAAACGATAAAAGTGTTCCCGGCACAACCCAATACAGCCCATGTGGATGGCCAGCGACGAGCAGAGCGCCCGCTATGATAAAAGGCAAGGGCGGAAGCTGGTTCACGAGAAGGCGCCACACGCTTCTCGCGTGTTCCCGGGAAGCCTTCCAGGTGCGAAGCAGCGCGACGGTTTGGCTGGCCCAAAGGACGAGGCCGGTTCCGCCGATTTCGAAGCCCAATGCGGCGGACGGTTGCGCGGGAATGAGAGCGAAAGTGGCGATGACGAGGACGGATAAGAGCGCAAGAAGCGCTTCGGCAGCGCGCGTGGGAAGGTGCCAGAATTCGAGGATGCGCGCCAGGTTGATGGAGATGGCGACGAAGAGGAGGCCGGCAAGAGCGGCGGCGGCGCCCGCTTCAGCGACGAAGAAATCGGTCCAGCCGGGCATGAGGCCGGCGATGATCATGGTTTTTGCGGCCTGGCGGTTGCAGGCTCCGCGCGCTCCAGCGCGAAGAATTGCGATTCGTTGTTTTGCACGGCGCGGAAGAAAGCGTCGTAGTCCTCGGCGCGATCCGCGGGGAGTTTCCTCAAAATAAAATTGAGATGGCGGGAAGCGGCGAGCGTTTCGTCTTTCGCGGAATATTGCGAAGAATAGGTGGCGAAGTCGCGGTCGACGGAAGTGCCGACGGGAACGCTTGCGACGGTGCCGGGGGGAAGACGGAGCGTGGCGCTGACTTCGACGTCGAGAGGCGTGCCCAGATCGATAGGCGCAGCGTGGGCGGCGTCAGCAGAGCCGGCGGGCGGATCGGGAAGACCAAACAAAGGAAGGAGAGCGGGGATGCGCACCGGAGTTTTCGACCAATTCACAAATTTCGGTTCGGCGATTTCGTATTCGACCCGGAAAGGCTCGTGCGTGGCGTAGGGGTCAGACGCGGTGACACTTGTGACTTGTCCGCGGAAGCCGTCGGAAAGGGCCAGGAGCTGCGCGACATTTTTCCAGTTTTCTTTCGGGGTTTTGTGAAAGGCCACGCGCAGAAGCAACTCATTTTGACCGCGCATCGAGTAGCGGACGCTCGATTTGAGCGTGCCGTCCTTGCCGAGCACAGCTGCGATGGTGACGTGCTGCGAGGAAGGAAACGGTGGATCGGATTCCAATTCCTGCCATTCGGGGGCAGCGGAATTCATCGCATAAAGGCCGCGGTTCAGAACGAAAGCGCATTTCCCGGAGTTGGCGGGAATTTCTCCGAAGGGAGCGACTTCAATGCTGGGGTCAAGCCAGAACTGACGGCCTGGCTCGGCACCGGAGCGAATGAGCATGTGCTGGAAAACGCCAGGCCTGGGCACGCCGGATGGATTGCAGTATCCCGTGAGGGCCGCTTGTGCGCCGAGTTTGAGGGAGGCGGCGAGCGCTGCGAAGATGACAAACTTGTCTTCGGGTGAGGCGTAGCCGGCTGCCAGTATGGCCTTCGCTGGCCTGGCGGCGAATCCGGCAGCTCCAAGCGGAAGATCGACGGTTGCGATTTTCTGGGAAACAAAATCGTAGAGGGCTTCCAATTTTTCGCGGCTGGTGCGGGCGGATTTGATGAGTTCGATAGCTTTTGCGGAAATTTCGGGGTCGATCGCGTTGTATTTTCGTTCCAACTCCTTCGATTCAGCCTCATGAGTGCTGATATTTTGCAAGTTCTTGGCGCCTGGAGTGAGGCTTTCCTCGAGACGAATCGAGAGCGCTTCCCAAGTGGTCGTGGTCACGGCTACGTCCGGCTCCGTGTCCGAGGCGTCCGCGGAACCTTTGACGGCGATGGCGGGGCCGGGCTTGGAAGCTGGGTTGAACTGCCAACGGTAAACCGCGCGAGCGGAATCGGCTGCGCCGGAGCGTTCGATGGAGGCGGCGGGAGTGGAAGGATTGATGCGAATTTCAGGATTTCGGGAAGAGGGAAGATCGAGGTCGAAGAGTTCTCGGGAGACGAGGCCGGTGCGGTCGAACGTGTGGTCGAGCCAAAAGTCGGGAGCGAGCGGCGGATGAGTTGTGGCGGTGACGACGCGATATTCGAGCGTGTCGCCGGGTTCGAGGCCGAGGATGCGGACGGATTTGACGCGGACGTCTTGATAGGCGGGAGCGTTGAGGACGGCGGGATTGGGGTCGTCGTGGATGGCGCTGGGGAGAACGTCGACCGTGCCGCCACCGGCGTGGGTGATGCGAAGCAGCGGAATCTCGACCTGTTGGAAGGCGCGGTTGAAATTGAAACTGAGGCGGCCGAATTGGCGGACGCCGAGCTCGTCGTTGATCTTGACGCGGGTGTGAACTTCTTTGCGGCTGGAGCCGTCGGTCTCGAAGCGGACGTGCGTTTCGAGGAGTTCGATCTGCGCTGGAATTTCCGGGACGGGTTTTGGGGCGGGCTTCTCGGCGGGTTTCTGCTGCGATTTTTCCGGTGATTTTTCGAGAGGCTTTTGTGAGGCGGCTTGCGTGGAGCGCGGCCTTGCAGCGGACGCACTCAGAAGACAGAGCAACGCTGCGAAGATGATCGCCGAGGGGAAAAAGCGTTTCGCTTTCAAGATGGCCTCGCAGGCAGTGTAGGGCGAGAGAGAAGTGGCGTAAAGCGGCGGGTTGGGTGCGGTTGCGGGCTATACACGAGCGAATTGCGGTGCGCATACGCAGTGCGGCGGGGCGGGCGTTTGGCGATAGGGAGAGGAAAATTAATGTAAAGCGAAGCGAACAGAAGAGAAGAGGGCACGATGTATCGTGCCCCTACGGGCTACAGGCGCGCTAGAGACTGGAGAAACGGATTTGTGCGGGGCGCGTCAGCGGGCATGGTAGAGTTTTACGCGCAAGCTTGCGCGAGGTACGAGGAGATCAGGGGATGCGAAAGATTTTCGGGGGAATTGTTGGAGGGATAGCGGTCGTAACGTTGGTGGCGGGGCTGGCGGTTCGCGCGGAAGTGCAGCCCACGCCGAAAGGGCCGGACGAGGACGGAACCAAACCGGCGCTCGTGAAAATTGCGGGCGAGGGGCTGATGAATTCTCATGCGTATCAGTACATCACCGAATTGAGCGATGACGTGGGCGCGCGCGTGACGGGCTCGCCGCAGGCGGAGAAAGCGATCGAATGGGGCGAAGCAAAGATGCGCGCCATCGGACTCGAGAACGTGCACACGGAAAAATGGAAATTGTGGCGCGGATGGACGCGCGGAACGGCGCAAGCGGAGCTTTTGACGCCGATACGCCACGTGCTCCATGTGGATTCGATGGGCTGGACGGGATCGACGCCCGCCGGAGGCGCGGAAGGCGATGTCGTCGCCGTGAACATTTTTGATCTGGACAACGAAATAAAAAACATCTCGAGGCTGAACGGCAAGGTAGCGCTGGTGGTGATGAGCGGCGAGCAGAACAAGAACTTCACGGAACTGTTCATACAATTCGGCGATTTCCTGCGAGCTGCGAGCAAGGCGGGTGTGATCGCAGTGATTGGCGGTCAAGGCGGAGGAAAAGCCGCGGGGATGAACCTGACGCACACGGGCATCCTGGGATTCGATGCGGATTTTGCGGTGCCCGTGGTTTCCATGACGGCGGAAGATCAGGGGCAGCTCGAACGCTACCTGGCGCGCGGGATTACGCCGCGGGTGCGGTTCAACGTGCAGAACACATTTACGGACGGGCCGGTCGAGAGCGCCAATGTGGTGGGGGAAATTCGCGGGAGTGAAAATCCGGAGCAAGTGCTGGTGGTCGGAGGCCATCTGGATTCGTGGGATCTTTCCGAGGGATCGACGGACAACGGAATGGGGACGAGTTGCACGCTCGGAGCGGCGGACGCCATTTTGCGAAGCGGGATGCGGCCGCGGCGCACGATTCGTTTCGTGCTTTTCACGGGAGAAGAACAAGGGCTGGATGGTTCGTTCGCGTACGTGAAGCAGCACCAGGCGGAAATGAAAAATCATCTCGGCAGCTTGATTCTGGATAATGGCCAAGGACCGGTGCGCGCATTTCAAATGGGCGGTCGCACCGACCTGGTGGACGTTTTCCAACCGTTCGCGGCATCGCTGGCAAATATTCGCGAGGTAAAGGTCGACGACAAAGTGGAAGACGGGACGGACACGCTTCCTTTTTCGATTGCTGGACTGCCTGGGATCAACATGGACCAGGACTCACCGGACTATAAGTACACGCACCATTCGGCGGCGGACGCGCTCGAGGCGGTGAAGCCGGACGTGCTGGCGCAGGACACAACGTTCATGGCGCTGGCGGCGTATTGGATCGCGGACCGGCCGGATCGGTTCGCCGCCCCTTGGCCGGCGGAAAGAACGGTGCGAATGCTGCTTGCACAGCATCAGGACGAGATGCTGAAGGCGTTCGGTTTATGGCCGAAGGCCTACGCGGAGATCGAACAAAGGGAGAATCTAACTAATTAAGCTTTTTATTTTCAGTAGATTACGAGGTCTTCGGGCAAACTGCTCTGGCGCGGCGACCAGTTTTGAGGCAAGTCGCAGGCGTTCCTGTCAGCCAACGTGTTCGAGCCGTGGTTTGGAGTTAAATGGAGGGGCAGTGGGCGTGGAAGTCCCCCAAGTGCTTGATTCCCACAGAGATTTCCACCGGACGCGGCACAAAGAAATTTGACAGAGCACGTGGTTTACCTTATACTCTACGTTTTGTTGGGGGAGTTTCTACCCTGACGAGGGCGACCGCTACGTTTTTGCAGCGTTCGAGTGGGTTGGAAGGGAAATATCTTCGGTCCCGGAACAAAGTAAGATGGAATGGGACAGAAGAGCGGCCGGAATGGGGCGCCAGCCCCGCAAAGCCGAGTAAGCCTCTCCGAACTGAAACCAGAAGAATAGTTCTGCCTTCTGGAGTGCGTACGGAGTTTCTTGCTGGTTGTTTCTCCGGATTCGCAGTAGACCTTTCAGCACTGAAGTGTGCTCTCGCGCGGAATTGCGTGCGCGCTTTGCGAGAGCCGCGAGAAATTTTGCGCGCATTTGGCCGGCCGCGGTGTGGCCACAAATAGAGCGTGCCGGAAAACGGCCGCAAAAAAGAGGACGACTGTGCCGACGTTTTCGCAACTGGTACGAATGGGACGAGAAAAGGTTCTGGTCAAGACCAAGTCGCCGGCGCTGGCGAGCTGCCCGGAGAAGCGCGGCGTTTGTATTCGCGTGTACACGCAGACGCCGAAGAAACCGAACTCCGCTTTGCGCAAAGTAGCGCGCGTACGGCTGACGAATTCCGTGGAAGTGACCACGTACATTCCCGGCATCGGCCACAATTTGCAGGAGCACTCGATCGTGCTGGTGCGCGGCGGCCGCGTGAAGGACCTGCCGGGAGTGCGGTATCACATCGTCCGCGGAACGCTGGATGCGGCGGGCGTGGAAAATCGCAAGCAGGGGCGGTCGAAGTATGGCGCAAAAAGACCGAAGGCGGCGCAAGCGAAGTAAAGACGTAAGGAAATAAAGAAGCAAAGATAAAAACGAAGAAGTAGAGAAGAATCGACGAGATTCAGGAGCGATAAAGAGCAATGCCACGCAAAGGACTCGTTTTTCGGCGGACGCAAGCGACCGACCCGGTCTATGCCAGCGACATCGTGGAGAAGTTCATCTGCTCGATGATGTGGGAAGGCAAGAAGTCGACGGCGCAGCGCGTGTTTTACGGCGCCATGGATCAGGTCGCGAAGAAGACCAACGACGATGCGTTGAAGATTTTCAAGAAAGCCATCGAGAACGTGAAGCCCACACTCGAAGTGAAGACGCGGCGCGTGGGCGGCGCGAACTACCAGGTTCCGGTGGAAGTGAATCCCTTCCGGCGGCAGTCGCTGGCGATTCGCTGGCTTTTGCAGTATTCGCGCGAGCGCGCGGGCAAGACCATGATCGATAAGCTCGCCGACGAGCTGATCGACGCGGCCAATGCACGCGGCGGAGCGATCAAGAAGAAGGAAGACGTTCACCGCATGGCGGAAGCCAACAAGGCTTTCGCGCACTACCGCTGGTAATTGCGGGCGCAAACGAGAGAAACGAAAGTTTTATGGCAACAGAAACCAAAGGGGCGACGCAGCAGATTATGGGACGGGCCTTCAAACTCGAAGACACGCGCAACATCGGTATCATGGCGCACATCGACGCGGGAAAAACCACGTCGACGGAGCGCATCCTTTTCTATACCGGCGTGACCTACAAGATCGGTTCGGTGGATGAAGGCACGGCCACCATGGACTGGATGGAGCAGGAGCGCGAGCGCGGCATTACGATTACCAGCGCCGCGACGACCGCTTCGTGGGACCGCTTTGGAAAGAAATACCGCGTCAATATTATCGATACGCCCGGCCACGTGGATTTCACGGTGGAAGTCGAACGTTCCCTGCGCGTTTTGGACGGCGCGGTATGCGTGTTCGATTCCGTCGCCGGCGTGCAGCCGCAGTCGGAAACCGTTTGGCGGCAGGCGGACAAGTACCGCGTCCCGCGCATTTGTTTCGTCAACAAGATGGACCGCACCGGCGCGGATTTTGATCACGTGATCCGCACCATTCGCCAGCGGCTTGGCGCCCACCCCGTTCCCCTCCAGTTTCCCCTCGGCCGCGAAGATAATTTCATCGGAATCATCGATTTCATCGAAGAAAAAGTCATCGTGTGGCTCGAGGAAACGCTCGGCGCAAAATTCGAAATTTTCGAAGTTGCGAAGCTTTGGGACAAGGCGTTCGTGGATTCGCGGCCGGATGTGGCCGCGGCGCTCAAGGGCTCGGCCATCGACAAGGCTTTCTATGACGAGCATCGCAATAAAATGGTTGATTACATCGCCGAGCACGACGATGAAGTGATCGACAAGTATTTGACGGAAGGAAAGCTTTCCGTTGAAGAAATGCGCAAGTCGGTTCGCAAATCGACGCTGCTGCTAAAGATCGTGCCGGTGCTGGCGGGTTCGGCGTTTAAGAATAAAGGCATTCAGCCGCTGCTCGACGCCGTCGTGGATTACTTGCCTTCGCCGGTGGATGTGCCGCCGCTTGAGGGCGTAAACCCCGAGAATGACGAAGTCGTTTTGCGCCGGGCCGCGGATGACGCGCCGTTTTCCGCGCTGGCCTTCAAAATTATGTCCGACCCGTTCGTCGGTCACGTTACCTACATTCGCGTTTATTCCGGCGTGCTGCAATCCGGCAGCTATGTTTACAATCCCGGAAAGCGCACGCGCGAGCGCATCAGCCGCCTGCTGCAAATGCATGCCAACAAGCGCGAAGAAATTGAAGCCGTGTATGCCGGCGACATTTGCGCCTGCGTGGGTTTGAAGAGCGTGACCACCGGCGACACCCTTTGCGACGAACAGAAGCAAGTGATTCTCGAGTCCATCGATTTTCCCGCCCCGGTTATATCCGTCGCCATCGAACCGAAAACGAAAGCCGACCAGGACAAACTGGGCGTGGCCATGCAAAGGCTCGCGCAGGAAGATCCAACGTTCCGCGTTTCGACCGAGCCGGATACGGGCCAGACTTTGATTTCCGGCATGGGCGAGCTGCATCTGGAAATTATCGTGGACCGCATGTTGCGCGAGTACAACGTGCAAGCCAACGTCGGCCGGCCGCAAGTGGCGTATCGCGAGACGATTCGCAAGAAGGCCCAAGCGGAAGGCAAGTACATCAAGCAGACCGGCGGCCGCGGGCAGTACGGCCATTGCGAGATCGTTCTCCATCCCATGCCGAGCGCCGCGCATGAAAATATGCACGAGATGTCCACCGACGAACTGGACGCCATCGCCAAAGAATTCGCGGGCGGTTCCGGCGGCAAGTGGAAATTCGACAAGGAGCACCGGTTCCTCTTCATCGATAAAGTGGTTGGCGGTTCGATTCCACGCGAATTTATTGCGCCGATCGAGGCGGGGATCCGCGAAGCTTTGGACAACGGCATTTTGGCCGGTTTCACGATGGTGGATGTCGCCGTGGTTTTAGTCGACGGCAGCTACCACGACGTGGACAGTTCGGAAATGGCGTTCAAAATCGCGGGCTCGATGGCCTTCAAGGAAGCTTGCGCGCGCGCCAAACCGGTTCTTCTCGAGCCCATCATGAAAGTGGAAGTAGTCGTTCCGGAAGAGTATATGCCGCCGGTGTTCGGCGATTTGAACGCGCGGCGTTCCGCGATTCAAGGCACGGAAAACCGCGCGGGCAGCAACGTGATTCGCGTGGAAGTGCCGCTGGCGCAGATGTTCGGCTATGCCACGGATTTGCGCAGCCGCACGCAGGGACGCGCCACGTTCACCATGCATTTTTCGCATTATGCGGAGCTTCCCGCGGCTCTGGCCGAGGAAGTGATCAAGAAACAGAAGGGCGAGAAGTAAAACAGAGTTTGGTTTTTTCATTTTACGAATTCGACTGAGGAGCAGAAGGCGATGGCGAAGGAGAAATTCGAGCGCAGCAAGCCGCACGTGAACATTGGGACGATTGGTCACATCGACCATGGCAAGACGACGTTGACGGCGGCGATTACCAAGGTGCTGTCGAAGCACAACCCGAAAGTGCAGTTCCGTGCGTTCGACACGATCGACAACGCGCCGGAAGAGCGCGAGCGCGGGATCACGATTGCCGTTTCGCACGTGGAATACGAGACGCCGAACCGGCACTACGCGCACATGGATTGCCCGGGGCATGCGGACTACATCAAGAACATGATCACCGGGGCGGCGCAGATGGATGGCGCGATTCTGGTGGTGGCGGCGACGGATGGACCGATGCCGCAAACGCGCGAGCACATTCTGTTGGCGCGGCAGGTCGGCGTACCGGCGATTGTGGTGTTTTTGAACAAGTGCGACATGGTCGAGGACGCGGAACTTTTGGAACTCGTGGAGCTGGAAGTGCGCGAACTGTTGAAGAGCTATCAGTTTCCGGGCGACACGATTGCGGTGGTGAAGGGTTCGGCGCTGCAAGCGTTGAATGGCGACGCGAAGTGGGAAAAGGCCATCGACGAGTTGATGGAAGCGGTGGACAAGAACGTGCCGCAGCCGGTGAGGGAAATTGATAAGCCGTTCGCGATGCCGATTGAAGATATTTTTTCGATTTCTGGACGCGGAACGGTAGTGACCGGCCGAGTCGAGCGCGGCAAAGTGAAGGTTGGCGAAGAAGTTGAGATTGTGGGCTTCCGGCCGACGCAGAAAAAGGTTGTGACGGGCGTGGAAATGTTCCGCAAGCTGCTGGACGAAGGCTTGGCGGGAGACAACGTGGGCTTGCTGTTGCGCGGCACGGAAAAAGACGATGTCGAGCGCGGACAAGTGGTGTGCAAGCCGGGATCGATCACGCCGCACACGAAGTTCAAAGCGGAAGCGTACGTACTGACGAAGGAAGAAGGCGGGCGGCACACGCCGTTTTTCACGGGATATAGGCCGCAGTTTTATTTCCGGACGACGGACGTGACGGGGGACGTGAAGCTGCCGCAAGGAGTCGAGATGGTGATGCCGGGCGACAACGTAAGCTGCGAAGTGACGCTGATCACGCCGGTGGCTTTGGAGAAGGGTTTGCGGTTCGCGATTCGCGAAGGCGGCCACACCGTCGGCGCCGGCGCCGTCACCGAAATTATCGAGTAATCGGGTTTGAGAGAGGGATTTGGAATAACTAAATGAGACAAGGCGACAAAATTCGCATTCGTTTGAAGGCGTACGACCACCGCATTCTGGACCAGTCCACCAAGGAGATCGTGGATACGGCAAAGCGCACGGGCGCGGATGTTGCAGGCCCGATTCCTCTGCCGACGACGATCAACCGCTGGACGGTTCTGCGGTCGCCGCACGTGGACAAGAAATCGCGCGAGCAGTTTGAAATGCGCACGCACAAGCGGCTGATCGATATTCTCGAGCCCACGCCGGATACGGTGGACGCGCTGATGAAGCTGGATCTTCCGCCGGGCGTGGACGTGGAAATCAAGGCGTTCGGGCACGCCGCAGCAAAGTAATTAGGGTTGTAGTGGCCGGTCTTTAGACCGGTAATTTTAAGCACGACGCAGCCAATATCCGCAGTGCGAGACAAGCTGCGAAAGAGAGAAAAGGAAAATGGCGGTCAACGGAATTATCGGAATCAAGCTGGGGATGACGCAAATCTTCCAGACCGACGGCACGCTCGTCGGATGCACCGTGCTGCAAGCCGGGCCGTGCGTGGTGGTGCAGCGCCGGACCAAAGAAAACAACGGCTATGAAGCCGCGCAGCTCGGGCTGGTCGAATTCGTGAAGCCGCAGCGCGTGAATAAAGCGATGACTGGGCATTTCAAAAAGGCCGATGTCGCGCCGATGAAAGTGCTCCAGGAAGTGCGCATCGAAGAGTCGAAAGACGAAACGAAAGTTGGCGACCGCGTGCTGGTGGAAAATTTCAAGGCGGGCGAGCTGGTGGATGTCAGCGGCGTCAGCAAAGGCAAAGGGTTTGCCGGGGGCGTCAAGCGCTGGCATTACGCCGGCGGCGATGCGACGCACGGGTCGATGTTTCACCGCGCGCCTGGCGGCATCGGCGGCAGTTCGTTTCCGTCGCGTGTGTGGAAGAACCAGCACTTCCCGGGCCACATGGGCAACCAGAAAGTGACCGCGAAAAATTTGAAAGTGGTGAAAGTGGATACCGACGAAAACCTGCTGCTGGTGCGGGGATCCGTGCCGGGGCCGAGCGGGACGTACATTTTTATCCGCAAGACGAGCAAAAAGAAGTAAGCGCGGCAGCCGTTCGTCGCAGGGGCGGTTGAATCAGTTTGAAGTCTTGAAGAGGGACGCGAAATTATGCCGGTCGTTGACGTAGTCAATTTGGATGGCAAGAAAGTGGGCCAGGTGGAGCTTGCCGACGCGATTTTTGGCGCGAAGGTGAATCCCCACCTGCTGCACGAAGCGACGCGCTGGTACCAGCGCGAAATCCGTTCGGGCACCCACAAGACCAAGGACAAGAGCGAAGTGAGCGGCGCGGGGCGCAAGCTGTGGCGGCAAAAAGGCACCGGCCGCGCGCGTGTCGGCTCGATCCGTTCGCCTTTGTGGCGGCATGGCGGCACGGTTCACGGACCGAAGCCGCGCGATTACAGCTACGCACTGCCGAAGAAAATGCTGCTCGGCGCGCTGCGCTCGGCGCTCTCCGCGAAGCTCGCGGAACAAAAACTGACCGTTGTCGATGCGTTGCAGCTCGAAACGCACAAGACCAAAGGCTTACGGGAAAGTCTCGGCAAGCTGAACGGCACGAAGTCCGCGTTGATCGTGTCGCACGGCGAAAACCGCAATCTGGAACTCGCCAGCCGCAATCTTGAAGGAGTAAAGCTGGCTGCGCCGAACGTTCTGCATGTTTACGACGTGCTGAAACACGATTTGGTCGTGCTTTCGAAAGATGCCGTGGCGCGGCTGAGCCATTCGCTCGATCCGGAAAAGCGCCCGGTCGTGGTTCCCGATGTTGCTGCGATCGCTCCAGCGCCTAAAGCGGTGAAGAAAGCAGCGGCGCCGAAAGCGGCGGCAGCGAAAAAAGCCAAACCGGCCGCCAAAAAAGCCGCAAAGCCGGCCAAGAAAAAGGGGAAGGAATAAATCATGTCTGCCCCGCACTATGAAATCATTCGCCGGCCGATCATCACGGAAAAAGGCCTCGGCGTGAAAGAAACGCAGCACACCGTGGTCTTCGAGGTTTCCGCGAGCGCCACGAAGACGCAGATCAAGGAAGCGGTGCAGCAGATTTTCAAGGTCAAAGTGGCCGCGGTGCGCACGGCGAACTTTGTCGGCAAAATGCGCCGCCGCGGGCAGAGCGAAGGCTACCGGAGCGACTGGAAGAAAGCGTACGTAAAACTGGCCAAGAACGAAAAGATGATCGAGTACGCGGAGAATCTGTAGCCGCTTGGCGCTTTGCGCGCTCGGGCGAGCGAATCGAGATTAAGCAAGAGGTAAGAGGCAGCGATGGGACTGAAGAGCTTTAATCCATATACGGCTTCGCGGCGGTTTATCACCGTCGTGGACAAGAGCCACATCACCAAGCAGCAGCCGGAAAAGGCTTTGCTCGAGCCGAAAAAGCGCTCGGGCGGCCGCAACAACCACGGCGAAATCGTGGTCTGGCACCGCGGCGGCGGCCACAAAAAACAGTACCGCAAAGTGGATTTTCGCCGCGACAAACTCGGCATTCCGGCGAAGGTGGCGGCCATCGAGTACGACCCGAACCGCAGCGCGAATCTCGCCCTCTTGCATTATGCGGACGGCGACAAGCGCTACATCCTTCATCCGGTGGGGCTCGAAGTGGGCGCAACGGTTTCGACGGGCGAAGGCGCGGACATCCTTCCGGGCAATGCGCTGCAGATCAAGCACATTCCGCCCGGCACGATGGTGCATAACCTCGAGCTGAATCCCGGACGCGGCGGACAAGTGGTCCGCTCGGCGGGCGGCTCGGCGCAGCTCTTGAGCAAGGAAGGCGAAATCGCCTTGGTCAAGCTGCCTTCCGGCGAAGTTCGCAAGTTTTCGCTGGATTGCATGGCGACGGTTGGCCAGGTCGGCAATCTCGACCATGAGAATGAAACCTTTGGCAAAGCGGGGCGCACGCGCTGGCGCGGAATCAAGCCGACGGTTCGCGGAGTGGCCATGAATCCCGTGGATCATCCGCACGGCGGCGGTGAAGGCAAAGTAAAGGGCAACCACCCGCAGACGCCGTGGGCTTTCCCGACGCTGGGCAAGAAGACCCGCAACAACAAGCGCACCGACAGAAACATCGTCGAGCGAAGGAAGTAACGGACGCAAACGAACGAGCGTGGCGCAGCAAACGCTGGAAGCCGGGCGGTGATGGCAGAGCAGCCTGGCGAGAGCAGAAGCGATGAGAGCAACACGAGCAGCACGAACAACACGAGCAGCAGGACGGCGGACAACGCTGCGGCGAGCGGCCGCGAAGCGGTCAGCGCGGCCTGGCAAGCGAACGGAGAAACACGCGGGAGCGAAAAGCGCGAAGCCGGCGCGTCCCGTGGTGAAAGTGGCGGTGGCGCCGCCGGAGCCGGTTTTGTACAAGCTGTGCAAGCCGGGCTGGGCGGTGATTGTGGAACGGATTCCGAACGCGCAGGGCACCCGGTTTGTTTGCCCGTTCTGCCCGAGGTCGCACCGCGTTCCGGGCCCCGTGCGGGGATTTAAGAAGATGCGGCGCGCGCCGTGGGGCCGTTTGCGCCGCGTGGAGGAATAGGGAATCGATGGCACGCTCACTGAAAAAAGGGCCGTTTGTCGACGGCCATCTGCGCGAAAAAGTCGAAGGGCTGAACACGCGCAACGAAAAAAAAGTGGTGAAGACCTGGTCGCGCCGTTCGACCATCGTGCCGGAAATGATCGGCCACACCATCGCCGTGCATAACGGGAAGAAATTCATTCCCGTGTATGTGACCGAGCAGATGATCGGGCACAAGCTGGGCGAGTTTTCGCCGACGCGTTCCTTCAAGGGCCACGCCGTAAAAGCGGCGCTCGAACGGGCCGCGGGAGCGGCTCCGGCAGGTGCGGCCGCGCCCGGCGCAACAGCGGGAGGCGGCGCAGCTCCGGCGCCGAAGGCATAAGCGATGGCTGACGCACAGACACAAGCCAGTTTGATTGAAGCGCACGCGCTCGCCAGGCACGTGCGGATGTCGCCGCAAAAGGCGCGGCTGGTGATGGATTTGATCCGCGGGCAAAAGGCGCAAGACGCGCTGCAGACGCTGCGTTACACGCCCAAGCGCGCCGGAAAGCACATCGAAAAAGTGCTGCGCAGCGCGATTGCCAACGCCGAGCGCAAGGCGGAAGACGCCGGTTCGCCGCTCGATGTGGATGAACTGTACGTTTCGAACTGCTTCGTGAACGAAGGGCCGCGCTGGAAGCGTCTGCGTCCCGCGCCGATGGGCCGGGCGTTCCGCTACCAGAAGCGCACCGCGCATCTTTGGGTCGGCGTCGCCGAGCACCACGTGGCGGCCGCCGAACGCGTTGCCGCTAATATCGCCGAAGCGGAAGCGCAGAAGGGTGCGCGCGGCACCATGCGGCGCGTTCGCAAAGCGCTGACCGGCAAGCAAGCGCCCGCGAAAAAGGGGAAAAAGTAATGGGACAGAAGACACACCCTTACGGGTTTCGCCTCGGCTATAACAAGCCGTGGAAATCGCGCTGGTACGCCGACCGCGACTACGCCGACCTGCTCCATGAAGACGTGAAGCTGCGCCGCGAACTGAAAGAGCGCCTGAAGAGCGCCGGTATCAGTTCGATCGATATCGAACGCGCCGCGAACAAGCTCGTCGTGCGCATTTACACCGCGCGGCCCGGCATCATCATCGGCCGCAAAGGCGCGGAAATCGACAAGCTGAAGCAGGAAGTGCAAAAGCGCACCAAGCGCGAAGTGCACATCGACATTCAGGAAGTGCACCGTCCCGAGCTGGACGCCCAGCTCGTCGCGGAATCCATCGCGTTGCAGCTCGAGAAGCGCGTGGCGTTCCGGCGCGCGATGCGCAAAGCCGTGGACTCCGCTCTTCGTTTCGGCTGCAAGGGCATCAAAGTGCGCGTCGCCGGGCGGTTGAACGGCGCGGAAATCGCACGCAAGGAATGGTATCTGCAAGGGCGGCTTCCTCTGCAAACGCTTCGCGCGGATATCGATTACGGCACCGCGGAAGCGAACACCACCTACGGCGTGATTGGCGTGAAGTGCTGGGTCTATCAAGGCGAGAACGTGCCCAAGCGCGCTTCGAAGATCCAGAAAGAACGCGACGCGGTAGCCGCAGCATAAAAAATAGAACGAGCCGCCGGGCGGCCAAAGAGATTGGGGAAGCGAGAACACAGCGATGTTGATGCCGAAGAAAGTGAAGTACCGGAAGCAAATGCGCGGCCGGCGCACGGGCAAAGCCTGGCGCGGCGGCAGCCTCGCGTTCGGTGATTATGGACTCAAAGCGATGGAAGCGGCTTGGATTACCGACCGCCAGATCGAGGCTTCGCGCGTGGCCATCACGCGGTTCATCAAGCGCGGCGGCAAGCTCTGGATCCGCATTTTTCCGGACAAGCCCTTCACCAAGAAGCCCGCGGAAACCCGCATGGGCAAAGGCAAGGGCGCGCCGGAAAAGTGGGTCGCCGTAGTGAAGCCGGGTCGCATCATGTTTGAAATGGCGGGCGTGGATGAAGCCACCGCCAAGGAAGCCATGGGCTTGGCGGCGCACAAGCTGCCCATTCCCACGAAGTTCATCACCCGTGCAGGGAGCCTTTAATTATGCCGAGGCGTATCGATAAAATTCGCGAAGCGGGCGTCAACGAGCTGGAAGCGCAGTTGAAAGAGCTGACCGAGCAGATTTTCCGGCTGAAGTTCCAGCTTTCGACCGGGCAGGCCGAAGCGCTCAAGCGGCTCCGCGAATCGAAAAAGGATTTGGCGCGCGTGAAGACGCTTCTTCGCGCGCAAGAATTGGCCGCGGCTGCGAAGCCGCAAGCGGCAGGGAAGGCGTAATGACAACCGAACCACAAACCGCAGCAACGAACGCGAGCGAGCGCGGCGAACGCACCGTGCTCACCGGCAAAGTGACCAGCGCGAAAATGGAAAAGACCATCGTCGTCGAGGTCATCCGCCTGGTCCAGCACCCCAAGTATCACCGCGTGGTGCGCATCACCAAGAAATTTTACGCCCACGATGAACAGCGTACGGCGAAACAAGGCGACACGGTGAGGATTGTGGCTTCGCGGCCGCTTTCCCGCCTGAAGCGCTGGCGGCTGAAGGAAGTGCTGACGCGGAACGCGTCAGCCCAGTAAGCGGGACAGGGGAGCACACCGATGATTCAGATGCGAACCTGGCTGACGGTAGCCGACAATTCCGGCGCGCGGAAGCTGATGTGCATTATGCCTGTGGGCGGCGACGCCGGACTGAAAGCCGGTCTCGGCGACGTCATCACCGCGTCCGTAAAAGAAGCCACACCGGAAAGCCAGGTGAAACAGGGCACGGTCGTCAAGGCCGTGATCGTTCGAATGAGGAAAGAGCGGCGCCGCAAGGATGGCACGTACATCCGGTTTGACGACAATGCCGCGGTTTTGATCAACGATGCCGGCGAACCCGTGGGAACCCGCGTGTTCGGCCCGGTGGCTAGAGAGCTGCGCGACAAGAAATTCACCAAGATCGTCTCGCTCGCTCCGGAGGTTTGGTAAGCCATGACACTGCGGCATGAACGGCCTAAACGGCACACGATTGGCATTCGCCAGGGAGACCAGGTCAAAATCCTCGCGGGGCGCGACGCCGGCAAGACCGGGCGCGTGCTCTCCATCAACGCGAGAAAAAATACCGTGATCGTCGAGCGCATTTCCATCATCAAGCGCCACACGCGGCCGAATCCCGGCAAAAATATCAAGGGCGGCATTGTTGAAAAAGAAGGCCCCATCAACGTTTCGAACGTGATGATCGTTTGCCCCGGCTGCGGAAAGCATACCCGCGTGGGACGCAACGTTCTTCCGGACGGCACGAAAGTGCGCGCCTGCCGGCATTGCAGCACCACGTTGGACAAGTAAAAAGGCTCGAACACGAGGGACGAGGCAGAAAAGAGAAATGAAGACGCGATTGCATGAACGATACAGCAGCGAAACGGTGCCGGCGCTGATGAAGCGCTTCGGCTGGAACAATAAGATGGCCGTTCCGAAACTGCAGAAAATCACGGTGAATATCGGACTCGGCGAAGCCAGCCAGAACGCCAAGCTGCTCGATACCGCCGCGGTCGAGCTCGGCCAGATTACCGGACAAAAGGCCATCATCACGCGCGCCAAGAAGTCCATCGCCAATTTCAAAATCCGCAAAGGCATGCCCATCGGCTGCGCCGTGACGCTGCGCGGAGAAAAAATGTACGAGTTTCTCGACCGGCTCTGCAACGTGGTTCTGCCGCGCGTCCGCGATTTCCGCGGGCTGCCTTCGAACGCGTTCGACGGCCGCGGCAACTACACGCTCGGCCTTCGCGACCAGCTCGTGTTTCCGGAAATCGATTACACCCGCGTGGACAAAATCAAAGGCATGAACGTCACGCTCACCACCACCGCGAAAAACGATGAAGAAGGCCGCGAACTTCTAAAAGGCCTCGGAGTTCCCCTGCGCGTTCCTGGAGGAGCGCAATAAATGGCACGCACCGCAAAAATCGCCAAGACGCTCAAGAAGCCCAAGTTCAAGGTCCGCGTGCGCAACCGCTGCCGTGTTTGCGGCCGCGCCCGCGGCTATATCCGCAAGTTCCAGATGTGCCGCATCTGTTTTCGCGGCATGGCGCTCAAGGGTGAAATTCCCGGCGTCGTGAAAGCCAGCTGGTAGTCGCCGCGGCAAGCGGCGCATTACAGGAGAATCGATGCAAACGGATCCCATCGCCGATTTTTTGACGCGCATTCGCAATGCCGCGGCCGCCAAGCACCAGCGCGTGGACGTGCCCGCGTCGAAGCTCAAGACCGAAATCGCCCGCATCCTCAAGGAAGAGGGCTATATCTCGACCTTCAAGACCGTGGACGAAAGCAAGACGCGCAAAATGCTTCGCGTGTTCTTGAAATACACGCCGGACCGCCGCAGCGTCATCACCGGCGTAAAGCGCATTTCGCGCCCCGGCTCGCGCCGCTATCTCGGCGCCTCCGAAATCCGCCCGGTCGTGGGCGGCCTGGGCATCAACATTTTGACCACGCCGAAAGGCTTGATGAGCGGCCGTTCCGCGCGCAAAGCCAAGGTCGGCGGCGAAATTCTTTGCGAGGTTTGGTAATCGCCCTGAGCTTGCAGGGGCGCAGCATGCTGCGCCCGTCTTTTGAGATTACAAATTTTTGCAGCTTTTGAGGACAAGGACGAACAGATGTCACGTATCGGACGCAAACCAATTCCCGTTCCCGCAGGCGTGAAAGTCGCCCTGCAAAGCGGACAAGTCGACGTGCAAGGCCCGAAAGGCAAGCTGATCGTTCCGCTGCCGCGCGGCATCACGTTCGAACAAAAAGACGGCGTGCTCACGGCGCTTCGCGACACCGAAGACCATCGCGCGCTCCATGGCCTCGCGCGCGCACTCGTCGCCAACGCCGTTCATGGCGTCACGCAAGGCTTTAAGAAAGATTTGGACATCGTCGGCGTCGGCTATCGCGCCGAGCTTAAGGGCAAAATCGTCGCCTTCGCTCTCGGCAAGTCGCACCCCATCGAATTTCCGGTTCCGGAGGGAATCCAGATCACCGTCGATAAGCAGACGCACATCGTTGTCAGCGGCGCGGACAAGGGCAAAGTCGGGCAAGTGGCCGCGGATCTTCGCGCGCTCCGTCCGCCCGATCCGTACAAGCAAAAGGGCGTGCGCATCACCGGCGAGCGGTTGAAGAAAAAGGCCGGCAAGGCGGGAGCCAAAGCCGGCGGCCCGGCATAGTTTTTTTGGCCGCTCGGCGTATCTCGGCCGTCCGGCGCGGGCGAATTTGTAGGGGCACAGCATGCTGTGCCCATCAGTGGAGCTTGGCAAGGTTTAGGTTTCAGGAGAAGAAACAGTGGCATCGGCAAGAGTTCGCAAGCTATCGAAAAATCTGCACCGTCTTCGCGTTCACGAACGCGTTCGCCAGCGCGTCGAAGGCACCACCGAACGCCCGCGTCTTTGTGTCTACCGTTCGCTCGGCCACATTTACGCGCAGGTGATCGACGACCGCAGCGGAAAAACCCTGGTCTCGGCCAGCTCCGTGGACGGCGAAACGAAAAAGGGTTTGAAGGGTGGCGGCAATATCGCCGCAGCCAAGGTGATCGGCAAAACCATCGCCGATCGTGCCAAGGCTGCCGGCGTAGTAAAAGTAGTGTTCGACCGCGGCGGTTACAAGTATCACGGCCGCGTCAAGGCGCTCGCCGACGCGGCGCGGGAAGCGGGGTTACAGTTCTAAGCCTATGTCGAAGCAAATTTTGCGAGACAGTTTAGCGGTGCGCAGGCTCTTGGAGGTGAATCCGTCCGACTTGAAAGACGACGTGATCGCTATCAACCGCGTCACCAAAGTCGTCAAGGGCGGCAAGAATCTCAGCTTCTCGGCGCTCGTTGTCGTGGGCGATAGTCACGGCCATGCCGGTTTCGGCATGGGCAAAGCGCGCGAAGTTCCCATGGCCATCAAGAAGGCCATCGAGCAAGCCAAGAAAAATCTGATCAAGCTGAATATGAAGGGCACGACGATTCCCCACCAGGTGCTCGGACGTTACGGCTCGGCGCAAGTTCTCCTCAAGCCTGCTCCGGAAGGCACCGGCGTGATTGCCGGCGGTCCTGTCCGCAAAGTGATGCAAGTGGCCGGGATTTCCAACGTACTGACCAAGTCGCTGGGCACTTCGAATCCGCACAATGTCGTCAAAGCCACCTTTGCCGCGCTTCTCGGTCTGAAAGACGCCGCGCAAGTGGCCGAGACCCGTTCGAAGACCGTGGACGAAATCAGCGGCCGCATGCAAAAAGCGGCTGGAAGCGAGAACAGCTAATGGCCGGCAAAAAAAAGCCCGGCGCTGCGGGCGCCAGCAAAAAAACGGGCGGCACCGTCAAGGTCAAGTGGGTGGTGAGCTTCATCAGTTGCACCGATGATATGCGCCAGTGCATCCGCGGCCTGGGGCTGCGAAGAATGCATCAAGTGGTCGAACGCGAGGATACCCCGGCGATTCGCGGCATGATTCATAAAGTCCGGCATCTCGTGGAAGTGGTGGAGTAAAGCGATGGCGAAGAAAGTTTCCCGCGGCCGCAAAGCCGCCAAGAGCGCTGGCGAACACAAATCCCTCGTCAGCCTGTCCAATTTGAGGCCGCCGAAAGGTTCGCGCCACCGCAAAGTGCGTGTCGGCCGCGGCATGGGCTCGAAGCTGGGCAAAACCTCGGGTTCCGGCGACAAGGGCCAGAAATCCCGCCGCGGCTATTCCCGCCGGCGCGGATTTGAAGGCGGCCAGATGCCGCTGCACCGCCGCATGCCGAAGCGCGGATTTCATAATCCGTTCGGCGTGACGTATTCGGTCGTGAACCTCGAGGAACTGAACGTTTTTCCCGCGGGCGAAACGGTTACGCCGGATCTCCTCCGCGCGCATGGTTTTGTGCGCCGCGCGACGGACCCGATTAAAGTCTTGGGCGATGGCGAACTGAAAACCAAGCTCGCGATTCACGCGCACGCGTTCAGCGCCTCGGCCAAGGACAAGATCACCAAGGCCGGCGGCACGTTCGAGGTAGTGGCCTGACGGTATTTCATGGCGGCGTGGCGTAAAATAGGAAAGCGGCGCCGCACCGTGACGGAGATTTGCAAGGCTACGGAGATTTGCAGGGCTAACGTATGAAACGATTCATCGAAGCGCTCCAGAACATGTTCCGCATTCCAGACTTGCGGAACCGCGTGGTCTTCACGCTGGCTCTGCTCGGGGTGTATCGCATCGGCGGCCACATTCCGACTCCCGGCATCAATGCCAGCGTGCTCAACCAGATTTTCAACCAGTCGCAAGGTTCGGTTCTGGGCATCTTCGACCTGTTTAGCGGCGGCAATTTCCGCAAGCTCACGATTTTCGCTTTGGGCATCATGCCGTACATCACGGCATCCATTATTTTGCAGTTGATGCAGGTGGTTTTTCCGTACCTCGAACGCCTGCAAAAAGAAGGCGAGCTCGGACGGCGCAAGATCACGCAGTACACGCGTTATCTGACCATCGTGCTGAGCGTCATCCAGTCGCTGACCATTGCCGAGACCCTGCAAGCCACCAACATGCAGGGCCAGTCGCTTGTCTATCATCCGGGATGGGGTTTCACGCTGATGACCATCCTCACCCTGACGACCGGGTCGGCCTTCATCATGTGGCTCGGCGAACAGATTAGCGAGCGCGGCATCGGCAACGGCATGTCGCTGATCATTTTCGTCGGTATCGTTGTCGGCTTGCCGCATGCCATCGGCGATTTGTACGACAAGGCATCAACGCGCGCCTGGGGGCCGTTTACAGGCATGGCGCTCATTCTGCTCCTTGTCTTTATGATCGCCGTGATTGCGTTCATCGTGTACGTGGAAGGCGGGCAGCGGCGCATTCCCGTGCAGTACGCGAAGCGCGTCATCGGGCGCAAGGTTATGGGCGGGCAATCCTCCTATTTGCCGTTGCGCGTGAATTCCGGCGGCGTGATTCCGCCGATTTTTGCGAGTTCTTTGCTGGCGTTTCCCGCCACGGCCGCGCTGGTTTTGGGAAGCCGCTGGGCTTTTGTGAACACCATCAAGGATCGCCTGTCTTGGGGCGAGCCGCTCTATACCGTCGTGTACGTCACGCTCATCATGCTGTTCTCCTTTTTCTACGTCGGGATTGTTTTCAACCCCACGGAGCTGGCGGACAACATGCGCAAAAACGGTGGATTCATCCCCGGCATCCGGCCGGGGCGAAACACTTCCGAGCATGTCAGCAAGATTCTGAAGCGGCTTACCTTCATCGGTGCGGTGTATCTGGCGATGGTTTGTTTGCTTCCGGAGTGGATGATGGCGGGCCTTCATCTGGACCATCTCGGCTGGGGCATCGGCTACTGGTTTGACCGCCATTTCCCGGTGTGGTTCCTGAAAGGTCTGGGCGTGCAGTTTTATTTTGGCGGCACGTCGCTCTTGATCGTCGTGGGTGTCGCTATGGACACCATTCAGCAGCTCGAAGCGCAGTTGGTTATGCGCAACTACGACGGTTTTGCTCGAAAGGGCCGGTTGCGCGGCCGGCGTTAAGAGTATGGCCCTGAGCCCAGCGGAGCCGGGAAAGCGGCCGCCGGAAGAGCTCAATCGCGCCGTGATTCTTCTCGGGCCTCCGGGCGCGGGAAAGGGCACGCAGGCGAAAAAGCTTGCCGCCAAGTTTTCGGTGCCGCATCTTTCGACCGGCGACATGCTCCGCGAGCACATCGCCAACGGCACGCCGCTTGGCGCGAAGGCCAAGCCGATCATGGAGCGCGGCGAGCTCGTTCCGGATTCGCTGGTGCTCAAGATCGTCCGGGAGCGCATCGAGCGGGCGGATTGCTGGCACGGTTTCGTGTTCGACGGTTTTCCGCGCACCGTCGCCCAGGCGCAGTATCTGGGCGAGTTGTTGAAGCAAGGCGGATTCCGGCGGCCGCTGGTGATTCATCTGGTGATTGACATGGCGCTGATTCTGCGGCGCATCACCGGACGGCGCATGTGCAAGACGGGCGGCGAGATTTACAATATTTACGAGCGCCCGCCGAAAGTCGAAGGACGCTGCGACAGCGACGGCGGAGAGCTTGTGCAGCGGCCGGACGACCGGGAAGAAATTGTGGGGCCGCGGTTGCAGGCGTACCACAAGCAGACGGAACCGCTGGTGGCGTATTACCGCCGGTTGGGCCTGCTGCACGATGTGGACGCTTCGAAAAGCGTCGAGGATGTCGAGCAGCAGATTTGGCGGACGCTGCAACAGGTGCGCGCCAGGATTTAGACGGCCGGAGAAGGCCGGCAAGTGGAAACGATGGCGATTCATCTGCGCAGCGGCGAAGAGCTCGAAAAGATGTACCGCGCCGGGCTCATCGTGCACGAGACTTTGACGGCGCTCCGGGACATGGTTCGGCCGGGGCTGACGACGATGGACCTCGAGAAGTTTGCCGAGGATAAAATCGCCGGCAAGCCGGGCAAGGCGGCGTTCAAGGGCTATCGCGGTTATCCTTGCGCGCTGTGCACTTCGGTGAATGGCGAGATCGTTCACGGGATTCCGTCGCCCAAGCGCAAATTGCGCGAAGGCGATATCGTCTCGATCGATTTCGGCATGGAAGTGGACGGCTATTTTGCGGATTCCGCCGTCACCGTTCCGGTCGGGAAGATTCGTCCGGAAGTGACGAAGCTGCTTGATGTCACCCGCGAGTCGCTGGACCGCGCGATTGACAAGATGCGCGCGGGCAACCGCCTCGGCGATGTCGGCCACGCGGTGCAAAGCTGGGTCGAGCAGCACGGTTATTCGGTGGTGCGCGAGTTTGTAGGGCACGGCATCGGGACCAAAATGCACGACGAGCCGAACCTGCCGAATTACGGCGAAGAAGGGCGCGGCGCGCGGTTGCAAGAGGGCATGGTCATCGCCGTGGAGCCGATGGTCAACGCGGGCCGGCCGGAAGTGCGGATGCGGGACGAGTGGGTGGCGGAAACGGCGGATGGCAGCCCCTCGGCGCATTTTGAGCACACCGTAGCGGTCACGGCCAACGGCCCCTGGATTTTGACGCGCCCGAAAGAGATGACCGGGCCGTCCTGGTAAAGTTTTTTTGAGTTGTAGTGACGCAGCATGCTGCGCCCCAGTGAGCAGCAGACGTAAATGCAAGGCAGCTGCCGGATTTTAATTCGGCGCTGGCAGCGCAGGAGACCATGGCGAGACCGATTCGCGAGAAAAAAGAGAAAGGCGACTCCGGCAATCCCAAAGAGGACGCCATCGAAGTCATGGCCACGGTGATCGAGCCGCTGCCGAATGCCATGTTTCGCGTGGAGCTCGAAAACAAGCATCAGGTGCTGGCGCACGTTTCCGGCAAGATGCGCAAGAATTTCATCCGGATTCTGGCGGGAGACAAAGTAGCCGTCGAACTCTCGCCCTACGATTTGACGCGCGGCCGCATCGTCTACCGCTACAAATAGCGGCCGTTGTAGTGGCGGGTCTTTAGACCCGTGCTTTTGGGTTTTGCGACTTTCAAAGGGGCTGCGTCATCTAATGCCCCTGCTTTATGGGGCGCGCCTTAGCAAGCGGGCCGCTGGCCGCCAGGAGTGGCCGGAATGAGGAAAAGGCAATGAAAGTAAGGGCATCGGTAAAAAAGATTTGCGACAAATGCAAAGTGATTCACCGGCGCGGGGTGGTGCGGGTCATCTGCGTCAATCCGAAGCACAAGCAGCGCCAGGGTTAAGGAGAGAGAATGGCACGCATCGCAGGTGTTGACCTTCCGCCGCAAAAGCGCCTTTGGGTCGGGCTGACTTCGATCTACGGCATCGGGCAGGAACGCGCGAAGAAGCTCGCCGCAAAAGCGGGCGTCGATCACACGAAAAAGATCCGCGACCTGACCGAAGACGAAGTGAACCATCTTCGTCAGGAGATTGAAAAAGAAGGCCGCGTGGAAGGCGATCTCCGCAAGGAGATCCAGATGAACATCCGCCGGCTGATTGAAATTCAGGCCTACCGCGGGATCCGTCACCGGCGCAATCTTCCGGTGCGCGGACAGCGCACGCACACGAACGCCCGCACGAGGAAAGGTCCGCGGCGCGGCGCAGTGGCGGCCAAGAAGAAGACCGTCGGCAAGAAGGGCTAACATTTTCGGTTTGTAGGGGCACGATATATCGTGCCCCTACAAAGCACGTTTTTGAAGCAAAGCAAGATTCGAGATTTCGCGACTTACGAAACGGAGTGAACAGTGGCAAAAGAACAAAAAGGCGCGGTGCCGGACGCAACAGCAGCGCCGGGAAAACCGGCGGCGGCGACAAAGCGCAAAAAAGAATTCAAGAAGAAGCGCGAACGCCGCGTTGTGCCGCACGGCATCGTGTACGTGGCGGCGACCTTTAACAACACGCAGATCACCATCGCGGATACCGATGGCCGCGTGATGTGCTGGTCCTCGGCGGGCGCCATCGGCTTCAAAGGCTCGCGCAAGGGCACGCCCTACGCTGCGCAGCAGGCCTCGCTGGCTGCCGCCGGCGTGGCGCGCGACCAGTACGGCATGAAGAGCGTGGAAGTACGCGTGAAAGGGCCGGGCTCGGGACGCGAGTCCGCCGTGCGTGCGCTGGCCGCGGCGGGATTGCACATCGTATTGATTCGCGACGTAACGCCGATTCCGCACAACGGCTGCCGTCCTCCGAAGAGGCGCCGCGTTTGATGAACTTTTTTACGAAGCAAGAGATTCAACGAGACAATCAAGCAATTCCGTCTCACCAGAGTTTTGGGAAGGGAGAATAGAAGTTGGCAAGACACCGAGATGCAGTCTGCCGCCTGTGCCGCCGGGAAGGGCAGAAGCTGTTTTTGAAAGGGCTGCGGTGCTTCACGGAGAAGTGCGCGATCGAAAAGCGCAACTTCATTCCGGGACAGCACGGACAGTCGCGGCGCCCCAAGGTCGCGGGCTACGGCCTGCAGTTGCGCGAGAAGCAGAAAGTCAAGCGCACCTACGGCCTGCTCGAGCGGCAGTTCCGCTCGTATTTTGAAAAGGCTGTGCGCGCGAAAGGTCCGACGGGCGAAAACCTGATCATCACGCTCGAGCGGCGTCTGGATAACGTGGTGTGGCGCGCAGGACTGGCGTCGTCCCGTTCGCAGGCGCGGCAGCTCGTGCTGCATGGTCACGTTCGCGTGAACGGAAAGAAGGTCAACATTCCTTCTTATCTCGTGACCGTGGGCGAAGAAGTGGCCATCAAGGAAAAGATGCACCAGAACGCCATGGTGCTCGAGGCGCGCAATGTGGCACAGAGCCAGAGCGCGGTGCCGTGGCTCGAACAGGACCGCGAGCAATTCAAAGCCAAAGTCGTGGCGATGCCGAAGCGCGAAGACGTGCAGACACCGCCGATCAACGAGCAGCTCATCGTCGAGTTGTACTCGAAGTAACAGCGTGCCGGGCTGAAGCCCGGCGTTACGCTGGAAGCGTATAGAAGAAGCGAACACAAGAACAACGGCTGGCGCGCTGAGCGCCACAGTTTTTGGGGCCGGTAAGAGCGGCCCAGAAGGAAGGAACACGATGTGGAAGGGATTTCAAAAACCAAAGCGCCTTGCATCCGAACTCGAATCGCTGACCGAGAAGTACGGGCGGTTTTCCGCGCAGCCGTTTGAGCGCGGCTGGGGCACGACGGTTGGAAACGGGCTGCGCCGCGCGCTGCTGAGCTCGATTGAAGGCGCGGCCATCACGGCGGTGAAAATCGAAGGAGTGCTGCACGAATTTTCCTCGATTCCCGGCGTGGTGGAAGACGCGACGGACATCATCCTGAACCTCAAGCAAGTGCCGATCAAGCTGAACACGGATCTGCCGAAGACGATTTTCTTCAACGTCGACCATCCGGGTCCGGTGACCTCGGCGCAAATCGAGGAAGACGCGGACTTCGCGGTGCTCGATAAGAGCGTGTATATCGCCACGGTCAGCGAAGGCGGCAAGCTGCAAATCGAGATGCGCGTGAAGAATGGCCGCGGCTACGTGGCGGCGGACCGCAATTACGATGAAGACCTGCCGATCGGCTACATTCCGGTCGATAGCGTTCACTCGCCGGTGCGCAAGGTCAACTATTCGGTCGAAGCGGCTCGTCTCGGCCAGATGACGGACTACGAAAAGCTGATGATCGAAGTGTGGACCAACGGCGCGATCACTCCGCAGGATTCCATCGGATTGGCCGCGAAGCTGGTGAAGGATCACATGAGCATCTTCATCAACTTCGAGGAACCGACGGAGATGGCGGAACTTCCGCAGGAAATCGCCAACGATCCGCGGCTCGAGCATCTGGACCGCTCTGTCGAAGAGCTCGAGCTTTCCGTGCGCTCCTACAACTGCCTGAAGAACGCCAACATCCAGACCATCCGCGAACTCGTGCAAAAGAGCGAAAACGAAATGCTGAAGACCAAGAACTTCGGCCGCAAATCGCTGAACGAGATCAAGGATATACTGGTGAAGATGGGCCTCAGCTTGGGCATGAAATTCGACGAGCACGGCCGGATCATCTGGCCGCCGCTTCCGAGCCAGACGGCTCCGCCGCCCAGCGAAGATACGCTCGGCCTGTAAAAAGAGTGGACGGTTCAAAGTGGAAGAGTCCGAGACGGACTCTTCAACTTTTGGATCCGCGCAAAAATATTTTCACGGCCTGCTACGGCGGCCGAACCGTTGCTACTTAGCGAAGCATAAAGGGACAGACGATGCGGCATCTTAATTCAGGATCAAAACTTGGACGCAATCCGTCGCACCGGCGCGCGACGCTGCGCAACCTGGTGACGAATTTGTTCGAACACGGACGGATCACCACCACGCTGACGCGCGCGAAAGCGGCGCGGCCCGTGGCGGAAAAAATCATCACGCTCGGCAAGCGCGACACGCTGCAATCGCGGCGGCAAGCGGCGGCGTATCTGATGACGCCGGCCGTCACGCAGAAACTCTTCGGCGAAATCGCGCCGAAATTCGCGGACCGCGCCGGCGGCTATACGCGAATCATTCACGCGGGAATTCGCGTGGGCGATGGCGCGAAAGTGGCGATCCTCGAAATCGTCGGTTACGAACTCAAGAAAAAAGAAAAGAAAGAAAAAGCCAAAAAAGAAGAGCCCGCCGAAGCAGCCAGTTGACGTCGCAAGCCAATAGCCAACAAAGAATAGCTAACAGCTCACAGCCGACAGCCACAGCCATCGCCTATCGGACGCGGGCCGGCTGTCAGGGGCCGCCAGCCAAGAGCTAACCGCTTCGCCAACCATTCTTTGCCGCCTGAAATCGCTGGCCGGTCGGGATAAAATGACAAACCAATTTTTCGCCCGTCGCGGCTCTGCCGCGGCGGGCGTTTTTCTTTCTGTGCCACTGTTGAAGAGGAGGCGGAGACCCAGCTTCAAGAACGAGGCTGCGTTTTCGATGTGAGTTTAGAGGATGCCGCCGGTGACGCGGAGGGTTTCGCCAGTGAGATATTTGGAGTCGGAGGAGGCCAGGTAGACCGCGGTCGGAGAGATGTCGTCGGTCTGGCCGATGCGGCCTAGCGAAGAGTTCGACTCGATCCATTTGCGGAAATCGCTTTCGATAAATCCGGCGCTATGGACGCCTTCGGTTTCGATCATGCCGGGGTTAATGGAGTTGACGCGAATCTTGCGCGGACCCAACTCCTTCGAGAGGACGGCGGTGATGGCGTCCACGGCGGCTTTGGTCGCGGAATAGGTGGAGGAGTTCGGCGGAAGGACCGTGCTGACGCCGGACCCGATATTGATAATGCTGCCGCCTTCGGGGCCGATGAGTTTCACAGCCTCCTTAGTGGTGAGCAGGACGCCAAGGACATTCAAGTTGAACTGTTTGTGGAACAGTTCCTCAGTGACGCCTTCCAGAGGCGCGAATTCGTAAGTGCCGGCGTTGTTGACGAGGATGTTGAGCTTGCCGTAGGCCTTTTTTGTTTCTGCGAAAAGCCGCGTGATGTCCGCTTGTTTGGAGACGTCGCCCTGTACGGCGATGGCTTTCCCGCCTTTTGAGGTGATTTCCTGAACAACGCGATCGGCTCCTTCTTTGCTAGAGGAATAGTTGACGACGACGGAGGCGCCTTCGGCGGCGAGCGCCTTGGCGATTCCGGCGCCGATCCCTTTGGAAGCGCCGGTGACAACCGCAACCTGATTCGTAAGCTTGCCCATGATTTTCTCCCTTTTTCTGTCCTAACGGCATTTGAGTATTTCGATAACCATCTAATTGATGATGGAGGGGCGGCTCTGGATGCAAAAAAATACGACCCAGCGCTTCTGAGCCTGCGCGCAACGCAGATCGTTGCGATTCCCGGTCTGGCTTGTTGGAGCGCATCAGAAGCGGTCGGCGGCGCCGGAAAGTTCTAGGGGATGGGGGGTGTATTCGCCGGGTTTTTCGCCGCAGAGGCGCGGGGTGGGAAACATTTTGGTGGGATTGCTTAGTTGCAGTGGATCGAAGGCGCAGCGGACTCGGTGCATGGTGGCCAGGTCGGGCTCGGCGAACATTTTGGACATCATTTTCTTTTTGTCTTCGCCGACGCCGTGTTCGCCGGTGATGGAGCCGCCGGCGGCGATGCAGACTTCGAGGATGCGCGTGGAGAGAGCTTCGGCGGCGTGTTGCTGGCCGGGGATGCGGCGGTCGTAGAGAACCATGGGATGGAGATTGCCGTCGCCGGCGTGGAAGACGTTGGCGACGCGGAGGCCCGCTTCGCGGCTGAGCGTTTCGATTTCGGCGAGAACGCGAGGGAGGGCGGTGCGGGGAATCACGCCGTCCTGCACGATGTAGTTTGGCGCGATGCGGGCCATCGCGGCGAAGGCGGCTTTGCGGCCTTTCCAGAAGAGGGCGCGCTCGGCATCGGATTGCGCGAGGCGGATTTCGGAGGCAGCGTTGGCGCGGCAGATTTCGCTGACGCGGGACATGAGCGAGGCGACTTCGGCGATGGGGCCATCGAGCTCGACGAGGAGAAGAGCGCCGCACATCGGATAGTTGGCGTGGACGGCGGCTTCAGCGGCCTGAATGGCGAGATTGTCCATCATTTCGATGGCGGCGGGGAGCATGCCCGCGGCGATGATGCCGCTAACGGCGGCGCCGGCTTCGGTGGTGCCGGGAAAGGCGGCGAGAAGGGTTTGCACGGCTTCGGGGCGCTTGACGATGCGGAGAATCATTTTCGTGGCGATGCCGAGAGTGCCTTCGGAGCCGACGAAAACGCCGAGAAGATCGTAGCCGGGAGCGTCGAGTGTTTTTCCGCCGAGATGGACAAGCGAGCCATCGGGGAGAACGACTTCGAGGCCGAGGACGTGCGTGGTGGTGAAGCCGTATTTGAGGCAATGCGCGCCGCCGGAATTTTCCGCGACGTTGCCGCCGATGCTGCAGACGGATTGCGAGGAAGGATCGGGCGCGTAGAGATAATTTTGCGGGGCGACGTGGGCGGTGACGTCGAGATTGACGACGCCAGGCTCCACGACCACGCGGGCGTTGGGAAAATCGACCTCGAGGATGCGGTTCATGCGCGTGAGGCCGATGACGATGCCGTTTTCGACGGGGAGCGCGCCGCCGCTGAGGCCGGTGCCCGCGCCGCGAGCGACGAAGGGAAGTTTTTCGCGATGGCAGAGGCGAAGGATGGCTTGGACTTGGGCGGTGGAGTCGGGAAGAAGGACGGCGCGAGGCATGGCGCGGAAATAAGTGAGGGCGTCGCATTCGTAGGTGTGGAGCTCGTCGGGAGAAGTGATGAGGTTGCGGTGGCCGACGATTTGGCGGAGTTCAGTGAGGAGGGGAGAGTTCATGGCGGGCTGGGGAAAGAATACTACGGTGGGGGAAGGATGGTGAGGGGAAGAAATAGGGCAGATTCAGATTACCCCTACTTACCAGAACCTTGGCGTCGATCCCGGCCCTGCCTCGATCGAGCTACGGGGACCATTCTACTCGATCGGGCAAATGGATCGCGTCCTTTGAAATCGGTTCAACATCTTCTCCTCGTTCATCGCTCAAACTCAAATGCATAACCGGAAGCGATTGCTCAACCTCTGACCCTTCGAGAAGCCCGCGAGATTCCAGTGCTTCGGCCGTCTCTCGATACATCTGTTGCTGCTCTTCCAAAAAAGCCAAAAGCTCAACATTAAGTTCTTGAACCGACTGAAACTCGATGTTCTTGAACACACGGGTCTCCCAGGGAATCTCTTCCGGGGGTTTGCCCAGCATTTCTGCGATCAAACGGACGCGCTGTTTCGCACCCAGAGCAACAAGCCCGCAAGGGTCCCCGGCGAAATGCGACGCCTGACGCCGTGTAGCGTAAATCGGGTCGATGCCTGCTACTACAAGCATCGCCCCTTCGCTTTTCTCTTCAGACAAGATGTACTGACCGGTCCCCGGCCAGGCTTCTCGGGAATCATCGGATGTGGGGCCGCAATCGCCCGATTCTCCCATTCCCATTGCACCTGACCCTGGAACGATCACAAAAACAGTGGCATACACATTTGTGTTCGCCAGCAAATCGGCTGCAAATCCCGGAGGCGGGTGAAGAGCTAGAAGAGCGGCACTTACATATTGGAGCCCGTACGCGTGATATTCCTCGGCACGATAGAAATCAAAGGCAAGTGGACCAGCTTCGTCGGCGGGCATTCGGCCAAGAAGAACAGCGACGGCATTCCCAAAGTCAGGTGCCAGCTTCCGCAAAATTTCGCCGGGCACACTTACGTTCATCTGAATCAATGTGTCTACCACTGCCGCCATCGCGTCCCGTTGCTCCTCCTGCTCTACAGACAGACGCGGCAAGTTCGAGCCCTCGGAATAAGTTCGTTGTACAAGTGCTTGCCAATTGCTGGCGAGAGAAACAAGCTCTGGAATCAAGTCCGAGTCGCGCTCGGCCATAACGTTGTGCGCCGCCCACGCCTCCAGCCGCGGCTCCCCACTCTCCAACCATCCCCTGATCGTTTGCTCGGAAGGTGCAGGGCCAGATTCGGGCGCGGTCTGCCCCAAGCCGCGAGCAGCGATTGCGGCCGATATGTATCCGATGCAGAGCAACCGATGCAGGAAAGTCACGAGTACCTCTGCGAATTCAGTAGAACTGCGAGACGCCACTCGACTTAAGTTCTGCTGCTCGACGATTGATTGATGCGCGCGACTTGGCAAAATGTTGCCAGGGAAGTTAAACATCAATGACCTAGGAGAGCGGTTATTCCCGATCGCCCCCTACGAAGAACGGCGCCTTAGTGGATGAAGGTGAGGCCGTGAGGGATGAACTGGGGGAAGACGTAGGCGTAAACCATGACGATGACGCCGACGATGGCGGCTAGAGAGACGGAGTGCCAGAAGACGAAGCGGAAGATGGAGCCTTCCTGGCCGACCTGATTGGTCGCGGCGGTGGCGATGGTGATGGATTGCGCGTCGATCATTTTGCCCATGACGCCGCCGGCGGAATTGGTGGCGGCCATGAGGACGGGGCTGAGGCCGAGCTGCTGGGCGGTGATTTTTTGCAGGCCGCCGAAGAGGACGTTGGAGGAGGTGTCGCTGCCGGTGAGAGCGACGCCGACCCAGCCGATGAAGGCGCCGAAGAAGGGGAAGAACCAGCCGGTGCGCGTAAAGGCGAGGCCGAGGACGACGTCCATGCCGGAATAGCGCGTGACGAAGCCGAGGCCAAGCATACAGGTCATGGCGAGGATGGCGAAGCGTAGGCGGAAGAGAGTGCGGCCGAAAATTTGGAAAAGTTTGGGCGGCTTGAGGCCGAGTAGAAAGCCGGAAAGCAGAGCGGCGAGGAAACAGGCGGAGCCGGTGGCGGTGAGCCAGTTGAAATCGAACTTGGCGGCTTCGGCGGTGGGATGGGCGACGACGGGCTGGGCGCGATAGACGGCTTTGTGGAGATACGGAACTTCCCAGCCGCCGGCCGCGAAGGCGGGCGTGGTGGCTTTGCCGAGGGCGTTTTTGATCGACGGAATTCCCCAGCACAAAACGAAGACGGTAAGAATGGCGAAGGGGAGCCAGGCGCGGGCGACTTGTGCGGCGGAGTAGCGTCCGCCAGCGAGGGATTTTTGGCGGATTTGCCATTCGTCGCCCATGGTATCGATGACGGCGGTTTGGGTCGAAGCGGCTGACGCGACTGCCGGTGCGGCGGCTGTGGTTTTGGCGGCGTCGGCTTCGCGCTCTTCGGGGAAACGCCATATACGTTTCGGTTGCCAGACGCGGAGGAAGAGGAGCGTGGCGACGAGAGAGACGATGCCTGCGGCGATGTCTACGAGATTGCTGTCCATGTAATTGGACCAGAAAAATTGCGTGCCTGCGAAAGAAATGCCGACGACGAGGATGGCGGGAAGGACTTCGAAGGTTTCCGACCAACTGACCATGGCGCGGACGAGCCAGAGCGGAAGGATGACCGCGGTGATGGGAAGAATGCGGCCGATCATGGCGGTGACGTCGCTTTCGGGAAGACCCGTGACGCCGATGAGCGCGTGAATGGGAATGCCGATGGCGCCGAAAGCGACGGGAGCGGTGTTGGCGATGAGATTGAGAGCGGCGGCTTGAAAGGGCTTGAAGCCGAGGCCGATCATAAACGCGCCGGCGATGGCTACGGGCGCGCCAAAACCGGCGCAACCTTCGATGAACGCGCCGAAGCAGAAAGCGACGAGGAGGAGTTGGAGGCGGCGGTCGGGAGTGATGGCGGCGACGGACTGCTTCATGATTTCAAATTGGCCAGTGTCGACGGAGATGTCATAGAGAAAGACGGCGGCGATGACGATCCAAACGATTTTGAGCAGGCCGTAGGCGGAGCCGTAGAGGAAGCTGATTAAGGCCAGGGGCACAGGCATGTGGAAGACGAGGATGGAACAGAGAATGGCGGTTGCTGCGCCGGCGATGGCGCAAAGATGGACTCGGACTCTTAGGCCGGCAAGCAGGCCGAGAAGGACAACGACGGGGAGAGAGGCGACGAGCGTGGAGAGCTGCCAGTGGTGGAGCGGGTCGTAAACTTGGGTCCAGGTCAAAGGAAGGCCTCCGGGGAAATAGCGGAGTTATCGTCTTGTGGGAGCAATGTCAAGTGAATCGTGGGTGAAAGGGAGCGGGGGAAACGGGAGGGACATGGATGGACCGCTTGCTCCGCGGCACCTATACTCTGAGCATGAATTCTGCGGAAGATCTGCGGGCGGCGCTGCGGCGGTATTGGGGATACGACGCGTTCCGGCCGTTGCAAGAAAATATTGTGAAGAGTTTGCTGGGCGGGCGGGACACGTGCGTGGTGATGCCGACGGGTGGGGGAAAATCGCTGTGCTACCAATTGCCGGCAGCGATCCAGTCGGAAAAAACGGTGGTGGTGGTGTCGCCGCTGATGGCGTTGATGCAGGACCAGGTGGCGCAGTTGACGCAGATGGGGATTCCGTCGGCGCTGCTGAATAGCTCGGTGGCGGCGGACGTGCAGTCGTGGGTGGTGCACAAGGCGATCGAGGGAGCGTACCGGCTGCTGTATCTTTCGCCGGAACGGATCGCGCGGGAAGATACGTTTGGATGGCTCGAGCGCGTGCCGGTTTCGTTTTTTGTGATTGACGAGGCGCACTGCATTTCGGAGTGGGGGCACGAGTTCCGGCCGGAATACCGGCTGCTGAACCGCTTGCGGGAGCATTTTGCGGAGAAGCCGATTGCGGCGTTTACGGCGAGCGCGACGCGGCGAGTGCGCCACGACATCATCGAACAATTGAAACTGCGGGAGCCGGATAAATATATCGCGAGCTTTCACCGGCCGAATTTGAATTACGTGGTGAAGGAATGCGCGGGACGGATGCAGGACGAGCTACTGATTCGTGCGCTGCGGAAATATGCGGAGAGCAATGCGATCGTTTACGCGCCGACGATTGCGCGGGTTGAGGAGACGGTGGATTTTCTGGAGGAGCAGGGAATCGCGGCGATTGGCTATCACGGGAAGATGGATGGGGAGACGCGGCGGAAGAATCAAGAGCGGTGGATGAGCGATGAAGTGCGCGTGCTGGTGGGGACGATTGCGTTTGGATTGGGGATTAATAAGGCGGCGGTGCGGGCGGTGATTCATCTCTCGCTGCCGAAATCGATCGAACAGTATTACCAGGAAGCGGGGCGGGCGGGTCGCGACGGCGAACCGGCGGATTGCCTTTTATTGTGGCAAAAACGCGATGTGGGATTGCTGACGTATTTCGTGCAGCAATTGGAAGATGAGGCGGAGAAGGCGCGGGCGTGGCAGCGGTACCGGGAGATTCGAAGATTTGTGGAAGCGCGGACGTGCCGGCATCACCAGATTTGTTCGCATTTCGGAGAGATTCGCAAATGGAATTCTTGCGGGGCTTGCGATGTGTGCAGCGGGGAGCCGGAATGGCTGGGCAAGAAGGTCCCAATCGGAAAAGCCACTTCCGGAATTGACCCAGAGCTGCGTGAATATCTCCGGGAGTGGCGGCGGGCGACGGCAAGAGAACGTAGCATCCCAGCCTACATCGTGATGCACGACACCTCGCTTGATGAACTTTGCCGAGCGAGGCCGAGATCGCTCGGGGAGCTCCGGAGTGTTTCTGGTTTTGGCGAGAAGAAAACTGAAATGTATGGACCGGGGCTATTGGAGGCGCTTGAGAAATTCCATCGTGGCGCACGAGGAGCGACGGACTGATAGGAACCGCATGAGCTCGGCGCACTGATCGTTGGCCTAAAGGGCGGAGGAGACGGAAGTGCCGGCAGCGGCAAACACGGTGGCCATTTCAGCGGGAGCGAAGGTGAGGAAGCTCTGCACGACCGTGGAGTCAAACTGTGTGCCGCTGCACTGGACGAGACGGCGAACGGCTTCCTCGACGGGCAGGCCGGTGCGGTAGGGCCGCGAAGAAACCATGGCGTCGAAGGCATCGATGACGCAGACGATGCGGGAGACGATGGGAATCTCTGTATTTTTGAGGCCGGCAGGATAACCTTTGCCATCAACGGACTCGTGATGGTGAAGGATATCGAGCGAGGCGCGCTCGAAACCCGGAAGCATGCGCAGAACCGCCCATCCATATTCAGGGTGCTTCTTCATTAGGGTGTATTCGTCGGCGTCCAGCTTGCCGGGCTTTTGAAGGATGGAATCCGGGATGCCAACTTTCCCGATGTCATGGAGGAGGGCGGCGACTTCGAGGTTCTGGAGTTCCGTTTCGTCGAGTCCCAGCTCCTGGCCGACGCGCATACCCCATTCGGCGAGGCGAGTGCTGTGGACGCCGGTGTTGAGATCCTTGAGGTCGAGGAGCTGGTTGAAGGCGCAAATGACGGAATTGCGAAGGGCGGAGACTTGCTCTTCAACTTGCTTCACGCGGAGTGATTCCGGTGTCCAAAGTGGGTTTGAGGACATGGTGAGCACCGGAATCAGCTCATTCGGCATGCTGCTTTCTTATTTGCAGCCCGTATTGTTTATCCAAGCAGAGAGAGCCTGATAGACATCCAGGCGGCCGTTGTTAAGGTTGGGCGTGAGTTTGACCGCATTAGAAAGTGCGCAGGCCGCACTTGTTTGGTTAAGGCCGGCTTTCAAGGTCATGAGTAGATCGGCAGAGCCCGCGACGAGCGGGGAGCTAAAGGAGGTTCCGGATTCGGCGGCAAAGCTGCCACCCGGGTAGGTGCTGATGACGTACTCGCCGGGGGCGGCGATCCAAACGTCGGTGTCGCCGTAGTTGGAGAAGCTGGACTTGGTGTCGGTATCGCTGGTGGAAGCAATGCCCATAACATTACTGTTCAGAGCCGCGGGATACACGGCTGCGCTCGTGTTCCCGTTGCCAGCGGCCGCGACCAGGATGAGGCCGGACTGGTTGGCGTAGGAGATGGCCGCGGAGAAGGCAGGAGAAGAGCTGGGCGTGTCAAAGCTCATGTTCACGATATTGGCGTTGTTTTGAACGGCGTAGTACAAGGCGGCGATAATGTTTGAAAGATAGCCCGTGCCGTTGGCGCTAAACGCCTTCAATGGAAGGATCTTGGCCGTGGGTGCGGCAAGGTGAACGAGGCCGCTGGTCATTGTGCCGTGTCCGAAATCCGCATCGGAACTGCCGCCGCCATCGAGAATAGCCGCGGAAGACTGGTCGAGAATGGCAGCGCTGGACTGCTGAACCAGGACGGGTTGCTCGGTTTCGGAGGTGCCAGTGGTGGAATTTTCGGGCTGCAATTGAGGAACGTCAAGCCACTCCGAGGCACCCGGTTGGTTCCGGGTAAAGTCGTAGCCGGGTAGGAGCACTGGATAGAGGACAGGGTGATAGATATCCACTCCGGTATCGATGACGGCGACGATGCCGGAGCCAGTCACGTTGAAGCCGGTCTGGGCGTCAGTCAGGCGAATGATCGAGGCTGCGGGTTGGGCGGCATAGCCCTGAGTCACAATGGTCCCGAAATAGTTTACTGGGGTATTGTCGTAGAGACCGCCGGGCACGGTGGTAACCGGCACCTGAGGGAGCGGCAGGAGTTGGTCGGCTTCGACGCTCTCGATGCCGAGCAAGGTTTCCAGGAGATTTCCGACAAGGCCGAGGAGGTTCGAGATCAGGTTGCCGGAGGAAGTTACCAGGTAGGTTTGGCCGATGGAGCCATCCAACGACCCTTGGACCTGACAATTTTCAGAGAGGCAGAGTTTGAGGACGGAGCCCAAGCCGCCCGAGGTGCGAACAATATAGCGGTTTTGCGCTGAGGCCGGCACCGCGACGACAGCCATTACCAGCATTAGAATCAAGCAGATGCTTACGTTGCGTTTCATAGAGTCGGTTCCCTTCCCAGGGTCTCCTGCTTTCGAACCGCCCGCAAATCCGCACAAGGGAATACCCGCTAAGTCTTGCGGAATCTTCCGATTGAGCAAATAGTACGGATGGTTTCTTCGTGCCAATCAAAAGCTTTATGGGGCATTGGTACTTGCGTACCAAAGCGGCCCCTTCCGGCGAAAGACAGTAGAGAGAATGGCTTCATGATTTCCCTCCACGCAGATTTCCCAAGGCATTTCGCAAGGAAATGACGATAGGCTGCTCGCCCTGGCCGGGAATGGAAAGCTCCAAGTCGCCGGAGTTTTCAATTTCGCCCGCAAACTCGCCAAACTGATTTGTCGCCGCCACAAGACTGCTGCCGCGCCTGTTCGAGATAGTGACTTGGACGTCGCGACCGATCATGCTTGGGTTACTGAGATCGAGGATCTGGCCGGTGACGAGCAGGCGATTGGTGCCCGGCTTGGGCTCGATCTGAATATCGATCTGGTATGGGTCAGCCCTATAAAGCATTTGTCTTGTTCCTATTACGACGGAGCGGGCACCCGCTAATGCGGGCTGCTGGAAGCTGTCGAAGAGCACCTCGATCAGGCTTTGCGATTCCTTCTGCGCCGGAAGCAAGTTCGACGTTGCGAACGCGGCTTTGGCCAGGCGCAACAGATCGGCCGGAGGCTGGTAGCTGGCCTCTGCTGCTGCCGATTTGCTGACCTTCTGCCATAACGAAACTGTCTCCTTGCAGCGCTTGCAACCGGTGGACAAGTGCTTTTGCATTGCTTCCTGCCGGCCGCTGGTGACCATGTGGTTCACGAAATCGATCCACTCCTCTGTCGAAAAGTGCTTCATCTCTCTTCCCCCCATGAAATCCTTCTTTGCCCCTCCGCTCCCCAGCGGCGGCAATGGTTGAGCATCTCTCGTTGCATAAGGGAGGGGAGAGGGGCAAAAAATATAGGGAGGGGGCAGGCGCGACCCCCACCCCCGGGGTGTCCGCAAGTTATGAAGTAAGCGCATGGGAGGAAAGGGGTTGCGGCGATTCCTGCGTGTGCAGCAGGCGACAGAGAGGACGGAAGGAGAAGGCACCCCCGGGGCATTTGTAACAGTATCAAAGGAAAGGGGTTGCTGGATGGGCAGTTTGTAATGAACAGAAAAGAAGGGAGTTATTTGCTCTGGGTTTGCACAGTTTTGCACAGTGCGTGCTCGCCTTGTGACGACACCGGGAGGGAATGGAGAGACCTGCTGACAGCTCACAGCTGACAGCTCACAGCCAGAGGGCCTCTCTGGGACGGGAGTTACACAGCGAGCGTCGATTTTCGGTGCAGGGGCCGCAGAGAGCACGGAGAAGAGACGAGGAGAACGGGAGTTGGGGGAGGCAGGCGGGGCGAGCATGGGGAATGGTAGCAGAGAAATGGATTACTGTCAAGATACAGTACTACGGTTTTATCATTCGAACGTGAGACGCGCAAGTGGAATGAATGGAAGGGGTTGGCGGGAAATTTGTAGTTTGGTGAGACGGGAAAGGCAGAGGTTGGAAGATAGAGGTTGGAAGTTAGAGGGAAAAACCAGACAAAGAGGGCATGAGATCGTTTACAGGTTGGAAGGTCGGAACGTTCGCGGAGAAGGGCCTCGGATGTGACCGCAGGGACGTGGCCCATGATCCGTGTGCCGTGATCCGTGAAAAACGCGAAGGAAGAAAAAGATAACGCCCCGAGCGGCCCCGGGTAAACGCCGGCGCAGAGTTAACGGAGTTTTCGCAGAGGAAAGAGAGGGGCCGGGGAAAAGAGGAGCCGGGGCGGGTGAAGCGGGGGGAATTCGAGGATGATCGAGATACGAAAGCGAAAGACCCACCGTTGCGAGAACCAAGACCGCAAGGATGGGCTACCGCCCGCCAAAGCCTACTTGATCTGCTCGACCAGCATCACTTCTTATCAAACTGGAGAAACTCGACTGGGGCTCCATTCTCGACAATAAACGCGACGATCACACCCGGTGAGGGAGAGTTGGGCGCAATGAGTATCTCTTTTCCGGCGATTTCCACGGCGAGATCATCCACTTCAAAGGCCACGTGCGGAACAGTACGCACCAGTTCAGGGACCGTCGCTTCCGGTTCGAAGCGCATCCACTCGATTCCGTAGGCGCTCGTTTCATATCCAGACACGAACGTCGCATAACCCTTGACCAGGCGTTCGTTTTCGCGACGCTCGGTCGTGGGAATTCCGATGTGATGGTAGCGCCTCGTGGAGGTAACGGGTGACTCTTTCACGCGCATAAGTTTAGCGCGGGTGCCCCATACTTCCGCATATGTTTTACGCCAGATCGGGGCACCCGCCCGCGCGTCAGGCGTGGGCTAGCTGGCTAACGCGCTTGACGTGAATCTGCTTCTCGCGCTTACGAGTTTGCGCGATGTCGTAAGCAGCTTGCATGCGCATGAGCGTGTCCATCTTCACGCCAAAGGCCTTTTCGATGCGGAGGGCCATATTTCCCGAAAGATCGGCCTTCGCATTCAGCAAGCTGGATAGCGCCGGCCGGGAAACGTTAAGCGCGGCCGCCGCGGCGGTCACCGAGAGGCCAGCGGGCGCGATGATCTCCGTACGGATAAAATCGCCGGGGTGCGGCGGATTCTTCATGGGCATGGTGTCTACTCCTCGCTCCTAGTGATAATCTTCGAAATTCAAATCGCAGATTTCCTGCTCTGCGGCGTCGATGCGGAACGTGAAGCGCCGGTTGCGCGTAACGCTGAGGCTCCACGTTCCTTTGCGGTCTCCCGTCAGCGTATGCACTTTCCAAGAGGGCAGGGCGCGCAGTTCTTCCGGGTCTTGCATGTCGTCGAGAAACGCCAACATCTTGCGGAGCTTGTCCACGGTGTCGGCCGGCACGCCTTTAGCGTTGTCTTCCGCGTAGAGCCGTTTCAGGCCCTTGTGGACGATGTTCCGTATTTTCACGCCAAGCCGACTGTAGCCTGTAACCTAACACTTGTCAAGTTTGCGGCTTTTTGTAGAGGCTCTCACCAACGTGGAAATCATCCTTCAGGAACGGATCGAAACCGCCCAAAAACTCGACCGCCTCATCTCCGCCCCGCGCGGCCGCCTCGCCTTCGCTTAGAGTCAAAGACCGCGCCCTTCGCGGTAGCAAGTGCCAAAGCGTGCGCGACCGAGGGGTACCTGGGCTGAATTTATCGCTTTGACAGTTTCCAAGCGCGTCTTTACACTGACGGTCATGGTTGTGCACCTCAAGCCGGAAACAGAATCCCGCCTCAAGGAACTCGCCGCGACGACCGGTCGCGCGCCAGAGGATCTCGTCGAGGACGCCATGTCGGGGTACCTTGCCGAATTGACCGAAGTGCGCAAGAGGCTCGATGGCCGCTACGACGACATCAAGAACGGCCTTGTTGCACCCATCGACGGGGAAGACGGCTTCGCGCATCTGCGCCAGATGAGCCAGGACCGCCGTCGTGCATGAGCGGATTTGTATTCCATCCGGCCGCACTTGCGGACCTCACCGAGATTTGGGAGTATATCGCCGCTGACAATCCCGGCGCAGCCGATCGGGTTCTCGAGGAAATTCGGGAAGCCATTCGCGCACTCGTCCCTTTCCCGCAAGCGGGCCATCGGCGCAGCGATCTGACGTCTCGGCCGATTCGCTTTCAGGTTGTGAGAGATTTTCTCGTCGTCTATGCGCCGGACGAAAACCCTCTTGTGGTTCTGGGTGTGCTACATGGCTGGCGTAGTCCGCGCGTGATGGCTGCTATTTTGCGCGCAAGAAAATAGTGGGTGGTGAGTGGGCATGAAGGGGAGGGAGGAATGACCCACCGTTTGCCAGAAACGGAAACGCTAACTATGGGCCACCCCAGAGTTAAGAAACTGTCACCCGCCCGCCACTTCTCTGCAATTAGTCGAGGATGACAAGCGGGGCGCCGCAATTGGTCTCTGCGCCACCCGCCCGCCTAGGGCTGGCGGTATCTGTGATTATTATGGACAATGCATGGGTGTGCGACAGCGAGATCATGAGTTGGATCCTGGTAAGCGATACAATTGTCTCCGATCCAGCCTCCAGTTTTGTCCCGATACGTCCATCTAGTGAGTATATAGATTGTGCTCGTCCGACTGAGAATGGATTGAACTTCTGGAACTGCAAAAGTATGTGATTTGAAAGTAAAAAACGGTTTGGGCTGACCAGGGACTATGGACCCTCCCGCTTGATGCTTGACCGTCCTCCACCATTTATCAAAATCTCTACCAATAGTTTTTTCAAATGCTTCGTTACCAAGAGGGCCTACGTAATCCTTTCCGTCGAGTACTACCTGCTCGGCTGTGTCGCTGCCAACATTTTTGTAGAAAACATTAAATTCGACCTGTTCGTTTGGATTCAAATGAACAACGAGTGTACGCGGATTAACTGTATCAAGCTCTATGTCTGCAAACGGTTGGGTGTTGCGCTGTGCGGCCTCACTCGCCTCTAGCGTCTTGTTCACACGGTCTATCGTGACTTCAAACTGTTTCTGCGCTTGATCAGTCGTATTGCGAATCCCATCCGCCGTTGCGTCCAATCCTTTCTTAGAAGCATCGAGGCTTTGGGAGATTTGATTGAAGGTATTAGCCTGTTGACGGTCGGCGGTATAAAGATTCCTTATCTCCGCAACCAATAAGGCGGTTAGGCACAATATCCATAGCGCTTTTTCACTTCGTTTCGGCTCTTTTTGAAATGCCATGATAGCCGCCACTAGGCCCATGATTGCGACAAATACACCGACCGGCACTCTGTATTCTTGCCTTCGCAGCCATGGAGGGAGAAGGAACCCGATAGTAGCTGAACAAGCCAATAGAATGCCAATCCGATTCCGAAAGATCCATCGGTGAGCCTGTGAATGCCAACGAGGCTTCCACAATGGGACGCGGGATGACATGACGTAACTCTCCTCACATTAAGTGGTTTATACCTTAGGCGGAAACGATGCCAGTTACCGACACCTTGCGTCAAGATTGCAATCCGGGGTTTTTATTCGTCGGGCATTCTCTGAAGCGTATGGGCAAACCTCTCAAGCGTTGCCGTAGGCAAGGCGATCTTCATTTCGTTGCCTTCTGCAGTTATCGGGGAGACCGCTGCTTGGGGCGGCTCGGGCGCGAGGCCTGTTTGCAAAAGTCCTGGACGAAGTTCGCCGCCGACAGGAGTTCCGGCTGGTTGGGAATGAGGTGAAGCCGGAGCATGGGAGAGCCTAAGCGACTTCTGGTGACACGCGGGAGAGCTGGCCGACGAGGACGAAGGGGGCCCAGAAGTAGGGGTGAGGGTTGTGCTGGCGGAGTTGTTGCATGGCGGATTGCAGGGAGCGGGCCATGTCGGCGGTCTCGATGTAGCTCTTGTAGAAAAATTGCATGAGGTCGGCGGTGCTGCGGTCATGAACGTCCCAGAGGGAGAGAAGTAAGGAGGCGGCGCCGGCGCAAAAGAGGCCGCGCTGGAGGCCGAGAAGTTCGTCACCGGCGGCGACGAAGTTCATGCCGGTGGCGCAACCGCTTAGGGTGACGTGGCGTGCGGAAAAGCGCATCTGGTAGAGATCGTAGAGGTTCAGGTAGCCATCGCCGAGGCGGATGCCGGAGAACATGGGGTTGTCCTGGCGATAGGTGCCGTGGGTGGCGATGTGGAGGAGGGCGCTGTGGGACCCCTTTTTTTTGAGGATTTCGGTTGTGGCTTGGTCACCGAGAAAGAGTTCGGATTGCGGCAGAATTGCGGCGACGGATTGCACTTCGTCGAGGATGTGAGGTGCGCGCTCGTCGGGAATACCCATGACGAGGGAGGCGGCCATTTTGCTGGAGGGCTTTTCCTGGCATAGGGCGAAGACCGAAGCGCTGGGAGCGTAGGAAACGGTGTGGGAGTCGCAGAGGTAAGCTTCGCCGTTTTTGAGGGCGTGAAAGGGAAGAAAATGAAGAGGGCCGTGGGGCACAAAGATCAGATGCTTTGCGTGGAGATGATGGCGGAGCGGGGCGATGAGCTCCGCATATAGAGCTTCGAGGTGACTCTGCGTGGCCTGGAGCAGCGGCTGCTCGAAGCGCTGCGTATAGGAAGCGCCCATGCGAAATTTGGAAAGTTGGAAACGAAGAAGATGCAGGAAATGAACGACGCGGGAGAAGACGGTGATGGGAGTGATTTCGATGGAGTGACGGGTGACGACGGCGGCCACGAGGCGGTCACCTGTGGAGTAGTATTCGATGAGAGCGGCGTCGGCGGGGAGAACGGCTTGGAGTTTTTCGAGAGAGAAATCGGCAGGCGATTCGAGGGTGGCGTTTTCGCGTTCGTGAGCGGGCAATTCGCGGAGCGTGCGCAAAAGTTCGCTTTCGTGGGAGAGAGCTTTTTCCTGGAGTTGCACGAGGCGCTGCGCGGAGGTTTCCTCGGGACGGAGTTGTTCGAGTTCGATGCGGTGGTAATACCAGTTTAATTCTTCGCGGAGATCACGGATCCGGCGAACGAGTTCGCTCTGGCCTGAGTCGCCGAGGGGCAAGCTCTGGCCGCTCTGAAAAATCATTTCGGTCATGCTGCGGGATTTGGCGGCTTCGATGCAGGAGAAAGCTTCCGCGGCGGAGGAGTGGCCACCGTCACCGCTGAGGTGCAAATCGACGAGGGCTTCATAGACCTGCAAGCGATTTTTTACGAAGGAGATTTTCAGTTCCTCGGCGTGGAGGCGGCTGCGAAGGGCTTCGAGAGATTTGCGCGCTTCCTCGAAGGCGGCGTAGGCGGCGGGGCGGTCGCCGCGAGATTGCGCAAGCTGGCCGCGGAGGAAATGGGTCTGGTACGCGAGGACGGGAGCTTGCAAACCGGATATTTTGGAAATGGCGGCGTCCGTTTCCGATTGGGCAACGGGAAGTTCGCCGACCTGCAACGCAATGCGCGCGAGGAGGAGATGAGCGAGAGCGGCTTTGCCGTGGAGAGCGGATGGATCGAAGAAGGCGGCGGCGCCGGCGCAGAGGCGGCGGGCTTCGAAGTAGCGGCCTTCGTGGAAGAGAAGAAGGCCTTGATAGAGATCGAGGAGCCAGGGCCAGACGGGATTTTTTTCGGCCGCGAACATGGCGCGGGCTTTTGTGAAACGTTCGAGGGCTTGGACTGTTTTTCCCTGCTGGCCGTAGGCGGTGGCCTCGTTGGCGAGCGACTTCGCGGCCTCATAACGCATGCCTAGTTTTTCAAAACGAAGAAAAGCCTCGCGAGCCATTTCGCGGGCTTCTTCGCTGAGGTTGAGCTCGAGATAGATCTCCGAGAGATCCATGTGGCAAAGAGCAAGATGATAGGCGTCGCCGGCGACTTCGCAGGCGCGGCGCGTGGCGAATAGCATTTCGATGGCGCGGCTGTACTCGCCACGGAAGTAGTAGAGATAGGCGATGTTGTAATCGGCTTGGTCGCGAAGGAGAGGCATGTCGTAGCGGACACAAAGTTCGCGAGCTTTCTGGTAGCAATCGAGAGAACGCGGGAAATCGTTGAGGCTGATGAGGCACATGGCCATGTTGTGGAGAGTGATGGCGGCGCGTTCCCAGTCCTGATATTCGGCGAGAGTCTTGTAGGCGCTCTCGTAGTGGAGCATGGCCTCTTCGAAGCGATCCTGGCGGTGGAAGATGTTGCCGACGTTGTTATCGAGATTGGCGATGCGGCGTGTTTCGCCGAGATGGGTGAAGATTTCGCGCGCGCGTTCGGAGGCTTTGAAGGCGCGATCGTATTCCCCGAGGAGGATGAGCGGCTGGATGGAGCTGCTGAGCGTGCGAGCGGCTTCTTTCGCGTTGCCGAGAGATTCGTACATTGCGATGGTCTGATCGTGGTGTTCGACGGCAGCGCGATTGTCTCCGCAGGCGTAGAGGGCGTTGGCTTTGGCGCGGACGCCGAGGGCGATGTCTTCTTTGCGGCGGAGTTTGCGGCCGATGAGAACGGCGGCCTCGGCGAGGCGCAGGGCCTCTTTGGTGTCGATGCGAATCTTTTCGAGGACCAGATCGGCAAGCTGCTTGAGGACTTCGCTGCGAATGACAGCTTTGTGGCGAGAGAGAAATTTGCGAAGGGCGGCGTTGTTTTCGACGCGAGCCAATTGCTGGAACAGCTCCTCCCGGGAGATTTTTTTGACTGCTGTGGGCATCAGGCAAATCCCAATTCGCCGAGATGCTTGCGAAGGCGGTCCATGCATTTTTGGCGAGTGAAGCCGATGGAGCCGACGGCGAGGCCCAATTCCGCGGCCACCTCCGCGTAAGGGCGCGCGGGAGTTTCAAAGAAAAGAAGTTCAACGAGGCGGCGGCATTGCGGCGAAAGCGCGGCCATCGCATCGCGGAGCATTTGTTCCTCCTGGGTTTGCTGCACGAGGGATTCGGCGATGGCGGGAGTCTCGGGCACGGGAAGGCCAGACTCGGCGTCATCGCTGCTAACGAGGCGCTGCTGTTGCTGCTTCCAGCGGTAGCACTGGTGATGGGCGACCTGCATGAGCCATTTCGGAAGGGCGCGCGGCTCGCGAAGCTCAGGCAAGCGATTGAGAAGCTCAAGGCAGGTCGCTTGAAAAACATCGGCGGCTTCGTGCGGAGGCAATCTGTATTTGACGGGGATGGAATAGATGAGCGCTTTGTATTTTTCGATGAGGAGCGACCAGGCTTCTTCCTTGCCGGAGAGACACTCTTTGACGAGGCGCTCGTCGCTCCAGGCGCGAGGGGATTTTCTTGGCGCTTTGGTAAGGACGGGCGTCATTGGCGGGCGCTCTCCGAGCTGTTGCGGAAATAGAGCTGCTCGACATTCCAGAGCAGATAGGGTTCGAGGACGACGGGGCGGAGGTTGGCGAGCGTGTTTTTTGCGCCGACGAGAATGTCGGGGCTGGCGAGGAAAATCATTGGCTGTTCTTCCGCGAGGATTTCCTGGACGCGATCGTAGAGTTTTTTGCGCTGATCGAAACCGGGAGTGGAAAGCTGCTGCTCCATGAGGCGGTCGATCTCGGCTTCCCAGGGACTGGCCGGATGGGCTTGCGAGGGATTCCAGAGGTGCGTGCCGCCGCTGGAGAGCCAAACGTTGAGTTCGGGGTTGGGATCGGTATCGAAACTGGTGAGCCCGAGGACGCAGGCGTTGTATTCCTTGGTTTGCAGGATGCGATCGACGAGCGAACGAAATTCGAGTGGGACGACTTGAACGTTCATACCGAGCTGTTTGAGATCGTCCTGGATGAGCGTGGCCATTTTGGTGCGGTCGGCGTTCGAAGAGCTGGTTAGGATGGAGAATGCGACGGGCTTGCCATCGGGGTCGAGGAGCGAGGAGCCTCCGTCCGGCGTCGGGGACCAGGAAAAACCGGCCTCTTTCAGGAGGGCGCGGGCGCGTTCCAGAGAACGAGGCGGATGCGGGAGCGCGGTATCCACCCAGCGGTGATCGCCGGGCGTGACCGGTCCCCAAAGCGCGGCGCCGCGCCCTTGATAGACGAGGCGAACGATGGCTTGGCGATCGATGGCAGCGGAAACGGCTTGGCGGAATTTGACGTCGCGAAACCATTTTTGTTTGCGGGCCATCTCCGGAGATGATTTTTCGCCGAGGTCGTTCAAATTGAAGAAGAGAAAATTGTATTCGAGGCCGGGGCCGGCATCAGCCATGGCGTAGCCGCGAGGCTGGCGGGAAAGAGCGGAAAAATTTTCCGCGCCGAGGCGGGTGATGATGTCCGTCTCGCCCGATTCGAAACGGAGCACCTGGGCGTCGGCGCTGGGGACGAAAAGAAAATCGAGTTCATCGAGGTATGGGAGGCGATTTCCTTTTGTGTCCGTTTTCCAGTAATACGGATTGCGCTCAAGAACCAATTTTTGGCCGGGGACATACTCTTTGAGGCGGAAGGGGCCGAGACCGGCCAACTCGCTGGGCCGCGTTGACGGAGACCAGAGCTGGCCGAGTTTGCCTTCCTCGTAGGGTTTTTCGAGGAGATGGCGAGGCAGGATGGCGAGACCGTCGAAAAGGCGTTCCTGGACGCCGTCGGGCTTTGCGAGTTGAAAAACGAGCGTTTGCGCATCGATTTTGCGAACGGTGATGGGTGTTCCGCCGACGGTCAACAAATCGCGCTGCGCGGCGTGGACCTTTTCGTCGAGGTTGACGCGAAAAGTGAAGAGGACGTCATCGGCGTCGAGAGGATAGCCGTCCGAGAAACGCAGACCCTTGCGCAATGTGAGCGTATAGCGGAGACCGTCCGGAGAGATTTTCCAGGACTTTGCGAGAGCAGGTTCGGTGAGCTGGGTGGCGCGGTTGATGTGAACGAGGTCTGCTTGCATCATGGCAATCACTTCGCGAGAAGGGGAGTCCGAGGCAGTCAGGGGATTTAGAGTTTTGGGCTCATCCCGGAGCGAAATGACCAGGCGTCCACCGAAGCGGCCAACATCGCCGGGGAGTACGAGCAGATCTTCGTTCGAATGGGGCTGTTGCGGGCGCGGGTGCGCATTCGCTACGGGAAAAATCGCTGAGGCGCAGGCCAAAAAGAGGCCGAGGTTGCGGACGGCGCGGGTGAAGAGGCGTTCTGTGCTCACGATGGGTTCCAACTCTTCTTCTCTTCTATCTTGTATGTGCCGAAGCGCTCCTGCAATGCACTCGAGAGACCGAGGTATCCGAGAAAGAACGGGACAATGGCGAGGGCGGGCAAGTACATCCACCAGTAAGAAACGAGCACGCTGTATTGCTGGAGGCTGGCGAGGAGATTGCCCCAACTGGAGGTTGGTTCGGGGACGCCGAGACCCAGAAAAGACAAAGTCATCTCGGCGAGGATGAATTGAGGAATGAGAATCGCGCCTTGCGTGAGGAGGACGCTGGCCGTTTCCGGAAAAATGTGGCGACGCAGAAGATAAAGATCGGAAGCGCCGAAGCCACGTGCGGCGCGGACAAAATCGCGTTCTTTGACGCTGAGCACAACGCCGCGGACCAAGCGGGCGGGACGCGCCCATCCGACCATTCCGATGACGATGACCACGAGAAGAAATGCTTCGAGAGGGCTGACCGAGAGCGGCAAGAAGGCGCGCAGAGCGAAGAGGAGATAGAGCCAAGGGAGCGCCAGGAAGAGTTCGGCGGAACGCATCAAGAGTTCATCGCGCCAGCCGCCGTAATAACCGGCCGCCAAGCCGATCAGCGCGCCGAGGAAAAGAGTTACGCCTGCACCGAGGAGGCCAGCGAGGAGGGAGACTTGCCCGCCATAAAGAAGGCGCGAGAGTTGATCGCGACCGTAGCCGTCCGTGCCCAGGAGATAGATTCGGGCGTTCTTGGCTCCGAAGAGATGCAGAGAGGAGGGTAAAAAGCCGAGCAGACGATAGTTTGCGCCGCGCGTGAAAAATTGCAAGGGAACGGCTTGGGCTGTGTTTTCTTCATATTGATCGAAAGAGCCTTGGCGCAAGCGAAGAGGATAGAAGAAAGGGCGCAGATGGAAGTGGCCGCGGGCATCGAGCATGTGGAGATGCATGGGAGGAAGATAGGGGCGGTCGCGGTCTTGCTCGGCGGGATCATAGGGCGAAAAAAAGCCTGCCGCTATGATGATGCAGTGAAGCGCGACGAGGACGACGAGCCAACGCGCGAGTTTCTTGCGCGGAGTCATTGCGTGCTCGCCGCCTTGCGGATGCGGGGATCGGCCCAATAGAGCAGCACATCCGCGAAGAGATTTCCGCCGACCAGGAAAACCATGGACAGAAGAACGCCGCCGATGACCACGTAGAGGTCGCGGGCCAGAATGGCTTCGAGAAGGAGCGGCCCAAGGCCGGGCCAGCTCATGATGACTTCCACGAGAAGAGAGCCGCTCAAAAGCGCGCCGACACTAAATCCGAAAAGGGAAATGAGTGGATTTGCGGCCGCGCGGAGTGCGTAGCGATAGAGAAGTGTGCGGCGGCGGAGGCCGTGAGCGACGGCGGCTCGTAAATAGGGGGCTTCCAAAGCTTCCGCTACGGCGGCTCGAATGTGGCGCACGAGCATGGGAAGAGCCGCGAGGACGAGCGCGAAAACGGGTAGGGCCATGTGGAGGGCGAGATCGCGCCATTTTTGAAGCGGAGACAAACTCTCATAGCCGACGGAGACGAGGCCGCCGGTGGGAAACCAGCCGGTACGCACGGCGAGGATGAGGAGCCCGAGAGCGAGCACAAGATCGGGGATGACCAGAAGCGCCGCGGTGGCCCAGGAAATTGCGCGGTCGGGAGCACGGCCAAATTTGGAGGCGCTCCATACACCAAGCGGAAGAGCGAGAAGCCAGGCGAGCAAAGTGGCGGTTAGGGTTAGCAAGAGAGTGTTGCGAGCGCGCGCCCAGAGAAGCGGGGCGACGGGGCTGTTGTAGGCAAAGGAAAATCCAAGCTGGCCGTGCGCGACGGCGTTCAGCCAGTGTGCGTAGCGAACCGGAAGCGGGCGATCCAATTGATATTGCGCGCGCAGGGCGGCGACGGTTTCCGGAGCAATCTGCGGATTCAAGCGCATTTCGTCGAAGTAGTTTCCCGGAGTCAGAGCGGAGAAGAGAAAAGTAAGCAGGGAAACGCCGAAGAGCAGAAAGATGGCGTGGAGCGCTCTGCGCAGAAAGTAGCGCATTAGAGCTCCACCGGGACGTTTTGGGTTTCGGCGAGGGCGGGCGTGGCCGCGAGGAGAGAACGAGTTGCTGCGTGGCTTGGCGAGCGCAAAACATTTTCTGAAGCGCCCGATTCGACGATGCGCCCGCGGTCCATGACGGCGATTTGATCGGCGAGATGAGCGGCCATTGCAAAGTCGTGCGTGATGAAGAGATAGGCCAATCCGAGAGAGCACTGCAGTTCGAGCAAAAGATTGGAGATCTGAGCCTGGACGGAGCAGTCAAGCGCGGAAAGGGCTTCGTCCAAAATGATGAGTTTCGGTTCGAGCGCCAGGGCGCGGGCGATGGCGAGGCGCTGCTTTTGGCCGCCGCTGAGTTCGCCGGGCTGGCGGTGGGCCATCTTGCCCGGGAGAGCCACGCGCTCGAGAAGGGCGTAGGACTTGTCTTCGCGTTGCTGTTTCGAGAAGCGATGCTGCACGAAGAATGGCTCGCTGACAATTTCCAATGCGGTCCAGCGCGGATTGAGCGAACTAGCGGGATCCTGGAAGACGAGCTGAATTTGCGGACGCACACCGCGGCGCTGATGCTCGGGGAGCGCCGCGAGATCGACGCCTTCAAACCAGATGTTTCCCGAAGTGGGAGGCTCGAGGCAAGCGACACAAAGCGCGAGAGTGCTTTTGCCGGAGCCGGATTCGCCGACAAGGGCGAGAGTCGTCTGCGGAGCGATGGAGAGGGAAACTCCGTCAAGCGCGGCGAAATTATTTCTCGAGCGCGCAGGTCTCCGCGCCGGGAAGTGCTTCACGAGATTTTCAACCTTCAAGAGTGGCTGCATGGCCTCATTCCCAAGGACGGTCAGCCGGCAAATTTGAAACAGGCCACGTCATGGAGCCTGCTTACGGCGGCCGCCGGCGGTTCATCGCATCTGCAAACTTCCATTCTGTCCGTGCAGCGGGGCTCGAAGACGCAGCCCTTGGCTTGCACGGAAAGATCTGGTGGATCCCCGGGGATTACGCGCAAGCTGGCGCGGCGATTTCTGGGTTCTTCCGAGAACGGCGATGGCAGACATTGCAACAACGCTTCGGTGTAGGGATGTTGCGGCGAAGAGAGAATGTTCGCTGCCGGGCCAAGTTCAGCGACTCGTCCGGCGTAAAGCACGAGGATGCGATCCGCGAAGCCAGCGAGCAGAGCGGGGTTGTGGGTGATAAAGATGATCGCGAGATGAAGCTTCTGCCGGAGAGTCCGGAAAAGCCGCAGAATTTCCAGTTGCGTGGTGGGGTCGAGCGAGGCGGTCGGTTCATCCGCAATGACGAGCGCTGGCGCGCAGGCAATCGCCTGGGCAATCAAGACTCTTTGCCGCTGGCCGCCGCTCAGTTCATGCGGATAGGAGCGAGAAATGCGCTCGGTGTCCACCGGAAACACGGTTGCGAGAAGCTCGCTGGTTTTTTCGCGTAGCGCGCGGCGGTCCAAGCGTTGGTGAGCGGAGATAACATCGCTCACTTGTTGCCTTATCTGTAGAGCTGGATGCAAGGAATCGGCCGGCTCCTGGAAGACGAGACCGATGCGTCCGCCGCGAATTCTGCGGAGATCCCTGGAGGAACTTTGCAGCAGATCCATGCCTTCAAACAGGATTTTACCGCGCTGGATTTTGCCATTGGCGGGAAGAAGACGCAGCGGCGCGGCGGCGAGCGTGCTTTTGCCGGAGCCAGATTCTCCGAGCACGCCAAGAATTTCACCCGGCGCAAGATCAAAATTTACTCCCGCTAGAGCCGGGCAAAGCTCGCCTGAGCGGTCGGCGTAGGCGGCGCGGAGATTCTGAACTGCGAGAATGGGTGTCATGCCCTGGACCAGGGGCAGGGGACTTCCCGCCCATTATTTATGGTGAGTTAAGCGAGCCGGGCGGACAAGGCGGACGTATTTTCTGGCGCAGAAAAGATAATGACGAGTAGGAACTAGCTGGCCGATGGTACAGGAGGGCCCGGCCTGCGGCGGGATTCGCCCGAGCGCGCAGGCCGGTTCCAAGAAGAAGCTTCCTGCTAAGGCGGAAAGGAACGGTTAGCGAACGGCGAGGGCCGAAGCGGACTGATTCTTCCCGCCATCTGTCCGCGGCTTCATGGAAACCACGACGTACTCACGCTCTTTGTCGTCGGATTCGACCATGCGAAGCAAGAGCTTATCTTTGTGAATGCGGAACTCTGCCGTTTCGCCGATGGGCAAGAGCGCGGGGTGCTTGGTGTCCTTCGGACGGATACGGTAAGTAACCCGGTCCGTTTGGAGAATGTATTCCTGGCAGAGCAGTTCCTGTGTGCTCTTGTGCTGGCCGTCGGTGCCGAAAATCTCTCCGGTCACCGTCTTATTGTCTCTCTCTGCATAACCGCAGGAAGACGATTCCATTTGCAGCAGCAGGCCCTTTTCGTAGGCAGGCTTATCCTTTGCTTGCAGCGGCAACGCAAGGAATGCCAAGGCCGCGAGTGTGAGTAGCTTTTTCATGTGCCTTCCTCCCTCCAAGCTTGCGAAACTCAAGAGCGCAGCCGAGAAAATTCGTTCTTCGGTCCGCTCAGACCAAAGGGAGACTTGCGTTCCAAAAAATATAGGGTGGTGTTCGAGCCCCGGGGCGAAAAGGGGCAAGGCGGTGTCTGAGAGGCAGGCAGCGCCAGCGTATAGCGTTGAATGCCGAGGCCTTACAAGATGCTACTCCGCCGTGTAGGTAATCTCGATGCGATGGATGAGAAAACAGGAGAGGACAAGAATTGCGGCCGTGAGACACAACAATCCAAAAACGGCGACAAAGGGGGAAACCGGCTCGGCAACAACCGTGAAAAAGGCCATGGGACCATCGATGGGCAGGCTCACAGGACACAGATGCTTGAGATAAAAAGTGACGCTGAGGTGCTGGGCCCAGGAAGGGAAGATCGGCGCGGCGGCTTCCCAACCCATCAGGATTACGCCGGGGATGATCGGATTTTTGAAAAGGAGACTGAGAGCGAGAAAGACGGCACCATAGCCGAGGCAAGCGAGAGCGGTGACCAGAAGATAGGAACCCAACTGGCCAAGGCCGGGCCCGTCGAAAACGTAAGACCTGCCTGCGGCGCCGAAGCGGCTGTAGGTGAGGTAGAAACAGGCGAGAATCGCCGTCTCGAAAAGCGCGATGGAAATGATCGCGCCGGCCAGGAATTTTCCGACGACCAGAACTTCTTTTCGCACCGGAGCGAGAAATTGGTAGTGGAGCGTGCGCTCGACGATTTCGCCGCGAAAGAGCCAGGTGAAAATACCCATGCAAGCGAAAAAGATTCCGAGGCGGAAGTAGTAAAGCTGGACGATTCCGGCGAGGACTTCCGTATCGTCCTGGATGTTTGCGGGATCTGGGTGGTAGGCGTTCACGATGTTGTGAGTGATGAGAATCAGCAAGGGAATCAGGGCGAGCAAATAGACCCAAATCCTGCGGCGCGTGAAGAGGTTGCGGCGGACTTCGTTGCGCACGAGGACGGAGATTTGGCTGGCGTAGAGCCGCCAGGGCTGCTCCTTGGACCACTTCTGAACTTGAGCCACTGCGTTTTGCGCGCTCATGCCGGTCCGCCATCCGATCCGATGAGATATTGATAGATGGAATTGATGTCGTTGTCGGCGGGTGCGACGGCATCGACTTCCACCAAGCCGCCGGAAACGATTTTATTCAGCAGAAGATAGAACTGTTCCGCATCGCGCGTACGGACGAGCACGCCGTGGCCGTCGTTCAGAATTTTGGCTTCGACGACGTGGTCGAGTTCGAACGCCGCGGAAGCTAGCTTCGCTGCATTCGAGCAGCGAACGAGAATCTGCATGGGATGGTCACGAACTTCCTGGCGAACTTCGCGGATTTGGCCTTCGGCGACGACGTAGCCGCTGCTCATCAGAACGACGCGGTCCGAGATGCGATCGACCTCTTCCAAAATGTGGCTGGAAATAATGACGTGCATGCCTTGCTTGGCAATGGCCTGGAAAAGCGCGATGGATTCCGCGCGGGCCATGGGGTCGAGGCCGTTGAGCGGTTCATCGAGCACTAGAACGGAAGGATGATGCGCGATGGACTGAGCGAGGCGAATGCGCTGGCGCATGCCTTTGCTGTAGCCCGCGACTTTGCGCCGCGCGACCTGGGCCATGCCCGCGCGCTCGAGGGCTTCGTTCGTGAGCTTTGCAGCCTGGTCTGCGGAGAAACCGTGGAGGCGGAGCGGCCAATAAATAAAATCGTAGCCATTCGTGCCGGGAGGGAAGGAATCAAACTGCGTGCAGTAGCCCACCCGGCGGAAAAATTCGACGGGCTGATGGGTGGTGAGTCCGAGGACGTAAACGGCGCCGTGGGAAGGCTTGATGAGGCCGGTGAGCAAATTCATCAGCGTTGTTTTGCCTGAGCCGTTGGGGCCGACGAGGCTGGTGATGCCCGGTTCCAGAGAGAAGCTCACTTTGTTCACGCCGAGGACTTCTCCGTAGAACTTGGAGACGTTTTCGAACACGATCTGGCGGGAGGCGGGAATCATCCGCGCACCGTTTCGCGAGCGCGCAAACGCGCATTGAGCAGGACGAGCGAAAACAGGCACACCAAAATCATCATGCCCCAGGCAGCCCAAAGCGGAACTTGGAACCAATCACCCGAGCCGAGCAGTCCGGAGTGCTCACGAAATCCTCTCGCGAGAATGAGGCGGAAGAGGTAAGAGAAATTCAGCAGGCGGCCCCAATAGGTGCCCATGATGGCGTTGAACATTTCGCCGAGGCCGGCGGGAATGAAGAAACAGATGAAAATAACTCCGGTGGCGACAATGCGCAACTTGACCCATGCGGATACGGCCAAGGAAATGAGGGAAAGCATCAAGATCCAAATGGCGGAACACAGAACGATGGGAATGACCATCCACAAGTGCGACCAGATCCAACCGTTTCTCGCCAAACCACCCTGCAAGCTGAAGAGGAGCAAGCAAGGAACCCAAGTGATCGCAGAGAGAAGCAGTCCGAGCACGGCGAATTTTCCGACAACGTAATCGGCGCGGCTAAAGGGCCGGCTCAGAAAAAGGGGAAGAGCCCCATTCGTCAAGTCGCCGGAGACGAGGACCGGGCCAACCCAGCAGTTCAGAAAGAAAGCAGCCTGCGTTTGCACCATCACCATGATGATGAAGTATTGGGTATCCACCGTGAGCAAATTGCCGACACGCATTTGCATCAGCAGTTGAACGGTCTTGTTGTTGGCGACGAAGATGTAGCCCGCAAAAAAGAGACAGGGAACCAGGCAGAGAATCAAGAGAAGGACGAAGAAGCGGGATTTGAACAGGTCGGCGAAGGCATAGCGGGTCAGCACAAAAAAACGCGACCATTCCGGGGTGAGCGAGCCGGTGTAGGAGTTGTAGCGGCGCTTATAGACGGCCATCGGGCGTCCCCGTCTGTTCCATGGCGTTGAGAAAAATGTCTTCGAGCGAATCGCGGCGGTGATTCATGCGGCGAATTTGCACGCCGCGGTCCGCGGCGACTTTGAACACCTCGCGGATTTCGACGCTGTCCGGCATGACGACCTTGATGCGGCCGTTGCCGAAAATGGCGCACTCGCACCCGAGACTTTCCAGCGAGGAAGTGAAGCTTGTTTCGGCGCCGATCGTTTCCAACTCGAGAAATTTTCGATTGGCGCGGCGTTCCTCGACGAGATTGCAGATCGAAGCGATTTTCCCGTTGCGGAGAATGAGCACCTCGTCGCAAGTTTCTTCCACGTCGCGCAGAAGATGAGAGGAGAGAAGCAGGCAGATGTCGCTCGCTTCGCGAATTTCGCGAATCAGTTCGATCAGGCGCTTACGCGCGGGCGGGTCCATGCCGTTGGTCGGTTCGTCCAGAATGAGCAGCTTCGGCCCGTGAGCGATGGCCTGCGCCAGCTTCGCCAACTGCTTCATGCCGAGAGAATACGTTCCTACCGGACGATATCTGGCTTCGCCCAGTCCGACATACACAAACGCTTCATGCGCCCGTTCCATCGCTTGCTCCGGCGGAAGACCCGAAATCTCGGCCATGTAACGCACGAAGCGGACTCCGGACATTTTAGAAATGAACGCGTCGTTCTCCGGCATGTAGCCGACAAGGGATCGAAGCGCTTTTCCGTTGGTGAGCGAGTCGAGCCCGAGAACACGAGCGCTGCCCTTGGACGGAGTATGAAAGCCCAATAGGGTATTGATCAGTGTCGATTTGCCGGCGCCGTTGGGCCCGAGCAACCCGATGGCGCGGCTCTTCAGCACGCCAGTCAGACCGTGGAGAATGGTTCGGCCGCCGAGCCGCACTTCGAGGCCATCAAGCTCAATGGTTGCGTTGGTCATCTAGAAATCATTACGGATTCAGGTCGCGCGAAGTTCCATGCTGCGATGCGCCCAACAGATGAAATAACGTAAGCACACCCGGGTTCAGATCAAAAAGTCTGGCATTGCTCGCAACTTCGATACGATCGGTTTCTCCGTAGGCACAGAATACGCTTGGTTTGGCATCGGCGGCCAACTGTTGAAGGACCGCCAACTGGCCGGAGGTGAGCTGGGAAGCGAGCGGTTTCAGAAGCGGTCCGAGATTTTGATAGAGCACCGCCGAAAAGTTTGCGTGGTCGTCGCTGGGCAGAAGCGCCTGGAACGAACTTGAACGCGCCAGGGAAGTGCCGTTTTCCTGAGTTTGCAGAGCTGCCAGGAGAAGCGCTCGAGAAGGCGCCAAAATCAGATAGCCGCCCGCGAAAGTGTAGTCGTACTCGCTGGTGAGACTCACGCCTTGCGGTTGAATGGTGTAAAAGATCCGGCCGCCTACCTCGGTCTGATGAAGTGTTAGGCCGGGCTGGTTCGATTCCTGCGCATGCGCGTTATAGCTCTGCAAAAGCTTTTCAATCGCCAGCTCGAGAGCTCCCGAATTATTGACCTCGATGATCGCTTTCCAGGAAGGCGTGGGAAGAACCGGCCCATCGAGCGCGACAGTCATCTCGCCTCCGAGCGCGCTCGCTAAATCGTTGCGAAGGTCCAGGCCAAGCTCTGCATTGGTGTGAGCCAGGCCTTGCGTAAAGTTGGGATCTGAAGCGCCGATGGTGTTAAAGACGTTGTCCAGCATCAGCGCGGGCTGCTTGGCGACGAAAGAGACCGCCGCGCCCGCGTTGGCGGAAACATAGTCCAGCGAACCCATGGGAGCCGGGGCGGCAAGCCAGGAGGCAATACCATGCCGCTGGCCATTGAACTCCAATGTGAAGCGATTGTCGTCGACTTGAGCGGAAGACTCGCTGCGCGTGGCGATCAAATATTTCATGTTGTTGAAACCGGTGTTTTGCAGAATATTCGCAGTCTGGGTTCCGGGATGCGTCGCATCCAGAATTTCGCCAATATTCGCGGCGACCAGAGTTTCAGCCCCTTGGCGGTAAACGCTGGCAATACGCCGGCCAAAATCCGTGGCGGCGAAGGGAGTCGTGCCAGCGTCAAGCTGCGCACTCATTTCTCGAACCGAGGACGGATCCCCTCCGACGACGAGCATCTCGGGCCTGACGAGCATGACCATGCCATGCTCCCCGGGAGCAATCGCCGCGAGCGACCGCGGATTCACGACATGCACATGGGACGCGGCTTGTGAACTTGCCAAAGTAGCAGCGACTTGATTTTGCAGGAAATCCTCAAGGCCGGGCTGGCGAATCCGGGCTAAAAGAATGGGACCACCTTCCATGGAAGATGCGCCGCCTCTGAGCGTAATCACGACTTCATCGCCCAAATACTGGCTTATGGCTTGAATTTGATCGATCAATTGTTGGGGACTCGGGTGCTGACTGGCGTTTCCATTCTTGTTCCACCAATCTTGCAGAACTTTGCTCTGCGAAAGTTGCTGCTGGAAAATTTGATTGGCTTGCTGAAGCGCGTCTCCAAGATTGGGAATGCCGATGTAGAGAACAGTGTCTGCCGGCAGCACGGGCAGGATCTTGCTTTCATAGCGCGGCCCGGGAGTCGGAATGGCATCCAACTTTTTGCGTAGCTTCGAAAACTCCCCAAGCAAGGCAAGCTGGTGATCCAGATCGCTGCTCCAGGCAATTTCCTGGCTGACGGGAACCAAGCCGACACTCGCCGTCGTCGCCATTTCATCGCCAGGACGCAGAACGGAGATCAAACCGGCGTGCTTGACGTGCACTTCTCCTTCGATTACGGCTACACGGGAGCCTTTTGTGCCGGAGTTCACCGAAAAAACCGTGCCCGTGACGGACACCGTGCAATCCGGTGCGCTCACGTACAAGTGGCCGGTATGGCGCTTTGCTGCCTCCACGATGATGCTGCCTTGGCCCAGATGGATGGTGGTATCCCGCCGGCTTGCGCTGACCGCCAACTCGGCGCGTTGATTCATTTCCACTTCCGAGCCATCGTATAGCCGCACCTTGGCTTGGGAATTGGCGGAGGTTCGAATGAATTCGCCTTCTTGGATTTCGTCACCGAGTTTCAAAGGTTGTTCACCGGACAAGCCGATGCGATATGCCTGTCCGTCGATAGCTTCCAACCGCGCGCGGCTGCCCTGAGGTCCGGCGAAATACCAGTCGCGCCCGATCCAGGCCACCGCAACCAGCAAAACCACCGCCGCGGCCGCAAAGGACAACTTCGCAAAGCTCCACTGGAAACCGCGCGACGCGGCATCCATCTGCCAGTGAACGCCCGTTGTTCCATCCACTCGGCGTCCCTGCGCATAGGACCGGCAGGACACGCATTCTCGAAGATGGTCTTCCACGATAAGAGCGCGGGCAGGCGCCAGCTCTTGCCGATGAAAGGCCGGCAACAGCGCGCGAACATCGTCGCAGCCACGGATAGCTTGTTGGACGTTCGCGGCCACTTCCGCGCCTTCGGCCGCTTGCAACTTCTGCCACACGCGCTCGGCTGATGCGGACAACGTCTTCGCGTCCAGTTGTTCAGCGCGAAGTTCGGTGATCGCCCGTTCCAGCTCTATGTCTTCTCTCGACCGAAAAAATTTCATGATGCACCTTTCGTAAGGCCACGCAAGCTTCTCTTCAGCCGCGCCCGCGCCCGATGCAGCGTGACCGCGACGACCGCCTGCGACGTGTTCATCATCCGGGCGATTTCGGGATTTTCGAGGCCCTCGAGATAGCGCAGCGTGAACATCGCGGCGGCTCGCGGATTCAACTGGGCCAGTTCGTGCCGAATAGCCTGTTTCATTTCCGTGGAGGAGTGGGCTCGTTCGGGTGATAGGCTCGGATTGGATTGCAGTTCGTCGGCCGCTTCCACGGGCACGGACTCCCGGTGCCCCCTCGAACGAATCAAATCCAGGGCCGCGTTTACGGCGGATCGATGCAAATAACTCTGCAGATTCGAGATGCGGCTGTGGTCGATCGTGCCCCGCGCCAACCGGAGAAACACCGATTGTGCGACGTCTTCCGCGTCCGCCAGGCTGCCGGTAACGCGGTAGGCGGCCCTCAGCACGCAAGAGTGATGTGCCCGGAAAACCTCCTCAAGCTCTGCGGCGGCGTGCGTCACCATAATGTTTTCTATCGCGGCCGCCAAGTACCCCTCCTCGGCTTTTCTATAACCTAAGACGCGATAGCTCTAAGCTTCTTAACACACATTTTACAATCCAGGGCCATTTGCTTGCGTCGGGGCGCTGCCTTGTCCTGCCTCCCTTTGCCTGTTTTTCGCTGCTGATGGCAACTGGATGCGTCACGCGAACCGCTTCTCTTGGACTGAATTTATCTGCAGCAAGGAAAGAAGAAACAGGAGAGAGCTGCCCTGTGCGATTTTGCACTGTCCACTCGTACAGGTCACGCGAAGAAAATGCTCAACTTAGTTCGCCGTACTTAGATAGAACCTCGAAAACAGGGATTACACAAGTATTACAGACGCTCAAAGCCCCGCGTGCTACGTTTGGATCATGAGCGTTCTTACTCACGACAAAACATTTTCTGAGCCGGTCAATTGGACGACGACTCTTTTCATGCTGGCGTTTCATATCGGCGCGATTGTCGCGCTTTTCTTTTTTACCTGGACGGGGCTCGCGCTGGCCGCTTTCCTTTGGTGGGTCTCCGGCAGTCTTGGTATCGGCATCGGCTACCACCGCTTGCTCACGCATCGCGGCTACAAGACGCCGAAATGGATGGAATATTTCCTGACGATCTGCGGCACGCTGGCGCTCGAAGGCGGCCCTATCGCCTGGGTGGCCACGCACCGGGTACACCACCAGAACACCGACAAGGAAGGCGATCCACATTCGCCGCGCGATGGCGGCCTCTGGGCGCACATGGGCTGGATATTGACGGGGCAGGCCATGCACAGCAACGCGAAAGAACTTCTGCCCTATGTTCCCGATCTTCGAAAAGACAAGTTTCACATTTGGATCACCAAATTTCACTGGGTACCGCTGACGATCCTGGGCATCGCAATCTTCGCCATCGGCGGCTGGTCCTGTCTCTTGTGGGGAATCTTCCTGAGAACCACCGTAGGCCTGCATGCCACCTGGCTCGTAAATTCCGCCACGCACATGTGGGGCTCGCGGCGCTTCCTCACGGACGATACCTCCAAGAATAGTTTTTGGGTTGCTGTGCTAACTTTCGGCGAAGGCTGGCACAACAATCATCACGCGGTGCCGCAGTCCGCGCGCCACGGCCTGACCTGGTATGAAATCGACATGAACTGGTACGGAATTTGCGCTCTGCGAGCGCTCGGTCTCGCGCGAGATATTAAGCGGCACAAGCTCGCTGATCTGGGACACGCCAAAGAGCGGCCAAGGGCGGTTGCTGTCGAGGCTCCTCGCGCCTCTGCGCCTCTGGCAATTTCCAGCGGCGATTGAACCCTATTTCGCTCGGACGAAGTTTAGTTCTGGGTTCCTGGAAATTGCTGCCGTCCCGTACTCCGCTCTCCCTTCTCCTGTGTCGCTGACTCGCTGCTGGCGTAAACTACGAGATCATGCGCATCACCCGCCGGACCAAAGCGATCGTTTTCTTCATCGTGCTGGGGGCTTGCCTCGTCGCCCTGGCTGTCACGCTCAATGTTAGCTGGATCATCTTCCATTGGCGGCAGGTAGTCCCACTCGTATTCGGCGTCATCTTTTTTGGCTTGCTGATTGCCGGGCTGGTGATCAACACGATTTTTCTGGTGCGCGAAATTCGGCGCAATGAGCAACAAGACAGCTTCCTCAATGCCGTGACTCACGAACTGAAGACTCCCATCGCATCCATTCGGCTCTACCTCGAAACTCTTTCAAGCCGGAATCTCGAGGAATCGAAGCGCCGCGAGTTCTATAAAATCATGCTGGAGGATACGGATCGCCTGCTCGGCACGGTCGAGCAAGTGCTGAAAGCCGGCGAAGTCCGGCATGGGACCGCCCGCAAGGACTGGCAGGAAGTGCAATTTTCCACGATTGTCCGCGAAGTGCTTACCCTCGCGCGCCTGCGCCAAAACCTTTCTCCGGAGGTTCTGAGCCTCGGGACCGCGCCGCCTGTCGAAATCATCGTTCTGGGAAATCCCGAAGAACTGCGCACGGCCGTCTTCAATCTCCTCGATAACGCCATCAAGTACTCCGGCGCCAAGAAAAACATCGTTGTCGATTTGCTCACTCCCAATCTCGACACGGTTCTCTTGCGCGTGCAAGACCGCGGCATCGGCATACCGCGAAACGAGGTGAAACGAATTTTCAAACGTTTTTATCGAGCCACGAACTCCAAGCGGGACAAGGTCAAGGGAACCGGGCTTGGCCTTTTTATCGTGCGCTCCATTGCCCGCCGTTACGGCGGCGACGCCTACGCCGAGAGCGAAGGAGAAGGACGAGGCAGCACATTTACGATACGCCTGCCCCGTGTGTATCCCGCATGAGCCGCATACTCATTGTCGAAGACGAGGCGCACCTGGCCCAGGGGTTGCGTTTCAATCTCGAAGCGGAAGGCCACAGCGTGCAGATCAGCGAAAACGGCGAAGAGGCCTTGAAGCGGCTGCTGAAGGAGCGCGAACACTTCGACGCGCTCGTGCTCGATGTAATGCTGCCGGGCAAGGATGGTTTTGTCGTTGCGCACGAGCTGCGTAAAGCGAAGAACTATACGCCGCTGCTCATGTTGACCGCTCGCGGGCGCCCGGAAGACGTTCTAAAGGGTTTTGAATCCGGCGCGGATGATTACTTGCCGAAGCCGTTTAATCTCGCCATTCTGATCGCTCGAATTACGAGCCTGCTGCGCCGGAAGAACTGGTTGAGCTCGGCCCCGGCCGAATCCGCACAAACCGCTCAGCCGGGCAGCCAGCCGCCCTTGCCGGAAACTTTTCGTTTCGACGACAAAGTGGTCGATTTTCAAAACCTGCAGTTGCGCGTGGGCGAAGAAGTCATTCCTCTGACCATGATGGAATCAGATCTGTTGCGTTGCTTAATCCAGAATAGCGGCCGTCCCGTTTCTCGCAAGCAGCTCTTGCAAGAAGTTTGGAATCTGCACGAAGACACCGATACGCGGGCCATCGATAACTTCATCGTGCGATTGCGGCGCTACATCGAACGCGAACCTTCCAAACCTCGCTATTTGCTTACCGTCCGCGGCATCGGATACCGATTCGTTCCCAATCCCAGCGCCAAAAATTCGCGCGAGTAACTGAATCTCGTGGGACGCTTGGTGGCAGGCCGCTCCTGCCACGATTTTGCTCGCTCGTCCAAGTTACTCTCCCACGCCTCTCTATCGCTTTGCTAAGATGAGCGCAATGAATCCCATCGAAACGCTGGGGCTTGCTCTAGGCGCCGGATTTTCTTCCGGCCTGAACCTTTATGCCACCGTCGCAACCCTGGGACTACTCGAGCGCTTCGGGGTCATTCATCTTCCCGGCTCGCTCCACGTTCTTTCGCATCCCTTGATTCTCATTCTTGCGGTTGTTCTCTATGTTGTGGAATTCTTCGCAGACAAAATCCCCTACGTCGATACGGTTTGGGACCTAATTCACACTTTCATTCGTCCGCCCGCCGCCGCTTTGCTCACGTATAGCGCCGCCGGATCCGCGCCTCCCGAATGGCGCTGGGCCGCTGCGCTCCTCGCGGGCGGAGTTGCGCTCACGTCTCACGGCACGAAAGCCAGCGCTCGCGCCGCCGTCAATACACTCCCGGAACCGTTCAGCAATTGGGCGCTCAGTTTTGGAGAAGACGTTCTTGCGGTTTGGCTGACGTGGCTGGCCACCGTGCATCCCGTGGCCACCACCGTGATTGTCATCGCGCTCCTCGCACTCTCTGTCTTCTTACTCTTTCATCTCTTTCGGTTCGCCCGCCGCGCGCTGCAGCGGCTGTTTGCTTCTTGAATCGTTTCTTATTTCAAATACTCTGCCAGCCAGCCCAAAAACGTTTTGTACCAGAATCGGCTGTTCTGCGGCTTCAGTACCCAATGCCCTTCGTCGGGAAAAATGACTAGCTTCGACGGCACGCCTTCCCTTTGCAGCGTGTTGAAAAGTTCCAGCGATTGCGTGTACGGCACGCGAAAATCCAGCTCCCCGTCAATCACCAGCATCGGCGTCTTGAATTTCCCCAATTCCGCAGCGTACGTCGCCGGTGCCCACTTGTGGTAACTCTCCGGATTCGTCCACGGCGTGCCCTGCATGTCGTGCTCTTCGAACCACAACTCTTCCGTGGCGTACATTGAGTCCAAATCGTAAACGCCCGCGTGGCTGATGATGGCCTTGAATCGTCCGGTATGCGTGGCAATCCAGTCCGCCAGATATCCGCCGTACGATCCTCCGGCCGCCGCCATCCGCGATCCATCCGTAAATGGATATTTCTTCAGCGTGAAATCCACGCCATCCATCACGTCGACGTACGCTTTCCCGCCCCAATCGCCCGTAATCTCATCCGTGAATTTCTGCCCGTAGCCCGTCGACCCGCGCCGGTTGATCATCAGCGTCACATAACCGGGCGCGGAAAAAACCTGTGGATTCCAGCGGTAGCCCCACGCATTCGACCACATCGTCTGCGGTCCGCCGTGCAGCAGCACCAGAAGCGGGTATTTTTTTGCCGCGTCAAAATGCGGCGGCCGGATCAGCATGGCCTGTACCCGCGTGCCCTCCGCTCCTTCGAACCAAAACGTTTCCGGCTCGTTCATATCGAGCGATGCCAGAATGGATTCGTTGTGATGCGTCAGTTGCCGAACTCCGCTCCCATCGCCCGTCGCCGCGAAAATCTCCGCCGGCATCGTCAAGCTCGTGCGCTCAAAAACCATTGTTTTGCCGTCGCTGCTCAGCGAAATTTCCGAGTTGTAGCTGTCGGCAATCCATTTCCTCGGTTCGGCTCCAACGCGCGCATCCATCGCATAGACAGGCATCAGGGTTTCATTTTCCGCCGTGAAGTAGAGCGTCTTGCTGTCCGCCGACCAGAGCAGCTCGTCGGCGCTGCGATCGAATCCTGCCGTCAAATCCTCGATCTTTCCCGTCGCGCGGTCGTAGAGCATCACCCGCCAGCGGTCAGACTCGTACCCCGGCGTCAATTGGGCGTGATACGCGATGAATTTGCCGTCCGGCGAATAAACAGGTTCGCCGTCAAATCCCTTCTGCGTCGTGATGCGCTTCGCCTCGCCGCCCGCCACCGGCACGATAAACAAATCTCCGTTTGTGCTGATGGCTTCCACGGGATCCGTCACCGCCGTAAAACAGATTTCCTTCGAATCCGGGGAAAAATTCAAATCGCCGGGACCGCCGCGTTCATCGGGAGGCACGTCGTAATTCGCTCCCGCGGTCAAATCGCGTGGCGTCCCGCTCCCGTCGGCTGCGGTCACAAACAAATGGCTCCTCTTGCCGTCGTTCCAATGCGTCCAATGCCGGTAAAGCAGATGCTCCGCGACGTGCGCTTTCACTTTATTCTTTTCCGTTTCCTCATCTCGTGCCTTGTTGCACGCATCGTCCTTGCAATCGGGATACACACCCGAAGTGAACGCAATCGTCTTCCCATCGGGCGACCACTTCACGATGTCCGCTCCCGTCGAGATCTTCGTGAACTGTTCCGCTTCTCCTCCCTCCATCGAAAGCAGATACACCTCCGAAGTCCCGCTCCTCGACGACAAGAACGCGATCGTTTTTCCGTCCGGCGACCACACCGGCGACGAGTCGCGCCCGCTCTGCGTCAATTGCAAAGGCGCTCCGCCCGCAGTCGATACGATCCACACGTTGCTCGCGTTTCGATTCGCCTCCACGTCCGGCGTGGTCACCGTATAGGCCACCCACTTCCCGTCGGGCGATATTTGTGCTTCCCCCACGCGATGCATCTGGATCAAGTCGTTAAAGGTGATGGCATGTTTGCCCGTTTCTTGTGCGCCTGTGCGGGATGGCGCGGCCAACAGCAACAAAACAAAAAAACTGCACAGCGCAATGCCTCGTTTCATCGCATTCCTCCCAACTGCCCGCAAAATGTCTGATTTCGCACGTGTGAATCTTCGGATGATGTCACGATTCGCACGCGATTCCAAGCTCGCGCGTCTCCCCCGAATTCGACCCAACTTCGAACGAACGGGCCTTGCTTGCGAGTCTGCTACAATCTCTCCAAGCACTCGCATGGCAACTGACGACTCTCTTTTTCCGCGTTCTTTTCACAAAACATTTCCCATCGCCGTCCGTGGCGAAGGCTGCTGGCTCTTTTCGGCGGATGGCCGCAAATTCCTCGATGCTGCGGGCCAAGCTGCCGTCATCAACATCGGCCACGGCGTTCCGGAGATTGGGCGAGCCATGGCCGAGCAATCCACGCAACTCGCCTTTGCTCACACTTCACAGTTTCATTCTGGCCCGGCGGAAAAGCTGGCGGCTCGCCTTCTCGCGCTCGCCCCACCAAATTTTCAAAATGGCGGCCGTGTTTACTTCACCTCCGGCGGCTCCGAAGCCGTCGAAACGGCCATCAAGCTCGCCCGCCAATTCCATCTCGAAAAACGCCAGCCCGCTCGTTACCGTATCCTCTCCCGCCGCCAGAGTTATCACGGCAGCACGCTCGGCGCGATGACCGTCAGCGGCAATGTCGCTCGCCGCGCTCCGTATCAGCCGTTGCTTGCCGAATGGGGCCACGTCGCTCCCTGTTTCTGCTATCACTGTCCCTTCGAAAAAACATTTCCGCAATGCCACGTTGCTTGCGCCGATGATTTGGAATCGTTTCTCGCCGCCAACGATGCCGCTTCCGCCGCCGCTTTCATCTTCGAACCGGTTGTCGGCGCAACACTCGGCGCCGCCGTTCCCCCCGAAGGCTACGCCGCTCGCATCGCCGAAATCTGCCGCGATCGCGGCCTCCTTCTTATCGCCGACGAAGTCATGACCGGCATAGGCCGCACCGACAAGCCCTTTGCCGTCCAACATTGGAACCTCGAGCCGGACCTCATTTGTGCCGGGAAGGGAATTGCCAGTGGTTATGCTCCGCTCGGCGCCGTTCTCGTTGCGCCGCGCGTTGTCGAGGCCTTCGAACGCGGCTCCGGCTCTTTCAAGCACGGTTTCACGTATCAGGCCCATCCCGTCGCAGCCGCTGCGGGCGACGCCGTTCTCGATTACCTCGAATCGCACCATCTCTTCTCGCGCGTCGCTCCCGCCTCCGAAGCTCTCCGCGCCGCGCTCGCTCCGCTGCAATCGCATCCTCACGTTGGCGAAATCCGCGGACTCGGCCTCCTGCTCGGTATCGAATTCGTCCGCGAAAAATCCACCCGCGCGCCTTTCGCTCCATCCGAGGCCATCGCTGAAAAAATTCACGCCGCCGCGATGGAAGCTGGCGTTCTCACTTATCCCACGCAAGGCTGCGTCGACGGCGCCGCCGGCGATCACCTTCTTCTCGCTCCGCCTTTCATCATCACCCATGAAGAATCCGCGCTCATTGCCAGCGCCCTCAAATCTGCTCTCGTAAAAGTCTTTCCTGACGCGCGTGCCGCTTTCTAGCGTAATCTGTGCCTACTCTTCCGACAGGAGCTGCTTCCTCCATGCGCATCTATTTCTTTTCTTTCAAGTTCGTGCTTCTGCTCTGCGCCATTTTCGCGATCGTTCCTTTTCTTTCCGCTCAGACGAATCCCCCCGCGAAGCCCCGCGCCCGTGATCTTGGCGTCCCCTTTGAAGGCACGCCCGGCCCGCTCAACGCCATCACCGACGTTTCTGGTGTCACGGTCGGCGACACCACGCTCATCTCCGGCGAAGGGAAACTCGAGATTGGCAAGGGCCCCGTCCGCACCGGAGTCACCGCCGTTCTTCCTCGCGGCAAGAATTCGATGTCCGACGCCGTCTTTGCCGGCTGGTGGTCGCTCAACGGCAACGGCGAAATGACCGGCACGACCTGGGTTGAGGAATCCGGCTTTCTCGAAGGTCCCGTGATGATCACCAACACGCACAGCGTCGGCGTCGTTCGCGACGCCGTCATTCAATGGCGCGTCAATCATGGCCAGCCCGATCCCACCGGCTACTGGTGGTCGCTTCCAATCGTCGCTGAGACTTGGGACGGCTGGCTCAACGACATCAACGGTTTTCACGTCAAGCCCGAGGGCGCGTTTCATGCCATCGACTCCGCTCGCGGCGGACCCGTCGAAGAAGGCAACGTCGGCGGCGGCACAGGAATGGTGTGCAACGAATTTAAAGGGGGCATCGGCACCTCTTCTCGTCGCGTTGAAGTAAAGGGCGTTACCTACGCCGTCGGTGTCCTCGTCCAATGCAATTACGGCCGCCGTCCGAATCTCCGCATTGCTGGCGTTCCCGTGGGCCTCGAAATCCCCGAAGATCCCGCCTACGCTTCCGCCTCTTTCGGCCAAGCCGAGCGCGGCTCCATCATCGTCGTCGTCGCCACCGACGCTCCGCTTCTTCCTCACCAGCTAAAGCGCCTCGCGCGCCGCGTTTCTCTCGGCCTCGGCCGCGACGGCAGCACCTCCGGCAACGGCTCCGGCGACATCTTTATCGCCTTCTCCACCGCCAACCCCGGCGTCGAGGCCGTCGATCACGCCGTCTCTCTCCAAATGCTTCCAAACGATTTGCTCGATCCCATCTTCACCGCCACCGTCCAAGCCACCGAAGAAGCCGTCATCAACGCCATGGTCGCCGCCGAAACCATGACCGGCATCGACAACCACAAAGTTATCGCGCTCCCTCACGACAAACTCCGCGCCGTCCTGAAAAAATACAATCGCCTGGTAACCGCACCATAGCGCCGGGCTTCAGCCCGGCACGCCGGGGATGTGTCTGTCTGTGGCTTCCACGATGATCTCAAGCGCGCTTTACTTTGAAAAGCGATGCATGTATACCTCTGTGATATTAAATGAGTGTATCCTCCTGCGAACTCTTTCAAGGATCGGCGGAGCTGGCTACCGGGCTGATGTTATCCGCCACGCCGTCATCAAAATACGAGGGTTCTGAACAGTAAGCGATGAGCCATGCCCAAAGAAAAAGAGGAAAACGACCGGGATGCCGCGCGAGAGAGCGGGATTGACCGCGACGTCCTCGACGTAATGCAGGACGAAAAACGCAAGGGAAGCGCCCGCGGGCCGAAGGACGTTGCTGCGGAGCGTAAGAAACAGAAACTAGCAGCCGATGGTTTGAGGGCGATTAAGGCTAAGGACGCGAGAAGATTTACCGAACTGCTGCGGCGGGCCGGGATACATGAGAATTCCGTGGAGTGGAAGAACGCTTGGAAAGCTTTCTACGAATCTTAGAACCAGCCTTCAACGCGATTTTATGAATCTCTTTCATTCTTCGGTTCTGCTCTTCTTCGGAAAACTGCTGCAAGGAAGCATACATAATCTCTGCTACTTTTCTGGCCGCCTTCTTCTGCTTCGCAAGCTTGTTTTCCGTCTTCACTGGGGCGATTCCTAATCCTACGATTTACGAATTTCAAGTATGCACTGCCGATTCTTCCGTGACAAGCGAAGTTCCTGTTCTATCTCCCGCGTGCTCTCTTGCTCTGACCTGCTTGTATCTGCGAGCGCTTCAGTCGTCAGATAGCAAGCTCCTCGCGCCTCGTTCACTGGTGCCCATTCGCCGCTCAAAAATTTTCACAGTCGATTCGAATTGCATGTCAGTAAACATTCGACATGTAGGTAACACTCATGCTAACGTTTTTAACGATCGTTAGCCCTTCGTCGCCCCGAACCTCCCGATGCCGCCCATCCTTCACCACTCCGCCTTTCTCCCCGCATCTGGCTTATCCGGCATCAAACTCCACCCGCTTCCAGCGTCCCATAACATTCTATGTAACCTGTGCAGAATCAGCATTTATGGATCTGCCTCAAAACATTCGACTTTAACTATCTTTAGAATGAACACTCGAAAAACCCCAGGGGGTGGTCAATTATTGTTAACTAACCGTCCAGCAGCTTCAGCCTCCACCTGCGCACGGGGTTCGCCTCTCCCTCGTTCTAAGCCCTTTAGAATCAAATCTGCAGCAGACGCGCCCTACGGAAGCTTCGTCGGGTCACATTCTCACAAAATAGTTAGATGGCCGGGCTGGCCCCGCCTATCGAGTTCCCAATTTGGGAAAAGCCGCACAGGCGGACTCCCTCTACTCACTACTCACCATTCATTCCTCACTCCTTCAAAGCACCGGAACCGCCGTCTTCCTCTGAGGATTGAAAAACGGCAGCGCCACCACTTTTGCGGAAACCGTATGCCGCACCGCCTCAACCGTTATCTCGATATTCACCGTCGCTCCCACCGACGACTGATCCCGGTTCACGCAAGCCAGCGCAATCATTTTTTTCAGCGTCGGCGACCACGTTGTCGAAGTCGCCTTTCCGACTTGCTTCCCATTCCGGTAAACGGGTACGGCCACGCGCGACGCGATGCTCGGCACTTGCGGCGCCATTCCGGCCTTGTCGTACAGCGCCTCCACTTCGTTCCAGTTGATTTCCAGCCCCACCAGCCGGCGCCCCGGTCCATCCTTTTTTTTCTCCCGCACCAGCGCATCGCGCCCCACAAAATTTTCTTTTTTCAAATCCACCAATTTTCCCAGCCCGATCTCCGCCGGCGAATATTTCTGCGATTCGATCAGCGCCTTCTTGCTCGAGGTGTAATCCACTTCGATCAAAATCAGTCCCGCCTCGATTCTCGCGATGTCCAGCGCAATCATTCCCGCCGGATGAATGTCGAACGCTTTGCCCTTCTTGATCAGCTCGTCCCACACTTTCCCCGCATTTTTCCACGGCATCCAAATCTCGAATCCCAAATCCCCCGTGTATCCCGTCCGCGAAATGTCCACTGGCACGCCTGCAATCGCACCGTGCGTTACGCGAAAATATTTCAGGCCGCCGACATTCGCATCCGTCAAGGCGTGCAACAATTTCCCCGAAGTCGGCCCTTGCAGCGCCAGAGCGGCCACCTGCTCCGAAATGTCTTCAATTTGCACATCCAGCGCCAAGGCGTTCTGCTCGAACCATCGCAGGCTGGGGTCCGCTGCCGTCCAGCGATACTCGTTTTCGCCCAGCCGCGTGATCGTTCCGTCGTCGATCACTTTTCCTTCCGGATCGCACCAGCAGCAATAAATCACCTGGTCGATTGCCACTTTTTCGATGTCCCGTGCGATGACGCGGTTCACGAATCGCGTCGCATCCTTCCCCGTCACTCTGTATTTGAAAAGCGGCGAAATATCGATCAGCGCAGCCGAATTCCGGATGGCGTTGTATTCGTGCTCGTGATGCGTCTCGTAAACGCTCACCGCGTAATAACCCGACCACTCGCGATAATTCAGGCTCTCGCACAGCGCAAGCGTCTTTTCATGGAATGCGGTTCCAACAGGCAAGATTCCTCCGAGCTTCTTCCGCGGCCCGTGCCGCGGAATCGAATTCGGATTATAGGTGCGAACTTCACGTGCCCGCAAGCCAATGCCTGCTCGTCCCGTGCCACATCGCAACGTCACTGCTCTGGCTTGTCTGGAAAGACGCGGATAGAATGAGAGACTGACTCTCGAAAATGGTGGACTTCTGATGTCGGGCAACGGCTCAACGCAAGCAAAGGTTCTCCGGCTCGATTCGCGCGATAACGCCCTCGTGGCGCTGACCGACTTGCGCAAAGGTGAAGTCGTCAGCTTCCTGGGATACGATTACACCTTGCTTTCCGATGTCCCCGCCAAACACAAATTCCTCACGCAAGATGTGAATGCCGGCGGCGAGATTATTATGTATGGCCTTCTGGTCGGCAAAGCGGTCGAGAATCTGCGCCGCGGTGATTTGCTTACGACTCGCAACATCCGGCATGCCGCCGCGTCTTTTCACGAACCGCAATCGGCCGTTGTTCGCTGGGCTTATCCTGATGTCACTTCTTGGTCCGGCAAAACCTTTCTTGGTTTTCACCGGGATGATGGTCAAGTCGGCACGCGTAATTACTGGCTCGTTCTGCCGCTCGTTTTTTGCGAAAACCGAAACCTCGCCGTCTTGAAGCAGGCGTTTGAAGAGGAATTGGGCTTCGCTGCTCCGCAAGTCTATCGCAGCCAAGTCGCCGAACTGGCGCGGCTCTATCGCGAAGGGAAATCGGAAGAACTCAAAAAGGCAGCTTTAGGCGAAATCCAGCGGGCGAGCGCCGCTCCCAAAGTTTTTCAAAATCTCGACGGCATCAAGTTTCTATTGCACGAGGCTGGCTGCGGCGGCACGCACGAAGATGCCAGAAACCTCTGCGGCCTTTTGGCGGGCTATATTCATCATCCGAATGTTGCCGGCGCAACGGTCTTGAGCCTCGGCTGCCAGCACGCCCAAGTCCCCCTGCTCCTCGAGGAAATCAAGCGCCGCGATCCGAGCTTCCACAAGCCTCTCCTGATCTTCGAGCAGCAAAAAAGTCCTTCCGAGGCCGCGATGCTGAGCCGCGCTATCCGCGAAACCTTCCTGGGCCTGGTGGAAGCCGATAAAATCACGCGGCAACCTGCGCCGTTATCGAAGCTCACCCTTGCGCTGCAATGCGGTGGGTCGGATGGTTTTTCCGGACTGTCCGCGAATCCCGCGATCGGCCACGCAGCCGATATCGTTGCCGCGCTCGGCGGCAAAGGCATTCTTTCTGAGTTTCCGGAGCTGTGCGGCGTGGAACAACAATTGATCGATCGATGCGTTCGCAAGGAAGTGGCGGACCGTTTCGCGCAACTGATGCGGGACTATGCCTCCCGCGCCAAAGCTGTGTTCGCGAGCTTCGAGATGAATCCTTCGCCGGGCAATATCCGCGATGGCTTGCTCACCGACGCGATGAAATCCGCTGGCGCGGCCAAAAAAGGCGGTACTTCGCCCGTCACCGCCGCTCTCGACTATCCGGAGTATGCAACCGAGCCAGGCCTGAACTTGCATTGCACGCCGGGCAACGACGTCGAATCCGTTTCCGCGCAGGTCGGCGCTGGCGCAAATGTCGTTCTGTTCACCACCGGTCTCGGCACGCCTACCGGCAATCCCATTGCCCCCGTCTTGAAAATCTCCACAAACTCGAAGCTCGCCCAGCGCATGTCCGATATCATCGATATCGACACCGGCGGCATCATCACCGGAGAATCCACCATCGAAAAAATGGGCGAAACCATTCTCGAACGGGTCATTCAAGTCGCCAGCGGCGAAGCCCGCACAAAGGCCGAACAACTTTCTCAGGACGATTTTATCCCGTGGAAACGCGGAGTCTCCCTGTGAACGTCGGATGGCGCCAGCCGTGAAAGCTCTCTTGCTCTCGCAGTACAAGCATCTCGAACTCGCCGATCAGCCCGACCCCGCGCCGGGCCGCGGCGAAGTCCTGATCAGCGTCGCCGCTTGCGGCATTTGCGGCAGCGACGTCCACGGTTACGATGGCTCTTCCGGCCGCCGCATTCCGCCCATCGTTATGGGCCACGAAGCCGCCGGAACCATCGCCGCGCTCGGTGATGGCGTCAGCGGCTTTGCAAAAGGCGACCGCGTCACTTTCGATTCGACCATCTTCTGCGGCGCCTGCGCCAACTGCCGCCGCGGCGAAGTGAATCTCTGCGATCATCGCCAGGTCCTGGGCGTCTCCTGCGCCGAGTTTCGCCGGCCCGGTGCTTTTGCCGAATACGTTGCTGTCCCTTCGCGCATTCTTTATCGTCTGCCCAATACTCTTTCGTTTGCGGAAGCCGCCATGCTCGAAGCCGTTTCTGTCGCCCTTCATGGCGTTTCTCTCGCGCAAATCAGAGAAGGTGCCACGGCTCTAGTTCTCGGCGCCGGAATGATCGGTTTGCTTACTCTGCAAGCGCTTCGTGCGGCAGGCTGTACACGCGTCTTCGTCGCCGATGTGGACAGCACGCGGCTGAAACTCGCTCACAATCTAGGCGCAGCCGCCGTTCTGTCTTCCACGGGAAATCTCGCCGAACAAATCTTGCAACTCACCAGCAGCGCCGGTGTGGATGTGGCGATCGAAGCCGTTGGCAGAAACGAAACCGTGAAAGCCTCGATTGAAAGCGTTCGCAAGGGAGGCACCGTTGTTCTGGTCGGCAATATTTCTCCGGAAGTGACTCTGCCTCTGCAGAAAGTCGTCACGCGCCAGATCCGTTTACAAGGTTCCTGCGCATCCGCGGGCGAATATCCGCGCGCGATCGAGCTTCTCGCCAGCGGTGCGATCCAAGTCAAGCAGCTGATCACCGCGATTGCCCCGCTCGAGGAAGGCCCGCGCTGGTTCGAGCGGCTTTACGCGCATGAACCCAACCTGATGAAAGTGATCCTCACGCCGGAGACACCCGCGTGAGCGATGCTCTCTTCGATCTCAGCAGCCGCGTCGCGCTCGTCACCGGCACGAGCCGCGGTCTCGGCCAATACATGGCGCGCGCTCTCGCCAAGGCCGGCGCGGATCTCGTGCTCACGAGCCGGGATCTCCACCGGCTCTCGTCCTTCCAGGCGGAAATAAAATCTCTCGGCCGCCGCGCCTTTTCCGTGGAGCTCGACGTTCGCAGTCAAGAAAGCATCGAGAAAGCGGTCGCCGCCGCCGAAGCCGCCTTTGGCCATGTCGATATTCTCGTCAATAACGCCGGCTGCAATGTCCGCAAGCCCGCGCTCGAAGTAACCTGGGACGATTGGAATTTGATTCTCGAAACCAATCTTCGCGGCAGTTTTTTCGTCTCGCAAGCGGTCGCTCATGGCATGATCGCCCGCCGCTACGGCCGCATCATCAACATCGGCTCCGTTACCACCGTCGCTGGCTACGCGGGTCTCGCGCCTTACGGCGCCAGCCGCGGCGGCATCAAGCAACTGACCATGAGCCTCGCCGACGACTGGGGCAAGCACGGCATCACCGTAAATTGTCTGGCCCCCGGCTGGTTTCGCACCGAGCAGAACAAGGTCCTTTACGAAAACAAACAATGGGTCGAATATCTTTGCGATCGCATCCCGTTGAAGCGTCCCGGCCAGCCGCGGGACCTGGACGCTGCCGTTGTTTTCCTCGCGGCGGAGTCCAGCCGTTACGTCACCGGGCAAACGCTTCTCGTGGATGGCGGAATTTCGACGGGTGCCACACGCGCGCTGGTCGCGCCGGCCAAAAATCCGTCGGACCCGTCTCGAGAGGCAGACTAGGAGTCTTAACGATGCGCAACAAAATCTTTTCCGCGGCAAGAACTTGGCGTCGGGTGCAAATGCTGTCTCTTGGCGCCGCCGTATGCGGCCTGCTCGGCTTCGCCTTTTTCTCCGCAGCCCAGGGCGCGCCCGCGCCAGTCCGCCACAAGGACCTCCAAATCTATTTCGTCGACGTGGAAGGCGGACAATCCACCCTCTTCGTCACCCCGGCGGGGAAGTCTCTGCTAATCGATACAGGCTGGCCGGGAAACAATGGTCGCGATGCCGATCGAATCGTCGCCGCCGCGAAATTAGCTGGTGTCGCAAAGCTTGATTACGTCCTTCTCACTCACTATCACACCGATCATACCGGCGGCGTCCCGCAGCTCGCCGCACGAATCCCGATTGGCACGTTCATCGACCACGGCGAGAACCGCGAACCAACCGATGGCCCCACCGAGCAAGCCTGGCAGGCCTATCAATCGCTTCTCGCCAAGGGACACTACAAGCGCATCATCGCCAAACCCGGAGAAGTTTTGCCGATCCCCGGCCTCGAAGTGAAAGTCATCAGCGCGGACGGTGCGCTCATCGAAAAGCCGCTGCCCGGCGCGGGAGCGGCCAATCCCGATTGTGCCTCTGCTCCGGAACCTCCCGCGGATCACACCGAAAATGTTCGCTCCCTCGGCGTGCTTATTACCTTCGGCAAACTGCGCATTCTGGATTTGGGCGACCTCACCAAAGACAAGGAAAGGGAATTGATGTGCCCGGTAAACAAGATCGGCCCAATCGATCTCTACATTGTTTCCCACCACGGCTGGTCGCAAAGTAACAGCCCTGTGTTTTTGAACGGCATCGCCCCGCGCGTGGCCATTATGGATAATGGCGCCAAAAAAGGAGGTTCACCCTCTTCCTGGGAGGCCATCGAAAAATCGCCCAGGCTCGAAGCTCTCTGGCAGCTTCATTTTTCGGACGAAGGCGGCGCCACGCACAACGTGGCTGCGCCTTTCATCGCCAATCTTTCGGGGACGGACGACGCCGGAAATTATATAAAAGTGACCGCCTCGATGGATGGCAGCCTCGATGTTTACAACGCCAGGACAAACGGCACAAAACACTACGCGGCCGGCCCCAAACAGTAAGTTTTTCACTTTCTGCGAAATCACGCAGGCTCGGGAACAGGCGTCATCGGCCCCAGCAGAAAAATATAAGCCGCGATGCTGAGCAGGAGCGTGATCGTCGCCGCAATGAAAGCCCACGCGAAAGAATGCGTGATTTGCACCACGTAGCCCGTGACGATTGGTGCGGCAATTCCCGCAAGCTGATTGCTGAAGTTCAAAATTCCGCCGACGGTGCCCACGCTTTCCTTCGGAGCGATCAAGGACGGGATCGACCAGCCCACCGGCGAAGCCGCCGATAATCCGCCGATCGAGAGGCTAATCCAGAAAAGTGCCGCGGCTGCGCTCTCCGTGCGTGCGGCACCGAGTATCCCCAGCCCCAGCATGGTGCCTCCGATCAGCACCACTTGCCGCACGCGAACCGCATTCCACCCGCGCTGAATCAATGCGTCCACCAGCCAGCCGCCGATCACCAAGTCCGTCAGCGTCGCGAACACCCACGGCACACTCGTGTACACCACCGAATGAAACAAATCCACATGATGCACGGCCAAAAAATAAGACGGCAGCCAAGTCAGCAGCAAATAAAATGTATAGTTGTACCCCGCAAATCCCAGCGCCAATCCGATCACCCTTTTCTGCCGCAGCAAATACCAGAGTGGCGCGCCTCTCGCGGCCGTCGCTTCGTCTTCTGGCTGCGCTCCGCCTTTGGCGATGAATTCGCGCTCCACTCTCGAAAGATGCTTGTCTTGGCTGGGGTTTTGGTAGTACGCAAAAAACAAAGCGAAAAAAAGCAGACTGAGGAATCCCGTGGCGGCAAAGCTCCATCGCCAGCCAAAATGCAGAAGCAAAATTCCGATCAGCGGCACGCCGATCGCGGAGGAAAATTTTGCCATGGAATCGAAGATCGCCGTGGCCAGGCTGCGTTCCTGTTTCGGGAACCAGTATCCAACGGCTTTTGAGTTCGCGGGAAACGTCGGCGCTTCGCCAATCCCCAAAAGCAGCCTCGCCGAAAAAAAACTCCCAATCCCCGTGGAAAGTGCCGCGCCAAAGGTCGCCACGGACCAGATGAACGTGCTGATCCAGCCGACGCGCCGCACGCCAAACTTGTCCAGCAGAAGTCCGGACGGCAACTGCAGCGCCGCGTACGTCCAGTTGTAGGCGCTCGATAGATAACCGAAGGTGACCGCGGAGATTCCAAACGCCGCGTTCAACGCATCTTTCGAGACGGAAAGATTCACGCGGTCGAAGTAGTTAACGAGAATTCCGAAGCCGAGCAGACACGCGATAAACCATCTGCGCCGGGGCACGCCTTCCGTATCGAACGCCGTTTGCTCCAGGATTTCCGACATGGAAATTTTTTTCGAACCGTCTCCCCTGGCGCTGCCCGCCAAGAGGCCTGCAAAACGCCGCGCAGAGTATCCCACAAGACCGCCGCGCCGGGAGTCTCATTTCCACCGTCGAGTTTTTCCTGACGCCGCTTGATTCCAGGTGCGCGTTGTCCTCGTGAGCGTTTTCAAGAGCGGCAGCAAGACCTTCGCGCTCAGAAACTCGGCGGTACTCGCCGTTTCCTTCGCTTGTCCGCTTCTCTTCCGCGCTGTACACTACGCCGTCTTCGCATCGCTTTGACGATGCAAGGAAGACTCTGGTCTTGGTTTTTCAAGGAAAAGGTTTTTTCAGGAAAAAATAAAATGAACTCACTCTCCACTCGCCGTGATTTCCTTCGAACCACCGCCGCTGCTGGCGCCGGACTCCTTCTCTCTCATCCAGCCTTCGCGGCGCGCAAGAAGTCCGTGCTGCTCTTCACCAAGTCCTCCGGCTTCGAACACGCCGTCATCAAAGTCACGGACGGCAAGCCCAGCATCGTCGAAAACGCGCTGCGCGACATGGCCGGCAAGTACAACTTTGACCTCACGGCCTCGAAGGACGGCCGCATTTTCGATTCCAAGGAATTTCACGACTATGCCGCGGTGGTTTTTTTCACCACCGGCGTTCTCACCGAGGAAGGCACGGACAAGAATCCGCCCATGTCCGTGCGCGGCAAGCAGGCTTTTCTCGACGCCGTCCACGGCGGCCTCGGCTTCGTCGGAATCCACGCCGCCGCCGACACGTTTCACACGCAGCCCGATCCGCCGGACCTTTCGAACCGCTACATCGCCCATGGTAAGAATTCCGATCCTTACATTCGCCTGCTCGGCGGCGAGTTCATTATTCACGGGCAGAGCCACGATCCGCGCCTGCAGACGGCGAACGTCATCATCGACGATCCAAAGTTTCCCGGTCTCGAAGGCGTGCATTCGCCGGTGAGCTTGATGGACGAATGGTATTCGCTGAAGGATTTTGCTCCCGACCTTCACGTGATCTGCACGCTGGACACCTCCACGATGAACGGCAATGCGTACAAACGCCCGCCGTATCCGGTCGTGTGGGCGCGCATGGACGGCCGCGGCAAAGTTTTCTACACCGCCATCGGCGACCGCGCCGAAAACTGGCAGAATGCCTTTCACTTGAATTTGCTGGCGGGAGGAATTCGCTGGGCCATTGGCGATGCGCGTGCGTCCGTGACGCCCAATCTTAAAACCGCGGCTCCCGGCTATGCGGTGATTCCGCCGAAGTATCCACCGGAAAAGTAACGCATTATTTGTCCGCGGCTACCAATCCTCGGCTGCGACACCCGCGACGGGAATCGCCGATCGGGGCACAATCGAATGTCCGGCGTTGGCAGCGGAGGTTTCCACGTAGCGCGTCAAGTAAACATCGATTGGCGTCACTTCGAAGGGAATTTTCTCCCGCGGGGAGATCGGGGCCATCTGCTGAGCCTTGAGTAAACTCACGTTGTCGCTCCAGGGATTGATTTTAATCCTCGATCCCATGGGCAGCGCCCCGGTTTGTTGCAGGTTGGCTGGCTGCAGCGCCGGAGCGGCTTGCAGCAGTTGCGATGTGAAGTACACCTGATTTCCCAATCGCGCGCTGATCAATTGCTTGAGCGCAGGCCTCTGCGATTGCAGTTGCGATAGGAACAGTCCAACGTTGGCCAGCTTATCTGCATAAGGAGATTTCTTCAGCCACTCGAGAGCCTTTTCGCCGTTTTTCTGAGCTTCTTCAGGAGTGTCCACAAACGAGAGCTTTTTCAAGGCCTCCGTCGGCGTCAATCGCAGGATGTCGCTGAACCCGTACTGATCCTGCGCGGGCTTGGGCTCGAGAGCGTCCGCCATTTCGAACGCCAGCAAAGCCGCCATGGTCTCTTCATTTGGCACGACGTCGATCAAGCCGCGGCTGAGCACGATCGTTTTCTGCATCGAAAACATTTCAAGATCGCTGGTCATCAAGACGCGGCAGTGCATCTCGATTCTGGAGTCGAAGTTATTCGTCACCATGAGGTTGTTTACGATGGTCTCCAGCACCTTGTCCACGCTGCCCGGCGGCGCCACGAGGCCGACTCGCTGCAAAACTTCGAAGACATTTTCCTCCGATAATTGCCGCCATCCACGCTGCTGTTCGAGGGGCGAGCGGTCCTGCCGTTCCGATTCGTCCTTCACGTTTTTCTGGGACTCGACCAGGAGTTGCCCGAATTCTTCCTGCCGGTTTTGCGCGGTAAGTCCGTAGCCCCACAAATGCGTCCGCGCCTTGAACCTCGGTCCGCCCGTCGGCGGGATCTTTCGCAAATCCTGCGAATAGATGTCGCTTGGCAGCCACACTCCCGGCCGGACATTAGTGCGCCAGGAATCAAAGTGCAGATAAAAGTCGTCGGCGAAGTTTCTGATTGAAAACCTGATTTCCGGCGCGTACACTCCGCTCATTCGAACGATCGTGAAGTCCTGATCCTCCGCCCAGATTCGGCCGCGAAAGCGCGGACCCTTGGCCCTGGGCGCGCGCTCGACATCGAACAAAAAGCAGCGCACTTCACCCAGGAAGTCGCGGCCCCCGTAGGTGAGCTGGTAGTGCTCCTTGTCAAACTGGCCGAAATCCAGAAAAGCCATTTGCAGAAAACCGGCGGGGTTGAACGCCCACATCATCGTGCCCTTGTGTGTTTTCTCCGTCATGGCGTGGACCTTTATCCTGTTGCGGCGAAAATCCGCCTGCCCCAGGAAATAATAGTCGTGCTTTGGAAGGGTACCCATCAGCGGGTCGGTTTTTTCGACCTGGATGTACGTTTCCACAATCGGCGCGTAGGACGTGATGACCTCGATTTGCTCTTTTTCGCGCTGGAAGACGCGCGCGATGATTTCATCCCTGCTTAGCGAGGCTTTTGCCGCCTGCGGATCTCCGGCTACGACGGCCGAATTCACCGCGCCTGGCTCACTCGGGGAATTTCGTTCCACGCCAGGGTGCGCTTCCAGCATTCGTCCGGTGATTCCCGCATTCATCCACACCAGAGATCCGATGGCTCTTGAGATGAAAAGTCGGCGTTGCATTGCGGCCCTCCCAGATGCAACGCGCTTTCGAGAAACGCATCGCATCTTCGGCCGGTCAAAATGCACGCCGGATGCCAGCACGGAACGCGGGACGGCTCACATCCCTGGGCAGAGGAATTCTCTGAAGAATCCAATGTCTGCAAGGTTTTACCGCAGGAGTAGCGTGATTCGCGAAAGGAATTGCTGGTGACTTTGACTCTCGGACGGCCCAATCTGGAACACTCGCAATTTCAAAACGGGAAGGCGGCGCGGCGCTGCGCGCCTTTCCCGACATCGTTCCAGGTACTTCGGATTATGAAAAAGCAGCCGAAGCCAACAACAAATTCCGGAGCAGAGGCGTGACGGTGTCTGTCCTGGACGTTTTGATTTGTGCGGTCGCGATGAATCGGGGCTGGACAATCTTCACGATCGATGCCGGCTTCGAGCATCATGCACGCATTCTCCCCATCCAACTCCACTCGACTCGCGAATAATCCTTTCAGCCCTACTGGTTCGCTCTGCTCCAGCCCTTGTGCGCCATCGTGGCTGCCAGTAAACTATTCGGTCTTCCTTTCGCATTTAATTTTTCTGCAGTGGCGAAATTTAGCGGAGTTTCTCTGCATGGCGAAGCACTACGACGTAATCGTCATCGGCGGCGGCCATAACGGCCTTGTCAACGCCGCCTATCTGGCCAAAGCCGGCAAGAAAGTGCTCGTTCTCGAACGCCGCCACGTTCTCGGCGGCGCTGCCGTCACGGAAGAAATTATTCCCGGTTTTCTGTTTTCCGAATGTTCCTACGTCGTCTCTCTGCTTCGCCCCGAGATCATTCGCGAGCTTGATCTCCCGCGCCACGGCCTCGAAATCCTTCCCCTCGACGGCACCTTCACTCCCATGTCCAACGGCGATTTCCTCTGGCGCATGAACGATCACGCCCGCACTCAGCGCGAAATTCGCCGCCACTCCCGCGTCGACGCCGAAGCCTACGACGAATTTTCCAAAATGATGACCCCGATGTGCCGCTTCGTGAAGCCGCTTCTTTCCATGATTCCGCCCGACCCCACCACGCTCAAGCCCGGCGACCTCAAACAGCTTCACTTTCTTCTCCAGCGTTTTCGCTCGCTCTCTTCCGACGAGCGCTACACACTCATCCAACTGATGACCATGAGCGCCGCCGATTTTCTCGACCAGTGGTTCGAAACGGACGTCCTCAAAGCCACCATGTCTGCTTCTGGCATTATCGGCACGTTCCTCGGCATTCGCTCGCCCGGCACCGCTTATGTTCTGCTACATCATTACATGGGCGAAATTGACGGCGCGTTTCGTTCCTGGGGTTTCAGCCGCGGCGGCACCGGCGCCATTTCCAATTCGATTGCCGCCGCCGCGCGCGAAGCCGGCGTCGAGATCCGCACCCAAGCGGGCGTCGCGAAAATCCTCGTCAAAAACGGCCGCGTACGCGGTGTCGCTCTGCAATCCGGCGAAGAAATCTCCGCCAATGTCGTCTCTTCCAGCGTCGACCCGCATCTCACTTTCGAAAAATTTCTCGATCCCGCCGAACTTCCCTCCGATTTTCTCGAAAGCGTCCGCCGCTACAAATTCCGCGGCTCCTCCGGCAAAGTGAATCTCGCTCTCGATGCGCTTCCCGATTTCAAGTGTCTCCCCGGCCCTGGCGCGCATCTTCGCGGCGCCATTTCCATCTCTCCCAGCATCGAGTACATGGAGCGCGCCTACGACGACGCCAAGTACGGCCATTTCTCGCGCAAGCCTTACATCGATATCGTCATCCCCAGCCTCACCGACCCGAGCGTCGCGCCTCCCGGCAAGCACGTCATGTCCTGCTTCGTGCAATATGCCCCGTACAAGCTTGCCAAGGGCACGTGGGACGAGCAGCGCGAAGCCTTCGGCGACGCCGTCATCAACGCCATCTCCGAACACGCGCCCAACATAAAAAAAATTATCGCTGGCCGCCAAATCCTCACGCCGCTCGATCTCGAGCGCGAGTTCGGCCTCACACAAGGCAACATTTTCCAGGGCGAACTTTCTCTCGAGCAGCTTTTTTTCCTGCGCCCCGTTCCCGGCTGGGCGTACTATCGCACTCCCATCGATAACCTTTATATGTGCGGTTCCGCCACGCATCCCGGCGGCGGCATCATGGGCGCGCCAGGCCGCATCGCCAGCCAGGTCATTCTCAAAGACGGGAAGAGCTCCAGCCCGCGCCGCGCCTCCCGGAGCAAAAACTAATCATGCCTATCGGACAGCGCGTAGCAATCATCGGCGGCGGCCACAACGCTCTCATCACCGCCTTCTATCTCGCCAAAGGCGGCTTCAAGCCCATCGTTCTCGAACGCCGCGAAATCGTGGGCGGCGGCGCCATCACCGAGGAATTTCATCCCGGCTTTCACGTTTCGACCCTCGCGCACACGGTCGGTCCGCTAACCGCCGCCGTCGCCCGCGATCTTCAACTCGAAAAATTCGGCTGCGAAATTCTTCAACCCAATCCGCGCATGTTCGCGCCTCGTCCTGATGGCGAATCTCTCCTTTTTTACGACACCGCCGCGAAAACCGCCGGCGGCATCGCGCGACTCTCCCCCAAAGACGCGGCCAAATACACGCAGTTCGCAACGTCGCTCGAACAAATGTCCACCTTCTTCGCCCAGCTCTGCTCCATCACTCCGCCGGCCATCGATTCGCCGTCTCCCGAAGACTTCTGGAATCTTTTTAAAACCGGCCGCGGCGCGCGCAGCCTCGGCAAACGCGGCATCTTCGATCTCCTCCGCTGGGGCCCCATGGCCGTCGCGGATTTCGTCTCCGAATTCTTCGAAACGGAACTGCTCCGCGCCGCCATCGCCGCTCGGGGTATCTTCGGCACCGCGCTCGGTCCCTGGTCCGCCGGTTCCACTGCAGTATTACTTCTTCGCGCTGCGGCCGATTCGAATCCCGTCGGCCCCGCCGCTTTCCCTCGCGGCGGCCTCGGTTCGCTCACGCGCGCGCTTGCCGAATCCGCAAAGCGCGCCGGCGCCGAAATCCGCACCAACGCCGAAGTGCAGCACATTCTCGTAAAGAATGGCGCCGTCTCCGGCCTCGTGCTCACCGATGGCGAGGAAATCAAAATCGAAGCCGTCATCTCCGGCGTCGATCCGAAGCGCACCTTTTTCCATCTTCTCGATCCCACGCAGCTCGATCCCACTTTCGCCCTTCGCATTCGCAACATCCGCGCCAACGGCACCGTCGCCAAAGTGAATCTCGCTCTCGACGGCTTGCCCGCCTTCTCCGCTCTCGAACATTCCGAAAACGCCCTGAAAGCCCTTTCCGGCCGCATTCACATCGGCCCCGAAATCGATTACCTCGAGCGCGCCTTCGATGCTTCCAAGTACGGAGAATTTTCCCCCGCTCCGTATCTCGACGTCACCATCCCCACCATTCTCGATCCCGCCCTCGCACCCGATGGCAAGCACGTCCTCTCCGCCTACGTGCAATTCGCTCCGTTCAAACTCGCGGCAGCCCCGGCTCCCGCCGCTTCCGAAAAGCCCGCGCGTTCGTCCAACGCCGAAAAATCCGCCACCATCGCTCCCACCCAAAAATCCGAAACCAACTGGGGCGCCCGCCGCCGCGATCTCGGCGAAACCGTCGTGAAAACTCTCGCCGAATACGCTCCCAATCTCCCCAGCCTCGTCGAGCACATGCAGGTCATCACGCCCCATGACCTCGAAACCGTTTACAACTTCACCGGCGGCCACATCTTTCACGGCGAGCTCGCTCTCGACCAGCTTTTCACCATGCGTCCCGTTCTCGATTGGGCGCGCTACAAAACTCCCATTCGCGGCCTCTACCTCTGCGGCTCCGGCACGCATCCCGGCAACGGCCTCACCGGCTCCTCCGGCGCCAACGCCGCCCGCGAAATCATCCGCGACCTCCGCTAGACTTGAGAAATCGAGCAGCCTCAGCAATTACTTAACACTCCCGTTAACCTAAAAATCTGCTATCCTCCAGCTACGCAACCAATCCCTTGCGCATGACCCCGCCCAAACTGAGCGAGGCATGTCGGACCCCCTGGCAAGGTGCAATATGAGTCGCTATCATTCGCTCCTCACTTTTTCTCTTCTGCTCCTGCCTCCGTTCTGCGCCTTCTCCTCGCGCGCCTTTCCGCCGCCTCGTCCGCAAACCACGCAAACTCCCAACTCTTCCTCCGCCATAAGGGGCCCCGACATGTCCGACCGTGAAAAAGCTAGTCTGCGCGGCCCCGTCCATGTCTGCGTCGAAGAGGTTGCTTATCCCACCGGCAAATTTTCGACCACGCACACGTATGACATCGACGGAAAACTTCTCGTCAGTAGCTCTAAGAGTTCGAATGGTTCAGATTGGGTTACGACACGGACGTACGATTCGGACGGCCATCTCCTCAGCATCGTTTCCGGCAAATCCGGCGACCCTGGCCTCGAGTCGCTCTACTCCTACGATGATTCCGGCCGCCTTCTCAGCATCACCAACAATATTGGAAAAGGCGACCGCATCGATTTTCAATACGACGCGCAAGGACGCAAGTCTTCCGTCCAAACCTTCGCCCCTCAATCTCTCGAAAGCAAACGAAACGCTGCGTCCTCCGGTTCTCCTTGGGACGCCGCTCAAATGGGCTTCGGCGTTCCTTCCGGCGGCACCGTTGTCACGCTCTATGACCAGAACGGCCAGCCCACGGAGGCGCAAGTCCTCGACGCGCAGGGCCAACTTGTCAGCCGTGTGCTTCGCACTTACGGCACGAATGGCCAACTCAGCGAAGAGAAACCTACGTTTGAAAATCTTGCTCCGACAGTGATCGAAAACATGCCCGCCGAGCAGCAATATCAAATGACCCCGGAAGCCATCAAGCACATGAACATGGTCCTGGCTCGCGTCATGACCGGCCGGACTCCCGCCGGAATGTCTTACACGTATGACTCTCAAAATCGCCTGATCGCAACTCGCGAGCGAAACATGATGTTCGACCAAACCACTTCCATCGCCTACAACGACCAAGGCGACAAGGCCGAGGAGCACACCACGTACGCCGAAAACTCTGTGGTCCCCGCGGGCGTTGAGTTCTCCGTGGGCGAAGACGGCGCCGTGACCCCCAGTAGCTCGTCCACCCAGCAATCACCCCAGTCCTCGCTCCCCGTCCCCGAGCCGACCGTCATCAAATACACCTACCAATACAACGCCTACGGCAATTGGACCCAACAAACCGCAACCGACACCGCCCATCCCAGCCAGCCTCCCATCGTCCGGACCCGCCAGCTCACCTACTACTAAAACCACCGGGAGCAGCTCCGGGGGTGCCCCACCCTCGTTTCTTGAGGGTGGGTCCTCGACTTTTCCACAGATTTCCACACCCGTATCCCTCTTCTAACCCTCCCGCCAACTCCTTCCATTCCGCCAACTTCCACCTCCGCCGTTCGAATAAGCCCTCACGATTCGAATAACCATGAAGTACATAAAACAAATGTATTGACATGTGGTAACTATCCCTGGTAACATGTCTCGTGAACGCAAGGCGCTGTCCCTTTTCGGCGATCCCGCCATCCCAGCGCAACCTCCCTGTCCCCAGAGTTCCAACCTTCAAACCCTCCAGCCTGCAATCGCCCTTTTCCCGAACTCCTTTCCCCGCCTCTCTTACAGTTCCTTCCCAAACCACTGAAAAATCAGCCACTTTAAGTCCTGTATTTGCCACTCTTGCATCTCGTGTCGCGCCTAAGTCCTTTGCTTGCCGCTCTTACAAAAAACACCCAGGGTGGGGTAGGCCCCCGCTCCGCAGGAGAGAAAAAATGAAACCGCAATCCACACAATCCTCGCAACCCAACCGCATCGCTCGTCTCGATGATTCCGCACGCTGCGTGCATCGCACGCCATCGGGCCGCCGCTGCAAACTTCCAATCGAAGCTGCAGGGAAGCTGCTCTGCTACGCCCACGGCGTCGAGCTCAAGAAATCCGATGTCCTCAATCTCAAGACCGCCCTCCTCACCGGCTCCCAAGGCTTCCAAACCGCCCAGGGCATCAACTTCGCTCTCAGCAATCTCTACAAGCTCCTCGCCAATAACTACATCTCCCCCCGCCGCGCTTCCGTCCTCGCCTACATCAGCAGCCTCCTCCTCCGCACCCTTCCCGCGATTGACGCCGATCTAGCGGCCGGCATCAGGGACCCAACCGCCCCCAGTGCGCAGGCCGGGAACCAAAACGAGCAGCGAGACGAGGCTAAGCTCGCTCCCGCCGCCTCGCCGAAAACTTCCCCGTCCGCTCCCGACTCGTTCTGGGATCCCTCGCTCCCCAATCCCGATCCCACAAAGAAGCCCTCATGACCGCCATCATCCCGAAGCATTCATCGATCGTGCATGCGCCGCGTACTGCGCTCCATGGCTGGATGTGTACGTACAGATGTATTGACATCTTTCTGGACCGCGGGTACAGTGGGAAGGAAGCCCGCTGAAATGCGCTTCGAGTGGGACGATAGCAAGAACCGGCTCAATCTGAGTAAGCACGACGTTCGTTTTGAGACCCCTGTTCTTGTTTTTGAAGATCCCTTCGCCATTTCTCGGCCGGACCATACAGTTGAAGACGAGGAGGATCGCTGGATCACCGTTGGAGCCATTGCCCCGGGCTCCATTCTCCTGGTGGTCCACACCCTCGAGGAAGAGAACGGCGAAGAACTCGTTCGCATTATTTCGGCGCGCGCTGCGGAATTTCAGGAAAGGCAAGCCTATGCGCAAACTTACAAGAAATAAGAAACGAGACGCGGCCACCATCGCCGCCAAAAAGGACGCCGACATTGATTTTTCCGATGCCCCTCCCGTCATCGACTGGAGCGGCGCGGAAGTCGGCAGGTTTTACCGCCCCGCAAAGCGGCCCGTCACCATCCGTCTCGACGTCGACGTCATCGAGTGGCTCAGGTCCGATGGGCGCGGCTACCAAACCAAGGCCAACGGCCTCTTGCGCCACGCTATGCTTCATTTCACGAACCGCAATTTTGCCGGCCGCAGGGACACCTCGCCTGTACGTGGCAAGGCCGGAGCGCGCCGGAGGAGAAAGTGATTCCCGAATCAACTAGTTTCACCGAACGTGTCTTTCTGCCGCTAATTTCTTCCGCAAGAAAGGCATGGTTGGTGCCTTGTGGCGAAATCCGCGCTCGCAGTACAATCCTCTGTTCGCATATCCAGGAGGAAAGCCGCCATGGCCACTGCTGAAGCCAAAATTCAAGTCTCGGAATTCACCAACGAGCCGCTCCTCGATTACTCGAAGCCCGAAAATCGCAGCGCCATGGAAGCCGCCCTCAAGAAAGTCGCCTCGGAATTCGGCCGCGAATATCCCATGTACATCGCCGGACAAAAAGTCATCACAGCCGAAAAACGCACTTCGACCAATCCTTCGCATCCCGAACAGGTCATCGGCATTTTTCAGACCGCGACTCCGGAAATGGCCGCCGAAGCCGTCGAAGCCGCCAACAAAGCCTTTGATTCCTGGAAGCGCGTCCCCGCCGAGCGCCGCGCCGAATGCCTCTTCCGTACCGCCAAACTTCTCCGCGACCGCAAGTTTGAAATGAACGCGTGGATTTGCTACGAAGCCGGCAAGACCTGGCCCGAAGCCGATGCGGACACCGCCGAGACGATCGACTTCTGCGAATATTACGGCCGCGAAATGTTGCGTCTCGCCGGACCGCAAAAAGTCGTTCCCATGAAAGGCGAGAAGAACTATCTCGTCTATATCCCGCTGGGCGTCGGCGTGGTCATTCCGCCGTGGAATTTTCCCGCGGCCATCGCCGCTGGTATGACCATGGCTTCGCTCGTCACCGGAAACACTGTCGTCCTAAAGCCTGCCGGTGATACGCCGACCGTCGCCGCCAAATTTGTTGAAATTGCCTACGAAGCAGGCATTCCAAAAGATGCTCTCAGTTTCTTGACCGGTCCTGGCGCCACCGTCGGCGATGTCCTCGTCAAGCACCCCAAAACGCGCTACATCGCTTTCACCGGCTCGAAAGAAGTCGGCCTGCGCATCAGCGAACTCGCCGGCAAAACCGTTCCCGGCCAGATCTGGATCAAGCGTACTGTTCTCGAAATGGGCGGCAAGGACTCCATCATCGTGGATGAAGAAGGCGACGTGGACGCCGCCGTCGAAGGCGTCGCGCAAGCCGCTTTCGGCTACCAGGGCCAGAAATGTTCAGCGTGCTCGCGCGCGATCGTCTCCGAAAAAATTTACGATTCCTTCGTGCAGAAGCTCGTCGACCGCACCAAGAAAATCTCCGTTGGCCCCAGCGACGATCCCAACAATTACATGGGCCCGGTCGTCAGCAAGTCCGCCATGAACACGATTTTGAACTACATCGAAGTCGGCAAAAAAGAAGGGAAGTTGCTCCACGGCGGCAGCCGCGCGCCCGGCGACGGTTATTTCATTCAGCCGACCATCATTGCCGATGTCGATCCGATGGCAAGAATCTCCCAGGAAGAAATCTTTGGCCCCGTCCTTGCCGTCATCAAAGCGAAGGATTTTGATCACGCCCTGGAAATCGCCAACAACACCGAGTTCGGTCTTACCGGCGCCGTTTATTCAAAAAATCCCGCAAAGCTCGAAAAGGCTCAGGAAGCCTTTCACGTCGGCAATCTTTATCTGAACCGCAAATGCACCGGCGCGATGGTCGGCGCGCATCCGTTCGGCGGCTTCAACATGTCTGGCACGGATTCCAAAGCCGGCGGAAGAGATTACTTGCTTCTATTCCTGCAGGCGAAATCCGTCGCCGAGAAACTGCCCAGCTAGGATTCCGACAATGCATCTCCGGCGCGTGAGGAATTTCTTTTCATCGCTGGAAGTGTGTTGCGCAGAAAAGTTTTTGCGGCAAACTTTTTTGGCCAGCAGTTTTCGGTCGCCGAATCCTTCGCGCCGTTCTGTCACTCCGCAGCGGCTGTTCGCGGCGTCATCCGTTTCATCACCAAAAATACCGGATAGCTCAACACCAGCATCGCCAGCGCCCATGGCGCGTTCTTTCGGTCGGTGGCAATCGATCCCACCAGAAAAATTATTGAAGCCAGCAACGCGATTCCCGTCGTCCACGGATAGCCCCACGCGCGATACGGCCGCGCCATCTCTGGTTCGTTTTTGCGCAGCAAGAACAGCGAAATATACGACAGCGTGTAATTCGCCACAAAGAAAAACGACAGCATCGCGATCACTCGCTCGAACGATCCCAGCACGAACAAGACTCCTGCGATCGTGCTCAACAGCAGCGCAAGCGCGGGCGTTCCGCCCGGATTCACTTTGGCCACCGGCCGGAAAAATAATCCGTCGCAGCTCATCGCATACAACGTTCGCGTGCAAAAAAGCTGGTTGGCGTTCAGGCAGCTCAGCATGGAAATCACCATGATCGAACGAATGATCGAATCGCCGTACCCGCCGAATATTCGTGCGGCGACGGTCCCGAGCGCAAAATTATTGGCTGCAATTTCGTTCATCGGCAAAACATACACGACGGCCAGATTCAAAAGCAGGTAAATCCCCATGACGGTAAAAACGCTTCCGAAAATGGCCCGCGGCACATCGCGGCCCGGATTGCGTACTTCTTCGCCGAAATATATGACGCCATCCCATCCGTCGATCGTGAACACCACCGCCTGCAATCCAAGAATGATCGCGACGACGAGCGCCCATCCGCCGGGCATCGCGGGAATGGGCGTGGTTGCTGGCGGAGCCGCGGCCCGCGCATGTTCGCCGAACAGAAAACAAGCAGCGAGCAGAATCAAAAACGCGGCGGTTTTCAAGACCGCCGTAAGAATTTGTGTGCCGCTGCCCCAGCGAATTCCGCGCCATTGCAAAATTCCGAACCCGAGGATGACCGCCACCGCGATCATCTTTACGTGTCCCGCGAATACCGAAAAAAGATCGCCGCTGTATTCCGCAATCACGATGCCGACCGCCGCCGCCGTTCCGCACGTGGAAAGCCAATCGCTCCAACCAACGATGAATCCCGCGTATTCTCCGATCGCGCGGCGGGAAAAATTGTATTGTCCGCCGCTGCGTGGAATCGCCGCTCCCAATTCCGCCAGCGAAGACGCGCCAAACAGCGCATACATTCCGCCGACAACCCAAACGCCCATGAATAACCACGCCTTCGGTAGGAGTTGCGCAATGTCGCCGGGAGTGCGTACGATTCCAGCGCCGATGGAATTGCCGATGGCCGCGGAAATGCCGAACCAGACGCCAAGAATTTGCAGCAGCCTTCCGCGGCTGCGCGTTGCACCCGCCGCTGCGGCAATGGCGCTGGTGGAAGGCCCGTCCAATGTGTTAGACAATGTGAAGTCTCAGGGGAGCACGCGGAACTCCGCCATCATAGCGGCGGCGCGCCAGAATGCAAGCGGGAAGTCGGCGCCTCACGGAATCGCCGCGTGTGGATTTCGTTCGATGCTGAGAAGCTGGCATACGGCAGGATGCGAAATTGTCGTGCAAAGAATCAGCCGGAATGAGCGAGGAAGGCAGGGAACTTGGCTGTAGACCGCGCGCCCGTTATCAAGACAGAAATGACCACGCGGCTTGACGTGAGCGGCGAAGCTCCGCCCATGGACGTTTCCGTTGTGATTCCGTGCCTGGACGAAGCGAAATCGATTTCCTTTTGCGTCGAGAAAGCGATCCAATCGTTTCAAGCTGCGGGATTGCGCGGCGAAGTCGTCGTGGCGGACAACGGTTCGACGGACGGCTCGATTGAAATCGCGGAAAGGCTAGGCGCGCGCGTGATTCGCGTGGAACAACGGGGCTACGGCGCTGCGCTTCGCGCGGGAATTTGCGCCTCGCGCGGCGCGTTCATCATTATGGGCGATGCGGACGACAGCTACGATTTCAGCGATGTGCCGCGCTTCGTCGAGAAGTGGAAGCAGGGCTACGACGTGGTGATGGGCAACCGTTTTCGCGGAGAAATCAAACCTGGTGCGATGCCTTGGCACCATAGATATGTGGGCAATCCCGCGCTCACCTCGCTGCTGAATCTTTTTTTTCACGCTCATATCGGCGACAGCCACTGCGGCATGCGCGGTTTTACGCGCGCCGTTTACGACCGCATGGATTTGCGCAGCACCGGCATGGAATTCGCTTCGGAATTCGTGATCAAGGCTGCGCAACTCGGCGCGCGCATCGCGGAAATTCCCATTACGCTGTGGCCGGACAAGCGCGGACGCCCGCCGCACCTGCGCAGTTTTCGGGATGGCTGGCGGCACTTGCGTTTCATGCTGATGTACGCGCCGAACTGGCTTTTTCTCTTGCCCGGCGCGGCGCTTGTTGCACTCGGCCTTGCGATGGTGTTCTGGCTTCTGCCGGGGCCACGCCGCATCTCGCCCCACATTGTTCTAGACGTTCACACGATGATTTTCGGAGTTATCTTTACCCTGCTGGGTGTGCAAATCCTTTCGATCGGAGCTTTCGCAAAAGTCTTCAGCTATTCGGAGCGGTTCGATCGCCGCAATATCTCATTGAAGCGCGTTCTGAAGCGAGTGACGCTCGAATCAGGACTGCTTCTCGGTGGTGCGCTCTTTCTTACTGGCTTTGCGGGATGCGCGTGGATCACATGGCAATGGGCGGCGAGCGGCTTTGGCCCGCTGCATGAAGTGCGGCAGGTTCTATTTTGGTCGATGTGGCTCTTCATCGGCACGCAGATTGTCTTTGCTTCTTTTTTTCTGAGCATGCTCGGCATCAGCCGCGGCACGTACATCGGCGACTACGAATTGAAATAAATGCCCTACACCGGAATAGACCATTTCATTGCGCGGCTGCGATTTCGCGCGGCGTATCCGCACATTCGCGCGGGTTCGCGCGTACTCGATCTGGGCTGCGGCTTGGAAGCTGCGTTTCTGGAGTACGCCAACGACCGCATCGCTTCGGGGGTTGGTTTAGACGATCAAGTTGAGGAAGGCGTGGGAGGCCGCTGGCAGCGCGTGCGCGCGGATTTGCGAGCTCCGCTGCCCTTTCCGGATGGCGACTTCGATCACGTGGTAATGCTTGCGGTGCTCGAACACCTTACGGAACCGGAGAAGGTACTTCGCGAAGCGCACCGAGTAATCGCGGCGGAAGGCTCGTTGATTCTGACGTGGCCTTCCTCGATGGTGGATCCGATTCTGCGCGTGCTGCACGGCCTCCGCCTGGTAAGCGACGAAATGGAAAGCGACGAGCACCAAAAGCGAATTCCCGTCGACACATTGCAAGAAACGCTGCGCAACATCGGTTTCCAGAAATTTATTCATCGTACGTTCGAATTCGGCCTCAACAATCTGATGGTCGCTCGTCGGTGAACCACACTTACTTCCGAGGAGAACGCGGCGACTTATTCGTCGGGGGGAGGAGTGTAGGGAACGAGTTTGGTGTTGTCGACATCGGGATCGACGAGCCAGATATGGCGGTCTTTGAAATAAGCGAAGAGCTTGTCGTTTTGTTCTTTGTCCAGTTCGCGGGCCCAGAGGACTTTGGAGCCGTCGATATCGGCGCCATTGAAGACCCACTCGTCGTGGATATTGTGATTGTCGCCGTAGCGCACCATGATGAGGTGCTTTCCGGGAGTGTGGAGAAGTTTTTCGAGGATGGCTTGGCGGCTGGGATCGCCCGTGCAGGTCCACCACATGGGATCGCAGCAGCGGCGAGCGACGTTCACGCCGGTTTCAAGCACGAGGAGAACTACGAGAACGCGGGAGAAAGCGAGACCGAGACGGCGCGCTTTACGCTTCCCGGCGCGGAGATGGCGCACAGCCTGGACTACTAGCGCGAAGATGACGCAGGTGACCGGGGCGGCGTAATGAGGCGCCGACCAGATCACGACAAAAACGCCGGCAAGAACGACGAAAAGCGTAACGACGAGCCAACGCATTTTGCGATCGCGAAAGGCAAAGGGGAGAGCCGGCAGCAGAAAAAGGACGCCGAGCCAGAGGAACTCGACGCCCAAACGGGCGAGTTTTTCGACGGTGACGGTGAACGCATCCTTCCACGTAGTTTGGTAGTCTTCGCGCTCCCAGCCATTGTAAAAATCGTCGAACTGGTCATTGTTGTACTTCATCGGCGGCCCGCCGTGCTCCCACAAAAACAGGGGCGAGGAATGATAGGTGCGCGTGTTCAGGACGTGAGGCATGAGCAGGGGATTACCCGTCAGGCGCCAGTTGTAATAGCCGATGAAGGCGACGGTCAAGAGGATGCAGGCGGAAAGCGGCAAGAGGACAATTCGAATCCGCGCCGAAAGGGAATCGCGCGACTTGATTTTTCCCGTGAGCCACGCGAGCAGCCAGACGCCCGCGGGAATGCAGAGGAGAAAACCTTCATAAGGGCGGCTGTTCGCGAGGATGGCGATGCCCAAGCCGAGAAGAAGGGCGCTGCCGATGGTTGCGCGCCGGCGAAGACGCGGCAGAGCGCCGAGCACGAGCGCGCCGCCGATGCCTGCGACGGCGCCGCCCCAATAGCTGTTCATCCAATAGCTGGCGATTCCCAAATTTAATGCGGCGAAGACGGCGCCCAAGAAGGCCCAGCGCGCCGGCATCCACGCTTGCAACATCCACAAAATGGCGGCACACATAGCGGCGTCGCTGAGGAGGACGCCAATCCAGGGATTGCCGAGCAACTGACCGATGGCGAGAACGAGACCTTGCGCGGGAGGATAGATCGAGGAATAGGTGGGATGCCAATTCACATGAAAGGTTTCGAAACTCATCCACATGGGATGAGTGGGATTGGCGAGGCGGCCGTGGACAAAAGTGTCGGCCATGAGCAAGTAGCTGAATTCGTCGTGAATGCCGGGGATGGGCACGTGCAGCAGCGGGAGAACGGCGAGGCGGATCAGGACGACGCCGAGGAATAGGGAAAAAATGGCTAGTTTTTTGTGTAGCGCGAAACGGGAAAAGCCATTTTCAATTCTTTGAAACGCGCTTCGGCAGAGAGTTGGCTTCCACAGAGCGAGGAGGCCGAGGATAAGGAATAGTAGCAGCGCAATTTCCGCTGACGGCCAAAAGTGAATGTCTGCATCGCTTCCGAGTGGTTGCATTTTACGAAAAATGATTTCAACGAAGCACGCAGCAGAAACGCGGGCGTGGGAAGCGAGCCTGGTTGAAGGTGCAGCGATTCTAGCGCATTAGGCGGGGATCAGCGTTCGATTTCCATCTCGATTTCATCGGCCGGCGCCGGCGATGCGGTTGAGGACGAAGACTTTTCATCGAAATCCGCAAGCTCGAGCTTCAAATTTCCAGCGTTGGAGGAAAATGCGAGCCCCGTCTCCATGCTCACGACGCCGGAGCGAATGAGTTTCTCGATTTCACCGTCAAAATGCTGCATCCCCTCGTTGTCGCCATCGCGCATGGCATCGAGCAGGGATTTTCCTTCGGTTTCGCCCTTTTCGACGTATTCGCGGGTGCGCATCGTGGAAGTGAGGATCTCGATTGCCGCAATCCTGCCGTTACCGTCTTTGCGCGGCAAGAGGCGCTGGGAAATGATGCAGCGGAACGCCTTGGAGAGCCGGTTGCGGATGCCTTGCTGATCGCTCATGGGGAAGGCGCCAACAATGCGCTCGACCGTTTTGGCGGCGTCGATGGTGTGTAGAGTGGAAAGGACCAGGTGCCCTGTTTCCGCCGCTTCCAGAGCGGTCTCGATCGTTTCGCGGTCGCGCATCTCGCCGACCAGAATCACTTTTGGCGCCTGGCGAAGCGCGGAGCGGAGGGCGAGGGCGAACGTGGGCGTGTCGCTATGCAGCTCGCGCTGATGAATGGTGGCCTTCTTATGCTTGTGGAGAAACTCGATGGGATCTTCGATCGTAAGGATGTGGATCGCCTTTTCCGCGTTCATCATGTCGATGATGGCCGCCAAGGTGGAGGATTTTCCCGAACCTGTGGGCCCCGTGACGAGAACGATTCCGTTTCTTAGCTGCACGATCTCTTTTACTTTCTGCGGAAGGTGCAATGTCTCAAACCCTGGAATCGCATCCGGAATGACGCGCATCACCACCGCGCAGCTTCCGCGCTGGCGGAAGATGTTTACTCGGAATCTCCCGACTCCCGAAATGCCGTAAGAAAGATCAGCGGAACCATCCTGTTCGAACCTGCGGATGGGATGTTCATTCTTGCCCATGATGTCGTACGAGATTTGATTCGTATCCTGGGCCGTGAGGCATTCCAACCCTTTGAATTTTAGTTCTACAAGCTGCCCGCTGACCTCAATTTGCGGAGCGCGGCCGGGCGAAAAGATCAGGTCGCTGACGTTCTCATGAGCCCTGAGCATCGCGGTAATGAGCTGGGCCGTATCAAACTTGCGGTGCGGCGGAATTACTGGTGTAGGGGTTCCCATTGTTCGTTAGCCAGATCGTCGGAGGGGAAGTGATGGACAGAGCTGGGGGCCGAGGAATCCATTGTAGGCGGCAGCCGCGATCCACGCAGATATGAGACCGGTGGAGGAGCTAAAAGGTTACTGGGACCAAAAAATCCGCAGGCTCAAGGCCACAGACTTCCGCGGCTGCATTCAGGAAGAAGGGCGAAACAAAGTTTTGCCGCCAACTAGCTCTGCCCTCGAAGAAAAAAGGCTAGAGAGGCGTTTTGTCCTTGGGCTACGAGCGAAAGCGAGTTGAGATCATCGGCGAGCCAATCGGCACCTGCGCCCAAGAGAGCTGCGTCGGTTGAAGTGGTGCGCAGCGCGAGGACGCGAGCGCCCGCGGCTTTGCCGGAACGAACTCCGGAAGGAGCGTCTTCGACGACGAGGCATTGCGCGGGCGGGACTTGCAGAACTTCGGCGCCCTTGAGATACGGATCGGGGAAGGGCTTGCCGCGCTGGAGATCGGTTGCGGTGACGAGATGCTTGGGAATCGGCAAACCGGAGGCTTTGAGGCGCACTTCGGCGAGGGTGCGAGTCGCGGAAGTGACGACGGTCCAGCGAGATTCGGGGATGGCTTGCAAGAGGTGCAAAGCGCCGGGGAGCGCGACGACATCGGCTATGTCTTCGATTTCGCGGCGTTCGAGCTCGCGATTTTCGGCTTCATGATCGCCGTGAGGAAGAATTTCGCGGACGGTGGCGAGGCTGGGGCGGCCGTGGGCTAGGAGGACCACTTCCTCGGGAACCAGGCCGTGCTCGAGAGCCCAGCCGGTCCAGACGCGAGCGACGGCGGGGGTGGAATCGACGAGGACGCCGTCCATATCGAAGAGAACTGCGCTGCAGTGGATGACGGTCATCGGCGCAGATGTTAGCCTTGGATCGATACAGTTGGCACGGAAGCCTTTCAGAATACTGGAGTTCGGGGAAATAGGGAAGATTGAGACGCGGCTGCGGAGGCGAAGCAGATGGATTGCGTTTGGCGCGCCAGCTTTTCGGTTTTCCATGGGGGAGGACCCGGTCCCGGGGAACTTGACTTAGTCCAGTAACTTAGTCCACTATCGGGGCATGAAACCAGTGAACGTGCATGAGGCCAAAACGCATTTTTCGCGGCTGCTGCGGCGTGTGGCCGCCGGAGAAGAGATCACGATCGCAAACCGTGGTACACCCGTGGCCCTCTTAGTTCCGGTCCCTGGCATGCAGACGGGCCGAAAATTGGGGATGTTACGCGGCAAGTTTGTTGTTCCAGACGATTTCGATGCACCACTGCCGGAGGAGATCCTTGATGCGTTTGAAGGCAAGGAGAAACGAACCGGCAAGAAGAGATGAGATTTTTGCTCGATACGAGCATTGTGCTCTGGAGCGTCGCGGAAGACTACAAGCTGAATTCCCGCGCGACGGAGTTGCTGTCCTCGAAGGCTGCAGAGCTTTATCTTTCTTCCGCTTCGGTTTGGGAAATTGCCGTCAAGTACGCGCTGGGAACACTCCCATTGCACATCGAGCCAAAGGTTTTCATCCCGGAGGTCATTCGCGGAATGGGCCTACGAACGGTGGACATCAGCCCATATCATGCGATCGAAGCTGGGCGATTGCCGCGCCATCATCGCGATCCGTTTGACCGTATGCTGATCGCGCAAGCGCGGACGGAAAAAATGGTGCTGCTGACGGCGGACCGCGTGTTCCAGAAATATCAAGTAGAGATAATGTTTGGCGGGAGATAGCAGAAGAAGCGTGCGAATTATTCGGGAAGGTTGGGGTGGGAGACGGGGTTCGAACCCGCGACATTCGGTGCCACAGACCGACGCTCTACCAGCTGAGCTACTCCCACCACTGAAAGATAGTTTACGCTAGTTTTTCCGCGCGGAAAAGTGGAGCAGCAAAGAAGAAGCAGAGTTGCAAAGGAAAGCCGCTACGGGGGAACGGCGAGGCCGGGCGCGTGCGGCCAGTGAAAGGCGGTACCTCTCGAACGAAGCTCGGCATCAAAAAAGCGGCGGGCGGGAACGGTCCGGGGAAAGCGAGTCGCGGGGATTGCAAGAAGCTGGCTCATACGCTTAGAGTACGCTATGCAAAACGCAGCCCAGGTCTGAAAACCGCCTTCGCGAACAGTTGATCTCCGCGGTTGCCTGGAGCGACGTTCCGCTGTTTTTGCGATTGCAGAAACACTTCGGTAAGTTCGAAGAGAGTTGCGAGAGCGGCGGCATGCGGCGGGGATTTGCAGGTGTGACGGAAATCTTGTAGAAACGCTGAAACTTCGAATAGGCGGAGTCCGGGGACGGGCCATGGCTGGTCATGAATAAATCACCATTATCGCGGGCAGCAGAAGCGAAGGAGGGCGGCGGCGAAGTGAGCCGCGGCCCGCTGCTGAGGCTGGAGATGCCGAGCGATCCGAGTTTGTTGTGCGCGGTGCGGGGCGCGGTGGAGCGATTGACGGAATCCTTTGGATTTTCGGCGGAAGATTGCAGAGCGGTGACGAGAGCCGTGGACGAAGCGCTGGCCAATATTATTCGGCATGCGTACAACGGGCGGGCGGACCGGCCGATTGAGTTGCTGTTCCGGTCGGTACGGCAGGAGGGCCGGGAGGGCGTGACGGAAGGGCTGGAGATCCAACTTCGCGATCAGGGGCCGGCGATCGACCCGGAAAAAATGTGCGGGAGGGCGCTGGACGACGTGAAGCCGGGAGGACTGGGACTGCATTTTATTCGGGAGAGCATGGACATCGTCGAGTATCAGCGCGCGGATGAGACCAACCGTCTCCGACTGGTCAAATATGTGCGCGCGGCGAAAACAGAAGCAAAATCGTGAAGGCAGAAGGAGAAAAACACCGTGGAGATTTCGAGCCGGCTGATGGACAAAATAACGATTTTGGACGTGACGGGGGATATCGACCTGGCGAACTCGCCGGCGGTTCGAAAAGCGCTGCTGCGCGAAGTGAAGGAAAAACGGACGCCGCGCGTGGTGATGAACCTGAGCAAGGTGAGATATATCGATAGCTCGGGCGTGGCTTCGCTGGTGGAGGGGCTGAAAGCGTCGCGGGACAGCGGGACGCGGTTCATCTTGTTTGGATTGAGCACGTCGGCGCGGGAAGTCTTGCAGCTTTCGCGTTTGCTGAGGATTTTTGAGGTTTACGACAACGAAGAGCAGGCGCTGGCGCCCTAGAAATTGCAGATCAAGCGGCGAATTTTGTCCGAGCTGAAGTGGATTTAGTCACAGAGAATCGAGCGACGACGACCAGGGATGCGATTCGTGTCACAAATTGGCGGCAGCGTGGAGGATGCGCTGGCGTATGTGGGCGCGCTGGCCTCACTGGGCGGACAAGCCGCGTACTACGCGTTTGTAGGGCCGTTCAAGGGCAAGCCGCTGCACTTCCGGCGGACGGTTTCGCAAGCCATGGACGTAGGCGTGCGAGCGCTGCCGATTCTTTCGCTGATTACGTTTTTTATCGGGCTGATCCTGGCGTTGCAGGCCGCCTACGAATTACGGCGCTTCGGCGCGATGAGTTATGTGGCGACCGCCGTGGCGATTTCGATGTCGCGGGAACTTGGGCCGCTAATTACGGCGATCGTGGTGATTGGGCGATCGGGGTCAGCGTTCGCCGCGGAAATCGGAACGATGAAAGTGACGGAGGAGATTGATGCGCTGGAAACGATGGCGATCAGTCCGATCCGTTTTTTGGTGACGCCGAAATTTCTGGCGATGATCGTGATGCTGCCTTGCCTGACGATTTGGGCCAACGCAATGGGAATACTGGGTGGATCACTATTCGGCGTGGCGCAGGCGGATTTCACGTTTGGACGGTACATTCAGGCTTCGCTGGATTCACTGCTGCTGCGCGACATTATGACCGGGCTGGTGAAGAGCGTGATGTTCGGGATCACCATCACCGCGGTGGGATGCCACGAGGGATTGATGACGGGAGCGGGGGCGGAGCAAGTGGGACGCTCGACCACGAGGGCCGTGGTGGTATCGATTTTTCTTGTGGTGCTCGTGGACTTGGTCTTTACGGGATTGTTCTTTTTTGTGAGCGGAAGTTAGGGGCGAACAACGGTGGCGGCGGAAATCGAGAACACGGATTCGGCAGACTCACAGGTGATGGTTTCCTTGCGCGACGTGCGCGTGAGCTATGGCGAGGTCGAGATATTGCACGGGATCACGTTTGACGTGAAGCGCGGCGAGACTTTGGTGATTTTGGGAGGGTCGGGTTCGGGGAAGAGCACGCTTTTGCGGACGCTGGTGGGGCTCGAGAAAGCGAGTTCAGGGGAGATCTGGATCAAAGGGAAAAATATCGCGGCGATTTCCGACGCGGAGATGGACGAGATTCGCAAAAAAATCGGGATGTCTTTTCAGGGCGGGGCTTTATTCGGATCGATGACGGTCGGCGAGAACGTGGCGTTGCCGCTGCGCGAGCACACCAAGCTCGAGGATTCGACGATCGAAATCATGCTGCGGCTGAAGCTGGAACAAGTGGGGCTCGCGGGATTCGAATACTATATGCCCTCGCAGCTCAGCGGCGGAATGAAAAAACGCGCGGCGGTGGCGCGAGCACTGGCGATGGACCCGGAAATCCTTTTCTTCGATGAACCGTCGGCGGGATTGGATCCCATTATCGCGGCGGGCATCGACCAGTTGATCCTGGAATTGAAGCAAGCGTTTCGAATGACCGTGATCGTGGTGACTCACGAACTGGCGAGCGCGTACTTGATCGCAGACCGCATGGTGCTGATCGATAAGGGCCATCTCGTGGCCATGGGGACGACGGCGGAAATGCGTGCGAGCACGCAGCCGCGCGTGCGGCAATTTTTGGACCGCGTGCCGGAACCGGAAGTGGCGCGGGAAATGGATTATCTGCAAATGCTCACGCAAGACCGGCGGGTGTGATGAGCGTGGGCAGGAGAAAGAGGGCGTGATGGCAGGAAAGCGCGAACAAGTTTTCGTGGGGCTTTTTGTCATTGTAGCCGCGGGCGTTTTGATCGCCATGGTCTTCGCCATCTCGGGAGCCTTCGGGCGCACCGCGAAGACGTTTCATGCGTACTTTCCCTTCGCGGGCGGGATCGAGCGGGGCGCGACGGTTCGTTACGCGGGAGGCCCGAAGGTGGGGCGAGTCGAGAAGCTGGAGATCGACCCGCAAGATCCCGCGCGAATCGATGTCGTGTTCAGCGTCGAGACTGATATTCCGGTAAAGAGAGACAGTCACGCAAAAATCATGAGCATGAGTCCCTTGGGCGACAATCATCTCGAGATTCTACCCGGCGGCGCGCAGACGGCGCTTGCGCCGTCCGGCTCTCTGCTGCCATCGGATCCTTACGTTGATTTCAACGCGCTGACGGCTCAGATCAACGACCTGGCGCCGCAAGCGAAGGAGCTCATTCAATCGCTAAACGACCGCGCGACGGAGCTGAAAGTGACCATTAACCGCGTGAACGATTTGTTGAGCGCGCAGAACCGCGCGAATCTTTCCGCGACCCTTGCTGATGCCCACGGCATGCTCGCGGAAAACCGCCCGCAGATAAAATCCACCATTCAGCATCTGGACACCGTCAGCGGAAAACTAGAGCCGCTGATTCAGGACCTGCACAAAACATCCGACGAAGCCAGTCAGGCCCTCACGCACCTCGACACAATTCTCGGTGAAAACCGCACCGATGTGCGCCAGTCAGTGATTGAGCTTCGCAAGTCCTTGACGTCCTTGACGACGATTACCGGGCAGTTGGACCAGACGCTCGACGTAAATTCAGAAAATATCGACGAGATTCTGGAAAATTTCCGCCGCGTTTCCGAGAACCTGAAGGAATTTACGGAAACTATCAAGAAGCGTCCTTACACCCTGATTCGCGCAACAAATCCGCCGGAGCACAAACCAGGTGAGCGGCAATGAACCTAGGGAGCGACTTACTCATGAGCAGACGCACTGAATCGCCGGCTGCAGTATGCCTAGAGATGAGGCGAGCTGGATGTGAAAGGCTGGCTTTTCGGATGGTCTCGAAGCTCCCCCTCTGCATTCTCGCGCTGGCGGTTGCCTTAGCCGCCGGATGTGGAGCTACCCGGCCCAGCAAGTATTACCAACTCACGATTCCCGGAAACTTAACGCCTGCGGCAAACCCCAACGCTGTCCCAGTCACGCTCCTGATTGGCCGGCTCACCGCTCCCGAACTCTACCGCGAAGAACAAATCGTCTACAGCTCCGGCGGCGAGAGTATGGGACTTTACGAGTACCACCGTTGGGTCGAGCCTCCGGTGGACATGATTCAGGAAATTCTGCTGCGCCAGTTGCGCGCGTCCAGCCATTTTCGCGGCGTTTACATGCTGCGCAGCGATATCCACGGAGATTACCTTCTGCACGGGCGTCTCTACGATTTCAAGGAAGTTTCAGGAAGCACCCTGGTCGGCCGCGTCACCATGGAATTGGAACTCCGCGACATCAAGACGCACACGGTTGTCTGGACCCACTTTTACACGCACGACGAGCCTGCAGCGGGAAAGACTGTGGATGACGTGGTCGCGGCTCTCGACAAAAATGTCCAGCAGGGCGTGGCGGAAATGATGGCGAGCCTGGATGAATACTTCGCGGCGCATCCGCCGGCGCCCGCTACGCCGGCCGCGCCCTAAAGGCGCTTGAACTTTCTCATCGTTGGCGCGGGTTCTCAGCCGGTGCGCCTCAGCGTCAAAAGCGTGACATCATCTTCGAATTCGGCGCCGTTGTGGTAGGACTGCAAGCTTTCGAGCAAAGTTCTGGAAAAATCGGGAAGACGCACCGGCCCGGCCATTTTGCGGAGCCCAGCTTCCGCCAATTGCAGGAATCCCGAGGGAGTGAGCTGCTCCCCGGCGGGGGAACGCGCTTCCGTGGCACCGTCGGAAAACGCCAGAATCATATCGCCGGGGCTGAGGCAGACGCTTTGCTCGTTATACAGTTCGCCCGTTACAAAGCCCAGAGGCAGGTTTTCGAGGCCGTCGCCGATCTCGAGGAATTTTTGTTGACGCTCGCGCCAGAGAAGCATGCGCGGGTGAGCGGCATACGCAAAATTAAATTCTCCCGTCGCGCCATCGAATGTTCCCGTCACGACGGTGGTCAGGCGCAAAGCCGCTTTGGACTTTTCGGTGTCGAGCGTAAATTCATCATTCAGAGCGGCGAGCAGCGACGCAGTATCGCGAATGTCCTGATGTTTATGGAGCAGGTGGTGAACGTGCCGCGCCACTTTGCTGGCCACGTAACCGTGCCCGACGCAATCCGCCAGGACGACTCGCGCGATGTCGTCGCTGCAGGAAAAAACCGCGGAGAGATCGCCGCCGCGGTCTCCGCCGGAGGGCACTGCGATAACGTCCGCCTCGAGTCCAGCCAGTTCTAGCGAACGGTGGGCGCGTTCATTGCCGGCCCACAGCTCCATGCAGCCAAACGGCCGCGCGGGCGACGTTGTGCACTCCACTTTATTTGGTTCGAGCTTCCTGAACTTCATACCATTTTTGATGCGAGCAGGGGCCGATTCGCTACGTGCAAGCGCAGCGCTCCGGACTCTCAGCGCGTTGCCTAAACGGTTGCAAGGTGGATACGCCGCCTTACGCCATCTCTTCGTCTTGTTAGACTAATTGGGAGGAATTGCGTCCCCGCGCATGAGCCCCCATGAAACGGATCGCCGCCATCTCGAGCGGCAAATCGTCTACGCGCGCCCGATTGTCGTTTTGCTTTCCATTTTGGCGTTGTTGCAGCAGCCCAACCCCAAGGAAGCCGAACGCACGATCTCGTTTCTGATTGCCTATTTAATCTTATCTCTGGCAGTGATTCCGCTCGAACGGTTTCTCCGCAAACGGGCCTGGCATTTGCCGATTGCCTGCGATCTGCTCGCACTTGGGATATTCATGTACATCAGCCCGTCCTCGGTTCCGGTATGGTTTCCGTATCTTTTTATCTGCTGGGTTGCAGGGATGCGCTGGGGGCTTCGGGCAGCCTTTCCGCTCTCCGGCGCGCTGGCGCTCATTCTGGTTCTGCTCACAGCCGTCAAAGGGGAAATCGGCTGGATGCGCGTGATTGCCTGGATGGGCCTGCTGGGCGGGACGTTTGCCGGCGGCGCCGCGCTGGCTTTTTTAGCGGATCGCAGCCGCCACTTCGCCTCGCAAAACGACTTTTTTTCCAGCATCACCGCGACGCTTCAAGTGGATCAGGGGCTGGCCGAATCCCTGCGCCTGATGCTGGACGAGCTGGCCCGCGCATTTGAAGTTGAAGTCGCGCTGCTCGCTTACCGCGACTCCGATCTCGAACGTATTTATATCTGGCGCCTCAAGGCGGGCGAGAGCGAGCGTTTGATCCCCGAAAGCTACCCTCTTGCCCGAGCTGATGGATTCTTGCTCGACGACATGGATGCCACCGTTTGCTGGAATAGCCTGGAAGGCGCCGGAAGCGGCTTCGGATGGGACCGCCGCGACGGACGACGGCTTAATAACCTGCCGCGCCTTCCTGGGCCCACGCAGCAAGAACTGAGCATGCGCTCGATGGTCTCCGTGGCTTTCGATCAGAGCGGCCAGCCTGCTGGACGGCTCTTTCTGATCAATGGGCGCAAACCCTTCGAGCGCCCGGACCTTGCCTGGCTCGAACGCATCGCCCGTCATGTCGGCCCCTCGCTCGAAAACGTGTTTCTGCTTCGGCACCTGCGCGCCCGGGCCATTGAGGGCGAACGCAGCCGCATCTCGCGGGACCTGCACGACGGCATTTTGCAGACGCTGCTTAGCATCGAAATACAGCTCGACGTCCTGCGCCGCAAGGTCGCCGGCGCGCCGGATCAGGCCGAAGCCAGCCTCGGAAACCTGCAACAAACCGTCAAAAACGAGTCCGCCGAGCTGCGCCGCATGGTGACGGATTTGCGCCCCCTGCGCGTGCAGAGCGCCGATTTGGTCGATTTGATGCACGGATTTGCCGAGCGTTTCCGCAACGAGTCCACCCTGGCCCTGGACGTGATGATCGAATCCGCCGACCTGCATGCTCCAGACCGCGTCTGCCGCGAGATTTTCCAGATTTACCGTGAAGCACTCAACAACATAAAAAAGCATGCGAAGGCTTCCCATGTCGTGGTAAAACTGACGCAGGATGACAGTCGCATTGTCCTCGTGGTTGATGATAACGGCGAGGGCTTCAGTTTTGCCGGCAGGTTCACAGGGGATGAGCTCGACCGCCTGCGGCTGGGTCCGATTTCCATCAAGGAGCGAACGCGTACTGTGGGGGGCGTGTTGACCGTTGAGTCGAACCCTGGCCATGGAGCGCGACTGACCATCGAAGTCCCGCTCGGTTGACATGGCCAAAACTAAACAACAAATTCGCGTCCTTTTGGCGGACGACCACGCGATCTTTCGCGACGGCCTCCGCAAACTCCTCGATTCCGACGAAGACATTACCATCGTCGGCGAAGCGCAAAACGGCGCGGAGTGCATCAAGCTTCTCGCCAAACTCAAGCCGGAAATCTTGCTGCTGGATTTGCGCATGCCGGATAAAGACGGCCTGGCCGTCCTCGAGGAAGTGAATTTCGATACGCTGCCCACGCGCGTCATCGTGCTGACGGCGGCGGAAGACGATCGCGACGTTGTGAGGGCCATGCGGCTCGGCGCCCGGGGCGTCGTGCTCAAGCAGTCCGCCACGGACCTTTTGGTGAAGAGCATTCATCGCGTGCATGCCGGAGAAATCTGGCTGGATAACCGGATGACCGCCGAGGTGATGAAGGCCTTTTCGAAGTCTTCCGAATCCGGCCCGCGCCGCGAAAAACCGCTGCTCAGCGACCGCGAAAAGGAAATCGTGCAGTTGGTCGCCCAAGGTTTTCGCAATAAAGAGATTGGCGAAAAACTCTTCATCAGCGAGCAAACCGTAAAAAATCACCTGCACAATATTTTCGATAAGCTCGGCGTCTCCGACCGCCTCGAGCTCGCGCTCTACGCGATACATCACCGGCTGATCGACCAATCCTAATTTCTTTCTTGAGGCGATTCGACGAGTTTTCGCCGGGCCGCGGTAATTTCAGGAATGACGGGCGGCGAGGCGAGCGAGACTTGGATTCTGTTCGAGCCAGAGAGAATCCGCGAAACCGCGCCGGGGAGCGCGCAAGAGCAAAAAGAGTTCGCCGGCCCAGAGCAGAATGTCCAGCAGGCGGCCGCGTTGCAGATTGTCGATGTTTTCGCAATGCAAAGCCACGTCCAGCGCTCTCCGTGAACATTCCTCGATAAACGATCGCAGCGCGGGAAGCTCCAGCGGAATACGCCCGACCTTCTGGGTTCTCGGATCGATGCGTTGCAAGTTTTCGTAGCAGAGATCGATGAAGTGATTCAGGCAAAAATCCTGCTGAGCCATGGAAGCCACAGCAGGCCCTTCACAAAAATCCACTGCACAGATTTTGTCCTCAAACATCTTTGATATGGCCCCCAACTCAAGTCTAGCTACTCCCATGCCGCCACAGCCTCCCCTCTTCTATGTAACCCTAAGAAAAGTTGGATGTTGCGAAGGCGTTCTACCGTTGCCGGAGCATGAAAGAATTCCGGCGAAAAATCATCTCGAGTGCTCGCTCAGGCCACACACACCGCTTCTTCCTGGTTTAGCTCGACGTTCCGTTGCGCTTCCCGGCCGTATTCCTCAAATTGCTGCGAGTCTCGCGCGGACGCGGCTCCGTAGGCGGCCAGCGTTTGCACGCGCAGGCAGCGGTCCAGATACGGCGCCAACAAGGCGCGCACCCAGCGCACGTTTTCGTTGCAGCGCCGCATGCCGTCCTCGCCGCTCCACAGCGTGACGACAGTGACAAGCCTGGTTTCCTGGTTTGCGATCATCACGAAACTCCCCGCAAAGCCGGCGACTTCGCCGAACGCGCTGCTCAAGGCGGCCGGCAAAGCCGCGCGCACCTTGTGGGCCTCCCCGGGCTTAGCCACAAACTCAATGTTCAGTGCCGCGATACTGGAGTCCGCGGAGGATACGCGGAATGCTGGCGCCTCGGAGTTCATCGGCTTCCGATCCGCAAGCTGCAGCACAGATTTGGTTGGTTGAGAGTTTGGCATGAAGTGTGGCACGCAGCCTCCAGAATCGTTGGTCCTCCCCGCTTTCGGGGAGGCGCATCCTCACCGGTCCAGGTCCGGCTCGGATGCGCCCAGGTGGGACACGCGTGGGACAGGGGAACCGTCCCTTCGCAGAAGGACGCTCTAGCTTGCGCTAGGTTCCTACAATCGGGTAGTGCGGCTAGCAGGCATTTCGTTTCACCCATTTGGTTCAAAATGGGAACGGGGAATCGTTGCTCCTTGCCGGTGGCGCGGCTATACTCCTCACCACCAAATCCGAGGACGACGTGGAACTCTTCGCATTCACCAGGGAATACGTGGAGCGCCTCCGCGAGGGAGATCCCTCGACGGAACAACACTTCGTCGCGTATTTTGACCAACTCTTGCGCATCAAGCTGCGCGCGAAGATGCTCCCCTCGGAAACCGTGGAAGATCTCCGTCAGGAAACGTATATTCGCGTCTTGGTGACGCTGCGAAAGGATGGCGTTCGCCAGCCGGAGCGATTTGGAGCCTTCGTTAACTCCATTTGCACCAACGTTTTAATGGAGTTCTACCGCGCTTCCTCAAGGACTAGCCCGTGGGATGACGCCTACCTTGAAAAGCCGGATTTGACCGTCGACCTTGATAGCCTAATGGTCACCAAACAATCAAAAGAAAGGGTCAGGCAGGTCCTAAAGGAATTGCCGAAAAAGGACCGCGAACTTTTGCAGGCTTTCTTCCTCGATGAAAAGGATAAGGAGGAGGTGTGTGGTAGATTTGGCGTGGATCGCGATTATTTCCGCGTGCTCCTGCATCGCGCAAAAGATAAGTTCAGGGTTTTGTATGAGAAAGACAGGGAGGGGCTGTCAGGAAGAATTCCAACCCGGGGACAGACATGAAACGAACTAACCGGTATCTGCACTACTCCTTGGATGACGCAAATGGACCACACTGAAGCGGTGCGGCTGCAAGCCGCCGAAAAGTACCTTCTGGGAGAGCTTCCGAAGGCTCAGCGCGAGGAGTATGAAGAGCATTACTTCGACTGCCCCGCGTGTGCCGATGAGCTCAAGATGACCGTGACCTTTCTGGAGAGCACCAAGCAGGTTGTTCGTCAGGGTGGCTCAGAAGCCATTGTTGAAAAAGGGCTTGTGCCGATATCGGCTGGAGGTTGGTTCCGTTGGCTTAGACCTGCTTTCGCGGTTCCCGTGTTCGCCGTCCTCGTCGCCATTATCGGTTATCAGAGCGGCATCGTGATCCCCAACTTAAAGCAGGCCAACTCCCGATCAGCCACAGCCGAAGTTGTTAAGTCCTTTTCTCTCATGTCCGTAGGCTCACGCGGCGATGGTTCCTCCCTGGTGATTAGCGTAGGCCCTCACGAGGATTTCGGTCTTGACGTGGATATGCCCGGCAACTCCCCGAGCGGCTACCAGTGCGAAATTCGTGACGCTTCTGGCAAGGTCCACTTTTCCTTGCCGGTTTCCTCCGAAGAAGCGAAGCGCACGGTCCACATTCACGTTCCGGGAGGGTCCCTCCAACCGGGTAAGTACAGCTTAGTCATTTTGCCGGGCCAGACGCCGTCTGGCGAGACCGCCCAGGCGAGCTTCGCTATTCAGAAGCCGTTTGCCGTTGAATTTGTCCCCTAGATGCATAAGTATTGTGCCCCGTTCAACTTCACTCTAAAGAGGTGTCCCCGATGAGCTCCGATCAACGTATCCCCTTCCATTTCCACGCTGAGGGCCATGCATTCAGCGCGCATTTTATCCGCCCGGTGGATGTCCCGATCGCGGCGCAAGCCGCAACTTCATTACCGACGATCGGCGGCCACGCTCACTCACGCGTTGAAAGGTTCGATGTGCCGCGGCTCGCTTCATTCGAATCGGGGGAGACTCACGTTTCCGGGAGCTGGCAAGAAGACACCGTTGTTACCACGAGCGCCACCTCTGTCCTTAAACGGTTGAATCTTCTTGATTTCTTGACCGCGGACAAGATCGTTTCGCGGCTCGCGGCTCAGTACACCAGTCACACAACCAACAAGGAAGCGCACATCATCGCTCTCGGAAGCCATTTCGAAAATTTGCGCATCGGGGGACACGAAGTCAGAGTGATCCTGCGCCACGATCTGTTGCTGAAGTCAAGAACCTTTGAAGAGCTGAAGAATAATCTTGCAAGCGACAAAAAACCGGACAAAATGACCGTGGTCAAGGATGGGGTAGCCCTTTGTTCGCTGGTAGAGAAGATCGAGACCGACCTGACGAAGTTTTCGGACGTCAAGATCCACGGGCACATCCTGCGCATTCCCCATTTTGGCGAAATCGCTCTGGCCGAGATCTTCGCGGAGCCCGGGACTATTACCCTAACCATGCTGCGCTTCAATCTCGGCTCGCCCGATTCAGGCACTGGTACAGGCGCGGAAACTCGCACGAACGGGCAACCCGTTCCACCTGTTCCACCGACAAATTAGTTCTTTTTCTTTCCGCGTTCTTTTTCGGACTGCTGGCGGTGGCCTGCCACTCACGTCCGACGCCGAACGCCTTATATCAAGAAATCAACACGGAGATTCAACGTGGCGACCTGAACGCTGCTCTGCGCGACTCTGAAGACGGCTATAGTCGATACGCTGGAAAGGACATGGAATGGGCGTGGCGCTTCCGGGTGCAAAAGGCCGGAATTCTGGTTTCCAGGTCAGCTTATAAGGAAACTCTCGACCTTTTGCAGCCGGATTTGCCCGCGGCATTAAAATCCACCGACATAGCGTTTTACAAGGAATTGTTTGAGGGAATTGCTCGCAGGTCCGAGCAGCAATTCGCAGCAGCCAAAGAGAACTTTGACAACGCCGAAAAACTCTCACGTTCTCTCGACCCCAAGTTAACGGCCCAAGCGCTCTCTGCCGGAGCTGACCTCGAGGTCGACGAGAAAGAGTATGCAACCGCACAATTCCACTACAACCAGAGCCTGTCAATCGCACGTCAGACAAAATCGGCTACGCTCGAAGTGGGCGCTCTCGCCGATTTAGCCCGTTTGGCGGGTAGCCAGGAGCACTACGATGCAGCCGTTGAAATGAACCTGGCAGCCCTGCATCTCGCGCGATCCGCGCACATGAAGAGCTTCGAGACGACGGTTCTAGGCAATCTTGGCTGGAGCTATTCGGAACTTGGCGATTTCGAGAATGCGCTGCAGTTTTACAAGGAAGGGGCCGAGACTTCGAAGCAAAATGGCCTCACAGGATATAGCGCCTATTGGTTCACTGGGGCGGCCAACAGTTATCTCGCTCTTCATGATTACGCGTCGGCTGAGAAACTCTCGAAGGAGACCCTGAAGACCGCGCGCAAACTGAACAACGCGCAAACCATCGCGGAGTGTTTGAACACTCTAGCCGAAGTCACGCTGGTAACGGGCCGCCTCGAGGAAGCCGAGCGTTACAACCAGGAAGCTCTCAAGATGGAAGATGCAGGCGCGGATTATTTCGGCGTGCTCGATTCGCTTGTTCTTTCCGGTCGGATCGAGGCGAAAAAAGGGAACTTCGCAGAGGCAGAAAAGCAGTACCGTCGCGTTCTTGACGATGGCCATGCCGAGACAGCCGTCCGCTGGGGTGTGCAGGCCAGGCTAGCCGAGTTGGACGATGCCAAGGGGCTGCCTGTTCAGGCTGAGAAGGAATATCGCAAATCCATTCGTACTTTTGAGGCTGCGCGGTCTTCGATCGCGGCCGACGATCTTCGCCTAAGTTTTCTCTCAGGCGCTATCGAATTTTACGACGATTACGTGGATTTTCTTGTTCGCCGCGCCCGCCCGGGAGATGCGCTTCGCGTCGCGGAGTTGAGCCGCGCGCAAACCCTCGAAGAAGGGCTGGGCGCCGAGAAACAAACCCGCTCTTCAGCCAGCCGGGCTGCACATCCGCAGCAGCTTGCCAAGCAGATGAACGCCACTCTCCTTTTCTATTGGATGGGACAGGTTCACTCCTATCTTTGGCTCATCACGCCCACGAAAACGATGTGCCTTCCTCTGCCGCCGAGTACAGAGATCGACCCGCTCGTAAAATCCTATCGCGAAGCATTGCTCGGTTCTCGCGATCCGCTCGAGATGGCGAACGCAGATGGACAGAGGCTGTACGAGTTGCTCGTCGAACCAGCCGCGAAGCTCATTCCCCCCGGCTCGCACGTGATTCTGCTTCCCGACGGCAGCCTCTACGGACTGAACTTCGAAACATTGATCGCGCCCGGCCCCAAGCCGCACTATTGGATTGATGACGTGACTTTGACCACGGCAAACTCCCTGACCCTACTTGCTTCCGCGGCCACACGGGGGGCGACCAAGGAGAAGAACCTTTTTCTCGTAGGAGACACGGTCTCGCCAAACCCCGATTTTCCCGCCCTGCCGCAAGCCGCCGCCGAAATGCACGACGTCGAAAAATATTTTCCCCCGCCACGTCGCGAAGTTCTTTCAGGCAACGCAGCCACTCCCGCCGCTTATTTAAATAGTGACCCGCAACACTTCGCTTATCTGCATTTTGTAACTCACGGCACCGACAGCCGCGCCCGACCGCTCGAATCCGCCGTGGTTCTCAGTAAGGACAAAGAGGAAGATTCCTACAAACTCTACGCACGCGACATCGTCAAGCGCCATCTCTCCGCTTATCTCGTAACCATTTCCGCTTGCAATGGCGCTGGCACGCGCGCGTATTCCGGCGAAGGGCTCGTCGGCCTATCCTGGGCGTTCCTCCGTGCCGGCGCCCACAACGTGATCGGCGCCCTATGGGAAGTCAGCGACACTTCCACGCCCGCCCTCATGGATAAACTCTACGATGGCCTCAGCCACGGACTGGACCCCGCCTCCGCCCTGCGCGCTGCAAAACTCTCCCTGCTACACTCAGACAGCGTCTTCCGCAAGCCCTACTACTGGGCGCCCTTCCAGCTCTACGCCGGCTCCTGACCACCCACGCTTCTTCATCTCCGCGTCTCGGTCTCCCGGTGTGCACTGCCGCGCGCGCCGTCGCTCCCTCCCAGAGACTCCTCAAAACTTGGAACGTGCGTGAAACGATTTGTCCCTCTCCGGCACTACTCAAAGTCCTGCAATCTTGCCTAAGGAGTGTGTCCGTGCCTCAAGATCGTTCCAACCGTCAAAGTAACGCACTACTGTCCGAGACCGTCTCGGAAGATCCCAATCGTGCCTCCGTTTGCCCAAGGATCGAACGCTGTGAGTTTGAGAGTTTGCTCGAGCGCGCCATGGAAATCCTCGGCCCTCAAGCAAAAACAGTTTCCTCTTCCCACGCCTGATCGCAGAAAGGCGCGAGCGGCGCAACAGGTAAGCGCCGCTCGCGTCTTTTTTTGTATTTGTCCGCCGAAAGGCGCCTCTTGCCTCAGGACGTCAGTGAGAGAAGCAGGTTTTGTCCGTTGGGGCTGCCCAATCCCGTGCACGCGTCCCAACCTTTGCCCGCCTTGTAGTCGCCATTGTTTCCGCTGGTGATGTCGCGAAACGTGGCCTCCGCCGGTGCGGCGTAAAGAAGGGCATTCAGGAAACCAGCCGGCTTGCTAAGTCCTTGATTGATGCGTGCAGTGAGTCCTGCCCATAGCGGCGCGACCGCGCTCGTTCCCCCCACCGGAGGAATGCCTTGCGAAGGATCAGGGAAACTCGTCCCATCGCAGACAATGCGATAGCCAGATTCCGGAGCGGCGTCGCCGGCAACGTCGGGCACGCCGCGCATCACGGGACCCGCGGGATCGACAGCCGGGGGCACTCCCGCATTTTGCTGGTAACTCGGCAAGGCGAAAATGCGGCTCACTCCACCTCCCGTTCCATCGTTTTTCCCATCGTGCCAGACCACTTCCTTGGAGATAGCCTCGCTCGTGGCGGAAACCTGTGTGCCTCCGCAAGCCAGGGCAAAGGGACTCGAAGCCGGGAAGTCCACATGCGCCTTGCCATCCCAGTTTGGATCATCGGCGGCGTGGTCCGCGGAGCCGTTGTCGCCCGCCGCGACGCAAACCGTAACCCCGAGTTGCGCGGCGGATTGCAGCAACTGGTCGAAGGCGTTTGTGAATTGCGCAGTCGCGCTGTCTTCAGGTCCGCCCCAACTAATCGAAACGATGTTCGGTTTGTTCACCGAATCGTCCAGGATGGCGCTCATCACATTCAGAAAACTCTGGTCCGAGGCATCGGGCGCAAAATAGACCGCGATCTTTGCTCCCGGCGCGATCGAGCCGCACACTTCGATGTCCAGCATCACTTCGACGTCGGGATTATTCGGATCGAGCGCATTCGTGCCCGGGCTGTTCTTTCCGCCGTTCGGATAGCTGACCGCCGTCACGCTCGGTAGTTTCGCGAGGCCGAGCTTTTGGAAGTACGCCGTCAATTCTTCCGCATGGAAGCCGCCGCCGAGTTCCAGGATGGCGATGGTCTGGCCGGTTCCGTCCAGATTTTTCGGGAAATTATAAAGCGAAGCGAGCTGCGGCGGCGTGAATCCGCTGGGGACCGAAGTCGCTGCGGCCGAGGTGTGGGAAGTTGCACCAACGCCTGCCGCGCGGGCCGTGCCACGCCGGATGCGGTAATGCGGCTTAGCGAAGGGCCGGTTGTCGAGTCCGATCACGCTGGTCACGATCCCCTGCAAGTCTTCAGGAATGAGAATATCGCCTTCGCGCCCGCGATAGGTCACGTCGCCGGATTTGTACATTTTCAGCTCGACGCCGAACGCCTTGCTATAGGCCTCCGCGGTGGCGGAGAGTGTGACGGAGCGTTGTCGGGCGCTCGAACTCACAACGCTCAATCCGTTTTCCTTCGCGAAGGCTTCGACTTTCGCAATATCAGCGGGATCGGCGCCGTGCCGCGCCGCGTGTTCTTCGCGCGTCATGTAGGTGCGCTCACCCGGCTTCTGTTTGTTCTGCTCTGCGAGAGAGGGAAGCTCGTTCTGGCGACGCACCGTGACCGTGATGCGGAAAGCTTCGCCAGACACCTCTCCTGTGAGTTCCGCATTGGGAATGCGATGCTTCGTGCTGCCTGCTAGCCGAACCTGTTTTTGTCCTGCGTTCATGATGAAAATCTCCTTTCTACTTCTCGATCTCCGGGTCTTTTCTCTTTCTCCGATATCGGAGAAAAGCTTGTGCTTAGCGAACCGGGGGCGGGTCTCCCGATGAACGCAAATTGATCACATTGTTCAGCATGTCAAACCAGAACGGCGCGCCCATGACAATGGCGAAGGACGTGAGCAAAATTCCCAGCAATTTCAAAATGCCTTCTTCGAGGCCGTTGGGGAACGCGCGGACGTCGCTTGTGTTCCGCGACCATCCGATGGGCGGTGCGTTTGCTTCGCGTATTTCTCCGGCGACCTGCTGTAAGGAAATCTCGGGGCTGGTGGACTCGGCTGGAACTGTAGAGTGAACCTTTTTTACCGCCTGCGCAACCACCGCGCTTCGCATCGCCTGGTCGCTCCACAATTCCTTCACAATCATCAGAGTGTCCGCGTTCACCGCAACACATAACACCAACCCCGCTACAAAAATAATTTTTTGCGCCATGCGCTTGTACCAGCCGCTCACGCGCGCCATGGTGTCGTCATACCAGTGCTCGACCTTGAGCCGCGCCGTCTCCAGATCGCCGTTGGAGGAATCGATGATATTGAGCAATGTTCCCCGCAACGTTGCGTCGGGAATTTGCGTAACGCCGGCCCGCAAAGTTTGCATCGTGCGCGGCTGGGCGGCCTCCGCTGGCGCAACGATGTCGAACAAAGCTGCCGCGAACATGCGAGCCGAAATGTAGGAAGGTTTCTCTCCCTCTGGCGCAGTTCCCGTGATAAGGGGGTGCTCAAAAAGTTTGGTGGTGTAATCGTTTGGCCCATTCTTCAGCATGTTGCGAATCGCTTTTTCAAGTGTTTTGGCGCGTAGCGAAAAAATGCTCGCAATCACCTCCTTCACACCCGAGCACCCGATGCTCAGCGCCAGGTAGATCAGCACCAGTCCAATCACCACTTCCAGCACCTGCGACCCGAACATGCAATCCTCCCGGCGGAATGCGCGTGGCCGCCGGCACACACGAAACTTTGGGAAAAGAAGAAGTTTCGATCAGGCGCATTGCTGTGGCGAAAAGCGCCGTGCCCGCGCCGTCCTGCAATTAGTGCGCTTCGGCGGCGAAACGTTTCACTACATCTGCGTCACTACTCCGCAAGACAAGCCAAATCGCAGGTTCGCGCGGAGGGGGCACATGCCAGCCGGATTGGACAACCTGAAGCACATCGTCGTCCTCATGATGGAGAACCGCGGCTTCGACCACATGCTCGGCTTCCTGCAGAGCCCCAACTACCAGATCAACGGGCTGACCGGGACAGAGTCCAATCCAGACACCGCCGACAGCCCCGTTCAGGTCACGAATGATTCCATTTATTACGGTGATCTCACTCCCGATCCCGACCATTCTCACTTCGGCGTCATGAAGCAGATGTTTGACGGTGCGGACCCCTCTTCGACTCTGGTCCCGCCGATGAGCGGCTTTGCCAAAAGCTATGGCGGCGTCACCAACAACGTCAGCAAATCCCACAACATCATGAAGTGTTTTTCGAGCGCCAAGCTTCCCGTGATTTCCAACCTCGCTCAACAGTTTTGCCTTTGCGATAACTGGTTTTCCTCCGTACCGGGCCCTACTTTTCCGAATCGCGCTTTCGCCCACGCCGCGACCTCCATCGGCCGCGTCGACATGTCCCCCATTGGCTATGTCGGAATTTCCAAGACCATCTACGAATTGCTGGACGACTACAGCATCGATTCTCGGATCTACTACAACGACACCACGCTCGCCGCCACCTTCCCCAAGCTCATGCTCAAGATGAATCAGTACTTTGGCGACTTCCAGGATTTTCTCAACGCCTGCGGAAACAACACGCTGCCCACCTACAGCTTCATCGAGCCTCGCTATAACACGCTCGAACTCGAGAACATATTTAATGCCGCCAGCGATCAGCATCCCGATCATGACGTGCAGGAAGGCGAAAGGCTCATCCAGAATGTATTCAACGCCATTTGGAGCAACGTCGCCGTGCGCAACTCAACCTTGCTCGTCATCACTTACGACGAACACGGCGGCTTGTTCGACCATGTTCCGCCGCCGCAGCGAGTCCCCAACCCCGATGGAAAAAATTGGGCTGGCGCCGTCGGCAATCCCGACCCGCCCTTCGATTTCACTTGGCTGGGCGTTCGCGTCCCCGCTCTCCTCATCTCACCCTACATTCAAGCCGGCACGATCGACTCGACTCTCTACGACCACACCTCTTTCCTCGCCACCACGCGCAAAGTCTTCGTCCCTAACTGGCAAGCCAGCTTCCTCACGCAGCGCGACAAAAACGCCAACACTTTCGAAGGCGTCTTCAACCTGGAAGTGCCGCGCACCGACAACATCCAATTCGGCGTGTCCTTTCACGCCGCAATTCCCGCTGTCAGCCCGGAGCAACTCGTCCTGAAGCCGCTCACAGAGCATCAGCGCGGCCTCGTTCGAATGGCCGCTTACCTGGAGCAGCAATTGCCCGCTGCAAAACGAACCGGCATCGATCCAAATCTCATCCGCACCGAAGGCGCCGCCGCGCAATACATCGCGCAAGTGATGCAGCTCCTCCGCGACGCAGCGCCCCCGGCGCCCAAGCGGCCATGAACGCCGCCAAAAATGGAGCGACATGCCAATGCAGACTCGAGCTCAAATCCGCACAAACTTCCCCATGAACTCGACGCTGCTCTGTATTCCGCTACTCATGTCCGCTTTTATCGCTCCCGTTTTCGCAGCGCAGCAGCCGCCTGCAACACCATCAGCCGCAAAACCTGCGAAGAAAGCCTGCCCGCCATCCAAGAAAGCGGCCAGCGGTCCGCAACCTCCCGCCGCTCCACAGGCCCCGCAGCCGCAGCCGCCAAGCGCTCCTCAAGCGCCCGGCCCTCAGCCTCCCGGTTCTCCATCTTCCACCGGCAAATCGCTAGAGAGCAGTCCAATTATTGGCGATATCGAAAAGCTATTCACCTACCAGCCGCATTTCATCGTCCAAAGCGTCGTGGCCGGCAGCGGCACGGGCGGCGGCGGCCAATACGTGCATGAATTCGACCGCGACCCATGGATGCGAAGAATTTCGATCACCGGCCTCGCCACCATACGTCAGTTCTCTATGGGCGAAGTGCAACTTCGTCTCGCTCACAATGCCTTCACGCCCTGGCCGCGTCCGCTCAGCGAACAGAGCAAAGCCGTCTTTCATCTCTACGCGCGCGCACGCAATCTCCCGCAAATGCCGTTCTACGGCATCGGCCCGGATGCGAACCTCGCCAATCAAGCCTTCTTCAGCGAGCGCGATGTCCTCGCCGGCCTCGATGCCTCCAATCCTCTCGCATCCTGGATCGAACTCGGCGGTCGCCTCGAATCCATCTGGAATTCCGCCGGCCCTCCCAATTCCGCCCTCGCGCAATCCATCACTGCTCTTTATCCAACCACTCCCGGGCTCGCGGAGCAGCCAAATTTTTTCCATTACGAAATCTCTCTGCATCCTCACTATCCCGCTCAGCCGCCCTTCAACATCGATTACCTCCTCAGCTATGGCTTTTACCAGGATCACAACACCGGGCAATATTCCTTTCGCCGCCTCAAATTTAATCTCTATAACAACCTCTATCCCTTTCACACCACCGATGTGCAGTGCCGCAGAATCCCCAACAAAGATATTTTCTTCACCCTGCACAGTTTGATCATTGCGTCAGACGCCAGCGCCGGCCATCTCGTCCCCTTTTATTTGCAGCCCACGCTTGGCGGCACCGACGCCAACAACGATCCCACTCTCCGCGGCTTTAAGGATTTTCAATTTCGCGCTCCCGACGCCATCCTCATGCAAGCCGAATACAACCACCGCCTCTGGAAATATCTCGGTGCCTACGCCTTCTATGATGCCGGCAAAGTCGCTCTTCACACCGGCGATCTCAATTTTTCCAATCTCCGCCAGAGCTACGGCGTCGGCGTCTCTTTTTGGATGAACGACCTGGTGCTCTTCAAGATTTACGTCGGCATGGGCAGCGGCGCTGGCCTCCATCCCTTCTTTGGCATACCAAATTTTACCGGCGATAATCTCGTTACCGGTCGCGGCCCCGCCGCCACGCCTTGGGATTAGTCGCGCGCATTTGCGCTCTCTCACGCGCCGCGCGCGTCTCGCACTCCAGGTTTCCTTCATCAAATATTTGAATGCATTCCAGAACCAATTCTCTCCGCAACTTTTTTCCACCTCCCTCATTTCCCAACTCTACTTTTGTCTTGACACTTCTCTCAGCCGGACGCTAGCCTACGCTCACTGGTGCGACTGGGGGAAAGTCCTGAAAAGTATTAACGTCTGTTCACATTCGCGGTAAGGTGCAGAGGCTCTTTCCGCTGAATATGCCACGACACGGCACCGGATTACTTTTCCGTTCTTGCGCTCAGTCCCGCACATTCAGCGAAAGCAACACCAGGTGAAGCCTTTTTTATCGCCGTCATTCGTGGACGCAAACCTCAGAGTGGGCTGCTAAATCGCAATCGTGGTTACGATGGATCTTCGAAAGGGGTGTTGTTCATGAAGCTTCGAATCTGTTTTCTGCTCGCATTCGTTTCGTTTGCGCTTTGCGTTTCTCCCGCCCTCTTCGGTCAGGCCAACGGCAGCTTCTCCGGCACGGTTCTGGACAAATCCGGCTCCGCCATTTCCGGCGCCACCGTCACCGCCACTTCTCAGAGCACCGGCGTCGCCCGCGACGCAAAAACCGATGACGTCGGCCACTACCTCATCCCTCTGCTTCCCGTTTCCATCTACACCCTCCGCGTCGAGTACAAAGGTTTTCAAACCGTCGAGACCAAGGATCTCCGCCTTCAAGTTGACGAAGCCCGCGAGCTCGATTTCACTCTCGTTCCCAGCACCGTCTCCACACAAGTCGAAGTTTCCGCTTCCGCCGTCGCCGTCGAAACCACCAATCCCTCCCTCGGCCAAGTCATCACCGCCCAGGAAGTTTCTCAACTTCCTCTGAACGGCCGCGATTTCGTCCAGCTCGCCAGCCTCACTCCCGGCACCACGCAAGAAACCAATCCCGGCAGCTTTTTCACCCAGGGCGCAGACAGCGAAGTTGCAGCTCGCGGCTCCTTTTCACTGTCCGTCGGCGGTTCGCGACCCAACAGCACCGATTGGCTTCTTGATGGCGTCGACAACAACGAATTGACCGCCGGCGGCATCGGCGTGTTTTCCTCCATCGACGACATTCAGGAATTCAAAGTTTTGACCTACAACTACTCCGCCCAATACGGCACCCGCGCCGGACCGACCGTCCTGGTCACGACTAAATCCGGCTCCAACAATTTCCACGGTTCGCTCTTTGAGTTCCTGCGGAACACTTCTCTCGACGCCAAAAGCTTCTTCGCCACCACCCCGGAGAAATTCAATCTGAATCAATTCGGCGGTTCCATCGGCGGCCCGATTCGCAAAAACAAAACCTTCTTCTTCGTCGACGGCGAACAAAAAGATCAGCTCCACGGCATCACCTTTACCGGCTTGGTCCCCAGCATGGCCATGCGGCCCAGCGCCACGCAGCCCTACGCCGATTTCACCGACAATCCTTTTGGCGTACCCGTGACCGGCACGGCGATGTCTGGCGGCAATGTCGTCTCCGTACCTGGAATCGTCAATCCCAATATGCTGGGTGCTTCCACCGACCCCGCCGCCTCTCCAAACATCTATTTCCAGTGTGCCGGCAGTGCCAGTGGCCCGCCCACGGCGGTCAACGCGAATGGCAGCCAGGTCCCGGGAGTCCCATGCGCCAAAATACCTGCTGCGTTGGTCAACAGCCTTGGTGGGGCCCTGATTAACCTCTACCCTGTGCCAAACGCTAACAATGCCGCCGCGGGATACAATTTCGTAAGCGAGCCAGTCCGCAGCCTCTATGAAACAAAGTTTGACGCCCGCGTCGACCACAACCTCACGGCCAACGACACTCTCTTCGGTCGTTTCAGCTACGACAACGCTGTCTCCTACGTTCCAGGGGGTTTCGCCGGGGGTTTCGCCGAGGCCAGCGCTTTTGGCAGCAATCAGGGCATCATCAACCACGCGCGCAACGTGGCCATTGGGGAGACCCACGTCTTTTCGCCTTCCATGGTGAACCAGGCGACCTTTGGTTACGACCGCATCTTCGACTACATTACTTCGCAAGGCACCGGTACTTGCGCATCCGCTAACCTCGCTGGCATCGGCATCCCCGGGGCCAACCTAGGCTGCACCGGCACGCCCGGGAGCGAGAAGTGTACGCCAGGCGCCTATAGCTGTGGCTTGGTGTCAGTCCTGATGACGGGCAATTACTGGTCCCTCGGCGATCGCGGCTACACTCCCTTCCAAGGGGGAACCAATATCTTTACGTTCGACGATTCCCTCGACTTGATTCGCGCCAAGCACGATTTCAAAGTCGGGATTGATGTCCGCGCAAATCAGATGAACGTCGGTACCGAAGCCTTCCAGGATGGCTTCTGGATTCCCGGCGCCATCGGTACCTTCTCCGGCTACAGCGACGCCGCCTCTAGCATTCCCGGCAATCCGGAGGCGGATCTTGTTCTCGGCCTAGTCGGTGTCTCTGAACACGATCAAACATTTAACGGCCCAGTCACGGGCCGTCGCTGGAAAATCTACCGCCCATACGTCCAAGACGACTGGAGAATTAAGAGAGACCTAACGCTCAATCTAGGCGTCGCTTGGGATCTCACTACTCCCATCAGCGAGGTGGATGGACGTATGGCGGATTATATCCCGCCGACAATCGCCACGGGCGCGAACGCTGCCACCGGCCAGCTCCTTATCGCTAACCAAGGCGGCGTGGGCGGGTCGGCCGGCGTAAACAGGAATTGGACGGCCTTTGAGCCGCGCATCGGGTTCGCCTACAAACTCCTTGGCAGCGACAAGACTGTCGTCCGCGGCGGTTATTCCATCTATCACGATTCCGCCTGGAGCCAGGGTGCCCAAGGCCTTTGGCAGAATCCTCCGTTCTTTGCCGAAGGCGATAATTTCGGTCTCGCCGAAAATTCCGGAATTACTTTCGGCCCGCAAATAGTCGGTTGCCCCACCGCGACTTCCTACTGCGCTTCCTTGGCCAATGGCCCTGCCGTTACGGGCGTCACCACCTCCCAAGGATTTCCGATTTATAACATCCCGCCCAGCCTGGCCACCTTTACAGGAACACTTTTTTATCAACCTACTGATTTCAAACTTGGTTTCGTTCAGCAATACAACGTGAACATTGAGCGTCAGATACCTGGAAACATTGTCCTCACCGCCGGCTATGCCGGTTCTCGCGGCAGACACATCCTGGTTGCTGGCAATGACCTCAACACCAGCGGCCCTTCCGGTTGTGGCATGATTAGCGGCTACACTCTCGGTTGCGCCCCTGGCGGCGCTCCCTATATTTCCCCATACAATCCGCCCAACGGTAATGCCATCTTGGAGTTTGGCGACCTCGGCAAAACCACCTACAACTCTTTGCAAGTCAAAGCCGAGACCAAAACCCCTAAATACGGCCTTTACGCCCTCGTCTCCTATACCTACTCGCACACCTATGACAATGGCCTGAGCGATGGTCTTGGCTCTTTGCTCAGTGCACCCTACTTCCCGCTCCCCAATTGGCAGTCGCTCGATTGGGGGCTTTCTCAGATCAACCTTGACAATAATTTCACCGCCAGTGTCATCTACGATTTGCCCTTCGGCAGGGGCAAGCGCTTCGGCAGTGACTGGAACAAGCCGACTAACACCCTGATCGGCGGCTGGCAATTGACGCTCATTGAAAAGATCACCTCCGGCTTCCCCGTCCCGCTCATTGACAGCGCCAATTCTTCCGGCGTGTCTTTTAACAACGGCGGCAATGGGAACAACTACAACCGTCCGGACCAGATTGCCGGTTGCAACCCCTCCGCCGCCAACCACAGCCAACTCCTATGGATTAACACCTCCTGCTTTACCCCGGCGCCCTCGGGAGAGCTCGGAAACGCGTCTCGTGTCCCCGTCATAGGACCCGACTTCGTAAATACCGATTTCTCCGTGATCAAACAATTCGCGCTGCCCTGGGAAAACATGGGCCTGAATTTCCGGGCGGAATTCTTCAACCTCTTCAACCACGCACAGTTCGGCATGCCGGTCAATGACATCAATGCCCTGGGCTTCGGCTCGGTCAACTCCACCGTAAACAACCCGCGCCTAGTCCAGCTAGGCTTAAAGCTCACTTTCTAGCGCCGTACAGGACGCCTTCTAGCGCTGTAGGGGAGGGGCTTGCCCCTCCCTTTTTCATTTGAATCCTCTTGCTTCTGACTCCCTCTTTCTTTTCCGAAACTCACCTAGTCCAACTCCATTATCAGTTCCGCTCCTGTTCTTCTCCTTTACCTCATCAACTTCCTCAACCTCCTTTACCTCCTTCCGTCGTGCTACCTTCTTCCGCGCCACCATGAAACTCTTCCTCGGCACCGTCACCACCGGTTTCGGCATGGCCACCGCCAACCTCAACCCCGTCATCTCCCTAATTGAGTCTCGCATCGGGCTTCCGGGTCTCGTCCCAGGCACCCTGAATGTCTCTCTTCCCGAAGAGTACATCGTCCCTGCCGACGCTTTAATCCTGCCACATGAATATCCCTTCAACAGGCAATCCAGCCTCGGCGAGACCATCAAACTCAAGCGCTGCTTGGTTTCCGGCTACAAAGCCATCATCATCCGCCCCGATTCCCACGAAATCGGCGCCGGACAATTTCACGGCAAAGCCTATCTCGAGCTCATGGGACAGATTCACTTCCGGACAGCGCTAGGATTGAAGGACGGTAGCCTTGTGGAAGTACAAGTCGAAGTGGAAGATCTCTCTTCGGATTCCCGCAAGTAGTCTTTGCGAGGCCTCGCCTTTTCTGCGCGAAGATTCTGTACTCAATTCTCTTGAATCAAATCTGCATTCGATTAGTAGAAGACGATTTCTTTCATTGGATAGTGCCGCCGGTTGCGCGTCCAGAGTTGCGCCTTATGGATAAAGACCGTCGCTGCAATCAGCGCGTCTCCCAACTCCACGTGATGGCTCTTCGCGTATTGCCTGAGGTAATCTCCCGCCCGCTCGCCAATTTCCAGATCGATGGCGACACACGTAATTGCCGCAAACAAATCTCGCAGCGTCTTCTGTTCATGCGGCCGCGCCCCATGCCATAGCTCCGCCACTGTCACCGGAGAACATAAAGGCGCCGTTTCGCTCTGGCTCAGCTCGTCCCAGCGCTTGAGGATCGCATTATCCCGTGCCCTCGTAACCTCAATCAAAACGTCCGAGTCAATCAAAACAGCCTTCAAGGCTTTATTCTCCGAAGCCGTTTGCCCCTGCGCAGCCGCCGCACGTACCGCTCCGAATCTCGCAGATCCTCTCGATCTTTCCACATCCCCACCAGCGCTTGCATCGCCCTTTTGCGATCCCCCGCCGACCTTCCGTATTTCTCGCGGACCGCTTCACGCACCAGCTCCGAAACGGTGGTTTTCCGTTGCCGGGAACGAATGTGTAGCGCCTTCCAGATATCCTCGTTTAAGTAAAGTTGTGTCCGCCTCATGATGTATAGTATACATCGCCTGTCTTGCAGGATGGACCTACGGAAGCGTTTTTGTCGTTCGGCAGCCTCCATAAGTTTTCCACAGTTCATTCGAATGACATTATCTTTTATATAGACATCCGGTAAATACTGTGCTATCGTTTCTTGTGACCGTCGAAGTCAAGCTCGGAATCTCTGCCGCCCAGTCTCTGCCTGCCCCATTTCTTGGCTCATTGCGCAATCCCTGCGCCCTCTGGTCTGCCAATCCTGCCCTCTCCGCACGCCACGTCTCCTTCTCCTTCCGCCCTCCGCTTGCCTCTCATCAACCTCTAAGCCCTTTAGAATCCGCACTTCCAAAAAATCTGCCCGTAACTCGTTTAGAATCCGCACTTCCAAAACACAGGACTTAAAATCCTTTAGAATGAACACTTACAAAAAAACCGGGGGGGAGGGGGGCAAATTGTTAACTAGAATTCAGCCAAATCATCTCAGCGAACCGGCACGCGCTGCCGACCAAACTGAAGCGCGAAACATCGTCATTCCGAGCGAAGTGGACAACACCGTCCTTCGGAGCGAATCCAATAACGTGGTCATTCCGAGCGTAGCGAGGAATCTGCTTTTTCCTTCGAGCCGCGCTGCCGCGTTGCTCTTCCTTCTTTCCCTTCTCCTCATTTTGCCCCTCCACGCGCAAGCCAAACGCAAAGTCATCATCGATCAGGACGCGGCCGGCCCCGGCGGCACGGACATGCAAGCCATTCTCGCACTCGTCAATTCTCCCGAAACCGAGGTCCTCGGCATCACCGTTCTCACCGGCGACGCCTGGCGCGACGAAGAAGTCCTGCACACGCTCCGCCTCCTCGAAATCATTGGCCGCACCGACATCCCTGTCGTCCCCGGCGCCGTCTTTCCTCTCGTCAGCTCCAAGGAGTACATCGCCAAGTGGGAAACGCTCTACGGCAAAATCATTTATCAGGGCGCCTGGAATTTTGCGCACGGCCACGCCGTTCACGGCCCCTATGAAATTCCCCCTATGCCCGAGGGCTCTCCCACTACCAAGCCCTCCACCGAGGACGCCGCCCACTTCATGGTCCGGATGGTTCATCAATACCCGCATGAAGTCACCATCTACGCTGCCGGTCCCATGACGGATCTCGCCCTGGCCATCGCTTTGGATCCTCATTTTCCGCAGCTCACCAAGGAACTCATCGTCATGGGCGGCAGCATGAATCCCGTCAGCGATGACCCCGAATTCACTCTCAGCCCGCGCCGCGAATTCAATTTCTGGATGGACCCGGAAGCCTCTCATGCCGTCCTGCACGCCCACTGGCCCCGATTTGTCCTCACCACCGTGGACATTTCCGTCAAGACGCGCATGGAAAAAAGCCTCATCGACCAAATCGCCAAAAGTCCAAATCCCGCCGCGCAGTACGTTGCGAAATACGCCCAACCCAACATCCTTTGGGACGAACTGGCCGCCGTCTCCTGGCTCGATCCCAGCCTCATCACCAAATGGCAAAAGCTCTATATTGACGTCGAAATCGATCACGGCGCTTCTTATGGCGATACGCTGGCCTGGGCACCCGCACAGCATCCCGACATGGGCGAATCCCTCGTCGAAGTCCAGCAGGACCTCGACAAGCAAAAATTCTATAAGGAGTACGTCGAGCTGCTCACGCGTTCAACGCCCCAGTCGCACGTCGCCCCCGCGAAAGACCGCTAGCTTGGCAAAGAGTGAAGTGGGACAGATTTTCTAACCTGTCTCTGTCCCGTCGATTCCACACCTGCCGCGACCCTAGCGACCTGCACTTGGCAACAATCCGTCTCTAGTCTCTTGATTGAGCCAAGCGTTTCCTCGACAATTAAAGGTCAATCGTTGCGCATTTTCCCTGTCTGGCTAACGGTAGAACGCTCAGCGGAGATACGAAAGAGATGTCCACGCACGCCAATTCGGTTAAGCGCTTCGTCGCTTACTTTTCGATGGAAATCGCCCTCGAGAACGCCATGCCCAGCTACAGCGGCGGCCTCGGCGTCCTCGCCGGAGACACCATCCGCGCCGCCGCCGACCTCCGCCTCCCCATGGTGGCCGTCTCCCTCCTCTACCGCCGGGGGTACTTCTCGCAGCATCTCGCCGAAGACGGCTCCCAAACCGAGGAGCCGGTGGTATGGAACGTCGAGGATTTTCTGAAGGAGGAAAGTGCGCGCGTAACCCTGCCTCTGGAAAATCGCCGCGTCGAGCTTCGCGCCTGGCGCTACGACGTCAAAGGTGTGCGCGGCTTTGTAGTGCCGGTCTATTTTCTCGATGCCGACCTTCCATCCAATGCGGAATGGGATCGCAACCTGACCGGCGGACTTTATGGCGGCGATTCTTATTACCGGCTGTGCCAGGAAGTCTTGCTGGGAATCGGCGGGGTGCGCATGCTGAACGCGCTGGGATACGAGGATCTCACGCGCTATCACATGAACGAGGGCCATGCCGCGCTGCTTTCCCTGGAATTGCTGGGTGAAGAAGCGATCAAAGCGGGGCGCACGGCCATCAGTGGCGAAGACATCGAAAAAGTCCGCGCCAAATGTATGTTCACCACGCACACGCCGGTGCCCGCCGGCCACGACCGCTTTCCCATTGAATTTCTGACTCGCGTTTTTCCGCAGCAGAGCAAATTCTTTGATTTGAAGGACGCTTCCGTCGCCGAGCTCGTGAAACGCTCGCTGCAAACCGCGCAGAATTATCCGAACCTGCAGGAAGCGGCGGCGAGCGGCGCGCATTTGAATATGACCTACCTCGCGCTGAGCCTCAGCACCTACGTCAACGGGGTAGCCAAACAGCACGGCGTCACTTCGCGACAGATGTTTCCCGAGGTTCCCATCGAGGCCATTACCAACGGAGTCCACGCGGGAACCTGGACTTCGCCGCCTTTTCAGCAGCTTTTCGACCGCCAAATCGCGCAATGGCGCGAAGACAACTACAGCCTTCGGAGCGCGCTCGGGCTTCTTCCCGAAGACGTCTGGTCCGCGCATCTTATTGCCAAGCATGCGCTGCTCGAAACCGTGCGCGAGAAAACCGGCCTCAGCCTGGACGAAGAAGTCTTCACCATCGGTTTCGCGCGGCGCGCCACCGGCTACAAACGCGCGGACCTGATTCTTTCCGATTTGGACCGTTTACGCCAGATTGCGAAAAACGCCGGCCACTTTCAGATCATTTACGCGGGAAAAGCGCATCCGAACGACGGCGGCGGGAAAGATATCATCCGCCACATTTTCCACGCGAAAAAAGCCCTGCGCAAAGCCGTGCCCGTTGTTTTCCTGGATGAGTACAACCTCGATCTCGGCGGCAAAATAACTTCCGGCGTCGATCTTTGGCTCAACACGCCGCAATTCCCCCTCGAAGCCTCCGGCACCAGCGGCATGAAAGCGGCCCTCAATGGCGTTCCCAGTCTGAGCATTCTCGACGGCTGGTGGGCGGAAGGCCACATCGAAGGCGTCACGGGATGGTCGATTGGCGAGCCGCGGCGCTCCATGGATGAAGCCGTGGTCGCTACGGACAATACCAAAGAGGCCGAAGCACTTTATTGGAAATTGGAAAACATCATTCTTCCCATGTTTTACAAGGAACCGCGGCTGTACGTTCAGATCATGCAGCACGCCATCGCCATCAACGGCTCTTTTTTCAATACGCAGCGCATGGTCCAGCAATACATCACTGACGCGTACTTACGATAGAAGTGAAGAAGAAGGAAAAGTGTAAGGGAGAAGTGAGAAGCTGAGCAGAGCATTCAGCTAAAAAAGATCTTCGGCTAGGGCACCCCAGGTTGCGGCACTTTTTTCTCGCCGCGCAATTCATTCGCCGTATCCAAAATATTGCGCTTGGCAAAATGATCGAAGAAGTTCCAACTGCCGTATTTTTCCTTGAGGCCAGGAAGCACGGCGTTCACGACCGCGTCACCGGTCAGGCCTTCCTTGACGGGTTGCGCTAGCATGGCCCGTAACTCCGTCAGGTAGCCGCCCAACGCCCGCACTTCCGCGGCATTTCCGATGTCTCCGTGGCCGGGCACGAACGTGGCCGTGGGGGATTCCCCCGCCAGCTTGGCATCCGATTCAATCCACTTATCCGTGGAAGCGTCGATGAGATTCGGCAAGGTTTTGTTCCAGAAAAGATCGCCGCAGAAAACCACATCGGCATCGGGAACGCTGACGACGGAATCGCCGCCGGTGTGTCCCGGAAAATAGCGCACGGAAATTTTTCGCGATCCCAAAAATATGTCGATGGAGGATTCGTAGACGAGGTTGGGCGCGACGAGGCCGGCGATCCAGGCTTTTTGTTCGGGCTTGATGCTTGCGCCGAAGAATTTCAGGTTTTGGGTGTGAATCCAGGTGCGGACATTTTTCTGCGCGATGATGACCGCGCCTGCCTGCGCGAAAACGCCGTTACCGGTGACGTGGTCGAGATGGTAGTGGGTGTTGATCACGAACTTCACGGGGAGCTTCGTGAGCTTCCGGATTTCGGCGAGAAGCTGCTCGGCGGCTTTGGCGTCTTCGAAGGTATCGATGACCACGACGCCGTCATCGCCGATCACGAAGCCGGCGTTCGAGCCGGCAGGGCTTTTGGGTTTGTCGATGGCGGCGTAGACGTTGTGGCCCAGGGGCTTCAGGGTGAACAGCAGGGAATCGCTGGCGGAGCTTTCTTGCGCTCGGGTCGCGCCGCCGAAGAGGAGCAGGGTTAAGGATAGTAAGAGGGCTTGTCGCATGGTTGCGTATCGTATCGTAAGTGGGGATTGTAAAAGCTGGGAAAAAGATTAACGCAGAGGGCACAGAGGAGGCGCAGAGGGCACGGAGAGATCGAGAAGCGGCGCCAGTTGTGGGGAAAGAGAAGAAAAAGGACGAGAAAAAATGAGAAGAATAAAAAATTAGCGGAGGCGGTTTTTGTAGAGGGACATGCCTACGGCGGCGTCCATTCCTAGTTTTTGGAGGGCGGAGATTTCGCGGAGCGTCTTGATGCCGCCGGCGGCGATGATGGGGTGATTTGTGGCGGCGCGGAGTTTGCGGAACCAGGCGAGATTGGCGCCGGACATGGTGCCTTCGCGGTCTACGTCGGTGCAGAGGAAGGCGCTGCAGAAATTTTCGAGTTGCGGCATCACATTTTCCGGGCGGAGGGCGAGTTTGCGGCGCCAGCCGTGGATGGTGACGTGGCCTTTGGCGGTGTCCAGGGCGATTACGATTGTTTTGCGCGGGAGTTTTTTGTTGAGAGAGTTCAGGAAACGGGTATTGAGGTTGCCTTCGTGGAAGGCGGAGCTGCCGATGATGATTTGGTCGGCGCCCCAACCGGCGATTTCCTTAGCGCGAGCAATCGTGCGAATGCCGCCGCCGACGCGGACTTTGAATTTATAGCGCTTGCGGGCTTCGAGGCAGAGTTCGCGGGCTAGCGCGTTGTTGTTTCCGGCGCCGATGGCGGCGTCGAGGTCGATGATGTGCAGCCATTCGTGGGATTTGAATTTTTCGAGGAGGCTGAAAACGTCGGCGACGGCGAGCTCGCGTTTGCGGCCGTGGACGAGCTGGACGGCTTGGTTGGATTGGAGATCTATGCAGGGGATCAGCATGGGCACAGAGCCTCGCGGGCAGCGTTGCACTTGTAGTGGCGGGGAAAAGAAGAGAAAAGATAACGCAGAGACGCAGAGTTAGCAGAGATTCGCAGAGAGGTGGTTGCTCGTGGCTTTGTCGTTTTCAGCGCGTGGAGATCGGTGCGAGGACAGGGAATCAGCATGGGAGGCGGACCTCGATGTTGCGGGCGGCGAGGAATTGTTTGAGGGCGCGGATGGATTGGACGTTGTCGTGAAAGATGGAGGCGGCTAGAGCGGCATCGGCGCGGCCATTGGAGAAAATTTGGGCGAAATGTTCGGGGAGTTTTGCGCCGCCGGAAGCGATGACGGGAACGGAGACGGCGCGCGAGATCGCGGCGGTGAGAGGAACGTCGAAGCCGAGTTGGGTGCCGTCGCGGTCAACGGAGGTGAGGAGGATTTCACCGGCGCCAGAGGCAACGCCCATCATGGCCCACAAGACCGCGTCGAGGTCGGCGGATTCGCGGCCGCCGCGAACCATTACGTCCCAGCGAACCGCGGAAAGGGTTGTTCTCCTGGGAGGTTTCTCCGCAGGGTTATTTTTCGGAGATGGGACGCCGATGTGTTTCGCGTCGATTGCAAGAACGACGGCTTGCGCGCCGAATTCGCGAGAAAGTTCGGAGATGAGTTCGGGGCGCTCGACCGCGGCGGTGTTGACGGTGACTTTATCGGCTCCAGCGCGGATTACGGCGCGAGCGTCTTCGAGCGTGCGGATGCCGCCGCCCCCGGTGAGAGGAATAGCTAGTTCGGCGGCGACGCGACGAATGGTTTCGAGGAAGGTCGGACGGCGATCGCGGGAAGCGGCGATATCTAGGACGACTAATTCGTCGGCGCCTTCGGCGTTGTAGCGCGCGGCGAGGGCGACGGGATCGCCGGCGTCGCGGAGCCCGACGAAATTGACGCCTTTGACGACACGAGCGCCGTCGGTGTCCAGGCAGGGGATGATGCGGTGGGCGAGGCTCATCGATTGGCCTCAGCGAGAGCGCGGAGGGCCGAAAAGAGGGAAGAAATCGAAACGCAGAGACGCAGAGGACGCAGAGAAGAAAAACTGAGTCGCGATGTAGTTACCGCTTGCATCACGAGCAGCCTGCCAGGAAGTTTCTAAGGAGTTGCGCTCCTGCCTCGGCGCTTTTTTCGGGGTGGAATTGCACGGCGAAGATATTTTTATTTTCGATGACGGCCGCGAATTCAGCGCCGTGCGTGCAGAGAGCGACGGCTTCGCCGTTGGATTCGGTTGCGGCGAAGGAGTGGGCGAAATAGAAGAAGGCTTCGGGGGGAATATTTTCGAGAAGACGAGACGGGCGCGTGGGTTTGAGTTGGTTCCAGCCCATGTGCGGGAGTTTGACGGTTGCGGGAAGGGAACGAACGGAACCGGAGAGGAGTTTTAGACCGGCGAGTTCGGGAGCTTCTTCGCTGGAATCGTAGAGAGCCTGAAGGCCGAGGCAGATGCCGAGGAAAGGAATGCCGCGGCGAATGGCGTCGAGGAGAGGGGCGCGGAGGTTTTGCTGGTCGAGAGCGCGGATTAGGGCGGCGTAGTGGCCTACGCCGGGGAGGATGATGGCATCGGCGCTGGCGATTTGTTCCGGAGAGTTGGAACGCTGCGCTTCGGCGCCGAGGCGGCGGAGGGCGCGCTCGACGCTGGTGACGTTGCCTGCGCCATAATCCAGGAGCGCAATCTTCATAAGAGGCCTTTCGTGCTGGGGAGAATGGCGCGGAGGCGCTTGTCGCGGGAGACGGCGAAGCGGAGCGCGCGTGCGAAGGCTTTGAAGAGGGCTTCAATTTGGTGGTGAGAGGAGCGGCCGTAGAGCACGCGGAGATGGACATTGGCGCGGGCGGCCTGCGCGAAGCCCTGGAAAAAATCTTCGGTGAGTTCGGTTTGGAAATCGCCGACGCGCTTGGCGGAGATTTTTGCGTGGACGACGCAGTAGGGGCGGCCGCTGAGATCGACGGCGGCAGCGGCGAGCGTCTCGTCCATGGGCATGAGGAAATATCCGGCGCGAAGAATGCCGCGTTTGGAGCCGAGGGATTTGAGTACGGCTTCGCCGAGCGCGATGCCGACGTCTTCGACGGTGTGGTGCTGGTCGACGTCGAGATCGCCTTTCGCGACAATTTCCAAATCGAAAGCACCGTGGCGTGCAACGAGATCGAGCATGTGGTCGAAGAAACGGATGCCGGTGGAGACGCAGGATTTTCCGCGGCCATCGAGATTCAGTTTGAGGCGGATGTCGGTTTCGTTGGTTTTGCGATGAATGGTGGCTGTGCGCGGCATAAATGTGGTCCTCAGCGGTAACGCTTGATGAGTTTCAGCAAGCGCTCCATTTCTTTTTGCGTGCCAATGCTGACGCGGACGAAACCGGGGCGGATGTCTTTGGCGCGATCGCGGAGGAGGACGCCTTTGGTTTTCAGTTGCGCGCACATTTCGGAGCCGCGAGGGCCGAAATCGGCGAGAAGGAAATTTCCGGCGCTTGGATAGGTTTTTGCGCCGAGCGTTTGCAACTCTTTGTCGAACCAGGCGCGCGTGCGGAGAATATTTGTGATGTAGAGCTTCATCGTTTTGGGATCGGCGACGGCGGCTTCGGCGGCGGCAAGGGCGGCGACGTTGACGGGAAAAGGGGCGGTGGCGCGGCGCAGGATGGCGAGAGATTCCGCGTTGGCGATGACCGCGCCGAGTCGAAGGCCGGCGAGTCCGGCGGCTTTGGAGAAAGTGCGGGCGACGAAGAGCTGCGGGTACTGGTTGATCCAAGGGATGACGGTGAAGCCGGAAAATTCCGCGTAGGCTTCGTCGAGGACGACGGCGGTGTGCGTAGCGGCGTGGAGAATTTTTTCGATGGTTTCTTTTGAGAGCAGAGTGCCGGTGGGATTGTTGGGATTGCAGACGAAGAGGACGCGAGGTTTGGAGGTGAGCGCGTTCAAGACGCCGTCGAGCGGAAATTCCATCTTGTCGCTATAGCGCTGGACTTCGAGTTTCGCTCCCGCAACTTCACCCCAGTAGCGATACATCGGAAAAGTGGGTTCGCAGATGACGGCGGTCGTTCCGGCGTCGACGAAGGCATCGAAGAAAAGGCGGAGTGCATCGTCGCCGCCGTTGGTGAGAAGAAGTTCTTCGGGCACGACGCGGAAATGGCGCGCCAGGCGGCGCGTGCCGCGGTCGTACTCGGGATACATGGAGAGAAGCTTCGGCGTGAGTTTTGCGAGGGCGCGCTGGACTTTCTGCGAACAGCCCGCGGTGTTTTCGTTGAAGTCCAGACGGAGTTTATCGGCGCGGCCCTCGCCGGGAGGTTCGTAGGTGCGGCGGTCGAGGATGGCTTGGCGGGTTGGGAGTTGGGGTTTCATTGGCGGCCTTTGCGTGTTGACCCCTTCGACGTGAAGGGTTCGACAGGTAATGGCGTAGCATGCTGCGCCCCTACAAGGGCGGGTTTGCGAATGCTCACGGCATTGCGATGTGCGAGCAAGCCTTCGGATTTTGCCAGAGATTCGGCGGAAGCGGCTAGGCGGAGGAAACCTTTCTTCGAGATGGTTTGGACGCTGATGCATTTGACGAAGTCGGCGGCGGAAAGGCCGCCGCGTTTGCGCGCCCAGCCGCCGGTGGGAAGAACGTGATTGCTGCCGGAGATGTAGTCACCGAGGGGTTGGGCGCCCCAGGGGCCGAGGAAGATGGTGCCTGAAGCGGTGATTTTTTTGAGGAGCGCGCCGGGGTTTTCCGGAAGGCTGAGATGCTCGGGCGCGAAGCGATTGACGAACGCGCACGCGGCGGGCAAAGAAGGTGCCAAGAGGATTGCGCCGGTTTTGCGCATGGATTGGTGAGCGGGATTTTGGAGCGGAAGATTCGCTAGTTGCGATTGGACTTCGTCTTGAACGGCGTGCGCCAGCTTCAGAGACGACGTTACGAGAAAACTGCCCGCGTCCGGAGCGTGTTCGGCTTGGGCGAGCAAGTCGGCGGCAATCCATTTGGGATTGCCTTTTGCGGAGAGGACGATGGATTCGGTTGGGCCAGCGGGAAGATCGATGGCGCAATCGGCCGAGACGAGTTGTTTGGCGGCGGTGACGAAGCGATTGCCGGGGCCAAAGATTTTTTCAACGCGAGGAATGTTTTTCGTTCCATAGGCGAGAGCGGCGATAGCTTGCGCGCCACCGATGCGGGCGATTTGCGTGATTCCGAGAAAATTTGCGACGGCGAGGAGAGCGTCGTTTGGCCGCGGGCAGACTACGGTGATGTTTTTCACGCCAGCGACTTGGGCGGGTACGACAGTCATCAGCATCGTCGAGACGAGGGCGAAGCGGCCGCCGGGGATGTAGCAGCCGATGGAGTCGATGGGGCGAACGAGTTGGGAGACGGTGACGCCGGGTTCTACTTCGAGAGACCACGGACGAGGGAGTTGTTTTTCGGCGACGCGGCGGATGTTGCGGGCGGCGTGTTGGATGGCGCGGAGAAAAGTTGGGCTAACACGTTTACGAGCGGCGGAGATTTCGCGTTGCGAAATCCAAACACCGTTGCGGCGAAGATCAACGCCGTCGAACTTTTTGGCATAGTCGAAGAGGGCGACATCACCGCGTTTGCGAACGTCGGCGACGATTTTGGCGGCGATGGCTTCGGCTTCGCGGTCGCGTTCGAGGCGCGTGCGAAGGAGATTCTTTTCGACGGCGGGAGTGAGTCCGAGGATGCGCATCAGAGCACTATTTTGTTCAAAGGATATTCGACGATGCCCTGAGCTTTGGCGGCTTTTAGCTTGGGCAAGATTTGGCGGACGACCGCTTCTTCGATGATGGTATTGACGGCGACCCAATCGGGATCGCTGAGCGTGGAGATGGTGGGCTTTTTGAGAGCGGGAAGAACGCTGAGAACGGCGGCGAGATCGTCGCGGTGAACGTTGAGGAGGAGGCCGACTTTGCTGGCGGCGGCGATGGCGCCTTGCAGCATGAGGATGAGGTTTTCGGCTTTTTCGCGCTTGGCGGGATCAGCGGCGGCGGCGCGGTTCATGATGAAGACGGTAGCGGATTCGAGAACGGTGTCGACGATGCGAAGGCGATTGGCTCGCAGGGAAGAGCCGGTCTCGGTGACTTCGACGATGGCGTCGGCGAGTTGGGGGACTTTGACTTCCGTAGCACCCCAGGAAAATTCGACGCGGGCTTTGACGCCGTGGCGCGCGAGATATTTTTCGGTGATTTGGACGACTTCGGTCGCGATGGTTTTGCCTTCAAGGTCGCGGACTTCGCGCATGGGAGAATCTTCGGGAACGGCGAGTACCCAGCGAACGCGGGCGAGGCGCTGTTTGGCGTAGATGAGTTCGGAAAGTTCGTCGACGGCGGCGCCGGTTTCGACGACCCAGTCGTGGCCTGTGATGCCGGCGTCGAGCGCGCCGGTCTCGACGTAGCGAGCCATTTCCTGCGCGCGAACCATGAGGCATTCAATTTCGGGATCGTCGATGGTGGGGACGTAGCTGCGCGAGCTGAGCGTGATTTTCCAGCCGGCACGGGCGAAGAGATCGAGCGTGGCGTCCTGGAGGCTGCCTTTAGGGATGCCGAGCTTGAGCATCGTGGGCGTCATGCTTTTTTCTCCTGCTTTTCCGGGGCGTAGACCGTTTCGGGCGCGAACGTGCGCTCTTCTGTGATTTTGGCGGAGCCATCGGCTTCGAGTTTGCGGAAGAAACAACTGCGGTAGCCTTCGTGGCAGACGCCGGGGCCGACGGGTTCGACACGGACGAGCAGGGCATCGGCGTCGCAATCGACGCGAATTTCGCGGAGTCTAAGGACGTGGCCGCTGGACTCGCCTTTTTTCCAGAGCTTGTTGCGCGAGCGGCTGAAAAAGACGACTTCGCCGGAGCGCTGCGTTTCGGCGAGCGAGGCGGCGTTCATGAAACCGAGCATGAGGACGTCGCCAGAGCGATGGTCCTGAATGATGGCGGGGACGAGGCCGCCCGCTTTGTCGAAGTCGATGTTCAATCTCGTGCCGGTCATGTTGCGTGTCTCCTCGATGTTCGAATGCGCCAAAAAGCGACGGCGAAAAATCGGGTCAGAAACAAAAAGCCCGCTGGGGCTTTTTGCGCCAGCGGGCCGATGAGTGCTTTGTGTTGCGAAACTCTATGCACACCTCATCGGGCGCGGCGTGTGGCCGTGATGAGGATGGTGGCGATGCGCCCGAGAGTTCATAGTATGAAAATAAAGAAAATCGCGTTCGGTGTCAACCCGCGTTTTTCGGGGAGAGCAGCGAGTCGCGGTGTGCGCGGAGCGTGCAGGGCGGGGCGCGATGGGGCACTGAGGAAGTGCGGAAAAAATTAGCTGCGGCCGCCGGTGCTTTTTGGGTCGGGGGAATTGAAGTTCATGCTCATCTTGAGATGGACCGCGACCCCGGTTTTGCCGTTTTCCAGCTTTTCGACGCGGACGACTTGGGCGACATATTCGCAGTTCATGGGATCGTGGGGCGAGGAGTACGGAAACGTGACGAAGACGCGCATGCCGGGATAATAGGAGTGGAGGCGCGTGGTGAAGTAGATGCCTTCCTTGGAGGCGTTCACGCTGATGGGGAGATCCTCGAAATGGTCATCGCGGGGTTCGGAAGGGCGGACGCGGACGGGCCGGGCGATCTTCGCTCTGCGGCTGACGCGGTTGTCCGAGACTCTCTTTTCGAGCTTTTCTGGCATGGCGGTTTTCAAGCTAGAATCCTAGTGTATCGGGAGAGTGGGCGGGGTGGCGTGAATCGTCAACCCGCTGCGGCGAATCTGATATTACAGGTTATGCAAGGCAGGGGCCAAATACGAAAAGGAGCAGGGAAGCGCTATGGATGAGAAGATTCGCAAGGATGAAGCGGATTGGAAGAAGCAACTCACGTCGAATCAATACTATGTGACGCGGCAAAAGGGGACGGAGCCGCCGTTTACTGGCGAGTACGAGGACACGGAAACGCCTGGGGTGTACAAGTGCGTATGCTGCGGGCAGCCGCTGTTTCGTTCTGATACCAAATACCACTCGGGCTCCGGGTGGCCGAGCTTTTATGCGCCAACAAGCGAAGAGGCAGTCGAGACTGAGACGGACGGCAGCCATGGGATGTCGCGGACGGAAGTGAAGTGCAGCCGGTGCGACGCGCACCTGGGGCATGTGTTCGACGATGGCCCGCAGCCGACGGGGATGCGGTATTGCGTGAACTCGGCGGCGCTGGAGCTGGAGGAAGACTAGAAAGCGCCCCGATCATGCTTGGGGCGCTTCGTAGTTTGTTGCACTCGGTTACTGCGCTTGGCTATTGCGCTCTCAGGAGAAGCTCAAAATTATGCTGCCGGGCATGTGTAAGCGACGAGCTCCGCAACAGGATCGTTGTCGCGTTCCCACACCCCCAGAAGCATGACCTTCGTTCCCGAAGGATATTTGAAAACGTAATAAACGCTGGAACGCCCTTCGACTTCAAAGAAGCCGGGCCGGCGCGGATCTGGCCGCGATGGGGCACCGGAATGAAGCAGCATGCGCAGTTCAGCAATCTGCTCCTGCGAATGGTTTCGCAGGTCTTCCACGAGGGGCGGTTGTTTTGTAATAGTAAGCATCATGTTCAATCTCCGCCGCATTCAGTCTATCGTTAGCCTCACCAGTTAAGACGAAAATTGACGGGAAAAGTTTCATGGAACGCAATTTCTTTTGGGCGATGTTTCCCGGGAGCGCGGCGAAAAGCGGCTGAAATAGCGAATTTGGCTGAATTTTAATGAAAAAACGAAGATTTTCAGGTGGTCCAAATTGGCGCGCACGGGTATTGTGGCGTGTGCGAAAAAGGACCGGCTTGACAGGCGGGGCTGCGGGGACGGAATCAATCGAGCGTCGGAAGGGCGGACAGGAGTACGAAAGTATCGAAATCCCGCGTAATGGATATAGCGTTAGTATCGATAGGAATACTTGCGCGAGTGGCGCTTCCCTGAGATAGTGTTGTCAGTAAACCACCAACTCTGATAGGGATGGCCTCCGTGACCAACACTGCGACGAAAAAATCGTCAAAGAAAGAGAAGACGAACTTCAACAAAGACAAGCGCCGAAAGCATCACCACTTTCTCGTGACCGTGTATTATGCGGATGGCGAGAAGTTCGGCCGCGTGTATACCGACAAAGAAAAGGCGGATCGGTTTGCCGACCGGCAGAAGCGCTCGCCGGTGGTCAAATCCGCTCGCGTCACCATGGTGTCCTGACGCTGGCGGAGCAATGTCCGCATGGCGGGGAAAGACCCGCCACGGAAGGCTTGTAGCTCCCTGTGCGGGCGTGTTATAAAAAGAACTGTCGTTGAGCGGCCTTAGTATAGTGGTAGTACGGAACCTTGCCAAGGTTCAGGTGTCGGTTCGATTCCGATAGGCCGCTCCATAATTTCAACTACTTACAGTGACTTCATTTTCAGCGCGGGACCATAAAGGACCATTTGCTGTTTCTGCCGCCGGCTGAATCAATCCAACCAACTTCAGATGTGCCGCCCGCATAGCCTGGATCAGAGCCCGTGCGTACACGTCCAGCGAGTTGCCATTTTGCAAAAGAATATGCAAAACTTTTGAATGATTCGCGCCACAGCAAACGCGGAGGGTCCGATCTTCACAATGCACGCCTCGGTCGCTGGTCCCGTGGTGTATCTCGACAGCTGGGCAATATATAACCTGGCAGAGGGTGACGCCTCCCGGCGACGGCGTTTCATTGCGGCGTTGAACAGCGGTATGGACCTCTTGTTCTCGGTGACGAACGCCGCCGAACTCGCAGGTCCGAAGGGCGCCTCGGCAGATGCCGCGAGAGTATTTCTAGATGCAATCGGGCCGCGCTGGTTTCCGGCCGAATTGAGTCCTATCGACGTAATCCAGCGGGAAGTGACAGGCCAGTGTGGCGCCAGCGCTTGCATTGCGGAGCGCTTCCTCAAATCATATGCCGCACACCGGATAAGGAGCTATGCGCCCGGTTCCGGAAAGGTTATCGACCTCTCGCCGGATTTCTTTAGACTAGGCGGCTTGCTCGAATATTTGGGACTGCAACGCGAGTCGATCCTGGCGGGCTCACAGAAATTCGACAGCCTTTTGAGAACCAAAGTTGCCATGGTTCGGGAACGGTGCAACCGGAACCAGAAGTGGTTAGACGCAAGATTCCCGCGGGTCCCGTTCGACCCGTCGTTCCCAGCTACTTTCATTTTCAAGAATTTATTGAGAGTCATGATAGACGAGGAGACTTTACGCCCCGGCGACGGAATGGATTTCTGCCATGCCGTGACAGCAGGAGCATTTGCAAGCTTCGCGGCACTCGACAAGCGGTGGAAGCGGCGAGTGGGGAGCTTGCCAAAGCCGAACCGGCTCGCGCGGATCTATGGCCCTTCGGAGCTGGACCAGATGGTTGCGGACATGGAGTTGTGGCTGGAGCACCGCGCTGCGTCTTGAGTCTGGGCCATCGGGCCAGGATATTCCCGCTAAACAGCTAGGAGGTCCGCGGACATGGACTTGCATGTGATCATCTATCGTTGTACAGAGTGCAACGGACCAGTGGTTGCGGTTAGTCTTGGACAAGCTGGGCCCGTCGGAGAAGTCGGAGAAGGAATCGATCTGCCGCACGGAGAGCTCAATCAGATTGGGAATCCGACCTGCGTGCAGTGCGGACACATCCAGAATGATGCCTCTGAACCAGGCGCTGCGATTCAACTCCCTCCTGTGCCGTGGGATTAGAACCTGTCACGCGACAGTGAAAGTGAGGTAACACTCAAAATGAAGCCAACTGTCGGATCAACGGTAACGCGAAGTGGGAAGCCGCCGTCAGAACATGGCGTGGTCACAGCAGTCGGCAACGCCACAGTGACCGTACGTTGGCACTTGAAGCAAGACGAGGGCCGCGGGCGGGCAGGAACTAACGTCGGAAAAGTGTACGAGGCCCCCACGATGTTAACGCCTGACGCTTCCTGCCCGTATTGCAGGACTTCTTCCTAGATTCTTTTTCTTCCGGCTCTTGAATCAGTCCGCGACGATATTCCGCGCGAGGCGATTTTGGAGTTTGAATCGCACTTACCTATATTTCAGCCACCACTGCTGCGTTACAATTCCGGCTAAGTCTCTTGTTTGAAAGCAGCCATGCCAGACGGCAAAAGCAATGCTACACAACCGGGAAAGCACCCAGCCGTGAGGGGCGACAATCCGATCCGGCGTTCGGAGGACGATACTTTACGGCGAGCGTCAGCCGCTAGCTCTTTTGCGAAACAGGTACTCGAAATCGATGCCAGCGAGGGTGCTGTGGTAGGTGTTCTCGGTCCGTGGGGTTCAGGCAAAACCTCTTTCGTTAATCTCGCCCGTCCCCATTTTGACCAAGCCGGTGTACCTGTACTCGACTTCAACCCGTGGATGTTCAGCGGAGCGCAACAGCTTGTCGAGTCATTCTTCATCGAGCTGAGTGCCCAACTAAAACTGCGACCATCGCTCACTAAAGTCGCTGAGGCCCTAGCAGCATATGGCGAGTTGTTTTCGGGCCTTGGGTGGATTCCAGTAGTTGGCTCGTGGATCGAACGGTTGCGCATGTTAGCGAGTGCGGTTGGCAAATCCGTGGAACGGCGTAAAGAGGGTGTGGCCGCCCAACGAAAAAAGGTTGAGCACGCTTTGGCCAGGCTCGACAAGCCCATCATTATCTGCGTCGACGACATCGACAGACTTTCCACCCAAGAGATCCGGGACATCTTCAAATTGGTTCGCCTGACGGCGAGTTTCCCGAATCTGATTTACGTTGTCGCGTTTGACCGCGAGCGAGTAGAAAAGGCGCTTGAAGAACAAGGCGTTCCTGGCCGAGACTACCTGGAGAAAATACTCCAATTAGTCGTGGACCTGCCGGTCGTTCCTGACGAAGTTTTGATGGGCCGATTGTTATCGGAAGTAGACTCCGCTCTCGCTGACGTCGAGAATCGTGGTCCTTTCAACCAGAACTTATGGGCAGACATATTTTCTGAGATTGTCCGACCCCTGATTCACAACATGCGAGATGTTCGGCGGTACGCAGCGGCTGTCCGGGGAACGGTGATTGCACTTGAAGGCCAGGTTGCGCTCGCTGACGTACTAGCACTCGAAACTGTGCGCGTTTTCCTGCCTGACGTATTCAGAGTGCTAAATAGCGCCGTGGCAGGCTTGACGACGACGGCTACTTGGGCCGACCGCCATGACACGCCAGAATTGAAGGCCCAGATTGACCTATTGCTGAAATCGGGAGGAAAAGATTCCAAGCCAGTCCGTGCGATGATAGACCGGCTCTTCCCAGCTGCGCAACGACACGTGGGCGGTAGCACCTTTGGCCTAGACTGGAAAGGTAGGTGGCTCAGGGCGCGTCGCGTCGCTCACGAAGACATTTTGCGTTTCTACTTAGAGAAGGTCGCGGGTCGGGGACTGCGGAATTTCAGGGATGCTGAGCAGGCGTTCGGTCGGCTGGAAGATCCCAAGGTCCTAGATCAGTACTTACGAGCTGTAGATAAAGATAGGCTTCAAGATGTCATCGCTTCGCTAGAAGTTTATGAGGACCAATTCAAGCCGGGTCAGGTAATCCCTGCGACAATCGTTCTTCTCAACCTACTGCCAGACATACCCCAGCGACAGGGCAGCATGTTCGAAATCCCAACCTACCTAGTCGTGGCGCGGGTTGTGTTACGTCTATTGCGTTCGCTAAGAGATACCGCCGCAACTGAGGCGGCGGTCAAACAGATCCTCCCGGAATTGACGTCGCTGTCGTCTAAGTTGGAGCTAATCACGCTAGTCGGCCATCGCGAGGGTGCTGGGCACAAACTCGTTTCCGAAACCGTTGCTGCTGAACTTGAGAAAAACTGGCGTGACCAAGTTCGAGATTCTCCTGTGGAGTGGATCCTTCTGGAACGCGATGGGGCTGCAGTTCTATTTCGAGCGAAACGTGAGTCCGGCCCAGGCGAACCGCCGGTCACCGTGCACGATTCGCCGCAACTGACGCGGGCACTCCTCCTCGCTGCGAAGCGCGAAACATTACGTCAAACCCTCGGCACACGTGCTGTCCGACGTTTTCCCCGCCTTGAATGGGACGTTCTGGTTGATCTGTACGGAGACGAAGCTACGCTCCGTAAGAGAATAGATGAACTGCGAGCGACACATCCGCAGGATATCGATGAGCTATTGGCACTCGCAGACAAGTACCTCACCGGCTGGCGCCCCAAAGCCCTGGACGACCTGGACGATTGAGAGCCGGTCGGCGGGTGGGACAGCCCTAGCGCCATATGACGATTTTGACTTTGTCTTTTCCTGTCGGGGTGCCCCGCCCTTTCGTCTTTGTTTTTGGTTGTTGAAAGGGTGGGTCTTCCTCTCCATCCTTTTCCCATCTCAACGCCGAACGGCCCATCCGCAACCCGCTGTCTCACAACGACTTATATTTATTACTTGACAATAGACAGAAATGTGCCATAATTGTTTTGTTTCGCTGCGGAGGAGAAAGGAGCCGCCCCATGCCTCCGCTACCAGCCCGCCCCTGCAACCCCTCCTACGCTCATCGCAAGAGTCACCATCGATATCATTCCGTGGAACTTACCCTTCCTTTGTTTTCATACTCCTGCGCACTCTTTTGCACCGCCCAAAGCGCCATCCTCAATCCTTTCAATACTTTCCACACTCTTTGCGCAGAACACCCGGGGTGGGGGTCACATCCTTCAAGCCAAGATCCCCTAGAGCCCTTCGCACAGCCTCAGACTCATGGTGTTACCAGCCACTCGTCGCTTGCCGCCATCTCTTCCACAATCAACACTTACAAAACTGATACAAAACAAACGACTTTATTTACCTTTAGAATGAGCTTTTACGAAAAAACCGGGGGGAGGGAGCAATTATTGTTAACTACAAATGCCATCAAGGTTTTGTATCCCGAGCGACAATCGGGGAGCGAAGGACCTCTCCGATCGCCATACGAAGGGTTCCTATCTTGAGCGACGAACGGAAGCGGGGCGCTTCTTTGGGGCCGGTTTGGTCAACTAGAGTGACTCCAGATACGGGCGCATGACGTTGGCGACGCGGCACACTTTGGCGGCGGCAGCGAGTTCGTCAATCGAGGCTTTCTTCTGCCGGCGGCATTCCTTGAGGGCTTCGATGGCGACATCGACGCCAATCTTGCTGCGAAACTTAAAGCAGTCGGCCACCGTCTTTGCCGGCGAAAACACTCGAAGAGTTGCACCGGAAATAGAATATTCTTTCATTCCAAAGTGAAGGGCAGGCGCGGACATGCGCACGATGCGAACGGCGGGAGAGGAAACTTTGGGAGCCCAGGCCTTGTGACTGATCGCCATCCAGGCCTCGTGGGGAGACTGCGTGGTGAAATTGTGAAACCGGAGCGCGGAGAGCAGGCAAACGATTCCCTTGGGGATTTGGTACGCCGCTTCGATGAGGGATGTGTTCTCAGTTCCGGAGAAATTCGGAGAGGAATAGAGACCGCGACCGACCTTTTCCAGGTCCCCCCGGCGAGCCAGCCGCGGGAGATACGTTCGTGGTATGCCGAGTTCCTTGGCGTCTTTGGACCTTACGATCTGCCGTTTTGACGCCAGCTTGCGGAGCTTTTCAGCTTTTGAGTTTTGCATGATGGCACGGGAACAATGTACCAAAGCCTCAGTAGACATAAGTAAGTACCTAGAGTACGTAGCATTTGGTTTATCGGGAACGGCAACAAGGACCGGCAGCGCGTCTGGGTCATTCATCTCAACACAAAAAGGGGTCAGCGCACCTGACTGCCAAGGGAGCGCGCTATCTACAATGGTCTAGGAAACCGTTGGGCTTTTGCCTAGGCCGGAAACGTTTCTTGGTTTCTTGTTGTGGCAGGAAAGATTGGGGACGAACAGAAATCGCCCCGACTCAATGGGGGAAGCAGCTCGCAGCGCCCGTACTTTATTCCACGAGGGGCGATACAAAGGTATCGCCAATACTATCGTCCAATTGATTCACCGGAGCATCTCGGGTGTAATCGGCGCATCGCGGCCGATTCGGTCGGACCTGCGGCACTGTAGAAAACAAGCTTGCCCGAACCGTTCGCCCGTCAGGAAGAATACGACGAGTATTATCGATAAGGCTTTAGAAGCAAACCGCAACTATGCAAAAAACTACAACCCAACGCTGGGGAAGCATCCGGCCCCCAAAATCGTAGTTGTAACCTGTATGGACCCTCGTCTCTCAGACCTCCCTGGAATCTTGGGTCGCCGCAAGCCGATATCGACATTATCCGAACCGGCGGACCTGCGGTAACTGAAGATGTTCTCGGGGAACTTATCGTTTCCAACCGTGTGCTCGGAACCACAGAGATACTGCTTCTCAACCCCACCGGCTGCGGGTTCACGACATTCACGGATGAGGAGATGAACGCGAAACTGAGCGCTTCTACCGGCGATGCGTCGCCGACTCCGCTGCGATTCTTCTCCTATAAGGACCCCGAGGAAAATACCCGGGAGCAGATCAAGAAAGTCAGGTCGCACCCCTGGATTGCGAAAGACGTCCCTGTGCGCGGCTTTATTTTCGACGTGGAGACCGGTCTCCTGCGGGAAGTGCGGCCAATTGCAAAGGAGGCTGCTGCCTGAAAGAATCTGGGCTTGCGAGATTTGACTTCAGCCTTGGGCCGATTGACGTTACCTTGAGTTCGTCGGTTCAAACTCGGAAGGAAAAGCTTATACCTTGACGCCAAGTGAGAGGGAGTCTTAGATTCACGGAGAAGACTGCGAGGTCCGTCTAATCCAGTGACTGGGAGGCACAATGATGAAAACGACGAGCTTTCAGACCGACCTTCGCCCGCTCTTTACGGAACGAGACATTCGGGGCATGAGCAAGGCGTTCAACCTGGGAAGTTACGATGACGTCAAAAAGCACGCCGCTGCCATCTACGATCGGGTCCGTGGAATCGGCGGCGCGGTAATGCCGCCCCCACCGCCAAGAGGAGAAGGTCCTTGGCCGCAATCTCAGATTGACCTATTCGCTAAATGGATGACGGACGGATTCCCACCTTAGCGGGTTCACGACATTCCGCTTAGGAGGAGTCGGAGTGGATCCCCATGGCAATTAGCGAACAACAAACCAAATATTTGAAGAAAGGGTGGTAAAGACATGTCGGAAGCGACCTGGAAACCCCACGAGAAACGCGGACGGCTGACGAAGCAGAGCGACTTGCCCGACAGCGTCTACGCGTTTCCGAAGCAGCGTAAGGAACCGCTCACCGACGCACGACATGTGCGTAACGCGGTCGCGCGGTTCGATCAAGTCATCGACGTCTCCGTTGCCGACCGTGCTTTGGCGTTCGCCAACATCGAGAAAGCTGCAAACTACTACGACGTCAATCTCGCGGAAACGTCGTGGCATGACCTGGGCGTTCATCCTCAAAAGAACAGAAAAGAGGCTGCCGCCAAAGGAGCTGTGACGCGCAAGCGCCGAGCCCGGAGCTAAGAATCCACTGTTCATAGAGTCTGTTGGTGACTGCTTGCCCACCGCGCAAGGGGATGAATTATGAAAGCAATTGTTGTCCACCAATATGGCGGTCCTGAAGTACTCAAGTTCGAGGAATACCCGGATCCGGTGGCGGGTCCAGGCGAAGTACTCGTGCGGGTCGCCGCCGCGAGCGTGAATCCGATAGACTACAAGCGGCGTGCCGGGTTGACGAAAGACTTCTATCCCATCCACTTCCCTGGCCTCATAGGAGTCGATATCGCGGGAACTGTGGTCAAGATTGGGCCGGCAGTGGAAGGCTTTTCTGACGGCGACCAGGTGTTCGCTATGGCGGACAATACCTACGCCGAACTCTTTGTCGTAAATGCAGCGGTCTTGGCGAAGATCCCCAAGGGGCTCGATTTGATCCGGGCGGCGGCGCTGCCGTTGGTGACGACGACTGGCAACCAGCTCTGTTCCGCTACAGGAATCAAAGCGGGCCAGACCGTTATGGTCGTAGGCGCCGTAGGAAATGTGGGGCGTTCCGCGGTATTCACTGCGAGAGAACGCGGGGCGGCCGTAATCGCGGGAGTTTTAAAGAGGCAGATGGAGGAGGCGAAGACTGTCGGCGCGGGTCAAGTGGTCGCAACCGACGACGACACCGCGATTGCGAATCTTCCGCCTCTCGATGCGGTCGCGGATACGGTCGGGGGAAGAACCGCAGAGAAGCTGATCGCCAAGGTCAAGCCGGGAGGAGTGTTTGCCACCGTTCTCGGAGCACCGCAGAACGCCGCGAAGTACCCATCTGTGAGGGTAGTGCCAGTATTCTCGAAATTCGACAGGAAAACGCTCGAGTTCATGGCTGAAGCGGTGCGAGATGGCAAGCTAATAATTCCGATTAGCCAGACACTGCCACTTAGTGAAGCGGCCGAGGCTCAAGCAACGGCAGAAAAGGGTGGTACTGGGAAGATCTTGCTGGTGGCTTGATCTTTTTTTGCGAGCAGTGGACGCGGAGGAAAAATCGTAAATGAAAAAGGGTCCGCGCGGAATTAATCCCGCTTCCAAGCCAAGCGGCGTCGGGTGTGTTGAATGCCTGGCGTCACCGAAAGGTTGGTGGTTTCATCTCCGTCGGTGTGCTGAGTGTGGGCACATCGGATGCTGCGACAGTTCTCCGAGCCAGCACGCATCCAAGCATGCGGCGGCAACGGGGCATCCAATCATTGCCAGCTTCGAGCCGGATGAGGATTGGTTCTACGATTACGAGAAGCAAAGAATGATCAAGGGTGTGGAGTTGTTTCCGCCGCATTCGCATCCAAAAAATCAGCCCGTACCTGGACCCAGAGGAAGGGTGCCAGCCAACTGGGAATCGCTCTTACACTAGCCGTCCGTTAACTGAAATCGCCCTCAACTGTTTCATGTCTGAGGCATACGGATTTCTTCATCCAGCCAGTCCTGAAAAATCGACCAAAGAGGAGGGGACTTTTCCACGCACACTTAATACGAAGGTATCGTCAATACCATGGTCCAATTGTTTTACTCCCCTCATGTCTGGCTCAATCGAAATGGTTCAAGATGCGTGTTGACCGGGTTTAGAAAACTTTCTTTGTTGAGGAGAACACACCGTGTCTGAACTTCTGACGAAATCTGTGGAGAAACAGCAACAAGAACAGAAGATGGAAAGGCGCACGGCCGTGGGACGTATCGCCGGCTTTACCATCCTTGCGATAGCCGCAGCAGTGCTCGCCGTCCTCGCCGCCACCGTTTACGCGCATGATGGGCAGGACAAGTACTCGCTGAAATCCCCGAGCGGGATCGCGTTCTCCGACTTCCGGGGATACGAGGACTGGTCGGTGGTCTCTTCCGCCCGGACCGACGAAGTGCTCAAGGTTATCGTCGCCAATCCGATCATGATCAGGGCGTACAAGGCCGGCATTCCGGGCAACGGCCAGCCTTTCCCGGAGGGCTCCATGATCGCGAAGCTCCAGTGGAAGCAAAAGAAGAGCACGGCGGCTCCCTTCGTCGTGGAAGTGCCAGATGTCTTCAAGCAGGTTTTCTTCATGGAAAAGGACAGTAAGAGATTTCCGAAAAGCGGTGGATGGGGATTCGCGGTGTTCAACTACGAAGCCGCATCGGACAAGTTCGCGGCCGATCCTAATAGCCACTCAGACTGCGGATACGCGTGCCATACGCCCGTTAAGGCGAAGGACTACATCTTCCACCCGTACCAGAAGCGTTGAGCCGCTCCTGCCCCGACATTAGGTACCCGCGCAAAGGATGAACCTGTGCGGAGCTTTACTTTCGACGTGGATACCGGTCTCCTGCGCGAAGCACAGCCGATCGCACAGCCGGTGGCGGCCTGAAAGAATCTGGGATTGCAAGTCTTGGGCCAATAATTTCAGGGTTCCCGAGGGCTTTTTCTCGATTAGAAGCAAATATAAGCAAGGCCTGAATAACAATGATCTTCAACCCGATGTAGCCCATACGCGAGGGAAGAATATGATTGGGCCACTACTGATATTCGACAAATCTCTCGTTGAGATCCTCAACCCCGTCCCCGTCTGAGCGACACCATTCAATGCGTCTTGTTTGTTCCTCGGCACTTCGCAGTTACGCGTAACGCCGTGCGAGTTCCTCCTCGGCACGCAGCCAATCCTCCACGTTGTGGCCATCTTGCCGCCCACGTGACTCATACAGGTTGAAGGCGAGTCGGGCAATCTCATCGTGGGTAGGGGCCGTCGACCACCGGTGTATGGTCCCATCCCGAACTCACCTGCCGCATGCGAGGTGACGAAAGCAGATGCTTCTGTCAAAACGCTCTTGTCTAATCCCCCAACAGCAACGACCAATCCGGTTGGCACCTCGCTGATGCGAGGCTCGTTATCTGCCATGATGTCAGGCTCCTTTCGCCGCCGCCGCGGGCCGAGAACAACTGAGTACCAAATCTTAGGATTTCGGGACCGGGGCGGGGCCGAGTCTCCCAGCCATTCTTACCAAGTCCGCGAGCGAGCCGGCCTTCATTTTCTGCATCACCTGGCCCCGGTGCGCTTTCACGGTGATTTCACTGATACCGAGTTCTCCGCCTACCTGTTTGTTTAATAAACCGGATACCACCAGTGCCATAACCTGTCGTTCGCGGGGTGAGAGCGACGCGTAGCGATCCCGGAGCACGCTCATCTCCGCCTCGTACCCCAAGGCAACGTGACTGCATTTGAGGGCCTCTCGGATGGCGCTCAACATCACGTCGTCTCGGAAGGGCTTCGTGAGGAATTCGAACGCCCCTGCCTTCATGGCTTGGACCGTGGTGCGCACATCGCCGTGGCCCGTGATAAAGATGATTGGCATTTCAGGGCGTTCGATAGAAACGCGCTTCTGCACGTCGAGCCCATCGAGGCCTGCGAGGAGAACGTCGAGTATCAGGCAGTTCGGGACGAGAGCCGGCGGCCGCGCGAAAAATTCTTGTGCGGACGCGAATGCTCTCGGTTGCCAGCCCTCGCAGCGGATCAGCAATTGCAGCGATTCGCGCTCCGAAACATCGTCATCGACGACAAACACGATTGGCCTGACATCCGCCATAACTGCTGCCCCCAAAGCCGGGCTAAACAAATGCGTTGAACTCATCCTAGGTCCCTGAGAAATTACAGCCGAATTCATGTCTCGCTCTTTGATCTCAACTCTGTCGTACCTGGCCCCATGCTGGCCGAGCTAACATAGGGTTGATCGAGCTAAGAATACAAAGGCGCCCTTCGGCAAGCTATAGAAGGAACGTGGAACTCCCGTGGAATTTCCGTGGAATTGTCCCGATCGATCCGGAGCCTACAAAACGGAAGGAGCGGCAGGCAGCCACGTTCGACTCTTTGAGCGATACAGAATTGCCGGGCCGACGACTTGATCGGCGGCGACTATGCGCTGGCGGCTGCAGACAATTCTTCGTTCAGGAGGATGACAGGATCTTCGACATGCACCAATCCCGGGTTGGAAACAGTCGCGTAGGCGCCGAAGCAGCCCTTATGGTGATTGGCGATTGTGCGAAGAATGCTTAAATCGCGAGGCAGGTCTTCCTGCGCGAGTGTTGAGGTGACGCACCAAATCGTTGGCTGAAACTCCCGGATAGTTACGGTTCCACCGATTTTCAGTGAGCCACCGATCCAGGAGTCCTCGACGAAACCACTCCATGCCGGCCCAGACTCGATATAAATATTCGGACGAAACCGGCGGCGATCAATCTTCGATGCTTCGCCCTGCAGCTTGCGCAAATAATCCAGAGACCCGCTTGTGACCAAAAAGATCGCGCCTATTTCAAAAAAAGATTCCTTCATCAGCTTGAAATGATCGGGCATCGTCTCGGGAGTCCAGTCCGGCTTGAACTTGTTGACCGGCACGTCGCCGAATACAGTTTCGCGAATGATTTCCGTTATTTCTTGGCTGCCCGGCTCGGTCTCCAATCGAACGGGGTGTCCGAGCGCATCCGAAATAATCGCGGATGCTTCTGGATCGTCGGCGTAGAGTGTCCGACCCCCTGGTGTTGTGATTTCAATTCGCCCCGGAGTGTCGTAAGTCGGCTCGACTTCGTACCGTGCATGAAAGTCGAGGAGCCGCGGGAACTTTTTTGCGCTAGCGATTCTCCCGGTGTTGAGGTCGCGTAATGCCTTGGCACGATCACCGAGGCCACCCCGCGGGGTGATTGCGAGCTGGCTTCGCTGCTCTCCGAGCATGGACTTGACTGGATACCGCCAAAGTTCTGCGATCGTCCCGGCGGTCCGTTGGCGCATGACGATAACCTCGAAAAACGACCTGATTGTACGTCCGCCGTTAACCAGAGGCAATGAGGCCTAACACCGCGTTCGCAGCAATGCGACTCCCGGTGTTTGATTCTCATGTTCCGTTGTCGGAATTAAGAAGACCGGTTGAAAGCACAAACCACGGCCACATTTGGCTGCTGGCTGATAGTTGCCTCCAGAACTCTTTAGGATCTGATGTTACGTCTACCGGCTTTCGCTTGCGACGGGGAAAGCTCTTGATTCAAGACTCTCCGAAAGAACGCCGTCAATTCTCGAGAGCCCACAAAGCTTGCGCATTGCCCAGACATCATGTGCTCTACCCGTCCACTGTACCAACCGGGCTCTGACTGGGTGGACTGACGAAACTGAACGACAAATGCACGCTCCGGAGGCATGGACGAAGCTTCTGGCGGCGAACCGAGTTCTTTTCGTCCCTTTGCAGCCCTCCGCGGCTTCCTGGATTCCGTCACGACTTGACGGTACGGCCATGGCGCATTTTAGGCCATAGAAGGAGCGTGGAAGTTTCGTAGAACTTCCGTAGAATAAAGGCCGGCCCTAAAGACAAACTAGGTGCTAAGTGGCCTCAAACGTAACACTTGTATTCCCCCCGTTTCGGCTCGACGTCGCCAACGAGCAGCTGTGGCGGGGATCCACCTTGATCCCCTTGAGGCCCAAGACGTTTGAGGTTTTGCTCTACCTTGCGCGGAACGCTCAACGTCTCGTAACCAAGCGAGAGCTACTCGAGAATATCTGGACGGACACCGTCGTTAGTGATGAATTGCTCCGGGGATATATACGGGAACTGCGCGAAACGCTAGGTGATGACGCAAGAAAGCCGCGGTACATCGAGACCGTTCCGGCGCGCGGCTATCGCTTTTTACTTCGCGTTGAACTCGAGACTCCTTCCTCGGCAGCCAGTACTCGTAAAGAAACCCCAACGCCAGAAACGAAGCCCAGAAAAGCCCATAACGAGTTGCGAGTAGGGGTACTCCATTCCCTGACCGGGACCATGGCCTGGACCGAGGGCCCGGTAGTTGACGCCACTCTGCTCGCAATCGAAGAGATCAATGCGCGAGGGGGAATTTTAGGACGAGAGGTGCTGCCCGTGGTCGTCGATGGGCGGTCGGAAGAAACAGTTTTCGCCCGCCATGCCGAAGGTTTGATCGCTAGGGAAGAGGTCTGCACGATATTCGGGTGCTGGACGTCTGCGAGCCGGAAGTCAGTGCTGCCGCTCGTGGAAAAAAAAGATCACCTATTGGTTTATCCGACTCAATATGAAGGAATGGAGCAGTGTCCCAACATCTTTTATACGGGCGCGGCACCCAATCAACAGATTGTCCCCGCAGTTCAGTGGGCATTTGGTTTCCTCCGAAAGAAACGGTTTTTTTTGGTGGGGTGGAATTCTGTATATTCGCGGGCCGCAAACGCGATTATACGGGACGAGGTCGAGGGGTTGGGAGGGGAGATTCTCGGCGAAGAGTACGTGCTCCCCGACAGCACGCAGGTAACCCGGGTTGTTCGCACCATCGCGAAGAGTAAGCCGGACGTGATCTTCAATTCCCTGGTCGGCGACACCAACCTGTTTTACACACGCCTTCTCCGCGCGGCCGGAATTACGCCTGAGAAAGTTCCCACTGTCTATTTCAGCATTGGCGAGATTGAATTGCAGAGCCTGTCCACGAAAGAAACTCTCGGGGATTATGCCGCCTGGAACTACTTTCAGAGCATCGACCGCCCAGAGAACCGAACTTTTGTCGAGAAATTTCGTCTCCGGTACGGGCGCCAGCGCGTGACAGCCGATCCGATGGAAGCCGGGTACTTGGGAGTCCATCTCTGGGCTCAGGCGGTGGAGGAAGCGGGCACGACGAACGCGCCCGCCATCCGGCAAGCGCTAAGGAAGCAGAAATTCGATGCTCCCGGCGGGCCTGTTCGAATAGATTCCGAGAATCAACATACTTGGAAGACGGTGCGACTCGGAAAGATTGTCGAAGGTGGACAATTCGAGATCGTCTGGAGTTCAGAAAGACCGATTCGCCCCGAGCCGTACCCAAGTTCCCGACCCGCGGCCACGTGGAATGCGTTTCTTACGAGTCTCTATAAAGAGTGGGGCGGACGCTGGACCAAATCGCATGACTAAAGTCAAAGGTCTCACGGCTTCACGCGCGGCACTCGCGGGGATTGCCGCGGCACCACAATCGCTCTCACAGGCACGCAAGGGTGACCGTGTACCACTTGAGACTGTCCTTCCAGGCTCGTCGGATCTCAAAACCGGCATCTTCGAGAAGGCTTCGAATGCCTTGGTCCGTGAACTTGTAACTGTTCTCGGTGTGAATCGTTTCGCATCGATTGAAGTGAAGATCAAGCTCTGCGTGCTGGATACTTACATCTTGGTCTTGCGTACTCTCGAGGTGCATTTCGATCCGAGACTCCGTGGAATTCCAAAGCGCGCGATGGCGGAAGCAACTGGCGTCAAAAGTGGCCCCCAGTTCTCTATTAAGGCGATGCAGGATATTTAGGTTGAACGCCGCGGTGATTCCAACGCTGTCGTCATACGCCGCCAGGAGCGTGGGTTCATCCTTCACCATATCTGTACCCAGCAACAGCGCATCTCCGATTTGCAGCTGAGAACCCAGAGTTCGCAGGATCATCCGCGCTTCTTCCGGCGAAAAGTTGCCGATGCTTGTGCCGATGTAGAGCGCGAGTGTCGTGCCGTCGAAGGGCTCGAGTTGTAGGGGGTTGGTTATATAATTCCGTGCGACAGACTGTAAGCGCACCGCCGGTAGCTCGCAGGCGATGTTTTGGCACGCCAACTCGAGAGCGTCGGAGGAGACATCGACTGGCATGTAAACCACATCGTCCGAAATGCGTAAGGCGGCTTCAAGCAAAATGACGGTTTTCGCGGCTGTGCCAGCACCCAACTCAACGAGGCGCAGTGGCGACGTCCGGTCGCCATGAGCTGCAGCAACGATGGCATCCGCGTGTCTCGCCAATATGTCTCTCTCCGTGCGGGTGGGGTAATACTCGGGAAGAGTCGTGATGCACTCGAAAAGACGCGACCCCTCTGCATCGTAGAACATCCAGGGTGAGAGCGAGCGCGGGCGCCTCATCAAGCCGCACCGAACCTCGTGGGTCAGCGCTCGGCGCACGTCCACTATTGCTGTGCGCTCGATGTCAATTACACGAGAGAAGGTTGCCATGTATGCGTGTCCCTTCAGTTCGCCAAGCGAATCCCAGCGAAATGCCATCTCGTTGTTGGTGGAAAGAAATTCCGATACGTCGCGCGAATATGACTCGCAGGGGTAACACACGATCCTCCGCGCAGAATCATTTGGCTGGACATGAACTTGCCGTTGTACTCACCGAGGGCACCGGGAAGGGGCTTGTATCCCGGATAACCGGTGTAGGCGCTAGACGTCCATTCCCAGCAATCGCCGAAAAGTTGCTCGATACCCGCGCCTCGTGCTGCTGCGGGGTGAAGTCTTCCCGTCTCGAGCAGGTTTCCCCGTACCGGCGTTTGGCTCGCAAACCATTCCCATTCCGCTTCCGTGGGAAGGCGCTGACCCTGCCAACGTGCGAACGCATCGGCCTCGAAAAAACTGATGTGGCACACGGGCGTGTCCAGCAGCGCGGAGAGCCCGTGCCAGCCCCTCAGCGTGAACACGCGCCAGCCGGTCTTATCATCGGCGACGCGCCTCCAGTAGAGAGGTGCCTGCCAGCCAGACCGCTTCACGTGGTCCCAGCCTTCGGACAGCCACAATTCGGGCCGCATGTATGCGTCATCCGACATGAACTCCAGGTACTCACGGAGGGTCGCTTTGCGGTTTGCGATCTGGAAGGGTTCTAAATAGACTTTGTGGCGCGGAGTCTCGTTGTCAAAGCAAAAATCGAGTCGATCAGCTGCTTGAAGCGGGTAGCCAAGCTCTACCAGTCCCCCGTCGGAACTGTGCCAGCTCAGTTTGGAGACTGGAGGCTCTTTCTCTCCGGAGAGCGGGCCCTCGATATAAGAAGGGTGCAGCGGATTGGAAAAAAAGGCGTGCTTAATGTCGGTCAGGGCAAGCTCTTGGTGTTGTTGCTCGTGATGGAGACCCAATATGGTGCGCCGCGCTGCTTCCTCACCAACGCTACCCGAAAGCAATCTGTCCATCGCTTCGTCAACGTGTGTTCGGAAAGCAAGAATTTCTTCCAGCGAGGGCCGGCTGATAGCCGAACGGAGGCTTTTCTCCGGAATCTGCTCGCCGAGCGCGTTGTAATAACTGTTGAAAAGCCAACGGAACACTTCGCGGAAAGGTTTGTAATCCCTGAGGAAGGGACGCAAGACGAACGTCTCAAAAAACCATGTGGTATGAGCCTGGTGCCATTTCGTCGGGCTGGCTTCCGGACACGACTGGACCATCTGGTCTTCAGCCGAAATATTCGCGGCAAGAGCGCTCGTCGCCAACCGCACAGCTTTGTATTGGGATCGGATGGCGGAGTCCGGCATGTCGCTTTTAACTCTGGAGCGAACACCTTGGAAACTCTCCCCTTGGTCTCGCGTTGCGGTAGCACTGGTTTGAACCACAGTGTTCTCCTGAGGAGTTTTTCTGCTCACCCATACCGGATTGCTTCGTATGTGCCGAACGCATAAAAACAGAGGTGTCAAAACGAAGCAATTGGACGATGGTATTGGCCATACCTTGGTATTACACCTTGAGGTGCTGGGCAACGGTCGCTGGCCGTACCAAATAACATTTACTGATCGCGGCACGGCCGTCGCTCCTATCAACCACGCTCCACACCGCGGCCGGTTACAAACCGCGATCGCTAACTCGATGGCTGTTCGGGATCTGGTCGCTATCAGCCAGTCGGCCAGCAATGCCGACCGATGCTAAAGTATCGGCGATACCTTCGTCCAATTGCTGGCCTCCGAAACCTCTGTTCTCATCGCGCTGTGTCGTCCAATGCAATCGGGCGTTCCTAACGAAGGGCAGCGGAGATGGAATATGAAAATCGCGATGGTGCGCACATCGCACGACACGCTTTGTGATACTGGGCTTAAAACCAGCTTCTGGCTTGAAGAATTCGCAGCTCCTTACTTTGTTTTCCGCGATGCCGGGGTCCAACTGACCCTCGCCTCACCAAAAGGTGGGCAGCCACCCCTCGATCCGAAGAGCGATGTGCCCGAAAATCAAACATCGGCGATGGCTCGGTTCAAGAAGGACGCGGCGGCGCAACAGCCTCTCGCCAACACGGTCAAACTTGGGGACGTGAAGGCGGAGCATGACGTCTATAACGTGGCAGCAGCAAGTTGCGAACCATAGACGATCGAACGACCTATCATGCGTCCGCTGCGGTCACCAAAAAAGTGCATCTCTTGATTGTTTCTGGTTATCTAAGTAACGACGGAATAGCAGTCGCCACTAATAGAGGACGTATGTTAAATGAGAAAACAGGAAACGCCGCCGCTGCGAGTCGAGCGGTGCAGCCCACAGAAACAAATCCTCTCGATTTTGTGCCCGACAAAATTCCTTTCGACACTCCGTATGGCCAACCGATATCACTAGATCGAGCCCAGGCGGTTATTCAAGCGGCGTTGACAGAGGCGAAGAAGCGGAATTGGAAGATGAACGTAGCAGTGGTCGATTCCGGCGGCAACCTCGTGGCCTTCCAACGAATGGACGGCGCGATGCTTGCTTCCATTCAGATTGCCGAGCACAAGGCACGAGCAGCCGCTACCTTCCGGCGCGAAACCAAAGTCTTCGAGGACGGTATCAACCTGATGCATCTCAACTATCTGCTCGCATTCGATGGAGTCATTGCCTCTCGAGGCGGCATCCCACTGATCGAGAAAGGCTCGATCATTGGCGCAATCGGTGTTTCCGGCGGCGCGGATTCTCAGGACGAGATCGTTAGTAAAGCAGGGGCAGCAGTAATTATCGAACTCCAGGCGACGAACAAATAATCCAGATATTGGGGAAGTGTTCGGGCAGTCAAACGGTTTCTCAGGCAGACAAATAGATAGGAGAATGCCATGACAACAGCAAGCGCACTTACGAAGCCCGCACAGATCCGAGTGGTCCGACGGTCGCCCGCCTATTGGCGCGTCACTATCGACAACCCGCCGATCAACGTGATGGGCCCAGAAATGGTCCGGGAGTTCCAGGAAGTCATCAATGCTCTCGAGGCCGATGAGGATGTCCGGGTCGTGATCTTCGACAGCGCCGTTGACGACTACTTCCTGAATCACTCCGATTTCCTGGCAAAGCTCGAGGACTTGACCTCAATGCCTGCGGGCCCCACAGGCTTGCCGCCTTGGCCGGACTTTCTCGCGCGTCTGACGCGATTGCCGGTCGCCTCCATCGCACTCATCCGCGGCCGGGCGACGGGCAACGGCAGCGAGATCACGCTGGCCTGCGACATGAGTTTTGCCAGCCGCGAGAAAACCATCATTTCGCAATGGGAGGTGGGCGTGGGGATGGTCGCCGGCGGCGGCCCCATGGCTCGGCTTCCCCATCTGATCGGCCGAAACCGCGCCCTCGAGGTGCTTTTGAGTTCGGAAGACATCCGGGCGGACCAGGCCGAGGCCTACGGCTACATTAATCGCGCACTGCCCGACGCCGATCTGGATGCGTTTGTGGAGGCGCTCGCGATGCGGATCGCCAGGTTCGACAAATGGGCGATCGCCCAGACCAAACGCCTCGTGAACACCAGCCTGCCGCCGGACGTCGAACTCGGCGCCGGGTGGGATGCATGCATCGCTTCGCTCGAGCGACCTGCCGCCCAGGAGGGGATCAAGGCACTGATGGCGCGCGGCTTCCAGAAGCCGGGCGATGTCGAAAATCGGCTCGGATACTACCTGGGCCAAATCGGGCGCTAGGCCTTCGCCCGACGCGATTCCCAGGTCCCGGACGCTGAGGATCTGAGGCGTTCGAGGCCAATGTTGGTGGACATATTTCGAAAGCCCGTGGCGATGTTTAACATTTTCTGCATGAAGGAGGATTGCATGTCTCAGAAAGCCAGCGCCGTAAAGTCTGCTCAACAAAGCGAAGTTAGGCCCCACCAACCTGGGCAGGAGGTTTTCAAAACTATCTTGTCCGAAGATATCGATTGGAAGCCGTTTCCGGCGTTCCCACCTTCCGTTCGGCTAGCGGTCGTCGTGGGTCAACCCTCGGAGCCCGGCCCCTATACGATCAGGGTCAAAACGCCCCACGGCGAAAAGCTGATGCCTCACAAGCATCCGGAGGATCGAGTCTATACCGTGATTTCCGGCGTCTTTTATATCGGACTGGGCGACGAATTCGACGCGAGTAAGTTGGAAGCCTATCCGCCCGGCGCCGTCATAATTCTCCCTGGCAACACGCACCATTTCCACTGGGCAAAATCCGGCGAGTACGTCACGCAGATAACCGCGATGGGGCCGCTCGGACTGGAATACCTCAGCGCGAAAGACGATCCGCGAAACAACAACTCGTAGGAGGCTGATCAAGATGAACAACCACCAGAGGAACGCGCAGTATTCTGGAGTGCGCGATGGGGATGCGCCTCCTGATCGCAATGTCCAACCAATACTTCGGTGCGGATCGACGCATCCGCACAATAGAATCGTCGTCGCGCTTCTGGACGCCGTGTATGTAGTCAGCAGTATATCGAAAGGAGTCATGAATGGAAGCCGTACAAATCGAACAGAAGAGTTATGAGATGCCCCCGCGCGAGGGGATCAGCGTCGCGCATTTTCTCACCGTCGCCGACGTCGAGCGATCGGCTCGCTACTACGAAAAGGTCTTCGGCGCTCGCATTCTAACCATGGGTGACGGGAACGCGCCTCCCTACCTTCAGCTTGCGAATATCTGGATGATTCTGAACGTTGGGGGCGGGCCGACCCCGGACAAGCCCACGGTAACGCTCAGCGTGCCCGACCCGAATCACATCAACAGCTTTATGAATTTCCGCGTGGCGGATATTCAAGCTTGCTACGAGTTGTGGAAAAGCCGGGGAGCCGAGTTCCTCACGCCGCCGATTCCGAAGTACGGCGAGATTCGCTGCTACATCCGGGATCCTGACGGTTACATTATCGAGGTCGGACAGAGTACGTCTCTGAAGTATGGTTAACGCTTGGCGCGGACAGGGTGTTGGCGAACGGCCAAGGCTCTTCGGCGAAGCGGTCGGCATCGATCCCATGAGGTCGACTTTAATCTTCAGCGAGTACGACGCGGTGCTGGTAGACGCAATGATGAGGGTGGCTGAGGGTAAGGCTCTCGCGGGTTGGGTTAGTCGGTGCAAGCTGAGATTTCGGGAAACGGATTCAAATTCAGAGAGGAGAACAAAATGACAACAAAAGGAAAAGTCTTGGTGCTGGTATCGAGCGGTCGCGGCTTGCCATTGAAAGATGGCAAGGTTTATAAGGGCGCTGGCTACTATCTCAACGAGCTGACGGTTCCGGTTCGCGCCCTGATGAAGGAGGGCTACGAAATCACTTTCGCCAACCCCAAAGGCAACACGCCGCAGGTGGATGTGCATTCAGAGGTCGCCGATTTCTTCGGCGGGGACGCGGCCAAGCTTGAGGACTATATGCTATTCCGCGACGGCCTGACTGGGCTCCGAGATCCAATGCGCATCGCGGATGTCATCGCATCGGGCCTGGATCAATATGACGCAGTTTTCGTCCCCGGCGGTCACGGCCCGATGATAGATCTTCTCGATGATCCTGACGCTGGCACCGTTATGAGGCACTTTCATGAGACATCCAAGCCTACGGCAGTGCTTTGCCATGGCCCGATTTCACTTCTTTCGGCTCTTCCCAATTCTTGGGAGGTGGTCGCTGCGCTGGCGGCGGGCGATGTCGCGGGAGCGCACGCCAAGGCTAAAGGCTGGATCTATGCTGGATATAAGATGACCATCTTTTCGACGGCGGAAGAGCAGCAGCGGGAGCCGCTTGAGATTGGTGGAAAGGTTCTCTTCTATCCGGACTTCGCCTTGCGTACGGCGGGCGGCGACGTGAGTGTGCTCGCTCCATGGAAGAGCTACGTCCTTCAAGATCGCGAGTTGATCTCAGGTCAGAACCCTTTCTCGGACGAAGCGCTTCTGAAACTTCTCATACCGGCGCTCAACGGGAGAAGAAGTGAGGCGGCCGGCGCATCCTGAGCCGGATCAAATCTTCGTTCATGAGTGAAGCTCTGGCTGCGTACGCAAAAAATCAAAACAGGTTGCCCTATTTCGATCCCTGCTTTGGTATGGATCGATACATTCGTCCAATAGACTTGTCGTCACGCTTCAGCCAATATCGCCTCGAGCGGTCACTCGCTCTGACATCGAAAGGACTACTGAATGGATGGCACAAATGGATCGGAAGAGACCACGCGCGTGACCGCCCTTGGCGCCTCGCAGGCGCTTGGTGTCAACGTTTTTACCGCCCCGGGAAAGACGATGGTCGGCGAGCGGCCAAGGCCCTTCGGCGAACCGTTCGGCTTTGACCCGATTACGTCGACTCTAATCTTCGGCGAGTACGACGCAGTGCTGGTAGACGCAATGATGACCGTGGCAGAGGCCGAGGCTCTCGCGGATTGGGTTGCTCTGCACAACCGCAACTTGGAGACCATCTATATAACACACGCCCATTTCGACCACTTCTACGGTCTGAGCATTCTGCTCGACCGTTTTCCGGGCGCGCGGGCGATAGCAACGCCCAAGACGCTGAACGCCATACAGATATATTTATCTCCCACGGTGCAGCGGTTAGCCCGCCGGTTGTTTCCTGGGCAAATACCCACTAATTTGGTCGGCCCTGAGCCGTTCGAGCGCGACACGTTCACTCTCGAGGGCCACGAATTACGCATCATCGAACAGGGCCACACCGACAGCGCCGATACGACGTCTCTACACGTTCCATCGATCGGCCTGATCGTGGCCGGCGACGTGGTCTACAACCAGTGCCGCATGTACGTTGGCGACACCACTCCCGAGAGCCGAAAGAATTGGATCGCGGCGCTGGACCGGTTAGCGGCGCTGAACCCGGCGATGGTTGTCGCCGGTCACAAGAAGCCGGGCGCGACCGACTCTCCCTCGACGATCCAAGACACCAAGCGTTACCTGCAGGACTTCGATCGGTTGCAGAAAACCGCGACGTCCGACCAAGAGTTGTTCGATCAGATGACGGAGCTATACCCGCATTGGGTAGCCAATCAGTCGTGGTTGATGTTCGGATTCCCGCAGCCATAACCTACAGCAACTGCTGATGCGTACGATGGAGGGAGAAGAGATGGATTGGAAACGGTGGGTCCAGCTTGCGCTGTCGGGTAACAGTGATTTGGAACAATACGCCATCCTGCTGGTGCGCGTTTCGATCGGGCTGTTCTTCGCCATCTCCGGGGCAAACAAATTGTTTGTCGCCGGCGGCACGAAACCTGTTTACGACACGCTCGTTAAGGCCAAAGTCCCGTTTCCTCGCCAAACGGCTTATTTCGTGGCGGGTGTCGAGTTCGTTGGCGGATCCTTAGTGACCCTGGGGTTTCTTTCGAGTCCAGCCTGCCTCGCTTTAATGATCGATATGATTGTCGCCACGCTGACCAGCGCGATTTCCACTTTGTCTAAAAGACTTTCGCCGCTTAACTGGCTCGACGATTTCCTCTACCTTCCGGAAGTCTTGTACGTGCTCTTCTTTATCTGGCTGATCTGCTCTGGTCCGGGAAAGTTCAGTGTCGATTACTGGCTCGCCGGCAAGTTACTGTGATCGATCGACTGAAGCAAATCGATGCCGGTCTCTTGGAAGAGTCCGGCGATGTTTGGATCGCGTGTGAATTCGATTGGAGCGAAATAGAATGCCCGAAGAGATCAACCATGCTCGCCGCTTTCTTCTCAGTACCATCTTTGCCAGTCCGGCCATGACTTTCGCGGCTGCCGACCTGGGCATTATCGGTCCAGGGGACGCGCGATCCTCCAAGGACGACCTGGCAGGGGCGACCGCGATTCCGCTATCGACTCAAACCCAAAGAAAGGACCGCCGAATGGAACACCCGACTTTGTATCGCACGATCCAGATTGATGGGCTCTCCATCTTTTACAGAGAGGCAGGCCCGAAAGACGCTCCAACTCTTCTACTTTTGCACGGGCTCCCCTCTTCCTCGCGGATGTTCGAGCCTCTTTTCGCCCGGCTCTCCGATAGCTTTCATCTCGTTGCGCCCGACTATCCTGGCTTCGGACACAGCGACTGGCCGGACCCGAAAAAATTTGCGTATACCTTCGATCACATCGCCGAGATCATGGACCACTTCACGGAAACGCTCGGACTCTCGCGCTACGCGCTCTATATGCAGGACTACGGCGGTCCGGTGGGGTTTCGCATGATCTCGGCACATCCAGAACGGGCGCAGGCTCTCATCGTCCAGGACGCGGTCGCGCATAACACAGGCCTCGGAGAGAATTGGAAAACGCGGCGCGCTTTTTGGGCCGATCGTGCGGCCTATGAAACCGCCCTTCGCGGAAATCTCCTGTCGCTTGAAACCACCAAGGCGCGCCATGCGGGCAACGATCCCAACATGGAACGCCACGACCCGGATCTCTGGACAGATGAATTTTATTTCCTCAACCAGCCAGGCCAGGCCGATATTCAAAGCGATCTCTTCTACGACTACCGAACCAACGTCGACGCCTACCCCAAGTGGCAGGCGTGGATGCGCGAGAAACAGCCGCACCTACTCGTGATCTGGGGCAAATATGAGAGTTCATTCGATCCCTCCGAGCCGGAAGCCTATCGGCGGGATGTGCCAAAGGCCGAAGTGCACATCGTCGACGGGGGCCATTTCGCGCTCGATACCGCGCCGGATGAAATTGCCCAGCTCGTTCGAGGCTTCCTGAACCGAGAAAGTGCTGCCGCGGCATGACAGTCGCTCGGCGATTTGATCCAACGGGAACTCTAGAAAGACACTAAGGTGGTCCCATCCCCATCAAAGGAGCCCGACTATGCGCCCTGACATTGTGCCCGGAGGCGTCTTCCCCGACTATGAGCTGCCCGATCACACGAGCACGCTCCGCAAACTCAGCGAACTCCAAGGCGGCGACCCGCTGATCCTCACGCTCGCACGCGGCCACTATTGCCCGAAGGAGCACCAGCAGCATTTGGAACTCGCCGCGTTCTACCCGAAGATCGCAGTGGCGTATACCCAAATCGCCACGATCTCCACGGACGACCACCACACGATTCAGGAGTTTCGTGCGTCGGTCGGCGCCCAGTGGCCCTTCCTCTCTGACCCTGAGCGAAAGGTTCAGAAGGACCTCGACATCCGGGAGTATACCGACCCCGAACACAATCCGATGATTCCGCACACGCTCGTACTCAAGCCAGGCCTCGTGATCCACCGCATCTACAACGGCTACTGGTTTTGGGGCCGCCCGTCGGTCGTCGATCTTTGGCACGACCTGCGCGCCGTAACGAGCGAAATCCGTCCCGACTGGGACCTGAGTGCGCCTGGACTCCGCGAGGCATGGAATGCGGGTGACTTGTCGCGTTTCCACGGCTGGAACAAGCGGGCCGGCATGGAAGATGCCTCGATTGCGCAGAAGAAATAGCGCAGCCCCAACTTCGATCTACAGCGTTATCGAATAGCTCGGAAGGCAAATCATGTCAGAGACACCAGAGACAAGCTAACCCGATTTCAGTGATGGGTTTCCGATTCGCGATCTCCGCCATGGCCCTCTGTCACGATTTTCTTCAATGCCCCATTCCCGTCAGCTGAACTGAAGATCTTGGTACCACTTCGCCGAAAAACGGGCTTTTCTTAGAAGTAGCGTCGAACAAGCCGGTCGGAAACCTTTCGTTATGGTGATCATTTTGTAGGTGTTCAACGCGAAATAACGGTTGCACAATAGTTGCACAAGTGCTTCCGAACAGTGGCTCTTTGCCCAACTAAGAGGCAACTCATCCGAACGTAACCTATTGATTCCGAACAACAGGGTGTGGAATCGGGAATTTGCTAGACCGTTGCTAGGACTCGCTGGCGATCAGGCGATATCACAGAACCTGAAAGGGTCGCTGTCAGGCAACGTCATAGGACCTGAATAGGAATCCTCAACCCGTTCGCGGTTCAAGAACAAAGGGCGCCAACCCTCGTTCCGCGTGGGACCAACTGTAGGACCATTAAGCGTTTCTGAGCGGTCTAAATGCTACCTAGGGCTCCTGAAAGTGCCTCGTAAGTTGTTGACACTCTGTCCCTTGCAGATTTGCCAAGGTTCGATGCAGACCCAAATGAGCGATAAACTATTCCATTAGTTCTAGACTGAAATATCGGACAAATCAATCAGAGCACTAAAAAGCTGCAGTCATCCAGATTGACTCTTCTTATTAGTGAAGGATTAGTGAACATTCGGTGGTCGGCATGCCCTCCCCGCCGCGAAATTTGGGCTTAAAGCCAACCGCACGATTTAGGGTGTGAGTGGAATTTACAAAAGCGGAATCTTTGACGTCGAAGTAAAAAACGAGGGAACTTTGAGGGAACAATATGAATTTCTTTGTGTTTCTCATCGTTCCTTTTCAATGACTTAGTGTTCCCCCGCATTTCTTCTAAGTCCTTTAGATTCCGAACGGTAATGTTTTCGGCGTCCAAGCGGGAAGGGTCGAGGGTGCCGCACTCGGTCGGGTGTTCAACCCCGCCAGTCGAGGGCAACTCGGACGTCGAAGTAGATCAGCTCCAACAACGATCCGCTTTATCGGTTCCACCAATGGCAAGCCAATCTGCGGATCCTGGAGGCGACGGAAATCAACACTATCCCCTACGTTCCCCTGTCCCATCCGATTGTGGAAAAGCTAATGGGCACCATCCGAAGCGAGAATTTGGATCATATCTTGTTCTGGACGACGGCAGATCTCGAAAACAAGCTGCTCGATTTCAGGAGCTACTTCAAAAACCATCGCACGCATACCTCGCGAGCAGGGCGAACGCCGGATACGTCTGTGTCACGGCCATTGCGGATCTCCACTCGTTTCAATGGCAATCTCACTGTCGAGGTCAATATCAGACCCCCATGGTTGCCTGACTTTTCAAGAGCTCGGGCTCAACGCGGTATCCGGTCAACCTCTGCAAAAAACTGGAATGAAATCATCCGGTGCTCGCGTTCTTAGCTGCAACCATTTTCGCGGCTCCGATCGTTTCACTGCCCCCAGGCGCGTTGCGAGAGTGGGACGCATCTCAGTTTTGCAACGCGACTTCCGGCAAAATCGATCTAGGTATCAATTCGCCAGATACAGGTTCAGCTTATTGCGTGGGTTTTCTCTGCAGCGCTGCATTCTTCGCGTCCGCCGAGAATGACGACTGCTGTTGGAGCTGCTCGCTAAACAAAGTAGTGTCGTTTTCGCCTATCCAGAACGCCTGAGCGCCACTCGCTTGGTAGATAACCACTGTTTGCCCGACCGTTGTTGGCGTGTTCGGGATGGTTATCGTGAAAGAGAACGTGTCGCCGTTTCCGGCCTGGTAGCGGCCTGGGACCGTCGTCTGGAAAAAGCCCGCGAAACCAACTCCGGTGTTCAGGGCGATAGGCGTATCGAAATCGTCAAACGCGTCGTTGAGTACACCGGTCCCAGTGAGGTTGAGCCCCGAGGCACCGCCGGACGTACCCTCGTTCAGCGTCCCTTGTCCCGCGAAGTCGGCTTCATTCTTAGTCGTGTTGAGCTGGCCTTGGAAGGCGTAACTACCTGTGAGGTCGGAAGCTACGGTGGACGTTTGCGGTATCGCAACTCCGACGCTATTAATCGCGGCCGTCCTTCCATTCAGTGTGTCTTGCGGGTCCAGATCCACAAGCAAGGCACCGCCACCACCCTTGCTATTGTTTGGATCGCTGAGGTTGAGATTGGGATCCGTGGTGTATAGCCCAAAGAGGCTGGCCCCAGCGCTTTGGCCGGACGTGAACTTAAGCGTCCCATAACAGTTAGAGTCAATATTAATGGTCCCCGAGACATCCCCTTCGAAGAAGAAGTTTCCGTAAAAGTTGACATCGGCAGTCCCGGTAAAGGTGCTCGCAGAAGTGTCGGGAGTGAATACGCCTACAATAACAAACCCCACGGCGGGGGTGCCGGAATCCTCAAACACAAGCGGCGTGCTTGAGAGGACGCCTGCCGAGCTACCCTGACCGAAGGCCGAGCCAGCCGCGTAATCGTCACTGTCAACGACGATGACTCGAATCACTTCCGGCCCGACAACGTAATAGTTCACATGAACACCCAGGGAAGAGTTATCAATCGTTCCACGGCCGGTGGCTGCGTCGGGGGCCGAAAAGGTTCCCGTAAACGCCGTTCCGCGGGTTGAGTTTCCATCATCGTCCACATCGATGGTGCCGCTCAGGGCGCCACTGGTGACTGTGAAGACTCCTCCGCTGGCAATCGCATTGGAATCGCTGTCCTTTCCCTGGACGGCAAAGGAGAACGATCCACTGGGCTCGGTGGATTGTGAGGTTTGCAGGTCTATGGTTCCGTTGGATGTCGCATCACCATCAAACTCGGCGATCAATGCATGGCTGTTGTTCACGATGTCGATTGCCAGGGTTTCCGTGCCCAGATTGGAATTGTTTGTAATGAGAGTGAGCGTTCCCTCTCCCGTCGTGGAATTAACCGACAAACTTCCGCCCGTGATTGTGTCGCCGCTCGGTTGCGGGGAGGTGAGGCCGTGTCCGTCGTTGAAGTCCTGCACGCCGCCCGTGACTGTTCCGCTGCTATCAATGGTCACCGAACCAGCCAAGGCGTAGGTCTTGGAGTCCTTAACGTCGGTTCCAGCCGCGAAAAACGAGAAAGCGCCGGAAAAACTGGCCATGGCGGCGGTGTTCGTAAGAGTGAACGTTGCAGGGGAAGTCGCTCCCGGGACCGTTGCTGTAACTGTGTAGGTGCCCGCAGTCCCATTCGCGGAGAATGTCGGCGACGTGGCCTCGCCATTCGCGCTCGTGGTGACCATTGCCGTATTGGAGCCACCTGTGAAGGAGCCGGTTGCACCGCTCACGGTCTGAGCCGTGAACGTCACCGTCACGCCGCCCGTCGCCGTGCCGCCCGTAGTCACAGTGGCTACCAAGGGAGCTGCAAACGCCGTGCTGACCGTTGCGCTTTGCCCCGATCCGCTCGTGGCGTCGATGACCACGGCAGGTGCGGCGTTGTTCGTCAAATTGAAGTTGCACGCTTTCACGGTCCCGGCAATCGTAGCCGAAGCCGAAACCGCATAATTGCCAGGAGTCCCGTTTGCCGAGACGGCCGACGAGGTGGCCAAGCCGCTGGCGTTGGTGCTCGCCGTTTTTACTCCACCGGCAAAGGAAGCGCTCGCTCCCGAAGCGGGAGGCATGAATGTGACGACTACACCGGAATCGTTCACGGAGTTTCCGTTGCTGTCTTGCACCTGCACGCCCAAGGGAGATGTAAACGCCGTACTCACTGTCGCGCTTTGTCCAGATCCACTGATGCACGCGATCTGTGCCGCAGGCCCGGGGTTATTCGTCAGAGAGAAGCTTGCGGGCGACGCGGCACCTTGAGCCGTAGCCGTCACTGTATAAGTGCCAGCCGTCCCATTCGCAGAAATAGCGGCGGAAGTGGCCACGCCGCTCGAATTTGTCGTTGCCGTGATTGCCCCGCCAGCAAAGGTCGCGCTCGCGCCCGACCCTGGGACTGCGAACGTCACGGTGACGCCGTTCGCCGGCCCGCCGTTCGTCGTGACAGTCGCCACCAAAGGTGCTTGAAACGCCGTGTTGACAGTTGCGCTCTGCCCCGATCCGCTGGTGGACGCGATCGTGACAACGACCGCCTTCTTGCCTCCACCACAGCTCGTGAGGCCCACCGCCAGCGCGGCCAATCCTGCTGTCATCAGAATACTGGCGCCCGTCCAACCTTTGGTCAGTAGCATTGCGACCCTTCCTTTCTGAACTCGACCCTTTGCACAGGACAAAAGACAAAGGCCGAAGTTTACGATCCGGGCACGTCTCGCGCAAAGCATCGCCCATCGCCCGGGTTCCAAACGTGCCGACAAAGTTTCGGCCCTTGCCTTCTAAATTGCAGCGGATACACTTGAGCGCCTTGCCGCCAGGCAAGAGACACTTCGGGCCACTTCGGGCCAAAACGGGTCAAATCTCGACATGGCAGCCAATTCCGACCCGCCACCGGGCAAGCGTCTCGATTCGTGGAAGGAGATAGCCGCTTACCTCGGGCGCGGCGAGCGCACCGTCAAACGCTGGGAAACCGAGCGCAAACTGCCGGTCCATCGCTTGCCCGGCGCGGGGCGCAGCGCGGTCTTTGCGTATGCCGGCGAACTTACGGAGTGGCTGAAAGGCAGGACCCACGAGCCGGAGAGCGACGATTCAGCCTCCGACAAGGCCCCGCCGGCTCCGGGCGCTCCCATCCAGACTGGCCCGGCGCCAAGCGCACCGCTTTCTCCCCCGGTAACGAGGGGCCCTATCTTAAACTGGCTACTCGCGGTGCTTGTTCCCTTGATGTTAGTCGGCGGCCTATTTCTCTATTTTTCCGCCAGCCGGAGCGGATTGCGTGTTAGATCTCTGACCGACGCTCAGCACAACGATACCCTGGTTCTGACTCCTTCCCTCGGTCCCGATTCCGTGGCCGTGCTCCCGTTCACCAACGTCCGGGGCGACCCCGATGCGGACTATCTGATCGACGGCGTCACCGAATCCTTGATCGGCAACCTCGCCCACTTGCCCCACCTAAAGGTGCGCTCTCGCGACGCCGTCTTCCGCTATAAAGGGAAAGATCTCGATGCCCGGAGAACCGGAAGCGAACTCCGAGTATCCGTTTTGGTGACCGGGCGAGTGCTGCTGCAGGGCGACAATATCGAAATCAGCGTCGAGCTTACTCGCGTCCCGGAGAACAGCGAAATCTGGGGGCGACGCTACGCGGGCAAGAGCGCCACTCTCATCTTAATGCAGCAACGAATGGCCGGCGATATCGCGAAAGAGTTGCGCTCCACTCTGAGCAACGCCGAGAAACAAAGGGTCACCAGACAAGGCACCCAGAATGCGCTTGCCTACTCCTTATATCTGAAGGGGCGTTACGCATGGAACAAACGGACGTTCTCGGATTTGGAGACAGCCATCTCCTATTTCAATCAAGCCATCGCCCAGGACCCTGAATACGCCTTGGCTTATTCCGTTCTCGCCGATGCCTATTCCGTGCTGCATTTCTTCGGAGGCAATCCGAGCGAGGATTTTCCGAAGTCGAACGCTGCCGCGCGCAAAGCCTTGGAATTGGATCCCACCCTAGCCCATCCCCACGCCGTGCTGGGCGCCAACGAGATGGACTACGACTGGGATTTTGCAGCAGGCGAGGCGGAGTTCAAGAAAGCCATTGAGCTCGATCCCAACGACGCCACCGCTCGCCAGTGGTATGCCGAAAAACTCAGCGCCCTAGCTAGATATCAGGAAGCGATTGCAGAAATCAAACGGGCCCACGAACTGGATCCTCTATCACCGATTATCAGCCGCGTTTTGGGAGGGATTCAGGTGAGCGCCGGGTACTACGACCAGGGGATCGCCACCTGCGAACAGCTCGCGCGGGAAAACCCCACCTTCGCGATCGCACACGACTGCCTGTTCTATGCCTATTGGGACAAGCGCATGTACCCTCAAGCAATCGAGGAATACAAGGCTTATGCGCGCCTGACCAGTGGTGCAGCAGAAGCTGAGTATGCCGCTGCCATGGAGCGGGGATTCCACGCTTCAGGGTGGCCAGGCGCCCAAGCCCAACTGATCTCCATCTTCGAAATCCACCGAAAGACCGGCTATGCTTCTCCGTTCATGATCGCCCGCCTCTACGCGGACGTGGGAAACAAAGAAAAGGCCTTCCAGTGGCTCGATATCGCCTACCGCGAACACGACTCCCAGCTGATCGAGCTAAATTCTTGGGCCCAGTTCGATGATCTGCGCTCGGACCCGCGGTTTGCCAAGTTAGTTCGCAAGATCGGCTTGCCCGCGAGCGACAATTCTTTTTCCGCAGCATCTCCTGGATCATCTCGCCGATAGGGCGCGCCGCCACGCTTTCGCGGTGCGCGTGTTACGCGAAGGCCAAGTCTTGGATTTTCGATGGCCTCGCCAATCTCAGCGGTGCTCTTATAGCCGGCGGTCACGCACACGTTGATGGGATTCCGCGACGGAAGGTCCTCAGCACCGAGGACTATTCCTCTGGGGCGGCGCGCGTGGGCCCATCCAATTCGATTTTCCGAAGAAGGCCTCTGGTTTTTCCAAAAGTGAAGAAATCAAGAATCCATGGGCGGGCGAGAAAAAGGACGTGGGAATCCATCTGACTCCGGAAGTTGTCGACTATTTCAAAGGACTGGCCAAGGAGACGGGACTTCCTTACTAGCAGAATAACCAACTCACGCAATATTCGCTGTTAGATTCGCTGAAGGGAGCGGAGGCAGTGGCTCGCCGGAGACGATTTGGCGAGGCGGAAAAATATATGCGTGGCCTAAGGGGAGGAGCGGCACTGCGTGCCCATCGCGGTCGCCGTCACCATCCGCATCATCCGCCCAAATTGAAGGGGGAGGTTTTGCTGTCCCCTTATTGTCCACGTAGCCCGATTGGACTAACGCACCACACGCAGATTACGGATTACTTCTCTTTACCCGCGAGCGCGCAGATGCTGATAGAGCATTACGGGTGGAACTACACACAGAATACGATCGCGACGGCGCTGGGAACCGCCGCGGCACTTGGAGGGACGACAGGGGCGGGATTGACGTCGGGATAGGCCAGTTTGACGCACAATTCGTTGACTTTGACGTTCGATAGCCGCGCGACCGCGACTAACCGTGAGTCCTTCCAGGATTTCGGCGATTAGAACGAAGAGGGTGATGACCAGGGCCCTGAAGATTTCACGGATCGCTAGGGCAGCCACGATGGCGATGGGCATTGAAAGCTCCATCGTCATGCGGCGCTGAACGATATTTTCGTAGGCCTCATGGAAAATCGGGAAACCACCCACGAGTGTGCAAAACACACCAAGATAGGTGGAGTTAGCATTTGGTGTGCCATGTAGAAACCAGATAGCTCCGCTACGGCAGCGACGAACAACACGCGGTTGACGTCCCGCCAATTGACGGCGTGTGCCTGATTGTGCGCAGCTTCGTGATCGGTTTGGCCCAGTCAGGTGATTCCGCAGTGCGGTCGGGCAACCCTAGGTTCTGAACCCTTGACATTCGGTTGGTTCATTGGCTTTGTCCTTTGCCGAGCAACCTCAACAATTCGCACCGCGACCTCAAATAGGTTGAAGCTTTTCTTTACCTCCGCTTGTTTGCCACGAAAGAAATATGCTATGGAGGAGCATAGTACATCGACTGCTTTAGATTATAAGGCGCGGGTCTTTTGAAGAGTGAGCCCTGCCCAAGACATCTGATATGGGATTGCCGTTTGATTGTTCGTCAGTTCTGGTGAAGTTCAAGTCAGAAGATCGCCAAGTAAGGGACTTGGCCTCGAATTAGATTTGATCTTGGTATTGTTCTAATGCAACTCGGACCAACTGGCTTCGCGTTCGAACGCCGGTTTTTGCGAACAATTGTTGTAAAGAAGCTTTGACTGCGGTTTCGGAAATTTGCAATCGCTCCGCGATCTGCTTGTTAGCCAAACCTTCAAAGACGAAGGAGAGCACTTGCCGCTCGCGCCCGGTGAGTTTCGAACGGTTTTGATTTGTGCCCGGCGCTTCCGTCTTTTGCAAAGCCCTCCGCAGCAAATCCTGTCCAAACAGAACCCTCCCCTCCATGGTCTCGCGGATTCCCTGAATCAAAAGCGTCGGGGAACCGTGCTTCATGAAGACGCCTGAGATTCCCTTTCGAATCAAACCGGGAATTTCAGTTTCATTCACGCCGGCCGTCACCAGCAGTACTTTCCCTTCATAACGCGCGTTTTGGAGGCGGTCAAGAAAATCCGCTCCCCGCTCCTGTCCTAAATCGAGGTCTAGCAGCACAACGTCGATTTCCTTGAAGGACTCTATGACTTGGATTGCTTCGACACCAGAGCCGCAGTGCGCGACCACTTCAAATCCCGGCTCAGCTTGCAAGAGGCGCGCGACGCTCTCACGAAACAGTGTGTGGTCATCAATCAGCAGCAAGCGAATGTTCTTCTGGTCGGTCTTATTCATCAGAAGATTCGTTTCCGTCGTTGATTCTAGTCAAAGTCACGGCAAAACAACAACCATCGGCGCGAGGTTCGAATGCTAGCTCCCCTCCGAAGCTGCGCAGAATGGCGCGAGAAACATACAACCCCAATCCCGTTGCATCCGCGCCCTGCTGGAAGGGCTTAAAGAGGCCCTCAGGGGCTGTGACTCCGCCACCAGTGTCTTCGAAACGAATCACCACCGAATCAGTTTCCACCGAAGTGCTGATAGTCAGCCGCTTCGTGTCCGTCGTCTCCATCGCCCGATGACTGTTGAGTGACAAATTCAGAAAGACCTGCGCCAATCCGTAGCGGTCACCGGAGACTAATGGCAGTTCGTCGTGCAGGCGCCAAATAACCTCGATTCCAGCTTCGCGGTATGACGGCTCCAAAAGAACTCGCAATTCGTCTAGGATGCTGAACAATTCGATAGCATCCAAGTGCTGGTCCACGGCGGGCCTCAATTCCATTGCTGAAAGTTTTCCAAGGCCTTCAATCAACATTCCCAGAGCACGAAAGTCTTCGTTGTTCTGCAAGTCAGGCAGCCGGGAAAGATTCCGGTGTACGACAAGTACGGCGCCGGAGAGATTTCGAATTTCGTGGGCGATGGCACTCATCAGAATAGCCGTGTTCTTCAACAGATGATCGAGGCTCAAATCTTCGCGATCCCGGAGGTCCTCAGAAAGGTCAACGATAATCGCCGCCAATCGCGGACCTTGAGACGTCGCATAAGTGGAGAACCAGACGGCGGCGAGGAACGCTTCTCCATTCTTGCGTTTCCCGCGGCATCGAACTTCCGTGCGGAATTGTCTCGATCGTTGCGTTTGCACCGCGGCTAGTAATGCGGGAAGAAATTCGCCTATGGACTGGCCCACCAGAGGAGCGCCGCCAGGCTCTAGGAGACTCTGACTGGCTTCGTTGGCGAGAAGAACGACGCCGGTAGAATCGATAGTCACGATTGCGACCGGACTACTGTCCACCAAGATCTGCAATTGCTCTTCGATTTCCTTGCGAAGTCCGATTTGTGTTTCCAGCTCTTTGAGATGATTCAGCGCTACCTGGCGGTTCCGAGTGATTTCCGAGACAAAAAGCCCGGTTCCAACAAATCCTGCGGAAGCCATCAGGAGGCGGTAGATGGCTTCGCTGGAAGGAAGCTCGCTGAACAATTCCTGAAGAACCGCACAAACAAGTGCGACCACCGTGATTTGCCAGCGGGGAAGAAACCCCGCGACCAAGAGAATTGGAAACAAATACAGAAACCCGATGGAAATAAAGGGCTTTGTTTGCCAATCGACAACCGCAATCATAACAATCAAGATGGCGGCAGCGACCAGGAATCGCTTGCGATTGTGCTCCGAATAGATTGACGAAAAATCCATTGGTCGAAGTCCGCGGCGCAGACACAATTGCCGCGAGTTAACTGTCTCCAGTATAGGTGAAGAAATTTAAGGATAATCCGCGGCCCGACGAAAGATAGGCACAGCCGGCCTAAAGATAGCCTCATAGCCTCAAAGATAGGATTCTTTTTCCAAGTCGCACCTCCCAAAATAGCCTATGTTGCAGCCAGAAAGCGGGGTTGTGAGTTCTAGGAGCGGGAGCAATTCTGGGCCGCCCTCGGGGCAAATCCGGCGGGCGCAACGGTTGGACGAAAACCATGACATATCAGGTTCACATCGGCAATAGAGTTGCCGCGGTGTTCATGATCGCGGCGATCATCGTTGTCGGGGCAGGACTTCTGGAGTCCAGCCGCAGCCACGGTCAGACCACAAACGCGGATTCGCGGTCGGAATCAAGCACAGGCATCAAGGGTGTAGCGTCCGAAACGACGCTCGAGCTCTCACCGAGCCAACTGAACGCAGTCAAGATTGCACCAGTGGGAAGTTACCTGTTTCCGGTGGATGAGCAGGCAGTAGGCAACATTGATTTTGACGGCGACCTCTCGGTTCAAGTCTTCCCCCTATATCAGGGAACCATACTTAAAACACTTGTGGAGCTTGGCGCCGAGGTTCGGAAGGATCAGCCTCTGTACACAATTAAGAGCCCTGACCTCATCCAGGCTGAGTCCACTTTGATCGGGGCGGCGGCTACTTTCGAACTGACCAGCAAGGAACTAGATCGCGCCAAGAGCCTCAATGGAACAAACGGCGTCTCCGAACGCGAGTTGGAACAAGCCACTTCGGATGAACAAACAGCTGAGGGTGCTCTCAAAGCCGCTCGAGATGCTGTCCGCGTCTTCGGCAAGACCGACGCCGAAATCGACCAAATGATTTCTTCGCGCAAGATTGATCCCGCCCTGGTCGTGCGCAGTCCAATTTCCGGAAAGGTGACCTCGAGGAACGCCCAGCCCGGATTCTTGGTGCAACCGGGAAACGATCCCGCACCTTACTCGGTAGCTGACGTTTCCATTAAATGGATGCTTGCGGATGTCATTGAAAGCGACATCGCGCTTTTTCGTTTGGGGCAACCGGTGCAAGTGCAGGTGATGGCCTACCCGGACCGCGTGTTTAAAGGCAAGGTTTCGAAGATCTACTCGACGGTCGACCCGAATACCCATCGCGTAACAATCCGCTCCGAGATTGCCGATCCCAAAGACGAATTGCGGCCGGGAATGCTCGCCAACTTCGTGATTCGCGTCCACAACCCAATAGAAGCTACCGCTATACCGGCCAATGGCGTGGTCCGCGAAGCGGATGGCGCGATGACCGCTTGGGTAACCTCTGATCGTCGCCATTTTGTGCAAAGAGTCGTTAGCACTGGCTTGCGTCGAGATGGCCAGGTCCAGATTCTCAGCGGTTTGCATCCGGGAGAACTGGTTGTAACGGACGGAGCCGTATTCCTGAGCAACATGCTGGAAGCTCCCCCATCCGATTAAGTCGAATGCCCGGCCAATCCATGAAAGACAACCAGCCATGTTCAAGTTTCTAATCTCATTTTGTCTGAGCCGCCGTCCGATTGTGATGGTGGGTTTGCTCCTGTTTATCGGTGCCGGGCTCGTTGCGTTTAAGGAGCTCAACATTGAGGCGTATCCGAACCCGACGCCCGTCATCTTGGAAATTACCGCGCAGGCCCCGGGGCTCTCCGCCGAGGAGATGGAGCGTTATTACACGCTTCCAATGGAAATTGGGCTCTATACCACGCCCGGCATTGACGTGATCCGATCCACTTCGTTTTACGGCCTGTCCTTTGTTCGCGTCACTTTCAAATATGGCGTGGACTATAACTTCGCTTACGCCCAGGCATCGGTCGCGATGCAGCAGAACGTTAGCCTGCCAGGCGGGCTGGTACCCTCAATCCAAGCGAACAGCTCGACGGGCGAAATCTATCGATATCAGGTCGTGGGACCAAAGCACTTCGGGATCACGAATCTGCGCACAGTCCAGGACTGGATTGTCGCGCGCCGTCTGTTAACTATTCCCGGCATCGCCGCCGTCAACAGTTGGGGCGGCCCTACCAAGGAATTTCAGGTCGAGGTGGACCCTCACAAGCTCGAAGCCTACAACGTGACCGTACCGCAAATTCTGACGGCCCTGGGCAACGCGAACGTCAACGTAGGTGGACGCGAAATTCGCGTTGGCCAGCAATCCATCAATATTCGGGGCGTCGGCCTGATTGATGACGGCGGCAACGACGATTTAGCTCAGGGTTACAGGGTTGGTGACATACAGAACGTGGTTCTGAATCAGCTCAACGGTGTCCCCATTCTGGTGAAGGATGTCGGCAAGGTGTCGGTCGGCTACCGGCCTCGGCTCGGAATTTTAGGCCGCGACCACCAGGACGATGTCGTCGGAGCGATCGTGGTGATGAGGCGCACCGAGAAAACTGCCGACATGATTCCCAAGGTCGAAGCGGCGATCAACAAGTTAAATCACGACGGAAGCCTGCCGCCGGGAGTCAAGGTCGCCCCTTTTTATGACCGGTCGTCGTTGGTGGCTCTCACCACGCACACCGTTCTGCACAACTTGATCTTCGGATGCTTGCTGGTCTTCCTGATTCAATGGATTTTTCTGGGCAATCTCCGCAGCGCGGTCATCGTTGGCTTGAACATCCCGTTCGCGCTGCTCTTCGCCACCATTCTGCTTGTGCTGCAGGGAGAGAGCGCGAACCTGTTGTCGGTGGGCGCGGTGGATTTCGGCATCATCGTGGATTCGGTCGTCATCTTAGTCGAGAATGTTTTTCGAAATGTTCAACGAAGTGCCGAGGAAAGGCAGAGCCTGCTCCAACGTCTAGCGGAAGGCTTCTGGGGTCAAGATCCAACGAGAGCAACCGAACATGTAACGTCTGCGCACCGATGGACGGATCGGCTTCGGTTGATTTTGATTAGCGCCCTGCAGGTGGATAAAGCGGTCCTTTTTTCGGCCCTCATCACCGTAGCCGGTTTCGTCCCCCTCTTCACCATGCAGGGAGTCGAAGGCCAGATCTTTGGCCCCATGGCGCGCACGTATGGCTATGCATTGGCCGGAGCCCTACTGGCAACGTTCACCATCACGCCCGTGCTCGCTTCCGTGCTGCTCCCCGAGCACGTCAAAGAGTCCGAAACAATCGTCGTTCGCGCTCTGCACCGTGTTTACAATCCCGCGCTTCGCTTCGCGCTAGATCGCCGTCCGCTGGCGGTTGGTATTGGCATCGCCTTCCTCGCCGGGTCGGCACTTCTAGGATCGCGGCTGGGTAGCGAGTTTCTTCCCCACCTCGAGGAGGGTAACTTCTGGATTCGCGCTTCCATGCCTATCACGCTCTCACTCGAAGATGGCGAAGCGGCCACTAGAAAAATGCGCGAGATTCTTCTGCGACATTCCGAAGTCCTTACGGTGGTTTCCCAGCACGGCCGGCCGGACGACGGCAGCGACGCGGCGCCATTCTCCAACGTCGAGCTCTTCGCACCGCTAAAGCCTTTTGACCAATGGCCAAGGGGATTGACCAAGGACAAGTTAACTAACCAAATTCAATCGGAGTTCAACAACGAGCTCCCGGGAGTTGTCTTCAATTTCTCTCAATACATTGAGGACAACATCGAGGAAGGAATATCAGGTGTCAAAGGCGTCAATTCCGTCAAGATTGTGGGGCCGAATCTCCAAACATTGACAAACCTCGCGGAGCAGGTCCGGGACCAAATGAGCCAGGTTCGCGGCATCGCTGATCTTGGCATTTTCCCTGTCCTAGGACAGCCCAACCTAAATATCAAGGTGGATCGCGCTAAGGCCGCCCGCTATGGCCTCAATTCCGGCGATGTCAATTCGGTCATTCAGGCGGCCATGGGCGGAGCGGTGGCGACATCGGTCTTGGAGGGAGACCGGCAATTCGATCTGGTCGTCCGCTACACGCCCGAATCCCGCGATAGCATCGAGAAAATTCGCAACATCAAAGTGGGCTATCAGACCAGCAGCGGAATCGATGCCTATATTCCTCTGAGCGAGCTGGCCACGATCACATTGGACACGGGAGCCGCGTGGGTTTACCACGAGAGCGTGCAGCGTTTCATTCCGGTCAAGTTCAGTGTCCGTGGACGCGACTTGGGTAGCACGGTCGAAGAAGCTCAGCGGCGAATAGCGGAGAACGTGAAACTTCCACCCGGATACCGGCTGATTTGGGCCGGCGAGTTCGGAGACCTGCAAGAAGCCAAGAAGCGTCTCGAACTCATTGTGCCGATCAGTCTCGTGCTGATTGTGGGGCTGCTCTACAGTTTATTCAACAACTTGCGGGACTCCCTCTTGGCGCTGGCCGGAATTCCTTTCGCAGTTGCTGGCGGCGTGTTGGCGCTCTATGTTTCCGGCCTTAATTTAAGCATCTCGGCGGCCATCGGTTTCGTCTCGCTGTTTGGCGTGTCGGTCATGGACGGCATCTTGATGATTACCTTTTACAACCAGGAAAGGCTGCACGGCCTGGCGTCCATGGACGCCATGTTCCGCGCCGCTTCCACCCGCATGCGGCCACTTCTCATGACCGCTCTTTCGGCTTGCATCGGGCTATTTCCAGCAGCAATTTCAACCGGCATCGGCAGTCAAGTCCAGCGGCCGCTCGCCACCGTCATCGTGGGTGGCATGCTCGTTGGGCCCATCATGCTGCTTCTTGTTGTTCCCGCGCTAAGAATGATCTTTCTGGGCAGCGACACTCTCCTGCCCTTAGCGGAGTCGAAATGAAGGCCGCGTGTCTTCTTTCCCTGGTGATGTGCTGCGCCTCTTGGACGCTTGGCAGCAGCTTCGCGCCCCCTGCTCAACCAACATCTACCGAGAGTTCCAAGAGCGCTGTCGGCAATCACACGCAAAATACCGAGCGCGCCGCTTCGCCTCAGATCGGGAATCGCCAAAAGAAAAGAAGCCCCTCTGAAGGACAACCCGATAGCAATAGAGCTTCCGGGAAGAACCGCCCGCGCAGCCCCGCTCCCACAATAAAGATTCATGACAACGGACTCCAAAATAATCGGCAATTTTTCCAACAGGGAAAGAGCACGCATCTCCATCCGCCGAGTTCCGACAAATTCGGTGGTGTTGCCGAGGGTGGATTAATCCAGCACAAAGCTGTCAATAGCGCCGTGCCGGTTCGGTCGGCAAACGTCATGCGACACAGGGCGCCATCGCACAGCAATGTGCGCCATCGGGCTGCTAACCCGGCCGTCGTGGGCGGCTCGGCGATCTCAAGCAACAAGAACAATGCGGAAATCGATGGAACGACTGCGCGTCGCAGGCCCTGAGGAACCGATTTTATGAGACTGTCTCGAAATTCCCATCTAGCCCACTTCACCGCGATCTCTGCTTTGCTTTGCCTTGCGGGTTGCGTCGTCGGGCCGGAGTTCAAGAGGCCTCCAGCTCCAGCCAATGCTGGCTATACGCCGGCTCCACTTTCAACCACCAGCAGCACGAACAACGTCGCTGGAGGAGAGGCGCAGAAGTTTGTTGAAGCCCGTGACATTCCGGGGGAATGGTGGACATTATTTCACTCGAAGCCCCTCGACGATCTGATCGAGCGCTCTCTAAAAGCCAACCCCGACATCAAGGCCGCGCAAGCGGCGCTATTAGTCGCGCGGGAAAACACACTGGCGCAACGAGGTGCTTACTATCCCAGTGTTAGCGGTGGCTTTTCAGCGACCCATGCGAAGACGTCAAGCAACATTTCACCCGTCACCAACACCAGCGCTTTGACTTACAGCCTCTACACACCCCAGGTAAACGTTTCTTTCGTGCCTGACGTATTCGGCCTCAACCGAAGAACGGTTGAATCTCTGAAAGCACAGCAGGAGCAAGCGCGCTTCGCCCTGGCGGCGACGCACATCACGCTGAGTTCGAATGTAGCCGCCGCCGCCATTCAAGAGGCATCCCTGCGAGGGCAGATTCAGGCGACCAACGACCTCATCAAGATCAACACGGACATGCTAGAGATTTTGCGGAAGCAGTTTGTGAAGGGATATGTGAGCCGTCTTGACGTGGCCGCTCAGGAAGCGCAACTCGCACAAGTTGTCGCTACGCTGCCTCCGCTCCTGAAACAGCTCGCCCAACAACGGGATTTGCTCGCAGCTCTTTCGGGGGAATTCCCAAACCAGGATTTGCCAGAAAAGTTTGAACTGGCAAGCCTGCAATTGCCGGCGGAATTGCCGTTAAGCCTGCCGTCCCAACTGGTGGAGCAACGCCCCGATGTTCGCCAGGCGGAAGAAGACCTGCATTCCGCCAGCGCCCTGATTGGTGTCGCCAGAGCTAACCGGCTCCCAAACATAACGCTGACCGCCGATGCCGGGAGCATGGCGACGATCTTCTCGAAGATATTCTCTTCTGGAACGGGCTTTTGGGACGTAGGAGCCGGCATCACGCAACCCATCTTTGACGGCGGCACGCTCCTGCACCGCGAACGCGCAGCCAGAGCCGCCTACACGCAAGCAGCGGAACAATATCGGAGCACAGTGTTGACTGCTTTCCAGAATGTTGCAGACACGCTGAACGCACTCCAACAAGATGCCGACGCCCTAAAGGCTGCAGCCGCCGCAAAAGATGCCGCCGCCGTGACGCTCGATTTAGCCAGGAAGCAGTTTCAGGCTGGCTACGTCAACTATTTGGCTGTCCTAAATGCTGAACAATCCTATCAGCAGGCCATGATCAACTTGGTTCAAGCACAGGCCAATCGCTATGCAGATACCGCTGCTCTCTTTCAGGCCCTCGGAGGCGGATGGTGGAACCGACCTGATATTCCTAAGAACTGATTATGAAGGGCGGACCGCTTCCGTTTTCGATCGTTCTTGGTCCAACGGCGACGAGTCTCTTGGTGAGTACGGTCACCTCGGCGCTCGGAACTTTTATTGCCGCCGCACCTCGTCGGGCGGCTCTGATTTGGGGCTTGCAGCGACTCACGAACTTGGCACCTGAACGACGAACTTCATTCCTATGGTGGTACCGCGCCTTCGGATTCCTTCTTTGCCTAGCGGGCGTACTCATTGTGTTCGATCGCATCGTATTTCCAAACCATCACTGATAGAAACTCGAACTGGGTTCATCATCGCTACTTAAGATATGTGCGGACTATTTGAATCATGTCCTCTGCGGCTTCCTCTGCGGATTTCGAATTCTTCGGCATGTGGTTGAGGATGTGGTCTTCCATAAGTTCGCCCATGAGGCTGTTGATCGCGCCACGGGCAGCGGCGAGACGGTGAAGAATCTCGGAGCATTGCTCATCGCCATTCAGGCCCTTGAGGACGGACTCGAGTTGCCCGATGACCTTTTTGGTGCGGTTTACCAAATCCAATTTTTCTCTTGAAGAGTGCGTCATTTTGCTTGACTATCCTACCCCGGTAGGGTATGTATACCAGTGCCTACCCACTGGGGGTACGGTAGAAATGATCTCAGAATACATGGAAATATAAACACAAGAATCAGAACCTTCCGGCAGAAACTGCAGCGGACTCCACGACCGGCGAGCACAGCGCGACTTGGTCCCGAACTCCCGCCCACTCTGGGGGAATGCCAATAAACGCCAGCGGGCGGGAATCCCGGGGACAGACACTTCCAATTTCATCATTACGCACTGCAACTAGCGAACGATGAGGAACGAGAGGACACAATGGCTTGGCATGTATTTGCGATTCGCCTGTTTATTGCACTTTTGTTTGGGGCGCTGATCGGCGCTGAACGCCAATGGCGGCAGCGAATGGCCGGGCTTCGCACCAACGCGTTGGTGGCCTCCGGCGCCGCAATGTTCGTGATGATGGGTGGCTTAATCGCAGGCGACGGCAGCCAGGGGCGCGTTGCCGCTTATGTCGTGTCCGGGATCGGCTTCCTGGGTGGCGGCGTGATTCTGAAAGACGGTATGACCATTCGTGGCCTCAACACTGCCGCGACACTTTGGTGCACGGCTGCAATCGGAACCTTATCCGGGTTGGGAGCAACCCGTTTCAGTTTGGTCGGGACCTTGGGAATTATCGCCGCAAACATTCTGCTGCGACCGGTCGGAAAAGCGATCAATCGGGACACCAGTGTCGCCGACGCCGAAATTACCTACCTTTTCCGCATTACGGCCCGAACCGATCAGGAAAGCCATTTGAGATCCCTGTTGCTCCAGTCGATTGACAGTCAGCCACTGCTGCTGCGATCGCTCAAGAGCGAGGATGTGGAGCACACCGACAAAGTCGATGTGCGCGCGACTCTGACGAGCATCGGCCGGCAGAACTTGTTGTTGGAACGGCTCGTGAGCCAGCTGAGTCTAGAGGCCGGAGTAACGGGCGCGAGTTGGGAAATCTTCGGGGAGCACGAATAAGAAGTGAATGCCGGGACTTGGAAAAAGATTTGAGCAACTACGCGCGCCTGGCTCTGGATATGGGACGCCACAAGAAGTCAGGTACGGAAGTGTCCGAGGTCTCTTTTTGCTTTGATTGTCTTTTAATTTCGGTTAGGGGCCGCTGGATGATTTACTTAGGTTCATTAACGGCGATTTCTCATAAGCCAGACTTTCAAATAAACATGCGTTGTCTTCTTGTCCAACTCGCGGTGCAAATTCCCTGCGTCCTAATCCTGTGCTTTGCCGCGCCGTGCTTGGGCGCCGCGCAGGCTTCGCCGTCGGCCCAAACGACCGCTCACGTGCCTACGCAGAACTCGCAAACCGAACAGACCGGCACGCAATCGACCACCCCGTCGGCGCCCGATTCTAGCGCAGACCAATCGACGAACGCCGATCACGACCCCAGCGATCCCGTAACGCTCTTTCCCCATTCAGACACCAGCCGCTATTGGATCTCGGGTCAAGCAAACATCGTTGTGCAGTGGCATCCGACGTTCCCGGCGCAATACAGCGGACCTAACAGCCTATCCGCACCGGCTCAGAGTGCCACCACGCACATTCTGACGCTCTATACCGGCTATGAACTCTCCCATACGACGGAAGTGTTCGCCGACGTCGAGTATGCGACAGGCGGTGGTATCGGGAAGGCGTTCGGCCTCGCTGGCTACACCAACTTGGATTCGGTGCGGACAGTACAAGGTGTACCGCTTGCAGACACACCGTATCTTGCACGGCTCATGTTGCGGCAAGTCATCCCGCTAACGGATGAGCGCGTCGAAGCGGACCGCGACGAACTTCATCTTGTCACGTCTCTACCGGCACGGCGGATCGAGTTCCGCTTAGGAAAATTCGACTTGGCCGATTTCTTTGACGTGAACTCCTTCGGGTCCGATAGCCACCTGCAGTTTCTCAACTGGACCGTGGACAACAACGGCGCGTACGATTACGCGGCCAATACGCGCGGCTATACCGACGGTGCCATCCTCGAATATGACGATCATTGGTGGACGGCGCGCTTCGCCGAAGTGCTGGAGCCGAAAATCGCGAATGGAGAGAACCTGGACGCGGATATCGCGCGTGCCCGGTCTTCAAATTTCGAGCTCGAGGCCCGCAGCAAATTGATCGCGCATCGGGCTGGCGTGGTGCGCTTGTTGAGCTATCTCAACGTGGCCGATATGGGAAACTACGACGAAGCCATTGCCGAATTCCTCGATCATGAGTCCCCGACGCCCGGCACCCCCGACATCATCGCCACGCGGCGCCAGGGACGCCACAAGTACGGCTTTGGCTTGAATTTCGAACAGGAAATCAGCTCACAGGTGAGCGCCTTCGGCCGCTTGGGCTGGAGCGATGGCCACAATGAGTCTTTCGCTTACACCGAAGATGATCGCACGTTCGAACTGGGCGGCTTTACGAAGGGCAGTTCATGGCACCGGCGCAACGATCGCGCCGGGGTGGCGTTCGTCGCCAACGGGATCGTCGCTGCGCATCAACAGTATCTTGCGCTTGGCGGACTCGGTTTCCTACTTGGCGACGGTGGCCTCACTTACGGTCCCGAGAAAATCTTCGAGAGTTTCTACACCGCGCATCTATGGCGCGGTTTTTTTGCTTCCTTCGACCTTCAGCACATCAACAATCCGGGCTACAATCAGGCCCGCGGCCCGGTAACAGTCCCCGCCGTCCGCTTTCATGTAGACTTTTGAGGTTCCGATGAGTCTCGAAATCGACTTGAAACGAGGGAAGCCTCACAATCCGTCACGACCGCAGTGCCTTGACGTAACGAATGGTTCAAATCGGCAAACCGCACAAAATCTGAGGGGATCGATGAATACAGACTTCGCTGTCGCCGAGTCGAACCTGAATCCGGAAGAACGTAAACGAATCCTTCGCATTTTGGAAAGTAATTGGCAGGCCGAGAAGCGCGGGTTCGAGACCTACTCAGCTCTGGCAGAACGGGAAACAGACCCGCAACGGAGTGCGGCTTTTCGCACCCTAGCTGACGCCGAACCAAGGCATGCAGATCTATGGGCGGGGCGCGTCAGGGCGTTGGGAGGTTCTCAGCTTACCTATGGCGGACCGAGAACAGGTCAAGCCGACAAACTTGCTAACCGCATAGGTGGTATCGATATGGCGCTGCGCCGGCTGGAACTCGAAGAATGCGAGGACATTGCCAAGTACGCCAAATAGATCGGCGCTATCGGCGATCAGCCAAGCATTGTCATCCTTCGACAGGTGCTCCAAGACGAACGCGAGCACTACTAGATACTTAATAATCTGATTCGCAATCGGCGCCCACTTCCATTTTCGCCGGACCACGCGAGAAAGGCGCTCGACGAGTTCCTGGCCTTGAGGCAGGCTGGAAGCCCTAGAGCGGCAGGCTGGATCGGGGACGCCATCTACGGAGTCAACGATGGTCTCGGGGCCATCTTCGGCATCGTCTCCGGAGTTTCCGGAGCCACACTGGGCAACAGCAAAGTCGTTGTGCTCGCGGGCATGGTTGGAATGATTGCCGGCGCGCTCTCGATGGGCTCTGGAGCATATCTCGCAGCCAAGAGCGAACGGGAGATTTATGAGGCAGAGTATGCGCGCGAGCGCGAGGCAGTCGAATACAACGAGCCCGAGGCGAGGGAAGTTTTATCGCTCAGCTATCAAGTCCGCGGGTTGTCTGAGGAAGACGCCAACCGGTTTGTAGACCAAGTCGCCAGCGATAAAACACAACTCGTCCGGGCACTTGCACGAGAACGATTGAGCACCACGGAAGAGGGGCTCCGCAAGCCCTGGACCTCAGCCATCTCGGGAGCCCTCTCAACAGCCCTGGGGCACTGATTCCGATTGTTCCGTTTTTTTCCTAACCGGTTACCCCGCCGTCATCGTGGCCGCCGTAGTCTCCCTCTTGGCGCATTTCGCTGTAGGAGCGGCCAAATCTCTCATCACGATCCGTTCTTGGTGGTCCAGTGGATTTGAAATGACCTTTGTAGGGGCCATCGAAGGAGTTGTTATTTACCTGATCGGAATCGTGCTCGGACGAATCGGTGGAGCAGGTATCTAACCATCGCGAGTGCAAGCACACCTGCGTCCGCCGGTGCGGCGCTCTTCTGCTTTCTGCTCGTTCTGGGAAACTCAAGGGCTCCAATAAGCGCCCTTCGTATGCGCGTATTTAAGGTCGCCTGCGTCCGAAGCATACGCTCCGGCTCCCACTGTTGTTGTGCAATAACTGTGCAGAAACCATATCTTTTCCATCGATTGGACCTGTCTTTGAGCAAAAAGCAAAGTGCTGGGTTTGTTGTAATCGTTGGTAGATAGAAATATTGAATGGAGTCGTTGGAGTCGAGTTGCGTGCGCCCAAGAGAGGTGGGCTACCCAAGCGCCGATACGATACGAGAGCTGAAAAGGAATCCTAAACCCGCTCGCGGTTCAAGAGCAAAGGGTGCCAACCCGCCTTCCGCGTGGGACCAACTGTAGGACCATTAAGCGTTTCTGACCGCTCTATACGCTACTTAGTGCTCGTGAAAGTGCCTCGTAAGTTGTTGATGCTCCGTTCCTTGCAGACTTGCCAAGGTTCAGGTGTCGGTTCGATTCCGATAGGCCGCTCCATTCCTTCCTATGCAGTATTCCCTCAGATCAAGCAACTTTCAATTTTGTGACTGATGTGGCGGAGTTGCGTTGCATCAGGTGCGCGAGGCTGCCGAGGCGGCGGCGCGGGGCGACTTGCGCCAGCGATAGAAAAACGGGATGCCTGCCAGTATCACTACCAAACCGAGGGACGAGCGGACCGGGCGAATCATCCATAAATTCGCGGTTAGAGCGATCGCAGCGAGCAGGAAAATGAGCGGCGTCCAAGGGTAGCCCCAGGCGCGGTAAGGCCGGTCAAGTTGGGGTTCCGTCTTGCGCAAGCGGATCAGCGCGATGGCGGCCAACGCGAAGAAAATCCACACCGCAAATACAAAGAGGGAATAAAGCTCCTCGTACGTTCCGCTGAGAGCAAGCAACGTGGCGATCGAGCCGAGAAAAAGCAGCGAGCCGCTCGGTGTGCGAAACGTTGCATGAAGGCGCGCGGCGAACGGGAAGAAAACACCGTCGCGAGCCATGGCGTAGGGGACGCGGGCGCCAGTTAAGACGACGACATGCAGCGCTCCGAGAGCGGAAATGGCCATGGCGATCGTCAGATAAACCGCGCCGCGAGAACCGGCGATGGCCTGCACAACATCCGACGCAACGTGCTGGGATTGCGCGAGAACGCCGAAGGGCAAGATGCGAAAGTACACGAAATTTGCCAGCAGGTAGAGGCCGGCTACCGTGAAGAGCCCCAAGAAAATCGCGCGGGGAATATTTTTCTGCGGATGCAGGATCTCCTCGCCCAAATCGCCGAGGTCGTTGAAGCCGTTGTAGGCCCACATGGCGGGGACAAGAGCGGTCAGCAAGGCGCCAATGGTTCCCCATCCAAGCGGAGCGGCGGATGGCACAGCAGCAACGGCATGGGGTTTGCCGAAGAATAGACCTCCAATGATGATCAATAGAATGGCGCCGATCTTCAGCGAAGTCAGCAGCACCTGAATATTCCCGCCGAGACGCACGCTCAAGTAATTTACGGCAACGACGGCTACCACCACGAGCGCCGCGAGCGGCTGAGCCAGCGTGAAATGAAAAACAAAGCGCCCGATGTGACTCGTGAAGAGCGGAGTGGCCACAACCGGGAATAGAAATCCGGCGAAACGCAGAAATCCCGCCGCAAGCGTGGCCATGCCCACCGGCCGTTCGAGAACCGAAGTCATCCAACCGAAAAGAAATCCCCAGAGTGGGCCGAGGCCGCGGCTCAGATAGACGTAGGGCCCACCCGCACTCGGGAACGCGGCGCCAAGCTCCGCGTAGCAGAACGCCCCGAAGAGGACGACGAGTCCGCCGAGGATCCAGGCCGCAAACACCAAGGCGGCTGAACCGACCGCGCGCGCCATGTCGCTGGTAACGAGAAAAATGCCCGTGCCGATTGTGTCGCCAATGACGATAGCCGTCGCGGAAAGGAGACCGAGGCCACGAATCAAGTCCGGGGAACGTGGGTGCGCAGCGGAATCAGGGCCGGCTTGGCTCATGGAAGTTCACGGAGCCTACTATTACGGAGGAGGGTGGTCAACGGCTGCTGCGGGCGGTTAGCGAAATGCCATCGTGTGCGCAGCTCTGGCAAAGAAGAGAATTTGGCTGCCTTCTGTTTGAGGATAACATTTACGCGTTATGATCGGAGCCGCAATGGCAGCGCAAAAAACCATGCTGGGGGAATTCGGCTGGGACTCGAGGTATGCAGTGCCCCAGGTCGAAGACGTGTTGACGCCCGCGCTCGTCGTTTATCCGGAACTTATCGCCTCGAATATCGAGCGGACTTTGCAGTTGCTTGGCGGCGACGCGGATCGCTGGCGCGTTCACGTGAAGACCGCCAAACTCGGCTACACCCTTCGCCTGTTGGTGGAGCGCGGCATCCGGAATTTCAAGTGCGCAACGACGCTCGAGTTGCTGGTGGCCTGCCAGTCCGGTGCGGCGGACGTCCTGGTCGCGTATCCCTGCATGGGCGCGAACGCGCGCCGGGTGCGGGAGATTGCCGAACAGTTCCCACATGTTCGCCTTTCCATTCTGGCCGAGAACGAAGAACAACTACAGCAATGGCGCGGGACACGGCTGGGCATTTTCCTGGACATTAATCCGGGAATGAACCGCACCGGCATCGAGCAAAACCACGCCGACGAAGTTGTTCGATTAGCACGCGCGATTGCCGCAGCTGGCTTAGAGTTCCGCGGCCTTCATTATTACGACGGACACTATGGCGCGCTCGAAGAGCCCCAGCGCACCGAGGCAGCACACGACGGCTATGGCCGCTTGCTCGGAATTGTGAACCATCTCGAACAAAGCAAAACAAACGTGCCGGAGGTGATCACCGCGGGAACGCCGACATTTCCGTGCTCGCTTTCCTACCCAGGTTTTCGCAACGCCAGCTTCCGGCATCGGATTTCGCCGGGAACCGTCGTCTATTGCGATGCGACGAGCCTCGCACAGCTTCCCAGCGAGTACGGCTATCGCCCGGCGGTGTTGGTTCTAACCCGCGTGGTGAGCCGGCCTCGCGCGGGAGTAATTACTTGCGATGCCGGGCACAAAGCCGTGTCCGCGGACTCCGGCGTTCCTACCTGCGTGGTCGTCGGACACCTGGAGCTGATGCCGCTTTCGCCGAGCGAAGAGCATTTGCCCATGTCGGTAGCAGGAGGCGCTGCGGGGCCGCGGCCTGGAGAAACGCTGTTTCTTCTGCCACGCCACATTTGCCCCACCGTGAATAATTTCGATCACGCGCTGCTTGTGCGCAACGGAGAGATTGTGTCTGTTGAAAGAGTCTCGGCGCGCGGGCGCGAGGCGCCTCTCATTCAGACCGCCGGCAGAACCGCTCTCCGCGGTGCGCAATAACCGCCGGGCGCGAAGGGGGCGGGCGCACGGACCTTCGTCCCAACTTTTCCTCAGGCCTCCGATTTACACGTGATATTCTTGGTCCATTCTCGTTACAATCAGCGCGTTCGAATGCTGGGCTTCATGAAGAAAATCATCGTCGCCGTCGGCAGCACTCGCAAGCCGAAGCTCCGGGCCGTTACGAACGCCTTGGACGCTTTCGCGGCAAAACTCGTTCCGGATGGCGATTTCGAAATTGTCGGAGTGGAAGTCGAGAGCGGTGTGAGCCCCACGCCTTCTTCTTACGAAGAGCTGATGCGTGGAGCGCGCCAGCGCGCCGAAGCGCTGATTCAGATCGCGCGCGAAGCTCGCAAACCGTGGCGCTATTTTGTGGGCCTCGAAGGCGGCCTCGAGGTTTTGCAGGACGATCGAAAGCGCCGCGTCTTCCTGGAATGCTGGGCTTACGTTTCCGACGGCACGCAAGGTTTCTACGGGCGCTCGGGCGGCATCGAACTTCCAGAAGAGCTGGCCCACGAAGTTCTCGAGCGCGGCTTCGACCTTTCGGAAGCCATCGATCGGTATGCGGGCGCAGTTGGTCTTCGCGATGGGCAAGGCGCCTGGGGCGTGCTTTCGGGAGATCTCATTCAGCGCGATGAATCCTTTCGCGTTGCGGTGATCACCGCTTTTGCTCCGTTCTACAATGCGAAGCTGTATGGCAGGGCAGTGAACGCCGCTGGCTGAGTTTTTCACGAGGGGGCTGGGGGCTTCGAATGGGCCGGGGATGGCAGAGAATCCCGGTGGCGGACGGAGTACACTGAAGTAGTTCGGCAGGGAGAGGACGAGCGTGGACATTGTCAAAGGCAATATGGGCTGGATCGAAGTCGTGGTCGGCCCGATGTTTTCGGGCAAAAGCGAGGAGCTGATTCGCCGGCTCCGGCGGGCGGAAATTGCGCGGCAGCGCGTGCAGATTTTCAAGCCCGCGATCGACGAACGCTACGCCGCCAACGAAATCGTCTCGCACTCCGGGCTTGGCATTCCTTCGGACAACGTTTCCAAGGCCTCCGAAATCATGGAAAAGCTTTCTCCGCGCACCGAAGTCGTGGGCATCGACGAAGCGCAATTTCTTGGCGAAGAGATCGTCGACGTTTGCACTAAACTCGCCAACCTTGGAAAGCGCGTCATCGTCGCGGGACTCGACACCGACTACCGCGGACGCCCGTTCGAACCCATGCCGCGTCTCCTCGCTATCGCGGAGGAGATCACCAAACTGCTGGCCATCTGTATGCGCTGCGGCAATCCCGCCGTGCATACGCAACGGCTGGTGGAAAGCGAAGAGCTGATCGTTGTCGGCGCGGGCGGAATGTACGAAGCGCGCTGCCGCCGCTGCTTCGAGCCGAATCCCGCGCTGGCTCAGGAAAAGAGAGACTTGGGCCCGCAGCTTATGGTCCGCAATCGCGCGGCAGGCAGTGCGGGCGACTGAAGTTGTCCCGCAGGCTCGTCGCAGTTTGTTCGTCTGCGCCGCGGTCTTCCCTTGAGCTTCCCATTCGATTCCTGCAAACTGGCTCGACGGACGGCAACCCTAATCCGCTCAGTGGACGCTCATGATCATCGAATCCAAGGCACCGACGCGCGTTGATTTTGCCGGAAGCACGCTGGATATCTGGCCGCTATATCTGTTTCATCCCGGCTCGCTCACGCTGAACGCGGCCATCTCTCGCTACGCTTCCTGCGTCATTCATACCCATGCGCCCGGGGATGAACGCATCAAGCTCATCTCCCGCGACATCAAGCGCGAAGAGAGCTTCGCATCCTTTGCCACGCTTCTGAAGACCAAGCGTTATCGTCTTCCTCTTCTCGCGGAAATCGTCAAATTTTTTCAGCCCGAAGGCGGCTTCACGCTGACTACCGATTCCGAAGCTCCCAACGGCGCGGGCATCGGTGGTTCGAGCGCCATGGCTGTCGCGATCTGCGCCGCACTAGACCGCTACACGGGGGCAGGGAAGAGCAAGGTCGATTGGATTCACATCAGCCGCGACGCCGAAGCCATTGTCATCAACGTACCCACCGGCACGCAGGATCACTACCCGCCGGCGTTTGGCGGCGCCGCGGCCATCGAGTTGCCGCCGGGCGGCGAGCACCGCGTCGAGCTGCGCGTCAATCTCGACGAACTGGAACGCCGCATCGTCGTTTGCTATACCGGCAAGCCCCGCCAGCATGGCATCAACAACTGGGAAGTGTTCAAGGCGCAGATTGGCGGCAATCGCGCCGTGCAGAATGGGCTCGAGCGCATCTCCGACGTCGCCCAGAGCATGCGCATCGCCATGGAAAAACCGGACTGGCACGAAGCGGGACGCCTGATGCGCGAGGAGTGGTCCTTCCGCAAAAGAAATCTGCCGACCATTTCAACGAAAACGATCGATCGCGTCATCTCCGGCGCGCGCCGAAAAGGCGCTTTGGCCGGCAAGGTCTGCGGCGCGGGCGGCGGCGGATGCGTCGTGCTGCTCATTGAGCCAGACACACGCACGAGCGTGGAAGCCGCCATCGTTGAGGCCGGCGGCGAAGTTCTCCCGGTGACGATTGACCGCCAAGGCGTGCAGGTGATCTCCCGCTAGGCGGTTTGCTTCAGGACGATTCGCGAACCACCGATGGCAAGAGTCGATCGCGTTTCAAGCATGCTCCTTCCACGCCCAACCGGCTCACCTGACCCCGCTCTCCAGGTACCCGTTTTTCCCGTTTCCTGCATCATAGATTTTGAGAGATAATCGCGAAACGGGACAGGTTTGCCGGTCCAGGGTGGCCGGCTCGAATTGGCGATGGCGATACGGCTCATTTTTAGTTTGACGCTCTTCCTTCTGGCGGGCTCGGACGTTCCGCGCGTCAATAGCCTTCTTCCGCCTGCGCGGCCCGTCGCTGTTTTTCCGCCCGGTGAGGAAATTCCCCTTTACCCGGCCGCGGTATCCGCCGCTCCCGAGGCGCAGGCCGCTTCCCAGTCGCCTGCTCAAACGAAAGCCGCGACGCTGCAGGAGTCTTCCAAACTCGCACTGATTCGCTACGTTTCCGGCGAGTTTGCCAGGGCCACGAAGTCGCTCCCTGCGGGGAAAGAGGGCCTGATCGTGAATGTCGGCAAGCCGCTGAATAATGAATTGCTCGACCGCGCCCTGGCCACGCACGGCGCTGCCGTCAACAACGGCGACAAGGTGCAGATCACTGCCTTGGATTTTCGCGACCGCGAGATTATCGTGGACTTGAACGGCGGCGGGCGCGGCAAAAAGCACTTGCGTGACCGCTTCCACATCGAGTTGAGCGGGATTCCCACGGCGCAAACCACCACCGAAGAGCAGGAGACCGGGCCGCCGGGTTTGCAGCCCGGAATGGGCAGTACCATCTATCTCGATTTCAACAAGCCGGTTCCGGACTTGAGCCCCGCTGACCTGAAACATTTGCTTTCGCCCTTCCTTAATTTTTCGGGAGAGCGCTCCGCTTCGGTCGAATGGGTGGATACCCTGCCTCCGGCGATGAAGAAGGCCATTGCGGACCGGCGGCCGATGGTGGGCATGGACCGCGAAGAAGTGATCGCCGCGATCGGTAAGCCCGACCACAAAGTCCGCGAGCGAGACGCCGCGGGAAACGACACCGAGGACTGGATTTATGGCGAGCCGCCTTCCAAGACCGTTTTCGTTTGTTTCGTCGGCGACCGCGTGACCACCATTCGCCAATACCCGGAATAGATTCGCCCGAATTCGGCCCTTGTTGTTCGCTTCGCGTTGACTTTTCTTCGCGCACCCCATAGCATTTTGGGTTCTACTTTGCGGCCGTTTCTCCTCAGAGAGTCCGCCGCCGCTTCACAAAATCCATCGGAGGTAGTATGCCCATCAAGGTCGGCATCAACGGCTTCGGCCGCATCGGACGGAACATCATGCGCACCGCGCTCGACGACAAGGACATCCAGTTCGTCGCCGTCAACGACATTACCGACGCCAAGACCCTGGCTCATTTGCTCAAGTACGATTCCATCCTCGGCAATCTCACGCAGAACGTCACATACACGGACGACACCATTTCCGTCGACGGCAAAGCCTTCAAGGTTTTCAAGGTGAAAGATCCCGCCGAAATTGATTGGGCCGGCGTTGGCGCGGACATCGTCGTCGAATCCACCGGCCTTTTCACCAAAGGCTCCGACGCCAAGAAGCATCTCCGTCCACCCGTCAAGAAAGTTATCATCTCCGCGCCATCGGAAGGCCCCGACGCCACTTTTGTTCTCGGCGTCAACGACAAGACCTACGATCCCGCCAAGCACAACGTCGTTTCGAACGCCTCGTGCACCACGAATTGCCTCGCCCCTGTTGCCAAAGTTCTGCAGGATACCTTCGGCATTCACAGCGGCACCATGACCACCATCCACTCCTACACCAACGACCAGAAGCTTCTCGATTTACCGCACAAAGATCTCCGCCGCGCGCGCGCCGCGGCCATCAACATGATTCCCAGTTCCACGGGTGCGGCTAAAGCGCTACATCTGGTAATCCCCGAGCTGAAGGGCAAGCTCGACGGCTACGCCATGCGCGTCCCCACACCCAACGTCAGCGTCGTCGACCTTACCGTCTTTGTCGATAAGCCCGCCACCGTCGAGTCCGTCAACGCCGCTCTCAAAGCGGCCGCCAACGGCCCGATGAAGGGCATTCTTGGCTACACCGAGGAAGAACTCGTCTCCGCCGATTTCAAGGGCAACCCGAACTCTTCCATCGTCGATTCCGGCTACACTAAAGTCGTAGGCGACCGCTGCGTCAAAGTTCTTGCGTGGTACGACAACGAGTGGGCCTATTCCTGCCGCTGCCGCGACCTGATCAAATTTATGGCCGCGAAATTCTAGGTTATTCGCCGGCCCTCTGGAAGGGTGGAGCGTGCTCCGCCCTTCCGTCTCATAAGTCTTCAAACTAAGATTCACGAGCCACAAATCCATGAACAAGCTCACCATCAACGACATCGTATTACGCGGCAAACGCGTCTTCCTTCGCGTGGACTTCAACGTGCCAATTAAGGATGGCGTCGTCACCGACGACACGCGCATCCGCGAAACCTTGCCCACGCTCCGCCTCGCCATTCAAAAAGGCGGCCGCCTGATTCTCGCTTCGCATCTCGGCCGTCCCAAGGGCGGTCCCGATTCCAAGTTTTCGCTTTTCCCCGTCGCGAAAAAGCTTGAAGAACTCATCGAGAGGCAGGTTCGCTTCGCTTCCGATTGCGTCGGCCCCATCCCCGAATCCAAGAGCAAAACGCTCGGCGAAGGGGACATCCTTCTCCTCGAAAATGTCCGCTTTCATCCCGAGGAAGAGAAGAACGACGAAGCCTTCTCGAAGCAGCTCGCCTCTCTTTGCGACGGCGTTTTTATCTGCGACGCCTTCGGCTCCGCGCATCGCGCCCACGCTTCGGTCGTCGGCATCACGCGTTTTGTCAATGAATCCGCCGCCGGCCTGCTGATGGAAAAGGAGCTCAATTATCTTGGCAAGGCCCTCACGAATCCCACTCGTCCGTTCGTCGCGATTCTAGGCGGAGCAAAAGTCAGCGACAAGATCGAAGTCGTCGAAAACCTCATGAACATCGCCGACGCCATGCTCATCGGCGGCGGCATGGCCTACACCTTTTTCAAGGCCCAGGGTTTGCCCATCGGCAAGTCGCTCGTCGAAGACGACAAGCTTGACCTCGCCCGCAAAATCCTGGCCGATGCCAAGCAGCGGAATTTCCCGCTGTTGCTTCCTGTCGACCACGTCATCGCGCCGGAATTCAAAGCCACCGCTCCCGCAACCACCGTCGCCATCTCCTCCACTCCGCCGGACCAGATGGGCCTCGACATCGGTCCGAAGACCATCGCCGCCTTCTCCGAGGAAATTGCCCAAGCCAAGACCATCGTCTGGAACGGCCCCATGGGCGTCTTCGAAATGCCCGCTTTCGCGAACGGCACGCTCGAGGTCGCCCGAGCCGTCGCCGCCGCCACCATCGCGGGCGCCATTTCCATCGTTGGTGGAGGCGATTCTGTCGCCGCCGTTCATCAATCTGGCGTTGCCGCGCGCATATCTCACATCTCGACCGGAGGCGGGGCTTCCCTCGAATTTCTTGCCGGAGCAAAACTTCCCGGCGTCGAAGCTCTCACCGACAAGCCCGAGGAGAAGGTCGCCGGCGCCGTTACTCACGAGCCGCGCCGCCGCGTCATCGCCGGCAACTGGAAGATGTACAAAACGCAAATGGAAACGGAAGTCTTTTTCTCCGCTTTCTCCATGCTCGTCGACGGCATCACGCAATGCGACATCGTCATCGCCCCGCCCTTCACGTCTCTTCGCGTCGCCGTCGAAGCCGCTCGCGGCTCGCAAATCGCCATCGCTGCACAGAACGTTTTTTGGGAAAAGGAAGGCGCTTTCACCGGCGAAATTTCTCCTCAGATGCTGGTCGACACCGGTTGCACCTACGTCATCATCGGCCATTCGGAAAGGCGCCAATTCTTCGGGGAAACCGACGAAACCGTCTTCAAGAAAACCAAAACCGCCCTCGCCGCCGGCCTCACTCCCATCGTTTGCCTCGGCGAAATGCTCCATCATCGCGAAGCAGGCCAAACCGAACAAATCTGCAAAGCCCAATTCCTCGGAAGCGTAGGTTCGTTGACCCCCGACCAATTCTCCCGTATTCTGATAGCGTACGAACCAGTCTGGGCTATCGGAACGGGCCGCACAGCGACTCCGGAAATGGCGGCGGCGGCTCACCGGTTTATCCGTCAATGCGCTGCGGAGAAATTTTCCGCCGGACACGCCTCCGCGTTGCGGATTCTCTATGGCGGCAGCGTCAAGCCTGACAATATTCAGGGATTGATGGCCCAGGAGGAACTGGACGGCGCGCTGGTCGGCGGCGCGAGCCTCAATGCCCAGTCGTTTGCCAGCATCGTTCGAGATTGCGCGGGGAGATAGAAATGCCAGCTTGGATGAAGTGGACCGTTGCTCTTGCTATCGGCTTTGTGATCATCGTCGTGGGTTTTCGTTGGTTTGGATGGCTGCTGACGTCCTTTTTCGTCATGAATTGCCTGGTCCTGATGATCGTCGTCCTCCTCCAGAGCGGAAAAGCAGCCGACCTCGCCGGCGCCTTCGGCGGCGCGGGCAGCCAGACCGCCTTCGGACCGCGCGGCGCCGCGTCTCTTCTTTCGCAAGCCACCACCTGGTGCGCCGTCATGTTCATGGTTTGCGCCTTGGCCATGGTGTTGCGTGCGGATAAAGCGGTCGAGCAAGGCGGCGGTTCGGTACTGCAAGGTATCTCTAGGCCGGCCCCCGCGAAGACGCCAGCGAAGGCTCCGGTCATTCCGGCGCCTGCTCCGCAAAGCACGGCTCCTGCGTTGTCGCAACCGGCTCCAGCGCAGCCCAAAAAGCCATAACGCAGCGTCAAGTTGTGTTCTCTGGGGCTGAGGCTGTTCGATTTCCGGCGAATCCTGTTCGCTTTCTCTAGTTTTGGAAGGACGGGCCCCGGCCCTTCTTCCTCGTATTTTTCCTCGGTGAGCCATCCTGCTTGCGGCCTTAGCACCTCGCAGCTAGAATGGAGTTCTCACCTCTGTGCGGTCGTGGCGGAACTGGCAGACGCACCAGCTTGAGGGGCTGGCGGTAGCAATACCGTGGTGGTTCGAATCCACTCGACCGCACCAAATCTTTTCTTTCGCTCGATTTTATTCTTTCCCGATGCGTTCGATCTGCGTTTGGATCGCCAGCGTGTCAAGACTCTGCAGCGGCAAGCAAAGAAAAAGTCCGATTCTGCGGTCGAGCGTCAAGTACGCTTCGCGAAACGCCCGTTCGATTTGCTCCGCTGTGCCCTGCACTTCCGCGGGATCCGCAACGCCCCAATGCGCCGTCATCGGCTGTCCCGGCCAGACGGGACAGACTTCTTTCGCCGCGTTGTCGCAAACCGTGAAAACAAAATTCATCTTCGGCACGCCCGGTTTTGCGAATTCGTCCCAGTTCTTGCTTCGCAATCCTTTAATAGGCAACCGCGCCAGCTCGAGCTGCTTCAACGCCTCCGGCCGCACCATGCCGGTAGGGTGGCTTCCCGCGCTATAGGCCGTAAACGTAGGCCGGCCTTTCTGGTTGAGTATCGCCTCGGCCATGATGGAACGCGCCGAATTTCCCGTGCACAGAAAAAGTACGTTGTAGCGCCCTTCCATCCGAGGCACCTCTGCAATTCCTTCGAATCCCGGGACTCAAGCTGTCACTTGCAACACTCTGGCCCGCAGCAGGATTTCGCCGTCAGCGCTTCGAGCGGTTTCACCGCTCTCACGAACGCGCTCAGGAACTTCCCATCCACTTCCGGCGCCAGCGCGTCCACATCCAGCCCTTTTTCCGAGAGAAATTCGCGGGCGTCCGCAACGCGGTAAATGCGCGTGGGTTCGACTTCAATCTTCTCGAAGCCCGCAGCCGCCAGCTTCCCGCGGTACTCGCCTTCTTCCAGCGCTCCCGCAACGCAGCCCACCCACAAAAGAACGCTCCGCCGGATCTCCGGCGCAATCTCGCCTCGCGTAACTACATCCGACACCGCGAATCGCCCGCCCGGCTTCAGCACCCGAAACGCCTCTCGCAAAACGCTGTCCTTGTCCCCGGAAAGATTGATCACGCAATTCGAAATGATCACGTCCACCGAATTGTCCGGCAGCGGAATGTGTTCGATCTCCCCCTTCAGGAATTCGACGTTCTCGGCTCCCGCTTTCCGCTTGTTCTCATTCGCCAGCGCCAGCATCTCATCCGTCATGTCCAGGCCATACGCCCTGCCCGTCGGTCCCACCCGTCTTGCCGAAAGCAAAACGTCGATCCCGCCTCCCGAACCGAGATCGAGCACCGTTTCCCCGGCGTTCAACTTCGCCAGCGCCGTCGGATTCCCGCACCCCAGCGAGGCGTGCAGCGCTTTCTCCGGCACCTGTTCCGCCTGCGCCGAGTCATACAAATTCGAGGTAATCGGGTCGCACCCTCCTCCGCTCGCTGGCGCCGCCCCACAACACGAACTTCCGCCCGCTCCGGCCCGCTTCGCCGCCTGCCCATATTTCTCTTTCACAATCTCTTTAATGTTTGTGTTTTCGAGCGTCGCGTTGTCCATTTCTTCTCCCTCGACCTGTGCCCAGAAAAAATTTCCCCGTGCCCGCCATCTCGTCCAAACTCGTAGCGGCGAGGCTTGCCCCGCCCATGCTCATCGCACCCGTTACCGGCAAATCTCGATAATGTCTCGCGGCCGCAGCGCTTTGTTCCTCGTGCAGCATTCCGACCACAAAAACTGCATCAATTCCTGCAGCGCTTCCGTATTCGCCGTATAGCGCAAAAACGTGCTCTCGCGCTTCACTTGCACCAGGTTTTCATTCCTTAGCTTGTCCAAATGGTGGGAAAGCGTCGAATTCGGTATTTCCAGTTCTTCCTGTATATCCCCGACCACAAGCCCTTCCGGATGCGCCGACAAGAGCAGTTGCATGATGCGCAGCCGCGGCTCCGTTCCCATCGCCGACATCATGTCGGCAAACCTGATCACTTGCTCCGCGCTCTTCCTGCCTGTCCCGCTCGTCATATTTCGATATTTGCAGAAATATAGTAGGTTGTCAACCCCTCTCGCCTCCGCCTCCTTCGTCCCCCGCTCTTCCGCTGTGCAGTGGTATCATCGCGGTCGCCATGAAAACAAAATCGCGTTTCCTCGCCATCGCCGCATTTTTCGTGCTATTTCTCGCGAGCATTCTCCCGTCGCTCGCAACCGCCCAATCCGCTTCACACGCTCCCAATCACACCATCGTCCTCCACGCCGCGCGTCTCCTCGAAATCGATACCGGTAAAATCATTTCGCCCGGCGAAGTCCTCGTCCAGGACGACCGCATCGCCGAAGTCGCTTCCTCCGTAAAACATCCCCCAGGCGCGGAAATCCTCGATCTCCGCGACGTCACCCTGTTGCCCGGCATGATCGACGCTCACGTCCATCTCTTCCTCCATCCCGGCGCCGAAGATTTGCAAACCGTCGAGGAATCCGTTCCCCAGCGCACCATCACCGCCACGCTCGCCGCCCGCGCCGATTTGTTCGCCGGCTTCACCGCCGAGCGCGACATGGGCACCGAAGGCGCCGGCTCCGCGGACACCGCCGTGCGCAACGCCATCAATAGCGGCGAAATTCCCGGCCCCCGCATGCGCATCAGCGGCAACGCCATCGACATTCTCGGCGGCCACGAAGACGCCAACCATTTCAATCCCGCGCAACACGTACTCTCGAACGCCGACTACGCCAACAACGCCGAAGAAATCGTCAAAGTCATTCGCGAGCAAGGGAAAGAAGGCTCCGATTTCGTCAAGATGTACGAAACCGGCCGCGACTCCCTCGTCGACGGCCATTTCATCACGCCTTACCAGTTCACCGAAGCCGAGCTTAGCGCCGCCGTCGCTGAAGCCGCGCGCACCGGCAAGCGCGTCGCCGTTCACGCCACCGGCGAACCCGGCACGCATTATGCCGCCGAAGCCGGAGTCGAATCCGTCGATCACGCCTATTACCTCAGCGACGACACCATGCGCATCATGCGCGAAAAACAGATCTTCGCCGTTCCCACGTTCGCCATCGCCGAATATTTCGCCGATCACGCCGCTTCGCCCGCGGCCGCCGAACGCGAGCGCCGCATGCAGCAATTTCACGCCGAACAATTTCGCCGCCAGCTCGCGGCTGGTGTCCCTATGGCCGTCGGCTCCGACGTCGGCCCGTTTCCTCACGGCACGCAAGCCCGCGAACTCGTCCTCATGGTGCAGTACGGCATGAGCCCGCTCGCCGCGCTGCAAGCCGATATGCTCAACGGCGCCAAACTCCTTGGCTGGCCTGATCAAATCGGCGCTCTCAAGCCCGGCTACTTTGCCGACATCATTGCCGTCCCCGGCAATCCGCTCGAAGACATCAGTGCCGTCCAAAAAGTCAGCTTCGTGATGAAAGGCGGCGTCATCTACCGCTCCAAGTAGCCCCGGCCGCCCGCGCTCAGCCAATTTTTATCCCCCACTGGAATTCTTCCTCGCACTCGTGGGAGACTTTCCCTATGTCCGCTCCCTCTTCCGTTCACGCGCAGGATTCCCCCGCAGGCATGAGCCAGCTCGTTTCCGTACCAGAACAAAGCGCTCTTTCCTCCGCGTTCCCCCTTGAGCTGGCCTCTCGCGGCCGCTGGTTCTGCTCCCAACTCGAAGCCGGCAACATTCTCTTTTTCCCGAGTCCCCCCTTCGCCATTCCGCAGGACGACCGCGATTTTCTCCTCGGCCGCACGCAAACCTCGTCCGCGCTCCACAAAAATATCGCCTATCGTCCCGCGGAAGACCGCATCACCGGCCTCGCCAAATCCGAGCAGCTCGAAGCCGCTCGCCTTCGCCTCATCCTGAAAAACTATTCGCAAAGCGCCGCGAAATTCCTCGCCGAACTCCTCCCGCCCTACGCCGCGAAATGGAAACTCGATTTCGCCAGCTTCCGTCCCCTCGAAGAGCGCGGCCGCCCAGCGCGTCTCCACGCCCGCAACGATCTCCCGCACTTCGATGCTTTCCCCACTCGCCCCACCAACGGCGACCGCATCCTGCGTTTCTTCAGCAACATCAATCCCGCACAAAACCGCGTCTGGAACACTTCGCAAACTTTTGCCGCCCTCGGCCCGCAATTCGCCAAATCCCTCGGCTTGCCCGGCCCTCGCAGCTCTAATCCATTCGCCACCACGCTTCGCAGCCTTGCACAAACCCTCCGTCTTCCAGGCGCTCGCCGTTCCCCCTACGACGATTTCATGCACCGCTGCCACAACGCCATGAAGGAAGACTCCTCCTTCCGCGAATCCTGCCCCAAACAGCGTTGGGAATTCCCCCCAAATTCCAGTTGGATTGTTTTCACCGACAGCGTCAGCCACGCCGTCCTCGAAGGTCAGTACGCCCTCGAGCAGACCTTCATCGTCTCCCGCTCCGTCATGGTCGACCCCGAAAACTCCCCCATCTCCATCCTCGAACGCATCGCTGGCCACCCCCTCTTCAACTGACGCTTTCTGCCCCGCGGCTTGCTTAGTGAACAGTTTGAAACACCTGTCCTTTAGCCCGGGTTGCCCCTTCAGAATCACATGCTAGCTTTGGACTACAGCGCCGTCTGCGTTTCTTACAGACAACTGGCCGCTGTGTACTCCTTGTTTTTCTGTTCCTAATCGCCAAATAGAGGTGCCACTGGGATGATCCGAACCTACAACAATCTTCTTCGCGGAGTATTCCTCGCCGGCGCACTTCTTCCCGCATTTGCTCTCTATATTGGCCTTACTCCGCCGGTCTTTCGCAGCGATATCGTCGAACTTTTCCTCTATCTCTTCCTCGGCATACTGCTCACTCTTGCTTTCCATCGGCTTCTCATTCGTCTTCAGCCCGCGCTTGCCCTCAGGGCGGACGAACAAATCGCTTTCATCGACTCCTTGGCCGACCGATTTCTACCGCTTGCCATTGCCGGTTCTGCGGCCATCAGCCTGGCCCTCGAGCTCTCCATGATTCGCTGGCAGGGAACGATCTTCCCGTTTTTTGCCTTTTACAAAAACTATGGCCTGCTCGCCTGTTTTGCCGGACTCGGCCTTGGATACGCCTTGGCGCGCCGGAGCGCTGGCCTTCCTTTGGTATTCACCCCCGCCCTTTGTGCATGGCAGTTTGCTCTTCTTCTTTATCTCCGGTTTGGGCTTGCTAAAGGCATGTCCGGCTTCGGAGTTGTCCCTTTTCGTGAGCAGCTCAGCATGGGGCTCGCTGCCGCGTCCTCCAATCAGGTGCTGGGTGTTAATCTATTGCTGGGCGTCGTGTTCCTTCTCACTGCTCTTGCCTTCATTCCCGTTGGCCAGCTCTGTGGCCGCCTGATGGAGCGCCAAAGCCAACTTTCGGCCTATGGGTGGAATCTCCTCGGCAGCCTGGCCGGTGTTGCGCTTATTTTCCTGACCAGCTTTCTCTGGACCCCGCCCGTCGTCTGGTTCAGTCTTTGCTTTTTGGCTCTCATTTTCCTTTTTCCCCGGAACCCGGCTGCTTTGTTTTCTGGCGTTGCTTTCGTGATCGCCGCTCTGATCATTCTCGCTTGGCCGGTTGCTCCCCTCTGGAACAAGGTCTACTCCCCCTATCAGTTGCTCGAGGTGGGGCAAGGAACGGACGGCCTCATGATGATCCGAGCGGCCGGAAACTATTACCAGCGGGTCCACAATCTCTCCAAGTCTGCCCTGAACGGCTCATCGGATCGTGTTTTGCTCGAGATCCGCAACTACTACGATTTACCCTTTCGCTTTCATCCTGGACCGAACGACGTAGCTATCGTTGGCGCTGGCAGCGGTAACGACGTTGCGGCCGCTCTTCGTTCCGGTGCGGCTCACGTCGACGCCATTGAAATTGATCCCGCAATTTTTGCCCTCGGCGAGGCGAACCACCCCGAACATCCCTACGACAATGCTCACGTTCAGCCCATTCTGGATGACGCGCGCTCTTTTTTCCGGAACACCCGCGGCAGGTATGACATTATTGTTTACGGCTTGCTCGATTCCCACACGCTTCTCAGTTATGCCTCCAATCTCCGCTTGGATTCTTTCGTCTACACCGTCGAGGGCCTTCGCGAAGCGCGCTCCAGACTAAAAGACGACGGCGTGCTTTCTCTTTCCTTTAGCCTGATCAACCACGATCTGGGCGTAAAAATCTTTCAGATGATGCGCGCTGCTTTCGATGGCAAAGATCCCATTTGCATCCGGGCTCCTTACGACGGATCGACCCTTTTCATTCAGTCCAAGAATGGCGATCTGAAGATGCCTGCTGGCCTCATCGGCACCAGCGGCCTGAATGACGTTACCGCTGACTTCCGAAACTCGAATACCAAGGTCAGCCTCTCCACCGACGACTGGCCCTTTTTCTATATGCCTCGGCGCGTCTATCCCACCTCCTATCTGGTCACTTTCGCAGTCCTGCTTCTCCTGTCAGCGTTTCTCTACCGCAGCTTTCTCCCGGAATCGCCTCAAATCTCCCATCTCCCGTTCTTCTTTCTCGGAGCTGGTTTTATGCTCGTCGAGACCAAGGCCATCACTGAACTCGGCTTAACCTTCGGCAACACCTGGCAAGTCATCGCCATCGCCATTGCTGGCATCCTCTTGATGGCCTTTCTTGGCAATGCCGCTGTACAGTTTCTCAAGATACAGTCTCTGTACTTGTCTTACCTCCTGCTCTTCGCCACACTCATCCTCGGTTGGTGGGTCGCTCGTACCGGCGGTCTTCCCTCCAATTTCTCCGGCAGACTTGGCACCGCCATCCTTCTTACTTCCCCCATGTTTTTTTCAGGCATCGTCTTCTCCACCCTTCTCGGCCGTGGCTCGAAAATCTCCAGCGCCATGTCGCTCAACTTGATGGGCGCCATGTGTGGCGGCATTCTGGAGTACAACTCGATGCACTTCGGCTTCCAGGTCCTCTATCTCTTTGCCCTCGCGCTCTACGTCGCGGCCCTGCTCAGTTCCCTCATCTTCCGCACCCAAGGCGCTACCGCTGCTTCGGCTGCACCCATTCTTATCGCCACCAGGCACGGCACGGGCTCCTAGCGCCATTGCTCTGCCACGAAACCTGATCTTCTGAAGTCTCACTCTTTCTTTTCGCGGATGGGATGCCCTTTCTGGTTCTTCCGCCCATGCCGCCGCTTGTTTTGCTGTTTCGTCTAAACGTTCGTCTTCCGAACCGCTGAGACTCGTTACGCCACCGCACAGCCCCAATTCTCGGCCATTGGCTGGCCGGAAACCCTCCGAATATAAACTCAATCTTCCGCTCCAATGCGCGCAAACTGGAGACGCCATGGAAAAACTCAAGGAATTTCAAAATCTCGCCCGCAGCAACGGTTACATCGACGCCGAAGAAACCGACGGCGGCGACGTCTTGTGGCTCAAGAAGCCCACCTCCAATGCGGAAGACCGCATGTGCTTCGACAGCTTGACAAACTCCGTCACCGTCTTCTGGGCCACTCTTCCCTGGAAAATAAATTCCAAAACGTTTCGCGTCGTCAGCGCTCTCCAGGAATGGCTCGCCGTAGCTCATAAGTAGCCCAACAACTCCTGTCTCGCGCCGCCCGAGCCTCCTCAAGACTCGAACGCCTCCGTAGAAATAAGGCACACCAAGCACGGCACAACAAGTACCGCAACCCTTCTGCCCCGAAAATAGCCGCTAACTGCCTTACCCCAAGCCAGGATGGGCCTTCTGGCTGTCGGCTGTCAGTTATCAGCCGCTATTTTCCTTCGGTCCAGGTGCCGGCAGCGCGGCATGCGGGATCGCGTAAACGATGTCCATCACTCCCTCTGGAAACTCCCGCGAGAATCTCACAAATCGTCTCAACGCACTTTCCTTGCCACTTTTTTCCCCGCTTACCCCTTTCTTTTCTTCTCTTTGCCTATCTCCGCACCCCCGAGTACTACGCCTCCCCGTTCGAAACTAGTACCACACAGTTAACTATTGACAGAATATAGTTCCCGTGCTACCATTCCTCGTGCTATTCGCCCTGCCGCCCTCGAACCCCGCCCCAGCGCACCCCGCCGCCATCCTGCCCGCTCTTTTCCTCGACCTCCTCTGCAACCTTTACCTCCTCTACTTCCTTCACCTTACAAACTCACCGAGCAAAACCCGAGCATTTCCGTCCCTTTGTTTTCATACTCTTACAAACGCCTTTATCTCTAACTCCTTTCATTTGATACTCTTGCAAACGCCCCGGGGGGTACCCACTCAACCCACTTCCTTCATTCCTCTTTTGCGGCCCTATGAGCCGATCCGCACCGCCCCTGAGACAGCCGCGCCTCCTCTTCCACCAGTCACCAGTCACGAGTCACCAGTCACGAGTCACCAGTCACGAGTCCCCAGTCACCGTCCTCAAGCCACCGGTCACGCCTCTTCGCGCGACCCGCTTCCCGCCTCACCCCAGCAGGCGTATAGTGGCACTTCGCATGGTTTCCTACGACAGCGGCGGCGCATCCCCGGAAACTCCATCTCCCGGCTTTTTCGCCAGAACCCTCTTCAACACCGATCACAAGGTCATCGGTCTGCGCTATCTCTGGCTCGCCCTTGGCAGCGTTCTCCTCGGGATGCTTCTCTCTCTGCTCATGCGCCTGCACCTCGTCTGGCCCGCTGTGCAAATCCCATTCCTCTCGGGCTTCGGTGGCGCGCCGGAGCGCTACGCCGCGCTCACCATGCTCCACGGTTCGCTCATGGTTTTCCTCGTGCTCACCACCGCTCCGCAAGCCGGCTTCGGCAATTATTTTCTGCCTCTCCAAATTGGCGCGCGCGAGATGGCGTTTCCCGTGATGAATCTCTTCTCGTTCTGGGCGACTGTGGCTTCTCTCGCCGGAATCACCGCCGCTTTTTTCTTTCCGCCTAGCACGGGTTTCACCCTCTGGACCACCGGCGTCACGCTTTTCTGTCTCGCGGCTTTGCTCACCGCGCTCAATTTCACCGTCACCGTGCTCGATCTTCGCGCCAAGGGCATGACGCTCCCGCGCATGCCTCTCACCGTTTGGGCTTGGCTCATCAACGCCATTCTCAGCCTGCTCATTTTCAGCATCCTGCTCTCCGCTTGCGCTTTTCTCCTCTCGGACCGCCTTCTCGGTGCGCATTTTTTCTCGCCGCTAACCTTTCTTGCTCATCAGCCCGCGCCGCTCGCGCAGGCCACGCTGCTTTCTCTCTGGCAGCGCCTTTTCTGGTTTTTCGCACAAGCCGAAGTCTATGTCGCCATTCTTCCGTGCTTCGGCATCGTCTCGCACCTGCTTTCCACCTTCTCCCGCAAACCCGTTTGGGCGGAGCGCGCCGCGGTTCTCGCTCTCTGCGGTGTCGGCGTCTTCGGCTTCTGTATCTGGGGCCAGCACATGTTTTCGAGCGGCCTCAATCCCTGGTCTCCGCTGGTCTTTTCGCTTCTGGCCTCTTCTCTCGGCTTGCCCGCCAGCATTCTCATCCTCAGTTGGCTCGGCACTCTCTGGAACGCCAAGCTACGGCTCAATACGTCCATGCTGTTCGCCCTGGGTTTCGTCTCTCTTTTCCTGACCGGTGGCCTCTCTGGACTTTTTCTCGCGCGCACCGATCTTCCCGCCGTTTCCGTCAGCGACGATTTCGTTTCCGGCCATTTTCATCTGGTCATGGGCGTTGCCGCCACGTTCGCGGTCCTCGCCGCGCTCTTTTTCTGGTTTCCAAAAATGTTTGCCCGCCGCTTGAACGAACCGCTCGGCAAACTTCACTTTTGGCTCACCTTTGCCGGAGTCTATTGCGTGTTCATGCCCATGCACTGGCTCGGCCTCATGGCGCGTTCCAGCGCGGCCGGCGCCGATCCCGGAGCGATTTCTCCCTTCATCGCATCGGCAAACGCCGCGCAAGACCCCGCGTTCCGCACCTTTATCACGGTCGCCGCGATGCTTACCGTCGCCGCGCAGGCTCTTTTTCTTTTCAACTTTGTGTGGACTCTTTGGCGAGGCGAAAAAACCGCGGATCGCAATCCTTGGTGCGCCACCACACTCGAGTGGAGCGTCTCCTCGCCTCCTCCTCCCGGCGACTTTGGCGCGATCGATCCGGTGATTTACCGCGGCGCTTACGAATTCGGTTCCCAAGCCTTTCCGTTGGATTACGTCATGCAAAACGCCGTTTCGGATTCGGCGGAAACGGCGTCTCGAAAAAATCAAGCGGCTAACGCTGGCACCACGGAGAAGTAAGAAGAAGCAAGACGAAGTAAGCAGAAGCAAGAAAAAGTAGAAAGGGTTCATGCCAGGCACAACCATCGTCGACGACATCGAGCTCATCATCGAGGACATCGGTGGTGGCGGCGGGGGCAAAGCCCCGCCCGCCGGCGGCGATGACGGCGGCGACAGCGACAAACGGCGCCGGCCGAACGTGCCTCCTTCGCGGCGCTACGCCACGGCGATTTTGCTCAGCATGGTTTCCATCGTCATGTTTTTCATGGCCATGGTCAGTGCCTTCCTGTTTCTGCGCGCCACCAGCAACCGCTGGGTCCCGCTGCATCTGCCATCGATCCTCTGGCTCAACACCGTGATCCTTCTCTCGAGCAGCGTGCTCATCGAAATGGCGCGCCGCCGCCTTGCTCTCGGGGAAGTTCGCCGGTTCAACAATTTGTGGAAGACGGCCACGTTGTTTGGCGTGCTTTTTTTGGCCGGCCAGCTCGTCGCCTGGCGCCAGTTCGTGGACGCAGGCTTTGACGTCGGCACGACCCAGGCCAGCAGCTTTTTTTATATTCTTACCGGACTGCACGGCTTGCATCTTCTCGGCGGGATTTGTGCCCTGCTCTACGTCTCCTTCCGGAAATTTGAAAAAGCGAAAATTTCTCGAGCCGCCGCCGCGGAAGTCGTTTCTTATTTTTGGCATTTCCTGGATGGGCTTTGGATTTTCCTGCTGGCCCTTCTTTATTTCGGCCGATGAAGGGACCCATCGCACCCATGAGCGCGTCAATGCAAACTTCCTCCTCCTTCGCCGCCGTTCCGCAGTTCGATCTCTCGGCGCAATACGCGGCCATCGGCCAGGAAATTCGCGCGGCCGTCGAAAAAGTCCTGGCCTCGCACCATTTTATTTTGGGCAGCGAAGGCGTCGCGCTGGAAACGGAAATCGCCCAGCTTTGCGGCGCTACGCATGGCGTCGGCGTCGCTTCCGGAACGGACGCGCTGATTCTTGCGTTGCGCGCGTGCGGCGTAAACGCCGGCGATGAAGTCATCATTCCGCCGTTTACTTTCGTGGCCACCGCCAGCGCGGTCAACGCCGTCGGCGCCAAACCTGTTTTCGCCGACATTCGTCCGGACACCTACAACCTCGATCCCTCGGATTTGCCGCGGCGCGTGACGCAGAAAACGAAAGCCATCATCGCCGTCCATCTATACGGCCTTTCCGCCGACATGGATCCCATCCTCGATTTTGCGCGCGCGCAAAATCTCCGCGTCATCGAAGACAACGCGCAATCCATCGGCGCAAGCTACAAAGGCCGCCCAACCGGCTCAATGGGCGATGCCGCGTGCATGAGTTTTTACCCGACGAAAAATCTCGGCGCCTGCGGCGACGCCGGAATGATTGTCACGAATTCCAGCGAGCTTGCGTCGCGGCTGAAAACGTTGCGCAATCATGGACAAGCTGCGAAATACGTCAGCAGCGAGTCGGGTTGGAACAGCCGCCTCGATGAAATGCAAGCGGCAATTCTACGCGTGAAACTGCGGCATTTGCCGGAATGGCAGCGGGCGCGCCAGGCGCACGCGGCCGCTTACGCGAAATCGCTGCTCGGCATTCCCGGAATCGCACCGCCGCTCGTCCCTGAAAACTACGAACACGTTTTTCACCAGTACACCATCCGTGTCGAGCAGCGCGATGCGCTGCAGCAAGCCCTGGGCGCGCGAAATATCGGCAGCGCCGTTTATTATCCTGTGCCGCTCCATCTGCAGCCGCTCTATAGTTCGCTCGGCCACAAACCCGGAGATTTTCCGCATGCCGAGCACGCCGCGAAGGAAGTAATTTCGCTGCCCATGTATCCGGAGCTGCGCCCGGAACAGATTACTCGCGTCGCGGAAACCGTGGCCGAATTCGTCACCGCCGGCCATCATGGCGGCGGCTCTTTAACCAGCTTTTCTTCCTGACGCCGACGGACAAATGTTCGCCAAACGGACAAATTGGAATCTCGAGACGAATCGTCTGAGCGCGGCGCTCGAAGCGCATCGCGCGGCCGGAAAGCCGCTGATCGATTTGACGGTTTCCAATCCTACGGAATGCGAATTTCAGTACGACGAACGGACCATTCTTAATGCTCTTCGGAATCCCGCCTCGCTGAAATATGAGCCGAATCCGCGTGGACTTGAAGTGGCGCGCGGCGCCGTCTGCGAATATTATGCGGACCGCGGAGCTGTTCACGAATATCAGGAGCAGCGCGGTTCTGCGCGCGAAAATCACGAGCAGCGCGGCGTTTCCATCTCGAAAGAAGATATTTTTCTGACGACCAGCACGAGCGAAGCGTACTCGTTCGCGTTTCGGACGCTCTGCAATCCGGACGACGGGATTTTAGTTCCCGAGCCGAGCTATCCGCTTTTTGAATTCCTCGCGGACATTCAGGATGTGCGGCTGGCGCGTTATCCGCTAGTTTACGACTACGGATGGCAGATCGATTTTCACGCGCTGGAGCAAGCGATTACGCCACGCACGCGCGGAATCATCGTCGTACATCCGAATAATCCAACCGGACATTTCTGCAGGCCGCACGAGACGCGCAAGCTCAATGAAATCTGCGCAGCTCGCGAAATTGCGATCATCGCGGACGAAGTGTTTCTCGATTTTTCGCTGAACGAAAAACAGCCCGCGACGTTTGCCGCGAATTCCAACGCGCTGACGCTTACGCTGAGCGGAATCTCTAAAATTTGCGGGTTGCCGCAGATGAAAGCAGCGTGGCTGATCGCGAGCGGGCCGGAAGCGCGCAAATCGGAAGCGTTGGCGCGGCTCGAAGTGATTGCGGACACCTATCTTTCGATGAATGCGCCGGTTCAGCATGCTTTGCCAGTTTTGTTACGGCAACGCGACGCGTTTCAGCGACAAGTGCTGGCGCGCGTGCGCGAAAATCTCGCCGAACTGGACAAGCAGTTGGCCGCGCAAAAGCTGTGCACGCGGCTGGAAGTGGAGGGCGGCTGGAACGTGGTGATTCGAGTGCGAGCAACGCGCTCAGACGAAGAACTTGTGCTCGACCTGCTCGCAAAAAAAGGAGTCTATGTGCATCCCGGGCATTTTTATGATTTTCCCTCCGAAGGCACAGTGGTCGTGAGCCTAATTGCGCCTCGGCGTGAGTTTGCCGAAGGAATCGGCCGATTGCTTTCCACGATTCAAACGCAGGACGAATCGGGCGAGAGGAACAGCAATGCGATTTGTTGACCAAGAAGGCTAAAGCAGACCGGCCCCGAGCCGAGGAAGCCCCGGGGCCGGTGTGGTGCTGCTAAGAGTTGTTCAGAAAGGGTAATAAGGAAATTGCAGGGTTTGCGCGAAATTCGCGACATCGATGGTGCCGAGGCCGGCTGCGGGACTGTAGCCGTTGCGGCCGTAGTAGAACCAGTTGTCGCCATAGGCAATCGCATGCAATGGCGCATTCGAGCCGTTGTAAGCGCGGCCGCTGACCGCGAGATCGTAAAGCGGATAGTTCAGCAAACCGAGCCGGTCGCGGACATATTGTCCTAGAAGGGCGGTGACGCCGTTCAGTTGCGGAGCGACAAAGCTGGTGCCGCCATAGAATGTGTCGATGCCGAACCCGGATTTGCTGGACGTGTAGTAAATGACGTAGCCGGTTTCCGGATCGGCGTTGAAGGAGACGTCGGGAACGTTGCGGCCCGGATAAAACGAGGGCAGCTTGAACGTGGTCGGCGGAACGCCGTAATTTGGTGAGCTGATCACCCACGTCTGGCCGGGCTGGCTGAGCTGAACGCCAGAGAGGAAATTCTGGTAGGAGGGCTCTTCAAAGATAATACTCACGCCTCCGCCGCTCCCGCCCGGGAAGATACCGCACGCAATGGGATTGGGAGCGCCAAGGTCAGCGCATAGCCCCTCGAGGTAATCCCATCCCCAAACACTCTCGTGAGGGATGTTGATCACGTAGTAGGGAGGAGTGCAGGCCGAATTGAGGCAATACTCCTGCGTACCAGCGAGTGTGGTGCCACCGGCGGCGGTAATGTACGAATCGCTGGCGGGGTTATCCACGGTGAGCGTGAGGCTGCAGTCTGGAGGAGTGCAACCGAGGTCGTTATTAATGTCATACGCGCCGCCATCTCCTGACGCGGCGAAAAGGCTTTGTCCCTGAATTGCCGCGCGCAGGAAAAGTTCGTGGAACGCCTGTGTGATGCCCACGGTGCGCCCGGTAAACGGATCGGACACGGGAGAATTCTCGAGATTCTGGTACCACTCCCAGAAGCCCCAACTGACCGAGAGGCTGTCGGCGGTATTGGAATCGATCGCCGTGGCAAAGGCGTCGACAAAGCCCTGATTGGTATTGGGAGCTTCGTAGACGATGATGTTCGCGCCAGGAGCAATTCCACCGGACTGTTCGATATCGAGAGTGGTCTCGATCGAGCCGGAGTCGTCACTCGGCGCGCCAGGGCCTCCATCCACGTTGACGGTGCGGAGCCGGTGTGGGTTGACAGAGATTCCCAGCGCGGTCCAATAGGCAAAGGGATCGGTCGGCGTAAAGCCGGCCAAGGTGACGATGCCCAGGGTGCGGCCGCTTCCCGAAACGCCACGTTTGTACAGCGGATCGACGTCATAGTGACTGGCAAAGTCGGTGACGGTCAAAAGTCCGGGAGGATTGCCGGAAGAAGACGAGGTAGGGGCCTGATGAGCTCTGCTCAGCCCTTTGGGAGAGACATAATTTAGAGGATGGAAATTCGGCCTGGTATCGAGGCCGACCACCGCCGAAACGGAATCCGAAAGTTCGGATGGAATCGTGGGATGGCTGAGAGGAGCATGGAAAGTGTAGCCGTTGGCAGTGCCGTGCGGAGAGACTTCGTAGCTATGGAGGCTCACGCTGAACGCGCGTTCCATGTTTGCGGGCAAGCCGGTCACAGCAAGGGTTGTAGCGCTCGTCCGCTGCGCGGAAAGACCGTATTTGGCGAGGCCCACAACGACTTTGGCGACATCGGCGTTCGTGGGAGCAAAGCGCGCTGCGAATTCATCCGCGCTTAGAAACTTGTGATAGTTGGAATTGCCGGGCGTGTTGATGGATTTGAGCAGGTCCTCGGCCTCGCTCAATTTGGGCAAGCTGAGAGCAAGCGTAACCGAGATCGGCGCCGTGCCGGACAACATCTTGAGCTCGCCGAGATCGATGGGCTTAGGGGTTGCTGCATTGGGGAAGGGCACTGCGGCACGCTGCGCGTCTGCCTCGGCTGGGGATTGGGCCTCGGCACACGGGAGCATTCCGAGAACAAATATAAAGGACAGCAAAAGAAAGGCTGGCTTCGAGAGTCTCACGGAGTGTTCTCCTAGTCGATGGATTGGGGACATCAGACGTGTATAAGAATCAGGATCCTTAGAATCAGAAAATCCCCGCGTAAACAGGAATCTCCTTAAGGCCTACAAAGTGGCGCCATTCTACACCTAACGAACCTGCGCGCATTGCAAAATAATTTCTAGCGAGGATTCGCAAGAAGGGAAGCCGTTTGCGGGTCCGCCGGCGGCGGAGCGGATTCCTGTTTTGATTTTTCGTCGTGTGTTTCGCGGACTTTTTCACGGACCGCGAGGCGAATTTCAGCTTTCTAAGTTAGCGTTCGCAGGCGCAATCGTTCTCGTTCTGCTCACGCCGCGGGGACGGGGTTCGCGGAGTGAGTCAAGCGCCTGTTGCTTCTTTTTTCAGCGAGAGCGCGGTTTCCGCTGCGCTTTCTAATGCGTTCTCCACCTTTTTGAAATTCGAACAATCTGCAAGTCTTCGGAGTTGCACCTAGTCCTCGCGGCGGCAACAGATTATTCGACTGTGCGTCCAGGTCTTCGTGGGCCCAGAAAAAACTTGCGCCGAAACGGGTGGCGCTCGAGAAAATAAGGTGCAGGATTATTTTGCGCGAGCGACGGCAAAATTTGGGCAGATGTGAGAATTGGGAAGAGATTTCGTTTTACAGAGAATTTATGATTTTTTAGATACTCTAAAAGCACTATACTATATTTTATTTAGCGGATATTTAGGACCTGCATATACAAAATTTAGAACGCTCTATGCGGTAGGTTGCGCGAGCAGTTTTTGTATATCGTTGCAAGTAAAAAACTTAGAAAAAAATTACAAAGTCTTTTTTGTTTGTGGTTTGGAGAGGGTATTGCCTATCCGTTGTTGGGGGCAGTAGGGAGACTTTTCACTCTACAGAGAAAGACGCCAACCGGATGGGAGTACACGATGAGGACTCTGCTAAGGACTGGACGTGGAAAAGTTTTTTTTCTTTCAATTTCAGTAGTACTGGCACTTTTGTTGATGGGTTTGAGCGTTCCAGAAGCGAACGCACAAGTGACCAAGGGATCGATTTCTGGAGTGCTACTCGATCCGCAGGCTGCGGCGGTGCCGGGCGCGGACATCAAGGCAGTGAACGCTGATACGGGCGAGACGGCCACAACCACATCGGACAACTCGGGAATATTCCGATTGAACCTTCTCACGATCGGGAAATACAAAGTGGAAATTTCGAAGCAAGGATTTAAGAAGACGGTGTTTGGCAGCGTAAACGTCGCATCAGCGCAGGACACGGGACTGGGTACGATCCGGCTGGAAGTGGGCGACATTGCGACGTCCGTGGAGGTAACGGAAACCGCGCCGCTGGTGGACAGCACGGAAGCGCAGATTTCAACGACTTTTACGGCCGCCCAACTCAACACGATGCCTAGCATCCAGGCGAATCAAGGACTGGATTTTCTGGCTCTTTATGTTCCAGGTGTTTCTTCGCCGGGGATGGAGGGATTCAGCAACACCAATGGCACAGGCTTCGCAGTGGAAGGGATCCGGGCGCGAAACAACGACCAACAGATCGACGGCCAATACAACAACGACAACTCGGTAGGCGGCCCGAGTTTGTTTCTCAGCGACTCGCAGTTCGTGCAGGAATACCAGCTCACGACAAATAATATGAGCGCAGAGTACGGACGCAACTCGGGCTCGGTGGTGAATATTCTGACGAAGAGCGGAGGAAACACGGTCCACGGATCGATTTACGGGACGGAAGGCAACTCGGGCCTCGACGCGTTGAATAACACGCAGAAAGAATTCGAGGGACTAACACAGGTTCCGCATTACAACGACAGCTTCGCGGGGGCGACCATAGGCGGTCCGATGATCAAGGATAAGCTCTTCTATTTCGGGGGATTTGATACGGAGATCATTCCGCAGTCGTCGGTGGATGGCAGCGGAGAGTTAACTCCGACTCCAGGCGGCATTGCGGCGTTGGAAAGCTGCTATCCGTACCCGGGGGGAATCATATCGCCCGCCCTGCAAGTATTGACAAAATACGGCCCCTACGGAATTACCGCGGGAAACCCGACGACCATCTCTCCCGTTACGAAATACTATGACAGTCCGCCAGATCCGAACAGCATTGATCCCGCGAACAATGACCCTGCTTGCGCGGTGGATGAGGGAGGAGTTCAGAGGACACTGTCGACCGGGTCGCATCAATACAACTGGGTGTATAAGATGGACCTGAACACAGACAAGAACCGTTTTTACGGCAGGTACCTCTACAACTATTCGAACTTTTTCAACGTCGACGAGGGTCAAGCCGCGGCAGGCTATCCCGTGAACGTGCCGGCTCTTTCGCAGGATTATGCGTTTAGCTGGGTGCGCACGATTACGGAACGGCAGGTAAACGAATTCCGCGCCAGCTATGGGCGTGAAAACGTGGAATTCGGCGGGAACAGCATTGGCAATACCGTGCCATCCGACACGGACATCTCAAGCGCGCTCGCGGTGATATCAACGGGAAGCGGAAATCTCTCTTTTGGTCCCGCCGACAATTTGCCGCAAGGCCGGATTGTGAACAGCTACCAATTACAGGATAACTGGACGTATATCAAAGGCCGCCACGCGTTGAAGGCGGGCGTAAATTTCACCTACCAGCGGTCGCCTAACTACTTCTTGCCCTACGTGAATGGGGGATACCATTACGAAGATTACGTAAGCATGGCGGAGAACACGGCCAGCAGCATCAACGTAACGTCGGGGGATCCCGTGCTGGACTTCCGCGAAAAAGATTCTTTTCTCTATGCACAGGATGACTTCAAGCTTAAAAACAACCTGACTCTCAATTTGGGCTTAACGTGGAGCTATTACGGGCAACCGGCCGATCTGTTCCACAACAAGACGGTGGCGCAACAGTCGGGTTCGGAGCCGTTTTGGAATCCATCGCTCCCGACGTCCGTTACGACCTTCCCCTCGATTCCGGCTCCGAAAGCGAGCTTTGGTCCGAACGTGGGGTTTGCCTGGACTCCAGCGATGGACAACAAAATATTTGGAAACAACAAGACGACGATCCGGGGCGGATACCGGCTTGCGTACGATCCGCCGTTTTACAACATTTACCTGAATATCGCGTCGGCAGCGCCGAATGTTCTGGCGCAGACGATTACGCCCGCGACCGTCAATGGGACTTTTCCGAGCATTCCAACGGATCCAACGGGCCCGAACGTACGCGGCTCCCTCTCCAGCTATTTAACATACGGGGCTCTGGACCCGCGCACCTTCAACGAGACGAGCATCACGCCAAACTTTGGGCCGCAGAAGACCAGCCGGTGGTCCTTGGGCGTGCAAAGAGAACTATCGCCGACATTGGCGATTGAGGCGCGCTACGTGGGCAATCACGCGACTAATCTGTATCAGTCGATCAACGAGAACCCATACATAGCCGGGATTGCGGCAGATTTCCCGAGCGTGCTGCCTACGGGTGTCACCCCGTGCACCGCCCCGGCGGTTTCAACTGCATTGGGGCGAGTAAACTGCAACGAGGGTGTCATTCGTCAACGGACGAACAGCGCTTATTCAGATTACGACGGGCTCGAACTGGAGGTCCGGACCACAAATTTGTGGCGCCAACTGACCATGAGAGCGAACTACACGTGGAGCAAAACAACGGACAACGCCGACGAGATTTTCGGGTCGTTTTCTTCCGGCCAGGCGATCGCTTTTTCTCAGGATCCCCTGGATTATACTGGGGCGGAGCACGGCCTTTCGGCGTTGGATTTTCCGCAACAATTCCATTTGCTCATGACGGAAGCGATTCCCTTCTACCGAGAACAACATGGAGCTCTAGGCCATATTCTGGGGGGATGGGCAGTCTCGGCGGCGTATATCGTGTCTTCCGGCCAGCCCTACACCGCCCAGCAGGAATTCGTCAACTATTACTCCGCGCCGGCCAACCTATTCCCCAACGGATCGCCCTATCTGGATTCCACCTTTAGTGCGGCTTTCAATGGGACCTATGATGGTGGACTACGGCCATTCCTCGGCAATCCTTCGGCCCCTGCGACGCAAGTGGGCATTTATGCGGCAGACGCGTGCAACTACGCCGGAGTTGGTTGCTCGTTTCCAGCGACGCAACTGCTAAGCTTCAACGACATCAACAACGGAGACACGGTTGGGACGCCGGTCCTGAAGAGCGCCGTGCGATTCATCGCGAACGGCTACGAAGCCGACCAAATATTTGGCACGCCGTTCGGGAACGTGGGGCGCAATACCTTGCGTGCCGCACCAACGAACAACGTGAACCTGTCGTTGATTAAGAACATCAAGTTCTGGGAACGGGTGAACCTGCAGTTGCATCTCGATGCACAGGACGTCTTCAATCACCTGCAACCGAACGGAGGGATCGACCCGTTTATCGATGACGCCGGAGAGGCGCAACTGGAAACCGGGTTTGCGAATACCGCCGTACAGCCCAGCCCAGCCCGCGTTGTCCGCGCCGGGCTAGTCATTAACTTCTAGAAACCAAGCAACTGATGAGAAGCGCCGGTGGCCGACTTCTGGGAGGCAGCCGGCGCTTTCTCATCTTTTGGCGATCCACACATTCATACTAAAGAATTTCTAGCTAGCGTGGCAAAAACGCCTAGAGATTTCGCAGGTGTGCGAGACGGAAGGGGGAGCCGAGGTGTTCGCGGAGATCGATCCAGTGCTGCTCCGGGATGGTGAGGAAGACCTCGACAACTTTGGGATCGAACTGGGTTTCGGAGCAGCGGCGAATTTCCTGGCAGGCGTGGGCCATGGGAAGAGCTTTGCGGTAGGGGCGGTCGCTGATCATGGCGTCGAGAGAATCGGCGATGGTAAAAATGCGTGCGCCGAGGGGAATTTGATCGCCTTTGAGGCCGCGCGGATAGCCGGTGCCGTCATAGAACTCCTGGTGAGCGAGAACAATTTCCGCAGCATCGCGCAGAAACGGAATGCGGATGAGCATGTTGTAGCCGATTTCGCAGTGCCTGCGCATGACCTCTTTTTCTGGGTCGGTGAGCGGGCCGGGCTTGCGGAGAATGCCGTCGGGAATGGCCATTTTGCCGATGTCATGGAGGAAAGCGGCGCGAGCGAGGATGGGCAGATAGTGAGCTGGAACGGGCATGGCCTTGGCGATCGAAATGGTGAAGGCGGTGACGCGCTGGCAATGGCCTTCGGTTTCGGCGTCCTTTAAGTCGAGGGCGCTGCCGAGGGCTTCGAGAGTGTCGTCATAGGATTGTTCAAGCTGGGCGAGCGCGCCGGTGAGCTGGGCAGTGCGCTCTTCGACTTGCTGCTCGAGTTTTAGCTGGTAGCTGCGATTTTCGGCGACGAGGCGGCGATGTTGAAGAGCGCGGCCCACGCCGAGGAAGAGCTGATCCTTTTCGAAGGGCTTGAGGATGTAATCGTAGGCGCCGCGGCGGATGGCTTCGAGAGCGGTGGAAATGTCGTGAATGGCTGTGACCATGATCACAGGGACTTCGGGGTCATATTCGCGGAGCCAATCGAGAAGTTTGATGCCGTCCATTTCGGGCATGATCATGTCGCTAAGGACGAGATCCGGGGTGGACCGTTTAACTTGCTCTTGAGCAGCGCGGCCATTGCTCACGGCCGTGCAGCGATAGCCCTTCGATTCGAGCATGGTGGAAACGACTTCTCGAATCGCTTCCTCATCGTCGACGACCAGAATCTGTTCTAGTTCCACGGATGTTTGCCCCCGCTGCCATTATACGGGACAGCACAGACCAAGTGAGGTGTACTTGCCCATTCAGAAAACAGCATGTTAGCGTCGAAGGAAGCTCCATAGAAGGCTTAGAGCCGCCCGCAAGAAGAAATCCGGAAACATTTGTGTTGCGGGGACGGCCATTCGAAGCGGGAGGCAGCGGATCGTGCTGGTAAACCAGGGCCTGCTCGGCATAGCCTTCTTCGAAGCAACGGCGTTCATCGTCCTGCTGGTCCTCTTCCTGATTTTTCAGCGCGATCATATCAACCGATATTTCCGGCTGTGGGTTGCCGGATGGCTTGTCTTCACAGTGACCTCTCTGTGCGAAGTAATCATGCTGAGCCGCAATCTTCCGGCGTTGTGGATGGTGGTGGTGATCGGAAGAGTGGCGGCGTTGCTGTTGTTCTCGGCGGCCGTGGTGCAATTTACGACCGGAGCAGGGAAGCGGGGCTGGCCGGTCCTGCCGTTGGCGGCAGCCGTGTTGTTGGGGGTGTACTACTTTCAGCGGGGCGTTACGCCGTACTACGGAGACGTGCAGTGGGGAACGGCGCTGCTGATGAGCGCAATTTGCCTTTGGGCGGGGTTGTTGCTGTGGAGGTCGCCGCAGGTACAAGGCGGAAACGGCGTGCGATTGCTCGGCGGCGTGTTTTTGTTGAACGGTTTGCACGGAATGGACCGCCCGATGTGGACGCAGCAGGAATATTTCCTGTTGCGAGTGGCGTTTGATCATTTGCTGGGAGTGGCGCTGGGAATCGGGATGGTGGTGGTCGTGCTGGAAGGAGCGCGAGCGCGAACCGTCGAACTCAACGAGAAATTGCGGCGGCTGACGCTGCTGACGACGGCGAGCATGCAGACGCTGTCCGTGCAGGAAGTGCTGGACAAGGTGCTGGCGCACCTGGTGAAGAGTCTGGGCGCGACACACGGGCTGGTGAGGCTGCTGGAAGGAGAGGGGGAAACGGCGCAGTTGGTGGTCCATGCTTCGGTCGGTTTTCAACCCGAGTTTCTGAAGAAGCATGCGAAGCTGCCGGCGAAGGCGCCATGGAGCCAACAGGTTTTACGGAAGGACTGCGAGTTCTTGCGTTTAGAGGATGAACAGGACCCGGGAGTACGGCAGAGGATGGCGGAAAGCGGCATCGGGAATATCATCACCATGGCCTTACCGGGAAAAGACGGGCCGCTGGGAATCATCGCGATCGGGTCAGCGCAGAACGAGCAGTTCCAGGCGGACGAAATCTCTTACCTTCTGAACATCAGCAACCTGCTGGGATTGACGCTGCAAAACGTGCGTTTGTTCGAACAATTGGCGACCGTGCAGCAACAGTGGGCCTACACATTTGATTCCATCGGCGATCCGATTTTGGTTCACGACCGTCAGGGACGGATTCTGCGCTGTAATTTGCGTTTGGGACATCTGCTGGGGAGGGATTCGCTGGCGCTGTCTGGTCGCGCAGTCACCGAGCTGTTGGCGCGGAAAAATCTGACGTACGAGTTGTGTCCATATTGCGAGGGAGTGGCCGGGGAAGGGGACGAACGGGACCCGTGGCTGCAGGGATATTTTCTGGCGTCGAATTCGACGTTCACCGATCCGGCGGGGAATTTGCTTGGGACTGTCCATGTGTTGAAAGACATCACGGAAAGAAAACGAGCCGAGGAGAAATACCGGTCGCTCGTTTCGAGCGTGCAGGAAGGCGTTTTTATTTCCACGCCGAATGGCCGATTCCTGGATTTCAACGATGCCATGATGCGCATGGCGGGGTACGAGACGCGTGAGGAACTGCTGGGAGCGGACATACCGGGCGCGATGTATGCGAATCCGGCGGACCGCGAGCGGCTGAAGAAGCTGCTGCAAGAACACGGAACGGTGGCCGATTTCGAATTCGAAATGAGGCGCAAGGACGGGGAAGTGCGCACGGTGCTGGAATCATCCATTGCGGTGAAGGATGCAGTGGGGAACGTGACGGCGTACCAGGGATTTCTGCTGGACATCACGGAAAGAAAGAGGGCGGAGCAGGAAATCCGGCGGCGCAACCGGGAATTGCTGGTGCTGAATTCGATTGGGCAGACGCTGACGGAATCCATGGACTTGGGAGATTCGCTGCACCGGACGCTGAGGCAGATGGCGGAGCTGTTCAGCCTGGATGCGTGCGCATTGTACCTCTTCGAGGAGGAGGGGACGAAGATCCGGCGAGTGGCGGCGGTGGGGCATCGATCGGAGTATGCGAGGAATTTTCCGGCGGTGGCGGTGAAGCCGCAACTGCTGCAGCACATCAAAGCGGTGCACGCGACGTTTCTTTCCGTGCAGGGACTGCCGCTGCCGGCGATTTTTCGAGAGGCGCACCGCAAGGAAGAGCTGGTGTCGGCATACGTAGTGGTGCTGTGGTCGAAGGACCGGGTGATCGGAGGATTGACGGTGGGAAGCCGAACGGCGAAGGAGTTCTCGCCGGCGGACGTCAACCTGCTGATCGCCGTGGGCAGCCAACTTTCGAGCGCGATTGAACGAACGACGCTGTACGAAGAGGCGCGGCAGGCGTACGAGAATTTGCGGCGGACGCAGGAACAGCTCTTGCACAGCGAAAAGATGGCGGCGGTGGGGCAATTGATTTCGGGAGTGGCGCACGAGCTGAACAATCCGCTGACGGCGATTCTGGGCTACAGCCAATTGCTCACCTCGAGCGGACAGATGGGCCCGCAAGGGATTGAGTATTCGGACAAACTCTATAAACAGGCGCAACGCACGCACCGCATCGTGCAGAACTTGCTGAGCTTTGCGCGGCAGCATAAGCCGGAGCGCGTGCCGGTGCAGCTGAATTTGATTTTGGAGGAGACGCTGGCGCTGCGCGACTACGACTTGCGGATGAATAACATACGCGTGCATTTGGAACTGGCTCCGGACTTGCCGCTGACGGCGGCGGATCCGCACCAACTCCAGCAGGTGTTCCTGAATATGGTGAACAACGCGGTTGACGCGATGCTGGAGCATTCCAACGAAGGGGATCTGTGGGTGCGGACGGGAGCGCAGGGAGACAAGCTTTTCATCGAGTTCGCCGACAGCGGGCCCGGAGTGAAGGATGCATCCAAGGTTTTCGATCCGTTTTATACGACGAAACCAGTGGGCAAAGGAACGGGACTGGGGCTAAGCATCTGTTATGGAATCATCACCGAGCATGGAGGATCCATCCGGGTGCGGAATATTCCACCGAGAGGGGCTTCGTTCACCATTGAGGTGCCGTATCAGCCGGCAAAGGCAGAAAGGCCAGCCGAGGCCGCAGAATCCGGAGGGGAGCCGGAACAGGCGAGAGAAAGCCGCATCCTATTGATCGATCAGGACGATTCCGTGCTGGAAGCGGTTAGAGCCATCCTGCGCGAAAGAGAGCATGAGGTCGAGGTCGCGAAAAGCGCGGCGGAGGGCATGGAGAGGCTTGAAAAGCAGAAGTTTGATTTGGTGGTGGCGGATCTGGATCTTTCCGGGACGGCAGGAAGAAATATCCTGCACGACTGGATCATGGCGCGAAGGCCGGGATTGGCGAAGCGATGTGTGTGGATGCGCGGGACTGCGCCGCTGGGAAGGCCAGCGAACGAGGTGCAGGGAAACGGGAACATCATTCTGCAAAAGCCGTTCAAGGCGGCGGAATTGCTAGCGGCGGTGGATGGAGCGCTAGGGAGTGTTCAGGTCACTCCCGTCAAGGGATGAGGCCAGTTTTGCGCCCAGCGCCGCGCGTTCGCCCAGATCCCGCATGGCGCCCTCGATCCGGATGGATAGCCGGCCGACGACCTCGCTCAGAGAGCCGAGTTCGGGGAGCGGGGCGAAGCCGCAAAGCAGTTTGAAGCGGACCACTTCATAACGAACAGAAAAAGTGAGGCCCAAACGGAGCCGAGCAAATTCCTGCGCCACCCCGACTCGAGGGGAAAGGGAGGCGGTGACGCGAGCCAAACGCCAGAGCTTGAGAAAATCGTTACGCAGGCATTGCAAGTAGGCGAAGACGATTTCTCGGCGCTCCTTGCGAACTCTGCGGCCCAGTCTCCTTGAGCCGCGCAAAGCAAGAAAAAGGAAATCCTGCGGATCCATGGCCTGGCGGACTTGCGGGAAGTAAGTGACGTGGCGATGGTCTGGTTCACCGGCGGAGGCAAGACCGGAAGTGGACCTCGCAGGCTTGCGTGGCTCGCGAAGAACCACGCCCAACAAGGCAAGCAGCAAAATCGCAAAGAAAATGAGGACAACGAGAGAAGCGGTCAATGTGAGCGTGCCTCCAATTTCCAGATTCGCAAAAGCTTTTCGTTCAGCAGGCGCAGTTGATCGTTAATCTCGGGAGAAAGCCGTTGATAGGTGGAATCCGACAGCGAACTGATTTGCCTGTCCTCGGCGGGAAAGGGCTTGCGAACGGCGATAGCCCAGGCGGTCAAGGCGAATAGGAACGACGACATGCTCACAGACTGCCACATGGCCTGGTAGACTGCGAAGCCCTTGTGGAAGAGGATTTGAATGACGGTGTAGATCAAGACCTCGACGCAGGAAATAAAACAAAATCCACCGAGAATCATTTTGTAAGCGGCCGGGACCCGAATGGAGTAGTAACGCACGAGGAGAAGGCAGGCGATCAGAGCCGTGGCGAAGGTGAGATGATAGCCGCGATTGAGCTCGAATACGCGCTGCGTAGCGGTGCGGCCTTCACTGGTCAATGCGACGACAAGCACGACGAGCGCTGAGACGAAAACGAGAGCGCGCCATCCTAAGCCCCAGATGCCCGGGAACGGTCTAAGAGTGATGCCTAGAATTTCGGCAGTGGCCAGAGCCTGCGCGACGAGAATGACACATTCTGAAACCCAAGAAAGGGCGACATAGGTAGCAAAACTGATTCCTGGGATGGTGAGCAATGCGAAAACGAAGCCCGCTTGGCAGATATTGAGACCTACATAGGCGGTGAAAAAGGGCACCTTGCGAATATTTCCCTTCAAGAAGAGAAGAACCAACACGAGTAGTTCGGCGGCAGTGGTGCCGGCCCAAATGAATTGCACGGAAGGGGCGATGCCTGTCATTAGCGTAGAATGCTAGCATGTCTTGACTGCGCGGTAAACAAACTAGTGGCGTTCGAACGATGAAGAGTTGGTACTGGAACTGTCCTGCGGGCCGATGAGCCCCAGCAGAAAACATTTGGTTTCTTGGCGAAGGGAGTCTTGTCTGACGTCAAGACGGAAGGAAAGAGCCCATGAGTCACGCAGCGAGAACTTGAGCGCAGATGAAAAGGGCGAAACGAGGACTAGGCTTTACTTAGATTGCCGCTCCGCGACACCCACATCTGGCCACGGGCGAGTCGCGGAGCGGGCAGGATCCTCCTCGGTTCTTAGGCAAGCAATCCAGGCGGGTCAGGAATCGGAAGCGGTGATCCAGTGGGGCTAAGGGCAGAGAATCCAGGCGGGTCGGGAATCGGGAGCGGCGAGCCGGTGGCGCTGAGAACAGAGAATCCAGGCGGGTCGGGAATCGGAAGCGGTGATCCAGTGGGGCTGAGGGCAGAGAATCCAGGCGGGTCAGGAATCGGAAGCGGTGATCCAGTGGGGCTGAGGGCAGAGAATCCAGGCGGGTCGGGAATCGGGAGCGGCGAGCCGGTGGCGCTGAGAACAGAGAATCCTGGCGGGTCAGGAATTGGAAGCGGCGAGCCGGTGAGAGCAGCAACGGAAACGGCAGCAGACCGATTACTGGATAACTGTTTGACCGACGTGTTAACAGGTAGTACGATCAAGGCTGCACAGAGAAGCAAACCGAAGCGAACTGAGAGATTTTTCAGCATGGATGAACCCTCCTGGGTCAACCATGAAGGCCTAAGGGCGGTACTGATGGTGATGATTCAAAGCGTTCCGACTTCGGAACAGGGCAGCGGATGAGAACCCTTACGCAGTTGCAGCAAAATCGCCGCATCATTCAGGACTTCACGCTAACCACGCTGGCGGGAATTCCGGGGGAATTTGGCAAGTTGACGTACATGGCCTCGCTACGCGATCTCTCCAGCGGGAAATACGAGCACGCCGGGCTGGCGGCGCTCTATCCAGACGAAGCGATGCAGCAGGCGCTGGAAGTGTGCCACGAACAAATCTTCGAGCGAGTTCTGGAAACCCCGCTGGACCGGCAGGAAACGGACTTGAAGGAGTGTCTTGAAAGAATGCCAGGAGGGCTAGGCGGTGCGCTGGCACATTGGCGCAGGATGGAAGCCTACCGGGTGCTGATGCCGGAACGCGCTCCGGACTATCTCAAGGAGCTTTTCTGCTCGAATCTCCGCGCGTTACTGGAGATTCTCCAGGAAGAAAGTTCCACGGCTCGTTCAGCCGGGTAACCACGCCCACCACGCGGCCGACCACTTCCGCCTCATCCGGAAAGCGCCAAGCTTCCGGTACACAGCGGGACAGAGGATGGGGCTGCATCAGCAGCCGCGGGCCGTCTTGATGAAACCAGCCGCAGCGGTAACCTTCGCGCACTTCGACAAAATACATGGGCCGGTCGTATTCATTGGCCCAATTGTCATCCTCGATGCGGCGCGCACTCACATCCACGAGAACGACGCTGCCGGGACGGAGGAGAGGCACCATGCGGCGGTCCGTTAATCCAATGTAGCCATAACGCTGGCGGTCATTGCCATTTGTAAGCACGCCTTCGAGACTGCCCCATTGCTCGACCATGCGGTCAAGCAGCTCGGTCCGCTTCGGATCGAAAGCTGGATCGAACCGAAGAGGAGTCTTGAGAGACACGGGTGGAGCAGCCAGATGCGTTTGAGGGGCGTGAAAGGCAGCGCCGTCGGGGAAGCAGTCTTCGATGGGGACGTTGTACCAGCGAAAGATATCGATAGGATTCAGATGGTAGACGACCGCGAGGGTGTACAGCTTGTGGAGCCCGGGGACGACGCCGCGGTTCTCGATATCCGCCAGGCGGCTGATATGAAGAATCAATTCAGGGCGGCCCCGGCGCGCGGCTAATTCAAAACTGGCGCGTTCGACGTCGCGGTAGGTTAAACCAAGTCGTTCACGGGCTTGCCGGAGACGAAGTCCGGGGAGCATGTTTTTCCTCGGGAGAGAGCTGGCGCTAACAGAAGAGAGTATAACAGAGTTACCATTGTGTTAAGAATTCAGAACGGCGACCTGTGGATTTCTCTTGTGGATTTGTTGCGTTGCGCGGCTGGAAGACACGCCCTTCCTTGCTGGAGCGCGAGGCGCCGCTATCCTCCTTGCTTTGATGCGCTTGCCCAGAAATGAAAACTGTCCGGGGATTTTCCACGTCCCAGCGCAATTCAGAGCGAGCGGATGCTGCAAACAAGAACGTCGTTACCCTGATTTGGCGCGTTTCTTCGGGGCCTGCGGACGTTCGCGAGCTTAATCTGTTATTCTCGAAGGATTATGGCTCTTTCGATTCGAAGAGTAGCGGAAAGTATGTGTGCGCTGCTGCTGGCCGCCTGGTGTCTTCTCGGCGGAGGAGCTCTTTGCGCGCAACAGGCCGCCACGGCCCCGCCCGCCTCGGCGCAACCGAAACTAGATAACGCCGAGTTCGCGGCAGCGGCAGATGAAGTGTTGCAACAAGTGAGCCAAATCACGGGACTTAAGCTGCTAACACCGCTAAAGAAGACGCTTCGCTCACGGGAAGAGATACGCGCTTACGTGATCCGCGAGATGGATGACGAGAAAAACCCCGCCGAACGTTATGGCGAGGAACGGAGCGCCGAGGCTTTCGGACTGATTCCAAAAGGATTTGATTTGGATCATTTTATGGTGGAGTTGCTCACGGAGCAGATTGCCGGTCTCTACGATCCGAAAGCGCGTGAATTTTACGTGGCAGATTGGATTCCGCTGGATGATCAGCGCATGGTCATGGCGCATGAACTCACACACGCATTGCAGGATCAGCATTTTCATATCGACGCGTGGGTGAAGGCGGCGCGGCCAAACGACGACGCGGAGCTGGCGCGCGAATCGGTGCTGGAAGGCAGCGCGATGGCGGCGATGGTCGATTATTTGTTGCAAGGCACGGGTCGATCCGTCGAGGACTTGCCTCCGTTTGACCCTTCCGTCTTCGCCGGCGATTTGTCCAGCACGCCCAAGCTGCAAGAAGCGCCCCCGTTTTTGAAGGACTCCCTGGTGTTTCCGTATTTGGCGGGATTGACGTTTTCCGCGGCGATTTTGAGAAAGGCGGGATGGAGCGGAGTCTCGGCCGTTTTTGCAAGGCCGCCAGTCTCCACGCAACAAATTATGCATCCCGCGCTTTACAAATCGGAGAAGACGCCGGTTTCCGTAGCGATACCTGCGCTCGACAAATTGCTTGGCTCGGACTGGCCGAAGATCGACGAGAACGTGATGGGGGAATTCGGCTGGAAAGAGGTTTTGAAGCAGTTCCTCGATGAGGATAGAGCTGCGCCTCTGGCCGCCGCTTGGGAAGGAGATAAGTACGCCCTCTACGAGCAGAAGCAGACCAAGCGGATGGTGCTGGCCGCGCGCTTGCGGCTGGATAGCGAAGATCACGCCGGCGCTTTTTTTAGCGGGTACACGGAGGCGCTGCTGAAGAAGTATGGAATTAAAACGAGTCCATCGACGTCCGCGAATTTCCTCTCTTTCGAAACGGCGGACGGCGGAGTGTACTTGTGGTGCGTTAAGACGGAGTGTTTTTCGCTGGAGGGCGCGAGCCGGACGGTGTTTGACGGCGTCATGGGATTGCTGGGCTGGCCAGCCTCGCCGACGGCGAAAGCCATTACGGGGCGCAAACAGCGGGAGAGTAACCTTGCCGTTGCCGCACATCAGGAACTATTTCGTCCGCGCTTGAGCGAGTGAAAAAAGTTTTCCGAGGGCGTGTTTGCTGGTTGCTTCGGGCTATTTGCTTCCGCTTACTTGGCCATGGAGTTCAAAAGGGAAGGATCGGGTGCCTTACCTTTCGTAACTTTATTCCCACCATCCAGCCGCTTGATTCTAGTAAAAAACTTTTCCGCCAGGCGCGCGGCGCGAGCCGTGGCATAAGGATCGCGCGAGTTCGCGCGCATCCGCTGGAGCTTGGCCAAGCCGAGGCGCGCGAATTCCATCGCGCGCGCCGGATCTTTCGCGCGGCGCTCGTAATGGATCGAGAGTTGCTCGCAGGCGAGGACGCCGTCCTGAGAATCGGAAGCGAGCTCGAGCCACAGCGAAGCCGCGGCGGCGTGGTCGCCCCGGCGTTTGGCGAGCAGCGCAAGCTCGCGGCGCGCGCGCGGGCGGAATTCGGCGGGGAGCCCGAGATCGAGCGCTTGCGAACACGCGGCGCGCGCGCGATCGGAATCGCCGCGCCGTTCCAGAAAGCGAGAAAGGCCGAAAAGATCCAGGCTATCGATTCCGCCCCGGTCGTTTTCTTGTGAGGCGAGCATTGCGTTGATTTTGCCGAAAAGCGCGGCGAGTCCGCGCAAATCCATCTGATTGTGGCGGACCACGCCCGCGAGAGGCTCGGACGGACCGCCGCGGAGATAATCAAAATAAAATTGCGGGATGAGTGCGGAAGCAACGTCGTCTTCGCGATGCCAGCCGAGACGCGCTGCATCGAGGACGCGGCGTTCGAGTTCGACCAGGCGGACTGAACCGAGACGGAGCTTCCAAAGAGCGCGCGCGGGATGAAGTAGATCGAGGTGGGCGGCCAACTGCGGCGTGGAGATCGAGCGCGTCATAATGAAGCGGTTTTCGAGAAGCGGCCAGTCGAAAGATTTGCCATTGAACGTGACGAGAACGGGGCGCTCCGCGAGGTGGGCGGCGAGTTCGTGAAGGAGCGAATGCTCTTCGGAAAAATCGCGCAGGAAGAACTGCTCGACTTGCAGGCCGCCGGCGTCCCACCAGGCGACGCCTACAAGAAACGGATACGTGCCGGTGCCTCCCGCGAGGCCAGTGGTTTCCGTGTCCAGAAAGAGCCAACGGGCGGGATCTTCGAGCGCGGCGCGTGTGCGGCGGGAAAGCGCGGCGTCCCGCGAACGGGAGAGCAGTTCCAGCGCGACGGCGGAAGGCTCGGAAAATTCAGGCGTGGAAAACCAATTGCGAATGGCAAGATGTTCGCCAAAATAATTTTTCGCCACGCCTGCGCCGAGGAGATGCGCAAGTGCGTCCTCTTGATCGGGTGCGCGAAGAGCCGCCGGACGAGAGAGCGCTGGGCGCGCGGGCCTGAGCGCGGCGAGGCGGGAGAATTTGTCAGCCGAGGCAGCCATCTATCCGCACAGCCTGTCGAGGATGGCGAGAGCGGATTCTTTGGCGCGCGGGGCAAGATCGCCGGCTGGCCCGACACAGGACGGGCAACCTTGATCGCACGTGCAACCGGCAATCAGTTCGCGCGTTTTGCGGAGGAGAAGTTCGTGGACGCGGAAAAGCGGTTCGGAAAAACCGATGCCGCCGGGGTAGGCGTCGTAAAGATAAAGATTGGGCTCGAAAAATTCTTTGATGTTGCCGCGCGAGACGTCTCTTAGCCGCGCTGGCGTGAAACCCTCGGTAGCATCCTCGCCTGGAGTTTGTAAGGGCGCGGCATGCTGCGCCCCGGCAAGGGAAGTTTCAGAATCGGGAAACGGCGGGCGTTCGCCGATGGCGGTGCCGAGGTCGCGCCCGTCGCACATAAGCAGCAACGTGGCGACGGATGCAAGTGCGTGCAGCAAACCAAACATGCCGCTTTGCCGCTCGCTGACGCTATAGGGTAGCGATTCAAGCAACGGCCGCTCGAGCGTGATCCAGTACGAAGTAGTGTGCATTTCGTTTTCGGGAATTTCGAGTTTCCCGTCGCCGATATTTTCGTTCGTGAAAAATTTTATTTTCTTGAAGCCGACGACTTGCGAGCGGACCAGCACGTCGCCATGCGAATGCGAATTTGCGGAAGCAGCGGAGGACGCGGACATATCGGACGCTTCAAGCACGCGGACCTGCGTATAGCGCACCGCGTCGGTGTAATAGTCGACGTCCACCTGCTTCACGTAGGCCTTGCGCTCTTGGAAATCGAGATGCTCGACGTGGTATTGCTGCCCGCCATGAATATAGATGGCCTTTTCGTGCAGGAAAACCAGCGCGCTCGGAAAATCCACCTCGCCGATGACATTCGGCGTACCTGTCACATCGACAATGATGAAGTTGTCGCTGGTAATCGAGCGCAGGCTGATGGTATCGGCGGGATACGCTTCGTGCGTCCAGTGATAATGATCTCCGGCGAGGTGCAGGTAACCGGCCTCGGCGAGGCGCGCGCAAAGATCCGCCAGATCAACTTCGCCAAAATGTTCGCCGGGCGAAATCGGCAGTTCAAAAGCCGCGCACTTTAGATGGTTGATCAAAATCTCCAAATTGTCCGGCTGGATATAGGCGTGTTCCGGCGTGTTGCCGAAAAAATAATCGGGATGGCGGACGATAAATTGATCCAGCGGCGAAGAAGACGCAACCATCACGGAGCAGGAGCTGCCACTGCGGCGTCCGGCGCGGCCCGCCCGCTGCCAGGTTCCGGCGATCGAGCCGGGATAACCTGCCATCACTACTGTATCGAGCGAGCCGACGTCGATGCCGAGCTCCAGCGCGCTGGTGCTAACCACGCCGCGAATGCGGCCGTCGCGCAAGCCGCGCTCGATCTCTCGGCGCTCGTTCGGCAAATAGCCGCCGCGATAGCCGCGAATCGTTTCCTGCTTTCCGGGCGGCTGAGGGTTGGCGGTTTGCAAATACGTGAGCAGAATCTCGGTTTGCAGGCGCGAATTGGCGAAGACCATGGTTTGCAAATCGTGCTTTAAGAACTGCTGCGCGACCCGCGAAGTTTCATTGATATAGCTGCGGCGGATGCCGAGCGCGCGATTCACCACCGGCGGATTGTAGAAGACGAATGTTTTTTCGCCGGCGGGCGCGCCGTTGGCGTCGAGCACATCGACTTCTTTTTCGAGCAGCCTGCCCGCCAGTTCGCCGGGATTCGCAATCGTCGCCGAGCAGCAAATAAATTGCGGGTCGCTACCGTAAAAATGCGCGATGCGGCGCAGCCTCCGCAGCACATTGCAAAGATGGCTGCCGAAGACGCCGCGGTACGAGTGCAGCTCGTCGATCACGATGTAGCGAAGATTTTCGAAAAGCCGCGTCCAGCGCGTGTGATGCGGCAGGATGCCCGTGTGCAGCATGTCCGGATTTGTGAGCACCACGTGGCCTTTTTCGCGAATGGCGCGGCGGGCGTCGGCGGGCGTGTCGCCGTCGTAGGTGAAGACGCCGAAACGGTTATCGAGGCGCTGGTTGAGGTCGTACAGCTCCGCCAATTGATCCTGCGCCAGCGCCTTGGTGGGGAAGAGATAGAGCGCGCGCGTGTCCGCGTTTTCGAGAATCGAATTCAAGATTGGCAAGTTGTAGCAAAGCGTTTTTCCCGAAGCGGTCGGCGTGACCACCACAACATTTTTTCCCGCGTGCACGGCTGCGGCGGCGATGGCCTGATGCGTGTAAAGCCGGCGAATGCCTTTTGCGGTGTAGGCAGCCACGAGATCGGCGTGCACCCACGCGGGAAATTCCGCCCACTGCGCTTCGCGCGCGGGGAAGTAGCGCACCGCGGTCAGCACGTCGCCATCGACGTCGCGCGTGGCAAGCGCGTCCAGAACTTCGCGCACGCGCGCCAGCGACGAGTCGGCCGCCCCTTCGAGCGAGCCAGCAGCCGCAGCGCGCACGGCGAGAGAATGGGACATGAAGAGAACCTCCTGCGATTCGCCTTTTGTTCGCCAGCGTAGCATGCGGGATTCGTGGCCGCAACAAAGAAGTGCGATTTGTTTACCGGTCGTGCGACGAAGCTTGGCGACAGTAACCTCTCGTCGATCGATGGCCGAATCGCGGCTCGTGCGTGCTGCCTGCTAGAATGTAAAAAGCGGCGATCCTCCCGCCAGAAAGAAGTTCTGCCGGTGCGCGACTCTGCCGCTGCAAGGAGCCCGGTGGCCAAGCTTACCGTCCTGTACGATGGCGCTTGCAACTTGTGCCGCGCAAGCGTGGACCGCGTGCGGCGCATGGACCCTCGTGGCCGCATCGAATTGCTGGACTTGCACGACGCAAGCATTCCCGCGCGCTTTCCTCAGGTCGATATCGGCGAAGCCATGCGCCTGATGCAGGCGGTCGATCCGGCCGGGCGCGTCTATTCCGGCGCGGATGCCTGGGCGCGTATCGGACTCGCGCTGCCGGGCTGGAACCTGCTGGCGTGGCTACTGCTCGTGCCAGGGATCCACTTCCTCGCAAGACATTTCTACGCTTGGGTGGCACGCAATCGCTATCGTTGGAACCCCGAACTTTGCGAGGACGGCACGTGCGCGCTGCATGTTGATTCAAGAACGACTTCTCCAAAATAGCCGCGCCAAAAAATCTCAAAGAATCTCCAAGCCCGCCGCCTCGGTATAATGTCTCGCGTCTATGGACTGGACTCCCTCGTCCGTAATTCGTTGGCTCTTTGACTCGCGAAACGGCCCAACCAACCGCTTCCTCGCCCGCTGGATTTTTTTGCGCGCGCTCGGCGTAATCTATTTTTCCGCTTTTTTTTCGCTGGTCTTTCAAATCCGCGGACTCATCGGACCGGAAGGAATTCTGCCTGCCGGCGAGTTCCTCAAAAGCGTTGCGGCTCAATTTGGCAACGCCAGATATTGGTATGCGCCAAGCATTTTGTGGTTTTCAAGCAGTTCGCACATGTTGATGGCGCTTTGCTGGGTAGGCTTGGCGGCGGCAGCGCTGCTTGTCCTCAACCTCTGGCCGCGCGGAATGCTCGTCATTTGTTTCGTGTGTTTTCTTTCGTTCGTCAGCGCCGCCGGCGATTTTTCGGGCTACCAATCGGACGGGATGCTTCTAGGCGCGGGATTTCTCTCATTCTTTTTTGCACCGGCAGGGTTCCGGCCGGCCTTCGGAGAGGCGCAGCCGCCAGTGCGCGCCGCACTGTATCTGCTCCTTTGGGAATGGTTTCGCATCTATTTCGAATCCGGCGTCGCGAAGATCATGGGCGGCGATCCCGAGTGGCGCCACTTCACGGCCCTCGATGAGTATTATCAGAACGGCCCTCTTCCCACTTGGATCGGCTGGTACGTCCAGCATTTGCCGCACTGGTTTCACGCCACGACAGCCTTCTTCACGCTTGCTCTCGAACTCGTCCTCATCTGGACGGCGTTTCTTCCCCGGCGCATTCGTATCGCGCTTTTTTTCGTCGTCACTCCCTGGCAGATCGGCATCATCTTGACGGCCAACTACACGTTCTTGAACTATCTCGTCCTGATGCTTGGATTTCTGCTTCTTGACGACCGCTTTCTGGCGCGATTTTTCCCGGCAAAATGGAAAAAGCCGCTTCTCGATCGAGCGGTCACACCTGTCGTCGAATCGGTTTCCATGGGCGAAGGCGCGCTTTCGATTTTGGACGCGCACAGAATCCCCGCTGCAAACGCGGCTCAAACACGGAACGAAAACGACAGCCTTGCGAATCGATGGAAGGATCTCAGCGCCCGGCTTGCACCCGTGCGTATCACCATCGCCGCGATTCTGTTGACTTGGATTTTCTACGCCACCGCCGTCGAGATGGTTTGGATGGTCTCTCCAGTGCCGTTTCCCACGACGCCGGTCTCGCTGCTCGATCCCTTTCGCATCGCCAATCGCTACGGCCTTTTCGGCATGATGACGCGCGGCCGCTACGAAATCGAATTCCAGGGCTCGAACGACGGCAAAACCTGGATCGCTTATCCCTTCCGGCACAAGCCGCAGGAGCTGGACAAAGCGCCGCGCATTTACGCGCCCTATCAGCCGCGCTTTGATTGGAATTTATGGTTCGCTTCGCTCGGCGAGTGGCGCGACAATCCCATCGTTCTCCGCACCGAGCGGTGTTTGCTCTCGAACGATCCGGACGTTCTCGCGCTCTTCGCGTCGAATCCATTTCCGCAAGAGCCGCCTCGCGAAGTCCGCGCCGTCCTCTGGCAATATTGGTTTACTTCGATGGCAGAAAAAAGAGAACACGGTCTATGGTGGCGGCGTCAGTTCCTCGGGCTTTACGCTCCCACCATCGAGTTGGCGCCCGATGGCGGACTCATCGTCACGGAGTGGCCTGGCGAATTGCCTCCGCACGATTAGGCCGCCCGCATTTTCTGTTCCACTCGAAGGCTTTCGTCATCGGCGAAGCCGAAGAATTAAAACCGCCCCTGCGAAAAACAGCAGTGTAGAAGCGGCGAAAGCGGCTTGCGCGGAAACGGCGCTCCAGAGAAATCCCACCAGCAGGCTCGACAAAAAATCGCCGACGGCATTGACTGCCGCCAGCGTGCCGAAGGCCATGCCGTGTTGCTCCTTCGGAACCAACTCGGCCGCCACGGAGTCTTCGAGCGCCTCTTCCGTGCCGACATAAAAACCGGCCAAAACAAATATCACGCCAAGCAGCCAAAGCGAATGTGTTCCCATGCTCAGCAGGATCGCGGTGACGCCGGCCAGTCCGTAACCCGCGGCAAGAACGATTTTGCGCTGGGGAACGTGGTCGCTCAACCACCCGCTCGCATAAGCCGACCCCGCGTAAAACACATTGTGCAGCGTATAGAGCAAGACAGCGATGCTCGCTGCGCGCGCGATCCCATATTCGGGCGAGAGCATCCGCGAAGCATAAAGAATAAGCAGCGTATGAGAAAAGTCGCCAGCGCCAAACACGCCGACGCCCAGCAGAAAATGCCGGAAGGGAACTGGCAGATCGCGAATCCCAGCCAAAAGCGTCCTTCTCGGCTTTGCAGGGATCGGGCGCTCTCGCACCAGCAGCCAGAACGAACCAACAGCCATCAGCCCCGGAAGGAGCGTCCACAAAAAAACCTTTTGATAGTTGTGTCCGGTTTTTTCGAGCAGCCACAGCGCCGTGAGCGGCCCAACAATCGCCCCGACCGTATCCATCAGTCGTTCGAGGCCGAACGCGCGGCCATACGCGCTGGGCGGGACGTCAGCGGCGAGCAGCGCTTTCTTGGCGGGCGAGCGCACGCCTCGGCCCAGCCAGGCCACCGAGCGGCCAATCAATACGTCATACGCACGCGTGGCGAAAGCGAAAGAAGCGGTCGAAAGAGCGGTGACAGCATAGCCGAAAACGGCGAGCGGCTTGCGATGCTTCAAGCGATCGGTGAAATGCCCGGCGGCGAGCTTCGTGAAACTCGAAAGCCCATCGGAGACGCCTTCGATAATGCCGAGCCATGCAGGCCCCGCTCCGATCGAAGCCAAAAAAGCAGGCAGAATCGCCGTGGCGATTTCATGGCTCCAGTCGCTGAACAGACTGGTGAGGCCCACTCCCAGGACGGTGCGATTCAGCCAGGACTTTCCCGCTGCGTTTTCCGCCATAAGGGGAGAGTTTACCGTCAGGCGCTCTCAACTCGATAAAGATTGGATAAATGCAAGCGCCAGGCTTCGCGCGATCTCGTTACTCGCGATTCGCCGGTGGCACGCTCTTACCCTGGAACACCACGGCGCGGACTTTTTCGAGCGCATGAATATCGTTCAAGGGATCGCCTTCGACCGCCACGAGGTCGCCTTCCTTGCCGACGGCAATCGTTCCGAGCTGATCGAGCCCCAGCAACTCCGCGCTGGTTTTTGTGCCGGAAACAAGCGCTTGCTCCGGCGTCATTCCGTATTTCACTTCCGCGATCATTTCATCGCGCACCGTTCCGGTTCCCGGCGCGTAGGAGTGATCCGAGCCTGCGGCAATCGTTATTCCAGAATGCAAGGCGAGCTGAAAGCTTGGAAAATGCGTCTTCGCCAGCGCATTCACCTTGGTGATCACATATTCCGGAAAATGCATTTTCACGCCGTTCGCCACGCTCTCTTCCACCACAAACAGCGTGGGAACGAGCACGACGCCGTGGCTTTTCATGAAGTCCACCGCGGCTTGATCCAGCTCCGAGCCGTGTTCGATCGAATCCACTCCGGCTTCGAGCGACGAGCGAATGCTGCGAATGTTTTCCGCGTGCGAGGCCACTTTGACGTGCGCCATGTGCGCCTGTTCGACGATGACGCGCAACTCTTCCACCGAAACCTGCTCCGAAGTCGGCGAATCGAGCGGCGACAGCACGCCTCCCGAAGCCAGTACCTTGATCACGCGCGCTCCATACTTCAGTTGCATGTGCACCGCCTTTTCAGCATCGGCCGGCGAATTGATGAACCCGTTCATCGGCGTATAGAAATCGTCCATCGGTAGAAAAGGCGGCGCGGGGAAGAAGTCGCCGTGGCCGCCGGGAATGGTCAGCGCGTGCGCGGCAGGAACCAGATGCGGTCCCGGAATGGTGCCCTCCTCAATCGCCGTTTTAAGAGCCACGTCGATAAAACCCTCCGTTCCCAGAACGCGCGCGCCGACGACGCCGGAAGAAAGCGCATAGCTCATGGCCTTGCCGCCGCGAAGAGCCGACAGCGGATACGAGACGTTTTGGCCAAAGGGTCCCGACCAGATGTGGATATGCGCGTCCACGAATCCTGGCATTACGGTGTAACTTGAGAGATCGATCTGTTCTGCACCGGCCGGCACTGCAAGGTCCTTGCCGACTGCGGTGACTTTTCCGTCCATGATCACCACGTCCGCCGAAGCCATCGGCGGTTTACTCGCGTCATAAATCAGTTTCCCGCAGCGGACATAAGCCACCTTCGGCGCCGGCGCCGCGAGCGCCACGAACGTCCCAAGCAGGCACACCACCACCGCCATCCAAATTTTTCGCATCCGACTCTCCTTTTTGGGCGTTGCAAAGGTCAAATTTCGCCGCCGCCGTTCTGTTTATCGCGCGCCAGCGTAATTCGCGAAGCCGCCGAAGTCAATTGCGGCTATTCGCTCCTCTCTATGCGTTTCGTCCGCCGTCTTCAGTAGTGAAAACGGAAGCGGAATTCGCCGTATATTTGCCGCGGGTCGTTGTAGTGAAATCCGCCAAACGTCAAGCTATTGTCAAGCTCGACGCGGCGGTTGGCCACATTCAGTGCATTTACGGAAACGCTGTATTTCTCACCGAAGCTTTTTCCGAGCGATACATCGAATGTGGTGTGCTGCGGCAGATAGTCGCCGGGATACTGCGCATCCGGAATCCCGTTCGTGAACCCCGAGCCGTAGTACACGTTTGTGGAAGCATAGGCTTGCCAGGGAAGAGTAGCGTTGAAACCCACGTTCAATGTGTTTCTCTGATCGTGGTCCACCGGCGAAAATCCCGGCGCGATGGCTAATGGGCACGCTGGATTCATGGGCGGGCAAATCAATCCGCCAGTGATGGGGGCAGTTGCCTGCGCGATTTGATTCGCATAAGCAAGATGAAACTGGCCGCGATGCCAGAGCCGGGGAGACCGCAGCGTAAGCTCCCAACCTTGAATCAAAGCGGCATCCCAGGTGATCGGCCAGAAGAGATTCGATTCTCCGATGTTGTTATGATCCAGCCAATTTGTCGCCCGCGTTTGGTAGGTATCGGCGTCAAGAGCCCATCCGCGAAAGGGAATCGTGACTCCAAACTGGGATTCCGTATCCCGTTCGCCGTGCAGGGGAGCGAACGTAAAATTCTGGCTGTTCGCCAAACCGAGAAGCGCGCCGGTAGCCGTCACGAGCGGAGGCGCTTGGTAATAGTCGCCATAGAAGGCGCGAAAGACCCAATTCAGGCGCGGAACTCTCACGGCGACGCCATAACGAGGGTCCGTGGCGTTCTCCACAATGTCCGCCGTAAAGTGCGATTGGCGCACGCCGGCCATTAAGGTCAGCCACGAAGTCACTTTGAACTTATCGTCGATGAATACGTTTGCAAGCCCTCCGGTCACGCCAATCGAAGAGGCGGGGTAGTTTTGACTGCCATCCGTGAATTGGTTTTCGAAGAAGTTGTACTGGTGCTGGCCGAATCCGTACACTCCGGCTTCCACCTCATTTCTCCAAAAGTTTGCGTTTAGAGTCGCCTGCAAGCCCCCGTAATTGGCAGCCTGATCCATCGTGGAGATGACGGGAAAGTCGTTCGCGCCGCCTTGGTAGTCCGCGCTGTTGTAGTGATAAAAAGGAGAAACCGTAAGCAGCATATTTGCATTGAATGTATGGACCCAAGAAAAGGTGACGTAGCCATCGCGCTCGTGCTCGCCATCACGCAGGTCATAACTCGGAGACTCCCCCGCCGCCACCAATTGCTGATTTCCGATCGAGTTGGGGTCCGGGTCATAGGGGATCTGGTAGTAATCCTCCCGCAATGAGGTGACCACGCGGAATTGGTTCTTCGCATCGGGATTGTAAATAAACGAAGCGAATCCCCCGTAACCGTTCTCCGCATCGTGAAACACCTGCCCAATGGGCGTCTGAAGCCCGTAATTGCTGCGGTTTCCGTTCCCGCTGATGTAGTAAGCAAACCGCTCGGTGTGTCCGCCGCAACTGATCTGGTCGTTGGTCTGATAGAAATTTCCAACGCTGGTAGTGAGGTCACATTCCCTGTCGCGCTCAAATCCGGTCCGCGGAACGATGTTGAAGATTCCGTAGGTCCGATCTCCGTAATCGGCGTTGTAGCTGCCCCTTTGAATCTCGAGATAATCGATGTCCTTGGGATCGATCACCGGTCCTAGATTGGCGGCAATATTTGTGTTCGGAATCTCGACGCCGTCAATCAGCCAGTTCACTTGGTGGCCTCCCCGCATGTGCAGCATGTCGTGGGTCACGTACGCCGCCGGCGTGTAGTCCGTGATCATTTGCAACGCGTTTGTGCGGTCGGCCCCCGGTGTCTGCACGATGTCGGCACGGTCCACCAGCGTCGTGGGCGTCACGGAATCGACGTTCGCCACGTTTTGGTCTGCTTCCTCGGAGACTGTCGTGGTTTGGTTCACCGAGGCGATCTTAAGTTGATAGTGAAGCATCGGCGAAGAATCCGAAACCACGGTAACCGTTTCCTGTTCGTCCGCAAATCCAGTCTTCGTGACCGTGACCAGGTAGTCGCCCACCGGCACCGCGGTAAAAACAAACGCTCCGTCCTGGTCGCTCTGCATCGTCTGCGTCCAGTCGGACGTCGCCGACTTCAGCTTCACCGTCGCGCCTTCGATTGGCCGGTGCTGCGGATCGTGCACAATGCCCCTCACCGTTCCAAAAATGGAGGCAAATACTCCGCCAGCCGACAGAAATACGACTCCCACGAAAAGCAACATACGCTTCATCATGAATTCTTCTCCGTTTTATGGCGGAAAAATTCCGCAGCGGGCCTCATCGGCCCGGACGAATTTCCAATTGCGAGATTCAGAGGTAATTACAGAGAGAGAGGAGAGGTGCGCGGCGGAGGATACGGAGGCTCAAACGGCTGCTCGGTTTCCGTAGATTCGAGGGCAGCGGACAACATTCTGGCGCCAAGCAGGTGGGAAACGTCGGTCGGTTCCGGCAACACGAAAATCACGCTCGTCATCAACACACGGCTGTTCTCGCTACGGCAGGACATCGCGCAATTGCACATTCCCATTTTCCCGTGGTGTTGGCATTCCATCGGCATTTCTTCTGCCGTCGCTTTGTTCGAGGAGTTGTGCCCCATCTTCATCTTCGAGTGCATCATGCCCATTGGGCACATGCCCCCTTTGCAACAATCCATCACTTTGCTTCCCTGCGCTGCCGCCCACGCCGCAGCCAGCATCGGCATCCAAAGCATCAAGGCGCCCATCAGGCACACCCATGCGCCGAAAACTCTCCGGGAAGCTAGGTGAAAATGTGGCCTGCGGCTCATCTGAATCAACAGAGCTTACCCCAGGTCGCTCGACGCGTTCAAACTATTTGCGGCTAGGTGTGCGGCTTTTTGCCGCCAATTTGGTTAGCATCCATTAAACTGCTGATTCCGCTCCTCTTGACTTGCCACGGCCTCGGTCGCAGACTCGTTTTATGGCCCACACGTACCTCCTATTCGATTTCGGCGCCGACGAAGAGAAAGCCCAGCTCGCGCGCCACAAGCTCGAAGGCTGGAAGCAGGCTTTTCGTCTGGACAAAAAGCTGCTCTACAAGCTCGAACGCGGCGAAGCCGATGGCAAAAACGCCGCCGAGCCTGCTCCCACCCCCGCGGAAACTCACAAAGCCGAAAAACCCAAGTCCAAGGCAAAGTCCCACGCAAAATCCCACGCCAAGTCCAAGGCCAAGCCCGCCGAAGAGGAATCGCCCAAGGAAGCCCCCGCTCCCAACGGCAAAGTGCATCTCCTCGTACGCCTTTATTTTTCCGGCCACGAGAAGCTGACCGAACACCGCTGGATCGAGCGCATCCCTTCCGAGGAGCCTTTCAAGGAAGCTTCTCCGCGCGTCGTGCGGCAAGGCGAAGCGCAATGGGACGAAGTCGTGAAGCAGTTCGAGTCTCTGGAATAGGATTTCCACTGTGCCCGGCAACGGCTCCGTTTCAGGTATGATAGAGTCCCGCAGAGGCTAATTCCCGGTTCCCAACGAGGGCAGAACGAATGGCGTTACAAACGCGCGTGAAGCTTGGCAGGTTGGATGCCCCGAAGTTACACGGCCTCGACCGCGACACGCTCGTCCGCATTTACCGCACCATGTATCTTTCCCGCCGTCTCGACGACCGCGAAATCCAGCTCAAGCGCCAAAATAAAATTTTCTTCCAGATTTCAGCGGCCGGCCACGAAGCCGTCACCGCGGTTATGGGGCTTCTTCTTCGTCCCGGCACGGATTGGATTTATTCCTATTATCGCGACCGCGCTCTTTGCCTGATGCTCGGCGTCAAGCCCCTCGACATGCTCTTGCAAGCCGTCGGCGCCAAAGACGATCCCAGCTCCGGCGGGCGCCAGATGCCTTCGCACTGGGGCCAGGCCGCCCTGAACATCGTCAATAAGTCCTCCTGCACCGGCACGCAGTTTGTGCAATCCGTGGGCGCCGCGGAGGCGACTCTTTATTACGAGGGGCGTCCCAAAGCTCTGGCGCAAGCCAAGAATGCGCCTCTCGGCGAACATGTCCGTCATCAGTCGGACGAAATTGTGTTCGTTTCCGGCGGCGACGGCGCCACCAGCGAAGGCGAATTCTGGGAATCGCTGAACGCCGCGTGCGCCAAAAAGCTTCCTCTGCTCTATCTCATCGAAGACAACGGCTACGCCATCTCCGTTCCCGTTGAGGTGCAGACCGCCGGCGGCAGCATTTCAAAGCTCACCCGCGGTTTCCCCGGCTTGCACGTCGCCGAATGCGATGGCACCGATCCCCTCGAAAGCTACTCCGTCTGCAAGACCGCGGTTCATTACTGCCGCGACCGCCGCGGGCCTGCTCTCATTCACGCGCATTGCACGCGGCCCTATTCTCATTCGCTTTCCGACGACGAGAAGCTCTACAAAACGCCCGAAGAGCGCGAGGACGAAGCGCACCGCGATCCCATCTCGAAATTTTCTCTGTTCCTCGTCCGCGAAGGCATCCTCGATCAAAAAGAGATGGAAGCCCTCGAAGCCGAAGTCGACCTCGAAATCCGCAACGCTGCCGACGAAGCTCTTTCCGCCGAAGAGCCGTCGATCGATTCGATTCGCGTCAATATTTATTCGCCGGACGTTGATCCCACCTCTTCCGCTTTCGAAGCCCAGCCGCAGTTTCACGGCGCTCCCAAAACCATGGTCGAGATGGTCGCCGCCACTCTCTCCGATGAAATGAGCCGCGACGAACGCATCACCGTTTTCGGCGAGGACGTCGCCGACGCCAGCCGCGACGAGCACCTCAAGGACATCAAAGGCAAAGGCGGGGTTTTCAAAGCGACCGCGGGCCTCCAACGCAAGTACGGTTCCGACCGCGTCTTCAACACGCCTCTCGCGGAAGCTAGCATCGTCGGCCGCGCCATCGGTATGGCCCAGCGCGGCCTCAAGCCCGTCGCCGAAATCCAATTTTTCGATTACATCTGGCCCGCGATGATGCAAATCCGCGATGAACTTTGCGTCATGCGCTGGCGCTCGAACGGCGTTTTCAAATCTCCCGCCGTGCTGCGCGTGGCCATTGGCGGCTATCTCACCGGCGGCGCGATTTATCACAGCCAGAGCGGCGAATCGATTTTCACTCATTGTCCCGGCTTGCGCGTGGTCATGCCCTCGACGGCCCTCGATGTCGCCGGCCTGTTACGTACCGCCATCCGTTGCGACGATCCCGTAATGTTTCTCGAGCACAAGCATCTCTATCGCCAGCCCTATAACCGCTCCGAATATCCCGGCCCCGATTACACCGTGCCCTTCGGCAAAGCCCGCCTCGTTTCGGAAGGCGCCGACGTCAGCATCATCACCTACGGCGCGCTCGTCCATCGCGCCGAAGTCGCCGCCGCGCAACTGCTTCGCGAAGGCATCTCGGCGGAAATCGTCGATTTGCGCTCGCTTTCGCCCTACGATTGGGAAGCCATCGCCAAGACCGTTCGCAAAACGCACCGCGTTCTCGTGGCCTACGAAGACATGCTGAGCTGGGGCTACGGCGCGGAAATCGCCGCCCGCATCGCCGATGAACTTTTCGACGAGCTCGACGCTCCCGTCAAGCGCGTCGCCGCTATGGACGTCTTCTGCGCTTACCAGCCGAAACTGGAGGACGTAATCCTCCCGCAAACTTCCCACATCACCGCCGCCGTAAAACACCTCCTCGAATACTAACCAGTAGCACAGGCATTCCTGCCTGTGCTTTCTCATCGCCGGCGCAACTCTAACTCTTCTCCCTTCTTTTTCTGTGCCTTCCGTGAACTCTGCCCTGAAAATAGCCCCGTGTTGCCGACCTTCAAAATCAGAGATGGTCTCTTACTGTCAGCTGTCGGCTGTGAGCTGTCAGCCGCTATTTTCATTCTCTCCGGGTGCCGGCAGGGCGGCATGCTGGACTGTGTTTAGAAACCCCTCTTGCCCCACCGCAATCTTGCCGCAACGCCCATGCCTCAACCCGTTCACTTCCTTCAACTCTTAAACCTTGAACTCTTCAACCTCTCCAGTTCCTCCACCCTTCTTGAGGAAACTTTTTCCCCCTTTTTGGCGTATCCTATTATAAGAAGGGCTGGAAACACCGTTCTTCGGGGGTACGACAATGACTTGCCCAAATTGCTCGAAAGACATCGCCATCGGTTCCAAGTTTTGCTACAACTGCGGCGCGAAGCAGCCGGAATCCGGCGCGCCGGGACTTTCTCCCGCGACAGGTGCGCCAAAGAAGCTCATGCGCTCAAGCACCGACAAGAAAATCGCCGGCGTTTGCGCGGGCCTCGCCGATTATTTCGATATGGATCCGACCATCATCCGTCTCATCTGGGTCTTGTTCCTGATTTGCGGCGGCACGGGCCTTCTGGCCTACATCATTCTCTGGATCGTCCTCCCCGTCGCTCCCGGCGGAGTGATTCCCACTTCCAGCACGGTCACCACAGCCTAGCGTGCCGCCGGCGCTGCACCTGTAGGGGCACGATACATCGTGCCCCCGCCGTGTTAAATCCTCCACCGGCATTGGATGCAAGCAGTGGAGTGATTCCCGTTTCGGCCCGCGTCACCACGAGTGAGCCTCGCGCCCCACAAACACTCCGAAACGCTCAAAGGTGCGTCGTCAGTCTCCGTGTCCTCTGTGCTCTTGAGGCGATCCACTTCTACCGCAACCGCGTTTACCAGTACTTGAAAATCAGGCGAGCAGACGAGCCAGTCCGATTCTACGGGTGTGAGTTTGTGGTTGAGTTACTATGGCTGAGATGCCAGTTGGCTCCATCATCTTTGCCCTTGTCTTTTACCCCTTGCTATTCAATCTGCCCTTGAATTTTGTTCGGCTTCTGTGGGGCTACAGGCAAGGTCTCGCGCCGATGCCACCCCACGTGCAAACGCGAGCCGAAGTTGTGGACCGGGCAGTGGTCCTCGTCATGTATATGATTCTTTTGGCGACCGTTATCTCACTGCTAAATCGTTCTCTGCTTTCTCTGTATGCGGTCGGACTGACAACGGCCAATTGGAAGTCAGCGATGGCATTCGGCGTCCTAGTTAGCTACGTTCCAGTGGGTTTGGGCGCATTGCTGCACCGGTTTCTTCCCACCGACAAGCCAGAAGAGGAACCGGCGTCACGCGGTCCGTTGGCAGTTTGGTGCGGTCTGACCCTGCTAGGTGGACTCTCTGTGGAACTTTGGCGTGCCGTCAGCATCGCAGCCCTGACTCGTTTAGAGCTGTCCCCGTGGTTCGCAGTTTTGCTCGCGGCGGTGGCATATGGAGCCTCGCAACTTTCCACCAGTACTGCAAAGGCAGCTGGGGCCGTAACCTTCGGTGCCCTTGCAGGTTTTCTTTTCGTCAAAACAGGTTCGCTTATGGCTCCCTTTGCTATGAACCTGACGGTGGCGGGCGCCGAACTCTATCGAGTTCGGCATATGGCATCGAGAGGCGAAATCAGACAGAGCACACGTCGAAACGTAATTTGCCCCTCCTGCAACGCGGGCTTCAATCCTGGAAACGTCAGAAGGGCAGGGCGGTCGTTCCTCTGTCCCGAGTGTGGTGAAGTGCTGGAACACGAAACTGGAACTTTCGCTCACGTACTGTTTGGGGTTTGTCTCTATGGCGTTCCTGCACTCCTGTACTACCTTGGATACCGAAGCCTGAGATCAATCGCTCTTTCCATCGCCGCCGCGCTTGTGATTTTCTATCTGGGAATCACAATCCACTCCCTGATCTTCCCGCCGAAGGCCCAGCTGCATTTGAAGTATGGCGAGAGTGGGTTGCACTTCGCGGATAAGCCCAAAGTCCGAGACGACCACCGACCGACTGATGACTAGTTCTCAATGTCACGGGCCCACGAATCAGAACGCTAGCAAGCTCCTGGTAAGTCGGGTTATCGGAGAAGTGGTTTTGGGACGATTTTGACTTGTCCGGTTTCCGCGTTAACCAGGGTTGTGCCTGTCTTGGAGCGGTATGTGTGGTTCAAATGGTGATACCGGAACAGTTGAATCTCGAATTACATCTTTCGCCTAGGCCGTCCATAGTTAAATTCGACGCCCACTTCGATCTGCCCAATAGACCCGGGTATGTGCTCAAACGGTGCAGAATCTCGAATTGCAGCAACGGCTGCATCGTCAAGGTCTTTCTTGCCGGAACTAGCTTCGACAGTTGGCGTCTTACCCAATAAGGTCCCATTGTTGGCAATCCGAACCCGGACAACAACACTTGCATTCTCATCGGGACGGACTGATGACGGTATCAGCGCTTCCCACTTGCCACTGACTGTCCGAAAGAAAGTTTGCAAAAATCGGCTGAATTGTAAGTTGAGCTCAGGGTCCGTTCGTGTCAGTATCCGCCCAACAATCCAGTTATTTGGTTTTGCAGGTGCCGATTCTTTCGTTTGGCAGTGGCTGTCAAGAGAAAATGCAAGTACCAAAAGCAAACCGACGGCGAGGCGTGCAGCAAGAACCCATCGTCCCGGTCTCAAGGAATCCATCCTGGGCCGATGATTTTTGTCTGCGTGCTCTTCAATCGGAGCCATCTGTCATCTCCACAACGCCCACCCCAATTTACAAGTCGGGGTGCTATCCGTCGATATCCTGTATACCGCAATCTCTGCCAAAGCCCTGGTAAGTCGCGTTACCGGAGATGTGAAGCAAAACTTCACTTGTACGGTGATGGCGTTGATCATCCAAGTGCCGCAATGGTTCGCTTCGATTCCTTCCTCTAATGAGGTCCCAGGATAACTTCCGTGTAGCCGACAACTCGCCCGGAATTCGTCGGACTTGAAGCCCAACTCTGTGAACTCTGAGAACTCTGTGTTAACAGACTCTTCGCAAAGCTTGACGCGTCCCGAACCACGCGCTATTTGCCAGGCTTTGGATTCCGCGGCCCGCGTGACTTCCCCCCGCTCTCGAACAGCGGATAGTCCACCGAAAGCAGCCCCGCTCCCGTCGTCGCCAACACAAAACATCCCGCCGCCACCGCCATCGGGTAGGCGTATTCATGCACGGCCAGATAACTGTGCGGCGGATAGACCTTCCACAGCAGCAACACCATCTCAATCGCCAGCAGCAGCGCCGCGCCCCGCGTGAAGAGTCCGATCAGCAGCAAGCCTCCGCCGAAAAGTTCCAACACTCCGGCAATGTAAACGAAATAACCGGGAACGCCGTGCTGCGCGAAAACTGCTTGCATTGCAACGGGCCGGTGAGCCAGCAGCGGATAGCCATGCGACATGAAAATGACGCCAAAAGCCGCGCGCAGTGCCAGCAAGGCGAGCGGCTGCAGGGCATTGAGAGATTTCATCGAGTTCCTTTGCCGGGAAGTTGCAGAATATTCCGGACGCTGCCGCATTTTAGCAGAAAAGCAAACCGCGCATGGCAGGCACCGGTCCTGGCCTGGAATCAGGTACAATTCTTAACGAAGAACAAGTGGGACGCCCAGACCCGATGTCAACAGATCATGCGCCTCTTGAAGGTGTAGACGTGCCGCACCCGGAAGCTGCCGCCGAAAAGTTCGTGCGGCTTTCCCCTGAAATGATTCGTGGAAACGCTTTATGAAACGCAAGCTTCTCATTGCGGTTCCGCTTCTTCTCCTCGTTGCCGTGACGGCCTGGTTCTTCCGGCCGAAACACGAAACGCTCGGAGAAGCCTACGTAGGCGAGCGCACCGCCATCCTCTGGAGCAGCGTGGCGCAAGTGCGCGAGCCGCTGGACACGCTGCATTACGGCGACCGCGTCGACGTTGTCGCAAAACGTAACGACAGCATCAAAGTGCGAACCGTCGCCGGCGAATTGGGCTGGGTCGAAGGGCGCTACCTGATCGAACCCGCTCTCTGGCAGCGCAGCATGAAGCTGCTCAAGCAAGTCACGCCGATGCCCGTGCAAGCCCGCGGTCGCACCAAAGTTCCCACCAATCTTCGCGTTGCTCCCGGCCGCACCCAGGCGCGCCTCTATCAGTTTGGCCGCGGCGTTCCCGTCGAGGTTGTCGGCCGCGCGGTCGCGGATTGGGTTCAGGTCTCGGACGAAAAAGAATCGCTTGGCGAGCCGCCGGACACCAAAAAAGAAGATTGGTATTTGGTTCGTGCGGTGGCTACGCGCCCGCCGGGAGAATCCGAGGCGCGCGCCTCGGAAACGACCACGACGCAGCCTGGCGACCAATCCATGCCCATCGCCGGCTGGGTGATTGCGCGCTTCATCGAGCTTGATTTGCCCGACGCCATTCGCGATGAAGCCACTTCCGCGGATATTCGCCCCATCGCCTGGTTCGAACTGAACCGCGTCAGTGATCCTGCTTCCGGTGACAAACCTCAATATCTCGTCGCGGCGGCGCGCGGCTCGGAAGGCCAGCCTTGCGATTTCACCACCATCCGCGTATATACCTGGAACATACACAAGGAGCGCTACGAGACGGCCTTCATCGAAAACGACTTGTGCGGCCAGTTGCCCGTGCAAGTCGGAAAAACCCCCAAAGGCGACCCCGAATTTCGCTTCCACGAACTGGACAATCCGCAAGAACGCGTCTACCGTCTCATGCAAACCGTTGTCCGCCGCATCCGCGAACCCGGCGAGGAACCCAAAAAATCCGCCCGCGCTCGGACGAGCAAGCCAGCAATGTAAGCTCCGATTGCGGCCTGGCCGCATGTCTTCACCGGTTCGGCAAATGGGACCGCGCAATCTTGCGAAAGGATAAAAAGAAGAATGACGCTGCATATCAGCGAAGACGAAGTACGAGCGCTGCTCACCATGCCGATGGCGATCGAGGCCGTCGAGGAAATTTCGAGAAAGCAGGCCACCGGCGAAGTGGTCGTGCACCCGCGGCGCCGTTTCGAGCTGCCGGGCGGGGGATTTTTTCATTACATGGCCGCGGCGGATTTTTCCTCCGGCTATATCGCCATGAAGCAATACACTTTTGTGAGGGGAGAGCTGAAGTTTTTGGTGCCCCTTTATGAAATGAAAACCGGCGATCTAGTGGCGCAAATCGAGGCCGATTACATGGGCCAATTGCGCACCGGCGCTGCTTCGGGCGTGGCTACAAAATATCTCGCGCGCCAGAACAGCCGCGTCGCCGCGATTATCGGCACCGGAGGCCAGCCGCGCACGCAGCTCGAAGCGATTGCGCTGGTGCGAAAACTGGAATCGGCGCGTGTGTACGGCCGCAATCCTGCAAAACGCGCGAAATTCGCCGAGGAAATGACTGCGCGGCTGGGCATTCCCGTGGAAAGCGCATCGTCCTCGAGCGAAGCCGTTCGCGGCGCGGATATTCTCTGCACCGCGACGACCTCCGCGAATCCCGTGGTCAGCGGCGAGGACCTAGCGCCCGGCGTGCACGTGAATGCCATCGGCGCGAATCACGCGCATAAACGCGAGCTGGATGACGACGCCGTCAAAAGCGCCGACGTCATCGTTGTCGATTCCGTCGAACAATCGCGCCAGGAAGCCGGCGACCTGATTCTCGCGTTTCAAGGCGATGAAATCTGCTGGACCGGCGTGAAAAAACTTTCGGACATTGTCGCGGGAAAAGCCTCCGGCCGCACCAGCGACGCGGAAGTCACGCTGTTCAAATCGAATGGGATTGCTTCGTGGGATCTGGCCGTCGCGATGAAGGTTTATGCGCTGGCGAAAGAAAAAGGATTGGGGCGGGAGCTGCCATTCTGGAAGAACAGCGTAGAGCTGCAAGCGCGCTGATTAACAGGGCGCTCCGCCAAGTTTCCGGCGTATCGCTTCGTGCAACTGTGTGCGCACATCCGGCGGCAACTCGACCGCTTCGCAACCGCAGAAAATTTCAATCGTCTTCTTCGTCTGCACGATCACCAATCTGCAGTCTTCGCAGTCGTTGAGATGGCGTTCGAGTTCCAGCCTCATCGCCGCGTCGAGTTCTCCGTCGATGAAATTCGAGAGTTCGTGGATGACGCCTTCGCAGTTCAATGTGCCCTGCCTTGTTGAAAGTAGCGATTCAATTTTTCCCTGAGTTTCAGCCGCGCCCGTAGCAGCCGCGATTTCACGGCGGGAACCGAAATCCCCATGGCGGCGGCCGTTTCTTCGGTCGAAAGATCTTCGATATCGCGCAATACGAAAACGGCCCGGTAGTCGGGGTCCAGGTCCTCGATCACGCCGGATAAAATGCCGCGCATCTCGTTCTGCGCGAATCGCTGCTCGGGGCTCGGTCCCCAGTCTTTCACTTCGCGAGGCATCAGGTCTTCCTCGCCCGCAACCGGCTCGTCAAGCGAAATTTGATTCGGCCGGCGCTTCCGCAGACGCATCAAGGCTTCATTGGCGGCGATGCGCACCAGCCACGTGTAAAAGCGGGAATCTCCTTGAAATGTTTTCAGGTGGGAATAGGACTTGAGGAACGCGTCCTGCATGGCGTCTTCGGCGTCTTCGCGATTTCCGGTGATGTTCATGGTCAGCCGAAAAATCTTGCGCTCGTAGCGGCTGACCAATTCTTCGAAAGCCCCAATGTCGCCGGATTTTGCGGCGGCGACCAACAAGTGCTCGTCATCGCGAGCAATCGTCGAAGGAAGCCGGTGTGGATTTGGTGTGCTCAAAATGTGCCGAGGGCTGATGAACAACCCTGCCCCCAATGTCTCCGTCTTTACGTTAGCACAAAGCACGAACGCACACGCCTCATTCCATTGTTTTGATGAGGCAGGGCGGGTGCAGGATTCAAAATTATCCGCTTTATTGTGTCGCGCGGCCACTCCCGCGCATGCGGCTCATTGGCGCGCGCATGCGGCTGATCGGCATGCGCATGCGTAGGAGCGTGTGTGGGAACTTGACAGCCCGTGCAGGGCTGTCTAGAGTTTTGGTCGAGCGTCCGCCAAAAGAAAGATGGGCTACCAAGACCGCGCGATTTCCTCCTTGTTTCCATCATCCCGGCACATCGGAACGCTTCAAGTTCATCCGCGTTTGCCGGCCATCCAGCTTGGCTGCGGTATGACCGGAAACGGACATTTCTTTGTCTTCGCGATAGAATTTAATCCAGGGTAAGAGACCTTGACGGTTGCGACCATGCTCAGTGAATCCCTCGCTTTGAGAAGCGGAAATAGGCAACACTAGGAAGATGCGAACACTGCCCGACCATCTGCGAAAAGGGATGAAGCTGATCATTATCGGCTGCAATCCGAGCGAGTCGTCCGTTCGCGTGGGACATTACTATGCCGGGCGGACCAACCAGTTCTGGCCGGTCCTTTATGAAAGCGGCGTGGTCCCGGAGCCGTTCGATTATCACGACGACAAGCGCGTGATTGAATTTGGGATTGGATTGACGGATCTTGTGAAGCGGCCGACGAAGGGTGTGGAAGAATTGACGAGGGAAGATTTCGCGGAAGGACGAATCGTGCTTTCCCAGAAGCTCGAAGAATTTGCGCCGCACGTCGTGGCTTTCAACGGAAAAATTGTTTACGAACAATTTTCCCAGCGCAAATGCAAATTCGGCCTGCAGAAAGAATCGCTCTATGGTGCGCGCGTCTACGTGCTGCCTTCGACGAGCGGCCAGAACGCCCAACCGAAAGGCGAGAAATTAAAACATTTTCGCAAGCTGGCGCAACTCGTGACGCGAACCGAAAAAGAACGCGACTCCAGAGATCACGACTTCAGGGAACGCGACGACAAAGGGCTCTGACCCGGAGACCGGATACGGAGAAGGTATATGAGCGACGCTGCTCAATCGGCGCCCGCGGGACCAGTCCTTCTAGAACACCAGCACGATGGCATCGCGGTTCTGGTGATGAACCGCCCGGACAAACTGAACGCCCTCAATAGCGAACTTTCCACGGCCTTGAACGAAGCGCTTGCGCGGATTGCGGAAGACGATTCCGTGCGCGTGGTGGTGCTGAGCGGGGCGGGGCGCGCTTTTTGCGCCGGCGGCGATCTCGGCGCCATCGGCCGTGGCCGCGAGCGCAACGAGACGGCGGAGCTTGGTCCGATTCTTCGCTCGGGAATGCAAGCCGTCCTGAAAATGCGGCTTATGCCGCAGCCGGTGATCGCGGCCGTGAAAGGCGCGGCGGCCGGCGCGGGAATGAACCTCGCGCTCGCGGCGGACATCCGCATCGCGGCGGACACGGCTACGTTCGGCGAGAATTTCTCCCGCGTCGGGCTTTTTCCGGATTATGGCGGGACTTTTTTTCTGCCGCAACTTGTCGGGCCTTCGGTGGCCGCCGAACTGTTTTATACCGGGGAGATGATCGACGCGGCGACGGCGCTGCGGCTGGGCATCGTCAACCGCGTTGTGCCCGCGGCACAGTTGGAAGCGGAAGTGAAGACATTGGCGGGGAGAATCGCGCAAGGGCCACCGCTGGCGATTCGAGCCGTGAAGAAGGTGCTGTTCGGGAGCCACAAAGAAGCGCTGGTGAAGGCGCTGGATCACGAAGTCGAGCTGCAAATGAAATGTTTCCATTCCGAGGATTGCCGCGAAGGGATTCGGGCGTTTTTCGAGAAACGCCCGCCAAATTTTCAGGGCAAGTAGAGAGCGGAATCCCCGAGTTTTTCTGGGCCGAGTTTTCTTGGGTCCGAATTTTCCTGGGAAAGATAAAACTTATGGACGATTTGCAAATCACGGCGAAAGAAGTGAACGAACGCATCACACGCGGCGAAAAGATGCTGCTGGTGGACGTGCGCGAGCCATGGGAGTACGAACTTTGCCGGATTCCCGGAGCGCGGCTGATTCCGCTAGGCACGCTCCCTGCCAATGTGAATTCGCTGCTGGACGCGGACGACGTGATTTGTTACTGCCATCACGGGATGCGCAGCCTGGACGCCGCCGCGTGGCTGAGGAAGCAAGGTGTCGAGAGCGCGAGATCGCTGGCTGGGGGAATCGAACGCTGGTCGGTTGAGATCGATCCGCAAGTTCCGCGATACTAAGCAGGGAAAAGCAATGGCCAAGATCAAAATTCGGTTTCTCGAAAAGCCAACTTGAACGACATGCCGCAAAGCAAGAAGTTTCTTGCTCGAACACGGCGCTGAACTGGACTCGCGCGACCTGGATAAAGAAAGCCTGAGCGAAGCGGAACTCGACCAGTTAATCGGAGCGCGCGATTACAAACAATTCCTGAATCCGCGGAACGAGCTTTATCGTACGAAAAACATGAGCCAGAAACCGCCGGCGAGAGGAGAAGCGATCAAGCTTATGGCAAAAACGCCGAATCTTATTCGCCGGCCGGTGGTGATTCGCGGCGACCAAATCGTTTTGGGCTTCGACGAAGAAGCGTTCAAGAAATTGCTCAAGCCCTGATCGCTGGAGCGACGAGGCGCAAGCCCGACGCAACACGGGCTGATGCAACTTGCGATGCGGCAAAAAAACGCGAGGCAGCGAAGAGCGGGCGAGGCAGCGTGAGTGTAGAGACCATCGCCATTATTGGTGCGGGAGATCTGGGACGCGAGCTCGCGTACAGGTCGATACTGGGCGGATACCGGACCGTTCTTGAAGATATTTCGCCAGCGGCGCTCGATCAGGGAATTGCTTGGATTGCGCGAAAGCTCGACGCAGATTTCGCGGTTGGAAAAATGGTCGGAGGCGTGCGCGATGCGGCGCTGGATCGCTTGAGCACGGCAAACTCCGCTGAAGATGCATCTCGCGAAGCCGATCTGATCATCGAAACTGCTTTGGACGAAATGGAAACAAAGATTGAGCTTTTTACGATCATCGATAAATTCGCCAAACCTGCGGCTATTTTTGCGAGTACAACCAAGACGTTTTCCATTACGGATATCGCAGCGGTGACATTCTGCCCGGAGCGATGCATCGGGATGCGTTTCTTCGCAGAGGAGCCGAGCACGAAGCGGCTCGAACTTGTTCGAGGACGCGAAACCTCCGAAGAAACAATCAAAGCCTGCGAGGAAGTTGGTGTCCGCCTCGGGAAAGAAGTTGTGGCCGTTCCGGACGTGCAGGAATTCGCAACCGGATGCCCGGATTGCCATCCGGCGTATGAGGGAGACCCGGGCGACGGAATCGCAGCGCGGACGGAATGCAAGATCGAGCATGACTAAGACTCTCAAAGATAAAATCGTCATCGAGCAAGGCGACCTGACCGAGATGGCTACGGACGCCATCGTCAACGCCGCGAACAATGATCTGAAACTTGGCGGGGGCGTCGCGGGCGCCATCCGGCGCAAGGGTGGCGAAGAGATTCAGAGCGAATGCGACGCGATTGGAAGCATCCCGCTCGGGTATGCAGCCATCACCGGCGGCGGCAAATTGAAAGCGCGGTTCGTGATTCACGCGGCCAGCATGCAACTGGGCGGGCGGACCACGGCGGCGGCGTTGCGACACTCAATCGCGCATTCCTTGCGCATCGCCGCGGAGCGCGGGCTGAAGACGATTGCCTTTCCGGCGGTGGGGACGGGAATCGCCGGGTTTTCGATGGAAGAGTGCGCGTCGATCATGCTTGAGGAAGCAGCCCACCATTTGAAATCAGAGCCGTCGGTCGAGAAGATTTACTTCGTGCTGTTCGACGACCGCGCCTGCGATGTGTTCACGCGAGCCTGGAAGAAGCTGCAGGTGGGCACCCCCGCGAGTGCCGGGAGCAAGTAAGAGGAGCTCTGCCATCCGACGATGCCTGCCGGATTCTTTCCAACCTGCACGACTGCAAGGTAGCCCCTCCCCCCCTTTTTTTGTAAGTGTTGCATCTAAAGGAGTTAGGTTTCTCGTAAGTGCTTTAGAATCAGCGTTTGCGGGTGGTCTGTAGGTGTTGATTCTACGTGACTTAGCTGCACCGATTTCGGCTCAAGCATGCGAGCCTTTGTGCCCTCCCCAAACAGCCTGAGGACGTACCCCCCTACCCGGGGGTGTCCGCAAGTTATGAAGTAAATGCATGAAGAGATTGGGGTTGCGGGAAATCCTGCGTGTACGCACTTTGCACCTGGGATTGGCGAAGTGCCGATTGGTATCGGAGGGTCCCCGTGGTTTTGCGTAAGTGTTCATTCTAAAGATAGATAAAGCCGTTTGTCTCCATACAACTTTGTAAGTATTGATTCTGAATGACTTGTTTGTAGGACCAGAAAGCAAAAACGCCGACATGAGAGTCGGCGCGAAGGACGGAAGCGACAAGAATACCTAAAAGACAAGTTACTATGGAATGGAGTTGTTGTCAAGCGAAAACGGCGTTGGGCCTGCGCGTCTGGTATGGCCCGATCAAGTCAGGAAGAATCAAGCTGGATTGCATCAGGCCGCCGAGTCGTGCGATTTCATAGGCAATGGGATCGCAAAGGCGCGACCGGCCAGAATGGGACTTCTGAAGAGTCAACGGGATTCCATTTGTCCGATGGAAATTGCACCGCGAAATCACCGCGACCGTAGAGCTGGCTGTCCAAAAGCAGGGGTGATTCCTGGGAACGCCAAACTCGTCACGAGCAACGCCGAGGGATCTCCCGATAAGCGTTTTGAAAATCTAAGTGTCGCGCTTCTCGCCGGAATCCGTCGGCAGAGAAGCGCCGACCCAGCCGCTGATTCCCGCGGACATTACGTAGACGTTCCGGTATCCCATGTCTTTCGCGCGTCGGGCCGCGTTCGGTGCCTTTCTACACATGAAATTCGAGCAATAAAACACCAGCGTGGAATCTCTGTCTGCTGGGAGATCGCTCTCGTTGTAGCCCATCGGGTCGAGACGCCACGCACCCGGCACACGCGCCGTAAGCCAGCTCTGCCGCGAGTTCACATCGAGGACGTTCACGGGCTGCTTCTGCATCAATTGCCGCAGCTTAGCGGGCGAGATGACGTTGAGGCCCATCAATCGTGCGAACATGGTTGCTCCTTACTCTCCGCGGCGCTTCAGAGTGCGCTCGGCTTCGCCCGTCGCAGCAAGACCGCTTGCCCGACCGTGACGAGGATGGCGCTCGGCAGCAAGAGGAAGGACATCGCCTCTGCCAGATTGATCGGCAGCGCGAGCCATGCAATCGCAACCGCGAGACCCGCCAGCGCCCAGATCCAGCCGGCGAGACGTTGAACGGCCTGAACCTTTGCGGGGTCGCAATGCAGCGCCGCCAACGGCGTGAGGCTTTTCGGAATGGCGTTCCCGGTCACGGCCAGGAAGGCGCCCCCGATCGCCATCGTCGCGCGGAGCGCGATATCGCCGGAGTAGACCGCGCCGAGCGCCACGGCAAGTTTCGCGCCAAGCGAAATCACGAGAATCAGACCAGCTGTCATGATCCCACCTCGGACGGAACCCCCGGCATAGCGGCGCTTTGCTTCTTCCTTAGGCTCGCGAGAAACGAGGACAAGAGCCAGCGTCATCCCGATGAGAAGAAGCAGAACCACGAACCAGCTCCCCGCGCTCTGGGGACGCATATACCAGTTCCCGGCGACGAGCAGAGTGTTGAGCGCGATCAACGCCGGCGGAATGTAGTTCCCGATCGGTTTGGCTGCCATCGTTAGCCCTCCTGCTTCAGTGGACGCAATCTTGTCCCGCTCTTTAACGCGGCCCGGCGCGCACCGCCCTGTGCCTTCATGTCCCAACCCACCGTTTGCGCGAAGCCGAGCAGCGCCTCCTCGAGGACAGACATCTTGAGGCGGTAGACGATTGTCCTGCCGTTTTTTTCGGCTTCGATCAGCCCGGCATTCTGGAGCACGGAAAAATGGGCGGACATGGTCGGCTTGGAGACGGCAAAATGGCCGGACAACTCACCGGCCGACATCGGCCGTAGGCGGAGCAGTTGCAGCACGCGGCGGCGCGTTGGATCGGAAAGAGCTTTGAACACGCTGTTCACGAATCTATATTTAGCTAATCATCGAACTATTGTCAAGTGCCAATTTCGAATGGAATAGCCCTGTCTCATCGTATCCCCCTGCCGGAGCTGGTCGAACGGTTCGAGTCTGGAAGAGGCGAGTGACGCGGTGTCTCTGGGTTGGGTAATGCGATTTGACTGGCCATTGGATCGCGAACTGGCGACCTTCCAGGAAGGAGTTTCCGGCGACAGGTAGAATTTGGCGTGGCCTGCAAGCGCGTTTATGGGGGCTTGGGCTAAGGCTACCAAATGGCCGGCGCGGCGAAATCTGACGGCGAGGAGTGTGCGATTCCGCGACAGTGTTCTGCCCTAAACGAACAGCTCGGGGCGTTCGGCGTTGCCGATTTGCCTGTAAATCCAGATGGCAGATAGACTTAGCTTGGCGGAAGTCTGGAAAGACATCTGCACTCAGCACTCTGGATTTCAGGGGAGGCGGCTATGCGGACGCTCTGGCAGGATTTGAAATACGGCCTGCGCATGTTGGCGAAGTCGCGGGGGTTCACGGCGATCGCGGTTTTGACGCTGGCCCTCGGCATCGGAGCCAACACGTCGCTTTTTTCCGTGGTGAACGGAGTCCTGCTCAATCCTCTGCCGTACCCCGATCCTAATCAGGTGGTCAGCGTCGCCGGCGAAGCTCCCGGGTTTGGCGAAGCCTCCATCTCCTACCCGGACTACCTCGACTGGGTGCGCGACAATCATTCCTTCTCTTCGCTGGCCGCGTACAAGTCATTCCAGGACTTCGGCCTGGTCGGGCGGGGCCAGCCGCAGCGCATCTCCGCCAACTACGTCACCGCGAATTTTTTCCCCACGCTCGGCGTCACGCCCCTCCTCGGCCGCAATTTCACAGCGGCGGAAGACGAACCGAACGGTGCGCCCGCGGTGCTTCTGAGCGGCGGCTTCTGGAAAGCGAAGTTCGCCTCCTCGCCCGCGATCGTCGGGAAAACTCTGAACCTCGACGGAACCGATTACACCGTTGTCGGCGTCCTTCCGGCCGACTTTTACTTTTGCTGCCGGTCCATGAATTTTCGCTTGAGCGACCTGTACGTTCCGCTGGGCGCTTATAAGAGTCCCTTGATGCAGGACCGCCGAACTCATCCGGGAATTCGTGCCGTCGGAAGACTCAAACAGGGCGTTACGCTGGCCCAGGCGCGCGCGGATATGGACCGCATCGCCGGGAATCTCGCGGCCGAATATCCCGAAGCGGATAAGGGCGCGGGCATTTCTGTCGTGCCGGTGAAAGAAGAGATGGTTCGGGCCATCAAGCCTTTCCTTCTCGTCCTGCTCGCGGCTGTCGGATTGGTCCTGCTGATTGCCTGCGTGAACGTCGCCAACCTGCTTCTCGCGCGGTCCACCGGGCGGGCGCGCGAATTTGCCATACGGGCCGCGCTGGGAGCGAGCCAGGGCCGGGTCATCCGGCAATTGCTGACGGAGAGTTTGCTCATCGCGCTTGCCGGCGGCGGGCTCGGATTGTTTCTCGCTTCCTGGGGTACCAGCGCGGGTCTCTCGGTCCTGCCGAGCACGTTGCCGCGCGCTGGCGACGTGCGCATCGATCCGCGGGTCCTACTCTTCACATTGGCCGTTACGCTTCTCGCGGGAATTCTTTTCGGCCTGGCGCCCGCGCTGAAAACTTCCCATCCTGATTTGCATGAAGCGCTGAAAGAGGGAGGCCGCGGCGAATCCGGAGCGAAATATCGCACGCAAGGAGTCTTCGTCGTGGTGGAAATGGCGCTCGCGGTGGTTTTGCTCATCGGCGCCGGCCTCGCCATTCGCACCCTTGTCGGCCTGTGGAGCATCGATCCCGGATTCAACCCGTCCAACGTGCTGACCTTCAGCGTCGGCTTTCCCTCGGCGGTTACCGAGGGCGACGCGGCACAGATTCGCGCCGGCGCCCGTCAGCTCACCGATAAGATCGCCAGCGTTCCGGGGGTGAGCGCCGTTTCGATGAGGAATGGCGCCTTCCCCATGAGTGAGGAATCGGATTTATCCTTCTGGCTCGACGGAACGCCCAAACCCCCGAATGAGAACAGCATGCTCGATGGGATCTGGTATGACGTCGGACCGGACTACCTCAAAGTGATGCACATCCCTTTGCTGCGCGGCCGCTTCTTGAACGCGCAGGACGATGCCAACTCCCCCGCCGTTTGCGTCATCGATGAATATCTCGCGCGCACTTATTTCCCGCACGAGGACCCCATCGGCAAACGCCTCGATTTCGATGTCGTGTATAAACAGCTTGAAATCGTGGGCGTGGCCGGCCACGTGAAACAGTTCGGTCTCGACGAAAACGCAAGTTCGCCGGTGCTCCCGCAGTTTTACACCGCCTCGCAGCAACTTCCCGATCCGCTTCTCAAAACTTTGGCTCGTGTCGCTACGTACGTTGTGCGCACGGAGAGTGCGCCCGGCGCTCTTGCCGGGTCCATAAGGCGCGCAGTAAGCGAATTCAACGGCAACGCCGTGTTCTTCGGCGCGGAAACGATGGACCACATTGTTTCCCAGTCGCTCGCTGCGCGGCGCTTCGCCATGATTCTTCTCGCTGTGTTCGCCGGGCTCGCGCTGCTGCTCTCGAGCATCGGAATTTATGGCGTGATTTCTTACGTTGTCGGCCAGCGGACTCGCGAGATTGGCATTCGCATGGCGCTGGGCGCGCAGCGCAGCGACGTGCTGAAAATCGTCCTCGGCGAGGCCGCCTCGCTCGCGGTTATCGGCGTTGTGATTGGACTCGTGGCGGCCGCTGGCTTGACACGGCTCATGGCCAAAATTATTTACGGCGTCAGCTCGACGGACCCGCTGACCTTCTCGCTCGTCGCCATTGTGCTTACGCTGGTCGCGCTGGCCGCGTGCTATATTCCGGCGCGCCGCGCCATGCGCGTCGATCCCATGGTCGCGCTGCGGTATGAATAGCTCTGCGTTGACCGCGATTAACTTTTCTTCGGGAGCATCTTGGGCCAACATCTGGAGATTTGGCGAGATTCCTGGCCGCCCCTGCCGAATGACGGGTTACGCGAAAGGTATTTAACTGCACTCGACCGTACGGTCGAGTGCGGTGAGGGGACGATACTGGCGCTGGGGGCTGGAGCGGCTCTGCGGAGTTACGGAGAATTCTCGCGATTGGCGCGAATTACTTTTTCTTCCACTCGGCGGCTTTTTCGGGCTTGCCCCACGCTTGATAGAGCTGCACTAGCCAATCGTGGGAGCGGTCGACGTAATACCAGTCGGGAACATCGAGGTGAACCTTCCGCTCGCTCAAGCCCTGATAGCCTGCGAGCAGGAGCGGTTCCGCTTCGGCGTATTTTTTCTGTCCGGCCAAGCTGGCGCCGAGAAGGCTCTCGGCGCGAAATCGCTGCCACTCCTCCGGCACATTTTTACGAGCAAACTCAAGGGTCGCTCTGGCGAGAGGTTCGCTTTCGGCGAATTTGCGCTGCGAAATGTAGGCGAGCGTGAGGTCGGCCCGCGCATCGATCGTGGAGGGGTGCTCGGGGCCCAAGGCATGCTGCCGGCCCGCCAGAGCCTCCGCGGCGTATTTTTCCGCCAAGTCATATTTGCCCTCGCGTTGATACATGAAGTCCATGTCCGCGAGGGTATCGAGGGTGCTCGGATGCTCAGGACCTAGATTGAGGCGATCGGCGGCCAGGGCTTGGGAGAAGAGCGCTTCCGCCTGCGTGTATTTGCCCTGCAGGTAGTACGCATCGGGCATGTCGCTCATGAACGCCAAAGTAAACGGGTGCTTGGGGCCCAGGACGCGACGGCTGATGTCCGCCCCCTGAGTGTAATAGGCTTCCGCCTGGGAATACTTGCCCTCGGACACTTCCGTTATGGCGAGATTGATCAGGGTATTCAAAGTGGAGGGGTGCTCGGGACCCAGAGTGCGACGCTGAATTTCGAGTGTCTGAATGTAAATGGCCTCGGCTTGGGGGTATTTGCTCTGCTTGTAATAGACGCTCGCGAGATTCATAGCTGGAGTGAGCGTGCCGGGATGCTCGGGGCCGAGAACGCGGCGGCTGATGTCCACAACCTGGAGGTAGAGAGCTTCGGCTTGCGCGTACTTGCCTTCGGAGTAGTAGACGCCGCCGAGATCGTTCATGGCGAGCAGCGTTGCGGGATGCTCGGGGCCCTTGAGGCGAGTGGTGGTTACCACAGCCTCGGAGTAAAGGGGCTCGGCTTGCGCGAATTTGCCCTCAGAGAGATAGATATTTGCGAGATTGAGCATGGAACCCAGCGTAACGGGATTTTCCGGACCCAAAACGCGGCGTTGGACTTCGAGCGTGGGCGTGTAGAGCGCTTCGGCCTGCGCGTACTTGCCCGCAGACCAATAGGCTGCGGACAGATTATTTAGAGTATTCAGCGTGTCGGGATTTTCGGGCCCCAAAACGCGGCGCTGCATATCCAAAGCCTGGCTCAGAAGAGTCTGAGCTTCGGGGTATTTCCCCTGATAGTAGGCGGTGTGGCCGAGGTTGTTGAGGGTCTTGAGGGTTTTCGGGCTTCGTGGACCCTGCACCTGGCGATGTAATTCGAGCGCGCGTTGCAATTGCGTGCGCGCTTCTGGATACAGCCCGAGGTCCATGTAGGTCTGGCCAATCGTGTCGCGAATGGCGGCTTCGACGTCCGGCTGGCGGTCGAATTTTCCGGTGATCCGCGCTGCGGCCCGGTCCAAAGCCGTTCTCACTTTCAAATCCGGATCGGGTTTGGCGCGCGGCCCTGCTTGAACGGACGCGCTGGCCTGCGCCAGCAAATCATTTTGCAAAAAATCGTTCACGGCCTGAGCCTCGGCTGCTTCTCGGTTCGCGCGCAGGCTCTGGCGAATGCTGATGGCGGCCGCGGCGAAAAGCACCAAAACGAAAGCGCATGCGGTGGCCAGAGACGCGCGATAACGGCGCGCGAATTTGCGGGCGCGGTAAGTGGCGGAAGGAGGAACGGCGAGCACCGCTTCGTTTTTTAAGTAACGGCCAATGTCCGCGGCGAGATCGGATGGCGAGCCGTAGCGGCGCGTACGGTTTTTTTCAAGCGCCTTGAGAGCGATGGAATCCAGGTCGCCGCGAACTTGTTTCGCCAGCGCGAGCGGTTCGGTCTGGCGGTTTCGCGCGACTTCGGTGGATGTCGCAGGATCCTGGGTGCGGAGCTTGGTGCTTGGCTTTTGCGGTTCCTCGTCGCGCAATTTGCGGAGGAACTCGTCGAAGGCGATTTTCCGAAGAACAAGGGGCGGCGCGCCAGCGAGCAACTCGTAAAGAATGATGCCAAGCGAGTAGACGTCGCTGCGGGTGTCGATGTCTTCGCCGGAAGAATTGGCCTGCTCGGGGCTCATGTATTCCGGAGTTCCGAGCAACACGCCCACGCGAGTGAACAAGGTGTCGGGAGTCAATTTCTGCGATAGCGCTTTGGCCACGCCGAAATCGATGATTTTTGGCACCGCGTGGCCGTCCACTTCGGTCACGAGGATGTTCGAGGGTTTGAGGTCGCGATGGATGATGGCCTTTTGATGAGCATGCTGGACGCCTTCACAGACGAGCGTGAACAGTTGCAAGCGTTCGCGAGTGCTGAGCTTATGATTGTCGCAATAGGTTGTGATGGGAACCCCGGCGACGTACTCCATGACGAAGTACGGCGCGCCGTGCGGCGTGGCACCGGCGTCGAACACTTTGGCGATGGCAGGATGATCCATCAAAGCCAAAGCCTGGCGCTCGGACGCGAAACGGGCCATTACTTCGCGCGTGTTCATCCCCGCCTTGACGAGCTTGAGCGCGACGCGGCGGCGGACGGGCTCTTTTTGTTCGGCAAGCCAAACCTCTCCCATGCCACCTTCGCCGATTTTCTGCAAGAGGTGATAGTGGCCGATCACATTTCCAGCTGTCTCGGCGGAGACTTCAGGCGGCGTGACGGTCGTGCCGCCGTCGTTGAGGCCGGAAGTAGCGTGGGGGTCTGGGGATTCTTCAACAGACATGTTGACTTCTCTCCTGGAGGCCCAGGTGCGTGGGGGGGAGTATATAGCATCTGGGAGCCAGAGAGTTTGGCTGGGATTTTATTGGAGGTGAGATGGTGCGGACGATCGCGCTGACGATTGTTGCGTGTGTGGTCTGCTGGAACCGCGCGCGGCGGGTTTCCGCGCTACGGTGGGGACTGATGGTGCCTTACGAGGCTGAACGCGATTTACTGGCTGGGATTGGGGCGCTTTAGGGTGGGGCGGTCGCCGGCGGGAGGAGCGGCCGGGGCTGCGGCGGTGGGAGTAGCGCCGGTGGCGGGAGTTGCAGCGGAGATGCCGTTTTCGGTGTAGGGCTTCTGGAGCCAGCGTTCGGCTTCGAGCTGGGCGCCGCCGGTGTCGTCGTTGGTTTGCCGGGCTTTGCTGTACTCGTTGACGGCGCGAGCACGCTGACCGAGGATATCGAAAATCTTGCCGAGATAGATGTGGCCCCAGACTTCGGTCCATTTTTCGGAAGGCTCAGGAACGGCTTCGAGCGCTTCGCGAAAGGAGTTGGCGGCGGCTTGATAGTTTTTCTGATAGAAAAAAGCCTCGCCCATACGGAAATTGGCGAGGGGACGGCCAGGCTGGATGGAGAGCGCGCGCTGATACTGGCGGATGGCGTTGTAATACATGCCTTTTTCCGCTAGCTCCTCGCCGCGGGCGATGGCGGCGCGAGCGCGGAGAGAGGTGCTGCCTTTGAGGACGAGATTGTTGGGATCGATTTTGACGCCGCCGGGCTTGGGGCGGCCGAATGTTTCGATGGTGAAGGGCGATTCGGTGCCGAGAATATCGACCCACTTCGTTTCGGGATTGCCTTCGGTTTCCACACGAATCTGTACGGGCATGCTGAAGGTGTCGATGGGTTGCTTAATTTTGCCGACGATACGAAAACCCTTGGGAGTGCGATAGACAACGTAGTCCATGGTGAAATCGGGAACACCGGTGGAATTCAGCCATTGGGCGAAAAAGGGACGGAGATTCGGGGCAACGGTGCCGGGAGGGGCGGCGGCCTGGACGTCTTTGTCGGCCAAGTTGATGAAGTCATCGATGGTGGCGGTCTTGTCCGCGTACCTTGTCGCGAAATCGTGGAGGGCATTCCGAAAGGCGACATCACCCATGAGGGCGCGAAGCATGTGGAAAACCATGGCGCCTTTGTCGAGAACGACGGAACGATAGTCGCTGGAATAGGGGGAGAGCCGGGCGGCTTGCGCAATCGGCGCGGCGTCTTCATACATCAGGGCGCCGACCGCGAATTCGTCGACGGTGCGGAGTCCGGCTTCCTTGCCGGCACTTTGCTCCGCGTACAATTCCTCGCAATAGTGAGCCAAGCCGTCAGTGACCCAAACATCGCCGGGGGTAGCGGGAAGGATGGAGTTGCCGAACCACTGCGCGGCCACGAGTCCGGCGATGGTGCGCTCCGCGCTCTTTGGCTGCCAGAGATGGTGGCTGAGAAGAAGAACGCCGGGAGCGGAGAAAGAGTTGAGAGTGCCATCAGGCAACTGAGCGATGGTCATATCGGGGTCTTTCAGACCGCCGAACATATCGGAGAAAACGGTGACGGCGTGAGCGACGTTGTCAGCGAAGCCCTGGGCATTGTCCGACTCGGCGCGGGGAGCGTAGACGGCAACGTTGATGCCCTCGGATTGCTTGGGATTCAACTGAAGATTGCCAGCGACGAACGTGCCATGGGGGCCGGGCGTGGGGCAATTGAAGGTGTAGAGGAGACGTCCGCCACCGACGGCGACCGTGCCCGACATCGGAGTGGGAGCGGAAGATTTGCCGGAACCGGCGACGGCGAAATCGTCGGGGACGTTGAGATGAAAGATGGCCGTGTAGCGATTCGAGGGATAGTTCGTGAGAGGGAACCAACGCGCGGGAAGGAGGAGGTACGCGTTGTCATGATTGATGGCAGCGGCGGTGACGCCGGGGACGGGACTGTTTTCCGCGTTCGCGAGCAGGCCGGCATACGTGAAAGCGAGCGTGACGTGGCCGCCCGCGGCAACGGGAGTGGGAAGAGTGACGAGGACATAGAGCGGATTCATGGAGTCGCGGCCGAAACCGATCGATCTGCCGTCGGCGGTGGTGACCGAGCTGACGATCAAATTGGGATGCAGCTCGACGCGCAGATTGCCGGTGACGGTGGTGGCGGTGAACTCGATTTTGGCGACGGCGCTGATGGATTGGCGGGTGGAATCGAGCGTGGCGGAGACGTCATAGTGATCGGCGAGAAAGCCGACTTGCTGGGGAACCTGCGCTTTGAGCGGCGAAACTACGCAGACGAATAGGGCAACAAGCAGGACCGCAAGCTCTACGCAAATTCCTCGGCGGAGGGGCATCGAACGCCTTTCACAGGGGTGCAAACCGACACCGGTCTGCCTGTATAGGATAGCAGAGACGGGGCTAAGCGTTGCCAGTAAGAGTGGAAAGAAGCGAAGCGATGGCGTCGGCGGCGCGGTCGACGGCACCGGGAGGCCCGAGGCGGCGGCGGACTTCGGCGAGGCCGGCGCGCAAAGTTTCACGGGCACGCGGGTCGGTGAGCAGGCGGAGGACTTCCTGCGCGACCGTTTCTGGGGTGAAGTCCTTTTGAATCAACTCGGGAACGACGGTGCGCTCGGCGATCAGGTTGACCATGCTGAAGGATTTGGTGCGGACAAGAGGCTTGGCGAGGAGGGCGGTGAGTGGAGTAACGCGATAGACGACGACCATGGGGACGTCGAGAAGAGCGGCTTCGACGGTGGCCGTGCCGCTGGAGACGATGGCAGCGTCCGCCGCGGCGAGAGCGTTGTAGGTTTGGTTTTCGACGATGCGGAGGGTTAGAGAAGCGTTCCAGCCGGCGCGGAGTTCGTCCAGGTTGCTGTGAGCAGCCGCGGCGACGACAAATTGGGCGGGATGCTGGGCTTGGATGAGGAGGCAAGCTTCGCGGAGGACGGGGAGATGCTGGGCGAGTTCGGCGTGGCGGCTGCCGGGTAGGATGGTGACGATGGGTTGAGAGGGATCGAGATTGTGTTCGCGGCAGAATTCTTCGCGCGGTTGCGTTGCCTGCACGGCGCCGACGAGAGGATGACCGATGAATTTTGTGGGCACGCCAGCGTTGGAGAAGAAAGCTTCTTCGAACGGGAAAATGCAGAGAGCTTGCGCGAAACGCCGGCGCACTACGCGCACGCGCCAGGGACGCCAGGCCCAGAATTGCGGGCAGATGTAATAGATATTGCGAACGCCGTGAGGGCGGAGCTTGCGCGCAAGGCGAAGGTGGAAGCCGGGGAAATCGGTGAGGATGGCGAAAGGCGGCTTGCGGCGGCGGGCTTCGGAGACGAGATGGCGCATGGCACGGATTAGAGAAGGAAGATGGCTGAGAATTTCGGTGATGCCGACGACGGAGACTTCCTTGTAGTCGGTGATGACGTCGACGCCGGCGGCGCGCATTTGCGGGCCGCCCATGCCGAAGAGAGAAACGTCGAGACGTTTTTGCAACGCGGTGGCGAGGCGAGCGGCGTACATATCCCCGGAAGCTTCGCCGGCGGAAATTAGGAGAGGAATGGGCGGCATGCGCGGCGGAGATCAGTCGGTAGCAGGCTGGGGAGCGGGAAGCGGACCGCGGGGCTGCTCGGCGAGAGTGCCTGCGGAGTCGCGCGGATCTTCAGGAAGGCCGAGTTCCTGCTCTTTGTATTGGAGCTGATAGAGGCGGTAGTAAATGCCGCGCTGGGCGAGAAGTTCCTGATGGGCGCCTTGCTCGCGAAGACGGCCTTTGTGGAAGACGAGGATGCGCGACGCGTATTGAATGGTGCTGAGGCGGTGCGCGATGACGAGAGAAGTGCGGCCACAGAGGAGGCGGTCGAGCGCTTCGCGGATTTGCAGTTCGGTCTTGGTGTCGACGCTGGAAGTGGCTTCATCGAGAATCAGGAAACTCGGATTGTGTGCGAGAGCGCGGGCAAAACAGATGAGCTGGCGCTGGCCGACGGAAAGAGTGGAGCCGCGCTCGTTAACGGAGGTGTCCACACCTTCGGGGAGCGTACGGACAAAATCGCCGAGGCCGATTTCGTCGATGGCGTGCTCGACGGTATGGCGGTCGATGCCGGGAGAACCGAGACGGACGTTGGACTCGATGGTTCCTGAGAAGAGAAAAGAGTCCTGCAAGACGATTCCGAATTGGCGGCGAAGATTTTGGATGTTCATGGTGCGAATGTCGACGCCATCGAGGAGGATTTGGCCGCGCTGGACGTTGTAGAAACGGAGGAGCAGAGAGATGAGCGTGGTTTTGCCGGCGCCAGTGTGGCCGACGATAGCGAGAGTCTGGCCAGGCTCGACGCGAAAAGAGACGTCGCGAAGGACCCAGTCTTCGTCGGCAGGCTCGGGGACATCGCGATAGCTGAACCAAACGTTGCGGAATTCGATTTCGCCGCGGGGAGACTCAAGGAGGGCGGCATCGGCATTGGAGGCGATGGTGACGGGCTCATCGAGAAGGCGGAAGATGCGCTCGGAAGCGGCGATGGCGGATTGCAGGATGTTGAATTTTTCGCTGAGGTCCTGGATAGGACGGAAAAAGCGCGTGGCGTACATGGTGAAAGCGGTGAGGACGCCGAGGCTGAGAGTGCCGCCGAGGACGCGGTTGCCGCCGGACCAAAAGATCAAAGTGATGGTAGCGACGCTAAGAAATTCGACGGCGGGATAGAAAAGGGCGAAAGCCAGAATGGCGTCGTACCAGGCGAGCATGTGATCGCGATTGCGATTTTCGAATTCGATACGCGCTTTGCGCTCGCGATTGAAAAGCTGGACGACGCTCATGCCGGAAATATATTCCTGGAGGAAAGCGTTGATGCGGGCGATGGCGGTGCGCACGCGGCGGTTGGCGTCGCGGACGAACTTGCGGAAGAAATAGGTGACGACAAAAATGAAAGGCAGAACGGCGAAAGCGTCGAAAGCGAGGCGGCGATCCACGAAGAAAAGGAAACCGGCCATGACGACGAGAAGGAAAAAGTCGTTGATCATGGTGACCACGCCTGCGGCGAAGAGGTCGTTCAAGGCGTCGACGTCAGTGGTGACGCGGGTGACGAGGCGCCCCACGGGATTGCGGTCGAAATAGCTCATGGGCAGGCGCTGGATGTGCGCGAAAATTCCGCTGCGCATGTCATACATGGTTTGCTGGCCAACGCGCTGCATAATGCGAATTTGCGCGTATTGAGCGACGAAATCGGAGATGAGGACGAGGAGAAAAACCAAGCTGATCCACTCGATGCCGCGCCACGCCTGGCTCTCCGGGATGAGGTGTTTCAGGGTGGGAGTAAAGTAGCTGTCGATGGCCTTCCCGAAAAGCCAGGGCGGTGTCAGCTCGAGAGGAGTGACGACGGCGACAAGGAGCATGGCCAGGAGGACGCGCCATTTATAGGGGCGGAGATACTGGACCAGGCGCTTCAGCAGCCGCGAGTCGTACGCCTTTCCGAGTTTCTCTTCTTCGTGAAGATTGGTCATGCGCGTTCGAGCTCTTCCTCGAGCAACTGCTTCTGATAAAGATCAGCGTAGTACCCGCCGCGCGCGAGAAGTTCGTCGTGGGTGCCGCGCTCGGTGATGCGGCCATCGCGCAGGACGACGATTTGATCGGCGTCGCGGACTGTGGAGGTGCGGTGCGCGATGAGAATGGTGGTGCGGCCGCGCATGACGCCGCGGAGACGGCTGAGAATGCGCTCTTCGGTTTGCGTGTCGACACTGGAGAGCGAGTCGTCGAGGATGAGGATGCGCGGGTCGCGAACGATAGCACGGGCGAGGGCGGTGCGCTGTTTTTGGCCGCCGGAGAGCGTGATGCCGCGTTCGCCGACCATGGTGTCGTATTTCGCGGGGAAATCCTGGACGTCGCCGTCGAGGCTGGCGATGTCGGCGGCTTCGCGGACGCGATCGAGATCGCACTTCGGCAAGCCGAAGGCGATATTTTCACCGACAGTTTCGCTGAAGAGATAGGTGTCCTGCGGGACGTAGCCGATGGAGCGGCGAAGCGTATCGAGAGGCCATTCGCGAATAGAGCGGCCGTCGATGAGCACGGAGCCGTTGGGCGCTTCCCAAAGGCGCGACACGAGCGCGGCGAGAGTGGTCTTGCCGCTGCCGGTGGGGCCAACGATGGCCAGCGTCGAGCCAGCGGGGATGCGGAGATTGATGTCGTGCAGGACGGCGTCCGTGGCGGAGCGGTTGCCGTTGGAGGCGCCGTTTGCGCCGGGAATCGCGCCGACACCGGCCATCGTGGTGGGATAGGAAAAATTCAGGTTGCGGAATTCGATTTCGCCTTCGACGGCAGCGTCCGCGGGGACGGTGGCGGCGCGATCGTCGATTTGCGGCTGAGCTTTGAGAATGTGATTGAGGCGGCCCATGGAGGCGGCGCCGCGCTGAAAGATGTTGGTGACCCAACCCAGAGCGATCATGGGCCAGACGAGGATGCCGAGATAGGTGTAGAAAGCGATCAAAGCGCCGAGCGAAATGCGGCCTCTGAGGACAAGGTGTCCGCCTTGCCAGAGGACGATGAGAAAAGTGACGCCGATCATGGCCTGAAGCGAAGGCATGAACATGCTCCAGGTGCGGATCAATTTGACGTTGCGCGAGACGTATTCGCGGTTGGGTTCATCAAAGCTGAGAATTTCGGCCTCTTCCTGGGCATAGGCGCGAACGACACGGACGCCGGCAAGATTTTCCTGGACCTTGGCGGAGAGCGTGGCGAGCGAAGCTTGAATTTTTTCGTACAGTTCGTGGATGACCTTGCCGAAATGCTGCACGACGATGGCGACGAAGGGCACAGGGAGCAGAACCCAGAGCGTGAGCCTGCCGGAGAGCTGCGACATGACGACGATGGCGAGAGCCATGCCGATAATGGTTTGCCCGCTGTACATGATGCCGGGACCGAGGACCATGCGAACGGCGTTGAGATCGTTGGTAGCGCGGGACATCAGCTCGCCGGTGCGGTTGCGGACATAAAATTCTGGTTCGAGGAGGAGCAAGCGATTGAGCAAGCCACCGCGGATATCAAATTCGATGTCGCGAGAAATGCCGATGAGAACCCAGCGCGTCAGAAAAGAGAGGACGGCGCGCACGCAGACGAGAGCGATGAGCAGAAAACAATAAATGGCGAGGGCGTGGCGGCTGTGGGGGGAGTAGTAAGGAATGATGCGGCTCAGCCAAGAACCGGCGAGAAGATGGCCTTGCGCGCTTCGTTCAAAGGGACGGGCGCTGCCTGCAAGAATATCCGTGAGGACGCCAGTGGCCAGCGGGATTACGTTTTGCACGACGCTCGACACGACGAGAGCGAGCATTCCAAGAGTTATCGGACCGCGGTAGCGGCCGAGATAGGGAATGAGGCCGAGAAGATTTTTCCACGACGAGGCTTTCGGCGGCTTTTTGGCGGCCGAGGCCGCGCCAAGCGTGGCGGCGGCTGCGCTCATCGGAGCACCGACCTGGGGCTGGAGAGAGACGGAGTCTCCAGCAGGAAATGCTCGAAGGTGCGATCCAGCGATTGGTATCGCTTTGTGGCCGGGTTCCAAGCGATGCCGATCGGCAGGACGTGAGGATCCGAGGCGCCCGCGCCTTTGATGGGCGTGAAATAGAGCTGGATGCCTTTGACGGGGTCCTGATCATATTGGACGCGCCAGCCGGCGACGGGCGCGAGCGGCGTAAGCGCGAGATAGCCCTTGGAATTTTTCAGGTATTCATCGCAGCGGAGAAGTTCCACCCACTTGCCGTCTTCTTCTTGCGCGAGGACGGCGCGGGTGACGATGGTTCCCGGCATCGGATTCTTTGGCGTTTTGGGGACGACGTTCGCGGCGAGGAATTCTTGTTTGCCGGTCTTGGCCAGATCGCCGAAGACGAGGACTTCCGTCTCCTTTCCGAGGAAATCGTGGGCGGCTGCTTGAATATCGTCGGGGACGACAGGCTCGGGAGGTTTAGCGGGAGCTTCCGCGGCGGTGTTTTGCGGGGTTTCGTCGCCGCAACCAGAAAAAAACAAAGAGGAGAAAAGTAGACATGCTGCGACTACGCCGGCTGCGAGGAGACGACGGCGGAATCCGGGAAAACACCGGGGGGCGCGGGCGGACGCGCCGTTTCCCGCAGAAAATCCGGGCGAACAAGGCGCATTCGGCGAAAGGGAAGAGATTGTTCTTAATTCGTGCATCAAAGAGTTGCCGCCGTAAGCCTAATTTCCACTATACGCCGGGCAAGCCATCCTTTTCGGGTGTGCTGCGCATTTTCCTACCGCGTGAGCCACTCCGTATCTGCGAGCCAGCCTCGCGATAGAACGATTCTAGCCGCTGCCAGCCGTTCGCGAAAGAACGCGCGGGCGCAATGTTCCTGCTGGGCCACAGCTAACGTTGCGCCAGAATCGCGTCCAGCCGCGCTTCAAAGTTTTCTTCGCCTTCCGACCAAAGCTGGCTGCGCTCGACGGGCAGAGCCCGCTCGATGGACTCTACCCAACCGAACAACTGTTGGATGTTCTCGCGGGTTTTCGCGTGATATTCCTTCAAGTTGCCCGGAACGGACATCCACTGGCGAAACGTGCGCTCGATTGGATGATCGGAGGATTCGAAGGGATTCGAGGCAGCGCCGGGAGCGAGCAGGCCGGAGTGCCCTGTAAAGAAGTGCTCGAAGCCGAGATCGGCGTTGAATTGGCCTTCGGAAGCGGCGATGCCGGCGTTGTATTCGGGGCCGTTGCACGTCAAGAGCAGAGGCTCCGGTTTGTTTGTCCACTTTAGGGTTTCCGCGTCAAAACTCCACAGGTCCCAACTTGCCTCGGCGATATACGCGCTATCCGCAGAGATGTGCAGAGAAGCGAGCGCGGCAACCTCCGCCGCGCCATAGCTTTGACCCTTGAGATCCCATTCGGCTAGGGGAGTTTCGGTGGCATCCACAGGCTGGACGATGAGTCCACGAAATGTATTTTCCGAGGCGGAGAGCGGCGCAGTCGCGAGAAATCTCGCAAATTGGGCGATGAGCGTGGATTCGGAAATATCGCGCGTCCAGACGCGCAGATAGGCTCGGTTAGCCATGGTTGTTCAAGAGCTTTGATTATACGTGGGCGGAGGGCGGGAGGCGAATTACGGGAGGATGGCGGCGAAATTCGTGAGGGCGAAAAGGAATGCGGAGTCGGGGCGAGGGTTACGGTTCGAACCAGAAGGGAATGGTGACGGTGAGGTGCGCGGAGACGCGCTTGCCGTTGTGGCGGGCGGGTTCGTAACGGTATTCCCGGAGAGCTTCCATGGCGGCCTTGTGAAGCATGGCCGGACCCGACAGGACCTTCATGGATTTCACATGGCCGGATTCATCGATGAGCGCGTCGAGCGTCACGTTTCCCGTGACGTAGTCACGCAGAGCATCGGAGGGAGCGACGGCGCGTACGGATTTGAGCAGGCGGGGGGGTGCGTTGGCGGCGTTGTCGCCGGGAATCGGGGTGGAGACCGCATCGGACGCCGAGGCGTTAGGCACGGTGGAATGCTTTGCAACGGGCTCCAGGGACTCGGAATCACCGCTGGCCGGTGCGTTTGATGCCGCTTCGACAGATGAATCCGGATTTTCTTTCTCATGGGATGAGGTGTGAGAACGACTTGGCTCGGCAGAAGAGTTGTTGGGCCGCGCTGGAGCGAGGGCGGAGCCGGACGGGGAAGGTGAGGAGCCGGAGGCATCAGGAGTCGCACCGGAATTGGGTTGCGCGCCAGGGTTTTGCTCAGGGGCCGGACGTGCGTTCGGCGGAAGGTGGACGGCTGCGCGAACTGCCGAAGACACGCGGCCAGAGAAGCTCGACGGTGCCGGCGCCGACGACCAAGGAAACCAATGCATGTTCCAGGCGGCAACGCTGACCGCGAAGAGCGAGACGGCCGCAAGCAGGGCCAAGCGTAAAGCGCCCAAGCGGTCGGCCGGGGCTTCTTTCGGAATGTTCGCTGGCGGAAATTTTTTCGACGGTTTTGCCGGGGGCACATCGGCCACAGGTTCAGCTTCGGAATCCTCTTCGGGAATTTCTGGAAGGAACTCCTCGTCCTCCACGGGCCGTTCTTCGGCAGGCAAAGTTGGCGCGGCAGCGCGTGCGGGAGAAGTGCGGGTCTCGGGCGGCGCGGAGGTCCGGGGCGGAGCCGGTGAGGGCGCCAGGAGCGAAGTAAGCAGGTCAGAAATTGGCGGGAGAGGAGCCGGTGCGGGCGGTGGAGTGTTCAGCTTCGGCGTTTCAGATGGATTGAAACTTTGGGAAGACGAGACCGATGAGGAGAACGCAGGCGAGATCGCCGGATTCGTCCGAGGGGCATCCGTGCCAGCCGGTGCTGCTTGGGTCTGCAACGATTTCAATTGCGCGCGCAGTGCTTCCACTTCGTTCATCAATCCCTGGATTTCGTTGGCGGAGGGAGCGGGCGCGCGCGGGGCGGAGACCTCCGAGTTCGACTCGGAAGACTTCAAGAGCTCGGCGGCGGCACGCTGTTGTGAGTTCGCTGGTGCGAGTGCAGAACTTTCAGGAAGTTCGATGCCCCAAAAATCGGGGGCTGGTTCCGTAAATTCGAGCTCGACGTAATAGCCGGTGGCAGGATTATCGCGCCTGCGCGTGACCTGCGTCACGACTTCGCGCTGGGTTTGCTGGTTGGTGAGGAAGAGAAGTTGGCCGGGTTCGACGGCGACGGACAGGCGAATGACGCCGCCGTTGCGAAAGACCAGGGCGGTTGTGGTGGCTTCGCTGAAAAGTTCGCGCTTGCCGGAATTTCCTCCCGGACGCGCGCCGGTGGCGCTCACGGGCGCTTCGTGAGCGACAGGACCCCCAGTGGGCGACTGCGGCGCACTCGCCGAAGGCGTGCTCCCTTTTGAGCTGATATCTGCTGCGGAAGCCAATGCGCTTGTCCCTCGTGCGCCGGGGATGCGGGAGGCGCAGCCAGCTAAGGAGCGGTCCGCGCAGAACTGTCCACACGACGGCTCAGACAGGCTTAGGTTCGCAGACGCTGGAAACGGTGGCTATAGTACAAACGTACCGCGATGCTTCAACAGCAACAGGCCTTGGGCCGGGAGAAACGCGGCATGAACGGGTTCCGACGGGAAATCGTGGCGGAGCGCAAGCGCTAAGAAGTTTTTCGGGAGCGAGTGGAGACTAGCGGTCGCTGCCGCCGGCGGTGGTCGAGCGCGTCATCGGCGGCTCGGAAGGAGGAGGCGTCAAGCTCGCCGCAATTTGCTTCAGTCGTTCGCGTAAAACGTCGCCGACGCCCGCGAAAACTTGTGCGCAGGTTTCGCGGAGTTTCTCTTCGGCCGTTGCGGCGATGCTGGCGACCGCTTCCCGCGATTGGTGATCCAATTTCGCGACGGTCGCGAGCATCCACTGATTCGAGACGCTTTCCAGGCGGCTGCGATGTTGCTCCATGGCTTGATTGCTGAGCTGACTATTGATGGAGAGCATTTCCGCGCGATGGGATTCCAAAGTGGAATTCCAGGAGTCGAGCAACGGCGCGAGGCCCGCCTTTACTTTCGCGTTTGCAGCGGTGACGCCATTTTCCACCACACTGTTCATTCCGGCCTGGAACAGGCGCAAAAAGGCTTCCTGTTCGGCGGTGACTTTCTGATTCAATTCGGTTCGTGCGGCGTCGAGTTGCACACGAGTCTCGCCCAGAGCGCGCTGCGTTTCTTGCCCAAAGCCATCCAGCTCCTGGCGTGCCTGGCGCTGAATTTCATCAGTGAATGCCGCGGTGGTGGTTTCCGCAGCTTCGGCAAAGAGCGCGCGTGAATGTTCGAAAGCGTCGCGCACGACTTCTTCCATTTGTGTCTGCGTATGGCCAATAAAGCTGCGGCTGGAATGATCCAGCTCGCTCGCGAAAACGCTGGAAACTTCGCCGGCCTTCTCCCGGAATTGGTTTTCCGCCTGCTCGACGGTTTTTTCGGTCAGGTTCTGGATCTGCGTCTGAGCCTTTTTCTCGTACCACTCCGCGGATTTCATCAGGTCGTCCACGGTTTGATGTTTCAGGTCGGATACCTTGGATTCGATTTCGGAGAGATTGTTCGCCGCGACCGCCTGCGCCGCTTCCTGCAAAAGTTGATCGACGCCGCCGAGATTTTCGCGGAAGCGAGAGAGCGATTCGGCAAACGCTTCGTCTGCCGACGCTCGAATGCGATCCTGCTGCAAAGTCATCGCCGCATCGAGAAGAGAGCGGCCTCCCGCAAGGCGATGAATGGCCTGTTCGGTCCTGGAAATGTGAGGCTGGACCATCAAGTCAATTTGCTGGTCAAACTTGGAAAGGGCGAGCTGGCAATTCTCTTCAAACGTGCTGCGAATGCGCGCGTTGAGCTCTTCGAGAAGCGTTTCGGATTGGCGGTGCAATTCATTGCGATGCAGGCTGACCACGTTGTCGATCTGTGCCTCGAAGCCCGCGAGTGCCTGCGCTTGCGTAGTTTCGATGCGCGCGGAGAGATGTTCGAGGTGGTCGCTCGATTCAGAAGCGCGGCCTAATGCGTTTTCGAGGCGCTGGGACTGCTCCTGCAAGGAGTTTCGCAAATCGGAGATGCGCTGCGCGGCTTCTGCGGCCGCTGCGGTCATCGAGTCGTGAACTGCGGCAGTGTGGCGCGCCGCTTCTTCTTGCGCTTGCGATAAAAGGCCGCGCACGCGCTCTTCGAGACCCGCGGAGGCGGCGGAAGAGGATTCCTGAACAGCCGAGGAGTGGCGCGCCACTTCCTCTTGTAATTTTGTGAGAACGATGCGGGCGTGTTCGTCGAGGCCAGCGGCGGCTTTTTCCTGGGCTGCGGCGAGGGCGCTTTCGAGAGCCGGGCCCCAGCGCGCTTGGGCCGCTTCGGTTTCCGCGTTGAGCTGGCCTTGCCATGTCGCTTGCGCGGAGGCAAACGCCGCGGTTACTCGCTGCTGAATTTCGCCGGCCGCCGACGCCGAGGCTTCGCGTTGGGCATCCGCGGTGGCCTGATTCTGGCGCGCCATTTCGTCCATTTCACGTTTCGATGCCGCGGCGCGATTGGCGATTTGGGATTCGGCTTGTTCGGCCTGCGCGCGGAGCCGCGAAGCGGATTCGTCGGCTTGCTGGCAAAGCGCGCGCAGGGATTCGACCGCGCTCGCCAACTGCTGGGATTGTTCCGTGCGTTCCGCGGCGCCGCGATCGGAAATCTGCTGCGTCAATTGGCGCGTCAGCTCTTCGAGCTGCGGCGCAATCCAGCGGGGAAGCTCTCTTTGCAGCGCTTCCGCGGCGGCGGCATGCGCGGCGCGCGAGCGCGCGTCAGACTCTTCCTGAATTTTTTCAACGGCGCTCGAAACCTGCTGGTTCAACTGCTCGCGGGCCGCCGAGATTTTTTGTTCCCACTCCTCGATGGACACGCGGCGCTCGGCGGCGACCGCCTGCGCGGCAACTTCGCGGGCCGCGGCCTGGATTTGCTGCTTCGCGTCGGCCACCAGGCGCGCCATGTGGCGCGCAAGTTGCAGCGAAGCATCCGTCGCGCTTGCGGGAGCAGGAAAGACGCGCAAATTGTCCGGAGCCGGCGGCGATGCAAGTTCCGGTTCGTTCAACGGCAGATGGATTTCCGAAGGGTCCGAATCTCTGTGCGGCGCATCCTGCGCGGGTTCGTGCGCGCCCAAATCGGGCCGGGTTTCTTGCGCGGCAAACCAATCCGGCGGCGGAAAGGCGATACCCCATGTGTTGCCGGGAACTTCCAGTTCGAGAGCCACCTGAAAAAGTTGGCGGACGGTTCGCGGCCGCTGAATCCAGGCAACCCGCCCGCGCACTGTTCGAGGAGGCTGATTGGCTTCCGCGTTCGGCACTTCGAGCGTCACCCACATATTCTTCAGGACGTAGTGCTTCGATTGGTAGCGGCAGCCGTGGCAGTTGATGATGAGCGTGGAAGTACGTTCGGTGAAAGGCCGGCCAAGAGCGTCGACGCCCGTGACGGCGAGCGGAACCGCCTGCATGATGCGCGTGCTACGGCGCTTCCGCAATTCTTCGTTCTGGTGCGCAACCGGTTCTGACATCATTTCCGTCGTTTCGTCGGCAAGATTGCCGCTCTGTTCTTCCATGGACACCGCAGCCGCTCCTGGAGCTACGACCGAGCTCGCTCTTATTTAAGAATGCTTGGTCGTCGTTGTGCCATCCGAGGCCGGCGTACGGTGCGTTCCAGTGAGGAACTCCCATGCTTCCTTAGCGACCCAGATTGGTCCCACCAACAAATAAATTGGCCCCTGGAAAAACGCCGGATGGTTACCTTCGATCCGGTGTCCCAGTAAAAGCAAGACCCAGCCGCTTACGAAAAAACTTCCGCCCCAGATCCATTTCATGAAGATCAGAAGGATAATCCCCAAAAAAATCATGGGGATGCCAAGGCCGTGGAGCAGCTTGTTCCATCCAGAAGAGTGCTCGTGATCGTACTGCGCCATGTAGTGCGCCAGGTTCGGCAAAGCGCAACTCCTTGCGGTGGGGACCACTCCGCGGGAATCAAACTCTATACCCAAAATGGGCTGGTGGCTAGAGGCGGCCATACGTACTAGGACGCCCCCAGAGCATTTGTCAAAGGCCGCTCATGTAAAGGTTTAAACAATGCCAGCAACGGCTAACTTGCGCTGCCCTTCAATGTCGGGAGGCGCATTTCTTATTCCAGAGTTTCGTTTTTCGGCGCGGAGGATGGACAAGACGTAACTACAAATCGCGGCGCCCTTCGAGAGCTTTTAGCATGGTGACCTCGTCGGCATATTCCAAATCCGCGCCGACGGGAATGCCGACGCCGATGCGCGTGACGCGCACTCCAAGCGGCTTTAGCAATTTCGAAAGGTACACGGCGGTGGCTTCGCCTTCGGCAGTGGGGTTCGTGGCGATGATAATTTCTTCGACCGTTCCGCCTTTCAGCCGCTCGATGAGTGATTTGATGCGGAGTTGCTCCGGACCGCGGCCGGAGAGAGGCGAGAGAGAGCCCCCGAGAACGTGATACATGCCGCTGTAAGTGCGGGTTTTTTCAACGGCCATGATATTGTGCGCTTCTTCGACGACGCAGATCGTTTTCTTGTCGCGATTCGAACCCGTGCAATACAAACAAGGGTCGGCATCGGTGATGTTGCTGCACACCGAGCATTCGCGAATTTTTTCTTTGGCGTCGCGGATGGCGTCGGCCAGGCCAAGCGCGTCTTCGGGAGAGGCGCGCAAGAGAAAGAAGGCCAGGCGCTGGGCGGTCTTCTGGCCAATTCCCGGGAGATGTTTTAGTTCATCGATCAGTCGTTCAACGGGGGCGGCAAAATCGGGCATGCATGATGTGTAGCATAGCCGCGCGTGTGCACGCAAACCTGGGGGAGAATCCGGGGAGCGGCGGAGCGGGGAACGTCGCGTCTTGGGGTGTGCTTGGGGGCCTTACTTTGCAAGCGGTTTCTTCGGGCTAACGTGCTAACTCTAAGAAACCAAGCGGCTTAGTGCAGGCATGGTTACTACCTCTAGGCGATGAAGAACAAAATGCAAGATTCCCGCCGCCGTCCGTTCTACCCTCAGAACTAACCGAGCGGTGCGTCCGAGGAATACCCATGCCCCTTGCCATCCTCTTATTGGTTCTTGTTGGACTGTTTGTGGTCGCCTCCCCCTTTTTGACGATTGCTCTGTTTGTGAAACAAGCCAGCCTGCGCAGACAGTTGAACGCGCTCGCGGATGAGCATGCGAAGCAGCTCACGAAATTGCAACGCGCCGTCGGGGAATTGCAGAGCAAAATTGCAGCCGGGGTTCCTCCAGCGAGGCAGCCAGGGGAGCAGGCGACTACTTCAGACGTAAAGCAAGCCGCTCCTGCAGCGGTACGATTTCCAACGGTAAAGATTCCTCCGCCGATCGTCGTTGCTCCTCGTGTTGAATTGCAACCGCCTATAGCGCCACCAGCGCCTCCGTCGATTCCAGTCGCCGAGAAAAAGCCCGGACCCATAGCGATGCCGGGACAAACTGCGCAAGTGCCGGCACCGGCCGTTCCTCCTAAAGTGATTCCTCCGCCTGCGAGTCCGCAGCCGCCAGCAGCGCCCACGAGTCCAATGCCGGAAACGGCAGCGATTCCAGGCGCAGCAATTCCTCCCGCGGCGGCCGCACGAATTTCAGCGCCGCTTTCCTCCTCGCCGCTTCGCACCTCCGCGCCAAAAACCACGCGCGAACAGCGCATCAGATCCGTCTCTGCGCTGGAAGAGTCGCTCGGCGCGAACTGGTTCGCCAAACTCGGCGTGGGCATGACGGTGATTGGCGTTGCGCTGCTCGGAATGCTGGTGATTCAAAATCTTGGCCCCGCAGGGAAAGCATTTATCGTCTACGCGGTGGCCGCCGTGCTTCTTGCCGGCGGCATTTTTCTCGAGAAGCGCGAGAGGTACCGCTTGCTCGGCCGCGTCGGAATCGGAGGCGGCTGGGCGCTCCTTTTTTTCGCAACGTACGCCATCCATCACGTCTCCGCGATGCGCGTGCTCGACTCCCTGGTGCTCGATTGCATCCTCATGCTGGCTGTTGCGTTCGGCATGGCGGCGCACACGCTGCGCTACAAGTCCCAGTTCGTCACCGGCTTCGCGTTTTTGCTCGGCTACACGACGATTGCCATAAGCTTCAGCGAACTCGGCCCGCTCGCCACGGGAGGGGCCAGCGAGAACACCGTCTACGGATTGTTCGCGGGAGTGATTCTCGCGATTAGCTTGGTCACCATTGTTTTGCGCATGGGATGGTTCGAACTCGAAGTGTTCGGAATTCTTTCCAGCTATTTGAACCATCTCTACTGGCTTTACAAATTGTTGGGAATCGAAGGCGCGCACGGCCGCGCGTTCCCGGAGTATCACGCCAGTGTAGCCATGCTGTTCTTTTATTGGCTGACGTTCCGCATTTCGTATGTCGTGCGCGGCGTCAAGAACGATTTCGAGGAGCACGTTTCCACCGTGTCCGCGGTGCTGAACACGTTGCTCCTTCTGGGCTTGATGAAATTTCAATCGGTTCAGCCGCAGTTGGCCTATATCGCGCTGCTGGCTATCGGCGCTTTGGAATTCGCCGCCGCGCAGCTTCCCATCACGAGACGGCGCCGCCGGGCCTTTGTCCTTCTCAGCGTCATGGGCGCGGCGCTCATGCTGGCTGCCGTTCCTTCGCATTACTCGGGAAATCCCGTGGCGATTCTCTGGCTTGTCGGCGCCGAAGTATTTCTTGTCGCCGGAATCGTTTTCAACGAGGTTGTTTTCCGGCGCCTCGGATTGTTCGCAGGCGTCCTCGTGGGCATCGATCTTTTTGGCTACAACTTCCGCCCGCTCGTCGATCTCCGCGCAAGAACGGAGGATCTGGCCCTGGCCGCCGGAGTGCTCTTCGCGCTTTGCGCCGTTGTTTTGTATAGCAACGCGCTGTACGCCGCTTCGCGCTGGAAGGAACAGTTTAGTTCCGCCCTTGATCAGCGCCTGCTCTCCATTCATTCCTATTTGGGTGCAGCGGCCGCGGCTACAGCGGCGTGGGCTCTTTTCGCGAATGATTGGACCGCAGTCGCCTTCGCCGCCATCATGCTCATCCTCGCGTCGGTTGGGCGGCTGCGCGAATCACGTCAGCTCCAAATCCAATACGCTTTGCTCGGCGGTCTCGTTCTTTATCGCGCTTTCGTTTTCAATCTGCACATCGAAAGCCCATCGCATACACACATCACCACGCGGCTCGTCACGCTTCCTCTTCTCGCGGCCATGTTTTATGCGACCGCCAAACTTGCCGCACTTCGCGACGATCGCGAACAGCGTGCTTTCCGCGCTTTATTTTCCTGCGCGGGCTCGGGGCTTATTGGATTGCTGATTTGGTTCGAAGCGCCGGATGTGTGGATGGCTGTATTGTTTCTGGCCGCCGGGGCTCTTCTTGCCCTTGCCGGACGGCGCTGGAATCTGCGGCACCTCGGATATCAGGAACATTTCTTTGCTCTTGCGTCGATCGCGCGCACGATCGATTACAACATTCACCTCACGGCGTATTACGGCCATTTCAGCGTGCGACTCATTACCGTCTCGATAGCCGCCGCGGGACTTTACGCCATCTCGCGGAAAGCCACGCTTGTTGATGCGTCTTACGCGCGTTTTTCGGCTTATCTGCACACCACCGCTGCAACGTTTCTTCTCGCGCTGCTGATGTGGTACGAAGCATCGACCGGCTGGCTCATCGTGTTCTGGGCGCTCTTCGCTTTCGCGCTGACCGCCATCGATCGCCGTTTTGAGCTCGACGATTTGCGCTGGCAGGCTCACGCGCTCGCGGCGATCACGCTGCTTCGCGGGGTCAGCGTGAATATGTATGTTGAGGACGCCTGGCACGGCGTCAGCGTGCGGCTTCTCTCGCTTTCTATCGTGGCCGTGATTTTTTATGCGATGTCGGGGATTATCCGCATGCCGGACGAGCTGCGCGCCCGCGGCTTCCATCATATTTATTCGTGGGCTGCTTCCTTGCTTGTCTCGCTGCTGCTTTGGCATGAACTGCAGCCGCTCAGCATCGCCGTGGGCTTGGCTGTTTTCGGCCTCGTACTTTTCGAGTACGGCCTGTTGCGCAGGATTGAGCAATTCCGTTATCAAGCCTATCTGGCGCTGGTTGCCGCATTCGTCCGCATATTCTTCGCAAACCTGACCGCGGGTGAGCCAGGAGAATTTTGGAGCCCGCGCATGTACACCGTGCTTCCACTTGTCCTGATTTTCTTTTTTGTTTATGCGCAGCTCCCCGAACAGGAAGAGCACACCGCGCGCGACCGGCGCCTCCGCTTCGATTCGCTGGTGGCATATCTCGGAACAGCCACCGTTGTCGCGCTCTTCTACTTTCAATTCACTCCGGAATGGGTGGTCACCTCGTATGCGGCCATAACCTTCGTTTTATTTGCGGCAGCCTGGGCTTTGCGCCGGCCTATTTTCTTGCACCAGGGAATTCTCGTCACGCTGGCAACCTTCGCGCGAGGAACCACTCACAATCTTTTTGGCGCGGGTTACTTTGGCCAGGGCGACTGGACGGGACGCTACTTTGTCGTCGGCAGCGCGGTCGCAATTTTGTTCGCGACACTTTTCTTCGCGTTTCCGCTCCGCAAGAGAGATGCCACTTCGCCCAGCGCCAGCGGCTGGAGAAGAGCCGCGGGAGCCTTGGTCGCGCGGCCGGAGCAGTTGCAATTTTTCATTCCGATTGCTTTGCTGACCATCATGCTTGCACTCGAGATGCGCGCGGGCATGGTGACCGTTTCCTGGGGAATCGAAGGAGTTTTGATTATTCTTTTCGCACTCGCGGTCCGGGAGCGCAGCTTTCGTCTTACCGGGCTTGCCATGCTCGTGCTTTGCGTCGTCAAAGTTCTGGCGATGGACGCCTGGCGTCTGGGACAACGCGACCGCTACATCACATTTATCATCGTCGGCGTCGCGCTGACTGCCGTTTCCTATCTCTACGTCCGGTTCCGCGAAAACATCCGGCAATACCTATGAAGCGCGCCGTTGTATTCCTCCTCTTTTTTGCGATTCTCGGCGTCTCGCTCGCCGGACTTTATTGGAGCCAGCGCCGTCCCAAAGCCACTCCCGTTTCCGCCAATGCCGTGGTGGACATGCTTGCCGATGCGCAGCGCGACCTCACTCGCGTTCCCATGCATTTCACGCGCCTCTCCGATGAACAGGAAATCGAAATCGGCCGGCAACTCGCTGCACAATATTCCGTTCGAATCAGAAAACTGACTCCTGAAGAACAAGCTCTCGAAAAATATGTTCAGCGTGTGGGAGGTACCGTCGCCGTGCACGCCCACCGGCATTTGCCCTATAGCTTTCATTTGATTGCCGATCACAACATGATCAACGCTTTTTCGCTGCCCGGCGGCCCTGTGTACGTCGGAGAAGGGATGCTCGACCTGATGGAGACGGAGGACGAGCTGGCGGTCATTCTCGGCCACGAAGTCGAACACATCGATCATTATCATTGCGTCGAGCGCGTGCAGATCGAAGCCAAGCTGAAGAATCTGAATCTCGAAGTGGTTGGCCAGCTCGTGCAAATCCCGCTCGAATTCTGGCAAGCGGGCTACCACAAGGATGAAGAGTTCGAAGCGGACCGCGAAGGCGTGCGGCTCGCCGTTGCGGCCGGTTATTCACCGTACGGCGCGGTTACGATATTTACGCGTCTGGCCAAGCTCAGCGACGAATATGTCATCCACGCACGAAGCCCGGAGCAGGAATTGTCCGAGCTGGCGATCCAAAGTTTGACGGGATATTTTCGGTCGCATCCGCTTCCCTCCGAGCGCCTGGATCAAATCAACCGCCTCATCGCGGAGGAGCATTGGGAGAATCGGAAGATGCAGAAACCGTTCCACGTCGAGTACGAAGTTCGCAACGGCAAATTCGTGAAGTGAAAATTGTGGCTAGAAAAAGAGCGCAGGAGCGAAAAGGAAGCAGGTCGAGGGCGGGACCGGGAGAAAGAAAGCGAAGACCGAAGCGAATGGTTTGTGGGCTAAAAGAGGCCGGGAATTTTTAGGCCGGCCATGCCCGGCATGCCCGCCGTCAGGTTTTTCATCTGGTTGGCAAGTTCGTCGTCGACGCGCCGCGATGCTTCGTTGACCGCGGCCTGCACCAGATCCTGCAACATTTCCTGATCCTTGCTCGCGAAGACTTCGGGCTCGATGCGCAAGCTTACAATTTGCTTCTGACCGTTCATTTTTACCGAGACCATGCCGCCGCCGGACGAGGCCTCGACGGTCACCGAATTGACTTGCTGCTGCACGTCTTCCCACTGCTGCCGGAATCGCGCGAGCATCTGTTGGATAGCGTTGACGTCCATCAGGATTCCTCTTGCCGCCACTTTACTTCGGAGATTTTTCCCCCGAAGCGTTGCAGCATGGAGCGCACCAGCGGATCCCGCTCGAACTGCTCGCGCAACTCTTGCGTGCCGGACGATCCGCGCGGTGCAGCCGCTGCAACTGCTTCTACTCTAGCACACACGCGCACCGGGCGGCCCAGCACTTTGCCGGAACAGGCGCGAACTTTTTCGAGAGAGTCGCGGCCCTCCATCATCTCCGCGAACGCGCGCTTCTCCGCCGGAAAATAAATTCGCAGTTCCGTACCCTCAAGTTCCCAGCGGCTGCCGTGCTGCACAATCTCGCCGAGAAATTTCTGTTGTGCCTGGATCGCGGCTTTGATTTTAGCGATCTGTTCCTGGCTGATGCCATCGGCGTGCGGGCTACGAGATGCTTCCATCGCCGCTTCGGGAGCGGGCGCGGGGACAGTGACCGTTTCCGAAACAGAAGAAGGTGGTGCTTCCGCGCGCGCGGGTGCTGCCGCGGCTGCAGCAGGCGAAAAACTTGGAGCAGCAAATCGTTGCGGAGTAGCTGTAGCGATTTGCTGCGCGGCGGAGACGCTTCGTGGCGGCATCAACGGCGGCGAAGCAAGAGCGGCGCTCGATGCTGAGCTGCTTCGCGCCGCGCCGGAACTCGCTGTCCCCGCCGGTGCTCCGCTGCGGAGTTCCGCGAGCAATTCTTCCATGGGCGCGAGCCGCTGTGCGTTGATCAACCGCAACAAACCCATTTCGAGATGCACGCGCGCATCGGGCTTGCGCCGCAAGTCGTCATCCGTCTGCAAGAGAATCTGAAAGAAACGCGTGAGATCTTCTTCGCTGAATTGAGCCGCCGCTTTTGCCAGCGCTGGCCGTTGATCGGCTGTCGCGGCGATCAAATCCGAATCCGCGCCGCACACGCGCGCAATCAGCAGATTGCGGATGTGGCGAATGGCTTCGCGGCAAAAATGCTGGAGATTGCGGCCTTCCTTTTGAAACGTATGCACGAGGCCGAGAGCGCGGTCGGCAGAGCCTGTGGCGATGGCGGCCACCAGTTCATCCAGCGAATCTTCCGGCACGACGCCAAGAAGTTCGCGCACTTCTTTGTCCGGGATAAAGTCGCCGCAATAGGCACGCGCCTGCTCGAGCAGAGATAAAGCGTCGCGGAGGCTGCCTTCGGCCATGCGCGCAATCACGGCGAGCGCGCCCGGCTCGATTTGCAAGCCTTCCTTCTTGGCGATCTCTTCAAGACGCCCCGAAATTTCCGCGAAGGTGAGCGCTCGAAAATGAAAATGCTGCGAGCGCGAACGAATGGTATCGGCGAGGGCTTCCGGCTGCGTGGTGGCCATCACGAAAATCACGCGGTCGGGCGGCTCTTCGAGTGTTTTCAAAAGCGCGTTGGATGCTTCACCGGTGAGCATGTGCGCTTCGTCGAGGATTACGACTTTGCTGCGCGAAGCCGCGGGGGCGTAACGAACCATCTCGCGCAGTTCGCGGATTTGGTCGATGCCGCGGTTGGAGGCGGCGTCGATTTCGATCACATCCAGCGAAGTGCCCGCGGCAATTTCCTTGCAGGAATCGCACTCGCCGCAGGGTTCGGGAGTCGGGCCCTTCACGCAATTCATGGCTTTGGCCAGGATTCGCGCCGCCGTTGTTTTCCCCACGCCGCGGGCGCCGGAAAAAATATAAGCGTGCGCCACGCGATTGTTCTTGATGGCGTTGGCCAGCGTCGCGGTGACGTGAGATTGCCCGACGAGATCGCTGAAGGTTTGCGGGCGCCATTTGCGTGCTATGACCTGGTAGCTCATCGGCTAGGAGTTCCTGTCGCGCTGTTCCTTTTGCTTGAGCGAAAATATGAAAAAGACAACGCCGGCAAGCGCAATCAGAAAAAGAAGAACGATAATTGCGCCAAAAATCATCGTACCTGGCTCCTCGGCGGCCGGCTTTCTCTTGTCTGCACTCGAATAATCGGGTGCGAACCTTTTTCGGTGCGAGGAACTTCGGGTGATCTGCGGCACCCGAGGTAATCCCGATACCGTTGCTCCCTTCCGGGCCTGGCGGGGTTCGCGGGACCTCGTTGCACAGAGCCCGAAGTTCCACGCTCCGGCAGCCGCGCGGTTGGCGCCGCTGCGGTTCGAGTTTAACACACAGAAGTTTAAGTCGCGGCACGGGGGAATTTCTCCGACGCGCGAGGCGAGGTTGAAGCTGCGAGCTGGCGCGTGAAGATTGGGAAGCGAGGAGAGGAGGATAACGCAGGGACGCTAAGGGAAACCTGGCGGAGTTTTTCGCGAACTCTCCGTTACGCGGTGCGGCGTTAGAGCTGAAGCGCCGGAAAGAGCCGCCGCGCGAGATCGATTTGTGAACTTCTTGCTGGATGCAAACGTAGTTTCCGAGTGGGTGAAGCCGCGTCCCGATCCCGGCGTGGTCGAGTGGCTGGCAAACGCTGATGAGGACCGTTTGTTTCTGAGCGTCGCGACACTGGCCGAGTTGCGCTACGGAATAGAGCGTATGCCCACAGGGAGAAAAAGCACGCGGCTTCGAGAGTGGCTGGAGATGGAATTGACGGGGCGATTTGAAGACCGGGTGGTGGCCATCGACGAGACGGTAGCGGCCACCTGGGGAATATTGCTGGCAAAAGCGGACGCTGCGGGGAGGCCCATGGGCTCCATGGACGGATTCCTGGCGGCCACGGCCGTCGTCCATCAAATGATGCTGGTCACTCGCAACGAGATGGATTTCTCCGCGGCGGGAATCAATACGATCAATCCGTGGAGCGAGTGAACTGGTTCGGAACGGGCCAGGACCCCACCCGCCAAGGTCACGGAAAACGTCCCGGTCTTCCCCGGTTTCCCAAAGGACCCTCTCCCGCGCTAAGGGATGGTTACTTTGGCTTTCTCTGTCAGCAGGTAGAACTCATCGCCGCACGCTTCCAGCATCCCTGTGAGCACCAACTCGTCGATGGCTTCTATGACGCGTAGTCTTTCCTTGACGCTGCTACCTGCAACCTCGAAGAGCACGCGCAGGCTCAGGCGGTCCTCGCCCATTGTTCCGAACAATTTCATCACACGCGAGGAAAGTGAGTTCGCTTCCGGCGTAGTGCGTTGCGTTCTTTTCGTTTCCAGAACATCCGCCGCTAAAATTTTGCGGTCCAGATGCGGTTCTGAACGCAAGACACCCGAATGGAACATGCAGGGGTTGCCAGCCGCAACCTCACAAATTGGGCAAGGAACAGAAAGTAACAGCGCTGGCGTGACGTTCTTCATTCTCATTTACACAGAATACGGCGAAGTCATTTCGTTAAAATGCCCTATCTGGAACAGTATCGGGAATTGGGAACAGACGGGAATTTCCGCCTTCCGTGAGCGGGAGCGCCGTAACGCAAACCTTATGAAATGAACTCGAAATCTCGGACGCACGAGACGCTTCCAATCTCTGAGAAAATAGCAAACTCGACCGATGGCTCATACTCTGCAGGGAGAAACGTTTCCTCAGTCCGGTTTGTTTAGCTTCAGAAGGCGGGCCAACCGCGCGACGGCCGGACTTAAACATGTGCCCCATGTTTGGGCGGCGGCGCTAGGACGGAGCTGTTGCCGCACGAAGCGGGAGGTTGAGTGATGACAAAACTGTCACTCCAGCTCGAAGCTCGTATCTCGTATAAAGTTCTAGAAAATTAGAAAACGCGCTGGCAGTCCCTGATTTCAAGAGGAGACCCGCCCTCAAGAGACGAGGAGGGCACACGGCTCGGAAGGCGGCCCCTCCTTCGAGCGGCGCTAGTCATGAAATCGGGGGCTGTCCCCATCCTGAAACGCGATGAGACATGATTACGGGTTTGATACTAGGAGGCCGTTCTTATTATAATGGGCGGCCCGGCTTTGACTCAGCCTATGAGCGCGGAATCGATACGAGCGAAGATTGCGATGGCGCGGAAGTTGGGCTGGAGTGACGGCGAAATTCTCAAGGTGGCGCTAGCGAACGTGTACGGAGCGACTGAGCGGAGGGAATTGGTTGTGGAGTGGGGGCACCACTTGGGACTTGAGCCTAGCGACGCTTTGCAGCTAGCTCGGGCTGAACATTTGATACCGACTTCCGCTCCGCCCCGTTCGAGCCGCCCTCCGCAAAAGCCTCCGCGAAAAACTTAGGGAAATTTTCGCGGATGAATTTCTCGTTATCTCGGGACTCGGAAACCAGTTCGCGGATCTTTTGCTTGCGATCCGAAGGGGTTAGGGCGGCGTACTCCCGGCGCAGCACAGAAACGAAACGGTCTTTAGACATGGCCACCCTCCCGCAACTGACTTTCCCCACTATTTTAGCATAGTAAATCGGCGCGATGCGTAGCTGGCACGAAACGTTCTCGAACGGAGGGCAGGGTGGAGGGCTAGGAGGCGAAGGCGATGGAGACGGATAATTCTTCGTCTCCTGCCCGGCGATTAAGGGCTCCTACGGCCAGGGAGACATGCATGAAGAGGCCATTGCGAACATCAAGGAAGCTATTCAGCAGCATATGGAACACCGCATGGCCGCTAGCCAAGAAACGTCTAGCACGTCGATCCACTCTTCGTAGCGGCGCTTAATTCTCTGGAAACAACGGCGAAAAATCCGCGAGGCGCCGAAAAAATGAGGGTAGGCTAAAAGCGGATGGAGTTCCTCCCCATCCGCCTTGTGTCCCGGCCGCGCCGGGACGCTGGGTCCGCGGCGCCAGCGGAGTGCATCGAGGCAGAGCCTTGGTGTCGCCTCACGAAACGGGGCCAGTTCGCATTCGAGATGCGAGCAGGAGGAATCCATGAAAAAAATTCTGTCGTTGTTTTTTGCCGCGGCACTTTTCTGCGTTGCCGCGCCCTCGTCCCAGGCCGAACCTCACGAATTGATGCAGGGAACGCAAGTTCATCTCACGCTGCTGAACAGCATCAGCTCCGGTGTGGCGAGAGAAGGCGATCCGATTGTGGCGGTGGTTACCGAACCCGTGTATTTGGGGAGCCAACTCTTGATTCCGGCCGGCACGCGGGTGAACGGGGTGATCGGCACCGTCGAGAGGGCGCGCCATTTCGCCATGTTCCGTGGCCAGGCGTATATGAATATCAGCTTTCGGACGATGGAAGTGGATAGCCGGCTCATTCCTATTCAGATGAGCATTCTGGCGATTGAGAAGCCGCGCGCGCACGCGGAGGGGAGGCGGCGGAGAGATGTGCGTGTCGAGGAAGGGCAAGTTGTCGAAGAGAAGCACGACATCAAGGGCGACGTCCTCGCGGCCACGATTGGAACGGGCGGGGGATCGCTGGTCGGTGCGGTGTTCAGCCACGTGGTGCGCGGATTTGGAATCGGGCTTGCCGGGAGCGCGGTGTATGTGGTGGCGCGAAAGGGCAAGGAAGTCGATCTTCCGGCGGAGACGGGAATGCTCGTGAGGATGGACAACACGATTAGTGTGCCGGTGTTTTCCGCTGAGAATATCGGCTCGGCCATACTTCGCTAGAGATTTGTTTGCCAGCGCGAGACGGATTGCGCAACGGCCGGATCGGTGCGCGGGATTCGTGTCAGTTGAATCGCGTGATCTTCCAGAGCGCGAAGCCGCAGGCAAAGAGAAAAACGAGCATGGCGAAGGCAAGCGCGAGGAGAGCGGGCCAATTGAGAGAGAGGTTTGGGGCGCGGGCGAGGATGGCGAGAACGAGGAAGATGGCGGTGGCAGTAAAGACGAGTAGATAGTCGAGAAGGGAACGAGACGAGCTGCGCGCGGGCTGATTAGCGGCTGGAATTGTTTCCTTGCCCGCGAGCCCGGCTTGAATGTAGTTCGCGTCGACCCCGTAGCGCTGGCCTTCGCGTTCGGCGGCTTGCTTCCAGCGGGCATGTTCTTTGCGGGGAACGCTGGAGAGAGCAATTGCGCCCGCGCCCGCAGCCATCAGCAGCGAGCCGCCGATTACCTGGGCGTAGAGCGATGCGCTGCGTCCGTGCAATTCTCCAAAAACAAGAATGCCCCATAGCAGACCCCACAATTGATTTGTGTTGGAGAGCGGAATGCCGCGGCTGATGCCGATGTATTTTGCGGCGTACTGTTGGAAGAGATCACCGACGACCCAAACGAAGCCGCCGAGCATCAGCCAGAAGAGGACTTCTTTTGCCTCGAGGAGTTGTTGCCAAAGAGCAGCCGGTCCGCCGCCGTAAGCGAGCGCGAGTGTGGCCATCATGCCGAGTTCGCCGATGGTGAAGAACGCCACGAAGGAAAGCGGATTCATGCCCGTTAGATAGGCTTTGCGATAGGGGACGTACATGGTGCCCCAGAGAACGCCTGCGCCTAGCGCGGCGATGATTCCGCGGAGAGGATGTGCGGCGGGGCTTTGCGCGGAGGAAGCGACGGCGAGAAGAGTCGCGCCGGCGAACATGAGAACGGCGCCGCCGAGGACGGTGAGCCAGCGAATTCTGCCGGCGTCGCGCAGCTCGTTGAAGAGCAGCCAGCCCCAAAAGATGCCGAGGAGGCTGTTGATGTTCCAGAGGGGGAAGGCAATGCTGAGGCCGATATCGCGGATCGCGTAGATGGTCAGCGTGTTGGCGACAGCCCAGAGGCAGCCGGCGAGGACTCCCCAGACAATCAGATGCGGCGCTTGGCGGATGTCCGCGCGCATTTGGCCAGTGCCGCGAATCAGAGCCGGCAAACTCCAGCGCGCAAGAAACACGCCGAGCACCATCAACAGCGAAACGACGAGGGGCGACACGCCTAGTTTGACGAGTTTTGTCGGCGCTTCCGCGGCGCCGAGCCAGGCTCCTGCGCCGAAGCCGCAGAGAATCCCTACAAGCTGCAATTTGTGACGCCGCGCGGTCTCGAGAGAAGCCGCCACGCTATTTGCGGGATTTGAGGTGGAAGGTTCCACGGGAGGACTCAGCGAATCCAATGGAGCACAGCCAGCCCGGCGAGCAAGACGACCGCTGGAACCCAAAAGTGAACATCGGTGAAAATCGCGATCCACATGGCGCTCGTGCTTTGTGGCCGGTCTTCATCAGGCATGCGTTCGTCTCCGTGCGATGGGGCACCATCGCCAAGAATTGATTTGTGCCGTGTGGCTTTGAGGCTCCTTCTTATCACAATATGCGCACATTGGAAGAATCTCTGCGGAGGGTTCCCTCGCGCACGGTCTGGCTGTAAGATGGAACACAATTTCACGCCTTGCGGAACCAGGGGAAGGACCACGAACGCATCGGTTGGCGGCACGGACGTCGCTATACGGGTGGCGAGGATTCGCGCGTCATCCGGGGAGCCTCTCGTGCTGCCGCATCCCCCGACATCGCGTGCAACGCGAGATCGGGACGGCTGGACTTCTCCAAGGGAGTGCACTCGCGGAATCCGGTTGGCGTAACTTTCCGAGGGTCAGCGGCGTAGTGAAAGACAAGGAGCGGTGTAGATGAAGCGACGTGTGCCCCTGCGAGAACCGGTCGGGGTCGCGCTGGAAACGCTGCGCGCGCATAAGCTGCGCTCGTTCCTCATGTTGTTGGGGATTATTCTTTCGGTCGCAACGCTCATCGTGATCATCGCTCTGATTTCCGGAGTAAATCAATACATCGCCAACAAGGTCGCCAATCTGGGTTCGAACGCGTTCACGGTGATGCGCTTCCCGATCATCACGGAAATGGAAGAACTGGTCAAAGCCACGCGCCGGAACAAGATCATAACCTGGGACGATTATGAGGCGCTGCGCGACAATCTGAAGCTGCCGCTGCGCGTGGGCGCGGAGGTGCGGACCACGGGAAGGGCGCGTGTTGGCGCGCTCGCCGTCGACGACACCAGCATCCGCGGCGTGACGGCAAGTATGGGAGATATCGACGCGCAAGAAGTGGCGGATGGCCGGTACATCACCGAGGCGGACGAAAACAGCCACGCGATGGTCGCGATAATTGGCTCCGAACTCGCGGACAAACTTTTTCCTAGCCTAGATCCGGTTGGACACGAAATCATGCTCGACGGCAGGCCTTTCATCGTCGTCGGCGTCGCCAAGGCCATCGGGACCATCCTGGGGCAATCTCAAGATAATTTCGCGTACATTCCCGTGGAGACCTACATCAAGATCTATGGCGCTTTCAGCGGAATCTGGATCAACGTCCAGGCCCGCGGCGCGGACTGGATGGATCGAACCCAGGACGAAGCGCGAGTGCTGATGCGCGCGCGGCGCCACTTGAAACCAAATGACCCGGATTCCTTTGGGATCATCGACTCCGCGACTCTGATGAGTCTGTGGAAACAATTGACCGGCGTCATCGCGATCGCCATGGTGGGAGTGGTTTCGGTGTTTTTGGTGATCGGCGGAGTGGTGATCATGAACGTGATGCTGGCCACCGTCACGGAGCGCACTCGAGAGATCGGGATCCGCAAAGCGCTTGGCGCCAGCCGAAACGACATCCTGCTGCAGTTTCTGATCGAGGCGTGCGTGATGGCGGCCATGGGCGGAGCCATCGGAGTGATCCTCGCCTATGCAATCTGCGGCCTTGCGAAGGCCACGACTTCCGTGCCAATGCATGTGCCGATTTCCGCGGTCATCATTGCGGAGCTTATCTCAGCGATTGTGGGGATATTCTTTGGCGTTTATCCGGCGCGGAAGGCGGCGATGTTGGAGCCGATCGAAGCGCTGCGAACAGAGATTTAACGGATGAGTGAAACACAATGAGAATGGCGCTCGGCGAAAACGCGCAGATGGCTCTCACGACGCTGCGAGAGAACAAGATGCGGTCTTTTCTCACCGTGCTTGGTGTGGTCATTGGGATTACCGCGCTGTTGTCCGTGGTCGCGATTTTGGTGGGCGTCTATAACGACGTAGGCGCTTATCTGAGCGACTTCGGCTCCGATACGATTTTCATTTTCAAGTTTGATCCCGGCATTCACACGTCGGGGCGCCTAAGTCCGGAAGAACGCGCGCGCAAGCCACTTACACTTGCGGATGCCGAGGCCATCGGGGAACTGTGTCCCGACGTCAAAGCCGTTTCGGCGGCGGTGATGCCGCCGATTGTGGAGGGCTCGCCCGGCGGGCGTCCGCTGCTGAGCGCGCGCTACAAGGATAAAGAAGTTGCTGGTGTCGATTACCATGGCATTTTGCCGGAGGATGAAGAGGTCTTCAACTCCAGGGCCGAATTCGGAAGGTTCATCACCGAGGCGGAAAATCTACATCGCTCGGACGTGGCTTTGATCGGACCGGATTTGGCGAAAGCTCTCTATCCCGATGAGGATCCTCTCGGCAAGCCAATCCTGGTGGACGGCGTGTCTTATCAGGTGATTGGAGTCCTGGCGGCGCGGAAAGGACAACTGGTGAAAGATCAGGCCGCCGATAAAGCGCTTCTCGTTCCGTACCGCACGTACGAGAAACATCGTCCCGGTGATAACGAGAATTTAATCGGTGCCCAGGCCTACCCTGGGCGAATGCCCGAAGCCGAAGACGAAATCCGCGGCGTCCTTCGCCGCCGACGGCACGTGCCCTTCGACAAGCCGGATAACTTTGGAGTTTCCAGCGCCAAGGAGATTGCCGATCAGTTCCGGCAAATTACTTCGTCGGTCGCTCTGCTGATTTCGGTCGTGAGTTCGATTGGTTTTCTGGTGGGTGGAGTTGGCGTGATGAATATCATGCTGATGTCGGTCACGCAGCGCACGCGCGAAATCGGAGTTCGCAAAGCCATCGGCGCGAGGCGGCGTGACGTGATTTGGCAATTCTTGACCGAAGCGGTGGTGCTCACGGGTTCGGGCGGAGTCATCGGAGTACTTTTAGGACTGGGAATCAGCCTGCTTATCCATTTGTTTATTCCGAAGTTGCCCTCGGCTGTTCCCATGTGGGCGATTCTCCTCGCCGTGACGGTATCCATGAGTGTCGGCCTGTTTTTTGGAATGTATCCCGCGGTGAAGGCCTCCCGGCTCGATCCGGTCGAGGCTTTGCGTTATGAATAGAGCAAGGTTCCTTGGGGATCGAAGAACGATAGTTTATTCATAACGAAGCGACTTCATAGGCGTGGACCGAGTGGCTCGATAGGCGGGCCAGAAGCTTGCGGCTAACGCCACCACAGCCAGGAAAAGCGCAGCCCCGGCCAGGCTAACGGGATCCGTCGGCCGCAGCCCATAGAGCATCGCTCGCGCGCCGCTCGTCGCGGCCACCGCGAGAACCAATCCGATTCCGACTCCCAGCCCCAGCAGAACCAAGGTCTGCCGCAGTACGATTCCAATCACATCCTGCCGAGTCGCGCCGAGAGCCATGCGAATCCCAATCTCGTTCCTACGCATGGCGATTATGTAGGAAATGACGCCGTACAGGCCAATCATGGCCAGCAGCGCCGCCAGCGCGCCGAAGAATCCCGAGAGCAGCGCCATCAAACGCTCGCGCACAAGCCCGTTCTGAATCTCTGTCTGAAATACGTGAAACTCGAGTCTCATTTGAGGGTAGAGCGGGCCGAGCTTTTCGCGCGTAGCGGAGATCGCCGCGGAGGGGGACGACGAAAACCGAATGAACACGTTTGTATAATAGATGTTCTCCGGAAACACCTGGTTCTGTTGCGCCGGCGCAAAGGCGATTGCCGGATCTGGATCCCGCAATCCGGTGTATTTCGTGTCCTTCACCTCGCCGACAATCTCGTAAGCCGTTTCCGGATAACCCGGTTCTTCATTGTTGCGGACAATTTTCCCCAGGGGATCTTCTCCGCCAAAAAACTGCCGCGCAAAAGCTTCGTTCACGATGATGACATGCGGAGATTGTGCTGTGTCGCGGTCGGTGAAGTCGCGTCCGGCAATAAACGGAATTTCCATGGTTCGAAAATAACCGGGACTCACCCAAGTGAATTTGGAACTGGCTACGCTGCTGCCATAGCGAACGTCCAAAGACCAACTGCTGCCATCGAGAGGAACTTGCGTAGTAGTTGCCGCGGATTCGACCAACGGGACGGAGCGAATTTGTTCCACCAGTTCGCGCTTGAACGTTTCATAGCGGTCATCAGGAAGATTTAGCCGCCTGAAGTTCGCGTAGAGGCGTAAAATGCCGCTCTCCTGAAAGCCCGGATTGAGCGTCATCAGGTTCCAGAAGCTTCGCGCAAATAAGAGCGCCCCCACAAGCAATACCAGCGAAAAAGCAATCTGCGAAACGACCAGCGTCTGTTGGAACGAAAATCGCTGGCGTCCCGCGGTCATGCCACGCCCGCCCGATTTCAGCACGGCGCCGGGTTCGGTTCGCGACGAGCGAAAGGCCGGAGCCAAGCCAAAGAGCAAGCAGGTCGACACCGTCAGAAAGGCAGTGAAGGCCAGAACCCGCCAGTCGATGTTCGTCGCCAGATAGATCGGGTCACGATCCGTGCTGAGAAGTTTGACCACCGTCCGGCTGAAGAACAGAGCAAAACCGGTTCCCAAGATAGAACCGCTCACTGCCAGCACCAAACTCTCCAGAATCAATTGTTGTCTCACTCTTCCGCGGCTAGCTCCGAGCGCCAGCCGGACGGCCATCTCCTTTTCTCTTGAGCTGGCTCTCACGAGCAGCAGGTTTGCCAGATTTGCGCACGCGATCAGCAGAACCAATCCCGTGGTACCCAGAAGCAGCAACAGCGACGTATCGTACGTTTCGCCCGGCGCGCTTATTCCGCCACTGCCCGGATAAGCGGTAAGCCGAAGTTGTTTATACGTATCCAGCAACGGAGCGCTATAACCGCTCGGGACTGTGGCCTCGAAAATCCCGGGGCTTGCCGCCTCCAGCTGCGCCGAAGCCTGCTCGAGCGATCCGCCCGGCTTCAGCCGTCCCATAACCTCCAGCCAAAAAACGTCGCGCCTTTCGAGAGTGGAATCTCCGGGAATGAAACTGGGGACCGAGCACTCAGGAAGCGCAACTTCGAATTCTTTTCCAATGTCGAGGCCAAAAAAGCTGCGCGGCGTGACTCCAATCACCTCCGTCGGATGGCCATAAATAAAAATTCTGCTTCCGATAACCGAGTCCTTGCCCAAGAACTCACTCTGCCACAGGGCATAGCTAATGACGGTGCCAGGTATCCCACATCCCGGCCGGTCATCTTCGGGCGTCAACAGCCGGCCTCGGACAGGAACGATCCCCAGCACCTGAAACATTTCCCCACTTACCCACAGGCCTTGTACCACTCTTTCCCGTTCCCCTTCTCCGATCGCAACCGGGGCGCTACGCCAGGAGAAAAAACCCGAAAAGATTCCTTGCTGCTTCCGGATTTGCTCCCACATCGCGGTGCTAACGGCTGTCTCGCTCGCGCGCGAACCGATGTCATGCAATCCGCCTTTGATCTGTACCTTGACCAATGACCCTGGGTCCGTCACCGGCAAACTTCGCAAACGGACCGCGTCCAGCAACTGAAATATGGCCGTGTTTGCGCCGATGCCGAGCGTGAGTGTCAGGATTGCAGTGATCGTAAACGCCGGGCTTTTGCGCAGGGCGCGCAGAGCGAATCGCAAATCCTGAAGCGCAGCCCGGATCCATAGCGGCAGAGACGTCAGGCCTCCCAAATCGTTTTGACTGTCAGAATGTGAAACCTGCCCGCTCGCTGTTTTTCCCGGCGCTTTATTCGACCAGCTCATCGAGTCACTCTCTGTCGGAACGCGGCTCTTCGTCCATTTGCTCCAGCGCGCAAATCGAAAACGGCTTGACTCGCTTCCGTTCGCTTCGTTCAGAGTCCGGCGAGACTTCCACGCAATCTCGTCTCCGGCTCCTGCCAGGCAGAGACGAGCGAGCGATTCTGCTCTGATGCGTGGGCTAGAGAATAAATCGATATGTGCAGAAAGTGCAATTGATTTCCTTCGAGTCGTGGAAAGCTCCGGGACGCAGGGTCTTACAGGCTGTCCGGAAGGAGAAAGACCTTCTTCGCGAGCCCGGAAGCCAGCGTTTCCGGCCGGTAGTATCGTTTGAGGACATGATCGTCCCAACGCAGGAGATCCGGGTTGGCTTCCGAAAATTCAGACCAGGTTAAGGGGCGGTTCTCCCGGGCCATGCGCTCTCGGATCAACAGCAGGAAAGCCCACGTGATGGTTTCATGATAAAGGTCCGGCTTTCCGTGCGCCGCGGCCAGCCGCATCAGGCCGGAGGAAAACCGTGCCAGAGCTTCGAGCGGCGGATATTTCCGCAGGTAGAGAAAAGCCATCCTCACGTGATCCGCGTGATGAAACGCGCCATTCGGCACATCGCCCTTCTCAAACTGCTCCATCCACTCGTCTTCCGTCAGGTTGCGGGTCATGATGCGGCTCGGAGGTTCGGCGGTTCTGCTTGGGCCAGGCAAACCAGCACTGCTGCGGCGTACACAACCAGCCCTTCCACTCCATTCAGCAAGAAAATGTTTTGCTGCGGCCGGTTGCCGGAGACGGCAAAGTTGTTTGCCGTCGTCGAATTCGAAATTCCCGTGCCGCCGGCCTTCTGGGAAGTGAAATTCACGATGCCCGGGTTGAGTTGCAGCAGCAGATCGTAACTTCTCCCGTTCAGCGGAAGCTCTTTTACCTGCCTTTCTCCCACGAGCCCGGAAATATCTCTCGTCGTGGTGTTGACGATCGGCGCCTCTTCCTTCACCGCCACTTGCTGTTTCACCTCGCCCACCCGCAGCGTCAAATCCACTCCCGCTTCTTGCCCCACCGCCAGATGGATTCCGCTGCGCACCTGCTCCTCGAAGCCCGCTTTCAAGACTCGTATCTCGTACTCGCCCACGGGCAAGGCCAGCACCTCATACCGTCCGTCATCATCCGTCACGGAACGCCGGATCGCCCCGGTCTCCATGTTCCTGACCGTGATGGAAGCCCCGGAAACGCGCGCGCCGGAGGAGTCCGAGACCACTCCCGTCAGGCTCGCGGCCACTTGCGCGCGGAGCCCCGGTGCGGCGGCCAGCAGGAGAATGAGAAGTGGCAGCAGCTTGTTGGTGCGGATGGAGAGCCCCCCGGTGATGAACGAAATGAAAGAATGGAACCCATCATTCAATATGGTTCGTTCCGTTATGTCAAACCGGCTTAATACGATTAGCGATTACCCGGGTTCATGCGGCTTGCAAGCGGAGAAAATCGCACACAGCCTTCGGCCATGCGAGCCGATTGTCCTTGCGGCAGAAAGGTTTTTCCCGCGCTGCGCGGGCGCAAACGCTGCCGCGCGGCGCGATCGGCCAGCTCTCGCGCAAAGAAATCCAAACGGAGGAAAAGAGCGCCGCACTCCCCTCAGAAGAGAGGGCTGCGGCGCTCCTGGGGATTCTGGCGGGTTATTCGGGGTGTATGCTGCGGAACTACTTGAGGCGGGAAGCCTGCTGCGCCGGGCCGCTGCAAACGATCAGCGCCGTCCTGCGCGGAAATTTTTTCGATACTCGTTTCTCTTGTCATCCGGTTTTCTGCTTCCGGGGCTTTTCATTTCAGCTGTTTTTTTCGTGCATTCTTTCTAACTGCAGGGCGCCTGCCAAACGGCGTTGCTGCAAACTCCGTATTTTCCTTGTGTTACAAACGCCGCCATGGAATAGCCTGCGTCATCGCGGGACACTGTGCCTTCGAGGAACATCACTCCACGGCTAAGGCTGGCCGCGGAAAGTCACCACCACCGAACCTTGCTGAACCCCGATCTTGCGTGCCACGCTCTAAGAACTTCCGATGCGTCAAGCAGTCCGGAGCAACTACTCCGCACCCACGAGGGTTTTTCCAGTCACCAGTCACGAGTCACCCCTCACGCCAACTCGTGATTTCACTCTCCTGATTCAACATGCAGCTTCAGGCCGCTGCCCCCCGCTTTTTTCCCGTGCGCGCACCTCATGCCCGTCGCGTTTCAAGTACCGGTACAGGCTGGTGCGGCCTATCCCCAATATTTGCGCGGCCCGCAAGCGGTTCCCCTGGCACAGCTCGAGCACCCTCTGAATGTGCAGCTTGCGCACTTCATCCAGCGAAAGCGGGCGCCAGTCGTCGCTCTCCGGCCCTCGCGGCCCGCGCTGCTGCAAATGCTCCGGCAAGTCCGCCAGATCGATAAAATCTCCGGTCGCCGTAATCGCCGCCGTGGCGATCACGTTCTCCAGCTCCCGCACGTTTCCCGGCCAGGTATGTTGCAGCAGCACGGTCTGCGCCCGCCTCGTCAAGCCGGAAATATTCTTTCCGTACACGTCGTTATATTTTTTGAGAAAATAGTGCACCAGCAGCGGGATATCCTCGAGACGCTCCGTCAACGAAGGCACCCGGATTTGAATCGAGCTCAGCCGGTAAAAAAGATCCTCACGGAACCGCCCGGCCAGCACTTCCGCGCGAAGGTCCCGGTTGGTGGCCGCAATCAGCCGCACGTTCACCTGCCGCACTTCCGGCGACCCAACTCTTTGAATCTCCCGGTTCTGAATCACGCGCAGCAGCTTGGCCTGCATCGGCAAGGACGTTTCGCCAATCTCGTCGAGAAACACAGTCCCGTTGTTTGCGTATTCAAACAGCCCCGGCCGCGTATCCGTCGCTCCCGTGAACGAGCCGCGCACGTGCCCGAATAGCTGGCTCTCGAGCAGTGTGTCCACCATCGCGGAACAGTTGCAAATCGCCAGTTTCTGCTGGCTTACCGGGCTAATATTGTGAATCGCCCGCGCCACCAGCTCTTTCCCCGTTCCCGTCGAGCCCACCAGCAGCACGTTCGTATAATGCCGCGCTACCTTTCGAGCGAAATCGAATACCTCCAGCATCACCGGGCTTTTTCCCACGATCCCGTGGAACTCCAAATCTTTCAGCAGTTGCTCCTCGAGCGCCCTCACCCTCCGCCGCTGGTCGTACAGCGTGGCCACCTCATCGAGCGTCCTCTTCAGCCGTATCCTGTCAATCGGTTTCGGCAAAAAGTCCGTCGCGCCCCGCCGGATGGCGTCCAGCGCCGACTCCAGCGTGTAGTCCCCTGTCATCACGATCACATGAATTCCCGGGTCGCACCGCAGCGCACGATCGAGAAACTCATAGCCGTTCATCCCCGGCATGTGCACGTCCGCCAGCACCAGACGGCATCGCCCGGTTCGCACCAGCCCCAGAGCCTCTTCCGGATCGGAGGTGGTGATGGCCTCGTACCCCATCTCCTCCATGACTGTCGAAAGCTGGTCCAGTTGCGAATGATCATCGTCCAGAATGCACGGCGTCAACGAAGTCCTCGGCGCCGCTAACTCCACCGCTTTGCTATACGCGTGTGCCACGCCAAACACACTCGCAACGTTTATGCCATCCCCTCACCTTTCCGCTTCCTTCCGCTCCTGCGTCCTCGTGGTGTCTCGCGCTCTGCCCAGACACCTTGTATGTCGAGGCGAATCAGCCCTTTGTGGACGCCGTGGCAATCCATTCCTCTTTGCGGCCGAGCAGTCCTCTCCCCTTCGGAGCAAATTTAGCCCTCTATCTCATTTCGATTTGGGACACTTTATCGTTTCGGTGCGGAACTGACTCTTTATCGCCACTGCCCGCCATCCGCTCAAACAACCTCCGGGCTCGCGCATCTGGCTACGCCACCGTGCTCTCTTGCTCCCGCACACGCGGCGCTACCGTGTTCAGACGAAACTGGCGCAATCCGCTTTGCGTTCTGCCTACTAATTCGGCCTCGTAAACCACCGGATGCGCGCGATCGCCCTCCCCGGCGTGCAGCAGCCGCACGAAGAGAATGGCGTTCTCGCGCAATGCCTGCCTCAATGCAACCTGCTTGCCGGACTCCTCACTCCACACCAATTCGCATTTCTCCACGAAAAAATTCTGCGTCGAGTCCCATCCGGAGACTTCCACGGCATATTGGCGGGTACCCGGAAAAAGAGCGTGACGAAGCATCTCTGGTCTCCGCCGTCTCGAAATTGCAGGCCAAGAACCAATGTTGCGGATGTGCAAGTCGCTGAAAACGAAGGGTCTATCTCAGGGGCAAAGCTGCGGAAATGTGCGCGGGGGCGACACTCCTCGCGAGACTGTTCCGTTTCGGAGCATTAAATCTGGCCCGGCAACAAGAGCATGCTGACAAAGCGATAAATAGGATCGTAAATATACTGAAACACGACGATCCCGACCAGAAGTCCAGCAAACGCCAGGCTATTGCCGCGCAGCCAGTCCAGATACCTTTGCGCGGTCTTCTCACTCATGAATAGAAGAATCACGGTGCTGCCGTCGAGCGGCGACACCGGCAGCAAATTAAACGTCCCCAGAAGCAGGTTCAACGAAAAGAAGATCAACAGCGTGGTGGCCGCAAAATCCAGATGGTGCGTCACCGGATCGCGATGAAACCAACCTCCCGCGGCTCCCAGATGCAGCCCGGCTACCGCGATAAGCATCAGCGTAAAATTCGCCGCCGGCCCTGCCAGCGCCATCCATCCCGAACGACGGGGATGCCGCCGTTCCCACTGCGGATCGTACGGCGCGCTTGCCCACCCAAACATGTTGTGCATGGCCACAAACGAGATAAGCGGAATGAGTATCATGCCCCACGGCTCGCGCCGCATGTGCGGCACGGGGTTAAGGGAAACCTGTCCGCCCATTGCCGCCGTTTCGTCCCCGCCCATCTTCGCAACCAGCGCGTGGGCAGCCTCGTGACATGTCGTCGAGAAGAGAAACGCCACATACCAGAGGAATCCGAGGACGAGAAGTTGTGGCGTGATCTCCGGCAAGGCGTTGGCCCTTTCTTTGATTCCGGTCAAGCAGACTAGAGGTTGTCCTCCCGCTTTGCAAGCCAGACCGCCCGGCACCCGTAAAGCCCGGATCGCCCGCCGGACCTTTCCCAACACTTCCCCCGTTCCGTCGTTCCGGCGGTTGACGTCGCTATCCTACATTTCGCCCGTCGGTGTTAGACTCCCACCATGGCAACCAAGAACAAAAAGAAGAAGCTCAATAAACCCAAGAAAACCAGCAGCCGGAAGCCGGCGGCCAAAGCAAAGCCGGCGAAGAAGGCCACGCCCGCCAGGAAGTCCGCTCCCAAAAAGAGCGCTTCCAAACCGTCCGCTCAAAAAACCAAAACTGCCCCGAAGAAACGCCCTGCGCGCGGCGAGCGTGAAACCGTGGACTCCGTGGTGTTCGAGCCGAAAGGTCTGGGCGCGCGCTCCGGCGGGCAGTCTGGAGATTTGCAGGGTTTGACTAACCGCGGCGGTGCGGACTCGGAAAGCGTAGACGAGCTCCTTGAAGAAGGGAACGCCTTTGAAGCCGAAGTCGTCAAGGGCGTCGAAGATGCGCCCGATGCCGACGAGGGCGAAGTACGGACCCACGAAGTTCCGGAAGACGATGTGCCCGAGGAATATCTCGACGAAGAAGACCGCTAACAAAATTTATTCCTTATCGAGTGTTGCTACTCTCAAGTGTGATTCTCAAAGGAGGAGTTCATCGCCCCATGAGGCTTCCTAAAATTGCGTTTGCATTTCTCTCGCTCGTGCTTTTGGCTGCCGCCGCGCACGCCCAAGCCGAAAAGTCCGCCACGCCATCCACCTCAGAATCGCCGAAAGCGTTTCTAGGCCGCTGGGATTTAACCTTGAAGTCCGGCGCTCACGAGTATCCCTCCTGGCTTGAACTCAGCGAAGACAATGGACAGCTCAAAGCTGAAATGGTGGGCCGCTGGGGAAACGCGCGTCCGCTTCCCAGCGTCGAACTTTCACACGGCCATCTCAAGTTTGTCTCCCCCAAGGAAGAAGAAAGCAGCAAGGCCGATCTTGTCTTTCAAGGAACTTTGAAAGGCAGAATTCTTTCCGGCACTTTGAATGGTCCCGACGGCAAAACCTGGCATTGGATCGGCTACCGGGCGCCATCCCTTAAAAGGACTGGAACGCCCAAATGGGCCGCGCCGATCGCTCTCTTCGACGGCAAAGATTTAAACGGCTGGCACGAATCCACCCCCGGCGCCTCGCCCGTGTGGAAAGTCGAAAACGGTTCGCTCATCACTCCGGGCAATGGCCCCGAGCTAATTAACAATTCCAAGTTTGAAGATTTCAAGCTGCACGTCGAATTCAACTGTGGCCCGGAATCCAACAGCGGCGTCTATTTGCGGGGCCGCTACGAAGTCCAGGTCGAAACGGACTCCATCGCCGACCCGCCCAATCGCCGCATCGGCAGCGTCTACGGCTTCCTGGCTCCCGAGCCGGAGCTTCCGCGCACCCCGAATGTCTGGCAGACCTACGACATCACGCTGATTGGCCGTCGCATCACCGTCGTGCACGACGGCCAGACCGTCATCGACAATAAGGAAATCCCCGGCATCACCGGCGGCGCTCTCGATAGCCACGAAGGCCTGCCCGGCCCCATTTATCTCCAGGGCAGCGAAAAGGGCCACGTGATGTACCGCAGCATCGTCATCACTCCAGCCGCCAAATGACCGTTCTCTCCGCACGTGGTGTTGATACCCTGCGCTAAGAGACAGATCTTGACTTCTCTCGTGGTCTATAGAGAGTTCTAGAAATATCTAGACTTATCCACCACCACAGTATAGGATGGCTCTGAAAAGGGGAATGGCATGCCCAAAACGCTTACGAAAAAGATTGGACTGGAGATGGATGCGCGGCTCTATCAGGAGCTTTCCAAACTCGCCAAGGAAAATGGCCAGTCCCGCCGCTTTCTACTCGAGAAAGCCCTCGAGCATTATATGCGCTTCGTGGTCCCTTCTCAGAGTACCGTACGGCCCGAAATCATGAGCCAGTTCCGCCGCTCCACCGATAAGAACCGCAAGCTCCATCATCTCCTGGCCAAGTAGGTTTCATGGCCACGGAAATGGATGCTTCTCCCCGCTACATCTATCTGACGGTGGCCGAAGCCATCGAAATGCATCGTCAATTAATCGATGAATTCGGCGGCATTCACGGTCTTCGCGATAGAGGCTTGCTCGAAGCGGCCATCTTCCGTCCGCAGAACGGTTATTACGACGATCTCCTCCATGAGGCCGCGGCCCTCATGGAGTCCCTTGCAAGCAATCACGCTTTCCTCGACGGCAATAAGCGAATTAGCCTCGCGATGACGGATACTTTTCTTCGCGTGAACGGCTACTATCTCGAATTGGAGCTCATAGCCGCCTACAGATTCATCACCGAATCCATCAGCAAGAGAGAATTTCGGATTCAGCAGATCCGCGCATGGCTCACGGCTCACGTCAAGCCGCTCGACGAAGACTGAACAGCGGATAAGCCTGACCTTTTATCTCGACCGAATAGACCCTCTACTCGAATTACTCTTGCGACGCCGGGATATAGGCAGGGAAAGCATTCAGGCAAACCGCAAGTGACCGGAAACGCGACGCGCCGTCCCACAACCGGACGCTTTCTTGCGCGCATTTTCCATTCCACAGTTCCGCTAATCTCCTGTTTTCAATGCTTTAACCGCTTCCTTACGTGGCGCTTGGGATGCGACTTCTCCGGCGACATGAGCGCCGCAACGGTTCTCCTCGAATCCTACACTTTCAACCCGGCGAACGCCGAGCAACTCCGTGCCGCCAAACAGAAAGTCCTAGCCGATGCCCGCCAGGGAAACGCCGAAGCCTTTGCGGAAATGATCGAGCCGTACTCGCCCGGTCTTTACCGCCGCGCCCTGCGCATGACCGGCAACGCCGCGGACGCCGAAGACGCCCGCCAGGAAACCCTGCTGAAAGCGTTTTCGCGCCTCAGCCAATTTGCCGGCCAGCAGGCCGAGGGCAGAGACGACCTCCATGCCTGGATGTCTCGCATCACAACCAACGCCTCAATTGATTTGATCCGCCAGCGGCGCGAAGGGAAATATGTCTCCTTGGACGAGCCCGGCGCGTCTCCGGAGGAGACCCTCGGCGCCCGGCTGCCAGCGCGAATCGATAATCCAGAAGAGCGTTATGCGCGGCGCGAGCTGCGCATGGCTATGGCCGGCGCCATCGCACGCCTCGCACCGGATTTGCGGCAGATCTGTTTGCTGCGCGATGTGCTTCAGTATTCCACGCACGAAGTCGCCGCGCGCCTGGGAATCTCCGCCGTCGCCGTGCGCCTTCGCCTTTTCCGCGCGCACAGAAGGCTTCGCGAAGCCGTGCGCGACGGCATGCTCCAGAAACAGCGCTGTTCGGCCACGCAGATCGCGGTTCTGCGCTCGCCAAAGCCGGCAAAGACAAAACGCCCCGAGAAATTTCTGCAAGTGAGTTCACAGGCGGAGTTCGCCTGCGGCGATTAGAGAATTGCCTCGCCAAATCTTCAAATGATAAAAACGAAACAAAATTCCGAACCGCAAACTTCCCGGCCTTAGTGCTTCCTCCGCGGCTCTTTTTGAACAGAAGCAAGCAGTTTCTTCGGCCCGCTTACAAACGTGCTTCCTCGCTCGTAAAATCGAAAGAGCTTCTCCGCCGCTTGCGTGATGCCGATCCGCACGGACGTACACACCTCAGCTTCCGCCGCCGCTTTCTTCGAGTCGGCAGGTCGCAATACGCCGAGCCACAGCGGCCCACCCGCAAACAGATCGAGCCCGTCCAGCCGTTTATCAATCCGCAGCGCAGCGGCAAGCCGCCCCGGTCCTCGCGTGAGATCGCGCAGCGCCCCACCTTTCCGGTTGCGCTGCATCAGCTCGATCCCTTCCAGCGGTTCCAGCGCCCGAATCAAAACCCCTCCGCCAGTTCCCGCAGGCTCGCTCGAAATGTTCAGCATGAAGTGCATGCCATAATTGAAAAAAACATAGACGTGCCCGTGCCGCAGAAACAGCGTGCGATTCCGCTGCGTTGGCCCGCGAAAGTGATGTCCCGCGGGATCCCCCGGCGGATAGCCCTCTGCTTCCACGATTCGCCCGCTGAGCCGTCCCTCGGGCAGTTCGTGCACCACGGCCTTGCCGATCAGAAACCGCGCCATTTCCAGAGTGTCGCTGGGCAGTTCTTTTCGCGTAAGCCGGCGAATTTTCAGAGGAGGGCGATTCACAGTTTACGGCGGGGTTGCGTCCGGCGGCTCGTTGTTGAAGAGCCGCGCGAGTTCCGCGTGGTCGATGACCACGGCAGGGTCCGTCTGAATCGCGTCAAAATACTTCTTTTGGAAAGCATCGCCGGATTCCGAGGGCGCGAACATTTTGCGCGCGAGAGAAATCGCCGTGCGAACGTCCTCCTGCGTGACGGGATTTTCGCCGGCCAGCGTTTCATCGAGGCGCACCACGAATTCAGAAATATTGTGCAGCCACCCGAACTGCTGGTGGTCGATCACAAGGCGGAAGAGTTCTCCCACGTTGACTTTCCCATTGGCCCGCTCGTATTCGCGCCGCTCCATATCCAGCAGCGTCTTGTGGACCCGCAGCAGCGCGAGCCGCAGGGCAATCAGCTTCTCGCGGGGTGCGGTTTCCTTGTTTCCGCTTGCGGATGGATTGGTGTCGGCAGGGCTCATATTTCCTAAGCAGCTTTCATTGTCCGACAGAATACGCGCAATTTCCAACGTATGGATGAAAAATCAGAAAACCCAAGTGCAAATCCACGTAACAGAAAAAAGAATGCCTCGAGCATCCCGCCAGGCATCCCGAACGAACGCCGGACGCTCAACAAATTCCTGCCGTCATTCGTGATAGCGCTTTTCTCCGACCGGCAGCGCGATAGCGAGACGATTCTGCGGTGGCGGCAACGGGCACGTGGCAAAACGCGTATACGCGCACGGCGGATTTTCCAGCCGGTTGAAATCCAGCCAGAGCTCGCCCGGTTTATCCAGGCCGTTGCTCGGCAGCACGGTGTAGAGAAAACGGCACGCGTGATAAGTCGTCGTCGCGCTCGTCGCGTCCCGAAGAATAAAGAAAAGTTGCGGCGCCGCCGGATCCTCGAGCACCGGCTCCAGGCGGTACGTTTTGCCGTTCAGCTCGAATTCCGCCGCGCCGGGGACAGGTTGCGAGTACGTTGTCCCCGCCAGCGTCGCCAGCGTGACGGACTTCGGCGGATGATACGGAATCCATTTTGCCTTCACGCGATACGCGATGTTCGGCTCGTACCACTTCAATCCGTGGAATCCCGTCAGCGTCGGCGATTTCGAGTCTTTCACGCGCAATGCGTAACGGTCTTCGCGCCGAATGACGTACATGTTGAGCGTGCCGATGGTGAGATGTGGGGCGTTTTTGTCGCTATCCGCCTCCACTGGCAAAAGCTGAGCACTCGCCGGTTCGCCGGCCACTCGCAGATTTGTCGGAAAACCTCCCGCGGGCGGCAGAAGCTCCACACTGTTCTTTTCAAGGCGAAGCACGCCGATGTGCGCCTCACCGGTCCCAGCGAGTCGTATCTTGTTGTCGGCTGCCGTGCCGAAAGAATTCTCGCCGGCCCGCAGCCATTCAAGGCCCGTCAGCGAAAGCCAGCCCGCGGGTTTCAGAAGATCGGCGACATGCTGCGCGCGCCACGCCGCCAGTTCGTGTTCCCAGTTCGCTTCTTGCGCGAACGCCGGCACAGCGAGTAGCACAAACAAAATTCCAATCCAACGCAATTTGGAGAAGCGGCCAGGAGCATTCATGGCGAAAATTATATAGCTGCTGGGCTAGGCGCCGAAGCTTGCACTGCGCCCCGCGTGTCCAATCGTGCGCGATGCCTCCTCGGCCGGAGGTTACAGCCCTGACTATGAAATTATTTTATCCACTCAAAACAAAAATTGCGGCCCGGCTTTCTAACCAACCGGGCATGCGGGCCATCAAAGGCAGTGTAGTACTAAATCGATTGACTCCCCGGAATAGGCGCTGCTTCGCGTGCCTTTGTTCCGGGAGAATTGGAAAGGGAGAGATTCATGAAACCATCGAGAGCTTTTATGCTGTTGCTTGGAAGTACTGCCTTATTGTCCGCCAGCGCTTTTGCTGGGAACACTAACAAGAAGTCACTCCATCTCTTTGAGACCGTCACCATTCAGGGCAAGCAGTTGCCCGCCGGTGACTACAGGCTCGAATGGAGCGGGACGGGGTCCGACGTAACGGTTAGCATTCTCAGGGGCAAAGAGACTCTAGTCACCGCCCCCGCTCGTGTCGTTGCCGCGAGCACCGCGTACAAACAGAGCGGTTATACCGCCGAGGCGGAAAAGGACGGCAGCCGCTCCGTAACGGATGTTTTTTTCAGCGGAGATAAATTCGATATCGAACTCGGTTCGGCGTCGAACGCAAGCACAACCCCTGGCGCAGCAACCAGCGGCACCAATTGACGAATTCGCTTTTCGGAAATTCGTTTCAAATCCAAACACGGCGGAGGGGCCGGCAAAGGCGCCTCCGCTTTCTTTTGTCCGGTGCAGACATGGAATATCGTGTGGGTTCGCGCGCCGCGTTCGGCAGTCCGTGATCCCCTGGGATGGCTCGCGCTGCCGCCTTTCAAATCGTCTGCCGAAAAATCTCGCTCGAATAAAATGCAAACTTTTTCTTTATTGTAACTAACCTTTGGCGGGAGCGAGCCATCCAACTAAATGAGTGTGAAATTTTGTGCCTCCGCGCAGCGGGGCGCGGCTTTCCGCGCTTTAGCCCTCGGAGAAGACCAGAGGGAGTTTTCTATGCAAGTTTTCAAGCTTTCCGCAGTATTTCTCGGAGGCGCTTTGCTATTCTCTGCGAGCGCCTTTGCATCGAACACGAATAAGAAATCGCTCCACTTGTACGAGAAAGTCACCGTCGAGGGAAAACAGTTGCCCCCCGGTAATTACAAGGTCGAATGGAGCGGCATCGGGCCGGAAGTAACGGTAAATATTCTGAAGGGAAAAGAAACTGTAGCTACCACCCCCGCCCGCGTCGTTACCCAGGCCGAATCGAATAACCAAGACGGTTACGCGCTGAAGCCTGGAAAAGACGGCGGCCAAACTCTCGCGCAGGTTTTCTTTAGCGGAGAAAAGTACGATCTGGACATCAACCCAGCCTCGGGTGCAACTGCCTCGCAGGGTGCGAATTCCAGCGGCGTCAATTAACAAGTGCTCTTTTCTAATCCGACAGCAATCTGGAAAGTGCAGAGGGGCCAGTAAATGGCCCCCTCATCGCTCCCTCATAGCAACCCAAATCAGAAGAGCACCTCATGCGGCTGGCGAGACGCAAGACGCAACTGAACGATGATCTTCGCAGTTGTCTCCGCCGCAACGATCTCTGCGGGAAGCGGGATCGCGATTCGCTCGAGGCAGTTGTGTGCGCGAGCGCGGCCATCCCATGGCTCGACGGCGATCAATTCTTGCACTGCTGCTTCGTCCACTACGCCAGCGCCGGTTGAGGCCGTCTGTATCGAATGCTGGTTGCATCCGCCGTTCGAACGACCTCTATTTTCCGCTGCTGCTCACCACTCGTAAGTTGTTCTTCACCGAAAATACATTGGGAACCTGGTTCGCTCGAAGATTGGCCAGATTCTTATCCGATTCACTGTCGACTACGCCCTCCAGCGTGACGTTTCCATTGTTCACGATGATGTGTATCGAGGGCACGGCCTCATATCCGTAGCGGGAAAGAGCCGAGAATCCATAAATCGCGCGGTACTCGGCGATGCGCAGCTGATGATCCATGGCGGAAACAGGCAGCACCTGGATATTGTTCACTACTGTCCCGACGCCCTGGACGCCCTTCACAACCGCCTCGGCGTCGGACTTGAGCGTCGGGCGCACCACTTGTCCTTCCAGCGTGACTTTGTCGCCTTCCACCTTGTAGGCGAGATTATCGAACACCGTGTAATACGGCAGCATGACGAGCACGTGCCGCACTTCGCGAATGAGCTGTTTCTCTGTTTTAGGTTCGTTTTGCTCGGCGGATTTGGCAAATGCGGTCGCTGACGCTTTGAGCGGTGCAGCTAGCAGAGCCGCAACTAGCGCCGCGGCAAGCAGGGCCCGAAGTTGTTTTTTCATGTTGTGCTCCTGGGAAGAGGTTTGGCGGCCTCTATCGCTTAGATTCAATCTGCACCGCGTTTAGGTGCATGCCAATTTGCAGGCACGAGTGCTAGGATACAAAAAAGCCCTTGCTCTGCCCATGTAGAATGGCCATGTAGAATGCCCATGTAGAATGGAAGTAGCGCGGAAGGCGTTTTCGTCAGGCGTCCGAAACAGGGCAGCTATTTAGATGAGAGGATCCACGTGTTGATCATCGGCCATCGCGGAGCCTCCGGGCACGCCCCGGAAAACACGCTGGCAGCGTTCAAGAAGGCGGTAGCCCTGGGCGCCACCTTCATCGAGACGGATTTGCAGCTCTCTCGCGACGCGCGCTTTGTCGCGATTCACGACGACTCCGTGGACCGCACAACGAACGGGCAAGGCAAAGTGCACGATCAAACTCTCGCGGCGCTGCGGCGTCTGGACGCGGGTTCATGGTTCGGAAGCGAATTTGCCGGAGAGCGAATCCCCACTCTCGAGGAGATTCTGGAATTCTCGAAGAAAAACGATGTCGTATTTTATCTGGAGTTGAAACCCAGCGGCTCCTGGGGCGGAGAGCATGCGTTGATCGGCGCGCTGCGGGAGTCGGGAGAGGTGGCGCGCTCCGTGGTCATTTCCTTCGATCCCGCGATTTTGGCAAATCTCCGGAAGATTGAGCCGACCTTGATGACCGGCGTGCTTTACGACGGGCAGCTCGCCGACCCTCTGAAGGCGGCGGTAGATGTGGGTGCGCGACAAGTCGTCGTGCGCGGCGATCTGGTCACGCCGCTGATGATCGAGCAAGCCCGCAAAAGAGATTTGCAAGTTGTGTGCTGGACGGTCAATCATCCGGCGCATATCCGGCTTCTCATGGCCGCGGGAGTGGACGGCATCATGAGCGATTATCCGGACCGGCTCATCGCCGCGCAAAAAAAGGACGGAGAGAAAAGCTAGCACGCTTCCGCCAGCGAAGCCTGAAGCGCGGCAAACTGCGAGACGGAAAGCTGTTCGGCGCGCGCGTCCGGGCGCAATCCGTGATTGGAAAGGATTTCTCGAACGGCCTCTGGTTTCGCCAGCGCACGCAAATTATTCACCAGGGTCTTGCGCTTGCGGGAAAAGCACAGCTTCACAAAATCCAAAAAAGCCTGTTCGTTGCGAAGCGCCAGATGCGCACGTTCGCCGGGCAGGCGGAGCGTGACGAGCGCGGAACCTACTTCGGGCGGAGGGCTGAACGCCTCGCGCGGGATGCGCAAAACGAATTCCGGACGAGTATAGAGTTGCGCGGCCACGGAGAGATAGCCGTACTGTTTCGTGCCCGATTCGGCGGTGAGTCGGAGCGCGACTTCTTCTTGAATCACGATGTGAATCTCATCGATCTGGTCCGCGATCGAAAAAAAGTGATGAAGAATCGGTGAGGTGATGTAATAGGGCAAATTGCCGTAGATGCGGATGCGCCGGCCGGCGGCAAGCGCGCCGAGATCGGTTTCCAAAACATCTCCCGAGACGACCGTGAGATTCGGGAAATTTTTGGCCAGGCGCTGCAAGCGCGACAGCAGAAGAGTATCGATTTCGATCGCGTAAACGGGTGCGCCCGTGGCGGCGAGGTGCTCGGTCATCTCGCCATGGCCCGCACCGACTTCAATCCAGCAATCGGATTCGTTTAGCGGAGTTGTTTGCCGCAGGGTTGAATGCGGTGAAATACCGGCAGCGCGTGCGATTTGTTCGCGCCAATCGGCATCCGCGAGAAAATGTTGGCCAAGTAGTTGACGAGCCATGCGCGGAAAGTGTAACAGGAAGAGCGCGCGCCGGCTTTTTCTGGCCGATCGTTCTTTCTTGACGATAGGAACGTGCTCCAGTAGCGTAAAATGGCTTCGCGCGATGCAATCAATCCAGTGAATGCGCCGAGAAAGCGAAGGACGCGAACGGCGTCCGGCAAAGCGAGTAAAGAGAAGCAAATGAGAATTCTTTTTGTAGCATCGGAAGGGCTGCCGTTCTCGAAGACCGGTGGCCTCGCGGACGTGGTCGAGGCGTTGCCGAAGGCGCTGGCCGCGCAGGGCTATGAAGTCGCGGTCGTATTGCCGCGTTACCGCGGCACGAAGCCCGCTGCCGCGGTGGTCCTGCCGAGCTTGACGATTCCGCTCGCGAATCGCCTGAAATTTCCCGCCATCGTCGATGGCTCGTTAGTTTCGGGTGTGCGCTATTTCTTTGTGGATGACCCGGCGTATTTCGATCGCGACGGTGTGTATGGCGACAGCGCGGGAGATTATCCAGACAACGCGGAGCGCTACAGCGAATTCTGCCGCGCGGCGATCGAAATCGTGAAGCACGTTTGGCCCGCGGACGTAATTCATTGTCATGACTGGCAAACGGCGTTGGTGCCCGTTCTACTGCGTACCTCTTATGGCGACGACCCGGCGGTGAAAGACCTTCCCGTGGTCTTCACGATTCATAACATGGGCTATCAGGGGATTTTCCCGAGGGAAGTGCTCGATCGCGCGGGAATTCCGCTGGCCGTCTATCATCCCGCCGGCATGGAATTTTTCGGCAGCGTAAATTTCTTGAAGGGCGGGCTGATTTATTCGGATTTTCTGACCACCGTCAGCAAGAAATACGCGGAAGAAATTCAGACGCCCGAGTATGGTTATGGGCTGGATGGCGTGGCGCGGAACCGCGCGGATCGTTTGTTCGGCATTTTGAATGGTGTCGATTACTCGGTTTGGAGCCCGGAAAAAGACAAGCTCATCCCCATGAAGTATTCCGCCAAAGACATGAGCGGAAAACAGGTATGCAAACAAGCGCTGCTGGAATTGTTTGGCATCGCGCCGGAATACGCGTCCCGCCCGGTGATCGGCATCGTGTCGCGATTTGCGGATCAAAAGGGATTCGATTTGATTGCCGAGAAGGCGCTCGAACTGATGAAAGAAGATCTCTCGCTGGTGGTGCTGGGTTCCGGCGAGCGCAGGTATGAAGAATTGTTTTTGGCGCTGGCGAATACCTTCCCCGGCCGAGCCGGCGTGAAAATCGCCTATGACAACGAAATTGCGCATAAAATCGAAGCGGGCGCGGACATGTTCTTGATGCCTTCGCGTTACGAGCCGTGCGGGTTGAATCAGATTTACAGCCTGAAGTATGGTACGGTGCCGATAGTCAGAGCGACGGGCGGACTGGACGATACCGTCGAACCGTTCGATCTGGAGCACGGCACGGGAACGGGATTCAAGTTTGCCGAGTATTCCGGCAGCGCCATGATGTACGCGATTCGCCAGGCTTTGCATCATTGCACCGATGAACGCATTTGGCGGCGAATCCAATTGAACGGGATGGCCAAGGATTTTTCCTGGAAAGGGTCGGCGGCGCAGTATGCAAAGGTGTATGAAGCGGCGCTAACCCTTCGGGGAGCGGGGCAAGGCGCACGAAACCAAACGAGTGTGGCAACATCTAATTGAGCTGACGAAGGAGAGAAGAACAGCGGCCTAGCGGCAAGCTGTTGAGGACAAACAACATGGCTGAAAATATCCAGGCAGTGACGGACGGAAACTTTGAAGCGGAAGTGCTGACGGCAAGCAGCTCGCAGCCCGTGATGGTGGATTTTTGGGCGGAGTGGTGCAGGCCGTGCCACATGCTGGCGCCGACGGTGGCGGAGATCGCGCACGATTACGCCGGAAAACTGAAGGTAATGAAGCTCAACGTAGACGAAGCAATGAACTCGGCGGGGCGCTACAACATTCGCGGAATTCCGACGCTGCTGGTTTTTAAGAACGGGCAAGTGGTCGAGCAGATTGTCGGCGCGGTGCCCAAGGATCAGATTACCAAGGCAATCGACCGGCATGTAGCCGCGTAATTCGCCGCGCAAAATTGCCAGCAAAAAGATAGGAAGATTAGCGGGGCATGTCGTACAGTTAAGTGCGACATGCCCCCTGCTTTTTGCGTGGGGATGCAATTTCAGGAGCGTAGATTGGCCACGGCAGAAACAGCAGCAACCGCTACCAGGAAAATAAAACCAGAGGATCATCCGCCCCTGCTCGCCGGAGACCGCGGTCCAATGGCCATGTCCCGGCCGGGTTTGCACGAAACGGTCCTCAAAGTACTGAGGCCGCTTCCGCGAGGGGTGATTCTGGACTGTCCGGCGGGCGAAGGCGCGCTGGCGCAGGATTTGCTGGCGCAAGGATTCGATGTGCGGTGCTGCGACTTGTATTCGGAACTGTTCCGGTTGGATGGAGTAGAGATCAAGCGCGGTGACCTTGCGGGTACGCTTCCGTACACGTCCGGCTCATTTGATTACATTACTTCGCTTGACGGATTGGAGCACATCGATTCTCCGCCGCAAGCATTCCGCGAATACCGGCGGTTGCTGAAGCCTGGCGGGCATTTGATTATCAGCGTGCCGAATATCATGAATGTCGAGGAGCGGCTGAAGTGGCTGCTCTTTGGATACACCTCGCATTTCAAGCCTCTTTCAGAGCAGTCCAAAGCGAAAATCCATTACGACTGTGCCGGGTGGGATGAGATTGCGGTCCACGCGAACCCTATCGGCTACAACGAACTGCGCTATTACCTCGAGAAAAACGGCTTTCAGATTCAGGGCGTTTACCGCGACCGAAAAAAAGGAAATCAGTGGCTCTATTGGCCGCTTGTAGCGTTTATTCGACTGCTTGCCAAGCTGACGCCCAGGAAGCGTCGCGCGGACCGCTGGACGGAGGAATTGGCTTCGGACCCTGTGCTCTTAGGGGGCAACACAATCATTATTCATTCCATTCTAAAGTAGCGATTGCGTCTGAGTTTCGCCCCCGTCTGGTTCGCCATGCAAACCAGAAACCCGCGCTTGACCGACCAGCTTGGAGCGGAATCCTGAATGGATAAAGCTTCAAAGAAAATATTCTACCTTGCAGATGTTCGGGCGCCCGCGACCTTGGGGCAGAAGCCTGCGGGAAAATAGCCAGGCAGGGGCTCATTTGGAAACAGTCACATGCAATCTCTGTGGTTCAACGCGGAGTACGGCAGTTTACTGCATGCCCGACCGTCTCTTTCCTTCCGGCGAATTCTACAACATTGTGGAATGCAGCGAATGCGGGCTGGGCTTCGTGAATCCCAGGCCTACGATTTCGGAAATACAGAAATACTATCCCGCGCCATACTTCGAGAAACCTCCCACAAAAAGCAATGAACGTTATCTGCGGCGGCGGTTCGCGGCGGAAGCGGAATATCTGCAAGATTTGGAGACCCCTGGGCGACCGAGGAAACTCTTGGACGTGGGCTGTGCGACCGGAGATTTTCCTCGGTTCATGATCGCGAGAGGCTGGGACGTGGAAGGCGTAGAAGTGTCCACAGCCGCGCAGCAGATCAAGGATTTTCGCGTCTATACAAACGAGTTTCAAGATATCCCCGTAAACGAGCCGACGTATGATGCCGTGACGGCCTGGGCGGTTCTCGAACATGTGCACAATCCGATGGCGTATTTCGAGAAGGCCGCGCGCGTTCTCAAGCCGGGCGGTCTATTCGTTTTTCTGGTGACGAATTTCCAGAGCGCTGCTTCTCGCCATCTTTTCTGCGAGGACGTGCCGCGGCACTTGTATTTTTTCACGCGAGAAACTGTGGGTCGCTATCTGGGAGCGACCGGTTTCGTGCGGGCGAAGGAGCGCAACGGGCGCGATATTTATAAAATGGCGCCGAATAACTGGCTGACGTATATGGTGCGCACGCGCTTGCTTGGGCGCGAATACGCCTTTCGAGACGTGCCGCTGACCAGCAAGGAGTTCCGCCGCGAGCGGCAGCTGCCAAGGGGATTGGGAAGCGCGTTGAAGTATGCGGCGTACTCTCCCTTATCGGTGATCGATCGCATGCTATGGCCGGTGATAGAGGCCGGGCAAATTCTGAAAAAGAGCTATGGGATCAGCACGTATGTAGCGCGCCGGCCCTAGCTGGGGCCTCCGTGCGACGCTTGGCTGGTTAGCAGTGGATTGGCCACTCGAAGGCTACACCCCCCCCTAGTTTTTTTGTAAGTGTTGCATCTAAAGGACTTAAATCGAAGGTAAGTCGTTTAGATTCAATATCTACAGGCGAGTTTGTAAGTCTTGCATCTAAAGGGTTTGCTGGCGCGGAAAATTCTGCGTGCAAGCAGGGGCCGTCAGAAACTCGTCGCCCAAACTTGACGCGGGCGAATCCTATAAGTTGGGGGACCGGCTTCAAACGAAAAAAAGCGGCAGACGATCTGCCGCTTCTTGCAATTTTCCCTAGCAAGATAATATATCGTCCCGGGAACCGGTTCAAGAGACAAATTGGCCGAAAACTGATTTGCGAAGCAGGTCGAGCACGAGGATGTTCCGCGAAGCATTTTGCTCGAGAGCAAGACTTTGCGACTCCGGGAACGCAATGTCCGGAATCGGCTAGGAAGAGGCGCTAAGGATGACGGAAATTAGAGTGCGATGCCGCTGGGCGACGAACGAACTCAGCATCGCGTATCACGATGAGGAATGGGGCGTGCCCGTGCATGAGGACCGCACGCTGTTTGAGTTTGTGATCCTGGAGGGGGCACAGGCGGGATTGAGCTGGGACACGATTTTGAAGAAGCGGGCGCGGTACCGGGAAGTGTTCGACGGGTTTGCTGCGGAGAAAATCGCGCGGTATGACAAGAAGAAGGTGCGCCAACTGTTGAAGGATGCGGGGATAATTCGGAACAAATTGAAAATCGCGGCGACGATTTCAAATGCGCAGGCGTTTTTGAAGGTGCGGGAAGAGTTTGGGACGTTTGATAAATACATTTGGGGATTTGTGGGTGGGCACCCGAAACAGAACGCCTGGAAGACGCACAATCGTTTGCCGGCGAAGACGGCGGAATCGGATGCCATGAGCAAGGATCTACAAAAGCGCGGGTTTCGGTTCGTGGGCTCGACGATTTGCTATGCGTTTATGCAGGCGACGGGGATGGTGAACGATCATGTGGTGGAGTGCTTTCGGTACACGGAATTGGGAGAATAGGGGCGTGAAGGGGGAAGTGCTGGCGTGTTAGACTGGGTGTATGGAAGTGACGCTTCACATTCCTGATGATGTTGCCAGGCAGCTTGCCCCCGAAAGTGGCGATCTATCACGGCGAGCGCTGGAAGTGCTGGCCATCGATGGCTTTCGGAAGCAAATTATTGGGCTTTATGAAATATCTCAGATGTTGGGATTGACGCGCATCGAGGCGGAGGACTTCTTGGGGCGCAATCAAGTGCCTCTGGCGGACCTCACTGTAGAAGATTTGGATCGCGAGATGGCTATAAACGAAGCAGCTTACCGTTGTCGAAATGCCTAGCAAGTCATGTAAATGCCCGCAGTTTCCAATACCACTCTGCTGCGGTATCTCATTGCAATAGAGCAAGAACAACTTCTTCCGAAGGTCTACGGCCAAATTTTTGTACCGCGAGCGGTGCATGAGGAACTCACTCATGCCAGAACACCTATAAAGGTAAGGGAGTTCTTGGCGGCGCCTCCTGCTTGGTACCAGATTCGAGATGCACTGCGGGGCCTTGGAAGCCCTTTCCCACTGGTTCTGGATCGGGGCGAACAAGAGGCCATTCTGCTCGCGGAATTCTTGAGGGCAGATGTCCTGCTGATAGACGATCGAGTCGGGAGGTCCGTCGCGCGTGACCGAAATCTCTTTATCTCAGGGACCATCGGCGTGTTGGAGATCGGCGATGCGTTGGGTTTCCTCAGTGATTTCCCCAAAACTATTGCGAACCTGAAAACGAGCGGTTTCTTCCTATCCGAATCGCTCGAGCAGGAGATCATGTATCGCCATCGGTTGAGGCAGAGGTCCAAATAGCGTGGGATGAGTAGCTTGCGTATGGGGCTGGGCGAGCTTACGATAAGAACCTGCCGTTTCTTGTTGTTTTCCAACGCAGTTTAGGGGAAGTGATTGTTCGGGCGAGGAAGTGTGGGCGCGCGAGAAAAAAGAGAACGAGCAAGAGAACAGAGAACAGAGAACAGAGAACAGAGAACAGAGAACAGAGAACAGGCAAGAGTGCCTGTTCTGCTTGGAGAGAGGACCTGAATGAAATCGGTGGTGGTGGTGGGCGCGCAGTGGGGCGATGAAGGCAAGGGCAAGGTGGTGGACTACCTTGCGGGGTCGTTTGATTACATTGCGCGCGTGGCGGGCGGGCACAACGCCGGGCACACGGTCATCATCGGAGACAAGCGGTATGTGCTGCAGTTGATTCCCTGCGGGATTTTGCGGCCGGAACAGCAGGCAGTGATCGGAACAGGAGTCGTGGTGGATCCGGCGGCGCTGGTGGCGGAGATCGAGACGCTGGCGAAGGCGGGGATTGACGTGAAGGGGCGGTTACACATAAGCAATCGCGCGCACCTGATTTTTCCATATCACAGAGAGCTGGACAAAGCGGCCGAAGGCGCGCGCGGCGCGGACAAGATCGGGACGACTTCGCGCGGAATCGGGCCGGCCTACGAAGACAAGATGGCCCGGCGCGGTTTGCGGATGTGCGATTTGCTGGAGCCGGAGCTGTTTCGCAAGAAAGCGGCGCACGTGGTGGCCGAGAAAAACCGGCTGGCGAAGGGCGCGTATGGCGCGGATATCGACTTTTCGGGCGAGGTGGAAGAGACGCTGAAACTGGGCGAAAAGATTCGCGGCTATATTTGCGACACGGCGGAACTCGTGAATCGCGCGCTGGACGAAGGCAAATCGGTGCTGTTCGAAGGCGCGCAGGGGACGATGCTGGACATCGATCACGGGACGTATCCGTATGTGACGTTGTCGAGCGCCATTTCCGGTGGAGCGACGACGGGCGTGGGAGTGCCGCCGACGAAGATTAAGAATGTGCTGGGGATTTCGAAGGCGTATACGACACGCGTGGGCAGCGGACCTTTCCCGACGGAGATGCCGGAGCTTGAGGCGAAAGAAGTGCGCGAGAGAGGCAAAGAATTTGGAGCGGTGACGGGCCGCGCGAGGCGATGCGGCTGGCTGGACTTGATGGTGCTGCGCTACGCGAAAATGATCAACGGAATTGATTCGCTGGTGGTGACGAAGCTGGACGTTTTTGATACGCAACGCGAGATTCAGGTGTGCGTGGGATATAAGTACAAGGGGCAAACGCTGAAAGAGATGCCTGCGCTGGCGGAAGAGTACGAGCAAGTGACGCCGGAATATAAGACTTTGCCGGGATGGTGCGAATCGACGTATGGAGTGAAAGACGGGGCGAAATTGCCGAAGGCGGCGATGGAGTATTTGCGATTTATCGCGGATTTTTTGCAGGTGGAGATTGGGATGATTTCCACGGGGCCGGAGCGGGATGCGACGATCGTGCCGGCGGGGACGTTGCTGGCGCGGTGGTTGTAGCGAAAAAACAAGAAAAAGATTTAACACAGAGGACGCGGAGACACAGAGGACACAGAGAAGAGTAAGAAAAAACTTCAAAGACGAATCGAAATCTTCGAGAAATAGCTACCGATGCTCACTTACGAGCAAGCACGCCAGAAAGTTATCGAAAAATTGGGAGAGAAGAAGGGTCCGCGCGCTACGGAACAGGTGCGCGTGGGCGAGGCGCTGGGGTATGTGCTGGCGCAAGAGGTGAAGACCGACCGGGAGTATCCGCCGTTTAATCGCGCGACGCGCGACGGGTACGCCGTGTTCGCGGCGGACGCCAAGGCGGGAGCGACGCTGAAGTGCACGGGAGAAATCAAGGCCGGGGACCGCGTTACGAAGGAATTGTGGGCGGAGACTTGCGTTCAGATCATGACGGGAGCGGCGGTGCCTTCCGGCGCGGACGCGGTGGTGATGATCGAGCATACGAAACGCGATGGCGACGAAGTGCGATTCGAACGAGACGCGGTGACAGGACAAAATTTTGTGCCGCGAGGGAGCGAGGCGCGCGCGGGACAGACGCTGCTGACGCCGGGAATGCGGCTGGGATACGCGGAGCTAGCGCTGGCGGCGCAGGTGGGCGCGGCGGAACTGAAATGCGCGCAGAAACCTCGCGTGGCGATTCTTTCGACGGGCGATGAGATCGTGCCGGTGGACAGCATTCCGGGACGATTTCAGATTCGAAACAGCAACAGCATATCGCTTGCGGCGCAAGTGAGGCTGGCGGGCGGAAGGCCTGTGCTGCTTGGCAACGCGATGGACCGTGAGGATGATTTGCAATCGAAAATTCGGCGGGGCTTGCAGGAAGACTTGCTGATTTTGTCGGGCGGCGTGTCGATGGGGAAGTACGATTTGGTGGAGAAAGTGCTGCGCGGCATGAAAGCGGAATTTTATTTCGATGCGGTGGCGATTCGGCCGGGCAAGCCGGCGGTGTTCGGGAAGTGCGAGGAGACGTTTGTGTTCGGATTGCCGGGAAATCCAGTGTCGACGATGGTGACGTTCGAATTGTTTGTGACGCCAGCGGTGGATTTGCTGAGCGGGGCGGAGGCGCGGACGTTGGTGCTTGTCGAAGCGCGCCTGGGCGAGGCCTTGGACGAAAAGCCGGGAGTGACGCATTTTTTGCCGGCGCGCTGGGAAGGGGAAGGTGCGAATTTGGAGGTTACCGCATTGAAGTGGCAGGGCTCAGGAGATGTGGCGGCGCTGTCGCGGGCAAATTGTTACGTAGTCGTGCCGGCGGAAGCGGAGAAAATCAGCGCTGGCGCAAGAGTGTCGGTGCTATTGCGGCGAGACTTGCTTTAAGTGATGAGGCAGAGGAAGCAGATGAGGTAAAGGAAGTAAAGGATGAAGAGGGTAGAGCTGCGAATGAGGAAGCTGTCACATTACGGAAGCAAGGGCGAAGTTAGGATGGTTGACGTGTCGGAGAAGACGGCGACGACACGGACGGCGGTGGCGCAGGGATTTGTGAAGATGAAGCCGCTGGTGGTGAGGGCGGTGAAGCAATTGAGGAATCCCAAGGGAAACCCTCTCGAAGTGGCCCGGATTGCGGGGATTGCGGCGGCGAAGAGGACCGCCGAGTGGATACCTCTTTGTCATCCCCTGCCGCTGACGCACATTGATGTGACTGCGCGGCTGTGCCAAAATGGCGTGGAAGTTCGCTCCGAAGTAACGGCCACCGCCCAAACTGGCGTGGAAATGGAAGCGTTGGTCGCCGTGGCTGCCGCGGCCCTCACGGTCTACGACATGTGCAAAGCTCTCGATAAAGGGATGGAAATCAGCGGGATTGTTCTCGTCAAAAAGACCGGCGGGAAGAGCGGAGACTTTTTTCGTGCAGCGGACGGCCTTGGCAGCGAGAAAAAGAACACACGAAGCAGGTCTCGATGAGCGCTGCCAGCGGGAAAACGGTCAAGATGCTGGTGGCGGACGACAATCCGCTGGTGAGGGACTTGATCGTCAAGGGCATGGAGCCATTTTGCGAAATTGAGACGGCTGAGGATGGCGCTGACGCGCTTCTGAAGGTGATCGATACCCCTCCTGATGTGATTCTTTGCGATTACAAGTTGCCGGGCCTCGATGGGCGGCAGCTTTTCGAGAAGTTGCGCGGGCGCGAGGCGACGCGGCACATTCCGTTTCTCTTCATGGCAAGCCGGGCGGATATCGAGGAGCGGCTGCGGCCGCTGGTGGATGGCGTCGAAGATTTTGTCACCAAACCATTTCTCGTGAAGGATTTGGTGCGCATCGCGAAAAAAGTGGTGGACCGGCTGCACCTGGAGAAATTGCAGAAGCGCGCGTCGCGGCCTGGCGTGATTCAAGGGCGGCTGGAAGAGATGAGCATGATCGACCTGATGCAGTCGCTCGAAATGGGGCAAAAGTCCTGCCGGCTGGTCGTGAACCACAACGGCGAACAGGGCGAACTTTATTTCGCGAACGGGCAATGCCGCGACGCGAAAAGCGGGAAAGTGGAGGGCGATGACGCGGTCTATCGCGTGGTGCTTTGGACGGCGGGAGAATTCGAGATTGATTTCAACGCCGCAAACGCTTCAACGCGCACAACGACGACGCGGAATACAACGGGCCTGCTGATGGAAGCGATGCGGTTGATGGACGAAGCCAACCGCGATACTGTGGAAACGAAGTAGCCCGCCTGATGCGCGTCGCAGTGCTCACCATAAGCGATACAGTTGCGAGAGGGGAACGAGAAGACGTGTCGGGCCCCGCCGTGGTCGCGGTGTGCCGGGGATTGGGCTGGGAAGTAACTTCGGTGCTGCGCGTTTCCGATGATCCGGCGAATATTCGGGAGCAGTTGCGCGAACTGGCCGATTCGGGGCGTCTGGACTTAATTCTGACGACGGGCGGGACAGGGATCGGGCCGCGGGACAATACGCCGGAATCAACAGAGGCGGTCGCGGACAGGATGATTCCCGGAATCGCGGAAGAGATGCGGCGAAAAGGCGCCGAACAAACGCCGACGGCGATACTTTCGAGAGGCGTGGCCGCCGTTCGTTCGAAAACGCTGATCATCAATCTTCCGGGAAGTCCAAAAGGCGCGTCGGAGTCTCTGGATACCGTGGCGCATCTCCTGCCTCATGCGGTGCACGTACTGCATGGCGCGCGCCACGATTAAACGTTCTTGTCCTAATCGCGGAATAATCCAAACAGATAAAAGCTTAGGAAGTCAGGAAGAAAGAGAGGCAAGAGCCTCCGTTTCCGGGTGGCCCGAGGTGTTTGGCCGAAGCGGCGACATTTTGTAGTGAAGCCGCAAGATCGTGAGGCCAAGGAAAGAGATTTTGTGGTCTGTTCGGAGGACGCCTTCGCCGTCGACATAGACGTGGAAGAGTTCGTGAAGCGTCTTGACGTAGCGAATGCGGCGGTGGTCGGCGCCAGATGCGACAATGCGATAAAAACCGGAGCGACCAAAAGCGGAGCCGGAAGAATCGAGGCCGAACGAGCCGTCGGCGTGCTGAACTGGCCGAAGATAAACGTTTGCCGTGCCGCGGCAGGGGAACGTGACCTTAACGCAGGGATTTTCTTCCCCGGGGATGCGCGTTGTCGAGTAGAGGCCGGCATAGATGACGCGGCCGGAGGATTTCATGCCGCGGAGCCAGCCGGTGTACTTGATTTCATCCGTCTGCGGATCGAAAAGCTGAACGACCTGGCTGCTCATGCCTTTGGCGACTTCGAGGGAGGAGATGGGGAAATTGAGCTGGTCCATGCGGCGGCTGATGAATTCGACGAGGAGCCAAAGAAAAAAGCGGCCGACGAGCGAGACCTCGCTCCAAACATCGAGATGATACTGTGCGGCGTGCTCGTAGAAATGGCGAATCTCGGGGCGAATGACGGTTGGGTCGAAGGTTGGGCCGCGGAGCACATCGAAGTCGGGGATAAGGCCCGCGTGGGGAGGAGTGCGGGTCTGGAGATTTTCAGCTTGGGCGATCCGATCGTAAATCGCGCTGCCAATGCGGCCTCGTTCACCGAGAGGAGCATTCAGCCAAGGTTCGTGGCCGTTTCGCATGCGCCGGCCCGTGAGATGCACCCACGCGTTGATGCCTTCTTCGAGAAGGAAGGAGACGACGCCGTAAATCGCTCCCAGAATTCCGGACGGAGCGACGGGCACGGCGGATGCGACCTGATTGGATGGAGAGGGCATTGCAATACATCCTATTTTGGCACTCCTAAGACTCTTAGCGGCAAAGCCGTGAGAGCCTGTGTTTCGGCGATAACCCGCGCACGCTTGAAGCGAGGCGAAACATGGGTTGACCCGGCGAGAGTTCGCGTCAACAATGATTGGACCATGGCGCACAAGCTAACGGACAAAAAATTGGCGGTTTTGGGGGCGGGGAAGCTCGGCGGCATTCTGCTGCGGGCATACCTGAAGCAGGGACTGTTTTCGCCGAAGCGCGTGACGGCGACGGTGAAGCACAGCGAAAAGGCGGCCGCGCTTTCGAAAGAGCTGGGAGTCGCGGCCACCACGGACAATCGCAAAGCGGTGCACGGCGCGGACATCGTGTTGCTCGGCGTGAAGCCGCAAGTGGTAGGAAGTGTGTTAGAGGAAATTGCGGCGGAGTTGACGGACAAGACGCTGGTGATTTCCGTGGCGGCTTCCGTTCCGACGAACTACATCGAACAGCATACGGGCGGAGAGGTGCCGGTTGTTCGCGCTATGCCCAACACCTGCTCCGTGGTTGGTTGCGGGATGACGGGGATTTGCCGAGGCGCACACGCCAGCGAGGAGCATTTGGAGATGGCCCGGGCGATGTTTGACGCCGTCGGACGCACCGTTGTGGTAGATGAAAAAAACATGGACGCGGTGACGGGTCTTTCGGCGAGCGGCCCGGCGTTTGCTTACATCATTCTGGAATCGCTGGCTGAGGCCGGCGTGAAAGTGGGTTTGCCGCGGGATATTTCGACGCTGCTTGCGGCGCAGACCATGAAAGGCGCGGCGAGCGTGGTGCTTGAGACGGGCGATCATCCGGCGCTGCTGAAAGATTCGGTGACGACGCCGGCGGGCTGCACCATCGACGGAATCATGGAGCTGGAAGAAGGCAAGCTGCGCGTCACGCTGATCAAAGCCGTGGTGAAGGCAACACACCGGGCCGGAGAACTGCTGTTCGAAAAATAGCGCCACATACGCCACGTCCGTCTGCTTGGCGTTTCAGCAAATACAATTCTTCCCGATGATCCACACCCTTCTAAACGCCGTGCGCGAGTTTCTCAGCGGAGACGGAGCGGTCATCCTCCCGGAAATGGAGCTGCTCCTTTTTGCCTGCGGGATTCTGGTCATCGACCGCTGGCTTGCCGCCAACGAAAAACACTGGAACGCGCTGCTTGCGCTTGGCGGGACGGCCTTCAGCGGCTTCACGCTGTATGTGCAATACGGAAAGCTGGAAGCGCTGCGGGAGACGAATCCCGAGGCGCCCGGACTTTTGGGCGTTCACCAGAGCGTGCTGGCCGATCCCTTCTTTCTTTTTTTCGCTGCGCTTCTTCTTGCGGCCACGGCGCTAGTGATTTTGTTCACGGCGCGCTATCCCGAGACGGACACGGAACGGACCGGGGCGTACTACGCGCTGCTTTTGATCGCGTGTGTGGGCATGATGTTGATCGTTTCCGGCGTGGATCTGATCGCCGTTCTTTTGGGGTTGGAAACTACGGGACTGAGTTGCTATTGGCTCATGCAGTTTTCTGGAAGCGGGCAACTTGCGGCGGCGACGGGGAGAAAATACGCGCGTCTCTGGGCGTGCAGTTCGGGGGCGTTGGGCGTTGGTTTTTTACTGCTGTACGCTGCATTCCACACGACGAACCTCGGTCGGATGGGAGCGGTCCTCGAGGTGCGGCTGGACAAGGGCGTGCCGTTTGGCGGGTTAACGGCCTGGCCTGGCGCGGCGGCGCTCGTCTTGATTGCCATTGGCCTATTTTTCTTAATGGATGTTGCGCCGCTGCATTGGTTCGCGCCAGGCATCTGCGAAGCGGCGCCCACTCCGGTTGCGGCGTTCGTGAGCACGGCCGCGAAGGCCGCGGCCTTTGGCTTATTGCTGAGACTGTTTTCGCTATTGTTTCTGTTTGCTCACGAGAAATGGATCCACGTTTGGGGAGGCGCGGCCATCGTATCGCTGCTTTGGGGAAACATCGCGGCGCTGCGGCAGACAAACGTAAAGAGGCTGCTCGCCTACGGAGCCGTGGCCCACACTGGTTTCGTTCTGCTCGGCTTGGTGGCGGGAAACGATTTTGGATTCACCGGCATGATGTATTACCTGGGCGTTTATGTTTTTATGACCGCGGGTGCGTGGGGAATTTTGATTTTGCTGGAGCAACACGGAACGCCTGTTTCCAGGCTGGCCGATCTGGACGGTTTGTTCCGCCGAAGCCCCGCAGCCGCCGTGCTGCTGCTCGTTTTCATGCTATCGCTCGCAGGAGTCCCGCCGACGGCGGGCTTTGTCGCGAAGTATTACCTGGTCAAAGCGGTGTTCTCGGCGCAGCATCCCGAGCTTGCGGTGTTTGCCATCGTCAATGCGATCGCGGGTGTGTTTTACTACGGGCGCGTCGCGTTGCATGCCTGGAAAAAGCCGGCCGCGGACGCATTGCCGGTCAACACATCCGCGGTGATCCTGAGCAGCGGCCAAACGGTGGCGTTGACCGCAGCGGTGTTTGTGTCGCTCGCCGCGGGGCTGTATCCTGAACCGTTCCTGCGCATCGCACGCTATGCCTTTGGACAATAGACCGAACAAAACGGAGTCGCCGCCTCCGCCGGTTTCTAAAGCGAAGGACTTCAGCACGCAGTTTGGGCTGGCGATGGAGTTGCCGTTTGTGCTCTTCGGCGCCATTGCCATCGGCGGCTTGCTGGGCTACTTTCTCGACCGTTGGCTGCATACCAAGGTGCTCTTCACCTTGATTCTTGGCGGCCTGGGATTTTATGCCGGGCTGCGCGACGTCCTGCGGCGGCTTTCTGCGAACGGCGATGGAAAAGGCTGAGCGCTCCGCATCCGCCGGCGCAAACTCGAAGCACCGCGAGCAGAGCGGGGCCGCGGAGCCAGCCGCTTACATGCGCACAGAGGCGCGAATCGCGTGGCTGACGCTAGTGCTTGGCGGCGCAGCTGCGGTCATCGCTGGATTCATGCACCTGTGGCCCTGGGCGGAGGGCCTGGCCATCGGCGCGGTGCTTGCCTGGCTGAATTTCCGGTGGCTGAAGCGCGGAATGGACGCGCTGGTGGCGGCCGCCGTGGCGCAAGAGGGCGCGGCAAAGCCCCGTGTTCCCCTGGGTACCTGGTTCCGCATGATCTTCCGCTACGTCTTGATAGCCCTCTGCGTGTATGTTATTTTTGAATATCTGAAAGTTCCCCTTGTAAGCATGCTCGCGGGGTTGTGCGCCCTGGGAGCGGCGACGCTGGCAGCAAGCCTGTACGAAATTTTGCATCCTCTGGGATAGAGAATGGAATACACGATAAGCTGGCTGACGAAGATAGTGAATCTGTACCTGGGGCACGCGGCGATGATGCTGCTGACCGCGCTGCACATCACGCCGAGCCATCCGGAGACGCCCATTCCGGAGCAGGTGGTGATGAGCGTGGTGGCGCTGCTCATTGGCACGCTGCTGGCGCTGTGGCTGCGGACCCGGCTATCCGTCGAGAAACCGGGAGCCACGCAGCAATTGGCGGAACTGCTCATTACGAATTCGCAGGGATTCGGGATTCGCGACATCGTGCGCGAGAATGCCGGCCACGACGCGGACCAGTATCTCTACCTGGTCGGCTCGATCGCCATTTTCGTGCTGATCGGCAACCTCTTCGGCGTCATTCCAACGGTGCTCAATCCGCCGACTTCGGACAAGAGTGTGCCCCTCGCATGTGCGGTCCTGGTTTTCCTCTACTTCAATTACAAAGGAATTCGCAAGCACGGACTTTTCGGCTATTTGAAGCTGTTCACTGGGGGCGTGCATTGGGGCCTCTGGATATTAATTTTTCCCGTCGAGATCATCAGCACTTGCGCCCGCCTGCTCTCGCTGACCGTGCGTCTCTGGGCCAATATCTTTGCCAGCGATTTGCTCTATGAGCTTTTCCTCATGCTCTTTGCGCAGGCGGCTTTTTGGGGATGGGAAAAATATCACGGGCTCGGCATTGCTCTAGGCATTCTTCCAGCGACGATTCCGATTCTCTTTCTGGGGCTGCACGCCTTTGTTTCGTTCATACAGGCGTATGTCTTTACGATTCTGCCGTCGGTCTACCTGGGGATGGCCACGGCGGAGGAACACTAATTTCGCGGATTTTTCCCGCCCAGAATCAGGCGGGATGGCATCGAGTTTTCGGCCGTTTCAGTGTGAGCCCGGCTGCACGGTGTCCGGGAACCACCTCCTGGCGGCATTTCTAAGGAGGAAGTGATGATGAAACTGAAGTATCTGTTAACGATGGTAGCGACAGTGCTGGTTCTGGCTCCGGCGGCATTTGCGCAGGGCACGGAACCGGCGATGGGAGGTAGCGGCAGGGGTCTGCTAGCCATCGCCGCGGCCTTCGGGATGGGCATTGCGGCGTTTGGATGCGGCATGGGGCAGGGAAGAGTCGGAGCGGCGGCCTGCGAGGGCATCGCGCGCAATCCGGCGGCGGCGGGCGTGATTCGCGGAGCGATGATTCTCGGGCTGGTGTTCGTCGAGACTTTGGTGCTGTTCACCTTCGCGATGATCGCTTGGAAAGTATAAGTTTTGGCCAAAGCAGTTTGAAACGGCCCGGAGCCATGCGCTTCCGGGCCGTTTTGTTTTGAGAGTGAATGGGTTGGGCGGGGGTAAGCTCGCGGAAAGACGCCCCACGTTCCCGGGAGGCCAATCGTTAACGATTCAGCAGATTGGGCTGAAGCAGGTAGTTCAAAATTTTGCTGGGAAAGAGACCGAAGTACACGGCGCTGAACGCCGTGATTGCCAGAACAACGTTGACCGACAGAGGAAAACGGGCGGGGATTGTCGCGGCGATTTCCGCGCTGGGTTCGCGCATGTACATCACGACGATGATGCGAACGTAATAATAAGCGCCGATGATGCTGTTGATGGCCATGAGCACGGCCAGCCAGATCAGATGCGAATCGACCGCGGCTTTGAAAATATAAAACTTGCCCAGGAATCCCGCGGTGACGGGCAGGCCGAGGAGCGAAAGCAAAAAGAGCGAAAACACGGCAGCCACCCAGGGCTGGCGTTCGCCGAGGCCCGCGTAGTCGTCGAGCTGCAGATGCTTCTCGCCGGCGCCGCCGAATTGAGAAACGATGATGAACGCGCCGACTTTCACGAGAGCATACGTCAACAGATAGAAGAGAATCGCCGCGTAAGCCGGGGCGGCGCCGATTTCCGTGTCCCTCGAGAGATTCGTGACCGCGGCGAACGCCACCAGAATGTACCCCGCGTGCGCGATCGAGCTGTAGGCGAGCAGCCGCTTGACGTTGGTCTGCAGCAGCGCCCCCAGATTCCCCGCGAACATCGTGAGCGCCGCAAGAATCCAGAATGCGTAGAACCAGAATTGTGTGGCCGCGTGAACGTCGGCAAAAATGCGCAGGAGCAGCGCGAACGCCGCGGCTTTTGGACCCGCGGAAAAAAGCGCAGTGACGGGCGTAGGAGCGCCTTCGTAAACGTCCGGCGTCCAAATCTGAAAGGGAGCGGCGGCGACTTTGAAGCCGAGGCCGATGAGAATCAGCGCCAGCCCGAGCTTCATCAAGTTGCTCGAGGGATCGGCAGAATCCATTTTCAGAAGATTGGTCGTGCCAGTCACGCCGTAGACGAGGGCGATCCCGTACAGAAAAAACGCCGTGGCGAAAGACCCGAGCAGGAAGTACTTCATCGAGGATTCGCTGGACTTCAGCGAGTCGCGGCGGTATCCGGCGAGGATGTAGCTTGAAATGGAGCTTAGCTCGAGGCCGATGAAGGCGGTGAGCAATTCCTGCGCGGAGGCGAGCACGCCCATTCCGGCGGTAGCGAAAAGGACGAGGGCGTAGAACTCCGCATCGGCGAGGCGTTCGCGCTCGAGATAGGGAGCGGCGCCGAGAATGACCAAAACGGCGACTAAGCCGACGAGGTGGCTGAAGAAAATGCTGAAAGGATCGGCGGCTACGAGGCCGGAAAACGCCGCGCCCGGATTATGTACGGCATAAAAATTACCGCAAATGCCGCCGAGAGCTCCAATAACCGCGACCGAGGTGAGAGCGCGGCGGCTGCTTACGAGAGGCTGGAGCAGCATCAGGAGCGCGCCAAAGCCGCACCAGATCAGCTCCGGCAGGACGCGCAGCAAATCCGAGGTGCTGGGGAACGCGGACATTTAGCGGGTTCCGAGCCTTTCCAGTGAAATTTGTTTTCCAGAAGCAGGGGCGCTTGCGGCTGCATTCGCCAAGGCAGCGCCGGCGTGCATGGGCAGCGATGCCGCTGCTGCGGGCTTCGCGGGCAAGCCTGCTTCGAAGGCCCGCGGCGGGCGGTCCATCTGATCCAGCACGGACTGGCTGGCCGCGGCTGTGCGGCTGGTAATAAACGTCGAGCCGATTCCCATCCACAAAATGACGACAGCGAACGTGGCCAGAATCACGCGCTCGCGCATGGAAATGTCGGGCAGCGTCTTGTTTTTCTCAACGGTGACTTCGCCGAAGAACACGCGCTGGTAAGACCACAACAGATAGCAAGCCGACAGGATGACTCCGAGCGCTGCCCAAGCGGTCCAGTCCCAATGCGCTTGATAGGTGCCCAGCAGAATCAAAAATTCTCCGACGAAGCCATTGAGCATCGGCAAGCCAAGCGAAGAGAGCGCGACAAAAAGGAAGAACGCCGCGAAACGCGGCATCGGCGTGGCCAAGCCGCCAAACTGCGACATCTCGAACGTGTGCCGCCGGTCGTAGAGCATGCCGACAACCAAGAAGAGAGCGCCGGTCGAGATCCCGTGCGCGAGCATCTGGAAGACCGCGCCCTGCATGGAAATCGATTGGAACGCGAAAATGCCGAGCACAATGAAACCCAAATGGCTCACGCTCGAATACGCGACAAGTTTTTTGAGATTTGGCTGGACCATGGCGACCAGCGCGCCATAAATAATGCCGATGATCGCCAGGACCGCGATGGCCGAGGAGAATTTTTTCGAGGCCGCCGGGAAAAGCGGCAGGCAGAAGCGAATCATGCCGTACGTCCCCATTTTCAGGAGCACGCCGGCAAGCATGACGGACCCGGCTGTTGGTGCTTCGACGTGCGCGTCGGGGAGCCAGGTGTGGAACGGGAAGAGCGGAACTTTGATCGCGAACGCCACGAAGAAGGCGAGGAAAAGAAGCGTTTCCGTGCGCGCCGGAAGAACCAGAGCGCCGGTCTGGAGCGCATGCTGAATGAACGGCAAGTCAAACGTGCCGGTCACGTTGTAGAGCCAAATAATCCCGACTAACATCAGGATCGAGCCGGCCATGGTGTAGAGAATGAATTTAATTGCGGCGTAAATGCGGCGCTCGTGGCCCCAAATGCCGATCAGGAAGTACATCGGAATCAGCATCACTTCCCAGAAGAGGAAGAAGAGGAAAAGATCGAGCGAGAGGAAAACGCCAACGACGCCGACCTCGAGCAGCAAAAGCATGATGAAAAATTCTTTGACTCGCTTCTCGATGCTGTTCCACGAGCAAAGAATGGAAACGACGGTGAGGAAGGTCGTCAGAATGACGAGGAACAAACTGATGCCGTCCGCGCCGAGATGATAGTTGATGTAAGTTTGGGACTCCGAACCGTGCGGCCCAAGCGCAATCCATTGGTGGAATTCCTGGAGGTGGTATCCCGCGCCGCCGATCGGCACGCCGCGCAGCAGCCACCAGAGCGACAAAATAAATTCGGCGAGAGAGACGGCGAATGCCAGGCGGCGAATCCATTCGTGGTCGTCTCTGCGCAGGAAGAGCAAGGCAAGCGCGCCGAACGCAGGCAAGAAGATCAGTATCGAGAGCAGCGGTCCGGAGGGCATCAGCGCACCATCCCGGCAACTGGCGCAGCCGCGGGCCAGAAGAAAATAATAGCGATGATGACGAGCGCGCCGATAACCACCCACACCGCGTAGCTGCGCGTGTTGCCGGACTGCGTGTGGCGCACCGTGTCGCCAATCGAGTTCGCGGTGCTGGCGATACCGTTGACGGCTCCATCGATTCCGGCCACGTCAACGAACTTCCAGAGCACGTTTGTAGAGACCCAAATCAGCGGCTTGACGATCACCGCGGCATAGAGCTCGTCGACGTAATACTTGTTCAACAGTGTGTTGTAAACGCCGCGCATGGAGTTGGCCAGCGCGTCGGCCTTGCCCGGCTGGCGAATATACAGCCAGAACGCGATGCTAAATCCGATCAACGCCGAGAAGACCGCGACGCCGGCGAGCGGCCAGACAAGCGCGCGCGATGCGGCTTCCGCAGCGGCTGATTCGCCGCCCCCGAAAACCGGCGCAAGGAAATTCGTGAAGTAATCCGGCCCGCCCCAAAATTCCGGCAACGCAAACCAGCCGCCTGCGAGCGAAAGCACGCCCAAAATCACGAGCGGTCCCAGCATGCTCCACGGAGATTCGTGCACGTGAACGTGATGCTCGTTGTAGCGCTGCTTGCCGTGAAACGTCAGGAAGAGCAGCCGGAACATGTAAAACGCCGTGAGCAGCGCGGCAAAGAGTCCGACCGCATACAGTGCGCGGCCCGCGGCGGCGCCGCCGTTCTCGCTCTGAAACGCCGCGAGCAGAATCGCATCCTTGCTGAAGAATCCGGCGAAGAGAGGCGCGCCCGAAATGGCCAGCGTGGCGGAAAGCATCGTCACATAGGTCCACTTGATTTTTTTGCTGAGTCCGCCCATGTGGCGCATGTCCTGCTCGCCGCCCATGGCGTGAATCACGCTGCCGGCTGCAAGGAAGAGAAGCCCCTTGAAGAACGCATGCGTCATCAGGTGAAAGATGCCCGCGGAAAACGCGCCGACGCCGCATGCAAGAAACATGTAGCCGAGCTGGCTTACAGTCGAATAGGCCAAAACTTTCTTGATGTCGTTCTGCACCAGCCCGATGGTGGCTGCGAACAAGGCCGTGGCGCAGCCGATGCAAGCGACAACGAGCATCGCCGTCGGCGCGTGCGTGAAAAGAACGTGCGAACGCGCCACGACGTATACCCCGGCGGTGACCATGGTAGCCGCGTGGATCAACGCGCTCACCGGCGTGGGGCCTTCCATGGCGTCCGGCAGCCAAACATACAAAGGAAGCTGCGCCGATTTTCCGGTAGCGCCCATAAACAGAAGCAAGCACGCGGCCGTCAAGATGCCGACATGTCCTAGCGCATCCGCCTGCATCGGCGCGGCTTTCGCGAAGACGGCAGTGAAATCCAATGTCCCGAACGTGCGAAAGAGGAGAAACATGCCAAGCATGAAGCCGAAGTCGCCGATGCGGTTGACGATGAACGCTTTTTTGCCCGCGTCGGAAGCCGATTTGCGCAAAAAATAAAAGCCGATCAGCAAGTAGCTGCACAGCCCGACGCCTTCCCAGCCCACGAAGAGCAGCGCGTAGTTCGCCGCCATCACCAGAATCAACATGAAAAACATGAACAAATTCAGATAGGAGAAGAAGCGGTAGTAGCCGCCCTCGTGCGCCATGTACCCAGTCGAATAAATGTGAATCAGGAAGCCCACGCCCGTGACGACCATCAGCATGACCACGGTGAGCTGATCGATTTGCAGATCAAAGCCGGCGCGGAAATTGCCCGCGGCGATCCACGTAAAGTATTTTTGTACCCAGGGAATCTGTTCCGGAGATAGTTGCGTGAACTCGCGCACGCCCTCGACTGCGCAAAGGAAGGAGACCCCCGTCGAACCAAGCGCCACGCTATCGACAATCTTTTTCGGCCACTTGCCGCCCAAAAGGCCGTTGATGGCCGAGCCGAGCAGCGGCAGCAGTGGAATGATCCACAGATGATCGAGTATGAGCATCAGAGTTTGAGCAAATCCACGCGCTCGACGTTCAAGGATTGCCGGTTGCGCGCCGTAAGAATGATGATCCCCAGCCCCACTGCCGCTTCCGCTGCCGCCACCACAATGACGAACAGCACGAATACCTGGCCGTCCATCTTATGCATCGCCTGGCTGAAGGCCACGAACGCCAGATTGACGGCGTTGAGCATCAGCTCGATGGACATGAAAATCGTGATGATATTGCGTTTAAACACGAAGGCAACGACGCCAAGCCCGAACAGGATGGCGCTGAGAATCAGATAGTAGCTCGTCGGAACCATCTTCAGCCCTTCTCCCGTTGCGCAAGAACAATCGCGCCGAGTATCGCCACAAGAATCAGGAACGAAGTGAGCTCGAAGGGATAAACGAACTCCCGGAAGAGCATCATGGAAATTACCTTGGTGGAGGCCATCGTACCCGACTGCAAGCCTGCTTGCGCGCTCACGCTCGAGCGCGCGATGACCACCGCCAGAAAACCCAGCAACGCGACCGCCAGCGGAATGCCCGCGATGCCCGCGAGTTTCGAGACATTGGTGCGCTCTTCCACTCCGGCGTTCAGCAGCATGATGACGAAGACGAACAGCACCATGATCGCGCCGCCATACACTATGATTTGCACGGCGGCGACGAATTCCGCGCCCATCGACAAATAAAGCCCAGCGAGCGCGATCATCACCACGATCAGAGAAAGCGCGCTGTGAATCGGATGGCGTTGGAAAATCAGGCTCATCGCTCCGAGCACGGCAATCGCCGCCAGCACGAAGAATATCGCCAGTCCCGCTGTCACTTCACACCCCACACCAGAATGACGAATGCCGTGATCACCACATTGGCAATCGAGACCGGCAGCAGCAATTTCCAGCCAAACGACATGAGCTGGTCATAGCGGAATCGCGGAAGCGTGCCGCGCATCCAAACATAAACAAAAAGAAAAATAAGTATCTTCGCCAGCAGCCAGAACGGCCCTTGGATGAACTCATTCACCGGCGGGAACACAATCAGCGCGGCCCCAATCGCGGTGATCACCGTGCCCACTCCCGGAAGAACAATCCGGCCAAAAATGGTTTCGTAGCGGATCCCATCCCAAATCACCCACAGCCCGAACGGAATCAGAATCACGGACGGCAGATAGTGCGTGAATGTCCAGCTAGCCGGAAAAGGAGAGAGCCAGCCGCCAAAAAACATGATCGTGCACAAGCAGGACACGGTAATCATGCTGGTGTATTCGGCGATAAAGAACATGGCGAACTTGAAGCTGGCGTATTCCGTGTGAAACCCGGCGACAAGCTCTGATTCGGCTTCCGGGAGATCGAACGGCACCCGGTTCGTTTCCGCCACCGCAGCCACAAAAAAGCAGAAAAATCCCAGGATTTGCGGCCAGACATTCCACCCAAAGATGCCCCTCTCGGGATGATGCGCCTGCGCATTGATGATGTCGCGCAGATTGAAGCTTCCGGCAAGCAGCAGCACGCCGACCACGGACATCGTCAGAGCCAGTTCGTAGCTCACCATCTGCGCCGAACTGCGCAGGCCACCCAGCAAAGGATATTTGCTATTCGAAGACCAGCCTGCCAGCGCCACGCCATAAACGCTAAGCGCGGTGATCGCAAACAGCGCGAGAATGCCGATATTCAGATTGGTGATGCCCAGACTGATGTCGTGCCCGAAGAGATGCAGCGGCTGCGGGCCGAACGGAATGATCGCCAGCGACGTCAGCGCGAGCGCCAGCGCCATGAGCGGCGCGAGAAAGTAAGTAAATTTGTCCACGCCCGCCGGCGTCGGATCTTCTTTCAGCAGGAATTTTGCGCCGTCCGCGAGAGGCTGCAGCAGCCCATGCGGCCCGACGCGGTACGGCCCCCATCGCGACTGCATGCGCGCGACCACCTTGCGCTCGAACCACGTCAGATACGCGTTGACGGTCAACACAATGAAAAGCAAAAGCGCAATCTTGACGAGGACGATGATCCAGTAGGCGTTTGCAGCTAAGAAGGCGATCACGGTTTGGCTTCCGCCTCCGGCAAAGATTCCATCATGGTGCAGAAGCGCCCGAGCGTGCCGCTGGTGAAAAGCGTGTCCTGCGCCGAGCGAATCAGCCCGACGGGAACGTCATACGGCGCATGGCCGTTCTTCGCCGCGCTTATGTGCGTGGCTTCCGCGCCGCCGGACAGCAATCCGGCGGGCAGCACGTCATAACCCGGAATCGCTTTGCGAATTTCTTCGAACACCGCCGCCGGCGATTTGTAATGGAACGCCTTGCCTATTCCCAGCTTCTCCAGTTGATGCGACAAAATCCGCAACAAATCAAAATCGGTGCGCGGGCCCATCACTTCCGCGGCTTTGTGCAGCAGCTGAATTTCACCAGCCGTGTTTGTTACGCTGCCTTCTTTTTCATAAGCGGAAGCAGCGGGGAAAACGATGTCAGCCAGTTTCGCGGTCTCGGTCAAAAACAGTTCATGAACGATCAGCAATTCCAGCTTGCCTCGTCCAAAGCCCAGCGTGCCAAAATGCGCCAGCGGATTCGCGCCCATTACATAAAGCGCCTTCAGTTTTCCGTTTTGCGCGGCGTCAACCATCGCCGGCGCCGTCATTCCCGGCTTCGAGGGAATCACGCCGCCCCACAACCGTTCGAATCCCTCGCGCGCTGCGGAATCGTCCACATGCGCATAGCCGGGCAGCCGGTCCGGCAACATCCCCATATCGGCCGCTCCGCGCGAGTTCGCGTAATCGCCCAGCGCCATGTAGCGGACCTTGCCGTACAGCTTCGAACCAAACGCCACGAGCTGCGCAATCGCCGCGCCCGTCACTTCCGCGCCGAAGAGAATCGCCACTTCCGGCTCGGCATCCAGCGCCGCCTTGAGCTGCACAAGCTGTTCAACAAGCCCGCTCGGCAGTTGTCCCTCTTCATGCGCCAGCCAGCGAAGCGCGGCGGCTTCCTGATTCGCCGCAATCTTGACGAATTGCGTCGCTTTGCGCTTCAACTTGATGTCGCGCGCATTCAGCAGGAAAAGCTTCGCGCCATTCAATCGAATGCCTTTGCGAATCTGCCACGCGGCCAGCGGGTTCTGATTCGTCGGGTCGTTCCCAATCACCAGAACGGCCTTCGTCTCCGCCAACTGCTTCATCGTCAGCACGGAATCCGCCGCAGTATCGCCCAGCGCCGTGATCAGCCCGGTGTAGTCCGCGGTGCGGTGATGATCGATATGATTCGTGCCAAACGTCGCGCGCGCCAGCCGCTGGAACAGGTAGTTCTCTTCATTCGAAGTGTGATTCGAACCGATAAACCCGATCGAGTCCGTGCCGCCCGCGCCGTAAATCTCTTTGAGCTTGGCCGCGGCGCTCTGCGCCGCCTCTTCCCACGAAACGGGCGAAAGCTTGTCGCCTTTGCGCACCATCGGCTGACGAATGCGATCGGGATGTTTCGTGAAATCGAAGCCAAAGCGCCCCTTGATGCACAGAAAATCTTCGTTGATGCCGGAGAGATCGCGGTTATTCGCGCGCATGATTTCGTGATTGCGCACGCTCAAGGTCGTCTTGCACCCGTTCGAACAATGCGTGCAAACCGTCGAAACGTACGTCATTTCCCACGGCCGTGTCTTGTAGCGATACGTCCCGCTGGTCAGCGCGCCAACGGGACAAATGTCGATGCACATCCCGCATTCTTCGCACTCCAGATGATCTTCGCGGTTCGGAATGATAATGCTGTTCGCGCCGCGCATCCCCACGCCGAGCGCTTTCACGTCCATGCCTTCATCGCACACGCGCACGCACCGGAAACACAGAATGCAGCGCGGCGCATCGTAATAAACCAGGTCCGACCATTTTTCTTCCGGCCGGTGAATCTTTTCCTCGACGAACCGGCTGGTGTCCGCGCCGTAGCGGAACACCATATCTTGCAGCTCGCACTCGCCGCCCTTGTCGCACACCGGGCAATCCAGCGGATGGTTCGTCAGCAGAAACTCGAGCATCGCCTTGCGCGCGCCGTGCACCTGGTCCGTATTCGTTCGCACCACCATGCCTTCGGTCGCCACCAGCGTGCACGCCGTCTGCAGCTTCGGCATCTTCTCCACTTCCACCAGGCACATGCGGCAGGCGGCCTGCAGCGTAAGCTGCGGGTAGTAGCAGAACGACGGCACTTCCGTCCCGATGCGCCGCGTCGCTTCAATCACCAGAGTTCCCGCGGGAACCTGCACATCGCGGTCGTTAATTTTCAGCGTAACTAGCTTCGTTTCGGCCATGGAGTCCTAGCGCGAGCCTATCAGCGCTTCCGCGGATTTGTACGCACAGCGTCCGTGCAAATGATCTTCGAATTCGTTACGCCACTTTTGCACGATGCTGATCGTCGGCAGCGCCGCGGCGTCGCCGAGCGGGCAAAATGTCCGCCCCAGCATGTTTTTCGCCAGCTCGCCGGTGATGTCGATGTCTTCCGGCCGCCCGTAGCCCGCATGAAAACGGTCCAAAATTTTCTTCAGCCACTCCGTGCCTTCGCGGCAGGGAATGCACCAGCCGCACGATTCGTGCGCATAAAAATGCATGATGCGCCGCGCCATGTCCACCATGCACGTGGTTTCGTCCATCACCACCATGCCGCCGGAGCCGAGCATCGTGCCGGCTTTGGCCAGCGTGTCATAATCCATCGCGATGTCGATTTCGTCGGCGCTCATAATGGGGCAGGAGCTTCCGCCCGGGATAATCGCCTTGAGCTTCTTGCCGCCCGGAATTCCGCCCGCCGTTTCGTAAATGAACTTTTTCATGTTCATCCCCAGCGGAATTTCGTAAATCCCCGGCTTCGCGATGTGCCCGGAGACGCACAGCAGCCGCGTGCCTCCATTTTTCGGCGTCCCGCGCTTGGCGTAAGCCTCGCCGCCTTCCAAAATGATGGCTGGAACGGAACTGAGCGTTTCCACGTTGTTGATGATGGTCGGGCATCCATACAGCCCCACAACGGCGGGAAACGGCGGCTTAATCCGCGGGTAGCCGCGCTTGCCTTCCAGCGACTCCATCAGCGCGGATTCTTCCCCGCACTCGTACGCGCCTGCGCCGGTATGCGTGAGCATGTCGAAATCGAACCCCGAGCCTAAAATATCCTTGCCCAGATACCCATGCGAATACGCTTCCACGATCGCGGCATCCAGGATGTCCTGGACGTAGCGGTATTCACCGCGGATGTAAACGAAGCCCCGGTGCGCGCCAAAGGCGCGAGCCGCGATGACCATGCCCTCGATCATCTGATGAGGATCCATTTCCATCAGCGGGCGGTCTTTGCAAGTGCCGGGTTCTGATTCGTCCGCGTTGCAAATCAGGTATTTCGGCTTCGGCGAATCCTTGGGCACGAACGACCACTTCATCCCTGTCGGAAAACCGGCGCCGCCGCGCCCGCGCAGGCTGGATTTCTTCACTTCGTCGATGATCGATTCCGGCGTCATCTCCTTCAGCGCTTTCTCGAGCGCCTTGTAGCCGCCGTGCTGCACGTAAACATCGATCTTGCGCGAATCCTTGACCCCAAAGAGCTTGCTGATCAGCGGCGTCTCTCCAGGCTCCCGCGCGTGAATCGCGCCGGACGTGAGCGGCTCCGGCCCAGGCGCCTTGCCGGCGTCCAGTTGCTCGATGATGCGGTCGAACTTGAGCGGCGTCAGATTCTCGTGAAAGTCATAATTCACTTGCATGGCCGGCGCGCCCGTGCAAGCGCCGATACATTCCACCTCTTCGAGAGAGAAGATGCCGTCCTCGGTTACTTCTTTGTGGCCGATTTCCAGCCGCTTTCTGGCGCGGTCCAGGATTTCGTTGCCCCCGCGCAGCATGCACGCTACGTTCGTGCACACCTGCACGTGATATTTGCCCATCGGCTTGCGGTGCAGCATCGAGTAATACTCGAGCGTTTCCTCGACCTGAACGTGGTTCAGATCCAGCCGCCGTCCGATTTCCGCGATCATTTCGTCGCTCACGCAGCCGTACTCGTCCTGCGCGTACATCATCATCGGAATCAGCGCGCTCCGTTTGACGGGATACGCGTTCTGCAATTTCTCGAATCTCGCCGCGAGTTGTGGACTAAGTTCCATTCCGTTACCGGCTTCCCCTTGGTTCTTCCGTATTTATCCCGGCTCTTTCTTTACACCCTTACTTCTTTACTTCATCCCGTTTTTATTTTTCCTACCGATCCACGTCTCCCAGCACGATATCGATCGTCCCAATACACGCCACCACATCGGAAATCAACTGGCCGGTGATGAGCTTGGGCAACGCCTGCAGATTGACGAACGACGGCGCCCGGAAGTGCGCGCGCAGAGGCTTCGGCGATCCGTCGCTCGCCACGAAGCAGCCCAATTCGCCGCGCGGCGATTCCACGGTCACAAAAGCCTCGCCCGGCGGCGGCGAGAACCCTTCCGTGAATATCTTGAAGTGGTAGATCAGCGCTTCCATCTCCGTCTTCATTTTTTCGCGCTGCGGGGGAATAATTCCCGGCGCATCCGCCTTAATCGGCCCGCTGTCCGTGATCTTCTCCATCGCCTGGCGCACAATTTTCAAGCTCTCCCGCATTTCCCGGACGCGCACCAAATAGCGCGCGAAACAATCGGACTCCGTGCGCGTCGGAACGTCAAACTCAAATTCGTCATAACTCGAATAGGGAAACACTTTGCGGTTGTCGTACGCGATCCCCGCCGCGCGCAGCGTCGGCCCGGTCATGCTCAGCGCCACCGCGTCTTCCGCGGAAATATACCCGACTCCCTCCAGCCGCCCCATCCAAATCCGGTTGCCTGTCAGCAGCGATTCGTAATCGTCAATCCGGCTGGGCATCATCTTCAGGAAGCGGTCGACCGCTCCGCGCCAGCCCGCGGGAGGTTCCAGCGCGATGCCTCCGATGCGGATGTAACTCGTCATCATTCGCTGTCCGGCAAACAGCTCAAAAATCTTCAGGATCTCTTCGCGCTCGCGGAAGCAATAAAGAAAAACCGACATCGCGCCCATGTCAATCGCATGCGTTCCGAGCCACACCAGATGCGACGAAATGCGCTGCAGCTCCACCATCATCACGCGAACGTACTGCGCGCGCTTCGGAGCTTCCAACCCCAGCAATTTTTCCACCGCCAGGCAATAGACGAGGTTGTTCCCCAGCGGGTTGAGGTAATCCATCCGGTCCGTCAGCGTGATCGCCTGCGAGTAGGTCTTGTCTTCGCAGCTTTTCTCGATCCCCGTGTGCAGATAGCCCAGATCGGGCACGGCCCGCACCACCGTCTCGCCATCCAGCTCCAGCAGTACGCGCAGCACGCCATGCGTCGAAGGGTGCTGCGGACCCATATTCAGCACCATCGTTTTTGTTGCGCCGGCAGCGGTCTCAACGGTGGTCATACGGAGCTCTTTCTGAATCCTGGGACCATCGGCACGTCGCGATACCCTTCGACGGGATAGTCCTTGCGCAGCGGATGCCCTTCCCAATCCTCGGGAAGCAAAATGCGCCGCAGATCCGGATGGCCTGTAAAGCGAATGCCCATGAGGTCGAAAATTTCGCGCTCCAGCCAGTTGGCTCCCGGCCAAACCGGCACTAGCGTGTCCACCACCGCGTCTGCACCGGCCAGGCGCACTCTCAGCCGAAGCTTGTCCCGCCGCGGGATCGAAACGAGATGGTAGTTCAGCTCGAAGCGCGGTTCGTGCGGGAATCGATCCACGCAAGTCGCGTCGGTCAGCAGGTTGAATTGCAGTTCCGCGTGCTCGCGGCAATGTTCCGCCACCGTCCGCAAAACCTTCCGAGGCAGGATGATCGTCGTCTCCCCGCGGAATTCAATCACTTCCTCAATCGCGTTCGGATTCCAGGCACGCAGGTGCTCGACGACAACATTAGCGTTTTGGCTGGTATTCTCTGTCACCGTTTTGAATCCCTCAGACGCAGGCTAATACTTGTGCCAGTCGAGCGCGCCTTTTTTCCAGAGATAGAAGTAGCCCACCAGAAGTATGGCGATATACAGCATCATCTCCGCGAAGCCGTACAACCCAATGCTCGGAGACATTCTTATCAAATCCCGGTAGATGTACGCCCACGGATACAAAAAGATGGCTTCCACGTCGAACAAAATGAAAACCATCGCTACCAAATAAAATTTTACGGAAACGGGCGCGCGCGCATCCCCGGTCGGCTCCATCCCGCATTCGTAGGGTTGCTGCTTCGCGCGGCTGGGCCGCCGCCAGCCCACCAGAACCGAGGCGGCCGTCAGCGCCCCGGCGAGCGCCGTGGCTACCAGGAGGTATAAGAGAAGCGGAGTGTACGCTTGTAACCCTGAATCGGTCATGGGCGAAGCGTTATAATATCCATTCAACCGCCAGTCGGTCAAATGGCATGGCGAGAATCTTTTGGCGCGCTCTCAGGCAATCGCCCGCGGATGCGCAGAGTCGGAGTGAACGTAGAAATGCTCTTTGGGCACAACTCGGATGTGAAAGTCGGAGAATTCGTCTATCACGTGCAGACCGAGGACCGCGGCACTGCCAACGCCTTGATCGATACGACCGTCTATTGCCGCGGCCGCGTTTTGCATCGCCGCACCCATAATTATTTTGATCTTCTCCCGCTCGATCCCGTCCGCGAAGAATCGCTCAAGACGCGTATCGACGAGCAGCACCGCTCCGTGGCGGATGAGATTCGCACCGGCGCTCTCCATCTGGCTCCGCCGCCTTTGCTCGTTCAGGAAGGTGCCGCAAAAAAGAATCCCGGCTCCGCGCCGCACGCCCACACGCCTCCCGCGCCGCAACTCGCGCTCGAACTCGTCAACGCAAAAACCTGGCTGGCGGGCAAGCGCGCTAATTTGCATGTCGCCGTGCGCCACGGGCAAAATGGAGCTGGCGTTGCCGGCGCGCTGGTGACCGCGCGAATCGACGGCGCGGCGAACCTGACGGAATTTTCCACCGAGACGGCCGCCGACGGCCAGGCGCGCCTCGAATTCGAAATGCCCCGTCTCGCCGGTGCCGAGTCCGCGCTGATTATCGAAGCCACGCAAGCGGATTCGAAGGGCCACTTGAAATTTCAGTTGCGCGCCAGGCCGCGTGTTCCGACCGCCTGACCTTCGCGTCCTTTTTCTCTGTGGCGCGTTTTGCAAGGAGCCTTCAGACTGCTCGCGGTCTAGAATAGTTTGTTGGAAGAAACGAAGAAGCTGAGAAAACCGATGGAAACTGCCATCAAGATTGTCGTGAACGGCGAAAACCGCGAAGCCCAATCCGGCGCCATGGTCGCCGATCTGCTCCTCGCGTTGGGACTAAACGCGGGCCGCGTGGCCATCGAGCGCAACCTCGAAATTCTTCCGCGCCCCGCTTGGGCCCAAACTCCCGTCCAATCCGGCGACCGCTACGAAATCGTCCAATTCGTCGGCGGCGGCTAACACCCTCCGCCGTCTGGTGAAACTCATCTAAAGACCTTCGAGCAGATGCCCCATCTTGCTCTTCTTTGTCTGCAAGTACGCGCGCGAAGTCTTCGAAACGCGCGGCTGGCACGGCACCCTCTGCACCACGCGAATTCCCGCCTCTTCCAATTGCCGCACTTTCTCCGGATTGTTCGAGAGCAGCCGGATTTTCTTTGCGCCGAGCTTCTTTAATATCTGCGCAGAAAAATCGTAATCTCTCGCATCGGCCGCGAATCCCAGCGTTTCGTTCGCTTCGACCGTATCCATCCCTCCATCCTGAAGCTGATACGCGCGCAACTTGTTCATCAATCCGATCCCGCGTCCTTCTTGCGGCAAGTAGAGCAAAATTCCGCTACCCGCCTGCCCGATTTTCTTCAGTGAGAGTTCAAGCTGCGCCCTGCAATCGCATCGCAGCGAAGCCAAGACATCTCCCGTCAGGCATTGCGAGTGCACGCGCACGAGCGGCGCTGTCTTTCCATTCAATTTCCCCCGCACCAACGCGATCGCCTCATCCAGCGGCCCCCGCCCCTTGAATCCATAAATCCTGAATTTTCCGTAACGCGTAGGCAGCGCCGCCTCCGCGACGAGCTTCACTTCCGAACCTCCGCTCTTCACGTCCTTGCCCGAATTTACTTTCGTTTGCATAAGAAACAAGCAGTATAGCAGGTGCGCTACACGAGGCTTTACATCCCGCCTGCGATTGGCTAGCGTTAGCCAAGTAGCCCGCGTAAATCGCTATGGACACCGCATCGGTAGCTCGCGACCTCCTCTTCACCTTGCTCCTCAAGGTGGGCGTGGCTTCCTCGATCGCCGCTCTTCTCGCGCGCTGGAACGCTTTCCGCCGCGTCCTCTTTACCGAGGAGCGCGACCCCGACCAAAAACTCAAGCTCATGCTTTTCATGACCCCGCCGCTGATCATCGGCGTCACTCTCCGCCTCGTAAATTATCAATATCGCTTCGCCGACCTGTCACTCGAAGGCGCTTTTCTCATGGGTTTGCTCGGCGGCCGCGTTGTCGGCCCGATTGGCGGCGCCATCATCACCATTCCCGCGCTCATCTCCCACGAGTGGCTTGCCATGCCCGCCGCTTCGACCGCTGGCCTTCTCGGCGGCTTGATTCGCCAGGCCATCCCCAACAAGGAAGACCTCTGGAACTTCGGCCCATTCACCTTCCTGAACATCCCGAAAGCCGTCGTCCGCCTCCTCAAAAAAGCGCAATTGTCTTGGGAAATGGCTCCGCTCGGCGTCTGCGTCTTACTCGAACTTGGCCGCGTCGCTCTCGTGCAGGCCACCAAGCCCAAATGGCTCTTCGCGATTCATCCGCAGTGGGATTGGTGGCTCGTCTTAACCGTGATCGCCACGCTCATGTCCGTGGCCGCCCCGCTGAAAATCTGGAACAACACGCGCATTGAGATGAACCTCGAGCGCCACCAGCAACTCCTCCTCAAAGCCCGCATGGACGCGCTCTCCCGCCAAATCAACCCGCATTTTCTTTTCAATACGCTCAACACCGTCTCCGCGCTCATCCGCTTCGATCCCGATAACGCTCGCGGCGTCGTCCTCAAGCTCAGCAACATTCTCCGCCGCTTGCTCCGCAAGCACGAAACCTTCGTCCCGCTTCGCGAGGAGCTCGAATTTATTGACGACTACCTCGACATCGAGGTCGCCCGCTTCGGCCGCGACAATCTCGACATCATCAAGGAGATCGACGAAGAAACGCTCGAAGCGTTCGTTCCCAGCATGTTGCTTCAGCCCATCGTCGAAAATTCCTTGAAACACGGCCTCGCGCCAAAACTCGAAGGCGGAAAAATCCAGCTCCGCACCACCAATCGCGACGGCCGCCTCCACATCGAAATCGAAGACAACGGCGTCGGCATCTCCGAAGAAAAAATGCCCCACGTTTACGTCGAAGGCATCGGCCTCAGCAACGTCCGCGAACGCCTCCGCGTTCTCTATGGCGCCGACTTTCATCTCCAAATCGAAAGCCGCACCGGCGAAGGCACCCTAATCAAAATCGATATCCCCGAACTTGTCTCCACGTTACAAACCGTCGGCTAAAAGGTGGGAGTGAGGCAGATGTATGCTTCTTGCGATCGGCGAATAGGGCGCTTGTTCAAGGCCAATTCTGCGCGCCGTGAAGAATGCGCAGGATTTCCAGGGCGTCGCCTCGAATCCGATAGATGGCAAGATACGGCAGGCCGGTGAATATAAGCTCGCGAGTGCCCGGCCTGCGTCCTTCTCGACCCCGCTCGGGGAATTCCGCTAGCGCGCTCACGCGGTCGCAAATCGATAAGGCCACGCGGCGGGCCGTGGCGCTGCTGTTATGTTCCTCGATGTAATCGCAGATCTGAGTGAGGTCATGGGCGGCGGGGTCCGTCCAGCGGACGCGTATTAGCCCGGGTACCGGCGGTCAATCAGTTTCCTGACATCTTCGTCCTCGACGAATTCGCCACGATCCGCGGCGGCGAGCCCCTTCTCCACTTCCTGGAGGAACCATTCGTCATAGCTGACCATCCGCTCGACGGCTTCCACCACCAGCGCCTCGCTGCTACGGCTCTGTTGCGACGCGAGGCGGGTAAGTTTTGCTTCCAGGTCGGGTTTCAAACGCACTTCCATTGTTCCAGCTTATGGATTGCGCAGAATAGTGTCAACAACCTCCTGTTCACTTGGGGTGGCTCAAAGCGCGGCGAAAAGTTGAACTGTCGGTTATAATCGCTTCTGTGCGCCCGTAGCTCAGCGGATCAGAGCATCTGGCTTCGAACCAGAGGGTCGGGAGTTCAAATCTCTCCGGGCGCGCCATTCTTTTGCATCCGATCTCGAAGTTAGATCTGCGGGCGTCTCTAATTCTCAGGAAATTCTCCCTATTTCACCCCTGCCATGGGACGAACGTCGCGTCTGATCTTTTCTTCCGCCTGCCGCCTCGATACAGACAAATCATAGTGCGCCTGCAAATTGATCCAGAACTCCGGCGTTGTGCCGAAGTATCGCCCCAATCGCAGCGCCATCTCTGGGGAAATGCCGCGCTCTTCCTTCACGATTTCGTACACCGTCGGAGGAGGCACTCGCAGCGCCAGCGCCAGCTTGTTCGCGTTCAACCCGAACGGCGTCACAAACTCCTCGCGCAGGATTTCCCCCGGATGAATTGGCTTTAGTTTCGTCATGCCTCCTCTTAGTGATAATCTACGATCTCCACGCCGTACGCGTCGCCGTCCCGCCATTCAAAGCAGACGCGGTACTGGTCGTTGATCCGAATCGAATGCGGATTCTTGCGGCCTCCACCCAGCTTCTCCAGCCTGTTGCCGGGAGGAACTCCCAAATCTTCGAGCCGCGCCGCGGCGTGCACCATGTTCAACTTTCGCCGCGCCATGTTCTCGATCGCCTGCCACTGTCGGACTCGTTCATCTCGGAAAAGCCGCTCCGTATCCTCCGTCTTGAACGACCGAATCACCCACCAATTATCTAATGCGATGCATTATATGTAAAGCATTATGTCTCCCAGACCCTGGAGTTCGCGTTCCTTGCGGCGCGCCATTTTCCTGCGCGTTTTTTTCAAGCCTCTTCTAAAGCCAAACGGGACGGATTGCTTCCCTCGACCATGGAAGCAATCCATCCCGTTGTTTCCAATGTCGCCCTCAACTGGTACGGACTCGCCCGCACCGAGCGTGTCCACCGCTAGAGCTCATCGATGATCTTGGTCGTCCCGCTTGTCCTCCCGCCCATCGTCTTTCGTCTTGCTAACGACGCCGTGGATGGCCTGCGGACCGAAATGCGTGACTGCAGTGCTTGCGACTCCGGCGCTCGTATTGATGAACTGTAGCGTCACGTTCGAATATTCGGTCAATGCCCCTCCGGTCACGCACACCTGCAGCGTCGATGGCCCCTTCGCCTCGAACGGCGCCGCGCTTCCGTTGGCCGTAATGCTCGGTTGGCCGGTGACCACGAAACGTCCTGTAGTCGTGGGGCTATCGACAGGGCAGACGCTCGTGTCGAATGTAACCAAGGCATCCGTCATGGTGATGCCGTGAGTGTGAGGACTCCGGGACATGGGATTGTCAATGTTCGGCGCCGCCGACGTGCCGGGGTTGGCTGCAATCCACGAATCGGGATGCTCCATCGTCAAAACCGCGGAAAAATCGGCTGTGCCCGTTTCTTTATGCACCTTCAATTTCCATGTACCATGCATTTCCCATGGGCCAGAGACCCCTGTCGAGGGCGTGTAGTCGTTGAGCAAGCCCCTAAAGTGATCAGGCGTGGGAGCCTGCGCCAATGCTGCGAACGGCACTGCCAGCACCAGAACGGCAACAATTCGCCCCGCGAACTTCGATATTCTGCTTTTCATCAAAGACCTCCAAGTTTGGGCCTAGTGTTCTTGTCGTCGAAAGCTCCTGGAGCGGGACGAATTGTCTGAGATTCCGCTGGAAAGTTTTGTTTCAAGGATCAATTCCGGCTCCGGCGATTTCACACTTGCGGCGCCCGGCTACCATCGAACACTTGCCACAGGTTCGTCAAACGGCAACACACGGAATGGCCGTTCGCCGTCAAATACCGTCTCTTGCCGCTGCCACGCGAAGGGGTTAGGATGAACCAACTTAAGTCGCCGGTGACGGCACCCCCAGGAGCACGAGATGGCCGAGCTTTTCCCAGGTCCATTGCCATCCGAGAATCAGTCCCAAAATCGTCTGGACTCCTGGAAGGAGATTGCCGCCTATCTTCACCGCGACGTGACCACCGTCCAGCGCTGGGAGAAGCGCGAGGGCATGCCCGTCCATCGCCACCTCCACGACAAGCGTGGTTCCGTTTACGCACTAACCTCCGAGCTGGATGCCTGGCAGCTAAGCCGCAGCCCGCGTTTGGAAGAGGAAGAAGAGGAGGAAGAGAAACGCCCAGAGGCGGAAGCTCCCATCGCTACAAAAGGGGACCCCAAGCGAGGGGCCATTCGGTGGACACGCCCCGCCCTTGCACTGGCTGGGTTGGCTGTCCTCGTCCTTCTTGCTTTTGCCTACCTCAGGCTCCGCAGTCGCCCTGCGGATACCGCCCAGCCCAAAATCAAGTCTCTCGCCGTCCTCCCTCTGAAGAATCTCTCCGGGGACCCGTCCCAGGAATATCTCGCCGACGGCATGACCGAGGCTCTCATCGGACGCCTCTCCGGCATCCACGATTTGCGCGTCGTGTCGCGCACCTCGGTGATGCGGTTTAAAGATCCCCAAGTCTCCGTTCCAGAGATCGCCAGAACCTTGGGCGTCGATGCCATTGTCGAAGGGTCCGTCATCCGGGAGGGCGATCGCATTCGCGTCACGGCCCAATTGATTCGCGGCGCGACCGACGAGCACTTCTGGTCGGTAACCTACGATCGCGAGCTGCGTGACGCTCTTGGTTTAGAGAGCGAGCTGGCGCAAACCATCGCGGAAAAGGTGCAAGTAACAGTCACCGGAAAGGAACGCGAAAGGCTTACCGCTACTCGTCCCGTCGCGCCGGAAGTCTACGAAAGTTATCTGAAAGCTCGCTTTGCTTATAACAAAGGAAACAGCAAAGCGGACATCGAGGAGAGCATAGGTCATTTCGAGAGTGCGATAAACAAAGATCCCACGTTTGCACCGGCTTACCTCGGCTTGGCAACCGCCTTTAGCAGACTCAGCACAGTTTTTATAGGCGTTTCCCCCGATGAAACGCGGCCGAAAATAATAAGCGCAACTGAAAAAGCCCTCGAACTCGATCCGGACCTTGCGGAAGCGCACGTCCTGCTGGCAGACGTGCAGCAAAAACAGTGGCACTGGGCTGACGCCGAGGCTGAATACAGGCGCGCCCTCGAATTGAACCCGAACGACGCGGATGCTAACGCTGGACTCGCTTTCTGGCTGCTATCCCAGGGTCGCACGGACGAGGCTTTGGCGTGGGCCCGGCGTGGCCGTGAACTTGACCCGCTTTCTGTTTCCGGCACGAACCTCGGGTGGTTTCTGTTTCAGTCTCGGCGCTACGATGATGCCGAGCATGAGTTGCGCAGTGTGCTGGCAATAGACCCGGACGATACGAATGCTCTTTGGTACCTCGGCTTCGTGCTGCTTGCCAAAAACCAGCCCGAGGCTGCGATCCCCCTCTTGGAAAAGGCCCTTTCTATTTCGAACCGCAGCCCGGCCGTCATCGGCGTGCTCATCAGGGCGTATGCCCACGCCGGGCGTCGCAGCGATGCGCTTCGGCTCCTCGCCGAAATGAAAAGGCGCGAAAAGGCCGGCTACATTCCTGGCGGTGCTTTTGTGAACGCATATTTAGGTCTCGGCGAAAACGACCAAGCCTTCGTCGCTCTCGAGCAGGCCTTCAAGGAACATTCAAATATTCTGCTGTACCTCAAAGTACATCCCTACTTCGACCCCATCCGCGCCGACCCTCGTTTTGCGGACCTGGTCCATCGCGTCGGCCTTAGCTAGCGACGCTTCCCCAAGCGTCCGATTCCTGCCAACGGCCTAAAAAAAGTTTTCGTGCGCCGAGGTTTCTTCTAAAAAAAACGAATCCGTGGATACAGCTTCTCGCAATTTTCGCCTGCACTCCCTCCCTAGAGCAGCCTCTTCCCCTGCGCAATCGCCGTATCCAGCAATTGCTCCCCGCTTTTCGTCTGCTCATCGAGGTACTCAAACACGCTGTACTGCGCCGCCGTTGGCCTCCCATACGCCAAGCCAATATCCGCCGCAAGATACGCCAGGTGGCTGTGCAGTTTCGTCTCGTGCAGCAGGCTGCCCTCGCTCGAGTGAATATCCATCTGCACAAGATTCCCGATCTCATTCCCGAGTTCTTTGATGGCCTGCCCGGCCTCCTCTTCGGTCAGATGATTTTCATGCACGGCTTTTTCAAGCGTCTCGCGCAAGGCCATCGCTTCATTGATTTTCTTGTCCAGCGCATCCAGATCGTCGTGGATTTTCATCTGCAGCGCCAGGGCCGCCGCGAAATCATCCGCGCTTGCATGCAGCCGCGGGTCGAGCGCCACTGGAAAGTTCTGCTCCGTCTTCTGGCCGCCGTAATCGAGCGCCACCGTATACGTCCCCGGCATCACGACCGGTCCATCCACCGTGTCGTCCAAACCGCCCGCGGCAATCGGCGCCTGAAATCCCTTCACATCCGTGGCGTCTGCATACCGCAGGTTCCACTGGAAGCGATTCATTCCCGGCTCGATCGCCGTGACTTTTTCTTCTTGCTCCTTCTTTTGCTCTTCCGGAGTTTTCGCGCTGGCCTGTTCTTCGTTCTCTTCCTTCGCTTCTTTCTTCTTCAAATGCAGCGCGAAGCTGCGCACCATTTTTCCCTGCGCGTCCGTGAACTCCAGCTTCACCGGCGTCTTTCCGTCGTACTCCGCCGGTATCTGGAAAAATACCGTCGCCCCGAACGGCGGATTCTCGCCTGCATCGTGCGACGGAAAATCCGGAGGCGGTTGCCCGTACGCATGCGTCAGCCACGCCTCTTGCGGCGCGAACAAATGCGCGCTGCCGGAATCCACGGCCGGATTGTTCGTCAATTGCTCCAGCAGCGCGAGGTTGTCAAGCACCCAGAACGACCGCCCGTGCGTCGCGATCACCACGTCGCCCTGCCGCGAATTGATGGCAATATCGTGCACCTGCGCCGGCGGCAAGTTGAGTGTCAGCGGCTGCCAATGCCCGCCCGCGTCAAAACTCACATACACCGTGCTATCCGTGCCCAGAAACAGCAGGTTCGTGTTGCGCGGGTCTTGCAGGATGGCAAATGTATACGAATTCTCTGGCAAGCCATTCGTCAGCGCTTTCCAGTGCTCGCCGAAATCGCTCGTCTCGAAAACGTATGGCCGAAAGTCGTCCCACATATACCGCCGCGAAACCACATACGCCGTGCTCCGGTCTCCATACGACGGCTGAATCGAGCTGATCCACGATTGTTCCGGCAGCCCCTGAGGATTCACCGCTTTCCAGTTCTGCCCGCCATCCGTCGTCACGTGCAGCATTCCATCGTTCGATCCCGCCCAGATCACGTTGTTATCCATCGGCGAAACCGCAATCACCGAAAGCCCTGGATACACTTCCGCACTCGAGTGATCCAAATCGATCGGCCCTCCGCTTGGCGCTTCCGTGCTCGCCACGTTGCGCGTGAGGTCCGGGCTGATGCGCGCCCACGTCTTCCCGTAATCGTCGCTCTTCATCACGTACTGCGACCCGATTAGCATCTCTTTCGGATTCGTCGGCGAAAAAACAATCGCATGCGTCCAGCTAAAACGGTATTTCAGCTCCGCGGACGACGCTCCTTCCAGGTAATTCGGCCACGGGCTCACGCTTTCATATTGTCCAGTCGCCAGGTTGTACTTCAAAAAAATGCTGTAGTAGCCGCTCCCGTACGTGATGTTCGGATCGCCCGGCTGCGGCACGGAATAGGTGCTCTCGCCATACGCCGAGCGATTCCATTCGCTGAGAGGAATCGATCCGTCGCTCGAAGCGCTCGGCCCCTCGAAGGCTCCCTCGTCTTGTTGCGCTCCATAAATATGGAAGGGAAATTGATCGTCCAGGTTCACGTGATAGAACTGTCCCGTCGGCTGATTGTGCTCCGTGCTCCAGCTTTTTCCGCCGTCCGTCGAGACCGTCGCGCCTCCGTCATTTCCCTCCAAGATAATTTTCGGATCGTCCGGGTTGATCCACACGATGTGGTTGTCTCCGTGCGGCGTATGCAGCTTCGTGAAAATCTTTCCGCCATCACGCGAAACCCACAGCGCGTCCACTTCCGGCACGTACACCGTGCTCGAGTCCTGCGGATCGACGTAAATGCTCATGTAATAAAAAGCCCGCTGCCGCAATTTCCACTCCTCGTTCACGCGCTTCCAGCTTTTGCCCGCGTTGTCCGAGCGAAACACGCCGCCTTCTTTCGCTTGCATCATGCAATACACAACCTCAGGATCGCTCGCCGCCACTCCCACTCCGATTCGCCCGATCACGCCTTCCGGCAATCCGTCATTCCGCGTGAGGTTCGTCCAATGCGCCCCGCCATCCGTGCTTTTGTATAGCCCGCTCCCAGGCCCGCCGCTCGTAAGCGACCACGGCGTCCGTTGCGCCTGCCACATCGCCGCATACAGCACTTCGGGCTGGCTCGGCGCCATCACCAGATCGATCGCGCCCGTCTTGTCGTCTACAAACAAAACCTTGTTCCACGTTTTTCCGCCGTCCGTCGACTTGAACAGGCCGCGTTCCGGATCAGGCACAAAAACATGCCCCATCGACGACGCGTACACCACCTCCGGATTTTTCGGGTCCACCACAATCGCGCTGATCGTGTGCGTCTCGCGCAGCCCCGCGTACTCCCAGGTTTCTCCACCGTCCGTCGATTTGAACATCCCGTCGCCTGGAATCATGTCGTTCCGGATATCGCTCTCGCCCGTTCCCGCGTAAATAATTTTCGGATTCGACGGCGCAACCGCGATCGCGCCAATGCTCGGGCTCGGTCCCGGCAACTTGCCATCCGAGATGTTTTTCCACTCCAGGCCCTCGTCCGTGCTCTTCCAAATCCCTCCTCCGACAGTCCCCGCATAATAAAGATTCGCGTTCCCCGGAACGCCGGTGATCGCCACAACTCGTCCTCCGATGTACGGCCCCACGCTTCGCCACTTCAATTTGCTCATCAGCGTTTCTGTCGAGACCGGCCCCGCGCTCGCGCCTCCTGCCAGCAACAGCGGAGCGCCTGCCACACCAAAAGTCATCAGCGCGCAAAACAAAAGCCGCTTCCTCGCACCGAATTTGCTTCTCGAGATAACGCCGCTTCGCAATGACATGAGAACCTCCTTCGTGCAGAAATCTATGCGCTCCTCTCCGCTGGGTCAAGCGCAAATCCTCCTCCACCATCGGAAAGCAGAATCAACGTGCAATTAAAACGAGCAATAAATTGGATGCAAGCAATCTGGCGATCCGCCGCATGCTCCCACCGTCGTTGTTTTGGTGGATTCGCGTACCTGCTCGCTACATTGATTTTAATTGCCGAACGCGAGGGCGCCCGGCGTTGATTTAGGGAGGGAAATTCTCGGTTAGCGAGCTCTTTGGTCGATCCTCACAAAAAATCTACAAGAGCGTCCATCGTCTGCTTCGGCTGCTCCTCGAGAATCCAGTGGCCCGAATTTTTCACGATCACTATCTTCACGTCCGTCGCCACCAATTTCATCTGCGTCCCCAGCGCCTCTCCCAGCGATTTGTCCCCGCCGATCGAAAGCACCGGCATGGTTAGTTTCGTCTCCGCCATTTCCGCAAAGTCTTTCGCCGTCTGCGGCCACGAAACAAAATATTCCCAGGCTGCATGCATCCGTCCCGGTCCCGAATACGCAGCCAAGTACGCCCTCCGGTCGGCTTCCGGAATCGAATGAGTTTTATCCGCCGCCAAATCGTTCCAGAAATACGCGAAGTAGATGCTCTCCCGGCCTTTCACCAGAGCTTCAGGCGTTGGCCCGTTGAACCGGAAATGCCAATAATGCGGGTCATTGTAAATCGGCTCCCATCCCTGCACGCCCGGGAGAAACGCATCCATCACCACCAGCTTTTCCACCTCCGCCGGAAACTGCGCTGCGTACGCGTACGCCACCATCAATCCGATGTCGTGACCCACCACGCGCGCCTTCGTCACGCCCAGCGACCTCACCAAATCGTGAATCTGGATCGCCGCCGACTTCATCCCGATTTCCCCCGCCGGAATTGAGGATTCCCCAATCCCCGGCAAGTCCGGCGCAATCACCGTGAATTTCTTCCCCAGCACCGGCAGCAGCGGCCTCCACATGCGCGAAGTTTCCGCGAATCCATGCAGCAAAATCACCGCCGGCCCCGATCCCCCGATCGTGTAATGAATCTTTCCGCCGTCAATCTCTGCGTCCCGCGAAACAAACTCTTTTTTCGCGCTCTGCGCGTTTGCGCTTCCAGCCAAAGCCCCGAAAATAGCCGCAACGCCCAGTACGCAAAAAATCCGCGCCGCTGAAAAGTCCCGTTTCATCAGAACTCCCTCCGAGTCCAGTCTTGGATGCAAGTAACATCAAGGTTTCGCGCCACCAGAAATAAGTCGCGCCTTTGATGCGCGAGCCAGGCACAAGGGCCAACGAAATGCCGTCACCAGATCGTTTGAATTATTTTCGAGTTCCGAATGGCACGGTCCGCCGTAACCAGCGCTAGCCCTTCCACCAGTGCGGTCGCTCCGATGATGCGGTCCGCCTGATCCTTGGGATATCTGGCGGGAAGGGAAGTGATGCCCGCACACGCACGCCCTGTAATCGGCAACACCGTGAACCGCGCCTCCACTTCTTGCAGAAACGATTCAAGACTGACCGCCAGGCTGAGCCGGCCCTTGCCCAAGAGCGTCGTCAACTCCAGCAGCGTGATTGCGGATATGGCTAGGCCGTCCGTGTTCTTCCGCGCCTCCTCGATCGCCGCCGTTGCTTTTCTCGAAAGTCGCGCTCTCTCAAACGCCAGCCACACCACGACGTGCGTATCGACAAGAATCAATATAGTTCGCCCCACTCCTCGGGAGTCAGTGCAGGCGAAACGACATCGCCGGTAATGCGGCCCTTGCCCTCGAAGAACCCGAAAATATCATCCCGTTGTGGCTCGACCGGAACGAGCTTCGCCACCGGCTTTCCGTGCTTCGTGATGACCACCGATTCCCGCTTAGCACGCACCTCGTCCATCACCGCGAGACAGTTCGCCTTGAACGCTCCTGCCGCCATTTTCTTCATGCCAAACCTCGCATACGACTATAGTCATACTACCATGGTCATATTTATGGAAGCAACCGCCCACCGGTCCCCAAAGTCCCCAGCGGAACTCCTGCCGTTCACCCCTATATTCGAAATCGTCTAAGCGGGGATTTCATTTCCGGAACTGGTCAATCTCAGCTCTGCAACCCCGCAAAAGCTCATTTGTTTTTCCGCGCGCCGCTGATTTTTGCGGATTTTTTCGCTCTCGGTCGAACCGCTCCCGCATTTTTTCCGTTCGCCGCTTTCACCGCAAGCGCGCCCCCGCGTGGAAATCGCTCGGCAATATTTTTCGGCGCCGCCAGTTGCCACGCCGCCATCAGCGCCCCGCGCAGCGCCGTTTTCTTCGCCGCCTTTAGATTCACGCTCGTGCAACCCTGGCGTCCCCACGCCCCGTTTACCGGCCTGAAGATCTTCGGCTCCGCCTCCACCAGCATCTCTTGCTCCACCGGCGTCACCTTCACCATCGCTCGCGTTTTATCCGGATACCCCATCGTCGCAAATATCTTCCCCGACACGCGGAAATCTGGATGGTTCATGTGCGACCGTTCTTCCGTCTCCGGCAAACTCAGCACCAGCCTGCGAAATTCCTTCCGCGTCATAGCCCATCTCCTTCCTCCGAACTGAAACATGTCAGCACAATTCCCGGCTACGAGCAACACGCCAGCTACAATGGAAACAAAGGTGCTTCCTAATGTGGAGTGCGGGAGCCCTGCTCCCGCTTTTGCGAGCCACGCCGCTGAATAAACTTTCGCTCTTCGGCGCACCACGCATGCGCGAGACTTTGTCTCGCCCTTTAATCGCCGAGCCGAGGATAGGCAACCGAAATTAGGACACTACCGAAATGAGACCACACTTGGCAAACTGCGGCGCCAATCTCTCGCTGCCAATCGAGTGTAAACTCCCGTGGCCGCCGATGGCATACTATTCCTGTAATTCGTGACAAAGCTGCGCTTGCAAAAAACTGAAGCCCGCAAGATTTGTGTCAGGAGCAAAATCCGAAATGAAGGCAGCCGTTTTATTCGAACTTGGAAAGCCGCCGCGCTTCGAAGAGTTTGCCGAACCAATCCCCGCGCCCGGCGAAGTTCTACTCCGCGTACGCGCCGCCTCGCTCAAACCCGTCGACAAGCAAATGGCCGCCGGAACGCACTACGCCAGCCCGCGAACTCTACCCGTGATCTGCGGCGCGGATGGCGTCGGAGAACTTCCCGACGGCACGCGCGTGTTCTTTGGCGGACCTCGGCGTCCATACGGCGCTATGGCGGAGCACACCGTTGCGCCTTCAGCGTTTTGTTTTCCTCTGCCCGATGCCATCGATGACGCAACCGCCGCTGCTCTGCCAAATCCTGGCATCTCCGCGTATCTGGCTCTCGCGCATCGCGCGAAGCTCGCGCACGGAGAGACCGTCCTGATTTTGGGCGCAACCGGAGTGACCGGAACGCTCGCTGTGCAGATCGCCAAACTTCTCGGCGCCGCGCGCGTAATCGCCGCCGGCCGAAATCCGCAAGCTTTGGAAAAACTCCGCAGCCTGGGCGCCGATGCAACCATCCAACTCGTCCAGTCCGACGAGAATTTGAAACTGTCATTCGAACGCGAAGCAGGTGAAAAAGGCTTCGACGTCGTCATCGACTACGTCTGGGGACATCCCACCGAAATTCTTCTTGCCGCCGTCACCCGCAATGAATTCACCGTCATCAACACGGAAACTCGCCTAGTCCAAGTCGGAGAAAGCGCCGGCCCCACGATCTCGCTTCCCGCCGCTGTCCTACGCAGCACCGCTCTCACGATTCTCGGCACCGCCGGAATCCCCCCGCGCGAAGTTTTAGTCTCCGCCATGCAGCGCGTCCTCGAGTGGGCCGCACAAGGTGTGCTTAGCATCGCCACCGATTCCGTCCCTCTCAGCCAAATCGAAGAATCTTGGCAGCGCCCCGAAACCGCCGGCCGCCGCCTCGTCATCATCCCGTGACGCGTTCTCTCGTTTCTGCGTAGCGTTTCGCCACTGCACCACGAAAACAAACCACGCGGTTCACTCTGCGTGTGTGGCAGGAGGCGCCGAGCCTTGTGCAGCCGCGGTGTGCCACGCGATGGCGTGCTGCTGCAGAAGCGGAATGGCGTAGCGAATCGGGACTGCGGCGCCGGGGGTGGATCCGCCCTGCGCGGCGGCTTGTTCGAGCGAGAAGGCGTTATCGCGCAGCCAGAGGCCTTCAACAAGCCCCACGACGCCATGCGAACTGACATCGAGGACCGGCGAACCGCTCTGGCCTTTTACGACGGGATGGCTGAGAAGAAATACATCCGCGGGCGGAGCGGAGTTCGCGAGATGCGTCGATTCGTAGGTGAGAACCGTGCCGGGGGAAGAATCTTCGCGCTCGAACTCGAAGCTATACGCGCTCTGCAACCGCTTGGGATGCAGCGAGAGCGCGAGGACGGATTCTCCTTGCACGGCAGGCTTGGACGACAGCGGAAGAAACGCCACCTTGTATTTGCCGGCGAATGGATTCGGCGTGACGCGAAGAATCGCGACGTTGTGCGCCGAATCCTGCGCGACGATGCTGGCCTGCAACAATTGCGGAGGAGCATTGACGCGATCGACGAGAACGTACGGCTGGCCGCCGTTGCGGAACGTTTCGAGGACATGCGCAACGGTGAGCAAATAACCTTGGTCGTTGATGAAGAAGGCGTTGCCGAAGAATGTGTAGTGGTAGCCGCGCGAAGCGGGGCTCTGATCGTCAGGATAAACAACGGGGCAAAGAGCCGCAGTCGCCGAATCCAAGTCGGATTTGTTCGGCGTTTGTGCAGAAACCAGCGCAAGCCCCACGAAAACGCAGACAACCGCGCACGCCAGGACGGAAGCCAGCGCACGGGCAAACGCGGAGCCGGACGCGCTGGAGAAAGCGCCTACAAATCCCGCTCGCGTTCGGAACCAAGCCTTGTGATTGCGAGTTGTCGGAAGACTCGGGCGCACAGAATCCTCTCTTTTACAACTTCCTCTCACGACTTTCTTTCGCAGCTTTCTCTCGCAGCTTCCATTCACAATTTTCCATCCTAAGTTTCCGTGATGGTTTTCTCTTACAACTCTGGCAAAGAGCGAAGGGCGTGTAAATGGCGAGGAAGTCGGGAAAAGGGACAGGTGTGACGAAAGGCGGATCAGGCTCGGACGGAGGGAAGCGGGGAAAGGGAAGCGGTCAGGGAGAAGCAAGCAAAGGGAAGCCGTAAAGAAGGGCTTGACAACGGGCGAGGCTTACGGTAATTTCTGTATGGAGAGAAACAACAGAAATGACAGATACTACTAAACCGACGCTTACGCCAGTCGCTCAGAAATTCATTCTGCACTGGGGAGAAATGGGCACCCGCTGGGGGATCAACCGCACCGTGGCGCAGGTGCACGCCCTGCTATTTTTGTCGCCCGTGCCCATGCCCGCGGACGAAATCTCGGCCACCCTGGCGGTGGCGCGGTCGAACGTGAGCACGTGTTTGCGCGAGCTGCAGGGGTGGGGGATTGTGCGGGTGGTGCACGTGTTGGGCGACCGGAGGGATCACTTCGAGTCGATCAAAGACGTTTGGGAGATTTTCCGGATTGTGTCGGAGGAGCGGAAACGGCGGGAGATTGACCCGACGCTGCGCGTGCTTGCGGAGTGCGTGGCGGAAGCGAAGGCGGACGCGCATGGCGACCCGTATACGCGGGAGCGGCTGGAAAGCATGCTGGAATTTCTGAACGTGATGACGGGGTTGTTTGAGGAAGTGCTGCGGATGCCGGTGTCGGCGCTGAAGGGCGTGGGGAAGCTGCGGGGGAAAGTGGTGACGTTGCTGGGGAAGAAGGCGGCAAACGGCTGAGGACGGGAAAAAGATAGAAGAAACAAGAAGATAAGAGAATGAAAAAGACAAGGGAAAGAAAAAAGACAAGGGAAAGAGAAAAGATAACGCAGAGGCACAGAGGGCGCTGAGATTCGCAGAGAAAAGATAGGAGAGGAGAGAGCGGAAGAAAGAGCAGAAAGAAGAAAGAGAAGAAAAAGAAGGCGAAGAAAGAGAAGGCGAAAAAAGGAAGGAGACAGACAGGATTGTCTGTCCTACCGATGATTTCTTTGACGGCAGAGTTGACGGATGGGAAAGGGCGGCACGCGCGGGGATGGTTGTTTTTTGACGCGGAGTGCGGGTTTTGCACGCGGATTGCGCGATGGCTGGCGCCGATTCTGGAACGGCGAGGATTGGATGTGGCGCCGCTGCAGGATCCACGCGTCGGGGCGCTGCTGGGAATGACGCGAGAGGAATTGCTGCGCGAGATGCGGCTGCTGCTTTCGGATGGACGGCAGTTTGGCGGAGCGGACGTTGCGGTGGCCTTGGCGCGGGAGATTTGGTGGGCGCGGCCGCTGGCGTGGATTGCGCGGCTGCCGGGAATGATGGAGATATTGCGCAAGGGATACGCGCGAATCGCGGTGCGTCGGAGCTGCTCGGCGCATGCGTGTGCGACGCCTCACGCGACGCGGCCGTTGTAGTGAGAGTTTGCTGTGCGAGGTTCATGCCATGCGAGCGATGGAAGAGCGAATCCAAACAAACAAAACCGACAATTCCGGCAACGCGGATAAGGCGGACAAGACGGACAAGATGAACGAAACGAATCCAATGGGCGCGCGGGCTCGGCGCATCGTGATTGCGGGAGGGAACGGCCAAGTCGGAAGAATTCTGAGCCGCTACTTTCACGCGCGAGGAGATTCGATTACCGTGCTGGCGCGGACGACCGCGCTCGCACCGTGGCGCATGGTTGCGTGGGACGGAGAGAACCTGCGCGGCTGGGCGAAGGAACTGGAAGGCTCGGACGCGGTCATCAACCTGGTGGGTCGAAGCGTGAACTGCCGGTATAACGCGTGGAACCGGCGGGAAATTCTGGAATCGCGCGTGAAGAGCACGCGAGTGCTGGGCGAGGCGATCGAGAAGCTGGAACGCCCGCCGCGCGTATGGCTGAACGCGAGTACGGCGACGATTTACAGGCATGCGCAGGACCGCGCGATGGATGAGGCAACGGGCGAAATCGGAGGCCATGAATCGGATGCACCTTCGTCCTGGAAATTCAGCATCGAGGTGGCGACTCGATGGGAAGAAAGCTTTTTTTCTGCTTGCACGCCGAAGACGCGCAAGGTGGCGCTGCGCAGCGCGATGACCATGAGCCCGGACCGCGGCGGAATTTTCGACACGCTGCTGCGGCTGGTGCGATTCGGACTCGGCGGCGCGGCTGGATCCGGGGAACAGTATGTGTCGTGGATTCATGAAGAGGACTTTGCGCGGGCGATCGAATTTTTGATGGCACACGAGGAGTTCGAAGGCGCGGTCAATGTTTCTGCGCCGGGGCCCTTGCCGAACCGCGAGTTCATGGCGGCGTTGCGCGAGGCTTGGGGCGCGAGAATCGGGCTGCCGGCCTCGGAGTGGATGCTCAGGGCGGGAGCGGTGTTTTTGCGCACGGAGACTGAGCTTATCTTGAAGAGCCGGAGAGTTGTGCCTGGGCGGTTGGCGGCGGCAGGGTTTTCGTTCCGGTTTCCGGCGTGGCCTGCGGCGGCGATGGATTTGGTTCGGCGGTGGAGAGCGGGCTTGCCGGGCTAAAGCCCGGAGCTACCTTTGGAGATGATGAAGATGCCAGGCTAAAGCCGGGAGCTACCTTTGGAGATGAGGAAGATGCCAGGCTGAAGCCTGGCCCACGTTCACCCTCGCCGCGTTTAGTGTCTTCGGTTGACCCCTCCCTTGATTTTGTAAGTGATGATTCTAAATGAGTTAGGTGATTTGTAAGTGGTTTAGAATCAACAGCTACGGGATGGATCGTAAATGTTGGTTCTAAAGGAGTTGCCGTAATTGGAGGAGTTTGCGGAAGGGGTGGACGGATTAGCATGGCGGCGGGGGAAGAGGGAACGGGCTATGGCTAGAGCTGCGGCTTGGGCTGGGGTTTCCTCGGTAGGCGAGGCTGATTCGGGTGGGTCGGCGGGAGGAGTTGCGGAGGGATCTGTCGATGGAGCAGGGGTTGAGGGGGACTCAAGTTCGTTGGGGATGGAAGCGCTGCGACTTAGGCAGGATCCTTCGCTGCGCTCAGGATGACAGTCTTCTGTTGTGGATGAGGCTGCTGCTACGGCTGGGACCGCGGCTGCGAATGGCGCTCCGGATGGGGCTGCGGGTGCGGCGGGGGCTGAGGCTGCGGTTGAGGTTGATGGAGAATGAGGTGGAGAGGGAGGCTGGGGCCGTGCTTGCGGTTGGATTGCAGCGGGGGGGTGGGCCGGGGTTTGGGCGCGGTTGTCGGGCGGGGCAGGCTTGCCGTAGTTGAAATTTTGATTGACGGAGTTACGGACGGTTCGGCGCCAGCCGTCGGTGCCGAAGGCGTTGATGTATTCGTGCTGGGCGAGATGGAGGGCCTGAACGAGGGTTTGGGCGAGGTAGGCGAGAGTAGAGGCGGTTCTGGGTTTTATATCGCCGCGAGCGACGGCGGGTAGGAGGCGGCCGAGAGCAGAGGTGAGATCGCAGGCGGAGACGTACTCTGCGGAGAAGAGGTAATGGAAGTCGTTGCCGAGTTTTTGGGCGACTTGGGCTTGGGACTCTTTACGAGCGTGGTAGAAGCAGAAGTGGGGATGAGAGCCGGAGCGGGGAGTGCGGCAACGGCGGCCATCGGAGAAGGTGAAAAGACATGGGGACGGGCTAGTGGACGGGGGCGTGGCCGAGGGGCGCGAGCTTGGATTTGCGGCCGCGGCGCGGCCGTTATTACGTGTGGCTGTAGAACGGCTGTTTTGATGCGTGGCCGCGAAACGACCGTTTTGGTGTGTGGCCGCAGAGCGGACGTTTTCATGCGTGGCCGCAGAGCGGCCGACTGAACGATGCGTAGACATAGAAGTCTCCTTAGATAGATTGAGTTTTGGATTTTTGACGGAAAGAGCCGGGCTGAAGCCCGGGGCTACGAATATGGCCTTAAAAGAAAATGCCTCGCGGGGGGCGAGGCATGGTTCTCCACAAAAGTAGTGTGAGGCAGCCGCGGCGGTGTTGTCAAGGGAAAGAAGTGATTGGGTCGGGAAGTTTCGGGTTAGCCCGTCATCCGATGAGAATCGTTGGCCGTGTTATCGGACGATCGCCATGTGACGCGGATTGAAGGAATGTTTCCGCTACGGGGGCAGGGTGGGCTTTTCGTTGATGGCTGCCGATGCTACTACTGCTGCAGCAAGATGGATACTGTTCCATCCGTCGAGTTGGCGACGGCGAGATCGAGCTTCCCGTCGCCATTGAAATCCGCCGCCGCGATTTGGAAGGGGCCGCGTCCTACAGCGTAAGGCGAACCCGATGCCTGTGTGAAAGTCCCATCACCATTCCCAAGCAGAAGCGTGATGGTGCCGTCTCCATAGTTTGCGACAGCAAGGTCCAGCTTTCCGTCATTATTGAAATCTCCGGCTACGATTGCGTAAGGCTGATTTCCTACCGGGATCGTTGTTGGCGGTCCAAACGTTCCGTCGCCATTCCCGAGCAGGATGATCACCGCGTTGCCAACGGAATCCGTTAGAGCGAGATCCAGCTTGCCATCGCCGTTAAAGTCGCATGCGACAACTGCGGAGAGGCTTTGCCCGAGAGAAATCGGTGAACCACTCGCCTGTGCGAACGTTCCGTCGCCGTTCCCAAGCGAAACAGTCACTCCCGAGCCGGGATATTTGGCCGACCCACCGCTGGCCACAACAGCATCCAGCTTTCCGTCTGCGTTGAAATCCCCCGCCACCACGCCCACCGGGAAAATGCCATGGTAGAGGTCTCCCGCCCAGTTGAAGGCCCCGCTCCCGTATCCCAGAAGAACGGGTGACTGTCCCGAGAATTCGTTTGCAATCGCAAGATCGAGGTTGCCGTCCGCATTGAAATCCGCAGCTGCGAGTCCGGATGTCGGCTGGCCAAGCGCGTTTGCGAACGCCGCTGAGGAAGGAACGAAGGTTCCATTCCCGTTCCCCAAGAGAACAACCGCGGCTTCATTTTGGAATTCCCCGACAGCCAGTCCCAGATGACCACTATGGTTGAAATCTCCCGAGGCCAGAGGTCCGGTATAGGGCGAGGCGGCGTTGTCGTACGGTGGGCTCAGCACTCGGATAGGCGAGCCTGCTGCGGGCGCAAATGTGCCATCGCCGTTTCCAAGGAACGAATACACCCTGACGTTCGCGGTAACGACAAGATCCGGCTTCCCATCCTCATTGAAATCGCCAACCGCGATCCCATAGGGCTCAGGAATTTGTAGCGGTGAGTTTGCCGCCGCCGCGAAAGTGACCGTTGTTTCGGGAGCGGCCACTTGGAAATAGACTACGTTTGACGTGCCACCTGCCGGCCCTGGATTTAGCACGGTCACTGCGGCCGTCCCGGCGTTCGAGATGTCCGCTGCCGAAACCGTTGAGGTGAGGTGCTCGGAGTCCACATAGGTGGTAGGAAGCGCCGCGCGGTTAAAGTCGACTGTGGCGCCGGAAACAAATCCCGTCCCGCTTACGCTCAAAGTGAACGCGGGATTCCCGGGTGAGACCGCTGTTGGCATGAGCGTCTGATTGAGGAATGGGACAGGAGTTCCCGCCTGGGCGCCTGGATTGATTTGAATACTCAAAAAGCCATTGACCACGGATGCGCCGGTCGCGTCCGTTACTGTTGCCTCGAAATACCAGGTTCCGCCACCGGTCGGCGTTCCAGTAATCGTTCCGGTTTTCGGATCGAGGCTCAGTCCGTCCGGCACTGCTCCACCCACCATATAGCCCGTGATAATGGGGCCGTCATACACGCTCCACTGAAACGGAGGGGTGCCACCGGTCAGTTCGATCGGTTGGCTATATGGTGCGCCCACAGATCCGCTTATAAGTGTTTGAGATGGAATCTGGGGATAGGGGTTCACCGTGATTTGCACCGTCGAGGTTTTCATCTGGTCTGCTTCAGGCGTGGCCGTGACGATTGCCTGCTGGGGGCTGGTGAAATTGGTCGTGGGCGCATTATAGGTAACAGAAATCGCTGTCGCGTTGCTGAGGGAGCCCGGGCCAGTCAGGCTCCACGAAACACCCATGTTAGCCGGGCCATTCGTAACGGTTGCCGTGATCGCGAGCGTTTGGCCCTGATCAATTGCCTGCGGAAAAGAAGGGGATAGGCTCACCGAAATCGGTGGCGAAGAACTCGAGCACCCGCCCGCAACCGCCGCCATTGCAACGAAGAACAGCGCCACCGCACCAGAGCGCAATCGGGACATCGTTCCTCCAGCAGTAATATCTTAGGAGGGAAGTATCGCACACATTTTCTTACTCTGCTCACCCGATATTGCGGCGATCAGATGCACTTACTTGCGCGTTTATGATCATACACAAGGCGCCGGCGCAGGCTTCCGAGGGGTCGGCATCGCCGGGAAATTCGGCACGATCTTGCGCAAAGGGGCGAATTGTCGGCGAACCGGAAGTAGGACTCGGTTGTGAGTTGTTCGATGGTCGCAGAGTCAACGCCTTTTTTTGTGTTGCTTGGATTATCGGAAACTGACCTGCCACCCACCGTTCTGCCAAATAGTGATGAGCTATGAGCTATGACCTATCCGCGCTGGCGGGGAGCCGAGCAAGCGGGGAAGAGGCGGATGGGGCCCGCGGGGATTTAACAATGGAGAGACACGGAGGGCGGGTGGTGGTTTGCTTGTGTGTGTTGAGTCGCTGTTCGATGAATGGAGAGAGGCGGTGGCGGCAAGAGGTGGCAAGGAAGCAGCCGACGCGGTGTTTTCAAGGAAAGGTAGTCATGGGAGTAGGTCGGTTTCCGGGTGGCCCGCTACTTTGCAAGTGAGCGATCTCTGCCTGATAAACAAGGCAAACCCATTCACGGCTCGCAGAGCCCACTTGGAGATTAGCTTTGGGCGCCGGCGAGGAAGCGGCCGCGGTAGTGTGAGGGCGCGACGCCGAAGCGTTGCAGAAAGGCGCGGCGAAAACTGTCGGGATCGTGAAAGCCGACCGAGTCGGCGACGCGCTCGACGGAACAGCCCGGGGCGGATAGCCGCTTGCGCGCCTCGTCAAGCCGGAGGCGCTGCACAAAAGCCGCGGGACTGCTCTTGAACTCCAACCGGAAGCGGCGGGAGAACTGCCGCGGACAAAGATTGGTACGCTCGGCCATCGCGTCAACGGAAAGATCTTGGGCGAGATGACCGAGCATCCAGGCCGCCAGATCGGCGAAGCGGCTCGTCGAAGCAACTTGAAACTTCAGGGGCTCAGAAAACTGCTCTTGTCCACCGGGACGCTTCATGTAAACCACCAATTCGCGCGCCACGGCGAGCGCCACCCGGGGTCCGAAGTCTTCTTCAATTAATGCCAAGGAAAGATCGATGCCGGCGGTGACGCCGGCAGAGGTGTAGAACTTGCCGTCACGAATGTAGAGCGCATCGGCATCCATCTTCAACGCAGGAAAGCGGCCAGCCAATTGGGCGGCGAATTTCCAGTGCGTGGTCACTCGCCGCCCGTCGAGCAGCCCAGTCGGCGCGAGCGCGTAAATCCCGGTACACACCGAGGCGATTCGACGAATGGCGCCGGCCCGGCGGGAGATCCAATCCGCCAGTTTAGGACCAGCGGGCGAGAGGCGAGCGCCGCGGCCGCCGGGAATGAGAAGCGTATCCATGTGGCGCAAAGAGCTTAGGGAGCAGGCGGCCGTCATGCGCAACCCGGACTCGGAGCAGAAAGTTTTTGCGCCCAGCGCGGCGATCGTCACCCTGTAACAGGGCTGCGAGTTGCCGTTCGAGTCCTCGAGGAGGGCCATGCTGAACGCCTCCAGCGGCCCCGTCAGGTCGAGGGAGGTGAGGCCGTCGTAGCCGACAATGACGATACGCTTAGGCGTCACGTTGTTCGTCCTATTGAAATAGCCACCAGGGTGCATGTCTGCAATGACATTCCTCCGACGATTTGGGACTTAGCCGGCGTGCCGCAACAATGTCCTGAAACGCCGGACTTATGTCATTTGGGACGTTCCATTATCGGGTTAGAGTCTGCCTCATAGCAAGTAGTTCCTCAGGAGGCCGCATGAGAAGGATAGATATGGGACTGTGGATGGCCGTTGCAATCGCGGGGTTTCTGAACCTGGCAGTTTTGAGCCAGGCAAAGGCGCCCGACAAACCACCGGCTTCAGCGCAACAAGCGCACCCGCTGACGCCGCCAGCTTCGGGCAAGATCAAGGTAGCGATCCTGATCTCGAAGGGCGTGGACGTCATGGACATCGCGGGCTCGTGGGAGGCCTTCGGCGACACCATGCTTACAACCAAAGGCAAGCCATGGCATTTTTCCGACGGCGACGACATGGTGATGCCATTCGAGGTCTACACCGTGTCCGATTCGCTGAAGCCGGTGGATGCAAATGGACTGACCATCGTGCCGAACTATAGTTTCGAGAATGCGCCCAAGCCGCAGATTATCGTGGTTCCGGCCCAGAGTGGACGTTCCGCGGCCCAGAAAGCGTGGCTGCTCGCGAATTCGGCCAGCGCCGATGTGACTATGTCCGTGTGCACCGGTGCCGAGGTGCTGGCGGAGTACGGACTTCTCGACGGCCAAACTGCTACTACCCATCATGATTTCCAGCCGGGCATGCAGAAGTCGTATCCCGCGGTGCGCTTCGTCAGTGGAACCCGCTTTGTCGACCATGGCAAAATTGCAACCGCGGGCGGCTTGACTTCGGGTATTGATCTGGCAATACACATCGTTGCGAGATACTACGGCAACGACGTGGCGCAGGCGACCGCCGAATTTCTGGAGCATCGCAGCGAGCTGTGGAAAAATCCGGAATACGATCAAGTGAAGCCCGTGGTCGCGTCGAAATGATCTTGCGTGTTGGGCGAACTTATCGCGTCAAGTTTGAGTTTCTGTCCGGTTTGCCGGCAGAGCGGAGGTAGGACTCGGCCCCGAGTTGTTCGATGGTTAGGTTATCAGCGCCTCTTGTTTGGGCGCGCAGAATCAGCGGGAAGCAGGAATGCGAGGAACAGAACAACTTGTGTGTGTTGAGTCACCGTTCGAACCATGGAGAGACGCGGTGGCGGCAAGAGATGAGAAGGACGCGAGGGACGCGGTGTTGTCAAGGGAAGGAGAGCTTCCACCCTCCTCCCGTTATTCTTTCAGTGGTCAAGTTTCGGGTCAGTGCTTTTGGGTCAGTGGGCCATCGGCGAAAATGGTGTGCCATCGGACCATTTGCCAACGAAGACCATGAAAATAGTGACCCGTTCTTCAGGGTCATTCGCGGCCATAACCGGCGAGCCGGGCAGATCGGCGCCCCAGCTTTTCGCTACGTCGCCCGGAACAAAAAACATCAGGTGTGGATGCCAACTCTTGCCGCGGTCGTTCAAGTACTGCTGCTTCGACATCATGTAGCACATTGCTCCCCGCTGCAGCGCGGGCAGTTCCTTCTTATCCAGTGCCGATGCGGTCGCCGCGACGATCTCGGATTTGGATTTTCCTGCCAGAACCAGTTTGGTCTTCATGAGGAAGATGGGGACAAAGGTTCTTGCGGCTGCGGGATTGAAACAAATGGGGGCGCGCACTTTGGGATTCCAGAACGCCGGTTCATCGGTGGCGGCGCCCCACGAGCGTTCCACTAGGCAGAGGAAGCCATTGGTGCCCTTGACGGCGGTCTTGTACCCCTTCGGACTCAGCACCATCACTTCGGCTGCATCCGAAACAGATGCTGGCGCGGCACTGCGAGCGAGCGCGATTTCGGAATTCTCGTCGGGCATCAAATACTGATCGAGAGGAGCCATTGCGGGATAGGAAGCCTTCTCGGCCTGCGAGCGTGCCGGATAGGTTGCGCCGGGTAAGAGAAACGGCACGAGGAATGCTAAAGCGAGGAAACTGAGCGTCTTTTTTTGCATTGAAGCCTCCGATACGCATATCCTCGGCTTCCGATTTGGGGACACCGGTCGCAAAGTTGTCCGTAATCTTAAATCGGACAAAAAAGGGACGTCAACCCATCATCGGGCCAGGAGGGTGGGTCGGCTTCCGGCTAGCTGGCAATTCGACCAGGCATCGTTGGGGAGTGCGGAGATCACTCGTCCAAAACAAATGTCAGCAATGACTTGTTGATTTTGATTTTACGGTTGTGGTATTCGATGAAGCCGAGTTTTCTAAATTTGTTCATGAAGAAATTCACGCGAGAGCGCGTGGTTCCGATGATTTCCGACAAAGTCTCCTGGGAAACTGTCGGAAGTTCGTCGTCCAACTGGTGCTGGACTCTTCCATAACGGCCAAGCACGAGCAGCGCCCGGGCGAGACGCTTCTCGGACGAATTGAAGAGTTGATCGATCAAAGCGTCCTCGACGCGATTTTTATGATTGAGTAGAAATTCAATAAAAGTGTCCGATAGTTTGTCTTGGGTGCGGAGCATTCGCAGCAATTCGTTCTTGTCGATGGCAAGAACGGTGGCCGGGGTGATGGCAGTCGCCGTGCCCGTGCGAACCGGCTGGCCCGCCATGCAGCCCTCGCCGAAAAAATCGGTCGGACCGAGCATGGCGACCACAGCCACCTTGCCGGTCGCGCTCACCACGGAGAATTTTACGTTGCCCTTCTGGATGTACATGACGCTCTTGGCCGCGTCACCTTGCGAGTAAATCTGCTCGTCTTTCTGATATTCAGCAAGTTTTCTCGCCGTTCCCGAAGTATCGAGAAAGGGCGGCGACTCGTGCGATGCTGTCTTGGCTTTTTTCATTTTCATACGGGCACCGGGGCTGGCCCGATTGGGAGCAAATTCAGTTCCTAGAACCCTTTCCCGGGATCTCCGCCGGCAGAAAGCAGAGCACCTGCTGCTTTAATTGCGCATCTACTTCGTCCGCGATGGTCACAACATCCGGAAGCAACTTGCTGAATTGCACGCGATGCTCATTCTTGTGCAGGGTCGAAAAAATGCAGACCTGCAGGATCCGGGATTCGTCCACGACCATTGCAGCGGTGTAGCCTTGCTTGCGCCGCAACTCTCCGTGGCGGCTTGCAGCGGCCGAAATTGGGGCTTTCGATCCTTTGTCGAGACGGAGCCTGGCAATGACGTCATGGAGGAGCTTGGGGAGATGGCCGGTGCGTTCATCGAAATTCAACGGGATGCGAATCAAGTCTGGTTCCTTCTCGACCAAGCCGAGCCACTCACGAATCGTGGGTTCGAGTTCCTGTTCGAGAATGTCGGCCACGGACTCTGTACCGGTAGGAGCCGGCGGGGGTGCCCTGCCGGTTACGGGTCGAACTGTAGTTTTCGTCAAGGTAAACTCCTCTGAATGCACGCTAAGTATTCCACTCCGGCAGCCGCACGTCTGTTCCATAAGGGATAGGTTCCTAACGGGAGAACCGGCCAGGGCGATTGCGCGCGGAGGAACGTCCTATACGTTCAGAAAGACGGTTTGAAGCGGCTTTGTTAGCTGATGACGACGGAAAGGAAGCGGGTGTGGGCATTGAGGGGATTGGTGATTTTGGAGGGAAAGGCGCTCTGGGGACACTCGATTTGAAGCATGGACGTAGCTCCTGCCCGGTGGCGCTGCAGCGGAAAACCAAATGTTTGATTCGGATATCGAGGAGATGCGCCGATCGGGTGAGACGAACTTCGCAGACGGGCATCGGCTAGCAGGTTGTCCCAGTGGAACGCAAGGACGATCGTTTTTTCGATCAGGTCCTTGCGCGCAAGGGTTGCGTGATCGAGGCCGGCGGACACAGTGAAATTCGTTTTGCATCGCCCACGGACTCTCCATTGACACGGTCTGCAAACGCCACACATAGGCGGAGGGCTTGTTCAATTTCATGTTTGCTGGATTCTTCCGCAATATCTCGAAGTGCTTCCGCTAGCTTCATCAGATGACTCATAGCGCTCCTTAACTGACCTCGCGACATGCCACCAGACCCGTGGCCTTGATTCAGTCTAGACAGTGAGAAAGCGCCCGACTGCGCAAAATTGGACACTTTCTGGGCATGGGTCATGGCGTCCAAGCTCCTGATAAACGCGCTCGTTGCCATTGACGGGCCGGCTCCCGAATGGCCGGCAATCCGGAAGTGGCAACGGAAATTGGATCTTCTGGAAATTGCTAACGGCTTGCCCATCACCCGCCCAAGATAGACAGTGGGCACTGACGACTCACCGCAATTTGCCAAGACCGCTTTTGCGAGGTTAGCTGACAGTTGTCCAGATGCCGATTTGAGCGATAACGTTGTGTCCGTTGCCTTGCCAAACGACTGGCAGTTTGATTTTCAAAGGCTCCAGGATCGCTGAGAGAATAATCGAGCAAGGGAAAAAAACCGGGAGGCAAATTCGCCTCCCGGTTTTGGTTTAGCGCAAGCTCAGCAGATTCTGTTAGGAATCAGTGGGAGTGCTATCTCTTTTCCTTGTCCTTATCCTTGTTCTTGTTCTTGTCTTTGTGAATTTCCTTACTCGTCTTGTTCTGCTCCTTATTCACCTGTTTCTTTTCCTTGGCAGTGAGCTTGCCGCCGTTGGCCTCGCGATCGTCGCGGACTTGCTGATTGATGTGCTGTTCCTGTCCCTCGACTCTTGCCGTTTGGCCAGCATTCATTTTGCCGCTGGCGACGCCGTTGGCGATGCGCTCCTGCTGATTGTGAGCGCGTTCTCCGACTCTGCTCATCGCAGGATTGGCGGGCCGCCCGTGGTTCACCGACGCGAAATTAGACCTGTCCATGCTGGCCGAGTGTTCATGCGACATCTGTTCGCCCGTCGGTTGGACGTGCGGCTCGGATGCGGCCATCCGCTCCTCAGCCGTCGGCGTTGCGATCGTTCCACCCACGCCGCCGTTGAAGCTCACGCGGGCGCCTACGCCAGCGTTGGCGATGACCGTCCTGTCGACGAAAGTGGTGTGGACTACCGCGGTGTTTACATTGACCACTGCGGTGTTATACGCGAAGCGTCCGCCGCGCCATTCGCCGCCCACGAATCCCACTCCGCCGTAACCGAATCCGTAATTCACGCCGCCGTAGAATCCCACGTGCGGTCCCCAGTAGCCGGCATGAAATCCATAAACGCCGCCGGCGAAGCCCCAGTATCCGGGAGTCCACAGCAAACCTGCGCTCGGCGGGGCCACCCATACGCCTGGCACCCAGTAGTAGCCGTTGTCACCATAGGCCCAATAACCCGGTGTCCAGAGATAGCCTTCCGTCGGGCAGGGGGGCTGAACGTACACGGGCAGAGCCGGGGGCGCCACATGGACGGAAATGCCCACGAAGACTTGCGCGGAAGCTGAAGACGGCATGCACGCGAGCCCTAACGGGATGCAGAAAGCAAGTAGAAGCACTCGAATAAACGTTCGCTTAGGCATTGCAAATTCCTCCCTTAATTAACTTTCTTGAGCTTCAGCTTTCGATTCTAGAAATGTGCCGGAAATTCAAACGCGCCCGACCTATACCTCATCTAACACCAGAATCTGAAAAAGTATTCGGGCTGTTTGAAGAACAATGGGTTCGAGCAACTCCCGATGCGGCAATTATACGATCATGGAAAACGTGGGAATCGCCAGCGGCAAAAGTACTCCCCGAATCGGTCAATACCGCTGTAAGTTATACATAATAGGAGACTTTCTGAAACGGGGGGGGTGAGCGCTGCTTGCCGCTGAACCCGGCCTAGCTCATACTGCGGCGCTGAACCTTCGGGAGGTGCCTGACTTGACGGGTTAATTAGGGGCACGGCGGGGGGCATCGGGAGTTAATAGAGGGACACGGATGGCGGGAAGTGGCTTGCTTGTCTGTGTTGAGTCACCGTTCAATGAAGGGATAGACGCGGCGCCCGACAGAGATGGCGAGAAGGCGGCCGCTTACGACCCATCAAACAGCTATACATACTTTCTTTTTACGCTTGCTGATTTGCGAGTGTGGGCCGAGATCTGGAGGAAGAGTTCATGAGAAGGTCCATGCGAGGAGTGATGGTGCTGTGCGCGGCGATCGCGATGGCGCTTGGCGGACAACTGCTGCGTGCGCAACACGACAGCAAAGTCAAAATCGGATTTTCGATTGAGGCGATGAAGGGGGAACGCTGGCAGACGGACTTGGATTCGTTTACGGCGCGGGCGAAAGAGCTGGGAGCGGAGGTGATCTCGAGCGACGCGGGCGGAGATGATGAGGCGCAGTTGCGGCAAGTGAAGGACATGCTCCGCGAAGGAATCAAAGTGCTGGTTTTGCTGCCGCACGATACGACGAAGGCCAGCCGGATGGTGGACGCAGCGAAGGCGGCCGGGGTGAAGGTCGTAAGTTACGACCGGCTGGTGCTGAACAGCGATGTGGATCTCTATGTGAGTTTTGACCGCGTGGAGATTGGGCGAATGCAGGCGGAATATCTGGTGAAACATGCGCCGAGAGGAAATTATGTGCTGATCGGAGGCTCGCCGAGCGACGGAGGGGCCAAAATTTTGTATGAGGAGCAGATGAAGGTGTTGCGGCCGTACATCGAGCGCGGAGATATCAAAGTGATCGCGCACAGTTATACGAAGGATTGGCTGCCGTCGGAGGCGTACTTGAGTACGCTGGCGGCGATTGAGGCGTCGCACGGGGAGATTGCGGCTGTGCTGGCTTCGAATGATGGCATGGCGACCGGCGCGATTCAGGCGCTGCGGGAACATCATCTGGCGGGGAAAGTGCTGGTGTCCGGGCAAGACGCGGATTTGGCAAACATCATCAGCATCGCGCGGGGCGAACAAACGATGACGGTGTACAAGCCGATCAAGAAAGAAGCGGCGAGAGCGGCGGAGGAAGCGGTGCGGCTGGCGAAGGGGGAAAAGGCGGAGGCCGATGCTGCGGTGAACAATGGGAAGATTCGGGTGCCTGCGATACTGCTGAAACCGGTGTTGGTGACGAAGGAGAATATCAAGGAGACCGTGGTGAAGGATGGATTTCAGACGTTGAAGGACATTAATCAGGCGTTGGCTAAGGGTGAGCAGATTCATTAGTGGATTTCGGTTTGTGAGTGGAGCGAGTGTGGGCGGTTGAGGGGACGGGGAAAATTTTGAGCGGGGACTTTGTTGTTGAGGAGTGGAGCTGTGCCTTTCTTGCTGATTGGAGTTGTTACGCTGGGTTGGGCGGGCTATAGCTTGGTTACGGGGCGGGGATACTACAAGGGATGCCCGCCGGGCGGGTATGAACGGGCCGAGGATCCTGTGAACTTTTGGCTGCCGACGATCATTATTTTTGGGATCGGGGTTTGCATGATGCTGATCTTCGTGGGAGTGATTCATTTGCCGCCGGGGAAGATGCATCGCTGAGTGCGTTTGGGATGGCGCGATTTTTTGCGGGCGCACGGTTGGTGGGAAGCGAGGGCCGGCGAGCGGTGCGCGTTGGACGAGGCTTTGTAAGCAAGGATAGGAACCCTGCCGAGTGTGGTGGTCCGCAAGCGTAATTCTCTATAAAACTGGGACAGCTAGAAGGCTGAGACAGCAGTTGCAGGCGCGAACCATACGAGGGTAGTGTCCTAATCTCGGCTGCGTTTTCTCGACTCGGGAATCGAAATATGGAGCCGAGTCTCGCTTAGATGTTTTGCGCTGGGTGGCAGAGGCTGTTGAGCGCGGCATCATTTTCAAAAGCGGGAGCGAGGCTCCCGCACTCCACATTAGGACGACACCGGGTCGAAGTGTGGCTTCCCATGGCGGGGAGCATGGCCTAACATCGTGGGCTTGCTTATGGACATGAAGGATCGAAAATTTGCTTGGATGCTCTGGGGAATTATTGCGCTTGCGGGGCTGCTGCAGGCTTGGGCGGCGCGATTTTACATTGAGCCGGACGGAGTGAATTATCTCGACGTGGCGTACGCGTACTTGCGGCGGGACTGGCGGAACGCGATCAATGATTACTGGAGCCCGCTGTATTCGTGGCTACTGGCGATTGCGATTCGAGTGACGCATGTGGGGCCGTATTGGGAGTCGACGCTGCTGCATTGTGTGAATTTTTTGATTTATCTTTTGGCTCTGGGATGCTTTGCGTTTTTCTTTCGGGAATTGACGCGATGGTTGGCGGCGAGGGGAGATTCGAACGAGACTGAAATTCCGCAAGGGTGGAGCTGGCTGTTGCTGGGTTACGCGATCTTCGCTTATTGCGAGCTGGAGTTGATTCACGTGGGAACGGATACGCCGGACATGCTGGTCTCGGCGTTATTTTTTTTGGCTACGGGGATCTTGATTCGAATGCGGCGGGGAGAAGCGGGATGGTTGCTGGACGCGGCGCTCGGAGCGGTGCTGGCGGCCGGTTATCTGGCGAAGGCGGTGATGTTTCCGCTGGCGTTTGTGTTTTTGTTTTGCAGTTTGTTCACGACGAGGAATTTTGGGAGGGGAGCGCGGCGTGGGGCGATTGCGCTGGTTGTGTTTTTTGTGTTTAGCGGGCCGTGGCTGATCGTTTTGTCGCACGCGAAGGGGCGGGTGACATACGGCGAGACGGGGAGATTGAATTACGCGTGGTACTTGAACGGCAGTGAGGGGGCGGGGGAGAAGCCGGGCGAAATAGCGGTGGAAACGTTTGGTGCGGGGAACGGGGGGACATACCCGCTGTGGTATGAGCCCACTTCGTTTAATAAAAATGTGCACGCGAGGATCGATGTGCGCGAGCAGTTGCGCGTGCTGGCGCGAAGCGGCGCGGAATATTTTGGGTTGCTCTCGGCGGAGAAGGGAATCGCGGCGGGATTGTTGGTGCTGATTTTCTTTGCGGGGAGCGGGGGAAATTTCGGGAGAAGGATCGGGGAGTTGTGGAGCGTTTGGCTGCCGGCGGCGGCGACGTTTGGGATTTACGCGTTGGTGCACGTGGAGACGAGATTTTTGGGGGCGGCGGTGGCGATTTTTTGGTGCGCGCTGTTCGCAGGCGTGGCATTGCCGCGGGCGGAGAGTTCGGGGAGGCTGTGGAAGGCGGTCGCGCTGGCGGTGACGATCATTCTGGCGGTGTCGATTGCGAAGGGGACGGTGGGAGACGTATCGGCGCTGGGAGCGAGTGAGAATGTTGAGTGGGATGTTGCGAAGGAGTTGCAGGGGCGTGGGCTGGTTGCGGGGGAAAAGGTGGCGGTGCTGGGGCACGAGAATCGGGCGGACTACTGGGAGCACTTGGCGGGGGTGCAAGTGGCGGCGGACATACCGGCGGAGGAAGTGCCGAGTTATTGGAACGCGAGCGCGGAGAAACGAGCGGCGGTGATGGATATGTTTGCGCGCGCGGGAGCGAAATTCGTGGTGACGGATTTGAGGCCGCCGGCGGGGGAGATGGCGGAGTGGTTCGCGGTGGGGACGACGGGATATTATGCGCGGGCGTTGAGCGGGGCGGCCGCGCCAAAGTAAAGGGCTTCTAAGCGGCTGTTCAAGGCGGGGTTCAGCGGAACCGCTTTCCTGGGTAGGGGGTTAGTTTCCGGTAAACGCGTTTCCCATTACGCATTACGGAGTCTGCTCCTCGTTGTTGCACCTTTCCTGTCCCGATCCTGGATGAAGCGGTAAGTCCTCAACTTGAGTAACTCGGGAAGGATTACGGATCAGGGTTTCATTGCCTTTCGTTTTCCGGCACCGAACCAAGCGGACAAGGATTGGCAGCTTTTTGCGGCTCGCTGCCTCCCGAGATTTTTTTGTTGCGTATACGCAATGTTTTGGTCTATAAAGGCATCATGTCGCTTCATAATCGCATCGCAGTGCTTCGGGTCGAAAGAAAACTATCTCGCGCGACTCTGGCTTCGTCCGTTGGCGTGAATCCGCAGACGATCGGGTTTCTAGAGCGAGGGGACTACACGCCGTCGCTGGAGTTAGCCTTCAAGATCGCCGAGCACTTTGCATTGCCGGTGGAGGCTGTCTTCTCGCCTCGACCGTTTCGAACTTTGAGCGAGCAGGTGTACGAAGCGCACAAGAGAGAGGCCTAAGATGGCGGCAAACGAAAAGCGGAGCTGGTTCTGGAGGAAGATCGGGTTTTGGTTTGTTCCGGTGAAGGCGGGGACTCTGGGACCAGAGGAGTGGACGAAGGTCCGCAAGATGTCGCGGACCGGAAAGAAACGGCGGACGCGGCGGCTGTTGGCGTTGTTGTGGGTGCCAGTGCTGGCGTTTGAGATCGCGGTGAGCCTGTGGATGGTGCATCTCGATCCCTGGGCTGGGCTGATGAGCGTTGCGCTGCTGACGGTCTTGATGGCGCTGGCGGTCCGGGCGCTCCGGATCGGGTTCGCACAGGTGTCGCTGGAGGACCGGGCGGTGATCGAGTATGGCGCGGAGTTCGATGTTCTAAAGGAGAAGCAGCGTGGGGATCTCTTTGAGCGGGCGGTGCGGGATGGACTCTTTGGCCATGTGAAGGTGGATGAGCATGAGGCCGAGATGCGCCTGAGGGCGCAGGGAGCCGCGTACCGTTTGCTGGGCCCCGCGCTGTTTTTGTTTTTAACGGGGTATTGGGCGGTCTGCCTGTTTGGGCCGTTTGGGGTCACACGGACTGCCCTCGCGGTGACCGCAGTGGTGGTGACTTGGCTGGTCGCGCTGGTGTTGGCGGCGCCGACCATGATCCGGATGTGGACACAGCCCGATGAGCTGGAGGAGACCGCAGCGGTTGCTGAGTGAACGCTCGTCACATGGGGAGGAAGACACACTTCCGATACAACTGGTGCACTGAGAAAAGTCTTTCCTGGACGGAATAGGCAGACGCGCGCACTCAGGTCAACACTGGAGGTCGGTGGTAGGGCGTAATTGCCGTGGTGCCAGGAGACTCACACGTCATGATCCTCGGATTCGTACGGCGAAGTCGGCCAGTCGGAAACTGGCCCACTGCCCTTTGCTGGCTGGCGTTGACAAGCGAAAACTTAGCGACTACTATCCGCGCAAATTCCGGTATTTCCATTCTAAATTAAGATTCAAGGAGGCGTTTTGTGACGACCCAGGCCCGATTAACTGCTCTTCGCGTTGCTCTCATTTTGTTTGGCTTGATTTTCCTATTCGCGGTGTATCCGCTGATGATGAGTTTCTGGCCTTCCGGTTGGCGCTGGGTTCCGAACCAGCCCGAGTACGAGCAGATGATCCTGGGAATTTATGCGACGCTGGGCGTTTTTCTTTTGATTGCTTCCCGGAATCCGCTGCGTCATCTGAGCCTGATTTGGTTCACGGCTGTTTCGAGCGCCGTGCACGCCGCGATCATGGCGGTGCAGGCTTACAGGATGCCGATGGAACATGGTCACTGGTTTGGAGATATTCCGGCTTTGTTTCTCGTGGCCATCGTGCTGGCACTCTTGACGCCGCGAGGTGCGGACGCTGCGCAAGCGGCCGGATAGCCAAGCCGCGAATTGCGAGGGGAATTGCGCCACGCCACAGAACGCAGAGGAAACGTTGGTCAGGCACGGGCGGCGGAGGATTGTTCGAGGACGCGGCGGTAGTAGGCTTCGTAGGCGGGGATGACGTTGTTGGCGCAGAATTTGCGCTTGGCGTCGATGCGGGCGCGCTGGCCCATTTCGCGGCCGCGATCAGCGCGGGAGAGAAGTTCGATGGCGTGGGCGGCGGCGGATTTGACGTCGCCAGGCTCGACGAGATAGCCGTCGACGCCGTTTTCGACGACTTCGGGAACGCCGCCGACATTCGTAGCGATGACGGGGACTTCACAGGCCATGGCTTCGAGAGCGGCGAGGCCGAACGATTCAAGCTGCGAGGGCATGAGGAAAAGATCGGCGGCGGAAAGCTTTTCGTAAACGGCGTCTTGCTTCCCCAAGAAAATCACATCTTTCTGAAGGCGTTTTTTGCGGACGAGATATTCCGCGGCGCCGCGGTCCGGGCCGTCGCCGATGAGGACGAGTTTGGCGGGCATTTTGGCGCGGACGATGGCGAAGATTTCGACGGTGTCGGGGAGGCGCTTGACCGGGCGGAAATTGGAGAGGTGCATGAGGACGGCTTCGCCGTTGGGGGCCCATTGCTCAAGGAGAGCGGGCTGGGGGTGGCGCGTATAGAGATCGCAATTCACAAAGTTGGGGATGACTTCGATGGGGCGCTTGATGTCGAAGTCCGTGAGAGTTTGCTTGAGGAGGTAGTGGGAGATGGCGGTGACGCCGTCGCTCTGCTCGATGGAAAATTTTGTGATGGGGAGATAGCTGCGATTGCTGCCGACGAGGGTGATGTCCGTGCCGTGAAGGGTGGTGATGAAAGGAAGACGGCGCGGGGCGGCCATGGAACGGGCGAGAAGTGCGCTGACGGAGTGGGGAATGGCGTAATGAACGTGGAGGAGATCGAGGGATTCGGCTTCAAAAACTTCAAGCATTTTGGTGGCGAGAGCGAGGGTGTAAGGAGGATGGTCGAAGAGGGGATAGGAGGTGACTTCGACTTCGTGAAAATGGATGTGCGGGTCGTTGAGATTCATGCGGATGGGCGCAGCGTAGCTGATGAAATGGATGTCGTGGCCGCGGGCGGCAAGCTCCTGGCCGAGCTCAGTGGCGACGACGCCGGAGCCGCCGTAGGTGGGATAGCAGGTGATACCGATTTTCATGAACGAGGTCTCCGCAGGCTCCCGTTGTTTCTCGCGGGAAGATAGGGCAGCATTCTACCGGCAAACCGCGAGAGTACTTGCGAGACGTGGAACAACCTTGCCCGCGAGCTGACGGGCGAGGCCGCAAGAGCACTCCATTAGACGCGGGAGGTGGCAAAACCGTGACACGGCTGGCAGGCAAGGTGGCGTTGATTACAGGCGGGGGAACGGGGATTGGCAGGGCGATCGCGCTGGCGTTTGCGAAAGAAGGAGCGAAGGTGGCCGTGGCGGGACGGAGGCAGGAGAAGCTGCAGGAGACGCTGCGGGAGCTGGAAAAACAAGGAAGCGAAGGAGTGGCGATTGCGTGCGACGTGGCGAAGGCGAAGGATGCGGAGAAAGCGGTGCGGGAGACGGCGAAAAAATTCGGACGATTGAATGTGCTGGTGAATAACGCCGGAGTGCTGCACGCGTCGACGATCGAAGGGATCAGCGAGGAGGAGTGGGACCGGTTGATGACGATCAATTTGAAAGGGCCGTTTTTGATGTGCCGGGCGGCGCTGCCGGAGTTTCGCAAAGCGGGCGGCGGGGCGATTGTGAATATCGGGTCGGTGCTGGGGCTGGTGGCGATGAAAGAGCGCGCGGCGTATTGCGCGTCGAAGGGCGGAGTGACGCTGCTGACGAAGGCGATGGCGCTGGATCACGCGCACGAGAATGTGCGTTCGAATTGCATTTGTCCGTCGATCGTGGAGACGGAATTGGTGCAGGGACTTTTCGCGGGATCGGAGCAGGGAAAAGCTTTGCGGAAGGCGAGGATCGCGCAGATTCCGCTGGGACGGATGGGGCGGCCAGAGGACGTGGCAGAGATGGCGGTGTTTTTGGCGTCGGAGGAATCGAGCTGGCTGACGGGAGCGGCGATTCCGCTGGATGGCGGGCTATCGGCGTACTGAGAGGGGCGGACGAGCGGATGAAATCGGATTTGGTTGACGATTTGAAAAAATATGAAGCGGCGCTGCGGCGGAGAACGAATGCGACCGGTGCGACGGCGCTGCTGGGTTTATCGCTGGTGAGCCTGGATAAGGGGCATGTGGTTTTTAGTATGAACGTGAAGCCGAGGCACAAGCAGATTCACGGGGTGGTGCACGGAGGAGTACTGGCGACGGTTGCGGACACGGTGGCGGCGATTGCGGCGTATACGACAGTGCCGAGAGGAACGGAAATTGCAACGGTTGAATTGAAGATTAATTTTTTGGAGCCCGTGCCGGGCGGACGAATCCGAGCCGAAGGGCGGGTGCTGAGAACGGGGCGGAATTTCGTGGTGACGGAATGCGAAATTTATTTGGAGAATGGGACGATGGCGGCCAAGGCACTACTCACCTTTGGAGCGGCACGCGGACACGCCATCAGCGCGAAGTGAAGTGAATCGCGCCGAAAGGCGGGGGACTACTCTTCGCCGCCGGCGGAAGCTTCTTCGCCATCCTTGTGGACGTACTTGATCACACGCTTGAAAATGAGCAGGTTGGGGCTGCCCTGGCGAGTGAGCTTGATGCAATCGCGATCGTACCACTCGACAGTGCCGTGGAGCGATTCGCCGTTATCGAGAACGACGACCATCGGCGTGTGGCCTTGCATCTGCTTGACCCAATAGAAATTTTCAGCGTGGGTCGTTTCCGGGGGAGCGGGCTTCTTGCTGGGGACAGGTCCGACTCCGGCTCCGTTGTGAGGGATTCTTTGAGGACCCTGGTCCTTCAGGTCCGGGAAACCCGGGCGAAACATCCTGCGGTTCACCATGACTTCTCCTCGCGGCTAACGGTGGGGTGAGTTCAATTGGTGAGATGCGCGTTTGAGGCGCTGGGTTACAGTGAGGTTGAAAAAATTTCAATCAAAATAAAAGAGCGGTGGTCGCCCAATTTGGGCTTGCGTATTCGGGCTCCGTGGTCCAGGGCAGAGACAAATTTCGCGAATGAGTTGTGTTTTTATTAGGGAAAAATATTTCCGCGACATTTTTCTCAGGGCTCGAAAGCGGGAGCAGGGCTCCCGCACTCCACATGGTGCGGCGGGAGAGGCTAGGATTTTGTTGCGAGAGAAGCGGTGAGAGCGTCGAGGCCGAGCTGGCGATTTAAATTGCGGCGGGCGCCGGCGTAGAGTTCATCGAAACCGGCGATGGCGCGCATGACCCAGCGGGAGTCGATAGATTTGGCGAGGGCCTCGAGTTCTCTTGCCAGCGGGACATTTCGAAGCAGAGGCTGATGCACGCCGGAGGTGAGCTCGAGGAGATCGGTGAGGAGGCCGTAGAAAATGTTGATCTGATCTTCGAAGGAGGAGTCGCGGTCTTTGGCGAGGGCGGAGGTGCCCGCGAAAAGTTGCGCGAAACCCTGGCCGCGTGCGGCGTGTTCGAGGATGCGCAGGGCATCGCGGCGGCGCCGGGCGCTTTCCTCGACGTTCATTTCGATAGCCAGGCCGGGACTGCCTTCGGCAAGCTGCGCGGCCAGTTTTAGTTCGGAAGGCTTGCGGCCGGTTTTTTCTTTCAGAATGTTTTCGACCTCGGACTGCGCGAGCGGCGCGAAATGAAACTGCAAGCAGCGAGAGACGATGGTCGGGAGGAGCGCGTAGGGAGAAGGCGCGGTCAGGATAAGGGTGGCGGAGCCGGGGGGCTCTTCGAGAATTTTCAGGAAGACGTTGGCGACGTCCCAGCGCATGGTTTCGGCGCCGTCAAGAATGAAAACGCGGCGGCGTCCCATGGGCTGAAAGTACGCGGCACGCTGAACGGCGCGAAGTTGTCCGATGCGAAGCATGGGACGGGCGACGGGACTTTTCAAACGGACGGGGTCGGGAACGAGCGCCCAGACGTCGGGATGGGTCTGCAGGATGAGAGGGACGCGTTCGACGGTGGCGGCGTCTGCGCTTTCGCCGCGTTCGGCGAGGCCCTGCTCGATGAGTTTTTCTGGATCGGCGAGAAGAGCGATGCGCTTGCAGGTTTCGCACTCGCCGCAAGAATCGTCGGTCAGGCGCTCGCAGTTGGCGGCTTGGGCAAACAAGCGCGCGAGAGTGAACTTGCCGACGCCGCGCGGGCCGCTGAAAAGAAGGGCATGAGGAACGCGCTGGCTGCGCAAAGCGCCGCGGAGCGCGGCGACGATGCGTTCATTGCCGAGGAATTCGGAGAAGCCCATGGGCTAGCGGCCGTCCTTCCCGAGAGGGCGCATGAGAACCTGCAAGACGGCGGCGAGAATTTCCGTGGCGATTTCTTTTTGCGGGCGCATGGCGCCAAGCGCTTCGTCAAAACAGGGAATGGTGGCCCAATTGGGGCGGCGCGAGAGCTGATCGTACATTGCGGCGGCCTCTTCGAGATGACGGAGGCTGGCTTCCTGCAAGTCCTGCTTGACGTTCGTGTAGCTGCGGGCGGACTTGCGAGCAATCAGCTCCTGGGCCTGGCGAGGCGGGACGCGAAGATAGAGGACCAGGGATTCGCGCGGGAGATTGTAAATGTTGTATTCGAGATGTTCGATCCAGGCGATGAACGCGGGACGATCGGCGGCGGGAGCGCGGGCCGTTTGATGGGCGAGGTTCGAGGCGATGTAGCGGTCGGCGAGGACGATTCTGCCCTGAGTCAAAGCGATTTCCAGATGCGACTTGGCTTCGAAGCGATCGCCCGCATAGAGCAAGGCGCTGAAATGCGGGTCAACGGTTTCGAGGTCGCCGAAATCGCCGTTGAGAAATTGGCCGACCATTTTGCCGAACCAGGAATCGTATTGGGGAAAGCCTGTGGAATAAACGACGAAGCCGCTAGAGACGAGAGCTTTTTCGAGCAGATCGACCTGAGTGCGCTTGCCGCTGCCGTCGATGCCTTCGAGGGCGATGAGTTTTCCCGCGGGAGTCATATTGGAAGCCAGTCTAACCGCTGAGGGGAAACGCCGCAACGCCGCGCGTGCTAGGATTTGAAAGTGAGTATGGCGACGAAATCGATACGAGAAAATCTGTTGCGAGTGCAGGAACGAATTTCTATCGCTGCGGAGCGAGCGGGACGGCGAGCCGACGAGATTACGTTGATTGGAGTATCGAAGACGCATCCAGCGGAGGCAATTCGGGAGGCGTACGCGGCGGGGCTGCGGCATTTCGGAGAAAACCGCGTGCAGGAGTGGGAAGGGAAACACATCCCGTTGGTGGATTTGAACGCGCGATGGCACCTGATCGGGCATCTACAGAGCAACAAGGCTGGGCGGGCAGCTAGGCTATTTCACAGCGTGGATTCCGTGGATGATTTGGCATTGGCGCGGCGGTTGGACCGGGAGCGTGCAGAGTTGGGTCCGACGGAGCAATTGCGCGTGCTGATCGAAGTGCACATGGCAGAGGAAGAGACGAAGAGCGGAGCGGAAGAAGAGGAAGTGCCGGAGCTGGCGGAGAAAATTGCGGGCCTGAAGAAGCTGGAGCTGGCCGGGTTGATGTGCATTCCGCCGTTCGAGGAGCATGCAGAATTTGCGAGGCCTTATTTCCGGCGGCTGAGAGAACTGAGGGATCGATTGGCAAAGCAGGTTGGGCGGGAGTTGCCGGTGCTTTCGATGGGCATGTCGCACGATTTTGAAGTGGCGATCGCGGAGGGTGCGACGGAAGTGCGCGTGGGGACTGCGATTTTTGGCGAGCGGGAGACGAAATAGAAAGCTGGCGGAGAAAGATGCTGGAGATTCAAGAGGGAACAGGCAAAGTCGTGTTTGAGGTACGCGTGCAGCCGAGGGCGAGTAAAGACGAGGTGGCCGGCGAGATGGGCGGCGCGCTGAAAATCCGGCTGCAGGCGCCGGCGGTGGAAAACCGGGCGAATGAGGCGCTCGTGGAATTGCTCGCGCATCTTTTGAAAACACCGAAGTCGGCTGTTAGAATCCTTTCCGGCGAACGCAGCCGCACAAAACGGGTCGAAATTCGCGGGGTCACGAAACAGCAAGTGCTGGGGCTGCTGGCACACAACGCGTGAGCCAGAGCGTTTCCGAAACCTAACGAACAGCAAGGACGTCCTCTGAATATGAGCCTTGATATCAACGGAATGCAGGGCGATTTGCGCGCCGCAAAGCTGGATGGCTGGCTGTTCTACGATTTTCGCGGACGGGATCCGATTGCGCAGGGGATTTTGCAACTGCCGCCGGGAATGCGGACGCGGCGGTGGTATTACTTCGTGCCGGCGAAAGGGACGCCGCGGAAATTGGTGCACAAGATCGAGACGGAATCGCTGGCGGCCTTGCCGGGGGAAACGCTGTTTTACGCGGGGCAGGAAGAGCTGGGGAAGAATCTCGGGAAATTATTGGGGCGCGCCAAGAATGTGGCGATGCAATATTCGCCGAAGAACGCCATACCCTACGTGGCGATGGTGGACGCGGGGACGGTTGAGTTGGTGCGCAGCGTCGGCGCGAAAGTGGTGAGCTCGGCGGACCTGGTGCAAAAATATGAGGCGTGCTGGAGCGAGGCGCAGCTGAAGTCCCATTTAGAAGCGGGAGCGGTGATTGACCGCGTGGTGCGCCAGGCGTTCGAACTGGCGGCAAAAAATGTGCGCGAGAAAAAAGCGTTCACGGAATACGATTTGAAACTGTGGATCCAGAAAGAATTTGAATCGGCGGGGATTGCGGCGGAAGAAGGGCCGGACGTGGCGGTCGGGGCACACGCGAGCGATCCGCACTACGGGCCGACGCGGGAAACGGCGGCGCCTATTCGCGAAGGGGATTTGCTGCTGTTGGACGTGTGGGGAAAAATGAAAGCGGCGGGGAGCGTGTATTACGACGTGACTTGGGTCGGGTATCTGGGCGCGAAAGTGCCGGAAAAGATGGCGAAGATTTTTGGAATCGTTCGGGAGGCGCGGGACAAGGCGGTTGCATTGATTCAAACGAGCGTGGCGGCGGGAAAGCCGCTGGAGGGATGGCAAGTGGACCAGGCCGCGCGCAAAGTGATTGAGAAGGCGGGCTACGGAAAATATTTTTTTCATCGCACCGGGCATAACATCGGGCAGACGGTGCACGGCAACGGCGCGAATATGGACGGGCTGGAGACGCACGACGTGCGGCATTTGATTGCGAAGACGTGCAATTCGATCGAGCCGGGGATTTATTTGCCGGAGTTTGGGATCCGCAGCGAAGTGGATGTTTACATCGGCGAAAAAGAAGCACGCGTGACGGGAGCGGTGCAGAACGAGATATTGGCGCTGCTAGCGTAGGAGCAGTTGGAAGCGCGGATCGGGCGAACAAACAAATGGCCGACGAAATGACGACGGAAAGTGCAAGGAACGAAGCGATGGATGCGACTCCAGCCGCAGCGGTGGCCGAGCATCCGAAGATGAATGAAGCGGCCGCTCTGGCCGTGGGAGTGGCGGGATGGCTCGTTCCGGGGCTGGGACATGCGCTGCTAAAAATGTGGGGCCGGGCCGCGGCTTGTTTTCTGACCGTAGCTGCGCTGGTGTTTCTCGCTGTGGGAATGCGTGGCAATGTGTTTAGTTCGGAGGGAAGCGACGCTTTCGGAATGCTGGGCTACGCCGCCGATCTCGGCACGGGATCACTTTATTTTGCCGCAAAAGCGATGGAGACCCGCGGTTCGGATACGGCGCATGCGGAGGGCGATGATGGAACGCGATTTCTCGCGGCGGCTGGCGTGCTGAACCTGCTGGCGGCGCTGCATGCGTACGAAGCGGCGCGCGGGCGGAAGGCGTGATGGCGGGAATCGGGTTTCGCCTCACGCATTTTCAATCGATGACGCTGTTTGCGCTGCTGATTTCGATTGCGTTTGGATTTTTGAGCCGGCGGAGGGCGAAGGAGCGGCTCAAATATATTATCTGGTCGCTGATTTTGTTTCTGCTGATCGGGGTGGGCATCGGCTGGGCGATGTATCCGTTTTCGAAATAAGAGAACAGCTTTCTGAGGTGCAATTGACAGAAATTTTGGGCGGATGCTATTGTCCATAGGCGGGCCGAGGTAGCTCAGTGGTAGAGCAGCCGATTCGTAATCGGCAGGTCGCGAGTTCAACTCTCGCCCTCGGCTCCAGAATCCTATAAAGTTTTTCCTTTCAATCTGTTAGGCGCATTTCGGCGCTTCCCATTCGCTACCAATCGAACATGGTGCCATCGAGTTTTCGGTTGATGGGCAGATAGGCGCGCTCGTAGGGGAATTTTTCGGCGAGCTTCTCGTTGTAGTCGACGCCCAAACCGGGCGCGTCGCCGGGATGCAAGTAGCCGTCGCTGAAGGTGTAGGAGTGCGGAAAAACTTCGTCGGTTTCTTTGGTGTGCAGCATGTATTCCTGGATGCCGAAGTTGTTGACGGAAATATCGAAATGCAGAGCGGCGGCCATGGAAACGGGAGAAAGATCGGTGGCGCCGTGGCAGCCGGTAAGGACGTGATACATCTCGGCGAAGGAGGCGACTTTTTTGAGATGGGTGAGGCCGCCTGCGTGAAGCGGAGCCATGCGGATGTAATCGATCAACTGCTCGCTGATGACCGTGTGTGCGTCCCAGATAGTATTGAAGACTTCGCCGAGAGCGAGCGGCGTGGTGGTGTGCTGGCGGACGATGCGAAAACCCTCCTGGAGCTCGGCGGTGACGGCATCTTCGAGCCAGAAGAGATGATAAGGCTCGAGGCTTTTGCCGAGGCGTGCGGCTTCGATGGGAGTGAGGCGGTGATGGGCGTCGTGCAAGAGAGGGATTTCGTCACCGAATTTGACGCGAAGGGCTTCGAATAGTTTTGGAACGAAGAGAAGATATTTGTCGGTGGACCAAAGGTTTTCGGGCGGGAGGCCTTTTTCGGCGGGCTCGTAATAAAACTTTCCTTTCGCGACGCCGTAGGTGGAGGGAAGCCCAGGAATGCCCGATTGCGCGCGAACCGCGCGATAGCCCAGCTCGATATATTTGCCGACTTCATCCACGGTTTCCTGCAAGTCGCGGCCATTCGCGTGGCCGTAGACGAGGACGCCGGTGCGGCTCTTTCCGCCAAGGAGATTGTAGACGGGTGTGTTAAGGGCTTTTCCTTTGATGTCCCACAGGGCGAAATCGATCGCGCCGATCGCGGCCATGGTCACGGGGCCGCGCCGCCAGTAGGCGCCGCGATAGAAATATTGCCAGATGTCTTCCGATTGAAAAGGATCGCGGCCGATAAGGCAGGGAATCAAATGGTCGGAGAGATAGGAAGCGACGGCCAGCTCGCGGCCATTGAGAGTGGCATCTCCGAGGCCGTAGATGCCTTCATCGGTATAAACCTTCAGCGTGACGAAATTTCTGCCCGGCGAAGAGACGAGCACCTTCGCGTCTGTTATTTTCACCAAGCCTCCTCAAGTCGAGAACGCGGTTGCGCGAGAAGATAAATCCGTTTGCTGGGCCGGCGCTGAGCGAGCGGAGAGAGTCAAAGGACTCAGGAGCGAGGCGGATTGCCGGTCGAGAAAAATCGTGGTGTTCGGATGGGTGCGCAGGATCGATGCCGGGGACATGGGAGTGATGGGCAATTCGAAACAAGCTTTGACGGCTTGGGCTTTGCGCGCGTCGGGGACGACCGCGATGATCTCCTTGGCTTTGAGAATTTGGCGCACGGACATGGAGATGGCACGCTGCGGCACGTCCGCGAAATCGGTGAACCAGCCTTCTCCGACCTGCTGACGGCGGCAGGCTTCGTCCAGATTCACGATGATGTAGGGATCATTCGTATCGAAATTCGCGGGGGGATCGTTGAAAGCAAGATGGCCGTTTTCGCCGATGCCGGCGAACGCGACATCGATGGGAGAGGCGAGCAAGGCTTCGGCGGCTGCGCGAACGACGGAGGCGGGGTCGTCTTCGCCATTCAGCGCATGATAGCGGGTGATCCCGGTCTTTTCGACCAGGCGCTCCCGAATATATTTCGAGAAGCTGGCGGGGTGGGTCATCGGAAGGCCGATATATTCGTCCAGTTGGAACAGCTCGACTTTTTGCCAGTCGATGCCCGGCAATTTCGAGAGCGAGTCGAGAAACAGGAGCTGAGACGCTCCGGTTGCGGCGACGACACGCGCGAGGCCGTGATCGTTAATCGCAGCGCGAATGGCTGCTGCCGCTTGCGTGGCGGCAGCCTCGGCTAGCGCCTGCCCATCTTCAAACACTCGGACGTTCAACGGTGAATCTCCCAGGCTCTGCACTCGGGTGACGCAGCCTTCTTTGTGAATCGAAGCGAGCCAACTTGTGCTGGCGCACCATTTGCCACGGTCGTGCGCGAATCACAGAGTCTACAACAGCGCCGATGACAGTGAAATTGGATTTGCAAGGGGAGCTTGCGGTGAATCTGCGAGTTCTAAGCACGAATTTCCGTGTGGTGGGGGCGACTATCCTTCGCATGGTGGAATTGAGCTTCGATCGAACGGCTCCCCGACTTCTCGCTTTGTCTCCCGACCCTTTTTGATATAGTCGCCACGACGATGGCCCTCGCCTACGCGAATGGACGAACACCGCCCGGAATTGCTCGCCGCAGAAACCAGATTCTGGCGACAATGAAAAAACCGCCGATTTCATTTCCACAAGGATTATCCGCGTGGCATTGAAAGCCGAGTCTTTTCCTTCGACAGCGGGCGCCCGTCACGCGCTCCTTGCCGGCTTTCTCGGTTGGACGCTCGACGCTTTCGATTTCTTCGTCATCACCTTCCTGTACGACACCCTCGCCCGGCAGTTTGGCGTATCCAAGAGCGAGATCATTCTAACGACGACGGCAACACTGGCGATGCGGCCCGTCGGCGCGCTGCTCTTTGGCCTGCTCTCCGACCGCTACGGCCGGCGCATTCCCTTGATGATGAATGTGATTTATTTTTCAGTGGTCGAGGTGTTATGCGGTTTTTCCCCGAATTACAAATTCTTTTTGCTGATGCGCGCCCTCTTTGGGATTGGTATGGGAGGCGAGTGGGGCGTAGGCGCTTCCTTGGTGATGGAAGCGGCGCCCGTGCGCTGGCGCGGCATTTTGAGCGGGATTCTGCAGAGCGGATATCCGATCGGCAATCTGCTTGCGGCCGTAGCGGCGCGTTTTATTTTGCCGGCCTGGGGATGGCGGCCGATGTTCTGGCTTGGCGCTCTGCCGGCTCTCCTCGCTCTCTACATTCGGGCGAAAGTTCCTGAGTCGGAAGCGTGGAAGCAGCACCGCGTAGCGAGCATGGGGCAGGTGCTGCGCGTAGCCGCCAGCGAATGGAAGCGCTTCCTTTATCTCGTCGTGCTGATGACGTTCATGATGTTTCTCTCGCACGGCACGCAGGACTTGTATCCGGATTTTTTGAAGCAGGTACATCACGCTTCAGGAGCGATCAGCGCGAACATCGCGATTATCTACAACATTGGAGCGGTGGTGGGAGCGATTCTATTTGGACAGCTTTCGCAGATCGCCGGACGGCGCAAAGGGATGATTGCCGCCCTGGGACTGTCGTTGCTCGTCATTCCGGCGTGGGCGTTCGGCGAGAACCTGATGATTTTGATCGGAGCGGCCTTCCTGATGCAGGCGGGAGTGCAAGGAGCGTGGGGCGTGATTCCCGTGCACCTGAACGAAATGTCCGCGGACTCGACGCGCGGATTGATGCCAGGGCTGACGTATCAGCTGGGAATCCTGTTTGCGTCGCCGACGAATACCATCGAATACGCGCTGCGCGCACGCGTGGGTTATCAATGGGCGATCGCGGGCTTTGAAATTGTGACGATTTTGACGCTGACCGTACTTCTGTTGTGCGGTTCGGAGCGGCACAATCGAAAATTTGTGCGCGACGCGCCAGACTTGGCTGGGACGTAAGTGGCGGCAGGCGCGCAACGTGAGAGGCGTTACTTTCGGCGAAATGTAAACGGCCACGCGAATATCTTGCGGGCGAATCCGGGCTGCCGAAGATTCCAGCTTTTGGTCGTTTGCAATGCGGGATGCAGCGGCCAATGAGAGAATAAAGACGCACGGCGTTGCGAAGAAGAGGCGCTCGGCCTGTGAGAGCGCCGGGGAAAAAAGTGGGAAAGGAATTCAACGGGGATGAGCGATCTGGTTCAACTCACGAAAATGGATGACATCGCCGTCATCACCATCAACAATCCTCCCGTCAACGCGCTGAGCCCCGGCGTGCCGGAGGGCATTGCGGCAGCGATCGAGCAAATCGACAAAGACGAAAGCGTCAAAGCGGCGGTGCTCATCGGCGGCGGCAAGACGTTCATCGCGGGCGCGGACATCAAGGAATTCGGCAAGATCACTTCCGGGAAAACCGGCGGAGGATTGGATTTACCGGCGCTCCTTTTGAAAATCGAAGATTCGCGCAAGCCGGTTGTGATGGCCATTCATGGAAGTGCGTTTGGCGGCGGGCTGGAACTTGCCATGTCCGGCCACTATCGCGTCGCGGTTTCCAGCGCGATGGTTGGCCAACCAGAAGTGAAGCTTGGCCTTATTCCGGGAGCGGGTGGAACGCAACGGCTGCCACGGCTCGCGGGCGCCGCCAAAGCGGTCGACATGTGTGCGGGCGGCAATCCGATCAAAGCGGAAGAGGCTCTGCAGTTCGGGATCATCGACCGCCTGATGGAAGGGGAACTTTTGGCGGGTGCCGTCGCGTTTGCGCGCGAGGTGGCCGGGAAACCCGTGCGCAAGACGCGGGAGCGAAACGAGAAGCTCGGCTCGGCGGAAGAAAACGCATCGATTTTCGGAGCCGCGCGCGAAACTGCGCGCAAAAAACAGCGCGGTATGCTCGCGCCGCTTGCTGCCATTGACGCGGTGGAAGCGGCCACAAAACTTACGTTCGAAGAAGGCTGCCGATTCGAACGAAAGGTGTTCATGGACTGTTTGTTCTCCGAGCAATCGAAGGCGCTGATTCACGTTTTCTTCGGCGAGCGCGAAGTGGCAAAAATCCCGGACATTCCGAAGGACACGCCGCTCCTTTCGGTTAAAACGGCCGCGGTCGTCGGCGCGGGAACGATGGGAGGCGGCATCGCGATGGTCTTCGCGAACGCGGGCATTCCCGTTCTACTGAAGGAAGCGGATCAGGCCGCGCTCGACCGCGGGCTGGCGAACATTCAGAAGAACTACGCGACTTCCGTGAAGCGTGGCCGTTTCACGCGAGAGTTCGTTGACGAACGGCTGAAGCTCATTCAGCCGACGCTGAGCTACGATTCGTTTGCCAGTGCCGACATGGTGATTGAAGCCGTGTTTGAAGGCATGGCTCTTAAGAAAGAAGTGTTCGCCGAGCTCGACCGTGTGTGCAAAGCCGGCGCCATCTTGGCGAGCAATACGTCCACCCTAAGCATCGATGAAATCGCGTCCGCGACGTCGCGCCCAGAGTCGGTGATCGGCACGCATTTTTTCAGCCCGGCGAACGTGATGCGCTTGCTGGAGATTGTGCGCGGCAAGGCTACCGCGCGGGAAGTGATCGCCACTTGCATGCAGCTTTCGAAGAAACTGGGCAAGGTCGGCGTTCTCGTGGGGAACTGCCGCGGATTCGTGGGCAACCGCATGTTTCATCCGTACGTGCGGGAGTCCGTATTTTTGCTGGAAGAAGGCGCAAGCGTCGAAGACGTGGATTCCGCGCTCTATGATTTCGGGATGGCCATGGGGCCGCTTGCCGTCGGCGATCTTGCGGGGCTGGACGTTGGCTGGCGAATCCGCAAGGAATATCGCCCTCTGGAAAAGCCGGGGATTCGGCACGCGTTTGCGGGCGATAAACTTTGCGAGATGGGACGCTACGGCCAGAAGACCGGCGCGGGGTGGTACAAATATGATGAAAACCGGCGAGCGACTGCCGATCCGGAAGTCGCGCAGCTCGTACGCAAATGGTCCGCGGAAGCGGGCATTCCGCAGCGGCAAATTTCCAGAGAAGAGATCGTCGATCGCTGCATCTACGCGCTGGTGAATGAAGGCGCGCGCATCCTCGAAGAGGGAATTGCTCTGCGTGCGGTCGATATCGACATTATTTATCTGAACGGCTACGGCTTCCCGGCCTATCGCGGCGGGCCGATGTGGTACGCCGACACCATTGGCTTGGCAAAGGTTTGCGGGCGCGTCGAGGAATTTCACAAGCACCACGGCGAGCTTTGGCAACCGGCGCCGCTCCTGAAGCGGCTGGCGCAAGAGGGCGGAAAATTCGCCGAGTTCAACAAGGAAAAAAGCGCCACGGTTTAGCAGCTCTTAGCGATTTCAATATTTCCGGAAGATGTTACGCTCTCTAGCAAAGCATTGACGCCGCCGCGAGAGGAAATGACGTGAGCCAGCAAGATTCAACACCATCGCCGTCCCAGCCGGGCTCCGAGTCTTCTTCGGAACCACTGATCCGCAATGTTTCGGACACGGCGCGATGGGTCGCCGTCTATCGCGCGCGCGAAACGGAACGGCCCGACGCGCACTTCCGCGATCCATTTGCGCGGCGTCTTGCCGGCGAACGAGGCGAACAAATCGCGCAGTCTATGCCGCTGGGGCGCGACAACGACTGGAGCATGATCACGCGCACGTGCCTGGGCGACGATTTCATCAACGAGCAGGTCCGAGAAGGCGTCGACATGGTCATCAACCTTGCCGCCGGCCTCGATGCACGCCCCTATCGCATGCAACTTCCGCCGACGCTGCGCTGGATCGAAATCGACCTTCCCGAAATTCTCTCGTACAAAGAAGAAATTCTGCGCGAGGAGAAGCCCGTCTGCGCGCTGGAACGGATCCGGCTCGATCTTGCCGATGCTCCGGCGCGCCGGGAAGTATTTGCGCAACTTGGCCGCCGCGCCAGCAAAGCTTTGATCATCAGCGAAGGCCTGCTTATTTATTTGACGGCGGAGGACGTCGCGGGCCTCGCGCAGGATTTGGCCGCGCCGCCCAGCTTTCAGTCGTGGATGCTCGATGTCGCATCTCCGGGCCTGCTGCGCATGTTTGCAAAACGGATCGCCAAACAACTTCATCAGGCCGCGCCGTTCAAATTTGCGCCTCCGGAAGGCCCGAACTTTTTCATTCCGTATGGCTGGAAGCCCGTCGAAGTGCGGTCGCTTCTAAAAAATGCCGCGCGGCTGAAACGCCTTTCGCTCATGATGAGGCTGTTCGCGCTGCTCCCCGAAACGGAAAAATCTCGGCGCGATCGGCCCTGGTCGGGTGTATGCCTGTTCAAAAAGATATGAAGGAAAGCGTTTTGGCGCGAACCGGCGAAGAATCCGGAAATCCGTTATTCATTGGTCGGAAGAGATGAATGCTCAATCGCAGCGGCCTTCGGCCTGCCGCCGGGGAAAATGTTTTTCACAATCACGTAAAGCACAGGGATAAAGAGCAAGTTGAGGGTCGTCGCCGCGATCATTCCGCCGAAAACCGTCGTGCCCACGGAAATGCGCCCGGCGCGGCCCGCTCCGGTGGCCAGCACCAGCGGCACAACGCCCAGAATAAACGCAAACGAGGTCATCAGAATCGGACGCAACCGGATGCGCGCCGATTCGATGGCGGCTTCGACGGTGGTCATCCCGCGCGCGCGCAATTGCTCGGCAAATTCCACGATCAGGATCGCGTTTTTGCTGGCTAGCCCGATCAGCATCACCAGCCCGATTTGGCAATAAACGTCATTCTGCAATCCTCGCAGCGCCTGCGCACCGATTGCTCCCAAAATCGCGATCGGCACGGCCATCAACACGATGAACGGAAGTACAAAACTTTCATACTGCGCGGCGAGAGTCAGGTACACGACGATCAGCCCCAGCCCAAACAAGATGAGCGCCTTGCCGCCGGACTCAATCTCCTCGAGCGAAAGTCCGCTCCAGTCATACGTCATTCCCTGCGGGAGCACTTTCTGCGCAAGCGCGTCCATGGCCGCGATGCCTTCGCCGGAGCTGTGGCCCGGGGCGGCCGAGCCGTCAATTTCCGCCGACCGGAAAAGATTGTAGTGGCTGATCACCTGCGCGCTGGCCGTGGGCTCGACGGTCACGAGATTATCCAGCGGAATCATTCTTCCAGTGTCGGAGCGCAAATAGTATTCGCGAATATCCTTCGCTTGCGAACGATACTGGCTGTCCGCCTGCACGTAGACGCGGTACGACCGGTTATTGAAATCGAAATCGTTCACGTACACCGAGCCCATGTAGACTTGCAGCGCGTCCGTGACCTGGCTGAGAGGCACTTGAAGGCTTTTCGCTTTGCCGCGGTCGATGGTGACAAGGTATTGAGGGTCGTTGGCGGTAAAGCTGTTGAATAGCCCGACCAGGTCCTTGCTGGCATTTCCTTCGATCACGAGTTTGTTGGCGGTATCGGCAAGCGTTTGCAGCGAATTCCGCCCGAGGTCCTCGAGCTCAAACTGAAAGCCGCCGAACTGCCCGAGACCTTGCACGGCCGGTGGATTGAAGGGCACAACCACCGCGCCTTGAATCGCGAAAAGTTGTCCTCGCAGCCGCTGAATGATCGCTTCCGCGGAATGTTCATTGCCTTTGCGCTCGGCAAAGGGCTTCAGATTGATGAACATCATGGCGCGATTCGGCGCGGCGCCAAACTGGCTGAAGCCGGGAAGCGCGAAAGACGCGGCCACCTCGGGAACATGCGAAAGCGCCTGTTCCACTTTTCCGCAGATTCCCACGGTGTATTGCAAGGACGCGCCTTGCGGGGCTTGCACCACGATGATGATGTAGCCCTGATCGTCTTCTGGAATGAAGGCGCGGGGAACTTTGTTGTAAATCCAATACGTCATTCCGAGAGCGGCGAAAAAGACCAGAAGCGCCGCGAACCGCCAGCCAATCACGTGCCGCACGGTGTTGCGATACACGTTCGTACCGCGAGTGACCATGCGATTGAACAGATGAAAAAATTTCCCTTCCGCGCGCTCGCGATGGTGTCCCAGAAGGATCGCGGAGAGCGCCGGCGTCAGGGTCAGCGCGTTGAACGCCGAGATGGCGACGGAAAACGCAATCGTCAGCGCGAATTGCCGGAACAGGATTCCCGTGGTTCCCGGAAACAAAGCAACCGGCACGAACACCGCAACCAAGACCAGCGAAGTGGCGATGACGGCTCCCGCCACTTCTTTCATGGCCACGGACGCGGCATTATGCGGCTCGGTCAGGCCCTCCATGATGTGGCGTTCGACGTTTTCGATCACCACAATCGCGTCATCGACGACTAATCCCGTGGCCAGCGTGATGCCGAAGAGCGTCAGTGTGTTGATGGAAAATCCCAGCAGCTTGATGAACGCGAACGTGCCGATCAGGGAAACGGGAATCGTGACTGCCGGAATGAGCGTGCTCCGCCAATCCTGCAAGAACAGATAAATCACGGCAATAACCAGAAGGATGGCCTCGAGCAAGGTGATCAGCACATCGCGAATCGATTCGCCAATCACGGTGGTGGAGTCAAACGCGACCGCGTATTTCAGTCCCGGAGGAAAACTCTTCGAGAGTTTTTCCAGTTCCGCTTTGGCTGCGCGGTCCACATCGAGAGCATTGGCGCCGGGGAGCTGCGTCACGCCGAACCCGACGGCGTCGTGCCCGTTGAAACGCACGCGCACGTTGTAGTTTTCGGCGCCGAGTTCGGACCGGCCGACGTCCTTGATGCGCACAAGCGTCCCGTCCGTTCCGGTCTTCAGAATAATGTTGTCGAACTGCTCGGGAGTCGTCAGCCGCCCGACGGCCCGCACGCTGATCTGAAACGCTTGCTGGCCGGAATTGGGAGGCTGGCCGATCTGGCCGGCGGCCACTTCCACGTTCTGCTCTTGCAAGGCGCTGATCACGTTTGTCGCCGTCAGACCGCGCTGCGCCATGCTTGCCGGATCGAGCCAGATGCGCATCGCATATTTGCGCTCGCCGAAAATGAAGGCGTCATTCACGCCTGGAACTCGTTTCAATGCGTCGCGCACGTAGACGTCGATGTAGTTGCTCAGGAAGAGGCTGTCGTACTCCCCATTTTCCGAGTAAACGCCCGCGCCAAACACGAATCCGCTGGCCTGCTTGGTGATGATGACGCCAGTATTTTTTACGGTGTCCGGCAGCCTGCCGAGCGCCTGGCTCACGCGGTTTTGCACGTCCACCGAAGCCAGGTCCACGTCGCGCGTCACGTCGAAGGTCACCGTGATCGTACTCGTCCCGCTGTTGCTGCTGGTTGACGTGATGTATTTCATTCCTGGCACGCCGTTGATGGCTTGCTCGAGAGGAATGGTCACGGCCGATTCCACCGTTTGTGCGTTCGCGCCGATGTACGTGCTCGTCACCACCACCTGTGGCGGCGCCAGATCAGGGAACTGGGCGACGGGCAGCGTGGGAATCGAGATCGCGCCAGCGAGAATGATCATCAGGGCGCAGACGGTAGCGAAGACCGGACGCCGTATGAAAAAATCAACGAACAATGCCGGGTTCCGCCTTTATCTGGATTGGGAGGGGGACGCTCATCGGATAGGGTGCGCCTAGCGCGTCGCGGCGCCTTCGCTCTCGCCCTGATTCGCGTTCTTCTGGATCTGCTCCAGGACCGGCATGCCGTCCTGAAGGAATTGCGTGCCGGAAACGATGACATGATCGCCGGCTTTGAGGCCGCCCAGCACCGCATAGTCATTGCCAACCGTGTCGCCCAGCTCCAAATGTTTCTGCCGCGCCACGGTTTCTTTTCCTTCGTTCACGGCCACGAAGACAAACGCTTGCCCATTGATTCTCAGCACGGAAAGCACCGGAACAACCGGCCCAGTGTGCCAACCCCAGGTGATTTGCGCGCGGACCTGCTGCGCGATGCGAAGCCGTGCGCGGGGATTCGCGACCGCTGCTTTCGCGAGCACTGTTTGCGTATCGGTTTCCACCTGCGGCGAAATGAACGTGATGCTCGTATCGGAGACGGAATTGCCATTTTCGTCCAGCAAGGTCACCGGCAGGCCCAGCTTCAGATCGCGGGCGCGATCGGCCGGGACGTAGATGTACGCTTCCAGCGCTCCCGGTAAGTCGACCGTCGTCAACATCGTCGAGACCGTTACGCGATCGCCCACGTGCACGGGAATGTCGCCCACGATGCCATCCGACGGCGCGCTCACCTCGTAGTAATGCAACTCCACTTTCTGCTGTTCCACTTGGTCCGAAAGCGATTTGAGCTGCGCCCTGGCCGAATCGTAAGTGGATTGCGCGTTGTCCAAGTCTTGTTTGCTGATGACTCCCGCGGCGAAGAGTTTCTCCGCCCGTCCAAGGTTAATCTTGGCCAATTGTAGGGACGCTTCTTGAGCGGCCCGCGCCGCCTCTTGACCGCTCACCGTGGCCCTTTGCTTCAGCGGGTCAATCTCTAGAAGTGGGGTTCCGACGCTCACGTGGTCGCCGGACTTTACGAATATCTTGGTCACCTGCCCTTCGACCTGCGGGTTAATCACCGCCGATTGGCGCGATTTCAGGACAGACAGGTACTCGGTCGTCTCCGGAATCCGAATGGATTGCGCCACCTCTACCTGCACAGGCATCGCCTGGGGACCGCCGCTTCCGGGGCCTCCGGCAGAAGTCTTTTGGCCGCAGCCGGCCAAAAGGAGAGGAGCGCCCGCCAGCAGCAGCAGCGGAAGTCTTCGCCATTCGATCTTCGATGGGTTTCCAACGGACATGGTTGAGGCCACTCCCCCCGGAGCAATCGCAAATTTTACGATACCTTGAGGCGCCCACCAAGGCGCAAGACCAAGCGTCTTTGTTAGACGCGTGCCAAGCAAGCTGGTTATATTCCTGAAGGGAAGCCTATGTGGAGCGCGGCAGCCCGGCTGCCGCTTTTCTTCGTAGTTCTACGCCTTGAAACTCTGCAGCGCTCCGCACGGGAAGGTGCAGCTTAGTAAAAATCACTCGGGTCGATGCGCTTTCCGGAGAGGCCCAGTTGCAGGATTTCCATCTGGTTCGGCCGGTCAAACACCTTGCCGGGAAAGAAAATTTTGGTCACCACGCGCACGCCGCCAAAGGCAATGCCGAGAACGATCGCGGCTACCATGAAAACTCCCGTCCCCATGATGATCTTCACGATCGTGCTCGTAATCGGCGGATCCGTGGCCGTCTGGCTTGGTTCGTTCCAGGTCACTTGCGTTTCGTAATCGATGGCTTCGCGCAGGCTCTTTGCATATTCCGCCGAACTCGGCGAAAGCACCATGGAAAGCAGCGACCCTTTGCGAACAATGTTCAGCCTTTGTTGATTCCCTGCAGCCGGAAGCACCTCGTCCAGGTGATGAATGTGCTGCTCGGCAAGCTGCGGCGTCGGATATTCCAAGAGGACGAGGACGGCGCTGTCCTTTCCTCCACTCGAATAACGCGCCATCATAGCTTCTGCTCCGGAAGAAAATCCCGCGGCGCGGACCAGCCCAAGCATGTCGGATTGCCCCAGTTCGGCCAATGCGGCTTTCATCGCTTCCGGCCCGAGCGCGTATCGTTCCGTTCCCAGCAGACGCCCTGCTAACGGGAGATAGGTCCGCACAGGCGGCAACGGAGCCAATCCGCTGCTCGCTTCGAGCGCCTTCACAAGTGCGCCCAAATCATCCTTCGAGACATTTGCCGTGGATTGCAAAACAAGGCTACCTTCCAGAATAACAACGCCATCTTTATCGAACGCGGAAACTTGCCCCAAATTTGTTGGGACCATTGCGGGTCTCAATAGGCCGGTATAAACTTCAAACGCGCTGCTTGGATCCTGGTATTTGCCGGCTTGAATCCCGATGGCCTTGTCTCCAGACGAGAACTGGCAGACTCGGAAACCACGCTCGCCGGACTCTTTTCCAAAGGCAAAATGGGCCGGGTTGGCAGTGCATCCGGTCAATTTCCATCCGTGGAATTGTTTCGGAAGAGGATTGGTCTGGGCGGAGAGCGACGCCGCGCTGAATAGCGCAATGCTGCAAACGTAGAGGAGTTGCCTATGCATCCCTTGCTCCCGCTTAGACACCACCAGACTACCTTTGGTTCCGGGATTGTTCAACTGGAGTGGGCGCGACAGAGTGCTTTGTGGCGTTTTTCGCCGGCAGGTTCAAGGAAACGCTGTTCAAGCTCTGCAGATAGCTCGCTACGCCCTGATACAATCCTTCTGCCACGTGCTGCCGGTATTCCGGCTGCTTCAAAAGTTTCTCGTCGGCGGGATTGCTGAGGAACGAAATCTCCGTGAGGATGGACGGCATGTCCGCCCCAATCAGCACCACAAACGGAGCTTTCCGTACGCCGCGGTTTTTCTCTGCCCGGCTGGCTTTCTCCATGCGCTTCGCCAGTGAATCCTGAATGTCCTCCGCAAACTCGCGCGATTCATCGATCTTTTCGGTTTGCGTAATTTTTTTGACCATGTCCTCGAGGTCGTGGATTCCCTCATCGGACGAAGCATTTTCCCGCGCTGCCACTTCCATCGCTTCCGCGGAGCCCTTCATGTTCAGGTAGTAAGTCTCGACGCCCCGAGCGGCGTGGTCCTGGCTCGAATTCGCATGAATGGAAATGAAAAGATCGGCCTTGGCCTGATTTGCGATGTTTGTTCTCTCTTCGAGCGGCACGAAGGTGTCGTCCGAGCGGGTGTAAATGATCTCCGCCCCGGGCAAGCGCTGCTGGATAATCTTCCCCAACCGCAAAGCCACGTCCAGGCACAAATCCTTTTCCATTAGTCCGGTCGGCCCGATCGTTCCGGTGTCGTGTCCGCCGTGCCCGGGATCGATTACAATGCGCCCAATTTTTAGACCCAGCACTCGCGTCAATGTCGATTGGCCGTCGCGCGTGGGCTGCGGCGCTCCAACCGGCTGAATCAAGTCCGGTTTGCTGTTCGCGGCGCTGAGATGTTTTCCGCGAGCGCTCTTGCCCCGCGAAGCCGCACTCCGGCTCGCGCCGGCAGCGGGCGAAACATTTGGATCCACCGCCGGGTTCCTTGCGGCTACGGACTGCACGTTCCCGGCATCCTCGGAACCTGCCCGAGCTTCTTCGCCAGCCACGGCGGCGCCTGTAACCGGCGCTCCGGATTTCGACCTGGCCGCTCGCATCACTCCGCCATGCCGCAAGTCCGAATACAGAGAAATCACCAGTTGCGGCGGGTTGTCCACCAACGTTGCGGCGTAATCTTTCACGCCGTTCACATCCAGCACGACGCGCACCACGCCGGCCTTGTTTTGCGCTACGCGCACTCCGGTCAACAAATTCCCGCTGACCTTGACCGTGCCCCGCGCCACTTCCGGCGTCAACCGCGCCGAATGCAAATCGAAAAAGATGCGTTCCGGATTGGCGATTCGCGCCGAGGTGTATTGCACTGTATCTTCGAGGTCGATGGTGACGCGAGTCGCATCGGCATTCGCGCTTGCGGTAATTCGGCGGATTCGCGGAGCGCCCTCGGCATCGCTGCGATCTGTCGCCTCGGCGCCTCCTTGAACGGGCCCAGACTGCTCCGTCGCCATCTGCGTGCTCGCCGGAGCAGTATCATCGGCATCCGTCGATTCACTGTGCCGCAGCAGAGCCATTTCTGCCAGCGCTTCTTCTGCCTCGATCTTTCGCTTCGAGCGGGGATACTTTTTCAAAAAATCCTGGTAGGTCTTTGTGGCCTGCTCGCTGTCGCCCAATTGATCTCTCTGCAGTTTGCCAATGCGCAGAAGAACATCCTGGGTGTACTTATTGCCGGGATATTCGCGCAAGAGGAACTGATAGGAATCGACGGCCGACTGATAGTAGTTTCGGCCGAAGCGATCTCCCATCTCGGTGTACAGTTCCCCCACCGAAAGCAGCGAATCGACGACTTCCTTGGCGCGCGGCGTAATCAAGTAGACGCGGCGATAGCTTTCGACAACCTGCTTGTAGTCGGCGAGTGTCCGCCTGTCGGCTGGCTTTCCGTTCAGCGATGCGCGCAGCGTTTCCGCGCGCGTAAATTGCGCTCCAGCGGCCTGTCGCTTCGCGGCGGTTTTCGTTTGCGTTTCGGCGGCTCGCGCGGAGTTCGCGCAGACTCCTCCGCCGAGGCCGACGGCGGCAATCCCCAGCGCTACAAAAACTGGCGAAAGCCGGGCGAATCTTCTGTGCAAATTTTCTCGGACCCCCAACATGCGCGCCCTACAATCTGGGAATGATTCCTAAAGGACCACTGCTGACGCCCACGGGCCTTTACGCCCATACATGCGCTGCGATTTCATGGACTGGCTGCTGCCCAATTCGGCCGCTCCAGTTGCTCTTGCCTCAATCGTTTGTGTAGATGATGCGGCCGTCCGGATCGACTTCTCTGTGGATTGCGCGCGGATTCGTGAACGCGCTCTCAAGACGACCCGATCCAGGCCTGAAATATGCATCCTGTACCTTCTGCACGTAGTTCCGGGTTTCCCGGAACGCAGGGATGCCGTGAGCCCGATCAACAGCCCCCTCCCCCGCATTGTACGCCGCCAAGGCCAAATCCAGGTTGCCATTGTATCGCTCCAGCAACCACTTTAGATGGCTAACCCCGGCGTCGATATTCTGTTGCGGGTTGAACACGTCATTCGCACCGTAACGTTGTGCCGTCGTGGGAATCAACTGCATCAGCCCGCCGGCGCCCTTGCGGGACACCGCGTACGGATTCCAGTTCGATTCCGTTTCGATCACCGCGCGGACCAAAGCCGGGTCCACGTTGTGCCTTGCTGAGGCTTCCTTTACGAGCTTTTCGACGCCGTCCCGGTCGATATTCATTTCCGGATGGCTCGGGCCCATAAAGGTAGATTCAGCAGGGAGGTAGATGTTCCTATGCGCTCTCGCGGCCGCCAACTTGACTCGAACCGGCGGATCGGCGTTTACGAACAACGCTCGCCCGCTGGAATCCACGGTCCTGACGATCTGGGCACTCGCCGCGGGCGCAAACATTGCTGCGCACAAAGCGAATGTTCCCAAATAGATGCGTGCCATCCTAGCCGCGCGATTGTTTTTGCGTTTTACCATCATACCTCGGGGAAGGCTTTGAAACGTTGATGCCATGGTCGTGTTCGGGGCGCTTCGACCCAGTCGGAGCGACTCGTCTTGCGGAAGCCGTGTCTTTTGCAGGAGATAGCCGCGCTTGGAGCACAACCGCGCGTGTGTCCCTTGCTGGACACGCTTCTGGCGCTACCCATGGATTATAGCAACGGCTCCAGTAGCGTGGGGATAGAACTTAGGGCACTTTTTAGGGCGGATGTGTCTTTTCCGCCAGCCTCCGCTAAATCGGGCCTTCCGCCCCCGGAACCGCCTACCTGTTTCGCCAGCGCCTGTATCAGCTTGCCAGCATGGACTTTAGAGGTTAAGTCCTTGGTTACTCCGGCAATGAGTGCAACTTTGCCATCTTCCGGCATACCTAGAGCCACTACCCCCGACCCAAGTTTTTGTCGGAGTGAGTCCACCAATTGCCTTAGGCCCTCCCGGTCGGTCCCGGTTACCTCGGCGGCAATCAGCTTGACCCCCTTGATGGTCTGGACTTGGCTTGCCAGTTGGTCGATCTGGCTGAGGGCGCCTTTGCGCTTTTGGGATTCCAGCTCTTTCTCGAGCTGCTTGACGGTGGCAGCAAGCTTCTCGACTGTGGCCAGGACGGCGTCCTCGCCGACGTTGAGCTGGCTGGCGACTTGGGTGAGAAGCTTGGCTTGCTGCTCGTAATGCTCGAGGGCGCCGATTCCGGTGACGGCTTCGATGCGGCGGACGCCTGCGGCGACCGAACCTTCGCTGACGATCTTCAGGACGCCGATATCGCCGATGCGCTGCACGTGCGTCCCGCCGCACAACTCCTTGGAATAAAAGCCCCTGGGTGAGCGCTCATCGGGAATCGTCACCACGCGGACATTGCTCTCCGGATATTTGTCGCCAAAAAAGGCCAGCGCGCCGGAGGCTAGGGCGTTATCGAGCGAGGTGATCTCGGTTCCTACTTCCGTGTTGTGGCGGATTTCGTTGTTCACCTGTTGCTCGATGTCCTTTAGCTCCTCGGGATCGACGTGCGCGAAATGCGAGAAATCAAACCGCAGACGCTCGGGCGAATTCAGCGAGCCCGCTTGCTTCACGTGCGTGCCCAGAATGTTGCGCAGCGCAGCATGCACCAGGTGTGTTCCGCTATGATTGCGAATAATGCGCGCGTGACGTTCCGTATCTACATCGACGCACACGCGATCTCCGACGTGCAGCGTCTCCTTTGCAATGACCTTATGAGCGACGAGCCCCGCGACGGGGTAATAAGCCCCGGTCACTTCGGCGAGCAGTTGGGAGTTGGCGTTGTCATAGAAGCCGCCGGTGTCGGCCATCTGGCCGCCCGACTCGGCGTAAATCACGGTGCGGTCCAGCACTACTTCGCCCGTCTCGCCTGCTTTCAACTCATTCACCGGCCCGCTCTTCGTCAGGATCGCCTCGATGCGCGCGTCTTTCGCGGAAGTCCCCTGATAAAAATCCTTCTCCGTCTTGAAGGTTTCCGCAATCTTCGCGAAAGCCGGATTCGCCGCTTCCTTGCCCGCTCCGCCTTTCCATGACGCCCGAGCCTTTGCGCGCTGTTCCTGCATTGCGCGTTCAAACCCGGCATCGTCAAACTGGAATCCAAGGTCGCGCGCGGCGTCTTCCATGAAATCGCGAGGTAAACCATAGGTGTCGTAAAGCATGAATGCTTGAGCGCCTGGTAGGATGCCAACGCTTCGGGATTTCAGTTGCTCGTCGGTCAGCACTGTCCCAACGCCCAACGACAAGAAGATCGCCTCGAGTTTGTTCTGTCCGACTAAAATTGTGTGACCGAACCGAATTTCTTCGTCTAGGACAATCATCTGGATTCGGTTTGCCGCGTCGCCCGTTAGCTCTGGGTACGCCTCGCTCATGATGGACCGGACGGAATTGACCATCTCGTGGAAGAAAGGCTCATTTGCGCCCAGTTGACGACCGTGACGAAACGCCCGGCGCATGATCTTCCGTAGCACATATCCTCGCCCTTCGTTTGACGGCATAATTCCGTCAGCAATTAGAAAAGTGGTGGCGCGGGCGTGGTCGGCGATGACGCGGAGAGAGGCTGCTCCACCTTTGCCTTCTTCGAGCTTTTCTTCGCGATTGAAGTCGACGCCGCAGAGTTCGGCTGCGCGCTTCATGAGCGGGACGAAGAGGTCGGTGTCGTAGTTGGAGATGACGTCCTGGAGGACGGCGGCGACGCGTTCTAGGCCCATGCCGGTATCGATCGAGGGCTTCGGAAGCGGTTCGAGACCTATGCAACTAGGTGAGTGAGCGTGCTTTGCCTTTAGGCTCGCCTGACCTTCCTGCGTACGGGCATCAAATACGCCCTCATCGAGAGAGTTGCCGGGTCTTTCGCATGCCCAATACTTATTGAACTGCATGAAGACTAAGTTCCAGATTTCGACATAGCGGCCGCAATCGCAGGGAAATTTGCAATCGGCGTGGCCCTCCTCGGAGGCTTCGACGCCCATGTCATAAAAAATTTCGCTGCAGGGGCCGCAGGGGCCGGTGTCGCCCATGGCCCAGAAATTGTCTTTGAGGCCGGGGACTGGGACGACACGGTCGGCTGGAACATTTTCCTTTAGCCAGAGTTCGCGAGCTTCCTCGTCGACGCCGAGCGTTTTGCCTGGGGCTACTTCCGCGCCGCCAAACACTGTTACGTAAAGCTTGTCCTTCGCGATGCCATACCAGTCGGGGGAAGTGACCAGCTCCCAGGCGTAGGGGATGGCTTTCTCTTTGAAGTAGGTGGACTGATCACCAATCGGTCCGACTGGTCCGAAGGAGAAATTGCCTAGCATCTCGAAGAAGGTGTGGTGCCGCTTTGTAAACCCGACGTTTTCCAGGTCGTTGTGTTTGCCGCCGGCGCGGACGCATTTCTGGGCGGTGGTGGCTTTATTGTACTCGCGCTTTTCCAGGCCGAGGAAGACGTCCTTGAACTGGTTCATTCCGGCGTTGGTGAAGAGCAGCGTGGGGTCGCCATGGGGTACGAGCGAGGAGCTGCGGACGCGGCGGTGGCCTTTGCTCTCGAAGAAGCGCAGGAACATCTCGCGGATGTCGTTGCCGCTCATTTTCTTGGTGTCAGAAGGGCTCATGGGTTCGCGGCTATCCTCGCTGTGCAGCGGCGGCTGAGAGGGCGGCGCTGGCAAGAGCGTCGATTATCGCAGAGGAAGGGGAGTGCGGCAATTGCCGGGAAGGCGGATACCCCCCCACCCGGGGGTGTCCGCAAGTTATGAAGTAAATAGTTGAGGGGACTGGGGTTGCGGGAAATCCTGCGTGTACGCAGAGCGACACGGGGCTGGGCTGTCTGAGAGGTTCGGAAGGGTTGGGACGCGAATATCATAACGAATGTTATCACGAAACTATATGATTGTCAATAGCTAATTGTGTGGTATATCGTTCGAACGGCGTGTTTTAGGGCGTAAGGCGATGAAAGAAAAAGATTTAACGCAGTCCGTCATGGCGCTCTTGCGGCACCCGTAGAGAATGAAAGTGGCGGCTGACAGCTTACAGCCGACAGCTGACAGCCAGAAGGCCCATCCCGGCTTGGAGATAGGCAGAGAGCGGTTATTTTCAGGGCAGAGGAAATCGAGTTTAGCGGAGGCACGGAGAAATCGAGGCGGGGGAGGCTGAAGCGCTGGAGTGGGAGGTAGGGAGCAGGCTAGACCTTGTGCCTGCGAGTTTCGCAACTGTGCGGATTGGGACAGCGGCCACGCGGCACTCCGGATAGGATTCTGGCTGTAAGTGATAGCCGGGAGCTGGCGCGTTGTAAGCCGAGTTGCGCCAAGAAAGAAAATCAGATGAAAATGAAGACAACGTTACTTGTGGGAGCGTTCTCGCTAGCGCTATCTATGGGCGGGTGCACCGCTGCTCCAGCAGGCCCAGCAGGACCGCAGGGAGATACAGGCGCGACAGGCGCGACGGGAAGTCCCGGTCAAGACGCGGACCGGCGCCGAGCGGATGACGCAAAGCGGGCAGAGGAAGCAAAAAGAGCCGAAGATCAAAGAATTACGGACGCCCAAGCTCGAGATAGCCACGCTACGGGTTGCCCGGACCACGAGCACGTCTCTACAGCCCCTGATGGAAGAAAGAGCTGCGTACCGGACTGATAGGGCTCAGTTTCGAAGTTAGGCAAGACACGGGGCAAAGCGACTGGCACGCGGTGACCGGTGGCTCGTGGTTCGTGACGGGTGATTCGAGAAAAACTGGGAGGAAGTTTCTCTTTCCAGGCTTGCTTGGCCGGTCCTGCGGAACGGATTGCGGTTAGTCTCCTGATTTCGGCTGCGTTTTCTTGACTCGGAAATTGAGGACGAAACCTAGTCTCGCGTGGATGTTTTGCGTTTAGAGGCAGAGGCTGTTTGGCGGGGAATACTTCGCGAAAGCGGGAGCATGGCTCCCGCACTCCAAATTAAGGCAACACCTGGGGCGGGTTCGTGGGTGATTTCTGGGAGTGAATTTTCGCGTGCGCAGAGGCAGGCGCTGGAACAACAGCAGCAGCAGCAGCAGAAAAAAACCAAAACCTAAAGTAGCCTGGACGAAAATAGAGACTAGTGAAACTCTGCATTCGCACTTCTAGATTCACTCCACCTGAGTTCTGTTTTGTATGAGGTCGCCTGAGGGGACGCGTCCGTTCGTGTTCGCGGTCGGCATTTCGCGAGGGGAGAACTTCGTTCTGACGAGCCAGTTTTGGCGCAATTTGCTGCCGCGGAACGGAAGGAGGAAGAGCGCGCGTGAGATGTCTTTCAGCAATTCGCGATGTTGGCGGAAATTCAGGAACGCGCGCCAGCCAAGTTTGCGGAGAAGAGAAAGCCGCAAACGGGCCAGGTGGAAGGACAGACGAGAAAGGCACGCCGGAATTTCCTCTTCGCGGTGGTGCTCGTAGTAGCCGAAGTTCATCGACGCGCCCGATTGCACTTTAATGAAATTTGGCAGCTCGCGGTTTTTCGGGTTCGCGGCAACTTCGCTTATGAGATCTTGCATGCGCATGGAATCCGCTTCGAGCGTCTCGAGGCTCGCGAACCAGTTCACCAGCTTCACCGCAAGCGGATCCCAGAGATAGTCGTTGAGCACGAGAGGCAGGCCGAGATGGAAAAGCTTGCTGACTACGAGATGAATTCGGAGATGGCACTGGTAGGGATCTTCCATGCAGGTATAGAGGCGCGTGGTATCGCGCGTGACGCTGCGCTGGAACGCGGCGATGGCGGTGTCGAGATCCCGGGCGAATTCTCCGGCGTCACCGCCGTTCAATTCCATTTGGAGGATCGCGGCAACTTGGCGGATTTGTATCGATGAGAGGGCGAGGCCGACGCTGTAGAGCGGATCGACGGTATCGCCGGCATCGCCGATGATGTACCAGCGGTCGGCGGAGTAACGCTGGCGGCATTCCCACATGTAGGAGCCGTAGAAGTTTGTGTCGGCCACCGTGCCGCTGCGGACGAGTTCGACGAGCATCGGATGCTCGCGGCCGACGCAATCGAGGAACTGCTCCATGGTGTGAATCTCGCCGTGCGGATAGACGTCTTTTCGGTAGGTGATGCCGATGCTGACGAGTGGGGCGTCATCCGGCGAGCGCATGGGGATGTACCAGATCCAATTGCCTTTGCCGAAGAAATGATGCGTCGCGAAGTACGGAATGTAGTTGCGGTGTTCCTTTTTGAGGGCGTGGATTTGGCCGAGAACTTCAGGATTGAAATTCGCCAGGCGAAACCAGAAGACGTCTTTTTGCTCCTTGACCTTTTCCTGGAGCTGCAAGTGCTTCGCGAGGAAGCGATTTCGTCCGGTCGCATCGATCAGCCAGCGCGCGCTCAGCGTTTGTTTTTGGCCGTCCGGGTGTTGCACGGTGACGGTGTGGCGATCATCGGCGCGCGCGTTGGGGCTTCCGTTGGTGTTCAGCTCGACTGCCGCGACTGTGCCGTCGATCAGCTCGACGCCGTTTTCCGCGTTGCGTCTTCGCACCTCGGCGTCCAGCGTGAAACGATTGATCTGGAAGGAAAGGATCGGCGGGGCGGTCGGAATTTCGTCGACAATGTACGTGCGATCGGCGGGATTATCGATGTCGGTTTTGAAATAATAGGTGAGGCCGTATTTCGGAAAGTGCTTTTCGACCAGATACGCGCCCAATCCCAATTCCAAAAGAAAATCGACGCTGACTTCGACCAGCGATTCGCCGACAATCGGGCGATTCTTGTGCGGGCCCTCGACGACGGCCAGTTTCAGATCAGGGAAGCGTTTGTGGAGATAGGCAGCCGCGAGCTGGCCTGTGGCGCCGCCTCCCATCACCAAGAGATCCACTTCGTTCGTCATGGGCGTTTGAGACCCTGGGCTGCGGGCTTGCTGGTTTCTAGTGGCATCCGAAATTGCGCGAGAGACGCGCCGAAGGATCGTAACACAGTCCCGCATGCCGCCCTGCCGGCACCCGAAGAGAATGAGAATAGCGGCTGACAGCTTACAGCCGACAGCTGACAGTAACAGACCAGTCCTGATATTGACGGCCGGCGACCCGGCGGTATTTTCAGGGCAACGAAAGGAAAATCCAGCAACGCCGGCCCGAGTGGGTGGTGGCCTAACTTCGGTTGCGTATCCCTGACTCGGCGATCAAAAGCCGAGGCCGAGTCTCACGCATGCGTGGTGCACTGAAGAGCGGGAGCTTTTTCCGTGTTACAACTGGCAAAAGCGGGAGCAGAGCTCCCGCACTCCAAATTAGGACACCACCCCCGCAGGCCGCGCTAATCCTCCGGCGGCTCCGCGTCCGGAACTTCTTCGCGCGTAAGGGCCTTCAGTTCGCGGCGAACGATGTCGGCTGAAAAACCCGCGCGAAGGAGGCTCCGATACATCGAAGCCATCTTGTTGTCATTGATTTCGCCGCGAAAGGAGCGCAGTTTGCGCTCGAGGCGCTGGCGTACGATCGCGGCCTCGTCATTTTCCTTGGCGGACTCTTCGAGAGCGGCTTCGATGTGGCGATCAGGCACGCCGCGGGCGCGCAAGTCGCGGGCGATGCGGAATTTGCCCTGGCGGCGGATTTCCGTGCGCTGGCGGGCGAATTGTTTGGCAAAGCGCTCGTCATCGATCATTTTGGCGCGCTTGAGGCGTTCCATCACGTTTTTCAAAAGGCTCTCGTCTTCCGTTCGCCGGCCGAGTAGCTGCTTCATTTCATAAACGGAGTAGGCGCGGCGCATGAGGGCGCGGACGGCGGCGTTGTAGAGTTCCGTTTCGGATTCGACTTGGCGGGGCTTGGAGAACACAAGAAGAAGATGAGGTAAGGAAGAAAGGAAGTAAAGAGGCAACGAAAGGGAGTGGGGAGCCAGCGCCACCAAATGGCTGCGCAAGCGGTTAGCCGATTGTTTGTGCGAATTGGAGGGTGAAGTACAGAAGAACCCAGCCGTTTACGGCGACCAAGAGGGCGTGAACTTGAGTGATCAGCGTGCTGTTTCGCGACACAAGGAGATAGATTGCGATTGCAGAGGCGACAATTTCCGTGAAGAAGCTGAGAATCAAGAGAAGAAGCATCCCGAATACGCCAAACGTGGTGACCGCGTCGAGGCGATTATGAGTGGCTACAACATGAACGCGGATCGCCACTTCGCAAATCAACGTGATGACGCATGGCAAAGAGAAGAGCCAAACCAGCGCCAGAAGTGTGCGATGGCGAGGCGGAGTTTGCATTCGAATGTGTGAGAAAGGCTACTTGCGGGCGAAGCGCTCGAAGTCGGCCATTTGGCGTTCCATTTCTTCGCGAGCGGCGTCGGAGGCGGAGCGGACACCCTGGATGCGCAATTGGAATTCGTCCGGGTTGGTGGAGCGGAGCAGCGCTTCCTCGAGCGAGATGAGCTGCTTCGAGTAGAGATCGAAGAGCGATTGATCGAAAGTCTGCATGCCGTATTGGCTGGTGCCGGCGGCGATGGCGTCATGAATGAGGCGCGTCTTGTCCGCGTTGATGATGCAGTCGCGAATATAGCCGGTGGCAATCATGACTTCGACGGCAGGCACGCGGCCCTTGTCGTCGGCGCGGCGCACGAGGCGCTGGGAGACGATGGCTTTGAGCGTGGCGGCAAGCTGCAAACGAATCTGCTTCTGCTCCGGCGGCGGAAAGACCGCGATGATGCGCTGAATGGTTTCCGTGGCGTCGAGAGTGTGCAACGTCGAGAAAACCATGTGGCCGGTTTCGGCGGCCAGCAAGGCGGTGGAAATGGTTTCGAGGTCGCGCATTTCGCCGACCAGAATCACGTCCGGGTCTTGACGCAAAGCAGCGCGCAAGGCAGTTGAAAAGTTCGCCGTATCGACTTCCACTTCGCGTTGATTGATGAAGCTACGCTTGTCGCGGTGAAGGAACTCGATAGGGTCTTCGATGGTGATGAGGTGATCCGCGCGGTTGGCGTTGATGCGGTCGATCATCGCGGCGAGCGTGGTGGACTTACCGGAACCGGTGGTCCCCGTTACGAGAACCAAGCCGCGCTGCTCTTCGCAAATCTTGCCAATGACGCTGGGCAAATTCAGTTCTTCGATGGTGCGAATCTTGGTGGGGATGACGCGCAGAACCATGCCGACGTTGCCGCGTTGCTGGAAAACGTTGACGCGGAAGCGGCCGAGGCCGGCGACGCCATAGGCCATGTCGAGTTCGGCGGTTTCCTTGAACTTTTGCTTCTGGCGGTTGGTCATCATGCTGAAGGCCATGGAGAGCATTTCTTCGGGCGTGATGCGGGGGACATCGGTGATGGGATTGAGAAGGCCGTCGACGCGCAGATAAGGATGGTTGCCGACTTTCAGATGCAAGTCGGAGGCTTTGTTTTCGACAGCGCGCCGGAGAAGATCGTCGATGCTGATTGCCATGTCGGTGTGAGCTCCGCAAGAGTGCGACTAAACTGCGACGTTAACACCCGAGATTGGGGCGGGCAAGCAAGCTGCGCTGGCCGGTTGCGCGGAAGTCACCTGAACGAAAGGACAGTTTTTGGTGACTGGTGATTGGTGACTGGTGGCTCGTGACTTGTAGTTTGCGAATCGAGCGTCTTCAGGCTTTTTTCAGAAAGAGGGAGTCGTAAAGGAAGCCTGCGAGGAAGCCACCGGCTAGCGGGCCGACCCAGTAGATGCCGTGATTTTGCCAGTGGGAAGAGGCCAGAGCGGGGCCGAACGCGCGGGCGGGATTCAGCGCGCCGCCGGTAAACGGGCTGGCGATCAGGCTGCCGATGGCGAGGCTGAAGCCGATGGCGAAGCTGCCGACGCGGCGAAACGAAGAACGTTCATCGACAGTAGTGGCGAAAACGGTGAGGACCAGGAAGAAAGTGCCTACGCCTTCGAGAATCATTCCGGGGAGGCGCGTGAAGTCGTGCGTGAACATGGGCGTGCCGAGCGCGACGGCGCGCCAGGTGTCGTCCGGAATGATGGACTTGAGCAGAAACGCCGCAACGATGGCCCCGGCAAGCTGGACAATCCAGTACGCGACGGTATCGATGGTGTTCAGCCGCTTGGTCACCCAGAAACCGATGGTGATGGCGGGATTGAAATGGCCGCCGGAAATATGGCCGAGCGCGGAAACCATGACGGCCATGGTGAGGCCGTAGACCAGGGCGATGCCGAGAAGACCGAGGGCATTCGAGGCGTGAGGGTACCAGTCGACGCAGACGGCACCAGCGCTGAAAAAGACCAGCGCGAACGTGCCGACGAACTCCGCCGTGAGCTTCTGCGCAAAGTTGTACATCAAGAGGCCTCCAGGCCGGGGAATGAAGCGTGCCCGCTACGCCGGAGTGGATTCTAGCCGGAACGCAAAGCGAAACGCCAGCGTTAGTGCGAAGCGATAGTTCGAGACGTTACCGCGAAGCAACGTCCTGATGTCACCGCGAAACGGCAGCGACGGGGGCGTTTACGGGAGTAAACCAGTTGTGACGATCGGGTTTGCTGCCGCTGGTGATGGCGAAGAATTCTTCCTGGAGCTGGCGCGTGATCGGGCCGGCCATGCCTTTGCCGACTTGAATGTGATCGACCGAGCGAATCGGAGTGACTTCGACGGCCGTGCCGACGAAGAACAATTCATCCGCCACATAGAGCATTTCTCGCGGGATGACCTGCTCCTTGACGGGAATGTTCAGGTCAGCGGCAATCTTGATGATCGAGTCGCGCGTAATGCCGGGGAGAATGCTGGTCGCCAGCGGGGGCGTATGCAGTGCGCCATCGTGCACGATGAAGAGATTCTCGCCGGAGCCTTCGCTGATGTAACCGGAGGAGTCTAGAGCGATGCCTTCGACGAATCCGTTGAGCTTCGCTTCCATATTGATGAGCTGCGAATTCATATAATTCGCGGCGGCTTTGGACATGGCGGGCAAAGTGTTTGGCGCGATACGCGTCCAGGAGCTGACGCCGACGTCGACGCCCTTGGTGAGCGCTTCGGGGCCGAGATACGCGCCCCAATACCAGCAAGCGATATAGGCTTCGATCGGCGAATGGAGGGGATTGACGCCGACTTCGCCGTAGCCGCGGAGAACGATGGGCTTGACGTAGCACGAGTTCATTTTATTGATGCGGACCAGCTCGACGGCGGCGTTGGAAAAATCGTCGAGCGAGAAGGGCAATTCCATCCGGTAGATTTTCGCGGAATTAATCAGGCGCTGCATGTGCTCGCGAAGGCGGAAAATGGCGGAGCCCTGCTTGGTTTCGTAGCAGCGAATGCCCTCGAAGACCGCGGAGCCGTAACTCACAACGTGGGAAAGGACGTGGAGAGTGGCGTCTTCCCAGTTGATCCACTTTCCGTTGTGCCAGATTTTGTCCGTTTTTTGGATGGGCATGATGTTGTCCTTTTTTGTGGCGCCACTCGCGGTGAAGCCTGAAAACGCAGGATACGGTACGCAGGCGCGAGCGTCAATGAAGTGTACGGAAAAGTGAGGCCAATGCAAAAACCAAATTGGCGCGATAGGAAATGAGCGGGAAGGGGATCTCATTCCACTCGCGCGAATTCTATTTTGGCAATTCCGGCGGAGGCGCGGACCTCGCTGGGGCAGTCAGGGAATCGAAAGCGGATTGGGCTTGCGCGGGGATGTCGCCGTATTTGTTTTCCCAGAAACCAAGCAGCAGAAAGGGAATCGCCGTCGCGAGAACCAGGAGTTTGGCGCGGCGAGGGACTTTGACTTCCGCTTCCCAGCGGAAAAGCTGCGCGGAGAGAAAAAAAGTGAGGATGGCCCAGAAGGCAAGAGAGCCCACCTGCATGCCGAGCTTCCAGATAGGCACGGAACTGAAAATGGCGCTCTGCAAACCTTCGACGAGATAGGTGGCCGGCAAGAACAAAGAAAATCGCTGCACGGAGTGGGGAAGAAAGGCCAAGGGGAAGGTGGCGCCGGAAAGGAAAATCAATGGGAGCCAGATGAGCTGGTTGATGATCTGCGTCTCCTGCATGGTGTTGGTGACGCTGGCGACGACCAGGCCCATGGAAGAGAAGGAGATGGCTCCGATACTAATCAAAATAAAAGAGGAGAGGATATTGCCGAAGTGCGTTACGTGAAAAATGGTGCGAGCGAGGAAGAAGATGATGAGGACAGTCGGAAAGACGAGGAAGTAATTGGCGACGATGCTAGAGGCGAGCATGTCGCTGGCGGAAACTGGAGTGACGTGGAAGCGGCGGAGGATGCCCTGTTCGCGAAACGTGACAAGTGCGGCGCTGAGTCCCCAGAAGCTGCCCATAACGGTGAGAGCGATGACGGGGCCGAGGAAGAACTGGACGCCGGCGGGATGGCCTTTGGCGAAAATGCCCGCATAAAGAAAGAAAAAACCGAACGGCATGATCACGCTGAAAAACAGAAACATTTTATTGCGCAGCGTGAGCTGAATGCGCATGCGTGTGAGCGTGGCGAAGTTTGTCAATCGCGCAGCCTCCTTCCGGTCATTTCAATGAAAACGTCTTCGAGCGAAGGAGAAGCGATTTCGAGGCTAACGAGTTCATTGCCTTCGGCTTCGAGGTGCTTGACGAGATCGACGATGGTCTTGGGAGGGCGCTGGGAGTGAATCACATACGTGCCATCGACCTCGCGGGCATCGGATACGCCGTCGAGGTTCTTGAGCGCGCCGTCTTTTTCGGGTTTCGCGAGGCGGACTTCGATACGCGTGGCACCGCCGGCGCGGGACTTCAGCTCGCGAGGCGTGCCGAGCGCGACAACCTTGCCGTGGTCGACGATGGCGACGCGGTCGCAGAGGCGCTCGGCTTCCTCGATATAGTGCGTGGTCATGACGATGGTTTTCTTTTCGCGCTTGAGCTCTTCAATGATGTCGTAAATCTCGCGGCGCACCTGGGGATCAAGGCCGGCGGTCGGTTCGTCGAAGAAGAGCAACTTGGGTTCGTTGACGAGAGCCATGGCGAGTGCCAAGCGCTGTTTTTGGCCGCCGGAAAGTTGGCTATAAAATGTGGAGCGCTTTTCTTCGAGGCCGAAACGCTTGAGCAGCTCTTCGGGATCGCGGCGTCGCTTGTAAAAGCTGGCGAAGAGGCGGAGGGCTTCCATGACGCGCAATTTATCGGGCAGGGAAGTGGATTGCAAGGCGGCGCCGATTTCGTGTTTTAGGGCTTGCGAATCGCGTTGCGGATCGAGACCGCAGACGGAGACGCGGCCGCCATCCAGATCGCGGAGGCCCTCGAGAATTTCGATGGTCGAGGTTTTTCCAGCGCCGTTGGGGCCGAGGAGGCCGAAGACTTCGCCTTCCTCAACGGAAAAGCTTACACCGCGAACGGCTTCGACATGACCGTAGCGCTTGACGAGATTTTCGACTTGCAAGATTGGATTTGGCATCAACAATGACCGCTACGTGTTTCTACGCAAAAAGACTTACTAGGATAACGCAGGTGCTGGCTTTCCACGCAATCATGGAATCGCAGCGGGTGGACGCTTCGGAGCGTAGAAGAGATAGTCGGCGGTGTAGTGGACGCGGATTTCCTGGCCTGCGTGCGCAGCCTCGCAGCCGGAAGACGGTGCTTTACCGCCCTTTGTGTTTATGCGCTGAATGCTTGTGACGCGCGAGAGCACGCCGCTGCCTTCGTGACTCACTACTTTGACGAGAAGCCAAGCGACGGAATCGGCATCCGGGGAAGGCACATTGGCGACGGCCTTGCCGGTAACGCGGCTGGCGTCGTTCGCTTCCCAAGAAGGGCCGGCAAAATGCTTGCCGAAGGGCTTGCCCGCTTTGTCGAAGAGTTGAGCGTCGGGAGCTTTCAGGGTCCAGGCGAATTGCCCGGCGTCTTCCTTGCAGGTGTAGATCTGATCGCCTTTCGCGTGGACTCGAATGAGAAGGTGTTCGTCGGCGGGCGGCTGGAGTTGCGGAGGAACTTGCTGTGGGTAAGCGGAGAATGGGAAAAAGAAGGAGCCGACGGCAAGTAGTGTGGCCACAGCATGTCTTTGATTGCGGTAGAGCAAGGAACGAATCCTCCTTTTCGTGTATAGGTTTGATGGCCAGCATGACATAACTCGCTCAACGAGAGGTGACGGACCTTCGAGTTTTCTTGGTGGGGAATGCATATTTTCGGGGCGGGACCCAGGAGTGTTTCTTGAGGTTGATACGGGATTCGACGACGGAAATGCCTTCGGATTCGAGGAGTTTTTTTTGGAGGGAGGCGTAAGGCTCGCGGATTAGTATTTTGCCGTTGGCGCCGAGGACGCGATGCCAAGGGATGCCTTTGCCGCGCGGAGTGGATGCCATGGCGCGGCCTGCGGTGCGAGCGCCGCCGGGGAGGCGCAAGGCTCGGGCGAGAGCCCCATAGGTTAGAACCCGGCCGCGGGGGATTTGTTTCACGAGCTTGTAGACGGGATCGAAAGACATCGGTAACCTGCTCCGCGCACGAATTCCAGGGGCGCACCTTCCACGCGCACTTCCCGCCTGCACTTCTTGCGCGCACTTCTCACTGCCACGCAGGAGACATCGTAAGAGCAAGCGAGAAGCGCGACAAGAGATTAAATTTGCGGAGCGGGGTTTGATAGAGTGGGCGACAGCGAGCGCGAAAAAACAATCGAAGTTACAAAGGGGACATCTAATCAAGCGGGAGGAGAAAAAGAGAGGAAAGAACGAGGATGCATGGAATCGATGAAACAAAGCGAAAAAAGTAATGAGAGATTGTGGAGCAAGTCCGCTACGTTGTACGCATCAACTTACGTACAAAGGGACGCGGCGCGGCCCGCAAGACCGAACGCCGCAGGTGCTGCCGAGAGAAAGCAATCTTTTGGGCTAGTACGCACCGTACATTGACGCTGTAGTGGAACGCAAGTACACTACAGGCAGAATGAGTGGCTCGAGGTGAGGCCATGGCTTTTGTCCGCCGAAAAGGAAATGCGTTTTATCTGGTGCACAATGTGCGCCGCGGCGGAAAAGTGCGGCAACTGCACCTGGCGCGGCTTGGGGAACGCGCGCGGATCACAGACGACGTGGTGCGAGAAGTTTCGAAGAAGCACCCGTTCGTGGAACTGAACTGGCAAGCTTTGCGGGAACAAACGAACAGTCAAGTGGATCTGGCCGACGCCAGCTCTCCAGCGACGCAAAAGCTCGTGTCTAATTTACGAGCGCTGAACCTGGATTTGGCGGACCTGTTTCCGCCGCTCCTCCGGATTTCTGAAACGCCCACAGTGGCGCGAGAGTTGCTGGTACAACTGCGGCTCTTGCAGTCCACGCTTCAGGTGAAACTGAACCAGTTTAACCGGAAGCGCGGGCGCTTCAGTCATGCGACCCTGCGGATGCAGGGGCGCTAGGAGGAGACCATGAGCTCCCAAGTATCGCCACTCGATCCAAACCTGCGCAGCAACACAACGATTGAGTTTCAGACGGCGTTGCGTTCGAAGATCGTCGGGCAAGCGGAAGGGGTGCAGGCGCTCGTGGACCTGTATCAGGTGTTTTGCGCGGGATTGAATTCGCCGGGGCGGCCAGTAGGCAATCTGTTGCTGTTGGGGCCGACGGGTTCCGGCAAGACGCGCATCGTGGAAGCTGCGGCGGAAATTTTGTTCGGGGACCCGCGGGCGGTCATCAAAGTGGATTGCGCGGAGTTTCAGCACTCACACGAGATCGCTAAATTGATTGGTTCGCCTCCGGGTTATCTGGGCCACCGTGAGACGCATCCTTTAATCACACAGGAAGAGCTGGCCAAGAGCCACCGGGACGATCTGAAGCTGAGCTTCTTGCTATTCGACGAGATCGAGAAGGCGTCGGACGCCTTGTGGCAATTGCTGCTGGGGATGTTGGATAAGGCGACTTTGACGCTGGGCGACAACCGGCGTGTGGACTTGTCGCAGACGGTGATCTTTTTGACGTCGAACCTGGGCGGAGGAGAGATCACGGAGTTGATGCAGGGAGGGATGGGGTTTGTGCAGCCGCTGGACAAACCAGATACCGGCTTGGATGAAAAGGTGGAACGGACGGCGATGGAAGCGGCGCGGAGGAAGTTCTCGCCCGAATTCATGAACCGGCTGGACAAAGTGGTGGTGTTTCACCCGCTAAAGCGCGAACAGCTTGAAGAAGTGCTTGAGATTGAGTTAGGGCAAGTGCAGCAGCGGGTGCTGGAGACGGCCAAAGGGCAGTTTTTGTTCCGGGTGACGCCTGCAGGCAGGGACTTTTTGCTGCAGGAAGGAACCGACCAGCGATATGGGGCGCGGCATTTGAAGAGGGCCATTGAGCGGTATGTCGTGTATCCGCTGGCGAACCTGCTGGCGACGGAGCAGGTGCATCTGGGGGATCTGGTGCGCATCGATTGGGACCGCCAACACAAAGAACTGACGTTCGCGCGCGAGGGTGAAGGAGCTTTGGTGGCTCCAGTGCCGCCGCAGACCGGCCAGTTGGCGGCAGCGGCGGAAGCGAAGGATGGCAAGGAGGCCGATCCACCTACCGAAGCGGTTGCGGGAGAGCGAAAGTTGCGCGCGGCGCAACCTGGATTGGCTCCGGCGGCGGCTCCGCAAGGGAGGAAAAAGTCGGAGCGATAGAGAGAATTCATCTTTTGGGAGGCTTTTCGGGGCGCGCCGGACAGGACGCGCCCCTTTTTGTCGTTTGCGGGCCGACAGAAACTGTTTCATCCTCTCACTTTGAATCGCGATGGCACACTGTCTCACGGCGTGAGACAGTTTCCATAACTGCAATACTCGTATGTCGTTGAGTTTGTACCGGTTTGTCACGGCAGGGGCAACTGTCCGGATTGGCAGTTCTCCTGCTCTAATTCCCCCAAGCGCATGGCTGAGACGCATGGGGCGCCTCGGCAGCTGAACGCGGAAGGGAACGACGATATGAAAGCCGCCGCTCGACAGCAACTGGATCCTACCATCCGCAGCACCGATACCCGAGATTTCGAAGGAGCATTGCGCGCCAAGATCGTTGGCCAGAGGGAAGGTGTGCAGGCGCTTGTGGATTTGTATCAGGTATTTTGCGCGGGATTGAACTCGCCCGGACGGCCTGTGGGGAACCTGTTGTTCCTTGGCCCGACGGGTTCGGGCAAGACGCGGATCGTGGAAGCGGCCGCGGAGATTTTGTTTGGGGACGCGCGCGCGGTGATCAAGGTGGATTGCGCGGAGTTCCAGCACTCGCACGAAATTGCAAAATTGATTGGTTCGCCTCCAGGGTATTTGGGGCATCGGGAGACCCACCCGCTGATTACCCAGGAAGCGCTGGCGGCAAGCCATACGGAGAAGCTAAAGCTGAGCTTCTTGCTGTTTGACGAGATCGAGAAGGCGTCCGACGCGCTGTGGCAACTTCTGCTGGGGATGTTGGATAAGGCGACTTTGACGTTGGGCGACAACCGGCGAGTGGATCTGTCGCAGACGGTGATCTTCCTGACCTCGAATCTGGGCGGCGGAGAAATTACGGAACTGATGCAGGGCGGGATGGGATTTATCCAGCCAAAGGACAAGCCTGCCGCGGGACTCGACGAGAAGGTCGAGCGAACGGCTGTGGAAGCCGCGCGGAGGAAGTTTTCGCCGGAGTTCATGAACCGGCTGGACAAAGTGGTGGTCTTTCATCCGTTGCGGCGAGAACAGCTCGAAGAAGTGCTGGAAATCGAGCTGGGGCAAGTGCAGCAGAGAGTACTTGAGACGGCGAAAGGGCAGTTCTTGTTCCGCGTGACGCCGGCCGGAAGAGAGTTCTTGTTGCAGGAAGGCACGGATCAGCGCTACGGCGCACGGCACCTGAAGAGGGCGATCGAGAGGCACGTGGTCTATCCGCTGGCGAACTTGCTGGCGACGGAACAGGTGCACCTGGGAGACCTCGTGTGCATCGACTGGAACAAAGAGAGTGAAGGATTGAGCTTCGTGCGCGAAGGAGAAAACCTGGCGATGCCAGCACGGAAACCGGAACCGGTTATGACGAGCCGTGCAGCTCAAGCACGGAGTGGGAAGAGCGTGGAAGCACCGTCGACGGCGATCGGGCCTGAACCGACACCGCGGATGGCGCGCTGAACGTTTTTTTCGATCACGCAAAAAGAATGTTGAAAGGCCCGGGAGAAACGCCTCCCGGGCTTTTTCTTTTTGTGCGCGGCGCAGTGTAAAGTAAACGAGAAGGAGTCTGATGGCGGTGAGCCAAGAGCAGGGCAGGATTTATCGACGAGGAGCGAGCGTTGCCGCAACGTTGTGTTTGTTGGTTGCGCCGGGTGCGCTTGCGCAGCGAACACAACTGAAGGCCGGATGGAATATTTATTCGCCGCAGGATGACATTCAATTGGGAAAGCAAATCGCCGTGGACGCGGAGAAGCAGCTGCCTTCGTGCAACGCGCCGAAAGTGGACGCGTATTTGACGCAGCTCGGAAAAAAGCTGATTGCGAAACTGCCGGCGGGCGGCGCGCAGTACCCGTGGGAATTCCATTGCGTGAATGACAAGGAGATTAATGCGTTTGCACTGCCGGGCGGATACGTGTTCGTAAACCGAGGCGCGATTGAAGCGAGCGACAATGAGGCGCAACTCGCCGGAGTTATGGCGCACGAGCTGGCGCACGTGGTGTTGCGGCACGGAACGGCCGAGGCGACCAAGGCGCAGGCCGCGCAGGGGGTCGTGGGAATCCTCGGAGCGATTTTGGGAGGAAATGCGGGAGGATCGCTTTTGGCGGAATTGGGGAAATTCAGCGCGGGAGGAATGCTGCTGCGCTATTCGCGTTCGGCCGAGACGCAGGCGGATGTGATGGGCACGCAAGTGTTGTACGACGCGGGGTACGATCCACGGGCGCTGGCGCAATTTTTCGAGAAGATTGACGCGGAAAGCAAAGGAAAGAATCCGCCGGAGTTTTTCTCGGACCATCCGAATCCAGAGTATCGCGTCGAAAGGGTGCAAGAGGAGATTGAGAAATTGGGCGGACTGCCCGCGAAAATGAAGAAAGATTCGCCGGAGTTCGAAGCGATCAAGCGGGAAGTGAGGGCGCTGCCGGTTGTGAAACGAGCGCCTCCTGATGGAGAGTATGCGTCGAGGCCGGCGGGGCCGCCGCCCCCGCCTTCGGCGACGTTCGAAGACTACAGAGCCAGCGGGTACACGATCAAGTATCCGGACAACTGGACGATGTATGGGGAGAAAAACAGCGTTTCGTTCGCTCCCGACGGCGGCGTGATAGAAGACAGAGAGGGACAAGGCGGAATGGCGTACGGCGTCATTGTAAGCGTATCGAATGTGCAGGTGGATTCGAAGGGGACGAAGGAGTTGGAGGGCGCGACGCAGGACTTGATCAAGGAATTGCAAAAGGAAAATCCGAAGATGAAGGTAGCGCGGCAGCCGGGAGGCTTGCGGCTAAACGGACAGCAGGGGCTTTCCACGTATTTGAGCAATGACTCGCCGATGGGCGGCATGGAAAGGGATTGGCTGATTACCGTGATTCGGCCGGAGGGACTTTTGTCCATCGTGTGCGTGGCGCCGGAGAAGGATTACGAGACGTACGACAAGACGTTTGCGGCGATTCTCGATAGCGTGCGGTTTGCAAAATAGGGAAGGCTGCCGGCCGGGTAAGGTAGGCAGATTACGCGAGCCGAGCAAGACTTGCTGAGTAAGAGTTGGCGCGCTTCGGCTGTACTTCCGCGGTTCTTCGTAGCCCAAAAAAGCAATCAGCGTGCCAGAGCGGGGGTGGGCTTTTCCGTGTTCGCGTCCGAGTTGGCGTGCCTGGAGTAATACAGGCGTGCCGCGCGATCGAGAGCGTCGGTGATGCTTGCGCAGATGTTTTCCGTGCCGACGTGGCGTTCGAATTCGGCTTGATGCATGAGCTGAGCGGGCTGTTTGAGAGCGCCGCATAGGAGCAGGGAGCGGCCGGACGCGTGAAGAGTGTCGGCCAAATCACGAATGGCGCCGAGGCCAGTGGCGTCGATGGCGGTCATGTTGCGGAGACGAAGAATCACGATGGGAGGAAGGGATTCGATCCCATCGAGAAGTTCGCTAAATTTGTCGGTGGCGCCGAAGAGAAACGGGCCGTGAATGCGAAAGACAGTGGCGTAAGAAGGGATGTCTTTGCCTTGCAGGATGTGCTTGCGGCTATCCTCGACGTAGTCCGTGGTGACTCGCGTCACGGTGGTGGTGCGCGAGACTTTGCGAATGAACAGGAGCGCGGCGAGAACCATGCCGACTTCGACGGCGAAGGTCAAATCGGCGACGACGGTCAGAGTGACGGTGATCAGCCACACGGCGATGTCGGCGGCGGTGAGCTTCAAGATTTCCGGAATTTCGTGCCACTCGCCCATGTTGTAGGCGACGACCATGAGAATGGCGGCGAGGGCAGCAAGAGGCACGTTGTTGACGAGGGGCGCGGCGAACAAGACGATGGCCAGCAGAGTGAGGGAATGGATCATTCCGGCGACGGGAGTTTTTGCGCCGGAGCGGACGTTGGTGGCGGTGCGAGCGATGGCTCCGGTGGCGGGGAGCCCGCCAAATAAAGGAGAGACGATATTGGCGACGCCTTGCGCCATGAGCTCGACGTTGGGATTGTGCTTGTCATTGCTCATGCGGTCGGAGACAACGGCGGACATCAGCGATTCGATGGCGCCGAGCATGGCGACGGTGAACGCGGGCGAGAGAAGCTGGCGCGCGCTGTCGTAGCTGAAATGCGGGATTGCAAAGGTGGGAAGGCCGCTCGGGATGCCGTTGAAGCGAGTGCCGATGGTTTCGACGTGGAGATGGAGCAGAGTGACTGCGATGGTGGCGCCGAAAGTGACAACAATAGCCCCCGGAATTTTTCTCGCGAACTTGAGGCAGAAAATCATGACGGCGACGGAGAAAATGGCGAGAGCGGTGGCCGGCAGAGAAATGGTGTTCCAGGCGGCGCCGAATGCTTGCATGCGATGGAAGAAATCGCCCGGAACGTGAGCCATGCGCAGGCCGAAGAAGTCGCGAATCTGCGTGCTGGCAATCAGAATGGCAATGCCGTTGGTGAAGCCGATGATGACGGGGCGCGGAAAATATTTGACGGCAGTGCCCAAGCCCGTGATGCCGAGCAGGACGAGGAGAACGCCGGCCATCATGGTGCACTCGAAAAGGCCCTGCAGGCCGTATTTGGCGATGATCCCGGCAATGACGACGACAAAAGCGCCGGTGGGGCCGCCGATTTGCGTTTTCGAGCCGCCGAGGGCGGAGATTAAAAAGCCGGTGACGATCGAACAGTAGATACCGGCTTGCGGCGAAACGCCGGAGGCAATCGCGAAAGCCATCGCGAGAGGAAGAGCGACGAGACCGACGGTGATACCGGCGATCAAATCGGAGAGAAATTTGTGACGATCGTAATCGCGTAACAGGAGAACGGATTTTGGGAGCCACTGATTCAGGGTAGAGGTCATTCGAGCAGGCTCATGCGACAAATACAGTCAGTTTATTTTAGCAGGCGGGATGCAGCAGACTCGCTCGCATAATTTCGATGTGTTCGAAACAAAAACAGACTTACTGGGCGAAGAGAGCTGCAGGAAGGATTTTGCTATTAGTCCGCGGCTTCGGTGCGCGATGCCTCGGGCTTCCAGCGGAGGATGGGTTTGCGCGCGGCCCCGACTTCATCTAGGCGGCGGACGCGCGTGCTGTGTGGCGCGGTTTTGACAAGCTCGGGATTTGTCGCAGATTCTTCGGCAATCGAGCACATGGCATCAATGAAAAGATCGCATTCTTCGCGGGACTCCGATTCGGTGGGCTCGATCATCAGCGCGCCGGGAACGATCAGAGGAAACGCGGTGGTGTAGGGATGGAAGCCGTAGTCAATGAGACGCTTGGCGATATCCATGGTGTTGACGCCGTTTTTCTTTTGCAACGCGTCGCTGAAAACGACTTCGTGCATTGACGGCAGGGAATAAGGCAAATCGAAAACGCCTTCGAGATGTTTGCGGATGTAATTTGCGTTGAGGACGGCGTCTTCCGTGGCCTGGCGAACGCCGGGGCCGTAGGCGAGGATGTAAGCCAGAGCGCGAACGAGCACGCCGAAATTTCCGCTGAAGGCTTTTACGCGGCCGATGGAGTCCGGGCGAACTTGCTCGAGGGCAAGGCGGCCGCCTTCTTTTTCGACGAGAATCGGAACCGGGCGGAAAGGCTCGAGAATCTTTTTCATGGCGACCGGACCGGCTCCGGGACCGCCGCCGCCGTGAGGGGTCGAAAAAGTTTTGTGCAGGTTGAGATGCATGACATCGACGCCAAGATCGCCGGGGCGGGTGATGCCGGTGAGGGCGTTCATGTTCGCGCCATCCATGTAGAGAAGCGCGCCTTTGGCGTGGAGGATTTCGGCAATTTCCGGCATGCGCTCTTCGAAGATGCCGAGCGTCGAGGGATTGGTGATCATGAGCGCCGCAACGTCGGGCGTTACGAGGTCGCGCAATTTATCGACGTCAATCTGGCCGTGCGATTCGGACTTGATGTTTTCGACTTCGTAGCCGGCGATTACCGCGGTGGCGGGATTGGTTCCGTGGGCGGAATCCGGGATTAGAACTTTCTTGCGCGGATTGCCATTTTTTTCATGAAAGGCGCGGATGAGAAGCAGTCCCGTCAGTTCTCCCTGCGCACCGGCGGCGGGTTGGAGCGTAATGGAGTCCATGCCGGTGATTTCGAGAAGACATTCTTCAAGCAAGCGCAAGATTTTCAGGCAGCCCTGCGAGAGCTCCTGCGGCTGATACGGATGTTCGGTGGCGATGCCATCGAGGCGGGCGACAAATTCGTTGACACGCGGATTGTATTTCATGGTGCAGGAGCCAAGCGGATACATGCCGAGATCGATGGCGTAGTTCCAAGTGGAGAGCCGCGTGAAGTGGCGGATGACTTCGATCTCGCTGACTTCGGGGAAGCCTTCGACACCGTTGCGGCGATGGCTGGGGCCCAAAGCCTTTGCCGGATCAGCGGCCGGAACGTCGAGCGGCGGCAGCTCGAAGGCGCGCTTGCCGGGCGAGGATTTTTCGAAGATCAGGCCTTCGTTTTGATTCGTATGGCGCGTGGCTTTTTTGATTTTATCGGTCATATTTGTGTTCGGACTTGTAGGGGCGCAGCATGCTGCGCCCCTACAAGGGATAATTTCATCTAGAGTGGTTGCTCCAGGGCGCGGCGCAGGGCGGCGGCAAAACGCTCGATTTCGCCGCGCGTTGTGGTTTCCGTGACGCAGACCAGCGCATGCTTGGTTAGTTCGGGATACGCGGTGCCCAGGACAAACGGGCCGATGATCTTTTCGCGCAAGAGGTGGGCGTTCACAAGCTTGACGGAACGCGGGAGTTCGACCGTGAATTCGTTGAAGAACGGGGCGTCGAACGCGCGGCGAACTCCGGGAATTTTTTCCAGTTCAGCGAGGGCGAATTGCGCTTTCGATAGATTTTGGTGAGCCATCTCGCGCAAACCTTCCTTGCCGAGGAGCGTGAGATGGACCGTAGCGGCAAGCGCGCAGAGCGCCTGGTTCGTGCAGATGTTGGAGGTGGCTTTTTCGCGGCGGATATGCTGTTCGCGCGTGGCGAGAGTTAGGACGAATCCACGGCGACCTTCGGAGTCCGTGGTTTGCCCTGCAAGACGCCCGGGCATCTGACGGACAAATTTGTCGCGGGAAGCCACCACGCCGGCAAAAGGGCCGCCATAGCTCGGAGCCAATCCGAAACTCTGGGCTTCCATGGCCACGATATCGGCTTCGGCGGGAGGGCGCACGAGGCCGAGAGAGACGGCCTCGGTGATGGCCGCGATCAGGAGAGCACCAGAAGCGTGCGCAGCGTCGGCCAGCGGAGAAAGGGTTTCAATCACCCCGAAGAAATTGGGCGATTGGACGACGACCGCGGCGACATCGTCCTTCAGCGCAGTCCGCAATGCTTTTTGATCGAGCGTGCCGTTCGCGCCGTAGGGAATCTCTTCGACGTGCAAACCGGAATTCTTGGCGTAGGTTTTAAGGACGTCGCGATATTCCGGATGGACGGAGCGCGCCACGAGAATGCGGCTGCGGCCCGTGAGGCGTTCGGCCATCAAAACGGCTTCGGTCGTGGCGGTGGAACCGTCGTACATCGAAGCGTTGGCGACTTCCTGCCCGGTGAGCTGGCACATCAGAGTTTGGAACTCGAAGATGGCTTGCAGGGTGCCTTGCGTAATTTCCGCTTGATAGGGAGTGTACGAGGTCAGAAATTCTCCCCGCTGGATGATAGCGTCGGTGACGACGGAGCGAAGATGATTGTAAACTCCGGCGCCGAGAAAACTGGAATAGCCGCCGGAATTTTCCGCAGCGCGCGCTTTGAAAAAGTCGATGACTTCCGTTTCGGAGAGCGGCCCGGGCAACTTCAAAGCTTCGCGAAGACGGTAACGCTCCGGAACGCTTGAGAATAAATCGTCGATGGACTTCGCGCCGATGGTGGCGAGCATGTCTTGCCGCTCGGCGGGACTCTTCGGGAGATAGCGCATCAGGCGGAGGCTTCCTTACTTTGCGAGGCGATGTAGGCTTCGTAGGCGGCTGCGTCCATGAGGCCAGTGAGATCCGCGGCGTTGGCCAGGCGGATTTTGATCAGCCAGCCGGCCGCGTGGGGATCCGTGTTGATTTTCTCCGGTGTGTCGTGAAGAACGTCGTTGGCTTCGACGACCTCTCCCGAAGCCGGAGCGTAGATATCGCTGACGGCTTTGACCGATTCGACGGTGCCGAAGGTTTTGCCGGCTTCGACTTTCGAGCCAACTTTCGGCAGCTCGACGAAGACCACGTCGCCAAGTTCGTGCTGTGCGTAATCGGTGATGCCGATCGCGGCCAAGTCCCCCTGGACGTCGACCCACTCATGTTCTTTGGTGTAACGATACTTCGACGGATATGCCATTGGACCACTCCTTGCCGCCTCTTCGCGAGGGGCGGCTGTAGCAAAGCTTGTTCAGACGTTCGCAGCGGCTTGCGGCGCCGCAGCTTTCTTTGGCCGCTTGTAGAACGGAGTTGCAACGACCTGGGCTTTACACTTCTGCGCACGAATCTGCACGTAGACCGGGGTGCCAAGGGCGATCATCGCCGGCGGAACATAAGCAAGCGCAATATTTTTGCCAAGCGTCGGCGAGGGCGAGCCGCTCGTGATAACGCCGATTGGGCGACCGCCTTCATCGCAGCAGCAATATTCATCGCGGGCGATGCCGCGGTCGATCATTTCGAGGCCGACAAGCGCGCGCGTCTGGCCTGCGGCTTTGGCGCGCTCCAAAGCGGCGCGGCCGATGAAATCGCCCTTTTCCATTTTGCAATAACGATCCAAGCCCGCTTCCCAGACATTGATCTTGTCGCTGATTTCGTGGCCATAGAGCGCCATTTTTGCTTCGAGGCGGAGCGTATTGCGAGCGCCGAGTCCGCAGGGAAGGATGCCAAATTCGCGTCCGGCTTCAGTCACCTTGTTCCAGACCATCTCACTCGTCGCAACATCGGCAGGGACGTAAATCTCGAAGCCGTCCTCGCCGGTGTAGCCGGTTCGCGCAATCAGAATGTTCTTTAGGCCGCAGACGGTGCCGTGGGTGAACCAATAATTCTTGATGACGCCGAGATTTGCGTCTGTCAGTTTTTGCAAGAGCTCTTGCGCACGAGGACCTTGGATGGCGAGCTGTGTGTACGCGTCGCTGAGGTCTTCTACCACGCAATCGAAGCCACGCGTGTTGGCGCGAACCCAGTTTACGTCTTTCTCGCGCGTGCCGGCATTGATCACCAGCAAATATTCATCCTCACCGAGGCGGTGAACGATCACGTCATCGACAAACGTGCCTTCGGGATAAAGCATCGCGGAATAGTGCGCCTGGCCAATGGCCAGCTTGGAAGCATCGTTCATGCTGAGATGCTGCACCGCAGCGAGTGCGCCGCCAGGGGCGCGGCCGCTGGCAATCCGGATGTCACCCATGTGGCTGACGTCGAAAATGCCGACGCCAGAGCGCACGGCTTTATGCTCCGCAACGAGGCCGCCAGTCCTGGGGTACTCGACGGGCATATCCCACCCGCCGAAATTGACCATCTTTGCACCCAAACGGCGGTGCATCGCGTTCAGCGGCGTCTTGCGAAGTTCCTCGATGGGAGGAGTCGTTACAGATTCCATTCCGTGTGCTCAAGAAGAAATTGATAATAGCACGCGCATGGAAACGCGTCAAAGAAGGGCGCGATGGAAGCGCGCTTGGTTGCTCCGAGGAAGCGCCATGGGCAAAGCAAAAGTAATAGACGAAACGCGGCACGGTTTCAACGTGCAGCTTGCTGGCATCCGGCAACGTCAGGTACAGTTTTGTTGGAGGCTCCCATGCAGGGTCCCGTCGTTTGCGTTCAATGTGACAAGCCGGAAGGACAGTGCCACTGTGAAAGATACTGCACGATTTGCAAGGGGCAGGTGAACGTAAAGCTCTGCGCCGACGGCTTGTATTACTGCCCGGATTGCCGGGAAGCTTGCGATGTTTCGCTCGCGAGCAGCCACAGTGAGCGTTGATTCGAAAAGTATCGAGCTGCAGATAGACCCCGACGCGCGGCTGGCGGCTGCCGCGGGGGGCGCTGCGCGTTACTTCGCGGAGTCGGCAGGGATGCTGAGTTCGGCCGTGGTGGAACTGCAAAAGTCCGTTGTCGCTGCCTGCAAGGAAGCATTTGAACATTTGACCGGCGGACATCCGCACCTTCTGGTGACACTCGCCCTTTTTGAGGACCGCATCGAAATCGCAATGACGCACGAAGGCGCCGCGGAGCCCGCTGTGGGATTGGACCGAATTGCGGGCTTCGCGGATCAGCTTGGAGGCGCTAGCGGGCTGGGCGGAGTAGACCGCGTAGAGTATGAAGCGCACGACGGGCTGGCGGTTACGCGCTTGACGAAGTACTTCGGCCACGCGCCGGGCATCGCGTAACGCTTCTGCAAAGAAGAGGCGCTCCTTTGGGGCGGCTCCGTTCTAACCGAATACCGGGAAATCTACATTTTGAGCGAAAACGTATTGTGTTTGATGAGCGAGGTCATCTGATCATCGCTGAGAGACATCTGTAAGGTCACGCGGTCGCCTCCCGGCGTAATTCGAACCTCGTTGAGAAGCTCGGCAAGGTCGGGGTTATCTTTCTCCGCTTGGTAGCGTTTGTAAAGGAAGCCCGCCTGAAGCAGTTGTCCGAGCGTATTGGCGTCATCCGTCGAACCACAAATCGCCTGCACCTTCGCTTCCAGGTCGCTTCCTGCGTCGATGTTGATGATGGAGTTTTGCATGCGGGTGACGAGCTTAGCGGCTTCAGGGAACTGCTCGATCTCCGGCGCAAGCTGACGGATGGCGAGCCGCGTGTAAGCGGGATTGGTGACCAGCCAGACGGCGCTGCCCGTATTGGCCTCATTGATCAGTGAAAAGAACTTATCGTTCTGCATCAGACCTTCGGCGTCGCCGAAACGCACGGAAATCATTTTTTCCAGGATGCTCTTCTGGCCGTAGGCGGCGGTGCTGGCATCCATGAAAACGAAGAAGAGGTCCGTCGAGCCGGTTCCCGTGCCAAAAGCGTAAAGCGTGTAGCCGTGGAACGAGGAGGTAGGGAGCTTTTGCTGTTTGAAGTAGGAGGCCGTGGCGTCCTGGTTGAAGTTGCCGAGAGCGACGCCCACCATGTATTCACCGCTGGGAACCGCATCGGAACCGGTGCCCTCGGTTTTCGCCGTCAAGCCCTCGGCGACGAGGGCCCAGGCGATCTCATCGACTTGCGTGTTGGGATCGTTGCCCGTGGAAGCTAAAAATTTCTCGAACTGCCGGAAGCGCTCGGGGAGCACCTGCTCCCGCAATTGCGGAAACCACTTTAAAGTGCGCGCTGTTTTCAAGTCAGCGTAGCCAAATTCGCCAACGTCCTTGGGAAACATCGCGATGACGTCCGAGCCAAGCGTGCTGGCCGGCGAGCGCATGGGGAGCAGGAATGCCATTCCCAGTAAGAGAGCGATCGCCACGAGTCTGGGCATTGCCTGCCGCCGCTGAGTCGCGCCAGAAATCGCCGTCAGTTTCATGAAGTACTCCTTTCAAGGGCCGGTGGAAATTCTATTCTACGCGGTCGTCGTGCGGGGTGCATGCTCCAATCGCTCCCGCAGAGAGGTGATCTTGGAACGGGTCAGCGCCACATACGCGCTATCGGTGATCTCATCGAGATTGATCTCGACATTGGCCAAGGCCCCGCGCGCCCCCGCCGCGGACAGCCAGCGTGCTACTTCCAAGTCTGACCTCATGGATGCGGCTGCGACAGCTTGCAGTTGTCCCAAACGTTCGAAAAGGGCAATACTCCGCTCCGCTACCTGGAGGGGAACCTCCGCGGCGCCCTTCGTGGCGGCTTGGACGGACTCCTCGCGAAACTTGATTTCCTCGGCCGTGCCTTGCGGAAGTTTGAACGCGGTCATCACCGCCTCATACGAAGCGGCGTCGCGGTCGATGGCCTCCGCGAGCTCGTCCGCAGTGCGGCGCATGGCGTCCAGTTCCTCCGAGAGCCTCTCGACATGAGCGGCCTGCGCCTTCTTCTTGCGCGAGAGGCCCGCAACCATTTGGCCAAGCGACGCGGCCAGAGCACCGGCCAAGGCCGAAACGCTACCGCCGCCAGGAGTCGCGCTGGGCGCTGCCACGGCGTCCAAGAATGGGCGCGCCAGACTTGCCAGCTTGCCGTCCCTGGCGGCTTCGAGCGGCGCGCCGGTAAGCGCTGCATCCAACTTGTTCTCGAACACCTGCGCCGGGGAGAAGTTTTCAAGTTGCAAGAAAAAGTCGGCGGCCAGTTCGATCGCCTTTTTGGGAATCAGGCCTACGATTTCGCTGCCAACGGGCGCGGCCCCGTAGCGTGCGGCCTCGCGCTTGACCATTTCATAGACACGGTGCATCGGAGTCTGTTCGAAATCGGTGAGATTGATCGAGACCTGCGCCAGATTGCGGGCCTTCAGCTCCACACCCATGGACTTGACGTACCGAAGCCCGCCCGAGGAGAAGCGGATGGCTTTGGCGATTTTGTTGGCGATGCCCACGTCCGAAGTATTCAGGTTTACGTTGTAAGCGATCAGGAACTTGCGTGCCCCAACCACAGTCACTCCCGCCGTCGGATGCACCTTCGGTTCGCCAACATCCGGCTGGCGATCGTGATCGTGTTTCATTACATCGCGCAGCCCTTCAAACTGACCGCGGCGGACATTCTCGAGATTGACGCGGTCTGGCCGCGTGGCCGCGGCTTCATAAAAAAACACAGGAATTCGGTAGCGCGCCCAAATTTCCTGACCAGTGCGCCGCGCGAGCGCCACGCAATCTTCAATGGTGACACCCTCGATCGGAATGAAGGGCAAGACGTCCGTGGCGCCCACTCGAGGATGCGCGCCGGAGTGTTTCGTCAGGTCGATCAGTTCCAGGGCCTTGCCTACGCCGCGGAGCGCCGCTTCTGCCACTGCATTTGGCTCGCCCGCCAAGGTGATGACGCAGCGGTTGTGGTCAGCGTCCATTTCGCGGTCGAGGACGTAGACGCCGGGAACGGCGCTCATCGCGGAGACGATGGCTCCGACCTTTTCGGAATCACGTCCCTCGGAAAAATTCGGCACACATTCAATCAGTCGTTTCATCGAAAACGTGTCCCTCGCGCCTCACAGCACCATGATATGAGATTTCGAGCCTCGGGAGCCACCTGAAGGCTGCTCGAGTTGCCTGGCAGGGAATACAACCGTGCACGGATTATTTGGGCGGCTTGATAAACGGACTCGGAGGGGGATATCTCTTGTCGCCAGCAGGCGGCATCGGGGAGAAATCTTTGCTCACGCGTGGCAACGCGGGCGGAGTGTACTTTTTCGACGGCAAAGCTGCCAATGGCTGCCGCTCCGGCTTCTTCGGGGCCTCTTCTCCCTTCAGAAAACGCAGCAACTGCCTGCCAAAAAAGATGATTCCCACGATCCAGACACTGATAACAGCCGATTCGTCGAATCGCAGGCCAAAGGCCGCGAGAAAGAATGTTACGACGCAGAAGAGAATTCCCAAGAAAAGATAAAAATGCTCCGCAAGCAAAGATTTCTGCTCGGTCTCCTTCAGTTGCAGAATCCTTATCTTTTTGACCGGCTTCTTGCGCGGATTAGATTGTGGCATTGTTGGCGGCATAAACGACGGCCCCACGCTTGACGGTCATCCAACAGCTGTTCAACCCAAAATAATAAGGAATTTCGCGGTAATCGGCCACCTCGAAAACGGCCAGGTCTGCGAATTTGCCAACCCCGAGCGATCCGATGTGCTTTTCGCGGCGTAACGCGTACGCCGGATTGATCGTCGCGGCGGCAATGGCTTCCGCGGGCGTCATGCGAAGCTGGCTGCAGGCCAGCGACAAAATCATCGGCATGCTCAGCGTCGGGCTGGTGCCGGGATTGTAATCGGTGGCCAGTGCCACGATGGCGCCCGCATCGATCAACTTTCGCGCGGGCGCGTATTGCTCCAGGCCAAGATGGTAATCACAGCCGGGCAGAAGCGTCGCCACCGTCTTTGATTTTGCCAGCGCCGCGATGTCGCTGGAATTGACCTGCTCGAGGTGGTCACAACTGGCCGCTCCCAGCTTCACGCCCAGTTGCGCCGCGCCAGTGCGCGTGAGCTGTTCCGCGTGCACTCGCGGCGTCAAGCCATGCCGCTTGCCCGCTTCGAGGATTTGTCTGGCTTGCTCCCGGGTGAAGGCCCCACGGTCGCAAAAAACATCGCAGAATTCCGCGAGTTTTTCCTCCGCTACTTCGGGAATCATTTTTTTCACGACCAGCGCGATATATTCGTCCACGCCTGACGAAGTGCCCCGGTATTCCGCAGGGACGACGTGGGCGCCCAGGAAAGTCGAGATAATGCCCACGGGCTGTTCCGCGGCGAGTTCCTTGTGAAGCCGAAGAATTTTCAATTCGCTTGTGACGTCTAGGCCGTAGCCGCTCTTAGCTTCAATCGTTGTTGTCCCGTAAGAAACGAACTGGCGGAGCGCGTGGCGCGCTCGCCTTTCGAGAGCCTCCGAGGTCGCTGCGCGCAACTTTTTCACGGAGTTCAGGATTCCCCCGCCTTTGCGCGCGATCTCTTCATAGCTCGCGCCGGCAATTTTCAGCTCATACTCTTCCGCGCGGCTCGCGGCGTGGATCAGATGTGTGTGGGAATCGACGAAACCGGGAAGCACGATGCGGCCTCCGACATCTAACCGCTCGGCGGTGGCTGCTTCGGGCAGGGACTCCACCTTTGCGCATGCTCCCACCGCCGCGATCAGCCCATCGCGTACAAGGAGCGCTCCGTTGCGGATGATTCCGAGATCAGCAAGCGCGGCACCGCGGCGAGGACTTCGGCCGCGCAGAGTCACGAGTTGAGAAGCGCCTGTTATGAGCAGGGAATTAAGCAAGGTCCGGCTATTATGCCGGATAGAGGATGATGATGCACACTGCGAGAAAGAACAGACGTTCTCAGCCAGCTATGGACAGTCGCGCGTGTTGACGACCGAGTTTCAAGAAGTTGAGAACGTCTGTTCCGCTGCCTCAGACTCTTGCGGCCTGCCCTTTATAGGCAGGGACAAAGACCTGTTGCACGAACTCTTCGAACGAAGTAGGTGTCGTATTCATGGGCGAACGAGGTTCGAGAGCTCGCATATAGCCATTATTCATGGCGTCGGCCATTTCGCAGAGTAAGGTTGCGAGGTTCTTGGACATGCCCATTTGCGTCATCGCTTGGATCACCTGCTCCGCAGGTAATTGCACATAGCTGAGATCGGGTTTTCCGATACTCGATCCAACGATCTTTGCTACTTCCGAGTAAGTGAGATTGCGCTGGCCGTGCAATTCGCGAGTCTGCTGACCGGTGAAATTGAGATTCAGCAGCGCTTCCGCCACGGCCGCGCCGATGTCCTGAGTGGCAATCATCGGAATCGATAGATCCGGCCGGAGTGGACCGGCCATCTTTCCAAGATTCTTGATGACTCCCGTCTGGGGCAAAGTGTTTTCCATGAAGTACCCAGCGCGAAGGTGAAGAGCATTCAATTTAGGGACTTGTGAAAGTTTCTTTTCGAAGTCGTGAAGCCCGACGACCGGACCGGTCTTATCAGGTTTATCAGCGCCAATGCTGCTTAAGGCTACGACGTGCGTGACTTTCGCAGCTTCCAAGGCGTGGCAGATCGAATTTGTCACTTGGTCCTGAAAGGCGCGGACGTCGGGGCTGGTGATGTTGGGGGGAATCATGGCATAAACGCCGCGCGCGCCCTTGAAGGCTTCGGTCAAGGCCGCAGAATCAATGACATCGGCGACAAATGCTTCCGCGCCGTGAGCGGTGAATCGCGCAAGATGTTCTTTGCTTCGCCCGACCACTCTTACCTTTTGTTTCTTCGCCAGAAGAGTTTCGGTGGCGACACTGCCCGTGTTTCCTGTGGCACCTAAAACGACATACATGGTCTCCTCCTGAGGAACTACCACACGTAGGATGCGCGAAGGAGAGGGAGAGATACGCTACAGCATCGGAATTTTTACGTTATTTTTTTTTGCGAATTCAACGGCTTCGGGATACCCGGCGTCCACGTGACGCGCGATTCCCGTTCCGGGATCATTTGTTAGCACGCGCTCGATGCGAGCGGCCATTTCTTTTGTGCCATCGGCGACGGTCACCTGCCCCGCGTGCTGTGAGTAGCCGATTCCCACGCCGCCGCCGTTGTGAATCGAAACCCAGGACGCGCCGCTCGCGGTGTTAAGAAGCGCGTTGAGCAGCGGCCAATCCGCGACGGCGTCCGAACCATCGAGCATGGATTCGGTTTCGCGGTAAGGCGAAGAGACTGAGCCGCAATCGAGATGGTCGCGGCCCATCACGACGGGTGCTTTCACTTCGCCGCGGGCTACGAGTTCATTCAGCGCCAAGCCGAATTTGTCTCGCTCGCCGTAGCCCAGCCAGCAAATCCGCGAGGGCAGCCCTTGGAACTTCACGCGTTTCTGCGCCAGTTTGATCCAGCGCGTCAGGTGTTCGTCGTGAGGGAACATTTCGAGAACAAGCTGATCCGTACGCGCGATATCGGAGGCTTCGCCGGAGAGCGCCGCCCAGCGGAACGGCCCTTTGCCTTCGCAGAAGAGCGGACGGATATATGCGGGCACAAATCCAGGGAAGTCATACGCGTTTTTGACGCCGGATTCGTACGCGAACGTTCGAATGTTGTTGCCGTAATCAAACGTCACCGCGCCAAGCTTCTGCAAATCGAGCATTCCTTGGACGTGTTCGGCAATGGCGGCCAATGCGTGCTTGCGATATTCCTGTGGATCTATTTTTCGCAGTTCGAGAGCGGCTTCGAGTGACATGCCATTCGGCACGTACCCGCCGATGGGATCGTGCGCGCTGGTCTGGTCCGTCAAGAGATCCGGCACAACGCCGCGTTTCGCAAGCTCCGGGATCAGGTCCGCGCAGTTGCCCGCGAGGCCCACGGAAGCCGCTTCGCGTTTGCGTACGGCATTTTTCAGAATGCGCAGGGCTTCGTCGAGGCTCGTGACCATCACGTCGCAATAGCCGCCTTTGACGCGCCGCTTGATGCGCTCCGGGTCGACGTCAATTCCGAGAAACGCCGCGCCGTTCATGGTGGCCGCTAGCGGTTGCGCGCCGCCCATCCCGCCCATGCCGCCGCTTACGACGAGTTTTCCGGCCAAATCACCGCCAAAATGCTTTCGTGCCGCGGCTGCAAAGGTTTCGTAAGTGCCCTGCAAAATTCCCTGCGTGCCGATGTAGATCCAGCTTCCCGCGGTCATTTGGCCGTACATCATGAGGCCGGCGCGGTCGAGCTCCCGGAATTTTTCCCAGTTGTTCCAGTGTCCGGTGAGATTGGAATTGCAGAGCAGAACGCGCGGCGCATAGTCATGCGTGCGGAAAACCCCCACCGGCTTGCCCGATTGCACCAGCAGCGTTTCGTCCGATTCGAGCGCCTTCAGCGACCGCACGATTGCATGAAAGCATTCCCAGTTGCGCGCCGCTTTGCCTGTTCCTCCGTAAACGACCAGGTCTTCGGGCTTCTCGGCTACTTGTGGGTCGAGATTATTCATTAGCATGCGCAGCGCCGCCTCCTGCTGCCAGCCTTTGCAGGAAAGCTGCGTGCCGCGCGCAGCGCGAAACGGGCCTTTCGACAAGCCGCTATCAGCAACGGTTCCGGAAAGAGTCGCGCACATAAGGGAACTCCGCGTTTCATCTTAGCGCAGCCCCGCTTTCGGCACCACATTCGCCGCCCCTGGCATCGGCCAGGATTGCGCGCCGAATTGGCCTAAGGTAGAGTCAAGGCATCCGATGAACTACGGCACGCTTCCTTCACGGCTCCTCAACAGCATCGACTCTCTCCCGAACCCGCGCGCTCAGATGTTCCGCGCGGCGGACGGATGGAAATCGTATTCCTCCGAAGAACTCCTGCGCCGCGTCGCAGGGCTTTCCACGGCGTTTGTCGAGCTTGGCGTGAAACCAGGCGACCGGGTCGGGCTCTTCGCCGCCAATCGTCCGGAATGGCATGTGGCTGATTTTGCGATTACCGGCGCGGGTGGCGTCACGGTTCCCGTCTATTTCAACGAATCGCCCGAACGCATCATCTACATCCTTAAGCATTGTGGGGCCAAGTGTGTGTTCGCCGCCGGCGCCGCGCAAATGCAGAAACTACAGGCCATTCGAGCGCAGCTTCCTGAGCTGGAACAAGTCGTCCTCGCTGATAGCGGACCGGAGCTTCCGTCTGATTGCTTGTGTTACGAGACTCTGATTTCCGCCGCGGGCGGCGCCGATATCGCGTCGTACCGTATGCGCGCCTCGCAAGTTTTGCCCGGCCAGCTCGCCTCGCTCATCTATACCTCAGGCACGACGGGCGAGCCCAAGGGAGTCATGCTCACGCATTCGAACTTTTGTTCGAACGTCACGGACACCTGCGTCAATCTCAAATTCGATCCGAAGGAAGATGTAGCCATCTCCTTTCTGCCGCTCGCGCATGTGTATGGCCGCATGGTGGACTACACCCATCTTTTCCACGGCGTAACCATTGCTTATGTGGAAGCCGTCGAGCAAGTCGCACAGGCGCTGCTCGAGGTTCATCCCACTCTCCTCGCGGCCGTGCCGCGCGTGTTTGAAAAAATCTATACGCGCATTGTCGAGCAGGGCAGCAAACGCACCGGCCTTCAACGGAAAATCTTCGATTGGGCAATGGGCGTAGCGAGCCACTCGGCAATGTGGCGTTCCGGTGAAAAATCCGCGGGCGTGGGCCTCAAGGCCGAATGGCAGATTGCCGACAAACTTGTCTATTCGAAGATTCGAATGGGGACAGGCGGAAAATTGCGAGTCGTTCTCTCCGGCGGAGCACCGCTTGCGAAAGAGCTCGCCGAATTTTTCTGGGCCGTGGGCGTTCCAATTTATCAGGGGTACGGGCTAACGGAAACTTCTCCCGTTCTGACCTCCAACTATCCCAATAACCGCATGGGAAGTTCCGGCAAGCCAATTCCTAACGTCGAGCTGCGCATCGCGGAAGATGGCGAAATCCTCGCCAAGGGTCCCTGCGTCATGCAGGGTTACTACAAAAGTCCGGAGGCGACGCGCGAAGTTCTGACCGCGGAAGGCTGGTTCAGCACCGGCGATATCGGCTATCTCGATAAAGACAACTATCTCTTCATCACTGACCGCAAGAAAGATCTCATCAAGACCGCCGCCGGCAAGTTCGTCGCGCCGCAGCCCATCGAGAACTCCCTGAAAACCAGTCCGTACGTTTTGAACGCCATGGTCGTGGGCGACAAGCGAAAATTTGTCTCCGCGCTCATCGTTCCCAACAGCGTAACGGTCATGGCTAAGGCTGCCGAGAAGGGAATCAAGTTTTCTTCGAAGGAAGAGATGGTCGCAAATCCGTGGGTTCGCTCGCTGCTCGACGCCGAAGTGAAGCGCCTGACTGCCAATCTCGCGCAGTACGAAACCATCAAGCGCTTTGCGCTCTTGCCCGAAGATTTCACTTTCGACAACGGCAGCCTCACGTTTACTTTGAAGTTGCGCCGCCGCGTTGTTGAGCAACAGTTTCACGATGTCATCGAACGCCTCTACGCGGACGTCGCAGAGCCGCGCCCCATCCTGCAGGATTGATCCAAAAAAGTGCCGCCGAGTCACTGAAACTGGGAAGAATCAGCCTTCTTCGTTTCGCGCTCACACAATCTTCCACGCAGATTTTCTTTCTTCCGATTTGTCGCCCGGCCCGCGGAGGGCTAGAATCTCGTTGAGGTTTCCCATGTCCGATGATCTGGTTATCGCAGGCCGCGCCTTCAAATCTCGCCTGATTGTGGGCACCGGCAAATACCGCAACTTCCCCGAAATGGTCCGCGCGCACGCTGCTTCCGGCGCGGACATGGTCACCGTGGCCGTGCGTCGCGTGAATCTCACCGACCGTTCCAAAGAATCGCTTCTCGATTACATCGATCGCGAAAAAATCTTTATACTGCCGAACACGGCCGCTTGTTACACCGCCGACGAAGCCATTCGCACGGCGCGGCTGGCCCGCGAGGTCGGCCTTTCCCATTGGATCAAGTTGGAAGTCATCGGCGACCAGCAAACGCTTTTCCCCGACACCGAACAGCTCATTGAAGCTACGCGCGTCCTCGTCAAAGAGGGCTTCGTTGTCCTGCCCTACACCAACGACGATCTGATCGCCGCGCGCAAGCTCATCGACGCGGGCGCCGCCGCGGTCATGCCCCTCGCCGCGCCCATCGGCTCCGGTCTCGGCATTCAGAATCCCGCCAATCTTCGCATCCTTCGCGAACGCATCACCGAAGTCCCCATGATTGTCGATGCGGGCGTGGGCACCGCCTCCGACGCCGCTGTTGCCATGGAGTTGGGCGCCGACGGCGTTCTCATGAACACCGCCATCGCGGAAGCCGCCGACACCGTCCTGATGGCAGAAGCCATGCGCGAAGCAGTCTCCGCCGGCCGCAAAGCCTGGCTCGCCGGCCGCATGCCGAAACGCCTCTACGCTTCCGCTTCCTCACCTGTGGCAGGTGTAGTTCGTTAGTTCGGTCGGAACTGTCTTCCAAGTATGCTTGGGGGATTCGTTCTGCGCCGTACGACGAACATCACTTTCAGTCGGGATGAGCGTGGCGCCAGTTCCAGTATTCACGCTGCTTCTCGCTGCTTAATCTATTGAAGTCGCGATATTCATAATGCCGCTCGCTTAGCCACACCCGGTAGGCATGATCCTCTCGGGCGTTCCAATAATGATAGTCGCTGTGATACGAGTCGTAATACCGCACTCGCGCGGCACATCCACTCGTCAAAAGCGGCGCAACCATCGCAGCGCTCAACACCAGGGCCCCGGCAATTCCTTTCATTCGGAACATTTCGCTCTCCTCTTTGGGCTGAGGGTGGATTTGCTTCTTGCTGTATCTCGTACAGCAAAGCCCGCAGAGCGCCTCGTGGATCACGGGGCTCTAAAGGTCTGCTATTACTTAAAACACAAAAATGGCGCGAAGGTTGCGGTTCCCTTCAAAAGTTTGCTGGGTGAGTGGGAGGACTTAGGCCCTTCAGCTACGCCTGCGCCGCTTTTCGTGCCTGCTCGGCGTCATAACTCTCTCCGTAAATCGAGGGCACCTTCGCCCCCATGCATCGCAAGTACGAACTCAGTTGCCCGCGATGATGAATCGTGTGATTTAGCCCCATCGTCAGGAACATTACCGCCGGCCATTGGAACATCCCCCGAAAATCCACGAGCGTAACCAGTTGCTCGCCAGTCAATTTTGAAATCTGTTCAAGGCCCGCGGCATGCCGTTTTTCATACCATGCCACAACCTCGGCAGGCGTTTTCGCTTCTTCCGGAATGACTGCTGCAGTGCTGAACTGTCCGTTGATCACCGCATCCAGGAAGCGCACGTCGGAAGCCGCGATATGTCTCAGCAGATCATTCGCGGTCTTCGATACAGGATCGGGACGGTAGCCGGATTTATCAGCGGGCACCGCTGCCATCACGTTCTTCGTCGTCGCGCTTTCTCTTTTCAAAACCGGAAGGTACACATCTTGCGCCAAGAACATCGCGTTCGCTGCAGTCATCTCTTTCATTGTTTCTCCCTCACTGGCAATTTTAAGGTTAGGTTTGCTCCCGCTAGTCCTTGCCTGCAGGAGCCCATGGACCGTTTCACACAGTATGCCCCTTGGGGCCGCAAAAGTCAGGTGCCTCGCTTAGCCGCAGGTGCGGCACACTGTCTCCTTCTATTGAATGTCTCTAAATATTGTCCTTTGTGCTCTTTCGGTTGCCTCATTCTTCATCGTTGGCTTGTCCGATGGTCGCGGCTCTCGGACTATTTCAAAGTGTTCTCCGCCGGGGCCTCCCAAAATAGTTTTAGTGCCTCTCGCGTATCTTGCACGCGGAATTCACTGTTCGTCGGAACAGGATATTAGCAGCGCACAGCGCCGCCGTTCTGTTCTCCCAGGATCGCCGCCTCCTCCTCATAATTGCTTGCACAGAAAACGAGGATGATCGATTCGCATGCATCTCACTTTTGCCAAGAAAATCAGCGAATGTCCAGTCTGCGAGAGCAGTTCGGTACGAAGATCCAGAAGAAAAGGTTTCGTCGAGCGTATCTGGTTCCGGTTGGCGTTCGTTTGGCCCTATCGCTGCAAAAGCTGCGACTCGCGTTTCTGGGGTTTCCACCGTTCTTATCCCATCTCGCATAAAGATTCCGCCTTCGTCCTGGCGCGCGATGACATGCGGGGCGGGGCATTGCAGGGTTAAATAATCCATAAAGTCATTCGTACCGCAGCGTCTGCATCGGGTCCACTTTCGTCGCTCGTCTCGCTGGTATATAACACGCGGCAAGCGCCACACAACAAAGCACTGCGGTCACGCTCGCAAACGTCGCAAGGTCCGTCGCCGCGATTCCAAACAGCAAACTCGCCATCAGCCTTGTAAAGAAAAACGCCAGAAGCAGCCCAAATCCAATTCCTATCAAAATGATTGCCGCTCCCTGTTTCATCACCAGCCCCAACACGTCGCTGCCTTGCGCGCCCAGCACCATCCGCAAGCCAAACTCCTTCGTCCTACGCGCCACCGAATAGGAAATTACTCCATAGATTCCGACCGTCGCAATCGCCAGCGCCACGATGGAAAAGAGCGTCAGCAGCAAGCTCAGGAACCTGGGCCGCGCCTGCGCCCCGGAAAGCACGTCTTCCATTAGGCGCACATCTGCAAGTGGCAGCGATGGGTCCAGCTCGTTCATCTGACGGCGCACTTCTCCCGCCAGCGTCAGCGGATTTCCGCTCCGTGCTCGCAACACCACGTAAATATCCGAAACGCCTGCGGCCGCCGGCTGCCGGTACGGCAGATACAATTCCGTTCCCGCCGGCCGGTCCAGTCCCGCGTTTTTCACGTCGTCCACGACACCGACCACCGTGCACCAATCTTTGCCGGGACGCACGCGCCTGCCGATCGGGTTTTGGTGCGGCCAAAAGGTCATCGCCATCGTCTTGTTGATGATGACCACCGGCGGCGCGTTCTGGATGTCCCGGTCGTCGAAGAATCGCCCGTCCATCAGCCGTATCCCCATGGTGGCAAAATACCCCGAGCTCACCGCTTGATAGAAATCCACGTTCTCGATGGGCCCGCCTTCTGTCTTGACAAACCCTTCGATGTCCGTGTCGTTCATGTTCGGAGGCCTCATCGGCGGCAAGCCCGAAACCAGCGCCGCAGATTGCACACCAGGAAGGTTGGTCAGTCGTCCCTCGAGCCGCGTCCAGAAATCCGTGATCTTTCCCGGGTCCGTATACGTGCCACTGGGCAGCGACACAAGCATGGTCACGACGTCGTCAGGCCGAAGGCCCGTGTGCACCTCCTGCAATTTCCAAAACGCCCGCACCATCAACCCGCAGCAAATCAGCAGGAGCAACGCCATCCCCAGTTCGACCGCGACCAGCGCCCGCCGGAAAAACTGCGCTCCAGCCGCTGCCGTCGTGCTACCCGCCGTATCCTTCAGCGATTCTGAAATCCCGCTCACCACCAGCGGTGCCAGCGGCGCTAAGCCGAACAGCACTCCCGTCACCAGGCTCGTGACAAGCGTGAACACCAGCACTCGCCAGTCCATCGCGATTTCGTCCGCCCGCGGCAATCCCCCGGCGTTCGTCAGTTGCACCACGCGCACGCCCGCGAACGCAAGCGCTATCCCCAATATTCCGCCGCACATCGCCAGCAGGATTCCTTCTGTCACGAACTGCCGCGCCAGCCGCGCCAGGCTCGCTCCCAGCGCGCCTCGAATCGCAATCTCCCTCCGTCTCGCCTCGGCGCGGGCCAGCAACAGATTCGCCACGTTCACGCTCGCGATTAGCAGCACGAACACGACCGCTCCCAGCAGCATCAAGAGTGCAGGCCGCACGCTCGAAACCACTTCGGCCTGCAACGGGTAACTGACCAGCGTGTGATCCTTTGGATTAAGACTGTGCGTGTGTGGCGCGCGTCTTTCGCCGTAGGTCTGAACAAGCGACGCCAGTTCACCCTGCGCTTGCGCCGGCGATACGCCGGGTTTCAGCCGTCCAAGCAAATAATAATTATGCGAGCCACGTCCCCCCGGCTTCGCGGGATCGAGCTGCAGCGCCGTCCAAACCTGCGCCGGATCCTGCTGGCCCGGTGGAAACTGAAAACCTTCCGGCATAACCCCGATGATCGTGCATTTCACGCCGTTCAAACGCGTTTCTCGTCCCACCACATTTCGATCGCCGGCAAAAACGCTCTGCCAGATTCCATAGGAAATGTCAGCGACAGGGCTGGCTCCCGGCACATCGTCCGAAGGTGCGATCAATCGCCCGGCAGTCGGGCTGACTCCCAGCGTCTCCAGCAATCCTCCGCTCAAATACGCTGCCGTGACCCGCACCGGCTCCACATTGCCCGCCAGGTTGGCCCCGCTCGTGACCCACGCGTCGAGCGATGCCCACGAGTGTGTATCCCTCCGAAGATCGAGAAATTCCGGCCCAGACGCCCAGAACCGATGCAGCCCGCCGTTCGGAAACGTCGGAAACTCCGTGTAGATTCGAATGAGCTGCTCCGGGTGCGCGTAAGGCAGCGGCCGCAGCAGCACCGCGTTCACCACCGTAAAAATCCCGGTGGTCGCCCCAATCCCCAGCATCAGACACAGCACTGCCGCCGTCGTGAATCCCAGATTCTTGCGCATCATCCGCAGCGCAAACTGCACGTCCTGCCACAATGTTCCCATCCACGGCCCCCGCTACCACTATCTACGTTCGAACTCAGCTTAAGTTCCTGGCCCTTGCAACTTTTCTCCTTCAGACGCGCCAGCGGCTCCTTCGTTCGCCGCCCCCCCTCAAAAAGCACGTCTTTAGTTCGAATCGTAAGGCTCTTTTCCGAGACGAATGGATTACCCTTGGGCACTCACAAAAAGTACGCCCTTGCTCGCATTCTGCTGTGATGCTAAAATGTATCACATGAAAAAAGCTTCCGTTCGCGACCTCCGCTACCGCTTCTCTCTCGTCGAGGACCTCCTCCGCGAGGGCCAGGAAGTCCATATCACCAAGCGCAAGCGCGTCATAGCCCGCCTGTTGCCTCCTGAGCCGTCTGCCCCTGTCGCAATGCCTGATTTTCTCGGTCGTATGAAAAAAATCTTCGGGAAAAAGCGCATGAAAATTTCCGGGGCCGAACAAATTGCTCGCGACCGCGAGGAACGTTTTTGACCGTTTTCGCCGATTCCAGCTACCTCTTCTCCCTTTACGTTCAGGACGCCAATTCTCCCGCTGTCGCCGCGCGCGTAAAACAAACAAAGCTTCCTCTGCTCTTCACGGACCTCGGCGAACTCGAAATTGCAAATGGTATCGCCCTGCGCCTCTTCAGAAAGGAGCTGCAGCCTCCTGAAGCCAGAGAAATTCTGGCCTTGTTTCGCCGCGACGTCGAGTCCGGCGTCCTCCGCGTCATCCCGATTCCCTCAGCCGCATATCAGCAAGCGGCCCAAATGGCCGCCCGCTATACTCCCGCTCTTGGCACGCGCACCCTCGACATCCTTCAAGTGGCTTCCGCCGTGGTGCTGAAGGCCGACACCTTCTACACTTTCGATCGAAAACAGGCCAAACTCGCTTCTTCTCTAGGTTTGCGCATCCTCTAGCCACAATCCGGTCATCTGCTTGGTTTCTAACACGCGTCGTCTAGTGCTGCCGCATCACATCGTCCTGAACAAAAAGTGCCACGTTATATCCACCAGCGCATGCACAATCGCCGAAGCAAAAATCGATCCCGTCTTCCGCCAGGTCCATCCATAGAAAATCCCCGCAATCGTCGCCAGAATCACGTACCGCCAATTCGGAAATCCCAGATTCGTGATGTGTGAAAATCCAAACAGCACCGAGGCCGTCCACCATCCCGCCAAATCGCTCTTCGAGGCTCGCGAAAGCAGATTCTGTAGCAGCCCGCGAAACAGCAACTCTTCCGGCCAAGCCGTAAAAAAGAGTATCCCCAGCGAAGTGAGCGCCAGCGAAGGCCACGCGTGCCACTGTGGCGCAAACGCGATAAACCGCATGCCCCTCCCCAGCAGAATCGCGATGCACGCAAACACCGCAAAGCTCCCCAGCACGAAAAATCCCCAGTGCTTTCCCCATCCAATCGTGTAGCCAATTCCATCCACGCGCCGCGCCAGGACGAACACCGCCAGCGCGACATTCACCGCCAGCAGCACCGTGAAAACATACGCAAGCCGCCCGCTCGGATACGGCCACACAAAGTGTGACGGTCCAAACTTGACCGCCACCCAAACGCCCGCAAGCACCAAAAAATCCTGCCACGCTCCCGCCGGTCGCCGCTCCGCAGAAGCTGCCAGCGCCAGCGGCACAAACACAAAGATCGCCACCGCCGCAACTCGCAAAATCCCAAACGTACTCGTTCCCACTCCATAAACCAGGTACGCAAGAAACGCCGCGCAGCCGAACAGCACGCCTCCCGCCAGCCCGAACCGCGCCGCTAGCCCTTCGCCAACTCCTTGCGCCGCAAACACCAGGACCACCAAAAAATAGAAAGCAAACGCCGTCAACGTTGCCGCAAACGCTCGCCCGCCATATCCCTGCCACGTCGCGTACAGCGCCCCTATCAAGCACAGCCCAGCCCACAGCCCGAGCATCGGAAGCACACCGAGTTGCCGCGTCTCTGGCAAATTTTCCTCTCTGAAATCACAATAGTGCGTGAAGATTGTAGCGCAGAGGCATGGCTTCCCAAATTCACTCCAATCACTCCACTCCACTTCCGAAACACACGCGCTTCTGCATTAGCATCTCGCCGCAACCCGGATGCAAACGATGAAGCGTCTCGCCTACATCGACTGGATGCGCGGCCTAGCCTGCGTCCTCATGTTCCAGACACACTGCTACGACTCCTGGCTCAGCCCGCAAGCGCGCGAGTCCTCCTTCTTCCGCTGGTCTCAGCTCGGTGGCACGCTCCCCGCTCCGCTTTTCCTTTTTCTCGCCGGCGTCTCGTTCGCTCTCGTCACGGAGCGCCTCCGCGAAAAAGGCGCCCTCCCCGCCGCCATCGCAAAAACCACCATCCGCCGCGGCGCCGAAATCTTTGCTCTCGGCCTCCTCTTCCGCGTTCAGGAGTATGCCCTCGGCTACCGCTGGTCTCCCTGGACCGATCTCCTCCGCGTCGACATCCTCAACATGATCGGCATTTCCATCATGTTGATGGGCGTTCTCTGCTGGCTCAGCGCACGTCGCAGCCCTTCAAACTCCTCCACACTTCCGCAAACCGTCGCCGCCTCCCGCCTCCGCAACATCCTTGCTTCTCTCGCAGCCGCCACCGCCATCGCTCTGGCCACTCCGCTTCTCTGGACCACCTACCGCCCACGCCAACTCCCTTGGCCCATCGAGTCCTACGTCAACGGCATCCACGTCTTCGGCACGCCGCAGCCTTGGCTCTTTCCGCTTTTCCCTTGGTCGGCGTTTGCGTTCGTTGGCCTCGCCGTTGGCTTTTTCCTCTTCACTTCCATCGCCAAACGCAGCGAGTCTCTCGTCTTCGCCGCCCTCGGTGGCACGGGCATTCTTGCCTGTCTTCTTTCTTTGCTCCTCGATCGCTCGCCTCTGCAGCTCTATCGCGTCTACGACTACTGGCACACCAGCCCCAACTTCTTCCTCATGCGTTGTGGCGTCCTTCTCATTATCCTTTCTCTCATCTACGCGTGGTGCCGCTGGGGCCTGGCCCAAATGGGTTTCAGCCCGCTCATCCAGATCGGCAAAACCTCTCTTCTCGTCTATTGGGTTCACATCGAATTCGTCTACGGTCGCTTCTCCATCCTTCCCAAGCGCCAATGCGGTTTCCTCGAAGCCTCCGCAGGCTTGCTCGCCATCTTCCTCGCCATGCTCCTGCTTTCGCTTCTTCGCACCGGCTGGAAAAACCGCCGTGCCAAGGCGCGGAAACTCGCCGCGGCGCCGTCTCCCGCCTGAAGATTAGAATTTTTCGTGGGATCTAACGCAAAACTGCAACTTCGCCTTACGGTTTTACTGCGGGGACCTGTTCCTGCTGCAACTGTTGTTCCTGTTCCTGCGGAATCCGAATGATGATCTCGCCCGGCCGCGCCAACCCGAGATCATCACGCGCGATTTTCTCGATCAGCCGCGGATCGCTCTTCAGCGCTTGCCGCTCCTGGTCCAGCGCCGCGTTTTCCTTGTTCAATTGTTGCAGCTCCGCCTTCACTTGTTTGATTTCGTTTTGCGTGCGCCGCATCGCCAGAAATCCGTGCGTCCCGAAAATGTTGTGTACGATCATCACCAGCGCCAGCAATCCCAGCAGCATGCTGCCGTACTGCCGCAGCAGCGGCCGCATTTTTTCTTCGGCCGTAGTTTCCTTCACTCTCGCCTTCAGCTTTCCAATACCCACTTCATCGCCTCGCTCGCCAGCTTTGCCGAAGCCGCGGCGCTCTCCGCCTCCACATATAAGCGCAGCAGCGGCTCGGTCCCGGATAGCCGCAACAGCATCCACGAACCGTCTTCAAAACAGAATTTTGCACCGTCCGTCCGGTCAATCGATACTACTTTCCGCCCCACCAGTGTCGAAGCGTCCACCGCCACCTTCTTCACTGCGTTTGCTTTTTGTTCGTCATTCAAGTGCAGATTCTCCCGCACTGGCCAGAATTCTCTCCCCACTTTCTTGAAAAGCTGCTGGATCTGCTCGCCCAGCGAAGCGCCCCGCGCCGCGATCATTTCCGCCACCAACAGGCACGCCAGAATCCCGTCCTTCTCCGGCACGTGCCCGCGAATCGTCAGCCCCGCGCTCTCTTCTCCGCCCAGCGCGATTTTATCTTCCCGGATCAATTGCCCGATGTACTTGAATCCCACCGGCGTCTGGTACGTTTTCTGTCCGTGCGCTTTCGCCGCCGCATCGATAAATTGCGATGTCGCCACGCTCCGCGCCGCCGCCATCTTCCATCCGCGCGTCTCCACGATGTAGTCGTACACCAGCGCCAGAATGTGATTCGGCTGAATCCACGTTCCGTCCCGGTCGATCATTCCAAAACGGTCCGCGTCTCCATCCGTCGCCAGTCCCGCCGCCGCTCCCGAATCCGTCACGGCTTTTCGCAACGGCGCCAGATTTTCTTCGCTTACGTCGGGCCCCGTCCCGTCAAACAAACAATCCCGGTTCGTCCGTCTCGCTTCCACCGCCACTCCGTGATCCGCCAGCGCCTTATCCAGGTATCCCGCCCCGCACCCGTGCAGCGCGTCCGTCACGAACTTCGCATTCGCCTTTCGCAGCGTCTCAAATCGCACCAGCTCTTCCAGCCGCTTCAAATAATTCTCGCGAAGATTCACCTTCTCCGTCTTCACCCCGCCCGACGGCACGGCCGGCGTTGTCGGAAACGCCCCCTTCTTCGCGATGATCTTCGCCACGCGCGCCTCGATGTCCTTCGTCACTTCCGGCAGCGCCGGCCCCGCATCCGGCCCGGAGAACTTCAGCCCGTGATACTGCGCCGGGTTATGGCTCGCCGTGAAGTTGATCGCTCCATCCAGTTTCGAGCGCTGAATCTCGTAAGCCACCGCTGGCGTTGGCGTGAACGTCTCGCACAGCAGCGTTCGAATCCCGTGCTCCTGCAAAATGACCACCGCAAGCTGCGAAAATTCCTCCGAATAAAATCTCGTGTCGTACCCGACCAGAATCGTCGGCTTCTTTTTTGCTGCCGTCACGTGCTCCGCGATCGCCGTCACCGCCAGCCGCACGTTCGCAAACGTAAAATCGTCGGCGATCAGCCCGCGCCATCCGGACGTGCCGAACTTGATGGGAGAAGCATTCATCGTAGGGGAAGCGCTCATAGCGTCGTATTCTATTCGCAGTTGCTCGCGGACGGAAGCATACTTCGGAATGTTAGGGAGAGAACCGCATGAAGTCCGGCAAAAACTACCGCCTCGTTCTTGTCACTTGCGTGAACCCGTTGCAAGCCAAGCTCATTGCCCGCAGCGTCGTCGAAAAACGCTTGGCCGCCTGCGTCAACATCCTCCGCAGTCCCGTCGAATCCCACTATCGCTGGAAAGGCCGCGTCGAAAAATCCCGCGAACTCCTGCTCCTCATCAAAACCACCGCAAAAAAACTAACCGCCCTCGAATCCGAAGTAAAGCACCTCCACTCCTACGCCGTCCCCGAATTCCTAGCCCTCCCCATCTCCGCCGCCTCCGGCTCCTACCTCACCTGGCTCGACGAAAGCACATAGAGCACTATGGCCATTTATCTTGGCTCGTGAACGGGAAAATTTCCCACAGGTCGGAACTAGCCGCAAATGGCCTAGCTAAACCTTCCTTCCTCATGAACTCCAAAACCTGATCGATTTCCTCCTCGTGAGGACTTATCTGCGTGGCAAGATGGAGCCTCCGATAGAAACGGTCCCTCAAATTCTGGCGCTTTGTCTCGTCGGCAAATTTCTTGATCCTTCGAGAGCATTCTTCAAGGGCCCCTCGCCTCGCACTCGGATCCTCAGGCAGTGTTTCCATGAAACGATACTTCGCCAAACTTCCAGCACGTCCGCGCCGGCCAGGCCTGACCCTTTTCGCAAGCCGCTCAACAAGCCATCTCTTGAGTCTGCGTACGGCGTTCGATCTGTGAATCCCCAGCACCTCGGCAAGTTCGCGCACAGTCCATTCATTACCAAGGCGCAGTCTGGCATGCTCGATGCCTGGCTTCAGTAGGGACCGTCCTCTAATTCGATGGACGACCCTACTTACGCGCCAAGGAGGAATGACGGCCGCTCTATCAATCCGTGACTCGACTTCACTCTCGACTACGAACCCATGCCGCTCAGCGGTTCGACGGAAATCTGTAAAATGGATCTCCGTGTATTCGATTCCCTTATCGTCAAGGAATTCCCTCACAGAACGAGGGATTTGAGGAGCGACCAACCACATCACAACATTCTTGCAGCCCTTTTCCTTCAATTCGTCACGGTAACCTGCGACCTGCGTCGCATCCTCATATTTCAATGGACGGGCCTTCAGTTCCATCACGATGGTGCTGCCGAACCTGTCCTCAAACAGAAGATCAAAGCGACCGACCCCAGCGAGAGACTTTTGGCGCGCGACCAGCACAAACTGCTTGCCTTGGAAAAAGTCATCGGGAAACGCGGCAATTAGGTCCTCCATGTCCCTTTCGATCATCAGTACACTCCCTTGGAGTGTGTTGAACCTGCGGCCTTCCAAATCCGGCGGCCGATTCCGGCCTCAAGAAGGCCATCGTGGGCTATTTGCGGAGCCCCGCGCGGAGTGTGTGCTCCGGAGCTCTCTGGGGGAATTTGTCGGGCAGGCTTGGCAGTTCTGACATATCACCAGAAAATGTCAATGCCAGTCCAGAACTCGGGAACTTCAGCAAGTCTGCCATCAGGAGCGCCCCAAGTCTCCAAATGCAGATCGACGGCTTCGCGCAAGCTAGCACGCGCGGATTCCACGCTTTTCCCCTGCGAAGTTACACTGAGCTCGGGGCAGCGCGCAACGAACCAATCGTCTTCCTTGGTGATGATGGCCGCCAAGCGATATTTCATCACGCCGTTCTGCTCCATCCTAATCGCGAGTATCCGGCCCAGGCGATGTTTTCCCTAACCACTACCCACTACTCACTATCCACTTCTTCTTCACACATACAACAGCGCCTGATCCAAATCCGCCATGATATCTTCCACATCCTCGATCCCCACCGAAATCCTCACCAATCCATCGGTGATCCCAATTCGCTCCCGCACTTCCGCCGGCATCGAAGCATGCGTCATCTGCGCCGGAAGCGAAACCAGCGTCTCCACTCCTCCCAAACTCTCCGCCAGCAAGCACAGCTTCAATTGATTCAAAAATCGCCGCGCCGCTTCCAGCGATCCCAAATCAATCGCCAGCATCGCTCCCGGCCCTTTCTGCTGCCGCCGCGCCAATTCATGCTGCGGATGCGTCGGAAGTCCCGGGTAAAAAGTCTTCCGTACTTTGGGATGTGCATCCAAATGCCGCGCCACGGTAATCCCGTTCGCGTTGTGTTGCAGCATCCGGATCGCCAGTGTCTTGATCCCCCGCGAAATCAAAAAGCAATCCATCGGCGCCAGCCCCGCGCCCGCCGACCGCTGAATAAAATAAATTTTCTCCGCATCCTCCGGCCGCGTCAGCACCACTGCACCGCCTTGCGAATCGCTGTGCCCGTTCAAATATTTCGTCATTGAGTGCACCACGATGTGCGCCCCCAGTTCGATGGGCCGCTGCAAGTACGGGCTAAGAAATGTATTGTCCACCGCCAGCGCCACGTTCCGCTCCGTCGCCAGCTTGGCGATCGCTCCGATGTCCGTCACGCGCATCGTCGGATTCGTGGGCGTCTCGATATAAATCAACTTCGTGTTCGGCCGCATTGCCGAAAACACGCACGCGGGAATCGACGTATCCACAAAGCTGAATTCCAATCCAAAATGCACCAGCAGCTGCGTCGACAGCCGGTACACGCCTCCGTACACCGCCTCCGACAGCACCACGTGGTCTCCCGGCCGCAACAAACGGAACACCGCGTCGATCGCCGCCATTCCCGAAGTGAAAACGTACGCGCTGTGTCCGCCTTCCAGCTTCGCGACCGTCCTTTCCAGCGCTTTCCGGTTTGGATGATTGGACCTCGAGTAGTCGTACCCTTTGTGTTTGCCCAGCTCTTCGTACACGTACGTCGAGGTCTGGTAAATCGGCGCAACGACCGCACCTGTCGCCGGATCTGGCTCCTGTCCGACGTGTATGGCGTTCGTGGCAAATCCCATGGTGATCTCCTCTTACCTCGATTGCTCTCGACCCGCGCGGTCGCCCCGCTGCACCGAAAGGAAACTTTTGCGCTTCCGCTCTGTTCAGGAAGCATTCGGACGAAGGGTTGCTCGCTGCGCTCGTGGCTTTCGATTCCCTGCGGGGCAGGCTCTTGAGAAGTTACAGGACCAAATCCGGTCAGTCAATTCCGCCGCACGAAGTTGTAGCCTGGGAGACATCGCTACGGCCCAGTTTCGGGCCCCGCGCCGAGCAGCACCCCGCATGGCAGTTGCATCTTATTCCCGAGCGGAGTAATTTGTCGTGAGAACATAATTCCGTGGAATATGGGGTCCACTGGGACATGAAACTTTCTCAGCAGAAAATGGGTAGTCTGCTTATTGTTTTTCTCATCGCGACGGCTCTCGGTCTTGCTGCTCAGGATCCGCCCGCCGCTCCCGCGAAAACACCTCCGCAGACCGATGTTTCTACCCGGTTCACCATCGAAGTCACCGCAGGGGACAAAGCCGAGCCCGTCGAGAATGCAAGCGTCTACGTCAAGTACATCGAACAGCGCGAGATCAGAAAAGATAAGAAAGTCGAATTGAATGTCAAGACTAACCGCCTGGGTCTCGCGCACGTTCCAGACGCGCCCCTCGGTCGCGCTCTCATCCAGGTGATTGCCGATGGCTGGAAGCCCTACGGCCACTGGTACGATCTCACCGATCCTCACCAAGTCATCAAGATTCGCCTCGAGCGCCCTCCTAAGTGGTACTGATCTGGTTTGAACGATGGAAGATTATTCTGGCGGTGCTGACCCGCACCGTTTTTTTTCCGATTTTTCCATTAATCTCATTTTGCGAGATTTGCGCTGTGCACTTTTTTCCGCTCTAGCGCTTTTTGCCTGGCCAAGAAAAATGACCTGCACTGAAATTGTGCAAACCGGAGCAGCCCGTTGAAGAAAGTGAAGTTAGCTCTCAGCGACCCGCGATTTTCCACATACTTATCAACACTTGTGTTGAAAACTTAATCGTGCTGAAATATTTTTTACAGAGTTCGGCATCCATCTTGCCTGCCATCTTTTCCTTTTTTGACCGCACTCGAACCCGGATGATAGAGTGACTTATCGGATTCCCTGATGAATGAGACATTTGAGGAAACTTTTTCACTGTTCCAGATGCTGTGGGGCAATATCATCGCCCGTCCGCTTCGCAGCTTTCTCACTGTCATCGCCATCGCTATTCAAGTGATCTTCGTTCTTCTCATTGTGGGACTCACTTCCGGAGTCATTTCCGAATGGGGAAAACGCGTCGAGGGCGTCGGCGCCGATCTTCTCGTCCAGCCCCCCAACGCCTCCATCTTCTTCGCGTTCTCCAGCGCCGTCATGCAGGAATCCCTCGGCGACCAAATTGCCAAGCTTCCCGGCGTCGATGCCGTAGCTCCCGTCCTCATCCTCACCGAGCCAAAAAGTTTTGTCATCGTCTATGGCATTGATTTTAAGAGCTTCAATGCCCTCAGCCGCGGCTTCTTGTTTCGTTCGGGCCGCCCCTTTGACTCTCAGGACGAAGCCATCGCCGATGACATCATCGCGCAAACCAAACATTTGAAAGTCGGTGACCGCATCACTCTTTTGAATCATGCATTTACCATTTGCGGAATCGTAGCCCACGGCAAAGGCGCCCGCTACTTTATTCCTCTCAAGACCGCGCAGGACATCGCCGGCGCCGAAAAGCGCGTCTCCATGTTTTACGTCCGCAGCAAAGGCGACACAGAAGGCACCCGCGCTGAACTTGTCAAACTCACTCCGCTGGACCGCGTGCGTTCCATGGCCGAATACGTCACACTCATGAGTTCCTCGAATCTTCCTCAATTGAGACCCTTTACCCGCACCATGGTCGGACTCGGCATCGTCATCAGTTTCCTCGTCGTGCTTCTCAATATGCACACCATGGTAATGGAACGCACTCGCGAGATTGGAATTCTCAAAGCATTGGGGCTTTCGCGGCTGGGCATCCTCCGCATGCTGCTCGGAGAGACACTTCTTCTCACCGTTGTCGGATGTTTTTTCGGAATTCTGATTACCTATCTCATTCAGGCGATTGTAAGAGCGACCAACCCGAGCCTCCCGATTTTGATTACGTCGCAATGGGTAGTTGCTTCCGCCTTGTTGGCGCTCGCCGGCGCAGTCATCGGTGCCTTGTACCCAACTCTGCGCGCCGCCAGCTACGATCCCGTCGTCGCTCTCGCCTACGAGTAGAGTTTCCCAACGCGGTAGCTGACCGCCTGCGGCCCGCTGCGATCCTGTCGTCGCTCTCGCCTACGGTTTATTTCCCCCACCTCGCCGCTGGCTGCCTGCCGCGCGACTCTCCGTCTAGCAGGAGGGCCTCCCATGTGTTTGTTTCCTTGCGGGTTGCTTTTCTAGCTTCGATTTGCGCAGCTTTGGCTCAAGAGCCGGGAGCGAGAGAGGCTAGCTCGCGGGATACGTCGTCGATCGTTGATAGCGGGCAGGCCACGTGAACTTCCTGGCCGGGCTCCTCGACGTCAATCAGCAGGCTGCCATCGTGCGTGCGGACATGGACGCGTTGTTCTCCGTCGCGCACTTCCACAAGCTCGGCTTCCGGATATTTTTGCAACTCCTTCGCAATGGCATGCACCAGCGGCATGTATTCCGCGGCCTGTTCCCCGGCCGGCTCGAGTTGGCCGCGCGGGATGAAGTGCATAACCATGGGGACGACCGCCGCGGGCGCCCATACATGCACATGGTGGGTTTCGCCGCGGGTTTGATCTACATCGACGCGGATAACGCCTTCGCGGAAGGTGTAAGCACCCGCCAAGAGAACCGTGGCCCCAAAACCAAGAGCGATTTTTCCCAGCAGAATCATCTCCCTCATCCTTTCGCATTCCGCGCTTTCCGCGCGGAACTTATCAGGAGCCCCAAATCACAAAACCCGATCCCTAGTCCGAAACGCTCTTTGAATCCATCCACACGCGAATCGTGCTGTCTTCATCCTTCACCGAGACCAATTCCATATCGCCTTGATTCTCAAGAGCATGTAGACCGGCAACGACATCCAGTTCGTCCTTGCCTGCGGAGAGCAGCGCTTCGACGACCTTCATCGGAACTTTTACCTCGACCTGCGAGGCCTTGGGCTTGTCCTTATCGTGGACGTGCACCAGAAATTGTCCGTCCTTTTTCGCGACGCTAATATCGGCGTCTTTGCTTTGTACCATCACGAACTCGCCGTCTTTCGTATTACGAACGGCATTGAAAAGCGTGCGGATATCCACACCGTCGCAGTCCATGCATCCGAGGCGCACTTTGCCGTCATGCAGCCGGTCGTGATTGATGGCCGGAAGAACCGTTTCGGCCAAAGAGAGAGGGACGTTTACGCGAACCGTTTCGTCCTTTGAGTTGGTGCTCACGACGCGAACATGCAGCCAGCGCTCTGCGTGGGTGGATGTGCTTGATGGCGTTGCATTTGTTTGCGCTCGGAGAGCCAGGGGAGAGAAGAGGGCCGTGGCGGCCAAAAAAGCGATTACGGGGAACACGCGCCGGGTGTGGTTGGTCATAAAGGAATGCCTCCTTGGGGCATTTGGCACTAGATACGAATATGACGCGGGCGAAGTTCCGGGATTAACAACCTTTTTAGCCTTATCCCGAACCAATCGCCGAATCGGAGGATGGAGCCCGCTCGTAGAAGCCGCGCAGCATGCTATCTATGCCACTACAAGGGAGAAGAGGGATCCCATTCGATTGCTCCGTGCGCAAAACGTTGGATTCATTGAGGTTTCCATTTGAGGAAGACGGCGGCGAGGGGCGGAAGCGTGAGGCAGAGCGAGTGAGAGCGGCCCTGCGCGGGCCGGTCTGCGGCATTCTGACCGCCGAGATTGCCGACGTTTGAGCCGCCGTAATTCGCGGCGTCGGTATTGAGGATTTCCTCGTAATAGCCGGGCTGCGGAGCGCCGACGAGGTAGCCCTCGCGGACGACTGGCGTGGCGTTGAGGATCACAAGGAGCAGATCCTCCGGTTTTTTGCCGTGGCGCGCAAATGCGAAGACGCTGTTGTCGGCATCGTTGGCGTCCAGCCACTCGAAACCTTGCCAAATGAAATCCACTTCATGCAACGCGGGCTGCGCGGCGAGCAGCTTGTTCAAATCGCGGACAAGATTTTGAACGCCGCGATGCGAATCGTACTGGAGCAGGTGCCAATCGAGGCTGCTGGCTTCGTACCACTCGCTGCGCTGCGCGATTTCCTGGCCCATGAAAAGAAGCTTTTTCCCGGGATGGGCACACTGATACGCGAGAAGAAGGCGGAGGTTCGCAAACTGCTGCCAGAGGTCGCCGGGCATTTTGTGGAGAAGGGAATTCTTTCCGTGGACAACTTCATCGTGGGAGAAGGGGAGCATGAAATTCTCGGTAAAGGCATAGAGCATCGAGAAGGTCATTTTGTTGTGCTCGAATTTACGGTGAACGGGATTCTTGGAGAAATAACTCAACGTATCGTTCATCCAGCCCATGTTCCACTTGAGACTGAAACCGAGGCCGCCGAGGTAAGTAGGGCGGGAGACGCTGGGCCACGAGGTGGACTCCTCGGCGATGGTGAGAATGCCGGGAAAGCGGCCATGCGTCACTTCATTCATGCGCTTGAGGAAGGAGATAGCGTGAAGATTTTCGCGGCCGCCGTACTCGTTGGGAATCCACTCGCCTTCCTTGCGGGAGTAGTCAAGATAGAGCATGGAAGCGACGGCGTCCACGCGAAGGCCATCGATGTGGTACTTGTCGAGCCAGAATAAGGCGTTGGAGATGAGATAGTTCTGGACTTCGTTGCGGCCGTAATTATAGACGAGCGTACCCCAGTCGGGATGCGTTCCCTGCCGCGGGTCGGCATGCTCATAAAGGTGCGTGCCATCGAATTGAGCAAGCCCGAAGGTGTCGCGCGGGAAATGCGCGGGAGTCCAATCCAGAAAGACGCCGATGCCCGCCTGATGGCAGCGGTCGACAAACTCCATAAATTCCGACGGAGAGCCATAACGGCTGGTGGCGGCGAAATAGCCGATGGTTTGGTAGCCCCAGGAACCATCGAAGGGATGCTCCATGATGGGAAGCAGTTCGATATGGGTGTAGCCGAGATCTTTTACATAGGGAATGAGCTGATCGCCGAGCTCGCGATAGGTGAGCCAGCGATTGTGCTCTTCCGGGACGCGGCGCCAGGAGCCGAGATGGACTTCGTAAACGGAGATCGGAGATTCGAGCCAATTTTTCTTCGCACGCGCGCTGATCCATGCTGTGTCAGTCCACACGTAGGTGTCCAGATTAACGACGACGGAGCCGGTATTGGGGCGCAACTCCGCGCGGAAGGCGTACGGATCGGCTTTGAGCGGAAGCATATTGCCTTGCGGCCCGATGATTTCGTACTTGTAGATGGCGCCTTCGGCGAGCTCGGGAACGAAAAGTTCCCAGATGCCGGAAGAGCCGCGGGCGCGCATGGGATCGACGCGGCCATCCCAGCGATTGAAGTCGCCGACGATACTGACGCGCTTGGCGCTGGGCGCCCACACCGCGAAATGCACGCCGCGAACGCCTTCCAGCGTCTTGAGATGCGCGCCGAGTTTGTCGTAGGTGTCGTAATGGCGGCCTTCGCCCATGAGATGAAGATCGAATTCGCTGAGGAGAAAAGGGAAGGCGTAGGTGTCCAGCGCTTCCGCCGTTTCGCCGTAACCCGAGCGGTAACGGAGACGATAGGCGGAAGGATCCGGTTTGTCGCGATACGTTTCGGGGAGAATGGCCTCGAAGAAGCCCTCGGGACGGAGACGATTTGCAGTGAAGGGCTCCGAGAAACCTTTAAGGAGGACGCTGGCCTCGGCTGCGCCGGGGCGGAAGAAGCGGATGACCCAGCGCGGACCGTCGGGAGTCGAAAGAGGATGAGGGCCAAGGATGGAGAAGGGATCGGCATGGCGGCCGGAGACGAGCGCGTCAATCTGGGCGCTTAGCTGGGCGTCTACGGGTGCGTCCCTTTTTGGTACGGCGGCGCTGGCGTGCGCGGCGTTCGCGGACTTGATCTCTTCAGGCATGGGGCGTCGCTCCGCGGAGGTTGCGTGACGGAGGCGGAATACAGTGTACAAGGAGGAGTGGGTAGTGAGTAGTGGGTAGTGAATAGTGGGCAGGGAAAGCGCGCTCGCACCCAATGGTCGTTTGGAACAGAAGTGCTTCGGCGGATTCTTGGTTAACAGTTTGCACCCTCCCCCCGGGGTTTTTTCGTAAGTGCGGATTCTAAAGGACTTTAAGTGCTGCGTTTTTGGAAGTGCGGATTCTAAACGAGTTACGGGCGGATTTTTCGTAAGTGCGGATTCTACGGGACTTAGCTGGCGGGAGGCAAATGCTAGAGGCGGGAAACAGAAAAAGATAACGCGGAGGCGCAGAGGGCGCTGAGGCTACACAGAGAAGAGCGACGGACTGGACTCCCGAAGAGGGGTAGGAGCATTGCGCAAACCGCAAATGAGCTCTGGGCTGCGGGGATGATAGAGGGAATGGCGCGGGCGAAACATAAGGAATGGTAGCAGATGGTTAACCACATGTCAATAGATATTTGAGTTTACTGAGTGCTTATTCAAACGGGGAGAGACGGATTCGAAGCGCGTTGGCGGAAGTACAGGGGATTGCGCGGAGACTCGGCGACTGCATGAGTAGAGGACTGTGAAACTCTTACTGCTGCGGGGTCGGCATTCCGGGCATGTTGGGCATCGCTAATTTTTGATAGCCCGCGGGAACTTCGAAGAGCGAGGGGTCTTGCGGGCCGAGATGGATATTCTGGAACTCGATGGTCCAAGTTGCATCCTCATCTTGCTTTTTCACGACGAAGCCGTTTAGTTCCTTGGCCGCCCATTCGATGGTGACGTAGGATTTGCCGTTAAAGGCGGTATGCACGCGAGACTTCTCGCAATGGTAGGGGCCCACTTGTTCGAAGCCGAGCGACTCCTTTTGGACCGTCGCTCCCTTCATGGTGGAAGCGACTTCCGCTAGTCCCCGCCAGGGCATTTCCACGTACATCTTTTGGCCGGGCATGAGGATCCACGTGACCTGGTGATCAAAGCGCATGATGGCGACGGAGTTTCGGCCTCCCATCTGCATTTCCGTGCGAAACGCGTTTTCCGTACCGTAGACCTTGCCGCTCATTACTCTCTTTCCGGAGGTGTGAATCTCGTCAGCGGAGAAGGAAGTACGAATCGTCTGCGCCCTAACGATCGGGCTGGCGGGCACCAACATGGCAAAAGCGATAGCCACCCAAGCCAGGCGAGTTTGGGACGTCAAAAAATGTTTCGTTTTTTCGATCATGGTGCTCCTCTCACTGGTTGCGCGCGCCTTCCAGGGAACGGCTTATTTCACGATTTATGCTTCGAACTTGGTGAAAACGGAAAAGAAACCGGAATTTGTGCTGGAACCACTCCTTGACCCGAAAGACTAACGCGGCTGTTCTTTCGAGTCAACGGCAAGTCGGCGTGGCTTGCTGGCGGTGAGTTACTACCAGTATTAGTACCTGCAACGAAGGGTTCATGGAGTCTTAACAGAGCGGAAAACCTCACGGGGAATGGGCGTGGGAATATGCGTGCGCCTTGGAGGGCTACACTTGTGAAAAAACGGCGTGCTTTGACAATTTTGGCAGTGGGAGCAGCGTTTGCATTGGCGGGGGGAGCGTTTGTCAGCAAGATGTCCGCGGATGACCATGGTCACGATCATTCCAGACACTTCCAGTTCGCACCAGATAGCTTGGTGCTCAGCAAGAGCATATATGTGGGAAATGCTTCGACGGTGATTGCAGGCGAGGCTTTGCCGCCGGGATGCATGGGAGGTGCGACCGGATTGACGGTGAATGTGCCTTTGATCGCGGGCGGCACTACACCCGTAGCGGTTCCGTGCGGGTTCGCTAGCGACAACGGCGAAGCTCCGAACGATCAGGACACGCACAACGTCTGGAACAACGCGAACACCGACGGCAGCTTTGGAATCACCTCGCCCATTTTTCTCGACAACATCACCGAAGATGGCTGGGAACTGGGCACCTTGGCGATCCCAAGTGATCAGATCGTGACCAGCTTCAGCTCGAAATCGGAACTTGCGCTGAATCTGTCCGTGGACGGCAAGTCGCTCACCTTTATGGCGTATCACGGCGGAGAGGGATGCGGGGGCGACACCGTTTCTCCGACGGCGCCAAATCTGATTGACGTTTCGGCCTCCAACACTCCGGGCGTCTGCGATCCGACGAATCCGGTTACCTCGAGTTTGCAGAACACGCCGAATGTCATTACTGCATACTACCGAGCCGTGGCGGAAGTGGATGCGGATGGTCACTTGAGCGTCACGGACGGTAACGCCTATAGCGGAGACAACGGCCGCGCCGCGATCAAAGGCGCGAACGGTCTGTACTACATGGTGGGAAACGACAACAGCGGAAATCTCTCGAAGAAACAGATCCCGCTTACGCAGGATGGCGTCGATCTTTACAACGCCACGGGCTCGGAACTACTGGCGCCTGGTCAGACGCCGCCGCTTTTGCCGCCGAATATCACGATGATTGGGCGGCTGGAAATTGGCACAGACAAGCTGGGCAAGGATACGAACTTCCGCGGTCTGACGATCTTCAATAACACGCTGTATATCAGCAAGGGAAGCGGAAGCAACGGGATCAACACGGTCTATCAGGTGGGAACGGCGGGGACGCTGCCGACCGGTGATGCGACGACGCTCGCGACGGTGCCGATTGTACCGTTGCCGGGATTCCCGAGCACGACAGCGAGCACCAGCACGGACTTTCCTTTCGGAATGTTTTTTGCCAACGAGAACACCCTGTATGTGTGCGATGAGGGCGATGGAACATTCGTGAGCCCGCCGGTGAACGGCAACGTCGCGGACGCGCAATCTCAGGCTACGGCAGGATTGCAGAAATGGGTTCTGCAGAACGGCGTGTGGAACATGGTTTACGTGCTGAACAGCGGGCTGAACATCGGCGTGCAATATAGCGTGGACCATTATCCAGCCTCGATCGATCCGGCCACGGGTGGCTGCCGGAATATTACCGGACGGGTGAATCGTGACGGCACGGCGACGATTTGGGCCATCACGTCAACGGTGAGCGCCAATGGCGATAACGGAGCGGATCCGAACAAGCTGGTGAAAGTGACCGATCTGATCTCCGCAACTACGCCGCCGGACGCCGGCAGTTGGCTGGGCACATTCCAGACGGTGCGTTCCGCGCGCGCGGGGGAAGTGTTTCGCGGAATAGCGTTTGCGCCGTCGGAGGGCTACGACGATCACGGCCACGGCGACAACGATCACGGCCACGGCGACAACCACTAATACTTTTACCGTATTTCTTCCAAGACTCCCCGGGCAGGATCAGGTCCGGGGAGTTTTGTTTTTGGCCGGATATTTTCAGTTCGGGCCTTAAACCTCATCGCTCGCGAGGGGGGAGTAACAGAAGACTTTGGTTCAGCAAGAGATGTAAGATGCGGGGCATTCTTTGCGGGATCTGAGGGGGATCATGCAAAATTCGAGGCGGCTGCGCGGAATCGGATTTTTTGTTTTGGCGGGAGGCATGGCGTTCATGGGGATGGATGCGAAGGCGCAGGACCGGAGCCAGACGCGGTCGATGGTGATTTCGCGGAATGGGATTGTGGCGTCTGAGTCGCCGCTGGCATCGCAGGCGGGCGTGCGAATCCTCGAGAGCGGCGGAAACGCGGTGGACGCCGCGATTGCCACGAACGCGATGATGGGCGTGGTCGAGCCGATGATGAACGGGATCGGCGGGGATTTATTTGCGATCGTGTACGACGCCAAAGCCAACAAGCTTTATGGATTGAATGCCAGCGGCTGGGCGCCGGCGGGATTGACGATCGAATATTTGCATGGGCTGGGTTTGCGCGAGATGCCGCAATCGGGAGTGAATTCAATCACCGTGCCGGGCGCGGTGGATGGCTGGCAGAAACTCGCGGACCGCTTTGGAAGGAAGAAGCTAAAAGACGATTTGGCACCGGCGATTCGAACGGCGGAAGACGGGTACCCTGTGCCGGAGTGGGTTGCGGCGTACTGGGCGGGGGAAGCGGAATATTTGCGGAAGGACGAGGCGGCGGCGAATCTTTATTTGCCGGAGGATCACGCGCCGAAAGTTGGAGATGTTTTCAAGAACCCGGAGCTGGCGGCGTCGCTGGAGCAGATTGCGGAGCATGGAAGAGACGCGTTCTATAAAGGAGTGATTTCGAAAGAGATTTTGGCGGCGATGAAGCGGCACAACGGAACGATGACGGCGGCGGATATGGCGGGATTTTCGGCGGAATGGGCGGAGCCGATCTCGACGACGTACCGCGATTGGACGGTGTACGAAATGCCACCAAACGGGCAGGGCATGGACGCGCTGGAAATGCTGAACATCATGGAAACATTTCCGATGGGTCAGAAAGATTGGGGATTTGGTTCGGCGAATGCGCTGCACACGGAGATCGAAGCGAAAAAGCTGGCGTACGCGGACATGGCGAAATATTTGGGCGATCCGCGAGGGCAGAAAATTCCGGTGGCGGCGCTGATTTCGAAAGCATGGGCGGCGGAACGGGCGAAGCTGATCGATGCGCAGCATGCAAATTGCGGCGTGGAGGCGGGCGAGATTCCGGGAGGAAGCGACACGACGTATCTGAGCGTGGTGGACCGCGACGGCAACATGGTGTCGCTCATCCAGAGCAATTATTCGGAGTTTGGATCGGGAATTGTCGCGGCCGGGACGGGGTTCGCGCTGCAAAATCGCGGCGGATTGTTCGTGCTCGATTCCGCTTCGCCGGACGCGCTGGCGGGACACAAGCGGCCAAGGCACACGATCATTCCGGGATTCGCGCAGAAAGGCGATTTGCGGATGGCGTTTGGAATTATGGGCGGATGGAACCAGGGGCAGGCGCACGCGCAGTTCATCGCGAACATCGCGGATTTCAAGATGAATATTCAAGCTGCGGTCGAAGCGCCGCGATTTACGAAATACACATTTACGGGATGCGACGTGGAGATGGAGAACCGGTTCAGCGGAAAAACGCGCGATGAATTGACCGCAAGAGGGCACGAAATCAAGGTGCTGGGGCCTTTCTCGGCGCGCGTGGGCGGAGGGCAAGCGGTGCTGCGAGACTTTGCAACGGGCGTGAATTACGGCGCGTCGGACCCGCGAAAGGATGGGCAGGCGGTCGCTGAGTTACCATTTAAGTAATTCATTGCAGAGGAAGAAGGGGCGATTCTGGGTGGGTGGTTCTCCAAGGCGGGAACTCCGCGAAAGGCGAAAAAAGGAAGGAATCTTCCCAGGCCGCCCGAAAGGACAGGTCTTTCGTTTTTCTAAGTCTTTTATTATTAGCATGTTAGAAGATGCCTGCGTGGCGGGCGACTTGCACCTGTACCAATGGCCAGGGACGGTGCCCCGCAGCAACGCCTCCCGGCGGTGGAGAACCCCATGGGACCTCTTCGTGTCGCGCCGGGCTTCTTGCGGTTCATCGGCTTCGCGGCTTTCTGTTTCGCGCTGCTTCCATCCGCCAAAGCGCAGACGGCAAATGTTTCCGGCAGCTACGAGTGCACGCAAGCCATGGTGGACGGCAAAGTGATTCCCTGCACCGCGGCGCCGCTCATCTTGAAAGACAATGGCCAGTTCGAATTGCGCGGATGGGAAGGCAGCTACCTGGTGGACGGAGAGTGGGTGGAGCTATCCGATTCGCTGACGAAGGCGCGCGCGAAAATCGCGCCGGGACACAAGATCGTGCTGCGGTACTTCGGAAAGCATGGCTGGGAAGAGATGACCTACGAGCGGCGCGTGGCGGAGATGGGAAAAATCTGGTTCAGTTAAGTTGTGAGCCGCGAGTCGTCGCGCAGAGCGGGAAGCGAATAGAGGTTAGCAACAGGGCCAACGTGGCCTGCGCAGAGATTTCTCGTTGATGAATTACCGGCTGATTTGAATTCTTAAATCAAAATCAAACTCTTACCTCGCTCCGAGGCATAACCGTGTGTCCTCAGTGCGTGCCCGGTTGGTAGCCGCGGCCGCGGAGGACGCGGCCAGCGGTGGCGCCGGTGAGTTTGCCGTGATCGTATTCGATCTGGCCGTTGACGATGGTGTAGTCGATGCCTTCGGAGAGCAGCGTGGGTTGGGTGAACGTGGCGCGATCGATGATGATGGCGGGATCGAAGATGGTCACGTCAGCAAAGTAGCCGGGCTTGAGGAGGCCGCGATTCTGGAGATGCTCGCGCTGGGCGGGTAGGGAAGTGATTTTGCGGATGGCGGCGGAAAGCGGCATCAAATGTTCGTCGCGAACGTAATGGCCGAGAAACCGCGGCATGGCGCCGAAGGCGCGAGGATGCGTGTGCGGTTCGAAAATGGGGCCGTCGAGAGACATTTCATTGGCGTCCAGGCCGATGCTCGTCCAAGGCTGCGAGAGGCCGGTCTTGATATCTTCTTCGCTGGCCATGAAATAGATGGCGCCGGTTTGCGCGGAATCGGCGATGACGAAATCCATGAGCGCGTCCTCGGGAGATTTGCGCCAGATTCTGGCGACGTCCGCGACGGTTTGTCCTTCGAATGATTTCAGCTCGGGCTTCTGGACGGAGGAGATGAGCACGCCCGATGCTCCGCCGCAATCGTAGTAGAGATTCTCCCAATCGGAATGATCGCCAGCGAGCAGTTCGCTCTTAATGCGGGCGCGCACGGCAGGGTCTTTGAGGCGCGCGAGAAGCTTATCCGGGCCGCCGTCGGCCACCCAAGGCGGTAGAGCTGAGGCGAGCGCGGTGGCACCGGCGGGATAAGGGTACATGTCCGCCGCGATATCGAGGCCGGTGTCGCGCGCGGCCTGAATCGTGGCCACGACGTTTCTCATATTGCCCCAGCGCGACTTGCCGCTGACCTTCAAATGAAAGATTTCGACGGGGAGATGTGCTTCGCGGCCGATGCGGATGGCTTCGGCGAGCGCGGCCATTTCGGAAGCGCCTTCGCTGCGCATGTGGGTGGCGTAAATGCCACCGTATTGGGAAGCGACTTTGGCGAGGGCGATGAGTTCATCAGTTTTGGCGTAGATATTTGGCGGGTAAATGAGCGCGCTGGAAATGCCGAGGGCGCCGTCTTTCATGGCTTGCTCGACGAGAGATTCCATTTGACCGAGTTCGGCGGGAGTGGGAGCGCGGTCGTCATCGCCGATCACGGCTTCGCGAACTTGCGCGGAGCCGACATAAGTGCCGATGTTGAGGGGCGTCCCCTGCTTTTCGAGGCGGCGGAAATAGCCGTCGAGAGTGGTCCAATCGATGGTGAAATGGAATTGTTCGAGGAACGGCTTGAGCGGAGCGAGCGTCTTTTCGTTTTGCGGAGCGATCGAGCCGCCTTCGCCGGTAATTTCCGAAGTGATGCCCTGGGAAAGTTTGCTGAGCGAGCGATTGTCGATGAGGAGAGAAGATTCGGATTGGCCGAGCATGTCAATGAAACCGGGAGAAACGATTTGGCCGCTGGCATCGATTTCGCGTTTGGCGTGAGCGTCGCGGAGATTACCGATAGCGGCGATGCGATCGCCCTGAATGGCAACGTCGGCGGCATACCAGGGATTGCCGGTGCCGTCGAGGATGTGGCCATTGCGGATGATGAGATCGTATTCAGAAGAGGGAGGAGAAGTTGAGAAGGGTGAGGAAGTCGAAGTAGTTGAAGAAGAGACCGACGACACGGCGTTGTCGAGGGGTGCGTCGTAGGCGGCGGCAGCAATTTCGCCGAGGGCTTGGCCGGCGACTTCTTGCGCCGCGTCGGGATCGGGCGGCAGAGTGACGTGGTTAACGTAGGCGGCAAAGGCGAGCTTCCGTCCGCTGGCGGTGATAACAAAGCCGACGAGGCCTTTGCCGTTGAGCATCATGTTGCCGTTGAGCTTATCTTCGGAACCATAGGTGCCGGTTTTCGCGAAGACGTGACCGGCGGCGGGGCTGCTGACTTGAATTTTGGCGAGTGTGCCGTCCTTGCCGAGGATGGGAAGCGCCTTGAAAAAGATGGGGAAATCGGGCCGCGTGCTCAAATAGCTCATATAGTGGACCATGAAGTCCGGGCTGAAGAGATCGGCCCAATCTCCGCCTTCGCCATCGCCTTGCGAAGCGCCGGAAAGATCGAGCTTGGCGTCCTGTAGAAATGCGCGCTCGATTTTGAATCCGGAATGAACCGGATCGACGGAATCCTTGGCGATCAGAGTGCCGAGAAGATAGGGGCCCATGCTGGCGTGAAGATTTTGGCTGACTTTGAGCGTGACTTTGATTTCCTCGGACAGCGAAGGAGAAATGTGTTCGGCGACCAGGTTATCGGGTGTGTAGAGAGAAGACAGGCTCTTGAAGTCTGGAGCGGCGGCGTTTTTGCGAGACTTGATTTGGATGCCGGCAGCAGCGAGCGATTCGGTGAGAACGGTCCTGGCAAATTGCGTGGGCGAAGGCACAGCGTAGGGCGCTGTGAAGAGATGCGAGGCAGCGGGAAGAGAACCACTCAAGGTGACGACGACAGTGCCATCCGGGTTTGTGACCGTATTGGGATCTTGCAAGTCTGGCGCGGCGCCTGCGGCGGACGTCGTGAGGTGATTTACGAAACGGGCGTAGGCGGTTTTCGGAGAAACGGAAAGGGAAACTGGATCGCCAACTTTTGCGCCTGGCGTGGCCACGAGATCGATCACGTTGTCGTTGACGACGATGGAAGAGATGACGACGTCGGTGCCGCCTTCGCGGCCGCCGTCGGGAAAGAGGCTGGCATCGACGAGAACCCGGCCCTCGATTTTCTTGATGCCTTTCGAGGCGACGTCCTTCGCGAGTTCCTGGATGACGGCGAGAGGATCGCCGGCGACGGCAGGACCTCCGTAAGAATGGTCTTCATCGACAAAAGCGAGAGTTCCGTCGGGCTGGATGCGGTTGGAAAGATCGGGATCGCCGCTGGCAACGAGGATGAGGTCGCCTTTGAGCGTGCCTTTTTTGTCGATCGGGCCGGTGCGGTAGATGCGGGTGTGGAAGCGGTAGTCGGGGCCGAATTTCGCGAGCATGGTGCCTTCGGTGAGGGTTTTGGTGGTGGAGGCGGGGACAAACAGTTTATTGGGATTGACGGCGTAGACGACTTTGCCGGTGTCCAAGGCATAGAACTCAATGCCGAAATTCGCGTGGGCGAAAACGGGACGGTCCATGACTTTTTGAATGCGTTCGGCGAGAGAGGCGTTCGATTGTGCATACAGCGCAAGAGGCGCGGCAAGAAAAGAGATCGCGAGACAGAGTGCGGCGGAAAAAAACGCGGAGAATATGGAAAAAAGGCGTCGTCTGCTCAGCAAGGCAAATCCTCCCAAGAATCGGCGGGGGAATCGAGAGCGCTAGTTTGCGCCGCCGAGCCCCTGGCCGGAATGCAAATCTTCAAACTTGATGTTCAAGATCGGGTACTGGCGCCAGTCTTTGTAATCGAAGTGCCACCACTCGTGCTCGTAGACGGTGAAGCCTTCGGATTCCATGGCGCGGCGGAGTAGATCGCGATGCCAGCGCTCGAGAGAAGTGCCGCCGGGATAATCAGGGAAAGAGCGGGGAGACATTTCGTCATACGTGCCGGGCATTTCGATGGGTTTGCCGGTCTTGAGATCGTAAAGCGTGAGGTCAACGGCGCAACCGCGATTGTGGCGCGATCCCTCTGAAGGATCAGCGACGAAGATTTTTCCTTCGGGAGGCGTGGCGTCCCAGAAGATTTTCGTGACGTACCAGGGACGATACGCGTCGTGAATGAGCAAGCCGTAGCCGAGAGGCTCGAGTTTGTGGAGAGCACGTACGAGAGCTTCCGCGGCGGGCCGCTGCATGAAAGCGCGAGCCTGCGTGTAGACCGGAGTTCCGAGAAAATCGTTTGTGGTCGCGTAACGGATATCGAGGTGGATGGCCGGATCAAGCGTAGTGAGTTCGACGAGTTCGGGTTTGCGAAACGGGCCTTTCTCAAACGGAGGCGAGGCTAGCAAGGCTTCTTTGCGCAGTTCGGAGACGGAGCTGACAGGCTTGATGAGAATTTGAGCGCGAGCATCGAAATCGGGCGTGATTTTGCCTTCGACGATGTCGCCCAAGATCAGCTCTCGCTGGCCGGATTGGCTGGTGCGAAATCCGTGCGCCGAAGGTGACGATCCCTGGACAAGAAACTTTTCCCTATTTTCGTAATGCATTCCATCGGGCCGGCTGGTCCGATCTGACATCTCAATGTAGCCGTCTTTTTCGGAGACCACGTAGACGGTGATGGCCAGTGAGGAAGAAGGCGACCCGCCGTATTCGCCGATCCAGGGCTTCCAGAGAGCGGGAATATCGCGAGGCTCGGGGCTGGGTTCGAGAGTCGATGAGGTTTGCGCAGCAACGGAAAAGACGAAACAGAGAAAAACTAACGCAGCAAAGAATGCGAACCGGATGCCACGAGACCGATGGGTGAGAAGTTTTATCATTCGCAAGCGAGTGTCCCTGATTCTGTCACCACTGCCCCAGCATCCTTTGCATCGGAACTATCGAGCGGAGGACATGATAGCCGAGAGCTGCGAAATGCGCGAGATACGGATGTTGCCAACACTTGATTGCGTGACAGCAGAAAATGAGCGCGGACCCGAGCACGCACAGGAACGGCATTCCACGCTGGCGCGCCGCAGCGTTTAAGAGAAACGTCTGTTTCACTCTCTGCTGGAAGCTGGACTAAACCGTGTACCAGCGGAAACCTTTGCGCTGCTCTTCGGCGATTTCTTTGAGAATGGCCATGGTCTGCGGAAGGCGGTACTGGCCGCAGGCGGCGAGGATGGCGTTCACAAGCGAGACGGGAGCAGCGTACGATGCACCAAAGGAAGTCGATTCGACGCTGGCGAGGAAGAGTTCGTCGCACTCACGGGCCAAAGGAGAGATGTAGGTGTCGGTGATGCCGACGCAATACGCGCTTCGCGCGCGAGCCGAATGCACGCCTTCGACGGTCTGACGGAGGCCGCGGCGGAAGCTGATGGCCAGAACCAGGTCGCGCCGATTCACGGTGCGGACAAGGTGCGCGATGCGGCCCGCGGAAGTTGCAGTGAAAACCGGCAGACCGAGCAAGGTGATCTGGTACTCCAAATAATCCGCGAGAAAAGCGGCCAGATCGCCGGCGAGAATCACGATGCGGCGAGCTTCGTGAAAACGCTTGGCGAGAGAGACGAGGCGCGGCGCATCGAGGCTGTTCTTGAGGCCCTGGAGATTCTTGAGATCCTGTTCGAGGGCTTCGCGGACGTGGGCGGGCATGCTGATGACACGGCCGGAGGATTGCATGGTGTCGAGCGAAGTGGCGAATGCGATGGAGAGATCGTGGAGATGGCGCTGGAAGTCGCGGTAAGTTGCAAAGCCGAGGCCGCGAACGATGCGCACGACGGTGGCGGGATCGGTGCGAAGGCGGCTGGCCATGGCGCGCACGCTGAGGAGAACATAGTCGCGGGGATGCTCGAGAATCGGACGAATAATTTCCTGGCGTTTCGCGCTTAGGAGCTCGATGCGCTCCGCGAGGGGTGGCGCCGAAGCTTGCGGGGGAGTAGGGCGTTGTTTCATGGCGCCAGAGAATTGCCCAAAATGAAAGGCGTGTCAACTATTAGCAATAGTAATGCACAGTTGCTGCCAGTTGGTGACTCGAAACGCGTCCCTCGCGAAAGATTTTGTTCGGCAGCGAAGCTCACTTTTTTGTTGCGGCGGCTTTTTCTTCGAGACCCGGAGCGACGACGGGCTGCAAAAAAGGCATCATGGCGCGAAGCTTGGGGCCAAGCTGCTCGATGGGATGGCTCTGTTCGCGTTTGCGGGTGGCGAGAAAATTCGGGCAGCCCTTCTCATTTTCCTCGATCCACTTTTTCGCAAAACTGCCGTCGCGGATTTCGGAGAGAATCTGCTTCATCTCCTCGCGCGTTTTTTGCGTGATGATACGCGGGCCGGCGCTGTAATCGCCGTGCTCGGCCGTGTCGCTGATGGAATAGCGCATGTAACTGAGGCCGCCGCGGTAGATGAGATCGACGATGAGCTTGAGCTCGTGCATGCACTCGAAATAAGCGACTTCGGGCTGATAGCCTGCAGCAACGAGAGTTTCAAAGCCGGCCTTGATCAATTCGCTGACACCGCCGCAGAGAACGGCTTGCTCGCCGAAGAGGTCGGTTTCGGTTTCTTCCGTGAAGGTGGTTTCGAGAACGCCGGCGCGCGTGCAGCCCAGGGCTTTTCCGTAGGAGAGCGCGAGCGCTTTGGCGTGGCCGCTGGCGTCCTGCTCGACGGCGATGAGAGCAGGCGTGCCGCCGCCTTCGGTGAAAACTTCGCGAACGCGATGGCCGGGGGCTTTGGGGGCGATCATCGAGACGTCGACGGTCGCGGGCGGCTTGATCGCGCCGAAACGGATGTTGAAGCCGTGGGCGAACATGAGCGTCTTGCCTTTGCCGAGGTGCGGCTCGATGGAGTCGCGATACAGCTTCGGCTGTTTCGTGTCGGGGGCGAGGATCATGATGACGTCGGCCCATTCGGCGGCTTGGGCGGGCGTATTCACGATGAGGCCCTCTTTTTCCGCTTTGGCGCGGGAGGCGCTGCCTTCGGGCAGGCCGACGCGAACGCTGACGCCGCTATCGCGGAGATTGAGAGAATGGGCGTGGCCCTGCGAGCCGTAGCCGATGATGGCGACTTTTTTGGATTGGATAAGAGCGAGATCCGCGGAATTGTCGTAGTAGAGATTTGCCATTTTTTCCTCTTGGGCCGGGTTACGGCCTGGATTTAGAAGCTTTCCAACAGGCGCTTGGTGCCGTCATGCGCCTCAGAAACGGAAACCGGGCCCCTGAAATCTGCGTGAGGTGTGCTTGAAGGCCCCCCGCTTTTTTCGTAAGTGTTGCTGATAAAGGATTTAGCGCTGCCGTAAGTCCTTTCGATTCAACGCTTACGGGGAGGGGCGTAACTGCTGATTCTAAAGCAGTTATGTTTTCTGTGGTTCCCTCCACGAGATTACCTGGTCACCAGAGCCGGAGCGGGATCGGTTGCCGTCGACGGCGGACGGAGAAGGTCGCCTCCGCGAGTCATGCTGATGCGGCCACTGCGCGCCATTTCGAGAACGCCGAAGGGCCGGAGCACTTCGAGAAGGCCGTCAATTTTGTCGACGGTTCCGGAAACTTCGATGATGAGGGATTCCGGGGCGACGTCGACGACGCGCGCGCGAAAGACTTTGATGAGCTCCATCAGGTGCGGGCGGGACTGCTGGTCCGCAAGGACTTTTATCAGCGCGAGATCACGCTCGAGCAAAGCGCGTTCGGAAATGTTCTCGGCCAAGAGAACATCAACGAGCTTTTCGAGGCTGGCTTCGAGCCGATGGCCGCCTTTTTCGTCGGTGTGGGCGACGATGGTCATGCGGGCGATCTGCGGATTATCGGTGGGGCCGACGGTGAGAGAGTCAATGTTGATGGCGAGGCGGCGCGCCAGCGAAGAGACGCGGTTGAGCACGCCCGGTTTGTTTTCGACGTAAGCGACGAGTGTTTGCATGCTGTCCTCTTTGTTCATCGAGCGGGTGTTCTCATGGCTCGGATGCCGTTTCGACGAGCGGGTTGTTGGGGCGGCGAATCATTTCATGGAGCGAAGCGCCCGCGGGAACCATGGGATAAACGGAGTCTTCCTGCTCGACGCGGAAATCGATCAGAACGCTTTCGGACGACTCGCGCGCAGAGCGAATAGTCGGGAGGACGTCGGCGCGGGAAGTGATGCGCTCGCCGCGAATACCAAAAGCGTTCGCGAGGGCGGCAAAATCGGGCGCGACGAGCGGCGTGGCGACGTAGCGCTTGTCGTAGAAAAATTCCTGCCACTGGCGCACCATGCCGAGATAGCCGTTGTTGATGATGGCGATCTTGACGTTGATTTTTTCCTGGACGATGGTGGCGAGCTCGCACATGGTCATCTGAAAGCCGCCATCGCCGACTACGACCCAAACTTCGGAGCCGGGCTTGGCAAATTTTGCGCCGATGGCCGCGGGCAGAGCAAAACCCATGGTGCCCAAGCCGCCGGAAGTGATGAGCGTGCGAGGCTGATTGTGGTGGTAATACTGCGCTTCCCACATTTGGTGCTGGCCGACGTCGGTGACGACGATGGCCTCGCCGTGCGTTTCCTTCCAGAGGTCGTTGATGACGTGAGCGGCGTAAAGATGGCCGTTGTCAGGGAGGCTTTGAATATCGCGAACGGCAGAATCGCCTTTTAGCTCCTTGATATGGGCAAGCCACGGTTCGCGGTCGGGATTCACGATATGCGGAATCAGCTTTTCGAGGGTTTCGCGTGCATCGCCTATGAGAGCGGCGTCAACTGTGACGTTTTTGTTGATTTCGGCACGATCGATTTCGATGTGAATCTTGCGGGCGCCTTTGGCGTAGGTGCGCAGGTCGCCGGTGACGCGGTCATCGAAGCGCATGCCGATGGCGATGAGAAGATCGGATTCTTGAATGGCGTGATTGACCCAGGCTTCGCCGTGCATGCCCATCATGCCGAGATTCATGGGATCGGAAGCAGGGAAGCAGCCGATGCCGAGGAGAGTCATGGCAACGGGAATGTTGCAGGTGCGAACGAACTGCTCGAAGGCGCGCATGGCGCCGGAAAGAATGATGCCGCGTCCGGCGAGAATCACGGGGCGCTTCGCGGTGTTGAGAAGCTCGACGGCGCGGTCAAATTCGGCCTGGTTATGATTATCGCGCACACGTTTTGCAGGAAGCTTCGGCGCGGAAGCCTCCCAATCAAATTCGCAGGAAGCTTGTTGCGCATCTTTGGTGACGTCGACGAGAACCGGTCCGGGACGGCCAGTGTTCGCGATGACGAACGCTTCGCGGAGCGTCCGAGCGATGTCTTCGGCGCGGGAGACGACGACATTGTGCTTGGTGATCGGCATGGTGATGCCGGTGATGTCGATTTCCTGGAAGGCGTCGGAACCGAGCAGCTTGCTGCTGACCTGGCCGGTGATACAGACGACGGGAGATGAGTCCAGCATGGCGGTGGCGATGCCGGTGACCATGTTCGTTGCGCCGGGGCCGCTGGTAGCCATGGCCACACCCACGCCGCCGCTGGCGCGCGCGTAACCGTCGGCCATGTGCGTGGCGCCTTGTTCGTGGCGGACGAGAACATGATGGAGCTTGGATTTGCCGAGTGCGTTGTAGACGGGAAGAATCGCGCCGCCGGGATATCCGAAAATATCGTGCACACCCAGCTTGGTGAGCGATTCGCAGAGAATTTCCGCGCCGGTGAGCTTCATAGCGTCCTTCCCAATTGCGCGTGCACGGGACCCGGCGCAATTGATTGCGATTGGCTAGGTGATGCGAAAGAAGCAGGAACAAGGGTGACCGCCCCGAGAGCGGCAGAAGAGACCAACAAAGCGTATTTGGCCATCACACCGTTGGCAAAACGCGGAGCGGGAGCTTTCCAGGAAGAGAGGCGCTTTTGAATTTCGGCGTCCGTGAGCTCGACATCGAGTTTGCGTTTCGGAACGTCGAAGACAATGATGTCGCCGTCGGCGACGGCAGCGATGGGGCCGCCATTGGCGGCTTCCGGTGCGACGTGACCCGCCATCAAGCCGTGAGTGGCGCCGGAGAAACGCCCATCGGTGAGCAGGGCTACGGAATCGCCAAGGCCAGCGCCGACGAGCGCAGCCGTCACGGCGAGCATCTCGCGCATGCCTGGCCCGCCTTTCGGACCTTCATAACGAATGACGATGACATCGCCGGCGTGAATTTGATTTTCTTCGATGGCCGCGAAAGCCGCTTCTTCGTCATCGAAAACGCGGGCGGGACCGCGAAAATTTTGAATATTGTGGCCGGCGACTTTGATCACACAGCCTTCGGGAGCGAGATTGCCTTTGAGAATGACCAAACCTCCGGTGGGTTTGAGTGGCGCGTCGATTTTGCGAACGACTTCCTGATTGGGCGTTTCTTTCGCGGCGGCGGCTTCTTCGGCCATGGTGCGTCCGGTAACGGTGATGGCGTCGCCGCGAAGAAGTTTCGCATCGACGAGCCGCTTGGCCACGAGAGCCGTGCCTCCGGCAGCGTAGAGATCGGTGGCGACAAAACGGCCGCCGGGTTTGAGATCGGCAATAATCGGAGTACGGGAGCTGATGCGATCGAAATCGTCGATGGTCAGGGGGATATGGGCTTCGTTGGCGATTGCGAGCAGATGCAAAACGGCGTTCGTCGAGCCTCCGGTAGCAGCCACACCGGTAATGGCATTTTCGATCGCAGCCTTGGTGAGAATTTGCGAAGGAGTGACATTTTTGCGCAAGAGATCCAGCACGATTTCACCGGCGCGATGGCCCGCGTGCGCCTTGCCGGAATCCGTTGCGGGGACGCTCGAGAGTCCCATGGGAGCAATGCCAAGAAATTCAAGGACGAGGGCCATTGTGTTAGCGGTGAATTGACCGCCGCAAGCGCCCGCGCCAGGGCACGCCGACTTCTCGAGTTCAATGAATCGGGCATCGGACATACCGCCGTGGCCGTAGCTGCCGATGGCTTCGTAGACGTCCTGAATGGTAACGGAATGGCCTTCAAATTTTCCGGGGGCGATGGAGCCGCCGTAGAGAACGAGACCGGGGATGTTCAGACGCGCGAGAGCCATGACGCCCGCGGGAATGGTCTTGTCGCAGCCGACCAGGATGACGAGAGCGTCGAATAAATTACCGCGGGTGACGAGTTCAATGGAATCGGTAATGACCTCGCGGCTGATGAGCGAGGCGCGCATGCCCTCGGTGCCCATGGTGATGCCGTCGGAAATGGAAACGGTGTTGAACTCGAGAGGAGTGCCGCCGGCGGCGCGAATGCCGTCCTTCACGTGCACGGCAAGTTCGCGAAGGTGATAGTTGCACGGGCCGATTTCAATCCAGGTGTTGGCCACGCCGATGAGAGGCTTGGCGAAATCGTCATCGCGAAGCCCACAGGCGCGGAACATGGCGCGCGCACCGGCGCGATGGGGACCTTCGATCAATGCGCTGCTACGAAGTTTGGGTAAAGATGCCGTCACGATTGCATTCTCCTCCGCGGGCTCTCTGAAGGCCGAGCGTCGATTGCCAGCCTCAAAAAATTTGGGGCCATCATCTTGGCTTGGATGATGGCCCCGAAACTCGCTGGTGAAGCAGGATTAGGCCGTCATCCTCTTTATGTCTGTCCCCGTACGATGACAGGGGTTATTCGCGCGACGGCATTACTCACTGTGCTCTGCTGGAAAACCGCAGAGACAGGCCGCACGTTCGGAATGGCGACGATGACCATACTTAGCCGCCATGAAGATAACAGGATGGGGGCCGGGGAGTCAATCAGTCAAGTTAATAGTTTTGCTTGCCGGGATAAGCGGCACTTATGCCGTAAATCCGACAGCGGAGAGCGTACCCCGATGGCTTTTTTGAATCAGCAGCGCATCCTCCGTTCGCGGCGATCATCCAATTTGTAGCGCTGCGCGATTGCGACGGAACTCGTACTTGGAGGAAAGGGGATTGATGGGATCGGATGCAGATGTTTTCGTGATTGGCGGGGGCCCGGCGGGGATTGCCGCGGGGATTGCCGCGAGCGAACGCGGATTTCGAGTGACGGTCGCCGACGGAGGCCGGCCACCGATTCTCAAAGCGTGCGGGGAAGGGCTGCTGCCCGAGGCCGTGGCGGCGCTCGAAGACTTGGGAGTTAAGCTGCGCGAAGACGACGGGTGCGCGCTGCGAGGGATTCGGTTTGAGGATAGAGATGCGGAAGTGAGCGCGCGTTTTCCGGGCGGCCATGGCATGGGAGTACGGCGGGAAATGTTGCACCAGAGAATGCTGGAGCGAGCCGACGAATGCGCAGTTACGTTGCTATGGAATACGCCGGTGACGGGACTTTGCGAGGAAGGGGTGGTTGCCGGTGGGGAAAAAATCGGAGCGCGATGGATTGTTGGCGCTGACGGAATCCGCTCGAGGGTGAGGCGGTGGGCTGGGCTCGACACTTGCCGGGAGCAGAAAAACCGATTTGCTTTTCGCAGGCACTACCAGATGGAACCGTGGACTGATTTCACTGAAGTGTATTGGGGCGACTTTGCACAGGCGTATGTCACGCCCGTGGGTTCGCAAGAAATTTGTGTGGTCCTGATTGGAGACACTCCGGAATTGCGGTTTGACGAGAATTTATTGAGATTTCCCCGACTGGCCAGCCGGCTGTCGTGCGGCTCACAGAGCAGCGGGGAACGCGGAGCGGCGACAGGCATGTTCGAATTGGGGCGCGTATACAAGGGCCGGGTTGCGCTGATTGGAGACGCTTCGGGCAGCGTGGACGCGATAACGGGAGAAGGACTTTCGCTCAGCTTCCGGCAAGCATCGGCGCTTGCTGACGCTTTGGCGGCGGGAGATTTGGAACGCTACCAGCAGTCGCATCGGCGAGTGCTCCGGCGGCCGCGGATTATGGGGAATCTGCTGCTTTTGCTTGGCCGCCGAAGCGGGATTCGGAATCGCGTCATGAACACTTTCGAGAACGCGCCGCAGCTTTTCGAAAGCATGCTTGCGTATCACGTGGGGAAAATACCGAGGCTGGAGATTGCCGCGGCTGGTGCTTATTTCGGATGGCGATTTCTGACGGCATGATTTGGCCGGCACAGAGGATGAGGTTACGCGGGAAGGGCGGGCAGTAAAGTTCACCCTGTTCGAGGGTTTTGTAGCGAGTTGATCAAAAGCTTCAGTGGGAATGCCCTTTTGGCCAGAACGTTATCTGCAGCGAAGTTGTGACATTTTTCTGAAGTCCCGTGGCGAGAAGCGGGAATTCCCATTGCTCGTACTGTACAAAGCCGGTAACACCGATTTCCGGCCGAATCCAATAGTCCACGCGGGCGGAGGCGTTGTTGATGGTGCCGCCATTGGGAACGAGTTTGTTATCCACTTTCATGTGGCGATAGCCGAGCTGGATGGAATTTTTTGGCGTGAGCCAGTAGCGGCTCCAGGCTTGAATCGCTGAACCGTCGCGGCCCACCCAATCGCCCATCAAAAAGCCGCGATTGGTGTAGAGGTCATGATAGTAGTTGTCCCAATAGATGTAGCGGCCTGGGACGTCCGTGCTGACGGTGTCGGTGAGGGGCGCTTCGACACGTAAATCCAATTTTGCGATGCCGGGAAAATGCGTGAGATAGAAGCCAGGGCTGATCCCGGCGCGGCGCGGGGCGGCGAGAGGCGACGGGTCGTCGGCGGAGATGGAATCGCTATAGATGCTGAGCCAGTTTCGCAAATAAGGGAGGCGGTAGCTGAAATCGAAGCCGCCGTCGCGTTTCCCGGGGTCTTTGTCGGCGGGCTTTTCGAAGTAGCTCGTGGCGCTGAAGTAGGTGAGAAAAAGGCGGTCAAGTGTGAAGGGCCGGCCTTCGCCGCCGACTTCGACGGTGCGCGTAAAGCCAAACTCGAGATTGGGGGTGGGCTTGAAACTGATTTTTTCACCATGAAAAAACGGCGCGGGCGAGAGCAGATTACCCTGGAGCCGGCCAAAAAAAGCATCCCAGCGCATGGGACCGAGGTATTTCGCGATCCAAGGTAAACGAAATGGGGAGACGCGGTCGATGTGAAACATTCGCACGGGAGCGGCGTTATCGGAAAAGAGCAGCGGACCGCTTTCTCCGGGGCCCCACCATTGGCTTTCCTGTCCGTAAGAAAGCTGCCAATTCTGAAGATTCAGGCCAACGTAGGCATCGAGAAGCCGAGCTTGATTACGCTCAGGTTGCGGGCTGGCGGGAAGGCCGGGATTGTCGTCGATGGCGTCCAAGGCAGTTTGGACTTGCGGCGAATTTTCCGGGCCGGAAGGCGCGTGCTGAAATTCGCCGCGGGCGTAGACGACCCAGCGCCCAGCCGTCGCCCATCCAGAAAATCCGGCGATGCTGTTGAAGCCCTGTTGAAAGGGACGGCCGTAGTCGTCATAGAGTGTTTGGCCGAAATGATAGCCATCGGTGAGAGGCGGGCCGGAGATGCCGGTCACGCGGGTGTAAACGGATTCGAGATGCATGGCGCGATTGCTGCCACCGCCGAGGAGCGAAAGCTCGGGAAGAAATTCTTCGCGAAGCGAATCGTACAGCCGGACCGACATGGAGTTCGGGGCTGCGCCTTCCAGGCGGTCGCTTGCTTCGGAGACCAAGCGAGCGCATTCGAGCCGGGTCCAGGGGCGCATGCCGAGGATGGCGTCATTCATTACACCCGCGCCAATCAGGCGGTCGAATAAAGGATAGATCCAGCTATCGAGGGGCACGTAGGGTGAGCCCATTTCGCGAGGCGTGCGATCCGTGGCCGCAGGCGGGGTATCGGAGAGATCTTCGGGCACGCCGCCACCCAATTCTGAGTTGTGGTGAGCGCGATAAACCTGCCAGCCTGTTAGCCAGCCGAGTCCGCTGCCGACGAAGGCATCGGCGGGGAAGTGCTGCTGGCCTCGGACGCGGGCGAATGTAATCGCCGTAGCGGCACTGTAGGCTAGAATTTTTGTGAAGGGCCCGGGATACTCGTGGCTAATCACGCTGGCGATGGCCCAGGCGGTGGTGGCGTGTTCCGAGGGAAAGGAGTCTCCGCCTTGCAAGAATTTGCCGTGAAAATCGTCGACATAGGGCCGCTCTCTTCCGGTCGCGTATTTCAGGGCGGTCGCGGCGAATAGACCATCCAAAGCCGCTTCGCCGCTTAGCAGCCCTGTTTCTCGCTTATGCTCATCTTTTGTTGCTCTTCCAAGAAGATAGAGGCCGGCCCCTGCGCCCGCCATTCCCGCAAGGCCATAATTTGAAAAATGGGTGTAATGACTCAAGCTGGCGGGTGAATCCGATAAATGCGAGCTTGCGTCGCGATCCGTGACCAAAAAGCCCGCGGTGAGGCCCAAAAATGGGACGAGCCAAGTTGCATCGCCCAAGCGAAGATGGGCGGGACTTGTCCACATCGCCCTCTGATCGCGTGCGAGGTTCCTGAGAAGAGCTAGCCCGAGTTCATTCTCGGTTGCCGAGTCCGATTGCGCGACACTGGAGATAGGGGCTGCAGCCGCGGAAGAGTTTCCACCAGGCTTTTCGGAGCTACTTGCTTGAGGCTTTGGCGATTGTGGATTTTCAGGCGGGGGAGACTGCGCGAAAGATGTCTCGCAAAGCACGAAGCCCAGGAGGCAGGCAACAATCCTGCAAAAAGAACAAATTCCTGTTTTCATCCCCACGCCTTCATAAAGAAATTCACTGCGCACAGACTGAAGGCACAAGCTTGGCCATTTCGGAGGGAAGTCCGAAGAATCAACTAAGGTGCTTCCTCTGAGTAGGTTGTGCGATAGATGGAGATGTTCCGCGGATGCCCGAAGCGAAAAAAACACGAAGGCCAGTCCCAAAATGGAACGAGTTCGGCAGGGTGGCCGTAATCGAAGGCTAAATCGATTGGGATACTGCTGGTGTTAGCTGGGAAGCGATTCCCTCAGATCGGTAGGCGCAACTTTGCTTCGCAGCCCCGCGCATCGCGGCGGTTTTGCAAGGTTAATGTGCCGCCATGTGCTTCCGCGATCTGGCGGCTGAGGACGAGACCGATGCCGGAGCCACCGGGTTTGGTCGTAAAAAATGGGACAAAGAGGTTGGCTGTGTTCGAGATTCCCGGGCCGTTGTCGAGCACGGAGACTTCCAGATAAGAGCTGAAGCGCGACCAGGTTAGCTTTACGCCGCCGCCCGTTTCGTGCGCCGCGTCCGCTGCGTTATGAACCAAATTTATTAAAAGCTGCTCGAGTTGGTCCGCATCCGCGGAAATGACCAGAGGCGGACCTTTCTCCAATCGCACTTTGGCGCGAGCTTCGAGTTTGGCGACGCGAGTGATCCACTCTGTGACATTGACGGGCGCGAGAGTCGGTTGAGGAAGGCGGGCGAGGCGGGCATAAGCGGCCATGAATCGGCCCAGCGCTTCTGTGCGGGAGCGAATGATGCCCAGGCCGTGACGCATGTCTTCAAAGATGGAGGCCGCGGCGCCACTTTTCAATTCGGGAATGTTCGCAGCGCCCGCCAGACCGCTCTCCAAGCTCTGTGCGACGGATTGAATGGGCGCCAGGGAGTTGTTGAGTTCATGGCCGAGAACGCGGATGAGCCTTTGCCATGCTTGCCGTTCTTCGTCGCGGAGTGCGCGGCTAAGATCGCTGAGCACGACTAGATCGTGGGGCAAACCGCCCTGACGAAAGGAGCCACGGCGCATCCCCCAACGGCCCGAACCGCCTGGAAAACTCAATTCCATCGTGCGCGCGGGTTCTCCCTCGAGACACGCCTGGAGGCCCAACTCCGAGGCAGTGAAACCCAGAAGTCTTTCGCTAGACCTGGCGAGAAGACGCTCGCCGGCGCGGTTTACGAGGCGCAACTGGCGATGGTTGTCGAAGGTAAAGATGGCAACGTCGATCTCTTCCATCACCGTGCGCAGCAGGCCGGTAGCTTCGAGCGCTCCCAATCGCTGGGAGCGGAGCGTCTCGCTGAGAGCGTTGACCTCGAGCATCACTTCTCCGAGGGCATCGTCACTGCTGGCTTCACGAGCGCGGAAAGAAAAATCCTCCTCGCGCATGGCGGAAAGAAGATTGGAAAGAGTCTGCAGCGAAAACACCACCCGATGGCGCAACGAAAGCGCGAAGCCCAGCCAGAGGCTGATGATCAAAAACGTCAGAGTCCAGGCTGTGCGCGATGAGTAAGTGCCGTTCCAGAGCAGGATGAGTGCGAGCAAAGAGCCCGGCAATCCCGCCGCCAGAGCCAGCAACTGGATGCGGCGCTCGTAGGAGAGGCGTCTCATTCCAGGCCGTGTTTTTGCAGGCGGCGGTACATTGCGCTGCGGCTAAGTCCAAGAGCTTTGGCCGCCTGGCTGACGTTGCCCTCGTGGCGCGCCAGAGTGCGCTGAATGAGATGGCGTTCGACTTCGTCGAGGCTCATCTCTTCGAGCCGCAACGTACCGCCAGCAGGGCCGATGCGCAGCCCCAGGTCCGCGGAACGGACCAACGGGCCTTGCGCGAGCAGCACGCCGCGTTCGACGGCATGATCGAGCTCGCGGACATTTCCCGGCCAAGGATGATCGAGAAGCAATTGCGTCGCGCCAGGGTCGAAACCCGAAATGTTTTTGCGATAGCGCTGCGCATAGCCGCGGAGAAAATGGTGCGCCAACAAAGGAATATCCTCGCGACGTTCGCGCAAGGGAGGAAGATGAATCTCGATGGTATTCAACCGAAACAGCAGGTCTTCGCGAAAACGTCCCGCGGCAGCCTCGGAAGTCACGTCGGCGTTGGTCGCGGCCAAAACGCGCACGTTGACGCGGCGCGTCGATGAGGAACCGACGCGCTCGAGTTCGCCGGTTTCTAGCACGCGCAAGAGCTTCGCTTGCAAGTTCAGCGGGACGTTGGCGATTTCGTCCAGAAAGAGAGTGCTGCCTTCGGCAAGCTCGAATCGCCCAACGCGGTCGGTGCGCGCGTCCGTAAACGCGCCTTTGACGTGTCCGAAAAGCTCGCTCTCGAACACGCCCTCGGAAAGACCGCCGGCATTTACAGTGACCATGGGTTTTCCGGCGCGCTGCGAAAGCGCGTGCAAGGTTTGCGCCACAACTTCCTTGCCCGTTCCGTGCTCGCCGGTGATCAGAACGCTGGCGTCCGAAGGACCCACCCGCCCGATCAAGTCGAGGACCGGTTGCATAGCCGGCGCTTCGGCGATCAAAGTGGGGCGCGATTCCGCGCGGAGTAAACGATTCTCCGCTTCCAGGCGCGAGGCCTGCCGCAATGCGTTGCGCAGATCGATCTGCGTGCGCAGGATGGTCAAGAGCCGGGCGTTGTCCCAGGGTTTCTGGATGAAATCGCGCGCCCCGCGGCGCATCGCTTCGACGGCAACCTCCACGCTGCTCCATGCCGTCATCACAATCACGGGCAGCGTTGAATCCGCGGCCTGTATCTGGCTCAGCAAATCGAGGCCTTCCTGACCGGAAGTCGTGTCGCGGGCGTAGTTCAAGTCCATGAGCACGGCGTCGAATTCGCGCGATTCAATCGCCGCGAGCGCTTCCGCCGGCGACGCTGCAAATTGCGTTTCGTAGCTCTCCCGCTTCAGCAGCAGGCGCAATGCATCGCGGATATCCGCCTGATCGTCCGCCACAAGGACGCGATAGGGATGAATCGTAGGGTTTTTCATTTGTGCCGGAAGAAAATTTAAATTCCCTGTCAGCTCGTATTCAGCGCACCGACCAAGTGCTGAACAACGCCAGCCTTTTCAACCCGCTGCTTAAATTCCGAGCAAAAACGGCGCACCCAGTCGCTCGATTGAATTCGCTCAAACATGCCCGCCGCCCTGGACGCGGTGATCTTCCCCCAGAACGAGAAAGATGGTTTCGTCCGTCTCAGCCGACCCGCGCCGCCGTGCTGGACTCGCTGACCACCCAGCCGTCTTTCAGTTGCACGATGCGGTGGCCATATCCGGCGTTTTTTTCCGAATGGGTCACCTGAATGATGCTCGTGCCAGCTTCGTTCAATTTTCGGAAAAGCTCCATAATCTCTTCGCCCTGCGCGGAGTGCAAATTGCCTGTGGGCTCGTCCGCGAGGATGAGCTTGGGGCTCTGAACCACCGCACGCGCCACGCCCACGAGCTGTTGCTGGCCGCCGGAAAGCTGGCTAGGGAAGAGATCCTTTTTGCCCACGATGTTAAAGCGGTCGAGGATGTCGCAAACCAGGCTGACGCGTTCTTTGTGGGGGACGTTTTTGTAGGATAGGGGGATTTCGAGATTTTCAAAGACGGTCAAATTGTCGATGAGGTGGTAGCTTTGAAAAACGAAGCCGATATTGGCTTTGTGGAGTTCATTGCGCTTCTTCACATTGAGGCGGTGGACCGGCTCGCCGTTGAAGTAATATTCGCCTGTCCAAGCGCCGTCAAGCATGCCTATGATGCTGAGCAGGGTGGATTTCCCCGCGCCAGATGGGCCCATAAAGGTGACAAACTCACCGGGCTGAATTTCCAGCGACACGCGCCGTAGGACAAAAAACTTGCTGCCACCCGCTTCATAAACCTTTTCTAAATTTCGCAACTGGATCAGAGGTTCCACGCTCGCTCCTTGCGCATTACTGAGATGACGCGCGAAGTCTTATTGTGTTTCGAGACTATCACAGCTAAATGGGCACGCGCTTCCGAGGGACAGTCCAACTCTCGCCTTGGGCGCCCGGGACACACACTTACCTTCAGAGGCGCGGTTCCCGCCGCTGGCCTCTCTTCATTCGTAGCGCAGAGCTTTCAGCGGGTCAAGGTGTGCCGCACGCCGGGCGGGGAGATAGCACGCTAGAGCGGAGACCGCCAGCAGCACCAGCGGCAGGCCAAGGAACGCCACGGGGTCGGCAGCCTGAACCCCATACAGCAATCCGGCCAGACCACGAGCCAGCACAAACGCCACGGGCAAGCCAATCGCCAGCCCCAGGAGGGTCAGGAGCATCCCGCCGCGCAGAACCAGACTCAGGATGTCGTGCGTTTGCGCGCCCATCGACATGCGAATTCCAATTTCGTGCGCTCGCTCGCTGACCGAGTAAGACATCACGCCGAAGACGCCGACCGTGGCGAGCACCAGCGCGATGATGCCGAGCACCGCCATCATCGCTGCTACGTAGGCGATCCCAACGACCGATTCCGTGATGACCTTGTCCATGGGCTTAATGTTGTAAAGAGGCAGGTTCGGATCCACAGTAGCGATCTGCGCGCGAGCCGCGGAAGCGAATTTCATAGGTTCCCCGGAGGTGCGGAGCACAATTGTCGTGTAATAAGGCGGCGACTGCTGGAACGGAAGATAAATTGTGGGAACGAGGTCCTTGGTAATCCAGCTGTAGTGAAGGTCGCTCACCACGCCGACTACGGTCAGCCAAGGATGATCGGAATCCGCTTTGCCGATTTTTATGTGCTTGCCTAGCGGATTTTCGCCGTCGAAGTAATGCCGCACTAGACTCTCGCTGACCACAACTGCCCCAGGAGCATCGGCCCCGTCCGAGTTGGTCAAGAAGCGACCATCGCGGAGTGCGATTTTCATCTGGGCGAAGTAGCTAGGCGTTGTCGATTGCACGATGGCATCGACGAGTTCGCCGCGGCTAAGGGGTGCGCGGCCTTCGATGGAAAATTCCTGCCCGTCGATGCCGCCCCCATCCGAATAGGGAACATGGGTGACGAGCGCGGCGGATTGCACGCCCGGGATTGTGCTAAGGCCCTGCAGCATCTGCTCGTGAAACGCCAGACGGGCCGAAGGCTTGGCGTACTGCGTTTGCGGAAGGCTCACGTTCATGGTCAGAAGAGTCGAAGGCTCGTAATTTTCATTGACGTTCAAAAGCCCCTGGAAACCTTTCACGAGCAAACCCGCGCCGACCAAGAGCACGATCGCGAGGGCAACCTCCGCAACAACCAGCGCGCCGCGCAGTCGGTGACGGCCACGGCCTGACGTCGAACCGCGGCCACCTTCCCGAAGCGTTTCGTTCAGCTTAACGCCTGAACTGAGCAGAGCCGGCGCAATGCCCGCCAGAATTCCGCTGAACCCCGCAATCGCCAGCGTAAAAAGAAATGCGTTGCTATCCAGGCTGATCGTTTTCCATCCGGCCACAAACTTGGCCACGTCCGGGGGCATGTGCGCCAGAATCATTTGGATGTCCCACTGAGCAAAGAGAAGGCCCAAGCCCGCACCCGCCAGCGAAAGCAACACGCATTCGATCAGCAACTGCCGGATCAAGCGCCAGCGTGACCCGCCCATCGCGGTGCGCACGGCGAATTCCGCCGCGCGGCCCGTCACGCGCGCGAACTGCACGTTTGCGACGTTTGCACAGGCGATGAGCAGGACGAAGCCCACCGCGCCCAGCAGAAGAATAGTGTATTGGCGTGTGAGGGTGCTGGTGACGAATTGCCGGAGCAGTTGGGGTTGGATCAGCCAGCCTTTATTCGTGTCCGGGTAAGCATCCGCTTGCCTCTGCGAGATCGTGCGCATCTCGGCCGCGGCCTCCGAGAAGGACACGTCTGGTTTGAGCCGTCCAAGCGGCCACAGCCACCGAGTGTCGCGGCTCAACCGCGTTTTCGCGTCGAGCGTGAGCGGAATCCAAGCTTCGGCTGGCATGGGAAAGTCGAAGCCTTTGGCCATCACGCCGATGACGGTGAAGTTCTTGCCATCCACCACGATCTGCTTGCCCACAATGTGGGGGTCGGAAGCAAAACGTTGCTCCCAGAGCGCGTGGCCCAGAACGATTTCGCGGTCCTTGCCGGGCTCTGCTTCTTCAGGAAGGAAAGTTCGGCCCAGCGCGGGCTGTATGCCGATGGTTTGGAAGAAATTAGCAGTGACCTGAAAATCCTGGACTTTTTGCGCGGCGGGCTCGCCGGTTAGATTGCTTTCGTCCCATGCGTAAGCGGCGAGTTCATCGAACGAACGCGCTTCTTTTTTCCAATCGAGAAAGGTCGCTGGCGCAACGGCGTTGAAATCCTGCGGACCGAAGCCCGCGCCGGTGTCCTGGTTGTTGGCGCGCGAATCGGGAAGCATCACGATACGGTCCGAATTCTCGAAGGGAACGGGATGTAACAGGAACGCTTCGGCAACGCTGAACATAGCGGCGTTCGCCCCAATGCCCAGCGCCAGCGCGATCACGCACACCGCCGTGGCGAGACGATGCTTCGCCAGCATGCGCAAACCGAACCGGACGTCTTGCCAGATCGAGTTCATCGCGCCCTCCTGTTGCCGGAGGCGCTTAGGCCGTTACGCCGGCTTCCTTGGTTTCTTCGACGATGCGTCCGTCAAACAGATGAATCGTGCGTTCGGCGAAATTTGCATAGCGCTGGTCGTGCGTCACCATACAAACGGTAGCTCCGTTGCGGTGCAAATCCCGAAGCAGTTCCATGACGGCTTCGCCGTTCTTGGAGTCCAGGTTTCCAGTCGGCTCGTCAGCCATCAGGATGAGAGGATCGCCTACCAATGCGCGAGCGACGGCCACACGCTGTTGTTGACCGCCCGAGAGTTGCGACGGATAGTGCCGCAAGCGGTGCGCCATGCCGACGCGCTCGAGCGCGTTCTGCACCCTTTGCTTGCGTTCCGCCGAACTCGTGCCGCGGTAGGTCAGCGGGAGCTCGACGTTCTCGTAGACCGTTAGGTCGCCGATCAAGTTGAACGCCTGGAAGATGAAGCCGATTTCGCGATTGCGGATGCGGGTGCGTTCGCTGATGGTGAGCTTTGCCACCGGCTGCCCGTTCAGCATGTAGGTTCCGTCGGTCGGCGAATCGAGCAGTCCCAGAATCGAGAGCAGTGTCGATTTGCCGCAGCCGGAAGGCCCGGCAATCGAAATGTACTGTCCCTTGAGGATTTCGAGATGAATTTCCTCGAGGGCGTGTGTCTCCACTTCGTCCGTATAGAAGACTTTCTTTACGCCTTCCATTTTGATGAGGGTGCTGTTTGCGTCTGCCATTTCATCTCCTTAACGAATTTTTGTTGGGAAACTCATCCTGCAAACTCTTTAGCCTTGCTCCTCGGTAGCCGAACCGCCTTTCCAGAAATCCGTACGATCACTCATAGCGCAGCGCCACCAACGGATCGACGCGTGTCGCACGCCGCGCCGGAATAAAGCATGCCGCGAGCGCGATCAGCGCGATCAGGGCCAGGCCGGACGCGTACACCGCCGGATCGCCCGCGCGCACGCCGTATAACAACGATTCACTGAGCCTGGCCAAGCCGTACGCCGTGGGCAAGCCCACGGCCACGCCAAGCAGCACCATCGTTCCCACTTCGCGCAGAATCAGCAGACGCACGTGGCCGGCGACCGCGCCCAACGCCATGCGTATCCCGATTTCGCGGGTGCGCTGCACGACCACATACGCAAGCACTCCGTAAATGCCCAGCGACGCGAGAAGCGCAGCAAGCACGGCAAAAGCAGCCGAGAGCACGGCAACAATCCGTGCCGAGAACAGATCTTCGTCCACCACGCGATCCATCGTCTTCAAATCGTATACCGGGAGGTTCGGGTCCCTCTGCCTTACGACGCTTTGCAGCGCCGTTCCCAACTGGGCCGGGTCCTGCGTCGATCGGACATAGAAAGTCATACCGCTTAGTTTGGTCGTTTGTGCATAGGGAATATAGACGTAGGGCAAAATGGCGCTGCTGACGTGGTCCTGTTTGACGTCTTTCACCACTCCCACGATCTCGATGTCTGGTTTATGGCTCTTCCCGCCAAACGCAAAGTGGAGGCCGAGAGGATTCCGTCCGGGGAAAAACCGCTTGACCATGGCTTCACTGGCGATGGCCACTTTGGGAGCTGAGGTTCCATCTGCCTCCGTGAACTCGCGGCCGGAGAGCAAGGGAATCCCCATCGTTGAAAAATAGCCGGGGCTCACCTGGTCATAGTTCACATCCTGCAATTCCTCGGAGAGTTCCGGCTCTCCCTCCGCGTTGATATTTCGGCCTTCGTTGTCGCCTGTAAGTATCGGGACTTCCGACGTGCCAGCCGAAATGACGCCCGGCACAGCAGCCAGCCGCGCGCGCAGTTGATCGAAGAGCGCAATCGACCGCGGGGTGTCGTAGCCAGTGAGGTCCGGTTGAATCGAAAACGTGATGAGATGGCTCGTTTTCATTCCCAGGTTCTGGTTCTGGAGATTCCAGAGGGAACGCATGAAGAGTCCCGCGCCAGCCAGCAGCAGAATCGTGAACGCGACTTGCCCCGCGACAAGCGCTTTGCGAAAACTCACGTGCGTCAAGCTCGCCGAGGAGGTCGAACCCTGATCTTTGATTACGTCCGAAACACCCAAGCGCGTCACACGCCAAGCCGGGAGTAAACCGAAGAAAATACCGGAGAGCACCGTTGCCCCGATGGCAAAAGCCAGAACAGTAACGTCGAGGTTTTGCGTCAGGCCGTGAATTCCTGCGTTGGAAGCTACCATGGGAGTCAGAATTCTCATCAGCCACGTGCCGAGCACGATGCCAAGCGCTCCACCGCCCAAAGCGCACAACAGGCTCTCCGCCAACAGTTGCCGGATCATGCGGCCCCGGCTTGCTCCCATAGCCGTGCGTATGGCGAACTCACGCTGCCGGGAGGCTCCGCGCGCCATCAGCAGATTCGCGACATTTAGGCAGGCGATTAACAGGACCAATGACACCATAACGAAAAGCGCGATGAGCGGCGTGCCTGCATCGCGCTGGATGATCGTTCGCCCGCGCGCGCCCGATGACAGAAGTATCTTCTTGTTCAAAAATTGCTGCTGCTTGTCCTGGTTCCACCCCGATTTGATCTGTGGGAGTTGCTCCGCGAGGAGCGGCCCGTACGCCGCGTTGATTCCCGCTTGCGCCTGCTCGAGCGAAATTCCCGGCTTTCGCCGCGCCAGGACGTTCATCCAATAATCGTTCCATTCCTCAAGCGTCTCCATGCCGGTCGGAACCATTTGGCGCGTCATCATCATCGGAACGAACACATCGGGCGTCCGGCCAACCTGCACGCCGGAAAATCCCGCTTGCGAAACGCCTACGACGGTCATCTCGACGTTATTGATCAGCAGGATTTTGTTCAGAACGCTGGGGTCGCTTCCGAAGTGCCGCTCCCAATAAGAATGGCTGAGCACCACGACCGGTTGTGCTCCCGGCACGCGGTCGTCGTCCTGGCTGAAGACGCGCCCGATCGAGGGCTGCACCCCGAGCACATCGAAGTAATTCCCGGTGACCAGCTCTCCCGATGCGCGGTCCGTTTCTCCGCGGCTCGCTACGCTCGCGGGAAACCTGTACACTCCAAAAATTCCGGAAAAGACCGAGTTGTTGTCGCGCAGTCCCTTGTACATCGGGTAGGAAAACGACTCCGCCGCGTCCCCGTCGTCGTCGACATGCCCCGTCACCGGCCCCGGGGCCCTCAGAATCACCAATTCGTTGGGATCCTTCACGGGGAGTTGCCGCAGCAAAACCTGGTTCATCAAGGAAAAGATGGCCGTATTCGCGCCGATCCCCAGTGCCAGCGTAATCACGGCAATGGCCGTGAAGCCGGGGCTCTTCGCCAGCATGCGGAATCCGAACCGGATGTCTTTCCACAGGTTGTTCATTAACCGTTCACCCTGAAGCTTGTTCGTGCACGGAAACCAGTCTTGAACCCTTCAAACGACTTTCGATCCATTCCAGGCGTCCCCGAAGTCAAGTACCGGTACCCCGATGGCAGCAAGGGAAACAGCAGCTTCCCGTGCCCCACTAGACACTGAAATTCGGCAACCTGCAACCCTCCGACTATTTGACGTACAGAGCGGCGATAGGTCAGGCGCAATGGACTCAATCCTTCGTAACAAGGAATACGCAAGGCCTTCCCCAATGGTTCCCCCAATTCTTTCTGAATGCAGGCCTACTCATATCTCAGCGCCACCATGGGATCGACCTGCGTCGCCCGGCGCGCCGGGATGAAGCAAGCCAGCACTCCCACACCCACCAGCAATCCGCAGACTGCAGCGAAGGTCCACGGATCGGTCGCCCGAACGCCAAAGAGCAGACTTTCGAGGAAGCGCGTCGCCGCGAGCGAGGCGATAATCCCCGCAGCCGATCCGATAACCACCAGCACTAGACCCTGCTTTACGACCATGCCGAGCACATCACGCCGTTGCGCCCCCAGCGCGGCGCGAATCCCAATCTCTCGCGTCCGCCGCGCCACCTCATACGACAGCAAGCCATATAACCCGATGCACGCCAACAGCATCCCGAGCAATCCGAAAAGGGAAGATAGCCGCGCAAGCAACCGCTCGCCAAATAGCAATCGATCGATCGTCTGCGATTGCGTGCGCACGCCGAATACGGGCAAATTTTCGTCCACTTGGTTCACGATGTGCCTGACCTCCGGGATCAAAGCTGTCGGAGCAATGGCTGAACGCAAAGCGAAGGTGACCTCGCCATTTTTGAGAGGAACGTAGGCCGTCGGTGCGTCCGCGCTCCGCAGCTGGTCATATTTTGTATCCCCCACCACGCCGACAATTTCATACTGCGGATTTCCGGGATCGGTCTCGCCAAAATGCAGGCCGATTGCGTCTTTTGGTTCCAAATACTTGTGCACGAACGCCCGATTCACCAGGGCGACTGGCTGCGTCGAGCGCAGGTCCGGTGCACGAAACGTGCGGCCCTTCACCAGCGGGATACGCATCGTCTCGAAAAAATCCGGCCCAACGGCCAGCATCTGCACATCCACCGTGCTCTTGCCGCTTTGCCCTTCTATATGGACGCCTTCCGTCCACAACCCTCCGTCCAGAAGCGCGTCCGAGGAATAGCTCGCCGAGACCACGCCCGGCAGAGCCGAGAGTCGGCGCTCCAGTTCGTCGTATACGTTTTGGATGTTGTAATCCTTGTAGCCCGCCAGTGTGGGGTCCACCGAAAAAAGCAAAATGTTCCGCGTGTCAAAGCCTGGATTGATGCTCTTCAACTTCTCCAGCGTTCGCAGCAAAAGGCCTGCTCCGATCAGCACCACCATGGAGAGCGCCACCTGTGCAACCACCAGCGAGCTGCCCAATCCAAAGCGCCGGCCGCCCGTACGCGTTGCGGCCGACAAACTTCCGGATGTTTCTTTGAGCGTTGGCGCGACGTCAATACGCGTTCCGCGAAAGGCGGGCGCGAGTCCAAACGCAATTCCCGTCAGCAGCGCAACCGAAATCGTGAACAAAAGAACTGTCGCATCGGGCCGCAGGTCGATATCAAGCGGATGATACCAACTCGATGCAATAAAGCCCGCCAGCCCGGTTGCCCCCCAGACAGCGAGAAGCACGCCCAAAGCAGCCCCTGCGACCGAGAGAAGAACGCTTTCGGTTAAAAGTTGTTGAATCACCCGCCCGCGGCCAGCTCCCAGCGCCAGTCGCACCGCGATCTCTTTTTCCCGCGACCTTGCACGTGCCAGCATCAATCCCGCCACATTCGCGCATGCAATCAAGAGCACGATGCTCACGGCCGCCATCAACAAATACAGCGCCTCACCGAAGTTGGCGCGAATTCCGGTCAGTGCATTTTGGGCGGGCAAAAGGGTAATTTTCGGATTGTCGGCCTCTTTGAATGCAGGCTTCTCGCCGTGCAATGTTTCGTTGCGGAACAACAAGCTCATCGCCGCTTGAGCCTGGGCGGCTTGCACTCCCGGTTTAAGCCGTCCGACGAGGGTGAGCCACCAATTTCGGGCGTCCACGGATCCGCCGCCCCAATGTAGGCCGAGCGGGACAAGTTCGTTTAGGGGCAGCCACATGTCCAGCGAGCGTCCCGGAGTCAGTCTTGTAAAGTTCGGGTCAGTGACGCCGACTATGGTGAACTCAATGTCATTCAACCGAATCGTTTTGCCGATGGCTCCAATTGCGCCGCCGAATGCGCTTTGCCAATAACCGTAATTGAGCACCACGACCGGCGCGGCGCCACTCTGCTCGTCAGCCGGCTCAAGCGTTCGCCCCAACACGGCGCGCACTCCCAGCGTTTGGAAGTAATCTCCGGAAACGAGTTCTCCTTGGGCCATGGTGGCTGGGCCGTTTCCACTCAGATCCAACTGTGCCGGCCCTGCAAAGGCCGCGACATTGGAAAAGAGATCCTTCTTGGCGCGAATTTCTTTGTACAAGGGATAGGAAAATGAACAACTACTGGACTCTGGTCCCGGTCTCCCCTGGCCGCGGCAATCCCCAAAACTGCTTGTTCCCGTGTTCTCTGGCCGGGTATGGGAAGACCAGCGCGGCACAAATAGTTGCTCGGGCTGCCGCACCGGCAAGGACTCCAGCATAACCGCATTGACCAAACTGAAAATGGCTGTATTCGCGCCAATACCAAGGGCTAGCGTGGCAATGGCAATCACCGTGAAGCCGGGATTCTTCGCCAGCATCCGCAAGCCGAAGCGAATGTCTTGCCAGAGAGTATGCACTGGGTCCTCCGCAAGAAAAACACGACTTCTACCGTAGTAGGAAAATCAATTCGCTAATTTGTTTGCGCGCCGCCCGCCGCCCGCTTTCGCTTATTTCAGCCGGATGCGGTCGAAATTGTCCCAGGCCGACATGTCGGACAGAATCACCTTGTCCCCCAGGTTCAATCCGCCAAGAATCTCGATCGTGTTCACCGAACTCCGCCCAAGCTTCACGTTCACCCGAACCGCCGCCGACCCGTCGTCCGTGATTTTGAAGAGGCCAATCGTGCTGTCGGACTGGCCGTGTACCGGCCTGCCGACGTACAACACATCCTTCAGGTTCTCGATCGTAATCGTACCGTCCACGCTCAAATCCGGCCTGGCTCCCGATCCGGGCGGAAACGGTTCATCCATGCTCACATCCACCGTGACCGTGCCATTGGTCACGGAAGGATCGATGCGCGATACATGTCCTGCTGCAATGCCGTTGCGCGTATCAATGGAAGCCGTTTGCCCGATCATCACTACATGGGCTTGCGTTTCCGCGATTTTTATTTCCGCTTTGAGTTTCTTGGGATCGGCTACGCGGGCCAGATTTGTTCCCGGGGTCACATTCTGGCCGATCTCCACCGGCTCCAGCTGCAGCACTCCGTCAATGCCAGCGCGCACATGCAGCGCATCCAGTTGGCTTTTTTTCAGCCCGTACAGAGCTTTCATCTGATCGATTTTTGCTTGTTGCGCGGCCAGCTTGGCGTTCGCGGAATCCGTGGCGATTTTCGTCCGGTCGCTTTCGAGCTGGACGCGAATCGCGAGCTGCTCTTCTTTCACCCTCGACAGATTCTCGGTGAGTTGCGAACCCAAGCCTTCCTTCCAGAGCTTTTGATCGTTATCGTGCTGAATCTTGGCCTGTTCATAGTCACTGCGCACCGAGGCTTCGTTCGCCTTCTGGTTCATTAGATCGCTTTCCACCTGCACCTTGAGGTTTGCGTAGTCCGCTTCCGAGCCCTTGAGCTGGTATTCCGCATCGAGCGTCGTCTGCTGCAAAGTGGGGTCGCTCAGTTCCATGATGATGGAATCGGGCTTGACTGCTGCGCCCGGCCGCAGCACAAACCGGTCCACCCGCGATTCCGTCTGCGCCGCAATCCATCGGATGTCGACAGGCACCAGAGTCCCCAGGCCACGCACCTCGATCACCATCGGCCCTCTTTTTACAACGTCGGAGTAGATGGTCCCAGCGTCCACGGACGGCGCCGCGGGTTGCAGCTTGGATAGGCCATACGTCACGCCGCCGAGCAGGATGACGGCAATCGTGGCGTAGATAATTCGCCTTATTTTCTTGGCTCTTGCGTTGGATGGTCTTTGGATGTCCATGGTGGTTATAGCCTCTACTAGGCGCAAATCCCTTGCCCAAGAGAATTCGCTCAAACCCCATCTTTGTCAACAGTTTACAGGGCGCGGCCCTCATGCTTCTCCGGTTGCTCTGGCCGAATATGGGAATCCGTGTCCCACGACCGGACACTGAACCTCTCCACCGCCACTCATCCCGTTTTTCAGACGCTTGCAGATTATTTAGACGCTCCGCAATTAGGATACGTCAGGAGAGCAACATAGTTCCGTGCGCTCACCCCCTCGCGCAAATCCCCTCACTTGTGATATTTTCACGATACTGACTCGATACTGACTCTCGAACGCAGGGGGTTGCCGTGCGCTCTCTTCGAATCCTGCTACTGCTCCTTGTCTTCGCCGCTCCCTCCATTGCACAAACTCAGCCGGACGGCCCTGCCAACGAGAAGGCCCGGAAGACCTACCAACATGCTCTCGAATACGAACACAAACACATGAACGATCTCGCTCTGGACAGCTTCAAAAAGGCCGACAAACAAGACGACGGTCATTGCCTCGCCTGTCAAAGAAAAATGGTCAACTACGGTCTTGAACTTCGCGAATGGAAAACCGCGCAAGCGGCGGCCGGCGAGTTGGTGGCTGAGGCGCAAGGACCCAGGAACATCGCCATCGCCCACTTCGAGTTAGGTTTGGTCTTTCTCAACGAAGGTTCGGACAAGCACAAGGCTGAGCTCTTCACGCAGGCCCACGACGAATTCTCCAAAGCCCTCGCAGCCGCGGCCAATTTCCCAGACGCGCTTTTTGCTGACGGCAAAGCGCTCGCCCAACTGAAACAAGATGAAGCTGCCAAGGCCCAGTTCGAAAAATGTGCGAAGTTGAAGCCCGCCGGAGATACGGAACGCCAGCGGGCGCTCCGCTTCATCAGCGAACCGGAACTGGCCCGCGCACGGATGGCGCCTGCGTTTGCGGTCACGACGCTTGACGGCCAGCATCTTTCTCTCGATGATTTGACAGGAAAAGTCGTGTTGATCGATTTTTGGGCGACCTGGTGCGGCCCTTGCCGGGAGGCGCTGCCTCACATGAAGGAAATCGTGAAAAAATTCCAGGGCCAACCGTTCGTCGTGCTCAGCGTCAGCCTCGATAGCGACGATCAGAAGTGGAAGGATTTCATCGCCAAAAATAACATGACCTGGCTACATTATCGCGATGGCGGCTTCACTGGTCCTATCGCAAACCTTTTTGACGTAAAAGCCATTCCGCAGACCTTTACGATCGACGCCGATGGCGTCCTCCAGGACCAGCACATCGGCGACGCTTCGATCGAGGGCAAGCTCAAGAAGCTCATCGCACGCGCACAAGAACTTCAGAACCCTGCGAAACCATTGCAATAATCTTCGTGCGGTCCTGCAGGCCTCGTCTTCCTGTCTGAGTGATACAATTTTCCGGTAATGCCACCGCTCGATATCGCTCAGCATAGCGCCGCCCGCACCGTTCGCCTTCGCGGCATGGACCTGCTCAATAATCCTCCGCTCAATAAAGGCACGGCTTTTACCGAGGCCGAGCGGGAACTTTTCGGCCTTCACGGCCTTCTTCCTCCCGTGGTCGAGTCCCTTAACGACCAGTGTCTCCGCGCCCATCAAGCCTTCTCGCTCAAGTCCAACGACCTTGAGCGGCACATCTATCTCCGCCAGCTCCAAGACACCAACGAAGTGCTTTTCTACCGCTTGCTCCTCGACCACATCGAGGAGATGCTTCCCATCGTCTACACTCCCGTCGTAGCTCTCGGCTGCCAGGAGTTCAGCCACATTTACCGCCGTCCGCGCGGCCTCTTCATTTCCTATCCCCTCCGCGATCGCATTCCCGCTCTTCTGCGCAACCATCCCAATCCTGAAGTCGATGTCATCGTCGTCACGGATGGCGAGCGCGTTCTCGGCATCGGCGATCAAGGCGTCGGCGGTCTCGGCATCCCCATCGGCAAACTTTCTCTTTACAGCTTGATTGGTGGAATTCATCCCGCGCGCACGCTTCCTATCGTGCTCGATGTGGGCACCAACAACGAGGAGCGCCTGCGCGATCCGGAATATCTCGGCTGGAGGCACGCGCGCATCACTGGCGCCGAGTACGACGACTTCATCGATGACTTCGTCTCCGCCGTCAAGCAGGTTCTTCCGGCCACACTTTTGCAATGGGAGGATTTCTCCGGCGTCCACGCGCGCCCCATTCTCAATCGCTATCGCCATCAGATGCTGACTTTCAACGACGATATTCAGGGCACCGCTGCTGTCGCTCTTGGGGCCATACTCGCTGCCATTCGCGTCTCCGGATCACCGCTCCGCGAGCAGCAGATCGTTTTTCTCGGCGCGGGCTCCGCCAGCACGGGCGTCGCCGATTACTTGCGGGCTGCACTCGTTTCGGATGGTCTTTCGGAGGAAGAAGCCCGCAGCCGCTTCTGGATGGTGGACCTTCACGGCCTGCTTCATTCTGGTCGCACGGATTTGTCGCCGGAACAGCGCGTCTATGCGCAGCCAGTAAACCGTGTTTCTTCCTGGCCGCGCGCCGGGGAGGGCAACTTCGGCCTCGCGGATGTCATCCACAACGTTCGAGCGACTATCCTTATCGGTCTCTCAACGATAGGCTCGGCATTCACGGAGCCTATCGTTCGAGAAATGGCTGGCAAAATTGCGCGCCCCATCATTTTTCCGCTTTCGAATCCAACCGACCGTTCTGAAGCTCATCCCGCCGATTTATATCGCTGGACGGAAGGCCGCGCGCTCATCGCCACCGGCTCTCCGTTTCCGCCTGTAGATTTCAACGGCCGCAGCATCCCCGTTTCGCAGTGCAATAACGTCTACATTTTCCCCGCCATCGGGCTAGCCGTTGTCGCCGCACGTCCCGCTTCCGGCTCCCCTGGCGTCAAGCGCATCACGGACCAGATGATGCTCGCCGCCGCCCGCACGCTGGCCGAGCATTCTCCCGCACTGAGAAATCCTTCCGCGCCACTTCTTCCCGCTCTTACGGACCTTCGCAGCCTCGCGGTCGAAATTGCGCTTGCCGTCGCCCAGCAGGCCGAGCGTTCGGGCATCGCTCCGTCATCCGATTCCGCCTCTTCATTGCGTTCGCGAATCCTCGCCTGCCAGTGGACCCCGCAATATCCCGACTACGTCGCCATCTCGCCCTGACGAAGCGTCCCAGGGTGTTTGCCGGGCCACTGCGATTTCAGTGCCGCGTGTAAGTTAAGGTGATGGGCGCGGTTTCGTCGACGATCTTGTATTTGGACGGAGGCGAAAACAAGGAAAGGCTCGGTTCCGAACGGTCGATCTGCGTCAGCCGGTTCGTCATATCCCCAATTCGGGGATCGGAGGTTTTCGTCAGAACGAACACGTTTAGGTCCGGCGAAAGCCAGTCCTCATGCACAACTGTGAACGGCTGATCATTGTCTTCGGCGCCCGTCGGGATCGTATCCGTCGTTCGCCAGCCCTCGACGTAAACGCCCTCCATCGTTTGCCCGCCCAAGTCTTCCTTCACGGAGGTAGGCCGATTGGCGTTTGTCTTGGGCACAAGCGCTCTGTTCGCAGCGAGAGCAGTCTGTGCGGCCACCCGCGGTGCCGCCGCAGTATGAACTGCCTTCCGCACCTGCATCTCGTACCGGTGCGCAATCTGGTTTTCCGAATCGAGGATATATCCATAGCCGGATACTGGATCGCGAATCGTAATGACCATCGCGCCTGGATCACCGGTCGGTCCGCCGCAGAACGGCCGCTCGGTGCGCTCTCTGCCCTCCGAATCGCGGTAGATCTTCTCGGTCGTTGGTTTGTGCGTGATGTGTGTCCCGTCGGAAAGCGTTTGTACGCTCGAAAACTCTCGCACCGCGGAGTACGGCGCCGGCGGCCCGGCCAGGGCGCTTCCGCTAATAGGCCCGAGAGTGGCCCTGCACGTAATATTCGGCGTTGATGAAACTGCTGTTGGAGGCGAAACGACGGTAGGGGTTTGAGAAAATGCTGTGCAAGCGACGAAGCAGAATATTACGAGAACCAGGGATCCCCGTGTAGCGTCTTTCATGTGGTTTCCCTCGTCGCCGGACTCTTGCCCGGCCACGTTACCCAAAATGCTACTTCGCGCACCCGTAGAATGCAATCCTGAGAATCGCGGTGGTCCGATTCTGCGGCCGCACAGCGCCCCCGCTCCAAGTCCAGCCCGGACTTCAAAAGGTGCGCGTCGCGGGGGCATGCTGGCATACAATCGGGCCGCCAGAGGTGAGCCTCTTTGGCGGGAGCCTTCTTATGAGACTCGGAATCCGGAGAACCTTCAAGATCCTCGCGCCGGGCAATTCGCTGCGGAAGAGAGTGGCGTACAGTTTGGCCGTCGCGCGCCTGATCCTGGTCCCGGTCGTTTTCCTGGCCGTCTATTACCTCTTCGAAATGGGCTGGATCGTGGACCGCATCGTGAACGTGGACGCGCCGGCCGCGACTCTCGCGCAGCGCGCCTCGATTGAAATGCTGGAAGCCCGCCGCTCTGAAAGAAACTATCTCTTGCTTCACGATCAAAGCTATCTCGTGGCAAATCGCGATTCCCTCAACAAAACCAAGTCCATCGTCAGCGAAATTCAGGATCTCGAGCCCGAGGACTCGCAGGCCACTCAGAAGGTCCTGGATTCCCTAAATCTCTACGAACAAAGATTCGGCGCCGCCGTCGTCGTCATGTCTCAGCCCGGCCAGGCAGATGCCGATCGCATTCGCACCGTGGTGCGCGCTTATGAAAAGGATCTCGATGATCTGATTCGCGGCGCCCGCCTCAAACGCCGCGCCCAGCTCATTGACGAATTGCGCAGCCGCGTCGGCTCGTTCGACGCCCAGATTAGCGAAACGGTTCAGGCCGGCAATCCCGCCCTCGCGAAAGTGACCACCGACTTGCAAAGTTCCAGCCAGGAAGTCCTCGGCCTCCTCTCCGAGCTGGAAACAGAGAACTGGACGCGCGTGCAGTCCGACCATAGGGAGGCCCGGCTACTCCTCATTCATGCCGAATACGCTCTTAGTATCGTGTCCGCGATCACCCTTCTTTTTAGTATTTGGGTGAGCTTCACTTTGCCCCGCCAGGTCGTCAAGCCGCTCGTCAGTTTGCGGGAAGCCGTCGACCACGCTGCCCACGAAGATGGCGCCATCGAGATCGAAATCGAAGGTCGCGGCGAAGTGGCCGAGCTAGCCAGGAGCGTCCAAAATCTCGTGGCCCAGTTGCAGCACAACACTTGACCGCCTATTTGCGGAAATCTCCTGGCCTGTTCCTGGCCGCTAACTTTCCGTTACGCCCAACTGTAACCGTGCTTTGCAAGCGGAAGCGACCGGACGCGCTCCCCGGTCACCGCGAAAATGGCGTTGCAGACCGCAGGCAAAACCGGCGGTAGGGCCGGCTCCCCAAGCCCCGTCGGCGAATTATCCGTCGTCAGGAAATGTACTTCGATTTCCGGCGGCGTTTGATTCATACGCGTGGGCTCATAAACGTTAAAGTTGCTCTGCACCGCGTGCCCGCCTTCGATCGTGATTTCCCAATTCATAAGGTGAGTTAGGCCTTCGATCACAGCGCCCTGCGCTTCATTCAGCGCGGCAACGGGATTGATAACGTGACTCCCGATATCGCCGGCAACCCAAATCTTGTTGATTTTGATCTTCTTTCCCGCTGAGACGCGAACCTCCGCCACTTCCGCGAAGTAGCCGCGATGGCTGAAGTGAAACGCCACGCCCATCGCGGTATCCTTCGGCAGCTTGCGCTTGCCCCATTCGGACTTCTCCGCGACCAGTTCAAGCACGCCGCGCATCCTTTCAGCGTTGAATAGAAACGCGGGCGGAGTCGGCCGGCCTCCCTCCCGTGCAGGCGCCGGGTCCATCGGCGGAGTGTTCAGCAAAGCCAGCCTGAACTGCACTGGATCCTTACCCGCCGCGTGCGCAAGTTCGTCGATAAACGATTGCATCACGAAAGCAATCCCATTGCTTCCGGGAGCCCGCATCGCGCCCGTTGGGATGCCCATCGCGATCAGCGAAACATCCATCGCAAAATTCGGGATGTAGCGGGCAGGGAATTCATCGGGAGAAATTCCCGCCGCCGAAGCGAATCGCTCTCCTTCTCCAAAGCTCACGAAATGATTCCGCCAAGCTAACAGCTTGCCGGAAGCGTCCACTCCTCCCTTCAGGTAATGGAATCCCGCGGGGCGGTAGAAATCGTGATGCATGTCCTCTTCGCGCGACCACAGCAGCTTGACGGGCGTTCCGGCAAGCTCCTTCGCGATCCATGCGCCTTCAATCATGTAGTCGTTCGTAAGCCGCCGTCCGAAGCCTCCACCGATCCGCGGGAGGTGGATCGTGATATCGCTTTCCGCGATTCCCAGTGTCTTCGCGGTCTGCGCCAGCCCGCGCTGCGGCGTCTGGCTCGGTACCCACAATTCCAATTTGCCGTCTTTGAAGAGCCCCGTGCAGTTTTGCGGTTCCAGTGGCGCGTGCGAAAGGAATGGATAGAAGTAGGCGCTCTCCACCGACTTGGAGGCGGACGTCAGGTCGGCCGCCGGATCGCCGTCCGTGCGCAAGTTGAACCCAGGTTTCTGTTTGGACAGTTCGTCGGCGGCGCGTGCGAACCCTTCGCTGCTTTGGCTTGCCGTCGCTCCTTCGTCCCATTTCACTTCGAGCTTCGCGCGTGCCGTATGCGCGATCCACCACGTATCCGCGACAATCGCCACGCCAGGCAGAAGTCCCGTCAATTCCGTTCCGCCTTCCACCACGAACGCGTGCCGAACTCCAGGAATGGCTTTAATCGTATCCAGATTCGCGCTCACGACTTTCCCGGCAAACACCGGACACTTGGCAAACGTCGCCCACAACATGCCAGGCAGCCGGAAATCGATCCCGTAGAGCCGCTTTCCGCGAACAATCGATGGATTGTCCACTCCCGGAATGGATCTCCCGATAATTTTGAAATCTTTCGGGTCCTTCAGCTTTACACTGTCGAGCGCCGGTGGCGTCAATTCCGCTGCCTTGCTCGCGAGTTCTCCATAACTGAGCGAACGCTTTGTCCCGGCATGATGCACTCGGCCCAAAGCGGTGGTGCACTCCGATTCCGGCACGGACCAAGTTTGCGCCGCCGCCGTCACGAACAACTGCCGCCCTGCCGCGCCCACTTGCCGCATCGGAATCCAGTTGTTCGGCGTCGAAGTGCTGCCGCCCGCCACTTGCAATCCATATTTCGCGAAATCCACATCGGCCTGCTCGATGCGCACGTCCTTCCAGTCGACGTCCAGCTCCTCGGCGATCAGCATCGGCAGCATCGTCTTGATGTTTTGTCCTTCTTCCGGATTCTTGGCGAGAATCGTTGCAATTCCTTCCGGCGAAATGCGAATAAACGCGGTCGGATTGAGATTTGGTGCTGCCGGCCCCTGCGGCGCTTTCGCAAAAGCGCCCTTGAGAGGCTCCAGGTACGCCGCAACGAGCAAGCCGCCCCCCGCGATGGCGCTCACGCGAAGAAAAGACCGCCGCCCAATAGTCCTGATTCTCCTGGTGTTCCTGGCCTCTACTGTTGCCAATGTGCTCATACGGGCTCCTCAGAGTTCCTCGATCCTCTAACGCCTCCGCCGCTTGGCGGCCGGAGGCCTCTCTCCGCCCACACCCGCAATACCGGGATTATAGCGCGCGAAAAGAAAAGTGGCAGAAGAAACCAAATTCGGCGCTGGCGCCCCCGATCGTTTCTCCCATGCTGAATCGGTGCCTGAGCTGTCGGCAACCTTGCGGTGGCGACCGGCGAGGTATTGGCGTAGAAGGCCGGGTCGCCCAGGGCGTGGTTTCCCCGCTGCAATGGCTAGCCCACGGCGGTTGCCGCCTTGTAGTGCCCAGCTCCCCTTGAATTTGGCCATCGCCCCGAATCCTTGCCATCCGGGAACTAAGTCTCGAAGAAACGGGAATTTAGTGAAACAGCGAAGTGCGTCTGTGTGCTTCCTGTGTAATAAACGCCGCTAAAGCTCGTATTTATAGAACAGTGGCGCGCAACCGCGGGAATGGAATCGTTGGCACGCCAGAGGATATGCAACGGGTAATCGATTCTGGGTTATAGCTGATTTAGAGAAACTCTTGGAGCCGATACCACCGTCTAAACTGAAAGACCGCCGCCCGGGAAATAAGATTTTATAAGTGGCAAGGGCGTAGATTGGTTCTATTGAGGTGGGGGAAGAGGAAGGCTGAAATGAATGCAATCACAAACTTTCTGAGTCTTTCGTTCGTGAGCCTATTGCTCGCCGGTTCGCCGGCAACCGCGGGCCCCAGAACGCCGCAGGACGCGCCGCCCGCGCAAAATCCAGGTACCGCGCAGGGTGCGGAGCCGGGGCAAGGTCCAGGGCGCGGCGGCATGCGGCGCATCGGCGTCTTCGGTAAATTGACGGCCGTGCATGATCAGTCCCTCGAAATCACTCGAGACGACGGCAGCGTAGTTACCGTCAAAATCAGCGCGAACACGCGTTTCCGGAAAGACCGTCAAGACGCCGCGCTCACGGATTTCAAAGTGGGCGACACCATATTCGTTCGCGGCGAGGAAAACCCCGACCATACCTGGAACGCAGACATGATTGGCGAGCGGCCTGCCGGTGGCTTCGGGGGCCGAGGCCAGGGCCAAGGTGGCGGCGCGGAAGGCGGCCGAGGCGGTGGTCAAGGCGGGATGCGCTCCATGGGAGTGCTTGGCCAGGATTATGTTTTGGGCGAAGTGAAAGCCGTGGATGCTCCCAAACTCACCATTTTGCGGACGGACAACGTGACGCAAACCATCGAGCTGAATGAAGAGACTTCGCTCCGCAAGGATCGCCAAGGCATTACCTTGGCGGACATCCAAGTTGGCGATCACGTGTTTGTGCGTGGCGCAACGGCCAACAGCGTCTTTCAACCGAAATCCGTGGACGTGATTAGTCCGGAACAATGGAAGCGCATGCAGGAAATGAGAACGGAACGGCAATCCGGAGCCAATCCGCCCAACCAGAATAATCCCCAGCAACAACCGCCGGAGCCGCCCCATTGAAATCGTTTTTTCGGACTCTACTGTTTCTGGCTCTGTTTCCGGGACTGTGGGGGACTGCCGCTGTATCGCTGCTCGCGCAATCGAATCAGCAGCCGGCGCAGAGTCCTACTTACCGGATCTCCGGGACCGTGCACAGCGGCAAGACACCGCTGCCCGGCGTGACGCTGACCGCCGCCAATACTCTGACAGGAAAGAAATTCACGGCGGCGACGGTTTCCGACGGAAGCTTTCTTTTCGCCGGGCTGCCCCGGGGAAGATATGTCGTGCGGACTGAGTTCATGGGATTCGCGGAACAAACGCAAGAGGTCGTGTTGAATCCGCAGACTCCATCCGGCAAAGCGGACTTTGAACTGATCCTCGCGTCGCGCCAGCAGGAAACCAATCAAAGAACAGCCGCAGCCGCCGGTGGACGCGGATTTCAAAGTCTAACCATGGAGTCGACGGAGCAGGCCCTCGAGGGTGGAGAAACCGGCGCGGCCACTGGTGCGAGCCAAAATCCCTCCGCGAGTGATCTTGCCGCTCTCCCTCTGAACGGCGCCGGTGCGGAAGGGCCGACCGAATCCGTAAGCATCAGCGGCGTCGAAGGACGCACTCAGGATTTCGGAGCGGGCGACGAAGATGCACTGCAGGAACGGATTCAGGAATTCCGCCAGCGCGCGCAGGAAACGGGAATGGGTGGTTTTGGAGGAGGAGGCGGTGGCGGCGGATTCGGCGGCGGCGGAAGGGGTGGCGGCGGACCGATTGCGTTTGGGCGGCTCGGCCGCGGCTTCAATGTAAATGAACCGCATGGCAACATCTATTTCTATGACGACACCTCGGCGCTCGACGCCAGATCCTATTCGCTGAGCGGCGTTCCGGTGGCTCGCCCCGATTACAACCAACTGCATTTTGGTTCCTATGTGGGTGGCCCGCTGAATATCCCGAAGATTTACAACAGCGGCGGAAAAACTTTTTTCTTCGGCGGCTGGAGCGGCACGCGCGGCAGCTCGCCGTATGACACCTTTTCGACGGTGCCGACCGCCGCGGAACGAGGCGGCGATTTTTCCGCGTTGACGACGCCGATTTATAATCCGCAGACCGGGCAGCAGTTCGAGTACAACGGCCAACTGAACGTGATGGATCCGACTCTGATCACGCCCCAGGCGCAAGCTCTCCTGAATTACATCCCGCTGCCGAATTTGCCGGGAACCTCGCAGAACTATCATTACGTCACAGCGACGGAGAGTAATTCGGACTCCGTCAACTTGCGGCTCATCCACAACTTTGGACCGGTTCCCGCACAGGGGGCTCGCTCATCCGGCGGCGGACGCGGCGGCGGCGGAGGCCGGCGCGGGCCGCGAAACAACCTGAATCTAGGCATGAACTGGACGCGGTCGACAACCGATATCGTCGGCGCTTTTCCCTCGCTGGCCGGCGGAACCGGAACGCAAGGCTTGAACGCCAGCGCGGGCTGGGTTTACGGCAAGGGACGCGCAACCAATAATCTGCGCTTCAACTACAACCACAACCACGTTTCGACGACCAATTTGTATTCCGGCGTCACGGACGTTGCTTCTCTGGCGCAAATCGGCGGTGTCTCCACGAATCCGTTTGATTGGGGCATCCCAGGCATAAACTTCAATTCTTTCTCCGGTTTAAGCGATCCAACGCCGCGCCGCGAACTCGATCAGACCTACACCGTTTCCGACACGGTCATTTGGAGCCGCGGCAAACACACCTGGCGTTTCGGTGGCGACTACCGCCGCATTTTGCAGAGTTTCCGTTCGGCGAGAAACTCGGCGGGGACGTTTACGTTTACGGGTTTTGGAACCGCGCTGTATGTCGACGGCGTGGCGCAGACCGGAACCGGCCTCGATTTCGCCGATTTTCTTCTTGGATTGCCGCAGCAAAGCAGTTTGCAGTATGGCGCCACCGCCTATAATTTCCGCGCGAACTCCTATGACTTTTTCGCGCAGGACGACTGGCGGATTCGCGCCAATCTGACGCTGCTACTCGGCGTCCGTTACGAATACCAGGGACCTTACACGGAGGCGAACAACCAGATCGTCAATCTGGATGTCGCGCCGGATTTCACCGCGGCCGTGCCGGTCGAGCCGGGGCAGACCGGGCCGTACAACGGCGTTTTTCCCGCGTCGCTAATCCGGCCGGACCGGAACAACTACGCCCCGCGCTTGGGACTGGCCTGGAAGCCGCTGAAAGACACGGTTGTGCGCACCGGATACGGCATTAACTATAATCTTGCTCAGTATGGCGCGGTGATCCAGAACTTTGCGTTTCAGCCGCCGTTCGCGGAAACGGCCACCAACGTGGCGACTACCTCGGATTTTCTCCATCTGGCCAATGCTTTTCCGACTTTGGCGGCCGGAACGGTGACAAACAATTTTGCCATCGATCCAAACTACAGGCTCCCTTACGTGCAGCTCTGGAACGTGGATGTACAGCGCCAACTCCCCGGCGGCATTCTGATGAACGTTGATTACAACGGTTCAAAGGGCACGCGTCTCGATACCGAGCGAGCGATTCTGATTCCCGGCGGGTCGCAGCCCTTCACCTATGAATCCTCCGCTGGAAATTCTGTTTTTGACGCAGGCTCGATTCGCTTCCGCAAGCGGCTGGCCAAAGGTCTCGGTCTGAGCGCCACGTATATCTACTCGAAATCGATCGATGACGCTTCCTCGATCGGCGGCGGAGGTGTGGTCGTGGCGCAAAATCCGTTTGACATCGCCGCAGACCGAGGTCTCTCGAGCTTCGACCAGCGCCAGAAATTCACGGGGAATTGGATCTATGATTTGCCCTTCGGCGAAAACCGGCGATTCCTCCAGAAGGGCTTCATTTCCCACATTCTTGCGGGTTGGCAGTACAGCGGAGATTTTACAGTTGCCAGCGGCCTGCCTTATACGATTCGCGTGCTCGGAGGCACGCTGGATATCGAGCGAGGCGTCAGCGGATCTCTCCGCGCGAACGTTGTTCCCGGCCAATTCTTGTATATCGCCAATCCCACCACTACCGAGTGGTTCAACACAGCAGCGTTCTGCCAGCCGGAAACGACCCTCAACAATCCCGCTGCAACCTGCGTAAACGCAGGCGATACGACCTATGGTGACGCAGGCCGCAACATTCTCGAGGGGCCTGGCCAGGTAACGGTGGACATGGCGCTGAACAAGACCATCGAGATCAAGGAATTCCGCTCGCTCGATCTGCGAATCACGGCGAACAACGTCTTCAACATGGTGAATTACAGCTCGCTCGGCACGACCGTGAACTCGATCACCTTCGGCGAAGTGACTGGCGTGGGAACCATGCGGCGCGTGACGGTGCAGGCAAGGTTCCGGTTTTGATGGAGAATGCCATGGTAGCGATACGAAGAAAAATCGCGGCGGCCCTGCTTGCAGGATTTCTCGCGCAAGGCGCGGCTCCTTCGTTTGCGCAACAAGCCCAGCCGCAGCCGCCCGCTCCTAATCCAGAGGAGCAAAAGCCAGAGACTCCCATTCGCGTCACTTCGGAATTGGTTCTCGCCAACGTGGTGGTGCGCGATAAAAAAGGCAATCTCGTTCGCGGCTTGAAAAAGGAAGATTTCACGCTCTACGAGGATGGGAAGAAGCAGACGATTTCGACATTCGATTTTGAAAACGTGGACGAGCTCGAAACGGCCGGCGCCGCCGAAAAAACCATCACGGGCGAAGCGGGACAGCCCGCCGCGCCCGCCGGCGTGCTGAAAAAGAGCGTCGAACCGGTGATGAACGCGCGGGACCGCCGCGTCATCGTTCTATTCTTCGATTTTTCCGCGATGGAACCGGAACAGATCGACCGCTGCGTGGACGCCGCCAAGAAATACATCAACGCGCAGATGCACCCCGCCGATATTGTCGCGCTGGTTTCGCTGGCGACGAGCATGAACGTCGATCTCGATTTCACGGACAACAAAGCGAAGATACTTGCCGTTTTGGGATCGTACTCGTCTGGCTCCGGCGAAGGATTTGCCATGGGCGACACGGGCAGTGCGGAAGGCACGGCGGAAACCGGAGGCTCATTCACGCCCGACGAGACGGATTACAACACGTTCAGCGCCGATTGGAAGCTCCTGGCTCTGCAATCCACTATGGATGCGCTCGGAAAAATCCAGCAGAAAAAATCCCTAATCTATTTCAGCAACGGCATCAGCCAGACCGGGACCGACAACCAGTCCGCGCTGCGAGCGGCCACGGCGTCGGCGGTGAAGAACAACGTTTCCATTTATCCCGTCGATGTCCGCGGGCTGCAAGCATTTCCGCCGGGCGGAGAAGCGCAATCCGCCAGCCTGCACGGCCAGTCCGCGTACAACGGCGCGGCTGTGCTGAACGACCTCAACAGCAATGCCGCTTCACAGGAGACGCTCTCGACGCTGGCGGCAGACACGGGCGGCAAGGCGTTCTTCGATACCAACGATTTCAGCGGTGTATTTTCGCAAGTGCAGAAGGATACTTCCGCGTACTACGTTCTTGGTTTCACGAGCACGAACCGGCTGAAAGATGGGCATTACCGCCGCTTGCGCGTGACCTTGAACCGCACCGACGTGAAGCTCGAATTCCGGCCGGGATATTATGCCGGGAGAGACTTCCAACACTTGAACCACGGCGACCGCGAGGCGCAGCTCGAGGACGATCTCGCCGCGGATCTGCCGGAGACGGATGTGCCGCTCTACGCGGGCACGGCGTATTTCCGCGAGAATGAGTCGCACTATTATCTGGCCGTGTCTCTGGTGATTCCGGGGTCGCAGATTCCGTTCGTGCAAGCCAAGGACAAGGACAACGCCACGATCGATATCATCGGCGAAGTGCGCCTGAGCGGCGCGGGGAAAGTGCCCGTCGGTCAGCTTCGCGACACGGTGAAGCTGGCAGTCGATAGCTCGCAGCAAGTGCGGCGGAAAAACGTGCAGTACAACACCGGATTCGTGCTCGCGCCGGGAAGCTATCACTTGAAATTCATTGTGCGCGAGAACCAGACCGGGCGCATGGGATCGTTCGAGACGGACGTGCGCATTCCCGATTTGCGCAAAGCGCCGCTGCGGATGAGTTCGGTGGTGCTCAGCAGCCTTCGCGTTCCGGTCACGCACACCAGCAAGAAGCGCGCGGTTGATCCGCTCATCCAGGACCAGACGCAGCTTGTTCCTAACGTGACGCACGTCTTCACGCGCGACCAGCATTTGTATCTACAGTACGAAGTCTATGACGCCGAGCGCGGCAAAGTAGCGGTCGAGCCGGCCGCTGGGAAAGCGGCGGGCGGCGAGAAACCCAAAGAGTCGCGCGAATCGATCCACGTTTTAACGAGCATCGAATTTTTGCAAGGCAACGTAAAGGTCTACGAGTCCAAACAAGTGGCGGCCACGGAAGACACCGACCCGAACCGGAAAGCCGTCGTGTTTCAAATCGATCTGCCGTTGGAGAAGCTCAAACCAGGATTCTACATTTGCCAGGTGAACGTAATCGACGACGTCTCGGGGAATTTCGCGTTTCCGCGCTGGCCGATACTAATAAAGGATGCGCCTCCTGCGACGGCGCCAGCCTCAACGGAGACTTCCTCCAGTTCCTTCTAAAGTCTGTACCACATCCGCCGCAATGTGGATTTCTTGCTTGCGGAACCGCCCAGCGATAGCCGCGATTAGGCGCGTTGCACGATGGCCGTAACGGCATCGCAGAAGCGATCGATTTCCTCCGTTGAGGTGTACACATTCGAACTAACGCGAATGCCGTTGAAAGCGGCGAAGGAAATGGGCGTGACGAGAATGTTGTATTTGGTGAGCAGCGCGTCGCTCAGCTTTCCGGGCTCAATGGTTGCGAAATGGATGGTGCCGAAAGCGCCGGACAGGTTGGGATCCAGCTCGACGAGAACTTGCGCGCCGGGAAGTTTGCCCAGGCGATCGGCCCAGCGCTGCTTCAAATAGCGGAGGCGCGCGAATTTCCGCTCGTCCCCGATTTGCTCGTGAAAGGCCAGCGCTTCGAGAATGGCGTTGTGCATGGCCGCGGGATGCGTGCCGATTTCTTCGTACTTGCGGATATTGCCGTCCATGGATTTCGGAGCGGCCATCAGCGCCCAGTGATTTTCGATGCGGTCCTTGCGAACATAGAGCACGCCGGTGCCGATGGGCGCGGAGAGCCACTTGTGGAGGCTGGCGCCGTAAAAATCGCAGTCGATGTCGGAGAACTGGAAGGGCACGTGCGCAAAGCCGTGCGCGCCATCCACGATACTGGTGATGCCGCGCGAACGCGCCAGCGAACAAATTTCCTTGATGGGGAAAATCTGGCCGGTCAGGAAAACCACTTGCGAAACGTGGATGACGCGCGTGCGCGGCGTGATGCCTTGTTCGATCAAGCGAACGAGATCGGCGGGATTATTCACGGGCACGCTGAAATCCACTTGCTTGAGAACGATTTTTTCGCGGCGTTCGCGCTGCTGCCACGTTGTAATCATGCGCGGATAGTCCTGGCTGGTGGTGAGGACTTCGTCGCCGGGTTGCAGGTCCAGGCCGAACTGGGCGATCTGGAGAGATTCGCTGGCGTTGCGCGTGATGGCGATGCATTCGGGATCGGCGTTCCAGAGCTGCCCAAGTTTTTTGCGAACGTCTTCGATCTTGGGCTCGAGGTCGTGCCACATGCGATAGGCGGGGAGCTGGTTGCTGTAGCGAATGGCGGCGATTTCCGCTTCGAGAACGGAGGTTGGCGCGGGAGCGACGCCGCCGTTATTCAGGTTGACGATTTGCGGGTCGCGGACGTAGGCGTTGCGAATCTGCCCCCAAAAATCTTCGTCGCCGGCCAGCGCTTCGGGAGAAACATTTGCGTAAGCGCGGTTCAGGACCGAGGCCAGCAGAACGGCTTCGGCTCCGCAAAAAAAAGCACGACGGCTGAAAGCAGAGGGCATGTTCGTAAACTCCTTGTCAGTTTTGAAGCGCAAGCATATAACACGCCGGCAAGTTTCGGAGAGAATTTACTCGCCGTAGGGAACCCAGATGTTTTTGATTTGCGTGGCGCGTTGCAGGAAGAAGCGGCCTTCGCCTTGGGTGGGATTGAACCAGTCGATCGAGCGGCCTTCGTTGGTGAAGACTTGCTTGAGATTTCCCGTCGAAAGATCTTTTGCGGTGGCGCACCTGGCTTCGTTGCCGAAGCACCAGAGGGCGTCGACGTTGTCGTGCTCGGCGAGCGTTTTCAAAAGTTCGGCGGGGCGGCCGGTGACGATATTTACGGCGCCGGCGGGGAGATCGCTGGTCTCGAAGACTTGATAGAGGTCGGCGGTGATGGGCGGATAAATTTCGCTGGGGATGGCGATGACGGTGTTGCCGACGGCGATGGCGGGCATCACCGCGGAGAGGAAACCGAGCAGCGGAGCCTCCGTCGGGCAGAGAATGCCGATGGTGCCGATGGTTTCGTGCATGGCGAGAGCTACATTGCGGAACGGTGGATTGTGGATGGCACCGTTGTATTTGTCGGCCCAAGCGGCGTAAGAAAAAATGCGTTCGATGCCGAGAGCGACTTCGGATTCGGCTTGCTGCTTTCCAACTATATCGCAGAGACGACTCGCGATTTCTTCGCGGCGCTGCAAAAGATTTTCGCCGACATAGTAGAGGACTTGAGCGCGATTATGAGCCGTGGACTTGGCCCATGCGGTGGCTTTGCGGGCGGCTTCGACGGCGTTGCGAATATCTTTGCGATTGCCGAGCGGGGCTTCGCCGAGTAGTCGGCCGTCGGCTGCGCGAACTTCGAGGCTGTAACCGGAATCGGGACGCGCTTGTTTGCCGCCAATGAAAAGTTTCACGGTACGGTCGATCGCGGGAGCAGAAGATTCCGCGGCGGTTTCAACGATTTGCTCCGGCGGCTGATCGATCGCCAGCGGATGCACATGAATCTGCGGCGCATTCTTGAACCAGGTTGGCTCGAGATACTCAAGCAGCCCTTCGCGCCCGCCCTCGCGGCCATAACCACTTTCGCGATAGCCGCCAAAGCCGCAGCTCGCGTCGAAAAGATTCGTGCAGTTCACCCACACGACGCCGGCTTTTATTTGCGCGGCGACGTGAAGAGAAACATTGATGCTCTCGCTCCAGACGCATGCGGCGAGGCCGTAGACAGTGTTGTTCGCAAGCTCGACGGCTTCGCTGGGCGTGCGGAACGTCATCGCGGCGAGAACCGGGCCGAAAATTTCCTGCTGGGCCACGATGGAAGTCGGATGCACGTTGCTCAGCAGAGTCGGCGGAAAATAAAATCCACGCGACGGCATGGGAATCGACGGCTGCCAGCACGTCGCGCCTTCGGCAACGCCTTGCTCGACGAGCCGCTGGATGCGCTCGAGTTGCACGCGCGCCACGATCGCGCCGATATCGATGGCTTTATCGAGCGGCGGCCCGACGCGCAGCGTATTCATGCGGTCGCAAATTTTCGCGATGAGCGGCTCGGCGATGCTCTCCTGCATCAAGAGGCGCGAGCCGGCGCAGCAGACTTGCCCCTGATTGAACCAGATGCCGTCGACGAGTCCTTCGACGGCGGAGTCCAGATCGGCGTCTTCAAAAATGATGAAGGGCGATTTTCCGCCAAGCTCCAGCGAAAGTTTCTTATGGCTGTGCGCCGTAGCTTTGCGGATGGCGCGGCCCACTTCGGTCGAGCCTGTGAATGCAATTTTGTCGACGTCGGGATGTTTAACGAGCGCTTCGCCCGTCGAGCCGTCGCCGGTGACAATGTTGACGACGCCGGGAGGAAGTTCGATCTCCGCGCAAATTTCGGCAAATGCCAGCGCGGTCAGCGGCGTAAACTCCGCGGGCTTAAGAACGACGGTATTACCCGTGGCCAGCGCCGGAGCAATTTTCCACGCCAGCATGAGCAGCGGAAAATTCCAGGGAATGATTTGGCCCACCACGCCGCACGCACTGTAGCCAGGAAATTCCTGCGCGAGGAGCTGCGCCCATCCCGCGTGATAATAAAAATGGCGCGCGACGAGCGGGATATCGATGTCGCGGCTCTCGCGAATGGGCTTGCCGTTGTCGAGCGTTTCGAGGACGGCGAGTCGCCGCGAATGTTTCTGCACTTGGCGCGCAAGCGCGTAGAGATAGCGCGCGCGAACGTGTGGCGTGAGCGCTTGCCAGCCGGGAAGAGCGGCACGCGCCGCTTTCACGCCGGCATCGACGTCGGCCGCGGAACCTTGTGCAACGTCAGCAAGTTTTTCGCCGGTCGAAGGATCCGCGGTATCAAGATATTTGCCATCGAGCGGAGCCTGCCACGCGCCTCCAATAAAATGTCCAAATCGGCGCTTAAACCGGTCGAGCCACGCCAGAGCTTCGCGCGGATCTTCCGGCGCGGGGCCGTAATCCATGGTCACGAATTTTTCAACGATGCTCATGCACGGATGCTCATGCGATGGGATGGCGATAATCCGCCGAATAGCGGCCCGTCGCGTGGTGTTCGAGTTGGCGCTCGATATCCGCCAGCATGCCGCTCGCGCCAAAACGGAAAAGCTCGGACTTGAGCCACGACGGCCCGAGCTCTTCTTTCATCAGCGAAAGCCATTCGAGCGATTGCTTTGCCGTGCGAATGCCGCCCGCGGGCTTGAAGCCGACAGCAAAGCCAGTCTGATTCGCATACTCGCGAATGGCGCGCGTCATCACCAAACCCACCGGAAGCGTGGCGTTCACCGGCTCTTTGCCGGTGGACGTTTTAATGAAGTCCGCGCCAGCCATCATGGCCACGACGCTTGCGCGCGCAACATTCCGCAACGTCAGCAAATCGCCGGTGCCGAGAATCACTTTCATGTGCGCCGGGCCGCAAGCATGTTTGAAAGCCGCGATTTCGTTGTACAGCGCCTGCCATCTCGCGCCGAACACGTGTGCGCGCGTGATGACGACATCGATTTCGTCGGCGCCGGCTTCCACCGACCGTCGAATTTCGTCGACACGCTCCGAAAGCGGCGAAAGGCCGGCAGGGAAGCCCGTGGAAACGGCAGCGACGCGAATGCCGCTGCCTTCGAGAGCGCGCCGGGCCGTCTCGACAAAAACGTGATAGACGCACACAGCGGCCACTTTGATGTCCAGCGACTCGATGCCCAGTTTCGCGATAATTTCGTGTTGCAGCGGCTGGCGCGCCTTGGCGCAGAGCCGGCGGACGCGCTCGTCGGTGTCGTCGCCGGAGAGCGTCGTCAAATCCATGCAGGAAATCGCGCGAAGTAGCCACGCCGCTTGCCACTCTTTTTTCACGGTGCGGCGCGTCACAAGAGTCGCAGCGCGGTGCTCGACGGCGCTGGTATTGACGCGAACATCTTTCACCCAATCGAGATTGAGCGGAACGCCGCGATTGGCTTCGAGCGCGCGCCCGCGCAAGTGCGCGAGCGCGGTATCCGCGGAAGAAAGCGCCGCTTCCAAATTACGGCTCTCGATCCGTTCCGCGCCGCCCGCGCTTCTATTCACGATGGACATGGTCAAAATCTCTTTTGAGGAAGATGCTTCGGCCCCATCAGAAATCTTATCACTTTGCCGAGGGCCGTTCACAGACGCGTGCTGTGAATCCGCCATTGCTCTTCGAATTCGGCCCGATTCACAAAGGATTTCTGCGTTCCCACTTTTGTAGTGGATAAAGCCGCGTAGAGATTGGCGCGCGTGAGCGCCTCTTTTTCCGCCAAGCCTTCGCCAAGAAACACCGCAAAGCTGCCGATAAACGCATCGCCCGCGCCGGTAGTGTCCACCGCCTCGACTCTGAAAGCGGGAATCAGCTCGGCACCTTCCGGGCCAGCCAGGAGCGCGCCGCGCGCGCCGAGCGTGAGCACAACGCGCTTCAATCCTTGCCGCAAAAGAAACCCGGCGCACCGCTCGGCGTCTTCGAGCGAATGCACGGGCATTCCGGTGATCAGTTCGGCCTCCGTCTCGTTGGGAATGAAATAGTCCGCGCCGGCCAATTGCTGGAGGTCTACTTGCTGCGCGGGCGCCGGATTCACGATGCAGCGAATACCGCGCGATTCCGCAAAGCGAACCGTGTGATAGACAGTGCGCAGCGGAATTTCGAATTGCATCACGATCATGTCCGCCTTGCCAAGCAGCGGCTCGGCGGCGTCGACATCCTCCGGCGAAAGCGTGTCGTTTGCGCCTTTCACAACAATGATGCGATTCTGCCCGCCGGGCTCGACAAAAATGGGCGCGACGCCGCTCGACACCCCTTCCGCGATGCGCACGTGGCTCGCGTCAATGCCTTGCGACTGAAAATTCGCGATCGTCGCCGGACCAAAAAGGTCGCTGCCGACTTTTGCGACCATGGCCACGGATGCGCCGCACAAACGCGCCGCCACTGCCTGATTCGCGCCCTTGCCGCCAAAGCCAAGGTCGAAGCTCTTTCCAAAAATCGTTTCGCCCGGCCGCGGAAACACGTTGTTGAACGTGGTCAAGTCCACGTTGGCGCTGCCCACCACCGCAATAAGAGATTGCTTGGCCACCCTCGCTCCCAGGACTCCGCGCGCGAATTATATAGGAACTCGGCGGCGAAACAGAAAAATGCAAATCCCGGCGCCTAACCCGAGCCTCCAACCGCGAGAATCCCGATTCCGCTTGACACGCTCCGCAACGCTGCATATAAGCACGAACGGAACGAAACGGCGCACGATGCAAAATTCGGACGCTCCGCCGCGCCAGCGCACCGGAATATTCTTCGCACGGAAGTCTCCCGATAAGGAGCCGGCAGTTTATGTACACGCCCCACAGCCTCGAAATTGCGCTGTTCATGATGATCACCACGGCCATTTGCTGGGGGTCGTGGGCGAACACGTTCAAAGGCGTTAAGAATTACCGCTTCGAGCTTTTTTACTGGGACTACGCCGTCGGCATTTTTCTAATTTCCGTCGTGTTGGCGTTCACCATGGGCAGCACGTCCCACGATTCCTCCAGCTTCCTCAACAACGTCCGCGCGGCGGATGGCGCGAACATTATTTATACGCTCGTGGGCGGCGCGGTTTTCAATCTGGCAAATCTGCTGCTCGTCGCCGCGATCGACATGGCTGGCCTGGCCATCGCCTTTCCTGTTTCCATCGGCATCGCGTTGGTGGTCGGCGTCATCGCCAGTTATTTGCAGCAGCCGAAAGGGAACGCGGGATTGCTTGCCGTTGGTGTCGCGTGCGCGGTCATCGCGGTCATCATGGACGGCAAAGCCTACGGCTCGCTGGCGAAAGCGGCGGGCTCGGCGTCGAAAAAGAGCATCACTGTTTGCATCGTTTCCGGCGTGCTGATGGGCTTGTGGTCGCCCTTCGTGGCTCACGCGATGAGCCACGGAAAGCCGCTCGGCCCGTATAGCATCAGTGTATTTCTAACGCTGGGCGCGCTGCTTTCCTGCTTTATTTGGAATATTTATTTCATGAAGAAGCCTCTCGTCGGCGAACCCGTCCAATTCAGCGAGTTTTTTCACGGCCCGGCTTCGGGCCACCTTCTCGGATTGCTCGGCGGCGCGATTTGGGGAATCGGCACAGTCTTCAATCTCGTTGCCGCGAATTTCACAGGCGTGGCCATCTCCTATGCCATCGGCCAATCCGCCCCGATGGTGGCCGCGCTCTGGGGCGTGTTTGCCTGGAAGGAATTTCAAGGTGCGAAGCCGCAAGCCAAAACGTATCTTGCTCTGATGTTCCTCTTTTACCTGCTGGCCATTTTGCTTGTGGCAAAAGCCAACACGGCCACGTGACAAATTTTCTCGAAACCCGAGTAGAATGACCCCGATAAACCTTCATGCGGAACCCGGCCCGGAGTGAAAAAGGGGTGACAATTTCGGAACTTGCGGGGTGTCATTTTTTGGCATTCCCGTCTCCAAAACAGTCGAAAACTCCCTTCCATTGCGTACTCCTTTCAAGTGTCAGCCGGTCAGCCAAGACTGTGATCGTCGGCCCTGCCTGCGCGCCGTCCGCTTTCTTTTGTGTTTTCAAGGGTTTGCAGGTTAGAGAGCGACTCGGCATAATAGGCGCTCGAAGGCTAAATCGTCAGCCGCCAAGCAACGACACACCGAACAGACTTCGCGCGCGGTTTGGCCCTAATTTTGTTACCATCAGGCCCACAGGGGTATGTGTGTGCAGCTTTTAGGCAAATACGAGATCATCTCCGAACTTGGCCGCGGAGCCATGGGCGCCGTCTACAAAGCCCGTGACCCGCTGATCGACCGCCTCGTCGCGCTGAAAACCATCACCGGCGGCCCCACCGCGCAGACGAATCTCCTCGACCGTTTTTATCAGGAAGCGCGTTCCGCCGGCGCGCTCCAGCATCCCAATATCGTCACGATTTACGAGCTCGGACACGAGAAAAACACTCCGTTCATCGCCATGGAGTACCTCGAGGGGGATAGCCTCGACAAGATCATCGATCAGCGCCCCGTGCTTCCTCTATCCGTCAAGCTCGGCTATATCGTGCGCGTTTGCGACGCGCTCGCATACGCCCACCAGCACAACGTGGTGCATCGCGACATCAAGCCCGCCAACATCATGGTGACCAAAGAAGGCGTCGTGAAAGTCGTGGACTTCGGCATCGCGCGCCTCACGGACATGTCCATGACGCAGCCGAACATGATGATCGGCTCGCGCGCGTATATGTCTCCGCAGTTGTACAAGGGCGAACGCGCCGATCCTCGCTCCGACATTTGGGCTTTAGGCGTATCGCTTTATGAACTGCTGGCGTATCGCAGGCCGTTCACCGGCGACAGCGAAGCCGAATTGATGTTCCACATCATCTATGAGAAGCCCGAGGATTTGCAGAGCCATTCTCCCGAGTGCACCGAGGAGCTGGCGCCCATCGTCAACAGGATGCTCGAGAAAAAGAGCGAGGATCGCTACCAGTCCATGGAGGATGTGCTCCACGCGCTGGAACCGATCTGGAAAACCGCGCAGCAAGCCACCGTTACGGGCCTGCTCGCGGATTGCCAGGAATTGGTCGCGGCCAAGGATTTGCAAAGGGCGCAAGCTCTTCTGCGCAAAGCGTTGCACATCGATGTGAGCAACTCGCAAGCCAAGAGCATGCTCGAAAAAGTGTCCATCGAGCTGCGCCGTTCGGAGATTCAGCCGCGCTTGAAGGAGCACTTGAGCCGCGGCGAAGGTTTCTTGAAGGCGGGCCAGCTTCGCGAAGCCAAGTCGGAAGCGGAAGCAGCGCTCGGACTGGATTCCAAGCACGAGCCGGCGCAAAAGCTGCTCTCGGAAGTCGAAGCCGCCGCGGCGAAAGCGCAGCAGCTCGAGCAAAAACTGAAGCTGACGAAACAACGCTTGGCCGAAGGCGCGCTAACCGAAGCGGCAGCAGCGCTCGGGCAGGCCCTCGAACTCGACGACGCCAATGCCCAGGCCAAAGAACTAAAAAAGCAGATCGAGGAAGAACGCAACCGCCGCGAGAAACGCAAGAAACTCGGCGAAATCCTGCATCGAGCGCGCACGCTCTGGACGGAACTCAAGTACGAAGAGTGCCTCGCTGTTCTCGCCGACGCCACGCAGGAATTTCCGAACGAACCGGAACTGAAAAAGCTGCAGGAATCCGCCAGGACGGACCAAGCCGAACAGCAGAAGCAGCGGCAGATGGCGGAAGTCCGCAAGCTGCTTGGGCAGCAAAATTTTTCGGAAGCGCGGAAAATTCTGGAGGGATTGGTCAAGGAACATCCACAGGACACCGCTGTCAAGAATTTGCAGAATCTGGCCTCGCAGGAAGAACAAGAACAGAACCGCCAAAAACGGCTGGAGTCGGAAATCACCGTGCTCCGCGGCTTGCTCGGCGCGGGAAAGTACGCGCAGGTGGTGACCAAAGGAGAGCCGCTCCTGCAGGAATTTCCGCAAGAGTACGAATTAAAAGAATTGGTGAATTACGCGCGCGGCGAAGTCGTCCAGCAGGAACAAAAGCGTAAGGAAGAGGAGCGCGAAAAGCAGATTCAGGGATTCCTGATGTGCGAGCGCTACGGCGAGGCCCTCGATACGGCGCGCAAGGCCATCGCGGAGTTTCCCAAGCAGGATGCCTTCCGCAAGCTGGCCACCGAGGCCGAGGCGCTCAAGAAGGAACAAGACGATCGCGAGCGAGCGCGCAACGAGATGCAGCGGCGCGTCCGCGAAATCAACAGCAAGATCAATCTGGACAAGATCACCGACGCCATCGATCTGGCGCAGCAAACCATGGAAACCATGGGTGCGGATCCGAATGTGACGCAATTGCTGCAGGGCGCGGAAGAAAAAAAGAAGAAGAAGGAAGAGCAGGAAAAGAAAGTCGCGGCTTTGGAAACCATGGTCAGCAAGGGCGATCACGCCGCCGCGACGCAACTTTTCAATGAAGTGATGGCCACGCAGATCCTGCAGCCTTCCGATCCCCGGATGCTCGAGCTTCGCGGCAAGATTGCCGCGCTGGGCAGCGGCCAGCAGCCGGGCGCAACGCAGCTCTTCGCCGGAAAAGCAGGGGCAAAGCCTTCGGCGCCCGCGAAAAAGGACAAGGCTGCAACGCCGGGTGTTCCGCCAGCCGATTTGACGCAGGTCAGCGCATCTGCGGGAAACATTCCTGCGGCGGGACTTTCCGCCACGCGCGTAATGACCCCAGGGCAAACGCCCGCGGCCCCGCGAAAAGACAGCACCGTTCCCCGGCGGCCGGGCACGGATGGCAAAGACGGGGAGTCGAAGAAAACAGAGACTCCCAGCGCGACGGTGATCGCAGGGTCCGCTACGGCGGGAGCCAGCTCTCGGCCGATTGGTTCAGCGACCGGTGTACCGGGGGTTCCGAAAGCGAGCGTCAGCACAACTGCGGCCAGTAGTGCAGTAGATTCGGCCGCCAAGCCTAAGCCGGGACCAGGTCTTTCCGCGCAAATGCCAGCGTTTCTACGCAACCCCGCGGTGCTTGCTGGCATTGGTGCATTTGTGGTGATTGTGTTCGCGCTCGTGTTTTGGGCGCGCCATGCGAGCGGAGGCGCTCCTGCGGCCAGGGATTTGAAGCTCCAGCAGCAAGCCCAGGAACTTTGGCAGAACCGCCAATTCGATCAATCCGAACAGATTTGGCAGGGGCTGGCCAACTCCCCAGGCCCGCTGCAGAAGGAAGCCGCGCAGCAGGTCAGCCAGATTGAACAGAAACGGCGCGACGAGCAGCAGCGATTTGACCAGGCCGAGGCCTTGCTCAAGGACAAGAAGGATTTCGCCGGCGCGCTACAAGCATTTCAGGATGTAATTCAGATGAACTTGTGGCACTCCGCCGACGCTTCGCGGGAGCTGGACGCCACGAATGTGGGCTTGAGCGCGACCGACGTGCACAAGCAGGAGCAGGGTCTATTCGACCAGGGTGTGGCGGCTTATCAAGCGAAAGACTTCGAGAAGGCGCGCAAGGAGTTTCGTGAAGTCGTAGATATGAAACTCCCCGGCTCGGCGCTGAAGTCCGAGGCGGAGAACTATCTGACCAAGATACGGCAGACGGCGAACGACCAGAAGCTTTACGACACCGCGATGCAAGACGTAAAAGACGAGAGCTGGAGCGAGGCGCAGGATCAGCTCCAGGAAGTGATCAAGCGCAAGGGGCCGCAGAGCGCCGACGCCAAAAAACAGTTGCCCGCGGTTCAGAAGGCGTTGCAAACCGTAAGCGGCGTGGAGACCTCGATCAAGGCAGGCGCTTTCCGTGCCGCGAAAACGCAGCTCGATTCGGCGCAGCATTGGAGCAAGACCCACGACAAACTGCAGAAGGAATTGCACGCCGCGGAGCAGCAGCAGTTCGACCAGATTCGGAGCAACGCGCAAATCGTGGAGAGCAAGGGCGACGCGTCCGGCATTCAACATGCCCAGGACGATATTCACCGATTTGAGGAACGCGCCGAGGACGCTTCCTTGCTTGCCGCGTCGAAAGATCTCGAGAAACATTTGAACGCGGCTTATTCCGCGGCCGTAGAGAAGAGCAGCGACAAGGCTGACTTCGAGGCCGCGGTGGCCCATTTCGAGCAGGCCAAACAGCGCAGAGATATCGGCCAGTTGAATCATGCGGTGACCCAGGAATTTCAGAAACTGGCGAATGGCAACGGGATTTATCGCGAGCAGGCGGCGTTGTACGTCAAGACCACGATTCCCAACGCGATTCAAGCGATGACGAAGAGTTCAGGGAAGCAGATCGTGCCCGCGCTGTCTTGCGGGCCGAGCCGGGCGGCGCAGCAGGTCCCGTCCGTCGGCGGCGCGGTCTCTTGCGGAGAATTGGATGCGAATTCGCCTCTGGAATGGGTGGGCATCCCAATGGTGGACTTTCCGGAATCCGCCAACAAGCCAGGCAAGCTGCCGTATTCCCTGACCGTGATGGTCACCGTCGAGCCGAACGGAAACGTCAAAGTCGACAAAGAGGGCAACTCGGATAAAGATTTCTTCAAGAAAGTAAAAGATGCCTCAAAACACTGGAAGACCACCGCACCCAAATCGGGCGGCAAACCGGTGAGTGTGCGTTTTCCTCTTACGATTACCTTTCAGCGCTGAATTCCCACGCGCGGCCCAGGATTTGCTACGATTAGCGGCACTGGGTCGCTTCCTTGCAGAAACTGGGCAAATACGAAATTCTCGCGGAGCTCGGGCACGGCGCCATGGGTGTCGTGTATAAGGCCCGGGATCCGTTCATTGGCCGGCTGATCGCGCTAAAGACCATCAACAGCAATCTCGTGGACCGGCCCGATCTGCTCGAGCGCTTCTATCAAGAAGCGCAATCCGCCGGTAAGCTGCAGCATCCCAACATCGTGACGGTGTTCGAGCTGGGCCAGGAAAAAGACACTCCTTTCATCGCCATGGAGTACATCGACGGCGAGAGCCTGGAAAAGATCATCGTCGAGCAGATCGATTTGCCGCTCGCGCTGAAGGTCGGCTATATCGTGCGCGTGTGCCAGGCGCTGGAATTCGCGCATAAGAACCGCGTCGTTCACCGCGACATCAAGCCCGGCAACATCATGGTGAATTCCGAAGGCATCGTGAAGGTGGTGGATTTCGGCATCGCGCGCCTGGTCGATTTTTCGCGCACCCATACCAACACCATGATCGGCACGCCGGCCTACATGGCGCCCGAACTCTTCCGGAAGAAGAAAGCGGACGAACGGACGGATATCTGGGCGGTGGGCATTACGTTCTACGAGCTGCTGTGCTACCAGCGGCCGTTCACGGGAGATGGCTACGACATTATTCGCAGCATCGCTGAGGATGAGTTTCCTTCGGTGGCCTCGATCGTTTCCGAGTGCACGCCGGACCTGGACGCCATCATTCAGCGGATGCTGCGCAAGGCTCCCGCCGAGCGCTATCAGAGCATGGAAGACGTGCTGCTCGAGCTGGAGCCGATCTGGAACCGCATCCGCACGGATGCCGCCAGCACGCTTGCGGAGCGCGCCCGCGGATTGTACGAACGCGGCAACCTTCCGAGAGCGCAGGACACGCTGCGCCGCGCGCGTTTGATTGACAGCTCGAACGTGGCGGCGAAAAGCCTGCTGGAAAAGATTTCCGCGGAGATTCGCCGCACGGAAATTCAGCCGAAAGTCGACGAGCATCTCGGGCGTGGCCGCGTCTTTTTGCAAGGCGGCAAGTTCCGCGAAGCCCAGGCCGAGGCGGAAGCGGCGCTGAATCTGGACTCGCGCTGCGAACCGGCGCAGCAACTGGTTTCCGAAGTGGAAGCCGGCGCTGCGCGGATGAAGAAGCTCGAGCAGAAATTGCGTCTGACCAAGCAGCGTTTGGCGGAAGGGGAACTCGCGGAAGCCGAGGCGGCCGTGAAACAGGCGCTCGATTTGGACGCGAGCGATCCGCAAGCTCTGGAGCTGCAGAGGCAGATCGGCGAAGAGCAAAACAGGCGCGAGAAGCGCAAGCAGCTTATGGACTTGGCAAACCGCGCGCGCGGATTGTGGACGGAACTGAAGTACGACGAATGCCTGGCGCTTATTGCCGAAGGCCTCAAGATATTTCCGAACGAGCCGGAGCTGAAAAGCTTGCAAGCCACGGCGCGCGAAGACCAACTGGAGCTGAATAAACAGGGAAATATCGCCGAGGTGCGCAAACTTCTGGGCCAGCAGAAACTGGCGGAAGCGCGCAAGGCGCTGGACGATTTGACGAAAGCGCAGGCGCAGGACACGAACATAAGGAATCTGCAGGAATTGCTCTCGCTCGAGGAACAGGAACAAAAAAGAAACAAGCGCCTGCAGGAAGAGCTGGCGAATCTGCGCAACCTCGTGAACTCGGGAAAACTGCGCGAAGCGGTCGCCAAAGGCGAATCTCTGCTGCGCGAATTTCCCCAGGAATATGAAATCAAGGATCTGGTGGCTTACGCGAGCGGCGAAGTTTCGCACCAGGAGCAAAAGAAAAACGAACTGGACCGCGAAAAACAAATCGCGGACCTGATGGCGGCGCACCGCTACAAGGATGCCGGCGACCTGGCCCGCCGCGCACTTAAAGAATTTCCGAAACAAGAGACGTTTCGGCGGCTTTCCGCGGAAGCGGATCAGAAATGCAAGGAAGAGGAAGACCGCGAAAAAGCCGAAAAACAAATGAAGCAGCGCGTCCAGGAGATTCAGAGCAAGATCAAGCGCCAGGAATTGACGGGCGCGATCGACCTGGCGAAGAAATCGCTCGAAACGCTCGGGCCGGACACGGACGTCACGCGGCTGCTGCAAGCGGCGGAAGTCGAGTCTCTCGAGCGCAACAAAAAGCGCGACGAAGGCGAACGGCAGCTCGCGGCGGCTCAGGCTCTGCTGGACAAAGACGATTTTACCGGCGCGAAACAGGTGCTCGATCGCGCGATGGCCATGCGTATCCTCCAGCCAGGAGACCCGCCCGTGCGGCAACTGCTTTCGCGCATCGCCGAGATGCAGGAAGCCCGGCGATTGCAAGAGCAAGCGGGAAAGAAAATCGATCCGCAGAAGCAGACGCGACCGGGAACAAGTCCACCCGGGGCGTACGAGAGCGACGAATGGTCGGCCACGGCGCAAGGTCCCGTCAGCCCCGCGCCGGGTTCTTTCCCTCCGGCGAAGCGGCCACCGTCCGCCACGCCGACGATCATGGAGCCCGCAAGCGGTTTCGGCAGCACGCGCTCACGGCCATCGCCTTCGGCACCGGTAATGACGCCGCCCCCGGCTGCGCCGCCGAAAGCTCCGCTTATTCAAACGCAGATTCGCGTGGAGGAGAGAACTCCGCAAATTCCCGCGGCGCCTCCCGCGAAGAGCGGCTCGCGAGTGGCGATTGTGCTTGTGCTGACGGTGCTGGGGCTTGCGCTGGTGGGCGGCGGGGTCTATGCGGGGCTGCGATTCCTGCCCAAGATTCTCTCGAAACCATCCGCCGAAGATCTGACACTCAAAGCCCAAGCGCAACAGCTTTGGGACAATCACAAACTGGATGACTCGCTGGCCGACTGGAAAAAACTCGCCGGCCATCCCGGGCCGCTCCGCGAGGAAGCGCTCAAGCGCGCCAGCGACCTCGAGCAGCAGAACGCCACGGCGGAGCAGCGCTACGCCGAAGGGATGAAGCTTCTCTATGAAGAGAAAAAGTATCCCGAAGCGGCGCAGAAGTTCAGCGAAGTGATCCAGATGAATTCCTGGAAGCTGAATGAGGCGCTCAGCGAATTCGCGATCGCCAGCAAGGGACCGGGAGCGGCGCCTCCGGAACCGCTCTGGCAGGCTCTTTTTGACGAGGGCAAGCAAGCCTTCGATAAAAAGGACTACGCCGGGGCGCTACAGGATTTTCAGCAAGTCATGCACACGAACGGAGTCTCGAAAGATTTGAATGCGCAGGCCGAAGGGCTGATCGTCGTGCTGCGAGACCGCCAAGAGCAGAAGAGCGAATTCGATGAAGGCATGCGGCTCGAGCGCGCCGGAAAAAAGCAGCAAGCCAAAGACACGTTCACGCGCGTGGTGAAAGCGCCGAACGGCGATTTGGACCTGGTGGCCTCGGCGAAAAACGAGATCGATCAAATCGGGGCGATTCCCGAGCCGGCGCCCGACTACACGGCGGCGATCGGGGAAGTGCGAACTTTGATCGGCCAAGGCCGCTGGGACGACGCCAGCGCGAAATTGAACAGCGTGCCGCCGACGCAGCCGCAGTACAATGAACTGAAACAGCAGCTCGAAACGGGGCGGAGCGAAGACCAGTATTTTCACCAGATGAAGGCGGCCTTTACCGTCGCGGCAGCGACGAAAAATGCCGACGCGTTGCGGACGCTGCGGCCATATTTTATGGCCGAAGTGGGCAAAGGGGACCGGCACAGCGATGACGCGCGGGGCATCGTGACCCAAATCGACGCGGACGTGAAGGAACTGGACGCTAACAAGACAAACGGCGGCGGAGGGGCGGTAAATTCCAGAGCGGCCGACATTGCGGCGATCAAGGATGTGCTGAGCCGCTATGCGGCGGCCTACGACGCGGGCGACCTGCAGGCGCTCATCGCGGTCCGGCAATTCAATACAAAAGACCAAGGCAGGCTGCAGGACCTCCTCCCAGGAGTGAAGGGGAAAGGATATACGCTGCAGAACTGTTCGGCGCCGCAGTTGGGCAGGATTACGGCGCGAGTAAGTTGCACCGGCGTATTCACCAAGGCGAGCGATATCAATCCGCAGCCCATCACTTTTGAACTGCGGCGGAACAATGGGCAGTGGATTATTGTCGCGTCGAATTAGCGGGCTGCGAATTTTGCAGCGGGGTGAGTGACCGGGCGCGAAGTGACTGGTGACTCGTGACAGGTGACTGGTTTAGACGAGCATCGCGCGAGTTGCGGAGACTAACCGCTTCATTTATTCAGCTGCCGAATTCCTTTCCTCATCCGCTAGCGTGTAAATGTCCAGGATGGCTCATTTGGGCGAATCGGCGTGAAAAGTACGGCCGTTCCATACCCCCCACCCGGGGGTGTCCGCAAGTTATGAAGCAAATGCATGAAGGGATTGGGGTTGCGGGAAATCGTGCGTGTACGCACTTTGCGGTTGGGGAAGGGCGAAGCGCCGAACAATCTGGGAGGGACCCCGGCGGGTTTGCGTAAATGCTCATTCTAAAGATAGATAAAGTCGCTTGTTTCCAACCAGCTTTTTAAGCATTCCTTCTCAAGGACTTATTTGCAGACCTGAAAAGCAAACCGCCGACATGAGTGCCGGCGCGATGGACGGAAGCGACAAAATTACGTAGTGTTCAAGATACTATGGGATTGAATTTTTGTCAAGCGAAAAGTGGGTGGTGTCCTAATTTCGGTTGCGTATCCTCAGCTCCGAGATCAAAAGGTGAGTCAAACTCTCACGTATGCGTGGTGCGCCAAAGAGCGGGAGTTTTTTCAGCGGCGTGGCTCGCAAAAGCGGGAGCAGGGCTCCCGCACTCCAAGTCACGGCGCCACCGAAAAGTGTCGACGGGGGCCTGCTTCGGGGCTGCATTCCGACGGAGGAATTGGAGGAGTGGACTGCCGGGGCGGCATCGCGATGGGGGAACTACTGACGTGGGGGTGCCTCGATTCCCACCCTACTGCGTAGCCATTCAGAGAAATCGCCACCGCCGACGCAGGTTATTGGCTCATTCTTGCGGGGCAGGCGTAGGTGGACAGATAGCCTTCCTGGAAGAAGGGGACGCCTTTGAGGTCGACTTCAAAGCGGACCTCGACGGGCTGGTTGTTGCTCATGATGGGTTGGCCGGTGGGCCCGTGGAGTGGGCCTTGAATGATGTAGCCGCCGCCGGAGGGCTGCCAGTGGTAGCCGCCGAAGAAATGGGCAACGGCCCAGAGGCCGGAAGCACGCTGCAACTCGAGATCGCCGCCGCCGCTATTCAGGCTGAGCGTAGCGCCTTGCACGACGGAGCCGGGCCAGACGAATTTCTTCGTTCCACCCGAGTTTGTGATGGTCCAATCCTGCCCATCGAAGGAGAGCTTTTCGCTCTTGAAGCCGCCAGCTTCAGGCGTGCGGGCGGTGACGGAATATTCGAAGTGCGGATCGGTGGCGTTGTTCGGATAGACGGCGAGCTGAATGGCGTACAGCTCATTGATGAAGCGAAGATAATGCGGCCCGACGGCAGCGGTGCTGCCGAGAGCGCGGACGTACGTAGTGCCTTGCAAGGAAAGCGTGCTCTTCTCCGCGGCTAGGTATTGCGAAAGCAGGCCCTTGCCGGGCTGGAAGAATTCGTTGAATTCCGGCAGCGTTACTTCGCGGCTGCTGTGGGCGTTGAAGGGATAGACGGATTGCAGGGCTTTGTACGGCTTGCAGAGGTTTTCGCCAGAGCCGGCGCTAGAGGCCCAGAGGCGCAGCAAATCCTTGATGGGCTCTTCGAGAAGCGTGCCGACGGTTTGATCGACGTGGCCTTCCGGGTCATTGGGAAGCCCTTGCGCGATTTGCGCGGCAGCGAGATTGGCTTGCGCAGCGGTTTGCAGGCAGGACGTTTTTGAGGCGGGCTTTTGATCGGGAGGAGCGCTCGCGGTTAACTGCACGCACTGCTGGAGGCTCAGGAGGCCTTTCATGTAGGCGTCATTCGAGGCTTGATCGTATTTTTTCTGCACGCCGCAGCCGGGGGAGACGACTTGCTGCGGGGCCTGGAACGCGAGTTTGATCGCAGCCGATGGAACGTTGGTGTTGTCCGAGACGTCGCAGACCAGCGCCAGGAGCGGCGAAAAGTTCGCCGAGAGTTTCATTAGCTTGGAAGCAGCGTCGGAGTCGGAGCCGTACGGCAAAACTCTTGCGGAGCCGAGGAACGCGCGCCACTGCTTGATGTAATCCTTTTCGTACATGGCGCGGAGGGTTTGCATGAGATCCGCGGCGGAAAGGTCGGTGCTGGTGGCGGAGCCGAGAACCCAAGGCTCGCCCTGAAGAAAGCGTTTGGAATTCTGGATGTCGGCGTCCATCACTTTCCAGCCATCGGAAGTGAACGCGGCGGAGACGTCTTGCGAAGCGCGCATGACGTCCACGCTGTCCGGATGCTGAGCGGCGAAGCGGTAGTCTTTCGCTTTTTGGCGAGCGTCGGCAGTCATGCTGAGGTAGATGCGCTGCGGCCCGGCAAGTTTATTGAGATAGGTGCGCACCTGGAGAACGAGCGGAGCTTCATTTTCTTTCGAGAAGGGATTGTCGATGGTCAGCTCGGAGCTGTAGAAAGCGAATTGCTGGGCGGCGAGGCTGCTGCGATCGGGATCGAGATCGCCGAGATCTTTTTTCCATTCCTGCATGAGGAAATCCTGGAGAAACTCGCCGGAATTGCGCTGAAATTCGGAAGTGGTGAGAAGGTAGGCTTTGAGGGCATCGTAGGCGGAGCCGGAATCGGCGGAGGCTTGCGGATCGCCTTGATAACTGCCGAGATCGAGGAGCAGATTGCGCCGCGTGTGCTGAAAGAGAACTTGATCGAACGCGTGGAAATAGAGGGCGCGAGCATCGTCGAAAACGGAATCGCCGGTGTAGAGGCCCCAGCGAAGATGCAGGGGCGCGCCGTTCTGATTGTAGCCGCGGAGTTCAACGAGAGTTTGCCGGAGCGCATCGAGGCGGCGCAGGGAATCCAGCGTGGGCGGGGCTGAGCCGGGGCTCATCACCAGCGCAAGATCCTGGCTGGAGCTTTGGATTTGGGAGACGAGGCGCTGATTTCCAACGAACGAAATGATGGTGAAGACGATCCAAAGGGCGGCGAGGCAGGCTATCGAGGCGAACAAAATGCGGCGGCCGAAATCGCCGCGCGTGCTGCTGCCGCTGGCACCGAGCGCGGCGCGGTCCTGCAAAAGAACGTGGCTGAAAACGTGGCTGAGAAAAACGCGCTGGAAGGATTTGCGCGCTTCGCCAGCGCCTTCGAGCGAAGTGCCGCTGGCCCAGGAAGTTTTGGCGGAGGCGTCCTGCGCGTTGATCAAGCTGGTGGCGTTGGGATTAAAGGCGCCGGGGGCGCGCTGGAGCGAGGTTCGCGAGCCGAGCATGGTCTGGCCGGAGTTGGATGTAACGGTGACAAGGCGCTGGCCGACGAAGTAAAAGCCGCGAAGGAAAGGCCCGGTGCGGAGATGGCCGGGACGGCAGAGGTCCACGAGGAACTGCACCAAGGGCTTGCTGAGCTTTCCAAATTCGCGCGGAAATTCGTAGACGCCGGCCTGGCGTTCGCCGTTGCGCTCGCGGCTGAGGAGGCCGGGGCGGCATTCGGCGAGCGTGAAAAAAATCGCCTGGAAGGCGGCGGTCAGGCGGCGGGTTTCCTGTTCGGCGTAGACGCCGGAGCTTGCCGCGCCCACGAGCGGCAGCGTGGCGCCGAGAACTTGCGAAGTCTCTTCGTTGCTGAAGGTGCCGGCAAATTCTTCGAAGTACGGGATGCGGTCGGAGCGGTTGAATAGGACATAGACGGGAAGGCTCACGCCGAGGTGGTAGGAAAGCTCTTCAAGGCGCGCGCGAAGTTTGCGGGATTGCGCGGCGATTTTATCGAGGGCGGCTTCGCGGACGAGTTTTTCGCAATCGACGCAGACGACAGCGGCTCGCGGCGCGGGCTTGGCGCCTCCGAAAATGGAGCGGAAACTGCCGGGAACGAAATGCTTGATGAGGCGCACCCAGGTGCCGGGATCTTCGAGGAGCGGGCCGCCGGCTTCGACGAAAACGGTTTTGCGGGCGAACCAAAGATTGGCGACGCGCGTGGGGACGATGCTGCTTTCTTGATAGACCTGGCCGGAGAGAAGCTCCGCGTCCAAACCGCTTTGGTCCATCGCGCTGGTCTTGCCTGCGCCGGTTTCTCCGAGAAGAAAGACGACGGGAAGAGAAGAGAGCTTCGCGCCGGCGGCCAAGCGGGCGGCGGCGACTTTACTGGCAGCTTCGCGAATCAGTATGTCTACATCTTGCGACGCGCCGGCGGAGGCGCTTGAGGAAACGACAGCAGAAGCGCCGGCCAGAGCCGCAGGAGGCTGGACGCTGACTTCGGGAGCGGAGGGCAGGGAAGGCCGCGAGGAACGCGCCCAGAGGAGCAAACCGATGATGGCGATGACGCCCAGCAGCAAAATGCCCGCGCGCAACACCAAGGCGTTCGTGCCGACTACGTGGAAAATCGGCCCCGCGAACCACGTCAGCATCAGGACCACGATGGCCGCCGCGCCGCCTGCAAGATATTCCCAATAAAATCGCATCGCCACTCCCTATGGGTGGTTTAGAGGCGCCATGGCATGAATGCCAGAAACGACGGAAAGCAGGCGCATCTTAAAAACAACAAAAAAAATAATGCCGAGAAGCACGCAGCCCAGCGCGCTAAATGCCAGCCGCAGCACCCAGGGATCGCGTTTCGCGAGCACCACACCGCCTTCGGGAACCGCCCATGCGGGCGAGAGTCCCACAAGAGGGCCGCGGATGCGGCGGATTTTTTCCAGCGTGGAATCGATCACCGGGCGGGTGGCTTCCGGGCCGGAGAGGCCGTAGCGGCCTTTGTAGCCCATCAGAAGACACAGCGCGTAAACTTCGAGGACGTCCGCCACGTCATGGGAATCGGGGCGGGCCATCAGCTTTTCCAGATTATCGAAAAAAGTTTCGCCGGCGACGTGATGACCGAACATCTCTTCCTGGAGCGGCATACTGTGCCAGGAGCTGAAAACGGGATTGTTCGAATTGAGGATGGATTCGTCGAGAAAAGCGACCACGGCGAGCGTGGCGGTGCGGATGTCGTCGGGAGAGTAGGCTTTCTTGACGGCGTCTTTTTCGGCGGAGCGCAAGCCTGCTTGAATATTCGTGCGGAAGGCGTTGGCATCGGCGACGGCTTGGCGGTTCTGCCGCACGCGCACGATGACCGTTAAAATCTGCTGATAGATATACGCGAGATTTTCCGTGCGGCGCTTGGTGGACACTTCGCGGGGCTGCAGGCTGGTGGCCCCGAACATCGTGGCTCCCACGGTCTCCTCCTAGGACTCCAAAACGACCAAAAGCTCGATCTCCGCGCCGGGGATGTCATCGGGAACGTAGACGCCGACTTTGCGCGTTTGCACGATGTGTTCCCAGGAGCTGCCGGTGCGGCTGATTCCGAAATATTGAAATTCGACTTTGGGTGCGATGGCGGAAGGCGGAATCGGCAAGTGGACAAGCCCCAGACCGGGCAGAGCCGTTTTTACCAGCTCGGGCAGCAAATCCTTCGAGCAAATTTTTATCAGGCGCGGCGTCTTGGCGATGATTTCGGCCTCGCCCGTATCCGCGCGAACGGCCAGGACCCATCGCGCGCGATCCAGACAACGCTGGTCGAGGACGTCGCCCGCGCGGAAATTTCGCCCAGTCAAAACCAGGGGAATCTGCACACAATTCGAAGGCACGACGAGCTCGAGATGCGCCCGGATATGCTGATTGAGCGGACCGAAACATTTCTCCAAGTCATCGTGATTGTAGGCCGGGAGCGTTTCGGGATGTGAGTCCAGCCCGAAGGTGCACAAAGCTCCCGCGAGGCGCGACATTTCGAGGTAGAGCTGCTCGGGATGGCCCCGCTCGGAAACGCTGAGGTGGCGCAGGACAGAGAGACTTTCGTTCACGGTGTGGACGAACCAAAAACTCGCGATTTCTTCGGAAGAATATCCGGCGCGGCCCTGCGCGGTGGCGCGGCGAGCGCGCGAAAGCGAGGCGCTTTTTTCGTCGAGAATATCGACCAAAGTTTTGGCGGTCACCAGCAGACGCTCGCTGGCGCTGATTTGCAGGCATGGCGGAATGAAACCGGGATCGAAAATGAATCGCCCGGAGCCATCGCGAAGCACGCGCGCGACGGGAAGCGTGACGAGGCCCTGGTTGTCCTGGGTCTCGAGAGCAAAACGGATATTTTTCCGGCCGAGCTGAATTTCTTTTTCGTCGCGGCCGGTATTTTCATCCGGCAGGGTGCGCATTTCGGCGCGATAGCGCACTTCCAGGGGCGAAGGCTCGGAATCCAGCGCGCAATTGGGGCCTTCGGGCCGTCTTTCCGGCACGGCAAGCAGGACCAGGAGCGACTCGCGGGTTGGCGAAAAAAGCTCCGTGATATCCAAGATGGGCGGCAAGGCGTCCGCGTCGGGCATTTGAAACGCAAGGCCGTCGGGGAAGAGGCCGCGCGCGTGCACCAGCGAGAGCATTCCGTTTTGCAACGCGTCCGCGTCCAGTTTGCAGCCGATCACGCCGTAGGGAGCGAACCACAGGCTCGAAGTCGAGAAATGAACGAGGTCTTCGAAGGATTGGGATTGCACCTGGAAGTGATGGGGGCCCAGGTACATCCCCTCGTGCCACACCACCTTGGAAAGATGCTTCATTGTTCAGTTGAGCATGCCCGGCTCAGCGGCGGCGGACTGGGACTCCCCCGGCGCGAACCAGTTCTCCCATGACGCAGTGCAACTCTCGGCGCGGCGCCGTTCGCCGAGCCTGGTTCTTCCAGGCCCGTCCGAAGCAGCGGATGCGACTCGTGATCGATCTCTAGCCGGAAGAAAGACCCGGGAAAGCCCCGAAAGGCTTGAATCGAGCCTAACTATGGCTTTTGCGTGGATGGATGTCAAGACATTCACCCCTCAGCATTTGGTATTTGGTATCATGCCCGCGCGGTCCGCGAGAAACGCGCATGCATCCCTTATCGATGGGCACTTCGGAACAGTTTGCGGCGCTCCGCGAACTCTTTTTGCGAAGCGGTTTTACGGAAGAAGCCCTGCGCCAAAGGCTGGATATTCCGCCGGGCCGCGACTTGGACCTTGCCGGGCTTGCTTCGCGCCCCACGTCCAAGCCCAAAGTGGGCGACGGCCTCGACGCGCTTCTTTATTTGTTTGTTCTCGGAGAATCGCTGCCCAGCGCGGAAGCGAAGCAGCTTTTCACGCCGGAAATTTGGGAGGCATTCGAGAAAACTGGCCTGATTCTCGCAGACCCGAAGGACGCGAGCCGTTGCCTCTCGCCCGTTGCGCTCTATCCCATTCGAGACCTTTTCCTGGCTTCCGATCGCTGGTCGGAGCTGGATCGCTCGCCGCGACGAATGTTTGCCGACATCGTCTATCCGGCGCTGACGAAATCGGCGAAGCAATTTCTGGACTTCACCTCGTTCGAACCCTGCGAGGATTTTCTGGAGCTCTGCGCCGGTACCGCGCCGGCCGCATTGCTTGCCGCTCGAGCGGCGAAAAATGTGTGGGCCACGGATATCGCGGAGCGTTCGCTGGCGTTTGCGCGATTCAATGCCGCTCTCAACGGCATCCACAACGTGAATTTTGCGCTGGGCGATCTTTACGAGCCGCTGCAAAGCCGAACATTCGATCGCATCGCCGCTCATCCGCCCTACGTGCCGGTGCTCCAGCCCGCGGAAATCTTCTATGGCGGCGGCGAGACCGGCGAAGAGATTACGCGCCGGATTATCACCGAGCTACCCGACAGGCTGAAACAGGGAGGACGCTTTTACTGCCGGACGCTGGGAACCGAACGCCCCGGCGAGAACTTCGAAAAGCGCATCCGTGGATGGCTGGGAGAAAAACATCAGGAATTTGACGTGGCGCTCTTCTCGCTGCAGGTGCTCGAACCGCGCCAATTCGCCCTGGAAGAAACGCTGAACAAGAATGGCGGCAAGGAGCAATACGCGCAGTGGGAAAAGCTCTTTACGAAAAATGGCGTGCGAGAACTGGTGATCGGCATTGTGGTGATTCAGCGCCACGCCGCAGAGCGGCCGGGTTTGACGATCCGGCGGACGATTCGCAGCGATACGCCCATTTCCGCGTTGGATTGGGCGCTGCGTTGGGAATCGGAGAAGCATACGCCCGGCGCGGCACAAAGGTTACTCGATGCCAAGCCCACCGCCATGGCGGGGCTGGAAATTCTCGTTCGCCACGTTTTGCGCGACGGCCAAATTTCGGCGGAAAGTTTCACGCTTTCCGTCGAGCATCCGTTCGCGACGGATTGCAAAGTGCAGCCGTGGATGGCGGCGCTTTTGCCGAAATGCGATGGCCAGACCACTGTCGCGGAGCTATTCGAAACCGCGAAAACGAATGGATGGATTGTTCCGGAAACGCCGCCGGAAGAATTTTGCCGCTTGCTGGCGACATTGATCAGCGGCGGATTTTTGCAAACGGAAGAATTTAAATTGCCTGTGGCAGCAAGATGAGCAGTTCGAGCTGCGGCTCGGGAATATCGCTCGGCACAAAGGCCGCCAGGCTGCGCCCCTTGGCCACGGTTTCCCACGCCATGCCCGCCTGATTCAGGCTGAAATATTGATAGTTGAGTTTTACGGGAATCGAGGCCGGCGGCCGGGCGGCGTGCGTGAGCTGCATGCCCGGCAAAGCCTGCCGGACGAGCTGTTCGATCTGCGCGGCGGAGCAAACTTTAATCAATTGCGGCGCTTTCTTGATCAAGTCCGCTTGATTCATCGTCGAGCTGACCGCCAGATAAAATTTTGTGCCGGCAAGATAGCGGTCGTTGTCGATATTCGTCGAGTAGATCGAGGGCTTGACCAATTTCAGGGGCAGCGAGACGAAGTTGCTGGGAACCACCGTCTCGAGAAGTTCGCGCAATTTTTCATCCAGGTCGGTGAAGCACGCTCCCAAATTTTCGTGATCGTAAAGAGGCAGATCGCGCGGCTGGATCTTCAGGGAGAAGGTGCTCAGCGCTCCCGCCAGCGAAGTCAGCAGCCGGAAGAGCACATCGGGATGGCCGTGCCGGACGTTGTGAATGTGGCGAAGAGCAGGGAAGTGGCCGTTCACGGTATAGAGCAGCCAGAAGCCGGCAATATCCGCCGCCGAAAAATCCGCAAGGCCCGCGCTGCGTTGTCTTCGTCCACCGGCAAGGATGCTGCTCTTCGCTGCAAGAATCTCGATGAGCCGCCGCGCGATGCCCATCAAATAGTCGCTCGCGGCGATATCGAGCAGTGGCGGGACGTACTGCGGATCGAGCCGGAAAGTCCCTGCGGAAGTGCGTTGCACGCGCGCGATGGGCAGCGAATTGCAGCCTTCGCGGGATTCGCCCTCGACCAAAAAGCGCAGGTTCTTGCGCGCGATCTGCACCGGCTTTTCCGTCACGCCGGAATTCTCGTCCCTCAAATTGACGATTTCCGAGAGGTACCGCACGTCGGCATTTTTCTGCGCGATGGAGACGTTCAAGCCGTGCGACCGGTATTCCGGAATGGCCAGATAAACGTCCAGGGAAGTCTGTTCCGCCTCGAAAAAGAGACCGATCGGTCTCGGAGCCGGCGGCGGGTCTGATTCTGGAATCTCGAAAGGAAGGCCGTCCGCAAAGAGTCCCGAGGCGCGCGTAAGCGCGAAGTTGCCCTCGGCAAGCGCCTCCTGATTGATCTGCAAGTCCACGAATCCCCACGGCCGGAAATTCAGCCCTTCCAAGCGAAATTGCAGGCAACTCTCGACGTAGCGGTCGCGAGTCTGCAGGTGTTGCGGCGTGAGGAAGGTGCCCTTTGACCAGATGACAGGTTGAAGCTGGCGCATGGCTTGCGGCTAAAGCTAGCAGGAGCAGAGCGTGAAAGTCAAAAGAGATTGCACGGGAATGCGTGCCTGCCGCAATAAACGGCGGAAACGCCGTCGTTTCGGTTTCTTCTCTGAGCGAACCCCCTCTGACGCTCCTTTCTCACCTGTATCGGCTGGCCCATTTGAAAAATGGGCAGCGGACTCCTGCCGTTCGTAAATCCTGTCTTATCCGCAGTTTCCTTGTTCACCTCCAATCGCTCCAGAGTTCACCGCCAGTGCATTGTGCATTCCATAAGGCTGGGCGATAGTGCGCGCAACGTTGTACCGGTAAGCTGGGCAACGGATGGGCGGGCAAATGACCTTTCTGCTAGGGCGCACGGAAGGTTTGGCCAAGACGAGGAAGGCCAGTTCGCCCATCCGCAGCATCTCGGAAGTCCCCGCGAAAGTGCATTTGTTGGCAATTTTCGGGGACAGGCACCGTTTCGGCACGGTGATTCTCGATTTGAGATGCACCGAAGCCCGATTTTCGGCCGGTTCTAGGACTAGAGAACTAATTGACGTGCAGAAAAAATCGTGATAAACCGTGCCGATGCAATAGGGTGTCCTGCCTTTGCGAAACGCTTTTCGCTCTCAAAACACTAACCGCACTGAGAGGGAGATCTAAGGGGAGCACATGGCAAAAGAGAGTATCCATAAGAAGCTCGAGAGAGTTCGTCCGCCTCGGGTGCATGTCACGTATGACGTGGAAGTCGGTGACGCCATCGAAGTGAAAGAATTACCCTTTGTCATGGGCGTCCTGGCCGATTTGAGCGGCCAACCCACGGAAGCTCTGCCCAAGCTGAAAGACCGCCGCTTTGTCGAGATTACTCCCGACAATTTTGACGGCGTGCTGGAGAGTTTCAAGCCTCATCTCTCGCTGGAAGTGGACAACAAGCTCAGCGACGAAGCCGACGCCGGAAAGCTTCGCGTGGATCTCGATTTCAAAAGCCTGGATGACTTTGATCCCGCCAATGTGGCCAAGAACGTCAAGCCGTTGAAGGAGCTTCTCGAGTTGCGCCAAAAGCTCGGCGATTTGCGCGGCGCGCTGCAAGGCAACGATAAGCTGGACGACCTTTTGATGGAAGCCGTCGGCAACACCCAAAAAGCCGACCAACTGAAGAAAGAGCTAGGCAAAGAAAAGCCCAAGGGAGGCTCCGATGAGTAAGCCGGAAAAGGCGGCCGCTCAGTCCGCGGAGGCCAAGACCACGGAAGCGAGCCTGTTGGATCAGATCGTCGACCAGGGGCGGTTTGGAAAAGAACAATCGGCGCGCGAGCGCGGCCGCGATATGGTGAAGGAGTTCGTCGCGCAAGTGCTCGAAGGCGAGATGAAACTCTCGCGCGACGCGGACGCCACCATCAATTCCCGCGTCGCCCAGATCGACCATCTCATCTCTCTTCAACTGAACGAAATCCTGCACCATCCCGCCTTTCAAAAGCTGGAAGGCAGTTGGCGCGGCATCAAATACATGATGGATCAGAGCGAAACCAGCGCCATGCTCAAGATCCGCGTCCTCAACGTCAGCAAGAAAGAGTTGCTGCGCGATCTCCAGCGCGCTCCGGAATTCGACCAGAGCGTGATGTTCAAGAAGGTCTATGAGGATGAATTCGGCATCTTCGGCGGCGAGCCTTTTGGGGCGCTCGTGGGCGACTACGAATTCAGCAAACATCCCGAGGATATCGAGCTGCTCGAAAAGGTTTCGCAAGTGGCTGCGGGCGCGCACGCTCCGTTTCTGACCGCTGCCGCTCCGGAGCTTCTGAATCTCGACAGCTTCTCGCAGCTCGGCGACCCGCGCGACATCGGCAAAATCTTTGACAGCACGGAATTTGCCAAGTGGAAGTCCTTCCGGGCCAGCGAAGACTCGCGCTACGTCGGCCTAACGATGCCGCGCGTGCTCATGCGGCTGCCGTACGGCAAGGATACCAAGCCCGTCGACGACTTCAATTACGAGGAAGGCGTGGACGGAACCGACCATTCGAAGTACCTGTGGGGCAACGCCGCTTATGCGCTCGGCGCGCGCCTCACGCAGGCCTTCGCGCAATACGGTTGGTGCGCTTCGATTCGCGGCGTCGAAGGAGGCGGCCTCGTCGAAGGCCTCCCGACGCATACCTTCCGCACGGATGAAGGGGACGTAGCTCTAAAGTGCCCCACGGAAGTCGCCATTACGGACCGGCGCGAAAAAGAACTCGCCGATCAGGGCCTGATTCCGCTGGTGCATTGCAAGGGCACGGACTATGCGGCGTTTTTCAGCGTGCAGTCCGCGAACAAGCCGAAGAAATTCGATAAGGCCGCGGCCAACGCCAACGCCCGTCTTTCCGCGCAGCTTCCTTACATTCTTGCGGTCTCGCGATTTGCCCACTACATGAAGTCCATCATGCGCGACAAGATCGGCGGCTTCATGAGCCGCGGGCAATGCCAAACGTTTCTTACGCAGTGGATCATGCAGTATGTGACCGATGACGATCAGGCGAGTGCCGCGACCAAGGCGAAGTTCCCGCTTCGCGAGGCCAAGATAGAAGTCAGCGAGATTCCGGGCAAGCCCGGCGCCTATCGGGCGATAGCTTTCTTGCGGCCGCACTTCCAGTTGGACGAGCTCACCGTTTCGCTCCGGCTGGTGGCGGAATTGCCTGCGCCGGCAAAGTAATTGCCCGTGAGTGGATTTTACGTTGCGGGAAGCGCGCTGCGCTTCCTGCTTCGGAAGTTAGCTTGAAAAGCTGGTAGTAAGCAGATTTTAGTAGATTTTGAACACGAGGAGGAGAAGAGAATGCCTGCACCTGCCTTTGAAACCAAAATGGCTCCCATGACGGCTCACTCCGATTTTTTCCTAAAACTCGGAGACATCAAGGGAGAATCGCTGGACGACAAACACAAGGGTGAAATCGATCTGATGAGCTTTCGATTTGCCGTGCGGCAGCCCGGCGGATCGGCGGTCGTTGGCGCCGGCGGCGGCGTCGGCAAAGCCCAGTTTGCCGAATTTGAATTCACCAAGCGCATTGATGCCGCCTCTGCCAAGCTCATGCTGGCCTGCGCGAGCGGCCAGCATTTTCCGGAAGTTACGCTGACCTGCCGCCGCGCTGGCGGCACCCAGGCGGACTTCCTGAAGATCAAGCTCGAGAACGTCCTGGTTTCGGGGTACGAATCGGTCGGGGGCGACGCCGCTTTCAAAGACACGCTTCCTCTCGATACGTTCCACCTCAACTTCGCCAAGATCACCTACGACTACACGGCCCAGAATTCGGACGGCACGCAAGGAGCCCACACCCAGGCCGGGTGGGACCAGTTGTCGAACAAGAAGATATAAGTGCTTTGACGCGCAGCCTCCGGCGGCGCCGTTTGCAATCGCAGACGCACCGCCGGGAGCCGCGCCGCTCTTCCTGTCCCTCTTTTTGCGCGGGACCTCATCGGAACCAGGGGTGTCATGTCTGTTCAACAATTGTTTCAGGCGGGCCGCCTAGACGACGCCATTCAGGCTTTGAACGCAGAAGTTCGCGACAACCCCACCGACGCCAAGCGCCGCACCTTTCTTTTCGAGCTGCTCTGCTTCTCGGGTGATTTCGCTCGCGCGGAAAAACAACTCGATATTCTCGGCAGTGAAGGCCGCAACGCCGAAATGGGCGCGCTCCTCTATCACGCGGCCCTTCATGCCGAGCGCACCCGCCACGATCTTTTCAGCAAAAAGCAATATCCCCTTCCAAAAAATACTTCCGGCCTCGGGCCATTGTCCATCAGCATCAATGGCAAGCCGTTTCATTCCTTGACTGACGGCGATCCGCGCATCGGCTCGAACCTCGAAGTCTTCGCCGCTGGCAGTTACATGTGGATCCCCTTTGCGCTGCTGACTTCCATCGAGATTGCTCCTCCGAAGCGCCTTCGCGACCTTCTCTGGCTCCCCGCCAAGGTGCGCACCTCGGATAAGTACGAAGACCGCGAGCTCGGCGAAGTTTTGCTGCCCGTTCTCACGCCGTTTGCCGGCCAGCATGCAGATCCCGCTGTCCGCCTCGGCCGCGCCACCGATTGGGAAGAAACCGAAGACGGCGATGCCGCCCCGGTGGGCCAAAAAATTCTCCTTGCCGACGACGAGGAATGGCCGATTCTGGAGCTGCGCAACATCCAAATCGCAATCGCCCAGACGGCCTCTTAACGGCCATGCCACTTCCCGAAGGTCTCTTAAACCCCATCCCCGGGGACAATCCTAGCGGAAAGACCCTGCGCTACGATCCGGTCTATGACAAGATTCGCGAAGCGCGCCGCGAAGAAGACGTCCTTCCGCAAGGCGATTGGTCTCGCGAAGTCAAAAAAGCCGATTACCAGCTCGTCATCAAATTAGCCACCGAAGCGCTCTCCACAAAAAGCAAGGATTTGCAGCTCGCCGCCTGGCTGACCGAAGCCATCCTGTTTCGCGATCATGTCGCCGGCCTTCGCGAGGGACTCGATCTTCTTCGCGGCATGATGGAAAATTTCTGGGATACGCTCTACCCGGAAATTGATGATGGCGATTTGGAGTTTCGCGCCGGGCCGCTTGCCTGGGTCGGCTCGAAGCTGGATGGCGCGGTCCGCAAGCTGCCGCTCACCAAAAGCAAGCTCGATTGCTTCAAGTATCAGGAATCGCGGCGCGTTGGCTATGAAGCAGACGCTGCCGGCAGCGAGACGAAAGCCGCCGAGCGCGCCGCCGCTATCGCCGATAAAAAGTGTACCGCGGAAGAATTTGACGAAGCTGTCCGCGCCACCGGCGACGCCTATTACGAAAAGCTTTCCGCAAACCTTGTCGCCGCGCTCGAATCGCTGCAGTCGCTGGAAACTTTGAGCGACGAGAAGTTTGGGCGCGAAGCCCCAAGCTATTCGGCTCTGCGCGCGTCCCTCGAAGAGTTGCAGGACATCGTCAAGCAGTATTATCAGCCGGCGACGGAAACAGTAGAAGAAGCGGAAGCTGCGGCGGAAGCCGAATCCGAAGAAGCGGCCGGCGACTCAGGCGGCGCGGCCGCGTCCGGCACTGCCGCCGGCAAGAAACGCGGCGCATCCGTTGCCGCCGAACCCGCCGACCGCGATGACGCCATGCAGCGCTTGACGCTCGTCGCACACTTCTTGCGCCACGAGAGTCCCGTCAATCCTGTTCCGTACTTGTTGCTTCGCGCCATGCGCTGGGGAGAACTCCGCGCCGCTGGCGCCGCATTGAACCCCGCGATGCTCGAAGCTCCGCCCACCGAAAAGCGCACGCTGATCAAGAAAATGTCCATGGAAAGCGATTGGGCCGGCGTTCTCGAAAACTCCGAACAAGCGATGAGCCTGCCCTGCGGCCGTGGCTGGATCGATTTGCAGCGCTACGCGGTGCGCGCCTGCGAATCGCTTGGCTCCGAGTACGAACCCGTCGCGGCCGCCATTCGCGCCGAACTGAAAATTCTTCTTGCCGATTATCCGGACCTGCTCAACTCCTCGCTGATGGACGACACGCCCGCCGCCAACGTCGAAACGCAAACGTGGCTGCGAGAAAGCATTTTGCCGCCGCCACCGGCTCCTCCGCCTTCCAACGAACCGGAGTTCATCCCCGCCGCCATTCCTTCGAACGCGCCTTCGGAAAGCGCCAATGGTGAAAAAGCTCCCGACGTCACCGAACTGGCCATGAAAGCCGCGCGCGCCGGCAAAGTGCAGGAAGCCATCGGCATTTTGACTCGCGAAATCGGCAATGAACGCACCGGCCGCGGCCGTTTTCAGCGCCACATCCAGCTTGCCAATATTTTTCTGGCCACCAAGCACGAGGCTATCGCCTATCCCATCCTCGTCGAGCTCGCCGAGGAAATCGATCGCCGCAAACTTGAGGAGTGGGAAGAACCGTCCGTCGTCGCCCAGCCTCTCGCGCTGCTTTATCGCTGCGCCGAAAAACTCGGCCGCGACGACGCCGAGCGCGAAAAAATCTACCAGAAGCTTTGCCGGCTAGATCCCGGCCAAGCGCTGGCTTTGAGGTAGCCGATGCCGGACTACGACGCCAACGCCCCCTTGCGATTGCCTCTTCTCGACCGGCTCCTCGACGACGAGCCCCGAATCAAATCCGAGGCGCCCATGACCCGCAGCGCTTCTCTCGCTAAACTCAAAATCGCCGTCCGCCGCGATCTCGAAGCCCTTCTCAACACGCGCCGCACTCCCGACGTCCTTCCCGAAGGCTCCGTCGAGATTCTTCGCTCCGTCTACTATTACGGCCTCCCCGACATCACCTCCATGCCCGCCAACTTTCTTTACGAACAAACCAAATTGCTCCAGTCCATCGAGACCGCCGTGAAAACATTCGAACCGCGGCTCGATGGCGTCCGCGTTTCGCTCGTTCCTGTCGCCGGACAGACGCGCGTCCTGCGTTTCGTCATCGATGGCATGCTGCGCATCGATCCGCTTCCCGAACACGTCGTCTACGATGCCTCCATCGAATTGACCAGCCTCGAAGTCCAAATTTCCGGAGACGACCGTGCGTGACGAGCTCCTCGAATACTACGAGCGCGAGCTGACCTACCTCCGCCAGATGGGCGCCGAGTTCTCGGAGAAATATCCGAAAGTCGCCTCGCGCCTTCTCCTCGATCCCAACCGCTGTGAGGATCCCCACGTCGAACGCCTCATCGAATCCTTCGCCTACCTCGCCGCGCGCGTGCACCTCAAAATCGACGACGAATTTCCCGAAATCACCGAAGCCCTTCTCAGCGTCCTTTATCCGCATTACATTCGCCCCATTCCTTCTTCCACCATCGTGCAATTCCATCTCGATCCCGAGCAGGGCAAACTTACCACCGGCCTTCCCATTCCCGCGGGCTCGATGCTCTATTCCCAGCCCGTCGACGGCTATCCCTGCAAATTCAAAACTTGTTTTGACACCACGCTCTGGCCCCTGAAAATCGCCGAAGCCCATTGGCTCACTCCCGATCGTCTTCGTCCCGCGGTCAAATCCCAGGACGCCGTCGCCGCTCTTCGCCTCGAACTCGAATGTTTTCCCGACGTCTCCTTCGACAAGCTCGAATTGTCCTCCCTGCGCTTCTACCTCAACGGCGAAAGCAGCCTTATCCATTCGCTCTACGAACTCCTCGGCAACAATTGCACGCAAATTCTCCTTCGCGACCGCACTCCCAACACGCGCCGGCATCCCATCTCGCTCCCCGCCTCTCATCTCCAGCCCGCCGGCTTTGCCGATTCCGAAGCGCTTCTCCCCTATCCTCGCCGCTCTTTTTCCGGCTACCGCCTCCTCCAGGAATATTTCCATTTCCCCGAAAAATTCTTCTTCTTCGATTTAAGCGGTCTCGAAGCTCTCCGCACTTCCGGCTTCGGCCCCCGCGTCGAAGTTGTTTTCCTCATCTCCCGTTTCGAACGCACCGAGCGCCAGCAAACCCTCGAACTCAACGTATCCGAAGAAACTCTCCGCCTCGGCTGCTCCCCCGCCGTCAATCTTTTTCCGCACACCGCCGAGCCGATCCGCCTCGATCAAACTCACACCGAGTACCTCATCACGCCCGACGTCCGCCGCCGCCGCGCCATGGAAATTTTCTCCATCGAAGAAGTCATCTCTCCCGATCCGCAAACGCACGAAGTTTTGAAATTCGAACCCTTTTATCGTTTTCGCCACGTCACCTCGCGTCATCGCGAGCGCCCTAAAGGTTTCTGGCATTCCCGCCGCCAGGCTTCCACGCGCCGCGACGACGAAGGCACCGACGTCTACATTTCCTTCCTCGATCTCAGCGGCCGCCCGCTTCATCCCGAAACGGATACCGCCACCATCCATTGCACCTGTTCGAATCGCGATTTGCCCCACCGCCTTCCCATGGGCAATGAACGCGGCGATTTCGAGCTCGAGGGCGTCTCCTCGATCAAGCGCATTGTCGCCTTGCGCAAGCCTTCTGCATCCGTCCGCCCTCCCACCGGCAAAGGCATGCTCTGGCGCCTCATCTCTCATCTTTCTTTGAACTATCTTTCGATCGTCGAAGAAGGCAAGGACTCGCTCCAGGAAATCCTCCGTCTGTACACGTTCGGCGAATCCGGCTACAACGAGCGCCAGGTCGCCGGCTTGATGCACTTGTCCAGCACCCGCCACTTCGCCCGCGTCATTTCCGAAAACGGCATCGGCTTCGTCCGCGGCCATCGCGTCGAAATGGAATTCGACGAAGACCAATATGTCGGCGGCGGCGTTTTTCTCTTCGCCAGCATTCTCGAACATTTTCTGGGGCACTACGCATCGCTGAACAGCTTCAGCCAGCTTGCCGTCCGCACCCAGCAAAGGAAGGAGGTTCTCCGTCAATGGCCACCCCGGGCGGGGGAAGTGATTCTCCTGTAGATTTTTCCGAAGTCGAAGAGCAGCTTCGCAGCGAGCCCTATCGCTTCGAATTTTTCCAAGCCATTCGTCTGCTCGAGCGTCTCGCGCCGGATCGCAAGCCTCTCGGCCGCTTCACCAATCCTTCCGAAGAAGTCGCTCGCCTCGGCGCTTTTCCTTCTCTCGCGTTCCCCGCCAGCGAAATTCAATCCATAGATTGGCCCGAAGGAAAGCCTCCTTCTCTCTCCGTCAATTTCATGGGCGCCACCGGCCCGCAAGGCCCGCTTCCTCATTTCTATACCACTCTCATCCTCGCTCGCCTCCGCTCCGGCGACAAAACTCTTCGCGATTTTCTCGACCTCTTTCATCACCGCATGCTTTCCTTTTTCTATCAGGCCTGGGAAAAATACCGCTTCGCCGTTTCCTACGAACGCGGCGAACGCGACCGCTTCTCTCATCACCTCCTCGATTTGATCGGCCTCGGCACCGCTGGTTTGCAGGAGCGCCTCGCTGTTCCCGACGACGCTTTTCTTTTTTTCGCTGGCATCCTCGGCCAGCGTCCGCATTCCGCGCACGCCCTCGAGCTGCTTCTGAACGATTACTTCGAAGTTCCCGTTCAAGTCATTCAACTTGTCGGCGGCTGGTTTCGCCTGGACGACTCCACCGAGTGCTGCATCGGCGAGCGTTCCACTCCCTCCGAGCAACTCGGTTTGGGCGCCGTCGTCGGCGACGAAGTCTGGAACCAGCAAGCGCGCGCCCGCGTCCGCATCGGCCCGCTCACGCTCGACGACTATCTCAATTTTCTGCCGAACGGTTCCGCGTACGAGCCGCTTCGCGCTCTTCTGCGTTTCTGGACCAACGAGGAAATCGATTTCGAGGTCCAGCTCATTCTCCAGCGCGAAGAAGTCCCCCGCTGCCAGCTTGGCGCCGCAGGCGATAGCGCGCCGCAGCTTGGCTGGCTCACCTGGATGAAATCAAAGCCCATGGAACGCCATCCGGAAGAAACCATCTTCAATGTGTAGAAATGTTTAGCCAAACGAGGTCGCAATGACGACAAATCTGAAAGGTCTCATCGGCAAGCTGAACGACACCACTCGCAACACTCTCGAAGCAGCCGCCGGCTTCTGTCTGGCGCGCACGCACTACGACATCGAGCTCGAGCATTTTCTTCTCAAGCTCCTCGACGTTAACGACTGCGATTTCCCGCGCATCCTTAAACAATTCGGTGTCGATAAATCCCGACTCACCGGCGATCTCACGCGCAGCCTCGACAAGCTGAAATCCGGAAACGCCCGCACTCCCTCCTTCAGCCCCACGCTTACGGAAATGCTCTCCGATGCCTGGAACATCGGCTCTCTCGATTTCGGTTCCGCGCAGGTGCGTACCGGCCACTGCATCCTCGCGATTGCTTCCTCCGGCGATCTCTCCCGCCTCATGCGCGAAGTCACCCGCGAGTTTCAGAAAATCAGCGCCGAAGCGCTTCATACCGATTTCTGGAATATCGTCGCCGGGTCCCACGAAGACCAGGAAACCGCGCAAGCCGTCCCGATCGGCGCCGAAGGTTTGCCGCAGGGCGCTGCCGGAATTCCCGCGGCAGGTAAGCAGCAAAATCTCAATCAATTCACCATCGACCTCACCGCCAACGCCAAAGCCGGAAAAATTGACGCCGTACTCGGCCGCGATCACGAAATCCGCCAAATCATAGACATTCTCACGCGCCGCCGTCAGAACAATCCTATCCTCACCGGCGAAGCCGGCGTCGGCAAAACCGCCGTTGTCGAAGGTTTTGCTCTTCGTGTCGCCGCGGGTGACGTTCCTCCTCCGCTGAAAAATGTCACCATCCGTTCGCTCGACCTCGCGCTCTTGCAAGCGGGCGCTGGCGTCAAGGGCGAATTCGAAAACCGGCTCAAAGGCCTCATCGAAGAGGTCAAATCCTCGCCGTCTCCCATCATTCTCTTTATCGATGAAGCTCACACCATGATCGGCGCCGGCGGCACGGCAGGCCAGGGCGACGCCGCCAATCTCCTCAAGCCCGCTCTGGCTCGCGGAGAACTTCGCACCATCGCCGCCACCACCTGGTCCGAATACAAAAAATTCTTCGAAAAAGACGCCGCGCTTGCTCGCCGCTTTCAGGTCGTCAAAGTCGAAGAGCCCACGGAAGACCAATGCATGGTCATGCTTCGCGGCATCGTCGGTTCTCTCGAGAAACATCACAACGTCCGCATTCTCGACGAGGCCGTTCACGCCGCCACCAAATTTTCTCATCGCTATCTCGCCGGCCGCCAGCTTCCCGATAAAGCCGTCAGCGTCATGGATACCGCTTGCGCCCGCCTCTCTCTCGGCCAAAACACCACTCCTCCCATGATCGAAGATGCTTTGCGCCAGGTGGATGATCTCGAAGTTCAGCAGCGCGTCCTCGAACGCGAAGCTGCCGTCGGCGTCGATCATTCCGAACGCCTCGCCGCCATCGCCAAACAAAAAGTGGAAGTCGCAGCTCGCCTAAAAGTTCTCGAAGAGCGCCGCAACAAGGAATTTTCGCTCGTCTCTCGCATCCGCGATATCCGCGCGCAACTCGAAGCCGCCGCCGTTCCTCCCGCGGCGCCTGCTCCCGCTTCTGCTGCTGCATCCGCCGCTGCGCCCATGTCCGCCGCCGCGGGCACCGCCGCTCAGCCCGCCGCGCAACCCGCCGCGGATTCCGCCGCGCTCCGAGCCGAACTCGCTAAATTGAACGCCGAACTTGACGCTCTGCAAGGCGACGCCCCTCTCATGCGCGTTTGCGTCGATACGCAAATCGTTGGCGAAGTCATCTCCAACTGGACCGGCATTCCCGTTGGCAAAATGCAGCAAGACGAAATCAATACCATCTTGCGCCTGAAAGATCTCATGGCCGCTCGCGTCATCGGCCAGAATCACGCTCTCGAAGCCATCGCCCAGCGCATTTCCACCAATCGCGCCGGCATGGACGATCCCGTCAAGCCCGTCGGCGTTTTCATGCTCGTCGGCCCCAGCGGCGTCGGCAAAACGGAAACCGCTCTCGCGCTCGCCGATTTTCTCTATGGCGGCGAGCGCAATCTCATCACCATCAATATGTCCGAGTTCCAGGAAGCGCACACCGTTTCGAGCCTCAAGGGCGCGCCTCCTGGCTATGTCGGCTATGGCGAAGGCGGCGTCTTGACCGAAGCGGTTCGCCGCCGCCCCTATTCCGTCGTTCTTCTCGACGAGTGCGAGAAAGCGCACCCAGACGTTCTCGAACTTTTCTATCAAGTTTTTGACAAGGGCATGATGGAAGACGGCGAAGGCCGCGAGATCGATTTCAAGAACACCATCATTATTCTTACGTCCAACGCCTGCACCGATCTCCTGATGAAGCTCACCGCCGATCCCGAAACCACGCCGAGCGCGGAAGGTCTCGCCAAAGCCCTCAAGCCGGAACTCAACAAACTCTTCAAGCCCGCCTTCATGGGCCGCCTCGTCACCGTTCCTTATTTTCCGCTTCGCGATGAAGCTATGAAGCAAATCGTCACGCTCAAGCTCGCCAAAATTCAGCGCCGCATCCGCGACAATCACAAAATCGAGCTGACCTACGATCCCGCCGTCGTCGCCGAAGTCGCCAAACGCTGCACCGAAGTCGAATCCGGTGCGCGCAACGTCGACAACATCCTGACCAACACCATGCTCCCGGATGTTTCCCGCTATCTTTTGGGCCGCATGGCCGACCGCCAAAAGCCCGCGGCCATCCACGTCAGCGTCGGGCAGGATGGTTCCTTTGCGTACGCCTAAGTTGGCGCACGCAGCGATCTTTCGTGACGGCAAAAGTATATGGGAAGAGGATTCTGTCGGATGTTCTGGTTTCCTTGGTGCCAAAGTCCCGGTCGCCGTCGATGAGAATCGCTTGATAAGTATCGCGAACAAGCGAGACGCGTGTATTATGCCGCTGACTTGTGATCAAAAGAAATTCTGGCGCAGGCAAAGTTAGCGTCAGTCCGCTGTTTGTAACGGAGTTCAACATGGCAAGTTTCCGAACGCCTGGTTCAATCTGTGTTTCGACATCACTGCGAAGCGACTCGGGAACGCTGTGCTTGGGGCGTTCACCGGCGCCAATCTCCGTTGGCCACGGAAGCAACCATCACATCGCTCACAAGAAAAAGAAAAAAGCGCACCATACATATTCCAGTCATAAAGCCAAGTTACGCGACAAATCGGCGAAAACCCTAGACGGGCTCATCCGCTTTGCTACAGGCCTTGACCTCAGATCCCCGGTTCTCTCCTCAGCAGGAACTGCCAGGGGCGAGTCCTCCGCACCTGGTTTGCATGAGGCCCTGGAAAAAGCCGGAGAGACCTTCCGTGACGAAATCGTGGATGTTGTTCTTCATTATGGAGCCCTCGGCGCTACTGCGGGCATGGAGTTTGTTAACCACGTCGTAAAACACTTGATCAGTCTTGAAGGTAGTATTGACAAGGCTGCGCGTGAGTTCTTGGAAATCGGCCATAACTTGCGAGTGGACAAGGAAATTCGCGATCCATTGTTTAGAAAGTTTTTTCTTGACCTCGATAAAATCGAGTATGCAATGTGGGAAAAAAAGGTTGATCTTCTCGAGTTCGATTACAAGCAGCTTCTCGAAAATCATCCGAACGCTTCTTTCATCGGCAGCAAATTCAACGTCCTGGCAAGAAACGGAAAGTCCTTGTTGCATTACGTTGAAATCGTCGAGACATTGCTTAAGTGGGGTGACCTTATCACTTATTCGCTTAACAGTGTGGGTGAGGTATATGTAGCCCATCAGGAGGGCGAGGGCATGAGGGAAGTATTCTTCCAGTCGCCGAAAGTCCTGCTGCGAGCGATTCTGCTTTTTGCCATGCCGGAAGTTTTTTTCTTGACACTCATCGCTGACCCCTTCCTTGTCTTCGCCGAGGAAAATATCAAGAAAGGAGCACAAATGGATAGGGTGGTTAGGGACTCGTTGGCCGCCGGCAAAGTCGATCCAAACTACAAGGACGGAAAAACCTTTTGGGAGAACTATAAGCAGAGACATTGGTTTCTATAATCCGGCAAGCGCGCGGTTTCGTACTCGAAGACTAGGACTCAGGTCTGTGGAACTGTCAGTGCGGCAAAATGATCGAGCATAAAATGCACCGGCTGTGCTGGAGGGGAGCTGCCGGCAACGGGCCTCAAGAACGAAGGATTGACGCAGGGCTGCTACCAAGCGTATTCAGCAAAGGAAAAAGAGGCCATGGCTTACACTCAAGATAATCGGCTCATTGCCATCAACACGCCCCTGGGAGATAACGTTCTGCTTCTGCAGAGCCTTGGCGGCCATGAGGGAATTTCACAGCTCTTCCGTTTTTCGGCTGATCTTCTCTCGGAAAACCATTCCATCGCTTTCAAGGACATCATCGGCAAGCAGGTGACCATATCTCTTCAACTTTTTAACGATGAAAAGCGCTACTGGAACGGCTTCGTCAGCCGCTTCTCATCCACCGGCCGCGACGACCGTTTTTCTCATTATCAGGCGGAAATTGTTCCCTGGACCTGGTTCCTTACGCGCACCGCGGATTGCCAGATTTTTCAGCAGAAAACCATTCCCGAAATCATCAAGAAAGTTTTCCAGGACCATGGCTTTCAGGATTTTCAGGACCGCACCCAGGCTACCTATCCGCAGCGCGAATATGTCGTCCAGTACCGCGAGACCGCTTTCAATTTCGTTTCCCGCTTGATGGAAGAGTACGGCATTTTTTATTTTTTCGAGCACGAGGAGAGCTCGCACAAGCTCATCTTCGCCGATAAGCCGCAAGTTCACAAGAATTGCCCGGTCCAATATAAAGTCCGCTTCGACTACAACCCCGGCACCACGCATATCAACGAAGATCTCGTGCATACCTGGGGCGCCGAACAGGAACTCGAGCCAGGCAAGTACGCGCTCAATGACTACAATTTTCAGACGCCCAACACCTCCTTGCTGTCCAACGTAAAGACCGTGGACGAAATCGGCGGCAATACCAAATACGAAATCTACGACTATCCCGGCATTTACACCAAAAAAGACGAAGGCGACACGGTCACGAAAATTCGCATGGAAGAAGAAGAAGCCATCCACTACATCCTTTCCGGCTCGGGCAACTGCCGCACGTTTGCTTCCGGCTGCAAGTTTCATCTGGATGAGCACTCTCGCGATGACCAGAACGGCGATTATCTTCTCACCGAGGTGACGCATTCCGCTTCCGTCGGCGATAGCTATTCCGGTACGGGAGCCGGCTCTCAGGAAATTTATAGCAACCAGTTTCAGTGCATCCCTCTCGCTATTCCTTTTCGTCCGCAGCGCGTCACTCCCAAGCCCGTCGTGCAGGGCCCGCAAACCGCCGTTGTCGTCGGCCCCTCGAAGGAAGAAATCTATCCCGACAAGTACGGCCGCGTGAAAGTCCAGTTCTACTGGGATCGCCTCGGCAAAAAAGATGAAAACAGTTCTTGCTGGATTCGCGTCTCCCAGCCGTGGGCCGGAAAAAATTGGGGCGCTATCAACATTCCGCGTATCCGCCAGGAAGTGATCGTGGAGTTTCTCGAAGGCGATCCCGACCGTCCCATCATCACCGGCCGCGTTTATAACGACGAGCAGATGCCTCCGTACACGCTTCCCGACAACATGACGCGCACTACGTTTCTCACGCGCAGTACCAAAAACGGAGGCTCGAGCAACTTCAATGAACTCCGCTTCGAAGACAAGAAGGGCGACGAACAAATCTTCATGAACGCCGAGCGGGACATGGATCTCCGCGTCGAACACGATTCGCGCGAATTTGTAGGCCAGGACCGCAGCCTGATCGTCACGCGCGATCAGAAAGAAAAAGTCGGCGGCGAGCAGGACATTCAAATTGCCAAGGACCAGAATGAATCCGTTGGTGGAGACGCTTCGCTCAACGTCACCGGCAATCAGAACGTACAAGTCGGCCAGACCATGTCTTTGCAAGTTGGCCAGAACTTGCAGGAAAAATCCGGCGTGAACTACGCTCACGAAGCGGGCATGGAGATTCACCTGAAAGCCGGAATGAACGTGGTCATCGAAGCGGGCGTCGAATTGACGATCATGGCTTCCGGGGGTTTCATCAATATCGGCCCGGCCGGCGTGGCCATCTCCGGCACATTGGTGCTCATCAATAGCGGCGGCGCCGCGGGCTCCGGCAGCCCCTCAAGCCCGACAAACCCCAAGTCTCCGAAAGATCCCGACACCGCCGACGACGGCAGCAAAGGCGGAAAAATGTGATGAAGAATATCCGCCGGCGATTTTTCGGCTTCCGTGTTCGCGGCGCGGGCAGCGCGCGTTGCGTGCTTGCCGGCCCGGAACGACGGTGAAAATGAATTTGCTCGCATTAGAAGAGCCAAGATGATTTTGGCAGTTGCGGCTCTGATGCAAACTGAGGACTGAGGACGGAAAGCAGAAAACCGTATGCCTCCAGCAGCTCGCGTTACCGACATGCACGTTTGTCCGATGGTGACGGGCATCGTTCCGCACGTCGGCGGCCCCATTCTTCCTCCCTGCGAGCCAACGGTGCTCATCGGATTTCTTCCCGCGGCCCGCATCACGGATTTGCTGACGTGCGTTGGCCCGCCCGACACCATCGTGATGGGCTCGCCGACGGTTTTGATCGGCGAGTTGATGGCGGCGCGCATCGGCGATCCGACGGTTCACGGCGGCGTCATTATCCTTGGATGCTTCACCGTGATCATCGGTGAAGCCGGCGCGCCTCCGCCCATCGTGGCCGCCGTCAATCCCTCGAACAGCGTGATCAATTGCGGCAACATCATCGATGCATTCATTGACCGGCTGACCGGTGCGAATCCCAATGCGACGGCACCCGACGAGACGGATGGAACGTTCGATGAAATCGAAAAGCGCCACAACACGAAGCTGCAATGGCACAAGAGCTTTAAAGACGCCTTCGACGCGGTGAAGGCGGGAGGCAACGGCACGATTGCGATTGTCGGGATTCAGTACAGCGGGGGAACGGTGTCCCACGTGGTGGTCATGGAAAACGCGCACGGGCATCCGGTGATTCTCGAGGGACAGGATTGGGGAAAAGGCGATCCAAAGGAGATCATCACCAACACGGACCGCGCCAACGCACGCTATAATTCGGACGGAGGCAGCGACATAGGCTATGGAATCGTGCGAAAGGGGGATGGAAGCAAATGACATCCGCGGAAATTTCCCGTCATCGCGTCCCGCGCCCGGATGGGCTGTCCGATTTTCTCTTTCGTTCTTTTTCGTGCTTTTGTTTTGTGCGACGGGCGGTTCGACAACCATGAATGGACAGCCGGCGGGTCCCATCAACAAAGGGCAAGCACTCGAGATCGCGCGAAAGACGATCGCGACGCTCAAGCCCGGCACCGAGCTCGTGATTCTGGAAGAAAAAACCGTGGAAAAGGATTTCGGCTGGGTTTTCTTCTTCACCACGAAGAAATACCTGCAAACGCACAACCCGAGCGATCTCTTGCCGGGCAACTCGCCGCTGGTAGTGGAGCGCGCCGATGGCAGCACGCATTTTCTTAGCACGTCCGTGCCTCCGAAGAAAGCCATTGAAGAATACGAATCCTCCTGGCGAAAGAAAAAAGCGGGAAGCGAATGATGGATGGTTCGCGAGCTGGCGAGGAAGCCGTGTCGCGCCACGATGAGGATGCGATCGTCTCTGGAAAGCGCTGGGCGCCGGCTGGCTTGCCGTTTTCGCAGCCCAACTGCGTTTCCGAACGGTCCTCACAATCCGCTCGAAAAAATCCGCTCTTTGCCGCTCTTTTCAGGAACGCGTCGATGGGCTCCGCCGCGCTCGATTTCTTGCCACCAATGAGACAGGGTAGTTCGGCGTGAATGTCATTCTTGAAATCAAGGCAGGGCCGTTTGCCGGCAGAAAGATCACGCTGGGCGATGGGGAATCTATTCTCATCGGGCGGGCGGTGGAACGGGCGCAGTTTGGCGTGCCGCATGACAACTTGATGTCGGGCGTGCATTTTGCCGCCGAATGCGACGCGGACGGATGCCGCGTGACCGACATGAAAAGCACCAACGGAACATTTCTGAACGGCGGGAGAATTCGCGAAACGATGCCGCTGGCGAATGGAGACGAAATCAAATCTGGCCAAACCGTTTTCGTGGTCCGAATGGTTCCGGATGCCAAACCTTTCGCACCCTCTTCCAGCGCAAGCGCGGTTCGTCCAGATACTGTTGCGGATCCGAACCGTGCTAGTGCTTCCACGAGCAAAGCGGGCGGCGAAACTCCTGCTTCCGCGCCGGCGCGTGCTGCGGGGGCTGCGAAGCCGCTTGCGGTTCCGCCGGGCCAGCCTGGTCCGGCGCCGGTTCTCGCCATTGGAAGCTGGGTTTTCCATCGGATTCCCAAGAACTGGAAAATTCAGGAAGGGCTGGGCATTCAGCAAGAGGTGAAGGACGCTTTCCCCGCCGGCATCGGCGTGATGGAAGAACAGCTTGGGTGCGGAATCACGTTCGGCCGTTATGTCGAAGAGCAGACCAAAATGTTCCGCGAAAATTTGCGCGAGCCGAAAATTGGCGCAGTTGCCGCTCCCACTTTTCCTGGCTCCGATGAAACGGCGGCTCTCGAAATCCGGCACAAAATCAAAGATGGTCCGGCGGTCTTCCATCATCGCGTGTATGTGCGCAAAGGTTCTGCGATCGGGGTGCTCATGCTGACGACACTTGAAAAAGATCTTGCCGAGGTTCGTCCGGTTTACGATTTGGCGCTCACTGGCATTACTTTTTCCAGCAAGGCGTGAGCGCCTGATTTCGGAGTCGACGGAAACGCAATCTTGCAGAACATTCCGCGTGGGCTTGCTTTCGTTTATGATGGAGCGCGCGGCTTCCACTGCGCGATTTTCTGCTGGATGAAAAAGGCCGCGCGTGGCGCGAGGGGCAGCGCGGCGCCGATCGATACAAGCACGATTTTGCGCCAACGCGTAAATCACGCCGGCTCGTGAGCGATTTGGACAACAGGACATAACCCGCCGATGGGAATCCTTCTCGAAATCAAGGCAGGGCCGTTCGCGGGAAAGAAAGTTGCCGTGCTCAGCGGGCAGACGGCGACTTTCGGCAGGTCGACGCGCGCGCAGTATGCCTTTCCGCACGATACGTTCATGTCGGGCGTGCATTTCGCGGTGGAGTGCGCGGCGAGCGGCTGCCGGGCCATCGATAAGAAAAGCAGCAACGGGACTTTTTTGAATGGGGCGCGTATCAAGGACGCCATGCTCGCCAACGGCGACGAAATCAAGGGCGGGCAAACAGCTTTCGCGGTGAAAATCGTGGCGGACGCGAAGCTTGCGTTGTTGCTCTCGCCGCAGGAAGAGTTGCCCGCGTCTGCTTCGCCGCAAAGTTCTCCGGCGGCGGAGCCCGAGCGTCCCGCGAGTCCCGCAAAAGTTAGACAGGGGGAAGAACGAGTGGCTGCGCCCATCGAGGCTGCTCCGCAGCCTTCGGCGTCGAGGCGCGATCCTATCGCTGAGCCTGCTGTGGCACGGAATGTTGCTGAGGTTGCGGCTCCGCTTCCGAAGCGAGGAGATGTTGTCGAGTCCTTGCCGGTGGGGCAGGCTCCTGTTGCTGGGGCTGGCGATCCGGCGGTTGCGAGCGGTATCGCTGGACGAGAGAAGGAGTTGATGGGCGCGGCGCCCGAAGTGGCGCCGAAAGAAAGCGCGCGGAGCGGAGCGCGGAGTGCGGTGAGCGCGCGAGGATTCGCGTTTTCGGTGATGGGGTGGTCGTTCCCCGCAGCGCCGGCCGAATGGGAAGTGCAAGAGGGATTTGGGCTGCAGCGAACGGGCCACGAAGAATTTCCGAGCAGCGTGGCGGCGACGGAAGAATTTCTCGGCGGAATTACCCTGCAGCAGTTTGTGGAGTCGCAGATTAGCATGCTGCGCGGGTATCTGCGCGATCCGAAAATCGAGCCGATGATGCCGCCGCGCGTAGGCGGAGCGGACGAAAGCATGGCCATGGATGTGCGCCACGCGACGAAAGACGGCAAGGAACTGATTTACCGGCGCATTTACGCGCGGAGCGGCACGTCGGTGGGCGTGCTGACGGTGACGACGCTGGCTGCGGATTTTCCTCACGTGTTGCAAAGCCTTAAACCTCTCCTGGATGGGGCGGCGTTCCGCTCGACCGTGAAAAACTGATTGGTGGATGGTGAATGGTGACTAGTGATTGGTGACTGGTGCGGGGACCGGTGTGTGTCGTGGCCGACGGGGCGTGGGCGCCGGTGATAGTGAGCGTGCCGCGCGGACCATGGGCTGGGTGAAGGGAGAGACAGGATGCGGCGACGGGACCCCCACCCCCCGGGGTGTCCGCAAGTTATGAAGTAAGCGCATGAGGGCAAAGGGTTTGCGGCGTTTCCTGCGTGTGACGGAGAATTGCGCGGGGAAGAAAAGTGGCGAGTGGGTTGTGGAAAAAGAGGGAAGAGCGGGGTAGGTGCACTCGTTGGAGTGTGGACGAGAGCTGGGGAATTAAGCCGATTGATGGAATGTTGCGAGCCGAACATAGGACACGGTAACAGAGAATTGGCGAGGGCGTAAACTGTTTTACAGTGAATGGTCGAAATCAGGGGTTGAACGGTCGTTTTGGAGGGGTGAACGGGGTCCGAAGGGAAGAGGAAGTGGTTAGTGGCTAGTGGGTTTGGAAGAGGTTTAGCGGGAGGGCGGGTTTGCGGGCGGCGTTGAGCGGGAATTGCGGCGCTAGGGGACGATGAGGGGCTTGTCTTTTGGGATTGCGTCGAGGGTGGCTTGGTCGAGATTCAGATGGGCGGCTACTAGTTCGGGCGGGGTGTGGGAGAGCCACTCGGAGAGAGCTAGGTCCTGGTAAAAGCCGGTTTTGAACATCTCCAGAAATTTCAGGTCGGTCGTGCCGGTGTTTTCGATGTAGTGGGGGAGCGTTCTCTGGATGTAGCCGACGTCGCCGGATTCGAAATCCATGGTGCGGGCGCGGCCGCCAGTGGCGAACACGGTCATGCGGGCTTTTCCGCCAAAATAAAATTGCCATTCGTCGGCGTTGGGATGCCAGTGCAACTCGCGCATGCCGCCGGGTTTTACGGTGACGACGGCGGCAGCGATGGTGGTGGCGACTTTGAAGCTGCTGGAATCGATGATGCGGACGTCGCCGCTTTTGCTGCGCTTGGCTGGAGCGGGCTGCGTGGTGCGAAATGCAAAATCGATGGGAGACGGACCGAGAGAGCCGGCAGCGACGCGCTGATCTTCCGCAAGAGGGCCAGGGACCGCGGTTTGAAAAATAAAGCGTTCTTTCTGCGGCATGTTTTTCAGCGCGGCGACAGGAACGCCGAAATTTTTTGAGAGGACTTCCGGGGGCGTGTGGGCCATCCAATCGGTGAGAAGAACGGTTTCGTATTCCGAGAAATTTCCGTCGTCGAAGACGAGGAGAAATTCCGCGCCGTCGGGGGCGAGACCTTGGATGGAATGCGGAATGCCGGTGGGGAAATACCACAAGTCGCCTTGCTTGACGTCGGCGACGAAGCTTTTGCCGTCCGCGTCAATGCAGGTGATTCGTGCGCTGCCATAGAGCATGTAAGCCCACTCGGCGGCGGCGTGCCAATGCAACTCGCGGACGCCTCCGGCGGTGAGACGCATGTCCACACCGGCGAGAGTTTTGGAGACGGCCAGTTCGCGGATGGTGACTTCGCGCGACCAGCCGCCCTCTTGAAAACGCTTGTGCGCGAACGAAAAAGGATATTTGAAGGTTTGCACGCCGCCTGCGTCGGTCGGGAGTGGATGACTCGAGGAAGGATTGGCGGCGTCGAGAGCGGCGTTTGTGGGGCCGGGATCGCTGGCGCTGCGGTCTTCTGCGCTATTTTGAGCGGCGGATTCTTCGCGGGCTGAAACGCGGTCCGGTCCGAGGACGCTTGCGGCAGCAAGGGCGGCGGAACTCACGCCCAAAAATCCCCTGCGGGTCCACTGATCCTTTTCCAATTCCCCTGGCATTGTTGGCGTCCTTTTGGAATTTGCCGGATGTGAAGGCTTCCGGCCTTCGATACCGTACACGCAAGCCGGGCGGACTGCAACGCTGGGCGACGGCGATGCATGCGAAATGTTCAAGAGGAGAATCGCGGTTGGGCTCACGGACAATGTGACGCGGATCACACGGCGGGATGATGCGCGGCACAGCGTTGAAGGGCTTTAAGGAGGAAAAAGGAGACAGAGCGGGGAGCAGAGAGTTGACCGCCGAGGAATTCGAGGTGATGGCCATGACAAAGACGATGGAAAACACGATGGAAAGGACCGCAGAGAGAGTTGTGGCGGGGAAAATGGTGCGGCTGGAAAACATCCTGGTGGCGACGGATTTTTCGCCGGCGTCGGAACGCGCGCTGGATTATGCGGTGTCGCTCGCGAGGCGATATGAGTCGCAGATTGTTGTGGTGCACGTGATCGCGGCGGATGCGAATGCAATGATGACGCCGGAAATTGTGCTGAGAACGGAAGATTTGGTGGTTCGCGATGCGCAGGAACGGATGGGGCAAATCCTGATTTCCGGGCGGATGCGGGACGTGCGGCACAAAACGCTGATCGAGCACGGCTTGCTGTGGCCGAACCTTGAGGGCCTTATTGCCACGCATCACATCGATCTGGTGATCGTGGGAACGGAAGGAATGGGCGGATGGCAAAAGTTACTTCTGGGGTCGGGAGCGGAACAAATTTTCCGGAACGCGAAGTGCCCGGTGATGACGGTAGGGCCGGTGGCGCGGGGAGGAACGCCGCGGGAGATCGAATTCAAAAATATTTTGTTTGCGACAGATTTCGGGCTGGGAGTGGAACGGGAAGCGGCCTACGCGTTTTCGCTGGCGCAAGAACACCAGGCCAATCTGACGATGCTGCACGTAGTCCAGCGCGCGGAGGATTATACGGAAGAAGGATTGGCGCTGAAGAGAGACGCGATCGTTCATGAATTGGGAGAGCTTGTACCGGCAGGAAGCGAGCTATGGTGCAGGCCGGAATTGCGGATGAGGCTGGGAGAGCCGGTAGAAGAAATACTGGAAGCGGCGAGGGCAATGAAGGCGGATTTGATCGTGATGGGAGCGAAGCGAGCGAAGGGAGCCGGAACGGGACATGCACCACGCACGATTGCGTACCGAGTGGTGCGTGGGGCGCCGTGCCCGGTGCTGACGGTGAGGTCCTGAAATGCGACAGATACTTTTAGCAAGCGCTGTGCTCCTGCTGGCGTGCTGCGCCGCAGGGCAGAATGAACCGGCCGCGGAGAGAACGAGCACGGAGCCGATCGATGCGGCTTCGGGGGTGCAAACGTATCAGTATTATTGCGCGTCTTGTCACGGACTCGATGCCAAAGGCGGAGGTCCCGCGGCAGCAAGCTTGAAGACGCCGCCGCCGGATTTGACGAAACTGTCGAAGGAGAATGGCGGGAAATTTCCCTATGAATACGTGAGCGGAGTCGTGCGCTTTGGGAAGCCGATTTCGGCGCACGGCTCGTCGGATATGCCCGTATGGGGGCCGATTTTCAATATGGTGGATTACAACGAGGTCGCCATACGAAAGCGGATCAGGAACCTCTGCGAGTATCTTGCGTCATTGCAAGAAAAGTAGCCGAGAGTGAAAACGGCCTCAATAAATTAAAAGGCAAAAAAACTCCCACGAGAAGCTTTCGTGGGAGTTTTTTGTTCAAGGGATAACGAAGAAGCGCTATTGCTGGCTGTGTTGCTGAGGGCGCTCGGGGATGGAGTCTTCGGAGGCGTCGGAGTCCGAAGAGGGTTCGGCGATTTGTTCGTGGCCGGAGTCGTCTAGCGCGGGGCGGAAACGGACGTCGACCGAGAGGCTTTGACCAGCGCGACCTTTATATACGCCGCGAACGGGGGGGACATCGCCGTAGTCGCGGCCGTACGCGACGCGAATGTGGCGAAGCTCGATGGGCTTGCCGAGCGTGGGATCGAAACCGACCCAGCCGTTGCCGGGCAAAAAAACTTCGGCCCAGGCGTGCGAGGCCTGGCCGCCGATGACTTCTTCCTGCTTGGCACCGGGACCGGCGCTGCCGGAAACGATGTAGCCGGAAACATAGCGCGCGGGCAAGCCGCGCATGCGGACGACACCCAGTAGAAGATGCGCGAAATCCTGGCAGACGCCGGCGCGAAGCGCGAGCGAATCGCGGACGGAAGAGTTCACGTGCGTGGCGCCTTTCCTATAAACAAAATGATTGTGGATGAAATCGGAGGCGGCTTGGGCGAAGCCTGCAACGGTGCCGTCGGAGGCGGCTTCGGCGGCTTGGGCGATTTCGGCGAGCTCCGGCAAGAAAGGGACGTAGGCGCTGGGAGCGAGCCAATCGAAGTTTTCTTCGAAGAGTTCGTGGCGGGCGGCGTCGAGATCGCCGAGCGGCATGCTGCCGGCTTCGGGGGAGGGAGCTTCGTGGACGAGGACGACCGACTCGGCTTCGAAGCGGAGGCGGCGATGCTGCGGAAGGATGCTGGAAACGTGGATCCAGTTTCCGTAGCCGTCTTTGTAGGATGAGCCGCGAGAAGCGGGAGTGGTGACGAGGCGGAAGGAAAGGCAGCTTTGCCGGTCGTCGTGGATGGGGCGAAGACGGACTTCGTTGTAGCTTTCGTAGACGGGGCCATCGTAGATGAATTCGGTGGCGTGGAGAAGGTGAAAGCGGTTCATGCGAGCACCGCGTAATAGAAATAGGTGCGAGCGATGACCTCGCCGATGGTGTTGAACATGTGGATGAGGTCGGTGAGATAGGGATGCAGGCCGCCATCGAGAATTTCGTCGATGCGACTGTAGCGCAGGCGTTCGAGGACTTTGCCGGTGAGGCGCTCGGCTTCATTGGCGTAGGAGCCCGGCATGGTGTTGCTGATGGCGCGGAGGCCGGACTGCATTTCCGTGACACAAAAACGGATGGAGCGAGGATGCTGGGAGTTGAGAATCAACATTTCGGCGACACGGGCCGGCTCGATGGACGAATGATACTGTCGATGATAGGCCTCGTAGGCGCCAACGGATTTCAGGACGGCCATCCATTGATGGCTGTCGGGAGTGCTGCCCTCGGGAGAGAGCGCAAGTAGATTGCGATACTGAACGTCGACGAGGCGAGCGGTCATTTCGGCGCGCTCGAGCGCCCAGCCGATGCGGAGAAAATCCCAGCCTTCGTCGTGAGGAAGCGTGGCGTCGGTGACGCCGTGAAAGCGATGGCTGCCGAAAATGACGCGGCCGCAGAAACGGTGAGGGCCGGCGGCGGTTTCTTCGCGGGGATCGAAGCGGCCGAGCGTGAAGTAGAGGCCGTTGAGGTCTTCCCACATTTCGCGAGAGATGCGGTCGCGAATGGTGCGAGCGTTTTCGCGGGCTTTGGTGATGCATTGCATGATGGAGCTGGGATTATCGGAGTTGAAGGCGAGGAATTCGAAGACGTTGTGAGCGTTCGGCTCGGTGTAAAGCTGGCGGAAGAGCGTTTCTTCTCCAGCCATGGAGAGGATGGGATCCCAACGGACGCCGTGCGGCTGCTGGACCTGCTCGAGAAGCGTGTGGAATGTGACGTCGAGGATGCGAGCGGTGTCTTCCGCGCGGCCAATGTAGCGAGCGAGCCAGAAAAGGGAATCGGCGATGCGGGAGAGCACGTCAGCACTCTCCCCGGAGAACCCAAGTGTCTTTGCTGCCGCCGCCTTGGGAAGAGTTGACGACGAGAGAACCCGGTTGGAGAGCGACGCGAGTGAGACCGCCGGGGACGATCGTGACTTTCTGGCCGTCGTAGAGGCAATAGGGACGGAGATCGACGTGACGGCCCGCCATGCACTGGGAGGACGCGTTGTACGAAGGAACGACGGAGAGTGGGACGATGGGTTGCGCGATGTAATTGCGGGGTTCGGCGACAATTTTTTCGCGGAAGGATTCGATTTCGGCGTGGCCGGCCCACGGACCCATAAGCATGCCGTAGCCGCCGGATTCGCCGACGCTTTTGACGACCATTTCGGGAAGATGGGCGAGGACGTGAGAGAGATGGTCGGAGCGATCACAAAGGAAGGTTTCGACGGAGCGAAGGATGGGATCTTCGTCCAAATAATATTTAATCATGGTGGGAACGTGTGCGTAGATGGCCTTATCATCGGCGACGCCGTTGCCGGGAGTGTTGGCGAGTGCGACGTTGCCGGCGCGGTAGGCGCCCATAAGGCCGGGGACGCCGAGCATGGAGTCCGAGCGGAAGCAAAGTGGATCGAGGAAATCGTCATCGACGCGGCGATAGATCACGTCGACGCGCTTCAGGCCGTAGATTGTTTTTGTGTACACGACGACACCGTCGACGATGAGATCGCGGCCTTCGACAAGTTCGATGCCCATCTGCTGGGCGAGGAAGCTGTGCTCGAAATAGGCGCTGTTGTGAATGCCGGGAGTGAGGAGAACGATTTGGGCGTCGGGTTCCGCGCGGGGAGACAGGGTGCGGAGAATGCGGGAAAGCTCGGCGGGATAGTGATTGACAGGAAGGACTTCGTGTTCCTGAAAAGCTTCGGGAAAGGTGCGCGTCATCACCAGGCGATTTTCGAGGACGTAGGAAATGCCGCTGGGAGTGCGGACGTTATCTTCGAGGACGAGGAATTCGCCAGTGACGGAATCGCGGACGAGATCGATGCCGCAGACGTGCGTGTAAATGCCGTGAGGAACTTCGAGGCCGACCATTTCGCGGCGGAAATGGCGGCAGGAGTAAACGAGAGAAGGCGGAATTTTGCGGTCTTTGAGGATGAGTTGTTTGCCGTAAACATCCTGGAGAAATAGGTTGAGAGCTACGACGCGCTGGCTGAGGCCGCACTCGATGCGCGTCCATTCGGATTGCGGAAGGATGCGAGGAATGAGATCGAAGGGAAAGAGTCGCTCGGTGCCGCGGCCGTCGTTGTAGACGGTGAAGGTGATGCCCTGCAGGAGGAACGAAAGATCGGCGTGTTTGCGGCGTTCCTCGAATTGCGTGGGAGCCATCGCGCCGAGTTTTTCAAAGAGGCGGGCATAGTGGGGACGGGCGAGCCTTTGCGAGGCGAACATCTCGTCGTAGAAAGGACCCGCCGTGTAACCGGTGAAGAGGCTCGGGTCAGAGATACACATGGGTGCCGCCGTCATGGGCACACAATAGCAACCCCGGCGGTAAGCGGGTCACCAAAAAATCGCATTTGATGTATCGGAAAATTGGGAAGAAACGACGGGTAAGGCGAAGAGCGGATGGGCAAGGAAGATGGTTGCGGAAACTGACGAGGAACGACGGAGCGGAGTTGCCGGGAGCAGAGGAAAGAAAAACTGAGTGGCATACCTTGACCTTCTACACGTAGTGGGGTATATATGCAGAAGCCGGAGGTATGAGAGATGCAGGCTAAATCGGATTTGCCGCAGGGGACGCTGGACTTATTAATACTGAAAGTTGTGGCTCTGGGTCCGGTGCACGGGTACGCCATTGCGCAACGGCTGGAGCAGGTTTCGAGGCATGTTGTGCAGGTGCCGCAGGGGTCGCTGTATCCGGCTCTGCACAGGCTGGAAAACCGCGGATTGCTGGCGGCGGATTGGAAGCAGACGGATACGGGGCGAGAGGCGAAGTTTTATCAATTGACGGCGAAGGGGCGGGGGCAACTGGAAACGGAAGCGGCGAGCTGGGAACGGTTGACGGAGGCGGTTGCGTTGATTCTGAAACTGTCGGAAGGCGGTGCGGAATGAAATGGTGGCAGAGATTGCTGCGCCGCAAGAGGATGGAAGAACAGCTTGAAAGGGAACTGCTGTTTCATTTGGAGGAGCACGAGAAGGCCTTGATCGCGGGCGGCGCGGGACAAACGGAAGCGCGGCGGCGGGCGAGGATGGCGCTGGGGGGCGCGGAGCAGGTGAAAGAGGAGTGCCGTGATGCGCGGGGGACGCGGTGGGTGGAAGATTTTTGGCAAGACGTTCGGTACGCGCTGCGGATGCTGCGGCAGCGGCCGGGGTTTGCGGCAGTTGCGATTCTGACGCTGGCGCTGGGTGTGGGAGCCTCGACGGTTCTTTTCACCGTCGTCAATGGAGTGCTGCTAACGCCGGTGCCTTATCCTCAGCCGGACGGGCTTGTTGCCGTGAACGGGCACACCGATGACTGGAACGCGAAGCTCTACGGACAGCAGAATCTAGCTTACCTGGATTTTCTCGATTGCAAGAGAGACAGCCGCACACTGGACCTCGCGGGAATTCTGTTCAACGGCGGCACGGTCAGCGGAGCAGGAGATCCGGAGTACGTCAACTTCGACGAAATCTCGCATGAGATGTTCTCCGTTTTGCGCGTGGGGCTGGCGAGAGGACGAAGTTTTTTGCCTGAGGATGATCGGCCAGGAGCGGGACCGGTGATGATCCTCGGGTACAGTTTCTGGCAGCGCTACTTCGCGGGAAGAGAGGATATTCTCGGGCATCCGCTGGCGCTCGATGGGAAGAGCTACACCGTCGTGGGAATCGCGGCGAAAGGCTTTCGGCTTTATGACATGGAGCCGGACGTGTTTACGCCGCTGGGGCAAGACACCGCGGCATTTTTGCAGCACCGGCAGGCACATCCGATCCATGTTTTGGGGCGTCTTCGCGCGGGAGCAACACTTGCGGAAGCCCAGGGAGAGATTGGGCTGATTGGGCATCGGCTGGCCGAGGAGTACAAGGATACGAATGCAGAGCGCAGTCTTGTCGTGCAGCCGCTGCGACCGGATGTAGGAGATGTTCGGGCGACGCTTTGGCTGCTCTTCGGAGCGGCTGGGCTGGTGCTGCTGATCGCGTGCACAAACGTCGCGAGCTTGTTGCTGGCGCGAGCGGTTTCGCGGGAGCGCGAATTGGCGATGCGCGCGGCGCTCGGAGCGGGACGCTGGCGGCTGGTGCGACAGTGCTTGACGGAGAGCGCGGTGCTGGGGCTGGGCGGCGGGGCGCTCGGCGTGGCGATTGCGGCGATAGGTTTCCAGCCCTTTGTGAGGTTTTGGCCGGGGACATTGCCGCGCGCGGAAGCGGTGCAACTCGATTGGCGCGTGCTGCTCTTCGCGCTGGGCGTTTCGTTGGTGAGCGGCATGCTATTCGGATTGGCGCCAGCTTTGCGCGCGCACGTTCGCGAACTGGAGCAGGTGCTTCGCGGAGGAGGACGAAGCGTGGCGGGGAGCTCGCGGCGGCTGCACAGCAGTTTCGTGATTTCCGAGCTGGCGTTGGCGGTGGTGCTGCTGGTGTCGGCTGGAATGTTGGGGCGAACACTCTTGCATCTGACGTCGCTCGATCCGGGAATGAATGTGCGGAACGTGTTGGTTGCTCGAATGGCGCTTTCGCCGGGAGTGCTGGCGGACACGGGACGAATCCGCGCCGCCTGGAAAGATGTGCTGGAACGAGCGCGACGCGTGCCGGGAGTGCAGTCCGTGGCGACGGTCGATACATTTCCGATGCGCGAGGGATTCAACGCCTCGGGCTACTGGCTAAGCGCGGACGTGCCGCCGGAGAATCAGCAGCCGCAGGCGCTGGCGACGTGCGTCTCGCCGGAATATTTGAAGGTGATGGGAATTACGCTGCGGCAAGGACGATTTTTCAGTGAGCAGGATCGCATGGGGAGCGAACTGGTGGTGGTGATTGATGAAGTGTTTGCACAACAGGCTTTTGGCGGGGGAGAAAACGCGCTTGGAAAACGCGTGTGGCTGCCGGGAATGGGCTACGGGCCGTTTACCGTGGTGGGCGTCGTAGGGCACGTGCGCCATTGGGGGCTGGCCGGAGACGATCAAGCGCAGGTGCGCGCACAGTTCTACTATCCGTTCGAACAGCTACCGGATAACTTTTTGCGACGCTGGTCAGAGTTGATGTCGATTGCCGTGCGAACCGAAAATGCACCGTTGAGCGAAGTGGAATCGCTGCGGCACGAATTGCGTGGGGCCGCTGGTGACCAGGTGCTCTATGAGGTGCGTACCATGGAGCAGTTGGCCAATGAATCGCTAGCGCGACAGCGGTTTCTGCTGCTTTTGTTCGGGATATTCGCGGGGCTGGCTTTGGCGCTGGCGTGCATCGGGATTTATGGTGTGCTTGCGTACTTGACAGGGCAGCGGATTCCGGAAATCGGCGTACGAATGGCGCTTGGAGCAAGCCCGAGCGGCGTGATGGGGATGGTGCTGCGGCAAAGTTTGGGGATGATTTTTGTGGGCGCAGCTATTGGAACGGCGGCGGCGGTGGGGGCGGGAAAAGTTTTGCAGCGGCTTGTCGAGGGAATGCAGCCGACGGAATTGTCGACGTTTGCGATCATGATTCCCTTGCTGGTTATGGCGGCGTTGCTGGCCAGCCTCGTGCCGGCGCGGCGCGCGAGCCGCGTAGATCCGGTGACGGCGTTGCGGCAGGAGTAAAGGAGAAAACGACGCCGGGCTGGGCTTCGCGAGGCCGCGGTCTTGCGAGTACGCCGCTTCGAATCCGGGCAGACCCGTCCTCGAAATTATGCGCCGGAGATTAGGCGCTGGAAGCGGCTTGCGCGGTTTGAGGAGACGGGATGCAAGGCAAGGTGAGGCCGTCTCGCAGGAGCGAACGCAGGCGAGCACGGGCTCGGTGAAGCCGGGATTTGGAATTTCCGATGGACCAATCCATCATTTCCGCGATCTCGGTGTGTTTGTAGCCCTGAATATCGTGAAGGACGACGACGAGCTTTTGGAAGGGGCAGAGCTGGTCCATGGCGCGCTGCAGATTCAGGCGGTCGACTGCGCCGGTCATGACGAGATCCGCGCCGGCAAGTTCTTCGCGGGCGCCGGGATGATCGGCGGGCAGCTCGCGAGTTTCTTCGAGCGATGTACCGAGGCACGTTTTTCTGCGCAGCCGCATGAGAACGAGGTTGACGGTGACCCGGTGCAGCCAAGTGGAAAACGCGGATTCGCCGCGGAACGAGCGAATCTTGCGCAGGATCAGCAGAAAAACTTCTTGAGTGAGATCTTCGGCTTCGGCGGTGTTGCCAATCATGCGAAGGCTCAGCGCGTAGACGCGCGAGCAATGCCGGCGATATAAAAACTCAAAAGCGGATGAATCGCCTTGTTGCGCGCGGGCGATGGCGTCTCTTTCCGAGAATTTAGCGGACTGGAGTTGAGCGTTCTCGGCTGCGAGTGTGTCTTCAGCTAATTCCGATCGTTGCGTTTCTTGGGTACTCATCCTTGTGTTCCCCCAATAGAAGAAGAAATAAACGTGCGAGTCGCCGAACGGTGGCTGTGCAATGGCCAGGGCTTTGTCAAAAGAACGGAATGAGCGGTCCTCGATGAACGAGGAGATCGAGAGTGAATTGGAGCGCGCTCGAGCGTGGGCCGGGAGTAAGAGGCGACCGAGATTTCGGCGGCCGCCCCCCGGCTAGCAGAGCTAACGCTTGAGTTGTGGAGAAGCAGTTTGCAAGGCCGCGATGAGTTCATGCGCCGAAGAAGGAGCGTCTCGGCGAGGCTCCGAGACGATTTTGGCGGCGCTGACGGAATTGCCGTAGAGCTTGCGATCGGCTTCGTCGTCGGGACGAAGCGTGGAACCTTCGAGAGAGACGCCGGCGAACACGCCGCGCGCGCGGGAGTAGCTAAGGATTTCGGCGCGCATGTAGGCGTCGGAGTCAGCTTCGGCGGAACGGCCCTTGGGGCCAGCGGCCGCGGAGGCATCGGCGCCGAGTTTTACTTTGCTATGCATGAGGCTGTTGGCGCCGCGATCGTTCATGATCAGGAATACGAAGTCGGTGGCTTCACCGCCAATTTGAAGGCCAAAGCTGCCGCCTTCCAGAGCGAACATTGCGGGAGCGCCCCACGGGCCGGAGAAGTCCTTACCGGTGCGGCAGACCATCGTGCCGCGGCCATAGCTGCCGCCAACGACGAACGCCGCTTTCAAAACCGAAGGCATAACGACGACGCAGCGGGCTTTATCGAGAAGATCTTGCGGGATGTCGTCGGGAACGTTGAGGATTTCGTGCATGACTTCTCCGGAATTGCGGAGCCTGGACTGTTCGTCGTGTGCATTGACGGGAGCGTTTGCCACGGCAAGCGAGCTGAATGCGAGCAGACCCGCGGTGAACAGTACTCGATAGTTTGCGTATTTCATGAGTGCGCCTCCTTGCGCGATACGCGAGCGGTTTTTTTTCGAGCTATGGATTGCTCGAGCGGGCGGATTCTCTGAGCTCTGTTTGGTCCCGCGATGGTAGAGGCAAGTTTGCGGCCAGACGGGGACCAAATTTCATAAAGCGCTAAGGATTCAAGAGCATAGAAGACGCGCTGTAAGGTGAACACCGGATAGATAAAAATGCAAAGTGTGTAGAATTTTCTCGAAGGGCGGAGTTCTTGCGTGGCGGAAGCAGAGTTTCAGAAACGATTGGCACAATCGAAAAATGGATGATGTTCCGGAAAATCGCGGGCAGTGAGGATATCGGATCGTGCGGAAAGCGGGCACAATGCTCGTCTGCTTGCGTGGGGCCGGGGTTGCCAATATACTGCGCGGCGTTGAGAAGAATTTAGAGGTGTGTTCCTTTAGTGAGGAGGTTTCGAACAATGGAATTTGCTGCGGCGAAACGCGTGCGCATGGTTTTGATTGCGGTAGTGCTTTTGGCGCCACTGACGGCGGGGGCTCGGCAAAAAGGTTCGAGCAAAGAGGAGACGGGTGCGCGGAGCAAAGATGGGAAGAAATTGTTTGGATCGGCGGAGGCGCTGCGCGTAGCGCGTGTAAGTTCACCGCGGATTTCGCCGGATGGAACGCGCGTGGCTTACCTGGTTTCAGAGATGAATACGGAAAAAGAGCAGGCGTGGAAATTCGTCACGCATTTGTGGATGGTGCCGGCGACGGGACCGGCGAGCGCGGCGCGGCAATTTACGAGAGGGGATAAGAGCGTTTCGAATGTGGAATGGTCGCCGGACGGGAAAATATTGGCGTTCACAATGGAGGCAGGAGAGGAGAAGGAGGCCAAGCCTCAAGTGTGGTTCATGTACGCGGACGGCGGCGAACCGTGGCAAGTGACGAAACACAAATCGGGAGTGCGAGATTTTCAGATTTCACCCGATGGAAAGACCCTGCTGCTGACGGCGACGGCGCCGCTGAGCGAAGAAGAAGAAAAGCGGCAGAAGGAAAAGGATGACGCGGTGGTGGTGGACCACGATTTCAAGATGGCGCAGCTTTGGACGTGGAATATCGCGACGGGAGACGAAAAGCAGATCAGCAAGGGCGATTTCACGGTGAGCGACGCGCGGTGGTCGCCGGATGGCGCGCACGTCACGTTTACAACGAATCCGACACCGCGGCTGGACGATGGTTCGCTCCAAACGGCGCGGGTGCTGGATGTGGCGAGCGGAACCGAGCGGAAAGTGGTGGAGACGGCCGACCCGACGCACACGGCGCGGTGGTCGCCGGACGGAAAATGGATCGCGTACCTGAGCAGCGCCGGACTGTTTCTTAACAAAGAGAATCTTTTTGTCGTCGATGCGAACGGAGGCTCGCCCAAGAAAGTGAGCGGGAATTTTGAGCTGAATGCGGACGAGCCGATCTGGTCGCCGGACGAGAAGGAGATTTATTTCAGCACGGACGACCACGAAGCAGTGCGCGTGTTTGCGGCGGACGTGGCGGCGGGAACAATTCGGGCGCTGACGGATACATCGGCGGTGGCCAACCTATCGGGAATCAGCGCGAATGGACAGACGGCGGTTGGAACGTGGAGCGATCCCACGCATCCGACGGAAGTGTTTCGAAGCGACTTGAGCTTCGGCTCGCTGCAGCGGATCACCAATCAAAACGCATGGCTTTCAGACTATGCACTGGGAGCGAGCGAGGTGGTGAAGTGGAAGAGCAGCAAAGACGGAATGGAAATCGACGGAGTCGTGACAAAGCCGGTGGACTTCGATGGGACGCACAAGGTTCCGTTCTTGCTGAATCCTCACGGAGGACCGACGGGAGTATCGCTGCTGTCCTTCAACCCAACGGAACAAATTATGGCCGCGAACGGATACATGGTGCTGCAGCCGAATTTCCGCGGCTCCTCCGGACGGGGAGAAAAGTTTGAGAGCGCGAACCAGAACGATTGGGGCGACGGCGATTACAAGGATGATATGAGCGGCGTGCAGGCGATGGTGGATAAAGGATGGGCCGATCCGGAGAGAATGGGCGCGTTTGGCTGGTCGTACGGCGGATACATGACCTTCTGGATTGATACGCAGACGGACCGATTCAAAGCAATTTCGCCGGGGGCCGGGCTGCCGGATCTTTATTCGATGTATTCGCAGACGGACATTCACCGGTACTTGACGGCTTTTTTGGGGATGAAGGCCCCGTGGGACAATTTTCAGGAGTACTGGGATCATTCGCCGATGAAGTTTGTGAACAATGTGAAGACGCCGACGATGATCCTGCACGGGCAGGCGGATACGCGAGTGCCGATACCGCAGGCCGAGGAGTTTTATCGCGCGTTGTATGAAAAGCATATGCCGGTGGAGTTCGTTACGTATCCTCGCGAAAATCACGGCTTCGTGGAGCCGCGGCACATTCAGGACAGGTTGCAAAGATACGTGGTGTTCTTTGGGAAATACTTGAGCAATCCGCCGGTTACGGAGCCGAAGGACGTTGTGGAACGTTTTACGAAGGACTTGCCAAAGTAAAAAGCCCAGATCGGTGCTGGGAAGACGAAAGAACCGTACTGGAAAAAGGAAGCGCCAGGGAACTCGGGAGGAGAACCCTGGCGTTTTGTTTGTGTCTTAGCGCGATGATCCGAGAAACAGAGCGAGTGTCACTCGCTCTGTTTCTCCTTGCTAATGCGGAGCGAGTGACACGGCCCGAAAGGGTTAGAAGCGCAAGCGAACATCGAGTTCGATACATCGACTTTTAAGAAAGCAGGAAGGCGTTGAGTTCGGAGTTGAAATGGCTGCGATCTTCAATATTGGAAAGATGGGCGGCGTTGAGTTCCAAATACCGGGCGCCGGGAATGTGGTTGGCAAGATAGCGGCCGTCAGCGGGAGTGGTAGCGGCGTCGAGCGTTCCGGCGATCACAAGAGTTGGGACGCGAATTGAGGCGACGGTCTCGCGCACGTTGTATTCGCCAACGGCGACGCAATTTGCGAGGTAGCCATCTGGATTTGTGCGTTCGAACATAATTTTCGTTGACGCGACGACTTCCGGGGACTTAGCGCGATAGTCCTCGGACAACCAACGTTCAATGACTGCACCGGAGACCGATTTCATACCGCCTTTGCGAACATTTTCGATTCGCGTGTTCCACATTTCCGGTGTGCCGATCTTCGCGGCGGTATTGCACAGAGCCAGCTTTTGGAGCCTGGAGGGCGCATTCAAGGCCAGCCACATTCCGGTCTGCCCGCCCATGGAGAGGCCGCAAAAATGAACGCGATCGAGATTGAGTTGATCAAGCAAGGAGAGAACGTCGCGCGCCAATTGCTCGATGGAATAGGGGCCAGGAGTGGCGGACGATTGACCGTGCCCACGGGTGTCGTAGCGCAAGACCCGGAAGTTTTTCCTGAACTCCGTTACCTGCGGATTCCACATGGAGAGATTGGCGCCCAGGGAATTTGAAAAAACCAGAGCGGGCGCGCCAGTGGGACCGGCGAGATCGTAGTGAATGCGAACGTCTTGTAATTGAGCGAAGGGCATGAGAGTCACTTTTTCCTGGGCTTTTTTTGTTCGAGAGGCAAGGCACGAGCTGCGAGCACCCGGTCGATCAGCGAATCGGCGACGCCTAAATAATTCCCTGGCGCAAAAAGACGGTCAAGCTCGGCGTCCGATAGATTCGATTTGACGACGGGGTCCTGCGCGAGGATGGATCGTAGATCGGAACGATCACGCGCGGCGCGCTGGCAAGCCAAACGGACAAGCTCGTGGGCATAGGAGCGCGGCATCTTCTCAGCCAGAGCCATGACTACAGCCTCGGCGAAGATCAAACCATGCGTCAGATCGAGATTCTGACGCATGCGCTGGGCATCGATTTCCAACGCGGCGACTGCGGAGGTGAGATGATGCAAAGCGCCGGCGGTCAGCCGGACGATTTCCGGCAAGGTCTCCCACTCGGCGTGCCAACCACCCAGGCCGCGCTCTTCTTCCTGGACCATTGCGGCGAGCATGGCGCTGACAAGGGGCGGGACCCGGAGCGCGGCCGATAAGACGACGGCAGATGCCACGGGGTTGCGCTTGTGAGGCATCGTCGAGGATCCGCCGCGGCCATTCGCAGAAGGCTCGAAGAGCTCGCCGACCTCGGTCTGCATGTGAAGAGAGATATCGCGCGCTATTTTGCCGAGCGTTCCGGTACAGAGACCCAGAGTTGTGGCGATCTCTGCCATGCGGTCGCGATGGCTATGCCAGGGGAGTTCCGGCAAAGGAAGCCGAAGTTCCTTGGCGAGATTTGTCGCAACCTCCAGGCCGCGCGCACCGAGGGCTGCCATGGTGCCGACCGCGCCGCCAAATTGAAGCACGAGGCACCGCTCCTGTGTCTCCGCCAGTCGCGCGCGATGACGATCGATGGCGTCGAGCCACCCGGCCATTTTCAAGCCCAGCGTGGTGGGCAGCGCCTGCTGCATCCACGTGCGAGCGGCAACAAGCACCGAGCGGTTCTTGTGCACCATTTCGCCGAGTACGGTAGCGAGAAGATCAAGCTCGGCGGAAATGAGAGTCAGCCCCTGGCGCAACTGAAGGACGCGGCCTGTGTCGATCGCATCCTGGCTCGTTGCGCCCCAATGAACGTGACGCGCGGCATCTTTATCTTTTTGGGCGATGAGCAGAGTGAGTTGCTTGATGAGAGGGATGGCCAGATTGCCGGCGTTTGCGGCAGCGCGGGCGAGAGCGTTCATGTCGTAAAGTTCAGCGTGGCATTTGGCTTCGATGGCCGGAGCAGCGGACGCGGGAATGAAGCCGGCGCGAGCCTCGGCGCGGGCGAGAGCTGCTTCGAAATCAAGCATGCCTTGCAGAGTGGCGCGATTCGAGAAAACTTTCTCAACGGCCTGGGAGCGAAAGAGGGGGTCGAGCAGATTCATGGGCTGAGTGTAATCACTCCCGAGAGCGAAAGAAAACGGTTTCCTTGGAGACGCGCCAAGCCGATGAGCGGCTGCGAGAGGAACGAAGTGGCGAAAGCCATTTCTCGCTCGGCACGGCCGCTAGACGCGCTCAAGGATGACGGCGATGCCCTGGCCGACACCAATGCACATGGTGCAAAGAGCGTATTTGCCGCCGCTGCGATGCAACTGGTACATAGCGGTGGTGATGAGACGCGCGCCGCTGGCTCCAAGTGGATGGCCAAGAGCAATCGCGCCACCGTTGGGATTCACGTGGGGAGCATCGTCGGAGACGCCGAGCTCCCGCAGGACGGCCAGAGCTTGCGAGGCAAAAGCTTCGTTTACTTCGATGACATCCATTTGGCCAACGGCTAGATTTGCTTTCGCGAAGACTTTGCGCGAGGCAGGAGCGGGACCTATGCCCATGATACGCGGCGCGACACCGGCGGCGGCAGCGGCGACGATGCGAGCTTTGGGCGTGAGGCCATGGCGTTTGGCGGCAGATTCCGACGCTAGAAGCAGAGCACAGGCGCCATCGTTGATGCCCGACGCGTTTCCGGCAGTCACGGTGCCACCCGGTTTGACGATGCCTGGCAACTTGGCGAGTGCGGATAAGGAGGTGTCAGCTCGAAGATGTTCATCCGCAGCGAAGAGAATGGGATCGGCCTTTTTTTGGGGTATCGGGACTGGAATAATTTCTTGCGCGAGAAGGCCGCTCTTCATGGAGGCTGCAGCGCGTTGCTGGCTTCGCAATGCGAAGGCATCTTGATCCTCGCGCGAAATGTGGAACTCTTCGGCTACAATCTCCCCGGTTTCTGGCATTGAATCCACGCCGTACTTTGCTTTCATGAGCGGATTGATGAAACGCCATCCGATTGTGGTGTCTTCGAGCTTCATAGCACGGGAAAATGGCGCGTCCGCTTTTCCCGTCACGAAGGGAGCGCGGGACATGCTTTCCACGCCGCCTGCGATAATCAGCTCAGCTTCCCGGCTTTTGATGGCGCGCGCGGCGGTGGCTACGGCCTCCATGCTCGATCCGCAAAGGCGATTCACGGTGACGCCGGGAACCTCTTTCGGAAGTCCCGAGAGCAGCAGGGCCATGCGGGCAACATTGCGATTGTCTTCTCCGGCCTGATTTGCGCAGCCATAGACGACGTCGTCCAGGGCGCCCCAATCGACATTGCCATTGCGGTCCATGAGAGCCCTTATGGGGATTGCTGCAAGATCATCCGTTCGAATCGAGGAAAGCGAACCGGCGTAGCGGCCGAAAGGCGTTCGAATTGCGTCGCAAATGTAGGCGGCTTCCATGGAGTTCTTTCAACGAAGCTGGAACGTTCTATCCTAGCAGGAAGAAACCGCCCTGCAAAAATCCTGAGAGACGCTCCAAGGCCTCCGACAAGGAGATCTTTGCAAAATTTAATGTAGGAAATGGCCAGATTGCTAAAGTTGCTTCGCAGGGTACCGATGAAGGTGGGGAGAAGACGGCCGAACATGTCGCAACAATGAGCGTGGACCGGGAAAGATCGGCAAGCAATCCGGCAAGATCTGCGCACTGGAATTGTGCTCCAACCTGAAACGCTGTTTCAAGCGGGAGCAGTATGTGCGTGTATGCCCTCGCCTAAATCCTCTATTTTCAACCTGACAAAACCATTCCGTTTGGCTACTGAATCGCATTTAGCCTGAGCGATTGCAGCACGGAATATTTCTTTTCGAGCGCCGCCTTCTGGAACTCTTTATTCCGCGCATTGTCGTGCTTCCCCAGGCGGAGATCCCGCCGGCCGTTTCCGTGCAATGGCTTGGAGTTGTCCAATGACCGCCGTCACCTCCGTTAAATGCTTGCGCAGGGGAAGAGAACCATGCTGACCGCCTCCTCCCACAAACAGCCGCACGCCCAGGCGTTCGATCCCGCCGAACGCGAACGCCTTCTCACCGAAAATCTCCCGGAAGTCCGCTATATCGCCCGGCGCATGCACGATCGGCTGCCCTCGCACGTCCAGTTTGACGACCTCGTCCATGCCGGCATTATCGGGCTGATCGATGCCGTGGATAAATTCGATCCGGGCAAGAACGTTCAGTTGAAGTCTTATGCGCGCTTCCGGATTCGCGGCGCAATTCTCGATAGTTTGCGCCAATTGGACTGGAGCCCTCGCAATCTGCGCCGTCAGGCCAGGCGCATCGAGGAAGCTCGCCGTGACCTCGCCGCCCTCCTGGGCCACACTCCCTCCCAGCCCGAACTAGCCGCGCGCCTCGGACTCGAACTCGAGGAATATCAGCGATTGCTCGGAGAGCTGCGCGGCCTCGACCTTAGCAGCCTGCATGGCCAGTCCGATGACACCGGCAGCGAGGAACTCTCCTCGGGCGTTGCCCTTCGCCCGGAGGAAGACCCATTCGGCGTCACCTTGCGAGCCGAAATGCGCACTCTTCTGTCCCAAGCCATCGATGAGCTCGAGCAAAAAGAGCGCCAGGTCCTCGCTTTGTATTATCTCCAGGAACTAACCATGAAAAAAGTGGGCATGATCATGAACATCGGTGAATCGCGCGTCTCTCAAATTCATACCGCTGCTCTCATCGGCCTTCGCGCACGGCTCAAGCAAAAGAGTTCATAGGCATTCTGGAGAAGCCTGATGGACCAAACCGTGGCTCCCTCATCGGTCAAAAAATTCTCCATGCTATGCGCGGAATGCGATTGCGGCCTTCCGCGGAATGCTCCCTGCGCTTCCGCACACCTGCTTTTTCTCTTGCAATTTAATATCTCGGAAGATACACTACTGTTAGGGAATACTAGGTTCGTGGCTTAGCTGTCGGGAAGATGCTTCTTGCTTTCCGACCCTGGCTATTACCAGCGCCTCCTGGAAGCGCCCCGCCCAGTCACAACCCTGACGGAAGCCTCTCCTGGCCCGCAGTTGGCGCTTTTTTTCCGCATCTCAATATCAGGGAGTTCTTCACTCGCCGCCCACGCACAGCTCTTGCTCAGTGCGCCTCCAGATCTTTGGTCAGCGCGTTCCGATCGACTTGCGAGCCTGGAAGAAGAATCTCGGTTTCGCCCCGCCGTCGAAGCGCCCAGGTTGTAAGTCATTTAGAATCAATGGCTACAGCTGCCACCGTATGTATTGATTCTAAAGGACTTATGGGAAATGTAAGTCGTTTAGATGCAACACTTACAAAAAACAAGGGGGGGTGGAACCATAATGCCGGAGTACAGACCGGGGGGATGGTTGACGGAATAGACCGGGGGGGATCCCTGACACCGTGAAATTTGTGGGCACTGCCCCCACCACTTGCACTGGCTGTCCCGTCCGCCAAAAAACAAACACGCGTGCTCGGTCGACTCGCTAACCGCCGCTTCGGATGTTCCACTCCGTTCCCGCATCACGTTAGCGTTTGCGCCATCGCCCTTCAATACTTCATTGACACCTCATCCGCTCGCCTCCACTATGGTCGTACCCCCTTCCAAATCTATTGTTCGGTGTGAGCCGATGCGCATTCTTGTCGCTGAAGACGACGCACCGCTGGCGGAGTTTCTCCACCAGCGCCTGCAGCAGGAGCAGTTTTCCGTACAAATGGTCGCGAATGGAGGGGAGGCTCAGCGTCTTGCGTCAGACCAGCCCTACGACTTCGTGATTCTGGATCTCAATCTGCCCGCGGAGGGCGGTCTGGACGTTCTTCGCAATATCCGCGCGAAAAAACCAGACCTGCCCGTGCTCATGGTCACGGCCGCCAACCTCGTGGAAGACCGGGTACGTCTTCTCGACGCCGGTGCCGACGACTCGTTGGCCAAGCCGTTCGCCTTTGCGGAGCTGGCCGCACGTATCCGCGCCGTCCTTCGCCGAGGAAACCGTCCCGGCCGCTCCGTGCTCAAAATCGCCGACCTGGAAGTCGACCGCGTTTCCCATATCGTCCAGCGCGCCGGCCATTCGATCGAGCTCAGTCCCAAGGAGTTTGCGCTCCTCGAGTTCCTCATGCGCCACGAGGGCCAGGCCGTTACGCGCACCGCGATTGTCGAGCAGGTCTGGAAGCTCAATTTCGATACCATGACCAATGTCGTGGATGTCTACATCAACTATCTCCGCCGAAAGGTCGATTCTGGCTATGACCGGCCGCTCATTCGGACCATTCGGGGTGTGGGCTACCAGATTGGTGGTAACGGCGTTCACAATTAACGCTCGTCGCTCTCTTTCTGCCGGTGCATCGCCACGCGGCCTGCCGTCCACTAGGGCAGGGAACCAAGCACAATTCCCGCACAGCAGTTCCATCCCCGCCTTCTCTTAACCAACAGAAAATAAGCACTTTACTAAGCTTTATTCCTGCGCAGTTTTCCTTGCGGCTCGAGTTTTGCCGGGCTTGGCGTTTCTGCAACTTCTTTTCCACTTTGGGGTTCTAATCCTTGGGAGTGATATATAGATAGTGATAGACTCCCGTCGGCCGGAACCACCCAAGGTCCGGACCGAAGACAAGGGGACATACCATGCTGAAGACCAATTTTCATGGCAAGGGCAGGCTCGGCTTGCTTCTCTGTCTCACCGGTCTTCTGTGCTTCGCGGCGCCCAAGGCGAGCGCTCGTCAGGGCGAACCTGATCAAGCCGAGCCGGATCAAGCCCCGCCAAGCCAAGCCGCGCAAAGTGATGCAGGCGACCCTCCCACCCGCGTGGCCCGTATCAGCTACCTAGACGGTTCCGTTTCCATTCAGCCCGGTGGCGCAGGCGATTGGGGCGCCGCTGCTCTGAACCGGCCGATGACCATCGGCGATAAACTTTGGACCGACAAAGATTCCCGCGCGGAACTGCAGACCGGTGTCGTTTCCATTCATCTCGGCAGCATGACCGCTCTTTCCTTCCTCAACCTCGATCAGGCCGTTGCGCAAATGCGCATCGCGGAAGGTTCCATCAATTTTCGCGTCAAAGAAATTCGCGAAGGCGATCTTTATGAAGTCGATACTCCGAATGCGGTTTTCACGGTCAAGCAAGCAGGCGCTTTCCGACTCGACGTAGATGAAAACGGCGACTCGACCGGCGTTACTGTCATCCGTGGCGCTGGCCAAGTCACCGCTGGCGGGAAGACCTACGATCTGCAGCCTGGCCAGCGCGGTGTTTTCGACGGCACGAAAGAAATTCAGTCCACTATCGCGCAAGCACCTCCTCCGGACGGCCTCGATCAATGGGCCAACGATCGCGACCTGCGCGAGCAGGATTCCGTTTCCGCGCAATACGTTCCTCCAGACATGCCCGGCACCGCCGATCTCGATAACAACGGCACTTGGAGCGAGCAGCCCGATGTCGGCCAGGTTTGGTATCCCAATGATGTCCCCGCCGACTGGGCTCCCTACAGCGATGGCTATTGGAGTTATATTGGTCCCTGGGGCTGGACTTGGGTGGGATATGAGCCATGGGGCTTTGCGCCCTACCATTATGGCCGCTGGGGCTATTTCGGCGGCAGGTGGGGCTGGTGCCCGGGCCCGAGAGTCGGCGTGGCAATTTATGGTCCCGCCTTCGTCGGATTTCTCGGCGGCGGCGTCGGCTTCGGATTTGGCGTCGGCTTCGGTGTGGGCTGGTTCCCGCTCGGGTTCGGAGAACCCTTTCATCCCTGGTACCACGCCGGCTTCGGTTACGTGAATCGCATCAACGTTCACAACACCTACATTCGCAACGTAAATGTCCTTCGCGGAGGCGGCAATTTCAATTACGCCTACGCGCATAACGTGCACGCAGTGACGGCTACTTCGCGCGCGGCTTTCACAGGCGGCGAGCGGATCAATCGCGGCGCTGCTCATATCACGGAAGCTTCTCTGCGCGGAGCGGAAGTATCGAATCACGTGGGCTTCGCGCCTACCCGTCAAAGCGCGTTCGGCGCTTCGTACGCGCGCGGCAATGTCGCCCATCCGCCCATGTCGGTTCAGAACCGCGCGGTCATGGCACGCACGGCTCCGGCTGCTGCGGCTTCGCACATGTCCGTGCACGCGGTGAACAATAATGGACTGCGCCCAGCCAACACTTCGCGCTCTTGGGCCGCGCAAGGAAATACCACCGATCGCGGCCGCGCTCCCGAGGGCTTCGGCAGCTCCAGCAGAAATTCCGAGGACTCGACTTCGGCGCGCGGCAATCGTACGGATCGTCCGCCTTGGGCCGGCGCCGGTTCTTCCGCTAACTATGGCGGCTCGCGCTCTAACGGCAATTCCGCTCGTGAGAACTATTCCGGCGGCAACCGTTCCTATTCGACGCCGCAGCGGAACACGCCTACCAATCGTAGCTACTCGGCGCCGAGCCGCACCTATTCTGCTCCTAGCCGCAGCTATGGCGGCGGCTCACGCGGCGGCGGAGGTGGTGGAGCTTCCCACGGCGGCGGCGGTGGCGGTCATCCTCACCGATAAAATCATGACTTTTCCATAGGCCCGCCTCTCTTCTACGAGGCGGGCTTTTTTCTTCCTGTGTTGCGATGATCTAGCGAAATGTTTGTTCCTCGACTCTATCGCCGATAGCCGCGCCGCATCTCAACTTTTCGCTCGGACGTGAAATCCCCGCGCCATCTCGCGTAAGATTCTGTTCTTAACATGTCCAGCCGCCCTTCGTCTTCGCCCAAGTTCGCTCGGCTTCCTATCGCTCCGGCAGCCCTTTCTCTCTTCGTCACTCCCGGCCTTCCGGAGATTCGCAAAGGCCAAGACTTATCAGCACAAATCGCTCTCGCCGCTCGCCGCGCCAAAATCACTTTCGAAAATGGGGACATCCTTGTCGTCGCTCAGAAAATCGTCTCCAAAGCCGAAGGCCGCATCGTCTGTCTATCAAATGTCAAGCCTTCCCCCCAAGCCATCGCCCTCGCCAAAAAAATGTCGAACGATCCTCGTTTCGTCGAAGCCGTTTTGAGCGAGTCCCGCCGCATCGTTCGCTCGAAGCGCGTCCTCATCGTTGAAACTCATCACGGTTTCGTCTGCGCCAATGCAGGCATCGACCATTCGAACGTCCCCAGCCGCGATTTCGTCACGCTCCTGCCCAAAAATCCCGATCGCTCCGCCCGCCGCCTCGCCGCCGCTCTTCGCAGACGAACCCGCAAGCGCCTCGCCGTCATCATCAGCGACACCTTCGGCCGCCCCTGGCGCCTCGGCCTCACCAACGTCGCCATCGGCGCATCCGGCGTTCCCGCTCTCATCGATCTTCGCGGCACGCGCGACCGCCATGGCAAGCTTCTCCGCGCCACGGTCCTTGCCGTCGCCGATGAACTCGCCGCCGCCGCCGGTCTTCTCATGGGCAAAGCCGCTGGCACTCCCGTGGTGGTCATTCGCGGCTATCGGTATCGCTCCGTCCAGGATCCCGCCGCGCGCATTATCCGCCCCGCCGCTGAAGATCTCTTTCGCTGATTGCCCGGCCATTCGTGCAGTTTAAGCTTCTGCCTCATACCGCAGGTTTTCCCTTGCGACACTCGGCCGCTCCCGGCATCCTTATTTCTCCATGTCCCCCGCAAAAAAACTTACCGTCACCGCGCTCGCCGGCGGCATCGGCGCCTCGAAACTTCTTCTCGGCCTCTACGGCGCCATGGATCCTCACGCTCTCACCATCATTGTGAACACCGGCGACGACATCGTCCTGCACGGCCTAAAGATTTCTCCCGACCTTGATATCGTCACGTACACGCTCGCCGGCGTCGTCAATCCCTCGACCGGATGGGGCATGCGCAACGAGACTTTCCATTTCCTCAAGCATCTCGGTCTCTTCGGCCGCGAAACCTGGTTCAACCTCGGCGACCGCGATCTCGCCACGCACATTCACCGCACGGCGCTGCTTGCCCAAGGCAAAACGCTTACTCAGGCCGCCGAATCCATCCGTCACGCGCTCGGCGTGAAATCCCGCATTCTCCCGATGTCCGATCAGCCCGTTCCCACCATCATCGAGACGCGCGACGGCAATCTGCACTTTCAGGAATATCTCATCAAACATCGCACCGAGCCCGGCATCCGTGCCATCCACTTTCACAATATCAAGCATGCCCATCCGGCTCCCGGCGTTCTCGAAGCCATTTGCGACGCCGATCGCGTCATCATCTGTCCGAGCAATCCTCTCATTAGCGTCGGGCCGATTCTCACCGTCCCGCGCGTCCGCGAACAGCTCCGCGCGCGCAAAGAAAGCGTGATCGCTGTCTGCCCCATCGTCGGCGGAAAATCCCTGAAAGGCCCCTCCGACAAAATGCTCATTCAACTTGGCGCCGGCTCTTCTGCCTCCGCCGTCGCAAAACTCTACGCCGATTTCACTGGGACGTTCGTCATCGACCGCCGCGACGCGGCGCAAGCCGACACCATCCGCGCACTCGGTATGAAAGTCGCGATCATGCCGACGGTTATGCGCACGCGCGCACAAAAGCGCAAACTCGCGCGCGCCCTCCTCGCCCTCTAGCGAATTCGCACTTGCTTGACTCTTCCCGTATTTTTCCGTGATTTGCTTCTCTACTCTTTTGCGATAACGAGATCCCAAGGACCGATGGTGATTTGCTGGCCTTGTGTAAGCCCTTTGCCGGTCAGCAGATCCGTGGCCGCACCGTAGGAATAAACCATCGTGGCCGGCGAACTCGAGTAATTGAGAAAATAGTGCAGTCTTTGCCCGTCGTTGGCGATTCCATGCTTCACCCGAACGTTGGGCGGAAGTTGCTGGTCAGAGCTGGTCAGACCGAATTCTTTGAGTGCATCCAGCACGATGGCGTCCTGCAATTTATCGGAGACGGCAGTTCCTTCGTAAAGCAGAGTTCCCGAGCCGTACTGATTTTCCGTGATCGCGGGCCAGCGCCCAAAAAACGGATGATCGTAGTACGCGAGCGGCTTGGCCGTATCCAATTGAAGAAATTCGGCCCACGTCCTGACCTTATTGCTTTCCTCGCCGACGTGGAACGGATCGTCTTTCAGCGCGAGCGGATGCTCGAGGTTAGAGAACTCCTGATACGTGAAGCCCGCCGCTTTGCGCAACGGTCCAGGGGCCAGCTCCCAGCGCACGGCGGAGTTCTCATTGGCGAAGCCGCTCTTGAACGTCATCAGGACGTGGCCGCCGTTGTGAACGTACTCGGAAATCCGGTTTAGCAAAGCGTCATCGGCAATGTAAAGGCAGGGAACGATCAATAGCTTGTACTTCGCGAGTTCCGCCGCCGTCACGCTGGGAAAAACAATATCGGTGCCCACGTTGGCGAAATAGAGCGAATTGTGCAATTGCGCGAGAATCGCGCCATAGCCATGCGTCGCTTTGCCCGGTGTCCAGCCGGTTTCCGGCACCCGTTCGAACGGCATGAAGCTGATGGCGTGCGAGGAATCGACGCTGTAAAGAATCGCAACGTCATTGTGGATTTTCATGTTGGCCAGTTCGGGACCAATTCTCAAAAGTTCGTGCGCGGTTCGCGAGACTTCCGCGTACGCGCGATTCGGCTCGAGATCGTGGCTCAGCACGCCCTTCCAATACGTTTCCTGCCCCGCGTGAATCGAGTGCCAATGCCAGTATTCGACCATGTTGGCTCCGCTCGAAACATGCGTGTAAACGTCCAGCCGCAATTGGCCGTCGTAGGGAGGGAACTGGCCCGCGGAATCCCAGCCCAGTGTTTGTGCGTTCGTTTCCGTCACCAGAAAATTTGTGTGCTTCAGCGAACGGGCGAAATCACCTTGCAGAGCCTGCCACGTGCCATCCATGTGATCCTGCGTGCCGTGATAAGGATTGTTGGCGACGACGTCCAGGACGGCGGCGACCGTGGGCTCATCCGTTCCGCCGCCCATCATTCCGCCGAAATCGTGCGTGACAAACTGGTCCGGCCGCCGATACTTGCGTACCAGCGCCGCCTGCCATCCGAGAAAATTCGCCACGCGCATCTCCTGCCAGCGGCTCCATTCGAGCTTATAACTGGTGCTGGTGGCATTGTCGCGCGTGGGCATGTCCGCCCAGTCGTTCACGTCCTGGCCCCAATAATTCAGAAACCAGGCTTTGTTGAGCGCGTCGGTGGTTCCAAACTTTTTCTTTAAGTGTTCGACGAATCCGGCGAATACGTCGGGATTTGACGCGCCGTAGCCGCTGGTTTCGTTGTCGATCTGCCAGCCGATCACCGCCGGATTATTTTTGTAATGGCTCACGAGATTCGTGATCACTCGCTCCGCATAGAAGCGGTATTTCGGATTATCGAAATCCATGTTCTGGCGCATGCCATAGCCCACATACCCATCGCCAAGCGGCCGCGCCAGAATTTCCGGATGCTCGTGAGCCATCCATGTCGGTATCGAATACGTCGGCGTGCCCAGGATGACCTTGATGCCCGCTTTGCCCATCGCATCGACGACGCGGTCCATCCACGCATACGCAAAGTGGCCGTCGCTCGGTTCCCACAAGCTCCACGTCGATTCGCCCATGCGCACAACCGTGATGCCCGCTTCTTTCATCAGCGCGACATCTTTATCGAGACGGCCTGGCTGCAGATCCGCGGGCATGTACTCGTTGTAGTAAGCTGCGCCGTAAAGAATCGTCGGCTGAGCAGTTCCCGGCGCCGCTAAGGGTGTCTGGGCATTCGCGGAAAAATGAATCGCTGCCATCGCAGCGACGGCAACGAACGCGATGGAGTTTCGAACGAGTTCCGCTTTGCGAATATGCATAGATGCCTCCCAGGCCGCGCTCTGCGATCCTAACCCGAACTATGGTATCTTCAAAAACTTCGAATATGACTGCTACTCCTCTTACCGCAACCGACTTCCGCCAGGCCTGCGCCCATTTCGCCACCGGCGTTACCGTTGTCACGGTCGCCCGGGCGGTTGGCCAGCCCTACGGCATGACCGCGAATTCCTTCACTTCGGTCTCGCTCGATCCCTTCCTCGTCCTCATCTGCGTCGACCAGCGCAGCCATCTCCTTCCGCTTCTGAAGCAAAATCTTTTTTTCGGCGTCAACGTTCTAAAGGAGCACCAGCAGCCCCTCTCCGTCTATTTCGCGCAAGCCGACCAAACGCCCGAAGTCGAAGCCAATCTCGGCGTTCGTTATCGCTGGACGGAAGCAGGGATCCCGCTCCTCGAAGACACCATCGCCCAGATCGTTTGCCGCCGCGTCGCTGCCTACGTCGCCGGCGACCACACTATTTTTTTGGGGGAAGTCCAATCCGCCGATTTGTTTCCCGGTGAGCCGCTGATTTTCTTCCGCAGCCGCTACCGCCAGCTAGCCCCGCCCCGCTAACGCCACACACGTCCTCCCGCGGGAAGCCCCTCCCCATTTTCGTATTTCGATTTTCGAATTTCGACGTTTTCTATTACCCGCCCAGGGAATCCCTCTTCACACCGTACTCCGCTCCCCATCGGTCCGTCATCTGTCCGCGAATCTCCCAAAGCTCCGGGAAAAACTTGTGCCGCATCCCGTCCTCAAGGATCTCCACCGGCCGTCCCTTCAGCGACTTCGATCCAAATCCAATCGTCCGGTATATCAACTGCATGTGCTCGTAACGGAATTTCTGGAACAGCTCGTCGAATTCCGCCAGCTCCTCCGCCACCATGTATGCGTCGCCGTGGTTGTACTCCGAATCGTAAATCTTCTCGACGGTCAGCCCGTGCTTGTCCAGGTAATTCTCTTTGAACGAATTCCAGATCGGCTGGTACATCTTCAGCAGCACGCGAAATCCGGGCGATTCCTGCCCGCTGCCGTTCCCTAGCTTCTTGCGAATCTCCTGATACTCCTTCGGCGACATGGTTTCCAGCAGCGCCAACTGTTGAATCATCAGCCGCTCCGCCGTATGCACCCGCCGGAACAGCGTAATCACGCGGTTCGTATTTTCCTGCTGCAAATAATCATCGATATCCAGGAGCGTGTACGCCATCAGCTTCATCCACAACTCTTCAATCTGGTGAACGATCTGGAACTGCATTTCATCCGCGTTGCACAGCTTGTCGTAATCGAGCTGGCAGGAAAGCAGCGTCTTCGTGCTCAAATACACTTCGTAATCCAGCGTACCGTCGCCGCTCATAATCGCGTAATACTGTTCTCGATTCACGCAAACCTCCGCGACCTCTCAGTGCCGATCCACGCTTGCCAGCCCCGTCCAGCTATAGCCTCGCTGCGAACGCAACAACTCATCCTTGAATCCCGACGCCAGCCAGGGCCGCACTTCCTCTTCCTTCAAGTAGTACGCCACCGGCGTCACCAACTGGTCGAACACGTTCGCATGAACCTCATCGAAGGGATAACTGTGCATGGCCGCAAAATAATCGCCGTAGGGCAAATGTTTCGGCCCTTTTCCATCCGCTCGCGGCCGATAGAAAAGCTTGATCACGGCCCACAAAAACACCGACGGCACGAGGCACAAAACGCGCAGCAATCCCGCGGGCAATTTCGAAGTCACGGCCGTGCGAATCGGATTGATAAACCGCGGAATCCATTCGTTTCCCTCGTATCCATACACCCAAAAAAAGACGCGACCGCCGTTTCGCACGCGCGAAGCCAAGCTGCGAAAACCCGCGGCGGGATCCGGCAAGTGATGCAAAACGCCCACCGAAAACGCCATGTCAAAAATCGGCCGCACCGGCGGGTGCAGCAAATCCCCAATCACAACGTGAGCATTCGGCAAATCCCGCGTGTGCGCGAACGCCACGAATGCGCTCTCGCCCAAATCCAGCGACACAATGGCCTTCGCTCCGCAGCCCGCCACGATCGCCGTGTGCCGTCCCTTCCCGCATCCCCCTTCGAACACCGTTTGTCCTTCGAAGTCCTTTCCTGTCACCGGCGCAATCCAATCGAAAAATTCTTTTTCGTAGTAACCGCGCAATTCGCTCCAGCGCGTCCACTCTTCCGCGAATCGCGACGCGGTCTCGAGTTTCACGTTCTCCAAATTCGCGGGCAGCAGCACCGGCACGCCCTCGCGTATCGAAAACTCCGCCGCGCACGCCGCGCACGCCAGCACGCCCGCCATCACGTGCCCGCCGTCCTCGCGAACTCCCTCCTCGCGAAGCGACAATTCACCGCCGCAACTCGGGCAAGCAAAATATCGCAGCGCGTCTCGTCTCATGTCGTCTGGAAAGGAAAAGGGAAGAACAAGCCGCTCCGAAATCCAAAAGGAATGCAACAACGTTCATTGCCGCTTGGGAATGCCGCGGGTACAGCCGAGAAGCAATACTCCCTGGCGCAGCGGACCATGGCGCGCGGTTCGTCGAAGCGCAGACGTAGCCTACGCCGGATTACCAGCCTCCGGCTCCCGCCGTCCGCGGCGGCTCATCGCGCCCGGCCATGGCTTCGCGCCGGCTGCGAAATTCTCGCACGCTGTAGACCGGCTTGTTCTGCGATTCGTAATACGTCCGCGCGAGCATTTCGCCGATCAACCCCGTGGCAATAAATTGAATCCCGCCCATCACCAGCGCCATTCCCAAAATGATCAGCGGCCCGTGATTCGCCAGAATCCCTTCATCGAGGATGGCCTTGCGGATGAACACCCACAACCCGATTCCCGCTCCTCCGCCCAAACATGCCAATCCCATCAGCCCGAAAAATTGCAGCGGCTTTGTCGAATAATCCAATAGGAATTTCACGCTCATCAAATCCAGCAGCACGCGCACCGTCCGCGATATCCCGTAATTCGACGTCCCGTTCTTCCGCGCGATATTCGAGATCGGCACTTCCGCCACGGACGCTCCCGCCCAACTCGCCAGCGCCGGAATAAACCGGTGCAGTTCTCCGTACAAGTGAATCTCCGACAAAACTTCCCGCCGGTACGCCTTGAACGTCGTTCCAAAGTCGTGCAAATCCACTCCGGAAAGTTTCGCCATCATTCGGTTGGCAATCCGGCTCGGCAGTTGCCGCGTCAGCCAGTGATCGGTGCGCGCCACGCGCCACCCGCTCACCAGGTCGTAGCCTTCCTCGATTTTTTCCAGAAACCGCGGAATCTCTTCCGGGTCGTGCTGCAAATCTCCGTCCATCGAAATGATGATTTCGCCGCGCGCAAAATCGAATCCCGCTTTCAGCGCCGGCGCCTGGCCGAAATTCCGCCGCAACTGCACGATGTTCACCCGCGGGTCGTGTTCGTAAATATCCGAAAGCACTTTGAACGTCTTATCCTTGCTCCCGTCGTCCACGAATACCAGCTCGTACCGCTCGTCGAGCGCGTCCATCACTTCCGTCAGCTTCACGTACAGTGGCGGGATATTTTCCTGTTCGTTGAAAAACGGGACGACAATCGAGTAGCGAATGGGCGGATCGTTCTTCATGCTCGATGTTCTGGGCTTTCCTCAGGCTTCTTGGGCTACGAAGCCATAGTCTATCAGCCGAATCCCCTGCGAGGCGACAAGATTTCGCACTTCCGTGTCTGTCAAGATGTCCAGCTCCCGCTTCCGGGAATTCTGCAGCCGCGTCGCCGATTTCGCCAGCTCCACGTCCGCGTATCCCGGATGGCACATCAGCTCCGTCGTGCCTTCCGGCAAAATCGCCAGCAGCCGCAGCACCCCGTCTCGCGTCATCTCGCCCGTCTGCGCAATGCCGCAAAAATAGTCCGCCGTGGCGATCCCGGCGCGTTCCGCTTTTTCGTGCGCATCCGGCGCCAGCATCTTCAACCCGCGCGCCTGTACTCCCTGCTTCATCACCACCGCGCCTTTCTGCCGTGCTCCCGCCGAAAGCGCGGCCCGCAAGCTGGACTCTTCGTGCGCAATCCGCACCGCCGGTATGCCATGCTTCTTCGCCAGCAGGAGCGCTATTTCAAACAATCCCGGCAGCATCTGCACGTGCCGGTGTCCATCGACGTGCGTCGGCGCAATCCCCGCATCGCGCACCTTCCGAATCTGCGCCTCCCATTCGCGCTCCACTTCCTCGAGCGCCATGCTTCCCCTCGCCAGCCGCAGAAGCAAAGTTTCCGTCCGCCCTTCCATCTCGCCACGTTCGTTCACGAGACTGCTCACCAATTCCCGCTGCGCGACTGGTTCCCCATCGCTCAAATTCAAATGCACGCCGATTCCCAGTCCCGGCGTCGCCTTTGCCATCTCCACGCCCGAAGCAAACGCCGCGCCGTTCGCCAGCAGGGAAGCGCTGGTCACGATCCCGTTGCGGTGCGCCTCGGCTATGCCTTGATTGACGCCGTCCGTCCATCCCAGGTCATCCGCATTTACGATGAGATTCCTCACGACCGCCCTGTCCTTGTGTGCTGTCCTGTCCTTCCGTACAGCTATCCTTTCGTGCTCCACCACTCGACCGTACCATTGACCGTTTTTCACCTCAACTTTAGCATGCCTTCTAGAGGCAAAAATGTCCGTCAAGACGCACGATTCCAGGCTGGTCGACGGCCGCTTCAGCGATAAACGCCGCGGCCGGCGCATGAATTCCCGGGTTCCCGTCCGTCTCGAGTGGGATGGCGATTCCGGCAAGCGCTTTTCCGTCGAAGCCCATACGCGCGTCGTCAATCCTTATGGCTGCATGGTCGTCCTCGAGCAGGAACTGCAGCTCGAACACCGCCTCGCTCTTACCAATCTCGCCACGGATACCAGCAACGCCGCCGTCGTGGTCTGGCGCGGGGTTCCCCGCCCCGACGGCTGGGAATACGGCGTCGAACTCGTCGCGCCGGAGATGGACTTTTGGGGGCTTGAGCTGTGATTAAACCTCAACCGAACGCCAAACCGGCCCTTTCCCCCGCCCGGGTTGTCTCCACGCGCCCGCCTACGGCCGAAGAGCGCCGCCGCGCCCAGCGCGTGCTGCTCAGGATTCGCGTTATGGTTCAAGTCGAGGGCAAGCCCGAGCAAGTCGAAGGGTTCACACATACGGTCAGCGCCAGCGGCGCGATGCTGATTCTTCCGCACGGCATCTCGGAAGGCACAAAACTGACCATCGAAAATCCCAAGACGCAAAATAAAGTCGATGCCCGCGTCGTCCGCCCGCCCCAAATGTCCCACGAGGGCTCGCAAGTGCCGGTCGAGTTCACGTCGCCCTCGCCAAATTTCTGGGGCATCTTTTTTCCGCCCGTCATCAACTGAACCCAATCTAAATTTCACAGCCCGCTGCGTCCGCTGTGTCTTACCAAGTTTCTCTCCTCTGCGCTCTCCGTGTCCTCCGTGAACTTTGTGTAAAATCTTTCTTTCTTATCTCCGATGTATTGAGACTCCGCGGCCGTCGAGATCAAGCAAAGCGCGGGTGCCGGTGATGCCAATCCGTATGAAGCTGGAAGGTCCGCGCGGCTTTGATCACGGCGAAATCGTCCCCAGCGCGCCCCACGAACTGCAACCCTACGGGTAGATGATTTTCCGTGAAGCCGCAGGGAACAGAGATAGCTGGAAGGCCGCAGAGATTGCGGATAGCACCAAGCGGATCCGGAAAAGAGAAATCGGTCTCAAGATTGGTTTCCAGCGGGGGAGCCGGGACGGGTTGCGCGGCGGTCACCAGCACGTCAAACGAGTCGAAGAGCGCTTCCATTTTGTTTTGCAGGATTTGCCGAACGCTGAGCGCCCGCAAATAATCGGCAGCGGAATATTGTTCATTGACGTAGCCGCTGATTTGCCCCAGAGGGTCCGCCAATTCGCTGACGCGCCCCGAGCGAATCAGCGTTCGAAAGGAAGCCGCGGATTCGCTCGCGACGATGACGTTGCCCGCGTCTTCATACGGCCCTTCCGGCAGAGACGCCGCTCTCGTGCTTGCGAAGTATTTGCGCACGACTTTTTCAGCGGCGAGAAGAGCCCTCGCGACTCCCGAGTCCAGCGATTTCCAGGCGTTTCTGAGCCAGCCGACCTTCAGAGGGCGCGCTTTGAGGTCCAGGGAGGGCGAGTACGTGAAAGCGGCTTTGTCGATGGGCAAGGTGCTGCGGTCGGTAGGGTCATGCCCGGCGATGGCGGCGAAGACGCGGGCGCAGTCCTCGGCGGTGCGCGCCAAGGGACCAATTTTATCCATGGAAGGCGCAAGCGCCATCGCGCCCGTACGGCTCACGCGGCCGTAGGTGGGGCGGAGGCCGCTTACCCCGCAAAAGGCGGCAGGGCAGACAATCGAACCCCATGTTTCGGTACCAAGGGCAAACGCGGCGAGGCCCGCGGCAACGATCGCAGCGGAGCCCGAGGAAGAGCCGCCGGTCCAACATTTTGTATCCCAAGGATTTTTGGCCGCCCCCTGCAGGGAGGCGGAAGCAAAGCGATAGCCCATGCCGCCGGCCAGCTCGATCATGGACGCTTTTCCGATGAGAATGGCGCCGACACGATTCAAATGCTCGATTACGGTCGCGTTGTAATCGAAGACTTGGTCGGCGTAAGGCTTTGCTCCCCACGTTGTGGGAATATTCTTGACGGCAAGCAAATCCTTGGCAGCGTAGGGAATGCCGTGCAAAGGGCCGCGATAGTGGCCGTGTTGAATTTCTTTTTCCGCCGCTTTGGCTTGTTCCAAAGCGAGTTCGGGCGTCAAGCGCGCGTAGGCGTTAAAGCGGGGACCGAGCTTGGCGCTGCGGTCGAGATACATCTGCGTGAGTTCGACCGGAGAAAGTTTTTTGGATTCGATGCGCTTGGAAAGCTCGCTCAGCGGCAGATAGAAGATTTCTTCAGCGGGCATGGCAGGGTGGCCTCAAGGCTGCTTCGCGGATGATTTCGTTTTGGAAGAAACAGGCGGCGGTTCGAGCTTTTTCTCTCTTTCCATGAGCGGCTTCAAATACAGAGCCGGCGCGTCGCCATTTTCGATGGGATACACGCGCAGACGATCGAGCGGCGGCTGCGCCATAAAACACAGCCGACGAAGTTCCGGTTTTTGTGCATCGGAGAATCGAGCGCCATAGACGGCAAGAATTGCCTGAAAGCGGGCCTCAGCTTCTGCCTGGCTTTCGGGCGAGAGCGAAGGGGTCTTCGGAGGCTGCTGCGGTGAGGGTCGCGCAACTGCGGAGTCCACCTGCAACGTGCCTGGCGGCACCAGAGACGCAGCGGAAACGATGGCAGCACGGCGCGCAAACTCACGCCGCGAGATCGATAAGCCACTCTTGCCGTTCATGCAAGCCCCCATGTCCGTGAAGGGATACGCGGAGAGCCAAGAGCGAAGCTACTGAATTGAGAGCCGAGCGTCAACGATCCCGTTGGAGCAGGCGAGCGCAAAAGTAACTTTGCCGCCTGCGCTCAGTCCACCCGGGTGAGCGCTTGGATTTGCAGCTCCAGCGCTTGGGTATATTGCCGCTCAATCTGCATTTCCGTTTGCAGTTTCTTGACGAGAAGATCGAGGCGAGCAATTTCCGCGCGCAATTTTTGCAAATCCGCTGCGGTGGGCGCCGGGCGGCCGGAAGGGGCGCCCGGCTGCTGCAAATTCTGTTGGGAAGCTGAGGCGTCGCCGGGACGGGGTGCGATAAACGCTTCGGCAAGCGCCCGCGGCCAGATGGATTCCTGAGGCCTTTGGTCCGCATAGGGCGGCGGAGCGACGGGCCGCGGAGCCGCCGGGGGTGGGGGCGCAAAAAGACTATTGAGCGCGCTGGAAGCGGCGGAACGCTCCACGGGCGGCGCGTCCGATGAACGCTTTGGCTCAAGCAGGCTCTTGACCCGACCAATCAGTTCCTGTGGCTGAAACGGTTTGCGGATCAACTCGTCGGCTTTCACCGCAACGGCTTTGTCTGCCACACTCTTATTGACGACCCCGGACATCAACACGACGGGAGTTCCGCCGTACTCGGGATGCTGTTTAATCTGGCTGCAAACGGAATAGCCGTCCTGATCCGGCATAATCACGTCGGTGATCACCACGTCCGGCTTAGTCTGCTCAAACTGAGCCAGAGCGGATGCGGCATCGGCGCAAGTGATCACGTTGATACTTTCGCGGCGGAAGGCAATCTTGATGACTTCGCGCATGGTGGCGCTGTCGTCGATAAAATAGACCGTGGGTGTGCGTTTTTCTTCCGCTTCATTCAGAGGTGGAACAGTCATCGCTTCGCTCATAGCGCTTCCTTGTCCGCCATGTTGTGCGCACTTTCATCGTACTCACGCATGGCATCGAGCATAAGGTCGGTGGCCGACCGCAGCACGGTACGCTGCGGTGAAGTGGTCCCATAAGCAAACTTGTAGACGCCGGCGCCGCCCTGCACGCAGCTTTTCAGAATGTGGATGACCGCCTCGTCGCCGAAGAGGCTGCCGCATTCCGCGTGAGAAATTTCCCCCGCGTCAAAAAACAGAACCGCATCGGTTTCGCCGGCATTGATGTACAAAGCGCCAGTTTGATGAGCGTGCCCGAGCATTTGCATGACGCCGGTGAGGTCGTGATGCGTCAGGCTGCCGCTGAGGCTGGTGTCCGACTGTGTCAACATTTGCGTCGGCTGAAAGCCCTCCGCTTTGCTGACGATGATGCTTTTCACGTGCGAGGCGATGGTCGCGGGCGGGCTTTGGCGATCGATGTAGTCGTCGCAGCCGGCTTGGAAGGCTTCCATGAGGGCGCGCTGGCTGCCGTCGCCGAGAGCAATGATTTGCAGAGCGGCATTTTTCGGATCCGCGTGAATGATCTTCGCAATTTCAAGCGCACCCATTTCGCGCATGTTTGTGGAGCAGAGAATCGCGGAGGGTGCATCGTACTCGAGAGTCGTAAGAGCATAGGCCGCCCGCGTACTCGAAAGGACTTCGAATCCTTCGCGTTTGAGAGCGTCTCCCAGCCGTTTTGCGAAGTACACGTTGCTATCGATCAGAAGAACTTTAGGTCCACGCGCTGGAGGTATCACGGTCTGGCCTCCAGAATAACGGCGGGCAGAACGGGGGCGGGCAGTCCCTCTTCACCTGGCGTGAGCGCATCCAGATTCAAAACCTCAATCACTTCGCCGTTGTGAGAAATCCATCCGGCCACGTAGGGAGCGTCGGATTCGCCTGCGTCGGTCATTTCCGCGGCAATGAGTTCGCAGTCGCCGGTTACGGGCAGGGCCACCCATTCGGATTTGGACCCGTAGTGGCGGACAGCGACCAAGTAGAAACGCCGGGAAGCGAGGCTCTTGCCGAGGAGCATCTCGGCGACGTCGCATACGGGAACTATACGTCCTCGCCGCAAAATGACGCCTTCGAGCCGCGGCGTGCGGTGAGGAAAACGAAAGATACGGCTTGGGGCAACAAGTTCCGAGGTTTGCGAGGCGGCCACCGCGAATCGGCGTTCGCCGAGCCGCAACAGGACGAATGATTGCGGAGCGAGTTCGGAGTTTTGCGTCATTGCGGCAACTCCGGATTCTCGCTGCCGGCTTCCGGAACCGTTTCGAGGGGCGGAAGCGAAGCGTCCAGCAAGGCGAATTCGTCGGCCGTTAGGAAGCCTTCGGGGTTAACCACGGGAATCACGTTTTGATCCAGGGCCGTCAATCCGCGGTACCAATTCCGCTCTTCGTGGCAATAGGCAAGAGGCAGCGCCTGCAAACGGGTCATCGTGGCCATCTTATCCATGCCATCCACCAACAACGCGGTTCGCGTCTTACGGAGAACGAAAACAAGAGCCGGCGAAGATGCCGGCAAACCAAAGTGGGCGGCGGCGTTGATCACGTAAAGAGCTTTCTCGCCCCGGCGCAATACATGGCGAACTTTGCGGAGACCGGGCAGATTGACTTCCGCCGCCGCGCCCGAGAGGCTTTCCACGCTGCGGACTTCCTGGACCGAAGCGGAAGATACGGCGAAAACCTGGCCGGAGACGCGGAAGAGAATGATTTGCTCCGTGCGTACAGGGTGGAGCTTGGCAGGCGCCGCAGCCACGCGCATCAGCGGACTCCCACGGGGGTGGAACGGCTAATCCCGATCACTCGCTTTTCGATGGCTGGATAAATGTCATCGATCCCAAGCACCTGATCCACTGCGCCCACTTTGATGGCTTCCGCTGGCATTCCGAAAATGACGCACGTTGCTTCATCCTGGGCCAGAACCAGGCCGCCCGCCGCTTTAACGGCCTTCGCGCCAGCCGCTCCGTTGTTGCCCATTCCAGTGAGAATCGCGCCGATACTCATGGCACCCGCATACGCTGCGACGGATTCCATGGTGGCGTCTATGTTGGGAAGGTAGCCGTTGATTCGGCCGCTAGAGCCGTCGAGCTGGATGCGGCCCGTCGGAGTCACGCGCAAGTGGTGACCACCGGGACAAATATAAAACGTGCCAGGTTGCAAAGATTCGTTAGGCTCCGCTTCTTTCACGCGTATGCCGGTGAATTCGGCCAATTGCGCAGCGTATTGCGTGGTGAAAGCGGCGGGCATGTGCTGCACGAGAATGACCGCGGCTGGAAAGTCGCGCGTGAAGCCCGGGGCCAGGCGCATCACCGTGGCAGGTCCGCCGGTCGACGCGGCCAACACGACGACAGGAAAACGCTGATCGAGGCCTGAGCTTGCTGGAGCGGGACGCGGCTCAACCGGCGCAGGATGAGGAGCGCCGTTGCCGTTCGATTTCTGCACCGTGGAAGCAAGCCTCGAGGCCGTGCGCACGACACGGACTTTTGCGGCCATGCGCACCTTTCGCAACAAGTCCTCTTTCACGCTCTGCATATCGAGATCGATTCCGCTCGAGGGTTTGGCGACAAACTCAATCGCGCCCAGTTCGAGAGCCTTCAAGGTGCTGGCGGCGCCGTCCTTCGATTCGGAGCTGACGATCACGATCGGACGGGGATTCGTGGTCATGATTTGCGCGGTGGCCTGCAAGCCGTCGACATGAGGCATGTTGATGTCCATGGTGATGACGTCGGGTTTGAGAGATTCGGCGAGCGCGACGGCTTCGCGGCCGTCTTTTGCATGGCCGGCCACTTGCAATTGATCGTCAGAGTTGAAAATCGTTTCTAGGACTTTGCGCATGAAAGCGGAGTCGTCCACGATAAGCACGCGAAATTTCTTGTTTGCGCTGGTGGCCATGGACGTTTAAGCAACCGGTACGGTTGGTCGCGCCTCCGTTCCCATGAGTTGCTCGACGGCCGCAATGAGTTGGTCTTCCTGCACCGGTTTCGTCAGGAAGGCTGCAGCGCCTTCTTTGATGGCGCGATCGCGGTGCTTTGCGCCCGCACGCGAGGTAACGACCATCACCGGAATGCGGCGCGTCGTGGGGCTCTGGCGCAGTTGAACCATCAATTCGTAGCCTGTCATTCGCGGCATTTCGAGGTCGGTGATCACCAGGTGGCAGCCGTGCTGCGTCACTAGTTCCGCCGCTTCCATGCCGTCGGCGGCGAGCTTCACGCGGTAGCCGTTCTTTTCCAGCATGCGGCCAACAAACTTGCGCACGCTGATGGAGTCGTCGGCGACGACGATCAGGCGTTCTTGTTCGACGCGGTCGATCGCTTCGGCCGGAATTGTGCCGCGCGCCACGGCCGCCGAGCCCGGCGCAAAGATGCGCGCCGCGCTGGCGCTGGCTTGCAGCGGCCGGCGTTCGGAAGGCTCATTCGCGACCATGCGGTTCAAATCGATGAGCAGAATCAGGCTGCCGTCCGGGGCGATGGTCGTTCCGGGGAAAAGTTTCACGCGGCGCAAATATTCGCCAAGATTCTTGATAACAATTTCATCCTTGCCGAGAACTTCTTCCACGACCAAGCCAATTTGCCGGTTGCCCGCATTCGCAACAACCATGCGGAAGTAGCCATTGATGGGTTCGAGCGGAGGCAAACCCAAATACGTGTCGAGCCGCACGACTTCGGTAACGACATCACGGACTTTGGTGAGGAGTTTTCCGCCAACATCCTCGATTTCGTCCGCCCGCAAACGGCGAATCTCTTCGACGACAGCAAGGGGGAGCGCAAAGTTGGTCGGGCCGCAGCGTACAAAAAGCGCCGGCGAAATGATCAAAGTCAGAGGCACTTTCAGGGTAAATTTCGTACCCTGTCCGCTCACGCTTTGAATGTCGATTTCGCCGTTCAAGGCGTTGAGATTTGCGCGAACGACGTCCAGGCCTACGCCGCGGCCTGCAAGCTCTGTTTTCACGGGAGCCGTGGTGAAACCGGGATGGAAGAGCATCTCGCGCAGGTCGCGCTCCGTCAGGCGATCCGCTGTTTCGAGCGAGACCAGACCGCGCTCGATCGCGCTCTGCTTCACGCGTTCGTAGTCGATGCCGCGGCCGTCATCTTCCACTTCGATGTAGATATGATTTCCGCGGTGATACGCACGGAGCGAGACTTTGCCCAATTCCGGCTTTCCCGCGGCGATGCGATCCTCCGGTCGCTCGATGCCGTGGGCCACCGAGTTGCGGACCAGATGCACGAGGGGATCGGAAATCTGCTGAATAATATTGTTGTCCAGTTCCGTTTCGCTGCCGGAAAGGTCGAGATCGACTTGCTTGCCCGCCGATTTAGTGGCGTCGCGTACGGCGCGCGATAGCCTCGAATAGAGCGTGCCGATGGGCACCATGCGAGCCGCGGTGATTTCATCCTGAAGATGGTGCGCGAGTTTTGTAAACTCGTCGATATCGCCTTCGACGCGCCCGATGAATCCCTCGAGCTGCGAGAGCACTTCGTTCACGTCGGCCGAAATTTCCGCCATGGAACGCGAAAGAATATTGAAGTCGTCGTAGCGGTCCATTTCGAGTTCGCTGAACTCCGACCAGAATGACGTATCGCCCGAAGCCGCGCTGGTCAGCGTTTGTCGCGCTGTGGACGGGCTCCACGGGCCGGCCTGTCGCGAAGAGCTGATGCGGTTGAACTCGTACTTCTCCTGGAATTCTCCGACCTTCCCTTGCAAACGTTCTTTGGAAAAGCTCAGGGTATCGACTAGTTTTTCCAATTCAGCGACGCGCCCAACCATGCGCGTACGGTTGATGACCAGCTCGCCGACGGTATTCATCATGCGGTCCAGACGGGACAGGGCGATGCGCACAGATTTTGCAGCGGCGGCAGCCGGGCTCGGCGCCTTGGCGGTTTTCTTCGTGGGAGCAGAAGCTTGAATAGTTTCTTCCAGCCCCTCGGCGCGAGGGTCTTCGACACCCGCAGACACAACGGCACTTTCTGAATCTTCCACTTCGATCGGCGCAAACTCTGCAATTCGCCCGAGCAGGGAATCCACGCCCGTGCGCATGCTTTTTTCGTCCGCCCATTGCCGGTGCAGCGTTTTCTTGAGAACGTCGACCGACTCGAGACAAATGTCGACAACCGCCGGCGAGGGCTCTAGTTCACCGTCGCGCAAACGCCCGATGAGGTCTTCCACGCGATGAGCAATCGCTCCAAGCCGCTTCAAACCTACTTGCGCCGCCGATCCCTTCACCGTGTGAATGGCGCGAAACAGCTTGTTGATTTCTTCCGGGTTGTTGTTGCCTTCCAGCGAAATCAGGCAGTCGCTGACGACTTGCAAATGTTCCTCAGCTTCCGGCTGAAAGAATTCCAAAATCTCGTCGGGCACTTCGTCGTCCGCGGGCAGCGCGTCGAAATAGGAACCGGTCGCGGCGGAAACCACGGTTTCCTGAGTGGAGCCCGTTGCCGGCTCCGCGGAGGTCTGCACTTGAGACGGAGGATAGTTCAGCGGCGGCGGTTCCGTCGGAAACGCAAAGCGATAGCGCTCTTTGAAAGCGGCGATATCATCCAAACTTTCCTTGCCGGTGTCGCTGATCTCCAAAAGGTCCGTTTCCAGCAGGGAAATGCCGTCGGACAAAAATTCCGTCAATGGGCCATGGAGGTCATCGCCGAGGGGCGCGTTCAGCGCGTATTGAAACACGTGGGCAAGCTTTGCGGCAATTTCCGAGAAGCGCGGGAAGCCGTAACTGGCCGAAGTCCCGCTCAAAGTGTGCGCCGAAATATAGAGGCGCTCAAGATCGTCGCGGCGCGGCGAGATCTCTTGTAAGACACTGACGTACTCCCGCAAATATTGCAGGTGCTCTGAAGCTTCCTGGAGGAACATCTCGACGGCTTCGTGATCCGGCATGCTCACGCGCGTCCCTCCGTTACCAGTTCCGGCTTTTGCAACTCCTCAGCCGTTGGCTTGCGATAAAGAATGCAGTCGTTCAAAACGATGGCCTGAAACTTTACGGGCATCTTCGAGATGGATTCCGAATGGCCGAGAAAAAGATAGCCGCCGGGCTCCAGCGTGTCGTAGAAGCGTTGCACCAACGCACGCCGACGTTCCTCGGAAAAATAAATCAGTACGTTCATGCAAAAAATCATATCCATTCGCCCGACATAGACGGCCGACGCAAGATTCATCTGCGCGAACGTAATGAGTTTGCGTAATCTTGGCTTTACCTGATGGCCCGCCGCGATTTCCGTGAAGTGTTCCCCCAGCTGGCGCGGGTTTACGCTGGCGAGGCTTCTGCCTTTGTAGACGCCGCGCTCCGCGTGCTTCAGCGCCAGCCTTCCGACATCCGTCGCGAGAATCTCGACGTTCCAGGAATCGGAAAAGGAAAGCGAATCGGCGATGGTAATCGCGATGGAATAAGGCTCCTCGCCCGTTGAACATCCCGCGCTCCAGATGCGCAACGTGCGGGGGTTCTTCCAAAACTTTTTGACGTGCAATTCCGGCAGCACGCGCTTCTCAAACGCCTCGTACACGCTGGGATACCGGAAAAAACTGGTTTCCTGCGTCAGAAGTCCTTCGAGCAGCGCTTCGTACTCGATATTCGATTTCCGCATGGACCGCAGCAAATCCGTGCCGCGTTCGAGTCCCTTGGCGCGCAAGTGTTCCTTGACGCGCGTCGAGAAAAACCGCGCCCGCGATTCGTCGAAACAGATGCCCGTCCGCTCTTCAATCAGCATGCGGATCTCGCTCAACTCATGTTCACTAAGACCGTGCGCCGGTCCCTGCCGTTCGCTCATTCCAGTCCCGCTCTCGCTCCGGCCTCTTGCCCGAGCAGAAATTCATTGCTTACCGCAGAGCGCCGGCCGGAACGGGCCGCTCGGACTCTTCCAGGACATTGCCGGATTTCGACGTTGCGCGGAATTGCGCCAACGCCTCGTTCAGTTGATCGGAAAGTTTTACGAGCTGGCTGACCGTGGCCACTGTTCCGCGCGTTCCCTGCGACGTCTGCCGGGTAATGCTCGAGATAATCTGCATGGCGTGCGCTACGCCTTCCGTTCCGCGCACCTGCTGTTTGGAGGCCAGCGAAATTTCCTGAACCAGTTCCGCCGACTGGCGCACCACGTTCGAGATTGCGTCCAGCGCGCGTCCCGCTTGATCCGCCAGCGTAGCGCCGCCTTCCACTTCCTTCGTGCCTTCTTCCATGACCACCACGGCTTCGTTCGTCTCCGCCTGAATGGCCTTGATGAGGGCTGCGATATCTTTCGTGGCGCTGCGGCTGTGTTCGGCGAGCTTGCGAACTTCGTCGGCGACGACCGCGAAACCGCGTCCCGCTTCGCCCGCGCGAGCCGCTTCAATGGCCGCGTTCAAAGCGAGCAAGTTGGTCTGCTCCGTGATGTCGTTGATGACGTTAATGATTTCCGAAATTTCCAGCGAGCGGTCGCCGAGCGATTTGATCTTCTTCGCCGTCGCCTGCACGGAAGCCCGGATGCGTTGCATGCCTTCGAGCGTGTCGCGCACGGCGCGGTTGCCTTGTTCGGCGGCATCCAGCGCGCGGCGCGCTGCTTCCGCGCTGGCTTCCGCGTTGTTGGACACCTGCTTCATCGAGACGGTCAGCTCTTCGACCGCGCTCGACGTGTTGGTGATTTCCTGGTCCTGCTGGGTCGCGCCGGCTTGCATTTCGTCGGCCGCCACCAGAATGTTGTTCGAGCAGGCCGTGACTTCCATGGCCGCTTTGCGCACGCGTTCCAGCACCTTGGTAAAGTTGTCGAGCATGTAGTTGATGGAGTCGGCGACGTTACCCAGCGCGTCGTTAGTGACTTTCCCGCGCAGGGTCAAGTCGCCGCGGGCAACCTGATTGATGACCGTCAAAAGTTCGGTGATGCTCCGCTGCAAGGCGTTGTTCGCATCCTGATTGCTCGTCGCCTTGGAAACTTTGGCCACCGCGCGATTCAAATTCTCGGCAATGTAGGCAAGCTCGTCGCCGGTGTTGATTTCCACGCGCGCGCGCGGGTCACCCGCAGCGATGCGCTCGGAAAACTGCGCGAGCTCTTGTACCGGCGTAAGCAACCGACTCCCCAGGCGCCATGCGAGGAAGATGGCCATGCCCAGCGCCAGCAGCAAAGCCAGCATCACGGAGCCGCTCGCCCCGCTCGGCAGCGACCCGAAATCAAACAGGGACGTACCGCCGGATTGCCGCCCGGCGCTGTAAGCCAGGCCCAGCACGGCGAATAGAATGACGCCATTTGTCAGGACCAGCGTCCAGATTGTGGAACTCAGTCGCGATTTCATGCCTTCCTCCAAATCCCTACTGCGGTCCCGCCTCCGTTTCGGCGAGGTCCGCGCAAAATCATCCGTGCAAACTCAGATGCTGGGCCCCGGAAAAACCTCGAGCATTCTTCTCAAGTCGATGATCAGTGCCAACCGGTCGTTGTGCCGGAGCATTCCCGTGCAATGCGGTACATTTTCCGGGGCCGACTCCAGAAGATCCTCGGCATTCACCGAATACGTTCCAATCACTTCGTCCGCGGCAATCCCAATCCGCAAATCGTCGTGCGCGCCTTCTCCGCGAAGAGAAGCCACCACGACATGCTTCGGCAGCAGGCCGGGCCGCCGTCCTTCCGTGATGGCGATGTCTATCAGCGGCACGATGGAGCCACGCAAATTAAAAATACCCGCTAGATAGGCCGGCCCCAGCGGTAGCTTCGTCAACAGCGGCCAGTCCAAAACTTCCTCGACATCCAGCACGGGCAAGCAAAACCGCTCCCGCCCGCTCCGGAAGACGCAGTACTGCGACTCCGGCAGCCGCTCTTCCATCGGCCCCAGGGCCTCAAGCAGGTCGTCGGCGTCCGCGGGAAGCGGCACCAAGTGAAAGTCTTCGTTCATCTGCCGATCGTCCTCAAATGGTCCTCTAGGCGAATCGCCGAACAGCCCGCAACAACTCTTCCCTCGTAAAAGGCTTCGTCACATATCCATCCGCGCCCTGCTGCTGGCCCCAATATTTGTCGCTCTCGGTGTTTTTCGAGGTCACCAGAATCACCGGGATGGCGTTGTAATCCGAGTTATTCTTCAACTCCCGGCAAACCTGAAAACCGTTCCGCTTGGGCATCACCACGTCCAGCAAAATGACGCTGGGCCGCTCAATCGAAATTGCCTCTTCGACCCTCTCAGGATCGTTCAAGCCCACCAGCCGGTAGCCTTCATGCTCGAGAAAGCCCTCGATCAGCTTCACTTGCGAGGGTGAGTCATCGACGATGAGTACTTTTTTCTGCAGCATCGACATCTCCCCATAATTCTCCGCAGACAAGAGGTGCACGTCGGCAGCCAGCCTGCAATTTCCGTGAGCACGGGTGTCCAAGTCACATAAGGGATTATTTATGAGTAGTTTGCAGGGTCCCTGGGCTCTCTTAGCGGCGCGTCGCGGGAGACGCCGGCTCGGCTTCCGTCTCAGCTTGAGATGCATTCTCAGCGTCCCGCATCTCGCTCGCCAGCGATGAGAATCTCTGCATGATCTCGTTGATACGCAGCGCCATGCTGTGAATGGTCTTAATCTGTGCCAGGGACTGGGACGAAAGCTGTCCCGGCTCCAAAAGCAGCAGTTCGGCATTTCCCAGCATCGAGGTCAGCGCGTTGTTGACGCTGTGCTTCATGTCCATCATGTATCTGCCCAGAGTCGCGTGATACTCGTTCTTTGCCGCGTGCCGCTCAGCTTGCTTCGAGATGCGCACTGCTTCCGCGCGACGCAACGATTCTCCGGCGACCAGCAGGAGTGTCTGCGTCCAATCTTCCCGCAAGGGGATGTGAACCAACCGCGGATAGCGCGATCGCAGTTGCCCAAGTTCACGGGAATCCGCCGGCACGCAGAGAATCACGGCAGCAGCAGGTTCCAAAGACCGCAAGATCGCGGACAGCTTTCCATCTTGCACCGGCCCCACCACGACGAGATCGTGGGGTTCCGCCGCATGGTTTTTCCAGAGCTCGCTGCTGAGGACAGTAATCCCCGGAGCCTGCCGGTCGGCTTGCCAACAAGCAGTCAAGAGCCTGGCGAATTCCGGTTCGTCAGTCAGGATTAAGGCGCTAGCGTTTCGCACAGAAAACCCGCTCCCAGGGTGATCGCCCGGCATGCTGCAAGAAAAATCCAAACATCTAAAGCTTCTCGGCTTCGTCCAGCGCCGAGAGTAATCGCTTCGTGCTGATTCCCAGGTTCACCGCCGCTTCCGTGTCCTTCGCTTGCTTGGCGATGTCCACGCGTTCCTGGAGGCGCGAGACTTCGATCCGCGCTATCGAGAGCGCCTTGTCCATCGAAGTGGCGTTGCCCGTTTCCTTCGCGGATTCGACGGCCGCGCTCACCATCGCTCGCGCAACCACCGCTCGGCGCAAATCCTCCGCCGATGGCCCATCCTCGCTCACGAAGGCAGCTACTTCCCACGAAGACATCAGGATGCGAGCCGCTCCGATTTTCACCGTGGTCATCGACCGTCCGCGCGTAGGAGGCGTGGCAATGAGCTGCTCCCAGATTTTCTCCAGGCAAGTTTCAAAATCGAGCGCGGGAGATCCAACGTTCTTGTTGGCACCGTCGGCCCCGGGTTTTGCCGCGCCCTTGGCGCTCGCTTCGGGAGTCGTGGCGTCGCGGGTTGCGCCGCCTGCCGGTGCCGAAACGCTCGAGCTGGCCGTTTTCGCTGCAGTAGCGGGATTCTGAGGCGCTTTTGGCGCGATCTTTTCCAAAGCCTTTTCCACATCCGTCCGCAGGCCCAGCAGCTTTTCAAACGTTTGATTTACAGCGCGTTCCGTGTATTCCTTCTGGAAAGGTTGTTTCCACTCGTCGGCGGCTTCCAGGATTTTGGCGAGAGGTTCCGATCCAGAAAGGCCGAAGTGCTGGCAGTCAATGATCTTTACATCAGCCGCCTGCAACTGAGCCAGGCCGGAGCGAATCGCAATCAGGTCGGCGTGCATCAGCTCGATGAACGTCCGCCGGAGCAAAAAGTTAAAGCGAACGAAGGACAACAGTGCAGCGGGGTCATAAAACATTCCGCCCGCCGTCTCTTTGACCTTCCGGCCCTGCTCGATGAAATTCGTCTTGAGGATTTCGCGGAGGCTCCGGAACGAACGCAATCTCTCGATCATCTGCTCAAGTGGTTCGCACCATCCGAGCGTAGTGTCTTCCACGTCTCCAAGAACAGGCTTCATGACCTGAGCAACGTCGGAGGGCTCGATCTGCTTGTGATAAATTTTCGCGGGCGCGCACAGGGCGAAGTATTGCACCAGCAGGAAATCGATCTTGTCGCGGTCAATGGTGGTTTTCGAGGACTTTTGCAGGTGCCGGTGGATCAAAGCGCCCAGACTGCTTTCATTCGCGTTCAATGTGGTTGTTTGCAGCAGCTTTCGCAGTTCGTGCACCGCGACGCGCTGGTCCATCTCATCCAGCCAGGCTTCCACTTCGTCGAAAAGTTCCAGGTCCGGCTTCTCCGGCAAATTTCTTTTTTCGGCGGGGAAGGGAATCTCAAGTTCAAGCTGCTTCCCGAGCGCGAAATAGATCGGGAAAACCGAACGGTTTTCAAGCCACTTCGCCTGCCTGGAATTGGCGGGCTTCGACGGGGCCGGTTTGTTGAGCGTTGGAGTCGTCTTGTTCACGGCTGTGTCACCCACGCGCAGGGGCCTTGCGAGAACCGCACGGCCACTGCCTTACGCCCTTCGTGATATTGCACGGCGATGACAGTCGCTTCCGCCGTGCAACCGTTCCGATCGCGTTCTATGCGCACCCGGTCATCGAACTCAAGAGGCAAGCTGGAGAGAAAAATCGCGTGTTCCGAGCCTCCGAACTCCACCACCGTCGCTTCTTTTAACCTCGTGTTTCCTGCCCGCAGTGCGGTGATCTGCACCGGGACACGAACAGGATTGGCACGCGGGAAGAAACGGGCCAATCTCTCGGCGCATCCTTGCTCGTTCGCGATGACGGTCGCTTCATTGATTCGTCTCACGTCGCCTCTCAGCCGCCTGCGGTTCCAGAATCGAGCTTCGTTCGCGGTCTGGCACACGTGCTTCCGCAAATGGGCAGAACGTCCCCGCGATAGAGATGCACGCTGCACGCCAAAGGAGTGGAAAGGTGACTGGCTCAGAAACCGAAGAAATAGAAAGACTTATTATTTCCACAGAAGTCTCGCATGGCTCACGCGTCTCACGCTGAAACGCTGTAGTCTCAGCTCCATGCCGCTTTTGCGTCACTCGGCCCGCGGTGAGACGCTACTCCAACGGCTGAGCCGTCTCCTCTGCGGAGTCTTCTATGTCGTCCGGACCGGAGCGAAGCGGAATGTTGTATCGCTTCAATTTACGGTAAAGCGTCGCCCGGCTAATCCCCAGCATCCGCCCCGCGAGCGCTTTGTCTCCATTGGCCTGCTCAAACACACGCAATATGGTCATCCGCTCCATTTCCGCTAGCGCGGTCGTCGAAAGCGAAGCCACGTCTTGAGGCGCTGCGCCGGAAGCGTCTGTTTGATCGCTGCGAATCGCCGGAGGCAGATCGATGACGTCGATCACTTGCCGGTCGCCCAGCGTGATCGCGCGCGCAATGCAGTTTTCAAGTTCGCGGATGTTCCCCGGCCACTCGTAGTTCAACAGGCTCTTCATTGCCGCGGTTGTGACTTGCAGATGCGTACCCGGCGCGTAGCGGTCCAGAAAATGATGCACGAGCATGGGAATGTCCGATCGGCGATCTCGCAAGGGCGGCAGATGCACCGTCACAACGTTTAGGCGGAAATAGAGATCCTTCCGGAATGTGCCTTCCCGATAGGCAGTTTCAAGGTCCCGGTTCGTCGCCGCAATCACGCGCACGTCCACATTTACCTTCTCATTGCTGCCGACGGGACGAACCTCTTTTTCTTGCAGCACTCTCAACAGTTTGGCTTGCATCTCGAGCGGGAGTTCACCAATCTCGTCCAGAAAAATCGTTCCGCCGTTGGCCGCCTGAAAAAGTCCCGCCTTGGATTTCATGGCCCCCGTAAAGGCGCCCTTTTCGTAGCCGAAAAGTTCGCTCTCCATCAACGTCGGCACCAGCGATCCACAATCCACCGCGACAAACGGCGTCTGCGCCAGCGCGCCGCGAAAATGAATCGCCCTCGCCACGAGTTCCTTGCCCGTGCCGCTCTCGCCGGAAATCAAGACCGGGGTTCGCGTATCCTTCAGCCGAGAAACCATGCGCAGAACGTCTTGAATGTTCGCGGAAGTGCCGATGATTCCATCGAGATTGTCTTCCGTGCTGACGCGCTCGCGCAAAAACTCGTTTTCTGTCACCAGCCGGACCTTTTCGGCCATGCGCTGTAGCAGCAGCCGCATCTTTTCGACGCGAAACGGCTTCTCGATGTAATCGTACGCACCCAATTTCATCGCGTCGACGGCGGATTCGATCGATCCATGCCCGGTCATAATCGCAATTTCCGCCCGCGGCATAACCAATTTCGCCTGTTTCAGCAGTCCCACGCCCGAAAGCGACGGCAGCTTGAGATCGGTCAGAATGAGGTCCGGAGCGTCGGCATCCAATTTCGCCAGGGCCGCTTCGGCGCTTTCCGCTTCCGTGCACGAGTACCCCAGCGTATTGCCAATCGTCATGCACAGCTTGCGGATGCTCTGTTCGTCATCCACGACCAACAATCGTATTTTTAAGTCGTCGCTCATGGTTTTCCGAAAGTTTTCTCCACAATCGATATTAATTGCTGTACACGGAACGGCTTCTCGATACAAGGCGTGCCGCTGCGTGCCAGCAGCGCTTGCGTCTCGCTGTTGGCCGTGTCCCCGCTGATCAGAATGATTTTCGAGCCAAGCTCCGGTCGGTTTTTCTGAATCCAGGCGTGAACCTCCGCGCCATTGATCGCGCCGGGCATGCGGATATCGGAGATCACTCCGCCATAATGCCCCGCCGCGAGCTGCTCGAGCCCTTCCGCGCCGGACGACGCATTCACAACCGCGTATCCCTTACGTTCCAAGGCCGCCTTAAGGAAGGCAATCACGGACGGTTCGTCTTCTATCAATAGAATCGGCGCCGTCTGTCCCACTGCCGCTTGCAAGTTCATCGTCCAGCCTCTTTCGCCGCCATCGCGGGCTGCTCTGCTGCGAGTGGAATCCGCACGACAAACGTGCTCCCGCCGGTTTCCGCGTTGTTCCAGCACTGAATCTCGCCGCCATGCGCTCGCACAATTCCGTAGCAAATGCTCAAGCCCAGCCCTGTGCCCTTGCCCGGCTGTTTTGTCGTGTAAAACGGGTCAAAAATATGCTGCGGATCCGCGATGCCCGTGCCGTTATCGGTGACCACCACCTGCACGCTGTTCCCGCCGCGCTGCGTTCGAATCTCAATTCGTCCGCGCCGCCCCGTTTCTTGCACCGCATCGTAGGCGTTATTCAGAATATTCAGGAACACTTGTTGAAGCTGCTGCGCGTCTCCCATCGCCGGCTCCAGCGTTTCGTCAAACTCTTCTGTTACCTCCACGCCGTGGCTCGCGAAATCATAGCTGCGCAGCTTGATGGTTTGCCGCAGCACTGTATTCACCTGCACAGGCTCGCGCTGCACCGGCCGCTGCCTCGCGAAGCTCAGCAAATCCTGCACGATATCTTTCGTCCGTTGCGTCTCTTGCAGAATAATTTGCAAATCTTCCCGCGCCGCAGCCGGCACGTCCGGATTTTCCAGCAACAAATCAGTGAATCCGAGAATGGCCGCAAGCGGATTATTCACTTCGTGCGCCACGCCGGAAACCAATCGCCCGATCGTCGCCATTCTTTCCGAGTGCGCTAGCTTTGCTTGCAGCAGCACCGCATCCGTAATATCCGTCATCACCACGACCACGCTGTTCACGGCGCTCTGCTCGTCGCGCATCGGGCTCAAACTGATCGAAAAATGTCCCATCGAGCCGTCGCTTCGTCTCACCTGCAACTCCAGGTTCTCCACTTGTTGCCCATTTGCCGTGGTCTCTAGCGCCCCCTCGAAATCCTTTCGGTGCGAAGGCTCGACCCAATCGACCAGCCGGTGCCCGATCAATTCGTCTTCCCGGTAACCTGCTTCGTAGCACCGCCGGTTGGCGTAGCTGATCAGGCCCGCGGTATCCAGCACCAAAATCATGCTCTGCGTGGTATTCAGGATCTTTTGATTGAAGTCCCGCTCGCGCTGTAATTGCGACTGAAAAGACTTTTGTTCCGTCACGTCCAGCATCAATCCGCGAATCTGCGCGATGTGTCCTTGCGCATCGCGCACGGCCGTGATGTTTTGCAACGTATGAAGCAGCGCGCCATCCTTTCGCCGCAAGGTCTCTTCATAGTTTCGCAAAACGCCGCGCTCGGCCAGCGCCTGCAAGAAGCGTTCGCGAGCCGCCGGCGCCGGATAAAGGTGCGGGCTCACGTCCGCCCTCAGCATCTCCTCGCGCGAGGCATAACCCAGCATCCGCACCATCGCGTCGTTCACATCCAAAAATCGCCCGTCGGGCGTTGCGAAGAAAAGTCCTTCCTGAATGCTGTCGAACAGCTCACGGTAGCGCCGTTCCGCCTCTCGCCGGTCCGTAATGTCCTTCAATACGTGGATCGTGCGTGTATCGTCTTTCACCACCCCCGGCGCTCTCGATGTGGACACGAGAAAAATCCGATCCGCCGATGCCGCCACGTACTCTTCTCGTGCCCGCTGCGTATCCCGGCAGAACGGGCAGGGAAGATCGCTCCCGGTTTCCGCGATTTGCCGCAATCCGCTCATCGCTTCGCCCACCAGCGCAACCGGCGGCACGCCGAGATGCGATGCCAGCGAGCGGTTCGTGCGCACGATTTTCCATGCCCGGTCATGCACCACGATGTAGTCGCTGATCGCGTCGATGTCTTCGACCCATTGCCGCTTGGACTTTTCCAACTGGGAAAACCGCCGAAAATTCTCGAGCGACAACGCCGCATGGCTCGCCAGTGCGTGAAGCAATTTCTTTTCTTGCGTATCTAAATTTTTTCGCTGGCGCAGCAGGCACAGCATCCCGAGCCGTTCTCCGTCGCTCGCCACGATAGACACGAAGACCGCGCTCATCGCCGCCGCTCCGCCTGCCCGAACCGCTGCTTCCCCTGCCGGCAATGGTCGGATGGCGGTCGCCACTCGGCTTTCTCGAGCCGTCGAGATGATCCAGCTCTTTAGCCCCGCGCTCATTGCAGTTTCGCTCTGAGCCGCCGAGTACAAGTCCGTTTCCCTCCCGCGAAAAACAGCCACCCCGCCCCAGGCCGCGCTCAGCATGCGCGCCGCCCGCCCCGCAAACCTCTCCAGAAATTCCGGTAGTTGCCGTGATTGGGCGGCGTCAACCGCCAGCTCCATTAACTCTTCTGCTTGTTTTGAAAAGGGAAGCACGAGCTCAGGCTTAGTAGGCCGGTTGGTTAAACGCGGAGTCCTCTTCGATTTCGGTTCTCGCATCACGGGTTGGGGTTGGACGCGTGTCTCAAGTTGAATCCAGCCGTTCTTTACCACCCTAGCGAGTCATCTCATTCTGAGTCAACCTTCCTTCGGGAAAGGGTTGCCGAATCGTCCACTCTCAAATCCTGCTCTGGCGGCATCTCGTCTCAGCCTGAGACCTCACCTCGCAAAGTTCAGGCTCGCTGAGACGCGTCGCGGTGCCAAAGGAATTCTTCCCTCGGTCGAAGTTCCGCATTACTCACTCATTCTGCGGGACTTGCAGTTCTTTGGACTCCACACCTCTTCGCTGTTCCATCGATACAATCCATGGCCCCCGACGTGCCTTTCCTCCAGCGGGGTTTTCCCATACCAGGAGGCGTGTTGTCGATGAGATCCGCATGGAAGGGGATTATTCGCGCAAGTGCGATTGCGGCTTTCGGTCTTTGTTTCTGTGCTCATACCTTTGCGCAAACGGGGTCCACGGACGAGGGCAAACGCAAGGTCAAATCCAAAGTAGCTCCGGCCTATCCCGAACTCGCCAAGCGCATGAACGTGACCGGCAAAGTGAAAATCGAAGTCGTGATCACACCGGACGGGCACGTCAAGAGCACTCGCGTCATCGGCGGCCATCCGCTTCTTGTTCAGGCCTGTCAGGATGCCGTCAAGGAATGGAGATTCGCGGCCGCCCCCGAGGAATCGACACAGATCGTGGAGTTCGATTTCAGCGCGCCGAACTAGGGGATTCGCAATAAACGGCAGAACCGGTTTGCGTACAACCGTTTCACCGGGGTGAGTGGAGGCATTTTGCAATGACGATCGGGAAGAGACTTTACTTTGGCTTTGGTGTGATCTTGGGCATTTTGGCCGTGCTGTTCCTCGTCAACATCGGTGCCGGCATCAAGGAGCGGTCGGCTCGCGCCGATGCGAAGTCCGCGCTCGAAAACGTCCGCATCATCGAATCGGTGCGCTACCAGATCATGTTGAATCGCCACAACATGGATAATTTTCTCCTGAGCGGCGATCCCCGCGACGAGGAAAAGGTTAATACCGGCTTCACTCAAGTCAGCGATCTAATCAAGCGCGGCGAAGCAGAAACGGCCACCGATAGCGTCAAAACCGCTCTAATCCAGGTGGAAAGCACGGAGGCGAGCTGGGCCGACAATTTTGCCAAACCCCTCATCGCCAAACGCCATCAAGTCGATTCGGGCGACGCCACCGTCTCCGACCTGCAGATTTTCTATCTCCAGAAGGATCCTTCTTCCTGGCTCACTAAATCTTCCTCTGTCCTGGATCAAACTAGCACCGATATTACGAAATCGTCCGACGAGACCTCCCTTTCGGCTGACCGCGCAAGCTCAATGAGTTTCTATGCAACCACGTTCGGCACTTTCATCGCTTTGGTCTTGGGCATCGCTATCGCCTACACCACCGCCAAGTCCATCAGTGAGCCGCTCACTCACCTCATCACGGTAGCACGCGAAATCGGCGATTCCGGAGACCTCGACCAGAACATCGATATTCACCGCAACGACGAAATAGGCGCGCTAGCCACTACATTCAACAACATGGTCGCCTACCTAAAAGAAATGGCCAGTGTTTCCATGTCCGTCGCCGAAGGCGACTTGGCCGTGGAAGTCGTGCCCCGCTCCAAGCGCGACACGCTAGGCAATGCTTTCCTTCGCATGTCCCACGGTCTCCAGGAACTGGTCCGCACCACGCGCGACTCGGCCGGCCAGGTTTCCGCGGGTTCGAATCAAGTCGCTGGCGCGGCTGACGAATCCGCAAAGGTCAGCGTGCAAGCCTCCTCCGCGATTGAAGAAGTCACCAGCACCATGCACGAAATGAGCATCAACGTGCAAAACGTGGTGAAGAACACTCAGGTGCAAGCTTCCAGCGTGGCCGAGACCTCTGCTTCCATCGACCAGATGGTCACTTCGATTCAGCGTGTAGCGGACACCGCCAAGGTCCTTCTCGATATCGCCAATCGTTCCCGCGAAGAAGTTGTCACCGGCATCCAGACCATGGAAAAGGCCACCGATGGCCTGAACCGCACCAACAAGGCCATTCAGTCCTCCGCGGAAATCATCAACGTTCTGGGCCACCGCGCCGATGACATCGGCAAAATCATTGAAGTCATCGATGATCTTGCGGAGCAGACCAACCTTCTCGCGCTTAACGCCGCTATCGAAGCGGCGCGCGCGGGCGAGCATGGTTTGGGTTTCGCCGTCGTCGCGGACGAAGTGCGCAAGCTCGCCGAGAAATCCACGCAATCCACCAAGGAAATCGCCGACCTGATCGAGAGCATTCAGCGCGAGGCGCGCCAGGCCGTCGAAAACATGGAGCGCAGCACGCGCATCGTGGAAGAGGGTTTGAGCCTCGGCAACGAACTCGGCAGCGCTCTTCACAAAATTTCCAACGTTGTCACCGAAGTTTACAAGTTCTCCCAGGAAATTGGCGCGGCCACCAACGAACAGTCTGTTGGTTCCTCGCAAATCGCCAAGGCCACCAGCCGGCTCACCGAAATCACCCAGGAAATCAGCTCGGCCGTTGAAGAGCAAGCCTCCGGTGCGCAAGCCGTGGTCCGTGCTATGGACAAAATGCGCGAGCTCGTTCAGCAATCGGCCTCCAGTTCCACCGAGCTATCCGCCGCCGCCGAGCAGATGCTCAAACTTTCCCGCAACCTGCTCGACAGCATGGATCGCTTTGTGCTGGACCGTTCCGCGCAAGGCCGCGGCCGGCAAGCAGAGTCCGGCGCGCCTCGCCGCGGGCACCAGAGTTCCGCCCGCGAACGCGAGTCGGAATACGCCGAACTCGTGCGTTCCTGAGGCCGCGGAGATCGCCTGATGGAAAAGGACCTACAAATCGTCGGTTTCCGAATTGGAAATGAGACCTATGGCGTGCGCATCGGCGCCGTTCGCGAGATTGTCCGCGTTCCGGAAATTACCGCCGTCCCCAGCGCTCCCGATACCGTCGAAGGCGTGATCAATTTGCGCGGCAAAATCATTCCCGTGATGGATCTTCGCAAGCGCTTCGGACACACCGAAATCAAGCCGGACAAGAAAAACCGCATTTTGGTTGTGGAGCTCGATAACAAACTGTTGGGCCTGATCGTCAACTCCGCTTCCGAGGTCCTGAAAATCCCTCCATCGGAGATTGAAGCTCCCGGCTCTGTGTTTGCCGATGGCGAGTCCGGATATGTCACGGGAGTCGGCAAGCTCAATGGCCGGCTCATCATCTTGCTCGATATTTCCAAGCTTTTGTACCGGCCGGAACTCAAACGACTCGAGGAGGCCGCGGAAACCGTCGCTCTTTCACAGTAGCACTGCTCTCGGACACCTCGGGGCCAGTCGAACTGACGGATTGCCGCTTATCTCATGGGAACTCTAACCGCTCCGATCCAGCTCACTGAACCGGAACTCAAGCTCCTCCAGACGCTTGTCTATCAGGAGTGCGGCATGTTTTTCGATGAACGCCGCTCTCATTTCCTGAAGGATCGTCTCCAGCGCCGGCTCAAAGCCTGTCAGCTCGATTCTTTCTACAGCTACTATCGCCTGCTGACCAGCCGCGAGGGCCGCGCCGAATTGGCCCTGCTCCTCGAAAACCTCACCGTCAACGAAACCAGCTTTTTCCGCAACAAGCCTCAGCTCGATCTTTTGCAGAAACATGTCCTCGAAGACTTGTTGCGCAAGAAGCAGGAACGCCGCGACTGGAATCTTCGGGTGTGGAGCGCCGGCTGCTCCAGCGGTCAGGAGCCTTATTCCGTCGCCATTTTGATTTGCGACGCGCTGGCCTACTACTACCTGCGCAATCCGCTCCCGTTCGATATGCCTTCTCCCAAGCCATTAATTCCTCCGCCCTGGAAACTGGAAATCGTCGCTTCGGACATCAGCTACGCCAGTCTCCGCGTGGGACAGGAAGGCGTCTACACCGAGCAGCAAATGGAACCCGTCGATTACACCTGCCGGCTGCGTTACTTTGAAAAGTCCGGCGACAAATACGCCATTAAGCCGCAGCTCAAGCAGCTCGTCCAGTTCGACTTCCACAATCTCAAGACCGAATTTCTTCCCCGCCGCAACGACATCATTCTTTGCCGCAACGTCATGATCTATTTCGATGAAGCCGAGCAGAAGCGCTTGATTGAAAAGTTCTGGCATTGCTTGAATCCCGGCGGTTATCTCTTCGTCGGCCATGCGGAAAGCCTGTTCGGCCTCACCCAAAAGTTCGGCATGGTGCACGAAAACAATGGCACCGCCTATCAGCGCGTGGAGGCGAATTCTTGAGCAAGTCTCCCGAGGATCGCAACCCGGAGCTTCGCGCCATCTTCTTCGAGAGCGCGAATGAGCTGCTTCAATCGTTGAACGAAGCGGGGCTCGAGCTTGAGGCGTCGCCGGCGGACGAGGAAATCATCCGCCGCGTCCGCCGTGCCGTCCACACGCTCAAGGGCGACTCCGCGGCTTGCGGTTTTCATAAATTGAGCGAGCTCGCTCACGAACTCGAGGACGTCCTCACGCCTCAGGTCGCTCAGAAGCACGGCTCGCGTTTTGCGGAAGTCGTCCTCGCCGCCGCCGATTCTTTTGAGGCTATGCTCGCCGCCTATCAGCGCAGCAAGAAGCTTCCTTCCCTCGAGACGCTCCGCGGTCTGATTCGTGGCCTGTTGGTCGAGACGGTTCCTGTCGTCGAAACTCCGAAATCGCCCGAAAGCATCCCCGCGAAATTCGCCTGGACCGAATACGAGCAGCTCATGATCGCCGAGGCCGCTCATCGCGGCGAAACCGTCTACAACGTCGCTCTGCGCGTTGATCCGGACAGCCTCATGCGCGCCGCCGCATTTCAGCTCATTCGAAACGTACTTCACGGCTGCGGCACGCTCATCGCCCTTCGTCCGGAAGACAATCTCGCCGCCGCCAATGTCGAAATCGTGGAAGCCGCTCTCGCCACGGTTCAGCCTGAAGACGTTCTCAAGAAGCGCTGCCGCATTCCTTCGATCGTTTCCGATGTCCGCGTCGAACGCGCCATCACCGCCGAAACGCCCGAGCATGAACTCCTCGGCGATCTCCTCGAAGCCCAGGCGGCTCAAGTCGTTGCCAACGCTGTCGAGCACGCCGACTCCAGCGAAGCCGCCAAGTCGAATAACGCGGGAGCTTCCGCTGTCGCCGCGGTTGCCGAAAGCACTCTCCGCGTCGAGGCCAATCGCATCGACGCCGTCATGAATCTTGTCGGTGAACTGATCATTGGAAAATCCATGCTGCATCGCGCGCTCAGCGAATTCGACCAGCGCCACGCGCGCGATCCCGTGCGGGCCAAGCTCGTCGACGCTCTCGGCTTTCAATCCCGCGTTCTCGATGAACTCCACAAATGCGTTTTGAAAATCCGCATGGTTCCCGTTGAGCAGCTCTTCCGCCGCTTCCCGCGCGTCGTGCGCGACGTCGCCAAGCAGTGCGGCAAGGACGTCGCGCTGGACATCTCCGGCCAGCACACCGATCTCGATAAAAGCATTCTCGACGCTCTCGGCGAACCCCTGATGCACCTCGTCCGGAACGCTGTCGACCATGGCATCGAGCCTGCCGATGAGCGCCTCACCGCTGGAAAGCCCGCGCGCGGCACCATCTCCCTCAACGCCTATCATCAAGGCACTCAGGTCGTCATTGAAGTCCGCGACGACGGCCGCGGAATTGATCCCGGCCGTGTTCGCCAGCAAGCCATCAAACAGGGAATTATCAAGGCCGAAGAAGCCGCGCGCCTCTCCGAGCAGGACGCCCTCAACCTTATTTTCGAATCTGGCTTCAGCACAGCGTCCGAGATCACCGAAATTTCCGGTCGCGGCGTTGGCATGGATGTCGTGCGCAGCGTCCTGGACAAATTAAAAGGCACTGTGCACATCACCACGCAAAAAACGCGCGGCACCACCTTCCAATTGCGCGCTCCCTTGACCCTCGCGAGCATTCAAACTCTCCTCTTCCGCGTCGGCGGCCGCCTCTTCGCCGTTCCTCTTTCTTCCGTCGTCGAAATCTCCCGCATCCACGAACAGGACATCCATCGCATCGATCAGCGCGAAGTTCTTCAGCTTCGCGATCAAATTCTTACTCTCGTGCGCCTCGAGCATCTCAGCCGCCTCCGCGCGATCGACAGCGAACCCAAGAAAAAGAAACATTTCGTCATCGTCATCGGCTCCGCCGAGAAACGTTTCGGTCTCCTCGTCGATAGCATGGTCGGCGAAGAAGAGCTGGTCATCAAGGCTCTTCCTAGCGACATTGTTTCGAGCGATCTCGTCAGCGGCGCCTCTATTCTCGGCGACGGAACCGTCGTCCTCATTCTCAACGTGCCCGCCGTCCTTTCGCGTCTTTCCCGCTCTGTGCCTTTGGGAGCGATCGCATGAGCGACCGCATCAAAGTTCTCGTCGTCGATGATTCCGCCCTCATGCGGAAGCTCATCCCCTCGATCCTTGCCCGCGATCCTTCCATCGAAGTCGTTGGCACCGCCATGGATGGCGCTTTCGCTCTGAAAAAAATCGAAGAGCTGCGCCCCGACGTGGTCACTCTCGATCTCGAGATGCCTCGCATGGACGGCATGGAAACCCTCCGTCTGATCATGCGCCGCGCTCCCATGCCTGTCGTCCTTTTCAGCACGCATTCCAAGGAAGGCGCTTACGCCACTCTCAAAGCCCTTGCTCTCGGCGCCATCGACTTTGTCCCCAAGCCGCAGGACGCCGCCGCGGGACATCTCGATTCCGTCGCCGACCAGCTCATCGAAAAGATTAAAGTTGCCAAACGCGCCGCCGGCCGCAAATTGCCCGCTGCCGTTGTTTCCGATGATCCTCCTCAGAGCAAAAAGAAACAGAGCCACCCCGCTCATCCGCCCAATCGCATCATCGCGATCGGAATCTCCACCGGCGGTCCCAACGCCCTGCAATACGTTCTCTCGCAAATTCCCGCCGATTTTCCGGCCAGCATTGTTGTCGTTCAGCACATGCCCGAGGGCTTCACGGAAATGTTTGCCAAGCGTCTCGACGAATGCTGCCCCGTGGAAGTGCAGGAGGCGCGCTCCGGCGATCTTCTCGTGGCCGGCCGCGTTCTCATCTGCCCCGGCAATCGTCACATCATGGTGCGCCGCATGCCGCGCGGTGATATGGCCGTTCTCTCCGACGGCGCTCCCGTTAACGGCCATCGTCCCTCGGCTGATGTTCTGTTTCACTCTGTCGCCCAGCAATTTGGCCCCACAGCCGTCGGCCTCTTGATGACCGGCATGGGTGAGGACGGCGCCGAAGGTCTCGGCGCGATCAAGGACGCTGGCGGCATGACCATCGCGCAAAGCGAGGACACTTGCGTTGTCAGCGGCATGCCCCGCGCCGCCATTTCAAAAGGTTACGCGAATAAAGTGGTTCCGCTGGACGGCTTGCCCGCCCACCTCGTCCAGAACTTCGGCGGTGATCGCGCCGGCGCAGAGAAATTCGACAGGCTCGACAAAAACGATAAGAACGACAGGAACGATAAATCGGAAAGGACACCCGTTTCTTCCCATCGCACCTAACACCGTGCCGGGAGAAGGAGAAGGCCATGCAACAATTTGCCGCTCTGTTACGGAAAGACAATCAGCCCGTTCGCTATCTGGTGGTGGACGACTCCGTCTTCGCTCGCAAGAACATCATCAAGATGATTGAGATGTTCGGCGGCGAAGTCGCCGGCGAGGCCGGCGATGGCCTAACCGCCATCGCGGAGTTCAACCGCACCAAGCCCGACATCGTGCTCATGGACATCACCATGCCGCAGATGGAAGGCATCGAGGCCGTCGAGCGCATCGTTCGCCAGCACGGCGATGCGCGCATCGTCATGGTCTCTTCGGTCGGTTACCAGGAAAATATCCTGGCCGCTCTCCAGAAAGGCGCGAAACACTTCGTGCAAAAACCCGTCAAGCCCGAAGTCCTTTACGAAATTCTTCGCTATGTTCTCAGTGACGATCCCAACGCCGTTGGCGCGCCCGTCGCCTTCGCAGGAGAGAACCGCGCATGAGAATGGAACTCATCCAGCCCTTTATTAACGCCGCCGACGCCGTCTTTGCCGAACTTGTTCAGGCGCCGACCAAAATTCTCGACCTTTCCATGGACGAGGACACCTATCGCCGCAAAGGCGTCGCCGCTCTTATCGCCATCAAGGGCGATATCGAAGGCCGCGTCATTCTCGATCTTTCGCCGGAAGTCGCCGTGAAAGTGGCCGGCCATCTCGCGGGAGGCGAAGTTCAGGAAAGCGACCAAGTCGTTCGCGAAACGGTCTGCGAACTCGCCAACATGATCATCGGCAATTCCGTCACGCTTCTCAACGACCAGGGTTTTCGTTTCAAGGTCTATCCGCCGGAAATTCACATGAATGAAGAAGGCCTCGCGGGCAGCGCCGACACGGAAGCGATGGTCATCGCCGTAGAAACTCCCTGCGGCCTCGCCTATCTCAACATCTCGATGCACCACCTTCACCGCCGTCGCCACGAGCGCGACTCCGCCGCTGTAGGCGTAGACTGAGTCCTAGTCTCAACCGATCTCGCCGCGCTCTCTCGTAGGGGCACAGCATGCTGTGCCCTTTCGCGGCACGATTCATCCCCGAACGCGTTCCGGGTTTTTCTTAGATTTGTTTTCGATTACCCGCAAGTTAGGAACCGCGACTAAAAATTCCCCTCAAAAAATCAGCGTCCGCGCCTCAATCCGCCGAATCCATCGGCGGCCGAATATAAGCTGCTCCGTGCCTGTACAACCCCGCCGCCGGAATCGCCTGCGAAAACACAATCCGTATCGGCACGAAAATCGCTCCGCTCCCTGGCGTGAACGGCACCGCCACCTCGACCCGCGACCCCTCATCGTATTTATTCCGGCTCCGAAAACTGAGCCCGCCCTTCGACAAATCCTCGCACACCGCCACTTCTTCCTGAAATCCTCGTCTCCGTATGCACGCCAGCACGCGCGCTCTCACGCGCGTCCGGTTCCGCCGCGGGAGTACTCTCTCTTCGACCGGCTGCGCATGCGCCGCACCCTTCTCCGGCGCGCTCATTTCCGATTGCGCCTCGATCCAGATCGAAGGCGTGTCGCAATGTTTGCACAGCCGTGCCACGCATTTCCGCACTTCAAACGATTTCAGCTCCAGCTCGTTCAGGTACACCACTTCCCGCCGCTGGCAGAATCCGCATTCCATGAGCAGCCGTGCCAGCGCCTCATCCGCCTGATGGGGCGCCGGAAAATCGATGTCCCAAAAGTCCACTCGCGGCTCCAAAATATGTATCGCGTACAAAAATCCGTCCGGCTCTTGATCGATTTCGGCCACCACGCGCGCCCGCGCCGACTTCACCAAATCCCCTTCCATCCGCCGCAGCGTAATCTCTTGTCCGGCCGTCAACTTTTCGTCCAGGCGCAGCACTCCGCCGTTGCGGCTCACCAGCAGCGTCTCCGCAACGTGTTTCACCGCCGTTCCGCCGCTCGTGAACCACGATGCCTCCACGGGCATGCGGAAACTCACGCGGTCGCTTTGCCGCAGTCCGTCGCTTCGCATTGTTTCGTTTAGCATGGGAAAAACTGCCATTTTAGAGTACCACCCTCCTTCCTCTCCTCTTTGTCCGCTTCTCATCTCTTTGCCCTACCAACTAATAGCTTTTATTCACCTCGCCCCAGGACCGCACCCCACTCCGCGCGCCGCCCCTGTTGCCTCTTTCGCTCTCCTGCACTTCGCAATCCCCCAATTTTTCGCCGCCTCTGGCACCCTTAAGAGATAGAGGGGAACGGTCCTCCGGTTCATCCTGACTCGCTATTCCCCGGTCTAAACGACAGTGGGCAACGTTATCACCATGAACGACCGAACCGCTGATGATGCCTCGCGCAAAGCCAGTCTGCGAGACCGCCGTTATGCCATCCGTTATCCTTTCGCCGCCGACGCCGAAGTCCTCGATCTTGAATCCGGCTCCCGCTCCGAAGGCGTCACTTCGGATCTTTCTCTCGGCGGCTGCTTCCTCTGCACCAGCAAGCCGCTTGCAGTCCGGTCTCGCACCCGTGTCACCTTGACGCGCAAGGGCGAGAGCGTTCAGGCCCTCGCCATGGTCCGCATCGTCAAACCCAAAATCGGCATGGGCCTCGAGTTCATCGACCTCGAACCCGCCTCCGTCGCCGTCCTAACGCGCTGGCTTGACACTCTCCGCCGCGACCGCTAATGCGGCCCCAGATTTCCAGTCGCCTGCACACGAACGTAAGGATTCAAGGTGAGCCGAGCGCTATCGCCGGGACATTTCGCGGCGAACTTCTCCGTCCGAACTATTTCGCGCGCTCCCGGCAAGGGAAGGCCGCCTCAAACTAGGGCAGGCTGCTCTCCCCCAGCGTTTTCAGTTCGTCTGCTTCGCTGCGTTCGCTTTCTGCTCGGCGATCCACGCCGTGACGCGCTGATCAAGCAGGTCCAGCGGCAGCGCTCCTCCGTTTAGGATCTCATCGTGAAAAGCGCGCACATCATATCGTTTCCCCAGTTCATCCTGCGCTAACCGGCGAAGCCTGAATATATCGAGCTCCCCGATTTTGTAACCGAGCGCCTGTCCCGGGCTCGCGATGTACCGGTCCGTTTCTTCCTGCACCTCCGGTTCATCTTCCGAGGTAAACTCATGGAAATAATCGACCATCTGCTGCCGCGTCCAGTGCTTATAGTGCACGCCCGTATCCAGAACTAAACGCGATGCGCGCAACATCTCCCCCTCCAGCCGCCCATAATCCGAATAGGGATCTTGATAGAAGCCCATCTCTTTTCCCAGCCGCTCCGCGTACAATGCCCAACCTTCCACATAGGCGTTGTAGCCGCCCTCCTGGCGGAATTTTGGCAACCCGGGGAGATTTTGCGCGATGGAAATCTGCATGTGATGGCCTGGAATTCCTTCGTGATAGGCTGTCGATTCCATTGCCACTGTTGTCCGGTGCTGGTAATTCCCCGTGTTTACCATCACCGCTCCGAGCCGCGAGCCATCCGCCGTGCCCGGCCAATATTGCGCGGCGGACGCATCTTTTTCCCGGTACGTCTCCACCGGCTTCACTTCCAAGTGCGTCTTTGGCAAAAGGCCAAAATACTTCGGCAGCTCCGGTTCCATTTGCGCGATGTAGTGCCGGTAGATATCCAAAATCTGTTCACGCGAAGTGGGAATGAGTTTGGGATTTGTCTTCAGCGAAGCTTGGAAGGTTTTCAGATCCGAAAAACCAAGCTTCCTCGCAATGGCCATTTGCTCGTCCCGGATTCGCGCTACTTCCTTCAGCCCCAGCTCGTGAATCGCTTCCGGCTCCATGCTCGTTGTTGTCTGCTCTCGGATGTAAAAGCGGTACAACGCGTCCCCATTCGGCAGCGACCACACTCCTCCATTCTTCCGGCCTTTCGGGGCGTAGTCGGTCGCAATAAAATCCTGCAATTTCCTGTAGGCCGGGCGCACTTCGGTGTCAACCGCTGCCACAATCGCATCGCGCAGTCGTTTCTGATCTGCGGGCGGGACGGCGTCTGGAAAATGAGCCACCGGCTGGCCGAACGCATTCGCTGCCCCTGCGGGCTTGGCGATCGCGCTGCATTGCGTCACAGTCTTTTCCAGCAAATACGCCGGCGGCATCAACTCTTCCTTTTCGCCTTGCTGCAGCACCTCGATGATCTGATCGATCACCTGCGGCAATTTATTCAATCGCGCCAGATAGTCTTCATACTGCTTTGTCGTGTGGAAGGGGATGTCGTTCACGAGAGTCGCCAGATTCACCTGGATCCCGTCGAACTGCTCGACCGGCATCAGATACAGCTTCAAGTCGATGAATTCAATTCCTTCTTTAAGATTCCGCACCATCATGGCTTGGCTGAGCTTCTCCTGTTCTGGAAAATCCGCCGTATCCACCTGCTCGAAGCGCTCCAGCCACTTCTCTATCGCCGCTCTCTGCTCCGGTACATGGGCGAGTGAATAATCGCTCCACTTGTCGTTGTATCGGTAGTCGCCTATGGCTGTGGCGTACTCGGGAGACTCCCGCATCTGGTATTCCCACTCCTCCGCGATCAACTGATTCAGTTTTGATCGGCGAGCTTCCAGATTCGCCGTATCGTTCCTGTGGGCGCGTAATCCCACGGCTCCCACAAGGAGAAACAGGGCTAGGTACATCTGCGGCTTCTTCATTTTTCGCTCCAGTCACCCCATCGCGAATCCCGTGGTGGCGTCAGCACAATGACTATAAGCCAGACTCCCCACGACCTTAACCTGTCGTCAGGTGACACTTCCAGGCATCCAATCCCCGAATCAACGATCCGCAACCCGCTGCTGCATAACGACTTATAGTTATTACTTGACAATAAACACGGATCTGCTATAATTTGTCTGTTTTCGTCGCGGAGGAGAAAGGAGTCACGGCCTTGCCTCCGCTATTGGTCCGCTTCCCCCGAGCCGTCCCTTCCAGTTCGTCCGCTCCCATCGACCGCGCCGCCACGCTGTGCCTCACCCACCGAGCACTCCCTGTGCACAAATGCGCAAAAACCGAGCAAACAACCCCTTCCTTTTCAACCCATTACAAACTGCCCATTTCACAACTCCTTTCCTTTGATACTCTTACAAATTGCCTGGGGGGTGCCCACTTCTCTCCCACCCTATCCCTTCCCATGTTTTCCACACCCTTCCCTGTGCGCACACGCAGGATCTCGCGCAAGCCCTTTCCTTTCATACGTTTGCTCACGTTTCTCTGCACACCCCCGGGGGGTAGGGGTCCCCTCTCGCCACTCGTCACTCGCCACTTCTTCTCATGTCAACACTCCGTCCAGCAACTGCCCCACCGCCCGATGCGCCTCCAGGATCGAATACCGATGATCCATCGCTCCCGCCAAATCCGTGTTCGCAAAAGCGATTCGCCCAAACGGTTCCGCTCGCAGCACGTCGCGCGGCGCGGGCTTGCCATCCTTCCCAAAGAAAAATCCCGGCTGCGGATTCAGATACGCGTGTCCCCAGCGGTTCAACACAATTCCCGCAATATCCCGTTCCGCATCGAATCCCGCGCCCGAAAACATCTCCGTAAACTGCTGCCGGATTCTCCGCTCATACTCGCGAAACGATGTGGTGATCATCTCCCCGCGCCCGCGATGCCCCTGGTTCTCCGTCGATTCGCCCGGATACGAGTAAAGAACCTTCAGCGTCAAGACAATCGGATCATCGGGGCTGATGGTCGGCTGCACTCCGCCGCACACCGCCAGCTTCCGCACATCAAAATAATTTCCGACGCCGTCAAACCACCGGCATCCCGTTATCCCCATCTTCTCCAGGAATCGCCAGTTGCGCACGGCGACATTGGCCATCAAGGATGGCGACCGGTAAAACTGCGCGTAGGCATTCCTCTGCGCTTCACCCAAATCCTTGATGATCTTCTTGGTCGTCCAGCTTCCTCCCGCCATCACCGCGGATTGCGCCTTCACGCGAAACACTTTCCCTTCTTTCGCGTAGGCAATCGTCAGCGAGTTGGCCTTCGCGGGATCGCCGTCATGCTTGACGAAAACGGCCGTCGAGGAAAGCCGCATTCGCGCCCTCGCGCCTGGAACATCGAGCGCCGCAAAATTCACCGCGCCGCGGCTCACTCCCTCCACCGTCCCCGGCCCATCGATTGCTGCCGGAATCAGCGCCTTGGCCATCAACCGCGCGATGGTCGTGTTTCCGCCAGGAAACATTTGCACTGGATCGCTCGTTCCGTCGTCCCACGGATGCAGCAAATCCGCAGCATAATCGCAGAACGCGGAAAGCGCATCCGGCCCGAGTCCCGAGCCGCCTCCTTCCACCGGCGAAAGAAACGTCCGGATCATTTCCCGGCTCAAGCCGTACCGCTCCATCATGTGTTCTTCAAGTGTGATGGCATCCAGCTTCCGCGAAATTTCATCGCCCTCGTATTTCGGCGGCTGGAATTTCGATTTATCCGCTGCCGCACCGGAAAACCAGCGCAGCAATTCGCTGTGCATCGCGGCGGAAACCGGCGCGCCTTCCATCTTTTTACCGACTGGATCGAGCAGCCACATTCCCGCCTTCTGCCCGAATTTCGCGCCGAACCAGAAACCGTACTGTTCGCGGCTCAATCCCGCAGAATCGTACGGCGTGTGACTGAGCGCCATTTCCGGCCCCGCTCCGCCCCATGTTTGGTACGTCAGTCTCGGCGCCCGCAGCCCGATCGAATCGTAGAATCGCGCGATGAAGCTATGCGGATACGGAACGAGGTAAATGGCCGAGCCTTGATGCGCGATCAACCGCTTTCCATCCACCTCGAAATCGTTCTGTTTTGCTTCGCCGCCAAAAATGGGATGATTCTCGAGGACGAGGCACGTGCTCTCCGGTCCCGCCTGCCGCAAAAAGAAAAGCGCCGCTGCCAGTCCGCTGATTCCCCCTCCTACCACGACGCAATCGTAAGTTTCGCCGGTATCGATCGTATCCGAGGGCAGCGGATCGTACGCTCCATCGCGCATTTTGTGCCCGGCCTGCATCACCTCGAACGTGTTTCCATTCGACGCCCTGTATTCGCCGACGCCTCCGTACCCTGTCCAATCGTCTTTCGCGCCGGGAGCCCCAGGAGCCTGCGAAGTCGCGTTCATCGCCAGAATTTGCGCAGGCGTAAAACCCGAAAGCAAACTCGCGCCCGACGCGAGCAACGTCGAGCCCAAAAAATCGCGTCGCGTTATTTCCGCATCCATGCCCAGCGCTCGATCACCTTCCTCGGAACGGTCCGCATTGCTGGGAGGCTTCGCAGAATTGTGTTTTTGTTTTATTGTCATTCGGTCTCTTCCACCAGTAAACCGATTTTAGGACTAAGTTTAGTGCCCGAACGAGGAGAGAGTCTCGAGCAAAGCCTTGGCGCCATTCCAAACGATTTGCACGCCGATGCAGACGAGCAAAAAAGACGACAAGCGCATGATGACTGTCATCCCCGTCTCGCCCAGCACGCGCGCCAGCCGGTCGGCAAATCCGTAGCAAAGATAAATGCTCGCGGCAATGATGGCCGATCCGACGAGCACGACCAGAATTCCCACAATGTTCACTCCGTGATGGCGCGGCATGTCGGCGCCAATCGTGATGGCCACGGAGATCGAGCCGGGACCAACCGTCAGCGGAAGCGTCAGCGGATAAAACGCGCTCTTGAACTCGTTGTCAGGCGATTCGTTTTTCTGAACTCCGCCATTCCGTTTGGCGCGCTCATCGTCGTGGCGATTCAACATGGCCCACCCCGTCGAAATCACAATCAGTCCGCCGCCGACCTGCACCACGGGAAGGGAAATGCCAAAAAAGCTGAGAATGTGCGTTCCGATCAGGCAGGAACAGACCAGCAGAAAAAAACTGTTTGTAGCGACGCGCCGCGCGAGCGCCCGGCGGTCGGAGCCGGAATATTCTTGGGTCAGAGTGAGAAAGATAGGACTGCCGCCCAACGGGTTCACGATGGGAAATAGGGCGCTGAGGATCAAGAGCGTGCTTTTGGCGGCTTCGAGCAAGTGAGTCTCCAAGCATGGGAGTATAGCCGAGCACGCTTCCGGTCGCGATGCTGTTCGCTTTCCCGGGCCTTGCTCGCGGGCGAGCACGTGCGCTAGAGTCGCGGTTCCAGTTTGGGGTAAACCATGGCAACGAGCCAGACGGAAACGAAGAAGATGGCAACGAAGATCGCGGAGAAGCAGAAAAAAGCGAAGCGAATCAGGCAAGGCATCCCCGGCGAAAAGGTCCGCATTTTCATTACGCGCGGGCGCATTCAGCAGCGTATTGATGAGTTGGCCAAACAAATTCGCCGCGACTTCCCGGAAGAGCCGCTGCTCTTGGTGGGCGTGCTCAAGGGCGCGGTGTTTTTTCTTTCGGATCTCGCGCGGGGAATTCCCGGCGAGGTTTCGCTCGATTTCATCGCGGTCTCCAGCTACGGAAAACACACGAAGTCTTCGGGGCAGGTCAAACTCACGAAAGATCTGGACACCAGCATCGAAGGAAGAACGGTCATCGTCGTAGAAGATATTCTGGATACGGGAATGACGCTGCGATACCTCTTGCGCATCCTCGAGCAGCGCAAGCCGAAGCGGCTGCTCGTAGCGGTGCTGCTCGATAAACCGGAGAGGCGCATCGCAGACGTGCATGCGGAATACGTCGGATTCAGTATCCCCAACGAGTTCGTCGTCGGATTCGGCCTGGACTATGCCGAGCGTTATCGGAATCTGCGGGGAGTCGGGGTGCTGACTCTAAAGCCGCCCGACAAAGAGAAAAAAAGCAGCGGCTGACCGCCGCGCGCCTGGCGATCAAAACGATTGTCGTATCCAGGCCCGATTCCGGTTGGCGTCTCAACGGACAAGCCGCAGCCTCCGCCAATCTGCCTGCTATAATGTACTGAGTTCATGAGTCCGACCAACGAACCTACAGAAACTACGGCCACGCAAACGGCGGCCACAGAAACCGCGGGCACGGAAACCGCGGCCCCGGAAACGAAGGAAGTTTCCGCCGAAGTTCTCAGCACCCTCGCGGAAATCGGCGAAGAGGTCAATTCCTCTCTCGATCTCGATGAGGTGCTCGCCCGCAGCGCGGCGCTGATCAAGAAGCACATCGACTACGAAATATTTGGCGTGCTGATGGTCGAAGGAAACGGCGCTTATCTCAAGAACAGATTTTCTATCGGTTATCCGCGGGAGCTTGCGGAAAATCTGCATGTTCCCATCGGGCAGGGAGTTACAGGAACGGCGGCGGCCACGGGCCACTCGGTGCGCGTGGGCGATACTTCGAAGTATGAAAGATATATCGACGCCATCGAGAGCGTGCGCTCCGAACTGGCGGTGCCGCTGATGCTGCGCGGAAAATGCGTGGGCGTCCTGGATATCCAGAGCAGGCACCCGGATTATTTCACGCCCAAGCAGCAGAGCATCCTGACGCTGCTGGCGAGCCGGCTGACCGTGGCGATCGAGAATGCGCGGCTTTTCGAGCGCGTGCGGACGCAGGCGGAAACGCTGCTTCTCTTGAACGAAGTGGGGCGGGAAACGAGCTCGATTCTGGACGTCGAGGAATTGCTGCGCCGCGCGGCGGAGCAAATCAAGCGAGTGATCGATTACCAGATTTTGAGCATCATGCTGTACGACGAAAGTCAGAAAGTATTCCGGCACCGCGTGGACGTAAAACACGGGCAGCGCGTTCAGGGAAAAATGCGCGTGGCGGCGACGGAAGGAATCGTGGGCGCGGCGGCGGAATTGAAGGAGCCGGTGATCGTGCCGGACGTGGCGGCGGACCCGCGTTATTTGATGGTGAATCCGGAGACGCGATCGGAGCTGGCGATTCCGATGATGCATAAAGGAAAAGTCATCGGAGTGCTGGACCTGGAAAGCCCGCAACTGAATTATTTTACGGAGGATCACGTTCAGACGCTTTCGATCCTGGCGGCCAATCTGGCCGTGTCGCTGGAAAACGCGCGGCTCTACGAGCAAGTGACGCGCGACGAGGCGCGCCTGGAACGCGACCTGCAAGCAGCGAAGCGCATTCAAGGCGCTCTGCTTCCGACCGTGCCGTCCGAGGATTTCGGACTGGATATTGCGGCGCGTTATCTTTCCGCGAGAGAAGTGGGCGGCGATTTGTACGACTTTTTGCGTTACGGGCCGCAACAATTGGGGATAGCGCTCGGCGACGTCAGCGGAAAGGGAACGGCGGCAGCGTTGTACGGCGCGGTAGCGATCGGCATTATGCGAAGCCTCGCGCCGCAAAAGTTGCAGCCGGCCGAAATGCTCAAACAGATGAACCAAATCGTCGGCGAACGCCGCATCGAAGGCCGCTTTATGACCGCGTGCTTCGCGACCTGGCAGAAAGGCCGGAGCAAATTGCGCGTGGCGAACGCGGGACAATCGCAGCCGCTGCTCTACAAGGACGGACGCTGCGACAAGATCGCGCTGACAGGATTTCCGCTCGGCATTTTTGAGGAAGCCAGCTATGACGAGTGGGGCGTGTCGCTTGTGCCTGGCGACGTGCTGGTATTCCACTCCGACGGAATTTCGGAAACGCTGAACAGCGAAGGGCAATTTTTCGGAACGGAGAGGTTGCGCGTGCTGATCGAGCAGCAACACGAAGTGAGCGCCTCGGAGCTTGCGGATTTGATTTTTCGCGATGTCGACTGGTTTTCGCAGAGCGCGCCGCTGGCCGATGACCGGACCTTGGTGGTGTTGAAGGTACGATGAGCGCGAAAGCCGCCAATTCGCGCAGGAAACCTGCGTTCATCGACCCAGCCGAATTCACGCCGCAATTCGCGTGGAGAAATTCGCCGCGCGAGAAGGGCGTGGAGCACGTTTTCTGCGAGGGCGTCGACCTGATGGCTGCTGCGGCGTCGTTTGGCACGCCGACCTATTTATATAGCCGCGCCGCGGTGACGAATGCCTACGAAGAGTTCGAGCGGGGTTTGCGCGAGATTCCGCACACGATTTGTTTCGCCGTGAAATCCAACGGAAACCTTTCCCTCTTGAGCCATCTGGCAAAAATGGGCAGCGGCTTCGACATCGTTTCCGGCGGCGAACTCGAGCATCTGGGACATCTGGGCGTGCGTGGCGAGCGGATCGTATTTTCCGGGGTGGGCAAGACGCGGCACGAAATTCGCGATGCGCTGCAATACTCGCCTGCGGGCGGCAATGGGCGCGGAGGCCATCGCGCCGCAGGAATTCTTCTGTTCAATGTTGAATCCGAAGCGGAATTGGAGGTTCTGACCGAAGAATCGGAGCGGCACGTAAGACGGGGCGGAAGAGTTCCCGCCGCCGCGATACGCGTGAACCCGGATGTGGCGGCAGGCGGACATCCACACATAGCCACCGGAAGTCACACGCATAAGTTTGGACTCGACTGGCCGGAGGCGCGGCGGCTGTATATCGCCCACAAGGACTCGAAGCTGCTGCGTTGGAAGGGAATCAGCGCGCACATCGGGTCGCAGATCGTTTCGCTGGATCCGTTTCGCAAAGCGTTTCGGCGCATCGCCGGATATGTCGAGGAACTGAAGCGGGCGGGGATTCCGCTGGAGTATCTCGATTTGGGCGGCGGACTGGGGGTGCGTTACACGACGGAAGATACTCCCAAGCGCGAAGAGTATGCGCGGATGGTCGCGCAATGCGTTCGGCCGCTCGGGCTGCACCTGCTGCTGGAGCCGGGGCGCTCGATTATTGCCAGGGCGGGAATTTTGCTGACGCGCGTGATTTACACGAAACGGAACCGCGGAAAAACGTTCGTGGTGGTCGACGCGGCGATGAATGACTTGCTGCGGCCGGCACTATATGGCGCGATTCATCCGATCACGCGGATTTCGCGAGAAGCAGACGAAACCAAACGTCCAGCGCAGCGTGTGGATATTGTCGGGCCCGTCTGCGAAACGGGAGACTGCTTGCTGCATGACTGGCCGCTCGGCGAAGTGAAGCCGGGAGAAGCGCTGGCAATCTGGGCCGCGGGGGCGTACGGGATGACGCAAGCGTCCAACTACAATGCGCGGACGAGGCCAAGCGAGGTGCTCATCGATGGGACAAAGACGAAGCTGATCCGCCGGCGGGAAACGCAGGATGACCTTCTACGAACGGATGCGCTTGCGCCGACGCGCCGGCCGCGGTTCTGATACCCCGTCCGTTCCTGGTGAACAATATGGACGGAGACGGGTTACGTTCGACGATTACTCGACGTCGGAGACCTTGCCTTTGACGAAGGTGACTTTCAGGTCTTTGTAGACATAGATCTGTTTGGTCTTGAGGTCGACGATTTTATCGGGCTGACCCATGATGGCTACGACTTGGTCGGTCGTTTGGCCCAACTGGATGGTCGGGGGAGGCTGAGCGGGCTGGGCTGGGGCGTCCTGTTGTTGCCCTTGGGCGCCTTGCGCGGGTTGTCCCTGGTCGCCTTGGTTTTGCTGGCCTTGATCGCCCTGGCCTTGTTGCTGGGAACTGTCGCCGCCGGTGTCGACGGAGAGAGCCTCTTCGATCAAATCGGAGACTTGGCCAGCGTCGGCGTTCTTCAGGTAGCCTTTCGGGTATTGGAAGACAACCTGGGCGCGGCGCAGAGAGGGATCCTGCACGTTATTGCAAGAATCGCACTCGATAATGAAAACGGCCACTTTGTCTTTTTCCTGAACTTCAATTTTGGTGGCATAAACCTTTTCGCCGACGGTGAGGAATTTGGTGTCGCTTACTTGTCCTGGCACGGAGGAAGCGTGCGGCATCCAAGAAGGAATGTGCGTAGCGGCTGGAGCATGCATTGTTCCATCTTTGTAGACCGTGGCAAACGGCCTAGCGTTAGAGGTGGGATAACTGAGGATGCCACCCTTTTTTATGTCCAGGATGGTGCCCGGTTCGATGACCGTGACCCCGGTGGAATCTTCGCCGAGCTTCACCAATTTGTATTTGGCGTTGAGCTGACTTTCCAAAGAGCCGGCATCTTGCGCCAGCGCGAGATGGGCGGGGAAAATGACAGCAAGCGCCACGACGACATATTGGACCAGACCCCTAAATCTGCGACTCATTGTAAAACGCTCCTTGTTCCCTCTCCCAAAAAGTCTTGGCCCAAGCAGGGAACAGTTTCTATGAGACCAAGAATTCGAAACACGGTTGGGGAAGCGCCGAAGGGCTGAGATTTCGGCGCTTCCTTACCGCGAACAACCTGCGCGTTGCCCGCGTGCCCAGTGCCGGGCAACGGCGGCGAGTTAGTCGTTTCCGCCGCTACTGCCGCTGGAGGCTTGCTTCACCTCTTGTTCGGTTTGGTCCGCTTGGGCTTGCTGGTCTTTCAACTGATCGCCCACGGTCAAGTCGGCTTGCACTTGGCCATCGGGTGAGGCCGTCTTGGTGGCGGCTGGGCCGGCGGGCATGCCATTCTTGCCTTGGTTCGCGGCCATCTGGCTGAGGCCGTCGTCGATCTTGGCGCGGAAGTCGTTTTGCATGTCTTGCAGGTCTTGTACGGCCACGGGAACTTGCGAACCCGAAGCGCAGTCGCCATTCTGGCTGCTGCTGACGAGGACGGTCACGTTCTGGTTGGCGTCGGGCGTGTCCTGAATACGGGTGAGGACATCGCCGGGGCTTAGGGAGCATTCCGTGCCGTCTGCCATGGCTGGGTTGAGGACAGCGGAAACGACGAAGGTGCGATGCGCGGGATCAAGAGCGGCAGGCACCTGGTCAGTGGAAGTAGTCGCCGGCGGATTCGGATTGGCGGCTTCCTGCTGCTCGGCCTGGATTTGCGCTTTCACTTCGTCGGCGATGGCTTGCTTGACTTCCGGAGTCATAGCGACGGGGCCGTTGCTGGCGGCCGGCTGACCACCGGAGTCGGAATCCGGCGGAGGAGCCGAAGCGGCTGCATTGGCCGCTGCAGCGTCGGCCGCGGCACGAGATTCATAGGCGGCCTGAAGATTGGCGGCGATCAAATAATCGGTGAGCCATAGAGCCGGAGTGGCGTAGACAGGAGCGGGCGCAAAGTAAGCTCCATAGTAGCCGTACCAAGGAGCTGCGCCCCAGCCCCAGCCCCAAGCGATGGGGGCGGCCCAGGGATTGTAGGCCCAACCGTAAAAAGCGCGGCCATAGTAATAAGGCGGGACGTAGCCATAGTAGGCCACGCCATGCCAGTAGGCGCCGCGATAGGCGTAAGCGTAGCGGCGGCCACCGTAGTAATACGTGCGCCGCATGTAGGGACGGCCGCCGCGCATGTAACCGCGTTCGGCATAGCCGCGGCCGTGACCGTAGCCGACGAGCCTGACGCCGTTCCGGTTGGACTCGAATCTGGTAGCGCCATGAGCGCCGTGATTGATGGTCATGCCATGAGCGTGAATGGAAGTGACGCGGCCTCTGGAGTTGAAGTGGCCTTCGGCGCCGCTGCGAGTCCTGACGCTGGTGCGCACGCCGCGGCTGTTGAAGTTGTGGACGCTGCCGTTGGCGCGAGTTTCACTCCGGCCGCCGCCAGTCGTACGGGTCGTGGTGGTGCGGGTGGTGGTAGTGCGAGTGTTGCCGCCACGGGTGTTGGTGCCGCCACGAGTTGTCGTGGTGCTGCGCGTTGTGGTGCTGCGGGTGGTGTTGCCGCGAGTTGTGTTGGTTCGAGTCGTGTTGGTTCGAGTGGTGTTCGTGTGCGTGGTGTTCGTATGCGCTGTGTTTGTATGGGCCGTGTTGGTGTGGGTGGTATTGGTGTGAGGCGCGCTGGCGTGCGCGGGGGCGCTCGGATGGCTGGGCGCAGCCGGTTTTTTCTGTGCAGAGACAAACAGGGGCAGCATCATCGACAGCAGCAAGACCGAAAAATTGCGAATGGGGGCCTTTGTTCTCTTGCTAAAATTCATCAGTTTTCCTCCTCGAGAAATCCTTCGAAGCCAAGCTTCCAAGTACGCCAGCTCTTCCCAAGGGGACGCAACAAGGAAAGAGCCAAAAATCAGATTCAGCATCCTTCTCATTCGTGAATGGCCCGTGAAACTAATTCAACAAGACAGCTCCGGCGGCGCGTGCACAGCTCGCGAGCGACCCGCGAGGTTAGGAGTTGCAAAGAAAAGGTAAGTGGAGAAGGGCAAAAGGAGAGCCATCGCGCAAACTCCTCAGCAGACTGTGGTGAATTCGAAGGGCGTTCCATCTGTGAACTGCACTCGCTTGCGGACTGCACACCCGCTTGGGCGGTATCCTACACCGAGAAGGGGGGGCAAGCAACGCCGGATTATTTCCGGGTTGTTTGAGGCAGACAGGGAGGCTTGGCGTAAGAAGGCGCGCGGCCAAGACTAGCGGGAAGCAAAACTGGTAGGATTCATCCGGATGTCCCGGGGCAACGGAGTTCATTGAGTGACGGAGGGGAGCGGAGATTATGTCAGAACCAAGCAAAGAAGAATTGCTGGCGCGCATCGCCGAGCTGGAAAAACAGGCGGGATCGAGAAAGAAAGGGAGTCTTGAATTCAGGGTGGGAGAAAAAGGCGGGGTGAGCGTGTATGGACTCGGAAGGTTCCCGGTCACGCTCTACTATGAACAGTGGATTCGCCTGCTGGAGGCGGCGGATGGCTTGCGGTCGTTTCTCGAAGAAAATAAGAGCAAGCTAAAGCTCAAGAACCAGGAATAGAATTCGACGCGAACGCCGGCGAAAAACTAGCGGCAGCAAGCGCGGAATTAGTGCATGTCGTGCATGGTGAAGATGTTGTCGAGCCCGTGTTCGTAGGGATAGACGTGGACCATCCAACCGAAGACAACGGGGTGGAAGCGGCCACCGGCGGCGGTACAAGCGTCTTCCGTGGCGATGGAACCATGCAAACCGAACTTCGTCCAATCGGCGGTGCGAAACTGGCCGAGCGGTGGAAAGCAGAGATTGGTGTGCTGGTGCCACCTGGCGATGCTTAGCGGGACGCGGGCGTCTAGTTGGTCTTCGGTTGCGCGTTTCGGCATGGTGTACATGGCGCCGACGAGTTCGTAGCCTGTCGAGGTTTTCTTATAGAGCAGGGAAGTCGGGCGTGCGGGATCGAACGTGAAAGCTTCCAGAAATCCGTTGCGATAATTCGTGAAATGGTATTCGGGCTGAGGGACATTCGGCCCAAAGATTCGGAAACCGTTGTCGAGAGCGACGTGGTAGTCCTTATATTTTTCGATGCCGGCGCGGAGTTCGGTGACGATTTCGTCGGCGCGCTGGACATCGCCGGGCTTTTGTGGACGCAAGGAAGTCATATACATGTGGAGCATGTGCGCGCTGTGAAGGCCGGGCGTCATGTCCTCGACAGCAGCCTTTTCATTGGCTTTTTCTTCGCCCATGTCCATGCCGGGCATGGCAGCAGCTTTCGACTGCGGGGCCGAGGCTTCCTGCGGGGCGGGCCCTTGCGTGGCCGGCGCGTGGTGGCCAGGCATGGCTACCAATAAAACCGTAACGACAAAGATGGCGGCGAAAACCATCGCGATTTTCGCGGCGAGATGAAGCAACGTTCTGCGCACCGACATGACGACTCTCCTCAATTCATAATACGCAAACTAGCGCGTGGAAATAACGAAGGCGGCGGGGCTTGGTTCCTTTTGAAAAACTGTACTTAGGGACAGGAGGTTAAGGAGGTAGAGGAAGTAAAGGAGGCAGAGGAACAGAATCGTTTCGGGGAAGGGGGACGCGGGGAAATGAACGGCGTGGGAGCCAGGCGATTGCGCGGGGCGTGCTAAAATCTTCGCGTGAAAAAACAAACGGTACAACCGGCGAAACTTTTGACGGGCGGGGTGCAGCCTCCGGGGGACAAATCGATTTCGCATCGCTATGCGATGCTCGCGGCGCTGGCGGAGGGCGGCAGCGAACTGCGGAACTTTTCCGCAGCGGCGGATTGCCACAGCACGCTGGGCTGCATGAGGGCGCTGGGCGCGGACGTCAAAATCGCGAAGGACACAGTGCGAATCACGGGCCGCGGAGCGCGGGGGCTTACCAGCAGTTGGCGAGCTCTGGACGCGGGAAATTCCGGCACGACCATGCGGCTGCTGACGGGGATTCTGGCGGGGCAGGAATTTACGACGAAGCTGACCGGCGACGGATCGCTGCAGAAGCGCCCCATGAAGCGCGTGGTGGGGCCGTTGCGGGAGATGGGTGCAGACATCCGCGCGCGCGACGACAATTTTGCGCCGCTGGAAATAAAAGGCACTCGATTGCACGCGATCGATTACCAAATGCCGATGGCCAGCGCACAGGTGAAATCGGCGGTGCTGCTGGCGGGCTTGTTCGCGGAGGGAATGACGAGCGTGACCGAACCGGCGGGGACGCGCGATCATACGGAGCTGGCGCTGGAAGAATTTGGAGCGGCCATAGAACGGCACGGGCGAACAACGAAGATTCACGGACTTTTGGGCGGAAACGGAGCGGGAAAGCTGACCGCTAAGTCGCTGGATGTTCCGGGAGATTTGTCCTCGGCGGTGTTTTTTATCGCGGCGGCGTCGCTGCTCGCCGATTCGAGCGTGGCGATTCACAACGTGGGGTTGAACCCCACGCGCACGGCGATTTTGGACGTGTTCACGGAAATGGGCGCTTCGATTCAGATGCTCTCGCTGAGAAGTTCCCACGGGGAAGTGGTGGGAGATTTGGCCATCAAGGGAGCGGCGCTCAAAGGCGGAGTGATCGAAGGCGAACGGATTCCGCTGGTGATCGATGAACTGCCCATGCTGGCGGCGCTGGGGCCGTATACGGAAGAAGGCATCGAGATTCGCAACGCGGCGGAGTTGCGCGTGAAAGAGAGCGACCGCATCTCAGCGCTGGCGGAGAATCTGCGGCGAATGGGGGCGACGGTCGAAGAGCGCCCCGACGGTTTGAAAGTCGAGGGACGCAGGGCGGGAAAACTGCACGGCGCGGAAATTGAGCCGCACGGCGACCACCGGATTGCGATGGCGTTTGCGGTGGCGGCGTTGGCTGCGGAAGGGGCGACGGTGATTCGCGACGCCGATTGCGCGGGAGTTTCGTATCCGACGTTTTTTGAGGAACTGAACCGGTTGGCGGAGCGATAGGAAGAAGAAAATGCGAAATTCGAATTAGGAAACTCGAAATCCGAAATTCGAAATTCGGAATACGAATTTCGTGCTAGACGAACGCTAGCTGGTTTTGCGGATGGAAATCGAGCCGTAGCTTGTACGGAGCGTGATTTTCGGCCCGCGCTCTTTGCCGTACCTTCCTTCCAGATGGGAATCGCCGGATTCCGTTGAAGTTTTCTTCAGACCGTCGGAAGAAAATTCCGAGTCGATATCGCAGGAATGGCAATCGGCAAGGATGTCGAAGCTCGCGGATTCGGGAAGAGTCAGCGAGATTTCGGCGTTTGTATTGCTGATGTTGATGTCCTGCTTGGGAGGGGTGGAGTAACGAAGCGTGACGTCGCCATCGCGATTATCGACGTCAATTTTGCCGGTGGCGTTTTCGATGTCCACGGAATAACGATTTGTGCGCAAGGCGATGTCTCCCGGGGCGTCGACAATTTCCATGTTGCCGGAACTGGTTTCCATGTGGCCGGTGAGCGAAGTCAGGGTGAGATCCGTGCGCTGCGAGATGAAGCGCAGGCCCTTGGTAATTTTGTCGGCACGGATGGGGCCATAAAATTCGCCGTCGAGCGTGAAGCTGCCGGTTGCCGAAGCTACGTCCACCTGCCCGCCTTTACCCGAAATTTTGATGTCGCCTTTTGTGTCGGAGACTTTGACGTCGCCTTTCTGCATTTCGATGGTGACGTCGCTGCCTGTGTCGCGAACTTCGACGTCGCCGCTGGCGCTGGTAATGGAGACGGGCATGGCCATGTCCGAAACGGTGATGTCTCCTTGCTCGTTCCGAACAATGAGCGAGGCCTTCTTCGGCACTTGAATATCCATATCGATGCTGATGCGGCTGTCGCTGGAGCCCAACCCGGTGGGGCGAACCTCGTAGCCATCGCCGCTTTGAACGATTTCAACCGAGATTGGGCCGGCGCGGCGCTGGGCGTCGGTTTCGTTCCAGGCATGGATGTTTTTTTTGCCGGAGACGCGGATTTCCGGAGTGTCCGAGGCGCGCACGGTAATCTCGCCGCGGCCTCCGCGCACCGTGATTCGCGCATTCGCAGGGACGTTTACGGGCACGACGTCCAGATCGAACGGATAGGCATCGCCGAATCCGAAGGCATCCCCCGAGAATTTATCGCCGATGGCCTGGCGGGTGTAATCGTAAGCGACCACGCAACTGAGGAGGGTGATCATGCCAACGACGAGCAGGATTTCGCCGCCGGAAATGCGAGCGGAATTGGGATCGCCGGAGCGGCTGAAAACCATGCGCTCGTAAAGCTTGATGGCACCCAGAAAAATGAGAGCGAGGGGCCACCAATGCAGCAGCACGTCGCCCAGTTCGAAGCCGCGGTAATTATGGAGCAGCAGGAGAGCGCCTACGGTCAGGAGAACGAGGCCGGTGAAGATTCCGCTGCTACGCTGGCGGCTCTGGGCCATTGGGATTTATTGACCCTGCCCTGGGTAAGTCGTGGGCGCCTGGTTGGCCGGTGCGGGAGTGGTTCCCGGCGCGGGAGGAATCCCAGGCGGGATTGGAGCTCCCGGCGAAACGTGGCCCTCGCTGGGAGCGAGGGCGCAAGCAAGGCTCATGAGTCCAATCACGATGAGGATGACGGGATAGGTGTTGCTAAAGTCGAAATAACCGCCGCGCATTTCCTGGAGGAGAAAAAGCACACCGATGGTGACGACAATGACGGGCCCTCGAAGGGCGCGAATGGTGCAACGCTGGCAGTTGCATGAAATCGAGTTGCTCATCGTATGTGATCTCCCGAAGGAGCCTCCTACCGTCCGCGGTTCATCCGGTTGCGAAACATCAGAATTCCCACGGCGATCAAAATCAAAGGCCAAAACTGCGAGACGCGATACCACGGAAACCAATCAAAATTGTTGAGCAGGAGGAGCAGGCCGGCCGCGATCAAAAGAATGGGGCCGATGGGGCGATCTTTGCTCAATTTATCCAGCGGGTCGGACAAAGGTTGCCCTGCGCGCTTGGCTTGCGCGGTACGCATGGCATCGATGGGCATATAAATCCAAAGTCCGGCAATGCAAATCCAAAGGGCGGCTTCCGCGCCGCCGCTCATCGCGCCGTTCACGCCCGCGATAAAGAGAACGAGAAAAACCGCCAGATGAATCATGCCTTTGCCGTACTGTTCGTTATAGAAGGCGCCGAGACCGGGCAGAAATCCCAGAAAGAAAGCCAGTACGGGGTTAGGGCCCACTCCGGGAGAGGCGGGAGGAGGCAGAGCCGGGACAGATCCTTGCTGCGGAACTCCCGCTTGGCCAGCTTGCGCTGAGGCGGGAGCATGGCCCATACCAGTTGCGAGGCAATCCTCGCAGTAGAGAACGTCACGCACCGGCCTGATGCAGTCCGAGCACATGGGCTTGCCGCAATTGCGGCAGTAGCCTGTTGCGTCCACATCGGGATGGACGGCACACTTCATGGAATTCTCCTTCCGAGCAACTGGCCAGAGACGCCCACGTTGAGTGCCGGCACTTCCATGGCGAGAACCTCAAGTTCTCTGCGGACGGTGTTGGCGCGGTTCTGCTGGCGCGGGCTGTTGGGGCGCGTGCCATCGGTGCTGCCGGGCGCTTTTTCGGGAGCGGTCTGCGGCATGGTGGTCTCCGGCGTCGTGGGCAAGTCGTTATCCTTGTTCAAACGAGATTGAATTTCGTAAACGACGCGGAGATCGCTGACAAACTTGGTGCTGCGGGCATAGACCAGATGAGCCTGGCGGTCCACGCCGCGGTAAATGTTGACGGGAGAAAGGTCGGCGAGCTTCGGCTTGCGCAGCGATATTCCCGACGCGGATACCAGAATTGCGAGCGAAGCGGCGACCGAGACAGCGCTGTAAGCGAATCGCGGCGAAGCCAAACCGCCCAGCCAGCCAAACGAACCTCGCCAGCCCTTCTTGATTTGGCGCGGGCCAATAGTTTGATCGAGAATCGATTGGAGAAGAAGCGCGGGCGGCTCGATTTGCTCCATCCTGTGCAGGCCGTTCACGAGATGGGAGATGCTCGCGACGATCTGCGCGCAACTTTCGCACGTGTTCGCGTGCATATCGAATTCGTGGCGCTCGGTGGGGCTCATCAGCCCGTCGAGATAATCGCTCAGTTGCGCTTCGGTTTGTTCGCAGGTCCAGCTCATGCCATGCTCCGCGCCGCGTTCCGTGCCAGGTTCCAGAGAAGGGAACGAATCATGACGGGCGCACCCCCATCTGTTGGAGGATGCGCGCAAGTTCGATTCGTCCGCGGTTAATTCTGGATTTCACAGTTCCTTCCGGCACATCTAAAACCTGGCGTATCTCGTTGTATTCGAGCTGTTGCAAATCGCGCAAAATCACCGCCTCGCGCAATTCCGGCGAAAGCTTGGTCAGCGCCGTTTGCACCTGGGAACTGAGTTCGCCTAGGAGCAACTGTTGATCCGGCCGGCGTCCCGCGGATTCCTTGTTTTCGACCACGGGCATGGCGTCCTCGAGCGAATCGGTGATGCGGTCGCGCTTGGTGCGCCGGTAATGGTCGATCAGGAGATTGCGCGTGACGCTGGTCATCCATGTGGCAAAGCCGCCGTAAGCGGAACGATAGCTCCCAAGAGTTTTATACACCCGGAGGAAAACCTCTTGCGACAAGTCTTCGGCTTCTGTGCCATTGCCAGTAAACCTGTAGCAAAGATTAAAGATGCGGCGCGTGTGACGGCGCACAAGTTCCTCCCAGGCCGAACCGTCGCCCTGGAGGCATTGCTGGACCAGTTGGGCGTCCTGCTCCAACGTATCATCAGCCTCGAATCCCGCTACGGTGACCAGTTTGACCCCAAAGCTGCCTGGAGCCAACTTCGGCCTGCAACTATGGAACGCAAACTGCTCGCCAAAAGTTCCCTGTTGTTCTGGCCCGGACGACCGACCGCAAGTAGGGGCATCTTACCGATGCCTGCCGCGGGACACAAGCATAGCATTCGGATGGGGCGGACCTGCTTTACTGAGCCGCGGATATAGGACTGTCCTCGGCAAGGAATGATCTTTGTGATGCACCGCAATGAGAGACGGTATATACTGCGTATCTACGGAGAAACTGCAGATGAAAACGCAGCTCGCAAAATGGGGAAACAGTTTCGCGGTTCGGATTCCCAAACCGGTAGCGGACGCCGCTGCGTTCCGCGAGGGCGACGATATTGAACTGAGTGCAGAGGGACAGGGCACTGTCCGCCTGCGCAAGCGCAAGCAAAAGCAAAAGCAAAAGCCCAAGCTCGCACAGCTGCTACGAGGGATCAAGGCCTCGAACTTGCATAAGGAAACGGACTGGGGTGAGCCGGTGGGCCGCGAACTATGGTGAAGGGCGAGTATGTTCCCGATGCCGCTGATTTGGTTTGGCTCGATTTTAGCCCCGATGCGGGCCACGAACAGGCGGGCAGGCGGCCCGGGATTGTTCTATCACCGCGAGCTTACAACAAGAGAACTGGGCTAGCTATTGTGTGCCCGGTGACAAGCCATGCGAAAGGCTACACATTCGAAGTAGCGCTTCCGCCCGCATCGCGATTAAAAGGCGTCATACTTTCGGATCATCTAAAGAGTATTGACTGGAGGGTGCGCAAAACTCAAAAAGCTGGGAGGATTCCCCCTTTGGTGCTGCAGCAGGTCTTAGATCGAATCTCCGCGCTCCTCGGGATTTCTTGATAACCCTCGCTTGCTTGACGCTGCCGCTCATGCCGATTAGTCTGGCAAGCTCATGCGTTTCTCGTGGAGGAAGTTTTTCATAGGCTTGGCCGTGCTCCTGGTGCTGGGGTACGTCATCTACCGGTCAAGCGGGATGATTCACGGAGCCAGTTTCAGCGGCACGAAACTGCTTCACGCGGTACGCACCGCCAATCCGTATCTCCTACTCCTTTCGATCGTTGCCATTTACGCTTGCTACGCTATTCGCGCCCTGCGTTGGAAGGTTTTTCAGGGAAACCTGGGGCCGTCGCGTTTCTTGCAAATCTACTCGATGACTCTGGCGGGCTTTACCGCGATTTTCCTGCTGGGGCGCGCAGGAGAGCTCGTCCGGCCCACACTGTTGGCACGCAAGGAACGGCTTCCGGTCGCGGACATGTTCGGGATCTATGCTCTGGAACGGATCTTCGATTTTGCGAGCATGGCGGTGATCGCCTCGATCGGGCTCTTTCTTTTCCAATCCCGCGGGCATGCGAGCCCGGCGGCGACTGCCCTTGAAGCCGCGGCGAAAACAGCCGGTTTGGTGTTCTCCGGCGCGGTGGTAGTAGCCATCATTTTTTTGATATACCTGCGTCTGCACGGCACGGCGCTGCTCGAACGGCGCTTGCAGAACTGGCATGCCGCGCACGGCTGGCGAGCGGTGACGGCTCGCGTTTTGCTCGGATTTGTGCGCGGGGTGCAAGCGATTCGCTCCGTCAGGGAACTCGCAGCCGCTCTTTTTTATTCCGCCGCGCACTGGTTTCTGGTCGCCATGATTTACCTTTGGGTTTCGCATGCGTTTGGAGGGAGGCTCGCCAGCCTCACTCTTGGCGATGCCATGCTGGTGCTGGCATTCACCCTCGCGGGTTCGGCGGTGCAATTGCCCGGCGTGGGCGGGGGAGCGCAGGTGGCGACCTTTCTGGCGTACACGACGGTCCTGGGAGTGAATCAAGAGTCCGCCGCTGCCGCGGCAATTGTCCTCTGGCTGATTTCCTTTGCCGCGTGTAGTCTTGCGGGCGTGCCGCTGCTGCTTCGGGAGGGGTTTTCCCCGGGGAAATTGCGAGAAATGGCCGAACACGAAAAACAAGAGATGGAAGCTTGAAGGGCCTGCATTTTACATGAGGAATGGACGAGGAGACGCCTGAGTGAAGTGCCCATTCTGCGCGCATCTGGACGATAAAGTGATCGACTCCCGCGAAGGCCGCGCTGGAGACACGATTCGCCGGCGGCGGGAGTGTCTGAAGTGCAGCCGGCGATTCACCACGTATGAGCGCATCGACGAAATCCCGTACATGGTCATCAAGAAGGACGGCCGCCGAGAGCGTTTCGAGCGCCAAAAGATATTGCAGGGATTGTTGAAAGCGTGCGAGAAGCGGCCCGTCGCCACGCCCAAGCTCGAAGCCATCGTGGATGAAATCGAGAGCGTGGTTCACGAAGCGACGGAGCGCGAACTCACTACGACAGAAATCGGTGAGATGATCATGCACCGGCTCAAGAAGCTCGATAAGGTCGCTTATGTCCGGTTCGCCTCGGTGTACATGGATTTTAAGGATGTGCAGGAATTCATGTCGGAACTGAAAAATTTGCTGAAGGACCGCGGCAAGAAGTAACCGCGCTCTCAGCGCGGCCAGACGCCCGCGGTAAACGTTCGAATCGTCGTGAAGCCTAATTTCTCATAAAGCTGAACCGCGCCATAATTTTCCGAAGTCACCGTCAGCGTCAGCTCCTTGAATTTCATGCTGCGCAGCGTCTCTCCGGATGTTTGCATAAGCATGCGCCCAATACCGTGCCCTTGATAACCGGGCAGCACGCAAATTTGCGTCGTGTGGCCGACGCCGGGGGACACTTCGCTGGTGAGCACGGCGGCAACAAGCTCGTCGCTGCCCGGCTGGCGAAGCACAAAGGAAGCTCCCGGCACGAAGTGACCGCATCCGGGCAACAGAATGATGTTCTTCAGAAACTTCAGCGCGCCGGAGCGGCTGCGGTACTGATCGTTGATTTCGCCATCGACGTGATTCGCGTACGCCAGATAGATCAACTTGGCGCAAGGCTCGAAATAGCGTTCGTTCCAGCGGTCCAGCCGCATCCCGGCGGACACACCGGGTTTTGCCTCTGGCAATTTCTGAAGGTCCTGGAGCATGAACTGTCGCGAGTAGAGCCGGAATCCCTGGTTGCTCAGCGGGACTTCCACCGGCCCGCTGAACGGCATGAGTTGGGCTTCGATGCGAGAAAGCTGGGGAATCGCGCGCATCGAGAATAGCATCTCGTCGAGCAAGCGCTGCCCAATCGTTGCTTGGGAAAACTTTGCGGAGACATAAAGCCCGCCAATCAGTCCCTTTTGTTCTTCCAGAACGTAAAACGAATAGCCCGCGGCGCTCCCGTTTTCAAACGCCACGCAGCCCGCAAGCGCATGCGCATCCAGGAAGCGCTTGATCAGTTCGAGCGCGCTCCGGTAATCCCAATGAAGCTCGTCGCGCCAGTGCCGCGCTTCTTCTTCAAGGAGCGGCTCCAGTTGGCGGACCGTCGTCTGGCGCAAGTCGACAATATTCATGTAGAGAGAAGACTGCTGCGCGGCCCCTGCCGCTCAGGCTCTATGATAGCCGAATCAGAGGCCGCACAATCAAGCTAGCGCCCGAGACGATACAATTCCGACACACGGCGGCAGCCTTCCCGAAATGGCGCCGAAAAGGTGTGCTAACATCGCGCTTGTCGAGATTGTTTCTTGAGGAGCAAGAACAGCGGCGCCGGCCGCGCTATTGCGCAGACCACGAATGTCAATCCTGTACGAACTCCGGTATCCCACCAAGTGGTATACGAAACTTTGCATGGCCGTTCTGGCGCTGGCCTTTTTTGCTGTGCTGGCCACGGCTGCCATCTCCGGTTTCCTCGTCTACCGGCTCGTTAAACCGCAGCGCACCGGCAGCGAAATCGATATGAACAGCTTTCCGGGCAAGCCGGACGCCATGGACTTTACGGTTCCGGATCTAGGCGCTCGACACGGCTGGTTTTTTCCCGGATTGCGCGGCGCGCCCACCATCATCCTCTGCCACGGCTACGGCTCGAGCCGCGGCGAACTCTTGACGCTCGTCTCCGCATTGCAGGACCACCAGTACAACGTGTTTGTCTTTGATTTCGCCGCGCACGGCACGATCGACGGCATTACCACGTTTGGCTATCGCGAAGCCGACGAAGTGCGCGCGGCCATGGATACCGTCGCGACGCGCAATGATGTCGATCCGGCGCGCTTCGGAATGTGGGGCTACAACCTGGGCGCCTATGCCGCGTTGCGCGAGGCGGAGAACGACCGCCGCGTCCGCGCCATCGTGCTGGATTCCGTTTACGATTCGCCGGAACAAATGGTGAAAATCGGTGTCGAGCGCAGCGGCCTCGGCGGATTTCCGCTGATGGTGCGCTCCGCGGAATTCAGCTTCCGATGGCTGAACTATCAGTACCGCGAGGACCCGCCGCTTTCCAAGAAACTGAGTGCGCTGGCCGGCGTGCCCAAGCTGTTCATCGAGGCCTCCGACGACCCCGAGCTTGCCGATATCACCAGGGAAATGTTTGAGAAATCGCCCGAGCCGCGCGAACAGATGATCATTCCGCACGGCAATTTTGTGGCGATGGATGAGAACAGCAAGCGCGAATATGAGAACCGCGTGGTCAGCTTCTTCCTAGTGAAGCTCCCCGCTACCGGCCGGTGATTGCCGTTTGACCCTGTAAAGAAAAAAACCTGCCCTGTTCAAATCGAACGGGATTTCGTTCAACAAGTAGCCGTGGACGCTAAGAGACTCGGACAGTTTTTTGCCAGTGAGCAAGTAGCCCTCCTCGGGGTGCTCTTGGTCCCAGTCGGGAATTTCTCTGTGCAGATAGAAATTCAAGCTGTAGTGCTGGCCACGGTTCATAGGCTGGGCAATGGTAAGCTCGGCCGTTGGAATTGCTTGCTGTTGAAGCATCTCCGCGAGCGTTCTGCCGGACGGGTCGGTCAAAAAGAAGGATGATGCAAGCCTGTCTGTCATCGAAACGGCAAAGAGAACCGGCAAAACGCAACAGGCCGCTAACCCTCGGCCGAACCAGCTATTCGTCGGAAACGATACGCCTGTTCCCAACAAAAAGTTCGCTAGGCCGAGTACCGCCAGAATGACGCCGGCGGCGACGCCGAAACGTGGATTGCCCCGAGAGGCGTGAGGCGCGAAATATCCAACGAGAATCAGGCAACAAACAAAAAAGAGAGACAGGACGAATAGCGACATAGCGAGGGATTTGGTTCTCCCACCAGCGAGCGTGGCGCGCGAACCCGCCATCAGCAGCCCTATCGCAGGAATGGCCGGCAAAATGTAGCCAGGCAATTTGGATTTTGAGATGGTGAAGAAGACGAGACAAAAGAGAGCCCACGCCAAAAGATAGAGCGAGTGAGGCGAGCATCGCCTCGAGCGCCAGACTTGCGCCGAGCCTACAAATGCCCCCCAGAGCGCCAGAGCTGTCCAGGGAAGCAAAGCAACTGCCAGAACTGCGCCGTAAAACCAGAACGGCTGGATGTGCTGGAATTCGGGCGTGAGGTAACGCTCGAAATTGTGCTCGATGATGAAGATGCGGAAGAAATCGGGATTGCGGCGGGCGCAGAGAATGTACCAGGGCAGCGCTGTCAGACAGAACGCGATGATGGCGGCGGGATGAAGCAGGCGGAAGGCGTCGCGCCAGCGTTTTGTGAGGAGGGCCCAGAAGAAAATCGCACCGCCGCAAAGGATGATCCCAGCGGGGCCTTTCGCTAGCACGGCGAGCCCCAGGAAAAATCCAAACAGAATGAGAGCGGCCCAAGGCGTCGATGAATTTGTATGCGCTGCGCTTCCCCCGCCCTCGGATGTTGGGACGAGGCGCAGAACAACCGCCGCGCAGACCATCGCAATGGTCAGCATCCCACTGAACGGCATGTCCGTCGCCGCGGCGTGCGAAAATCCAATCATGCCTGCGGTTGTCGGCAGAAGCAGCAAGACCCAGCGTGCCGTCTCCGCGCCGTACATCCGCCAAGCCAGCCAAGCCAACGCCAGCGTCGCAAGCAAAGCTGAAATTGCGCTCGGCAATCGCGCCGCGGCTTCGCTCACACCAAAGACTTTGAAACTAGCCGCCGCGCCCCAATAATAGAGTGGCGGTTTTTCGAACCACGGCTTGCCATAGAGCCGCGGCGTAACCCAGTCTCCGGTTTCGGTCATGGCGCGCGCAATCCACGCATAGCGCGGCTCGTCCGGCCCGACGAAACCGATCGCTCCGAGCTGGCTGAAATAGCAAACGTAGAGCGTCGCGAGGATGAGAAGAGTCCAGCCAATGCGGGCCACAGGTTCGGCCCACGGTTTTTCAAGGCTGGCAGTAGGAGAATCGCTCACGGAAGGGAAAGTCTAGCATTGAACCTCTATCTTCGAGCCTGCCTCCTCTTGCATACTGTCGCGCGTCGGCCGTCGCGCGGCTGCCTCGGAACAATCGGACTAAAATGAAGGACTGGCTCGAATACGCTGGTGTTTGGGTGATCTTGAAAAAGCTCGGTTTTTTTCCGAGGGGCTTCGCGCGCGGCTACGCAGCATTCGTGACGCGGGTGCTGTTCTCCTTGCAGCCCAAGCTGAAGAAGACAGCGGAATTCAATCTGCGCCTCGCCTTTCCGGATTGGACCGATGCCCAGCGCAAAAACGTTACGCGCAAGATGGTGCGCAATCTCGGCTGGATGGCCGCGGAGTTTGCGCGATTCCCGCGCCTGACTAAAGAAAAAATCGAAGAAGTCGTCATTCTAGAAGGCCACGAAAATTTTCTCGAAGGGCAGCGCCGAGGCAAAGGCGTGCTCTACCTGACAGGACACATCGGCGCGTGGGAGCTTTCTTCCTTCGCGCACGCATTGTACGGCTATCCTTTGCACTACATGGCCCGGCCCCTAGACAACGCGCGCCTCGACGCTCTCGTCAACCGGTACCGTTGTTTCTCCGGCAACCGCCCCATCTTCAAGAATGAGTCCGCCCGCGTCATGCTCAAAATTCTGAAAGACGCTGGCACCGTCGGCATTCTCGCGGATCAGAACACTCTTCCGGCGGAGGGCGTCTTCGTCGATTTCTTCGGCAAATTGGCCTGCACCACAACCGGCCTCGCTCGCGTCGCGCTTCATACCGATGCAGCGGTCGTTCCGGGCTATGCCTATTGGGATGAAACCATCCACAAATATCGCCTGCGCTTTGAACCCCAGGTAGAACTGATCCGCAGCGGCGACGCCGAGCGCGACGTCTTTGAAAATACGCAGCTCTTTTCAAAAGTGATCGAAGCGATTATTCGCGAACATCCCGACCAATGGGTTTGGGTCCACCAGCGCTGGAAAACGCGGCCAGAAGGCGAGGCCGAGCTTTATGATTTCTAAGAGAGGTCTCCGATGATGCAAACGGCAAAAGTCATTGCGGATGCAATTAGCGCGAAGCTCGAAGGAGACGGCGGTATCGAGCTGCGCGGCGTCGCGGCACCCGAGCGCGCTGGCCCGCAAGATCTCATCTACGTCGAAAAAGCCAAGCACGCGGATCGTGCCGCAGCCTCGGCCGCTCTCTGCGTCATCGCCCCGGAAGGTATCGCCATGGAAGGGAAGACGCTTCTGCGAACGGCGCAACCCAAACTGGCGTTTGCGAAGGCCGCCGCGCTGATTTTGGATCGAGCGCCCATCGCTCGGGGGATCCATCCCACCGCGATTGTGGCGCCGCTTGCGAAAGTCAACCCCAGCGCCGGCATCGGACCGTTCGCGGTGATCGGCGAGGACACTCATATCGGCGAAGGCACGCAAATCGGCGCGCACAGTGTGATTGGCGCGGGCTGCTGGATTGGCGAGCACTGCCGCATTCACCCGCGCGTCACTCTCTATGCAGGCGTGCGCATCGGCCATCGTGTGGAGATTCATTCTGGCGCAGTCATTGGTGCGGATGGCTTCGGCTATGCGCAGGGCGAGGGCCGCTACTGGAAGTTTCCGCAAGCGGGAATCGTGGAAATTGCCGACGACGTCGAAATCGGCGCGAACACCACCATCGACCGCGGATCGCTCGACGACACGCGCATCGCCGAAGGCGTTAAACTCGATAACCTGGTGCACATCGCCCATAACTGCCAGATTGGCGCGCACACCGTCATGGCGGCGCTAGTCGGTCTTTCCGGCTCCTGCGAATTTGGCAAGCATGTGGTTGTCGGCGGCCAGGCCGGCTTTGGTGAACAATGTTATTTGGAAGATGGTGCGGTCATTGGAGGTCAATCCGGCGTTCTCGGCGGCAAGACCATTCGCAGCGGGCAGACCGTTTGGGGAACGCCAGCGCGGCCTCTCGAAAAATTTAAGGAGCAATTCGCCTGGCTAGCGCGTTTGCCGGAATTGGCGGCGCGCATCAAAACGTTGGAAGCGAAACTGGAAGTGAAGTGAGCTTATCTCCACAATGGCGCGTGATCGTCGTCGGCGGACATACGCGCAGCATCGGCAAGACGCAACTCGTCTGTGACATCATCACCGCCTTCCCGCAAGCCGATTGGATCGCAGGCAAAATCACGCAGTATGGCCACGGCGTCTGCGCCCAGAACGGCCACGATTGTGATTGCGCTCCCGACGAACATATTTGCGCGATAAATTGGGAAGCACTTCCTCAATCCGGCACGGATAGCTCTCGGTTTCTGGCCGCGGGAGCGAAGCGTTCGTTCTGGCTCAGAACAAAGCAAGGTTTTCTCGCCGAAGGCTTGCCCCTGATGCGCGCTGCTCTTCAGGAAGCGTTCGCGGACACGCAGCAGGATTCGCCCCCGCTCATTCTGGAAAGTAATTCTCTTTTGCAATTTCTAAAGCCCAGCCTCTATTTCGCTGTGATCGATCCCGCCCGCGAAGATTTCAAGGACTCCGCGCGCGCCGCCTTGGACCGCGCCGATGCACTCGTACTCCGCGGCGCCATGGATGCTCCCGCCGCCGCTCCTTCCTGGATAAAACTTCCCGCCGCTCTCCTCCGCACCAAACCTTCCGTATCCCAGCGTGAGGGCGAGCCTCTGCCCGAACCCTTGTATGTACTAATTGACAGGGCCCTCCAATCCCGACCGACTGTCACTCTCTGACAACGATTCCGCAACGCCCGTGCATCTTAGAAGTTGACCCCGTGCTGAAACGCAGCGATAATTGACTGGTACTCGTATTACCCGGTCGGAGGGGGTCGGTGCCCGTGCCGGGGACCATGGGAAGTGGCTCGCAACAGGGCAGTTAGGCCTGTTACAACAATCTTGGGCGAATCTAATACGCCTGCCTTTTAGTAGACTTTGCTCTGGGGGGACGTATTTTGGCGACAGGTACACGCATAGGTCTCGATAGGCCCGTTCCTGCCGTACCACCAATTTGGCAAGAAAAAGAGCTGGCTGGCTCGCTCGAGCAAGCCATCGAAAACGGCGCGAACCATCTTCTCTCTCTTCAAACGCAAGAAGGCTATTGGCTCGGGGAACTCGAAGCCGATACCACACTCGAATCCGATTACATTTATTACCTCTATGTGCTTGGCAGAGCCGAACCGGGCCGTATCGGCAAACTTGTCAACTATGTGCGCCGCCGTCAATTGCCCGATGGTGGCTGGAATATTTTCCCCGGCGGACCTTCCGATCTCAACGCAACTTGCAAAGCCTATTTTGCTCTGAAGCTCGTCGGCGACGACACGGACGCGCCGCACATGGTCCAGGCTCGCGAAACGGTCCATCGTCTCGGCGGCCTCGAACTTACCAACTCTTACGTCCGCTTTTATCTCGCGCTTATCGGCGCGGTTGGTTGGGAACTCGTCCCTTCGATTCCTCCGGAATTGCTTCTTCTGCCGAACTGGTTTTATCTCAATATTTATGAAATGTCTTCCTGGACTCGCGGCATCGTCATCCCCATGGCGATTTTGTCCGCCATTCGTCCAGACTGGCGTTTGCCCGAACGCGCCCGCGTCGACGAACTCTTCAAGGACATCTCGCACAAAGCCGCTGCCTTCGACTGGAGCAAACAGCTCATTTCCTGGCGCAATGTCTTCCTGGCCATCGATCGCGGCCTGAAACTTTACGAAAAACTTCCCTGGAAGCCTCTGCGTAACCGCGCGCTTCGCGAGTGCAAAGCCTGGATGCTCGCTCACATGGAGCGCAGCGAAGGCCTCGCCGCCATCTATCCCGCGATGATGAATTCCATCTTTGCGTTAATGGCGCTCGGTCACGGTCCCGACGACCCGCTCACCGCCCGCGAGATTCGCGAATTTTCCCGCTTCGAAATCGAAGAGGGCGACACCATCCGCATGCAGCCGTGCGTTTCCCCCGTTTGGGACACCTGCATCGCCATGGTTTCTTTGGAAGAGGCCGGCCTGCCCGCCGATCATCCCGCCATGGTCAAGGCCGCGGAGTGGATGCTTTCCAAGCAGGTCCTCGGCTCCGGCGACTGGCAATTTAAAAATAAAGACGCTGAACCCGGCGGCTGGGCTTTCGAATTCCGCAATGATTTCTTCCCCGATGTGGACGACACGGCGTTCGTCCTCATGGCCTTGCAGCGCGTGAAGTATCCCGATCCCGAGCGTATGAAAACCGCGATCCGGCTCGGCCTTCAGTGGCTTCTCAGCATGCAGAATAAAGACGGCGGCTGGGGCGCCTTCGATCGCGACAACGATCGCAAACTTTTGTGCAACATTCCGTTCGCGGACCACAACGCCATGATCGATCCTTCCACCGCCGACGTAACCGCGCGTGTCGTCGAATGCCTTGGCCGCTTTGGCTGGCCCGCGGAGCATCCTTCCATTCAGCGCGCCGTGAAATTTCTCCTCAAGGATCAGTGTGAAGACGGTTCTTGGTTCGGCCGCTGGGGCGTGAATTATGTTTATGGCACCAGCGGCGCGCTGCGCGCACTCGAAACGGTGTCTCTCACCGCCAGGGAATTTTGCCAGCGCGCTGTGACGTGGCTGCGCGCCGTTCAAAAAATGGACGGCAGCTTCGGCGAATCTCTCTGGAGCTACACGGATCCGACCACCAAGGGCCAGGGCAACAGCACCGCTTCGCAAACCGCTTGGGGACTGATTGGCCTGCTCGCCGGCGCCAAGGCCGACGATCCCGCAATTCAAAAATCGGTTGCCTACCTCGTCCACCAGCAGAATCCCGACGGTTCCTGGAGCGAATCTGATTTCACCGGCACTGGTTTCCCCGGAGTCTTTTATTTGAAGTATCACCTCTACCGAAATTCTTTCCCGCTCTATGCGCTGGCGCGATTCCGCAATCAAGTCCAGGGTCCGCACGAATATTGCGCCCTGAAATTCCAGCCAGCCGAATTCCGGCTGCGGAGCGGATTCTAGAGCCCGCAATGTCCCTCACTCTGCGGCTCTCCGCGGATCTCGCCCTCGCTTCTGTTTGTCGCGCGTTCTCTGAACGCCCTGCGCCTTCCCCTATCCTGCAACTCTCGGCGGAGGATTTCTTCGGCTTATCCAACGCTCCGCATTCTGAGAACGGCGAGCAAGCGACGGAAAAATTCCTACGCAGTCTTGCAGAGGCTCCGGGCCGGCGTTCGCCGATCGTTTGGATTGGCGGCTCCGAACCGCTGGACTTTTCCGAGGTTGCGCGCTTCTCCAATACGCTCGCGGCCTCCGGGCGTAACGTATTCCTCGAAACTTCAGGCGCTTCGCCCAAGCCGCGCCTTCACGAATTTCAGCCGTCGCCGACTTTTTATTTCGTGATCCGCTTCAATGCCTCTGTGCTATCCGACGCGCAACGCCAGCAAAGCGAGCCGGCGTACCGCATAGGCCTCGAAGCAGTTCGCATGGCGAGGCTGGCTGGCTTTTTCACCTGCGCCAATCTGGTCTTGCATGCCGGCACGCCGGCAAACGCACTCGAGCGCCTCCACTCGGAGATCCGCAAGCTCGATCTCGACGGCACGCTCATTACGCCCGCGACGTTCACTCCGGAACTGCAACAGCAAGTCCGCGATGCGCGCCGCCGCTTGCTGAGCCGCCGCTGCGTGCTGCTTTCTTCCTTTCTGGACCACGCCGCTCCACTCGTCCGTTCGCAAGCTTCGCAAACTCTCGAGCGCCAACCCATTCCAGAATCCCAATCACGGCGAGTCGGTGAAGGCGCCGAAGCAGGATGACCACTCTGGTCACTGGCGCGTCGGGCTTCCTGGGCAGTCACGTAGCTCGTCAGCTCGTAGCCCGCGGCGACAACGTCCGCGTTTTGCTGCGTCCATCCAGCACAAACCGCGCCATCGGCGATCTCTCGCTTGAATACGTCACCGGCGACCTGCGCGATCCTGCTTCTCTCGAACGCGCCCTCTCCGGTGTTCAGCAGGTCTTCCATGTCGCCGCCGACTACCGGCTCTGGGCCAAAAGGTCTCGCGAGATTTACGATTCCAACGTCGGCGGCACGAAAAATCTCCTCGATGCGGCGAAACGCGCCGGCGTCGAAAAATTTATTTATACCAGCACAGTCGCGACGATTGCCGTCGATCGCCCGGAGCTGCCCAGCGAGGCCACCGACGCCAGGCTGGAAGAAATGGTCGGCCACTACAAGCGCTCGAAATGGATGGCCGAGCAAGAAGCGCTGAATGCCGCGAAAGAAGGTCTCCCTGTCGTCGTCGCTATGCCAACCACTCCCGTTGGTCCCGGCGATTGGAAACCCACTCCCACCGGTAAAATTATCCTCGACTTCCTGAACGGAAAAATGCCCGGCTACGTCGAAACCGGCCTGAATTTTGTCGGTGCGGAAGAATGCGCCGCCGGGCATCTTCTCGTCGCGGAAAAAGGTACAATCGGCCAGCGCTATCTCCTCGGCGCCGAGAATTTGACGCTCAAGCAATTACTCGACATCCTCGCGCGCATCACCGGTTTGTCCGCTCCCAAACTGAAAATTCCTCATGGCCTCGCTTTAGGTGTAGCCTACATGAATACGGCGTTCTCGCGGCTCGTGGGGAAGGAGCCGCAAATTCCCGTCGAGGGTGTGAAGATCGCCCGGCACATGATGTTCGTGAATTGCAAGCGGTCTCAGCAGGAGTTGGGTTTTGCGCCGGGCTCGGCCGCGGCGGCGCTCGAACGCGCCGTCCGCTGGTACGAAGCGAACGGCTACGTCAAGCCGCGCCGCGCCAGAAAAATGATGCGCGCCGCCGCTTAGTTCTTGTGGCGCGGCTTTAAGCAGTGCTCGGTCTGTTCGTCGCGGCGTTGCCGCAAGGGATGTAGCGCCCGGCTTTAGTCGGGCATCTTAAAACTATCAGAACTATGCGCATTCTCGTCACCTTCGCCATCAAAGCCGAATTCTCGCCGTGGTCCTCGCGCCACCCATTCGTCCCGTACGAATTTGAAAACTGGGAAACACGCCGCGAGTTCGACCTTTTCAAAGCCAATATCGGTCCCCACGAAGTCACCGTACTGCTCACCGGCATTGGCCCGACGAGCGCCGCCGCCGCGATGCTCTCCGTCCCGCTCGTGCTTCACGATCTCTGCATTTCTTCCGGCCTCGCCTGCTCCCTGGACGCCACCTTAAACCTAAGCGACGTTGTCGCCCCTCTAGCTTTGGAATCCCTTGACCGGCGCGCAAGTGCCGCCGCTGACCCCGGTCTTATTGCTCTCGCCGTAGCCTCGGGAGCAAAACCTATCCAGCTCTCCCTCACTTCTGCGAAAATCGTCTCAACCGCGGAAGAAAAGGAACAACTAAGGGGAAAGGGAAGTATCGTCGAGATGGAATCCACGTTTATCCTCGCGGCCGCAGCCGAGAAACTTGTGCCGGCCGTAGCCGTTCGCGCCATCAGCGACGCCGTCGATGAAGACCTGCCCGTCGATTTTGCGCGGGTTCTGGATTCCCACGGCCATCTGAAAATGGGCGGGCTTCTCAAAGAGGTCGGCCTCAGCCCTTATCGCATTCCCATGCTGATCCAATTTGGGCGTCAGAGTCGCGCCGCCGCCAGATCCTTGGCGGACTTTCTCGACCGTTACATTTCCGCAATCTCGCTGAACTGGTCGAACGTCTCTCCGTCCCGGATACACAAAATTGAGGAGGTCTCCGCGATATGAGCGGACTCGGCACCCTGTCCCGCGCGTTGCACACGCATGGTCCGATTCCAAAAACCATGCGTGCCGGCGTTTACCGCGACAAGGGCGTCGTCCAAGTCGAGGAAGTCCCCGTCCCGGAAGTCGCCGCCGGCGAGGTGCTCATCAAAGTCGCGGCTTGCGGCATTTGTGGTACGGACATCAAGAAAATTTTCCAGCGTTACGTCGAGCCTCCCCAAATCCTCGGCCACGAGCTTGCCGGCACGGTCGTCGCCGTCGGCCCCGGCGTCACCAAATGGTCCCCCGGCGATCGCGTCATGAGCTTCCATCACACTCCGTGTGGCCGCTGCTTTTATTGCGAGAAGCGCCTTTTCTCCCAATGCAAGCAATACAAAACGACGGGCCTCACGGCCGGTTTCACGCCCAATGGCGGCGGCTTCGCCGAATACGTCAAAGCCATGCCTTGGGTCGCCGAACGCGGCATCGTCGCGCTCCCGGAGAATGTCAGTTTTGAAGAAGCTACGTTTATCGAGCCCATCAATACCATCGTCAAAGCCGTTCAAAAAGCACGCGTAGCCGCCGGCGAAAACGTCTTGATTCTTGGCTGCGGTCCCATCGGTCTCCAGTTGCTTATGGTCACGCACCTAGAAGGCGCCCGCGTATATACCAGTGATCCTATTCCACAGCGCCGCCGACAAAGCCTCGCCCTCGGCGCCATCGCGTTGTTTGACCCCACCAGTGGTAAGCTGGTAGAAGAAATACGGGCTCGTACGGACGGACGGGGGGCGGATGCCGTGCTCGTTGCTGTGGCCCACCCGTCGGTGGTGACGGAAGCCTTGGCTTCGGCCCGGCCCGGGGGGCGCATTTTGTTGTTCGCAGCGAACGATCCGGTCACGAAGATCGAGTTTCCAGCCGCCGCAGTGGGGATCGACGAAAAGGAAATCTTGGGCAGCTATAGCGCCGCGGTCGACATCCAAGACTCAGCCGCGGAACTGGTGCTGGGAAAGAAATTGCCCGTGATGCGGATTGTCACGCACCGCTTTCCGTTGGATAGAATCCAGGAAGCCTTGGAGCTCGCGGCCCGGCCGACAGCCGAATCGCTTAAGATCCTGATTACGCACTCATGAAGATGACCACGACCAAGAGAATCGAAGTTGGAGAAGAAGTGAAATTTGCCGTCGCGCGGGTCCCTGTTCCCTCGAAGATGACCGCCGCCGTGTTGTATGGCAGCGAGGATCTCCGCGTCGAGATGATCGATGTCCCGCTTCTTGCCGCCGACGAAGTGCTCCTCCGTGTTCGCCTGGCGCTGACGGACGGCACCGACCTGAAAGTTTGGAAACGCGGCTACCACGCCAAGATGATTCAGCCCCCGGCCGTATTTGGCCACGAGGTTGTCGGCGACATCGCTGCCGTTGGCAAACGTGTGGACGCCCGCTGGCGCGTCGGCATGCGCGTGATTGCCGCCAATTCCGCGCCCTGTTTGCGCTGCTATCACTGCCGACGCGGCCAGGAAAATCTCTGCGAAGACTTGCTCTTCAATAATGGCGCCTACGCCGAATACATGCGCATTCCCGGCCGCATCGTCATGGAAAATATGCTCGAAGTGCCGCACTCCGTCGATGACGGCAGCGCCGCTCTCGTCGAGCCGCTTGCCTGCGTGCTTCGCGGCATTCATGAGATGGAAGTCCGCACGGGAGACACCGTCGCCGTCATTGGCTGCGGACCTATTGGACTGACCTTTGTTCGTATGCTTTCGCGCCGTGGTTTGCGCGTCATCGCTCTCGCACGTTGTGCTGGCCCTCTCGATGTCGCCCGCAGGCTGGGCGCGATTGCCACCATCAATGTTACGGAAACGACCGACGTTGTCGCCGCCGTCAAATCCCTCACTGATGATGAGCGCGGCCCGGATTCCGTCGTCGAAGCCGCCGGAAATCCCGCCACCTGGCAGCAAGCCCTCGCCATGGTTCGCCGTGGCGGCGTTGTCAATTTCTTCAGCGGGCTTCCCTCGGGTACCAACGTGGCCATCGATCCGGCCGCCATCCACTATTCCGAAATTAAGCTGATTTCGCCGTTCCATCACACCCCGCGCTTCATTCGCGAGGCTCTTGAAGCCATTCGTCGCGGCGATATCGTCGGCCACGACTTCGTGACGGAAGAAATTCGGTTGGCCGACTTGCCCCAGGCTTTCGAGCGAATGAAGAGCCGCAGCGGCGAAATCAAGCTGGCCGTCCGGCCGTAACCTTGGAGTGCGGCAGCCGTGCTGCCGCTTTTAAAGCTGGCGAGCCAACGTGCGGTGATCCGGTTCTCCAGCGTCAATTTAGCTTGCGTCTGCAGCCTTTTGACTTGCGTCTGCAGCCTTTGTCATTCCGAGCGAAGCGAGGAATCTGCTTTTCCATGTTGCGTCCAGGTGAACTCGAAATTGCCGAGCACGCTCCCGCGAACAACTGCACCGTGGCGGTCGCGGAGCAGTACACTCGCTGGCTCGCCACGCACCATTACGAAAACTTCAACGTCGTTTCCTGGCTGCTCCCCAAAGCTCTCCACCAGCATTTCTACAATCTCTACGCCTATTGCCGCTGGGCCGATGATCTCGGCGACGAAATCACGCAAAAAGAGCGCGCCCTCGAACTCCTCGATTGGTGGGAGCGCGAACTCGACGATTGCTACAACGGCCGCCCGTCGCATCCCGTCTTCCTCGCGCTGCGCCAGACCATAACGGCCAAGAATATTCCCAAACAGCCCTTCGCCGATCTCTTGCGCGCCTTCCGCCAGGACCAGACCGTCAAGCGTTATCCGACTTGGGACTCCATGATCGGCTACTGCGTTTTTTCCGCGAATCCCGTCGGCCGCCTCGTCCTCTATCTTTGCGGCTATCGCGACGAAGAGCGCCAAGCGTTGTCGGACGCCACCTGCACCGCTCTCCAACTCGCCAATTTTTGGCAGGACGTCGATCGCGACCTCGAAAAAGGCCGCATCTATATTCCGCTCGATGTCGCCGCAACCCACGGCCTCATGGAAACCGATATCGTCGAACGCCGTTTCGACCCGCGTTACGTCAGCCTGATGAAAGATTTGATCGTTCGCACGCGCAATCTCTTTGTCCAAGGCGCCCCGCTCGCCAAAATGGTCCAGGGCCGCTTGAGCGTCGACCTCGATATGTTCACCCGCGGCGGCGTAGCCGTTCTCGACGCCATCGAATCCAGCGGCTATGACACGCTGCATTCGCGCCCCTCCATCAGCAAAGCCAAACAGGCCGGCCTCCTTGGCCGCGCCCTCTTCACGCATCTGGTCAGCAAGTCGACAAGCTCTGAATCAAGTACAACTGGCGTCGCGGTCGTAGGGGAGCAGCATGCTGCGCCCCAATCGTCAACCTCTATCCCCGACTCCTACGCCGCCTGCCACCAAATCGCCCGCGCCGCTCACAGCAATTTCTACTACGCCTTTTTCCTCCTTCCGAAACTCCGCCGCGACGCCCTGGCCGCTCTCTACGCCTTCATGCGCCTCATTGATGATGTCGCCGACGAAGGCCACGATCTCGCCGCCAAACAGCGCGGCCTCGCCGATTGGCGCGCCGCTCTGGACGATGCCGTTACCGGCCAATTGCACCTCGTCGATGGCTCCGCCGCTCTCACGTCCGCCACGCCGGACGGCGCTTCCGACGTTCTGCCCGCCCTCGTCGACACCATGCAGCGTTACAAAATGCCCGCTCGCTACCTCCACGATCTAATCAGCGGCGCCGAAATGGACTTGACTCTACGCGCTTACCCGACTTTCGATCGCCTTCGAGAATACTGCTACCGCGTCGCCGGAACCGTCGGCCTCACTTGCACTCACGTGTTTGGTTTTCAAGATCCCCGCGCTCTCGATCTCGCCGAAAAGCTCGGCCTCGCTTTTCAACTCACCAACATCATTCGCGACGTCCACGAAGACTACGCCGCCGGCCGTGTTTATCTCCCTGAAGAAGACCTCGCCCGCTACGGCGTCTCCTCGCAAGACTTCGGCAAAAGCGAAACCACCCTCGGCATCCGCGAGCTTCTTCGCTTCGAAGCCGACCGCGCCTGGCAATGCTATGAAGAAGGCTCCAAACTTTTTAGCCTGATCGATCCGGAAAGCCGCGGCGCTCTCTGGCTTCTCGTGCACACCTACAGCGCGCTGCTGGCTCGCATCGAATCTCTCGATTTCGCTGTTTTCGGCGAACGTGTCCGCCTTTCCAAAGCGGAAAAAATGCTGTTCATCGCAAAGGCGCGCTTCGGCCGCCTCTCGGAAGAGAATAGCCTTGAAAAACGTGATCGTGATCGGCGGCGGGCTGGCGGGCCTGTCCGCCAGCGTCGCGCTGGCTGAAGCGGGCTGGCGCGTCCGTCTTTTTGAGCAGCGTCCGTTCCTCGGCGGACGCGCGGCCTCCTACGTCTTGCCCGATGGCGAGCACGTCGACAATTGCCAGCACGTCACTTTCGGCTGCTGTACCAACCTCGAGGACTTCTATCGCCGCGTTGGCGCCGGAAACAAAATCAAATTCTTCGACCGTCTCATCCTTCAAGACCCCCAGGGCCGCCGCGGCGAAATGCACGCCGGCTTTCTTCCCGCGCCTTTCCACATGGCCGGCTCCTTCCTCTTCTTTTCTCCTCTCGCCCTCAAAGACAAACTCTGTATCGCCCGCGCCTTTTATTCCATCTTGCAAAGCGGTGGCCATCCGCCCGATCTCAATGGCGCCGCCCGCATCTCCATGCTCGAATGGCTGCAACGCCGCAAGCAAACTCCCGCCGCCATCAGCCGCTTCTGGCGCGTCGTCCTCGTCAGCGCTCTCTCCGAAGAGCTCGACCGCATCGACGCGCGCTATGGCATCGACGTTTTCTGGAAAGCCGTCCTCTCCAACAAAAATGGCTACCGTATGGGTGTTCCCTCCGTCGCTCTCGGCGATCTCTACGACGGCTGCCGCGCCGCAATGGAACAAAAGGGCGGGGAAGTGGTCTTTCGTTCTCCCCTCCGCGGCCTGCGCATCGAAAATGGCAAGCTCGTCGCCGTCCTCTTCGACGAGGCCCGCGAAGAATCCGCCGACGCCTACGTTCTCGCCCTCCCGCATCTCGTCCTTTCCGATCTACTCCCCGAAAGCCTCAAGCAGAGCGACACAGCCCTCGGCAATCTCGACAAAATCACCGTAGCTCCCATCACCGGCGTGCATTTCTGGTTTGATCGCCAAGTCATGACTGAGCCTTTCCTCAGCTTGCTCGACACCACCACGCAATGGATCTTCAACAAGTCCGCCCTCTACGCCGGCTCCAACGGCGCCTCCCCCGCGTCCCCCTCCGTCAAAGCCAACGGCCAGTATCTTCAGCTCGTTATCAGCGCCTCTTACGATCTCCTACAAAAGCCCCGCCAGGAAATCATCGATCTCTGCCTTGCCGAAGTCCGCCACGCGCTTCCCGCCGCCCGCGAAGCCAATCTCCTCAAGGCAACGGTCATCAAGGAAGCCGCCGCTACATTTTCCCCGCAACCTGGCGTCGACCGTTGGCGTCCAATGCAACAGACAAGCATAGCGGGTTTATTCCTCGCCGGGGATTGGACCGCCACGGGCTGGCCCGCCACCATGGAAGGCGCGGTTCGCAGCGGCTATCTCGCCGCGGAAGCTGTTCTTCGCGCGGCAGGCGAGCCCAAGCATTTTCTTCAGCACGATCTAAAGCCTGATGGCTTGGCAGGCTTGTGGGCCAAAAATTGAACGGGCACTACATTGCCGCACGAACGGTTTGCAACGATAAGTACTGGCAGGCGCCTTGGCGTCTCACTCGTTATCGGCCAGATCCTCAAAAACGCCGATCTCGCGCTCCGAAACGGTGAGCGCCTCGCAGCTTTTATCAAGCGCCAGGTAGGCATCCGAGTTCGCAAGCCGGAACGCTTTGTACGCAGCGCGAGTTTCCCAGAAATCGCACGTTAAATAAGTTCTGTCACGAAGGGCATCGCGCAGGAGGAGAGTTCGCTGGTAAGCAGCGTCACGCCGGAACAGCCGGGCCCAGTCTCCGTCAGGCCCGTATACCCTTTCATACTGTTCTTCGCTTCCCGGCTTGACATCGTACTCCCAGAGGACTAAAAACATAGTTGTCCCATCTCCTGCTTGGACGTAGCCAATCCTGTTCTGAACCTCTGGGTAACGATTGCGCTGTGGGCCGAGTGTAAAAATCCGATTGGATACCTAACACGCTTTGAGTGCGCATTTGCGCGGCAGTTTAGGTAGTTGTGGTTGTTGTCCGGCATTGTGCCCGGACGGAGGCGTTTGTGGATCGAAAGTATGGTCACCGTGGTTATCGGGACGCGGAAAAGGGTGAAAAAAGAGAAAAGGGGCATGATCGCAAGCCGCCCCAGGGCGGCCCACGCGCCGATCAGTTCGGTCCGCGCACTCCGCGCATGGTCGGCACGGTCACCCGCGGCCGTTGCGCCAACTGCGGCGCCGTCCTCACCGCCGGCTTCGACCCCAGCGGCCAGTGTCCCAAGTGTCAATTCGAACTTCACAGTTGCAAGCAATGCCGCTTCTTCGATTCCGGCGCACAGTTCGAATGTACCCAGCCCATCCCCGAGCGCATCACTCCCAAAGACACAAAAAATAATTGCAAATTTTACGAATTCCGCATGACCATCGAGAAAGACACCGCCCCGACTTCCTACGCCCAGCCCGCTCAAGTCGCCGCCGCCGCTCCCCCGCCGCGCACCAACGACGCCCGCCAGGCCTTCGAGGATCTCTTCAAGAAATAATCCCGCCGCATTTCCTTTCTATCTCCGCTCAATTCACGCACCTCGCGCCCCGAATCTCTTCTCCTCTTTCTCCACATACGTTCCCGCCTCCCGCGCCCCGTCGCCTTTCGCAAAACCCGAATCTTCTCGATTCAAAAGTTGCATTTGCCTTTCTCTCTCAGGGGACCGCATACTCCACCCAGTCGCATTGCCCTGTTTCGGATTCTGGGAGGTTCCCAGAGCTAAAGGTTGTCGGCCCGGGAGAAATCTGATTTATTGGAGCGTAACCATGAACAAGCGAATGGTCTTTTCTGTCGGTGTATTCCTTTTCGGCGTAGTGCCTCTCCTCGCCCAGGACGGCGAATCGAAAAAAATTGTGAGCTGCGCGGGAACCATCAGCGAGGACGGCCAAAGCTTCACCTGCGCTAAAGACCACCATGTCTGGAAAATCTCGGATCCCGCCTCAGTACGCGACATGGAAGGCCATCAAGCCAAGCTCACCTATCACCGCACTTACAATAAGGACGAAATCTTTGTCACCTCGGCTTCCGAGGAGCAGGCGCCGCAGGCGGTCGCTCGCACTACGGCTCCTCCCACTCCCCATCGCTGAGTCTTGCTTTGCTGCTTCACGGCCGCGCGCTCGCTCCGGCTATCGTGTCATACTCGCGCCCGGAGCTTTCCGGCAGCAGCACCCATAAGGTATAAATTCCCAGCGCCGTTCCAAACGGAATTCGCAGCAGCACCAGAAACCCCAGCACGATCCCCAGGATCCGTGCCCACGGTTGCCGTTCCAGCAAGCCCCACGCCAGCATCAAATACGCCACTGCCAGCACCGCAAGAAATGCTCCTCCCGCCAGCAATCCTCCTATCAAAAACGGCTTGAGCCCCATCGCTCCGCCAAGCGGCCATCCTCCCGTTCCCATCCAGTCCCATCCCGACGAAAAAAACATTCTCCGAAATACCAAAAGTCCGCCGAACGCCAGTAGTCGCAGCAGTCCCGCCGCCACCCACAGCCCCGCCAAAATATTTATGTTTCGCCTGACCCGTCCGTCTCCCGCGCTCCGCACTGGTAGCCCGCCCACTGTCCCGGGCCACGTTGTACTCGCAGCCGCTTGCGCCGCCTTCAATTGTTTCCCGCAAGCGCTGCAAAACGTCGTGCCCTCCGTGAACGGTTTCCCGCAACCATCGCAAAACATTGTTCTGCCCTCTGCCCCATACTACGTCTCTAAACCCGAAAAGTTCCACCGCTCGTCCGCCGTCAACCTATTTCCCTTCCAGCCTCCATCGCAGTTGCCCCGCACACATCCAACAGATTGTCGTCCATTCCTGTTCTCCGCAATCCAAATTTGCGCGACAGCCGCTCCCACCCGCCTTCTCACCATCCTCCACCACTTTCAGCAAGAAATCCGCAGCGAATGCTCCAATCGCCTCCTACCAAGCCAAAAAATCAGCGGATAATGGATAACGGGGGGGCGACAAATCGCCAGCGACCACAACGCGGCAATAGCCGGCAACGCGCCGCTACCCGGGAAAGCCCCCACAGCCACCATAGCGAGGTAACTGCCCCATCCGCTCCGCTGCCATTCTCGCTGAAGCCGTCCTCTTCCTTCACCTGCTCTGGTGCGCCTGGGTACTCTTCGGCTGGACCCTCACTCGCCGCCGCCCGTTCCTCCGCAACTTACACATCCTGTCTCTCGTCTACGCCATCGTCATCGAGCTAGTCCCCTGGCCACCCTGCCCGCTCACCGTCGCCGAAAACTGGCTCGAACTTCGCGCCCGCGTCGAACCCGCCCGCGGCCCCTTCCTCCTCCATCTCCTCGACGCCGTCATCTACCCCAACTTACCCGAATGGCTCGTGGTCGCCTCCGCCGTCCTGGTCTGCGCCGCAATCCTCGCCATCTATCTCCGCCGCTATCATCTTCGCTCGGCCCCCGGCCAATGGTGACGCCCCGGCCAACTCCTCCCGCCCACTCCTCCCACCAACGCCATCTCCGCAACTCGCCTCTCGCCGCTCTTCTCCGCGCAACTCTATTAACTCCGGCCCTCCGCGTTATCTTGTCTTTTTTTTCTTCAATACTGTTCCATTTAGGACGCTGTGCGCATCAGCGTAGGCGGGTGCTCCTAAGCAAAATCAGCCGTTTGTTTCAAGAAATCGGATGCCAACCTGTTTCGCCAAATTGAGTCACCACCGACCAGCGGGTGGACGGCGAGTGGTCGTTGGTCTAGGGCAAGCCACTGATGCCTGGTTAACGCTGGACGAATATCCATTCGATTCTGACAAGAATCTCGCACAGACTCTTAGCCTCCGCCAGATTGGGGGTCCGGCAAAAGCTCCCAGTAGGCTCAGTTCCTCGCACGAAAAAGCTCGTTCACTGCGAGCGCGACGGCCTCACCTCTCGAGACTACAGCAGCGGTCATTTAGGCCATATTTCCCGTGCATACACCGCATGTTTGTTAATCTTTTCTTCAGGCCAACGCTACGTCACCGCGCGTGCTTCGTTGTGCATATTTAGAATCTACCGCCTAACGTGTGCGTAAGCTGGACCTACACGCACGGCCATCCATCAATAGGAAAGTTTTGGCGACCAATTCTCGCGTCCTTCGGGCAGGAGGTCGAACAGATTCCACACCGGTGTAAAGAGGTCTATGCCTCTGTGGTTTAGGTTGCCGTTTGGGCCGGGGTGCAGCGAGGCTTCGGTGGTATAAAAATGATGGATTTTGCCATCAGGCTCGCGGCTGAATACGCTGACACCCGGATGTTGTCCTTCCTCCCGTTCAACGTGGAAATCCACGTTGAAGCTAGACTGGCCACTCGATAACAACCGAATTTTGTCCCATTTCCGCCGGCGGGCCCACTCCCGCAGCTCTCCGATTTCGACCTTGGCCACCAATACAAAATTTGCTTTCTGGCTGACATGCCGGGCGATTGCATTGTATCCATCGGCCCACATCGTGCACATTGGACAAGCGGACATATCGGTCGCTCCCCACATGAAGTGATCCACGATGAGTCGATTCTTACCCGGCGCAAATAAGTCGGCCAGCCGAACATCCTTGAACTGGCCGGGAGATTCATCGAAGATATCGGCGGGGCCCTCGCGAAAAATGTATTCGGTTGCTACCGCAGGTCCCATGGGGAGTTGTCTTCGCAGAGCCGCAACTCTCTCCCGTTGGTCTTTCAATGCAATTTCTGCCTCAAGCAGTTGATCCCGCAACTTACGGTATTCACTTTTCTGGCTTTGCAATTTCACGCCTACTGTCATCAGCAAGGTCCTCCTCTCCGCCGTTTACCCGCGACAAGAACGAAGAGCTCTATACGCTAGCAGCGATTTTAGGTTGGGACTGTGCAGCTTCGAACACTAAGGCACATAGCATTGGTGGAAGGATTGCCCGCAAACCGCACTTGTGGATGCCGATGTCCGGTAACCCCGCACGACTCGCCGGGAGTTAGCCGGCTGCTTAGAGAATATTCACGGCGCGCGCAGCGAGCAAGGCGACGATCATGAGCGAAATAAGCGACTGGACCATCGTGCCGAGCTTGGCCAATCGTGACAGAACCGCCGTATCTGTCGGTGAGAAAGCCGTACTCGTATTGAAAGCAAGAAACAGGTAGTCCACAAAATTGGGCTTCCATGACGAATCGTGTTCTTCCCGGCTCAACATTTGTGGGAAAAGAAATGAGCTGCCTGAGATGCCGTTCAGATGGTCGCGCTTCCGCGGACCGCCTGCATCGAGCTTCCAGTACCAGAGTGCGAATACCAAGATATTGGTGATCCAAAGTGCACCCGCCGAACGCAGCAAGGCCTTCGGTGTCTCAAGATGTTCTGGGATGCCTCTGACTAAAAGTATTAAGGAGGCGATCATGGCGAGAGTAATGATGCCATTGGCGGTGATGGTGAGAATCCGAGTTGCCCTGTGATGACCGTAGCGATCGGTCATCAGGATCGGAATCAACAACAGCACGACAATTCCCAGCAAAAGCCAGCTCGGCCCCAACGAAAGGGGTTCTGGCAAAGCCAGGTACACGCCGGCGGCAGCCAACATCGCTACGAACGCGGGCCAGCGGGGTTCACGGACATTTGCATGACTCATAAAGTTACAGCATAACTTCGCGTCTCCAGTCTAATACAGGCTGTCTCGTGCGAGCCAATACGCGCTGGGGTTCGTGTCAGAGCCAGTGCTCGATAAATGCTGTCAGCTCAACCGGTCGACGCAACACTTTCTAATAGCCTTATCTAACAGCACTTCCCCGAGAGAACAGATCTTTCAGGCCGTACTCAATCAGAACCTAGCCGGGGCAGTGTTTCCGTTTGACTCAACACTCGTAAGCGGGTGCCCCATCCTTGCTGGTTTGGTCTTCGCAAGGGTGGGTCTTTTTTTTTCTTGTCCCGGCCCACCCTCCAATTCTCCCGCCCCGCGCCAGCCGACCGAACTCCCGCCCCCTTCGCCTCTATTCACTAGCCGCTACTCACTACACGCTTCCTAATCCGTCTCACCAAACTCCCAATTTCCCGCCAACTCCTTCCATCCACTCCACTTCCTGCACCTCAATTCGAATGATCGACGGAGCGAAAGCGTTGCGCGCCGGAATCGAATGAGTGTTCGGCCAGGGTGCCGAAGTGCAGCGCTGCCAGATCCACAGGCGGCGCCGAGCATCTGCCGAGGAATGCCCAGGGCGAATACGACCGCAGAATCCGCAACGCCTACGCGATGACGGACTAAGCGGCGGCGAAAGCGGAACTGCAAAAGATTTTCCGGCAACTGAAGCGCATCAACCCGAGCGCGGCACATAGCTTGGAAGAAGGGTTGGAGGAAACGCTGACGGTGCACCGGCCGGGCGTAGGCTGGCTGTTGCGCCGGACCCTGGCTTCGACCAATCCCATCGAGGCGTGCCTCTCCACGGTCGAGCGGGTGGCGCGCATCGTGAAACGCCGGCGAGAAGGAGAGCAAGCCCTACGGTGGGCGGCCACGGGCTCGTTGGAGGCACAAAAGAAATTCCTGCGAGTGAAAGGCTATCGGGAACTGGAACTCTTGCATCGCCGGATGAACCCGTCGTTGACTCAGCAAGCCCAGGTCGCCTAACGTGCAGATAGCGGAGAGCTGCTACTTTCAAGTAAACCGCGGACAATTTCCAATTTACATTTTCACTTGCCCGGTAGTGCCATGGCACTAGGCCGGCATGGAGTATACTGTTAGGCGAGAGCTAAGTACATGGATTGCAAACCATGACTCAGGTTATTAGTGCAATTACACAAAATTATGTACTACTTGTCGCTGACCGGCAGTTGACATTCCTCGATGGCCCTAAGCGGGGACAGCGCATGGACGACGACGCATGCAAGTTGGTAAGCCTTTGCAATATGTCAGGAATTGGGTACACGGGACTTGCACGAATAGACGGAATTCCTACTCACGAATGGATCGCCAAGACCCTGGCTTCCGAACGTTGCTCCGATCCGGGAGTTGCAAGCCGCCTATTGGCTGAGCGTGCAGGCGTTGCTCTGTCGAGCGTTCCGTTGGATCTTCGTCGCCAAACATTTGTGATTGCTGGCTGGGGTTACATAAAGAATTTGAACGGTCTGAGGTCTTGTCTTTGTGTCGTCACAAATATGATGGATAACTCTGGAAAAATGCTGCCCAAAGCGAGCCAGAGTTTCACGGTTTTGCTTAAGGCACTGCGTGACGACGAGGACCTAGCGGTCCACGCCGTGGGAGAACCCTTACTGTTAGAACGCGGTCAACGTTTGGAGCGAAACCTCAGGAAATTCATTAGCAAGGATATTTCTCCAAAGGCGGCTCTAAGACTCCTTGTGGATGAAATAATTCATACTTCGACCTTTTCTAACACTGTCGGAAAAAATGTGTTGGGGCTCTGCATTCCGCGGCGGGCGGTACGGGCAAGTATCGAATCGGGACAATCTGTGCTTATCGCGACGCAGCCGAACGAAGACGCTGCATCATTCTGCTATTACAACCCGACGCACAACGAACTTCAGCAGTTCGGCCCGACGATAACGTGCGGAGGGTTCGCGACAACAGATGTTAAGACTGAAAATGACGAATCGCAAAACTACCAAAGCGCGAGCATAAGAATCCTAGCGTCGCCACGTTCCATCGCACAATCCGCCCCTCGAAGTGCACCTTATTTCAAAAGGCTGCAGACGGCACGTTCGATCATTGCCTTCGAATTCGGTATATCCGCAGACAATGCAGTTATGCCAGGTGCGGTGTACACGATCCCTGCTGCTATCAGGAATGCCGGTGACTCCCCGATCGTTTTCGCTAAAGGCTTGAGTGATGAAATGGGACAGGAAGTTCCACCTAGCGTTCAGGGCGGGGCCGTGCCAGCGATTACGCTTGGTTGGCCGACGGGTGAGTGGTCAATAGAGAATTTTGACCCAGCATCTAGGATTCAGTTCGCCGGAGTTGTCATAGCGCCCGGCAAGGTCTTCGAGTTCGACTTTGGTTCGTTCCTGGCCCCTAAAGCGCCAGTGGGAAGTACGAGCCGCTCAAGTGTCGTTGACTTCAGCATCAGGTTTACGGATGCGATTAAGGGACAACTGTTGAACGCTAGCGGTGCCGAGTTTCATTTTCCGACGAATGTGAACCAGACACTTATGTTCAGAATAGCCGCCAAATCTGCTCCGTCAGAGCTAAACTTTAATCCAGCCCGTGTCATCGACACAGGTACCGGTGAACTCATTTCTGGCCCTGTGGAGGGTTCGCTGCCAGTAAATCTTTCATCCATTTTTACCGATACATCGATCTGTAAAGGCAAGCCGGGGATTGCGACGGAGGCGGCACTGACCTCGCGAAAAGACCTTTAGCTCATAACTTGCTGGTCCGAACAATCACTACCGGCCAAGTTGAAGCCTGGGGAAAGACGGGACGGCCCCCCAACTATTCAACCACAGACCGTCTCACCAAACTCCCAATTTCCCGCCAACCCCTTCCATCCATTCCACTTCCCGCGTCTCAATTCGAATCATACGCATCAAGTACTGTATCTTGACAGTAATAGAATTCCATGCTACCCTTCCGCATGTTCTCGAAGCTGCAGACCTATCCACCTGCCCCAAGGCCAACTGCTTCCCATCGCAAAAGCCTGCGTCCGATAATATCTCCCGCAACCCCTGTAGAATCAACACTTCCACGGCCCCTCGCAAGTGTTCATTCTAAACCGCTTACAGCCACCCGCTTTCCTTTAGAATCAACACTTACAAAAAAACCCGGGGGGAGGGGTCGATTATCGTTAACCAGACACGCGACGAAGCGTGTCTGTCCCGAGGAGCATCGCGACGAGGGACCTCTCTACGTCCCCACCGGCGATTTATCTCCCCAAAAACATCGCGACGAGGGACCTCTCTACGTCCCCACCGGCGATTTATCTCCCCAAAAACATCGCGACGAGGGACCTCTCTACGTCCCCACCGGCGATTTATCTCCCCAAAAACATCGCGACGAGGGACCTCTCTACGTCCCCCCGGCGATTTATCTCCCCAAAAACATCGCGACGAGGGACCTCTCTACGTCCCCCCGGCGATTTATCTCCCCAAAAACATCGCGACGAGGGACCTCTCTACGTCCCCACCGGCGATTTATCTCCCGAAAAGCATCCCGACGAGGGCTCTCTTCGGCCCTACCAGGGGATTCTGTCCCCAGCGACCATCGCGTCGAGGGACAATGCTCTCTATTCACTTCTTCCCCAACGGAAACAAACTCGGCTCCGCCGGCGGCGTATCCGCGATCTCCTCCAACTCCGGAAACTTCTCGCGCAGCGGCTCCGGCACTTTCACCTTCGCGCCTTTCAATATGCTGATCAGTTGCAGCGCGTTGACCACGCCTTTTCCTTGATAGTGGTTGTTAGTGATCACAAAGACGTCGCGCGACCGCTCCGCCACTTTTTCGACGCGCTTCGCCCACGGCGCAAGCTCTTCCGTCGAATAAAGATAGTTGTACCGTTCGTGCGAAGGAATCGCGGCATCTTCCGTGAACCACGTGTCGTACCGCCGTCCATGCAGCCGCACGTACCCGATCGGCGAAGTCGCTTCGGAGGATGGTTCCAGCGACCGCCCAATGATGGGTTGATCGATGTTGCAGAATCCCGCGCCGGCTTCCCTCAGCATCGCGAACGTTTCCGCCGTCTGCCACGAAGCGTGCCGCACTTCGACCACCAGCGGATAGTCGCCAAAGCGTTTCAGAAGCGCTTCGAGATGCGCCTCCGTTTCGCGCGTGCGGTGAAACGAGAAAGGGAATTGCAGCAAAACCGCGCTCAGTTTTCCTGCCGCGCGCAAAACGTCAAAGCCGGCGCGAACTGCGCGCTCGTCTTCAACAGTGCCCGCGGCGATCGCCGGTTTTTCCGCGCCGAGAGGAATATCGTGCGTGAACCGCTGCCACAGCTTCGCCGTAAATACGAAGCGAGGATTTGCTGCAACCCGCTCGACCCATTGCGCCGCATGATCGGGCCGGATGGGGTTATAGAACGACGAGTTGATTTCGATCGTGTCGAAAAATTCCGCGAGGTACGTGGCTTCGTGAAACCGTTTCCCTTTTCGCGCCGGATAAACGTATCCAGCCCAGTCTGGATAAGACCATCCGGCAGGCCCAACACGAATCACCGCGCCGGTACCGAGTTTTGCGCGAGCCGTCATGCAGTAAATCCGCTAGCTAATCTCCAACTGCCAGTAGCACAGCCACTCCTGGCTGTGCTCTTTCTGCAATTCTCCCGTCTGCAAAAGCACCGACGGCAGCGTAGAGTGCCCCCGCCGCGTCTGTCAACGAGTCATCCCCGCATTTTCACCCAACAATTGCCGCCCGCCGCCCGCGCTGGTATGCTGTGTTTAGGATGCGGTGCAAAAAACAACTCCGCGTCGCCCGCCTCTTCTCCGAGAACTCCTACAGGTGCAACCATGAAACTGTCCATCAGCTACAAAAACATCGAAGTCCACAAACTCGAGGAAAAGAAAGAAGTTGAGCGCTATTCCGGCAAACTGAATCGTCTCCTGAAATCCTATGAACCGGACCTGGTCCAGTTGCACGGCGTATTTGCCAAAAATCCGCACCGCGCGGAACTTTCTTTTTCGCTGAATTTATCCCTGCCCACCGGCACGCTTCACGCCACGGGCACGGGTGCCAACGCGCGCGCCAGTTGCAAGCAAGCCTTCAGCGAATTGCAAACGCAGGTCAAGAAACACCAGTCCCGCCTGCGCAAGGATTACGAATGGAAACGCAAACGTCCCCGCTCCGAGGCACCCGCGCTCTCCTAACTTCGCCCGCGCCGGCCACCGCCATCGCAAAGCGCAAGCGAAGCCCGCCCGATTGCTGCCGCGACGCTCGAACCGCCCACGCCGCAAGATTCCAGCCGCGCCCCGGACCGCACGCGCGGCGCTAACCGGCGACCGCGACCAACCGGCGAAATAGGTGAGGTCCTGGCGTAATGTGAGCTGCCGGCGACATGTGGAAAGCCGGCGACATGGGGGTGCAAAGAAGGCGCTCGATGGCCAGAATTCCCGGAACGCGAGACGCGCCACCGCCGGCGAGAACGTTGCGTGGGACGGAGACTCCCGTCCCGGAAAGTTTCAGATTTGAGAGACGCCCTTGGCCCGGCGAGGGCTCATGCTACAATGAAGAATTCACGCCTCAGGGGCGTAGCTCAGTGGTAGAGCAGCGGCCTTTTAAGCCGAAGGTCGTGGGTTCGATCCCCACCGCCCCTACCAACAAAATCGCTAGTAAAACAAAGGGTTCCGAGCGTTTCCGCCGGAACCCATTTTTTATGCCAAGAACCGACTATAGTGAAAACTATAGTGACTCAGATTGAGTCACTTCAAGCGAAGCTCTTGACGCACTTTGTCCAAATACGCGCGCACTACCTTGAGTTCTGGCTGACGCTGTCTTGCCCATTCACGAATTTTATCTTCGTTCTCAGCCGACATGTTCATTCCGAGAATGACCTTCGTCAACCAGCGCGGATCATTCAAACGAACCGAGGTGCCTTTCTTTCTTGGCAGAATTAGTCGGACCTCCTCCTCATTGCTCCAATCCCGCCGTTTGTATGCTAGGAATATCGCATTACGGTTTTCTTGGTCATTGAGGTCGAACGGTGCGTACTCGCCGTATTGGACTTCGAATGCGTGTTGGAACAGGTCGCCTTCATTCGCAAACTCCAGGCAATAGCCAGTGTGTTCGCTTGCATACTTCGACCAGAGGCTAAAGTTGTCAAAACGTTTGGTCAGTGAATACACGCGAAACTCTTCGATTTGCTTGTAGAGAGAGTCCGTCAGTTCTTGGATGTGCCAGTCGAGCCCGTGAGTCTTTATGTTGTCGCGGATCCTTTGCTCGTGTTGTGCCAACAGGTCGAGCGCGATAATGGGACTGCGCCTGATGTAGTCATTTTTGAGAAAGGTCACCAACTCCTCCTCAGACATCGGCGCAATTCTTGGCCTGCAATCGAAAGGGTCGTTCAGCTGGGCCACGCTGGGAATATAAATTTCATGGTGGAGGATAATAGGTTCGAGCCAATCGAGGCGCTCAGGCCCCTTGTATCTGTAGAGATGCAAGACAGTCGGTCTGGTTGGCGTGAATACGGTCATCGACCTGCCCCCATCGCGACCACTTTCTTGCTCTCGGCTTCGTTGTATTTCGTCACTGCTTCCATGGCGGCGCGGAGGTCCTCTTCGCCGGTAACGTTGTAGCGGGAGAACATAGAGTCCGTCTTCCAACCTCCGACCATTTTTGCAACGTCCTTGCTCGTTCCGCTTCGGATAAGTTGTCTCGCAGCCGATCGCCGCAAGTCGTGGAACAAGAGTCCTTCGCAGCCGGCTTTCTCGCAGGCGGTCGCCCAGCTCTTTCGGAACTCATCGATGCGTGCGCCATCGCGATGGAACACCGGAGAGTCGAGCACTATAGTCGTGCCCATCTTAATCGCCGCTTCTTCCCGGCGTTCGGTGAGTTGTACCAACTCGCCGATGATCGGCACGAAGTATGGTTTCTTGTTCTTCGAATAGACGCCCCGGAGGTAGATGTTGCCATCGCGCACGTCTGACCATTCGAGGTTAGCGATAGCACTCTTCCGCCAACCTGTCAGATACGCGAACAAAGCGAAATCTTTCAAGTCTGCCGGCAGATGAGAATAGAGCACATCAAACGGCGCTCGGTTGAGAAACCCGTCGCGGGCATTGTCTTGCGTAAGTTTAGGGAAACGGGGCACAAGGAGCAGAGGCAGTTTGGCTTCCTCGCGGGCAAAGTTCTCTAGTTCAAAAGCGGACGCGAGAATCTGTAAACGATGCTTGATAGTGGAATCCGCCAGCGACTTCGACCGGCGCCCCTTCTGTTTCGTTCTAGGCGCCTTCCGCAACGTGCTCACGTAGTCCTTGATTCCTGCGGTGGTCAACGTGTCGGCCCATTTGTCACCGAGGTCCTTCCTGACCGTCGCGACGAGGTTTAGATTCTTGACGCTATCTTTCTTGCGCGCCTTGAAATCCTCGACGAGCGCGTCAAGGAGATTGCCGACCGTCTTCCGCTCCGCTTCGGGTTTGTCAGCAATGGCCACTTCACCGCGGGCGAGTTGCGTCCAGGCTGCCTTCTCGATATTTTCGGCCTCGCGCTGGTTTGTAACCTTGGTGCTTTTCTGAACGCGCCGCCCCTTGAACGTGAAGCCATACCAAAAATACTTGCTGCCTTCTTGTTTGTAGACGCTCATGCTATTTCGCTCCCTTCTTGGTCACAGCTTCTAGTTGACGTTTTTGCCTCTGCGCTGCTTCATGCCTCGCGCGCTTCTGGTCATCGGCACGCTTGAGTTTATAGTCCGGATCCTGCCGGAAGGTCTGTTGCTGGCACGCCAAGTTGTCGAACCGCATGTGATTGAACTTCGCGTAAAACCAAAGGCCACAACCTTTCCTTGCGCACTTGCGGACTCTGTCCAGAAGGCCATCGCTGGCAAGTTGAAGAAGTTTGATGAGAGCAAGTCCTTGCATCGCATCGAGCCTGCCCACGGGACTCCATTTCACAGTCCACTGGCAAGGGGAAACGCTTTCGATAACCGGCGCGACGGCAAATTTAGACTTTGCCACCAGCCGTCCGATATAGGACTCCACGTTGTGTTGCGTTGATTGGAAGGGAACTCCTGCATTCAGTTCGAGTGCTCGCTCAATCGCGTCGCCTTTAGGGAATTTCTTACGTCTGGCGTCCGAATTCAGCCAGTCGACGAGCGGACCAGCGGTAAATTCGCCGAAATAACTTCGGGTGTGCAAATGGCTACGTGGCTTATCCATGGTCTTGAATTCACACCTCCTGACAGACATTCTGCGTTAGGCTCTCTGGGATGTCAAGGGCAATGTCAATTGCCCGATAGGAGGCAGGGGATGACGGCCAAAGCGCCCGGAAAAGTTGCGAAGCGGATTCCGCCGGAAGACTTAGTGGATATTCCTGGCGGCGCCGCGCTGATTTTCGTTTCACCCAAAACCATCTGTAACTGGTTGAGCCTTGGAAAACTGAAACGCTACAAGGCTGGACGCCGCACCTTGATTCGCAGAAGCGAAGTGATTGCGCTTGTGCGCGAAGTGTGAGGAGCCGCCATGCGCAAGGAAGATCATCCGGCGGAAAAGCGCGGCGCCGATGAGTTAATGAACAGGTGCGAGTACACGCTTCGCCCGCGTGCGCTCAAAAATGCCCGCAAAGCGTATCGCGACGCCTGCCTGAAACTCTACGGTTTCCTGAGACGGCACTTCCGGCGCCGTCCATGAAGCTATTTTGCCCATGGTGCAAGCGGGACGATCTGCCGCTCCACCGGATGAAGATTCACGTCAAGTATTGCGATAAGGCGCCGCGGCCAAGAGGTCTCACGCGGAGAAAACGCGAGCATTGATGCTGTCGCAGAAACGCAACTTCCATGGCGCGAGGGCTAACGCATGAACTTCGAAGCGGTATTAGAACGCTTTCAAGCCCGGCGTGTTGGCGCGAGTTACATGGCCAAGTGTCCCGCGCACGAGGATAAAAACCCTTCCCTGTCGATCGGCGAGAAGGACGGCAAAATCCTTTTGAATTGCATGGCCGGCTGCGCAACGAAAGACGTGCTCGGCGCCATGGGCATGACGTTCGAGGATTTGCACGAAGGCCCGCGCATTGTCGCCACTTACGATTACACCGATGAAGCCGGAGCGCTGCTTTATCAGGTTGTCCGCTATGAACCGAAAACATTCAAACAACGCAAACCGGACGGCCGCGGCTGGACTTGGAATACAAACGGTGTTCGCAAAGTGCCGTACCGCTTGCCGGAAGTTCTGCGCTCCGAAAATGTTCTCGTCGTGGAAGGCGAGAAAGACGTACAGACCGCTTGGGAATTCGAGTTAACCGCAACTTGCAACCCTGGCGGCGCGCTCAAGTGGAAAGACGAATACTCTGAATTCTTGCGCGGCAAAAACGTCACCATCATTCCCGACAGCGACGAGGCCGGCCGCAAACACGGGCAACAAGTTGCACGGTCACTCGCCGGCAAAGCCGCTTCTATTGCTATCTGCCATCTACCGGAAGGCACCGGCAAGGACATTTCCGAATGGAAATTGTCGCGTGAAGCGCTGGTCGAACTTATCAAAAAGGCGCCGGCGTGGAAACCGGAAAGCGCGGAAGCGGAACTATTCCATACTCCGGAAGAGTGCGAGAACGTTCCGGACATCACCTTCAGTATCGCCGGCTTTCTACAGGACGATGGCATGACGTTCATTGGCGGGCTCAGCGGTCACGCGAAAACTTGGATTGCTCTTTCTATCGTCAAGGCGCTGCTGGTAGGTGAAGGCACAAAACTATGGCGAGTATTCTCGGTCACTCAAACTGCAACGCGCGTGATCTACTTGATTCCCGAGGTGGGATTGTCGTCCTTCATGTCTCGCGCGCGTCGCATGGGACTGCTGCCATTCATCCGAGAACGAAGATTGCTTGTGCGCACGCTTTCCAAAGGACCGGCGCCGGATCTGGACGACCCGCGTATGCTGGCCGCCGTCAAAGATGCTCACGTCGTCTTGGACACCGCCGCGCGATTCGCCGATGGTGAAGAAAATTCGGCGTCCGACAACGCCCGCGGTCTCGCCGCTGATATCTTTGGGCTACTCGCCGCCGGCGCAAGGTCTGTGATCTGCGCCCATCATTCTCCAAAGTCCTTCCTAAGAGAAAACACCATGTCACTGGAAGGCATCTTGCGCGGCACCGGCGATATCGGCGCCATGGCCACGACTGTATGGGGCGTTAAGCAACTCGACGAGCCGCAAAACATCGTTTACGTGGAATGCGTCAAGGCGCGAGACTTCACCCACTGCCAACCGTTCCAAATTCGCGGTAGGCCATGCATCGACGAGTCTGGCGACTTCGAACTCTATCGTGCGCCAGGCGAGTCGGGCAGTCTTGCCGATGAACAGCCCGCGCCCGCCAATGAGTCGAAGCAACGGGAAAGAGATGACCGCGTGGCCATGGTTCGCGCTTGGATGACTGCCAACCCGAACGAGACCGCGCTGGTACAAGTCGAAAGGTTCGCTGCCCTTGGCATTACCGTCAAACTCGACACCGTGCAGCGGTACCGCAAACTGGCCCGTAATAGCCTATGAGCGACAACCGGATGACCGGACCGGATGACCGGATGACCCGTCATCCGTCATCCGTTAATGGACCGGATGACCGGATGACCCCTAGTAAAAGAGTCATCCGTCCGGTACTCGTGGGAAAAGGGGACCCCAACCTAGGGGTCACCCCTTTTTCCCAAACACTCGTTTGCACCGGCCCAAAGACCGCTCTTCGCGCACCGCTTCCCCGCAGTCGCCCGACCTCGCGCAGGATGGCTCGCCAGTGCGTTCCAGCGGCTCGCAGGCGCACGAACGCAGACGAATGCGTGCTTGGAGTGGGTTCGGGAAGAGTCGGCGGGACTGGTTTACTATAGATTCCACTATAGTAAAACTCTGCTAATCGCGCGACACCCGCATAAACACTAGCGATTGTGCGTGTTTGCACTCGGCTTCGTAAGCCGATGTTCGGCTCCGAAGGCGATCATCTCTGCCGCGTCCTTAGCAGCCGCGCTGCCAAACAGCCAAAGAACATCGGAAGTAACCGAAATACCGTCAACCTTGAAGTGGCTCTTTCAGGCAATTAAGTTACCTACTATCAGTCATTTACGGATGGCGACTTCATGGTGCGGATCTATACGCTCTGAAACGCGAAACGAATACGAAGATACACTGTTACAGCCTGCCTGTAAGTTATTCATCTCACTACTTTTAAGAAGTGCCTTCGCTCGATCCTCCTTCTAGCCGCTCGCACAGTTTTTACCCCATAAGACTAGCTTATGGTTTTTTCTTTTGGTATAGGTGGGACTTATGGTTTGCAGGATATGCGGGGATGAACGGGCGAAAGAGATAAATCGGGCGATGCTGCACGGTCAGCCGACGAGCGCAGTAGCGGCGAAGTTTGGTCTAAATCTTTGGACGGCGCGTGCGCACCGGAAGAAGTGCCTGCCGTGGCGGAATCCGCAAGTTCCAAAAGAGGAGGGGATAGCAGCGCAAATGGCGGAATTGAAGCGAGAGTTGTGGAGACTGCAACTCTTAGCCGAAGCCGGTGAGAACGTGAGCGGAGCGCTGCAAGTAGTAAGGCAAAGACAATCGCTACTCGAATTGGAAGCCAGGACGGCGGGTCTGCTGGACGCGACACACAAGAAACTGATTCTGAACAATCGTCCGCCGAGCGGTGATTTCGAAGTCGTATTTTCAGGTGGCCGGCCGAAGACGGTGGAAGTAGGCGAGAAATGAGATTCAGTTTTCCATTCACGCCGAAACAGCTAGAGATGGTAACTCATTCCGCACGTATTTTATGGGTAGGAACAGGAACCAAGACTGGCAAATCGGCCGCTAGTTATTGCTGGTTAATCGAAGGCTTGCTGAAAGGCCAAGCCAACGGATTTGTGGGCGCATGGTTTTATCGGAGCAAGCGCGCATTCGATGAAACGAAGAATTTACTGGAGCCGTTCATCCGTTCGCGGCAGGTGAGAATCAACGAAGGCCGGCTGCAAATCGTCAGCACGTCGGGCGGCTACATCGATTTTCTGTCAGGCGACAATCCCGATTCTCTCTTTGGCAGCAACTTCGACCGTTTGGTTTTGGATGAATCGAGCCGCATGCCGCGAGCCATTCATGCGGCGGCGTTGACAGTCATCAGCGCGACGAACGGAAAACTGCGCTGTCTTTTCAATTTGGAGCTTGGTCAAAAAAATTGGAGCGTGGCGAATCTTCTGCGCGTACAGCGCATGACCAAGGAAGAGCGTGAGCGTGCGTCGGAAGACTTCATGTGCTTTCCAACTGATCCTCTCCTGGTGGATGCGCAACTGGTCCAGACACTCAAAAACCAGATGCCGCTGCCACTCTGGGAAGCACTCTACGAAGCGAAGATCCCGGACAGTGATTGCAGTTTGTTCCGCGGCCTAGACAGGATTTTTGTGGGCGCCGAACGCGAGACGCCGGCCGAAGGTGTGCGCTATTTTCTGGGTGTCGACCTGGCGCGGAAACAAGACTTCACATCCGCGACGGTCATCGATGAAGACGGCAACGTGGTTGCGATGGAACGATTCACGCAAATGGACTGGAGTTTGCAGGTAAGCAAAGTAGCGTTGCTTTATCGCACGTTCCATTGCGTGAAGTGCATTGCGGATTCGACGGGCGTCGGCGACGCGATTTGCGAGCAGTTGGAAGCTATGGGCATCGAAGTCGAAAGGTTCGTATTCACGACGCCAAGCCGCAAAGCGCTAATCGAGGAACTGATTTTGGCGACGGACAACCGCGAGTATACCATTCCGCCGGGAAGCAAGTTCCATGTCTACGAAGAAGAGTTATCGAGCTTCGAATACGTCCTCGATGGCACGTCCACGAAATACGAAGCACCTGGACACGATGACACCGTTTTTTCGCTCGCCCTAGCCGTCCACGGATTCCGCCAAAATCGCGGCTTGGTGTTTGGCGTTTTAGATTATGGCAAGCGGATGCTCGCGGAGGTTGCCGCGGGAATCCGCGACAGGTTCGGCGAACTGATTCACAAGCCGGAGCCGGTGATCGTGCGGACGGTTCCTGTAGCGGCAAAGCCAGTCCAGACGCGAGTCGACAATTTCCGAGCGTGGATGCAAGGCGCAAAAGCGCCGGCGTGTCCGGCCTGCAAGAGTGCCGCGACCACGTACCTGGGCTCAGTCCTGCATTGCAACCAGTGCGGCCAAGATTCCGTTGACGGAGAACCAGACGCGCCGCCACAGCCTGTCATTGTCGGAATGAGTCGCAAACAGTACGCGGCGCAAAACAATTCGCTCGAAGCAAAATTCAGCCGGTCTTTTGGAAGGTTCGGGCGGGGTTGGTGAGCATGGCCGAGAAAAAATGTCCGGGCTGCCAGAGCACGCTAATCGTGCGCATTACGAACGCAGACCACTGCCAGCAATGCAATTTAGATTTTAATATCGAAAGAAATCCCATCTCGGCAAGCGCGCAAACGGAAAAACGCGGCTTGTGGCTCAAGCGTAGTACAGAAACTTAGCCGTATCAACCTGGATACGTTACGGGGGTTGACGACGGTGCTTTTTAGCGCGACGCTGGCGCCCATGTGGTTCACTCCCGAAATCGAGCAAGAGTCGCCATTCGCCGAGACTGCCGTCAGCGCTGAATTAAGCCCTCAATCCGCACAACAGCGTTTGTCTGAAATCGAATCTGAATACCAAGTAGCCGCGCAAGGGTTTGACAACGCCTGGAACGCGCTGCGCCAGCACGAATCAGTTGGCTTGCGATTATCCGCAGCGCTAGATCATGCGCGCGTAACTCGCGCCCGGCTGCTTCAAGAGCGCGCTAACTTACTCAGAATTGTCGAGGACAAGAAATGAGCATACCACTTGAATTTGGCGAGATGTTCGACCTGGACGGCGTCGAGAAAGCCGCCGCCAGCGATGCGCCGGATTATTTCGATACTTTTCTAGCCAAGACCTCTGGCGTTCCGGAAATCGCCAAAGCCGAAAAGCCGCACGCCGATGGCGTGTTCGTCGAGAACGATTGGCGTTGGACCTATGAGCAAGGCCAGCTTGTAAAGAGCGAGCAGCGAAACGCAGCCGGCAAGTGGGAACTTGTCGAAGAGCGTGAGCCGACGCCTTTGTACGTCGAGGAAGCTATCGCGAAAATTATCGGCGTTAACGAAATGGGAGGGTGACATGGACCACGTTCGCAGGACTGCACAGCACGCGGCAAAAGTAGCAAAACATCATCACGCGATTGCCGCGGCCGTCAGCAAATGTTTTGGCAAAGCAAAGAAAGCGACGGCGGTAACAGAACTTGACCCAGAAGCTCTCTCAGAACTGCTCGAACAATTCGAAGAGCATCATTCCGCGATTGGCGACGAATGCGCGGACTACGCCGAAGAGTGCGCCAAGACCGCCGACGAAAACGCGGAGAAAGCGGCGCAAGACCGTTTGCGCAAACGCGACGGAGACAATGCGCTCGTTGAAACCAAAGTGCGCGCAACGCCGCCTGGGTATGTCCGCGTCGAGCGCGGCGCCCCCGAGCCAAAGACGAAGCCCGTGGCTCTGAACGTCCCGCAAGATTTTGAGAAATTGTTCACGGCCGATTGAGGTGAAACATGCCGACTCAACTCAACGTTACCATCGCTTTGAACGTCAGCGGCACATTGACAAACTCGACCGTTGTTGTGCCGATTAGCAGCGGTTTGCAAGCGCTCGACAGTGGCGCGTCCAGCGGCCAAGGCCAAGCGTCCGGCCAGAGCGGATTTTCTAGCGTCGACGAAGCTGTTAGAAATCTTTTTCGCGCGGGAGTTTTTCTCGCTTCGAACAATATTTGGTACCCAGTTTGGGTGGTCCAGAGCGTCACCTGGAGCTAGCGATGAAACCTTGGGCTGAATTGTCGGACGAAGAGCGTTTCGAGATCCGCAGTCTGTGGATTGCCGAAGACTCACGCCGCGATTCTTTCGAAACGATAGTCCTTTGCAAAACGGACACAGAAATAAGAATTTGGTGGGAAGGGCTGTCCGACCAACAGCGCGACGAACTATATCCGCTTCCATCCGAATCACCGATGCACCGAATAACTCGTGAACTTCAGGAGGCTCCATGAGCATTTTCAATCCACTAAACCCAGGACCAACGCAGCCGAATCCTTATCAGCAACCCAACACTTCGGCGCCGCCCGCGAACGCAAACGTCGCATCGTATCCGACCGGCGCAAACTCTTTGAGTTTGACGTTTCCGATCCCGGCCTATGTCCAACCTGGCCAAGTCGACACAGAACCTGGTTGGGCAAACGAAGGCGGGGCTCTACCGTCCGTCGCGTAAGGAGCCGAGCGATGGCGACGAGTTGCATGGAGATCATCGAATCGCCGAAGTTGCAAACGAAGTTCACTATAGAACTCCGCCCGCAACTTGTCCAAACGTTGCGAGAATGGTTCGAGAGGAGCGAGACAAAAAGTCTCGACGAACTTGTCGAGCAAATTGTTGAAAGTACAATCGCGGAATTTAGGATGGAATGCCTGCCGCCACGCGATGAGGAGCCGAAGGGAGTTCGACACAGCGGCCATCTAAGCCGCGCCGTCAAAGCGGAAATCGTCGATTTGTTTCTGACCGAAGAAGAATGTTCAATCGTGCAACTTGCCGTGCGCTTTGGCATTGGCCGGACCACCGTTCGGCGAATCCTCGCCGAACGCGCCGAGGAAACTGGCTTTGGACTGAAACGCAGACCGAAGCCCCGGCTCACCGGGCAGCAACTTCAGGAAATCGTTCAACTCGTTACTGTCGAGCACTGGTCAGAGACCGAAGTCGCGGCCAAGTATGATCGCACTGTCTACTACATCCGCGACCTAGTTCGAAAACACGGCCCGCAGACGGCCACAGGAGCGAAAGAATGTTTGAAGAGCGCATAACTGAGACACAGAAAAATCAGCTTATCGCCTGGACGCGCAAGCGTGTCAGCCAGACGGAAATCGCAACGCGACTAACTTGTTCCGTCGAGACGATCCGGAAATGGCAAAAAATACTTTGCCCAGATTTTCAATATCGTCCTCCAGTGAGCGATTCGCAGCGCGCTCAAATCTTGGAACTGCGCAAACAGGGACTTAGCTCTGCGCCGATTGCGGCACGGACGGGAATCAACGCTCGCGCCGTGCAGAAGATCCTGCGCGAAGAAGGACTGGCGATCAAAGCGCGGCGTCCGCTGTCGCCAGAAACGCGGGCCGCCGTCGATCAGGCTATCCGTAATCGTGAAGATTTTTTGTGCCGCATCGCGAAAAGGTATGGCGTCTCTATCGCCACGGTTCGCAGGCGGAAGATAAAAATCCTAGGCAAAGCGCGGCTGAAGAGCACCTGGCCGCCGTTGCAATCGGTGTACAGCCAGCAAGACGCGAGCGAATACCTGCCGACGCCGCAGGAAGTTTTCCTGGCACTCGTTCGTCAGTGCGTCGACGAAGCCGCCGAGAAATTTATGCTGCAAGGCCGGAACCGCGACGAAGTGCTGGCAGCCCAGATTCACCTCAAGCGCGACCCGACTCCCGTGCTCGATGCGTTCGATGCGAGTTTGCGTCAAGCGCTCTCAACAATGTGGCTCGCGCGAGCCACTTGCAACGAACAGGTTCATTGATGGCGGAAACGAAGCGCAGCTATACGATTTTCGGCAAGGGACGCAGATTGTCGCCTGAACTAAAAGCGAGGGTCATGCACGAGTTAAAGAACGGCGCACGGCCATTCGATGTCGAGCGCAAATACAGATTGAGCTACTTCACGGTCGCAAAACTTCGAAGGCTCATCGGTGACATTCCTGGACCGGTCGGACGCAAAAGAAAGCTCTCGCAGAAAGTCCTTGAGTTAGCAGAGCAGCGGTTGCGCAACGGCGAGAAATTGTATGTTGTCGCGGCCGACGTTGGCGTTCACGTCCACACGCTACAGAACAGATTGACGTTCAGAAAGCGGGCGAAACGATAATGCCCGCACGCTCCGGTCTTGTTGTCCGTCCCGTCGCAAGCCTATTAAGTGGCATTCGCTCGCTCTATCAGCGTCCGCCGAACACAATCGCCGGTATCGATCCGGAAAACTGGGGCAGTCCTTCGCAACCCGTGGCGCCGTTTGGGCCGCCAAAGGCCGAGCCGCGTCAGTTCCAAACATGGGAAGGGCAGAACTTAATCTTTACGCCGCGAAGCGATTCAGAGTACACAGCCGCCGATTTGAAAGCGCTTGCGACCTATCCACTCGCGCGCATTTGTTTGGAAAACGTGAAAGACACCGTTTCCCGCGCGCCGTGGGAGATTCAGATGCGCCCACGGCCAGGTGAAACAAGGGCAAGCGTCCAGCAACGCGCGCACGACAACAAAGACACTCTGATTCTGTTAAACCGATTTTTCGAATATCCCGACCGCGAGCACAACTGGCAGGAATGGCTGCGCCCGCTGCTCGATGACATGCTGGTGATCGATGCCGGCTCCGTGCTCCTGCGCGCTACGACGAAAGGCGACATCGCGGAATTGACCGTTGTCGCCGGCGAGCAAATCACGCGATACGTTGATGAAAATGGATATACGCCAATCCCACCGAGTCCGGCCTACTGCCAACTATTTTGGGGCGCGCCTTGGTGCAATTTGACCACGGACGAGCTTGTGTATAGGCCGCGAAACATCGCGCGACGAAATTCGCTCTCGTCCTGTTTGTACGGGTATTCCCCGACGGAACAAATGGCGCCGGAAATTCAAATTGGCATGAAGCGGCTAGAATTCGTAGCAAGTTATTATTCGGCGGGGAGCGTTCCCGGCGTTGTCCAAGTCGCGCCGCGTGGAACTTCTCCCGACCGCATCATTGAAGCAATGGAATGGATGAATTCGCAACTTGCCGGCAATCTCGCGGCGCGCAACCAATGGCGGATTATTCAGGGTTTCAACGAACCAGGCAAAGCGGACCAAATCGAGTTTACAAAAGAGCCGTTGCTCGCCGGCTTGTACGACGAAAAACATATTCGCGAAATCGCATTCGGCTACGGCACAAGCCCGCAGCGCTTGATGAAGATGATTCGCACCGAAGGCAAAGGCGCATCGGACGCCGCGGAAGTCGAAGGCACATTGCCGTGGGTGCTGTGGGTGAAGGGCGTTGTCGACTACATCATCCAAAGGAAAATGGGCTTGGCGGATTACGAGCTTTCCATCAATCCTTACGCCGAGCCGGATCCGCTCAAGAATGCAGCCGCGCTCACGATGCTTGTTTCGAAAGCGATTCTCACGCCGAACGAAGCGCGCAAACGCGTCGGCGAAGAATTGAGACCGGAACCGGAAGCAGACCGCTTGGGTGTTATCGGCGGGCAAGGATTCGTCCCTATCGGCATTCCGGCGGTGCAGGCAGGCGTAATGACCGATGAGCAGGGAAATGTCCATCCGCATCCGGTAACGCCGACAGCCGGCTCAGGATTGCCGGCAGATCACAACGCTGGACGCAACGGAACGCCCGCAAGCCAAGAAGCGGGCGGCGGACGCTCGACTGGCCGCAACGTCGGCATTGAAAACGGCAAAGAATCTCTCGACTCAAAAAAAAACTTCACAAACGCCTTAACGCGAAGATTGACCCAGAGCTACTGACCGTCGAGAGTCGCCAAAGCGTCCATCACGTCCAACAGGCCGTTCAGAAAGTTTTCCGCAAGCAACGCGACGCTGCAAGAATCCTACACAAGTCGGTCGAGGATGATGAGAAGAACTATTTCGAAGCGCTTTTAGCCGCGCTCGCCGCGGAATGGCAAACCCTGCCTTTTGAAATCCAGAACGCTCTCGAATCTGCCGCGCTCAGTGGCGTCAATCAAGGAATCCTGCAACTCGAAGTTTCGAGCAGCGCGGTCATTTCCAGTGCCAACGATATTGCGCACAGCTACGCGCTCGACCGCGCGGCCGAACTCGTCGGCATGAAACGGGATGTCGAAGGGAATCTCGTTCCCAACCCAGACGCACAATGGGCAATCTCGAATACGACTCGCGACAAGATCCGCGAGATTGTTGCCGATGCGTTTACGCACGACACGCCAATCGCAGAAATCGAAGCAGCTATCCAGCAAGCGCTCGAAGCGGAAGGCGAAGGCAATGGCATTTTTAGCGATGCACGCGCCGCGCTCATTGCGAGGACCGAAGTAAGCACGGCGCAAGTGGCCGGAAATTTTACAGCCTGGGTCAAGAGTGGCCTCGTCAAAAAAATAAAATGGCTGGTGTCGAATCTTGAGCCGTGCCCGGTTTGCCTCGGAAACGAAAATGAGGAAGTAAACTTAGGCGAGCCTTTCAGAAGCGGCGACATCCGCCCGCCCCAACATCCAAATTGCGCATGCCTGCTAATTGTAAGTGCAGTAAACGAGCCGGAATGAGGCGCGGCCATGCGCCTTATCTACTTCCACCAAAACGAGGAAGCGCCGAAGCCGCCGAGCATCACGCATTTTGACGAGGACTTTTGGGCGAATCCTGTTCGGCCCGTCGCGCTGAGTTTCGCGCGATTCGATTCGTGGGCGAGCGAACAATTCGAATCGCCGACACTTCGGACTGCGCTCGATTTTTCAGAATGGCACAATCCAATCGCGCCGGTTTTTGTTTACCCTGTTCCGCAACTCTTCAACGCGAACGAAGACATCACGCAACCGGCCGCCGTCTTGCACGTCGACGAAGTGCATTGGCAGAATGCGATTGCGCCGACCTCGAGCTGGCCTGTTCCGAAAGTTTTCACCGATGACGATGTAATCCAGATTCCGCCGCTGTGCATGGATGCTGACTTCTGGATTAACTTCGTCGCGCCGGTTGCCGCGTATGTTCCGCCCTTGGCGTTCCGCGACGATGAGGTAATTGGCGTACCGCGTCCTCTGCCTGCCGAGAGCGATTGGTGGAATCCGGCCGCACCCGTTGCGGCAACGAACTACATCGCATTGCCGTATTTGCCCGATCCAGAAGAGATTCCTAGCGGCTCGCTGATTGGCGTTCTGCCTGACGGCGTGCAAGGCGTCGGAACGGTCTCGATTATTTATGGTAAGGGCACGATCGGCGAAGCTGGCGGGGGCGGAACAATCAGAGGGATTAGCGGTGTTGGAAAAATCGAATAACCTGGCAGTGGCAGAGCCGGCGACCTACTGAAGCAGCTAGAGAAATCAGCTGGTGGCGAGCATACCCATCGCACTGCGGCAACGATTGCCGGAGTGTCCGAATATGCCCGCGTTCTCAAACAAACAGAGACGCCGGAGCCTGCCTTCTCGCCCAACGCTCCGGCGCCCGTACACGCGCTCCTTTCTGTTTGGCTACAACGTCAATGGAAATAGCGGATGCGATGTATCCGTGGCCGATGCCGAAAGTGGCGGAACATTTCCCGAATGCTTGCGCCCGCGGCAAGCGCCATCATTCCGACCAGCAACAAAATCCCGCTTGGCTCTTCTTGGAAAAGAATCATGGCTGCTCACCACGCAAAGATTCGCGCGATATTTCCAAGCGCAAGCCAGTGAGCAAGGCGCACGTCTCGCGACGCGCAGCTAGTTCTTGCAGATCATTCACCATGATTAAGTTCAGACTACGAATGCAGCGCGACAAAATAATTACGGCGTGATGCGGCTCCAAGCGAAATGTTCTGCGCTCGTCCTTCGCGGTGAGCAAACCAACCAAAGACAATTCGGACGGGTGACGGGGGATTAGTGACATACGAACTCCAAGGTAGGAGACTTGCGAGCAGGACGCTCGTAAGGCGGGACGCCGGTCGTGTTGTACTATGTTCTGAGCCATCGGAGTGTTAGCGCACTCTCTTGGTCAGGGACGTTCAAGAGCTACAACTCTTGGGCGTCCCGCTGATTCAGAAACCTACACCCCAAGATATAAGACAGTCAATAGCTAAAGTTTCCGAAGGCCTAACCTCAAGGCCTTTGCCTCTCCGACAGTCGCTTGTAGTACTCGATCAAACCTAGCTCCGACTTCTCTTTCTTTTGCTGCTCCTGCTCGCTCACTTCCTGGCGCAATGCACGCGCGCAGGACACGACAGCCGGAATGGCGTCGGGGGTCACGTTTGAACCTAGCGGCGCGAGCAGTATGGCTGCACCTAGAAAAATCAGTTGCTCTTCATCCATGAATCAGCCTCCTCAACTATAGTGAGAACTATAGTAACCCGCTACTTCCCCGGGTATCCCTTGAATACTACCTCTCAGAGCCAAATGCAAGAAAAGGGAACTACTTAGCATTTGCGGGATGTTGCGGGAAACATGCCAGAACGCCCTTTTAAGCCGAAGGTCGTGGGTTCGATCCCCACCGCCCCTACCAAACACTGCATATTTGCTGCATTCCGCAGTGTTCTTAACAACAAAACGAACTTAACAACAATTGACCTAATTCACTCCGTACTGAGCGATGCGTGCTGAGTGATGCTCAACCGGATCCCGCTGCTGGTTTCCAACCACACGGCCGTAAATCCCCGGCGTAATTCGCGGGTCACTGGGCCGAAGCTGCTTCTGCACCACAGCCGGAATTGCACCGTCTGCGAGCAGGGAACTGGCTGGGTACGCGAAAATTTGTCAAAAAAAGTGTCGATTCGCGTCCCGCCCATTCGACGCACCAGTAGAGCCGACCTACGCGCCCAGCGACCCGCAACATTCGCCGCGTGCGACGTCGAAGCTCGCATGTAAAATGGAGCGGCCTGCTCGAGCCGCCACTCAAGGAGAACCACGATGCGTTTCATGATGATCATGTTTCCGAAAGACTACGAAAACGCAAAACCCGGAACGGTACCCGACCTCAAAGCCATGGAGGTAATGGGTAAGTACAACGAGCAACTGGGGAAAGCTGGCGTGCTGCTCGCGCTCGACGGGCTGACCCCGCCCTCGACGATGAGCGCGCGTGTCACCTTCAAAGGCGGCAAATCGAAAGTTACCGACGGCCCGTTTCCCGAAGCGAAGGAAGTGGTCGGCGGCTACTGGATCATTCAGGTGAAGTCGCGCGAAGAGGCGCTCGAATGGGCGTCGCGTATCCCCGGAAAAGATAACGAAATGGTTGAAGTTCGCCGGATGTTTGACATAACCGACTTCGATCCCGAGATCCAAAAGGAGATCCAGAAGAAGTTCGGCGACGCCGGCGCTGAGCTGGGCCAGCAGTAGCGCGGACGGACAGGCGCACAGGCCGGAGCACGCCTGTGCGCCTCGGAAGGTGCGATTGCGGCTCACGTAGAAAAATGGTGTGATGAGTGTCGATGTCCTCCGACACTCACTCAGCAAATCCTGACGCAGGCGCGCACTCCGACACGCACGCCGCGATCGACGCCGTGTGGCGCATCGAATCGCCGCGCCTGATCGCCGGCCTGGCGCGCATCACGCGCGACGTCGGGGCCGCGGAAGATCTCGCGCACGACGCGCTCGTCGCCGCGCTTGAACAGTGGCCGCGGGAAGGCGTCCCGTCGAATCCCGGCGCGTGGCTCATGGCCGCGGCAAAGCATCGCGCGATCGATCTCGTCCGCCGCCGCTCGCTTCTCGATCGCAAGCACAGCGAACTCGGCCGCGAACTCGAAGAGAAACAGGAAAAATCCGTGCCCGACTACGCGTCAGCGCTCGACGACGACATCGGCGACGATCTTCTCCGGCTGATTTTCACGTCATGCCATCCGGTGCTTGGTACCGATGCGCAACTCGCGCTCACGTTGCGCCTGATCGGCGGCCTTACCACCAACGAAATCGCGCGCGCGTTTCTCCTGCCTGAGCCGGCTATCGCGCAGCGCATCGTTCGCGCCAAACGGACGCTCGCCGACGCGCACGTTCCCTTCGAAGTCCCGCGGGGCGCCGAACTTTCTGAACGCCTCGCCAACGTTCTGCAGGTAATCTACCTGATATTCAACGAAGGCTACTCGGCCACCGCGGGCGACGAGTGGCATCGCCCCGCGCTGTGCGAAGACGCGCTACGCCTCGGACGCATCGTCGCCGAACTCGCGCCAGACGAGCCGGAAGTTCACGGCCTCGTCGCGCTGATGGAGATTCAAGCCAGCCGCAGCCGCGCCCGCGTTAATCCCGCCACCGGCGAGCCGATCCTGATGCTCGAGCAGAATCGCGCGCTGTGGGATCAACTCCTCATCCACCGCGGCCTGGCAGCTCTCGCTCGCGCCGAAGAATTGAGCCGCGTCCTCGGCAGGGGCGGCACCTACACACTGCAAGCCGCCATCGCCGCCTGCCATGCTCGCGCCATCACGGCGGACGCAACCGACTGGCCGCGCATCGCCGCTCTCTACGCCGCACTCGCGCAAGTCGCTCCGTCTCCGGTGGTCGAGCTCAATCGCGCCGTCGCCGTAGCCATGGCCGAAGGCCCGGCAGCGGGCCTCGCCATCATCGACACTCTGCTCAGCGAGCCGTCGCTGAAGAATTATCATTTGCTGCCAAGCGTCCGCGCCGACCTTCTCCGAAAGCTGGGACGTCACGAAGAAGCCCGCGCCGAATTCCAGCGCGCCGCCGCCCTAACGCAAAACACGCGCGAACGCGATCTCCTCCTGGGCCGCGCAGCCTCGTGTGGGGTCACGCGTGCATAGCACGCGTAGGTCTGGGCCGAAGCCCGGTCCTGATTTTTCTCAGCGGACGGGACAAACGCGCAATTTAGCAGCTTTTGACAACAATTGAGAAACGAAAGACCCACCCTTGCGAGAACCAGACCCGCAAGGATGGGGTACAAGAAAGAGAAAAACAAAGTCAAAATCGTCCTGCAGCGTTAGGGCTGTCCCACTCGCCTCCTTGCGGCTCATGCCCCGCTGCACCTTTTCCTCGGCCGCCATCTCCAGGAAGCCGTTGAGTTCTTCGTTCAGTTCTTTGCTGGCCTGCTCCTTTCGGAACGGTGATCGCAATTCCCGTAATAGGCTTCTTAGCAGCGACACGGGTTGTCATTCGAATCGCAAGGCCACGAGAGGATCGACGTGCGTGGCTCGACGTGCAGGCAGATAGCAAGCCGCGATGGCAGTCGCCACAAATAGAATCGGCACCGCGACGAACGTCAGCGGATCCTTGGGCGCCACCTGGTACAGTAATGTCGTGAGCGACCGAGTCGCTCCCAACGCCACGAGGATGCCCACCGCGATTCCAGCCGCTGCTAGGCGCAATCCACTTCCAATGACCATGCCCATGACTTGCACGGAACTCGCGCCCAGTGCCATGCGGATTCCGATCTCGTGTATTCGTTGTGAAACTAAGTGCGCCATCGCGCCATAAATTCCGATAGTTCCCAGAAACATGGCCAGCGCGCCGAAGAAAACCATCAGTTTCGTCACCATGCGGTACCCTGCGTCCACAATAGCGATTAGGGTTTCGAGTGGAGCCAAAGAAATAGGCTGGTCGGGGTCTACCGACCAGATCGCATCGCGGATGGCGGTGGCCATCATCGTGGGATCAGCGGATGAGCGAACGACAAATGCCAGAGTTGAGGAAGGAAATTGGGCTAGGGGGACGTAGATTTGCCATGAGCCCCGCTCCCGTAGATGATCTCTCATAATGTCTCCTACTACGCCGACAATCGTGGAGACGGTATGTTGCTCGCCAAGTCGAATTTGCCGTCCAACGGAGTCTTCATTCGGCCAAAATTCCCGCGCGAAGCTTTGCGAGATAATCACGACTGGCGAACTTCCTTGCGAGTCCGCAAAACTAAAAAGGCGGCCTTTGACTAGCCCAATCTGCATCGTCGAAAAATAATCGGGGGACGCGGCCCACAATTCTGCTCCGGTTCTTTCTCCCGGCTGAGCAGGCCTCCCAACGGCCTCTACTACGACACCCTGACCGAAGCCGCCGAACGGGATGTTGCTGGCTGCGCCCACCGAAGCTACTCCCGGCAACGCACGGAGCCGAGTTAGAACTTCTTCACCGAAATTTCTCCTCTGAGAGTCATTTATGTATTTCGTCCTGGGCAGCGCAAGTTGCGCAGTCATGACGTTTGCGGGGTTGAAACCGGGGCCAGTCCGTACAGAAATGATGAAGCTCTTCACCAACAGCGCGGCAGAGATGACCACAACAACAGCTAGCGCAATCTCCCCTGCCACAAAGATCTGACGCAGACGGGCGCCGCGCTTACTGCCCGAAGCCTGGCCGGAGGCCTCCTTAAGGGTGCGATTGACGTCGAGCCTTGCATGCTCGAACGCCGGCGCGAGACCGAAGATCAGGCCGCACAGCAACGCGATTCCTAGCGTGAACGCCAGCGTCGTGAAATCCAAGTCAACGCGTCCGTAATTAATCATGTATCCCCGAATGCGGCCGGGTATCCACGATTCGATCAGCTTCATCCCCCAAAAGCCGATAAGAGTCCCCCCGACGCCGCCAAGAAAAAACAGAAGCACCGATTCCGTCAAAAGCTGCCCAGCCAGCCGTCCCTCCGTGGCGCCAAGGGCTCCACGTACGGCGAACTCCCTCGTGCGGCTTGTCGCGCGAGCCAGCATCAGATTCGCGACGTTCGCGCAGGCGATCAAAAGGATCAGCCCTACGATCACGAAGACAATCATCAGTTCGGGCGCGCCCTCTTTCCTGCGGATATCCCTGGTCACGGAGTTGACGAGCCAGGTGAGGTTGGCATTCGTCTGCGGAAACTGCTTTTCAAGGCCTGAAAAAAACACCCCCGCTTCCGCTTCTGCTTGTTCTTGCGTTACGCCGGGTTTCAGCCGGCCAAATGCGGGAAGCCAGGAGCCGCCGCGGTCGGCGCGCTGCTTATCGGTAAGCGCCAGGGGGGTCCATAAATTCGCAATGCCCATCAACGGAAACTGAAACGTTCCAGGCATAACGCCGACCACCGTGTAAGCTTCGCCCCCAATGGTGATGTTGCGCCCAATAATTTTCGGGTCGCCGTTGTACCGGCCTTGCCATAATCCTTCGCTAAGTATGACAACGTGCGGAGAACCTGAGCGGTCCTCATCTGGTGTGAAGGTTCGGCCCAAGATGGGCTTGGCGCCCAACGTGTCAAAGAAATTCCAGGTCACTCGTCCGCCGTCCACTAACTCGGGGCTTCCATCGCCAGTTAGATTGAGACTCGCGCCGGTCCAAGCTACACTTTGTTCGAACGAAGTGTTCTGCTTCTGAAAATCGTAGAAGTCCGCAGCGGAAGTGACGTGGTCGCCGGTCCACCCATTTTTCTTGTCGTGTGTAGCGAACACCATCAACCGGTCGGACTGCGGATAAGGCAATGGATTGATGATCCAAGCCTCGATGCAGCTGAAGATGGCCGTATTGGCGCCGATCCCAAGAGCAAGCGTCAGTACGGCCACGGCACAGAACGTTGGGCTCTTCGCCAACATTCGCACGCCATAGCGCAGGTCCTGCCAACAAGCCTCAACGAGAGTTTCCCAACTGCCGGCCCGGACGATTTCCTTCGCAGTCTCAGGGCTTCCCCGCTCTAGGCGGACGACACGAACCGCTTCTTGTCGGCTCATGCCTTGCTTCATCTTCTCTTCGGCAGCCATTTCCAGATAAGCGCCGAACTCCTCATCCAACTCCCGATCCACCTGCTCCTTTCGGAACAGGGAGCGAAGCCCGCTCGTTATATTTCGCAGCAAGGACATTATTCCACCTTAAGAAGTCTCGAGAATCCTCGCGATTGCCGTGACTTGCCTGCCCCATTCTCGCGTTTCGTTGTTGAGTCTCTTTCGTCCCTTCGCCGTCAGTGTGTAGTACCTCGCGCGCCTGTTGTTCTCGGTTGGCTTCCATTCCCCATCGATTAGCCCATCCCTCTCTAATCGTTGAATAGCGAGAAATAACGAGCCCGCATTCAGGCGAAAAACACCTTTGCTCGCCTGCTCGATTCGGACGGAAATCCCGTATCCGTGGGTGGGCTCCAGCGCCAATGTTTTTAGGATGAGCATATCTAAAGTGCCTTGAACGAGGTCACTTGGCTTCTCAGGCATAGAATCTCCCTACCCCCTGGCTACCAAGAGGAGAATACGCTTCTCCTTCTGGTTGTCAAGAGGAGCGACACGGTAGTCTCGAACTTTCGGCGAGAATGGGTAGTGCGACGGCCGCTCCCGCCACCCCGGAGAGAAGCAAAGTCAAAATCCGCGCGCCGAGTTGAGGAGCGGCCACACGGCTGGCGAATGCGCCCGGCGAAAAGACTGCGCCTGGCTATGGGCCAAGTGCTTGGTCCGCCCGAGCACTCTGCACCGCAGCATAGGAGCCATAATCATCGCGAAAGAGGGGGAAACATCGCAAAAATAATCCAAGATCTACTAAAAGGTTTTGGACCAGATGAGGAATAGGCGCAAATCGTTGTAGCGCGGATGGTAAGGGTTCGCAGGGTCGTGCACAAAATAAAATCCGCGGAGATATTGCGTTTCGAAAGAGAGGCTCGTTAAACGGCGCAGGGGCGCGATTCGCAAAATAGGTCCGACTTCGAAGACGTTGTTATAGAAGTTCCCGTTGGAATCCTTCACGATATTCGTTCCTGCGAGCAATTGTATCGGCAGAACGCGCGGGCCCGGCAAGTTAATGCCCTCACGAAGCTGCAGGTTGGCGATCACGTTGTGCTGATAGCGACTGTAGAATCCTCCATCGGCGTACACGCTGCCGGTCAAGGAAACGGGTTGCTCGCCGGTCCGGGCCGCATTCAGCCCGGTACCCCAGGATCTGAACCACACCGCGCCGGCACGATAATCCGAAGCCGCCAACGGCTTTTCCCCAATGAGATTAATCGCTGTTCCCGCCTCGGCGTAGACCACAACTCCGGTATGCGCAAGCACGCTTTGCACACCGATCGAGATAACAGCGGAATTGTCGGAGAAAATCTGCGGCAGCGTTCCTGCAAGCGAACGCACATCCCGGCTAAACCGCAAGCCGACATACGGCTCGAAATACGGGCTCAACTTGAGTCCAACTTTTGCCGCGACGGGGTTGATCTCATTTGAAAAGCGCGTTTGATAGAAAGGCGCCGCATAAATCGTCGCGAACCAGAGCTTCGTTTCAAGGCGAATCTGCTCGAGGCCGGCCTTGGCCTGCGCAACGACCTTGGGATCAGCGCTCTTTTCCGCTGCTATGAACATCTCCTTCGCCTCGCCTGTCCGTCCAGCGGCCGCATAAAGGTAGCCGAGCTGCAGAGTTACCTTCATGTCCGAGGGATCATCGCGGTGAATGGCCTCGAACACCGTGATCGCTTCGCCGCTTCGGTGCTGAAGAAGTAGTTCGTAGCCTTTCTGTCTGCGGTCGCTTAATTCGGTGGCCTGCAGCTCTGCCAGGGCCTTGCGCGCCGGTGTGGAAAGGTTTGAGTCGGCGCTTTGCGCCACTTGTCCGAAATATTTCCTGGCGTCTTCATAGTGCTTTAGTTGCTGCGCGAGATACCCAAGCTGCAATTCCACTGCAAAGTCCTCCGGATGTTCCGCATAAACTCTCGTGAATTCCGCCACGGCCTGTTCCGGAAGGCCCGCCGCCAGGCACGCATATCCCAGGTCCTTGCGCCAGCGCGCGTTCGAAGGATTCGCCGTGAGCGCTTCCCTGAAATCCTTGATCGCGGCGGCGTAGTTTTTTGCCGCGATTTCACGGTAGGCTCTGTCTGCGGCCTCCGCCCCCAAGAAGGCGCCTACCCTTTGTTGAGGTTGAGACCCAGCATGGGTCACCGGAAGAACGGTCAGTCCAATACAAACGGCGAGAACGAGTCCGTATCGTCCTGACGGTCGAAGAATCGCGAAATGTCCCATCGAGCGGTCCTATTCCTTATCGGCTACTCGGTGTTTGCGCGAGCTCCTGCTTTCGCAGGGCCTCCGCCAACGTCTCCGGAGAAATCAGCCCCAAGTCTTGCAGGATCTCTCCGAGTCTTCTTCCGGAGCTTTCCTGGAGCCGCAATGCGCGCTCGAGTTCCTGATGCGAAATAGAGCGCGCCTCGACCAACAGCTCTCCAAGCAGCGGGCTGCCGGGGCCCTCCTGGGAAAGATATGCACGGCGTATGGCAAGTCGAAGATCGGTCTCACCGACAATCCGCAGGGTTACCGGACAACCCATTAACTTCTGGAGTTGCTGCTTGATTCCCGGAGCCGCTGGATTCGCGCAGGCCACTTCCAGCACGCCATTCGAGGCATGTAGCGGCAGTACCAGCAATGTCTCTGCCGTATCTCGCGGAAGCCTGCGAATCCACGTCTGCTCGATCGTACGGTGGTCAATACTGCCGGACGGAACCCCCAATTGGCGCCCCAACATGGCAAGCAAGTCTTCTTCGGAGATGTAACCCAGGTCCTTTAGCACCTGGCCGAGTTTCCTCTTCCCATCTTTGTGCTGCACCTGCAAAGCCTTCTGAAGCTGGGCCAGGGTTATGAGGCGATTTTCCAGCAGAAGGTCACCGAGACGCCGCCGATGTTCCAAGAGTTGCGCTGCGGAAGGAAAGACGTGCGCGGTCTTTCGCCATTCCACACGTATTCCCGAGCGTTCGGAGGTGAAAAACTGCTGCGCGGCTACGATAGTTGCAACAAAATTGATGGTGTTTCCAACGACCACGCGGGGGACCGACAGAAAGCCCTGATACCAACCGGAAATTCTTACCACCGCCACAAATCGCTGGAGGAGCCGTTGCACCATGAGGAATGTGTCCGCCAGGATCACATCCCGCACCCAGTGCGATGGCGCAAGGTTTGGCCTGTGGCTCCAACCATCGATGCCAGCGACGGCCAGCCAATAGACAACTACGACGTAACCGAGCGCGTTTACAAGGTTGGCATACAACGCCTTGCGGTCCCGGTACAGCATGTATCTGATCCAGCCGCCGGGAGGCCATCCAATATTTTTCCAACCCTGGAGCGAGATGCCCAGAACCCACCGCGACTTTTGCCGGACCGCAAGACGAAAACGGTCCGGAAAGAACTCTCGAACGGCGACGCGTTCCCGCACTACCCGTATCTCTTTGCGTTTGCGCCACCAGCCCCGCACGATGGTCTGGGTGCGTGTTACCGCGAACTGAGCCAGAATGCCAGTACGTTTAAAGCGAGAGAGGCTGGTGCCGAACTCGTAATCTTCTGTGAGTGTATTGGTGTTGAAGAGCTCATTTTTGCGCGTGGCCGCCATCTCGTCGAGAACTTCGCGTTTGATGGCGGTCCCAACGCCTGCGGACGGAATCACTTTGGCCAGACGCTCGCGCACCAGCAGGTCTTTGAGGTGGTTCTCCGCAAACTCGTCGAGGTAGGTTCCGGCTGTCCAGCAGCTCGCCGGCCTTTCCAGGGGAATCACAGGGAGCTGCACCATATCCTTCCGTGGGATGAGCCAATTAAAGAGCTTGAGTTCCAGAGGATGGATGATGTCTTCCGAGTCGTGCAGAACGACGATTTCATAGCGAATGCCCGTCTTCTGTTCTGCCAATAACATTCCCTGGAAAATCCTGTTCAAACAGTCCGCCTTATTGGTCGGCCCAGGATTCGGGCAGACGATTTTTTCCACTTGTGGGAATCGGACGTGCACTGCCTCGACTGCGTCCTGTGTGAGCTGGTCGTTGGGATATGTCCCAACAAAGATGTCGAAATTCTGATAGTTCATGCTTTCGATGGTGTGTTTGACCATCTTGCCGATCACTTCGTGCTCGTGCCAGGCCGGAATCCAAATCGCAGTCCATTTTTCTGGAACCGCGCACAGAACTTGTTGCCGGACTGGCCGGATCGTGTGGCGTAGGAAGAGTGCGCGATAAAGCAGCCGGATCCAGTAATAGGCGTCGATGAAAAAATCGTCGATGCCGCTCAAGAGAAAACTGACGGCAACAAACGCAGTTAGGACGATGAATGCTTCTTGCAACACTTAAGAATTCCCCAGCGCGGCGGCGATGCGTTCTGCTGCGTGGCCGTCGCCATAAGGGTTAACGGCGCGCGCCATTCGCAGGTGCTCTGCGGGATCGTCCAGCAGCCGGGCCGTCTCAGAAACGATTCGCTGAGCGTCGCTGCCAACCAGCTTGACGTTGCCCGAAGCAACTCCTTCCGGCCGCTCTGTAACATCTCGGAGAACGAGCGCAGGCACGCCGAGCGCGGGCGCCTCCTCCTGGATGCCTCCGGAGTCCGTCATCACGATGTACGATCGCATCATCAGATGCACCAACGTGAGATAGTCCAAAGGCGGCAGCAGCGAGATGTTCGGAATTCCGCCCAGGAGACGGTGTACCGGCTCCCACACGTTTTGGTTTCTGTGGACGGGAAAAACGATGCGGATGTCTGGGTAGCGCTCCGCCAAAGTGCGGAGCGCCCGGCAAATTTGGACCAATGGCTCGCCAAAGTTTTCCCGGCGATGAGCCGTAACCAGAACAAGTCTGGCGCCGCCCGATTCCAGGACGCGAGTGTTTTCACCCAGAGTCAGCGGATCCCATGGCAAGGCTTGGATCTGGTGGAGCGCGTCGATAATTGTGTTGCCCGTCACCGTCACGCAAGATTCGGGCACGCCCTCGTGCAGGAGGTTCTGCCGCGACTCTTCCGTCGGCGCAAAATGCATGTCCGCAACCACTCCGGCCACGCGGCGATTCATTTCTTCCGGAAATGGGTGCCATTTGTCGTGGCTGCGCAAGCCGGCCTCTATGTGAGCGACCTTGGAGTGAAGATAGAAAGCTCCAAGCGCTGTGATTGCCGCCGTGGTCGTATCGCCCTGCACCACGACCCAATCGGGGCGCTCCGACTGCAGGATGGGAGCCAGCGCGTCAAGAACCGACGCTGCCAGGCTTGGCAGGGTTTGGTCTTTCCGCATGAGGTTGAGGTCGTAATCCGGGACGATTCCGAAAAGCCCAAGCACTTGGTCCAGCATCTCGCGATGCTGTGCGGTCACGCACACCTGGGAAAGAATCCGCGGCTGCCGTCCCAGTTCCGCTATTAGCGGCGCCAGTTTGATGGCTTCGGGGCGAGTTCCAAATACTGTCAGGATTCGTAATCTACTCCGGGCGGTATAATTATGGACGACGTCCTTCCGCGGTTTGACTATGGGCTTCTGAATGGGCGCGGTTTGTGCTGGTGTCCCGTTCATTGCTCCTTGGTCTATGAGCACACTTTCTGCGCGTCCCACTCGCAGCTTTGTTGGGTTGCCGTTCGCCAAAAGCAAGAGAAAGCAATCCGAGAGCCAAGCAGACGCGGAGGTAAGTGCTGTTATTTGAATAGATTAAGAGGGTTATCCGAATGTGGAAATGCCTGGAGAGAGCTTCTTTGAAACGCCAGTGGCTCTGTTGACATCCTAGGCACAGATTATGCTTTGAGGGATCGACAAGGAGGGGCCGGAGGTGTTTTCTGATGGGGCAGGAGGGACGATGGCCGAGGTTGGTCTCCTGCCGATTGCTCGCGTGGCGCTGCAAGTGGCCACGCAGGTTTTGCCGCCCTACCGCACGCGCTTCAGCAAACACCAATTCACCCAACCACAGCTATTGGCGGTGCTGTGCCTGATGCGCTATGAAGATTGGACTTTTCGCGAAGCCGAGACGCGCTTGCGCGAGCACCAAGAATTGCGTGCCGCACTGCAATTGCAGGCCGTGCCGGACTACACCACACTGTATCGTTTTCTGCGGCGACTGGACGACGACACCGTGGAGCGCGGACTGAGCGAAACGGTGCGTCGCTTGCGTGGACGCCGGCGCCGGCCCGTTTCCGCCGCCATTGATGGCACCGGACTCTCCTACAATTCCGTCAGCACCTTCTTTGTACGGCGCATGGAACAGCACGCGGAGCACAGTTCGCGGCAACGCCGTTGGTTGAAGTGGGTGATCGTGGTGGATTTACAGCAGCAGATTTTGCTGGCGCAACGGGCACATCAAGGACCGGGGTCCGACGTGCGCGCCCTGCCGGGATTGCTGGCTGCGGCGGCACGAGGCGCGCCCATTGGCCTGGTGTTGGCGGATGCGGAGTTCGACTCGGAACCCAACCACGAATACATTCGGCAGCGCCTGGGAGCTCGGAGCATCATCCCGGCCAAACGCCGCGGTATTCCCCAAGGCACCATGCGGAATCAGATGTTCCGCGCTTTCCCGAAAAAGCCCTACCGGCAACGCGCCAAGATCGAAACGATCTTCTCGGTCGTCAAACGCAAGCTCTCCTCGCGCGCGCCCGGTCGCAGCTTGGCCATCCAGATCCGCCAAGCTTTGCTCCTCGGTCTTACCTACAACCTCTACCGGCTAAGGCCCGCTCTCGGCCCGATAGGATGTCAACAGAGCCAACGCCAGTTGCAAATTGGGACTCGCCCACACGGTTCATTGGCGAGAGAAGACTCGTGGTCCTGATTTGGGGCTAGAATCGAGTCGTCCAGTGGGGGCAGACTTCGGGCTACCCGACTTACTGTGCGAGTACAAACTGCATCTCGGTGGTTCTCCTTCCTTGCGTGCGCGCTTTACCAAGGTGCGTAATTTATGTGCTTTCGACGTCGCTTTTAGTTCGATCCCCACCGCCCCTGGGGACTTCTTTTCTTTGCCGAAGAAGGTGCGTTCCTGGAGGGTTTTGAAGTCTTTGGTGGAGAGGCGGCTGGCGCCGTTTGAACCGGAGGAAGAAGAGACGCCAATCTGGAGATTAGCGTTCCCGGCCTTCAAGTATTCGAAGGATTCGCAGAGGAAGCCGGCGGAGCCGCAAGCCCCGTCGTAGATGCGCTCGCCGATGCGGGGCTTGACGACCTGGATGATGGCGCGAATGAGCGGACGGGCGTGTAGTATTCGCCGCCGTTGCGCCCGGCGTTGCCCATGTTGCGGATTTTGGCTTCGTAGAGGTGGGAGAGCTCGTGCTTTTCGGTTTGCGAACCGAAACGAAGCTCGTCAATTTGATCGATGATTTCGCGGAGGTTGTAGCCGGACTGAATCTTGTTTTTGATTTCGCCGAAGATTTCGCCGATTTTGTATTCGATAGTGTTGGGGCCGGAAGCGCGCTGCTTGAAGCCGTGGAGGTAGGGGAAAAACTTGAGGTTGACGAAGTCGCGGAGGTCGTCGCCGGAGAGGGCTCTGTTGTGGTCGATGGATGAAGACTTCGGAACGCCAATCGGGAGATTGGCGTTCCCGGGAACGCGAGGGGCGGCCCAGGTTTCCCAGCGATAGGGCTTGTCGAGGAGCGGAAATTATTTCTGACCGCCGAGCTGGGCTTCGGTGGCGCGCTCCTGCTCGAGCGCTTCTAGATATTTAAGGAAAAGGAGCCAGGAGGTTTGCTCGGTGTAGTCGAGCTCGGTGGTGCAACCGGCCTCCTTGCGGGGGACGTTGTCGATGTTCTTGAAGACTTGTTCGAACATGGGGCGACTAACTATAAGGGATTTGCGTGTGAAGGAGAATCGTAAACCTAAATTGAAATATGGGAGGGCGGAACGGCTGTGCTATTTGCCTTGAGAGGTGTAGGAAGAGAAAGCAAAAGCAAAAGCTTACAGAGGGAGAGGACTAGCCGCTGAAATATCCGACGATTTTCAATAGCGCGGACTTTGCGATCATCACCAAATCGGATCTCGCTGCTGCTGTCGAATTTGACGATGCGGCGGTCGGACGAAGCATTCAAGCGGTCCGCCCAGGCATGGAGGTTTTCAAGTTATCCTCTAAGACCGTAGAAGGGATGGAAGTATACTTGCACTTTCTTGAAGCTATACGAGCGCGTTCCCGCGCCTCTGAAGGGGTCTCCAAATAAATGATCACTCTCGTTTCCATCATTGTTCTCGGTTTCTTCCTCGGCATGCGTCACGCCACCGATCCGGACCATGTCATCGCCGTGACCACGATCGTCAGCCGCCAGCGCAGCATTCGACATGCGGCTTTGATCGGAGTGCTTTGGGGGCTTGGCCATACCATCACGATTCTCGCCGTGGGCTCCGCAATCATTCTGTTCGGCATCGTGATTCCGCCAAGAATTGGTCTCTCCATGGAATTATCGGTCGGCCTCATGCTGATTCTTCTGGGAATACTGAATCTTTCCGGCATCATGCGCTGGATTACGGAAACCGTTACGCCCTCGCGCTTGGGACATCACTCCCATCCTCATAGCCATGGTGATTATGTTCATAGCCATCCGCACGGCGACAGCCCCGAACAGCACGGCCACGACGAGACTGCTACTCCGGTTGGCTGGATGGACCGCACGTTTGGCAGGCTGGGTTTCTATCATGCCATTCGTCCCTTGGCCGTGGGGATCGTTCACGGCCTTGCAGGGTCGGCAGCCGTTGCGTTGCTGGTGCTCACGACCATTCGTATTCCTTCTTGGGCGATTCTCTATCTTTTGGTGTTCGGGCTCGGCACGGTCGCCGGAATGATGCTGATCACGGCGGCCATTGCCGTCCCTTTTACGTTTTCTGAAAGGCGATTTGGCCGTCTCAATCGAGGTATGGGCCTCGTCTCCGGAGTTGTCAGCCTCGTGTTTGGCCTTTTCATTGTCTATCAAATGGGCTTCGTCAATGGACTCTTCACCCACAATCCTATTTGGGTGCCACGCTAATCTGGTCTGCCCTTAGTTTCCAGTTGTCGCGAGCGAAGACCTCCGGTTTACAATTGTCGAAACGCAGCCGCGAGGCACTGTCTGGAGCATTCGGCCGGCCCGCTACTGAGCCGCGGAAAGGATTCAGCGATGAACAGTCCGGCATACGGTAATCATCCTTCGGGCGCCTCCACAACTGACGCCTCCATCACGGACGCTCTCACCGAGCTTGCCCTGGATTTGCGCTGGTCTTTCAATCATTCCGCGGACAAACTTTGGGAACGCCTGGATCCTGAACTCTGGGATTTGACCCACAATCCGTGGGTTGTTCTGCAAACCGTTTCGCGGGACCGGTTGCAGAGTGTCACCTCGGATCCAGACTATCAATGCTTGGTCTCGCATCTCCACCGGGAGAAGCGAGCCGCGGAGCAAGCTGAGGGCTGGTTTCAAAAAACGCACCCTCACTCGGCTCTCACCGGAGTTGCCTATTTCTCCATGGAGTTCATGCTGAGCGAGGCCCTGCCCATTTATTCGGGCGGGCTAGGAAACGTCGCTGGCGATCAGTTGAAGGCGGCGAGCAATCTCGCCGTCCCTGTCATTGGCGTAGGTCTGCTCTACCAACAAGGCTATTTTCGGCAGGAAATCGATGCTCACGGCCAGCAACAAGCGCTGTATCCATTCAATGATCCCAGTCAAATGCCGATTCAGCCCTTGCGCAAACCGGATGGCGAATGGGTGCGCCTCGCCGTTGACTTTCCTGGCTCAAAACTTTGGGTACGCGTTTGGCACGTTCAAGTTGGCCGCGCCAAATTGTTTCTCCTCGATGCCAACGATCCGGCGAACATTCCGTCCTACCGCGGCATCACCAGTGAACTCTACGGCGGCGGTCCGGAATTGCGCCTCAGGCAAGAATACCTGCTCGGCATTGGAGGCTGGCGGCTTTTGAAAGTCCTGGGGCTGCACCCGCAAGTCTGTCACCTGAATGAAGGTCACGCCGCCTTCGCCGTTCTCGAGCGAGCGCGGTCGCACATGGCCGACAACAAGCAACCTTTCGATTTGGCTCTCACCATTACGCGCGCCGGCAACCTTTTCACCACCCACACTCCTGTCGATGCCGGCTTTGATCGCTTCGGTCCGGACCTGATGGAAAAATATTTCAGCGGTTACGCTGAAAACGAACTTTCCATCTCACTCGATGAGCTGCTCGCTCTCGGGCGCCGCAATCCGAATGATTCTTCTGAACCCTTTAATATGGCTTATCTCGCCATCCGTGGCGCCGGCGGCGTCAACGGGGTAAGTCGATTGCACGGCCAGGTGAGCCGCAAACTTTTTCAGGTGCTCTTTCCGCGGTGGCCGCAATCTGAGGTCCCCGTGAAGCATGTCACCAATGGTGTCCACGCACCCACCTGGGACTCTTCCGAGGCGGATCATCTTTGGGAAAAGTCTTGCGGAAAGGGCCGTTGGCATGGACCGGTGGCAAGCCTGGAAAAAGACCTTCGCTGTGTCGACGATTCTGATCTTTGGCAACTCCGCACCAGTGGCCGCGTGTCTCTCGTTGCCTACGTTCGGAAGTATTACCCTCGGCAACTCGCAAGCCAAGGCGCAACTCCCGAGGAGCTTTCGCAGGCCTCGCAGGCCCTTGACACCAGCACTCTGACTCTGGGATTTGCTCGTCGTTTTGCGCCGTACAAGCGCCCCAATCTCCTCTTGCACGATCCACAACGTCTTCTTGCCATCCTGACCAACAGGGACCGCCCCGTGCAACTGGTGCTCGCGGGCAAAGCTCATCCCCAAGATGCCGCCGGACAATCCATGATCCGTCAGTGGGTCGAGTTCTCGCGCCGCCCGGAAGTGCGGTCTCGAGTTGTTTTTCTGAGCGATTACGATGTCCTGATGGCGGAACACTTGGTCCAGGGCATCGATGTTTGGGTCAACACTCCGCGACGCCCTTGGGAAGCGAGCGGCACCAGCGGCATGAAGGTTCTCGTGAACGGCGGACTAAATCTTTCGGAACTCGATGGATGGTGGGCGGAAGCGTATTCGCCCGAAGTCGGCTGGGCCATCGGTGACGGCCGCGAACATGGCGATGATCCTTCCTGGGACGCGGCCGAAGCCGACAATCTTTACAGGCTCCTCGAAAACCAGGTGGTACCCGAGTTCTATGAGCGCGACGACCGCGGAATCCCGCTCGCTTGGGTCGCTAAGATGCGGGAAAGCATGGCACGGCTAACTCCTGCTTTCTCCACAAACCGTGTCGTCCGCCAATACACCGAGGATCACTACCTGCCAGCTTCCGCTGCCTTTGCCGAGCGCGCTGCGAACGGGGGGGCCCTTGGGGCCAATCTTCTGCATTGGCAGGCCGAACTTTCAACGCACTGGCCAACATTGCGCTTTGGTTCCGCAACTCTCGAACATTCAGAACAGAAATATTTCTTTCAGGTTCAAGTCTATCTGGACGATCTCGACCCCGAAGCCGTCACCGTCGAATTGTATGCGGATGGCCAGAACGGTGACACCCCGGTTCGAGAAGTTATGAGTCGCGGAGAGCGCCTCGTCGGCTCCGCCAACGGCTTCCTCTATACGGCCAGAATTCCCGCCGCGCGTCCCGCGACCGATTACACGCCGCGATTGGTTCCCAGTCATCCGGGAGCTTTGGTCCCGCTAGAAACTTCCTTCATCCTCTGGCATGACTCGCCGTCTTGGCGGCGGCCTGGATAGCCTCTGGGGTGCAATTGCGCGATTCCGCGGGTGCCTCCGTTGGATCTCAAGCTATGGGGCACGACGAGACTCGAACTCGCGATTTCTGCCGTGACAGAGCAGCAGCCTGTATCACCAAAGTTATACAAATTAGTAGGCGCTCCAGGGGATTGATAGGTTGGGATTATCTGAAATAGCCTTCCTCCTGGCCAGGGGCATATCGAAGGGTGTCGGCGGTCGGATTCATAGGCTTCAGCCGAGAAGTGCTATACACTGCTTAACCGATTTAGTAGTGTATGTACGCCGCAGCGACGATTCTTTTGAGGGGAGGCACTGCCATGAGTATCTCCAAGTTAGGGCTTCGCGGGATCCTACTGCTGGTTTCCATGAGTTTCCTGCTGAGCACTGCACAAGCCCAGTACCGCGCATCCATTCAGGGAGTTGTAACGGATCCCCAAGGAGATGTGGTTTCAGGGGCGACCGTCACTTTAAAGGATCTGGGAACGAACCGGACGCTCACCTCTACGACCAACGGGAGTGGAATCTACAATTTCAACGCTCTTCCGCCAAGCCAATACTCCATCACCGTGCAGAAGACCGGTTTTAAAAAGAAAGTTCTCGAACATGTGGGCCTCATCCCGGAACAAGCGAATGCCTTGAATATCCAGCTTGAGCTCGGGGAGGTCACTCAAAGTGTCACGGTAAACGGCAATGCCACTCCGCTCATGGACACGGAAACGGCCTCAATCAACGGCACCGTTACCGGCAACCAGATTCAACATCTGCCTTCGTTCGGGCGCGACGTTCTCAAACTGGCAGAGTTGGCTCCCGGCTCCTTCGCCGATGGCTCGCAGGGGGGAGGCGGATCTGACGGCTATAACCTTCCCGGCTCGCAGACGAATGGAGGACAGTCTGGGGGCGCCGACGGCATCTTCAAGACCGAAAACGGTGCGCAAGTCGTTGCCAATGGTCAACAAACGGAGGACAACGGCATTTCGATCGACGGGATCAGCACCACCAGCTCAGTCTGGGGCGGCGCAACGGTCATCACGCCGTCTGAAGATTCGGTCGATAGCGTAAAAGTCATTTCTAACAGCTATGACGCCGAGGATGGCCGCTTCAGCGGTGCCCAAATCCAGATTATTTCCAAGAGCGGCACAAACGACTTTCATGGCAGCCTCTTCTTTACGAACCACGAACCGAGCTTCGACGCATACCAGCGATTCAATGGCGCTGGTAATCCCGTGACTAAGGACGCCAATAAGTTCGACCAGTTCGGCGGCAGCGTCGGCGGCCCGATCTGGAAGAACAAAATCTTCTTCTTCTTCAACTACGAAACGGTTCGCGAACCTCTCTCTCCCTTGCCAGGCAGCGGTTGGTATGACACCGCGGCTTTCGACGCTTTGGCGCCTTCGGGAAGTATCGCCGCGCAGTATCTGTCCTTCCCCGGCAATGGTGTAATCGGAACACTCGTTCCGAACTCTACGTGCCAAGACGCCGGTCTCATCGACGCGGCCCACGCTGCCCCCGGGCATCCTGCAAACTGCGCGGCGGTTCCAGGGGGGCTCAATATCGGTACGCCTCTTACGACAGGCTTGGGCACGCAGGATCTAGGCTGGACAGCTGCCCAGAACCCCGGCTGCGGGGGGGCCGGCACAGGATGCGGAACACCCGGCAGCCCGCTGGGAACAGTGGCCGATATTGCGAACTACAACACCATCAACCCGACCCAATTTACTGCTACGCAATACAATGGCCGCATGGACGCGAATGTCACCGACAGAGACCGCATCGGTTTTGCCATGTATTGGGTTCCTCTAACGAAAAACGACTACAATGGAGACCGCGCCTACGACATCTTCCACCACACGCAGATCAACAACGCGTTCTCGGCCATCTGGGACCATACCTTCTCGCCGACCTTCCTGAACGAACTACGCGCGAACGCCGCAGGCTGGCGATGGAATGAAATCGACTCTAACCCACAGGCTCCGGTGGGATTTCCCACGGACAGTATTGGCACGATTGGAAGCATTACGGTCAATTCCTTTGGGCCGAACGTCGGCAGCATCCTGGATCAGTGGACTTATAGCTACAAGGATGTGGCCACGAAGATCCTTGGACGGCACACGATTAAGTTTGGTGGCGAAGCCACGCGCCTCTTTTATCTGCAGGACTGCGCCGGTTGCGGCGTGCCAATATACAGCTTCTTTAATTTGTGGGACTTCCTTAACGATGCGCCGAGTAGCGAAGGGGGCAACGGGCGGCAATTCAATCCTACTACGGGATTTCCAACGACCGAGCGCCAAGACCAACGCGAAAATATCATGGGCTACTTTGTCCAGGATGATTTTAAGGTTCGGTCGAACTTGACGCTAACTCTGGGCCTCCGCTGGTCGTACTTTGGTCCTTTATACTCGAAAGAAGGCAACATGTTTGTGGCCACGCCTGGCGCGGGGTCCGACTACCTGACGGGCCTGACCGTTCGGAAAGGCGATTCCTGGAATGCGCAGAAGAACAATTTCGGACCCGAGATTGGTTTGGCCTGGAGTCCGAAATCCCTAATGGGCTATGAGTTCAATAACCGTTTGGTGGTCCGCGGAGGTTTCGGCCTGAACTACAGTGGCGAAGAAATCGCTATTTCGTCCAACATCGTAGGAAATCCGGGACTGGCGGTGTCTCCGGTGTTCAACTACACCAACCCCTCGACTTGCTCGCAACCTCTCCCGAACTGTGGCATTGTCTATGCCCTTTCCTCGGGCGTGCATGATCTCACCGGCTTTCCAGCGAACCCGAACGCGATTACCACGTTTGGCTCAAATGGGCTCCCCACAAGTGGCTCGTCCTATCTCAGCATCTTCCCCAACACATTGCCCACCATGCGTGTCTATCACTACTCGTTGGATACTCAGTACGATCTAGGTCATGATTTCGTAGCGTCACTGGGCTATGAGGGAAGCTTGTCACGCGACATTTTCTTCCACGAGAACCCGCTTGCCGTGCCTGCAACGCTAGGTTACGCCCTCAACCCGCAGATTGGCGGGGGCGACTACTGGGGCGTGAACGGCCGCGGTAATTACAATGCCATGCTTGCCGAACTTAAGCATCGATTCTCGAGCCAGTTCCAGGCCGACACACAATTTACGTGGTCGAAGTGCATGGACACGAGCTCCGCGCCATATTCAGAGCAGCCTTATCCGTTCGACACTGGCCAGGATTACGGGCGGTGTGACTATAACGTAGGCAAGGCGTTCAAGATCTATGGCGTGTGGCAGCCAGTCTTCTTTCACGGCAGCAACAGTTGGATGGAAAAGGTCGCCGGTGGCTGGTCGCTTAGCGGCATCTTCACTATCCATTCTGGATTCCCTTGGACTCCGATGCTCAACATTCCGAACGGCGCAAGTCTCTATTGCGGACAATGCGGCTACGGGTCGGTGTTCCCCGCTGCCTACCTCGGCGGAGCGGGCAACAGCACGAGCAATAGTGCCTTCGAGACTGTCGCAAACTCGAACTTTCCGATGGGTGGCGGCACTTATTTCTCGACCCCAAATTTTACCAACAATACCTATACCGGCACCGAATACGGAACCGCGCTTCCTCAGTACTCCCACGTGGCCCGCAATTCGCTCAACCTCCCCGGATATAAGGACGTGGACCTGACACTGGCCAAAGCCTTTGGGCTACCGAAAATGCCTGTGCTCGGCGAGAACGCCAAGATAGAATTTAGATTCGACGCCTACAACCTATTTAACAATTTGAACCTCAATCCGAATTCGATCGTGAACAACATTGCCGCCTCTAACTTCGGCACGATTACAAGTGCTCTGGCCGCCCGCGTCATCACGCTGGGAGCGCGCTTCAGCTTTTAGTCGAGAGCCAGGCGTAAAGCGCGTACAGTTTTCATTGGGCGCAGCGACTGACGGCCGAGCTCCCAAGTTCCATACGGCCAAATTCCTCATGGGAGGCTTGTAATGCGCTCATGTGTTCATTCCGCTTTTCGCAGCATTGTTGTCTTCGCGTTGCTCGGAAGTGTTTGGGCCCTTCAGGCTGGCCGCCTCCTGGCGAAATCACCGTCGCATTCGCAGAGCGTGGCCGAAGCGTTTACGGTTGATGCCAACGCCCCATCCCATCCGTTTCCCCATTTTTGGGAGCAAATGTTCGGTTCCGGTCGCGCCATTTTGGCGCTCCGCGAGAGTTACCTCAGCGACCTGCGCGAAACAAGGCGCATCACCGGTTTTCGGTACATTCGCTTTCACGCGATACTTGACGATGAAGTCGGTCTCTACAATGAAGGTAAGGACGGCAGGCCGATTTACAACTTCTCTTATGTCGATCAAATTTACGACGCTCTGCTGCGGAATCACATCCGGCCATTTGTTGAACTAAGCTTCATGCCCAAGAAACTTGCCGCCGATCCGAACGATCTCCAAGCCTTCTGGTATAAACCGATCGTGTCTCCTCCGAAGGATTGGGACAACTGGGGGCAACTGGTCGAAGCATTCGCCCGGCATCTCGTGGCGCGGTACGGCGAAGAAGAAGTCTCGCATTGGTACTTTGAGGTTTGGAATGAGCCCAACATCGACTTTTGGGCAGGGAGTCCGAAGGAGGAGACGTACTATGAACTTTACGATCAGGCGGCTCGTGCCATTAAACGTGTAAGTCCATATCTACGGGTGGGCGGACCAGCCACTGCCCAGGCGGCTTGGGTGGACCGCTTCCTTGCCCACTGCGAAGAAAACAATGTACCGGTGGATTTTGCGTCGACGCACGTCTATGGCAATGACTCAGCCAAAGACGTCTTTGGCACGCAGGAAAATATTCCGCGAACGCAAATGGTTTGCCGCGCCGTCAAAAAGGTCCACGACCAAATTGCCGCGTCACCCTTTCCGCGAACGCCCCTCATCTGGAGCGAGTTCAACGCCAGCTATGCGAACGAACCTGCGGTAACAGATGCCGCCTTCATGGGACCGTGGCTCGCCGACACCATTCGCCAATGCGACGGCCTTACACAAATGATGAGTTATTGGACGTTTTCAGATGTCTTTGAAGAACAAGGCGTGATCAAAACGCCGTTCTACGGAGGTTTCGGTCTGCTCGCCGAAGACCGCATCCCTAAATCTTCTTTCAATGCCTTCGCAATGCTGCATCAACTCGGCACTACGCGGCTCGATGTCAATTCTGACGCTGTGCTGGCCACCCGCCGCAAAGATGGTTCGCTCGCCATCGCCGTCTGGAATCTATTTCTACCTGAAGAATCCGGCTCTGCGAGAACCTTCACGCTACGCTTTACAGGTCTTCACCGGACGCTATCTGCTCGCATCACCACTATCGACAAGGAGCACGGCTCGCCCCTCCCCGCCTGGGATAAAATGGGCCGTCCGGCGTCCCCCACGGCCCCGCAAATCGAAACTTTGCGCAAAGCGGCAGCGCTTCCGGCCGCTCATTCGCAGCCTCTCAAAAACAGCTCGCTCACTCTCACTTTGCAGCCTCAATCCCTGGCCCTCATCGAGATTGCCGAGTAGCCGGACGTCGCCTTGCCCTATTCGGGCTGAAATCCTGCTTTTTGCATGGCGGATCGCGCCTCGGGATTCTTCATAAATGTGTCCCACACAAAACTGGTGCGGTGATTTTCCGCCATGAGCATCGTGATGCCCAGGTCTATCCCCAATACATCCTCGTCGTGCCAGCCAGTAAGTGGATTGAACGCATCCACAAATCCGTACCTTCCCCAAGCATTTTCTCCATAGCGGCCTCGGATGTTGCGAAGGACGCGCATGCAATCGTCGTAAAGAAACGCAAGGGATCCTCCCGTCGCGCATGGAACAATGCTCCCGTCGATGGGCCCTTGAGGAGGAGGGCCGCCCCACGCGGTGTAACCTTTTGCGGAGTCTGATGATGTGATTCCCCACAAGTCGTCGCTATAGTCGGGGAAGCGGTCGTGCAGCGAAAGGCAGAACAGTTTGTGTGCCTTCGTGGCTTTGATCGAATTCTCGAAGTAATTGGCGTAAGCGTCGCGTTTCCTCCGGAAATCAAACCAAGCTTGCGAGTATTGGTGCGTGAAAAGCGGGTCGTTGCCCGAGATGTATTCAATCCCTTGATACTCGATCACCGGCCGGGTCCACGCATTCCAACTTTCCCGAGAGACAGGGTGGGTCGGAGAGCCGATACCCAGCAAACAAATCATCATCAGTTCACAATAGTGGTTCCACCGTCCCTTCAGGAAGCCCGTCTCGGGCTTCCACCCCATCGAGAAAGCCGCGCCGCCATTGAGCATCCACGGCCAGTCCACGCGTTCGTAGATCTTGGTAGCCAGATCCTTGATTTCCTGGTCTGCAAAATGTTGCCGGGCAGTCAACACTCCGCAAAGAAGCAGGGAAGTGTCGATCGACGAGATCTCGCACTTTTCCCATCTCTGTCCAGTTTCGATGTGAATGAAATGATAGAAGAACCCGTGCTCGTTCCGCAGGTCGCTCGCCAGAAACCTCAGCGTGCTCCGGACTCTTTCGGCAATCTCCGCCTTCTTTCCGTACCCGCGATAGTCCCCAATACACAGGCTACTCAGCCCGAACCCCGTGGCAGCAATGCTCGACATCGTGCGCGTATCGTTGCCATTGACCAGCGAGCGATCCTTCACCTGACCTGTCCTGGCGCTCGCCTCATTCCAGAAAAAATCGAAGCTGGTGCGTTGCATTTCGTCGAGAAGCTGATCGTTTGTGCCTTGATAGGGAAAGCCTTTTGGTGGTTTGACGCTTTCTTGCTGTATGCCTCGATGCCTCAAAACATTCTCCAAGGGCGCAAGGAACAGTCCGAGACCTCCAATCCTGATTAATTCTCTCCGCGTCATCATGGGATTCTCAGCCATTTCCTTGCCGGCGCTGGTCCAATGATTTCGTCTTGGCATGCTTCTCACTTCCTATTATTCCGTCGCGATGCACCCCGGTTGGCATGCTTCTCGGGTGCGATCTTTGCCGGTCCGAACTCTTGTTCGAAACTGTGAGGATAATCCAGCAGGGTCAAGCACCAATGTCGGGCAGTCCCGCGAAAAGAATTGCTGAGAAAAAGCTATCTATTCATCGTTTCTTACTTTTTGCTGCTTTCGCTCGAGTCCCCGCAGCGGCTTTCTTCTTCAATTTGATCTGATTGTATTCAACGGCGGCACGGACGAGATTTTTTAGAGCACGCTCATTAATCTTGTCGGCCTCGAACAAATCGATCGCGCGCCACGCGTTGCCTCCAAGCCCCGCGTTGAAGAGCTTGTCAGGATCCGGAAGGCTCGCCCCGTGGGAAAAGGTAAGCTTCACCTTATCTTTGTGGGCGTTGCCGACCGCGATCATTCCGTCGCGAGACCACACTGGGCTCCCCATCCATTTCCATTCCTCGATGATTTCCGGGTCGGCCTCAAGGATGCTCTTGCGGACGCCGGCCAACGTTTTGGCGCGCCAATCTGTGAGCCCTGCGATCAGTTGATCGATACGTTCGGATGGATTCATTGGAACTTTATGCCTCCAATTCTTGTCCGGTTTTCATGCGGGTAGGCCGATCTCTCCGAATAAGTCGTCGAAGAACATGGCCTTTCCACATCCACAATCCCGAAAGGATGATTACAGGAACCATGACATACCGAATACCCCAAGCGTAGTTTGGAGTATCCGTCGGCGAGTCATAAATATAACCGAGGATCGGAATGCTAAACAGGATGTGAATCCAACGAAAAACTAAACGTACGGTGCCTTGGTTCACGATTGAGCGTGGTTGTTGCATGGTCTTGAGATCCTCCTCACTTCACGATTTTTCAGCCGCGTGACGCGGCCAATTGGGCGATTCAATACCGAACTGCTTTGCGTACTCGGCGACCAAGCGGTGCCAGGCGCTGGATTTCATGGCGTCAGCACCAGACAGGCGGCCAATGGGAGCTCCGCTGAGAAGGCGATCCAGAACATCGAAGGCAATGTGCCAGCCCGCGGCACCCCAGGAGATAAAGCGGCGGTCGATGTTGGCCCACAGCGTGAGGCGCGTGCCGGTGCCAACGGCTTCGAGTTCCCAGCGCGTGTCGTTGTACTCAAGCACTCGGGGAGATTCGGCGCGCGTTACGGTTGTTTCTAAGGGTCGCCCCGTGCCCACCCAGGTGAGCTTCACCGTACCCACCTTGTCTAGGTTCCCATCTGAGTCAAAGGGCGCCCACTCGCGCAGATGCGCCGGGTCGGTGAGCGCCCGCCAGACCTTTTCCGGTGGGTGGCGCAGTTCTCTGACGAGAACGAGCATCCACTTCTCTCCGTCCTGTTTTTGCACCTGCGCCCCGCTGGCCGGACCTGGTGTGTAGGGTGCTAGATCGCCCATCGTCTTCTCCTTGTCGTTCACTGCCATCCCCGCCGCAGCCGCCAGCATTCACTGGGCCGCCGTGGTGTCGGGCCCCGCGTTTACCAGCGTGCCGGCTGCGTGATCTGAATGAGGTTGCCGCATGTGTCCTTCAGCTTGCTAATAGTTGCGCCCGTCACAGCGGTCGGCGGCATCGTGAACTCCCCACCATGGGCCTTGATCCGCTCGTAGTCGGCCTTGACGTTGTCAGTGAAGAACATAGCCGCGGGCTGGTCCTGCTGAAACAGCGCCTGCTGATAAGCTTTGCCCGCGGGATCGTTGTTAAGCACCAGCTGCAGCTGCGTGCCTTCCGGCTCCTCGGGCGAGCCGACCGTCAGCCAGCGATATGGGCCGTTACTGAAATCGGCCGTCTTGGCAAAGCCCAACACTTCCGTATAGAAGCGCAGAGCCTTGTCTTGGTCGTCCACAAATACGCTAGTCAATTTGATTTTCATTTTACTTCTCCTTTGTTATGTTCGCGGTTTGGGCCGCGACCTCTTTTCTTGGTTTTACTTTTTGTTGCTTCGGCCTGCTCCATGCGGTCGAGGTGCCGTTCCAGAGCATCCACGTGATCCGACCAGAACCGGCGGAACTTCTCCAGCCACGCATCCACTTCCTGAAATGGTCCAGGTTTCAGCCGGTAAAGACGGCGCTGCGCGTCCACCGTGGATTCCACGAAACCGGCCTCGCGCAGTACGCGCAGGTGCTTTGAGACGGTCGGCTGCGTCATGCCCAGCCGACTCTCGATCTCTCCCACGGATTGTTGAGACGAGACCAGGAGACCCAATATCGCGCGGCGGTTCGGCTCTGCAATGATTTCGAACACCGATTCCATACACTTCATATACTCTACGGAGCATATACGTGTCAAGGCATATTTTCGCCAGGCCCCTAAGCCACCTTTCCGTACTCCTGGGGCCACGCACGGTCGTGTGCGTTTTGGCGGGTGCGATTCCTGGGCGGGTGTTGCTTAGTGTTTGCTTTCTTGCGCGTCGCGGCGATTTCCCAAAGTTAGTCTAACTCCTCTGGAATAAATGACGGGGACGACGAGACTCGAACTCGCGACCTCTGCCGTGGCAGAACACCTCGATTCGGAATTTCAACGACTTACTGGCGCATGAAGGAACTCAAAAGCGCGTCGAGGAACAGAAGGGAACTCTTAATGTTTATCCGTCGTTCCCAGTTTCGATCGTCGGAATTCCGAAATCGATGAGTGGACGGATTGGCACCGACGCCGAAAAGACTTCGGATGGATTTGGGTCAACAACGCAACACGCAGCACCGCTGGATAGCGTTCGAAAAGTCCGCTGCTCGTCCCCACGTCAGCTGTCACTTCCTAGATCGTGCATGTGGCAGAACCTGGGGCGGCGAAGCGGCAGCGCCATCGATGGCCGAACCACAACACTAGGCAACCTGGTCAATTAGAGGAAAAGTAAACGCATCGATGAGAGCTTTGGCTGGCTCAAGACGATGGCACTATTCCGCAAGGTGCGGCATCGCGGAACGTTGAACTTAGATTGGATGTTTGCCTTCACCTGCGCCGCGTACAACCTAGTGCGCATGCGAAACTTGATGGCCGTCGCCGTTCCAGTGCAGTGAGTTGGGTTCGTAGTAGTATCCGCGCAGGGAGCTGAAACGCACACCCGGGACGCCGGCAACACAACAAATTCCCTCAGAAAAGCCCTCAAAGCCAAAACAAATGACGCAACCAGGGCAGATATCGGCCTTTCGACACAATTTTTCAGCAGCATGTTAGCCGTGCCGGGCTTTGGGTTCTGTAGTGCTTCTGTCTCAGCGTGGGCGCATCGGGTTTGAGGGCATCCTCATCCTAATCACGGATTTGCAGGGTCGCGGGCCAAGTCGGCTCAAAAACAGAGTGTACAATAATGAACAGACAAGTCATTTTGGGACAGTTGAGACTGGGTCCGAGGAAAGAGTAATGACAGCTCGCGCAGGCGTTTGGAAGAGAAAACGTCAAGATCTCAAGAATCGAAGAAATATATTGTTCAAGAGCTATGAGAAATGCCCTAATGATCTCTGCCTTGCACTGGAGATCAAAGGTATTGATGATCAAATCGCAGAGTGCACTCACCAGATTGAGCAGGAAAACCGAGGACTGGAGCCCATTCGCGAAGCGTATCTGTGACTGCGATCAGCTGAGGTCCTGCTGGGTGCGGACGACTACAAAACTCACCACTCCGAATTGAAAGACGCAAGAATACTGCCAGAGCAATCCCGAGTATAGACACTGAAACCGGAGGTCATCCTGTCACATCGCAAAGGCCGTTGGCGGGCCTATGAGTAATGGACTTAGTTAGTTACACCTCTGGGTGATATTCGGCGCAAGATCTCGTCGTGGTTTTAATTTCTACATTGCCCTCGCCCCCTTTGCACGGTTGTAAGGAGGCAGCGCAGATCTTCTTTGAAAATAAAAGCTGTCTCTCGACACTGCTCGTGTTCTTTAATTTTGTGAGTTGCCCTTCAAAGAGTAAAACGTTCTCGATGCGAGCATTCTCCGGCCATCTCCGTTCTTCCGTAACGAAATCCCTTGCAAAGGTACAAAAAGGAACAGGGGGCGGGGATGTCCAAAAGGGAACAGCGCGCAACCCCGAAAGTACCAAGAATGTAGTACCGGAATGTGAGCAGAATCTGCATGACCTTAAAGACTAGGAGGTCCGGTCTACAATGCAGGTGAGTCTCTGTGGTTCCGGCATTGCGGCCCGCTTGCAACAGGATTTTCGAAGTGAGTCGCTCGACAAACAGGAACGGGGTGGACACATCGGAACCGCGGGCATAACTCTCAGGAGCAAAAAGTTGTCGAAATCCCCAGGACATGGAAGCGTGGTGAAGGTCTTTATCGCTGACGGTAGTCAACTGAGCTGTCAATTGATAGCGGCAGCAGTGCGCCGGGGTAGGTATCGGACCAGGGTTGTTGGCTACGCGACTGACGCGATCGGAATTCGCGAAGGGCTGGAAAAGAACGAAGCCGACGTTGCCGTCATCGGTGCTCGGCTAGAAGAGGAAGACTCGGCAGGTTTCCGTGTGACGCGAGAGATTCTAGCGGCAAACTCCAAGCCCAGCGTCATAATAATACTCGATTCGAATAAACCTGCAATGGTCGTGGAAGCATTCCGAGCGGGAGCAAGCGGCATATTCTCCCGGGATCAGTCGTCTGAACTGCTATGTAAGTGCATTCATGCAGTCCATAAGGGGCAGGTGTGGGCTAACAGCCAGGAATTGCGCTTCGTGATCGATGCCCTGGGCCCGGCTCTGCCAGCGAGAGCAATGTCTCTGCGAGGAATGGGTTTGCTTACAAAACGGGAAGAGGGAGTAGTCCACTTGGTAGCGGAGGGTATGACCAATCGCGACATTTCCCAAGAACTGAAACTCAGTGAGCACACCGTCCGAAACTATTTGTTCAGGATCTTCAACAAGGTAGGAACTTCGAATCGACTTGAGCTGGCTCTTTATGCGCTCGACCGGCGAGAAGGCCATGAGCAGCAGAGTTCCATGGCTGACCAAGATGAATCGAATACAAGTGCGAATCAAACTGCTTCCGCAAGGCGAGCCTGAACCGGATGCCCCACTGAGCGAGATTCACATATTCGCGTCGAGCAATTCTCAACAGTCATTCATACGGGATTTCGTTAAGGCTGAAGCCTGTATGACCGGTCGTGAACTATCATGCCAGATGTAATTCTGTCGAACCTCCAATTCTGCCGAGTCGAAAGCGTACGCCACTCAGCGATTTTGTTTTTCTCGAACTTTGTCCGTGCCCGCCAACAATCAGCATAATCCTCTTTAGCCAGCGTTCCGATCTGCGTGTCATGCGGGTGGCTCGCTGTATAAAAGCGGACAGATACATTTGTACCTAGCGTTGGCGGCCAGCGTCTCAAGACGCTGCGGGTGATATTTTGATGACTTTCCTTCTCTTGTCCGTTTCCACCGATATAGCTAATGTGCAACTCGAGAGTAGCGGGGGTGCCAGTTGAATCTTGTACGGCCAGCGAGAAGAACCCTTCGGGTCCTGCTGCAAACAGCGGTGACATTCAGGTGGACGAACGGAAACGGGGAGTCGCGACAGGGAGAGGGCCGCAGTCGGGACGTCAGTGAGCACGGCGCATTTGTTTTTGCGCCTAGCTGTCCACCGGTCGGTACGAGTGTTGTACTCAAAATTGATCTTGAGGGAATTCCCGATGAGATCGGACGTCTACCGGTTGAGGTAGCCGGCGAAGTTCTTCGAGTCGAGCAATGCCCCGCTGAGCGGGGAATGCTAACCGGTGGCTTTGCGATTCAATATTGAGGAGACCGTCAGGAATGGGATCGAGGGCGGATTTCCCAGGGAATTTGGCAACGCGAAACTGCCAAGGATATTGCGGCCAGCATTAACGAATGGCACGGTTTTGCAGGTGAAGTAGGCCGTAAGTTAAATGAAATAAGAGGCTTACAGGAATTTGGACTGTAAGTCACAGGGCGGAGCTTCATGCCTTCAGAGCCAATAGTCTCGGTTGAAAGCAAAGTTTGTGAGTCTCCTTGGTATGCCGTGTACACTCGCCATCAGCACGAAAAAATGGTCGATCAGGTTCTCACCAACAAGGGTTTTAGCACGTTCCTTCCGCTATACGCTGCGACCCACCGATGGAAGGACCGGACCAAAGCACTGTCGTTGCCTCTGTTTCCCTGTTACGTGTTTCTCAAAGGAGGCATCGAGCGCCGGCTCCAGATCAATACAACACCGGGAATCTATGGCCTCGTATCGAGTGCAGGCCAACCAGCCGCTATTCCGGAGTTCGAGATAGAAGCGATCCGACGAGTTGTGGAAAGCGGCGTGCGCGTGGAGGCACACCCCTTCTTAAAATGCGGAAATTGGGTGAGGGTTAAGTGCGGTCCGTTGGCAGGGGTCGAAGGGATATTGGTGAGGAAAAAAAATATCTCACGGCTTGTGCTATCCGTGGAGATATTGGGAACGTCAGCAGCCATCGAGGTTGCCGCATTCCAAGTTGAAGCCGTAAACGCCGCTCGATTAAGAGATTCAAAAACTGGAGAAGGAGCCGATCTGCGGTATAGGCGAGATTCTCAGGAAATCGCGGCAGCTTAGAAAATGGGATGGCCGAGTGTCCAAAGAGTGCTGGCGCTCTTCGCGGCGTCCATTGCAATGACACCTGTTGTCTTGGGCTGCGCGAATTATCAGCTGCCGCCGAGGAAAGCGCTGCGTCGAAGTTGGCAATCAATAAGCCAGATCTGCTGGAAGAAAATGACGAACAAATTGAAGCAGATAGTGATGCAAGGCTCCGATAAGAAGCGAGATTTGGAAGCGAGGATGCCATGAAAAAATGGTGGTATGTGCCGGCAGCAATATCGCTAGTGTCGTTTTCGCTTTGCGCGGGGGCCGAGGGACAAGCTCAAAAAGACATCAAGAGCGAAAGCGCGAAAGTCTTGGCCGCAGGAGATGCTACTTCGCAGCCGCCGAAGGCAGCGACGGATGATCCTAACTACTCGATCGCTCCGGACGACGTGCTCACTGTCGACGTCTGGAAGGAACCAGAAATCTCCCGCACCGTGCCGGTGCGCAGGGATGGAAAGATTTCGCTGCCACTGCTGAACGACGTGCAGGCCGCGGGGCTAACCCCAACGCAACTGAGCTCCGAGATCGAGGAAAGGTTACGTGCCACGATCGTGCATCCACTGGTCACTGTGATCGTGACCCAAATGAGCAGCCTGCGGATATACATTCTAGGGCAAGTAACACGCGGAGGAGCCTATCCGCTAGTGCCGGATATGACGGCAATGCAGGCTCTTTCGATTGCCGGAGGATTCACCCCATTCGCCAACTTAAAGAAGATCTACATCATGCGCAGCGAAAACGGACAGAATAAAATATTTCCAATGAATTACAAGGACGTGATCCGCGGGCGGAAGATGGAAGAAAATATCCATTTGAAACCCGGCGATACGATTGTCGTGCCATAGGGAAAAGCATGCCGAAACTTATTCGCATTCACGGTTGGGCGCTTCTGGCGCTAATTTTATGTGCGAACTTAGCCCAGGCTCAAGGAACCAATCCGGCCAATCCTGAGACGGGCGTACAACCGGTCGCACCTTATACAGCACCCTTGCCAGCCGGGAGCACCAGCCCGTTAGCTCTGGGCACGAGCGGAGAAATTCAAACAACACCCGATGATCTGCCTTTGAGCGGCGTGCAGGGACAGACAATGACTCCGAATTTGGGTGGTGGCAACTTCCTACTGCCAAGTTTCAGCGCAGTGTCGCAGCTGGCTACAGGTTCTTCCGCGTCAGGTTTCTCTCAACCGACAGATTTCAACTATCTGTTGGCTACACTGGATTTGAACCGCGCGTCAGAGCGCTCCGACCTACTTGTGCACTATACGGGCGGCGGAATGTTCTCGTCCTATCTGAACTCGGCTGTCCAAGAGCTGGAATTCACTTACAACTTCAAATGGCAGCGGTGGTCGCTACTGATGGGCGATGATGTCAGCTATCTCTCGGAATCGCCGTTTGGATTTGGAGGCATCGGAGAGTTGGATCTTCTCAACGGTGACTCGCCGTTCGGTCCCGGCGGCTTTCTGAGCTCCATCCTTGGTCCCAACCAGACAATTCCCACGATTATGGTACCGCGATTGAGTAACACAGCAGTCTCGCAGATAGAATACAAGGTTAGCCCGCGTTCTTCTTGGACCGCGTCCGGCTCTTACGGCACGCTGGATTTCCTGGGTGCGTATTACATCAACAGCGCCGATACGCTCTTTCAAACAGGTTACAACTACTCAGTTAGTCCGCTCAGCACAGTTGCGTTAATTTACCGGTTCGATGACTTCCGGTTTCCATATCTTTCCCAAGGAATCGAAAATCAGGTGGTAGAGATTGGCTACGCGCACAATGTGACCGGAAGACTGAGTTGGCATCTCGCCGCAGGTCCGAGCGTGGTAATGCTTCGTGGGCCGCTCACGGGCTACGCAAATCAGCTTTCCTGGGCGGTGGATAGTTCACTGAATTATCAGATGGATCGGACGAGTTTGCTGATCAGTTATGATCACCTCGTGACTGGAGGGAGCGGGGTGCTAGTTGGGGCGCAGACGGGCCAAGTACAGGCGACCGCACAGCGAAAACTGAGCGCCAAGTGGCAAGGTTCGGTGTCGCTGGGCTACGCAAGCAACGGGGGCTTTGCGCCGGCCGGCGCTAACCTTGCGAGCGAAGATTACAACTCCTGGTATGCCGTCGTTCGAGCCGGCTATCAATTTCGCCCTGCAACAGCCTTTTTTGTGAGCTATGAAGCGCAACTGCAGGCCTTCAATTCCGCGGGTTGCAGCAGCCCAAATTGTGGAACCAGCGCCATTGCCCACGAATTTTCTGTCGGTTTCAATTTTGGCCTGCGACCGATCTCTCTCCGATAGCCGGAGCGAGAAGCACTGCATGCAGATGCACATCATTCAGCCCGGGATCATGCGCGACGATTTGGCCGGCCACGAGCACGAGCGGTTGCAAGAGAAATTGGACCTAAGTGAGGGGCAGAGATTCTGTCCCATACGGAAAAAACAGCACGTCCACGGAAAGGCAAACAATGTCTGACAAACTTGAGGAGCGGGATCCGCGCAGCTGGGAAGAGTACCTCGCCATAGTCATTCGACGGCGCTGGTGGATATTGCTTCCTATGTTTTTGGTCTGGCTGGCGGTGTGGGGCGTGAGCTGGTTTTTGCCGACCACATATACGTCCGGTGCGCTGATTTCCGCAGAACAGGAAAAAGTTTCCGACCAGTACGTCATGGAGAACGTGAGCGTGAACCTGCAAAATCTTTTGCAGAGCACAACGCAACAGGTATTGGGGTACGCGAGCCTGAAAGCGATCATAAATCGCTTTAAACTTTACTCAACGCCGCCCCGGTTTAGCGGTTTTTTCAAACCCAAGGATCCAGTCGAACAAATGCGGAACGACATCAAGATAGAGCTCGTAGGGACGCCTGGGTACCGCGGAGAGTTCTTCACCTTTAAGATCCTTTATTCCGCAGATACGCCCGAACTCGCACGGGAAGTAGACAGCGATCTTACATCTCTGTTCATCCAGGAAAATGTCAGGTCGCAGCGGCAGCTTTCTGAGAATACGACAGCTTTTCTAGACAGCGAACTTGCGGATGCGGAGAAAAAAATGGAAGTACAGGAAGCAGCAGTATCGGCGTTCAAGGCCCAGCATGTTGGGACCCTGCCGGGGCAGTTGCAAAGCAACGTCCAAATCCTGGCAGGCCTGCAAGCGGAGTTGGCGAGCACTCTGCATGCGCTCGACACTTCGAAGCAACAGAAGATTTATCTAGAATCGCTGCTGCAGCAGTATCAATCGGCGCAAGCGAGCATGGGTGAGGACTCAAACGCATTATCAACGCAAGCGATAGACAAGGAACTCCAGGATTTGCGACTGCAACTCCAGAACTTGCGGACTCGCTACACGGACGGCCATCCAGACATCGAGGCGCTTAAAGATGAAATCGCCAAAGCCGAGGCACTGAAAAAGAAGAACGACGCACAAATCGCTTCTCATCAGCAGAGCGGCAAAACAAGAAAGGCCGCTGACTTTTCCGCGGCCGAGGGGATGCAGAGCGGCACACCCACAGCAATCATGCAGCTGCAGAGCCAGCTTAAAGCCAATCAATTGGAGATTCAAAACGAGCAACAACACACAAAAGATCTTGAGTCGCAGACTGCCATGTACCAAGCCCGGCTGAATCAGACTCCTGAAACAGAGCAGGAGCTCAGCGTCGTCTCTCGTGGCTATGACGAAGCCAAGTTTAACTATAATTCGCTACTGCAGAAACAAACGCAGTCGCAACTCGCGACGAGCTTGGGACAGGAGCAGCAGGGCCAACAGTTCAACATCATCGATCCGCCAAAGCTGCCCGATAAGCCATCGGCCCCAAATCGCTTCCTGATCAGTCTTGTTGGCTTGGCGCTGGGAGGTGGGCTCGGATTGGGTCTTGCCACTCTTCTCGAATTAACAGACGTGCGCTTCCGGCAGGAGAAAGATTTGGAAGGTATTCTTCCTGCTCGTATGCTGGTCGGCATACCCCGCTTAAGCACGCCCCGCGAAGACCATGTTCGCCTCATCGCACGGTATGTAGAATGCAGCGTTGTAGTGGTGATGGCTTTATTGATCTTCACGGGCAACCTTTACGTGTTTTACAACGGGTGAGTAGCCAATCGCTTCCAATAAATACATTTCAAAATCAGGAATGGAAACCAAATGAGCGAACTATTTGAAGGTTGGAACAGAGCGACGAGCAAGCAAAGCCACGTGGAAGCGGTTCCGCTGGAGTGGGCTCCCGCCGAGTTGATCGCTGACGACCTGGTAGTGCCCGATCCGCCGAAAGCGGCGGAAGTTTCTAGAAATGCGATGCTGGGGGCGAACGGGCCGGGAGAAACCGTTGAGGCTGAGAAGACTTTCGAGACGGAAAGAACTCAGTCGGTTATGGTGCAGCCGCCGCTGACATCTCGACTAGTTGCGTGGACTGTTCCCAACAGTCTGGGCGCCGAGAAATTTCGAGCTCTTGCTGTGCGGTTAGATAGCATACGACGCAAACATCAACTGAACTCTTTGCAGGTGACCAGTAGCGTCATCAGCGAGGGCAAGTCGTTTGTGGCCGCAAATCTGGCGGTGACGCTCGCCAAGTACACCGGATCTAAGACGCTGTTGATTGAAGGGGATTTGCACCGACCGACGCTAGCGTCGATGTTCGGATTGAAGGGCTTGCAAGGCTTAAGCGACTGGTGGGCGGGACGGAATCAGGATCTCGCACGTTATCTGCTCCGAATCACTGGCACAGCGCTCTGGTTTTTACCAGCCGGGGAGGCCTCCGACCGGCCTTCCGATATCCTGCGCTCGTCTCAACTCGCGGAAGGTTTTGCCCAGTTGGCGCGTCGGTTCGATTGGGTCATCGTAGATTCTACCCCCATGCTGCCGGTCATCGATGCCAATCTGTGGTCAAGATTGGTGGACGGGACGCTTCTCGTGATACGGGAGGGAGTGGCGCCACTCAAGGCCCTGAAAAACGGCCTAAAGTCTCTCGACAATCCGAAGTTGGTTGGCGTGGTAATCAATGAGGCTTCCGAATTCGATCAGGTTGATTACGACGGGCAGTATTATGGCACCCGAAAATATGAAGACAAACGCCCGAAAAAACTAGGGTAGTTTAGAAATGTTTGTAAGATCGACTACCCTCCGAATGAATTAAAACTTCCCCGGCGGCGCACGTAAACTTTTGCGACGAAAACGGCCTACGTAGTCCGTGCAGGGGCATTCCCAGAATCCACGGCAAGACACATCTGTTTTGGCGTGCTTGACTGAGTCGAGTCGGATGGCGTTCTCGCGGTTCCACATTACAAATTATATGCCGCGGCTAATTGTGAGGAGACAGGTGCGAACTCCCTCCCAGGAGCATGCTGTGTCGGTCAAATTCCTTGACAATCCATGGCGGGCAGTTGGCGGCGCAACCCGGGAGGAAAGCCTCTCTGCAGAAAAGGCGAACGCGGATAAATGGTTTGCGGCGCTGTCGTTATCGGCTTTGGTGCTGATCATGTATGCGTCAGTCCTTAGTTCACTGGCGCAGCAGTGGTGGGACGATCCAAATTATGGTCACGCATTTTTCGTTCCCGTGTTTGCGGGCTATGTTTTATGGAGAGGGCGCGAACGCTGGCTGGCATTGCCTTTCAGGCCGAACAATTTCGGTCTAGCGATCATGCTACTGGCTGTCGGCCTGCGAGTTCTTGGGATGCTCGGCGCGGAGCTATTCATCGCCAGGCTGTCTTTGGTGATCTTGATCTCTGGAATCGTACTGTTCCTACTTGGTTCCCAGGTGCTAAAAACGATTTCTTTTCCAATCAGCTATTTAATTTTTATGATCCCCCTGCCAGCAATTGTCTATTACCAGCTGACAATCCCTCTTCAGTTGTGGGCTTCACGATTGGGGGCGAGCGGCCTGGTCGCACTCGGCATCCACACCGTCAGAGAGGGAAATCTACTTATTCTCCCGAACTGCACGCTCAATGTTGTCGAAGCATGCAGCGGAATTCGGTCTCTGCTGTCTTTGCTGGCCGCTGTTGTTGCCTACGGGTATTTAGCAGAGCCAAGCACGTCGAAACGCATCGTCTTAGCGGCCGCGAGCATTCCAATTGCGATCGCCATGAACGGGCTCCGTCTCGTAGCGACGGGTGTACTCAGTTATTTCTTCGGATCAACCGTTGATTCCGGCGTGGTCCATTTGGCGCTTGGCCTGGGTTTCTTCGTGCTGGCTTTTCTTTCGATTGTCCTTCTGGATAAAGTGCTTGGCCGATTCCCGAGGCATCAGAATCTCGAACGAGTGTCTCCATGATGACTCTGCGAGTATCCGTCGCCGCGGTGGTTCTCGTGGGAGGAATCATCGCGACGCATAGCTTCAGACCGAAAGAGGTCACTGGACAGGAGCGGCCGTTGAGCGAATTCCCCTCCGTAATCGGACATTCACAGGGTGAGAATCGTCCGTTCGAGAAGGAGGTCGTACGGGCAATCGGTGCGGACGATTATATCAATCGAGTGTATGTCGGAAGCAGTCTTCCCATCGAACTTTACATTGGCTATTACAAAGATCAACGCTCCGGTGAAAGAATTCACTCTCCCAAGAATTGCCTGCCCGGCTCCGGATGGGAGCCAGTCCACTCGGCGTATGTGCAGATCGGTGATGCGGGCGGAGTTCCTGTCGTTGTGAATGAGTACCTGGTGGCACAGGGAACGCGGCGGGACATGGTTCTGTATTGGTATCAGTCTCATGAACGGATCGTCGCGAGCGAATATTGGGCGAAGTTTTGGCTGGTTGCCGACGCGTTGCAGCACAGAGCCAGCGATGGCGCAATGATTCGCATCTGGACAACCGCAATTGATGGAGAAGCGAGCGCCCAAGCTCGCGCGGTGGACTTCGCACACCGTGTCTATCCGAAGGTGGATGAATTCCTGCCAGATTGACCGGCTGGCCTGGCAGGATGCGATTGTGAACTCAAACTTCCTGCTTTGCGTCCGGCACAAAGAGTTTTTTTTTCCGATGGGGCGGTGCTCAACCGCTTCTCGTAGTTGAGCGTGAAGCAAGGCTCAGCCTCGATCTTAGATCACTTCAAATAGAAGGATGGTACGCCCATGAGAAACACAATCCGGCTCTTTGTTTTTTCTTTCAACTGGATCGCATCAAAATTGGAGTCGAGGATCCGACCGAGACGGTTGGTTCTTGGTCTGACTCTCGTGGCAGCCTTGCTGGGTTGGGGCTGCCCAAAGCAAGATCCGCTCCAAGCTTTCAATCCCCCGGCGACCCCCATTGATCCAGGGCCAGCTCCTGTTCCCGAGCCGGCCACAGCGCTGCTATTCGGCTCTGTGCTGTTGATTGGCGGAGCGATTGTTCGACGCCGGCGCAATGGAGGGCAGTAACAAAGCATTCTCACTAGCGCTGTTAAGGAGACTCGTCTCCTTCATTTCCCAGGTTGCTTGGAGCTTTCCTTGATCCGTTTCTTGCATGCCTACATCCCTAAACGCACGCTTCTCTTAGGAATTTCAGAAGTTTGTTTGATCTCGCTAGCTCTCGCGGCATCTGCCCTGGCGCGGCTGGGCCCCGAGGGTGCGAGCTTCATGCTTACATACCAGTACGGCTATCTGAAAATTCTATTCGTTTCGGCCGCTTTTCTGATTTGCATGTATTATTTCGACCTCTATGACTCCGCGATTGTAAGCAATCGGCGCGAAGCGCTTATTCGACTCATTCAAGTGCTGGGCGTGGCATACATAGCACTGGGTTTACTCTACTACCTTTACCCTCCGGTAAAATTGGGCCGTGGGATTTTCAACATCGGTTTTCTGTTTGTTGGGCTGTTGCTGCTCGGGTGGCGGAAGCTATTTTCCATCATCAATAGCACGACAGGACTAGCCGAACGCGTGATGATTTTGGGCGAGGGGACGCTGGCTGACTCTCTCCTGCATGAAATCGAAACGCGGCCCGAACTGGGGATTCGTGTGGCGGGCCGCGCGCAGGTGGCCGCAAACGTAGCACAATGTGGCATTCGCGGCCGGGGCGAAATGCCGATCACCCTCTCGCAAACCAACTTTTGCGAAGAACTTGCCATGGGGCGTCAGATTCGCAGAATAGACCGCATCGTTGTAGCGATGGAGGAACGCCGCGGGAAGATGCCAGTTGATTTGTTGCTATCGCTGAAGAACCGTGGCGTGCTGGTCCAAGATGGAAATGATGTCTATGAGTCGATTACCGGAAAAGTGCCGATCGAATCCATTCGGTTGAGCTGGCTGTTATTCTCGCCAGGTTCTCATGCCTCGCGCCTCTTCCTGATGTACAAGCGGTTCGCTTCGGTGGTGGTTTCAATCGTCGGATTGCTACTCAGCCTGCCTTTATTTCCATTCATCATTCTGGCAATCAAACTGAACTCGCGAGGGCGAGTTTTCTACTGGCAGAATCGGGTGGGACGCGATGGGGTGGTCTTTCGATGCTACAAATTTCGCACCATGCGCTCCGACGCTGAGGCCGAAAAAGGGCCAACCTGGGCCCAGGAAGACGATCCTCGAATCACAAGTGTGGGCAGATTCCTTCGCAAGACCCGCATAGATGAGATTCCGCAGTTATGGAACGTGTTGAAGGGTGACATGAGCCTCGTAGGTCCGCGGCCTGAGCGACCCGAGTTTGTCGCAGTTCTCAATAAAGAGATTCCGTACTACCACTTGCGGCAGTCGGTTCGTCCAGGGATTACAGGGTGGGCGCAAATTCTATATAAATATGGAAGTTCGGTCGAGGACGCCAAGGAAAAACTGCGTTATGACTTGTATTATATCAAGAATTCGTCTGCGGGGCTGGACCTCCTAATCATCTTGAATACGATCAAGATTGTCCTTGTCGGACGTGGCGCCAAGTGACGCCTATCTCTCCTAACGCAGCTGGCCTCTCTGAGTTTCCGCCAGCGTCGAAGTAATAAGCCTAGCTTTCGGTTTAGCAAGACCAGGCAAGTCCATGGAAATTGCCGCCTGATCATGGGATTCGCACTCACCATCCTCTACATCGTAGTTACGATTATCTCGCCGGAGCAATTCGGAAAGGCCTGGGCCAGCTATCACGCCTTAATGTACCTCGCTGGGATTACAGCTTTAGCTTCTTTACCCAGCATGGCTACTTACAAGTATTGGAAATCGTCTGTACAGACTTTCCTGCTGCTCGGGTTTATCGGTGCAATTTCCTTGTCAGAGGTGGCTAACGGATGGCTTGGAGGGGTTCTCGATAGTTGGCGAATCTTCCTCCCGAGTGCTGCCGTTTTTTTCTTCATCATCGTAAACGTAAACACAATTCGTAGGCTCAAGATTGCCACCCTGGCAGCAGTCGCATCCTGCCTTATTGTTGCCGTGGAGGCGCTCTGCGGATATTACGCAGGCTTTCAAGGAGAAATGTTTGTCTTGCGGACGAATGTCTATTCTCCGCAGGACGCCCTAATAGGGCAGTTGGCGCGAATACGCGGTGCTGGCTTTCTGAGCGATCCCAATGATCTTGCACAAATTCTCTTGATTGCTCTTCCGCTTCTCTTTATCGCGTGGCGGCGAGGACGCATGGCTGCCAACTTCCTGGTCGTGCTTTTGCCCGTTGCCTTGCTCCTATGGACTACTTTTCTTACTCATTCCCGCGGGGGATTGCTTGGCCTGACTGCTGTCACGCTTATGGCATGCCGGAAAAAACTAGGAACAACCGCGTCGGCGGCTCTGGCTGCCGTATTCGTCTTTGGCATGCTAGCTCTGGACTTCACCGGAGGCCGTGGGATCTCACCGGCTGACGGTGTCGGCCGGCTAGAGGCCTGGGCCAATGGACTGGAAATGTTCAAGAGCGCCCCATTATTCGGAATTGGATTTAACAATTTCACGGATTTGTATGAGATCACGGCCCACAATTCGTTCGTGCTCTGTCTTGCTGAGCTGGGATTATTGGGAAGCACGTTGTGGATGGCGTTGCTCGTAACAACGACGATCGGCCTGAATCGCATCATTGGAGTCCAAGAGAAAAGAAGGAAGCCGGCTAAAGTACTTGAGTTGATCCACTTCTTTGAAACAAGCGTCGTCGCAGGCGCCGGTTCATTCGCTTTAAGCGCCGCGCCTTCGAGTGAAGTGACCGCTTTGAAATACGAGTGTTTGTCCGAGGAACTGCCCGTCATGGTTAGTGCGAATACTCCGGAATTCGAAACACGCAAGGCGCCTGTTGACTCGCCGAGGGTGCCACAGCAGTGGATAGTGGCAATGCGCCTGGCGCTGGTTTCGTTTATGACGACCGCGTGGTTCTTATCGCGCAGCTACACGACAACGATGTACTTGGTTCTTGGACTCGCCACCGCGACGATCGCGCTTTATCACGGCGATCGTAAAAAGCCTGATCGCGGTCACTGGATATTCTCCACGCTGACCGCGGAGGTATTGGTCATCGTGCTGATCTACGGTCTAGTTCGCCTGCGACACTGAATAACACGATTTGATATGACACGCATGCGGCGCGGCTGGCGCGACGCTGATGCCGCTGCGGATCAATCCGCGAAGCTGCTAAAAAAGCAAAGCTAAGCGGACTCCGCGCGGTTCGAGCCGTGTTCTGTGCAGAAAAGCGCTTCAAACACAAGGGGACGAGATGAATGCAACGCATGTTTATGTGAGCGCATTCTGGTGTGCCGCATGCCTCATGCTCTATACCTATGGGGTGTATCCGGTTTGGATGTTCCTGCGCAGTCGCTTGCAATCACGCCCGCAGCGGCAAGGAGCGATATTTCCCACAGTGAGCATCATCCTGGCTGTCCACAACGGTGCGGCTCTGTTGCGACAGAAAATCGCTCATCTGCTCGCGTTAGATTACCCTCGAAATCGGATCGACATCGTGATCGTATCGGACGGTTCGATGGATGGTACCGACGATATTCTCAAAGAATTACAAAACTCGCGCGTTAAATGCTTCCGATGCCCGCAGCATTCTGGCAAAGCAGCAGCTCTAAACATCGGAATGCAGAGCGCCACCGGAGAAATCCTGCTATTCCTCGATATTCGCCCCTGGATTGAAAGCAATGCTCTGAAATTCTTAATCAGCAACTTTGAAGATCCTCGAGTGGGATGTGTCACCGGAGAGTTGGTGCTGCGCAACGACGGCCACGATGCCGGCGCCAAGGCCGTCGGGGGTCTCTACTGGCGATATGAGCAGTGGATTCGCAATTGTGAGGCAAAAGTCGATTCGCCGCTGGGGGTTTATGGAGGGTTTTACGCGGTACGTCGCAAGTTGGCGAGTGCGCTACCTGAGGGAACTATTCTAGACGACATGTTGCAGCCTCTTAATGTGATCCGCCAAGGTTATCGGTCGGTCTTGGACCTGCGCGCGCGCGTTTATGACATCTGGCCCAAGAGTTTGCGCGGCGAATTTCATCGCAAGGTCCGGACGCTTGCGGGCAACTTCCAACTGATACAACTTGCGCCGTGGTTGTTGTCGCGGCAGAACCGGTTACGATTTGAATTAATCTCCCACAAGTTGCTGCGTTTGTTGGTGCCGATCCTGCTGGTGATACTTCTCCTCAGCAGCGCCTTGTTGGCAAGGCGGTCGATGTTATACGCGGGTGCGCTGGCTGTGCAGATTGGCTTTTACGCGCTCGCTGCTCTAGGTGCCGGGCGGGGCGTTCCCAGCCTGGCCCGCATAACTGCCCCGGCGAGCGCCTTCTGCATGTTGAATGCTGCCGTCGTAGTGGGCTTCTACAAATTTCTGTTCACACGCGGGCCACTCTGGAAAATTTGGACTTCTGGGGCATCGGCTACGTTCGCGACGGATAGCCAAGATGGCAGCGATTGGCATACAACAATGCTCAATCTAGGTATAGAGGATCAATTACGAACTCGGGGCTTGACACGATGAGATTGAAAGTTACGCTGGTTACTCCTATTTTCCCCATTCCGGCACAACCGTACCGCGGCCACTCCGAATACGAAATCATTTTAGCACTTTCGAAACGTGCCGATGTGAACGTCATTTGCCCTTTCCCGCGCTACCCTCGGTGGTTCCCGCCCCATTTCGACTATCGGCATCCTGACCTGTCCTATTCTCCGCCCGGCGTGGCCACACGTTACTTCGAGTATCCGGCGTTACCTGGAGTGACCAGGTGCATCAACGGTTTGGTGTGTGCGAGGTACCTTGAGCCATATTTCCGCGAGTGCATGCCGGACGTGGCTTGTAACTTCTGGCTATATCCCGAAGGCTACGCCACCGTCGCAGTGGCTCGCAGGCTTGGCATTCCAGCGGTGGTGGGTTCGATTGGCTCAGACCTAAATCGATTTGTTGACCCGATTTCCAGGTGGTTGACGAAACTTGCCATGAAGCGGGCAAATCTAGTTGTAACCAAGAGTGAGCATCTGCGCCAGCGAGCCATCGACATGGGTATCAGCGCGTCGAAAGTCCGAACGATCAGGAACGGATGCAATCCAAGCGTCTTCCACTTGAGAGAGCGGAGAGCGGCTCGCGCGCAGCTGGCTGTTGACGATGGGGCTGAACTTGTATTGTTCGTGGGGCGTTTGGATACGGCTAAGGGCATCGAGGAATTGCTCGAAGCTTTTGCGTCCCTCGCGGACGGCCGTCCAAATTTGCAACTGGCATTTGTTGGAGATGGGCCGGGCGGCGAGCATTTGCGCAGCAAAGCCAAACACCTCAGGCTCGAAGATCGAATCACTCTAAAGGGCGCCTGTTCTTCGCAAGGAGTTGCCCAGTGGCTTGCGGCTGCCAATGTTCTCGCTCTGCCCAGCTACAACGAGGGATACCCAAACGTTGTCATCGAGGCCCTCAGCTGCGGACGACCCGTCATCGCGACCAACGTGGGTGGAATTCTCGAGCTAGTCAATGAAGAATCCGGGATTTTGATTCCTCCACGAGACTCGCGAGCGCTTGCATGCGCCATTGAAAAGGCGATGGATCGTCGCTGGGATGAACATTCCATCTCGGAACAATTTCGCAGGAGTTGGGAAGAAGCTGCAGAGGAATTACTTGGTATTTGTGAGCTGGCCTTCCAGCAACGAAAGGAGAAACGACACCCGGCGGCCAAAGCTGCCACTGTCTTGAGCCAGTGATTCGGTCCACACCCTACTAGCCACGCCATCATGCGATTAATTCACAATTCGCAAATTTGGGGCCCCTCTTACCTCGAGCAGCGACTGCGGCAAATTACTCAGCGGGCCGCACCCCCCATCCAGCGTATCTGGGTGACGATTGCGGACCATTATGAACCGAGATGGCGACACGCCGATTTGAGGACAGCGCAGTCGCGCGTTGCGTTATGGAGGTCTACATGGCCGGAGATCGCGAGGCGATGCAAACCGGATTCCGCTGGCAATACGCCGTGCTATACCTTCTTCTTTCCGGAGGAGGAATATCATCCCGCGCTGATGGAACCTCTGGCGGAAATGGTTCGTGAAGGAATCGCGGACGTCGAGGTCCATATTCACCACGACGGCGAAGGTCGCCAGAACTTCGTAGACCGCATAAGTACTTTTTGTCGAACACTGCACAACGAACACGCATTGCTGCGAAAGCGTGATGGAAAGTTGACGTTCGGATTTATCCACGGTAACTGGGCTTTGGACAATTCGCGTCCAGATGGCCGCCTGTGTGGGCTCAACGATGAAATCCGAGTGCTTCGAGATCTTGGCTGTTATGCCGATTTCACAATGCCATCCGGCGATTCTCCAACCCAAGCTCGTTTAGTGAATGCGATTTACTACTGCAATGGCCGCGCTGGTCGAGCGAAATCGTACGATTGTGGCGAACCTGTTACGCCTGGCGGAGGCATTCAAGGTGATTTGCTAATGATTCCCGGGCCGCTGGGGATGCGGTGGAGAGACCGTTGGTTGCCGCGGCTAGAAACCGGAGAAGTTCGTTGTGGAAACGTGGCGACACCGTATCGCGTAAGGCGGTGGGTGGATTTAGCTCCCAGGATCGGAACTAATAGTTTTATCAAATTATTTACGCATGGAGCACAAGACCGAAACTCCTCAGCCTTGTTGCGAGGCTTGCTCGAGTCGGCATTCAACATGTTGGTGGAGGAATCCGATCGCCGCGGATGCGCCATTCATTTTGTCTCCGCGTGGCAGATGTATCTAGCCATTGAAGCAATCGGGCAAGGCCGCGATCCCGTAGTTGCAGCGCACACCGGGCAGATTGATCCAGTCGGTGTTTGTATCGAAAGAAACTGATGCTGAATATAGGAATTGTCGGCTGCGGGAAGATCGCAGACGGTCACATTGAGGAAATTCAGAAGCTCGGCTGTGCGCGTGTGCTGGCGGTTTGCGACCTTGAACCCATTTTGGCCGAGCAGCTTGCAGTTCGCTATTCCGTGCCGCATCAATACGCCGATTTCGATCGCATGCTTTCCGGCCACCGGCTCGACGTAATTCATATTGCCACCCCGCCCCATTCTCACTTGGCGTTGGCAAGAAAGGCAGCTGAAGCTGGCTGCCATGTTTTTCTTGAGAAGCCGCTCGCGTTGAATGCAGCAGACGGCCGTCGCCTGATCGAGTGCATGCAACAGGCCGCTCGAAAGCTGACCATCAATTACTGGTACAACTTCGAAGCACCCGGTCTGGCTCTGAAGGAATTCGTGGCCAAAGGCAACTTAGGCGACCCAATACACATCGAGAGTTATTACGGGTACGACCTGCAAGGCGGATTTGGCCAGGCACTACTCTCCGATGATCGGCACTGGGTTCATCAATTGCCGGGAAAGCTGTTTCAAAACATCATCGATCACGCTATCAATAAAATTACTCCATTCCTTCCCGACGAGCCGATGGAAATCATTGCCCGCGCCTACCGGCGGCGGTACTTGAAGGATGACCGCACGGATGACGTTCTCGACGAACTGCGGGTGATGATTTTGGCGGGTGATGTGTCCGCATACGTAACGTTCTCCTCGCACGCAAGGCCAGTCGGTCATTTTATGCGGGTGTATGGCACCAAAAATACGGCTCACATCGATTTCGCGCTCCGCACCATGTCAGTCGAAAACAAACAGACCATCCCGAGCGCATTGGGCCGTTTGTTGCCGCCCTTTAAGTCTGGCTGGCAGTCCCTCCGCCAAGCGTCGCACAATGTCCGCGAGTTTGCTGGGTCACGCTTTCAGTTTTTTGCCGGCATGAACCGGTTATTGTCGCTATTTTACGAAAGCATCCTACACGACACTCCCGTGCCGATCCCCTACGCAGAAATAGTGCGCGTGTCACAAATCATGGATGAAATTTCCGCACAGGTTTACCCGGCGCAAGCAGCATGAAAATACTCGTTACTGGCGCGGCAGGGTTTCTGGGAACGGCTCTGCTCGAACGTCTTCTTGCCCACGGCTATAAAGATATCCGTTGCAACGTTCGACGCCGGACAGATATTCCGAAGTTAGATGCGCTATTACACAAATACCCGGGCATTCGCCTTGAGTATTGCGTGGGGGATCTCCGGTATCGAGAGGACGCCGCGCGGGCCGTGGATAGCGTGGAGCTGATCTTTCATCTTATCGCGGGGAAGAAGGGAACTGCTGCTGATCTTTTCCTCAATTCCGTCGTAGCTTCCCGGAATCTGCTAGATGCCGTCGCAGATCGCAAGCCGATGCGAATTGTTCTGGTGAGCTCGTTCGGCGTGTACGGAGTGGCTGGGCTCCGTCGAGGAGCACGTGTGAATGAACAGACGGCGCTCGAGCCCCACCCCGAGTGGCGCGATCACTACTCCTACTCCAAACTGCGCCAGGAACAACTGTTCTGGGAATATCAGAAGCGCAATAAGTTCGAACTGGTGGTTCTGCGACCGGGCGTTATCTACGGTCCCGGTGGCGGCCATTTCTCGAACCGCGTCGGATTGAAGATTGGCAAGTGGCTGTTGCACTTTGGTGGACGCAATTTGCTGCCTTTGAGTTACGTCGGCAATTGCGCAGAGGCCGTGGTTGTTGCTGGTACGCACGAGCGCGCTGCCGGCCAGGTTTACAACGTCCACGACGATGACCTTCCGACTTGCCGCCAGTACTTGCGAGCCTACCGAAAGAACGTCGCGAAGATTCGAACCATCTCTGTACCCTACTGGGGTGCGCAATTACTTTCCGCGATGGTCGCGAAGTACAACCGCTACTCGAAGGGCCAACTGCCCGCAATCCTCACACCCTACAAGGTCGCAAGTCAGTGGGGCGGAAATTGTTTCGACAACTCCGAACTGCGTTCCATCGGATGGAAGCAGTTAGTGCCTACAACTGAAGGCCTCCGGCAATCGTTTCACGCGTTCCGAGCGGATTTGGACACTGCAAGCGCGAAAAACCCGGCCCGGTCTTCATCAACGACGAACTCAGTTGATGTGTCAAGAGTAGCGTTGCAATGCAGCTCCGAAGAGTTCGTGATAGGTGCAGCGTTTGCGCCAAACCCCAATGGCAGCTTCGATCACCTGCTCGCGGCATTCTCGAATCTACGGAAGGCAGGCAGACCTGCCAAGCTGGTCATCTTTGGTGCAAACGATCCTCAGGAATTAGCTCATAGAGCAGCGCTTCAGGAAATGTGTTCCAAAATTCGGTGGGTACCCGATGAATTGACCACGCCTGATTCCCTCTTGGGCTGCGACGTTCTGGTTTCCCTCCAGGATGGAGTCCCACTTTCCGTGCTGCGTGCCATGTCTTCGCGCATTCCAGTTATTACGACGGCTGTCCGCGTTCCGGAAGCCCTCCGGAATCAACCCTCTGTCACATTCCTCCGTCATGGCAATACGCAACAGTTACAAAATGCGCTCGCTCGCCTGATTGAGCAGCCGAGGCGAGATACGACTCATGGTTTTGTCCCCGACGAAAATATCGCGACATACTACAGCGACACCTATTTGTGGCGAAAGAACGCTCCGGACGCGACGAACGGGCGCGCACCGAATGGGCGCTCACTAGTCAAGAAAGCGCTATACAGCGCTGTCCCCAGCAGGAAACTTTTAGAGCATGGGAGCCGGGACCGGCCTCAGATTGCCATCACCGTCGACGATGGGCCGGATCCAGTCCATACTCCGCGGCTGCTAGACATCTTTAGGGAGCACGCGGTGAAAGCTACTTTCTTTGTGGTGGGCGGAGCCGCCGAGCAGTATCCGGAATTAGTGCGGCGGATGAAGAAAGAAGGACACGAGGTCGGTAGCCACTCTTACAGCCATCCGTATTTCAACCGGCTCTCCTGGTCTGGCGCCATTCGAGAGATAGGAATGACGCGATGGGTCCTGAACTGCATTCTGGGTGAGAAATGCAAACTCTTCCGCCCGCCGCACGGCAAATTGTCGCTGCGGAGCCTCATTCCAGCTTGGGCCGCCGGCCAGCAGGTGGTGATGTGGAATGTCGATCTGAAGGACTACCGCGCTGCGATGGGTGATGTGGAGGCGCGATTAGATCGAACCAGCATCTCCTCCGGAGACATCATTCTATACCACGGCATCAACGAGCCATCGTTAAAAGCCCTGCCGCGTGTAATCGAGGCGGCGCGGGATAAGGGCCGCGAGGCCGTCACTATTTCCGAGCTCATTCGGCAGTAGGCCTTTCAAGTGCCGAAGTCTTTCGAATCGCTTCGTCGTGCTTTTGATGAAAACTTTTTGCTATCCCAAATTTCGGCCCGCTCGCGTTCGAATGTGGATGCGTTTAAAGAAGCACTTTGATTGCGATACTGAACTGCTCACTAGGGAATCAGAAAACCAGTTGGTGATTGATCCGTTCCATCGAGCTCTCGATTTGGTTTATTAACGTTGACCATTCCTTCCTCCATGCCGGGCGCCAGTCCTGCCAAGGTGATCGGGCGCAATTTCATCTTCATGGGCCTGGAAGTAGTGATTACGCTCGTCTCCACGTTGTTGACGACCGTGGTCATCGCGCGGGTCGTTGGGCCGACCCGACTTGGATACTTCAATCTGATATTTTGGCTGACCTCCATTACTTGCTCAGTCGGTTCGCTGGGCATTCCGCTCACAACCTTCAAGTACATGGGCGAATTCCTCGGGGGCGGCAAAAAGGAGCTTGCGCGCGCCGTATTCTCTTACAACCTTTGGGCCCAGACTGCGATTGCATCAGCATTAACGGCCATCGGCATGATCGCCGTTTTCACCCTGGTTAACCCAGAGTATCGTTCGTGTTCGGCCCTGCTGGTTTTAAGTATGGTGCCCAACATGATTACCTTCGTGCCCTCGCAGGCGAACTGCGCCGCCGAGGATGCGGCGCTTAATACACGGGGCGCCCTGGTTGGCGCCATAGTCTATGTGATCGCAGTTGCAGTGAGTCTGCTTCTTGGATGGGACTTGGTCGGCATCGCCGCAGGTGTTTTGTTGTATCGCACAGCGGAGTTAGCCGTAAAGATCGCTCCAGTGTTTAAGTGGATGAATGCCGTACCCCGGGTCCCTCTGCCAGTGGAGATCCGCAAACGCATGTTTTCTTTCTCCGGCTTGAGCACCGGTCTAATGATTTTACAAATCGTGATTTGGGACCGATCCGACATTATTTTCTTAAAAATACTGCAGCCCGATATTCGTCAACTTGCTTATTTCTCGATTTGCTTCAGTGTGACGGACCGGCTCATGCGGCTACCGCAGACGTTTGCCAATGCGCTCTCGGCCACGCAGATGGCGGAGTATGGCCGCGATAAGGAACGCCTGTTTAGGATGACCTCGAAAGCATCCATCTATGTCCTTCTGGGAGCGCTTCCGATTTTGATCGGGCTCGCTTGCATCGGCGGGCCTTTTATCCGGGTCATGTATGGGTCGCAATACCTGGCAGCGATACCCGTTCTAATCATAGTTTCACTATTCAGCGTACCAAGGGCAGTCTTAATGCCCGCACAGACGCTGTTGTATTCGGCTGAAGACCTGGGGTTCATCCTGAAGTGGGGATGTGTAGCCGCGGCGATCAACGTGCTGCTTGATATCGCGTTGATTCCGAGCCACGGCGCAATTGGTGCGGCTTGGGCAAATGGCCTCGCCCAAACGTTCGCCGCCCTGTCTATTTGGGGACGAGTGCTTGTTCGCTATCCCGTCCGAATCGATATGCGGGGTGTGCTGAGGGTGGCTGCCGCAACTGTTGCGATGGCGATCGTTGTACTTGGCCTTGTGGCGATGCCGCTCACCGCACTAGTAAGGTTGAGCGTTGCCGTACCCGCAGGCGTGATCGTTTTCCTGGTCACGAGCCGGATGTTCATGGTGTTGCAGAAGGAAGATCGCAGGCGCCTGCTACAACTTTCCGCTTTGCTGCCCAGCGCGGTTGGTTCCCCGTTTACCCGCTTGGTTAATTTCCTGGTTCCGCAGAAAGCTGCTGTAGAAGTCGCAACATGAATTCAATGAGGCCTCCTTTCAATGGGTAGCACCATCGAAGTAGCGAGCTCCGTGAACACGGCGGCCACCGTAACTGAGCGACCTTTTCCACTGAATATCGTTCATGTGGTTGACAGCATGGAAATGGGTGGGGCAGAAAAGCTGACCGCCACGTTTTGTCGGCTGCAACGCGATCGAGGGCACATCGCTTCCGTCCATTGCCTCTATGAAGTCGGTGTCCTTGGTGAAGAGCTGCGAAACGACGGGTTTGAGGTTATTCTCCACCGTCCCTCCGGATTTATCCATCTTGTGCGAAGTTTATACAAATCGTTTCGACGCTCGCGTCCCGATGTAGTGCATTGCCATAACGCAACCGCAGCCATTATAGCTGCTTTTCCGGCTAAGCTTGCGGGAGTAAAAGCGGTCATAGTCACACGGCATGGCTTGGTTAAGCCTCCTTACCAGATGCGACGCGAGCTGAAATTTGCACTCGCATCACGATGGTGTGATTGGATCGTCGGAGTGTGCGACGGGACGCGGACCAATTTGCAAGCGGTTCCGTTCGCTGCCCGCGATAAGATCATCCACATCTATAACGGCGCGATGCCCGCCGATATTCGAGCTGTCCCGCGGCCCAAGAAGGGTTTTACTCTGCTGTCCGTTGGCCGATTGGCGCCGCCAAAAGACCATGCCACCTTGCTGCGGGCAGTTGCGCTCACGCGAACGCGTGATCCTGATGTGCAGGTATGGATCGTTGGCGGTGGTCCTCTTGAGGGTAGTTCGCGGAAGCTCACCGAGGAACTTGGGCTGAACGAATGCGTCACGTTTTTCGGTGAACAGGCTGATGTGTCACCTTTTTTGCTCGCGGCTGACCTGTTTGTGAGCTCGTCCGTAACTGAAGGCTTGCCTGTCTCGCTCTTGGAAGCGATGTCGGTTGGTTTGCCGGCGGTGCTCACCGACGTCGGAGGCATGGGCGAGATTGCACGTTTGTCTGGCGCCGTCACTCTCGTTCCCCCGTCAGATCCTCCAGGATTAGCGTCGGCGTTGTGCGATGCGATCGCCAGGCGCAAGGAACTTCCCAGGTTGGGACAGCTGGCCAGCTACAGCTACGAACGATATTTTAGACCTGAACGTATGCTCGACGACTATATGAACCTCTACCATCAATGCGTCTCTCACAAGCCAGCGTTGCACCCTGCATAGAAGGGCGCTGCTGCTCAACCGATTTTAAGCAATTCCGCCGGATCTCTGACCTGCAACTCATTGTTGATCGCGTTTGCGCAGCACGTTTCACTCGCGGCTGCGTTTTGTTCCCTTTTGAGGTCTTGAGCCTTGCGATTCATCTATCACCACCGCACCATGGGCCGCAGTTCCCAAGCCATGCACATTCGTAGTCTCGTGGAGGCGTTGAAAGCGGATGGACACGAGGTGACGATTGTATCCCCTCCGGGCGTCGATCCACTCAAGTCCGCTGGAATGATGCCATTCTTGCGCAAGGCGGATCGTGCACGCGGGCTTCAACGCATCTGGAAATACATAAGCTGCGACTGCCCACAGTTCGTTTTCGAGGCGTTCGAGCTTCTTTACAACTTATTTCTCCCGTTTCGCTTGTTACCTACATTGTGGCGCCAACCTGATGCTGTCCTCTACGAAAGACACGCCTACTTCATGTTCATGGGCGTGCTGTTAGGGAAATGGCTAAAGCATCCAGTCGTGATCGAGGTCAATGAACTCGCGGGATTCACGCGTGCCCGCGGCTTGATCTTGGAGCGCCTCGCACGAAAGATCGACGCATGGGTGTTCTCGCGAGCCGATCATCTTCTCTGCGTCTCACGTGTTCTCGCGGATGAAGCCACGCTGCGCGGCGCCAGAAGTGAACGCGTATACGTTTTGCCCAATGCAATTGATCCAAATCGATTCAGGAGCCCAAGACCTGAGCAGTCGGTTCGCTCACGCTTGGATCTGGAGGGGTCAATCGTTATCGGTCACGTGGGACTGTTCTATCGCTGGGATCGCCTGGACGTATTAATCGAGGTGGCGAAGAGTATCCGGGACTTGCATCCAGAGATAAAAGTATTGCTCGTGGGAGACGGCCCAGAGATCCAAAACTTAAAACAGGACGCGTTTCGTTTGGGAATGGAACGCGTAGTTATTTTTCCCGGGCCAGTACCACGCGATGACGTTCCCGCGTACATCGAGGCGATGGACATTTGCGTGCTCCCCGATTCCAATGCTTTCGGCTCTCCGATCGCCCTGTTTGAGTTTATGGCCATGGCCAAGCCCTGCGTAGTCCCCGATCTCGGGCCAATGCGCGACGTGATTGAAGGCAATCTTACGGGGATCATGTTTCCCCACGGAGATTATGTCGCTCTAGAGAGGGCACTTCTCCGGCTCGTCGAAGACTCAGCGTTCAGGAATCAAGTCGGCGGACGGGCAAAACAGATCGTCTTCGAGCGCCATACGTGGGCAACAAATGCTCGTTTCGTAGTTCAATTAGCCCGCGGTGAGAGTTCCGTTAAGAGGTTTGCACAAATGAAACAACTGGATTGCGACACCCAGTAGATTGGAAAGGGAACTCGAATGCCTTCAGATTCACATCTTCGCGTCGGGTTGGTTGGAGCCGGCTACATAAGCGAATTTCACGCCCGCGCTCTTCAGCGAGTACCTAACGCGCGAATCGTCGGAGTCGCCGACGTGCTGCACTCTCGCGCTACAGCTCTGGCCGGCAGGTTTGGGATACCGAAAGTCTTCCCAACCATGAAAGCCATGATGGACGAGGGAGTCGACGTGATTCATATTCTCACTCCGCCCGACACTCACGCACAATTGGCAATTTCGGCGCTTAAGAACGGCTGCCACGTGCTCGTGGAAAAGCCGCTCGCCATGAATGCCGAAGAGGTCGACCGCATTTCTGGCGCAGCCGCGGCCGCGCAAAAATCCGTTTGTGTCAACCATTCCATGTTGTACGACCGCTTCGTATCCAAGGCGCTGAACTTCGTCCGTTCTGGCGCCATCGGAGATCCGCTTACTTTCGATTACTTCCGCAGCAGCGAATATCCTCCTTACCGCGGAGGACCGTTGCCTGTGCACTATCAGGCTGGCGGTTACCCTTTCCTCGACCAGGGTGTACACGCGTTATATCTCGCGGAATCTTTTTTGGGCGCCATTCAAGACGCAAAAGCTTTCTATGGCACACACGGAAGCGACTCCAACCTTCTGTTTGACGAGTGGCGGGTAGCAGCGCAATGCCAACGCGGCACGGCGAACATCCAGATTTCCTGGAATGTACGGCCCTTGCAGAACTGGTTTGTCGTCCAAGGAACGAAAGGCGTACTCCGCGCTAATCTCTTCGCAATGTGGGTCACTCATACCCCGCAACTGCCGCTCCCGAAAGCGCCTGCGCGCGCCTTGCAGGCAATGGCCGAGGGACTCAGCATCTGCGCACAGGTTCCGGCGAACGTCAGCCGCTTTGCCGCCAAGAAAATCGTTCAGTACGACGGCCTGCATTCGTTGGTAGCTGCGTTCTATAGGGCGCTACTGACGGAGGCACCGATGCCAGTTCCGCCCGAGCGGGCGCGCTCCACCGTCTACTGGACAGACCGCGTCTCTCGGCAGGCGGATGCCGCGAAAATCGAATTTCAGGGCCGATTCCAAACTGCGGGACACGCAAAGGTTCTAGTGACAGGGGCAAATGGCTTAATCGGCCGACACTTGGTTCGGCGGCTCTTGCGGGAAGGGAACCGTGTTCGTCTTTTCGTCCGACGGCAGCCAGATGCGGAGTTCGTGAACAACGGCAACGTCGAGGTTTTTCTCGGCGATCTGGGAGATCCGGCCGCCGTGGATTGCGCCGTATCGGGCACGGAAATTGTTTATCACGTGGGCGCTGCGATGAAGGGAGGCATCCATGACCACGAACGTGGCACTATCTGCGGCACGCAAAATGTTGTGGATAGTGTGCTTCGGCACGACGTACAGCGGCTCGTCTACATCAGTTCCCTGAGTTGTTTGCATGCCGCGGCTGCACGACGCGGCGACGTGGTCACTGAGGATTGGCCAATAGAACCATCCCCAGCAAAACGAGGAGCCTACACGCAAGCGAAGACGGCGGCTGAAAAAATAGTGCGCGATGCGGTTCGAGACCGGCATCTGCGAGCCGTGCTGCTTCGCCCGGGGAGGGTGTTCGGACCGGGGATGACACTGCTAACTCCTGAAGTTGCTCGTCGGGTGGGAAACTTCTTTGTCATCCTGGGCGATGGCACCCGTGAGCTGCCTCTGGTTTATGTAGAGGATGTCGTCGATGCGACCGTACTGGCCGCCGAGACAAGCGAATTTGACGGAAGGGTCTTCCACATTGTTGATCGAACCCCGATTACACAAAATCAAGTAGTCCGAGATTACATTTCCAAGAGCTCAAAAGAGGCGAAGGTTGTCTATGTGCCCGTGGCCGTCGTCTATAGTCTGGCGCTCGGCTTCGAACTCTTGTCCAAGATCCTAAGACGCCCGGTCCCGCTCTCCATCTATCGCGTCAAATCAGCGCTCGCTCGCATGAGGTTTGATTGCCGTCGGGCAGAAAATAGTCTCGGCTGGCGGCCCCGCGTTGGCGTCGCTTGCGGCCTGCGGGAAACACTGGCTGCCGAACGCGTCGACTCCGGCAACAATGTTCTTGGACCTGTGCAAGAAAGCTGGGCTACAAAGTGAGCTTCAGACTCAGCTGATTAAACAATCATGCTGAATGGAAAGCCGTTCTACCCAACGAATCGGTATCCGTACCCAGGATATTTATTGCCACACCGGCCCAGTGCTGGTTATCGCCATCCCATGGACAATGGTGGACAGCGTGGTTGAATTCCCTGCGGCGTTTATCGTTCCCCCGGACGACGAGGTTCCTTTGTTCACCACGAGACTGTCGTTCGCGTCAATCGTGATCGTGAACGTGCCGCTTGTGGGTGTTCCCGAAGCCGAATCCACGATACTAGGCTTTAGCGCGGTGAATCCAGCCGCGTCTCCAAGCTGAATCGTATAGATATTGTAACTAACCACGTTTCCCGGATTCGCATTGTTTGCTTCGATTCGGTACTGCCAGTTTGCGGCGGTGGCGGAGTTCGCATTTTCGGCCACGATATTTATTGTCGGCGTGCTTGGTAAGAGCGCGGTGTAGTACGCCTCCTGCGCGCCGTCGATGCAGGCGACAGTTGCTCCCGCTACGGTCGGACTCGTCTCGCAATGGCTCACGAACGTGGTGCTGCGAGTCGCCGTGTCGGTTTGTAGTCGGTCCAAGATCACCAGGACATTGATTCCTCGGAAATAAAAGTATTCGCGTACCACCGAGACCGCGTAGGGATTCTGCCGCTCCGGGTGCCCTGAATCACAAACGCTATTCTGATAGGTGAGCGTAAGATCCGTGACCGCGAATGCGTACCCCGGTTGCGTTTCGAGGCGTTTCACCACCCCAGGCCCATCCGCGCACGCGCCAAACAAATTTATGGAGGCCTGTCCGCCAATCAGAGGAATGTTATGCGCGAAACCTGTAGCAGCGTCCACAGTTCCAACTCCGCCATAACCCGCTACCGTCTCTCCATAAGCAGTCGTTTCGCGAATGATATTTACACCCTTGCGCGATGCCTGGAACGTCCCCGCGTCTTGATGGTAGTGTCCTGTGCCAAGCGCGCTGGTTGGCGAAGGATTTGCGCCTTGATTCAATCCCATCTGCCACAGCATCGCCGTCCCAGTCGTGGCCCAGGCGTCGTGCGTGTACATGTACTGCGCGCCGGAAGAATAGTAGTCCAGAGGAAGATTCGAAAACGCGAGCGCCGAGCCGCCTGTATCCACGGAGCGGAAGAGCGGTCCAACCGCCGGCTTGACCGTCGCGAGCCATTGTCGGGCGTATTTGCCGACGTTCGTCGCAGCGTACTCAGTCGCAGCCGCTTGCATGAAATCACCATAATATTGAGACTCTGCCCCGCAGCCTCCAGTGGCATTCGTGTTTCCCGTGGGGTTGTGGCTGACGTATCCGCAACCGTTTGCAGCCGCCCAATTCTCGTCATCCGCCCAGGTGAACATATCCCACATGCCCCGGCTCGTCGTCGGCGTGAGCATCGTGTTGTAGATGGTCTGCAATACTCCAGACTGAAACGCGGTCGTTTCGTTCCACAGGTCTCGTCCCATCACTGCCGCAGACGCCATCGCAAGCGCATAATAATTAAGAGAATACCGTCCATACTCGCCGCCGCCCTCTTGACTGTGGAGCCCGTAGCCGAGCGTGCCATTCTTTCCAGTCCCGGTGGGCGAGACGAAATTGAGCAGGTCCGGCCACCGAGCGGATAGCGCGTAGCTTAGATTCGTCGCCGCCGCCCCGTTCTCGCCGCTAGTAGCCACGCCGAAGTCGAAATCGTTGCGGAACTGTCCCGCGAAGTAATTGTTTGCGGGCATTCCAACGTTGCCCCAGGTTTGCGCTGGGCTGTCCTGATTCGCTTGCCAAGTGCTCCAATTCGCGTCCAGCGTCGTTACCTGCGCGGAACTAAGACACGAAGCTTTCCCGCATCCCGGTGCGAGCCAGTCGCGAATGAGCAGCATCTGTTCGCCACTGGCGCGCATCGCGTCGCAGCCGGCGCCGCTCGAGCAAGTCGGCGCGAATGCAGTTGCGTCGGTGATCGCCTGCGTGCACGCCGCGCTAACGTTCATCACGAAACAGGTGAACGCTACGTCGTAATCATCGAGCGGTCGTGGGCTTGTCGTGAGTCCTGCATATCCCGCGCTCGTCACCCAAGCCTGTGCGGTCGCGATGCGCGAGGGGGTCCAGAACAGCCTGGGGTGGCCTGCGGGAATATTAAGTCCGCCATTCGCGTTGGTAGCACCCGAAGCAATGATAGTGACCGAGGATGACGACGTCTTGGTTGGATCCGCCGAACTGGTCGCGGTTACGGTAACATCGGCAGGTGATGGAATTGTAGAAGGTGCTGTGTAGAGTCCTGTACCACTGATTGTCCCGCAAGCCGCACCGCTACATCCGGTTCCTTGCGCGTTCCACGTCACAGCCGTATTCGATGTCCCCGCAACAGATGCGTTGAACTGCTGAGTAGTCCCTGTGACCAGAGATGCGCTAAGCGGCGTCACAGTAACGACAACAACGGGCACAATGGTCACACTTGCAGTCGCTGTCTTGCTCGGCACCGCCACGCTGGTTGCAGTCACAGTAACGCTAGGTGGTGAAGGTGCCACCTCTGGAGCCGTGTAGACGGCTGCCAGCGAACTCGTTGCGAGTGACCCGCAGGTGGTGCCGCTACAGCCCGCACCACTCAAACTCCATGCCACCGCCGTATCCGTTGTTCCTGTCACCGTCGCTGTAAAAGAATCGGTGCCGGCGGTAGGAACTGCGGCATTCGTGGGGCTAATGCTCAGCAAAACCGCAACCGCAGCAACAAGGGTGACGCTCGCAGATGCTGATTTAGTGGGGTCCGCCACGCTGGTCCCAATCACATTGACAATTGCAGGCGAGGGTACACGGGCTGGTGAGGTGTAGAGTCCGCCTGCGGAAATGGTACCACACGTTGCGCCGCTGCATCCCGCGCCACTAACACTCCACGTAACGCCCACGCTCGAGGCGCCAGTCACCGTCGCTGTGAATTGTTGGATCGCCCCCGCCGCCACTGTCGTGCTGGTTGGGGACACCGTGATTGTTGCACCCGTGGTGGCGGAAACGTTCAGAGTGGCAGCGTTGCTGGTCGCGCTGCCCGCGCTATTGCTGACCACTACTGTGAACAGTGCACGATTGTCGGCCGCCGTTGTCGGCGGGGTCGTATATGTTGAAGAAGTCGCGCCACTGATTGCCGTTCCGTTCTTCCGCCACTGGTACCTGAACGGGGCCGTGCCCGTTACTGCTACCGAAAAATTCGCCGTTTGCCCAGCCGTGACATCTGCGCTGACTGGCTGCGAAGTGATGGAAGGTACCTCGGGCGCGCCATTGCCTTTGGGATCGCTCGCGGGATTGTTGGCGCTCGTTAAACCGGCGCATCCTGAAAGATAGAGACTTCCTGATAGGACGACGAGGATAAGCGCTAACCACTCGTGAGTTCGTGAAGAACGGCAAGCTCTCAACATTTAGCTCCGGCTTCGATTTAAGCTCCGTGCCGAAATGCAACACGCGCCCCTGCCTATTGTGAATACAGGAGTGGGAAGGCCATTACATCTGTCCAACAGTCCAAAAAAGGGGAACTGCCCAAATGCTGTCCTCAGGTGTCCATTCTGTCTGTGAAGTTATGTAAGATTGGGTTAAGGAAAGAGGGGAGGTTTAGCAAACAAGAACTGGCTAGGACTCCCTTGAAGCCCTGGTCTAAAGTAAATTAAATGAACGACTTACGTGAAGACTAGGTTGCGAACTGGCTAGACCTGCCTCAGAACCAACGAGTACCGGTGACCGCTCCCAAGGCGCTTTGCAACCGAAAAAGGCCATAGCTCTGATCAGCCACGCCGTAACGTTGTATGTCGAATGGCTGAATTTCTCCGGTGCGGTTCGAGCCGCCGTAAAATGAAAAAGCCGCCCGATAACCCGTATCTTTAAGTGCTCGTATGGTTTCACCGGAGAAACAATGCTTGAGTCCAACAGGGTAGGCCAGAGTATCAACACGCCGTTTAAGCTCACGCTCCAATACCTCGCGCGAATAACGAACTTCTTCTCGCTGCAATTCGGGCGAAAGCTTAGTCAAGATCTCATGGCTATGGGTGTGAGAGCCGAACGCCATACCGTGCTGCTGCATGTCACGGGCTTCATCCCAATTCAAGAAACAGCGCTCGGCCCCACTTTCGGGCCGCGCAACTTCGCATTCTCTCTCGAGATCCGCTAGGAAGCGTTCAGGATCCTTCACAGCAGGTTGCGTAAAGCGACGCAGGATTTCCATGCTTACACGCTTTCCCCCATCGACTACCAAGTCAAAGTTCTCAGGTTCCGGATATTCGAGATGGATGCGATGCTTAACGCTCCGTTTGATTATGTAGGCAATGATGTCCCACCAGGGAAGTTTCCCAGTGCCGATGAATGCGGTAGGCAGGAAGAACACGGCTTGCACACCATTCGAGCGAAGGATCGGAAACGCCAGCGTATAGTTATCCAGATACCCATCATCGAAGGTGATGAGCACACTCGTCCCGTGAGGGGCATCGCCACCCATCATGGCGAACACTTCCTCTAGAGTAGCCATGTGAAAACGTTGTTTCAGGTAAGCGACCTGCGAATCAAATTGCTCTTCCGTGGCAGAAAATACGCCCGAGTCGAACAAAGTCTCGTCCGCGTTTCCGATGCGGTGGTAATTCAGAATGATCAAAGTGCGGCGCTGGGGCAAGGTCTCCAGAAGTCTGGTGATCCCTGTCCGGGAACATAAATGTGCTAACAATTCCCGTTTTCTGCGCATTTGAACCTAAAGATTATCGTAAGAGCAGAAAAAGAGTCCACTAGCCGATCCACATGCATCCCGCTCACAATTCGCCAATTCTCCCTCAACCGATCGCACCTGCGCGCGTGGACCAGGTTCCGGTCAGTATAAACGCCAATGACGGCGAAAATAGGATCTGGGATCCGCCCGCCCCTGGGCCGCTCCAGATGGACGATATTGCTCCATTTTGGCGGGCTCTTGAGGGCGATATCGCAAGCCCGATCCAACAAAGTCTTTGGAGCGAATCCTGCTGCGCCACCTTGCCCCTCGATGGGAAACTCCAATTCGTCGTCGCCAAAACCGGATCGCAAACCGGGGCCATCGCGCCGCTCGTCCGCACCAATGGCGTTCTTGGCCGATTGGAACATCTGGGAGTCAAAGCGCTTCGCGAACCGACTGATTTAGTATTTTCCGATGTCGCGGCTCTTAAGAACCTTGCAAATGCCCTCGTCGAACTGGGCTCACCTCTTTTTCTGGACAGAATTCCTGCCGATTCACCGACCATTGCCGCCATTCAAGAGGCCTACCGCGGCCGTGGGCTGGTTCTTTTGCGTCCCGCTCAGCCGTATCCCCGCATCTTGTTAGACGAGGGCTGGCGGAAGCCGGAAAACAAACTCAATAGCGGGCGTCGCTCGGATTTGCGGCGAGCCATCCGGAACGCGGAGAAAATCGGTCCGCTCAACTACCAAATTTTGTCCCCTACTCCCTCCCAACTCGGGCCGCTTCTTGAAGAAGCTCAGGAAATCGAAGCCGCCAACTGGAAGGGACGCGAAGGGAGCGCCATTTCGTGCGACAAGGTACGCGGCCAGTTCTACCGTCACTATACTGCCGTGGCCAGCGCTGCGGGAATCTTGCGAATATGCTTTTTGCGGGTTGGCGGCGAAGCCGTTGCGATGCAGCTCGCTCTTGAATCTGCGGGCGGTTTCTGGCTTCTAAAGATCGGCTACCGCGAGGAATTTGCACGGTGCTCTCCCGGCATGTTGCTGATTGCAGAGACCATACGCTACGCAGCTTTGAAGGGACTTGCGTCCTATGAATTCCTGGGAAACGCTGAGTATTGGACGCGCATCTGGACGTCGGACGAGATTCAAACCGTAACAATCCGAGCATATCCCTACCGCGTGAAAGGTATCGCGGCCCTGGCGGTGGATGCATTCCAATCCGTGGGCCGACGTCTTGAAGTGGCCGTGAAAAGAGAAAGGAAATGAGCCGCAGGATCAACAAGATGATCTGGTCCGCTTGGGAAGCCGCCGCGAAGCATGCCTGCAGCGCCTATATTGCTGGACCGGAGCTCGACGATGCCATGAGCGCGTGCCGGAGTCTCTGCGGTCTAGGCCTTGGCAGCACCATCTGTTTTTGGAATATCGAGTCCGATTCGCCGGAGCGGATAGTGGATGCTTACACCTCCGCCCTCGCTCTGTTGGCCAACGAGAAGATGGATTGCTACTTGTCTATTAAGCTTCCTCCACTGAATTATGAATGGGCACAGGTAAGTGAAGTTTTGGAGCAAGCCCAACATAAGAATACGCTTGTCCACTTCGACTCTCTGGGACACGAAGCAGCCGATCGAATCTTTTCAACGATTGCTCGCGCCGCGCGTTCCTATCCGCTTCTGGGCTGCACTTTACCCGGACGATGGGTTCGAAGTCTCGCTGACGCGGATCTTGCCGTGGATCTCGGTTTGCAGGTTCGCGTGGTCAAAGGACAGTGGCCGGACACCGGCGCTCTGGAGTTGAATCCGCGGGAAGGCTATCTAAACGTCATTCAGCGGTTGGCCGGCCGCGCACGCTTCGTGGCCGTAGCAACACATGACGCGGAACTCGCGCGGGCAGCTCTCGAGCGCCTTCGTCGCGCGAATACCCCCTGCTCCCTCGAGCTGTTGTACGGCCTTCCGGTGAAGCCAGCTTTGAAAGTCGCGAGTGAACTGAATGTGCCGGTTCGCGTCTACGTGCCTTTTGGTCACGGCTGGCTTCCTTATTCGCTCACGCAAGCGCGCCGCAATCCCCGAATTTTCTGGTGGCTTATTCAGGATCTCCTCACCGCTGGATCGCCACTCCATTTGAAGAAACCTTGGGGCCTCATTTTGCCCGCGGTTAAAGAGACTCCAAGTACCTCCTCGATTTCACGTGCGTGACTTGCCGCGTCTACTTGTGTCGGGCGAAGGTTCCATCCGGTGCACGCCGAATTTCAGCTCGTCAATGAACTGGACATGATCAGTGATTGATACCGTTAGCACGCAAGCGCCTGTTCGAGAGACTGGAGGACTCCGTCCAGCAATCTGCTCCGAGGAACAGTTTTATTCGTTCTATGGATGGGCGCTTGATCCGGTTCTATCGGTGCTCGACTTATTCGAACACCTCAAGGAATCCCTGAATCGACTGAACTCGCTAAACGTGCCCTGGCAAATCGAAGAGTGCAAAGCCAATCTGTATCTGTTCGCTTGCGCTCTTGCCTGCACTGTCGACGATTATCTGGGGGAAACTCCTCCGGCTCTTTCGAAGATCTCCCGGAAGTTTCCCAGACTTCGAATTCCTATCCATCTGGCTCAGAAAATAGTCGACGTCGTCTATCGCCTCGCGAGCTTTCCGCATAAATCACGTACCGCACGCTGGAGGAGAAAATGGGCCCCCCAAGTCGATGCGATCTGCGAACTTCTCACCCGAACCGGGAAGCCCGCGCTGCAAGAACTAAATGAGTTGAGAAAATCCATCGGACACTGCATTGCTTCCCCTCTGCCAAAGCAGCTCCTCAATCGCCACATGCAGCTGCCTTCCGGATACCGCAGCCAAGATCTTGCGCATCAGGATGCATTCTCTCTCGCTGAATTATTCACTGCTTCTCAAGAAAATCGCCAATGTCCGCTCTTAATCATTGGCCCGCGTTCGATGGGCGCATATTTCGCCCCAGCCGCGAAGGCTAAGCTTTCAGCGCTTGGCTGGACATCTGTGTCCTGGTGCACTATCCGGCCCAAGAGGGGAATTTCCCCATGGGAGGAGACCGCGCTTCAGTCTCTCCATTCTCCAGACGTGCGAGTGCTCCTCATCGACGAGTCTCCGAATACGGGTAGCACCTTCCAGTTGATGCTGAACCTACTGCGGAAAAGGGGAGTACCGCCCGATAGAATTTTTCTCCTCGCGGCCATGCACCCGGCGCGTCCCGATTGGCGCCTTCCTGCTGCAGAGGAAACTCGTAGCGTAAAACTTATTCGTTTGGAGGCCAAGAATCTTCACAAGAACCGCCTCTTAGAGACCAACTCCGTCGAGCAGTTTCTTGCGAGTTATTTCAAAGCTCAGGAATGGGATGACGTTCAGATCACGCAGAGCAGTCGCACGTGCGGGCTCAATGCGCGTCTCGAAGAACACTTTCAGGATGGCTTCCAGTGTCGGCTCAAGCGCGTATTTGATGTGCGCCTGACGAAAAATGGAGCACCACCCGTAGTCAGGCGCATCCTTGCGAAAAGTGTGGGTTGGGGCTGGCTTGGTTATCATGCCTTTTTTGCGGGTAAGCAGCTGGCCGGATTTGTTCCCCAAGTGCTTAGCCTTCGAGATGGCCTCGTGTATATGGAGTGGCTCGAAGGTGTCGAAGGCAATCCTGCCAATCCGCCGGTCCAACGTCTCGCAGCCTATGTTGCTGCCCGCGCGGCGACGCTCCCACTAAAAAAGGATCCTACCTTTGCTATGAGTCCTGGCTACGGCTGGACGTGCTGGAGTGTTCTGATCGACTCGCTGAGAAGAGCTTACGGCCCTTACGCTGGGCGTCTGAAAGTGTCCGCTCTCCACCGGAATCTCGCGAAGTATGCGTGTCGCGCCCCTGCGCTAATTGACGGGGGCATGAAGCCAGGCGATTGGCTGCAAGCTCGGGACGCTTTTTTCAAGGTTGACTTCGAGCACCATAATTTCGGCCGTACCGAACTGTACATCGTTGATCCTGCCTACGATCTCGCAAGCGCAGTCTTCGAATTCCGTCTTTCCGCACAGGACGAAAACGAATTGCTCGCGCACTACATCCAGCTCAGTGGGGATTCTGAAGTCGCCGGCCGAATTCTGCTTTGGAAATTGGTGCACGGCCTTGTAGTGATGGAGAGGGCTGCAGCCGCGCTTGGCATTGAGACGCGCACCGAGGCTCGGATGCACTGGCACGAACGCCTTGTTCGGGCACGCAATTTCTTGGTGCACCAAATGAACTTTTTTTCAGCATCGCTGCTTCCGAGCCGCTTCCTCTTGCCATGGACGCGACGGCTCATCTTTCTCGACCTCGACGGCGTCTTCGATTCCGATGTTTTCGGTTTTCCTCAAGCGACCGTCAGCAGTCTGCTCTCCCTTGCGAGGTTGAAGAATCACGGATTTTCCGTGATTCTCAACACAGCTCGCAGCGCCTCGGACGTCAAGCAGTACTGCGAGGCCTACGGTTTGCAAGGAGGGGTCGCCGAATCAGGCTGCGTATTTTTCGATGCCCTGGCTCGGAGCGAAATCTCGCTTATCGATTTGCAAATACTACCCCGCCTACAATTCCCAAAGAGTCGCCGAATCAGGCTGCGTATTTTTCGATGCCCTGGCTCGGAGCGAAATCTCGCTTATCGATTTGCAGGCCGCCGACCAACTGAGCCGCTGCAAAGCGGCAATCCGATCGCTTCCCGGTGTGTTCGTCGATCCGAATTATCGGACTGCTGTGCGGGCTTTCCGTTACGAGCGAAATCGTACGCTGGGTCTGTCGCAAGCGGAGGTCCGAGGCATTCTTGAACGTCCGGGGCTGGAGCATTTGACATTCCTGACAACCGATGCGGATACGACCATCGTCCCAAAGGGCATCAATAAAGGCTCCGGTTTGTTATGGGCGAAGAAATACTTGACTTGCGAAGGTGAGCCCGTTGCCGCCATCGGTGATAACGATCAAGATCTGGATATGTTCCGGGCCGCCGACCTCGCGTTCGCACCCGCGAACAGTTCGAAATCTGTGCGTGAGTTCGCCGGTGCGGGTAAGAGCAAACTAATGCGCCAGCCCTATCAGAGAGGTCTGCTCGAGGCAGTGACACAAGTGCTTCACTCGGACGGCCAACTCTGTGACAAATGCGATGTCCAGCTTCGGCAAGCGCATGGATGTGGCGCTCTGTTTCAAAGGCTCATGGAAGTCGCGGAACAGTCAAGATTTCGAAAGCTTTCATCGATTCTGAATTGGCGAAGTTTGTAGTCTCAAAGCAGTGCCGCTCATGATTTAGCCTTTCGAAGAACCCGTAGAACTGTATTTGGAAGACTCCTTCGAAACCAACTTTTCAAAGCGCGCGTTGTTTGATCCGTTCTCAGGTAAATAGCTCCTTGCGTCAGCGGCCTGGCAAAATGAATATCTGCATAGCTTCCCACTTGGGCGCCCCAGCGATTTTTGCTTGGGTCTTCTCCTCCCAGGAAATCATATTGCCGAACGCCCTGGCCGATCAGCGTCTTGAGGACGTGCGCCCTGAGCACGTAGCCCACGCGATCGGACGAATACGCCGGATCGAAGCCTTCCTGTAACGAATAAACCGTATTGCGATATCTGAAACCGAACTGCGCGGCGACCGCTTTTCCATCTAGTGCCATGATCCAGAATTCGAGCCATCCGCGTTCCATAAAAGAGGCCGCTAAGCTGTAATAGAGTTCGCATCGCTGTGCGGAGGCAAACGCCCCCGGCTTTCCTTTCAACTGCCAGCGTTTCTGGTGGAGCTCGAACAGTGTGGCCAGAGATGCAGGTAGCGCTTGCGCTTCATCGCACTTGGTCACCGATACCGTAAAACGCCTCTGCAAACGGTTCGTGTAGTGACCAATTTTCGTCTTTTCTTTCTTTGAGATCGTTTGCTTGAGGTAATTTTCCCAAGTGTTCGGCAACGGGATCCTCGACCGCGACCGTTCCAATTGCCGCAAGGTCCACCCGCGCTGTTTCAGATCCGAAATCAATGGCGGCAGCGAGGCGGAATTCAAAGGCAGAGTATTCATCTCGCAAATGTCCCAGTCCGGATTCGATTCCAGCCAAGATTGAAAAGCTTGAGTACAGGAAGTTTCATAACCACCGCGGATGATCAGATCGAGATTATCCGAGTCTTCCGAGCCGTCACCAACGAGGCGCAATCGTCTAATGCGAAAAGCAGCCGTGGGTTCGGTCCAGTCAGCATACAGCGGAATTATCCCCACCACCTCGTTGTCCGAATTCGAAAAAACAGGCGCAACCAGCTCTTTGTCCTTGGCAAACGCTCTCCACCAGGCTCCCAGCCACTCGAACGTAGAAAATATGGTCAGCGCTTCGGCGCCCTGCAAAATCCTCTCCCATGCAGGACGAATCGCCTCCAGTTCATTCCACGTCCTGATCGTTCTTACTTGCAAGGGCATAACATTGAGGCCGAGGCAATCGCGCGCGTGAAACTTAGTACAGTATGGATTGCGCCAGCGATTTGCACATTATCCACCATGCCTGCGGAGATACAGGCTGAATCGCCAGCCGGCGCGCGGCCGGCCTTATCGCCGATCTGGGCTTTCCTCGAGGAAGATGGCTGCCTGCCCATCGGCGGTAAATCTTCGCCTCCTGTTCACGGACCCCCTTCGCCCCGAGCAGCGCGGCGTGGCGATGCACCACCTCGAGCATATTTGCGCAATCCCTATCGGCATCGCTGTTGGACAAGGAGCCGGGCATTTGAACGTAGGTAGCCAGCGGTTCGGGAACGAGGTAGACACTTGTCGAAGCCAATATCCTGATCCAAAGATCTCGGTCCTCTGCAGGCTCCAATCCCGAAACGAAGCGTTGATCGCCCAAGGCTTTTCGCCGCACGAGCAGAACGCTTGTCCACAGGTTCATGGCCACTTGAAATGCCTTAGACGGAATTGGCGTGAACGTCTTGCCGAAAAATCCGGGATCCGGGATTTTCGCTACAGCACGTGGCTCTCCAGGGGTTTCTGTAAACCACCTGCTGCCTACAAGTCCCGCGTCTGCAGAAAAAGCAAGTTGGCGCTCCAGTTTTAATGGTTCCCAGTAGTCGTCGGCGTCGAGAAATGCAACCCACTCACCCTGTGCGCGCTCAATTCCGAGATTTCGCGCACTCGCTGTTCCCCCGTTGGGCTTGCGAATCACAGTCACGGAAGAACCAAACTGTTTGGTCGCTTCCACCGCACCTTCTGGACAACCGTTGTCAACGATGAGAATTTCGCGCGGTGCAACCGTCTGCCCCAATGCGCTCTCCACCGCACGGGCGATTGTCTGCCTCGCTCGGTAGTAGGGAATTATGACGCTGACGGTATCCTTGGACATGATTCTCTTGATCGTTATCCCTCTTGCCCCATCCAAAGCCGGTAGTAGAAAATCCGGCGCTTAAGAGATTGCACTATCGGAGCTCGTACTTTCACCGTGAGATTTGGCAAACGTCGTGCCTCCGCAGCGTAATCACACAACTCCCTTATGACCTTCACCTCGTCAAACTCAAGAACCTCCACTGCTTCAAAGTCATTGCACCAATCCAACGTGACGATGGAGTGCTGTGGGTTGATGCGCTGCCCGGGCGAAAGGTGCGTTACGATGGCGTTCTTCACGGAATGTAGGACGTGCGGCTTGTGCCGGAACTCCAGACCTGTCGGGCTTCGTTTGATGAGCCATCGGTGATGGTAGTATCCGGCGTGGCGGGGATTTTCAACGCCTTTGGATTGCTCGACCACCCGAGATGGCGATTCGATATAGCCGGCCTTGGCGATCCTCCGTAGCTCCGAGCAAACCCAGATGGGGTCGCGAATGTCTTCCAGCAGGTGCGAGCAGATCGCAAAATCGAACGCCTTATCCGCTATCGGCCACGGCCGGCGGTCACACAGATCCGTCTGAATCCATCGCTCCTCTGAATAACGCGGTTCGATTCCGAGCTTCTGATGGATGTTTCCGTCGCTGCCCGCCCCAAGTTTTCCATACGGCATGGCATCAATCACGTAATCGGCTCGCGGAAACGGCGCAGCCCCACCCCCAACGTCAACGACCGTCGCGTCCTTGGGGATAGTTCCCAATAGCCGCCGAGCATTTTCAAAGTCCATTGGATTTCCTCAATAGCCGGATCCGGCGTCAGATGGCTATCGAAACCCTCAACTATGGGGTACCTGTTTTTACTACCCCCCTTGAGATTCTACTTCTTTTGGAAGGAATAGCCTGCAATGAAGAAAAACAAAATTCTGCTGGCGGAAGATAAAGACGACGCTCGCATCGCATTTCAGCAAGGTTTGGAAAGCCATGGGTTTGCCGTGGTCGCCGCCGGTTCCGTAAGCGAAGCCTTGAGACTCATCTCTGCGGAGCACTTCGACGTGTTGCTTTCCGACCTGCACATGCCGGAGGCCTCCGATGGGTTCACCGTTGTCAATGCGATGCGCCATTCACAACCCAACGCCGTGACTCTCGTGCTCAGCAACTACCCCGTGCTTCAAGCCGCCATGACCGCCATCCTACTGCAGGCCGATCAAGTCCTGCTGAAGCCGATCTCCTTTCCCGAAATTACCGAAATCATCCGAGAGAGGCTTTCGCGCCCTTCCGCCCATGCCGCGAGGAAAAAAGAACGGGTCGCCGCAATTCTCGATCGTGATCTAGAAGCTACCATCCAGAATTGGATGTTCCGCGTCGACCACACTGACGAACTCACTGCCACTCCCCTGACGTATCAGGAACGCACTGGCCATCTCCCGCTCCTCCTCAACGACCTCGTGCGCCGTCTGCGTCTCCCGCTCGATGCCAAAGCTCCAATCTCCAACGCCGCCTACGAGCATGGCATTCTCCGCCGCATGCAAGGCTACACCGTCCCTATGGTCGTGGAAGAATCGCGAATTCTGCAGGTCAGCATCTTTAATACCCTGCAAAACAATCTTGGCAGCGTGGATTTCGGCACAGTCCTGCTCGATGTCATGACCATCGCCGACGAGGTCGATTCGCAATTGAAGCAGGCCATGCTAGGCTTCATGGAAAATACCTCCGCAAAATCGGCGAGCTAACGAACCAAATCTTCCACTCCAAGGCGGCGCATTCCCCCCAGATCCCCTCGCGCAAGCCCCCCACACGCCCTGAATCTACTCCCGCGCAACCTCGTCTCGCTTTCCCAAAGCCTGTCCTTTTCCGCACAGTTTTTCTTTTTTATGAGTGCTATTCTCCGCGCCTAAGTTAGATCCTGTCCGCAGCAGGAGCAGCAACCTCTCGGCTGTCATGCCACCTCATTATCGGGTGGGCAAAACCAGCAGTCGCCAGCAGCTTTGTTTCCGCTTCCGGGTCTGATCAAACTAGAAACCGAGTTTACCCCTTTGGAAAAAAACAGGAGGAAGTGAAATGAAAAAGTTACACTTTGCAGCAATAACCCTTGCCGTGGCAGCACTTGGGATTCCGGTCCTCGCGCACGGAAAAACTCAAGACACGACCCAGGAGGAAAAGAAGCCCGAGTTGATTAATATCAAGGGCATTGTGAGAGCCGACGGTGACAGAATAACATTTGTCGCTGACGACGGTGGCAAGGCCTGGGATGTGGTCAATCCTGATTCTTTGAAGGAGCACGTCGGGCATCATGTCGAATTGAGAGCTCGCTTGTATAAAGACAAGGACCAGATCGATGTGGTCAAAGTAACGATGATCTAGCCGGACCCGCACTTGTTTCGGCCCCGTTTTGGTGCTGCTGCTGGCGATTCAGTCGCTATCTGCACACAACTCATGAGTGGCAGGGCAAACCCGGACCTGCCGCTTGCTTACGCCGCCGATGACAGAAGCGCCCTCCCTCGGTCCTCTCTCCCGCAAGTCACGAAAGACAAAGCCTACGTGCCAGGAGATCAAGATTCGCTCGTATTGCAACTCCGCATCCGATGGAACGGGCACATCTTGTTGGATGCTACATTCGCAATGGTGGTCTAATCGTGCAGGACGACATTCAGCAGAGACGGATCGATATGGATCGCGTGGTTGTTGCTGTACTGGATGAAACCGAGTTTCTTGAATTTGTTCATGAAAAAGTTCACCCGGGACCGGGTTGTGCCAATCATCTCCGCCAGCGTCTCTTGGGACACTTTGGGAAGTATCCTTTCGGGCTGTCCTCGGGCGCCATAGCGTGCGAGCAGCAGCAGAGCACGCGCCAGGCGTTTCTCGCTCGAGTTAAACAATTGGTCGATCAGATCCTCCTCGACTCGGAGGTTCCGCGCCAATACGTAACCAATAAAGAGGTCGGAAAATTCGCTTTCCTCGTGCAGTTTCCGAATCATCTTCTCTTTTTCAATAAAGAGCATGGTGGTCGGCGCAATCGTAGTCGCCGTGGCCACACAAACGGATTGACCGGCGAGGCATCCCTCTCCAAGAAAATCTCCAGGGCCCAAAATCGCCACAACCGCTTCTTTGCCGGATTCATTGACGACCGTGAGCTTTACGCCGCCTTCTCGAATGTACATGACATTCGCAGCGGAATCCCCCTGCGCGAAGACGATTTCTCTTGCTCCACACTTGGACACCTGCCCCCCGAGAGAGGCCGAATCCAGAAACAATTTCACATCGAACGCGGAATTTCTCGATTTTGCTTTTTGGGGCGCGCGCGGGGCCTGGACAGATTCACGTCGCATCCGGGTGGACAACATACCCTAGAGTATCATAACGGCCGGTGTCCTCGACTGTATAATATTGAACAGTCCGAATCGAGGGGCCGAGCAGAGGTGGGTTTCCCTGAATCGCCAACTACCCCTTTAGATTCAATGCATTACAGGTATTACTTAGTCGCGGAGAGCTTTCCGCAACGTTTGGCGTACCTCTAATCCCCCGTCGTAATCGATGTATCCTTTCCTGCGAAATCGATTCATAAAGAGATTCACTCTCGAGCGCGTTGTCCCCACCATTTCCGCCAAAACTTGATGGCTTAATAGAGGTATCTCAGCCATCGGTCTCCCCTTCCTATCCAAGTGCGCCAGCCTCAACAGCACGCGCGCAAGCCGTTGTTCTGCGGAGGACGTCAGCAGATTCGCCACATGATCGCTGTAGCTCTTGACGCTCGACAGCAGATAGGCCACCAGAGCGTTTGACGCTTTGTTTTTTTTGCGAAGCATCTCGAGCATCTTTGTCTTATTGATGGTACGAATGGAGCTGGTAGTCAGGGCCACGGCCGTGGACGTCCGAAGTGGATAGCCTGCAAGGCAAAGCTCGCCGAAAAAATCATGCACTCCCAATATAGCAGTGACTGCGGCGGCTTGAGAATTTGTTCGGGTGGTGAGCCGAACCCCCCCCTCTTGAATATAGAAAAGCGTGTATGCCGGCGCGCCCTGCTTGTAAATGTTTTGTTTGCCTTTATACTGCGAAATTCTACCACCCAGGCTGCTGCCGGATCCAAAGCTCGCAAGGGGCGCAGACCTCTTGTGAATGCGTTTCATGTCTTCTTGTGCTCCCTTCGTGCGCGTTATTATGAGCTTAACAAGCCTTCCATATCGGAACTGTGCCATAGTGCACACAGCAGTACAGTAATGCACAAAAGTCTGGATGGATTTCCTGCTCGTCAGTCAAGAAAGTGTCACAGAATTAATCTGCAGCAGGCGGGTCCCCTCGAGGGGAGTGAATCGGGGAGGCATGCACACCACGGAAAGAAGATCGGTCCAGACTCTTGGCCAGTTCACGGCGTGCGCGCCACAGTCTGGCTTTTACCGTGTTTTCCGGCACGCTCAGTATCTTCGCGGCCTCATTCGTTGTGCACTCTCGCACGATGCGCAAGACAAAAACCGTGCGGAGTAGGGGGGAAAGCTTCTCGACGTGGTTTTTGAACAACCCCAGAATTTCAAGTCGCCCAACCCGTTGTTCGGGTGTCTGGGTCTTGGAAACCAGTTGCTCCGTGGCGGGAATTTCATTCCGGCTGTGTTGTTCGACAGGTGATGTGGCCGGACGCGCGGCCATGCTGCGGCGACGCATCAGGGCAGCGTTTATCACGATTCGCGTCAGCCATGTCGAGAACTGAGAGCGCCCCTCGAATCTTCTCAGGTTCCGAAAGGCCGACAGCAGACCGTCCTGCAAGGCGTCTTCCGCGTCTTCGTGGTTTCCCATGACGTTCAAAGCTGAATGAAAAAGCGATTGGTGATGGCGGCGGAAAAGCGAGTTTAGTGCTTGGACGTCGCCACACTGGCCCGCCCGTACAAGCTCTTCTTCACTTATCGGCTTGCGGGGCGCCCATTGAGTTGCCATCAATCTCCCCTCTACCACGAAGAAAATTGCGACAGGAATCGGGATCGGTGGAAGTCTGCCGCAAGGCCGCCTTCCCTAGTCCCAACCTTGACACGAAGCTGGGCAGTGACGTTCCTCATCCGGTTCTTGGACTGCCCCTTCGGAAATAGAAGACAAGCGTGATGAGGCCGTCGACGAGCACGATAGGAGTGAGGCTCGAGGTCACAGGGAACTCCTGAAATCCAAACCTGTTTTTGCCTTCTCAACTCTATGCGAGGAAATCAGGGAAATGCATTCCTCTCATAGCATAGCTTGCCGCCCGACGAGGGCCACGGCGCAACGAGATAGTAGGGTTCATGGAAAGGGAAGTCTGTCCACTTTGAGACAGTGGTGGATTTACACATGTCAAGAGACCGTCCGGTGTTGAGTTCTAAACCTCAATCACCGATGTATGTCCCACGGTGCGCTCTTTTGTACAGACACAAATTGCGAATTCTCTTATCTTTGCGGCGATCAGAGATCAGGCTTTCAAACGGCCAGCGCTTTGGGAAGGCTGCAGGACTTGGGAGTTTGAAATGGAAATTCTGATCCAAGGAGAGACAAATGGCGACTGAGACTGTCAAGAAGTGCGCTCATCCGAACTGTTCGTGCACGACGCATGCCGGGAAATATTGCAGCGTGCAGTGTGAAACGATGGAAAAAACGCCGGACATCGAATGCAAATGCGGCCATGTGGTTTGTAAGGGAAAAATCGACTAGGAACGCGGCCCCGAAGTGGAATTCGTAAATCGCGATGGAAGCTTGAAAACATGCGTGAGGGAGCGAGGCAATGAGACCAGGAATACAGGATCAGATCGAGGGCAAGCTGCATAACCTGAAAGGGAAAGTGAAGGAAAAAACGGGGAAACTGGTGAACAACCCCGACCTCGAGGCGGAAGGAGCAGCCGAGGAGGTCGCCGGGAAAGTCCAGGAGAAAGTCGGGCAGGTGAAAAAGGTTCTCGGCAAGTAACCGAGAGGCAGAGGTTTGCTGTCAGAGATCGAAGAATTCTGCTAGGCGCGCCTGCTTGAATGGAGAGTCGTGCATGGAAAGTGGAAAAGGATGCTTTTTACAACTTGAGAGGAGACTCGCATGTTACTGCTACTGATTGTGCTGTTGCTGTTGTTCGGCGGTGGAGGCGGCTATTACGGATACTCAAGGTGGGGAAATCGCGGAGGCGTCGGGATCGTCGGGTTGGTGGTGATTATTGCGGTGATCGTGTATCTGTTCGGCGGGCTTCGAATCTAGAGCGAACCAGACGGGTTCGCGTGCCGTAGTCGCCTGGAAAAGGAATCAGTGAGGCGAAAGTATGGGGAGTTTCGCGCAATTGGACCATCGGGCAACTTGGAATGAAGTGTGCGAGGCGTTGGCGCTCTCGTCCCTCGAGGCCACCGAATTCGGCCGCGCGCACAGTGTTCACAGCGAAGTGGTTGAGGAGTTTAGGGACGGCGTCAGCCTATTTGCGGAAGAGTTCGCGTGGCGCGCGCTCGCGAACCAAGTGGTGGATCATAAGCCAAACTAAACGCGAGGCGTGCCGAGATGGAAGAATCCGGCAGATTTGAAAGGAAGCGTCATGTCCCAGAATTCGCATCAGAGAGCCGCGGAACTTCACGAACTAGCCGCGCACGCTCACCGATCGGCGGCCGTGCATCACGGCAAAGAGGATCACTTAACGGGACACGAACTGTCGAAGCAAGCCATGGAACACTCGACCAACGCGTTCCGAGCCTCACAAGAAGCGCATCAGAAATCCGAAAAAGCCGTGGGCAAGTAAAAGAGGAGTCAGCCGCGCGCAGCGTGGGCGTGAGCAGGGGAATCGGTCCCATTTTGTACGAACACGACTTCAGAACTCTCTTACCGTTGCGCGATTGGAACTGATAAATTCCGCCACGCCAGTCTGTGCGCGTGTGCTGTCCGCCATTCTGCGCCAGATCGATCCTGCCAAGGCCATCACCCCTGCCACCGCATCGGTGCCTGCCACGCTGCGCGCGCAAAACTGTGAATATGTCCCATATTGAACAGCCTATTGCTTTCCAAGCTTCCTAAAATACTGCTTGGGAATACGCCAACTGCAAGGCTAAAACGCCCGAATGAGCAATTCGCTGAATGGTTCGTCAGCGCGAGATACGTTAAGAGCCTTCAGTCCGCGTCGTCCAAGATTGGATCTGCGCTGACGTTTTATACGCCAGCACAGTGACGCGAGTTCTGCAATCAACGAACTGGTACCGCAGTTTGGAGAATTAAAAGTCTGAAGGAGATTAACAAATGTTGAAACGCTTTCTGGCTGTCACAACGCTAGCGCTACTTGTAGCTGTAACTGCTGTCGCCTCAGACCGCGAGGATGATGTGAATCGCACCCACAAAGCTGCCCAGGTCTTCCGGGAGATCATGAACACTCCGGATCAGGGCATCCCGCAGGATCTACTGGAATCGGCGAAATGTATCGCCATCATTCCAGGAGACGTCAAGTTCGCTTTTATCTTCGGCGGCAACTACGGCAGAGGACTGGCAACCTGCCGGACCGAGCACGGCTGGAGCGCCCCCATGTTTATCGCGATCGACGGCGGGAGCGTGGGCTATCAGATTGGCGGTTCATCCACCGACATCGTGATGCTGTTTATGAACGACCACGCCTTGCACAGCCTGCTTAGCGACAAATTCAAACTCGGAGCTGATGCTTCGGTAGCCGCCGGCCCCGTGGGCCGCAACGCTGCTGCTGGCACCGACCTAAAGCTGAATGCGGAAATTCTCTCTTACTCACGTGCCAAAGGCGTCTTCGCTGGAGTGAGCCTGGATGGTGCCGTGGTACAAGCCGACAAAAGCGGCGACAAGGCAATGTACGGCGAAAATGTGGACCGCCATGAAATCCTTGACGGCAAGGTTGCCGTTCCAGGATCGGCGCGATCTTTGTTGCGCGAACTTCACGCCTACGGACAAGAAGCCAGAGCCAACTAATAAAGTCTCATTGGCCGAGCGTTAAGCAGCTCCCACCTCAGGGTGTGACGCATCGGTTTTTAGTCCGGCGTGGCAAGGCGCCTTGCCTGTCATTTTCGAACCGCGGTCTTCATAGTTGAAGATCCGGGCGACTACTCATCACAGGAAGATCTCAACTTATCCCTTGAATGGACCGACAGGCTTTTGCCAACCGAAAGGTAAGAGGCCTGAAAAACACGGCTTCGAAAATTTGGAACCGCACGCGAGGGGTGTCGTTTGTCCTTATGCTCAACGCCACGCTTTTACCCAATCGACCGCAATGAAACTTCAGCATTAGCGAGGCGGAACTGGACCTCAGCCAGGGAACGACGTTTGAGGCGGTTTGCCGGAAGTCGGAGATCAGCGAACAGACGTTTCACGACGGCGGCATCTTTATGGCGGATTGGAAGGGCGCGAGCGCTCCCGCGATGCGGTTTCTAACCCTGACCCTAACTATGTTGGTTGGCTCGACGGCGATCGTAGGCTACGGAAATCTCCTGGGTGCTGCGGTTGTGTATTGATGCGGGACAGGTTTGCTTCTTTTGGTAAGTCGCGCACACGAGGACCTCACTAAACCAGCTCTGCGCACGCGGGCATGGTCCCGAATGCGCGGCCTTGGAGCGTTGAGAAAAAGAAACGTTTGCGCGATTGGATCGCTTAGGCGGCTACGGCCGACGATCCAAGCTGAATGCCGCCGCCTGGTAATCTCCGCGGAGCTCGAGCTGCACGCCATGGCGCATCCACCACGCGCCCGAGGCGCTTTCCGGTATACCTTCTTCGGCTTTGCCTTCGATCCAACTGAGCGCGTATTGGGCGTCTGGATCGAGCCCCTGCAATTCCAATAGGGGAAACCCACGGCCTTCCTGTGTGGCATTCGCGAAAGCAAACACGACGGCTTGCCTCTTGTCGAGCGAGACCGTTTCCGTGGACGAGTACTCGCTGCCATTACGAGGGCTGATTAACCGATAAAGATCGCCCTGCACAATGGTCGGCTGAACAGCGTGATAGGCGGCAATGAGCCGCTTGGCAGTAGCAAAATCCTCCGCGCCCCAATGATTCAAATTGGCGCCAATGCCCAGCGAACCCTGCATGGAGCTGAGCATCCGATAGGTGAGTGAGGTTGAGCGTTGATTCAGCCAGTGCGGCGAGTCCGTGACCCAAGCCATCATGACTTGCGGCGTGTAAGCGTAAGTGAAACCGTCCTGCATGGATAAGCGGTCGAATGGATCGGTGTTGTCGGAAGGCCAAACTTCGTCGGCGTAGTGCAGAATACCCAGATCGACGCGCCCGCCGCCGCCCGAACAGCTTTCGATCTCAATCTTGGGATGTTTCTTGCGAAGCTCCGCAAGAATCGAATAGAGATTGCGGATGAAGTCGACATAGACGCGCTTCTGTTCATCGACGGGAACCTGATCCCAGCCGGGCTCGGCCCAGTTGCGGTTGTAATCCCACTTCAGGAAGGCAATGTCATTTTCGTTGAGCAGCTTATCGAGAAAGCCTTCGACATAGTCGCGTACATCTGGGCGAGCCAAGTTAAGCACAAGCTGGTTGCGCGACTCGGAACGGGGGCGACCGGGGAAATTCAAGACCCAATCGGGATGCTTTCGGTAGAGGTCTGAATCGGGGTTGACCATTTCCGGCTCGACCCACAAACCAAAATCCATGCCCAAGGAATGTACTTTGTCGATGAGAGGCTTTAGGCCATGCGGAAATTTCTGGGGGTTTACATACCAGTCGCCGAGTCCCGCGTGGTCGTCCTTGCGCTGTCCGAACCAGCCGTCGTCCATCACAAAGCGATCCACGCCGATGGAGGCAGCTTTCTCTGCCAGCGCGATTTGGCCGGCTTCGCTGACATTAAACTCGGTGGCTTCCCAGGAGTTGTAAATCACCGGGCGCGGCTTGGGATTCGGAGCGTGGGGAAGGATGCGCTCGATTTCAAAACGATGCAACAATCGAGACGCGCCACCCAAGCCGTGATCGGAATAGCCGCCATAAAAAATAGGTGTATCGAGATGTTCTCCGGGCTTCAATAAATAACCGAAATCGAAAGGATTAAAACCGCCGGTGACGCGAACCCAATCGCGTTGCGTTTTTTCGACGGTGATCCGCCAGGAGCCGGACCAGGCCAGCGCGCCAAACCAGACTTCGCCGTGTTCCTCACCGGCGACAAAGGGTCCTACGGAGGTTTGGCTATCATCGCGAGAAATCGCGAACCAGGGATTGGCTTGATGGCCGGTAGTTCCGCGGCGGCTTTCGATGACTCGTGCTCCGCCTAGAATCGGCTCCTGATTGAGCGTCCATTCGCCGGCCCAGCGTCCCGTCAGGTAGCTCAGCGTGTAGCGCGCGGGAGGCAGGGTCCATTGTGCGAAAGCCGCCTGTTCGATCACCACCGCTTCCTTTGTCCGATTTTCGATGTCGGCGGAGCGCGCCAAAATGCCGGAAGCGGGGTCCATCGAGTAGTGCAATGTCACGAAAATTTCGCGAGAAATATCTTTTAGAATTATGTCCATCGACTGGGGGCCGGCGGGCACGGCGCGGACAAAATGAAGAACCAAATCGCGGTTGCCGTCTGCGAATGTTATCTTGAGAGCGGGCTCGGTGTACAAGCCCGCGCCCCAGGCTGCGTATTCCTGCGGCGTGGTGGTGTACGAGGAATCAAAGGAGGCCAACTCCGGGAATGAATGTGCGGGCGGGATGGAATCGTGCGGGCCGAGACGGCCGCCCCAGTAGAGCGACTGCAGCTCGCCGCGCTCGTTGACGCCAAAGGCATAGGTGGAATTGCCGCCATCGAGGCGGAAGACGGGCGTGGTCTGAGCGCGAGCCGAAGCGGCGGCGAATAGGGTCAGCAAAAGAAAGGCGGAAAGTGCTGAGACGAAACGGAAGTTCAGTGAGATTTTCATTTTGCCGTATCCTAGCACTCGTCGGTTGCGCTTGTCTCGCCCGATGAACAGGCGGCGGACGATTTTGCTTGGCACGGGCTGAGTTTCCGGTGCGAAAGCTACACAGACTGGTGGCGGAAGAACTCCCACGTGGCGCATGTTCCAAAGGTACGAGCGCTTGTAATTGCGCTTCGTCGAAGATTTGGGTTGAAACTGGTAAGATGCGCGGCGCAAACTTTTCGTATTGGTGATCTCAGGCCAGATTGACAAAGGATGGCTATGGACCGACGTGATTTTCTGAAGACAACGAGTACCGTTCTCGCGGGCAGCACGCTTGCTCCAGGACTCCTTGCGGGTTCTTCTTTGCCTGAGGCTTCCAACGGAGGGGGCCGGTTGGTTTTTCCCATCAATCGGAACTGGCGATTTAATCGATCCTATGTAGAGGGAGCGCACGGGCGCGAGTTCAATGATGATGCTTTCGAGCGCGTAGTGATTCCGCATACAAATATTCGGCTGCCGTGGCATAGCTTCGACGACAAGGAGTATGAGTTTGTCTCGATTTACCGGCGGCGATTTCGTTTGCCGGCGGAGGCACGCGGGAAACTTGTTTTCGTGGATTTCGAAGGCGCGATGACGGCTTCGACCGTATGGATCAACGGCGTAAACCTGGGCGAGTATAAGGGCGGGTACACACCTTTTTCTTTCGACCTCACGCCACACATCGATTTTGAGGGAGACAATGTGCTGGCGGTTGACTTGGACTCGCGCGAGCGGCCGGATATTCCGCCGTTTGGGCATCAAGTGGACTACCTCACGTTCGGAGGAATCTACCGGGAAGTTTGGCTGCGTATCGTTCCGGCTACGTTTATTGAAAATGTTTTTGCGAAGCCCAAGGCCGTACTCAGCGAACACCCCGAGTTGGATGTGGACTGCTTTCTGCGCCATACGCAAGCGTCGCGCGAGAACCTGACGCTGGAAGCAGAGCTCCGGGAGGGCGAGCGCGTCCTGGCGAAAGCTACGCAACGCGTCCCGGCGTCCGAGGCGAAGACAGAAGCAGTGGCGCACACCGTGCGCTTCGAGAAACTCAGCGGCGTCAAGTTGTGGGAGTTGGAGCATCCGCAACTGTATGCGGTCTATGTTCGGCTTCTTAACGGATCGGAGCTGATCGATCAGGACAGCCGCACGATTGGTTTTCGCGAAGCGCAGTTCACGGACCATGGCTTCGAGCTGAACGGCAAGATCATCAAGCTACGCGGACTGGATCGGCATCAAATGTTTCCCTTCGCCGGGCAGGCGATGCCGGCGCGCGTCCAACGCAACGATGCACGAATCCTGCGCAAGAATCTGAAATGCAACATCGTCCGCACTTCGCATTACCCGCAATCCCGGCATTTTCTGGATGCCTGCGACGAAATGGGATTGCTCGTGCTGGAAGAGATTCCCGGATGGCAACACATCGGGGACGAGGCCTGGAAGCTAATCTCGATCGATAACGTCGGACGCATGATTCGGCGCGATTGGAATCATCCGAGCATTATTTTGTGGGGCGTGCGGATCAACGAATCGAGGGACGACCACGATTTCTACACGCGGACGAACGCGGTAGCGCATCGGCTCGATCCAACCCGCCAGACGTGCGGCATTCGCAATTTTCAATCGTCCGAATTTCTCGAAGACGTTTTTACGATGAACGATTTTGGATTTCCTTTGCTGCCGCCGAACCACCCACGGTATCTCAACACGGAATTTGTGGGTCACACCTATCCCACGAAGACCATCGACAATAAAGAGCGTCTGACCGAGCACACGCTGCGCCACGCCCGTACGCACAACCAGCTTGCTTCCAATCCACAGTACGCCGGGGGCCTCGGCTGGTGCGCGTTCGACTACAACACGCATGCGGACTTTGGCAGCGGAGACCGCATCTGCTACCACGGTGTGACCGACATTTTTCGAGAACCCAAGCCCGCCGCGGGTTTCTATAAATCGCAATGCGACCCTTCGGATGAGGTGGTGCTCGAGCCGGCATTCCACTGGGCGCGCGGCGATGAATCGATCGGATTCACGACGGCGGTTGTGTGCTCTAACTGCGATCATCTCAAGTTTTATATTGCCGGCAAGCTGATTGCGGAAGCCGATCCGGACAAAACCGCGTTTCCGTACCTCCGTTATCCTCCGTTTTCGATCGATTTGATGCATCTCTGGGGGAGTTGGGGGGATATGCGAATTGAGGGCTATTTGGCAGGCAAGCAGGCAATTGTGAAGACTCTTTCCGGCAAGGGCGTTGACCAGAAATTTGCATTGGTGCCAGACGACACGCATTTGAACGCCGATGGAGCGGATACCACGCGTGTGGTTTTGCGCGTCACGGACGAATTTGGCGCCATTCGCCCCTTTGCGAACGATGCCATCAAGCTGGAGTTGGAAGGGCCCGCAGAAATCATCGGCGATAATCCGTTTGCGCTGATTGGCGGAACGGGCGCGATCTGGATTCGAGCGAAAGAACAGGCTGGAACGGTGCGGCTCACGGGAATTCATCCCCGGCTGGGCGCGCAGCAGGTGAGTTTCGAAATCTCTCCCAGTTCCCCGGAAGCTGTGTAGCTGGCGCAAACGGGGATGGGGGCAACGGCTCTGGAAGAAATAACAGCAGGCCGAGGCTTGTCGCAGAGTCAGAAAGAATGTCCCGAAGCCCAGAAATCGGACATAATTTCATTTGGGTGCGACAAGAGCCTCTTTTCACAATAGAAGTTAGCCTTCATGATCAACTCGCCGCACAAATTCCTGAGCTTCTCTCGAACGATCCCGATTCATCTCTTCGTCGTTTTCTGCTATCTGGCGGGGGCTCATCTGTGCGCTGGGCGCACCGCGTCTTTTACGCAGACCTCCGCAGCGCAAGAATCAGCCACCGCCGTGATCGAAGGAACCGTACGTGACGCGGCCGGTGCGCCGGTCGCTGACGCGACGATGCAGCTTGAGGACAAGGGAAGTTCGACGATAGTGAAAGCGCAGACGGATGCTCGTGGCGCCTTCGTTCTAAGGACCGATCATGCCGGCACGTACAAACTGCGCGCCGGGAAGCCAGGTTGGGCCGATACCGTTGCCGACTCAATTGCCTTGTCGATGGGAGACGAGAGACACGTCGACTTGGTTCTCAATACTGTGGCCTCAGCGGGGCGCACGCCAGCTTCGTCCGCGGCGTCGGCCAAATCCTCGACTGGGTCAATGGAATTCGCCGACGAACCGAATTTCACCGTCGCGGGTATCACGGATTGGAGCGATCTCGGATTACACGGGTCCGCCGCCAGTTCGCGAACGAGCGAATCACTTGCGAAGCAAACGCTGAACTTGAAGTCCAGCGAGCCTGCGGGAACCCTTGAGGGCAACGCGGACCGGCAATACGACGCGGCGTTAGCTTTTAGAGCCAAGGGCGAATTCGCACAAGCTCGCGAGCAAGTCCGAAAAGAACTTGGTGTTGCAGATAACGCGGAGGGCCATCGTCTGCTCGGCGAGCTCGACGAGCAGTTGAATGATCCATTGGAAGCGGTTCTCGAATATGAGAAGGCCGCTCGAATGGATCCCAACGAGCAGAACTATTTCGAATGGGGCACGGAGCTGCTCTTGCATAAGGCGTTTCAGCCAGCCGTTGAGGTTTTTACGACAGGGGCAGACGCACACCCGAACTCAGCAAGAATGTTGGCAGGCCTTGGAGCGGCACTCTATTCCAAAGGTTCTTGGGAGGAAGCGGCCAGCCGTTTGTGCGAAGCGTCTGACTTGCAGCCCGCGGACCCCGCTCCTTATCTGTTTCTGGGGAAGATGGAAAAGACAGCGCCGGGACCTCTGCCCTGCAGCGAGCAGAAGTTGGCGCGTTTTGCGCACGACCAACCTGAAAATGCTCTTGCCAATTATTACTATGCGATCAGCATTTGGAAGAGCGCAAAGGAGGCTGGAGATCAGGCGGGATTGAAGCAGGCGGAGTCGTTGCTCGAAAGGGCCGTGGCCATCGATCCGAAACTCGGCGAAGCGTATCTCCAGCTGGGAGTATTGCATTCTGCGCGCGGCGATTCTAGCCGGGCGATTCGGGATTACACGGAAGCAATTGCGGCAAATCCGGAGTTAGGCGAAGCTCACCGCCAGCTTGGCCTGGCATACCAACGGACGGGCGAGAAGGCCAAGGCGCAGGAGCAATTCGAAGCGTACGACCGGATCGAAAAGGCGGAAGCCGTTGAAACGGAGCGCCAACAGCGGGAACTCCGGCAATTCCTGATTATTCTGAAGAACCATTCTGCAATCGCTGCGCCGCAGTAAGAGGCAAGAAAATTATTTTGGTTTGGCGGGCCCGACTGCCGCGACGATGCCGCCGCCCTCGCGGATGGTAAGAATCTGGTTGGCCCCGACATTGGTGAAGCGCTCGGCGTTTTGCGTTGTGGGCCAGTTCACTTCGATGAGGTCCACCCTATCCGCCTTCCCGAGGCCAAAGTGAAGCCGCAGATCGCACTGCGACATGACGCTGGATTCGCTGTGGACCTCATTTATCTGGGCATGCTTGCCCGTAACGACACGCACACGCGCCCCGATGGCCGTGCGATTGCATTTCGTCCCGATCAATTTGATCTTGATCCAATTCTGTTTGTTACCGCCGTTGTTGCGAAGCAAGGATGGCAAATCGTTCATGTTCAAAATTAGGGCGTCGATGTCGCCATCGTTGTCGTAGTCCCCAAACGCAGCGCCGCGGCTCGAGAAACGCTCGCTGATCCCTGGTCCCATTTCGGACGACACGTCCTTGAATCGTCCATTCCCCAAATTCTTGTAGACCAGCCGCGGGTTCTTAAACGTCTGGCCAGTATCGTGCCCCTCGATTTCCGGATACACGTGTCCATTGACCTGGAGAATATCCTGCCAGCCATCGTTGTCGTAATCGATGAAGCCGCAGCCCCAGGCGACGTACTGGTTGTTGACGCCGATTCCGGAGGCAAAGGTGACGTTGTTAAAAGTTCCATCTCCGTTGTTGCGGTAGAGGTTGCAAGTGTCGTCGGCGAAATTTGTTTTGAAGATGTCGAACCACCCGTCGCAGTCGTAATCGGCGACGGCCACTCCCATTCCTGACTGTTCGTGGCCGTTCTCGCTATAGGCGCAGCCGGCGATGACGGCGATATCCGTGAAGGTGCCGTTGTGATTGTTGTGAAAGAGGATGCTCGGTTCGGAGTCCACAGCCACATAAATGTCCGGCCAACCATCGTTATCGAAATCGTAGGAGATGGGCGTGATGGAGTATCGAGGCCCCGGTTTCAAGATGCCGGATTTTTCCGAGACATCGGAGAACGTTCCGTCGCCATTGTTGTGATAGAGCACATTCGTGTCGCCGGGAAGACCGCGGGGGCCGCACATCGTAGGGATGCCCTTCCACTGACAAACGGGAGGTGGAGTTGCTGAAGGAGTTTTCTCCGGGTCGAGCTTTATGTAATGCGCTACAAAAAGATCAAGATGGCCGTCGCGGTCGTAATCGAGCCAAGTGCACCCGGCGCCCCAGCGTATCTGTTCGTTGTACAGGCCAACCTTGCGCGTAACGTCGATAAACGTTCCGTCTCCATTGTTGTGAAACAGGATATTGTGTCCCCAGAAGCAGCAGAAGAGATCGTCCCAACCGTTGTTGTTGTAGTCGCCGACACAAACGCCAGTCTGCCAGCCCGTGCGGGCCAAGCCCGATTTTTCGGTGACGTCGGTGAAGGTCCCATCGCGATTGTTTTTGTACAAATGAGAAGTAGGCGCTTTTCCCGCGGGCCATGCGGTGTTGAAGCGCGTCCCATTCGTCAAATAAATGTCCAGCCAACCGTTGTTATCGTAATCGAAAAAAGCAAGGCCGCTGCCTTTCGCTTCGATGATGTACTGCTTGTGATTGACTCCGCCCCAGACGTTCGGGGAATTGAGACCGGCTTCCCGGGCAACATCGACGAACACCACTGGCGAGGCCGCGGCCGAAGCGGAACGGCTCGCATCTGCCCTGTTCGAGGAGGCCGTGGAAGCGAGATTGAGAAGCAGCGAGCGCTTCCATTTCCAGAGCGGGCTTGCAAGCGCGTCCAACAGGGCGCTGCCGAGGAAAACGCTTGAGGAGCCGAGAAAACGCCTTCGAAGGAGATTCATGGCCGATCGTTTATCCGGGCCGAAACTCGTCGTGGCGAAAAGCTGGACAGAATGAAAGGAAATTCAACTGGCAGACCCTCTGCGCACAGGCGCATCATTGGGCCGCCGCCTTCGGCGTTATCTTTGGAAACGATCGCGGCACGATTCCCGTACCTTCCTTTACGGCAATAATTCGATCGATGGGCACGTTCGTCAATTTATCCACCTGCCCGCTGGGCCAAGTAATCTCCAACGAGTCGATTTTGGTACGTTTTCCGAGACCAAAAAGAATCCGACGGTCGCTTGCGGACATATAACCCATTCCGCCCTTCGCCTGCTCGACGTGCACGAATCCTTCGGAAGTCAACTTCAATGAAGCGCCAATACCATCTCGATTCGAACGCGTCCCGATCAGCAGAACTTCCAGCCAATGATTGAGGTTGCCTCCATCGTTTCGCAGAAGCTCGGGATAATCGCCGCGGTTGTTGATGGCAATGTCGATGTCGCCGTTGTTGTCGTAGTCGGCGGTGGCCAGGCCGCGTCCAGCAATGGAGCGCATAAAGTCGGGACCTAGAGTGTCTGATACCTTTTCGAACTGGCCTTTTCCTAGATTGCGGAACATCAGGAGAGGCTCTTTGTAAGATACTTCGCTGTGGTAGAGCTGAACGTTATCCAGCATGGCGCTGTTCAATTGTACGATGTCTTCCCAGCCGTTGTTGTCGTAATCCAGAAATTTCGTGGAAACGCCGCTGAGAAGCATAGCTTTGTTTCCGATGCCCGATCGATACGTGTAGTCGTCAAACGTTCCATCATGATTGTTATGGTAGAGGCGATTCAATTCGAAATCCAGGTGAGTGATATAGACGTCGAGCCAGCCGTCGCCATCGACGTCCGCGGCGTCGATACCCATACCAGCTTCGTACCGCCCGTCCGCACTGGCCGCCAGGCCGGAGACCAGAGAAACATCCTGAAAAGTCCCGTCGTGTTTGTTGAGAAAAAGAAAATTGGGCCAGGTGTCGTTGGCGATGGCGATATCCGGCCAGCCGTTGTTGTTGAAGTCCGCGAGCACCACGCCCATGCCTTTTGATTCGGGCTTGCCGACACCCGAAATGTCACTGACATCGGTGAACGTGCCGTCATGATTGTTGTGATAGAGCTTGGTCTTCTGTCCCTTGTAGTTGTTCGGATTGCAATAAGAACGGTAACCGGGCCGGCGATCGCCGCACCACAAATTATTCTTGGGCGACCAGTCGATGTAATTCGTGACAACCAAGTCCAGCCAGCCGTCCTTATCGTAGTCAAACCATCCCGCGCTCGTGGACCATTCACCTTCGTCCGCGACGCCGGCTTTGGCCGTGACATCCGTGAAAGTTCCGTCGCCATTGTTGTGGTACAAGATCGCGCGGCCATAGCCGGTGACGTAAAGATCGGGATAGCCGTTGTTGTCGTAATCGCCGACGGCGACACCCTGGCCATAATGTCCGGCGCCTCCGACGCCGGCTTTTTCCGTCACGTCGGTGAATGTTCCGTCGCCGTTGTTGCGATAAAGAGCGGAACGCAGAGGACGTGCAGGCTTGTAAGCATCCGTCGCCGCGGATTGGACAAAATAGAGATCCATCAAGCCGTCCTGGTTGTAGTCGATCCAACCGACTCCCGTACCCATGGTCTCGAGGTAGTATTTCTGATCGGTTTGCGTGGAATCCTGCAGAAAAGTGATGCCAGCTTCCTTTCGCACGTCGGTGTAGCGAACACGAATCGGAGAATCTTGTGGTGTGAGCGATTGGCTGGCGAGAGCCCGCTGATGGAGAGTGAGGCCAACGGCCGCGCTCAACGCCAGGATTGCGCCACAGACGCTCTTGAGAAACCGTCGCTTGCCTGACTCCGGTTTTTGGCCCATTCGAAGCTTATCTCGACGGTCTTCGTTCCTGCGGTGAGGCGACAACTACTCTCTCAATATTTTCGAATGAAGCAGAGCTTCAGTCATTCTAGCCCCGGCTATCAGCGCGTTCAACCCCGAGTTTTCGCGGAAGGTTTCATAGTGTACGGTCGGCGAGTGAAAGCGCTAGCTGAAGCAACTGCAACCTGGCGGCCATTGGCATAGGTTCTTGCACAGTCGAGGGCACGTTCGATGCACGCGACAGCGCCTCCTCAATGCGATTGATGTCCAAACCGCCGGCAGAGTTGCTTTCCTTGAAGCGATTCAACAATTCCCGGGCTTTGGCAATTTCGCCGGTTTGATAGTAGAAAACACCAAGCGTCGAATAGCTCCCGGACCATTCGGGCAGCAGATCCACGGCGCGTTCGAAGTCCTGTTCAGCGTCTGGGGTCTTGCCTTCGAGGACGGCAACAATTCCCAGGCCCCAAAAAAGTTTTCCGGAGCTTGGAATTCGCATGAGACCTTTCCGCAAAGTCGCTTCGGCTTCGTCTACCTTTTGCTCGCGTAATTGGACGAGAGCTAGCGAGAGATAATACTGATCGTTATCTGGATTTCGGCTGATCGCATTCTGGAAAATCTCGGCGGCCTGTGCGGTGTCGCCAAGATGTGCCTCAACGTCTCCCAGCAAGGAAAGGTAGGAGCTATCTTGCTGACCTTGCTCGGAAACCAGTTTGGCGGTTTGCAACGCCTGCGCGTAGTCGCCCTTTCGAAAGTAGGCATCGGCCAAATCAAATTTCACGTCATCCGAAGTGGAATCCGAGCTCAGTGCAGCCTGAAAATGTTGTATTGCGTTGTCGTAAAAATGGTAACGCGCCAACAGCACGCCCTCTCCTGTTTGCGTTCGATAGTCGCCGGCGCTTAACTGATCCAGCTGCGCAAGCGTCTTGCGAGCCTCCTCGGGGTTTCCCAATTTGAGATAGGTCTCCGCAAGCAAGTAGAGATTTCGAGGCTGGTCAGGGTCTTTCTGGAGCTGCGCTGTGAGATCAGCAAGATCTTGTCGGGTCCGAGTCTGAGGAGAAAGATTGGAGCGCTCGTCGACGTAGTCAAAAATGTGCTGATACGGAAAGGGGCCGGAAGCCGGATCTTTTGAAAGTGTCTGAAAAACTTTCAGATCTCTTTCGGAGGCTTCGAGTTGATGGAGACTTTTCTCCACCATGGCGAGCTTGTAATAGCCGGAAGCGGGATCGCGGCTGACTTTGACATACTTCCGGAGCAGGATCGCGGCCTCGTTAAATTTCTTGGCTGCGATGCGAAGATCCGCGAGCTCGAGCAGTGCTTCAGGAAAATCGGGATTGGAACGAAGTGCCCGCTGAAACAGCGCTTCGGCTTGCGCTTGATTTCCTTGGCGCTCATCGATGTAGCCGATATTGAACAAGCACGATGCGTCGCGGGGATCGCGCTTGAGCCCAGCCTCGAAGTATTCTCTGGCTTTGCCGAACTGTCCCACGCGCCGGTAAGTGATGCCCATCAATGCATACGATTGCGCAGATGGGTCGATCTCGATCAGCTTTTGGAACTCCTGGATGGCCTTTTCCGTTTTTTCTGATTTGAAATAACTTTCGCCCAGCGCGGCGTGAAGGTCGGCACGCTGTGGCGAAATTCTTAAGCCGGCCTCGAGCAAGGGGATGGCGTCTTCAAAATAATTCTGATTCATGCTGACGCGCGCGAGAAGATAGATGATGTCTGTGTTCTGAGGCGCCAGCTTATGGGCGCGTACCAGCGCGTCCATGGCGTCTACGGATCGATTCTCCTGCTGATAAACCTGCGCAAGCATATAGAGCGCTTCGGGTGAATCGGCTTTCAATTTCAACGCTCGATTGAGCATCAATTCCGCTTTCGCGGTATCTCCGGTCCGAAGATAAACTTGTCCGAGGTTGTAAAGAATGTCGACGGTCTCCGGTTGCAGTGCGTCTGCCTGCTCCAACTCCAACTGGGCCGCGCGGTACTGCTTTTCGGAAGCCAGCATTACGCCGAGCGTGAAATGTAATTGCACGTCGCTTTGATTTTCTGCGGAAAGCTGCGAAACCATCTTCAGCCCTTCAGCGGTTCTGGCCGCCCGAAGATAAGCGCGAGCCAGATTGAAGCGCGTTGCATTGTCGAGGGGGTGGACACGCTGAAAAGGAACAATCGCTTCCGCGGGCAAATTTTTGGCCAGAAGGACGAGCCCTAAATTATAGTTTCCATCGCGATTGCCGGGCTCCAGGCGCAAGACCTTCCTAAACTCCGTTTCTGCCAGATCGATCTTTCCCTGCGCAACGTAGAGGTTTCCGAGGTTGTTGAGCGTCCCCGTGGAATTGGGCGCAAGCTTCAGGGCTTGCTGGAAAGCCAGGGCAGCGTTTGCGTAGTCCTTTTCGTTGGTCTCGACGATTCCCAAGAGGTTGTAACCCTGAATGCTGGAAGGGTCTTGCTGAAGCTCTTCCTGTATTTTTTTCTTGGCTTCGTCGATGGCGCCTTGTTGAAGCAATTCACCCGCTTGGACAAGCAGCGGCGAGGGTTTCGAAGATTGCCGCGGATTTCCGCGAACCGGAACGGTTTGCTGCGACAATCCAGTCAGGGGAAAGAAAAGCAGCAGGAACAAAGGTATTCGGCGCACTCCTGCTCGGCTCTTGGTTCTCGTTGAGGGACCCTGAACTACAGCGCTGCAAAGCATTTCAAAGCGTCCCCCTGAATGCGCTCGAGCGAAAATGTCGCAAAGTCAATTTAGCATCTCCAGCGCTCGCTGAGCCAGTTTGTGCTCGGGCTGCTGACGCAACAACGCCTGCAAAATTTCTCTCGCCTTTGCTTTGTCGTTCAAGAGCACGTAAAGGCGTGCGAGATTGAGATAAGCCTGGTCAAAGTTCGGGGCCACCCGAATGCACGTCTCGAATTTCTCTTTTGCTTCCGGAAAATGTTCTTCGCGGACCAGAAGGACGCCCAGATTGTTCAGCGCGTCCGGATAATCCGGCCTCAGACTCACTGCTTTTCCCAAGAAAGTCGAGGCGCGATCGAGTTGCTGCTGCTGCGCGTACAGCATTCCCAGGCCGTAATTCGTCTCTGGATTATCGGGTTCCAGCTGGAGCGCCCGGCCGAGAAGCCCTTCCGCCTCCTCAATCGCTCCCTGCCGCCGGTAAAGATTCCCAAGATTCAGTAGTGCAATAACGTAGTCGGGTCTTAACTGCAAGCACTGTTGGAAGTCGCGAATGGCTTCGTCCGCCTTGCCTTCCTGCCCGGCGATCATCCCAAGGTTATTCCACGCTTCCGCGTAGCCGGGACGCAGCTTCACGGTCTGCTCGAGGTAACGCCGCGCGTCCGCCAACGAGTTCTTCCGAAGATACAGCGTTCCCAGATTGTAATAGGCCTCGGGATCATTCGGTTTTGCCGCGATGACCTCGCGGAAAGACGCCGCCGCTTCGTCCAGATACCCGCGTTGAAACATCGCAACCCCAAACGTAAAGTCATTGCGTTGAAATGCGCCTTGATACAAGGTTCCTTCGAACGGAAGCGCTCGGCGAACGCGGGCTGTGGCAGTCGTGGGTGCAGCTCTCAGATCCTCTGACAGCCCTTCCGGATCTACGAGCCCTTGGTAAACCTTGACGATCATCCCGTCGTCATTGACGAGAAGAGAAGCGGGGAGGGGAAGATCCCTGCGGCGGTCAAACAGATAGCGATAAATAATATTGTAAATGCCGGCCATCTCTTGAGTGCCGAGCAAGAGTGGGAAAGGAAGCGTTTCTTTGGTGGCAAGGGACCGAGCCTTTTCTACATCACCAGGATCATCGACATTGATGGCTAGGATGCGAAGCCCGCTCGAAGCTAATGAGGATTGGTGCTTCTTGAACGCTCGCAATTGCTCGACACAAGCCGGCACTGCCGCCTTCCAAAACTGAAGCAAGACCCACTCGCCTCGGAACGATCGCAGTTCGGTCATTTTGCCCGTGGGATCGGGCAAGGAAAACTCCGGAGCGCTCAATGGCTCCAACAGCCACGTTTCGACTGACGAGGGCAAAATCTCCGGTCTCGGTGAATCGTCGGCACGCGCGAAAGACTTGGGTGCTTCCCCAAACAATTTTGTCGCGTACTTCGCGGAGCCTTCTTCTATTTCGAATCGACGATTCGCCGGAAGACCTTCCAAGGCCTGAGTCAGTCCGCTGGGCCAGCGGATGGTCACGCGAAGATTTTCCCGGACTCTTCCGACGCCAAAGAAAAGCTCCTTGCTGTGTTGAGACAAAAATCCGCTTCCGGCTTGCAGATACTTCGTTTGCCGGTGTCCTTCCGCTTCAACCGTCACCGCCGCGCCAATTGCATCCCGGCTGCTTTTCGTGCCACGCAGCCGCACTGCGATGGAATTACCGAGGCTCTTCATCGCGTTGCGCAAAATCCGCAGCTGTGGCGCGTTTCGACTTTTGAGCACAATTTCCAACCGCCCGTCATGGTCCAGGTCGGCGAGCGCGAACGAGCGGCTGTCGTCGGGTAAATCCAATCCGGCCGTGCCGGAGACATCTGAAAATGTCCCATCGCGGTTGTTCACATATAAAATGTTTCTCTCGTATCCGTTCCACGATGCGTCAGAGCGGATTAGCTCATTGATGGCGTTCCAGCCTAGCTCGTAGCCCTTCGACGGAGTTTGACTCTCCGGCGACTTCGCTAGGACTTGCCGCCAAAAGAAGCTCGCCACATCCCCCTCGTCATAAGTAGAACTCTTGGGCCCGGAAATGTATCCGTTTGCGATGTACAGGTCCGCGTAGCCGTCGTGGTCAAAGTCCCAGGAGTCCGAGCACCACGCCCATCGGCCCACATCAACCCCCGCAACGCGGGTTACATTTTTGAACCTTCCATTTCCTTCGTTGCGATAGAGCGAATTCCCGCGCGCGTGTTGCCGATATAGCGCTCGAGTACTCTCAGGTTCACCTTTATGAAAGAGCCCTTGTTCGGAAACCCGAAGGCCGGCAGCGGACCACATGTTTGATACATAGACGTCCTGGTTCCCATCGTTGTCGAAATCGAGCCAGCACGCGCTCATCCCAGCGCCCACGTCCTCGACGCCAGCCTCCGCGGACACCGCTGTAAACTTTCCGCCGCCATCGTTCCGGTAGAGATTGCTTCGCCCAAAGTCGTTGGCCACATACAAATCGGGCGCGCCATCAGAATTGTAGTCACCCCAGGCGCACGCAAAGCTAAAGCGATCGTTATCGGCGTTCAATCCCGCCAATTCCGTGCGATCCGCAAAGGTGGCATTGCCTTCGTTGTGCAGCAAAAAGTTCGGTGGCCCGTTCCGCGCATCGAAATAGGGAGCAGGGTAGTGATACTGCTCCAGCCCCACATAGTAGCTGTACAAGCAGAAATAAATGTCGAGACGTCCATCGCCGTCGTAGTCGGCGATGGCGGCGTGCGTGAACGTCCCCTGAGGCGGCTGCGCAAACTGGAAAGCATCGCGTTTCAACAGAAACTTTCCATTTCCCTGATTCAAAAACAGCAGAGGTCCACTGCCGCAAACCACCAAGAGATCTTGGACTCCCTTGTTCTCGAAATCCGCGAACAAAGCGCAGGCCGTACCGTCCAGCACGCCCACACCGGAAGTTTCCGTAACGTCTTCGAAAGTCCCATCTCCGCGATTGCGGTACAACCGGTTCGGAAGCCCGGGCGGCTGGCAGATGTACAAGTCATCCAGTCCGTCATTGTCAAAATCTCCTGCCGCCAAGCCGTTGTTCCCGTAGACGTCTATTCCGCACGCCCCATCCAGAACCGTGCGCCAGTAATCCACGCCGTGAAGCAACTGTTTCTTATACGATTCCGTTTGGCCGAGCGCCTGTGAAGTAATGTCGATGAAAATCGGCGCACGCGCTCTGCTGAGTGTTTCCTCGGCCGCCTCCCATCGTCGCACGCGCCATCCCTCGACCTCGCCGCGCGTCCATTGGGTCAGCCAGCGTCCGACGCGTTGTTCGCGTCCCGGTCCCGTCAACGCGCCAACGAAGTCATATCGAATCTCGATTTGCAGAGCCGGCGATAATCCCGCGATTTCCTCGATCCCGGTAATCTCAAACTCTGCCGTCTCTATCCGCGATAAGGAGGCCAAGTAATCTTTCATTTCTTGGAGAAATCGCTCTCGGCCCGTTACTACGACGTTCCCCGCAAATCGTCTTCGAACGACTTCGATCTCTTCGCCGGAGCGCACGGCAGTTTCCTGCGCAGGCACCAACGAACCGGCTTCGAGCGTCGGTGCGAGAAACTTCTCCAACGCACTCAAAGCAGGTGGCGCACTCTGTAGAGTCCGGCTCCATTCCTGGAGCGATTTCATGATCTCAGACGCATACTTTTCTGTTATGTATTCGTCCGCGCCGGCGGGCACTGTTCGCAGAACCGCATCAAGGGGAGAATTCGCAGGATAGTGCGGCGAGAGTCGAAAATCGAGGAGATCAAAGGCCGCGAGCCGGCCCCCCAATTTTCCCGCCATGTCCGGCCGGAGCGCCGCCGCACGAATAGGCGCCGGCAGGAAGAGCACCGGCGCCCATCGCATCTGCTTAAGGAAGATTCGCCGGGAAAACGCGTGATCTTCGTCTTTCGAGCGCGCCATTCTCAAGTGTCTCCGTAACGATTGCTCCGCCTTCGCATGCTAGCACCGAGCTCGTGCCGATCCAAAAATCAAGGTGCCGGCTTCAATGCAGGCAGGCCAACGCCGTAAATCAATTTCTGCGAAAGACGAAAGGACGAAATACCGCGATCGCGATCAGGCCTTCTCAGCGGGAGCGGGTCCCGAGGAATCTCGCAAAATCAGTTCGGCGGGAATCTGGTATTCCTTTCCCTGAGGAGCGGCGGAACAGGTGAGCTCATGGAGTGCGTCGGCCGCCATTTCGCCCAGCATGTCCCGGTGAATGTCGACAGTCGTTAACGAAGGATTGCTGTATTCGGCCAGCCGCGTATTGTCAAACCCCGTCACCGAAATATCCTGCGGCACGCGACACCCCCCCTTCAACAATCCCTTAATCACACCCACGGCCGTCAGGTCATTCACGGCCATCACCGCCGTCGGCCTGGGAGATAGTTTAGCGATACTCAAGCCCGCCGCCAAACCGCCTTCGAAACGCAAGTCTCCATGTACGATCGGTCCGGGCTGCAACCCCAGTTCCTGCATGCACTTTTCATAAGCCTCCAACCGCGCCAGGTTTGACTTCAGCTTTGGCCGTCCGGCGATAAACGCGATCCGCCGGTGGCCGCAGCCATAGAGATACTCCACGATTTGTTTGATTCCCGAGGCATAGTCAATCCGCAGTTTGCTGACGTATCCACGAACGGGCGCGAGATCCAGGAAGGTCACGGCGATCTTTCTCCGCTCCAGCTCTTTGATAAGCCGCGAGCTGATTTCGGAAGTCATGATCGCCACGCCTCTTACTTTGTGCTCCATCATGCGTTCCGCGGCTTCTCGAGTTCGGCGCGGATCGTAATTCGTATCGCTGAGAATCGCATCGTAGCCAAGGAGCCGGGCGCGCGTTTCAAAACTCTTGATCACTTCCGGGAAGAAAGGATTGACGATGTCGGACACGATGATTCCCAGCGTGCGGCTCTTGTGCGAAGCTAGATGGCGTGCGTGAGCATTAGGAAAATAGCCGAGGCGCTTCACCGTCATGAGCACGACACGGTTCGTCCGCGGCCCCACCTTGCCGGTCTTGTTCAGAACATTGGATACCGTCGCGGTCGAAACCCCGGCGGCCTTCGCAACATCACGGATCGTTAGAGCCATGGCGCGATTTCTCTCAACCCTTGCACATCGCCCGGCATGCGGAACCGGCCCAAACCCGCGGGCTGCTTGTATATTAAAAAAAATGCTTGACAATATCCAACTAATTGTGTCAAACAGTTGCCCAGGTTAAGCGGTTAAGCAGTTCGTGCACTGCTTTTGGTTAAGCGGTTCATGTTTCGCGGGCTTGGGGTGCCTAACATTAAAATGTTTCTCTCATGCGGCCTGTGCCCTCGCGTTCAGACGGGTTCAGGCTTCGCAAAACAATCTTACTCCATCAGTCGAGGTCTGTTTTTTGTCCCCCTGCAAGTCGAGCGGCAGGGACTGAATCCCCGGGCTTTCTCGTTTACGGCCGGTCGAAGGTCTCAGGAGGAATGTCGATGAATCGAAACGCTCTCTCAAAGTTGCTCCTCTTCGTTTCGCTGGCGTTGATCGTCGGGCTCGCGCTCATTTCGTTCAGCGCGCGGCCCCTCTGTGCTCAGGTCGATACCGGCGCTATCTTGGGTACGGTCACGGACTCCTCGGGAGCGCCCGTCACCGGTGCCACGGTCACTTTGACAAACACCGGCACCGGCGCCGCCCTCTCCACGGCCACAGGCACGGATGGCACCTACAAATTCTCTCCCGTAAGAGTCGGGACGTACAAGATGTCGGCGACCCTCAAAGGTTTTGAAACCCTCACGCAACTCGAAGTCTCCGTCAACATTGGCCAGAACGTCGTTGTCAACTTCTCCCTGAAGCCCGGCAAAGTCAGTGAAACCATCGAGGTCACCGCTGCTGCTCCCGTACTGCAATCTCAGGACGCTTCCGTCGGCCAGGTCGTCGATTCGCGCAGCGTCAATGATCTTCCCCTCAACGGTCGCAATTTCACGTTCCTGGCCCAGCTTGCTGCGGGCGTCAACACCCCCCAAGCTGACACCCGTGGTAATGCCGCGAGCGGCGCCTTCTCCGCCAATGGCAATCGCCCGGCCCAGAACAATTACCTCCTCGATGGCATCGACAACAATTCGGACACGGTGGACTTCCTGAATGGGACGAACTATGTTGTCCTTCCTCCCGTGGATGCGATTCAAGAATTCAAGGTGCAAACCTCCGACTTTAGCGCCGAGTTTGGCCGCTCCGGCGCCGCCGTCCTCAACGCCACCATCAAATCGGGCACCAATGAATTTCACGGCGATGTCTGGGAATTCTTCCGCAATGACAAGCTCGATGCTGCCGACTTCTTTGAAAACGAGCATCAGGTTCCCAAGGGCGAGCTCCGCCAGAACCAGTTCGGCTTCACCGCCGGCGGCCCCGTTGTTATTCCCCATGTATTCGATGGCCGCAATAAAGTGTTCATTTTCGGCGATTACCAGGCCTTGCGCCGGGTTCAAGGGACGATTCTGAGCGGCTCGGTTCCCAGCGTTGCGGAACGCACCAGCGGCTACACCAACTTCCAGGATCTGATCAACGCGCAAACAGGAACGGAAACCGAAGGCCTGTGCGCCGTCGCTCCTGTCCTTTCGAACGGTGCGTATACCTGCCCGAACGCGGCCACCGAGCTTCAGACCTTTTCCAACGGCACCGTTTTCGATCCAGCGACCACTCGGGCAGTCACCGCCGGACAGCTTGACCCCACATCAGGTCTATATGCACTCACCAGCGGATATGTCCGCAGCCCGTTCGGCTGCCCTGCCGGCATGTTGTCCGTCACAATCGCTAACTGTCCAACCCTCAACATGATCAACGCCAACCGGCTGGACCCCAACGCCATCGCTTTGCTCAACCTCTATCCCATGCCCACAACCAGCGCGGTCGGCTCCCTCTTCTCCAACTACGCGAACTCGCCCAAACTCTTTGAGCATAGCAATTCCTTCGACACTCGCATGGACATCGATTTCAATGATAAGAACCAGCTGTTCTACCGCTTCAGCCTTGTCGACGATCCGCAATTCATTCCCGGCATTTTCGGAGGCGTCGCGGACGGCGGCGGCTTCCAGCAGGGAACTCAGACAGCCATCGCGGAACAAAGCGCGCTTGGCTATACCCACACTTTTTCTCCCACGCTCATCAACGAGCTTCGCGCCGGCTTGAATTACTTGCATACCTCACGCTATTCGCCCTCCGCCAACGATCTTTCGAATATCCCCGGGACCTATGGCATTCAAGGTGTCCCGCAGGTCCCATTGAATGGTGGACTTCCCGCGTTCGGAATCAACGGGTTGTCCACCCTGGGCAGCAACGCCTTCCTGCCTTCCGACGAAGTCACTTCCACGTTCCAGCTAACCGATGACGTCACCAAGATTTATGGCAAGCATACGTTCAAAATGGGTTTCGAATGGCAGCACGTCAAGTTCTCGACTCTGCAACCACCCTGGTCGCGCGGGGAATACGACTACAACGGTGATTACACGTCAATCCCAAGCGTGGACAGCGGCAACACCGGGCGCGCCGACTTCTTGCTGATCCCGACCACCTCTTCCGTGGCTGGTGGAGTCGATTTCGTCGGCGGCGCGAGCGCCGTGGACCTATCCAACATCTCTCTCACGGACAACGGCAAGAACTACTACGGAGGCTATGGCAACGACGATTTTAGAGTCACTTCCAAGCTCACCATTAACTTGGGCGTGCGCTACGACTTCTTTGGCCTGGTCTATGAGCATCATTCCAATCAAGCCAACTTCGTCCCCGCGGGTGGCCCGTTCGCACAGGCGACTTACTTGCTGCCGCCTTCAACCTCGTGCAGCCCAGGGGTGGACCTCTCTACGAGCTTCGTTACCTTGCTGGCTACGGACGACATCGCGTGCGAAAGCACGAATGCCTATGGCAAGGGACTCGGCCATTCACAGAACGATAACTTCGCTCCCCGCGTAGGTTTCGCTTACCAGGCCACCCAGAAACTTGTGGTTCGCGGCGGCTTCGGCATGTTCTACAACGGCTTCGAAAACCGAGGGTTTTCACCGAATATTGGTGAAAACTATCCGTTCCAGTTCAATTTCACCTACAGCTCGCCCAACGACTTTACCCCCATCAGTGTGGGCACGCCTTTCAATGGGTGCGCCGCTGCAGGCGGTCAGCCTCTCGGCATCGCTACCTTCGAGTCCGGGTTTGCTTGCAATTCTCTCACTCCGCTCGACGTCAACGCCAGCGGCTTGGCTTTGCGCGGCATTCAATTCAACTATGAGACTCCTTACACGATGGGTGCCAACCTCACCCTGCAATATCAATTGACGCCCACTATGTCGGTTCAAGCTGGATACGTCACCACGCTTGCCCGGCATTTGGAGTCGTTTCCTGGTTACAACGAGCCCTCCACGATCGCGGCCGAGAGCACTCCAGAAAGTACTCTCGTCCCCTACCCTGATTTCGGATATGGCTCCAGCTATGCGGCCACGGCAGGGATGAGTGCCTACCATTCGCTGCAAACCAAAGTCGAAAAGCAGTTCGCGAACGGGCTAAACTTCCTTTTCACCTATACCTATGCCAAGACCATGACTGACGCTGGCGACTTGCTGAACGGCGGCAGCGTGGCAGGTTACCGCGCTCCGTATGTTCCTGGCCTCGGGATGGCGTTCGATTACGGCTTGGCCGATTTCGACGTTCGCAACGTCTTCCATTTCAGCGGCAGTTACCAGTTGCCCTTCGGCAAGGGCAAGAAGCTCTTCTCCGACGCGACGGGTGCTGCGGATAAACTCATTGGAGGCTGGAGTCTCAACTGGAGTTCCACGTTCCAGGGCGGTCAGCCGATTAGCATTGGCTGCCCCAGCGGAACGGCGGCGAGCCTGGGTTGCGGAGCTCTCTATACCGGGCAGCCGCTCGACCTCGGTTTGCACAACGATTCCAACGGCCTCTTGAGCTGGTTTGGCAACCCGGCAGCGTTCACCCAGCCTTGCGTGCTCGGGGCCGGTGGCGTCCCGGAACCCAACACGCCCGCGGGCTGCTTGCCTCTAACTGGCGCTGCCGCTTTGGGTGGTGTCACGCAGGTACCAGGGCCTGGATTCAACCGGCTCGACTTCTCCCTGTTTAAGCAGATTCCGCTCAACGAGCGTATGCATCTCGAATTCCGCGCAGAGATGTTCAACATCTTCAACCACCCGAACTTCAACGCTCCCAATTTCGGCGGCAACGGCGTTGTGGCGATCTCCAATTCGGGGAACTTCAACAGTTCGACCTTCGGCGAAATTGGTTCCACGCGCGATTCTCCCTACGATCCGCGGCAGATCCAGTTCGCTCTGAAGCTCTATTTCTAGGTTTTTCCACACCTCCCCGTGGAGCGCTCGTCGAGGGCGCTCTGCGGGGAACCCTTTTTTGCGGCTTCTTTCCTCCTCTCTTTGTGCGGTGTTAACCTAGGAACGCCGTGTTCATCGGAAACCGTCATACCGGGCCAATTCTTCTCATCCTCTTTGCGCTTGCCTTGCCAGCCCACGCTGGCCAAGACCAGGTCCTTGATCGCGAGTTTCAAGCCGCCATCACTCAATATGATTCCGGACATTACGCCGAAGCCGCCGCAAAACTGGAGGACTTGGTGCGGAAGGTCCCGGAAAACTTCGAGGTTCACGAACTTCTCGGTTTGGTCTACTCGGCGCAGTCCCTCGACGCGCGCGCCAACCCTCACCTGGAAAAAGCCGTCCAGCTCAACCCCGATTCTGCCCCTGCGCGGACCAATCTTGCGGCTAACCTCGTGCGCCTCGGGAAGCTCGAACGCGCTGGAGAGGAGTTCGAAAAGGCCGCCCAACTCGACCCTAAAGACTTTGACACGAATCACAACCTCGCCGAGTTCTACGTTCAATCCAAGAAATTAGCCGACGCCCTGCCTTTTCTCGAGCGTGCCCAGCGCATCAACCCCTCCTCCTACGACAACGGATACGACCTCTCTCTCGCCTATCTGCTTACCGGCCATCTCGACGACGCTCGCCGGCAAATCCACGAAATCCTGAAGCAGAAAGATACCGCCGAACTGCACAACTTGCTCGGCGCTGTGGAAGAGCAGGACGGCAAGTTCGTCGAAGCCGCCAACGAATACGAACTAGCCGCTCACGCCGATCCGAGTGAGAGCAACCTCTTCGATTGGGGCAGCGAGTTGCTTCTTCACCGCACGCTCGGGCCGGCCATCGAGGTCTTCAAGGACGCCACGAAGCGCTATCCAGCCTCGCCCCGTCTCGCGATCGGACTCGGTATGGCTCTCTACGCCCACGGCAATTATGACGAGGCCGTCACCTCCTTGCTGCGCGCTGCCGATCTGGACCCTTCCGACCCTAGCTGTTACCTCTTCTTATCCAGGGCCTACGATAGTTCGCCCAGCCAGGCCGACGCCGTCATCCAGCGATTCCGCCGCTTCTCCGAACTTCAGCCGCGCAATGCCCGGGCTCTCTATTACTACGCGATGAGTCTGTGGAAAGGGAAGCGCGCCGAAGACCCGAGTCTGGATCTCCATCAGATTGAAACTCTTCTGAAGAATTCAATCGACCTTGATCCCAAGCTGGCCGAGGCGCATCTGCAATTGGGAAATCTCTATTCCGACCAGCACCAGTATTCCAACGCTATACCCGAGTACACCCTCGCCCTGAAACTGAACCCCGATCTTGCCGATGCGCACTACCGCTTGGGCCAAGCCTACGTTCGCACGGGCCAAACAGAATCCGCTCAGGCCCAGTTGCAGGTTTATCAGAAAATCCGGAAACAGCACCTTGCCGATCTCGAAAAGCAAAGGGCCGAAATTCGCCAATTTGTGTATTCGGCGAAAGACAGCCCTTCGGCCAAGCCCTGATTGCGCTGGGCGGCAAGCAAACAGCCGGCAAGCCGTAGGTACACCGTTGGTTCGGCGATTGTTCAGACGGTAGCTCCGAACTGGCAAAGCAGGGCCGAAAAGGAGCAAAGGGAATGTATGAAAGTCTCGAATTACGCAATGGCTTGACTTCGCGCGCGGCGCGGCGTAGCTTACGCTAAGCTTTGCGTTTACAATGATCTACCCAGTCCCATGGCCGTCTAACGCGACTCGGATTTCAACCGCTTCCTCGTCCTCCTGCGTCCCCGGCCCGGACGCCTCCCCTCTCGAATTAGCTCGCCGTCTGGCCATCAACCGCCGGGAGTTCTTGCGTGGCGCCGCCGGACTCGCCTTGGGCAGCTCCCTGCTCGGTTCGGGGCTGGCTGCACGAACCGGAATTCCCGAAAAAAAACGCAAGGTCATCGTCATCACTTTTGGCGGGGGCGCCCGCGATCAGGAGACCTTCGCTCTGGAAGGTCAGGAGAATATCCCTCATTTGATGCGGGAGCTAATTCCTCAATCCTCCTTTTTCACGCAGGTCGTCAATCGCGGCATCCTCGGTCACTACGTGGCAACCGCAAGCCTGGCCACCGGAGTCTACGAAACGTTTAATAATTTCTCTACCGTTCCTCCACAGCACCCTACGGCGTTCGAGTATTTTCGTAAGGAGTTGAAGCGGCCCGCGTCCGATGCCTGGGTCGTCGCGCCCAGCAATGGCTTTAATCGCATCGGCGAGAGCGATTACCGCTCCTTCGGGCCGGGCCTCGGTGCCCGCGTAATTTTGCCCAAGCATTTGCTGGCCGCGGCAAGCGCGGGGGCTGGCGCCGATTACGCGCACCTTTTGCGCGACAATTACGAGACTCCTCTTTTCACGCCGGAATTGGGCGGTGGCGAGTTTGAACTCCAGCAGTTGGAGATGGTGCTAAAACTCTCAGTGGATGACTTCAAGAAACATGCGCTTACACTGTCGAGCCCCGATGAACTTTCCGTCTATATCGCGCGCCAGTTGATGCGCCAGCTCGCCCCTAGCCTTTTGTGGATTACCATGCACGATATCGATATCGCTCACGCTGGCGCCTATTCTCTGTATATCGAGGGCATCCGCCGTACCGACAGGCTTTGCGCAGAGCTTTGGAAAACCATTCAAAGCGAGCCGGAGTACGCCGGTAATACCACCGTTTTCATTCTGCCGGACTTTGGCCGCGATTCCGACGAAGACGCAGGCGGCAATGGATTTCAGCATCACCGCACCGGCGACGCGCTTTCTCGCACCACGTGGATGTTGGCGATGGGCCCCGGCGTCCGCGAAGGCGTTGTTTTCGATCGTGCCTTGCAGTCCACCGATCTCGTCCCCACCATCGGTTCGGTCCTGGGATTTTCCGCCACGCTCGCGCAAGGCAAGCCAGTCGCTGAGCTTGTGTAACTCCATGCTTCCCTCCGAACTCAACTCCGGCCAATTCAACGGCTACCCGCCGCGAGCGAGAAAACTCGTCACCGAAGATCTCGCGGCGCTGCAGCGGCTGCCGCTTAGCTTCTTGCCGAGCCTCCTGCGAGAAGTCATTGATTACGATTTCAAATTTCCCGCGGAGCGCAAGGCCCTCGAAAAGGAACTCAAAAATCTCGATTCGCTTTCCCCGGCGCAGCTTCAGAGCTGGTTCCAGGGATTCGCCGAAATCCGTCTTTCCTCCCAGCTCGAACAACTCGATTGGGTGAACGAACCGGCTCAGTTTGTCGAACAGCTCTCCGCGTATCTTTGGACCACCGATCAGCTCAATGCCTTTCGCGCCGCAGCGCTTGCTTACGCGGCGCGCCTTCGCGAGGCTGTGCCTCCTGAACCGCCTCCGATTCCGCGTCTCGGAATTGCCATCATTGGCCAGGGTGTCGCCGCTCCTGACGAGCCTCTGTTTCGCAAACTTCGTCCCCATGGCGCGTACTTCGCTCACGTTCAGCCGGAAAATGGCGTAAAGCAGCTCTTGGATGCCATAGCCGCGCGAGCAAAATCGCATCCCGCCGAATATGGTCACTGGTACATCGAAGGCGGGCAAGCGATGGATCATGATCCCGCTCTTACGTGCGTTTCCTACCGAGCGCTCGCGTCGGCCCGCACCGCCTTGTCTGCCAAAATACGCGCCGAGATCGAACGGCCCGGAATGGGGCCCGAATCCCTCCGCACTTTCCTGGCGCAGTTGCGTCCTGCGGATCTTGGCATTGGAAGCTCGCAGGATCAGGCCGCGAGTTTGCACGAAGGCCCCTCGGGGGATGAGGTGCTGGACCGCTTCCAGGTCAAGCTGCTCACCGAGGGCTCCGGCACGCAGATTTTTAGCACTACGTTCGCGCAGTGGGCGGCACGGGAAGCCCTGCGGCGCGCTCAACCCCTTACGCTGCTGGTTCGTTTTGCTCCACGGCAACGCCAAAAGCCCATGAACGAAATGCTCTCGAACAGCAAGGGTCAAGAGGAACTCGATCCCATGGGTTCGCTGATCGATGCGGATATGGGCGCGTATTACAACTGGCTGAATCAACAGAGGTTGACCGGAGCCGAGCAGTCCTCTTTTTTGGCGTGGTTTGAGGATCACGGAGCAGCAGTGGCGATAGGCCCTTCAATGCCTCGCGGAACTGAATCAAACTCGCCGACCGATCTGGCCAAACTGCTTTCCTGGATCACCTGAAACATAGGTGACAATTCGTACCGCACTCCGGCCCGAAGTTGTGACCCATGTGCCCGGCACGTTCTGTTACCCATCTGCCCGCGTCGGACCAAATAACGGATAAATTCTAGATAGCTGAAACACTATTCTCCGCGCGAATTTTCAGCTCGTAGCATATCAACACCATAGCGGCTGCAAGTAGTGCCGATGCCGTGCTGACTTTGCTGGAAAAAGCATCATTATCACGCAAAACGATGGGCAGCTTTTTTCCGGCGTAATCGTCAGCGTTTGTCCCGCGGGAACGCAACGGGCAGAGTCAGGGCGACAACCAGAATGATTCTTCAACGCTTCAATCGACGGGAACGCCTTCCTCTTAGTCTAAGCGGCTAGCTCTGCCCCGGGTGAATCAGAATAGTTCGGAAGAAAAAGATTCATTCCTGCCGCGACGGTTAGTGCTGCCCCGAGGATCATTAGCAATGAGGAATACGACCCTGTTGCATCAAAGGCGCGCCCTAGTATCACGGGGCCGATAGCTCCGGCGGCGGCGTAAAATGTCCACGTGAGACCATACAGCGTGGAAAAAGCCCGCAGCCCAAAGTAACGAGTCAGCAAGTAAGGAGTAATCGCCGCTTCTCCGCCGGCTCCGACACCAAGGAGCGCGGCTGCCAACGCACCTGCCTCAAAACTATGCGCTCGAGCCAGCAATACAACTCCTGCTGCGGTCACCAGATTCACCACGAGCGCGACTAGAGCCCCGAACACGCGGTCGAGGAGCCAGCCCGCTCCGATTCTGCCAAGCACGCTCAAACCACCAAGTAGGGACGCACATAATGCCGCTTCCCCCGGAGTGATTCCCCGATCAGTCAGCAATGCCGATAAGTGAGTGATCGCGCCGTTCATGCTGATCGAACTCACGAAGAGAACGGCGACGATGATCCAGAAAGCCAGTGTGCGCGTGCCTTGCTGCCAAGTCAGTCCAGAATGAACAACTGGCGTGGATGCTTTTTGCGCGGGACCTCGATCGGCGATATAGCGCCAACTGAGCGGCAGCCCCAGCAGCAGCGCCAGCGCGCCGAGCGAAAGATACGCCGCCCGCCAACCAAACCGAGTGACAATGGATTGCGCAACGACCGGCAAAATCATCGCCCCTAATCCGGCTCCGACCATTACGAAAGCCAGAGCCATACCCAATCGCCGCCGAAACCACGTCGAAATGGACCGCGCATACGCCAAGTGTGCTGCGCCGTTGCCAACCACGCCTATGACAAAGCAAGTCAAGTAAAACTGCCAGATCCCAGTGCCCAGTACCGCCAGGGCGGCAACGCCGCAACCGAACACCGTCATGCAGGGAAGAATGATGCGCCGAGGCCCGAAGCGATCGATCAGCCGTCCGATCAATGGGGAGGACAGTCCTACCGTCATGGCGGCGATCGCGAAGCCAACCGAGACCGATTCGCGATTCCATCCGAACGCGGCCCCCAATGGTTTCACGAAAACCGTAAACGTATAAACGAATAGCGAACCAAATCCCGCCATCACCCCGAGACACGCCGCCAGCACCACGCGCCAGCCGTAATAGTTCAGATTGGATTCGCTTTGGTCGAAAGCCAGTTCGCTGTCTTCTTTTAATTGCTCGCCGGCGATCACGAGCTCGCGACTTTCCTTGAGGATCCTTGTTTTGCGGCGATTGCTTCGAGAGGTTTCTTGTAGTCCCTGCCAACATATCCCAACCGGGCCGTGTGCTGGCCAATTTCCCGGTAAACATCGGGATCCTGTGGCTGCCATGTGGCCAAACCATCCACATACCGATTGAACATGCAGAACGCGGCGGCAATCAGGACCGTATCGTGAATCTCTTTGTCCGTGGCGCCTTCTCGCCGCGCTCGTTCCACATCGGCCGCGCTCACCTGCTTCCCGCCTTGTTGTACCTTACCCGCGATCCTCAGCAGTGCTTTTAGCTTCTCCGAGACCGCCGCACTCTCGGGATTCACCTTGATCTGCTCCACCAAGTCGTGATTTCCATTTAGATGTGCTGCCGCGGCAGCACTATGCGAAAGCTGGCAGAAGTCGCACTCGTTGCGATACGAAACGTGCGCGGCAATCATTTCCCGTTCCGCCGAGGTCAGTGTATTGGGCGAGCGGAGCAAGATCTCCGCCAATTCGAGCAGGGGCTTTGCGGTCTCCGGGCTGAAAGCGAGTGGACCAACGATTCCCGGCAATCCCTCCGGCAGTTGGATGTGAGCCATTGTATCTCCTCGTGTTGTTTCCCAAAAGATGCCGGGCAATCTTACGGAAGGGAGCGCACCGCACAATACTACGAAAATACTACCGACCGGTGCCCGAGCCGAGAGCCTTCGATTTACCGAAGAGAACAGGCTCGCGATCGGGGCGCGGCGGCGGGCAAAATCGCGCAATCGTTCTATGGACCGCCCGGGCTGCCTGCGACAACGGGAACTGCTGACACAAGTCGGCCACCACCAATCACTTCAGCCAGTAGTGCCAAGGCAGCGGTTTTTGCCCATGAGGATGCATGCGCTGCACAAAGAACGTGCTCACTGCGCGTTGCGCCAAATCGGCGGTGTCCGCGCCGACAGGGGCCCATTTCGGCTTTTGGCGAAGCGAACCGCACAACCGGCGCACTGTCTCGCCGACGGCGTGATGGTCGATGGTCTGGTCGTCGAGCCGCTGGAAAAACGATACAACCTGGTGAAACCGGGCACGCTCGCAAGCCCTAACAGCTGGCGCAATGGACGATGCTCGCCGAGACGCACCTCGGCTTTGCGAAGGGTCCAGTCCTCGTAGCGCATAAGACAGAGATAAAAGCTGTGGGTTGAGTTGTGGGTTGGAGTCTCCGGCGTCACTTCCGGCAACTCCTTGAAAAGAATGGCGGGGACGACGAGACTCGAACTCGCGACCTCTGCCGTGACAGGGCAGCGTTCTAACCAACTGAACTACGTCCCCGCTGAAGGGTGAAACGTCACAGGTGCTGCAAGGCATCACTGGGGCGGTCTCACTTTACAGGTCTCGCAAGAATTCGCCAGAACCGCAATGCGCCACGGTGATGCTTCACCAAGGTAGAGCCCTGTTGCACAAACTCTTGCTCGTACGAGTGGCTCTGCTTTTATGGTGGGCACTGTCCGATTTGAACGGACGACCTTTCGGGTGTAAACCGAACGCTCTAACCGCTGAGCTAAGCGCCCTACTTTAGTTATCGTACAGGATGCACCGCGCAGCGTCAACGCACTGTGCAAATGCTCTTTTTGCGCCATCGTTTTTCGGTGTTTTGCAACAGCGTGAATGTGCAGCCCAATGAGGCGGGGGACATTCGGGTTGCAACAACACGCGCTTTCCAAACGGCGGGAGAATGTTATACTTTTTATGTCTCGTTGTTGCCGTGGATTGCCTCCTTTTGTAGCGGGTGTACCTGGGCGCGGTCGCCAAGTGGTAAGGCAAAGGTCTGCAAAACCTTTATCGTCGGTTCGATTCCGTCCCGCGCCTCCAATTTCTTCGTCGGTGAAGCTGGTAAGCTTGAAAGCGGTCGTTCCTGCGGGATCGACTGTTCGCGGAGGCGCTTGCAGCAATTCCCGCGGAAATGGCGGTCGAACGCGCTCTTCCTTGCACTTTGTTGGTGCAGCCAGTAAACTCTTTCTCTTGCTTACACGCAAAGGACGCACTCTGGGATGCTGATCGCACGGGATTATGTCGGGTACATGGCCACGGAAGTGGTGAAGCGGCTGGTGGAAGGGAAGATGATCGAGACGAAGGCCACCGAGGCGGTTGCGCAACGGGTGCGGCAGCGCATGATGGAAGAGGTTACGGTCGAGGACCGGCTGAACGAAGAAGTGCGCAACATCCTGACGGAACATCAAGAGGAAATGCGGCGCACGAACGTGTCGTACCAGGAGATGTACAAGAAAGTGAAAGCGCAATTGGCGCGCGACCGGAAGCTCGTTTTGCGATAGCAGGAAATCGGATTTTGAGAGTGGCAGGGCTGTGCGGTTTGGCTCCTGAATGAGTTTGCTGGGTCGCCGCGCAGGCTGGCGATGATTGAAACTGGCGCTGGATCGAGCGCCTGACGAAGAAAGATTTGAGGGTAAGCCACAGGAATGCGACTGAGCCGCGAAAAGATTGTTCGACTCTCCCATCAGATCACGGACGTGCTGGTTTCGAGCGATGACGTGGAATTCGTCGAAGACCGGGATACGATTCGGCGGGAAGTGGTGCAGATCCTGACGGCGACGCTGCACGAAGAAGAAAAAGCCGACCTGGAAGTCCGCAAAAAAATCACCTCGCAGAAAAAAGAGATCCTCGAAGACAGCGAAGAGTGGAACGTGCTCTATCGCAAGTATTACGCGGACGAACTGCGGCGCATGGGAATTGCCGCCGTGCCCGACGACCGCCGGCGATCGTAGTCGTAGGCCGGTCGGCTTGTCTGCCGCTGATGGAATGTCCTCCCTTGTAAGCTCTCCGATAAAAATAAAGTGATGAGCAATTGACCGGTGACTCGTGACTTGAGTCTGGAAAGGATAACGCGGAGGCGCAGAGTACGCCGAGCCGTGCGGAGAAGGCGTGGTCTTTACTGAGGGGCGAGTGGTGAGCGGAGACCCCCACCCGGGGGTGTCCGCAAGTTGTGAAGTAAGCGCATGACAGAAAAGGGGTTGCGGCGATTCCTGCGTGTGCAGCAGGCGAGGGGGAGGAAGGAGCGGGGGAACACCCCCCGGGGCATTTGTAAGAGTATCAAAGGAAAGGAGTTGTGGAATGGGCAGTTTGTAATAGATAGAAAAAGAAGGGGTTATTTGCTCTGGTTTTGCACCGTTCTGCACACTGCCTGCTCGCGCGGAAAGGGAACGGGCGACTGAGCCGGGGACAAGGGGGTGGACTGTGGGATGCGCACATGCTTTCTTAACGCAGAGGTCGCAGAGGCCACTGAGAAGAGATGAGGAGCGGGGAATCAACGGCGGAATTGGCGTTGCGATCATAGGCAATGGTAGCAGAGAATTGGATTACTGTCAAGGTACAGTACTGGTGGGGAAGAATTCGAATTGAGACGCGGGAAGTCGAGTGGATGGAAGGGGTTGCGGAGAAATTTGTAGTTTGGTGAGACGGAATGGACGAAGTGAGTGGTGAGTAGTGGGTGGGGAATGGAAGCAGTAGGGCGGGAGAGCGTCGGGGCGGCGGATGAATTTGGGAGGGCGGGGCGCGGGGACTTGGGCAAGCGGAGGACTGTTTGCTTGCCCAAGTGCGCAGAGCCGCGGCTGAATCGGCTCCGCGCTCAGAAGGAGAGGTGCAAGCCCAACTGGAGAAAGCGGGGGCTGCCGATGGTGTGTTGAATGACGCCGAGGCTGCCGACGGGAGGGTTGGACGGCGGACCTTCGTAGTTGGGGAAAAAGTCCACATCATTGTTGGGAGCGTCGAAGTCGGGATGGTTGAAGAGGTTGAACGCGTCAGCCTCGAAGCGGAGGCGGAAGCGATCCTTAATGGGAAACTCCTTGGCCAGGCTCATATCGAAGCGGACCTGGAAGGGGCCGCGGAAAAGGTTGCGGCCGGAGGTGCCGTAGAGCGATTCGTAATCGTCGCAACCGTTCGGTTCGCAAGCCGGCACACCGTTGGTGCCGGGGGCGACGAATTGAGGAGCAAAATCCAAGGCATTGAGGACGGGAGAGCCGGCATTGACGCCGAGGGTGCCTTGCAGTTTTGCCTGGTTCGGAGTAACGCCGGGTGCGAGAGGTACGATAGGGTTCGTGATGTAGTCGGAGGTGCCATAGTAGAGGCTGGCGACGGAACCGGAAAAATCATAGACGCTGTAGGGCTGGCCGCTCTCGGCCACAGTTTGGCCGCCGATGACCCAGCCATTGACGGCATAACCGAGAGCATGGTTCTGGGTGACGGTCGGGATGGTGTAGCTATAGTTGACGAGGAAGACGTGGGTCTGGTCGAAGTCGGAAGAGGCGTAGTTGGACCGCAGATTGAGAGGATTGTTGCCAGTGAAAAAGAGGCCGAGGCCGCTCTGCTCGTCGAGGGAGTGGGACCAGGTGTAAGAGCCAGTGAGTTGAAGGCCGAAGGAAAGGCGCTTGCGGACCTGAACCTGGAGAGCGTTGTAGTTGGAGATGCCTTCGGCTTCGTAGAGGACGGAGTTCATGTCATAGCCGGGATAGGGAACGCGAATGGGAGCGTTGCCGGCATATTCGTTGGTGTAAATGGGCTCGGAGTTGAGAGTCGGAAGTGGATCGCCGGTGTAGTAGTTTTGATTCGCCAGAGGACTTGTGCCGCCATAAGAAGAGGTCTGGCCGTTGACGACGTTGGTGGGCGTGGCGATCTCGGGCTGGTTGAAGGGGATGGGGACGACGAGATGTGTCCCGTGATTGCCGATGTAGCCCACTTCGAAGAGCCAATTGTTGGCGAACTGATATTGGAGGTCGAGGGTCCAGTTCTGTGTGTAGGGGAGCTTGTTGTGAATGTCATAACCGCCGAAGAGAAAGGGGCCAAAGAGGTTGCCGGACGGCCAGCAACCAGGATAGCCGCAGGCCGTCTGCTGGAGGTTGGGAAGATAGGCCAAAAAGCCGGCGGCGGTGGGCGTCGGGGTTGTTGGAAGGTTGGAACCGAACGGGGCGGAGAGAGTAGCGCCCGACGCAACGGAAACAGGCGATACAAAAGGCGGGGAGAGAGTAACGCCGAGCGGACCGTTGAAGCCGGCGCCGGCGCTTGGCGAGAAATAGCTGAACAACTCGCCGCGGTCAAAGTAGATGCCGTAACCCGCGCGGACGGTGATTTTCGTAAAGGGGGACCAAGCGACGCCGATACGCGGGGCGAAGCCAAACTGGTGGTTTTTCATCAAGCTATCACCGGCGCCGGGCGTGCCAGCCGTCTTGTTGTTGGAGGCGATGAGCAGGCCGGAGCTGGTGATCACGTCAGTCCCAGGGTCACATTGACCGTAGTTGTATTCCGTCAGAGCGGGGTCAGCCGGAAGTCCACCTACAGTGCACTGGACGTAGCTGTACTTGGAGGGATCGAACGAAGTGAGGCGGCCATATTTTTCGGAAAGCGGGCCATCGAAATCCCAGCGCAGACCGGCGGTCACAGTGAGATTGCTGCGGACTTTGTAATTGTCATTGATAAAGAGGCCGGCGGTATCGGAGCGGTAGTAGCGGTCGGCGGAGCCGGCAAATTCATCTCCGCCGTGTAGCGTCCCTTCGACAAACGTAAGGAAGGTCTTGAAATCTACAGTATCCGTGTCCGTGTTGTTGTTGATGATGTTGAGCTGGGTGTGGTCCCATTCGCCACCGAAGCTGATGGTGTGCTTGCCTTTGAGCCAGTTGAGCGTGGAACCGCCCCCCCATTGATTCTGGAACATGCCCGCGTTGCCAAAACTGGTGCTGGGGCCAAACTCGAGACCCTCGCTGGAAGTAGGAGAGGAAGTGCTGATGTCAAACTGGGGAAACGTGGCGGAACCGGGCAGGCTAATGCCCACCGAAGAAGCAGAGATACCCTGCTGCGTGCTGGCATAAGCGCGCAACCGGGTGAAGCCGGCATGCTGCTCCCAGGTGAGATCGGGCGTCAGAATCACGGTGTTGGAAACGGAAACGACCTGGCTGCCCGCGGCAAGCTTTTGGGGGAAGCTAAGAAGTGATCCGACGGCGCCGAAGGGATTACTGGTGGGATCGCTTTGAAAATAATATTTTACCGCTAAGCGATCCTTGAGATTCGGCACATAGTCGACGGCACCGATGGCTTGATTGACGGAGGCCTCCGAGTTGGGGCCCTGAACAATAGCGTTGTATCCAAGCGCAGTTTGCTGAGCAGCTGTGAAGGTCGCGCTTGGAATCAGATAGTTTCCGTTGGGAAGTTTGACGTTCAAGAGGTTCATCGCCGCGTTGTTGATCTGGTTGGCGGTGATGGTCTTGCCGTAGTCCGCTTGAACCATATTGATAATGCCCTGCGATGTGCGATCGTTGGTCAGATCCAAGGGAACGTTCACGCCCTTCAGCGAAGAGCCCGCATCGGCGATGCGCACACCCTGGTAGGAGCCGAAGTAGAAGAGCTTGTCCTTCTTGATGGGTCCGCCAAAGGTGACGCCGAAAGAATTGCGATTGAGGAAGGGCCTCGGCAGGGCTTGTCGATCGGTACCGGGGACAAGTCCCGCGGCGTTGTAGAAGAAGGGCGAGGCGTTCATGTCGCTATTTTGAAATTGCTCCCAGGCTGCCCCATGTATCTGGTTGGTGCCTGATTTGGTGACCACGCTGATGTGGGCGCCGCTATTGTTCCCCTGCGTCGCGTCATACATTGAGGAGTTCACGGCGATTTCCTGAATGGCGTCGGGAGGGGGCGTGGGGAGAGCCTGGCCGATGGCTCCATAGATCGAGGTGCTGGTTTGGATTCCGCCGCCCAAGTTGAAGCTCTCGCCAGTGTTGAGGACGAAGCGATTTTCCCCTACCTGGCTTGTGGAGTTGCCATTAAACAAATTGTTCGTGCTGATCCCATTCAACGAGAAGCTATTGCTGGTGTCGCGGTTTCCGTTGGCGAAGATGGCCTGGTTGCCGAGGCCGGAGTTTGACCCGGAACCGCCAAGGAAATCCGAATGGACGCCGGGACTCAGAATGGCAAGTTGCGTGAAGCTGCCAGTGCCCAACGGCGTCTGCTCGATAGTGAGATGGTCGACTACGTAGCCGATGGTGGTATCGGTCTGGTTCATCAGCGGCGTTTCGGAAACCGTGACCGTGGCCGTGACTTCACCAGGCTGCAAGGAGCCGTTTACGGTCGTGGTGCGATTGCCTTGCACGAGGATTTGGGAATGGACTTCGGTCTTGAAGCCGGCGCGGGAGAAGGTAACGCTATAGATCCCGATGGGGAGATCGGGAACGTCGAACGAGCCATCCGTCTTGGTCGAAACCGTTTGCTCCAAGCCGGTGGCCAGATTTTGGATCTTGACTGTTGCGTTGTGGATGACGGCGCCGGAGATATCCGTAACCGTGCCCGTGATGGAGCCGAGAGTTTGTTGCGCGGGCGTTGAAAACGGAAGCAGACAAGCAAGACCGATACAGACCAAGGCAACGCCTATAAGTTTTTTGATCAAGATACACCCCTCCCGTTTGCAGCTAACGGCTAGCGGGCCCACGTGTACCACAGCCTCTACCTAAAAATCGAGAGCCAGCTTGTGGAAAACCTGAAACGCCCCCGGCGAATTCGGGAGAGTATGGGGGCGAGATGAATGAAAGTAAAATCGAAAGTTACAATGGTGTGAATTTGAATTGCGTTTTTCGGATTCCGAGAAGGGGATCAACGCTCGTTGGGCGAATAAGCGCCGGCTTGAGGACAGAGATGAAAGCGAGCGGCGGGAAATTTCAGGCATAGGTCTTTGGATGGACAAGATGCGGGCAGCGGGACGTGACGGGCGTCACTAAGGAGGGTGTGCGGGGGCACGGCGCAAAGGGGAAAGGAGGGGGAAGCTGACGGTGCACGGTTGAACCGGCGCAGCGGTTGAGAGGTTGGCGGGGCGGCGCTGGGAGGAGTTTTTTATGGACTACATTATTGTGGGCGTGGTGGCGGCGTTTGGGCTGTTGATGATTGGACTGGGGTTGGGCTTGCGGCGCGCGGGGAGGACGTTTTTGAAGTTTCGCGGGAAGAGGATTGTGTCGTGCCCGGAGACACACGAGGCGGCGGCGGTGCGCGTAGCGGCGGGAGACGCGGCGCTGCACGCGATGATTGGAGAAGAAGAGCTAGGGCTGAAGGAATGTTCGCGATGGCCAGAGCGAGAGAAGTGCGGGCAACTTTGTTTGCAGCAGATCGAAGAGGCGCCGAAGGCTTGCCTGGTGTCGACGATCGTGAATCACTGGTATGAGGGCAAGCAATGCGCGTATTGCCACAAGCCGTTCCTCGAGCTTCGTTGGGACTTGCATCATCCGGCGCTGGTGAGTCCAGAGGGGAAGACGGTGCAGTGGAACGAAATTCCGGCGGAAAAGCTGCAGGAAACGATGAAGACGCATTTGCCGGTTTGCTGGGACTGCCATATTACGGAAACGTTTCGGAGGGAGCATCCGGAAATGGTGGTTGACCGGCCAGAGGAGCCGCTGCGCATGAGTTTGTATAAGTAGAAGAGACGGGCTCGCTCCGCGAGAGGAAGGTCAAGGAAAAGGACGGAGCGAGCCCGGGAAGTTCTGGGCGAGCGCGCGGCGAGCGAAGATGCGAGTGGAGATGCCCAGGACGAAATGAGCAAAGATGGACGTAGAGAGGGCGGCTTGAGGCCGCTTTTTTTATTGAAACAAGAGACCGCTATAGTAGCGAAGACGACTCGTCAGAGAGATTCGAAAGAAGCTTGAGTCGGCCGCGGCGATTACGGATTAGGATTCGATGGATCGTCGGGGCGGCGCTTGAGAGTTGGGCGGCCGTCGTCGTCGGTGGTGGAGTTGGGATCGGAGGTGGTGGAGCCCGTGGATTGGCCCGTTCTCGAGCGGAGCGTGGGCTTGCCGGGCTGATTATTAGACACCTTGCGGGCGAACATGATGTTGCGGAGGCGGGCCTTCACGTCGTCAAATTCGGAAGTGGTGACAATGTACTCCGGGCGGGCCGGGAGAATATCGGCAATTTCCTTTTGGCAAAGTTCGATGCGCTCGGGAGTGGGCGGATGCGTGGAGAAAACTTTGGGAATGGTGCCGGGGCGGCGCTTCTCGTCGGCTTGGATGCGCTCGAAGAAAGTGACATAAGAATTGGGGTCGTAGCCCGCGTGATACATGTACTGCAGGCCGAAGTAGTCGGCTTGGCGCTCGGCGTCGCGGCTGAACTTTAGATACGTGACGGGAATGGCGAGCTGAGCGGCCTCGTAGATGCCGTAACCGGCCCAGCCACCGGGACCGAGGAGCATGAGCGGGATGGTGGCGAGCTGCATGATTTCGCCCTTGGTGGCGTTTTTGGTGCCGTGGCGCAGGACGACGTGAGAAATTTCGTGGGCCATGACGCCGGCGAGCTCGGACTCTTCCTGGGCGCGGAGGATGAGGCCGCTATTCACGTAGAAAAAGCCGCCGGGGAGAGCGAAGGCGTTGACTTCATCGGAGTCGATAACCTTGATGGTGAAAGGAACTTTTGCATCGGAATTGCGGACGAGGTTCTGGCCGACGCGATTGACGTATTCAGTGACCACGGGATCGTCAATCATTTTGGAAGAGCGCTCGACTTCCTGAGCGAGCTGCTTGCCGAGAGCGATCTCGCGTTCGAGCGAATAGAAATTGATACCCTTGCCGAGATCGCGGTTGCCGATGTCGTTGACGTCTTCCTTGGAATTCTTGGGATCGACGGTGTCCTTCTGAGGAACCGGCTGATCCTGAGGAGGCTGGGTGCTTTGCGCGGCGGGCGTCGGTTGAGGAGGAGCAGGCTGGGGCGGGGCGGGCTGGGCCGGAGCCGGAGATTGCGCTGGCGAAGGCGTGGGGGTGGTGGCCTGGCCAGACGAAGAGGTGGAAGCGGGTTGCTGCGTTGTCGAGGACTGTTGAGATGTCGTCTGCTGAGACGGAGTGGTCTGCTTCGATGTTGCGGCCGGTTGCTGCGCGGCGGGCGGTGTTTGTGTTTGGCTTGGGGTGGTGGTTTGGCTGGACTGCTGGGACTGCGGGGTTGCTAGAGTAGCGTATGCAACGAGGAGGCTTGCCAGCGAGAAGCCCAATGCCAGCTTTGGAATGTGTGTCACGGCATTCACCTCCTGGTGCGCCAGTATACACCCGTTTACAGCGCAATGGGGTGCAATGGCGGTGTCAACCTTAACCACTACGATGTAGGGGCAAAGCAGAAGGTTTCCTTATCGAAAGGGGTTCTAAGTGTGTTTGTGACGAAAGGATGGAAATTCCGGAAAGTTGGATGGGCTGAGAGGCTCCGATGGCGGGAACGGGGCGGGGAGGCGATGGAATAGGATTGTGCCAATATGAAAAGCGGCGAGATTGTGTCCAAAATGCAGCATTAGAATGGTTGACACTCCTCGCGACGGCCTCTAGAGTCAGTAGCAGAGAAATGGGCGTAAAAAAGATCCAGATTGGACAGCTTTGGCGGAAAAACGATACGGGAGAAGTTTACCTGGTGACGCGCGTGTATAGCGAAGCGTTGAGCACGATCGTGGTGCTGAGGAAGTCCGGCGCGGAGGACGAGGCGCTGACGCGATTGCGGGCGGAGAATACGCCTAAAGGGCCGGGGATTCCCGGGTATTCGCCGGCGCAGGATGAAGAGAATTTTTGAGGGTGGAAGTGGATAGTGGTTAGTGAATAGTGTGCAGCGAATAGTAACAGCCTCAGGCGGCGTGGCGATTCCTTACATCCTATTGGGTACATCCAACGAAAACCAGATTGGAAATAGATTCAGATGGAGCGGACGTCCATTTTGACGACGTCGTGGACCTGCATCAGCTCCTTGACGAGGAAGGGCTCGCCGTACTTTACGCCAATCATTTCGCCGTAATGGCGAGCGAGCTGGTTCATTTGCTCTTCGAGACGATCGATGGCCAGGAAGACGTTCGTTTTCTTGAATCGGCGGGCGGATTCGCCCTTATTGGGATGAAATTGGGAGGCGAAGGAGAGGATGGCGCGGCGGCGCCGTTCGAATTGCGCGGTGATGTCCACGACAAAAGTGGGACGGACGGGGGCATATACAGTGGAGTAGAGAATTTTGAAAGGGCGATGAGGGTCGCCGTCGATGGGCAATTGCTTTAGGCCGGCGAGAAAGCAGGCTTCGTAGCCGAGCGTCGAGGCGTGATAATGGTCGGGATGGCGAGCTTCCCAATAGGGTAGGATGACGGTCTTGGGGCGGACTTCCCGGATAACGGAAGCGAGACGAAGCTTGTGCTGGCGGTTGGGCTGGACGTCGGAATCGGGAACGCCGAGATTGCCGCGCCAACTGACGCGAAGGAGTTTGGCGGATTTCGCGGCTTCTCTGGCGCGAATTTCCGGAGTGCCGCGAGTGCCCATTTCTCCGGCGGTGAGATCGAGAATGCCGGTCTTGTAGCCGAGATGGGCCATTTTTAGGAGCGTGCCGCCGCAAGAGAGTTCGACGTTGTCGGGATGGGCGGCGATTGCCAGTACGTCCAGGTTCATTGCGAATTCCTTTCGAATTGAGTTGCGTTGATTGTAACAGGCGAGCGGGAAATGCCAGACCTGCGGGAGTGTGCTATTTTCTCTCGCGGGACGATGCGTGACGAACATGACTGCTGAAACTGTTGAATTAAAATTGCGGGGAAAAGTTGCGCTCGTGACCGGAGCAGGAAAGCGGCTGGGGCGCGCCGTCGCGCTGCGGCTGGCAAGCGAGGGAGCGAGCGTGGCCGTGCATTACCGGAAGTCCGCGGCGGATGCGGAAGAGGTCGTTGCGGCGATTAAGAGTGCGGGCGGGCGCGGGGCGGCGTTTCCTGCGGAGCTGACTTCGGTGGATGAAATTCAGCGAATGGTGCAAGCGGCAGCGAACGAAATGGGGCGGCTGGATATTTTGGTGAATAGCGCGGCGAATTTTTTGCCTTCGAGCATCGTCTCGACGACGGAGGCTGTGTGGGACGCAGCGCTGGATACGAATTTGAAGGCGCCGTTTTTTTGCGCGCAGGCGGCGGCGCCGTGGCTGAAGCGGAGCAAAGGCGTGATCATCAATTTCGCGGACACGGGAGGGATTCTCGGATGGCCGGGATATACGGCGCATTCGATTTCGAAGGCGGGAGTTATCATGCTGACGCGAGTGCTGGCGAAAGCGCTGGCGCCGGAAGTGAGAGTGAATGCGATTGCGCCGGGAACAATTACGATGGAAGGTGATCCGCCGGAAATGGAGGCGGATTTCATTCGGCAGGCGCCGCTGAAGCGAAGCGGAACACCCGCGGACATCGAGGATGCAGTGTTGTATTTGGCGCAGGCGGCGTTTGTGACGGGGCAGGTGTTGGTGGTGGACGGCGGCCGCACGCTGTAGAGGGCGCCGAGGCCGACATCCGCGGTGGGCCGTCAAAGCGATGAATTTGATTTCAAGGAACTGACTTTTCCGAATTTCGCAAACGCTCCGTGCAGAGAAACGCGGCGCGGTGTATTCTATTGTGCTTATAGGTGAGATAAGTTTTTCGGGCTCGATGCAGAACACGCCGCAATCTTGAACAAAGAGGGGCCAGCCGAAGTTATGGACAATGAGACTTATATACATGTTGCGAGCCGAAGCGAAGAGACCAGTCAGCCGCAAGGATTAGATTCCGCGGAGATTCAAGAGTGGCTGGAGTCGCTGGACTCGGTGCTCGATTCGAGCGGAGCGGAAGTGGCTGCGGAAATTCTGGAGAGGCTGCGCGCGCACGCCACGGTTGCCGGGATCGATCTGCCGTTTTCGGCGAACACGCCTTACGCGAACACGATACCGCTGCGGCTCGAGCCGCTTTTCCCGGGAGATCAGGAACTCGAGCGGCGCATCAAGAGCTTGATTCGCTGGAACGCGCTGGCCATGGTGGTGCGCGCGAACCGCGTGGAGCACAACATCGGCGGGCACATTTCGACGTACGCCTCGGCGGCCACACTGTATGAAGTGGGATTCAATCATTTCTTTCGCGCGCGGTCCGATGATTTCGAAGGCGACACGGTTTATTTTCAGGGCCACGCGGCGCCGGGAATGTACGCGCGGGCGTTTCTCGAGGGGCGGATTTCGGCGCAGCAACTGGAAAATTTCCGGCGCGAGCTGAAACCGGGAGGCGGGCTTTCTTCCTATCCGCATCCGTGGCTGATGCCGGATTTTTGGGAATTTCCCACGGTGTCCATGGGCCTGAGCCCCCTGATGTCGATTTATCAGGCGCGATTCAGCCGGTATCTCGAGAACCGCGGACTGAAGCCGGTGACGGATGCGAAGGTGTGGGCGTTCCTGGGCGACGGCGAAACGGACGAGCCGGAATCGCTGGGAGCGATTACGCTGGCTTCGCGCGAAAAACTGGACAACCTGATTTTTGTGGTGAACTGCAACCTGCAGCGGCTGGACGGGCCAGTGCGCGGCAACGGGCAGATCATTCAAGAGCTGGAATCGGCGTTCCGCGGGGCGAGATGGAACGTCATCAAAGTGCTGTGGGGCAGCGAGTGGGATCCGATATTGGAACGGGATACGGAAGGGCTGCTCGTCAAGCGCATGGGCGAATTGGTGGACGGCGAATACCAGAAGCTGGTGGTTTCATCGGGCGCGTACGTGCGCGAACACTTTTTCGGAAGCGATCCGCGGCTGCTGGCGCTGGTCGAGCCGTTGCCGGACGAGGCGCTGCGGCGTTTGCGGCTCGGAGGGCACGATCCGCGCAAAGTATTCGCGGCGTATAAGGCGGCGGTGGAGCACAAAGGATCGCCGACGGTCATTTTGGCGCGGACGATCAAGGGTTACGGGCTGGGAGAAGCGGGAGAAGGCAAGAACGTCACGCACCAGCAGAAAAAATTGAACGAGGAGGAGTTGAAAGAATTTCGCTCGCGATTTGGAATTCCTCTGAACGATAGCGATTGCGTGGAAGTGCCGTTCTACCGCCCGGCGGAGGACAGCATCGAAATCCAATATTTGCGCGAGCGGCGGCAGGCGCTGGGCGGGTACACGCCGAAGCGCAGCGTGCGCTCAAAGCCGCTGGTTGCGGATCACGATGAGCTGTTCAAGGAATTCTTGGAGGGAAGCGAGGGGCGGGAAGTTTCGACGACGATGGCCTTCGTCAGCATGCTGCGCAAAATGATGCGCGATCCGGAAATCGGCAAGCTGGTGGTGCCCGTCGTTCCGGACGAGGCGAGAACGTTCGGCATGGAGTCACTGTTTCGAACGGTCGGGATTTATTCGAGCGTCGGACAGAAGTACGAACCCGTGGATGTCAATACTCTGCTTTATTACAAGGAAGCAAAAGACGGACAGATTCTTGAGGAAGGAATTACGGAAGCCGGTTCGATGGGGTCGTTTATCGCGGCGGGCTCCGCGTATGCCACGCACGGCATCAACACGATTCCGTTCTTTATTTATTACTCGATGTTCGGATTCCAGCGCATCGGAGATTTTATTTGGGCCGCGGCGGATATGCGAACGCGCGGATTCTTGCTGGGAGGCACTTCGGGACGCACGACGCTATCTGGGGAAGGATTGCAGCACCAGGATGGCAACAGCCACATTCTGGCGCTCTCCGTGCCCAATTTGAGAGCGTACGATCCGGCGTTTGCGTACGAGATCGCGGTGATCATCCAGGACGGCATTCGCCGGATGTATAAAGACGGCGAAAGCATTTTTTATTACATTACGGTGATGAACGAGCCGTACGCGATGCCGCCCATGCCCGGCGACGTGAAAGACGGGATTCTAAAGGGCATGTACCGCTTCCGCGCTTCGGAGAACAAGAAGTCCAAGTTGCGCGCGCAGCTTTTCGGCAGCGGCGCGATTCTGCGCGAGGCCTTGCAAGCACAGGAAATTCTGGAGACGAAATTCGGCGTGGCGGCGGATGTGTGGAGCGTGACGAGCTACAAGGCGCTTTACACTGACGGGAACGAAGTCGACCGCTTGAACCGGCTTCATCCTGGCGAAAAGCCGCGCGTGCCGTACCTGACGGAATGCCTTGCGGATGCTCCGGGCGTGCTGGTGGCGGCTTCGGATTATTTGAAGACGCTGCCGAATATGGTGAGCAAGTGGATGCCGCGGCGGCTGGCTTCGCTTGGGACGGATGGATTTGGCCGCAGCGAAGGGCGTGCTTCGCTACGCGAGTTCTTCGAAGTGGATGCGCGCTTCATTACGCTGGCGACCTTGCACGAGCTTTACACGGACGGAAAAATCGAGAAGTCCGTGGTCGATAGGGCCATTAAGGAACTGGGGATCAATCCGGAGAAATCGAACCCGGTTGTTTCCTGATGGCGACGGAGCGCTTGGCTCGGAGCGACTGTGAGAGTTGCTCATGCGCCGGCGATCAGGCCGGCAAAAGCGCGAATCCCAAGCTCCCACATCATGGATTGGCGGACGCCGCCTCTTCGGCAAGCCGCTTCCTGATGCGCTCCTGCAAGAGCCGAAAGACCTTTTGGATATCGGCGAATGTGGTGGCAGGGTCGTTGTTGTAATCCTTCAAGCGGTGCTGGTAGCTTTTCCAGTTTGGCGCGACATCTTCAATCACAAACCGCGCCTCTTGCATGGCCGCTCCGCGGTGCTTAAAGGTGCCGGTCACTTCATAAGTGGCCTTTTCCAAAGCGCAATACAAGCTGAAAGTCTTGGCATCGGCGGGACAAATCCGAGTATCGGCGCGATTCCATTTTGCCGGCGAATCGAGAATGTTTTGCGCATGCTCCACGATCTGCACATCCGCTTTCGTTACGGGCGGCCGGACTTCTGAATCGTCGGCCCCATTCTGAGCGTTTTGACCGGCTAGATTTTGCGCACGGACCGAGACCGCAAGGAGGAGAACCGCAGCGGAAATGAGTGCTCGCATTTCTTTATGCATGGCTTTCACCTGCGCCCACGATTAGAGCACGCAGCGTTATTCCACGGCAATCCTCACGGCATTCTGTCCAGATTCAAGATTGGCCGGCTTCGAGCAGGTCGTTTGGTTTTAGGCGGCCCGTGGCGAGCTGCGCGATGAGCTGTGAGTTGGCGGCAAGGAAGTCGTATTTGCCAAGCTCTTTCGGGAGAACCCAGGCGATCTGTTCGAAGGTCTTCGGAGTGATTTTGCTTTCTTTAATACTGGCTGCGTAAAAGCGGATTTCCAATTCCTCGGGGACGGCGGCGTATTTGTGACGGGTGCGTCCCATTTCCACGCACTTTTCCAAGGTGACGCCCAGCTCCTCGCGCAGTTCGCGCGCCAGCGCGGCCTCCGGAGCTTCTCCTTTCTCCACTTTTCCGCCGGGAAATTCCCACTTGAGAGGAGAGGTGTCGTTGCGGCGGCGCTGGCCGATGAGGAAACGGCGGTCGCTGCGCTCGATAATCGCGGCCACGACAATTCTCAAGCCTTCTTCTCCTCCGCCGCAGCTTTCTTAAAAATTCTGAAAAGTTGCTTTGCGCCGCCGACGAGCGGTGGACCGGGGGTGTTCAGCAGCTCATCGCGCATCACGTAGACTTGTTTATCTTGAATGGCGGGAACGCCCTTCCAAGCGGCGACTTGGTAGGCTTTTTGTGGTTTGGACTTGTCGCCGGTAGCGGCCCAAGCGAGGACGATCACTTCCGGCTGTGCTTCCGCGACCTGCTCCTCGCTTACTTTTTGACCCGCGGGCAGAACCATTTCGCCGCCGCATATTTTCACAATCTCCGCGACCCAGGGCGGAGAACTGATGCGTGGATGCGGCCACGCTTCGCAATAGACGCGCAAACGGTCTCTTATGGCCGAGCCTTTCTTGGCGATGGCGGAGAATTCGCGGCGCATTCTGCGGACGAGGCGCTCGGCGGAGGACAGCCGGCCGGTAATGCGGCCGAGCATGCGAATGTCATTTTCGATGTCGGCCAGCGTTCTCGGATTTTTTGCCAGGAAAGTGAGCGGATGCTCCAACAACTTGGCAACGGTTTCCTGTTTGAACGGGACGGAGCCGATGACGAGCGACGGCTGCAACTTTAAGATTTCGTCCACCGAATCCAAATGCCAGCAATCGCCGAGTTTGGGGAACCCATCCACCGGCGCGACTTCGGCGCACCATTTCGTCACGCCAACAAGCATATTTGTTGCGCCGATAGCGCAGAGAATGGAGGTCGCGCTGGGGGCGAGGGAAACGATGCGGAGAGTGGTTTTGTCTCTTGAAAGGGTCACAAGGAAAAGCTTAACAAATCTCGCATTACGTTACGCGAGAGGATACGGGCTTCATCGATGACGACGTGCGATTCTGCGGCATCGCTTCGCGCCAGAGAACTTCGTGAACGTCGATGGGCTCGGCGCGGCCTTTCAGCTTCATGGCGGCGAGAGGACAGCAGGGAATCGGCCGGGCCAGACGGGAGTGCGTCGCAGCGGAAATCACGATTTGCCCAGGGCCTGCCTGAGACGTGAGACGAGACGCGACGTTGACGGTGTCGCCGATCGCCGTGTAATCCATGCGGCGTTCCGTGCCGAGAAATCCCACGACGGCTTCGCCGGTATGAATGCCGATGCCGATCGTTAGCGGAGCTTTGCCGGCCGTGTTGTTCATCTCCGCCAGACTTTTTTGCATGTCCACGGCGGCCTGAACGGCGGCCTCCGCATCATTCTGAAGAGAGAAAGGCGCGCCGAAAAGCGCCATCAATCCATCGCCGAGATATTTATCGAGCGTCCCGTCGTGCTCGAAGATGACGTTGGTCATGCGATCGAAAAATTCATTGAGAATTTCGACAGCCTCGCGCGGTTTCATCTTCTCGGCCATTGTGGTGAAGCCGCGTACATCGGCGAAAAGCAGCGTGATGCGCTGGCTTTCGCCGCCGAGGCGGATGTCGGCGGCTTCGGCGGCGATTTTTTTTGAGATGGCCGGGGAAAGAAAACGTTCGAGCGCGCTCAACTGGACGCCTTGGCGCTTCACTTCGCTCTTGGCGCGGACGCGGTCGATGACCAATCCCGCTTGCGCGGCAATGACGGCGAAGATTTCGAGATCTTCCGGCATGAACGTGCCGCGCTTCGAGAGATTATCCACGTAGAGCAAGCCGAAAAGGCGTTCGCGGCTGCCGAGCGGCGCGCACATGGCGGATTGCATGCCGGAAAGTGCCATGCTGTGACTCGCCGAAAATCGCGCGTCTTCCATCGCGTCCATTACGAGCAGAGGGCCTTTGCTTTCCATGACCTGCTGAATGATGGCGCGCGAAAGGGCTACCTGCGGCGAAGCCGATTTTGGCGCCTGGCGATAACGGATGATGGCCGGCTGAAAATTGTAAGCCGCAGCGGCTTTCGTTCCATCGCGAAGAGAATCCTCGGTGAGAAGCATGGCGTAACCGCGTTCCGCGCCGTCGATTTGCAGGACGAGATCGAGAACGCATTGCGTCACGTCTTCGACGGTGGTTTTGTCCGCCAGGGCTCGGCTGACTTGATAGAGAAGCGTGAGCAGGCGATTTTCGCGCTCAAGAAATTCGATGCGGCGTCCGGTATCAGCGCGCGGTGCGCCAACTTCCACGGGCGGCTTGGCTTTCGCGCGGTCCAAAAGTTTGGCGACGTTTTCCCGGTCGAGGATTTGCGTAAGATGAGAGGCGACCTCGGGGGAAGTTTTTCCCACGACGGCGCCGGTGGTCATATCCTCGAAGCGAAGTTTGATATCGCCGAGGCCGATGACGTCGCCGCTTTTGAGCTCGGCGCGTTCGATGCGCACGCCATTGACGAGTACGCCGTTGGCGCTGTGCTGGTCGGTGACCACCCAGGCATCGCTCTTGCTTTCGAGCAGCGCGTGGCTGCGGGAAATACTCGAATGCGGCAGCGTGATGTCGTTGGAGGTGGCGCGCCCAATGTGAATCGAGGCGCCGTCTTTCAGTTCATAGAGGCGCGGCTGGACGCCGGGCCGCTCGATGATTAACCGTGGCATAGCTGGGTGAAAACGCTATCGCTATGTTCGACCTCTTTTTGGCTGCGCGCAACGAAAGTGTGGAGGCGATTGTCGGATTTTGCAATCCAAGGGTTGCATTGCGGTACGGATTGAATTTAAGTTCAGTTTGAAAAGAGCGGTGCGATTTGGGCTACGATAGCGGGATGTACAGCGAGTTGGTGCTGGAACATTTTCGCAATCCGCGCAACGCCGGCGAGTTGCCGGACGCAACTCTCCAGGTGCAGACCAGCAATCCTGTTTGCGGAGATATTTTGGAGCTGGCGGTTCGCGCTGAAAACGGCAGGATCGCGGAAGCGCGGTTCCTTTGCCGAGGATGCACGACCTCCATCGCGTGCGCCTCTTTTTTGACGGAGCGGCTAACGGGGTGCAATGTTGCCGAGGCGCATTCGATCACCGCCGAAGGAATTTCCGAAGCCCTTGGCGGGCTGCCGCCGGCTACGTTTCACGGGGCGCAACTCGCCACCGACGCGCTCGGCCTGCTGCTCGAGAAATTGCGCTAGCGAAAAAATCGCGCGACGCTCAGAGTCCGAACGCCCTCTGCATGGTGTCCGGATCGTTGAGATTCAGGATGCAGCCTTCTTCATTCGTTTGGACCACTTGAACGTCGCCGGCATGCGACCAGACCACGGAGCGCGCGCCCGTTTCGAGCGGCGCAGTCAGCAACTCATCATATAAGGACGCGGAAAAAATAACGGGGTGCCCGCGCCGTCCTTCGTATACCGGCAGGATGATGGATTTTCCGGAACTGCAGAAGGATGCAATCAATTCGTCGACGAGCGCCGAACTGATCAGCGGATGATCGATCAGAAACAGGATGATGCCGGCGGTTTGCGGAGGCAGGCTGCGCAGAGCGGATTGAATCGAGCTCAGTTGGCCTTTTTCCCAGTCCGCATTGATGACGATTTCATCGGAAGCGAGATCAATTTCTTTGGCGATGGGTTCCGCATCGGCTCCGAGGACGACGCGGCGGACGCTGATTTTCGGGTGGCGGGCTACATCCAGCAAATGTTCGAGGAAGGGCCGTCCCTGATAGGAGAGGAGCGCTTTTGGCGATCCCATCCGGCGCGATGCGCCGCCCGATAGGATGACGGCTGCGAGCATGCCACCTCTTTTAGCGTTCTGTCAGTGCCGGACGCGCTTCGTACTGCAACTTTTTGTGCGCCGGCGATTCGGCGTTGCGGCGGATGGCAATCAATTCCGCCACGATGCTGATGGCAATCTCCTCCGGCGCTAGCGCACCAATTTCCAGCCCCATCGGCGCGTATACGCGCTGAAATTCTTCGGGGCGATAGCCGTTGTTTTCGAGGGCTTTGTAAACCGAAAGAACTTTGCGCTTGCTGCCGATCATGCCGACGTAGCGCGCGGGCGTGCGCACGGCCCAACTGAGGACGCGCATATCTTCTTTGTGTCCGCGCGTGACGATCACCAGATAACTCGCGGCGTTCGGATGAATTTTCTCGAAGGCGTTGTCGTAGCTGGTATGGATTTCCTGCGCCATGGGGAAGCGCCCGGCGTTGGCGAAAGATTCGCGGTCGTCCACCACGGCGATGCCGAAGCCCGCGGCGCTGGCGGCCTTGGCGACGGCCATCGAAACGTGCCCGCCGCCGAATAGATAAAGGATAGGCTGCGGCAGGATCGGCTCGACAAAAACTTCCAGCGTGCCACCGCAGATCAAGCCGTTGTCGTAGCTCGCTTCATTATTCAAGTTGAAGACCATTTTGCGCGGCGCTTCCTTGTGCATCACTTCTTTCGCCGCGGCCCAAACTTCGGCCTCGACGCAGCCTCCGCCGATGGTTCCTGCAATAGAGCCGTCGTTGCGCACCAGCATGCGCGAGCTTTCGTAGCTGGGGATCGAGCCGTTCGTGTGCACAATCGTCGCCAGCGCTCCGCGCTGTCCCGCGCGCCGCATCTTCACGATTTCTTCGAAGAGGTCCACGCTATGCCTCAGACCTCAGCCTACGGCGCGCCATTGGCCATGTCAATGCAAGTCGCATGAACAACGGTTACTTGAGGGACGTGTGTTGCGTATTCGAGCGGCCTTCTGGACAGTCCATCCCACGGGTGTTACCTTGCGATTCTCGGAACGAAGCGGGAGGTTTGATGAAGGCGATTCGATTTCATGCGCATGGCGGGCCAGAAGTTCTGAAATATGAGGATGCGCCGGAACCTGCGATTCGCGCGAACGAAGTGCTGGTGCGCGTGAAAGCTTGCGCGCTCAATCATCTCGATCTTTGGGTGCGGCGCGGCTTGCCGGGTGTGCCGATTCCTCTGCCGCATATCCCGGGGAGCGACGTGGCGGGTGAAGTCGCGCAAATTGGAGCGGATGTAACGACGGTTAAGGTGGGCCAGAAAGCGGTGCTCGCGCCGGGAGTGACGTGCGGCAAATGTCCGGCGTGCATTTCCGGACACGACAATCGCTGCCGCTCCTTCACCAACCTGGGTTACATGATCGATGGCGGTTGCGCCGAATTTGTGCGCTGCCCGGAAGTGAACTGCTTGCCCTATCCCGAAAATCTGTCGTTCGAGGAAGCGGCGAGCATCCCGCTTGTTTTTCAAACGGCGTGGCACATGCTCGTCTCGCGCGCCGAACTCCAGCCTGGCGAAGACGTTCTGATTCTTGGCGCGGGAAGCGGCGTTGGAAGCGCGGCAATTCAGGTCGCAAAATTCTTCGGTGCGCGCGTGATTGCCACCGCGGGCACGGATGCGAAGCTCGTCAGAGCGCGCGAACTCGGTGCCGATTATGTCATCAACCACAAGACCCAGAAAATCCGCGACGAAGTGCGCCGTATCACCAATAAGCGCGGCGTTGACGTGGTCTTTGAGCATGTCGGCACCGCGACCTGGGACGACAGCGTGGCAAGCCTGGCACTTGCTGGCCGTTTGGTGACATGCGGCGCTACCACAGGCTACGACGCCAAGATCGATCTGCGCTTCCTCTTCAGCCGCCAACTTTCTTTGCTCGGCTCCTACATGGGAGCGAAGTCAGAATTGCAAACGGTAATGAAGTTGGTCGCCGCGGGCCGTCTGAAGCCAGTCGTCGATCGCGTTTTTCCGCTCGCCGAAGCCGCCGCCGCCCACGCGTATCTCGAGGGAGGATCGCAATTCGGCAAAGTCGTGCTCGCCGTCTAGCCGAATCGCACGTGAACTCTGCTGTTCTCAGGGCGTTTCTCGCGCGAAAATAGAAAGCGGCAACTATGGCAAGCTGGCAGGCTCACCTCGCAGTATGGATCGTCCGATGGCGCGTGAAGCGCAGACTGCGCGGCGCGCCGGATTACCGCTGGGCGCGCAAGATTCTTATGCCGGAGCGCTACACTGTGCCTGCCGCCGCGCACATTTCGGCCGCGCAAGCCGGCGGAGTGCCCGGGGAATGGGTGAAAGCGGACTCCGTTCCGAAAGGGATTCTCTTGTATTTTCACGGTGGCGGATACTTCGCGTGTTCCGCGGAGACGCATCGCGCCATCACCGTGTCCTACGCGCTACGGGGCTTCCGGGTTTTTGCCGCGAATTACCGCCTCGCGCCGGAAAATCAGTTTCCCGCCGCTGTCGATGACGCGGTTGCCGCGTATCGCGGCCTGCTCGCGGAAAAAAATCATCCGAGCCAAATTGTTCTCGGGGGCGATTCCGCGGGTGGCGGGCTTGCGCTTTCTCTTTTGGTCGCGCTCCGGGATGCGCAGATTCCTCTTCCCGCGGGAGCAGCCGTCTTTTCTCCGTGGACCGATCTCGCGGCCACGGGCGAATCCATCCGCACAAACGCGCGCCGCTGCGCCATGTTTCACGGCAAGGACATTGCTCCCGGCGCGCGCTATTATTTAGGTGAGGCCGATCCGCGCAATCCGCTGGCGTCGCCGCTCTACGCGAATCTCGCCGGCTTGCCGCCCCTGCTGATTCATGTTGGCGCGAATGAGGTCCTGCGCGACGACTCGACGCGCCTTGCGGAAAGGGCGCGAGCGGCGGGCGTCCGCGTCGAACTGAAGGTCTGGCCGGTCGTTCCTCATGCCTGGCAGCTCGCGCCGCACAAGATTCCCGAGGCGCGGCAATCGCTGGAGGAAAGCGCAGCGTTCTTGCGGGATCTTGTGGCGTCAGAAGCGCCAAGCAAGATAGCGCGGCCAAGATAGTGTGACCAAGTTCGCTTTACAAAGTTAGAGTAACCATCGATGACAGCAGAATCCAAGCCAGACATGCATACCGAGGAAGTGAAAGTCGACGTGTTGATTGTCGGCGGCGGATTTTCCGGCCTGTGCATGGCCATCAAGCTGCGCGAAGCCGGTTTGGATTCCTTTCTGCTCATCGAAAAAAGCGACGACATCGGCGGCACCTGGTACGACAACCGCTATCCCGGTTGTGCGTGCGATATTCCTTCGCATCTCTATTCTTTTTCGTTCGAGCCGTCGCCGGATTGGTCGCGGATGTATCCCGGCCAGCAGGAAATCCACGACTATTTGAAGGTTTGTGTCGAGCGTTACAAACTTGCGCCCAATATCCGGCTCAATACGCGCTTGCAGGAAGCAATCTGGAACGAGGCGGGAGGCGCGTGGCACGCCACGGCCGGCGAAGGCCTGCGCATCAAGGCGCGCGTCCTCGTCTCCGGGATTGGCGGCTTGCACGTCCCGCAATATCCCAAGATCAAAGGCGTCGAAAACTTCGAAGGACCAAAATTCCACTCGTCGACCTGGGATTACAGCGTCGATTTGCAGGGCAAGCATGTCGCCGTCGTGGGCACCGGAGCAAGTTCCATTCAGTTTGTTCCACAAATCGCGCCACTCGCCGGCAAGCTCTATCTCTTCCAGCGAACGCCGCCATGGATCGTCCCGCGAATTGATTTTGCGATTCCGGAAAAATGGAAACAGCGTTTCCGGCGCTTCCCGCTGGCCATGCGTGCGTTTCGGCAATACATTTTCTGGCGGCAGGAGTTTCGTGTGCTCGGCTTTCTCGGGAATCGCACCGTTCGCGGAAAGGCCACGGAAATCGCCACGCGCCACATGCGAAGGAGAATTAAAGATCCAAAGCTGCGCGAAGCGCTGACTCCAAACTACGAACTGGGCTGCAAGCGCGTGCTCGTATCCGACGATTTTTATCCGACGCTAACGCGAGAAAATGTCGAGCTCGTCACCGAAAAGATTTCCGAAATCCGCGAACGCAGCATCGTGACTGCGGATGGCGCCGAACGCCCCGTTGACGTCCTTATTTTCGGCACAGGCTTCCGCGCGACGGAGCCGCTCATTGGCATCCGAGTCGTAGGCCGCGGCGGCGTGGAAATTCACGACGCCTGGCGCGAGCGCATGAGCGCGTACCTCGGCGTCACCGTCAGCGGTTTTCCCAATTTCTTTTTGCTGCTCGGCCCCAACACCGGCTTGGGGCACAACTCGGTGGTCTTGATGATCGAGGCGCAAGTTCGCTACGTGATGAGCTGTCTGAAGCTGATGAAGCGCCGAAAACGTCGCGTTCTCGAAGTGCGTTCCGAAACGCAGAACCATTTTGTCGCCGAAGTTCATCGCCGTTTGCAGGGAACGGTCTGGCAATCCGGCGGCTGCCAAAGCTGGTATCAGGATCCGCGTAGCGGCGAAAACACCACGCTCTGGCCCGGCTCGGTTGTCGGCTATCTCCGGCGCACGCGCTCTGCTTCGGCCGCCGACTACGAATTAAGTTAGTGTCGTCTAGAATTCTGGAAGCGTGGGTTTTGGAATTGCTTCAGTTTGACGAAGTGTGGCGTTCGCCAAAAAGCCAGCGCCGCCATTTTTTCGGAAATTTTGGGAACCTTTGGAGTCCGTCCGCGCCAGCCACTTGTGCCCCGGCCCATAGAAGGCGATAGACGACGAGACCCATGACGAGAAGAACGGTGAGGGCTGCGGCGATGATCTGTGAAGTTGCCATGCGAAGCCTCCGATTTAGACTAGCAGACGCCGCGACGGATGTGAACCAGAGCTGCTCGATTTGAGGTCAGGTGAATCCGCTCTCATTTGAATACGCCATCAGGCTATGAGAAAATGAGGCCAGACGAGGGACCATGAGCACATCGCTCGGCAAGCACGTCACACTGACCAAGCCCGATGACTTCGGCAGCCTGCTCGAAGACGAAGGAATCATTTTCACGACCCTCGATAAAGCCGTGAACTGGGCGCGCAAGAGCTCGATTTGGCCGCTGGGCTTCGGCTTGGCTTGCTGCGCCATTGAAATGATGTCCATGGCCGCCGCGCGTTTTGACGTCGCTCGATTTGGCGCGGAAGTCTTCCGTCCGTCTCCGCGTCAAGCTGACTTGATGATCGTCGCCGGCCGCCTCTCGCAAAAAATGGCTCCCGTCATTCGCCAGCTCTACGATCAAATGCCAGAGCCGAAGTGGGTCATCTCCATGGGCGCGTGCGCGACCTCCGGCGGCGTCTTCAATAATTACGCCATCGTGCAGGGCTGCAACCAGGTGATTCCCATCGATGTGTACGTCCCCGGCTGCCCGCCGCGGCCCGAAGCCGTTCTCTACGCCATCCTGCAACTGCAAAAGAAAATTGACAACGAAAGAGGCTCCTTTAAGCGCGCACTGAATCTTTCGTAGTAGCACAGACTTCAGTCTGTGCCCTCCCTCCAATCCAGCATGCCAAAGCTTTTCTCGACGCCCGCAAGAATGGTTGTGACGGCGTTCATCTCCTTACTTTCTGTACTTTCTGGATGCTTCATCATCCGAGATCCTCGACCGCCGCTTCCTCCCTTGATGTGGAGACTTGTTTGGAGCGACGAATTTTCCGGCCCGGATGGCTCGTTGCCCGACCCCGCCAAATGGACGTACGACCTCGGCGGCAAGGGATGGGGAAACCACGAGCTTGAGTCCTACACCAAGCGCCCAGAGAACTCGCGCATTGAAAAAGGGAATTTAGTCATTACGGCGCGAAAGGAATCGTACATCGGCGCCGATGGCGTGGCGCGCGATTACACCTCCGCACGTCTCAAAACGCAGGGCCTCTTTACGCAAACCTACGGCCGCATCGAGGCGCGCATCAAAATTCCCGAAGGGCCTGGCATGTGGCCGGCGTTTTGGATGCTTGGCGAGAACATTTCCACAGTGGGCTGGCCGAAATGCGGCGAAATCGACATTATGGAAAATATCGGCAAAGAGGCTGGCATCATTCACGGGTCTTTGCATGGCCCCAGCTCCACCGGCCGGACAAGCGACCTCACTTCGATCTTTAAGCTTCCCGCTCGCGAAAGCTTTGCGGACAGTTTCCATCTTTATGCGATCGAATGGGAACCCGGCGCTGTCCGCTTTTACGTGGACACGAATCTCTATGCAAATTTCACTTCCTCGCAATGGCCCGCGGGCGGCACGTGGGTCTTCGACCATCCCTTTTTCATTCTTCTCAATGTGGCCGTGGGAGGCGATTGGCCCGGCAGCCCGGACGCATCCACCAGGTTTCCCCAGCGCATGCTCGTCGATTATGTTCGCGTTTATACTAAGCGCTAGCTAATCTGCACCACGCGAGGAGGAGCACGTCGCCATGTCCACACCTTCCGACCCAACAAGCCAGTTTCTCCGTCACACCATTGCAACCGTGGCATACCGCGGCGGCAAAGCGCTCCGCGGCGCGCCCGAATCCTTCGCGGGATTTTCCGCGGGCCAGAACACGCGCACGCCGTCGAAGCTTCTCTCTCACATCGGCGATCTTTTCGATTGGGCGCTTTCCATGGCCAGCGGAAAGCAATCCTGGCACGACTCCAAACCGCTGCCGTGGGACGCCGAAGTCGCGCGTTTCTTCGCCTCTTTGCAAAAATTCGATGAGTATCTTGCGTCGACGGAGCCTCTGCACTGCTCCGCGGAGGGTTTGTTCCAAGGTCCGATTGCGGACGCGCTCACTCACATCGGCCAAATTGCCATCCTTCGACGACTCGCAAGTTGCCCCATCAAAGGTGAAAATTATTTCAAAGCGGAAATTTCAGCCGGCCGCGTGAGCTTCGACCAAGCCGCACCAAAGCAGGAGTTTGACTGACACAAACGGAGCTCGATTCTCGCGCGCAGTCAAAACTCTCTGCCCAGACCTCCCCGCCCCTATTCGAAACTCGCAAGCCCTTCGGGGAATTTGGAAACGACCGCCGTTCCTCCAGACCACTGCAGCCGGCTGCCCGCCCCATTGTGATCCTTCCGCACGTACCCCATTCCAATCTCGGACGATAAAAACGACGGTATCGCGGCCCGCGTCACAAACCCCGCTTCCTTTCCATCAACTGTCAGTGTTTCGCCCGCCGCGGGAACGCCCGCGCCCTCAAAAATAAGATCGACTCTCCGCCGGTTGACTTGCCCGCGTGATCGCACGCGCTCAACGATTTCCTGCCCCGTATAGCAGCCCTTCGTATAGCTGATGTGGCTCTTCTCCAACCCCGCCTCGTGCGGAATCTGTTTTTCGCCGAAGTCATATCCAAACCACGGCACACCCTGCGCAAGCCGCTGCGCGCTCAGCGCCGCATAACCCATCGCCCCGCCGCCATGTCTCTTCACGGCATCCGAGAGTATTCCCCATAGCTCCGCCAGCTTCTCGCGCCCGGCCAAAAATTCGCATCCGGCAATTCCGCCGGGAGAACGCTTCGTGATCCAGCAGGGAATCGCAGAAACGACAATCTCCGTGCGCCCAAGCTCTTCCATCGCGGAGAGATCCACGCCCGCGATCTCGCTGGCCACCGCGGCCGCTTTCGGCCCCTCGATCCCCAAAGTTCCGTAGCGCTGCGATTCATCCGTCAGCGTCACGTTGTCCATGATGATGTACTTGTCCAGCCATTCGACGAGCCGTTCCCGAATCATCGCGTACGAAACGCAAAAAAGGCTCTCGGGCAGCGCATACGTCTCGATTTCCGCGAGAATATGTCCCTGCGGATTCAGCAGCAACGAGACGTTGCCTTGTCCCGGCGACAAATCTTTGATGTTGTTCGTCAAAATGGCGTTCAAATAGCGCACGCGGTCCGGCCCGCTAAAGGAGAGATACGCGCGGCAATTTTTGTCCACCAGCGCCACGCTCTTGCGCGCAAACTCCTGCTCCGCTCGCGGTTCGGTCCAATGGTCCGGCAATTCGCAGCCGAACCACGTCCCCATCGTCGCCCCCGCTTCCTTGTGCAGCGCGGCCAGCGGTGTTTCGATCGCCGCTCCGGTTTCCGCCATCTCCATGCGTGCCTCTCTTCACCAGCTTAACAAACTGCCCGTCCGCCCGCGCGCCGCACACCTGCATCCGCCGGAGTGAATGATATACTCTGTAATCATGAACGACGCCGTTCCAGCGTTCGACGCCGTCTCGCAAGGCCTCATCCACATCACCATTCCCGTGGGGATGCTGCAGTGCAATTGCACCATCATCGGCGATCCCGAAACTCGGGAAGCGCTGGTCATCGATCCCGGCGACGAAGTGACGCGCATCCTCGAGCTCCTCGGCCGCCACCGGCTCACCGTCAAAGCCATCGTCAGCACGCACGCGCACATCGATCACGTCGGCGGCCTCAGCAAAATGCGCCAGTACACCGGCGCTCCCATCCTCATGCATCGCGAAGATCTGCCGCTTTACCAGGGCATGGAAGTGCAAGCTGCTTTCCTCGGCGTTCCCACGCCGGAAATCACCGACGTGGACCAGCTTCTGACAGAAGGCGACGCGCTGAGTTGGGGCTCGTTCCAGGCCAACGTGATCCACACGCCCGGCCACACGCCCGGCAGCGTCTGCCTCTACCTGCCGAAAGAGGCCGGAGCCATCACTCTTCCCGTTCCGCGCCTTTTCGCGGGAGACACCCTCTTCGCCGGCAGCATCGGCCGCACCGATCTATGGGGCGGTTCGATGGAGCAGATCACGGACTCGATTCGCGGAAAAATTATGGAGTTGCCCGACGACACCATCGTGCATCCCGGCCACGGGCCGCTGACCAGCGTCGGCCAGGAGCGCAACACGAATCCATTCCTGATTACCTTGTAACTTCTGTCCGTCTCGCGCCGCTCAACCACAAGCCGAAACTACAATCTCGAACTGCAAGCCGTACCCACAAACGCAAAATTTAGCAGGATTTCCACCAGTCACCAGTCACGAGTCACGAGTCACCAGTCACCGTTGTCCACTCACGTCTCGCTCCTCCGCGCCTCGCGAGCCCGCTTCAATTCCTCCATCACCGACTGCACCAACTGTTTCGCGTGCTCCAACTCCTGCGCAATGATCCGCAAATCCATCGCCGGCACCATCGGATTCCTCTGGCTCGTGCAATAAACGCCATGCTGGCCCACCAGCACGAGGGCGTTTGTCATGCGGTCCAGAGAAACCGCCAGCCTCCCGCGTTCCCGTCCGTACATCTGCTCGAAATGTTCCAGCTCATCCTTATGCTCTTCAAATGCGTTCATGGATTCCTGTCTCTCTTGCTTCACGGGCTCTGTACGGCCGCCCCAGACGGTTGCACATCGGGCACATGCCACTCGCACCAAACTTTACCGCATGCGGTGCTCGGAACATAATCCGCAGAAGCCACCAGGAGACGATTAACCCACTCCGTGTGGTGCTATTAGCGGGCTTTGCCGCAGGGCGTCCGGTACCTCGGCAATCTTGGGAAAAGATTCGGCTGGAGCCATCTGAAAATGCGACGATCCGACCTCGTGCAACATAAGGAAAAGGACAAGGGCGCGGTGACGCGCACCTCCCAAATCGTCTTTGGCGAGCGGCAGCATCTGCTGCGTGTCCTCGATTCGCTCGAAGGCACGGACTCGCCCATTGCGCGAATGCAGCAGGAGCGCCGCGTTCTCGAAGAGCTTATCCATGCGCGCACCCGCGAGCTCAATCAAATCAATACCGCTTGGGACGAAAAGATTGGCCTCGTTCTGAGCGCGGACGCCAAACCGGAAATGCTCGAAAAGCTCGTCAAGCAGGCGCCGGAAGAGGATTTTTACCTATTGCGCCTCATCAGCGAACATCCCCGCGCCAACGCCAAGACTTTGAATAAGCTCGCCAAGCATCCCTACGGCGCGATTCGCGAAAATGTGGCTCGCCATCCGAACGCCGACGCCGGCACGCTAACTTGGCTCAGTAAAGACCGAAGCCAGCCGCTCTGGTATCTCGTCGCTTTCAATCCTAATACGCCCACGCCGCTCCAGCGCCGCCTGCGCGACCGCCTCAAGAAACTCGGCGAAAATCAGCTCACTCGATAGCAGGAATACCAATCCTAGCGTTCCGCGCCTCTGAGGAAATTCATTTCTAGTCCTCACGAACAACCGAAGCGGTGTACAATTTCGCCGTCTTCATCTCCAAGGGGAGATTCTGTTCCAAATCCGCGATGACTTGAACTCCCGTCTCGTCAGCCAAAGTATTTATTCACGCAAGGAGGCGTCTTCAGCATGCTGATTCCACAACGCGGCACTCGCCGCGCTAGCCCGAGTTATCTTTCGCGAATGGCCAAAACCGCCAGCTTGCTTGTTTTCTGCGCTGCCTTCGCGCCGTTTGCCTATTCGCAGCAGCCGGTCCCGCCGGAACCCGCTCCGCTTCCTCCGCCGATCCAAACACCTCTCGATACGCCCTATCCTGGCACCATCGATCTCAGCGTCTCCGTGAACGACGTCGCGCACCGCGTGCTCGACGTGCACGAAACGATTCCCGTCCAGCCCGGCGAACTGACTCTCCTCTATCCCCAGTGGATTCCCGGAAATCACTCCCCGACCGGCCCTATCTCCGAACTCGCCGGCCTTGAAGTTTCTGCAGACGGAAAACCCATCCCCTGGTTGCGCGATCGCGTCAACCTGTACGCTTTCCACATCGACGTTCCCTCGGGCGTGCAAACCATCGACGTCAAATTCCAATATCTGACGCCGCTGAAAGAAGACCAGGGCCGCATCTCCTTCTCCTCGAACTTTATCGATCTTTCCTGGAACACGGTGGTCCTCTATCCGGCGGGCCATTTCTCGCGCGACATCCATTTCGCCCCCAGCATTACGTTGCCCGAAGGCTGGCACTTCGCTTCCGCACTCGAAGTCCGCTCGCAGAAGGCAAATCTCGTCGAGTTCAAGGACACGACGCTCAACACGCTCGTCGATTCTCCTCTCTACGCGGGAGTCAACTTTCGCCGCGAGGATCTTTCCACAAGTCCGGACAACCGCGTCTTTCTCGATGTTTTCGCCGATTCTCCCAACGAACTCAATGCCACACCGGAAGAGCTGCAAGTCCACCGCAACCTGGTCGAGCAAGCAGCCAAGCTCTTCGCCTCGCATCATTACGATCACTACGACTTCTTATTCTCGCTGAGTGATATCGTCGGCGGCGAAGGCCTCGAACACCATCAATCCAGCGAAGACGGCACCAAGGCCAACTACTTCACGGACTGGGCCGCCGGCGTTATGAACCGCGATCTTCTCGCCCACGAATACACGCATTCCTGGAACGGAAAGTTTCGCCGGCCCGCCGATCTCTGGACTCCGAATTTCAATGTTCCCATGCAAGACGACCTTCTCTGGGTCTACGAGGGACTGACGCAATACTATGGCTACGTGCTCACAGCGCGCTCTGGGATGCGCTCCATCGTCGACACCAGGGATTTGCTCGCTCTCACCGCCGCGGATTTCGAGGTCTCCCGCGGAAGAGACTGGCGCCCGCTGCTCGATACCACGAATCAGCCCGTCGTTTCCCAGCGCCGCCCGGTGACTTGGGTCAGTTGGCTGCGCTCGGAAGACTACTACCGCGAAGGCCTCCTCATCTGGCTCGATGCCGATACGAAAATCCGCGAACTGAGCGGCGGAAAAAAGTCGCTGGATGATTTTGCGCGCCTCTTTTTTGGAATCGACAACGGCAGCTACGTCACGCAAACCTATACGTTCGACGATCTGGTCGCCGCGCTGAAGCAAGTTCAGCCGTATGATTGGGCCGCCTTTTTGCATAAACGCGTGGACGAACTTTCTCCCCAGGTGCCGGAAGAAGGCATCACGCAGGGAGGCTATCGCCTCACGTTTAGCGATACGGCGCCGGGCTGGCTTAAACACGGCGAAGGGCCGTACTCCCGCGTAAACTTCGCAACCTCGCTCGGATTCGCCGTCAAGCCCACGGGAGAATTGGGAAATGTTTGGTGGGGCAGCCCGGCCTTCAAAGCGGGCATGACGCCCGATATGTCGATCGCGGCCGTGAACGGCCAGGCCTTCAGCCTCGACGTGCTTCGGACTGCCGTCGTGGACGCGGAGAAAAATGCTTTGCCCATCAAATTTTTGGTAAAGCGTGGCGACGAGTATCAGACGCTCGGAATAAACTACAACGGTGGCTTGCGCTATCCGGCGCTCACGCGAGTCGAAGGCGTCCCGGACCGTCTCGACGAAATCCTCGCCGCGAAGTAAGCCCGGCCAATTCGAGGCTTCTGGATTCGTTGAGTCTCAAGAATAAGTGTGCTCGATGCAAGTGACAGACTTCGATGCAACGGCAAAAGCAATCTTGAAAAACGGCGGCCAAGTCGCGCTCGAGAAGTTTGCCGTTCCTGGCATCTGCTGGCAGGGCTACTTCCTTGATCCCGAGGGCAATACGTTTGGACGACTTCAGGTTGACGAAAACGCGAAATAGAAACCCTGAATTAGTGAAGAACCACGACACGATAAAATCGAAACCAGCATCTGCGTAACCGGTAAGGCAACTCGCCAGGACCTGACGACGTGTATTATGAATGTGTGTAGAAGGGATGGTGGACCGGAGGACGAGTGGAGCAGGGACGGGTCATGTGTTTCACTTATCTCGTTGCCAGTGCATTCTGTGCATTCCTTGTTGGCTGCGATCAAGCCGCCTTAATGAAGAAATTCACACCGCCGGAGGCTGAATCAATTGCTAAAAGTTACGTCGAGCTGCTTCGGCAAGGGGAATTCGAGCAGATTGAACACGACTCAGACTCCGGTCTCATAGACTCCAACCTCCGGAACAAACTCTCCAAAATGCCCGCGGTTTTTCTGCTGAGGGTCCGGAGTCGGTGAAGGCAGTGGGCGCACACGTTTATCGCGTCCAGCACCATTCCAAAGTAGACATCACGCTTGAAAATCCGTTCCCGAGGAAATGGCTGCTGGTAAACGTCACGACCGAAAAGAACGGAGACGTTCGTACTGTGATCGGGTTCAATGTGACCCCTATCGCGGATTCTTTGGAAAATCCCAATCGATTTACTCTCGTTGGGATGAGTGCGCTGCAATACTTGACATTGGTATGCGATGTTGGCTCGCTCCTGTTTGCGCTCTACGTCTGATGCGATCCCGCCGCCCGCCCATGCGCCCGAGTGAAAGCCGGCGCCTGATAAACGCGGTCCCGGCAAGAATAGACTTTTTCATGCTTGCGTATGCATTGCTGTAACCCCGCCGTCATCGGCTATCTGTCTTAGAGATTTCTAATACTAATAAAAAGTGTCCAAAAGTGGATAGTACCATTTGCTTTTGCATGATTGCGTTTCACACTATCCGAGTAACCGAGGTGGAAGAAATGGCCGCGGAACGCGATCTTAAACATGAATACGCATCGAGCCAGACCTGGACGGTGATGAAAATGATTCGGAGTTACGAATCGGACCAGAGCCTGGCTTATATTCACGGGTTTGACGCCGGAATTGATTTACTTTGCGCCAAAGCAAAGTCGTCGAATCCCGCAATGGCCGACGACATTAGGGAACTTGCGAACAAAATGGCTGAGGAAACCGCAGAGAGGTTACGCTTGATTCTGGGAAAGAAAAGCATAACTGTCATAAGCTTGTTTCTCGCTGGGAAGTGACAGGCCGCGTTCGGGACCTATCGAGCAAAGCCCGAATGCCGCGAGGGCATCATCGGTCACCTCCTGGTGGACCCGGTAACCGGATTTCAAGTCTCCCACTAGGCTTACTGGGAGTTCGCGAGAAGGAGGCAGCCCGCGGCTATCAGGCCTCGACGCGTGGACCCTGGAACAAAAAGCTGCCGATAATGATTAGCAGGGATGCGGCACCCATCATTTCGTTTCCGATGAAGAGCCCCACCATGGGAACAGTGAATACCGCCTGAACCAACACAGCGAAGCCGCAAATCAGGGCGATAGCTTTGCCCAAGCGTACTTCCCCAAACGTGACCACCAGCACAATGAGTGCAAGGACGATCCAATTCCACGCCATCGAGAGAAAGGCAATCTCGAAAACAGATTGCAGCGCAATCGGCAGATTCGATGCATGCACGGCCGGGGCGCTGAACGTTTGATACGCGCGGCAATGCACGGCGGCAGACACAAGCAGCACAAGGCAACCCAGCGTGACCAACGTGCGCGAAATCGTACGGCGAGTAATCATCTGATTCGGTATTCCTTCGTCAGGAAGAATCCCATCGCAGTTGCGGAACGAGTTGGAGGATGCCTCAAAGAGCGCGATTACGTCAAGAGTGGCCCAGGACAAGCGGCAAGAAACGCGGCTACCGCAAACTGACCCAACATCTCTTATCAACACTCCCTTGTCCGACCCTACCAAGCCTTATCCATATCCGGCCCCTGCGTCGAAGAGAGTAGAATGGCGCGACCCTATTCCCATGAAGAGGTGTCTGCATTGCGAAACCGCAGGCAAGACAGAAGATGACCGGCGCGCCGATGCAAGTTGCGCCGGGATGGCAATTCCTACGCGAAAAGAAATGGATCATTCTCGTACTATCCATCGCGATCATCGTCCCGTGCCTTTGGCACCGGCACATCGAAGCTGGTGATCTCGCAAGCCATGTTTACAACGCCTGGCTGGCCCAATTGATTGAGAAGGGCCAAGCGCCGGGCCTCTATTTCGTCCGCCAGTGGGACAACGTGCTCGTCGACTGGATGCTGCTGCATGCCGCGAATCTTTTTGGATTCGCCGCTGCTGGCAAAATCGTCGCTTCGTTGTGCGTGCTGATTTTTTTCTGGGGAACGTTTGCTTTCATCGCTGCCGTCAGCGGCCAGCCGCCCTGGTTTTTCGCTCCGTGCCTCGCCATGCTGGCGTACGGCTATTCCTTCAACATGGGTTTCCTGAACTACTATTTGTCGCTTGGGTTGGCGGCTTTTAGCTTGGTTCTCCTGTGGCGAGGAAGGGCAGGGGAGCGCATCTTCGGTTTGCTTCTCGCGCCTGCTGTTTTTCTCGCTCATCCGATTGGGATTCTCTGGCTCCTCGGTACGGGCGTATATCTGATTCTTTGGACCAAGCTCCCGCGTTGGTGGAAGGTGGCCGTCCCTGTGGCTGCCCTGACTGTGTTTTTTGCGATTCGTTGGTATCTCGCGCACCAAACTCGCTTTCCCGTGGATTGGGTGCACGATCCGTTTTATCTGATGAATGGCGCAGACCAACTTACGCTGTACGGCCGCCGCTACGCTACGCTTGGATGGGCCGCGCTCTGTTTCGGAACTCTCTGCGTGGCGATCGACGCGTTTTCTCGCCGGCGCGACACCAGTTTCTGGCAAGTTTTGCGCCTTCCGCTGGGGCTCTATTTTGTTTCGATTGTTGGCGTGGCGCTCTTGCCGGAAAATCTGCGGCCCTCCGCTTCCGGTGGCTGGATTGGCCTGCTTGCCTCTCGCCTCACTCTGGTTACCGCCATGTTCGGCCTCTGCGTGGTGGGCTGCCTCAAGCCTAGAAAATGGCATTTGGCGGGCTTGGCGGCATTCGCGGCGATCTTTTTTGTCTTTCTATACCAGGACACCTCGACCTTAAATCGCATGGAAGACCGCGTCGAGCAGCTCGTTCGTCCTTTGCCTTTCGGAACCAAGGTGCTCTCCACGATTTGGGCGCCCCTCGATTCACGCATCGCTTTCATCGGACATTTTGTCGACCGCGCCTGCATCGGGCATTGCTTTAGCTACGCGAATTACGAGCCTTCTTCAGGTCAATTCCGCATACGCGTGCGCCCAGGCAGTCCGGTCGCGGTGGCCTCCGATGACGATTCGGAGGACATGCAGGCAGGGGAGTACGAGGTCCAGGAAGAGGACTTGCCTATCATGGAAATCTACCAGTGCGACGAAAAGGACCTGACCAAGCTCTGCATCCGCAGCCTCGCGGCCGGCGAAAAAAACGGCCGCCTCGGCTACGAACCGAACCCCAATTAACGGCCGGCTGTCCGGTGGCTGCTGGGCCACGCACAATTTTGCAATCTGCCATCTGGAGTGCGGCAGCTCCGCTGCCGCTTTCTTTGCGAACTCTATTTGGCGAGACTCGCCCAGCCCCGCTGCCGCTTTCTGTGCGGCTCCCACGCCCCCGCATTTGGCGACGTCCGACCGTCCCTGCTTTTCGCCCGCCACCCGCCAAATTGGCGGTAGACAAATTGGCTCTTGCAGCAGGCCAATTTCGTGTAGAATTGGCTCAAGGTGAGAGACAATGTTGCCAATCCATCTCCAGCCTGAGAGCCACGTTCCGCTGTACGTTCAGCTTCGCGATCAATTGCGTTCGCTCGTTCACGCCGGCGATTTGCGTCTGGGCGACCGCATTCCCGCCAGCCGCGAACTCGCCACCCTGCTCGGCGTGCACCGCACCACCGTGGCTAACGCCTACGCCGAGCTCGAATCCGAGGGCCTGATCCAGGGCCACGTCGGCCGCGGTACGTACATCAGGGGAAACGGCAACGGGCTGAAGTTGACTCCTCCCGCGCCTCCGGTTCTCAATGGCGGGGAAGGCCTCCGCTGGGAACTTCTCTTTGCCGATGAACGCGGCGAAGAGGCGCTCAGCCGGCTGACGGCCAGCGCGCCGGAAAATGCTCTTTCCTTCGTGATGGCCCGGCCGGCTGAGGAATATTTTCCCGTCGAGGAATTGCAGACCTGCGTGAACGCCGTGCTTCGCCGCGAAGCCGCCGACGTTTTGAATCTCGGTCCTTCGGATGGTTACGGCCCTTTGAAGGAGGCGCTGCTCGATCATCTTCGCGGCGACGGCATTCCCGCCAAAGACGAAAATCTTTTGATCACGGACGGTTGCCAGCAGTCGCTGGATCTAATCAGCAAAGCGTTTGTACGGGCAGGGGATTCCGTGATCCTGGAAAATCCCACCTATCCCGGCGCGATGGCCATTTTCCACGGTGCGCGCGCCCGCTGCCTTGGAGTCCCGGTACAAACGCGCCCGGAACCGGGAACTCCGCTCGGTCTCGATTTGGAAGCGCTCGAAGCCACGCTCGCTGCGAATCGCGTAAAGCTGATTGTGCTCACTCCCGATTTTCAAAATCCTACGGGCACTTCGTTGCCGCTGGCGTCCCGCCGCCGCGTGCTGGAACTTGCAGGACGGCACCAAGTGCCGGTTGTGGAAGACCATATCTACGGGCGGTTGCACGCTCGCGAAGAGCGCGTGCCTTCGCTCAAGCAGCTCGATCGAGCGAACATCGTCATCCACATCGATAGTTTCGCGAAAGTCGCGTTTCCCGGGCTGCGCGTGGGATGGATTGTGGCTCCTGCGACGGCCATCGAGCGGCTGCGCATTGTGAAACAAACCACCGATCTGCACACGGATCAGCTCGCGCAGGCAACGCTGGCGGAATTTTTGCGGCGCGGTTTGTTCACGAAGCATCTCGCGAAAATGCGCAAAGTGTACGCGTCGCGGCTCGCGGCTCTGGATGAAGCGCTGCGCAAACACATGCCCGAGGGCACGCGCTGGACGCGGCCGGAAGGCGGAATGTGCTTGTGGCTGGAATTGCCGCCGGGTTTTGACGCCAGCGAATTGCTGATTCACGCGAAGGAGCGCGGCGTCCTGTATGCGCCGGGTCGATATTTCTACGTGCAGAACCCATTGCCGAATACATTGCGGCTTGGCTATGCGGGGCTCGATGAAAAGCAGATTGCGCGCGGAGTAGCGACGCTCGCGGACATTTTGCGTGTCGAGATGCGCAAGCGACAGCGGGGAGTGCGGCGGGCGGAGAGAAGCCGAGTGGCGTTGGTGTGAAAGAAAAATTATCTAGAGGAAAGGAGTGATGAAGTAAGGAAATAAGGAAGTAACGAAAAACAGAACAGAACAGAACAGAACAGAACAGAACAAGAGCGGAGAGGACAGAGAGAATTGACGGATACGATTACGCTGGCGCCGAACCCGGCGAACAAATGTTTTGGCTGCGGCGGTGCGAACGATGCCGGGATGAAGCTGACGTTCGTGCAGGACAACGTGAATCGGCGCATCGTGGGGCGGTTTGTTTTAGGCGAAAGATATCAGGGCGGCGCGGGGATGGGGCATGGCGGAATTATCGCCACGCTCCTCGATGAAGCCATGGGAAAAGTTTGTCGGTTTCGCGAAGTGCGCGCGGTGACGGCGGAGTTGACAGTCCGGTATCTAAAGCCCGTGAACGTGCATGAAGAGATTGTCGTCGAAGGCTTCGAGACGGACCAGAAGGGGCGCAATATTTTTATCGCCGGCGAGATTCGCAATGGCGCCGGGGAAGTGCTGGCTCGCGGTACGGGAAGATTTGTAGTCGTCGGCCAGAAATAGCACGCAGAAATAGGACGCAGAGATAGGACGCAGAGATAGGAACTGCGGCAAGAGCACGCGGCACGGAAGATTTTGCGGCGAGAATTCGCCGGAGAAATTTGAATTGAGAGGAGAAGTGACATGGATGCGAAAAAAGTGAATGGCAGCGGCAACGCGGGCAATCCTGCGAACGAGTGGCGGGTGAAAGTAGGGCTGGCGGAAATGCTGAAGGGCGGCGTCATCATGGACGTGACGAACGCCGAGCAAGCCAAAATTGCGGAGAAGGCCGGGGCGTGTGCAGTGATGGCGCTCGAACGCGTGCCGTCCGATATCCGCAAGGAAGGCGGCGTGGCGCGCATGGCCTCGATCAAGATCATCCGAGAGATCATGCAAACGGTGACGATTCCCGTGATGGCTAAGGTTCGCATCGGGCATTTTGCCGAAGCCGAAGTGCTGCAGGCGCTCGAGGTGGACTTCATCGATGAGAGCGAAGTGCTGACGCCCGCGGACGAAGAGAACCACGTGTGGAAGCACGATTTCCGCGTGCCCTTTGTTTGCGGCGCGCGCAATCTCGGCGAAGCGCTGCGGCGGATCGCGGAAGGCGCGGCGATGATTCGCACGAAGGGGGAAGCGGGCTCCGGGAACGTGGTGGAAGCCGTGCGGCACATGCGCACGATCGTGAGCCAGATGAAAAAGCTGACGACATTGCGCGACGATGAGTTGATGCACGAAGCAAAAGAGCTCGGCGCGCCGCTCGATTTGATCCGGCAGATCGCGAAGACCGGCAAACTGCCTGTGCCGAATTTTTCCGCGGGCGGAATCGCCACGCCGGCGGATGCGGCGCTGGTACGGCGGCTGGGTGCGGAGGCTGTTTTCGTGGGATCGGGAATCTTCAAGTCGAGCGATCCGGAAGCGCGGGCCAAGGCGGTGGTGAAGGCGACGACGCATTTCGATGATCCGAAGGCGGTCCTCGAGGCGAGTGAAGAGCTTGGCGAAGCGATGCCCGGGATCGATGTGCGGCAGTTGGAAGCGAAAGACATGCTTTCGACGCGCGGGTGGTGAGGGGAACGCGAGAGAAGCAAAAAGCGATTCGAGTGGGGCGCAGCATGCTGCGCCACTACAAATTCGGGAAGGCGGAGCTGACGAAGTGAAGATTGGGATTGTGGCGGTGCAGGGGGATTTTGCGGCGCACGCGGCGCGGCTCGCTGAGATGGGAGTCGAGAGCGCGGAAGTACGCACGGTCCGGGACCTCGAGGGCTGCGACGGCTTAATCTTGCCTGGCGGAGAGAGCACTACACAGCTCCAGTTTTTGCAGGAAGAGGGATTGTTTGAAGCGGTGCGGAAATTCGCGGCGGAGGGCGGGGCCATTTTTGGGACTTGCGCGGGCGCGATTCTGCTGGCGAGCGAAGTGAAGAATCCTGCACAGGCGTCTTTGGGTTTATTGGACATGACGGTATTGCGCAATGGCTACGGCCGGCAACTGGCGAGCGACGTGTTTTTTGGGGCCAGCAAGCTGACGGACGCGCCCATGGAAATGGTGTTTATCCGCGCTCCCATTATCGAGAGGGTTGGCGACGGGATGCAGATCCTGGCTGAGTACGGCGGAAAACCGGTGCTCGTACAGCGCGGGCAGATTTTGGCGGCTACGTTTCACCCGGAGCTGAGTGAAGACTGGACCGTGCACAAATATTTCCTGGAGTTGGTCCCGGCCAGCGCTGGGAAGACGGCCTCGCTCTCTCGCTAGCTCGGCAATAGCTTCTGGCGGCTTATGATTTCTGGCAGATAGACTCGGCAAGGCCCTCCCCCTCCCCCTGTTTTTGTGTAAGTGTTGCATCTAAACGAGTTACGGAGGGGCCTTCTCGTAAGTGCTGAATCTAAAGGACTTATAAGTCTTTTATCTGCAACACTTACGAGTAGGGCTGTAACTGTTGCAAATAAAGGGGATAGGCGCGCTCGGATCCTTTTGTAAGTGCTTTACAATCAACACATACGTGGAGGCTTGTATGTGTTGAAAAGTAAGGCGATAGAAGAAAGTCAACCGGGCTGCGATTTCTTCCGATCGCGAATCTCCGCGATTCGAGGCAAGTGTTGATTGTAAAGCAATTACGGGACAGTATATCTCGAACTACCTGTGCGAGGGACTCGGCCCGGCCCTTCGGATGGATGCAAGTCTTGCTACGGAGCGATCGGCTCGCGCTGGGGGAGATGACTGCCACAGAAAGAACGCAATCGGGCGACGACAACATGATTGAATCTGTGGTAGTTATTCGTACGTGGGAATGCGTACGGGATTGGCGCAGAAACAAAAAAGCGGCAGCAGGGCTGCCGCACTCCAGACGCAGATTTCACCGAGAGAGATCATACACGAGGGTAAACTGTTCCGTCAAGTAGAAAATAGTACGAAAAAATATTTCGTCTTGCTTCGGGGCGTGTGTCGAGGATGGGCGGGAATTAGGCGCTGAGGCGCGGGTTAGAAAGAAAGCCTTACATTCGGCGTGGAAAGCTGATGAAGAAGATTGCACGAAAACGGGTGCTTTTTGTTTGTCTGGGGAACGCGTGCAGAAGCCCGATGGCGGAGGCGATCGCCGGGCGGCTTGGCCATGACATTATCGAGGCATCGAGCGCGGGATTTACGCCGCTGGGACACGTGGAAACGATGACGTTGCAAACGCTGGCGCGAAATGGGTATCCGGCGGAAGGATTAAAATCGAAGCCGGTGCTTCGCGAGGAATTGCTGGCGGCGGATGTTATTGTGAATATGAGCGGGCGGCCAAAACGGCTGGCGTTCCATGATCACTCGAAGGTGGAGGATTGGAACGTGGAAGATCCGTATGGCGCGACCCCGGAGATTTATCAGAGGATCTTCCAGGATATTGAAAAACGAGTGGCGGAACTGGCCGACCGGTTGAGAGACAGCGCGCGGGCCAAAAGGACCGCCGAGAAAGCCAAGAGCAAGGGCATGGGCAGAGCCTAGAAAAGGTTGAGGAGAAGCGAGTTTGAGACGAGAGAAGACGAGCGTTTCGCAGGAAGACTACCTGAAAGGCATCTGGGAGATGCTCGAAGAGGACCAGACGCCGATCAGCGCGCGGCTGGCGGAGGAATTGAGCGTAACGCCGCCGGCGGTCACGGCGGCATTGAAGCGAATGACGCGGGACGACCTTGTGCGGGTGGACCGGGCGGGCCGGATCGATTTGACTCGCAAGGGGCGGCAGGTGGCGGAGCGGATGGCGTTGCGGCATCAACTTGCGGAGATGTTGCTGACCGAAGTGATTGGATTGCCGTGGGCCAAGGCGCACGCGGAAGCGGAACGGCTTGAGCATGCGATTTCGCCGGAAGTCGAAGCGTTGTTGCTGAAGCGGTTCAGCGGAAAGAAAAGCTGCCCGCATGGAGTTCCGATTCGCGGGGGGATTGCGCAGCTTCGGAAGCAGGGCGCGGTTTTGCTTTCGGATTTGGGTGCGGAGGATGAGGCTGAGATCCTTTGTGTTTATGAGAAGGATGAGAAATTCCTTGCGTTTCTGGATGGACTGGATTTGCGGCCGGGCGAGAGAGTGAAAGTGCAGAAGAAAGAGTACGACGAAACGATGACGCTGCGATCGGCCGGGCGAACGATGCATTTGGGAAAGCCAGCGACTTCGCGGATTTGGGTACGGCGTGTGGGGTGATAGATTTTAAAGACATTTAGAAATCACTCGCCTTGTATCCGCCAGTGGCCTAAAAAGTCGTCCTCCTTCGGAGTTCAGCAAAGGTGTCCTTCACCCAGGCCGCGTATTTGTCGGGTTGAAACCCATCTTCGCTCTTGGCCTGAATTACTGAATCCATCGCTATAATTAAGCTGTAGGTCTTAACTGTGTTCGCCGATTGGCTTTGGAATTTGTCAGGCAGTACACCCCCGTTTGCATTCCCCATTGGCTGAACCGATATATCAAATTCAAAGAAACCAGGCCTTTCCATTCGCATCACGTATTGAAAGGGCTTGTCTGATTCTTGGTCATTCATTTCGCTAAAACTGAGGTGGGTTCCCTTCGGCATGTGGAGAGGAAAATTCATTACCAACATCTCGACGCTAGGGGAAAGGAGGCGCCGTTTGGATAGTTCGGGGATAAGGTCTTTTGCGGAAGATGAAACAAGGTCTGGCGGCATAATCGCCTTGTCATTTATGGGGATTACTTTTCCTCCGGTGAGCTCTACGCCACAACTTTGGCGCGCCATGGAGAATACGGAATGAAAAATATACATCTGGGCAAGCCGCCTAACGATGTCGACCCGTTCTTCTTCGGTAGACCAGTTCTGTCCCGCCTGAACAAATGACCACAAGCTACGATAAAACGTCCGATGTGGGTCGTCGGAATTCTCGTCCGCAGGGATTGGCGCAGCTGGATTGGCTGTATCGACGGGGATTAGAATCGTGAACCTGTCGCTTTCACTTATGTGTTGCTTCGGTGATGCCTCAGGAAGGGCGTTGAGCGCTCTTACTTCAGGCCCGTTTGAAGTTCTAAGCAGAGCAGGGGCTAGCGCTGCGCTTTGCACTCCGTTCGGAGGTTTTGCCTCCGGTCTTATCCATCTACCAAGGGCCACCGCCGCTGCCGTCAAGCCAAATGCGAAAAATCCCATAACCAAAAAGCGCATTAATAGATCGAATCTGAGAATCGCCTCCGCTCGGTATATCCCCAAAAGGGCTGTGCCGACAGCGAACCAAAGGACGACTGTGGCGAAATTTAGGCTTAGCTTCCCGCTGAGTGCAATTGCGAGGGCGAGTAAAGCTATGACCCCCCAGGTAATGGGGCTCGCAAGAAACGTGTCCAGAAGCGAGGCGAATTTTCCCATAAAGCGGGCATACGCCCGGGCAAAACTGTTCGATCAAGTTCAGTCTACACAGGCGGCTACTTTGCGTCGAGTTGATAATCACCGACAATTTGGCGCGGCTAGGTGCGTTGGTCGAGGAGGGATTTAAGGCGAGCGTAGCCGGAGCGGCTTACCGGGAGGCGGGTGCCGTCGGCCAGGATGGCTAGGCGGCTATCTTTTCCGTACGGCTCGATGCGGACGACGCGTTCAAAGTTCACGATGTAGGAGCGGTGGACGCGGACGAAGCGCTCGGGATCGAGGCAGGCTTCGAGACTGACGATGGTTTGCTGCTTCAAATGTTTCTTGCCTTCGCTGGCGAGGGCCACGTAGTCGTCCTGGGCCTCGGCGTAATCGAGTTTTCCAACCGGAATTAGAGTGACGCGAGTGCCATCGCGGACCACGATGCGATCCAAAAATTGTTTGGGAGGGCGGGCGGCAGCGGCCAGCTCGGGGACCGAGGGGATTTTTTCGCCGATGCGGGATTTGGCGCGCTCGAGGGCGGCCTCGAAACGTTCGCGGCCGATGGGTTTCAAGAGGTAGTCGACGGCGTGAACCTCGAAGGCGCGCATGGCATATTGGTCGTAGGCGGTGACGAAGATGACCGCGGTATCCGTGCCGATGAGTTCGAGGACATCGAAGCCGGAGAGCTTGGGCATTTGTACGTCGAGGAAAATCAGGTCTGGCTTGTGTTCGGCGACGGCCTTTACCGCTTCGAAGCCATTGGCGCATTCGGCGACCAGATCGAGCTCGGGATGGGTTTGCAGCAGCTCGCGAAGGACGAAGCGCGCTAGGTCTTCATCGTCGACGATGAGGGCCGTAAGTTTCTTGTCGGCGCTCTTGCTCAACTTTTTGCCTCGGCGGTTTCGGTGGGAAACGACAATTCGACGCGAAAATTGCCGTTTTCGGCGGTGACACGCATGTTCGCGTCTTTACCGTAGCGGGCTTCGAGCCTTTGCCGGACGTTCTTCAAGCCCATCCCGCCGTTTCGCGAAGGCGTGGAGTCCGGATCGAAGGAATTTTCGATGGAGAGCAGAGCGCGGCCATTGTGGCTCTGGCTGGAGACGCGCACGTAGCCTCCCTCGGGAAGATGGGCGATGCCGTGGGTGATGGCATTTTCGATGAGAGGCTGGAGAAGCAGAGGCGGCATGCCGATGGACTTCGATTCCTGCGGAATGTCTTCTTCCATTTTCAGGCGAGCGCCAAAACGAACCCGCTCGATCGCGAGATAGCTATGCAGCAGGGAAAGTTCCTCGGAAAGGGGGACGGTGGTTTTCTCGCCGAGGCCAAGAGTCATGCGAAGAAATTCGGCGAGGAGAATGCACATTTCGCGGGCTTTTGCGGGATCAATGCTGGTGAGGGCGCTGATGGAGTTGAGACTGTTGAAGAGGAAGTGGGGGTTCACTTGCGCTTTCAGCGCTTTTAGCTCGGCATCGCGAGCGAGAACGCTCGTTTCGAGAGCCTGCGCCTCGGCTTTGCTGGAATCTTCCATCGCGAGGATGACGTAATGAGCGGCGACGGAGAGGAGATAGATCAGGAAGCCGAGGCCGTAGAGGAGGGGAAGTTGGGGAGCCAGGCGCTGGTCCAATCCGCGAAACGTGGGGAATTGCGACAAGCCATAGGCGAGCAAGCGAGCGAGTTCGACCCAAAAAAAGCTGACGACGGCGGCCGCAACGAGATGCGTGACGCGGGTACGCATGACAGGCGTTTTGCGCAAGGGCGCGGCTTTGCACGAGTACCATGCGGAAAGGCAAACGAACTGATAGACGATACAAAGAGGAATGACGAGGACGGTGGCGTCGCGCCAGCCCAGCTTGCCGGGCAGGGCCAGGATATAAATGAGGATTCCGGCGAGCGGGGTCCAACCTGAGAGATAAATTGCGTAGCGGCTGATGGGTTTGAGGAGTGGATGCATGGGGACGGCTCAGTTGCGAATCTCGATGCCGCCGAAAACGACGAGGCCCGTGACGATGAGGGTTTTGCGTTTTGTGCCCTCGGGAAGCGGGACGCGCGACGAGCGGGTCTTATCTTCAAAACCTCCGAAGACTGGGAGGCTGCGCGAATGGACATACCAAGTTTCGGGGACTTGGATTTCGACCCCGCCGAAGACGCAACTGACTTCGAGGACAGCTTCGTCGTCGATATCGGCGTCGCGAAAATCGATTTCGAGGCCGCCGAAGATGGAGGTGGCTTTGCCGCCTCGGAGATGCTGGCCGGTGAAGCGGCGCTCGCAACCACCAAAGATGGCGACGGCGTTCATGGAGGTGTCGGTGTCGCTGCTTGCGTCGATGATGCGCTGGCGGAAGGTTTCGGCGGCTCCGGGCTGGGTCCAATCGAATTTGGGATTCTTGCGCATCACTCCACGCTGCTCGAGGGAACCCCAAATCAGGAGGGTGCCGACGCCAATGAGGGCGAGCGGCCAAATATCCGCGAAGCTCAAGCGAATGAAATGGAAAGCGTTCATTTGAAGAAGGGCGCCGGCGACGATTAACAAGGCGCCAAGGGCGCGGTTGGACTGGGAACTGAGATTTAGCAGGCCGAACACGACGAGGATGAGCGGCCAGAAGCGGTAGACCCTGTCGAAGGGGAAGATGCCCATGTGGTCGAGGAGCAGGGCGACGCCGGCAATCATGATGACAAAGCCCCAGACGAGTCCCCATCGAGCGTTGCCGACGAGCATTACGTTGGGCGGTTTTGTCTGCTGCGGATCGGATTGATCCATTAGCGGTCTCCCTCGATGGAGCCGGAGAAAGTCTGCCGGGCCGATGCAGGCGCAGATGATGGCCGCGCATTGCAAAGGGTGGTTCCGACGACGACGGCGACGAGCGCCGAGAATAATACCAAGATTCGCGAAGCCAGGGCGAAGTAGCTGACCTGATGGAGGGCTATGGCTCGCGTTGCGTTCAGAAAGGACATGCCCAAGGCGGGCACAAGGCCCATGAGGCCGGCCTTTGCGGAGGAGAGGAGATAGAGAAGGGAAGGAGCGAGAAAGGCGAGGTCGGCAAGGATTGCGGCAAGGCCGAGTATCAGGAGGAGCGCTCCCCAAAAGCTTTTTTGTTTGCGTTCTTCGGCTAGTCCTTTCGCCATGCTCTTCTCCCCCTCAGCGGTTTGACTGCCCACTGACGAGGTTAGGGGTTGGGCGGGGAAGCGCGCATTTGTTATTCGGCGGGCGGGGGCGATTTACCGGCGAATGACGGATGAGAGCGGCGAAAAGGGAGAACGGGAAGTGGCTGGGGAGGTGGGTACTAGGCCCCACTTGCAAATTCGCGAGATTGCACTTAGGGTAGGGGCAACAGTTTGGTAGCTTTTCCCGCACTTATTGCCGAGGAAACCTAGCGGCAGACGGAGAAAGACTTGGGAACGGGCGAAGAGCCCGTGAACGACCGATGTTGAAGACAATGAAGTACTACTGGAACGTTGCGCGCGGGTATCGGCTGAAGCCGTGGAAGAGCCCGTATTTGCGCTGGCGGTTTGAGACGTTTCTTGGGCAGGAAGCGGCGAATCTGGACGCGCGAAAATTTTTTGAGCTTTCCTGGAAATACCGATCGAACATGATGAATTTCGTGGACTGGGCGGCGGAACGCAGGCGCGTCCAGCGACAAATTCGGCGGCACGCGTAAAGCGCGTTGCGCGGAATCACCCTCCCTGACGGAAAACCCGATTCGAAAGGATGGCAGGCGTATACTTCGATTAGGAGGAGGATTCGCGCGTGAGCGAGCTGAAGATCCTCCAGAAGAGCGCGGAGCTGCATGAAGGGCGCTGGTGGGAGCCGGAAGCGAGCGGGCGCGTCCACTGCTATTTGTGCCCGCGGCATTGCCACATTCATGCGGGACAATCGGGATTTTGCTTCATTCGCGTGAATCAGGGCGGAAAACTGTATAGCCTGGGCTATGGTGCGCCCGCGGCATTGCAAGTGGACCCCATCGAAAAGAAACCGCTGAACCATTTTCTGCCGGGGACGCGTGTGTTCAGCATGGGGACGGCGGGCTGCAACATGGGGTGCTTCTTTTGCCAGAACTGGGATATTTCGAAGTCGCGGCAGGATCAAGTCCGCTCGCAGCACGTTGCGCCGGAAGAGGTGCCTTTGCTGGCGCTGGAACATGGCTGCGATTCGCTGGCGTTTACGTACAACGAGCCTACGATTTGGGGCGAGTACGTGATCGACATTTGCAAAGCGGCGAAGGAATACGGGTTGAAGACGGTGATGGTTTCGAACGGGTACATCACGTATGAAGCGTTTCACGATATTTACGACCACATCGATGCGGCGAACATCGATTTGAAGGCGTTCACGGAAGGTTTCTACGGCAAGACCACGCTGACGCACTTGCAACCGGTACTCGACACGCTGGAGTGGTTGAAGAAGGAAACGAAAGTATGGTTCGAAATCACCAATTTGATGATTCCGACTTTGAATGACGATCCCGGCGAAACGCGTAGATTGTCCGAATGGATTTTGACGAATCTCGGGCCGGACGTGCCTTTGCATTTCACGGCGTTTCACCCGGATTTCAAGCTGCAGGATAAGCCACGGACGCCGCCGGAGACATTGCATCGCGCGCGGGAGATCGCGCTGGAGGCGGGGCTGCGGTATGTGTACGAAGGAAACATTTACAGCGAAGCGGCGAACACCTACTGCCCGGAGTGCGGCGAGCTGTTGGTGCGGCGATCGTGGCACGACGTGCTGGAGAACCGGCTAGTGAAAGGGGCTTGCCCGAAGTGTGCATTGGCGATTCCGGGCGTGTGGGAAGAGTCGGCGCATCGAAAGCCGAGAATTGCGACCGCGGGAAAAAAGGGCGGAAAGTTCGATCACTTGAATTTATAGGCATGGCGGCGCGCGCGAGGCGAAACGGACGATGTTAGAGGAGTCTGGTTGGTTCATGGCGTGGGACAGCGCGGCGAAGGCAAGCCCGAGATTTTCAGAGGCGCGACGATTTCAGGGATGAAACGAATAGTAGCCGGGGCCGACGCGCATGCCGTGATGCCACGCAACGGGAAACGCCCACCACACCAATGTTCCTAGGATGGCCTGTCCCACAGTGAGGGGGATGATGTTGCGCTCGCGGGAGAAGAGCCAGCTCATGGCCACGCCGCCGATAAACGTGAGAGGAATCAGAACCGGGTTGGGCCAGTGAATGGCGGCGAAGATTGCGCCAGCCACAACGGCGGCGATATGAGGCTCTTCGAACGCGTAGAGCAGGCGATTGGTCAGGTAAGAATTAAGAGCGACCTGCTGCAGCAAGCAAAAAGCCGAATAACCCAAGAAACGCTTCCACTCCGAGGAGTGAAGCGGAAGACGGTGGTAGGCGCCGAAAAATAAACCGGCGGCACAAACGCCGATTACAAACACCGCGAAAATGATAGCTCCCTGGCGCGTTGCCGGCCATAGATTGTCGGCCCTCCAGCCCAGCGTTTTGGGAGTGTCGCGATGTAACGCAATGCTCGCCAAGAGCCAGATGGGAAACACGAGCCAGGAGTTGGGGTGCGCGCTTTGAAGCCGCCAGATGTACCAGGCAATGTATCCCGCGAGGTCCAGCGCTTCGGCGAGAGTGAGTACGCGATAGCTAGTTATTGACATCGGCTTCGGCGACAAGACCGGCAGACAAGCAAGTGTGGAGAGGGGCGGCAGATTTTTTCATCTTGAGGGGACGTCTGCGCATCCTAAAGGAGAAAATCATTCTAAATGAGATGATATAGGGTAGAGGCAGGTTGCGTTCGGGGGAGCGAAGGGAATGGACGAAAAGCACAGGGTCGTCATCCTTGGAGGGGGATTCGGCGGGTTGAACGCCGCGCTGAGACTGAAGCGTGCGCCCGTGAGCGTCACCTTGATCGACCGCCGCAATTTTCATCTGTTCCAGCCGCTGCTGTATCAGGTGGCCACGGGCTCGTTATCGCCGGGAGAGATTGCTGCTCCGTTGCGCGGCGTGCTAAGCAAACAGAAAAATGCGCAAGTCTTGCTCGGAGAAGCCGCGGATATCGATCCACAGGCCAAGCGAGTGATTTTGCGCGATGGCGCGGTCTACCCTTACGACTCGCTTATTGTTGCGACAGGATCCCAGACATCTTACTACGGCAACGACGGCTGGCGGGAGTGGGCGCCCAGCCTGAAATCCATCGAAGAAGCCACGGCCATCCGGCACAAGATTTTGTACGCGTTCGAATGCGCGGAACGTTCGACGACGGAAGCAGAGGCGCGGGCATGGCTTACGTTCGTGATCGTCGGAGCGGGAGCGACCGGCCTCGAATTAGCGGGAGCGCTGGCGGAAATCGCCAACGAGACACTCAAGAATGATTTCCGGCACATCAACCCGCGTGAATCCCGGATTATTCTCATGGAGGGCGGCAAACGGGTTTTAAGCACGTTTCCGGAGGATCTCTCCGCGAAAGCAGAGAAGCTCGTTTCGCGGCTGGGAGTGGAAGTCACGAAAGGCGTAATGGTCACGGAAATCGATGCCGAGGGCGTCAACTACAAATCGGGAGATGAAACAAAACGGCTGCCGGCGAAGACCGTGTTGTGGGCCGGCGGCGTAACAACCAACGAATTCGGCAGAAGGCTTGCGGAACGAACGAAGGCGGAGGCGGAGCGAAACGGGCGCATCAAAGTCGCGCCGGATCTTACGGTGCCGGGATATCCCGAGATTTTCATCGTAGGCGATCTTGCGCTGTCGCTCGACAAGAACGGAAAACCGGATCCGGGAGTGGCGCAACTGGCCATTCAAGGAGGGGCTTACGCAGCAAAGACGATTCGCGCGCGATTGGAGGGGAAGCAGCAGGTAAAAGCGTTTCAGTATTTCGACAAGGGAGAAATGGCGGTCATCGGCCGGGCCGCTGCGGTCGCCAATATTTTTGGACTTCATCTTTCGGGACTGCCTGCGTGGGTCGTCTGGCTATTTATCCATTTGATGTACATCGTGGAATTCCAAAATCGCGTGCTGGTGTTTATTCAATGGGGCTTCGAGTACGTGACGTTCAGCCGTGGCGCGCGGCTGATTACGGGCGTAGCGGCGACGGATTCCCTCGATAAACCTGGAACTATGGGCAACATGGGCGATGGACGGTGAGGCGCGGGCCGAGGCGCCGGATTCGCCGTGAAATTCTGAGGGCCATCGATCCGCACAACCTCTCAGGCCGTACGTCCTACCAATGCCGGCACAGACATTCAGCTCAACGGATGCGGTTGACCAGACCAGATGTTAGAATCGCCGCGTCGCGGAGGGTTGAGGAGTGACGATAGACGAGCGCTGGCTTGCTCCAGCTAAACGAGCGGCAAACTTTCTAATTGTTTCCTTGGCGATTTTTCTTCTGATGGCCATTTGCCAGGCCGCAGCGGTACCGCAGACGAGTCCTCAGGAATCTGCAGCCATCGAACGCGGGCGCAAACAATTTGGGGAGACGTGCGGATTCTGTCATGGTCCGGACGCGACGGGCGCGCGGGGACCGGATCTGGTTCGCTCGCCCATAGTGGCTCACGACGTCAAGGGAGAACTGATCGGGGACGTAATTCGCCACGGCCGCCCGGATAAAGGCATGCCGGCAATGCCTTTGACGGACCAGCAGGTGAGCGACATCGCCGCTTACTTGCACGCACGCGCCGCCGAAGCGCTGAATTCTTCAGACGTTCCGAGCACGTATCCGGTGGAGAAGCTGCTGACGGGCGATGCAGAAGCAGGCAAAACTTATTTTCTTGGCGCAGGCGGTTGCAAGAACTGCCATTCCGCAACTGGCGATTTGTCCGGGATTGCGCGCAAGTATTCGCCCATCGACCTCGAGGCACGCATGCTTTATCCAGAAGGAGAGCACCGTACCGCGATTGTAACGCTGCATTCCGGCGAGAAAATCGAGGGCGAGGTGGCGCACATCGATGAATTCGAGATCGCACTGCGGGACGATTCGGGCTGGTACCGATCCTTTTCGCGCGACCGGGTGAAAATCGAACTTCAGGATCCTCTGGCGGCACACCGTGAGTTGTTGCCACGACTCACGCAAGAGGATGTTCACAACCTCTTTGCGTACCTGGAAAGTTTGAAATAGGAACAAAAGGGACCCGAGAGGGAAAACAGGAGCGTAGATGTTTCCTCACTTCGAGCAACCGATAGGGAGTGCGCGCAGGCGCGGGAAGCAGCCGACGGAGGATGCGAGTTATGGCTGGGGCGCGATGCGGGCGGGCGTCTGCATTTTCGTTTTGGTTCTGGCTCAGGGAGCTTTTTCGGGGGTTGCGGCGGCCCAGGGGCTCGATCCGGGTGAGTTGTTGAGATCCCCGACGGACACGTGGCCGACGTATAACGGAGACTACTCCGGCGAGCGATACAGCACGCTCGACCAGATCAACGCGAAGAACATCGGCGCACTGAACCTCGCTTGGGTATTTCGCACGGGCAGCGCAAGTATTAAGTCAACGCCGCTAGAAGTGAACGGCGTTCTCTACTTTACGGCGCCCGACAATGTTTGGGCCGTCGATGCGCGATTTGGGCGGCGGATTTGGCATTATGAACGGCGTTCGGAAGGCGATCATATCGGGAATCGCGGCGTCGGAATGTACAAAGACTGGCTGTACTTTACGACTCCGGATGCACATTTGGTGTCACTCAACGCCAAAGACGGCAGCGTGCGGTGGATCGTCGAATTAGCGGATCCCAAGCTTGGTTATTTCTCGACCATGGCGCCCTTGGTGATTCGAAATCACGTGATCACGGGCGTGTCCGGAGACGTGACGGACCTTCGAGGATTTCTGGAATCGCTGGATCCGGAAACCGGAGCCATCCAATGGCGCTGGAATACCGAGCCGGATCCAGGCCAGCCGGGTTCCGAGACGTGGCCCAAGAACAGCGACGCAATATTGCACGGCGGCGGTATGACATGGATGACGGGCACTTACGATCCGGAGTTGAATCTGCTCTATTGGGGAACGGGGAATCCCAATCCAGTGCTCGTGGGGGAAGGGCGGCCGGGAGACAATCTTTACACATGCTCGATCGTGGCGCTTGATCCGGACACCGGGAAGCTGGCTTGGTATTTTCAGCCGTCACCGCACGATTTGCACGATTGGGACGCGGTTGAGACGCAGGTTCTATTCGACGCGGAGTTCAAAGGAAAGAGGCGCAAGCTACTTGCACAGGCCAGCCGCAATGGATTTTTCTTCGTGCTGGATCGAACGACGGGAGAACACCTGGTTACAGCGCCGTTCATCGACGAAACCTGGGCGTCGGGCGTTGATTCTCGAGGCCGGCCGGTCGCCAAAGCCGAAGCCACGCCGAGCGCGGATGGCGCACTGGTCGAACCTGGCTCTGACGGAGCCACGAATTGGATGGCGCCAAGCTTTGATCCGCAGACCGGCCTTTTTTATGTGAATGCACGCCGTCTGTTCAGTATTTTTTACAAGACAGCGACGGGTAAAGCGGAAGGTTGGGGAGGGCGCGACCGCGGGCTATGGGCGGATTCGACGTTGCGCGCGCTGGACTATCGTAACGGAAAAGAAGTATGGAGCCATGAGATCGGCGAGGGAGAAAGCATCGCGGGAATTCTCACTACCGCGGGACATCTGCTTTTCAGCGCCGACAACGCGGGTAATTTGCTGGCGCTGGATCCAGCGACCGGGAAAACTCTGTGGCACTTGAACGCCGGCGGGTTCTTGGACGCTTCGCCAATGACCTACGAACTCGAAGGGAGGCAGTACGTCATTCTCCCTGTGCAAGACATGGTTTATGCCTTCGCGTTGCCGGAGAGAGATCCCGCAACTCGTTGAACAGACGCGCAAATCAAGGCGACGCTCGCGACACACGAAAATCGCCGCGCGGATGCAACGCTTCAAAGAATGGAGAGACGGCCAGGCGTAAAAGAGTCCATGGCGCTAGCTTGGCTTGGATTGGCGGCTTGCTAGATTGTAGAGCCAGGCAAGAAGGAAGCCGGCAATTCCTCCGTCGACGAGACCGTCGAGCGTTCCCATCAAGACATCGGGGATGGTCCCCGAACCGTGAAACCACGGATAGACAGAGCTTGCGATGGCGAGGAACGCGGTGCCGTAGGTTGGGAATACGAGATTGAGAAGTCCCACGAACAGAAGAGCACCGCCGCCGAGCAGCGCGAAGGAAACGGCCATCGCCACCGGAGAAAGTCGCATGACGCCCTCCACTTAGAACTGTTCAAACCCGAGCATTGCTTTCATTCGAACTGAAAGCGCGGCTCATTGTCGCGCTTTTTGATGCAGCGCACAATCACTCCGCCGGAGCGGCTGCGAGACGCTCCGGCGCAGGAGATTTGCTTCGAACGAAGTTACACGCACAGCGCTGCCGGGACCTGGCCGGTCCCCGTCGATTTATTGAGGTTGGATGACGACGAAATGAGTCGTTCCTCCCCGGTTCACTAGCAAGAGCACCGAAGCATTTCCGGTTCCGGCTAAGGCTTGCTGATACTGCTCGACATTGTGCACGGGCTTGTGATTGACGGCTTGGATGATGTCGCCCTGAGCGAGGCCGGAGTCCGCCGCTGGGCCGTCTGGATCGACTTCCGTGACGACGACGCCGAGAGTTGACGAAGGCACTCCCAACTGCTGCGCGAGGTCGGGCGTCATGTCTTGTACGTGCACACCCTTCAGCGCCGTACCTTCCGGCGCAGTCGAAGGCTGGCCCGCTTTCTCATTTTCTGGATATTCGCCAAGAGTGGCTTCCACATCGCGCGTTTGACCATTGCGAAATACTTTGAGGTGAACCACCGTTCCGGGGGCCATCTCGGAAATGCGAACGCTCAAATCATCCTGGCCGCTGACGGCTTCTCCGTTCAGAGCGAGGACAATGTCACCTCTTTCCAAACCGGCTTTGGCCGCCGGGCCGCCTGGGCTGACGTCGCCGATCAACGCACCGCCTCCGTGGCTGAGTCCAAAAGCCTTAGCCATATCGGGGTCCACGCCCTGGATGGTGACGCCGAGATAGCCACGGATCACTTTTCCGTGCTCGATGATTTGATCCATGATGTTGTGAGCCATATTGATGGGGATGGCAAAACCGATCCCCTGGTTTCCGCCGGCTCCGGAAATGATGGCTGTGTTGATGCCGATGAGATTTCCGTGAAGTTCGATCAAAGCGCCACCGGAATTTCCGGGATTGATGGCGGCGTCTGTTTGGATGAAGTTCTCGTAGTGTTCGATGGCACCGCCGAAGGCGCGTCCCGTTGCGCTGACGATTCCTGTCGTGGCCGTTTCACCGATGCCGAAGGGATCGCCGATGGCAAAGACGATGTCGCCGACTTTTAGCTTCGACGAATCTCCAATGGTGAGGGTGGGAAGATTCGAAGCGTCAATTTTAATCACGGCGATGTCCGTTCGGGGATCCGTGCCGATGACCTTGGCTTTAAATTTCTTGCGGTCTTGCGTGAAGACTTCCACATCGGACGCGTCGGCCACAACGTGGTTGTTCGTAAGGATGTAGCCGTCGGCATTCACAATGACGCCGGAGCCGAGGCTCTGTTCACGCTCGGTTTGCGGCGAAGTGGAAGGAGGGGCCTGATCGCCGAAAAATTGGCGGAAGAACGGGTCGTCGAAAAGGCCCGGCGCGTTGTTCCGCCGCTTAACCACCGTGGTGGAAGAAATGTTCACGACCGCAGGAAGCGCGGGATCGATCACCGAGGCGAAACCGTTTTTGAAGTCGGCCAGAGTGACGGGAGGCTCCTCTGCAGCCACACGGACAGATACTTTTGAGGCGCCCAGGACGGCGCGTCCCGGCCAATGGACGATTCCGGCTCGAGTCAAACCCCCGACCACAAGCGCGGCGACGACGAACAGCAGGAACCAGTGAGAGAACTTTCTAGCAGGAATTGACATGTGTCTCCTCTACGCACGTTTTTTTACATGCAGAGCTGCTCATTCCAGAATTATGCGGCAAAAGATTGCAAAACGCGCAAATAATGAACAATATCTTCGCGGGAAAGAATTCCGACTATCCCGCTACCCTCTACGACGGGCAATTGATTGACGCCGTTGCGCCCCATTTTTTCCATCGCGGACCAAAGGACGGCATCGGGGCGAGTGGTGGCAAGCTTCTGAAAAGGGATCATCACCTGGGAAACGGGCGTCGTGGGCCATGCGGAGCGGGGCACGCCCCGGATGCCCTTAAGAGTGACCATTCCGGAGGGCCCATCGGCACCGCTCACGACGATGTATTGCAGGCCTTCCTGGAGGACGTACTTGTCCACGAGTTCTTGCAAGGTGACAGCGCCATCCACTTGCGGGAAATGCCGCTCCATGACGTCAAGCACTTTGTGTTCACCCAGCAGATTTTTCAAAACTTCCTGCTGAAGCTGGCTTCCCGCTGCGCTTTCGAGGAACCAACCGATAAAGGCAATCCAAAGTCCGCCTATAAAGTTTCCACTCAATGCTTGCCAAACGCCGACGAAGATGAGCACGAAGCCGAAGAAGCGCCCGGATAGGGCGGCCGCAGTGGTGGCGCGCTGGTATTTGCCGGTCATGCGCCAGAGGATGGCTCGCAAGACGCGGCCGCCATCGAGCGGGAAGCCGGGGATCAAATTAAAAACTCCCAAAATTAAGTTGATCATAGCGAGGTATTCCGCGAGGGCAAACAGAGGCTGGGACCAGGAGAGAAGAGGCTCGATTTCCCAAAAGAGTGCGGCGAGCGCGAAACTGACAAGCGGCCCGACAATCGCAATCCAGAATTCCGCTGCGGCGTTGGGAGGCTCGGTGGCAATCTGCGAGACGCCTCCGAAAATAAAAAGGGTGATGCGAGGGACGGCGAGTCCAAAACGCTTGGCGACCACGGAATGCCCTAACTCGTGAATCAGCACGCTGACGAAAAGCATGACCGCGGTCAGGGCGCCCATGTACCAATATTCGGCACGGGACCAACCACGAAACTCGACGGGGTAGTAGCTGACCGCCAGAATCCAGGTGAGAAGTCCCAAAATCAAGAACCAGGAATAGTCGAGATCAATGGAAATACCGAAGATGCGCCCGATTGGGATACTGTGACGGAACATTTTCCTTAACTCCTTTGGCTGTAGCCCGTCGAACTTGCGTTTGCTGCTCGAGGCGGCAGCCCGAGCGAAACTATGGGGCCCGCTTGCAAATCGGCTATTCCGGGCGGTCACATCTTGGTTGCCCTCTTGCGAACCTGTTCCGAGATTTCGGCTGCCTGGACAATGAACCGGCGTGGTGCTGAGCCGACAAAGTAGAAAGGATAGCAAGTCACAAGCGTCAGCTGGCTTTTGCCAGTGTTGTCGAGCACGGCAGTGTCCGTCGGTTTGACGATTTTTGTGAACTCGACGCGGTAGCTCACGGTGCCGGAAAGAGTCTCGATGCGGATCAAATCATTTCTGCGAATGAATCTCAGCGGCCGGAACAGAGTATTGCGGTGAGCAGCGACAGCCACGTTACCCCCGGGGTCGCCGGGCATGGCTGTGCCTGGGACGTGACCGGCAGCGCGCCGCAGAATACTCGCATCATCGCCTTCCAGGACGAGCGTGTGGATTCCGATTCGGGGAATTTCCAATTTGCCAATGACCGAGCCAGTTCTTGCTGGCGCGGCGGCGGCCGCATACAGGCGAGAAGTGTCCGGTTTGGTCACCAGCGAAGTTTGGTGAAGCTGCGATTCGAAATACTGTTTTTCGTGGGCCAAATAAAAGCGAGCTTGCGCTTCAAGTACGCAGTATCCGCCCAGGAGCAAAGCGCCGGCGATCAGCAAGACACTCGAGGTTTTGCGAAGAAGGGAATTAGTTGTCATGCAATCGCGCACTTTCCATGGAGCGTTTCGACTCGGCGGCAGCGGACGTGGCTCCAGAAGGAGCGTCCGAGGGAGCGTAATACCCGGCGCGCGTGCGCACAACAAGCGATTTGCGCCGTGGCCCAAGAAGGTCCAGACGGATCGCTCTGTAAGTTCCGTCATGGGCCCGATCCGATGGAGTATAACCGATGGTGTACTGCTCGCGGAGGTCCCTTGCAATCTGCTTGCAGAGGGCTGGAACTTCGGCAGCGGACTTCGGAAAGTAGGCGCGCCCTCCAGTGGCTTTCGCGAGCTTTCGGAGCAGGCCAGGATTCACGTCGGCGGCAGTATCGCTGAGAATCCCGATGGCATAGACGATGGTATTGTTGCGCTGAGCCAGCGTGAGGATCTGCTGAAAATTCTCGTGGCTGGCGTTGTCACCGCCATCGCTAATAAGAAGCAAGGCCTTTTTCACTTTTGCTCCCGTGGCCAAATGCTTCAGGCCCAGCGCCAGAGCGTCGTAGAGTGCCGTTTCGCCCGAAGTGGGACCACCCAGTACTGCATCCTCAAGCTGCGAGACGCTGCTGGTAAAGGCGATCGTCGGCGGGAGCCCAAGCGAAGCTCGTTCATTGAAATTGACCACAAAAACCTCGTCGGCCGGATTGCTGGACAGTAAGAAATCCTTCGCCGCTTCTACAACCTCATTGCGGTTCGGACTCATGCTGCCACTACAATCCACTACCAATCCAACGGCCACCGGCTCATCTTCATGGCGGAACAGGGTAATGGTTTGCAGCCGGCCATTTTCGTAGACGCGGAAGTCCTCCTTGGTTAGGCCGGGGACGAAATCGCCATGATGGTCGGTCACGGTGACCGGCAAAACCACGAGATCCACTTCCGAGCGGATGATTTGCGGGTCTCGGCGGGGAGTTGCAGGGACCGGCGAAAGCGCCAGCCCCTGTAGCCCCAATAAGACAAGCACCAACAGCAGGAGAGGCGAAACGCCCCACATGGAAAACATGATTGCGAACGGAATGTCCGTCTTTTTTCGGCGGTCTCGTTCGGCGCTCGATGCCATGTGCGCGCGCCGCCCGAGCTCAAGCACTGGGCTGCGCGAATCTCCGAGAAAAGAGTCGAATAGCGAATCCCATCCCGAGAAGCAGCAATCCGCAAAGGGCTGCGAGCGGCATGTCGCTGGCGGTCTTCGGCAAGGTGGAAGCTTCATTCTTGGCCATTGTAGTGGAAGAAGAGTTGGGCGGCGTAGTCGTCACGGCCTCGTTCATCGCCTCTTCCTCACCAGACGGCTTTTCTGCTTTCACCTCCGCGTTTTCCATGGCCGCCACGGCTGGTTCCTTGGCGGACTTGATTGGTTTGTTGATATTCTCGGCGGATTCTTCCGTCATGGATAACACAGGTTCGTTGGAGGCCTTGGCCAGTTCAACGGCTCTGGGCTTTGGATAGACAAACTCCTGGCCGAAGTTATCGCCAGGGTAGAACCAAGCCTTGATCGCTTCCGGGGTGTTGGCAGCGGTCTCCTGGAACTTGATTACCGTCTTTCCCGTAGGTTGCAAGCGATAATCGGGGATGGCCAGAATCGTTGCGTACAGATGATTCTGTTGCTTGTTAAAGATCTGCACGATGTGGCGATTCGCGGACGAATCCAAAAGCTTGAATACGTAGGTCCCTGCCGGAAGCACCGCGCGTCCGTGGAATCCCGGGATTTCAACAGGGGCGTTGAAGGTAACGAGGGTCTTCTTGTTCCACTGATCCGCGTTCGCTTGCGGGGAAAGGGCTCCTGCAATCAGCGAAGCGCAAAACATCAGGCCCATGAGGCTCATTGCTCTGAACAATTTCATAAGTCAGTCTCCTTTTTGCTCCGTCATTTCCCGAAGCCCGCGGGAAAAGCCGGGGGCCGGAACCGTCGCAGCAGTTGGGAAAGCTGCTTCGGTTTGGCGGCGGAAGCCCAGCCATGTCAAATGTAGGAGTACGAGGCTATCGGCTACAATTGGCTTGATGTAACAGGGGAAGATATAACCTTCGCTATAGGGGCCGGCGACCGCCAAAGCCAATACGCCGGCCTCTCCGCGCAGTGGGGCCTTCAGGCGCTCTTCGACAACCGCACCAGGCCGCGCTGGAGAGCTCGCGTCACGGCCGCAACGCGGCCACCGACGCCGAGCTTGCCAAGAATGTGGTTCACATGAACCTTCACCGTACCCTCGGTGATGTTCAAGACATTTCCGACTTCTTTGTTGGTTTTGCCTTCGGCGACTAATTCGAGGATCTCCCGCTGGCGGTTCGTCAATTCCGAAGCCTGCACTCGGGACGCGAGCTTCGCCGCGGGCCCGGCCGTAAGCCACGTCTTTCCCTGATGCACCGCGAAAATACACTCTCGCAATTCCTCGCGGGGACAATCCTTTAGAAGGAATCCGCGAGCCCCCGCCCGAATGACACCATAGATTTCCTCGTCGCGGTCAAATGCGGAGAACATGATAATGCCAACGTTTGGGCACTTCTGGCGAAGAATAGAGACTCCCTCGTGCGCCTCCATCCCGGGCATGCGCACGTCAAGTAGTGCGATTTCAGCGTGATGATTGAGAACAGCCCGAATGGCTTCGGGCCAGTCGCGGGCCTCCGCAATCACCGACATTTCCGGATTTCTTCCTAGGATTGTTCTGACCCCCTCGCGTAAGACCGTATGGTCGTCGGCGATGACGATTCGAATGGAATTAGTATTTCGCATGGCTTGCTCCCTGCGTCTGTTTCTTCAGGAATTGGAATAAATGCGACAAGTTGGGTTCCCTGTCCCGGTTGGGTATAGATCCAGAGAAGGCCCCCCAAGTTGCGTGCTCGTTCGCGCATGCTGGTGAGACCGAATCCCCGCGCGAGAAAGGGATCGCCGGGAACAAATCCAGAGCCGTCGTCCTCTACACACAGATGGATTTGCCGGCCATCCACACGCAACGTAACCCGCACTTCCTTGGCGTTGGCATGGTTCACCACATTGTTGACGGCCTCTCGGACGATGAGCAGGATTTCTCGCTCTGCTTCCGGGGAGATGTGTTTGGAAACGTTGTCTGCGGAACATCCAAAATGAAGGTCTGTGCCCTCCGTTAGCCGTCTCAGGAGGCGGACGATGGCGGCGCGAAGATTCTTGTTCGTTTGTCCTTGCGGATGAAGACCCTGCAGCAGGGAACGCGATTCTACAAGGCTCTCCCGCCCAATTCGCAGCGCGCGCTGGCAGAGCTTTTGCGCTTCTGAATTTTCGTGGAGAATTTCGTCTGCAGCTTCTATGTTGACGACCATCGCCGCAAATCCTTGCGCGAGCGTATCGTGAATGTCTCTGGCAATGCGGCTCCGCTCCCGTAAAGCGCCCTCTTGCCTGAGTTTCTCGGCAACGGAACGGCGCAATTGCCGATCAGCGATAAGCGAGGCCCACGCGTATGCACAAAGCGCGCAGACGAAACCGATGATCAAATCGTTGATAATTGTGGATTCAGGGCGGTAACCGTGCCTGGCAAATTCGATGTCCAGGCAATAGTTCAAGATTACAATGAACACCCCGATGGAGGCTGCGATGAGAATCCGTGTTATTCGCTCACGCATGGCGAACTTCCTGAAGAGCTATCCAGAGGCTTTTCGCGGCCAAACCTATGCCTCTGCCGGGAGGACCCCATTTTCTCACTTCGTGTGACGGAGAAGCAATAATTAAAACTAAAAAATCGAGGAGAGTTTTGGGGCGAACAGGTGAGCACGCGGTCGCGTCTAAATAAGAGACACCAATTTCCGCTGAAACTTCATTCAACAAAGCGTCGCCAGCGTCCTCGAGTAGATCAATTCGCAATTCGTTTCGATTTGCCGGCCGCAATTCGGCCACCCTCCGATTGCCGGATCGAAGAGACAGCATTGTCTTTAGCGTGGCGGGATGCTCTCTACGGGCTGGTGGATCAAATCTCGGAACGTCTGGGCGTCGAGGGTTTCGTGCTCGAGCAATTCCTTCGCGACTAGATCAACTTCGGCGCGATGTTCCTCTAATATCTTTTTTGCGTTTGCGTAGGCGCTATCCAGCATTTTCTTCACTTCTTCGTCGATTTCACGTGCGGTCTGTTCGCTGCAATCCCGCTGCACGAGACCATCGCCCGCCGCGGCCAAAAAGGAATTGGGGCGCTGCGCGCAGTACAAGAGACCGACGGATTCGCCCATTCCATACATACAGATCATCTGCCGGACCAAAGCAGTAGCGTGCTCGAGGTCGTTCTCCGCTCCGGTCGTGATTTCCCCGAAGTTCACCTCTTCGGAAGCCCGTCCGCCAAGCATGCCTTTGATCTTGTCCGTCAGCTCCGCCTGGCTCATCAGATATTGATCGTCCCGGGGAAATTGCAGCGTATAGCCGAGGGCGGCGCGCCCTCGCGGAACGAGACTAATCTTTCGGACGTTGTCCGCGTGTTTGCTGTACGCAGCAACAATCGCGTGCCCTACTTCATGATAAGCCACGCGGCGTTTGTCTTCGGGGGTTAGCCGGCGGCTCTTCCGTTCCGGCCCTGCCACGACTTTTTCAACGGCCTCCTCCAGATCTTTTTGGCCAATCGTGGTGCCCGCGTGCCGTGCCGCAAGGAGAGCCGCTTCGTTGATGACGTTCGCCAGATCCGCTCCGGAAAAACCAGGTGTTTCCTGAGCAATCTTCCGGAGATCGGCGTCCGGGGCGAGAGGCTTTCCGCGAGAATGAAGTTTGAGAATCGCGCTGCGCCCTTCGAGGTCCGGAGCGTCCACGATAATCTGACGATCGAAACGTCCGGGGCGCAATAAGGCGCGGTCGAGCACGTCCGGGCGGTTGGTGGCCGCGAGCACCACCACGCCCGTATTGGCTTCAAATCCGTCGAGGCCCACGAGCAACTGATTCAGGGTTTGCTCGCGCTCGTTGTTCACCGCTCCGAGGTGAACGCCGCGCTGGCGGCCCACGGCGTCGAGCTCGTCGATGAATACGATGCAAGGCGCGTGGGCTTTTGCCTGCTGGAACAAATCGCGAACGCGCGCCGCTCCAACGCCCACGAACATTTCAACGAATTCGCTGCCGCTAATGGAAAAGAACGGCACTTTGGCCTCGCCTGCAACGGCTCGTGCGAGCAACGTCTTGCCGGTTCCGGGCGGGCCGATGAGCAGGACGCCTTTTGGTATCTTGGCGCCCAAGGAGCTATAGCGCTCAGGATGCATGAGGAATGTGACCACTTCCTGCAGCTCATACTTGGCTTCCTCGCAGCCCGCCACATCGCCGAAATTGACCTTGGTGTCTTTGTCGGCCACGAGCTTTGCGCCGCTTGCCCCAATACGCATCACGGACTGGCCAAACCCCTTCATGCGCCGCGCAAGAAACTGCCACAAGAAAATCATGATTCCGATGGGCAAGACCCAAAACCACAAGAATTCGGACATGAAGCCGGGCTTCACACCGGTAAACTTCACGTTTGCTTTCTCGAGGTCGCGGACCAGATCGGGATCATCCACGCGGACGGTGCGAAACATAAACTCTGGCGGTGCTTTCGACTGCTCCGCTACTTTTTCTTCTTGCTTTTCTTCCTGCGAAGATTTGGATTGCCCAGCGGAGGTCGTTGCAACCGGAGCCGATTGGTTCTGTGTCTCTTTCGATTCTTTCTGTGTCTTGGGTTGCTCGCTGGCGCTGGTCGTGGGCGTGGTCGCCTCGCTCTTTGTCTCCCGCGCCTCCGTCTTTTTCTTGAGTGGAGTAGCAGGTTTCTTAGTCGGCGGCGGCTGACTTGCTGAAGCTGTTCTTGGCGAGGACTCCGCCGCGGACGCAGCCGCGGGTGTCTTCGTCTGCTGCGTGGAGTCGGCCTTAGGGCGAATTTCTCCGTCGATCTCAGTATCCTTCACCGAACATTGGACCACTTCTCCTTCGCGAACGTATTGCTTGAACTCACTGTAGGAGATGGTGCGCAGCGCTACCCTTTGCGCCGCTTCCTGCCAAACCCATAATGTGGCGAGCATAAGGGCCGCGTAAAGGAGTAGTGCGCCCCATTGCGGAGACCCTGGAAGTCCGGTTGGCAATTTGGGCCGCGAATTAGGTGCGGATGGCGGCATATTTATTTTTCCCGTTGCCGATACTAAATGTAGCTCTTTCTTGGAGGGCTGCGCAATTTTTCAAGTTTTGCGACAGAACTGAGGATATGAGCTGGTAACACTGCCATCCACGGTTTCGAGCGCCAGCGAGCAAATTTCAGGGCCGATGACGCGCGTGGAGCGAGACCTTGGTTGTCAGCCAAGGCAGAACGACGAAATGCCGCCTATAACTTCTGATATAGGGCGTTGTAGTACGACTAGGAAGTTGCTCTTTTTGAGTGCGGTGGACTAAACATGTTCTTGTATGGAATTTTCGGCTGGCGTTCTTTCTCTCCGACTCGAGTGTTTCCTCCCTTCCTCGCTCGCCAGCCGGAGTTTCACCGCAGAATTTCGATAGGGAGCTCTAACATGACTGCACAAGCCGCAACCGCAATGCAAACCACCAAGGGGTCCGTCCCTGTCAAACAAAGTTCTACCGACCTGTTTGATATGATCTCTGACTCCATCACCCGCCGGGCGTTCCAGCTTTTTGAAAACAATGGCCACTGGCTGGGTAACGATTGGGAGAACTGGTTCCGCGCCGAGGCCGAAGTACTTCATCCGCTGCATCTGGAATTGAAGGAATCGGACAGCGAATTTACCGTACGCGCGGAAGTTCCCGGTTTCACATCCAAAGACCTGGACATCAAGATCGAGCCACACCGGCTAAGCATTGCCGGAAAGCGCGAAACCAAGGAAGAAGAAAAGGACGGCAAGACGATTCATTGCGAGATGTGCTCGGACCAGATTCTTCGAACGATCGATCTGCCCGTGCACATCGATACCACCAGAGCCAGCGCAACGTTGCGCGATGGCATTCTCACGATCGATCTCCCCAAAGCTCCTCATGCCAGGGCCATGCGCATCGAGCCGAGGGCTTCCTAGCTCGTCTCGCTGCGAACAAGTTTTGCGCCTGCCTTCTTCGCGAACCTAGCCCGCTGGTCTTAGGCTTCGAAGAAGGACGCCAGACGCACGCGGGTGCGCGGAATTTCTCGTTGCGCCAATCGCTCATTCCTTGGGCGTTTAGCAGGATTGCTCCAGCGCGGCGGGGCTATGCGGGAAGTGAATCGGTTCGCTAATCAACGGAGATAGATCCGCACCTATGTCTGCGGAGGAAGTGAGTTCTAAGGCGAGAACGTGGGGACGAATCTCAATGGTGCCAGGGGCCAGAATCGAACTGGCTACGCCCGCCTTTTCAGGGCGGCGCTCTACCAATGAGCTACCCTGGCACGTGTGGTCTAGAAATTGTAGGGGGTGCAGCGCGATTGTGTCAATTCGAGCGCATTGCGCCATTCACTCTTGGGAATCGCTTCTCGAACAATGCGGGCCGAATCGCGCCTCTTACTGTGCTGATTCGTCAAACTCCTTCATCCACGTCTTGCCTTTCAGCACTTCGCGCGGCCGCGTTCCGTCGGGTGGGCCGACGATGCCGTCCTTTTCCATGATGTCGATCAGGTGCGCTGCGCGGCCGTAGCCGATGCGTAGCCGCCGCTGCAATGTCGAAGTCGACGCGCGCCCCATCTCGCAAACCACGCGAACGGCGTCCTGGTAAAGGTCGTCGTCCACCTCTTCGCCGCCTTCCGCGTCAGCGCTGGCGGCGTTTTCGGTCTTGCCGTTCTCGTCCTTCGGCGTTTCAAGGAGCTGTTCGTTGTATTTCGCCTGCGCTTGCTCGCGCCAGAAGTCGCACACCGAGGTAATCTCGTCCTCGGTCACCAGCGGCCCGTGAATGCGGTGCAGCCGCGCCGATCCCGCCGGCAAATAAAGCATGTCGCCTTTTCCAAGCAGGGATTCCGACCCGTTCGAATCCAAAATGGTTCGCGAATCGACCTTGCTCGCCACGCGGAACGAGATACGAGCGGGGAAATTGGCTTTGATCAATCCCGTAATGACGTCCACGGACGGCCGCTGCGTCGCCAAAATCAGATGAATGCCGACCGCGCGCGCCATCTGCGCCAGGCGCGTGATGGATTCTTCCACGTTGTTCGTGTCCACCATCATCAAATCCGCGAGTTCGTCGATCACAATCACCAGATAGGGAAGCGGCTTGTGCTCGCTCTCCTCGACATTTTCGAAGAGCGACAAGGATTGCGCCTTCTGGAACGTGCGGTTGTACTGGTCGATATTGCGGACGCCGCGCTGCGCCAGCAGTTTCAGCCGTTTTTCCATTTCCTTCGTCGCGTTGCGCAGCACGTTCGAGGCAATCTTAGGATCCGTCACCACCGGCGCGATCAAATGCGGAATATTTTCGTAAAGGTTGAGCTCCAGCCTCTTGGGATCCACCAGCACCATCTTCACGTCTTCCGGACTCGCTTTATAAAGGATCGACATCATCAGCGAGTTGATGAACACGCTCTTGCCGGTGCCCGTCGAGCCTGCAATCAGCAAGTGCGGCATGGCGGCGAGGTCGGTGACGCGAATCCGTCCGTGCAAATCCCGGCCCATCGCCAGCGTCAGCTTGCTCGAGGAATTGGTGAACTCCTGCGCTTCGATAATTTCCCGCAGCGCGATGGTCTGCCGCGTGATATTGGGAACTTCGATGCCAATCGTCGATTTGCCGGGAATGCGTTCGATCAAGATCGATTCCGCTTGCAGCGCCAGGCACAAATCTTCCGTCAATCCGATAATCCGGCTGTACTTGATTCCCGCTTCGGGCTTGAATTCGAACGTGGTGACGACCGGACCGGGATTGATCTGCGTCACGCGCCCTTGCACATCAAACTCAAGGCACTTTGCTTCGATTGCGCGCGCGCGATCCTTCAGCTCATCTTCATCCAGTTTCTGTCCGCGCTCGCCTTCGCGCAGCAAGGAAGGCGAAGGCAGTTTGTAATTTGGATTGCCTTTCGCAATCTTCGGCTCGGCCGTTTTCTTGACAGCCGTTTTTTCCGGCCCCACAAAGACAATCGGTTCTTTCCGCCTGGGTGACGATACCCTCTCTGTTTGTTCTTCTGTCTCCTCCTCAAAAACGTCGCTCTCGTCCGCCAATTGAATCGACTTCGGCGCCTCGTTCAGCAGGGAAGCGTTGCCAAACGATTGCGGGGAAACCGGCTTACGTCCGGAAATGCGCGTCTCTTCGACACGCCTCCGCATCCGCTCCTGTTCGCGCTCGTCTTGCCAGGAATGCCAGCGCGCCGCCGCTTTTTGAAGAATTCCTAGTTTTTCGACCGCTCCGATCGGCCCGTGCGGACTCTTCGCCCAGGCATGTGTGCCCGCAAAGGAAAACCGCGTTGTCATGAACAGCGAGGTGAAAAACAGCGCCACCGCAACAACCGTCGCACCCCAAAAGTTAAATCCGGTGAGCAAGCCGTTTGACAGGAGCACGCCGAGCATTCCTCCCGCCGGTATTGCGCCTCGCAGTTGCGGAAAGTGCCACAGCGACAGCAGGGAAGGCAGCGAGAGCAGCAGCAGTGCGTAACCGACCAGCGTGGCAATCTGCGAATCGATGGCTCGGCTGCGGAACCATCTCCAGCCAAGCACTCCAATCGCCGCAGGCAGCAGAAATGCCGCAAATCCAAAAATTTGGAAAAGTAGATCGGCGCTATACGCTCCGGCAGGACCAATCCAGTTTCGCGCCGGGCTGTCGCTCGGCGCGGGCGCGGCTACGTTAAACGCCGCATCATGCGGCGAATACGAAATCAACGCCAGCGCCATCAATACGGCGAACGTCATACACAAAAACCCAATCAGCTCATTGAGCCGCTTGTTTTCGGTCGGAGTCAGCAATCGCACGAAGTTCTCCTCAGCTTTTGGGGAAGGCTGAGTGGTGCGACGGGCACGTTGGCGCTAGCGCGCGCCCGCCTGGAGGAACTCTCAAACGAATTTGATAATAACAGATGCCGGCCTCTGGACCTAAATGAGTTTTGCGATGTGCATGGAGGACAACAGCTCCGGGCTTATCCAAAACGATCGCGGGGCTGCCAAGAAACAGCCAACCGTTTGCGCCAGAAACGCGCGAGAAAAATCCCTGTGAAGAGGGGCGATCGCGTCAGAAGCCGAAGTGATGAAGAATCTCGACGCCACAAGCGGCAATCAAGCAGTAAATTCCGAAAAAATACCAGCGCCCCGTTTCCAGCCAGCCGCTCAGCCATTTTAGTGCTACCAATCCGGCCAGAAACGCAAAGGCGGCGCCAAGGGCGCTCGGCAAAACGGCCGCCGCCAGCGTTCCTGCTTGGTGAGTGTGGTGCATTTCGATGAGCCGCAAAACTTCGCGCCCGACGGCGGCAGGAGTTAGGACGACAGCCAGCGCGAAACTGAAATCCTCGGCGCGAACTTTGGCCACTCCGGAAAGCATGCCCGCGGAAATGGTCGCTCCCGACCGGGAGAATCCGCGAAACGGCAGGCACAAGCCTTGCACCGCGCCGATGATGCCCGACTGCTTTGTCGTTATTTCGGACCCAGCGGCTGCTTCCGAAGCCGCCGTTCGTTTTTCAAGCAGGCCCGCCGCCAGAATAAGAATCCCGCCCACGGCAAGAGCCGGAGCAATCAAATCGAGCCGACCGAACAATTGCTCGATCCACGCGTGCGGAGCCCCGCGGAACAGAACTTTTTCAATCCCTTCGATCAACCCACCGCCCACAATGCCCGTCAGAATCGTGGCGAAAATAAGCCCGAACGCGAACTTCTTAAAATCCTCCGCATTCTGGAAAAAGGCGCGCCGCCATCGCTGCCAAAAATAGACGATGACCGCGAACATCGTTCCCGTATGGAGCATGACTAACAGCAGCGTCATGTCCGGTGCGGTTGGATTCATGCCCATAAGTTTTTCCGCCACGATGACGTGCGCGGAGCTCGAAACAGGCAGCAATTCGGCCAGTCCTTGCACGATGGCAAGGATAATTATGTGTACTAGGGTCATAAAGCAGTCCTGCCTCGTTCAAGCTCTGCGGTTGATTTAATTCCGAGTGTGCTTCCGTAACAATTGCCGACGGGAACCGCGCCAAAATCCCGCTCAAGCGTTCTGCGTTTGCAAGCCCGCGAGCGTCTTGCGCATCTCGTACGCGTCCAGCCGTCCCAAATAATACCGTTTCAACACCGCTTCGGTACGATAGCCGTGCCTCTTCCAGAACGCAACCGCCGCCTCATTTTCGATTGCCGTTTCCAGCAGCACGGTTCGCACTCCGCGCAGCGCCAGATTTTTTTCATTTTCCTGGAGCAACGCCGTGCCAACTCCATGCCGCCGATACGATTCTGAGATGTCGAGTGTAATTACGTGTGCGAGCGGCGGATTCTCCTCTGTGAGAATAAATCCCGCCAATTTGCTGCCGTCGAACGCAACGACACAGTCCGCGCTTGGCAACGACAGAAAATACCGTAGCGTAGTCTTCGAATAGGAAATTCCGGCAGGGAAGCACGATTGGTCCAGCCGGTGCAGCGCGGCAAAGTCGTGCGCTTCATAAGCCCGCAGCGTAACCGCCATGCCGCGATTCTACGCCGCCTCTGCCCCAAAAAGCGTAGGGGCACGATATATCGTGCCCCTACGGCCGAAAACCCAGCACTCAATTACAACTTCACGGTTACGGTCTTCACTTCGGTGTAATTCGCCAACCCGTATTCACCGAGTTCGCGCCCGATTCCCGACTGCTTGAATCCTCCAAACGGCGCTCCCGCGTCAAACACGTCATAGCAATTCACCCACACCGTTCCCGCGCGCACGCTGTCCGCGATGGCATGGGCCTTGGTGATGTCCTTGGTCCATACCGCCGCCGCCAATCCATACGCAGTCTTGTTCGCGCGTTCCGCCACTTCCTCGATGCTCTTGAACTTCAGGATGGTCATCACTGGCCCGAAGATCTCTTCCTTCGCGATCGTCATGTTGTCGGTCACGTCCGCGAAGATGGTCGGCTCGATGAAGTAGCCCTTGTCTCCGACGCGGTTGCCGCCGGTCATGAGCTTGCCGTTTTCCTTCTTGCCCTTCTCGATGTAACCCATCACTTTATCGAACTGGTCCTGGTCTACTTGCGGCCCCTGTTCCGTCTTCTTGTCAAACGGATTGCCCACCGTCCGTTTCTTCGCGCGCTCCACGCTCTTCTCCACGAACTGGTCGTACGCCTTTTCCTCGACGAACAGCCGCGACCCCGCGCAGCAGCACTGCCCTTGATTGAAAAACAGCGCGAAGTGCGCGCCCTCGATCGCTTGGTCCATGTCCGCATCCGCGAACACGATGTTCGGGCTCTTCCCGCCCAACTCGAGCGTTACCCGCTTCAAGTTAGTGTCTGCAGCGGCCCTCATAATCAAGTGGCCCACTTCCGTCGACCCGGTGAACGCGACCTTGTCCACGTCCATGTGCCGCGCAATCGATGCCCCGGCTGTCGGGCCGTAGCCCGGCAAAAGGTTTACGACGCCTTCGGGGAAGCCAGCTTCCATAATCAGTTCGCCCACGCGCAGCGCCGTCAGCGGCGTCTGTTCTGCGGGCTTCATCACCACGGTGCAGCCTGTCGCCAGCGCCGGTCCCAGCTTCCACGCCTGCATCAACAGCGGGAAGTTCCAGGGAATAATCTGTCCCACAACGCCCACCGGCTCGTGCTTCGTGTAACAAAAATAATTGCCGTTTATGGGGATCGTTTTCCCCTGAATCTTGTCCGCCCATCCTGCGTAGTAGCGATAGCACGCGATCGTCAGCGGCAAATCCGCGGCCCGCGCCACGTGATACGGTTTCCCGTTGTCCAGCGATTCAAGCTGCGCCAGCTCATCCGCATTTTTTTCGATCAAGTCCGCCAGCCGGTTGATCATCGCGCCGCGCTGAGAAGCCGTCATTTTCTTGCGCCAAGCGCCTGTTTCGAACGCCGCCCGTGCCGAGATTACGGCCCGGTCCACGTCCACCGCGTCCGCCTCTTGCACTTGCGTGATCACATCGCCCGTGGCCGGATTGATGGTTGGAAACGTTTTGCCCGATGCGCTGTTCACCCATTTTCCGTTGATTAGCAATTTTGTTGCGCTGACTTTCACATTGGGTTCAATTGCAGTCGTTGCTGTTGCCATGAATTCCTCCCTATTCGAATCTTCGCGGTGCGGCCCTTCACCACAGAAAGTGCGCCTGCTGCCGCGATTAATTTGATTTGTTCGCCGCCAGCCGGCGGTTGAGGATGCGCGTTTGCGCTTAGGAAAGGAAGGCAGGGCATAACCCCGATGGGCCCCGTGGGCGCGCAAACGTGCCGCCAGCCAAGAAGCCTATACCCATGCGCCGTGCGAGGCAAGATGCGAGACCAACGAGAAAGGACGGCGGTGATTTCCCGTCGTGCGCCGCCACTGCGATCCGTCAACTTCAACTCGCTATGAACCTGTTCTCGCACGCGCTGCGCTTTCTTCAATGACTGAGCCATCGCTTCAGTCCAGACGTTGTTCGCTTCCTGTTCGCCCGCCCAGGTTCGACAGTACCCCTCCCGCGGCGTAGAATGTGTATCCTCCGCCAGAAACTTACTCCAAAGGTGCGCTATGAAACGTTTGGCTCCTATTCCGAATAGATTCGCTGATCTCCTGAAACGAGCTGGAGAGACAGGCCTGGGCTATCAGGTGGTCTCCGTGCAGCTCCGCGACGGCAGAACCTTCGACCAGGTTGTCGCAAGTGAATGCTGCGTCATTGAAGTCCGCGGGTACAAAGAAATCCCGTTTGCTCCCGAAGACGTGACTGCGGTTACCGTCAATCATAAGGATTGGAATTTCCGAAGTACCTCGGACGTGCGCGTCAAAGCCAAGGCCGCATCCGCTTGATTCTGCCGACTGAGCCGGCTTTCTTACATCTCATCGTCCGTACCATAAATCTCGCAGCGCTGCATTCTCCCAGCGCTTTCACCGTGCCGGGGGCGTCGCGACGATGACGCTGTCGCCGGGAACTGATACGTTGCGAATCGGGAACTGCATTTGATGACCCTTGGACGTAATATTTTACTCCGTTACTCGTTTAGCTGGTTCGCCCCGGCGTTTCTCTGTTTATTCCTCGCATCTCCAGCGTTCTCTCAAGGTCCAGATTTAGGCTCCTTGTTTGACGTCGGAGACCTTTCCACTCATAGGCAATCCGGGGACCAGCCCTCAGCCCAAAATAATTCCCAAGAACAAATCGATCAAAGCAAAAAAGAGCACCAGAAACAAAACAGCGGCCGGTTGTTTTTCGTGATGCCGAATTACTTCACGGTGGAAAATGAGGCGAACGTGCCATCCATCCGCTGGAAAGAGAAGTTCTCCATCACCGCCAAGGGCGCCTTCGATCCCTACGAATTCACGATTGTAGGTGCGCTTGCAGGCATTCGACAGGCGCAAGATGCCTATCCCGCCTTCGGGCAGGGAGCCGAAGGTTATGGCAAGCGCTACGGAGCCGCTCTCGCCGACCAGGTCGACGGCAACATCATGGTCGGCGCCGTTTACCCCTCGCTCCTTAAAACTGACCCGCGTTACTTTCAGATGGGCAAAGGCGGATTTTTTCGCCGCTTTGGCTATGCTATCAGCCGCATCTTTATCACTCGTCGAGACTCTGGAGGCCAATTGTTCAATTTTCCCGAGTTTCTGGGGAATGCCTCGGCGATTGCCATTTCTAACGTTTATTATCCCGCTGCCGATCGAAGCTTCACGTCTGGCCTGAACAATTGGGGAGTCCAGATGGGCATTGATGCCTTCGGGAACGAGCTAAAGGAATTCTGGCCCGATATTCGCCGCCATTTCAAGAATAGAAAAAACTCGGCATCCCCGCAAACAGTACCCGCCGATTGAATTTCCGGCTCCGTAACCTTTCTCCCCCCTCGCCAGTTACTATATCCAGAGCCATGATGGCCGTCCGACGTCCGGCAAAGAAGCCTTCGCCGCCAGGCGCTGAAGAGCGCCTTCTCGTTGAAGCCGCGCAGGCCGACCCTTCGAAATTTGACGCTCTTTATGAGCTTCATTTCGAGCGCATCTACTTTTTCTCCGTCAGCCGCGTCCACGACCGCGCCATCGCCGAGGATCTTACGTCTGAAGTCTTTCACAAGGCGCTCGCTAATCTCCCCGGCTACGAATGGCGTGGCACTCCCTTCTCCGCCTGGCTCTTCCGCATCGCCTCCAACGCCATCGCCGACCACTTCAAGCGCGCCAATCGCGAACAGCAAGCTGATGACGATGTCTTTGACCCTCCTTCCTCCCCGAATCTCTCCTCAAACCCGAACATCTCCTCAAAAGAGCTCGAGTTCGTCGAACGCCACGCCTTTTTCTTCCGCCTCGTCGAAGAACTTCCCGAGATTCAACGCCGCGTCGTCTGCGAACGCTTCATCGAAGAGCGCAGCATCAAAGAAATCGCCGAACGCCTGAAAAAGACCGAAGGCGCCATCAAGCAACTTCAATTCCGCGCTCTACAAACGTTGCGCGAACATGTGGGAGGCCGCCATGCCTAAGCGCTCTCCTGCCGAACAACTCGATCTCGCCATCAGCGCAATGCTCGCGCGTCCGCAGGCTCGTCCTGTCCCGCGTCCCAGCCCGGAAGTCGCGAAACTCCTCACGCTGGTTCGTCCGCTACGCGATCTGCCGCGCCCGGAATTCAAAGCAGCACTCAAATCTGATCTGCAAAGGAGAACCACCATGAACGAAGCCACTGCACCTGCTCCAGAATCATCCGCCACACCGCATTTCCGCCGCCCGAACTTTCCCAATATCGCGCCCTACTTCTTGGTCAAGGGCGCGCCCCAATTCATCGATTTCCTTGTCTCCGCTTTTGATGGCACGGAGCGCATCCGCGTCCCGCGCCCCAACGGCGACATCATGCACGCTGAGGTCGCCATAGGCGATTCCGTCATCGAACTCGGCGATGCCAACGAGCAATATCCCTCGCGCCCAATGACCACTCATCTTTACGTCCCCGATTCCGACGCCTCCTACGCCAAAGCCATCCAAGCCGGCGCCACTTCGGTCTATGAAGTTGCCGATCAGCATTGGGGCGACCGCCAGGGCTGCGTCATGGATCCCTTCGGCAACCGCTGGTATATCGCCACGCCGAAAGGCTGGGTTCCCAGCGAAGCCGGCATTCGCGCCGTGCAGCCGTTCCTCCATCTTCACGATGCCCACACGTTTATCCCGTTTGTCGAAGTCGCCTTCGGCGCCAAAGCCACGGGCGTCGCCAAATCCTCAGAGGGTCTCGTCCTCCACGCCACGATCGATATTGCCGGCGCAACTTTCGAAATTGACGAAGCTCACGGCGAATTCCAGCCCACTCCGTTCTACTTGCACGTCTACGTTCCGGACACCGACGCGCTTTATGCCCAAGCCGTCGCCGCCGGTGCCAAGAGCGTCACTCCGCCTTACACCGCTCCCTACGGCGAGCGTTCCGCCACGGTCACCGACCCCTTCGGCAACACTTGGTTCCTCGCCACGTACCTCGGCCCGCGGGCTCAATAAATGTCGGCGTGATCGCGCAACGTCCGGAGGACGCCCGAACAATCCCGTTTTCTATTTTACAAAACTTGCCGCCTCGCCTAGGATTCCCCCCGCCACTGTGGCACGGGAGAAATTCGATGAAGCGGCCAGCTTTTAAACTTGTTCTATCGACACTTGCTGTTCTGTATCTCGCCTCCGTCCCGGCGCTCGTTCTCGCGCAGGAACCTTCGAGCAAAGGTCCTGCAACTTTGGATCTCTCGCTGGCCAAGCCGGAATCGGTCGGCTTTTCTTCCGAGCGTCTGGAACGCTTGCACGCGCTCATGCAACAGGAGGTCGATCAGAAACAGCTTCCCGGCATCGTCACCCTTCTCGCCCGCCACGGAAAAGTCATCGATTTCCGCACGTACGGCTTGCGCGACGCAGCCAGCGGCGCGCCAATGACCAAGGACACCATCTTTCGCGACTTCTCCATGACCAAACCGGTCACCGGCGTCGCGATGATGATTCTTTACGAAGAAGGCAAATGGCTGCCCTCCGATCCCATCTCGAAGTTCATTCCTGAATTTGCGCACTTGAAAGTCTGCAAGGGAGTCGACGCCGCTGGAAATATGATTCTCGAAGATCCAGTCCACGCCCCCACCATGCAGGAACTCTCGACTCACAGCGCCGGCTTTGTCTACGGCTTCTTTGGCAACACACCCGTTGACAAGGCCTATCAGCAAGCTGGAGTCATGCAGTCGAAGACCTTGCAGGAATTCATAGATAAGCTCGCCAAAATTCCCCTCGCTTATCAACCGGGGACCGAATGGGTCTATAGCGCTTCCGTGGACATTCAGGGCTACATCGTCGAAAAGTTGTCCGGCCAATCGCTTCCGGACTTCATGCAGGAACACATCTTCAAGCCACTCGGAATGAAGGATACAGGTTTCTTTGTGCCCGGGGAAAAACGCTCCCGCTTTGTGACCATTTACCGCAGCAATGAAAAAGGGGAAGTCGTTCCCGCGCCGGGCTTCGGCGGCGATTATTCCTCGCAGCCCACCATGCCGTCCGGCGGCGGCGGCTTGGTCTCCACCGCCGAAGACTACTATCGCTTTGCGCAGATGCTCGCCAACGAGGGTGAGCTGAACGGTGTCCGGATTCTTTCCCCGTCCTCCGTCCACCTGATGAGCTCAAACCATCTCGCCCCGAATCTTCTCACTGGCCAATTTTCGATAGGCGTCCAGGTTATGCGGCCGGGCTTGGGTTATGGCTACGATTGCGCCGTCGAATTTGACCCGGCGGAAGCGAATCTCTCAGACGGTCGTGGCACGTTTTTCTGGGACGGAGCCGCAGGCACTTGGTTTTGGGTCGACCCGACCAACGACATCGTTTTTGTTGGAATGATCCAGCGCGTTTTGGTCCCAGACAGCCCTCCCGTCGAATACGGGAGCCGTTCGGTCGTCTACCAGGCCCTCCTGAATCCCAAAAAATGATCGCGACAAGTCCGTTTCGATATCCCCATTCGAACCGCATTACTCTCGAATTCGCTCTCCGACCAAAAGCCTCGGCAATTCTCTTGGTGTCAGATTGCTGTATAGAATCTATAGAATAGTATCGATTCCATACTTCCTCGGTGCTATCCTATCTACGGTCAGGTGGACTCTCGATGCCAATCAGCATTAAAAATCCCCACACCGAGCAGTTAGCCCGTCAACTCGCCAAGGAAACCGGCGAAACCATCACCGAGGTCATCACCAAATCCTTGCAAGACCGCCTGCAACGAGTCCATGGCCGCCGTACCGCACAGCCGCTCAAGGAACAAGTCGCCGATATTCTCGAGCGTCTGGACGCCCTGCCCGTCCTCAGCACCGCTTCCGAGGACGAAATTCTCGGCTACGACGAGAACGGCATCCCCGAAAACAGCGGCTCCAAGCAACAACATGGTCATTGATAGCTCGGCGCTGCTCGCGATTCTTCTCAACGAGCCCGAGCGCCCTCGTTATCTCGATCTCATCGATGACTCTCAAATCAGGCTAATTTCGGCTGCCAGCGCGCTGGAGTCCGCCATGATCATCGAGCACCGCCGCGGTCCCGCGGGCGGCAGCGAGTTCGATATTTTTCTGCATCGTGCAGCGATTGAAATTATTTCGGTGGACGCGGAGCAATTCTCGGTCGCCCGCCAAGCCTGGCGAAAATATGGAAAGGGAAGACATCCCGCCGCGCTTAATTTTGGAGATTGCTTCGCCTACGCCCTGGCAACTGTCTCGAACGAGCCTCTCCTGGCCAAAGGCTCCGATTTTCAGAAGACAGATTTGCAGTTGTTATAGCTCTTACTTCGCGCTCACATCATCTTTAATTTTTTCATACGCGTTCGCGCTCAAAATCCTCCGGCTCACCAGTTCATGTTCGTCGTGATACGGCCGCCCTTTGATGATCCGCTTCGCTTCTCGCGGCCCAATTCCCGGCAATCCCGTCAAGTCGTCCTCGCTCGCGGAATTCAGGTCCAATTTTTTCTGCTCCCCCTTTTCCCACCCTTCCTTGGCTCCCTCGACCGCCGCCTTCACCGCACGGCTTGCCTCTTCGACCGCAGGCTTGGCCTGCGCCGCCGCCTTCGCGGCTTCATCATGAATTTCCTTATCGCGCTCCGCGGAATCGCCCCCGCACCCCGCCGCCCCCGCGCCAATCACTCCCGCCGCAGCCAGCGCCAGCCCCGCCACCGTGAGCCATCTCCGCATCTTCTCCACCTCTCTCCCGCTCACCAAGTCCTTTGCGTTCTTCAATCCTACCGCGCGCCACCAGCCGCTCGTTTCCGTTCCTTTACTTCCTTTACCTACCCTACTTCCTTTACCTCACCTTCTTCTCTACTTCTGCTTCTTCAAAAACGTCCCCTTCTCCAAATCCTTGAACGCCTGCTGCAACTGTTCTTGCGTATTCATCACGATCGGTCCATACCACGCCACCGGCTCCTCCAGCGGCTTGCCCGATACCAGCAGAAATCGTATCCCCTCTTCTCCCGCTTGCACGATCACCTCATCCCCTCGGTCAAACAGCACCAGCGACCGGTTATCCGCCGCCACCGGCGGCGCAGTGTCCAGCCATCCCACCGCTTCCGTCGGCACTGCAAGCGGTTCCGACGCATTGCAGAATTTCCCCGACCCTGCAAACACATACGCAAACGCGTGCCGCGTCGTTCCCACCGGCAGAGTCTTCCTCCGTCCCGGCGCCACGGACACATCCAGATAAATCGGGTCCGCCGCAATCCCGTCCACCGGCCCGCTCTTGCCCCAAAACGTTCCGCACACCACGCGCACATGCGTCCCGTCGTCATCCTTAATCTCCGGAATTTCTCCCGACTTCACTTCCTGGTAGCGCGGCGCAGTCAGCTTCAGCGACGCCGGCAAATTCGCCCACAACTGAAATCCGTGCATCCGTCCCGTTTGATCCCCCTTCGGCATCTCCTGGTGAATGATCCCGCTACCCGCCGTCATCCACTGCACGTCCCCCGACGCAATCTCGCCGTGATTTCCCATGCTATCGCCGTGCTGCACCGTTCCCGCCAGCACGTACGTAATCGTTTCAATTCCACGGTGCGGGTGCCACGGAAATCCCGACAAATAATCTTCCGGCACGTCATTCCGAAAATCATCCAGCAGCAGAAATGGATCGAAGTCCGTCGTATTCCCAAATCCAAATGCCCGCCGCAGATGCACGCCCGCGCCTTCCACCGTCGGCTTGGCCTTCACTAGCTTTTTCACTGGTCGTATCGACATCTCTCCCCCCACTCTCCGAGCCGTTCTCCGCGTAACCCTCAACTATCCCCGTACACTGGCACGCTAGCACCCGAAATCAGTTTTGCTTCCTCGCTGCACAAAAATAAAATTACCCGAGCAATCTCCTCGGGCTTTGGCCACGCCGCAAACTTCGCCTTCGGCATCGCCGCGCGGTTCGCCGCCGTATCGATGATACTCGGCAAAATCGAGTTCGCCCGCACTCCCGTCCCCTTCAAATCCGCCGCCAGGCAATCGATCATCGCCACCGCCGCCGCCTTCGATGCCGCATACGCCGCCGCTCCCGCTGCGTGATCCACCGCCGCCTTCGACGCCACGTTGACGATCGCTCCGCTTCCTTGTTTCACCATCACCCGCGCCGCCGCCCGCGCCAGCACAAATCCCGCCCGTAAATTCAACGCAAGCTGCTGCTCGAATACCTTAGTCTCTATCTCCCATAGCTTCACTCCCCCCGCATATCCTCCCACCGCATTCACCAAACAATCCAGCTTCCCCTTCCGCTCCACTATCCCATCCACCATCCGTCCCACCGCCACTTCGTCCGTCACATCCACGTTATGTCCCTCGAGCGACGCTCCCTGGGCCTCCACCAGCTTCGCGCTCGCCGCCTTTTTCAAATCGTCCAAATCTCCCGGCCGCTGGAACGTTACAATCACCCGCGCTCCCGCCTCCACAAACGCCAAACTCACTGCCTTCCCCAATCCTCCCGTTCCTCCCGCCACCAGTACCACTTTTTCCGCCACGTCTCCTCCTCCGCCGCTCTCCCAGCTCAACTCTACATCTTCTTACTTTCCGCCTTTTATCTTCAACTTTTTCGCTCATCGCTCTCCAAGAGTCTTTCCGTGCTCCCTGCGAGCCCGGACCATCTCAGCTCCTTCGGCCATTCGCAAACCGCGTCCATGCAAAAAACAGAAAGCGCGCCAACTCGCGCGCCTTCTGTCTCTCATCTGCTCGTACTTTTCTCGCTGCGTCACTCGCGCGGCAAATTTCCGCCACACCGGTCACTCAATGTGGCTTGCCTTGCGGGTGAGCCTGCGGTCTCGGTGCTTGCCGTTGCTGAAACTGCCGCGTTTCCTGCGTATGTCTCTGCGCAAGCTGCCGCGTTTCTTGTTGATGCCTCTGTTCCATCTGTTGTCTCGCGGCGGTGCTCGCATGCTGCCGTTCCATCTGCTGCCGTTCTTGGTTCTGCCGTTGTTGAAGTTGTCGCTCCTCTCTTTGCTGCCGGGCCATCAATTGGCTCCGCTGCTGTTCGTTGCTGTTGTTCACTCTCGGGCTTTCTCTGGCCGGCTCGGCGCTTCTCCGCGCCGCCGGCGTATAGCCCGGATGTGCCCCGCGGTTCACCCGCGCCGTCGTTGTTCCACGCCGCGCTTCAGGTGTATGCACCGCGCCCGCCACGCGCGTCCCCATCACGCCGCGTCCGCGAAACTCGCCCGGCTTCGGCGTTGCCGCGATCGGCGGCGCGCCATGATTTACCGAAGCGCGCAACTGCCGGTTCGTTCGCGCTTCCGCGATCTGCCGCGTCTGCGCCGCAACAGGGGCCAAGTGCCTCTCGTGCGCCGCTGCTTCTTCCTGCCGCGTGGGCCGCGCATTCACGCCGCCTCTTCCGCCGTTGAAGCTCGCTCGGCTCACTTCGCCGGTTTCGTGCATTGCTCTCGCGCTGTACACGTTGTGCACAATCGAAATATTCACGTTGCTCACTTCGCGGTTGTAATAAAAATGTCCATGCTCCCACCGGCCGCCGTCAAACCCGTGCCCGTAGTAGCCGAACCCGTAATCGATTCCGCCATAGAATCCCACTGTCGGTCCCCAGTACCCCGCGTTGAAGAAGTACCCGTCCGCTCCCCACGCCCAATATCCCGGCGTCCATAGGAATCCCACTTGTGGCGGCAGCACCCACGTCCCCGGCACCCAGTAATAGTCGCCCACCGCCGGATCCCAGGCCCAATATCCCGGCGTCCAGATGTAGTTATCTCCCGGACAAACCGGTTGCGCGTACACGGGCAATTCCGGCGGTGCGAAGTTGACGAACACCCCGACGTGCACGCCTGCGGGCGTCGTTCTCGGCGTCAGCGCAAAAATCATCCCCAGCGCCAGCGCCATCGCAAACAAACGAATCGTACAGAAAGAAATCTTTCTCATGACTCTCTCTTTCCGCGATGATTTCAGGTGAAACGGTGGGTTTTTGCTTGGCCTTCTGCTCGGCGGCTGGTTGAGCTTTTTTGGACCTTTGGGCTGGCCCATTCCCTGAATCGATCGCTGTGGCCGCACGATGTTCCTCGAACATCGGTTTGTTCTCTCCATCTACTTAGATTCGATTTCGCACAAGAGGGATGCAGCCCCGCCGGTTTTCTTCTCGCGCTATTTCTCACCGCTCCTTCCGCGTCTCCGCGCTTCACACCGTCCTCTATAAACGCAATCATCGTTGCATTTCGTTTCCCTTGGGTTGCCTCGGGAAAAATATCGTTCGCAAAAATAGTTTTACGTTTTGGTTGACATCCCCTTTACACCGTTTCATTCTCGGCAAGTAACATCCGCCAAGGACGCCAAGCTTTTCGTCCCGCGCTCAGTCGAGTTCAACCTTCCCTCAGCAGAAGGTTTTGTTGTTTGCATCGTCCCCGAAGCGGTTAGCTGCTCTTCTATGGGCACGGCCGCAGATTTGCTTCCGCCTCTGGCGTTAATCCAAAGGAGGATACATGTTTGTTAGACACGTTTCGATTCATCTCAAGAGCGGTAACGAGGCTGAATTCAACCGTATCATCGAGAAGGAAGTCATGCCGCTTCTGAAACGCCAAAAAGGATTCCGGGATGAAATTGTCCTCACGAATCCCGGCGCCACCGAAGTTATCGGCATCAGCATCTGGGAACAGCGCGAAAACGCTGAAGCCTACACCCGCGAGACCTACCCTCAGGTCCATCAACTGCTCACAAAAGTGCTCGACGGCGCCCCTCTCGTCAAAACCTATGAGCTCTCCAGTTCGACCATTCAAAAACTCGCGGCCCACGCTTCAGCCTGAGAACTCTCATCTCGGTTCCACGCTCGCTACGTCATGCTGAATCACTCTCACCAATAATCGCGGTAGGGGCACGATACATCGTGCCCCTCTCCGATTCGCCCGAGGTCGTGCTCACACCAGCACCCGCTCATCGCAAGTCAATTCATCGCAAATGTCGCGCGGTGCCTACCGGACTATGCTCCTTCGATGTACAATCAACCCGATGACTCGACACGCCGCGGAACTCCTGAAAATGGCTCTTTCTCTCCCCGTGACCGAGCGCGCTGACCTTGCAGGTTCTCTCATTGAGAGCCTGGATGACACGCAAGGTCAATCGGTTGAGGCCGCCTGGGACGAAGAAGTCGCCCGGCGCATGGCGGACATCGATTCGGGAAAGGTCAAACCGCTGTCTCTCGAAGACGCCCGGCGTCGCCTCTCTTCAATTGTCGAATGAGTGCCGTCCAGTTTTTCGTTCACCCGGCGCCCATCGAGGAAGCCGAGGACGCTGCGCGTTGGTATCGCGAACGCAGCCCTCTAGCTGCTACAAGGTTTGTCGCCGAGCTTAATGACGTATTTGCCAAAATCCTCGATGCCCCTTATCGCTGGCCACGTGCGGCACGCAACACGCGCGAGGTCAAGCTGCCCTGTTTTCCGTTCCTGGTGATTCATCGAGAAACGAACGGAGCTGTCTTAGTCTTGGCGATAGCTCACGGGAGGCGTAGGCCGAACTATTGGAAAGATAGGCGGTAACCGCTCACCCTCTTCCGATTCCGTGAGGCCTGCCTCCAGAACCCATCCATGGAGCCTTGAGTCCTCAGGCGGCACGTGGTCCGCTGCGCTAGGCGCTTCTCCTGTATCTCCCGAAAGGCAATTCCACCAAACACGCCAGCACCGCCGCCGCAGACACCACGTCCACAAACATTCCCGCGCGCATTGGAACAACCCGTAATTCCGCAAACGCCACATACGCCGCCGCAAGCAAGAAAAGTGGCCCCGTCAAGTAACAATGAAGCCTTCCGCATCGCGCCGCGTTCGCCAGGCACGCAATTCCCATCACCAGAAACGCCGGAATCCATAGCCACGGCCGGCCCCTCGGCCACGACATCCCCGCGATCACCGCGCAGATGGGTACGCACCAGAGCAGGACGCACTTCCATCCACGCAACAAGTCATCCGCTTCGCACCGCGCTGCAACGGAAGAATTCCGTTCTTTCTCCTCAACGCGGCGCTTCAACTCTTCCCGCACGGCTCACCCTTCGCCACCGATTTTCCATCCACAGAGAATTTCAGATTACAAGAAAAGGAATTTCAGATTTCCAGGATGACCGGCAAAATCAGCGGTCGCTTCGAGGTTTGCTTACTGATGTACCGCTTGAGGTCCACACGAATCTTTTCCTTGATGACGCCCCAGTCCGATTTTTCCTCGGCGTTCGATTGCTCCACTGTTTTCATGATCACTTCGCGCGCTCCGGCGATCAGTTCGTGGCCGTTGTCGCTGAACATTCCGCGCGTCACGATTTCCGGTTGCGACTCCATTTTCCCCGTGTGCTTGTCAATCGCGATGATGGGCACCACGACGCCATCCTCCGATAAATGTTTGCGGTCGCGGATCACCACATCTTCGATCTCTTCGAGCGAGCCGGAATCCACGCACACGCGTCCGGCCGTAACGGGATCGCGCCGCCGCACGCCATCTTGCGTGAATTCGATGGCTTTGCCATTTTCCAGAAGAAGGATTTCTCCCGAAACGCAGCCCAATTGATGCGCCAGCGCCGCGTGCCGGAAAAGATGCCGGTATTCGCCATGAACAGGAATAAAATACTTCGGCTTCACAAGTTGCAAAACGAGCTTTTGTTCTTCCTGGCTCGCATGTCCGGAAACGTGAATCGTTCCCGCGGAATTGTCGTAATAGACGAGCGCGCGCCGGCGGAACATGTGGTCCAGCATCCGGAAAATCGCTTTCTCGTTTCCCGGAATGATGCGCGCGGAAAGAATCACGCTGTCGTTTTCGTCCACGGTCACAAAGCGGTGGTTGTCCACCGCGATGCGCGAAAGGGAAGACATCGGTTCGGCCTGGCTGCCGCTCGCGAGAATCACGATGCGCCGCGGATCGAAATTGCGAATGTCCTGCGGCCGCACCACCATACCGTCCGGAATGCGCAAGTAATTCATCGAGTGGGCAATCTCGACGTTGTCCACCATGCTGCGCCCGACGAACGCAACTTTGCGCCCCACGCGCCCCGCGATGTCGATCACTTGCTGAATGCGGTGAATCGACGACGCAAAGCAGGAAAGAATGACGCGGCGCGGCGCCGATCGGCACAACTCTTCGATGCGCGGAACGACGGCGCGCTCCGAAGGCGTAAATCCCGGCCGCTCGACGTTGGTCGAGTCGCTGAACAGCGCGAGCACGCCTTCGCTGCCGTAGCGCGCGAACGTATGCAAATCGAATGGCGCGCCATCCACCGGCGTCTGGTCGATCTTGAAGTCGCCGGTATGAATGATCACGCCGAGCGGCGTGCGCACCGCCAACGCCACGCAATCGATGGTGCTGTGCGTGACGGTGATGAACTCGATCTCGAACGGCCCGATTTCGACCAGCCGGCTCGGCAAGACTTCGCGTAGCGTGGTCGATTCGAGCAGGCCGGCTTCTTCGAGCCGCTTCTTCACCAGCGCAAGTGTGAAGCGCGTTCCATACACCGGAACATTCAGCTCGCGCAAGATATAAGCGAGCGCGCCGATGTGATCTTCATGGCCGTGCGTAAGAACAATCGCGCGAACGTGCGCGCGGTTTTGTTTCAGGTAGGTGATATCGGGAATGACCAGGTCCACGCCAAGAAGTTCGGATTCGGGGAACATCATGCCGGCGTCGATGACGAGAATGTCGTCGCCCAAGCGCAGCACCATCATGTTCATTCCGAATTCGCCGAGACCGCCGAGGGGGATTGCTGTGAGGGACTGCGTGGTCTTACTCAAAAAGTGTTATCTCCATCCAACGCGAAAAGATTCTCTCCATGTTCCGCATTGCAATCGTATCACAGCGCCGGAAAGAGCGCCGCTCGCGGTCAGCGGTCGCTGGGGCTGAAGAGGTGCGCGATGAAAACGAGAAGGACGGCGCCGACCGTGGCCGCGGCGAGAGAGTAGAGGAATCCGCCGCCATAGATTTTGAGCTGCATGAAGATCCATCCGCCGAGGAAGGAGCCGACGATGCCGAGAATAATGTCGGCGATACAGCCGAAACCGCGGCCGCGGGAGATTTTTCCGGCGAGCCACCCGGCGACCAGGCCTATAAGAATCCAGCCCCAGAAGCCGCGAGGGAAGTAGACGGCGACACCGCGAGTGTCGAAGAACGCGCTTGAGAAAATTGCGGACGTGATGGCGGACATACAGCCTCCCGGAAATAGTTTTGACGCTACTCGGCTCGCGATGGCTAGGAGTTTAGCAGAGAGGTCGGCGTAGCGTCATGCGACGAAGTGGATTTGCTAGGTGGAGGCAGGCTGCTGCTGGGTCATGCAGTGGATGGTGCCGAGGCCGAGGATGAGGTCGCGGCAGGCGATGCCGATGATTTCGCGAGCAGGGAAGAGTTTGGCAAGAGTGTTGAGAGCGATGCGGTCGTTCGGGTCGTTGAACGTGGGAACCAAAACGATTTTGTTGGCAATGTAGAAATTGGCGTAGCTCGCGGGAAGGCGCTGGCCATCGAAATAAACGGGCGCGGGCATGGGAAGCGTTTCGACGCGCAGAGGCTGGCCCTCCTGGTCGCGCATATTCTTGAGAAGAGCGAGATTTTCCTGAAGCGGAGCAAAATTGGCGTCGCGCGAATCATTTTCGACGACGGTGACGACTGTGCTTGGACCGACAAATCGTGCGAGGTCGTCGACATGGCCGTGCGTGTCGTCGCCGGCGATGCCGTTTTTCAGCCAGAGAACATTCGTCACGCCGAGATAGTTTTTGAAGACTTCGGCGTAGTCCTCGCGCGTGAATCCGGGATTGCGTTCTTGCGTTTTGCTGAGCAGGCATTCTTCGGTGGTGAGCAAAGTACCGCGGCCATTCACGTCGATGCTGCCGCCTTCAAGTACGATGCGGCGGTTTTTGTGCATCGGTTGCCATACCCGGCGCTTCAAGTGTTTATTGGCTGCGGAAACGACGAGCGCGTCTTTTTTGTGATTGTCGTATTTGGCCCAGCCGTTGAAGCGCCAGTGGGTGTAGGCGACTTGTCCCGCGGAGTTTTGCACGCAGATAGGGCCGGAGTCGCGCATCCAGCCGCGATCCGTGGGAACGCGAAAAAAATCGACGCTGGCGAGATTGGCGCCGGATTTATTCAGGATGGTGCGGACCCGGGATTCGGCTTCGCGATTTTCCACCAGCAGATAGACGCGCTCGAAATGCGAGAGATGACGGACAATTTCCGCAAACGCCCACGGAATGGGAGCAAATTTTCCAGGCCAGTCGGTGAGTTCATGCGGCCAGCCGAGCCAAGTGGCTTCGTGAGGTTCCCATTCGGCGGGCATTGTGAAGCCGAGAGAGAGCGGAGTGGAATTTGTCATCGAAGAAAAGAATTTAACACAGAGGCCGCGGAGTACACAGAGGGCACGGAGAAAAAGGAATTATTCGCCGAGCCAGCGATTGAGGATGGGTTGATAGGCGTCGATGCGGCGATCGCGGAGGAAGGGCCAGTTGCGGCGGGTTTCTTCCGTTTGGGCCGGGTCGCATTCGACGACGAGAATTTCTTCCTTGTCATTCGAGGCTTCGGAAAGGATGCGGCCGAACGGATCGGCGACGAACGAGTTGCCCCAAAATTCGAGGCCGGGGTCGCCTTTCTCCGGCTTGCCTTCGTAGCCGACGCGATTGACGACGGCGACGTAAACACCGTTCGCGATGGCGTGGGCGCGCTGAATGGTGCGCCAGGCATCGAGCTGAGCCGCGCCGAACTGGGCTTTTTCGTGCGGATGCCAGCCGATGCTCGTGGGATAGAAAATGACTTGCGCACCCTGGAGAGCGGTGAGGCGCGAACCTTCGGGATACCACTGGTCCCAGCAAATCTGAACGCCGATGCGGCCGTAGGCGGTATCGAAATTCGGGAAGCCGAGATCGCCGGGCGTGAAATAGAATTTTTCGTAGTAAAGGGGATCGTCGGGGATGTGCATTTTGCGGTATTTGCCGAGGAGCGAGCCGTCGGCATCGAGGACGGCACAGGTGTTGTGGTAAATGCCGGCGGCGCGGCGCTCGAAAAGCGAAACGACGAGAACAACTTTCCGTTCTTTCGCGATTTTGGCCAGCAAGTCTGTCGAATGGCCGGGAATCGGCTCGGCGAGATTGAAAAGATCGGGGTCTTCGGTGCGGCAGAAATATTCGCCGCAAAAAAGTTCGTCCATACAGATGATTTGCGCGCCGCGCGCGGAGGCTTCGCGGATTTTTTCGATAGCACGCCCGAGATTCTCTTGGGGATGCGCGCTGCTGCGCATCTGCACGAGGCCAATTGTGAATTTGTTTGGCATGAAAATTAGTTTATCATGCTCGGAGAAAAGAATTCGCAGTTGCGCTTTGTTCTTTCCTTCGCGGCGCAATTGTAATATCAATCGTTACCAAATCCGATGGCATCGGCGTGGTGTGAATTTCCGTAGCGCAATTCGAGGAGAAGAGATGGCAAAGCGGGAAGAAAAGACGGTCACGGGGCGCGTGCTGCACGATCCGGTGAAAGATAAGCTGCGACCGATGTTTCCGATCGACCTCGCAAAGTGCCGGACGATTGACGAACTGGTGCGCGCGATGGGAGACACGGCGTTCACCGGGCGGCAAATCGGGGACGCGGCGGACGTGCTGGAAACGATGGCGAAGGACAAGGATTGTTTCGGCGTGCTGACGCTTTCGGGCGCGCTGACCGTGGCGAAGATGGGCTTGATATTTTGCGACTTGATTGAAAGCGGAATCATAAAAGCCATTGTTTCGACAGGTGCGCTGATGGCACACGGGCTGGTGGAAGCGACCGGGCATTCGCACTTCCGTTACGACCCCAGCAAGATGGACGACAAAACGCTTTTTGAGGCGGGATATAACCGCGTTTACGATTCGCTCGAGCCGGAAGTGAATCTGGATGCGGTGGAAGACATGATGGATCACATTCTGAGCGAATGGGATTCCGAGGAAATCGTCAGCAGTTGGAAGATTCACCGGCGAATCGGAGAAGAACTGCACAAGAAAGCGCCGGGACGGGGAATATTGAAGTCGGCATACGAGCACAACGTTCCGGTGTTTGTCCCGGCATTCAGCGACTCCGAGCTGGGGATCGATTTTGCGCTGCACAAATTGGCACGGTTGCGGGAGAAGCGCCCGCTGCTGCAATTCGATATGTTCGAGGATTTCGAGAAATTTGCCGACATGATGCTGACGACAAAGCGGATGGGAATTTTCACGGTTGGAGGGGGCGTGCCGCGGAACTGGACGCAACAGTTTGGCGTGTACGCGGAATTGCTGGCGCGGCGCGGCTACAAGAAAATTCCGCTGAAGCGCTACAACTATGGAGTGAGGATTTGCCCGGAGCCGGTGCATTGGGGCGGACTGAGCGGAAGCACGTACACGGAAGCGGTTTCATGGGGGAAATTCGTGCCGCCGGAAGAAGGCGGGAAATTCGCAGAAGTGTTTGAAGATGCGACGGTGGCGCTGCCACTCGTGGTGGGAGCGGTGCTGGACCGGATTGGCTACTTCAAGCGTGAGAAATAGGAAGAGTAAGAAAAAGAAAGAAAAAAAGTTAACGCAGAGGGACGCAGAGACACAGAGGGCAAAGAGAAGAAAGACAGCGCGTTAGTCGTCTTCGCCGATTAGGATGGCGGCGCCTAGGACGGTGGTCCAGAGGCCGCGCTTGTCGCCGACGGCGGATTGCGTGACGTTCATGGTGCGGACGATTTTGTTGGAGATGCGGTAGACCTCTTTTTTTTCGTCGAAGCTGAGATCGGGATCAAATTCCACGTTGAGAGTGGTGGCGAGCATTTCGGCGGCGAGCTCTTCGGCGTATTCGCCCGCGACTTCCTCGGTTTCGCCGAAGGAATGATGCTCGGAGAGATAGCCGTACATCAATTTGTCGCTGGGAAGAGCGAGGCCGATGCTGGCGGCGATGAGGCGGTGGGCTTCCTTGGTGGAATTTTCGCTGATGACGGTGAAAGCGACCTGGCCGGGCTTGATGTGCTTCAAGCCTTCGCTGCGGGAGATGAGTTTGCAGCCGGGCGGGAAGATGGAGGAGACGCGAACTATGTTGCACGCAGCGATGCCAGCATTGCGCAGGGCGAGCTCAAAGCTCGAAAGTCTTTCGCGATGTTTACCGACGCCTTTGGTGAGGAAGATCTTCTTAGCGACGAACGCCATGGTGCCGGGTTGAGGCGCCTCCGTGAGTGGGCTAACAGCAGAAAAATTTCCGCTGTGGAAAAATAACAAGAAGGTATTGCAGTGTCAAACGAATTCGAGGCGTGCGTGCGGGAAGAAAGCAGAAAAATGAACGGAGTGTGACAAAGAGCGCGGAGGGCGCTCAATCTTCTCCGGAGATGCGCTGGAGGAGCTTGCCGAGGGGTTTACAGAGAGCGAGGACTTTGCCGAGGTCGTCGGCGGTGAAGTCCGGGCCGGCCTCCCGGGGGCTGGCGCCTTTGCGGCTGACCTGGATTATGCCGACGACTTTTTCGCCGGAAAGAATCGGGGCGCTAATCATTTTTTGAATGAGCTCGGAAGTTTCGCCGGCGATTTTGACGCCTTCGAAGACGGTGGCGTGGCGGACGCTGGCGAGATTGTTGATGATCTCCGGTCGGCTTTCGCGAGCGGTGCGGGCGGCGATGGCGGAAGTGCTGGAAAGTGGAATAAAACCGACCTGTTTGAGCGATTCCGGGACGAGGAAATAGAGGTGGCGCCAGCGGTTGGAAACGCCCATGAGGGCGATTTCGTCGGGGCGGACGCCAAGATTTTTGGCGATACGCTGGGCAATGTTTGTGAGGGAAACTTGGGACGAAGCTGTGGCGTCCGATTCGATGGCGCTGGCGATGCGTTCCAGTTCGGAAGCGAGGCTGTGGCTGGTCGTCATGGAAGATCAGTTGGATACGGGGAGGCTGCCAGGCGGGAGAGGCCAGGCGGGTAGCATCCGTCGTAACTTTATTTAAGCGAGAAAGGGCGGAGGGCGCAACGAGTTTTCAGGAGGGACGTGTCCGAGAGTGGAATAGGGAGGGGAATAGGGCGGCTTGCAACAGTGTTTTCATGTGCCTATACTGACTGAGCCGCGAGACTTCAGCGCCCTTCAGCAATTCATGCGGCGGAGAGGGCATGTCCGCAACGGCGACCCAGCCTGAAACCGAGTATTTTCTTCGCAAACTGCATTCGTTGACCGGCATTATCCCCGTTGGAGCATTCCTGGCGGAACATTTCTGGTCGAACAGCTATGCGCTGGTGGGCGTGCAGCAGTACGACGCAAAATCGGCGGAGCTGCAGACGATTCCGTTCCGGCTGGCGGTGGAATGGCTGTTCATTTTTTTGCCGCTGCTCTACCACGGAGGATATGGGATTTATATTTGGCTGCGCGGTAAGAGCAATTTGTCCGCGTATCCGTGGGTGGGGAATTGGCTGTATACCGCGCAGAGGTATACGGGGCTGATTGCGTTTGCGTATATCGGATGGCACTTGTATACGGAGCGGTGGCTGACGCACGGGAGGTCAACGTACGCGGACGTGGAGGAGTTGGTGCAGAATCCGTACGCGCTGACGTTCATGTTCGTGGGCGTGGTGGCTTCGTCGTTTCATCTGGGAGTGGGGATTTGGAATTTTTTGTGTAAATGGGGACTGGCGGCGACGGTGAAGGCGCAACGCGCCGCGGGAGCACTCGGGGCGGCGGTGGGATTTACGTTCAGCGTGGTCGGAGTATTGATCGTGCTGAGTTTTTGGTTGAATTGGCACCCGTTTGACTTCTATTTGAAATGAGACAGCCGAAAATCATTGTGGTGGGCGGCGGCCTGGCCGGCCTGATGGCGACGATTCGCGTCGCGGAGGCGGGCGTGCCGGTGGAATTGTTTTCGATTGTGCCGGTGAAGAGATCGCACTCGGTTTGCGCGCAGGGCGGGATCAATGCCGCGAAAAATCAAAAAGGCGAAGGCGACACGACCTGGAAACATTTTGACGACACGATTTATGGCGGAGATTTTCTGGCGAACCAGCCGCTGGTGAAACGAATGTGTGAGGCGGCGCCGGGAATCATCGATTTGCTGGACCGCATGGGCGTGATGTTCAACCGGACGCCGGAAGGATTGCTGGATTACAGGAGATTCGGCGGGACGCTGTATCACCGCACGGCGTTTGCGGGCGCGACAACGGGGCAGCAATTGCTGTACGCGCTGGATGAGCAGGTGCGGAGGCACGAAGCGGAAGATCAGGTTAAGAAACACGAGGGCGAGGCGTTCTTGTCGGCGGTGATCGATGAGGGCGGCGTTTGCCGGGGGATTTGCGCCATGGACCTGCGGTCCATGGAAGTGAAGACATATCCGGCGGACGCGGTGATTTTTTGTACCGGCGGGATTGGGGCGATTTTTGGGCGGTCGACGAACTCGGTGGTGTGCACGGGGTCGGCGCAATCGGCGCTGTTTCAGCAGGGTGTGGATTATGCCAACGGGGAATTTATTCAGGTCCATCCCACGGCGATTCCTGGAGAGGACAAGCTGCGGCTGATGAGCGAATCGGCGCGCGGAGAAGGCGGGCGCGTGTGGGTGCCGAGAAATCCGGCGGAGACGCGTCCGGCGCAGAGCATTCCCGAGAGCGAGCGATTCTATTTTCTTGAAGAGTGGTATCCGAAATACGGAAATTTGGTGCCGCGGGACATCGCGACGCGGGCGATCCATCGCATTGTCTATAAGGAAAAGCTGGGGCTGCGCGGGCAGGCAGCGGTCTATCTGGATGTGACGCATATTCCGCGCGAGACGCTGGATCGAAAGCTCGAAGGCATTCTGGAGATTTACGAGAAGTTTGTGGGCGTAGACCCGCGCAAGGAGCCGATGAAAGTTTTTCCGGGAATGCATTACACGATGGGCGGATTGTGGGTGAATGGCGAGGATCAGGCGACGAATGTTCCGGGGATATTTGCGGCGGGGGAATGCGAATACCAGTATCACGGCGCGAACCGACTCGGGGCGAACTCGCTGCTATCGTGTATTTTTGGCGGAGGATTAGCGGGGCCAGCGGCGGTGAAGTACGCGAGGAATCTGGCGAGCGGGTGCGATGTGGTGAGTTCGAACATCTACGAAAGCGAACGGAAAAGGCAGGAGGAGAAGAATCAGGCGCTGATTTCACCGGAGGGTACGGAAAACCCGATGGCGATTTGGCGGGAACTCGGCGAAGTGATGACCGAGCACGTGACGGTGACGCGGATCAACAAGGATTTGCAGGCGGCGGACGCGAAAATTCAGGAACTTCAGGAGCGCTACGGACGGATGAATTTGAGCGATAGGACGCGCTGGTCGAATCAGACGCTGAATTTCGCGCGAGAGTTGGGGAACATGCTCGTGCTTGCGCGGGTGATCACGCTGGGCGCATTGCAGAGGAACGAATCGCGCGGGGCGCACTACAAGCCGGATTTTCCGGAACGCGACGACGCGAATTGGCTGAAGACGACGCGGGCCAAATGGGTGAATGGGGAAATACAGCTGAGTTATGAGACGGTGGATATTTCGCAGATTCCGCCGAGAGCCAGGCGGTATGACGCTGTGAAGTAAGTTTAGCTAGCAGTGTTCGGTGAGGTGGGACGCGGTGAAGGATTTGTAGAAATTGTTTTGAGGGATTTATGGCAGACGGCAAAGAAGTCATCGTTCGCGTAAAACGGCAGGTGAGTCCGAAGGGGACGCCGTACTGGGAAGAGTTTGCGCTGCCGTGGCGGCACGGCATGAACGTGATTATCTGCTTGCGGGACATTGCGGAAACGCCGGTGACGCGCGAAGGGAAAAAGACGACGCCGATCAGCTACGATTCGAATTGTCTCGAAGAGGTTTGCGGCTCGTGCGCCATGCTGATCAACGGCAAGGCACGTATGGCGTGTTCGGCGCTGGTGGACAAGCTGGATCAGCCGATTCGGCTGGAGCCGATGTCGAAATTTCCGGTGATCCGAGATTTGGCGGTCGACCGGCAATTCATGTTCGAGAGTTTGAAGCGAGTGAAAGGCTGGATTCCCATCGACGGGACTTATGATCTCGGCGAAGGGCCACGGATGGCTCCTGAGATGCAAGAGAAGGCGTATCCATTGTCGCGATGCATCTCGTGCGGGAGCTGCCTGGAAGTTTGTCCGCAGGTGAATGAGCGCAGCCAGTTCATTGGGGCCGCGATTATCAGCCAAGTGCGGCTATTCAACATGCACCCGACGGGCGCGATGCACGCGAAAGAACGTATTCGCGCGCTGATGGAACCGGGCGGGATTCAGGACTGCGCGAACGCGCAGAACTGCGTAAAAGCTTGCCCGAAAGAGATTCCTTTGACCGAATCGATAGCGGAAATGAACCGGCAAGCGTGGAAACAGGCGCTGGTGGGCTGGCTTGTGGGCTGATTTTCGCCTCGAGGCCTTCGCTGGAAAACCATCTGGGAGCAATCCTGCTACCTTCCTGAGCACAGTCTGGCTTGAACGCGGGCGCATGCCGGGGATGCCGCGGTCATAATCTTGCGATGGAGCCAGGCGCGCCGAAAAGAGTAAGCAGTAACCTTTCGCCACGGCGCTTTCGCAATACTATTTTAATTTCTCTACTTCTTGGTCTTGTCTCGTTGTTTGTCTACCTCGCCGGAATCGGTAATCCACCGCAGATGTATTACGACGAAGCGTATTACGTGAGTTCTGCGCGAGCTTTGTTGTCGGGGCAGACGAATCCAAATCCCGAGGCGCCGCCCCTGGGGAAATTGCTGATTGCGGGCGGAATCGAGTTGTTTGGGGACAATCCGCGGGGATGGAGAGCGCCCAGCGCGATTTGCGGAGCGCTGACGATCGTGGCGGTGTTTGCGTGGACGCAAATCCTGCTCGGGGATTTGGGGCTGGCTTTGACCGCAGCGGCTTTGGCGTTTTTCAGCAATTTTACGTTTGTGATGTCGCGTGTGGCGATGATGGATGCGTCGCTGGTAGCGTTCGTGATGTGGAGTCTGGTCGCGTATACGGCGGCGCTGCGGCTGGACTTGAGCGCGGCGAAACGGCGGATTTTGCTTTGCAGTGCGGGAGTTTTAGCGGGGCTGGCGACGGCTTGCAAATGGAACGGGGTGGATACGCTCGCCGTGCTGTTGCTGATGAGCTTTGCGTGGCCGTGGCTGGCGAAGAAGATGAACACGGACGAACAAGGATCTCTTGCACAGTATGCGCGCGGCGCACGCGAGATAGGCATGGGCTGGGTGCTGGCGGCGCTGCTGTTCTTCCCGGCCGCCGCCTATTCGCTTACGTATTGGCCGCTTTGCCGCAGCATGCATTTGCGCTTTGGGATGCGCGAGCTTGTGAAAATGAACATTTATATCTGGCATTTTCACCGGGCGGTGGTCAGCAACCCTGCGATTACCTCGGCTTGGTACACGTGGCCACTGAAACTCGAGCCACAGCGAGCGCTTTCGTACTTGCTTGGCAACCCCGTGGTGATGTGGGGCGGGCTTTTGGCAATTCTTTTTTGCGTTTGGAGACTAAGGAAATCGTTTGGAGCGGCGGAAGCGTTTGTCACAATTTTATATGCGGCGAATGTGCTGCAGTGGGCGGTGACGCCGCAGAATGGGATTTTGTATTACTACTACTATCCGGCAGCGATGATCCTGTGCGTGGCTCTCGCCGTTGGTTTTCGGAGCGCTCCGGAGCGGGTTTTTGGAGTGAGGCTCCGGCTGATCCTTTTGTTGGGGGCGGGCGCGATATTTTTGTGGTGCTTACCGCGAATGGCGCATTTGGGAGCGCCGTGGGATTGCGCTTTGGGATGCTGGTCTTAACGTAGATTGCGACGGCTTGTCACACGGGCCATTTTTTGGCCTTGGATTGCAACCCAAATTTGGAAACCAGCCCTTTGCCGCCTTCGGATAGGGTAGAATCTCGCGGCACACTTTCCCCTGGAGGAATACATGCGTCAGGTCCGCATTTCGCTGTTGGCTTGTTTGCTTGCTGCCGGCTTTCTGATGACTCAGGTCGCGACGGGCGACGATATCGCCGACCGCGCACGAAAGCTGCATTTTTCTTCGATCGTGCTGGATACGCACGACGACACCACACAGCGATTCTTTTCAAAGGACTACGATCTCGGGAAGCGCAATCCGGATGGCGCGATCGATATTCCGCGGATGCGAGAAGGAGGAATGAACGCGATTTTTTTTTCCATCTGGATTGACGGGCGAATTATGGGACCGCCGGCGGTGGAGAAGGCGCTGGATCAAATTGACGCGGTCCACCAGAACGTTTTGAGGTATTCCAAAGATTTGACCTTTTGCCGGACGGCCGAAGAGGTGCGCCGGGCGCATGCGCAGGGCAAAATCGCGGTGCTAATGGGCGTCGAGGGCGGGCATATGATGGGGAACGACATCCGCGTGCTACGCATTTTCGGCGATCTGGGCGTGCGGTACATGACGCTTACTCACTTTTACAACGATGAATGGGCGGACTCCTCGACGGCCAAGCCCGAGCACAACGGGCTGACGGAGTTCGGCAAGCAAGTGGTGCGGGAGATGAACCGCCAGGGAATCATGGTGGATATTTCGCATGTTTCGGACAAAACTTTTTATGATGCGCTGGAAGTCAGCCGGGCGCCGCTGATTGCGTCGCATTCTTCTTGCCGGGCGCTCTGCAATCACGTGCGCGACATGTCCGACGACATGATCAAGGCGCTGGCGGCGAAGGGCGGCGTCATCCAAATCAACTATGAAAAGAGCTTCATCGATCAGGCGTACAAGGACGCGCAGGACAAAATGTCCGGCGGCGTAGTGGGCAAGATGGACCAAATCATGAAAATCTGCGGCAGCGATCAGGAATGCTCTGAAAAGAAGATGGCGGAGATGGAGCAGCAGGCGGTTGCGGAAGGGAAACTGCCCCACGTGAGCTGGGAAAGAATCATCGATCACATCGATCACGCGGTGAAACTGGTGGGACCGGATCATGTCGGTCTGGGCTCGGATTTTGACGGCGCGGACATGCCCGAGGGCATGGAGGATTGCACGCATCTGCCGCAGATCACGGAAGCACTGATGCGCAAAGGTTATAGCGACAACGACATCCGGAAGATTCTAGGCGGCAACCTGTTGCGCGTCATGGAAGCGAACGAGCGAGTCAGCCGAGAGATGCAAGCCGGGCAATAAGAAGCATTGAAGCGGGCCAGCATGACCAGGCGAACCCCTTTTTAGCGAGTCGTGTTTTTTGTGTGGGAAAAGTGTGGACGGGCCGATGACGGGGACGAAGACTAGCGTGGGCACGTCGCAGCGAGCGAAGCGGCTGCATTTTTCATCGCTGGTGATCGACACGCACGTGGATACGACGCAGCGATTTCTCGATGGCGATTTCGATTTGGGGGCGCGGGGCTCGCTGGGGAGCGTCGATATCCCGCGGATGAGGGCAGGCGGTGTCGGGGCGATCTTTTTCGCGATCTGGGTCCCGAGCAAAGTGAGGGGTGCGGACGCGGTTAAACGCGCGGTCGTACAGATAGACCGCGTGCGGGAGCAGGTCCGCAAACATGCGGGCGAGCTTGCGATGGCCACGACAGCCGAGGAAATTCGCAAAGCTCACCAGAAAGGCAAAATCGCGGTGCTACTGGGAGTCGAGGGCGGGCACATGATTGCGAACGACCTCGGCGTGCTGCGCACGTACGCGGCGCTGGGCGCGCGTTACATGACCCTGACGCACACGGGAAACGTGGAATGGGCGGACGCTTCGACGGACAAGCCGGTACACAACGGGCTGACGGATTTCGGCAGGGATGTTATTCGTGAGATGAACCGCCTGGGGATGATGGTGGACGTATCGCATGTCAGCGACAAGACGCTGGCGGACGTACTGGAGAGCAGCGAGGCGCCTGTATTCGCGTCGCACTCATCCTGCCAGGCGATTTGCGATTCGCCGCGGAATCTTTCCGACGTTCTGATGAGAGCGCTCACGGCGAAGGGCGGCATGATTCAGGTGAATTTTCACGCGGGCTTTTTGAGCCAAGAGTTTCGCGATACGGAGCGGGCACATCCGGAGTGGGACAAGGCCATCGCGCTGGAGGTGCGGAGGCAGTGCGGCGACCGGGAAGGCATGCAGTTGATTGTGGGCGATAGCCTGACGAGGGATTATGTATCGCGCGGCGATTTGCCGAGAGTGGAGTGGACAAAGATCATCGAGCACATCGACCACGCGGTGAAAGTGGCTGGAATCGAGCATGTTGGGTTGGGATCGGACTTCGACGGCGCGAACATGCCTTACGGGATGGAAGACGCGAGCAAGCTGCCGCAAATCACGGAAGCATTGTTACAACTCGGCTATTCCGAAGGTGACGTGAAGAAGATTCTCGGAGAGAATACACTTAGGTTTATGGCGGAGGTCGAGCGCGCCAGCCTTGGGCTGGATGCTGCGAAACGAGTGCGAGCCTCCGGTTGAAGACCATCGGTTGAACTCAACATGGAGAGGGAAGAGCGATGCGTAAATGTGGATGGATGATGGTTGCAGCGATGCTGCTCTTTGCAACGGCGCCAAATGGCGAGGTGCGAGCGCAAGAAGCGAAATCGTCGACGGAAAGCTCGGGGGCGCACCACACTTCGTCGCACACACAGCCGTACGAACGAGTGCTGCTTCGTCCGGCGCTGCTCACGCGGAGAGCGCCCGCGACCTATCAAGTGAAGTTCGTTACCACCAAGGGCGACTTTGTAATTACCGTGACCCGTGCATGGGCGCCGCTGGGAGCGGACCGTTTTTACAACCTGGTCAGACACCATTTTTATGACAACGCGAGCTTCTTTCGTGTGCTGAAAGGATTTGTCGCGCAATGGGGGCTCAGTGCGTATCCTCCGGTTAACGCAGCATGGGACCACGCGCCGATCAAAGACGATCCCGTGGTGCAAGGTAACCTGCGCGGGTATGTTACCTATGCGATGGGCGGACCAAATACGCGGACGACGCAGGTTTTTATCAATCTTGTCGATAACAAACGTCTCGACGGAATGGGATTCGCGGCGTTCGGACAGGTTACCGAAGGGATGGACGTCGTGGACGCGCTCTATTCGGGCTATGGTGAGGGTGCGCCGGATGGGCATGGGCCTGTTCAGGACACGATTGAGAAGGATGGAAAGCCTTATCTCGATAGGGACTTTCCTCTGCTCGATTCCGTAAAAACGACAGTCCTGATTCTGCCGGAGGGCGAGGGCCATGCGAAGTCGCCGGCGGCGAGGGCCAAGCCTCCTGCGGAGAAGCAATAGTTGGCGCCGCGCAGGGCGCATTACTTTTTTGAATCTTGCGCATCCAAAGTATTGCGGCGTCTTCCTTTGACTTAACGGGGGCCGCGAGGTAGTCTGCAAAATGATGATGATTTCTTGCCAGATGATGTGTTGCTGCTGCGCGCGCAAGGCTGCGTGTCGCATGACATCCATCTCTGGCCAGGGGAGTTTCCGGACTTAGAACTCATTTAGGACTCAAAGTTCCGAAGCCCACGTCGCCAGAGTTTCCGGCAACGTGGGTTTTTTGTTTTTGGAGCAGGTTTTTTGGGCCAACTGAGGGACAGGCGATGGACCGATGAGCGAAACGAAAGAGAACAAGGCACAGCGCGCCGAGCGTTTGAAACGGGAAAAGAACGCCTGGGAACATTTCGACGAAATCCGCGAGTTTGCCCGCAAGGGGTACGGCTCGATTCCTCCGGGGTGGTTCAGCACGTATTTCCGGACTTGGGGCGTGTACACGCAGGGGGACGGCGCGGGAGTTCTCGGCGGCACGGGCGGAGAAGGGAAGGCTACGCCGTACTTCATGGTGCGGATTCGAATACCGAACGGATTGTTGCGCAGCGCGCAGGTGCGGGCGGTCGCGGAGATCGCGGAGCGGCACGCGCGCGGCGTGGCGGATATTACCGTGCGGCAAAATTTCCAGTTGCATTGGGTGACGCTGGAATCGTTGCCGGAAGTGTTGGAAACGCTTTGGAGCGCAAGTTTGACGACGACCGGTGCGTGCGGCGACGTGGCGCGAAACATCACCGGCTGTCCCGTCGCGGGGCTCGACGCCGAAGAGATTGTGGATGCTTCGCCGTTGGCTCTGGCGATCGACCGCGAGCTGGGAGGCGCGGCGGAGTTCTACAATTTGCCGCGAAAATTCAAGACCTCCATTACCGGATGCAAAAGCTGGTGCTCGTATCCGGAGATCAACGACGTCGCGTTCACAGCCACAAAGCGGAAAAGGAACGGGCGGCCGGTCGAAACGGGATTTTCGTTGCGAGTCGGCGGCGGGCTTTCCACCGACCCGCACATTGCCGTGCGGCTGAATGCCTTTGTGCGGTGGGAACAAGTGGTGCCTGTGGCGCGAGGCGTGACGGAGATATTTCGCGCAAGCGAGACGCTGCGGCAGAGCAGGGAGCGGGCGCGGTTGAAATTTCTGTTCTTGCAGCAAGGATGGACGGCGGAGAGCTTTCAGGAGGAATTGGAACGGCGGATTGGGTTTGCGCTCGAGCCCGCGGAGCCGGAAGAGGTTTCGACGGATGTTCACCGCGACCATGTGGGGATTCACGCGCAAAAGCAGGATGGACTTGTTTATGTGGGCGCCTCGGTGCTGCGGGGGCGAATTACGCCGCAACAGTTGCGCACGGCGGCGGACCTGGCGGACCGCTTTGCCGACGGACACGTGCGAACCACCACGATGCAGAATTTGTTGATCGTCAACGTGCCGCAAAGGGATGCGGATGCGGTGGCCCGTGAGCTTGAAGTTGCTGCCCTGCCGGTGCAGGCCTCGGTGTTCGCACGCGGAACCGTGGCCTGCACAGGCTCTGAGTTTTGCAAACTGGCGCTGACAGAGACGAAGGGGTTTGCGAAATGGCTGACGCACGAACTCGAGAAGCGGCTTCCCGATTTTCAGGAGCAACTCCGGCTGAACATCACGGGATGCCCGAACAGTTGCGGGCAGCATTGGATCGCCGATATCGGCATCGAGGGAAAGAAAATTAAAGTCGATGGACGGATGGTGGATGCCTATTACTTCTGCGTTGGGGGAAGCGTCGGGCAATTCGCGGCGATCGCGCGGCCTGTGGGTTACCGCTGCGCGGCGTCGGAAGTTCCCGATGCCATCGAGCGGCTGCTCGAACGATTCAATGCGAACCGTGAAGGGGGCGAGAATCTGCGGCGGTTTCTCGCGCGGCATTCGAATGAAGACATTCGAGGAATTCTTGCGGGGAGTTTGGTTGCACCAGTGGAGCGAGATTTGGCCCTCGGACCCGTGCCGCAGGGAGTGGAGGGCTGACGCATGAGTTTGTTTCCCATTTTTGTAAAACTGGAAGGACGGCTGCTTGTTCTGGTTGGCGGCGGGAACATTGCCGAAGCGAAAATCCCGGGCGTGCTGAACTCTGGCGCACACATCCGGTTGATTGCCCCATCGATCACGCCGCAGATTGGCGAGTGGGCACGCTTTGGGAAAATCGAATGGCTGCCAAAAGTATTTGAAGCCGCCGATCTAGATGGCGCGTTTTTGGCGATCGCGGCGACCTCGGCGGCGGGCGTGAATGAGGCGGTCTTTCGCGAAGCGGAAGCGCGAGGCATTTTGTGCAATGCCGTCGATGACATCGAGCACTGCCATTTTTACTACGGAGCGGTCGTTCAACGGGGCGATCTGCAGATTGCGATTTCGACGAATGGCAAAAGCCCCTCGCTGGCGCAGCGGCTTCGGCAGGAATTCGAAGCGCAGTTCGGACCGGAGTATGAAGTGTGGCTCGAATGGCTGGGCGCGGCGCGTGAAGCGTTGCGGTCGAACGGGCCGAGTTCGGATACCACGAAGAGACTGCTGCACGAACTGGCGAGCCGGTCGATGTTCGAGCGATTTGTTCGCGAAGCGCAGCGGCGGCCAGGACATCGAGGAGCTGCGTGATGGGCAAGGTCTATCTTATCGGCGCGGGGCCGGGCGATCCGGAATTGCTCACGGTAAAGGCGGCACGGCTACTCTCAGAAGCGAAAATCGTGCTGCACGACTCTCTGGTGAGCCGGGAAGTGTTGGGGGAAATCTCGGCCAGCGCGAAAGTGATCGACGTTGGCAAGCGGTGCGGCAAAAAATTGCTGACGCAAGATGAGATTAATGCGCTTCTGGTGAGCTACTCCGCCGCCGCGGAAGTGGTGGTGCGCTTGAAAGGCGGCGATCCTTCGATCTTTGGCAGAGCGGGAGAAGAGCTCGAAGCTCTCCGCAAGGCGAAGGTCGAGTTTGAAGTGGTTCCTGGTGTGACGTCTGCTCTGGGGGCGGCGGCGGCAGCGGGCATTTCGCTCACGGATCGGCGGATCGCTTCGCAAGTATTGTTTGCGACGTTTTCGCGCGGGCCAGACGCGAATGCAATGGACTGGGGCTGCCTTACGCCGGCCACGACGCTGGTTCTCTATATGCCTGGGCCTGATTACGCCGAAGTTTCACGCCGGCTTACCGACGCTGGACTTCCCGACGATTTGCCCTGCGCGATCGTTTCCGGCGCATCGAGCCCGCAGCAGCAAGTCCGCTGGAGCAGCGTGGGCGCGCTTCTGGCCGAGGAAAAGCTGCCGGCTCCGGCGCTGATGATTGTCGGACGGGTTGCTTCGCATCAGGTGCGCGAGATCGGTGAAACCTTCTGGCGCGGGGAGAAACGCGAGTCCGCCGCGCGGCCAGTTTCCATCAGCTAAACCAAAGAATGTCAGGAGAAAAGCAAATGAGCGCAGAAGAAAACGCTGTGCAGGTGAAAAAGACGTGGCTGTCACTGGACGCGTGGGCCGTGCTGCTGGCTTTGCTCGCAGCGCTGCTGGTTCGCGTGGGCGTCTTCAAACACATCCCATGGTGATCGAGAGCGACAGGCAAGCAAAACAGGGAGAGAAGAGAGAACAAATATGGCAGACGCCGTCGTAATTCCTCAAGTACAGCCAGTGCAGTCGCCGCTGCGCTTTCTTCGCATAGTTCCCGGCATGCTTTTGCTCGCAGCTATCGGGTACGCGGGCAAATTGCTCGAACAAAACGTAGGGAAATATGCTAAGGCGCATCATTGGGTGTTTCCGAATATCGAGTATGTGCTTTGGGCCATCCTCCTGGGGTTGGTGATTTCCAACACGGTCGGCGTTCCCAAAATCTTTCGCAGCGGCGTCGCCACGTATGAATTTTGGCTGAAGGCGGGCATCGTTTTGCTCGGCGCGCGTTTTTTGCTGGGAGACATCTTGAAACTGGGCGGCGTCAGCCTGGTGCTCGTGGCCATCGAAATTACCGGGGCCATTGCTTTCATGACGTTTCTCGGCCGCGCCTTCCACCTCAAACCGAAACTGACCTCGTTGCTCGCCGTCGGCTCGGCGGTTTGCGGCGTCAGCGCAATCATCGCCGCTCAGGGCGCGATCGAGGCCGACGAGGAAGACTCTTCCTTTTCGATTGCCGCAATTCTCGCGCTGGGCGCGCTGGCCTTGTTCACGTTTCCTTTGATTGGGCATGCCCTGCACCTGGGAGACCGCGCCTACGGTATTTGGGCGGGGCTCGCCGTGGATAACACGGCGGAGACCGCTGCGGCCGGCGCGTTGTACTCCGATGCGGCGGGCAAATTGGCCATCCTCGTGAAGTCCACGCGGAACGCCATGATCGGGTTCGTCGTGTTGGCGTATGCGATTTACTGGGCCAGCCAGGGTCAAGCGAAAACGGTGCGAAACAAAGCTGCGTTCTTGTGGCAAAAATTCCCCAAGTTCGTGCTGGGTTTTCTGCTGATTTCCGTGCTGGCTACGTACCAGTTCTTCGACAAAGCCCAGGTCAGCGAGCTGGCAAATCTTTCGCGCTGGGCATTCCTTCTCACGTTCGCGGGCGTCGGCCTCCGCACCAATTTCCGGGATATGCGTAAACAAGGCCTGCGCCCATTTGCAGTTGGCGCGATCGGCGAAGTGGTGATCGCGCTATTTACCTTAGGTTTGGTGGTGGGTGCCGAAAGGATTTTCGGCATTTAATCGAGCAGAGCACAAAGGATGGGCGCGTGAGATTCGTTCGAACTACCGAATACCTCACGCGCCCCTGGAGTTTTTCGCTTCGTCCCGCGACTACAACCCGAGGACGTTTACCAATTCACGCACGGACGCTGATGACTTCTGCAGCGCCGCGTTCTCTTCCGCGGTCAGCTTGATCTGGATAATCTCTTCAACCCCGCCTGCGCCCAGTTTTGCGGGCACGCCGACGAAGAGTCCTTTGACGCCGTACTCTCCTTCGAGGTAAACCGCGCAGGGCAGAATTTTCTTTTTGTCTTTCAGAATGGCTTCCACCATCTCAACGGCCGCCGCCGATGGCGCGTAGTATGCCGAGCCGGTCTTCAAGAGGTTGACGATTTCCGCGCCGCCCTTGCGTGTGCGCTCCACAATGGCGTCGATGCGCTCTTTCGGCAGCAAATCGGGAAGGGGAATTCCCGCGACAGTGGAATACCGCGGCAGCGGCACCATATCGTCGCCGTGGCCGCCGAGGACGAACGAGTGCACGTTCTCGACGCTCACTTTGCATTCCGCGGCCACGAACGCGCTCATTCGGGCCGAGTCCAGCACCCCCGCCATCCCGAGCACGCGGCTCTTGGGAAAGCCGCTTACTTTGAACGCCGCCTGCGCCATCGCATCCAGCGGATTTGTCACCACGATGATGATGCACTTCGGCGAATGCTTGACGATTTGTTCGACGACCGCCTTCACCACGTCATAATTCGCCTTCAGCAAATCGTCGCGGCTCATTCCCGGCTTGCGCGGAAATCCCGCCGTGATCACCACGATGTCGCTGCCGGCTGTCGCGCTGTAGTCTCCGCTGGCCGTGGAAATGCCTGCCGCGCGCGAGTCCGTCCCCGTAATCGGCCCTGATTCCAGCATGTCGAGCGCCTTGCCCGCCGGCGGCCCATCCAGAATATCCGTCAGTACCACGTCGGCCAGCTCCAGGTCCACAATTCGCTGTGCCGTCGTCGATCCCACAAAGCCGCCGCCCACAACTGTCACCTTTTTTCTGCTCATCCGTTAGCGTCCTCTCCGAATTAAAACGAAGTTAAGGAAGTAAAGGAAGTAGATGAAGTAAAGGATGAAAAATGCTCGCCAAAACGAGCCGACCCTTTTTCCACAATTGGGTCCGCCTCTTTTCCTTTACCTCCTTTACTTCTTCTGCTTCATTTACCTCATAACTGCAGTTCCTTGCATATTTTCAATGATCGCCGTCGCAAACGCCGCCGTGCCAACTTTTGTCGCGCCCGGCATCAGCCGCTCGAGGTCGTACGTCACGCGCTTCTGCTGAATCGTTCGTGCAATGCCATCTTCGATGAGCTGCGCCGCCTCTTTCCAGCCGAGAAATTCGAACATCATCGCGCCGGAGAGCATCACCGAACTGGGATTGATTACATCTTTGTCCGCATATTTGGGCGCCGTTCCGTGCGTAGCCTCAAACACGCCGAAGCCATCCCCGATATTCGACCCCGGCGCCATACCGAGACCACCGACCTGCGCCGCGCATGCATCCGAAAGATAGTCGCCGTTGAGATTCGGCGTTGCCAGAACACTGTACTCGTCCGCGCGCAGAAGCACCTGCTGAAACACAGAATCCGCGATGCGGTCGTTAATCATTAATTTCTTCTTCCACTGCCCCTTGCCGTGCGACGCGCCGATGGAATCAAGCGTCTGCTTCACTTCATCGCACACGGCTTTCACGAACGCTCCGGTCGCCTGCTCCAGCCCGGGTTCGATCATCGCAGCGTTCTTCTCCATGCTCAGCCCCGGGTTCTTGTCGAGATTGTCCAGGATCCAGCTCTCGCGCTCGGTGACCGTCTCCGCACGGAATTCCTCGCGCGCCAGGTCATAACCCCAATCCCGAAACGCGCCCTCGGTGAATTTCTGAATATTTCCTTTGTGTACCAGCGTCACGCTTTTCCTGCCATGCAGCAGGGCATACTTAATGGCGCGCCGGACCAGCCGCTTCGTCCCCGTCGGCGAAATCGGCTTAATGCCCACGCCGGAATCCCAGCGAATCTGTTTCTTTCCGTCCTTCAACATTTCGTGGTTCAGAAACTCGAGCAGCTTTTTCACCTCTGGTGTCCCGGATTTCCACTCGATTCCGATGTACACGTCTTCGGTGTTCTCCCGGAAAATCACCACGTCCATCTTCTCGGGATGCTTGACGGGGGAGGGAACTCCCGCGAAATACCGCACCGGGCGTTCGCAGGAATACAAGTCCAAAATCTGCCGCAACGCCACGTTCAGCGAACGGATGCCGCCGCCGACCGGCGTTGTCAAGGGGCCTTTGATGGCCACACGAAAATCGCGAATGGCATCGACAGTCTCGTTCGGCAGCCATTCCTTAAACGTATTAAAGGCCTTTTCGCCGGCAAACACTTCGAACCACGCCACGCTGCGTTTCCCCCCGTAGGCGTGTTCGACGGCGGCATCAAAAACACGCCGCGAGGCCTTCCAAATGTCGCGGCCCGTTCCATCCCCTTCAATGAACGGAATGATCGGCGTGTTTGGCACTTGCAATTCGCCGCCGCTATAGCCGATTGCCTGGCCGCCAACAGGAATAGCCTGGCCGTTGTACGAACTCTTCATGGGTGGGAATCCTCCCTGGATTTTGAGCGCTTCCTGTTGAAATAGACCGCTACGTATCGCGAAGTTCGTTGATCGATGAGCTTCTCAAACGAACCAGAAAACATACCATAACGAGCACGAACTCCGAAATGAGCAAGCGTATCGCGTGCGGGTCATTCCGTTGAACTGGTATTGCCCCATTTCGGAACGCCATCCCCTGTATACTGGCCCAAGCACGGATCGCGGAAGTGCATGACGAGACCGAGGAGACACGCCGATGATGATTGACTGGAATGAGTACTACAAAGAGCTGGGCACCCGCATCGGGGACTTGGCAAAACTGAGCCCAGACACCGTTCGCGGCTATCAGGCCCTGAGCGCCGCCAACGCGAAGACCAGCAAGCTTGGCGAGAAAACACGCCAGCTTATTTCGCTGGCTGTGGCGGTCACGACGCGTTGCGATGGCTGCATCGTTTTTCACTCGGAGGCGGCGCTCAAAGCCGGCGCCACAAAAGAAGAGATTTCCGAAGCATTAGGCGTCGCGGTGGCCATGAACGCCGGGGCAGCGCTCGTTTTCTCGAGCCGCGTGCTGGATGCCGTCGCCGCGAGGACGACCCTAGCGGAAGGCGCGTGATTTGTTCGCCGCCAGCCGCCGGGCTGTTTTACAGCTTTTTCTTTTTTTTCGGCGGCTTGGGCCGGATGATATCTCCCTCACGCGTTCGGCTGGCGGCCGCAGCTCCTTTGCTGTCTACGACGTGCTTCGCCAGGCTCACGGTGAAGGCGTCCATATTCGAGGTCTTGTCGGTTGCTTCGTTGACTCCCACCGATTCGCAGAGAATCGTGCTGTCATCCACGGTCAACCGCAGAAACCCGTACATCGTGTTGTTATAGACGTCGAGCGTGAGCGCGTTGCCCTTGCCATCGTTACCGGCAATGCCCGGTTGGGGATTGACGCCATTTTTCCCCTTGCGCAGGTCGCTCAGCTTCAGATAGCCGCCGTTTCCGGCCACCACGTAAGGGATCTCCCGGCCGTCCGCTTTCATGGTGCGCGTGTAGCGCTCGTAGAGATGGGCATGGCCGGAAAGCACAAGGTCAGGCCAAATATTCGCGGTGGAACAAGCTTGATCGATCTGCGCGAGCATGTCCGGGCTCGGGAAATGAGATTTGCTGATCGTAAAGGGCGGATGGTGCACGGCGAAGATCAGCGCAAAAGGGGCGGCGCCTTTCTGTGCCCGCTGCGCGGCAGCCGCCGTCAATTGGTTCTGCAAGAATTGCAATTGCGCAGCGCCTGTCACATTGTCGCTGATGACTCCCGTGGTTTCTCCGGTATTCGAATAGAGCCCAATGATCTTCAGGAACGGCGCATTCAGAGTGAAATAGACGCCCGGCTGCGTCATTGTCGTTCGCGCAAAACCTTTTGCCGAGGGATCGTTTACCGGAGCTTTCGAGCAAAAGTTCTCGTAGAAAGGAGCCAGAGAATAGGCGACCGGATCGCTCTTGAAGAGCACCCCATCATGATTTCCGGGGATGGCGAAAATGGGGCCGTCGTAGCTTCGATATGGATCGTAGAACTGGTCGTAATAATAGCGCTCTTGCCCGAAGTAATAAACCACGTCTCCGAGATGGTAGAAAAAGGCCGGGCGTCCGGTGTTGAGAGTCTTTGCGCTGGTCTCGGCAGCCATGGCATCTGCGACTGCGAATTGGTGCGAAGGTTCCTTAACTCCGCCCGTATCGCCCACGGAATGAAATACAATTTGTCCCGCCTTTTGGATGGCCTGGATGCTGCCAGCGCTTAGAACGTCGCTGAGCCCCATCACCGGTGACGGTTTCCACGGCGCGGGAATAGCTTCGATAACTTGCGTAGCCACGACATTTGAGTCGGCGTAAACGTCCTGCGGGTCGAACTCGTCAAAATCGTCGGGAGAAGGCTGCGGGTTCGCAAAGGCAAAGCCGGGACTGGCCATATTGTTTTCCTCCGTCTGTGTATGCCAAGGGAACTTACGTGTTGCGATAAGTTATCACAAACGGAATCGCGGGGCGATGAATCCTCATTTACGGGAATGTCAAGAACAAGCGAACGCAGCAGCTCCTACCCAAGCGGTACGCTCAACCACCGGTCGAAACTTCATTCATTGATCGCTTGCGATGCTGTTCTTGCTTTTGCCCGAGCCCTCTAGAACATATTCCAGAGGAACTGGTTGTACACTTCGTGGTGATATTGGACCTCGGGCACCTTCACGAAGGTCCCCAACAGGCGCGAACACCGGTCCGCCGAAGCCTGCTTCAAATCCGCGTACCGGCCTTTCACGTCGGCGCCAAGCATCTTCGTTGTCCACTCTGATTTCTTGAAATCCTCAAGCGCCGTATAAATATTGTCCGGCAAATAGCGCTGCGCTTGCCGCAGGTTTTTGATCTTGGCGGTCTCTCCGTCGATGCCCGTTTTAAAAATCGAATACATCACGAGATAAGGGTTAGCGTCAGGCGCCACCGAGCGAACTTCGACGCGCATGCTCTTCTCGTTTCCGATGGGGATGCGGATCATCGAGCCGCGGTCTACCGGCGATGCTTTAATCTGATTCGGTGCTTCGAAGTGCGGGTCCAGGCGGCGGTAAGCGTTGACGCTGGCGTTCAGCAGCAAACAGTTGTCGTTGCCATGCGTAAGGATGCGGTCCACGAAGGCCCATCCCATTTTGCTGAGTTTTTCTTCGCCCTTGGGATCCCAAAAAAGATTCTTGCCATTCTCGCTGATGGAAACGTTGGTGTGCATGCCGTTGCCGTTGACGCCGACGACAGGCTTAGGCAAAAAGCAAGCTGTGAAACCCATGTTCGTCGCCACCTGGCGACAAATCAATTTGTAAAGCTGGATCTGATCCGCGGCTTGCACCACCTCGCCATAGCCGTAATTGATTTCGAATTGTGACGGGGCTACCTCGGGATGATCCTTCTCGTTCTGAAAACCCATGGCGCGCTGCACTTCGGCCGTCGTGTCGATGAACGTGCGGAGTGGGTCGCCGGGAAGGGAATGATAGTAGCCTCCTGTATTGACGTACTCGAATTTCGCGGTTTCGTGGTAATGCCGCTCCGCATTTTCTCCTTTGAAGAGAAAGCCCTCGATCTCGTTCGCCGCATTGAGCGTGTAGCCCTGCTTTTTGTGCAGGTCGCCCGCATATCCTTTCAGCACGCCGCGGATGTCCGCGCTATACGGCGAGCCGTCCTTATCGATCACTTCGCCAAACACCAGCACCTTTCCGGAGCCGAGCACGTCGGAGGGTCCCCAGTAGAACGCGCCCCAATCCATGGCCAGGCGAAGGTCGCTTTCGCGCTGCGCCGTGAAACCCCGAATCGACGAGCCGTCAAACGTCAGGTTGTCCCAGCTCTTGATCAGAAATTTTTTGTCATAATCCAGCATGTGCAAGCGGCCTTCAAGGTCGCTGAACAGCACCGTGACCGCCTTAATGCGCTTCTCGTCCGTCAGGTACTTGATCCGGTCTTCCTGTACTTTGTGCGGGGCGACTCGGTTCTTGCGCTGCTCTTTGGCCTTGAGGTTCAGCTCTTCGAGTTCGTCATAGGAAAGAGCTAGGAAATTACGCAGTTCGTTCGACATGAATCTCCTCGAAATAAGTTGAATTAGGGTGTGGCGATGAAGTGTGGGGTATGCCGGCTCCAGCCATCGGCCCGTAGGGTATCGCGGCGGTCTTGCAAGCGTCAAATCGAAAAATCATTTCGCCCTATCGAAAAAATGAATGCCGCGCGAGCCAATTTGTCCGCTCGCCGCTCAAAATCCCCTAGTCGTAATACTCCTGCCCCAGATGCGTGATCAAATCCTCTCCCATCATCCAGCGCAGAGTATTTTTTAGCTTCATCGACTGGATAAAGAGATCGTGCTCGGGATATAGGCCGGGAGCCGTCATAGGCGACTTAAAATAGAAGCTGAGCCATTCCTGGATGCCCTTCATCCCAGCGCGTTGCGCCAGGTCCAGGAAAAGCACGAGATCCAAAACGATAGGCGCGGCGAGGATCGAGTCGCGGCAGAGGAAATCCACCTTGATTTGCATGGGGTAGCCGAGCCAGCCGAAAATATCGATGTTGTCCCAGCCCTCTTTGTTGTCCCCGCGCGGCGGATAGTAGTTGATGCGCACCTTGTGATGCATCTTTCCGTAGAGCATCGGGTAAAGCTGCGGCTGAAGAATGTATTCAAGCACGCTGAGCTTGGATTCCTCTTTTGTTTTGAAGGAGCCGGGGTCTTCCAGCACTTCGCCGTCGCGGTTCCCTAGGATGTTTGTCGAGAACCAGCCGTTCAGCCCGATCATGCGCGCCTTGAAGCCGGGCGCCAGGATGGTCTTCATCAGCGTCTGCCCGGTCTTGAAATCCTTGCCGCAAATCGGAACGCCGTGCTCCAACGCAAGCTGCTGAATGGCGGGTATATCCACGGTGAGGTTCGGCGCGCCATTGGCAAAAGGAACGCCGCTGGTCACGGAAGCCCAGGCGTAGAGCATCGAAGGAGCGATCGCGGGATGATTCGACTTCATGGCTTCCACAAATTTCTCGGGCGTCGAGTGCGCCTCTTCCGGACGCACAAACACTTCCGTCGAACCGCACCAACACGTGACAATCCGCGAAACGCGCTTCGTCTTTCGAAAATTCTCGATGTCTTCCTTGATTTTCAGCGCCAACTCGTACTTGTTCTTGGCTTTCTTAACGTTCGGTCCGTCGAGTTTCTTCACGTATTCCGGGTCAAAGACGGCTTTCATCGGCTTGATGTCCGAGAGAAAAGTCTTCACCTTCTCGAGATCCTGCGGGTTCAGAACCCCGGCGTTTGCAGCGGATTCGTAGGCGTTGTCGCGGAAAATGTCCCAACCGCCGAAAACGAGGTCGTCGAGGTCCTCGAGCGGCACGAATTTCTTGATCAGCGGGGAACGCCCTTCCGTGCGTTTGCCGAGCCGGATGGTTCCGAGCTGCGTAAGCGAGCCGATCGGCTGCGCCTTACCCTTGCGAACCAGTTCGACTCCGGACATGAAAGTGGTGCTGACCGCGCCCATGCCAGGCGTGAGAATTCCCAGTTTTCCTTTGGGCGGCGCAATCTTCGCGGGCTTTTCCATGCAACTCCTCGAGCAACGGGATGTGAATGCAAGATAGGCTGCCGCAGATGCTCCGCCGCAGCCCGAACAAACCAGTAATGATGAGCGAAGAGACGAGGATTTGCAAATCGCAACGGTGAGTTTACCGGAAACTGCGTGCAGTTCGATCCCGACGGACCCCATCAGTCGGGGGGAATCATCGGTAGAAGGAATTCTTGCAGTCTCTCGCTCTCTTCCACCGGAAGCTGGTCGAGATGAATCCCCATCTGATTCCCGGCCAGAATCCGCACCACGAAGCCTGCCCCCACAAGCGGCTTCATTTGTTGCGAGAGGTCCACGCTTACATAGACGAGTGTACCTTGGGGAATCATGCGTGGCGCTCTTACAAGGATACCGTTGAGGCTGACGTCAACCGTTTCACACAAAATCTCCTCAAATCCAAACTTCAACCGCACCTTGGACTCAAATGGAACTCGGCGCGTTTGGCGCCTCTCGTGGTCCATTCGTCCTTGCGTCGCCCGGATGAGCTTCAACAGCCGCTCTTTGTCGACGGGCTTATAAAGAAAGAAGCTGGCACCCGCCGCGAATCCCTGGGACATTGCGCTGGGGCGCTGGTCGTCGCTGAGGAGGATGATAGGCGTGGTACGGTTTGAGCCGGCTCTGCGCATTTCCCGGGAAAGCTCGATGCCGTCCGGAGAGCCCATGTGCAGGTCGAAAAAGACCATGTCGAACTTGCCTTCCTCGAGAAAAGTGGTCGCTTGCCCGCTATGTGTCAGCGTGAGCGCCTCCACGCCTGCGGCGTACAACACTTTTTGGATCAATTCGCATGTGGCCAGTTCATCGTCTACAATCAGAGCTCGTCTTTGCATCTCACTCCTTTTCTCCAGCCAGCCGGCCGTCATCTCCGCTCAAAAGCCTGCACGCGTCGATGACTTCCGCTACCAACTTGGTTCCGGAGCATCAGATCGGCGGGGGCAAGTCGACGAGACAGACGCCGGTCTGAGCTGGCTATTTTCATACATGGTTCCATGCACCAAGGGGAGGGGTGGCACAGTTCGGAATTACAAAGGGGAACACAAGTATATCAATCGGCTGACTGAACAAAAAGTTTAATCGGAGAGTGTTGCGAAGTGTTTACCCAAGTGGGCCCATCCTGTCGAGCTAATGACGACGCCACTGGATCGGTCAACTGCGGTCCAACTCGCGGCGAGGTGCCCCTATCTCGTCGCTTAATGTACAGGCAGTCGGGAAAGCCGCGCGAGCTGCGCAACAGTCGGCTAATCCTGGCAGCAGCCTAGAACCAGCCGCTCCGGTAAGCCACCCACCAACTCGCATAGACTATGGGGATCGTCGCGAACACGGCCCACCAGAAGGGCAGCGCTAAATCCGCCACCAGTCCGAGTCCGCTAAACGTAAGCCAAAAAATCTTCTTCTCCACAACCTTATTGTAGCCGTGCCCGACCCGAACGGCGCCAGTTCAAGAGGAAGGATTCCCTATCTGCAAATGGCCGACGGTTTAGCCCTTCTTGTGTTCGAGTTCTGCCCATCTTGCATAGAGCCTGTCGACTTCTTTTCTCGCCTCGTCGAGGAGCAGGGAAGCGGCGTGTAGCCGCGGCCCATCGCTCAGGATGGCCGTATCCTGGAGCGCTGCTTGCCGGTCGCGAAGTTCCTGTTCCGACTCCGCGATGCGTAGCTCCATTGCCTCCAGTTCGAGGGCCTCTTTGTACGACAGCTTCTTTTTCGCCAGGACCGGCGATCCCGTATCCTTGCCAATCCGCGGCGTTGCGACGGTTTCCCTGGATTTAAGTTGCTCTTTTTGTTGCGATTCCTCCCAAGCTTCCCATTGTGAATAATCCGCGAAGCGCCCAATTCCGCCCAAGCCATCGAATCCAAGGACAACCGTGGAAACGCGGTCGAGCATGTAGCGATCGTGCGTCACGAGCACCAGCGCGCCTCGAAATTCGAGCAGGCTCTCCTCCAAAATCTCCAGCGTCGGAATGTCCAGGTCGTTTGTCGGTTCGTCCAGCAGCAGTACGTCCGCCGGCTGCAACATGAGCTGTGCAATCAGGACGCGAGCACGTTCGCCCCCGGAGAGTTTTCCCACACGGCGGTTCAAATCCTCGCCGGTAAAAAGAAATCGTGCGGCCCACGCGGCCACGTGGATCACGCGCTCCTGATAGATTACCGCGTCGCTGTCCGGCGCGAGAGCACGCCGCAACAGCAAATCCGGGTCCAGTTCGCGGTTCTGATCGAAGTACACCATGCGCAAAGGCTCAGCCTTGCGGATCCTGCCCCCGCGCGGTTCGAGGTCGCCGCGCAATAACCGCAGCAGCGTCGTCTTGCCGCTCCCGTTTGGCCCCACAAGTCCAACGCGCATCCCCGAGGTCACGCTGAAACTGAGATTCTCGAAGAGCGCGCGGCCTCCGATCTCGCATGACACTCCCGCAAGCTCAATCAGTTGTTTGGTCTGCCGGTTACTCGCGGAAAAATCGATTTGTGCCGTGCCCGTGCTGCTGCGCGCTTTCATTTCGGCAAGCTCGCCGATCATCTTATGCGCCTTGTCAATGCGGGCCTTGGCCTTGGTGGCTCGCGCTTTGGGGCCGCGCCGGAGCCATTCGATTTCTGTGTGCACACGATTCTCAAGTGCTTCCTGCCGGTTTCGCTGTGCGTGCAGATGTTCTTCCTTGGCCTCGAGAAATGTGCTGTAGTTTCCTTTCACTCGCAGCGCCCCGTCCGCGTACGCGCGGTCTATCTCGACCATCTCGCTGGTCATGTTTTCCAGAAAATACCGGTCGTGGCTCACCACCACGCTCGCGAAATTCGCTCTTTGCAAGAGCCCTTCGAGCCACTCAATTCCCTCGAGGTCCAAATGATTGGTCGGTTCGTCCAGCAGCAGAATGTCCGGGTTCTGTACCAGCGCTTCGGCAATGGCCAGGCGTTTTCGCCAGCCGCCCGAGAGCGTTGCTGCGAGTGTCTCCAATTCCACAAAGCCCGCGCGGCCAAGCGTCTCTGCGGATCGCCCCGCCCTTTCCGATCGCGGCACGGATGCTCGCTCCAGCGCGTTTTCAATCACGTCTCGCACGCTGACGCCCGCCGTAAATTCCGAGATTTGCTTCACGTAACTCAGCCGGGTGCCTTTGCGAATCGCCACGTCCCCGGTATCGGGCTTCGTTATTCCGCACAGCATCTCTAGCAGCGTCGATTTTCCCGATCCATTCGGGCCAATCACGCCGATGCGGTCGCCTTCGGACACAGTGAACGATATATTCTTGAAGAGCGGAGCTGCCCCGTATCGCTTGGATAGTCCCTGGGCGCTGATGATCGGAGCCAAATGGTTCGGTCTTCTCCTGCTCTTAGTTTACCCTGAGGTGCGAAGCCAGGGACAGTTTCGAACCGCGAGGCTCGCCGAAAGCTTGGTTCCTTTGACGCAAACGCACAATTTCGATGCTCTCATTTTCGGTGCCGGCGCTGCGGGACTTCTCTGCGCAATCGAGGCCGGCAAACGCGGACGCCGCGTCGCCATTCTGGAACTTGCCGATCGCATCGGAAAGAAAATCCTTATCTCCGGCGGCGGCCGTTGCAATTTCACGAACATCCACTGCCGCGCGGAAAACTTTCTCAGTGCCAACGAACACTTCGCGAAATCCGCGCTCGCCCGCTACACTCCGTCGGACTTTATCGCCCTTGTCGAGAAGCATCACATTCCCTATCACGAGAAAACTTTGGGACAACTCTTCTGCGACCGCTCCGCCCAGGACATCACGAAAATGCTGGAAGCTGAAAGCCGTGACGCCGGTGTTGAAATATTTCTGAACGCCAGAATCCAGGAAGTCCGGCGCTCTTCTGAGTTCGCGGTGTCAACCAATCTCGGCGAGTTTCGAGCTTCGGCGGTCGTCGCCGCCACAGGCGGCCTTTCCATCCCCAAAATGGGGGCCACATCATTTGGTTACGATCTAGCGCGCCAGTTCGGATTGAAAACTGTAGAGACACGACCGGCGCTTGTCCCGCTTCTGTTTTCGAAAAAGGAACAAAATCTTTACGGCGAACTGGCTGGAGTTTCAGCGCTAGTGATTGCCTCGACGGATCATCAATCGTTCCGCGAACAAATGCTTTTCACCCATCGCGGCCTCAGCGGCCCGGCTATGCTGCAAATTTCCTCGTACTGGGAAAAAGACAAGCCTCTAGTGATTGATCTAGCTCCGGACCGTGAGGTCACCGCATCGATACGCGAAGCCAAAGCGAGAAATCTTGCTGCCGCTCGCACCGCCTTTCTCGGCATTTTGCCTAAACGCTTCGCGGATCGCTGGCTTGAACTGCACGCGCCAAAATCCTGGACCAACCAGGCCCTCAAAACGTTCGAACGGCAAGTGCACGAATGGGCTTTCGTGCCCGCCGGTACGGAGGGCTACGAGAAGGCCGAAGTCACTGCGGGCGGCGTCGACACCGAGGAACTCTCCAGCAAAACCATGGAGAGCCGCAAAGTGCGCGGTCTTTTTTTCATCGGCGAGGTGGTCGATGTTACCGGCCACTTGGGCGGCTTCAATTTCCAGTGGGCCTGGGCTTCCGGCGCCGCCGCGGGTCGCGCATTATAATTTCGAGAGCAAATCGCCTTTCCAATCATTCACGGCGCTACGTCTTCGGATACCGCCGTAACTCCCGCACCAGATACACGAGCACGACGATATTGATGGCCAGCGCGACTTCTTTCGCGATCGTCGCGTGCCGGAATATCTCGTACACCTCCAGCGGCAGAAACGAAGCGGTTGTGATGCTGGTGAAATATTCCGCCCAGCGCTTCTGAAACGCCAGCCCCGTGCCCTCGGTCAGAAAGATCGCGGAATAAATAAATGTACCGGCGCTCAGTTCCTTCAACCTTCGGTCATCTACCATCGGCAATTTCGCGAGCAGCCAGTGCAGGTAGCGGTTGTGCGGATCGGCACGAAACGCGTTGATCCAACTGTCCACCACCATCGCGTCATCCTTGTGGAGCAATCTCAAAGCTCCGATTCCCAAGGCAAGCAGAGCCGCGCCTTTCAAGAGTTTGAAGGCCGCTATCAGCATGAGGCCCCGCGAGTGCGTTTTGCCGCTAGGCATTTTCGAGAAGCGGTTCGAATCGAGTGCGCGTTTTGGCGTTAGAGCCGATCACTCCGGTTTGCCGACGGCAGCCATCTTCATTTGTGCGCAGGCAGCAAATCCCAGATCGCCGGGTCTTCCGCGCCCAGCACCCAAGAGCAAAACCCCTGAAGGCCGCGTTCCTTCGCCAGAACATAGCGTTCTCGGAAAGTATGCGCATCGGTGAAAAAGACCCACTCCCGCATGTCCGCTCGGTAAATATAAAACCACGCCGTACGGTCCGTCGGATCCCATTCAATGTGCCCGCCGTAATCTTTTGCTAAGTCCGTGGCCTCTTCCGCGCCAATGGAGTCCGCCGAAGGGTTGGGCTTGTCGCCGGATTTGTCTTCCGCCTTGATGGGCGTGCCCGCGAACCAGTGATAGCCGTAAAGAGGAATTCCAAGCGAAAGTTTTTGCGCGGGAACAAACTTGAGCGCGTACTCCAAATTTTCCGTCGTCCACCCCCAGCCCGCTACCGGCCCGGGTGCGGTCCACCGTGTATGCTGATCGTACGTCATCAAGCAGATGAGATCGGCCGATTGCGCAAGCGCTTTGAGGTCGTAAGCGCCCCGCCAGTTTTCATAAATCCACGCCGAAAAGCCCCCTTCGCCCGGCTGGCCCGGAGCGTTCGGCACCGTCGCGATCGTCAGTTGCAAACCCTCCTTGTGAAAAGCCTCCGCCGTTTCGCGAACCAGATCCGAAAGCGCGTCGCGGTCCGTCCAGTGCACGTCTTCGAAATCGAATTGAAAGCCCACGTAGCCATTTTCTTTGCAGTCGCGAATGAGCTGCGCGATCATATTTTGTTTAGCAACGGAGTTCTTCAACAGCTTGTGAAATTCTTCCTGCGCAAAGTCGCCGTTGGCCACGATAGGCATCACCGGAACGTGCTTTTCTCGGGCCGTTTCGAGTACCAGCGGATTCGGCCCCCCCGAAACAAGCCCGTCCGCGTCCACGCCATACCAGGTCGGAACCAGGATGTCGATTTTGTCCGCGTGTGCCAGAAACGATCGAACCGATCTCGGCTCGCGCGTCATGTAAAAGAGAGATTTGGGCTGTTGCGCGCGCCCGGCAGGCGCGGCAAGAATTGTTAAGACCGTGAGTGCAAAAGCAAATTGTAAACGTTTCATGATGCGCGCAGTTTATCTTCCGCGAGCCGCCAATTCAACGCAAACCGCATCCTCAGCGCCACTTCTTGAGCTGCGCCCACACTTTTTCTAAGGTGCCAAACTTCGCGCCCCGGCAAATATAAACCGGAATTTCCCGCTCCAACGCATAGGGATTGTCGGCGGAGGTTCCCACAAATTCCACGCTCTTGAACAATTCATGCAGCCGCTCCGGATTGTCGTCGAGCACGATCAGGCAATTGCCCGTATATCCGCGCGGGCCCCACAGCCAGTAACTTTGGTGCCCGCTCAGGGCAGGTGGCAAACCATAGCGCGGTCCAAAAAAATCGATCGCGCCTGCCTGTCCATAATCCTGCGCAAAAATCCCGCAGCCCGGCCGGTCCGTCGGCCGTATTTGGTAATATGCCTTCGCGGTTTCCGCGACAATTTCCGTCCACCCAAATTGATCGGCGTAGTGCTGCGGTAGCGCCGCGCGCAAATGGCTATGTTCGCTGGCAGGGACCTTGATCGGCAGCTTGTGCAGATATTCCACGAATTCCTCGATGGGCAGAACCGGAACCACCAGCGGTGCCAGCAACGCCCCGCCGGCTAGCAGCGCGATCAGCGTGACCGGTTTCAACCATCTTTGCCGCGACATTTCGATCGCGCTCTCGATCACCACCGATCCAGCGGCCAGCAGCATCGGGTAAATTGGCGCGAGATAATAATTCTTCCCCTTCAACGCGACAAACACCGTGAACGCCACCAGAAAACACCAGCCCAGCGCGCGATACGCCTTCAAACGGGCAGAGAAGAGCAGCGCGCAAAGTCCCGTGATCCAAATCGGCGCCGCAAACGGGTGCAGCAGCAGCACATCTTGCGTGAAGTATTGAACTGCGGATAACTGCACATCGCGGCCGTCGGCCTTGATGTTGTGCATCAATTGGACGAACGGAAAATGATTCTGAATGTTCCAAATCAAGTTCGGTAGAAAAATCAAAAAGGCCGCCGCTCCGCCCAGCCAGATCCATTTATTGGCAAAGACCCGTCGCTGCTCCGTCAGCAGCAGCCCAATCACCATCCCAAAACCGAAAACCGCGATCGAGTACTTCTCCTCCAGCCCGATCCCCGCCACCACTCCGAACCACAGCCAATAGCGCGGCTCGTTTCGCTTGATCGCCAGAATCGCGAAATAGGCGCAGCCCATCCACAGGATCGGTTCCAGGCAATTCGTTGTCAGCAAACTGCCGTCCGACAAATAGATTGGCGCGATCAAAATCGCCACAGCCGATAGCACAAGCGCGAATCGCCGTCCTCCGAATTCCCGCGCGATCATCGCCGTCAAGACCACCAGTGCCGACGAAGCCACCGCCGGAATAAAGCGAATGCTGCGCAGCGAATCTCCCAACACCGCGCGGCAAATGCGAATCAAGAAGGGAATCAGGGGCGGCTGATCCACGTAGCCCCATGCCAGATGATTTCCGCACGCCATGTAGTCGAACTCGTCGCGGAAATAGCCGTAACGGTTGTTGAAGTAGCAATGAAAAAGGAATTTTCCCACCGCGATCACGACAACAATCAGCATGCCGTTGGCTAAGAAAGAGTTCTCGTTTGTCGGTGACGCGGGGCGTTCAAAGGAAGGCTTTGTCATCTGCCTCTCTGCATAAGCGCCGCTCTCGGAATCTTCATTCGCCTCTCCGCATTCCAAGGTAGCCCGAACGCGATGACGTAATCGCCCTGCTTCGTTCCCAGCTTTTCATGCCCCCCAGCGGCACTCACCAGGTATTGCTTGCCTCCACTCGCGTAGGTCATCGGCGCACGAAACATCGCGCAAGGCGCGCCTGTCTGCCTCGCAAACTGTCCAGGATGGAAGCAAGAAAAATCACTGTAAGGTTGGGGGAGAGAACGATCTACTCTGGGCTGGGAACTTGTACACGTGGAAATGGAGCCCTCCGGCGGTTGATTATGCCCCAGAATTGCCCGCCGCCGAAAGCACGGAACTCGAATTCGCGCAATCGCAATATTTTCTTGGAGAAAAGGCGCAACCTCCCATGCCGAAATTCTGGCCGAGCCAACTCTGGCCATCCAAGAGGATCAGGAACCGCGCCGCCGCGCCGCAGAGGAAATCGAACTTGCCACCGACATGGCCACCAGCGCGACTATCGCAAAAGTGAGAATCATCACAACCACGGCATACTCCCTTCTGAAACACGTTGTAGAAGGGCAACTCAGCTTCCAAAACCAACCACTTTCTTTTCATTCAGATGCGGAAGAATTCGGCAAATCCGTGTCGCCGGGACAGGACAACTGTCGCTCAGAAAGGACATTTTACCAGTAATAGTACTGGAACCTCCATCCAAGGAAATCCTCCTCTCCCGAACCCAACCAGCTTTTTCGCTCCGCCGGTCTACGCTTTGCTCAGCCGTATCGAACCGTCGCCCGTGTGTATCGTCAGCGGCTGTCCCCCGCCGTTCATCTTTCCATGCAACTGCGAGTTGCTGAACGTTCCCTCGACCGTAACTGGCAGTCCCACGCTGATATGCCCGTCGCCCGTGCTGGCATCGATGTTCGCTTGGAAGTCAGCCGGTAGCACCAGGTCCACGCTGCCATCACCCGTTCGCACGCTCCAGCTCGTCGTCATCTTTGAGCCGGGCAGTACGCGCGTGTCCACGCTCCCGTCCCCGCTCTTGACGCTCAACGCGTCAAATCGTCCCGCAATCTTCACGTGCCCGTCACCGCTGTCGGCATCCAGCTTCCCGTCCAGCTCGCGCGCCTCAATCGAGCCGTCCCCCGTGTGCAATCGCAGGTCGCCCTTCAGCGTGTCCACGGTAATGCTTCCGTCGTTCGTATGCAGATCAATGGTTCCCGTCAGCGTATTCGCTCGGATCGACCCGTCACCCGTATAAATGCTCACGTTGCCGTGGATCGAATTCGCCTCCACCGACCCGTCTCCCGTATGCGCGTCCAAATCGGCTTCCTTCGGCATGAGCACGTCAATATGCAGCCTTCTCGAGTTCGAGCCCCAGGACCAGCCCCAATGCCCCGTAGTCCGTGCCGTCAGTTGGACCGTGTCTCCTGTCTGGCTCGCCTCGATATGAAGATTCTTGTCGAGCTCGTAGCCCTGATACTCCACATGGAACTGCACCGTCTTGGCGTCGCTCGTTGTGACGCTCACGCTCCCATCATTTGTGTCGAGACGTACGTTTGCACGCCCAGAAATCGTATAGTTCCTGGTCCATTCCTGGGCGCTCGCGCGCGGCGCCAGGGCCGCCGCAGCCAAAAGGGCAGCGCAAGCGATCCCCAACTGAAGAGCAGTCCGGTTGTGAGAGAATTTCATGGCTCGAAGCCTCCATAATTCACACGTATCGCGTTCCAAGTGCCTTCCACCATAGGTACGCCACCCAGCCTCAAAATGTTCCCTTTATCCGTGAGCCGAGCCCGCTTCCACCTCGCTCTACAGACGCTCGTACCCCGCCAAACGTCACGGCCGAACTGGCAGTTCGAGACCTTTGCGCCTCTGCCCTGAAATAGCCGTTCACTGCGCGGCTCCAAGCCAGAACGGGTCTTCTGGCTATGAGCCGTCGGCTGTAAGCTGTCAGCCGCTATTTTCATTTTATCCGGGTGCCGAGAGGGCGACATTCTGGATTGCGTCTCTCTTGAAGGAACGATGACAGACCAAGCCGTTCAATTATGTGCTGCGCGCTTCTTGCGTCCAGGATGTGCTGGACGTGCCCCTCCGGGCTTCGCGCGCAGCGCCGCCAGGAACTGCTCCGTCGGCAGGGTATTGATAACATCGCGCTTCTCGAGCCAGCCTCGTCGCGCCATCGTCACGCCATAGCGGATCAGCGACAGATTCGCTGTATTGTGGGAATCCGTTGAAATCACGACCTTTACGCCGCGGTCCTTGCACATCCGCAAATAAACATCCTTCAAATCCAGCCGGTCAGGGTAGGAATTGCACTCCATCGCCACGCCATGCTTCGCGCACGCCGCCAGAATCTTTTCCATGTCGTAATCAATAGGGTCTCGCCGCAGGAGCAGCCGCCCCGTCGGGTGCGCAATGATCTGCGTATACGGATTCTCGATCGCCGCCAGCATCCGTTCCGTCATCGCCGCCCGCTCCAAATGGAAATAAGAGTGGATCGAGCACACCACCACATCCAATTCCGCGAGCAACTCGTCCGAGTAATCCAGCGACCCATCCTTCAAAATATCGACTTCCGCTCCCGCCAGCACCCGAATCCCCAGCCCCTTCTCGCTCGCCGCATGAATCTTCTTGATGTGCGCCGCCATGCGCTTTTCATCCAGCCCATTCGCCACCGTAACCGCTTTCGAGTGGTCCGTAATTGCGATGTACTGGTGCCCCAGCTTTCGCGCCGTCTCGGCCATCTCTTCGATGGAGTTCTTCCCATCGCTCGCCGTCGTATGCATCTGCAAATCGCCCTTCATATCTTTCAATTCAATCAAATGCGGCAGTTTGTGCGCTTCCGCCGCGGCAATTTCTCCCGTGTTTTCGCGCAGCTCCGGCGGGATGTAGTCCAGTTTCAGCTTGGCGTAAATCTCCTCCTCGGTCCTCCGCGCGACGGGCTTTTCGCCCTTCAGCGTCGCCAGCGCATACTCGTTCAGCGTCAAATCCATATCATTCGCTCGCCCGCGCAGCGCCACGTTGTGCTCTTTCGATCCCGTAAAATAAAGCAGCGCCGCCCCAAAGCTTTCCTTCTCCAGCAGACGCACGTCCACCTGCAGCCCATTCTCCAGCGTGAAACTAACCTTGTTCTCCCCGTGCGCCAAAGTCTGGTCGATCCCCGGATACTCCAAAATATGTTTCGCCAACGCGTCCACATTCTTCTGCGAGGTATGTCCCGCGCCCAGCGTCAATAGCAAATCCAAATCTCCTACCGTTTCTTTGCCGCGCCGTAGCGACCCCGCCGGCGTCACGCTCTCCACCGCTTTTCCTGCCTTCATGATGTGCGCGATGATCGCCGTAGCCGCCTCTTCCGCTGTATTGATGTGGAATCGTCCCGTCGATTTCTTGAACACTTCGATCGCTTTCAAAATGTTCTGTTCGCTCTTCTCGCCAAATCCCGGCAAATCGCGCAGTTTTCCTTCCTTCGCGATTTTCTCCACATCCGCAACCGTCCCCGCCTTGAAGTTCGACCAAAGAAACGCCACCTTCTTCGGCCCCAAAGATTGCAGTTGCAGCAAATCCAAAATTGTCGCCGGATATTTCTTCAGCAGCTTCTTCCGCAGCGAATAATCGCCGGTCTTCACAATCTCCTGCAAATGCTCCACCATCCGCTCGCCAATCCCCGGCAACTCTTCCAGCTTCTCCGGCTGCGCAACAAGCTGCTCGATCGATTCCGGCAACCCATCGATCAGCTCCGCCGCCTTCTCATAACTCCGGTAGCGCCCAATAATCGCTCCATCAATTTCCAAGAGCTGCGCCGTCTCCCGCAATATCCGTGCAATCTGTTTGTTGTCCATGCCAGCGATTATAAAGCTAGAACGTAGGGAAGAACACAGTCGGAAGCTCTGCGCGGCGGATCATTGTCCGGTCAGGGGTTGATCAGCAGTTGAGCCAACCTTCCTCGGGAGGTTGTATGATAAGGAGCGATGCCGTTCAGTCGTTCACTCCCCGGTTTCTTCGTCCTTGTCGTTGCGCTCACAGTACTAGTGCATAGCCCGACTGGCACGAATGGCCAGACACCACAACAGGAACCTCCGAGTCCGGACGACCAATCTGCCTTCCCCACACTTGATGGCCCAGCTACGGCTTGCCTATTCGACTTTGAGCGTGGCCAGGTTCCCGAATGCATCCGTCAGGCGGCGGATGGAAAACTCTTTGTCTCACAAAAAGTTCTGAAGTTATTGCTTTTCGATTCGCATGGTCTGGCCCCGTTGCTATCCGCCAGAGAGGGCTGGATGTATGTCAACCGCGAAGGAAGAGCTGTTATCACGGGTGTGCCTGTGATGGACAACGGCGCTGACTGGTTCCACGACGGACTCGTTCGGATTGTGAGAAATGGGAAATACGGCTTTGCTAATCGTAGAGGGCAGGTTGTGATTTCGCCGGTTTACGATGGTGCTCTGAATTTTGAAAAAGGGCTTGCAACAGTCTGTAAAGGCTGCAAGAGCAAATGTACTGCTCCCCACAACTGCGAATATCATGTCTTCGCCGGGGGAGAATGGTTTCAGATCGACACTAGAGGGACTGTGGTTGCTCGACTGCATCCTAATAAGTGAGGCTGGAATTGCATACATGAATCCGAGCGGCGAAGCGAATCCCAGTGCATCCTTAGACCAGATGGGTCTGCTAGTCGGAAACTGAACTGCGACCGGGCCGGAGCACCTCCGAAAGCGCAGACCCTGGATCCTCCAAAATCAAGCATTCCCGGCACCCCCTCTGCGATAGACTCTCTCCCGGAAAGCGATCCCGAAAGTGCCAGCGTCGTGGGCCGCTCCGCCCAGATTGACGCCAGGAGGCCAGAGTGCGCTGTTTGGTTGTAGCAGTTCTACTCTCAGTCCTCGTTAGCCCAGTAACTTCGGCGCAAACGCAGAAGCCCGCGCCAGTTTCATCCACGCCCCAGAAAGTCATAATCGACACCGACATCGGCGACGACATTGACGACGCTTTCGCCGTTGCCCTGGCCCTCAAAAGCCCCGAGCTCCAAATACTCGGCATCTCCACCACCTTCGGCGACACCGAAGCTCGCGCCAAAATCCTCGACCGCATCCTCGGCGAAGCCGGCCGCTCCGATATCCCTGTCCTCGCCGGTACTCCGACCCACACCACCAATCCCATGACCCAGCGCCGCTACGGCGAAGGCGGCCATTTCGCCAAATCCTCTCACCCAAACTCCGTCGACTTCATCCTCGATCAAATCCGCCGCTATCCCGGCCAAATCACATTAATCGCCATCGGCCCTCTGATGAACGTCGGCGCACTCATCGACAAAGACCCGCAAACTTTCCTCAAACTTAAACGCGTGGTGATGATGGGCGGCTCCATCGAGCGCGGCTACGGCGATCCCTGGTCCTCTCCTCCACCGCCTCCGAGCGCCGAATGGAACATCATCAACGACATTCCCGCCGCCCAAAAACTCTTCCTCTCCGGCGTCCCCCTTTACGTCATGCCCCTCGACTCGACCCAACTAAAATTTGACGAAATCAAACGCGCCTTTCTCTTCCGCCAAGCCACCCCGCTCACCGACGCTTTAACTCTCCTCTACCACGAATGGGGCCAGCCAACGCCCACCCTCTTCGATCCCATGACCATCGTCTACATCCTCAATCCCCAAATCTGCCCCGTCGAGCCCATGCACATCGTCGTCGATAACAAAGGTTTTACGCGTCGCGAACCCGGCCCTCCCAACGCCCAAGTCTGCCTCCACTCCGATTCCGAAGCCTTCTTCCATCTCCTAATCCCACGCCTAGCCGCTCCCTAGCCCGCCGTGATTTCTGTCGCGAATCGAAATAAACGCCGGCCACAACGCGATCCGCCTCCGTTCCTTTACCTCCTTGACCTCATTTACCTCATCTACTTCCTTTACCTCGTCGCTCCGCTTTTTCCTACTCACCAACCACTATCCACTAACCACTTCCTCAAAAAAAAACCGGCAGAGGGGCGCTCTCTGCCGGTCGAATGATTCCTTGGTTTATGTCGATTAGGTTGGCTTTGCCACGTTCGCTGCCTGGGGTCCTTTCGGTCCCTGGACAATTTCGAACTCTACCGTATCCCCTTCCTGCAGAGTACGGTAGCCATCCCCCACGATTGCGGAATAATGAACAAAGACATCTGGACCATCGTCGCGCCCGATGAAGCCATACCCCTTCGAATTATTAAACCATTTGACGGTTCCTTGCACCGATATGCTCCTCCCTAATGGAGACCTGGATGGACCTCTGGTGGCGAGCCAAATCGGGACGAAATCAGCCGCCACACGAACAAATTGCGCGGAGTGTACCAGAAAGAGGCTCTCAGTCAAGAGAGCAATCGTTTGCTCGCTGCGAAAAACGAACAATTTCCTCCATATAAAATCGTTTCAATGCTGGAGAGCGCCAACGCATCGCCCGGCCGGATAGCGGCTTTTCTGCAACTCCTAGTGAACACAGGGTTTGCATTTTTTGTTTCAGGCAGTGAATCATTTGTTGCGAAATCGCCCCGCTCGTGGATCGCTTCCACTTCTCCGGGGACTCAGGAACGAACCAAAAACCGCAGGTAATAGAGGATTCCCGCGACGGATTTTGCGTCGCGAATCTTATTTCGCCGGATCATCTGCTCGATTTCCCCGTGCGTGAACGCTTTTGCCGTAATGCGTTCATCTTCCTCGGGTTCGGCCACACCCGCGGTCAGATCTTCCGCAAGAAGAATGTACATCCTTTCCTCGAGAAAACCCGGCGTGGGAAAAATGTCCAGGAAAACATGGAATCGCTTCGCGCGATAACCCGTTTCTTCAATCAGTTCGCGGGCCGCGGCTTTTCTCGGATTTTCTCCGTGATCGATCCGCCCGGCCACCAGCTCCCAGAGGAATTGCCGCGTGGCGTGGCGATACTGCCGGATCATCAAAATCCGTCCGTCCGCGAAAACCGGCAAAACCACCACCGAACCAGGGTGCGTGATGACTTCCCTCGTCACTCTCAGCCCGCTCGGCTCGATGATGTCATCCCGGCGTATCCCGAACACCGGCCCCTTATAAATGACTTTGCTCTTTAGGATTTTGGCGGTAGTCCGGCTGGGCGCTTTTGGCGGCATAGTTCGTACGTTTTCTCCGCCGTTATCATACACTGTAGTGGCCGGTCTTTAGACCGGTCATCGCGCAAAAGAGCCGTAGCGCCAAGCTTCAGCCCGGAATCTGATGTCTTTACGCAGGCTTTTCGCCTTCTTCAAATTATGCCCATCAACACCATCATCGTGGACGACGAAAAACCCGCCCGGGAAGAACTCGCCTTCCTGCTCCGCGCCTTTCCCGAAGTCAATTTGATCGGCCAGGGAAAAAACGGCGTCGAAGCCGTCTCCCTCATCAAAGAGCATTCCCCCGATCTCGTCTTCCTCGACGTGCAAATGCCCGGCCTCGACGGCTTCGGCGTCCTAAAAAAGCTCGTCGAGCGCAAAATGAAAATGCCCCACGTTGTTTTCGCCACGGCTTTCGATCAGTACGCCGTGCAGGCCTTCGACGTGAACGCCGTCGACTATGTCCTGAAGCCGTTTGACAAAGCCCGCATCGCCAAGGCCATCCAGCGCGCCCGCAAAATGCTCGACACGCAAACCTCGGCGACCGACCGCCTCGAACAGCTCGTCAGTCAGCTCGGCGAAAAGAAAACTGCACCTCAGCACGTGAAAGTTCTCGTGAAAGCCGGCCAGCGCCTGCTGCTGGTCAGCGGCCAGGACATAATCTTCGCCACCGTGGACGGCGGTGGCATCTGGGTCGTCACGCGCGATGTCGAAGGTTCCTCCAACTATCGCACCCTCGAAGAACTCAACGCCACCATCGATTCCGACTCCTTCTGGCGCGCCCACCGCTCGTTTCTCGTAAATCTCCACCACGTCAAGGAAGTCGTCCCCTGGTTCAACTCCACCTTCATCCTAAAAATGGATGACAAGAAAACCACCGAAGTCCCCGTAAGCCGCGTCCAAGCCAAACGCCTCCGCGAACTCTTCAAGCTGTAAGTTTGAGCGAATCTCATGGATCTGGTCGGAAAGATATCGGCAAGCAGGATCTTCACGCGAGACTACTGGAGATGGACCGCGCTCTTTTTCCTGATTTTCTTTGCCCTTTTCTTTTTGACGGATTTAGTCCTCGAGCACTGGACCCATATTTTGGGTACTCATACAGTGAGTGGCAGCTTTTGGTACTCCTTGTTTATGGGCGCATGGTTCGCGTTCCTATTCCCACCGATGACGCGAGCTATCCGCGTCTGGCGCGCGAAGCAATAAAGGGGCCTGCGAGGAACCCATGGAACGCACCTCAATATCGCCGCTAACTTCAAGATTCAAACTTGAGTCTAAACCACAGTGGTTCGCATTACTTTTTGCCACTTACGTTATAACGGGATTTCTCATGTTTCGTTGGACACATTTCCTTGGACGCCCAAGGTCTGTTACAGAGATTGTGATTATGTCTTTCGTGTTTGCTCTTGGAATCGTTTACGCGACACCATGGACCAGACGCCTTCTTCAAAAAACGTCGCATTCTGGGTGAGGATCTAGCACTACGTTAGGAGAGTCATCGTGTGCTAGCATCATCCGTACCCCGCGTACAACGACACGATGGATTTTTCTCTCAGCGACCACCAAAAACTCATCCGCGATACCGTCCGCCAATTCATGGACGCGGAAGTCCGCCCCACCGTGAAGCAGCGAGACCGCGAAGAACGTTTTCCCGCCGAAGAAATCAAGAAACTCGCCGAACTCGGCTGCTGCGGCATGATGACTCCCGAAGAATGGGGCGGCCCGGGCCTCGACACGCTTTCCTACGTCCTCATGCTCGAAGAAGTAGCGTCCGTCGACGCCGGCATGGCCACCTCCCTCGGCGTAACAAATTCCGCCGTGCAAGTCCCGCTCCTGAAATTCGGCACGCCAGCACAAAAAGACAAATATCTGCGCCGTCTCGCCACGGGAGAAATTCTGGGCGCGTTTTGCCTCACGGAGCCGGGTGCCGGCTCTGACGCTGCAGGAATCCAAGCCCGCGCAGTTCCCATGCAAAAAGTCGGCTCCGGGCTGGGAACAAGATCGTCTCCGCCGCCAAGCCTCGCACCTGCGGCAGGCGCAGCCTGGGCTGGTGCGCCGCTAGGCACGCCAAGCGGCGACATTTATCGCCTGAACGGCACAAAGACCTGGGTCTCGAACGGCAGCGTCGCCGGCCTCTTCATCGTCTTCGCCAAGACCGATCCCGAAGCCGGCGGCAAAGGCATCACCGCCTTCCTCGTCGAGCCGAGCTTCCCCGGCCTCAAAGTCGGCCGCCACGAAGACAAAATGGGCCAGCGCAGCTCCCCAGCCGTCGAAATCTTGCTCAACGACTGCGAAGTCCCCCGCGAAAACCGCCTCGGCGAAGAAGGCCAAGGCCTGAAAATCGCCCTCAGCGCCCTCGACGGCGGCCGCATCGGCATTGCCGCGCTGGCCGTCGGCCTGGCCCAGGGCGCCCTGAACGCCTCCGTCAACTACGCCAAACAGCGCCGCGCCTTCGGCAAAAACATCGCCGAGTTCCAAGCCATCCAATGGATGCTCGCCGACATGCAAACCGAGCTCGAAGCCGCCCGCGGCTTGGTCTATCATGCTGCCTGGCTTAAGGATACCCACCCCGGCAAGCTCGGCGCCGCCGCCTCCAAAGCCAAGCTCTATGCCAGCGAAATGGTCAACCGCGTGGTAGCCAAAGCCGTCCAAATTCACGGCAGCGTCGGCTACTCCCGCGAAACGGACGTCGAGCGCATGTACCGCGACGCCCGCGTCATCACCATTTACGAGGGCACCAGCGAGATCCAGCGCACCATCATCGCCAGGGAACTCTTGGGGAAGTCCAATTGATCGCGCGCTCTCTAAACCTGACTGGCTCCCGCTCACCTCTCGAATTTCCCCTTGACATCTGTTAACTCCTATGCTACTATCACACAAGTTGAAAGACACGACATCACGGCAAGCCGCCGACCCAACCCAAAATCAAACCTCACCTCGCCCAATTCCAGCCCCATCTAACTCTTTTAGATGCAACACTTACAAGCCATCCGTAAACGCTGTATCTAAAGGACTTAGCAAAAACTTAACTCCTTTAGATGCAGCACTTACAAAAAAACCGGGGGGAGGGGAAGCCCTTGCCCAACGCGCCTGAACCCAAAACCGGGACCGAAGCTCCGTCACTCCAAGCCAAGAAGCGTGTCGTCAGCGGCATGCGCCCCACCGGCAAGCTCCACATCGGCCATTATTTCGGCGCGCTAGAAAACTGGGTCCACCTGCAAAACGCCGCAGTGCCCGGGGCACCCGCGAACCCGCCAACTCCGGACTCGCCACTCGCCACTCGCCACTCGCCACTTCCTCAGCCGGAATACGACTGCTTCTACTTCATAGCCGATTGGCACGCCCTCACCAGCGACTACGCCGACACCTCCGCCGTAGCCCAAAACACCATCGAAATCATGACCGACTACCTGGCCGCTGGTCTCGATCCCGCCAAGTCCGTAATCTTCCAACAGTCCTTGGTGCCCGAACACTCCGAGCTTCACCTGCTCCTCTCCATGGTCACCCCCCTAAGCTGGCTGGAGCGCGTCCCCACCTACAAAGAAGCCCTCGAGCAGGTCAAAGACAAGGACCTCCACAATTACGGCTTCCTAGGCTACCCCTGCCTGCAAACCGCCGACATCGTCATCTACAGCCAAGAGGGCACCCCCCTCTTCGTCCCCGTAGGCGAAGATCAAGTCTCCCACGTCGAACTAAGCCGCGAAATCGTTCGGCGCTTTGTCTTCTTCTTTGGTTTTGACATAAATCCCGCGCTGTTCTTGTCGGCCAACATCGGTGACTATGCGGGGGTTCTTGAGAAGTTTGGAGTCGTGGGAACACTAAGGGACATCGTAGATGCTTCCTCAGAGCCTGTTAGAGCTAGTACTGGGGTTAAAAGCGCCCTTAGAAAACGCGTCTTGGAGATGGGCGTCAGAAATTTCCTTCAAGAGGCTGGGCCACACGCCAGATACTTCAAGTGTATCGATGTTTTGAGCGAGCCGGATGTGATGCTGACGAAGACGCCGAGGATTCCGGGCCTCGATGGCCGCAAGATGTCGAAGAGTTATGGCAACGCGATTACGTTGAGCGAGACGGACGACGACATCCGCAAGAAAACGAAAGTGATGGTCACCGACCCGGCGCGCAAGCGCCGCACCGACCCAGGAAATCCGGACGTGTGTCCCGTCTACGACTGGCATAAACTGTTCTCAGCAGGCGAGCCAGGCCGGCTCGATTGGGTCCGCCAAGGCTGCACCACGGCTGGTATCGGTTGCATCGAGTGCAAAGCCGCCATGGCCGAGAATTTGATCAAGTGGATTACGCCAGTCCGCGACCGCCGTGTGAAATGGGAGAACGATCCCAAGGGCGTAGTGGAGTTGATTCACGAAGGCTCGAAGAAAGCCCGCGTCGAAGCCAAGAAAACCATGGAACGCGTGCGCGAAGCGGTTTTTCATTGGAAAGACAAACGCCAAGAAATCGGCGCTAATTCGCTGGGGCCGGGATAAATCTGAACGCCGGTTTTAACACAGAGGCCACAGAGGGCACAGAGAAGAGAAGACAGAATGGCGACGCCGGGAAACAAATTGACGGGAGATACGGCTTACAAGGTGCACATCCCCTTGTATGAGGGCCCGCTCGACTTGCTGCTTGATTTGATCAAGAAGCAGGAAATGAATATCCACGACATCCAGATTTCGCTGATCACCGCGCAATATCTCGAATACCTGCACAAACTCGAAGAGCTGAACGTCGACGTCTCCGCCGATTTCATTTATATGGCCGCGACGCTGATCTACATCAAATCGAAAATGCTTTTGCCGCCCGATCCGCTCGCCGCGGAAGAAGGCCTGGATACCGACCCGCGCGCCGAATTGGTCCAGCGCCTCGTCGAGCACGAAAAATTCAAGAACGCCGCCCAGCTTCTCTACCAGAAGCAACAAATCGAAGAAAACGTTTGGTCGAAGCCGGACAAGTCGCTCTACAACGACGAAGGGACCGAAGGCGAACTGGTCGTTTCGCTCGTCGATTTGGTGAAAGTCTTCCAGCAGGTTCTCGAGCGCCGCAAGGAAGTCTCCCGCATCGAATTGCAACACGAAGAATTCACAGTCGCGCAGATGATCGCGGCTTTACGCGCCCAAATTCTCGCGAGCGCAGACAGTATGGTGAATTTGATTCAGTTTTTTGATGCTTGCCCGTCGCGCCACGCCATGATTGTCGCGTTTCTCGCTGTCCTCGAAATGGTGAAACTGCAAGCCGTAGGCTTGGCGCAAGAAAAGCAGTTCGGAGAAATCGTCATCAAGAAAGGCAAAGCCTTCGACGTGATTTTCGATGAGCAAGGCGGCCTGAAGCAGATCGATGAAGAATATAAATAACAAGGAGGTAAAGGAAATAGAGGAAGTTAATGAGGTAAAGGATGAGGAGCCGCGTGATTTGAGACTGCGGAGACGGCCAATGTGCCAGTGCGAAACGGTTTTTTCCTCTACCTCCTTTACTTCCTCTACCTCCTTTACTTCATTAAGCTCGACAGGGGCTTGCTTATGACAAACGAAGAACGAAAAGCATCTTTGGAAGCAATTATTTATGCGGCGGATGAGCCGGCGACCATCGAGCAACTGGCGAAAGCACTCAGCGAAGAAAAGCTTGTCGTGCAATCGTCGCTCGACGAGCTGGTAGCCAGCTACGCGACCGAAGAGCGCGGCATCGAAATTCGCGCCGTGGCCGGCGGCTACAAACTCTACACCAAGCCGCAGCAGCACGATGTCGTGCGGCGATTCATCAAGAGTTTACGGCCGCCTCTGCGCCTGACCATGCCCGCGCTCGAAACGCTTGCCGTGATTGCTTACAAACAGCCAGTCACCTCGCCCGAAATTTCCGAAATTCGCGGCGTGAACACTTCCGGGGTCATTAGCACGCTGCTCGACAAGCGCTTGATCACAACCGCAGGCAGGAAAGAAGTGATTGGCCGGCCGATTCTGTACAAGACATCGAAAGAATTCTTGATGCGGTTCGGCCTGAGCGATTTGGAGGAACTGCCGAGCCTGAAAGAATTCGAGGCGCTCGCGCGAGAAGCTCTGGGAAGCGATGAGGGCCTCGCGCCGGGGGAATCCTCGAGCGAGCAATGGGCAGCGTCGAACGAAGGCGGAGCGCAAATCGAGAGTCCCGCTGCCCAGGGCACCGCCGAAGAGCACTCGCACGACACCGTAACCGACGCCGTCGCGCATGTGCAAGAAGAACTCGCAGAAGCGGAAGCGTTTCGCGAACACGAAGCTCTCGCCACGGACGAAGGAATGCCCTCGGGCCAACTGGATGAAGATCCGCCACCGCCGGTCGTCAAATCCACCGCCGCCGGAGAGTAGAGGACAGCAGGTAGGAGCACGATATATCGTGCCCCTACATCACAACACCGGCGCACACGCCAACACGATATGCAGGAACGATTGCAGAAAATCATCGGACGCGCGGGGATTGCTTCGCGGAGGCACGCTGAGCAATTGATCTTGAGCGGACAAGTGCGCGTGAACGGCGTTGTCGTCCGCGAACTGGGGACGAAGGCCGACGCGTCGAAAGACAAGATCGAAGCGGCGGGGCGCACCGTCGGAACCGCGGAGCAGAGAAAAATTTATTTGGCGCTGCACAAACCGCCGGAAGTGGTTTCGGCAATGGCCGATCCCGAAGGACGGAAAACGCTGCGGAATTTGCTGCGCGGATTGCCGGAGCGCGTGTTTCCGGTGGGGAATCTGGAATATGCCGCGTCGGGACTGGTATTTCTGACGAATGACGGCGATTTGTCGGCGGAGATGTTGAAGAACTGGGCGCAAATCGAGCAGGTATACCACGTCAAAGTCAAAGGCATGCTGACGCTGGCGGATTTGGACCGCATTGGAAAAGAAGTGGGATTGCGGATGAAAACGGTGCGGCAGCCGGACGCCACGCGCGGGCGCGCGGCGAATTTCTGGTACGAAGTGCGCATGCGGGACTCGAAAAAAGAAGAGCTGCGGCGCGCGTTGATGAAGGACATGCATCCTGTCGAAAAGCTGATGCGCATTGGATTGGGAAGTCTGACGGTGGAAGGTTTGCCGCGAGGGCGCTATCGATTGCTGCCAGAAAAAGAGGTCGCGGGCCTGCGCGCCAGCTTCAAGAGCACAACGAAAGAAAGAACTAACGCCGAGACGCAGAGCGCGCTGAGATCGCATAGGGAAAAGCGAGCCTCCACAAATAGCCGCAACTGACATGCAGGAACGATTGCAAAAAATTATGGCCGCGTGCGGAATTGCGTCGCGGCGCAAAGCGGAAGAGATTATTGCAGCCGGACGCGTCACGCTGAACGGCGAGGTCGTACGAGAGCAAGGCACCAAGGCTGATGCGGAGCACGATGTTATATGCGTGGATGGCAAGCGCATCGGGAAGCAGGAGCAGTTGGTCTATTTTCTTCTGAACAAGCCGAAGGGTTATGTCACGACGGTGAGCGATCCCGAAGGACGCCCGACGGTGATGGATTTGATCGAAAAGCGCGTTGGGCGAGTTTATCCCGTTGGACGGCTGGATTACGCCAGCGAAGGTTTGCTCTTGATGACGAATGATGGCGCGCTGGCGCAGAAAATGATGAAAGCCGGCTCGCATGTGCCGAAAACGTATTTAGTGAAAGTAAGCGGGAAGCCGGACGAGCAGAGCATCGAGAGATTGCGCGCGGGGATTGCGATTGAGCTGGAAGACGGGCGCAAAGTGCAAACATCTCCGGCGAGGATACGGCTGACGGAAGATGGCGCGAACCCGTGGTACGAGGTGATTTTGATCGAGGGACGAAACCGGCAGATTCGGCGGATGTTTGAGAAGGTGGGACATCACGTGGAGAAAATCCGGCGCGTGCAATTGGGGCCGCTGGTCTTGGATGTCGAGCCGGGAAAGTATCGGCAATTGCGGCGAACGGAGATCGAGCAGTTGCGGAGAATGATGGCGGCGAAATGAAGTAAGGGAAGTAAAGGAAGTAAAGGAAGTAAAGGAAGTAAAGGAAGTGCGACGAGCGGGTGGCTGGTCGGGCACGGCGAATTTGCGGGGTGGAAAAACGAACGTTTCCGGGTGCGAGAATAAACGAAGGATCGAAAGAAGAAAAAGATAACGCAGAGACGCAGAGCGCACAGAGAACACGCAGAGAAGGACACCGAGAAAAACGCAGAGAAAGAACCCGAAAAGAACGCACAGAAGGACACTCAGAAAGACGCAGAGAAGAACGGACACGAATGACGCGGACGATTGAAGAGTTGATACCGGATTATATTCGAGGGCTGCCCGTGTATGTGCCGGGGCGGCCGATCGAAGAAGTCGAACGCGAGCTGAAGATTTATGCGGTCAAGCTGGCCTCTAACGAGAATCCGCTGGGGCCTTCGCCGCGCGCGGTGGAAGCGGCGAAAAAGGCGCTCGAAAACGCTCACCGCTATCCGGATGGCGGCACGCATCTGTTGCGCGAGGCGCTCTCTGCGCGAACAGGAGTGGCGACCGAAGAGATTTTTGTGGGTCTTGGTTCGAGCGAGATTATTGATCTCGCGTCGCGTGTGCTTTTGCGGCCCGGTTTGCAGGGGCTGACATCGTTTGGAAGCTATGCGCCGTTTTCGGTGGCGATTCGGGCGAGCGGGGCGGAGTTGGTGCTCGTGCCGCAGAAGAACTTTGCGTTTGATTTGAAAGCCATCGCGAAAGTCATCACGCCAAAAACCGGCGTGATTTATCTGGCGAATCCGAACAATCCCACCGGAACTGCGTTTCGTATGGAGGAACTCGCGGAGTTTCTCGAAAGCGTGCCGGATGGCGTGCTGGTGGTGCTGGATGAGGCGTACATACATTACGCGCCGAGCTTGGACCGGCGGCGTTCGGAAGAGATTTACCGCGCGCGCAAAAATCTTCTGATCTTGAGGACATTTTCGAAAGTATACGGGCTGGCGGGGATACGCATCGGATTTGCGCTGGGCCGGCCGGAGCTGCTCGCGGCGATGAACAAGCTGCGGACGCCCTTCAACACGTCGGGAGTGGCGCAGGCGGCGGCGCTTGCGGCGCTGGATGACCGGGAGCACGTTACGCGCTGCATCGAGACGAACGCCAAAGAGCGGAAACGGTTGAGCGAAGGATTGACCAAGCTGGGGTTGCGGCCGGTGCCCAGCGAGACGAATTTTATTTTTATGGACGTGGGGCCGGAAGCAAAAGCGATTTGCGAGGAACTGCTTCATTTGGGAGTGATCGTGCGCCCGCTGGGATGGATGGGATTTCCGGAAGCGATTCGCGTCTCGGTGGGAACGGCGGAAGAAAATGACAAGTGCCTGGCGGCGCTGGCGGAGATTCTGTCGAAGCGCGCGGGGAAAGGGCAGTTGGCGGCGCGATGAGAGTGCTGTTGCCGGATGGGGCGGACGCGCAGTGCCGCGAGCCTACCTGGAGAGAGGGAAGATTTCCAGGTTGCGCTTGCCGGGGAGGACGACGCCGAGAAAGCGGCCGTCGGGAGAGATAGCGAACTCGCGGAAAGTGATGTCGCGGAGAATGGGCTGTGGAGTGGGTTCGAGGATGGGAATCTCTTTTCCAGGTTGCTGTGCGGGAAGCGGCGGAATGGCGATCCACACGATGTCGGCGGATTTTCGTTCGATGGCACGTTTCAGGAGGATGCGAGTTTCGTCTGGCGCCCAGTGAAAAACGCCGAGGCCGACCCGAAGACGCACAAAATGATCGGGGGCGGCAAGGTCGCGCACTTCGAGAACTTCGCGATCGATGAAGTAGGCCACTTTTGTACCGCTGGGCGAAACGGAAAGGCCGCCGGCGTAGCCATCGAGCGTGGCGACTTCCGTGGCGTCCTGCGCGAGAAGTTCGAGGCGCTGGAGGCGCGGAGGAGCGCTCAGCGCGGGATCGCGTTCGACGGCGATAGCGGAATTGGTTCCGGGAATACGTGAGGTATCAGCAAAAGTGCGGCCTTCGAATGCGGGGCCAGCGGGACCCGTCGCAATATTAAAATAGCGAAAAGAAAAAAGGATGCGCGGCTTCACAGCTTCGGTCAGATAGATGATGGTCGCGTTGTCCTGCAGCCAACTGGCCTCGTAGCAGTTTTCAATCGTGTTTTCCCCTTTGCCAAAACGGATTTCCTTGCCGCTGTCTTCGATGGCGAGAGTTTGAATGGAGTCCTGCGTGTGGCCGGCTTGGTCGATGACGCTGGTGGTGAAAAGCTGGGCGAGAATCTGGCGGCCGTTGGGAGACCAACTGAACGCATCGACGGCGTAGGAAAACGGAAGAGTGCCGCGGTTGAACTTTTCTCCTTGGAGAAGGCGGCGGCGTTTGCCGTTGGTTTCCATGAGCCAAATATCGTCGTGCTGCAGATCGTACTTCTTGGTTTTGATGGTGCGGCGAACGGAATAGACGACGCGGCCATCGGGAGCGAAGCTGAAGGCGGTGATTTCGTCATCGATATTTTGGAGAGGCTTATCAAGATCCTGCGCGCGAGCTTGCTGGGGAAAAGAGAAAAACGCCAGGAAAAATAGCGCAGGCCCCCATCGCATAATACGAAGGAGCCGGCCTGGGAGACGAAGATGCATCACGGCTGGCTGACGGCCCCCGAGGTGGAGGATGGTCCTGGTTGCGGGCCGGTGAAATCGGAGCAGCAAGGTTTTTCGACGGGTTTGAATTCCATGAATTCGACGCGGGTGAGATCGGCGTCATAAAGATTAAGTTGCCATTTGCCGTCGCGGCCGATTTTAGGTTCTTCGCCGGGTTTCACGCCTGCTTTGATGATTTCCTGCTGGATAACGTGGATGTCGGGAACGCCGAGAGAGATGTGGTTCATCACGCCGAGCGTGTGCTTATCGGCGTCGGCAGGGATGCGGAGCATGTATTCGACCCAGTCGGTGCCATCGGGAACTTGCATGGCGACCCAATTGTCTACGCCGTCGTCCTTCATACCGCCGTGCCAGTAGGGGCGGAAGCCGAGAAGATCTTTGTAGAAGCGATCGGTGGCGTCGCGATAGTTGACGACGAAACCTGCATGGATGATGCGAACCGGATTGGAAGGATTCGGGGGCGGCAGGCCTTTGTTCAATTCTTCGGAGTTGGCCAAATTGTAGGAGTCGGTGATTGAAATGTGATGGCCTTCGGGATCCTGGAGGAGAAGACGGACGAGATCGCCGGTGTGTTTTTGCTTTACTTGATCAAAATCGACTTTCTTGAAGTCCAGGTATCGCTTGAAAGCCTCGAGATCGTCGGTAAGGAAAGAAATGTCGGCGATGAGATCGGAGGGCGCGGGGCTGGGCAATTTCTTGAGAGTGATGCGCTGCCCGCTGGGAAGAAATAGAAACTGGTCCGGCGTGTTTTCGCAGTAGTCGCAGGTGTGCAGCGGGTCGATGAGCTGGCGATAGAACCTTCGAGCCGCGGGGATATCGGAAACATAGATGGTGACGCCCGCAATGCCGAGAATGCGCGGGCGAGTCGGCGGTTTGCGCTTTGCCATAACGGGAAGGCAGAAAAGCAAACTCGCGGTAAGCAACGCTGCTTTCTTCAAGAGATCACCTCACGGGTTAGATGCCGAACGCGATTTTAGCGTGCGAATTTCGTTCAGGCGAGCGCGAAGGCGCTGTTCGAAACCCTGATCGGTCGGTTTGTACCAGGCGCGGCCAGCAAGATTATCGGGCAGGCAAGACATGTCTGTCACTTTTTCTTCGAAATCATGGGCGTATTTGTAGCCTTCGCCGTAGCCGACATTTTTCATGAGGCCGGTAACGGCGTTGCGGAGATGCAGCGGGACAGGATCGGCCTCCGTTTTGCGCACGTTGTCGATGACTTCGCCGTAAGCAGTGTAAACGGCATTGGATTTTGGCGCGAGCGCGAGATAGACGGCGGCTTGCGCGAGAGCGAGATGGCCTTCCGGTGCGCCGAGAAAATCGAACGCGTCCTTGGCGGCGAGCGTTACGGCAAGCGCGCCGGGTTCGGCGAGGCCGATATCTTCGCTGGCCATGCGCACCATGCGGCGGGCGAGATAGAGCGGATCCTCGCCGGATTCGATCATGCGCGCGAGCCAGTAGAGCGTAGCGTCGGGATCGGAATTGCGGACGGATTTGTGGAGCGCGGAGATGAGATTGTAGTGTTCCTCGCCGGCTTTGTCGTAGCGAAGAAGTTTACGCTGGAGAACGTCTTCGAGGAGTTCGCGTGTGATGGCGCGGGCGCCGCCTTCGCCGGCTGCATCTGGCTTGGCGCTGCGCGCGGCGAGTTCGAGCGTGTTGTAAGCGGAGCGGGCGTCGCCGTTGGCAAAGGACGCGATGCGGAAGAGAATTTCGTCGGTGGCTTCCACATTTTCGCCGCCGAGACCGCGTTCCTTGTCGGAGATAGCGCGGCGAAGCAACTCGACGATTTGCGGCGTGGTGAGCGGGTCGAGAACATAGACTTTGGTGCGCGAGAGAAGCGGCGAGATGACTTCGAACGAGGGATTTTCGGTGGTCGCGCCGATAAACGTGATGTGTCCGGCTTCGACGTAGGGAAGAAAAGCATCCTGCTGGGCTTTGTTGAAGCGGTGCACTTCGTCGACGAAGACGATGGTGCGCTGGCCGGCGTGAGATTTGTATTCGGCGGCGGCCATGACCTCCTTGATTTCCTTGATGCCCGCGAGAACCGCGCTGAAGGCGACGAATTCGGAGCGAGTGAGACGGGCAATCAGCCGCGCGAGCGTGGTCTTGCCGCAGCCCGGTGGTCCCCAGAGCAGCATCGAGGTGATTTCGTTGTTTTCGATTTGCTGGCGGAGGGGTTTGCCCGGTCCGAGGAGCTTTTCCTGGCCGATAAATTCGTCGATGGTGCGCGGGCGCATGCGTTCGGCGAGAGGCTGGTGCGCGGAGTCTTCGAGAGAAGGCTGCGGCAATTTGGAGAAGAGACTCACGGCTACAGTGTGCCCTTTTTTGATAAAGAATTCCTCTGGCGGGCGGCTTCGTAGAACAGGACTGCGGCGGCGGCGGCAGCGTTGAGGGATTCGACTCCGCCGGCAATCGGGATGCGAATGCGGGCGTCGGCGCTGCGCTCGACTTCTTCGGGCAAGCCGGCGCCTTCGTTGCCGACGAGAAGCGCGACCGGCTCGCACCAATCGACTTCCCAGGGAGAAAGAAGCGGGGGGATTATGAACGAATGGGGCGCAGCATGCGCCCCTATATCGGAGGCTTGGAGCTGCGGCAGCTCATGCGCGGAGGTTGCGAGAGTGCGCACGTTTGCGATTTTGAGTTGCGTGAGCAGAATCGGCAGCGACATGCCGGGAAGAATGGGGAGATGGAGCGCGGCGCCGGCGGAGGCGCGCAGAGCTTTTGGAGAAAACGGGCTGGCGGTGCCGGATTGGCCGGAAGCGGCGGTAACCGCGCCAGTTGCACCGAATGCCGCGGCGGTGCGCAGGATGGTGCCCACGTTGCCGGGATCCTGGACGCCCGCAAGGACGACAAGAAGTGGCGCGCACGCGGAAGCCGGCGCGCGAAGCAAATCGTCGAGAGTCGCGGTGCGTGGATGGACGAGAGCAGCGACGCCTTGCGGATGTTCGGTGTCGGCGAGGCCTTCGAACAGGTGGTCGGTGGTGTGGAGCACGGGAAACGCCATTTCGGTTTTGTTGACGAAAGGCGCGAGACGTTCGCGATGACGTTCGCCGGATTCGCTGAAGAGAACCGCCGCGATGCGGCAGCCGGAGCGCAGCGCTTCTTCGACGAGGCGGACGCCTTCGACGCCAACGGCGCCGGATTCGGTGGGCAAGCCGCCGCGCAGCGCCAGGCGGAATTCCTTGAGCCAGCGATTGTCGCGGCTGGTGAGGACTCCGGGCGTGCCTGCGGGCGCCGCATTACGGGCGGGTTTGCCTGGGGTAGCCATTACCGGGAGGGTAGCAAATTTCAGGCGCCAGAGGCTAACGGGGAAGCCCGCGCGTTGTTTTGCGCTGAACTACGACGACTATGCCGAAGAAACGAGCGGAGCAGCCTGCTGCGATTCGGCCTCGATCAGGCGCAAGCGAATTTCGGAAAGCAGTTCGAAGGAGCGGAGCCGCGCGGAATGATCAAAGATGTGCGCGGTGGTGATGATTTCGTCGGGCTGCGTGAGGTCGAGGAAGTTGAGCAGGCGGCGCTCGACGGTCTCGGGCGAGCCGACGACGGAGCACAAGAGCGTCATGCTGGCCGAGGCTTTTTCAGCGGGGGACCAGAAGGAATCGATATCGTGGATGGGCGGAGGAATTTGCCCGGGCATCCCGCGGCGAAGATTGGTGAAGGATTGCTGCACAGAGGTGAAATGGTATTGCGCTTCGGCGTCGGATTCCGCGACGACGGCGTTCAGCCCAAGCATCGCGTAGGGACGCGCAAGCTGCCTGGAGGGCTGGAATTGCGCGCGATAGAGATGCAACGCTTGCATCATGTCGGCGGGCGCGAAATGAGAAGCAAAGGCGAAGGGCAAGCCCATCTTTGCGGCTAGCTCAGCGCTGAAAAGGCTGGAACCCAGGAGCCAGATGGGCACGCGAAGTCCCGCGCCGGGAACCGCGCGAATTTTTTGGTTTCGCGCCGCAGGCGCGAAATAGGATTGGAGCTCTTCGACGTCTTGCGGAAAGGAGTCGGCAGCGGAAGACTTTTCGCGGCGCAAGGCGTGGGCCGTGAGCATGTCCGTCCCGGGAGCACGGCCGAGGCCGAGATCGATGCGGTCCGGATAGAGGGAAGCGAGCGTGCCGAACTGTTCGGCAATGACGAGGGGCGAATGATTCGGAAGCATGATGCCGCCGGAGCCGACGCGGATGGTCTTCGTGCCGCCCGCAACGTGACCGATAACGACGGATGTAGCGGCGCTGGCGATGCCGGGCATGTTGTGATGTTCGGCGAGCCAGAAGCGGTGATAGCCCCAGGCCTCGGCGTGCTGCGCGAGGTCGAGCGAATTGCGCAGCGCATCGGCGGCGGTTGCGCCTTGGGGGATGGGCGACAGATCGAGAATGGAGAAGGGAATCACACTTATTGGATGCCGCGGCGTTTCCGCAAGTTGCGAATAAGAAGGATGGGGCAGGCTCAGTCAGGCGTGTAGCGGCGCGTGGGCTGCCCGCAGGCTCTTATTGCATGCGCTGGAGGTGTATGGTAGCGTCGCAAAATTGAAGGCAAGCGCGGGCGAAGCGCGGCAGGGTGTGTGTGAGTAGTCTTCGCCAAAGGCCAAAAAGTTGCCGGCAGAACTGTTGCGCGTGAATGCGCAGACCCCCGAAGCGGAAGTGCTGCGTTACGCGGCTAGTTTTCTTACGCGCGGAAGTGTCCTTGCGATCCCTACTGATACGTTTTACGGGCTGGCGGCCGATCCGTTCAATCTCTCCGCGGTAGATGAGATTTACAAAGTGAAGGGACGCCCGGAAACTCGCGCGCTGCCAATTTTGGTGCGTTCGCTGGAACAGGGCACGCAACTTGCGCGCGAGGTGCCGCAGAATTTTTTGAAGCTCGCGCAGACGTTCTGGCCGGGAGCGCTGACCCTGGTTGTGGATGCGGCGACCCGTTTGCCGTTGAAAGTGACCGCCAACACGGGGAAAGTCGCGCTGCGCTGGCCGAAGAACGAGGTGGCGTGCCGGCTGATCGAAGAGTTTGACGGGCCGATCACCGGGACGAGCGCGAATATTTCGGGCTTTCCTTCGTGCGCGAGCGCGGAGCAGGTGATGAAGCAGCTTGGCGGGCGGCTGCCGTTAATTCTGGATGCGGGAGAAACGGGAGCGACCATGGGATCGACGATTGTCGAAGTTCGCGGCGGAGCGTGGAAGATTATTCGGGAAGGGGCGATTCCCCTGGCGGAGATTGAGAAGGCGATGAAATAATACGTGAAGCGCAGTTCCAGAGCATAGACGATTGGAGAACATTCATGCGAGGCCTGATTGTCTTCTCTCAGATATTCCTGCTGGCAACTGCGCTTACAGCAGCGCCCCAATTTCGTTCCACGAGGTCAGCGCCGTTCGAGCTCCAAGGCGATAAGTTGGGCGAGAGCCTTGCAACCTTTATTTCGCAGCATCCCAAAGCACAGTGCGAAGATTCAACAAAGACATTCGATTCGATGAGGAAGATAAGGGACGAAGGATCATGCGCGGCTTGGCGTCCGCAGCCGGAGAGAAGAAAAAGAAAAGATATAACGCAGAGGGCACAGGGGAAACGCAGAGTTCGCGGAGAGTTTGCGGCGCTAGCGCGGAGGGGCATAGGAGATTTTACCGAGAATGGCTGGGGCGTGCGCGCCAGTGGCGCTGGGGAGGTTACCAGCGCGGCGGTGGAAGGTTTCGTAGGCGAGCAGGGCGAACGCGAAAGCTTCTTTCGCGTCTTCGGTGACGCCGAGTTTCGAAGACGGAATAATTTCGATATCGCCGAGGGCGACGGAGAGTTGCGCGAGGATGAGCGGGTTGTGCGCGCCGCCGCCGGAGACGATGAGCTGATGGATTTTTGTTTTGGGCAGGACGAAGCGATTTAGCGCGTCGACGATGGAGAGTGCAGTGAAAATCGTGACAGCGCGGAGGAGGTCGGCGGGCTTGGCGCCGTGTTGCTTGCCAAGTGCGAGAACTTTTTTTACGTAGGCGTGGCCGTAGTATTCGCGGCCGGTGGATTTGGGTGGCGCGAGTTTTAGGTAGGGATCACGCATTAGTTCGTCGAGAAGTGCCGGGATGGAACGGCCGGTTTGCGCAAGGCGAGCGTCTTTATCGAAGCGCTGGCGACCGTGGGTGAAATGCGAAACGAGCGCGTCGATGAGCATGTTGGCGGGCCCGGTGTCGAATGCGACGATTTGGGCGAGTTTCGCGGCTGCGGGAATCACTGTGATGTTGGCGATGCCGCCGAGATTCAGCGAGACGCGACCGAGTTTTTCGCGGCGATAGAGAAGATAATCGACGTAAGGGACAAGCGGCGCGCCTTGGCCGGTTAGAGCGATGTCGGCGGGACGAAAATCGGCGACGGTGGTAATGCCGGTGCGAGCGGCGATGACGGATGGCTCGCCGATTTGAAGTGTCGAGGCCGTAGGGCGGCCGAAGTAGGGCGCGGGCGTGCCTTGATGAAAAATAGTCTGGCCATGCGAGCCGATGAGCGCTACTTTGCGAGGAGAAACGCGAAACTTGCGGCACGCGGCGAGCGCGGCTTCGGCGAATATAACTCCTAAACGAAAATTCAATTGGCTGAGAGCGCCGGCGGTGATGGGATGCTGTTCGGCGACGCGAAGAATCTCTTTGCGCAGCGCAGGGGGAAATTGGCTTGAGGTGTGGCCGAGCAGCTTCGTTTGCAGATGCAGCGGCGCACCCGATATGTACACAAGAGCGACGTCGATCCCGTCGGCGGAAGTGCCGGACATGAGGCCGAGAACGAGCATGGGGCGCTGCTTCATGGGAGCAGATAACGTTTTAACACAGAGGGCGCGGAGGCCACAGAGAAGAAGAACTTCATGTTATTTGTTTCTTAAGTTCGGCGAGGAGATTGAGGGCGTCGAGGGGCTTGAGTTGGTCAAGATCGGCGCCGCGAAGTTTGTCGAGGACGGCGCGGTCGAGCGCGGTGAAGAGGACTTCCTGGTGGCCGTTGCGGCGATGCGCGGAAGAGGCCGGCGCACCGGGCGTGTTGGCGCCCAAAATCGCGGATGGATCATCCAGCGCGCCAGGGGAAAGCGTTTCGCTCAACTCGTGTTCGCTCTGCTCGTGTTTTTTCAGGACTTCGCGGGCGCGCTCGATGACGCTGCGGGGAAGTCCGGCAAGGCGGGCGACTTCGATGCCGTAACTTTTGTCGGCGCTGCCGGGCTCGACGCGGCGAAGAAAAATAATTTCGCTGGGCGTTTCTTTCACTGAAACATGAACATTGGAGACGCCGGTGAGAAGTTCGGCAAGCTCGGTGAGTTCGTGATAGTGCGTGGCGAAGAGCGTGCGCGCGCGGGTGTGTTTCTGAAGATGCTCGACGACGGCCCAGGCGATGGACAGCCCGTCAAACGTCGCGGTGCCGCGGCCGACTTCATCGAGAAGGACGAGGCTCGAAGGCGTGGCGTGATGCAGAATCGCCGCGACTTCGCTCATTTCGACAAGAAACGTGGAGCGGCCGCGCGCGAGATTGTCGCTTGCACCGATGCGCGTGAAAATGCGATCCGTGATGGGAAGCTTCGCCTGGCGAGCGGGGACGAAAGAACCCATTTGCGCCATGAGGACAATCAGAGCGGCCTGGCGAAGATACGTCGATTTGCCGCCCATGTTTGGGCCGGTGATCAGTAGAAGTTGCTGGCGGCCCGGGTCGAAGCAGAGGTCGTTGGGCACGAAGCGCTCTCCGCGCTGGCGCAAAAGTTCTTCGATGACGGGATGCCGTCCGCCGACGATGAGCAATTCTCCGGCGGAGTTGAATTCCGGGCGCCCGTAGCCGCGGTCGGCGGCCAGCTTCGCAAAGGAAGTGAGCACGTCGAGCTGTGCGACGGCGGCGGCTGTGCGCCGCAGGCGGGCGGCTTGCGCGGCGACGCTCGCACGAATCTCGACAAAGAGCTGCCGCTCGATTTCGAGGATGCGCTCGTCGGCGGCGAGAATTTTGCGCTCGTATTCTTTCAGCTCGGAAGAAGTGAATCGCTCGGCGTTGACGAGCGTCTGCTTGCGTTCGTAGTCGGCGGGCGCGAGATGCAGATTCGGTTTCGAGATTTCGATGTAGTAACCGAAAATCTGATTGAAGCGGATTTTCAGCGAAGCGATGCCGGTGCGCTTGCGTTCGCGCTCTTCCATCGCGGCGATGATCTGCTTGCTGTGCTGGCTGAGGTCGCGAAGCTCGTCGAGTTCGCCGTGGTAGCCGGAGCGGATCATGCCGGGCTCGGTGGCGAGAGCGGGCGGCTCGTCGGCGATAGAGCGTTCGAGGCGCTCGCGGACGTCGGTAAGCTCATCGATTTCGGCGTAAAGATGCCGAAGCAAAGCGCTGCCGCCCAGCGGAGGTGGCGTCACAAAATTCCGCAGCACGGGAAGCTGCGCTAGCGATTTGCGCAGAGCGACCAACTCGCGCGGCGAGGCCAGTCCCAGAGTGATGCGGCTGGTAAGACGCTCGAGGTCCTGGATGCCGCGCAGCTCTTTGCGAATTTCGCCGCGAACGACAGTCTGCTGCACAAAGTGCGCCACGGATTCCAGCCGCGCTTCGATGGCGTCGCGATCGATGAGCGGGCGAAGCATCCATGAACGCAGAAGCCGCGCACCCATTCCGGTGACCGTGGCATCGAGAGCGGCGACAAGCGTCACAGGCCCGGTTCGCCCGGACTCCTCGGAAAAAATGGGGGTGACCAATTCCAGATTGCGGACGCTGACGGGATCGAGAACGAGCGCGTCGTGCTGCTCGTAGTAGCGAACACGTTCGAGATGCTGCAACGCTTCAACGCTTAGCGGCTGCGCGTTCTGCGGCCCTGTCGTCGAAGCATCCGCGCCGCGGGCGGCATTTTCGCGAAGGTAGTGAATGATCGCGCCCGCGGCGGATAGAGCCTGTGGATGGTTGTCCAGCCCGAATCCGGTCAGTTCCGCGACGCCGAATTGTTCGCGCAGAACGCGCTCGGCGTAGTCGCAGTGGAAAATCCAATCCTCGAGGCGGCTTTCGACACCTCCCGCGCCTTCGAGAAGGGAAGTTTTCGCCGTTTCGAAGAGCTGCTGCGGCCGGGGAAGCAAAGTTTCGCGCGGATGCAAAAGCTGCAACTCGTCGCGCAGCGCTTCTTCCGCATCGGCGCCCGCAAATTCCGTGGACTGGAATTCCCCGGTCGAAAGGTCCACGAACGCCAGACCGATGGGCGAGCCGGATGGGTGGGCCGCGACGGCGGCTAGATAATTATTTTCGCGCGCGTCGAGCACGGAACCGTCGGTGGCGGTGCCCGGCGTGATGACGCGGACAACTTCCCGGCGCACAAGTTTTTTGCCGGGTCCCGGCAATTCCATCTGATCGCAGATAGCGACCTTAAACCCGCTTCGAATGAGCCGCGCGATATAGCCGTCCGCCGCATGATAGGGTACGCCGCACATCGGAATCGGCTGGCCTTTTTCGCGATTGCGCGAGGTCAAGGTGATTTGCAGTTCGCGCGAGGCGAGAATCGCGTCCTCGTAGAAGAGCTCGTAGAAATCGCCGAGGCGGAAGAGCAGGAGCGCGTGCGGGTAGCGCGTCTTGATCGCGTGATACTGCTGCATCAATGGTGAGGTGGGCTCGCTCATTTGCTAACGGCTTCTCGCCGGTCGGACAGAATCAGCAGCCGCGATCAAAATAGGCAAGGCAGACCGTAGGGGCGCAGCATGCTGCGCCCCTACAAGCAAGATCGCAATCAATTTCGATGTCTTTTCCATCTTCACTTCCGAATTCCCAGTTGGCTCAAAAGAAACGCGTAATCGAGCGCAATTTCCCGCAGATAGTCGTATCTTCCGGAAGCCCCGCCGTGCCCCGCGCCCATATTTGTTTTCAAAAGCAGCGCGTTCGAATCGCTCTTGAGCGTGCGCAGCTTCGCGACATACTTGGCTGGCTCCCAGTACATGACCTGGCTGTCGTTCAATCCGGTTTTCACCAGGATCGCCGGATACGCTTTGGCCGCGAGATTCGTGTAGGGACAATAGCTCTTCATATAGAAATAATCTTCCGCGATGCGCGGATCGCCCCACTCTTCGTATTCGCCGACCGTGAGCGGCAGCGATGCATCCAGCATGGTATTCAGCACGTCAACGAACGGCACATGAGTGATCACGATGCGGAAAAGATCGGGACGCATGTTCGTGACGGCGCCCATCAAAAGCCCTCCAGCACTCCCGCCTTCAATCGCCAGATTCCGCGGCGAAGTGTAGCGTTCCGCAACGAGGTGCTCGGCCGCCGCGATAAAATCCGAAAACGTGTTTCGTTTCTGGCGCAGGCGTCCGGCGTCGTGCCAGGGCTTGCCGAGTTCGCCGCCTCCGCGAATATGCGCGACGGCATAAATCACGCCACGGTCGAGAAGGCTTACGCGATTCGAACTGAACGTCACCGCGACCGAATGGCCATAACTTCCATATCCGTAAAGCAGAAGCGGAGCCGAGCCGTCGCGCGGGGTGTCCTTGCGGTAGACGATCGAGACTGGGACGCGCGTGCCATCCACCGCCGTCGCGTGCTGCCGCTCGCACGCATATTGCGTCGCATCATAGCCGCCAAGTACTGGCTGCTGTTTGCGCAGCACGCGTTCTCGCGTGCGCACTTCATAGTCGAAGGTCGAGCGCGGCGTAACAAACGATTCGTATTGGTAACGCACAAACGCCGTATCGAATTCGGGGTTCTGGCCCAGCGAAGCGTGGTAAGCAGGCTCGTCAAACTCGATGCGATGCGATGCCGAGAGCGCATCGGGCGCTTCCGCTTCGAGATCCACAACGCGGAGATACGGCAAGCCTCCTTCGCGTTCGAAAAGCACGAAGTGCGACCGAAAGACATCCAGCCCCGCGAGCATTACATCCGCACGGTTAGGAATAATCTCTCGCCATTTGCCGCGTACGGGATTCGCCACCGCCGCGCACATCAGCCGGAACGTCCGCCCTCCGGAATTAGTGCGGATCATAAAGTAGCCGCCCGTGTCGAAGGGATTTTCCCCGCGATTTTCCCGTTTAAGCGGATTGGGATGATGGTCCACGTAGTATTCGTGGTCCGCCTCACGCGCAGCAATCACACGAAATTCGCCCTCCGGCTCCGCCGCCGGCAAAAAGCGCACTTCACTCGTCGTGTGGCTCGCGATGACCAGAAGAAGAAACGCGCCGCTGCGGGTGCGCTCGATTTCCAGTCGAAAGCGCTCGTCCGTCTCTTCATAGACCAGCGTGTCCGTTTCCGTCGAGCCAGCGAAATGGCGATAGAGCCGGTGCGAGCGCTTCGTCGTAGGATCTTCCACTGTGTAGAAAAGCGTGCGCCCGTCCGCCGCCCAAGCCGCGCTGGTGACGCGCTCGATGGCCTCCGGGAAAATCTCGCCGCTCCAAAGATTTTTGATGTGCAGGGTGTACTGCCGGAAGCCCGTGGTGTCCAGAGCGTACGCCAGTAGTTGGTTGTCGATGCTGACGTCCAAAGCGCCGAGCCCCAGAAAAGAATGGCCCTCCGCCAAGCGGTTCAGGTCCAGCAGCACTTCATCAAGCGATCCGCTCGCGTCAACGCGGCGGCAGTGAATCGGATACTGCTTGCCTTGCTCCGTGCACGTGAAATAGAGAAAGCCGCGCAAGCGATACGGCACCGTCAAATCCGTCTGCAGGATGCGCGCCAGCATCTCCTGGTAAAGCGCATCCTGGAACGATTCGGTGGGCTGCAACATCGCTTCGGTATACGCGTTCTCCGCGTCGAGGTACGCGATGACTTCGGAGTTTTCTTTGTGCCGCAGCCACGCGTAGTGGTCGACGCGCCGGTCGCCGTGCACAATGGTTTCCACAGGCTCGCGCCGCGCGAGCGGCGGCGAAGGCGGCGGCGCGCCCGTCGAGTCATTTGAAAATGCTGGCGCTGCTGCTTTGGCGTCTGGATTCATGCGTCTCTTGTTCTGATGCGCCCGGCGGGCTGGTGCCGTGCGTGGTGTCGGGCTGTCCCCGATCAAGCTAAGCCAGGTGAAATACGTTCGTCCGTTATACTAGCGGAAGTCCCCGGCAGGAGAAAGCCGGGCGGCGCGGTGGCAAGGACTCGAATGGCGCAGGAAATCGAAATCAAGCTGAAGATTGGCGATGCAAGCGCTGTGAAGCGCACGCTGAAGCGCCTGCGAGCGCAAAACGTGGGGGCAGGCTCGGGCCGCGTTCACGAATGGAACGTCATTTTCGATACGCCGCAAGGCGGGCTCGCTAAGCACGGTCAGTTGCTCCGCATTCGAACGGAAACGCCCGAAGCCGACTCGAAAAAGCGCAACGCCATACGCGGCCAGCGCACCTTACTAACCTTCAAGCGGCCAGTCGCTGGAGAAAGTGCGGCTTCCGAATACTCCGGCAAGGTTCCTCGGCACAAAGTCCGCGAAGAATTCGAACTGGAAGTGGCCGACGCTGACGTCCTCGCAAAAATTTTCGAGGGTCTCGGGATGAACGGCTGGTTCCGCTATGAAAAGTACCGCACGACCTATCGGCTGCCTTCCGCCGCTGCCTGGGCAAAGGGCCTGCTGATCGAGCTGGACGAGACGCCCATCGGGACCTTCGTCGAGCTGGAAGGTCCGCCTACGGCCATCGATCGCGCTGCGCACGAACTGGGCTTCGCTCCCAAGGACTTCATCCGAAAAAGCTACCTCGTCCTCTACATCGAAGACTGCCGCCGCCATTCCAAAGAGCCTCGCGACATGGTCTTCGCCGCCAAAAAATAGGCGAACCCCGTCTTCGGAACCGCAAACCAAGCAACCCGACAAAAAATTTCAAAAAAATCTCCGCCAAGACCATTCTTTTCTTGACATTGAAACGCGCCCGGCTTATCACTGCACCTGCAGCCGCCAAACGGCAACGCAATTGCCCCCAGCAATTGCTTTCGGTTGGCAGCTTGCGACCGCGTGCTTGCGATTTTGCCGCCACGCTTGAGGTGAATTCTCTTCCGATGGGTATGTCCGACGAACTGGAACCTGGCCCTAGTCGCTTCGGCCTGAAGCGAGTCCGCAGGGCAAGGTTTGGGAAGGCCGATTGGGCACCGCCGCGCGAGGCACATCGCCTCCCGCAAGCGGTAGGGTGGGGAGGGTTCGCGCCTGGCTAACGGTAAGTCCATTTTTCTGAGGCACTTGCCCGCGGCCGAGGTCATTTCGGTGCGCGGGCTTTTTTTGTGGAAATTTGTGCGAAGAGGGTTATTTCTCAGGGGCTGCGGTACCGCAATTCCGGGTTAGGCCGATGCGGTTGCGCGGCAGGGAAGAGGCAAACCTATGGAAATATACGCAACGGAACTGATGGGCGCGGAAGCCTACGACGCCCAGGGCAATTTCGTCGGCCGCGTGCGCGAATTTTTCATCGATCCTGCTCAAGCCACCAATCGGCTGTCGCATTTCCTCTTATCGCGCGGACGTTTCCAGCCCTTGATCGCCCGGTATGACCAGGTGGCTACGTTTGCCCCGGGCACGATGCGGCTGAGCGTCAGCGAACGTGCGCTCCAGCTCTACGAACCGAACGAATCCTTGCTCGCCGTCCGCAAGGACTTGCTGGACCAGCAAATCATCGACACTCTGGGCCGCAAGGTCGTTCGCGTCAACGACGTCGACCTCGCCGAGCAGCGCACCAATGGAAATGTCGAGCTGCGCGTCACGCAAGTCGACGTCGGCCTCCCTGGCGCGGTTCGCCGCCTGCTGCAAGGAGTCGTCTCCCCAGGCATGATCCGCAAGCTGCAGCGAAAACTCCCGCAGAAGGCCATTCGCTGGGAATTCGTGAATTTGATCGAATCGGATCCCTTGCGCCGTGTGAAACTGCGCATCACGCACGAAAAACTCGAAGATCTCCACCCCGCCGATCTCGCCGAAATCGTCGAAGATCTCTCGGCCGCCGAACGCCAGGGCATTATCGCCTCGCTCGACGAAGAGACCGCCGCTGCCGTTTTGGCCGAGCTCGATGAACGCCTCACCACGCAGATTGTCGAGAAGATGGATCCCGAAAAGGCCGCCGACATTCTTGAAGAGATGGCTCCCGATGCCGCCGCCGACCTCCTTGCCGATCTGCCCAGGGAAACCTCGGAAGAATTGCTCGAGGAAATGCCCGGCCAGGAAGCCGACGAGGTTCGCGAGTTGCTGGCTTTCGATCCCTCGACGGCCGGCGGCATGATGAATCCGGAGTTCGTCTTCGTCGGAGAGAGTTCGCGCCGCGAAGAAGTGCTCGCCTGGATTCGCAGCCTCGATTTGAATCTGGACCAACTGGACAGCATCGTCCTTCTCGATAGCGAGGCCGAGTATTCCGGCACGGTCTCCGTCGCGCGATTGCTTCTCGCGTCTCCCGAGCAGACCATGGCCGAGCTGCGCAGCGAACCGCTCTTGAGCATTGCCGCGGATGCGGATGAAAAAGACGTTTTCGAATTGTTCGACAAATACAACCTCCGCATGCTCACCGTGATCGACGAGGAGAAGCGCCCCATCGGCACGGTCACGGTGGACGACGTGGTTTCGCGGCTGGTGAAAAACTAAACACGCGACGGGAAACGGCGAATGAACTGGGAAAGTCTCAAATCGAGCTTTGAGGACCTGCAAACGCGCGGCGAAGATTTGCAGCACAAGATTCGCGGTTTGCGCCGCCGGCTGACTTTGCTGCTCGCGGTCGTCGGGCCCGGGCTGATCACCTCGAACGTCGACAACGATGCCGGCGGTATCGCGGTGTATTCGCAGGCCGGCGCGCAATATGGATACGCGCTGCTGTGGGCTTTGATTCCCATGACCATCGCGCTGTACGTAACCGAAGAGATGTGCGCGCGCATGGGCGTCATCACCGGCAAAGGATTATCCGATCTGATTCGCGAAGAGTTCGGTTTCCGCCCCACGTTTTTTGTCATGATCACCGGCTTCTTCGTGGACTTGGCGAACGTCGTGGCGGAATTTGCGGGCATAGCCGCGTCCATGGAGATGTTTCACGTTACGCGGTATATCGCCGTTCCCATCGCCGCCATCCTGGTCTGGATTCTGGTGATGCGGGGAACGTACCGCCAGGTCGAAGTGATCTTTCTGGTTGCGTGCGGTTTCTATGTGACCTACATCATTTCGGCGATCTTGGCGAAGCCCAATTGGCTGGTAGCGCTTCACGGCGTCGTTGTCCCGAACCTCCATTTCAATGCGGGCTACTTGCTCACGTTGACCGCGCTAGTGGGCACAACCATTGCGCCGTGGCAGTTTTTCTATTTGCAGGCGGGTTTCGTCGAGAAAAAAGTCGGACCAAGGCAATATCCGCAAGCGCGAGCGGACGTTTTGGTCGGCAGCATCAGCTGCATGGTCATCGTGTTTTTTATCATCGTGGCTACCGCGGCGACTTTGTATGTCTCCGGCCAGCGCAACATCACCGACGCGGTTGAGGCGGCCAAAGCATTGATTCCCCTGGCAGGGAAGTGGGCCGGATTCACATTTGCTTTCGGTCTGTTGAATGCCTCGCTGTTTGCGGCTTCGATTTTGCCTCTCTCGACCGCGCATGTCATTTGCGAAGGACTGGGATTTGAAGCCGGCATCGACCACAAATTCAAGGACGCGAAAATATTCTATAGTCTGTACACGGTTTTAATCGCCGTAGGCGCGGGCATCATCCTCATTCCGCACGTTCCGATCTGGAAGATCTTCATTTTCTCGCAAGTAGGGAACGGTATCTGGCTGCCTATCGTGATCATCTTCATCCTGCTCCTCGTGAACCGCAGGGATCTGATGGGCGAGCACGTGAACACGCTGGCCTTCAATATCGTCGCCTGGGTGACAGCGATCGCCATGATTATCTTGACCCTCGTGCTGGTCTATACCTCCATCTTCCCAGGCGCGGTGGCTCCCACCGGCTGATACCTGTCGCTTGGTGTCCGCAGCGGTGATGCTCAAGAGAGCAACCCGCCATTGCGCCGCTGCCAATTCGTATGTTAACTTTGCGGCGTAAAGAAGAATCCCCGGATACTCGGTGACGAACCACAAATCACATACGACGCTGCAAGTTGCCGCCTCCGGCGCCCTCGGTCCGGTGACCGGCGAAGAAGCGCGCCTGCTCGAAAAGCTCGATTTGCAGCGCCTGCCGCGGCATGTCGCCGTCATCATGGATGGCAACGGCCGCTGGGCGCAGCAGCGGCATCTGCCGCGCGTCGCCGGCCACCGTTCCGGCACTACCACCGCCCGCTCGACCATTGAGACCTGCGCGCGCCTGAAAATAGAAGCCCTCACCTTGTATGCTTTCTCGGTCGAGAACTGGCGCCGCCCCAAAACCGAGATCGATTTCCTGATGCAATTGCTCCGCGAGTATTTGCGCAAGGAAATGCCGTTATTGCAAAAAAACAACATCCGCATGCGGTTTCTGGGCCGCACGAACGAGCTCCCGAAAGGCGTGCAGGACGACGTGCGGGACGCCATGGAGCGCACCGCCGGCAACCAAGGCATGGTGCTCTGCGTCGCGTTGAACTACGGCGGACGCGCGGAAATCGTGGACGCCATGAACGCGATCCTGGCCGACCAGAATGGCCACGCCGGCCGCGCCGCCATCACGGAAGAATCGCTCGCCCGGCACATGTACACCAGCGGCCTGCCCGATCCTGATTTGCTGATTCGCACCAGCGGCGAGATGCGCGTCAGCAATTTTCTGCTCTGGCAAATCGCCTACGCCGAGATTTTTGTCACCGAGACTCTTTGGCCCGACTTTAACCGCGCGCGTCTGCTCGAAGCTCTCGTCGAATATCAAAAGCGCGAGCGCCGCTACGGCGGCATCCGCGAAGGCCAGCCCGACACGGAAAAGCCGGCCCGCGTTGTCGGCGAATAGCTCCTGATCCCCGTCATTTCGCGCGCGCGTGGAAACCAAAAACGAGAGCGCGACGTCGATGCCGATGGAACTGGCAACGGAGTCAAAATTTCCACAGGCGGCGAGCCCGTGCAGGCAATTTCCAACACCACGGCATCGCACTAAAGAATTCCCAAGTCTCCGTTTGAAGCAATGGCTCGTGAGCAAAGACTTTCCCGCAGGACGATTTCTTTCGCCGCCGTTTCTCGCCGCCAGCTCGTTTAGCACGCCATTAACATTTTAGTCATCTAGCCGAAAACTCCGCCACGCTACCTTCTGACGCCCACTTTGGGGCAGTTTGTCCAAAAAAGGGGAGGTCTTTGAATGAAGCTCAAGAAAGTGGTGGAGATAAGCCTGAAAGGAATGCGTATTGCTTTGTCCGGCATCGCGCTCTTTCAGTTTTCGCTTGGCGGGCCCGTCGCAAACGCGCAGGACCGTTCACAGGACCGTTCAAGTGATACCGCAACGCCGATCAAACACGTTATCGTGATCATTGGTGAAAACCGCAGCTTTGACCACGTGTTCGCGACCTATGTGCCCAAGCCTGGCCAGACGGTCCACAACCTGCTGAGCGAGGGCATCATCCAGCTCGACGCCAACAAGAACGCCATCCCGGGACCAAACTTCCGCAAGGCCCAGCAGCTCTCCTTGGAGTGCGGCAGCCTAGCTGCCGCTTTTCCGCAGCGAGCCGAGGGCGGCATCGCGCGAGCGAGTGAAATATGAACTATGTAATTAGTTCTATGCTTTGTCATATAGCGTTTCTTGCGCGCAACTCTTGCCGAAAAAGCCCGCGAAGCGCCTCATTTTACCTATTTCGTTCGCGCACCTTTGACGCTGTTTCCATCCTGTGTAGTCAATACCTGGTAATTCGTTTACCGGGACTTGACCCAAAACGAGTGGACGGAAACGAGAGCAGACGGTTATACTGCGGCGTATGACACTATCTGCTCGCAACAGGCTCGAAGGAAAAATTACAGAGCTTCAACTCGGCGGAGTTATGGCTCACGTTGTTCTCCGTGTTGGAGACAACCTCATCGAAAGCGTAATTACCAGACGAAGCGCCGAAGAGATGAACCTCAAGGTGGGCGACACGGTGTCGGCCGTGATTAAGTCCACGGAAGTCTTATTGGAAAAGAAGTAAGAGCGATTTTCCGGCCCAAAAGACGGACGCTCACATTGTGGTCCTTATTCGGCGGCGGAATCTAGTTCCCCTAATCTCTGTGCCTGCTTCGCCGCGTTGGCTGCCCTTCCATGTCCACAACCAGGCTCAGCCCAGACTCCAAATATGACCGCACAGCTAAAGGTCATTAGATCGTTCAGTTCGTTGTGTTGGACTTCTCCGAGGGGAATGAGAACCCGTATTTGGCCAGGGTTGCGCGAGCAGCCTCCGTCTTCACGAAATCTAGAAACGACCGAGCTGCGGCCTTATTTTTAGCGTTCTTTAGCACAATTACGGCCTGCTCGATCGGCGGATGCATGTCTGCCGGAATGTCCCAGCGTCTGCCATCCTGCATTGCTGATGATACCGCCAAGGAAAGGGCCACGATTCCCACCTGCGCGTTGCCGGACTGCACGAACTGCGCTGCCTGGGAAATATTATTGCCGTAGACCAGTTTGGCTTTCACCCGATCGTAGATTCCCGCTTTCTGCATCGCGGCGACAGCCGCTCGCCCGTATGGCGCGTGTTCTGGATTTGCGATCGCAATTTTCTGCACGCTCGCACTGAGCAATGCCTTCCAGCCTAGTGCGGTCACATCTACCTTCGAATCCGCTGGAGCCCAGATGACGATTTGACCGATTGCATACCGATACAGAGTTCCCGGTTCAGCGAGGCCCGCCGTTTCAAGCTTCCGCGCATAGTCGATGTCCGCCGAGAAAAACAGATCAAACGGCGCCCCATTCTGCAGCTGGGAAAAGAAATTCCCGCTCGATCCGTAGGTAACGTTCACCTTGTTTCCCGTTTGTTTTTCATATTGGCCCGCGACCTCGCTCATCGCAAACTTCAAATCGGCCGCCGCCGCGACCGTGATTTCTTGGGCGCGAGTGGGAATAGCCCCAAAACAGAGCGCGAGGACGAGACTAAGTATCCTGTTGTGGGCTTTCATTGCTTTCTCCTTGAACTAGTATATGACGTCATGCGCGGGATGTCTCATCAAATCATATAAAAACGCATTGCTTTAATGTATCAAGACGAGCTAAAGTGTCGCCCGACGTTAGCTTCCATTTCCAATTGATCCGGGCCTGACTACCTTGCGATTTTCTCGTCCGCATCTTAAGAAAGGTGATCCATCGTGAAACGCTCTGACCTCTCGCAGATCCTCCTCCGGTACGGGAAGCGATGGAAAACTTTGACGCGTGCCGGCTACGTTCCAACGGCTGCCTCACTACCGTTGGCCCAACCCTTCCTCCTTCTTTTGTGGCTTGTGATGGGCGTGTTCCCGGCGTGGGCCCAAACGGGAGCGAGCCTTTCCGGCGTGGTGACGAACCAAACCGGCGCAGCCCTTCCCGATGTTGTGGTGACAATCAAGAACGTCCATACGGGTGCGACGCGCACGATCACAACCGACGGCGAGGGGCACTTTCAGGCGTCCGGTCTGCCTCCGGGGCGCTTTGTGATTCGAGCGGCAAAACAAGGGTTCGCCGATGAAACGCGCGCGGGAATCAGCCTGGCGGTTGGCCAGGACACCACGGTCGACATTACGATGCAGCGGAGCACGCCCGACGCCTGCACGAGCGGCCACGAGTTCGCCACCACCGATTGCGCGCTGAGCTGGCACGGCATCACGCTGTACGGTGCGTATGACGTCGGCGTCGGCTGGGTCAGCCACGGCTTACCGGAAAACGGCTATAACTACGAAGGCGAATCTCTGGTGAACCGAAACGCCAATTCATCTCGATTCCTCGTCGCACCGAACAACCTCCAGCAAACGGGTTTCGGGGTGAGGGGCAAGGAAGAGTTTCTGCCCGGCTGGTCCGTTGTCTTCAACGCTTCCACTGGCATCAATCCGCAGTCCGGCCTGCTCGCCAACGCCTCACTCACCGACATCAACAACAACGGCCTTCCCAGGGCCAGCTATTCGGAAGCCATCGACGGCACGCGCGCGGGCCAACCCTTCAATGACGAATACTATGGCGGCGTCTCGTCCAAGCTTTTCGGCACGCTGACCTTCGGTCGCCAGCGCTCTCTCGGCACCGATGCGATGCTGCTCTACGATCCGGCCAGCGGTGCCTATGCCTTTTCCTACATCGGATATAACGGCACGATGGCCGGCGGCGGCGACACCGAGGACTCCCGTTGGGACGACGCCCTGAAGTATCGCCTCGCTTATGGCCCGGTCCATTTCGCCGCGATGTATAAATTCGCCAATGGTTCTGGCGGCTGCTACTCGGCCACCGCAGCCACCACAGGCTGGACTGCCGCCACGTGTACGCCGGTAGCGCCGCATAACGACGCCTATGGATTCGACCTCGGCGGAGGTCACGGCAAGTTGTCCGCCGACATCGTCTACCAACATTACAACCAGGCCATCAGCGTGTTGAACCCCTTGCTGGGGCCTCAGAGCCTGTCGGCGCCATATCAGTCCACTACCAACAGCATCAACACAATCCAAATCACCGGGGCCAATCTGATCGATCCGGCCAACACCCTATATGGCATCGTGACCGACAACAATGGCGTTATGGCCGCTGCCAAGTACGCGTGGGACCCCTTCAAGTTTTTTGCCGGCTACGAATATATCTGGCAGAACAACCCAAAGAACCCCTTGGGCGTTGGCGCCTCGGACCAGGGCGGTTACATCCTGAGCGGCGTCGAAGACAACAATCTGGACGAGGAAAAGTTGGTGCAGATCTGGTGGACGGGCGTGAAGTACACCTACCGCAGCAAAACCGACTTCACGTTCGCCTGGTATCAACAGCGCCAGGACGACTTTCGTAGTCCGCCGGCCTGCACGCTCACAAACTTCCGCGCTTCCTGCCCCGGCTCCCTCAACGAGACGTCGCTCTATGCGGATCATCACTTCACCAAGCGTTTCGACGGTTTTGCCGGAATTGCGTATTCCTTCGTGGCCGGCGGTCTAGCCATCGCCATTCCTCATGGCCCCGGCGTCCCCTATAACCACAACAGCAACTTTGCTCCGGTAGTCGGTGGTCGTTTCGCCTTCTGATCCTTTTCGCGGCGGGCTCCGTCGAGAGCCCATAGAGCTACATGAAGCGCGCGATCGGCGGTGTGCTGCTTTTCGGGGATTGGTACCATCGGGCGGTTTTGATCTAGGACTCGTCTGGTTGGTGACCGGAAGGACGGTAGGCTGGCTTCGCGTATTTGGCAACCTCGCGTTCTGACACGAAAACCCGGCGAGATCTGCGGGTTGCGGCGATTCTCCCCGCCTTAATTCCCCTCATAACTGTTCTGTATGAGCAGCCGCTGGCCGCTGCTGCCTCGCTCATCGAGAGTAGTTTGATTGCTTCTGGCTTTAGGGTGTAACGGGTGGGCGAGGAGCCTGGTTTCACGCTCGGATTCTAGCACCGGTCACAAATACTGCCGCACGTTCTGCGGCCTGATAAATCGTTAATCGGGACCTGCAGGAAATGGCTGGAAGTTAACAAGAGTAATTGTCTTGCGATTCTGTTCCCGACTTTGCCATTTCGGGAGCAGGTATTTGAGCCTGGACGCCAAAGTTCTAAAGTCCACTTCATGCGTAGAATGTGCTTCCGCGGAACCATCTGAGTCGATTCGCAAGCAGAAGAGCGTCTCGTTCGGAGAATGTCAGAGTCGTCGCAATCGCATTAAGCAGTCAGGTCCTGCTCGGTTGCTGTGCCTCTGCGGTTGCAGAAAATGCGAGAACAGAGGGAAGAATCAACAACACACAAGGTTGCTTTGGTCGATGTTTCATCGGCGCGGCCTGCCTCTCTGAGTTAGACAGCAACATTGGTCGGAAAGTGCCAGGAGATGGCGCGACCGTTTCCAAGTCCTGGTTAGCCGCCTTATCGGAAACTGACCCGCTCCCGCAGATTCCCATTTCTCCCCCGTGATTTATTTCTCTTGATGTGATGAGATGGAAGCATTGATTCATCAAGGGTTCCCTTTTCTATGACCTGGAAGCGCATCGTGACAGCCGCCGTTCTGATTCCGTTTGCGGTTGGCCTGGTATTGTGGACTCCGACCTGGGCGCTTGCATTGGCCACAGCCTTGGTCATGCTGCTCGCGCTCTTTGAATATTTTGCCCTCGGCGACGCCATCGGCCATCGCGCCTATCGCTACTGGACGGCTACATGCGCTTTGGCGCTGGTTTACGTACAATGGCTCGCCGCCATTGCTCCGTCCTACGAGCTCGTCGGAGGGCTCACCTTCCATCGCGAAGTCGGCCGCATGCTGGGAGTTATTCCCACGGTCGAGGATGTGTTTTTCGTTTTTGTGCTCGGCGTCTGCGCTCTCACACTGATCACCCGCCGCCCGATCGTAGAAGCTTTGCCCGCCGCGGGAATCAGCGCCAGCGGTTTGCTCCTCGTCGCTTTTCCTCTCACCTACACGGTTCGTCTTCATGGCCACGGTCCTGACGGCCCAAAACTCCTCTTGTTCGCGCTAGTCATCACTTGGGTCGGGGACTCCGCCGCCTATTTTGTCGGACGCGCCATCGGGAAGCGCCCGCTCGCCCCGGTGCTTAGCCCCAAGAAATCCTGGGAAGGCACAGTCGCCAGCATTCTCGGCGCGCTACTCGTCGCCGTTGTCTTCGCTCGATTTCTCACCGTCTCGCTGCCTCAATTACTCGCGATGGCAGCCCTCGGCAACGTCGCAGGCCAAGCCGGCGATTTGCTCGAATCCGCCTACAAACGCAGCGCGGGCGTAAAGGATTCCGGCTCGCTTCTGCCCGGCCACGGCGGCGTGCTGGACCGAATCGACGCCTTGATTCTGGCAATCCCCGTTGTCTGGTACTATTGGATTTGGATCTACCTTCCCAACCGGTAGGTCCGCGGGTCTTTCCACTCAGGGGCGTGAGGCACACAAAAAACGTTTGTCTCACCACTTTGGCGATTGGCGGCGAGTGACAATCGGAAAGTCTGTCCCGCCGGTTCGTGCGAACGGAGAAGAGTTTCGTCCTTGAAGCATCTATCCATTTTGGGTTCAACAGGTTCGATTGGACGGCAGTGTCTTTCCGTCGTCGAAGCGCTGCCAGACCGGTTTGCCATCGCCGCGCTTGCCGCAGGCGGCAATCTCGAAGAATTGTCCAGCCAAATTGCGCGCCACAAACCCGAATTGGTTTCGGTGGGGGACGAAGTAAAAGCCGATGAGTTGGTCTCCATGCTTCGCGTTAGAGGAATTTCTCCTCTGCCCGCCATCCTTCACGGCCGCGAAGGCATGCTCGCCGTCGGCACGCACCCCAAAGCCGACATCGTCGTTTCCGCCGCCGTTGGCGTAGTCGGCCTGGAAGCCACCTACGAAGCCGTCAAGTTTGGAAAGACCGTGGCCCTCTCCAATAAAGAAGTCCTCGTCACTGCCGGCGAATTGGTGATGGCCGCCGCCAAGAAAGCGGGAAGGGAACTGCTCCCTGTTGACAGCGAGCACAACGCTGTCCACCAATGCCTCCGCGGTGGAACGCACGCCGAAGTGAAACGCATCATCCTCACCGCCAGCGGCGGACCCTTTCGCAAAACGCCTCTTGCCGGCCTCGAGCACGTCTCTCCCGAACAGGCCCTCGCGCATCCAAATTGGAAGATGGGCAACCGCATCACCATTGACTCCGCCACAATGATGAACAAAGGTTTCGAAATCATCGAAGCGCGCTGGCTCTTTGACGTTCGCCCCGACCAAATCGACGTTGTGATTCACCCGCAATCCACTGTTCACTCCATGGTCGAATATGTTGACGGCTCCATCCTGGCGCAACTCGGCCCAACCGATATGCGCATGCCCATCCAATATGCGTTAACCTATCCAGAGCGGGTTGCGTCTAACCAAGTAGCCCTGGATTGGCGAAAGCTGCGGCGGTTGGATTTCCAGAAAGTTTCGACCCGGCGGTTCCCCTGCCTTCGCCTAGCTCGCGAAGCAATGAAGAAGGGTGGCGCGCTGCCCTGCGCGCTGAACGCCGCCGATGAGGTTGCCGTCGCGGCGTTTCTCGAGCGCCGCCTGCCGTTCCTCGGCATCGCGGAAGTGATCGAGCGCGTTCTGGCGCGCACGCCGCGTGTTCGTTTTGAGAAGATGGACAATGTTCTCGCGGTTGACGCCGAAGCCCGCCGCATGGCGTCCGAAGAAGTCAGCCTTTTGGCAAAAAGCGCGGTCGCAGTTTCGTAGGCGTCGTAAGAAGGGAATACGGAAATATGTCAGCGGTTTACATGATAGTTGGCATCGTCCTTGTGCTCGGCGTGATGGTTCTCATCCATGAATGGGGACATTTCGTCGCCGCGCGCCTGTGTGGCGTGCGCGTGGACGTCTTCTCCATCGGCTTCGGCCCGCGTCTCTTCGGCTGGAAAAAAGGTCCCACCGACTATCGCGTCAGCGCTCTTCCTCTCGGCGGCTACGTCCGCATGGCCGGCCAGGACCTCTCCGATCCCGACGCGGGCGATACCCCGCCCACCGGCGCGCCCGACGAGCTGATGAGCAAGTCCCGCTGGAAGCGCGCCCTCATCTCGTTCGCCGGCCCTGCCGTCAATCTGATCTTCCCGATCTTTTTGCTCACAGGCCTATTCGCCACCTTAGGCGTCCCGTATTCCGCCTATCTCGACGCCCCCGTGCGCGTCAACCAACTCCCCGACACCAAAGCCGCCGCGGCAAATCCGCTCAAGCCCGGCGACCTCGTTCTTTCCATCGACGGCACTCCCACGCGCGATTGGGAACAAGCTCTCCTCGCCCTCAGCCAAATCCCACCCGGCGCAAAACTCACCATGCAAGTCGAGGACGCCGGCAAGCGCCAGACCGTCGAGTTCACCGGCAAGGACTACTCCGATTACGCCCAAGTCCTTGGCTACGCTCCCATTCGTCCAACCATTGACCAGGTCGCTCCCGGCAGTCCCGCCGACCTTGCCGGCCTCCGCGAAGGCGACACCGTCACCGCCGTCAACGGCAACAAAATCGAATATTGGGACCAATTCCGGGAAGCCGCACAATCGTCCAAGGGCCAGCCGATGACCCTCGACGTCGACCGCAAAGGCCAGACCGTCCGCATCGTGGTCACGCCCAAAAAAGGCGCCGCCGACGCCGACGACAACACCTATCAGATCGGCGTTCTTCGCGCCGACGTCACCGCCTACAAGAAAGTCTCCTTCAGCGAAGGCGTCCGCTTTGCCGGCCTCAAGACCTACGACACCATCTCGCAAACCCTCGACGTTGTCGGAAAACTCTTCAGCGGCCGCGTCTCCATCAAACAACTTCAAGGTCCCGTCGGCATTTCCCACATGGCCGGCCAAGCCGTCAAGCGCGGCCCGCTCGACGTCATTTCCCTGATGGTTCTCATCAGCATCAACCTGGGCATCCTGAACCTCTTGCCCATTCCCATCCTCGACGGCGGCAACATTCTCCTGCTCGCCATCGAAGGAATCATGCGCCGCGATCTAAGCCTCAGCTTCAAGGAGCGCTTCGTTCAGGTTGGCCTCGTCTTCCTCTTGGTCATCTTCGCCATCGTTATGTACAATGACATTTTGCGGCGGATTACCAGCCATTCCTAGCCGCCCTGCTCCGCCCCTCAGGAGGGCGTCCATGTCCGTATCGCCGTCCCACCGCGTCTCCACAGGCGAGCGCATCAATACCGCCGAAACGACCGGCCAGCTCCAGCAAGCCATCCGCGGCCGCAAAATCCGCCTCACCCGCCAGCGCCGCGTCATTCTCGAAGTCATGGACGCCGCCGAGCAGCACCTCGACGTCGACCAAATCCTCGAACGCGCCCAGAAAATCGATTCCGGCGTTCATCTCGTCACCGTCTACCGCACCATCGACCTCCTCAAAAAAGAAGGCCTCATCGACGAGCTCGACCTCCTCCATCTCCGCGGCGACCGGCACTATTACGAAAGCCACGGCCCTCGCGACCACATCCACGTCGCCTGCCTCCGCTGCGGCAAAGTCCGCGAATTCGAAAGCCGCCTCTACGAACAGCTCAAGCAGCAAATCGCCCGCGACTTCAAAATGAAAGTCACCGTCTCCCGCACCGAAGTCGGCGGCTACTGCGAAGACTGCCTCTCCAAGATGCCTCAGTAATTCGCCTCAGCCTGGTACCCAAACGCAAGACCCGCCCTCAAAACCCGAGGACGGGGCACCCTCCGCATAACAAACACTCAGGGCCACCCGTCCTCTATCTGGCGCATAACGATCATCAAAACTTCAACTTCTTATTTCGCCTGCGCCAGCTCCGCAACAACCGCGGCAAATTTATCGAGTATCTCAACCCAGCCCTCGAATTGCCCGCTGCTCTTTGCGTGCTCCATGGTTTCATTTCCAATCAAGGTGACTTTCGTCTGGCCGTTTCCAAAATCCTCAAAAATAGCCACGTCGGTCGCACCGTCTATGGCTTCATGTTCTATTCCAAGCTGCGCAGGATCAATCTTGTTTCCCTTCGAGTCGGAAAAGTACATCGAGTAAACGATCTTCTCGTGCAGAACAATTTCGTGGTATTCCGCGCCATTCCAGCACTCCTGCCCATCCGGCGATCTCATGCAGCAGAGAAATTTTCCTCCCACGCGAAAATCGATCTTGCAAAAAGGCGCGGTAAAACCCTTCGGCCCCCACCACTGCATCACATATTTCGGGTCAGTCCACGCCTTCCAAACCAATGCGCGCGGGGCGTCAAAAACTCTAGTGACCACCATCCGCTCTATCTCGTTAACCGTGCTTTTTGTCATTTCTGGCCTCCTCTTTTTTCATTTGATTTACGACCGCATCCAATTTGTCGAAACGATCTTCCCAGAATCGCCGATAATGAATCGCCCAGTCGCTGACTGTCTTTATCGCCTCTGGCCTAAGCCTGCACACACTCTCTCTTCCGCGCTTCGTCTTGATTACAATCCGCGCCCGCACCAGATAGGCAATATGTTTTGAAATCATCTGCTGCGAGAGGGCGAACGGTTCCGTCAATCCATGCACGGAGGCAGGCCCATGGGAGAGGCGTTCGATCATCGCGCGGCGGGTTGGATCAGACAGAGCCGCAAAGGTTGTGTCCAACTTATTCACAACCATATGGTAGTGGATTATTCGGCGTTGTCAAGTGCGAATTTTGCAGTTCCCGATTTCTGTTTCCTGATCTCTGAACCCTGACACCGGCGCTGATTTAACTATGCTGGCGGGTGGAGCTGACAATGCCTACGGGGTGCCGCATCTCTTGTGTTTTTCAAGGCTGCGGGTTTTGCGTTTTGGCGGGTCACCGATAGGCTTCGCGGCGGTGTTTCACGGCGGTGATGCGTATGGTGTCTCCCTGGCCATGGAAGCGGACGCGGTAGTCGCCGACGCGGAGGCGGAACTCGGGAGGCTCGATGTCTTGGAGGCGCTTGACGTCGCCTTCGCCGGTCTCCAGATAGCGGGCCAGCGCCTGGAGGATACGGAGGGCGGTGGGCTGATCGATGACCCGGAGTTGCGCCTTGGACTGGTCGCTCCAGACTACGCTTTTGCCCATGCTTTAGCGATTCGTTTCGTGCGTGTCGGGCGGGGTGCGGCCCATGCGCTTGAAGTCTTCGAGGGTGAGGCCGAACTCGGCCAGCACTTGCTCGTGAGGAATGCCCTTGCCGCGGTCGAGGGAGTCGCGAGCAGCAGCGATCTCACGGGCCTCGTCCTCAGACACCGGTTCATCGTCCAGCGGAGCGTTGGCGAGGCTGCGGGAGACGGGATCGAGGATAGCTTCGAGCAGGCCGACGACGGCGGAAAGCTGTGCCGGGGGAAGCCGGTCAATCAGTTCGTAGGCGTGCTCTTTGGTGTCGGCCATGAATCATCTTCTCCTCTCATTCTCACATAGCGCGGACGGGTGGCCAACAAAATAGTAAATGCCGTGGTTCCCGGTGCCGCATCCCTTCACGGTTTTGGCGGGCACCCGCGCCTTTATTCCCGCGCGGCCGGCTGTTTGCGCTCTTGTCTCGGGACTCGACACGCCCTTGGCTCCTGCAAAGGGTGGCTCACTCTTCCCCGGTTCTGTCCTATCTCCGCACTACCCACTACTCACTATCCACTATCCACTGATCCACCAGAGAGAACCCAAACGTCCACACCGCCGCTCGCTCAACAGCACGTGGTACGCTCTACATAAGGAGGTCACATGGCAGACATCGAACGAATCAGCGCTCAACAAGCGCATACAAAAACCAAGTCAAACCAAGCCCTTCTAGTCTGCGCCTACGAGGACGAGGCCAAATGCCGGATGCTAAATCTAGACGGGTCCATATCCTTCACCAGCTTGCAGTCCCGGGCGGCGTCGCTGCCCAAGACGCAGGAAATCATTTTCTATTGAGGTTGACCCGGCGAAGCCGGCGCTGTCGGTCAGGCAGCGAAATATCGAAAGCTGGGTTTTACCAACGTCAAGGTGCTGGAGGGCGGTGTGGCAGCGTGGAAGGCGGCTGGTTACTCAATGGCCTGATATTCTCCAATAGGGGACAAACGGGAAGTTTTCTCATGTTTCTCTTCGCACGAATCAAAAATCACAGGAAACGTTCCGCCTGTCCCCAAGTTTCGCCCCCGGTTTTCCCAGTTTTCAGGAACTCGTTGTAAGATAGGGCCCTATACCATTCGAATCTCATCCTGATCTGATAACGCCGCCAGACACTACAGTTCTCTGGCGCTACATGGACTTTGCTCGGTTCATCCAGATGATTGAGAGCCAGACTCTCTGGTTCTCCCGACTTGACAGATTCGAAGATCCATTGGAGGGTGGACACACGGACGCTGAGCTAGCGGGGATCCGGAAACATGTAGAGCAGGCAGAGCAGCTAATAGGAGTGTTTCGTGCCGCCCGAAAAGACACATATGTGAGTTGCTGGCGTGCCGGAAAATCAGAATCGCTGGCAATGTGGGACCTTTATGGCAGGGGGAGCGGCATTGTTGCCGTAAAATCTACGGTAGGGCTACTGAAGGAAGCGGTTGAAAGTTATGGCGAACGTATTTTCATTTCGCAAGTAAGGTACATTGACTGGAGCGAAAGGTCCGGGTTGGACAATGTCCTCGTGGCTTGTAGTCGTAAGGACCTCAGCTATCAGCATGAGGATGAGGTCCGAGCGATACTAAGCAATATTGTCCCACCATCGGAAACAGGGATAGCGGTCCCCGTGGACATCAACGGTTTAGTCACGGAAATAATGGTGGGACCGCGAGAGAAGGAATGGGTGGTCCAACTCACCGACCAGGTCAAGAAAAGATACGAGCTACCACAGCTCGTGATCGCCTCCGATCGCCTAAAACCTAGACGCTAGCGGCTAAGTTAAAGACTCGGCCCTATGTGCGTGAGGGGATTAGACGTTCTCCATGTAGTAAAACCCGCTATACTGTGGCGTCATGTCGGACGAGGCTAACACCGCATCGAAAGAATGGAAGGAATTTCTTGAATTAACTCCAGCATACGTGGAGCGCATGTTCAAGAATCTACTTCGCGACATAAGGCCACGCGAGCCCGGTTGTACGTGGGGCATTTCTTCGCCACGCATCCAACTTTATTGCGAGGTAGACGACGGTGTCCGTTGGTTCGATCCAAGTGGGAATATTGAATGCGCGCAGTACAAAACAGTATTCCTCGGCTACACTTGTCGTGACTGCGGGCAATGGAACAAGAAATTCGCTTTGATCCTCGTTCCAGACGTAAAAGCGGAGCCCAATTTGCTATTCGCCATGAAGCTGGGCGAGCATCCGCCGTTTGGCTCACACCTTGCGAAGCGGCTTCAAGACTTACTTTCCAATGAAGATTTGGAGCTTTATCGAAAAGGGCTTCGGACGGAGCGCGAGGGGCATGGTATTGGCGCGGCGGCATATTTCCGACGTGTTGTCGAAAACCAATGGAAAGCACTCGTAAAAAAACTCCGAGATGCTGCACAGAAATTGGGAACTCCGGCCAAAAATCTGAAGGTGTTCGATGAAGCTCTGGCACAACCGCAGTTTTCGACGGCTGTAGATATGCTGAAAGATGCTATTCCGCCGAAGTTGCTGATTTTGGATGGGCGAAATCCCCTCACACTCCTGTACAAACCGCTAAGTGTGCAAATTCATGACCTCAGCGACGAACAGTGCTTACAGCAGGCCGCTGATATCCGCGTAGTTTTGAATGAGACGTTTGACAACATTAGCCGGGTGCTGAGTGATGACGAAATACTGAAGGCCGCAGTGACCCGATTACAGGGATGACAGGACATTCCCACGTGTCTATTACGTGTCCATCTTCGGGCGGGTGGCCGCCCCTACGCGCGCTGAGACGGTTTTGACTCTGCCGTTTTCCGGGGTGGCCCATCCTTTGCGGTTTTTGCAAAGGGTGGGGAATTGCCTCACAGCGCGGCCAAGGCCTTGAATTTTGCGAGCAGCCACGCGCGGATTTCGTCGTCACTTTGGCCGCACTCGCGTGCAACGAAAGCCTCATCCCCGAGAGGACCGTATTCGCGTAGCGCCCTGCAGTAGTCCGAATCTACCCACATTTGGTAGAAGTCTCCGGAATGCTCAAGCGGGTCCTCGTTGTTTTGCAAGATTTGCCGCACGCGGATCTTGGCCAGGCGAAGCGCGGCCTCTTCGGCAGAGAGTTGCTTCATGCCCCACTCCCGCAGGACCGCGGGAAGAACCTCCCGCACCTCGAAAAACGTCGGGAACCGCAACGCCGCAAGACGCCGCGTCGCTGGCCCGTCGAGTCCGGCTTCAAGCGCGTCCCAGGCCAGCTTCGGCATGTCGGTCGTCCCGCTGTGTTCGAGCGCCAACTGCGCTTCAACAAGCTCTCGGTCAAAAGCCATAGATAAGTCTCTTGAACCATGTTTTAGCTCAGCCTTTGCCTCATGTCCAGCCGGGTGCCCAACCCTCGTTTTTTGAGAGTGCGCCTCTGCGTCTCCGCGACAGTCACTCTGAACTCCCGGCGCGCATCCACGTCATCCGCTGACAAGTCCCTCCGTCAGGAAACGCTGGCCCACCGGCCACGAAAACGGCGCCATTGCGCTACTTTTTGCGCTAAACTACGAGATTAGGACGAACAAAATGTCACTCGATTGGTCGCAATGCCCAGCTGTCGAAAGCGTTCCGGGAAAAGTGAGCGGTGCCTGGGTTCTTCGCGGCACTCGTATGCCAGTCTCCGTCATTTTTGAAAACTTGGAAGCTGGCGCCAACATCGACGACATCATGGAGTGGTTTGAAGGGCTGGACCGCGAACAGATAAAAGCCGTAATCGAATTTGCCGCCCGCAGCCTCGACGCGTCCCCCGCTGCTTCCAGGCGCTGATGCTCGTTCTCTTCGACCAGGGAACTCCCGTGCCCCTGCGCCCCTTCTTCGCAGGACACACAGTCGAAACAGCGGGGCAGCGAGGCTGGGACAAGCTCAAGAATGGCGAATTGCTCGAAGCCGCTGAAGCAGCGGGCTTTGAGGTCCTGGTCACTCCCGACAAGAACATTCGCCACCAGCAAAATTTAGCGCTTCGCGGAATAGCCCTCGTCGTGCTGGGCAACCCCCAATGGCCCGTGCTCCGCAAACACGTCGAGCGTGTGGTCATTGCGGTTAATGCCGCTCAACCAGGCAGCTACGCCGTTGTCGACATACCCTATCTAAGATCAAAATGAGTAGGACAGTGCCGTTCTCAACGCAGCGGGTGGGCAGCGCCTTTATTCCCGGGCGGGTGGAGTAAAGAATGCCCAAGGGGTGCCGCATCCCTTGTGTTTTTCAAGGGTGCGGGTTTTGCGTTTTGGGGGGCACCGGTAGGCTTCGCGACGGTGTTTCACGGCGGTGATGCGAATGGTGCCTCCCCGGCGGGAGGCGGTGCCCGGCGACGGCGAAAAGGAAAATCACGCAACCAGCAAAGCTTTAGGATTTTTCCTGGCGATGGCAAGGAGTTTGAGCGCCGCTTGCCGAGGCCGCCGGGTGCCTTGTTCCCAGCTACGCACCGCATTGGGGCTTACGTTCAGGTAGCTGGCGAAAAGCGATTGGCTGGCATTCAATGCTTCACGAAGGTGGCGCACCTCTTTGGGAGAAATCGGCTTCGGCCGTGAAGGGACGCGTGTGACGCGCAGATTGACAGGCTCTCCGCGCTCGTATGCCGCCGCGCCCTTCAGCGCCGCTTTCATGTCCTCAAAAATGTTCACTTTGATTTTCTTCGCCATTTTTAACCTCACAACTTACGTTTAACTTCCGCAGCCCACTGTCGAATCTGTCTACGCTGCTCCTCCGTGGCATCTTCTTGTTCATTCTTGTCCAGTAAGAGCAGCAGGTGAATGTGCTGGCGCGTTTGCAAGTACAAATACAAATAACGGTACCCGCCACGCTTTCCTTTGCCACGTCCAGGATTCGCGATGCGCGCTTTACGTACGCCGCCAAGGCCCGGAACCACCGCCCCTCTCTCGGGCTTCCTCTCAAGGTCGTCCTGGATCGCCCTCAGCACTGCGTCGGAGCCATCGCCGGAAATCCGGTGAAGCTTCCGCGTGAACGGCTGCTATTCAATGAACTCCACAATGTGATACTACCACAATGTGATAGCCAGCGGCAATGCCGGGTGGCCCGGACTCTTAGTTATGCGGGGGGTGCCCTGTTCCCGGGTTTTGAGGGCGGGTCTTGGGTCTAGACCCACGGATTGATAACGACAATGTCGCAATCGGTAAAGTCGGAGCCGTTGCCTGTCGCAAGCCTGGCTCCATGCGCATGAGTCGTGGCCGCAATTTGGGCGTCCGCGTGACTAATAGGCCTTCCCAGCGCACGACGGCGCACCGCAATCGAGGCAAAGTGGCGTGCAGCTTCGCTTTCGAACCCCAAAATACGTCCGTCGAAGTCTTCCGTAAACATTTCCTCCGCCGCAGCCAGCAGGCTGTCGCGTCGCTTGCCTTTGGCGAGCAATTCGATTCGGTAAAAGATTTCCGCCTCTGTGATCGCGGTTGTAAAGAGCTCTGCTGCCCGTTGCAGGGCGATCCAGGCCACCACTTGGGCGGAAGGTTTTGGCCTCATGAGTTCTGACAACACATTCGTATCGAGGACGATCATTCCTCGAATCCAGGGGCCCTGCGCAAGGCGTCACGCTTTGGCAAGGAAAGCTCGATCCCGCCCAATGGAGCAAACCGCCGCCGAATCTTCTCGGCTAGGTTTCCGTTGCTCCGCGAGGAAGCGGTCAAAGCCGAGCGTAAAATCTCGCGTGCCTCCGCTTCCATCGAGCGTCCGTGGTTGGCGGCGCGAACCCTCAAGCGCGACTTGGTTTTCTGGTCCAGCTGCCGAATCGTGAGTGTGGCCATCCCAGCAATCATGGCATTGCGAGCATCGTATGCAAAGCCGTTCTTCAGCGGCCTTCTGAGACCGCCCGGTCACGGCAGGCGGCGCGCCCCTACTTGAGTCCCGCAGAATATCCCGAACAAGATTTTTGGAGTGCGGCAGCCTTGCTGCCGCTTTTCCCAGCGGCTCGCACGCCTCTATATTTGGCGAGGCTCAAGAAACCTGGCGGGTCGGGACGGCGCTTCGGCTGGAGCGGAAGGAGCGCAAACGATCGAAGAATTTGCTGGCCGAAGTGATATCGCGAGCGATTTGCGCGCGCAGTTCTTCGGGGCCGCTGAATTTTCTTTCTTCCCGCAGCCGCTTCCAGAAATGCACTTCGATGCGCGCCGGCGTGATTTCAGAAATGGGCTCAAGAATATGCGTTTCGATGCTCAGCGCCGACCCGTTGAACGTAGGCCGCACGCCGACGTTGGTCACCGATCGCCGCGTACGCGTTTCGCCTTCGAGCAGCGTCCGCGTCACGTACACGCCGCGCGCAGGCAAAAGTTCCTGCTCCGCCGCGAGATTCAACGTAGGAAAAGTGAACCGCCGCCCCGTCCCCGTTCCCGAAACTACCTTTCCAGTGAGCACGAAAGGCCGTCCAAGAAGCCGCGCCGCGTGCGCCACGTCGCCGCACGCAATTTCGCGCCGAATGATGGTGCTCGAAACGACTTCGTCCTTGTACAGCACCGGCGGCAGCACAAACACCTCGAAGCCGCGTTCCGCCGCGAGCCGAGACAGCAGTTGCGCATCGCCGGCTTGTTTATGCCCGAAACGGAAATTTTCGCCCACAAACACCGCGCGAACATGCAGGTCGCGAAGCAGAATTTGCTCCACAAATTCCTGCGGCGAAAGTTTGGCGATCTCGTGAGTGAAGGGAAGAACCACGGCGGCACCGACGCCAAGAGCAGCGAAACACCGCAGCCGTTGCTCGGTCGTCGAAATGCGCAAAGGCGCCGATTCCGGCCGCAAAACTTTTTGCGGCGTCGGATCGAAAGTCAAAACCGTGGCGACCGCGTTGATTTCGCGGGCTCGGCCAACGACCGCGCGAAGAATCGATTGGTGGCCAAGATGAATGCCGTCAAAATTTCCAATCGCCAGCGTGCTTCCGCGTTTCGATTCCGCATGGCGAGCGCTCCACGCTGCGGAAGTGGAAAAGACTTCAAGCGGAGCCGGTCGAGCTGCGCTGGATTGTGGAATCGCATGCGCCGACGAAAACACCTCGATCGTTTCACGCGAAGTAGTGTCCGCATTCCGCCTTTCGCCCGATGCCTCAAATCGGTGCGTAGTCACTGCGTCGCTGGATGCTTCGTCGACGCTCACTTCGAGCTCGAGCCCGTCGTAGGCCATCTGCACGTTCGAATAACCGAGTTTGCGCAAACGTTCATTCGTTTCGGCGTGCGGCAAATCGTGCGCGATGTGCGTAAACCACGCGCGCCTCGGTTTCAACTGATGGATAAGCGCGAGAGCCTGATCCACGGTCTGGTGCATGGGATGAGGAATATCGCGCAGCGCATCGAGAATCAATTCATCGAGATCGTTCAGGAGCGCCATCGACGATTTCGGAACCGAGCTGAAATCAGTCAAATACGCGGCGCGGCCAAACCGGAATCCCAAAACTTCCAAATCGCCGTGCAGCAACGGAATGGGAACAAACGAAATGCCCAATAAATCAAATGGTTTTTTCGCTTCAAGGAGCGTCACGCTGGGAACCGAACTGACCTTGGGCTTGCCATCGAAAATATATGCGAATGCGCGCCGTACGATCTGAAAAGTTTCTTCGTTCGAATAAACCGGAAGCGCAGTTTGCTGCCGAATATTATACGGACGAATGTCGTCGAATCCCATAATGTGATCAGCGTGGGCGTGAGTGAGGAGAACTGCGTCGAGGCGGTCAATGCGGGCGCGCAAAGCCTGCTGGCGAAAATCGGGCGTGGTGTCGATCACCACATTTTGCCCGTTGCGCGAAAGGAGCAGCGAAGGGCGCAGCCGGTTGTCGTGCGGATCGTTCGAACTGCACACGCGGCAGTGGCAGGAAAGCGTGGGAACGCCCATGGACGTGCCGGACCCGAGGACAGTTATTTTCAGCGGAACTTTAGCCATGAGAACGAAGGCCACGGAAACCGAGGCATGCTCGAAATTACGGAATCCCTTGTCAAAACGTGCCGAACTTTCGTTCGCGTTTGTGTCTGCAAAGTTCTCGGAGGCTTTGTTTGCAAAACTTTTACGGCCCCGGCAGCATCGCGTTTACAGTTTCGGCAGACGACCATTTACGGCTTCGACAGCGAAGCTTGCTACGGCCGCGTCTTGGCTTTGGCTTGCGTGGCAGCTTGCGCGGCGACCGCCTGACTCACTTCGAGATAGGTCATCTTCAGTTTGCCCAAAAGATCTAGCAAAAGATTATTTTCTTCCGGCGCCAAGTTGCCATTGGTCTTCTCGTGCAGCGCGTCGAGCATGTCGATCAATTCGTGGGCAGCCTCGGGATCGAGCATGGGCTGGCCGGTGCGCGGATCGGCATAGGCGCCCAACACCATCGCCGCGTTGCTGCCGAGCATGCGCACAAGATTCTCGAACGCCTGCGAGCGCTTGGGCAAATCTACCGGAGGCTGCGGAGCAGCGGATTGCGGAGCGGCACCTTGCGGAACGTCGCCTTCTGCAGTGGCGGACTTCGGAGCTTCGGCCACCGGATGAATCCGTGCTTCGCGCCTGGCTTCGCGTTCCTCTTCCTCAAGAGCTTCCTTGCGAAGTTCGCCGTCGGCAGTGAAGGGACGGCGGTCAATAACTCGAAACGATTCTTCTGGCTTGTGATCGGTCAAGGCGACAATCCTCGTCAGACGTACTGTGCAAAAGTGCTCTGTAAAAGCACTGTGTCAGAATACTCCACAAAAGTGCCCTTTATAATTCTAGCACGAGTAAGACTTTTCGGAAGAGCCCCCGTTCGGCCCCGCGAAGAGCCATTCGAATGAAAATTGGAAGGACTGGAAATCGGGAAATGCAGTAAGATTTTTATGTGCGCCCAGCCAAAATTGATCGATAGGGGGAAAGCAATGCACAGAGCAAAGCGGACAATTCAACTCATACTGGGGATTCTGTCAGTGGCACTCCTCGCGGGCTGGCTGCCCGGTCTGGCGCTGGGGCAGGACCAGGTTCAATCGCAAGACCGCGTCCCTCCGCCGGAACAGGAGCAAGCGCCGCCGCCGGAACAGGACCAAGCTCCTCCGCCGAATTTTTCGCCGGAACAGCTTGACAATATGGTGTCGCGGATCGCGCTGTATCCCGATCCTTTGCTGGCGCAGATCCTGGCCGGCGCTACGTATCCCGATCAGATCCCCGATGCCGCGAAATGGGCGGATGAACATCACTACCTGCGGGGAGAAGAGCTCGCCAACGCCATCAGCGCGGACCAACTGCCGTGGGACCCGAGCGTACAGGCGCTGCTTCCGTTTCCGTCGGTTCTGGACATGATGGCCTCGGACATGAATTGGACGACGGACCTGGGCAATGCATTTCTGGCGCAGCGCCAGGACGTGATGGACGCGGTGCAACGGATGAGGCGGAAAGCCTGGGATTACGGGTATTTGCGGAGCAACGCCCAAGTGGTGGTGAGCGACGGCCCGTACATTGCCATTTCTCCGGTCAACGCGGAATTCATGTGCGTGCCGTACTACGATCCCGTCGTGGTGTTCGCACCGCCGCTGCCGGGATTTTTCATTGGCGGGGCTATCCGTTTCGGATACGGTGTGACGCTGGGCATAGCATTTCGTCCGTGGGGATGGGGATTCGGGCGTTTTGACTGGGGGAGACACGAAGTTTTCATTAATAACAGGCCGTGGGGACGCGTATGGGCCAATCGGCGCGTTTACGTGCATCCGTATCCCGAGGTGCATCGCTGGGCACCGGCGCGGCGCGTGGAAGGACACGAATTAATCCCGCGCAACGCGCGAGAACGTGATGCGGCCCGCACGGGGCACGCACGCGTGGAAGAGCACCGGCACGAAAACAATCACGGCCACGGCGGACGGCCGTAGGGCGCCGAGGCTGGCCGGAAAACGAGAAGACATTTAGATTTGCGCAAGTACCGCGAGCCGAAGTGTGTGTTGCCGCGCCGCAATTCGAATCAAGAATGGCTTGCTGAAACTTGGCCTGAAGAGCAGCCAGCTGAAACTTCCCGGAACGCCCCGGGTCACATTGGCGGAAACATACATTCGAGACCAACTTGTCAAAGTGTGCTGGGCAACGTAAAGTGTAACGTTTGTTGAAATACGTGGCTACGTGACAACTGATGGCACGCAAAGAGAAAAAGAAGCAAACGATTGCGAGGAAGAGGACCGCGGGACGAGGCAGGCTGTCTCCGCCCGCATTGACCGCGGGCGAGTGGTTCGAAAAGCTTGCGGCGGTGCAGGCGCGGCTGAGAGCGCCGGAGGGATGCCCGTGGGACCGCGAACAAACGCATGCGTCGCTGCGAACGTATTTGATCGAGGAGGCGTACGAAGTCTTGGAGGCGATGGAAAGCGGGGACGACGCGAAATTCGCGGAAGAGATGGGAGACCTGCTGCTGCAAATCGTGTTTCATTCGCAGATCGCGAAAGAAGAGGGGCGATTTACGGTCGCCGACGTGATTCGGGAAGTGCACGACAAGATGGTGAGGCGGCATCCGCATGTGTTTGGGGAAAAGCGGGCCAAGGATTCCGCAGAAGTGCTGAAGAATTGGGAACAGATCAAGAAAGAGGAACGAAGGGCGGCGGGAAAGAAAAACGGAACAAGCTCGGAAGAGAAAAGCACACCTGGCTCGCTGATGGACGGAGTGTCGCGGGCGCTGCCTGCGGCGCTGGAGGGATTGCAACTGACGCGGAGGGCGGCGCGGATCGGATTCGATTGGGAGAGCATCGAAGGCGTAATTGACAAAATGAGCGAAGAGGCCGGAGAGCTGCGCCAGGCGCTGAATTCGGAGGATGCCGCGCGGACGGAAGAGGAGATGGGAGACCTGCTGTTTGCGGCGGTGAACGTGGCGCGATTTTTGAAAGTCGATCCGGAAATTGCGTTGAAAAAAGCGAATGCAAAGTTCTCGACGCGGTTCCGGCAGATGGAGAAATTGGCGGCGAAAAGCGGCAAGCCGCTAGCCGAAGTGTCTCGCGAAGAAATGGAAGAATATTGGGAAGCGGCGAAGCGGGAGGAAAAAAGCGCTTCGCGGACGCGAGGCAAGGCGCGCCAAATCCGATGAGCGAGGGAATCATCGTCCGAAAGTGCGAAGGCATCGAGGAGTTTCACCGATGCGTAGCCTTGCAGCGGGAAATTTGGGGCGAAGACGATCTGGAAGTGGAACCGGCGACGCTGTTCGTGGTGGCGACGGAGACCGGGGGACAAGTATTGGGCGCGTTCGATGGCGAGCGGCTGATCGGATACACGCTGGCGCTTGTTGGATTTCACCTAGGCGCGATTTTTCTGCATTCGCACATGACCGGGGTCCATTCGGCCTATCGGGACCGGGGAGTGGGGCGGGCCTTGAAATTATTTCAGCGAGAGGAAGCTTTGGGGCGGGGAATTCGGCTGATCGTATGGACATTTGATCCGCTGGAGACGCGAAACGCTCATTTCAATTTGAACCGGCTGGGAGCCATCGCGCGAAAATATTCGCCGAACTTGTATGGCGTGACGTCGAGTCCCTTACATCGGGGACTGCCAACGGACCGCCTGTGGGCCGAGTGGCAGATAGATTCGGCGAGGGTGGATGCGGCGGTGCAGGGTTTGCCGAAGGAGATGGAGGAAGCTCCGGCGACGATCGAATTGCCGGGGGAGCTGGAGCGCTGGAAGGAGAATCACGAGGCGGAAATTCGGAAACTGCAGGCGCGCATTCGCGAGGAGTTCGCGGCGTGGTTTGCGCGGGGATACGCGGCGATCGGAGTTCAGAAGACATCCAAGGGGACAGCGTACGAACTGGCGCCGTGGAGCGATTATTAGCGGGAGAAGCTTCGTTTTGCATGGAAAGCCGTAGCGAGGACGAACCTACAATTTGGCGGATTTGCGCGGGGAGAACCAAGCCCGCAGCCGCGGAATGAGAAAAGGATAATGCGCATACGGGAAGTCACTTTGCGGGAACTGCGGATGAAACTGGTTGCGCCGTTCGAGACGAGTTCGGAGCGGACAGAGGCGCGGCGGATTATTCTGGCGGAAGTCGTCACGGACGGCGTGATCGGATGGGGCGAGTGCGTAGCGGGAGAGAGACCGTTCTATAGTCCGGAAACGACGGACACGGCATGGATCACGATACGGGACTTCCTGTGGCCGATGATCAACCGGAAAGAGTTGGCCACGGCCGGCGAGGCGTGGGGGTTGATGGCAGGGGTTCGCGGGCACAACATGGCGAAGGCCGCGCTGGAAGCGGCGATTTGGGACGCGGAAGCGAAGCAGAAGGGAATTCCGCTGTCGAAGCTGCTGGGGGGCACGAGGGAAGAAATATCGAGCGGCGTTTCGATCGGGATCAAGGAGACAGTGGACGAGCTGGCTGCAGCGGTGCGGAAGGAACTGGCCGCGGGCTACCAGAGAGTGAAAATAAAAATCAAGCCCGGGAAGGAACTGCCACAGGTCAAGCGGCTGCGCGAAGAGTTTCCGGGGATCAAGCTGATGGTGGACGCAAACTCGGCATACCGGATGGAAGACTTGCCAGTGCTGAAGGAACTGGAGAATTTCTATTTGATGATGATCGAGCAGCCGCTGGGCTGGGACGATCTATATTCGCACGTGGAACTGCAGAAGAAACTGGCGACGCCGATTTGCCTGGACGAATGCATTCATACCGAGGAGCAGACGCGGGCGGCAATCTTGCTGGGTGCGTGCAAGATCATCAACATCAAGCTCGGGAGAGTGGGCGGCTACACGGTGGCGAAGAGGATTCACGACTTGTGCGAGCAGAATGGGCTGCCGGTGTGGTGCGGAGGTATGCTGGAATCCGGGATTGGGCGCGCGCACAACATTGCACTCTCGACGCTGCCAAATTTCACCTTGCCGGGAGATATAACGGCGAGCAAGCGGTACTGGGACGAGGACATTATCGAGCCGGAGGTGACGGTGTCGGCGCAGGGTACGATTCGAGTGCCAAAGGGGCCGGGGATCGGTTTTGAAGTGCGGCGGGACCGGATTGAGAAACTAACGGTGAGGAAGGAACGTCTGGTATGAGGAGAGTGCTTAAAGTGCGGCCGAGCGTCGGGCCCTCTTAGGCGCTACCGTGTGACAGGCGAGAAGAACGAGACGTGTTAGATTTGACGCGGCACAAAGAGAAGAAAGATTGGAGTTTATTCCGTTCATGGAGACCAGCCCAATGCGAAAGTTGATTTACTGGAGCGCCGCCCTTGCGATGACTGCCTTGGCGATGCAAGCGACGGCGGTTCGAGCACAGACGAAAGAAGCAGCGGCCACAAGCAAGAGCGACGAAACGAAGACGGACGGATTTAAGCCCGAGCAGCAGGCCAGCAAAGGGTCGGTGACCGTTGGGGGCCACCTGATCAATTACGACGCGTATGCCGGGACGCTGGTGGTGCATCCGAGGGGCTGGGACGACGTGCCGCAGGATGCGGACAAGGACGACAAGAACCCGCCGACAGAAGCCAGCATGTTCTACGTGGCGTATATAAAGTCGGATGAGAAGAGCGAAACGCGCCCGATCACGTTCCTTTATAACGGCGGGCCGGGATCCTCGACGGTATGGCTGCACATGGGAGCGTTCGGGCCGAAGAGGGTGGTTACAGCGGACAATACGCATACGCCGGCGGCGCCCTATCCGGTGGTGAATAACAATTTCAGCCTGCTGGACGCGAGCGACCTCGTCTTTGTGGACGCGCCGGGAACCGGGTTCAGTCGGATTGCGGGGAAGGACAAGGAAAAGTCGTTCTTTGGGGTGGATGCGGATGCGCATGCGTTCGCGGATTTCATCGTGCAGTTCCTGGCGAAATATGGACGGTGGAATTCGCCGAAGTACCTGTTTGGAGAGAGCTACGGGACAACTCGGTCCGCGGTGCTTTCGAACGTGCTGGAGACGGAACGCGACGTGGACTTCAACGGCGTGATCCTGCTTTCGCAGATATTGAATTTCGACCTGAGCGCGGACGCTCCGGAGTTCAATCCTGGAATTGATTTGCCATACGAGCTGGCCCTACCGACCTACGCGGCTTCGGCGTGGTATCACCACAAGCTGCCGGATACGACGAAGGAATTGACGCCGTTGCTGGCGGAGGTCGAGAAGTTTGCGATGGGCGACTACGCGGAAGCGCTGGAGGCGGGTTCCGATCTAAGCCCGGACCAGCGGAAAGCGATTGCGGAGAAGTTGCATGAGTACACGGGACTGCCGGTGGAGTACATACTGAAAGCGGATCTGCGGATTAACGGGGGAGAGTTCGAGAAAAATCTGCAGGACGCTAACGATATGACGACGGGCCGGCTGGATACGCGATTCTCCGGGCCGACGCTCGATCCGCTGAGCAAAGAGGCGGAATACGATCCGCAGTCGGCGGCTATCGGCTCGGCCTACGTTTCCGCGTTTAACGACTACGTGCGCAAGGAATTGAAGTATGGCGAAAACAAGGTGTACAAGCCGGAAATCGACCCGGAGCCGTGGAATTTTCTGCACCAGCCGCCGGGAGTGCCGATTTCACTGCCGCAAGCCGCGAATGTGATGGTCGATCTGGCGACGGCGATGAAATATAACCCTGACCTCAAGGTGCTGCTGAACGCCGGGTATTTCGACTTGGCCACGCCATTTTTCGAAGGGCTCTACGAGATGCATCACCTGCAGATCCCAGCGAAGTTGCAGAACAACATCCAATTCAAATTTTATGAGTCGGGGCACATGGTCTATGCCCACGAGGCGTCGCTGAAAGCGCTGCACGACAATGTGGCGGCTTTTATTCTCGAGACCGAGAATTCAAAGACGAAGTGACGGCGGGGATTGAGGCGGTGGGACCGCGAGGTTGGAAGGCTGGCTTCGCGGTAGCTGCGCGGAACTCGATGGGGAGGTCCGCGCGCGGCGCCGAAGGACCGTTTTTGTTTCCATGAGCACAAAACCGACGAATGCGAGCGGCAAGATGCCCCTGCGCTGGGGAGGAGCGGCGGCGCGGATCGCCGTGATACCGGGAGACGGTATCGGGAAGGAAGTGACGCCGGAAGCGGTGAAGGTGATTCAGGCGGCAACGGCGCGTGCGCAGAGGCCGCTGGAGTTCGTCGAGTTTGACTGGGGCGCGGACAAGTACCTGCGGGAAGGGGTGACGTTGCCTGCGGGGGCGGTTGAAATGCTGCGCGACGAGTTTGACGCCATCCTGTTCGGAGCGATGGGCGATCCGCGGGTTCCCTCGAACCAGCATGCCGCGGATATTTTGCTGGGACTGCGCTTCAAGCTGGACCTCTATGTGAACGCGCGGCCGGTGGAATTGCTGCACGACCGGCTGACGCCGCTGCGCGACCGGACCGAGAAAGATATACGGCTGATGGTCTTTCGGGAGAATACCGAGGGACTTTATGTGGGCGTGGGAGGGTTCTTCAAAAAAGGCACGGCGGACGAGATCGCGGTGCAGGAGGACGTGAATTCGCGGAAGGGCGTCGAGAGGATTATCCGGTATGCGTACGACTACGCGCGGCAGAACGATTTGAAGCGCGTATGCATGAGCGACAAGTCGAACGCCATGACGTTTGCGCACGATTTGTGGCAGAGGGTGTTCAAGGAAGTGCGGCAGGAATACCCGAAGATCGAGTCGCGGCACCTTTATATTGATACGCTGGCGATGGAGATGGTGCGGGACCCGGGGCAATTTGATGTGATTGTGACCTGCAACCTGTTTGGAGACATTGTCAGCGACCTGGGGGCGCAGCTTGCGGGCGGGCTTGGGTTGGCGCCTTCGGGAAACATTCATCCGGGGCGGACTTCGTTGTTTGAGCCGGTGCACGGATCGGCGCCGAACATTGCCGGGAAGGGGATCGCGAACCCGTTTGGCGCGGTGCTGGCTTCGGCGATGATGCTGGAGTTTCTCGGGTGGAAGCCGGAGGCTCAAGTGTTACGCGAAGCCGTTAAGGCGGCGCTGAAAGAGGACTACGTTACGCCGGACCTTGGCGGAATTAAACAAACGGTTGAAGTCGGCGATTGGCTTGCCAAATTCGCGGCTGGGGCGCATTAGCAGATAGAAAGATTTACTTTAACTGCGGCGAAAGAGATTTTTGCAGGCCGAGAGTTACCTCTAGTACTTCCTTTGATCTCCCACGCTCAAGGCTGTTATCAACATTCCCATTAAGAAGCCGCCGATGTGTGCCCACCAGGCGACGCCTTGCGCGGGCCCGCCGCCGACGGTGCTTATTCCCGCCACGAATTGCAGGAGGAACCAATAGCCCAAAATGATGAAGGCGGGGATGGGGAGAAAGAAGATGATGACGAGGGTCAAGACTTTGGCGCGGGGGTAAAGAATGATGTAGGCGCCCATTACGCCGGAGATGGCGCCGCTGGCTCCGAGAGCGGGGACCGAGGAATGGAAATTGAAGAGGATGTGGGAGAGGTCAGAGCCGATGCCGCATGCGAGATAGAAGAGGAGGTAGGGGAAATGGCCGAAGTAGTCCTCGACATTGTCGCCGAAGATCCAGAGGAAGAGCATGTTGCCGGCGATGTGCAGGAGGCCCATGTGAAGAAACATGCTGGTGAAGAGGGGGAGGAAGGCGGTTTCGAAGCTTACGTGGCCGGCGAGGAAGCCGCTGATGTGGGAGGGGATGGTGGCGTTGGAATAGAGAAAGATTTTGTATTGAGCAGGCGTGAGGGTGAGTTGGTAGAGGAAGACGATGACGTTGGTCAGGATGAGAAGCGTATTGACTATGGGAGGGGTGCGGTGGGGGTTGAGATCTTTGAGAGGGATGAACATTGGTATGCGCGATTAGTTTGTGTGGGATTCCTTCAACGGACGAGACCGAAAAATGATTGCTGGATTGGCATGGTTAACGAGGATGCCTTCGCAAAGCGGCCGTGGCGGCGCGTTCGAGTTGTGTGGCGGAGTAGAGAGCGCGGTTTCGGCGGGCTTGGCGCTGCAAGTCTCTGACTTTGGCGAGGCTACTGATGCCGCCTCGCGCGCCTAGGGCCATGCAGTTCAAGCCCGCCGCGGCGCAGGCAAAATCCAGAGTTCGCTGCAAATCCCAACCGTGGAGAATGGCGTAGGAAAACGCGGCATGAAAGAGGTCGCCGGCGCCGGTGGTGTCCTCGACGCGAACCTTGAAGGAGGGAGCATACCAGAAGCGGCGGCCATCCCAGGCAAGCGCGCCGTTGACGCCGAGGGTCGCGCAAAAGGCGCGGAAGTTGTGCTTGCGCTGAAGCGCGGGGAGGGACTTGAGGAGATCGTTTTCTCCGGTGGCGTCCTCGGGGAATTCTTTTGAGGTGACTGGGTAATCGACGAAGGGCAACAGACGGAGAAGGCCTGGCGACATGTGATCCAGGTCGGCGACGACGGGGATGCCGGACGCGCGAGCCCAGGAGGCGGCGACACTGGTGGTGGCGGGGTCGTGGCCGTCGACGTGGAGAAGGCGGGCGGAAGTGATCCAGTCTCGCTTTAGAAAAGCGGGAGGGACGGTGAGGCGAGGGTCGCGAATCCAGGCGATGGTGCGTTCGCCGGAGCTCGTGTCGACAAAGATGAAGGAGAGTTGGCTTAGGGAGCGCGGGACCTGGACCAGATCGGTGCGGACTCCGGCGCGGAAAAGCTCGCGGCGGTGAAGGTCGGCGGCGGGGTCGTCACCTACGACGCCGACGTAATGCGTGCGCAGGCCCCAACGCTGACAGGCGATGAGGGCGGTGGCGACTTGTCCGCCGGGCATGACGCGAGCACCGAGCATTTGGACTTTGGTGCCCAGAGCAGGGAACTGGGAGAGACGCATCACGGTGTCCGTGGCGTTCTCGCCGATGCCGAGGATGTCAAAACGCGGGACGCGCATAAGGCAGTGGTGCAGGGTATCGGAAGAAAGGAAAAATGCAAAGCGGGATAACGGCGAAGAGTGCGTCCGATAATGTTTGGGGCGCGAAGGGCCTAGTTAACAGAATATTGGAAGACGAGGATTGGGCCGGGAAAGGAACGAAAGCGGGCGGTTTGGGAGGATTTGGAGGCGGAAAATTTTGAAGAGGGTTTTGTGGAAAGATGCGGCGGAATTTTTCCGCGAGGCGTTACGTAAACATTGCGTGGCGCGAAAGTGTGTGATAATTAAATTGGCTCTGCGTATGCGCGCGAAACGGGCGTAGATGAGAAGGATGTAGGTGAGGCCGCGCGCAGCGTCGGCGCGCCGACTGCTCATGCCTGCCAGGGAAACGGAAGCCATCATTCTGAAGACCTTTTCGCTGGGAGAAGCGGACCGCCTGGTGAGTTTTTTTGGGCGGAGTTCGGGACGCATGCGCGGCGTGGCGGCCGGGGCGCGGCGAATCAAGAACCGCTACGGTTCGACGCTGGAGATCCTGTCGCACGTCCAAGTGTGGTATGTCGAGAAGGAGACGCGCGATTTGGTGCGCATCCAGCAGTGCGAGTTGCTGGAATCGTTTCACAAGTCGCAGAGCGATTACGCGCTGAGCACGGGACTGGCGGTGATCAGCGAGGTTTCGGAGCAGGTGCTCCCGGAGCACGAAACGGCGGAGGCGATGTTCCGGCTGCTGTTGCTCACCGTACGGGAGACTGAACGAACGGGCGCGTGGCAACTTCCTTTGAGCTATTTTGCGTTTTGGACGGTGCGGCTTGGAGGATACTTGCCGCAGTTTGAGCGGTGCGCGTCTTGTGGCGCCGTTTTTGGAGCGGGGCCGGCCTTTCATGCGTCGTGGGAAGCGGGGCTGGTTTGCGAAAAATGCCGGCGCGGAGGAATGAAGCCGCTGCATCGAGAAGGGCGGCAACTCGCGGAACGGTTTGCGGGTGAGAAACTCGACAAGATGGAATTGCTGCCAGCGCTTGAACAACCGGCGGAGGAATTGCGCGAGGCTTCGCTGAACTGGATCGAGCAACACACGGAGAAGAAGCTGGCGACGAGAAAGCTTTTGGAGCCCACTTGACAGCTAAAGTAAAACTTGAGCAAAAGCCGGCCGGACTCACCTTTCAAGATTTGGTTTTGAAACTCTCGCATTTTTGGGTGAAGCAGGGATGCGTATTGCAGCAGCCGTACGATGTGGAAGTGGGCGCGGGCACGATGCATCCGGAAACGTTTCTGCGCGTGCTGGGACCAGCGGCATATCGCGTGGCGTATGTGCAGCCGAGTCGTCGGCCCGCCGACGGAAGATACGGCGAGAACCCGAACCGGCTTTACAAGCACACGCAGTTTCAAGTCATCTTGAAGCCTTCGCCCGCGGATGTGCAGGACGTTTATCTTCAGAGTCTCGCGGCCATCGGCATCAGTTTGAAAGAACATGACATTCGGTTTGAGGAAGACAACTGGGAATCTCCGACGCTTGGCGCCTGGGGAATTGGGTGGCAGGTGCTGCTCGATGGGCTGGAGATTACGCAGTTCACTTACTTTCAGCAAAGTGGCGGCATCGACCTTGATCCCATCTCGGTGGAACTAACGTATGGGTTGGAGCGCATCTGCGCTTTTTTGCAGAACGTCGAGAGCGTTTACGACCTGCGCTGGTCGGCGGACAAGACCTACGGAGACATCCGGTTGGCCGAGGAACAACAATTCTCCGAGTACAGCTTTAACCGCAGCGACGCGAAAGCCATCCGGGCAGAGTTCGAGTTGCACGAAAAGCAGGCCAAGGAAATTCTCGACGGATTCGCCGGGACGGAAGGGAAGGAACGCGTGCGGTATCCGTTGCTTGCGGCGTACGACCACTGCCTCAAGTGCTCGCACCTCTTCAACCTGCTGGATGCGCGGGGCGTGATCTCGACGACGGAACGAGCCGCGCTGATGGGCCGGGTGCGAACGGTAGCTTGCCGGGTGGCGGCGAGTTATCTCGAACAGATCGGCGGGCCAAACTTGCGGCGCGAGGTTCGCGCATGAGCGTGCCGCAGAAAAAAGCAGCGGAAAAGAGAATTGAAGTATTGCTTGAAGTAGGGAGCGAAGAGATTCCGGCGGGGATGCTTCCGAAGGCCGAAGAGGATTTACGCGCGAATCTCGAGAAGCTACTAGCGGCGGAGAATCTTTCGGATGGAGTGACGGTCGAGACGTACAGCGCGCCGCGGCGGCTCGTGGCGCACGTGGGCGGGCTGCGCGAAAAACAGGCGGACGTGGTGAGCGAAGTGACGGGACCGCCGAAGTCGGTGGCGTACGACGCTGTCGGCGAGCCGACACGAGCGGCGCTCAGCTTTGCCGAAAAGCAGGGGCTGACGCTGAAAGAACTTTTCTTTGTGAAGACGCCGAAGGGCGAGTATCTGGCCGCCAAGCAAGTGAAGCGCGGGCGTACCGCCGAGCAGATCCTGACGGAAATTCTTCCGCGCGTGATCCACGATTTGTCCTGGCCGCGCTCGATGACTTGGACCGGAATCGATGGCGCGCGCTTCATCCGGCCGATTCGATGGATCGTGGCCGTCGCAAATGGAAAGCCGCTGAAGCTTTCCTTTGCGGGAGTGGCGGCTGGGGACACCACCTACGGCCACCGGTTTCTGGGGAAGGGACCGCTGCGCGTCAAGGACTTTGCGGACTACGAGAAAAAGCTGAAAGCCAACGGAGTGATCGTTCGGCCGGCGGAGCGGCAAGAAAAGATTTCGAAAGAGCTGGCGGCGCATGCGAAGAGAGGCGGGTATCGGATTCACGAGGACGCGGAGTTGCTCAAGCTGGTGACCTATTTGAATGAATGCCCGAGCGTACTCGAAGGGGATTTCGATCCGGCGTTTCTGGCGCTGCCCGATGAGATTCTCATTACCGTGATGCGCGGGCACCAAAAATATTTTGCGGTGGAGAAACGGAACGGGGAAGTGGCGCCGCATTTTTTGGCGGTGATCAACCTTCCGAAGGATCCCAAGGGGTTGGTGCGCGCAGGGCACGAACGAGTGTTGCGGGCGCGGCTGGCGGATGCGCAATTTTTTTGGGAGGCGGATCAGAAATGTCGGCTCGCCGACTATCTGCCAAAACTCGAGCGCGTCACGTACGAGTCGCGGCTGGGAAGTTACCGCGACAAAGTCGAACGCGTGCGCGCCATTGCCCGCTGGTTCACGGAACAGTGGTTCAATAGCGGGATGCTGCAAGCGCACGTGGCGGAGGCGGACCGGGCCGCGGAACTTTCCAAATGCGATCTCGCTACGGAAATGGTTCGCGAGTTCACGGAGTTGCAGGGAATCGTGGGCGGTCTTTACGCGCGCGCGCAAGGCGAGCCGGACGACGTCGCCGACGCCATTTACGATCATTACCGTCCCGTTGGACTTGAGGATCCGATACCGAGGAATCTGACGGGCTGCGCGGTGGCGATGGCGGACAAACTTGATTCCGTCGTTGGTTGCTTCGCCGTAGGGTTGGTGCCAACGGGTTCGAGCGACCCATACGCCTTGCGCCGGGCAGCGCTGGGAATTGTAAAGATCATTCTTGAAAAGAAACTTCCGGTTTCGTTGTCGCTGGCGGTGGGCGCGGCTGCCAAAGCTCTGCTCACCAACGCGCCGAAGCGGGGAGTCACGCCGGAGCAGGAAGCGCAGGTCCTTGAATTTTTGCTGGACCGGGCCAAGTTCGTGCTGCGCGAGCGTCAGAAGTTCAGCTACGACGAAGTCAATGCCGTGTTCCGCGCGGGAGTGGAAGATTTGGTGGATGCGCAGAAGCGGCTCGTGGCGCTAAAGGCGATCCGCAAGTCGAAGAATTTCGAGCCGCTGGCGGTGTCGTTCAAACGCATTCGAAATATTCTCGAGAAGTCCGGTTTCAAGAAAGAGGAAGCACAGGGAATTCAGAGCGATTTGTTCGAGAGCGCCGCGGAGAAGGAGTTGTTCACCGCAGTGCGTTCGGCGGCATCGAAAGTACAAGCAGAAAAGCGTGCCGGAAAATATCAAGAAGCGCTTGAAGTGATTGCGGGGCTTCGCAAAGCGGTTGACGATTTCTTTGCGCAGGTTATGGTGATGGCAGAGGACGAGAAGGTGCGGAAGAACCGGCTGGCGCTGCTCTCGGAGATTCTCAGGGAGTTCACGACAATCGCAGATTTTTCCGAACTCGGTGGAGAAGAACGCCGGTAACGAAAATAAAGTTTTACTTTAAGTTGTGAAAAACAAAGTTGCGTCGGCGTGCCGACAATTTATTCTGCCGCCGAGCAGAGCAGTGCAATTGTTGGATGGCTTTCAAAAATCAAAAAACGACAAGTGAGGAACGCCGTGGCTAAATGGGTCTATTTTTTTGGTGCGGGTAAGGCGGAGGGCGAGGGGAGCCAGCGCGCGCTACTGGGCGGAAAGGGAGCGGGGCTTGCGGAGATGAGCCGGATCGGCCTGCCGGTGCCTCCGGGACTGACGATCACCACCGAAGTCTGCACCTATTATTACGGGAACAAAAAGACCTACCCGAAATCTCTCGAAGCGGAAGTGAAAAGCGCGATGGCGCGCGTCGAGAAAATCGTGGGCACGAAGTTTGGGGACAACAAGGCGATGCCGATGCTGGTGTCGGTGCGCTCGGGCGCCCGCGATTCGATGCCCGGCATGATGGACACGATTTTGAATCTCGGACTAAACGATGAAACCGTGCTCACGCTGGCAAAGGCTACCAAAAATGAGCGGTTCGCCTGGGATTGCTATCGCCGGTTCATCCAGATGTATGGCGACGTTGTGATGAACGTGCAGAAGCGGGCGGATGAGGACCACGAGCCGTTCGAAGTGGTTATCCATGGTCTCAAACACGAGCGGCATCACGCGGATGTCGACGACCCGAAGTTGACGGTGGCCGATCTTCAGGAACTGGTTGTTCGTTTTAAGAAATTGATCAAGGAGCGCACAGGGAAGGAGTTTCCGCAGGACGCCTGGAAGCAACTTTGGGGCGCGGTTGGGGCCGTATTCGGTTCTTGGATGAACGATCGCGCGATTGTTTATCGCCGGAAATACAACATTCCGTCGGAATGGGGCACGGCCGTGAACGTACAGGCGATGGTCTATGGAAATACGGGTGACAAGTCCGGGTCGGGTGTGGCGTTCACACGCGATCCGGCGACGGGAGAGAAAGTTTTCTATGGCGAGTTTCTCATCAACGCGCAAGGAGAAGACGTGGTGGCCGGCGTACGCACTCCGGAACCTGTCGCACAGCTCAAAAATTACTTGCCCAAAGCTTTCCACGAATTAGAGAAAATCCGCCAAACCTTAGAGAAACACTTTAAGGATGTGCAGGACTTCGAATTCACGATTCAGGATGGCAAAGTCTTCATGCTTCAGACGCGGAGCGGCAAGCGAACGGGTCTGGCCGCGGTGCGCTTCGCCATTGAAATGGAGAAAGAGAAGCTGATTGATTGGAAGACAGCCATTCGGCGAGTGCCTGCCGACCAGCTTGATCAGGTGCTCGCGCCCATCTTCGATCGCAAGGCGGTACAAGCGGCGAAGGTAATCGCAAAAGGACTGCCTGCTGGGCCTGGAGCGGCGGCGGGAAGAATGTATTTGAACGCGGATCGTGCCGCTGCGGCTGCCGAACGGGGAGAGAAGGTTCTGCTGGTCCGCAACGAAACTTCGCCCGAGGATTTGCGGGGGATGATTGCGGCCGAAGGGATACTCACGGCAAAGGGCGGCGTCAGTTCGCACGCAGCTCTGGTCGCTCGCCAGATGGGCAAGGTCTGCGTTTGCGGAGCAGCGGCGCTCGAGATTGATTACGCCGCGAAGACGATGACGGTCGGTGGCGCAACGTATAAAGAAGGAGACTTTCTTTCTATTAACGGAACTGCCGGCGAGGTCTATCCCGGCCAGATTCCGACCGCCGCGTCCGAAATCGTTCAGGTGCTGATTGAAAAATCGCTCGACGCGAACAAGAGCCAGACGTATCAAAACTTCAAGAAGCTGATGGACTGGTGCGCGAAAGCCACGCGACTGGCGGTCCGCACCAACGCCGACACGCCGGAACAGACGGCGCATGCGATTGCGTTCGGCGCCGTGGGCATCGGACTATGCCGCACCGAGCACATGTTCTTCGAAGGCAACCGCATCGACGCCATGCGCGAGATGATTTTGGCGGACACCAAGGAACACAGAAAAGCCGCGCTCGCCAAGATACTGCCTTATCAAAGAGAGGATTTCGCCGGGATGTTCAAGGAATTGAAAGGATATCCAGCGACGATCCGGTTCCTTGATCCACCACTGCATGAATTCCTGCCCCACGACCAAGCGGCGCAGAGCGATCTGGCGAAGAAAATGGGAGTGCCGGTTGAGAAGGTCAAACAGAGAGTTCAAGAATTACATGAGTTTAATCCGATGCTGGGGTTCCGAGGTTGCCGATTGGGGATTGTGTATCCGGAGATTTCGGAGATGCAGTCGCGCGCCATATTTGAGGCCGCGGCAGAAGTTCAGAAGGCGGGCATCAAGGTGCATCCCGAAGTGATGATTCCGCTGGTCGGCTTTAAGAAAGAGCTGGACCTGCAGGTTGAGGTCGTTCATCGGATTGCGAACGAGGTGATGAAGGAAAAAGGGGTAAAGCTGAATTATCTTGTTGGGACGATGATCGAAGTTCCTCGCGGCGCGCTGACCGCGGATGAGATCGCGCAAACGGCCGAGTTCTTCAGCTTTGGCACGAATGACTTGACGCAGACTTGCCTCGGGATGAGCCGCGACGATTCCGGGTCCTTCCTGGGGCCTTATCAGGAGCTGGAGATCGTGAAGAAGAATCCTTTCGCCACCATTGATCAGGCGGGCGTCGGACAACTGATCGAGATGGCCGTGGCGAAGGGGAACAAGACGCGGCCGGGGATCAAGCTAGGGATTTGCGGAGAACACGGCGGGGATCCGGAGAGCGTGAAGTTCTGCCATCGTGCGGGACTGACTTACGTGAGCTGCTCGCCGTTCCGAGTGCCCGTAGCGCGGCTGGCTGCAGCTCAAGCAATGGTTGAAGAAGAGCAGTCGAAGAAAAAGAAGGAGAAGTAGCGAGATAGATTTCTTGATTTAGAAACTAAAGTAATGCTTGAAGCCGTCGGCGTGCAGACATCTTAAGGGATGGCTGCGCTTCCGGCGGCTTTTTTGTTTTTAGGTGGGCATCTTAAAGAAAAAGTAGAGCCCCAAGAAAAGAAACGTGATGTCCGTGGACCAAGCGGCGAGAAATGGCGGGAGTTGTCCGACGCCGCCCATGGCTTCGAGGAGCCGCGCCCCCGTCCAGTAGACGATGCCGATGGCAACGCCGAGCGTCACACCGCCGAGCGCGCCTCGCGTCCCGACCAGGAGCGCGAAAGGAATTGCCAGCAGCATGCTGATGGGGGCGATGAGGGGGAAGGCCAGCTTGACGTGCCATTGCACGGTCAGGTTTGAAACGTCGAAACCGGCCTTGTGCAGGTCGTCGATATAGCGGCGCAGGGCGCCCCAGCTCATTTGGGAGGCTTGGCGCACTTCGCGATTGAAATAACTGGGAGGCTCGGAAAGTTCGGGGAGAGAGGTGACGCGGAAGGGTTCGTAGCGGGTGATCGTTCCGCCGGAGAAATCGCGGACCCAACCGCCTTCGAGAACCCATACCTTTTCGGAGTCGGACCATTCCGCTCGCGAAGCGTAGATGCGGCGTTTCATTTGGAAGGTGGCGGGGTCCAGCTCGACGACGTTGAGACCACCGAAGAGGTTTTGTGTCGGGTCGAAGAGGTCATAGTTGTAAATCTTTTCGTTGTTGCCAAAAATCCAGCGCTGGGGACGGGTGTAGGTCTGCGCCGGGCGGCCCTTGATCTGGTTGCGGAGGGCGTCCTGGCGCTGGTTGGCGTAGGGAAGATAGGTTTCGTCCAGCACGATCATGCTGGCGGCCAGCGCGAGTCCGGCGAAGAGCAGTGGCATGGCCAGGCGATAGAGACTGATGCCGCTGGCTTTGCAGGCCACGACCTCGTTGTTTTTGCTCATGATGCCGAGCGTGACGAGGACGGCGACCAAGGCGCCCAGCGGGGCGAGGTTGTAGAGGAGATAAGGAGTGAGGTAGCGGAAATAATCGATGACGACGAGGAAGGGGACGCCGTGGCGGGCGATGTCGTCGAGCAGCTCGAAAAAGGTGAAGGCTTCGAAAAGGAAAATGAAGGACGCCATCAGCAGCAGGAAATAGGAAAAAAAGCGGCGGAGAATGTAGAGATCCATCAGGCGGGGGAAGCTGCCGCTCGATTGCACGCCATTTTCGGGCGGTTCTATTTGCCCGTTGGGAATACGAGCCGTGACGGCCGCGCGCGCGCGGGACTTGCGGCGGCGCAGAAAACGCGCCCAGGTCCGAAACCGGACCGTCGGTTTGAACCAGGGGTTTTCGCCGCGGAATTGCTCCATCCGGGGAAGCAGCGCCAGACCAAGAATGGCGAGCAGGATGTTCGCCCCCCAGATGCCTAGAGCAGGGGACACGACAGCCTGCCGCGCCAGACCGGCGCCGATCACGGTGAGCAAGTAATAGCAGGCGATTAGGATGACCGCAATGAGCGAGCCGGCAGCGCGGCCGCCGCGACGAGGCTGCGCCCCGAGCGGCACGGCAACAAGGGCAAAAACGAGACAAGCTACAGGAAATGCGAGGCGGCGGTGTAATTCGACGCGCGCCTCGCGCCAGTCGGCGCCGGTTGTGCTGAGCAGCTCTCGGAGGGACCGCTCCGTGTTGCTTACTTGCCGGGGTCCAGTTGGCACGAGGTTATTCACTTCGATGGGCCAGTCGCTCTGGCCAAACACGGTGACCGAATAACGGTCGGGCTCCTCGGGTGAAAATTCGTGCGTTGTGCCGCCCTGGAGGTGAAGCTCCAGCTTGCCCTCCTTGGGTTCGGCAATTACAATCGCATCCTCCGCCAAGGTGAGTTGCGAGCCGTTCTCTCCGCCGGCTTCTGCAAGAAATACGCCGTGCCAATGAGTGCCGCTGGCGGACACGTCGTTGACATAAAGCACTATTTTGGGGAAGCGTTCGTCGAAGACGCGGGGCTGCACGGCGAAAGAAATTTGGGAAGCGATGAGGTCGGTTTCGAGTGTGCGATAGGTCCGCGTGGCCAGCGGGCCGAGCCAAATCGTCATGCAAAGCGTGAGAAGGGCGCCCGTGAGGGCCAGAACGCCGACGGGCAGGAGAATGCGGCGGCGGCCGATACCCAGGGCGGTCAACGCGATGATTTCGCTGTCGGCGGACATGCGGCCGAGGCCGAGGAGCACGCCAATCAACACGGCCATGGGGAGGGTAAACGTGAACACCGCGGGGAAAATGCAAAGGAATAGTTCGAAGATCTGGTCCCCTGAACCGCTATGACGGACAAACAACTCCATCAAACGAACAAGCTGCGGCACGAAGAAAACAAAAGTGAATACGGCAAGCCCGAGGAGTGCGTGACGAAAAACTTCGCGGACAATATAACGGTCCAGGATGCGCATGGCGCGAACCGTGAGTGTAACACGGCAACGCAGCGGCTAAGAGAAAGAGAGTCGCAATGAATCGCGTCCATGTGGCGCTCTTGTGGCACATGCATCAGCCGCAGTACCGGGACCCGGAAACGGGCAGGTATGTGTTGCCGTGGACGCGGCTCCATGCGCTCAAGGATTACTGGGGCATGGTGGCCGTGCTGAAGGATTTCCCCAATTTCCACGCGACGTTCAACGTCGTGCCTTCGCTGGGCATGCAGCTCGAGGAATACGCGAGCGGAAAATTCAACGAGCCTTGGTTCGAGCTGGCGTTCAAACCGGTCGAACAGCTCTCCCGCGAGGATAAGGTGGAAATTTTGGCTCGGGCATTCCAGGTGAATCATGAGCGCTTGATGTCGCGGTGGCCGCGCTTTGTTGAACTGTATGAGTGGTCCCGGCCTGCCGGAGGCGCGCAGGCCGTGGTTTCTTTTACGCCGCGAGACTGGCGAGACCTTCAAGTGCTTTCTCAACTTGCCTGGATGGAGGAATCGTGGCTCGAAAAAGACCCGGTGGTGAGCCGGCTCGCCAGCAAAGGAAAAGAGTTCACGCAAAAAGATAAAGCTGCTCTGAAAGCGAAGCAACTGGAGCTGCTCGGGATGGTTCTGCCGATTTATCGCGAAGCGGCGCAGACCGGCCAGATAGAACTCAGCACGACTCCGTTCTATCACCCCATTCTCCCGCTGATCTGCGATTCGGATATCGCTCGAGTGGCCAATCCTGCAACGCCTCTGCCGAGGCGTGCCTATCGCCATCCCGAAGATGCGCGGGAGCAGTTGCGGCGCGCGCGTGAATACCACGAGCGCGTATTCGGCGCGAAGCCGGCCGGGCTTTGGCCTTCGGAAGGCTCCGTCTCCGATCAAGCTCTGACCATCGCCGCGGAGGAAGGATTCCAGTGGTTCGGCACGGATGAAGGCGTTCTTGGCAGGACGCTGAACGCCGGATTTTTTCGCGATGCGAAGGGAATTCCGGCGAATGCGGAACGATTGTACAAGCCGTTGCGCGTGCAACTCGGAGGGAAACCCATCACTGGGTTGTTCCGCGATCACCACCTTTCGGATCTCATCGGATTCGTCTATAGCCGCATGAACGGGAAAGATGCCGCCGCGGATTTGCACGGCAGGCTTCGCGAACTTGGCGAACGCGTGCAGACGGGCCAGCCTCTCACGGTCTGCTTGTTTCTCGATGGCGAAAACGCCTGGGAATACTACCCGGGGAACGGCCGCGAATTTTTGCGCGAATTCTACGGACGAATTCAGGGAGATCAGGATTTTCGCGCGCTCACAGCCAGCGAAGCGATCGCCGCAGCCGGCGACATTCCCTCCAATGCGGGAATTTTCCCCGCTTCGTGGATTAACGCAAATTTCGACGTTTGGATCGGCCACAGCGAAGACGTCGCCGCGTGGGAGCTGCTTTGGGACGCACGGGAAGCCTACGGGCGCGCTCTGGAGGCTCAGAGGCAAGGCCGGGATGGAGCTCCCTCCGAGGACGGATTGAAGGACGCGCTAGAGTCCTTGCTGGCTGCGGAGGGCAGCGACTGGTGCTGGTGGTTTGGCCCGGAACACAGCACGGCGAACGATGCGGAGTTCGATGCCCTCTATCGAAAACATCTAACGGCGGTTTATTTGGCGCTGGGGCAAGTGGCTCCGTCAGAGCTGGCAAAGCCCATCAAGCGGCAGCCGGAGCACGCCTTGCAGCTTGCGCCCACCGGCTTCTTGAAGATTTCCGTGGACGGACGCGACAGTTCCTATTTCGAATGGCTGGGCGCGGGACTCTACTCTCCGGAACGCCGCGGCGGCGCGATGCACGGACGAACGTTCTATTTGCATGAACTGCGCTACGGATTCGAAGAGGGCCGTTTCTGCGTTCGCGTGGATCCCTTTCTGGATTTGCTGGGTGAGCTGGAAGATCCGGAATTCCGCATTACCATTGCGGCGGCGGAGGAGATTACCATCGTCGTGAGACTCCAGCGCGGGCATCTGCAAGAATTCGCCGTGGAGACGGGCCGCCTATGCCTGCTAAATCCCAAAACCGTGGCCGAAGCTTCCTTCGAACGCATCCTGGAAGTCGCGATCCAGCGGAGCGAAATCAAACTGCAGGGCCAAACGAAGTTGAAGCTGGGCGTAGCGTTGTGGCACGGCGGCTTGCCGGTGGACGTTTTGCCCGCGGAAGGCTTCCTGGAAGTCAGCCTGGGCGAAGAACACTCCGCCTGGCCCGCAGAAGAGAAGCCCTGATTCGCGCGAACTGCCTCTCAAAATTCTCACGCACTTTGCAGCGCCTGTCGGCTGTCTTTCCACGCAAGCCACCCGCCAAATTCCCGCCTCTCCACTCCCGCCCAGTTGCGTTTCGACTTTCTCCTTGACAGTCTAGGAGAATGCCGCTACATTCCTAGGTCATCTAGGAGAAGGGTGGGACAGGCTTGAGCCTGTCTTCCCGCCAAGCCGATGGACAAACAGCTCGATCTTCTGCAAGGCACTCTCGATATGCTCATCCTCAAGGCCGTATCTCTCGGGCCGTTGCACGGCTACGGCATCCTTCTTCGCATCCAGCAAATCTCGAAGGATCGCCTCGAAATTCAACAAGGCTCGCTCTATCCCGCGCTGTACCGGCTCGAACATCAAGGCTGGATCGCAAGCGAATGGGGCGAATCCGAAAACAAGCGCAAAGCCAAGTATTACCGGCTCACCGCGGCAGGGAAGCGCCGTTTGCACGCGGAAGCCGCCAACTGGAATCGCATGGCGGACGTCATCGCCGGAATTCTGGGGACCAAACCGGAGGAAGTATGACGCTCTGGAGCCGGCTTCGTTCGTGGTCGCACGATGCAATTCACCGCTCTCGAATAGAGAACGAAATGGACGCAGAGTTGCGTTTTCACGTGGAAGCATACGCCGATGATTTGATCCGCAAAGGCGTGCCGCGCGATGAAGCGGTTCGGCGCGCGCGGATCGAATTCGGCGGATTGGAACGCGTCAAAGAGGAAGGGCGAGAGGCTCGCGGACTCGGTTTCATGGATACATTAAGGCAGGACCTTCGGTTTGGCGCTCGGACATTTCGAAAGAGTCCAGGATTCGCCTTGGTGACCGTGTTGACATTGGCTTTGGGCATTGGGGCCAATACTGCGATTTTCTCGGTTGTGTACGGCGTGCTGCTGAACCCGCTGCCATACAAAGAGCCGTCACGACTCGTGCTCCTGAATGAAACGACTCCGAAAGTGGGGAAAGTCAGTGTGTCATACCCGAATTTTCTGGACTGGCGGGCTCAGAGCAGCCAATTCGCGCAGATGGCTGCGGTCTGTGGCGTCGGCTTCAATTTCGCGGGAGTTACGCAGCCCGAGTCGATCAGCGGTGAAGCGGTTTCTTCGAACTTCCTCTCTCTTCTTGGTGTGAAGCCTTTGCTCGGACGCGATTTCGATCCGGCCGAGGAGAAACCCGGCGCCGCTCCTGTAGTCCTGTTGAGTTACTCCTTGTGGCAGTCTCACCTTGGTGCGGACCCCGGCGCCTTGGGGCGAACAATAGTGCTAGACGGCAGAAGCTTTACCATTGTGGGCATTCTGCCCGCGAATTTTCGCTGGCCCGATAAGGTGGATGTCTTGGAGCCGATCGGTGTCTGGGCGGCGCAGGATTCCGACGACGCTACGCAACGCGGCGCTCGCGGAGACTTGGTCGTCGTCGGCAGACTCGCGCCGAACAGCAGCTTTGCGCAAGCGCGTTCCGAAATGGAAGGAATTGCGGCGCGGCTGGCCAAGGAGTATCCGGGCGCGAACGATCAGTTCGGTGTGGCTCTCCAGCCAATTCGTGACGCTTTCGTCGGCGATGTCCGCCCGGCAATTCTCGCCCTTTTCGGGGCGGTCGTGTTCGTCATGCTCATCGCGTGCGCCAACGTTGCCAATCTCCTGCTCGTTCGCGGCGCTGGTCGTTCGAGAGAGGTGGCCCTGCGCATGGCGCTCGGCGCCACGCGATCCCGCATCATTCGTCAGATGTTGACGGAGAGCTTCCTTCTGGCACTCTTCGGCGGCGCCGTGGGCTTGTGCCTCGCAGAGGCCGGCATCCGAGGCATGACGAGTCTAATTCCTTCGGCCACTCTTTCCGGGGCGTCGATTCAGTTGAATGCCGTCGTAGTGCTCTTTGCAGCGGGCATCATGACGCTTGCTGCATTTATTTTCGGCGCAATCCCGGCCGTCCGCTCGACAAGCCCCAACGTTCAATCCCAATTGAAAGAAGGCAGCCAGGGAACCGGCACAGGCATTGCGCAGAATCGGTTGCGAAGCGCCTTTGTGGTAACCGAGCTCGCGCTTTCCCTGGTTCTTCTCGCCGGCGCCGGGCTGATGATGAAGTCGCTGCACCTGCTTCTTTCCGTCAGCCCCGGTTTCCAGCCGAATCGCGTTCTAACCATGGAAATGGATTTGCGCACCGCCCAATACGACAAGGATCCCGCCATCCGCAACTTTTGGCAGCAAGTCCTGGATCGCGTCAGTGTGCTTCCGGGAGTGCAGAGCGCGGCTGTGGGCACAGTCGTTCCTCTGACGGGGCATCATGACCGCGCAGATATCACCGTTGAGGGCATGCCCCTGCCGAAACCCGGGAGTTTCCCGCACCCAGATATTCACATCGTTAGCGCTGGCTATTTCCGCACTCTCGGAGTTCCGCTTATTGCTGGCCGTACGTTCACCCAAGACGACACGGAAACCGCGTTGCAGGTTGGCATGATCAACGCAAAGCTGGCACGCGAATTTTTTCCGCGCGGGGACGCCGTCGGCAAGAGATTCCTGTTTGGCCACCCTTCGAACACGTCCGCGCCGAAGTGGATCGAAATTGTTGGGGTCGTTGGCGACACCAAGCTCTACGGCCTTGCCAACCCTGCTCGGCTGGAAGTGTACGTCCCGTTCTCGCAGGCGCCTTCAGGCCACATGAATCTGCTGGTTAAGTCCGCCGTCGACCCCTCTGCGATGACATCGGCTGTTCGCGGCGTTGTCGCTTCTGTTGACAAGGACCAACCAATCTTTGCCACCTCGACGATGAATCGGTTATTGCACGACTCCGTCTCCACGCAGACCTTTACGCTGATCCTGCTCGAGCTTTTTAGCACCGTGGCGCTTGTGCTCGCGGCGATTGGGATCTACGGCGTGATCTCGTATTCGGTGGCTCAGCGCACGCGCGACATCGGCATTCGTATGGCTCTAGGCGCATCGCCAGGAAATATTTTGCAGAACATCCTGGGATTAGGGTTATGGCTTACCGGCGCAGGATTGGGATTAGGGCTGATGGGAGCATTTGCTGTCACGCGCGTGCTCTCTTCGTTGCTCTATGGCGTGCAGTCCACGGACGCCGTTACCTTCAGTGCCGTTTCGCTCGTTCTCGCTGTGGTCGCCCTGGCTGCAAGCTATTTGCCCGCGCGGCGCGCGATGCGCGTCGATCCTATGGTCGCGCTGAGGTACGAATGATTCTGCGGAACATCGCGGGGTTACGGCCCCGCAAGCTGGAGGTTGCATGATGGTTTGGAGCCGGCTTCGTTCGTGGTCGCGCACAGCCTTTCGCCGCTCTCGCATGGAAAGCGAAATGGACGTGGAACTGCGCTTCCACATCGAAGCGTTCGCCGAAGATTTGATCGGCAGGGGAGTGCCGCGCGAGGAAGCGCTGCGGCGAGCACGCATCGAATTCGGCGGCATCGAACGCGTCAAAGAGGAAGGCAGAGAAGCGCGCGGCGCAAGGCTCTTCGAAACGTTATTTCAAGATCTTCGTTACGGCGCGCGCATGCTCCGCAAGAATCCCGGCTTCACATTTGTTGCGGTTCTCACACTTGCGCTGGGCATCGGCGCCAACACGGCCATCTTCAGTCTCGTCGACGGCATTCTTTTGCGGCCGCTCCCGTTCGCCGCGCCACAGAATCTCGTCTGCATCACCGGCACCTACCCGAAAGGCGCTTTCGTCGCGCTGCGCGATCAGATGAAATCGGTGGATGTCGCGGCCTACTTTGAAGGCCATGAGTTCAATCTCACGGGCCGCGGCGATCCACTGCGCCTGTCGGGCGTTCTCGTCTCCGCTGAATTCTTCAACGTCCTCGGCGCCCGCCCCGAGCTCGGCCGCCCGTTCTATCCCGGCGAAGATCAAGCCGGCCAGGACAATTACGTCATCCTGAGCCATGCCTTCTGGCAGCAGCGCTTCGCCGGCGATCCTTCCATCATCGGCCGTTCCATCGAGCTCGAAGGCGTCAGCCGCCAAATCGTCGGCGTAATGCCCGCCGATTTTAGTTTCCCCTCGTTGAAAACGCAGGTCTGGATTCCGCTTCATAACGATCCGAGCGACATAACCGCTTACTGGGCGGGCGATTTCATGCCCATCATCGGACGTCTCCGCCCCGGTTCAACCGTTGCGCAGGCCCGCGCCGAAATTCGCTTGTTTCAGTCGCGCGTGTCCAAACTTTTTCCCTGGCCGATGCCTGCCGATTGGAATGCCGACATCAGCGTCATTGCGCTGCGTAACGGCATGGTCGCGGATGTGCGCGGCCGTCTGTTTCTGCTCCTCGGCGCGGTCAGTCTGATTCTTCTGATCGCTTGCGTGAACGTTGCCAATCTCACGCTCTCCCGCGCCGCCACGCGCGAAAAAGAAATCGCGCTCCGCACTGCCATGGGCGCCGAGCGCGGCCGCGTGATCCGCCAGCTTCTCACCGAAAGCGTCTTGCTGGCGTTTCTTGGCGGGTCGCTGGGAATCCTGCTCGCCGCCGAAGGCTTGCAGTTGCTCAAAGTCGCGCTTCCCGCGGACACGCCGCGCCTCGCCAGCACGCACATCGACTGGCGCGTCCTCGCGTTCACCGCCGGACTTGCCATCTTCACCGGCCTCCTCTTTGGCCTGGCTCCCGCGCTTCATTCCTCTCGCATTGCCCTCGTCGAATCGCTCAAAGCCGCTGGACGGGGCGCTTCCGGCTCCGTCTCTCAAAATTTGCGTAGCGGATTAGCCATCATCGAGGTCGCTTTCGCGGTGCTTCTGGTCATCGCGGCTGGCTTGCTCATCCGCAGTTTCGTGGCGCTTTCCCGCGTCGACCCCGGCTTCCGTGTCGAGCGCATACTCACGGCTCGGGTCACTCCCAACGAAGAGTTCTGCAGCGATCCGGCGCGCTGCATTTCCTTCTACCGCGAACTCGGCGATCGGCTTCGGGCCGTTCCCGGCGTTCGCTCCGCCGCTTTCGTCAACACGCTTCCTCTTGGCGGGCGCGTTGCGAAACGTTCTCTCGAAATCGAAAATGAGGCCGTGCCTCCCGGCGAAGTCTTTCCTCTTTTCTGGATGAATGTTGTCACGCCCGATTATCTCCGCGTCATGAGCATTCGCGTCGTGGCCGGCCGCGGCTTCAATTCCGCTGATGATTCCGGCAATCCGCCCGTTGCTCTCGTGAGCGCGTCCACCGCACGCCGCTATTGGCCCGGCCGCAGCCCCATTGGGTCGCATGTCCGTTTAAACGGCGACACAGACTGGCGCACCATCGTCGGCATCGTTTCCGATGTTCGCGCCTACGACTTGCAAAAGAACGTCCCCGACTGGATCAACGGCACGATCTATTTTCCTTATGCCCCGAATGCCACGCTCGAAGGCGGCCGAGTCCCCTCCGACATGACCGTGGTCCTCAAATCCAGTCTTGATGAATCGCAAGTTCAGAGCGCTCTGCGGCTCAACATCGCCAGCCTCAACTCGGAAGTTCCCGTCTCTGAAGTCAAACCCATGCGAGAATTACTCTCGGATTCCGTATCCACTCCCGCTTCCACAACGATGCTTTTTGTCGCTTTTGCCGGGCTCGCCCTCGTTCTCGGCCTCGTCGGCATCTACGGTGTGCTTTCGTTTCTCGTTTCCCGGCGGACTCGCGAAATCGGCATCCGTATAGCCCTCGGCGCGCAGCGCCGCGACATTCTCTGGCTCGTCATGAAGGAAGGAGCGAAGTTTTCGCTGATCGGTATCGCTCTCGGTCTGGCTTCCGCCCTCGCCATCACTCGTCTTCTCGCCAGCCAGCTTTACGGCGTCAGTCCAGCCGACCCCGCCACTTTCCTCGGTGCCGCCTTTCTTATGACCGCTGTCACCCTGCCGGCCTGCTATGTTCCAACGCGCCGCGCCTTGCGCATCGATCCGCTCCTCGCGTTTCGCCAAGACTGATTCGCGCGTCGCCGCTAGAATAATTTCACTGCCAAGTCTCGCGGCCCATCTCCCACGGGAATCATCGTCAGCAAGCTGTTCGTGCGCACGCGAATGACGGCCACATCCCCCGAACCTTGGCTCACCACAATCAGCAGATTTTCATTGGGATCGAATCGCAGCGCCCCCGGTGACCGACCCGCCGGGATGGGGAATTCTTTTCCCGTGCCGGGGTCGCGAATCACTTGGCGGTCCGCAATGTCCACGGGAATAATGTGGCCCGCCGCGCTGTCCGAAACATAGAGCGTGCTTCCGTCGGCGCTCAAAACGCCGCGGGTCGGCGCTGAGCCGAGCACCATGTAGTCGCCCACCTCATGCGTCCAAGTGTCGATCACTTGCAAGCCATGCGCGTCCGGCGAAATCACGTACAGCTCGCCGCCGTCCGGCTTGAGCAGCATGTCCGAAGGATTACCGGCCAGCTCGAGATTCGTTACCAGCACGCTTCTCTGCAAGTCGACGACCGAGAGCAAGTGCTCGGTGCGGCTGAGCACAAACGCGAGACTGCTGTCCGGAAGCACGACGACCTCTTCCGGTTTTTTGACGACGCGCACAGTGCTTCGAAGCGCGAGCGTGGCCGCGTTGTGTATCCCTAGCGTCCCGTCGCGGTGATTGAGCACCACCACGCTTTTTCCATCCGGAGTCACGCGCGCCAGCACCGGTTCGCCTCCCGTCCGCGCTCGCGCCAGCACTCTATGCGATTGGCAATCGATCGCCAGCACGCTATCCGACCCCGCCGACGTCGTGTACAACGTGTTGCCATCCGGCGAAAAATCGATCGCATAGGGAAGCGGCCCCACGGGAATGCGCGCGGCAACTTGATTCGCGCGCGCATCGATCATCCAGACGAATCCTCCGGCGCTGCTTACACCCCAAACTTCCGCCTTTGTTGGGTGCTCACGCATTCCGGAAATTCCATTGCCCACAAAAACCCGCGCCGTCGCAGCCAGCTTTACCAAATCGACGACCGTCACGCTTCCGTCGGCCGTCGAAACATACGCGCACAATCGCAACCCCGGCCGCAAGAACGACGGCTGGTGCTCCCGCAACACCTCAGCCAATCCCGCAATCAACAGGATGCCCAGCACGAAGAATACACGGAAGTTGCGCGGCCGGTTCATTAGGCGGATGGATTGTTACATGTTGCCCGCGGAATTAGCCAGAAGCCTGCCAAAAGGCGGAAGCGCAAGCGCTGAATGGCTTGCCATTCGGTGAGAATTCGTTGCAGCGTCCTCAATTCACTTCGCGGCCCAACACCGCCGCAATCTGCCGAACTTCTTCCACCAATTCGGCAAACTCTTCCGGCAAAATCGATTGCATCCCATCCGAAAGCGCCTTGTCCGGCTCGTGATGCACTTCCACCAGCAATCCGTCCGCGCCCACGGCAATCGCCGCCCGCGAAAGCGGCAGCACTTTGTGCCGTTTCCCCGTCCCGTGCGATGGGTCGACCAAAATCGGCAAATGGCTGCGTTTCTTCACCGCCGGCACCACCGCCAAATCCAGCGTGTTCCGCGAAAAATCCGAAAACGTGCGCACGCCGCGCTCGCACAGCATCACGTTGTAATTTCCCTCGGACAAAATATATTCCGCCGCCATCAAAAACTCGTCCAGGGTCGCCGACATCCCGCGCTTCAAAAGCACCGGCTTCTTCGCCCGCCCCGCCTTCTTCAGCAGCGAAAAATTCTGCATATTCCGCGCGCCAATCTGAATCACGTCGGCATATTCCTCGACCAAATCCAGGCTCTCATTGTCAACCGCTTCGGTAACGATCCCGAATCCATACGTCTCTCGCACCTTCGCCAGAATCTTCAATCCCGGCAAGCCCAGCCCTTGAAAACTGTACGGCGAAGTCCTCGGCTTATAAGCGCCCCCGCGAAACAGCCGCGCCCCGCTCTTCCTCACCCGTTCCGCAATCGCCAAACACTGTTCTTCCGTCTCGACGGCGCACGGCCCCGCCACCAGCGCCACCATCTTCCCGCCGACAACCACCTCGCCGCCCGGCACCGGTATCCGCAGTACGCTGTCCTCTTCCTTCGTGTCCCGGCTCACCAGCTTGTACGGTTTGCTGACTGGAATGCACTCGATCACGCCGGGCAGCGATTCCAGCACTCCCAGATCAACCGCCCCGCTGTTCCCCGTAATCCCAATCGCCGTTCGAATCGATCCCGGAATCGGATGCGCCTTCAGCCCCAAGCTCTCAATGCGCTCGCACACCCCTCGAATCTGCTCTTCCGTCGCATGCGACTGCATCACAACGAGCATCGGCAGCTCCTCTGTGCTCTCAATACGAAGTAAGCAAAGCAGTAGTCTATGCCAGCCGCCGCAAGGCCGCAAATCAGCCGTGGCTCAAGCCTGTTTGCCCCGTGTGGTAGAATAGCTAGTTTAAGGATAGGCCGATTTTTCCCATGGGAACGCCAGAACAACCACTCACACCCGTCTCCGAGTTCGACCCCGAAGACGAATACCGTCCAGAGCCGGAGCCCGAGCCGCTCCCTCCCACGTGGATGGACGGCAGCCTGCGCATTGGCATTCACACCTCCATCGCCGGAAGCTACCTCAACGCGCTCGAATCCTCACGCAAACTCGGCTGCAACGCCCTGCAAATTTTCTCCGCCAGCCCGCGCATGTGGCAGGTCGGCTCAGCACGCATCCCTGAAGCCGACGCCGCGGCCTTTCGCGCCCGCCGCGCCGAACTCGCTCTCGGCCCGCTCGTCATCCACGCCAACTATCTGATCAATCTCGCCGCCGTTCAGCCCATGCTGCAAACGCGCTCGATCCAGGCGTTTCAAGATGAACTCATCCGCGGCGTGTCCCTCGGCGCCGATTTTCTCGTCGTGCATCCTGGCTCGCGCGGCGACGCCTCGCCCGAGCAAGCTGTCCGCAGCGTCATCGAGTCGGTCAAACAAAGCTCGAAACGCGTCCCTCTCGGCAGTCTGTGCATCCTCATCGAAAACACGGCAGGCATGGGCACCGCCGTCGCCTCCCGTCTCGAAGAGCTTGCCGAAATCCTCGCCGGGCTCAACAACGTTCCCGTCGCCGCCTGTCTTGACACGGCGCATCTCTTCGCCGCCGGCTACGACATCAAGTCCGAAACCGGCTTGGCCTCCACCATCGACTTGATCGAAAGCACCATCGGCCTCGAACGCGTTCCCGTCTTCCACGCCAACGACTCGAAAATTCCTCTCGGTGGCCGCGTCGACCGCCACGAAAATATCGGCGAAGGCAAAATCGGCGCCGCGGCTTTCGCGCGCATCCTGACGCACCCCCGTCTCGGCGCGCTGCCACCCGAGGGCCACACGGGCCGCGCCTTCATTGCCGAAACGCCCATCGACAATCCCGGCGACGATCGCCGCAACGTCGCCAAGCTCTGGGAACTCGCCGGCTTGAGCGACCAAGCCCCGCCAGCCGAAAAAGGCTTCTCGATGCTCACCGCAGCGATCAAGAAAATCCAGGCGAAAACGGCAAAAGCAGAAAAAGCCGCCGCAAAGAAAACGAAAGTAGCCATCAAAGCAAAAGCATCGGCCGGCAAATCCAAAAAATCGCGCAAGACGACCAAGGCCAAAAGGGGATAGCGAGGCGTGGCGGACTACAACCCACAAGAAATCGAGGCCAAGTGGCAAAAGCGCTGGGCCGAAGCCCGCGTGTTCGAGTCCGAAGCCGATTCTGCAACGTCCCCCAAAAAACCAAAGTATTACGTCCTCGAAATGTTGCCGTATCCCTCCGGCACCATGCACATGGGCCACATGCGCAATTACGCCATCGGCGACGTTGTCGCCCGCGTCAAGCGCATGCGCGGCTTCAACGTCCTTCATCCCATGGGCTGGGACGCTTTCGGTCTTCCCGCCGAAAACGCCGCCATCAAGAACAACACGCATCCCCGCATCTGGACCAACAACAACATCGCCGAATTCCAGCGCACTCTGCGCCGCTTCGGCTTCAGCTACGACTGGCGCCGCGAAATCTCCACCTGCGAGCCTCAATACTATCGCTGGAACCAGTGGTTTTTCCTGCGCATGCTGGAGCGCGGCCTCGCCTATCGCAAAAAAAGCCGCGTGAACTGGTGTCCCAAGTGCTGCACCGTTCTCGCCAACGAGCAAGTCGTCAACGGCGGCTACTGCTGGCGCCATGAAGACACGCTCGTTGAGTCCCGCGAACTCGAGCAGTGGTTCCTCAAAACCACCGCCTACGCCGATCAGCTTGTCGACGACCTGAAGCAGCTCGAAGGCAGCTGGCCCGAGCGCGTCATCACCATGCAGCGCAACTGGATCGGCCGTTCGCAAGGCGCGCGCGTGAAATTCTCCGTGGCCGATGTGCAGGGCGCGCAGCCCATTGAAATTTTCACCACGCGCATCGACACCATCTACGGCGCGACCGCTCTCATCCTCGCGCCAACGCATCCCGCCGTCGAGAAACTGCTCGGCTGGGCCACCCCGGACAGTATCGAATGGTCAAGACTCAGCAAGATGCGCCAAACCTCCGTGAAAACCGAAGATCTGGCCGTCCTCGAGAAAGAAGGTTTTTTCACCGGCCGCTTCGCCAAAAATCCCTTCAACGGCGAGAAAGTCCCGATCTGGGTCGGCAATTTCGTTCTGATGGAATACGGCACCGGCGCGATCATGGCCGTGCCCGCGCACGATCAGCGCGACTTCGAATTTTGCGCCAAATACGGCCTTCCCGTGCGCATCGTTGTTCAGCCCATTGGTCGCGAACCTTTCGTCGAAGAAAAAATGACCGCTGCCTTCGATGAACACGAAAACGGCAAGCTCGTCAATTCCGGCCCTTACAGCGGCCTCTCCGTGGACGAAGCCATCGTGAAAATGACGGCCTTCGCCGAGAAAAAAGGCTTCGGTAAAGGCGAAACCGTTTACCGTCTCCGCGACTGGGGCATCTCCCGCCAGCGTTACTGGGGCACGCCGATTCCCGTCATTTACTGCCCGGAACACGGCCTGCAACCCGTTCCCGACAAAGATTTGCCCGTGCTCCTGCCGCCGAATCCCAAACTCACCGGAGAAGGAGAATCGCCTCTCGCTTCCACTCCGGAATTCGTCAACACCACTTGCCCGAAATGCGGTGGTCCCGCTCGCCGCGAAACCGACACCATGGACACCTTCATCGACTCTTCCTGGTATTTCTATCGCTATTGCGACCCCCACAATAGCGAGGCGCCGTTCGGCCCCGCGAAAGTCGCGTATTGGTTCCCGATCGATCAGTACATCGGCGGCATCACTCACGCCATTCTGCATCTGCTCTATTCGCGCTTCTGGTGCAAAGTCATGCGCGATCTCGGCCTCGTCACGCACAACGAACCCATCGCCCGTCTCTTCACGCAAGGCATGGTGCAAAAAGGCGGTGTCGCCATGTCCAAATCGCGCGGCAACGTTGTCGGGGCCATTGATATGGCCGAAAAATACGGCGCCGATACCGGCCGCCTGTACACGCTCTTCGCCGCCCCTCCCGAAAAAGACCTCGAATGGAGTGAAGAAAGCATCGAAGGCTCGTGGCGTTTCCTGAATCGCGTCTTCCGTCTCGTCGACAAGCACGCCGCAGCCATCCGCGAAACCAAGAACTGGAATTTCGATTCAAAGGGAATGTCCGACAAAGAACGTGACCTGATCCGCGTCACCTACCAGACCATGCTCCGCGTGACGCAAGACTTCGAGAAGCGCTGGCACTTCAATTCCGCCATCGCCCAAATCATGGAGCTGACGAACGAAATCTATCTCTCTGAACCGCTCGAAAACGGCGTCCGCCCCGAAATTCGCAAAGAAGTCCTGCAAATCCTCACGCTGCTCCTCGCGCCCATGGCTCCGCATATCGCCGAAGAAATGTGGGAAATGCTTGGCAACAAAGACGGCCTCTGGAACGCCGCTTGGCCTGTCCTTGCCGAGGAGCGACTGGAACTTGCGAAAGACAACGAAGTCGAAATGCCCGTCCAGGTCAACGGCAAGGTCCGCGCCACTCTAAGAGTCCTCGCAGGCGCAAGTGAGACCGACGTAGTCGCCAAAGCCAAATCCGATGCCGCCGTCGCGCGCCACATCGACGGCAAGCACATCGTAAAAGTCATCTTCGTCCCCAACAAACTCCTAAACCTGGTGGTCAAATGACCCCGCAGCCTCGTCTTTGTAGTGGCGCAGCATGCTGCGCCCCGACCGTCGAGGTTGCAGACACGAAATACCAAGCGGCATGGTCCACTGCATCCAACAAGGGACGAGCCTGGAATCTGTAGTGGCGGGTCTTTAGACCCGTGCTTTTTCTTGACGGATCACGGAGAGGCACAATGGCAACAGGAGCCGCAATGACGGAACCCCAAAAGCCCAAATCCGAACTAGGCGGCGTAGTCGTCCTGGATTTCGGCGGCCAATACACGCAACTCATCGCCCGCCGCATCCGCGAACAAAACGTCTTCTCCGCCATCCTTCCGTGCACCGCAAGCATCGAAGAAATCCGCAAATTTCAGCCCGCAGGCCTGGTCCTCTCCGGCGGCCCCAGCTCCGTCTACGATTCCGACGCCCCCAAATGCGATCCCGCCATCCTCGCTCTCGGCACCCCCGTCCTCGGCATCTGCTATGGCATGCAGTGGATTACGCATAACCTCGGCGGCAAGGTCGAAAAAGCGGATCGCCGCGAATACGGCCGGGCAGAACTGAAAGTCGACGGTGTCAGCCCAACAAGCGAATCCGAGCTCTTCGCGGGCGTGCCGCACTCTCTCCGCATTTGGAATAGCCACGGCGATCATGTTCGCGAAGTCCCTCCCGGTTTCCACGCCACCGGCCACACGGACAACGCCATCGCCTCCCTCGAAGATCCTCAGCGCAAAATCTACGCCGTCCAATTCCACGTGGAAGTGAACCACACCGAACGCGGCACCGACCTCCTCCGCAATTTCCTTTTCCGCGTCTGCAACGCCGAAAAGAAGTGGAGCGGCTCCGCCTTCATCGAGGAAACCACCGAGTCCATCCGAAAAAAGGTCGGCCAGGGCCGCGCCATCTGCGCTCTCAGTGGCGGAGTCGATTCCACCGTCGCCGCCGTTCTCGTCCATCGCGCCATGGGCGACCGCCTGACCAACATCTTCGTCAATACCGGCATGCTCCGTAAAAACGAATTTGCCGACACTCTCGACATGCTGCGCAATCGCCTTGGCCTTCACGTCATCGGCGTCGACGCCTCCGATCGTTTCCTGGCTAAACTCGTTGGCGTCGCCGAACCGGAACAAAAACGCAAAATCATCGGCAGGGAATTCATCGCCGTTTTTGCCGAAGAAGCCCAAAAGCTCCAAACCGGCGAAGGGGACGGCGAAATCGCCTGGCTCGTTCAAGGAACTCTCTATCCCGATGTCATCGAATCCGTCTCCGTCAAGGGTCCTTCCGCCACCATCAAGACCCACCACAACGTCGGCGGCCTGCCCGAAAACATGCCCTTTGCCCTCATCGAACCCCTCCGCGACCTCTTCAAGGACGAAGTTCGCCGCATCGGCAAAGATCTAGGCCTCCCTGATGAGATTCTTTTGAAACATCCGTTTCCCGGCCCGGGATTGGCCGTTAGGCTCCTCGGCGAGATCACCCGCGAGCGCCTGCAAACCCTTCAGGAAGCCGACGCCGTAGTAGTGGAAGAGATACGTCGCGCGGGTCTCTATAGCAAAGTTTGGCAAGCCTTTGCCGTCCTGCTGCCCGTTCGAAGCGTTGGCGTTATGGGGGATTACCGCACCTACGGCCTCACTGTCGCCGTCCGCGTTGTCGAATCCGACGATGCCATGACCGCGGACTGGGTGCGCTTGCCTGGCGAAGTCCTCGAGCGCATCTCCACCCGTATCGTCAACGAAGTGCGCGGGGTCACCCGCGTTGTCTACGACATCAGCTCGAAACCGCCCAGCACCATCGAATGGGAATAGGCTAATAATGAAGAAAGTACCGCGCGAGCAGGGAACTAATCTTCCGCGCGATGCCGGAGGCTGGCTCTGACGTTTAACGGATCCAATAGAGTAAAGGCCGCGCAGGGACGGGACGCGGCCTATCCAGAGGTGCCCTTTGAATGGACTGCTTGCTCAGCCAAACAGTTCGCAGAACTACCGGTTCGCCATCTTCTGCGCCATGTACAGGATGAGCTTGCGGTCGCCTTCTTCCACTTTACCCAGCAAGCGGCGAAGCTTGTTGAGAAAACGTGCATCTTTTCCGACGCTGCCCCAGGCGATGTCATCCGACGACTTCCGCTTGGGCAGATTCGGCAACTGCGGCGGCTCTTCGCCGTCATAAAAGAGTTGATAGAGTGGGCACTCGAGTGCACGCGCGAGCTTTTCCAGCGTTTCGATGGCCGGTACCGTATGGCCATTTTCTACGCGGGAAATATAACAACGAAGTAAGCCCGTGCGCTTCTCGATGTCGCCCTGGGAGAGTTTCTTCTCTTCGCGGAGTGCGCGAAGACGGTCACCAATAATCATGGCGGCATTATTCCATGTAGATAGAGCCCAAGCAAGTAGAAACTTGTTACTCGCCGATTGAAACACTTGCTGCACCGGGGGGAAACAACGGTACATTAGACGTAACCGGATTGACATGCCACGCGTCCCAAAAGTAGAGCCTCTGGGGTCTCCCGCCGGTCCGGCGGGCGCCCACCCGCCGAGTGCGAAAGCCCCCGGCGTCGCGGACGACCGGGAACTTGTCCGGCGGGCCCAGCAGGAGGATCAGGAAGCTTTTGAGGAGCTTATACGGCGTCACCAGCACCGCGTTTTCGCCGTCGCCGGCGGAATCTTGCGGCGACGGGAGGACGTCGAGGACATTGCGCAGCAAGTTTTTGTGAAGGCTTACTTTTCGCTCAAACGGTTCGATCAGCGAGCCGCCTTCAGCACTTGGTTGTATAAAATAACGGTGAACGAGTGCTGGGACCTGTTGCGAAAGAAAAAAGTCCGTCCGCTGGTTTATGAGTCGGACCTCAGCGAAGAGCAAGCTCGTCAAGTGATCTCCGCCGAGGAAAAAGGCGGCGGCGCGCCGGACATCAGCGACAGGCTGGAAGCCCGCGAGCGTGTCGAGCGGCTTCTCGACGGACTCGACGAGCGCGATCGCTTGATGCTGGTTTTGAAAGAAGTCGAAGGGTTCGCGGTCGAAGAGATTGCGCAAGTTCTGGATTTGAACGCGAACACCGTGAAAGTTCGGCTCTTCCGCGCTCGCAGGCGCATCGTGAACAAGGTGCGCAAGCGCGGAGAATGAAGCGGTAAACGAGATTCTGACTTGCTGTGCAACAATGTGCGCTGGATTTTGTGTGTGCATGAAACCGGCGCGTAGAGTGAGCATAAGGCAGTGAGTTCGAAAAGGAGGTTGCGTAATGGGCCCATTGGAAAAGAACCGGGCGCTATGCCATGAATTCAGGATGCAGCTTGAAGATGCTGCTGGTGCCGTGCCCGCCGCTGTACAATTTTCTGACTTGGTGAAGGACCTTCCCGCAGATCTCAGGGAGCACGCTGCCGCGTGTGCCGAATGCCGCGCCGCCGCGCAATCCCTTCTCGAGACGCGCGTCCTTTTGGCTGCTGTGCCTTCACACGCTGACCTGGGCGGGCCGTGGTTCCCCGCGCGTGTGATGGCCGCGATTGCCGCGAGCCGCCCGCAGGCTGTGCGCGCCGCGGATACCTGGACGTTTCTTCCCAAGCTTGCCGCGCGGCTCACTTGGGCTTCGGCGATCGCGTTGCTCCTAGCCAGTGGCTGGCTCTATCAGAAGCCCGCTTCCGTCCCCGCGACTTCCGCAAAACACGTCGCCACGGACCTCACCGGCGACCCTCTTCGCGATACCGCGATGCCTGCGAATAACGATGAAGTTCTCGTTAGCCTGGCAGAGAATCACCGATGAATGACAGCTCCGCGAAGCGAAAGGCGGCCTTGTGGGTTGCCGTTGTATTTGTTCTGGGCGCGGCTCTCGGCGGTGTCTTCGGCTTTTTCTACGGCCACCGCAGCGTTGTATCCGCGTCAAATCCTCCGATGAGCGAGCCTGCCCGGCGCGCCCGAAAAGTTGAGCAGCTCACGCAGGAATTGGGCCTTACCAGCGCACAGAGCCGGCAACTCGATACTATCCTTTCGCAGTTGCACGCGGACTACAAAGCCATCCACGATCAGTCCGAGGCGCAGATGGATGTCGAGCGGCAAAAGGGGCGCGACCAGATCCGCGCTATTCTCACTCCCGAGCAAAAGCCGAAATTCGAGGAATTTCTCAAGCGCATGGACGAAGAACGAAAGAAAAACGGGCCGCCAGGCCCGCCTCCGCCGTCGCATTAATTCGGCCAGAGCGGCCTCAGCCTTCGGTCACACCATCACAGCCTTCGCTCAGATCTTTACGATAAGCTTTCCAATGTTGCCGCCAGTGAAGAGCATGTTGATCGCGTCCGGTGCTTTTTCCAGGCCTTCGACGATCGTCTGGCGGTCCTTCAGCTTTCCCATCATCTTCCACTTGCCGAGTTCCATGGCGGCCTCGGTGAATCGCGAAGTGTAGTCCAGGACGAGAAATCCCTGCACCAGCAGCCGCTTGACGATCAGCAATCCGAGATTGACCGGTCCTGCTTCTTCCTTCGTATACCCAGAGATCAGCCCGCACAGGGCGACTCGTCCGTGCAGGTTCATTCGGTTCAGGACTTCCGCCATGATTTCTCCGCCGACATTTTCATAATCGATGTCGACGCCGTTCGGAGTGGCCGCCGTAAGCTTTTCTTTCCAGTCGGCGTGCTTGTAGTTGATCGCCGCATCGAAACCAAGCTCGTCCGTCAGCCAGGCGCATTTTTCATCCGTCCCGGCGATGCCCACGACCCGGCAGCCGTGAATCTTGCCGATTTGGCCGGCCACGCTGCCCGTAGCGCCCGCCGCGGCGGAGACGACCAGAGTCTCGCCCTTCTTCGGCTTGGCGATTTCTGTCATGCCGAAGTAGGCCGTAATGCCTGTCATGCCGAGCACGCCGAGAAACGCGGTCTCCGGAACAAAAGGGATGGAAGGTATCTTCTGAAACGGAATCTTCGATTGCGCTTCGATGAGCGTGTATTCCTGCAGGCCAGTGAGTCCAAAAATCTTGTCGCCTTTTTTGAGTTGCGCGTGCTTCGATTCCACCACTTCCGCCAGCCCGCCCGCGCGCATCACTTCGCCGATTTTCACTACCGGCAGATAGCTGTCCACTGCCATCCACACGCGCATGGTAGGATCCATCGAGAGATATTTCACTTTGGCCAGCGCTTCGCCTTCTTTCAACTCTGGCAAGGGCGTCTCATGGAGCTGCAGATCGCCCGGCGCAAGTAATCCTTTGGGCCGCTTCTGCAAAAGCAACTGTCGATTCGTTTGGCTCATTTTTTCGTTCCGGCTGTCAGGATCAGTCGTGGCAGCGCATTCTCAACTCGCGTTCTTATGCACAGCCAGGGGCAGGCGCCTCATCTAGAAGGGAATATCCTCGTCGGAAATTTCCGGGCCGGAGGGTCCGGGACCGCCCATCGGTTCTTCGCCGCCGCCCGTGTGCGGTTCAAAATCATCGGCGCTGCGAGATCCTCCTCCCGCGCTCGCTCCGCCGCCGCTTCCTGCACCGGCTGCGGCGGCGTCGCCGCGTCCGCCGAGCATTCGGAAATTATTGGCGACAATTTCGAAGCTGGTACGTTTCTGGCCTTCTTTGTCCTGCCATTCGCGCGATTGGATGCGTCCCTCGATGAACACGAGCGAGCCCTTTTTCAAATACTGCTGCGCGATTTCCGCTTGTTTGCCCCAGACGACAATTTTGTGCCACTCGGTGCGCTTCTGGCGCTCGCCATTGCGGTCTTTGTAGGATTCATCGGTGGCGACGGAAAAATTGGCGACGGCCTGGCCGCCTCCGGTGTAGCGCGTTTCGGGATCGCGGCCCAATCGGCCGACTAGAATCACTTTATTTACGGACATAGAGCCTCTCAGAAAAAGCGGCAGTCGCGGCAAGCGCCGTTTTCCCCTGCCGCGCTGACGATAGCAGAAAGCCCGCCGCGAGGCAAAACGAAGAGGCAGAGAAATCAGCCATAGATCGGTATTGGACGAGGGTAGTTCGCGATTTTTTGGGCGAGGCGTAGTAGAGTTCTGCGCGAGAGAGGCGGGAGAAAAGATGACCGAAATACATGGGCGCAGGAGATTCTTGCAAAGTTCGATGGCGGCGATGGCGGTGGCTGGATTGGGGGTTGAGGGCGTGGCACGGGCTGGCGGCGGAGCGATGAGCGAAGCGCTGAAGATGCGCGAGCCGCTCTCGCCGGGACGCGCCGCGGGGAAGGAACAGGGGACGGCGATGCAAAGAGCGTTTGGAAATGAAGGGAAAAAGCCGCTGCGAATGGGATTGATTATCGGGATTGGGGACGATCCCGATGCGGCGATCGCGAAAGTGCATTCGCTGGGGCTGCCGACGTGCCAGGCGTATGTCGAGAAAATGGAAGACGGGCTGGCGGGGAAGCTGGTCGCGGCGCTGGGGAAGTATGGGATTGAGGCCACGTCGGTGGTGGTGGGCGGACCGGGAAAGGAAGTGTGGGATTTTTATAGCGGGCCGCTGACGATTGGATTGGTGCCGCGAGAGACGCGTGCGGCGCGGATTGCGCATATCAAGAAGGCGTCGGACTTTGCGAAGGAATGCGGCGTGCGAGCTGTGCAGACGCATTGCGGATTTATTCCGGAAAATCCGAACGAGGATTTGTACAAGGAGACGGTCGTGGCGATGCGCGAAGTGGGCGAATATTGCCGCCGGAACGGACAGAATTTCCGGTACGAGACGGGGCAGGAGACGCCGATTACTTTGGTGCGCGCGATTGAGGACGTGGGCCTGGACAATCAAGGAGTGAACTTCGATCTGGCGAATTTGATTCTGTATGGGAAGGCGAATCCCGTGGATGCGATTGAAATTCTCGGGCCGTACGTGCAGGGGATTCACGCGAAGGACGGGCTGTGGCCGACGAATCCGCGAGAGTTGGGGGAGGAAGTGGCGATCGGAAAGGGCAAAGTGGATTTTCCGAGGATTGTTGCGCGATTGAAGGAGATGAAGTATCCGGGAGCGGTGACGATCGAGCGGGAGATTTCGGGGCCGCAGCAGATGGAAGATGTGCGCGGGGAGAAGGAATATTTGGAGAGGTTGATTGGGTGAGGGGGAAGTGGCGAGTGGCTGGCGGCGAGTGGCGAGAAGTAACGTGGCCCGTGTTGCGTGACCCGTAAGGAAAGAGCAAAAGCAGATTCCTGGCTTCGCTCGGAATGACAGGTCTTTTTTTTGTTGGACCCCTACCCCCGGGGGTGTCCGCAAGTTATGAAGTAAATCCATGAACGGAAAAGGGTTGCGGGGATTTGTGCGTGTTACGCATGTTGGGAGAGGCGAGGGTAAAGAAAGGATAACGCAGAGGCGCAGAGCGAACAGAGGTTCCGCAGAGGAAGGAAGAAGGAGAGCACAGACTGAAGTCTGTGCTACTGGGAGATGGGGGACCCCCTCCCCGGTTTTTTTGTAAGTGTTCATTCTAAACGACTTCAAGTGCTGCGTTTTGGAAGTGCGGATTCTAAAGGGGTTGCGGGCGGATTTTGCGGAAGTGCGGATTCTAAAGAGGATAGTGGTTCGTGGTTGGTGGTCAGTGGCTTGAACTGACGCGAACCGCGATCCAGGCCTCGCGATCCGTGAAAGACGCGAAGAAGGAAAAAGATAACGCCCCGAGCGGCCCGGGGTAAACTCCGGCGCAGAGATAACGGAGGATTCGCAGAGAAAAGAGAGGAGACGAGAAAAAGAGGAGTTGCGGGAGGCGGGCTGGCGAGCGAAGTTCATGTAATACTGTAGTACATAATCGCGATGTTGTCAAGAGAATTATAAGTGGTTTAGGGAGAAGAGGTTAGGGGCGGGGAAGAGAGCCGTGTTCCGCGACCCGTGATCCGTGAGGAAGAGTGGCCGCGGTGATTGGTGGGGAGCGGGGTTGAAGTGGAAGGTTTTTCTTGCACAGAGGTCACCGAGGACACCGAGAAGAAAGGGAGTTCATGGGTTTATGAGTCCAAGAGTTTAAGAGCTTTGGAAAAGACGGGGGAGATGGCTCGCGCGGAGGCGCGGAGGTCAGGGGGAAAATAATGATGCGGTTAGCGATTTAGGCGCGGCGTTTTTTGGGTTTTGGGCTGGGGGCTGGGCGCATGGCTTGGCGGAGGAGGGCGTTGATGCGGGTTTGGTAGCCGGGGCCGGAGCGTTTGAGCCAGGCGAGGACGTCGGCGTCGATGCGGACGGTGACGGGGCGTTTGATGGGGCGGTAGAACTTGCCGACCACGGCGCCGGTCCAGTCGGGGAGTTCGGGGGCATCCGAGAGGTCGATTTTGTTGTCGGGAAGGCGTGCGAGTTCGGCGAGTTCCTTGGCTTGTTTTCTAGACAGCTTGTTCTTCATAGATGGCCCTCTCCCTGGGAGTTGCTTTGCGGGCTGAGATAATCCGCGTGACTTCGTCCGTGTCCTGGCCTCGAAACGTGTGGACGACCAGCAAGAGCAAAAGACCGCCTGCCATTCCGATGGTATGCCAGCGTTCTTCGTTCTCTTCGATCCGGTCGAGTACACTGACTTGGCACGGGTCGTCGAAAACGAGTTGCGCGGTTTCAAAGCTCACGCGATGTTTCGCGTGGTTGCGGATATTCTTTCGCTCGTCCCATTCAAAGCGCATGTCGTATGTACAGGACTGTACATATCATAGCATGCGTACAGGATAGATTCAAGGGTTCCGAAACAAAGAAGAGAGTCAAAACCTGCACCCTGAAAACCGCAGGGATGCGGCGCCCCGTCGGTCTCTGCGCCACCCGCCCACGTTTGAGAGATTGAAGAAATTCTCGGACTTCTCAATATTCAGAAGAAGGCAGCTTGAGCAACATTATCGCGATTTCTGGAGGTACTGGTCCTAGATAAAAACGCGCATAAAGACAATGAACGCGAGGCGGGTTTTCGTTTGCCAAGCTTCGTAACACAATCTCTACCCTTTTCTTGGAAAACTTCGGATTCGAATTTGAAACAATCTGCTCGATAGTTTTCCCATTTAATCCCGGGAATGCCATCTCACTGCGAAGTATCACCAGAATACGCTTCTTGTCTTCGCTTAGCTTTCTTTCGGTATATTTGTGTCGTGCTTCGAGGAAGCTAAACCATCCCATCGCGGCAGCACCACAAAAGGCGAGGATGCCGAACACTTCCTTGTAATTTTCGACGAGCCATTTCCATAGCTTGACCATTCGCCACCCCTGCACATAGGGACGATTCTCTCACTTCGACGCTTGTATTGCATTGGATGCACCGCTCAACTAGACTCTTGCTTCGCCGAGGTACTTAATGAATTGGCACGCTTGGAAATGGGGAGACTGGATCGCAATAATCCTTGCGGCATCCGTATTCATTTTCGAACTCAATGGGATCAGGGAGTCAGTTGAACGGATAGAGAAACATTCTGACTTTCTCCTCCATGACATCAAGCAAGTACTTGAGCGAATAGAGAAAAAGCTGGACAAATAATTGGGATCCAAAAATTCCTCCTGCCACCCTCACCCGCTCTCCTCTGCAAACTGAACCACTACCGGGTAGCTTGGCGTATTGCGCGCGCGCTGGGGATGTGGTACAGCGAGGCGTGAGCGGTGGCCGTCGGTCTGCGATGTAGACGAGGAGAAAACAAATGCGAGAGCGCGAAGAGGCCGGGGAGCAGATTGGAAGGAGAGAGTTTATTGGAGGGGCGGCGGCGGTGGGAGGGGTGATGTTTATGCCGACGGGACGGGTGTGGGGGACGGAGGCGAACTCGCAGGTGCGCGTGGGGTTGCTGGGATGCGGAGGGCGAGGGACGGAGGACGCTACGAATCTGGTGGATACGGGCGGGGCGCGCGTGGTGGCGCTGGCGGATATGTTTCAGGACCAGCTCGATACGGCGCACGCGGCGTTTGACAAAATGCAGGCGGCGAAAGGGTATGCGGCGATTGATGCGGGGCAGCTTTTTGTGGGGCCGCACGCGTTTGAGGAGATTGCGCACTCGAAGGAAGTGGACGCGATTGTGATTGCTACGCCGCCTTATTTTCATCCGCAACATTTGGAGACGGTGGTGGCGGCGGGGAAGCACGTGTATTGCGAGAAGCCGGTGGCGGTGGACGTGCCGGGGGCAAAGAAGGTGCTGGAGATTGGGAAGCGGGCGGAAGGGAAGTTGAGCCTGGACGTGGGATTCCAGATACGCGATTGTCCCCCGTTTGTGGAGCTGGTGAAGCGGATTCATGGCGGGGCGCTGGGAAATATCGTTTGCGGAGAGGCGCATTATTTGTCGGGGTATCTGGACCGGCCGGCGTGGCCGGGAGCTTCGCCGGTGGAATGGCGGCTGAGGAATTGGGTGTATGACCGCGTGCTTTCGGGAGACATCATCGTGGAGCAGAACATCCATGTGATCGATATTTGCAACTGGATCATGCAGGGGCATCCGGTGAAAGTGACGGGGGCGGGCGGTCGGCTGGGACGGCCGAAAGATGGAGACGTGTATGGGAACTACAACGTGGTGTTCACGTATCCCGGCGAGGTGGACGTGACGTTCAGCTCGACGCAATTCGCGAAGGGCTGGTGGGATGTGACGGAGCGGTTTTTTGGGACGAAGGGAACTTCGCAATCGCCGTACACGGGGCCGCTGGGGATTTGGGGAGACGAAGCATGGCAGGCGCCGCTGATTCCGGTTAAGGATGCGCAGGGATTTTCGGCGACGGGGAAGTTTACTTCGAATCTGGAACAGGCGGATCCGGAGAAGAAGAGACTTTTTGTGGAGAGCATTACTAGCGGGCAATTCCATAATCAGGCGGCGAAGGGAGTGGAGTCGGCGGTGTCGTGCATGATGGCGCGGACGGCGGCGTATACGGGGAAGGAAGTGACTTGGGAGGAGCAGATGGGGTCGAGGGAGAAGTGGGAGTCGGGGATTGATTTGAACAAGCTTGGATGACGGAGAGAAAACAAAAGAAAAAGATAACGCAGAGGCGCAGAGTTAACAGAGATTCGCAGAGAAGAGAAAAAAGCGAAGGCAGAGAAGGAAAAAGGGAGAGAAAGAAGAACAGAGAAAATGAAGAAGAGAACGCGGCGAGAGTTTGTGAAGGCGGGAGTGGCGGGAGCGTTGGGGCTGGGGATTGGCGGAGGTGCGGCTGCTCGGGAGTTGATCGGGGGCGGGGCGGAGCTGGCGAAGAACGAAGCGGGGAAGAACCACGAGGCGGCGGCGAGCGGGAGGATGAGCGCGGAGGCGGCGGCGGCGAACTCTGCGACTGGACGCGAAACGAGTGGGCGGGCGGCTGGGCCGCTTCCGATTACGAAGGGGCTGGTGTATGACATGCTGCCAGCCGGCTTGAGCGTCGCGGAGCGATTTAAGTTGGCGCGCGATACGGGATTTGATGTGGTGCAAGCGAACACTACGCCGGACTTGCGCGAGGCGGAAGAGATTAAGAAGGCGGCGGAGGCGGCGGGGATTCGAATTGATTCGGTGATGAACATGGACCACTGGAAATATCCGCTGTCATCGAGTGACAGTGCGGTGGTGGCCAAGAGCATGGCGGGGATGCGGACGTCGCTGCACAACGCGAAATTGTGGGGATCGGACGCGGTGCTGCTGGTGCCGGCGGTGGTGAACCCGCAGACGACGTATTTGGAGGCGTGGACGCGATCGCAGAAACAGATCCGGGAGTTGATTCCGCTGGCGGCGGAATTGAAAGTGGTGATTGCGATTGAAGAGGTGTGGAACAAATTTTTGTTGAGTCCGCTGGAGATGAAGAAGTACATCGCGGAGTTTGAGAGTCCGTGGATCAAATCGTGGTTTGACGTGGGGAACGTGGTGCTGTACGGCTATCCGCAGGATTGGATTCATACGCTGGGGAAGAGCATTGCGCACGTGCATTTGAAGGACTTCAAGCGGAAGGAAAATGGATACGCTTGGGTGAACCTGGGAGACGGCGACGTGGACTGGCCGGCGGTGAGGCAAGCGTTTGCGGACATCGGGTATAGGGGCAGCGCGATCGCGGAATTGGATGGAGGGGACGAAGCTTATTTGCGGGACGTCAGCAAGCGGATTGACCGATTGGTGGTGGTGGGCGCGTAAGACAGAAACAAAGACAAAGAGAAAAGATAACGCAGAGACGCAGAGTTCACAGAGATTTCGCAGAGAAGAGGGGAAAAGAGGAATGCTGGACCCGACAGGGATGCGGAGCGCGACCGCGAGGATCAGGGTACGAGAATCAGGGCACGAGGATCAGGGCGCGAGGCGGGGGAGAGACAGAGTTAGTTCGCGGCGGCCTGGTCGATGCCGAGTTCCTTGAGTTTGGCGCGGGCGCGGCGTTCTTCTTCGGTGCCCGGGTAGCGGCGGACGACTTCGCGAAGCTCGCGGACGCCGGAAGTTTTCTGGCCAAGTTCGATCAGCGCCATGCCTTTCTTTAATTGAGCGGGAGCGAGCTTGAAGCTCTTGGGATAGTTCGTAAGAACCTTGTCGTATTCCGAAACCGCGTCCTGATACTGCTTCTGGGAATAGGCAATTTCACCGAGATAAAACTGCGCGTTGGAAGCGAGATCGGTGTCGTTGTAATACTTCAGATAGTCCTGGAATTCCTGGCGAGCGAGATCGTATTTGCCGCTGGTGATGTCGCGCAGGCCGTTGGAGTAAAGCATATCGGCGGACGGAGCGGGAGTGGCCAAAGAAGCCGGAGAAGCCGCGGCAGGCGAGGAGACGGCGCCCGTGGGTGACGGAGGCACGGTGCTCGACATTGGAGTTGTATTGCTGGTCGGAGTGGTGGTGGGAGCGTTGCCGGAAATCTTGGCGTCGACGTTCTGAACGGCGCTCTGGAGATCGACGAGCTGCTGGTTGAGTTTGCCGAGGCGGGATTTAATTTCCTCGAGATTGTCGGAAAGTCCCTGGACCTGCGTGGACATGGTATCCAAGCGGGCGCCGGAATTGGCTTGAACGTCCTGAACGGATTTTTGGACGGAGCCCATACTGGTGTTGAGCTTGTCGACGCTGTCGGTGGCTTGCTGGAGAAGAGTTTTGAGCACGGTGTGGTCCGTGGTCATCTGCGTGGTGATGTCCCGCTGACCCTGCAGAAGCGTGGTGATGTCGCGCTGCATGTCGATGATTTCGCGGGCGACGGCTTCGGCAGGACGCGGGCCAATGATGCTGCCGCCGAGCGCGCCGGCAAAAACGGCGGCGGCGAAGACGGCGATGTTGCGGAATCGCATGGAAAAGCCTCCTAGAATGCTTCTACTTCTCAGATAAGTATTCAGGCCAGGGAAGAATACTTTAACTGGAAACGACCGAGCGGCGTGGCGGGAAGGCAGCCGCGCTGCTCTTCTCTCACTTTAACGGCAGAGCCGCGCGCGAGCAAGAGATTGCTCGGAGGCGCGGCTCAGACGGTCATCGAAACAGTTACGAGGCGAACTGCCAGTCTACGGCACGCGGACGAAGTGGCCGCGGCGGTTGGACTGCCAGCATTCTTCGTTGTCCTCCGTGCAGAACGGCTTTTCCTTGCCGTAGCTGACGGTGTTCATGCGGTCCGCGGAGATGCCAAGGGAGACGAGATAGGCCTTGACGGCAGCAGCGCGGCGATCGCCGAGGACGAGGTTATATTCGGTCGAGCCACGATCATCGCAGTGGCCTTCGATGGTGACTTTGACTTCGGGATGAGCCTTGAGGAAGTCCGCGGTGGCCGCGAGAGCGTCGCGGGCATCGGCGCGGATATCGGCCTTATTGAAGTCAAAGTAAGCGTCTTTGACGTTTTTCAGGAAGAGATCATCGATCGATTCAGTCTGAGGAGGCGGCGGCGGAGGAGGCGCATTCACGGTGACGCGAGCGCTGGAATCCGCAGAGCCGCCGGGACCGCTGGCGGTAATGGTATAGGTGGTGGAATCGGACGGAGAGACTTTGGTCGAGCCCTGCGCGGTCACCGCGCCGACTTCCGGCGAAATGGTGAGCTGGGTCGCGTCGGTGGAAGTCCAGCTAAGAGTCGAGGAGTCACCTTGATTGATGGAAGTGGGGTTGGCCTGCAACGAAACGGTTGGTTTCGCGGGCGCAGGAGCTTGAGCAGGCGGTGGCGGCGGTGCTTCCGGTGTTTTCTTTTTGCAACCGGCGACAAGAGCAAGAGCAAGAATTGTAGAGAAAAAGGCCCCGCGGTACACAAATCTAGAAACCCGAATCATTCGAATCCTCCTCAGCATAAAGAATTCCTTATTTTTCCCACCAGAGCCGTGAGCGGATCACTAGCGGGCTGGGTAAAAGCGAATACATCGTACCACGATATAATATACATCGTATACGGACAATTATTATAAAAAATTCGAATCAAGCAATACCCAGCACCAGGATTTGGGGGAAAACGGCAACCAAAACGTGAGATGCAAGCAGGGGGCCGGAGGTTTCTAGAATTTTTTCTAGTTCGAGCCTTTCTACTTGGGGGACCAATTGGGAGATTCGTTGTGGCCGGCGAGGGTAAGCTCGTGGGCCTGAGAGCCGTCGGCGAGCATAGTCCAGATCTGGCGAGTGCCATTGCGGGTGGATTCAAAGACAATGTGCCGGCCATCGGGCGCCCAACTAGGGCGCTCGTTGCGGGCCTCATCGCGGGTAAGCTCGACGAGTTCCTGCGTGCCTGGCTCCATGATGTAGATGTCGTAGTTGCCGGTGGGACGCCGCCAGCTAAAGGCCAGCAACTGGCCGTTGGGAGACCAAGCGGGGTCGATGAGGTAGCCCTTGTCGGGAAGGTCGAGGTTGGTGACGTTAGTGCCGTCGGCGTTCATCATGTACAGCTTGGGGATGCCGCCGCGGTCGCTGACGAAGGCCACGGATTGGCCGGTCTTGGGGTTCCAGGCGGGCGAAGTAGCGCCGCCGACGCCGGAAAAGGTGAGGCGCTTGGGCCTGCTGCCGTTAACGTCGGTGACGAATAGATCCGGAGTGCCTTGCATGGAGGAAGAGAACATGAGCTGTTTGCCGTCCGGGGACCATGCCGGGGCGCTATTGGTGCCGCGGAAGCGGGGGAAGGCGATGACTTTGCCGAGGTCCATGGAATACATACAGATTTGAGCGCTGACGATACGTTCGTAAGGCTCATAGCAGGTGAAGGCGATGCGAGAGGCGTCGGGCGACCAGCGGGGCATGAGCGAAATGGTGCGGAGATGCGTGAGGGGGTGCTGGTTGGCCCCGTCATAATCCATGATCCAGAGTTCCTTGAAGCCGGTGCGCGAGCTGATGAAGGCGATGTGCGTAGAGGCGACTCCCGGCAAACCTCCGGAGAGCAGACTGACGATTTCATCGGCGAACTGGTGAGCGAAGATGCGAACCTGGGCGTCGGTGGGGGCGCCACGATAGACCTTGCCGATTACGGCGGGGGAGGAGGGGTTGGTCACGTCATAGAGCCAGGCCTGGATGGCAACTTCGGAAGTGGTTTCGGAAATATTGCCGAAAGCAACGTAGTGGGCCTTGAGCTGTGGGTCGGTCCAGGCGGAATACTGAAGTTCGGAGGGCATAGTGGTCGGCTGAGTGGGATAGAAGCTGGGACTGACCAAGTCGACGATGCCGCTGAATTGGAGGTCGTCGCGGACGATTTGGGTGAATTGGCCGGCGTGGGTTTTGGCGTTGTCGGCGCGGGGGCCAAAGTCGGCGACAGCGAGGCGAATAGCCTCGACGCCAAGGCCGGTACCTGTCTGAAACCATGCGGGATGATTTCCTTGAGCACATGCCGGGCCGGCAACGAGGGCGAGAACAGCCAAGACCAACAGCCAATTGAAGCGTTTCGACTTCTCTAGCACCATGACCTCCAGTTTTTGTCCGCGCGAGGCGTGGAAAAAGAAAACGTATTATTGATTCAAAGACAAATCAAAATCGAACGTGACATCCACATAGGAACCCGGGTAATCACTGGGCAACGGCGGCATGGGATTGGAGCTGAGCAGCGCGCGCTGCGCGGAATTGTCCATTGAGAGATTGCCGCTGGATTGGGTCAACTGCATGCTTTTTACGGTGCCGTCACGGAAGATTCGGAAAGTCATCACGCAATGGGCTCTGCGCGCCGCGCGGACCGAGGGATCGATCATGGATTGCAGCCAGTTTTGGCTGATGCGTCGGCGAACCGCTTCGACGTACCAGGCATACCGAGAGGCAAAGTCGCCCCCGCCCTGGCCCATGACGGTGGCGGGGCCGGAGCCGCTGGCGGGAGTTTGCGCGAAACTGTTCGGAAGAGGGGGAGGACCACCTTTTCCGTAATCGACAGCATTATCCGGAGGAGGAACTTTGGATACGTCGACTTTGGATTTGCGGGAGGGCGGCAAGGGCTTTTCGTGTTTGAAAGTGGGAATTACCTCCGCCGGGGTCTCTGGAGCGGGTGGTTTGATTTCGGGTTTGGGCTGAGGCTCCTCATGCCACAAACCTTGGGTGTTATCGACGGCTTTGCTGTCCGGCACGGTGGGTTTGGGAAGCATGGGGATACCGGCGGCGGGACCGGAGACCAGCTTTACGTTAACGGCACCAGACGTGCCGCCAATGCCGCCCCATTGCGGCCCTTGGAAATTGAAATAGATGGACGCGACGATGGAGAGAACGAGGAGGCCATGGAGGATTAGAGAATAGGTGAGAAATTTCCGAAAGTTGGTGTCTTCACCGGAAGCGAAGTCGAAGCGGTCAGCCGAATTGGCGACGGCGGTGCTCATATTCAACGCGTGCGGGCACGCTCCGTAAGGGGCTGCGTGACAATACTAATATTATTGATGCCCGCCACGCGCAAAGTGTCTACAACCTTGGCGAACGTGCCGAAGGGAATGGTTTCATCGGCGCGGAGGAAGACGGAGTCCTGTGGCTTTTTGAGCTGGGCCTTCACCCTGGCGCCAAGCTGATGAATGTTGACGGGAGTGTCGCCGAGATAGATGAGCTGATTCTTGTCGATGGAGACGACCAGGCGAACTTCGTCGATTTCCTTTACGGTGGTGGTTTTGGGGACGTCGACTTCGATGCCGGACTGTAGGATGGGGGCGGTGATCATGAAGATGATGAGAAGCACGAGAACAACGTCGATGAACGGGACCATGTTGATCTCGGAGAGGGTGCTTTGCGTTTGTTTGGAGAGTTGCGGCATAGGATTAGGAAATCGAAATTCGAAACTGGAAATTCGAAAGCCGGGAAACGGAACAAGCGGCATCGCTTGTACGTGAGAAGAGCAGGCAGGCCTTTCCGAAAGGGGGTGTGTTGCCTGCTTTCTGTGTTTGCTTCATGGCGGCCGTTAAGCAGCAACCCTAGGTGAACGTTTTTTCGATTTGGGCACCGACTTCGAGCGCGAACGAATCGAGGCGCTGCGCGAGTTCACGGATATTCTGCAAAAACTGGTTGTAGAAAATGACCGCGGGGATGGCGACGAAAAGGCCGGCGGCGGTGGTGATAAGGGCTTCGGCGATGCCCGGAGCGACGGCGCGGAGGCTAGCGGCGCCGGCATTGCCGAGGCCGGAGAAGGCGTCAATGATGCCCCACACCGTGCCGAAGAGGCCGATGAAGGGAGTCACGGAGCCAGTGGTGGCGAGCCAAGCCATGCCTTTTTCGACGCGGCGAACTTCTTCCGCGGAAGCAAGCTGCATGCTGACGGTGACGGCTTGCAGGCTCTTCAATTTCCCGGTGGGCTGCGGATTGCCGGTGCCGACCTGGCTCAAGAGTTCGCGATAGCCGGCGGCATAGACGAAGGAAAACGGCGAACCGGCGGTGGCAAGCGCCTGGGGATTCGCCACGCCCTTGGTGGCGCGGAAGATGCGGATGAACTGGTCGCTTTGACGGCGAATGCGGCCGAAAAGGCCAATCTTTTGAAAAATCATGGCCCAGGAAACGACGGAGAAAATTCCCAGCAAGATCAAAATGCCGCGGGCGACCCAGCCGGTTTCTGCAAGAATACTGCCGAGATCAGCAACGAATACAACGGAGAGCAGGAGAATGTCGCAACCCCTTGATGAGGATTCAATTTTTACTTACTTAAGAAACGTAGCACACGCCTACAGGGTGGTCAAACAAATGAGATGCGGAAGATAAAAAAGGGGCTGCCTCTTTGGATACACGAAAAAAGATGAATGGAGAAGTGGCGTTGGACGGAGCGAGGCGAGAGGAGCCAGCGGCTGGCCGTGAGCAGGTGTGCTAGACTGCGATTAAGGCATGAGCAAAACGTTTGATATCGGTTTGGAGAAATTGACGGGCGGAGCGGGATTTCGCCCCGGCGTCGCTGATGGAATGGCGCTCGAGTTTGGCGCGAGCGAGGTGACGGTTCCTGGAACGCCGCGGGGGACGTTTTTTCTGGAGACGTTTGGCTGCCAGATGAACGACCACGACTCGGAAAAGGTCGCGGGCGTGCTGCTTTCGCGAGGATACCGGCAGGTTGAATCGCCCGAAGCGGCTTCGCTGATCCTTTACAACACGTGCAGCATCCGGGAAAAAGCGGCGCAAAAAGTGTTTTCGCGGCTGGGAGAGTTCGGCGTAAAGCAGAACGACGGCCGGATCATCGGCGTGCTGGGATGCGTGGCGCAACAGGAAGGCGAAAGCATTTTTGCGCGCGCGCCGTGGGTGAGCCTGGTGTGCGGTTCGGCGAGCTACAGCAAATTGCCGGAGTTGCTGGCGCAGGTGGAGGCAGGGAACCAGCGCGTGACGGGGCTGGACAATGATACGGACGAAACGTTTGAGACGGAGATGACGCGGCGGGACAATCCGTGGCGGGCGTACCTGACGATCATCGAGGGCTGCGATAAAGCTTGTTCGTACTGCGTGGTGCCGTATACGCGAGGGCCGGAGCGGAGCCGGGCGAGCGATTCGATTTTGCGGGAGGTGCGCGAGCTTGCCGGAATGGGATATTCCGAGGTGCAACTGCTGGGGCAGACGGTGAATTCGTATAAAGATCCAACCGCGCGAAGGATGCGATTTTCGGAATTGCTGCTGGCGGTGGCGGAGGAGGCCGGCATTCGACGGGTGCGGTTTACGACTTCGCATCCAAAGGACTTTACCGCGGATATTGTGGAAGCGATCGAGGCGCAGCCGAAACTCTGCAATCACGTGCATCTGCCGGTGCAATCGGGTTCGACGAGAGTGTTGCGGGCGATGCAGCGGACGTACAGCCGCGAGGAATATCTGGAAAAGATTGCGCTGATTCGCGGGGCGAAGCGGCCCATCAGCATTACCACGGACATCATCGTGGGCTTTCCCGGCGAGACGGACGAGGACCTGGCGGAAACGCTGAGCCTGCTGGACGCGGTGCAGTACGACGGGATGTTCGCGTTCAAGTATTCGCCGAGGCCGCACACGCCTTCGCTGAAGATGAGCGACGCCATCCCGGAAGAAGAAAAGAGCCGCCGGCTGGGGGCGTTGCAGGAGAAGCAGCGCGAGATTCAGACAAAAAAGCACTCCGCGATGGCGGGGGAGACTTTCGAAGTGCTCGTCAGCGGAAAATCGCGGCGGGAAAATCAGTGGTCGGGGCATACTTCCTGCCATCGAGTGATAAATTTCGCTTCCCAAGAGGCTTCGCTTCTGGGAAAGTACGTGCGGGTTCGGGTGACCGGAGCGACTCCGAATAGTTTAGCGGGGGAGCAGGCGGTATAGAGGCGAGGAAAGTGCTAGACGCCGCCTGCGCGGCGGGAGAAAATCCAGCGAGCACAAACAGTTGTTTGTGCTACGGGAGGTCACATGGAAGTGGAGATGAAAATCCGCGGCCTGATGATGGATCCCGTGACCAACATGCCCATCGTGGTGCTGAAGGATGTGCAGGGCCAGGCGATCCTTCCTATTTGGGTGGGCGTTTACGAGGCGAATGCCATCGCGCTGGAGATCGAAAAAGTCCAGACGCCGCGACCGATGACGCATGACCTGCTGAAGAACGTTTTGCTGGGACTCGAAGTGCAAGTTCATAAAATCGTGGTGAACGATCTGAAGGACGACACGTTTTACGCGCTGATCTGGGTGGAGCGCGACGGGCAGATGATGACCATCGATTCCCGGCCTAGCGACGCGCTGGCTCTGGCGTTGCGCGTGGATTGCCCCATTTTTGTGGATGAAGAAGTCTTGAAGAATTCCAAGGTGTCCAGCGCAGTTACGGAACGCAGCACAAACGAACAACTGCGCAGTTACCTCGAAGGGCTCTCCGACGACGACCTCGGCCGCTATAAGATGTAAGATTCCGTTTTGAAATTCAGGGAATGCAGGATGGAGTGGCTGGCTACTCGCGGCTGGAAACTTGTGCGAACTGCACAATCAATGCCGCGCGAGCGCGTGAGTCAAATGGCGGACCCTGTACCGCCAGACCAGCACGAGCACAATGCCGATGAGAATAAGGGCCAGGCTTAGGCCGGACCAGAGGCCGAAGGCTCCCCAGCCGCGGCGAAAGCAGAGCCAGGCGCCAAGAGGCAGACCAATAATCCAGTACGCAGTGAAGTGGCAGAACATCGGGGTGCGCGTGTCGCCGAGGCCGCGGAGAGCGCCGGTGGCGACGGTTTGTAGCCCATCAAAAAGCTGAAAGGCGGCGCCAGCCGCGAGAAGAATGATCGTGCTGTGGATGATGGCCTCGTCAGGCGTAAAAGCACGAGCGATCCAACGAGGGATAATGAGCAGCATGATGCTCATGCAGGTCATAAAAGAGGCGCCCAGAAAAATGGCGGTGTCACCGGCGTCTCCTGCTCCATGTGGATCCTTTCGGCCGATGGCCTGGCCCACGCGCACGGCAGCGGCTGAAGAAATACCCAGCGGAACCATATACGTGAAGGACACGGTATTGAGGGCAATCTGGTGGCTGGCGAGCGCGACTGCCCCGAGGCGTCCGATGAGAGCGGTGACCAGAGCGAAGACCCCGATCTCCAGAGTGATCTGCATGGCCGTGGGAAAGCCAAGAGCGAGAAGGCGGCGAATGCGGCGGAGCTCGGGCTCAATGGGAGTGTGAAGCAAGCGCGTGCGGTGACGGCGGTCGTACCACAAGAGATAGCCTACGAGTACACCAGAGAGGTAGATGCGGGCCCAGGCCGTGGACCAGCCCGAGCCGACGGTGCCCATGGCCGGCGCGCCAAACTTGCCGTAGATGAGGATCCAGTTGCCGCCAGCGTTGATGAGATTGGCCGAAATCAGAGCAAAGGCGATGGGCCGAACCATGTTCATGGCTTGCATGCAGCGGCGAACGGCAAAGTAGAGAAGCAGCGGCAACGTCCCCCAAGCGAGGGCTTTGGAATAGGGGACTGCGAGAGCGATGACATTGGCGCCGATTCCTGCGGCGTGCAGGAGCGGATCAAAAAACCAGACGGGAGCCATGAGGATGGGAGTGAGAACCAGGCTGATGTAAATGCCGTGCAGAAGAGAGCGATGGCAATCTTCGCGCTGGCCTGCGCCAAAAGCTTGCGAGACAAGAGTATCGAGCCCGATAAGCAACCCTCCCCCGAAGAGCGAGAGGAGATTGACCAAAATGCCGCCGAGACTAATAGCGCCGATGGCCACGGCGCTGTTTGGAAGACGCCCGACCATCATCGTGTCCACAATGGCCATGCTCATCCAGCCGAGTTCGGCTAGGACGAGCGGCAGGGCCAGCCGCAGAGTTGGGCCGAGTTCGGCGCGGAGTGTCTTGATGTGGAACATAAGTAGAAAAGGATTGGAAAGAGTGTAAGCGGAGCCGGGGGAACGGAGCAAATGCGTGAAAACTAGATTTCGCGTGTATTTAGCGGAAAAGCTGCGAGGGAGGTAGCACGAGGTTGGGACAGTTACTTCGAGGACGTTCTAGGTCCGAAGTTCCATTGACCGGGTTGGATAGGAATCTTAGGCTGCAGACAGGCAAGAGCTAGGGTACTTCGCTGTGAGCACGTTGCATTGACTTCAACCAAAGCAAGAAGAACACGAAGAAGCTGACCGCTGGGCGTTTGGGAAATGCACACGCAGGAGACAACCGTGAGCTTAGGGAACGTTTCCAGGTTTGAAGCGCGACTCGAAAACGCCCGGGCAGGAGAGCGGGTAAATTCCCGTGTGCCGGTGGCCGTGGAATGGGCGGAATCCGGCCGCGCGATGCGGGCGGAAGGCTATACAGTGGACACAAGCACGAAGGGGTGCCTCGCGGTAATTCCGCAGAATTTTCCAGTGGGGCAACGGCTGCTGCTGGTGAATCTCCTCAACAAGACTGCCTGCGAAGCGGTCCTGATCTGGCGGGGCCACGAAAGCCGGACGGGCTGGGAGCTAGGGCTGGAGCTGCAAGGAGCTTCAATGGATTTTTGGGGCGTGGAATTTTAGGTGGCGCAAAAGTCGAGTCCTCCGCCGCTTTCCCGCAATCTTGTGAAAACTGATTCTTTTCAAGATGGCAGTGTTGAACGCTACTGGCTTTCCTCTGGCCTAGCCGGTGACCCAAAACGGAACTTCTAAGTTTTCCACCGACATCTCTGTGAATTTCCACTTTTCCCTTGCGCTGGAATGGGTTGCGAACGTAGAGTGAGCCTAGGCCTAGGGGGCTTTCTGCAAGCAGCACCCACATATAGGGACCGGGTTGCGGAGTCACGTCGGCGCGCATTGTCTTGCGCTTAGGCGGAGGCAGAAGAATATGACTGCCATCATCACGGTTGCGAATCAAAAGGGCGGAGTCGGGAAAACGACGACGGCAATTAATTTGTCCGCCGCGCTGGCGAACCGCGGGAAACGGACGCTCCTAATTGATTTGGATCCTCAGGCGAATTCGACGATCGCATTTTATAATTCCGGCGAAATCAGCACGTCGATGTTCGAGGTGCTGAATGAAAGCCGCGCAACAATGGCGGCGGTCATCAAGACCACGAAGGATCCCATGCTCTTTTTGGGGCCGGGCCGGCTGGCGCTGGCGAAACTGGAGCAGGTGCTGGCCGGGCAATTCGATGCGCCGTACCGGTTGAAGGACGCGCTGGCGCCGGTGTTGAAAGAATACGATTATATTGTTCTGGACACGCCTCCTTCGCTGGGCATTTTGACGGTAAACGCGCTCGTGGCGTCGACGCATCTGCTGGTGCCGATTCAAGCGGCGTACTTTGCGATCGAAGGCACGGACGACCTGCTAGAAACCTACGAAAGAATCCGCGCGCGGCCCAACCCTGGGCTGAAGGTTTTGGGCGTGGTCATCACGCTGTTCGACAAGCGTACGAATATTTCGCGAGATACGCACGGGCAAATTCGAACGGTTTTCGGGGAAGTGCTGTTCAAGACGAAGATCAGCAAGAACGTGCGGCTGGAAGAGAGTCCGGCTTACAAAGAAACGATTTTAACGTATGCGCCGAAATCACCCGGCGCCATCGAGTACAAGAAACTGGCAGCGGAGGTTATCCAACGTGTCGAAGAGAATCGGGCTACCCATCACGCTGAAGATGCGGCATGACGCGCACTACGTCGAATCTCTGACAAGCTACAGCGGGGCGGCGGTTGGGCGGATGATCCCCGTGGATCAGATCCGGCCCAATCCGGACCAGCCGCGCAAGGCGCTGGGCGATTTGCGCGAGCTTTCGGAGTCCATCCGGGAAAAGGGAGTGCTCGAGCCGCTGCTGGTGCGGTTTGTGCCGCGCGAAGACTGCTACTACATCATTTCCGGCGAGCGCCGCTATCACGCTTCGCGCGCGGCCGGCCTGCGAGAAGTTCCGTGCATCGAAAAGATGGCGGACGACGCGGAAACTCTGGAAATCGCGCTGATCGAGAACATTCAGCGGAAAGATCTGACACCCTTCGAGGAAGCCGACGGTTTGTATCGGCTGGCCACGCAATTCGAATACACCCACGAGGACGTGGCGAAAAAGATTGGACGGGCGCGGTCATCCGTTACGGAAACGTTATCGCTGCGGAATATTCCTGATTCTTTGCGAAAGAAATGCGTCGAACACGGGATCATCTCGAAATCGTTGTTGCTGCAAATCGCGCGGCAGCCGACCGAAAAGAAAATGATCGAAATGATGCACCGTATTCTGCAGGGCGGGCTAACGAGAGACGAAGCACGGCGCGAACGCCGCGATGAGCAGGGCGGGCCGCAGCGGCCGCAACCGTTCATTTTCCATTTCGAGCCGGAGAACGAGAGTTTCAAATTCCGGATTCAGTTCAAGAAGAGCCACGTATCGAGAGACGAGCTGATCGTGACGCTGCGGGAAATACTTTCGCAGCTTGAAGGAACGTCCTCCGAGGCGGATTCCACGGCGGCTTAACGGGACATTTGGAAGAAAATGCCAGAGACAGGCTGAAGCCTGTCCCACCCGATGGTTGAGCTTACGCCACAGCAGATGCAAACCATGGAGCGATTGTTCACAGCGGGATTTCGGCCCATCGCGATTCCGCCGTACGAAAGCGTGCTGTGCGTCCGGCGCGGCGAGTGCGCGGCGGTGTTATCGCCGGTGCCGAACGGCGGATTGAAATTGCTCTCGAGTCCTTCGTACATGGTAGCCGGGAATTTGAGCGTGCGCATCAAGCGCGGGCCAAACGAAGTCTTCGTCTGGAAGAAGACCGAACTCGCGGCCACGCCGGAACGGCTGCAGGAGCTGGAGTCATTCCGCAGGGAACTGACCGAAATCCTGGAGATTGCGCCGACGCAGTAGCTTTTGCGGATTTGCAATTCGGGCGGACTCCCGGCAAACTAAAAAACCATGGATGCCTACGACATTATTTGCATTGGTGCTGGTCCGACTGGCCTGGCGTGCGCCATCGAGGCGAAGCGCGCTGGGATGCGGCCTCTGGTGATCGACAAAGGCTGTTTGTGCAATTCGATTTACCACTACCCGGTGAATATGGTGTTTTTTACCACCCCGGAGCTTTTGGAAATTGGCGACTTGCCGCTGGTCAGCGCCGCGGAAAAGCCAGTTCGCGTCGAGGCGCTGAAATATTACCGCAAGGCGGCGGAGCATTTCGAATTGGAGTTGCGGTTGTTCGAACGGGTGCTCTGGGTGGATGGACACGACGGCGATTTCATGGTGGTGACTCAAACGGAAAAGGGGACGGAGAACCGTTACGGCTCGAAAAAAATCTGCGTCGCGACGGGCTACTACGATCTGCCGAATGTCATGGGCATCCCGGGCGAGAATTTGCCGCATGTTTCGCACTACTATAGCGAGCCGTTCGAATTCTGGAACCAGGACGTTGTGGTAATCGGCGGAAAAAATTCCGCGGCGGAAGCTGCGCTGGACCTCTACCGCAATGGGGCGCGCATCACTCTGATTCATCGGCACGCCGAACTCGGTGCAGGGATTAAGTATTGGGTGCGGCCGGACATCGAAAACCGAATTAAAGCGGGAGAGGTCAAAGCGCTCTTCGAAACACGCGTAACGCAAATTACCAGCGACGAAGTCGTAGTGCAGAACGGGGCGGGTCAGAAGCGCTTGCCGGCAAGACAGGTCTACGCCTTGACCGGCTACCATCCGGATTATGAATTTATCGAAAGCTTGGGAGTGCATCTCGATCCGGAAACGCGGAAGCCGGCGCTCGATCCGAATACGCTAGAAAGCAATGTGCCGGGAATCCATTTGGCGGGAGTGGTGATCGGCGGGCGGCACACCGGCGACATCTTTATCGAGAACGGCCGCTTTCACGGGAAGCAGATCATCGAGTCCCTGAAAGGGTGATCGGTTGCCTTCCCCCGCGGCCGGAATATGGGGATTTGCCCGGCCTTGAAGCGTTTGTTAGACTTCTAATCCATGGCCTCCATCCTACGAGAAGTTGGCGAGACCTTCACCACGCTGGTGCAGGGATTTAGCGTGACCTTCCGCAATATGTTCCGGAAAACGGTCACGGAAAATTACCCGTTCGAACCCGTCCATTTCCAGCCGCGCTATCGCGGGATTCACGTGCTTCATCGCGACGAATCGGGACTCGAGAAATGTGTAGGATGTTTTCTGTGCTCGGCTGCTTGTCCCGCGAATTGCATCTACATCGAGGCCGCGGAAAATACGGACGCCAACCGCATCTCCGCTGGCGAACGGTACGCGAGTGTTTACAACATCGATTATTCGCGCTGCATTTTCTGCGGCTACTGTGTCGAAGCATGCCCGACCGACGCGATCACGCACGGCCACGGTTTTGAACTCGCCCCGTACGACATCAATTCGCTGGTCTATCGTAAAGAACAGCTCCTCGAAAAAGAGCCGGCCCCGGCAGTCGCCAGGCGCTAATCCCGCCTGTTTGTAGACCCAATCTTGTCGCGCAATTCTGCGCGTGCCCGCCATTGGTGTGCCCTGTCGTGTGATTCTCGCCAGCCGCTTCACCCCACTCCGGTAGCGTCCGCTAATACATATAACGCAGCGAAGACGTAAGTCTTTGGCTGGCTGGGAATTGGGGAAGGCGCGATGCGGCAGAGAAGCAGCGGCGAGACGCGGTGGTGGGAGACCCTGGCGAGGACCGGTTCGGCGAGAGCGGAATCGGCGTTTGCGCGGGCTCCGCGGAACACACTTTCAGGCAGCAAGGCAAACCAGAACGTCCGCGACATGTTCAGTGCCAGATCGTCGAAACGAGTCCAAAAAACGCGCAAAACTTCAGGATGGGCCGCCATTTACGGGCTGAGGGCCTCCTCGATCCGCAAGAAAATTATCGGACACGGAATGCGTCCCATTCCTCCCGGATTCGGACGCGGAGAGCGCGTCGGGCACCCGCGTGGAGCGTTCGCGCTGCTCCATCAACCATCGCGCCAGCATGGCGGCTGCATTTTCCTCCATCCATTGATCCAACAAAGCGCCAATTTCCTTGCGGAGATTGGCAGCATGAGCCAGACGAGACAATTTAAAACTTTGCAGGGAGTTTCGGGAAGCGGAAAGAAGGAACTCCCAGGGCGGCTGAGACGAGCGCGTGGCCATACGACCTCCGAGTAAGGAACGGTGCGAATATTATAAGAAGAGTAAGACATGTCAAGAATACTTAGAAATAACCCTCTGTGGAAAACTGTGGAAAACGCCGCAGCGCTTCGCCGCGCAGTGGACCCGGGGCATCGGGCGCTGGCGCCAGCGGCTTGCGGAAACTCGGAGATCGCGCGGGAGGGCTTGCGCGCCTGCAGCGCTTGCGATGGCGACTACGAAGATCCCGACCGGACGGCGCGGGCGCCGGATTCCGAAGACGACGAGGGTGAGCCGGATGAAAGGGCGCTTGAAGAAGCCGGCGGCGAGGACGAGTTTCCTGAGCTGGAAACATGACGGCCGGGAAAGGAGGCAACGGCGATGCGGAGGACGAAGCAAAAAGCAGTAAAGCCCGTGCGTTTGCGGAAGCAGCGGGAAGTAATACGCGACGTGATGCTGAGCGCGGGGCAGTGCGCGACATGGCTGACGCTGGATGAGCTGGCGAAGCTGACACACTACCCGCCGGCGAGTATTTCCGCGCAATTGCGCCATTTGCGGAAGCCGCGGTTCGGAGCGTTTGCGGTGGTGAAGCGGTGCAGGACAGTGAACACCGCCATGCGCGCGGATGGGTTCGGTGCTGTGTGGGAATACTCCGTGCTGCAAGAACGGCATGCGCCTGTGCGGAGAAAGAAGCCAGCTCGGAGAAATAAGCGGGCTCGGAGAAAGAAGATAGACCGCCGCCGCAGGGAATACCAAGCGCTGGCCAGTGCGAACTGTTGAGTGGATAAGCGGTTGGGAGGCTTAGGGATTGTCATCAATTGATCAAAATCGGTGAACGGCGCGCAGCACGCGTGCGCCGAGGCGGAGGAGCCATGGGCGTAAAACCAGAGTTGGCGTTTGATGTCTGCTGGGAAGTCTATCGCGGCGCACGCGAAGTGCTCGAGACGAAGCGCGGAATCTCCGCGCTGAATTTGAAGGATACCGGGAAATTTCTTTGGCGGCCGGATTTTCGTGCGCGGCTCAATGAATGGGTTGCGGACTTCGCGCTCGCCGGGCAGAAGGCGCTCGAGGGGCCGGATTGGGCGTCGCGCATGGTGCTGTTTCGGTTGTACTACCTCGGGCTTGCGCCGTACGAAAATGCACGGCATTTTCTCGGCTTGAGCGAACGCAGCTGGGTCAACTGGACGGAAGAAGTGCGGCACCGCTGCGGAAAGGAACTGCTGCAACGGGGCATGTTTCCGCCGAGGAAGTATTTTGGGTCATTGGATTAATGGAACCGGCCGAAACTGCCAGATCGCGAAACGACACCGATCTTGCAGTCGGATAGTGATATCATTTATGATATCGCTATGCGGAATCAGAAAGAGAACCACTTATCGATGCGTACCCAAGGCAAGAAAACATCCCGAAACGTCCAGACAACGTTGCGTCTGCCAAAGCAGCTCTACGAACGCGCTAAACAACACGTCGAAAGGCAGCAAGCTGGGAGCGTAAATGACCTCATCGTGAATGCCTTGGCCGCCTACGTTCGGGCGATGGAGCGCAAGGCCATTGATGATTCATTCCGGGGTATGGGGGAAGACAGGCAATATCGGCGGGAGGCGTCGCGAATTGCGGAAGAGTTCCTCGCTAGCGACGCGGAAACGCTAGAGCTTACCGAACGCGACATGGCCGGAGCGTAGATGGTTCGGGGGGAGTTGTATTTAGCCAACCTGGATCCCATCGCAGGGTCCGAGCAAGGCGGCACGAGGCCGGTGCTTGTCGTTAGCCGGAACGCATTGCACACAAACGCTCCGATCGCGATCGTAGTTCCGATCACAAGCCGTGAAAACAAAAGGCGCCTTTACCCGACCCACGTTGAACTTCGCGCGGGAGAAGGGGACTTGAAGAAAGACTCCGTGGTGCTCTGCGAAAAGGTCCGCGCGGTTTCAAAGAATCGACTCACGAAGCGGATTGGACAGATCGGTCCACAGGCGCTGATTGCTGTGGATTCCGCGTTGAAGATTGCCCTCCATCTGCGCGGCTGAATCAATAACTGAGGACATCGCCAACGTGGAGGACTTTGCCGCATTCGGTGCTGGGGACGCGGGTGTTGGTGGCCAGGCGGTAGAAGTGGTCGAAGCGGGCCGCGGGCGACCAAGAGGGAAATTGTGCGCGGCGGAGTTCGGCGAAACGCTTTTGGAAGCCGTCGTCGGTGGTGCCGGTGCGTGAATCGCGCGCGGGAACGGGGCAGCGCGCGCAGGGATTGCTCCCCTCGAAAGAAATATCGCCGATCTTGAAGCGTATGACGCGGGTCTCCTCTTCGGCGAAAAGTTGATCTTCCCAGAATGCGGGCAGCTTCTCCGGCCGGGAAAGCCCATCCGTCGGCAAAGGCATTTTATCCCTCGACGCAGAGCCATTCGGTGACGCCGCGCCATCGATTTCGAGCGTGGTGCGAAATCGCCGGCGCGCTTCCTCGAGCGCCATGCCGGGGAACCACTCGCACACCGCTTCGAGCGAAGCGGTGGAAACGATCGTCGGGCCGCTCGCGAGTCCATCATCAGGAAAGCCGTCGCGCGTGTAACGAACTTGAACGGCCTGCTCGAAGTACATGCTGAACCATTCCGAAGCGTTTTCCGTATCCCCGGGAAATGCAAAGGTCATCGCGGGAATAGTGCGGCGGTCTCCGGGAACCGTAAGCGTAACGGAACTGACGTCCGGCGAATACGCAGCACGAATCAGATGAATCGCCGGAGTGCGTTTGCCATTTACCCAACGTCCGTCGGCGGAATAGAGCGCCCAGACGCGGTCGAGTTCGAGGCCGCCATTGGGCCCGATGCCCGCTTCGCTCACCGAAACGGGATCGAGCGCTTTGATAGGGTGCAGGCGGATACTCGCGAGGCGGGGCATGGCTCTTCGGGAGTGCACCCCTGGAGTTTAGCAGAGCGCTTGGCAAGCGACGCCGTGCAGGCCGTTGCGAAACGCTCGGAAGCTCGCGATAAAATATTGTGAAGCCGAGAGCGGTGCGCGACCTCAGTCCGCAGCAGCAGCAGCAGCAGCTGCCGCGGGCGCTTTTCTTCTCTTCGCCATTTGTTGCACCGTGAAGAGAAGTAGCTGGCGATCTGACGCTTCCATCTTGCTCAGCAGATGGCGCAGCTTCCGCATGTAGCGCAAGTCCTTGCCGGAACTGCCCCAGGACGATCTGCCCGACGCGGTCCAGGAGGCGGGAACATCCGGCCGGGGCGGTTCGTCGCCATCGTAGAGAAGCTGGTAGAGCGGCATGTCCAGCGCTCGAGCCAGTTTTTCCAGCGTCTCGATCGCCGGGATGGTATGGCCGTTTTCCACGCGGGAAAGATAACAGCGCAGCAGGCCGGTTCGTTTCTCGATCTCCCCCTGGGACATTTGTTTTTGTTCGCGCAGTGCGCGCAAGCGCTCACCGATGATCATTCGTGGCTCCTAACCAGAACCGCTCGCTTTCCTTCGTTCCGAGGGTCCCCTGGCCAAATGACTGGAGTGTACACTATCCAATAGATATAAGTCGAGAAAAATGGGGTGCCCTCGGTGGGAAAAGTCTGTGCCGAAGCGAAACTGGGCACACCATCCCTCTTCGCCCCTTAGAGGCGAAAATAGAGAGCGCCTGGGCTGCTTGGAAAAATTTCCGCGGGCTTTTCCGCCCGATCTCAGGCTCCCGCGGCGGAAGCTCCGGTCCCCGCGACAATGGACTTGTACCCGCACGTGCCGGCTTTTCGCAAAGCCTCAACGGCCTGCGCCGCAGTCATCAGCGGCGTGGTTTGGATGCTGGCGACGGCGCCTCCGGCCGCGAACGCGATGGCGATGGCGGCCGCCGAGATGTTATCCGGCATCTCCGTGATGGCGATCACGTCAAAGGGGCCAAACGCAAAGAACGAGGTGTGCAATTTTCCGCCAAGGTTCTCGATGGGACGCCGAACGATTTCGAGCCGGTCTTGCGGATCTTGCATGAGGCGAGCCCAGGCTTCCTTGGTATAGCTGACTTGGTGGCAATAATACGGCATGATGGACCTCCTTCAACTAAGGTGAGCTAAAATCCGGGGGAAGTAGGGCGACTATGCTCTTGAAAACAAAGGGAGTCAAGAAAAAGTAAAAATATTTGAAAATTTCTCTTGACAAAAAATCAGAATGTGCTACACTTTCTCTCGTAGAAAGGTACGCCCCGACAATTTCGGGGCGTTTTGCTTTTTAGGGCTGTCTTTTCGCGCTGCCCTCCAGCGCCTCGTAAGCGAAGCAATCTTACAAAGCACTTCCAAATCAAATTTCGCGCCATGACCTGCGCTGGCGCCGAAGTGTCTCTCGACGAACGATCTTCAAACGAACTTGCGCGCCCACGCGCCGCACACAAGAAGGAGCCATAATGCCCAGCTATCAAAACGCGACTCCGCCGACTTCGCTGATGCCCGGTGACGTCGGCTTCAGCTTCAACAACGAAACTTTTCCCGGCAGCGCGCAAGCCGGCAGTCAGTTTGCGATCCCCAGCTACGCCGGCCACCCGGACACGGGCACCGCAGTGCGCTGGCAGACCATTTTTGGAACCGCTCCGTCGGCCGTCAGCCTATCTCTGCAAGGCGCGATGGCCGATGTCGATGCGGAATACCAGACCCTCGACACCACAACGAACGCCGCGGGCGAAGCTCGCACCGTCACCGGAGTGCAGGCCCGATTCCTGCGCATCAAGTTCGCTTCGTCGACCGGCGGCAGCGGGCTGACCGCCAAACTCCTCGTGTAGCGAAGTCGGCGCGGATATTTTTGGAAGAACGCATCATGCGATGTCTTGCCTTTCGCGCCTCCAGGAATTGCAATCGCGCGTGGAGTCCCTGCAAAGCCCGCGCCGAGAAGAACTCTCCGTTCTGCCGCAGCCATCTGAACGCGATCTGCGGCGTGTACCTGGGACTTTGCGTTCGAGGCTTCCCGGAACGCGTTGGCGGAAGCAGGGCAGCGGCGAACTCCACGCCAGGCGAAGCGAAATAGCCGTGAATTCCACATCGACGATCGAAAAACCGAAAGGGCGCTCGAAGCGCTCTACAACTACATTCGACCCCGGTTCGCCGGGACAGGTTCGCCGGGCGCGCGGCATCACCCCGGCAAATCGGAGGGAAACTCCGAACATGAAAAGCAACGGCCATGATACGAGCGCATCTCGAGTGAACGGTCATGGACCGGCTTCCTCTTGCCAAACGGCGGCTGCCTCCGCAGCGCCGCTGGAAACGGGCAGGGCTGCGTCTGACGACACACGCGATTTTCCCACTGCGGCCGCCGCGTCCTCCGCCGCGGCCGGCATGGAACGCGATGTGTGCGCTGAGGTGGCTCCGCCTTCGCGAGAGGATAAGCCTCCCCGATCCTCGGGTGGGAGGAAAGGGAAGGCAACCGGAAAGCCGCGCGCCTCAAGCGAACCACCGAAGCAGGTGGATATTCCGCCTGGTTCGGAACCTCTGCCCGAAGACGGGCCAGGATTTGTGGATGCCATCCATGCACACGTGGATCTGTATCTCGCCTGCGCAAGACTTGTGAAATCGGGAGACGAGAAAATCGCGCAGCGCATGATGGAACGCCTGCTCGAGATGTCCTACGGCAAGAGCCCGGCCGCGTCTGGAGACGAAATACCGCAAATCATTTTCGACGCGCCGCGGCCGATCGGCGAATGAACGGCTCGCGTGCGAAACGTTTTGTGAAGTAAAAAATAGATCGAGGGGAAAAATCATGACGACGACAAACACGACAGGTACCACGACGACAACGACGACGACGGGAAACACGCATCTCGAGTTCATCGGAATGATTGTCGAGATCGCGGGAGTGGCTTCGGGCGTGGCCGGAATTGTGCTCAGCTTGCACCACTGGCCCGCCGCAGCGGCGCTGCTCGGCGGCGCCGTGGCGTATCTGATCGGAAAAAAACTGCGCGCGATGTAGCTCGCCGCGGGAAAAAGCTCAGGCGGACCCCATCTCGTGAACCACCGTGAAGGGAACTCAGGACAGCACGCTCTTCAGCCGCAGGCTTCTACGGCCTCGGAGTTCCCGAGTAAACCTTCTCGGAAGGCTAAGCGATTCCTACAAGCCGTTCCCGCGCCAGCACCAGTTCCACGAGTCCAAAGCCAAGTACCGTTTATTCGGCGGCGCGGCGGGGCCCGGCAAAACGAAAGCCCTGCTTTGGGAAGCGATCTACCAGGCGCTTCGAGTCCCCGGCTCGGACAGCCTGCTCTTGCGGCGCACGTTCCCCGAGCTGGAATCGTCCTTGCTCGCGTACTTCCGGCGCGACGTGCCGCGCGATTTCTACAAGAAGTTCAACGAGTCGAAGCACATCGTCACATGGCGCAACGGCTCGACGACGCGCTTCGGGTACTGCCGCAGCGAGAACGATGTCTACCAGTACCAAGGCGCGGAATTTCTTTTCATCGGCCTCGATGAGCTGACGCACTTCACCTTCAAGCAGTGGCAGTTTCTCACTTCGCGCAACCGCTGTCCCGTGCCGGGCAGCGTCTGCAAGATGGCGGGCGCCACCAACCCCGGCAATATCGGCCACGCCTGGGTGAAAGCGCTATGGATCGATCACAAACCGCCCGCGGGATTTGACCAGCCGGATCTGTACGAGCCGCGCGATTACGATTTCATCCGCGCGCGGCTCGAAGATAACCCGATCTACGCGAATGACGCGGATTATCGCCACAGATTGGCGGTTCTTCCGGAACATCTTCGCCGGGCGTTTCTCGACGGCGACTGGAACGTTTTCGCCGGCCAATATTTCAACATTTTCGATTACGGCCGGCACACCGCGCGCCCGGAAGAGATTCGTCTCGAACCATGGTGGCCGCGCTGGATTTCCATCGACTGGGGATTCCAGCATCCCAGCGCGGTCTACTGGCACTGCGCCGTGCCTGGGGACCGAAACTCGAAACTCGAAACGCCAGGCGCAGGAAGTGCGAATTTCGATTTTCGATTTTCGAGCGGACAAGATCACCTGAAAGCGCAACAAGCCTCCAGCTCACGCATCGTCACTTACCGCGAATTCGTGCAAAACGGCCTTTCGCCGCGCATGCTCGCGCAGGGAATTGCCGAGCGCAGCGGCCGCGAGGGCATCGGCGAAGTGATCCTCTCGCCGGATGCCTTCGCGCACCGCACCGCCGAGGCCTCGATCGCCGAGCAACTCGGCGACGTCCTGATTGTCAACGGCTTGCCGCGGCCCGCGCCCGCCGACGATGATCGCGTCGGCGGCTGGCAGTTCATGTATCAACTGCTCGAGGCGGACGCCTGGGTTATCACCGAGAACTGCACGAAGTTGATCGAGTGCATGCCGACGCTCGTGCGAGACAACGCGCGCTCCGAAGACATTCGCAAGATGGATGGCGATGATCCCGCGGATTCCGCGCGATATGGTTTGGTCTCCGGTGGAAGAATCGCCGGTGTGGGGACGGCCCTTGCGCCGTCCAGGGCGGGGCAAGCCCCGCCCCAATATCCCCCGGGGAGCGGCGCGCATTTCATAACCGGCATGCCGCTCGGCGAACAGATCGCGCGGCAAGTGAGCGCCACGGATCCCACGTCGCAGGCGATTCACTACCAGCGCCTCGAAGCCGAAGCGCAAAAACAATTTCGCCCGAAGAAGTTTTTCCGCCGCCGTTCGTAGCACTGATTTTTGTCCATGCGCGACGGAAAATTGAGGAAGGGCGCGAGCACAGGATGAATCCTGCGCCACAGGTGCTCCATGCTGGATTGGCTCCGCAAAGTGCTTCAAACGAAATATGTGGGCCTACTCGAAGCGGACGTGGCTCGTCTGCGCGCTGAGAATCGCGCTTTGACAAATTCGCTGCTGGGCACGGCGGGATATCCGCCTGTAGATTTTCCCGAACCGCCGAAACCGCAAGCCCTGCCGCGCTTGCGCAAACGCTCGTGGCACCAGATTCAAGCCTGGCGCGAGAACTCTGCGTCGAAAGACTCGGTGTTGCCTGGGAATTGAAGCAGCGACGGAACGGATACGAAGGCGCAAGGAAAACAAAAGGGCGGCTCAAATGAGCCGCCCGAAAACGGTACTTGACACAGCTGAGAACTTTCCGTAGTTTACAGCCCCATTCGTCCTTGTCAACCGATAAAGTACAGAAGGTCGCGCGGGGAGTGGGAGACTTGAACTCCCGGGGCTGCAAGCAGCCTTCCACAGTTCTCAGATGTGTCCAGTACCCCCACTGGTAGCATTCCCCGAGACACGACTGAGCGGACAGAGCCTATCAGAATTACCCTAGTGTAGACAACCATAGAGTAAACAAGAGAGAAGGAATGGACCTCTACCCCACAGCTGAATTGCTTGCCGCAACGCCCGGCGCAATCGCACCCGCCGACGGAAACTACGCGCCAGGCGCGCCACAGAACATCGTGCCGGCGGATGACTCCGACACTTTTGGAACGATGGGCCTGAACGGATTGCTCGAGGCAGAGCAAGAGAATCGCCGCGATGCAAAGGGCGAAGGCGTAGGGTCGCAGCAAGCTTCGCCCCTTCCAAGCGGCATCGTGGACCTCGGACCCAACAACGAACGCCTCGAAGACATCAAGCCCGAGCTCGTCAACGCGCTTCGCGAACTCGTGCGGCAATATCGCCAGGAAGGAATCGTGGCGCGGCGAAACGAAATCCGGCGCATTCGCCAAGCGCGTCTTTTCTGGCAAGGGCTGCAATACGCCTGGTGGAATCCCAACGACATGAACTGGCACATGCCGTACGAGAACCGCTCCAACGACGATCGCGGGCTCGAAGAAATGCCGCGCTACCAGTTCGTCACGAATTTTTATCAAGGATTTGGGCTCTCCTTCATCGCAGTTCTTTCGCAGGACGTGCCCAGCGTGCGCTTTTATCCGCAATCCGCGCAGTCGCTCGAAGACATTGGCGCGGCGCGCGCGGCCAGCGACGTAGTCGACTTGATCGAGCGGAACAATGAAGTCGAGCAGCTCCTCACCACCATCGGCTATTTCCTATGGACCGATGGAAAACTCGGCGCGTATGTGCGCTATGTCGCCGACGGGCAGCGCTTTGGTTTTCACGAAGAGCAGTTGCTAGCGGCGATCGAAATTCCCTTGGGCGAGGACAAATATGCTTGCCCGAATTGCGGCAAGCAGTCTCCGGCAACGCCACCGCCTTCCGACGACGAGCAAACTCAAGAGCAAGCGGCGGCAGGGGCACGATATATCGTGCCCCCACAATCGATGAGCTGTCCGAGCTGCGACGTGAAGCTCGACGAATCAAATCTTCGCAAAGCCGAACGCGTCACTGTGCCCCGCGTCATCGGCGCGCGCCGCGTGCCGAACGGCCAGGAAGTAATCTCCATCGCCGGCGGATTGGAACTGAACACCCCCGTCTGGGCCAACGAAATGCACGAATTTCCCTACCTGCAATGGCAGGCGGAAGTGCATCGCGCCAAGCTGAAGGCCGCCTATCCGTACGTGGCCAATAAAATCGAGGCGGCGGCTTCGCAAGGACCCGACGACGTCTACGCGCGCGTTTCGCGCATTAGCGTCGAGCAAGGCCTGCCCACGATTCATCCCGGCGACGCGCTAATGAACCTGATCACCTTTGACCGCACCTGGCTGCGGCCCTGGGCGTTTTACTCGATGGAAGACGAAGCGGTGCGCAACGAACTGTTGCAGCTGTTCCCCGACGGCTGCTACTGCGGCTTCGCCGGCGACGTCTACTGCGAATCGCGCAACGAATCGATGGACGATCACTGGCGCGTGCTGCATGCGCTCCCCGGCGACGGGCAGAACCGCCCGAGCGTCGGCGATTCGCTCGTGCAAGTGCAAGAGCGCTACAACGTGCTCTCGAACATGCAGGCGGAAACGTACGAATACGGCATCCCGCCAATCTATGCCGATCCGCAAGTGCTGGATTTCGACGCGCTCGCGAATCAAACCGCGGAGCCTGCTGCGCATTTTCCGGCGCGTGCCCGGCCGGGACAGCCTCTCGCGGCCGGATTTTTTCAGCCCGCGCCTGCGCGCGTTCCGCCGGACATGATCGAGCATCAGCAGAATTTGATCGGACCCGTCGCGCAATTTCTGACCGGGCTGTTCCCCGCGATTTTTGGGGGGAACATGGAGGATGTGAAAACCGCGTCAGGCTACGCGCTGGCGCGCGATCAAGCCATGGGCCGCCTCGGACTCGTCTGGCGCCGCACGAAACAGTTTTATGCCGATGTGATGCTCTTGTCGGTCGATTGTTTCCGAAAAAACCGCCCCGAAAACGCGGAGGTCCCGCTGCTCGGGCCGGACGGCGTTCTGGATGCGCGATTGATTCGCACGGCGGATTTGAAAGGCAACATCTGCGTGCATCCCGAAGCCGACGAAACATTTCCGCGCCTGAAGTCGCAGCAGCGCGGCGTGCTGCAGCAATTGTTCAGCCTCAATGATCCGTTGATTCAGGAAGCGCTCAGCGAGCCGGCAAACATCGGCTACATAAAGAATGTCTTGGGACTTACCGAACTGGTTGTCCCCGGCGAAGATTCGCGCAACAAACAGTTGCGCGAAATCCAGCAACTACTGGCCAGCGCCCCAATCGTAATCTCGATGCACCCGTCTGGTGTGGCCCACGTAGCGCCGGGCTTTAGCCAGGCATCCGCAAATCAAAGTGACTCAGCCGCGGCGGAACCGTCGAACGCCGACACAGATGATGCCGCCCTAAACGGCGGCGCCATGCAGTCCGCCGCCAACTCGCACGAGTCACCAGTCACCAGTCACCAGTCACATGTACTGGTGCTGCCTTCTGTGCCCGTCGATCAACTGCTCGACAACCACGCCGTGGAATTCGAGGAGTGCAAACGCTGGGCGAACTCCGAAGCGGGCCAGGCCGCGAAAATCACGAATCCCGCCGGCTTTGCCAACGTCCGTGCGCACACCGAAGCGCACTTGCGCGCGATGAGCCTGGCCGTCGGCAACGCACCAGCTTCCGCGCCGAGCACGGCTTCAAAACCAGCGGGAAGTAAAAACGCGCCGGCCACGCCGCAAACGAAGTAACAGTGATGCAGCCTGCAAACCAAACGGGAGCTCTGAGCGAGTCTCCTCACGCAAACGGACACACGCAACTGCACGAACTGTTTGCGCTGACCGACGAACAGATCCTTGAGATCGATCCGGAACCACAAGACGTTGAAGTTGTCGCGGGCGCGTCAAGCTCTTCGCCGGAATCCGCGCTGGAGCCGCGGCAAGACGGCAGCCCGGAAGCTGGCGCAGTCGAAGAACAGAGCACACAACGTGCGGCTGTGGAAAATGAGCGCACGCAAAATCCGCAAACGCGCGCAGCCGTGCCGCTCGAGCCGCCCACTTGGCTTGCAGAAACGATGAACGATCCGCAGCGCGGCGCCGAAGCGCGAGCGCTCTGGGAAGGCGCGCAGCGCGCCGAAAGGGAAGCGGCCTCCTACCGCGAAGTGTTCGCAAAGCCCGAGGAGGCGCGCGCGGCCGCCGATCGAGCGCGCGTACTCAACGATATCGACCGCGCCTATTTCGCGGGAGACGCTTCGCAGCGGGCGCAACTCGCCGCGATGATGATGCGCGAAGATCCCGCAGCCTTTCGCGAGATGGTTTTCGAGGGATTGCGCGCGCTGGAGCAAGCCGGCAGGCCGGTGAGAAACCGCAGCGTCGCCGATGCGCTGAGCGGACAGCACTCAGCCGCACCTGTGAACGCGCCCGCAAGGGCCGATTCGCGACAGGCAAACTCCGCGCCGGCAGCGCAGGCGAATCGCGGCACGCCACAGCAAAACGATTCGGCGCAGCAGGCGCAACTGGCCGCGTATGCGGCATTTGAAAAAGCGGCCAACGACGACTTGGAACGCAGCGTCGGCGGCGCCATCGAACGCACCCTCGAGCAAGCCTTGCCAAGTCTTGGCAACTCGACGCGGTCCTCAGCGGATCGGGACTCAAGTGTAGGAGCGCAGCACGCTGGGCGCCTGCAAGCAAGGCTGACCGCCGCGATTCGCCAGGACATCGAGAAAACGCTTCAGACCGATCGCCAGCTCGGCGAGCAAGTTGCGCAAATCCTGTCCGCAAAACGCCTCGACGCGGAAACGCGAGCGCAGGTGGTGCGTTTGATCGCCGAACGCGCGCAGCAGCTTGTTCCCCTGGCGACAAAACGCGCGCTGAATGATTGGACGCAGACGACTTTGGCCGCGCACCGCGGCAAGAGTTCACGTGGGGAATCGCCGCCTCGTTCCGAGCCATCGCCGGCAGCGAAGCAAAGCGCGAGCCGTCCCACGGACACAACAAAGACCGCGCCCAAAAACCGCGAAGCGGAAAATCGCAGCGCCTCGTCGCGCGCCGCGAGTAAATCGGGCCGCGTGAACTATCAAACGCTCAGCGACGAACAGATTCTCGATTTGTAGAAGCAGTCCGGGCCATCACGCACCGTCATCACCGGCAGTAAGCAAAGCAACACACAAACAGCGATTTTGGCGCCTTCTCAAGAGACGCCCGCGCGATTCTCTGCCGCGAAACTGCGGCCATCGGGAACGCAGCAATCATGTTGGCCGCCTCGCGGCCACCTTGAAATCATAAGGAGAACAACAGATGCCAGCACAAGCAAACGCGAACGTTGTCGCGTTGCAGCTCGAGAAGGTGCGCGACAAAGTGCCCCTGCTCTACGAACGGGACGACATTTTACTCACCATGATCCAGCAGCGCGGAGACGTGGAGAAAGTTTCCAGCCGGAACATGCGCCTTCCTCTGCAGCTCATTCCGGGAGGCAAAGCCGGTTCGTACAACGCCGACGGCGGCGACCTGGGCCGCGGTTCGGGAACTTCGTACGACGTCGCGCAGGTCTCGCCGATTTTCTTCCGCTTCGCGATTGAAATCACGAAGCTGGTCGAATACGCGACGACCGGCCGCGAACGCGCCATCGAAAACGCCACCAAGCGCGAAGTCGCCAACGGCATGAAACAGTTCCGCTCGTTTCTCGACAAGCTCATGCAGACCGCCGGCAACGGCGTGCTCGGCACCATCAGCTCCATCGCCAGCACCACGTTCACGATGGCGGTGCCCAACGGCGCGGCGCTCGTCTATCCCGGCCAGACCATCCAGATCTACGACACTACGCTCACGACCAACCGCAACGTCGCCGCCGGCGTGACCACCACCGTGCTCAGCGCCGATCCCATCACTGCGCAGAGCATCACGGTGGACAATGTGCCCACCGGCACCGTCGCCACCGACGTCATCGTGCACGACGGCCTTACCGGCGCACAGCCGGTGTCGCTCTTCGGCATCAAATATCACCAGAACAACGCGACCACCGGAACGTGGCTCAACCTCAACCGCGCGACCTATCCCGTGCAGTTGCAGACGCCGCGCGTCAACGCCGGCAACGCCGCGCTCACTCCCTCCAACGTTCGCCTGGCCATCAACAAGGTCCGGAAATCGCTGGGCATCAACCACATCTCGAAGCTGATCGCGTACATGGCTGTCGAGCAGGAGCACGCCTGGGAAAACCTCGGCATCACGGTGTCGCAAATCATCAAGGAAGGCGGCGCCAGCGACGGAAACGATCTCGATCTGCTCTTCAGCGGTCGCAAAACGATGAGCGGAATCCCGATCAAGTCCAGCGTGAACGCCGACCAGACCCGCGTGGATTTTCTCGATCTCGCACACTGGGGCCGCGCCGTGCTGAAAGACATCGACTTCTACGAAGTCAATGGCAACACGGTGTTTCCGATTTATGGCGCCAGCGGCGGCATCGCAGCCAGCTACATCTTCTATTTCGACACCGCGTTCCAGGTGTGGGACGACTCGCCGCGTACCGGCGCGTTCATCGACACATTAGCGCGGCCCAGCGGCTACTAAAAAGGCGAGGTAAAGGAGGCAGAGGAAGTAGAGGAGGTAAAGGATAAAGAACTCGGCGGGCGCCACAGTCGCATGCGCGGGGATTCTGAATCCTTTACCTCATTTATCTCCTCAACTTCCTTTCCCTCAATCTCTACCCATTGCAAATGATCCACATTCTTCGCGAAACGCATGACACGCCGGATAACGTCGTGCAGCGTCTCGCACGCGCCGGCGGCCTCACCCGTTTCGGCGAACCAAATTATCGCGCGATCTGGGGTTGGAATCGCCTCGCTTGGATCGGCGGAAAATTTACCGAGCACGATGCGGCAACCGGTTCGCTGCTCCGCGAAGTCGTCGAGCTGCGCCAGGAACCGAAATATCCGTCGGTAAATCGCTGGCACATCGAGCGTTGGGTTCCACCCGAAGTCTACGGCTCTCCGCGCTTGTGGTATGCCCAAACCATCGAACGCGATAACGGTGTAAGCATTCCCGCGCTCGGCCCATATCCTTCGCGCGGTGAATACGAACATTGCTTCACGCTCGAAGGACCGAGCGGGGAATTCATTCAGTTGACGCCAACCGCTGCGGAACACATCGCTCGCGCCATCGAATTCTCGCGGCGTTCTCCGCGTTCACGCAAGAAACGTGCGCTCGACGATCGCGCCCACCGCGAAGAACGCGCCTATGAAGCCTGGGCGTACGACCAGCTCGACGACGCCGTTCCCGCGTTTCATAAACAACCGTTCGTATCCGTTAGCTAGGTGATTTCGGATCTTGGACGGACGACTCTCGGTCGATCCGTGCACGATAGCGAAAATAACGCATGGTTGCTGCAACCCACAGGAGACCGCCGATAACGTCGACAGCCACCTGAGTCGCGCCTCGACGTGTTACCGCAGCATGAAGGAATGCAAAAAAAGCGAGCGCAGCACCAAGCGTACCCATCGAAAGCTTCGATGGCTTATAGCTCTTCCACATTGCTCGAGATTATACGCCCGGAGTCGTCATGAAGCGATTTGAACTCTGGATCAAGGGCATCATCGCAGCCGCCATCAGCGGCGCAGCGGGCGGCGTGCTCACCGGATTTGCCGCGGTCGGCATCGATCCGCAACATTTCAATTTGCAAGCGGGCGCCGGCGCGACGATGCGTATCGCCGCGGCCGCCTCACTGATCAATTCCGTCATCGGCGTCGCAGCGTACCTGCAAAAGTCGCCCTTGCCGGACACCAGGGAATTTCCGCATCACATGGACGAGTAAGATTCGGTTGTAAGGCACGATAAATCGTGCCCTCACGAAGACATTCACACCTCAAGGCGCACAATGACAGTCGTAAGATCTGGCGCGTACAATTCGGCCGGAGCAACTTCAGAGACTGCCGCGCCACGAGGCACATTGGTCGCTCCAAACACCACTGCGGCCAAGAAAAAAGGGCAGCCGGAACGGCTGCCCTCAAATTCGTAACGCGTAATGGACGCGTCTCACAAGCGAAATGAGATTACGATACACATTGAGTTCTGTCAAGTTGAACGCGCGAAAGCGGGACGGAGAATCTGGGACTCGAACCCAACGGGCTGTTACCAGCCTTCGCGCTTGTGAGACGCGTCCAGTACCCTCACTGGTAGGATTCTCCGAAACGCGCCCCACGCGTAATGGTTTATACTATCCTGCAAACTAACAGTCAAGGGAACTAAGAGGTCACTCAAATGCCTGTCGTAGGCTCAAGCGCATACAATTCGGCCGGACAGATTACTTCGCTAGTGCGTTCGCTGCTGAATGACGCCCAAGGAAATCTCTTTACGGACACCATCCTGCTGCCCTACGCGAATTCCGCGTACCGCAAGGTGCAGCGCGCGCTGGGAAATGCGGGCGGCAGCGGCTTCATCCAGGACGATGTGTTGCTTGTCGTCACCGCCGTTACAGAGACGGATACGTCCTTGCAGGTTTCCATCACCGACGCGACTGCGCCGCCCAATCAGTTGCCCACCGATCTTTTGGTGCCGCTGAAAATCTGGGAGCGCCCCAACGGTTCGACCGACGATTTCCTCGAGATGGTCGACCTCACCCAGCACGGCGGCCTGCCCTCGCGCGTGCAAGACGTTACCTTGAGCGTCTGGGAATGGCGCGCCGACGGTATCTATTTCATCGGCGCGACGCAGGACACCGAGATTCGCCTGCGCTATGCCAAAGCGTATCCCGATTTCACGGACGCCACTTCGCCAGTCTTGGTACGCAACGCACAGGAAGCCATCGCTTACGCCACGGCTGCGCTCGCCGGCTGGGCGCGCGGCAGCCCGCTCGCGGAAAAGTGGGACGACGCAGCCGCGGATGCCATCGAGGATCTCGTCAGCGCCGCCGTCCGCCGCGAACAACAATCCGTGCGCCGTCGCCGGCCGTTTTCCTCGCGCAACGGCTACACCCCCTTCTAAGCGATTGTGTACCGCCGCGCTTCAGTCCGGGATTGCGCAGTTGCAACACATCACGGGCGGCGGCAGAGAGCTTAATGCGAGTGCCTAGCCCTGCAGTTCAGCCGCGAGAAGTCGTCAGAACCAATTTCACCCCCCGCAAGGTGCAGTAGCATACAAATTAACGGATCACTTGCCCCGGGGGTGGTCTGGGGGGGAAAGTGACCCAATTAGCTCTTCATTGGTTAATTAAGGCTCTGAAGAAAGTAGTGTCCCTTTTCTCGGGAAAAGAGGTAACGACTCCCTTGGCTGCGTTTGATCGGCAAAGCACGAAGATCGTGGCGCTGGCAACATTCGGGTTGCTCCTGGCTCCGCCAGATGAAAGAGTCGGGGTGCTGATCGGGGTCGGCGTCTTGCTACTCCTCCACGAAATGATCATGGCTGCATTCACATGGTATCGGCCGCAAAACTTGGTATTTGGCGAATCAGGTTACCTGAAGCCACCCAGCAAACCGGCTAATTCAGCGTCCTCTATTGCGGATACCAGGAACAGACCAGCCGCATAAGCGTCCTCAGCATTACTCGCAGGGCCAGGTTTTTTCAGTCAAACTTCACTTTGCAAAGGCATTGCAAATGATACGATTACAAGTGGCGTTGCGCAGCTTTCTCCGAGCCGTCTTGGCGTACGCTCTAGATATGCCGGTTTTGTGGGCTTTTCTTGCCTTCGCGCTGCACGTCCTTCCTGGGCCCGTGCAGTCCCTCCACGCGCAGGGTTCGCGCAAGGACGATATTGTCTTTAATTCGCGCGGCATCCCGCTTGCTGGAGCCTCCGTCCGCGTCTGCACCATGCCCGCGTCCGGCCAGCCGTGCACTCCGCTGGCGTTGATCTATTCCGACGTCGGCCTCACGCAAGCGCTCGCCAATCCCACCACGACGGACGGTCTCGGAAATTATTCTTTCTACGCCGCGCCGGGACAGTACGAAATTGAAATTTCTGGGCCGGGCATCACGGACAAGCAGATCCCCAACGTCATCCTGCCCAACGATCCTTCTTCTCCTACTTTTAGCGGCGCCGTCAGCGCGTTTTCGCTCAGCCTCGGTGGCAACCTCACCGTCTCCGGCAACACCACAGTCACCGGCTCGCTGGCCAGCGGCACTCTCACGCTCAACAACCAGAGCACACCGCCGGGCGCAGCCGGCCCCGGGACGGTCGACCTCTACACCAAGACCGCCGACAAGCGCCTCTACTACAAAGACGAAACCGGCACGGAGATCGGTCCGCTCGGCCCAGGCAACGGCGCGCAAACCAACGTCCCCAACACCTTCACCGCCCCGCAAAACATCGCCGCGGATTTTCACACCAAAGGCCCCAATCCGTCCTACGACGTCACGCTTTTCGGCGGCTATGAGTACACCGGCACCCAGCCGACGACCACCGGCACCATGACCGCGAGTTCGACGTCTCTCACCCTTGCCTCCGCGCAAGACTTCGCCAACGGCCAAGGCATCCTCGTTCTCGGAGCTGGGCCTGCAACCGGGCTTTCCACTCCCTCAGGCGTCGCCGTCAGCCAGCAGAATGTCACCGGCTCAACGTCCTACAGCTATTGCGTGGTAGCGGAAGACTACGCTGGCGGGCGCACCGCCTGTTCCGCGGCGGGAAGCACTTCGACAGGAGTTGCCAATCTCGGCGCATTCACGGCCGCAACCATCTCCTCCTGTACTCGCGCATCAGGGATCGTTACCTGCACCACCACCGCTCCTCACAATCTCTCCCCGAACTCTTTCATCGAGCTCTCAGCCACGGGCAGCAACTACTACAACGGCACAGCCACACTGCTCACCGCCAGCGGATCGACCTTCACCTTCCCTCAGATCGGCCAACTGGACGATGCCATCGGCATCAGCACGGGAACCGTCAAAGCTCTCGCGCTAAACGTCGTCCAATGGACGGAAGTCGATTATTCCGTCTTGCGCAGCTACATTTACCGTTGCACGACGACCTGTGCGTTGCCCGCCAACGCCTCGAACTACGCACTCGCCGGCGTCACGCAAGGCATGGACGGTGGCTTCCTCGACTACGGTTACGCCATCACCGCTGGATTCGTCGGCAATGGCGACGTTCCAGCCACGGCGCCCACCGCTGCATCCAACGATTGGCTCTCGACCACCATCGTAAGTGGCGGGGGCACAACTTCGCTCACCCTCGCCAACGCATCCACAAACGCCGTCTCGAGCGCAAAAACCGTCCACGATAACGTTCCGAACATCATCGAGGCTTGCGCCGCGATGGGGGCAAACTCCACCGGAGGAATTCTCTACATTCCCAACACATCTGGAGCATCCGGCTCGGCGTATTTCCCGATCAATTCCACGCTGGACCTGGCCACGGCTTGTCCCGTGGGGGGCGGCGAACTCGAAATCCAGGTTGCGGCCACGATCCAGGCGAATGGCTCCGTCATTCCGCGCGCCCTCTCCAACATCAAAGGAATCACCAACCTCGGACATATCGGAAATTTCTTTTCAATGGAACCGATGACGGATTGGACGGGCAACGCCTATCCCTTCATCTATGCCATACCCGCCACTTCCCACGACTGGAGCATGAATAATTTCATCTTCCAGGCGTTCCGAACGTATCAGGCCGACATCGTTCAGGATCAGGACGGCGGCGGGAATAACGTCACCTCGATTAAGTACACCAACGTCCAGCTCAACGCGAGTCTCTCTCCCGCATACATTCTCGGAGGCGGCTTTGGCTTCTTCTGGGAGTACGGCGGCTGGAGTACCGGCGGCTCGTCCAGTTTCACCAATCCGCCCGCGATGTGGGACAAAGCCAACTACGGTTTGGGCCGCTCTGCGAATAGCCAGCTCGCTGGAGTCTTTTTCACGCGGCATCTCTTCGTCTTCGGCGGGCAACTCTATGACGCGGCCGGACAATCTCCGCTCACAAGCGAGGGCGCTGGCGGGAATTTCAACGACATGCTGGCGGAGTCCTCTTACGGGCCGATGATTCGGCTCCGCATCGGGAGCAGCAAATTCGCCGGCCAATTTCACAACGTTTCCTACGCAGACTTTCTCGGCGGCGCCGCCACCCCTTTGATCGATGCCGTCAATAGTGAGATCTACGGCCTCGACGTGTTCCAACCGCTTTGCGCTACAGGCTATCAAGCCGTCTTCCAGGCCAGCAATTCGTCCTCGGCTTACAACAACGTAACCGTCGAGTTCAGCAACGGCGGCTGCAGCGCGACGGGACTGCCGAACTATGTTTTTAACAACGAATATTTCGTGAATGAGCCTGTGGGTACGGGCGGGGCGAATGGAAGCTTTTATTATTCCATGGCTCTTCCGGGCGCTCCTTCGGTTGCGATAAGTTCCGGAGGCTCTGTACCCACGACGACCACGGGATATGAAGCCGCGGCTGTCGACGCTAATGGCAACACGACCATTGTCGGCCCTGCCACGCCAGTGGCCGTCACGTCCGGCAACCAGACTGTCACCGTCACGCCTCCCACGCTTCCTGCTGGAGCTATCGGCTGGCAGCCCTATCGGCTTCCAACGGCTGGCAGCGGCGCTACGCTCGCGAACATTCCCGGCTGCACATACATTGCGGGAAATACTCCGTTCGTCGACACGTTTTATGGCACATGCAGCAATACCACGCCCATCTCGAATCTGGCCGGCTCGGCGAGCCTGGGAGCGAACGGCTTGGTTACTTCCCGCGTGAAGCTGACCAACAATTTCGTCGACACTCTCTCTCCAGGAACTCTCACGGCAAACCGCACCCAGACTATGCCGGATGTAACAGGAATCGTCCCCGTATCGAGCTATCTGAACAGCGCCTACGACAACGCCACGCGCGCCAACGGCGCGATCGGTTCCAATTGGACGGTGCAGCAGAATGGCCTGAACATCGCCTCGAACCAGATCCAGGGGACTTCGACCAGCTCGAACACCGCCTTCTGGAATGCCAATTCGTTCGCCGCGCCGCAATTTGCGGAGGTTACCATCGCCGCGCTGAATGGCGTCACGGATTTCCCCGGCGTTACCGTGCTAGCCTCCGGCACCGCCAGCACCACTAGCTTCTATGCCTGCCTGGAAAACTCGATAAACATCTACATCCAGCGCGTGGTGAATACTTCCTCGACGAACTTGACCAGCGCGGCTTCCACGGGCGCCGCAGGGGATGTTCTCCGTCTGGAAGCCGCGCCCGGCGGTTCGCTCACCTGTTACAAGAACGGCGCCGTGGCTCTCACCTTCACCGACACGCAACTCACCTCCGGCTCTCCCGGCTTGATCATTTCCGGGACCGTGGCCACCCTAAAAAATTGGTCTGGCGGCAACCTGCATCCCCTCGGTCATCTGGACCTCGAGGAAGATTGGACAAAGACCCAGCACTTTACGCAAGGCGTGGCTTTTGGCTCCGAAACCTTCACCGCCAGTCCTCGCGGCGAGCAGAGTGTCTTCCTGCCCGGCGCGCTTACCTCGACCTGGACTGGCTCGACCTGGACGCTCGACAAAGCCATCACCGTCACTCGCGTTCAGGTGCAGGCCAAGACGGCTCCCGCAGGCTGCTCCACGAGCGCCGTTGTGCAGCTCACCGACGGTTCGACGCCCGTCAACGTCACTATCTCCGCCGCCGCCAATGATTCCGGCCCGATCACGCAGAATTACGCCGCGGCGTCTTCGCTGACGATCGCGGTGCAAACCGCTGCGGCCGGCTGCTCCGCAAGCCCGGCGGACGCCAACGTCGTTGTTCAGTACCGCATGCAGTAGGACGCTTCTTTAGTTTTCAAATTATTTCTCAATTCGTCGAAAGGCAATTCCATGGCCACCGCAACGGAAACCAGCACGGTCTCGCTCGTCAACATCTCGAAGGAAATATGGCCGCCGCGGTATCGCACGTACTTCGGCTCGCTGCAGATTAGCTCGCCGCAGCCCGGCGAGGAGTTTGCCATTACGCCGATTCGCGGCTGCAAAGGTGTCATGGATCTCGGCGACAAACACCTTATGGACTACCACATCACCGCGCGCGAAGTCGCCGAAGACATCGCGCGCGAGATCAATGGCGATTCTGGCGAAGGAAGTTTCCACGGCGTGTTCGTCGCCGCAGGCGAAATGCCCACCGAAGGGGAACTCGCCGACGCGCGCCGGCGCCTCGAGGAATTTCATCGTCGCCTTGTCGCTTTGGCCGATCTCGAGTGGGAACGCACGCGCAATCCCATGTTCATCACCGACCTCGAGCGCCGCGCCGCGCGAGAGCTCAAACTCGAAAAACCCTGGGTCTACGATTCCAAACCGCTCGCCGAATGCCCCGTCTGCGCCGAAAAAATCAAGCACGGCGTGGCGGTCTGCAAATCCTGCGGCGCCATCCTCGACCGCGAAAAAGCCGCGCAGTACGGCCTCGCCCCCAAAGAAAAGCCAGGCAAGGAAGCTGCAACAAACCACGACAGGGCAGGGAAGTAGCCGCACGCCAGGTTGGAGAAACCACAATTTCTGCGTAGAAGCGCGAGAGCGAAGACAGAACGAGTTAACTGCTAGATTATTGTGTGGACTTGATTTACGCCGCACTTCTGGTATCCTTGTGAGGAAGTTTGCCGGCCTGTATGGTTGGCTTTGCCCTAACCGAGGGGCTGATGTTTCGGTAGAGCGGGCCTCACGGCCCGCTCGCCTTTTTTAAGGCCATATTTTTTCTTGCAGGTGTTTGTCGCGGACATCACACGGAAACAGCGTTGAAAAGTGCCTGGCTTGTCCGATCACTTTGCAGACGAGCACCCGCCATTGTGGCGCGGTTTCCGTCCCGAAGTTCTAGACGTAATTTTCGTCGCCGCTTCCTAGTATCTGCCAATTCCGACAAATGCAATCTGGTTTGGTCGCGAGTTCCACAGCCCAAGGAATCTCGGATGCGCGCTGGGCACTATATCTTCCGGGAACGAAACGAATCTTTCCCGATCTGATCTCTTCGATCGCCAGGCGGCGATTTTTTGGTTCCTTTCCGTACTTGTTCAGCAGTTTTATTTGATGAATGAAATGCTCCGGTTTGAACCGCACCCGAAAGCCCCGCGGATCGCGAAGGTGCGTGTTGCATAGGTTTATTTCATACCATTCGAGGACAGCCTGAAGAGTGTCCAGAGGTAGCAGTTTGAGCGGCATGCTTTCGTGTGCGTTCCTGGGAAGCCGCGCAGACTACCACACGTTTAGCTTCTTAGATGTATCTCATTTGAAATAGCACACTCCTAATGTCAACCATCGGATCATTGGACGCACCCATCGAAATCTTCGGCGGCCTGGTGACAGATATGTCTCCCGCCGATCTCCCCCACGGCGTCTCGCCCGATTGCCAGGACGTGACTTTCGGCAACGGCGGCGTTCTGACCAGGCCCGGCCTGCAAGCGCTCTTCGGCCCGCTCGCCGGCAATCCCACCATCAATTACCTCAAGACCTACGAAACTCTCAACGCCACGCTCCGCACCATGGTTCTCGACTCGAATGGCGTGCTCTACAAAGAAACCACGCCCGGCACCCTTGCCAGCGTCGCCAGCGGCCTCACGCCCAACTCCTACGGCAACTCCACAACCATCTTCGGCCGCGAATACCTCGCCATCAGTGACGGCGAAGTCGGCAACGATTTGCCGCGCCAGTTCGATGACACGAATTTCGATCGCGTCAGCCAGAGCGGCCCCGGCGCAGGCCCCACTGTCGTCGACGAAAATGTAATCGTCACTGTGGCGGCCAGCCCTAGCGGCGCAACGCAACCCGCCGTTGTCGCCATCGCCGCCAGTCCCACCGGCGCCACCGAAAACGGCTATCTCGTCACCATCACCACCTCCGTAGCGCACGGCCTCTCTGCAGGCCAATCCGTCACCATCGCAGGGGTCGCAGTCGCAGGCTACAACGGCACCTTCCCAGTCGTCGCTGCTCCCAGCAGCACGCAATTTACATACATTGCAGGCGCCTCCGGTCTCGCAGCTTCCGGCGGCGGCACCTCGTCTTCCGCCACGGCCACCATTCAAACCACAACAGCGCACGGTCTCGTCGTCGGCCAGCTCGTAACTACCAGCGGCATTGCCGTCGCCGGCTACAACGGCACCTTTCCGATCACCGCCGTCCCCGATTCCACGCACTTTTCGTTCACCGCCGACACCGGCGGCCTGGCTGCCTCGGGAGGAGGCACAGCCGCCGCTGCGGGCAGCCTCGACACCGGCGTTCACCAGGTTTGCGTGATTTTCCAGACGCGCCAGGGCTACCTCACCGCGCCCAGCCCCGCCACTTCCTGGACCGCCAGCGGCGGCCTGCGCGCCGTGGTCACAAATATTCCCACCGGTCCATCCAACGTCGTCGCCCGCATCCTGTGTTTCACTGGCGCGGGCGGCGCCAGCTTTTTCTACGTGGGCAGCGGAGCCTCGCTCTTCAGCGGAAGCATGGTCATCAACGACAACACCACCACGTCCATCGTCGTCGATTTCTCCGACGCCATTCTCCTCGCCGGCACCAACGTCGACAATCTGTTCACCCTCGTCGAGCTCGGCGATTGTGCCGGCGTCACGGAATACTCGGAGCGCCTCTTCTGGTGGGGCGAGCGCAACAAAATGAATAACTGGCTGAACCTCGGCTTCGACGGCGGGTTCACCGGTCCATCGCTGCCGCATTATCCGCTCGGCTGGACGCCCGATGCCGTCTTCGCTCCCGGCGGCACGGATGAAGAGAGCTTCGTCGTCTGGGGCGCTGCCTATTCCATCGTCGGCAACGGCTCGACGCCGACGCGCGGCTTGATGACGCAAAGCGCCGTGCAAGATTCCCTCGGCGCGCAGCGAATCCAGGCCAACACCGACTACACCATTCGTGCGCACTGCGCCCGCAACGCCACGCTCACGCAAGGCACGATACATCTCCATCTTTTCAGCCAGAGCGCCGGTATCAACACCACCGGCCTCCAACTCACCGCCGCTCAACTCACCACAGGTTATGTGGAATATTCGGCCGAGCTTACCGCGCCGCTCTCGACAATCCCCGCCGATCTCGTCTTGCGCATCTATGCCGACGGCACTCCGAACTCCGGCGGCCAGTTCTACGTCGACAGCGTCGAGATTTTTCCCACTTCGACTCCCGTGAACTCCTCGATCGTGCGCGCCAGCCGCGTCGAAGATCCCGAAAGCTACGACGGCATCGAGGGCTTCATGAGCGTCGCGGAAAACAACGGCCAAGCCATCCGCGCGGCCTTCAAATTGCGCGAGCGCCTCTATTTTGTGAAAGAACACTCGCTGCACGTTACACAAGACGACGGCACCAACGAGCCGTCGCTTTGGTCCATTGCCGAAGTGTCGCATCGGTTGGGCACGCCTTCCGTGCACGGCGTGGGCGTCGGCGAAGACTGGGTAGTTATCGCGCACCGCACCGGCTTGTACATCTTCAGCGGCGGCGAGCCGATTAAAATCTCGCAGGAAATTCAGCCTACCTGGAACCAGATCAACTGGCAGTATGGCCAAACGCTCTGGGTCGCTGTGGACATCAAAGAGCGCCGCATTCTAGTGGGCGCGCCGATGGGCACGGCCACTTCTCCGAATGCGGTGTTGATGCTCGACTATCACGACCTCGATGACGCCGACGACATCTCCACGCGCCCGCCCGTCAACATCACCTATACCGGCCGGAAAGAGGCCACGGACATGGCCCGCAAATGGTCGCCCTGGTCGATCGCTGCCAATTCCTGCGCCCTCATCGAGCGCACCAATGGCACCGCAGTCGTCGCCGTTGGTGGAGGATTGCCTGGCGTAGGCGGCGCTGGCGCCACCGGCAAAGTCTATCAACTCAGCCACACGCAACTTTCCGACGATGGCGCCGCCATCCCCAGCTACTACACGACGCACTTTTTCCCCGAACGCGCCGTCGAGCAATCGCTCAACCTCGGCGCGCACCGCAAACTTTTCAGCTATCTAACGATGTTCGTCGAAGGGGCAGGGAACTTGTCACTTACCACCTTCGTGGATTCGCAAAGCGCACCGCAAGCCCAGCAGCCGTTGCCGCTCAGTTCGCCCTGCTTGGAAGATCTCGAGCTCCCCATCAACGTCCTCGGCGAGCGCGTAGCGTTCCAGGTCAGCACCAATCAACCCGGCGCCTGGTTCAAGCTCCAAAAATTCACCCCGTCCGTCCGCGTCGACCCCTGGGCCCCCGTCCGCGGCGTAAACTAAACTGGGAACATATCGAGACACAAAAAAGCGGGCAGGTAAGGCCGCCCTAAGATCGAAAACTCTAATCGGGTTCGATCAGAATGCCAGCTTCGCACAGAAAGTATGTCTCGTCTTCAGTGAGGTAGTCGAACTTGGGGGTTGACGGTTGAGGAAGGCTGGCTTGGATTCGCAGGATCTGGGTGTTCCGCGAGAAAACGATCGATTTTTCGCATATTCCAGTAGCCGACGACCACACAAGTAAGCATCAACATCACGGCGGGCAAGATTGGAAGGAAAGCTGTCACCATAGCCCTCTCGCAAGTAGTCTACGCTTCTTACGCTCGACATACACGTCCCATTCGATGCCTATCAAAAGGCCGATAGCTGATGCGGCCCAAACTGCGAGAGCCTTTGCCAAAGAAATCGTCTTGAATATCTCGGCGATGGAGACAGGACCAAAGATTACGAGCAATATGCCGGCTTCGCGGAGCGCTTCCGCCCAGCGCGAGAATCGAACGATTCGATCGCGGAGATCGCCTGGCATGAATGCTGTTAATTATACCGCATACCTATTATAAATATCCAGTAAATATAAGTCTGATCGCAACCATGCTAACCGTAGCCCAACTCGCTCCCATCAAGGACCGCGATCCGTACCTCTACGAGACGCTCACAAAAATTGTCGCCTCCGTGAACGCCACCAGCCAGAGCGCCGGCGTCGATCCCAGCACGCCTGCTCCCGCGCCAACGGCCATCGCGTCGATCAACGTGCAAGCCTCGAATGGATGGTTCGATGTTTCCGTCACCGACCCCTCGAACTCGCGCCCGGGCCTTTATTATTTCGCGGAGTCGGACACCACGCCCGCGTTCAGCTCTCCGCGCGTCTATTTCATGGGCGCATCGCGCAATCTGTACACGCAGCTCGGCAATCAAACACTGTACTGGCGCGCCTATTCGCAGTACGTCGGCTCCCTGCCTTCCGCGCCGGTCACGTTTGGTTCGCCGCCGACGCCCGTCGCTGGCGGCGGCGCTTCCGGCCCCGCCCCGTTGCCCTCCAGCGGAAGCGGCGTGCTGCCCAACGGCCAGGTCCGCGGCGGTAACGGTTTCGGCGTCAATCCCGGCTCGCGCGTCACCAAGCCAACAATTCTCTAGCCAATTTGGGGCCAAAGGGCGGGCAGCCCTGCAACCGTAGGGGCACGATATATCGTGCCCTCGCGGTTGCCTGGGCGTCCGCCATGATCACGACATGCAAATCCGCGAATATCGCGAATCGGATCTGTCCGCTCTGCGCGCCATTCACGCGTCCCAAGGTTTCGACTACGCGCTTCCGGACCTAAACAATCCGCTTTTCGTAACCAAGCTGGTCCTGCTCGACGGCGCCTCGGCGCCCTCGGCGGCTCCTGCTTCCCAAGCGGATTCCCAAGCCCCCGGCTCACCAGCGTCGTGGGAAAGGGAAGGGAATTGCCCGATCATCGGCGCCGCCCTTCTGCGCCTCACAGCCGAAGCGTACTTGCTTCTCGATCCAAAAGCCGGCACTCCCCGCGACCGCTGGCACTGGCTCCTGAATCTGCATGCCGCGACGGAGCGCGATGCCTGGCAGCGCGGCCTCGAAGACGTCCACGCTTGGCTGCCGCCCGCGATTGCCCGCACCTTCGGCAAACGCGTCGCCCAGCTCGGCTGGAAACGCGATGACATGTGGACGCCGTACTGCAAAAGATTGGCCTGCATAACCCAGAATTCCCCTCGGTAACGAAATCGGTTTACGCAAGACATAAAACGAAATATTTAGCGCAAGAATAATCGGAGGCCCCATGAGCCGTGCACAAACACAAACTCTGCAGTTGACGGACCAGCAGCTCGCCAACGTCAACGCGCAGAACCAGCAATTCCTGAATCAGCAGCAGCAGCTCGGCAATACCATTTCTTCGCAGTATCAAAGCATCTTGAACAATCCGGGCCTCAGCCCCGCGCAGCAAGCTGCCGTTACGTCGCAATCGCAGGGCGCAATCGCCAGCTCTTTCGATTCCTTGCAGCAATCCGCGGCGAACCGCGTGGCCGCCACCAACAATTCCGCCGGCTTCAGCGAACTGACCGACGAGCTGGCGCGTCAGAAGGCCATTGCGGAAGGGAATCAGGCGCAGCAAAATCAGCTCTCCTTCGCCAATACCGCCTATCAACAGCAGATGTCCGCTCTGCAGGGTCTTTCCGGCCTCTACGGCGTGGACTCCAACCTTCTCGGCAAAACGCTTGGCATTCCTTCGCAGTTGCTAAACGTGAGCGCCAATGCTTCTCGGCCCAGCGCCGGGTTCTTTACCTCGCTGGGCTCCGGCCTGGGCTCCACGTTAGGCGCTCTGCCGAGCACTCTTTTCTAGTTTCACTGAATTTAGCTGAATTCAAAGGAAATCGGCGAGAAAGAGAACGAGCAGCTTAATCTCTTCGAGCAGAAAGGAGGACACCAATGCCGCCAACGAACACATATACCGTGACCCTGAGCGATGGAACGCACAGCGTGATCCAGAGCGGAATCCCCGCCAGCTCCCACGAAGAAGCCGTGCGCAACTTGCTGCAAACCGCGCCCGCGAACTGGGTGGTCATCAACGACACCGTCACACTTACCATCACCTGTACGCAGCCATGATGCCACACGCCTGCTGAGAAAAAGTACCACGCAGCGCCATCGCCGCTGCTATCCGCTGAGAAAGTAGAGGAAGTAAAAGGAAGTAAAGGAAGCCTAGGAGAGGTATGGGAAGCGAAGTCCGTAGATCCCAGGTGTGCCAATTGCGCCGGATCCGTAAAGCCAAACTGGTGTATCGTCCCGCAAATAGACAGCAAATGTGCTGGAAGCCTGCGTACGGAATCTGCGTGCCTTAAAGCAACGGGCTTAGTCAACGCATTTTCGGGACAAAATTCTAGCGGGCCTTCGTCCTCAAACTCCTTTATTTCATCCACTTCCTTTACTTCCTCTAATTCCGAGACCCAACATGCCCTTTCCATGGTATGCCGTTCTGACCGCGGTATTTGCCGGCGGCCTGCAATTTGTCTTGTTTCTGCGCTGGCTGCATCGTCGCATGCGCAACGACGAAATTGTCCGCGCGTTTGTGCGCGATATCGCCACAAATCATCTCCCGCACATTTATGCGGCCCTGCATGCCATCGCGCGCAAGCAGGGAATTGATGCGCCCGAACCGCCGATGGTCCGCTTCGTCGAGCTCAACGGACGCCGCCACCGCGATTGACTTCGCTTCAGGATTCGCAAGAGTGATGACTGCCCCGCCCCAACTTGTCGCGCTCGCTCGCAAAGCGGCCGCCGCCCAGTCGCTCGATCCCGCGCTCGTCTGCGCGATCGTCGAGCAGGAGTCGTCCTGGAATACCTGGGCCATGCGTTACGAGCCGGCCTTTTTTGCCAAGTACGTCGCCGGGCTTTACACGAATAACAAAATCACTGCCTCCGAAGCCTACGCGCGCGGTTTCTCCTGGGGCCTCATGCAGGTGATGGGTCAAGTCGCCCGCGAAATGGGCTTCGACGGCACATTTCTCTCCGCGCTCTGCGACCCCGATTTGGGCCTGACCATCGGCTGTCGGCTGTTGCGAAAAAAGTTCGATGCCATGGACGGCGACGCGACTCGCGGCCTCCTGGCCTGGAATGGCGGAGCAAATCCAGCCTACCCAGCCCAAGTCCTCGCCCGCCGCGCACATTATTTGTGATTGCTGTGGAGTGCGGCAGCCCGGCTGCCGCTTTTCCACCACAACCGTCCGCCCACGCAGACGCCAGTTTAGAGCCGCAAGCGGTACGTGCTATAGGCGGGGTAACCTGCCGTAACCGCAGTCTTCAGACTGCGCAGGTTTTTGTCTGTCCCAGAGCTTGCGTCAATCCCTCGCAAGCTCGCCATCTCTAAAGCCGAGAATCATAGATGACCACACGCATCTGGCTCCGCCTTGCAGAAATTCTCGTCCCCATCATCCTGGCCATCACCATCTTCGTTTCCTGGCAAGCCGACCGCCGCGACCGCGCGCAGCTCGCCACCCAACTCGCCACCGCCCAAAAAACCATCGCCGAAGCCACCGCCAGCCAGCACGACCGCGACACTCTTCTGAACCAGACCTTGGCCCAATTGGCCTCCCAGAAACAAGCCGCCGTAACCACCGCGCAAATCCTCAAGGATCTCCCCGCCGCGCTTTCGCTCCCCAGCCCCATCACGCTGCAAGGCGCACCGCCCGCAACGGCAGCCACAAATCCAGCCACGAGCCAGGCCGCGAAGACCTCCTCACAGACATCGCCCAACTCGTCCGCGGCGGTGCCAGCCACGCTCCCAAGTACAGCGTCCTCCGGCAAGCTAACACAAGCTGCACCTCTGCCGACCAATCCGGCCCCATCCCAATCCAATCCGGCCCCGGCAAACGCTCCCGACGCCGTCATTCCCGCAGCCGATCTAAAGCCCCTCTACGACTTCGCCCTGGACTGCAAAGCCTGCCAGGCAAAGCTAGCCGCCGTCCAAAGCGACCTAAGCGACGAGAAGACCATAACCGCCGCCCTGACCAAGCAGCGCGACGAAGCCGTTACCGCCGCAAAAGGCGGCACCGTTCTGCACCGCATCCTCCGAGCCGCCAAATGGTTCGTCCTGGGCACCGCCGCAGGAGGCCTGGCAGCCAGGCTCGCCCACTGATTTCAAGCCGCACGCAAGGGTTGCGGCACTGCCGCCGCCTCGTAGCAGCTCACGTTCGGGAAGAACGTCCGGTTGCATTCGCTGAAACCAATCCGTTCGACGAATTCGAGTCGGCATCAAAATGCGGAACATCCCATGCGAACAACTGCTAAACCCTTCGCCGTCAATCCGCTACACCAACCGCAGCACCTCCGCCGAGCGATCCGTCTGGCGCACCCCCCCGCGCCAGACGGACCTCCCCTCAAGAAGAGGCCCCTACACCAATGCGCGGGCACACCCGTCCGCCTGTGGAAGACCGCAAGAAACCCAAAGATTTCTCTTGACACTGCGTCCGATAAGTAATATTATGTTAACTATAAAATCCGTCCGAACCCAACCCCCTCCGCCGACTCGCCTTCCTCACCCAAGCCAACGCCTACCCTTCTCCTCGCTTCAAAAGAGACAAAAATCGTATCTCACGCTGTCAGCTGTAAGCTGTCGGCTGTAAGCTGTCATCCGGCCTTTTCATCCCGACCAAGTGCCGCCACAGCAAAATTCTGGATTATTTTTTGTGCTTAGTTATTGCGCGCCGTCTTGTGCGCTTTCTGTTCATCAAGCTCGTACTTGATGTACTGCTCGAGCAGCCGGGAATCCGCTCCAACAATTCTGCGCCCGTTCACGAAAATTGTCGGCGTGCTGCCGACTTCAAGCTTCATGCCATTTTCGTAGTTCGCATCCACGGCAGCTCCAGCCGCCGGGCTGGCCATGCACGCCTTAAACGAATCCGCATCCAGCCCGGACTGGCTGGCAAAGTCCGTCATCTTACTCCAGGCGTTCTCCGCGGAGATGATGTCCTGATTGTCGTAAATCAGGTCGTACATTTTCCAGAACGCTTTGGGGTTCTGGTCGTACGCGCACCGCCCGGCGATAGCCGCCGTCCGCGCCCAGGGATGAATATGGTCGAGCGGAAAGTCCTTGAAAATCACGCGCACCTGTGGATAGTTCGGCAGCAGCTCCCGCACCGCGTCGTGCAGGCTCTTGCAGACCGGGCACTCGAAGTCGGCGAATTCCACCACCGTCACCGGCGCATTGGCCGGTCCCATCGAAGGGCTGTCCTTGGTCTCGATCTGCGCGCGGGTCTCCGCCATGGGATCTTTGGAAAGATCGGAAAGCTCTCCACGGAACATATACCGCCCGTCTTTGGTGACGTATACCTTTCCGGCCTGCTCGTTTTCTCCCATTTTGACGTTCACATCGATCTCCTCGAGCCCTTCGCCCCCGATCTCTTTGGGAGCGCTAACCGTTACTGTCGTATCCGAGCCTAAAGCGTAGAGATTGCGCAAGTAAGCCTCGACGGTTCTCTGTATGGGCAATTGCGCGGCTGCGGCAGGCGCAGCGGCCTTGGCCTGCGGCTCGCCTCCGTGTGCCGACGGAATCGCAAGAGGCATAGCAAGAATCGCTGCAATCGTTAGGATTGTCTTCACGCTGAACCTCACTCCTTAAGGGATAAATCGCTGAGCGATCGGAAACGGTCTCCCAAATCCAAACGCTCGCGAAGTAAGTTTGAGCCCTGGAGCGGCTTGCTTGCGCTTATATTCCGTCCGGTCCACAAGCAAAGCAATGTCGCGTACCAGTTGCAGCCCAAATCCATAATGATCCGCGATCTCCTCCGGACTGCGAAGATCCTCGATATACGCCTTTAAGATGCGGTCCAGCACGTCATAGGGTGGCAGGCTGTCCTCATCTCTTTGATTGGGACGCAACTCCGCGGACGGCACCTTCTCAATGGTCGAAACAGGGATGAGTTCCCTCTCCCGATTGATCCAGCGCGCCAGCTCATAGACCATAAGCTTTGGCACGTCCGATATCACGGCCAGGCCGCCGGCCATATCCCCATACAAGGTGCAATAGCCAACCGCCAGCTCGGACTTGTTCCCGGTACTCAGCACCATGGACCCGAATTTGTTGGAAATCGCCATCAGAAAATTGCCGCGGATGCGCGCTTGGATGTTTTCCTCGGTGACGTCAATCGCGCGCGATGCAAACGCGGGCGCCAGCGCCTTGCGGTACACGTCAAACACTTCGCCGATCGGGAGCGTTAGCAGTTCTATTCCCAGGTTATGCGCCAAAGCTTGCGCGTCCGCCTTGCTGCCCTCGGACGAGAACGGTCCAGGCATGGAAACGCCCAATACGTTTTCCGCCCCCAGCGCCTCCACGGCGATCGACGCGACTACGGCGGAATCGATCCCTCCGCTGAGGCCGACCAGCGCTTTCTTGAAGCCGCATTTGCGAACGTAATCCTGCGTCCCGGTGATCAGCGCGCGGTAAGCGTACGCAATTTCTTCCCGCGGCTGCTCGTGCTTCTCGCCTTCTCCCGTGACGGTATCGAAAAGAACCAAATCCTCCTCGAAGGCCAGAGCTTGCGCGGCCACTTTCCCGTCCGCCGTCAACGCCATGCTCCCGCCATCGAAAATCAGGCTGTCATCTCCGCCGACCTGATTCACGTAAACGACCGGCCGGTGCTGATTCGTGGCAATCGATTGCAGCATTTCGAGCCGCAGCGCGCGCTTGTCGATGGTGTAGGGCGAAGCCGAAATATTCAGAAGCACGGTAATTCCCTGCCCAATCAGCTCAGTTACTGGATCGCGGTCATAGCGGCATTCGGCCCAAAAATTCTTGTCGTTCCAGACGTCCTCGCAAATCGTGATTCCCAGTTGCTCTTTTCCGAATCCGTAGGCGGATTGTTTTCCGGCCGGCTGAAAATAGCGGGACTCGTCAAACACGTTGTACGTAGGCAGCAGCATCTTGCTCTGCTCGAACACCACGCGTCCGCTGCAGATCAGCGCGGCCTTATTGGCGATGGATTTTCCCGTTCCATTTTTCACGCGGCCCGCGTATCCGACGATAGCAGGCAGCGAAAGTTTCGCGGCGAGTTGTTTCAATTCAAGATGGTTGCGATCGATAAACGAGGGCCGCTCGAGGAGGTCTTGCGGCAAATACCCGCACAAGCAGAGTTCGGAAAAAACGGCAAGGTCGGCCCCTCGCTGCCTGGCCTTCTCCGCCAGACTTAAGATGCGAGCCGAATTTCCTGCAAAGTCGCCTACCGTGGGATTGAACTGCGCAAGCGCTATCTTCATGCTGGCACTTTAGAATACGGATGCAAACCCGAGATTGCAAACACCCGCGTACCCCGGCGTGTCGAACCGCTTCTTCCTCGTGCGCGCCATCGGTCAGCCCCCGGGTTTCGGCTTTTGCGCTACCAAACTTGCGATTCCCCGTCCGGCGCTTAGCTCTCGGTAAAACAGCACGCGAAGTTCCGGAAACGCCGTGCGAAGCTCCCCCGGTTCAAGAAGATACGCGGGATTGCGCGGGCCATCCGAATGCTGGAGTTGCGCTCGCGTGAATGTTTCAAGCAGAAGCAAACCGCCGGGCCGCAGCGCACGGGCAATCTGTCGAAACAAAGAGCGCTGCAAATACTGCAAGCAAAGAATCACCGAAAACGAGTTTTCGGAAAGTTGTATCTCTTCAAGATCGACCTGGACAAGTGTGATCCCCCGCCCCGCCGTTTCCCCAATGGTCTCAGCCAAAGCACGGCTGACAGCGAGCTTCTTCGCGCGCCCGCGATTCTCAAGGACGTCAAGCGCCGTTCCTGACCAGTCGACAGCCGTAACCGCATGTCCCTGCGAAGCGAGTAGGAGAGTATGCCGTCCAGTGCCGCAGGCAATATCCAGCGCCGGCCCGGGCGGAAGCAAAGGAAGCCATTCGCATACAATGCTGGCGGGTTCTGCGGCCGGCTCTTGCGCAGCCTGAAGGTATCGAGCATCCCACTCTGCTTGATTGGCGGGCATAAAAAAGGCCCTCGAAGGATGAGTTCAAGGGCCTGGAACTATATTAAGAAGGGTTTGCCAAATCGCCGGCCTTCTCAATTCATTCTATCATTCTGTGATAGAACGATATAAATGTGTCAAATTTGACGCTGCCCACTAAACGCTAAACGAACTGCCGCAACCGCAAGTGCTCTTCACGTTTGGATTGTTGAACTTGAAGCCGGCGCCTTCGATGGTCTCGATGTAGTCAATCTCAACGCCATCCAGATACATCGAGCTCATCTGGTCCACCGCGACCTTAAGCCCGTTGAAATCAACCACTTCATCGGTCTCGTTGGTCTGGTTTTCAAACGCCATGTGGTATTGGAAACCCGAACAGCCTCCGCCCACGACGGCGACGCGCAACGCCACCGGCACGGGATTCTGCATGCTCATGATCTCCTTGACCTTGCTGCTGGCAGTGGGAGTCAGATTAATCATAAATTCCTTTGGCCTCCGCTCGCAGGTACGCCTGCGATGCATCCATCAACCCAAGTATACCAAACCTTTTCCACAACTGCACATCGGAGTTCCCGGCCCGTTTTCTTCACAGGAAACCCTGCAATGCAGCCCGTCTCCACAACGCTTCGCCCTTCGCATACAATAGGATGCGACATGACATACAAAGTCACGCTGATCCCCGGAGAAGGCATCGGTCCCGAAGTCTCGGCCGCCACCCGCGCCGTCCTTGAGGCCACTGGAGTGGAATTCGATTGGGAAGAGGTTCAGGCTCGCGCGGAAAAAGCCTCGGCGACGGGACAATTCGTGACCGCGGAAGCCGTCGAATCGGTGCGGCGCAACCGCGTCGCGCTCAAAGGGCCCATGGGCACAGCTATAGCCGGCGGCGCGCCCAGCATCAATGTTGCTTTGCGAAAATCGCTCGATCTTTACGCCAACGTCCGCCCGGTAAAAAATCTTCCCGGCGTGAAGTCGCGCTTTGAAAATGTGGATGTGGTCTTGATCCGCGAAAATACCGAAGACCTCTATTCCGGACTCGAGCATGAAGTCGTGCCCGGCGTGGTCGAGAGCCTGAAAATCATCACCGAAAAGGCTTCCTCGCAGATCGCCCATTTCGCCTTCAAATACGCCCAGCGAGGAGGGCGAAAGAAAATTCACGCCATCCACAAGGCCAACATCATGAAACTTTCGGACGGCCTTTTTCTCAAGTCCATCCGCAACATCGCGCCACAGTATCCGGAAATCGAGTACCAGGAGATGATTGTCGATAACGCCTGCATGCAAATGGTGCTGGATCCCCAGCAATTTGACATGCTGCTTCTCCCGAATCTCTACGGGGACGTGATGAGCGATCTAGCCGCGGGTCTGGTAGGTGGACTCGGTGTTGTCGGCAGCGGAAATATCGGCGATGAGGTCGCCATGTTCGAGGCCGTTCACGGCACGGCGCCGAATATCGCTGGAAAAGGCCTTGCCAATCCGACAGCCCTTCTTCTAAGCGGCATCATGATGCTCGATTATCTTGGCGAACGCTCCGCCGCGCGCAAAATCGAAGGCGCTCTCGAAAAGGTATACCGCGAAGGCGAGCACGTCACGCAGGACGTTGGCGGCAAAGCCGGCACTGAGGAATTCACGGAAGCTGTGATCGAGTCCCTCGCGTCAAGCTAGTTCCCTTCCGCGCGCTGTCCTAATTTGGAGTGCGGGAGCCTTGCTCCCGCTTTTGAAAACTATGCCGCGTTCAGGAAACGCCTGTGCCCTCTTTTTGAATGCTTGATGCGCTGGTAGTTGCGAGATGTTTTCCCAGCTCCGCCATAGCCGAGGGCGGAGCGATCAGCAGCAGCCGGTCGCCCGGCTGCATAACGGCTCCGGTACGAGACATCATTACGGACTTGCCGCGCAAGACCGCAACAATTCTCGTGCCCGCCAGCTCTTCGCCGAACGTCAGCGATTGAAACTGCTTGCCCACCCAAGGACTTCCAGGCCGAAGCGCGCCAACGACCAGTTGCGAGCCATCGGGAAGGTCCAACGCAATCCCCGAATGCAAAAGGGCCGCGAGATGCAAATGAGTAATCTCCGGCGGCAAGGAAATATTGCCTTGATCCAGCAAGCGAACGGCAATCTCGACGTGTTCCGCGCGATGCGCCGGTGAGTCCGCTCGTCCAGCGACCTGGGCTTCGTACAGGCTGCCGTACTTAAAGAAGGTTGAGAGCTTCACTTGAATCAGATAACTCAGCATCACCGCCAATCCAGCGGGGACAAGAAGCTGGTAGCCTCCGGTCATCTCAGCGACCATCAGCAAGGTCGCGATAGGCACGCGCGCGGCGCCGCTGAAAACCGCCGCCATGCCCACGATCACAAAACCCGCGGGCGGCAGGTGAACCACGTTTGCAAAAACACCACCCAACATTGCGCCGACAAATAAACTCGGCGCAAACACGCCACCGGAACCTCCGGAAGAAACCGTGAGCGATAGCGCCACGATTTTCGCGACCAGAAGAATCGCAAGCAAACCCAAAACCAGATGGCCGTCGATGGCCTCCTGAATCCATCCGTATCCGCCGCCCAGGACTTGCGGCAACCGCAGCGCCAGCAGGCCTACCCCTAGTCCTCCGAGCGCCGGTTTCGTCCAGTGGGGAATGGGCAGAGCGCCAAACAGATCTCTCGTTCGATAAAATATCTCTGGCAAAGCTGTGGCCACCACTCCGCTCGCAGCGCCCAGCACAACGTACCAGCCGTAATCCAAGAGGTTTGCCGCATGCAAATTGGATGGAACCTGAAACAATGATTGCCATCCTACGAACCACCCGTTCACCGCATACGCGACGATCGCCGCCAGCATGCAATAGATCAATGCGTCTGCCTCAAAGTCCATGCCGCCATACAAGACTTCCACGGCGAAGAGAGCGGTCCCGATCGGCGAACGAAAAATAGCGGAGAGCCCAGCCGCCATGCCCATCAAGACCAGCAAGCGCCGCTCTCGTTCCTGACGATGAAAGATGGAAGCATAGATCGAGCCAAACCCGGCCGCGATCAGCGCCGTCGGGCCCTCCCTGCCCGCCGATCCGCCCGACCCGATGGTGATCGCCGAAGCCACCATCTTGACCGGCGCGACGCGAGCACGCAGCACCGATCCCGTCCAGTGCACCGCCTTTACAACCGTGTCCGTGCCGTGGCCCTCTGTTTCTGGCGCCAATCCATAAACAATGGCGCCGGAAATGAGCCCGCCCAGCGTTGTTACGATTGGTATCAGCCACAAACCGTGCGGGCCAATGATTTCCTTGAGTACGCCGCCTTCTTCCGGCAGGCCCGGAGGATAGTAACCGGCGAGCCAATTCAGAAAAAAATGCTGCGTCAGCCGCAGCATCCACATAAAGAGTTGCGCGCTCAAGCCTCCGACGATCCCCAGGAGCACCGAGTCGAGCACCAGACGCGGCCTGTCGCCATTTTCCATGCTAACTTTTTATCATTATTCAGGCGCCCCGACAGAGAAATACTGCGAGGAGTCCAAGCGGAGGAATCGTAACGCAGAAAGCTACGCCACTTTGCCCAAAGTGAGAAGAAATGGCAGAAATTGCGCGATCATCTGGCTTACCAAAAGAAACTCGCAACGCTTGTCATTCCCGCGCAATCATGGCAAGCTCTCTGAGTCAGTCCCCATTCCAAGGCGGATTCATGCATCGGTCGAGATACCCAGAGCGTCGCCGAACAGTCCGAATCACACTCCAGATACCATTGAAAGTTCGTTGCCAGATGCCGGAAGGCGAAGCCATCGATTTGAAGGCTTTTACCCAGTATGTCAGCGCGCACGGCGCTCTCATTGTGATGGACGTCCCGCTTCTGCCCGGCCAGTTGATCCGCGTTTTCAACGAGATGACTTCCGAGTCCGTCGAATGCTTCGTGACCACCATCCGCGAAAAGCAAGAGCGGCGTTTTATCGGAGTCGGCTTCGTGATCCCCAAGAATGATTTTTGGCACGTGGTCTTTCCGAAGGCTGGGACGCGCCAGGCGGTGCGTTCTTCCCAAACGGGCTCGCTGATCCAGCCCGAACGAAGGCCGGACCCTCCTCCGCAACCCTAGCGGATTTTTCCCTTCGGGTATTTTGAGCGCGGCTTGCATGCAAAAGCGTGGATGGGCGGAGGTTCTTCCCGGCAACAACGCGCTCAGCGTGGAATCTTGTCGTAGACCATCAAACCGAGAAGAACGGGGATGTGCAACACGGTAGCGTGCATCAGCCATTTTGCGCGTACATTGGTCTTTGCGCTTGCCGCCCATAAACAGACTTGCACGAGAGCCGTGCTCACCACCAGCGCCCCGAAGAAATAACGGACTCCAGCCAATCCCATCACAGCGGGCAAGAGGCTGACGACCACAAGCGCGACAGCCGTAAGAATAATCTGGCGAAACGTGCGCGTCCCGGCCCGGTCCACGACGGGCAGCATTTGAATGCCCGCGCGCGCGTAATCTTCCCGGTACATCCAGGCAATGGCGTGAAAATGGGGAAACTGCCACAAGAAAAGTATCGCGAAAAGCAGCCACGCGCCGCGATCCAAACCGCCCGTGGCCGCAGCCCATCCGATCATCGGAGGGATCGCTCCGGGAAATGCGCCGACAAAAGTAGCCCAGACGGTGCGCTTCTTCAGCGGCGTGTACGCCAACAAATAACTCAGGCAGGTAAGAATTCCCAGCCCGGCCGCAAGAATTCCCGCCGTGAAATACAGGTCAAGCGCGCCCGCAAGCGAAAGCGTCACGCCGAACCACAGAGCCTCCCGCGGCTGCAACTGGCCGCTTGGCAGAGGACGCGAGGCCGTGCGTCGCATATAGCGGTCCGAGTCTCGCTCGATGTAATGGTTCAGCGTTGCCGTGCCGGCGGCAATCAGCAGCGTGGCAAAAACGGTTTGCATCAAACGCAGCCAATCCACCGCGCCGCGCGCGCCCATGTAATATCCGGCGGCGGTCGTCATCAAAACGAGGAAGGAGACATCCGGCTTCGTAAGCGCAACGTACGCGCCAGCCCGCGTGGCCAGCGTCATCTCCGTAGTGCGCGCGGTGCTCATCGAACGGGCACCTGCCCGGCTGCGGTCACCGCAACTTCGCCGTCTCGCGGCACCAGCCGCTGGCACACCAGAATCGTCAGAATAGCTACGGCAAACAGGAGCGCTCCAAATACGGTGTGAATCACTGTCAGAGCAACTTCAACGTGCGGCGGTCTCGGCGCTTCCGCGCTGACAAGCCGCGACCAGTAAGCGCCAATGCCGAGCAAGAACTGCACGCCAAAAAAAGAATGCAGCAGTATGCGCATGACCGTCAGCTCGTGTGATTTCTCGAAGCGCTTGCGAAGCACAGCCCCGGTCCAAATGATCATCCCAAGAACAACGAGCGACCCGGCCGCGTGCGGCCAAATCGGAATATCGTTGTGCCGGAAACCGGCGCCAAGAAACACCTGAAAGAAAATCACGATCGCGTTCAGCAGAACCAGGGAATGGATCGACATAGAGCCGCGATCCTCGAGCGGCGGATGATCCGCCACCCACCATTTGCTCGTGAAAACGGCAATGCTCAAAAGCGCCCCGAACATGATTTGCGCGAAGCACGCATGCATCACCGGCAGCCAGTAATGCAACAACCGGATCACGACTTCCCCGCCGAGAATCGCTTGCGCCACGATTCCGCCCATGGCGATCAGGGCGAACCAGCGCAGCCAGCGGCGCTCTTCCTTGACCCAAATCAAAATCGTGAGCAGCAGCGTCAAGACTCCCAGCACGCCCGCGACAACGCGATGCGAATACTCGTAGATGTCTCCGCCCGTGAGCGGCGAAGGAATCCAGACGCCGTGAGATTTCGGCCAGTCCAGAACGGAAAGCGCGGCCTCGTTGGACGTGACCAGCGCTCCGGCAATCAGGAGAAGAACGGTCCAAAGCACAGTGAATACGGCCAATCGATGAACGACAGGGTGATAGGTTGTTTTCATATCGTTATTTTGAAGGCAGAATTATAGCGCAACAAGAATCATTCCGCTCTTCCACAAAATAAATTTCGTCGCGCGCGGAAAAATCGCGCCTGCTCGACCACGGCGTCTTCCCTGCCCTGATTTCACTCCGAGGCGGCCGCCGAAGCTTGCACGGACTGCGGGTCACTCGCAAGCCCAACGGCGCGAAGCACGAGATCCTTCAAAGCCGCGATGAACAAAGGCGAATCGCCGACCGCCGGCATCATGCGAAATACCTCGACCCCGAACTTTTTCGCTTCCTCGCGCGCCTCGATGTTGATTTCGTGCAGCGTCTCGATATGCTCGGTGACGAACGAAATGGGCACGACCAGCATTTCCTTGACGCCTTCGTTCCCGAGCCGCTCGATCGTTCCTGTCAGCGGCGGCTGCAGCCATTTGGCCGGCCCGACCCGGCTTTGGTAACACAACAAGTGCGTCACCGGCCAGCTCGGAAACTGTTTCCTTCCCTCTTCACAGACCATACGGACCGTAGCTTCAATTTGTTTCGGATACGGATCGCCCTTTTCGACCAAGCTCATCGGAAGGCCGTGCGCGCTGAAAATAAGATGAATGCGCGAGCTATCCGCAAATTGCCGCAAGACCGAGCCGATGCGCTGCACCAGCGCTTGAATATAAAGCGGGTGATCGTAAAACTGGTTCACTGTTTTTTGCGGCGGGCCGCTCTTCGGTTCGCCGTAGACTCTGCGCCACTCTTTGAGGCTGCTCAGCGTGGTGGCATACGAAAAATGCGGGTACAGCGGCAGAAGAACAATCTCGTCCAGCGGTCCGGCCTTGCGCAGCGCCTCGACGGCCTCCGACGTCAGCGGGTGCCAATAGCGCATGGCGGTCACCGCTACGGGGTCGATCTCCCCGCAGAGCGAGTCCACCAGCGCGCCGCGCTGCCGCTCCGTCAGCGTCCCAATGGGCGAACGCCCGCCAATTTCCGCGTAGCGGCCACGCACTGGAACCGACCGGCGCGACGAAATGAGCTTCGCAAGCGGCCCGCGCAGGAAGCCGAGCGGCCCCATCGGAATAATATCGGGGTCACGAAATAAATTGAGCAAAAACGGTTCGACTGCCTCGAGCGAATCCGGTCCGCCGAGCTGGAACAGCACGATGCCGACTTTTTTCCTGGCCGCCAATTATTTTCCGTGCGGCGCGGAGTTTTTCAAGCGATCGAGGTCGCGCCGCAGACCGGCGACCCGGCCGGCCACCGTGAGATAAAAAACGAAAAAAATGGCCCAAGCCGCCATGTACGCGGCGAACACGCTTCCAAGGTTCTTCATCGTGCCTCCATTTCGTGCTGCATCGTTTCGAGCTCGCTTCTCATGGCTTCCACCCGATAACGCTGCCGCAGCAGCAGCGCCATCAACGCCATCATGACGAACCACGAAAAGAAAAGCACTCTCCACATGATCGGATCAAGCCCGGAGCCCGGTTCGCCCATGACCACCGGCTGCGGGTGCTGGTCGCGCCACCAGCGGATGGAACCGAAAACCAACGGCACATCGATAAACGCAAAAATTCCGAAAAGCGCGCTGAGCAGAGCTCGCCTTTCCGGCTCTTCCACAAGCGTGCGCAGCACCAAATACACTACATAGAGCAGCCACAGAACGAACGTCGAGGTAAGCCGCGGCGACCACGTCCACCAAATTCCCCACACGGGATGCGCCCAGATGGGCCCGGTGACCAGCACGACGCTCGTAAACGCCAAGCCGACTTCCGCCGAGGATACGCCCAGCCAGTCCCAGCGCGGCTGACGCCGCCAAACGTAAAGAAGATTCGCTAGGAAGCAGAGAAAAAATGCGGTCAGCCCCGTCCACGCGCTGGAAACGTGCAGGAACAAAATACGGTAGATCAAGCCCTGCTTGGCGTCCGTGGGCGCAATAAAAAACGAGCCATACGCAGCCGCGCCAAGAAGCACGAACACGGCAGCGGCAGCCAAAGCATTCTTCACCATGGGCCTCATTCCTCCAAGAGATATTCGCCGAAAAGCCATAGCGCCGTCAAAAAAACCAGATCGAACACGGCAAGAAATCCGATTCCCTTCCACTGCACGAACGGCGAGCGCGCAAAAAGCGTTTTCGTTACTTCCGTGCTGGCCACGAGAATCGGCGTCAGAAGCGGCAGCATGAGCAGCGGCAGAAGTAGCTCGCGCATGCGCGCCTGCGCGGAAATCGCCGAGAGCGCCGTCCCGGCAATGGAAATCCCCAAACTCGCAAGAAAAAACACCAGAACCAGCCAGTGCAGCACCGGCAGGACGGGCACGTTGTACATGATGGCGAAAATGGGGAGCAAGATCAGCTCGGTCAGCAGCAGGAAGAGCGTGTTGGCAATGAGCTTGGCCAAGAAAATGGCGAAGGGGTCGCTGACCGAAAGCCGCAAAGCACTCAGCGTATCGTTGTGTTGCTCGCGCAAGAAACAAGGCTGCAGCATCAGCGAAGCCGCGAAGAGAAACGCCAGCCAGAGCAACCCAGGAGCAAACCGCCGCGATTCTTCGGAAGTCGGATCGAAGCTGAAGCTGAAAAGCACGATCACGATCAGAATGAAGACAATCGTAGTCGTCAGCAGCTCACGCGAACGAAATTCCGTGCGAAGCTCCTTGCCGAGCAAAACGCCGGTATTGGGGAGCAGGCTCATTCAGGCATCGGCAAAGGTGAGGATGGAGCGAAACGTCGCGCCCGTGCGCGTATCCGCGGCGATCGAGCCGGCGTCCAATCGAATCGCACGCGTGCCCAATGAAGAAATTTCCGATTCTCCGTGCAAGCTCATGAGAATCGTGCGGCCCGAATCGCGCAGCCTGCGGAGCGCCTCCGCAAGCCACGCGACGCCTTGCGGATCAAGGCCCGTGGCCGGCTCGTCAAGCAAGAGGATGGCTGGCTCGTGCAGCAGGGCGCGGGCGATGGCCACGCGCTGGCGCATCCCACGCGAAAAAGTGCGCACGAGCGACGAGCGGCGTTCCGATAGCCCGACCTCGTGCAATAACGTGTCAACACGCTTCCGCGCCTCGGCCACTCCCTGGAGCCGCGCAAACAACAACAGATTTTCTTCGGCGCTTAATTCGTCGTAGACCATCGTGGCATGCGCCACGAATCCCGGCCGAACTGCTGTTTCTTGCTCGCGGGAGGAAGAAGCGGCAAAGCTCACTTTTCCCTTGGAGGGCAACACTAATTTCGCGGCCACGCGCAGGAGCGTCGTCTTGCCGGAGCCGTTGCGCCCCGCGACGACCACGCACTCTCCCGGAGCGACGGCGAGCGAAAACGCGCGCAACGCGAGCAGCCCGCCATATCGCTTCTCGATGTTTTCAAATCGAAGACCGACGGGAGAAAATCCCGAGGCCATCACGGATGAACCTCGCGACGGCACAGATCGCGGCGCGGTGTCACCTTTCAGCCTCTCACAAGATCGCGCAACACCTTTTCGGCGCGTGTCCGTTCCTGGGTGTACTCTTCCTCGGAGATGGTTCCTGCCTGATGGCGCAGCTCAAGCCGGAAAAGCCTGTCCTTTAGCGCGTCCAGGCTGGTGTCGACCGCGGCGTCGACTTGCGCGAGCTTCGTGCTTGGAGGTGAAGTTTTTGCAGCCGCAACGGTAGCGGCAGCCGCTTTCTTGCGCCCTTTCGCGGAGGTGTCCACGACATTCTCGGAGGGGCCATCGGCAAGCGCAGCGACCGGTCTGCGCGCAAGAAGAATCGCCAGCACGGCGAATACGCCCAGGAAGCCGGCCACGATGGGCCACTTCAAAACATCCAGGCGGCCTGGTGCCACTTCAATGGGCACGCCGGCTCCGGGATTGTTCCCCTGCTGCGCGTCGCGGCCTTGCGGCGACGCATCGGCGTCCGCGTCATTGGCGCTTGGCGGCGCCGCCGTACCCGAGACGTTGACGGAGAGCACGGAATTTGCAGATAGCGAGTCCCGGCTGTAAACATTCATGCCCTGTTCTTGTCCGCCAGGCTGCAAACCGTCTCCGCTGATTTGCACCGTCGGAGGCGCAACCACCACCAGCCGTGCGCCGGGATAAACGGTCGGCAATTTCACCGTGGCCGCATTTCCCGTGTACGGCAGATCATAAGAGAAACGCACGCCGTTATCGCCGGGCCGGAATGCATAATCCACGCTGTAACGATTTTTTCCGCGATCGATGGGCGTTTGCACAACGGGCATGCCGGACGGACCCTGCGCCGCAACCTGCTTCAAAGCCCCATTTTCCGGGATGGCAAAGTCGAAAGTCCCGTCCGGGCGAAAATACGCTTGCGGCGGCTGCGAGTCATTCTTGATGGCGTATTCTTCTCCCACCTGCAGATTTGCGCCGTTCGGCTGAAAAATAACGAAATGAGTTCCGACGCTGATGGTCTTGGGATCGCGGGACGGCTCATAAATCTCGATTTGCACTTCGTTCTGCCCGGGAGGCAAAGGCTCATGGAAAAAGACGCCGCGATAAACCGCGCGCAACAGCATGGGCTGCGCGCCAATACCGGGATAGTCAAAGCTGAATTGCCCCTGCGCGTCGGTTTTTGTGTTGAGGACCGGCTGCATCCCGCCTTGCAACTGGATCAGGATTACCTCGACGCCCGCGGCGGGCTTGTCCGTCGTTCCATTTTTTACCGTGCCGTGAACCGTCGCGCCATAAACGTACGAGAACGGTGCCAGCAGACACACGCCCAGGGCCAAGTATAAAATCCGCCGAGACTTCATCGCGCGCCTCGCTCGGAGGTCGCCGGCTTCACGCCGCGAGGGCGCCGCACCTGCGATTCCGTGACTTCATCGATTTCCGCCAGCACCAGCGCCGCATCGTTCTCGAGTGAGGTTTTCATCGCTTCGTAATCATTCTCCGCGTATTTGCCGGATCGAAACTCGAACCGGAGATCCCGCAAGTTGTCGTAGAGCGTGTCGCGCCGTTCCAGCAATTGGTCCAGCTTCGAGCGGCGCGGAGCGAGGTCCGAAGCGTCCGGCTGGAAATAAAAAATGAAAAGCGCCGTGGCGAACGCAAGGGCCAGGCATGCGCCTAGAACGGCCCAATCCGCGGATGCAATCGAGAATGAGTCAATGGCTGCGAAAACGGTCAAGATCAATCCTCGGTATCCCGGGCGGCGCGTGCGCGCGCTCGCTCCAGAAGTTCAGAAGAAACGGCCGGCGCCGACCCTGCTCCCGCTATCGCCGGTTCAGGAGACACATGCTTTCGCCACCGGGAGATCACTCCCAAAACCAGTGCAAAACCGCCGATCAAAGCAAGGCCGGGAATCCACCACGCCAGCCGGCCGAACCCGGTGTGCGGCGGTTCCATCAGCACCGCTTGCCCATATTCCTGCACGAAGGACTGGACGATTAGGTCGTCCGAATCTCCCTTGGCGATCCGCTCTTTAATCTCTTTCAACATCCCCAAGGCCGTATCGCAAGGGCCGGAGAACGCGCCGCCGACGTGATAGCATCCGCTAACCGAGTCGTTACAACCGCCGCACATGCATCGCAACTTCGCCCCAATACGGTGCGCGCGATCGGGTTGCTGTACATCTCCAAACGCGGAAAGAAGAGGAAGCGTGACGGCAAAACACAACAAAACCGGCAAAATAAGCAAGACGGGGTTCTTAAGCTTTCGCATTTCAGTCATGTCCTTCTCGAAACGTGGCCGACGACGGCGCCAACTTTTGCCCCAGCGGCTCTGCGGCGGGCTGTTGGGCGGCGGTGAGCACGAGAACGGCGCGCCGGTTCGGAAGCAGCGCGACCAGCGTTCCAAAGACCACGATCACGCCGCCGAACCAAATCCACTTCACTAGTGGATTTAGATATGCGTGAATCACCGGCAGTTTGCTGTCCGGGCTCTGCCCCGCGTAAACGACGTACAAGTCTTCACGCAAAGTGGAATAAATCGCCACCATCGTGCCGGTTTCGCCATTGGTCTGGAAAACGCGCCTCTCGGGGTACAGCATCATCAGCGGCTTGCCGCCCTCGAGGACTTCCACGATCAGCCGGAATCCCGTGTAATTCGCTTCGGGCTTGGTATCGGCATTCTGCAGCACCAGAGTGTACTTTCCGATCTGCATCGAAGAGCCGGGCTCGAGAGTCTTTTGGACGTTCTGGTTAAAGGCCTGGCCGGCCAATCCGATAAACACGAAAACCATGCCCATGTGGACGATGTAGCCGCCGTAGCGCCGCGTATTGCGCATGGTCAGCTCCATCGCGGACGTCAGATAGGAAGCGCCCGAACGGGCTCGCACAACTCTTGCCCCGCGAAAGAATTCCATGACGATGGTCGCCGCCACGAAGAAGCACAAGGTGAAACAAACCAGCGAGTAGGGATCACGGTATCCCAGCGCAAAGATAATCACGCCCGCCACAAGCCCGACGATGGACGGTCCGGCAAAATTGCGCCTCAGGCTTTCCAGCGAGGTCTTCCGCCATGCGAGCAGCGGCCCGACACCCGTCAGGAAAAGCAGCAGCAAGCCGAGCGGGATATTTACCTTATTGAAGAACGGCGCGCCCACGCTGATGCGGTTTCCGGTGAGCAGTTCGGAGAAAACCGGAAAAAGCGTCCCGGAAACGACCGCGACGCAAGCAACCAAGAGCACCAAATTGTTGAACAGGAAGCTGGACTCGCGAGAGACAATCGCATCGAGATGGTTTTCACTCTTCAGATAGTCGCTGTTCTTGACGTAAGCCACGACGCAGACCACCGCAATGACCGTCAAAAAGCCCACGAACCAGCCTCCAATACTGGATCGGGCAAACGCATGAACCGAGGGCACAATGCCGCTTCGCGTCAGGAACGTCCCTAAAATACATAAGAAAAACGTCGAGAAGACCAGCCAGATATTCCATACCTTCATCATCCCGCGCTTTTCTTGCATCATCACGGAATGCAGGAAGGCTGTGCCGGTCAGCCACGGCAGCAACGAAGCGTTTTCCACCGGGTCCCAGCCCCAATAGCCGCCCCAACCGAGCACGGCGTACGCCCAGTGAGCGCCAAGCAGGATCCCTGCGCTCTGAAAGCCCCACGCGATCATGGTCCACTTGCGCGTGAGGTGGATCCACTTCTCGCCCGGATAGCGCGCCAGCAGCGCGGCTAGCGCAAACGCGAAGGGGATGGTGAAGCCCGTATAGCCGGAATAAAGATTCGGCGGGTGAATGGCCATTTCCGGATACTGCAAGAGGGGCGTCAGGCCGTTGCCGTCGGCGCGAGCGACCATCTGCAGGGCGCCATGTGCGGCTGGGATGCCGAGCATTTTGAACGGGCTGGCGACGAAATTGTTGAGCGTCAGGAAGAAGATCTGCACGCCCGCGAGAATCACTCCCACGTACGGCATTAACTCGCCGTTTTTATTTCGGTAGGCGATCAGAACGGAGAAAACGTAGATCGATAGCAGGAAACTCCAGAAAAGCAGCGAGCCTTCCTGCCCCGCCCACAGCGCGGTCACTTTATATAACGGCGATAACGCCCGGTTGCTGTGCTCGACCACGTATGCAACCGAAAAATTGTCGGTAAAAAAGAGGAATTCAAGGCTAAGAGTGGCGAAGAAGATCAGGCAGCAAGTGGCAATGCCCGCTTGTCTTGAACTCTTGACGAGAAGCGGATGGCGCGTGATGATCGCGGCAATTCCGCCTCCGAACGCATACACCGCACAGATAAACGCCAGGATGAGAGCGAACGAACCGAATACATCCACGGGGACTCCGCCTCTCCCCCGGCTTAGCCGGGCCCCTTACATGTTGCTTTTTGGCGCCGCAGGGGAAGTCGTGGCAACCGTTCCTCCGGGAGCCGCAGCGTACTTGGACGCGCACTTCGCTTGTACGACTTCAGCCACAAAGCGCCCATCGGCCGCCGGCCGCCCCTCCACCAAAGCCTGCGACTTATCGACGAAGGTATCCGGCAAAGGATCGCCGCCTACGTAGCTCACCGCCAGCTTTTTCCCTTCGCCTTCCAAAACGAAATCCACGCGGCCGTTCATCCGGTGAATACTTCCCGGCTCGACGATCCCGCCCACGCGAATTCGCTGCGCCAAGTCAGCGCCATGAAGCGTCTGGAGTTCCGCGATCGTGTGGTAGTAAGTCTTGCTTTCTCCATACCCTAGCCAGGCCAGCAAGGCCATGGAAAGCAGGATCACGCCAATTCCAATCCCAAATTTTGCTTGCTTTTTCACGACTCGACTCCCGCCGCGTGCATCGGCTCTCTGGGTTTTCGATTCTATCACAGCTACAAGACCGCTCGGCCAGCACAAATCTAAATTTCAGCTTCTCTTAATCGAAAGCCCATCGCTGTGACCTGCATCACTTTCCGGCAAGCGCCCCCGAGAGCGTCTCGCGCAACTGCTTAACCGTAGTCAAGTTGTCGCTCGAGTCCAATGCGAATGGCGCGCTGCCGTTCAAAATAACAGGGCAACCCAAGTCGGCCTCTTTCAGCCGGTCAACCACGGGCTCCAGCGAGCGCGACACAAGAATTACCTTCTTCGGCTTGAGCGAACGCCGGATTCGCGCCATCACCGCGGGCAACCGCCCCGCAAGTAACGATTCGGACGGAACCTGTCCCGCTTCCTCATTCTCCAACGGACATTCGACAAGGTGTGCGAGAAAAAATCCGCCCCGCTGAAATTCGCTGAGAACCGCTTCCGGGGACTTACCGGCCGCGACGATGCCCACGGCCTCCAGCACCCGGCCCGCTTCGCCCGCAAACTTTCCCGCATACAGAAAATCCGCGTCCTCGCGCGGCGAAATCCCGCTCAGCAAAAGCGCGGCGATGTGAACAGGCCGGTAGCGCGTGCTCCATTCAAGGCGCTGAAGCCGCCGCGCCGTATGCTCAGGCGTCGCGGACTGCCCGCAGCCGTCGCAAGCCAGAGTTTCAATGGGTTTAGATTGCAAACAAGAATCGTAGTCCACTCGGGCGTGGACTGTAAATCAAACAAATGGAAAATCTGCCTCGCCAAGCGACGGCGCCGGCTGTGCGCCGGGGATGGTTCATTGGGTTTTGGCGTCGCACAACCGCCGCCGCGCAAAGGTACTCGTACCTTTGCTTGTAAACCCGGCCCGGCGATAAAAGTCGCGCCCAGCAGGCTGTCGTCGTCCTTTGGGGATCCAAAAAACTCAGGAAGAAACCGCGGCGTCTTCGGGCAGCTTGGAACGCAGGCACCACTTCAGCTCTTGGCTCAACTCGTTGATTTCCATTCCGGGCATCACGATGAACTTGCAGCTCAGCATTTCCCGGGGCTCGTTGTCATCAGGTAGTTGGCAGGAAACGCGGCAATACTGGCACTCCTGGTTCCAGCAAAAACGCCCGTACGGGATCGTTTCCGGACTGATGAACTGGAAACAGCGCAGCAGCGAGTTTCGCTCCGGCACCTGGAACTTCTTGCCTAGCACGGTAATTTCCACGAGCTTTTCATAGGGGCGAAACGGTTCCGACATAATCAGTCCTGTCCTCCGTGGACGGGCCGCCGTTTGAGAGCAGAAGTTTCCCCGAGCCGGATTACTCTGATGAGTACTCAACCAGAGTATCCCCGGCCTGCGAAGCCGACAACGATTGCTCTCGGAACGGTTGCGAATGTGCTAAGGGGTGGTCGGGGATGCGGGAAGGTTTGCAGAGACCGCTCTAAAGGCGGCTCTAATTGCCGAAATCGAAGAATTGTCCCATCTTGCGGAATTTGTCGTAGCGCGCTTCCAGCAACTCTTTGGTCGATTGTTGCGTCAAGGCGGTGAGCTGGCGTTCCAGCACTTCTCCTAGCAGGCCAGCCGCAGCCTCGGGATTGACGTGTGCCCCACCCTCGGGTTCCGGCACGATTTCGTCAACGAGGCCGAGTTCCTTGAGATCAGTTGCGGTGATCTTCAAGGCAGCGGCCGCAGTCTCTGCCTTTGTTGCGTCTCGCCACATAATCGCGGCGCAACCTTCCGGCGAAATCACGGAATAAAAGCTGTTCTCGAGAATATTCACCCGGTCGCCGACGGCGATGGCCAGCGCTCCACCCGATCCCCCTTCGCCCGTAACGGTGACGATGATCGGAACGGGCAGGCGCGCCATTTCGCGCAAGTTTCGCGCGATGGCTTCGGCTTGCCCGCGCTCCTCGGCGCCGATGCCCGGATACGCGCCGGGCGTATCGATGAATGTGAACACCGGCCGGCCAAACTTCGCCGCCAGTTGCATGATCCGCAGAGCCTTCCGGTAGCCTTCCGGCTTGGGCTGCCCGAAATTGCGCAGCAGGCGCTGCTTCGTGTCCCGCCCTTTTTGATGTCCGATGACGGCTACCGGCCGGCCTTGAAATTTCGCCAGCCCGCCGATAAGCGCCTTATCGTCGCCATAGTTCCGATCCCCGTGCAATTCCACAAAATCGGTGAAGAGCGCTCCAATGTAATCCAGCGGGTAAGGCCGCTGCGTGTGCCGCGCGATTTGCGCGCGCTGCCACGGCCCCAGATGGCTGTAAAACTCTCTGTGCAGTTCGGCAACCTGTTGGCGGATGCGCTCAAGCTCCGCGTCGGCTTCGGCATCCCCCGCGAGGTGCCGCAATTCCTCTACGTCTTTCTCGAGGCGCTCAATCTCGCTTCGCCGGTCCACCTGCGGCTGCGTGGTTTTCGGCTTGTCTTTCGGCTTCATCACATCACCAAGTCAATCGACTGCTCGCCCATGCATTCCCGAACTGCCGCGATCAATTCCGGACACGCCCGCACCCGCTGCTCGATTTGCAGCGTGGCCATTGCTCCCTGCGGTCCAAAAACGTCGAGCGAAAGCAGGCTGGATCCTCGATAGGAAGAAAATATCTCCTCCAACCGGTCGAGCAATTCTTCATTCAACTCCTCGAGATGAAGCCGGATGCGCAAGCCCGAGCTCGGCCGCTCCGCGAGATCGCCCAGCCGCGCCGCCTCCTGCAAAGAGAGCCGCGTTCCGGCTTCTTCCACTTGCACGCGAACTTTCAGCAGGAGCGGAGTTCCGGCTTTGAGCACCGGCTCCAGCCGCGCGAAGCTCTCCGGAAAAGCCAGCAATTCCTGAACGCCGGTCATGTCTTGAATCGTGTAAATGGCCCAGCGGGCGCCTTTTTTGGAGCGCATGGGACGCGTGCCGACAATGAGCGCCGCCACTGTGATCTCTTTCCCGTTGCGTTGGCTTTCGATCTGGTCCAGCGAAACACATTTCAGTTCCTGCAGCCGTGACGCGTACTTCGCCAGCGGATGCCCGGACACATAAAATCCGAGCATGGCGTATTCGCTAGCGAGTCGCTCCGCCTCGCTCCACGGCTCCGCCTCGTGCAGAACAAACGCCATCGTCGCCGGAGCCGCGGCCGTTCCGAACAGCCCATGCTGCCCCGATTCCCGCGTTCGCGTCGCGCGCTGCACCGCAGCCAATGCATCGTCGACGGACGCCAGCATGGACTCCCGCGGCCCGAGAGAATCGAGCGCGCCGGACTTGATCAGGCTTTCAAACACTCGCTTGTTCAAGAACCGCGCTTCGATTCGCTCGCACAGGTCATACAGCGACGAAAATTCTCCCGCGTTCAAGCGCGATTCGCGTATGGCTTTCGCGGTGTTTTCACCCACGTTCTTGATCGCCGCCATTCCGAACCGGATCGATTCGCCCACCGGCGTGAAATACAAATCGCTCTCGTTGACGTCCGGCGGAAGAATGGAAATACTCATCCCACGCGCTTCGTTGATGTACTTCACGGCTTTTTCCGCGTTCCCCGTTTCTGAAGTCAGCAACGCGGCCATAAATTCCACCGGATAGTGCGTCTTCAAATAGGCCGTTTGGTACGCTAGAAGCGCATACGCGCAGGAATGCGATTTGTTGAAGCCGTAGCCCGCAAATTCCTCCATCAGATCGAAAGTCTTCTCCGCCTTCTTTTCCGGGACTTTGTTCGCCAAACATCCGGCCATGAATTTTGCGCGTTGCGCCGCCATTTCCTCTTTCTTTTTCTTGCCCATGGCGCGCCGCAGAATGTCCGCTTCGCCCAGCGAGAAGCTCGCCAGCAGGTTTGCGATTTGCATCACCTGCTCCTGGTACAGGATGACGCCGTAAGTTTCCTCGAGGATGCCCTTGAGCTGCGGCAGCTCGTAGCTGACTTTTGTCTTCCCTGTTTTTCGGTTGATGAAGTCGTCGATCATTCCGCCTTGGATCGGCCCAGGGCGGTAGAGCGCGTTCAGCGCCGTCAAGTCTTCAATTCGGGAAGGCTGGTAGCGGCGCAAAATATCGCGCATGCCGTGCGATTCAAACTGGAAAATGGCGGTGGTATCGCCGCGCGCGAAAAGCTTGTAGGTCTCTGGATCATCCAACGTCAGATTGTCGATATCCACTTTCACGCCGCGATTCTTCTGAATCATCTGCACGGTGTCTTGCAGAACGGTGAGCGTCGTCAGCCCGAGAAAGTCCATTTTCAAGAGGCCGACGCGCTCGAGTGCGTTCATGTCGTACTGCGTCGTGATTTCATCCCGGTTGGTCTTGTACACAGGAACCACATCCGTCAGCGGCCGCGGCGAAATCACCACGCCTGCTGCGTGCGTCGACGCATGCCGCGCCAGACCTTCGAGACGCAGCGCCACGCTCATCAGATCCTTGAGCTTCTCATCGCTATTGATCGCGGCCTTGAGCTGTGGCGCTTCCGCAAGCGCGGTTTCCAAGTCGATGCCAAGAGTCGTGGGTATCAGCTTCGCCAGCCGATCCACTTCTCCGTACGGAATATCCATCGCGCGCCCGACGTCCTTGACGGCCGCTTTCGCCGCCATGGTCCCGAAGGTAATGATTTGCGCCACATTTTCGCGCCCGTACTTTTGCGTGACGTACTCGATCACTTCGCCGCGCCGCCGCATGCAAAAATCGATGTCGATATCCGGCAGCGAAACGCGCTCGGGGTTCAGAAACCGTTCGAACAGCAGGTTGTACTGCAAGGGATCCACATCCGTGATGCGCAGTGCGTAACTGACCAGGCTGCCCGCGGCCGACCCGCGCCCCGGACCGACAGGAACCTCCTGTGCACGGGCGTAATGAATGAAATCCCAAACAATCAAAAAGTAGCCCTCGTAGCGCATCTTTTTGATCATTTCGATTTCGGAGGTCAGCCGCCGCTCGTATTCCGCCAGCGGACTATGCAGAGTTCCCTGCTGGGCCAGCCGCTCCAAATACGGCACGCGTGTCGCAAACCCTTCGCGCACCACTTTCTCGAAATAACTTCCAGCCGTATGTCCCTCGGGGATCGTAAATTCCGGAAACGGATTCGGGATGCGCTCGATCTTGACGTTGCACCGCGCCGCGATGTCCACCGTACGGCTCAGCGCGTCGGGCAGCTCGCCGAATACCTGCGCCATCTCCGCCGCCGTCTTAAAATAAAATTGATCGGTCGCAAACTTCATGCGATGAGTATCGCTCATCGTCTTTCCCGTTTGGATGCACAGCAGGACTTCCTGAGCGTGCGCGTCGCCGTGGTGCAGGTAATGGCAGTCGTTCGTGGCCACCAGCGGGATGCCGGTTTCTTTCGCAAGGCGAACCAGTTCGCGATTCACACCTTGCTCGATTTCCAGCCCTTGATCCTGAATCTCCAAAAAGAAATTGCCCTTGCCGAAAATATCGCGCAGCCGGTAGGCGTTTTCCCGCGCCTGGTCGTACTTTTCGTCCACCACCGCTTCCGTCACCGCGCCACGCAGGCATGCGGAAAGCGCGATCAATCCCTTGCTGTGCCTGGCCAGCAGGTCATAGTCGATCCGCGGCCGGTAGTAAAATCCCTCCAAAAATCCAGACGACACGAGCTTGATTAAATTGTGATAGCCCTCGAGCGATTCGCAGAGCAGCACCAGATGGTTGCTCCCGCGCATACCCGGCTCGTTCTCGCCACGCTCGGTCCCATTCGTGCCGCTGGCCTTTTCGCCGCGGTCGTGCCGGCTGCCCTTCGCCACATAGACTTCGCATCCAATGATGGGCTTGACGTCGCGCTTGCTGGCTTCGTTGAAAAAATTGGCAGCGGCAAAAAGATTGCCGTGATCCGTCACGGCCACCGCGGGCATCTTCAGTTGCGACGCCTTATCGAGCAGCTCCGACGTTTCGCATGCCCCGTCCAGCAGGCTGTAATCCGTGTGAACGTGCAGATGGACAAACTGCGGCTGACCCATGGACCTCGATTGTAAGACGCTCCGCCGGGAATTGCGAATCGCATTCTCAACAATTTTGCCGTGGCGAATTTTATCGCCTGTGTTTTATTTCCGGCCGCTGCTCTTCTTCCCTGCCGCAGCATGCTTCGCCTGCTCGCTTGCGGCTTTGTGTCTCGCGGCCTGCTTCAGAATCACTGGATGATTCTTGTGCGTTTGGCCGTGGCCCGTTTTCGCCGGACCGCCTTTTTCCGCGCCCGGCGCGCTTCCGCCCGCGCCAGCGTGTTTCTCGACAACCTTCGCCGATTTCTTTTCTTTCTCTTTCTTTTTTGGCTGTTCCTTGATCCCCGAAAGTTTCCGCAGGATTTTTAGCCGCTCTTCCGGAGTTTTCCCGCGCCCGGCAAGCTGCATCCCGAAAACCTGTTCGACGATCGCGTCGAATTTCGCACCGCGCGCATAGCCCAGAGCCTCCAGCTCGTTCGCGACCATCGGCAGGGCCGCCCGAATAGGCCGCCACTTGTGCAGGTATGCCCGGATTTTCGAAAGCGCCGCCGAATTATTCGATTCCGCCAGCAGGTACGCAATTTTCTCCCCCGGCATCTTTTCCAGAAACTTATATGCATCCGCGGGCGCATTCAGCTTCCGTCCAATTAATTCTTTCTGATCGGCAAGCAACTCCTTTTCAAAACCCACAATGGCATCGACTTCCGCTGCGCGGAATCCCGCCTTCGAAAGGATGCCGCTCTGTTCCCTTTCCTTCAGCCGCCCCAAAATCGCGAGCATCATCGGCGTCGCCAGCTTCGGCCGAAATCCCGCCGTGAACAAATCCTCGCGAACCTTCATCAGCCTCGCAATAGCATCGTAATCCGGATGGCGTTTTGCCAGTGCGGGATGAATCGCTTCCAGGAGGTCGTGTTCTTCCCATGCCTTTAGCACCACCGCGGGCCTTTCCTCACGCGCCACCGCGCGCAATTCCGCTCCTGCATCTTCCGGCGCAATGGTGTGCTGCAAATCGCGCTCGATGGCCAGGTCAAACCATTCCTGTGTGCGGGCCTCGATCTTAAATCCCATCCTCGCTGCGAATCGAAGCACACGCAGCAATCGCACCGGCTGATTCGTAAAGCTGTGAATCGTCAAGGCGCGCACTTCGGCGCGTTCGATGTCCGAAAGCCCGTTGGTGGGATCGAGGAGCAACCCACGCGAAGCAGGGTTGAGCGAAATGGCGATGGAATTGAGGGAGAAATCCCGCCGCCGCAAATCTTCCATGATCGTCGACCAGCGAATCTCCGGCCGCGTTCCGGGGCGCACGTAGTGGTCATCGCGCGCCGCCGAGATGCTGCCGTCGCAGTCCCCCGCGAAGAGCACCTCCACTTGGCGGAGCTTTTCATCTTCGGAAAGAATCTTCGCCCCGCCTTTCTCCAGCTCGCGCGCGATCTTCGATGGATTCCCTTCCACCGTAAAATCGAGATCGCGCAGCGAAGCGCCTGTCACCAAATCGCGCACCGTTCCGCCCGTCAGGTACACGTTGAATCCCATCGCGGCAGAGAGCTCCTGCACGCGCATCATCGCCGCCCGCTGCTCGGGAGATAACCGGCTTTCCAGCAAGAACATGTAATCTGGCATCGCTCTCCTTCACCTTCTGGATGCCCGCGCTGACTGCCGCGGAGGCAACCGCAATTGTGGCCCGGGACCGCCGCGCATCATGCGCGCGGGTGATGCGCCTTGTAAATCTGCTTCAACCGCTCTTCCACCACATGGGTATAAATCTGGGTCGTGGAAATGTCGGCGTGGCCCAGCATCAGTTGCACCGACCGCAGATCCGCGCCGCGTTCCAGCAGGTGCGTCGCAAAGCTGTGCCGCAGCATGTGCGGCGTCAGCGCCGTGCGCAATCCTGCTTGCCTGCCGTAGGCCGACAGAATTTTCCACACCCCCACTCTGCTCAGCGCCGCACCCCTCCGGTTCACGAACAGCGCCGGATTCGAAGCGCCTTTTCCCAGGAGCTTTGGCCGTGCTTCGCGAAGATATTTATCCACGATGCCCAGCGCTTTCCGTCCCGCCGGAACGATGCGTTCCTTATCACCCTTGCCGATGCAGCGGATGCAGCCCACCTTCGTATCCAGGTCCGTCACGCGCAATCCAATCAGTTCGGACACGCGCAATCCAGTCGAATACAGCACCTCCAGCATCGCGCGGTCCCGCAAACCTAGGGGCGTCTTGGCATCCGGCTGAGCCAAGAGGCGCTCGACTTCTTCCAGCCGCAAATAACCGGGCAACGTTCGCCGGATTTTGGGCGACTCGAGATTCTGCGACGGGTCCACCGCGATCAGCTCCTGGATCTGCGCGAAGCGGAAAAAATTCCGCAGCGTCACCAGTTGCCGCGCCACCGTCCGGCTCTCCAGATGTTCCCGGTAAAGTCCGGCGAGAAAATCCACCAAATCGTCACGGCTCACGTTCTCCAGCGCAAGCTTTCGTTTCTGCGCGAAAACGTTGAACTTCACCAAATCCCGCTGATAAGCCGAGACGGTATTCTCGGACAGTCCTTTTTCCACGCGCACGTGGGTCAAAAACAACGATATTGCTGCCGTCATTTCCATCAGGTCTCCGCGTATCCCTCTTCGGCGCCCGCTCGTCCGCGCGTGGCAATCCCGTATACTTCGTGAATTTCACTGCACCGGAACAGCCACGCCAGGCCCAAATACAGCGCCGTCGCTCCGGCAATCAGCCCCGAAAAAACAAGAAGCTGAATTAGAAATCTCGAATGCAGAGTAAATAATGTATACCGGTTCCCAAACCAGCATCCTACGCCCATCAGGCCCGCGCACAGCGAAATCTTGCTGAAAGACCGCAGCACCTCCACGCTCCCCATCGAGCCGTGCCGCAATCGGAAAATAATGAAAAGGGTGAAAAAATCGAAGAAACTCGCAATTGCGGTCGCCAGCGCCGGCCCTCCGTTCTGCACACGCCGGAAGAAAAATTCCAAAAACACGATGTTCAACACAATGTTGATGACCAGCGAAATCGAAGCCACGATCACCGGCGTCTTCGTATCCGCCGTCGAATAGAACGCCGGAACCACCAGCTTCACCGTGGCCAGCGCCGGCAGCCCGATCGCGTAGTACAGCAGCGCTCGCGCCGTCAATCGCGTTGACGCCGCCACGAACTCCCCATGCTGGAACAGCACCCGGATAATCGGCTCGCGCAAAATCATCAGCCCCAGCGCCGCCGGCACGGTGATGAACGCCACGATCCTCACCGAAAACGCCAGCGTTTTCTTCAACGATTCATAATCTTTCGTCGCCGCCTGGTGCGACATCATCGGCAAAATCGCCGTCGCCACCGCAATCGCATATCCTCCCAGCACCAGCTCCATCACGCGGTCCGCAACATACAGCGCCGCCAGGCTCCCTTCCGGCATCAGGCTCGCCGTCGCGAATCGCGTATCGATAAACAAATTGATCTGCCCGATACCGATGCCAAAGAGCCGCGGCAGCATCAGCCGGGCCACGTCCTTGATCCCCGGATGCGAAAACGAGATCCCAAAATTGAAATTCATCCCTTTCTGCACCAGTCGTGGCACCAGCATCAGAAACTGCAATACCCCGCCCACCAAAATTCCCACCACGATGGCCGTCGCTGGGTCCCGGAAGTGCTTTCGAAACACAGCGAACGTAAACAAAATCGTCGCGATGTTCAGCACCACCGAGGTCGACGCCGGCAATCCAAAAAGGTGAAAACAATTCAGGATTCCCATCGAAAGCGCGGCCAGCGAAATAAAAAACAGATACGGAAACACGATCCGGTTCAGTTCTATCGCCGGACCTGCCGCCACGTTGCTTCCCGCGAAGAGATGCACGATCGTCGGGGAGAAAATCATCCCCAGCACCGTGATCACCGCCACCACAAGCGCCAGCGTCCAGAAAAGCCGGTTCGCGAAGTCCCACACGTCTTCCTTCGACTTTTCGTTCATATATGTGCTAAATACGGGGATGAACGACGCCGTCATCGAGCCTTCGGCCACCAGCCGCCGGAAAAGATTCGGGATGCGGTAGGCCAGCACGTAGGCGTCCGCCAGAGGGGATGTTCCGAGAAGGAGGGTGATGCGCTGGTCACGCAGGTAGCCGAGAGTTCGGCTGACGACTGTGACCATGGAGATGATCGAGGCCGATTTGAGGATATGCTTTTTATCGGTCAACGGCCGGCGCTCCGGGGCCTAACCCTAATGAAAACAATAGGTTGACAGGAAAAACGCGCTTAACATAACATACATCTTGATTATTCGCAAATTTCACCCATTCCTGGTTTTGACTGACTGATTTCTTTGAAAAACCGCGCCCCAGCCTCTACTCACAAGAAGGTCGTCATTGTCCTTGCCGACAAAACGCCTTTTCGCGGCTATTTGAACCCCTCCCGTCTCGGCCAATCCGATCCCATCGATCTCCTCACTCCCGATGGTGAGCATCAGGAAATTCCTCTCCTCCGCGTTCGCTCCATTTATTTCGTCCGCGAGTTCTCCGACGACTTCGAACCCGAACGCAAAGCCTTCCTCAGCCGCCCCAAGCTCGACGGCCTTTGGGTCCGCCTCCGCTACCTCGACGGCGAAACCATCGAAGGCGTCGTCCCCAACGACCTTCTCTCCCTGCTCGACAACGGCATCCAAATCACCCCGCCGGACCTCAATTCCTCCACCGACCGCATCTTCATTCCTCGCTCCGCCCTCAGCGAACTGACCGTCCTCGGCGTGGTCGGCATCGCGCGTCGAAAACCCGCCGCCCCTCCCGCCGCATCCCAACCTCGACTTTTCAACGAATAGCGTCGCGCGGCTGTACTTCTCTCTTCTCGCTGTGCGAGACTCGCACCCAGCACTAAGGAGCGGTCTTTATGGCCATGAAACTCGACGACATCGCGCAAAAACTTGGCTGCCGCCTCGACGGCCCGGGCGACATCTCCATCCACGGAATCGCCGGCATCGAAAGCGCCGAGCCGGGCCAAATCACCTTTCTCGCAAATCGCCGTTACTTCCCTCTCCTCAAAACCACCCGCGCCTCCGCCGTGCTCATTCAGGACGGCATCAGCATCGTGCGCGACGCCAGCATGCCCCGCCTCTCCGCTCTGCGCACCTCGAATCCGTATCTCGCCTTCGCCCACGCCATCGAGCTTTTCTATCAAGCCCCGCGCTATGAGCCCGGCTTCCATCCCACCGCTCTTATCGCCAAATCCGCCAAAATCGGCGCGGGCGCTCATATCGGCCCCTATTGCGTCGTTGAAAAAGACGCCCACATCGGGCGCAACGCCGTGCTGCACAGCCATGTCACGATTTATCAGGGCGTCCGTATCGGTGACGGCTTCTTCGCTCATTCTCACGCCGTTGTCCGCGAATTTTGCCAAATCGGCGATCGCGTCATCCTTCAGAACGGAGTCGTCATCGGCGGCGATGGCTTGGGCTTCGCCAAGCAGAGTGACGGTAGCTGGTACAAAATGCAGCAATCCGGACCGGCCGTGCTGGAAGACGACGTCGAAGTCCAAGCCAACGCCTGCGTCGACCGCGCCACCGTCGGCGAAACCCGCATCGGCCGCGGCACCAAGCTCGACGACCTCGTCATCGTCGGCCACGCCTCCCGCGTCGGCGTCAACACCATGCTCTGCGGCCAGGTGGGCCTCGCCGGTTCCACCAAAGTCGGCGATGGCTGCATCCTCGCCGGACAGGTCGGGACCGCCGGCCATCTCTCCATCGGGGACGGCTCCGTCATCACCGCAAAAAGCGGCATCCCCAGCGACGTCCCGCCCCGCTCGATGTTTTCTGGATATCCCGCCGTTGACAATCGCCAGTGGCTCAAAACCGTCGCCGCCCTCAACCGCTTGCCGGAGCTTCAAAAGCGCGTCCGCGAACTCGAGGCTGAACTTGAACGCCTCGGCGGCCATCCGCGCAACTCCAGTTATCGCTGACGCTTGGATCGCTGACGCTTACTCTGCTCTCGCTGACGTTCACGCCGCCCCGGGAAACCCGATGGGCCGTTGATCCGCTGGCAACCCCGCCGCCATCGCGTCGTGCACTCGCTGCCGCAACGCGTCGCGTTCTTCCAGCGTATATTTAGCAGCATCGATCGGCTCCAGAAACTCCACCACAATTTCTCCCGGGCGAATCACCATCGAGCGTTTGGCCATCACGCGATGCGCGCCCGAACAAAGCACCGGAACAATCGGCACTCCCGCCTTGATTCCCAGCACGACCGCTCCCTTTTTAAATTCCTGCAGCCGCCCGTCGGCGCTCCGCGTCCCTTCCGGATAAATCAAGAACGATTGCCCCGCCCTCATGGCCTCGGCCGCACGGTCCACGCTCGCAATCGCCGCCTCCCGCGCTTCGCGTTTCACTGGAATAAAATGCGCCAGCGTAAACGCCTGTCCCACAATCGGCCACTTGAACAAGGACTCTTTCAGCAGCACCGCGATCCGCCTCGGAATCGCTCCCACCACGGCCGGCGCATCGGCCGAACTCGTGTGATTCGCCACGAACAAGCAGACTCCCTCCGGAATTTTTTCCTTCCCTTTCACCCTGACCTTCACTCCCACCGCCCTCACAAAAAACATCACTCCCCGGACGCCCGCCCAATAGAGCGGGTCCACATGCCGTGTGACCAACGTGTAGAGCAGCAGAGGTGGCCCGAGTATCAGGATGTACAGCGAAAGGAACACCACGATGAAAAGCGTCCGCAGCATGCAGTACGCAGAACTCTCTCGAATCCCGCCACGCCAGTCAAGCCTAACCCGCGCTGGCCGGCCACAACTTCTTTGCACCTGCGGGCGAAAGTTTCTCCTCCGCCAGTAGAAACTTCCGCGCGCCCTAGTATGTCATCACCACGCTTCCGGCGCCGCCGCCCCGAATTTTGGGAAAGTACAGCCACAGATGCCCGCCGTTATCGTTCTCTCCAAACACAATTTCGCCATCCACACCGGTCACCGCATCGCCAAACTGATAGCCGTACCGCCGCTGTTCGAGAATCGAAGCCGCCACCCCCAGATTCGTCACCTGGCCCGAAACCGTATCACAGCAGAACATATTTGCGATTCCCTCTCCGCAAACGCCGAACAGCCTGCCGTCCGCCGTCGCCGCCATGGGCCCGACAGGCGCAAGATGCGCCCGGCCAATCGCCCGAAAGCCGCTCTTCTCGTCAAACGAAAACAGCCGCCCTTCCGCGTCCGCCGTAAACAGCGCACCGCTCTGCCGCTCGCGCGCCCATCGCAGCGGTCCGCTCCACTCACCGTCCGGCAACCGAACAGCGCCGCGTTCGATGCGCCCCTTCGCCAAATCGAATCTCCACAGTTGCGAGCCTTCGTCCTGTCCATACACGCCATCGCGGCCCAACGCCAGGTGGCCGCGCCCCGGCACCTCTCCCACAACGGTGATCCGCTCCGATTCCCCGTCCATGGTAAACAAATGCCGCGTCGTCACTCCGACGATCGCAATCGTCTTCCCCGGCGAAACAGAAATGGCGTGTACCACCGGCTCTCCCGCAACACACTCTCCCAAATCTTTGAGAACCGGTGGCTCCAGCCCCCACTCCTGAATCCAGTCCTCCGCCAGCCTTATCTTCGGCACCTCCACGGCTCGGCCGCCGCGCTCTCCATTCACAAAGGCGATCTGCCTGGTAGTCCCACAACAAACCGATTCCGTGCTCGTCGACCCGGGGATCGTCCCCGCATCCAGCACAATTCCGGTCAGCCCGTGAAACGCCGCTCCAAAAAGATGCGCCTGCCGTCCGCTCGTCCCTCCATAGACGTGTCCATCCGCGTTGATGTCCAGCGCGGTGATGCGGCTTTCTTCGTGCGTAATCGGCGTACTCATGCCCGGCAAGCACATGGGAAACGCCACCATCGTCCCCTCGCGCACAAATTGATGCGCCAGCTCGTTCAGGTAAGCTTTGATCTCCGGCGAATCAGGATCGAATCTCAGTTTCGTTTGCGTCGCGCTCATCATTACCCCCACATCCGGATCGGAAGGTGCGCATTTTTTCTCTTCCGGTTGGCCGGCATCGACACTTTGAAAATCCCCGACGGCCGGTTTCCCACATGGCCGAAGTAAAGGTCCCCGTTATGGTCCACCGCTCCTCGCGAAACGTAGTGCGCCAGCCCCGTGGGATGCTCCAGCCGCGTCACCTCTTCTCTTTTGAGCGTCTCCGGATCAAGCCGCCACACCACGCCTTCATTTTCTTTCCTCGAGGGAGGAGTCGGATTATATTTCGCGTCGCGCCAGCGCGAAGCCACGTAGTACAACTTGCCGTCGCCACCGAACGTCAGCCCTCCGCAGTGGTCTTTGTACATATCGATCGGAAAGTGCGTGTCCCGCGGCTGCGTCGCCGGACCAAGGTCTTCAACGCGCGGCCATTCTCCCTCGTTCGGCCAGATGCGCATCAGCCGCGGATTCGGGCACCACGTCGAGGCGTAAACGCATTCGCGGTCCGGCGCCGGCGCGATGTCATAAAACACGCTGTGCCAGCCCGTCTGATAATTCAGATCGTGCGCCAGCAGTCCGGGAGAGATTTCCAACCGGTCCGTCTCCGGTGTGTAGCGCACTAGCCGGCCGTAGTCGCTGCTGGTCCAAACGCGGTGCTGCTTGTCCAGAAAAAGCGCTTGCGGATTGATCGAACTGATCCGCCCAATGTCGCGCCGCTTCCGCGTGCGCAGGTCGTAGATGATGAAATGATCCCGCGGATAGCTCATCGCGTAGAGCAGTCCGCGTTCCTCATCGTGCAGTAGGCAGCGGCAGCCTTCCTTCGGGATCATCGTGTCCCACCAAAGCACCTCGTCTTTGCGCGTGTCGAACGCCAGCAGCGCCGAGCCGCGAAAGCAACGCTTCGCGTCATGCCAGGAATACCACGGCGAATAAACCGGCAAATCGATAGGCGGCCCGGAAAGATGCGTCGCCATGTACAACACGCCGTCATGCATCGAAGGCGCAAAGCTGTAGTGGATTTTGCACTGCGTGGCACGCCCGGAATCGCCCGGATCGTCCACCTTTTCCGCCAAATTGAACAGGTAGTCAAGATCGTCGCGCTCTTCGTTGTAGCGCGTCGGCACCACCACTCCGCCCGGCACGCTCTCCGCGCACGCCGCCGCATAAATCCGCCCGTCCGGCCCCACCGAGAGCGCCCAGCAGGTGTCCGAGTCCGGATGCCCCGTGAACGGGTACCACTTGACGGGATATGGCGCTTCTTGCTCCGCGCCGCTCTCCGCAGCCTCAAGCGCGGTTCTCGCGTCCACCACGCTTCTTTCCGTCGCAATCGCCGGCGCCAGTCCCACCGCCAGCGCTCCCCCGCCCACCTTCATAAACGTTCGCCGATCAATCTCTGATCCTGCGCTCATCATTCCCCTCCCCAAGCACCGCAGCAATTCACGCCTCGAAGTGTTCTCGCAAACTCGCGGACCCGTGAAGCCCCAAGCAGCTCTCGGACTTTCCGCCGGCACCGTCGCCCCGCGCATCGTACGCCCCCATCGCCATCCACACAACCGCTTTGCCACCGGCGAAGCCGGAAAACTGTAATGATTCTTAGCGCTTGGAAATAGGGTTGAAGACTCAACTGAGTCTTGCGGCAAATCACCGAAAGGCTTGCTTCTCGCAACTGCTCACTCGACCACGGTGAAGAATCTGAAGCCTTACGGGAGTACCGATCCTCTAGAAGCCCTAAAATCGGTGACTCACGATTTCCCTGGGGCATCGGCAGTCAGTTTCCGGTAACCCCGTTTAGCAGGACTCACGCAGGTAGTCGGCAATGAGTCTTTTCTACAGGTTCCCGTGTGCGGCACTTTCTATCGCCGAGTCTGCCATGCGGACGAGCGTGTTTTTATCGGCGGCCTTTAGGGAAATGCCGTAGTAATAGTCTCCTTCCTTCCAATCAAGGGAAGCATCATCGCAATGCGCGCCGCAGTCGAAACCTGCGAATAACCCTTTAATGCCTCCGGTGAGGGACACAGGAACTTGGCGCTTATGCCCGGATGGAAACGGAGTCTTGCTTGCACCGAGATATCCCACGTGGCAGGCGTTGCCGCCCTCACAGTCTTGGAGCCATGCTAACTCAATCGAAATAACGCCCCGGCTCCGCTACTTTGAGGATGCTGTAGAGCTTGGCTTCTTTGTCGTGGCTATAGGGAACATATTCCGGGAGTCTTAGGGGGACTGAAGTTTTCTGAAGTAGTAAGGGGACGATTTTGCTGAAGGTGTGATTGGGCTTCGGAGCATGAGCTGGGGCCGTTTCGGATGGTCTCTGCGTTCCGTTTGTGCGGCAGGGTTGCCGCACGGCAGTGGCATACAATGCGGCTTCTAAACTGACAAATGCGAGCAAAAATTGAAGTCAACATTGGTGGCCTCATCAAGCGCTAGCCTTTCATCTTGAAGCGAGAATTTATCACGATTTGGCTCAAGCGCTTGGTAAGTAATCTCAGTGGATACTGAGGATCGGGTCGATTTTCACTTTTCCGATTAGCGCATCATCAGGCATAAGTCGTTACGAATCTCTACGAATAGGCTGGTGCAGCCGGCGGACAAAGGAGCTTTTCATCTTCGTCAACGCCACAGCGTCGATCATGGCACTCCAATCGCGTTTGAAATCAAACCAGCAACGCCGCAGAGATGGCCGGGTCGCAAAGGCCGCTTGGCCAACTTTTCGAAGAACGGCAAAGAACACGCGGCGCCATTTTGCCAAAGAAATCGAGAGCAAGAAGCAATTTACCCAGAGGAGGCTTCCCCGTTTCCACGAAAGAAGAAGCGCGTGAATCGACGTTAGTCGAGAATGGACGTGAATTTGCTTCATGGCTTCAAGTATGAGTGCTCGTTTCTTCGCGGAGGGAATTCGGCTGCTGGGCGTCGTTGATGACGGTGCGTTCTCAGTTCTCGAGCCTAAGAAAGAAAGCGGAGGAGCACTTAAAACGGTCACCGGATTCGGCTTCCTTTCTGTGATGCGGGGATCCGTAGGGCCAGAAGAACCTGCGATCAAGTCCAACGCGCGCGCTTTGTGTTTTTCCACCTTGGCGCTGCCGGCGGCCGGGCGTTGTGCGGCGTACTCCTTGTTCCTTCCAAGTTCGGAAGCCGCTTCTTCCACGATCAGGCGCGGAACACCATCGACTCTTGCAGCGAGACCTCGGAGAGGCGAAAAGAACCCCTCAAGTCTCCGGCGAACACGTGCCAGTGCTTCTGCGTCATGGACGCCCCAGAAATCTACCAAGCGTCCGGTCTTGTGGTTGTAAGCGAATTTTTGACCGCAATCCAAACAAGTGATGTAGCTTCCTCGCCAACCGGCAGGCTTGCATCCGGAAAGGTTGGATGGGATAGGCTCGCGCAGTGTTACCGGAGGACCTTTATGCCGATGACGACAGACAAAAACGAGGCGACCCAGTGTCCGTAGAAGTAGCGGAACCCCGAAGACCTTGTTCGACCATGGCTCCGCACGGAGGGGTGCTTTTGGGGTTTTGAACTGAGTTTTCGCCGCCGGGCGATACAGAACGATAGACCCCAAGATTCTGTCTGCATGGGCGAGTTTTTTCTGCGGTTGAGGTTGCATGTGAACACCTCAGCGGGATGCTAGACGCGGCGAACATTCGTGTCTGTTCCGTTGTGCACACTCATGTATCACATCGGTCTGCTTGTCACGATACCGCCTTGCCGCTCAGGCTGGCTCCGGAAGAAAAACGATTAACGTGTAAACACAGCTTTTCGTGCCTCTCGGAAGTGGACCCGCTTCTCTGCCGCGGTCTTTGCGCTCAAATGGCACGAAGCCTGGCTCTGCTGCTCATGGTTTTCTACTGTTTTCGAGCGGTTCCGTTGGAAAGCAGAGCAAAGGAAAAGTACCGGGAGATTTCTCGGTGGCCAGTCACGCACGCTGTCTTTCAATCCGCCAGTGTTTCAACAACGAGCTTCTCGTGGCGTCCTAAGAAAATCCGCTACTGCCCTGATAGGGAGCACGGCTATTCAGTAGCTGGTCGAGCTTATACAAATCGAAACCAAATCTTCGACTTCAGTTGCTAGCCTGATGCCCATGATTTCGTTGCCGAATACGGGGCCTGCAGCTCAATCCCCATCGCCTGCGACCCAATCCATCCAAGCACGATGGGGACACCAAGTAGTATCGTCGACGATTGGGATGTGTGGGTGGACCTGCTCGGTGGAACGTTCTTTTTGGTTTTGCTCGTGGCAGATCTGTCCGCCACGCGGTCTGAATCGCCTGCTTAGTTTTCACGCAGTGCTTGATTTGTCGCATAATCGGAAACTGACGACGCACTACCGGCGCATCATTTCCCTTGACATCCGATAACTCATTCCTGATAATACCAATCGGGCAATAATACGCCTTTTGCCCGTCACGCCAGCCATCAGGCTGGCTTTTCTGTTTTGGTAGCACAGGCTTGGTCTTAGCCGTCACTCCAAGCGGCAGCAATCATCCGGTGCGCATTTCGGGCGGTAGCCATAGGCCAAGGCGACCGGCAGACAGTCTGTTGAGCTTCCCAAGCTGGCCAATCGCAGCATGATCGTAACCCATTTAGAATCAGCACTTACAAAAAAGGGCCGCAACTGCTCATTCTAAAGGGTTTGCAGCAAGTTTTGTGGGGACTTAACTCGTGTAAAATGAACACTTACAAAAAAACGGGGGGGGGGTAGTTATTGTTAACTAGGTTTCTGGCACGCGCTCTGCCCGATTTGCGCTCTGATCAGAAGTCTCCGCCGGGCAAAGCCTCAAAAGTTACCGCTGGGCAAAGTGCCTCGTAGACAGCGCACGCCCGTTCCCTGCCAGGCTAAGCGTGCCGGCCGACTCAATAGGCTACGTAAGGCCCCTGGCCGCCCGGCGTATTCGCTCCTGCAATGGCCGTAAAGACCTTCCGGCCAAAGAAGAAGGGCAGCCCCCAATCGAACATTCCCGAATACGGTCCGGCCAATCCGTTCACTGCCGCGTCATTCACGTTCGCCGTCAACGTATCGCCGTTCCCCACGACGAAATTCACCGTGCCGGTCGCCCCATTCCCGAATCCTATGTTGGTTGCGGTGAGATTCTGCGTGCTAGTTGGGCAATACAAAAAATTATTGAGGCCGCTGCAAAGCGGCAGTTGCGTCGTAGCCGAGTCCAGGAAGTAGATGCCATTCGACCCAGTGTCCAGAAAACTGTCGTCAGAGTACGTCACGTTATTATAAACGGTGGTGAAATTCCCGATCTCGCTATCGACCGCGTAAACCGTCGCGCTTCCTAGCGCGTTATCCGACTGCGTGCCGATTCCGAAAACGAGCGACCCGGTGACGCTCGTCTCCGCTCCAGTAACGGCCGGAAAATCGATCACCACCCCATTATTATCCGCGGCAAACGAGGCCACCGGATTCTGCACCTGATCGGCAAGGCTTTCTGTCGTGACCGTGCAGTTCTGGCCCGAGCACACGTAATAAAGACCGGGATTATTTGCGCCGGCCTGCGTGCAGGCCACGTCGCAGTCGGCCACGAAATTCCCGATTCCCAAAACGCCGTTAGCGCCGAAACTGTCGACAGTATCTTCCGGAACCCCATAGCTCGTGCATCCATTGGGTACAGTCGAGAAACTCGTGCTGCCAATCACTTGAATCGGCAGCGATTTAGCTACTTCTCCGGCGATTTGTACGTCCGCCGTTTGTACCGGTCCCCAGGTGACCCCATCAATAAACGGAAGGCATTCGACGACCGGCTCCCCACCCGCGCCGTTCTGTTGCGGAAGAGTGACCCCGGTGAGCGCCGAAGCCATAATCCGCAATCCCCAAGACCCGGTATCGACCAGGATGCCGTCGATGGTTTGGCAACTCGTCGTGCTTCCCGGAACACAAACCGTCACGCTGGTGAAGGCGCCGTCCACATAATTCTGCGTGGGGCCCGTATTCACCGTAATAGTCTGTGTGTTCGCGGTCGTTGTGCCGCCGCCACCGCTCGTAATGCTGGTTCCCGTGCCGCTTCCCGAACACCCAGCAGTGGTCGCCAACGCGCACAACGCACTTACGAAAAGGAAATTCCGCAGCCTCGTTCGTCTCATTGCAGGTCCTCGGCGCGCACTCCGGCGGGCACCATCTGCGGCACATACGCTTTACCTGCGAAGAACCTCATGTGCCCGGACGCCTGCACCACGAATCCAGGCTCCTGAATCAGCAGGGGGCCGTGGCCATGCCGTTGGGCGCGTTGCGCCTGCACCGCCTGTACGTATTGATCATAGTAGGCGCCCAGGAGTTGCCGCAGGTCCGGAGGAAAAGGCCCCTTCCAGGTCACCGCAAAGACTTTTCCGGCCGGCGATACATATTCCTTCACGGCGGCGCCCGTCGGCGCCTGGATTTCATGCATCGTGTATGAATCGCTGCTGCTCGTGCGCAACGTGGCTTGCATTTTCGCCACGTCGTTCTGCACGGAGGCGGCGTCTCCTCCCAGGGAGGCTGACACCGTAAACGGAAAAGCAAACATGGCGAGCATGCCAAAGAGGACCATCGGCTTCATAGTGTGCGCTCCCACTCGGCGAATCGCCGCTGTACAGTCTATTTTCCGCACAAAGGAATCCTTGCAGAAGAATGAAAATCGGCTTCGACAGACAACTCGATACTAGAGCTAAGGTTGGGCTGGCGGGATGCTTCTACACTTCTTTCTCAGGGGCCGTGCGAGAGTCCTTTTCACGGCCAAACGACCCGCATAAATCCTCGCATGCACTCTGATGAGGAATAGCGGCGGAGGGTTGCCCGGATGGAATTCACCGCATCTGTTTTTTGGTGATTCGCCCGCGCTCAGTGCACGGCTACCGTCTGCGTGACTCCGTGGAGCAGTCCGTCGCGAATCCGCCGCGCCCTCTCTCCGGCTTGGGCGTCCTCTTGTATTTGATAAAGCGTTTCTTTTTCTTCGCCAAGCTTGAAAGACAATGTCTGCTCTTTTTCGTCACGCCGGATTCGCAATTTTACGGGCTCGCCCGCCGGCCGCTCCCGCACCCATCTCCCCAGGAAACGCGGCACGTCTCCGCCATCCCAACTCAATATCGCATCGCCAGGCTGCAACCCCGCTTGTTCCGCTGGAGTGCCGGCATCCACCGAACGCACCGTTATCGTCCCATCCGATCCTCGCCCCGCGGAAAATCCCAGGATCGCTCTCGAGTGATCCGTCATCTGCAGCGTCAGCCCCGCCCGCGCGAGGATTTGCGCATAAGGAAGCGGCTTTGTCCCTGCCACGTAGTCCCGGAAAAATTCCTCGAACGATCCGCCCGCCACTTTTTCCGCTTCCAGGCGAATATCGAGGCTGTCCCGGTACGGCTTGCCTTGCTTCGCGAAATCTTCGTTCATCCCGCGCAGCACGTTGTCCAGACTTTTTTCATTATCGGTGCGGTCGCGAATCAAGATATCCAGCAAGTCTCCCAAAATTTGTCCCTTGTTGTAATATGAGACGCTGAAGTTCGGCCCGTTGTACATGGGATATTTTTCGAGCCAGGCGTCCAGGCTCGATTGCTCCGCGCTTTGCCAGCGGTTCGCCGGCCGCGATTCCAAATCGGTGATTTGCTCTCCCAGGTCGTTGTAAAACCGGTCCTTGCTCCAAATGCCGGTTCGCACCAAGGTATACGCCCCGTAGGTGCTCGTCACGCCTTCCGCGAACCACAGCGCCCGAGTGTACTGCTCCTTCGAGAAGTCCACCGGCCAAAGCGAAGCTGGCCGGATTCGTTTCACGTTCCACAAATGAAAAAATTCGTGCGCCGCAACTCCCGCGAGATAATCGTCCGAAGGAATCCCGATCGCCGTCGAATTGGCGTGCTCCATTCCTCCTCCGCCCGCGTCCTTCCCGATGTGCAGGATAAACGTGTAGTGCTCGAACGGCGCGCCGCCCATCATTTTCACTTCGTAATTGCAGATGCGGCTCAGCTCGCTTTCGATTTCTTTTTGGCTCCAATCCTCTCCATGTACAACGACGCGAATATCCGCCGACACGCCGGGCAAACTGAACTCCTTGAAGCCGCCCACTTCCACCGGCGTATCCACGATGGCGTTGTACGTCGATTTTTCGGAGGTGCAATACGGCTTGCCGAGCGCTGGCTCGCATGCCATCTTCAACGCGCTCGCTTCCTGCCAATCGTTCGGGAAATTGGCGATGGAAAGCACGGCTTTCGCTTCCGTTCTTCCCGGAACATACAAGAGAACCATGGCCGGATTGATGAAGGCGTGCACGCCATTCAATTGCGAGGCGAAAGGTCCCGGTTCATCCCAATACGTCGCGTACTCGATCCGGACCGTGCCGCTTCCTTGAATCTTCCAGGTCTGCTTATCCACTTTTTCGATGGGAACCTTTTCCGCTCCCACGAAAGCATCCACCTCTTGCACATGACTGCTGAAGTCACGGACCTGATACAGCGCATTCCATGCAGGCATCTCCACTGTAAGTTCGCCCGAGACGTCGGGAACCTTCATGGTCACGTGAAACAAGTGCTGTTCGGGATGATCGAGCGAAATTTCGTAGAGGATTGGAGCGTTGCCGGGCTCACCGCCGGCGAACGCGGAAGGAATGCAGAAAAAAAACAAAACAAGCGAACTGACGCAGGCCGCCAGAGCGAATCGCCGCTTCACGGTCGCACGGCCTCCGCCGACTGCGGTTTCCCTTCGGCAAGTTTTTGCAGCAACTTGTCGCAAAGCCCGTCAAAGCTTCCGTTGGACATCACCAACAGCAAGTCTCCCGTTTTTGCTTCCGCCGAAAGATGTTCGGCAATCAGCTCCGCGCTGGAAAATACACGCGCGTCTTTTCCCAGCTCGCGCACGCTCTCCGCCACGGCTTCCGGCTCGAGGCGATTCTCGTCGCCGAGCTGTTGCGCCCGAAAAACGCCGCCCAAAACCACGCGATCCGCCAGAGCCAACGCTTGTGGAAGCGTTTCTTGAAACACGCGGCGCCGCATGGAGTTCGACCGCGGCTCGAGGATCGCCCACATGCGCCGTCCCGGCCAGCGCGCCCGCGCCGCTTCAATCGTCGCGCGCACCGCCGTGGGGTGGTGCGCGAAATCGTCTACCACCAGCACTCCCCGCACTTCCCCTTTCACGTCCATGCGGCGCTTAACGCTGCGGAATGTCGCGAGCGCCTTCTTCAAATCTTCGGCGCTGATTCCCCGGCCATGCGCCACGGCCATCGCCGCCAATGCGTTCAATACGTTGTGGCGTCCGCTGGCTGCAAGCATGAAATCACCAAACAATTCTCCTTGATGCGCGACGCGAAATCGCATCCCGCCGCCATCAACGGTGAGTTCGCTCGCCACCCAATCATTGCCCGCAGAAAATCCGTACGTCTCGACCGGGCAAAACGCTTTCTCCGCGGCTCGCCGCAACGCCGGTCCCGACTGCTCGGTATCTCCCCAAATCACCACGCGTCCGCGCCGCGGCACCAGATTCACCAATCGCCGGAACGCCAGCTCATACGTTTCAAAATCCCGGTAAATGTCGGCGTGGTCGTACTCGAGCGAGGTGATAATCAAATCATCGGGATGGTAATGAAAGAACTTCGGGCCGCGGTCCCAAAATGCGGTCTCGTATTCATCCCCTTCCAGAATAAATTCCTCGCCGCCTTCCAGTCCGTAACTCTTGCCGAAATTCTCGGCGACCCCGCCCACGAGAAAGTTCGGACGCTTGCCTGCAGTATGGAAAATCCAAGCCAGCATTGCCGTTGTCGTTGTTTTGCCGTGCGTGCCGCTGACCACAATCGAATGACGGCGGGGCAAAAACACTTCTTCGAGGATTTCCGGCATCGAGCGGTATGGAATCTTGCGGTCCAGGACTTCTTCAAGCTCCGGATTGCCACGCGCGATGATATTTCCCACGATCACCAAATCCGGGGACGGTTCGAGGTGGGCGGCATCGAAGGTGTGAAAAAACGGAATGCCCAGCGATTCGAGCAGCGTGGAAGCCGGCGGGTACACTCCCGAATCCGAGCCCGTCACGCGATAGCCGTGCTCGCGCAGCATTCCCGCGAGCGGCGCCATCGCCGACCCGCCAATTCCAATTACGTGAACGTGCTTCGTTTCATTCATGCCACAACCGCCGGCTCCAGAATTTCCAGCTCGCCTTCGCCTTGCGACTTCAAACGCGCCGCAACACCGAGCGGCACGGTCAGCATCGGCCGAGGCGTATGTCCCACCGCCGCGCCAAAAACGACCGGAACTCCGAGCCCTCCGAATATTCTCGCGCACACATCGCGCACCGTAGCGCTGCCGGCCCCCGGCGCATCGCACTCCGGAAATTCTCCCAGCAGAATTCCGCGAACCTCGTTAAATTTTCCGGCTTGTTTCAAATGCATCAGCGAGCGATCCACTTGCCACGGCTTCATCCCGCGATCCTCGAGCAAGAAAATCGAGCCGCGCGTATCGAGCTCCCACGGCGTGCCGAGCGTTGTTTCCACCAGCGTCAGACAGCCGCCCAAAATTCGTCCTTGGGCCTCTCCGGCGACGAGAGCTCCGGCGTGCAGCTTCAACGTCCAGCCGCCATCCGTTTTCCCGACCGCGGCCAGCAGCGATTCCCGGTCGTAACCCTTGGCAATCCCAGCGCCGGAGGCCAGGCCCGCAGCCAGCATGGGGCCGTAGAATCCGATCCACCCATAGCGCTTCCACAAGTACGCTTGCAAAGAGGTTAAATCGCTGAAACCCAAAATCACTTTCGCCGCATCGGGATGCGGTATTTCCAGCGTATCCAGTAAATAGTTAGAGCCGTAGCCGCCGCGTATGGCCACCAGCGCATCAATATCTTTGCGCTCGAGCGCGGCCAAAAACTCATCTCGCCTGCCGGCGGTTGGGCCCGCAAAATAACCCTCCGCCGAAAGCGGCGTGGCATCCGCCACTTGAAAGCCCAGATTGCGCAACTCCTCGGAGCCCGCCACGACTTTTGCGAACTCCGCCGGAGACGCCGGCGCAAACGGCATTATTGTGCTTCGCGAATTCAATGCGCTTGGTTTTGGCACCTGGATTTTCCCTCAGTCGACCGAGTTTTTTTCGCTGCCTTGTTCACCCGATTCATGTTCGCTTCCAATGATCGAACCGGCCACTGGGTTGACGCCGCGCCCACAAGCGCCTTCGGGCGCCGGGCATCTTTTTACATTACAAAAGGTATCGCAGGATTTTACACACTACAATTTGAATTGGGTCAATTTCGCGAAGTGCCGTGCCCTGGCGTGTATCTCGCTCCGTTTCAGGACGCGAAGGCGGTCCAATCCAAATCGCTCGACGGTAAAACTTCCGAGAACGGAGCCGAACACCATAGCCCTGCGGAGCGTGGCGTCGCTCAAATCCTTGGCTCCGGCCAAATAGCCCATAAAGCCGCCGGCGAAGCTGTCACCTGCGCCGGTCGGGTCGTGCGGCTCTTCGAGCGGAAACGCGGGGACGCAGAAGACACCGCGCTTGTCCACCATCATGGCACCGTACTCGCCGCGCTTTACGACGAGGGTCGAAGGCCCCATTTTGAAGATGTGCTTCGCAGCGCGCAAGAGGTTGTGTTCATTGGAAAGCTGGCGCGTTTCGAAATCGTTGATCATGAGGATGTCCACGTGGCGCAGCGTTTCGCGCAATTCGCTGTTGGTGCGCTCGATCCAGTAATTCATGGTGTCCAGCGCGGCCAATTTCGGGCGGCCCTTTACCTGGTGCAGCACGTCGCGCTGCAAATCCGGCGCGATGTTGGCCAGGAAAACGTATTTTGACGTTTTGTATTTTTCGGGGAGCTTGGGCTTGAATCCCGCGAAGACGTTTAGATCCGTGGCGAGAGTCACGCGTTCGTTGAGATTTTCGGAGTAGCGTCCCGCCCAGAAAAAAGATTTGCCGGGAGCCCGTTCGAGTCCTTCCGTATCGATGTGCCGGCCGCGAAAAATCTGTTCGTCCTTGGCCGTGAAATCCTCGCCGACGATGGCTACGAGACTTACCGGCGCGAAAAAACTGGCGGCCACGGCGAAATACGTGGCCGCGCCTCCAATCGTGCGATCTACTTTCCCGTAAGGGCTTTCCAGCGCATCAAACGCCACGGAACCCACGACAAGTAAGGACACAGGCTTCTCCTAGGAAATGTATTTTCCAATGATGGCTTCGAGTTTTTTCTTCGTGGCCTTGGGCACCAGCTTCATATCCGTTACCAGCGCATGTTGCAGCGCCGCACCGCATTTGCAATGGCGCTCTTCGGGCATCGCGCGCACCGCTTCGCGCAGGACGCGCTGGGCGTTCTCGGCGTTCTGCACAAGCGTAGCGATGATCTGCGCGGCGGTTACCGATTCGTGCTCGGGATGCCAGCAGTCAAAATCGGTGATCATGGCGATTGTCGCGTAGCAAAGTTCGGCTTCCCGCGCGAGCTTCGCTTCCGTGACGTTGGTCATGCCAATCACTTCGAAGCGCAGTTGGCGGTGCATATTGGCTTCCGCCAAGGTCGAAAATTGCGGGCCTTCGATACAAACGTAAGTGCCGCGGCGATGCACCATCACTCCGCAATGCACGCTGGCATCGGAGAGGACGGCTGACATCTGCGCGCAGGTCGGTTTATCGAAGCCCACGTGCGCTACCAGGCCTTCGCCGAAAAAGGTCGAGACGCGATTCTTGGTGCGGTCGACGAACTGGTCGGGGACCAGAAATTCGCCGGGGCGCAACTCCTCCATCAAGGAACCGACCGCGCTGACGGAAATGACGCGCTCGACGCCGAGCAGCTTCATCGCATAAATGTTGGCGCGAAAATTGATTTCGCCGGGTAAGATCCGGTGGCCGCGCCCATGCCGCGCGAGAAACGCGACGCGCTTCCCTTCCAGCGTGCCCAGCACGATGGCATCGGAAGGATCTCCAAAAGGGGTTTTTATGCGGACTTCGCGCGCCTTCGACAGCCCCTTCATCGAATATAGGCCGCTGCCGCCGATGATTCCGATCTCGGCCAGCGTGTTCGCGCGCTTCGACTTGCCGGACTTGGCAGATGCCATTCTCATTTCTCCGTGTAATCAGCGATTCAGGTCTACGGGTTCGCAAACGACTTTACCGTCCTGCTCGTGCAAGGCGCCCGCTGGAAAATCCGGGTCATGCCCGAAGGCCACAACCCAGCCGTTGCGCACAAATTCCGCGATCCACTTGCGCTTCGTTTCCAAGGTCGTCAGCGGGTATAGATCGTACGCAATGATCCAGGGCAAGGGCAAATGATGGCGCGTGGGGATGAGGTCGGCCACGAACATCAGCTTTTTGCCGCCGCCGGTGATTTGCACGCCTTGGATCTGCAAATTGTGGCCGGGAATTTTCACGACGGAAATTCCGGGCAATATTTCCGTGTCGCCATCGACGAAGTGCCACTGGTTCCCTTCCGTGATGGGGACAAAATCGTGCGCGTAATAACTCGCGCGATCGCGTTCCGTGGGATGCATGGCGTGGTCCAACTCCGCTCTCTGCACGATATATTGCGCATTCGGGAACGCCGGCACCGCGCGGCCATCCACCAACCGCGTATTGCCTCCCGCGTGGTCAAAATGCAGGTGTGTATTGATGACCAGGTCGATCTCCTCCGGCTTTACGCCAGCGCGCAATAAAGAATCCGCGTACGGATCGCCCTCCGCAAAGCTGTAAATATGGCGAAGCTTTGCGTCCCACTTCGCGCCGTTTCCGGTCTCAACTAAAATGTTTTTTCCGCCTGCGCGGACCAGGAGCGAGTTGGCCGCCAGAGGAATGCGATTCCGCTCGTCCGCGGGCACCTTTTTCTCCCACAGAGTCTTCGGCACGACGCCAAACATGGAGCCGCCGTCGAGCCGGAAAATTCCGCCGTGGATGTGCCGAACCTCGATTTCTCCAAAGTGCATTCTCAGACGTCCTCAGGTCGCGCCGCCACTTTTCGAAAGCAATTCGTTGACTGCCGTAAATGGATCTTTTTTGCGCGCCGCCACTTCTTTCGCCATTTCCGTGAGTCTCGCTTCGCCGCCTGCGCCTCCCAACACACGCTCGACCAGCCGCGATTCGATCAGCCCTAAAAGCCGGCGCTTCCAATGTTCCACGTGCTTTCGCTCGCGCTCGCCGCTTGCTTCGAAGTGCTTGCGGAATTTTGCGACCGTTTCCGCCAGTACTTCGATTCCCTTGCTTTCTGTCGCCACTGTTCGAACCACCGGGGGATGCCATCCATCGCGCGGCATCACCAGCGAAAGCATCGCTAGAAGTTGTTGCTCGAGGCGGTCGGCACCTTCGCGGTCCGACTTATTCAGAACGAAAATGTCGCCGATTTCCATTAAACCGGCTTTCATGTTTTGAATGTCGTCGCCGAGGCCGGGAACCATCACTACCAAAACGCAATCCGCGAGGCGCACGATGTCGATCTCATCCTGGCCAACACCGACGGTCTCGATCAAAACGTCCTGCTTGCCGGCGGCGTCGAGGAGCAGCGCTACTTCGGCAGTCGCGCGCGCGAGGCCGCCCATGAAGCCGCGCGTGGCCATCGAGCGAATGAACATGCCGCGATCGCTGGCGTGGCTTTGCATGCGGATGCGGTCGCCGAGAATCGCGCCGCCGGTGTAGGGGCTGGTGGGGTCGACGGCAATCACGCCCACTTGCTCGTCGTGCTTTCGGTAGTACGCGGCGAGGCGATCCACGAGCGTGCTCTTGCCGGTTCCCGGAGCGCCCGTGACGCCGGTGAGATAGGCGCGGCCGGTTTGCGCGAAAAGCTGCTGGAGAAGCGATTCCGCTTCCGGCTGGTGATTCTCGATCGCGGTGATGGCGCGAGAAATCGCTCGAACATCTCCGGCGCGCACCTGCTCCGCCCAGTTCTCAACGGGCAGCGTCATATTTTCCTTGGATTTTCAGTGACTCTCCGAAAGGCGCCCGCGACATTCGCCTATTATCCTGATTTTCTCCATTTTCCGCGAACGGCAATTCAAAAATGCATGAGATCGCGCCTTGTATGACCGCAGCTCAGAAAACTCCAAAACAGTAATACTTCCCATCGATGGCCGCTTATGGCTATAATAGCCATAAGCGAGGGATCGCTCCATGCGCACAGTAAACGTGGCCGAACTAAAGAACCAATTGAGCAAATATTTGCGCTTCGCCAAGAGCGGCGAAGAAGTGGTGATCCGCGACCGCAGCCTGCCCATTGCCAAACTTGTTCCCTTCACCGGCGACGACGCCAGCGAGGAAGAATTGAAGTTGGTCGCCGCCGGTAAAATGCGCCTCCCGAAAGCCAAGGTCAGCCTGAGTCAGATTCTGAAGATTTCGACAGGCACTGTAGCGGGAAACGATGCTGTGGAAGCTCTGCTAGCAGACAGAGAAGAGCGGTGAAAAAAATTCCCGCATTCTGGGATTCCAGTGCGCTCGTACCGTTGTGCACCAATCAGAGCACCAGCCCGCAGGCTCAACTCTATTACAGAAGGTTCTCGGTTGTTGTCTGGTGGTCCAGCGTTGTCGAAATTCGAAGCGCAATCAGCCGCCTGCATCGCAATCAGCAAATAACAGACCGGGACCAACAGGGTGCTGCTGCCCGCTTGCGCTTGTTATGCAGCGGATGGAGAGAGGTGTTGCCCGGCGACCAGCTCCGCGACTTTGCAGTTGATGCGCTGGGCAAACACTCGCTAAGCGCCGCCGATGCTCTACAACTCGCGGCCGGCTTCGTGTGGTGCCTGCAGCGTCCCTCGAAAAGAACATTCATCACCGCAGACCATCGCCTGGCAGAGGCTGCTCGCTCCGTCGGCTTCTCTGTCATCACTTTTCCCTGAGTCTTCTGAAAATCACCAGACACTAACCAGTTCGTTCTCCATTTCCGGTTCTCGCGGTTTGGGTTCAGAATGCACAGCATAAATTGGCTCTAATACACCTTCAAAGATTGAAATCACTGGCGTTCCCGCTCGACGGCGATAGTTCCTAAATTCCTAGAGCGCTCGAGGCTGTTCAGCTCTTTCGATGGACCCATTCAGGCTTCCGTGAATCTCGAGGAAAAACTCGCTCACGTACTCTGCAGTTTGTGCGCTTTTGACGACGAATGAGCACCCTAGGGTTGAATCCGTTCTCTGCTAGCTCTCACTTCTTGCCCAGCAACTGGCGGGCGATGACCAGCTTCTGGATTTCACTGGTGCCTTCGCCGATGGTGCAGAGCTTCACGTCGCGATAGAATTTTTCGGCGGGATAATCCTTGATGAATCCGTAGCCGCCATGGACCTGCACGCATTCATTCGCGACGCGCACGGCGACCTCGCTGGCGAACAGTTTCGCCATGCTGGATTCGCGCGTAAAACGAACGTTTTTACGATCGGCAAGCCAGGCGGCTTGGTAAACCAGCAGGCGCGCTGCTTCGACTTCGGTGGCCATGTCCGCCAGCTTGAACTGAATGGCTTGGAATTCGCTGATGGGCTGGCCAAACTGTTTGCGCTGCTTCGCGTAGTTCACGGCGGCTTCGAGAGCGCCCTGGGCCATGCCCAGCGCCAGGGCGGCGATGGAAATCCGCCCGCCATCCAGAATTTTCAGGCTGCCGGTAAAACCCTCGCCTTCGGGCCCTAGCAGATTTTCCGCGGGAACGCGGCAATCCGAGAAAATCACTTCGGAGGTGTCGCTGGCGCGCATGCCCAGCTTGTTTTCTTTTTTTCCGGCTTGAAGCCGGGCATCCCTTTTTCGAGGATGAAGGCGCTGATGCCGTGGGAACCTTTCTCTTTGTCGGTTACGGCCATCGCGACGCAAAAATCGGCATAGTGGCCGTTGGTGGTAAACGTTTTGGCGCCGTTCAGGACCCAGGAATTACCGTCGCGTCGCGCGGTGGTGCGTGTGCCGCCCGCGTCCGAGCCCGCTTCCGGCTCCGTCAGCGACCAGGCGCCAATCTTTTTGCCCTGCGCGAGAGGCGTAAGATATTTTTTCTTTTGCGCTTCGGTTCCGAATTTGAAGATGTGATTGCTGCAGAGGGAATTGTGCGCGGCAACGATCAGGCCGACCGAGCCGTCGACGCGCGCCAATTCTTCGATGGCGATGACGTACTCGATGTAGCCGAGGCCTGCGCCCCCGTATTCTTCGGGGAAAATCACGCCGAGGAGGCCCATGTCCGCCAGTTTTGGCATAATTTCCAGCGGAAAGTGGGACGCTTCGTCCCATTCCATCACGTGCGGCGCAATTTCCCCTTGGACAAACTCGCGGACGGTACGCCGCAACTGCTGCTGCTCCTCCGTGAAGGTAAAGTCCATCTGCTCTCCGGATCGCTTGGATCGTCGACGATCTAATTTTTTGACTGCGAAGTGCCGCGTTTTAGCTCGGCCGCGGCTATTAGGCCGGCCTATACCGAGCCAAATTTTCACTTGTGGATTATTTTACACCCTTGCCCGCCAGGTCGAGTCCATCTCTCGGCAGTGTTTCGCAAAGCGGTCAGGGCACACCACCTCACGGAACAACCCTCCCGGCGGCGCCGTGATGCGCGCAATGCGCTCTTTGCCCAAAAACCGGCGGCAAAATTTTGTCTTGGTTCGCTTGAACTTGCCGGGTATTTACAAAATTCCGAATGAAAGAAGTGCTATGATTGCGTTTAGTGGTGCGTGCATGCGAGTGTTGGCGGGCCGGTATTCCATCCATATCTTGTGGTTAGCACTCTGCGCCACTGCGTTACTCCAACTTCCCCAATTCGCCGCCGCACAGTCCGCTGCCAATACCCATGCTGGCGACACCCGCGGCCTGGAAGACTACGCCCCGAGGGGCCAGGTTACCATTCAAATCCAGGACACCACAGGAGCACCGTTCTTCGAAGGCGCCACGGTTACGCTTCTGACCCGGGAAATCGAGACGAAACTGTTCACTACCTCGGATCAGAGTGGCCGCGCCCGCTTCACGGACCTGCCCGTCGGCATGTACTCCGTAGAAATTGCCGCGGCCGGCTACCGCACCATTCAAGAACAAGTTCTCCTATCCGGCACACGGGAAGACCAAACATTAGTGGTCTCCCTGGTGCCCGCGGTTACGACCGGCGCAAAAGTAAAAATTGGCTCCGTCTCTGCCTCGCCTAAGGCAGTTAAGGAGGCCGAAAAAGCGCTTCGCGCTTTGCAACTCAACCGGCTCGAGGAAGCACAGGGGCATCTTGCTCGCACCCTTGCGTTGGACCCGAACTTCGCCGACGGGAATTATCTGATGGGCTTGCTCCTGATCCGGCAGAAGCAGCCGTCGAAAGCCGCGGACTACCTGCAAAAAGCGCTGAAGCTCTCGCCGGAGCATACGGCCGCACTGCTCGCGCTTGGCGAAGCCCAGTTTCTCGATCACGATTATTCCCAGGCTCTCGCATCGCTTGAGCAATTTCTGCAGGAGGAAACAAGCAGCCCGCAAGCGCCGGTCGCACAAAAATATGTTGATCTCCTGCGCGAACGGGGTTTAGGGAGCACTGGCGGCGCCGAGATCGCGGGAAAGAGTTCCGACCCATCGTCCTCGGGGCCCGGAGCATTGAGTGGCGGCGCGACAATTGCGGACGCCGACCTTCCTCCCCTCCCCGACGTCACTCCCGTCACGGAAGTCAACTGGGCGCCACCCGACGTGGACGCGGAGAAACTCGAACTGGACTCGAACCCCGCCTGCCAGCTCAATCAAGTCCTCCTCTCCACCGGGAGTCGCGTCCAAGAACTCGTGCAGAACGTGGATCGTTTCACAGCCACAGAAGAGATCGAGCACTCCAACGTCAGCCCCATGGGACTGCAAACCTCCCACGAGACGCGGAAATTTAATTACCTCGTCGAAATCCACAAGATTGGCACTAGCGATCTGGACGTACAGGAATACCGCAGCGGTTCGGTAGCGACACAGGATTTTCCCGGAAAAATTGCAACGGTCGGACTTCCCGCGCTGGCTCTAGTCTTTCACCCGTATTTGCAGGCCCGCTATGAATTTCGATGCGAAGGCCGCGGCTCCTGGCACGGCCACGCCGCGTGGGTTGTACACTTTGATCAGCGCGCCGACCGCGCCAGCGACATGCTCACCTACCACGTGGGAAACCGCTTTGTGGCGGTCGGACTTAAGGGGCGCGCCTGGATCGATGTTGGGAACTCTCAGATCCTTGCCATGGAATCCGACCTCATGCACCCGGCCCCGGAAATCCGGCTCTCGCGCGATCATCAGCTCATCGAATACGGCCCGGTGAGTTTCCGCAACAAGTCTCTCCAACTCTGGCTTCCGAAGAGCGCCGATTGGTATTGCTCAATCTCCGGCCGGCGGTTTCACCGCCGTCACAGCTTCAGCCAGTATTTGCTCTTTTCCGTCGACGACAAACAGAACATCAGGGCGCCAACCGTTCCAGTCACATCCGAAACACCCCAATAATCAATCGGCGGCGCAAATTCACTTCGCCATTCCACTGAATTCTCTTCTCACGCCCTGGCCGTTTGCGGCTTCGCGACAATCTCCTTTAGCGCAGCCAGCGCGCGATCGATGCCCGCTCGATCCACGTCGAAGTGGGTAACGAAGCGGACCGAATACGTTGCGGTGTCGAGCGCCCAAACGTTTTTATCGCGAAGCAAGTCGCAGAGTTCGACCGCGGTCTTGCCCGTCGCGGCGCAATCGAAAATGACGATGTTTGTCCGGACCTTGGCAGGCTCGATTTTCAGGCCGGGCATCGAGGCGATTCCCTCGGCCAGCCGCCGCGCGTTCTCGTGATCGATGTGCAACCTCGACGGCGATTTTTCCAGAGCGATCAGTCCCGCAGCCGCGAGGACACCGGCTTGGCGCATTCCGCCGCCAAACATTTTTCGGTAAATCCGCGCCTTCTCGATAAATAGCGCGGAGCCGACCACCAGCGAGCCTACCGGCGCTCCGAGGCCCTTCGACAAACAGAACATTACGGAATCCACATTTCTGGCCATGCTGGCGACGTTATCGCCCAGCGCTGCCGCTGCATTGAAAATGCGCGCGCCATCCAGATGGACTTTGAGTCCAGCCGCGTGGGCATGACCGCAAATCTCCTCCACCTGCGCCGTCGGATAAACCGTACCGCCAGCCATGTTGTGCGTATTCTCGAGGCAAATCAGAGCTGTCTGGGAGTCGTAATAAATTTTCGGGCGGATCACTTCCTCGATCATTTTCCAGGAAAGGATTCCGTCGTCGCCGCGTGCCACGCGTGGCATGCAGCCCGCGATGGCGGACATGGATGCCAGCTCATACATATTCACGTGGCTTTTTTCGTCGCAGATCACTTCATGTCCGTGATGCGTCCACACTTTGATGCCAATCAAATTACCCATGCAGCCGCTGGGCACAAAGAGCGCGGCTTCTTTGCCGAATATTTCGGCGGCGCGATGTTCGAGGCGGTTCACTGTCGGATCTTCGCCGTACACGTTGTCGCCGACTTCGGCCTCGGCCATGGCCCGGCGCATTTCCGCGGTGGGGCGCGTGACGGTGTCGCTGCGCAAGTCAACAATATTCTCCAGGCCGGTCACGTTGTCCGGATCACTTCGCATTCCGCTTTTCGCAATCGTTGCGCTCACGTGTCACGCTCCTCTTTTCCTTTTTTCGGCGAACTCGGTGCCTGTTGCGCGCCACTCGCGGTTCACCTCCCGCCGAGTTCCACCCGCGCAGCGCGCTCACCTCATCAACTCGACAAACACCTCATTCGAAACACTCAATCGTCCCGCAGCAAGCCGCACGACATCGCCATCTCGTTCGACCAACCCAGCCGATTCAAGCGGGCTAAATCGCGTTCCGAGCACAACCCCGTATTCGCGCTCGATTTTTCGCAGATCAATGCCGTCCAATTGGCGCAGCCCCAGGAACAACTCCTCCTCCAAGGCGCTTTCGCGAGTCACAGCTTCCACCTGCTCGGCGGGTAATTTTCCCGCGCCAATCGCAGACACATACGCCGCCGCATTGTGTGCATTTGCCCAGCGCTGGGTCCCGGAAAAGGAATGCGCACCGGCCCCAAAACCTAAATACGGTTCCCGTCGCCAATACTTCAAATTGTGACGCGACTCGAATCCGGGCTTGGCCCAATTCGAGATTTCGTAGTGGTGATAGCCTTCCGTCTCCAAAAACGTGCACGCCGATTCATAATTGTCGGCCATCTCGTCGTCGCTCGGCACCGCCGGCGCGCTATAGCGCGCTCCGCCGCTCAGCAACTCCTTCCCAAGATGGCTGCCTTCATCCACTTCCAGCAGATAAATGGAGACATGCTCCGGCTGCAACTGGCGCAATTCTTCGAGCGATTCGCGCCAACTTTCGCGCGTCTGATGGGGCAGGCCGGCGATTAAATCAAAGCTGATATTTCGAATGCCCGCCTCGCGCAAGATCGGCACCGCGCGGTAAATATCCGCGCGCCGGTGCACGCGCCCGGCCGCGACGAGTTCCTTGTCCGAAAACGACTGCAATCCAAAGCTGACGCGGCTAATCCCGGCGCTAATCCAGGCAGCCGCCTTCTCTTCGGCGACGGTTTCCGGATCAGCTTCGAGAGTTACTTCGATCCATTCAGTGGCAAACGTCTCCTGAATCGCCTGCATTATCTGCTGCAACAACTGCGGCTCCAGCAAGCTCGGCGTGCCTCCGCCGATATAAACTGTGTCCACTACTGCTTCGTCGAAAGCGGCGGGCAATTCGACGCCGGCCGCTTGATACAGCTGCCGGTAGTTGCGAATTTCGCTGCAGACGGCCTGGGCGTAGGGCGAAAACCGGACCGCGGACACCACGCCCGTATGGAAATTGCAATAGGTGCATTTCGTCTGGCAAAACGGAACCTGAATGTAAATCCCTAAGCGTGTCATCAGCAAAACTCTAGCACATCCTCCCCATTCATTCTGTGTGTCTGCCGGATTAGAGAAATCTGAAACAACCTAGGCTTAATTTCCATCGGGAATGATTTTTATCCATAGTTTCCTTTCCCGCGGCCCGTCAAATTCACAGAAAAACACGCCTTGCCAGCGGCCCAAAAGCATTTTCCCGTCTTCTACAAAAATCATCGCGCTTGTTCCCGTCAGAACTGCTTTGGCGTGCGAATCGGAATTGCCTTCCGCGTGCCGGTACGGACCCACGCGCGGCACCAAGCGTTCGAACACGCCTTCTAGATCGCTAGCTACGTCGGGATCGAAATGTTCGTTGATCATGACACCCGCGGTGGTGTGAGGAACATAGACGTAGCAGACGCCGGAGCCCACGCCGGCCTTCTCGACTGCGCGCACCACCAAATTGGTTATGTCTACGAGCTGCGTCCGCCGCTCCGTCTTTACACGCAAAGTTTCCATCATCGCTCCTCTAGAACCCGCCGAACGCCGCACAAATTCTATCATCGCCGATGGCCACGATTTGGAGCGGGCAGGTTCTTACAATGTTGCATGGGACCGTTTGCTGCAGTTCACCCGCTGTCCACCCAGGGTTCACCCGCCGTGCATTGCCGCTTTTTCGCAACTACGGGAGAGTGCACATGGTCACCTAGCACGAAGCTGATCCGAAGGGTCAGCCAAAAAAAAGGGCGGGCCTGGCCCCCATCCCTGGCCGGGACCGCCCTTCAAGAAACAGCGGAGGCCGTTGTGGCAACGAGCATCGCAGTGGCAGCGAACAACGCAGTGGCATCGAGGATCGCAGCACCCGCCGATTTGGCTTACGCGACGAGCGTCGCCTCACCGGAGAGCACTGAGGCGCCGTCAACCACGAAGGACCGCCGGCGCAACTGGATTTGGGGATTTCTCGCGCTCATCGTCGCCGCGCAACTCTATTTTGTCCGCGAACTGCTTGCCGCCTTCGTCCTCTTCGCCATGGCGTTTGTTGCTATCGCCATCGTGGTCGTGGCTGTCTACATGCTCGTCAGGTGTGGCGAGCTCGCCATCGCGCGATTGGCGCAGACGCGGCAACCTGCGCGGCAGATAGATAGCCTGGCTGGCAGCGCCTGCAAACCTGCTTGAATGCACGCATCGTGGGATGGGCGCCGCATCCGGCCAGAGGACCTGAATAATAATCCTTACGGGATGCGCAGAATCTTATGCTCTTTCGTGTCCGCGCTACCGGAGAGCTTCTGCAGTTCTTTGAGGCCTCCCATGCCCCAGCTTGCGAGAAATGGCAGAAAGCACAGCTCGCGGGATTGCAGCGTCTTGTGCGGATAGAGAAGCGATTCGAGGAATTCCTGATGCTCGGCGATCAGGCCGGCTTTCAAAGCCTGGGCATTGCCGGCTTTGCGCTTCAGCTTCTCAAGCTGAAAGGCAATCTTTTTCTGTGCGGTTTCAACGGCGCCGCCCAAGGTTGAATCAAGCCGCATAATGTCCTTTTTCAACTTCAGGAGCATCTCGCCGGACTCTTTTACGGTAGCGTCGAACTTCTTCCCCAAGGCCGGGGACACGCTAGCGGTTTCCATTTTGCGACGAAGTTCCTGCGAACCGCGCCAGACATCCTCGACTTTTAGGCCGTAGCGACGCAGCAGTTTTTCCGCTTTAGCATCCAGAATCGTGAAGGCGGAGCGCGGCAAGATCACGGGCATGCGGCCGAGCAGTTTCTCGTAAATCACTTCGGCCTGCGCAAAATAGGCAATCTCCGCGGGCCCGGCGACATACGCCGCGGTCGGCAAAAGAAAATCCTGCAACACGGGACGGAGAAGCGCGTTGGGACTGAAACTCGCCGGCTCGGCCTCGATCGCACGGATCAATTCTTCTTTCGTCCAGCTCTGTTCACCAGAAGTGAATTTTCCGCCAGCGAAGCCAATCGGCTGGCGGATGCCGCTGCCAATCTTGAAAAGCAGGGTGCTGCGCGCCGTGACTTTCACTTGCGCCGCGAAACCAGCCTTATCCAGTTCCTTGCCGCGGGCGAGCAATGCTTCAGTTAATTCGTCGCGCTCGGCGGCTGCCTTTCGCAAAACTTCTCCCGCGACACGGTGCAAGCGCACGTCGAGCGGATCGAGCAAAATCAGTCCCTGCTCCGCAAACAATCGCGCGAACAATTTGCCGAACGCGCTTCCGTAGGTTTCCTGGGGGCCAAAGCTCTGGCGGAAAATTCCCGCGACAAATTCCCCGCCGGCTGCGGTCAACATCGCCGCGGCTTCCTCGACCATTTCCTGGACGCGCGTGCCCAACACAATCCTGCCCACGGGCAGGCCGGCATCGCCATTTCCAGGGAGTTCGAACCGCTTCAACTTGCCCGATTGGAACCAAGTAGAGGAGCGCACCTCATCGAGATCGTGGTCTTCCGTCGCCATCCAAAAGACCGGAACCGCATCCACGCCCGCGTGCGACAATTCCGCAGCAATTTGTACCGCGCTGACAGCTTTGTAGATCGCAAACGAGGGGCCACCAAACAATCCAACCTGCTGTCCGCTTACAACCGCGACCGCGCCGTTGGCAAGGCGGGCGAGATTTGCGCGTGTCGCCTCGCCAACCCCGAACGCGGCATTCTGTTCGGCTAGAATCGCTGCCACTTCGGCCCGGCGCTCGCGCGGATAGCCCAGCGAACCGGCCGTTTTTTTGGCTGCTTGCAACGTGGGAGGGTGTCCATAGAACTGTTTGACGGAGAGAAAATTGTCGAGGAATTGGATGAATAGCTTGGACTGATGGGGGAGCTGGCGAAACGGCAGGCTTCTACATTCCATCGGGAATTAGATGAACCCCACGGCTTTTCGTCACAGCAATCTTTGGCGCACTGGCGGCATGCGCGGCTCGAAAATCAAGCGGCCCAAACGGCTGACGGAGCGGCCCTCCGCTTAGACGGAGACGGCTCCAGAAAGGCGAGCGGATTCGCCCACGGACTCTTTGGCGGCCAACTGGGCCATGAGACCGCGAATGGCCAATTTTTGGTCTTCCTGCGGCGGCTGCAGCGGAAGACGCGGCTCGCCGCCGCGATAGCCAGCCTGGTCCATGGCGTATTTGACGCCGGGAATGCCGCACTGGCCAACGATCAGTTTCGAGGCGGGCAGGATCGAGGCTTGCAGCTCGCGGGCTTTTTCGAGATCGCCTGAGCGAACGGCGTCGAAGACCGCGACGCTCAGTTCCGGCAGCGCGCTGGCCAGCGCAAGAATCGAGCCGACCGCGCCCAGCACGATCGACGGAAACATCATGCTCGCGGAGCCCACAAGCAATTGGAAGGAGGATGGGACGGCCGCAATCATCTCCGCCGCGCGCTGCACGTTTCCCGAGCTTTCCTTGATACCGATGATGTTGGGATGCTGCGCGAGAACTCCGACTTCGAAGGCTTCGAGTGCAACGCCCGTGAATTGCGGAACGGAATAAAGGATCACGGGAATCGGAGATGCATCGGCGACGCGGCGATAATGCGCGATATAGACTTCGGGCTTGTAAACCGGTTTGTAGTAATACGGCGTCTTGACCAGCGCGGCGTGATAGCCAAGTTCGGCGGCGCGTTTTGTGCGGTCAATGGTTTCCGCCGTGGACTCGGCGCCAGTGCCCGCGAGGAGCAGCTTGCCGGGCGCGGCGGATTCCTTCACTGCAATGAAGACCGTTTCCATTTCCTTGCGGGAGAGGAGCACCGATTCGCCAGTCGAACCTATGGCAACGTAGCCGGCGATGCCGGTCTTGTTGTACTTGGCGATGTTGTGCTTGAGGGCTTCGACCGAAACGGAGCCGTCGGCGGCGAATGGCGTGGTGAGCGCGGGAAAAACACCAGATAGGTTCATGGTCGTTCTCCTTAGCCCTTACCGGGCTAGTCTCCTAAGTCCTTGCCGAGCTAGTCTCCTGAGCCGGCGCTGCCCGAGGCAGCCACCTGGCCACGATGCAAATCCTGAAGAGCGGCGACTTCCGTGCCCTCGTTGAGCAACGCGCGAATGCCGCGGGCCGCCGCGTGGGCAGCCGCAAGCGTCGTAATGCAGGGGATATTGTAGCGAATCGCGGCGCGGCGAATGGATTTTTCGTCGTAGAAGGATTCGCGGCCGAGAGGCGTGTTGATGACCAGGTCGATTTTGCCGGTTTTGACGAGATCAACAATGTTGGGGCGGCCTTCGTTAACCTTGAATACGGATTCGGCGGCGATGCCTGCGGCTTCGAGTGCAGCGGCCGTGCCGCGTGTGGCAAGGAGGCGAAATCCAAGCTCCTGTAATTCTTTTCCCAGCGAGGCGAGGTGGCGTTTGTCGCGGTCGTTGACGCTGAGGAACACAGTGCCTTTGCGGGGAAGGCGCTGGCCGGCGGCGAGCTGCGCTTTGGCAAAGGCCAAGCCGTAGGAAGTGGAAATGCCCATAACTTCGCCGGTGGAGCGCATCTCGGGCCCGAGAATGGTGTCCACCCCGCGGAATTTATTGAACGGAAAGACGGGCGACTTCACGGAGTAAAATTCATGGACGGCAACTTCGGCGATGCCGTCGTGATGCACGAGCGGAAGATTCATGTCGGCGAGTTTTTTTCCGGCCATCAGGCGCGCAGCCACTTTCGCAAGCGGGACGCCGGTGGCTTTGCTGACGTACGGAACAGTGCGCGAGGCGCGTGGATTTACTTCGAGGACGTAGACGGTGTCGCGCTGGATGGCGTACTGGACATTCATCAGGCCAACCACTTTCAGCGCGAGCGCCAGACGCTTTGTGTACTCACGAATGTGCGCCAGAACTTCCGTCGACAGACTGACCGGCGGTAAAACACAAGAGGAGTCGCCGGAGTGCACGCCGGCCTCTTCGATGTGCTCCATGATGCCGCCGATGACGACGTCTTTTCCATCGGCGAGGGCGTCAACGTCCACTTCCGTGGCTTCTTCGAGAAACTGATCGATCAGGACCGGACGCGCGGGGCCCATCAGGGCAGCTTGCGCGACGTAATCCTGCACGGTGTTCACATCGTAGGCGATGACCATGGCGCGTCCACCGAGAACGTAGCTGGGGCGCACGAGCACGGGCATACCGATTTCGCCGGCGACGCGCGCGGCTTCTTCCGGGATGAGCGCGGTGCCGTTGCGGGGCTGAGGAATTTTTAGCTTTTCGAGCAGGCCGCCAAAACGGCGGCGGTCTTCGGCGAGGTCGATGGATTCTGGAGCGGTACCGATGATGGGCACGCCGTTACGCTTCAGTTCTTGCGCGAGATTGAGCGGGGTTTGTCCGCCGAATTGCACGATGACGCCTTGGGGTTTTTCGCGGTCGACGATAGCGAGCACATCTTCGAGGGTGAGTGGTTCGAAATAGAGACGGTCGGAGGTGTCGTAGTCCGTCGAAACGGTTTCGGGATTGCAATTCACCATGATGGTCTCGAAACCATCTTCGCGAAGCGCGTAGGCGGCGTGGCAGCAGCAATAGTCGAATTCGATTCCCTGCCCGATGCGATTGGGCCCGCTTCCGAGAATCATGATCTTGGGGCGTGGCTGAACGTCGGACTCGTCTTCGTCTTCGTAGGTGGAGTAGAGATAAGGCGTGTAGGATTCGAATTCCGCGGCGCAGGTGTCGACACGCTTAAAAACCGGTGCGACTCCATAGCGAGCACGCTGGAGGCGGACGGAAGCCGGCGTGCTTTTCCAGATTTGCGCGAGCTGCTCGTCGCTTGCTCCATGGCGCTTGACTTCGCGCAGAAGCTCCTTCGAGGCGGTTTCCACGGTGACCGTCGCCGCGCGGCGGTTCATGGCGACAAGCTCTTCGATTTGGTGAATGAACCAGGGATCGATTTTGGTGAGCTCGCAGATTTCCTCGCCGGGCAAACCTTTGTCCACCGCCGTAAGAAGCCAGTGAATACGGTCGGGGCGCGGCGTGGCGAGTTTTTCGCGCAGAAGAGAGTCGGGCGTCTCCGCAGGAGCGCGCCAGGGCGCGTGCGGTTCGAGGGATCGAATGCCTTTTTGCAGGGCTTCCTTGAACGTGCGGCCGATGGCCATGACTTCGCCGACCGACTTCATCTGCGTTCCGAGAGTGCTATCCGCGCCGGGAAACTTTTCGAACTGCCACTTCGGAATCTTCACCACGACGTAGTCGATGGTCGGTTCGAAACAGGCCGGCGTTTTTTTGGTGATGTCGTTCGGAATTTCGTCGAGCGACATACCAACGGCCAGGCGGGCGGCGATTTTCGCGATAGGGAAACCGGTGGCTTTGCTGGCGAGCGCCGAGCTGCGCGAAACGCGTGGGTTCATTTCGATGACGACCATGCGGCCATTTTCGGGATTGATGGCGAACTGGACGTTCGAGCCGCCGGTTTCGACGCCGACTTCGCGGACGATGGCGGCTGCCGCGTCGCGCATGCGCTGATATTCCTTGTCGGTGAGGGTTTGCGCGGGAGCCACGGTGATCGAATCGCCGGTGTGCACGCCCATGGGATCGAAATTTTCGATGGTGCAAACCACCACGAAGTTGTCGCGGTGATCGCGCATGACTTCGAGTTCGTATTCTTTCCAGCCGAGGACAGATTCCTCAACAAGGGCTTCGTGGACCGGGCTCATGTCCAGAGCGTGGGCGATGGCTTCGCCGAATTCTTCCTTGTTGTAGGCGATGGAGCCGCCGGTTCCGCCGAGCGTGAAGGAAGGACGAATAACGAGCGGAAAGCCGAGTTGGTCACAGAGGCGCAACGCATCTTGCGCGTTATTGACGAGCGCGGAAGCGGGAACTTCGAGGCCGATTTTGCGGCAGGCATCCTTGAACCACAGGCGGTCCTCGGCGACTTTGATGGCGCGGAGAGAGGCGCCAATCATTTCGACTTTGTATTTTTCGAGGATGCCGCTTTCGGCGAGCTCAACGGCAAGATTGAGCGCGGTTTGTCCGCCGACGGTGGGCAAGAGCGCGTCAGGTTTTTCGCGTTTGAGAATCTCCTCGAGATATTCCTTCGTGAGTGGTTCGATGTAGGTGCGGTGGGCCAATTCCGGATCGGTCATAATCGTCGCCGGATTGGAATTGACTAGAACGACTTCGTAGCCCTCGGCCCGAAGAGCTTTGCAGGCTTGCGCGCCGGAATAGTCGAATTCGCAAGCCTGGCCGATAACAATCGGCCCAGAGCCGATGATCAGAATCTTTCTAATGTCAGTTCGTTTAGGCATCGCGAGTCAGACTACCTTCGTAAACTCCCATCTAGTGGTTTGAGGTCTGCCGAGCAACTCTCACGCTTTCGGTGACATCGCCAAGCATCAGTTTTACGTGGAGCGCCGTATCGGGTGCGCCACGCGCGATTTCGAAAGCAACGAATTGAACCCCAAATCCCTGCGCACTAAAGACGGCGGTATAGCGTCCGGGCGACGAACTGAACGAGAAGCGGCCCTGCGGATCGGAAAAGAGCTTTCGCCGTTTCCAGGCACCACCGGCCCGCTGACAGTAAATGGCGATCGAGACATGCGGAATAACGGCTCCAGTGGGGTCGACAACCACTCCGGAGAATGTGCGGCCTGGCGCGCCACCCGGAGCTTTCTCGGCGGCGGCCAGTCGTTCTTCAAACGTGGGCAGAGGCGGAGGAGCCTCAAGGAGTTGCATGGCGAAGGTGCTCGGATTCTGTTGGTGACCGGCGCCAATGTTCAAGCAGAGCTCCGCGCGAAGCGTCGGCGAGGTGGATGCGACAATGGTATAAGTACCCGAACGAAGGTGCGGCAGCTTCGCTGCACCGTGAGAGTCGGTCGTCAGGATTAGTTTCTGCTTTCCGTCCTTTGCGAAAACCGTCAGTTTCGCCCCCTGCTCCGGCACGCTATCTTTCAAAACAATGATGAACGGCTTCTGCGTGGACGTATGAATTTCTAGAACCTGGACATTGGTGCGCGGACACGCCTGAGAAGCGGCAAGCAAGACAGCAGCGAGCGCAGGCGCGAGATGCTTCATCGGTTTGCGCTCCCCGCGTGAGCGAACGCCTTCATCATGTCGGTGAACTGTGTGAATAGGTAGTGCGAATCGTGCGGGCCGGGGGAGGCTTCGGGGTGGTATTGGACGCTGAAGAGGGGCAGCTTTTTGTGGCGCATCCCCTCGTTGGTGTGGTCGTTGAGATTGATGTGCGTGATTTCGACGTTGTTTGAAGGTAACGATTCGGGATCGACGCAGAACCCGTGATTTTGGGCGGTGATTTCAACTTTTTTGGTGAGCAAGTTCTGGACGGGATGATTCGAGCCGTGATGGCCGAATTTTAGCTTGAACGTTTTTCCGCCTAAGGCGAGGCCACAAAGCTGGTGGCCGAGACAGATGCCGAAAATTGGTACGCGGCCAAGCAGCTTTTGAATGTTATCCACGGCATAGCCTACCGGCTCCGGATCGCCCGGGCCATTCGAAAGAAAAACGCCGTCCGGTTTGAGATCGAGAACTTCCTGGGCGCTGGTTTGCGAGGGCACAACCCAGACGTCGCAATGATGGTCAACGAGCAAGCGCAGAATATTTTGCTTGATGCCGAAATCGTACGCGGCAACACGAAACTTGGGCTTATCAGAAGTTCTGCCCGATTCGCCCATGGACTCCGACCACGGCGGAATGGTCAGCTCGATGGAGCTTTTTTCCCAGCCGTAGGCGCGCTGGCAGGAGACGCGGCTGGCGAGTTCTTGCCCGGCCATGGCGGGCAATTGCTTGGCTTCAAAGATCAATTGCTCGGCGGGCGTCCCATCAGTGGCGACGACGCCGCGCAGCGCGCCGACATTGCGAATGTGGCGGACGAGAGCGCGTGTATCGATGTCCCAGATAGCCGGAATTTTGTGGCGATTCAAATAAAGCTGGGCGGTTTCCGCGGAGCGCCAGTTCGAAGAGATTTGCGAGAATTCGCGCACAACGAGCGCCTCGATGTAGGGGCGCGAAGCTTCTTCGTTGTCGAGATTGGCGCCGACATTGCCGATATGCGGATACGTCAGACAAACGATTTGCCCGGCATAACTGGGGTCGGTGAAAACTTCCTGATAACCGGTGAGACTGGTATTGAAAACGACTTCGCCGCCGCGGCGCGTAATCGCGCCGGCAGCGCGGCCATTAAAGATGCGCCCGTCTTCGAGGGCGAGAGTGGCGGGGCGGTGCTGAACTTCGGTCAGTTTGTCCTCCCAGAGTGGTCATAAAATCCGCAAATCACTTGGAACTGGCTTCCGTCGTGTAAAGAGAGCCGAAATGATCCATGGGCCAATAGGCAAAAACGGCGCGGCCATAAATATATTTGCTGGCCACGGGACCAAAGACGCGCGAATCGTTCGAGCTGATGCGGTGGTCGCCCATCACGAAGTAGCTGTTCCTGGGGACGCGAATGGGGCCGAAGTCGCTGATGTCTTCATATTGCGGCGGAACATAAGGCTCCGAAATCGCGTGGCCATTGACATAGACGATGCCCTGCCGAATCTCGACCTTCTCGCCCGGCAAACCAACGACGCGCTTGATGAAAGATTTCGAGCGGTCGAGAGGATACCAGAAAACGACGACGTCGCCGCGCTCGATAGGTTCGAAGTGATAGACGAATTTATTGATGAAGATGCGCTCCTGGTCTGAGAGGAGCGGCGCCATGCTGGTGCCTTCGACTTTCACAGGCTGGTACAGAAAAACAATGATGACGAGAGCAAGCCCGATGGCAATGAGAAGATCGCGTGTCCAAACACGGATTTCGTTTCGCAAGGAATGGGAGGACGAGGGCGCCGGCGCTGGAGTTTCCGGAACCGAAGAGGCTACAGGTTGGTTCTGGTCCGTGCTTTGCATTTTTCGCTGCCTTCTATTTATAACATATTTTGTGAAATGAGGGATTGCGGGCCGCACTCGTTTGGGATTGCGCGGCAGTTCTATGGATTGGAGATTCTGCCGGGCGAAAAATTAGATTCGAGTTCGCCGTGGAGGCGTTGCCCTGGCGCCCTGGAAGATTCGCAAATGCCAGAAAGCGATTCAATCGCGAGAGAGCGCGTAGTTTAGCGACGCGAGAGCGGCAATGACTGCTGTCTCAGTGCGGAGGATAAGCTCTCCGAGTGAAGCCTCGCGGAAGCCGGCGGCGCGGGCGGCGGCCAGTTCCTCATCGGTCCAACCGCCTTCCGGGCCGATCGCCAGCGCGGCCGAAGCGACGGCTTTCGAGCGGTTCGCACCTTCAAGCGCGCTTCGCAAAGACGGAGCGTCGCTTCGTTCCGAAAGCATCAGGCGGGTCTCGACGGTCTGCGCGGCAAAGGCTTGGGCTGGTTTGGCGAGATTTTCGAGATCCGGAACGCGTAAGCGGCGGGATTGCTGGCTCGCTTCAAGGAGGATTTTTTGCCAGCGCTGGGAGCGCTTTGCGGCGCCAGCCAGGAGGCCTTTTTCGCTACGGTCGGCTGCGAGCGGAACGATTCTGCTGACGCCAAGCTCCGTGGCTTTTTCGAGGGCCCATTCAAAGGCGTCGAACTTCACGATGGAAAGCAACAGAGTAATGTCGGCGCCCGGCTGCGTCGTTGGGAGCTGCTCGAGAAGGGCAAATTCGACGCGATTGCGCGTGACGGATTCGATGCGCGCCAGCCACGCGGATGAACCGTCGCTCAGTTCATAGAGCTGGCCTGCGTGGGCACGGAGAACGTGGCCGAGGTGATGAGCGGCATCGCCTTCCATTACCGTGGTGGTGCCGGTGAATTGTTCGACGAAGAATCGGCGGCGCACGCGAGGATTCTATCGCAGGACCGTTGCGCTAGCCGAAAATGTCTTTCACTTTGTCGAAGATGGTGGTATTGCGATCGGCAGGCTTGTTTTCTACTTTGAGCGTTGTGCCGAGCTGTTCGAGGAGTTTCCGCTGTTCGCGAGTCAGCTTCGTGGGCGTGAGAACGCGAACGTGATAATAGAGATCGCCTTTGCCGCCGCCGCGCGGGTCCGCGAGGCCTTTGCCTTTGATGCGGAAAACGGCGCCGCTTTGCGTGCCTTCGGGAACTTTTAATTTCTCCTCGCCATTGAGGCCGGGAACTTGCAGCTCGGTGCCAAGCGCGGCTTGTGTGACGCTAAGCGGAATGGTGCAGTAAAGATCGGCGCCGCGCCGTTCGAAAAACGTGTGTTCCTTGACGTCGAGGACGACGTAGAGATCGCCGGGCGTGCCGCCATTCGGAGCGGGCTCGCCTTCGCCTGTGACACGTAGGCGCGTGCCGGAATCAACACCGGGCGGAATGCGAAGTTCGATCGTTTTCTCGCGTTCGATGCGGCCTTGGCCGCGGCAATCCGGGCAGCGTTCGCGCACGATTTGTCCAGCGCCCTGACAGGCGGGGCACGTGCGCGAAATGGTGAAGAAACCTTGCTGGTAGGCAAGTTGCCCACGGCCACCGCAGGTCTGGCAAGCTACAACTCCGGTGCCCTTTTTGGCGCCGGTCCCGTTGCAGGATTCGCAAAATTCCTGCCGCGGAAGTTTGATTTTTGTGGTGACGCCGGCAGAAGCTTCTTCAAACGTGAGCGTCATGTCATAGCGCAGATCGGCGCCGCGTTGCTTGCGGCCACGGCCGGGGCGCCCAGCGGAGAAAAGGTCTTCGAAGCCGAAAAAGTCGCCGAGAATATCGTGAAAATCGCGGAAGACGGTGCTACTGAAGTCCACGCCGCCGCCCGCGCCGGAAAGCCCGGCGTGGCCATAGGTGTCATAGACTTCGCGCCTCTGCTGATCGCTCAAGACGCTATAGGCTTCCGTGCACTCTCGGAACTTCACCTCGGCTTCTTCCTTATTTTCCGGGTTGCGGTCCGGATGCCACTTCAGCGCGGCTTTGCGGTAGGAAGTTTTGATCTCCTCGACGGAAGCGGTGCGCGAAACGCCTAGCACCTCATAAAAATCTCTTTGATTCCCCTTTGGCATGCAATCCTCTCCGGTGGATTTTGTTCGTGACGACTCGCGTCAATTCGCTGCTTCCTTCGATGCGCCGCCCGGGTGGACGGCTACGCGCACCATGGCGGGACGCAAAACGCGCCCATGGAAGACGTAGCCCGGCTGGAAGACTTGCAGGATTGTGCCGTCTTCGTGCTGGACGGTCTCCGTGCGATCCATGGCTTGATGCAGGTGCGGGTCGAATTGCTTGCCCAGCGGATCGATACGTTCGACGCCCAAGCGCGTGACGTTATCGACGAGCTGCTTGTAAATAAGCTCGAAGCCCTTGCGATAATTTGCGTATTCGGTTTCGCGATGGGCCGCGAGCGCGTGCTCGAAGCCGTCGATGATGGGGATGAGGCTTTCAACGACGCGGGCGGTGTGCCGCTTGGCATCTTCGGCGCGCTCTTTTTCGATGCGCTTGCGATAGTTGTCAAAATCGGCCTGGCGGCGCATCAGCGTCTGGCGCAATTCGCTTAGATCGCCGGCAAGCTTGGCCACTTCGGCATCGGCTGTGGCCGAATCCGCGGCAAGCTTTGCGTTGTCGGCCTGATCCGTTTCTGAATTTTGAGTTTTGTCGTCCATGTTAATTACGCGATCCTTCTCGGACACTTTGCCGCCTCTCCTCTTAAAAAAGTCTTTCAAATTTTGCTCAATGCTTCGCTGAATAGCTGCGCGACGTAAGCGACAGCGGTCATGGCGCGCTCGTAATGCATGCGCGTCGGGCCAAGCACGCCAAGCGAACCTTGCACAAGATCGTTGCGGGTGTACGGCGCGCTGATGATGGCCAGATTCTCTCCGGCGTCCGAGATTTCCTTTACGCCGATTTGCACGTGGACCGGTTCGGGCGTCTCTATGCACGCGTTCAGAACGGTCACCAGCCGGTGCTTCTCTTCGATCGCAGCGAGCAGCTCGCGGAGCTGCGCCTGATTCGCAAACTCGGCGGTGCCCACAATTTGCGCGGTGCCCTCGACGTGTACCTGGCTCGATTGTCCTTCGCCAAGCATGGCCGGATCCCACAGCGTAAGAGCGCTGCCGATGATGCCTTCATATTGCTCGCGATCCGTGGCGAGCTTTTGCAGCAGGTCGCCGCGAATGGCCTCGAGAGTCCAGCCGGAATAGTGGCGATTCAGGAAGTCGGCGGTCGCATCCAGTTCGCCTTGCGCGAAGGGCCGGACCGGGCGAAGAATTTTGTCGCGCGTGTTCCCGCCGGGCGAAATCAAAACGACGACGACGCGGCCATCCGGGAGAAGCCACATACGCGCGTGTTCGAGAACCGTCTTGCCGAGCGGCGGCGAAACAATAATGCCGAGGCCGTTCGAGACTTCCGCCAGGACGTGGCCGGCGCGCTCGGTGATTTCCGAGGCGGTCTTGGCGCCGCCCATTTCGCGCTGGATCCAGTCGCGGTCGCCCACGGTCAGTTTCGCCTGCGAGGCAATTTCTTGTGCGAAAAAACGATAGGCGGCGGAGGTTGGCACGCGGCCCGCCGAAGTGTGCGGCTGATACAGGAAGCCGCCGTCTTCGAGATCGGCCATCACGTTGCGAATCGTCGCCGTGCTCAGCGTTTCTTCATAGCGTTTGGAAATGGCGCGAGAGGATACCGGCTCGCCGGTCTCGATGTACGTGCGCACGAGATCGGCAAGGATCTGGCGGTTCCGGCGTTCTTGCAGGGCAAAATTCCTCATAGTAGCACTCTACTCCAAGTGCCAAAGAGCGCCATCTATATTGTAGAAAGCGTGTCAAGCAGCGTCAACGCGGGTCGAAGAACATTGTGCATCAGGTAGGTATCTGCGCCAGCAAGGTAGGCTGAGAATAAAAAACATACCCACTCCCTACCGGAATACCATCGGGTGCAACGTTGGAAATGGGCAAGCGCGTTGTCGGGTCCGAAACCTGAAACAGTCCCGTCATGTCCCTGACAAAAGGGTCGATCGTCTTCAAAACAGTCACCCGGGAGATCGCTGATCTGTTCTCAAGACTTAATCCGAGACTCAGTTCGTGGGTTATCGCCCGCGTCGCCTCGACGACACCGAGCTTGTCCGCCCAAGGAGCAGAGATGATCAAGTTCCAACTCGAAGTGGCCCCCTCAGTGCTGTTATACAGCATGGCAAGCACAAGGTCTCCTCGACGATCGCGAAGAACCTCGACAATCTTGAGCACATCAGTTACCAGCGTTGCGATATGCATTCGAGCACCCCGTCGGGCTTACTCCGAATCGCGTCAAGGATTGCTATTGCGCCTGCCTGATCGTACGTTCCAGTGGGTTCGTACCTTCTACCCGGCTTCCAACTCGTTGCCAAAGACCAATTATCGCCGAGTGCTTGTTAGCCGCCGCAAGCTCCCTCTCCATTCCAGCTAACACTCTCAGTTCGTCGAACCCATGCGTTTTAAACGTGTCGCCGAGTCTTCCCTTTTCCGGATACTCATCAATGTTAAGTGTCGAACAAATACGTGCCTTCAACGCAAGTTCGACCACATATCCGCAGAGGTAAGCACACCCGTCGAAAAAGCCAGCCGCGAACAGCGCTTCCGCTTCCCGAAGACGTAGGCGCGAAAGCTCCTGGAGTTGTTTGCGCGTAACCATTTCTGGTCAAAGAAGATAGCGCAACAGTTAGCTTCTAACAATCTAATTATTATCGATTTGTGCGCGCTGGAGCTTGTCCGAATAATCGATGTAAATTGTCTTCCATTCTGTAAAGAAATCGATGGCGGCAACGGCGGCTTCGCGATGTCCGTTCCCGGTCTGTTTGGTCCCGCCGAACGGCAAGTGCGTCTCAGCCCCGATCGTGGGAGCATTCACGTAAACGATGCCGGTGTAGAGATCACGCGCGGCCGCGAACGCCTGGTTTACGTTGCGCGTGTAAATCGAAGCGGACAATCCATAAGGCACGCCGTTTGCCACCTCAATTCCCTGTTCAAAGCTGTCGATGGGAATCACCGAAACGACGGGGCCAAAGATCTCTTCTTGCGCAATTCGCATTTTGGGAGAGCAGTCGCCGAACACCGTGGGCGCGTGGAACCAGCCTTTCGCGTAAATTCCGTCGTCCAAGCGATTGCCGCCCGTCAGCAGTTTCGCTCCTTCGTTTTTGCCGATTTCGACGTAGTTCATCACCGTCTTGAGTTGCTGCTCATTGATGCAAGGCCCCATATCCACGTCAGAATCGAGACCGTTGCCAACTCGCAGGGATTTCACGCGCTCCACGAACCTCGTAACAAACTCGTGGTAAACGCTCTTGTGTACCGCCACGCGGCTGGCAGCCGTGCAACGCTGGCCGGTCGTTCCAAAGCCGCCCCACACCGCGCCATCCACGGCGAGGTCCAAATTCGCGTCGTCCATCACGACAATGATGTTCTTGCCGCCCATCTCGAGGCTGCAGTGCTTAAAATTCGGCGCGCACGCTTCGGCAATCAGCCTTCCAACAGCAGTAGATCCCGTAAAGCTAACCACCGGCACATCCTCGCTCTGCGCCAAAGGCGCGCCAGCCTCCGGGCCATCGCCGCTGACCAGATTGACCACCCCGCTCGGCACTCCCGCTTCCGTCAGCACTTGCACGAGGTTATACGAAGAGAGCGGCGTATCCTCGGCTGGCTTCAGGACGAGCGTGTTGCCGCTGATGAGCGCAGGCATCATCTTCCACGAAGGGATCGCCATCGGGAAATTCCACGGCGTAATCATTCCGCAGACGCCGATCGATTGCCGGACGCTCATCGCAAACTTATTCGGCAATTCCGAAGGCGTAGTTTGGCCGAACAGCCGCCGCCCCTCGCCCGCCATGTAATACGTCATGTCGATGGCTTCCTGCACGTCGCCGCGCGCCTCCGCCAGGACTTTGCCCATCTCCCGCGTCATATCCTTGGAATAGTCTTCCTTGCGATGCACGAGGATCTCTGCCGCGCGGAAAAGAATCTCGGCGCGCTTCGGCGCTGGTACCAAGCGCCATTTCTTGTAAGCCGCCTTGGCCGCGTCGACGGCCGCATCCACGTCCTCGGACGTCGAGGACACGAACATCCCAATCAGCTCGTCCGTGTTCGCAGGATTGCGGTTTTCGTAGGCTTTCCCGCTCCGTGATTCCACCCATTCGCCGTTGATGAAATTCTTGAAGGTTCGAGGCGCAGCTGCTGTAGCCATACTTCCTCCTAAAACGTCTTGCAATGCCGAGCTTTAAGTCGCTTTGTGCCTGCAGGCTTAAACACGAGGCAACACCACGTGGAATCTAAATTCTACCGTCCTGTCCAGGCGCCGTCAAATATCGTCCGAAGGAACCTCCGCAATAAAAGACTGTGGAAATCTGCGCCATTCGTGCTATGCTAGTTTTGCGCTTAATACCTCGGTTGTGTTGTGCGGTCCCTCTGGTAGCTTGTTGATCTGAGATTACCCGCCTGCAGTCGTCTCCGTAAGTTTTCAGCGTAATCTAAAACAAGACTGGCAATGCGAATTGCCGCGCTTGCACCGCAAAAGTGTGCGCGCCGCCAACGCTCCCGCCAGCAAGAAAGCAATACGAATGCAAAGTTTTACAGAATTACCGATCTCCGCCTATATGAAGGAGAGATTGGCACACGCGCGATTTTCGACGCCGACCCCCGTGCAAGCCGCAGCTATTCCGCAAGCGCTTGAGGGTAAGGACGTGCTCGCCACCGCGCAAACCGGAACCGGCAAAACGCTGGCCTTCCTGATTCCCATTATCGAGCAATTGCTAAAGCACAATACTCCTGGAATCGCGGCTTTGGTGCTCGTGCCAACTCGTGAACTCGCCATGCAAGTCGTCGAACAGTTCAACGCCTTGCGGGGCAGGCTGCTTGTGCCCGCAGGGCTTGTCGTCGGCGGACTTTCCGAAGGCGCGCAGCTCAACGCCATCCGCAAAGGCGCCCGACTCGTGGTCGCCACTCCCGGCCGCCTTGAGGATTACCTCGACCGCAAGCTTTTTAATTTCAATTCGCTCCGCATCCTCATTCTGGACGAAGCGGATCGCATGCTGGACATGGGATTCCTTCCCGCGATCCGGCGCATCGCGGCGATTCTGCCGAAAGAGCGCCAAACCATGTGCTTCTCCGCGACCATGGAAGCGTCCGTCGCCCACCTCGTGAAGGATTATTTGCGCAATCCGGCGCGTCTCGCGTTCGGCTCAACGCTCAAGCCTTCCGAAAATGTGCGCATGCAGGCATACGAAGTTTCCATCGACCGCAAACAGGAAATGTTGCAGCGCTTGCTTGCCAAAGAGACAGGCCGCTGCCTGGTCTTCTCTCGCACCAAGCGCGGCACCGAACGGATCACCAAAAGCCTGAACCGCGACGGCTTTTCCGCGGCCATGATTCATGGCGACCGTTCGCAATCGCAACGCACCGCGGCGCTCGCAGGTTTCCAGCAAGGTCGCTATCGCGTTCTCGTGGCCACGGATCTGGCCTCACGCGGAATTCACGTGCAGGATATCGTGCACGTCATCAATTACGATTTGCCGGACGTCGCGGAGAATTTTATTCATCGCGTCGGCCGCACCGGCCGAGCCGGCGGTCATGGTATCGCCACCACGCTCTTCTCCAGAGACCAGCGCTCCGAGCTGTTTCAACTCGAACGCACACTCGGGATTCGCATCGAACGCCTGACAGCGGATCCAGGCGCCACAAAGGCCCCGACTCTTCTCCGGCTTCGCCCGGAATCGCCGGCGCCCGCGGGAAACGCAAACGTCGCCAATCGGCCCACAATGATTGCGCTCCCCGGAGAGGTTCTCCAGGTGCAGTTCCAAGACTAGCCCAAGCAGGCGAGGCTAAATCGGCCTGTTCAAGTCACAAACTGTCGGGAGTTTACTGTTCGCGAGGGGCGATGGGCGGCGGACTCGTCACTAGAGACGACGAGCTAACGGGCGGCAGTGGCGCCGCAACCCCGGCCGTTTGGGAGCCCAGCCCCAGCTTCTGCAGCGTCTTGGCGTCCAGCTTGCCCGTGGGACTCAGTCCGTGCGCGTCCTGAAATTTCTTCATTGAGTCGACGGTAGCCGCGTCCCATTTGCCATTGGGTGTACCGCCAAACGATCCGTCTTTGGCCAGCGCGCTTTGAATTTCCGAAATGCGCTCGGGAGTGGGCGCCTTCTGTCCACGCTCGCGGCGGCTCGCCTTGCGATAGGAGTGGCCGCGCCTGGCTCTAGTCCTGTGTTTTGTAGCAGGCGCCCTCGTCGATTTTGTCGCCTGCGCTGCCGCTGTCGTTCCGCCCACACTCATCCCTACTGCAACGATCAGCGTCAACGCCAGTTGTTTCGCTCTTCGCATTTGCATCAGTGTTTTAGTTACGGGGAGACGCAAGCGCCTGCCCGGAATTTTATTGTTGCGGGCTCTCCGCTGGAATCACGCCGGAGAGAAACATCGTCAGCACCCGGTCGCTGTCCTGCCGGCGTAAGATCTGGAACACCACGTTGTCGCCGGCCTTCAATTTGGAAACGGCGGCCCGGTAGTCGGCCAGGGATGTGATCGGCTGGCGGTTGATTTCGGTAATCACGTCACCACGGGCGAACCCGAGATCATCCGAAGCAAAGCTGGCTGGATCGACATCCGTGACAATAGCGCCCTTTGTGCCATTTAATCCAAAGTGCTGAGCGCGATCGCTGGTCAAGCTATCCACGCGCAGTCCAAACTCGCTCGGCGCGGGCTCTCCCGGCTGGTCATCCATATCGCCGGCGACCGTCGGGAAGACGTGTGTGCGATCAGCGACGATGGCCGTTGTTTCCTTCTGCGTGCGGTCGCGCACATACGTCAGCAGCACTTTGCTTCCGATGGGCGCCTGCGCGATGGGGTTTACAAGGTCATCGCCAGTCTTGACTGGGTGCCCGTTCACGCTGGTAATCACGTCTCCGCCCTTAAGTCCGGCTTTTTCCGCGGGGCTGCCCGGTTCCACGCTCTCGATGGCCACGCCATACGGTGCGCCCAGAGATTTCAGCGTGATGGGGTTGGTGCTCAAATCCGGATGGAAGCTCACGCCAATCGATCCGCGCGTTACGCGGCCACTCGAGATGAGTTGGTTATAAACACTGATCGCCGTGCTCGAAGGAACCGCAAATCCCACCCCTTCGTAGCCGCGGCTGCCCGTGATGATGGCCGTGTTGATGCCGATCACCTGTCCCGCCAAATCAACCAGCGGGCCTCCCGAGTTTCCCGGATTGATGGCCGCATCCGTCTGCAGGAAGCGCTGGAACTGGTGGCTCGTGCCGCCGATTCCGGCGCGATCCTTCGCGCTGATGATTCCGGCGGTTACAGTGGCCTGCAGTCCAAACGGGCTGCCAATCGCGAGCACCCAATCGCCCACTTGCACGCCGTCCGAATTGCCCAGTTTGGCGATCGGAAGATCCTTGTTCGTCTCGATCTTGATGACCGCCAAATCCGTATCGTCATCCGCGCCGATGAGCTTCGCGGTGTACCGCGTGGTGTCATTATTCAGTTGAACCTGAATCTTGGTCGCGTTTTCGATGACGTGGTTGTTCGTCAGAATATACCCGCGCTTGTCGACAATCACGCCGGAGCCGAGGCTGCGTTCGGCCTGCGGCGGAGCATCCTGCCGCCCGTCGAAGAAGCGGTCGAAGAAATCCTGCATCGGATCATCGTCATCGCCAGGATTATCAGGGGACACATGGCGCTTCTTCGTGCTGGACTTCCGTTCGAGGACTTGCGTCGTGGCGATATTGACCACCGCCGGTTCGACGCGATTCACAATCCCCGAAAACGAACTCGCCGACGGGATGGGATCGGGCAGCGAAAGCCGCGCCGCATCCGTGCCTGCGAAAGGCTTCATCGCGGACACGCGCCCCGAAATGACGGAGCCAATGATGATTCCGACAGCGAGCGTGAATCCAACGAAAAACGACGCCAGAATTTTCCGGCGCCGCGCCCAATTCATTAGTTCTCTCACTTGCTCGCCCATGTTCCTGCTCCTATCTTACCTGCCCTGCCGCAGAAGCCCGCTGTTTCACGCTAGCCGTTACATGCCTACACACAAATTATCCGCCACACGATTCCCTGAAGAAGTATAACACCGCGGCTGATGGACAGTTGTCCCGGAAAATCGATGCGCCGGAACGGTCACTGTACCAGAGGACGGGTCCTGCAGCACGATTCGTAGCCGGCTGCGGCTCTGTCTCGGGAGCTTAGACGTAGGAACCCCTCCTTTTGTTGTCAGGCATTCGTGTCCGAGGTTCACAATTGTCAAATTGTTTGCATCTTTAGCGCTTGACATCCGGCCCTCTGTCTAGGTTAAATAGAACAGCTGCGGTTGCGGCGACACGTGGCGATTTAGGGCAACTTGCTCCACGTAAAAAACTGCTAAAGAGCTGTAGAGTTTCCCAGATGAACTTCTGAGACCCTCCGAGCACTTTGGCACGGAGGGTTTTTCGTTTTTACCTCCCTGCTGCCCTAATCGAATCCCGCGTGATTTTGACTATTGGATTGGGTGAAGAATGTCCGAACTATTTGAGCTGCGATGTAAGGCCTGCGGGAAGACCTGGGGAAATGTTCCGCGTTCCTTTTGCGAAGATTGCTTCTCGCCTCTCGAAGTCTCCTACGATTATGATTCTCTGAAGAAAATCGCCCGCCGCGAAAATCTCGCGGGCCGCACTTTCAACATGTGGCGATACTCGGAGCTTTTGCCCCTCTTCGAGGGCAGCAAGCCTTCCAGCGCGGTTGGCGGTACGCCGCTGGTCCCTTCGCGCAAGCTCGCCGAACGCTGGGGCCTCAAGAACGTCTATTTCAAGAACGATGCGGTGTGCTTCCCTTCTCTGTCGTTTAAGGACCGTGTCGTTGGCACTGCCTTGGTAGCCGCGCGCCGCTTTGGTTTCGAGACGGTGGGCTGTTCTTCCACTGGCAATCTGGCGAACGCCGTCGCCGCTCAATCCGCACAGCAGGGTTTTGACGCCTGCGTCTTCATTCCCGCCGACCTCGAACCCGCCAAGGTCCTGAACACCGCCGTCTACGGCGCGCGCATCGTGCGCATTAACGGAAACTACGACCACGTAAACCGCCTCTGCGCGCAAATCGCCGACAAATTTGCTTGGGGCCTCGTGAACGTCAACCTTCGCCCCTACTATTCAGAAGGCTCGAAGACCCACGGTTACGAAATCGCCGAGCAGCTCGGCTGGCGCTTGCCGGACAATGTCGTAGTTCCCATGGCCGGCGGCTCGCTCATCACCAAAATCGCAAAAGCCTTCAAGGAGCTCGTCACACTCGGCTGGGTCGAAGAAAAACCCGTTAAATTTTTCGGCGCTCAGGCCACCGGCTGTTCTCCCATATCCGATGGCGTCAAGCGTAACCTCGCTCGCTTCGAGCCGCAAAAACCCAATACCATCGCGCGTTCTTTGGCCATCGGCAATCCTGCCGACGGCCCCTTCGCCATCAAGCTCATCCGCGAAAGCGGCGGCTGGGCGGAAGACGTCTCCGATCCCGAAATCGTAGAAGCCATCAAGCTGCTTGCCGAAACCGAAGGCATCTTCACCGAAACCGCGGGAGGCGTGACTGCTGGCGTCACCCAAAAACTAATCAGCCAAGGCCGCATCGCCGCCAAAGAGACCACCGTTGTTTGCATCACCGGCAACGGACTGAAAACCACCGACGCGATCGCCGCGGAATTTCCCGCCACCGAAGCCATCGCTCCCCGCCTCGACGCCTTCGAGGCTTATCTCGAAAAACAATTTACTGTCGCCGCTGCGGCAAAATAATGCGCCAAAATAATAAGGAGACCCAGCCATCATGCCTGTGACGATTGAAATCCCGACGGCCTTCCGCCGCTTCACGGACGGCACGCCCAAAATCGATTGTAGCGCGGCGACCGTCGCCGAAGCTCTCAACGATCTGACCGCCCGCTTCCCCGCTCTCTCTCGCCACGTGCGCGACGATCAAGGCCAAATCCGCCAGTTTCTGAACGTTTATCTCAACGAAGAAGACATTCGCTTCCTCGGCGGCGAAGCCTGCTCGCTCAAGGAAGGCGATCGCGTCCTGCTTGTCCCTTCGATCGCAGGCGGCTAGACCTCGCCACCTGCGGCGCACGCCAGCCGTTGCTCCCGCTGGATTGCGGCTTCATGCCCCAGGTTTGTTTTCCATCTTTTCCCACTATAATTTCATCTAACCGAAAGCAACTGGCCGCGTCTGGAGACATGAATGGGATACTACGCACTTTTTTATCGCGAAGTAGTGCCGGACTTCATCTCGCGCAGGAGCGCGTTCCGCGATGAACATCTCGGCCTCGCCCGCGAAGCTCACGCCCGGGGCGAGCTCGTCCTCGCCGGAGCACTCGCTGAACCTCCCGACGGCGCGCTCCTCGTCTTTCGCGGCGAAAATCCCGCTTCCGCCGAAGATTTTGTCAGCAAAGATCCTTACGTCCTCAACGGCCTCGTCAAGCGATGGGAAATTCGCCCGTGGACCGTCGTCGTCGGTAACCAATAAACTATAGGAGCCTCTCTCGGATGATTGCCCGTCTCTGGTCTGCCCGCACTTCAAGTTCACAGTCCACCCGCTACCTCGAGCATTTTTGGGAAAGTGTTGTTCCCTCGCTTCGCTCCATCGACGGCTATCTCTCCGCCAGCGTCCTCGTCCGCTCTCATCGCGATTCGGTCGAGATCCTCGTCATGACCATCTGGCAATCCTTCAAAGCTATCGATGCTTTCGCCGGCTCCGACCGGGAAACTGCCGTCGTAGCCAGCGAAGCTGCCGCCCTCCTCACCGACTACGACCGCCGCGTCCGGCACTACGAAGTCGCCCAAATGGATGGCCTCACGTTGGGCCAATCCTGATTATTTTCTTCCGGCAGGAAACATTTCCAGGCGAAACTACGTTATTTGCTCCAGAAGTCCAAGAGGTGTGTCTATGCGAACTCCATTCTTTCTAGCGGCGCTTCTAGCCTTGTCCACCGTTTCCGCCGCCCAAACCAAACTCGACGTTTCGGACATTCAGAATCATCCCTTCACCGCCGATTTCCATTCCGGCGGCCGCCTCCGCATGTACTTGCGTTCCGGCGATTTCCGCATTATCGGGGGAGACAGCGATAAGCTCACTGTCCGACTCAGCGGCGGCAACGCCTACGAGGCCAGCGACTTGCGCGTCCGCCTCGAGGGCTCGACGAGCGATGCCGACCTGACCGTCTCCGGCGGCCCAAAAAACGACCTCGAAGTTACGATCGAAGTCCCTCGCAAAACCGGCCTCTTCGTCCGCATGCCCGCGGGCAATCTCGAACTCCGTCACGTTACCGGCGACAAAGATGCCGAGCTGCACGCCGGCGAATTGGTCATCGAGGTGGGTGATGCCAAAGACTACTCCCGTGTGGACGCTTCCGTTTATTCCGGCGGTCTCGAAGCCAGCCCGTTTGGCGAATTTCACGGCGGCCTCTTCCGCTCGTTTCACAAAGAAGGCGCGGGTCGCTATCACCTGCACGCCCACGTTGGCGCAGGTGATTTGACGCTTCAATAGCGCGTGCTTCCCTTCAAGGTGCAGCAAGAAAATTGCAACTTTCGGCCCCGCAAAGTGCTCTAACTTGTATGAGGATTAGGTTAGCCATTTACGGTGCCGCTTCTTTGCTTCTCCTCGCATTTCATGCGCCGGCGCAAGCTCTGACCTCTTTCTTTTCCAGCCTTCGCGGGCGTTGATCGCTCCACTTCATTTTCCGCCCCATTTTCGGCTAGACGCGTCTTCTCGCCCCATATAGAGTTCGCTCCGGAGGCAGTCCCCGCATCTCCTCGAATTCCATCCTCGGCTGGAGACCCTGAACAATGCCCGATTCGGCGAGCGCCTCTCCAACGGCGCCATCTGACCTCGCTCTCGCCAAAGCTCTTTCTCCCGTTGCCGCGCTCCTAGCGCTTTCCGTTTTCATCAACTACATCGACCGCGGCAGCCTTTCCATCGCCGCCCCCGCCCTCAAAACCGAGCTTCTTCTCTCCCCCTGGCAGCTCGGCATTCTGCTCTCTTCCTTTTTCTGGACCTACACCGGCTTCCAAATCGTTTCCGGATGGATGGTGGACCGCTTCAACGTCAACTGGGTCATCGCCGGCGGCTTTTTCTTGTGGTCCATCGCCACCGCCGCCACCGGCCTCGCCCACGGCTTCGCGATGCTTCTGGCTGTGCGGCTCTTTCTCGGCATCGGCGAGTCGGTCGCCTTCCCTTCCTACAGCAAAATCCTCGCCAAGCATTTCCCCGAGTCATTGCGCGGCCGCGCCAACTCTCTCATCGCCGCGGGCATCGCCGGCGGTCCCGCGTTCGGAATATTTTTTGGTGCGATGCTCATCGCGCGCTACGGCTGGCGCCCCTTTTTCGTAGGGCTGGGCCTGCTCTGCCTCTTGTGGCTCTTCCCTTGGCTGGTGTGGATGCCCAAAGGTCCGGGAATCGCTGTTGCTCCCGGCGCCCGTGCACCCAGCATCACGGAGATTCTCGAGCACCGCTCCGCCTGGGGCACCTTTGGCGGGCTCTTCTCCTACAATTACCTTTCCTATTTTCTCTTAACCTGGCTGCCCTTCTATCTCGTTCGCGAGCGCCATTTTTCGATGGACAAAATGGGCCGCATCGGCGGCGCCGCCTATCTCACTCTAGCGGTCTCCGCCCTGATTTCCGGTTGGGCGTCCGATGTTTGGATTGCGGCAGGCGCTTCGCCCACCCGCGTGCGCAAGACTTTCGCAGCTCTCGGCTTGGCGCTGGCTTCATGCTTTTGCCTGGCCGTCGTCGTCTTCGCTTTCGATCCGCGCCTCGCGCTCTTCTTCCTCTTCGCCACCTGCGCTGCTGCTGGCCTCTGCACTTCCAATCTATGGGCCATCACGCAAACGCTGGCCGGCCCTCAAGCCGCAGGAAAATGGACCGGCCTGCAAAACTTCGTCGGCAACCTCGCTGGAATCGTTTCTCCCGCGCTAACCGGCTTTGTCGTCGAGCGCACGGGCCATTTCTTCTGGGCCTTTGCGGCCGCTTCCGCGGTACTCATGGCTGGCGCGGTGTCCTGGGCCTTTATCGTCGGCCCCGTCGAACCCGTCCAATGGCATCCAAATCGTGCAGTTTCCCCGGCCGATCTCCCTGCCGCCTGAATCTGCAATTCCCTTTTACGGCCGCTCCCATCGCCCCGTTTCCGCGGAACGAAAGACCGCCTCGATCACCGCCACGTTCCGCATGGCGTCCTCGATCGACACCGGCACCTCGCCCTCCCCGCGCAGGGCACGCGAAAACACATCCCCCTGAATCGTGTACTGATCGCAAGTAGGAAAACTCTCCACGCTCACTCCGCCGCCGAAAACATCCCGCCCATCGTCCACAAAAATCCGGCAAGGCCGGTCATTCGGCGCATTAAACGGTATCTCAATCTCAATTCGCCCTTTGCTTCCCAGGAATTGCATCCGCTGATAAGCCACCATCTGCGTGCTGCACGTGAAACTCGCCTGCCCCGTCGGAAAATCCATCATCACCGACGCCAGCCGGTCCACTTTGAACTCTGGGTCCCTCTCGACCAGCCCAATCACGCGCGACGGTTCTTCCCCAAAAATAAATCGCGACATGGTGATCGGATAGCACCCGATGTCATACATCCCGCCGCCGCCCCATTCCCTCACGTTTCGTATGTTCGCCGCGTCTCGATTAAAGTAGCTGAAGGCTCCTGTGATCGCGCGCAGCTCCCCGATTTTCCCCGCGCGAATCAAATCCCGCGTCCGCAGCCATTGCGGATGCGTCCGCACCATGAACGCTTCGCCTATTTTCACGCCCGTCCGGTTCCGCGCATCCAGCAGCAGCCTGGCCTCTTCGACCGTCAAGCTGATCGGCTTTTCGCACAGCACATGCTTGCCTGCTTCCGCCGCCAAAATCGACCATGGCACATGCAAATGATTCGGCAGCGGATTGTAAATCGCCTCAATCTCCGGGTCGGCCAAAAGCTCTTCATACGACCAATACGCTTTGGGAATCCGCAGCTTTCGCGCCACGCTCTCCGCTTTCTTCCCTTCCCGCGAAGCAATCGCCACGACTTCGCTCCACTCACCCTTCTGCATCCCCGGAACCACCTTATTCACGCCAATCCGCGCAGTGCTCAGCACGCCCCACTTCACTTTTTTATGCCCCATCGTTTCTCTCCGCAGTCCTCCCTTCTATCACGCCCCTCTGGCACGGGCAAAGTAAAGTAAGGTCAGCAGCAAAGCCCGTGTGGCGCGACGCGGTTAAAGAAAGCTCAGTTGCCCGCGCTCCAGTTCCAGCAGCTTTTTCTTCACCGGAAGTCCGCCTCCAAATCCCGTCAAATTTCCGTTGCTCCCGATCACCCGGTGGCACGGAATAATAATCGGTATGGGATTCGAGCCGTTCGCAAGCCCCACCGCGCGCGCCGCTTCTGGGCTCCCGATCCGCCGCGCCAATTGTCCGTAGCTCACCGTTTCTCCGTAGGGAATTTTTTGCAGATTGCTCCACACCAGTTTCTGAAACTCCGTGCCTTCGAGGGCCAGCGGCAAATCGAACTCCCGCAACTTTCCCTCGAAGTAAGTCTCGAGCTGCCGCATCGCTTCCCGGAAGGGCGCCTTGTCTTCCGTCCAATCGCGTGCTGGCGATTTCGGCCGGCGGCCGTTCGCGAAATGCACCTGCCGCAGGCCTCGCTCATCGCCCACCAGCAATAACGGCCCGACTGGGCTCTTCATCGTGAAATAAAACATCCCGGTTATCCGCATTCCCTTCCTGCTCTGTTATTCCGCTCCTCTCGCAGCGCCCGTCTCTGCGTAAGGACTCTCGGCCCGGTACCTCTTCTCAAACTCCTGGCGCGTGCACATCGTTCGAATATCTGTGATCCGGTCAACGGCCAGTATTCCGTCCAGATGATCGATCTCATGTTGCAACAGCTCAGACAGATTCCGCTTCTCGTCCGCCTCAATCTCGTGCCACTCCCCGTACAAATCCTGATAGCGCACCGCAATCCCGCGGTTCCGCTCCACTTGCATAAAAATCGAAAGGAAGCTCAGGCAAGCGTCCCAAACCACGATTTTTTCTTCGCTCCGTCTCGTGATCTCCGGATTTACCATCGGCCAGGGTTGGCCGCCCGGCAGCTGCAAAAAAATCACCCGCAGATTCACCCCAACCTGCGGCGCAGCAATCCCACGTCCGTAGCCCGTCTTGCTTTTCCAATAAGCGAGCGTATCGCCGAGGTCCTCCATCAATGTCCGAATCTCCGGCGCCGCGCAATCCTCGACGCGTACAGCCGCCTTCCGCAATCCTGGATCGCCCAGTTGCAGCACTGTCCGCACCGCCATTCGTTCCTCCTTGCCCGGCCAACTTCGCTCAATCCCCGATTCTATACCCGTCTCGCTCGCCACAATCCACTCAGGTTGTAACGCCGCCGTCGAAATCCAGCTCGGGAGCAAACTCCGTCATCGGAAACCAACGCCCACGCAAGCGTGCCGCTGCTTCGCCGCAGGCCATCCCAAGCCCACTAGGCCGCGGCCCACTCGCCAAGCCCTATCCGACTTCCCCCGCTCAATCCGCACCCCGCGCTATGTCTTTTGTTTTCTTGGATAAAATCAAATTTCCAATTTGTCCCTTGACCTGCGTCGTCAACAGGGGTATTCTCCGCAGTAGAGAAATCTCTGGAATGCGGCAGCCACTGGCTGCCGCTTTTGTTTTGCTAGGAAGATTATTGGATGCCCGCATCTTGGACGTCCGCGTCTTGGCCAATTCGCCAGGCGACACCGCCCCGAACCCCAAAATCGGGTCTCATGCCGTCCTACCGCGCCGGAACGTCCAGCTTTGCCGTAAAATGGCCGCTCACTGCCTAACTCCCAGCCAAGATGGATCAGTTGGCTGTAAGCTGTCAGCTGTGAGCCGCCAGCTGTCAGCCGTCAGCTGTGGGTTGAGAGCCTATTCTTTCCCCTGCGTGCTGCGGCCCCGCATAGTGCGCTAGGTTTCTTTTCCGCGCAAAATGGCGAGTTTCGATCGCGAATTATGTTTACTAGTAAACCCTTTAGAATCCGCACATTCCAAAACAAGCCCGTAAGTGCGGATTCTACACAACTTACACAAAAATTAAGTCCTTTAGAATCCGCACATACGAAAAACCCCGGGGGGTGGGGTCTTATTGTTAACCTGTAAACCGCAGTTGGCCAGCTCTGTCGAATGCCCTCAGCTCTAACGGATCGGCGCGCCCAATCCACCCCGCGCCCAGCGCGAGTTCCATCCCCCGCGCTCACCCCGCGCCCACTCGATCATTTACATTGAGAAAAACTGGCGGAAGCGTGTGGGAGTCGAATTTACTTTTCACTGATACTTCAAGTACTTACGAGGAAGCGCGTGGACTGAGTTGGAAGGACTTAGCGTCCTTCGGAACTCTTACTGCTGCCCCATTGCTGCCTCGTTTTCTCATCCCACTTTTCTATCAGGCAGAACCATTTCAACGACTCTGCTATTTGCTCTTCGCATCGCGTCAGGCATCGCTTGCGTGTAGATGTTCATTGTCGTGCGGATGTCCGCGTGACGGAGAAGCTCCTGCTGAACCTTCAAATCCACTCGCAAGGCGCGCAGCAGGGTCGAGTAGGAATGCCGAAACGTATGCCAGCCAATTCGGCCCAGTCCGGCACGAATACCCGCAGGAAGTAAGTGAGTTCGCTGGATCGTCCACGGCCATCGAGGCCTTCCCGTTCCGTAAGGGCTTGGGAAAAGCCAATCGGAGTCCTTGGCGTCTGGTGCGGTTTCCTTCTTGTATTCGAGAAGGAGAGTCGCTAGTGCACGATGCACTGGCAAACTCCTGTTTGAGTTAGTCGTCTTGACTTCATCCACATGGCCAATTACAAAGCCGCGTTGAATGTGAATCTGACGATTTCCCCAATCAAAATCGCCCCACTGTAGCCCAGCGACTTCGCTTGCGCGGAGTCCAAGGCAAGCCGCAACTATGCACATTGTGCGGATTGGTTCTTCCAACCGTTCGAGCAGCAACCGAAACTCCTTGACTGCCAAGGTTCTCGGCTGCCGCAAACGCTAAGACGAGCCCTCCACGCGAACTAGCTTCATTGGGTTCATCTTGTCCAGGTCGATCAATTCCCACTTCATGGCCCAATTAAACAGGATGTGCGTGATGCTGCGAATGTGACCCTTGCTCTTGGGTGCAAGATCAAGCCCGAACAGCCATTCCTCCACCAGCAGAGGCTTCACATTCCGAATCAGAACGTTTCCCCACTTTGGTTGGATATGGTGAGTCAGCCAGGAGCGATACTTGCTTGCCGAGGAATGCCGCCTAGGCAGCTTTTCTCGCAAGTAGCGATCAATTACCGCACTGAAATTAACCGCGTCGGTACTTTGGGCAGTATTGATCGCCAATCGGAGACCTTCCGTAGCTCGCCACGCTTCTGCTTCTGTCGGGTACTGAGCCACATTGCCGACGATCACAGCATTTTCCTTCGACTTCCCTGTTGACCCCTTCGATCGATGAACCCATACCCACACATCAGGTCCTCGCCGACGGGGCTTTCTACGCAGCCATCCAAACTGATACCGTGTCCGCTGAAACATTGGTTTTGCTCCTTCATATGTTTTAGCGGCACGGACGGTGGCTTGAGTGTAGCTCGCCATGCATCCAGCGGTCCAGCTCAGATGCGTAGAAAAACCAACGACCGAAACGAAAATAACCAGGGAGATCGCCGCGTCGTGCCATGTGCTTGACGGTCTTTGGATGAACCCGCACAAGGGCCGCTGCCTCCTCGCACGTCAAAGGGCACTCGACACTAGGTCGCGGGCTATTTCCAAACCGCCCCGAAGCTATAGTTCCGTTTTCTTTACGCCTTGTGGCCCCTCTGCATGACTCCGGTTCAGTTAGCGACAACTCGAATGTCTCCTTGATTGGCGGTACCGATTTATGCGTGTTCGCGCCGGGCCGCTCCGTTGAGGACAACACATCGGAATCTAGATCCGAAGCATTCATTACAACGCGCGGGGCAGGCTGTCTTGGGGACGCTGTATTCTCGCGCGCACCGAATTGGGTTGGACGGGACTTCATCTTTGTTAGACGGCCTTCGCAAGAACGTCTCCTTTAGCTTTTTCGTTGGTGTGGCTGTTTGTGTGTTGCTCTGCCCAGCGTCTGAACTCGTCGTCCCTGCGGGAGAGCAACTTCAGGGCTTCGGTGATCACGTAAGACGGCGAAGCATCGATGAACTCAGCATAGAGCTCCAGCTGAATCTTTACCGATTCTTCGACACGGGCTTGCACGGTGACGGTTTTTGGTTGTTTCGGTGGTGCTTTCAGAATGGACAAGTGGCTTCCCCTTTCTTCTTCCTACAAAATGTCAGACATGCTGTCCGACAAATTCTCAGGTGTGGCTATGCATCCGCACAAAACGCTTTCGCAAAGTTCCTGTGAGGCGGGAGCGACCCCACGGCAACCGGGACGCACCGTGCGTCAAAGGGTGGGGTCGCTCCCGCCTCAGGTGCGGTCTGGGCCGCGCACAATTTCGTTTTTCGGGACGATTCATCTGATTGATTTCCTTAATGCCGAGCTGGATCGAAAGCGAAGTAGCAGGGGAAGTTGCAGTGAAGTAGGGGGGTGAAGCCCACTTCACCGAAACTTGAGAATTTGACGGCCAGGAGTGAGGCCGCTTCGCCCTTGGCGAAAAAACATGCGCACCGGAATTCAGCAACGGGCGGGAGCGACCCCACGAACTTTTTGGGGCGGCTGAAAGCCGAAAAAGTGGGGTCGCTCCCGCCCAATCTGGTGTTTTTTTCTGTGTGACTCTTGCCATTCTCGTGTCGTTTATTTCCTTGTTTTGCCGCGACTCATGCGCATCCCAAGCTGAAGAAGATGCTGAAGACGAAGCTGAAGTAGGTAATTCCTACCTTCTTCCTTCAGCTGCTCCGCCCAAATTCTCGCGCGGTACCTAAAGAAGTTTCTTGTTGGGCTGGAGCGACCCACCACTCACTTTGGCCACGGATTCGTGTGCAAAAGTGGGGTCGCTCCAGCCCAACCCGGTGTTTTGCCCCCGTCCAAATTGATCGTCGCACCATGCACAACCTCTTGTTCCTTGGGCACTTGCTTGATCGCCAAGGTGACCGCGAGGGTGACGCATATGGTGATTAGGGTCTTTCATGCTCACTTCACCTTCCCGCGTTGCGAGTAGCGATCAATGCTCTTTGAAATAGTCATGCCCCACACCAGTAAGAGGCCTCGAAAATTAAAGAGCGCAATAACAATGTTAGCCGCCTGACCTACAAGAAATCGTAATGAGCCCCTTCATCGTAAAAGTCCACCGGCTCCCTCTACTTCCAAGGGAACATCCAGTCGGAAAAAAGTGAGAAAAAACTTTTAGCCTGTCAGGGATCCCCGGTCGCACGGGGAAGCTCCGGCCACGGCCCCCTACTTATTAAAGGAACATCGAGAAGGGAAAAAGTAAGAAAAAATCTTAATTTTCCGGAAAAGTCCAAGGGGACAGACCATTCTCATTCACGGCCCTCTACTTATTCAGAGGAGGTCCAGAAGTCGAAAAAGGAGAAACAATCTTGGTACTAGTATATTTTCTGAAAGTCGCCTGGAGGAATGTGCCCACAGAGGGGAGGAGAGAACAGGAGACTAAATCCGGTGGTTCGCATCGTTCCGAGTCTTGAGAACTCGTGGAACGAAGTGCATTGATAACCGTTTCAACGCCGGGGCCCGCCGGGCTTCCACGTCTTCGTGAACGAATGTCCTTCCTGGACGGTGCGGAGCGGAGGCCCAGAAAGCTTCGGATGTCTTCCACCACCGCCTTAAATTCAGCCTTCCCGACGTAGGACTTGTTCTTCGCCCAAAACGCGGTCCATTGGCGTTTCTTGTTTACGTTGTCATAAAACTCGGGCGTGACGGCGACGGACATACCTGCTATAGGAAGGTCAGTCCCACGTTTTTGGAAGGTGTTTTGAATCGCTTGGGCGAGAGTTTTTCCTTCGAACGCGAACGTACGGGGCAGAACCTCCAGATCGTAGAAATACTTCATGCGGGTATTCGCGATTCCGAGTTTCACAAGGGCTTCGAGTTTTTCGGCGACGACCGTTTCTTTCGGATAGGCCAGCAAACGCGGGCCAAGGAATTCCAGGAGCGTGGGATAGTCCGTCTTGGAGGGTGCCGGTGTGACGATGTCGCCAAAGCCGATGTCAATCTGAAGGGGAATCTTTGCGCGTTCGAGATATGCAACCAAGGTCACCCGGACGCCTTCATAGTCGGCATCATCGGATATGCGTTCCGCTTCGACGGTCTCGGCATCGATGCGCAGGCCGTCTTCGTCGACCTCCAAAACGCAGAGTTCCGGAAAAATACGGGCGAAGCGCTCCGGAGCGTTGTCACCGCGAGCGAGGAAATCAGCATCCCGTGTCGGACGATAGCGTTGTTCCGTCCACAGCTCAAAGAGCAGCGCGCCTTTCAGAATGAAATCGTCGTGGTGACGGGAGCGGCTCAGCCGGAAGAGAATGCGCTCGAGCCCGTACTTGACTAGGATCAATCCGAAATCCACGCTGCGCTTGCGCGCTAGGTTCGCGAGCTTCCGGCGGACGGAAGCGGGGAGGTTCTTTGGGGCCGGTTTTGTCAACTAGAGTGACTCCAGATAGGGGCGCATGACGTTGGCGACGCGACAGACTTTGGCGGCGGCAACTAGTTCGTCAATCGAGCCTTTCTTCCCTCGGCGGCATTCCTTGAGGGCTTCGATGGCGACATCGAGGCCAACCTTCCTGCGAAACTTGAAGCAATCGGCCACCGTCTTTGCCGGGGAAAACACGCGAAGAGTTGCGCCGGAAATAGAATATTCTTTCACTCCAAAGTGAAGGGCTGGCCCGGACATGCGCACGATGCGAACGGAGGGAGAGGAAACTTTGGGAGCCCAGGCTTTGTGATCAATTGCCACCCAGACCTCGTGGGGAGACTGCGTTGTGAAATTGTGAAGCCGGAGCGCGGAGACCAGGCAGACGATTCCCTTGGGGATTTGGTAAGCCGCCTCGATGAGGGAGGTGTTCTCGGTTCCGGGGAAATCCCGAGAGGAATAGAGACCGCGGCCGACCTTTGCCAGGTCCCCCCGGCGAGCCAGCCGCGGGAGATAAGTTCGTGGAATGCCGAGTTCCCTGGCATCTTTGGCCCTTACGATCTGGCGCATCGACGCCAGCTTGCGGAGCATTTCGGCTTTTGAGTTTTGCATGAGGGTCCGGGACCAGCGTACCAAATCATCGGCAGATGTAGATAAGTGCCTAGAGTATGTAGCATAGGGTTTATCGCGAACGGCAACAAGGATCGGCAGGGCGTCTGTGTCGTTCATCTCAACACAAAAAAGGTCAGCGCACCTGACTGCCAAGCAGGCACGCTAGCTACAGCCGTCCAGGGAGCCGTCGCCTATGGACGCTTTCCTACTCGGCCGGCGAAACTCCACGTGTTCGCCGTCATGGAGGGCAAGCATTCGGTTGAACGCCTAAGGGGCGCAGTGTTACGCGGCTCAAATGCAGGTTGTTTGCTATGCCGTTATCACGACAATGTCACAAGGATCAAAGTTAATCCCACCGAACAATGGGGGCTGCTCTTCGAAAATTTGCTACAACGGTCCCCTAAACCGTTGTTTTCGGATGTTGGAAAGCCGAGTTTCTCGGTGGAGGTATGATGGCAGATGATTTTACAAAACTTACTAGCGTGGAACTTCTGGTCAGAATTGACGCGTCGGACGAGCAATCCGTTAACTTCGAAGTACTCACACTGGTTAATAATTCCTGGGCTCCACATGCTTTTCTGGCTGTGTCGGCGACTACCAATATACGGCATGCCAGGCCTGCTCGAATGAGAGCCCTCCGCATTTCCGCAGCGGCCCAGCGCGAAACTGCAGAATCGTTCTGTTGGCGGCGTTGGCATGGTGGTCGCACCCGACCGAGCTCCACAGTCCAACTGGCCTGTTTGCAGGCAGGTTATTTGGGGTTACTGAGTTTTTGACGGGATTGTTTGGAAGGGATGGAACTGGCAGGGGCAAAGTTCGAGAGTGGTTTAATAAATCTGGCGCTGTCGATCGCGACGTTTTGTTGCACGTTTTCTATCTCGAAGATCGTGGTGCTTCCCGGTTGAGAGAATGTTACGCGAAAAGGAACCTTCAGGTGGTCGACCGCACGGTAGTCGGCGTAGTCGATTTCAGCAGGGTCTAATCCAAGCGGGGACTCGGCGTAGCGGACCACGCGCAGAAGCAGGCCGGATTGTTCATCAAAATAGAGCTTTGTAGCGGGCTGACCTTCGCGAACAGCATACAAGACATAGGCTTCGCGTCCGGAAATGATCTCCGGATATTCGATGCGTAACTCCCGATAATATTGGCGTATGTGCAGGGGGAACTGCAGGTCGGCGTCCACGCCAGCGGCTTCCAGATCCGCGCCCAGCATCGCGCGCACGGGATGACCGGGAAAAGCAAACCACCCTGCTTGGCCATCGAAAACGGTGGAACTATCGCCACCTGGCAGATGGCGAACGATCGCCTGTTTTTCGGGCGTTTGTGTAAAAATTTCCATGCTCACCGGGTGGCCGCCCTGGAGGATCGCGGTGCCTTTTTCGATGCGGGCGGTAATGGCCCCGACAAAGGAGGCCCCTCCAAGGGCATTTACATAGTTTTCGAGAAGCTGAGAAATTGTGGGCAGATTGCCGGGGAGCATGGGCGCTCCCGAATCGCCGCCATTGGAAGTACGCGACAGGTCCGTGTCGGCTACGGGAATCGAGAGGGGGTCGCGGGCGCCGCGATGGCAGGAGTAACAGGTCACTTCGCGTTGGCCGTCGAAATTGTTTTTGTTGAGCGCAAACATCATCTTCATCATATTGCGCGCGGTGCGCTTCGGCTTATTGTCATCTTTTTCAAAGTGACCCTCGACGTGACAAAAATTGCACTCCACGCCGAGCGATGAAGAGATAAATTCCATGGCAGGAATCAGTTGGCTGGCCGGCACATCTTGAAGCACTTGAACATTCTTGAAGACATCTTTGGCCCTCTTGGGGGAGCTGCCTGCGGAAACAACCTCGGCGGTTTGATCAGGAACAGTTGCTTCGTGGATAGCCGCTTCTAGCTTTATCGACAGCGCTTCGGCTTCCGCCGTTTTGCCTTCTCTCTGGTACATGTCAATGAGAGCGCGGACCGCGGGAAGATACAGCGGATCGAGACTCACGGCGCGTTCCAGGTGCGCTATCGCATGCTCCGTATCACCGGCCTGGATATACGGTGGAGCAGCGCTCGCTTCCGTGACCGGCGAATCGGAGTCAAGCTGTGCGGCTTTCTCAAACTCATCCTCGGCATCCTTCGTTTGCTTGCCGATCAGCAGAGCGTCGCCAAGCCATTTGAAAAAGTCGCTGTCGTTGGTGAATTGATTCTGAACTTCCTTTAGGGCGCGATAACCCCGGATCAGAAAAGTCGGCGATTGACGTTGCATCCCCACGTCGATGTAGGCAATTCCCAGGTTTCGGCGCTGCAGCGCAGGTGACGGTTCGCGCCACGCCGTGATGTCGCTCTCCGGTGGAAAATCGTGCTCCGCCTCCGGATAGCGCTGGATTCGGTGGTCGGTGAAAGCACTGTGGCCACCGTCCTGCGCCTTGCGCTGCGGCATGTGGCAGCTCAGACAATCGCTGTCACGGGCGGGATGAGTAGCAGGTATTTCCGCCGTATGGCAAGAAAGGCATTTCGCCCGGTAGTACTCCACGGGTTGAACTGGCTTGCTGTGGGGATCGTGGCAGGTGCCGCACCAAAGCCGTCCGCCGCTGTTGCGAGCGCAGGCGCTCAGGGCAAGCTGCTCGACCTGGCTTATGACTTTGAATGCGCCCGCGGACGAACCCGGAGGCGCGGCATCATGGTAGACCGTGTAGGTCTCTTCCAGCCGTTGCCCCGGAACAAAATCGCTGAACGTTTTTCCTGGATTGAGGACACGTGAGGCACCAAACAAGTGGCACTGTTCGCAGATGCTGTCGCGGGCCGCTGGCTCGAGCTTCGCCGGATTGACAATCGTGCTCGCACGAGGATCCGCGAGATGCCTTTCGGCAGGCCCGTGGCAGCGCTCGCAGGTGATGGATTCCGCGGTGAATACCGGAGATCGATATCGATTCGCCGTGCCCGGGACATACAGTGCCGTTCCCGAATGGCATAGCAGACATTCCCCGGTGACCGGACGCGTGAAATCGGGATTTGCAAGATCTTCGTAGCCAGGCGCCAGATCATACGATTGGCGGCTGCTGTAGAAAGCCACCGGAGACTGGAAGAGATGGTCGCCGATGTCGGTGATATAGCCGCTAGCGTGTGCGCCGGAACCAATGACGTACTCGATGCGGTAGTCAATCGTTTTTCCACCATTTTCCCAACGCTGCCAAGAACCCTCTGCGGAGGAATGCATGGTGATTTTTGAGCCGTTGGCGTTGACCGTGCCGTCGGGTTCGCGCCCGGCACGCCGCAAGGAATGCGCCATCGTCGAACGTGCATATCCCTCAACCTCCGCGGGGTGGCAAAACAGGCATCGATTCGATCCCGAGGGTGCGCTGCAAATTTCCATGGCGGATGCCTGCGCTTCTGTGCTGCTGCGGCGGCTATTGCCACTGTTGTTCTGGCGCGCCGGTGGGCTTTGTCCCACCGAAACACTGGTCAGAAAGACCAGAAAAGCTAAGCTCAGCAGCTTGAGAGATTGCCCGGCAATGGCACGCCAGGCTCTCCACATTAAGCGGAAATTCGATCCAAGGGCGGAGTTCCTGATATTGGCCATACGGCAGGGTCTAGTTTTACCGGGTAGTGCGTGGATGCCGCAAGCGAATTTAGCAACTGGCCTTCGTGCCGCATCGTCGCCCCGCTCTTAGTGCAACTTCTGCGCTTGTCCGGAGACTATGGAATCTCGCGCGGCGCTCAAAATCTCGACGACTTGTACGTTCAGGCTCGCCGAAACCGGATCTTCGACCGGCTTATTTTTGCGGATGCAATCAAGAAAATACGCCACGGGATTGCTCCCCTGGTGCGGCAGACGTTCCAGATTCTGGGGTTCGCCTTCCAAGCTGTTCGCAGAGGCGTCTTCGCTTGCGGATCTATAAAGCAAATCGCGCTGCTCCGCGAGCAGGCTTCCTTTGGCTCCAAACACCTGCACTTGATCCATTCCATAAGGCCAGTCCCACGAAGCCTCCACAATCACGGTGGCATCCCGATACTCAAGCACCATCGTGGCATCATCATCCACCGAATTGTGCTGCTCGGTCTTCAGTTTCAGGGATGTGGCATAAACACGCGTTGGACGGCCTTTCAGCCATACCGCCCATTCCGCCCCGTAGCATCCGAAATCCACCAGCGCCCCGCCGCCATTTTTTATCGGATCATAGAGCCAATCCGCGAAGTACTTGGAGACTCCGATTTCCCTGGGCCCTTGGTGGCCATACTGAACGATTATTTTCCGGATCGGCCCTATGTCCCCGTTCCGCACGCGGCGAATCAATTCGCGGCTCGGCGCAACCCAGGCGTTCCAATAGTTCACCATTAGCTTGATCCCCGCCTGGTTCGCCAAACGTTCCATTTCTCGCGCAGCCGCGGCGGTCGTGGCCATGGGCTTCTCGACGGAATAGTTGATATGGCGCTTGGCGCATTCCCGCAAAATCTCGAGATGCCGGTCATTCTCGGTGGTCACGAAGACAGCTTCCGGCTTTGTTTCGTCCAGCATCTGAATGTAGTCTGAATAGAACTTCACGCTTACTGGCACTTGCCGCTTCGCCTCTTCGAGCAAGGCGGGATGCGGGTCCGCTATGGCCACCAGTTCGGCCTCCGGCTCGCCTGCCATGTATTTGAGCAGTTCCCAGACGTGGTCATGGTCCAGGCCAACCACCGCCAAACGCGTCCTTTCACCCTGCACCACTTGAGGATTTGCGCCATAAACCTGCCCGTCCCAGAACGCGCAAAGCAACACTGCTACAAAGACTACGATCCATCGATGACAGACAAACTTGCGCGATTTCATGGCAGGGCCTCTAGCAAAACGTGCTTTTGGTCTTCTGTGAACAAATGCAAACCTATGCGCTGCCATAGATTCCACTGAGGCTAATTTTTTCCGCAGTTGGCCAGGGTGTCAAGGCATCCTGATGTCCTCCCCGCACTCCCTCCTAGCTCCCTGAATCTGTACTGTTTATGGCTTCTTCTTCCCTTCGTTCCCCATCAAAAGTCGCTCGGTTCAAGCGATTCGCGCTGGCTGCCGGATTCGCGTCTTTGCCTCCTGGAATCATCGGCCCGTAACTCATAAATCTTCAATGACATAGAAGGGAATCCGCAGGGTACATGCGGATACCTTGACAGCATCCTGCTTTCATTGAATATTGCTGGGCGTTCTTGCAGCCGGCCCACGGTTTCGGAAGGCTTGGCTTGCGCGGACAGACTTTCGTCCTCAGGATCGTTCGGGGCCATCACCCAATCCTATTGCCGTTGGCTTCAACAGCCAAATGAGCCACAGGCGGTTAGCATTGATAAACCCACAGATACGCTTCAAACTTCGCATAAGTTCCCATCCCCTGTTGGCCAAGGTAGCGCACGGTCTCTTCACACTTCTCTGGATTGCCATTTTCCTGCAGTCTCCCGCCAAGGCCCAGTCCATCGGGCATTCCTCCGCCGTCCCAGACTCTGCGCCTGCCCCGGCACACGTCCCCGCCGAACAATCTGCCCCTCCAGACCTGACCAAACAACCTACGCTCTACGTTGTCGGCTACGCCCATTTGGACACTCAGTGGCGTTGGGAATACCCACAAGTCATCGACGAGTTCCTTCCCAAAACCATGCACGATAACTTCGCCCTTTTTGAAAAATATCCTCATTACCTCTTCAATTTCACAGGCTCCAACCGCTATGGAATGATGAAGGAATACTATCCGGCCGACTTCGCGAAGCTGAAGCAATATGTAGCCGCTGACCGCTGGTTCCCAGCCGGATCATCGGTGGAAGAAGGCGATGTCAATTCCCCCTCAGCCGAGTCCATCCTGCGTCAGTTTCTTTATGGCAACGAGTTCTTCCGCCGCGAGTTCCACAAAGCCAGCGCGGAGTACATGCTTCCCGACTGTTTTGGCTTCCCCGCCTCCTTGCCCAGTCTCCTGGCTCACGCCGGCATCAAGGGCTTTTCCACCCAAAAGCTCACCTGGGGCTCAGCCGCTCCGGTTGGCGGACCTGGTTCGCCGGAGAACACTCCAGTCGGCACGCCCTTCAACGTGGGCATTTGGGAAGGTCCGGACGGCCGGAGCGTCCTCGCGGCCCTCAATCCAGGAAGCTACGGCAGTGACATCACCCACGATCTCAGCAAGAGCAATCCTCCACCAACGCCCGCGGACGAGGATTATGTCGATTGGCCCAAGCGCGTCGAGTTAGACGGGCAAGTAAGCGGCGTATTCGCGGACTATCATTACTATGGCACCGGCGACGTTGGCGGCGCGCCCGAGGAAGCGTCGGTGAAACTTCTCGAGGCCATCGTGACAAAGGGCACAGCCGTACTGCCGCCTCCTCGAAATCCACACGAGAGCTATGCTCACTACCAGCAGCGCCTCGCCGAAACGACCGGCCCGTTGGTTACCCTCGGCGACGGTCCGCTCCATGTCGTCTCCGCAACTTCGGACCAGATGTTTCTGGACATCAAGCCAGATCAGACGGCTCGTCTCCCACGGTACCGGGGAGACCTGGAGCTGACCAATCACTCGGCTGGCTCGCTGAGTTCCGAGGCTTACCATAAACGCTGGAATCGCAAAAACGAGTTGCTGGCGGCCGCTGCGGAACGTGCTTCGGTGGTTGCCGATTGGCTCGGCGGCCGCAGGTATCCCCTTGAACGCATGAATAGGACCTGGAGACTGGTCATGGGCGGCCAGTTTCACGACATCATGGCGGGCACGGCGACTCCAAAAGCCTACGAGTTTTCCTGGAACGACGACGTTCTTGCCATGAATCAGTTCGCTGGAATATTGACCAGCGCGACGCAGGCCATCGCCTCCGCACTCGACACGCAATCCAAAGGAATCCCCATCGTCGTTTACAACCCTCTGAACATTGCTCGCGAAGATGTGGTCGAAGCTAACGTGTCATTTCGAGGCGCAGCCCCAAAGGGCGCGCGGGCGTTTGGGCCCGACGGCCGGGAAGTTCCTGCTCAGATTCTCGGAACAAAAGACGGGATCACTAAAATTCTTTTTCTCGCTAAGGCCCCATCGGTTGGGTTTGCGGTGTACGACGTACGGGCTTCGACGGCACGCTCTCGTACAGATTCGCTCAAAGTGAGCCAATCGTCCGTGGAAAATGCCCGCTACCGCATCAAGTTGGATCAGAACGGCGACGTCTCCAGTATTTTCGACAAAAGCATCGACAAAGAACTTCTTTCTTCCCCGATCCGACTCGCCTTTCAAACCGAGGCGCCTCATGACTGGCCTGCCTGGAATATGGACTGGGACGACCAGAAGAAGCCACCGCGCTCCTATATCCAAGGTCCGGCCAAAATTCGCATCACGGAAAATGGCCCGGTTCGCGTGGCGCTTGAGGTCGAGCGCGAATCGGAAGGTTCTCATTTCGTAGAGACCATCCGTCTCTCCGCCGGAGATGCGGGCAACCGCGTGGAATTCGGGAATGTGATCGACTGGAAGACACATGAAACGGCCCTGAAGGCCACGTTTCCTCTCACTGCCTCGAACCCCGACGCCACTTACAATTGGGACGTCGGCACGATTCAGCGGGCGAACAATAATGAAAAGAAATTCGAAGTCCCTTCGCACCAATGGTTCGATCTGACCGACAAGAGCGGCGCCTACGGCGTGACCGTGCTCTCGGATTGCAAATACGGGTCGGATAAACCCGATGACAGCACATTGCGCCTCACGCTCCTGTATACCCCGGGCTTGGGTAAAGGCAACGGTAGGGATTACAGCGACCAAACCACGCAAGATTGGGGCCATCACGAGTTTCTCTACGGCCTGGCTAGCCATGCGATGGGTTGGCGCCAGGGCGGGACGGACTGGCAGGCGTATCGCCTCAATCAGCCGCTCATCGCCTTCGAAAGTTCAAAGCATCCCGGCGCTCTGGGCACAACGTTTTCTCTGCTGGGCGTCAACAACAACCGCGTTCGAGTCTTGGCGCTGAAGAAGGCCGAGCAGTCGGACGAAATCATCGTTCGAGTTGTTGAAATGAGCGGAAGCCCCCAGAAAAATGTCCGCCTCAGTTTCGCCGCCCCGATCATTGCCGCTCGCGAAGTCACCGGCCAGGAGATGGCGCTGGGTGATGCAACGGTTTCTGACGGCCAGTTGGTGACCGAGCTCAGTCCGTATCAACTCCGCAGCTTTGCCATAAAGATGGGCGCAGCGCCCGACAGAGTGGCGCCGCTCGAGGCACAGCCGGTTACTCTTTCCTTCGATCGAGCTGTGGCAAGCACAGATGGCAGCAAGTCAATCGGCGGCTTCGACTCCGAAGGACGCGCCCTGCCGGCCGAAATGCTGCCCAGCGAGATTGCCTATGCGGGTTTTCACTTTGAGCTTGCTCCCGCGGAAACCGGCAAGCCCGACGCCCTCGTGCCTCGCGGCCAATCCATCTCTCTTCCCTCTGGAAAGTTCAATCGTCTGTACATTCTTGCGGCGTCGGCGGATGGCGACCAGAAATGCACTTTCCTGGTCGGAGAAGAAGACATGGAATTGGTTATTCAAAACTGGACTGGCTTCATTGGCCAGTGGGATGACCGCACCTGGAGCGAACACCAGGAGCCTATCCCTCGTTGGCCGGGCGCTCCCCCGCTGTCTCCCGGCACGCCTCCTCGGATGCGCACGGTAGAAGACTATACGGGCTTGATTCCGGGCTTCATCAAGCGTGCTCCGGTGGCGTGGTTTGCCTCTCATCGCCACACGGCGGAAGGAGTCAACGAACCATACGCGTATTCCTACCTCTTCGCGTATGTCCTCGATCTGCCCGCAAATGCGAAAACCGTGGTGCTCCCGAACAACGATAATGTTCGCATTTTGGCCATGACGGCAGTGGACGAGGAAGGAGATGTGCAGCCAGCCCAACCACTCTACGACGTGTTGCCGCCGCGGCCGGCCCTCTAGCAGCCCGGCTGTTTGCCAGCCTTTACTTCGAACTTGTGGCTTCCGGTGCCGCGCGCAATGCGGCGGCGGCTTTGCGCGCCACGACGAGCAAACCCTTGCTTGAGGAATCCCTTTCGAGAGACTCCAGAAGCGCGCGGCCAGCCGCCCGGTCGCCGAACTTCATTTGAATTTCTCCCAAGGCAAGGTGCGCCTTGATGGCCACAACCGCAAATTTGGCAGCGCTGGCGTCCGCCACGGCGCGGTTAATAACGGCGATCGCTTCATGAACGTCAGCGGAATTCCCCGAAGCTGCTTTGATGCGCGCCCCAAGGATTGCGGCCGAAACTTGCAGTTCCCGGTTGTGCGTCCGGGCCGCGACACTCATCACCTGATCCACGCCTTTGCGGGATTCCGACACGCGTCCTTCGGCCAAGAGCGTTTCAGCGATCAGAAGATTCGCGGCCGCTTCATCGCTCGTGGCTCTCGTTTCTTCAAACGATTTCACCGCCTGTCTTGCCCAGGCGGCGGCTTGAGAGTCCTTATTTTCGTCAAGGAGAAGCTCGGCGAGGTTGAAATCGACATGCGCTACCTCGGCCCTGTCGCCCGTCTGTTCGAAAATCGAGCGCGCTTCCATCTCCTCGCTGCGAGCTTGTGCAAGGTCCCCTTCGAGGCCGTGCACGCGTCCCATTCCCGCCAAGGCTCCGGCCTGTCTTCCCCGGTTGCCGATCCGCAGGCAAATATCCAAGGAACCTTTGTACATCTCGAGCGCCTTCCCACGATCTCCTAAGTCCAAGTAAACATCCCCCAAACCATTTTTCGCCAGAGCTTGTCCATTCTGGTCGCCCACCTCGTGGTAAATAGCAAGGGCTTCTTCGTAACTGCGCAACGCGCCCACAAGGTCGCCCAGATAAACCAATGTGTCCGCGATATTGTCGTTCTCGGCCGCCAGACCCGAACGATAACCGATCTGGCGATACAAAATGAGAGCTTCTTCGTAGCTCTTTTTCGCTCCCAGGTAGTCACCCTCATTGCGGAGTCCAATGGCTCCGATGGTTGTCGCTTCCGCAACTCCTCTCCAGTCATGGGCCGCAATATAAAGTTGCTTTGCTTCGCGTACCGCATCCTCGACTTCGGAAAACCTGCCGAGATTTTCGTAAGTCCAAGCCTGGTCGAGCCGGGCGCTTGCCAGGAGCAAAGACGCGCCGGACGCCCTTGCTTTCTCCGCGGCCCTTGCGATCGCGGAATCCGCTCTCTTGCCATCTCCCAGCGAACGCGCAGCATAGCCTTCCGCCAAGTCAATCCTGGGGTCGTCCCGGAGCGGCGGTGCCAGTTCTCGCAACGCCTTGATGGTGTCCAATGCATCCTGCCACCGGTTCGCTTGAAGCTGGGCGTTTACCAAGGCAAGTCCATAATCCAGGTTGTCGGGGAAGAATTCGAAAAGGGCCCGGTTGATCTCGATGGCCTTTTCCCAATCGAGAGACATCTCCCGGTAGAGCCCTTCGGTGAGAAGGCGGTCGGCGCGCGATAAGTTGGCGGAGAGGTCGAATGCTTTTTTGGCCTCCGCTTTCGCGTTTTCATCATAGCCAAGCTGCGACCATGCCTTGGCTAGAGCTGCGTGTGAAAGGGCATAGTTGGGCTCGACTCTAACGGCTTCCGACAATAGGTCCCGCGCGGAAAGCGCATCAAATTCTCGCAACTTGGCGCGCCCTTCGGCATAAAGCTTGGCCGTTTCGTTTTTCAGAGGGAGAGCAGTGGCCACTTCGGCAGCCTCCTCGTGGGTCACCGCGCGTACTCCGAGTTTTTCTCGCAACCGTTCGCCAGCCCTCGACACCAAGTCCAGAAGCCGTCCCGATGTTCCGACTTCGGAGATCGCCCCGATTGTCTCCCCGCTGCGCGTGTCCTGGAGACGGAGGTCGAGACGAAGTGGGCCATTCGCCTCATCTCCGAGCAAGGCATAGGATCCCGCTACCACGTAATCCGTACCCAGATTTTTGCGAATGCGAATCAGGCTCTCGCGACCCAGGCTGTCCGCCTCGGGCAAAGCCAGCTCCATCTTCATTCGCGCAATGCTCTCCGCCGGAATGGCGCGCACCTGTTCACCCGCGGTCAGGTCGGTGGTGAGCCAGTCGGAAAACGCGGTCGAGAGCCAGGCTTCCCGTGGATCGCCAGATAGGTTCGTGAATCCGAGAACGGCAACCGATGTTCGGGGACTGAGTGGCGCAGAAGAGCCGCCGAGCACAACCTGTTGATGGAACCTCATGTAAAGGAACACCGAGGACAGAATCACAGCTGCCGCGCCCAAGACGGCGTAAGCGCGCAGGCGCTCCGTGGGCGTGCGCGGAGCGATTGAGAACAGAAAAAATCTTAAGGCATTCGGCTGGGGGGCCTTCGGCTCGATTTTTCCTTGGACTTCTTCAGCCGGCGCTGGAATCGTTGCCACCGACTCCTGGTGATGGGCGTGAACCGGAGCGAGGAATCTGTATCCATGGCGCGGAATGGTCTCTACATAGCGGGGGCAGTCGGCGGAATCTCCCAGGGCAGCCCGCAACTTCGTCATTGCCTTATTTAAGCTGCGGTCGAAATCAACAAATGTGTGAGCTGGCCACAGCTTTTGTCGGAGCTCTTCACGGGTTACCACTTCTCCCGGGTGTTCCAGAAGAAGTGATAGTATTTGAAAAGGCTGCTCCTGCAGCTTGATGCGGATGCCGTGTTTGCGCAACTCCGCCGCTCTTAGGTCGGCTTCAAAAACACCAAAACCGCGGGTGCGTGGGCAACCTTCCGCGACTTGCATGACCGACACCCCTATGTTTTCGGAAGCCTAGCACGCGCACTCGGCGTAATCAATACAGTCCATGCCCTACCTGGCTGTGTTTGGACCTTGGCCCCGCGATGCAGCGCCCCGCGCTCCCACGCCGGGCCCTTGGTTTCGTTGACATCACTCGGCCGAAGTGTAGAATCTTTTTCATTGTGCGGCTTGGAACCATCGCGTCTCTCTCTTTTTTTCGGCCTAGACTGCTCGCTGCATTGTTCGCCCTCTCGATTACGTCATGGTATTTTCCGGCGGCGGAAGGTCAATCAGAGCCCTCGGCGAGCGACCCCCAGGTGCAGAAAATCTATGGCGAAGCGAAAGCCGCGGAAGAACGCGGCGACCTAGCCGCTGCCGTGGCTAGTTACGAATCTCTCTTACAGATTGCCCCGCACCTCGGTGCCGCCTACAACAACCTGGGCGCGCTTTATCTAAGGCGGAAGGAGTACAAGAAGGCGGCCAACATACTGGAAAGAGGGCTGGAGATCGACCCCAAGATGTCCTCGGCTTCCGCGCTTCTCGGGATTTCGCTCTACGAAATGGGAGAGTACGCCGGGGCGCGGCACGCTTTGGAAGCGGCGCTTCGCGTCCACCCTAAGGACGACAACGCCGAACTTTTTCTCGCCAACGATTTGATCAAGCTCAGCGACTGGGATTCCGCTGCGATTCACTTGCGCCAGCTCGCGCAGCGCCAGCCAAGAAATCAGGAAATCTGGTATTTGCTGGGCAAAGTTCACATGAAGCTTTCCGAACAGTCGCTTGCTAAACTCAACGAAATCGATCCGAATTCCGTATGGGTTCATGAAATTTCCGGCGAGATCATGGAAGGCATGAAGAATTTCGACGGCGCGCTGATCGAGTACAAAAAAGCCGTGGAAATGGCGCCCCAGCAGCCGGGCTTCCACTACGCGCTGGCGAATGCCTACTGGTCCCTGCAGAGCTGGGACGCCGCCACTCGGCAATTTCAGGACGAGCTCGCCATCGATCCCAGCAACTGTATGGCGCAATGGAAGCTGGGGAATATCATTCTCGAACAGCATGAGGTCGCCGCGGTGGCCCTGGCGGACGTGGAGAAGGCGCTGGCGATATGCCCAAATCTGGTGCAAGCCCGCGTGGACCGGGCGCGCGCGCTGCTCCAACTGGACCGCAACGAAGAGGCGATGAAGGATCTTCTGGCGGCAGACCAAACCAACCCGGAGGAGTCGAGCATTCATTTTCTGCTTGCTCAAGCATACCGCGCGCTGGGGCGAACTAAAGAATCACAGATGGAAATGGGGATCTTCAGCAAGCTGGAAGAGAGCAATCGCGCGGCGGTCGCGGAACGCGCCAAGCAGGTGATTCAAAACAAGGAAAATGCTCCGCCTCAAAATTAGCGGCCGGTGAGGGCCTTGGCTCCGAAGGGCCGCAAAAAAGTTGAACATGGCCAAGGGCCGGCGATATCTGAACTTGCTTCAAGTTTCCAAAAGAATTGCTCTTTCTCGTGGCCCTGCGTCAGCTGGTCTAGGGCTGAGGAGACGTTGGCGGTGTTTGCAACGGGGCTGTCTTCGGGGACTCGCTGCGGTTGAATTCGGCCGCCGCTTTCGCCATAAAACCCTCCTTGCGGTAGACGCGGCCTAGCAGGTAATGCAAGCGCGGATTCTGCGGAGATAAGCTCACGGCTGTCTCGAGTTCCGCCTGAGCCTTTGGAAGTTCATCGAGGCGAAAGTACGCCTGGCCTAATTCCTCATGGTGCCGCGGCTCTTTGGGGGAAATGGCGACGGCCTGAATGAAGTAGAAAACGGCTTCCTGAGTGCGGTTCAGGTCCATCAGCAGAACTCCGAGGTCAAGGAATGGGCCAGGATCCTTGGCTGCTGCATCTGCTTGCCAAGCGATGGCATTTTGATAAGCAGCCATGGCTTTGTCATTCCGGCCGAGCGCCGCATAGGACAAACCCAGGTTGTCTTCCGCCTTAACGTTCTTAGGGTCAGACTTCAAAAACTGCGTGAAGGATTGGGCTGCTTCTTCAAACCTGTTCTCGCTGTACTTCGTGCGGCCGAGCAAATACCAAGCATCGGGGTCCATTGGGTTCCACTGGAGAGAATAACTGAGCCATTTGTCGGCATCGGCGTAGTCACCAAGGACGACGTAATCTAAGGCAACGATTTGCAGATCGAATGCGGTGGGCTTGCGATACTTGGCGCCCTCGGTAAATTCGCCGAGCGACTCCTTTGCAGTGGCTTCCTGGAAGCTCGTACCGGGGACTGGAGTTTCTGGTTCTTTGTAGAGCTCGTGGTGTCCCGCGTCCATGGTTACGGAACGCGCCTGGATTTGCCGAAAGAGGATATAGCCGCGCAAGAAGTGGGCGTCGCCGGAGTCTGGATGGGTGGAGATGTAGTCGCGAACGGCGCAATCGGCGTCGGCGGCCTTTCCCTGGTCTAGGAGCGATTTTGCATGCGCCAGTTGCGCATCAAGAGTGTTAGGAGCCAAAGTCCGAATTTCTGGGGGGCCGCCGCTGGATAGGCTTGGTGGATTGGTGGCTTCGGAGGGAGTTTGTCCATGCGCAGCGTCGGCGAAGAAGAGGATGCATAGGATAAGGACGGACGCAATGGCGAGGCGATTGGGAGCTGACCAAGACGCCCCCTGCGCCCAGTTTTTTGTAAGCACTGATTCTAAAGCGTTTAGATTTTCTGTAAGCCCTTTAGAATCAGTGGTTGTAGACAATCGGTGAGTGTTGATTCTGAAAGAGACAGCCGGTGAAGATACTGCAAAGGCGGCTGCATTCGTTTTAGATATTTTCCGAAGCGGCGATAGTACGGACAACGGTCGACCTTCGATTACCGGGCGAGAGAATAACATGAGTGCTAATCCTTGCAAACTGAAATCCAGCGAACTGAAATCCAGCGAACGCTCAAAAATCGCGGTTGAACGCACATATATAGGATCCAATGGCTGTGGTGCGCTTGGCTTGCCGAAAGAATCTTGCGCTCCGAGAAGCGCTTTCGGATTCTGGCTGAAAGGTCTTCGTATGGCATTTGACATAAACGCGTTGGCGAACGTGTGTGCGTTGGGACGAATTTACCCTGCGGTCACAGAGCCGGACCGTCCCTATCCACCATTTTCTGGGGCTCGAAGCCTACGCGGTGGAAGGTGCCTTCGAGAAGGAAGATGAAGTCGACCAGTTTGTCGGCGTCGGAGATCGTGGGGGCGCCCGAGGGCGTTTTCTTGGGGAAGTAAAAGATGGCGGAGGTGACCAGGATTTCTTTGGCGTCGCGTTCGTAGTGGACATGGCTGGGAGATATTTTGAGTTTGGTGCCCATCATCTCCAGAAAGCTGTTGGCTTGAAAGAACTGTTCCTTTTGCCGGAAAAAGGGCGTCATATCTGCGGACTGCACGACAATCTGATATTCCGCTTGCGGAGCGTTGGCGTATTTTTCAATGTCGATGTCTTTTTTGGGGCCGTGCAGAACCGCTCTGCGCGCCGAGGCACCGCGCACCACGCGCGAGGAGGCCCAAAAAACGAAGAAGTTGAGTTCGCCGCTGGAAGCATCGGAAGGAGAGGTGGGCAGGCCGCGATCGGCGCCGCCAATCAAATTGGGAAGCTCGTCGCTGGTGAGCGGCACCCAGTTGCGGATAACGGGAGTGACCCGCGCCCAAGGGGAGTCCGTGAAGATGCGCTGGATGTCCTGGTCGTCCCACTGTTGATAGGGTTTGCCGAGCCAGGGCGGGTCGCTGGCCCAGGCCAGAGCAGCGAGGAGCAAAGCGACGGAGCAGGGAACGACGATGGCGAAGGCGCTGAAAAGGGAGGACATTCGTCGGGTCATGAGCGTTTGCTCCTTTCCGAGGGTGCTCAGCGATGCAGAGGAGCGGAAGACTTAGGCACAATCATACCGGCGTTTGCAATACTTAGGGGAATACTCACAGAGAATAGACGGACCTGGAGGCCACTTTGTTGCCTGGCGTCGAAGTCGCAAATTGGGTCATGTGACCATGACCTGTTGGTTCGGCCGTTTTAGAGACGGCCAGCAAGTCAGACTAATTTCGAGTCGTGGGTGCCGCGAATCTCAAACGGTGTTGTCAGCGCGGTCGCGAATCAGAGCGTCGGGCCGTCCTTATCCACCATTTTGACGGGCTCGAAAGTGACGCGCAGAATCGATTCTCCTATCTTGCAGGCGAAGTCTACGTTTTTCTCGCTGCCAGTGAGGGTGGGGGCGCCGGAAGGAGTCTTCTTGGGGAAGAAAAAGGTGGCGGAAGTGACGACGTTTTTGTCGTCGCGCTCGTACTGGACGCGGATGGGCACGATTTTCTGCTTGGCCTTTTTTAGTTCGAGGAAGGCGTTGGCTGCGAAGAATTTTTCGTCGTGATTCTGGAAGAATCCCATGTCCGCCCCTTGCACGATAACTTGAAATTCCTCCTGAGGCTCGTTGGCGTACTTCTGGATGTCCACATCTTTGTCGGTGCCATGGAGGATGGCCTGGCGGGCGGAAGCGGCGCGCATGGGACGGGAAGAAGCCCAATCCACGAAAAAGTCCACGTCGCCGCTGATGGAGTTTTCCTCGGAGCGCGCGGTGCTGGCGGGGAGGCTGCGGTCGTGGCCGGATAATTGACTGTTTTGCTGCTCGTCTTTGGCGGAGAAGGTCAACCAACTGCGAGTAACTTGCACTTTGCGCGCCCAGGGCGAATCGCCAAAGATACGTTCGAGGTCCTTGTTATCCCATTGATTATAGGGCTTGCCCTTCCAAGGAGGATCGCTGGCCCAGGCGAGGGCGGCACAGAACAGGGCAGCGGAGAGAAAGGCGAGGATGGGATAAGCAGCGGGGAAACTGCAACGATGTTTGTTCATCGGCTTTGCTCCTAACTATGACGATCGATTATAAGATGAGGGCCGTTGCTGAGAAAGATTTCCTGAGATTCTGACAGGCAGAAGAGTGGCGTGAAATGCGAAGAAGCCGGGCTTCAGCTCCCGGCTTCTTTGGTCTGGCCTGCTGGAGGGGTGTGATTCCAGCTGGGGGTCAGAAATTGAATTTAACGAAGATTTGGCCATACCGCGGTGTATTTCCTTGGCACGGACCACTGACCACGACACCGTTAACTGTCGTCGGACTCACCACTCCAAAGTTGGCACCATCGTCGACGCCAGTATCCGGCCCGCAAACTTGCATCCGGTTTAAGACGTTGGCGTATTCCATGCGCAATTCAAGATTCATGTGTTCCGAGAAATAGAACTTCTTGGCGAGGGCAAGATTTTCGTTGCTTTGGAACGGGTTGCGCAGGTTACTCAAAACGCGGGGTTCATTGCCTGCGATAAATCCGGGGTCAGAAAAGGCCGCAGTATTGAAGACCGGCAGTCCCTTGTAATAGTTGTTGTAGTTGACGTCTAAGGGAATGGCGGTGTTGTAATTAGCGCGGTTAAACCCGTTCAAATAGGGGTTGGAATCATTCCCGCCGACATAAATGGTGATGGGAAGTCCTGAGCCATACGTAAACAGGCCGCTGAGTTGCCAGCCACCCAGTATGTTCTTCATAGCCAGGCCGCCGTGATTCAGGAATTTCTTGCCGGGGCCAATCGGCAGCTCATAGACGCCTGAGATGTTCACGACGTGGGTCTGATCGTTTTCGCTTACAGACCATTCTGCCTTCTGATTGAAGCCATTCAGGGCGCCGTAATTGAAGCTTGAAAAGCCGCTGTCCGTGTTGGACATATTCCTCGAGAGGGTGTAGTTCGCGAGGAAGGTGAGGCCGTTCGAGAATCGTTTCTGAATCTGAGCTTGCATGGCATTGTAAGTGGAAGAACCGGCCATGTTGAACTGGTTGGTGAGTCCGCCGGCGGATGCGCTGGGAGTGAACTGCGGATATGGAATCAAGGCCTGAGGAAGACCCATGCCGCTTCCATAGTCGCACAGGAAGTTCGCATAAGGCGTGTAATACGTTCCCGTCAGGCCCGGATTGTTCGTATTTGGTCCGCAGGCAACCGTAGCTTGAGCGAACCCGAGGCCCTGAAGGGCGGCCTGGGAAGCGCCGGAAGTCCAGGCATAATTGGGGCTCGCTGGGGACATCAAACACGTCGGGTCCGTAGCTACGCCGCTGGGGCAGAACATGGTCAAGTATTTCGGGTTGGTTTGGTTGATGGGATTGAGCATGGAGGTGAGATGGACCGCTCGATTGCCAATGTAAGAGACGGAGAGGAGCATGTTGTTAGGCAACTCGCGCTGTATGCCACCGCTCCACATTTGAATGTAGGCGTTGGGCCCGGGGTTTTTGGAGAACTCATAGAGAGGTCCGGTGGCATTGAAGGCCGTCGGACTGAAAGCGGCGAGGGAAGGTACGCCGAGGGGATTATTGTCCCAAATGCCGTAAGCAGGCACGTTTGAGCCATTGGAGTTCACCTCGATCTGGCCAGCGGAGAGGCTGCCATAATCGACGGACAACTTGTTATTTCCAAATTCATACGGCCCTTCGTCGAGGAAATTGATGGAGTAGCCAGACAGAACCACGGTCTTTGGTGTCAGCTTATAGGCAAGGCCGACTCGCGGACTGAAATCCTTCCAGTGAATATCGGCGCGGCGATAGTCAGCGCAGCCGGTGCAAAATCCCAGCTTGGAAGCCGCGCCCAGCAAAGGCTGGCCAGTGGCTGGGTTGATGGCAAGTGCGTTTGGCGACGTGGGGTCAAAGAAAGTGACATTGTTGGCGTTTTCCAGGAAGGGCCGCGGGATGTCCCAGCGGATGCCCGCATTGACGGTAAGTTTTGAGGTAAGTTTAATATCGTCCTGGATGTAGGGGGCAAAATAGAGGTTGCGCAGGCGATTCTCGGCCACGAACTTGCGGTAAGCGGAGTCCACATCGCCGAGGAGGAAACTTGCAAAGGCGGCGCCACTAGGTCCGCCAACGTTGTCTGGATCAGCAGTGGTTTCCGCCTTGAAAGCAAATCCGCCGCCACAAGCCTGGCATTCATGATCGTCCTGATAGGCGCGGCGAATTTCAAAGCCGATGTTGTAGGTGTTTCGCCCATGGATGTAAAGCCAGTTGTTATCGAAGCCCAAGCCTAGCTTGCGGTTAATGGAGAAGGTTTCCCCGAAAAGAGCGCCGCCACTGGCTTGCATGCCCCAACTGGTCGGATTGAAAGTCTGGCCGGGATTCCCCTGAAAATTAATAAAGGGAAGAGTGCCGCTGCTCGTAACCCCAGGAAAGCTCACACCATTTTTCGTGTTGTACTGAAAGTTGAGCTCACCAAGCCAACTAAATCCGGCGGTCATCACGAGATTGCTGGAAAAGGTCTTGGAGTAGGTGAAAATGTTACCAGTCCCCAAGTCGGGGCTGAGCTGGGCACCCGAAAACTCATTGTTGAACAAAGCGCAGTTGACGCTGCACCCGAGATTGGTCCATTTGTCGCGCCAAAAAGCATAGTGAAAAGCCTGGGAGGTACCGAAGTTCTGATCGATGGTGAAACCTATATTGGCTTGCGTGGTGGGAAGGTCCGCGACCTGGGGAGCCAAGTTGGCACTGAGGGTTGGAAAGCCAGGCGTAGGAATCTGAGTGAGCAAGGTCTTGGAAAGCGCGCTGAAACATGTCGTTGGTATTACGTTACCAGCAAAAGGCTGGCCGGGAGCCGGTGCAGTACAGCCGGAGGGAACAGCGGCACCCGTGAAGTTGGGTGGGACGTAGATTTGATCGGCAACCGAGCAGGTGGTGGGGCTTAAAGGCGCCCCGGCGACGCAGGTCGTGCCGGACGGGGAACCGGGACTGGGGGTGCGGTCATTGCAAACGCCGCCCGTGAATCCGTTTTCGCAAATAGCGGAAAAGTTGCCACCGACCATGGCTTGCGTCGGGACTGTCATATTGGAGATGCCTGGAGGAGCATTGACGCGGTACCAATCCCAACTGGTGTAAAAGAAAGTTTTGTTTTTGCCGTTATAAATTTTGGGCAGCCAGACTGGGCCACCGACCGAAAAACCGAAATTGTTCTCGACATCGTGTGGAAGCGGCCCCTTCACGATGACGCCGTTGGAATTAAATCCAGTGCCGGGAGGATCCACGCCCAAAGCATCGAAATAGCTGTTCTTATTAATCTCGAACAAGTCGCCGTGAAGTTGGTTGGAGCCAGATTTAAGCCGATAAGAAGCAACACCTTGAGAGAAGCCATACCTGGCGGAAAAGTTTGTGGTCAAAATGTCGGGCTCGTTGACCAGTTCGAAGGGGGGGTTATAAATGGTTTGATAGCCCTGAGTTTCGGCTTGCGCGACGACCACGCCGTTAAACATGACTTCGTTTTGAAAGTCGACGCCGCCGTTGATGCGGTGGCTAAAGGAACTGCCAGTGACCCCTGGGACGAGGAACAAATAGTTGTCAATCTGGCGGTCGCGGCCACCACCAATAAAGGTCGGGACTTCTTCAAGGATGGTGCTTTGGATGACGGTACCAAGATTTGGCTCATCCGTCTGCAGAGTGATCGTGGGCGCCGTGACCTCGACAGTAGTCGAATTAGATCCCGTCTCGAGAGTCGCGTCGCCGGTGGCCGTTTGGCTCACGAAGACGTTTACTCCTTCCAAGACTCCGGTTCGAAAGCCCTCCTTCTCGATTTTGACCCTGTATGTTCCGGGTATGAGGTCCGTGATGAAATACGTCCCCTGTGAAGTGGTCACAGCGGTGTGAACAACGTTTGTGGCGATATTCGTGACGGTGATTTTGGCTTCGGGGACGACGGCGCCGCTCGCGTCCGTTATCGTACCCGTCATGCCGCTGAGACCTTGGCCGCGAACCCCCGAGGGCAATAACGCAAGCAGCAGGCCTAGGACGAAACAGAATGTAGAAAATGTCCTTACTGAAACACAAACGGAGTTGTGCAGGAAAACGTAGAAGGATTTCATGTGAGCTCCCCAAAGCACAAAAGATACCCGCGAAAACAGAACAGCCGAAAGGCACCCGCACCGTTATCGGGGAGTCTTGCCAAGAAGGAAGGCGGAGTCAATGCATCAAAGTGTCGTTTCTGCATTCCCCGCTAAGCGATTGACAACAAAAATGGTAAGAGCATTTATTCCCCAATCACTGGGAGCTAATGTGGATCAAAAACAAGAAGCGCTCAGCTAAGGATGCGGTGCCAGAAAGTCAAAAGTCACCACGAAAGACACCCGAAAAGTGGCGAAAATTAGAAAAACGATATTCTTGGGGGCGGCAGATGGGGCTGAAACTACCAGTAGGAGATGGGGTTGGCGGAAACAAATGCTTAGGTAGAAGTCGCCGATCTAGATACGGAAATAATTAAAAATGGGCTACCCAGTGCGTCCATGTATCAGCCACCCCGCCGAAATTGGCTATGGGGCATTATTATGGCTATTCATAGCACTATGAGTGTTAGGCCGGTAAGTCACAGAGGACTAAGACCTTTGCCCTCCGTCAGGGTGAGGATGCGATCTACTTGAGGAACGGAGATTTGTTCGACCCTGCCACTAGGCCAGTGAATCTCGAGCTTGTCGATCTTGGTGGCAGCCCCCAAGCCAAAATGGACGCGCGGGTCCGAGCTGGAGCCGTAGCTGCCGCCGCTGAAGACATCGGCGCGCTGGCGGAAGCCTCCGGCAGTAAGGAAGACTTTCGCTCCAATGGCGTCATGCGGGCTCTTCGGGCCACCAACTAATTTCAAGGTTAGCCAGTGATTGGAATTGTGGACGACGTTGCGAAGCAGCGTGGGTGGAGAGTCTATGTTGTTGAGGACGACGTCAATATGGCCGTCATTGAAAAGATCGCCGAAAGCTGCGCCGCGGGCGGGGATGACGTCCGCCAGACCGCTGCCAGTGGCGGGCGGGACTTCCTGGAATTTGGCGCCATCCAGATTGCGAAAGAGCAAGGGGCGCTGCGCCCACGTGGTGCCCCAGTCCGTCTTGTCGGCGATAGGGTAGACGTGGCCGTTGGCGATGAAGATGTCGAGGAGGCCATCATTGTCAAAATCGAGGAAACCGGCGCCCCAGCCCAAGAAAGGAATAGTGGGAAAGCCGAGACCAGCTTTGAAAGAGACATCGGTGAAGGTGGCGTCGCCGTCATTACGGTAGAGAGCCTTGTAATCGTCGGAGAATGTGGTGATGAAGAGATCGAGCTTGCCGTCGCGATTGTAATCGCCGACGCCGATGCCCATGGACGATTGGGCGCGGCCATCGCCGTTGACTGCGAATCCAGACATGAAACTGACATCGGCGAAGGTGCCGTTGTGCTGGTTGCGATAGAGGTAGTTGGGAACGGAGTCGTTGGCGACGACCAAATCGAGCCAGCCATCATCGTCCACATCGACAAAGACGGAAGCAAAACCATATCGGCCCTCTGGATCGGAAACGCCGGCTTTCACGCTGACATCGGTGAAGGTGCCGTCGCCATTATTGTGGAAGAGATGATCGCCCTCGCCGATCAAACCGAGGGGGCCGCAGAAAACGTCGACTCCGCGAAATTGACATGCGCCTTGCGGGACGCCGCCCTTTCCGGCAAGAACGGGCCGATCGAGATCGTATTTGACGTAGCCGGGAACGAAGAGATCGAGCAGACCATCGCGATCGTAATCCCCCCAGGTGGGTCCGGTGGACCAGCCGCCAAGAGCGACGCCAGCCTTATCGGCTACATCGGTAAAGGTGCCGTCGTGATTGTTGTGATAGAGGCGATTTTTTCCGTAGTTGGCGACATAAATGTCCGGCCAGCCGTTGTTGTCATAGTCGGCGACGGCAACGCCAAAGCCCCAACGCTCATTGGCGACACCGGCTTTATGCGTGACGTCCGTAAAAGTCCCGTCGTGGTTATTGTGGAGGAGCATGGCACGCGGGGGCGCTTCTTTTCCTTTCATAGCGGCCACGGTCGAGCCGTTGAGCAGATAAATGTCGAGCCAGCCATCATTGTCGTAGTCCAACAAGGCGACGCCGGAACCGGGGGCTTCGAGGATGGTGTTTTTTTCGGGAGAGCCGGAGCGGTGGTGAAATATGTCCAGGCCCGCCTGATTGGTGATATCGGCAAAAACAACGGGTACGCCGTCCACAAATCCCCCCGCGGTGATGGGGCGAGAGAGGGCATCCTTGACAGGAGCATGAGCGCCGCCAGTGGACATGCCAGAAGACGGGGACGGCGGAGGATTCTGCTGCCGTGCGGAAGCGGGAGGCTGGCCTTGAACTACCAGGTAAATGAGCAAGGGCGAGAGCAGGAGACAGAGAGAAACGGCGAAGGCGAGTACGGGATAATTGGATGTTCGCCGCATCATTTAGCCATTGCTCCTGGCAGCGGCTCATCGACTTGCAAGAATTGGTCCACGTGAATGTTTTTCAGCGTTTGGAGGATGCCGCTCGGCCAGCGAATTTCGATTGTCTGGACCATGGTTTCAGCGCCTAAGCCGAAATGAACACGTTTATCGCTGGAAGAAAGATAGCTGCTTGCGGTGGTTACAGTAGCAAATTGTGAGTCGCTTGCCGTAACGAGCTTGACTTCGGCGCCGATCGCGTCGCGATTGCTTTTGTGGCCGACGAGTTTGAGAGTGATCCAATGATTGGAGGGCGGCGTATCGTTGTGCAGGATACGAACAGGACCGTCGTTGGTGGTCACCACTACATCCATCCGCCCGTCGTTATCCAGGTCACCGATGGCCATGCCGCGGCCAACCCAGGATTCTTGAAAGACTTTTCCTGAATCAGCAGAGACATCCTGGAAACCGTGGCCGGTATTGCGAAGCAGGAGAAGCGGCTCGCGATAGCGAAGATTGGGGTAGTTGAGCTGAATGGTGTCAAGGTCGTGGCCCTGGGCGATTAAGAGGTCCTTCCAGCCGTCATTGTCATAGTCAAAGAAGCGAACGCCCCAACCGGAGTGAGGCATGGAAATCTGCGCCAAACCAGCGGTGAAGCTGGAATAGTTGAAGCTGCCGTCGCCATTGTTTTGATAAAGAGCGTAGCGCTGGTTGGCAAGGTCGGTGACGACGAGATCCGGCCAACCGTCATTGTTGTAGTCGGCAAAATCCACCCCCATGCCGGCGAAGGAACGGCCGTCGCCGTCCACCGCGACCTGAGAAAGGAGGCCGACCTCTTCGAAATTGCCGCCGCCGAGATTGTGGTAGAGAAACTCGGACATGGAGTCGTTGGCGACGAAGATATCGATTTTGCCGTCGCGGTCGTAGTCGGCGATGGCGATTCCCAGACCTTTGCCGGGTTTATCCATTCCGATTTTGTGGGAGATTTCGGTGAAGTGGCCGTTGCCGTTGTTGTGGAAAACCAAAGGGGCGATGGGCTGGAAGGTGTCGGGATGGCAATAGGCGCGATAGCCTTCGCGGTGCTCGCCGCAGAAGATATCGTCGAAGTCCCACTGGAGGTAGCGGAGCACAACCAGATCGAGCAGGCCGTCGCCGTCGAGATCGACCCAGGCAGCGCTGGTGGACCAGCCGCTGGCAGCGACGCCGGCTTTTTCGGTGACGTCGGTGAAGGTTCCGTCGCCATTATTGTGATAGAGCTTGTTGCCGCCATAAGCGGTGACGTAAAGATCCTCGAAGCCGTTGTTGTCGTAGTCGCCCACCGCCACGCCCATGCCGTAGCCCGCGCCTTGCAAGCCGGCTTTTTGCGTGACGTCTTCGAAAGTACCGTCAGGTTTCTGATGGAACAGGCGATTCCAATATTGAGGACCGGTCTTCTGGGGAATTGTCCCTATGGGTGTGGGATCGGTGAGAGGGGCGCCGTTCACCAAGAAAATGTCGAGCCTGCCGTTGTTGTCGTAGTCGAAGAGGGCCACGCCCGAGCCCATCGTTTCGATCAGATATTTTTTCGAAGTGTGCGACGCGATGTGCCGGAAACTCACGCCGAGTGCGGAAGTAACGTCGGTGAATTTGCCGGGAATAATTTTCGCCTGCTCGGACGCTTGCGGAGACTTCTGGAATGCCAACAGCGCGAGAAGAAAAACGAGTAAGGGAATGCCGAAGAAGAAGCGCATGAATGCTCAATCGCGTTGCGTGGGCCCGCGGAGGACTGATCCGATTAATTTGTTCAACTCGATCTGAAGCTGGCCAGCCCGGCACTGGCGGGCCAGGAAGTGAAACGTCGCTGGCGTTGAGATTTTCCAACCGATGTTCTTCGAGTCCATCATGTGCTATCAGAGCCGGCTGATTTCGCCCCGTCTTATTTTCGCGCCGCCGGACCAGTCTCTTCTGCAGCATCCGGTTTGGCGACATCCCAGTGAAACGGCTTGCGGTCGAGCTTAGTGTAAGTCTTGGCGAACTCCTTGATCTCAATAAATTGATTGACCTTTATGCCGGAGAAATTCTGCCGGGTATCGCTTACCGGCCACCATACTTCGAGATTGGTGATCTTAGCAGATTTGCCCAGGCCGATGTGCTGCTGAAGCGGTGAGGCACCAAACGACCCGCCGCTTCCAACGGTACGATAGATGGAACGCGCGGCGTGACCTTCGTTTTCCACGGTGACCTTAATGCGCGCGCCGATGGAGGAACGATTGGTTCTCACGCCTACGAGCTTGACGCTGAGCCAGTCGTTCTTGTTGCCCGGATTTTCAAAAACGCGGAATGCGTGCGCGTCTCCGGGCGTGGCTCCGCCAATGGAAACGAGAATATCCTCGCTTCCGTTGTTGCCCAGATCGGCGAAAGCAACGCCGTGGCCTTTATGAAGGTCGCCCGTGCCGGAGGACGCGGTGATGTCCACGAAGGATTTTCCCTGGTCATTGCGAAGCAGCATTTTAGGGATGAGCGCGCCGTATTCGGGACCACCGGTGGCGAGAAAAATGTCGAGAAAGCCGTCGTTGTCCACGTCGCCGAAATTTGCGCCCATGGGAACATTGATCTTGTCCAGGCCGACCTCCGCGGTCACATCCTTGAACGTTCCATTTTTCATGTTCTTGTAAAGCTTGAAAGTCTCGACATTGTGCGGAAGGCCGAGATAACTGCGCAGCGTTTCGTCGATGGAAAAGAAGTAAGAAGTCACGAAGATGTCGGGCCAGCCATCGTTGTCGTAATCGAAAAACCAAGTGGCGAAGCTTTGCGATTGTGGCTGGTGAACGCCGGCTCTTTCGGAGACTTCCGTGAAAGTGCGGTCGTGGTTATTATGGTAGAGAAAGTTTCCGCCGTAAAGATTCGAGACATAAAAGTCCACGTAGCCGTCGTTATCATAGTCGGCGGCCACTACGCCCTTGGTAAAAGCGATCTTGTCTACTCCCGCGAAGTGGGAAATATCCTCGAAGGTGCCGTCGCGTTTGTTGAGAAAAAGCTGGCTCGGACCGTCTTCGTTTCCGACAAAGAGGTCGAGGTAGCCGTCATTATCGATGTCGGCCCAGACGGCCGTCTGCGTGCGGGTGGCGGGTTCCGCAAGGCCCGCGTCCTTTGTGACGTCCGTGAATGTTCCGTCGCAGTTGTTACGCAGCAAGGACTTGCGCACCGGAAATTCCCACGCGCCGCGTAGAACCAAGAGATCAGTGCAGCCGTTGTTGTTGTAGTCGGCCTGAATAATGTTCAAACCTCCGAGCTGCCCGCTAAGGCCGGCTTGGCTGGCTCGGTCGGTGAAGGTCCCGTTTCCATTGTTTCGAAAATAATGCATGGGGGCGCAAACGTTGTAGCTCGAAGTCACGACGTCGAGCAAGCCGCGGTTTTCGAAATCATCCACGGCCACGCCGCTTGCCGTGGCAACAAAATCCAGACCCGCTGCCGGAGCTACATCCACAAATCGGCCGATGCTCTGCTTGGATTCGAAGACGGAAGGTGGAATCAGATATTCCGCAGGCACACTGGAAGGATATTTTCCGAGCGTCATGTAGGCGAGGTTCAACAGCCACTTTACTTGAAGGGAGTCGGGCCGCTCGGGTTTTTGGGCGAGATATTTCAGGAAAAACCGAATCGCTTTCTCAGAATCCGCCGTGATGCGATAAGGGTCGGCCTTGCGCGGCGGAAACAGGCACCGGTCACCCGGATGCCGATAAACATCATTCTCCATTTCCGACTTGTGAAAGTAGGCGACGCCAAGCACATTTGTTAATTGGGACACACCAGCCGGAACATCCGAAACGGCAATTTTGTACGCGGCTTCCCATTGCTCAATTGCTTTGTCCATATTGCCTTGGTAAGCCTGGAGTTGAGCGAGCGCGTAGTGCGATTGAATCACGTTGAAGGCGGTCATTGCTTCCACGCGCGGGTGACTCTCCGGCATAAAGAGTTCTTGCAAACGAGCGATCCCTTGAGCGAGCGATTGTTTGCGGATGTCGCAGATGGCCTGAAGATCTTGTCCCCAGTTGACGGGCTTCGGAAATTTCTGGAAGAGCATGTCAGCGATAACTTGACCGGCTACGTCCGCCGGATAGCGAATCGCGCTTTTTCCTCCAGGCGGTGAATTGCGGTTTTGGCCCGGGCCCATCCCTTGCCCTTCGGCCGCCTGATTTTGCGACAGCACTTTCAGGATGACGTAGCCCGAGGGGACCGCGATCGCTGCGGTCATCTGCCCGGGCTCTATTCCTTTCAGAGCCTCTCGCAATTCTGGACGCAGCGACGACATATCAAGTAGGCCGAGGTAGCCACCCTCCGCCGCGCTGGGATCGATGGATTCCTTTCTCGCGACCGCGGCGAAGTCCTCTCCATTCCGAAGGCGCTCGAGAATCAAGCGCGCTTTTTCCGGCGAATCCAAGACGATGACTTGCAAACTGAGCTGGACCAGGGAGTTATCTTGCGCTCGAGAGGGCAATCCAAGGAGCGCAATCCCGATTATCAATATCGCGGCAACAAAGACAGGGACGCGTTTCACATTCGATGAGTGCAAAAGACCTTTTCGAGAAGAGGGCACCATGTTCTCAATCCAAACGAGACAATAGCGGAACGCGGATTGTAGCAGGGCGAGGAAGCCCGTACAATCCGGTGACTGATGATGTTTCCATAAAGCACTTAGATCAAGAGCCTACGCTGGAAGATACAGGTGGCCGGCTCGGTTTGTCAGTCCAGAAAAAGTGAAGTTGACTCTCGTACTTCATCGCAACTTCTTGATTCTCCTCGGAAAACATCCGCTCTGGTAAAATGTGATGAAATAACACAGATGTCTGTAACCGAACGTTGGGAATCGGAGCGTCCATTGCGTCAAACCTATGCCAGAATCCAGCGCTTTCATGTCATGCCGGTTGGCTTTTGAGGGAAAGCAGATTCCCTGATTTGTTGGAAACTCTAGTAGTTAAGAGCAAGGAAAGGAGTTGTTGGGATCGGTTTTCGTGCGCCCAAGGCAGGCGCGCCGGTCATGCTCAAGGGTTCGGCCGAGCACTAGCCCACGAAGGAACGGGTCCTTCCGAGATTCGGGAGGTGGAGGTTGATCATTGGCAGGACTAGAGAAACTTCGTTCTCAACCCACAACCCAACCCACAACATGAGGTGTCTTGTACGAGTTCCGCGTAGTTTGGCAGTCCCCGCGGTCTTGTAAGTTGTTGTAAAATCTAACCAGGCTGCGACGTCATGATACAGTTCTTAGCCCTTCCACGCCCCGCGTGGCAAGATGCGCCGACTCTGAAGGTCGAGATCGAAGGATGCGGCCACCGTCCGTGCCGCGGCTTGAATTGGCACAAGAACCGCACCCAAAATCTCTTATTGCTGCCTTTTGCTGTCTGGTTGATTTATAACATCCGTCACACCAGTCAGATATGGCGGAAGCGTGTGGGAGTCGAACCCACCATTCGACCCGCTAAGGACCGAATCACCGGTTTTGAAGACCGGGAAGATCACCGGACCCCTTTCGCCTCCACGGAGAGTATACGGGTCAGGCTCGTACAGTTTCAATTGCCGTGGCCGCCGCCTTTGTGCGAATCAGCGCCGCCACCAAATCGTAAAGCTTCGGGCTGGTGCAGACTTCGTAGTACGGGTGCGTCGACTCTGCTCCAATCTTTCCGTCGGGTAAAAGTTCGCGGGCCAGGCTCTTGCGCAAAACCAGCAGTTCCACCGATTCTCCCATGGGCACTTCGCCGTAATGCAAAGTCACTTTTTCCTTGCCCCATGGCATTTCCAGTTTTGTTTCCACGGAATCGAGTGAAATCTCTTCGGCCAATTTCTCGAATCCTTCTTCGTTCAGCTCGATGCCGTTCATGTTGAAGCGCACCAGGAATTCGTCCAGCTCCTCCGCTGACGCTCCTTCCATCGCGGTCAGGAACTGATACACGCAGAAGAGGGTCTTGTGCCCGGAAAGCATGCGCTTCGCCAGTTTCGCGCAGCCGGAAAGCCGGTCCGAAAGATTGAGCGCCTTGGAAATCATGATCTTGGAATCGCCGTCCGTCCAATAGGTCGGCGCCGATCCTTGGAACGCCACACCCACGCCGAGTTCGAGTGAGGGCAGATCGCTCGCCGCGGCGCGGTCATTGTACGAATTGCAGACGGCGAGAATCTGCCTCGAAAGAATGCAGGCCTTTGCGACGGCGCGCGCGTAGGCACGAGTCGATTCCGTCTCGAAGATCGCCAGGATTACCGCATCGCCTTCGATAAATACTTTCTTCGCGCCAAAGCGGTCCAGCAGTTTTTTCACCGGTTCGTGCAAATTCAAGCTGAAATGCGAAGCCGGGCTCAGCCCGCGGGCCAGCAAGTCCTGCGTCATCTTTGTCGAGCCGCGCACGTCGGCCTTGATAATCACGTGCGAGACCACTTGATCCTCTTGCACGGTGGCTTCTTCGGGCAGCACGCATTCGTACAAGCGGTTATTCAGCCGCGAAAGCTCTCTGACCTTTTCCGTGGTCACTAGATGAACGCGTTCCATGCACGTCGCCAGATGCTCCGCGTCGCGCAGGTCCCGTCGCAATCGCAGAAAATCGGTCGCGAAACGCAGCACGAGTCCCTGCATCTCTTCTCTCGAGTAACGCCGGATTTTTCGCGAGAGTTCTTCGATGGGTTTCAGCGAAAGCTGCTTGGCGGGAACGTGCTTCAAGACTTGTTCGACCTGTTTCATCTCCTCTTTCGAGACCAGCGCTTTGCGGAGCTGTTGCAAGTGCACCGGCGGGCAATAATCCTTGGCGATCGGCCGGATTTCATAGCTAGCCAGCACGTGGTAGAGAACGTTGTGCTGCTCCAAGCGGTCCACGAGTTGCGCCAGCAGGTTCGCCTGTTCGCCGCTTTGGGGCTCCACAGCCGAAGCGTCGAAAAGCCGTTTTGCATTTTCCGGATCATTCAGGAAATCGCCAAGGCGGCCGCGGTAATCCTTGTTGTAAAAATCCAGCTTTTGTTTGGCAGCGTCGATCTGCGGTCCAAGTTCCTCGAGCTTCACCTCCTGATGCTTCAGCCGCATTTCCACGTCGCTCAACGACGCTTTCAAATTCGAGGGATCCGTGGAATTGAGAAATTTATTGAAGAAGCTTTCTCCCCGTTCCAGCTTCTTGAGCGTGGCCTCCCGCTGTTCTTCGAGGCTGGCGATCTCCGCGCGCATACCCGCCGCCTGCTCCAGCAGCGCGTTGTGCGCCTGATTGGCCTCTGTGAACGCCGGGTCCTGCCCGATCGTGAGCCCCGCTTCGCACAAAAACTCCTGGAACAGCACGTCCATGGCCTCGAAGCGGTCCGGGTCGCGCGCGTAGTTCCCCAGCAGGACGTAATGCTCCAAAAAGTAGACGTTGTCCTTTCCGCCGTCGAGAAAGACGAGCCTGTTCTTGAGCAATTCGTACAGCGGAGCGAAATCGTCGCCAAAGAGCGCGCGCCGCGTTTTGGCCATCACGTTTTCTTCGATGTCCACGACCATCTGCGCCACTTGCTGGCCTACGCCGCGAATCACCCTTCGCCTCGCCGATTGCAGTTCCGAAAGTCGCGCCTTGATCACATGTGCTTGCTGGCTGCGTTCGAAGAATTCGCCCCGGTGGCGGATCCATTCCTTCCCTTCCAAAATCAAATTGGCGAATTGGTTGGTCAATTCCTGGGTGAGAAATTTCAGCAGCCCAAGCCGGAAGACCAGATCGATCTCGATGTTCTTGTGGAATTTGGCCTGCGTCAGCGCGCTTTGCAGGAGTTCCGTCAGCAGCTTGCGAAACGCCGCATTATCCAGGCTCTTGACGGTCCGCAATTCGATGCCGGACAAATACGTGGCGCTGGTGCTCTGCCGCATCAAGTCAAACAAATAGTCGCGCGCGGCCTGGACAAACTTCGGGCTAAGGAACACATCGTGGTGGATATTATCCACCCCGATGGACAACGATCCCATGGGGATCGTGACGTTATAGCTTTTCAGTTCGATCCGGGCCGCTTCTGCCACGCCAAGTGTAAGACTCTCGTCGGCCATGCACTCCACCAGAAGGGGCTTTTACCAACCTAGCAGCGCACGCCGGGTACCGCAACAAGACTCCCGGCTTCCGTAACGAGAGAGTAAGGACCATGCTGCAAGCGCATAAAAACAGGGGAGTTACAGGAAGAAGCTAGAGGACCGAGATGCGGCGCGTTTCGCCGCCCTGATGCTCCAGCCGGATGCGTACTTGCGGCCACGGCGAAGGCAACGGAAAACGCTCCGACCATTCCAAAATTACGACCGCCGGTTTTGCAAAAACGTCTTCCAAGCCGAGCGTCTCAAAATCGTGGAAGTTCTCGATACGATATAAATCGGCGTGATAGACCTTGGCGGGATTCCCGTACACATGGACGAGCGTAAACGTCGGACTGGTCACTTCATTTTCGCCGGCAGCGCCCAGCCCCGCCACGATTCCCTTCGTCAGCGTGGTTTTTCCGCTGCCGAGTTCGCCTGTCAACAAAACCAGAACCGGCGCCGCGAGCCGCTTCGCAAATTCCCGTCCCCAGTTCGCCGTCTCTTCCGCGGAGTGCGTGATGATCTCTTCAGCCACGCGCAATCTCTCGAACCAGCTTCGCTCGCGCGACGGGAACGTTCTCCGCGATTTCGTGCGCCAGCATTCCGGAAATATCGGGCGAAATTCGCGCCGCACCCGCCGCCGCGCCGTGCAGATAGACGCCAAGTGTCAGCACACGATGCCAGTCACCGGTACCAAATTGCGCGGTCAAGGCGGCCAGCACGCCGGTAAGGACATCTCCAGTCCCGCCCTTCGCCAAACCTGCGTTGCCGGTGGCGTTGACGAAAAGCTCGCCTTTTGGTGATGCAAGGATCGTGTGAAATCCTTTCAGCACGACGTGTGCATTCCACTTCTCTGCGGAATCGCGCGCCGCGCTCAGCCGATCGGCCTGAACCTGTTTTATGGATACCCCAAGCAACCGCGCCATCTCCCCCGGATGCGGCGTCACGGCAAGAAACTTCGTCTTCCGTTTGCGTAGCCGCCCGCCCTCGCCGGCAAACGCGTTCAACCCGTCGGCATCGAGGACCACCGGCAACTCCGTCTGCGCAACAATCGTGTGAATAAATTCCTGCGTTTGCCGGTGCTGGCCAAGGCCTGGGCCAATGGCTAACACGCTCTTCCCTTCTTCGAGTTCGCCGAACGTTCCGTCGGTGAGGCTGCGCAGCGAGAGCGAACCGGACTTCGTGGCCGCAAGCGGTTCCGTCATGTATTCCGCTTCAGCCGACGCAACGATGGGCAAGATTATTTCCGGCATAGCGATCGTGACCAGCCCCGCGCCCGCTCGCAACCCTGCGCGCCCTGCAAGGATGGCCGCTCCGCTTTTTCCCCTTGAACCGGCCAGCAGCAGCACATGCCCGAACGTCCCCTTGTTGGATTCCGCCGGACGGATCAGCGGCATCGCCGCAAATTCCTCCGGCTCGGCCAAGCGCGCTTTGCCTTGTCCAATCTCTTCGACCAGCGCGGCGGGCGAACCAATCTGCCGGACTTCGAGTTTGCCGCAGCAGCTCGCTTCGCGCGAGATCAACTGCCCAATCTTTGGCGCGGTGAAGGTAACGGTCTGGTGTGCGTACAAAACAGGCCCATCAGCGGGTTGGCCGTCGGACGGCAGGCCCGAGGGAATGTCCACCGCAAGAATCATCGCTGGGCGCGCCAACGTGGCATTCCGCGAGAGCTCATTGATCTTAGCGATGACTTCCGCGATGAGCCCGGTGGCTGGGCCGCGCAGACCTGTCCCGAGCAGGGCGTCCACAATCACCGGGCAGCTTGCGATTTTGAGCCAGCACCTCTCGAACGAAGCGCTGTCGCCAATCTCGGTAATCTCGCCGGAATCTTTCAGCCAAAGTTCGAGATTCGCGGCGGCATCGCCATGCACTCCGTCTCGCGCGCCAAACAGAAAGACCTGCGGCTCGCAGCGCGCTTCCTTCAAATGCCGCGCCGCGGCGAATCCGTCGCCGCCATTGTTTCCTTTCCCGCAAAGAACCGCGACACGTTTCTCTCGAAAAAACGCCAGCCTGGCTCCGACGGTGTCCGCCACATGCTTTCCCGCGGCGTCCATCAACTGCAAGCCGGGCACACCAAGTCGCTCCGTCGTCAGGCGGTCAACTTCGCGCATCTCGGCTGCTATGAGAGCTTTCATGGCAGATTCACGCGGCGTGCAATTCCGTTTCGTTTACAGCTTCCAGATTACAGCATCCAACCGCCGCTGACGTTTATAACCTGGCCGGTCACGTACTCCGCATCGTCGGACACGAAATACGCCACGGCAGCGGCTACGTCTTCGACTGTCGGCGGGCGGCCAATCGGAAAACGCGCGTCGCGAATGCGCCGCGCTTCGCTCAGCGTCAGTTCCTTCTCGTCGATGCTCGAGGGATTCACTACATTCACGGTAATCCCGTTCTTCGCTTCCTCGAGCGCCAGCGAACGAGAAAGCGCCACCACGGCAGCCTTGGCCGCGGCGTACGCTGAAATTTTCGCCTGGCCAAACGCCCGCTCCGCTCCCACCGCGCCGAGGTTCACGATGCGGCCCCAGCGCCCGCGCCGCATCAGCGGCAAAGCAGCCCGGCTCACATACACGACGCTCGATAGATTCGACGAAAAAATCCCTTGCCATTCTTCCAGCGAAGATTCCGCCAGAGTCCCCCAGCGAAATCCGCCCACGTTGTTCACAAGAATATCGAGGCGCCCGTACCGGTCTGCGATGGCTTCGACGAGTTGTTCCGCGCGCCCCGCTTCGGTGACATCCGTTTCCACGGCCACGCAATCCGCTCCTGTGGATTGCAGTTGCCGGAGCGTCTGCTGTGCGGCCGTCTTGTTGGAACGATAGGAGATCGCGATGCGCGCGCCTTCTTGCGCCAGGCGAAGGGCGACGCCTCGCCCGATCCCCCGGCTTCCTCCCGTGATCAGCGCCACACGATTCACCAGCGGCATTCTTCCCCCATCAGCAGCGATGCAAAGCTTGTCAGTATAGCCCACCCGCGAAACACGCACTACCGCGCGCCCAGAGAGTGCGACTAACGCAGGCGCGCGACAAGCACGGTCATGTCGTCCGCTTGCTCCGGCGTGCCCGCCCATTCCTCGACCGCAGCCATCAGCGTTTCACCCACCACGCGCGGCGCGGCGCTCTGCAGGCGAATCGCCGCTTCCTGCAATCGCGGGATGCCGAATTCTTCGCCGTAGACATTCTCCGGTTCGATCAATCCATCGCTGTACTGCACCAGCAAAGCGTTCGGCGGCACAGTCACCGAATCTTCTTCATAAACGTAATCCTCGACCACGCCGAGGACCATTCCGCCCTTGTCGAGGTGCCGCGAGGCCCCGTTCAAAATCAGGAATCCCGGCAAATGGCCCGCATTGGTATAACGAAGCACTCGCGTGGCGCTGTCGTAGACGGCGACGAAAAACGTAGCGAAGCGGTCATCGGCGGTGTTTCGCACCATGTGCACGTTAAGCCGCGCCACAAGCTCCGCGGTGCTCATGGTCTCGCTCCCAGGAGAAAGAAGCTGGCTGCGCAGCGCCGCTTGCAAGCTGGCCATCAGAAGCGCGGCGGAAATTCCCTTCCCGGAAATGTCCGCCAGCGCGATAGCCAGATGCGTGGGGCTGAGCTGGATGAAATCGTAGTAATCGCCGCTCACGGTACGCGCGGCTTTGTTGATGGCTTCCAGTTCGACGCCAGCAACCGACGGCACCCGTTGCGGAAAAAGCAGATTCTGCACTTCGCTGGCGATGGAAAGCTCATTCTCCAGCCGCTGGCGCTTTTTGGATTCTTCGAGCAAGCCACTGATCGAGCCCGTCATGTCATTGAACGATTGGCCGAGAACGCCGAGCTGATCCCTGCGTTCGATGCGCACGCGGTGCGACCAATCGCCGGCTTTCACGTACTGGGTCGCCTGGTAAAGATCGCTGACAGCTTTGGTGATGCGGCGCGTGAGGACGATCCCGGTAATCAGAGCCGCGATCTCGATCAGCAAGAAAATTGCCGCGAGCAAAATAAATCCGTCGACGTAAATATCGCTGAGATCGCCCAACGACGAAAAAATCCGGGCGTTCAAACGCGAGGGGCGCGCGTTGAATGTGACTAAGACGGGCCGCCGCGGATCGACACCGCCGCTGGGCCCGACGAAAACGGAATCCAGCCGCGACAAACCGACGATCGACGGATCGAACCAGTACGAAGGAGGGTAGAGCGTTCGATTCCGCGCCTGAATGCGGACGGTTGTCTCGTACTGAAAATCGTCCGAATTATAGAGAATTCCCTGCCGCGCCCCGCCTTCGAATCGTTTGGTCAGATTCAGTTGGATAGCCCCAAGATCGGGCGCAATGGTAGCCAGGAATTCCGAAGTTACAGGTACACGCAGCGTGGCCACGCGGACGCCTTTCGGCTCCGGCATCTCCCGGATACTCATGAGGTAAAGCAAGTTGTGCTCTTCGACCAGGCCCGAGAAGTGGCTGCTGGCCGGGCCAGCCACTTTTCGCAGAAAAGCAGGGTCATTCGAGAAATCAATGGTCAAGCCCGATAAATCGCGGTCGTGAACCAGGTGGGACTGCGCGGCGAGGACATGTTCCGATTCATCTTCGGAAACGCCCTTGGGCAAGGTGCGGTGCGCGGCGGCAATATGATCGGTGATGTCCGCCATCATGGCAACGCGTCGCTGGATGTCGTCATAAAGCAAATAGGCGCCCAATTGGGAATACAAAATCTGGCCGGCAAGAAGCACGAGGGTCAGGATCAGAAGGATGGGCACGACCGCGATGAAGAGATAGGCGACAATGAGCCGGTTGCGCAGGCTCCAAAGCAGGCGCGTCCGCCACCATCCGACGAGCCGGACCAGCACGTAAATCGTCGCGAGAAGGGCAAAAAACTTGAGGAAACTGGCCAAGCCGCCGCTCAGGTCAAGGATGGTGCAAACCGCTCCCGCAAGAATAATCAGGATGGCGAAGAGGTCTATCCGCGAGAGGCGGCGCCACGCATGTCGAAGTTTCGCTGGCAGAGCTGTCATCGAAGGATCGAGAGAGAAATACTACTTTACCTGAAGAAGTCTCACGCGCGCAGGACAAACGCACGGAAGGAGTCGGGCGCAGCCTTCGCGCTCTCCGTTTATCAAGACCTAATTCGGAGCGTTGCGAACGCGGCTGTGTTTCACGCTATACGTGAAATAAACCACCAAGCCGATGATGAGCCACACGATCAATCGTATCCAGGTGACCTCTTTAAGCCCGGCCATCAAGCTCAGGGAAACGAGAATGCCCAGGATCGGAACGACAGGAACCCATGGCGTCTTGAAAGGCCGCACTAGCTCGGGGCGGTGCACGCGCAGGACCCACACGCCCGCGCAAACGATGACGAAGGCGAGAAGCGTGCCGATGCTGACGAGCTGGCCGAGATCGCCAATGGGTACCAGCGCACCCACAAACGCGACGCAAACTCCAACAATGGCTGTGGACTTCCAAGGGGTGCGGAAGCGGGGATGGATGTCGCTCGCCCATTTCCAGAGCAATCCGTCGTTTGCCATCGAGTAGAAGACGCGCGATTGACCGAGCATCATGACCAGCATGACGGTGCTCAATCCGGCCAGCGCGCCCGCATTCACAACGTAGCTGCCCCACTTTACGCCGGTCTCGCGGATGCCGAGAGATACGGGAGCGCCGATGTTCAACCGGGTGTAGTGCACGGTGGCCGTCAGCAGGCCGGAGACAAGCAGATACAAAATGGTGCAAACCACCAAGGAGCCGAGAATGCCGATAGGCATATCCCGCTTAGGATTCTTTGCTTCTTGCGCTGCGGTCGAAACCGCGTCAAAACCTATATAGGCAAAGAACACAACGCCCGCGCCTCGCAAGATGCCCGACCATCCAAACGAGCCAAAGCTTCCGGTGTTGGGCGGGATGAAAACCTTCCAATTGGCGTGCGCAATGGCGGGATGCTTGAGAACGAAAGCGCCCGCGACGGCGATGAACACCAGCACGGCCGTAAGCTTCACAAAAACGACGCCGGTATTGAAGTTCGCCGATTCTTTGATGCCGATGATCAGCAAGGTGGTGACCGCGAGCATTGCCAGGAACGCGAGCAAATTGAACCTGGCGGTGACCGTGTGAAGGCCGGACTGCTGCGCGGTGGTCAGGGCCAAGGTGTTGAGCGGCGCCCAGCGCCCGTCGTAGAAAACCCACTTCGCACCGGGCACATCGCAGATTTGCGGAGGCAGATTGATTCCATAATCCTGCAAGAACGCCACCAGCGTGCTGCTCCAGCCGCTGGCTACCGTGGCGGCGCCGAACGCATACTCCAAAATCAAATCCCAGCCGATGATCCAGGCTACGAGCTCTCCGAGAGTCGCATAGGCGTAGGTATACGCCGAGCCGGCGATCGGAATCATGGACGCAAATTCCGCGTAGCACAGTCCGGCAAAGAGGCAGCCGACTCCGGCGAATATGTAGGAGAGCATGATGGCCGGCCCGGCGTAGAGCGCTGCGGCCGAGCCCGTGATGACGAAGATGCCGGCTCCGATGATGGCGCCAATTCCCAGTGTGATCAGGTTGACGGGGCCGAGCGCGCGCTTGAGGCTGTGCTCGCCGGTCGCCCCGGCTTCCTTCATCAGCGTGGTCATCGACTTCGTCTCGAACAAGGGGTTGCCCATGCAACTCCTCCTCCACGGGGGATTACCCCGGGTTCCGCTGCCGGCTGCCAATTTGGTTCTGCACATTGTAGGGGCGCAGCATGCTGCGCCCCTACAAGAAAATTTCAAGATTTACTCGTTGGCCCGCGCCGCCGGACTGGAGCGTCTCGACCACAGCCAGTACACCGGGAGGCCCAACAGCACGATGACCAGCCCGCCGCCCGCCGTCAGCGTTTGATACAGAAGAAGCACAATCATGATGATGGTCGCCGCGACGATGTACAGCAGCGGCACGAAGGGATAGCCGAACGCCCGGTAAGGCCGGTCCGCATCGGGGCGCTTTCGCCGCAATACAAAAATTCCAACAATCGTCAGCACATAGAACAGCAAGACCGCGAAGACCACGTAATTCAGCAAATCGCTGTACAAGTTGCCAAACCTGACGGCGCCCGAATCGTCCACCTGGCGCGTACGCAGCAGAATCAGCACGACGACCCAAATCCCTTGATACATCAGCGCGCTTTGTGGCACGCCCCGTTTGCTCAGTTTTCCGGTGGAACGGAAAAAGAGACCATCGCGCGCCATGGCGTAGGAGACGCGAGCTCCGGCAAGAATCAGCCCGTTGTTGCAGCCGAAGGTCGAGATGATGATGGCAACGGCCATGATGGCCGCTCCCGGAGCGCCAAAAATTCCGTTCAGAGCAGCCGTCGCGACGCGATCGTCGGGCGCAGTCTGAATTTGCGAGAGCGGCAGGACAAATAGATACGCGAGATTGGCGAGGCAATAGAGCGTTATGACGATGCACGTGCCAAAGGCCATCGAAAGGGCCACGTCGCGCTTGGGATTCTTGACTTCCGCGGCGGTGAAACCGATGTTGTTCCAGGCGTCCGCCGAAAAGAGCGAGCCTACCTGCGCCACGCCGAAGGCCACGATCAAACCGAAGAAGCCGCTGGCGGCCGTAACCGTCGGAACCCAGCCGCGCAGAAAATTGGCGCCTGGCTCGATGGGCCGCGGCGCGCTAAGGGCCCAGAGATGGGAAAAGTTGGCGGAAATCGCGGCCGCATTTCTTCCTACGAAAATGCCCAGAACAATCAAACCCACCAGGGACAAGGTTTTTGCGCTGGTGAAAACGTTTTGAATCCATTTGCCGAGGCGCACGCCGAGGGTGTTGAGAAACGTGAGCAAAGCAATCATCAAAATGCCCACGAGTTGCTGAATCGAGAGGCTGATGGCGAAGCGGGAACCCAGAGCGATCGGGGGAATGATCCAGGTCGTCGGCGAGATGGCCGGAAACAACACTCCGAGGTACTTTGCGAAACCCACGGCGACCGCGGCGATCGTTCCGGTTTGAATGACCAGAAACAAAGTCCACCCGTACAGAAATCCCCAGAGCGGCGAATAGGCTTCGCGCAAATAGACGTACTGGCCGCCGGCATGAGGGAAGAGTGCGGCAAGCTCGCCATACGAAAGCGCAGCCGAAATCGTCAGCACTCCCGTGATGATCCAGGTCAGCAGCAAACCGCCGGAGGAAGCAGTCTGGCGCGAGATGTCCGCCGCGACGATGAAGATGCCGGAGCCGATCATCGAGCCGACGACGATCATGGTGCCGTCAAACAAGCCGATGGCGCGGACAAAGCCGGGCTCATTTTTAGGGGTGCTTTGCGGGAGAGGAAGCGTGGTTTCGGCCATTCGCAAGCGCCTCAGATGGTTGCCGCACGCCTGGCGCCTGCAAGCGCCTGGTTGTACTCGCGCGCGCGCTGGCCGGGGTCGGCCGAGTTTAGAATGCCGCTAATCACAGCGACGGAATCGGCGCCGGCCTCGACGGCCGAGGCGGCGCGCTCCAACGTGATTCCGCCGATGGCCACCAGCGGCTTCTCCGTCAAGCCTCGAACCTTGCGAAGAAAATCCAAGCCCACCACCGGGTCGGGATTTGCTTTCGAGGATGTCGGGAAAACGGGCCCCACGGCGACGTAGTCCGCGGAACTCGCTGCCGCGCGCTCGAATTGCTCGATGTTGTGGGTGGAAACGCCGACCAGCTTGTCGTGGCCAGCGATACGGCGCGCTTGTTCCACGTCCAAATCTTCTTGCCCGACGTGCACGCCATTTGCGCCCGCCAAAAACGCGATATCGGGACGGTCATTCACGAAAAAGGTCACTCCGAGCGAGTCAAGTAGCTCCGCCAATTGGCGCGAGGAATCGAGATACTGGCGCGCCGGCGCGGACTTGTTGCGGTACTGGAGCAGACGAACTCCAGCCTCGGCCAGACTCAACGCGCAATCTCTTTCGGGAAAAGTAATCAACGCAGCGTCTAGTATCACATACAGCCTGGGGAGGACAAGGCGCATAGAAACTTATTTTCCGTTTGTTCCTAGAAGCCTTTCAATGAAGTGCGTATCGAAGCGGCCTTCGGCGAATTCCGCATCCGCAAAAATGCGCCGGTGCAGAGGAATCGAAGTCTTGATTCCTTCGATGACAAACATCTCGAGCGCCCGCTTCATCCGGCCGATGGCTTCGGCGCGGTCCCGGCCTTTGACAATCAGCTTCGCGATCATGGAATCGTAGTAAGGCGGGATGACAGCGTCGGTGTAGGCCGCCGAATCCACGCGCACGCCCGTACCGCCCGGCGCCTGAAACGTTGTGATGCGCCCCGCGGACGGCACAAACGTCTCGGGATCCTCGGCATTGATACGGCACTCGATGGCGTGCCCGGAAAAATTCATTTCGCCGACGGCGTTGTCCAGCCCTTCGCCTGCCGCAATGCGAATCTGCGCCTTGATCAGGTCCACGCCGGTGACCAGCTCCGTGACGGGATGCTCGACTTGAATGCGCGCATTCATCTCGATGAAATAGATGGAACCATCCTGGTCCATCAGGAACTCGACCGTGCCGGCGTTCGTGTAGCCGACTTTTTCGAGCGCGCGCACAACCTTAGATCCGAGATCCTTTCGCCGCTTCGCATCCATGACGGGCGAGGGCGATTCCTCGACCAGTTTCTGATGGCGCCGCTGGATGCTGCACTCGCGCTCGCCCAGGTGGATCACTTTGCCGTGCTGGTCTCCGAGCACCTGAAATTCAATATGGCGCGGATGCTCGAGGAACTTCTCCGCATAGACGTCCGGCGTTCCGAAGGCCTGTTGCGCCTCACTTCGCGCCGTCTCATAAGCAACCAGCAAATCTTCCTGCTTGTGTACCACCCGCATTCCCCGCCCGCCGCCGCCCGCGGAGGCCTTCAGAATGAGGGGATAACCCAGCCTTTTGGCTTCTTTGGCGAGTTGGTCTTCGCCTTCAACGACGCCTTCGCTTCCGGGGACGGTTGGCACGCCCAGGGCTTTCATCTCTCGGCGCGCACGGTCTTTTTCTCCCATCATCTCGATCACTTCGGGAGTCGGGCCTATAAACGTGATTTCGGAGGCCTCGCAAACCTTCGCGAAGTTGGCGTTTTCCGAGAGAAACCCATAGCCGGGGTGGATGGCGTCCACATTGGTAATTTCCGCGGCGCTAATCACCTGGGGAATGTTCAGATAGCTTTCCGCGCTACGCGGAGGCCCGATGCACACGGCTTCGTCGGCAAAACGCACGTGCAGCGAATTTCGGTCCGCCTCGGAATACACCGCGACCGTGGAAATGCCCAACTCTTTGCAGGCACAGATGACCCGCAACGCGATTTCTCCGCGATTGGCTACTAGGATTTTCTGGAACATGGCTTCAGGTGTCGGCTACCTCTTCCGGCTGGGACGGACGCCGAAGAGCGGCTGGCCGTATTCCACGGGCTGCCCGTTTTCGACAAATATGCGTATCAGTTCGCCGCTTTCGTCCGACTCGATTTCGTTCATCAGCTTCATGGCTTCCACGATGCAAAGGGTTTGCCCGGACTCGACATGCACGCCGATTTTCACGAAAGCTTCGGCGCCGGGGCTGGGAGCTTCGTAATAGGTGCCCACGATGGGCGACTTCACCAGGTGCAAGTCTTCCGTCGCCCGCGGTTCAGGCGCCGGTGCCGGGGAGCTCTGCGCCGCGGCTAGCTGCCTCTGCTCCACGCCCGGCACGATAATCTCGGGCACTCCCAGCGAACGCGGCATCATGGCCACGCCCGCCGACGGTTTTTTCAGACGGATACGCAGGTCCCCCCTCGAGTACTCAAACTCCTCCAGGTTGTGCTCGGTCATAAAGCGGAGGAGTTGCTCGATTTGCTGGATTTCGGGACTTGCGATGGAAGAGCTTTCCGTTGCTTTCGAGGGCTGTTTGCGTTTCATGCCTTTGTCAAAGCTCGATGAGATCCCGCGGTATGCGGGTCAGTACTTCCGTTTTTTCTGGATGCACGGCAACATCGTCTTCGATCCGGATTCCCCCCACTCCAGCCATGTAGACCCCAGGTTCGATGGTGACGACGAATCCCGATTCTAACCGAGTGGTCTGCCCCCGCGCCACTCGCGGATCCTCGTGAACTTCCAGGCCTAGACCGTGCCCCGTGCTATGAGTGAATTGCCGGTCCAAACGGTAGCCCGCAAGAACCTGCCGCGCCGCAGCATCCACATCCCCGCAGCTTGCCCCTGCTTTTACTGCCCCTATTGCGGCAGCCTGCGCTTCCAGAACGGCCTTATACCATGTCCTTACACGCGCGGGAGCCCGACCGACAAAGACCGTCCGCGTAATGTCGCTGCAATAGTGCGCGAGTATAACACCCAGGTCTAGTACCACCAACTCATTTTTCTTCAAGCGTTTGGCGGTGGGCCTGGCATGCGGCAAGGCGGAACGCTCGCCGAACGCCACGATCGTCTCGAAGGCTGGCCCGGAAGCGCCGCCGCGCCTCATCTGGTATTCGATCTCAGCCGCGACTTCGTTTTCAGTGACCCCAGGCTTCAGCAGCTTGAGCGCGCCGGTCAGGACGTCGCCCGCCAGAATGGCCGCCTTGCGCATGCAGTCGAGTTCTCCCGGCTCTTTTTGGATGCGAACGGCTTCCACCAGTCCGGGAGCCGGCATCCACTTTGTACGCTGCCCTGTCCCTTTGCGCAGCAGCCCGAGCTGCGCCACGGAGATTTGGGAGCCGTCGAACCCTACTCGCTTGACGGCCGACTCGCGTAGCACTCGTCCGGTGAACTCCATTAAAGAGCCCTTTTGCTCCATAAATCGAATCGAGGGCGCTTCCTGGCGCGCCTGGGTGGTGAAACGCCCATCGGAAATAAGAGTCGTTCCTCCCTTTTGCACGAGAAGCGCTCCGGCTTCTCCCGTGAAGCCCGTGAGGTAATACCAGTTCGTCGGGTGCGTGACGAGCAGAGCGCCTAGCTTTGCACGATCAATTAGCCGGGCGAGTTTCCGCCGCCGTTCTTGGAAAGGTAAGCCCATTCGAGATAGAAACAAAACGAGGAGACCGGAGTCTCCTCGTTTTCGTCCTCAGTTTAAGATGTTTTGACCCGAATTACCCGGGGATAATTCGCGGCGTCAGGAAGAACAGCAACTCCTGCGATTGGACGGAGATTGTCGTCCGCTTGAAAAGATTGCCAATAAGCGGCAGGCTGCCCACGATGGGAACTTCCTGGATGTTCGTATTCTGTGTATTGACGATGATTCCGCCAATCACCACCGTTCCGCCGTCGGGCACGAGCACTTTGGTCTGCGCGGACTGCGTATCCAAAGCCGGAATGCCCTGCACGCGCGGGATACCTTGATCGATCTGGGTGTTTTCCACGAGAACGTCCATGAAGATGGTGCCCTCGGCCGTGATTTGCGGCGTCACTTCCAGTTGCAACACGGCGTCGATGAATTGCACGGAAATCGTGTTGTTGATGGTCGTCTGAATGGGCAACTTCACGCCCTGCTTGATGACCGCCTTTTCATTGTTCTGCGTCACGATTCGCGGCTTCGAGAGCAGCTTGCCAACACCTTTGGCTTCCGCGGCCGTGATGTAGAAGTCCAATGCGAAGTTCGGTGACCTGAACGAATAGCCCACGCCGGCCGTCGGAACGCCTGCCCCAAGGCTGGTGGCCAGCGGGATACCACTCTGCGGACCGCCGCTGGTCGAACTCGTGGGAACCGCGATGAGCGGAGGAACCGGCGTTGTGGTGGTCGGCCCGGGGCTGACGCCGACTTGCGGCGCTCCGCCAAACAGGTTCTGGTTATGCAAGGTGGTGCTTGCACCAGAAAATCCAAGTTCCGTGCCCAGGTCGGAAGCGAAGGAACGAGATGCCGAGATGACGCGCGCTTCGATTTCTACCTGCTGGGACTTGCGGTCCAGCTGATGGATCAGATTGTCAATTGTCGGGAAGCTCGACGGAATATCGCGAATGATAAGTTGGTTGGAACGGTCGTCCGCGAGGATATCGCCGCGCGGGCTGAGAAATTTCTTGAGCGTTGCGGCCATCGTGGAAGCCTTGGCGTAGTTCAACACGCGAGTAGTGGTGACCGGTGCAATCGCTTCCGACTCCGCCTTTTCGAGGTCGCGCTTGGACTCCGCCTCTTTCCTCAAGGTGTCATGGGTGGCGATGCGCAAAACGTTTCCATTGAGCTGTTTGTCGAGGCCATTGTTCTGCAGCACGATATCGAGCGCCTGGTCCCACGGCACTTCATCGAGAACGATCGTCAGGGATCCCTTCACGGCAGGATCCAAAACCACGTTCAATCCGCTGATTTCGTGAATCAACCGGAAGAAGTCCCGCAGATCAACGTCTTTCAGGTTTACCGAGATCGGCTCGCCCGTGTACTTTGTAGGAACGGGAGCTCCGGACGGCGTTGTTTGCGTTTGCGCAGGAGAGGATGCCGCCAGTGTGTTCGCAGCTTCCGCTGACTGCTGCGCCGCTTGCTGATTCGCTTCCAGCGCCGTGGCCGTACTGGCCGTGGAATGCTCCCCGCCAAACGATGCCAAGGAAACTGAGGGCTGGGTCAGTTCGCCGGGCAACGCGAAACGAGGAGCTGCAATCTGTAAAGCCTTTGAAGGCCGCGCATTCACGAGCGGCGCCGACGCACGGTATACGAATCCGGCGTGGTCATTCGAGCTTTCCCGCGCCGCCAGGGTTTGCGGGTTCGAGGGAGATGCGCTCGGAGCTTGCGGTTGTTCGTCAAAAAGAACCACCACAGCTTCGCCATCTCGGGAAATCTGGTAGCCGGGCATGCTGCTCAGGTCCACGACCACGCGTGCTACATTGGGCCGGTATTGGCCGAGCCGCACGTCGCGAACGGGTTCCGCCCCGCCTGGAATCACCGTCTTATCGACCGCCAGCCGCGCGCCGGAGAAATCGAGCACCAGCCGCTCTGGATTCTGCATACGTAAGGCATGGACGTCGAGCCGCCCTTCGCCTTCCACACGCACACTGGCGCGTTGCGGCGCTTGCGTAATCGCCACGCTTGAGATCACCGCGGAAGTCGCGGTCGCGCCGGCGGGTTCCTGCGTCTGGGCGAGGACCGGGCTCGCGCCCAGAACCGCGCTCGTAAGGATCAGGAAGCCACACCGAAAGGCGGGCCAATTCGTCTTCATTGCTGTTCTCCTGCACTGGAGTAAATTCTCTTGTTTACCAGGCGTTCCACAGGTTTTCCAAAAGCATCCTTGCCGACTTCATTGAAGGAAACGCCATCCATCGCAATCTTGTCCACGCGGCCGTCATACAACTGGTCGCCCTCTCGGAGAAAATAGGTATGTGCCTGGGGATTGCTGACGACAGCGATCATCCCATTGGGCGCCTTCACGATGCCGTCGAGCCGCAGCGTGCTCACCTGCAGACCGGCCTTGCCGGGCGGAAGATTCTTCGCCGCGTTTGCCTGCGCCTGCTGGCGGCTAACCAGGGACTCGAAGGGATCGCGCCGCGCGACTTTTTCATCCGGACCCGCTGCGGCAGCGTCCGGATTTATCGCCGTTTCGACAGGCTTGGCAGGCTCGGAAGCCTGAGCCGTTCTTCTTGCTGCGGGGTTTGCTTCGCGTTTCGCCGCCGCCGGCCTTGCGGACCTTCGTCCGTGCCGCGCCGCCCTACCAGGTTCCCGTGGCGAAGGTTTCGCGCCAGCAGGAGACGCCGGTGTGGCTTGCGCGCGCAGTCCAGGTGCGGCTACCGCGAGCAAAATCCCTAGTACGAGAGTTAGTGCTGAACGCATAGATCGCTCATTCCCGCTCAGGGTTTCCTAACCGGCTTGATCGCGGACTTGGCCCCAGGTGCGGAGCCTTCCCCTGCGTCTGCCGGTTTGGTAAAGAAAGTCGTTGCCGTAAACACCGCCGAGACCGTGGTCCCCGGCCTTATCGGATATTTCGTCCCTTTGGCAGTATCGGGCGAATCAAATTCCAGATCACCCACATTGATAATGCGTGACAGCCTGCCCAGACGCCCGAAAAAGTCCATGAGGTTAAAGTACGCGCCATCCGCCTGTATCTGGAACGGCATGTCGTAGTGAAACTCGCGAGGCACGATGGCTTCCGCCGTCAGCGACCGAAGTTGCACGTCCGAAGCGCTCGCCGCTCCCTGCAGCAGCCGGATGAATTCATCGGTCTCTTTTTCTTCCGGCACGATGGTCTTCAGCGTGTCCAGTTGTTTGGAGAGCGCGTCCATCTGCTGTTTCAGTTCGCCGTAACGTTGTCTGTAGACCTGCAATTGCGTCACTTCCTGGTTAAGCCGGGTGCGGTCCTGAACCGCCTTATCGACCGCATCGCGCTCTTGCGCCACCGGCGACAGCGGGATGTAAACCCCCAACAGCAGCACAACCACCGCGATGGCCACGGCTACCAGGCCCTGCATGAACACCGACATGTCGCGAAACGGATTGGCCATGTTGCTTCCTTACCCTTTCTTCACGGTTGCGGAAGATCGTCCGGTTTTCGCCGGGGCGCTCGCCGGCATCGCCTGGACGGGAGTTGCCCCCGCGGGCTGCGGCGGTGTGATTTCAGCGGTCAGCTCGAAGTTGAATGTTTGCACCGACGTATTCTTGCTGTCCTGCTTGGTGTCCTTGATTTCTACTTTTTGGAAGTATCCCGAACGCTTTAGCGCGGTAATGAAGTTGGCTACCGCATTGATGGAGGCCGATGAACCCTCGATCGAAAGCGTGCTCCCCTTGCGGGTCATGGTGGTCAGCCAGAGATTTTCGGTACGCGCGACGGTATTCGCGACCATGTCGAGAAGGTCTTGGCCGCCGGTGCGGTCGCGCTGCAATTGTTCGATTGTCGAGACTCTCTGCTGCAGCACTGCCTTCTCTCTGTCGAAGGCCTCGACCTGCAGCTTGATGCTTTCCAGATCCGTCTTTTGCGCTTGCAATACTTTGATCCGGCTATTTTCCGTGCTCAACTGACTCTGCCAGGAGTAGTAGAGAAAACCGAGCACCAGAACGCCCAAAACGAGCCCGGCGCCAATGAATAGCGCGGGAAGCGCTGCACCCGTATCGACTGGCCGGCGCGAGGCCTTGGGCCGTATTTGTCCGAGAAGGTTTATGCGGATCATGGTTAGTCAAAGCTCCTCAGCGCCAGACCCACGGCGATGGCCAGCCGCGGAGACATCTCGCGAATCTGGTCGTCACTGTGCCGGCTGGGATTGATGAGCACTTTCCGGAAGGGATTCAGTTCTTCGACAGGCATGGCGAATTCTTCCCGGAGCAGATCCACCAGCCCGGGAACGCGCGCCGTGCCGCCTGCCACGACGATCCGCTGGATGTTCTCCCCGCTGGCTGTCGCCCGGAAGAAGTCGAAGGTCTTTTGAATTTCGAGGGTCAGGATGTCTGAGACGCTTCGCAGAATCTGCTGCTTCTGTTCATCCGTGACGCTAGGCAGGGTGTCGCCTTTCTTTAAGCGCTCCGCATCCTCGAAGCTCAAGTCCAATTCTTTCTGAAGCGCGTCCGTATACTGGTTTCCGCCCACGCTGACGTCGCGCGTAAACAGCGGTACTCCGCCGCGGACAATATTAATGTTCATCACGCTGGCGCCGATATTCAGCAGCGCCACCGTCTGCCCGGCATCCGGCTCGTAGTTCACCTCGAAGCAGTTCTGCAAACCGAACGCATCGATGTCCACGATCACCGGCGTCTTCCCTGCCTGCGCCAGCACGTTCGTATGGTTCAGAATCTTGTCCTTCTTAACCGCCACCAGAAGAACGTCCATCTGCGCGTCCATCGATTCCAACAACTGGTAGCTGAGGTTCACGTCCGCAATATCGAAGGGAATGTGCTGGCTGGCTTCGGAAGGAATCCTGTCGTACAGCTCTTCTTCCGTCATCAGCGGCAACGGCACGCGCTTGACGATCACCGAATGTCCAGAAACTGACGTCGCCACATTCTTGGTCTTCACGCGCTGTGCATCGAATATCTTGCTGATGGCGTTGGCCACTTGCGGCGCATCCATGATCGCGCCGTCCACTACCGTGTCCTGTGCCAGCGATTCCATGCCAAAGCTGACGAGCTCGTAGCCGGCTTTCGTGGATTTCAGCTCCACGGCCTTGATCGAGCTTGAGCCGATGTCCAGCCCTACTAGCTGTCTTGATTTTTTGCCCATTCCCAACATGTCTCGGCCTCTTTCGACATCACTCTCGGCAAACTATCGGCGCCTCGCATGCGCTTGGCTCATCTTGCGTTCCATCCAGCGGTCCAGAATCGTCTTACGCAGTTTCCATCGATTACCGAGTTTGAACGCGGGAATTTCGCCTTCGGTGATGTAACGGTACAGGGTATCCGGGGAGATCCCCAGATATTGTGACGCTTGCCGTACATTCATCACTTCACGCGATTCAATCACGAGGAACGTCACCCCGGCGCCCGAACGCACGCCACATCCACCACTGCCAAGGGCACCCCTGCTAGCGCTGCTAATTTTTCGAGGTGCGGCCCGTGCAAGGTTTATCCCATTGAAAAGCTCAGAGCGTCAAGGGATTCTCTACCGGAGTTGCCTTAAAACTACCCCTATTCTTAGGCAGTTCTAGGGTATTATTGGCATGGGATACTATAAATTGGGTTTACGTAGGCCCAGGACCACAATTAGTTGTATTTTTGCGCCGCTTCGACCTGTCCCGCGGGACGGTTATCCTTTGCGGTCAAACTCCTGCTTCCGCTTTTCCTTTTTCACTTTTGCAGCGTTTTCCAGAGCCCGGCGACTCTCGCCTTTGTTCCTTCATCCATCACAATCTCATCCGGCCACGGCCGCGTGAATCCTTCCGTCGCCCATTTTCTCGTCGCGTCAATTCCCATTTTCGAGCCGTAATCCTGCATGCGCTGCGCATGATCCAGCGTGTCCACCGGCCCCAGCGAAAACTGCACATCGCGCTCCGGGTCCAGCGCGCACAGCGTTTTCCACACCACTTCCCGGTAGTTGTGCACGTCCACGTTGTGATCCACCACCACGATCACCTTCGTGAACATCGCCTGCCCCAGCGACCAAATCGCGTTCATGATTTTCCGCGCGTGCCCCGGATACGACTTGCGAATCGCCACAATCATCAAATTGTGAAAAATTCCTTCCGCGGGCATCGCCACATCCACGATCTCCGGATACTGCATCTTCATCACCGGCAGAAACACGCGTTCCACGGCATAGCCCATGTAATAGTCTTCCTGCGGCGGCGGACCCACCACCGTTGTTAAATAGATCGACTCTTTGCGGTGCGTCACGCACTCCACATGAAAAACCGGATACTCCCCTTCCAGGGAGTAAAATCCTGTGTGATCCCCGAACGGGCCTTCCGTGCGCATCTCGTTCAAATTCACATAGCCTTCCAGCACAATCTCCGCGTTCGCCGGCACCTCGAGATCATTGGTCTCGCACGCCACCATCTCCACCGGTTCGCGACGCAAGAATCCCGCAAACATCATTTCATCCAGATCCGGCGGAATCGGTAGCATCCCCGCCAGCGCCGTCGCTGGATCCGCGCCAATCGCCACGCTCACGGGAATTCGCCCTTCCGGGCTTTTCGCCCGTGCGCGGCGAAAATGCTCCGCCCCGTGCTTCTGCGTCTGCCAGTGCATCCCCGTGGTCCGCTCGTCATAAATTTGCATGCGGTACATCCCCACGTTCCGCTTCCCCGTCTCCGGATTTTTCGTAAATACCAGCGGGAACGTGATAAATCGTCCGCCATCTTGCGGCCAGCATTTCAAAATCGGAAAATCCAGAAGGTTCACACCTTTCCCGTGATGCATCACTTCCTTGCAAGGCCCTGTCTTCACGCTCTTCGGAAACACCGCCCCCAGCTCCGCCAGCTTCGGCAACATTTTCATCTTGTCGAAAAGTCCCTGCGGGGTCTCCATTTTCAAAAATCCGCGAATTCGCTCCGCCACTTCCTCCAGCGCCGTCACCTCGAACGCCAAAGCCATCCGCCGCACGCTGCCGAACGTATTCACGAGCAGCGGCACTCGCGATCCCTTCGGCCTCTCAAACAGCAGCGCCGGCCCCACGCTATCCGGCAGCCGGTCCTTGTCGCGCGCCACCCGTTGCGTGACTTCCGTTATTTCCAGAACGGGGTCTACTTCCGCGCGAATCCTCCGCAGCTCCCCTTCCTTCTCCAGTTTCTGGACAAACTCCCGCAAATCCCGATACGCCAATTTTGCCTCCCGCCTTGCCCTTCGCGCCCAACGCTCCGCTTCACGCGAAACTCTAGCACGTTCGGCCCCGGCGACGCGAAGCGCCGGACATTCTGCCTCCTTAGGCCACCGGCAAACGCACCTCTTCGTTTCTGCCCCCACCCAAACATTTGTGGAACATTTGCCGGCTTCCTTCGTCTCTATTGATATAGGCTCTGCCCATCACTCGACTGTCCCAAAGGCAGCGTCTTCGCGAGGCGTCCACAATGCGAACCTTCCTGGCGCACTTAAAGCAAGTCTTTCGCCGTCTCGCCCGCGCCCCCCTATTCACCGCCATCACGCTCATCACCCTTGCCGCAGGCGTTGGCGGCAACACCATCGTCTTTAGCGTCCTTGAAAGCGTCCTCCTCAAGCCTCTTCCCTATCCTCACCCTGACAAGCTCGTCGGCGTCTGGCTCGCCGCCCCCGGCGTCAACATCCCGAATCTCAACCTCGCCCCCTCCAACTACTTCATCTATCGCGAGCAGAACCACTCCTTTCAAGATCTCGGCGTCTACAACGGCGATTCCGTTAGCGTTACCGGTCGCGCCGAACCCGAACAGGTCGACGCTCTCGACGTCTCCGATGGCACTCTCCCTCTTCTCGGCGTTTCCCCCGTTCTCGGCCGCCTCTTCACCCGTCAGGACGATTCTCCCGGCTCGCCCGACACCGTCATCCTAAGCTACGGCTACTGGCAAAAGCGCTTCGGCGCTTCTCCTTCCGTCTTGGGCCAATCTCTCAACATCGATGGCAAGCCTCGCGAGATCATCGGCGTCTTGCCCGCGCGCTTTCATTTTCTCGATTGGCGCGAATCTTCTCTCTTCCTTCCCTTTAAATGGAACCGCGACAAAATGTTCCTGGGCAATTTCAGCTACGAAGGTCTCGCCCGCCTAAAGCCCGGCGTCACTCTCCAGCAAGCGGATTCCGACATCGCCCGCATGACGCCCATCGTTGCCCGTTCCTTCCCTCCGCCTCCCGGCTTCAGCGCAAAAATTTTTGAAGACGCCAAGATCGCTCCCAACCTCCGCCCGCTCAAGCAAGATGTTGTCGGCGATGTCGGCAGCACTCTTTGGGTTCTCATGGCCTCGATTGGCATGGTCCTGCTCATCGCCTGCGCCAACGTCGCCAACCTTCTCCTCGTCCGCATCGAGGGCCGCAGCCAGGAACTCGCCGTCCGCTCCGCACTCGGCGCCAGCCCCTATCGCATCGCCGGTGAACTTTTCCTCGAAAGCATCATTCTCGGTCTGCTCGGCAGCGCCATCGGCCTTGGGCTTGCTTTCGCCGGCTTGCGTGCGCTCGTCGCCATCGCTCCCTCCGGCATCCCGCGCATCAACGAGATCGGCATCGACGGCACCGTCCTCCTCTTCACCTTCGCCATCGCCATCCTCGCCAGCATTCTTTTCGGCTCCATTCCCATCTTCAAATACGCAGGCGTCCGCCTCAGCACCGGCATCCGCCAGGGCGGCCGCGCCAATAGCCAAAGCCGCGAGCAGCATCGCGCTCGCAGCGTTCTCGTCGTCGTGCAAGTCGCGCTCGCTCTCGTGCTCCTCATCTGCTCCGGCCTGATGATCCGCACCTTCCAAGCCATCACCCATGTCGATCCCGGTTTCCGCCAGCCCGATCAAGTCCAGACGTTCCACATTTTCGTTCCCGAATCGCAAGTCAAGGACGACGAGCAGGTCGTCCGCACATATCAGGAAATGCTCCGGAAAATCTCCGCTCTCCCTGGCGTCTCTTCCGCCAGCATCACCACGGCCGTTCCCATGGGCGGAAGCTCCAGCAACGATCTTCTTTACGCCGAGGATCGCACCTATCGCGAAGGTGAGATCCCTCCGATCCGCCGCTTCGTTGACGTCACTCCCGGCTCTTTTTCCACTCTGGGCACGCCCCTGATTGCCGGACGCGACATCACCTGGACCGACATCTACGAGCACCTTCCCGTCGCCGTCATCTCCGAAAATTTCGCCAAAGAATATTGGAACTCGCCGCAAAACGCTCTCGGCAAGCGCATTCGCGTCGCTTCCACCGACGATTGGCGCCAAATCGTCGGCGTTGTCGCCAACACGTACAGCGATGGCGTTACGCAGAAACCGCCTACGGTGGTCTATTGGCCCATTGAAAGAATCAATTTCGAAGGCAGCAAGTCCGATGTGAATCGCTACGTGGGCTTTATGGTTCGCAGCCCGCGCGCCGGCTCGGAAGCTTTCCTGAAAGAAATTCGCGAGACCGTATGGTCTGTGAATCCGAACTTGCCCCTCGCCGACGTCCACACTCTCGGCTTTTTCTACACCCACTCCATGGCCCGCACTTCTTTCACTCTGATCATGCTCGCCGTCGCCGGCGGCATGGCTTTGCTTCTCGGCGTAGTTGGCATCTACGGGGTCATCGCCTGCTCAGTCTCGCAGCGCGTCCGCGAAATCGGCATTCGCATGGCCCTCGGCGCGCAGCAGAGCGTCGTCACAAACATGTTCGTCCGCTACGGCCTGATCCTCACCGGCATCGGTGCCGCTTGCGGCCTCATCGCGTCTGTCATCATCATGCGCCTGATGTCCTCGCTCCTTTTCCACGTCAACCCGATCGACCCCATCACCTACGCCGCCGTCACCGTGGGCCTGGTCGTCACCGCCTTCATCGCCAGCTATCTCCCTTCTCGCCGCGCCGCCACCGTCGACCCCGTCGAGGCCCTCCGCGCCGAATGACACGCGCGGAGTCTCCCAATAACTGTCTGCGCGTAAGAAGCTGCGGGGGTGTAGCATCTTCGCCCGTTGGTGTGACTAGAATCGCGCCGCCGTGCGCCTTGCGGCGGGGCATAACAGTTATAATGAGCTACAAATTTCCGGGAGGAGCGGATGTCTAAATACGAGATCAGCATCTACTGGAGCCAGGCTGACGAATCCTTCATCGCCGAGGTCCCTGAACTTCCCGGTTGTGCCGCCGACGGCAAAACTCATAAAGAAGCCCTGGCCAACGTCGAAATCATCATCCAGGAGTGGCTCGAAACCGCCAAAGAGCTCGGCCGCCCCATTCCCGTTCCACGCGGCCGACTCGCCTTCGCCTAGCCCCTCGGCTTATCTGCCAACTTCCGCCGCTTGACCCTGAGACGGCGTCCTCGAAATCCACCCCCGCCGGACCTTTCGTGTCTTTGATTCCTAACCGAAACGCTCACACTGCCGGATGTTGCAACGCTCCCGCTGCCGGGCGCCGGGCCTCGGACGCAACCTTCCATTTCCGCGCCTGCGCGATGCAAATCACGTGCAGCATCAGAAACAGCGGCACAAGGAATGTAGGAATCAAACTCAACGGCAACACCGTCATCGCCGACATGGAAGGTCCCTGCGGGTCCAGCAAGCCCGCCGTCGTGCCCAGGCTCACCGCCGTAACCAGGTCCAGTATCCCCAGCGCCTGCCAAAAAATAAAACTTCCCCGATGCGCCGGCTCCGCAAGCTTCCATGCCGCGAACCCCGCCGTCGCTCCGATGAACATGTCTCCATATCCCGCCGGCCAAGCGAAGATCGCTGGCAGCACATTCCGCGCTTCCAACAAAACAAATGTGAACCCCACAATCCTCCACGCCTGCACCGAAGTCAGAACTCTCGGGTTTAAAGAAAATGCAAACCTTCGAAATTCCTCCGACGCCGCAAACCACACCGAAAACACAATCATCGGCGCCAGCGCCGCGCCCGCAACTCCGAGTCCCAACCGGTTGGCTTGGTTTTCGAATAAATGCATTGCCGAAGCCGAGAAAACCGCTACAAACCACACCGCGATCAACCCGGCAGCGATCTTTCCATATCTGCTCATGGCAAGCCTCCTTGTGCCTTGACGATTTCCGTTACGTGATGCGTGAACTGCAAAAGACTTTCCCAACTCCGCTTTCCCAACTTCCCTCGAAGCCGCGCTTGCACCTTCTCCCAAACGGGCATCGCCCGCTTGAGCTTCGCCACCCCCTCCGCGGACAGTTTGATCCGCCGCTCGCGCCGGTCCTCGCCCCGCTGCTCCACAATCCAGCCCGCACGCCTCATGATCGCCAGCGTCCGCGTAAGGCTGGTGCTGTCCATCGCCAGCATTTCGCCTAAGCGACCCTGCGACACTTCTCCCGCGCGCGACAACACTTGCAGAATCGTCATCTGCGTCGCCCTCAGCCCCAGCGGACGCAGCGCCTCCTCATACATCTGCGTAAGCGCCCGCGCAGTCCTGCGAAAGCTTCCGCACATGCACGGCAACTCCGGAATGAATGATTGGCTCATGCCGATATAGATGTATATGCATCTATATTGGTTACACGGATTCTTTCCCCGATCGCGCGTGGCCTTCCGTCGGCTAACAACGTTAGCCTAATCCCACAAACCCGGCGCTGCTTTTCGCTACTAAAATCCACATTCCCGATTTCCGGGGTATTGGACATCGTGGATCGTGCCCGTTTCACATGAACGGTGACTGCGTTAACCAGGTATGTGGCATAGATGCAAGATTTCAGCGAGTTGCTTACAATATGCAACTGGAGAGGTCAGCCAACGATGCCGTGGAATCCGGTCAGTAAAGAAATGTTTGAACGCATCTTAGCAGAGGAAATCGCCGCATTGACTCCAGACGCGGCGAGAGCCTACGAAAAATATGCCACGACACCTTACGAGCAGAGGTGTTGGCGGAGTTCCGACTTAGGGATTGAACGCCTGTTTGTTGTGGCAAAGAACGGAAATCGATTGCTGTTTTTCGATGACGTTGAAGATGAGTTCGGGGTCGGAGTACCCGATAGCGACGCAATTCTCAGAGACTTGGGGACGTTCGGCCCATTCGTGGCGGCTGTGCTCGCACTAGACAAAGCTGAATAGCTACATTAGATCGGTCAACTCCCGATTCGCGTTACCGGAGATGTGAAGTAATACTTCACTTGGACGGGTTCGGCGTTTACCAGGACCCGTCACTTAACTGGCGCGACGCGAAGGTTTTCATTTCGGGAACGGGCTGACTCGCCTTGGAAAATAGCGAGCGAATCATTGTCGAGTTGCTTGTCTCTCGTGAACCCAATCTTTTGGAATACCAGAATGTCATCCTGTGTGCTGATTTCCGCGTGTTTGAGTGAACCGGGGATTACCTCACCCTCCTTACGCACCGTCCGCTTATCACAAAGTGGATTTTCACACTAGCCTTTCGGCTTTTCCACACGTTTCCACAGCCGTAACGCCCCAATTACCCCTCCGCTAACTTCTTCCTCCCCTGCTACTTCCGCATGCCGCGTTCGAATCCACCCCTGTCGTTCGAATACTCATTCGATACTCTAAATAACTAGTAGACAGCCGCCCGTTTTCCTGCTACCATGCCGTATGTTTAGCTCGCGCCTCAACGCACATCGCCCAACCCTTTCGGGCCCACCAAACGGAAATCCCGAGCGTCGCGAGGGGTCCGCTTCCCTTCAACCCCAAACTGCGCCTAACTCGAACGCCTCCCAAGCACTTCCCCCTTTTTCCACAGCGGCATTTCTGCGCACACGCAGGAAAACCCGCAACTCCAATCCCCTCATGCGCTTACTTCATAACTTGCGGACACCCCGGGTGGGGGGTGCCATCCCGGCACTCAGCACCTCCTTCGCCCCGGGCCAAAACGGAATTTGCTTCGGCTTCGGTTTCCTCGCTCTGATCCTCGAACCGCCGCTCGTCACTATCCCCTTCAGAATGCGCACTTACGGAAAACAGCCAAATAAGCCCTTTAGAATCCGCACTTACAAAACGCAGGACTTAAAACCCTTTAGAATGAACACTTACAAAAAAACCGGGGGGGAGGCCCCCCCTCGATTCTCCGGCCACCTGGCGCACTGGCCCTCGTAGTATGCTGAGAACAACGCCATGAACCGCGTCTACCTCGATTACAACGCCACGACGCCCGTCGACCCGCAAGTCCTCGACGCCATGCTTCCCTACTTCTCCGCCGATTTCGCCAACGCCTCTTCGATCCACTCCCCCGGCCAGCATGCACGCGCCGCCGTCGAAACCGCCCGCGAACAAGTCGCCGCGCTGATCGGTGCCAAGCCCCAGGAAATCGTCTTCACCAGCGGCGGCACCGAATCCGACAATCACGCCATCTTCGGCGTCCTCGCGGCAAAGGTAGGACAGACATTCCTGTCTGTCTCCTCTCCGCAAGCCCCAACCGCCAGCAGCGAGTTCAATCCAGCGGCAAATGCGGGTCGCCCGCATTCTTCATCCTCAGCCTCCTTAACCTCCTCTACTTCCTCAACCTCCATCTTTTCCCCTCACCTAATCACCACCGTCATCGAACACGAAGCCGTCCTAAACGCCTGCCAAGCCGCCGAAACGCAAGGCGCAAACGTCACCTTTCTCGCAGTCAATCGCGAAGGCCTCGTAGATCCCGAATCTCTTCGCCGTGGCATCCGCCCCGAAACCATCCTCATCTCGGTCATGCACGCCAACAACGAGCTTGGCACCGTTCAACCGCTCGAAGAAATCGGCCGCATCGCCAAAGAACACAAAATTTATTTCCACACCGATGCGGTGCAATCCGCCGGAAAAATCCCCATCGACGTCAACGCCCTAAACGTCGATCTTCTCTCTCTCTCGGCCACAAGCTCTACGCCCCCAAAGGCGTCGGCGCTCTCTACATCCGCACCGGAACCCGCCTCAAACAGTTTCTCTACGGCGGCCATCATCAGCGCGGAGCGCGGCCCGGCACGGAAAACGTAGCTGGAATCGTAGGCCTCGGCAAAGCCGCCGAAATCGCGCGCATTTCTCTAGTCACGGATGCCGCACGCATCGCAACGCTCCGGGATAAGCTCGAACGCGGCCTGCTCGAACGCATCCCGCAAATCCGAGTGAACGGCGCCAGCGCCCCGCGCACTCCCAACACCACCAACATCCAATTCGCCGGCATCGAAGGCGAAGCTCTCGTCATCGCGCTCGATCTGAAGGGTCTGGCCTGTTCTGTAGGCGCAGCTTGCTCTTCCGGCGCCGTCGAACCCTCTCACGTCCTAACCGCCATCGGCCTCTCGCAAGACGAAGCTAAGTCCAGCCTTCGCTTCAGCCTCGGCCGCCACACCACCGAATCCGAAATCGCCTTCGCGCTCGAAGCCATTCCCGCTGCCGTAACCCAGCTCCGCGCCATCGCCCCAACCTACCGCAAAGAAGCCGCCTCCCATGTCTAACTCCGCCCCTCTTTCGTGTCTTCTCTGCGAGTCCTCTGCGCACTCTGTGTCTCTGCGTTATCTTTTCTCTTTCCTCTCTTTCCCCGATTTCATGCACGTGAAGGTCGAATCCGCTAAACTGAGATTGTCACGATGAGCACCGCAGCCCAATTCGATACCCTGCCAACGAGCTCTGTACTTCAGCGCGGCCTAATCGCCATTGCCATGTCCGGCGGCGTCGATTCCTCCACCGTCGCCGCCGTCCTTCAAGAGCAGGGCCACCCCATCGTCGGCCTCACCATGCAGCTCTGGAATCAGCGCCGCCTCCCCGAACTCCAAGGCGACGGACCCAAGCAGCACCGCTGCTGCTCGCTCGATGACGTCTACGACGCCAAACGCGTCGCGCAGCACCTGAATTTTCCCCATTACGTTGTGAACTTCGAGCACCAATTCGAGCGGCGCGTCGTGCGCCCCTTCGTCGATCAATATCTTTCCGGCCGCACGCCCATCGCCTGCACCAACTGCAACACCGACGTAAAGTTCGAGCCGCTTCTCCGTATGGCTCGCCAGATCGGCGCCGAGCGTCTCGCCACCGGCCACTACGCGCGCATCCGCAAAAACGAAGACACCTGCCGCTGGGAATTGCTGCGCGCCCGCGATGACAGCAAGGACCAATCCTATTTTCTCTGGGGACTTTCGCAGGAACAGCTTTCGCGCAGCGAATTTCCGCTCGGCGAATTGACCAAGGAAGAAGTGCGCGCCTTCGCTCGCCGCACGAATCTTCCCGTCGCCGAAAAGCCCGAAAGCATGGAGCTGTGTTTCGTTCCAACCGGCAATTATGTGCAGTTCATTCAGGCCTACGCAAAGGACGCAGGAATTTCTTTATCGCGAAACGAAGGCGACATCGTCACGGAAGATGGCGCCGTCATCGGCCATCACAACGGCGTCCACAATTTCACCATCGGCCAGCGCAAAGGCCTGGGCTTTGCGGCAGGCAAGCCGGTTTATGTTTTGTCCATCGACACCGAAAAGAATCGCGTCGTCGTAGGAGATGACGAAGCGTTGCGCACGACAACCTTTGAAGTCGAAGACGTCAATTGGGTTTCGATCGACAGACCTTCGTCGCCGCTACATGCGCAAGTGAAAATCCGCCACAAGCACGAACCCGCGCCTGCTCTAGTCGAGGCCCTAGACGATTCTCATGCCCGCGTCACCTTCGACGCCCCGCAGCGCGCCATCACGCCCGGCCAAGCCGCCGTCTTCTACGACGCCGACCGCGTCCTCGCCGGCGCCTGGATCAAATAAAAATCAGCGTCTGAACATTTTAGGCGCGCGAAGAAGAATCGAGATGGAGAAGCAGAGAGTTTTCGAGATAAGGAAAGGAAGGAAAGAGAAAGAAAAGAAAGCAATCTCGAAATCGGCAACTTGGGCAGAGCGTGCCAAACCGACCGCTATCGAAGATTGACGAATTTCGAATTTCGAAATTCGATTTTGAAGTTTCGACTTTCTAAATAAACAGCTCTTCTTCCTGTTCCATCGGTTCGTCCGGACGCCGGCGATCGCGCCGCGAGCGCAAAAGATCGATCCCGACTTTGATTCCCTGCACCAGCGCCGAAGCTTTCTGCATCGGCCGCCAAACCGTGCTGCGGAATTGCGAGCCGGCATCTTCCACGGCTTCGAGCGCGCCAGTCAGAATGCGGTCCGCGTGATTCAGTTGCCCGCGAAAACGGTCCGTGGCATCGGTGAGCACGCGGTCCATTTTCTGCGCTTGCCCGCGCGTCAAATAGACGATGTGCGCCGCGTCCGCCACCATGTTCGAAATTCTCGGCTGCGTATCGTCCAGGAGAATTTGCGCGCGAGTTAAGATCGGCCCGACCCGCGCGTGCAAATCCGTGACCAGCCCGTTGACTTTTCGATTGGTCTGGCGAATCTCAAAAAATAGAGCGATCAACATCGCGCCCTGAACCACAAGCGCGATGGCCGCAACGATGCTGAAAATCATCAGCCAGGTTTGCATAAGCGCCCCACGCATCCTCTCTCGAGGACAGAATCAAGCCGTGCCGAATCTTCGCCGCTTCGCAACTGCGAACCTTCAGAACTTCACGAGTTCGAAGTTTCCCGCATTCGCGCGCCGGGATTTCGAAGCTTCTCGCTCGCAAAGTCCTTGGATTTCGGAACTTCCCGCTCGCGAAGCTCTAAGATTTCGAAGCCTCGCGGCGATACGCCTCGCGCGCGCCTTCGACTGCCGCGCTGATCGAATCCTTGCCCTTCGACGCCACGTCCTTGCTCCGCTCGATGAGATCGTCCGCGCGTTCGCGCAGCTCTTTCGCCTTGCGTTGCGCAAAATCGCGGCCCTCGTCGGCCTTCTTGGAAAGATAATCGCGCGTGTCTTCGCCGGATTTCGGTGCAAACAAAATGCCCACCAACGCACCTACGCCGAGTCCCACGAGGAAATATGTGACCTTGGAACCTACATTGTCCGCCATGAGAACCTCCATAAAAACCGTAGCATAGCCGCGGAGAGCGCGCAATACGGGCTAACCGCTTTGCGCTATTCACTCTGGTTATCGGCGGATTCCAGCGCGCCGAGCTTTTCGAACAATTTTTCCGCTGTTTTTCGTGGGATCACTTCGCTCAATTTTTCCAGGCTGGCGCGGCGGACGTTTGAAACGCTCCCAAATTCGCGCAAAAGTTTTTGCGCGGTCAGCGAGCCAATACCGGGAATGCCGGTTAGCGCCGATTTTGTCTGCCGCGCGGCGCGCCGCTGGCGGTGAAACGTGACGGCGAAACGATGTGTCTCGTCGCGAATCTGCTGGATGAGATGAAGCACCGGCGAATGATGTTCGAGAACAACCGGTTCGTCTTCCTGGCCGAATACGTAGAGAATTTCTTCTTTTTTGGCGATGCTGGCCAGCGGCTGATTGATGATCTGGAGAGAATCGAGCGCCTGCGCCGCCGCGTGAAGCTGGCCGATGCCCCCATCGATCAGAATCAAGCCGGGCAGCGGTTTCTTTTCTTCCTGCAAGCGGCGATAGCGCCGCGTCACGGCTTCACGCATGCTTGCGAAATCGTCATTTTTCGCGATCGGCAGCGGGACGATTGGAAAGGGATTGTTCGAGACCTCGCTGCGCGCATTCGGTCCCCGTCCTTTCTCGACAGGGCCTTCAGGGGCGCGCCCTTCGTCGCCACGAATGATAAATTTCCGGTAGTCTGATTTTTTCATGCGGCCGTTTTCCCAGACGACCATCGACGCGACCGTGTCGGTTCCCTGAATATGGGAAATGTCGAAGCTTTCGATGCGTTTTGGCTCTTCGGGAAGATTCAGCGCGTTTTGCAGCGCTTCTCCGATAGCTTTCGACGTGGGCTTCAGCACGCGGAAGCGTTGTTCGAAAGAGTGCTTGGCGTTGCTTTCGACCAGATCCAGAAAGGAGCGTTTATTGCCGCGCTGCGGCGTGAAGATTTCCACTTTGTGCCCGGCGCGTTTCGCCAGCGTTTCTTCGAGAAGTGCGCGGTCTTCAAAATCGATGGGGACGTGAATCGCTTTGGGAAGATATTCCGCTTCCAAATAAAGCTGCTTGAGAAGCGAGGGTACAAACTCCTGCGGATCAAACTCTTCGAGGTCTTCCCAATAAAATTCGCGTCGGTCGACAACGCGGCCGCCACGCAAATGAAACAGATTCGCGGCCACCAGCGGCGGTTCGGCGTAATACGCGAGCACATCCGTATCGTCGCCTTGCGCGGCAGCGATGCGCTGGCGCTCTTCGATGTCTTCGAGAGTGCGTAGAAGATCGCGGTACGACGCCGCTTGTTCAAATTGCTCTTTTTCCGCGGCCGCCATCATGCGCGCTTCCAGGCTTTTGATGAGGTCGTGCCGGCGGCCTTCCAGAAACAGGCGAACATCGCGGGCCGCTTCCGCATAGCGTTCATCGGTGGTCAGGCCAGCGGCGCAGGGACCGAGACAGCGATGAATGTAATACTGCAAACAAGGACGCGGATGGCTGCGCGTCAAATCCACGGTGCAGCTCGGCACCAGAAAGCGCTTGTGCACGAAATGGAGAATGCGCCGCGCCAATCCAGCGGGAAAATAAGGGCCAAAATAAAGCGAGCCATCTTTTTTTATGCGACGCGTGAAATAGACGCGCGGATATTTTTCGGCGACGGTGAATTTGATGTACGGATAGGTCTTGTCATCGCGCAAGACGACGTTGAATTTCGGGCGGTACTGCTTGATGAGGTTGTGTTCGAGAGCCAGCGCTTCATGCTCGTTGTCGACAACGATGGTTTCGAGGTCGGCGATTTCGCGTGCGAGCGAACCTGTCTTGGCGTTCACCCAACTGGATTCGAGAAAATACGAGCGCACGCGGCTGCGGAGCGATGCGGCTTTGCCGACATAGAGAACGGCGCCTGCGGCGTCCTTGAAGATGTAGACGCCCGGGCTTTCGGGAAGCAGTGCGGCGATTTCTCGGGGTTCCATGGGGAGTCAGCACGAAGTGCAGGCTTAACCAACATTGTCTATCATACTAGAAGTGTAGCTCGTGGCTTGGTGTGACTGGTGACTCGTGACTAGTGGAAGAGGAGTGGTGGCAACATGGTGCGTGAGTGCGTGCATCCAACGAACTTGATGAAACACTCCAAAAAAGGATTGTGCCACTCGCCTTGCCTTACGCTGGCGGCTTTGATCTTGCTCGCCGCGCCTGCGCACACCTTCGCGCAGGATTCCTCCTCGAACCCGCCTGCTGCACCTCCATCGCAGCCGAAGAAGCCAGACCCCAAGCCCGCGAAGCCGGCTGCCGACAGCGCGACACAGAACGCTCCCGATCAGCCGATGTGGGACCCGCTGCGCGCGGAAAAAGACATGCAGGTCGGCATCTACTATATGCACAAAGGCGATCTGGACGCGGCCATCGACCGCTTCCAGGACGCCGCCCTCGCCAAACCCGGCTACGCGCTTCCCTTCCTCCGGCTCGGCGAAGCGCAGGAAAAAAAGGGACTGAAGCGCCAGGCCGTCAAATCCTACCAGCGCTATCTTGATCTCTACCCGCAAGCCGGCGACAAAGACAAAATCCAAAAAAAGATCGACAAGCTTTATAAGGAAGTGGAAAAGGATAAGAAGTCGATGTAAGAAGTCAGCGGTTCTTATATCGCAAAAGCGGTCCGCCTCAGAAGTCGAAGCTTACTACGGTGTGCATGCAAAACGGGGGGCTAGTAAGCGATTTGAGTTGGCTTGGACGCAGCAAGCTCGTCCTTCCATTGCGCGATCTTTGATTGCAAATCTTCGGCCTGTTGCTGTTCGGCATCCAGCTTGGCTTTAGCGGCCGTATCTTGAGCGTAATTGGGAGTGGAATAGTACGTATCCTGATCCAGAGCGAGCTGGCGTTGCAACCAGTTCAGTTCATTCTGTGCGTGATCCATTTTCGTTTGGATAGCGGCGCCTTTCGGAGAGTCGCAGGCAATACGCAAGGCTGCCTTGAGAGAGGCAATCTTGTCATCGAGACTGACTTCTGCCACTCGGGCGGGACTCGGCGGTTGCGTGTTCAGGAGCGGTGGAGCGCCAACGTCAAGACCCGAGGAGCCAGGCTTGAAATTAGCCAAGTCGAGATCACCATCGGAGATGACCGGGGGTTGGCTGGAAAGTTCGCGGCGAATCCGGTCGCGCTCTCCCTCGGCGTTCGCCAGGTCCGCCTGGAGATTTTCAGCCTGGGAATTGGTACATCCTGGAGCGGGTGGTTCAGGTGCTTCGGTCTGGTTGGTCGATGAAGGCCCTTGAGCTAGTTCTAAAGCGCTCTGCGGCACATACTGGGCTTCGAGGTCAGCGTTGGTGATGATTTTCGGATGCGTTGCAGAAATTAATTTTTGCTCGCGAGCGTTGCGCGCAGCCTCGGCTAGCGATTCGGCCGGGCGCTGTGGTTCTTGAGAACGCGCGACCGCGCCAAGCGCAAGCACCACAAGCCACAAAGCAAAGAACCGCGTCCAAACGCCGCCCAGCCTTTGCCGATTCGAGACTTCCAACTGCTGACCGCTGTTACCGAACATGACAGCACCAAGCCAGCGAAATCAACAACCTAAATTTCAGCTCATTAAATGAGATGCTCTCTTCATCTAAAAGGTTCCGGATAGCTTGGAGGGCTTTTGGCGAACTTTTGACCAACTCGGTGGGGGTATTCCACAGCGTTGCGGAGGACAAGGAACGCAGTCGGTGGAGATGCAAGTCAGCGGGCGAGGTGGTCGAGGATGCGGTGGGCGCGGGCGTAATTGGCGAAGCGTTTTTCTTCGGCGCGAAATTCGGGGGAATGCGAGACGAGGCTGCAGCCAGAGCGGCGTGTGGGGTGCTTGACGTGCAGCATTTCGTGGTAAAGGACGTACTCAACGGCGACTTGCGGCACGCCGGGATGATCCATTCGGCGGTTCAATAAAATTTGATTGGGCCCGGGGTCGTAGCAGCCGAACTGGCGCCGCCAGCTTCGCGCGCTCCATCCGATGTGAGGACGCCGCAAACCGCCGGCAAAATATTTTTCGTTCAATTCACCAAACATTTTCTCGAGATCGAAATGACGGCCGCGCGCGCCAGTGGAGGCAAGCCCAACTCGGCCGCGGCGCATTTGGCTGATACGGCTGCGCGTGCGATGCGAACGCGCGTAGTTGAGATACGGCTCGACCAGGGCGCGCGGAGCTTTGCGGCGATACACGCGAGAGAGAAGCAGCGCGGCGGCGCCTTCGAGAACCGCGCGCGGTGCGCGGCGAAGCAAATCCGAAAAGCGGACGAAAACAAGATCCTCGCGGCGGCGAATGGTAAGCACAAGGCTGGCGTAAGGGTAGAACTCGACGCGAAAGCGCGGCGGGCGTCCATCGCAGCCGAGCCTCGTGAAGACGCGCTGAAAAAGCGGTGCGCCACCAGGGAGGAGAGAGCCGGTGCGGCCGCGCGTTGTGCGTTTCTTCCTGGGACTGGCCGCGTTCGAGGAACTGACTTCGATCGGCGGCGCCGAATCCATGAGCAAGCTCAGTTGCTGTGCTCGGGCCGGGTCGTTTACCCGTTCGTTGACCGATGTCATTTGCTTCGGCGAATTCATTTCTTCCGGCGAACGGGCGGCGGCGCGACATTTTTCTTGGCGGCCTCGGCTTCGCGCGAAGCGTCCTGCGTTCCTTCGATCGCGTCATCGAGATTGTCCTTATACGCGTCGGCTCCGGGCGATGCGGATGGAATCTTTTGCAACACGAGGATGTAGTCCTTGGTCCGATCCGCCATCAGGTTAATCGCCTTGCGAATATTTTGTTGCTTTTCGAGGCCTTGCTGGATGAGATCCGCTGCGTCATCCACGCAGCCCACATACGCATTCAGAAGCGAATTGACCATGTCGTCGTGATGGAACTGCGACGGGTGTTCCATCTCGTACTGCAGTTTCTTGAGCCGGTCATCCGCGAACGACAGAAAAAGCGTGATGCGCTCGTTGGGCGTCTCCGCGTCGCGAATCTTGTCCGCTTCGATGGTGGAGAGATAATCCTTTTGCTGAGGAACAGCAGCGCGCGCCGCGCCCTGAAAAATCACAGCGCACAATAACAACACAGTCCAGCATGCCGCCCTGCCGGCACCCGGAGAGAATGTAAATAGCGGCTGACAGCTCACAGCCGACAGCTGACAGTAAAAGACCATCTCTGATTTTAAAGGTCGGCGACACGGCGCTATTTTCAGGGCAGAGAAAGGTAGCTTCATGGGTGCACTTCCTGGCCGGAGCCGTTCTTCTTTTCCGGCGGCTTCACCGGCGGTTTCTCCGGAGGTTTGCCGTGCGGCTGCGCTAGTTCGTGCGGCGGGAAAAGCAAGTGCAGAAGATTATCGTCCGCGCTCACCAGATCCTTGCGCACGAGCTGCAGCGGCGGCTTGTACGGATCCGGCGCATCGAGCAAAAAATCGTCCAGCTCCCGCAATCCTTTTTGCACGTGCATTTCGAGCTGTTTGTAGCCGTTGGGATGCCGCTCGGCGTCCGGATTTTCTTTCTCCAGCGCTTGCGTGGCCGCGCGCACGTTGTCGCGATATTGTTCCAACGTCAAGTCCATCGTCGAATAATCCCCGGCTTTTTCCGCCTGCCCAGCTTTATCGAATTCCGCGTCGCCCAGTTTCTGAATCATTTTGGCCTTGTGTACGGCGTTCGTTTCGCTGTCGAAACGCGCCTGCAACTCGCTCAGCTTATCGCCCGCTTCGGCGCCGCCGCACAACGCCACCGCCAGGACCGCCATCGCCACTCGTCGCGCCCCGTGGGGCAGCATGCGATTTCCTATTTCTGACCGAGCATGCGCCGCAACACTTTGCTCCGTTGTTGCGCCTGCCAGACCTGGTCGGGATTCTTGTCCTGGTCGAGGGCGAGAAATTTCTCGTAAGCCTCGAGCGCAGGCTTGGCTTGGTTCAGTTTATCGTAGCAGAGCGCGCGGATAAACCATTCGCCGGCGCCCGGCGTTTCTGCCCTGGCAATCAAGTCCAGCGCGGCGAGGGTGGCCGGGCAGTTGCCTCCCAAATAATAGGTTGAGCTCAAATCCTTCCAGTACGCGAGGTTGTTCCGGTCGAGCTGCAAAGCTGCCTTGATTTCTTTTTCGGCCAAAGGGAAATTGCGCTTTTGCAAGTAGACGCGGCCCAGCCCCTCGTGCAGTTGCGCATCGCCGGGAGCCAGCGCAATAGCTTTTTGCAGCGTAGCGATCGAATCGTCCCACTTTTTCTGAGCAATCTGAATGTCGGCGCGCGAGCGCAGCGAATCGAGCGTGGGAGGTTTGCCGGCATCCTCGCGATCCAACTCCGCCAGCGCGGCGTCATATTGTTTCTGCTCGAGCAGCAAATGGATCAGCCGCGAGCGCGCGGGGCCATCCGCCGAATCGACGGCGAGATAATCCTTAAATGCGGCGGCCGCTTCCGGCTTTTTTTGCGCGTCGAGAACTTCCGCAAGCCCAAACAGCGCTTGCGGCGATTTCGGCTGGGCTTCGAGCGCCGCGCGGAATTTGGCCTCGGCGTCGGGATAGCGCTTCATCCCAAGATACAGATTGCCCAGGTGAATTGTTGCTTCAATGTCGCGCGGATCGAGCCGCAGCGCCGCTTCGTAGGATTCGGCGGCCGCGGGAATATTTCCGGCGCGCTCGAGCGCAAAACCCAGCAAAAAGCGCGGCCTGCTTTGCGCGGGCAGAAGGTCCACGGCTTTGCGCAGCGGCGCGACGGCGGACGCGGGATCCGTGCGCGTCAGCAAAATCCCCAGATTGAGATACGCTTCGGACATTTTCGGATCGAGCTTGGTAGCCTGCTCGTATTCCGCGCGGGCTTCGTCGACGCGCTTGAGGGCGGTGTAGGCGTAGGCCAGTTGAAAATGCGCCCAGGCAATGTCCGGCTTTTGCGCGAGGAGTTTTTGCAGCGGGACGATGGCAGCTTCGAACTGGTTGTTATCGATGTCGTGCTGGGCTTCGTTCAGGAGATCGTTCAGCGGGTTCGAGAGCTTTTCGGTCCGGGACTGCGCGTCTCCTTGCAAAACGGAATCTGTGGCAGCGCGATCCGCGGTGCCGCATCGCGCAGGCGCAGCGAGCGACGTTCCCGCGAAGACGCCCACGGAGAAAATCCGGAACGCGGCGCGGCGCGTCCGCGAAGCGGCTTCACTCAGATGCGGCAGCTTCATAGCTCGGAGGGTGGATTTCCTGCTCCATTGGCGATTGTACCTGAAGGCACTCCGGACTTGGATGCGCCGTTATTGCCGCGCTTTGCCTGGCCGTTCGCCGCCAGAACGCGCGCCAGGAACCGCCCCGTGTGCGATTGTGCGTTGCGGGCCACCTGCTCGGGCGTGCCCGTGGCGATGATTTTCCCGCCTTGATCCCCACCCTCGGGTCCGAGATCGATGAGCCAATCGGCGGATTTGATGACGTCAAGATTGTGCTCGATGACGAGAAGCGAAGCGCCGGATTCGAGAAGTTTGCGGAACGCGGAAAGAAGTTTGGCGATGTCGTCGAAATGCAGGCCGGTGGTGGGCTCGTCGAGAATATAGAGAATGCCCTGATTTTCGGTGCGCGCGAGGTGCGCCGCAAGTTTCAGGCGCTGCGCCTCGCCGCCGGAAAGTGTGGTGGCGGATTGCCCGAGGCGCAAATAGCCCAGGCCGATTTCGTTCAGGATGCGCAGCTTCGAAACGACTTTGGGAACGCCGTTGAAAAACGCGAGGGCTTCACGCGCCGTCAGCCCCAGGACTTCGTGGATATTTTTTCCCCGATAGCGCACCTCGAGCACGCTGCTCTTGAAGCGCGTTCCGCGGCATTCTTCGCAGACCAGCTCGACGTCCGCGAGAAATTGCATTTCCACGGTCACTGTGCCGTCGCCTTGGCACGTTTCGCAGCGGCCTCCGGGCACGTTGAAGGAGAAATGCCCGGCGGTAAAGCCGCGACGCATCGCGTCGGGCGTCGCCGCAAACACTTCGCGAATCGAATCGAACGCTTTGAGATATGTCGCGGGATTCGAACGCGGCGTGCGGCCAATGGGCGACTGGTCGACGATCACCACTTCGCGGATATTCGCGTCGCCCTCGAGGCGTTCGCAAAATTCCTTCACGCTTCCCCCGGTCCGTTTTGCGGCCAGCGCGCGGTAGAGCACGTCGTGCACCAGCGTGGATTTTCCGGAGCCGCTTACGCCGGTAACAACCGTGAGCGTGCCAAGCGGAATCATCAGGTCCACGTTTTGCAGATTGTGCAGAGTGGCGCCATATAGACGCAGAAATTTCCCCGCGGGCTTGTGCCGGTTGTTGGGAACGGGAATGTTGATTTCGCCGCTCAGATAGCGGCCGGTCAGCGACTTGTGCTCCGCGAGCATGGCCTCGTAATTTCCCGCGAAGAGGAGTTTGCCGCCGAGTTCGCCCGCGCCGGGGCCCAGATCGAGGATGTGGTCGGCGGCGCGGATGGTGTCGGGGTCGTGCTCGACGACGAGGACCGTGTTGCCCAGGTCCCGCAGCGATTTGAGAATGTCGATGAGGCGCTGCGTATCGCGCGGATGCAAGCCGATCGAAGGCTCGTCGAGCACGTAGAGCGCGCCGACAAGATGCGAGCCGAGCGATGTCGCAAGTTGGATGCGCTGCGATTCTCCGCCGGAAAGCGTCGAGGTGAGGCGCTCGAGCGTCAGGTAATCGAGGCCGACTTCATCGAGAAATTGCAGGCGCGAGCGAATTTCTTCGAGGATTTTTTCCGCTACCTTCGTTTGCGCATCGGAAAGAACGAGCGTTGAAAAGAAAGCACGCGCTTCTTTCACCGTGAGCTTGCAGATCTCCGTGATCGAGCGGCCCGCCACGCGCACGGCGCGCGCTTCCGGGCGAAGGCGCGTTCCGCCGCAGTCCGGGCACGTCGCGTATCCGCGGTAACGGCTCAGAAAAACGCGCACGTGCAACTTATATTTTTTTCGTTCGAGCCACTCGAAGAAACCCTTCACGCCTTTGTAGTCGTTTTCCGGATCGCCTTCGAGAACCAGCCGCCGCTGCTCCGCGGTGAGCTGCCGCCAGGGAACGTTCAGCGGAATGCCTCGAGTGCGCGCCCACTTCTTCGCGTCTTGCACCAGAGCGCGAAAACGCGGCTTGGTCCAGGGCTCGATGGCCCCTTCGTCCAGCGTTTTGCTGTGGTCCGGAACAACGAGATTGAGATCGAAATCGATAGTGTTGCCGAAGCCCTGGCAACGCGGGCAAGCGCCGTAAGGATTGTTGAAGGAAAAAAGGCGCGGCTCTGGCTCCTGGTAAAGCGTGCTATCGTTCTTGCATTCGAATCGTTCGTTGAAGGTGAGCCGCTCGGCGCGATTGCCCGCCGCGTCGGCGATGAATTCGAGAATCGCTTCGCCGTGGCCCTCGCGATAGCAGATTTCGATCGAGTCCGTCAGCCGCGAACGCGATTCGGGATTCACGGCAAGCCGGTCCACGAGCACGTACACCGGCTTCGCGAAATCCACGTCCAGAAGCGTTTCGGGAGAAGAAAATTCGTGCACGCGGCCGTCTTGGTAGAGCCGGTTGAAGCCGCGTTTTTGAATGTCGCCGAGCGCTTGTTTCAGCGCTTCTTGCGGAGGCGCCGGCAGTTTCTTTTTCGGGACGCGCCGCGCTCCGCCGGTAGCTTGCGGTTGCGCAATGTGCAGCGGATACAAAATGTAAAAGCGCCGCCCGGGTGCGAGCGAAAGCACGCGCGAGGCGATTTCGTCGGGGCTGTCGCGGCGGACTTCCGCGCCGCACTTGATGCAAAACGTTTGCCCGCAGCGCGCAAAGAGCAACCGCAGATAATCGTAAATTTCGGTCGAGGTGGCCACCGTCGAGCGCGGATTGCGCGTCGAGTTTTTTTGGCGGATGGCGACCGCCGGGGCGATACCGGAAATTTCGTCGACGTCGGGCTTTTCCATGCGCTCAAGAAACTGCCGCGCATACGCGGAGAGCGATTCGACGTAACGACGCTGCCCTTCAGCGTAAACCGTGTCAAACGCGAGCGAAGATTTGCCGGAGCCGCTGACTCCGGTCACGACGGTGATGGCGTTGTGCGGAATTTCGACGGTAATGTTTCGAAGATTATGCACACGGGCGCCGCGGACGCGGATTGCCTCTTGTTCGCTGAGCACGGGTGTGAGTTCTTTGGTCGCCAAACGCAAGCCCATATAGTGCGCTTCGCGCGCACTGCCTAAACCTTAAAGTATACGGCTACCGTAAACGCGGAGCAAACGCACCAGCAAGAGGCCGCTGGCTGAATTTCAAACGCAAGAATTCGCCCCTTCGCTGCACAGGCGAGGAGAACGGCTTCACTGGTTCGAGGAGCTTGCCGGTTTCGTGCTTGGCGCGGCGCCCTTTGCTTGGCGCGCGGGCTAGTGATGGGCGCGATGTTGAAGGCCGCCTCGAACAAGAAGAAGGCGACGCAAACATCTGCGCCCGCGCCTGTCTCTCCCGCGCCCGCGGCTGCACCCGCAAGCAAAGCACTCGCTGACGCCCACGAAGGCGAATTTCTTTTGAAAGAAGGCACGGTGGTGCCGCTGAAATTTGCGACGGATATCAGCTCGAGATATTCGGCCGAGGGCGACAAAGTGCAGCTCACGCTGGCGAGCGATTTGAAAGTGGGAGACGTGGCCGTCGTGAAGCAGGGGGCGAAAGCGATCGCCGTGGTGACGCATGCGAAGAAAGCTGGTTTGCTGCCCGGAAGCACCGGCGAGTTGAGCATTCAAGTGAGAGAAATGGTGAGCGGAGAAAACCGCATCCACTTGCGCGGAAAGGGGCAACGCGACGGAGTGATGGGCCCGATCGGCTACGTCACGCATGGAAACATTGAAGTCGACGAAGGCACTCCCCTGACGGCCTTCGTCGATGAAGACATTTGGCTTCCGCCCGCGAAATAATTCGCCGCGCCTCAAAAAATCCGCGACAATCCGCCACGAAATAGAAAAGCTCGCGCTTGCCGCAGCTAAGCGGAAAGGCAAGGCGCGGCGAATTGTCACGGCCTAGGACTCGGGAATCAGGCGGATGGTGCCGACGCCACCCTCTACTTTCAGGTGAATGGTTACGGGCGATTTGCCATAGAGATTGTTGGTGTACTCGTCGCCGTCGTGGTTCAGGCCTGGCGCATCGATGGAGCCGATTCCGCCGCTGGCATTGACGATGACGCCGACATTTTTGGGAAGACGAATGTTGGCCTCGCCGACGCCTCCTTCCACTTGCGCGTTGAGATCGGATTTGCGATCGCCGGTGAGGTCCAGGTCGACCTGGCCCGCGCCCATATCCAAATTGAGGCGCGTGACGTCAATATCGCGCAGGCGAAGATTGCCGTGGCCGGCGCCCATATTGATTTTCAGCTCGATGGGAATATCGTTGGCGAAGTGCAGCGTCCAGTTGTTGTCGGAAGAGGAGCCGAAGTGCCTGTCGGTGTCCTGCTGAGAGATATTGAGTTCGCCGGTGGTTCCGGAAACGAAGTAATCCACCTGGGGAGGAGTGGGAGAACGATAGTCGAGATCAGCTTCGAGCAGATGGCTCGAACCGCCGCTGAGGTTGAGCTCCCCCGCGCCCATTTCGAGAGTGGCGTTGACCGTCTTGGCGCCTTGGCGATCGAAAGTGCGCGATTGATGCTGCATGGGGTAAGAACCGCCATACCAGCGATGTCGGTTTCGGCCATGCGCGACGAGTACAAAAATGATAACGAGGAAAAGAACCGCGCCAACAATGGAGCCTGTCGAAGAGCTTCCCGGCGCATTGGGATTTTGGCGGCGCTGCCAACTGTCCCAAATCTTGCCGAGGCCGATGAAGATCAGAATGAGCGGCCAGTAGGTCCAGAGAATGGGCCAGGGATCGAAGGCAGGATGCCAATTGGAATAGAGGAAAATCACACCGAGAACGATCAAAATAATCGGAGCGACAAGCGAGCCACGCCAGCGAGGGTAGTCTTGAGCCATCACGTACCTCTCCACACTGTACTACGCACGGCAAAGCGAAATAGTTCAGGAACCAGCAAGAAATACGTTCTCTGCAGAGAATACTGGCGTGGGCGGAGATGGTCAACCTGTCGGGGCGGAACAGAGTTTGCGTGTGTGCTAGAGTGCGGCGAAAGGCGGAAAGTGCAAGACCAAGCGCATGGCAAAACGCAAAATAGGGATGAGGGTCGACGATGGGGAAATTTGAACGAGTGATTTGGATCGTGCTGGACAGCGTGGGCATCGGCGATTTGCCCGACGCGGCGGATTATGGCGACGTGGGAAGAAACACGCTGGGGCACATCGCGGAATCGCGGCCACTGGCTTTGCCAAATCTGGTACGGCTGGGATTGGCGAATATTGCGCCGCTTGCGCATTTGACCGCTGCGGCATCGCCTATCGGCGCATACGGCAAAGGCGCGACACATTCTCCGGGAAAAGATACAACAACGGGACACTGGGAGATGGCCGGCGTTTGGCTGAATCAAGCGTTTCCCACTTACCCGCACGGATTTCCACGCGAACTGATCGCGGAATTTGAAAAACAGATTGCACGCGGGACGCTGGGAAATAAGCCAGCGTCGGGCACGGAAATTATCAAGGAACTCGGCGAAGAACACGTGCGGACGGGAAAGCCGATCGTGTATACGTCGGGCGACAGCGTGTTTCAGATCGCCGCGCATGAAGAGGTGATACCCATCGCGGAGCTTTACCGCATGTGCGAAATTGCGAGGAAATTGCTGGATGGGCCGAACCGCGTGGGGCGCGTGATTGCGCGGCCGTTTGCGGGAACAGCGGGAAATTTCAAGCGCACGACGCGGCGGCATGATTACGCGGTCGATCCGCCGAGGCCGATGCTGCTGGACGTGCTGGCGGAGCGCAGCGTGCCGGTTTTTGGGATTGGGAAAATCCATGACATTTATAACGGGCGCGGCGTGGAGAAATACGTAACGACGACCGGGAACGCCGACGGAATGGCGAAAATCGCCGAGGCTTTGCAGGAGCGAAGAAGCGGATTGATTTTTTGCAACCTGGTGGATTTCGACATGCTGTACGGGCATCGCAAAGACGTCGAAGGGTTTGCGGAATCGCTCGATGAATTTGACCGCATGCTGGGTCCGTTTCTGGCGCTTCTGCACGCGTCGGATTTGTTACTGATTACCGCGGATCATGGTTGCGACCCCGACCCGCGCTGGCCCACCACCGACCATTCGCGGGAGTATGTGCCGATTCTGGCGTATTCGCCGGGAAGCGGGGCGGGCGTGGATTTGGGAGTGCGGGCGACGCTGGCGGATATGGGGCAGACGGTGGCGGAGAATTTTGGGGGAGCGATTTTGCATGGGAAGAGTTTTTTGGTGGAGGTGAGTGGTGGGTAGTGAGTAGTGGGTGGTGGAGAAGACCGAAAGCGGCGAGGGAGAGCTGCCCGTGGCGAGCGCCCGGTGACAAGCGATGAGAAAAACGAAAGGCCTGAAGCGGGCACGATGTATCGTGCCCCTACATCCAAAAATGCAGCATCGGGTCGAGATCTTGAGGGGATATTCTTGGGCTGGGAAGCGAGGGAGGACGGAGCGTGAAGACGGGAGAGCGGGTGGCGAGGCAAAGTCCGCGAATCAAAGAAGCGCTAAGAACTGATCAACGGTCATCTCCGCCGCGCGAATGAGGGCTCGGAGCGTTCACGCAGAAAGTTCTTTGTGTTGAGGGACCGACAAGTTGGCGCGAGCGTCTGGTTTGGTCATAACCACGTGACTCCCGACTTGGCCCATGACTTGCCAGCCGGCTTTGGCGAAGGCTTTGACCGTTTCCTTACCGGAAATATTGGCGAGCCGTGCCATGCTCTCACGCAGAAGCGGGAGTCAGACGGCGACAACGACAGGAGTGCCGTTCGAGCCGAGCGCCTTGACGGCTTTTTGATCTTCGGCCCATAGCCAGGCGGTGATGGCTTCCTTGATGTTTTCCAGGGCTTCCTTTTCGTCCCGGCCTTGCGAGACACAGCCGGGGAGTGCGGGGCACTGCGCGACGATCCAGCCATCCTCTGACGGTTCCAGGGAAACATGAAAAATCATTTTGGCGAGCCTCGCTTCCTTCGGGCCGGCGGCAGCGCCGAGGAACTCGCTTATATCATAGCAAATGATGAGAGGCGAGCGAGGGTTGGAGGCGCAACGCGTTGCGAAGGTTACGAGTTGCGAGTAAAGAGTGAGCAGAAAAAGAACCGGGAAGAAGCCACTCCATAAAATGTATGACTGGGTCGAGATGCTGCGGGTATATTCGAGGGCTTGGAAACAAGGGAGGACGGAGCGTGAAGACGGAAGAGCGGGTGGCGGGGCATTAGGCGGGTGAGAAAAAATAGAAGAGGAACGGAGCGAGCGTGGCAAATCGTCGGGTGATGGGTTGGTTGGGCGTCGCGGGTGCGCTGGGGATGCTGCTGGCGTTTCAGATCAGTGCGCAGACGACTTCACAAAGTTCTCGAACTACAACTTCACAAACGAATGGAAGCGCGGCTTCGCAGGCGGCGGGCCCGGTGCATTTGACCGCGGAGCAGGATCATCAGCGTTTGATGGATTTGCTGCACATCACGGCGCTGCGGCGCGGCGCGGATGGCGATCCGAAGTCGCCCAATGCGGCGAATTATGACGAGGCGAAGGCGGATTCTCATCCGAAGCTGCCCGATCCCTTGCGATTGAACAATGGAAAAGAAGTGAAGACGGCGAAGGCGTGGTGGGAAAAGCGGCGGCCGGAGATTGTGGAAGATTTCGATCGCGAGATTTACGGGCGCATGCCGCGCGTGACGCCGAGAGTGACTTGGGAAGTGACGAGCACATCGCGGGAGATGAAGGGCGACGTGCCGGTGATTACGAAAAAGCTCGTGGGGCACGTGGACAATTCGGCGTACCCGGCGATCACCGTGAACATCGATTTGACGCTGACCACGCCGGCGAACGCGCGAGGGCCGGTGCCGGTGATGATGGAGCTAAGCTTCAGCCCGGAATTTATGGCGGCGATTGCGAAGCGGTTTCCGGAGATGGTGGCGGCCGCGGCGCAATACGGGCCTCCTTGGGAACAGCAGGTGCTGGCTCGGGGCTGGGGATACGCGGTGCTGATTCCCACGAGCATACAAGCGGATAACGGAGCGGGGCTGACCGAGGGAATCATCGGACTGGTGAACAAAGGTCAGCCGCGGAAACTAGATGATTGGGGAGCGCTGCGCGCGTGGGCTTGGGGCGCGAGCCGGGCGATGGATTACTTCGAGACGGATAAGGACGTGGACGCGAAGCAGATTGGGATCGAGGGGCATTCGCGGTATGGAAAAGCGGCGCTGGTGACGATGGCGTACGATCCGCGGTTTGCGATTGGATACATCAGTTCGTCGGGGGCGGGCGGTGCTGCTCTTTACAGGAGGAATTTCGGCGAACAGATCGGGAATGTGGCCGGGACGGGCGAGTATCACTGGATGGCGGGAAATTTTTTGAAGTATGCGGGGCCGCTGACGCCGAACGATTTGCCGGTGGATGCGCACGAATTGATCGCGCTGTGCGCACCGAGACCGGTGTTCATCAGCGGCGGAGCCATCAAGGGAGATGGATGGGTGGACCCGCACGGAATGTTTCTGGCGGCGGTCGGAGCCGGACCGGTGTATCGTTTGCTGGGAAAAAAGGATTTGGGGACGACGGAATTTCCGCCGATCGGGACGGCGCTGATTAGCGGAGATATCGCGTTCCGGCAGCATACTGGCGGGCATACGCCTGCACCGAATTGGCCGACATTTTTGGAATTTGCGGCGCGGTATATCAAGGGGCCAGGAGTGAAGACAGAAGCGGCCGCTCCTCAGGCGGCGACTTCGGTGGCGGCAACTCCCACGCAGGCAAGCGGCGGATACGAACTGCAAGTGAGCGAACACGAAACGCTGGAAACGCACGGACTGAGCGTGCTGCTGTTTCAAAACACGTATCACCCGGTTTTTGGCGACCAAAAAATGAGCGGGATCGAAATGATTTTGCACGACCGGCGGATCGCGACGAACGGGGACGTGCGCCTCTCGCCGACGCCGGAGCAGTGGGATGCGATTCCGGAGTTCAAGGAACGAAAACGAGAGGCGAACAGCGGGTTGACAGCGCTTTGCACATACGCGAAGCAGGGATTGACGTACCACCTCGAATTGCAGCCGGAGCCGGGGGGATTCCGAGTGACGGTGCAATTGGATGAGCCTTTGCCTGCGGCGTTGACGGGAAAAGCGGGCCTTAATTTGGAGTTTTTGCCGGCGGCGTATTTCGGAAAGTCTTATTTGATGGATGACCGGCCGGAAATGTTTCCGCGGCTTGCGGACAGCCCGATGGAAAAAGAAGCGGACGGAAACGTCGAGCCGCAAGCTCTCGCGACAGGCCGAAGCATCGTACTCTCGCCCGAGGATCCGTTGACGCGCGTAACGATCACTTCCGAGGATGCCCCGCTGATGCTTTTCGACGGACGGAACAAAGCACAAAACGGGTGGTTTGTTGTGCGCAGCTTGTTGCCTGCGGGCAAGACGGGGAGCGTGCTGGTTTGGCACATTCGCCCGAATGTAGTGGCCGGATGGACGAGGCCGCCGGTGGTGGCTTTCGACCAGGTGGGCTACACGCCGGAGCGGAAGAAAATCGCGGTCATCGAACTCGATCCGCTCTATGACGCGCCGAAGACGGCGCGCGTGCTGCAGGTGCTAGCGGATGGAGCGAAGCGCGAGGTTTTGCGCGGGGAAATCAAGCCCTGGGGAAAATGGCTGCGGTATGAGTACGCGCGCTTTGATTTTTCGGAAGTGCGCGCGCCAGGAATCTACGAAATCGAATATGCCGGGCAGACCAATGGGCCGTTCCGCATCGCGGAAGATGTGTATGACGGGATATGGCGGCCTTCGCTCGACGTTTACCTGGCGGAGCAAATGGATCACGTGAAAGTGCGCGAAGGCTACCGCATCTGGCACGGCGCTTCGCATTTGGATGATGCGCGGCAGGCGCCGGTAAATTACACGCATTTCGATGGCTACGCGCAGGGACCGACGACGGACACGCCGTTCATGCCGGGCCAGCACATTCCGGGGATCAATGTGGGCGGGTGGTTTGACGCGGGCGATTTTGATTTGCGAACGCAATCGCAAGCGCGCGTGATTACCGAGCTCACGCTGGCGCGGGAAAAGTTTGGAATCGCGGGAGACGACACGAGCGTGGATGAACGCGCCCGGTACGTGCAGATGCACAGGCCGGACGGAGCGCCCGACGTGATCGAGCAGATCGAGCACGGCGTCACTTTTTTGTTGGCGCAATACAGGATTTTCGGGCACGCGATACCCGGGATCATTGCGCCGACGCTCGAGGAATACACGCATCTGGGAGACGCGGGTTCGAAGACGGATGGCCGGATTTACGTGACGGGAGTGGATGCGCTGGCCACGGACGGCCTTCATTCCGGCGTGCCCGATGATCGATGGGCGTTTACGACGCACATCACGCCGCTGAATTATGACGCGCTTTCGTCGCTGGCGGCCGCGAGCCGCGTGCTGCGCGGCTTCGACGACAAAATGGCCGAAGATTCTCTCGAAACGGCCGAGCGCGTCTGGGTTCAAGAGCACAAGCAGGCGCCCGCCCTCTTTCATTCGTTCAATACCACGGGCGGCGATTTGCGCGATGAGGAGATCAAGGCGGCGGTCGAGTTGCTGATTGCAACGAAGGGCGGAGACGTTTATCGCCAGCGATTGAAAGAGATGCTTCCTGCGATTCAGGAGCGGTTCGCGTTTGATGGCTGGACGGCGGCGCGGGCGATTCCCTTGATGGATGCGGAATTTTCGGCGGGCGTCGAATCATCGCTTCGCGGCTATATGGTCGAGCTGGATAAGAAGCTGGCGGAAAATCCGTATGGCGTGCCGGTTACGACGGGCACCTGGGGCGGCTCGGGTGCGGTTACAGGATTTGCCATCCAAATGTATTTCCTGCACGAAGCGTTTCCGCAGATCGTCGGGCCGGAGTACACGCTTCGCGCGCTCGATTACGTCCTGGGCACGCATCCGGTTTCGAATTTGTCTTATGTGTCGGGCGTGGGCACGCACTCGAGGCTGATCGGCTATGGAAACAACCGCGCCGACTACACGTTCATTCCTGGCGGAGTGATTCCCGGCGTCACGATTATTCAGCCGGATTTCCCGGAGCTCGATGAAGGCTGGCCGTTCCTGTGGTATGAAAACGAATATGTGGTCGATGCAGCCACGGGTTTCATTCTTGCGGCGAACGCCGCCGAGGCTCTGGCGAAGGAAGCCGCTGCAGGAAAATGAGTCTGAGCGCTGGAGCGACCGGAGTGGAGGTGCGAAGTGACTGGTGACTCGTGACTGGTGACTGGCGCAAACCTTTCCAGGCTTGGCTCTTATGGCCGCGGCCTTCCTGCGGGGATGCCCTGACCTACGAAAGGCAGACAGACGATTTAACGGGAGTTAGTTCCCTGCGTCGGCGGAGGCTGGACCTCCAGGGGCGTAGTAACCGTTGCGCGTTCGGGCAACCAACTTGCCGCGGCCGCGCGGCGGAATCACCTGCACGGTGACGGCGCGGAAGGTGCCGTCCTTCTTGGTGTTCGAAGGATAGTAGGCCAAGGTGTACTGGTTGCGAATATCGTGGGCGACCTGCTCGCAGATATTGTGAACGTCATCGACGTTTTCCGGAAAAAAGGCCAGGCCGCCCGAAGCCTCAGCGATATGCTTTAGCGCGCGCATGGCGGTGTTCTTCTCTTTTCTTCTTTCATCGCCGAGCAAGCCGATGGTGTAAATCACGGTGTCCGTCTTCTGGATCTCCCGGATGGTTTTCTCGAGCGAATAATGGCTGGCGTTGTCCTCGCCGTCGGTAACCACGAGAAGAACTTTTTTGTCCCTGGTGCCCTTTTTGAGGTGGTCGAGCGAACCGATGATGGCGTCATAGAGCGCGGTGCTGCCCCGCGAGTCGATGCGCTCGAGAGCCTCTTTCAGCTCGGGAATGCTGCTGGTGAAATCCTTGTCCAGATCGAGATAAAAATCGTCGTTGAAGTTGACGACAAAGGCCTGGTCCTGAGGGTTGCTGGCCTCGACCAGCGTGAGGGCCGCCTCGTTGACCCGCGGCCGCTTGTCGCGCATGCTGCCGCTATTGTCGATCACCAATCCCATACTGACGGGAACGTCTTCGCGCTTGAAAGTGGCGATTTTCTGCTCGACCTTGTCTTCATAAACGCGAAAGTTCTCGGCCTTCAGGCCGTCGGCGAACTTGCCGCGGTCATCGAGCACTGTGGTGTGAAGCACGACGAGGCCGACATCGACCTTGATGGTCGAGCCCTGCTGATGAACATCGGAATTTTGATCAGGCGGGGGCGGCTGGACATTGGGAATGGGAATCTGCGCGAAACACGGCGAGACAAACAAAGCCAGCGCGCAAAATATCCCAAAAAGAAAGGCGAATGAACGAAGGCTGGAAGAGGCGTAGTTAGTGCGCCGGAGCGTAGTAACCGGTTCTTGCGTAGACATTGAGCGGCGGCAGTCCTCGCGGAGCGCGCAGCTTGATCTTGATCTTTCGCCAGCGTCCGTCGTGCGCTTTGTTGCTTGGCCTATATCCCAGGACATATTGATTTCGCAGCTCCATGCTGATTTTTGTGGCGATATCCGGAAGATCCTCGAGCTTCTCAACAGAAAATACCCGGCCTCCGGTCATCTCCGTGATTTCCGAAAGCAACGAAGGACCGTTCAGTTCCTCCGGGGTCCGGTCGCGAGATCCAAGCGGGTCAAAGATTCCAATCGCATAGAGCTGGGTGTCTGCTTCTCTTACCAACCGCTTGACATCGCCTTCACTGTAGCGACTATGATTATCTCCCCCATCGGATAAGATGAGCAAGGCGCGTTTGCCGTTGTGTGCACCCCTGATTTCGCTGAGGCCGAGATAGATGGCATCCAGAAGCGCGGTGCGGCCTTTCGCCGAGGTCAGCATCAAGCTGCTCTGCAGGTCCTCGACGCTGTTGGTAAACGCGCTGGTCAATTCCGCTCGTTCATTGAAGCTCACCAGAAAGAATTCATCCTGCGGATTGGCGGTTTTAAAAAATTGCAGCGCCGCTTCGCGGGCCTTGCCTACTTTGTTGGACATGCTGCCGCTGAAGTCGAAAATCACGCCAATCGAAATGGGGACGTCTTCGGAGGAGAAGGTCACGATTTCCTGTTCGACGTTGTCCTCATAGACACGAAAATTCTCTTTGTCCAGGCCGGTGACCAGCCGGTTGTAAGGATCCGTGACGGTGACGTTGACCAGCGCCAGGTCCACATCCATCTTCAAGGCTTTTCCAGGCTTGAGGATTTGCCCCGATGTGTTCTTGGTTACGTCATCCTTGCGTTTGGTTTTCTGCTGGCTGTTTTCATCGGCGGGCGATTGCGATTGTGGGGCAGCAAAAATAACGGGGCTGGATGCAAGAAGGCAGGCAAATAACAGGACCACAGCAGAAAAACTAAAAACGCGAAACCCATGACCATCGCGTTTCACGGCACCCCCATCGTCCCGGCACCCCGGAACGGCCGCGCGGCTCGGAATATGCGCGATTCTACCACTGGCGCAAGCGAAGACAAGGCAAATCCCGTACCATGCTGCGGACGGTACTTCTCTCGCCGGTAAGAATCGCCCGCCCGGGTTCCCGTCCGAGGCTGGGCGCGAAGAGGATTGCAAAGGGCAGGCTGCCGCCCCGCCTGGCTCGCTTCACGCGACGAACGGAGAGAGTGCCCAAACATTCCCGAATGTGCGAGACTCAGTGGCATGACTGCGGCAAAACCAGAGGTGGTCATCGTTATTCCCGCACGCTTCGGCTCGACGCGGCTGCCCGGCAAACCGCTGGTTGCGCTGGCCGGCAAGCCCATGATCCAGCGAGTCTATGAGCGCGCCAAAATGGCCGAGAGAGCTGGCCGTGTGATTGTCGCAACCGATGATGAACGCATCGTCAAGGCGGTGGAAGCCTTCGGCGGCGAGGCCCGTATGACTCGGCCGGACCACCGCACGGGAACGGAGCGCGTCGCGGAAGTCGCGGCACATGAAAAAGGCGACGTGTTTGTGAACGTGCAGGGAGATGAGCCTTTGCTGGACCCTGTCGCCATCGACACGGCGGTGAATGCCCTGCTCGAGGAGCCTGCCGCGGCGATTGCCACGGTGGCCACCCCCATCAAGACACCCACGGACATCATGGATCCGAATGTGGTTAAAACCGTGCTCGATTTCGATGACAATGGGCTTTATTTTTCGCGCGCGCCGATTCCCTGGGTACGCGATACGGGGAGCAAGATTCAAGTGCGGCACTTAAAGCACTTGGGGCTTTATGTGTTCCAGCGCGACGCGCTCCTCGAATATCCCACCCTGCCGCAAGGCGAACTCGAACGCATCGAGCAACTCGAGCAGCTCCGCTGGCTGGAAAATGGCTGGAAGATTCGCGTGGCCGAAGTGGAGCACGATGCGGTAAGCGTGGACGTGCCCGAAGACGTGGCCCGCGTGGAAAAACTGCTGCAAAAATAAAGCCGCCCAGCCAACTTCAGCCGGGCGGCTTCTTAACTTCCGGGTAACTGCGAGGCGCCCAGCTACGCTACGGTGTTTGCGCCGTCAGCACGCCAGCGATGACGCGATTCGAGCCGGTGCCCATCACCAGAATGGTGCTGGGATTCGCGATATACGCGAAGTAGTTGAGATTGACTGAGGGAGTGCCGCTGATGCCCCCGACGAAAACGCTGTGTTGACCGGTGCTTGCGGTACCGTCGCCCCCGAACGTGAAGACGCCGTTAAAATTCACGTTGGTGAACAGGTCTAGCTTGCTAAATTCGTTGTAATCCAACAGACCGTTTGGATTGGTGCTGGCGGGAGTGAAGCTCCCGACAAAATCCTCTTCACTTGGATCAGCCCCGCTCCAATCGATGGCGTAAGAGGTAGCAAGGCTGCTGGAGGAAAACGGCGAGCCAGTTTGCGCCAAAAGAGTGCCGTCCATCACGTCAACAGTTACGCCATTGACGGTTGTGATGTCCTGAATCACACCTTGGGTCGCTGAGTTCAGGTAGAAAACGAAGGTATACGTCCCCGTATGATTGACAGTATCGGTAAACGTGAACGTGCCGCGACCCGTGTTGTCGCCGTCCAACGTCACGGTGCCGGCGCTGAGAACGCCGCTAGCCGGCACCGACTGTGAGGTCCCGGCATCGTTTTGGTCGAGGAGAATACTCCCCAGGCTTCCCCCGGTCGCCGTCAGTCGCCCCGCACGCGTGAATGGATTAAGGTTAGCGTCCGACCCGCCCATCTCGAAAACGAAGCTGCTACCGTTGAAAGCAGTCAAGCTATTCGGTGTGCCGGCCTGCTGAGCGACTGCCTCGCCCAAGTTCGTTCCCGCGACGACCAGGTCTAGGTCCGTCTCCATGAGCTGGACGTGCTGGCTATCGATGACGTAGTAGACGTAGTTTGAAGTGCCGATTGTCGCCGTGCCTCTCCCCGTCCCGAGATCGCCGGTATCCGTTTGATAGCCGCCACCGGAGATTATCGCCTTGGAAATGATTGTGCCGTTGTCGTTGACGTCTTCGTAGCTGCCAGGGGAAAAGCTGCTGCCGTTGGCGACAAAGTCGCCAATAACGGAAATGACGTCGCCTGACGCAGGGGCAGTCCCCGAAAAATCGAACACGTAGGTGCCGGGTGAAAGGGTGGTAGCCGTTTGCAGTTGGAAGCTACCGTTGGCCGTCTCGGTGTCGGAAATCGTCGCAGGCGGCACGCCCGTTCCCGTTCCCATATCCACCATGTAACCTGTGGACGAGGAAACCAAGCTGAGGTTGTACTGAACTGTTCCACCGGAAGTTTCGAGATAAAGAACACCGCGGCCATCCGAACTGATGACGTAGCTGCCGCCGATGATCCCAAAGAGATTATCCGAGCCAAACATATAATCATCTTCGAGTCCGCCGGTCGCGCTAATATCGCCCTTACCATCAGCCGTGAAAACTCCCACGCGGGAGAAGCTGCTGACGCCCGTGGCGCTGTTATTGTCGAGCGTTGTGCCGGTTACAGAAAAAACATAGGTGCCGCTGAGATTGGAGTTGCTGAAACCCGTTGGGGGAGGGGGCGTGACGACCGAACTCGAGCCGCTGTTGCTGCAGCCCGCGGCCCAGCCAACGGAGCAGGCCACAAAAAGGAGTAGGAGCCGCTTCATCGCGCACCTCTCGGCACATGCACTGAAGACATCAGGATCAACCGGCCTTTGGTGTCGCGAACGGTAATCGACTGATCTCCGTCCTCAACAACGCGAGCGGCAAACGTGGTGGTTTGACCGAAGGTCATGACTTCTCCGGTGATGCGGACGGAGTCTCCAACGTTCAGCGTGAACCCATTATGCTCCAGCAGTTTGGCGCTGCCCAGATGCACGTCAACGGGCCCGTACACCGTCTGAACGGTTACATGCGCTCCAATCGGCGGAACGGTGGAATTCGTTGTGTAGGAAAGAACCTTGCCGGTGAGCACGCTCTCGCGGCTCGCCTCGTAAGTAGAATAGGATTGTGCAGCCGGCGTTTGATTTTGCTGTGCGCCGGAAAAGGGAGCGAAGAGAAGAACGCCTGCGAATGCAGCACTGCCCAGGTACAACTTGAGTTTCAAGATCATTACCCCTTCCCCACATTCGAGAGACTCTCGAAGAATCCCTCAGGATAGCGTCGCCCGGGTTTGCGCCGCGGGCGCACGCTTATCTTCCACTGCTTTGATGATTGCTGCGCCGCAAATGTTTCCGCACAGGAATCACTTTGTTCAATCGAGCAATGCCCGCGATTACGCAACTGCCACCCTGTAACAAGGATGGGGCAACCAAACGCGCATGCTCCTCCCCGGTGCATTCAACCCGCTCACTGCGGAGAAGTTGCGCGGCACGATATATTTTTCTGCTTCGGCGGCCCGCACAGAACTTCCCTTGCTCTCCAGTTCCCTTCCGCGAATTTTTGAGTTCCCAAAATCATTTCTTCGATTTGACACTCTTTCCTTTTCCGCCCATAATTGTTTGTACGTCAATCCTGAGGAGGGCGGATAAGCCCGGCGCTCTGGGAAATCCCGGAAGCGGGCTGCATGGATGGCGCCAAAATATATTTTTGTTACCGGCGGCGTTGTTTCCTCTTTAGGAAAGGGCGTTGCAGCTTCCTCCATCGGTTGTCTCCTCGAAAGTCGCGGTTTCAAAGTCACCCTTCAAAAATGTGATCCATACCTGAACGTCGACCCCGGCACGATGAGCCCGTTTCAGCATGGAGAAGTCTTCGTCACCGAAGACGGGGCCGAAACCGATCTCGACCTCGGCCATTACGAACGTTTTACCCACGCCAAGCTTTCCCGCGACAACAACTGGACCACCGGCCGCATTTACGAAACCATTTTGACCAAAGAGCGCCGCGGCGATTATCTCGGCAAGACCGTCCAGGTCATTCCGCACGTCACCGACGAGATCAAGGCCACCATCCGGAAAGTCTCCGACGACGTGGACGTTGTCATCGTCGAGATTGGCGGCACTGTTGGCGATATCGAATCGCTTCCCTTCCTCGAAGCCATCCGCCAGATGCGCCTCGAGCTCGGCGCGGAGAACACGCTTTTCGTTCACGTGACGCTGGTTCCTTTTATTGCTGCTGCAGGCGAACTAAAGACCAAGCCCACGCAGCACAGCGTCAAAGAAATGCTCGGCATCGGGATTCAACCGGACATTTTGCTGTGCCGCAGCGACCGCCACATTCCCGCCGACCTCAAGAAAAAAATCGCGCTCTTCTGCAACGTCGCCGAAGCCTGCGTCATTTCCATGGAAGATGTCGACACGATTTATGCCGTGCCGGTGGAGCTCAGCCGCGAAGGCCTGGATGCGCAAATTCTGCGGCACCTAAAATTGGAAGAACGCCCTTCGGACATGGGCCCGTGGCTCGATCTCGTCTATCGCATTCACAATCCCGCGGGCGAAGTCCGCATCGCCGTGGTCGGGAAATACGTTCAGCTCGAAGACGCCTACAAAAGCCTTCGCGAAGCCTTGCTCCACGGCGGTCTGGCGCACAATCACAAGACCATCCTCGAATGGGTCGAAGCAGAGGAAATCGACTCCGTCGCAACAGCCGCCGCGCGATTGCACGGCTACGACGGCATCCTCGTTCCCGGCGGTTTTGGCAAGCGCGGGCTGCAAGGCATGATCTACACCATCCAGTACGCCCGCGAAAACAAAGTTCCGTATTTCGGCGTCTGCCTCGGTATGCAATGCGCCACCGTCGAATACGCGCGCGATGTCGCCGGGCTGAAACAAGCCGACACCACCGAATCCAATCCGCAGTCGCCGCACCGCGTCATCTATAAATTGCGCGAACTGCTCGGCGTGGACGAAATGGGCGGCACAATGCGTCTCGGCGCCTGGGCCTGCAAACTCGAACCCGGCTCTTTCGCCGCCAAAGCCTATGGCAAGCTCGAGATCAGCGAACGCCACCGCCATCGTTACGAATTCAACCGCGACTACGAGAAAACTCTGACAGGCGCAGGCCTGCGCATCACCGGCCGCACCCCCGACGAAAATTACGTCGAAATCATCGAAGCCCCCGAGCACCCCTGGTTCCTCGGTTGCCAGTTCCATCCCGAATTCAAATCCAAGCCGCTCGAACCGCACCCCTTGTTCGCCGCCTTCATCGGCGCCGCCATCGAACTTAAAAAAAACAAATCACGTCCCGCCGCTGAACCGCAACGCGTCCAAGCAGTGCGCGTCGCCCCTCACGCCAACGCCTAATCTCAAGCATGTGTAGGGGCACGATACATCGTGCCCGGTGTTCAGCATCTTCAACATGAGCCTTGAACGGCTGTGCCCCTTTGCAGCACCGCGTCCTTTGCCCGCCTCTCAGCTCTTCCGAAAAAACTCGCTTGACACGCACCTACGCAAGAGGTGTAGCTTATGCCTGTCTTTCCTAGAAGTGGGTTCCCCCGGACGTACATAGCCTATGTACTAAACTTCTCAGATGTCGTTAACGTACACGATAGGGCGTTTCGGGCCGTCGTGTTGGTAAAGGAGAATCGCCATGCTCCCGTCATTTGCCAAGATGTCGCCAGTAGTATTCACAAATCAAATCGCGCGTATCGGTTTTCTGATTGCTGTTTTCGCGCTGTTCTGCGCCAAAGGTACAAACGCGCAGACGGTTGTGACCTACAGCTTCGAAGACGGAACGGCGGATGGCTGGACATCCTTCAATGGCGCCAGCACACCGGTGGCGACAACGGCTGCGGCATATTCCGGGTCGTACAGTTTGCTTACTACGACGAACTCCAGCGGCGCGGGTGGGCCGTCGATCTCTTTGAATGGTGTGTTGCAGGCAGGGGCAACGTACACGATCACGGGGTACGTGATGCTCACCAGCGGCGAGACGGCAACGAACGCGAACTTCACGATAAAACGCAGCGATCCGGGCTGCTCCGGAGGGACGTGCTACGACACCGTGGGAAGTTACCAAGTGCCGGTGTCGAGTTCCGGATGGGCGCAAATTGGTGGAAGCTACACGGTCAGCACCACGGAAACGGGATTAGTGCTCTACGCGCAGTTGGTGGGAGCGACCACAGCGCAATCGTTCTATTTGGACGAGGTGGTGATCACGGAGACGGCACCGCCGCCGGGCGGAACGCCGATAGCCACGTACACATTCGCGGATGGCGGCCTGGATGGCTGGACGCCGTTTGGTTCCGCGTCCCTGGCGAATAGTATTCCGCCGATTACGGATCCGAATGGCGATGCGCGCAGCCTTCTGGTTGCGAACCGCACGGCGGGTTACATGGGGCCGAGCCTGAACCTACTGAGCGTGAACGGCGTTGTTGCAGGCGCGACGTATCAGGTTACTGCGTACGTGTTGCTCGCGGCGCCGGACAGCAGCGATCCGACAGCGACAATTTCCACGAAAACGACGAACTGCGCCAACGCATCGGGTTCGTACAGTAATCTTGCGACCTCGGGCGCACTCTCCAGCACGGCGTGGACTAAGGTCCAGGGCACCTTCAGCTTCAGCAATTTGCCTGGTCCGCCGTCGAGCTTGGTTCTCTACATACAATCCAGCAGCGCGACGGATTCTTTTTACATTGACGATGTGACCATCGGCGAGCTCTCGCCACCGCCGCCAAGCCTGAGCCAGCAGGACAATAGCGGGATCACCACGACCTTCGAGGATGGCGGCTTGGACGGGTGGAGTTCGCGTTCGGGTTCCACGCTGACCAATACGACGGCGGAGGCGCACAGCGGTACGCACAGCCTGCTCGTCACCGGGCGTGTCGCGAACTACGACGGACCTCAAATCAATGTCAGCGACAAGATGTACGTCGGCTCGGTGTACAACGCCAGCGTGTGGGTGATGCTGGTGCCGACCGACGGCTCGAATCACATCCTAAACATGAGCTTACAGACCACGCTCGATGGCAACACCAGCTATCCGAGCATGACCGCTTACCCCGGCGTGACCATTCCCGCGGACGGGAATTGGCACCAAATCAGCGTGATGCGATACAACATGGCCAATAACTACGATCCGGGAGCCGCGTACTTATATTTGCAGACCGTTCCGGCATCGGGCAACGATCTGGTGTCGTTCTATGTGGACGACTTCCAGCTCACCTACGTTCCGCCGCCGACCATTCAAACCGGCATACCTTCGATTTTCAAGACACTCTCGCCGTTCTTCCCGGTCGGCGCAGCCGTTGACTTGACGGATCTTTCCCGACCGCACGCACAGCTATTGACCAAGCACTTCGACAGCATCACTTCGGAAAACGACATGAAGTGGAGTTCAGTAGAAGCTACCGAGGGCACGTATACCTACGAAAACGCCGACAGTGAAGTGGGCCTGGCGGTGTGCAACGAGATGCGCGTACGCGGGCAGAATCTGGTGTGGTCAACGGGTGAGCAGACGCCGGCGTATGCCACAGGAGACGGAACCAACTCCTCCGCCAATCAGGCCACGGTGACTGCGAATATCCAGGAGCACATACAAAACGAGGTGCAGCACTTCGGCACGGCCGTGTATGCCTGGGACGTCGTGAACGAACCGATCGATCCTACCCAATCAGACTGTCTGTATCACGGGCCGTTCTATCAGGTGCTCGGCAAGGGGTACATCGACGTCGCGCTGCTGGCGGCACGGCAGTACGCACCTCCCGGAACGAAGCTGTTCATCAATGACTACAGCACAACCGATCCGAACCGGCTGGCGTGCCTTGTGCGCGTAGTGCGGGATCTTCGCGAGCGCGGCATACCCCTGGATGGAATCGGCCACGAGATGCATAACGATATCAACTATCCGTCCGCGGACGCGATCGTCAACGCGATCGATACCATTCACGAGAATTTCCGCGACATCGATCAGCAAATTACCGAAATGGACGTCAGCGTCTACAACGCCGGCGACAACACATCGAACTACGCGCCAACCGTGCCGCCATCGCTGATTGCCGAACAGGGCTGGCTTTACAAACAGTACTTTGACGCGCTGCGGCGCCTGCGCGGCAAGATAAGCGCGGTAACCTTCTGGGGCTTTGCGGACGACGACACCTGGCTGGATAGTTTCCCCATCGACCGGCTGGATGCGCCGCTGCCCTTCGATACGGAGTTGCAAGCCAAGCCCGCTTACTGGGGAATTGTCGATCCCACGCAGTTGCCGGGATACGGGCTATCGTTCTCCGTTTCGGATTCCGACGAAAAAGGCAAGCAGAGCGACACGCGGGTATTCACCGTAACCGCAACGAACGGCGACGTCGGCATAGCTTACGCAACGCAGATCAACGGATTTACACTGCAGCCGTTTGCCGGAGGGCGCTGCCGGCCGGTGATCACATCGCCGAGCGGTTATCCCATCGTGTTGGGCGATCTCGCGGTTGGAGCTACGGCCAGCACGACGTTTACAGTCAACTTTGCCGGTTGCGGCGACTCCGCCGATTTTATTTTGAGCATGCCCTGGACTTCCGCAACCTATGACACCGGGACATTCGTGTCCGTTATCCGCCATCGCAGGGACCACGGAAAATTCCGATGAAACGATTTGATTTCCTGGTCTGAGCGAACCCAGAAGTGTAGTTCAAAAATTGATCGAGCCTCCTAGTCAGGACTGACATAGGTTGCAGGACGGTCGAAGCGTGCTTGCCATAGGCTGTAAGTAAGCTTCCCAGAAGCCCGTTTCTCGCTCGTGCGGTTCGTATGATCGCCGCTTCATCCGTTAAACTCTTGGAATGGCCGATAAGAGCCTACAGCTCGATTCGCGATTCAGCATGATCGGTGCGTTCTGGTCGCCCGAGACACCCGACACGATCATGAAAGGTACCCTCGTATCGGACGAGCGGGAAATCAACTTCATCACCGCGCCGGAATATGAAAGGCCAATATCGACAGGTCCGGGAATGCTCGCGATGCCGGATTCCACAATGATTCCGGCGCTTCACGGCTTCACCGAAGACGGGCTGTTTACGCTGTGCCAGCTCGTCGAGCAACCCGGACCAGGTAGCACTAACTTCGCGGTCGGACAGGCCATCAAGGCTAGGTCCTTCAGAGTGCTGTCCTGTCTCGGGGGAATGCACATCAACGGAATCAACGACAAATGCCTCACCTCGGCCAGATATACCTTCGAGGGCTTGAGCGCGTGGTTCCCCCGGGCCTTCGATGAAAAGTGGGACATCGACCAAATCGTAGTCACGATTCCAATGGAGCCCGGCAAATCCAGGACTTTTCTCTCATCGACTCCCGGGTTCGCATCTCGGTCAGGGTTGTATCCGAACTGACCAGCGGCAAGGACGACCCGTCACGGCTCAGCAGGTCTATCGCGTCAGTCGAAGTTCAAAGTCCCAATCCCGAGTCGCTGGCGTGGTACCGCCGGATCGGTGGACGCCTTGAAAACCTGTTCTCTTTGCTCACAGGCGGCTCCGTTGCGATGGACACGCTATTCGTCTACTACGGAGATGAGAGCGGTCACCTCATAACGAAACGAAGCGGTTCCGTCCGCCAGTTCGATCGCAGGCAGTGCGTGATGTGCTCCCCGAACCAGCTCGGGCAAGCCATAATCACGTGGATTTGCCTGCCTTCGAAATTCGATTCTGTGGAAAGCCTTGCCCTCGAAGTCCTGCGCAAAAGCGAGCTCTTCATCGAGACGGAATTCCTTGCCTTGGCTCAGGCTTTGGAAGGCTTCCACCGTGCCAGCACGAATGCCTCTGCCACCGACCGGCTCACACTTCGCAATGTCCGCAAGGCGATTCGCCTGACACTCGACGCCCAAGCCGTTGGTCCCGAACTTAAAGAGAAGATCTGCAATTCGATGATGCACGCCGGCGACCCGACCCTCGCCACACGGCTCACGGCACTGTGCCAGTCGATTAGCGCTCCGACGCTGGTCAAGATGGGGATCGTCCCAGAGACGTTCATCTCAAACGTGGTCGTGACGCGAAATTTCTACACGCACACCGGCAGCGGCCTGAGGTCCAAGAAAAGGCCGGTTAAGGGCAAAGAGATGTTCCTATTGAATCAGAGGATGCGCGCCCTTCTGCGCGGAGCGATGCTGCTCCACTTGGGCCTCCCCGAAAGCCAGATAGCCGAGGTAGTCACTAGGGACGCGACCAAGTGGCAATGACCATTACTTAATGCTGAGTTCCAAAATTGAAGAGGTAGCTGATCCGCATCAGGATCAGCAACTACGAGTCCGAAGCATCCAGCCATTGGGTGCCGATGCAGGAAACGTCCCGCCAAGTCGACGTCCCGCTAGTCGCTGGCCATATGTCCGGTTCTGGGAAGCCGCGCCGAGCTAACTCCAGATAAATCGCCCCCGGGACCTAATTCACTGCGACAATCGAGCAATTCTCCAAATCGAAGTCGCGTATGCTATCTTCGGTAACTTCGATGAATCCAGCTCGCGACATTTCACTTGGCAGCATGCGGCTCGGTGGCGGCAACCCGCTCTTTCTCATCGCCGGTCCATGTGTAATCGAAAGCGAAGCCCACGCACGAAACATGGCGGAAAAAGTCGCGCAAATTGCCGCCGGTTGCGGCGTCCCGTACATTTTCAAAGCCTCCTACGACAAAGCCAACCGCTCTTCCGTCAAAGCTTTTCGCGGTCCCGGGCTAAAAGAGGGCCTCCGCATCCTCGCCAAAATCAAATCCGACCTGAACCTCCCGATCCTCACAGACATTCACGAAGTTTCGCAGGCCCAGCCCGCTGCCGAAGTTTGCAACATCCTGCAAATCCCCGCCTTCCTCGCGCGGCAAACCGATCTGCTCCTCGCCGCCGCCAAGACTGGCCGCATCGTAAACGTCAAAAAGCCCCAATTCGTCTCTCCGTGGGACATGTCCAACGTCGTCGAAAAAATTGCCAGCACCGGCACCACCAACATCATTCTCACCGAGCGCGGCGCCTCCTTCGGCTACAACAATCTCGTGGTAGACATGCGCTCCTTCCCCATTCTCCGGAAACTCGGTTATCCGGTCGTTTTCGACGTAACACACTCCGTCCAACTCCCCGGCGGCCAAGGCCACGCCAGCGGCGGCCAGCCCGAATTCATTGAGCCGTTAGCCCGCGCCGGAGTGGCCGCAGGCGTCGACGGTATCTTCCTCGAAACCCACGACAACCCCGCCGCCGCCCTCTCCGACGGCCCCAATGCCCTGCCCCTTTCTCAACTTCTCACCCTCCTCAAGCGCCTAAAAGAACTGTCAACTCTAGTGCGTAGCTGGAGCGCACAATGACCCCCCTTCGCCCGGCAACTCGCTTCCTAGGGGCACGACACGCCGTGACCCTCATACGAATTCCGCGCATCAAATTCTGCCTGCCTCTAGAGCGTCGAATGTACACCTGCGCGAACTGCCAAAAGTCAACCCTCACAGTGAACTTAACCCCTTTAGAATCAACATCTACGAAATTCCCTGTAACCGTTGCAAACAAAGGACTTACAAAAACGCTAAATCCTTTAGATGCAACATTTACAAATTTCCGGGGGGTGCCATTTGACACCGCCTGCCGCCATTCAGCTCCACTTGTAGCGGGGCAGCATGCTGCGCCACCTCGGATAACGCCACCTACCCAGCCAGTGCTCGCAGTAGTCACCAGTCAGCAGTCACCAGTCACGATTCCCCCTCCACAGGTCACCGCCCCATGAGCCTAGACACCGCCCGCCGGGTCCTGAAAATCGAAGCCCAAGCCATCCAAGACGTCTTCGCGCGCCTCGACACCACCTTCGAAAAGGCCGTCGACATTCTCTTCGCCTGCAAAGGCCGCGTTGTAGTCACCGGCATGGGCAAATCCGGCATCGTCGCCCGCAAAATCTCCGCGACCCTCTCCAGCACCGGCACCCCTTCCTTTTTTCTTCACCCGGCCGACGCCCTGCACGGCGACCTCGGTATGCTCGCGCGCGGCGACCTGATGCTGGCGGTTTCCTACGGCGGCGAGACGAGCGAAATCATCGCCCTGCTTGACGCGCTGAAGCGGCTTGAAATTCCGATGTTGGCGCTCACAGGAAACACGAAGTCCACGATTGCGCAAGCGAGCGAAGTGGTCCTCGACGTCAGTGTCAGCGAAGAAGCTTGTCCGCTGAATCTGGCGCCGACGGCCAGCACAACTGTCGCGATGGCTGTGGGCGATGCGCTCGCGGTGTCGCTCCTCGAGCGCCGCGATTTTCGGCACGATGATTTCGCGGCTCTTCATCCGGCAGGCAGCCTGGGCAAACGGCTTCTTCGCGTGGAAAAAATCATGCACGTCGGCGACGCCCTGCCGAAAGTCTCGCTCGACACTCCCATGCCGGCGGTGTTTCACGAAATGTCAGCAAAGAAACTCGGGATGACGACGGTGGCTAATGGAGACGGAACGCTGGCGGGGATTATTACCGATGGCGACTTGCGCCGCTTGATGGAAAAACATGGCGGCTCGACGCTGAGCATGACCGCGGATCAATGCATGAATGTGAAGCCGCAAGTCGTGAGACCACAAGTGCTAGCGAGCGAAGCGCTAACTCTAATGGAAAAGCGAAAAATCACATCGGTCGTCGTGGTCGATGAATCTAACAAAGTCATGGGAGTCGTTCACCTCCACGACCTGTGGACCCTAGAGCTTATCTAGACGTTAGAGCATGTCTAGACGTTAAGGCTGATCTAACGGACGATTGCACGTCCGCGGTTTTCGGGGTTGTACTGGCGGATCTTTAGATCCGCACTTTTTTCTGTCCTTTCAACAGGAGCGCAATGTGCCAAAAGGAATGGTGAAAATCCCAGCTTCTCTCAAAAAACGCGCCGCGCAGATCCAAGTCCTGCTGATGGATGTGGACGGCACGCTTACGGACGGCTCGGTCACGTTTCTTTCCCAGCCGGATGGCACGGCGCTCGAAATTAAAACGTTTGACGCCCACGACGGCCAGGGCTTGACCCTCGCGAACACTGCTGGGATCCGTACCGGCGTCATCACAGGGCGGGAAAGCCCGGCCCTCCTGCGGCGCGCGCACGAAATGCGAATCGAATTTATTTATCAAAAGCAGCCGACGAAGATTCCCGCCCTGGAAGAAATCCTTAAGAAAGCGGGTGTTCCGGAATCGGCGGTCGCTTATGTCGGCGACGATCTGCCGGACTTGCCGGTCATGCGGCGCGTGGGACTTGCCGTCGCGGTCGGCGACGCGGTTCTCGAAGTGAAACTCGCGGCGCACTACGTGACCAAGGCAAATGCCGGCCGCGGCGCCGTGCGCGAAGCCATCGAGCTCATTCTAAAATCCAAAGGCATCTGGATCGATATGATCGACAAAGCAAGGGCGTAGACCCATTTGGCGCTCGTGTCGTCGTCCGAGCGCCGCGATTCGGTCGCCTGGTCCGCGGCGACGATGGGCCTTCAACGAAATCATTTTTGGTTTTTGTTCAACTGTTCGAGCGCGCGCTTCAACTGCTCCAGCTTTTGTCCGGCTTCGCCAAGCTTTCCTTCGGCAGTCAATCGCTGGTAATCGGCAAGGTCTTGGGCGGCCTGGGCGATCAGGCCTTTGAGGCTGGCGGCCGGCTCCGGGACAGGAGCAGCGGCCGAGGCCGAACCGTTTTGAGCGGAAGGCGCTTGCGATTCCGCAGTCGCGCTTGTGGAAGAAGCCGCTCCGCCAAACAGCGCCGCCATGGCGGACTCGAATGTTGGCCCATACGCTAGCCGGTCTTGTACGGCGAGGACGACCAAACGCAATTCCGGCATGGGGCTTCGCTCCGCCTGGAGATAGATCGGCTCCGCGTAAAGCAGAGTGCGTCCAATGGGAATCACTAGCATATTTCCGCGGCGGACGTGCGAGCCTTGCTGGCTCCAGAGGGTCAACTGGCCGGAGAGCTGAGCATTCTGGTCGATGCGAGCCTCCACCTGAAGCGGTCCGTCCACAAGTTTGGTCTTGGGGAAGTCGTAGACGATCGAGTTGCCATACTGGGCGCCGTCGCTGCGACCGGCAATCCAGCCAATCAGATTATTCCGGTTAGCGGGAGTAAACGGGAGAATCTCGACGAACTCCGCATCGGTCTCTCCTGGAAGTTTCATCAGCACAAAGTTGGGCTGCATCGTCAGCGTCGTTTGCTCGCCAACGTCGTTCATGCCGACTTCCGTCGCAACGGTCCATAAATCCTCACGGTTGTAGAAGACCTCCGGATCGGTCATGTGATAGAGGCCGTAGGCCCCGGCTTGAACGTCGAGCAACATTTCGGGATAGCGCACATGCTTGCGCAGATCGGCAGGCATCTGAGCCGCATCCTTGAACAAATCTGGAAACAGGCGTCGGTACGCGGTGATAATCGGGTCCTCGTTATCGAAAACGTAGAAGGTGGTTGTTCCGTTATAGGCGTCGATGACGGCCTTCACGCTGTTGCGCATGTAATTGATGGGCGCGTCTTCGAGCGTGTAGTGGCTGGAATACGGGTAGCTGTCCGAAGTGGTGAATGCATCCATCATCCAGTATAAGCGGCCATCCTGCGCGACGACGATGTAGGGATCCTGATCAAAGGTGAGAAAGGGCGCGAGGGTGGAGACGCGTGCGCGGATGTTGCGGCGCATCAAAAGCCGGCTCTCGGGCGTCACATCATCGCTGAACGGAAGCTTGGTGATATCGCCGAGGTCCAACGCGATGAGGATGCGACGGAGAAAGCCGCCGAGTACGATGCCGCCGCTGCCCTGGTAGGAAGTGAAACTGTTCGTCTGGCCCTGCGGGTAGTTGAACTCCTTCTGTCTGGTCTTGACGTAAACGTCGGTGTTGGTCAGTTCGCCAAAATAGATTTCAGGACGCGTGACGGTAAGACCGGGGACCGTGCTTTCGACCGGCATGTTGCTCAGGAGCAACGTGGGCAGCCCTTCGGGAGTGAAGCCGTTGACCGTGTTCATGGTGATGCCGTAGCCGTGCGTGTAGATGAGCTTTTCATTGATCCAGTTGCGGCTGCTCACTGGGAGCTTATCGACGTTCAACTCGCGCGCGGCGAGCATGACTTCGCGAAGATGGCCATCGATTACGTAGCGGTCGATATCGATATCGGGAAAGTCATAGTAGGTGCGAATTTCCTGAATCTGCCGGAGAGTGTCCTGAAGCGCGCGCCAGTCCCAGAGACGAATGTTTTGCAGCGTGGCTTGATTGTTCGTGGCGTCCGCCGCGTCGACGCTGGTCTCAGCTGGAAACTTGCGCTGCGTCATGCGGTCCAGGCCATAGGCCAGCCGGGTCATCTGGATGTTGTGGGCGATGTAGGGTTGTTCGCGAACGAGTTGGTTCGGTTTGACGATGAAATTGGTGACATACCAGCCGACGACCTGAAGGAGCAGATAGCAAACTGCGGCGGGAACGATGGCCGCGAATAGCCAGCGGCCCCGCTGCACGGAAGCGGCATTTATGGCTGCGATCAACGCCCCAAGGACGAGAGCCGCGCAAAGTACCAGGAGGCCTGGAAGCATGATGTGGACATCGGTGTAGGTGGCTCCGCCGAAAATGGTGTGGTCCTCGAACAAACGGGCGAAACGGCCGAGGTAAACCTGGAAGGCGATCACGGCCAACAAGAACGCGACAGAGATGGACAAACCGCGCCAGGGCAGGCCGCCGTAGCCGCGCTGGAAGCCGCCGATGGCGCGAGCGCTGTTTGCGATTACGAAAAGGAAAGCGGCAACCACGCAAACGAGCACGGCGAGCAGCGTCAGCCAGCCGGAAATGAGTTGCCACGCGGGAAGCTTTAAAAGATAGAAGTTGATTGGCTTGCCGAAGATTGGATCGGCAATGCCTCCGCTAGCGTTCGGCGCATACCAAAAGAGAGCGAACGTGGGCCACACTCCCATCATGAAAGCGCCGGAGCCAATGGCGACCAGAAGCGACCCGGCGATGGCGGCAAAGTGGAGGATGGGCTCGACGGGAAGCCGAAGAGCTTGGCCGCCCACGAAAATCGTTTGTCCGGCAGGCAGGTCGTCCCGGTGCGTGCGTTTCAGCGCCAGAATCGCCCCATACAAAATGAGAAACGTAAGCGCGGCAAATAGGCAGAAGACCGCCCATTCAAGGCTCAGGGTTTTCAAGAAAACTTCTCGATAGCCGAGGGCGCCGAACCACAAATCGTCGACGTAATAAGACAACCAGGTCTGACCGCTGAACATGACTACGGCAAGAACGGCGAGAACGAGGAACAATAGCCGGCGGAAACGCCGCGATGGATGATAGGTTCCTGCCGTCGACGGAACGATGCGATCTCGATTGAAGTGCTGGGACATCAGTTGGACCTCTACTTCTCCAGCATATCGTTTTTAGGAATGCAAAACAGCGTGTTTTAGCCGTTAAAATCTCCGGCGTCGATTTTGGCGCATTCGCCGACGTGCGCTCATTTTTAGAGGTGCGTGAACGATATTTGAGCACTCCCTTCTACTTACGCCTTTGAACCTCGGGCGCATTCCGGGCGATAATGGATGGTTGCAATTCCCGTTATTCGACTGCCCATGAACTGGCTGCCCGCAAAGAAGGATGTGCTCTGATGCCTCACCCCTGGCACGATGTTTCACCAGGCAAAGAATTGCCGCGCGATTTTCAGGCGCTGATCGAGATTCCGCTCGGATCGAACGTAAAGTATGAATTGGATAAGCCGACCGGCCTTCTGAAAGTCGATCGCATCATCCACTCCGCCGTTTTCTATCCGGCGAACTATGGATTCATTCCGCAGACGTACGCGGAAGATAACGATCCTCTTGATGTGCTGGTGCTGTGCCAGGAACCGGTGCAGCCGCTTGCCTTGATTAAGGCGCGTGCGATCGGCTTGATGACCATGATCGATTCTGGCGCCAGCGACGACAAAATCATCGCCGTGGCCACGGGGGACCCGGAGTTCAGCAGCTATCTCGAGGCGCGCGATCTTCCTCCGCACCGTTTGCTGGTTTTGCGGCGGTTCTTTCAGGATTACAAATTGCTTGAAGGCAAGAAAGTCGAGGTCGAGGAAATCCGACCGGCCTACGCGGCGCTGGCGGTGATCGAGCGAGCCTTGGCTCGCTATACGGCGGAGCGCGAGCATCTTTTGGCCAAGGACGCTGCGAAGTAGGCTTGCGACTGGACGGCGGCGCTAATGTAAAAATACTATTCAGCCCTCGGACCCGTGGTGTTATCGTTCGCGGCCGTGTCGGGTGGCTTCTATTCGTAGTAAACGCTAAATTCTCTTTGCTATTTGCAGAGATGCGTGAATGAGGTGGGCGGATGAGTTGCGTGAGCTGGTGAGCAGGTGGAAATTCTAACGATGTCTATCTTCTGGAAATGGACGATTGGCGTTTTCCTGGTCCTGTTGCTGGTGGCCTTCGGAATTCTCTCCAAAATGGCGGGCAGCCCGCGCGATGCGTATTTCATGGTGCGCTATGCCCTGCCCCACATGCATCGCGGCACGCTGAAAGTTGGTGACGTGGCGCCCGATGCGCGGCTCGTGGCGCTTGACGGCTCTTCCCACTTCCATATTCGCGAACGCACTGGCGCGCGGCCTCTGGTGATTATTTTTGGTAGCTACACTTGACCGCCGTTCCGACGCCACGTCGGGGACGTGGTGCAGATTTATAACGACTATAAGGAGCACGCTGATTTTCTTACCGTGTACGTGCGCGAAGCGCATCCCACGGATGAATGGCAGATGAAGTCGAACGTGAAAGAAGACGTGTGCTACGCACAGCCGAAGACACTCGCGCAACGCGTGGCTATCGCCAACGATTTTATTAAGCGCTATAACTATCCGATCGCCTTCGGGATTGACGACATGACGAACGCCGCCAATGACGCCTATGCCGCCTGGCCCGAACGCATCTACATCATCGATGAAAAGGGCCGCATCGCGTATCGCGGCGGCATGGGGCCGTTTGATTACAAGCCCGAGGAAGTTCGCGCGTGGCTGGCTGCGCACTACGGCGCGGTAAAGCACAATCCGCCTGGGAATGTGGCTACGAAGAATCTGCCCGCGCCAACTGCGTCAACTTCATCCAATGCGGCCTCGGAATAGATCGTCCTTAGCCGATCGTTTTGTTTCCAGGTTTGAACGGAATCGGCATATCAACGAAGGCGTAAACTCCAGGTCTTGCCGAATCCACTTTTGCCGCGATCGAATCGCGGTAACCGCGCACGATAGGCCAGATATTCGACCCAAGCACAACTAAGGCGAGCTTTCTAGCTGTTAGGTTCTGCTGATACGCGATGTTTTGATCGCAGGCGACAAGAACGTCGAACGGCTCGGCGTCCCCAGCCCGAAGGAGGGCTCCGTTCTGAAGCTTTGGAGGCCACTTCAATTCCACAACGGTTCGGACTTCATGCCTTGACAAGAAGTGGCGAACACCGATTGGAACATTTTTATCAAACAGGATGCGCAACGCGATGACTCTTTGCGTACGTCAAAATCGCCTGTATGCTCTCCTCAGGCACTTCGAACTGTTCCGAGATTTCGGCTACTGTCATCCCGTAGTCAAAGTTGTCGACAATCGCGTTCACGGGCATGCGGGTGCCGCGCAACACAGGAGCGCCACTAACCACGAGCGGGTCAACCTCTACCAATGGACACTGCGACCAGTCGATCTTTTCTTGTTCCGCCATGGCAAACTCCTGGAGACCATAATTCCATAACTGCGCCCAAATCGCTAGGAGCATCCGCCCACTTCCACGGCCGCAGACCAATCAGCACGGCCATTTATTGCCTGCCTTCTTAAGACAATGGCAGGCCTAGCGCGCGCACTATCCAAGCTGGGGTATTGCTCGCGGTCGCAGGCTGTTCAACTGATTCGGGCGGGGAAGGTTCGAGTGAATGGGGGGATTCGGCGCGACCCGGAAACTCCCGTACGGGTGGGCAAGGATCGCATTGAAGTCGACGGGCAGCTGGTTGGCTCCGCTGCGAAGGTTTATCTGATGCTGAACAAACCGCGCGGGATCGTTACTACTGCTGACGATGAAAAGGGACGCGACACCGTTTACCGATTTCTCGGCGCAGAGATTCCGTGGGTCGCGCCCGTCGGGAGACTGGACAAAGCCAGCGAAGGCTTGCTGCTTCTGACGAACGACTCCGAATGGGCTGCCCGGATTACGGCGCCGGAAACACATCTCGACAAGACCTATCATGTTCAAATCGGAAGAATTGCCGATGCGAAGCTGCTCGAGATTCTCAAGAAAGGCGTTCGCACCAAGGAGGGAGATTTGCTTCGGGTAAAGCACGCTTCCCTGCTCCGCCACGGGGAGCGAAATTCGTGGCTGGAGATTATTTTGGATGAAGGAAAGAACCGGCACATTCGCCGCATCCTGGAAACTCTTGGTATCGAAGTTCTGCGGCTGATCCGCGTGGCCATTGGCCCGCTCGCGCTGGGCGATCTGCCGAAGTCCGGCGTTCGCGAGATTACATCGGCGGAAAAACTTTCGCTGGACAGCGCCATGCGCCAGACCGAGAGAAATACTTAAGCGGATTAGCCCTTCTTTGGCTTCGGCACGGGCTTCGGTTCGACAGCGGGCTTCATGTCGGTCGCGGCCGTTTCCAAATCCTTGACGGCGCTGGGATCTAGCTCATAGAGGGCCGGGCCATTCTCGCGCTTGGCGATATAGCGGTCGCCGTTTTTCGAAATAAGGACTTTTTCGACATCCTTGCCGTTTTTCGCCGTAATGGTCAGTTCCATCGCTGGAGTTGTAAAACCAGAATCCACAAATTTGTTGGCGGAGAGATCGCGCACCCTTTCTTCGAAGGTTTCGGCGCCGATGGCGTCGGCTTTTTTGCCGTCCGGCAGCCACCAATCCGAGCCGCCCTTGGTCAGGAAAAAGGTTTTGGAGCCGTCATGAAATTCGATTTTGTCCGGATCCGTGAAGCCCAGATCAAAAAGTTTCTTGGTCCGAAAATCGTCGACGCTTTTGTCGAGCGCGGTTCCCAGATCGCTTCCGACTTTATACACGCCCGCGACTTCGCTGGATTTTGCGTAGTAATCGTTTTTGTTTTTCCGGACTTGCAACACTTGCGTTCCGGAAGGGTCGGTCACTTTCGCGGTCGCCACGACGGTGCCGGAAGCAAATGCCGACGCCGCTTTTTTCTGGACGTCGGGAGGCACGCTGAGGTCCATTTTCGCGTCGGCCAGCTTTTGAATCAGATCTTGTACGTTCGACTCGTCGGCGCGCAGTGGCTTGGGCTTTACAATTTCCCATTGGTCCTTGTTGCGGCCGAACTCGATGTCCTGTTTCTTCGCATCCAGTTCCACGCTGCTCAGTTTGTCCTGATCGAAGATCAGCAGGCGTTTGTCGCGCAAATCGTTCTCGCTCTTTTCGAGGCTATTTTTGTTGTAGTTTTCGAGAGTAAAGACGCGGGGATCGCCGGCGAGCGCGACGTAGGCGGCGTTTCCCGTCGGCGTGCTGTCGCCGATCAGCAATTTCTGAGTCTTATAATTTTTCTCGGTGACATCCACTTCTTCGGCGGGTTGCGCGAGGCCAAATTGCGCCAGGCTGCCGGCTTTGGCGTCGATGAGGCGCTCCGAACTGAGCGAAGACAACGTCGAGAGCATGCTCGAGACTTCATTCTGGTCCGCGCGCAACGGGGTCGCGCCTGCAATTTGCCACTTGCCGGCGTTGTTTTTCGTGAGTGTTACTTCGTCTCCGCTTTTCGGCCTGATTTCCACTTTCGTGATGTCCGACTGGGACAGCGAGAGAATTTTCGGCGGCAGGTCGGCGGAAACTTTTACATCGCTTGCGGAAGTCTTGCGGTGATTGGACCAGTACAGAACTCCAGACAGCGCCGCGAGGACAATCGCGGCTATCAATAGGCTGTTGATTTTCATTGGAAATGCCCCGGCATTTTGTGAACTGCGCTTTACGTTTTTGCGAGTCCGGATGCGCTCTATCTTCTGCGCCACCAGACCGAAAATCCGACAATCACTACGGCGAGCGGGAAAAGAAACTGGCTGGTGATGCGCACCCAATTCATTTGCGCCTTCGTCATCGTGATGCGGCGATCCTCCGGCTCTTTCGGCCGGATCGAAATCAAATCTTCATCGGAGGACAGCCAGTTCATGGCGTTCAGCGCCAGATCGCGGTTGCCATTGAAATTGATGAACGAGTTGGAGGCCCAATCGGAACTGCCGACCACGACAAAACGGCCCTGCGAGTTTTCCTTGCCGGTTCTGTAGGTTCCAGCGGCCGCAAGAGTCATCGGACCTCTTTTGTTTGCGGGGTCGTTCGGATTGATGCTGGGCGAATCCAATTTCATGGTTGCCAAGCTACTGTCGGAGGAATCGAAAAGTTTTTCGACGGACGTCTTGTCCGCGTTTTTCGTTTCCAGAGAACGCGAGAACGGGAATCCGGTCGCCGAGCCTTTCATATCGTTCACTATGGGTTGCGACTCGTAGCGGGTCACGAGCGCCACTTGCGGACCCAGCCCGGCAAGCTGGCCAATCGGGTTCATGTCCAGGATCAAATCTTTGTTTGGCGTGACGCCCCAGCTTACGAGCAGGCTTGAAAGCGCGTCATTATCGGCAATGTTCTCCCGTCCCATCTTCAACGGCGGATCCAGCAGGAACATCGCGCGGCCGCCGTCTTCGACATATTTTTTCAGCGCATCCACTTCCGGTTGCTGGTAATCGCCAGTCGGGCCGCCTACGACAACGACGGTGCAATCGGTCGGAACTTCCGCTTTCTCGAGCAGACTGATGGACTTTGTTTCGTAATCATCTTTGCCGAGGACATCCTTGAATTGCGAATAGCCATTGCGGGTCGTGTCATCGATCTGGTGCTCGCCGCTGCCGGTGACAAAGCAAACGGTGCGGGTGGTGTGCTTGAGGTCGCGGATGAAAGCGCCGGTGATGTCCTCTTCGCTGGTGCTCTTCGCTTCGTTTTTCCGCGTGCCGATTTGTACGATCGTCGTGCCATAGCTCTTGATACCAGCTTCGCGGGCCAACTCGGGCTGCTTGTCCGGGTCCACGTATTCGACGTGCACCTTCGGGGAAAGATCAGCGTATAAGCTGAGCTTGTCTTTTGCGGGCTGGAACCGCGTGGCCTGGTCGAAATACGTGATGGTTGCGTCCTGCTTCAAGCCCTTCACAATCTTGATGGTTTGCGGAGAGAGGCTATAGCGCTTGTTGGAGGTCGCGTCGTAGGATTTGTCGTAGCGGTTCGCGAGGATGTTGGCTACCGTAACTACCGCCAGCGTCACGATAATGTAAAGCGTGGCGTACGCCGCGTATTTCGTTTGACGTGCTTTCAACAAATCGAGATTCACCTACGACCTCCAACGCAGCGATTCGAGCGAGCGGGACGTGAAAAAAATTCCCAGGAAGGTCAGCGTCACGTAATAGACGACATCCTTCGAATCGAGCAGACCTTTCGAGAAGGATTCAATGTGCGTAACCACCGACATGTAGGAGAGCACGGTGGCCCAGGTCGCCGTTTCGTACCCGCCCACCCATTCGAGAACCCAGAGGAGCAGACAAACGCCAAACGTGGCGGCGCCGGCGATGATCTGATTTTTTGTCAGCGTGGAAATAAACATGCCGATGGCCAGGAGCGCGCCGGCTTGCAGAAGGAGGCCCAAGTAACCGATCGCCAGAGGTTTCCAAGCAGGATTTCCATACATGAACAGGAAAACAAAATTCAGCGCGGCGAGCAGGAGAAGTCCGGCATACAACGTGAGAGCGGCAAGCCATTTTCCAAAGATGATTTCGCCGTCGCGGATGGGTGAGGTGACCAGAAGCTCGATCGTGCCGCTGCGCTTTTCCTCGGCGAAAAGGCGCATGGTGATCATTGGAATGAAAAACAATCCGATCACGCCGACGTTCGAAAGCAACGGACGAATGACCTGTTCATTCAGGTTCATGGGAAACATTTCGCCGCGCATCTGCGATTCCATGCTGGTAAAAACGAAATAGCCCAAGATGTTCCAGAAGAAAAATCCGAAGATAATCGCGAACATAGCCAGCAGAAGGTAGGCAACGGGAGAAACAAAATAGCTGTGCAATTCCTTTCGCCAGATGGTGAATACGTTTCTCAATTGCTTGCTCCCTTGGTCGCGGGTTGTTCCTTGGACGCCGAGTCCGGCTGGCCGGTAAGTTGCAGAAAGACTTCTTCGAGACTCATGGCCGAAGAACGCATTTCGTTGAGGTCCCAACCGGCCTCGACGATGGCGCGGGCCAAGTCACCGCGGACGAGGCGCCCTTTGCCGCTCTCGATTTCGAAAATGTTGCGCGAGTCGCGCTGTTCCTTGACGACGACTTTATTCACTCCAGAGACCTTTTCCAATTTGCTCTGGATGGCGGCGCAATCGATGGCGCCATTGCGGCCGGCTACTTCCACGAGGACGGATTCGGCGCCGCGGGCGCGGCGCTGCAAGTTGGCCACGGAATCCGTGGCGATGAGCTTTCCTTTGTTGATGATGATGACTTGCTCGCAGGTTTGTTCGACTTCGGGCAGGATGTGCGTGCTCAAAATAATGGTGTGGTCGCCGGCGAGGCTCTTAATCAGGTCGCGCGTCTCGTTGATTTGCTTGGGGTCGAGGCCGGCGGTGGGCTCGTCCAAAATCAGTACGTCAGGATTGTGGATGATGGCTTGCGCGAGGCCGACGCGCTGGCGGTAACCTTTCGAGAGTTTGCTGATCAGCTTGTCGCGCACATCGGCAACGGCGCAGCGCTCGCAAACGTAATCGACGCGCTTGGCAAGCTCCGGCTTGCGCAGGCCTTTCAGCTTTCCGACGAACTCGAGATATTCTCCCACGCGCATTTCGGGATAGAGAGGCGGAGTTTCCGGCAAATAGCCGATGTGCCTCTTCACTTCCATCGGCTCTTCGAGCACGTCGAAGCCCGCCACGGTCGCGGTGCCGGCCGACGGCGGCATAAAACAGGTCAGCATGCGCATGGTGGTGGTCTTGCCGGCGCCATTGGGGCCCAAAAAGCCCACAATCTGGCCTTTTTGAATGTCAAAAGAGATGTGGTCGACAGCCGTGTTGTGCGCGTACCTTTTCGTAAGCTCTTTAACTGTAATCATAAAATGTATTTTTTGCTGCTAGATACTCGACTTTTGAACCGCACCGGGCAGATTCAAAACTCAACGATGAAGCATCATGGTATGAACTCGCACTGGCGCGTGTCAATACTTCATTCAAAAAAATTCGACTTTGTGGTCTTCCTACACTCGCTCGACACTCTACTCGAATTGCTTTCGGAACTCCGCGAACTGGCGCTTGAGATCCGCGATTTCTTTTTGCAGATCCTCGACATTCCTCTGGAGCTGAAGCGTTCGTTCCGCGTCCGATGGGTCATTGGATTGCACGGGTTCTCGAAAGGGTTGTATGGGTTGTTTCTCAAGAATTACCCCGATTGGGGAGAGCAGATGGGCGTAGCGGGCCTCTTTTGTGCCGGCTTGCCGAGGCAACAGCGCCACAAGCGGGGGCTCGCGTTCCATCAGGTGCTTCAGAGCTGTGTGCACCACGTTCAAATCTTCAAACGGATGCATGCGGCCAGCGCGGCCGCGCAACTCGCCGGGCGTTTGCGGCCCGCGCAGTAACAGCTCGCAGAGAATTGCTGCTTCGGGACGCGTGAAATTGAACATTTCGGCGAGGCGGTGTTCGTACTTGGCGACGCGGCTATCGCCGCCTGCCGATCTCGCGAGTGCTTGCTCGCTCAATGCGCGCAGTGCTTGGCGAACGCTGTCCTCATCCAAAGTCATCAGCGGATCGCGATTCGATTTCTGGTTGCAGGCGTGGAGGAGGGCGTTCAAAGAAAGAGGGTAGTATTCCGGCGTGGTGATTTCCTTTTCAAGCAGGCAGCCCAGCACTCGCGCTTCGATGTCACTCAGAACTATGTTCACGGACAAAATCATACAGAAAGAACGGGCGGTTCCAAAATGTGTGTAATGGTCCGGAACATCTTGTGGCGCACTACATCGCGCGCGAAGCGCTTAAAACGGTTCGAGCCTTATGCGATGAGCAGGCCCATGCGATGGAAATAGAGGAGGCTAGCGTCTACCTGTTTTGACATGGTCTCGCGAGGGACGTCCCGCGATTCCGCGGCGAGAGCATCGATTAGCGATTCGCGGTTCCGCGTGCCGTCCAATAATTGAAGAAATTTCCTTCCTAATTCATCTTCCATATCAAGCTGGGTGTGGAGCAGGGTCGTGATCAGGGGACCTTCTTTGACCATATCGCGCGCAAGCAGGCTCGCCATCGGTTTTTCTGTGATCGTGTTGGGCAGCGGCAAATTGTAGGTTCGGAGATCGAGCAATTGGTTCGCCGCGAGTTTCAGGACAGCTTGCGCGAGGCCTTCCCCTCCTTGCGATTGATCTGTGTCCGGAAAACGAGGAACCACTGCGTCCGCAAGCTGCGTAAAACTTTCGGCTCGCGGCCAAATCGCTTCAAGACGCCGAAGCGCGGCGATCACAACCGGATTATTTGTGGTGATCGTGCCGGGGCCACGGATGTTGCTGAATTCGATGGCGCCATCGGATTTCTCTGCCGAGATGCGCATGGGCGACGCCGCCAATAATTGCTTTACGCGCTGCGACAACTCGCCGCGGCGCAAGACAACCTCTTTATGACACAGCAATGTCTGCCTGAACCGGCGATACCTCGCAAAATCGAGATATTGCTGGAAGGCGATTTCATCGCCATCGGCTAGATCGCTGAGCACGGCCGACGCTTCGGCGTCCAGGGCAGGTTCTATCATTTCTCCGAGATGCGCTTCACTTAGATATTGCAAACCGCACTTTGCCGCGCGCTCGACAAAATCACCGAAGGACACAGGCAGGAAACAGTCCGCCAAATCATCGTGGAAGACGACTTTTTCATCGCGATTGAAGGTCAACTTTAACTCCTCTTGAAGGAGCGTTTTCCATGGAGAGCGTTTGTCGGTGACTCTTGAAATTGCGTCAAGAAAGTTTTTGTTTGTTTGCACGCGGCTGGCTGATTTTGCCGTGCGCTTTTCGTGGAACGCCGTCATCTCGCGCAGGATTTGCCGCACGCGGCCTGCGGGAGTGGTGTTGTAGCTGACGAAGGCAACGCCGTTTGGACTAAGATGCGCGCCGCAAATTGCGAGAATTTTCTTCTGGACGTGTTCGGGAACCCAGGCATAAACGCCGTGCGCGATGATGTAGTCAAAATTGCCTGCGTTTAATTCGACCTGCATCAAGTCCATCGCTTCGATTCGAATGTTCGTGAGTCCGAGGCGGAGGATTCTGCCCTGAGCGGATGCTACCGGCTTTACCGCCAAATCCACGCCCACGAATTCGCTGCCGGGAAGGGCGTAGGCCATGGGTATTAGGTTGCTGCCATCGCCACAGGCAAGTTCGAGGACGCGACAATGTTCGACGGGCGGAGGATTCATGCCGAATAGCGCGCCCAGGACGGCGAGGCGGTCCGGATGTGTCTGCAGAAAAGCGAGACTTGGGTACGGAACGGTGTCATAGACATTCGAGGCGGAAGACATGCCGCGTACGGTATCGCGTTTCGAAGAAGCAGTGAACCACGAACTGCGTTTGACGAGCGTATTATCGCGGCGCCCATGCATACACGGGTTCGGGTGATTTTGAGGTACCATCCCCAGTTCCGAGCCAGGCGGCGGTGTAGTTTTCGATTGGTGCGAGAGGGAGAAAGCTGAGGAAGACCAGGCACCCAGGTGCTTTCCTTACCTGGAGCGTTTTCTCCCCGCAATGATCCTGCTTGCGATGGTCGCACCGCGCTTTTTGGAGAAGATGAGATGGAAATTGTAATATCGGGCGGCCGGCGATGAATCTTAATCTTGCCAAAGCCACGGCAGTGGGAGCGCTTGGCGGCCTTCTGTTCGGCTTCGACACCGCCGTAATTGCAGGGACGACGCACCAGCTCAGCGTGGTGTTTCATTTGACGCCATCGACGCTGGGGCTCACGGTTTCGATCGCGCTGTGGGGCACGGTCATTGGGGCGATGTCCGGCGGTGTAGTCGGACAAAAATACGGCAGCCGCGAGACGCTGCGCGTTCTTGCCGTATTTTATGTGCTTTCCGCGCTGGGTTGCGCGTTGGCGTTCAACTGGCCCGTGCTGGTGGCGTCTCGATTCCTGGGAGGGCTGGGGATCGGCGGGTCATCGGTGCTGGGCCCGGTCTATATTGCGGAGATCGCGCCAGCCAAGTGGCGCGGCAGGCTTGTCGGACTTTTTCAGATCAACATCGTGGTCGGCATACTTTTGGCGTATTTCTCGAATTACCGCATTGCGCAGTTGGGGCTCGGCGCGAACGACTGGCGCTGGATGTTTGGAATCGCGGGAGTGCCGGCGGCTCTGTTTTTGATCATGCTCTTTGGAATTCCGCGCAGCCCGCGCTGGCTGGCGACGCAGGGGCGGACAGAAGAGGCGCTCGCGGTGTTGCAGACGATCGGCGCGGAAGATCCGGAAAGAGAACTCCGCGAGATCGTGGAGTCCATCCATCTGGAACGCGCACAGAAATCGGAGCCCCTTTTCTCGCGAAGGTATCGCTTCCCCATTTTTCTGGCGATTACGATTGGAATGTTCAACCAGCTCGCAGGCATCAATGCCATTCTTTATTATCTGAATGACATTTTCGCCGCGGCAGGCTACAGCAAAGCCTCGGGAGAACTGGGACCGGTGGCGGTGGGAGCGATGAATCTGCTCGCGACGATTTTGGCTATGACGGTGATCGACAAGATTGGCCGGAAGACTCTCCTGTTGATTGGTTCGGTCGGGCTGGTTGCGTGCTTGTCTGGGCTGGCGGGAATCTTCCTGACGCATAGCCATCAAAACTATCTGCTGTGGCTGCTGATCGCGTACATCACGTTTTTCGCGATTTCGCAAGGAGCGGTGATTTGGGTATATATCGGCGAAGTTTTTCCCAACCGCGTGCGCGCGAAAGGACAGAGTGTAGGCAGCTCTTCTCATTGGATCATGAATGCGGCGGTTTCCTGGATTTTCCCGGTTCTTTTTGCGTACTCTCACGGAATTCCGTTTGTTTTCTTCGGCTGCATGATGGTTGTGCAATTCTTGGTGGTGCTTTTCTTCTATCCGGAGACGAAGAGGTATTCGCTTGAAGAGATGCAGCACCGGTTGGGAATCGAATGAAACTCTCCGCAGGTTTACGAGACTAGAGTCTTGAACGCGACGGCCACATTTGCTCTTGGCGTGGATATCGGCGGAACGAAAGTGGCTGCGGGGCTCGTGGACGCAGAAGGCGACATTTATTTTCAGACACGGGTAGCCATGCCCGCACGAGGAAGCGCCGGAGAAGGATTTGCAGCGGTGCAATCCGCGATCGAAGCTGTTTTCGCGGCCCACCCGACGGCGAGAGCGCGGCTGACACAAATTGGGATTTGCGCCCCGGGTCCGCTCGATCCGGTGACGGGAGTGATCCTTAATCCACCAAATGTGCCGTGCTGGCGGAATTATCCGCTCGCGGCGGAAGTGCGGCGTGTGTTTGGAATTTCGGCGCGAATCGATAATGACGGGAATGCAGCGGCGCTGGCCGAGGCGCTTTGGGGCGCTGGGGCCGGTTACCGAAATGTTTTCTACGTAACTCTGGGCACGGGCATTGGGACGGGGATTGTTTTCGATCGGAAGATTTATCACGGGCGCACGGGAAGCGCGGCGGAGGGCGGCCACTTGACCATCGATTATCGCGGGCCGCGATGCGGCTGCGGAAAACGCGGGTGCATTGAAGCATTGTGTTCGGGACCGGCGATTGCGCGGAGTGCACGAGAGAAGCTCGCGGTTTCGACGGGGAACAAATCCAGAATGCTCGAGTTTGCCGGAGGAACTTTGGAGGGCGTAACCGCCGAGGTTGTGGGAGAAGCCTATCGGCAGGGCGATTCACTTGCCGCCGAAGTTCTGCGCGAGACTGCAGACTTTTTGGCGATTTGGGCGGGGAACGTGATTGACCTCCTCGAGCCGGACGTGTTTATTTTTGGCGGAGGCTTGGCGGAGCTGATGAGCGGATTTTTCTGGCGCATCCGCGAACAACTGCCGAAATGGTGCGTGAACCGGCGGTTCGCGGAGATTCCGATGGTTTTGGCAAAGTATGGGCCTGATGCCGGGATTGCCGGAGCTGCCGCGCTCTGCGGCAGCTAAAAAAAACCGCGGATGAAATCTCCCAGAGTCTGAGACGGCAGCAAAGACATCCCATACGCCGCGTCGGCCGGCTGGCGCATCCAAACATCGTGGTCACAAACCGGCAGAAGTGATCGCGCGTGAGGCGGAAAGGCGACGCTCCGCCGCTGAATGGGATGAGCCTTTTACGACAGGCCACGTTCTTGGAAATGAAATAAGGAGCTATGCCATGGAAGCCAAAGCGAAGACGGCGGGCAGCACGAAAAAATCCAGGAAGGAATTGCCAGCGGCGAAGAGCGGCGAATTTCGGATTGGCGGTGATCTTCCGGTGTATCGGCTGGCATTCGGGGCGATGCGCATAACGGGAAAAGGCGTGTGGGGCGAGCCGAAGGATCACGACGAGTCCATTCGAGTGCTGAGGCGCGCTGTCGAGCTGGGCGTCAATTTTATCGACACGGCGGATTCCTACGGGCCGTCCGTGAGCGAACGGCTCATCGCCGAGGCGCTGCATCCCTATCCGGCGGGATTGGTGATCGCCACGAAAGCGGGGTTTGACCGCTCAGGACCGGATCAATGGACGATGAACGGACGGCCCGAGCATTTGCGCGAGGCGTGCGAGGGAAGCTTGCAGCGGTTGAAGCTGGAACGGATCGATCTTTATCAGTTGCACCGGATCGATCCGAAAGTTCCGGCGGAAGATCAACTTGGTACGCTGAAGGATTTGCAGACGGAGGGAAAAATCAGACATCTCGGACTGTCCGAAGTTACCGTGGCGCAGATCGAGGAGTCGAGAAAAGTTGTGCCCATTGTTTCGGTGCAGAACCGCTATAGCCTGGCGGACCGCGCGGCCGAAGACGTTTTGGAATATTGCGAGCAAGAGAACATCGGATTTATTCCGTGGTTTCCGTTGGGAGCCGGCGAGCTGGCGGCTCCGGGCGGAAAACTAGCCCGCACAGCCGGAGAAATGAAAATCACGACATCGCAACTGGCGCTGGCGTGGCTCTTGTGGCGTTCGCCGGTAATGCTGCCGATTCCGGGAACGTCGCGGGTGAGCCACCTTGAGGAGAACGTGGCCACGGCGGCGGTGAAAGTGGATGACAGCACGATGCGTGCGCTGGGGCAGCTGGCGAAGTCAGCGTGAAGACTCCGAGCACGAATCGAGACCAGAGCTAGGAGCCTTTATCTGGAAATTTGGGCGGTCAGAGAAGTCGTCCACGTTGTGATGTGGAAGCCGACGGAGTCGTCGGAGGCGTAGACAGAGATTTCCTGGCGGTCACCGGGCGCGGACGCTACCCATGCGCCGAGTTTCGCGCCAGAAAGCTTGTCCACTTGGTCTTCCTGCCGCGTTGACCAATTCGCAGGGACAAGCACTTGCAGCCGCGAGACGAGATCGCGGAATCGGGCGTCGGCGTCTGGCGCCGATGTTTCCGGCCAATAACAAACGTATTGCGTGCCGAGCTCACTGGAGTGGGCATTTGTGGCGGGCTGAACCAAGCACTCGCTCGCGCCAGGCAATTTGTCGGCAACGTTGGCCGGGCCGTCGCCGCTCTTCCCTCCTTCAGCGCGAATCATAGAAAAGGCGTGCAAGTGAGCCTCCAGAGCCTGCTTGAGACCCGCACACATTTTGTCGCACGCGTTGCCCACGATGGGGACTTCGGAATTCGATTGAGAAGCAGGGGGCGCGGCGGCGAGATAGGGCGAAGAGAGAGAATTTACCCAGAGATAGATCTTCGCAGTGCCGTCACTCTGTTTGGCGACCTCAAGATGAAACGGACAATTCCCGAGGTAGGGTCCGTCGGTGGGCGATACCTCGCAACCCGGAGGCCCCCCATCGACCACATGGCCCGTCGCGGGAGAATCAATCCGGAAATACCAAGCGGGACGAAGAACGCCAAGGGATGAAAGCGTGTTTTCGTACCAGATCTGCGCGAGAGAATCCGGAACTTCCGCGCTACACAAGTACATCGCGACGTCATTCGTCCACTCCGTGGTGTGACAGGGAACGGTTGTACTCTCGGCGGAGAGATTGGGGGGGCGGGTTAGATTCTCGCGATAGGCGCGGAAATCCGTGACGGAGGCATAAAGGATGTTTTGCAGATTCTGACAAAGACTGTCTCTGCATTGAGCCATTGCGGAAATTGGAAAAAGACTAAAACCGAAGAGGGAAAACGCTAAAAGTTTTTTGATTGTCATTGCGGGCCGCCTGCCAAATAGAGATGAACTGAATTACAACGCGGGGCGAGGCGGGTTCGTCCGTGCACTAAAATCGTCCCTCTCGTGGGCGAAACTGTCAACGGGAAATTTTACTTTTTTAAGCGCAAAGCCGGATTGCGGGATGGAGAGAGGCAGCGCAGGACGCAACTTCGCGCTGCTGATTACCGCAGGCTTTGGGCGTGGTGTAGAATCCGGCGCGATGGCTGAGAAGGCGCAAATCCGGGTGGGCACGTCGGCGTTCACGGCGGCGGGATGGGAAGGCAGCTTTTATCCGGCGGGAATGAAGCCAGCAGACTATCTAAGCTATTACGCCACGAAGTTCGATACGGTGGAAGTGGATAGCACGTTCTATCGGACGCCGGCGCTCTCGACGGTGCAAGGATGGTACGCAAAAACGCCGCCGGGATTTATTTTCGCGGCAAAAGTGCCGCAAGCGATCACACATGAAAAAGTGCTGGTGGATTGCGCAGAAGACTTACAGCAATTCCTGAAGACGATGGACGCACTGGGCGAGAAGCTGGGACCGCTGCTCTTTCAGTTTGGCTACTTCAACAAAACGATTTTCAAAAGCGGAAAGGAGTTCCTGGCACGGCTGGCGCCGTTCTTGAAAAAGCTTCCGAAGAATTACAAGTACGCGGTGGAGATTCGAAACAAGTACTGGCTGGACGCGAAATTTGCGGAGTTGTTGCGGGAGAACGGCGTGGCGCTGGCGCTGATCGATCAATCCTGGGTGCCGCGTCCATGGGAAATGAAACCGAAGTTCGACTTGCTCACGGCGGATTTTACGTACGTTCGATGGCTGGGCGATCGCAAAGGCATCGAAGAACAGACCAAAACGTGGGAAAAGACGATTATCGACCGGCGGCCGGAGATGCAGCACTGGGTCGAACTATTCCGGGAATTCATGGCGCGGAACATGAAAGTATTCGCCTTCGCGAACAATCATTACGCGGGACACGGGCCGGCGACGGTGAAGTTGTTCTGGGAGTTGTGGGAGAAAAAGTAGAAAATGCGCGGGCCGAGGCTGATGACGCTCATGCGATTCCGAACACGCCGGCAAGGGCTGGCTTCACCCCGCGGGAAGAAAACTCGGCGAGGTCAGAAGGACTTGCACTGGAAAGTTTTAATTTTGAGGGAGATCGAACCTCAATGAGCAAAGTTCATTTTCGGGTGCTGGGGCTGGTTCTGATGCTGCCGCTTCTCTGTGCGGCGGCCGCGCCGGCGGGACAGGAAATCAAAAATATCAAAGTGGCCGTTTCGAACCCGAGTTCCACGGCGCGAAGCGCGGCTGACATGGTCATCCCAATCACGGACATCCGGAAAGTGGCGCCTGATTTCGAGCCTGGCGCAGTGATCGTGACGGCAAGCGATGCGAGCAGCCTGGATGCGGACGTAGCCACGCCCCAGACGGACGAGCTTCCCTCACAAGTGGACGATTTGAATGGCGACGGGAAGGCCGACGAGCTGGCCTTTCAGATTGATCTTGCGCCCCGGCAGACGCGGATCGTCACGATCTCCTACGGAGAGGAAAATCGCATCTGGCGCTTGCGGAGCGATTACAAACAAAGAACTGCGGCGCTTTTCAGCCGCAAGATCGAAGGATTGGGATGGGAATCGGAGCGCGTGGCGTTCCGACTCTACTTCGACCCGCGGAACGCTATCGATATTTATGGAAAGAGGCGGCCAACATTGCAGCTAGCCATGTATGCGGCGCCGGATTACGTCTATCACGATGAATCGCCGGAAGGGCGAGACATCTTCAAGGTGGGAGACGCGATCGGAATCGGCGCCGTGGCAGCAATGGTGAATGGAAAACTGATCAAAGTCGCCGACGTGAAAGAGCGCAAGTGGCGGATTCTGGCGAACGGCCCTGTGCGGTCGATTGTGGAGCTGGAATATGACGGATGGAACGCCGCCGGGAAGATAGTCCATCTTCAATCGCGAATTGCGCAATGGGCGGGCGAGCGTGGGTTTGAGCACGCGATTTCGGCAGATGCTGGCGACAACTTTCCGTTCGTGACTGGTTTCCCCGTGCAGGCCGAAATAAGTCCGGTGAATTCCGGAGCGGGCTTGCCGGTGAAGTGGATCGCGAGTTGGGGAAACCAGGTGGTCGCGCCGGGAGCTACCGCTACGGAAGAGCTTCGCGAAGAGAATCTTGGCCTTGCGGTGCTCACGAAAGCGGAAAGCGCAAAGTTTGAGGACGACGCGAAAAACCACCTTGTTCAATTTCATCTGACAAATGGAACGGCCTCGTGGTACGCCATGGCGGCCTGGGACCAGGAAGGATCAAATCGCAAGATTGGCTTCTGGAATGGCACGGAGAAAGAGGTGCAGCCTTCTTTGGTGCTTGGTTCCGAAGGCATTCAGAATCGCGAACAATTCCTGGATGCGGTGAAAGCAGAAGCGGACTGGATGGAGAGTCCCGCAACATTTCGGATTATTTCCAAGGAGGGGAGCGCCGAGCCAGCGCCTGCCGACACTCTTGACCCTCCAAAGTCAAAAACAGTGGGGCAGGCAGTGGAACTCATGCGGCAGGAAATCGACCGCACGGCAACGACGTGGGAGCCAATCCTTCGCGCCACAACGGAACCCTTAAGTGCGAGCAAGGGACAAGGATTCTTCACCGAGGCGGACAACAAGTCCGGAGAGTGGCAGAAGCAGAACGGATACTACTGGACGGGAAGTTTCTGGATCGGAGAGCTATGGAGGATGTACGAAACAACCCATGATGAGAAATATCGAAAATGGGCGGAACTGTGGGGCTCGAAGCTGATCGGCCAGGAATCACAGGAAAATCACGACGCAGGCTTTCTGAATTATTATTCCGCCGCGGTCGGGTACGATTTGACGCACGAGAGCGCGCTCGAAGCCAGCGCGATGCTCGGCGCCGCGCGCCTCGAGCAATTGTTCAATCCCAAGACGCAATTAATTGCCTCCTGGAACGCCGGCGGAGACGACACGATCATCGATACCATGATGAACCTGCAACTGCTGTGGTGGGCCAGCGACAGAAGCGGAGACGAAAAGTGGCGGGACATTGCGAAAAAGCATGCGCTGCGGACCGCGGAGTGGTTTGTGCGGCCCGACGGATCGGTATTTCAATCCGTGCACTACAATCCCGGGAACAACGAGCAAGACTTCCAGCTGCATGGCGGCGCAGCGAATGATGCGCAACTCAAGCTCGAAAATAGCGTGGCTCCGGGGGAATGGGCTTTCAAGCACACGCATCAAGGTTATGGGCCGGACACGACGTGGTCGCGCGGTCTGGGCTGGGGCCTGTACGGCTTCTCCGTCGCGTATGAGGAGACGCACGAGCCCGTCTTTCTTGCGACGGCACAGCGGATCGCGGACTATGCGCTGAATAATCTGCCGAGCGATTTTGTGCCATGGTACGACTTCGACGACGAAGCCGTTCATTTTCGGAATCGAGATACATCCGCGGCTGCCATTATCGCAGGGGGGCTTTTCCGGCTGTCTCTTGTCACGACGGATGCTGCGCGGGCCGCACGGTATCGCGACACTGGAGAGCGAATCGTGCAAGCGCTGATCGACCGCTATTTGACCCCGGTGGGAAGCGATGATTCCACGCCGCCGGGAATCTTGCGGCATGGTTGTAGCGTCCGGCCCGATGACGCCGGAATGATTTATGGACAGTACTACTTGCTCGAAGACCTTCTCTGGTTGGAGCAGCATCGGCGTTCCCAATAAATCTGAATGATGGAGTTGAGCGAGTGGTGGCGCAGAGTGACTGGCGACTCGTGATTGGTGCAAATCGTGACTGGCACAGAGCTTGTGCGCCGAGGCACGCTGATGATGGGCTTTTGTTTGTGAGTCGAGACGCGTCCGTTTCCGTGCCGCCAGGCACTGTGCAGTTTCGAAGCTTTGACCTCGACGACTAAATCCGAAGATTTCCCGAGAAAGGGTTGGTCACTGTTCCGGGAAAACAGGAGCCAACAGGTGGTTGATCGCTTCGGGCGCATCACGCAACTTGACGTAGAGGAGCGTGCCGTTCGGGCGCGGAACGGAGATCGATGTGCCGGCAAACCCCTCGGGGACCACGACCGGCGATGTGAACTTCGCATCGGAAGAAAGCGAATCGATCAGGAAAAGATCAGAGCCCTCAAGCTGGCAGGGCTTGGCGACATCTTCGGGACAGACAATGCGCGCAATTTTTGGAAGTCGCACAAGGCGCGCAAGCGGCTGCCAATCGCCCATACCGCCCTTGCCGTCCAGAGCGCGGAAGCGAAGCTCTCCGAAGACGGACGGGCCGAAGCTCTTCGAAGGGTTGAGCTCGGCGCGAGCGGTGGAGGAATCCTGAAGAACCAGGCTGCCATCGGAGAACCCGAGCTGCACGCTGGCGCTCTCATCGGCAGTGGCTACCTCGAGTTTCATCGAGCGGTTGAATTTGGTGTCCGTCTTGACGAAGAAAGTCAGAACGCCGTCGATGGGCAGGTCGTTGGGGTCCCCCAGGCGTAAAAAAGCGAGAGGATCGCCCGTGGGGGCGGGAAGGACGTCCTTGTCGAGCAGCGTAACGCGCGGTCGGGGTGGCTCAATCGCTCCTTTCAGCTCAAGAGTTCTGCCATCCCGCAACTCAACTTGCGCAGTTTGGGAACTCGCAGGTTTCAAGGAGGAAGCGTCGCTCTTGGCTTCAAGGGTAAGCTCTTTGCCGGAGTCCGTGGCTTCCGTGGGCACAAAGCGAACGCCCTCCAACTTAAGCAACGAAAGCTGCTCCAGATGATCTCCGGTGACGTTCATCGTCGTATCGCCTGCGTGGTAATGGAAGGACTCGAGTTTGACGTCATTGGAATAGGCTTGCAGAGGGACCGTTTCAGGTTGAGGGATCCCGAACTGCTTGATCTGCAACGCCACTTCGCCCGGCTTGACGCTTTCCAGCGGGAGTTGCAGCACAATCTCTCCGCTCTTATCCGATTTCCAAGTGAGCGGCTTGGACGGATCAACGGCCAGCGTGATCTTTTCACTGCATCCAGCTTCACGCGAAAGCAAATGCACGGTGTCCGCCTTGCCGACGAGCAACTCCGGTGCGTCTTCGGGACGGAGTTTCCAGCCCCCCGGCTCAGCGGCGCTGAGTAAATCAAAGGTCGGCCCCTCAAAATTATCGAAACCCCACTGTCCTTTCAGTTTCGCTTTTCCCTCGACCCCGAGCGGGAGGTTCTTGGCCCCATTCAAGATCAGACCCCCGTGGCCCGCGTCTCCCGAGACCGGCAGCTCGATCATCTTGCCCTTGGCACCTTTCACGCTCAATTCTAAATTGCGTCCAAATCCCGTCGAGAAGAGCAACGGAGCGCCCTCGACGGGCAGGACAAACGCGGAATCCTGGAGGCAATGCGTCTTCGTGGCGTCCGGCGCGATCAATACGGGCAAATGCGAAGCGCCGATTGGCGGCAAGCCGATTACGATCACGGATTTTGGGTCGTGAAAGGAGGGCGGATTATTTAGCTTCAATCCTACGCGCTCTCCTTCGAGCACGGAAATCGCGGGAATGTATTGATACTTGGCGGTATGGAGATTGCCGAAAATCTTCACCATGTCGACGACCGCGCCGACATACGGACTGTAGGCTCCGCCACCGGCCATCCTGGTCGAGCTGATTTGGCCGATCAAGTCGGTGTTGGCCCCCGAAGTAAGCTCGGAGACCATCGATTGCGTGCTGCCGTCGTCGAGCACCAGGTTGTTGGAGTTCTGCGTCAAGCATTCGGCTTGCTGGTCTGGCGGCTTTTCAAAGCAGTCTTCGTCCAGTTTGATCTTGAGGCTTTTCGCTAGGAGCGGCGCCTGCTTGCGCAAATCGTTGGGATCGTTGGCGGCGATTTTTTGGACGCCAGCGAGATATTTGTCCAGACGGGAGCGCTGAAGGCTGGCCTGTTGCAGATCCTGCACCGCGCGTACGAACGTTCCCGGCCTGCCGCGAACGGCGCCTCGAAGCGTTGTAAAATCGCCGCCAGTTACGGGCGCCAGCATGAGTAGAGCCTGTTCCGCTCCTTGCGGAATGGTGACCGTGACGCCCTTGCCGCGCACGGGATCAACCCACGTCTCGGCCTTCGTGAACCACTCCTCGGGCGGCGGATTTGTGGCGCCACGGAGGAAGCTGACAATCAGCAGATAGCGAACAGTCTGGCCCGCCGGGAAGGCCGGCTGAATCCACAGCTTGTCGCCATCCTGAAGATTCGGAACCTGCCCGATGTCGAGTGTCTGTTTGCCTCGCGTCACACGGACATGCAACGCAGGGCCGTCCAGATCAAAGTTCGCGCCGTCGGCGAAGAGAAAAAAGGGGAAAAGCAGCAAGGCCGCCAATGCAGCCGCGGAAAGATAGGGTCGTTGAGTCATAGGCAATATTGTAGGCGCTCTGCGCGCTTAAGAAGAAGACGCTTTCCGCAGGAGAAATAGTTGTCTGTATCTATGGAATAACCGGAAACTGACGCCGTACGTCTGTTGTAGTGCGAGCTAGGGGGACCTTGGGAGCCAGTACAGAGGTTTCGCGAATGGGAGGGCTGCGATTATCGGTGAGTTTACGTTCGTTCTGGCCTGGTGTCGCGTACCCAAACTGAAGCGCTGCGAATCTAGATGGTGAGCAAGGGATCTATAGCGTACGCGCGAACTAAGGCTGTCGCGTGCGAGAGGAGAATCGATTGAACCGTTGGCGACTTGGCACTCGCACTTGGACTACTTCCCTTTTCAGCCTGTTTGGCACGCTCCTCTTCTTTTGCTTTTGCGCTGGGTGTCAACAGAATGTTTCTTCGGCGCGACCGCCTCGGCCGCCGGAAGTAGAAGTCGCAACAGTGATCCAAAAAGACGTTCGCATCGACAGTGAATGGGTAGCCACGCTCGATGGATACGTAAACGCGCAGATAGAACCACAGGTGAGCGGCTATCTTATTAAGCAGGATTACCGGGAAGGTTCGTTCGTACACAAGGACGAAGTGCTCTTTGAAATTGATCCTCGGCCATTTCAGGCCGTGCTGGATCAAGCCAAAGCCCAGCTCGCAGAGGCAGAGGCGCAACTCGGCAACGCCACACTCAACGTAAAGCGGGACATACCGGAAGCGCAGGCGCAAGCGATCCCGCAGAGCCAGCTCGACACCGACACGCAAACCGAACTGGCGGCAAAAGCTGCCGTGGAGGCTGGCCAAGCGGCCGTGGAACAAGCCGCGTTAAACCTCGGCTTCACGAAGGTCCGCTCGCTCATCAGCGGAATAGCGGGGATTGCGCAAGTCCAAGTCGGCAATCTTGTGACGCCCACAACCGTGTTGGCGGGCGTATCGCAAGTGAATCCCATCAAGGCCTACTTCCCTATCACGGGCGACGAGTATCTTCGAATTGCCGGCAAGCTCAACCCGGATACGGTGAACTTGCTATCCGAGAGATCGACGATTCCGCTGCAGCTAATCCTCTCGAACGGCAGCACCTATGCTCATAGCGGAAGGATACTTTTCGCGGACCGCCAGGTGGATCAACAAACGGGGACGATCAGAATTGCGGGGGCGTTTCCCAATCCCGGCAATATCCTGCGTCCCGGGGAGTACGGCAAGGTGCGCGCGGTAACACAGAATCAAAAGGGGGCGTTGTTGGTCCCCCAGCGCGCAGTGAGCGAACTGCAGGGCGCAGAGGAGGTCGCAGTGGTGGGATCGGACAATAAGGTCACCATCCGAACCGTCGAAGCCGGCGCGCGCGTGGACACGATGTGGGTCATCAACAAGGGTTTGAAAGCTGGGGATCGTGTCGTCGCGGAAGGCACCCAAAAAGTCAAAGACGGAAGCGTCGTGACACCGGTTCCTTTCAACCCTGGTTCTGGGGGCAAGTGAGATATGTCTAAGTTTTTCATCAATCGCCCGATCGTCGCGATGGTGATTGCAATCCTAACCGTGCTCATCGGCGCGATTTCGATTCTCCGGCTGCCCGTCGCGCAATTTCCAAGCATTGTTCCGCCCGAAGCAAAAATACAAGCCACGTTCGTTGGCGCGGATGCGCAAACGCTCGCGCAATCGGTCGCCACGCCCATCGAGGAACAGATGAGCGGCGTGGACAACATGAACTACATGTATTCGGTGAACGCAACCGCGAACGGCCAGATGACCATGATTGTCGATTTTGACGTGCAGACCGACCCGAATACGGACCTGATTCTGACCCAGATGCGCGAGACGCAAGCGGCCGCGCAGCTCCCGTCGACGGTCGCTCAGTATGGCGTGACCGTTCAGAAATCCACGTCCGCTCCACTGATGCTGGTGGCTCTCTATTCCCCGCACGGCACGTACGATGCGCAATTCCTCGCGAATTATGGGTACATCAATCTCGACGATCCGGTTACTCGGCTTCCCGGAATTGCCAACGTGCAGATCTTCGGCGCGGGGCAATATGCCATGCGGATTTGGCTCAAGCCCGATCTGCTGGCCAAGCTCGGGATTACCGTTTCCGATGTGGTCGACGCGGTTCAATCGCAGAACACGGTGAATCCCGCGGGACAAATCGGCGGCCAACCGACACCCGCAGGCCAGGAGTTCACGTATTCGGTGCGGGCGCAGGGCCGCTTGATCACACCCGAACAATTCGGCGACATCATTATTCGTGAGAATCCTGACGGGGGCGCCGTGCGCGTGAAGGACGTGGCGCGCATCGAGCTTGGTGTCCAGAGCTACACGCTCATGGGCCGTATGAACGGAAAACCGAGCGCCATCCTGGCCATTTATCAGCTTCCAGGCTCCAATGCGGTCGATGACGCAAAGGAAGTCAGGACGCTAATCGCTCAACTGAAGGAACGATTCCCGCCGGACATGGATTATGTCGTTTCGCTGGACCAAACGAAGGCTGTAAGCGAAGGCATCCGGGAAATTCTCTTGACGCTCATCATCGCGCTGGTTCTGGTGATCATTGTGGTTTACATCTTCCTCCAGGGCTGGCGCGCCACGCTGATTCCGCTCCTGGCTGTGCCCGTCTCGTTGATCGGCACCTTCGCCTTCTTTCCCTTGTTCGGATTCTCAATCAATACACTCTCGATGTTCGGGCTGGTGCTTGCTATTGGCTTGGTGGTGGACGACGCGATTGTCGTTGTAGAAGCCGTCGAGCGCCATATCGAAGAAGGCCTGGCCCCGAAAGCTGCCGCGCTGCGAGCCATGGAGGAGATTTCAGGGCCTGTGATCGGCATCGCCCTGGTGCTCTCCGCGGTCTTCGTGCCGACGGCATTCATACCCGGGATTACGGGCCGGCTATATCAGCAGTTCGCAGTGACCATCGCAATTTCCGTCATCATTTCGGCGTTCAATGCGCTTAGCCTCAGCCCTGCTCTCGCGGCCTTGCTGCTTCGACCCAGGAAACCCAGTAAGGGCTTGCTCAGAAGGTTTTTTAATGGGTTCAATCGCGGGTTCAAACGCGCCACGGACGGCTACATTAGCGCCAGTGGAGCGCTCATTCGCAAAAGCGTTGTGGCCGTCCTCGTCCTGGCGCTCTTCGGAGTCGCCGCCGTTTTTCTTGGCAAGAAGCTGCCGTCGGGCTTCCTACCCGACGAGGATCAAGGCTACGTCTTCGTCAACCTCCAGCTTCCGCTTGCGGCTTCGCTCCAGCGCACGGATCAAGCGGCGAGGCAAGTCGAGGCCGTTCTCGCCAAAACGCCCGGAGTTGAATACACGACGAGCGTCATCGGTTTCAGCCTGCTTAGCTACGTCCAAACCAGCTACAACGCTTTTTTCTTTGTCACCTTGGAGCCCTGGACGGACCGCAAAGAACAAGCCGAGCAATTCCAAGCGATCAAGGCTCGTCTGAACCAGGAGCTTGGCAAAATGCCACAAGGAAGCGCATTCAGCTTTTCTCCGCCCGCGATTCCCGGCGTGGGCACTTCCGGTGGATTCACCTTTGTTCTTGAGGATCGCGGCGGGGAGGACATTCCCTACCTGGCCGCGAATGTGGATAAATTCATGGCGGCCGCCCGCAAGCGCCCGGAGATCTCAGGCATCAATTCGTTGTTGCTGCCCAACGTGCCTCAAGAATTTGTGGAAGTGGATCGCGATAAAGTGCTCAAACAGGGCGTTCCCATTTCCGACGTCTATGCGGCGCTGCAAACCTATATGGGCGGTCTCTTCGTAAATTATTTCAATCGATTCGGCCGCCAGTGGCAGGTGTACTTGGAAGCGGAGGGCAATTTTCGGACAACTACTCAGGATGCTGCGCAATTCTACGTCCGGAACAAAGCCGGCACCATGGTTCCGCTCTCCGCCTTGATCAAATTCGAGCCGCGTTTCGGCCCCGAATTCATCATGCACTACAACGAGTATCCTTCCGCTCAAATCAACGGCAATGCCGGGCCCGGCTACAGTTCGGACCAAGCCACCGCCGCGCTCGAACAAGTGTTTGCCCAGACCATGCCCCACGACATGGGCTACGACTATATGGGCATGTCTTTTCAACAGAAGCAGGCTGAAAAAGGCATATCCTCGACGACTATTTTTGGGATATCGATTCTATTTGTTTTCCTGATCCTGGCGGCACTTTATGAAAGCTGGTCGCTGCCATTCAGCGTGCTCCTAAGCACGCCTGTCGCGGTCTTCGGCGCGTTTGGAGTGTTGCTCTTGCGACGATTGTTCACGCAAGCGTTCTATCCGGCGTATATGGTCCAGATGGAAAACGACGTTTATTCGCAAATCGGCCTGGTGATGCTGATTGGTCTGGCAGCCAAAAACGCGATTCTGATCGTCGAGTTTGCCAAAGACGAATATGAACAGGGCAAGCCCCTTGTGGAGGCAGCGCTCGGTGGAGCGAGACTCCGCCTCCGGCCCATCTTGATGACCTCGCTGGCGTTCATTCTTGGATGCACGCCGCTATGGTTTGCATCCGGCGCGGGGTCGGTGGCCCGGGAAATCATGGGCACGACCGTGATTGGCGGAATGCTTGCCGCCAGCGCGATCGCCATCTTTTTCATCCCTGCGATTTTCTATTTTGTTGAGAAGCTCTCAACCGGAAACCGCCTGAGCTTGGCAAACAATCCCGCCGGCGCCGCGCCTCAGGAGAGCGATTGACATGAAAATACCGGCGTACTTTGTGATTGGATTCTTGCTCGCGGGCTGCGCGGTAGGGCCCAAATACAAAAGACCAGTGGTTGATACACCGAGTTCCTATCGCGGTGAGAGCTCACGGGAGTCTTCCGCGGGATCCGTGGAATCCCTGGGCAATGAAAAATGGTGGGAAGTTTTTCAGGACCCTGTCTTGCAGCAATTGATTCGCACCGCACTGCAACAGAACTACGACGCGCAAATCGCCGCCGCGCGAGTTCTTCAGGCGCAAGCTCAGTTGGGGATCACCCGTGCAAATCAGTTCCCGATGGTGGGCGCGGGAGCCCAACTTTTCAGTGAACGGAATCCGAAGATTTCCGGCGCGTTTCCCTCGTATGAGGCAAACGCAGGGCAGTTGAATCTCTCCGTTCTCTGGAATTTGGATTTCTGGGGAAAATACCGCCGGGAGACGGAAGCAGCGCGAGCCAACCTGCTTGCGTCCGAATGGGGCCGCCGAGCGGTACTCACTTCGGTGGTATCGAGCGTGGCTACGGCTTATTTCCAGCTTCGCGAGCTTGATCTCGCGCTGCAACTTTCAAAGAGCACGCTAAGTTCGCGCCAGGATTCACTCCGGCTCACCAACGTGCTCGCGAAGAACGGGTCCGCCTCGATGCTCGACGTGAGCCAGTCGGAACAGCTTGTTTATACGGCCGCCGAAACAATTCCCGACCTGGAACGCCAGATTGCGCAGCAAGAAAATTTGCTCAGCATTTTGCTCGGCCACAATCCGGGCTCAATTCCCAGAGGACGCGCGCTCACCGCGCAAACAAATCCTCCTGCGATTCCCGCCGGTCTGCCTTCTGAGCTGCTCGAGCGCCGCCCGGACATCCGCGCCGCCGAAGAAAGCCTGGTCGCGGCAAATGCCGAGATTGGTGTCGCCAAGGCCGCGTACTTTCCAAGCATTTCTCTCACTGGTACGGCAGGATTCGAAAGCTATGCGTTGAGCAGGCTCCTCACCGGATCTGCCGGACTCTGGAACACCGCGGCAACTCTTACACAACCCGTGTTTGAGGCGGGAGGGCTCCATGCGGGCATGCGTCTTGCCGAGGCGCAGAAACAACAGTTGCTTGTGGCTTATAAACAGACCATCGCGGAAGCCTTCCAACAGGTTTCCGACTCGCTCGTGGCCTACCAAAAGGACCTCGAATACCGGCAGCAGCAAGAGTTGTTGACATCGGCAGCGCAGGAAACGGATCGGCTTTCGAACACCCTTTACCAGCATGGCGGCGCGAGCTACTTACAAGTGTTGACCAGCGAAACGAATTACTTCGCGGCGCAACTCAACCTCGCGCAGGCCCAGCTCAATGAGCGGCTCGCGCTCGTCCAGCTTTACAACGCCCTCGGCGGGGGCTGGCAACAGTAAGCCAAGAGCCGTGTCCGCAGAGCAAATTGCGTTTCCCTCGAACGGAGATTGCTTTCGATCCGCCTACGAATATCTCCCAGATGCGCGGCGCTCGTAGGCGAGAGTTTCAAGGATCTTTTCGATGGACAGGCTATTCTCAGCGGGAATCGTAAGCTTCGGTTTGAGACGAGAAAAGATTTGGTCGGCCATGCGAACGCGGACATCGAAATCGAGTTCCGAGCGGCGCATTAGAAACGAATCGATGAGAGCAAGTTCATCGGGCGTCAGATTTGCGGCGCCTAGCAAGGAAAACACAGGGTCCGCGGGCGCTTCCGCAACCTGCCAGGCCAGCTTCAAATCACTTATGGCCGTTTCGCGGATCACGATTGAGCCCGCGACCAAATCGCCCAGGCGCTTGTTCTCTTTGTTCAGAAGTGCGCTCGCCACGCCTATCGCATAAAATGCGGGGAGCCAATCCACGATACGCAGCAAATTGCGGGCAATCGTTTCCGCGGGGGTCAAGGGCCGGCCGGAATCCTTGATGACGCGAATTCCCGCCTTGCGTTTGCCGGGAGTCTGTCCGTTCCAAATGATCTCAAAGAACGCGAAGTAACCGAAATAAAGAAAAAAGAAAAACAAGACGAGGATTGCGGAACCCCAGATCGCTCCTTTCGGCAGCACCGCGGACAAAGCAACAATCGCGAAGCTCCCGCCGATTCCGACGATGAGGGAGATCAATATTTGAATCAGGGTGTCCAAGGCAAGGGCCAAGAAGCGGCTTCCGATACCGGCAATCGCAAAATCGAGCGCGGTTTGCTCCGGCGTATCAATGGTAAGCTTGTCCGTATAGGCACTTAACGGGGCGCTGCCGGGCAGGTTCGAGGACATGGTTTCCATCCGCTGGCTGGAGAAACGCAAACCCTATTGGGCACGGCTCGAGGAGCTCGTGCAGAAATCGGGCCGCGGTGTCACTGCGCTCAGTCACAGTGAATTGCAGGAACTTGGCCTATTGTATCGACAAACAGCTTCGGACCTTGCGGCCGTGCGCGAGGATGCCACCAGCAAACAACTGGCGGCTTACCTGAACCAGCTTCTCGGACGCGGCCACAATCTCATTTACCACGGGCAGAGACCGAAATTCAGGGCGATCGTGCGATTCTACAGCAAAACCTATCCAAGTATCTTTCGGGAAACGCTTCCCCAAACGCTCCTTGCTGTGGCCATATTTGCCGTCACCGGCCTGGGAGCCTGGATTGTTGCGGCGCATGACCCAGGGTTTTCCTACAGGTTGCTTGGCCCGCAGATGATGGAGACGATCGAACGCCGCGAGATGTGGACGCACTCAATCGTCACAATCAAGCCGCTCGCTTCTTCGGGAATCATGACCAACAATCTTTCCGTCGCCTTCAGCACCTTCGCTCTGGGAATTACCGCGGGGCTGGGAACCATCTGGATGATGGTGGTGAACGGCCTGCTCATTGGTGTGATTGGCGCAGCCACGTGGAAAGCGGGCATGGCGCTGCAACTCTGGAGCTTCGTCGCGCCGCACGGTGTTCTGGAATTGCCGGCTATCTTCATCGCCGGTGGAGCGGGACTGGAAATCGCTCGAGGACTTTTGTTCCCCGGCCTTCTGCCGAGAAGACAATCGCTCGCAGCGGCAGGCGGGCGCGGAGCGCGCCTATTGCTGGGAACCATTCCATTGCTTGTGGTTGCCGGCATAATTGAAGGATTTTTCTCTCCGAGCAACGCCCCGGTTGGGATGAAGTTTTTGCTCGCCGCGGTTCTCTTTGTGGCCCTGCTAACTTACCTGTTCCTCGTGAATCGAACGCCGGCAAGACCTTCTACAGCAAGTTCCGCTCCTTGATGTCCAGATACTGATTCACCAAGCTCGAGGCAAGCAGACCTGGAACCAGTTCGAACGCAAATACGCCTCGCTGGCGAAGCCCGCGCAATAGCAGGTCGCGCCGGTGCGCAATTTCAAGCGCAGCAGCGTGCCTGTACATTTCCTCGGGATTCCGCGGCGTGGTCTCCGCCAAGGCAGTAAGGTCCGGCTGGTTCATCGCTGTAAAAACCACCAGATGCCGCTGCGTCATCTGCATCGCGTATTCGATTACTTCCGGAGTCGTTGGCGTTTCCGCAAAATCAGTGATCCAAACAACCAGGCTGCGCCGGCTCTGCTCCGTGAGCAAAACGCGTGCTGCGCGGGAGTGATCCGCTTCCGATGGCTCGCCGTGAACCTGTGCAAGACAATCCACGATGGTTCGCAGATGCAGCGGGCCGCGGCCTGCGCGAACGTTTTGCTGAATGCCCCGTCCGTACGCGAGCAGCCCGACTCGGTCGCCGCATTGCGTGGCGACTTGCGCTAGAGAGAGTGCCGCGTTGACGGCGTAATCGAGTTTCGAGAGACAGAGTTCACTTTGCGCTTCCTGAATCTCCGCTCGAAGCAAGCGGCCGGCATCAAGCACAATCCAAACAGCCTGGCTGCGTTCGATTTCGAATAGGCGCGTGGTGAGTTGATGGCGCCTTGCGGTCGCCGTCCAGCAGACGTCGCGAAGGTCGTCGCCCTCCCGGTAATCGCGCAGGCTTTCGAATTCGCGGCCAAGTCCGCGCTGGCGGCGCCGGCGCTTTTCCATTTCGACTTGCCGGCTGCGGATCAAGTACAACGCATGTTGGCGAGCCTGCTCGACATCGGGAAGGATGCGGGCTGTTTGCGCTATCTCGGCAGCGGCCCAGCGTTCCGCGAATCCCAGCCAACTCTGGTAGCGCAGAAACAGCCGTCCCAAACGGACATCCCCGCGCTGGCGCGGCAATATTTCGTATCGTGTGCTCGCCGCACTATTCGCAAGCACAGAAAGTTGAGTCCGAGGAGGGGCTTCGCGCAGCGAAGCCGGCGTTTCGTCGGTGAGAAAGCAACGAATCGCGGTGCCTGAAAAATTTCGAACGGCCAACATCACTTCGCTCGGCCGCGCCAGGGAGGGTGCGCGCTCCCAGGAGCGCCGCACTTCCAAATCCCGCGGCTTCGGCATGCGAGAAAAATCCGCAACGAACGCCAGGACAGTCACGAGGTCCCACAGGAACATCGCAACAATGAGCCGAGCCGACCACCAGGCCGGGACGAGCCATAACAGTCCCAAGAGCAACATCACAAAAAAACGCGGACCAAATCCAAAAGACAACCGGCCCAGCGGCCGCGCACGCGCTGCCATCTCCGCTGGAATCAGGGGCGCTTGCGAATTCACGCGCGACTCCTCATTTCGGAACTTCCACCGCGGCGATGACCTGCTGGATGACTTGATCGGTGGTTAGACCTTCAAGGTCTGCTTCCGGTTTGAGCAGAATGCGATGCCGCAGGACGGGAAGCGCGGCGGACTTCACATCATCTGGCAGAAGGTAATCACGGCCGTCCATTCCGGCGAGAGCGCGCGCGACGAAAAAGAGTCCCACAGCGGCGCGGGGACTGGCGCCCAGAGAGATTGCCGGCCAGTCGCGCGTGCGGCGCGCGAGCGCGACCACGTAAGAATAGAGAGTCGGCTCGATGCGCACGCTTTCGATTTCGCGGCGCGCGGAGGGAAGCAGAGACGGATCAAGCGGCGTGATCGCGATTTCCTCAAGCTTCCGCGGATCGAACCCCTTCTCGTACTGGGAAAGAATTTGCATCTCCTCCTGTGCAGAAGGGTAGGAGACGCGAATTTTCAGGAGAAAGCGGTCGAGTTGCGCTTCGGGAAGAGGATAGGTCCCTTCAAACTCGATAGGGTTTTGGGTAGCCAGAACCGTGAAATTCTGTGGCAACGGATAGCGGACGCCGTCGATCGTCACCTGGCGTTCTTCCATGGCTTCGAGAAGGGCCGCCTGCGTTCGGGGCGAGGTGCGGTTGATTTCGTCCACGAGAAGCAGGTCGGTAAAAATGGGCCCGCGGTGCAAGGAAAAAGTGCTGTTGCTCAGATTGAAGACATTGGTCCCCGTGACGTCCGCGGGCATGAGGTCCGCGGTACACTGAACGCGCTGGAAATCGAGGCCTAGGATGCGTGCCAGCGATTTCACCGCAAGTGTTTTCGCAAGTCCCGGAACGCCTTCGATGATCACATGGCCGCCGCAGACCAACACCAGGAGCAGCTGGTCCACGACTTCCCGCTGGCCAATAATGATTTTCGAAAGCTCCTGGCGAACTTGAGTGGCAAGTTCCGATAGATATTGCACGTTTAGTTTTTCTCCTTGCGAATTCGAGATCGAACGGTCAACCGGTTTGTGAACCGTTCGAGACTCTGGACAAGTTCCAGCGCGTCACGCTGGGAAAACTTCGGAACGAATTTCGACGCCGCAGCACGCCGCAGCAATTCGCCGGCGCCCTCATCTTTCCATCCGAGGCGCTGCTCGGCAGCCAGACCTAGTTCGCCGTCAGGTGTGTTTGAGGGCAAACCAAGTTGCCGGGACAGAACCGAACGAAAGCGCTGATAGGAGACGCCAACCGCGGACGACGCTGCCCCCGCCCGTTGGTACAATCCTCCCAGCGTATCCACGAACTCTAGCGGCGACAATCTCGATACGCCCGCGGGCACGTAAACCGGGCCGCTCCTGCGGCTGAACGTTAAGACGATGGCGACGGCGAGCAGTGCAAACTGCAACAGGCCCCACGCCAGCGTGGTCTTGCCGAAGTAACTCCAAAGTGAGCTTCGCTGGCCATGAAAATACTCGTCCCAATAAATATGGTAGGGCGCGCCGCCCGACCAATTCCTGACGGTGTTCAAGAAGAACGGAAGATTGTCATCCTTCGTGATTCCCGCATTGGTCAATGGGGTCGAGCCAGCCCACCAGAGGATCTCGCCATCGCCAAGCGACCAGCTCACCACCGCAGGCGCATCTGGCGCGCCATAGAGAGCAAGCTGATAGGGGCTTAGCTTGCCCCAATACGCCTCGGGCTGCAGGGTTACGCGCCGCGCTCCATGCTCGACGCGGCTGGGGATGATCGGACTAAGTGTTTTCCAGCCGGGTTCCGGCGGAACATTAGACAGCAGTGCATTCGGAAAATAGGAGCGGATGTTCGATCCCGTGAAGAGAACATGCCCTCCCTCTTCCACGAATTCGGCAAGCGCTTTTTGTTCCTTCTTGCTGGGTGGCTGAAGCGGTTCGGCAAGAATGAGCATTACGGTTTCTGGATCGGCATCAAGTTCGGTGGGCGGACTTTCCCACCGCCTAACCGGATAATGGAGCTGCGAGAGAAGCAAATAAGCTGCCAGCGCTCCGCCGGATTGGGACGAGTAGGTGGAAGGAAAGAGCGTTTCGGTTTGCTCGGCGGGAGGAGCCAAGAGTACGCTGGCACCCAGCATCAAAACGAGCAGCCCTCCGCCTATCAGTAAAATCTTACGGTCGGATGGAGCTACTCCAGCGAGCATCCGAGCGCCTCCAATTGACGAAGTGATTCGCTGAAATCCGCAGGGGCGGCTCCGCGATTCGCATACCACACCTGCTCGAGTTTGTTGGTCAGGGCTGCAAGCGGCTCGCGATGAGTCGGCGATGCCATTAACTGGCCGGGAACTGGCTCAGCCAAGAGGCGCAAGTATTCCCGTGGAGTTTTCGTGCGATCTTTTGGCAGAGTTCCCGTATCTTCGAGCCGAACGACTCCCGCCCAATACGCGCAATGCACTGCTTCGCGATAGTTTCCTTTCTTTGCAGCTTCGCGGGCGGCGCGCACCCACTCTTGCCATGTTAGCGTTGAAACCACCGATGCATTGGATGGCAACGCACGCATTCTCTCGCTGTTCGCAAAGTAGCGAAAGAGCCACATCGCGATAAATCCGACGGCAACCAGGACAAGCACCCAGAACAAAATTTCTGCGCCAATGGGATACCGCGCAACGCCGCCAAATAATTTACCGAGCATCCGCTCGAGCCACATTGCCACGCGCTGCCGGAACAATTCCCACGCGCCGGGCGGCGCCACGCCTGCAAACTCGTGGCGCGCGAGAATCCGCGCCAGCTCGCGGCGCGCTAGTGGTGAATTTGGGGCCGTTCTTGTGGAGGATTCAACTTCCTCCGCCAGGTGCTCAACCCAGACTTGTGCTAGATCTTCCGAGCCGGACGTAAGCTGATTTCTCAGTGGCTCTGAAGAGATCGAATAGGACCCTTCGGGAGTGGCCACCGTCCATTGGCTCGGCAGGCTGTCCTGCAACGCCGCCATCTGCCGTTTGGAAGGTTTCTTTTCCAGGACCGCTGCAATGCGGCGGAGTTCGGCGGCGAAAGAGGTCGCATCGTACGCCGAACGCGCAGAGCTCGCAGATTCAGGCGCGGCGCGCTGGCCCTCGCCAAACATGGCGGGACTTCCGCCGAGCGCCAGTAGCGCAAACACAAATGAAAGAACACGCCTCATGCGCACCTGTGCGGAGCATCCGATTTGCTGCCCCGGCCGTTTTAGGAAAGCATTCTCGCCACGCCTGGTGTTCCGGTTGAAATCGGCCCGGTGGGGTTCATCATAAGTTGCAAGTCAAAAGCTTCCTTGCGAACCCTCAGGTCATAGTAGAACACCGCTGTGGCAATCGTAAGGAACGGACCGACGAGGACCCCTGCAATGAATTGTCCGACGTGGGATAGCTCGACCCACATGCGCATGGCTTCCGGATTCCTCACTGAGAGCCCGACTCCAACCAGAAAAGGAAACGAGAAGAGCATCGTGGCGGCGTAGGCCAGCACAAAATAAAGGAAAAAGATCACAAAAGCGCGGCCCGCGAAATCCTTCGTAAGACTGAAGCTGCGCTCCAGAGAGCTTCGCGGCCCAAGGTCCTCGAGTAGGGCGGCCGGCACACAAGCGATCAACCGGCAAGCCACGTAAACCCCCGGGATAATAAGCAAGAGTGTCGCGCCCATTATGGCCAGTCCGTTCAGCAGAATGACCCCGAACAAGCTCAACAGTTGGCCGCGCATCCGGCCTAGCGCCGCTCCAATGGTGATCTTATGCCCCAGATACAGCTCCGAGACGGCGAACACCGTTCCGCCTTGCGCGAAAAGGTATGCAACCATGTAGACGATTAAGCCGATTAAAACCCACGCAAGCCCAAATGCCGCCAGGCCGCCGACCGAGCTTACCTGAAACTGTTCCACCGGCACGGGCCGTCTCGCGGTCGGGAATCTCATGACCGATGTTTGGGCCATGTTCATCGCCAAAACCAGCACCTGCGGAATTGCAGTGATACCCACGAACAAGAGGAAATTCTTGCGATAAAGCGAAAACGTCCGATCGAGAATTTCGCCGAGAGAGAGAGACGCAGATCTACATCCGCCATGATTACCTCCTGCTTGAGAGGGGCCGAACGTTCTGGAGGATGCACTTTATCAAAAGTTAAGCAAAAAGGCGACGGCGATGCTGCGCGCAGTGAGAGGTAAACATCAATAGCCGGTGTAGCTCATTCCTTTGAGCGCCGAGGTGAGTCTCCGGGCGTTTCCGTGGATAATTACCCTGTGGCTCAGTTGGAGAACTTTCGCCTGAAGGTGTTTCGTGCCGTGGCCGAGCATTTGAATTTTCGCAAGGCGGCGGAACACCTTTTCCTTACGCAACCCGCCGTCACACTTCAGATCAAGGCGCTCGAAGACGAACTGGCTGTGCGCCTTTTTGATCGCGCTGCAAATCGAGTTTCACTGACCCCGCAGGGCGCAATCCTCCTGCGCTACGCGAAGAAAATGGAAATGCTGGCCAGCGCCGCCGAGCAGGAACTCGGCGCGAAGGACGGCAAGCTCTCTGGCGAACTTTCCCTCGGAGTCTCGACCACGATTGCCCAGTACGTTCTTCCGCGGCTGATAGGCGCTTTTCTTGCCGAGCATCCACGCGTGAAACTCTCCATGCAGAGCGGCAACACAGAGGAAATTGTGGAGTTGCTGCTCAAGGGCAAAGCGGCATTGGGTCTCATCGAAGGCCCTGCCCGCAAACGCGGCGTCCGTGCGGAACCTTTCATGCAAGACGAGTTGGTGCTCATCACGCCACGGGAGTTCGCGCACGGTCATTTCTCCACGCAAAGTCTGCTTGGTTTCGATTTGCTTTTACGAGAACAAGGTTCTGGCTCGCGGCGGGTCGTCGAGACTGCGCTTGAAAAAGCGGGCCTCAAACTGAAGTCTTTTAAGAGTGTGATGAACCTGGATTCCACCGAGTCGATCAAGTCCGCTGTCGAAGCCGGGCTTGGAATTGGTTTCGTTTCACGCTGGGCCATCTCGAAAGAGCTCGAACTGGGTGTGCTGAAGGTGGCGGAAGTCAAAGGTTTAAAAATCGCGCGGGACTTCTCCCTCATTTCCTGTACCGGCCCTGAGCCACAAGGGCCGCCCAGTGCTTTCCGGAGCTTCGCGCTTGCGCGCGGGCATCTCCTTTCTGCCACGTTGCGAAGGCCCAGCCGCTCAAACACTTCCAACCGATAAGTCCAGCTAATGACCGATTGAAATTGCTGCTTGGACTGAGCTCCCAGGCTCAGCGCAGACTGTTTCCATGGGCAAGAAGCTCTTCTTCTTGGGAATTATTCTGACGGCCAGCGGACTGGTTTCGCCGCCATTTGCCCTCTTTGGCGGCCTCGTTTACGGTCTTGCTCTGGCGCACCCATTTCTTGTCGAGAGTAAGAATCTTGCCAGGTTTCTTCTTCAGGCTTCCGTAGTAGGGCTTGGCTTCGGAATGAATCTACACGAGGTTGTGCAAGTCGGGCGGTCGGGCTTTCTTTATACAGCTCTCAGCATCACGACCGTCATGATCGTAGGCATCGGCTTGGGTTATCTCATCCAGGTCGGAAAGAAATCGTCCTTCCTAATTTGCGCTGGAACGGCCATTTGCGGTGGCAGCGCGATTGCCGCAGTTGGACCGATCGCCGACGCCAATGACGAAGAGATGGCCGTCTCGCTCGGGACGGTGTTCGTCCTTAATTCCGTGGCGCTGTTCCTGTTCCCTGTTGTTGGCCTGGCGCTTCACCTGACCCAATCTCAATTCGGTCTTTGGTCGGCTTTGGCCATCCACGACACAAGTTCCGTGGTCGGAGCCACAGCCAAATATGGCGCAACGGCGCTGGCGGTCGGTACGACCGTCAAACTGGTGCGTGCCCTGTGGATTGTTCCGCTCTCTTTGCTAACCGCGATCATCTTGAAGAGCAAAGCACGCATCAAGTGGCCCTGGTTTATTCTTTTCTTCTGCCTGGCCGCACTCTTCAATACGCTGCTCCCCGCTTTCAAACCAGCGTTCGGAACCCTCAGTCACCTTGGCAAGATCGGACTCACCGTAACACTGTTCTTGATCGGGACAGGATTGAGCCGGGAAACGCTAAAGAAGGTTGGTGTTCGCCCGCTTTTGCAAGGACTAACGCTGTGGATCATCGTCGGTTGCAGTACTTTGGCGCTTATCCATCTTGGTTGGATTCACCTTTAGGAAAAAGGTCGCCCCACAATAACGGATGCGCGGGACTGTCTTCTGAGCGCTCGTGCCGATAACTGCAGTATTCTGAAGTTGAGGTAATTCCCGCAATGCACGTAGAACCCAGCCTATCGATATCGTCGAATGACGAGATTGTGTCGATCGGAACGATATAGCCCGAGAACGTAAAGCACGACAACGCCTTTCGTGGAGTAGATGACCTGACGGATGCGTAGCACCGCTTCGCGCTTAGGTATGCCTAATAGTTCCGCCGTTCTGGGATCCGCCGTTGTGGCATCCACTTCCTCATCCGAATACCCCAGTTCCACGCCATAATTCCGTTCCAAAGTGGAAAACAAAGACTCCTTGTGGAGCGGCGCCGATTGCAAGCCGGCAAACTGCCCGGCGGAAAGGTAACAGGTTTCCAGAGCAAAAGGTTCGCCGGCGGCATGCCTGAGCCGCTCCAGTTTCAGCACGCGGCTTCTCGGCGAAAGAGCCAGCCTCGCCGTCGCTTCTTCTTCATTGTCGATAATTCTGGCAAAAAGAATTTTCGAGCCCGCCATCAAACTCCGGCTTCCCATCTGCTCCGTGTAACTCATCAATTTGTTGAAGTGGATTTTCGGAGTAGCCACAAACGTGCCCACCCCGCGCCGCCGCTCGACGACTCCCTCGCTCTCCAAGGAGGCAAGCGCGTGCCGGGCAGTCATCAGGCTCACATCGTGAATTCTTGCGAGTTCTCTTTCCGAGGCCACAATATCGCCGGGCCGCAGTTCTCCGGACTCGATCCCTTTTCGAATGGCTCCCTGGATACGCTTGTAGGCCGGAATTCCATTTGTTCTTTTCGCTAGCATCTCAATTCCCTCGACTTGACTCGACCGTAAGCTGGAGAGCTGCCGTAACAAAACTCCGGGCCCGAGACGAACAAACAATGAAGACGAACAACCGGTAAAAAAGTCTTAGCTGCTGACACTCGTCTCGCCCGTTTTCGAAAACCTCAAGGAAAGCCTCGGGAACCAAACCTCGCAATTTGTATACCCCGGAGCCTTGCCAGAGAGGGACGCACCCCCTCCCCGGCTGAGATAGTGATATAGAGCAGAAAAATTTTGGTGCTATAAGGCACCGCGTCGGAACTGTTATAAAAGATTAGTTTCTTCTTGACAAGCGCAAACTTCCGCTATATAGCTACTCGGCATCGGGCCTATTGTGAGCTTTGGGGGTTGTGGATCGATTCTAAATTTAGAAAAGGAAGTGGTTGCCTGGCCGTGCCCAGCAACCGCTTTGGGGGAGTGATAGTTATGAACAGACTGCGACAAGTTTGTTGGCTGGTGGCCATCGCCGCGCTCGTGCTCATTTCAATGGGAGCGCCAGGCGTTTTGGCTCAGGATGTCACGGCCTCGATATACGGGACGGTTACCGATCCGAGCGGTGCGGCGGTTGTTGGTGCGAATGTCACCGCCAAGTCCATCGAACGAGGAATCACCTATACGGCCGTGACTGACGATGCAGGTCTGTATCGCATTTCTCAACTGCCGGTCGGCAACTATGAACTCCGTGTAGAAAAACAGGGATTTCAGACTACGGTACATCCCGCATTTACCTTGGTGCTGAACCAGAGCGCGCTTGTAGATGTCGCTTTGAAGGTCGGCCAAGTGAGCCAAACGGTGGAGGTAACCGGCGCCGCGCCCATACTGAAGACCGAGTCTACGCAGGTCGACACCGTTATCGACGCGAATACCAACGATGCGCTGCCCTTGGCCACCCGCAATTATGTCGAATTGACTTTGCTGTCGCCCGGCGCCATCCATCCGGACCCCAGCAGTTTCAATAACGGGGACAATGTGAACAGCGGCGCAAGGCCATTTATCAATGGAAACCGCGAACAATCCAATAACTTTCTTTTGGACGGCATGGACAATAACGAGGTATCGGACAACTTGCTCGGTTATACGCCCTCGCCAGACTCCATCCAGGAATTCAACCTCATCACCAATAACGCGCCGGCGGAATTCGGAAATTTCATGGGCGGCATCGTTAGTGCAACTCTCAAGTCTGGTACTAACAGTTTCCACGGCGATGTGTGGGAATTTTTCCGGAATGACGTCCTCAATGCCAATCAATGGGAAAACAAAATCAATCCAAGCGCGGAGATCGGACGCGCGCCCCTGCGCTGGAACATGTTTGGCGGAACTCTCGGTGGTCCCGTTTTTAAGAATAAATTATTCTTCTTCATCGACTACCAGGGACAGCGTTTTGACCATCCGCCGGCAGGCAGTTTCATATCCGTGTTTACCCCTGCAGAACAAGGCGGCGACTTCAGCGCCCTTTGCCAGAGCGGATTTACGGGCGGTGTCTGCAACGATCGAGCCTCCAATCCAGGGGATCCGCCGCCCACGGGCTCGCCTTGCGTATCTGGGGACACTCGAGCGAATTGCGTGGTCGCCAACCAGCTTTACAATCCTTGCGCTGCTGGGACGGGAATAAGCGGCGTAGCGTGCACGCCCTCTGCAGCGGCAAATGCTAATCGCCCCATCTTTGCCAACAATCAAATCCCGGTTGGCATGATTAGTCCTGTAGCGGCCGCACTGTTTGCGTCTTCCTTGTATCCCAAAACCATCAACAATAATTTAACGAATAACGCCATCGAAGACGTATCTACCGCTTATAACCAGGACCAGGGAGACGTTAAGATCGATTACCGGATCTCTGACCGGGATCAGCTCTCTGGCCGCTTTACGCGGGCCTTCCAGATCGACCCCTCGACCAATTCGCAAGCCCTTTTTGGCAATGGCCAGGTTACCGCTCCCATCTGGAGCACGGTTGGCGATTGGACCCATACTCTTACGCCGAACATGCTCAACGATCTGCGCTTTGGCTGGAATCACATCGTCCTGAACACGGGCACAAGCTGGGATCCCTCCGTTGGAGCCTTTGGTCAGACGATTGGAATTCCAAATTCCAATCCAAGCGGATTAGACGGTCTTCTGGGCTTGGTTTTTGGAGCCGGCACGCCATCCAGCCCAGGTAGCGGAACGCTTACCAATATCGGCAACAGCATGGTCACGCAGAGCTTCAATAGCAAAGTCTATCAGTTCGATGACGGCATCACCTGGACGCATGGGCGTCACACCTTCAAATTCGGGGGACAGTTTTGGCACGATAACATCACTGTGTTCTACTCCGGAAATAGCGGCTCGTTGGGCAACATCATTTTCGGTCCCAATTTCACTGCGTCGTCAGCAACTTGTACTGACGCCACTAACTGCGCGTCCACCAGCCCGGTCGGGGGCAACGGCATCGGAGACTTTTTCCTTGGCCTGCCCAGCGGATTTGGTCGGGGGCTCAGCAGCGGAACTTGGACGCAAACCTCCAACATTATGGCTGGCTACGCTCAGGATACATGGCGCGTCAGCGACCATCTGACTCTCAACCTTGGCTTGCGCTACGAAGCACATACGCCTTGGGTTGAGAGCAACAATCAACAGGTGAACTACAACATCCAGAGCGGGCAGATTGAATACGCTGGCCAGGATGGCAACAGCGACGCCCTTTATAACGGTGTATATGGTGCCAAAGACTTCCAACCCCGTCTTGGCTTTGCCTGGACCCCGGGGGGACGGCTTGGAGACCACACGGTTATCCGAGGGGCCTTCACAATCTCGGATTATCTGGAAGGCACTGGTACCAACCTGCGCCTGCCGCTCAACCCGCCGTATGATGGGGGAGCTACCGCTGGTGGCGAATTCCAGACCCTATACACCACAACGGGAAGCACTACTTATCCCCTGCCCTTGACAACCTTATCGGATGGCATCATTGCACCGCCGGCTGCGGGACTGTCCTGTCCTAACCTGTCTTGCTATGCGGACTCCACATTCCGCCTATGGGATCAGAATGTGCAGCCAGCCATCTCCGATCAGGCCAACCTGACTATTCAGCACCAGTTCGGCAATGACACCACTCTCCAGGTGGGGTATGTCGGGCAGGTCGGAAATCACCTGATGGTGCCCTTCAAATATAACCAACTCGTTGCATTGCCCGATAGCGCTTGCGGAACGCCCCCTTGCACCGGGCCCAGTCCGTTCTTCGCGAATGGTGAAGGGCCAGCCTTGGCCGCCATCATCGATTCGACTGGCGGCACCGTCTCGGGCACGCAGTCGAACGGCAGAATGATGTATAACGCACTCCAGGCCGTGCTCAAAAAGACCATGAATAACGGACTGCAGTACCAGGTGTCCTACACCTTCTCCAAATGCATGTCCAATAACACCGGCTACTATGGTACGTGGTCGACAGCAAGGGCTTCCTCAACCGCTTCCCCGTACTGGCAAAACGTTTATGACCCGCAGGCGGAATGGGCGCCTTGCTACTACGACGCTGCGAATACGCTCACCAGTTATGCGGTCTACGACCTGCCGTTTGGCCAAGGGAAGCGTTTCGGCAGCGGCATGGGAAGTGCCGCAAACGCCGTTGTGGGTGGCTGGGAAATCAGCCCGATTCTCTCTCTTCATACCGGCTTCCCCTTGGCCCTCTACAACAATTCCGGCGACCCGACAGGTACTCTCTCCGGCGGCATTCGGCCCAACTGCGACGGAACCAACCAAGTTCTGGGCAGGAGCCCGGCTCCGGCGGGGACTGGGGGAGGCTTCCTTTGGTTTAACCCCAGCAACTACACAAACAATACCAGCGGATTCGGGACCTGCGCGCCACAAATCGGCGGGTTACGGGGACCCGGATACTACAACTGGGATATCAGCTTGCACAAAGACTTCCATCTCACAGAGCGTTTTATGCTGCAATTCCGCTCTGACTTCCTAAATGCGTTTAACCGCGTTAACCTGGCCGTTCCTAACACCACCGTCGATCAATCGACGACCGGCGTTATTCAAGCTTCGCAGCCGGCGAGGAATATCCAATTTGCCTTGAAGCTCTACTACTGACAACACAAACCACGTATGATGAGGCAGGCGCACACCCCCGCCTGCCTCATTTTGTTTTTCTAGGGACTCTTTGTGGTTGAACCCATTATCCAGGGGATGCAAAGCCAAAAGCTAATGTCCAGAATTTCGTTTACGGCCGCAATGCTACTTCTCGCGATTAGTCCCTGGCTTTCCTCGGCCCTTGTTGCTCAGACGCCAAAAACCACTCCAGAAGCTGGAGGCAATCCTACCTTGTCCGCAGATAAGGCTATATCCCTTGCGGAACAGGGACGTTGCAAGGAGGCTATACCGGCGCTCAAGCGCGCTATGAACTCACCGGGGGCAATAGAGGCGAAGAAAAAAGATGGTGTTCTAGGCCTGCGCTGCTCCTTGACATTGGACGATCGGGACTCCGCCCTTGATTTTATCAACGGGCTGGGTCATCAGTTTCCAAACGATCCGGATGTCTTATTCGTTCTCGTCCATGCCTACTCCGATCTTTCCACCCGCACGGCCCAGGATCTGGGCCTCACGGCGCCGGACTCCATCCCCGCGCACAAGCTCAATGCCGAAGCTCTCGAGATGCAGGGGCGGTGGGGCGAAGCTGAGCGCGAGTACCAAGCCATGATTGAAAAAGCGCCAAATACGCCGGGGCTTCACTACCTGCTCGGTAGGCTTTTGCTTTCGCGGCCTGACGCCGATAGCAAGGCCACGGACGAGGCAACGCAGGAATTCGAGAAAGAGTTGCAAATCGATCCACGGAACGCCGGCGCTGAGTACATCTTAGGGGTGATCGCACAACAGGCATCGCAATGGGATCAAGCGATCGCTCATTTTTCACGTGCAACTAAGCTGAATGTTAATTTTGGCGATGCTTACATGGGCTTGGGTTTTTGCCTGGTCACGCTAAAACGGTACGAAGCAGCCATTCCGCCTCTGCGGGCAGCTGTGCGGTTGGAGAAAGGCAATCCGTCGGCGCATTACAACTTGGCCACGGCCTTAAGCCGACTCGGGGAGAGGGAAGAGGCAGAGAAGGAGTTCGCCATTCAACGCCAGTTGACTCAGAACTCCGCGCCAAGCGCGGGGAAAAAAGAATAGCGCTTGGGAGCGGGTGCTTTTGCCAAAGAATCCAAAAAGGATAGCCGCATTTTCCCGCACACGGCGCGATTTCTTCAAAGGGCTTGCCGCCTCCGCCTTGGCGGGGTCCTGCGCGCGATTCGCTCTGGCGCTTCCCTCTACCGAGTTCCCTTTCCAGAAAATCCCCGCCTCAACCAGTGGCATAACCTGGACCCACGTGAGCGGTAAATCCCCAGAAAAATACTTGCCCGAGACGACCGGCGCCGGCTGCGCATTCCTCGATTACGACAACGACGGATGGATGGACATTTATCTGGTCAACAGCGGCAAGTGCGATTTCTACACGCCCGACCCTCCGTTGCGCAATGCGCTGTACCGGAACAACCGCGATGGGACTTTCACGGATGTCACCGAGAAAGCAGGCGTGGCGGGCGGTGGATTTGGACAAGGAGTCGCGGTCGGCGACTATGACCGAGACGGATTCCCCGATATCTACGTTACGCAATATGGCCGCAACATCCTCTATCACAACAACGGCGATGGCACCTTCACCGACGTAACAGAAAAAGCCGGAGTCGCAGCTCCCGGCTGGTTTTCCAGCGCCGTATGGTTCGACTACAACAACGATGGCCTCTTGGATTTGTTTGTCTGCCGTTTTGTCGATTTCAACAAGGAGAAAAATCAGTTTTGCGGGGTCCAAGTGGACGGCCATCGCCATTACTGCATTCCGCGAATCTATCAACCCATGCCCAGTTGGCTGTTCCGCAACAATGGCGATGGCACGTTCACCGACGTCTCCCAAGCCTCCGGAATCTCTGCTCACCCGGGAAAAGCCTGGGGCGTTGTGGCCGCGGATATCAACAAGGATGGGTGGATGGACCTCTTCGTCAGTAACGACACGGTTTCGAATTTTCTGTTTGTGAACGACGGTAAAGGAAAATTCACGGAGACCGGAACAGAAGCGGGCGTGGCTTATAGCACCAGCGGCAGGCCGCGCTCCGGCATGGGAGTCGACGCCGCCGATTTCAATAACGACGGATGGGAAGACCTGTTCGTCGCCAATATCGACCTCGAGGATTTCGCGATTTACCGCAACAATCATGACGGCACCTTCGATGATTTGGCCATTCCCGCCGGAATTGCCAAAGCCACGCATTTCATGAGCGGATGGGGCTTGAAGTTTTTTGACTACGACAACGACGGAGACCTAGACCTGTTTCTTGCGAATGGCAATCCGGACGACCTGATCAAATCCTTGCACGGGCAGAGCTCTTACCAAGAACCGCTGCGGTTGTTTCACGGCACCGGCAAATCGTTTGAAGACGTCAGCGCACAGAGCGGTCCGCTTTTCTCGACGCCAATGTCGGCTCGAGGATTGGCAATTGGAGATTTCGACAACGATGGCGCCCTCGATGTGCTGATTTCCATTAACAATGGCGCTCCTCTTCTCCTGCGCAATATGGCTGGCAAACAAAATCACTGGATCGGGCTTCGCCTGATCGGAAAAAAATCCAATCCGGATGCAATCGGCGCCGCGGTTACCTATCAGGCCGGCGACCTGAAGCGAAGGCGCGTGAAAGTCGGCGGCGGTAGCTATCTTTCGTCCCACGACCCGCGCCTCGTCCTGGGACTGGGCAAACACGAGAAGCTGGATTGGCTGGAAGTAAAGTGGCCGCAGCCGGGCGTAGAAACGCAGCGATTTGCGGAGCTTCCCATTGACCGCTACATCACAATCGTCGAGGGCGAGGACAAATGGAGGTAGCCTGGCGATCGCGAAAGTGGCTTGGAAGCGTCCTGGCGCCGCTGCTGCTTACCATCTTGATGCTGAGCTTCCCGTCTTCTGGACGAACACTAAGTACAGAATGCGTTACATGAATATGGGCCACGGCGACAAGATTTACTCTGATGCCAAGCAAAACCAGCTAATCGCGCAGGCGTTGCTTTGGCTCGGAAATCGTAATTAGTTTCGCGCGCGCGCAATGTTTTGCCATTTAGATCGCTGGGGTAGTCGTTAGATCGGCCTCAGACTAGAAGCGCGTAAGCCAAAGAACAATCAACAAGAGTGGGAGGTCACCAGGTGAAAATGCTTCGAATCGTGCTACTGACACTATTTACGGCGTGGAGCACTTGCTGCGCGGCGCAAACTGTCGCGCCTCCAGTTAAGCGCCTCTTGATCATCGGCGAGGAAAAAGGCTACCGGCATGAAGCTGTTTCACACGCCATGGCCACCCTCGAGCGTTTGGGCCGCGAGAGAGGTCTGTGGAATACAACCATTCGAACGGACACCGAGGTACTCACGAAGAAAAAGCTCGAGTACAACGCCAAAAACTTAAATGATTTTGACGCCGTCCTCTTCTACACCGGCGGCGATCTCGAAATGAATCCGGAACAGAAGGCAGCGCTTCTTTCGTTTGTCCACGACGACGGAAAAGGTTTTATCGGCGTGCACAGCGCCGCGATCACCTTCACGGATTGGCCGGAATACGGAGAGATGATCGGCGGATACTACGACGAACATCCCTGGGGCACCTTCGACGCGCCCATTATCGTCGAAGATCCGGACTTCCCCGGCATGCAGCAGTGGCCAAAATCCTTCGTTGTCCGAGACGAAATTTACCAAATCAAGGATTTTTCTCGCGACAAGGTGCGCGTCTTGATGCGTCTGGATGCCAGCAAGCTCGACCTCAACAATCCGCGCGTGCACCGCAAGGACGGCGATTTTGCCGTAACCTGGGCCAAAATGTATGGAAAGGGCCGCGTCTTCTATTCCACCCTTGGCCATGTCGAGCAAAATTGGGACGATCCCAGGATGCAAGAGATGTATGTGGAAGCCATTAAATGGGCCATGGGCCTCGTGAATGCCGATGTGGCTCCGCGTCCGCTCCCAAATCAATCACTCGATACGCCGAATGATGGAGCTAGAAGCGCGCCATCATCGAATGCAACCGGAACGCCATGAGCATACTCCTCGTTGCGCCGAAGGTAATGCAGCTCATTCATTAATTTATGGATGGAGGCTAAAGATAAATGTGGCGAATCGCTTTTTTATTTCTAATGACACTTTCGGTTTCGGCGCAAACCGCTCATCCAATTCTCGCATTAGGTTCCCCGGCTCCGGACTTCTCTCTGCCGGGTGTGGACGGAAAAATCCACAGCCTTGCTGATTACGCTGCCAGCCCGATCCTGGTCGTGGTCTTCACCTGCGATCACTGTCCCATCGCGCAAATGTACGAAGAGCGAATCCAGCAATTGGAAACAGATTACCGCGACCGCGGAGTCGCCGTCGTGGCCATTCAGCCCAACGACCCCAAAGCCATTCGAATTGACGAATTGGACTCTTCTGATCTCAGCGACAGTCTTGACGAAATGAAGATTCGCGTTGCGTATAAGCATCTCCACTATCCCTATCTCTACGACGGTGAAACCCAATCGGTCGCCCGCACTTACGGCCCGCAAGCCACTCCGCACGTCTTCATTTTCGATAAAGACCGGAAGCTGCGCTACCAAGGCCGCATCGACAATAGCTATCGCAAGGAAATGGTGACCACCCACGACGCCCGCATTGCAATCGACGCACTGCTGGCGAATCGCGAGGTTGCCGTCAAAAAGACGAACGTCTTCGGCTGCTCCACCAAGTGGAAAGAAAAGGAAGCCTGGCGCATCGAAGCGCTTCGAAAGATCGATGAACAGCCCGTGACGTTACAAATGGCGACGGCCGCGGATCTGCACTCACTTCGCACCAATCCTTCCAAACACATGGTCCTCGTCAGCTTCTGGGCGACCTGGTGCGGCTCGTGCATCGACGAGTTTTCGGACCTCGAGGACACCTATCAAATGTACAAAGACCGCGACCTGGAACTGGTCACCGTCTCCACCAACATGCCGGACGAAAAAAATGGTGTATTGAGAATGCTCGAAAAAAAGCACGCCACCAGCCAAAATATTCTGTTCGCCTCGAACGACACAGCGGCACTGCAAGCGGCCTTCGATCCAACATGGCAATCGGCCGTTCCCTATACCGTTTTGATAGACGCCGACGGAAAAGTTCTCTACAAGAGTCTGGGGAGCGTAGACATCCTTGAATTAAGGCGCACTATTCTCGCAAACCTTCCCTCTGACTACATCGGCTTCAATCGCTACTGGCAAACGGATTCGCTCGGAACAAAACCCTAAATAGCGGCGCATACGATCGGCTGCCATCCCTTCGTTTGCGAAAGGCAAATCCTTCGCTGGAAAATGACGGCAGCGCTCTCACGACTGCACGAAATTATTTCGAATCGCATACGGCATCAGCCCAGCCGTCGAGTGAAGATCCAGCTTCAGCACGATGCGCGCCCGGTAGCATTTCACCAAATCCGCTTCGTCTCGCGCAAAGCTTTCTTCTCGCGCCCCAGCTACGAGCGCTCCCCCTCCTGATGCACGTACTTGATCACTTCCACGTCCGACATCGCCATCAGTCCCTCAGCCACCATTTCGTCCAGAATCGGTATCAGCTGCCGTATCTTCTCCTCGGAATCCACCACGCTCACCATCAGCGGCGCATCGCGCGACATGGAAAACAGATGCGTGCGCCGAATCAGCGTGCTGGCTCCGTAGCCTTCGATCCCGCGATAAACTGTGGCGCCGGCAATATCCATTTCCCGGCACTTCTCCACAATCGCCTTGTATAGCGGCTGCCCCTTCCATTTGTCGTCTTCGCCAAAATGGATGCGCAGCAGTTTGGCTTTTCCCTCTAGCTTCATCCGCGCTGCTCCTTCCGCCGGTCTTCTCCTTTGTAATCGTGCGTGTATTTGATCACGTCCACGTCCGAGAGCACCACCAGCCCCTGCTGCACCATCTCATCCAGGAGCGGCATCACTTGCCGCAGCTTTTCTTCCGTGTCGATCACTGAAAGCATCATGGGGCGGTCGTGCGACAATCCCATCGGCGAGCTTTTAAGGATTCGCCGGTTTGCTCCGTATCCCAGAATCCCCTGATATACCGTAACGCCTGCGATGTCGTTAGCGCGCATGCATTCCACAATTGCTTTGTACAGCGGCTTCTCGTGCCACTTGTCGTTTTCTCCCACGTAAATCCTCATCAACTTCGCCCTGCCCTCCCGCTTCAGCGCCTGCTGCTCTGGTCGGTCTCCCGCTTTTTTCTCCACCTCCGCCGGCTTCACTACCATCGTGTCCTGCACTTCGATCAGCCCCGTTCCCGCCATCTCCTGTAATTTCGGCAAGAGCTCTTCGACCTTCTCCGCGCTCTCGATGAACTCAATCTTGATCGGCAGGTTTTCCGTCAGCCGCAGAATCCGCGTGCTGTGCATGTGATGGTCGGCGCCGAATCCCGCCATGCCGCGCGTCACGTTCGCGCCCGAAACCCTGTGATAGAACAAATAATCCAATATGGCCGAGTACAGCGAGTGGCCGTGATATTGATGATCTTCTCCCACGTGGATCATCACCTTTTTCGCGGCCCCGGCTTTCAACATGGCGCCTCCCCTCCTTTACCTTCGCGCTCGCACGTCAGGCGATGCACCGCCGGCCACGGAGCGCCCCGATATTCCCGCACATCTCTTGCCTCGCTCACGCGCTTAACCGCCCGGCCACAACGCCTAGCCACACCGCCAGAAATCCAACCACTACGCTCAGCACCACGTTCAAAAAGGCAAGCAGCAACTCCCCGTCTTGTATCACACGAAACGTTTCATACTCGAACGTGGAAAACGTGGTGTACGCCCCGATGAACCCGATTGGAATCAAATATCTCCAATTCGGGCTCCAGTGCGTCCGCTCCGCCAGCAGCGTAATGACAAATCCCAGAAGAAAGGAACCCGTGCAATTGATTAGAAAGGTTCCATACGGGAACCGCGTCCCCATCTTGGCGCTGACCAAGCCGCCCAGCCAAAAGCGCGCGATTGCTCCCAAAAACCCGCCCAATCCCACCATCAGATACTTGCCCATCGCCCCTCTCGCTCGTTCAGATTTCGCACGCAATCGCTGTGCACGATCTTCTCCTACTCCGCCGACACCACGGGAAGATTCGCCCCGCAGTCTGTAGCAACACCGCCCAAGCTCCGCAGATCATCCAAAAGCGCCATCTCTTCCTCAGAACCCATTGCCGTTCCGCCTTGCGCTCTCTCCGCCTGCGCGCGATACGCGTCCGCAAACGACGCAAACCGCTTTTCGAGCTGTTGCAACACCGATACCGTCCAGCCCCGATAGAGGCCGCAGTAAATCCCCAGTCTTTCACCGAGTCGCTTCTCAAGCCGCGAGCGCACCGCGTGTCGCAGCACTCCTCGCCTTACCGCTCCGCCGAAAACCCTGCTCCATTTCGGCCACCGCATCCGCAGTTCGCCCACGTCAAAATCAAACACCGGCATGGCCCGGATGGCCGCGGTGAATTCTTCCTCCGAAGGACCTTCCGGAAGACGCAACACCTTTGCTGCTCGCGTCAACTCCTGATGCAGGTCGTGCGCCAAACTTTCCAGCACTTGGCGGTAGACCTTTACTTGCTCATGCACATTTCGCAAAATACTCTCACAGACTAGCAGTTCCGCGCCGGCGGTCGCATCTTTCGCCCACTCCTCCATGAGGCTGTCCGCCGCTCGTTCCAACAGCCAGTCGCTGTCTCTCGAGAATCCCTCAATTTCCCTCTCCAATTGAGTCCGTTTCTCTGCCATTTGGCCGGTTGCTCGGCGTAAGCCCGCTTCCACCTCGCGCAGCTTGTCTCGGTCTGTTCCCGAAATGCCCTGGCTGCGGCGTGCACGCAGCGAAAGCGCCGCCACAACGGATTCACGCAGTGCTCCCACCTTGCGTCTGATGGAAAGCGTTTTCAGTTCCCGGCTTCGTTCGAACAAAGGTTGAATTTCCGCTTCGAACCACCGTTCCAGAAGCGCGCGCGCTCCAGGCGTCGCGCTCACCGCGTAAACCGGAACCTCGCCGTGCCCTTCCTGGCTGATCTGCGTTCCTACATAAACCCTCATCCGTTCTCTGTCCTCGGCCGACAATTGATCGGCCTTGCTAAGCAGAACCTGGACGGGAATGCCAGCCTCCCGCAAAGTCTCCATCGTCTGCAGGTCTTCCATCGTCAGCGTCGATCCGCTGTCAATGAGCACCACTCCCAGATCGCATTTCGGAAGATACGCCAGCGTCTCCGCAGCCCCGGTCGTCGCCAGCGAGCCTAGCCCCGGAGTATCCACCAAAGTGACCCCTGCGCGCAGCCGCGGCGAAGGCAAATCGAGAACAATTCGTGTCACTCGCTTTTCGTTGTGCGGGTTCTCCTTCTCGCTCGCCACCTCAATCAGCCGTTTGATCTCCAACATCTGCGTCGGCCGTTCCGCATACCAAACCGTCAATCGCGCCGTTACTCCAAATCGAATCCGCGTCGGCACCGCCGTTATCGGCGTCACTCCGACCGGCAGAATCTCTTCCCCCAGAATGGCGTTCAACAGCGACGACTTCCCCGCGCTCACTCTCCCGAACACCGCAACTTCCAGACTCTGGTCTTCCAAGCGGTCCACAATTCCCGCTATCGTACCCCGAAACTCCACCAATCCCCGCTCCGTTACTACCCTTTCGATCTTCGCCAGCAATTCCAGCTCGGAAGAAGTCTGCTCGAGTCGCTGCAACCGGTTTTTCAGGTCCTGCCCCGCCCCTTGCAGCAAATACTGGTTCACACGCGCCACCAACCCGCGAAGTTCACCGCTAATTCCCTCCAGCTCCGTCGCCAACTCTGTCGGCAGTTCTCCGTAGCCTCGCATATAGCTCGGCCGAAGTTCCTCGACAGCAATGTCGATCACGGTCAGCGAGGTGTGCACCGCCCGGCTCGCCGGAATCCACGGTTCCGGCCGCTCAATTCCCTGCCCGTCCAGCACGCGTGCCAGTTGCGCCCGAATGCGGGCAAGGTAGTCCTCAATCGTCCGCCGTTGCGCGGGTGTTACGTCTTGGATGAGTTTGGGAAAGGCGGCTTTCGACGCTGCGGAATTGAGGATCTCCTCAATTTCGCCCGCCACCTTGTCGATGTATTGGCAGGTTACTTTCAAACGCCGCGCCTGAAACTCGTTCAGGCTCGCGGGAGAGTTCTGGTCTCCGGAGGTCATGCCGTCCCCACAGTTTGAGCGACCGGTCGCAGACAGGTCCTCTGCAGTCACTCTCTTCGTGATCTACTTCCGGGATTCCTTGCGGTGGGAACTTTCAGGCTTCCAAACCATCCCACCAAGCACAGCATCCTGGTAGGAGTCATCTGCCCAAAGGGGCGGTTACGGGTGAACTCCAACACCCACTTCCTTACGGTACAGGACCCCTTCCGCATCGTCAAGAGTTCGCCCGCCCCGGCGTTGTCCTGATGTGGAGTGCGGGAGCCTTGCTCCCGCTTTTGCGGACTCTGCAGCGCCAGCCAGCCTCTGCCTCAAAGCGCAAGCCATCTACGCGAGATCCGGCCTCCTATTCCAATCATCGAGTCGAGAAATCGCAGCCGAACTTCGGACCCTACCCCCGCTCGCCGTTTCACAGGCTTCCAATATCCTGCCCGGGCGGACTCCGCAATGCGATGCCGAATTGCCATAAATCCACCGTCCTTTTCGTTCACTCGGTGCTTCCTTTTTGATCGTTCATTTCTCCGTACATTTTTGTTGACGGCCGCGTTACAACAGCGTACCGTGTTCATCAGGAAATCTTCCGCCGAACCTCCCTACCGCCAGCATACTTGCTGGCGTTTTAATTTTGGTGGCACAACAGGTGAAATCACTCTCGGGGAGGCCGATAGCCTGCCCCTTCCTTTGAGCGGGCCTCTGTCGCGAGGTAAGCGCGACCACCTCTGCGGCGTGCTGCAGCGTGTCGATAGGAAGCTGCCTCGGGAATCGTCACTGCAGCCCGCGGTTCGGTAAGAGCGGTCCGCAGGCCCACAAATAACTCCTTTAGAATCAATGCTTACAGCCCACCCCTGTAACCGTTCATTCTAAACGACTTACAGGAAACGTAAGTGCCTTAGAATCATCACTTACAAAAAACCAGGGGGGGGCCTAGCCATTGTTAGCCCGCCATATCCAACTCGGGCTGTCCCTGCAAAGGGGCCGGAACCAGAGGCACTGCCTTTAGCTCCGCCTTGCCGAGAGGATCATGCTTTCGCGGCCCGACCTTTTTGCTGTTCCTGAAGAAATTCCCTTGGGCTACAATGCCGCCTTCGGAACTTCCTTGGTCAATATTCGTCCAAAGCCGGGCCTCCTTCTACAAATCTTAGGGCTGGCGCTGCTGACAGTCTCTTGTGTTTCCCTTGCCCGCGCACAGGAACAGGCCACAGGTGCAAATCCCGCAGCCGAACACTATCGCGCCGGCGTTGCCGCTGTTTCGCGCAACGATCTTCACGCCGCCCTCGAGAATTTTCAGCAAGTTGTCCGCTTCGCACCTTCCGCGGAACCGGGCCACCTCATGCTCGGTTTCACTCTTGCCCGCTTGGGCCGCACCAAGGAAGCCATTGCCGAACTCGAGAAGGCCCTCGCGCTGAATCCAAATGACACCGACGCGCGAACAAATCTGGCGCTTGCCTTCGGCGAAATTGGGGACGACACGAAAGCGATCTCGGAGTTCGCCAAACTCGAGGCATCCGCGCAGACGCAAGGACATGACCTGTCGCCATCGATTCTGGCTGCTTATGCGCGATCTCTGGCGGCCACCCGGCAGTGGAAAGCGGCCACGGCCAAGATGTTAGCCGCCGTGGAAGCCGACTCGCGCAACGCGCAACTACACGATGAATGCGGGACTCTCTACGCGGAGCAGCTCGACTGGACCAAAGCGGAGCAGCAATTCCAGGAAGCCATCCGGCTCGAGCCGAACCTGGCGATCGCTCACCTCCATCTCGGCACCGCGCTTGAAACAAAGAACGAACCAACGGGGCTTTCCGAACTCGATGAGGCCTATCGCCTCGCGCCGCAAAACCTCACCATCTCCCTCGAACTCGCAAAAGCTCTGGCGCGCCGGACCCAGGACGATCAAGCCATCACCGTCCTGCAACATGCTCTGGAACTCTCTCCGAAGTCGATTCCCACAATCTACCAGCTAGCCCTGGCCTATCAACGCACAGGAAAAGTGCAGCAAGCCATCCCCCTCCTCCAGAAAGTCGTCTCCGCCGAACCGAAAAATGCAGGGGCATTGACGAACCTCGGTCTGGCCCTCTGTCAAACTCAGCAAGCGAAGAGCGCAGTGCCCTTTCTTCAACGCGCGCTGTCTCTCTCTCCCGGCAGCACGACTGCCCATGAGGATCTCGCGGCAGCCTTCGTTACCCTCGGCCAGTATGACGACGCCGTCGCTGAGTTGCGCGGGGCTCTCAAGCTCGCTCCGAATGATCCGCGGCTACACTACAATCTCGGCATCGCCCTCAAGATGCAGGACGATACCTCCGCCGCGATTCCCGAGCTCCAGGCCGCCGAACGGCTGGATCCCTCGGCGCCAGAAGCTTCCTATGCCTTGGGCATGATTTATACGCAAACGGGCCGAAACGACGATGCCGCCCAGGAACTAAACACCTCGTTGAAACTCCGTCCGGAAAATGGCGAGGGCTGGGCTACACTAGGCAGCGTTTATAACGCCATGGGCAAATTTCCGGAGGCCGCTGCAGCGTTACGCGAGGCCATTCGCCAGCTTCCCGATCAGGCGGATCCTCACCTGACGCTCGCTATCGTGCTGGCACAGCAAGACCACCCGGCCGAGGCTGCCGCCGAGCGCAAAACAGCGGCGGACTTGATGCGCGCGCACATGAATCTGCAGCGCGCACAAGTGGCGACGAATGCTGGACTATCCCTTTTGAAGAGTGGTAGCCTGCAAGACGCAATCATTCAGTTCAAAGACGCTCTCAGCTATGACCCGAATTATGTGGAAGCACATCTCGGGCTGGCAAACGCATTGGAGCGCCAAGGAAACGTGATTGACGCCGCGGCAGAAAGACAGAAAGCGAGCGATCTGAAAAAATTGCCGGATCCGAAGTGACGCAGGTCTAGGGATCCCGGCATCGAGTTTTCAAAGTACATCACCCTGCATCATTCGAGATGGTCATGTCTTTCAGATGCAGTCGAACTACAGGCTACTAGCAGGACCGAGAGGGCGAAACGTTTGGCATTGATCTAAAGGTCGGAAAGCAACGGAAAGCGCTGGGGTTCGGCCTTCTCGGGGAAGCGTCTATGAAGTCTCACGGAAAGCGAAGATTGCTTCTGGTCTTGCTGGCGGGCCTGTCCATCCTTGGTTTAGTGATCTCCCTTGGCGCGCAATCCCCTGTCCCAGTTGCAGCGCAAGCTTCTGGCCCGCTCAGCGCACAAACACAAAATAGCTATACCGACCAGATTGAGCAGACTTACAACTTCGCTTTCGCAAAGGGCAGCATTTCCATGCCCGGTAACGCCGCCGTCGAAGGCGGCGGCTTTCTTCCGCCAGACGCCTTCCCCGACGCGGAATACTGTGGCCATTGCCATCAGGAAGCGTACAAGCAATGGCGCCAATCTCTGCATGCCAACTCCTTTCGCGCTCCTTTCTATCGCACCAGCGTGAACATCCTTATCCGAACCAAAGGGATCGAGTTTTCGCGCCACTGCGATAGTTGCCACAATCCTGTCGGCGTTTTGACCGGCGCGCTGACGGCGGGCTCGACGGTAAACAGGTCCTTTGATCTAAATGGGCTGACCTGCATGACTTGCCACTCCATTCAAAAAGTTTCTTCCACGGCGGGAAATGGCAGCTATGTCATGGGCGTGCCGTCGGTTCTCGTCGATGAACACGGCAATCGCATCCCAGGCAAAGTTCCGTATGCGGAAATCCTCGGGAATCTTCCTCGCCACTCGAAAGCCGTCATGCAAGACCTTTATCACACCCCCGAGTTCTGTTCCGCCTGCCATGTGGCGAATCTTCCGCCAGCCTTGAACGGCTACAAATGGGTTCGCGCCTTCGCCACGTACGACGAGTGGCAAGACTCGAAATTTTCGCAGCGTAATCCGCTTACCTTCTACACCAGTGATTTAACCACCTGCCAGGGCTGCCACATGAAGCGCGCACCCGTCACGCTTCTCGAATATGGCGCGAAGGCGGGCAAGTTCGCCTCTCACCGCTGGCTGGCCGGCAACACCGCCGTGCCTTTTTACTATGGTTTTGACGAACAGTTGAAAAAGACCATCGACTTTCTTCAGAGCGGCAATTATTTGAACGTCGATATCTTCGCGCTGAAAATTGCTGGCAGCGACAAACTGATAGCTCCGCTAGGATCGGCTCCCTTCGTGCTCAAGCCGAGCGACGTGGTGGAAGCCGATGTCGTCATTCAGAACAAAAGCATCGGCCACTCTTTAGTACCCGAAGTCCGCGACCTGTTCCAGGCTTGGGTGGAATTCACCGTCACCGGCGCCGACGGCCTTACGATTTACAAAAGCGGTTTCCTGAACCCCGATGGCACTTTGGATGTGCGCGCGCATAGTTTTACGAACCGTCCCGTCGGTGCAACAGGAAACTTCGTCGACAATCACGAAGTGTTTAAGATTCACGCGGTGGCCTACGACAACACGATTCAATCGGGCCGTTCCGCGCTCGTACGTTATGAGTTCCTCGTGCCTGCAAACGTCAAAGGGCCTCTCACCATGACGGCTCGCGTCAATTACCGTCACATGAGGCAAACATATCTGAACAACGTCTTCGGCAAAGACCACCCGGCGTATCCGCTCGTCGAATTGGCTTCGCAAACCCGCGTCCTGGCCATCGGCGAAAACCAGCCAACTGCCCCGCAGGCGAGCGAAAACCCCTTGTGGATGCGCTGGAATAATCTTGGCATTGGCTATCTGGATCAACTGCAATACGACGACGCCATGAATGCGTTTGAGCAAGTCGTGCGTTTGCGCCCCGACTACAAAGACGGCTACATCAATGTCGGCCTGACATACATCGAATGGGAAAAATATGCAGATGCGCGAGCGCCGCTCGAGAAAGCGCTCAGCCTCGCGCCGGGCGATGCGCGCGCGCTCTATTACATGGCTCTCGTCGAGCGCAGGGCAAGACACTCTGATGCCGAAGTCGCCGATCTGCAAAAAGTAGTCGAACAGTATCCGAAATGCCGCGATGCCCGTCGCGAGCTCGGCATCTCCTATTATCAGCAGGACCGCGTGGAAGACGCCATGAAACAATTCAAAGCGCTGCAGGTGATCGATCCGGACGACTTGACGGCGCACTATAATCTCGCGGTTCTCTATCGCCGCATGGGCATGAAGCAGCAGGCCGCCCTGGAGGCTGCGCAGTACGCCATCAAGTACGTCGATCCTGGCGCGCCCACGTACTCGCTCGAATATTTGCGTCAGCATCCCGAAATCTCGATCGAAAGTGTTCCGTGGCACATCCACACGGACATTCCGCACGCCGCCGGTGGCTTGGCTGGACAACGCTGAACCCGGGGAAGGAAGCACAGTGTATCGCCGACATTTCATTCATTCGCTGAGCAAAACCGCGTTGGTTCTTCCGTTTGCGGACCTCGTCGCTCTGGCCGCCCCTTTTCAACAGCAGACGCCGGACCAGCGCCCCAAAATTGGTCCGCACGAGCGCGTCTATGATGCGCGGCCGATCCCGCCTCCGCCGGGACCCAAATCGCCGATCGAAGGCACGCCTCTCGGCGTCAGCTTCGTGGATGTGTTGAAGGATTCCGGCATCGGCTTCTCAAACATCTACGGCGGCCAATTCAAAAACAAATATCTTCTGGAGACCACCGGCTGCGGCCTCGCTTTTTATGACTATGACGATGACGGCTGGATGGATCTATTTTTCGTAAACGGCTGGCGCCTCGATGGTTTTCCCAAAGGTCACGAGCCATACTGCCATCTGTTCAAAAACAATCGCGACGGCACATTCACTGACGTAACCCTCGGCTCAGGCCTCGAACATCGCACGGGCTGGGGACAAGCCTGCTGCGTGGGCGACTACAACAACGACGGCCACGACGATCTCTTCGTGACTTACTATGGCCAGAATGCACTTTACCGCAACAACGGCGATGGAACCTTCACGGACATGACCGAGAAGTCCGGTCTTCTTCAGCCTGGCCCGAAAATACGCTGGAACACTGGATGTACTTTCATCGACTACGACCGCGATGGCCACCTCGATCTGTTCGTCGCCAATTATGTGGACTTCGATTTGAAAACGGCGCCCTTGCCCGAAGATGGCCCTTGCACTTACAAAGGTATCCTCGTCGCTTGCGGGCCGCCCGGCCTGCCCGGCGGAAAGAATATTTTGTACCACAATAACGGCGACGGAACCTTCAGCGACGTCAGCCAAAAATCCGGCATGTGGACGGCTATCGGTACGTACGGTCTCAGCGTCGCCGCCTCCGATCTCGATAACGATGGCTGGCCCGACATTTACGTCGCGAACGACTCCGCTCCCGCGACGCTCTATCTCAACCAGCACGATGGCACCTTCCGCGATATTGGAATAGAATCCGCCGCTTCCCTTTCTCCGGAAGGCAAACCGCAAGCGGGCATGGGCGTTTCCATCGGCGACTACAATCGCGACGGCAAGTTCGACATCGTTAAAACCAACTTCGCCGGCGACACCGATTCTCTCTATACCAACATCGGCGACGCTACCTTTCTGGACCGCACCTACCCCAGCGGCATTGGCGTCAACACGCGTTTGCTCGGCTGGGGCGTCGGTTTCTTCGATATGGACAACGACGGCTGGCTCGACATTCTCATGTCCAACGGGCACGTTTATCCTGAAGTCGATAAGTCCAAGGCTGACCTTAAATATGCCGAGCACAAATATCTCTATCGCAATCTTCGGAACGGGCGATTTGAAGAGGTGACCGACAAAGCAGGCCCCGGCATCATGGAAGAAGCGCCGGCGCGAGGCTGCGCGTTTGGCGATTACGACAACGATGGCGATATCGATGTCGTCGTCAACTGCATCAATTCCACGCCGCAACTGCTTCGTTGCGACTCCTCGCTGCACCGCAACTGGATCAAGATCAAGTTGCGCGGCGTAAAGTCCAACCGTTCCGGAATCGGAAGCCGCATCATTGTCACAGCCAAGACAGATCCCGATGCAGCCGAACCGCTCGTCCAGATGGACGAACTCCGCAGCGGCGGCAGCTATTTTTCGCAGAATGATTTAAGAATGCACTTTGGTCTGGAACAAGCCGACAAAGTGGATTTGCTCGAAATTCGCTGGCTCAGCGGACAGGTGGATCAGCTCAAGAATCTCGACGTGAATCGCCTCTATGTCGTGGAAGAAGGCGGCAAAATCCTGAAATCGGATCCGTTGATCCCGGCGAAGGCAAAAGGCTGACGTCCCTTGCGAATGTCTGCGCTGATGTTTTTGTTTGGGTCTTTGTTTGCGTTTCCTTTGCCTGCCTCAGCCACAACGGCCAAGAATTGCCCTTGGCTCAATCAAGGCAGCGCGGAGGCTGCTCTCGGAGGAAGCGTTTCTGCCACCGTTCAGGTTTCCGAATCCGGAGAGGGTTCTTGCACTTTTTCGCGCGAGCAAGGAACTCCCAAAGAAACGTTGAAGATTGTGGTTCAAAAAAAGCCTCTGCCCTCTTGTCCCGCAGGAAGCCCTGGCGTAAAAGGAATCGGCAATGAAGCGGTGGAGTGCACGGTGCGGCAGTCGTCCCAGGAGTCGACGCAAATGATCGTCAGCCGCGTGCGCGGGATCTATTTCACGGTAAGCATTACCCCTGCCGAACAGCAACCTGCCAGTGCCGAGTCGAGTCACTCCGACTCGGCGATCGAGCGCGTGGCCCAGCTGGTTTCCGGCAATCTGTTTTGAACTGCTCCGCACAATTTTCTGCGGCTTACGTGACCCTTGAGCCCATCTTCGGTGTACTTGGCTTTTACTGCGGGGAACGCCGCGGCTGTGGCTCGAACGGAGATATCTGGGCGGAATCAATTCGCCTTAAGAGCATTGTGCTTCCATCGCTCTCGAGCGTCAGCTTTACTTCGTCCCTGCTGAGCCATTGCACGATGGCAGGCGAAACATTTTTGTCTGGAAACACGAAATGCAAGCTCCAGGAAGCAAGCTCCCTTTTGTCGATCGTGTACTTTCCCTTCGATTCCAATTGGCCGAACGCACCTCTCTGAAATTCATTCGCACTGAAGAAAATTCTTTGCGGGTGTGGTCCCTGCGGCGCTCCGCCCGATCCACCATCCGTGGGAAGCACCGCCCAGGTTCCCTGTAGCCCAGTGGCCGGAATCTGGGAAGCGATTTCATTCGCGACGTTGCGGTCCAGCTGCTCTTTACGGGCCAGAGCTGCGGTGCGCCGCGCGACGTCGGCGGAGTCGCCGAAGATCGATAATTGCAGCGCCGCCGTCAACGTCAAGCAATGGATTGCGCCTTGCGCCTTCGCCGCTGCCGTCGCTTCGATGTTCACAATTTCGGTTTTGGGGCCAAACGCCCGCCCAATTTCTTTCAAAGCTGCGGCTTGCACGTCGGTCTCATAGTCCTTGTACGACGGGACAAGAATCTCTTTGAATCCGTCCGTGCTCGTTCTCACCAGCGCATTTAGCACGCTGGGATAATAGGTATGGCCGTTTGCGGGAATTCTTGGAAAGGGCGAGGGCACGTTCACCACCTCGTAGCCCAAGCGCGTTAGCTGTTCTGCGTCTGCTTCCATCGCGAGACCTGCGTTCATCGCCAGGTCGCGTTCCGCGTCGCTCAATTTGCTCCAATACTCCGAGGCGAATGGATTCGAGAGATCGTACGAAGCCAGCAGGATGCGTTTGCCACCAACCGGGAGAGCAAACATATCGATGTGCTCGATCACGTCGCCGGGCAGCGGTTCCAGGTAAGTGACTTCCTTGCAGCCGCCAGATTTTTCGAGTTCCTGATCGAGGTTGAAGTTTTGATCTTTGTTGCGGGAAAGCAGCACTCGCGTTGTCAGACAGCGGCCATCGTCGAGCTTGAAGAGATTTCCGCCGTCGAGCGCAACCGGAGAACTTGTGTAATCGAAATCGGGAGTTGCCAGAACGGCGTCCGCGATGTCGTAAGCCGAATTCTGATCGTTGGTTCGTTGAGGAGAGGTTTCCTTGAGCAGATCGGTATACTCGCGGAGGACATACAGTTTAGCGTCAATGGTGGAGTCCGCGGCTTTGCGTGCTTCCGGCGTCAGCTGCTGATGCAACGCGTCCGGCTGATCTTGCTCTTGCCGGGCTGCAAGCAACTGTAGCCGGGCGGTCTCCAATTCCTGGAGTTTTTCCTGCTTGGCCTCTTCCAATCGCAGATCGAAATACCGCCAGTGCACGACGTGAGCGGAATTTCCGGCGGCTTCGATCTGCGGGCCGAAATCGCGGATCCATAGGCCGTCATGCATCACGACTTTCAACCGCACCCGATCGTTCTTGAGCAGCTCGCAGATTTGAAATTCGTTGCAGCGCTGAGATAAAGCGTTTTTCGTGGCTTCATCGGGAGCCAGCAGCAAAACCGGCCCGAATTTCGCCGTCTCGCGGACGATATTCATCTGGATGGCGAGCAGATGTTTTTCGACTTCGAGTTCTGCGTCGGAATCGCCCAGCAGGCCTTCGCGCACATGCTGTCCAAGCTCCACGCGCGGGTTGATTGCCTCGAGCGATAGCATCACAACGTCGTCTGCCGTGTGCCTCGACGACGGCGGCGCGGTTTGAGCACGGGCACTCTGGCCGAGATTTAACGAAAACAGCAGAAAACAGATTAAAAGAAGGAACGGAAGGCGACGCGGCCTTGAGCGACCTCTACCCTGGATCATGCAGCTTCCCCGATCATCAACAACCTCACTTATTCGAGTTTAACTCCATTCGCATGACCAAGGACCTGCTCTGGCGTCGATAGTTTGCGCAACGGAGTAACGATTCTTTTGGTAAGTCTCAACACCAAAATGGCCGGTCTTGGCTTACCATTTGGGCGTAGTTCGTGGTGGGAGGTATCAGGCAACCATGCGCATGCCGATCGCCGGAGCGTCCTTTATACTCGTCGCCGTGACTCTGTTTCTGACATCGCTCGTCTCGACCGGAGCTCAACCATCGAGCCGCGTCTCCGTCGTCGTCCATGAACAAGTGCGACGCGTCGATATTACGATCGGTGGAAAACCTTTCACATCGTACATTTGGCCTACTACGCTCAAGAAGCCGGTTCTCTATCCGTTGCGAACCGCGAGAGGCACCATCATCACGCGTGGCTATCCGCTTGAGCCTCGTCCGGGTGAGCGCGTGGATCATCCGCACCACGCCGGCCTCTGGTTCAACTACGAAGACGTGAATGGCATCGATTTTTGGAATAATTCGGACGCCATCAAGCCGGATCGGGCACCGAAAATGGGAACCATCCTGCAGCGCGCCATTCTTTCCGCGAAAAGCGGCGCGCAAGAGGGTGAGCTCGACGTCGCGACCGACTGGGTTACGTTTGCCAAAAAAGTTTTGCTCCACGAACACACCCATTTCGTCTTTCGCGGCGGGCCCAACTTTCGAAGCGTCGACCGCATCGCTATTCTGACCGCGCTCGATGAAAAAGTTTCTTTCCCGGATGCAAAAGACGGCTTACTTGGCCTGCGCGTCATTCGCGCGCTCGAAATTCCTTCCGACAAGCCCGAGGTCTATATGGACGCGACCGGCCACCCCACGACCGTCGCCAAACTGGACAACACTGGAGTCAACGGAACCTATCTCACCAGCGAAGGGAAAAAAGGCGATGCCGCCTGGGGAACGCGCGGCCGCTGGTGCAATCTTAGCGGGATGGTCGGCGACGAGCCGGTGACCATCACGATTCTCGACCATCCCGAAAATCCTGGTTTCCCGACATATTGGCACGCTCGCGGCTATGGACTTTTCGCCGCCAATCCGCTCGGCGAGAAAGTCTTCAGCAATGGCAAAGAAGAGTTGAATTTTTCTCTGGCGCCTCATGCCAGCGTGACTTTCCGCTATCGCATTTTGATTTCATCGGCGATTCTTACGCCGGAAGCCACCGAAGCCGCGTACAGAGAGTTCGTTGCGGCATACCACTGAGACAAACAGCTGCACGGCCATCCACATCGTCCTTATCGATGGTGACACCGGCGCTGCATTCAGGTGGCGCCTGCAACAAGCAACTTTCCGTCAGAATCAGAAACCCGATTCGCATGAACAACTTTGTCTCGGGCAAGGAGCTCGCTGCTCGGAGTCGATTTTTCGAAAGGATGGCGCGGGCGTTACGTTCGCGTGGGCGAAGGAGAGGCGGAAGCGAGTGGGCTCGTCCAAGCTTCCGCATTCCCGCGAAAAAGGCGGTTCACATCGCGCTGGATGTCGCCGCGCGTCACGCCGCGGCCGTCGGCGGCGAGAAGGCGGTACGATTCCGCGAGGATGCGCGACATTGTCCTGCGCGTGTTATTCCATTTGTAGATCACTTGCTCGAGCACGCGGGCATCGGAATGCTGCGGGATAAAGCTCGTGCCCAGCATCTCGATGCGCTCGCGCGTGATCTCCTCTACAATCGAGGGATTGTTCATGAACCACCAGCAGCCGAAAGGCATCAAGTTGTTGAACTTCCTGGCATAAACGCAGAGTTCGTGTTGATTCTCCCGGCTCAGCACGCTCACCAGAAAGCGGTTGTCCGGAAATTCGCGGCACAGATTTTCCAACGCTCTCAGGTCTGACTTGCCTACGGCGTCTCCCGCCAGGCGAATCGCCGGATTCACTTGCCTGCGGACGCCAATCATCAACGAAAGTGGAATTCCCAATTCGCGGCAGGCGGGAAGCACGGCTTCTTTCAGCAATCGGTTGCCGGGCGTTTCTTGCGGATAAGCGAAGGTATCCGTTAGCGACACCGCCATGTACACCGGCTGCATGCGCGCGTGCCAATCGAGCAAGAAACGGCGCACTTCCGCCGCTGATTTCCCCGTGATTTGTTCGTCGACGCGATAGGCCTGGCCTGCCAACATTTGCCAGTGCGCGGGCCACGCGCACAAAATACGATCGAGCCGCAGTACGGCGCGAAACTGTGTGTGGCTCGCCACTCCGTTCCGCCAGAGCGGGCCTTCCTGCGGATCGAGAGGATCGTTCGTCATCACCACCAGGCTTACGCCCGCCATTTTCAGCACTTTTTGGATGTGCGCATCGATAGTTTGCGATTTAAAGAAGTCTCTCGCTTCGGACAAGTCCGGCCGGTCGGTGGACAATTGGAAAGCTTTCAGCACGGCGATTACGCCGCGGGTGGCTTCGGAAATCGGGGTGTTTTCCACGAAGAGGGCGCGCCAGATGGCGTCGGCTTGTTCGCGTTTCGTAAGCGCCCAATATTGGTCCGGCTTGATCTTCGACGAGCGAAACAATTCAGCTTCAAGGTAATGGTAGGTAAGCAGCTCGTCGATGCCCCACAACCCGAGCTTGCCGAATGAGGGAGGATACAGATGCGTGTGAATATCAATGAATGGTGTGCCCGCGAGCACATCCTCGACTGCCGAAAGAATTTGATTCTCGGCCAGTAAATCCCTATCGCTCGATGCGATGGTCTGGCTCGATGAATTCGGAGGCACGGATTTCATGGTTTGCACTGGCCGTTGCTGCTCTTCGATATTTCGCTCATTCCGTACCCACAAATCGCGTGGTGCGGACTGGAGTCGAATTTCAGGCTGGCATGGTGGATCGGCTTACGCATCGAGCAGCAGTCCTTCCCAGGGCCACGAGTACCGCAGACTACAAACCGTTCCCCAAGGGTGTCAACCGTTAATTACTTCCGGGAACCAGCCTCCCATCCGTAGTTGGATTAACAGACGTCTCCCCGCGATTGGAATCCTTCCGCTCCCTTGGGGCCGCGTTTGGTGGGCTTGATCGAGAGTTGGGCGGAAACCTTTATGAAGACCAAAGTCACAAAACTTGCACAAGACGAAAGGTGCCCCCAAGATTTCGCGCGCCTCGATTCCTGAGTGCCTTATGGAGGACAACGAACGCGAAGATGCCGAGTGGCATGTGTGCTCTTCGGAACAGACATCCGAATCCCTGGAGTGATATCTCTAACTATGAGCTATGTCCCCCTTCTTTCAAGCTCATCGCTACAGTCAGTTTCGAGCGCAAGTCGAAAATCCAGGATAAGGAGAATTTGAGATGAAGAGGATTCGGATCACCCCTTTCTTGATGGCCATCTCCTTGCTGGCAGCGCTTGCCTCCGCGTGTAAAGCGCAGTCCGCCGACGTAGCAGGTTATTCAGCCAGCGACACCGTATCTCCCTACTCGAGTTCAACACGCCCGCATCTGGATCTGATGTATGTGCGTCCGACGGAGAAAATGAAGCTGCGGACCTACGTGTTTGATGCATTCGGCCCTTATCCAATCGTCGGAGCCGCTTTGATAGCGGGCATCAATCAAGCAGACAAAACGCCGCCTGAGTGGGGGCAGGGCGCAGAAGCGTACGGGCAGCGTTTCGGATCCGATCTTGGCATCGCGGCAATAACAACGACAACGCGCTATGCCTTGGCGGAAGCTTTTCGGGAAGACACGGTTTACTACCGCTGCGAATGCAAAGGAGTATTCCGGCGGATGCGTCATGCGCTGATTTCGACGGTGACGGCTCGGCATGGAGAGGACGGCGAGCGAAGGCTGTCATTCCCGGCACTCGTTGCGCCTTATGCCGGCACCATGACGGCTGTGTACGCTTGGTATCCGGAACGCTACGGCGCCAAAGATGCGCTGCGAATGGGCAACTATACCCTGCTTGCGTTCGCTGCCGAAAACGTCGCGCTTGAGTTCCTTTATGGAGGACCGCACACGCTGTTTAGCCATCTTCACCGCCCGGAATCTTCCGGTACTGACGCAGGAAGCAGTCCGAGTCACTGAGCGCAAATCGTGAGTCATAACGCCAGCATTCCTCATCGTTTGATCAGCAACGAGGTGCCGAAGGCGCCGTCGCTGACGCGAGCCACGCTCGCTTCCGTGTGGAGTCCGTTCAACGGCTTCCTTGAGTGGTTCGGGGAGATCGGATTTTTTGCATGGCAGGTGATGAGGGCAGCGGTCCGGCGGCCCTTTGAAGGCCGTGAGCTGATGCGACAGCTCGACGAAATAGGCTCGAAGTCGCTGCCTCTGGTTGCGCTGGCGGGTGCGGCAATCGGCGCCGTGCTTTCTTTGGAAAGCCGCGCTAGCCTGGTTCGATTCGGAGCGAAATCCATGCTTCCCGCCGCACTGGTGTTCTCCATCATCCACGAAACTGGTCCGATCGTGACCGGGTTGGTTGTAAGCGGCAGGGTCGGAGCCGGCATCGGCGCGGAATTGGGTTCGATGAAGGTAACAGAGCAAATAGATGCCATCGAGGCCTCGGGAGTCAATCCGTACAAGTACTTGGCTTTCACGCGCATTGTGGCTTGCATCCTGATGCTGCCGCTGCTGACTCTCGCAGCTGATTTCTGCGGCGTGATCTTCGGGTGGGTCGCGGATACCTTGGCCGACCCGATTTCCATGCAAAAATTCATCCATCAAGGGTTCGGTGGCATGAGTTTCAGCGACTTTCTCGCGCCAACCCTGCGCACCGCCGTCTTCGGCCTGATTATCGGAATGATTGGCTGCTTCCAAGGGATGCGCACCAAAGGTGGCACCGCCGGGGTAGGGCTTTCCGCTACCAGCTCGGTTGTCTTGTCCTCGCTCTTCGTCATTCTGGCCGATGTCGTTTTGGTGAAATTAATCCTGGTGTTCTTTCCATGACGCCTACCGAACAGGCGGTCTTGGCTGGTTCCGAGGAAAGCTCTGCTGCACTGGCGCTCGAGAGTTCCAGCCGCAAGGACGAGGGGCCAGCAGTGGTTCTGCGAGGCTTGAACAAATCCTTTGGGAGCCAGATCGTGTTGGACGGGATTAACTTGACGGTGAAAAGTGGAGACACTCTGGCGATTCTCGGGCGCAGCGGCACCGGCAAGAGCGTCCTGCTCAAGCTGATCGTCGGCCTGCAGAAGCCGGATTCGGGATCCATTCGCGTCCACGAGCAGGAGATCACCAGCCTCGGTCTGCGAGAGTTGAACAAGATCAGAAAAAAAATGGGTTTCTTATTTCAAAACGCGGCCCTGTATGACTCCCTGACCGTTGGGCAAAACGTCGCGTTCCCGTTGAAACGGCACTCGCAAATGACGAAATCGGAACGCGCGGATCGCGTCAAGGAGCTGCTTAGCAGCGTTGGCATGGAAAGCGATCTAGAGAAAATGCCCAGCGATATTTCCGGGGGCATGCAAAAACGCGTGGGCCTGGCCCGCGCCCTGGCTCTCAAGCCCGGCGTTCTCTTGCTCGATGAACCCACGGCAGGACTCGATCCCATCACCTCGGGCGAGATCGATGAGCTGATTCTCAAGCTGCAAGAACAACATCACATGGCATCGATCGTGGTTACGCATGACTTGGAAAGCGCAAAAACCATCGCGGATCGCATTGCGCTCCTCCACGAAGGCAGTGTGCTTATAGAAGGCAGCTTCCAGGATCTTGAAAAGAGCGATAACAAATTTGTCAGGGAATTCATGAAGCGGGATTCATAGGAGCCAATATGTCGAGGGCGGCGAGGCTGGGAGCATTTATCATCCTGACGCTGGCGATTCTCGCGGCGGGAGTCTTCATCATTGGCAGCAAGCAGTACTTGTTCAGTCCAACGTATCGATTGAAGGCGCAGTTCGCAACGGTCGTAGGCCTCGATGCAGGCGCGGAAGTGCGGATTGCGGGTGTGCATACCGGCACCGTCCGCGAGATCGACTTGCCAAGCAAACCTACCGACAAGGTGACGGTGCTGATGGATCTGCAGCGATCGACGCACGAGATCGTCAAGCAAGACTCCGTGGCGTCGATCGAGACGGAAGGCCTGCTTGGAAATGAATATGTGGCCATCTCGTTCGGATCCCCCGAGGCGTTGAATGTAAAGGATGGCGATACAATCGCCAGCCAGCCGCCGCTGGTCCTCGCGGACCTGATGAAGAAAGCCGACGGGATTATGGACACGAGCGAGGAAGCGATGAAGAGCATCAAGGTGGCGTCGGCCAATGTGAGCGCCATCACTATCAAGATTAATGACGGTCAGGGAACCATCGGGGCCCTGGTGAATGATAAGCAACTCTATACCCGGCTGGACCAGACGACCGCAGGGTTACACGACACGGTCACTCATGCCGAAGCGGGAGTGACGGCTTTCCAGGAAGACATGGAAGCGTTGAAACATAATTTCCTAGTGCGCGGGTTCTTCAAGAAACGTGGCTATGAAGATTCGGCGGACCTGGCGCAAAATGCTATACTCGCTCTTCCGCAGACGACACCTCTGAAAACATTCACTTTCAACTCCAAGCAGCTTTTCGACAAAGAGGACACCGCCGAACCCAAGAACCAGAAATCATTGCGCGCTGCCGGGGAGTTTCTGGCGGACACCGAGTTTGGCGTGGCCGTGGTCGTTGTTTCAACGGGCGGTACGGGCGACGAAGCCAAGGATTTGGTCCTCACGCAAGCCCGGGCCATGGTGGTGCGAGACTACCTCGTTAACAATTTCTCCTTTGACGATGCGGAACTCAAGACCCTGGGACTCGGCAAAGGAAAGAACGTGACTCCCGATTCGGGCTGGGGCACCGTCGAGATTATCGTCTATCCGCCTGACACCGAGACTCCAGCACAAACCAGCGCCGCCAACCCGAAGTGAATTCCCGGAGACGCAGCCATTTGGGCCTTGAGGATGTGAATGCCGATCCCGCATGAGCGGGCGTTCCCTGCGTGGAAAATCGCTGTCTGGACAAATCGCCCGTAATGCGTGCAGTGCGAAAAGCGATTTTTCGTACTACGAAACAAGCTTTTCGTCTTGAGAGCTGATTTCAGCCGCACTCAATGACAAGACCCGTCATCCACAAACTGCCCACTGGCCGCCATCGCCGCCAGAGACCGCGCGCAGGTCAGGATCTGCTGATCTAATGGATTATTCTTCAATGAATCCGTGGGGGTGTAATTCATCGACGTGTGCGCCGCAACGAATTGATCACTCAGCTTCTTCATGTTGTCAAACTCGTTCGAAAGCAACTGATAGGCTTTTCGATCGGAATCCGTGGAAGCAGACACCGCTGCCAATCGCAGGTTCCTAATGGCGGGCCCCCGGAAAACCGCTATCCAGTCATCGCCCACTGGGAACCCATTTTGCACCGCATTTGTGAGCGCAATTCGCCATTCGCGGATGTTGGCCATTTCTTCGATGCCTGCCTGCAAGAAGTCCTTGGAAAATTCGGACTTATCCCCGGAGACCGTTGTTACCGTATTCTTGGCGGAAGCTGGCAGCGTCAAGGTGGTCTGGGACCCGTTGAAGGTAAGGGAACCGTGCGTCAGCCGTGCCAGTGCCTCAAGCTCCACGTAGGATCGGCCTTGTATCTCTACGATAGGAATTTGTCCGGGCTGGCCACTAAAGACGAGCGTCCGGTCATTATCCCCGGCCTGCGACAGGGCCATTACAGGAACGGCTAGAAGTGCTGCCAGTATCAGCCACTTAGTCGGTGATTTTTTTCGCATAATTCCCCTCCTCGCACTGTACGGGCAACCGTTCCCCGAAGATGTCCGAAAAAGGACATCAGGAGAGGTGAGAGGAAAATCGCCACTCCGTGAAGGCAGAACGATCCGAAACAAGTGTGCGCGTTCTTAGCCTGCTGATCCTCCGAAAACAGTAGTTGTGGAGGCTCTGCTTGCATTCTTGGCGTGCTGCCCAAGATAGGCGGCCGCACAAAACAATAGTGTACAGAATTGAACAGACATCTATTGAAGATGATTGTAGGATGCCTGCATAAACGGCGAGGGGAAAATGTCAGGGACCGGAAAGCAAGGGCTGGGCCGAGTTCTTTTCATCCCCTCGCCGTTCTACGAATTTGGTTCGGAAGAGAGCGGGACGAGCGCATAGCAGGACCTGAAGACCTGTTGGGGCGTCCTTGTTGGACGTGGATTCGTCATCCGGAGCTTCAGTTAGGTCGTGCCCCAATGATGCGAGGGCCATCGCCCAGGTCACTACCCCTCGACCAGGATCAGCGGATGGCCCTCCCTCCTCGTGAGAGAAGTGCTATTCCATACGAGGCCGTTTGAGCCGAGCGGGATCACCCTGTACCGCTGGATCAGACCGGTGAAGCCTCTTACCACTGCTTGATTTCGTAAAAACTGTGTTGCCGTGAATTTCGGAATGTGAACCATTTCGAACAGATTTTTTGCGCTCTTCCTGCCAGAGTGGTGTGTCCGAGAATTTGACTCTTGGGAAGGTGCGCAAAAGCTGTGCGTAAGTAAGGAATGCGCACCTTGAATGTATAGCTCGTTTGCAGAACACACACTCAACCGTTGTAGAGTTTCTTCGAGGCTTTCTCCGGACGCTTAAGGCCGCGTGGAGTACACGCCGGGCACGGCGACTTTTCCTGATTGCGGGCATTGCTGCCGCTTTCCCGGTACTGCTTGCGATACTCGCGATCTTTTACATCAGCTTCAACCGCACGAATTTGCCCGATCCGGAAGCCTTCTTTCGTTTCGAGCCTCCCACCACAGGCCACGTTTACGATGCGAACGGTCAAGTCCTGTTTGAACTGGCCCGAGAACGACGGCAGGTCATCCAGTACAAAGACATTCCTGCAGTCGTACGGGAGGCAATACTCTCGGCGGAAGATGAAAACTTTTTCAGGCACTCGGGAGTGGATTATTCCGTGTTCCTGCGCGTTTTGGCCAAGACGAACATTCGGGCCATGCTCGCTCACGTCAAAGGCTCAAAGAGTGCGGATCCCGAGCATGGGGCGCTGATGTTTCCGCAAGGCGGATCGACGATCACTCAGCAACTCGTGCGCGGCTACTTCCTGCAGAAACTTACCAGCACAGAAAACTCCAGCAAGCCGGAACACTACGGCCTCGTCCCGCGCTTACTAGAGTGTTTCCTCGGAGTCCCCTCTACAAACAAGCTCTTGCGAAAGGTGGAGGAGATACGCCTCTCACTGTGGATTGAGAGAGAGATGCGGGAGCGCTATGGGTCCAAGCAGAAAGCTAAAGAAGAGCTGTTTGCGCGCTACGCGAGTTTCATCTATTTGGGAAATGGCCGCTACGGTTTCGCGGCTGCATCGCAATATTATTTCGGCAAATCGATTGAGTCGTTTTCCGCGGAAGACGCGGACGACGCTGCACTGCTCGCCGGCATCACCAAATCTCCCGGCGAATACGCTCCCACCGGGGCAGATGTTCAGAAACCGCTGCGCAGACGGAACCAGATATTGGCCCTGATGGCCGAGAATCACTTTCTTTCCGAAGAGGCCGCGCATCGCTTCCAGCAAGCGCCGATTCGGCTAGCCGTTCATGTCGCCGAACCCACCGAAGCGCCCGCGGCGGCAGAAAATGTTCTCGAAGAACTCAAGGCACTTAGGGTCCAACTCGGAGCCGCAGCCAGCCCCGATCTCGGTATTGGCCAGCTCATGGAAGGGCATATCCAGGTTTATTCGACGATCGACAGTCGCATCCAGCGCATTACGAACACCGGGCTGGCAGACGGCTTAAGACTTTATGAGGAACGGCACCCTCGCAGCACGGGGCTGATTCAGGGATCGGTGGTTGTTTTGCGGAACAGCGATTCCGCCATTCTCGCGGAATCGGGAGGGCGGGAGGTCTTCAAGGGCCATAACAACCGGTACAGCGACTACAACCGCGTCACGCAGTCGCTACGGCAACCCGGTTCAACCATGAAGCCCATTGTGTACCTCGCGGCTTTCCATCGAGGCACATTCGATCTCGACACCCTCGTGCCCGACGAACCTATCTCGGTGGATACCACCACGAATCGTCCTCTCAAATGGATCTCGAACTTCGACGGCGAATTCAAAGGGATGATCCCAGTGCGGCAGGCGCTCGCAGAATCAAGAAACGCGGCCACCGTTTGGATTGCCGAGCAGATCGGGATGGATTCCGTCTTGAAGACAGCGCGTGATCTGGGGATTCACGCGAAGTTGGAGCCGTACGCAAGCACGGCCCTTGGAGCATCCGAAGTTTCTTTGCTCGAACTTGCAAATGCATATCGCGTGATGGCCAGCGGCATCTCAGCGGACCCACATGTGATTGACCGGATCGAAGACGTGGGCGGAGAAGTTATTTACAGCCACCAGCCGCCTTGCTGCGATCAGAACACTGCCGATTTTGCATTGACGATGATTCAGGAAGGGCTGCGGGGAGTCGTGCGCATCCCTTCGGGCACCGCCCATGCGCTCGACTCGAGCGCCTTTCCAATCCCCGTCATGGGAAAGACCGGGACGACGAACGGCTATCGAGACGCTCTTTTTGTGGGATCCACGTATGGGCCCGAGGGCATTACAGTGGCAGTACGCATCGGCTTTGATGACAACCATTCCCTGGGAAGACAGGAAACCGGAAGCCTCGCCGCGCTTCCGGTGTTCAGAGAAATCATGCTGAAGATTTATCAGGAAAAGCTCGTAGGTCCAGCCCCGCCTTTCCCTGTGGAAATGGAAAAGGATATCGACGCTTATTTGAGTGGTGAACTCCCGGGAGAGGGACCAACACCAGTTGTGAACTCGCCGACAGGGACGGGACTCGCGGGAGTTGCCAAGGTTGATTGTGGTTTGGCGGTAACGCTCACGCCAACAACTCCTTGCGCGTTACTTCGCAACCTGCCGCACGGCATCTACCGTAGCAAGAATGAACGCGGTGATTTTCTTTTTACGAATGACTGAATCCCGTTGAGTTGGCTAAAAGTCCCTTCGTTGTCTCGTGCAAGGCGACGAAATACACGATTGAACTCGCGTCTTCCTCGACTGGGATGGCTTTTGGCAGGGTTCCACTTTGTGGGACCCGCCTTCTGATTCTTCACTTCCCACTTAATCATGATCTGCATTACGAGGGGCCCAACTGCTGCGCGGGAGTTGTTGATACGCGAAGCGAAAACTATGGACGAAAAGTCCTTTCGTTCTTCTCTCGAGCTATCTCGAGGTCAACTGATTGTTTTTTCTCAAGTTCGGCGGCTCTTTTAGGACCGTTTTGCTTCTCGAGTATCAGGGCTTCAGCGATGGCAAGTTCCGCTGCGGCATTTGCCTGCTTGGAGTAGATGACGAGCCCAAAGCGGTCGGTAAAGAAGGAACGGACGAGATTGACGGTGTACCGTGCATCCTCCCACGAAGCGACGGGGCTTTCTGTCGCGTCATAATTGTTCTTCGACGCGGGATCAACCGCCGGCGCAACACTTGTCAAAGGTCCGTACTTCGAGGATATGGACTTTTCCATGTCTCTCGCAGTGAGACCTTCCGTGGACGCTTGACCATATGTCACAGACATTTTGTAGAGCTTGCCCTCGTAGAAAGAGAAGAGAATCTGTTCAACGCTGTCCGGTCGGAACGCAGTTCCGGGAAGATTCGGAGGCCACCAGGTCAATTCCTGGATGGGCGATGGCCCGCCATGAGCGAGATTGACATCCGCCAACTTCTGGTCCGTCTTTTTAAGTACTGTGGCAAGGCTTGCCCCGAGGGAAAAGCCACGATAGTTGGAATAAGCCTGCGCTCGGCTCGTAGTGGGCGTAAGAAGCAAGGCGCCAAGGATGAGAATTGAGCTGGATAGTTTATTCATTTTCAGATGTCCCACAATTTGCTAAGAACCTGAAGTCGCAACGGCGAGATTCTTTGTAGCTAAATTTTCTGTGTGAGCCGCGACGGGCATTCGGAGGACAAAATTCTTTGCCGGAACTAAACGGATTCCTTCCTGGATGTGTCTTGTGTAAGCGGTGATGCTCAAGAAAGGAATGACGAGGAACCGTCGCAAAGCAATTTTTGTAAACTCCAGAGAGTTGAGGTTTCGGCTCTCTCCCTTGCGACTCGCTATTACGCGCTTGACTGCCCTGCAAGGAGCTGCCGGCCTAACGCGGCCCATGACCGTTGTCTTGATAGGACCAGACAGAAAGAAGAAATTCCAGCGCGCGTTCTCGATTTTTCGGGTGAGGCCGCCCCGATCGAAATTCTTGACGACGTTCCACCCTGGCATGAATCCTTCCGTCTCAATCACTAGGCCCAATGACAGAAGCGTGCTCTGCTCGATGAGGATGATCCGAAGGTTGTTGTTGGATGACATTTGAGCATACCGAAACTCAAAAACACAAGAAGTGGTTGGCCGGCCCTCTGAAGAGTTAACTTCTAGGCGCTAGGCGGCAGCGGCAATCTTGTGAAAAGTTGAGTTCACAACCTCGTAAGTATCAACCTTCGGAGTGCCTTCGAGGAGTGCGGCCAGTCTCTTCAATACTTCATGATACGTTGCGCGACCATAGATTTCCGCGTTCGAAGCGGAGTCCCAGAGACTGATTGCCGTCACCGCGTCCACGCCAGGTGCGAAAAAGGTGAGTACGTCTTGAAACCCAGTCTGATTGCGGAGCATGGGAATAACTCGTTGTTCCATCAAGAGACTGAATCTGGAAATACTGTTTGGCTTTAGAAGCGCAGTCACTTTGCGTGCAAACATGAGACTCTCCAAGACTTCCTGGCGACTTGTGGGGGAAGGACGATTTCCGCTACCGAGGAGAACGGCGAGGGGAGGGATACTGCACGTCCCAGCCCAGGATGCCGGCCAATGCCAATCTACCAAAGCCGTCGAACTACTCATCTTACTGGTCCCGCCTGAAGTGGGCTGTTCCCTTTTGCACAGTTTTCGAGGAATCGCATTGGTATGCTATGAACGGCACTGGAGCGACCAGCTGATGGTGACGCCCTAAATCCAATATGAAACTAGCAAGCCACAAGAAAAATAGCAAAAAGGGCTCCTTCGACCCGCAGGTCTTTCTCGATACGGCAGGAATTTCGAGAAACATTGCGGAATATCGGCGAAACGAGTCGATTTACACGCAAGGTGATGCTGCGGAAAGCGTAATGTACGTCCAGAAGGGCGGCGTGAAACTGTCCGTAGTGAACGGGTCAGGGAAGGAAGCGGTAGTGGCGATGTTTGGCCCGACTGACTTTTTTGGCGAAGGATGCATGGCGGGCCAGACGGTTCGGATGGCCACGGCTACAGCGGTTGCACCGACCACGATTCTCGCTATGGAGAAAAACGAACTACTGCGCGTCCTGCATACAGAGCAGGAATTATCAGACCATTTCATCCGATATATGCTCGCGCACAACATCCGGGTCGAAGAGGATTTAGTCGATCAGTTGTTCAACTCAAGTGAAAAACGCCTGGCGCGCACGCTTCTGCTTTTAGCGCGCTACGGAAAACAGGATCAGCCGATTCGCATTCTGCCGAAGGTCTCCCAGGAAACTCTGGCCAGCATGGTGGGAACCACGCGTTCGCGTGTGAATTTCTTCATGAATAAGTTCAGAAAACTGGGATTTATCGAATATAACGGCAAAATTACGGTCAATAAGTCGTTGTTGACAGTTGTCTTGCATGAATAGCGCATCGCACTCTGTCTGCAAACCGTGGCGAACTGCCTAAGCGGGCAAACCAGCGCGTCCGCAAGTGAAGATTAAAACCGAATAGCGATTGGCAGTCACGCGGTGATTCTTCCGAAAATCGCGGATTCACAGGAAACCGAATGTCGCTTCCGAAAATAATGTCTCTCGCAAAAACCGAAGCGCTGATAGAAGTACACTCCCTGGTGTTGGAAGAGAAGTCGACCACACATACGCCGCTCCCGACGCGCTCCGTCCTCCCCAACCGCATTGCAATCGTGGGGAATTATTTCCCAAGGCGATGCGGAATTGCGACATTTACGACAGATCTGTGCGACGCCCTCCACGCGGAATATGGCACGACGGAGCTGCTGGCGCTCCCGGTCAACGATACCGAAGAGGGCTATGCCTATCCCGCCAGAGTGCGGTTCGAGCTGTCTGAGGACAATCTGGCTTCCTACCGTCAGGCAGCTGACTTTCTAAATTTCAGCAATATCGATCTGGTTTGCCTCCAGCACGAATATGGAATCTTTGGTGGACGTGCCGGCGCGCATATTCTCGAGCTTCTGCGCCGTTTGCGAATGCCCTTTGCAACAACCCTGCACACGGTACTGGGCGATCCGAATCCGGACCAACGGGCGGTAATGGAAGAAATTGCAACCCTATCGGACCGGTTGATTGTCATGAGCCAGCAGTCCGCGGATATTTTGCAGGAAGTGTTTCACGTTTCCGCCGACAAGATCGATTTGATTCCGCATGGCATCCCCGATTTGCCTTTCACCGATCCCAGTTTTTACAAGGATGCTTTCGGAACGGAAGGAAAGGATGTTTTGCTCACGTTTGGATTGCTCTCCCCCAACAAGGGCATTGAAAACGTTATTCAAGCCCTGCCGAAAATCCTGGCGCGGCACAGCAACGTTGTCTACATGGTTTCCGGTGTGACGCATCCGCACATTTTGCGGCGGGAAGGAGACAAGTACCGGCACTCTCTGCAGAAGCTTGCGCGCGATCTCGGCGTTGAGGCCAATGTGATTTTCCGCAACCGCTTCGTGAGTCCGCAAGAAATGATTGAATTAATCGGCGCAGCGGACATCTACATCACACCTTACAAACATAAAGCGCAAGTTGTTTCCGGCACTCTGGCCTATGCTTTGGGCGCCGGCAAAGCTATCATTTCGACGCCCTACCTGCATGCCATCGAGCTTTTGAACGAAGAGCGCGGCGTGCTTGTACCCTTTGATGATCCGGAGGCGATCGCCGAACAGACGGTGGAACTGCTGGACAACAGCACGGCAAGGCACGCCATGCGAAAACGGGCTTATCTCTATGCGAGAGACATGGTTTGGAGCCGCGTGGCTCAAAAGTATATGAAAAGTTTTGAACGCATTTACAACGAGCGATTGCGAAACCCGCGCGCCACATTTTCAGCGCAAAACACGGAAAAGACACTGGACCGGCTACCCGCGATCAAACTGGATCACCTGTATCGAATGACAGACCATACGGGAATGGTCGAGCATGCGGTTTTCGTGGTTCCAAACTATCCGGAAGGTTACTCGACCGACGACAACGCGCGCGCATTGATTGTAACCACACTTTTGGAAGAGATGGGAGTGCACGCTCCGGCCAACTCGGCCGACTTAGCCTCTAGGTATCTGGCCTTCCTGTGGCACGCGTTCGATCCCGTCACCAAACGCTTTCGAAATTCCCTGACTTACGAATGCCAATGGCATGAAGTGGAAGGATCAGAGGACAGCCACGGGCGAGGGCTGTGGGGGTTGGGCACCGTGCTCGGCCGATCGAAGAACGCTGGATTGCGCGGCGCCGCAGGCCGCATGTTTGAACTAGCAATTCCCGCGGCAGTTGAATTTAAGAGTCCGCGCGCCTGCGCCTTTGCGCTGCTAGGACTCCAAGAGTACCTCGACTCGTTCCCTGGTGACCGAGCCGCGCTAAGCGCCTCGGATGCGCTTGCAAATCGACTCCTGAACTCGTACCGTGCTCACCGATCCGATGACTGGAAGTGGTTCGAGAATGGGCTCTCCTACTCAAATGCGCGGCTGCCACAAGCATTAATTCGAGCGGGGATGAGGGCCGCAAACGAAGAGATGGTTTCTGCTGGGCTCGAAGCGCTGGATTGGCTGCTTTCGATTCAGCGTTGTGACGTACGTGGACATTTCGTGCCGATAGGGTCGCATGGTTTCTATTCGAAGAACTCGGAGAAAGCCCGCTTTGACCAGCAACCGGTGGAAGCCTGCGCGGCCGTCTCTGCATGCTTGCAGGCATACCGTGCAACGGGCAAGGGCCGCTGGCGCAAAGAAGCTTGGTCAGCAATGAACTGGTTCTTGGGTGATAACGATCTTCAGATCGCGCTCTACGATCCGACGACTGGCGGCTGTCGAGATGGCCTCCATCCCGACAGAGCCAATGAAAATCAGGGGGCGGAGTCCACGCTGTCCTTTCTGATGGCCCTCCTGGAGATGCGCAAGCTGGAAACGGCAGACGGCACAGGAAACAGAGTCTGACACGCAACGCGGTAAGCCCTTACCATTGGCAGAAAGCTGAGAAAACGATTCCATGAGTATCGTAGAACTCTCTATAAAAGCAACAACGAAACAATACGAAACTCTTTTTCACCGGCATCCTGCCAATCCGATCTTGACAGGAAAAGATTGGCCGTATTCCATCAACAGCGTCTTCAATGCTGGCGCGACACTTCTGCCAGACGGTTCAACACTGCTGCTTTGCCGCGTGGAAGACCGACGCGGGCTATCGCACCTGTGCGCTGCCCGGTCCGTAAACGGCGTTGATGATTGGCAAATCGATTCGGAACCGACCCTCCTGCCTAGTCCGGATGAATATCCCGAGGAAATCTGGGGCATTGAGGATCCGCGCATCACTTACGTGCCCGAGCTCAAAAAATACGCCGTGGCTTACACTTCCTATTCTCGCGGCGGGCCCGGCGTCTCTCTAGCGCTTACGGAAGATTTTCGCAGTTTTGAACGAATTGGCGTAGTCATGCCGCCGGACGACAAGGACGCCGCTCTGCTGCCGTGCAGGATCGGCGGTTTCTGGGCATTGATTCACCGGCCGATGACGCCGCTCGGGGCACATGTCTGGATCTCCTACTCGCCCGATCTGCGTCATTGGGGAAATCATAAGCTCATGTTGGAAGCCCGCCGGGGCGCATGGTGGGACGCCAACAAAATTGGCATGTCTCCGCCACCAATTGAAACATCGAGAGGCTGGCTTATGATCTATCACGGGGTGAGAAGGACGCCTTCCAGCTCGATCTATCGGCTGGGTCTGGCTCTCTTCGACCGTCAAGAGCCTGACAAATGCCTGGCCCGCGGGGATTCCTGGATGTTTGCTCCTGAGGCGGAATACGAGCGCCAGGGAGATGTCCAAGACGTGGTATTCCCCTGCGGCTTCACGGTTGGGACGGATGGGGACTCAATTAACCTTTACTATGGGGCTGCCGATTCAAGCATTGCGCTGGCGCAGGGCAGCATTCGCGTTCTCTTGAGCTGGTTGGATGCAAACGGACATGCCGAACATAGTCACGACCGGCGTCACAAGTAAGCGCCTCCCGAGGAAGCGGCGAAATTTCCGCTGCAAGAATACACACAATTCGTATTCACTCGAAGCGCAAGATCCGCACCGAATCATCTGAAAAAGCTAAAGGCCAAACTGCAAAGGTCTGTTGCGGTAACGCGACCTTTGCAGATGGCCTCTTTCAAGAGTTCGACAAGGCATTCCGCCAAACCGCTTTGCTCAAAACTGGCCCCTTGCCGGGATAGGATAAATTCCGGCAAAGGGCTTATTCCGACTATTGATTTGAAGCGCGTTCTGATTCGTTCACTGGTGAATGTCTTTGTAGGGTATTGACAAGACGACGGCCCGTACTGGGCACACCGATGTGTTCGCCACGAACGATTTCACTAGCCGTGATAGGGTGGCCATACACATCAGCGCTGGCGTCATTGTCGGGACGGATTGTAGAGCCCTCGAGGGAAACTCCGGCAAAGACGCCGCGGGAACGAGAGTAGCTGAGAATCTCAGCCTTCATCCAAGCGTCCGTATCTGCAGAAGCATCACGCCCGAGCGGACCTGCGGCGACGGAAGCGTCTCCGCCCAGCTTGACCTTGCTGCTGAGAATCGAGTTCATGCCGCTGTCATTCATGACGAGAAGGACCAAGTCGGTGGCTTCTCCGCCGATTTGGAAGCCAACGCTGCCGCCTTCGAGGGCGTACATCGCCGGGGCTCCCCAGGCTCCGCGGAAGTGCTCACCAGTCCGGCAGACCATCGCGCCGCGTCCGTAGTCAGCGCCGACTCCGAAAGCCAGCTTTTTTACGGAAGGGATCACGATGACGCACTCGGCTTTATTCAAAAGATCATGGGGAATGTTGTCCGGCATGTGCAGAACCTCCTGCATTACAGTGCCGCTTTCTTCGAGGCGTCTTTGTTCCTTGTTCAATTTGTGAGCATAGACTGCACCTGCTGCGAACGTAAGACATGTTAAGGTAGCCAAAACTTTCTTCATCACTGACCTCCAAGGTCAAAACTTCTTTTTTTCAGACTTTTTGCTTCCGGACAGATGCTTGGCTGAAGGACTTTCAACACGTTTAAGTCATGAGAGGGCTATGCGTTACCCGACTCTCAGGCGGGCAGTCTTGTAATTTAGAGCTAAGAACCTTTCTTGCCCCCGACGACGAGCAAGACAATTCCACCAACTAACGCGAGTCCGCCGAGAATTGGCGGAATGGGGAGTCTGTCCTGAGTCTCTGTCGTTACATGCATGGGACCTACATCCATTACACGTTCGCGATGGGTGTAATTGAATCCGTGATAGGCCAGTACTAGGCCGCCTAAAATGATCAAGAGAATTCCAACCCAAAGAATCGGTTTCATATTCCTCGGTCTCGCAACTAGACCAATCGCCTTCGGCCCTGTATCAAGTTGAATACGAGTAAGACCACGGCCACGATAAGGAGGACGTGGATGAATCCCCCGAACGTGTAGGACGTGACCATGCCGAGGAGCCAAAGGACACACAACACCACAAAAATTGTCCAAAGCATCGTAATTCCAATCTCACAAGAAACCGGCATTTATGGCGCTTGTGCCGCAGCCGAAAACCGCATTCGGTTCTTCCAGACTACCGATACTAACCGCCTTGAATTGCAATGTCTGTTCACTTGAGCACACTTTCGACTATTTGCCGATGGCGTAGTGTCTCTAGGGCGATGCATCATTTTCGCGCGCGCGCACAACGAAGCGCTTCGGCGCCGGGCCTATATAGTGAAACGGAAAGCAGGTGAGCAATGTCAGGTAGTGTCCCGTCGTTGCTTTCAATACGCCAATGTCCCCCGGCCCGACAACCTCAATCGAGTCCACGCGGTATTCAAAAGTATGTTCAGAAGTCTTAAATTTAATTTCGTCACCCACGCGAATATCGCGGAGCGGGCGGAAAAAGGTGTCCCGATGGCCGGCCAAGGCGACATTGCCCCAATCGCCTGGCAAAGCCGAGCTCGAAAGGTGGCCGACGGCTCTGCGTAGGTCGGCAGCGGAATCACCCTGAATTACGATGGCATTTATCCCCAACCGGGGTACTTGAATTTCACCCATCATATCGCCTTGGGCCAAGGCGTGCGGTACTGGCGAAGCGGTGGTCCGCTCGAATTTCTGAGCCTCGACATCCTGATAAATATGTGAATCGGCGAAGACGATGCCGGCGTAGCCGAGTGCGAGAATGCCGAAAGCAAAAAACAAATGGCAAGCACCACGGAGCAATTTCGTTCGGCACGGCGTAAAGATTTTCGTTGAGTGAATCAGCGGATTCATCTCGCGCCCGGCCTTAGCTCCGCTGTGGGCAGCTTTTCCAAGGCAGGTGTGTAGCCCTGCCGAGTTCGCACACGCAACCGGCCTCGGCCCGGCGCAGTGACTTTGACCTCGAGTTTTCGAAAAGCATCAGGATGATTCATGTTCTGCGGAGCATAGCCAAGCACATACTGCTCGCGAAGATCTTGAGCTATCGCCGCGGATGCGCTTGCGACGGATTCGCCAACGTGGGGGAAGTAAGCGATTCCACCCGTATCCTTGCAAAGCCGCCTCAGAAGACCGGGGTTTTCTTCCTCCTCGTCCGAGCCGACCAGCGCGATCGCATAAATCACCGCCTGCGATTGACGAGCCTGCGCGAGCACTTGTGAGTACTTAAGATGGCTGGCATTGTCGCCTCCGTCGCTGATAACGATGAGCGCCTTCTTGGCCAAATGCCCGTACTGCAGATGAAGGAGACCCTCGCTAACCGCATCGTAGAGCGCGGTTCGCCCTTGCGCGGAGACGGCGGTAAGCGCTTCCTCAAGGTCTTTGGGATCGCTCGAAAATGCCTTTCCCTCCATGAGTTCAACGGAAACGTCGTCGTTGAAATCCACGACGAACATTTCATCCCGGGAATTGCTCGAATGTACGAAGGAATTCACCGCCGCGACAACATCCGCGAGCTTGTTGCCCATGCTTCTGCTATGGTCAACAATGAGCCCGACGGTAACGGGCGTATCTCGCTCTTCGAATACCGTCAGTTTTTGCGCTTGTCCGTCTTCAAATACGCGAAAGTCATCCCTCTTCAGACCAGGGACAAATGCTCCGCGCGAGTCAGTAACATTGACGGGAAGCAGGACGAGACTGGTGTTCACAGCAATTTCCGCTTGGCCCGCGCCAGCGGCGGGCCGATCCGCTGTGAGAGACGGTACGAAGCCGAAGATGCTGAGAAAAATCACAAATGGGGCAAAGAGGAGGTATCTTTTGTCCAGAGAATGCATGCGTTGGCGTGGAATGCAGATCATGAGAAGACCTTCTCGCAGCGCGGGACGTGATCCTGAGATCACGTCCACGACGCCGGAGTTACGTTCTTCGCTTACGAAGCGAGTTTGAGGACAAACTTCAGGCCAAAAGCAAGGCCGATAGACAGCCCACCGAGCAGTGCGATCAGCGGCATGGAGCTAGCGGTATGCGGCAGCTCTTTGGCTTCTGTAGCTGGGGCAGACTCGGCCGGCGCAGCGGTTGTGTCCGCAGATGGGGTTGGAGTTGTATCTGCAACTGGCGCGGCGGTTGTGTCCGCAGCTGGCGCGGGAGTTTCAACCGCGGCGGCCGGCGGAGCGGTCTGAATGACCGTGACTACTTCCACTTCTTTCTGGTCGGGAGTGATGGCAACGATCGGGGCCGTCTTGGCGGTGTTCTCATCCAGTGTGTCAACTTCGACGGCGGGAACTGCGATTTTTTCGGTTTGTGCCAACTGAATTGCGCGAGCCTTTGGGTAGACAAATTCCTGTCCGAAGTTGTCGCCAGGATAAAACCAAGCGCGAAGGGCTTCTGGAGAATCGCCTGGACGTTCGTTGAACTTCATAACCGTATCGCCCGATGGTTGCAAGCGATAATCGTTGATGGCCAGGACGGTGGTGATAATCTTGCTTCCATCCGCGTTAAAGATCTCAACGATGTGACGGTCTGCGGGGGAATCTAGCAGCTCAAACGTGTACGTTCCTGCGGGAAGAATTCTTCCTGGAATTTCCACCGGCTGATTGAACGTGACAACAGTTTTCTTGTTCCATGTATCCGCTCGAGCCCCGAAAGCTAACGTGGCGCCGAGCAGTGCGAATGTTAGCACTGCGAAAATCGTCTTTACGAACTTCATTTCCATTTCCTCCCTAAACTTTGCGAATCGATATGGGTCTGGAGGAAATAGGTTAGTACGCTGCGTTGTCAAATTCTGTGCAGTTAAGCACACTTTTGCTGTTTATTTGCAGGCACGGCAAAGAGGGAGAAACCATCGGATGTTACAGTCAGTTTTAGGTATCAAACAGGCAGCTTCGGAGCCGGGCCAGCCGGGTGACTGCAAGTAGCCGCGCATTTCGAGGTGAGACGTAGTTGGAGCTCAAGGCTTTGCGTATGCGGCGATCAGACGGCGCGATAACGCAATTACTTTTCGCGACGCAGGGCCAGCCCTGTTTGCCAACCGCTCGCTTGCCCACCAGAGGAAGACCGCTACAAAAGCAAGCAACGCTAAAAGACAAAATCCAATGCTAAACAGAGCCAACGAAACCAGGAGTTCGCGGACGTAGTAAGAGTGCAGCTCGAGCGCCACCATCGTCACGGCTAATACCCAAGTGTACTTATTGATTTTTGCAGTAGGCAATGAATCCCCTTTGGCTTGGTGGCTTTATCTAGGCCTCTACTGGGAGACAGCGGGTGCAACGCTCGCACTGGGGGACGCCGGCAAACAAGCAGCGCACAGAAGCAGGATCACCAGGACTGCGGCGGGACGCACAGTACAGGGAAACAAAGTTTTGAGAGAAACAGCTTGCCGGAGGCGAGTCCTACTTCGCTTTTTTGAGTTCATGAACTAGTTTCTTCGCTTCCTTCATTCGATCTTTGTAGAAGGCCGGGCTGATCAAAACTTTTTTCTCACCCAGCCGCAGGTCCGTCTTGATCCCCCGCTTCGACAGGAACAAGGAAAGAGCCAGATAGGTCTTAATTTCCTTCTCAAGAAAGTCGATTGCGTGCCGTCTGGATTCGTCCATCGCTCGCCTCCTACCAGCTAAATGCGTCCGAGAAGCACGAGAATCACAACGATAACGAGGACAACGTTGACGCTTCCCGTCGGCATATAGCCCCAATCTTTGCTGTGCGACCATCTCGGCAGAGCGCCAAAAAGCGCCAAGATCAAAAAGACAATCAAGATCGTTCCAAGCATGGTCTGCTCCTTTTCAAGTGAATCCCTGCAACGGAGGTCACTGCTCCGCACCTGCTGCACTTGAATCCTCTGATGGATTTGCGCGCCGGGTTCGGGGCCGTGTTCGATCCACCCAAAGGTTCAAAAGCTACAGTCCAACGCTGATCGCGAAGTGAGCACCCGGGAGAGTACCAGTCGCGGAGGCTGTGTTATCCGCGACTGGCGGTTCCGTCCCAAGAACATTTATCGCGCTATCCGATGCTGACTTGGAACATTAGGGAAGGATTGTCATATGCAACTGCATACCATAGCCCATCCGCTCCCATCATGAAGTACACCTGCTGCTGATAAAACCACGGCGGATAGACTCCAGCATAGAACCAGTATCCACCGTAAGAGTACTCCCGGCGTCCCTCGTAAAAACGACCGCCATTCTGTTCAAAACGGGCATGATGGTCGCGCCCAAACCTACTTGCGTTGTACACGTGGCCGCGACTATCTTTCTGACCATTGTGCGCCCACTGCCCTTGCGCTTGCCCGTGCTGCTGACCTTTGCTTTGCTGCACGTGTTCCTGTTTTGTCGACCTGGCCTGCTGCTGTTGTCTTTCGGCCTTAGCTTGTTGTTGCTGTTTCGAAGCTCTAGCTTGTTGCTGTTGCTTTTCAGGCTTGGCTTGCTGTTCCTGCTTCGGTGCTCTAGCCTGTTGCTGTTTCTCTGGTTTAGCCTGGCGCTCTTGTTTCGGCGCCTTGGCTTCTTGCTGCTTCTGCGGTTTAGCCTGTTGTTCGTGTTGCGCAGGCTTCGCCTTTGCTTCCGGTTTGTCCTGCCCCGCGATAGCCGGGGCAGCGATTCCGAGGAGCACAAAAAGCGCGGCCGCATTCATCATTCCAATTGCTTTCATCTCTTATCTCCATTGCATCTACTTGTGCGCTCCCCACGCGTCCCGCGTGGTGCGCCTTTTGTTTCCGATCGTCAATTTCCATCCGAAGCGGCCAGATTCCTCCTCGGCGGCCGATTCCATTGTGGTTACGTTCCGACATGGATGCGCGAGAGGGAGTGGAACAATCCAAATACATTGAGCAGCCACAACACCACCACAATCACCACAACTGCATTCAAGATCGACTTGATGCTGCCTGCCATAGGGATGAATCGATTCACCAACCAGAGCAGAATGCCCACTACGATCAGGGCTACTAGAATTTGAATGAGAGGCATACTTTTTTACCTTTCTGTCTGTCTTACGACACTTCCACGCGAGTCCCAAGAATTGCGGCCTGCACTGCCTAGTTCGAGAAATACATTCAATCTCGTTGACGGACCGAAGAGATGGGCTAACAACTCAGGCTAACCGCCCGATTCTAGCCTTGTTCTAAAGTCCGCGAAGCTTTTGCGGTCTTGGATTTCAAGCCGAAGGGGATGGGCTGGCCCGCACTGCAATCCTTCCAACGCAATCCCATCCTAGGCTCCTTAAGAACAAACATCTGTTCACTTGTGTACAAGATTATGGGTTATTTTCGGCGGGAACGTCCCACACAAATCGGGGGTGCGGATCACTCGGATTTGCTTTTTCCTAAATTAAGGCAAGGCACTGACTTTGTTGGCGGGGGTCCGCCTTCTGTAAGCACATCTGGTTTGGAGGTGCGGTTGGGATAAAACTGCTGTTAGCGGCGCCAGCTGATTCGACTAATCGGGAGCCGCTTCAGTTCCAGAAGGGATGGTCGCGCGGATGGTTGCGTCTACTCGGTTACATTCCAGACGTACAAAAAACTAGCGTCGCTGGCGGTCGCAACCTTACGGCCCTCTTTCCGAGTCGCACGATTCAGGGCGGAGCGAATTTTTTCCTTTGATCCCGCTAATTCGGCCAACGGGACCTTGATCGCCGCGCCAGCTTTTAGACGGTCGAGGTCTTTGAGAATGGTAGTGACGATCAGTTTGTGCTTGCCATTGCGTCCTTGCGGGACATCCAATTGCACCATCGTCTTGAAATGCGTAGTTCCGGTTTTCAACTGGGCGCTCCCCATATAGCCCTTCCTTGCGATAAATCGCTAAACAAACGTAACCTTATCGTATCTCGTTGTAGCGAGTGCTACAAGTGAAAAATCAGAGCTACTCAAACAGTGAATTAATAAGGAAAAAATAGGGGGGGGGCGAATCCTCGGCTCCGCTAATCGAGCCGCTCATCGTCCAATAACGCCTCCAATCGCCTCTCAAAAGATCCGAAAAGATTTGACCCGTATGACTTTCTTCTTGCTAGATTCTGAACCAGAGGAAAGTTCCAATGTTCAATTCGAAAACTCATTTCACGCAAGTTCCGTTGGAGGTCGTGAAAAAGATTGTGGAAGAACAAGTCCGGACGGAACCGGCGATCGAACCGAATCAAGGAATCGATAAGGCAACGCTGAGCGAGGTTCTCTCGGAAGCGGAAGGACGATCCATCGCCCTGGCCGTCACATTCGCTCGGGGGGAGTCATCAAACTAATCATGAAGCCCATAAACAAAAAAGCGAAGACTGTCGCCCCTGAAAAGGGCGGGTTCGACGCCCAAGCCTTTCTCGATTCAGCTGGCGTGGCGAGAAAGGTTAAAGAGTTTAATGGAGGTGCGTCAATCTACTCACAAGGTGATGCCGCTAAAAGCGTAATGTATTTGCAATCGGGCGGCGTAAAGCTCTCAGTCGTCAGCGAGAGCGGCAAGGAGGCGGTCGTCGCTATTCTGGGACCAGGCGACTTCTTTGGCGAGGGCTGCCTGGCAGGTCATTCCATTCGCATCGGCACGGCCAAGGCGGTGTCGCCCGTCACAGTGCTCGTTATTGAGAAAGATGAAATGCTCAAGGTGCTCCACGAGCAGCACGAACTCTCCGACCGGTTCATCACCTTTATGCTGGCACGCAACATTCGAGTCGAAGAAGACTTGATCGATCAACTGTTCAACTCGAGCGAGAAGCGCCTGGCCCGCACTCTTCTCTTGCTCGCCCGGTACGGTAAGGAGGATCTGCCTCACGCGGTCCTTCCCAAGGTCTCGCAAGAAACGCTCGCTGAGATGATTGGCACAACGCGCTCTCGCGTCAATTTTTTCATGAACAAATTCAGGAAGCTTGGTTTCATCAAGTACAACGGCACTCTGCAGATCAATACTTCCCTTTTGAGCGTGGTCCTACACGAATGACGCAAGCTGCCGTTTCCTCAATGGCACCTTTCGACCACATCGTCAGAGATCCGCGGATGAGGTGAGAATCCGCTCGTCTAAAGATTAATTCATTGAAACCGGCCATCCGAGAACATTCGCTCTCGATGGCTCCTTTATGGGGGCGCCTCCATTGGCCTGACGGACCGCTTCAGCGTCACGCTCGATGGCAATCGCGGCCAGACATGCCGCCCGCTCAATGAGCTGAACCTCGCGGCGGGAAGGGTCGCGCGCGGTACAACAATACATCTCCAGCGAACCGAGTTCTGTGCCGCCCTCCGCAAAAATACCAACCGAGAAAAATATGTACAAGCCGAAAAGCTTCGCGCTCCGCGCTATATCAGCGACATTTGCCGTTTCGTCCTCAGGCAGGGAAATGAGAGAAACCATGTTCCCAATCTGGCAGTCGACAGCGGTACAGATTTCATTCAGAATTTCCGGGACTGGCGCCCGCACCGAAATCGATTGAAGAATTTTCTCTTCGGCATTCAGCAGGTATTGAATTCGGCCCTCAGATTGGTTAGGGGGCACGGCTATCAGCCACTTTCCTCGCGCGTGAGAACGATATTTATCCATTGGCTTCCTTCCTCTTTAGCCCAACTGCATTCCCGGTTGTGCTTGGTCTAGCCGGAACGGTTCTAGACCGGTTGTCTTTCATCGCGTAAAGCGCCCTGTCCGCTGCATAAAGCAAAGTTCCGACCGTTTCGGCGTCCTTCGGATGACTGGCAATTCCCACGCTCACCGAAAGTGCCGGCTCTTCAGCTTCTTTCTCAAGCAGTTCGCAAATCCGGTGGGCTACCAAAGTGGCGGCGGCCATGCCTGTCTCCGGCAGGACCAGCGCAAATTCGTCCCCTCCATGCCGTGCCGCCGTATCTATGGACCTGCAACAATCTCTCAGTATCTGCCCAAGCCTGCAGAGCGCCCGATCGCCGGCCACATGGCCAAATTGATCGTTAATCGCTTTCAAACCATCGAGGTCCAGCAAAATGAGGGAAAATTCTCGGCCTGTTCGGTTGGACCGGCTGATCTCTGCGTTTAGCATTTCGAATAGCCGGCGGTGATTGGCCAATCCAGTCAGCGAATCGCTCGATGCCTGATGGCGCAGTTGACTCTCAAGCGTGCGCTGTTCTGTGACGTCAACGACGATGATTTCATACCCGGCAAAGTTTCGATTGTCGTCGTAGACTCCTCGGCCGCTCAGCCTGGCTCTGAGCGTCGTTCCGTCCTTCCGCTTCCTCTCTATTTCTACTGACTCGATTCCCTTCCCCGCAGGGAAGCCTTCCGACGACAATCCGTCGTTCCCGAAGTTAAAAAGCAGCTCCGTCGGCTGATCAGCCGGCAGCAGTTCTTCCTTGCTTTCGTAACCAAGCATGGTTAGCAGAGCCTGATTCACGTCGATCGTTACACCTTCTGCGTTGCATCGATATATTCCGTATGCCGGGTTATCCACCAGCGCGCGATACAGCGATTGCGAATGCCGCAGGGCTTTTCGTGCCTCTTCTAATTCCACGCGAAGCTTTTTTTCGTTCAGGGCTTGGCGGACTGCCAGAGGCAATTGCGCGAGGCGGTCTCTTTCAACGTAATCAAAAGCTCCATCAGCGGCTAATTGTTCGATGGATTCACTGCCCTTGGCGCTGGCCACGAACAACAACGGGATCTCCTGCAACTTTTGATGGAGTGCTTGCAATGCTTGCGATCCTTTCAAACTGGGACAGGGGTACTCGGCAACCACCACATCGTAGGATTGGGAGTGAAGCCGCTCGCCACACTGCGCGAAATTCAAAACAAAATCGGCGTTCACGATGAACTGCGCCCTTTTCAACTCTTCCAGGCAATTCTCTATGATTTCAGCATCGCGGTGGACGAAAAGGACACGTAGCGGACTGCGCCTGTGAGACCCCGTGCGCTGCACTCGAAATCCCACCGGTTCAGTCTGCAAATCGCTCTGCGCCAGATTTGACATACGAGCACACTTCAACTGCCGCAGCCGTCCAAATTTGTACGGGTGAGCGGCTAGGAGGTAGACCCTTTCAAGTTCAAAGTAGGCCGTAAATGGAGCAAAGTCTGTTCCGTTTTGAACAACCGCAAGATAAGGCCTTTCCAAGAAACGACGAGGGCGGTGGCCTGGGGAAACCCTGCTCCCGTGGAGCTCAGTGATTCGATCTTTCGTTCGCCACTGTTCAATTTAAGACAGAGCATAAACTCCGGCTAATCCACAATGGGCAGGCAACTTGGGAACCGACCCAGTCTTAGGAGAATCGTAATGATGAATTGCCCGGACTGCGGAAGTGCGCAAATCCATCGATCAAGGCGTAAAGGTATCCTGGAAAAGGCTTTTCTTGCGATGTTTTTCATCAGGCCGTTTCGCTGCGAAAAATGTGACTTGCGTTTCCACCGTTGGTCATTCACTTCAAAGCCCAGTTCATCCCGGCCGGCAACAACGTACTGATCCACTCCGCTCCCTGCGAAAAACGAACTTTCGCGCGCAATGATCCTGCCCAAACCATTCTACAAACACCTCTATGCTGCACTGCTCGTAGGACTGGCATTGCGCCTCTTTTTTCTCTGGCGTTTTCCATTCGCTTCCGGCGACACGCCTTACTATGAAGAGCTCGCTCGCAATTGGCTCTATCACGGCGTTTACGGCTTTTTCTCCGATGGACATCTGTCTCCTTCCGCCGTGCGTATGCCGGGTTATCCCGCATTTTTAGCGATTGTTTATTCCCTCGCGGGCCCCGGTAGAACTGCCGTCTTTGTCGCGCAGGCATTCGTTGATCTAGGAACGTGCGTCCTGGCCGCGTGCATCGCAGCACGCTTCGCCGCTGGCGCCAGCGAACCGCTCCGTACCCGCATCACCATTGCAGCCCTTTGGCTCGCGGTACTTTGTCCCTTCACGGCAAACTACGTCGCTGTGCCACTCACGGAGATCCTCGCCACGTTTCTAACCACTCTCGCGATTCTCCTCTTTCTGGCTCCTTCTGCCTTTGACCTCGATCTCATTCGAACAAGGTCTGATCTTCTGCGCTCCGTTCGCGCTTGGTTTCTCGCTGGCCTCGTTGTCGGCCTCGGCACGCTCGTCCGCCCAGAGACGCCGCTCATACTCGTCGCTGTCCTGTTTGTCTACGCGCTTCGCTGGTGGCGGCCGGTGAATTGGGCAAAGCTTGCAGTAGCTGGTCTCTGGGTGGCCCTCGGCGTGTTGCTCCCGCTCGCTCCCTGGGCCGCGCGCAATGCCCGCGTCCTCGGACGAGTCCAGTTCCTCTCTCCGCGCTATGCCGAAACCTTCGGCGATGTCATGCCCACCGGATTTTACGCGTGGACGCAGACTTGGATGTTTCGTTCTCGCGATGCTTACCTTTTCACCTGGAAACTCCCCGCCGCCCCGATCGCCCTCAGCGATGTTCCCGCCTACGCCTTCGATTCGCCCGAGGAGCGCAGCCGCGTCGCTTCTCTTCTCGAGCTCTACAATCGCCAGCGCGGCCTCGCGCTCCAATCCGATATGGCGTTCGCAAACTTGGCGCACCAACGCACCCTTCGCCATCCATTCCGCAGCTATCTCTGGATTCCCCTCGAACGCACTGCCGTCATGTGGTTCACCCCGCGCATCGCACTGCTTCCTTACTCGGGACAAATCTGGCCGCTGCGCGAGAGCTGGCATGAAAATTCCGCGGGCTTCGAGATCGCCATCGCCTTCGACCTCCTGAATTTTCTCTACGCCGGCCTGGCCATACTCGGCGCTCTTCGCTGGCGCCAAAGTCCCGGAATCGCCCTAATCGTCGCCTTCATCGTGATTCGCACCGCGTTCCTCACTCAATTACAAACCTGCGAGCCCCGCTATGTCCTCGTCTGTCTCCCCGCATTTTTGGCCCTAGGCGCGCAGTCGTGGCGCACTCGCCTCTCGAGATCCGCCCGCGCTTTCGTCCCCGCCGCCCCAACCATTCAGCTCGCACCTGTCCTGCAGCCCTCAGTAAATCAGGAAACACTGTAGCGGCAAAATCAAACCCCTAGCCAACCAGCCTTATATTCACTAGAGTCCCGCACTCGCGCGCTAGTAACTGAAGTTGTGTTCGTACAAAATGGGACCGATTCCCCTGCTCACGCCCACGCTGCGCGCGGCTGACTCCTCTTTTACTTGCCCACGGCTTTTTCGGATTTCTGATGCGCTTCTTGTGAGGCTCGGAACGCGTTGGTCGAGTGTTCCATGGCTTGCTTCGACAGTTCGTGTCCCGTTAAGTGATCCTCTTTGCCGTGATGCACGGCCGCCGATCGGTGAGCGTGCGCGGCTAGTTCGTGAAGCTCGGCGGCTCTCTGATGCGAATTCTGGGACATGACGCTTCCTTTCAAATCTGCCGGATTCTTCCATCTCGGCACGCCTCGCGTTTAGTTTGGCCTAAGCTCCACCACTTGGTTCGCGAGCGCGCGCCACGCGAACTCTTCGGCAAAAAGGCTGACGCCGTCCCTAAACTCCTCAACCACTTCACTGTGAACACTGTGCGCGCGGCCGAATTCGGTGGCCTCGAGGGACGAGAACGCCAACGCCTCGCACACTTCATTCCAGGTGGCCCGATGGTCCAATTGCGCGAAACTCCCCATACTTTCGCCTCACTGATTCCTTTTCCAGGCGACTACGGCACTCGAACCCGTCTGGTTCGCTCTAGATTCGAAGCCCGCCGAACAGATACACGATCACCGCAATAATCACCACCAACCCGACGATCCCGACGCCTCCGCGATTTCCCCACCTTGAATATCCGTAATAGCCGCCTCCACCGCCGAACAACAGCAACAGCACAATCAGTAGCAGTAACATGCGAATCTCCTCTCAAGTTGTAAAAAGCATCCTTTTCCACTTTCCATGCACGACTCTCCATTCAAGCAGGCGCGCCTAGCAGAATTCTTCGATCTCTGACAGCAAACCTCTGCCTCTCGGTTACTTGCCGAGAACCTTTTTCACCTGCCCGACTTTCTCCTGGACTTTCCCGGCGACCTCCTCGGCTGCTCCTTCCGCCTCGAGGTCGGGGTTGTTCACCAGTTTCCCCGTTTTTTCCTTCACTTTCCCTTTCAGGTTATGCAGCTTGCCCTCGATCTGATCCTGTATTCCTGGTCTCATTGCCTCGCTCCCTCACGCATGTTTTCAAGCTTCCCATCGCGATTTACGAATTCCACTTCGGGGCCGCGTTCCTAGTCGATTTTTCCCTTGCAAACCACATGGCCGCATTTGCATTCGATGTCCGGCGTTTTTTCCATCGTTTCACACTGCACGCTGCAATATTTCCCGGCATGCGTTGTGCACGAACAGTTCGGATGAGCGCACTTCTTCACAGTCTCAGTCGCCATTTGTCTCTCCTTGGATCAGAATTTCCATCCCCAACTCCCAAGTTCTGCCGCCTTCCCAAAGCGCTGGCCGTTTGAAAGCCTGATCTCTGATCGCCGCAAAGATAAGAGAATTCGCAATTTGTGTCTGTACAAAAGAGCGCACCGTGGGACATACATCCGTGATTACGGTTTAGAACTGCGGAGCGAACGGTCGAAGTGGATCGTGCCCTAGGGCTTCGTGACCGGTCGGGGCGCTGCAGGACAATGCGTTGTGGCTAAATAAAAGTTGGTCAAAGAAGTTTTATACTGCGGTTTCGGAGTGTGTCGAGCAGGTGCTGCGCGCACCAATATTCATGACGACGCCGAGGCCGCGAAAGTTCTCGCCATCGGCCGGCATGAAGTAACCATTGCAACCCCAAAACACACTGTTCGTCTTGCGCTCAAGCGAAACGCACGAACGTTCCATACGTACTGTCCGAAACTGCACAGTTTCCTGGCTGTCACACTGTCATATTTCAGATTGGGACTCAGTTTGATGACACGAGAAAGATGGCGAGTACCCAAGGAGCTTGCGAAATGACCACACAGAATTCAGTTGTCGCGGTGTATTCCACGCATACTCAAGCGGATCAAGCGGTGAAGGAGCTTCAACGCGCCGGAGTCGACCTGCATAAATTGTCGATTGTCGGGAAGGGGTATCACACCGATGAGCAAGCGGTGGGCTACTACAACACCGGCGACCGCATGAAATATTGGGGCAAGATCGGTGCGTTCTGGGGAGGCTTCTGGGGCCTGTTGTTCGGTTCCGCTTTTTTCCTGATTCCAGGTCTTGGCCCGATCTTGGCGGCCGGACCGGTGGTTGCATGGATTGTGGCCGCGTTGGAAGGCGCGGTAGAGGTAGGTGCGTTGGGTGCTCTGGGAGCTGGTCTCTACAGCATTGGAATTCCTAAGGACAGCATTGTGAAATACGAAGCAGCGCTCAAATCCGACCAGTTCCTACTGATCATCAATGGAACGGCTGCAGAGGTGGCTAGAGCGAAGGACATCATCGAAACTACGCGTCCCGCGCAATTGTCGCTGCACTCAGGCGAAAAGGCAGCCCTAGCATCCGTGTAGCTTTTCTGCGCGTTGTCTGGGCAAGCCCTTCACCGTGGCCTTGCCCACCTGCGTGGGTCCCGGCGAATTGCTTCGACGAGCGGAAGCGTGACGACCTCTGCCAATCACCGAGAAAATGGGCGGCACGCTGCGCCACTTCACTCCATCGGAGCCTGAGCGCCTTCCGGAGGGTTCGTGTTTGAGCAAGGAATGTCGACTCCGATTTCCCGACCCGCTTCAAGAACTGCTGATGGCATCGGCGAGAACGCGTGCGAAGTCCGTGCGTGAATTTGCGGTGGACGGGGATTCCTTGGAAACGACTTCGGAGAAAAACAAACGCGGTGAAGATGCGCGTGATTTCGGCGAGTTCCAATTGGTTGGAATCCGCGTCATTCACACGGACTACCAACGCAAGGTCGTCACGCCGCCTAACGGCGTTGCCGGCCTTTGCTGAGATAGGAGAACGGAACCATGAAGACAGAAACTTTTTCCTTGGAGCTCTCTCGGGATACTTCCCCGAATATTACTCGAGAACTGCTCCGCAAAATGGATGCGTATTGGCGTGCCGCGAACTATGTGTCGGTCGGGCAAATCTATCTCTACGACAATCCGTTGCTCAAGGAGCCGCTGAAACTTTCGCACGTCAAGCCGCTGGTAGTCGGCCACTGGGGCACCGTGCCGGGCCAGAACTTCATTTATGTGCACCTGAACCGGGTGATCAAGAAATATGACCTGGATATGTTCTACATCGCTGGTCCCGGTCACGGCGGCGCCGCGCTCGTCGGCAACGTATATCTCGAGGGCACCTGGAGCGAGATCTATCCCAACGTCACCCAGGACGAAGCCGGCCTGAAAGAACTGTTCAAGCAATTCTCGTTTCCCGGCGGAATTTCCAGTCACGTTGCCCCGACGACGCCGGGGTCGATTCACGAAGGCGGCGAGCTGGGATATTCGCTCAGCCATGCCTTTGGAGCGGCCTTCGACAATCCCGAGCTGATCGTCGCCTGCATTATCGGCGACGGTGAAGCGGAAACGGCTTCCTTGGCAACCTCATGGCACTCCAACAAGTTTCTCGACCCGATTAAGGACGGAGCCGTGCTGCCGATCCTGCATCTCAACGGCTACAAGATCAGCAATCCAACTGTCCTGGCCCGCATCGAGCACGAGGAATTGGAGCAATTCCTACGCGGCTGCGGCTGGACGCCATATTTTGTGGAAGGCGATGAGCCGGAAAAGATGCATCAACTCATGGCCGCCACAATGGAAAAAGTCATTGAGGACATCCGGAAAATCCAAAGCAACGCACGGACCAAAAACGACACCACGCGGCCGCGCTGGCCCATGATCGTTCTCAAGTCACCCAAGGGCTGGACGGGACCGAAATTCGTCGATGGCCTGCAAATCGAGGGAACGTTCCGATCGCACCAGGTGCCGCTATTGGTAGATCCCGAGCATCCCGGGCACGTCCAGCAGCTTGAAAGCTGGATGAAAAGCTACAAACCCGAGGAGTTGTTCGACGGGAAGGGGCGACTTATCCCAGAATTGGCGGAGCTAGCGCCGAAGGGCGACCGCCGCATGGGTGCCAATCCCCACGCCAACGGCGGCATTCTGCTGCGCGACCTCCGCATGCCGGACTTCCACATCCACGCGGTGGACGTGCCTTCCCCCGGCGCGGTTACCGGACAGGATACGCTCGTGCTTGGCACGTTCCTGCGTGACGTCGCCAAACTGAATCAGGATCAACGTAATTTCCGCATCTTCGGTCCCGACGAAACGCTCTCAAATCTCCTGGGCGCGGTCTTTGAATTCACTAACCGTCAGTGGGACGCCCGGGAAGTAAAAAATGACGAGTTCCTCGCACCCGCCGGCCGCGTGCTGGATTCCATGCTCAGCGAGAACCAGTGCGAGGGCTGGCTCGAAGGATATCTTCTGACGGGGCGGCACGGTCTGTTCAACAGCTATGAGGCTTTCATTCGCATCGTCGACTCGATGTTCAGCCAGCACGCCAAGTGGCTGAAGGTCTGCCTGGAATTGCCCTGGCGCCGCAAGATTTCTTCGCTGAACTATCTGCTCGCCTCTCATGTCTGGCAACAGGATCACAACGGCTTCACGCACCAGGATCCCGGATTTCTCGACCACGTCATCAACAAGAAGGCCGATATCGTGCGCGTTTACCTTCCCGCCGATGCCAACTGCTTGTTGTCCGTGTTTGATCACTGTCTGCGCAGCCGGAATTACGTCAATGTGGTGGTGGCAGGCAAGCACGCTCTTCCGCAATGGCTGACCATGGACGCTGCCGTGGTTCATTGCACGGAAGGAATTGGCATCTGGCAATGGGCCAGCAATGACCAAGGCGCCGAGCCGGACGTGGTCATGGCCTGCTGCGGCGACACGCCCACGCTGGAGATTTTGGCTGCCGTTTCCATCCTTCGCAAGCATCTGCCCGATCTGAAAATCCGCATGATCAATGTCGTCGATCTGATGAAGCTGCAGTCTGCAAGCGAGCACCCGCACGGACTGAGCGAAACGGATTACGATGCACTCTTCACGAAAGACAAACATATTATTTTTGGCTTTCACGGATATCCGACGCTAGTTCACCGGCTGACCTACCGCCGCACCAACCGCAACCTCCACGTCCGAGGCTACAAGGAAGAAGGCACGATCACGACGGCTTTTGACATGAGAGTGCAGAACGATCTCGACCGATTCCACTTGGTGCAGGACGTGGTCGATCGCCTGCCCCATCTGGGTTCCAAGGGCAACTACCTGAAGCAGCAGATGCAGGACAAGCTCATCGAGCACAAGCACTACATCGACAAACATGGCCAGGACTTACCGGAAATCCGCAACTGGAAATGGGCGGAGCCGCGTTCTAGCGGCTCCGTTCCGAAATAATTCGGCGTGGAATTAGAAAGGCAGAAAACCAATGCCTGAGGGCAAACACAATCACCACCACCAAGTAGCGGTAGATGGCGAACACATGCATCACGATCCTCGCCCTTACTGGAAGCGCGCCCATCATGATTGGCGTTTCTGGGTCGGCATGTTCCTCATGGTGGTGGCCATCACCGTCTATTTCATGAGCGACGACCTGTCGTTAGTACCGAGCAGCCATCCCCAGCAGCAGGTGTCAAGTGCCCCCAAAAAATAGCGTAGGTGCAAGGACTTTTATAGCCCAGGGACGAGCGGATCTGAAATCGCAAGCTTCCGAACAGCACGCAGTAGCTATTGAAGTTGACATGGGCGTACTGGCGAGTGATGAAAGTACAGAGAGAGGGCCCCTGAGTGAAACACTTCTGTATCCATTGCGATTCGAGCCGATCTATCAATATCGGCTCTGGGGTGGGAGGCGTTTGGCTGACCTGCTCTCCGCACCATTGCCAGGAGACGGCCCAATCGGCGAAGCGTGGGTGCTCAGCGATCGCAAAGACCATCCAAGCCTCGTTGCCAATGGGCTTCTTAAAGGACAGACCATCAGTCAGTTGCTGAAACAGTTTCGGGAGCAATTGATGGGAAGGCTTGCCGAGCGCTTTCGTCATTTCCCTCTGCTGTTGAAATTCCTCGATGTGCGAGAAATGCTTTCCGTTCAGGTGCATCCCTCGGATGCGCAAACCAACCTGCTGCCAGCTGGCGAAACCGGGAAGACAGAAGCATGGGTCGTACTCGAGGCGGAGCCGAAATGCTGCATCTATGCGGGCTTAAAGCCTGGTAAGACTGCGGACGATCTCCGGCAGTCCCTCAAGGACAAAACCATTTCGGACAACCTCGCTTCCTTCACCCCGAAGCCCGGCGACGGAGTTTTTCTGCCGGCTGGGACGGTTCACTCGCTCGGCGACGGCGTCGTGGTTTTCGAGGTTCAAGAGAATAGCGACGTAACGTTTCGTCTATACGATTGGGATCATATCGACGCGAAGACGGGCCGCCAGCGGCCGCTCCAAGTCGATCAAGCGCTTGCCAGCATTAACTTCGCGGACGTTGCGTCCGGTCTAGTGACGCCCGACGTGGAAGCAACAACCCCAGTGGAGCGCGAGAGAGTCTTTCATTGTGAACATTTCTGGTTGTGGCGTATGCGCGGGCACGCGCCATTTACCGTCGGCGCCGCAGGCGTTCCACGTGTGCTCGTTTGTATCGAGGGCTCGGGGCAGGTCGGGCGCGGCGCCGCAACGTATGCCGTCGAAAAAGGTGATGTAGTGCTCTTGCCGGCCGTGGTCGGAGCTTGTGCTTTTCGGCCGAACGGCGAAGTGAACTTGCTGGAGGTTGCAATACCGGAATAATTTGCAGCCGGGTAGCAGCGGAATGGTCGGCAAGACGGAAAGCGCTTCGCGAGAGCGCAGGAATCCAAAGGTGGAAGGCTCGTGAAAAAGCTAATTGTTTTTGATTTGGACGGCACACTTGCCGAAAGTAAATCGTCTCTCGATACCGAAATGGCGGCGCTGCTCCATGACCTCCTTGGCGTCGTCAAGGTGGCCGTGATTTCCGGAGGCGACTGGCCGCAGTTCGAAAAACAACTGCTCTCCAATCTTCCTCACGACGAACGCCTGGAGAATCTGTCGCTCCTTCCCACATGTGGAACAAAATTCTTCGAATACAAGAGCGATTGGAAAAAACTCTATTCAGAGGATTTCACCGCGGATCAAAAAAAGAAAATCATCGGTTCCCTGAAGAAGGCGGTAGCGGAAGCGGGCTGCAAGGTCGAAAAGGTTTGGGGAGAGGCAATTGAAGACCGAGGCAGCCAGATAACATATTCAGCGTTAGGTCAGCAAGCCCCCTTAAAAGAAAAGGACAAGTGGGATCCTGATTACGCCAAGCGCAAAAAAATCAAAGCGATCCTCGACCCTTTGATTCCAGGATTTTCTGTCCGAATGGGTGGCGCGACTTCCATCGACGTCACAAAACCGGGTATCGATAAAGCTTACGGAATCGGAAAGCTGCGCGACCTTTTGGGTATTTCCTTGAAAGAAATGATTTTCATCGGGGACGCCTTATTCCCCGGAGGGAACGACTATCCCGCGGAAGAAGCTGGTGTTGTCTCCATCCCAGTTCGTGGCCCCAATGAGACGAAGCCGGTAACCAAGACGATCATCGCTTGTCTGGAAAGCAATCCATGAGCGCGACCTCACAAGTAAAGGTGGTGAGTGGATTTAAGCTTCAACGCCTGGCCATGTTGATGGAACCGGAGCCTGGTAATCCTCAAGAGATCGAAGGCGTCCTGAATCCGGCTGCCGCGCGTGGCCCTGATGGGGCGCTTTATCTCTTTCCTCGTCTGGTAGCCAAGGAAAACTATTCGCGTATCGGCATTGCTCGAGTGCGGTTCAATCAAGCCGGCGATCCTGTTGGCGTCGACCGCCTCGGCATTGCGCTCCAGCCGGAAGCCGATTATGAACTGCGGCCAGATGGCGGCGGTGGTTGCGAAGATCCTCGTGTCACGTTCGTGGAACCACTTCGGCGCTACATCATGTCTTACACAGCATTTTCGCCGGAAGGACCAAGGATCGCCCTGGCTTCATCAGCAGACCTGTTCCACTGGCAGCGTCTGGGGCTTGCGACCTTTGGTCCGTGGCACAACACTGAATTAGGCGACGTGGACGACAAAGATGCCAGTCTCTTTCCCGTCGCCATCCCTAATCCGTCTGGACATCCGGAACTAGCAATGCTCCACCGGCCACTTTTTCCCGGCACTCGCCCAGAGGAAACGGCCTGCCATGCCGCGTCTCGTGAGGTTGATCTCGATCGCGAAAGCATCTGGATTTCTTACTGCCCGATGGCCTTGGAGGGACCAGAATCAATCCGCTTTGGCCGCTTTTGCTCCCATCATCGGCTGGCGATCCCGGTGTCGCCCTGGGAGCGGCTCAAAATCGGCGGCGGCACTCCACCCATCCTGACCCGGCACGGCTGGCTGATTATTTACCACGGCGTCAGCGAAGCGCCAAAGCGGCGCGCAGATCGACACCCCTTGTGCTATTCAGCTGGCGTGATGGTGCTCACTAAGGAGCATCCGCAGGTGATTCGCTATCGTTCGGCAGAGCCGGTCTTGACGCCGGAGTTGCCGCAAGAGCGCGACGGGGTCGTCGCCAACGTTGTGTTTCCCACCGGCATCGACCGTCGCGACGATCTCGGCGCACCCGACCGCTTCGACGTCTACTACGGGATGGCCGACAGCCGGATCGGTGTCGCGCGCCTCGATTTGCCGGATACCTTGCCTCCGGGAGATATCGCTGGCTCGGCAGGAGCAAAGGTGTAAGCCATTCGATTTTAGGAATTCAAAATCGTGAATGAAACTTCTTCGACAGCGCCATTCCACCGACTTTCCAGGAAGCCGCGGAGCGAGATTCGGTGGCTGGAAAGAAAACAGAAAGGATATCCATTATGAAAGCCGTTGCCGAACAAACCAAAGCTCCCGAATCGAACCCCAGCTCGAAGCCGGAATCGAAGCCCAAGAGTCCCGCATCGAAGTCGGGGTCCGATCCCGATCCCAAAAACGATCTGAAAACCTTGCCGATGGCGGAGCTCGAGAAGAAATTGGATTCTTCTCCGAAGGGTCTGAGCCAAGCCGAGGCGCAGAAACGGCTGGCGCAATATGGTCCGAACGAGATCGCGGAAAAGAAAACCAACGTATTTCTAAAGTTCCTCAGTTATTTCTGGGGCCCCATTCCGTGGATGATTGAAGGGGCGGTGATTCTTTCGGGGGTCGTCCGCCACTGGCTGGATTTCTTCATCATTCTTTTTCTGCTTCTCTCCAACGCGGTGGTGGCCTTTTGGGAGGAACATCAGGCGGGCAACGAAATCGCCGCGTTGCGCGCCAAGCTGGCGATCAAGGCCAAGGCACTGCGAGATGGAAAGTGGATTGAACCGAAGGTGTCTGAACTGGCCCCCGGCGACGTCATCCGTCTGCAACTGGGAGACATCGTGCCGGCGGATGCGCGCTTGTTGGAAGGCGATCCAATTCAAGTCGACCAGTCCGCGTTAACCGGCGAATCTCTGCCTGTCTCCGCCAAACCTGGCGGGGCCGTGTTTTCTGGCTCCATTATCAAGCGCGGCGAAACCAACGCTATGGTGTACGCCACCGGTGAGAAAACTTACTTCGGCAAGACGGCGCAGTTGGTACAGGGCGCTCATACCGTCAGCCATTTCCAGCGTGCCGTGCTCAAAATTGGCGACTACCTCATCGTTCTCGCCGTGGTCCTGGTGGCGGTGATTGTCGCCGTCGCGCTCTTCCGTCACGATCCTGCTCTCAGTACGTTGGAGTTCGCCCTGGTACTTCTGGTGGCCGCGATCCCTGTGGCGATGCCCACGGTGCTCTCCGTAACCATGGCCGTCGGCGCACGCTTGTTGGCAAAAAAACAGGTGGTTGTCACCAAGCTATCTTCCGTCGAAGAACTGGCTGGCGTGGACATCCTCTGCTCGGACAAAACCGGCACACTCACCCAGGACAAGCTGACACTGGGCGATCCCTTCTGCGTGAACCACGTCCCGGCCGACCAGGTCATTCTCTGGGCTGCGCTAGCTTCGCGTGCCGAAGACAAGGACACCATCGACCTGGCCGTGATCGGTGGCGTGAAAGACGACAAGGCGCTGAAAAGCTATCAGGTACTCCATTTCCAGCCGTTCGACCCGGTGCATAAGCGCACCGAAGCGACTGTCAAAGGCTCGGACGGAAAACAGTTCTTTGTGGCCAAGGGAGCGCCACAGGTAATTCTGGAAATGTCCACCAACACCGGCGAAGTTAAGCCCTCCGTCGAGAAAGCCGTCAACGATTTTGCCGGCCGCGGATTTCGTTCTTTGGGCGTAGCCCGCGCGGATCAGGAAAATAAGTGGCAGTTTGTTGGCGTCTTGCCCATGTTCGATCCGCCTCGCGAGCAGGCCAAAGCTACCATCGCCAGCGCTCACGAAATGGGAGTGAAGGTCAAAATGGTTACAGGCGATCAATTGGCCATCGCCAAGGAAACAGCGAAACAATTGGGGATGGGCACCAACATCCTGGACGCCACCGTATTACGCGACAAGCAAAAGAAGGCGGAAACGGCGGAGGCCATCGAAAAAGCGGACGGTTTCGCTCAGGTCTTCCCCGAAGATAAATACAACATCGTCGACGTCTTGCAAAAACATGGCCACTTCGTCGGCATGACCGGCGACGGAGTGAACGACGCCCCCGCGCTCAAAAAAGCAGACTGCGGTATCGCCGTTTCCGGTGCGACCAATGCGGCCCGCGCGGCGGCGTCCATCGTGCTCTTGGCTCCTGGCCTATCCGTCATCATCGACGCGATCAAGGAGAGCAGGAAAATTGTCCAGCGGATGAACAGCTATGCGATCTACCGCATCGCCGAAACGCTGCGCGTTCTGTTGTTCATGACCCTGGCGATCCTGGTCTTTAATTTCTATCCGGTGACGGCGGTCATGATCGTGATGATCGCGGTGCTCAACGATGGAGCCATCCTGTCCATCGCCTATGACAAGGTTCATTACAAGAACAAGCCCGAAGCCTGGAACATGCGACTGGTGCTCGGAATAGCCTCGGTGCTGGGCCTCGTCGGTCCCGTCGCTGCCTTCGGCCTGTTCTATCTCGGTGACCGCGTATTTCACCTCCAACATTCGCGTCTCCAAACCTTGATGTATCTCATGCTCTCGGTGGCCGGACATTTGACGATTTTCCTGACGCGCACGCGCGGTCCGTTCTGGTCCATCCGCCCCGCGCGGACTTTGTGGATGGCGGTCCTCGGCACGCAAGCCGTGGCGACTCTGATTGCCGTTTATGGATTGTTTATGGCGCCCCTGGGTTGGGGATGGGCAGGGATCGTTTGGGGCTACGCTCTTGTTTGGGCCCTCGTGACGGACCGTGTCAAATTGCTCGGCTATCGAATTTTTGGTTCCGCCAAAGACGATCCAAAACCCGAGACCAAAGCTGAGCCAAAGTCTGAAGCCAAAGCCGAAACGAAACCAGAAGCCAAGGCCGAACCAAAGTCCGAAACCAAGCCCGAGCCTAAGCCCGAAACCAAAGCTGATCCAAAACCGGAGACCAAGCCCGAGCCTAAGCCCGAAGCTAAAGCTGAACCCAAGCCTGAAGCCAAGACACCCTCCGATCTAACTCCGCAGATCGCAAAGCGAGCCTATGAGCTTTACGAGGAGGGAGACCACAAAGGCGGTCACGCAGTTCAAGACTGGCAGAAGGCAGAGCGAGAAATTCGGAAAAAAGAGGAAACCAAAGCCGAGCTAAAACCCGGAGAAAAAACTGATCCAAAACCCGAAGCCAAACCCGAGTCAAAGCCCCAAGCCAAAGCGGATCCAAAGCCCGAAGCCAAACCCGATTCCAAGCTCGAAGACAAAACCAAGACGCCGTCCCAGGTCGCGCCGCAACTCGTCAAGCGAGTCCATGAACTCTACGAGGAACTGGGACGCGAAGACGTGCGAGAAGTTGAGGAATGGGAGAAAACGGAGCGGGAGACTCGAGAACATGAATCTCATAAATAAACAGACGCGAACAGCGCGGCGGACAAGTCCGAAGGGATGAAAATGAAAATCCATGCAAAAGATTTCCGGGTGCGGGCCGGGAAAAAGGTCAAGCTCCGAGACTGGCCGACGCTGATAAAGCCCTTTTGCAAGTCGAAGAAGCACTATGAAAAACTGTTGGAAAAGCATGTCGAAGAGCTGAGCTCGCTGCAACACCTTCACTACGCGTCCGCCCACTTTGCGTTGCTGCTGATTTTTCAGGCCTCGGACGCGGCCGGCAAGGACGGCTCCATCCGGCACGTCATGTCCGGCGTAAATCCGGAAGGCTGCGAGGTGTTCAGCTTCAAACAGCCGAGCGCCGAAGAACTGAAACATGACTTTCTCTGGCGCACCACGTGCCGCCTTCCCGAACGCGGGCGCATCGGCATCTTCAATCGTTCCTACTACGAAGAAGTGCTCGTCGTTCGCGTGCATCCGGAGATTCTTCGCAACCAAGGCCTCCCCGAAAAGTTGCGCGACGAAAAGACCATTTGGAAGGAACGCTATCGTTCCATCGTGGATTTGGAGGATCATCTCTTCCGTAACGGAACGCACATCGTCAAAATCTTCCTCCACTTATCGAAGAACGAGCAGCGCAAGCGCTTCCTCGAACGTATTGACGAACCGGACAAGAACTGGAAATTCAGCCTCGCGGACATTCACGAAAGAAAATACTGGAAGCAGTACGTGAAGGCGTATGAGGAGTGCTTGCACGCCACAAGCACCCATCACGCACCCTGGTACGTCGTGCCCGCCGATGATAAGGAAAACGCCCGACTGATCGTTTCCAGAATTGTTATCGATGCGCTCAAAGATCTGAACATGGCCTACCCCAAGACCACCGCAAAACGCCGGCGCCAGTTGAAATTGATCGGCAAGCAGCTCGCGAAGTAGCTCTGAACTCATGACGCGGCCGCTTTGGTTTTCTATTTTATGGGGAAAGTAAGGGCAAGCATCGGGCACGGGAAGGAAGATGGAGGAGACCGGTCGATATGAGATCAGTAGCAGAATTCGTGAGACAAGGTCTCGGCGTATTCGTCTTGGGGACACTGTCGATGGCGATTTTTTCCTCGCATCCTCGCAGGACGATCGCCAAGCAGATGGCGGCTGCAGTGCCGCTTGGTTCGTCTGCCGGGAAGCATGGCAATACGGCCGAACTTTTTTCCAGACTGACCGTGCGCCATCTTTGGCAAAAAGCTCATCTAGATCGGCTCTCTGCGGTTCGCACGTACCGAGTAGAGAACGACAAGGACAAGCTAGTCGCTGAAGAAGTGGTAGTGATGGAATACAAGGCGCCAGCAACAGAAACTTTCACGAGCACCTCCGGAAAAGGCTCGGAATTCGTCCGCCAACATGTGTTCCTGCGTCTGATGAAGGGCGAACAGGCGAGAATACAAGTCAACAAAGACCCAGACAGCTTGATCACGTCCGAAAACTACACCTTTGAAGCAGTCGGAACGGACAGAATCGGCAGCTCGAACTGCTCCGTCGTTCGCGCCATTCCGAAGCGCAAGGAAACGGATCTCTTCGAAGGAAGAATCTGGATCGACAACCGGGACTTCGCGATCGTGAAAATCACCGGCCATCTCGCCAAAAACCCGTCGTTTTGGATCAAGCGCGTGGATTTTGTGCGGGACTATCAGAAGATCAGCGGGTTCTGGCTTCTCTCGAGAGAAGAAGCGATTTCAACCGTCAAAATATTCGGCAAGGAGACCCTGACCGTCGATTACCAGAACTACGCCGTCAATGGATCGCCAGCGCTTCAGTCTCTTTCCAACAATGCGGCGCGCGGCGTTGGCCCTTCGGGCGGTGAAGATTTGCGATTCCAGTCGGCCCGAGGAAGAGCCAGGGAAGCCTCGGAAAGCTTGAGATTCGCACTCTCCTACCCAATATCGGCGGGGAGCGCGATGATGCGGCTGAATTGAGTTTACGAAGAGCCTTCGTGAAAGGTTGGCTCATGAATTTTTTCCGATGGGCTGTGGCCTCATCCGATATTTGCGGGAAGCGGTAGCCACGTTTTTTGTAGAAAAGGAGAATCACATGGAACTAGGAATGATTGGATTGGGCAGGATGGGAACCAACATGGTGCGGCGCCTTATGCGGGCGGGCCACCAGTGCGTCGTCTACGATGTACAAGCGGAAACCGTAAAGGCACTCGCCAAAGAGGGAGCGGTCGGCACGACGTCGCTCGAAGACTTCGCGAAGAAGCTGAAATTGCCCCGCGCTATCTGGATGATGGTTCCGGCCGCCGTCGTTGATCCGACGCTGAAGACTCTCGTCCCGCTCCTCGAGCGCGATGACGTTGTCATCGATGGCGGCAACTCCTACTACCACGATGACATCCGCCGCGCCGCCGAGCTGAAACCCAAGGGCATCCACTATGTGGACGCCGGGACCAGTGGTGGAGTTTGGGGATCAGAGCGTGGCTACTGCCTCATGATCGGGGGCGATGAAAAGGTCGTCCAGCGGATCGATCCCGTTTTCGCCGCGCTGGCCCCAAATATCGAGGAAGCGCCGCGTACGCCCGGTCGAGAGAAATTGGGCGGCACGGCGGAACACGGCTACCTGCACTGCGGCCCGAGCGGCGCAGGCCACTTCGTTAAGATGGTTCACAACGGCATCGAGTACGGCATGATGGCCGCTTACGCCGAGGGATTTAATATCCTTCGCCATGCCAACGCTGGCAAACAGAAGAGCACCGTCGACGCCGAAACCGCGCCGCTCCGCGATCCCGAGCACTTCATGTACGATCTCAATCTGCCCGATATCGCCGAAGTCTGGCGCCGTGGCAGCGTCATTGCCTCGTGGCTGTTGGATCTGGCTGCTACATCCCTCCTCGATAGTCCCGATCTTGCGAAGTTCGCCGGCCGAGTGTCGGATTCCGGGGAGGGACGTTGGACGATCAAAGCGGCCATCGACGAGTCGGTTCCAGCCCCCGTTCTCAGTGCCGCTCTTTATGAACGCTTCAGCTCGCGCGGGGAAGACGACTTCGCCGACAAGCTATTGTCCGCCCTTCGTTATCAGTTCGGCGGCCATAAGGAAAAAGCCGCCGCCAAGAAGGGGGCTGCTTGATGGCGGCCCCGCGTTCAGATGCGCTCGTGCTCTTCGGTGTGACGGGCGATCTTGCCCATAAGATGACCTTCCCGGCGCTCTACGCGATGGTGAAGGATGGCACTCTCAAGGCCCCGGTTATCGGCGTCGCCTTTCCGAAGTGGAGTCTGGAGCGTCTTCGCAAACACATCACGGACAGTATCAAGCATTCTGGCGGCATCGATAACAAGCGCGCTTTCCATCAGCTTCTGTCCTTGTTCAGCTACGTGAGTGGGGATTATGAAGATCCCGCCACGTTCACCGCGTTAAAAAAAGCGCTCGGTAACGCTCGCCGCCCTGCGCACTATCTGGCCATTCCGCCCTCGCTTTTCGAGACCGTGATCAAAGGCCTCGGTGCAGCGAAATTGGCTGACCACGCGCGCGTCATTGTCGAAAAACCGTTCGGCCGCGATCTGGCCTCCGCGAAGGAGCTCAACCGCGCGGCCCGCGCCGTGTTCCCGGAAGATTCGATCTTCCGCATCGACCACTTCCTTGGAAAAGAGGCCATCATGAATATCCTCTATTTCCGCTTCGCCAATTCCTTCCTTGAACCCATCTGGAATCGCAACTACGTGGCCAGCGTTCAGATAACCATGTCCGAGGATTTCGGCGTGAAAGGCCGCGGCGCCTTTTACGAAACCGCCGGCTGCTTACGGGACGTGGTCGAGAACCACCTCTTCCAAATCGTTGCGCTACTCTCCATGGAGCCGCCGGCCGGGAGGGACTTCGGAGCCGTGCACGACGAGAAAGCTAAAATCTTTCAAGCCATGCGCCCTCTGAAGTCCGATGACTTGGTGCGCGGTCAGTACGCAGGCTACCGGAAGGAGCCGCACGTCGCGAAGAATTCCGATGTCGAAACTTTTTGCGCCCTGCGTCTTTTCATCGACTCGTGGCGCTGGGAAGGCGTGCCGTGGTACATACGCGCTGGCAAATACCTGCCCGAAAATGCGACCGAGGTACTCGTCGAACTCAAATCGCCTCCACAGAAACTTTTCGCGGACTCAGTACCAAAGACGGGCCGCGCGAACCATTTGCGTTTCCGGCTCTCACCCAACTCGGCCGTCGCCCTCGCCGCCCGCGTCAAGCTCCCAGGAAAAGAGTTCGTCGGCGACCAGCGAGAGCTCTACTTGTCCGAAGAAGAGCCAGGAGAAGAACCACCCTACGAGCGGCTTTTGAGCGACGCCATGGCCGGCGACGGTGCGCTCTTCACGCGTGAAGACGCCGTCGAGGCCGCCTGGGCAGTGGTCGATCCTGTCCTCAAAAATCACCATCGCGTTCGCCCCTATAAGCGCAAAAGCTGGGGGCCAAAACAAGCTGACGCGCTCATCGCTTCAGACGGCGGCTGGCACAATCCCAGCCCGAGTGAGGAGTCCAAATGATGCGTCTGTCGTGACCGCGTTTCTGCCCGCGATGATTTGGTCTTTCCCGCTCCGCAACCCTGCGATCGTCTCTTCTCGCATAGAGCGCTAGAGATCAAAACTTCTGCATCGGAATTCATTCGTCGCTCGCGAAAATCGTAAGGTGCCACCCATGAGGTTCCATTTATTTCTTATTGGCGCCTTTTTGCCGCCTCGACAAATCCTTAAGTTGTTGTTGGGACCCAAGTGAGATATGGAGCGGGCGATGGGAATCGAACCCACGTCCGAAGCTTGGGAAGCTTCTATACTGCCATTGTACGACGCCCGCTCGTTGTTTCTGATTGTACTCATGAATTGATTTTCCGTACAGCGGTTTGAGTGATTCCGAAGATGGGTCGCGGCAAGTCTACGGGACTGCTTAGGGCGTCTGCCTTCTGTGCGCGGCCTCCGCCCCCAACAACTCCATCCAGTTTTTCTAACTATCACTATTTCCAACAAATCGGGTCATCTGCTTTTCGCTCAAAGCTGACCCCAATCGATGGAAAAGATAGGGTTTCTGCACGGTTATTGCAGGCCGCAAGTCAGAGCCGGTGCGTCTGCTTGCGGCGCAGGCGACCTTAAATTCGTAAAGAGGAGAGTCGCTCAACGAAGCCCTCCAGTTTCCCAGAACCTGATTTCTGGACGGCTTTACAGAACTGAGACCCAGTGCCAAGCGAGACGCCCTGCTTGCGGAATAACTGCGGCGGTAGGGACGACCGTGGGTGCTCCCCCCCGCACAGATCTGTACGCGCGCGTTTACGCATACGGCTCTTACCAAGGATGAGGGGCGGCAAAGCAAGCACTCGGGTACGGATGCAGAATGCGTGAGCCCGTAATCCACCTGCTCAAGAGAGGGTAAAGAAAATCCCATCGCACCTGTGCGCGTTGACTGCAGCGGACCAGAACGTTCCGCCAGAGCCAGCAAACACGGCGACTAAAGATGCGCAGCTGAGTTGAGTTACCCGGGACGGCTTAATATCGGTAGTAGCCCAGCACAAGCTTGCGGAGCCACGCACCGACCTCGGCCGTACGAACAGCCGAAAGCTCACCCTGGAGTTGGTACAAAAAGCCGGTGCGATCAAACGGTGTGGACTGTCTCATTGAATCTGGTACAAATTCTCGGGCTGATTAGGCGTGAGCTTTAGCAACCGGTTCATCAAGCCAGTATCCTGGACGGTTGTAATATCGGTGCAAACCGGATTCATAATTTCGAGTGAGTAAAGAGTCCTCGGTGTATTCCGGCGCCTGCTTGATGGCCTCACGGGAAAGACTTGTGAAGAGTTTCGACTCGCTCCAACTAACTCGCTCGATCCATCGTGGCGAGACTAAGACTTTTTCTCCGGGCCACCAGTTCTTTGTATCGATGATTAGATAGCGAATCGCCCATATCTCGTCATCGACGATGAAATCCTCGACGTGTCCAATCCCGCCATCCGAGGCTTGAATGTGATGGCCTCTCACATCGCGAGTGCTGCGTAGATGGGCAGGGGATTTGTCAGCCAGCAGTGTGCAAGGGAGAATAACCCGCAAGGATATTATGGACGTTCGTGCAGACGATATGGATTTGTTTGGCCTCTAGGATTTCACTAGTTCCTGGCAGATCTTGCGCATTTTGAGCGAAGCAGCGAATGGCCGACAGGCGTGTCCACAGTTTCTTGTTCGCAGCCCCGTAGTGCTCCCTCTCGACCTCCGCGCGCCTGCAATGAATTCAATCGCAGGCATTGGGCCTGAATTCCGAAGTTCCACCCGCTCCAAGGGACATAAGCCGTTGGTTTTGACGTTCTTTCTCCCATTTTCTGGAGGAGAAATCTCCGGACAAAATCCGCTTTCGGCGAAGTCGGATCTCCACGGAGAAAAAATCACTCAAATGATGAAGGATACCCGGCAATTGGAGTGCATGGTTCAAACTTACCAGGACTTCGCCAAACTGCCCTGTTTCGAACAGACACGAATTGCGGATTCCCTTATCTTTAGGACGATGCTGCTTTCAAACGACACGCTGTTTGGAAGACGCCCGCTCTAGGAAACTCAGGGTAAACGGTCTGGTTCAAGGTGAATCGAACCACGCCATTATCGTGTACGGAGGAACGGGAATCAGTGAGGCAACTTATGAAAACCTGCGTCCGATTAGATCACCTTGCAACGTGGAACGAAGTTTACGAAGCACTAGGGTATTTATCTCGAGATGCTTTCGAACTCGCGCACGCTCGCGATGCTGAGGGCGAACTTGAAGATCGCGGGAGCAACAGCATGGGCGTCCTTGGCGAGGAACTTGCGTGGTTGCGAGTTGCCAATGAAGTTTTGGATGGCCGGTTGAACTGATCCTCCAGCGGGAGTGCCGTTTCTTAAGTAAGGAAGAAAAGAAGAGGCATCAGGAGCAACTCATCCGCGGGTTTTCAGTCTGAAAGGAAAGTGCTATGCCACACGAACAACACCAAAGAGATGCCGACTCTTCTGAATGGGAACCAAATCCTCCTGATTATTGGCCGAATTCCTCGAACCCGGATCCCGAGAAGCGCGACCCCGTTCCCGGCGATCCGTATCCTACGATGCCCCCGCCCGAACCTCGGTGAAATCCTTCACCTGATCTCGGACGCTCGATCCGTGGTTGAATGAGTCACGACATCATGGTTCCCTCTACTGTTTCACGATGAAATCGAAATGCGCTAGATTTGCCCTCTTCAAATCGCCACCGACTGTCGAGCGCCTGCTTGCGTGGCAGACGCTCTACCAACTACTCGGGAGTTCGGAAGTTGGGATTTCGGGTTAGGGCGTTTTTCGGACCGCCCCAGTTCCGTGGTCAAGTCGATTCCCGCGAAGTCTTATTGGGTCTAAAATTCAATTGAATAGCTTAGAGCGGCTGCGTTTTCCATCATTTTCCAATTACCAACAATCTTGTTTCAGCTAAGTGCCGCCAGCTCAGCGTGTTAGAGTTTGCTAGAGGAAGCTTGGGAAGCTTCTATACTGCCATTGTACGATGCCCGCTCATTATTCATGACTATACTCAGGCAACGTTTCTCAGCACAGAGCCTAAGTGATTTTGCCGTTCGTGCCCGCCGAGTCTGCGGAGCGTGAGGTGATAGTCGTCAGAGCGCCTGCCCTCTGGCAACGCTGGCAGGAATTCCAAATGCTTTGCTGCGCGTCGCGTGATTGAATTCTTCTCCGAGGCTGTACCGCAAGTGTTCCACGAAGATCGAAAGGCCTCTTGTGTATGGAAGGCAGAAGACCTTATTGTGTAGGACCGGGATGTAAACGTTTGCTGCCAGATCCCGTAATTTCGAACCGCGCATCCTCGAAGTAAGGCTTGTGCCAGATGCGAGAGTCTTGGATGTCCGGAAAGAGCAGCGGATCTGATCGGAAATCACGAGATTGGCATTGAAATGGGCCAATGGAAGCCTGCGCCTCACGCTGACAAGCGTGCTTGATCGATTCCGTGAAAAGGGCGCGGAACCTGGCGAGCGGTCATAAGCTGTTTGGTCAAGAGAGTTTGCCGGGGTTCGGTTTTCTTGTTGCCAGTGCAAACTGTTTGGCTATTGTGCATGGCGCAGCTCCTAGATGGGTGATTCGAGATGATTAGGCAATGGAATCGCCGAGAATTGCTGGCACAACTTGCAGGGGCTTCCGTGGGATTGGTGCTGCCTCGCGGGAACGCCGCAGCCAATCCGGGTGTGGGAATGGCCAGGGAAGATTACGAGGTGCGTCTCACCCCGGTGAGCGACTACACCATCCGCCTGAGCGTTCTTCCGATCCGGCGTGGCACAGCGGGCAGTATTGCCTCCGACGGCTCTCTCGTTCGGACAACGTGGGGACCACCGGCCGCGACAATCCGCGGCGCATTCCAAGCGCAAACTATTGAATGCGGAAAAATGAAGGTGCGGATTGCTCCGGACCCGCTCACCTTCACCATGACTACGGCTGAAGGACAGGCCATCCAGCGACTCTCGTTCGACGAAGAGACGGGTGCAGTTTCCTTTCTGACTGGAGATTCGCCGCTGCTGGGCCTCGGCGAAGGGGGACCGCAATTCGACAGGCGCGGTTCAACCGACCTCATGAAAAATGGGCAAGGTGGCTATCAACTGGCCACGCATGGCGCGCGCGTGCCAATACCGTGGATCATCGGCACGGCGGGATGGGCAATGTTCTTTCATCAGCCCTTCGGCACGTTTGATTTAACGGGCGCACAGAGCAAGTTCCAGCCGGTTAGTCCAGAATTGGCCTTGCCACTCGATATTTTCTTCGTTGCTTCGCGCGATCCCGCGACGATTATGGCGGAGTATGCGCGGCTCACCGGCAAGGCCGAAATGCCCCCACTCTGGAGTTTCGGCTATCAACAATCGCACCGCACGCTGGCTAGCCGCGACGAAGTCCTGGCCGAAGCAAAAACATTCCGCGAGAAAAAGCTTCCCTGCGACGCACTCATTTATTTAGGAACCGGATTCTGCCCCTCCGGCTGGAACACGGAAAACGGATCCTTTGCGTGGAATTCACGGGTGTTTCCCGATCCCAAAGAAATTCTCGATGAGCTCCATAAAGACAACTTCCGAGCTGTGTTTCACGTTGTGATCCTGACCGATAAGCTGAGCGGGAGCGTGCGCGATGCGTGCGATCTCTCGCGATTCGACGAAGAGCAAGCGAGCTGCTACTGGGACGCCCATCGCAAGGATTTTGCCCTCGGAATCGACGGCTGGTGGCCGGATGAAGGCGATCCGCTGGATATTGCATCGCGCCTGGTTCGCAATCGATTGTATTGGGAAGGCCCGCAAATCGACAGGCCGAACGAGCGGCCGTATGCTCTGCACCGAAACGGCTACGCGGGCACGCAAAGATACGGCTCCTTCCTGTGGTCCGGAGACGTTTATTCGACGTGGGAAACCTTAAAGACTCATATTCCCATCGCACTCAACACGGCTCTGACGGGAATTCCCTACTGGGGCACGGACATTGGCGGTTTTGTGCCCACGAAAGAATTCACGGCTGAACTATATTTGCGCTGGTTTCAGTTCGGGGCTTTCTGTCCGCTCTTTCGCTGTCACGGGCGCGCCTGGAAATTGCGGCTCCCGTGGGGTTGGAGTACCGGCGACCCGGGCCCGGCCGAAATCAACAACTACACTGGCGCGGCGATTCCGGATTCCAGCCAGCTACACAACGCGCAAGTCGAAATCATTTGCCGGAAGTATCTTGAATTGCGCTATCGATTGCTTCCCTACCTTTACAGCACGGTGCACGAGTGCGCGACCACTGGGATACCGATCCTGCGCGCGCTTTGGCTGCACTATCCGGACGACCCGAAGGCGGTTGCGTGCGGCGACGAATACCTCTGGGGAAAGAATGTGCTTGTGGCGCCGGTCGTCGAAAAAGGGGCGACAATGCGGCGAGTCTACCTTCCCGCGGGCGATTGGTATGATTTTTGGACTCAAGAACGCGTTGAAGGTGGCCGCGAGATCAGCCGCGCGGTAGACCTTGACACCATGCCGCTTTACGTTCGCGCGGGATCAATATTGCCTTTCGGTCCGGTGAAACAATTTACTAGCGAAAAAGTGGAGGAGCCGCTCTCCGTTGTCATCTATCCGGGCAGCGATGCTTCGTTCTTGCTTTATGAAGATGACGGCATTTCCTTCAACCATCGCAAGGGCGAGTGGATGGGGATCGAAATGAACTGGCATGAAGCTGAGCGCACCCTCAGTCTCCGTCTGGCGGCGGGATCGCGCATGCTTCCTCCTCGTCCTAGGAAGCTGGAAGTGAAGCTGGAACCGCAGACAAAGTCCGTGGTATTCGCCGGTAGTCCAGTCAAGGTGCAGTTCTGAGTCGGCTGCGAACTCTACCAGGTTTATGAGGTTTCACGAGCAAGAACGAAATAAGAGGCGCACAGAAGACAAACTCTAGTCTTGAAGTAAACGTTTGCTCATTGTATCTTTGAAACCTCATAGATGCCTTTCGACGCTTTGCTTTTGCTGCCGGTCTCTCCTGCGATGGTTTTGCGTCGGGGATTTTGCTCGCGACCTTGTTAGGCAGGGAAACACAGCCGGAAGCCTAGAACGTGGCTCTGAATGGCGGCGCCACGGATATGAAAAAGTTTTAGGGCCGCCCTATCCAGCGATTTCGTCGGACGGAAGACTTTCCATTTGCAAGTGTAAGTGAAGTGGCCAAGCAATAGTCCCGGAGGAGCGCCAAATGATCAATCGCCGCGATTTCCTGCAGCAAGGAGCTCTCGGAGCAGCATCTCTGTTCGCAGCGCAAAGAATCGGCTGGGCTGCCGAAGCTACTTCGCGCGCGGCCGATTCGCGCATCGAAGTCCTGTTTGACGAGCCGCTCGGCACGATTTCTCCCAACATCTACGGCCATTTCACCGAAAATCTCGGCGGCGTTTTCTACGATGGGATTTGGGTCGGCGAAAAATCGCCTGTCCCGAATATCGGCGGCCTTCGGAAGAGTTTGATCGAACACATGCGCAAGATCAAAGCTCCCGTGATTCGCTATCCGGGCGGATGCTTCGCGGACAGCTATGACTGGCGCGACGGCATCGGCCCAACCGATAAGCGCCCCCGCCGCACAAATTTCTGGGCCAACGCGGAATCCGACAGCGCGCCACTGAATCATCGCTACGATCCCAATACGGTTGGCACGAACGAGTTTGCGCATTTCTGCCAACTCATCGGAGCCGAACCTTATCTCGCCGCAAACGTGAGGAGCCTCCCGGCGTCGGCGTTCCAACAGTGGGTCGAGTATTGCAATTCCCCGGTGGGAAGCACAACCCTGTCCGAAATCCGCGCGGCAGCCGGATATCCAGATCCGTTTCGCGTGAAGTATTGGGGAGTGGGAAACGAATCGTGGGGCTGTGGCGGGGAGTTCACCGCACAAGAGTACGCCGTGCAGTTTCGGCGCTATTCCACTTGGCTCCCAACGTATGGCGACAAATTGAATCTCGTCGCCTCGGGTCCAAACACGGACGATTGGAGCTGGACGCGAGACTTTCTCGAAGAAGTCTTGCGCAAAGGCCCGGGCGAATTGAGCCGCATCTATGGACTGGCTTTGCACTATTACTCCTGGAATTTGAGCCGCGGAAAAACGCAGGACTGGGAGGCCGGCAAAGGGGACGCGGTAAATTTCGATACCGTTGATTGGTACGAACTGCTGCGCGAAGGCGAGCGAATGGAAAGCTTGATCGACGGCCACTGGCAAGTGATGAGCGAATTTGACCAAAAGCATCAGGTGAAGCTAGTCGTCGATGAATGGGGACCCTGGTATCGCCCGGGCAGTGAAGCGACGCCCGGCGATCTGCTCGAGCAAATGCCGACCTTGCGCGACGCCGTCTTCAGCGGCATGACCCTCGACATCTTCAACAGGAATCCCGAAAAAGTGGCGATGGCAAACTGCGCGCAACTCATCAACTGCCTAAACAGCTTGTACCTCGCGCACGAAGATAAGTTTGTGGTGACGCCCGTCGGCCACGTTTTCGACTTGTATGCGGACCATCAAGGCGGTCAAGCGCTGCGGACAAATTTCTCGGCGCCCGACTTGCACTATGAGCGGGACGGAAGCACAGCCTCATTTTGGGGATTGCGCGGCTCAGCCTCCGTGCGCGAAAAGATCCTGACCATCACTGCCGTAAATCCCAGCACCAACGAGTCGCGCATGGCGGAAATCGATCTGCGCGGTGCGGCGGTGAAAGAAGCCAGCATGCGTTTTCTCAGCAACGCCGACATTCACGCCCACAACACCTTCGACCAACCGAACGTGGTGGTCCCGATGACTAAGCTCTTGAGCTTGAACCAAGGAGCTCTCCTCGTGGAATTGCCGCCGGCGTCCGTGACCGCCTTGAACATTCACTTGGAATAGTGGACTGGAATATTGCCGCCACGCCTATCGCCAGGCGTTTTCTGCGCTTATACTTGCACGTCTGCAATCCGCCCGGCCGAATTGTTGCACACGGCGTAGTCCAAAAGAAAAAGAGGCGGGGCTGCACCGCCTCCGCCTCTGGCACTACAAGATTGGCTCACATCAAATGATCTGAATGGAACGAGCCGTCCAAAACGGCCTCGAATCCTGGACAACTTCGGGGGCCTCTGCTCGGGGTGTGGTCGAGCAGGGGCCCCCTATTTCGGGCAAAATCAGAACTAGAAGTAGAGCTTCCCTCCTAACTGCCACCATCTCGGCAGGGTTTGCGCGGTCACCTGGCCAAAGTTGCCCTGGGATAGATCGCCTTGGATACTCTGGAAATTGGCGTGATTGAACAGGTTGTAGAACTCAAAGCGGAATTGAAAAACGAGCCGCTCGTTGATGTGCGTGTTCTTGTAGAGCGTCATATCCGTCTGAATGAAGGCTGGATTACGGAAGGCGTTATACCTCTCGTTGCCATTGGTGCCCGCGGTAGGCACCGTAAATTGGTCGGCACTAAACACCCCAGTGGTGTAAGCGCTGGACGAAGTTCCCTGCTGATAGCTGGTCACGTCGGGGAAGCTGAAGTTATCTCCGTTGGCCAAATAATCGCCCGTTTGCGTAAGATGCGCATCGGCACCCACGACATAGTTCGCGCCGTTATAGGCCGCGGAGGTAAATACGGTGAACGGATAGCCAGTCTGGTAGATACTTGTCCCGCTCACCCCCCATCCGCTGGTGGCATGGCCTACAAAACCCTGCCCCCCGTTCAAGCCGGGTTGCTCATAATTGAAGCTTGCGGAGAAGCGGTTAGGAGCATCCCAAGGCGATGGACCGTAAAATGCTCCAGGATCCTCCGGCGTCGGATACCTGCTCGCGTCATCCTTCGACGAAGAACGAGTATAGGAAACGTCAAAGAACCCGCGGCTTGCCCGTGCTCTGAGGTCAAATGTCACAGCCTCATAGTTGGCATAGCGGTTGTTCTGCGTGTAGGCGATTTGCCCGAAACTGTCGTTAGGCCGCGGAGGAGCCGAGCCAAGGGGCAGGCCGATCAAAGCTCCCGGCAGTTCATTGATATCAACTCCGTAGGAAACATCACCTCCGGCATTGCCGTTCCCAACCAGGTTGGTCGTATGGGAGCCGCTATACAACGCTGAGGCAACAAAGCGGCTGCCCAGCCTGTGTTCAAGCGTACCGGACCAAATGTATGCAGTCGGAGAGACAATGTTTGGATCAATTCCCCCGATCCCCAAGCCTGCATTCGGAATTCCTCCTGCAGCGTCCAGACACGGAGCCACGGGACATAGAGTTGTGCCGGCTAACTGCGGGAAAACAAATCCGAACGGTGGCGTGCTGCTCGTGCCTTGAACGAAGACCGGTTGGTTACCCGGCGCATTGGCTGCGTAGAAAGTAGGATTAATTAGCCCCGGTGGGTTGCCCCGGAATTCTTCCTGGATATTCGCGGGCGTGAGCCAATTGGAAAACATTCCGAATCCACCGCGCAGCAGCCAATTCCCTCTTCCGTTGATATCCCAAGCCGCGCCGATACGCGGTGTGTACGCCTTGGGTGTACTTGCCAGCGCGTTATGAGTCGCTTTGGCGTAGCCACTGGCAACTTGGTCCGCAAAGGTTGAGCCAGAACCGAGGTAGAAATTGCCGAATACCGTCGTTGGTGTTTTGGAATACGGGTTCCCCTGATCGTCGAAGCGGAAGCCGAACGTTAACGTCAGATTGCGCCGTGCTTTCCAGGTGTCCTCGGCAAAGATGCCCCAGGTCTTCGAAGCTGCGTCCCAGCTCCAAAGCTGTTGTTGGCCCGTTATCGGGCTATACATCACACCGCTCTCTGTAAGGGGCGCATCTTGAGCCAGTGCTAACAAGCTGTTGAAGCTGAAGGCTGGGTGAGACCAAGGACCCTGAAAGGGCTCGACGTTGTCGCCGTACAAGCCTTCATAGCCTACTTTTATGACGTGCGCGCCGCGCACGTGAGTGAGGACATCACGCCAGTGGTAGTTATGTTGGATAAAATCGCCCTGCGCGAACCCCAGCCCATATCCGACGCTTTGTCCCGTGACGCTGATTCCAGGAATGGTGAAGTCACCGGTTTCGTCGTTCTTACCCTCGATGCGATTCTGCGCAAAAATCGCTTCATTCAGTGTCGTCGGACTGAAATCGTGTGTCCAATTCACCTGCAAAGCGCGCTCCCAATAGTTATTTGTCGTCGAGAACTGTGGGATCACGTTGGCCGTTGGGTTGGCTTGCAGCGTGCGGAAGAAACTGCCATAGATCCGGTCCTTGCTGAAATACTTGTCCACCCGAACGAAATACTGTGTACCGTTGATGATGTTGGCGGAGTTGAAAGTGCCGCTGTCAATCATCGGCGTCGAACATGGCAAGAAGTCGGTTGTGGCCGTTCCGCAAGTACCTGGGAAGACGGAATTCGCAGTTTCCGATACGGTTGCCCCGGCCACGTGCGTCGGCACGTAGGTGTTCAAAATCTTCGTGCCGAACGTATTCGGATAGTTCGTTTCCGCCCAGGACGCAAACGCCGCATCCGGAAAGGTAATTACGTTGTTGCCCGTGGAAGCCGAAGAACGCAGCGCCTCAATACCGAAGAAGAAGAAAAATTGGTGATGCGGAATAATTGGACCGCCAACCGTTCCCGAGAGGTTGTTGCTATGGAAAGGATTGTAGGGATGATCGGAGCCAGGCAGAGAATACTTCGCAAACATCGACTGATAGTTGAAATAGTCGCTCGCCATCCCGTGGAATTCATCCCCGCCAGACTTTGTGGTCATGGCCACCTGCAGGCCGCTGCCTCGTCCATACTCACTCGAGTAGGTGTTGACCTGATTGTTTGATTCTTGAATGACGTCGGGGTTGGGGACCAGATTTAATACTCCCTGTCTAACGCTGCTCGTGACGTCTAGCCCATCAATGATCCACATGTTCGAAACGGTTCCCTGCCCGTTGGCGCTGACGTCTACGGCCGTCTCTGTGGAGAAATTGTTAACGCTCGATCCCGGCGTTCCTGAAGCGACGCCCGGACCTCCAGCTAGTCCCAGTCCGGTTACACCTGGCGCAATCGTCGACAGCGAGAGCATATTGCGCCCCGCCAAAGGCAACGTCGACAACTCCCGGCTCTCCAGCGTTTGCTGGTTGCGCGTCTCCGCTGTGTTTACCAGCGGATTTTCCGCGCTAACTGTCACTGTCTCCGTCGCTGCGCCCACCTTGAGAGTAATCGGCACGCTGAGATTTTGATTTGTCTCCAGCGTCACCGTGGTGCTCGCCGTGGAAAAACCCTTCGCTTCCACCGAAATTTTGTAGGACGCCGGCGCCAAGCTCAGAAACCGGTAGCCTCCCTCGGCGTCTGACGTGGTCGTAGCCGTAATATGGTTTGCCGTGTTCTCCAGCGTGACAGTCGCTTGCGCGACGGCCGCGCCGCTCGGGTCTACGACGTTCCCTTGAATACTCGCCGAGTATTGGGCCCAGGCAGAACCCGCCATCACAAGAGTTAGGACCAGCAGCCCGATGGAGCCCCTCAGATAAGTTCTCGCGTGCATGCGCTTTCACCCCCAAAGAGACAGAGTAAACATTTGCAGAACAATTTCTCTGTAAACGTTTTCTCGATTGCCCAAGATATATGCTACTTGATTTTGGCTGTCAAGCTTTTTCTAGTTCTTTTGTATTAGCCACTCGGGCAGGGCGCCCGGCGCGTCTTACCGGCTGATCTTACGCCTTCGACCAGCCTCGGTTCGCCACCTGGCCGGCACCCTCTCGCAACGTCACCAGTTGATTGGCCGGGAGGCCTTTGAACGACTCCACCAGGCCGCTCGGCCAGTGCACTTCGAGCCCGGCCGCGGTATTGCTTCCCAACCCGAAGTGCAACCGGGGGTCATTCGAGGAATAGTAGCTGGACTGGCTCAAAACGCACTGGGCTTGCGTTTTTCCGCCATAATGCGCGAGAACCCTGGCTCCGATCGCGCTTCGATTCGACTTCACTCCCTCTAATTTCACCTTGATCCAATTCTGCTTTCCCCGGATATCGTTGCGCAAAAGAGAAGGCGGCTCGTTCATATTGATGATGAGCACATCCATGTCCCCATCGTTGTCGAAATCCCCAAAGGCACATCCCCGGCTGCAGTGGGGCGCAGCCACTCCCGGGCCGGCCAATTCGATGAGTTCTTCAAAGGTGCCGTTTTCGAGGTTGCGGAACACCGCCCTCGGCGACTTGTTCGGATACTGCGGCAGCTTTTCTTCGACTTCCGGGTAAACGTTCCCTGTAACCATGAAGATATCGGGGTATCCGTTGTTATCCAAATCGACGATTCCAGCGCCCCAGCAGACGTAGCGCGTCTCCACGCCCACCCGCGACGTGCGCGTGACGTCGTCAAAATTTCCTTTTCCATCGTTGTGGTAAAGCACGTTGGCATCATCCGCAAAATGCGTCTTGAACAGGTCCAGATGCCCATCGAGGGCATAGTCGCCCACTCCGACTCCCATTCCCGCCTGTTCTTCTCCATCGTCGCTGAGGGCTACCCCCCGCAGTACCCCCTCTTCGCGAAAGGTTCCGTCATGATTGTTCATAAAAAGCAAACTGGGAGTCGAGTCGCAAGCCACGTAAATATCGGGCCACCCGTCCTCGTCAAGATCTGCCCCCACGACGGTCATGCCATAGCACTTCGTGGCTCGTGAGATGCCTGCTTGCTCGCTGACGTCCGTAAACGTCCCGTCGCCATTGTTTCTGTAGAGAGAATGGTGGCCAAAAGGAAGCCCGAGAGGCCCGCACTCCACCGGTATTCCCTTCCAATTGCAATTGCTGCTGGCTCCGGGAACCGGCGCATGTTCAAACGAAAACCGGACGTAGTTCGAAACAAAAAGGTCCAAATGCCCGTCCCGGTTGTAGTCCAGAAAACTGCATCCCGCGCCCCAGCGCGTCTCTTCATTCAGGAGTCCTGCGGCTTTGGTCACATTGGTAAAAGTGCCGTCGCCATTGTTGCGGTAAAGAATGTTTTGCCCGAAGTACGTGCAAAAGATATCTTCAAACCCGTCGTTGTTGTAATCCCCGACGCACACGCCGCACGCCCATCCCACCGCATGGAGTCCCGCCTTTTCCGTGACGTCGGTAAACGTCCCGTCTCGATTGTTCTTGTACAGCCTGTTTGTCGCGCCGGGCGGCGCGCCTTCGAGGCGCGTGCCGCAGAGCAGAAAAATATCCATCCAGCCGTCGTTGTCGTAATCGAGGAACGCGCATCCGCAGCCGGTGGATTCCAGAATGTACTTCTTACTCTTCACACCGCCATAAATGGTTGGCTCGCGCAGTCCGGCAGCCGCCGCAACGTCGACAAAATGGGCATTGAATGGACGTCCAGACGGTGCCGGCCTGGCGAGGGGCTTGGCCGTATGGCTGGCTACCCCTTGCCCGAGCAGCCGTTCGGCGCTGAGAGTGATCGCCGATCCCAGAGAAATTCCCATGAACGCGCGGCGGGAATAGATCATTCCGGCAGACATCCTGGGAGGGGCCATGGTCCGCCAATCTTCCGGAATGTTTTTCGTCCTTGCCCAGCAAACGGTTTCTTGAATTTCATTCGGTCTCCGCACCGTGAGCCAAAACGCGAGGGCTAAGGCTGTTTCGGTGCCGTGTCGTCTTCAAAAAGTTTGTAGCGGTATCGCTCCCGGTCATCTTGTGTCTGTTGTTCGCGCAGGCTGGCTAGCCGCTGCAGCAACTCGGGAATCTCTTTGTTTTGCCCGGTTTTCCTCAGCGCCTGGATCAGCCGGTACACGGCGGCGTGGTCCTTGGGATCGATCTTCAAAACCTCCCTGCACTGCTCGATCGCCTTCGGATATTCTTCAGTCTGCACGTACAGCTTCGCCAGCACGTCGTGAGCCGCGGCCAGCGATGGCTGCAGAGCGACCGCCCTCTTCGCCGAATTCATGGCCAGTTGAAATCCCGGCGTGCCCGTTTCCACGCCTTTCTGCGTCAGCACATCCGCTTGCAAGTAAAGCAGCAACGGGTCGTTCGGTTTCCGCTTCAATTTTGCTTGTACCGCCGTAAGCGCATGGTCCAGGTCATTCGCCTGCACCGCCGCCAGCCCTTCCGCGGCCGTGCTCAAGGACTGATTCGGATTTAGTTGATACGCTTTCTCAAAGTCCGCTTCCGCTTTGTCGTATTTCGCCAGTTGCACATAGAGCACTCCGCGCGCCACATAAAGGTCATCCGCTTTCGGCTGCAACAACAGTCCCTCCGTAATCACATCGATCCCCACCTGAAAGGATTCGTGCGAAAAACAAATGGTTGCAAAGTCCAAATAGAGACTGGTGTTCTTTGGGTCCAGCAACAGAGCCTGTCGCAGCGCGCTCACGGCATGCGGCGTATCGCCCGTGTCTTCGTACGCTCGCGAAGCCAGTTGCAGCGTATTCGAATTCACATCCTTCGAGTCCAGCAGCGGTTGCAGCGTAACCAGCGCATCCTGGGATTTGTGGTCCATGATTTCAATGGACGCCAAGAGCAGCCGTTCTCTCGGATCGTCCGGGCGAAGCGCAAAAGCCTTCTGAAAAGTCTTTTCCGCATCATCAAGCCTCTTGACTTTCACGAGACAGGTCGCGTAGGCATGCAACGCGTCGATCTGCGAGTCGATCAACTCTCCAGCTTTCTCAAACTGCGGTACCGCCGCGGCGCAGTCCGCTCTCCGGTAGTCCAGCACGGCCAGCATGGCGTGCGCCGTGGAATTATCAGGGCGCAATTCGATCAGCTGATTGAGCAGCGGCACCGCCTTCTGGCTGCCCGCCTGGTATTCGATCTGCGCCGCACCCGCGAGCGCACCGACATTGTTTGGAGAGATTTTCAGCGCCCGTTGGAACGCGGTCAGAGCCTCTTTGCTATCCCCTTTGCTGACCAAAGCTATTCCTTGCAGCGTCCATAATTGCGCGTTGTCCGGTGCGGCCGCCAGCGCTGCTCGGCTCAGTTCCACTGCTTTGTCGTAATCTCGGGCGCGGAGTGCGGCGGTGATCGGCTCGGTCTGGCTCTCCGGCGTTTGCGAAAACGCCAGGAGAGGACCAGCCAGCAAAATCATGGCAAGGGCAAAGTTCCTGAATCCAACGATCTCGGTTACCGTCTTGGCCAGCATCTTGTCAATCACAGGATACTGCATCCGGGAAATCGATTACAGCAAGTGTTTGACGCCGGGCCTCTCCCGCGCTATACATAGGTCGAGTGAGAAAACGCTTGCTGAGAATTATCCGTCCAACGCGCTCCCCCCTGCTCGCCTCCTGCGATCTCGAGAATGGCGCTCCCCGCAAGCAACCTCCGGAGGTTTCACCGTGAAAAACAGCAATCGGCGGCAGTTCCTCAAATCTTCGGCCCTTTCCGCCGCCGGCCTGATGGCCCTGCGTTCTCTTCCCGCTTGGGCAGACCCGTCCGTCACCATCGCCGTCACGCCCCCTCTCTCCGTCTTCGGCTACGCACAAGTCCAATTGCTGGAAAGCCATCTTCGCACGCAGTTCGTCGAGAACCACAAGCTCTTCCTTAATCTCAATGAAGATGGCCTGCTCAAGCCCTTCCGCGAACGCGAAGGCCTCCCGGCTCCCGGCCCCGACATGGGCGGCTGGTACGACAATTCGAACGACTTCAACGCCAAGGATAATTTCCACGGCTTCATTCCCGGGCATTCCTTCGGCCAATATCTTTCTGGATTAGCGCGCGCTTACGCCGTCACCGGCTCGAAACCCACCCAGGAAAAAATTCATCGCCTCGTGCGCGCCTTTTCGGCTACCGTCGAGCCCAAGGGAAAGTTCTACATCGACTACCGCCTTCCCGCCTACACCTTCGACAAAACCAACTGCGGCCTCATCGACGCTCACGAATTTGCCGCCGATCCCATCGCCCTCGAAGTCCTCAAACGCGCCACCGACGCCGTCCTTCCCTATCTGCCAGAAAAAGCCCTCAGCCGCGCCGAGCAGGAAGCCCGCCCGCACAAATCCATCGCCTACACCTGGGACGAAACCTACACGCTCCCCGAAAATTTCTTTCTCGCCTACCGTCGCAGCGGCGACAAGCGCTACCGGGAGTTGGGCGAACGTTTTATCTACCATCAGTACTACGATCCTCTCGCGGAAAATCACAACGCCCTGCCCGGCATGCATGCTTACAGCCACGTCAATACCTTGAGCTCGGCGATGCAGGCTTATCTCGTCCTGGGCGATGAACAGTATCTCCGTGCCGCGTCAAACGGCCTGCGCATGGTCCAAGAGCAGAGCTACGCGACAGGCGGCTGGGGCCCGAACGAAGCTTTTGTCGAACCTGGCAAAGGTCAGCTTGCCGCGAGCCTCGGCACCACTCGCTCCAGCTTCGAAACTCCCTGCGGCGCCTACGGTCATTTCAAAATCACCCGCTATCTGCTGCGCGTCACGCGCGATTCCCGCTATGGCGACAGCATGGAACAGGTGCTCTACAGCACCGTCGGCGGCGCCAAACCCATCCTTCCCGTCGGCACCAGCTTCTACTATTCCGATTACAACAACGACGACGCCAAAAAAGTCTATTACAAGGACAAATGGCCCTGCTGCTCCGGCACTTTCCCGCAACTGACCGCCGACTATGGCATCAGTTCGTACTATCCCTCCAAGGAAGGAATCTACGTCAATCTCTTTATCCCCTCCCGCGTAAGCTGGGAGCAAGGCGGCACGCGCTGCACTCTCACGCAGAAAACCGGTTATCCCGCATCCAACACAACTCAGCTCGAGCTTGCCATGGCTCGCCCGGAAAAGTTCGCAATCTACGTGCGCGTTCCTGAGTGGTCCGATGCCAAGACGCGCATCTCCATCAACGGCAAACGCGCGGAAGGCGATCCCGTCCCCGGAAAATTCTTCGAACTGTCTCGCACTTGGAAAAGTGGCGACCGCATCGAGTATGAAATCTCGATGCCTCTTCGCTTGCAACCCGTGGATCCCGAGAACCCGCAAATCGTGGCTCTCCGCCGCGGTCCGCTGGCTCTCTTCGCCATCGGAAAATTGCCCGACACGTTCTCTCGCGCGCAGTTGTTGGCTGCTTCTCAATCCGCGGGTGACTCGATTGTCCAGACGGACGGCGGGAAATTCACGTTTCGATCGTTTGAGTCGATCGGCGACGAGCCTTATCGCCTCTACCACAAACTGCAAGCCTGACGTCCGCGCCGGCGATTCCCTTTCGCCTCGCCGCGCGATGTCTCCGCTATCTACGCTCGAATCACCGGCGTCCACACCTGCATCGGTGTCGCCGCTCGATTCGCCCACGCGTAGTAAGGGATAAATCGCAATTCCACTTGCTTCATTTCCGGCTTCTTGGCTGTGTAATGCTGGTAGAGCGCTTCGCTCGACTCGGACTTATCGCTGACTGCGCCTCGATGCTTCAACACCATCACTCCGCCCAGCATATCGTTGTGAAATTCCTCCTCGAAGTTCGAAGCTCGCTCCGGCCGCACATCCAGCGAAACATCGAACAGCCCCACTCCCTCTGGCTGATCCAGTTGTTCCAGGCAAAAAACCAACGGCCCGCGCCGCACTGCCACACGCCCGTAGTCGTCCACCACGCGCGGGTTCGCTTCGATCACTTGCGGCGTCATCGCGAATTTCACGCGGATCACGTCGCCCGGCGACCAGCGCCTCCGCAATGCAAGATATTTTCCGGAAACCGCTCCGGTCACCGCTTTCCCGTTGATGGCGACGTGTGTGTCTTCCGACCATCCCGGAATCCGCAGATGAAACGTAAATTCCTTCGCCTCAGCCGGCGTAACAGTGATCTCCACGCCGCCATCCCACGGATAATTTGTCTTCTGCACCACCTTCAGCCCGGTCCCATCCTCCAAGTGCCAATCCAGTTGCGAATTATCGTACAAATGTAGATACAGCCCATCCTTGCTCGTACTGTAAAAATAGCCCGGCAACGATGCAAACGTCCGCTCCAGATTCGGCGGGCAGCACGTTGTGTCGTACCAAGGATTGCGAATCTTATCGCCGCCCGAAGGATCGAACGCCAGCGGATTGCGGTAACAATACAGCGTCCCATTCAGCGACATCCCGGAATTGATGCCGTTGTACAACGCCCGCTCGATCACATCCGTGAATTTTGCATCGCCGGTCGCCGCGAGCATCCGCCAGTTCCACATCATGTTGCCAATCGCCGCGCAGCTTTCCCCGTACGCGGTAAAATTCGGCAGCTCATAATCAGCGCCGAACGCTTCTCCCTGGCTCCGCGCTCCGACTCCGCCCGTCACGTACATCTGCGCGGAAACCAGATTCTCCCAAAGCTCGTTCAGCGCTTTCCAATACGCCGGATCGCCGGTTTCCAGGTAGTAGTCCGTCGCTCCGCAGCACGCATACATCGCCCGCACCGCGTGGCCTTCGAGATGCGTCCGCGTTGTGAAAGGAATTCCGCAGAAGTGATAAACGTACGCGCTCGCGGGAAATTGCATCCGATCGTCGCCGTGCAGCAGATATCCCGCCAATTCCAGGTGCCGCTTGTCTCCCGCTGTTCGGTAAAGCTCGATCAGCGCCATCTCCAGTTCCGGATGCCCGGAAAACATCGGCTTCTTATCGGCCTCGGGACCAAAATTAGGCAAAATGTAACCGTCAACGTATTTAATCCCTGCGTCCATCAGCGTGCGGTCGCCCGTCGCGCGATAATACGCGATCGAGCCCTGAATCATGTGCCCAAGGTTGTACATCTCGTGGCCCCATCGTTGCACCGGCGGCGTCATGCGGTCCTTCGCGCGGTCGCCATCATAATAAGTATTCAAGTAGCCGCTCGGCTCCTGCACCGCCACCACTTCCTTGATAATCTTGTCCGCCAGCGCGTGCAGCTCCGGCCGATCGCCCGATTGCAGCGCGAAGCCCGCCGCCTCCGTCCATTTGTACACGTCCGAATCCGAATAGACCGGGCCGGTTTGCGGCGCGCTGCTTTTTCCCGCCAGCCGCAAAAAATTATCCATCCGCCCGTTCGCTTCCAGCAATTTCTCCATGGACGGAATACTTTTGTCGACGTTGATCTCCCGCCGCGTTCCCCAAAATCCGTCCGTAATCGTCACCGCATGCACCGGAATGTTGCGCAATTTCGCGTACGGCGATTTATCCAGAAACAGCACGCCTTCCTCTTTCCACTCCGCGTTTGCAGCGTCCGCTCTTCCGCCCCAGGACGAACCAAAAAATTCATGCGCAGGCACCGCGCTCACCGTGGCCGCCGAAAGCGCAGCTCCCACAAATTCCCGCCGCGTCAACTGAGATCGCTTGGACATGCTGGCCCTCCTGGGGTCTGCGCTTTCCATCCCGCTCCATATCTTCTCTGCGGTTTCGAGGAAAACGTTTACACACCCTGCACATTAAATCATTCCAACAGATTCTTGCAATCATTTTTCCAACTGTCGTCTCGCGCGCCCTCGCCCCAAGTGTCGCACTCCTGACGGCCAGGCCACGACCACCCCTCAAGAGGTATACTCCGTAGAGAAGCCGGGGCACTCGCCATACTCCCCCCGCTTCCGCGAAAGGATGCTTTTATGATCCGACGTGACTTCCTCCGCCGCGTGCTTTACGGCGGCACCGCGCTTGCCGCTTCGCAAGCGGCCGCGAAAGTGCTCGAACCGGCTGTAGCGCAAGGCGCGGCCGCAGTCCATCACCCGACGCATCCGCCTGCCACGGACTTGCCGGACGCTCCTTCGCTTCCAACCCCGCTCGCCCTTCCCTTTCGCCTCGAAGACGTCAGCATTCTCGACCCCGATCTCCTTCGCATGCGCAGCCAAACCCTGGAATATATGTTGTCCCTGGATTCGGACCGCTTGCTGCGTAACTTCCGCGTCAACGCCAATCTCCCTTCGTCCGCCGAACCTCTCTATAACCGCGAGTCTCCCTCCAACGGCTGGCGCGGCCATTACGTCGGCCATTTTCTTTCCGCCTCCGGCCAGATGTACGCCTCGACGGGAGACGCCCGCATCAGGGCCAAAGCGGACGCCCTGGTGACGGAACTCGCAAAATGCCAGGCGCGCCTCGGCGACAAAGGCTATCTTTCCGCCTTCCCCGAATCCAGCTTCGACGACCTGGAAGCGGGCCGGCCTGCCGCGGTGGTCTGGTACGCCATCCATAAAATCATGGCTGGTCTGCTTGATGTTCACGAAAGTTGGCAAAGTCCGCAAGCGCTCCAGATTCTCGAGCGCATGGCCGCATGGACGGACTGGCGCACCGGCCGCCTCTCCGAAGAACAGATGCAGCGCACCTTGCAAACCGAATTCGGCGGAATGAATGAAGTCCTGGCGAACCTCTCCGGCGTCACCGGGAATCCCCGTTATCTCGAAGTCGCGAAGCGCTTTGACCATCACGTCGTGATGGACCCCGCCGCCGAGGGCCGCGACACACTCACCGGACTCCACGCCAACACCCAGGTTCCGAAATTCATCGGCGCCGCGCGCGAATTTGAGCTGACCGGCGAATCGTACTACCGCGACGCCGCGCAATTTTTCTGGCAACAGGTCGCGCTGCATCGCAGCTACGTCACCGGCGGCAACAGCATCAGCGAACATTTTCGCACGCCGCCGGACGTGCTCGCCTCTGCGCTCACCGACCTCACCCAGGAAACCTGCAACACCTACAACATGCTCAAACTGACCGACCATTTATTCGGCTGGCACGCCGAGCCGCGATACGCCGACTTTTACGAACGCGCTTTCCTGAACCACATCCTCGCCACTCCAAACCCGGCGCAAGGCTCTCCGCTTTATTATCTCGGAATGCAGCCCGGCCAGTGGAAAGTTCACTTTGTCCCGTACGAAGGCTTCTTCTGTTGCTGCGGCACGGGCCTGGAAAACTTCTCGAAGCTAGGCCAGGGTTTCTACTTTCACAGTGGACAGGACGCACAGGATGCGTCGCTCTGGGTCAACTTGTTCTTCGCTTCGGAAGTGCACTGGAAGGAAAAAGGCGTCACCATTCGGCAGGAAACGCGTTTCCCTGAAGAAGCCGGAACCCGATTGGTCATCCAGGCGAAATCGCCCGCCCGCTTTAGCCTGAACGTGCGCATCCCCTACTGGGCTGAAAACTCCAGCGTCAGGATTAACGGCAAGCCCTTCCATCCAAGCGAAAACCTGATGCCCTCCAGCTACGCGAAAATCGACCGCACCTGGAAAAATGGCGACCACGTCGAAGTGAACTTGCCCATGCGCTTGCATTTGCAGACCATTCCCGATGACCCAAACCTGGCGGCGATTATGTATGGTCCGATGGTGCTCGCTGGTGATCTGGGCACCGAGAATCTCGATCCCAAGCGCATTTATTCCGAGGACAAAATTCTACATGGCGGTTTTCCCCCCATTGCCATACCTGAACTCTCCGGCGATCGGAATGCCCTCGACAAATGGATTCAACCGGTGAGCGCGAAAGACAAAGCGCTCACGTTTCGCGCCGCGAGCGCGGGCCCTCAGCAAGACGTCACTCTCAGCCCTTTCTATCGCCTGTTCGACCAGCGCTACTGCGTTTACTGGCGCTTCAGCTCAGCCATTTCTGGCTGAATCCGGTACCGCCAATGCTTCCCGTCACTGGCAACTGGCCTCTCTCAAATTTTTCTTGACAAATTCCCGATTTCTGCTATTATATTCGTCAAGTAAAAGTGCATTCCTCATCTCGACGCTGGCCTTTGGTCGGCGTTTTTCGTTTCTACAGCTTCTCAAGCCGTCTTCCCCGCTATCGAGCGGCTTTAGGCGGAGCGCTAGCCCAGATTGGCGGAGTCTCGCGGGACCGCGTAACTCCTTTGTTTGCCGCTCCTGCCCTCAATCGACGAGCTGGTCGGCTTTCCTGACGATGCTGTGCGAACACGCAGGAATTCCCGCAAGTCGAATAGTTTCATAGGTTTACTTCATAACTTGCGGACACCCCCGGGGGGGGTCGAGCCTCGTCAACTGGGTGAGTTCGCCTTCTCGGCGACGGAAATCAGTGTGGGTAGCACGTCCCCGAATTTACCGGCGCCCGGCTGTCCAAACGCGAAGTAGACCCGGTGATAGAGCGGGTACAACGAATTGTAGGTCTCTTGCGCCGCCGGCTCGGGCGTAAACACCGTATGCCCCGGACATATTTTATCCTGTGCCTCTTCCACGGTCTTGAATGTGCCAGCCGCGAGAAACGCGAAAATCGCCGAGCCGAGACTCGTCACGCTTTTGCTCGGCACCAGCACAGGTCGGCCCAATACGTTCGCGTAAACTTGATTCAGCACGTTATTTTTCTGCGGAATGCCGCCTGCGTTGATCACACGCTGAATCTCCACGCCGTGCTCCGCCATGCGATCCAAAATAATTCGGGTATGGAAGGCCGTGCCTTCGATAGCCGCAAACAATTCGTCCTGCGCCGTGCTCTGCAAATTCCATCCGAGAGTGATCCCGCGCAGATTCGGATTCACCAGCACGGTCCGGTCGCCGTTGTCCCAGGTCATGCGCAAAAGGCCCGTCTGCCCCGCTTTGTATTTTTCCAATCCCTGGCTCAGCGTCGCGACATCCGTTCCTGCGCGGTTGGCAATAGCATTGAAAATATCGCCCACCGCGGAAAGTCCCGCTTCAATCCCGGTTCGCTGCGGATGCACGCTTCCTTGCACGACTCCGCAGACTCCCGGAACCAGATTGACTGACGGAGTAATTCCAATGATGCAGGTCGACGTTCCGACCACATTCACCATATCGTCGGTACGGCAACCCGCTCCGACGGCGTCCCAGTGCGCATCGAAGGCGCCAACCGGTATCGGAATGCCCGTTTTCAATCCGAGTTTTTCCGCCCAAAGCGGTGAAAGCCTTCCGGCGATTTTGTCCGATGTCGCGTATTCGCCCGCGAGTTTTTCTCGAACGCCGGCAAACAACGGATCGACTTTGACAAGAAATTCTTCCGAAGGCAGCCCGCCCAAATCCGCATTCCACATCCACTTATGCCCCATCGCGCAAACGCTGCGTTTCACTTTGCGCGGATCGGAGATGCCGCACAGCGTGGCCGCGGCCATGTCGCAATGTTCAAACGCGGACGCGAATGCGCCGCGTTTTTCCGGATTGTGCCGCAGCCAATGCAGCAGCTTCGAGAAGCCCCATTCCGAGGAATACACTCCGCCGCACCACTCGATGGCTGCCAGCCCTTCCCGATACGCCGCTTCCGTGATTTCCGCGGCTTCCGCTTTGGCGCGGTGGTCGCACCAAAGATAATATTCATCGAGCGGCTCAAGATTCTTTCCCACGGGAATCACCGAGGAGCCGGTCGTATCCATCGCCAGCGCCTGCACCTGATCGCCGGAAATGTGCGCCTTCTGTACGGCTTCGCGCGTAGCGCTTGCCAGCGCGCGCATCTGATCGTTGTGCGATTGCGTGGCGTATTCCGGATCTTCGCGTTTCCGGTGCAGCGGATATTCCGCCAGCGCCGTCGCCAGCAAGCCGCGTTCGCTGTCCACGATCGAGACGCGCACGCTCAAAGTTCCGAAATCGACTCCCGCTACGATGGCCATGGATTTTGCATTCGCTCCGAAAAAATAAAATGTCGCCTGTAAACTTAAAATGCCGCCTGTAAAACGTCACCCCGCGTGGGCGTACATTTCCCAGCCGAGGTAACGCGATGCGGCTTCGTGCACCGCCGGCGCCACGGAAGAAAAATTGGCGGCTACGTGATGCTCGAATCCGTTTTCGCAAATGTAGCGCAGCAGTTTTTGCAGCCCGGGAATTTCCACCACCCCCGCTCCGCCGAACGTCTCGAGAGGATCGTCCGTGAACCGGCCGCTTCCGGTGTAGCCGCGCATCCGTCCCGCCGTGTCGTCGGTCGAGAAGCGCGCAAAGCACATCGCCCCGGCCTTCACTTTTCCCACGCACGTTCCAAACGTGTTTTCTTTTCCTACCGTGCCCGCGATGATCGCCTGATAATCCATCTTGACGTCGTGGAAAAAGTGCTTCGGCAAATTGCTGCAATGGAAGCACACCGCTTTGTTGGGATCGTTTCCGTAATTGTTATTCCAATCGAGCAGCGCGCTGGGCGTTTCCGACGCGAGTTGCAATGCGTGCATCCCCAGCACGCCGCACACGTCCACCTCGCACGCGCTCGAGAGCAGCGACTCGCTCATCATGCTCATCACCGTGCACGGCACGACGCCAAGGTTTTCTTCGAGCGAAGTCCAGCACTGCACCGCGCTGATCTGCAAATCCGTGGCTTTCATCCACTGATCGATCACCGCGCCCAGCTTGGCCATTTTCACCAGCGCGGCCTGCGGAATACTTTCCGTCGTCACATACTTCTGAATGGACTGCAGTTTCTGCACCACGGCATCGTCCGTATCTTTCATCCGGCTGATGCGCCCGATCACTTCCGAGAGATCCAGCGTCTCGACGGAAATCCCGCTGGCCTCGAGCAGTTTCTCGCTGTAACGCACCGTGTTGAACGCCGCCGGCCGCGCTCCCAGCGCGCCGATCCGCAGATTGCGCAAGCCTTTTACGACGCGGCAAACCGCCGCGAACCATTCGAGATCTTTCGCGAACTCCGGCGAGCCCGGCGCTTCGGTGTGCAGCGTGGTCAGCGAATACGGAATGCCGTACTGCTTCAAATTGTTGCACGCCGACATTTTTCCGCAAAAACTGTCGCGACGGTCCGTGATGGTCATCTTCGATTGCGTATCCGGCGTGGCCTGCACCAGCACGGGCACTCCGAGGCGGGCCAGCCGCAGCGTGTCCGCAATCGCGCGCTCGTCTCCGAAATTCGGCAGCGTTACAACCACGCCGTCTATCGCTCCGGCTTTCGATTTGAAAAGCTCCGCGCAACGCTTCGCTTCTTCGTACGTTTCCACCGCTCCGTGTTTGCTCTGCTCCGCTCCGAGCACAACCACTTCCATACCCGCGGCTTGCAATACCCGGGTCATTTCCTCGCGCCCGGTTTTCGCCAGATGATCCGGGAAGAATCCCCGGTTTCCCACGATCAATCCCATTGTCATTTTTCTCTTGTTCGCCATGGTCCGTTTGGTCGCTTTCTTTCTAGTTGCAACGTTCTCCAGCTCAAAAGCAAACAGCTCGATTCAATCCTTGCGCATGCCTTGCCCGTAGTACGCCTTCTTGCCATGCTTCCGCAAAAAATGCCGGTCATGCAGCGTCTTCCCGAGGGCCGCAGCGTTTGCATTTATCCCCACCGTTAAATACGCCATGCGCGCCGCGGCTTCCAGCATCCACGCGTTTTCCGCCGCTTTCCGTGCGTTCGCTCCCCAGGCGAACGGCCCGTGATTCGCCACCAGCACCGCGGGAACCGCCATCGGATCGATTTCCTTGAACGCACGGATAATCGCCACTCCCGTATTCGCTTCGTACTCTCCGGAAATTTCCTCGTCGCTCATCGCAGCCGTCAAAGGAATGGGACCGTGAAAATAGTCGGCGTGCGTGGTGCCGAAGCAAGGAATCGATCGCCGCGCTTGCGCCCATGCCGTCGCGTATTCCGAATGCGTGTGGGCGATTCCGCCAATCGCGGCGAACGCTCTGTAGATCGCCGCATGCGTCGGCAGATCCGAAGAAGGACGAAGCGTTCCCTCGACCACTTTGCCGTGCAGGTCGGTCACGACAAGATCTTCCGCTTTCATCGCTTCGTACGGAACGCCGCTCGGCTTGATCACGATCCAGCCCTGCTCGCGGTCGATGCCGCTGGCGTTTCCAAACGTCGAAAGCACCAATCCTCTCCGGACCAGATCCAGATTGGCTTCGAGGACTTCTTCCCGTAGATTCGCTAAACGCATTTACCCTCGACGGTTCTTTGCGATACCGGTCCTTGCGATGGCGTGTTGTGCGGCTCCCCGGCATTGTCTCTCGCACAACAATAAAACGCTTAACTTTTTGCTTCCGGCTTGTGCCCGGGACAGCTCCCGCGCGCCTCGCTTTCTTCAGCTGACTCGCCCTACTCGGAAACTTGCCCATTCCGCCCGGCTCTTTGAGCCTGAAACACCAGCGCGGCTGCGGGATGGGCAAGAGAGACGATGAAAAGGAAAGCGGATTCGGCCATGAAGCGATCCCTCGAGCGGCCCGGAGGCACCGACCTATACGCCAGGCGAGTTGAGTAAACGTTTACCATGCTTTACCATACATTGCAAGAGCCTCCTCTGCCTTCTTTATCCCGCGCCAATCCGTTTCTCACTGCATTCCACTGCCTGCCGCAACGTCGATGGCCGCGCCCGATTTCAGGGCAGGCGTCCTGCCCGCCACTTGGACAACGGTTGGTGGGAGGTTTGGGATATCGTATACTGTGACCCTCAATTTTAGCTGAGGGCAAACGAGGTCTCGTGGACATTCGCGATGTCGCCAGACGGGCCAGAGTATCCACCGCCACCGTGTCGCGGACGGTCAATCAGGTCGCCTCGGTCGACGCGCAATTGGCCAAACGCGTCTGGAAAGCCATCGCCGAACTTGGCTACTACCCGAACCGGCAGGCCCGTGCACTCGTCTCCGGGCGCAGCCGCGTTTTCGGATTGATTGTGTCCGAGATCACCAACCCGTTCTTCCCGGAAATCGTGCAAACGTTCGAGACGCTGGCTGTCGAGCAAAATTACGAAATCCTTTTGACTTCGACGGTTCACGACCCCAAACGCATGGAACTCGCCGTGCGCCGGATGATCGAGGGGCGCGTGGACGGAGTGGCCATTCTTACCTTCGGCATGGAAGACGAACTTCTCGAGCATCTCCGTTTCCGGAATCTGCCTCTGGTGTTTGTGGACGTCGGGCCGAAGGCGCCGCGCGTCAGCAACATCCGCGTCGATTACGCGCACGGAATCCGCCAGGCCGTGCAGCACCTGGCCGCCATGCGGCACGAACGCATCGGCTTCGTGACCGGCCCGCTCCGGCTGCGGTCCGCGGTGGTACGAAGAGATGCGTTCGAGGAGTCCATGCGCGAGATCGGCCTGCACGTGAATCCGGAATTCATCGTCGAAGGCGACCATCGCCTGGAAGGCGGAAAGCACGCTCTGCAAAAACTTTCCAAGCTCAAGGAACAGCCCACCGCTCTGATGTGCTCGAACGACATGACCGCCATCGGCGTGATGCGGCAAGCCTTCGATCTGGGAATCGCCGTGCCGCAGCAATTATCGATCATCGGATTCGACGATACGCGCCTCGCGGACTTCATGATTCCGCCGCTGACCACGATCCAAATGTCGCAGACGGAAATAGCCACGCTGGCGTTCAACGCCCTGCTGAAAGAAGTAAAGCGCGAAGCTCCCTCACCCAACGGAACCGAATACGTGCTGAAAACCCATCTCATCCTGCGCAATTCGACAGCCTTCCCCTCCACCACCAGCCCCACAAAACCACGCTCTTCGCCCAAGAGCGCCGCACCAAGCGCGCAGGAAAGCAAACCGTGAGACCCTCGCGATCCCCGCAGTAAGATTCCCCCATGGCCCGGAGATCGCAGCTCGCAACCGCAGCACAAGCCCTTCTGCTATCGCTGTGCATCGCCGCGTTTCTTCTTGCCAGCGTGCTTCCCGGACGAGGCCAAGCTTCAAGGAACAGCGCCTCCGTACCTGACGCACCGCCCGCCTCACTGTCTCTGGCAAGCGCGCCCACCGGCGCGAGCCGCTGCATGTTCTGCCATCCGGCGGAGGTCGAGGGATACTCGCGTTCTGCGATGGCGCATTCCTTGCGACGCGCCGGGCAGGAACCGGACGGAGTCGTAACCGCGCATGGCTCGACGATCACCATGCATTCGTCCGCAGACGGTTATTGGCAGAGATGGGAAAACGGCGGCGACAGCGCTGAGTACCGCGTCGACTTCGTGATTGGCTCGGGGACCCACGCCAGCGGTTATCTGGTCGACATCGGCGGTCATCTCTTTCAATCGCCCGTCGCTTATTATGCGAGGCGCCACGCCTACGATCTGGCGCCCGGCTATGAAAACCAACCTGATCCCGATTTCACGCGAGCCGTCGGCGAGGGATGCGTCCTTTGCCACTCCGGAACTGCGTTGCATGTCGCTGGCACGCTAAATCAGTATCGAGCTCCCGTTTTTCCCGCGGAAGCGATCACATGCGAACGCTGCCACGGCCCGGTCGAGAGACACCTCGCGGATCCGCGGGCCGGAACAATCATCAATCCGGCAAAGCTCGAGCCAGCGGCCCGCGACACCATTTGCGAGCAGTGTCATCTCTTCGGAGCGGCTCGCGTCTTGAATCCCGGAAAACAGTTCAGCGATTTCGTCCCGGGGCAGCGACTGGAAGATACGTTCACTGTCTATCGCAACGCGGCGCCGGCGGGCACGCCAGCGGGGGCTTTCAAGGTGATCAGCCATGTCGAACAACTGGCGCTGAGCGCGTGCGCGCGAAACAGCGGAGGGCGGCTCTGGTGTGGAACGTGCCACGATCCGCACGACAAGCCCACGCAGCCCGTCGCGTATTATCGCGCGCGATGCCTTACGTGCCACGCGATGAACTTTCCTGCCGCGCATCCCAGCAAGGAGAGCAACTGCATTGGCTGCCACATGCCGCGGCGCGATGCCAAAGACGGCGGCCACACCGCGTTCACCGATCACCGGATTCAACGGCGGCCCGAAGTCCGGCCCGATTTGCCAACCGACGCGGGCATTGTGGCGTGGCGCGAGCCTCCCGCCAATCTGCAAAGCCGGAATCTCGGAGTCGCCTACATCGACGTCGGCATGCAGCGCCATTTACCGTCCTACATCATTCAGGGCTACCGCACCCTCACGGAAGTGCAGAAACAATTCGCGGATGACAGCGACTTTTTCAAATGGATCGGCGAAGCGCTGCTCATCGGAAAGCAAACCAGCGACGCCAATTTTGCATTCGAACGCGCTTTGCAGCTCGATCCCAATTCTGCGCTCGCCGAGGCGAGCGCGGCCTCGCCCTACATTCAAGAAGGAGACGACGCCGACGCCATCGCCCACTTGCAGCGCGCCGTCGACCTCGATCCGTTGGACCTTCCCGCGGCAAGCACGCTGATTGGCTTGTACCAAAAGGATGGAAAAACCGCCGAAGCCGCCGGGTTGGCGAGCCAAATCAAACGGGCGATGAACGAAACATCCGGCGCCGACGAAAGCGGTCTCCATGTTTCCACGGGTGAATCACCGAAAAAAGTCGAAGAAGTCTTCAAGAACATTCAAGTGCTCAAAGGCGTTCCTTCCGACCAGTTGATTCCCGCAATGGAATTCATCTCGTTGTCGCTCGGCGTGGAGTGCAGTTTTTGCCATGTGGAAGGGCATTTCGAAAAGGACGAGAAAAAGCCAAAACAGACTGCGCGCGAAATGATGAAAATGATGTTTGCTCTCAACGAGAACAGTTTCGAGGGCCATCGCGAAGTGACCTGCTATTCCTGCCATCGCGGCGCGCGCGATCCGGTTGGCACTCCGACCGTTGAGAGCGAACTGACGTCCAACGTTCGCCCGGCCGATTCCGGGGCTCCAAAACTGCCGGCCAATTTGCCCAGCGCTTCTCAGTTGGTTGATCGCTACATCCAGGCGGTCGGCGGCGCGGCTGCGATCGAGAAAATCACCAGCCGCGTGGAAAAAGGCACGGAAACTTTCCGCAGCCAAGCCGTGAGCGTTGAGCTCTACACGCAAGCGCCGGAAAAACAGGCTTTGCTGCGTCACCTGCCAGGAGGCGAAAGCGCGACCATTTTCGATGGCCACTCCGGCTGGTTCGAGCTTCCGGGCCGCCCCGCCCGGGAGATGCACAGCGCGGATCTGGATGCCGCCAAGCTGGACGCCGATCTGCAATTCCCTCTGCACATTCCCCAACTGTTTCCCGAACTGCGTGTCGAGTATCCGGAAACTGTCGCCGGCCACGCGGCCTACTTGCTTCTCGGCATTCGAGAAGGCCTGCCACCCACCAAATTTTATTTCGACGAAGAATCAGGCTTGCTCGTGCGCCTGGTGCATTACGCGGAGTCTCCGCTTGGCCGCGATCCGACGCAAATCGACTACGCCGACTACCGCGAGGTCGATGGCGTGCAGATTCCTTTCCGCAGAACTCTTTCGCAACCTGACAGCGCCTCGACCATCCAGATGGAGGTGGTGCAGCAGAATGTCCCGATTGACGGCAACAGGTTTGCCAGACCGAGCGGTGAGCGATCCACCGCCTCTTCCGGAAGAACCCACTGATCCTAGCGAGCGTTCATGAGAGCTGGGCCTCGTTGTCACGACGAAGCAGATCGTCAGATGGGTCGTGCTCGCGGCCAGGAAATAACCGCATCTTCCTTCATCCTTCATCTTTCTTATTGGCAAACACCTCGTGCTCATTAAGAGCCTTGCAAACAATGAGGCATTGCCGATTGCACAGCAGGCGCCGTGCGATTTCTTGACGGCGGAGCGAGGCTCCGATAGCGTCAAAGGGTACGGAGTGCCTCCCCACTTCGTGGCCCGCGGTGCGCAAATAACTACCAGGGCGGGAGAGCTTTGTGTCCAACGCCATCATCACACTGACGACCGACTTTGGCACGGACGACCATCTGGTCGGCACCGTAAAAGGAGTCATCCTCAAAATCAATCCCGAAGTGACCCTCGTGGACATCACGCATCACGTGACGCCGTTTGATTTGCTGGACGGCGCGCTGACGATCGGTTCGGCCTATTCTTATTTTCCTGCCAAGACGATTCACGTGGTGATTGTCGATCCCGGCGTAGGCACGGAGCGCCGCCCGCTGCTGGCCAGCGCGCAAAATCAATATTTCATCGCGCCCGATAACGGCGTGCTTTCGGTTATTTACGAACGCGAACAAAGCAATCTTGTCGTGCGCCACGCCAACGCGGAGCATTATTATCTACAGCCGCTCAGCAAGACGTTTCACGGGCGCGACGTTTTCGCACCGGTGGCCGCGTGGCTCTCGAAGGGCTGGCAAACGCCCGCCATGGGAGACGAAATCAGCGACTACAAGCGCTTTGCACTGCCTCGCCCGAAGAGCGTTGAAGGAGGAAAGAAAGGCGTGGTGCTGCGAGTGGACTCCTTCGGGAATCTCATCACGAATTTCCGCGCGGAGGACTTGTCCAGCGACGCGCAAAACGGCGGTTTGAAATTGCAAGTGGGAACGCACCCAGTGAACCGGCTGGTGGATACCTTTGCGCACGGGAAGGCTAGCGAAGCCGTGGCGTATGTCGGGTCGAGCGGCTACCTGGAAATCGCCGTGAATAAAGGGTCCGCTTCGCGGACATTAAGCGTCAGCCGTGGAGCGCCGGTGGTGCTTTCCGATAAGTAGTTGCCGGCTTCCATTCATTATCCTAAATTTCACATTCTGTGGCGCGGCGCCCAGCGGAAGCGCTCGAGCGCAGCCTCGGCAAACGAGTGCACGGCTCTAGCCAGTCGCGCCAAACAACGGCACGCCGCGCCTCGCGCGGACAGTGGCTTGCCTTAGGACGGAAGACCTTCGCAAGCGGCGGTTGGGCCCGGTTGCTTCTGCCGGTGCCGGTAAGCCAACACCGCGAACAGAAGGACGGCAGGCACGCCGGTAAGTCCGCAAGCGATGAAGAAGATGCCGTAGGCGTGAATGAGACCGTGCGAGGTGCTCAGGCTTTCGACCGCCGCGCCGGAAAACCCCTTCAAGATCTTTCCCAGCCAGGCGTAGGTGGAACTCAAGAGCGCATACTGCGTGGCGGTGTATCCCAGATTGGTCAGGCTGGACATGTACGCGACAAGCGCAACACTCGCAAAGCTGATACTGAAGTTATCGCCCGCCATGACGGCCGCGAAGAGAGGAATGCTCATACCCGCGAACGCGAGAGTGGCATACGCGGCAATCGCAGCGGCCTGCACAATGCCTCCGATGATGAGCGCGCGCATATAGCCCAGCTTCACCGAGCAGAATCCGCCCGCCGCGATGCCGGCAAACGTAGCGATGAGCCCGATCGAGCCGCGCACCGCTCCGACCATTTGCTTTGTAAGACCAAGGTCGTGGTAATACGGATTTGACATCGGACCCATGATGAAGTCCGGCAACCGGTAGAGGCTGATTGCCGCTAACATGAGAAGCGCAAGCCAGCCATGTGCGCGGAAGAAAGCGACGAAAGGTCCCACAACAGCGTCGAGGAAGCCGCGCGGCGTCCAGAGCGGCGATTCGCGCTTGTCATCCATCACCGCATCCGCGCGCTCCGGTTCCTTCGCAAACCAGGTCGCGATGATTCCAATGGTCATACAAGCGCCATAGATACCGTAGGACATGCGCCAGCCGACGCTTGCTGCCACGAGGAGGATGACAGTATCCGTAGCCAGGAGCGCCAGACGGTAGCTGAACTGATAGGCAGACGCGAGCAAGCCTTGTTCGTCTCCGTCGTCTGCCGATTCAATTCGCCAGGCATCCACCACTATGTCCTGTGTCGACGAGGCAAATGCGACGACCAGCGCAAGAGCGCCGAGCCGGCCGAGCCCGGCCTTCGTGCCAGCTCCCCCCATGGCGGCCAGCGCCAGCCCGACGACGATCTGGGAGAACATCATCCATCCGCGCCGATGTCCAAGCCGTTTGAAGAGCGGCAAATCGACGCGATCCATCAAGGGCGCCCACAGAAATTTCAGCGAATAGGCAATGCCCACCCAGGAAAGAAATCCGATGGCCTTTAGGGAGGTGCGTTCATCACGCAGCCAGTAGCCGAACGTATTGCCGACCAGATAAAACGGAAGGCCTGAAGAAAACCCGAGCAACAGCATCGCCAGCGTTTTGGGCCGCAGGTAGTCCGCGAGCCGGTGCTTGTGGGGACTCACGCTTTCATTCTCGACGGGAGCCTCAGAAAACTCAACGCTCATACCGCTGAATCTTGCCTATGCTGACACTCTGCGGAGAGTCACCCGTCATTTTTATGGCACACCCACAGACTGCGCGGTTGGGCATCTGGCCGCGGGTAGCGGATTACGTTTCAATCCCAGGATGGAAGCCGACCGGATCGTGGTCACGTTCATAAGCCTCCAGCAGGTTGGTTACATGGTCCGATTCACGGCCTTCCGGAGAGCCTTGTGGCGACCTTGTGGCGAATCCCACAATTCTTCCGTGCCGCTCGGCGCCTTCGCCGAGCATCTGCTCGACGGGATCGGCGGGAACGATGTGAACCAGCAGAAAAACGAGAGTGAGTACCAGCCAGAGCGCCGGGAGGTGAGCAGGAAACGGTGAAGTGGGTGGCGGGCCGTTCGTCGATTGAAATCAGGAATCTGCCGCGGCGGTTTTCGTGGCTTTCGCCGCGTCCTCGAGGCTCACTGCGGATTCATCCGCTTGCTCCGTTTCAGGCGTCGGGCGCAGGCGCTGAATTTTGACGCGCGCGACGCGGCGGCCATCCATTTCGACGACCGTGAAACGGTATTGTCCATACTCGAAGCTTTCGCCGCCTCGCGGAATAAAGCCGAGTTGGTCGAGCACGAATCCGCCCACGGTCGCGTACGCGGGATCTTCCGGCAAGGAAATGTTGTACTGCGTATCCAGGTCGCGGACGTTCAAGGCGGCGTCAAAGATCACCGCGCCGTCGGCAAGCGTAAGCGGGCGTTCGATGACGTCAAACTCGTCGTGAATTTCGCCCACCACTTGCTCGAGGATGTCTTCCAGGGTCGCGAGGCCGAGGATGCTGCCGAATTCGTCGACCACCATCGCCATGCCCACGTGACGGGTGCGAAGTTCCTGGAGCAATTCGCTCACGGGCTTTGTTTCCGGCACGATCAGCACTTCGCGCAACACGCGCCGCAGGTCGAACGCGGGCGGCGGAAGATTCTCCTCCATGCGGCGCTCGCGATCGAGCAAAATCCAGAGCATGTCCTTGATATGCACAAAACCGAGAACGTGGTCTTCCGAGCCGCGATAAACAGGGATGCGCGAACGCTGAGACGTGGCGAAGACGCGCATCACTTCATCGAGGCCCGCTTCGACGGGGAGCGTGTGCATATCCGGGCGAGGCACCATGATCTCTCGCACCTGAACTTGTCCGAGTTCGATGGCGCTGACGATGAATTTTTCTTCGCCGGGAGCGAGCAAGCCGCGCTCGCGGGCCTGCTGGATCTGGATTTGCAGCTCTTCGGTCGAGTGCGCGACGCCGTAGCCCAGCGGCGAAGAGACGCCCATGGCCTTGACGATCAGGCCGGAAATTCGATCGAGCAAATCAATCGCCCAACGGAACGTATGCAGAAACCACGCAAAGGGCAAGGCCACCAGAAGCGCGACGCGCTCAGCCCGTGCAAGGCTGACGCTTTTCGGAACGAGTTCTCCAAGTACGACATGCATTGCGCTGAGCAACGCAAACGCGCAGGCCAGGGCAATCGCGTGCGCGAAAAACAGCGTGCGTGTTCCTTGCGAGCCGCGCCACAATTGCTGGAGAGCCGTGGCCAGCGTGTTCTCGCCGAGCGCGCCGATGGCCAGGCTCGTCAGCGTCATGCCCACCTGGACGCCCGAGACGACGCGATGCAAGTCCGCCAGCAAGCGCTCGACGACGCGGGCGCGAATGTCCCCTTTCGCCACGAGCTGCCGGACGCGCGAGAGCCGCACCGCAACGAGCGAATACTCCGTGGCGGCGAAAAAGCCGTTCAGTGCGACCAGCGCCAGCACTCCGATGAGTCGAATGGCGAACATGGTTTCTCAGGGATCCCCTAGCGGCATTGTAACAGTACGGACGCGATGCGCGGGGCGCGGGTGCCCTCTCTACACACGCGTGATGGTGACGTAGACGTCTTCGCCGCTGAGCGCGAGCTTGACGCCGCCGTTCTGCGCGGAGATCATTTCCAGGCGCTCCGCGAGCAGCTCATTGCGCAGGAACGCTTCGTGGGCGGTGATGGCTTCGGCGATGCGCGGCGAAGCGGAATAGCGGACGACGATACGGTCGGAAATGTCCAGATTCAGCGCCTTGCGCTGGTCTTGCAGCATGCGATTGAAGTCGCGCGCGAGCCCTTCCTGCAACAGCTCCGGGCTCAGCTTGGTGTCGAGCGCGAGGAAAGTGCCTTGTTCCAGGCTGCACTTGAGATTTTCCGGGCCTTCGAAGGAGATGACAATTTCTTCCGGTGCAATCTCGAAAACCTGGTCGGCGAGCTGAAGGGCATACGAACCGCCCTTGAGGACTTCTGAAACATCGGCGTTGTCCAGAGCTTCCGCGATGGCCTTCAGATATCTTCCCGCGCGAGGGCCGATTTTTTTCGCGTCAGGCTTGAGGCGCACCTTCACGAGAGTTTTCTCGTCGTCGATCAGTACGAGATGTTTCAGATTGATTTCTTCCAGAATCTGCGCGACGTAGTCCGCGTTTTCGAGGACGCGCCGGTCGGCCGCATCTTTCGGGCGCACATACAGCGTACTCAACGGTTGGCGAATCTTCACCTTGCTTTGCGTCCGCAAGCCAAGCGCGAGATTCTTGATGCGAATCACGGCTTCGATGCTTCGCTCGAGAGATTCGTCGATGAGCGCCGCGTTCACTTGGGGATAGGGCGTCAAGTGAACGGATTCCGGCGCCGAGTCGTTCACTGAACGAACGAGATTTTGGTAGATGTCTTCCGTCAAGAAAGGCAGTGCGGGCGCCATGACGCGCGTTACGGTAGTCAGCACCTCGTAAAGCGTTTGATACGCGTCCGGTTCGCTCTTCCAGAAACGCCGCCGCGAGCGCCGCAAATACCAGTTTGAAAAGTCTTCATCGAACGCCTGGAAAGCCTCGACGAGTTTGTAGTGCTCGTAATTTTGGAACGCGCCGTTGGCCTCGGCCACCAGGCGCTGCAATTTGCTCAAGACCCAGCGGTCCAATTCGTTGGTGACGGGAACTACGGCGCCGCCGGGCCTCCAATCGTCCGCGCCTGCGTACATCACGAAAAAGCTGTAGCAATTCCAAAATGTCAAGAGTTTGCGCCGCGCGTCGCCATCGATCGTCTGGCCTGCGTTCGCGGCGGGATGCAGATCGGGAAAATTGAGATTTTGCACGGTCTTCTGCTCGGTATAAATGTAGCGCATGACTTCCGCGCCCAGCGCTTCGGCCGCTTCATCGAACGCGATCGAATTGCCTTTCGATTTGTGCATCTCCTCGCCGCGCGCGTCGCGAACGAGCGCGTGGCCCAGCAGCGCTTTGAACGGCGCGCGCCCATCGATCATCGCGCTCATCGCCAGCATCGAATAAAACCAGTTTCGAAACTGGCCGGGAAAACTCTCGAGCACCAAGTCCGCGGGAAACCATTTTTCCCAATACGCTTTGTCCGTCGAATAGCGCATCGTGCTGAAGGGCACGATTCCCGCATCCAGCCAGGGATTCCCGACATCTTCGATGCGCTTTGACAGCCCGCCGCATTTATCGCAGCGAATTTTCACGGCGTCGATGTACGGCCGGTGCGGCGAATTGCCTTCGAACACTTCCCAGCCTTCGACCGCCTTTTCCTTCAGCTCTTCCCTGCTCCCAATGACCGCAAAATGGCTGCAATCGCCGCACACCCAGATCGGCAGCGCCAATCCCCAGAAGCGTTTCTTCGAAATCATCCAGTCGCTCATGTTGCGCAGCCAGTCTTGCTCGCGCGCTTCGCCTTCCGGCGGAATCCATTTGATGCCCGGAACGACGCGCTGAATGCGGTCGCGCCAATCCATGCGGATGAACCACTCGTCGACGGGCCGAAACACTAGTTCTTCTTTGCACCGCCAGCAGTGCGGATAAACGTGCGGATATTTCTCTCGCGCCACGAGCATCCCGTTCGCTTTGAGCGCCGCGATGATGTCGTCCGCGACTTCGTTCGCACTGCGCTTTGCGAACGCCCCGAATCCATCGAGGAAAACGGAGCTATCGTCCAGCGGCGCAATGAACGGAATGCCATTTTCTTTGCCGAGCTGCTGGTCTTCCGCGCCGCAGCCGGGCGCGATGTGCACCAGCCCCGTGCCTTCCGCCTCGCTGATTTCCTTCCACGCAATCACGCGGTGCGCTTCCGCCGCGGTTTTTCCGCCGCCCGTTTCTCCGTATGGAAAAACGCCGCCCGGGACCTTCTGCGCGGGCAAATCGTCGAAGGGGCCTTGATACGTAAGACCGAGCAAATCCTTGCCCGGCAATTCCTCCACGACTTCGACGCCGCCGCTGCCTTTCAAAATCGTTCGAATCGATGGCAGCTTGTGTGTCTCGTGCTTCCCTTCCACTTGCAAATCCTGCACGCGTTCGTGTTCGAAGTTTCCTTTCGCCACGTAGTAAAACCAGTCGCCGTGCTTGACCTTGAGATACGTCATCTCCGGATTGACCGCCACGGCCACGTTCGAGGTCAGCGTCCAGGGTGTCGTCGTCCAAATCAGCAGCGCGGTGCGTTCCTGGCCCTTGATCGGGAACCGCACAAACACCGATGTGTGTGTCGTGATCCGGCGCCCTTCCGCCACTTCCATTTGCGAAAGGCCCGTTCCGCATCGCCCGCACCAGGGCATCACGTTGTGCCCGCGGTAAATAAATCCTTCCGTGTGGCATTTCTTGAGGAAGGACCAGATGGTGTAATTATTTTCGTCGGAAAACGTAAAGTAGCTTCCGCCATACTCAGCGGAGCCCAGCTTCCTCACGATCTCGCTCGCCCGCGCGGTTTCCGTGCGGCCGCTCGGCAACGTGACCGTCACCACACGGTCTCCATCCGCCAAAGCGTCGCGCAACGCCACCAACACTTTGGGATCGTCCCAATCGCACCAATAACCCAGCCGTATGGACTGCTCCGTTTGCCGCGCGGCGTACGTCAAAACGCGCTCTTTGCACGCGCGCACAAAATTCTCAATGCCGTAATCGCGAATTTCGCGCTTTGTTTTCAGCCCAAGGCTTTTTTCGACTTCGACCTCGACCCACAATCCCTGGCAGTCGAATCCGTTCTGGTAGCGCAACGCGCATCCCCGCATCGCGTTATAGCGCTGGTACATGTCCTTTAGCGAGCGGCCCCACGCGTGGTGCACGCCCATGGGATTATTCGCGGTGATCGGCCCATCCAAGAACGACCACCGCGGCCCCTTCGCGTTCTGTTCGCGCAACCGCTGGAAAATTCGCTTCTCCTCCCAGAAACGCAAAATCTCCCGCTCCATGGCGGGAAAATCGGGCACGCGCGGCACTGGTTTGTACCTGCTCATAGTTGGTATCCGATTAGATTATCACAGCCGACAAGCGCGCCCCTCGGTTGCGCGCTCGCAGCGCGTCCACTACACTCAACTTTTACTTCCTGCAGCCGGGAGACTGCTTGCGGACCATCCTTCGGATTTTCATTTGGACATTGGCCTTGATTGTCGTTGTCGTCGCCGCGGCGGCTGGCTGGTTCATCTACCGGCCGCTTCCTCAGCTCGACGGTTCCGTGTCTCTCCCCGGTTTGCAAAAGGAAGTCACAGTGGATCGCGATCGTTGGGGCATCCCGCACATTCGCGCGTTTTCGCTCGAAGATGCGGTCGAAGCCGAAGGCTACGTCATGGCCCAGGATCGCCTATGGCAATTGGATTTGATGCGCCGCGCCGCGCGCGGTCAACTTGCCGAGATTGTCGGCCCTCTCGCTCTCCGATCGGACCGGCAATTCCGCATCTACGGTTTTTCGCGCGCCGCTGAGCGCGACTTCGCCTCCATGGACAAAGATTCGCGCGCACTTTTGCAAGCCTACGCCAGCGGTGTGAATCGCTTCATCGATCAGCATCGCAATAATTTGCCTCTGGAATTTTCTCTCCTGAAATACAAGCCCACGCCCTGGCAGCCGACGGATTCGCTCGTCATCGCCGGCTACATGTACCAGACCCTGACCGACACTTGGGAGCGCGAGCTCGACCGTGCCAAAGTCGAAGCGCGCGTCGGCGAGAATCGCTCCAAGGATTTATTTGCGGTTGATTCGCCCATGGACCATTTCGTCGTTGGCGATCCGAACGTCCCGAATGACGGCTCCAAAGCCTCGCGCGCGATTCCCCGCCATGGCGACGAGGACGACGATCGTCCCGCCGACACGGTTCTGAAAGCCGGGCTACGCGGCAGCGACAGCGGCGACTCCAGCGTTCCCACGCCGGAGACTCCTGCCGACCTGACCTCCGCGCTGTGGCCTTCCATCCAGAACTACCTCGAGCAAACGCAAAGCGAAATCCGCAGCGGCCTCGGCAGCAACAATTGGGTCGTCAGCGGCGCTCACACCGCCTCTGGCAAACCAGTCCTTGCGAACGACCCGCATCTCGAGCTCTCCATTCCTCCTATCTGGTACGAAATTCATCTCACTTGTCCCGGCTACAACGCCGAAGGAGTCACTCTCCCCGGCGCTCCGCTCATCGTTATCGGCCACAACGACCGCATCGCCTGGGGCTTCACGAACAACGGTGCCGACGTTCAGGACCTCTACATCGAAACTTTCAATCCCGCCGCACCCGACGAATATCGCGTTAACGGCGCGTGGGTAAAAGCGCAAATCTTTGACGAAGTGATTCGCGACAAGGATCACCCCGACGAGCATTTGAAGGCGGTCGTCACACGCCACGGCCCGATCGTTCGCATAGAAGGCGATAAAGAATATGCCCTAAAGTGGACCGCTCTCGAAGCCGGCGCCCTCGCCAACACGTACACCTGGATCTCCACCGCACGCAACTGGCAGGATTTTCGCGAAGTTATGAAACGCGTTTGGGGCCCCGCGCAAAATGTCGTTTACGCCGACGTCGACGGCAACATCGGCTACATCATGGCCGCGCGCGTGCCCATTCGAAGGAAAGGTCACGGCGAAGTGCCCGTCCCCGGCGATACCGACGACTACGAGTGGACCGGTTACATTCCTTTCGACCAGCTTCCGCAAGCTTTGAATCCGGACAGCGGCTTCATCGTCACCGCCAACGCCCGCGTTGTCGGCCCCGATTACAAACCTTATCTAACCGACCGCTGGGAAGAGCCCTATCGCACCGCGCGCATCTACGATCTCCTGCACAACAAAACGAATCTTCGGCCCATCGACATGCTCAAAGTGGAAACCGATACCTACAGCTATCCGCACGTTTTCCTCGCCGATCAACTCATAGCCGCCGCGAAAACGGTGCAGCCCAAAGATCCTCGCGCGCAAAAACTCGTGCAGGACTTGAAAGACTGGAACGGCATCGCCGATGCGGATTCTCCCGTCGTTTCATTTCTTGAAATGACGCGCCGCACGGCCTTGCAACTCATCCTCGAGCCTTATCTCGGAAACGACACGAATCTTTACCAGTGGCGCAGCACCACCTTTCTCCAAAAAGTCCTCACCAACCGTCCGGCGAACTGGCTCCCGCCCGCGTACAAGAGCTACGACGATTTGCTAGCCGCCGCGGCCGACCTGGCCGTCTCGAAACTCGCCGAACAATCCGGCAGCTCGCGCATTCGAAACTGGGACTGGAAGCAATTCGATTCTCTGGACATGCTCCATCCGCTCGGCCGCTCCGGCCTTCTGAAATTCTTCCTCAGCATTACGGGCAAGCCGCAATCCGGCACGGGCTATAGCGTGCGCGCCGCCACCACGCACCACGGCCCTTCGATGCGCTTTATCGCCAATCTCGCCAACTGGGACGACTCCATTCTTCTGCTCCCCGCCGGCGAATCCGGCCAATTCGGCAGCGGCCATTACAGCGATCAATTTTCCTACTGGTATGACGGCGAGCCGATCGCGGCGCCCTTCAGCGAAGCCGCGGAAGCAAAGGTCCGCAAACACACTCTAAAGCTGACGCCATTCTGGTGATTCGAACCGCTCTCATTTCGTTATGCCTGAACTGCCCGAAGTAGAAGCCGTCGCGCAAACTCTTCGGCCGTTGGTCGAAGGCCGCCGCATTCGCTGCGTTCACGTGCTCCATGCCATCGCCACAAAACCGCAAACTCCCGCCCATCTCGTGCGCACTGCCGAAGCCCAGCCAATCCGGTCCGTGCACAGGCGCGGCAAATATCTTTTCCTTCAGCTACCGAACGCCATCGTCACACTTCATTTCAAACTTGACGGTCAGCTCCTTTGGTTTTCCAACGCGCGCAAATTGCTCGAGGCCGCGAATCTCCCCGAATCCGGCGTCCACGTCGACGTTGCCTTCGAACTAAACAACGGCGTACTCGGTTTCGCCGATGGCCGCCATTTCGGCCGCGTTCTAGCCTGGGATTCCGAAGCCGCTTGCCCTGGACTCGCCTCCTTGGGCGTCGACGCCCTCTCTCGCGATTTCACGCCCGCGCGATTCAGCGATTTTCTCGCGGCCTCCAAGCGCCCTCTAAAAGACTTTCTCCTCGATCAAACTCGCGTCGCCGGCGTCGGCAATATCTATTCCTGCGAATCCCTCTGGCACGCCAAACTCAACCCCCGCCGCCGCGCCAACTCTCTAAACGCCGCCGAATCCCGCCGCCTCCACAAAGCGATTGTTTCCGTTCTCGCGCGTGCCTTAGAATGCTGTCTGCATCCGGCGCCGGATTTTCGCGACCCGCAATGGTGGTTCCAGGGCCTGGAAAAAGTTCTTCGCGTCTACGGCCGCGAAGGAAAATCCTGCCGCCGCTGCGGACACAAAATTCAGCGCGTCGCCCAAGGTGGCCGTTCCACGTATTTTTGTGCGCACTGTCAAAAATAGAAGCCGAGGATAAGGGCCGCTCGCGTGAATTCACCTGTCCCCAAAAAACCGGAACCACCCAAGAAGCCTGACTTCGAGCGTTCTCTCGCTCGCCTCGAAGAAGTCGTTCGGCGCCTCGAATCACCGCAACTCTCGCTTGACGACGCCATGAAGCTCTTCGAGGAAGGCGTCGCCCTTTCCCGCGAATGCCAAAAGCAGCTCGAAGAAGCCGAGGGCCGCGTCGAAATACTCCTCAAAAAAGCTGACGGCAAACTTGCCGCCGAGCCTTTCGATCCCGAAAGCGAATCCGAATCGTGATCACCGCCGCTGCTTCTGTGCGTCCGGCCCTCCGCTGATTATGGACACTCCGCTTTTCTTTGAAGAGGACCGCATCGCGGTTGACGCCTCGCTCGACCGCCTGATGCCTGCCGCGACGGCGCAGCCGTCCTCCATCCATCAGGCCATGCGCTACAGCGTCTTCGCCGGCGGAAAACGCATTCGCCCGATTCTCTGCCTCGAAACCGCGCGCATCTTCGATTCGGACGTCGCGCCCGCGCATTATCCCGCCTGCGCCATCGAGTTCATTCACACTTACTCGCTGATCCACGACGATCTTCCCGCGCTCGACAACGACGATCTTCGCCGCGGCAAACCCACCTGTCACAAACAATTCGGCGAAGCCGCCGCCATCCTCGCCGGCGACGCCCTTCTCACTCTTGCTTTCGAAACGATTGCTGCGGCCCCCATCGATGCCGCTCGCCGCGTCGCCATCCTCGCCGAAATCTCCAGCGCCGCAGGCACCGTCAACGGCATGGTCGGCGGCCAGGTTGCCGATCTCGAAGCCGAAGGCCAGCGCATTGACTCGCAAATGCTCGAATACATTCACCGCTCAAAAACCGCCGCTCTCATTCGCGCATCGATCTCTTCGGGCGCTCTGTGTGCCGGAGCTTCCCCCGAAGACGTCGCTCGTCTCCGCAATTTCGGCGAATCGCTCGGCTTGCTCTTTCAGGTCACGGATGACATTCTCGACGTGGAAGAATCCTCCGCGGCCCTGGGCAAAACCGCTGGAAAAGACGTCGCGCAGCAAAAAGCAACCTACCCCGCGGTCCACGGTCTCGAACGCTCGCATCAAATCGCCAATGAACTAGCCGCCAAAGCCGTCGCGGAACTCGCGCCCTACGCCGAGCGCGCCGCCCGACTCCGCGAAATCGCCAATTTCCTCGTCCAGCGCCGCGCTTGACGTGCCTTGCGCGCCATGAAGCCCACCGCCGAACGCAAACGCCTCGATACTCTCCTCGTCGAGCGCGGCCTCGCCGAATCGCAGCGCAAAGCCCAAGCGTCCATCCTTGCCGGCGAAGTCTTTGTAAACGGCCAGTCCGTTCAGAAAGCGGGCACGCCGGTCGCCGTCGATGCGCACCTCGAGCTGAAAAGCCGTCACCAGAAATATGCCAGCCGCGGCGGCCTGAAACTCGAGGGCGCTCTCGAAGACTTCGCGATGAATCCGACCGGCCTCGTTTGTCTCGATGTGGGCTCTTCGAACGGCGGCTTCACGGATTGCTTGCTCCAAAGCGGCGCATCGCGCGTTTACGCCGTCGATGTAAATGTCGCCCAGCTTGATTGGAAGCTTCAAAACGATTCGCGCGTGATTTCCATCGAGCGCAACGCACGCGAGCTAACCTCCGCGGATCTCCCTGAATTGGTGGATCTCGTGGTGATCGACGTTTCCTTCATCTCCGTCTGCAAAATTCTTGCGCCCGCTTCGCAATGCGCGAAACCCTCCGCCGATTATCTAATTCTCATCAAGCCGCAGTTCGAACTGCGCCGTGACGATATCGGCCCCGGCGGAATCGTCCTGGATCCCCAGTTGCATGAAAAAGCCGTCGGCAGAGTTCAGAAAGCCGTCGAAGCCGAAGGATTGTTTCCGGTGAAGGTCTGCCCCAGCCGCTTGACCGGCGCTGAAGGCAATCAGGAGTTTTTTCTCCACGCTCGCAAAGCGGTCCTGAAGTAGAATCGCTGAACGGTATGCAAACAGCGCAAACTTTCAAGACCATTGGCGTGATCTCGCGTCCTCGCCGCACAAATCTTTCCGCCGTTGTCCCGCCTCTTCTCCATTGGCTGGAATCTCAGGGCTTGCGCGTGATGTACGATGAAGAGACCGCTTCCGCTCTGCCGAATCCGACTCAGGGCCATGCGCGCGAACAGCTTGCGAGCGAATCGGACATCCTTCTCGTTCTCGGCGGAGACGGCACGCTCCTAGCCGCCGCACGCGTCGCCGCGGCTCGGTGCATCCCCATTCTTCCCATCAACATGGGCAGCCTCGGCTTCCTCACCAGCTTCACCGTCGATGAACTCTATCCCGCACTCGAAGAGACCCTCGCCGGCCGCTCTTCCATGAGCGAGCGCGTCATGCTCCAGGTCGAACTTCTGCGCGACGGCCAAATGCTCGATTGCCAGCACGTCCTGAACGATGCCGTTGTTAACAAGAGCGCTCTCGCTCGCATGATCGAGCTCCAGCTCTTCATCGACGACGATTTTGTCTGCCGTTATCGCGCCGACGGTCTCGTCATCGCCACACCCACCGGTTCCACTGCCTACTCCCTTTCCGCTGGCGGCCCGATCGTCCACCCGAGCGTCGAAGCCTTCATCATCACCCCCATCTGTCCGCACACCCTCAACGACCGCCCCGTTGTCGTCCGCGATTCGTCCTGCATCGAAATCAAACTGACCGGCACCGCCGAGTCTGTACTTCTCACTCTCGACGGCCAAAAAGGCATTCCCATGGAATTCGAGGATCGCATCCGCATCACGCGTTCCCCCCACTGCCTCAAACTCATCCAGCCTCCTCGCAAATCCTATTTCGAAATCCTCCGCAGCAAACTCAAATGGGGCGAAGTCTAGTACCCGCTTTTCTCTTGACAATCGGTTACCTCCCGCGTAGCGTAGCTTTCGGGTTAAATTATGCCACCTAACCGGGAACGCCAATCACCAGATTGGCGTTTTTGCTTTCTAGCTTCACCCAATTAGCTGCCTCCTTCGGCTGCAACGCTTGCGAGACAGACCATAAGCTAGACGATCGTGGCGCCAATAAGCTGTTTAGAATGAGTAGTGGCTCTGTTGACATCCTAGGCACAGATTATGTTTTGAGGGATCGACAAGGAGGGGCCGGAGGTGTTTTCTGATGGGGCAGGAGGGACGATGGCCGAGGTTGGTCTCCTGCCGATTGCTCGCGTGGCGCTGCAAGTGGCCACGCAGGTTTTGCCGCCCTACCGCACGCGCTTCAGCAAACACCAGTTCACGCAACCACAGCTATTGGCGGTGCTGTGCCTGATGCGCTACGAAGATTGGACTTTTCGCGAAGCCGAGACGCGTTTGCGCGAGCACCAAGAATTGCGTGCCGCACTGCAATTGCAGGCCGTGCCGGACTACACCACACTGTATCGTTTTCTGCGGCGACTGGACGACGACACCGTGGAGCGCGGACTGAGCGAAACGGTGCGTCGCTTGCGTGGACGCCGGCGCCGGCCCGTTTCCGCCGCCATTGATGGCACCGGACTCTCCTACAATTCCGTCAGCACCTTCTTTGTACGGCGCATGGAACAGCACGCGGAGCACAGTTCGCGGCAACGCCGTTGGTTGAAGTGGGTGATTGTGGTGGATTTACAGCAGCAGATTTTGCTGGCGCAACGGGCACATCAAGGACCGGGGTCCGACGTGCGCGCCCTGCCGGGATTGCTGGCTGCGGCGGCACGAGGCGCGCCCATTGGCCTGGTGCTGGCGGATGCGGAGTTTGACTCGGAACCCAATCACGAATTCATCCGACAGCGCCTGGGAGCTCGGAGCATCATCCCGGCCAAACGCCGCGGTATTCCCCAAGGCACCATTCGGAATCAGATGTTCCGCGCCTTCCCGAAAAAGTCCTACCGGCAACGCGCCAAGATCGAAACGATCTTCTCGGTCGTCAAACGCAAGCTCTCCTCGCGCGCGCCCGGTCGCAGCTTGGCCATCCAGATCCGCCAAGCTTTGCTCCTCGGTCTTACCTACAACCTCTACCGGCTAAGGCATCCGCCTCCTCTACAGGATGTCAACAGAGCCATGAGTAGTTACAGCCCGCCTGCAAACGCTGATTCTAAACGACTTACACAAATACTAAATCGTTTAGAATCAACGCTGGCTCTGTTGACATCCTAGGCACAGATTATGTTTTGAGGGATCGACAAGGAGGGGCCGGAGGTGTTTTCTGATGGGGCAGGAGGGACGATGGCCGAGGTTGGTCTCCTGCCGATTGCTCGCGTGGCGCTGCAAGTGGCCACGCAGGTTTTGCCGCCCTACCGCACGCGCTTCAGCAAACACCAGTTCACGCAACCACAGCTATTGGCGGTGCTGTGCCTGATGCGCTACGAAGATTGGACTTTTCGCGAAGCCGAGACGCGTTTGCGCGAGCACCAAGAATTGCGTGCCGCACTGCAATTGCAGGCCGTGCCGGACTACACCACACTGTATCGTTTTCTGCGGCGACTGGACGACGACACCGTGGAGCGCGGACTGAGCGAAACGGTGCGTCGCTTGCGTGGACGCCGGCGCCGGCCCGTTTCCGCCGCCATTGATGGCACCGGACTCTCCTACAATTCCGTCAGCACCTTCTTTGTACGGCGCATGGAACAGCACGCGGAGCACAGTTCGCGGCAACGCCGTTGGTTGAAGTGGGTGATTGTGGTGGATTTACAGCAGCAGATTTTGCTGGCGCAACGGGCACATCAAGGACCGGGGTCCGACGTGCGCGCCCTGCCGGGATTGCTGGCTGCGGCGGCACGAGGCGCGCCCATTGGCCTGGTGCTGGCGGATGCGGAGTTTGACTCGGAACCCAATCACGAATTCATCCGACAGCGCCTGGGAGCTCGGAGCATCATCCCGGCCAAACGCCGCGGTATTCCCCAAGGCACCATTCGGAATCAGATGTTCCGCGCTTTCCCGAAAAAGCCCTACCGGCAACGCGCCAAGATCGAAACGATCTTCTCGGTCGTCAAACGCAAGCTCTCCTCGAGCGCGCCCGGTCGCAGCTTGGCCATCCAGATCCGCCAAGCTTTGCTCCTCGGTCTTACCTACAACCTCTACCGGCTAAGGCCCGCTCTCGGCCCGATAGGATGTCAACAGAGCCATCAACGCTTACAAAAGACTAGGGGGAGGTTCAGTTTGGCAGAGGGCTCTGCTCATAAGTCCAAGTGCCCCCATACCTCGCCAGCTCCCTATCTTTGTCTCCGAAGGGGGGCCCCATGGTGGCTTGTTCCCTTCTCCATTCTCCCCTTGCTTACCGAGGGGAGTTTGTGTACCCTGCTCTCGGTAACCGAGGTAAACCAAATGAGCAAGCCCTCCGATCTCGTCCAAGGCACTCTCGACCTTCTCCTCCTCAAGATCCTCGCCCTGGAACCCATGAACGGTTACGCCATCAGTCTCCGCCTCAAGCAAGTCTCCGGCGACGTGCTTCAAGTCAGCGACGGCTCGCTCTATCCCGCCCTGCACAAACTCGAGCAAGAAGGCTGGATCACCGCCGAGTGGAAGCCAACCGAAAACAATCGCCGCGCCAAGTTCTACTCGCTCACGCGCCTGGGCAAAAAGCATCTCGAAAAAGAATCCGCCAACTGGAGCCGTCTCTCGGCAGCCATCTCGAATGTCGTCAAGCTGAAAGAGGCGTGAACGCGCAGCCATCAAGCAAGGAGGTTTCTGCACCATGCGCCCACAACACTGGTTCTACACTTTGCCTCTTCGCCTTCGCTCGCTCTTTCGCCGCGGCAAAGTCGAGCAAGAACTGAATGAGGAGCTGCAATATCACGTCGAGAAAAAGACGCAAGAATTCGTAGCCGGCGGCCTGCCGCCCGAGGAAGCCCGCCGTAAAGCGCGCCGCGAATTCGGCGGCTTCGAACTATCCAAAGAGAATTGCCGAGACACGCGCCGCGTCCATCTCCTTGAAGAGTTCTTCCGGGATCTCCGCTACGGCTCGCGCGCGCTTCGCAAGAATCCCGGCACCACCGCGATCATGATTCTTACGCTCGCGCTGGCCATCGGCGCAACCACCGCCATTTTCAGCGTCGTCTACGGTGTGCTGCTGCGCCCGCTGCCCTACCCCGATCCGAGCCGCATCATGGCCATCTTCGAGCTCAACTCCAGGGGCGGACGGGCACACCTAGCGGACCCGAACTTCGACGATTTTCGCGATCAAAACCACAGCTTTCAGGCCATCGCGAAGTACAGCAGCGGCATCGCCTCCGTCTCAGGGGCTTCCGAGCCAACGCGGACCATGGTGGCGACCATCTCGCCCGAATTTCTCAAGGTCTTCGATGTTCACCCGGTCCTCGGACGGGGCTTCACCCCCTCCGACGACCAAAAAGGCGCTGGCCCAACTGTTCTAATAAGCTACGGCTACTGGAAGCAGTACCTCGGCTCGCCGCAGGACCTCTCGCAGTCACACCTGAGAATTGATGGCGCTGTCTATTCCGTTATCGGCGTGCTCCCGCCCGGATTTCGTTTCCCGGCTGACGTCGAACTGTGGCTGCCGACGGATTTGGACGGCGAAAACCCGAGCAGGACGGCGCATAACTACAGCGCGGTCGGGCGTCTTCGCGACGGTGTGACCGTCGCGCAAGCGAATCAAGATATCAGCGCCATCGCGCGCCGCATTCACGCGACCTCCAGCGAACAAGGCGACTATCTCCTGAAAGACGGAATGGTACTCCCGCTTCAGGATTCGATCACCGGCAATGCTCGCCCAGCGCTGCTGATTCTGCTCGGCGCCGTCGGATTTTTGCTGCTGGTCGCCTGCGCCAACGTCGCAAATTTGTTGCTCGCGCAAGCTTCTGTTCGAGAACGCGAACTTTCCATTCGCAGCGCGCTCGGAGCAGCGCGCGGACGGCTGATCCGTCAATTCCTCACCGAGGCCTTCCTGCTTTCGCTCATCAGTGGCGTCCTGGGCGTACTCGGAGCGCGTGCCGGGGTAGACGGATTGCTGGCCCTCGCGCCTGAAAATCTGCCGCGTCTTGACAGCGTCTCGATCAATCTCCCTGTCCTTGCCTTCGCCCTTCTCCTTACATCGGGGGTCGCCGCTGACCTCGGCGCGTTCACGGCTATCCGCGCGACTGCGGGCGACCCTCGCGAGGGTCTCGCCGAAGGCGGACGCGGACAATCCGGTTCGCAGGGCAGCCAGCGCGTTGGCCAAGTCATCGTGGCCGCCCAAGTCGCTATTACTTTGGTCCTCGTGATCGGAGCCGGATTGCTCGGCCGCAGCCTGATGAAAGTGCTTGAAGTGAATCCCGGCTTCCGCGTGGACAAAATCGTCGCCATGGATGTTTCTCTTCCTTGGGTGGAAGACCCCAAAGTCAAAGCAAGCCAGGGGATTTTTTATTTCAATCTCATCGACCGTCTGAAACAAATCCCCGGCGTCCGCAATGTCGGCGCGGCTAGTACCCTGCCGTTGATGGAGGGCGGCCTCCCCGACGGAATGTTCTTGCTCGTGTCGCAGAATGAAGTCCCCAAGAACATGGACGGTTTTGGCGCACTTTTTCAGCAAAAGGAACGTGTCGGCGAAGCGGACTTCTGTGTCGCGACCGGCGGCTACTTCCAAGTTCTCGGAATTCCCTTGGTCCGAGGCCGTATCTTTGACGAGCGCGACGGCGCAAATACTCCGCACGTTGCCGTGATTAGCGAATCGCTTGCGCGCGAACGGTGGCCGAACCAGGACCCCATCGGCCATACCATCGAGTTTGGAAACATGGACGGCGACTTGCGCTTGCTGACGATTGTCGGCATCGTGGGCGACATTCACGAATACGGCCTCGACGCACCGTCGCGTCCCACCGTTTACGTCGATTTATTCCAGCGCCCGAGCTCGGCAGTCGCTGTAACGATGCTGAGCGATGCCGACACACGCCCCGTCGTATCGGCCGCGCGCGGCATACTGCGGGATCTCAATCCGGAGATTCCGGCGAAGTTCCAGACCTTTTCGCAAATCTATTCCGCTTCGCTTGGCTCTCGCAGATTCAACGTCATCCTCGTCGGATTCTTCGGAATCACCGCGCTGCTGCTCGCGATCGCGGGCGTCTACGGTGTGATGGCTTATTCCGTCAACCGCCGCACCCGCGAAATCGGCGTGCGTGTCGCACTCGGTGCAGCCTCTGGCGACGTTCTGAAGATGATCTTGAGCCAGGGGTTGCGCACGATCTTCATTGGCGTCGTGATTGGCATCGCTGGCGCGCTAGTCCTAACGCGCACCATCGAGTCTCTCCTCTTTGGCGTGACGGCCACCGATCCGATCACCTTCGGCGGCGTGACACTGCTCCTCGTCGGCGCAGGCCTTTTGGCGTGCTACATTCCCGCACGCCGCGCGACGCGCGTCGATCCTCTCGTCGCTTTGCGTTACGAATAAATCGCGCACAAGCCTACGCGCAGGACCCGGCTGTTTTCCCGGCCCGCTCCTCGCGATCTAAAATGGACTAAAAATCTCTTGCGCGCACACTCTGTTTCCAAGAGACTGTGCCCCTGTTTCATCCGCTCGGAGGCGCTATGACCCGGCTTCGTAGTCTCTTCGTTATTCTCGCGCTCTGCATTCTGCTTCCCGCTCTCGCTGTTCCACCGCAAACGACCGCGCCATCGAAACCTGCCGCTCCTCCTGCTGCGGCTCTAGCGTCGCCGGCCTCTCCGATTGTTCCGCCCGCCGTGCACCCCCTCGAAAAAGCCGACCTCGAAGCTTTCTTCGATGGCCTCGTCCCGTTGCAAATGGAACGGAGCGACGTAGCCGGCGCCACCGTCCTGGTCATGAAAGACGGCCAGGAACTTCTTAAAAAAGGTTACGGCTATTCCGACGTCGCCAAAAAATCTCCCGTCGATCCGGACACCACCATGTTCCGTCTTGCCTCCATCTCCAAAACCTTCACCTGGGTTTCCGTCATGCAATTGTCCGAGCAAGGCAAGCTCGATATCGACACCGACATAAACAAGTATCTCGATTTCAAAATCGCCCCCGCGTTCGGCAAACCCATTACGCTTCGCAACCTGATGACCCACACCGGCGGCTTCGAAGAGGAAGTGCACGACATTATTTATGTCGATCCGCACAAACCTACGTCCCTGCGCGATTTTCTGATCGCCAATCAGCCTCGCCGCATGTATCCGCCCGGCGAAATTCCCGCCTACTCGAATTACGGCGTCGGCCTCGCAGGCTACATTGTCCAGCGCGTCAGCCTCGAACCCTTCGAGCAATACGTCTCCGAGCACATCTTCCAGCCGCTCGGCATGAAACACTCCAGCTTCAACGAGCCTATGACCGCCGAATTGGCTCCAGACGTCTCCGACGGCTATCGAAGCGACACCACGAAACCCGCCATCGGTTTCGAAATCTTCAATCCCGCTCCCGCTGGCGGAATCTCTTCCTCGGCGGGTGACATGGAAAAATTCGCTCTCGCTTTGCTGAATGGCGGCGAACTCAACGGACAGCGCATCCTCACAACCGAAACGCGCGACGCCATGTGGACTCCGCAATTCCGCGCCTCCAATGCCCTTCCGCCGATTTGCATGGGCTTCTATCAAACGTGGCGCAACAATCTCCACTTCATCGGACATGACGGCGACTTAATCGCCTTCCACAGCATGTTCCTGATGGAGCCTGCGCAAAAACTCGTCATCTTCGTTTCCTACAATTCCGCCGGCTCCGCTTCCAAAAATCGCGCCGAACTTCTCGATGGCTTCGCCGACCGCTACTTCCCTGCGTACACGAGACCTGCGGTCCAAGCGGTCGCTCCCGAAGAGCTAAGGGATATCGCCGGCACCTATCAATCCACGCGACGCGCCGATAGCACCAAGCTGGCGATCGAGAATCCCTTCTCGCAAGCCACCGCCAAGGTGGATAAAGACGGCGTCCTTAGCATCGACACTTCCAAGGACCTGCGCGGCCACGTCCGCAAATGGCTGCCCATCGGCAAGGATCTTTGGCAGGCCGAGAACGATCAGGCCTTGCTCTTCGCCATTCGGAATTCTTCGGGAAAAATCGTTCGCCTCGCCGTCAACTTTCCCGGCGTTCAATACCAGCGCGTGCCGTGGTACGAGCACAAATCGTTTGTCGGGATTTCTCTCGCTATCAGCGTGCTGATTTTGCTCTTAGTTGTTTTGGCCAGTTTCGTCCGCCTCGGCCGCCGGCTTTTCTTCACCAAGCGCCCGGAGTTCAAGCCTCAGCCAGGCACTCTTTCGGTCACCATTGGGCCGCGTCTCGCCGCTTTCTCGTGGATCATCGTCGCCATCTGGCTTGTGGCATTGGCATTAAATCTGCAAAACGCGATTTTGCCTTCGTTCCCCACCATCGAACGTTACTTTTGGCTGATCAACTGGTTTTCCGTGCTGGCGGTTTTCTTCAGTGTCTTCGCTCTCATCGCCGGAATCCGTATCTGGCTCCGCGCCGATACGCGTTTCATTTCCCGGCTGAAGTTTTCGTTGGTCGCCGCCGCCTGCGTCTTCCTGACATGGTATTCCATCCACTGGAACCTGATCGGCCCGATTCACCCCTTCTAATCGTCTGCCCATCCTTTGTAGTGGCGCAACATATTGCGCCACTACATGGCAACCAATTCAAATTCTGCTTCCGGTTTTTCAACCCATGCTCTCGAACGTAAACTGCGATCAAGAACGCATCGCTCCAACTTGCGCCTAAAGCTCCCAACCCTTCCGTCTCTCCGGCGCCACCAGCTTCTGTGCCGCCTCCGAATTGGTCACGCGCATGTTGGCGCGATCCCAATGCAACCTCTCGCCTGTCCGCGACGCCACATTTCCCAAGAGCAGCGTCTCCGTCACCATTCCTGAAAACTCGAAGTTCGCTCCCGGTTTATCCTTCCCGCCCTTGCAGGCGTTCAGCCACTCGCGCTCATTCCCCGGCGATCGCGGCAGCGTCTTCGGCGGCGGCACGAACGCGTCCATCTTCGACCGTGGAATCAACTCCGGATGCCCTCCATTGAACCAGCACAAAATCTTTCCGCGATCCCCAACGAAGAGCAGTCCCTCGTCTTCCTCTTCGCCGTCGCCTTTCAGCGGCCGGTTCTCTTCCAACTCGTCCGGCCGCTCTGGTTTCAATCCTCCGTCATACCAATTGAATTTCACCGGCGGCATATCCCCGCGCGTCGGAAAGTTATACCGGCAAATCGAAGCCAGGGGATACGTCTCCGCATACTTTTCGCTCGAGCTCGCTTCCACGACTTCCGGCGCTTCCAGTTTCAGCACGCGAAAAAGCGTGTCGTAGCTGTACGAACCCATATCGCCCAGCGCGCCGCAGCCGAAATCTCCCCATCCTCGCCAAACGAACGGCAAATACGCCTGGTTGTATCCGCGTTCCGGCGCAGGCCCAAGCCACAAATCCCAATCCAGTCCCTCTGGCACCGGCTGTACCTCTTTCGGCCGCTCGATTCCCTGCGGCCAATACGGCCGGCTCGACCAGTTGTAAACTTCCCGCACCGGCCCAATTGTTCCCGCCCAAATCCATTCACACAATTCCCGCGTCGCTTCCGACGCCTGATTGCCCACCGCGATCTGCGTCGCGACGCCAGTCTCTTTCGCCACTTCCGCCATGCGCCGCGCTTCGTAAATCGTGTGCGTCAGCGGCTTCTGGCAGAAAACATGTTTCCCTTTTTTCATCGCCGCGATGGAAACTGTCGCGTGCAAATTGTCCGTCGTGCACACCACCACCGCGTCCACGTCCTTCTGCTTTTCCAGCAGTTCGCGAAAGTCAACATAAGCCGCGCAGCCGTTGTAATTTCCCGAGCGCTGTTGCGCCCCGTAATATCCATTCACGATCTTCTGGCAAGGCTCACGCCCCGCGACTCCGCTCGTCGCCTGCAACGAATGCGTCAACTGAATCGGATCGTTCGGGCTGAGCCATTCCCACCCGTTGCTCACGCCGAGCAACTCCCGCACCGAGTTGGTGAATTCGTGGTCCGCCCACTGCGGATAATTCGCTCCGCTCTTATTCACGTCGCACACCGCGACGCCCTGCACGTCAGGCTGCTTCAAAAACTCGAGCATCACGCGCAATCCCTGCGCCCCGACGCCGATGAACGCGATGTTCACCTTGTCACTGGGCGGAACAAATCCTGCCCCGCCCAAAACATGCCGCGGCACAATCGAAAATCCCACCGCCGCCGCAGCCGTCTTTCCCAAAAACTCCCGCCGCGAAACACTTCCCTTGCTCTCGGCCTCGCCGGCTTTCTCTTCATTCAATCGTTTCAAATCTCCCATTTCGCACCTCGCCGCCGAGATTCTACAACTCCTTTCGAAACACGTCGACAACTCTGTTCCTCCGGCCAAGCCTCCGCCCTTCCTCCTTCGTGTACACTAGTTCCTGTCTCTGAACAAATAAACCGCGCAGAGTCATCGCGCAAGCTTTGCTTATCATCGCGAGGCAAACCATGACGCCAGTGCACAACGACCTTCTCCAGGAGTTTCAAACCTACGCCAAGGGCGCCAGTTCGACGCAGGCCCTCATGGAGCACATGGCCATGCACCTGCATGAAAAGATGACGCGCTACAATTGGACCGGCTTCTATCTCGTCGATCCCGCCGACTCCAACTTCCTCATCGTCGGCCCCTACGCCGGCAGCTTCACGCCGAACGCCCGCATCCCTCTCGACCGCGGCCTCTGCGGCGCCGCTGCCACTACCGGCCAAGTCATCGTCGTGCAAGACGTCTCGAAGGATCCGCGTTACCTCGCCGGCTCCTCCCTGGTGAAATCCGAAATCGTCGTCCCCATCTTCGCCAACAATAAACTCGCCGCCGAACTCGATATCGAAAGCTATTTCGCCGACACCTTCAGCAAACCCGAACAGGAATTCGTTGAAGCCTGCGCCAGTGTGCTCGCAAACTATTTGGCTAAATCGTAGAGGACTGAAAATTGGTCGAAGGATGGGCCTTCATTGCAAGTGCATTTGCGGGTTAGCTCGGCACTCATGAATTTGATCGGCTCAGGGCGAGTTTCGAGGAGGAACGCAATCAACGGACATGTGGGCAGCTGGACCGACCTCTCCCCCCTTAGCCGCTACATCAGCGGTAACTGGTTCGCCCATCAGCAAATCGGCCTGGTAACCGGACATACCAGAAGCACGTTCCATGTAGAGAATCAACAACATAACGGAGGCTCGCAAATGCTTAGGACCGCGTTGGTTGTGCTGCTTTTTGTTTCTCCGGCTCTTGCTCAGGATTCAGCGCCAAATCCCCTGGCAGCTGCCGGTTGCGGCGCAAATGAAATTCAGTTCGATGTGAAAACGAACAAGAAACAGCACCCAACCGCGCAGCCGGAACCGGGCAAGGCCTTGGTGTTCGTGATTGGCGCGGCATGGTCCGACTATGTCGCCCTCCACATTGGAACTCCGCCGACGAGGTTCGGCGTGGATGGCACCTGGGTTGGAGCGAATGGCTATAGATCTTACTTCTTCTTTTCGGTGGAACCTGGCGATCACCGTTTGTGCACCCAAGTACAATCGAAGCTCTCGAATTTGGTCAAATCTTCGACAGCAGCGGCCAGCTTCGCCGCGGAAGCTGGCAAGACTTACTACTTCCGAACTAAGAGCCCGCACGGGGCGGCCTCAAATGAAGATATCAGGCTTGTGCCAGTTGATCCTGCGGAAGCACAGGTATTGATAGCTGCCTCCGCATTCAGCACGTTCCATTTGAAAAAATAGAATCCGAGGAGGCCCCCCGCTGCCACGCACTGAGACGATGCGCAAGAGCTTTGGTTCTCGGTAGGTTTGGGCGTCCCGCGTTAGGAAAGGCTTTCGCCCTTCAGGGCTGCGGCTCGGTTCCACTCAGTCCTAGAACTTCTAGCCACTTCGTCCCGCCATGTGGCTTCCGCCCGTTTGATTGCTTCCCCGTACCTCGCCGCGTATGATTATCGGTTCATGCTCTCGGCTCGGCCTAATCTGTCCATGACGCGCAATCTCTCCCGCTTCCTCATACTTCCAGTCTTACTCTTCCTAGCCGCGCCAGCGTCCTTCGCCGCTCGCGCGCGCGCCCGAGCGCAAGCTCCAACCACCGCCGAAATCCTGCCCCTCAGCCAAGTGCATCCCGGCATGCAGGGCTACGCCTACACTATCTTCGCCGGCGACCAGGTCGAAAAGTTCGACCTCGAAGTCCTCGGCGTGATGCCCAATTTTCTCGGCCCGAAGCAATCCATCATTCTCGTCCAGCTCAAAGGCCCCAAAGTCGAGCACACCGGAGTCGTCGCCGGCATGAGCGGAAGCCCCGTCTATCTCGAAGGCAAACTCGCCGGTGCACTCTCTCTAAAACTCGGTGTCTTCACCAAAGAACCCATCGCCGGGGTCACTCCTATCGAGGACGTTCTCCGCCCGCAGCCGCAGCTCACCTCGGAAGCTGATCCTTACCAATCTCCCGCGCCTCCGCTTTCCCTTCCGCAAACCGCGGCCTCCAACACCAATCTCCCCACCGGCTCCGCGCTAGAGCCGATCGAAACTCCGCTCGTCTTCTCCGGCTACGAGCCCGAAGCCCTCCGCCAATTTGCCGGCCAGCTTCAAAGTTACGGCTTCGTCGCCGCACAAGGCGGCACCGCCGCTGCCAAACCCGGCGACTCCCATCTCGTTCCCGGCGACATGGCAGGCATGGTCCTCGTGCAAGGCGACACGTCCATCAGCTCCGCCTGCACCGTCACCGCCATCCGCGCCAAAGAAGTCTATCTCTGCGGCCATCCCTTCCTCAGCCTCGGCAACGTCCAATTCCCCATGGCCCGCACCGAAGTCGTCACCACGCTTTCCTCCGAACTCGCCTCCACCAAAATTATCAACGTCGGCGCGTCCATCGGCACCATCACCGGCGACCATCTCACCGCCGTCACCGGCAGACTTGGCGCGCCTCCTCCGATGATTCCGATCGATCTGACTCTCTCCGTCGGCGGCGCCGAAAAAAAACTGCACTTCGAGATGGTCGATCATCCGAAACTCACTCCGCTTCTCATCGGCCTCACCGTTTTCAACGGCCTCACGCAAAATTCCCTCTACGGCGAAGGCACCACGCTCCATCTTTCCGGCGAAATCCTCGTCCACGGACACCCGCCCGTGCGAATCGAAAACACATTTGCTCCGGGTGATGCCTTCACTCCCGATGGCCTCCCCATCGCCCTCACCATCCAAAACGTCTTCACGCGCCTCTTCACCAACACGCGCGAAATTCCTGTCTTCGATCGCATCGCTCTGCACGTGGAAAGCATTCCCGGCCGCCACGCCTATTCCATCGAAAGCGCCTGGCTCGAAAAAGGGGAAGCCGCTCCTGGCGAAACTCTTCGCGTCCGCATCCTGCTCCGCCCGTATCGCGGCCCGGAGCGCATTGAAGAGACCACTGTCCGCGTTCCCGAGCAAGCCACGCGCGGCACGACGCTTCGCGTCCTCGTTACCGACGGAGATATGCTCAATCGCGCCTCGCGCGGTTTTGCCTTCGGCGCCTCGGAGGGCAGCTCCTCGAGTCTCGATCAGCTCATCTCTCTCCTAAATCACGAGCGCCGCAACGACCGCCTCTACGTCGGCCTTTTCACTCCCTCTCCCACGATCCTATGGGACGACAAAGAGCTCCCCGACGTCCCGCTCGACCAAATCAATGTCCTCGACGGCCGTCCCGCTCCCGGCTCCGTCGAGGTCCTACGCGAATCTCTCGCCAGCGAATCTTCTATCCCGCTCGGCGGCCCCGTCACAGGGGTTATTTCTCTAAATCTCCAAATCCGGTGACCATCCCAATGCCGAGCCTCCATCGCATCGCTGCCAGCCTCAGAGGTCAGTTGCACCGCGCAATTTTTCTGTCTGCTCGCCGCTCGTCACTAACCTCTCGACACTCGTCACTCGCCACTCGCCACTTCTTCCGTCGAAAAAACTCTCGACCCAACGGTCGCCAGTTTCGCCCCACTACTTTCCTTTACTTCCTTTGCCTCCTCTGCCTCCTTCCTTCTTCTCTTTTCGCCGAACACACCCGCCGCTGGCTCGAAACCTCCTACGACGAATTCCTCAAAGGCACCGCCCACGGCGTAGCCGTCCGCAGCGACGGCCGCCTCGAACTCGCTCCCAAATTCACGCTACTCGCCGATGCCGATGCTTCCTACCTTTGGTCTCTCCGCATCGGTCCCAACGGCGCGCTCTACGCCGCCGGCGGTTCGCCAGCAAAAGTTTTTCGCTTCGACGATTCCGGCAAGCCCGTCACCGTTTTTGACTCCTCCGATCTCGTCGCGCAAGCCATCGCTTTCGACTCCAAAGGCACTCTCTACGTCGCCACTTCTCCCGATGGCAAGGTCTATCGCGTCTCCGCCAACGGCGAAAAATCCGTCTTCTTCGATCCCAAAACAAAATACATCTGGGACATTGCCTTCGGCTCCGATGGAACTCTCTACGTCGCCACCGGAGACAAAGGCCAGGTTTTCGCTGTCTCTCCCGATGGCCAAGGCGAACTGTATTACGCCAGCGACGAAGCCCACATCCGCGTCCTCGCCTTCGATTCCAGCCACAATCTCCTCGCCGGCACGGAGCCCAATGGCCGTGTCCTGCGCATCACGCGCCCTGAATCCAAATCCGCGCGCAACGACAAAAACTCTTCTGCCGCCGAAGGCTTCGTCCTCTACGAAACCGCCAAGCGCGAAGTCACTGCTCTCGCGGTCTCTCCTGATGGCTCGATTTATGTCGCCGCCATCGGCGAAAAGCAACGCTCCACGACTTCGGCGACCACCACGATCATCACCTCGCCGCAAGGCACCACCAGCTTCACCAGTAGCACGGGCGGCGTCTCCGGCACTCTGACGGGCACGCTGCAGCAGCAAGTTCCCTTTCTCGCATTTCCTCCCGCGCTTTCCAGCAGCATTTACCGGATCGCTCCCGATGGCGCCCCCGATGAGCTTTGGACTTCTCGCGACGACGTTGTCTATTCCCTCGGCTTCGCTTCCGATGGCCGCCTTCTCGCCGGCACCGGCAACAACGGCGCTCTTCTCGCCATCGATGGCCACGGCGTTTTCGCGCAACTCGCTAAAGCAGGCTCCGCGCAAATCACCGGCATCGCCCGCAACGCCACAGGAAAGGTCTTTCTCTGCACCGCGAATCCCGGAAAAGTTTTCTCTCTCGGCCCGGAATACGAACCCGAAGGCACGTTCGAATCCCGCTCCTTCGACGCCGAATTCTTCTCCCAGTGGGGACGTCTCAATTGGTGGGGTCCGCCCGCAGAGTTTTCCGAAAAATCCGCGAAATCTTCCGGCGAGCCTCGCCTCGAATTCTTTGTCCGTTCCGGCAACACCGAGGATCCAGGCAAAGAATGGTCGCGCTGGTTCGGCCCCTACTCGAAACCAGGCAGTTCCGTCGAAGCTCCTCCTGCCCGCTTTTTTCAATGGAAAGCGGTCATTCACGATGGCCGTCCCGGCGACGGCATCGACTGGGTCAGCCTCGCCTATCTCCCGCGCAACGTTGCGCCCGTCATTGACGCCATCGTTTTGCAAGATCCCGGCGTCCGCGCGCAGAGCACCACAATCATCTCCACCGGCCAGGCTCCCAGCGTCACCCTAAAAATGCCGCCCACGCCAAACACCACCGGCATCTTCATCACGCAATCCACGACGTCCGTAAAGTTCGATCAGCCGCCGCAGGGCTATCGCGAAAAGGGCTATCAATCCGTTCTATGGAGTGCGCACGACGACAACGACGACGATCTGCTCTATTCCGTCTACTATCGCGGCGAAAATGAACACGATTGGAAATTGTTGAAGGACAAGCTCGACCAAAAATTTTATTCCTGGGACTCGACGACTCTCCCTGATGGCGCTTATTACCTCAAAATCGTCGCCACGGACGCTCCTTCAAATCCACCGGCCCTCGCCTTAAAAGCCGAGCGCATCAGCGAGCGCTTCGAAATCGATAACACGCCGCCGGTCATCGAGCATCTCGAAGCAAGTCCCACAGCGTCTCGCGGCGAAACTTCGTCTTCCGGTTCCGTGACCGTCACGTTCACGGCGCACGACGCTTCGAGCAGCATTGATCGCGCCCAATACAGCCTCGATGGCGCCGATTGGCTGCTCCTCGCTCCCATCGGCAACGTCAGCGACGCCCCCGAAGAGCGCTATGACTTCCCACTCAGCAAGCTCGCACCTGGCGAACACACCATCGCCGTCCGCGCCTACGACCGTTTCGACAACGTAGGCAGCGCCAAAGCGGTTTTCGAAGTTCCAGCCGCTAAACCTTGAAGGCACGCAAGTTGTTTATGTATTGACAAAACTCAGGCAGGAATGATTCGTACCATCAGAGCCACATCTGCGGAACCAACTTCAAATCCGCACTTCCCAATGCCCAGTCCGCGCAGCCTCGTCTGACTATCCACTACTCACTATCCACTACTCACTATCCACTACTCACTCTCCACTACCCACTTTCTTCTCAACTCATCCACCGCTCGTGCGCCGGTACCGAACTAAACTGCACAATCTCCGCTCCAAACCCAATCCGCCCGTCCGCGTAGGCTTCGTTCTTGACGTGCACCACGCGCGCCGTGCAATGCATCTCTTCCGTTTGGCTGCCCGTCACTTCTCCGGGCATCCGCAAAGTCACTTCAATCGGCATTCCCACTTGCAGCGGCGCCGACGACGCAAAGTAAAATCCCCCGCGCGAGATGTTTAATACTTCGGTGAAATGCTCGCTCTTGTCCGCCGCAACTCCCGTGGTACGGAAGCGCAGTGGCGTGCGCAGCGGGAGGCGGCTGACTTGTCGGCGTTCGGCGGCTGGCATGGTGGCTTCTCCGCGCAAGGATGCCTTGAAAACGGCCCTCGCACCGTTTGAGAAGGGGCGCCTCAGCCTACCAGACTCATCCACACGGTCAAGCATCAATCCTTGGTACTAAAGGTACTCGCCTCCAGGCGCTTGAGCCTTCCGGGAACCCCTTCCAAATCCCAGGCGTGTCTCGACCTTCCTTGCGCCTCTCCTGCAGAAGAGGCTTGCAATTTGTCCTCGGAAACAGAAAATAGCACCCTTCCCATCGGCTCGACCATCTAAGGGCGTCTTCAACCAAAGGAGGAATCCATGGTTTTTGGCATGAGCTACTTCACCTTGTTCCATGTCCTGCTCAGTCTGATCGGCATCTTCACTGGGTTCGTCGCCGTCTTCGGAATGATCGCCGGGAAGCGCCTTGAGGGCTGGACCGCGGTCTTTCTGACCACCACCGCCCTGACCAGCATCACCGGCTTTCTCTTTCCGTTTCACAAAGTTACGCCCGGAATCATCCTGGGCATCATTTCGCTGATCGTGCTGGCGGTAGCCATTCCCGCCCGCTACGTCAAGCATCTCGAGGGCGCCTGGCGCAAAATCTACGCTGTCACCGCCACCCTGGCTCTTTACTTCAACGTCTTCGTCCTCGTCGCCCAGCTCTTCGCCAAAGTTCCGGCCCTCCATGCCCTCGCGCCCAAGGGCAATGAGCCGCCCTTCCTCGTTTCCGAGCTCGTCGTGATGGCCCTCTTCATCGTGCTGGGCGTCGCCGCCGCCATAAAATTCCACCCCGAACCCGTCCACGCCTCCTAACGAGCCGCGCCCAGCCAGGGCGCAACTTTAAGGCGAGCAGGAGACAAGAGGTATCCAGCTAGCCTTCGAGGATTTACTGATCCGAGTGATGGCGCTTCACTTGGGCTACGCCGTTGGGACGGTGAATCCGGGCGATTCTAAGCAAGTGCGGGAGAGGATGCCCGCACGGATAGCCGGAGAAGTTCGTTCGGGAAGCCGCCCAGGCCATCGGGCTTCGCCTGATTTCGCCAGATGGTTCCCTGTGCTAACGTCCCCACGCTCCGAAAGCCCCCCAATGCCACTTCGTCGACTATCCCGGCGAGGTGCAGCGAAAGCCTTGCGCCCCGATTCGTAAGGATTTGGATCGTCCTTTGGAATGGTCCTATTAGCTGATCTGCTCGCAACGATTATTATGCTATTGAGCAAAGCCTTTCCTCAGCCCAGTTCTGTTCGAGTATTCTGGTTGCAGAGGCGGCAACCATCTCAAGCGAAAAGCCAGATCGTACCCTGTATCCCACTGCGGCCGGGCAGAGTGGGTCTGTTCAGCTATTGGACGCGCAACACAGCAAGGCCGCGGCCGCCACTCCATTCAGCTGGTTTTCTCCCGCCGAACAGCCCCCCGATTCCGGTGAAATCGATAGTCATCACACCCTCCTCGCCCTCGTGCATCGGATTTACTCCCAGCACCTGACCGGCAAGTTGCAACTCGTCTTTGGACGGGTGGAAAAGGCGCTCCTTTTCGATGCCGGGGAACTGGTGTTTGCGACGAGCAGCGACAGGCAGGATGGGCTCGGCGAAGTCATGCTTCGCGCCGGAGCCCTGACTCAGAGCCAGTTTGAGGAGGCGTCCACGCTCGTCGAGACGGGCCAACGCTTTGGTTCTGCCATTGCCGAGATGGGGATCTACGGAGTCGAGCAGATCGTCAGTTGGGTGCAACGCCAGGTCCTGCAAATCACCGCGTCCGTGCTCGACTATCCCGCCGGGCGCTACATTTTTTTCAGCTCTCTTGAAAAAAGTGTGGTCCCGGAAATCGGCATCCCTGTGCCCCTGGGAAGGCTGCTTTTGGCGGCCGTACGCAAAGCGGGTGACCTGCCTCTCGACCAACTCGCCGAGGACGCCGATCTTCAGCTTGAGCTCTCGCCTGACGCGCTGCGCCTTTTTGAGGCCGAGGATCTGGAAGATGGAGAGCGGCACTTGCTCAGCCTCATCTCCCAACACATTTCGGCCAAACACGTCCTCGCACAAAGTGGGCTGCCCAGGCCCGAAGCCTCGCGCGCGCTCTATGCCCTGTTGCTTTTGGGATTTGTCGTCGGTGTACCGGACCATGTACGGCCGGAACCAGAGCCTGTCGTTCCCAGTCCATCTGCGGCACCCGAGCAACCGAGTGCAGCCGAAGCTCCCAGCGCCACGAATATTCCGGAACAACGGACTGCGGATGTCTCAGTCCCCGCGGAGGAAGCGACAGCGAAGGCAAGCGAAGCGGCTTCGGCAGGGGACATCCAGCACGCGCAGCGTCACGTCGAACAGACGCCGCGCGATCCGGAGGGACCGAAAGGAACGGAACCACTGCCTGCGAGGCCGCTCCCGCTTCTTAGATCGAATGCGATCTCACGCGAAGTGCCGGTGCGAGCGACCGGTATTTCACTGGAGAAGAATGAGCCGGGGCGCCAGCTTTTCAATGAAGAAACGACTTCTGTCCTAGTGGCTGAAACTGGCGGGGTGATTCGATTGTCCGCCGCCGTGACCGCCGGGCAGTTGCTGGTTCTCGCCAACATGGAAACGAAGCGCGAAGTCATCGTCCAGATACAACGGAAGCGCTTCTACACAGCGGCCATGTGCTATCTGGAGGTTGCGTTTGTCGAGGCTGCGCCGCGATTCTGGGGCACGGAGTTTTCGGCGGCGACGGCTTTGCTGCCGAAGAATGCTCAGGATGTGGAAACGGCCGCGCTGGTGATCGCTGCGGAGGCCACCGCCGACCAACCCTGGGTTTTGCCAACTGCGCCCGAAGCGAGCGAACTGCAAATGTTCAAGCGGCAACTGGAAGAGTTGCGCGGGAAACCGGCCTTGACGGAGACGCCTCCCACGAACGCGGAGACCAGTGCCCTGGCGCAGTTGCGAGGCGAAGATTACCCGGTTTCTGCGATCCCTGAGCCGGGCGACCCGTTGAGTACGGAAGCGATTCTCGAAAGCGGTCTGGAGGCGGCGGGTGCGGTTGCGCCAACCAAACGCGCTGCGGATCCCGCGCGATGGGAAGCGGCTGAGCAAGTGGAGAAGCCGCAGCCGATTAGCGATTTTATCAATTCATTGCCGAGATCGAAGCGATGGCGCTTGCCGCGCGGCGGCTTCACCCCCGAATTCAATCGGGCAGTGCTTATGCTGGTGATTCTGCTGCTGGTGCTGGGGGTTGGCACGGCTTGGTTCAAGAATTGGCTGCCCTGGAAGTCGGCGGGAGCAAAGCTCAAGAAACCTACAGCAAACGACAGTATGAGGGTGGTCAGCGATGCTCCGGTGACTTCGGCAGGAATGCCTGCGAAAAGCGCCCCGGTATCCGGTGCGGACGCGACGGCCCCCGCGGATGAAAGTGCGGCGCCTGTGGAAGCAGCCTCGTCGGACGCCCCGGTTGAGCCGTTGGCATCGAGAAAAAAAGCGTCTCGCGCAATGACGGCGGCTAGGGCCTCATCCGTTCGGCCTGCGGCGAAACCTGCAGCGAATTCGAAAGCGAATTCCGCGAAAGACAGCGCAGTCGTCCCGCCAAAATTGATTCATTCGGTGGAAGCGGTGGCTTCGTTGGACGCTGTGCGGGATTTCGAAAAAGGAAATGTGGTCATCGATGCCGTCGTGGGTACGTCGGGCGAGGTGCATTTCATCAGCGTGATCTCCGGGCCTCCGTCACTGCGCGAGCCCGCGGTGGAAGCCTTGAAGCAATTCAGGTACGAACCGGCGACGCGGAGCGGCCAGCCCGTTCCCGCTCACGTTACGATCACCATTCACTTCCGCTTCGATTCCTAAAGAGTCTGAGCGCAGGCGCAATGAGTCAGAAGTGGCAGCAAAATGGTCCGGCTGCAGCTTCTCACGCAGACCGTCCTTCCGGCTCTCCACGCTCCGCAAGCGCCCCAATCCTACTAGATGGATCGGGCTGAACGAATTTATCAGGTTACCGGAAACCGACCCACTACCCGGGACCTTCGGTCGTACTTCCAGCTACGATTTCTTACGGCCTGCGGCATCCATCGATTTTTGAAGTTACTTCGCCGGTGCCGCCGCCAGCTTGTCCAGCAACTCGTATTGCTTCCGTTGATGATCTTTTTCGGCTTTGGGTTTCGCCGCCAGGTGCATCACCTTAAATCCGTCTTGCGCGTTGTACTTCGGCCATTTCGGCAGCCCAGGTCCGTTCGGATCTCCCGTCTTGGCAAAGTTCGTCCAGTACGAACCCATCTGCTCGGACAATTCGAAATCTTGCGGCCGCCAGGGCAGATTCTTCGATTTCAACATTCCGAAAACAAATTCGATTTCCGAGGAGTGATATGCCGTCGGCACCGCTCCTGGGGGCGCTCCGCTTTTCGGCAGCGGCGGCGCATCGTCGAACTCATAGCGGTAGACCGGCGGGCCGTCCAGCTTCGTTTGCTCTTCAATCCATTTCCATGTCCCGTACGCGATGAAATTTGCCGTCGACAGCAATCCCGCCGACTCCTTCGCTTGCTCGTCCGTCTTTCCCGGGAAAAGTTTCAGCACTTCCGGAGCTTTGTCTCCGTAGGTCGCCTCGATTTTCTTCGCGTAGTTCTCCTTCGTCGGCTCGTCCTTGCCAAAGAACTCATGGTAGTTTCCCTCGTCGTGATTCCATCCCGCTAACAACTCGACGCGCGCTTGCTCCTGGTTCGCATAAATCTCCGACGCGGTTTTCGGGAGGAAATACCCATCAATATTCGGCCAGAAGCGGAACGCGTTCTTTCCCGCCTTGACCGCATCCATCAATTGCTCCGCCGGCATCCCACGCAGCTTCTCCAAACTATCCGCTCCGATCGATTGCCCCCACTTAGCGCCGTCTTCCTCGCTTTCCGCGAGTGATCTCGCCGGCAACCTCCCGCCAAAAAACGCCCCGCTCTCCCCCATCGCTTGATGAATCAGCCCTTTCGAAACAGGCGAGGCCATTAGCGCGCTCACGGAAAACGATCCCGCCGATTCACCAAAAATCGTCACCTGCTCCGGATCGCCGCCGAACGCCGCAATATTCTTGCGCACCCACTCCAAAGCCGCCGCTTGATCCAGCAACCCGTAATTCCCCGACGCGTGGTGCGGTGATTCCTTCGTCAGCTCCGGATGCGAAAAAAATCCAAAAATGCCCAGCCGGTAATTCATGCTCACCACCACCACGCCCTTGTGCGCCAAATTCTCGCCATCCTGCCGCGGCTCGGACGTCGCGCCCGCCTGGAATCCACCTCCATGAATCCACACCATCACCGGCAACTTGGCATCCGCCGACGTCGCCGGCGTCCACACATTCAAGTACAGGCAATCCTCGCTCGGCCCCGCGTCGCGAAACACCATGTCGCTATATATGTTCCACTGCATACATCGCGCGCCAAACTCAGTCGCCTTTCGCACGCGCACCCAACTCTCCACCGGTTGCGGCTCTTTCCATCGCAACGCGCCAACCGGCGGCGCCGCGTAAGGAATCCCCTTGAAAATTTGCACCTTCCCGTCCGCGCTGGTCGTACCTTCGACGACTCCCGACGCCGTCTGTACTTCGTTCGCCGCCGCAATTTCCGTTCCCGCAAACAACATCGCCAGCGCTAATGCACTTGCGGCCCATCGCATTTTCCTCACGTCCATTCCCATAAAATCTCCTGGACTGCGCGCTTAGCCATCATTCAAACCGCGACGATAGTACCTCCCTCGCCCCCACGAAACCAATTCATAAGTTTCAAAAATCTTATCCTTGACCGGAGTCCTATTTCTCCAACCTCGGCGATTTTCCTTCGCGGCCACATTGGCCTGCTCGCACATTCCGCAATCTGCGCTCCTCTTCTCCGTAGGATTCCTTCGCCGTGCAATAATGAATCTCGTTTACGGCGGTAAGCGCCGCCGCAAGTATTTCTCAATCGCTTCCAGGGATTTCATGACCACCGCGCCCCAAGCCGAATCCGCCAATTATCAGCCGCCCACCTGGGACGCTATCCGCGAAGCCCACGCGCGCATCGCTCCGCGCATCCATCGCACGCCCGTTCTCACTTCGCACTCGCTGAATAACATCGCTCGCGCGCACTTTTTCTTCAAGTGCGATAATTTTCAAAAAACCGGCTCGTTCAAAATTCGCGGCGCGTCGAACGCAATCCTTTCTCTCACTGACGCTGAAGCCGCTCACGGCATCGTCACTCCGTCGAGCGGCAATCACGGCGCCGCTGTCGCCTGCGCCGCCGCATGGCGCGGCGTGCCTGCCTACATCGTCATGCCCAAAAACGCTCCACCCGTAAAATGCCGCGCCGTCGAAAGCTACGGCGGCAAAATCACTTTTTCCGAGCCCACCATGACTTCCCGCCAGGAAACTTGTGCGCGCGTGCAAGCCGAAACCGGCGCCATTCTCATTCATCCCTACGACAACGACCGCATCATCACCGGCCAAGCCACCGCCGCAAAAGAATTGCTGGAAGAAATTCCCGATCTCGACGCCGTTTTCGCTCCCGTCAGCGGCGGCGGCCTCCTCAGCGGCACCTGCCTAAGCGCAAAAGCGATCCGCCCGGACATCCACGTCTTCGGCTGCGAACCGGCCCGCGCCGACGACGCCTACCGCTCCCTCACCTCTGGCACGCTGCAATCTCTTGATTCCAGCGACACCATCGCCGACGGTCTCCGCGCCTCCCTCGCTCCGCGCACTTTCGCCATTCTCCGCCGCCATCTCGACCGCGTCCTGCTGGTGAGCGAAGAAGAAATCATCGCCGCGATGCGCCTCGTCTGGGAACGCATGAAAATCATCATCGAGCCAAGCAGCGCCGTAGCCATCGCCCCCCTTCTAAAGCCAGGCGCCGTCGCCAATCTGAATCTTCCGCCGCGTCCCGACTCCGCGCTACCCAAGCTTGGCGTCATCCTCTCCGGCGGCAACGTCGACTTTTCTTCTTTGCCGTTCTGATCTTCTCCGCCGTTTTGATCCTCGCTCCGCCCCCAAAAGCATTCCGCAGGGCGAGGCAGGTTCTGGCGATTCCACGCCCGCTTGGCGGGGCTTTTCTTGCTATAGCGGCGAATGCTTTCCATCGGGCGGAAATGCGCAACAGCGAGCATTGTAAGACATGTGTTTTCAATCCATTACAAAGGACCACATCAGTAAGCCTTCTTTTTTCATCTACTTACAATCGCCCACGTGGTGTACGCAAACTTCCTCTCTCACTTTTCCGCTGCGGGAGAATAAATTGCTAAGTGCTGTGTTATCAACAAAGCATCCGGCGAGTATTTCTCGCCATCTAAGTGTTTAAGTGAGAAGGCCGACATTAGAATATTGGCAAGGGCCCGGGTCGAGGAGAAAACCATGAATTTTCACCCAGCAGTTTTGAGGCGACTTGGTTGGGCGTCTCGCGGAATTTGCGCGGCAACTCTCGCGCTATCCCTGAGTGGCTTGGCGCTCGCACAGCAAGATCAAGCACCGCCGGATCAGCCGCCACAAACGCAAGATCAGGCTCAGCCGCCCGCTCAGCAACAGCCTCCGCAGCCGGCTCAGCAAGCGGATCGCCCACCGCAAAGCCAGCAAGCGCAACCACAAAATCCGCAGGCGCCGCCCCCTCCTGCGCCAACGCAAGACAGCAATCGTCCGCCAATCACCTCCGTGGATCGCATGCCCCAGAATTCGCAGCAGCAGCCGTACGACCAGCAGAATGCGCCGCAAAATGGTCAAGGCTATGGTCAGCAATACGGGGGCCAGCCGTACGGCCAGCAACCCAATCCACAATACGGCCAACCGAATCCGGGCAACTACGCGCAGCAGAATGCTCCCAGCCAGCCGGTCGGCCCGCCTCCTCCCGTGCTCACCATTCCCAAAGACACCGTCATCTTCATTCGCCTTAATGATTTCCTGTCGAGCGATCACAACCAGATCGGCGACCAATTTACTGGCACGCTCGACCAGCCCATCGTTGTCAACGGCTGGGTGGTAGCACGGCGCGGGCAAACGGTGGTAGGCCAGGTGAAATCGGTGAAAAAAGCCGGGCGCATCAAGGGTACTTCGCAGTTGGGCGTGGAGCTGACGAACATCACTCTCGTCAACGGGCAGCAAGCCCCGATTCTGACCGAACTGTGGAAGGGTTCGGGCGGCACATCGCACGGCGCTGACGCGGCAACGATTGCCGGAGGCACAGGCGTTGGAGCGGCGATCGGCGCTGCCGCCGATTGGGGGACAGGCGCCGCGATCGGCGCGGGAGCCGGCGCGGTTGCGGGCATCGGAGCCGTTCTCCTGACGCGCGGCCGTCCCACCGTTTTGGGACCTGAGTCTCAGTTGACTTTCCGCCTCGTCGATCCCGTGAAAGTGGACACCACGCAGGGCCAGCAAGCCTTCGTGCCTGTGTCTCAGCAGGACTTCAACAACGGCCGCGGCGGCCGCCCCGTTCTGCGCATGGGAAATGGCTACTACGGCGGCTACCCGGGCTATGGACCCTATCCTTATGCTCCCTATGGCTATGCCTACCCGGGCTACTATTATCCCGGCTACGTTGGAATCTATCCGGCATTTGGCTGGGGATGGGGTTGGGGCTGGCGTGGCGGGTATTACGGCGGCTGGCGTGGAGGTCGCCGCTAGTACTCCAAGCCTCTGAGCTAATGGATGCGTATAAGGCAAGACAAGCGGGCGTTTCGGCTGAGCCGGGATGCCCGCTTTTCGCTGGGCTGCGGCCGGAGACACGTATTTGCCGGGAGTTGGCTTTCGGTATGGTGGCCCGAATCTGTTCGCGAGGTATAAAGCGCAGGAAGCGCTTCTGCCGCCAAGCTGGCTGGGCGCGCCAAGCGCCCGGTTCCATTGTGGAACGCAACAAACGGTGTGACCTGGGGTTGTTAGTTCGTTAGGCACTCGGTGCGGAACAGTTGCAAGGAATCTGCGGGAACTACTCAAGTGGTTTTGCGGAAGAATGGAATAGGCGAGACGCGGTCGAATCCGGGACTATTTGGGGTGGTGCTCGTCGCAGATTCCAGATCAATCGGGGCTGTGAATCAGACATTCGTGGAGCACCACAATCGAAGTTAATCGGGCGGAAACTTGCCGGCGAAGCGGCAATTTGTTCGTGCTAACCTGTCCGGCAGTTTCTCGGGAGAACGCGCTTTCGGGCCGAGCCTCAGGCAAAGCAACCAATCCGCGTAAGAACTAATCTCTTACGTTACGGTTGCTCCTTCTGGATCGACGGCGGACCTTTGAAGTGCAGTGCACACCAAATTTGCAGCGCGGACGGATTATGAAAACTAGCTCTCGAATCACTCGCAAACTTTTTTTCTCTTTTGTGGCCTTTGCCACGGCTGCCGTATTTCCCGCCGCGCCTGCGTCTGCGCAAACCACACCGCAAAGCGCCGCCGCCGTTTCGCAAGCACCGTCCGTTCCCGCGCGCATCACGCAAGCCATCGATGAAACGAACTTAGTCACCCTCAAGGGCAACGTTCATCCCTTGGCGCGGTTGGGGTACGACCAAGGAGCCTTGGACGACTCAACGCCTCTGAGCCGCATGCTTCTGCTCCTCCAGCGAAGCTCGGAGCAGGAAGCCAGCTTGCGACAATTGCTCGACGATCAACAAACCAAGGGTTCGCCAAACTTTCACAAGTGGCTGACTCCGGAACAGTTTGGAGAGCAGTTCGGCCCCGCGGACGCGGACATCGACACCGTGACGCAATGGCTGACGTCTCACGGGTTTCAGAACATCCAGGTTGGACCGGGCCGTACTGTGATCGAGTTTTCCGGAACAGCCGGTGGAGTGAAGAACGCGTTTCACGCCCAGCTTCACAACTTACTGGTGAATGGTGAGCTGCGCATTTCGAATGTGAATGACCCCCAAATACCCGCCGCTCTGTCCCCAGTGGTTGCGGGCGTTGTTTCGTTGAACAACTTCCCGAAGCGCTCCTATCTGCGCAAAATGCAAAAGTTCCAAAGCGTACGAAGGACCGGAGAGATAAACCCCTTGTTCACATTTACTGGCGGCCCCTGTGGCGCCAATAACACCTGCCTTGGAATGGGTCCGGCGGATTTTGCAACCATCTACAATCTCCCCTCCTCCTGGAACCGAAACAACACTGCCGCCGCCAACCTATATGGGACAGGACAGAGCATCGCCATCGTCGAGGAGACAAACATCAACATCCAGGATGTCGAGGATTTTCGATCCATGTTCGGCCTGCCAGTGAATAACCCGACGATTGTGCTGAATGGGCCTGACCCTGGCATCCTCGGTCCTGACTCCACGGGCGAGGAAGGTGAGGGAGACCTGGACGTGCAGTGGGCAGGTGCGGTAGCCCCCGCAGCCACGTTATATTTTGTAGTCTCAGAATCCCCTTACACCGCCGTGACCGCTGGAATCGATCTCTCCGCCATCTACGTCATTGACAACAATCTTGCGCCTGTGATGAGCGAGAGTTACGGAGGCTGCGAAGCGGGCCTTGGAAACACCGGAAACGCGTTTTATAGCGCATTATGGGAGCAGGCCGCGGCGCAAGGCATCACCGTGATCCTCTCCGCGGGCGATACCGGCTCCGCAAGCTGTGACCCGGTGACGAGCGATTACGACGTGGCGGATTTCGGCCAAGCCGTCAGCGGATTTGCGTCCACGCCTTTCGATGTCGCCTTGGGTGGGACGGATTTCTACTACACCAACGCCGCTCCTCCGACACAATTCTGGAGTCCGACCAATACCGGCTCAGGCTTAGTGTCTGCACTCAGTTACATTCCGGAATCGACCTGGAACGATTCCTGCGCTGGTTTGGGAATCACCGGTTGCACGCTGAACATCATAAACACAGACACCGAGAACCCGGATACGGACGGCATCGACCTGACCGGCGGAGGCGGGGGGCCAAGCAATTGCCAAACCCAGAATGCGTCTGGTGTATGCACGGCGGGGTATCCCAAGCCGGCGTGGCAATCGGGTGTTTCGGGAATGCCTGCCGATGGCGTGCGTGACGTTCCCGACGTATCCTTGTTTGCGAGCAACGGATTCAACGGCACCTTTTACATCACCTGCGAGATGGACGCGAATGACATTCCGCCGCAGACCGGCAGCACGACCTCCTGCGATTTGAATTCGCCCTACGAGGATTTCCAGGCCGTCGGCGGAACCTCGGCGGCCGCTCCCACCTTCGCCGGTATCATGGCGCTGATCAATGAGAGTGACGCGAACAACGGTGGAACCGGCCGGCAAGGAAACGCGAACTACATCCTCTATCAACTTTACAAGAAGAATCCGACGGCCATCTGCGCGTCGAACGCCGCGGCTGTCACGACATCAGGCTGCATTTTCTACGATGTAGTGACTGGCAATAACTCGGTGGCGTGCATCGGCGGTTCGCCGGATTGCAGCAATACGAGTTCAGCGGTAAATGAGTACGGCGTCCTAGCGACGAGCGCGGGAGGCACGACGCCGGCGTGGACCACCGGCACCGGATATGACGAGGCCACGGGCTTGGGTTCCGTGAACGTGGCCAATCTCGTAAGCAAATGGTCGACAGCGGGGCTGACGGCATCGACAGTCACTATTACCTCCTTCTCGCCATCGACCTTGAGCCACGGAGGCACTGCGACATTCAACGTGAGCGTGGCGGGCGCGGGAGGAACACCCACCGGACCCGTTTCCCTCATTGTGACCAGCGGATCGAACGTGCAGGGGATTGGGCCGTTCCCGTTAAGTGCTGGCGCGGTTTCCATCAAGACGCCCTTGCTCGAAGGCGGATCGCCGGATTCCGTTGTCGCCCGCTATGCTGGAGACGGAACATTTGCGGGAAACAGTTCTGCTCCAGTGAGCATTACGGTGGGCAAGGAGAGCAGTCAAACCTTTTCGACATTTCTGGAATTTAACGAGGAAGACGAACCCGTCGGGGTCAACTATCCGGTCTCGATTCCCTATGGTTCCTCTTACGTCCTCAGGTTCGATGTCACGAACAGCTCGGGAACGCCCTGTTCGAACAATCTAAACGGTGGAGCAACGCCTCCCCCGATCGACACGATTCCTTGCCCAACTGGGCAAGTTTCGGTGACAGACAACGGAGCTCCGCTGAACGACTATGCCAGTCCCAACTCAACCTTGCCGGCCGGCACCACCACGCTCAACAGCCAGGGCTTTTTTGAGGATCAACCGGTGCAATTGTCGGGCGGAAGCCACAGCATCGTCGCCACGTACGCGGGTGACAGCAGCTATAACGGCAGCACTTCAACCGCCGGCAGCATTACGATCACAAAGGCCGCAACAGAAACAGTGGTTCAACCAAACACTTACACCCTCGCCTCCGGAGCCAGCATAACGCTCACGGCGACAGTCGAGACGCAAAGCAACGGAGCGGGGCCGACGGGCACTGTGCAGTTTAAGAGTGGGTCAAGCAATCTTTCGACTGCTGTGACCTGCACGCCCACGCAAGCCTCGAGCTCAACAGCCGCATATTGCACGGCCACGCTGACGACCCCATTGTCTTTCTTCGCGCCTCCCGGCGTTCCGCCTCAACTGCCACCAGCCCCGACAGTCCCGATCCTAATTTTGGCTTGCTTGCTGGCGCTGGCGTTCCTGCTTGGCCTAAAGCGGCTTCCTGCGGGACGGCGTGGATACGCTTTTGCTTGCTTGCTGCTGTTTCTATTAGTCACGACAGGAATCGCCGGTTGTGGCGGCGGGAGCGGCGGGGGAGGCGGCGGCGGTGGAGGCGGCGGCGGTCAGATTGCTAGCATCACCGCAGTCTACGCCGGCGATGTTAACTATACGGGTTCGACTTCAAGTGCCGTGCAGATTACCATCCAATAATAGAAATTCCGACTATACATAATCGTTGCGGCCCCGATTTTTCGGGGCCGCTTTTTTTCCCGGGCTAGAAACGATTGAGGAGAAATAAACGCGTAGAGCTCAATCCGCAAGCTACGCGTTGCGAGCGACGTTGAGCGACTCTCGCACCGCCCGCAAAATACTCCCGCGGCTGAACGGTTTCGTGAGCAGCCGCATATCGGGATCGACTCGCGCCGTCTCTGCCGCCGTTTGTTCGCTATAGCCGGACATGTATATCACGCTAATCCCGGAATGCTGGTGCTGTAACCGTCGCGCCAGCTCTTTGCCCGTCATACCTGGCATGACCATATCCGTCACAAGCAAATCGATCGCCCCCTTATGTTCAGCGGCAAGGCGCAATGCCTCCGCGCCACTCTGCGCTTCGATGACCGTGTATCCGCCAGATTCCAGAAACTCTCGCGCAACTTCACGCACGTCCTGTTCGTCTTCCGCAAGCAGGATCGTTTCCGTGCCGCGCGGCACGTCAGCAAGAGGCGCCATCGCGATGCTCTTGTCTTCGGTCTGGTCCACGCGTGGCAAATAAATCTTAAACGACGTTCCCTTGCCCACTTCGCTATAGACCCAAATGAAGCCTTCGCTCTGCTTCACCACGCCGTACACCGTCGCGAGCCCCAGCCCCGTTCCCTTTCCCTGCTCTTTCGTAGTGAAGAACGGCTCGAAAATGTGCGCCTGCGTGTCCGCGTCCATTCCCGTGCCCGTGTCGGAAACCGCGAGCAGCACGTACCGCCCTGGCTTCACAATCGGATGCGCCGAATTGTACGTGCGGTCTAGCTCCGCGTTTGATGTTTCAATAATCAACCGGCCGCCCGTCGGCATCGCGTCACGCGCGTTAACCGCCAAATTCATAATGATCTGCTCCATCTGGCTGGCGTCCGCTCGAATCGCTCCCAAATCCGGTGTCGTTCGAATCCCCAACTCGACGTCTTCCCCGATCAGCCGTGGCAGCAGCTTGCCCATATCCTCAACAACCCCGTTCAAGTTCATCACTCGGGGCTGCAGCACTTGCATGCGGCTGAAAGCGAGCAGTTGTTTAGTCAGCGCCGTCGCGCGGTCTGCCGCGCGGTCGATATGGCTTATTTTTCTCGACAACGGGTCCGCAGGAGGCAGTTCATTCATCAGCAGTTCCGAATGACCCTTAATGACCATCAAAAGATTATTAAAATCATGCGCCACGCCGCCCGCCAGTCTCCCCACCGCTTCCATCTTTTGCGCTTGCCGGAGTTGTTGCTCGAGCGTATGCCGCTCGCTGATATCCTGCGCGACGACCAGCCGCACTCTTCGCCCAGCATAGTCCAGCGCATGCGAAATCAGCTCCACTTCGAAGACCTGGCCATCCTTCTTGCGATGTTTACGTACGCCCTGGTACCGCGCCTCACGCGCTTCTTCTCGAGGGCGCACTTCCAGGTTCTCTCTCTTCGTTTCCGCGGTGAGATCATTGAGGCTCATCCGTGCGAATTCCTCCGGCGCGAAGCCATATTGCCGCACGGCCGCATCGTTCACTTGGATGAAGTGCAGCGTCTCGTCATCCATTACCCATGTTGGCAGCGGATTGTGCGAGAAAAGGAGCCGGAAGACGGATTCGCTCTTGCGCAGCGCCTCCTCGGAACGCCTCCGTTCAATCGCGAGAGCGATGTGTCCTCCCACGGAATCGAGAAATTCAAGATCGCGCATGTCGTACGCGCTTTCGTTTTGATAATGCTGCACGACAAGCACCCCGATGGTCGCGGTCGGCGTTTTCAACGGCACGCCCAGCCACGCCGGGGAGGGTGACCCGACCAATTCCACTTCTCCCTGTTGCACGAGCCGGTCGAACTCCGATTGCGTAATGAGCATGGCGCTGCCCGTGCGAAACACAAACGCCGTGCAGCTGCGCCCGACTCTCTGCGGTGGGGGCGCCACGTCAAATTGGTCCACGAAAAAGGGAAAAGTGAACTTGTCTTCTTTGGAATTGTGCAAAGCCACGAAGCAATTCTCAGCGTATAAAACCTTCTTCAATGCCTGATGGATGCCTTCAAGCAGTTGGTCCAGATTCGCCGTGTGATTCAAGGCGTGTACCACTTCCGAAATCACTTGCCGCTCTGCCTCCATCCGGTGCAATGCCGTGACATCTAGAAAACTCGCGGCCAGCCCATCGAGCGCCACATTCCCCTGGCAGTTGCTGATCGTCGCCTCAAACCATCTCCACTCTCCCGATTTGCTGCGCAGGCGGCAGCGGCCCTTCCATGTGCCTCCCGGAACTTCCGAAAGTCCGCCGAGCTGGCCCCGCACTTCGTCGACATCTCCGGGATGCGTGAATTCGGTGAGAGAAATGCCGGTGAGTTCCTCTGGCCGCAAGCCGAGGATTTCGGTCGCTCCGGCGCTCGCATGCAGCACGACCCCTCCCTTGCTGAGAATCATCAGCAACTCGCGGGCGCAATCGAGCAATGCGGAAAGCTGCTCCGCGCTAAGGGTCACATTTGGTTCAAGAAAATGGCGCTGTGGCATTGGGTCGCTGCTAACGAAAACGTTTCCGTACCCCAGGGGACCGCGGTGGATGCGAATTCCTCCGCCTTACGATCTCGTTCTAGAACGACCTTGCTGGCGATAGATTTGGTGAGACCTTGTAATGATATCCCTTTCGCCAGCCGCCGCCAGACTGCCTCGCGCACAGTGTTACGAAAATGTGACTGGCCGGAAGTACAGCCTCGATCGCCCCGATATCGCACACCGTTCTCATTCAGAATGAGAACACACTTTCTTTCGTCGCGAAGAAGCCCGCCTCGGAAGAGACGCAGCATCAGGAAGTGGTGAGCAGATTGGATAAGTTAATGCAGGACATCGCGCAATTGCGAGCCGCTGAGCCTCCGGCGCATTCTTAGTCGCCGCCCAGTAGAAAACCCTTGGTCTATCGCAGCAAAAATGCCGTGAGCGCAAATACGATGCCGCCCGCCCCAATCAGCATCCCCGCAATCCAATATCCTCGCCGCTTGGTCAGCAGGGTCATCGAGCAAATCACCAGCCCGACCTCCAGCAAGCCTTCTCCTCCATCAAATCGGTCCGCGCGCCGGCTGACAAAGTCCCGTTCCTTCTCCAAATCCTTGGCCTTCTCGCTGATGTCGTCCTTGTCGCTTGAGTAGCGCTCCGCTTCTTTCTTGTATTTCTCTTCCAGAGCGGCGGCTTTCTCTTTGTCCGCGGGAGCCAGCGCGCTAAGCAGGTCCGCTACGCTTTGCACGTTGTGCAACCGGATGTTCTTTGCCTGGTAATACGCCCACTGATCCGTCGCCTGCGCCTGCAGCAGCAACTCCTCCGTGTGCGCGCGATGGCTCAGAAGCGTCGCCGCTGCGACAAGCACGGCAAGAATCGAGATGGTGACGGAAACGGGAACGAGAAACGGATTATCTTCGTGCTCGTGATGCCCTTCTGGCAGTTCGAATCCTTCCGGCATGGCTCAATCTCTCCTTTGGCAATCAAGCTGTCGGTCCTGCCGCAATGGCCTCAAGGGAATCGCGCGCGGCCGCGATTGTCCTCGTAATATCCTCGGATGTATGCGCCGCGGAAACAAACGCAGCCTCAAACTGCGAAGGAGCAAGGAAAATGCCTCGGTCCAGCATTTCACGAAAGAATCGCGCGTACCGCCGGGTGTTGGACCGTTTCGCGTCTTGATAATTCTCCACCGGCTCCGCCGTAAAAAAGAGCGTCGCGAGAGATCCCGTCGCGTTCACTCGCCCGGCAATCCCGGTCGCGGCAAGAGCTTTGCGCAGCCCGTCCACCAGCCGGGCTGCTTGTTCGTCGATTCTCTCATAAACTCCCGGCCCCGCAAGCTGGCCCAGCGTGGCAATCCCCGCGCGCATCGCCAGCGGATTCCCCGCAAGCGTTCCCGCTTGATACACGGGCCCCAGCGGCGCAACGTGATTCATAATCTCCGCGCTGCCGCCGTACGCCGCCACCGGCAGTCCCCCGCCGATAATCTTACCGAGCGTCGTCAAATCGGCCTGCACACCCGCGAGTTGCTGCGCCGCGCCAAAGTGCATTCGAAATCCGGTGATCACTTCATCCAAGATTAGCAGCGCGCCGTTCCGCGTCGTAATTTCCCGCAGGCCTGCCAGAAATTCCGGCGCCGGCTCGACAACTCCCATGTTCGCGGCAATCGGCTCGACAATCACCGCCGCGATTTTCTCTTTGTGCTGCGAAAACAATCGTTCGACCGCACTCAAATCGTTATAAGGCGCGTTCAACGTCAGCTCGGCCAGCGCCTGCGGAACTCCCGGGCATTCCGCAATCCCCAAAGTCGCTAGCCCCGACCCCGCTTGCGATAGAAAACTGTCCGCATGCCCGTGGTAGCAGCCCTCGAATTTCAGAATAAAATCCCGTTTCGTCACGCCACGCGCCAGCCGTACCGCGCTCATCGTCGCTTCCGTCCCGCTTGAAACGAACCGTATCTTTTCGATCGAGGGCACCGCTTTCGTGATAATCCCGGCGAGCTCGACTTCCAGCTCCGTCGTCGCTCCATAACTCGTCCCGCGTTGCGCCTGCTCCGCAATCGCCGCCGTCACCGCGGGATGCGCGTGCCCCAGAAGCATCGCTCCCCACGAGCACACGTAATCCAGCAGCTCATTTCCATCTGCGTCGTAGAGATATTGCCCCTCGGCGCGCTCGATAATCAGCGGCTCGCCTCCCACGGAGCGGAACGCCCGCACCGGGCTGTTCACTCCGCCCACCAGAATTTTTTCCGCCCGTTCGAAGATCTCCCGCGAACGCCGCCGTTCCACTTTCGATTTTGTAGGTGTCGCGCTCATGCACTACCCGCCGCCGCGCTCACGCCTTCAACCACCGCGCCGCATCCTTCGCGTGATACGTCAAAATAATATCCGCTCCAGCGCGCTGAATTCCCGTCAGTATTTCCAGCACCACACGCTTCTCGTCCAGCCAGCCCTTTTGCGCGGCCGCCTTGACCATTGCATATTCCCCACTCACGTTGTACGCCCCGACCGGCACATCAAACGCATCGCGCACCCGTCGTATCACGTCCAGATACGGCAACGCCGGCTTCACCATCACCATGTCCGCGCCTTCCTCGAGATCCATCGCCACTTCCTTCAACGCTTCCCGCGCATTCCCCGGATCCATCTGGTAGCTGCGCCGATCGCCGAACTGCGGCGCGGAGTCCGCCGCCTCGCGAAAGGGTCCGTAAAATCCCGAGCAATATTTTGCCGCGTACGCAAGAATCGCGATGTCCTGAAACTTGTGCTCGTCGAGCGCATCCCGAATCGCGGCCACTCGCCCATCCATCATGTCCGATGGCGCAATGATATCCGCGCCGGCCCGCGCGTGCGAGAGCGCCTGCGCCGCAAGGATCGGCAGCGTCGCGTTGTTCGCCACGTCTCCGTTCTCGATCACACCGCAATGCCCATGATCCGTGTATTCGCACAAACAAACGTCCGTAATCACCAGCAACTTCAGATTCGCCTTTCGAATCGCCTCAATCGACCTTTGCACAACTCCCTGCGCTGAGGTCGATAGCGTCCCGCGCGCGTCCTTCGATTCCGGCAAGCCAAAAAGAATCACGCCGGGAAGTCCGAGCGACTCCACTTCCTTGCACTCCTCCACAATCTGATCCACCGACTGTTGGTACACGCCCGGCATTGATCCGACTTCTTTCCGCACCTTCGTGCCCGGGCACACAAACATCGGGTAGATCAATCCCGCCGCCGTCAGCCGCGTCTCGCGCACCAGTCCGCGCAACGCTTCGCTTCGCCTCAAACGCCTCGGCCGCTGTGTGGGAAAGCTCATCCTCGCTCCGCTCACGCGCTGGACCGCCTGCGCGTGCGCGCAAGATGTCCTTCCAACGCCTCAATGACCGCTTTCGGCGTCGTGTCCGCCGCCCAGGCAATCCTCTGTATTCCCGCCGCGCTCAAAGCCCTTCCGGTCGTTGGTCCGATCGCAACCATCACCGCTCTTCCCTGCAAGCCTTGCAATCGATCTCGCCCCGCCACTTCCACAAAGTGATGCACCGCGCTCGGACTGAAAAACAAAATCCCGTCCACTCCCTCTCGCAGGCTCTCCTTCACTTTCTCGCGATCCGCGTAGCTCGGCGGCAGCGTTCGATATGCAACCACTTCCGTCACCGTCGCGCCGCTCCTCCGCAACGCGGCCGGCAAATCCAGATTTGCACGGTCACTCCGCGGCAAAAGCACGCTCCGTCCTTTCACTTCCTCCTTCAATTCCTCCGCGAGCCCCGCTCCGCTGTGATTCGCCGCCACATAGTCCACCAAAAATCCTGCGTGCTCTGCTTCGTCCGCCGTCGCTGGCCCCACCGCGGCCGCGCGGAGATGCTCCCATGTGGGATTTCCCTCCGAGCCAAGTTCCCGCCGGCGCCGCTCGACCGCCTGCACCGCGTTCGCGCTCGTAAACAACACCCAATCGAATGAATCCATTCGCGCGATCGCCGCGTCCATTTCCGCGAGATCTTCGGGCGGCGCAAATGATACGAGCGGCAGAACTTTCACGTTGGCCTGCCGCGTCGTAAGTTCTTCCACCAGCTTGCCGCTCTGCCCGGCCGCACGTGTCACTACGATTGTCTTTCCGGCCAGCGGCGATGCGACCAACTCAGCCACGCTGCCGGCTCACTTCCTCGAGAATGCTCTGCGCGCCTGCCTCCATCAGCAAATTGGCGACATGTCCGCCAAGCTCCGCAGCTTGTTCCGGCGCTGCTGTCGCTCTCTGTTTCACGTACTGCAGTCCATCTACCGAGCAAACGCACGCTTCCATCACCAGTTCGCCGCGCTCGATCCTCGCCCAGGCTCCCAGCGGTACCTGGCAACCTCCATGCAGCGCCCCCAGCAGCGCCCGTTCTGCAATAATTGCCGTGCGCGTCTCCGCGTCATCCAATCCGCCAGCCACTTCCGCTGCTTCCGGATCTCTCAACCGGCACTCCACCGCGATCGCTCCCTGCCCCACCGCCGGAAGAAAAGTTTCCGGCGAAAATATCTCCGTAATCCGTTCGCTTAGTCCCAGGCGGTCCAATCCCGCTTTCGCGAGCATCACCGCCTCATATTCTCCGCTCTCCACTTTCCGCAAACGCGTGTCCACGTTCCCGCGCAAATCGCGTATATCCAGGTCCGGCCGGATATGCCGCAGTTGCGCCTGTCGTCGCAAACTCCCCGTCCCGACGCGCGCTCCCTGACGCAAGCTCCCGAGCGTCGCCCCGTTCGCCGCAACCAGGCAATCCCGCACGTCTGCCCTCCGGCACACCGCCGGAAACATCAATCGCGAAGGCGTGTCCGTGGGTACGTCCTTCACGCTATGCACCGCGAGATCAATCGTTTCCTCCAGCAGCGCTTCTTCCAGCTCCTTGATGAAAATTCCCTTCCCGCCGATTTGCGATAAGGCCGAGCTCTGCAGTTTATCGCCCGCCGTTTTGATGATGACGATCTCCGTTTCCACTCCCGCGTTTGCAAAAAGCTGCTTGCGTACGAATTCTGCTTGCCATTTCGCCAGCAAGCTGCCGCGCGTCCCGATGCGCAAGTGCCTCACGGTTTCTCCCCGCGGGAAAGAAACAAATCGCGCAGCGCTTCCACGTTTTGAATTTTCCTGCGAAGTTCTTTTTCCCCGCGCAGCCGTTGAGCCGGTTCCAGCAAAAGTTTCTCGAGCAATTCGTCCATCATCGATTCCATACGCTCACGTTCCGCCGGAGCCAAGTGGCTCATCGAATCCAGGCGCGCGTGAATAAACGCCGCCCTTTCCTCGCGCAATCGCGCGCGCAGCGCGTCCACCAATCCGACCAATTCCACGCTCGCCTGCCAGGAAAGAAATTTCCCCACATGCTCGTCTACAATCGTCTCCGCCTTCGGAACTTCAGTCTCCCGCGCATTCCGGTTCTGCTCCACGATCTCCGTCAGATCATCCAAATTGTAAACGTAGGTGTTATAGAGTTCCGTAGCGGACGCCTCGATATTTCGCGGCACCCCCAAATCCATCAGGAACAGTGCGCGATTCCCTCGTGCCGCCATCGCCGCCTGCAACTCTTCCCGCCGCAGGACCGCTTCTTCCGATGCCACCGATGCCACCACCACGTCCGGCAGCGTCAATGCCGTTTCCCATTCGCCCCAGCCGATCACTTTCCCGCCAACCCGCTGCGCCAGCTCTTCGGCTTTTTCGCGCGAACGATTCATAATGAACAGCCGCGCAATTCCGCGGTCCCTCAGTTGGTTGACCACCTGCTCGCTGATCGTTCCCGCTCCCAACACCAGCGCGCTTCGCTCGTTCATTTTCCCGAAAATTCGCTCCGCCAGCTTCACGCCCGCCGACGCCACCGACATCGGCCGCGTTCCGAGCTCTGTTTCCGAACGCACGCGCTTTCCAACTTCCAGCGCCCCTTGAAACAATCGGTTCAGCACCGGCCCGGTCGCCCCGTATTCGTGCGCGTAACGATACGCTTCGCGCACCTGCCCTAAAATCTCCGCCTCGCCCAGCAGCATCGAATCCAGCCCTGCCGCCACGCGAAAAAGATGCCGCACCGCCTCCCGGTCATAGTGATGATAGAGCGATACCCCCAGCACATCCGGTCGCACCGCATGAAACTCGCTCAGGAAAGAAGATAGTCCAGGCGCGCATTCGTGCGAACTCTCTGGCGGCACTCCGTAAATCTCGCTGCGGTTGCACGTCGAAAGCACCAGCGTCTCTTCCAGGATTCCCCGCGAACGCAATTCCTCCGCCGCCTTCCGCGACTGCTCCGTCGTGAAAGACACCCGTTCCCTCACCTCGACAGGCGCCGTGCGATGGTTTAGTCCGACGAGAACAATCTCCATCCCAACCCCGCTGCTTCTTATCCGAAGGAACTCGATCGCTGCAAGCGCTCCCGCACCCGGGCCGCGCAACGCCGCTTCTATTCACTAACCACTACTCACTATCCACTTTCTTCTCAAAAATACCGATGACTATGCGAAAAATATAAATTCACCACCGTAAAACTCATCACGACCACAAAAAAGTTAAAGATACACAGCTTCGAAGCCCGCGCTCCCCGCCACGACGCCGTCCGCGCCAGTTGAAAATACGCCACGTAAAGCAGCAGAATCACCAGCGTGATTACGTATTTCGGATCGTAGTACCAAAATTCACCGTGCAGCCGGTCGACCCACACAAATCCCAGCACCGTTCCTATCGCGATCGACACTAATCCGACCAGCACGCTCGATCGGCTCATCCGTTCCAGCAACTCCAGCGGCGGAAGTCGCCACACCATGCTGCCCAGCTTGTGCCTTCGCAGGTGCCACTCCTCCGCCAAAAAAATCAAGCTGAACACAAACGACAGCGCGAACGCCGCATACGCCAGAATGCTCAGCGTCACGTGAAACGCAAACGCCACGCCCTGCGCGCGTATCGGCGCCAATCGATCCACTGGTGCAAGATGCGCCGCCACAAAAAACACCAAGATGAACGGCAGCACAAACGCTCCCACCGACCGCTGCCGGTGAAAAAGCTCCAATCCCAAATACGTCAGCGCGAGCAACCACCCAAACAGCGACATCGACCCATAAAGATCGTGATACGGAACGGTGTGCAATCCGCGCGAACGCTCCAGCAGCGCGAAATAATGTGTGATCAGCCCCAGCGCCAGCAAGAGCGACCCTAATTGCCCGGTCGTCTTCTTCCCCGCGCTCAAAAACCGCAGGTAGCAGATCAAACTCACACCGTACGCGATAATCGTCAAAATGAAAAAGAAGTGTTCCATCAGTTCCGCGAACCTACCTCACCGCATCCCCGCACCCACCAGCCCGCCCCCGGCGCCTCTCGCTTCCGTTCCCGCAACGGCACTCAGAGTATAGCCCACCCACAAAACCCCCGCTAATTCCTTGCCCCTTCTGCAATCGTCTCCCGGATTTGCTATCCTCTTCGTCGGGCCAAGATGACCACGACTCCCGTGCCTCTCAATCGCAAGGACCTCTTCCTCCGTGCCTGCCGCGGCGAAACTCTTCCGCGCCTTCCTGTCTGGATGATGCGGCAAGCCGGCCGCTACCTCCCCGAATACCGCGCCATCCGCGCAAATCACGCGTTTCTGGAAGTTTGCAAGACGCCCGACCTCGCCGTCGAAGTCTCTTTGCAGCCGTTTCGCCTCCTCCGCGTCGACGCCGTCATCGTCTTTTCGGACATTCTCATCCCCGCCGAAGCCATGGGCCTCAAGCTCGAACTCGGCGACGCCGGCCCCAATTTGCCCGAACCCGTCCGTTCCCAACACGACGTCGACAAGCTAAAACTCTTCGATCCCGAAATCGAAACCGCCTTCCTCCCCGAAGCGATCCGCCGAATCGTCCGTGAAATCGGCCCGGCCGTCCCTGTTCTCGGTTTCGCCGCTGGCCCCTGGACTCTCGCCTGCTACATGGTCGAAGGCCGCGCCGGCGAAGGCTTTGCCAGCACAAAATCCTTCCTGTTCCACCAACCCGCCGCCTTCCGATCTCTTCTCCATCGCATCGCGCAAGCCACCATCCCCTATCTCAAAGCCCAAATCGCCGCTGGCGCAGCCGCCGTGCAACTCTTCGACACCTGGTGCGGCGAACTTTCCCTCCGCGATTACGAAGATTTCGCTCTTCCCGCCACGCAAGAAATCATTTCCGCCCTGGCGTCCGAAGCCTCACAAACCCCCGTTATTTACTACACCAAAGCCTCCCATCATCTTCTCCCAGCTATCGCCCGTTCCGGCGCCCAAGTCCTCAGCGTCGATTGGCGCGTCGACCTGCGCGCCCTCCGCGAAACGCTCGGCCCGCGCATCGCCCTTCAGGGCAACGTCGATCCCGCCGTCCTTCTTGGCCCGCCCGAACAGATTCGCCGCGCAACGCAAGACGCCGTCTCCGCTCTCGGCGGCGCAGGCCACATCCTCAATCTCGGCCACGGCATTCTTCAACAAACACCCGTCGCCAACGCGCAACTCTTCATCGAAACCGGCCAGCAAGCTTTTCTGCAGGAAGCGAAGCCTGCCGCGACTTGGCACTAGGAGAAATAGGGAATATTTGGCGTGACTCTCGCAAATCCAACTCTGCAAAACATGCGCGAAGAGCTTCGCGTCAGCGAAGACTTTCTCGCTCGTTACAATCGTCCGGGCCCGCGCTACACCAGCTATCCTACCGCTCCCGTCTGGAACGATTCCTTCGGCCCTGACGACCTCGAAAAAGTTCACGCAGAAGCCGAGGCTGCAAAATCTCCCGTCTCTCTCTACATGCACCTTCCCTTTTGCGAAAGCCTCTGCCTTTTCTGCGCCTGCAACGTCATCATCCAAAAAGATAAGCGTGTCACTCCGCCTTATCTCGAAATCTTGAAGCGCGAAATCGACCGCATCAGCCAGGCCGTCTCCGAAGATCGCCCCGTCACGCAATTCCACTGGGGCGGCGGCACGCCCACCTATCTCACTCCTCCGCAAATCGAAGATCTCTTCGGCTACACGCGCGATCACTTCACCTTCGCTCCCGACGCTGAAATCGGCATTGAAGTCGACCCGCGCGTCACCACCCGCGATCATCTCGCCACTCTTCGCAAGCTCGGCTTCAATCGTCTCAGCATGGGCATCCAGGATTTCCATCCGCTCGTCCAAAAAACCATCCATCGCGTCCAACCCTACGAACTCACGCGCGATCTAATCCAATCCGCCCGCGAACTCGGCTTCGACTCTGTCAACGTCGACCTCATCTACGGCCTTCCCTACCAAACCGCCGAAACGTTCGCTCACACCGTCGGCCAAATCCTCGAACTCACTCCCGACCGCATCGCCCTCTTCAGCTACGCTCATGTCCCCTGGCTCAAGAAGCAGCAAGGTTCCTTTGAAGGCCATCTCCCCGAAGGCATGACAAAATTCGAAATCTTCCGCACCGGCCTCCTAAAATTCCTCGAAGCCGGCTATCTCTATATCGGCATGGACCATTTCGCCAAGCCCGGTGACGAACTCGCCGTCTCCCAGCAAAATCGCACTCTCCATCGCAATTTTCAGGGCTACACCACCAAAGCGGGCGCCGACCTCTACGGCATGGGCATCACCGCGATCAGCAGCATCCAAAACGCCTACGCCCAAAATCATCGCGATATCCCCAATTGGGAAAAAGCCGTCGCCGACCGCGGCATCGCCACCATGCGCGGCTACCACCTCTCCGACGATGACCGCCTCCGCCGCGCCGTAATCAACCGCCTCCTCTGTCATACGATTGTCCTAAAGAACGAAATCTCGCAGGAATTCAATATCGACTTCGATCAATACTTCTCCGAAGAACTCCGTCGCCTCGAACCCTTCCGCGACGACGGCCTACTCCTCCTCACTCCCAACGAAATCCGCACCACCCCCCTAGGCCGCATCTTCATCCGCAACGCAGCCATGATCTTCGACCCCTACCTCGAAAAGCAGCATCTCGCCTCCAAGCCCCTCTTCTCCAAAACCCTCTAGCCCTTCACAATAACCACCGCGCTCGACGCCCTCGGCCGCCGCGTCGGTCTCCCTGAACCGCGGCGTTTCTCAAACAGTTGAGCGCGAAGAGGTTTCCAAACAGGCTGTAATCCCCCGATGAGTCCGTCTTCCAATCATTGGAAAATCCTAAGCATGGTCCCACTGTGCCATTTTGCACAGTTTCGCGCGCAGCCCTGTGTCACGGTAAACGCACGTCAATTGGGCTGACGCTGCCTGCCACACCCTTCTCAGGCGAATGAAGGAGAAGGCATGGCCGCGAGCGATCATCGAATCACCCCGCGTTTCAAACTACATACTCCTCTGTCCTTTCATCGTATGGAGACTCCATCCGAAGGCATGCACCAGGCCAAAGCCATCAATATCTCCACCAGGGGCGTTTACTTCACCACGAATGTCATGCTGTGTGTTGGGGAAGCCGTCGAAGTTCTCCTAAGAATGCCCAAGCGTGTCACCGGCGTGAAAGCAGGCATCCGCCGATTCGCCGGCCGCGTCACCCACATCGAGCCAAACAATCTGCCCCAAGGACCTTCGGGAATCGGCGTCCAATTGCTTTACTACGAACGCGACCTCGTGAAGGCGATCGCTGATCCACTTCTCGACTGACGATGCCTTGCTTCTTCGTTTCCTTACCCAACCGATGCGATTAGCGATTACCCCCCGCTTCCGCGATGACGGCTTAGTCCTCCTCACTCCCTCCGAAATCCGCACTACCCCACTAGGCCGCAGCTTCATCCGCAACCTAGCCATGCTCTTCGACCCCTACCCCGACACCCAACACCTCGCCTCCAAGTCCCTCTTCTCCAAAACCCTCTTATCCCTCTGTCCCGCCCTGCACAAGGAATACAGCACACGCTCCCTTTCTGGCCTTGAAATTGACATCGCCCGTGATATGATATCATTCTAATGCGGATTGTCGCGGATACAGACGTCATCGTAGCTGCAATGCGCAGTCCGAGCGGCGCTTCCGCTGCCATCCTGCTTGCAGCCCGCCGAGGGAAGGTTACGTTATTGGCCAGCGTCCCGCTCGCGATGGAGTACGAGGCCGTTTGCTCCGAAGCGGAACACCAGTTGGCGGCTGGCCTCGACGCTGCGGAAGTTATGATCTTCGTCGATGCAGTTGTGGGCCTCGCGGAGCCGGTTGAAACGCACTTTCTCTGGCGTCCCCAATTGCGCGACCCTGGCGATGAGATGGTGCTGGAGGCTGCGATCAATGGGCGAGCTGATGCTTTGGTCACGTTCAACATTCGCGACTTCGGGACCGTGCCGGCACGCTTTGGAATCGAACTGCTTCTGCCCCGAGACGCGCTAAAAAGGATCCGACAATGACAAAAACCACAACCTATCCTCTGCGACTGCCTCGTTCGCTGAAAAAAGCCGTCGAATCGCAGAGCAAGGAAGATGGGACCAGCATCAATCAGTTCGTCGCCACGGCCGTCGCAGAAAAGATCTCCGCTCTGCAAACAGCGGAATTCTTCGCCACCCGCAAAGCCCGCGCCGACTTCAAAGCCTTCGACAAACTCATGAAACGCCGCCGCGGCCAGCCCCCGCGACCAGGCGACGAAATCTCTCGCCGCGAGATAGAGCCTCTCAAATTATCGTTTCGGCTTACGCTCGACCCCGCGACCTACGGGGACCAGAACACGGTTGCGGCGCTCCGCAACGTGCTTCCGCCCCCCTTCCAGCCTGATGTCTCCGTCGCCGTACATCTCACGGAGTCGGCAGCAGGTGGGCGACCACTACTAGCTCTCACTATCATCGGTTCCTTATGGTGGATCGGCAAGAATGTGATAGTCCCGGCCGGTAAGAAGGCGGTAGGTCCGCCGCTTGAGGAGGTTGGTGAGTGGTTGCGCGATATGATCCGCCAATTTAGGAAACGGGGAAAAGCTGTGCCAGACGCTGTCACCCTTCGCATTGAGCGCCCGACCCAGCCCACTGACATTTCAATCGGCATCCCTATAAGGTTCCTTTGGAAATCACAGCAGTTGTCCGCGCTTGATAGCCAACTAGCTGAGGCGTTGCCATCGTTCCCAATCTTTGCAAACGCCGACAAGCTCATGCTCTCGTGGAACCGTGAGCGCGAAACGTGGGTTTGTACAATTTGGCCTATCAACATGGCATCAACTCATGAATGCTTTGTCTACGACCTTAAGACTGGACAGTGCGAAAAAATCAAATTGTGAAAAATGGCCCGGTGGCACAGAGATTAAGGCCGTGTGCCCCTCGCGCCTTTCTTCGAGGGTGTAACTATATCCTCGATTGACAATCATGTTCGTATACTTTATCGCAGGTAACATACGCGAGCTACTATGAGACTCCCCAAGAGCTTCACCATCGAACCGGACATCAACAACTACGTTGACGAGACCAAGGGTGCACGCTCGGCCAGCGACCGCGTCAACGAACTACTCCGCCGCGCCATCCTCCAAGAACAGTACGACAGGCTGGAGGCCGAGGCCGCAGCCTTCTTTGCCGGCGCAAAGGCAGACCGCTCGGAAGCCAAATCGCTGCAGAAAGCAGCCCTCCGCACGTTTGGCAGGGATTGATGGCCGCCGCCCCTTCAAGTTGGTATCCCAAAAGAGGCGACGTCTATATCGTGCAGCTCGATAAGCCGCGCCCTGCCGTCGTGCTCTGCATTGACCCTATTAACAAGTACGCGCTTGATGTCTGCGTCGTCGGCATGACCACGGCAGAACGAAAAGCATTTAGCATGCGCGTCCCCATCAAGAAGGGCGAAGCCAATCTGGACTCGAACTGCTGGGCCAAGTGCGACCAGGTCACCACCATCGAAAAGACCTTGCTGAGATATCCTGCGATTGGCGTCCTCCCGGCGGCTGTTTTTGCAAGGATCGAGGAACAAGTCAGGATTTGCCTCGGATTCTTATGACCAGCCACAAGTAAGACCTCGCAAAAACCTTTTTTCGACCGCCAAATGCCTGCGTATCCCATTTCCTCATATCAACTTACGCCCCGTGACCGCATCATTCGAATTATTACTACATAAGGAATAACTTGACAAGGCATCTGAAACGCGGTAAAATGATGCGTGAACTTAGCTTTCCAGCCTCGTCGGTCGTCTCCCTCTTCTCTGCGTAACCTCTGTGCTCCCTGCGCCTCCACGTTATCTTTCTCTTCCACTTTCTCTAGCTCCTCGTTACCGCTCTGCGCACACGCAGGATCGCCCACAACCCCAATCCCCTCAACCATTTACTTCATAACTCGCGGACACCCCCGGGTGGGGGGTGTCTACCCTCGCCGCTCGTCCGCTGTGAACTCCGTGCGCCCTGCGCTAAAACCAACCCGATCCTTCCCCACGGTCGACTCGCTCAAAGCCTTACGCCCCGTGTCCGCATCCCGTTTAGAATCAATGCCTATCCACCCACCCGCAACCGTTGCATCTAAAGAACTTACGCCAAGCCTAAACCCTTTAGATGCAACGTTTACGAAAAACCCGGGGGGAGGGTCCCTAGCCGCCCGCGCTGCGGCCCCTAGGGTTCTCCTTCCGAGGACGATCGCTTCTCACCTTCAACCTTTGAACCTTCAACACTTGAACCTCCGCTGGACGCAACCTGTCAGTCCCCCGGCGCGACACGAATCATCATCTCCAGCCGAAATGATACGATGGCTCCCGAATCCCATGACCACCCACGTCCCAGTCCTAGTCGTCGGAGCCGGAATCTCCGGCTTGGTCTGTGCCCACGCCCTCCGCAAATCCGGCATCGACGCCCAGATCGTCGAAGCCGCGCCGCGCCCCGGCGGACTGATCCGTTCCGAGCGCCGCGACGGCTACCTCCTCGAGCTCGGCCCGCAAAGTTTCAGCGCCACTCCTCAACTCCTCGATCTCTACCGCGATCTCGCCATCGCAAACGAACTTGTCGAAGCTCCCGCGCGCGCTCCCCGTTTTCTCCTCCTCAACGGCCAGCTCAAGCAAGCGCCTCTCAGCCCGCCCGCCTTCTTCGCCTCTTCCCTCTTCAGCGCCCGCACGAAATGGGGTGTAACTCGCGATCTCTTCGGCCACACCAAACCTCCCGACGTCGACGAATCCGTCGCCGCCTTTGTCCGCAGAAAATTCTCCGCCGAACTCCTCGACAAGCTAGTCGCTCCTTTCGTTTCTGGCATCTACGCCGGCGACCCCGAAAAACTCAGCCTCCGCGCCTCTTTTCCCCAACTCCATGAAGCCGAACGCGCCTCCGGCAGCGTCATCCGCGGCATGCTCCGAACTGCAAAACCCGCCAAGCGCGATAGAGGCCCGAAAAAACGCCCCACTCTCCAAACTTTCAAAGAGGGAAATGAAACTCTCACCAAAACCCTCGCCGCAAGTCTCGGCCCGGCTCTCCACTGCGGCGTCGAAGTCATTTCGCTTCAACACAGTGGCGCCGGACGCCCCTCTTCGGGCGCCCGCTTCGTTGTCAACGTCAAATCCGAAACGGGAAACGATTCCATCGTCGCCGACCATCTCGTTCTGGCGACTCCGCCAAACATCGCCGCAAAGCTCCTGCAGAGTGCGCTTGAAACCATCGAAAAATCCCGGCTCAACGAAATCGAATTTGCCTCCCTCGCCGTCGTTTCCCTAGGCTACCAAAAATCCGCCATCGGCCACTCCCTGGAAGGCTTCGGATTCCTCATTCCGCGCTCCGAAAAACTCCGGACGCTCGGCTCCGTCTGGAATTCCTCCCTCTTTCCAAACCGCGCCCCCGATGGCCACGTTCTTCTCACCAGCTTCATCGGCGGCGCCACGGATCCCGCCGCGGTCTCACTCCCAGCCCAAGATATCGCTGCCCTCGTTCATCGCGAATTAGCTCCCATCCTGTCGATCAGCCAACCGCCCGTTTTCACAAACGTCCAAATCTACGAACGCGCTCTTCCCCAATACAATCTTGGCCATCTCGATCGCATGGCGCGTCCATCCGAACCCGCTCTTCGCGATGAAAATCTTTGGTTTGTTGGCAATTATCTACGCGGCCCGGCCATCGGCGCATGCATCGACCAAGCTCTCTCCGTCGCGCAAGAAATTTGCAGTCGTTCGGCAATGGGAGTTGTCTAAACTCATGGAAAAGCATCCATTTCTGCTTTTCAGTCGTATAGTCTCTTAGGAGAGGAAGAAGCCGACACTCGTGTTCCTGGCGGCTTTCACATCCAGCGGTCCTCGCGAAGTGTCGCCAGATGCGACGCTCGTGTTGCGCCTTCTTCAAAAAGACGTGAGCGCCTTTGAACAGCTCTACGACCGCCATTCTCGCCTCGTCTATGGCCTCGTCCTCCGCATCGTGCAACACGCTTCGACATCCGAAGAGGTTGTCCAGGACGTTTTCCTGCAGCTCTGGCGCAACGCCGCGCAATACGATTCCGCTCGCGGCCCATTTGTTCCCTGGCTTTGCACTATGGCCCGCAATCGCGCTCTCGATCACCTTCGCCAGAAAAGCGAGCGCCAGCGCCGTCGCGAGGATTTGCCCGAGGAATTACCGTCCGTCATCATCGCGCCGGACTACGAAACGCTTCTCGACGATAAACGCCGCGCCGAACGCGTTCGCGCCCTGATGGCATCGCTCGCTCCGCAACAGAAAAGGGCCATCGAGCTTGCCTATTTTGAAGGCCTCAGCCATTCCGAGATTGCGGCAAAACTGAAAGAGCCGCTTGGCACGGTCAAAAGTTGGATTCGCAACGGTTTGCTTCGCTTGAAAGCAGGATTGCAGGCTACGACGTGAAGAACTGCGTCCAATTCGCGGAAATGTTGGAAGCCTACGCTCTCGGTGCGCTCGATCCCGAAGACCGCGCCGCGCTCGAAGCGCATCTCGCATCCGGTTGCGCGGATTGCGCCAAAGCGATCGAGGAAGCCCGCTGGCTTGTCAGCCAACTGGCTTACGCTGCGCCCGAAGCAGCTCCCTCGGATATGCTCAAGGGCCGCCTTTTGCGAACCGTCCGCGCCGAAGTCCAAACGCAAACGGCACCCGGTGCAAAAGCCGATGCGCTCTCCCCGAAAAGTGCGATTCCCTTCTGGCTCTGGGCCGCCGTTGCCGCGCTCGTCCTCTTTTCCGTCTACTCGAATTGGAACATGCGCCGCCTGCAGCGCGAAATTCGCCAGGCCAATGACCGCGCCGCTACGCTCCTCGCCGAACGCCAGAAAACCGAGAAACAACTCGCCGCAGTCAAACGCGAAGCCATGATCATGATGGACCCGAGTTCCGTGAAAATTGTTCCCGCGGGAAACACCGCTCTCGGAATGCAGCTCGAAGCGAAATGGAATCCGGAATTAGGCATCGTTGTCATGGGAGAAAAGATTCCCATGCCGTCCCCGCATCATGTTTTGCAATTGTGGTTTATTCCCAAGGCGAAGGGCGCCAAGCCCATGCCCTCGATGATGGTCATGCCCGATGCAAACGGGAAATTTGTGCTTCTCGTTTCCAATCCGCCGGAATCCATGGACGCGACGAAGGCGCTCGCGATCACCGAAGAGCCCGAAGGCGGCAGCCCCTGGCCAACCGAAACGCCGCGCTGGGTCGGCGGCGTCGGCTAAACTCACTCGCGAGCCAAGGACGCTCTGAATGCATCGTGTCCTTTGTAACGGCGCTGTATATCGTGTATCGGGGCGCGATATTTTCTGTGTACGGGCACGATATATCGTGCCCCTATTCGCGCAACATTTGTGGTGCGGAATTGAACGGAGAAATGAGAAATTTGGTATTCAGGTTCTGCGACGACTTTTGCCGTAACGCAATGCGAGCCGGACCTCGCGCCGTTTCGCCGCTTCGCGATACCGTTGCCTTTCCTCTGTCGTCTTCACGATCAGCGGCGCCACTGGCTTCGGCAGCCCGGTGTACTCATCGATCGCCACGAACGTCACATACGCTGTCGTCGTATGTTTCCGTTCGCCGGTCATTGCATTTTCCGAAAATACCTCGACTCCTACTTCCATCGACGTGCGAAACACGCGATTCACTTGCGACTTCAAATTCACAATTTCGCCCAGATTTATCGCGTTCCGGAAATCGATATAGTCCACCGACGCCGTCACCACATAACTGTTCGAGTGCCGGTGCGCCGCCATCGCCGCCACCATGTCCACCAAATGCATCACCTGCCCGCCCAGCAATTTTCCCAAAGGATTCGTCTGCGCCGGCAAAACAATCTCGGTCATCTCGGAGCGCGACGCGCTCACCGGCTTGCCTTTCAGCGCCAATTCCCCGCTCTTCTCACTTATCGCTGTTGATTTGCGCTTCATTCGCTCCCCCGCTTTTCGCCGGAGTCTTCTCCGCGCCCTCTGTGCTCTCCGTGTCCTCTGTGTGAAATTCTTTTTCTTCGGCACTCCTCGTATAATACGGGAGCAACCATGACTGACCAAAAGAAAACCCGCAGGCAGATGCTTGAAGAGTTCGTGGCCAAAAAACCGGACGATGCGTTCTCCCGCTACGGCTTGGCTATGGAGTGCATGAACAGTGGCGATCCTGCCGCTGCCGACGCGCATTTCCGTGCGCTTCTCGAACACAACGCCGACTACATTCCCGCTTATCTCATGTACGCCCAACTCCTCGCGCGTGAATCGCGCGGGGTCGAAGCACGCCGAATCCTGACCACTGGCATTTCCGCCGCCTCCAAAAAACACGACGACCATGCCCGCTCCGAAATGGAGACGCTGCTCAGCGAACTCGCTTGAAGACGATGTGTTTTCGATTGGCTGAGAATCAAGAGCACGATTGCGACCCGAAAGGTTGGCCCGGACGTCCTCTCACTGCGCGGGCTTTTCTCAGCGAATCGGCTGCCGCAAAGCTTGCTCGATCCCGGCCTGAGCGAGCGGCGCCATGATGCCGTACCCCGCCGCGTTCGGATGTACGCCGTCTGGGCTAAATTCCTTTTTCAAGCCGCCTTCCTCGTTCACCATTGCGGAATAGTAGTCCACATAAACCATGTTGTTTTTTGCGGCGTACATTTCAATCCATTCGTTCAGCGCTTTGATTTTGGAAGCCGGTTGCAGTCCTTTGTGCCACCAAAAATCGGTCGAAGGCAAAACCGAGCATAGCACTGGCCGTATTTTATTCGCCCGCGCAAGCTCGACCATGGACTCGAGATTGCCCTCGGTCTCCTCCAGAGTCATCTTGCCCGTGTTCTCAGCGATGTCATTCGTACCCGCGAGAATCAGGACCACTTTCGGTTTCAGGTCGATGACGTCCTGCCGAAAACGCACGAGCATTTGCGGCGAAGTCTGCCCCGATATGCCGCGGTTGAGATACGGTTTGCCGGGGAAAAACACACCGCGAGCCGGCGACGTTGCCGTAGCCTTCATGCCCCAGCCTTCCGTGATGGAATCTCCCATGAAGACCACGCGCGTCTCGTCCGCTGCGGGAGGCGGCAACTCTTTATCCGCGTCGCGGAATTTCGCCAAATAACCCCAGTCGGTATATCTCTGCTCCACCAGCGACTTCTCGTAAGCGTTCAACGTTTCCCAGTACGCTTGCGCGGGATCCGCCGGTCGCGCCTGCTCGACCGCAGCCGCGCCTGCCGTGCCTTGAGCAAACACCTGCCCGCCGCAGAGCAACATGCCAACCATCAGGGCTGCACACCAGCCTCCCCAAGATAATTTCTTCATCCTGTCCACGGATTTATCTCCTTTTTCTCCACCTAGCGGAACCCGCAGAGCTTACACCAGGCCCGCTGCTCTATTCCTTGAAATTTCGTCCTTGAAAATTCAGCCGACTGCACAATGCCGTACAGGTATTCAACCGCTTGGTGCGATTAGGGTCTTCGGGATTCTGGATGTGGCGGATGGCCTGAGCCAAGTCGCTCGGGCACCCATCACTTGGCTCTGGTATCATTTGACCAGGAACCATGCGGCCCGATCGCATTCCGCTCTTCCCATTGAACGTCGTTCTACTTCCCGGCGGGGACCTTCCCTTGCATATCTTCGAGCCGCGCTATCTCGAAATGGTGGGCAATTGTTTGAGAGACAAATCCGAGTTTGGAGTGTTGCTGGCCCTTCCTAGAGGCCTCGTGCGCGTGGGCTGCACCGCGGAAATCATCGAAGCCGTGAAACGGCCTGACGGCGAAACCATGGACATCCTGACCATTGGGCGCGAGCCTTTCCGCGTGATCGAGTTTTTCGACGAGAATCCGCTCGCCGAGGGCTACGTGGATTATCTCGAGGACCGCGAAGCGACGGACAATCCCGCGCTGCGGCGCGAACTCGTCGAGCTCTACGAAACGTGCCACACGATTATATTCGAGGACTATCCCAAAAACGCCGGTGAGGATCAGTCCACGCAATTCTCCTATATCGTGGCTTCCGCGCTCCCGATGGATTTGCTGTGGAAACAGCAAATTCTCGAGCTGCGCACCGAAACGGACCGGCAAGAACGGCTCGTCGGGTATCTTCGCGCGTGGGCGCCGCATCTACAGAAGACAGGAGTCCTACGGCAGCGCGCCGGCGGCAACGGACACGGCTTGAATTAGTTTAGTATGGTAGGCGTCCCTGATTGCTCGGGACGCGGAACGAGGCCCAATGACGGCAAGCACATCGTTGCAATCTTCAGCGCGTCCGAGAGCGCGCACGCTCGGCGAGCTCAAGAGCATTCCTGACTTCGACGCGCGCACGGTCTCGCGCTCCGTCAAGAGCGAGATGCGCCAGAACCTGCTGCGCATGATCGAGAAGAACGAACCGCTCTTCCCCGGCGTGCACGGCTACGAAGATACTGTCATTCCGCAAATCATCAACGCTATTCTTTCGCGACACAATTTCATTCTTCTCGGATTGCGCGGGCAGGCGAAGAGCCGCATCCTGCGAGGGCTTGCACAGTTCCTCGACTCGGAAATTCCCGTGGTCGTGGGCTGCGAAATCAACGACGATCCGCTGCGGCCGATCTGCCGCGCCTGCCGGGAGAAAATCGCCGCCGAAGGCGACAGCACGCCCATCGCGTGGATGCCGCGCGAGAATCGCTACGTCGAAAAACTGGCCACACCTGACGTGACGATGGCGGATATCATCGGCGACGTCGATCCCATTCGCGCCGCGCGCGGCGGGCGAGATCTCTCGGACGAGTTGACGATTCACTACGGCTTGCTTCCGCGCGCCAATCGCGGCATTTTCGCCATCAACGAGCTTCCCGATCTCGCCGGAAAAATCCAGGTCGGACTTTTCAATATCATGCAGGAAGGCGATATTCAGATTAAGGGCTACCCGCTGCGCTTGCCGCTCGATGTGCTGCTCGTTTTTACGGCAAACCCGGAGGATTACACCGCGCGCGGGAAAATCATCACGCCGCTGAAGGACCGCATCGGCGCGGAAATCCGCACGCACTATCCGTCGACGCTCGAAGAGGGCATGGCCATCACCGCGCAGGAAGCGTGGGTTGCGCGCGATTCGGGAATCAAGGTGGAAGTGCCTGCGTATCTCCGCAACGTTGTGGAAGAGATTGCGTTTCAGGCGCGCGAGGACAAGCGCGTTGATCGCCGTTCCGGCGTCAGCCAGCGCTTGCCGATCACGGCGCTCGAAAGTTTGGTGAGCAGCGCCGAACAGCGCGCCGCGCGCACCGGCGAAAAGGCCGTCGTCGCCCGCGTTGCGGATGTCTATTCTTCGCTGCCCGCCATCACGGGGAAGATGGAGCTCGAATACGAAGGCGAGCTGAAAGGCGCGGACACGGTCGCACGCGAGCTGATCCGCACGGCCGTCGGCCGCGTTTTCAGCAAGCATTTTGCCGAAGTGAATTTTCAGCCGGTGATTCAGTGGTTTGAGATCGGCGGCGAATTAAAACTGCCAGAACTGGCGACCACTTCCGAGCGATATCAGCAGCTCGGGAAAATTCAGGGCGTGATGGAGCACATCAGCCGCCTCGGCGTGCGCGATCGCAAAGACGCCGCGAGCGCCGCTTCCGCCGCGGAGATGATTCTCGAAGGCTTGTGGGCGCACCGCCGCATCGGACGCAGCGAAGAGCGCGGGTTCTACGCGGACAAACCCAAACAGCAGGCGGAGCCGCGCGAGACGCCGGGCCGACCGCCGCGCCGGCAGTTCAATTAGGCGGGATTGGTTTCGCTTTGAGGAAACACAAGGAACGCGAGATATGAAATTTATCCGCTACGGAAAATACGTCGGCGAGCCCGCTGATGCGGTCGATCTCGAAGAACTCGTAAAGCGCATGGGCGATTTCTTTCTGCAAAGCGGATTCGAGTCGCAATTTTACGGCGTTTCCCAGATGGATCCCGAGCGTTCGATGGAGGCTCTCCGCGAAGCCATTCTTCGCGCGTTGCAGGAGGGCGATCTGCTTCCGGAAGACGCCATGAGCGATGAGCTGCGCGAGATGCTGCAAAACCCCGAGGGACAAAACAGCCAGGCGGTGAAGAATCTGCTCGACAAATTAATGGAGCGGCTCGCGCAGGAAGGCTTCATCAACCCGCAGCAGCCGCCGCAAGTCACGCCGCCTCCGCAGACTACCGCGCGGGGGCAGCTCGGCCAGCCTCACGAGCGCCAGCCCGAGGCGCGATTCGAGATCACGGACAAGACCATCGATTTCCTCGGTTTCAAAACTTTGCAGGACCTTCTCGGGTCGCTTGGGCGCAGCAGTTTTGGCCGCCACGATACCCGCGACCTTTCGACCGGCGTCGAATCCGGTGGCATTTCGCGGCCTTACGAATTTGGCGACACGTTGAATCTGGATATCAGCGAAACGCTATTCAACGCCGTGCGCCGGCAGGGCGCAAAAGTGCCTATCGACATGGCGTACTCCGATTTGATGGTGCACCAGTGCGAGTATCACAGCTCGTGCGCGACGGTCGTTCTTCTCGATTGCAGCCACAGCATGATTCTTTATGGCGAGGACCGCTTCACTCCCGCAAAACGCGTGGCCATGGCGCTCTCTCATTTGATCCGCACACAATATCCCGGCGACACGCTGAGCCTGGTGCTTTTTCATGACAGCGCCGAAGAAGTTCCCCTCGGCGAGCTGGCCCGCGTGCAGGTCGGCCCATACTACACAAATACGCGCGAGGGCCTACGGCTCGCGCAGCGGATTTTGCTGCGGCAGAAAAAGGACATGCGCCAAATCGTCATGATCACGGATGGAAAGCCTTCCGCGCTTACGCTTGAAGACGGTCGCATTTATAAGAACGCGTTCGGCCTCGATCCGTTCGTTGTCGGGCAGACGCTCGAAGAAGTCAATAAATGCAAGCGCGCGGGAATCATGATCAACACGTTCATGCTGGCGAGCGATTATAGCCTGGTGCATTTCGTGCAGAAGATTACGGAAATGTGCCGGGGCAAGGCGTATTTCACCACGCCTTATACGCTCGGCCAGTACCTGCTCATGGATTACATGCAGCGCAAAACCAAGCAAATCCACTGAATGTATTTGCGCCGGGCGATTTTGGATTTCCATTGCTGAATGCGCACGCGAAGCCGTGAGACGGGACTGCTTATCGCGTGGGGCTGCGCTAAAATAGATACATGAGCATTTTGCGGCGGCTCAAACGCTGGATGGCCACGGAAGGACCGATGACAAATATTGTTGCTGGAAACGCTGCGCCTGCTTTTTCGCTGAAATCGCTTGATGGAAAAGAAGTCTCGCTCGGCAAGCTGCTCGAAAGCGGGCCGGTGGTTGCCGCTTTCTTCAAAATTTCCTGTCCCGTTTGCCAGTTCACGTTCCCATTTCTCGAGCGCATCTACAAGCGCTATGGGGGCGATGGCGCAACCTTTCTCGGGATTTCTCAGGACGATGCGCGGGACACGAAAGATTTTGCGAAGGAATTTGGCGTCACGTTTCCAATGGCTCTCGACGAAAAACAGAAGGGCTACCCGGCTTCGAACGCGTATGGCCTCACGAACGTGCCCACGATTTTTCTGGTTGAACCTAGTGGCACCGTGAAAGTCGCCTGCCTGGGTTTCGACAAAAAGGATTTGGAAGCGATCGCCGCGGCGCTGGCCGAACGCAAGAAAATTCCGCCGGCCGCGTTGTTCAGCCCGGAGGAATCCGTCCCGGCGCACAAACCTGGATGAGGCTCCAAAAATTAGGTCCGGGTCCGGACCTACTCCGAAGGAAAAAATCGAAGGCGCGGCGGATCTATTCGGCCTCTTTTTCCAGCCATTTGTTCCTGTGCTTTGCGGGGCGTTTGCGTTTGTCGGCGATCACCCGCGTGGCGGCGGGTGCAATCCCGGAATTTCGGGCCGCGCGGCGGGCTTCCACGCCCACATCCAGAACCTTTTTCTTGCGCCGCTTGGTCTTACTCATCCGTGCAAGATATCACACGCATGCGCTTAGATTCTAAGCGAATGCCGCTTAGAAGGTGAAGCGCACCTGCAGGTCGATGCGGCGATTGGCCGTCGAGGAATTATAGGGTTGGCCGGACAGCGAGTTCGCTTCGCCAAAGAGCGGCGAACTCAAGTTGCCGATGTACGGACCGTAGTTGACGCTGTTAAGCAAATTCCGTGCGCTCACGCTGAACGTCAGATTGTAGCGGTATTTGGACGAGCCGCCGCCGCCGAACATGCCGCCGCCGGGTCCGCCATAGTGGTGTCCACCGCCACCGCCGCCAAACCCGCCGCCTCCCATTGGCCCGCCCCCGCCGGCATTGGCTTCCTTTTTCTCCTTGAAGCCGAAGGTTTTGCTGAGACGCAGGTTAAGAGTGAATCGCCCCGGAGCTGTCGCATAGTTGATGGGAATCGGCGCCTCTCCCGCTGCCGGGAGCAGATTAAAGCAGCCGTACGCGGTTTGCACCACGCCGGTCTGCGCTCCGGCACCACACGTGCCGAAGGAAGGACGCGTATTAAACTGCGCGTCGCCGTAGGTGTCCTGGCCGGTCGTGATGTTGAACGGAATGCCCGAGCTGGCAATCAAAAAAGGGCTTAGGGTGAAGCCGTAAGGAATGTCCATGCTCCCGCCGAAGAAGACGCGCTGGCGGATGTCAAACGATGCGCGACCAAAATCCGCGCTGATGTCTCCGGGAATGGAGGGGACATAGCCGGCGCCTGCCGTATCGCTGTTCGCATAATTCAAAACGTAAAAGCCAAAGAGCGAAAGATCCTGCAGGAAGCCATGCCGCGTCGGAATGCGGACCATGCTGTGCACGATCAATTGATTCTGTTTGTAAACGCCTTCCGACGCGAACTGATAGACGACGTCCCCAGGATTGAAACCGGCGGGAAGAGGCGCGCCGGGAGCGTTCGGGGGAAAAACGTTGGTGTAGAACTGGTGATCGCCGCGCGAATTCAGATAGGTCACGGAAACGTTTGCAAAGTTGGTGAGCTGCCGCTCGAGCGTCACGCCGGTCTGCATCGTGTAGGGCGTGCGAAGACTCGGATTTTTTACGTACACCGTTTGCGGCGATGTGGCCGTGGAAGGGAAACCGGAGGGAAGCGTGGTCTGGGTCGGATCGAAAAATGCAGGATTAGGAATCAGGTACTGCTGCTGGATGAGACCGTTCGCCAATTGCTGCTGGAGAACAAGATTTTCCGCGAAGCGGTCGTAAAAGATGCCGTAGCCCAAGCGAAGGATGGTTTTCGGCGATTTGTTTTTGCCATTTCCGTCGAGTCCCCAGGCCAGTCCCAAACGCGGAGCAAAATCGGCATGATCGCTAAGATTGTTCTGCATTTCATAGCGCAGTCCGTAGCTCAGCGTCACATTGGGGCGCCACTTGTAGTCGTCCTGCGCAAACAATGCGCCGTCAAAGTAGCTCACGCTGGCGGCGGCCGTTCCGCTGGGGTTGTAGTTCAAGGAATAGTAGCTCGCTCCGCCGCCCGCAGCTTGAATTTGGGAAATGCTTTCATTGAGGGACTGCCCCATTAGCGTGATTTGATAAGCCTCGAGCGGCGTGATGACGCAACTATCCGTCGAGGTCGGCACGCACCCCGGCAGAGAGCGTGAACCAAAAAAATACGAACCGTTGAAGCTGGCATTCGAGGCGCTGTAATCCGTTGTTTCGCGCGCGCGGCCGCCGATTTTCCAGGCGTGCTTGCCTTTATTTATGTACGTAATATTTTGCAGTTCGTAATGATTCTGCGTATCCGTGTTGATTCCGCTCGTCGAGCCTCCGCCCGTAAAGCCCGCTTCGACATCGATTTGCGGCAAGGTGTTCAGCGGCGTTCCGTTTGTTGCATCGCGGAGGTATTGAAAGCGCGTTTCGTTGATGGTGGTAGGGCTGATGGTTTGCGTGTCGGTGGCTTGCAGCGTGTTTTCCGTCTCGAGCGAGTTAGCCGCCAGCGTCTCGAGATTAAACGTGCCCACGCCATCGTTTATTTCGTTGTTCCGCCAATACTGATAGCGCACGCTCAGCGTATTGCTCGGAGTCACCTGGTAGTCGATCCGCGGGCTGATGTTCAGCCGCGTTTTGGGATTGGGCAGCACATTGCTATAGGGCTCGATTTGGAAAGTCGTCGGGTTCACGATTTGCGCGCTGATTACGGACAGATCGGTGATGTCGCGCCGCTCGATGTTGAAGAAAAACGAAGCTTTCTTGCTCAGCGGCCCGCCCACATTGGCGCTGAATTGCGTGGTGTAGTAGCCCGGCGGCTCCGTGCCCGCGGACAAATCCTCAAAGGGATCGCGCGAGTTGAATCCCGCGGTATTTCCGGTCAGAAAAAATTGGCCGTGGAACTGGTCGGTACCGGGTTTTGTAAAGATCTCGATCCGCCCGTAACCCAGCTTGTCGTATTCCGCAGAAAACGGATTCTGATTGATGCGAATCTCTCGAATCGACGCTTTCGGCGGAAGCTCTCCGGCCGTGAATCCATCGATATAAATCTGCCCGCCATTCGGTCCCGCGGAGGGTCCGGCGAGCGCTTGCAGTTCGGATTCAAGTTCGTCCGGGTCGTCGGAAAGCGCTTCCAGGTCCTTCCCTTGAATGACCACGGCTCCGGCATTGTTCGCGGGATTCACATCGATTTTGGTCGTCGTGTCCGTCACTTCGACCTTTTCCTGCTGCACCTCGATGGTAAGGGAGACGTCCAGTTTTGCGGTTTGCCCGGCGACGATTTCGACATCCGCTTTCTCAAATGGGGCAAATCCCGGGGCAATCACCTTCACGCCGTACTTGCCGGGAACCAAACCTGTCACTTCATAGATGCCTGTATGGTTTGTGGTCGCTGTGGTGGCCGCGCCGCTGGGCGTGGTCACCAGCACCGTCGCGTCCGTTACGGCCGCGTTGGAAGGATCCGTCACTTGCCCGCGGAGCTTTCCGGTAGTCTCCTGCGCGTGCGCCGCGCTAAAGCCGCATCCAAAAATTAGGAGCACTGCGAAAACTGCAATGGACCTACGAAGAAACCGAAAACTCATTCCCTCTCCTTACCCCATAGCGATTTTTCAGATTTGGCGTCCTTCAAGGATTCGTGTCCCCCGACGGGGCTTCGCTCATCGTCCACGGCGTAAGGATGCTGGAGGCTCCGCCTTTCGGCGAAGCCTCAAGGATGGGCTCGACGCCCGCGAGCAGCGTAATCGCCGTCGCGGCGCTATCCGCCGACCCTTCCGTAGTCACGATCATCACCGCATCGCCCTTTTGCAAATCCGCAAGCGTCGCTGCGGGCATGCGGCTTAGGATCTGCTGAAAATCCGCTCCGCCGCCGCCGCGCCCTTCCCGTCCAGCGCCAGCCGCACCGTTGGCCTGGCCCGCAGATTGGCTGCGCTCCGGGGTTTCCGCAGGATGTGGCGCGGAGTTTGCCGAACCATTCGCGCCCGCAGGCGACTCCGCGGATGCTCCCTTGAGCCGCACGGCAATGCGCTGGGCAATCATCGGCGGCAGTTTCCGAAGCTGCGTTTCCGAAGTAACCTTGACGGTAATCGGTTTCTTCGCGGCCAGATCCATCACCGTAATCGTTCCCGCCGCAACATCGACTCCTTCTACTGTTCCCGCTATATTGCGAAACGTTCCCGAAACGATTTCATCGGCCGCCAGTTGCGTGCCATCCGCGCTGCGCGTTCCCCGTGCTCGTAGTTGGTCGCCTACCTTGATTTGATCGATCGGCGCAAGCTTGGCATCATCGAACTTCACGGAGTTCGCAGCGTACCGCCGGAGAATAGTTTGCTTTGAGACCTGTACCGTCACGTCCTTCGCCACGCCTAGCGCGTTTGTCGAAATTTTGATTGTGCCGGCCGCAGGATCGACGGCAGTCACAAGCCCGCCGACGCCGTGCTTCTGCCACTCGTCGCGTTCATGCGCCTGTTTCGCGGCGATATCTTCGTGTTTCATGGCGATGAGTGAAACCGCCAGGATCGTCTTGCCATCGACCGCCGTTTGCCCGCGCACGAGAATGCGGTCGCCAGGCTGCAATTCCGCCAGGGTAACCGGAACCGCGTTCTTCAAATCTTTCGCTCCCGGCTCGATGCGGATCAGACGGGTGCTGTCCGTTACCTCGACCGTGACTTCCGCACCCTCGTTGGTGGTCAAAACGATGGTCTTATCGGCAATCTTCTTGATCGTGCCTACGGCGTGCGCGACGGCGGTCTGCGCCGCCAGGGAGGCGGGTGCCGCAAATTCCGCGGCACCGGCATACAACGCCGCCAGTGCGATGCCGCCAAATACAGAAATGAGCCTGAAGCGCCTGGGGCGCCTTTTTTCCCGCCAGTTCATCGATCGCTCCTGCAAGCTAACGCGAAACGCAAACCACGACTGGGCCTGCTCGGGAGGGTAATGCGGCAGACGCGCCATACCCTTTGCGTCAAAGGTTAGACGTATCGGACATGCCAAAATGTTTCAAAAAATCTCTTTCACATTTCCCCCACAGCTCTAGTCCAACCCGGCCTCTCCCGAGCGGCCCCGTTCGAGCAGCCCTGTTCAAGAAACACCGCTGGCTCCCCGGGGGTTCATCCAACTCTGATAGTCCTTTAATTTCCAACCACGCTGTTATCCGACCTGAATGGGAGATTCGGGACAACTTTCAGACCCAAGCTATAGCGCGGCACGCCCAAGGCACACAACTACCCCGTGGAGTCGTTGTACCAACGCAGAACGCGGAGAGCGCGGAGTGTGTTCCAGCGGCTCGCACTGCCGACAGATGTCTCCATCTCCAATGGAATAGGCTCGGGATGAAGGAAGTTCAGCGGCCAGCGCCCGTTCTGGTGGCGGCGCTCCATCACGATTTTGATGGCTTCACGTACGCGGCTGTCGGGTTTGATTCCTGCATTTCGCAAATAATCGAGTCCGCGCAAGACGTCGTAGTGCCAAAACGTCGGGTACGAGAAGCGCAGCCAGCGATTGTCGATGACCTTCCCTGTTCGCAGCGAGCGGAACATGCGGCGTTCGAGCAGATAGTTTTCGCCCCGCTTGCGGGCCTTCGTGACGGCCGCCGATTTGCGCCCTGCCCGCTCGTATGCGAGCAGTCCTTCGAGCACGCAGATGGTCGTATGGAACGAAGAGCGCTGGCTAGGAGGCCGTTTCGGCGACAAGAAGGGCCACGCTTCGCAGTTCCAGCCGCCATCTTCGAGTTGCTCGCCCAGGAGTTGCTTGGCCAGCGCGTTGTTCGGCTCTTTGAAATACGCTCCGACGCCGAGGATTCTGCCGTTGATGCAGGGTTCCGTTTCGCCGTCAAGGTAACGCCGGTTGTTGAGCCACTTAAAGACGAGCCGCTTCTCGATGCGGCCAATCATTCGGCGAGCCTGCTTGCTGGCCGGGTCGAGACCGAGGTCCTTCAAGACGACGAGACTGAAGAGGGCAATAAGGTCCCACTTCGGCCCGCCGCCCCAATGGCCGGCAGGAGATTGGCGCGCGAGAAGCTGGGCGCCCCAACCTTCGGTTGCGACGCGCGACCGCTCGGCTGCAATCGCTTCGGGAGCTTCCCCGGTGAGGTCCCTCATAACCTGCCAACGAATGGCCGGGTCAGAATCGAGGAGCCATTTAATGTGCGCGGGGCGGGGTGCGTAATCGTGTTGCCGCATTGGTTTGTTATAGCACGTGACGTATAGGTTTTGAGCCGTGCGCCGAGCGTCGTTCAATTTGGTTCCTGTGGCAGAAGTAGAAGAACGGGGCAAAAAAGCCCTTTGCGCGGATCGCCGGCAACCAGGAAGTTGGGGACGCTTTCTCCAGACGGCGGCAAATTCACAGATCGAATTGCCTAACACGCTTTTTTGCGTGTGGCCTGAACCGGCACTGGGTGTATTTTGACTTGCGGCGATCAGCGTACCGATGCTATTTCCAGTTGCCTTGCATTTCGAAGGTTGCCAATTTCCATCCATCGATGGGATAAAGATTGCGGCGGAATCAGGCCTCGAACCTGCGTTTAGCATTTGCTGCGCTCGGGCTGCGCCCAAGTAGACCCAGCTTCCGCAACAAAAAGAAATGGGCTATTCAAAAATGGCGAACTTCGGAAGAGGACGGCGATGAAGAATCTAAGGCTCTGCATATTGTTTCCATTGCTGCTTGCCGGCACCGCCGCCTTCGCGCAACAGCCCCGGAAAGTCATCATCGATCAGGACTGTTCAGGTCCCGGCGGGAGCAATATGCAAACGCTGCTGACCTTGATTCAATCCCCGCAGGTGCAAGTGCTAGGCATAACCGTGGCCAGCGGGAACCAATGGCGCGACGAAGAAGTCGCGCATACTCTGCGCCTGCTGGAGCTGATTGGCCGCACCGATATTCCGGTCCTGCCCGGCGCCGTGTTTCCGCTTGTCCATCGCCGCAAGGAAGCCCTCTTGTGGCAGGCGAGGTATGGAAAAGTCGCCTTCGCCGGCGCGTGGGATGATCGCTGGTGGCATGAACATGACGTGATTCCGCCGCTGCCGGAAGGGCAACCCACGACCAAGCCGTCCGACGAGGACGCCGCTCACTTCCTGATTCGCATGGTTCGGAAATATCCGCACGAAGTGACGATCTACGAAGGCGCGCCAATGACCAATCTGGCCCTCGCCAACGCGATCGATCCGCATTTTGCCGAGCTGGCTGAAGGGCTGGTCTTCATGGGCGGAAGTTTGGATCCGCGGACGGACGACCCGGAGTTCATTAGCAGCCCGCGCCACGAGTTTAATTTCTGGTTTGATCCAGAGGCCGCGAAGAGCGTGCTCGAGGCGCCGTGGAAAAAGATCGTCTGCACGCCGGTGGATATTTCGGTCAAAACCAGAATCACGCCCGAAATGATTGCGGAAATCAAGAAAAGCAACAACCCCGCCGCGCAATATGTCGTGAAGTTCTTTTTGGCGGACCAGGGCGGCTCTTATATGTGGGATGAGCTGGCCGCGGCCGCATGGATCGATCCGACGCTCATCACGCGAACGGTAACGCGCTACATGAGCGCGGACATCAGCCATGGCGCGGCCTACGGAAACACGCTGACCTGGGTCGACAAAGACAACCCCAAGCTCGGCGCGCAACCGGTCGAAATTCAGATGGACTTGGACCTGCCAAGATTTGACAAAATGTTCGTGGATTTGATGAAGGCGCCTACGCCGAATGCGCGCTGAAAGGCGTCCAAGCGTTCTTCTTCTTTACCCATTCACGAATAATGCGGACGCCTTCCGCGCCTCGTCCCTGATCGCCAGTACTACTGCAGTGTGAAGCGTGATACGAGATTCCGGGCCAATTGCCGGGGCCCGAGATAGGTTGCGCCAGCGACTCCCTTCCCCGCAAAATGCCCAAGCGGGTGTACAATGCCGCGTTTGGGGTCTCTCGGCGCACATTTCGTCTCGCACGACTGCCGAAAACGCCTCAAGCAAAGCGGCGCGGTACAAGGCCAATCAAGGGATGGCTCCTTTCGAATGATTCTTCTCATTCCCGAGAGCAGCGTACGAAGGACGAACCATGCGGCGGTGCTGGTGCAAACCGCCGCTCGCTGCGGTTGTCTGTTCGACAGCTCGCCGTTTGGCCCAGCCGATCTTCGAAACAACGCAGGCACGATTTAGCCCATGGAGGAAGATAAGCATGCCTCTCCCGACCGACAAGCACTTTACGGCGCGTATTCTCGAGCGAAAGGATTTGTCGGAAGACCTGTGGCTGATCCGCGTTGATCCGGGCGGCCCATTTTCGTTTAAGGCGGGACAATACGCCACGCTCGGGGTGGATTACGAAGACAAGCGGATCGAGCGCGCCTATTCCATCGTTTCGTCGCCTTACGAAGAGACTCTCGAATTTTTCATCGAACTCGTGCCCCAGGGCGCGTTGACGCCTCATCTCTACAAACTCAAGCCCGGCGATACGATGCTTTGCCGCAAAATCTCCAAGGGCCGGTTCACTCTCGACTTGAAAAGCGGCCGCACGAACCACTTGCTGCTGTCCACCGTCACGGGCATCGCGCCTTTCGTCAGTTACGTGCGCACCCTCTATCGCGATTGGAAAGCCGGCAACAGCCCCATGCCCGGCGAGCACAAACTCTATTGTTTGCAGGGCGGAAGCCGCTCGTGGGAGTTCGGCTATCGCGAAGAACTCGAACGCATCGCGGCGGAGGTTCCGTGGTTCAAATATGTCGCGACGATCAGCCGCCCGTGGGAGGACACCGCCTGGAAAGGCCAGACCGGACGCGTCGATGACCTCGTGCGAATGTACGTCGACGAATGGGATTTGCACCCGGAAGGCACCACTGGATATCTCTGCGGGCATCCCAGCATGTGCGAAAACGGTATGGGGATTTTGACGCGCGCCGGCTGGCAAAAAGGAACTCTGTTCGAAGAGGTCTATTTCATTCCTGGAAAAGAAGCCGAAGCTTGAGAGCGCGGCGCGCTGGAGCAGCAAAAGTTCCGGCGAACATCGCGCTGCGAATCCGGTGTAGAATGCCGCGCAATCCGGCGGAACACAGAATCGCGATTCAGAATTTCGGATAGGTAGCAGCGAGTCGAGCAGCGCAGAGAGTACCGGAGGAAGTTTCATGATTGTCGGAGTGCCACGAGAGAGCTTTCCTGGAGAGCGGCGTGTCGCCATGGTGCCCGCGGTGGTTCCGAGCCTGACGAAAGCGGGCCTCGAAGTCGTCGTGGAAGCGGGTGCGGGCGCGGGGGCAGGCTACCTGGACGCGGACTACACCGCGAAAGGCGCGAAACTTCTTCCGTCCCGCGCGGAGATTTTCGCTGCCGCGGATATCGTGATTCAAGTGCTCAGCTACGGCGCGAATGACAAAACCGGCAAAGCCGACGTTCCTCTCTATCGCCGCGATCAGGCGCTGGTCGGATTTTTGCGTCCCTTCGCCTCGCTCGAAATCTTGCAGGAGATCGCCTCGAAAGGCGTTGCCGCGTTTTCCGTGGAGATGATGCCGCGCACCACACGCGCGCAAAGCATGGACGCGCTTTCCTCCATGGCCACGATCGGCGGCTACAAGGCTGTGGTGGTTGCCGCGGACACGCTGCCCCGGCTCTTTCCCATGATGACGACCGCCGCCGGAACGATCACGCCCGCGCGCGTTTTCATCATCGGTTGCGGCGTTGCTGGACTCCAAGCCATCGCCACGGCGCGCAGGCTCGGCGCGGTTGTTTCCGCTTACGATTTGCGCCCCGCCGTGAAAGAGCAAGTCCAGAGCCTCGGCGGCCGTTTCGTGGAACTCCCCATCGAAGCCAAAGACGCCCAGGATGCGCGCGGCTACGCGACCGCGCAGGGCGAAGACTTTTACAAGCGGCAGCGCGAGCTCCTCGGCAAAGTCGTCGCCGACAGCGACGTCGTCATCACTGCGGCGGTAATCCCCGGCAAAAAATCGCCCGTCCTGGTAACCAAAGAAATGGTCGCGGCGATGGCGCCAGGCTCCGTGATCGTCGATCTAGCCGCCGAGCGCGGCGGCAACTGCGAACTCACGCACCCGGAAGAGACCGTCATCGAACATGGAGTCACCATCATGGGCCCGATCAATCTGGCCGGCACGGTGCCCTATCACGCCAGCCAGATGTATGCGAAAAACGTCGCCACTTTTCTTCTTCACCTGGTAAAAGACGGCAAGCTGCAATTGAATCCGCAGGATGAAATCGTGCGCGAAACTTTGCTGACCCAGGGCGGCGAAATTGTGAACGCCAGGCTGCGTGAAACATACAAGCTGCCGGCGCTGGCTGCGAAATCTTAAGGAGGAATGGATGCCCGCGGATTTTATCTCCAGTCTGTTTGTGTTCATCCTATCGGCATTTTTAGGCATCGAGCTGATTAAGCGCGTTTCGCCGCTGCTGCACACGCCGCTCATGTCTCTCACGAACGCGCTGGACGCCATCGTCCTCGTCGCCGCCATCATCATCGCCGGGCGGCACGAGACGCGCCTCTCGACCATTCTCGGCCTCATCGCCGTCGCCGCCTCCTTCAGCAACATGGTCGGCGGCTTCGTTATCACGGACCGCATGCTGGGCATGTTCAAGACGGGCAAGGCGAAAAAATCATGAACCCCGCCGACGTCCAGCAACTCATCGACATTACCTACATCACGGCGGCGATCGGCTTCATTCTGGCCATCAAGTGGCTCAGCTCTCCCGTTTCCGCCATGCGCGGCGTGCTCATCGGCGAAATCGCCTCCGCCATCGCCGTCACCGCAACTCTCTTCAATCCCGAAGTCTCCCAGTACAAGTGGATCATCATCACTCTGATCATCGGCGCGGGCGTGGGCGTCCCTCTCGGCCTCGTCAAGATGACCGCCGTCCCGCAGCGAACCGCGCTCAGCCACGCGTTCGGCGCGCTTTCCGCCGCTCTCATCGGCATCGCCGAATACTACGTCGCCGCGCCCAAAGTTCCGAAATTCGAAATGGCCGAAATCGGCCTTGAAGTCATCATCGGTTCGCTTACCTTCACCGGCAGCATCATCGCCGCCGGCAAACTCCAGGAGTGGCTCCCGCAGCGCCCCATCACTTATAAAGGCCAGAACTACGTCAGCTTAGCCGTCCTCGCGAGCGCCCTCGCTCTCATGGTCGCTCTCGTCGTTCATCCGGAGTACACGCATCTCTTCCCCGCGATGATCGGCGTCGCCCTCATCTTCGGCATCATGCTCGTTACGCCCATCGGCGGCGCCGACATGCCCACCGTCATCTCTCTTTTGAATTCTTACGCCGGCTTTTCCGCCGCTCTTCTCGGTTTCGTCCTCAGTAACAAAGTCCTGATCGTTGCCGGCGCACTCGATGGCGCTTCCGGCTTCATCCTCTCCGTCATCATGTGCAAAGCCATGAACCGTTCCTTCAGCAACGTGCTCTTCGGCGCTTTCGGCCAAGTCCAGCCGAAAGCCGCGGGCGCAAAAGAGGAGCGCCCCGTCAAAAGCGCCAGTCCAGAAGACGCCGCCGCCATTCTCGCCGCCGCCAACAAAGTCGTCATCGTCCCCGGCTACGGCATGGCCGTCGCGCAAGCCCAGCATAAAGTCCGCGAGCTCTACGACATTCTCACCAAAAAAGGCATCGACGTCCGCTTCGGCATTCATCCCGTCGCCGGCCGCATGCCCGGCCACATGAATGTGCTTCTTGCCGAGGCCGACATTCCCTACGATCGCCTCATGGAAATGGATGACATCAACGGCGACCTTCCCCAAACCGACGTCGCCCTCGTCATCGGCGCCAACGACGTCACCAATCCCGCCGCACGCTCCGATCAATCCAGCCCCATCTTCGGCATGCCCATCATCGATGTTGACAAGGCCCGCACCGTCATGGTCATCAAACGCAGCATGGCCGCCGGTTTCGCCGGCATCGATAACCCTCTCTATTATCTCGACAACACCCTTATGCTCTTCGGCGACGCCAAGAAATTCGTCAGCGAAATCGTCGCGCAGCTCTCCGGCTCCGGCCATTAGTTGTAGTGGCCGGTCTTTAGACCGGTTCTTGTCCTTCGTCCGTTGTGGAGGCACGATACATCGTGCCCTCTTTGCATCGCCCGCGCGGCGCCGGCCTCTGCGCAACTCTGGCTCCTGCCTCTGTGCTAGAATGTGTTTATGGCGAACACACGAAGCGCAACTCTCAGCACCCGCCTCAAACCCGAAATCAAGCGCCGGCTGGCAAAGCTGGCCAGGGCCTCCGGCCGCAGCTCCAATTTCCTAATCTCCGACGCCGTCGAAACCTACGTCGCTGACCAGGAAAGACTCCTCGCCGAAACGCGCCAAGCCGGCCGCCAGCTAAAGTCCGGCCATTACGTCAAACACGAAGACATGAAGGCCTGGCTGCTCTCTTGGGGCACGAAACACGAACTACCTCCGCCTAAATGTGCCTGCGGCAAGACCCACGATGATGAGTTCTTGTGCCGGTAGAGATCGTCTGGTCCCCGCTGGCTCTTGCCCGTCTCCGCGAAATCCACGCCTTTGTCGCTCTCGATAAACCGGGCGCTGCGGAACGCCTCGCGACCCGCATCGTCGCCGTCGTTGAAACGCTCAAGTTTCATCCCCACCTGGGCCGTGCCGGCGCCGAACCCGGCATCCGTGAACTCGTCATCGGCGGCACTCCCTACACGATTCTCTACCGCGTCCGCGGCCGCCGCGTTCTTATCTCCACAATCTGGCACGCCGCCCAAGAAAGGTAAGCGGGCGGGCGACATGCGGAAACCACTGGCTCGTGTCGGCGGTTCTGGACGCGTGCGCGTGGATTTGAACTGGAGCTCCGTGTAGCATGACCCGCATGAAAAAAGTAAAGCCAACCAAGTATAGTTCTGCAGCGAAACGCCACGGGGCTCCGAAAACCGTCGACGAATACCTCACCCGTGTTCCCGCCCCAGCCCGCGCGGCGCTAAACAAAATGCGCGCAACAATTCAGTCCGCTATGCCGCCCGATGCCACCGAGACCATCAGCTACAAGATTCCTGCCTTCAAATCCAGCAAAGGCGTCCTCGTCTGGTTCGCGGCCTTCTCCGGCCATCTAAGCCTCTTCCCCACCGCGTCCGTGATCGCAGCCTTCCAAGACGAACTGAAATCCTTTTCCACCTCCAAAGGCACCATCCACTTCCCCGCGGGAAAGCCTTTGCCGGTCGCCCTCATCAAGAAACTGGTGAAAGCTCGCGTCGCACAGATAGAAAGCAAATAACGGCGCTAGCGTCATACCACGCGCCACCCCGAACGCCCTCAACGTCTCAAGAATTTTTGGCTTAGTTTTCTTCGAAGGTCCCGCAGCCGCGGCTTGGGCCATCGCAACGGTGTGTGTTCTTAACATCCACACTTTGCCGCAGCCCCACGAAAACGAAACCATACCAATCCCGGCACGGGGGGACACTTTTGACGCCAGCGGTCGCTTGCCTCGCTGGTCTGTCCCCTCCGTCGCATTTGCGTAATGTGGCTTAACGCTTAGCCTTTGTGGCCAGTTTCGTGTCCACGTCCATCCCGCTGTTCGTTTCCTTTGAAGTGGGCGCTATCGACACGCTTGCCTGGCTCGGCTTTCTCGCCACGGCTCGGCCTTGGGCCCGTATAGCCATGGTGCGGATCGTACCTGTTATTTACCTGGCCGTGGAAGTCGCTGCTTCCATGAAACCACGGGCCGGCGCCAACGAATGCATCCCCGACAAACCATTCTGGACCGTAGTAGCCGGACGGAGCACAGTCGTACGGAGCCACATCATAGTAACCATAGGGGCATACCGGGGCCGCCCCTATTTCAATGCTGACCTGGGCTTCCGCTTTGGGGGCGATTGCCGTGAGGCAGCCACCAGCAACAACTGCTGCCAAAAGAAATGTAAATCCTCGCATAAAGTACACCTCATCATCTCAGTTTGTGTTTCCTCAAACATGCAATCCTAGTGCGCTTCGCCAGGCCGTGTCTGTTCCATATAGGGCACTTCCGAGGATGGAACGAAGAAGATCCCTGCCGCATTCCTATTCTCCCGCGATTCCTTTCGGAAAGCGTGGGATCGTCCCCCTATTTTCTCCTCCCGCTGCGCTGCTGGACCGTTCTCAAGCCCCGCAAATGATTTTGACCTTCTCTTTTTTGGGGTGGTCGATCCTCGGGCGTCTCGTTTTGCGAGATTGCGTCCTTTGACTTTTCCATCCATTTCGAGACTCTCGCCAAAACCTCCGACTCCCGGAGGAATGGGACGTCTTTAGCGCGATCCAGTGCGCGCCTCAACGCGTCTTTCCCTATTCAGGCTCGTTTGTGCCCAGGGGCGCACGTTCGGTTCGCTCCTGGTCACGATTTGACTACGCCGTAAACGGACTCGCTTAGTCAAATCGGGTCTCGATTATTGAGCATTCAACGACGCAAAGGTGTATACTTTGATTGTCAAGTCTCACACCTTCCGCCGCTTTTCCCTAAGTTGGCGGTTCCTGTGCCGCAAGACATGCCTCCCGCCGATCTGCTCGAACGCTGCGAGTGTCGTCAATTCGTGGATTGTTTCGCCGGCTGGCCCGAAAGGACCCCGATGGCTGATAACGTAATCGTCCAGTACGTTGGTTTCAAAGCGAAAGCGCTGGTGCGTGAGTATAGCTTTATCGTGCGGCGAGCCTTGAGCGAAACCAGCGAATTTACGCTGACCATTGGCAACGAAGCATTTGGGGCACGCCGCGTGCGCTTCCAGGACGCTCCCGAGATCTGCTCTCGAAGGCTCCTGCATGAACTGTCTGTTTCCACAAATCATCCTCCCCAGGCACATTACAACATCAGCGAGGCCGACCTGGACGACTATCGCACTGCTCACCCGCCAAGAGTTTCCGGTTACCCCTATAAGCCAAAGGCTTCCGCGGACTTCTAGCGGGCGTGCGTCCTCCGCCATGCTTCCGCCATTCTCCCTCCAGCCGCGAACTGCGGTTCGCGAACCGGGGAGTTCACTCTCGCCTCGCCTTGGACTACAATGGCGGCGATTTCCTGCGGAGGGGATATGCGTGCCGACAAAGTGGATGTTTCCTGGGATGGCGCGAAATCGGATTGGCTGGTTCGCATTCAGAGCGGCGAAGAAGTGATCCTGCGTCACTACAAAGCCTCGAAGGACGCGGACGAGAAAACACTTCGCGCGGCCGCCGAGAACACGGTAAAGAACGAAGGCTACGAAGCAAACGCCGCGGTCGTGACCGTCAAGCGATAGGTATTCGGCCGCAATCAGATTTGGAACAAGCTCGACCACGCACGGGACGCGGGGCGCCGTCCATTGGACATCTATTTCTGGAGTGCTAAACTTCAGAGTGAAACCACATGCCACCAAAAACACTCTACGAAAAAATTTGGGATTCTCACGTTGTCTACGAAGAGCCGGGCAAACCTGCGCTCATCTATATTGACCGCCATCTCGTCCATGAAGGCACCTCGCCGCAAGCCTTCGCTGGGCTAAAAGCCGAAGGCCGCAAAGTCCGCCGGCCTGATTTGACGTTCGCGGTCATGGACCATTCTGTACCGACGACGACGAAAGACCGCTTGCTGCCCATCGTCGATACCGACGCGCGTCTCCAATTTGAAGCGCTGGACAAAAATTGCCGCGACAGCGGCGTACGCCTCTTCGACATGAACAGCAGCAGCCAGGGCATCGTGCACATCATCGGGCCGGAGCTGGGAATTACGCAGCCGGGGCAAACCATTGTCTGCGGCGACAGCCACACTTCGACGCACGGCGCATTCGGCACGCTGGCGTTTGGCATCGGCACGAGCGAAGTCGAGCACGTCCTCGCCACGCAATGCTTGGTGCAATCGCGCAGCAAAACGCTGCACATATTGGTGCATGGCAAGCGCCCGCGCGGCGTCACCGCCAAGGACATCATTCTCGCCATCATCGGAAAAATCGGAATCAGCGGCGGCACGGGCCACGTCGCGGAATTCGGCGGCGAAGCCATCCGCGATTTGTCGATGGACGGCCGCATGACCGTGTGCAACATGACCATCGAAGGCGGCGCGCGCGCCGGAATGATCGCGCCGGATGACACCACCTTTGTATTTATGGAAGGGCGCCCGTTTGTTCCGCGCGGAAAAGCGTTTCAAGAAGCCGTTGAGCGATGGAAGCAACTCAAGAGCGACGACGGCGCAAGGTTTGACATGACCGTCGAGCTCCAAGCGAAAGATCTCGCGCCGCAAGTCACCTGGGGCACGAATCCCGGCATGGTCACGAGCGTGACGGGCCGCGTCCCCGAGCCTGGCGCGTTCAAGGATCTCAACGATCAGAAAGCGACCGAAAGCGCGCTGAAATACATGGGCCTCAAAGCCGGCACGCCGATCGTGGACATTCCTGTCGATCGCGTTTTCATCGGTTCTTGCACGAATTCGCGGCTGGACGATTTGCGCGCCGCTGCGCACCTCGTCGCCGGCAAGCACGTCGCACACAGCATCAAGCAAGCCCTCATCGTGCCGGGCTCGCGCGGCATCAAAGCGCAAGCCGAAAAAGAAGGCCTCGACAAAATCTTCCGCGAAGCCGGTTTCGAGTGGCGCGACGCGGGGTGCAGCATGTGCATCGGCATGAACGCCGACGTACTCCCGCCGCACGAGCGCAGCGCCAGCACAAGCAATCGCAATTTCGAGGGCCGCCAGGGCAAAGACAGCCGCACGCACCTCGTCAGCCCCGTCATGGCCGCTGCCGCCGCCATCGCCGGCCATTTCGTCGACGTGCGTTCGCTTGATGTGGCTAGCGTGGAGTGAGGACCAATGGAACCGTTTAACACGCACACGGGGATGGTGATGCCGCTGGACCGGGTGAATGTGGACACCGACCAGATGGTGCCAAAGCAGTTTTTGAAGGCGCTGACGCGGCAGGGGTTTGGGCGGATTTTGTTTTATGACTGGCGCTATTTGCCGGGCGAGAAACCGAATCCCGAATTTGTGCTGAATTTCCCGCGCTACGAAGGCGCATCGGTCCTGCTGGCGCGCGCCAATTTCGGCTGCGGCTCGAGCCGCGAACATGCGCCCTGGGGCGTGAAAGATTACGGTTTCCGCGTGATCATCGCGCCGAGCTACGCCGACATTTTCTACAACAATTGCTTCAAGAACGGCATTCTTCCCGCTTCCCTTCCCGAGGATCAAGTCGAGGAACTTTTTCAGCGCACAGAAAAAGAAGAAGGCTACATGCTGACGGTCAACCTTCCGAATCAAACCATCGCCGACCGGCATGGCCTGATGTTCCGTTTCGATATCGCTCCATCGCGCAAGGAAGTGCTGCTCAAAGGCCTCGACGATATCGGCACGTCGCTCCAGCATGAATCGGATATCACCACCTACGAAAAAGCCCACGCCGCCACCGCCACGATGTACGAACCAGTCGACGTGAAAAATTACGCCAACGGCCGCTAACGTATCTCACTCAAGCAGTTTCGGCGGTTGATTCGGCAGTTGGCTCTGGCGATTCGGGAGCAGCGGGCGGCCCGAGCAACTCGGCAATGAGGATGCCCGCCAGCACGAATGCCGCGCCGAACAAAGCGCGATTGCCAAGCCGGTCGCGCAGCAAAAGGTAGGACGTGACCGCCGCAAAAACCGGCTCGAGCGTAAAGAGAATGGCCGCGTGGCTCGAAGTCGTAAACTGCTGCGCCCAAAGCTGAATCGAAAAAGCCAGCGCGGTAGCCAGCACGGCGCAAATCGCGATGCCCAGAAGCGATTCCGGCTGCCATCCAAAGCGTGCGGGCTGCCAGCCGGATACAGAGCTGACTCCCGAGGCGAGGCACGCTAGAGCGGCGCAGGCGGCCACCTGGAGCACGCTGAGCGCGGCAACGGGGTGCCTGCGAGTGTACTCGCCCACCAGAATGATGTGCACGGCATAGAGCCCCGCAGCGACAAGGGTGAGCAGATCGCCACGGTTGAGATGGGAGATGCCTTCGGCGGGCACAGTAAGAAAGTACAGGCCGAAAACGGCGGCGAATACGCCAGCGTAAACCCAAAGGGTGAGGCGGCGTCCCCAGAAAAGGCCGAGAAGCAAGGGGACGAGAACGACGCTCGATCCTGTGACAAAGCCGGATTTTGCGGGCGTGGTGTATTGCAGGCCTGCGGTCTGGAACGCATAGCCGCCAAACATGAAAAAGCCGAGAGCGGCGCCAGCGAAAAGCTCTTCCCGTTTCAGCGTTCGAAACACGTGCGGACGGAATGCAGCCATGAGCAAGGCAGCCAAAGAGAAACGAGCGGCGAGAAAAACGAAGACCGAGGAATAGTCGAGGGAGTTCTTCACAACGACGAAAGTGGCGCCCCAGAGCAAACTGCAGAAGGCGAGAGCGAAATCAGCGCGAAGACGTCTGGACATGAGAAGTGTCTGCCTCGGAGCGGCGAGCGGGCCAGTTTAGTGGTTGCGGAGCAGAGCGGCAACTCTGACGAAGCGAAACCGGTTAACGCTTGCTGGGCGGCAACGCCCAGGAAAGTCGCTGGAAAAAGCAAAACGGGGAAGGCCGCGATGGCCTTCCCCGTTTTTCGCGGCGAGATCTTCTCGCCGGAAGAGGTTAGAAGCTCAGCCTCAAGCCGAACTGCAGCGCTCGGGGATCGTTGCCCTGCTGGTTGACCACGCCGAAGTTCGATACTTCGTCCGTGGAAGGATAGAGCGAGGGATTGTAGAATACAGGGTGATTGAAGACGTTGTGGGCGACGAACTGGAACTCGGTGTTAACCCGCTCCCAGATCTTGATGTTCTTGGTCACCCTCACGTCCATATTCCAATAACCCAGACCACGGATCACAGACCCGTTGCCGCCAGTTCCCTGGTCCAAGCCCAAGATTGGGGGACCGACGGTGGCCAGAAGGGCTGAAGGATTGGAGAAGATGTTGTACGCAGCGGGACCGGCATTGGCATAGAGGCCCGAACCGTAAGGATGGGCACCTCTGAAAATGCATTGCTCGTTGTCATAGTAGCTGTTGCCATCACCGGAGCCGAACGACTGGGCATCGGTGGCCGTGTTGCAGTAAACCGGCGCGCCGCTGCCAGCAGCGAAGATCGGAGCCAGGGACCAGCCACCCGCGACGCGCCCAAGGAAGCCCTGCTGCGACTTATAGAATGGATCATTGATCAGTGCGAAGACGTTGTACACGAACTTGCGGTCAAAGCTCTGTACACCGTACATGTTGTGGAGGTTCCATGGATCGTTGGCGGTATATTCGCTGGAGGCTTGGACCACGGCTCCGGTACCGAGTGCCTTACTGTAAGTGAAGTTCTGCTGGAGCGTGATGTTTTTCCAGTTGGTCATCTTGACGGATACGAAGCCGGCATTGTAATTGCCGTAGCCGATGCTCATATTGTCGGCGATGCCGGAGGTTGCCTGTCCACCGGAGCCGAATGGGGAGCCTGCAATAGGCGTGTTCATCATGCTGCGGGGGAAATTGAACCCGCCGTTATCGAGGTCGCTCCACAGGCTCCAAACGCTCTGGGAAAGCAAGTTCTCGTTGCCGGTTATGCCTTCGTTGTAGACGACGGCGGCGGTGCAGCTCGCAAAGCCATTGCAGTAGCCAGTGCCAGCTAGAGCGGCCTCGAAGAAGGGCTGAGGAGTAAAGGTGTTCGCATACGCGATCTGCTGGGCTGGGGTAACCGAAGCCCCACGGGGGATCCCGGCGCCGCAGCCGGCATAGGTCATGCAGCCGAGGGCGACCTCAACGTTAGCATACGCCTTCTGGAATTGCTGACCGCCCAGGGTCATCATGTATGGGACGGCGTTGAGATTGATCGGCTGGTATTCGTGTGTGATCCTGCGGCCAATGTAACCCACTTCAAGAAGGATCTTGGGCGTCAACTGGCGCTGGATGGTCAAGTCGAAGGAGTCCACTACGTTAGGCCGGAAATGCGGATCCAAGGCTTCGGCGGCTCCTGCCGCAACGGCGTTGTAGCCCGGGTAGGTAGGCTGGGGGAGGGTGGCTGCGGCCGCAGGGATCGGAGCGTCGTTGCCATCCACGCCAACCCGGAATGCGTTGGCAACCGTGGGGTTATTGGGGCCGCAGTAGGGCGTGCCACCCGGAGTCGCAGGCATGAAGTTCTGGGTGCACTGAACCGCCTGAATAAGGCCGTCTCCAAGCAGGGGCACCAGCACCAAGTCCACGCCATTGAGACGTCCATAGATGCGGCTATAGCCACCGCGGACGACAGACTTGCCAGACCCAAACATCTTGCCGAGGACACCGTCGCTGTAATTGGGGTTCCAAGCGACCGCAACGCGCGGACTGAACGAACCATAGAATGGATCGTAGGGGTATTTCTGGCCCGGGCCGGTGTTGCCGACGAGATCGAAACCGAGTTCCGGGTTGTAAACCTGGCCGGCGAGAGCGGCATCCTCGCGCTGTTTGAGGTACGCGAGGCCATCAACCACCTGGCCAGACTGATCCACGAGCTCAATCTGCCTGCCTTCGGCCTCCGTTGGTGGCATTTCAAGGGTCCAACCGAGACCGTAGGTGAAGGTAATGGAGGGCTTTAGATGCCATGAATCACTCCAATACACGTTGTAATAGGGAATAGTGCTCTGGTCTTCCGCGTGGGTGAGCGGGGGATTGAGGGCCAAATCGGCGCCCTGGCGCGTATAAGCGATTTGGGACTGGGTCACAATTCCGAGGACCACGGAACTGAGTGCTCCCCATGTGTCGGCATCGACACCGGCCGGCAGGGTGCTAGAGAAGTCCACATTTCCACCCGAGCCGTTGCCGCTGTTATTCAGACCGAGTTGGTACGTTGGCGTGTAGTTGATGCCGCCGCCGTTGTCCGAGCGCTGGTGGAAGTCCCAGTTGCGCTGATAGGCGCCGCCGAAAGTCATCAGGTGATTACCTTTCAGCATGGTCCAGTCGTCGCGGAGGAATTTGTCCTGGCCATCCCAGAAGCGGGTGCGAACGGCCTGGGTGTTCACGTTATACGGGGCAAGAATATTTGCACTCTCGCCAAAGGGCTCAAGCGCCCCACCGAGCCCGCTGAGCTGTGGCCCACCACCATCAGAATTCCAAGCCCAGAAGTTGCGCAGATAGCTAAAGTGCAGGTCATTGGTGGTATTGGAAGTGACGTTAATGGTCAAGCCCGCTACGTAATACCAGGGTTGTTGCGGCCGGTTGGAAACGGCAGCAGGCGTCCCGAGAGTATCGCCAGGGAAGAAACCGCCGATGTCGACTTGACTGCCGGTAACGTTATTCAGGCGGTAGTAGCGGTAGCTGCTGGTGAAATGAAACTTTGAACTGAAATCATGGTCAATGCGGGCCACGAAGAAATTGGAACTCTGGGGCTGCGACATGTTGGCCGTGAATTCCTGTTCGTTGACGCCGTCGCACAGCGGGCTGCCGGCAAATACGCCGCAACCACCTCCCGCGCTACCAGTTGCGTTCGGCATCGGTTCGTATTTACTCCACATCTGGGAGACGTCGGGATTGATGCCGACGAAGCGGGGATCACACGCGGCAGTCCCGCTCGGGCCGCAATTCCATCCAACCCCGCCAGGGGTCCCGCCTGCAGTACTGTTCATGTTGTACTGCACGCCGCCGATGGTAATGATGCCCTCCCGCAGAGTTTCGGTCGGGACGATCGTGTTGTAAGTAGTAGAGTTCGGCCAACGGAAGCCTTCATAATTGGCGAAGAAGTAGGTCTTTCCACCCAAAATAGTCTTGGGGATGATTGGGCCGCCGCCCGCGCCGCCAAAACGGTTGTAGTGATAAATGGGGTTCGGTACGCCGCTGTTGTTATTCTGCCAGTAGTTAGCATTTAGTCCATTATCCAAGTAATACTCATAGCCGGTGCCGTGCCAAGCATTGGTGCCGCGCTTGGTAACGACCTGGACTTCGGCGCCAGCCGAGCTGTTGAAGTCGGCGGTCTGGTTGGCGGTATCGACCTTGAACTCTTCGACGCTGTCGATCGGGGTGGGCATGACGCCGGTGGGCGCGCCACCGATGCTGTTCTTCACGATGCCGCCAGTCGGGTCGTCCGCGAAGGAGGGCGTATACACCTGCATGCTGCCGTCCATGTCATTCGTGTTCTGGCCGCCATCGAGGAGGAAAGTGCTCTGGTCAACGACCGCGCCAGCCACGCTGCCATCGGGAGAGACGCCCGGCTGGAGGGTCATGAAACTGCCCGTGTCGCGGCCGATCGCAGGCAAGGTCTGCAGGGTGGCGCCGCTGATGGTGTTACCAACTGTAGAATTCAGGGTCTGAAGTTCGGCCCCCGTATTTACAGTGACCTCGACGGTTTCGGCGACGGAGCCCAATTCCATACTGACGTTCAGGGTAAGCGTCGAGCCAACGTTGACGACTTGACCGGTGAGCTTGGAAACGCGAAAGCCGGTCTTGTTGATAGAAACGTTGTAGGTGCTAGGCACAACGTTCGCGAAGAAGTATCTTCCCGTGTCGTTGGTCGTTTCCGTTCGAGCAATATTTGTTGCCGTATCGGTTAGCGTCACCGCAGCGCCGACGACGGCCCCTCCAGACGGATCCGTAACTGTTCCTGCAACCGTGCCGGTGCTCGCAGCCTGACCAAACAGCGAGGACGGAGTCACGGCAAACAAACAGAACAACGCAGCTAGGAGCAGAGCCACTCGCTTACTTGACATTCAACTACCTCCTGGATGGGCCTCGAAGGCCCTAGACGTCTCGATCAGGTAAACAAAGACTAGAAAATCGATAAACCTGAATTCGTCAAACTTTTGCTTGAATCAGGCAACCCACAAAAAACCCCGTGTGACAAAAACTAATGCAAACCAACTACCATTGCCCCGTAGCGAGATAAACCGAGCACGCTCTATAAATTATGCAAAGGCGATATTGCCAAGCCGCAAAGAAATCTCCGTCCCGCCATATTTAGCTACATACTTTCATAGGAGACCGGCAAGCTCTTCACACAAAAGACGCTATTCAAACGGAGCGAGCTCCCCCGGCCACAAAAGCAGCGAACGGTTTTTTCTGAATACTGCACTTGGCAACAGCACCCTCACCACTGAGCTATGGGGGCGTTATATATTGCCGCAGCAAAGCTTTGTCAATAAGAATCTGAGAGATAAGCAATTTAAACTTTAGATTCGGCGGATGGAAAGGACGGAGGAAAAATGCGCGCGATTGTGGACAGGTTCTAGTACCCACGCAGCCCTCGCACGGAATTCCGCGAACGGTAGATGTGATAGATTCGGATTGAGGGCTGCTTTGAGGCGAATTTTCCTATACGGAAGTCTGGGACTTCTGCTAGCGCTTGCCGCGTTCCAGGGAGCGCGGGGACAATCCGAAGAAGGTTATGCGGGCGCGGAAGCCTGTGCAAAATGCCACGCGGGCATCTATCATGAGTGGCAGGAATCGAGCCACAGCAAGATGATGCAGCCGGCGACGGAGGAGAGCGTCAAAGGAGATTTTGCGCAAAGAGGAAAAGTGGTTTTGCGGGGCACGACGTATGTTTTGCAATACCGCGATCACCGTTATTACATCGCAGAGTCGGATCTAACGGGCAAGCTTTGGGAACACCGAATCGAGTACACGCTAGGCGAGCGGCGATTTCAGGAGTACCTGACGACATTGCCCGATGGGCGCATCATTGTGCTCCCGCCCGCATGGGATGTCATTCGGAAGAAGTGGGAGCTAAATCTGGATATCGGCAATCCGGAAGAGGGTTCGGCGGATCCGATCCAGGTCTGGAACAAGTCCTGCTACTCCTGCCACGTAAGCCAAGGGCAGAAAAATTTTGACATAGAGAAGCTGCAATATCACACCACATGGCTCGACTTCGGGATTGATTGTGAAAGCTGTCATGGCCCGGGAAAGGAGCACATCGCCCGGGCCAAGAATGCAAAGGTCTTGGACGCAACCACGCTGGCCCGCGTAAGGGGAGCAATTGTCAATCCGGCGCGGCTAGACGCTGGCAGCAGCACCATGATTTGCGCGCAGTGCCACTCGCTTCGCGACATCTACGCGGACAACTTCCGACCAGGCGGGAACTACTACGATTATTTTACGCCAGTAATGCAATACCGGTTGCCGAACGCGGAGGACTCGGCGTATTGGCCTGATGGCCGGCCGCGACAACTGGCGAATGAAGGCTTTGGCCTATGGCTTAGCCAGTGTTTTCTGAAAGGAGGGGCGACCTGCACCACTTGCCACTCACATCCGCACGATCCTGACATTGAGCGTAGTCCACGGACGCGGCCGGCGAATAGCAATGCTCTTTGCGCGGGCTGCCACGGCACAATTGCAGCGAACGTTTCTTCGCACACTCATCATGCCGCGAAAAGCCCGGGCAGTTTTTGCGTCGAGTGCCACATGCCGGCGGTTGTAGTAAGCCTCAAAACGCGGATGCGGGATCACTCGATGAGCATCCCCGTGCCAGAGAACACGATCCGGCATGGCATCCCGAATGCGTGCAATCTTTGCCACCGAGACAAGGATGCCGAATGGACATTGCGACAAATGAATGCCTGGTATGGAGAGAAATCACGCCAGAAATTCATTCGCCGCGCAGATGCCCTCACGCAAGGGCAACAAGGCGACCCTGCAGCCATTCCCGCACTAGAGGAAATCCTTTCTGATTCGTCGGGAGGGCCGTTGATCCGCGCGAACGCAGCCGGATACCTGGGCAACTTTTCGAACGATCCATCAGCGTATGACGCGTTGCTACATTCCTTCAACGATTCCGAACCTCTGGTGCGTAGCACGGCGGCGACGGTAATCCGGCCGGCCGCAGCGCAACGAGAAGAGGTGGCTACCCAGTTGGTGGGACTACTGAAGGATCCCATACGCACCGTTCGCATGAGCGCCGGGATAGCGATGGTAGCGATGGGAGTGCGACCGTTTCCGGGCGAAGACGGAGAGCGCTACGAGCAAGCGAAGGCACTCTACCATGCGCGCGCCGAACTCGATTCGGACGATCCTCAGCAACAGCTCGCGGCAGGGAAATTTTCGTTTCTGTCGGGTGACATGGCGGGAGCAGTGGCGGCCTTTCGCGCCACGTTGAAACTCGATCCCGCGATCCACGCGCAGTATTATCTTGCGCGGGCTTTGGCGGAACAGGGCGACTCCGAATCGGCGCGCCAAATTCTGAATGCCATCCCGCGGGACGATCCACAATACGCTGCCGCCCAACGATTGCTTGCCGAGATTGCAGCGAAAGAACCCGGCCACGGAGAGACAGCGAATGGAGGCAGCGCGGATCAAAGCGGCGGCGATGCTCAAGCGGAATTTCTGAATGGGCAGGTTTTATATCAAAGCGAAGCCTACGGCGCCGCACTGAAGGATATTGAGGAGGCGCTGCAGGCCGCGCCGAAGGCGGATTGGGCGAGCAAAGCCCAAATTTATCGCGCCATTTGCCTGGAGAAGCTGGGACGGACGAGCGAGGCTGAAGAGGCGATGCGGGCGCTCGCGGGCGAACCGGAAGCGCAGCAGAATGTGGATTTGCAGCTTGCGTTCGTCGAGTTGCTTTATGAAACTGGGCGTGGAGAAGAAGCTTTAAAACGTGTTGATGGTGTCATCGGAACTTCGGCGACGGCCCCACGTGCGTATTATTGGCGCGCCAAGGTGCTGCTGCAGCTCCAGCGGATCAGTGAAGCGGCCAGTGCGGGTGAGGAAGCCATCCGGCTGCTTCCGCAATTTCCGGAAGCTCACAACCTGCTGCTGAAGATTTACCAAATGCAGGGCCGTGCCAAGGAGGCGAAGCAGCAAGCGGAATGGCTACGCGATTATCAACGGCAAAAGGACTCACACTAATCGCAGTGCTCGCGGCTGCGGCCTCAGGTGCGCGGGCGCAGATTCGATTCGAAGATGTGGCCGGAAAATCCGGGCTCAAGTTCGAGCTGCGAAATGGGGCTATTGGGGAGTTCCACCAGCCAGAGCTGATGCTCGGAGGGGTGGCCGTACTCGACTATAACAACGACGGCTGCATGGACGTTTTCTTTACGAACGGCGCGGAGATGCCTTCGCTCAAGAAAACCGGACCGCAGTATTTTAACCGATTGTTCCGGAACAATTGCGACGGCACGTTTACCGATGTTACGGAAAAAGCCGGCGTGGCCGGGGAAGGCTATTCCATGGGAGTGGCCGTCGGGGATTATGACAACGACGGTTATCCGGACATTTTTGTGGCGGGTGTAAATCGAAACATCCTGTATCACAACCGAGGCGACGGAACGTTTGAGGATGTCACCGAGAAAGCGCACCTCGGCGGAGTTGATCGGCAGTACGGCAAGATGTGGTCGGTTGCCGCAGCGTGGGTTGACGTGGACAACGACGGATGGCTCGACCTGGTGGTCACCAATTACGTGCAATGGGACCCGAAACTCGAACCCAGGTGCGGCACGGTGAATAAGCCTCTCTATTGTCATCCGGACGCCTACCATGAAACGCACAACCAGCTCTTCCGAAACAATCATGATGGAACGTTTACGGATATCACCGAGTCTTCCGGACTTGGCGCGCAATTCGGCAAGGGGATGGGCGTGGCGATCGCTGATTATGACGGCGATGGGTTGATGGACATTTTCGTGGCCAACGATAGTGTGCCGAATTTTCTATTCCATAATCTAGGGCACGGAAAATTCGAGGAGGTGGCGATGCTTGCGGGCGTGGCCCTGGATGACAATGGGCGGCCCGTCGCCAGCATGGGGGCCGATTTTCGGGATTTTGATAATGACGGACGACCCGATCTGGCCATTACAGCCATGATCAATGACACTTACCCGCTCTTTCGAAATACCGGGAAGAGCCCTGTATTCGAGGATGACACGGCGCACGCAGGGCTCGCGGCGGCAACGCGCGCGCTGACCGGCTGGGGTATTGGCTTCTATGATTTCGACAACGATGGATTCAAGGACATCTTCACGGCGAACGCTCATTTTCCGGGGCTCGAGGAATCCCTCGGCACCGCGACGGAACTGCGGAATTCTCTATTCCGCAACGAAGGAAATGGGCGCTTTGAAGATGTCTCCAAAACCGCGGGAGCCGACTTTCAAGTTGCCGGCGAAAATCGTGGAGTGGCTTTTGCCGATTTCGACAACGATGGCCGAGTGGATGCGGTTGTTTCCAATGTGAATGGACCGGCGCGGCTGTTCCGGAATGTTACGGCAAATCCTGGGCACTGGTTGGCGCTGAAACTGACTGGCACGCGCAGCAATCGCGACGGAATTGGCTCTCGCATGGCCGTAACCTTACCGAGCGGGCGCAAACTATATAACCACTGCACAACGAGCGTGGGCTACGCTTCTTCAAGCGAGCCGCTGGTACGCTTTGGTTTGGGCAAGGAGTCAGTCGCCAAGCTCATTGAGATTCGTTGGTCGAGCGGGCAACTGCAGGAGCTTCACGAAGTAGCCGGCGATCGGGTCGTAAACGTTCGCGAGCCTTGAGTTGGCGCGAATTGGCCGCTCAAATGGAATGAGCGAAGAACGCCGGCTGCGAACCTGGAAGAGTAAATTGCTGGTGCGCCTCGCGGGAAGAAACTTCAGGAAATCAAGACAAACGCAAAACGAAATCAGCGGAACCAGAACTACTAGGGAAGCGAACTGTCATCTTGAGAATAGACGGTGCGGCCGCCGACGACGGTGCGGAGAACGGTGACTTTGGCGTATTGCTTGGGGGGAATCTTGGTGATGTCGTCGGAGAGGATGATGAAGTCGGCGTATTCCCCGACTTTGAGCTCGCCCTTCTTCCCTTCGTCGAATTGCGCGTAGGCGGAGCCGGTGGTGTAGGCGCGGATGCAGTCTTGCAATGAGATTTTTTCTTGGGGCTCCCACCCACCTACCGGGCCGCCTTCGGGGAGTTCTCGCGTGACGCAGGCGTAGAGCCCGCGCATGGGATTGATAGGCTCGACATCGTAATCGGTGCCGAAGGCAAGATGCGCGCCGCTCTCTAATAAGGATGCCCAAGCGTAGGCGCCCTTGGAGCGTTCGGGGCCGAGGCGCTGTTCGGCCCAGCGCATGTCGGTGGTTTCATGGGAAGGCTGCATGGAGGCGATCACGTTGAGCTGCGCGAAACGCGGCAAATCTTCGGGAGCGAGGACTTGCGCGTGTTCGACGCGGTCGCGGCGGTCGCGGGGACCGTTGGTTTTGAGGACGGCTTCGAAAATATCGAGAGCTTCGCGGTTGGCTTTGTCGCCGATGGCGTGAAAATTAATCTGAAAACCGGCGCGGTCGCGCTCGATAGCCATGGCGCGGAACTTATCGGGATCGTTGGTTAGGATGCCGCTGGTGGAAGGATCATCGGAATAGGGAGCGAGCATGGCGGCGGTGCGAGAACCCAGAGCGCCGTCGAGAAAACCCTTGACCGGGCCGGTGCGGAGCCAGGGGTCGGTGGTGCCGCCTTGCGCGCGCATGTTTTCCAACTGGTCCATGGAATCAATGAAAGGAAGCCATTCGGTGATGCGCAGAGTGAGCTTGCCTTCCTGCTTTAATTGGACGTAAACGAGGTAGTCCTCCCAATCGGAAAAATCCTGAGCGGAGGTCACGCCATTTTTTGCGGCATCAGCGAAGGCCATTAGAATGCCGCGGCGCCGCTGATCGATCTTCAGATCGGGAATACGATCGGAGACGAGGCTCATGGCGGAATCTTCTTCGAGCATGCCGGTGGGTTCGCCGTTGGCGTCGCGCTCGATTACACCGCCGGGTGGGTTCGGAATGTCCTTGGTGATTTCGCCGTGGCGCAGAGCGAGCGAATTGGCGACGGCGACGTGGCCGGAGATATGCGTGAGGAAGACGGGATTCTTGGGCGAGACGGCGTCGAGTTCTTCTTTTGTTGGGAATTTTTTATCGGGCCAGAGCGTGTGATCCCAGCCGCTGCCGACAATCCACTCGCCCTCTTGATGATGGGAAACGGCATCGGCGACGAGCTTCTGCAGATCCGCGATGCTGGCTACGCCATTCAGACGAACAGAGAGCAAGTCCGCGCCGGCGTGGCCGAGGTGGACGTGGGCGTCGTTGAAACCGGGCATGACAAATTTGCCGTGGAGATGGATGGTTTCTGCAGTGGGATCATTTGCGCCACATTCGAGAAGGACGTAATCGAGCCTGCCAACGCAGCGAATCTTGCCATCGCGAATGGCCATGGCTTCGGCCCAGGGGTTGGCGGGATCATTGGTGTAAATGCGGCCGTGGAGATAAACGACGGTGTGAGGCTGAGCCGGGGCGGCCTGCGGCGAGCGTGACCTTGCGCGAAGAGCGAATGCTCCAGCGCAAAAACTTAAAAGAACAATCCCCGACAAATAAAGCACGCTGGTTGCGCGCATCCTCATCGACTTTTCTCCGGCGCCACGCCTGCGACTCCGAGCAGGGTAAGCAGGGCGCGCTTCAAACCGATCTCACGGCCCTCAGGTTCATACCATTCCAGGAGCGAGTGCGCGCCACCGCCGACGCCTCCAGCGCCAATCGAAATCGCGTCGATGCCCAGAGAAAGAGGGATATTGGCATCGGTGGACGAGCGCTCGATCCTTGATTCGTTTTCCACGATAGCATCCGCGGCGCGCAAAGAAGCAAGAAGCGGGGAGTTTGCCGCCAATTCGCCACCGGGCCGGCTGCCGAGGATTTGGACCTTCCACTCGAGGCCGCCGCGGGAGTGATCGCGGGAAGATTCCATTTCGTCGCGAACGCCGGCGGCGATGCAATCGCGGAGAGCGGATTCGAGGCGGGTGAGTTCGGCAGGATTTTCCGAGCGCACGTCGACTTTGAGGCTGACTTCATGAGGAATGGAATTGACGGAAGTGCCGCCCTCGATTTGACCGAGATTAAAGGTGGTGCGAGGAGAAACAGGCACTTTGGTATTGATGAAGCGGACGGAGCCGCGGACGAGCGCGTTAATGGGATTGGGCACGCCGAAATCCGACCAACTGTGGCCGCCGGGGCCGGTGATAGCGACTTCGAGACGGAGCGAAGCGAGAGCGACGGTGGTGACGTAATCGGTTCCGGCGCCGTCGAGGACGATCACGGCTTTGAGACGGCTGCGGTAAGCATCGACAAGAGCGCGAATGCCGCGAAGATTGCCTTCGCCTTCTTCGCCGACATCGGCGACGAAGAGAATGGTGCGCTCGGGCTTGATTTGCGCGTCGTGAATGGCGCGAGCGATGGCGGCAAGAGCGGCGAGGCCGGTGCCGTTGTCGGAGATGCCGGGAGCGAGCAAGCGACCGTCATCGTGGCGGACTTTGACGTCCGTGCCGGCTGGAAAAACGGTGTCGAGATGCGCGGAGAGAACGACTACTTCGTTTTCGTTGACGCCGGGGAGTTCGCCGATAACGTTGCCGGTGGAATCGATGTGGACGTTGAGTCCCGCGGAGGCGAGGAGATCTTTGAACGCGGCGGCGCGGGCGGCTTCTTGAAAGGGCGGCGCCGGAATATCGGTGAGGCGAATTTGCTGGGCGTTGATCCAGTCGAGATTAGGAGTGAACCAGGCCATGGCTGCACGGACTTGCGCGTTTTCGCTCAGCTGGGCCGTAGTTGAGGAGCGAGGGTTTTGTCTGGCGAGGGAAGAGCGAACCGGCATAGCGAAAAGGATAACCCAAACGAGAAAGTGTTTCACTGACTTGCTCCGCGTGCGTGCGATTTTCAACGGCGTGCGGCCTCGGAGCAAAGCGCGGAGATTTCGGCGTCGGTGAGGACGCGAGCGGATTGTTTGGCGGCGTCGAAGATGCGATTGACAAGAGAATCGTCGGCGGGGATGTTGTGGCGTTCGAGCCAGAAGAGGACGTTGGATTTGCCGCTCATGGGGCCAATTTCGATGACTTGCTCGAGTCCGAAAAGATGCGAAGGCACACCGCTATAGACGGAATCGGCGAGCGACTGGTTGCCTTTGTGAAAGGCTTTGATGATGGCGGCGGCGTGGACGCCGGTGGCGGTGCGGAAAGCGTCGCGGCCAATGACGGGATAGTTGGGCGGGATTGTGGTGTGCGTGTACTTGGCGACTTTTTCGCAGTATTCCTTGAGGCCGGAAAGATCTTGCTGGATGACGCCCATGAGCCGCAGGTTGACGAGCATTAATTCCATCGGCGTGTTGCCGACGCGTTCGCCGAGGGAATTGGCGGCGGCATGAACGGAATTAGCGCCCGCCGCGATGGCGGCGAGAGAATTCGCGATGGCCAATCCTCGATCGTTGTGGCCGTGCCAATCCACGCGGATTTTTTCGCCCCTAGGCTTGACGACTTCTTCGATGACAAATTTCACGAGATTGTAAGCGCCGTTAGGAATGGCGTGGCCGACAGTGTCGCAGAGGACGATCGCGCGCGCGCCGCTGCGAATCGCGGTCGAGTACAGGCGCTTCACGGTGTCGGGATCGGTGCGGATGGTGTCTTCCGTGACGTACATGACCGGAAGGCCGAGACCGACGGCGAACTTCACGGCGCGTTCGGTGGTGCGTTCAAGATGGTCGACGGTCCAGTCTTCGACGAGGCGGCGGATGGGGCTCGAACCGAGGAACGTGGCGGCTTCGATGGGCATGCCGACGCGCTGGGAAATTTCGGCGATGGGGCGGATGTCGGCTTCGATGGTGCGCGCGGCGCAATTGGGCTTGATCTTCATGTGCTTGGTGACGATTTCGCGCGCGAGCGCTTCGGTGTGCTCGACGGCGCGGGGGCCGGCGCCTGGAAGGCCGATGTTGAGCGAATCGATGCCGAGCGATTCCATCAGATGAAGGAGTTCGATTTTTTCGTCGATGCTGGGATCGTGGACGGAAGGATTTTGCAGGCCGTCGCGGAGTGTTTCATCGTTCAGTAAGACGTGCGTGCCCGGAGCGATGAGCGGCGCGGCGGCCTCATTCCAATCGTAGATCCATTCGTTTTGCTGCATTCGGCTCGCCTACTTTCTTCTCTCGCGCCTTGAGCTCATAGTTCGTCTGGGTTGGCCGACAATCTAAAATCCGTGGTCGCGAAACATGGTTTTTAGCGCCCCGCGCGCATTGCGAAATTTTGCGGCGAGGCCGCCACCGAATTCAAATCCCAAGAACGAAGCGGCGGAACGCTCGAGATCGGCGCCATAACGATACCACCAGGGCTTTTCAAAACTGGGCAACCGGTCTACGTCAATATATTTGGTTTGCACCATCTCGAGGAGGCCGGCTCTCCCGTGCGTGCGTCCCCAGCCGCTGGCGCCCGAGCCGCCGTGAGGCGCCTCGGCGATGGCGAAATAACTGATGGCATCGTTGATCATGACGGCGCCAGCGCGCAGTTTTGCGGCGATGGCTCGGCCGCGTGTTGCATCGCGAGTCCACACGCTGGCAGCGAGCGCGAATGCGGAATCGTTGGCGCGAGCAACGGCTTCCTCGGCGTCCTTCACCGATTGAACAGCGAGAATGGGGCCAAAGGTTTCCTCTTGAAAGAGCTTCATGGAGGAATTTACGCCTGCAACGACGGTCGGTTCGAAAAAATTGGTGCCAAGATCGGGGCGCGGATTGCCGCCACAGAGAACACGAGCGCCGCGCGCGACGGCATCGCTGAGCAGATCGCTCATGCGCGCTACATGATGCGGGCGAATCAGCGGGCCGACATCGGTATCTGGATCGCAACCGGGCCCCAAACGCAGCTTTTGAGTTTTCGCGACGCAGAGCGCCAGAAATTTTTCCTCGATGGCTTGTTCCACGAAAAGGCGTTCGACGGAGAGGCAAACCTGGCCGCAATTCGTGTAACTTCCCCAGACGGCGGCGCTGGAAGCGACATCGAGATGCGCGTCAGCGAGAACGAGCATGGCGTCTTTGCCGCCGAGTTCGAGAACGCTGGGAATCAATTTTTTGGCGCAGGCTTCGGCGACGCGGCGGCCCGTAGCGACGCTTCCAGTGATCATGATTTTATCCGGCGCGGCGTCAATCAATGCCTGGCCGACTTCGCCGCCGCCCTGAATGACAGTGACTAGATTTTTGGGGAAGCCTGCTTGGGCGAAAAGCTTTTCGATCAGCGCGCCGCATTGCGGCGTGAAATCGCTGGTCTTGCAGACGACGGCGTTGCCCGCGGCAACGGCGGGAATGATCTGGCTCAACGGAATGGCGAGAGGATAGTTCCAGGAGCTGATGATGCCAATCACGCCGACTGGTTCATAGATGAGGCGGCCGGATTTCGCCTTCGCGGCAGTGCTGTGATGGGGAACGCGCTCGGGACGCAGCAGGCGCGGTCCGTACTTCGAAAAATAATGCGCACTATCCAGCGCGACAAAAAGATCCGCGAAGAGCGCCTCGGCGCGCGGCTTGCCGGACTCCGCAACGACGGCGTCGGCCAACTCATCGCGAGACGTCATGATGCGCTCGCGCAAAATCCGCAACTGCGCGCAGCGCTTCTCGACGGGCGCCGCGGCCCACAGGGACTGCGCGGCGCGCGCGCGCGACAAGATTTCAGGCAGCGTGGCCGGAGGTGTTTGCTCAAACTGTGCGAGGATTTTTCCCGTAGCCGGGTCAATCGAGGGAATCGTGTCGACGGGAATGGCCGTGGCTGCCATATCGCGATTCTAGCTCAATCCGGACCGAATCGACTCAAAGTGCTGACACCGCGTACCGAGAGGGGCCACGATTCTATGGCTGGCCGACGCGCCAGGCTTCGTCGTGCATGACTTCAACCATGCAGAGGCCCTGCGGGGGGACGGTGGGGCCGGACTTGGCACGATCGCGAAGTTGATAGAGGCGGAGAATATCGTCGGGGACGAGCTTGCCGCGGCCGACGTCGAGCAGCGTGCCGACCATTTTGCGGACCATGTAGCGCAAGAAGGAGCGGCCGCGCACGGTGTAGACGAGTTCTTCGCCATCTTCGCTGCGGACGAGTTCGCTCGCGTAGATTTCGCGCACTGTGGAGCGCTCTTTGTCGTCGTCCTCGGAACCGGTGGAGGCCGCGAAAGAAGCGAAATCGTGCGGGCCGACGAAGCGGGAGGCGGCGATGCGCATGGCGTCTTCGTCGAGCGGGAAAGGATAATGCAGGACGTAGCGCCAGACGGCGGGCGGAACGACTTTGCCGCGATACAAGCGATAGCGATAGATTTTTCCTAGCGCCGACCAGCGCGCGTGAAAATCGGGGCCGACTTCCTCGGCACAGACGATGCGAATCGTCGGCGGAAGCAGAGCGTTTAGAGCGCGTTGGAATTCGGCGGCGGAGAGAGCGGATTGAGTGCGAAAACTAGCGACCTGACCGAGCGCGTGAACGCCCGCGTCGGTGCGCCCCGCGCCATGGAGTTGGATATTTTCTTGCGTCAGGCGGCGCAGCACGTTGGAGATTTCGCCCTGGATGGTTGGCTTATCGGATGACTGAATCTGCCATCCGTGAAAGTCGGTGCCGTCGTAGGCGATGGTGAGTTTGAAATGGCGCATGGAGGGAAGGAATCCTGTTTTCAGTGAGCCATTTTCAAAAGACGGGCGGTATTTCGCAAGGGCTTTAGGCGCGTCACGGGGCGGAGCGCACGAAGCGGCTGCCGGGCTTGACGGCCGCGCCGCCCTCGCGGCACAAGGGACAATCCTCCGGTTCGTAGCTGGCGATGGGAAGATCGAGCAGGGCTTGCGACTCGACCGGAAATTCGATTTTGCCGCCGCTGCGGTCAATCAGAGCGCCCGCTGCGACCACGCGACCCCCGGCTTCTTCCACAACCTGAATGGTTTCGAGCGTCGAGCCGCCGGTGGTCCAAACGTCTTCGATGACAAGAATGTGTTGATCGGGCTGAAGCGAGAAGCCGCGGCGTAGGGTAAGCGTGCCGCTGGCGTCGCGCTCGACGAAAATCGCCGGTACTCCCCTGCCCACGGAACCCTTCGGTTCGGGCAACGCGCGCGCGACTTCCTGGCCAATGACCACGCCTCCCAGAGCGGGCGAAACGACGGCTCCAATCACGGCGTCGGAAAAAAGCGAAGCCAGCGCCTGGCCGAGCTTTTCGGCGAATCGGGGGTATTGCAGGACGAGAGCGCATTGCACATACATTCCGCTATGCAGGCCGCTGGACAGCTCAAAGTGGCCGTGCCGGATGGCGCCGGCGGATTCAAATATGCGCAGCAATTCATCTCGAGGCAGCATCGTTTTCGGCGCACCAGAAATTAGACCTAAACATCGAATCTTGAGCAGCCTAGCCGCGCCTTGGCGCATTGTCAAGGAAAGTAGCCCCTGCTAGACTGCGGAGTAAGTTTCCGGGCTGTGGCGTGACCTTTTGACCGCATTGTGGGTCAAATTGTGAAGGATGTGCCTGAAAAACCTTATCTCCCGGCCACGCACCCGGAGTTTTCCTACCGTGCGGCAAGAAACCGGCCAACTAAGTGTAACAACCTGTGTTCAGTGCACGTTCCACACTGTCAGTTGCAGATAAATGCGTCCCAATGGGACAGAATCTCGAGGAAATAATGGCTATGACGACTCTATATGCGACCGCGAAATCGATCGTTGCTTTGGCGAAGGCGAAGCGGTCCATTTTCTTTGCGGAGAAAAGGCAGCCCAGTTTCTGGGCAGTCCGGCCTCTGGTTGCGTTCATTTTGGCGGCGCTGACGGGCCTCGGTCCGATCACGCCCGTTTTCGCCCAGAGCTCCGCACAAAATCCGCCGTCAAACCCTGTCCCGACGGCAACCAGTGCGGCGCAGAGTTCCTCCATTCCGCCTGTCAGTTCGCTGGGGCTGGCGAAATACGATTTCACCAACGGCCCTAAAGTGTTCCCCAACTTTCTGGGGATTTATAAACCGATCCACGTGGGCGAGCCCGAAGTCACCAACTCGCCGCGCCTCGATCAATTGATCCACGACGGCAAGCTCGAGCTCAGCTTGCAGGACGCGGTGGAACTCGCGCTCGAAAACAGCATGGACATCACGGTGGAACGTTATGCGCCGTGGCTCGCCGATACTTCGATATTGAAAGCCAAGTCCGGCGGGGCCGGCGCTTCGACCGCGGGCGCCTTGCTCGGCTCTTCCACAGCCAATCTTCCTATCTTTTCGTTTGATCCCCTGCTCTCGGGCACGGTGTCCGTGAATAGCGCGCAGACGCCGGTCAACAACCCGTTTATCTCCGGGACAGGCACGGCCGGGATTACGGATTTGTCGACGCATAGCACGCAGTTCGACACGCAATTCACGCAGGGATTCCAGACCGGGACGAACGTATTCGCGAGCTGGGACAACACGAGGAGCAGTTCAACTTCGATCGAGAACTTTTTCAATCCCGCCGTCGAATCCACATTGACAATAGGATTCTCGCAGCAATTGCTGAGCGGATTCGGACGCTCCGTGAACCGGCGGAATATTCTGATTGCGCAGAACAACCGAAAAATCGCGGATTGGGCGTTCGCACAGCAAGCCATCACGACCATCACGAATACCATCACGGCTTATTGGGAGCTGGTGTATGCGCGAGCGAACGTCAAAGTCGAGGAGCAGGCCGTCACCGTTTCCGGGAAGCTCTACAGCGACAACAAAAAACAGCTTGGAGCGGGAACAATGTCGCCTCTCGACGTGACGCAGGCGGAATCCGAGCTGGCCACGGACCGGCAGAATCTCATCGTCGCGCAGACGGTGCAGCTCCAAGACGAGCAGATCCTCAAGAATGCCATCTCGAAGGACCCCATGGCTCCCAACCTTGTGAATGTCGAGATCATTCCGACGGATCAGCCGACGCAGCCGACGGCCGTGGAAGCGCCGACCTTCGAGGACGCCATTCAGGAAGCTTTTGCGAAGCGGCCGGAGCTTCAGCAGCAAATTTATAACTTGAAGAACGCCGATATCGATGTGAAGGCCACGAGCAATGCGCTTCGTCCGGAACTCACGCTCAGCGCGGAATACAGCGCCGTGGGGCTGGCAGGTAATTCTCCCATCGGCACCCCCGGTCTTTCCCCCGATCTCCTACTGCCGATCCTGGATGCAAACGGCAATCCGGTCAGCGTTAACGGAGTGCCGATTTATGAGCCGGAATCGAGCCCGACAGTTACGGGCACGAATCAGCAGGGCTTTACCAACGCGCAAAGCCAAATTTTTCATAGCCGGTATCCGACTTTTACCGGCCAGTTGACCTTGAATCTTCCCCTGCGCAACCGCTCCGCTCAGGCGGACAGCGCGCGCTCCATTTTGAGCGAACGGGAAGAAAAGGCCACGATACGGCAACTGAAGAACGCGGCGATTTTGGACGTCCGCAACACGTACATTGCGCTCACCCAGGACCGCGCCCAGGTCGAGGCCGCCAGCAAAGCCCGGGAACTCGAACAGCTTACCTTCGAAGACGAGCAGAAGAAATACAGGCTCGGTGCGTCCACGGTGTACAACGTGATTCTGACGCAGCGCGACCTCATCACGGCGCAGGGCACGGAGCTGCGCGCGCTCGCCAACCTTCAAGAGGCAAAAGCCAACTACGAACGCGCGCTGGGGCGCACCCTGGAAGTGAATCGCGTGACCATTGCCGACGCGAAGACTGGCGAGGTGGAACGCCCGACTTTGATTCCGGGAACGCTTCACGGAAAAGTGGTCGGCACGGAAGACCTCTTCCGAGACGGCAATATGCGCTAACCGCCAGCCAAGGCCGCGCTCGCTGCTCTGTCAGCGCGGCCTCTCTTTTCTTTGGCGCAATTCCTTCCTGATTCGTCCCGGCCGCACTGGACAGGATTTCCGGCCCACCGGCGATTCACTGCCGCGCGCTAGCGCCCCCTTTTCGATTCCAAGTCATATTTCGGAAAGATCCCTGGGGCGCCGTTTTTCGCTGCTTTTTGCCCCACCATGCCAAATCCTTGTCTTGTTCTTCCGGGTCCTTTATTCTCGTTGCGCCTAACGCGGGCGTGTTTCTGACTCACGGCGCAGGGTTTATGGCACCGCGTGGCTCCAAATCCAGCCTGCAAATGAAACAAAAGCCATAGTTCGAGCGTTTTACAGAGTTAGGTCAAAATAAACACGTCCCGCTGGGACAGAATCTTGAGGGATAAAGATGATGATTAAGACAGTGTGGGGGACCTTGAAGCGGTCCATTTTGAGCGCGAAGGTTGCCAGGGCAGCTTCGCAAGGGTTTCGATCTCTGCTCGCTCTCACTTTGGCGAGTCTGTTGGCCGGGGCCCCATTCACCCCGGTTTTCGCGCAGAGCCAGGACCAGAACCCGCCGGCGAACCCCGCACCCGCGGCTCCGGCGGCTAGCAGCTCGTCCATCGCACCGGTCTCTTCGCTGGGCCTTGGCTTGCACGATTATTCGCACGGCCCGAGTGAATTCCCCAACATTTTTAGGCCGTATCGGTCGATGCACATCGAAAAGCCGGTGCTGACGAATTCGCCGCGGCTCGATCAGCTTATCCAGAACGGCAAGCTCGAGATTAGCCTGCAGGACGCGGTGGAGCTGGCGCTCGAAAACAGTTTGGACATCGCGGTGCAGCGCTATTATCCCTGGATGGCCGATGCCGGACTCCTGAACGCCTACGCCGGAAGCACGAGCTTTGGCACGCCGGGGGCGTCGATCTCCGGCTCCTCGGCGCTCATCAATCCGTTCGTATTCTACTATCCGACCTTCGATCCGATTATCACCAACACCACGGAGGTCGTCTCCGTTTCGACGCCGATCAACAACCCGTTTACTACGGGAGCCGGAACCGGATCGTCGAGTGTCGCGGCGATTCTTTCCCACTCCTTTATATTCAACAATTCGTATTCGCAGACCTTCGAGACCGGAACCAACATTACGGCGGCCTGGGACAATACGCGAAGCAGTTCCACGGCGGGTGCCAACTTTCTCAATCCTTATGTGCAGTCCACTCTTTCGGTTTCCATTACACAGCCTTTGCTGAACGGCTATGGTCTTGCAACGGGCACGCGCAATATCCGCATCGCCAAAAACGACCGCAAAATTGCTGATTGGGCGTTCGCGCAGCAGGCCATCACCACCATTACGAACACGATCGACGCCTACTGGGAATTGGTCTATGCCCGGGAGAACGTCACCGTCAATCAACAAGCCGTCGACGTGGCGAAACAGCTTTACGAAGACAACAAGAAGCAGTTGGAAATTGGCAGCCTTGCCCCTCTCGATGTGACGCGGTCAGAATCCGAGCTGGCCACCGACACGCAAAACTTGATCTTCGCGCAGACGGCTCAGCTCCAGGACGAACAAACCCTTAAAAACTATATTTCCAAGGATCCCCTGGCGCCCAACATCATAAACATCGAAATCATTCCCACAGATCAGCCAGCACCGCCTGCGACCATTGAGACGGCAAACTTTGAGGATTCGATCAAGGAAGCCTTTGCGAAGAGGCCCGATCTTCAGGAACAGATTTACAACGAAAAGAACGCCGAGATCGACGTCCAAGCGACCCGCAATGCCCTGCTGCCATCGCTCGCGATAAGCGGCTATTATGCCGCGACAAGCTTGGCGGGTAATTCATCGATTCTTGGCGCACCCACACTCGTGAGTAGCGGCGTGCCCATCGTCGATGCAACCGGAGCACCCGTCCTGGTGAATGGAGCGCCTATCTTCGAATCCGCGACAACGGCGCCTATAACCGGCACGATACAGCAGGGCTTTACCACGGCGCAAAGCCAGATCTTTCACAATGATTTCCCGACCTATGCCGGTGAGTTGACCTTGACTCTCCCTCTGCGCAACCGCTCGGCCCAGGCCTATCACGCTCGCGCGCTTCTGGCGCAGCGGCAATTGGAAACCCAGGTGCACCAGTTGAGAAATGCGGCGCTCCTGGACGTGCGCAACGCGTATATCGCGCTGACGCAGGATCGTGCGCAAGTCGCGGCCGCCAGCAAGGCTCGCCAGTTGCAGAAGGAGACCTTTGATGCCGAGCAGAAGAAATACCAACTTGGCGCTTCCACCGTTTACACGGTGATTCAGACGCAACGCGACCTGACCCTCGCCGAAGGCAACGAAATCCGCGCCCTAGCCAACCTCGAGGAAGCCAAAGCCAGCTACGAGCGGGCAGTGGGCCGCACGCTGGAGGTTAATCACGTGACGATCGCCGATGCTGAATCCGGCGAAGTCGAGCGCGCCACCCTAATCCCCGGAACACTCCACGGAAAAGTGGTTGGCACGGAAGATCTTTTCCGAGATCTTCCAGATGGCGAGAACAAGCACTAGCATGCGCGAGGCTGGAGCGGAAGTTCGTCGCTCCGGCCTCATTATTCTTGAGTGCTGACTCTCGTGGCTCGCGCCCTTGCTCGGATTTTCGCTTTCGCATAGCATGGATTTGCGCGCTTGTCCGGACAGTTTGTTCGGATGGGCGCGAATCGGGAGCGTTCGATCATGAACGAAAAGGCCAAAGGCGCCGCTTCAACGCTTGCCTCCGCCGACGTTCCAACTATCGAGCGCGAGCCTTCCGAGCAGGAACGCACGTGGGAAGCACACACGCTGCAGCCCGCCTTAGAAAAAAATCCCGAGCGCCAAACGGAGTTTACGACGATCTCTGGTTACCCGATCCGGCGTCTTTATACTCCCGCTGATCTCGCGGGTTGGGATGCGACCCGCGACCTCGGCTTCCCCGGCGAGCCTCCCTACACGCGCGGCATTCATTCCACCATGCATCGCGGGCGTCTCTGGACGATGCGCCAGTTTGCCGGCTTCGGCACAGCGGAAGACACGAACGCGCGCTTTCGCTACTTGCTCGCGCAAGGCCAGACGGGCCTTTCCACGGCCTTCGATCTTCCCACCTTGATGGGTTACGACTCGGATCATCCGCTCTCCGAAGGCGAAGTCGGCAAGTGCGGCGTCGCCATCAGTTCCCTTGCCGATATGGAAGTGCTCTTCGACAAGATTCCGCTCGCCGACGTCACGACTTCCATGACCATCAATTCGCCCGCGGCGGTGATCTGGGCGATGTACCTCGCCGTGGCGGAAAAGCAAGGCGCGGATTGGAAGAAAATTTCAGGAACTTTGCAGAACGACATCCTGAAGGAATACATCGCGCAAAAAGAATATATCTATCCGCCGGAACCCTCGATGCGGCTGGTGATCGACACATTTGAATTCGGCGTAAAAAACACGCCGAAGTTCAACACCATCTCCATCAGCGGCTACCACATTCGCGAAGCGGGCTCGACGGCTATCCAGGAATTGGCCTTCACCCTGCGCGACGGCATGGAATACGTCGAATGGGGCCTGCGCCGCGGGCTGGACGTGGACCAATTCGTCCCGCAGCTTTCTTTCTTTTTCAATGCGCATAACGATTTCTTCGAGGAGATCGCCAAGTACCGCGCGGCCCGGCGCATCTGGCATAAGGCCATGGTTGAGCGCTACGGCGCGAAGAGCCCGCGCTCCTGGGCGCTGCGCTTCCACTCGCAGACCGCCGGTTGCTCGCTGACGGCGCAGCAGCCTTACAACAACGTGGTGCGCACGGCCATTCAAGCGCTGGCCGCCGTACTCGGCGGCACGCAGTCTTTGCACACCAATTCGCTGGACGAAGCTTGGGCGCTGCCGACGGAGTTCGCGGCTACCCTGGCGTTGCGCACCCAGCAGATCATCGCGCACGAAACGGGCGTTACGAACACAGTCGACCCCCTGGGCGGTTCGTATTTTGTCGAGACGCTGACGAACGAAGTCGAGCGCGGCGCGTGGGACTACATCGAAAAGATCGACGCGATGGGCGGCATGGTCGCGGCCATCGAACGGAGTTACCCGCAGCGCGAGATCGCCGAGGCTTCTTACCGCTATCAGGTAGCCGTCGATAAAAAAGAAAAAATCGTGGTCGGCGTCAACGATTACGTGGCAGCGGAAAAGCCGCTCGACACCTTGCAAATCGATGAGAGCGTCGCGCGGCGCCAGGCCGAGCGGTTGCGCAAGCTGCGCGAAGACCGCTCGAAAGCCGAAGTCGATCGGCGCCTGCAAGCGCTGCGCAAAGCCGCCGAAGGCACCGACAACCTCATGCCGTTCCTCTTCGACGCCGTGAAGGCCTACGCCACCGTAGGCGAAGTCTGCGACGCCCTGCGCGAAGTCTTCGGCGCCTACGAAGAAGTCGCCATCACCTAGCTCTTCTCTGTGCCCTCTGTGATCCCCTCGCTGCAACGCTGCCTGATATCCCATCACAGTAAGCCACAGGACTCTCTGCGAACCTTTGCGTACTCTGCGTCTCTGCGTTATCTTTTGTCTGCTCTTTTGCTTCATGCGCGACCTTGAACTAACTCATGCCGTGATTGGTGCTGCGATCGATATTCATCGCGTACTTGGTCCAGGATTGCTCGAGGCCGTCTACGAAGAGTGCCTCGCCAAGGAGTTTTTCCTTGCGTGGTATTCCATTTGAACGGCAAAAACCTGTCCCCTTGGTTTATAGGGACCTTAAACTGGAATGCGGATATCGTCTGGATTTTCTGGCAGGGAAACGTGTCGTCGTTGAAATCAAGTCCATAGACGCCATTGCACCCATTCACGAAACTGTGATGCTTACCTACCTCCGTCTGTCGCGATCTCCCATCGGACTTCTGATCAATTTTAACGTCCCGGTTCTTAAAGATGGAATACGCCGTTACGTTTGGCACTACAAAGAAAATGATAACGCAGAGGCGCAGAGCGTAGCAGAGTCACGCAGAGAGTCCCCGGTGAACGTTGAAGAAAGCTCGGAAGAAACACGACCAAAAGAGGGAGGTTGAGATTACCCCATGCCCGAAAAGAAAATACGCGTGCTGATCGCGAAGCCGGGGCTGGATGGCCATGACCGCGGCGCCAAAATTATTGCGCGGGCCCTGCGCGACGCCGGCATGGAAGTGATCTACACCGGCCTGCGCCAGACTCCCGAGATGATCGCCACCGCCGCCGTCCAGGAGGACGTCGACGTCATCGGCCTCTCGATCCTCTCCGGAGCCCACAACACCATTTGCCCGCAGCTCATGAACCTGCTGCACGAAAAGGGCATGCAGGACGTCACAGTACTTGTTGGAGGGATCATTCCGGAAGCGGATATCCCCGCCATGAAAGAATCGGGCATCGCGGAAATTTTTCTGCCCGGCACCTCGACGCAAGACATCGTCGAGTTCATCCACAAGCGCGTGGGCCGCTAGCACGCCTCCGCCGCTTACTTGAACGCTTTCTCGAATTTCACGCGCGTGTAGAGCACGCGAAAGCCTTGCCGCACGATATTTCTTTGCGAGACGCTGCCCGGCTGAGCCAAGCTGACGGCAAGGTCGCTCCCCGCTTCCGACGCGCGCGTCAGCCGCCTCTGCAAAAGCGCCGTCTGCACGCCGCGCTTCCGCGCCACGGGCAGCGTGCTTGCGCCAAACAAGCCCGCGACCCCATCGTGCAACGTCAGCGTGCCTCCGCCTGCAATTTTTCCGTCCACTCGCGCGAGATAACATTCCGTCTTGGGCGCCAGCGCGAACATTTTCATGACTTCAAGAATTTCCTGCGACACCGGAAACGGCTCGGCAAATCCCTGAGAGACTGTCTGCACCCAGGTATCGATCTGATCCTTGCCCGCTTTTTCGATGGTGACACCCTCCGGGGGTTCGGGACAGGTCTCCTGCGCGCTTACAAGCCTGGCCATGACATTTGAGAATTCGGTGACGCGATAGCCGCGCTGCGCGAACTGTTCGACGAAGGAAGGATCGGCCAGCGGACACGTTTCGACGCGCACGGCTTCTTCGCGGCTGCGGTAGAATTCCTCAAGCCGGTCAAATTCTTCTCCGCTGACCGGCCCATCGAGGCCCATCCCCACGGCCTGCGTGATGGGCGAATTCTTGCCGCAATAAACGGCGAATCCCCCCGCAACACGCCGGACCGCCGCGCCGCTTCCAGGACGAAATCGCTCGAGGGCCTCGGCGCATTCCACGGCGGCTTGCGCTTCGGCTAATTCCACTCGGCGAGCCAGCTCCAGGTTTAGAGATAACTGTCGCATGATTGGTCTTAGTTCTTCCCTTTGTCCCGTTGTTGGTACTTATCCCTCACTTGACGCATTATAACTTTAACACGCTTCTTTTCAGCTTGCCGGATTTCGGGATCCATTTTTCGTAAGAGGAACTCCTGCTCTCGCCGCAGTTTGCGCCAGTTCTCCCAGCGATCTTCGTCGAGCGTCCCGGAAGCAAGCGCCGCCTGGAGGGCGCACCCAGGTTCGTTCTGGTGATTGCAATCGCGGAATCTACATTGTGAGGCAAGTTCATCGATGTCCGCAAATGTTTGCGCCAATCCCGCAGCCGCGTTCCACAATTGAAGTTCACGCAAACCGGGCGTATCGATGAGCATGGCCCCGTCCGGCAGCAGAAATAGCTGGCGAGATGTGGTGGTGTGCCGCCCGCGGCTGTCATTTTCCCGCACGGGATGCGTAGCCTGGCGCTCGGCGTTCAACAAACGATTGATCAGAGTCGACTTCCCCACTCCCGAAGATCCCAGAAGCACAATTGTTTGTCCCCTCGAGAATTGCGCCTCCAACTCCGCCATGCCTTGGCCGGTGTTTGCGCTAATGAGAAAAATAGGAACACCCAAGGCAATTCTCTCCACTTCCCCCAGGCGTTCGCGCGGTTCCGTGCACACGTCCGCTTTGTTCAAAACGATTGCCGGGCGCGCACCCGATTCCCAGCATTGCGTTATATTGCGTTCGATGCGCCTCACGTTGAAATCTCCATCGAGCGCCGCCACGATCAGGGCGACGTCGATATTGGACACGATCACTTGCTCGGCAATCTGTTTACCGGCCGCTTTGCGCGCGAAACGGCTGCGCCGCGGCAAAACGTGCTGAAGGATTGCGTGCGCCTGGCTTTCATGTATTTCGGCTGCCACCCAGTCGCCAACCGCCGGCCAATCCCCGCCCGTTTCAGATTCTTTCCGAAGACTTCCCGAAGCCTCTGCCCAGCGCTCGCTGAAATCACCAGCGACGCGCCACATTCCGCGTTGCTGCGATACGACGCGCGCCGGAACGCAGTTCTCGCGGGCACGTTCCTTCCAGAGCGCTTCAAAATACGCGTCCCAACCTAAATCTCTGATTAACATGTTCAGACTCTCCCGTTGCTCTGGCGTAAGCCAGCGCCTGCCGGCCGGATCATTCCGACGAGGCAGTGCGGTAGTGCGTTCGCTGGGGCGACTGGAGAAGTCGTATAGCGAAAGCAGTGATTCAACTGTGGGTGGAAACGAGGAGCAGGAGGATCTTTCGGCTAATTCGACCGATTAAATCGCGGCTCGCCGGAGACACACCCGCCCGTGAGAACTTCGACTGAGGTATTCACAGGCGCCTCCAGCAAATAGACTCAGTGCCTTCATAGCACTGTAGCCACGAATTGTAGACAGCCCCAACGCCGGCGTCAATGAACACCTCTTGTGCGGATGGCTCGCGGAAAATTGCAGCGGACCGTATACTGTTTCTATTGGCGCGCGGCGATGCTCCGGCGCGCCTTTGTGAATCCAGTGCGAGGGCCGCGAGTGGCTGCGTCCGTTCTGAAAACCAGTGTGAACGCGAAGTCGCCCAACTTCGAAAAAAACCACCGTTTGTTGATTGATCTCCTCACTAAAATCAAAAACGAAGAAGAACACATTCGCCAGGGCGGCGGGGCGAAAGCCATTGACTCGCAACACAAAAAAGGCCGCCTCACGGCGCGGGAGCGTATCGCGAAACTAATCGATCCCGGCTCGCAACTGTTCGAGCTGGGGACTTACGCCGCGTACGAAATGTACCAGGAATGGGGCGGCGCGCCTTGCGCTGGAACAGTCACCGGGCTTGCGAAAGTCTGCGGGCGAATGTTCATGCTCATCGCGAATGACGCGACCGTGAAAGCCGGCGCCTTTTTCCCGATGACGGCGAAAAAAGTCATCCGCGCACAGAATATCGCCATAGAAAATCATATCCCCACAATCTACCTGGTCGATTCCGCGGGCGTTTTCTTGCCGCTGCAGGAAGATGTCTTCCCCGATACCGACGATTTCGGCCGCGTCTTTCGCAACAATGCGGTGATGAGCGCAATGGGCATTCCTCAACTGGCCGCCATCATGGGGATGTGTGTCGCTGGCGGAGCGTATTTGCCGCTGATGTGCGACCACATTCTGATGACGGAAGGCTCCGGATTATTTTTGGCCGGGCCCGCGCTAGTGCAGGCGGCCATCGGCCAGGTAACTTCCGCCGAAGATTTGGGCGGCGCGAAAATGCATTCGCAGATCAGCGGCACGGTGGATTTCCGCGAGCCGGACGATGAAGCGTGCATCGCCAGAATTCGTGCGCTTGCCGATAAAATGGGCGCGGCAAATCCTTCGCCCTTCAGCCACGTTGCGTCGCGTGAGCCGCTCTATCCCGGCGAAGAGATTTACGGAATTTTCTCGAGCGATCCCGCCAAGCAATACGACATGCGCGAAATCATTGCCCGCATTGTGGACGCCAGCGAATTCGAGGAATACCGCGCCGAATACGGCGAAACAGTCCTTTGCGGCTACGCGCGCATCGGCGGCTGGGCTGTGGGGATCGTCGCCAACCAGAAGAAACACGTGCAAACCACGGCGCGCGGCTCGGATCAAAAGCGCATCGAATTTGGCGGCGTGATCTATACCGAATCCGCGGAAAAAGCCGCGCGCTTTATCCTCGATTGCAATCAGAATCGCATTCCGCTGATTTTTTTGCACGACGTAAACGGCTTCATGGTCGGCAAAGACGCCGAGTGGAGCGGCATCATCCGCGCTGGCGCAAAAATGGTGAACGCCGTCGCCAACAGCGTCGTCCCAAAAATCACGGTGATTTGCGGCGGCAGCTTCGGCGCCGGAAATTACGCCATGTGCGGCAAAGCCTATGATCCACGTTTTATGTTCGCCTGGCCCACCGCAAAATTCGCGGTAATGAGCGGCGACGCCGCAGCCAACACGCTCGCCGAAATCAAACTGAAGCAGCTAGAACGCGAAGGCAAAAAAGTCGACGAAAAAGCCCGCAAGGAAATGCTCGAAACCGTGAAAGCCACCTACGAGCACCAAACCGACCCGCGCTACGCCGCCGCGCGCCTCTGGGTTGACGCCATCATCGATCCCGCCCACACCCGCGACGCCCTCATCAGCGCCCTCGAAGCCGCCGCGCTAAATCCCGACATCCGCGAATTCAAAACCGGCGTCCTACAAACTTGACGAAGTCCAAGAGTTCAAGGTTCAAGAGTTCAAAAAGGAAAATGGGAGGGGGCTATGCAGAGATTCACGCAGTTGAAAGTTTGGCAGCGGGGCCACGCTCTAGTGCTGAGAATTTATGCCCTAACTGTCGGGTTTCCTGCTGTCGAGCGCTACGGTTTGATTTCTCAGCTTCGTCGCGCGGCGCTTTCCATCCCAACAAACATCGCCGAGGGCTCAAAGCGCACAGGAAGGCGTGAGTACTCTCACTTTCTCAATATTGCGGAAGGTTCTCTCGCCGAAACGGAATATCTGGTTATGGTGGCGCGCGATTTGGGATACGCGGCCGCGGCCATGGTTAAACCGGTCTTTACAGATATCGCCGACCTCGCTCGTATGCTTCACGCGCTTCGCGTAAGCGTCGAAGCTGGCGAAGACACGCATTGATGGAACTGATGAAGCCCCGCCCCCCTTCCTTTTTCCTTGAACTTTTGAACGTTTAACTCTTGAACCTCTTTTTTTCGAACTTTCAGAATATACGGAGCGAAGACACTGAATGACCGAAAGAATTAAGCTGATCGAATGTACAAGAGACGCGTGGCAGGGCTTGCCGGACTTCATCCCCACGGAGTACAAGGCCGAGTATCTCAAGCAGCTCGTCCTAGCTGGATTCAAGCACATTGATGCGGTTAGCTTCGTTTCACCGAAACATGTGAAGCAGATGGCGGATAGTGAAGACGTGATGGCCAAGCTCAGCGCTTCCCTTCCCGGCAACGTCGAGCCACCCGAAATTATCGGCATCGTTGTCAACGAAAAGGGCCTCGACCGCGCACTCGCAACTCCCGGCGTTTCAACCATCGGCTACCCCTATTCCATCTCCGTATATTTTCGTCGCGCCAACGCCAACATGACCCGCAACGAATCGCGCCTCCTCGTCGAAAAACTTCGAAAAGAAACTCTCGCCGCCAAGAAAGACCTCGTCGTCTACATTTCCATGGCTTTTGGCAACCCGTACGACGAACCCTGGGGCCCCGAAATCGTCGCCGACGCCCTCGAATGGCTGAAAGGCATTCGCGTCCGCACCGTTTCGCTCGCGGACACCGTCGGCACCGCCTCTCCGGAACTCGTCGGTGATCTCTATCGCCAAGTGAAAGACCATGTCGCCGGAATCGAGCTTGGTGTCCACCTGCACAGCCGCCCGGAAACCGCCGAAGCAAAAATCCTCGCCGCCTACGAAGCCGGTTGCCGCCGCTTCGATAGCGCTCTGACCGGACTCGGCGGCTGCCCTTTCGCCGGCGACAATCTCGTCGGCAACATCGCCACGGAAGACGTGCTCGCCGCGCTGAAAAAGGCTGGCGCCGATCCGGGTATAGATTCCGCCAAACTTGGCGGCGTGCTCGGCATGACGAACGAAATTCGCGCTAAGTACGCACACGCGCCGCTAGTGAATTAAAATCGCACCAGGACTTGCCTCCCATCGCCGGGAGGGGCATGCTGCAAACGTACGTTGCGACGCGCAGCGCATACTCAGCGAGACGGACCCGCGCGTGAGAGAGTGTCCAAAAATGATCTCCAATCGTTCCCGAAGCGAGGAGAATCGCAACCATGTTTGAAACACTGACGCTGGAAACGAGCGGCGAACTGGCGACTCTGACCATTAACCGGCCGGAGAAGCGCAACGCCATCTCCGAGCGCATGATCAGCGAAATGCAGTCCGCGCTGGACGCCATCGAATCCAGCCACGCTCGCGTGGCCATCCTTACCGGAGCCGGAAAATGTTTTTGTGCCGGAATGGATTTGGAGATGCTTGCAACCATCGCAACGCAATCGGCAGCGGAAAATATGGAGGATTCGCGGCGTCTGGCAAAAATGTTTCGCAGGATTTGGAGTTTCTCGAAGCCGCTGATCGCCGCGGTCAATGGAGCCGCGCTCGCCGGCGGTTGCGGACTCGCCACCTTATGCGATTTCACCATCGCCGTTCCCGAAGCGAAATTCGGCTACACGGAAGTGCGCATCGGATTTCTGCCTGCCATCGTTTCGGTTTTTCTCACGCGCCAAATCGGCGACAAACACGCGCGCGATCTTCTCCTCACCGGCCGCCTCGTCGAAGCCGCCGAAGCGAAAGCTCTTGGCCTCATCACGGAAATCGTGCCGCGCGAACATTTGCTCGAGCGCGCGCATGAGCTGGCAGACGTGCTCATCTCCGCCAGTCCCGTGAGCTTGACGCGCGCCAAGCGCCTGCTGACTTCCGCGGCTGCGGCCAGCGTGGACGCCGACCTCGAGCGCGCCATTCTCGAAAACGCGCGCATCCGCTGCACCGCGGACTTCAAGGAAGGTCTCGCCTCATTTCTCGAAAAACGCAAACCCGTTTGGAGCACCGACGTGGAATAATCCGCGCCCGAGAGCGCCTCGACGCAAAGGATTCACAGGACATCAGCATGATCGAATATCACGACGCGACAGTGCGTGTGCGCTACGCCGAAACCGACCAAATGGGCGTTGTCTACCACGCAAACTTTCTGGTGTGGTTCGAAGTGGGCCGCGTGGAATTCCTCCGCGCCTTGGGCTTCGAGTACAAACGCATGGAAAAGGAAGACGACTGCCACATCGTTGTCGCCGACGTTCATTGCCGCTATCAGCAACCCGCGCGTTATGACGAGTTGCTTCGCATCCGCACGCGCATTGCGGAAACCCGCAGCCGCGTCGTGAGGTTTTCCTACGAAGTCTTTCGCGACGCCGACAGCCACCTGCTCGCCACCGGCGAATCGACGCATATCATTTGCGGAAGCAATGGCCGCCCGAAATTGCTTCCACAAAAGTATCGCGGCGTTTTCGATGCGGTGGTGTCGCCGCAGCCGGACCGGAGAGAACGATGAGCGTCGCTGCAGACCTCACATCGAACGGCAACGCACTGAACGGCAACAATCTCACGTTCGAGCAACTCTATGCCGTCGCGTTGCGCGGCGAAAGCGTCAGACTCTCGCCTTCCGCAGCCGAGCGCATGAACGCTTCGCGGCAAGTCGTCGATCGCCTCGTCGCTTCGGGAACCGTGGCCTACGGAATCAACACAGGTTTTGGAAAACTGGCGTCGGTGCGCATCTCCCCCGAGCAAGTCCGCAACCTGCAAGTCAATCTAGTCCGTTCGCATTCCTGCGGCGTCGGCATTCCTCTCAGCGAACCCGAAACGCGCGCCATGATGCTCCTTCGCGCAAACGCTCTGGCCAAAGGTTTGAGCGGCGTGCGCCCGCTGGTTGTCGAGACGCTCTGCGCCATGCTCAACGCGCGTGTCCACCCGCTCATTCCCTCGCAAGGCTCCGTCGGCGCGTCCGGCGACCTAGCGCCGCTGGCCCACCTCGCGCAAGTCGTCATCGGCGAAGGCCGCGCTGCGTACAAAGGCGAAATTCTCGAAGGTGGCGAAGCCCTGCGACGCGCGGGAATCAAGCCTATTTCGCTCGAAGCAAAAGAAGGTCTCTCATTGCTGAACGGCACGCAAGGAATGCTCGCGCTTTTAAGCCTGGCGCTTCGCGATGCGGAAATTCTCGTCAACTCCGCCGACGTCGCCGCCGCCCTTTCGCTCGATGCACTGCGCGGCAGCCCCGGAGCCTTCGATGCGCGCATCATGCATGCTCGCGCCTTTACCGGCGCCGCGACCACCGCGCGAAACTTGGCGCACTTGAACGAAGGCAGTCAGATTCGCGAATCCCATCGCTCGCCAGAAAAAGATCCCCGCGTCCAGGATCCCTACAGCGTCCGTTGCACGCCGCAAGTTCACGGCGCGGTGCGCGATTCCCTGGCGCAAGCTCGCGAAATGGCTTCCGTCGAATTGAACAGCGCCACAGATAATCCCCTGGTTTTTGTCACGGAAAATGGCGCCGGCGATATCATCAGCGGCGGAAATTTTCACGGCCAGCCGCTGGCCATGGCCGCGGATCAGGTCGCCGTCGCTCTGGCCACGCTCGGCGGCATTTCCGAACGCCGCATCGAGCAGATGACCAATCCTCTGACGAGCATGCTCCCCGCTTTCCTCACTCCCGAGCCGGGCCTCAACTCCGGCTTCATGATCGCCCAAGTGACCGCGGCCGCGCTGACCAGCGAAAACAAAGCGCTGGCCACTCCCCATTCCGTCGATTCCATCTCCACTTCCGGCAATCAGGAAGACTACGTCTCCATGGGCATGAGTGGCGCGCGCCGTCTCGCGCGCATGCTAGAAAATTTGCGCCACACCATCGCCATCGAGTTGCTCTGCGCCTGCCAGGGCATCGACCTGCTTGCCCCGCTCAAGACCGGCACGCTGGCAACGAAGGCCTATGAGCTCGTCCGTGACAAGTCGCCCCGAGTAATCCAGGACCGCTCCCTGGCAGCCGATATCGAAACGCTTTCCGCGTTCGTAGCCGCTGGAACGATTTCGAAGCTTCTGGACTGAACTCTCTGAGAACTTCCACTCTGACCGAATCCCAAAAACAATCTGGAACGGGACGTTGCTGTGAACGCCTTACGGCTTGGCGGAAAGAGCATTCTGCAAATCAGGTCCGACGCGCTCCACGATCGATTCGGCAAGTTCTTCGCCCACGTATTTCTTAACAACCGTGCCGTCCCGACCTAGCAACACGTACGTGGGCAGGCCGCGTACCCCAAACTGGTTCTGATAGCCGCCACTCGAATCCAGCCGCTGCGGCCAATTCATGGCGTGGCCGTTAACAAAAGCCTGCCAGGCAGACTGGTCATCATCTTCGCTGATGCTCACCACCACGAAGTCTCCGCCGCCATAAATCGCTTGAAGCCGCTTTAGGTTTGGCAGAGCGCTGCGGCAAGGACCGCACCAGGACGCCCAGAAATCCAGGAGCACCACTTTGCCGCGATATTCGGGAAACGGCGAGTTCGAAGCGGCAGAGCCCGAAGATCCGGCAGCTTGCGCACCTGGCTCGGCCGGAGCATCGGCCGCGTTGCCGTCTGCGTAGGCTCCGCGCGGCATGTTGTCGTCGTCGAAAACTCTGGAACTTTTGGCCGCCGGCGCCGCATCGGCTGGTCTTTTGGAGCGTGCCAAGCGAGCCATCTCGGCGAGGGACAAATTCGTCGTCGTGGAATCCGCATTGGTTTTTTGCTGCTGCCCTTGCCCCGCTGCTCCGGGCTGGGACGTAGTTTTAGGAGTTGTTTGCGGCGCACTCTGGGCGGGAGACTGCGCACAGACAGGGCTCAAGTTCATCCAGCAGAGAGCTGCTCCCGCCAGTGGAATAACTGCTTTGTGCATGGCTCCGGCCTCGGGATATGGACCTTCGGACCCTACGTCTGACCTTACAGTCAGGCTAGAAAGCGGAATCGCAGCCGCCAATAGTACTTCTGGAGAGAAATGCTCAGCTAGTTAGCGAGGGAGAAGACTTATTTGGCAAGAGTTCGGGAGGCGTTTTCCTGTGAACTGCTGGCCAACTACGCTACTGCTCTCACTCGGCCGCCTCGGCATCGTCCGCATGGAAAACGCGCGGCCAGGAAAGGAACTCATCGAGCGAAGCCGCTACTTGTTCGTTGGCGACAGGATCCGTATGCGCGAAAAAAACGGGAGCATCTGCCTCGCGTGTCAGCTTGGCGGGGATCCAATAAAAATTGCCTTCGCCGTCGGTTGCGAAGCAGAAACCTTTTCCCCAGCCTTGCGCCTGCAGGTTGATGGCAAGTCCCTGGCTTTCCAGATCGAGCGGCAGGAAAGCCTCAATCCATTCCGCCGGATTTTTCGGTTCCGTGAAATTGTTCGGATCGGGACCAGGCCGCTGAATCTCAAGCCGTTCCGTCAAGATTGTTTGGTGATCCTCGTAAAGCGTGAGCAGCCGCTCAGGAAGAAGAGCGCCGATTCCCTTCTCGACTTCCGCGGCCTTCGGATGCACCAGCCGGTTGCGAAAAGAATCGCGCGCTGCTTGGTGTTCTTCGGGAGTCAATCGGTTCCGAAATTGATGCAGCAGTCGCCGCGCGCCAAGCGCGACGACAAAAAGTGCAAAGGCCACGACAAGGGGGCCGAATGCCTCGGCGAGCAGTGTCTGCATGCGTTGATGATACTAGAGCCTGGACGGGATGCGCGTGGGTGAATCGATAGCGATGGAGCGCGTTCAGGCCAGGAGCGGATGGAAGCTGATCGTCGATTGAGAATACTCAAGGCAGCGCTGGAATGACGTCCGTCCTCCGAAAATCCTCGCCTTTGAAGAGCAGCGGTTCGCCCGTGGATTTTGCAAGCGCGTAGGAAAAACAGTCGCCAAAGTTGAGCCCCGCGGGATGTCGGCCCTTGCCGTAGTCGGAAAAGGCTTGGCGCGCGAGGAAAGCGTGTTCTTCCGTGAATGGCTCGATAACTATGTTGGAAGTGCGCAGCATCGACTCCCAGAGAAGAACACCTTCCGCGCCCGTTCTAGATTCGAGAACAATGGAAACCTCAACAAATGTCGGAGCGGAAATTCTGCATTTTGAGGCTGCCACAATCGCTTGGCCAAAGATTTCAGCTCCCGGCTCAACCAGTAGAATCGCCAGCAGGGCTGAACTGTCAACGATCACTTCGGAAGACCGTTTTCGTCGTAGAGCATTTCAGCGTGGTCGATAAATGGGCCCTTATCAAGAGCGGCAACGCGGGCGCTGATCGCGCGAATGTCTGCAAGCATGGCTTCCTTTTTGCGATCCCGGCGGACAGCTTCCAGGCGTTCGCGCAGCGCCGTGGTGACGGCGCTGGTAAGGGATTCGCCGGTTTCGCGTGCGAGCGCCCGCGCGAGCTTGTAGGTTTCCGGATTTTTGATGTTGAGGCTTGTTGTTTTGGCCACTTCGGTCTTCGTGCTCATAAATCCACCATTACAGAATGAATTCTACTCTTCTACCATGCCATGCAGTTTATCGCACCGCTTTTCCCATTGCAATACGCGCGTCCGCAAAAACTGGAAACCTTCGAGATAGCCCAGCGCCCCTCGGCATCGGTGCAGCAGCCAGGCAGAAAAATGAGCGAGTTAATGCGCGAGAGCAGACCGGAGAAACGCCAGCACGCGATACCCGGCGATGTAGCTGAAAGGCGGCAGCTCCAGCGAGTAGTGCCCGCAGTGCAGTTCCAGCGAGCGTGGATGCGCCCCATGGCTGCGCAGCGCCTCCAGCATCTGCCGGCTGAGTTCGGGCAGCATGGTGGGGTCGTATTTGCCGTAAACGAGAAACGACTTGCGATCCGCGCCCATGCCCCGTTCCACGTAGGGCATCGGGCTGATCGGCGCCCAATATTCGCGCAGCTCATCGACAGTAACATGCTCGCGCAGCCCTTCCCAAACGTGATTGGTCGTCATCCCCTGGCTGACCACGTCGGCATAGTACGTCGAAAAATGCAGGAACCCGCCGGCCTTGATTGCCGCGTCGTGCATTAGGGTGATGTAGCCAACGGAAGACCCCAGGCTGGTTCCGAGAATGCCGAGCCGCGTGTAGCCTTGCTGTTCCAGCCAGCGCAAGCACCGCCGAGCATCCAGAACCGCTTGCCGGTTGGCTTGGATCGTAAGCCCAATATTGGGGCCGCAGATTTGATCGGCGCGCTCGTGCCCTTTGGCCATGCGCCGGTTGTGATAGGGCATGCTCATCTTGAGCGCGGTGATTCCGAACCGCGCCACCCATTCGCAGAGGCCGTCCTGGCCATGCCATTTGGCGTTCCAGTTGGGCAGCACCAACACGGCGCAGCCTTCCGGCGCTTTGAACGGAAGGCTGTGGTCGTGGCGAGCAGGCCAGAGCCGCGCGTGCACGATATTGTTCTCCGGCCAGGGAGATTCCAAGCCGCTGCTGAACGTCAGAATGTTGTCGTGATCCAGCCGGTAGTCTGTTGCGGGGGCGGTGGCGAACCAATCAGAGCTCTTCTCGATGGCTTGCCGGGCATAGCCGCGGACATATTCGGCAGGCTGCTGGTCGGCCGGATCGCCTCCAATGTGTTCGAGCCCCCACTCAAATGGCTGAACTCGCCGGTTGTCGTCGGTCGTCCACCGCCGGTGCTCGTAGCGCCGAATTTTTCGTTCAAACCAGTGCATGTAAAGGCTCGCCCGTAAACAGTTTACAATTGACAGTTCGGAAGAGAAAGCAAAGCGGGATGGGCGACCGCACAGTCGGTTTATGTTTTGCTGCAACCCAACGCGAGGTGGGTGGGTCAGGCAGGGATCGCAAGGAGGCGACGAAGCCGGGGGTGCATATGATCCCGATTCTTAGTGACAAACTCTTCGTCTTTCCAATCATTTCCCGTCACAGTACGCCTGCATTTCCGGCTTCCACAACTGCAATTCATCGAAAAATGCGGGTTGGATTCGATCAAAGCGTAATCGTATGAAAGTTCCGCTCCCTTTTCGATATCGCGGATGGCCACGAAGTCCCCGTCCTCGTTAAAGCCGCAATTCCCCTCGCAGGAATGATTCAAATACCATTCAACGGAAAGCCTGTTGAAGTCAAAATTCGGCGGGGGGACGAATCCCCCGGGAGCGCCGATACAAAAAGCGATGATCTTGCGCTGCAAATCCTTATCGAATCGCGAAAAGCCGCTCCAGGATATGAGATCCCTGAAATCTTCCTCGGCAACACCATCAGCGACCTTTTCCCCCTCCTCAAACCCTCGGACGGCGAAAGCTCCCACTCCGCCGCGGTCAATCAGAGACGGCCTCAACTCGAGAAGTACTTTGGGAATCTCTTCAATCATCTTCGTAATGTTCTTCTCTCTCAGCAGCTATGAACATCTTCCTGGTTTGCTGGAACTCCGTCTCGATATCCTCTCCGGTGATGAGTCCCGATCTCGGTTTTCGCTTCCGGTTCCTCTCTCGTAATTCAAAAGCTATCAAACGTTTATAAAAGGCGTCGAGGTCTTGGTACAGGGTCGCGTCGCCTCTAGGTGTCCATCTCAACCGTAACCTTTGAATCTCATTTTTGCAATAGAAGTAGTAGCGCCCCAGGTACCAGCCAAAAGTGTCCCAAACAAGCTGCCGAGAGACGAACCGGTTCTTCTCAAGCGTGCTCACCTTCTCCAAAAACTCCAACACGCCTTCTATCTTTTGCGGGTTCGGGCCTTCGCTCGTCCATGCTTTTCGTCTCTTTTCAGCCATTCCCTCGGAATTCCATTCTCGATAGAGTTCAATTACCGCTCCCAGAACCATTTGTCGCGCGATAAGATGGCCCTGCCACCAAACTACTGCCGTCGCTAACAAACCAGCAAATAAAGCCACTCTGTCGCTGGTCGAAAGGCTGGGCTTCCCGAGTGCGACGGCGGACAGTAGAAGGATCGCCCCGAACGAAATGGCAAGAGAGAATATCCAATAGAACAGGGTCTGCCTGGCAACCAAAGCTCGCAAACTAGCCCAGTGCTTGCTCATCCTCGGTGACCTCAACTCGGCCCGTAGAATTGCTGACCTTTGGCGGAAAGTATAACACACTAGTAAACTCATGGAATAAGGAACACTGCAGTTATATTTGCCCTGCGAAAGAAACGCTCGAACTCTTGCTCGCGCGCCGGAAACGTTAGGAATGGGGCACGCACCGGAGCGCCGTTTGTTGAGGCGGCGAAGTAGGTATGGGAAAGTAGTAGGCACGGCGGCAAAGCGGCCGAAAAACACTGTGGTCATCGCCTTCTTTTTTCTATTTGGAATCGTGATTGGCAGCTTCCTGAATGTGTGCATCACGCGCATCCCGGAAGAGCAGTCGATTGTCTCGCCGGGGTCGCGGTGCCCGCGGTGCGAAACGCCGATTAAACCGTACGACAATGTGCCGGTATTTGCATGGCTGTGGCTGCGGGGAAAATGCCGTGCGTGCGGGCTGCCCATTTCCCCGATGTATCCGCTGGTCGAACTGCTGACGGGGCTTCTCTTCGTAGGCTGCTACCTTGATTTTGGCATTACGCAGGCCACGGTAAAGTGGCTGTTCTTCATTTGCTTGATCATCATTCTGGCCGTGACGGATCTGAGAGTTCGGCTGCTCCCCGACGTGATCACCTGGCCGGGATTTGCCGCGGGCGTGCTTTTCTCCGCGATTGTGCCGCCGAATGACGGCGTTGTACCTCTGCTGAGTTTAAGGTTTTTCCACCAATTGCCGCCGGAGCGGCTCCTGGGCTTCCTCGAGGCGCTATTGGGTGCGGCATTTGCCAGCTTCCTCCTGTGGGGGGCGGCAACGATGTACAAGCTCGTGCGCGGGCGCGAAGGCATGGGCATGGGCGACGTGAAAATGATGCTGATGGTCGGCGCGTTCCTCGGAGTGCGAAACGCGTTCCTCACGATTTTGCTGGGAACCTTGCTCGGCAGCATTTTGGGTGTGGGTGTCATCGCGGCGATGTATGCCGGAGGAGCGGGGCGACGGCTCGCGGAACGCGCCAACCGGCGAGGGCTGGGCACCGTCAAACAGATTCGCTGGGCGATTGCGAGCCAGTACCATCTCCCGCTGGGCACGTTTTTAGGGATTGCGGCGCTCATCGTGGTCTTTGCGTTCTCTTCCTACTCGATGGATCTTGCGCCGGGATTGCGCTGAAAGTCCGTTCGATGCGAGGCCGGTTCAGGCTATGACGTTCGCAGCATTCCAAACCGAAGGCACACAGCACGTTTGGGAAATCGCCACTGGCATGGCGGCGGGAATCCTGGCCGTTGTCGGGATTATTTTTTTCCTGCTGCGGCGTTTTATGCAGAGCACACGCGAATCGCATAGCGAGCGAATCCTGGCAACTACCCCGGGAACGCAAAATCCCTCCGCGTTCATGACCGCATCCATGGAAGGCGTGATCCGGCAGCTCCGCGAGCAAGAGAAAGAGCTCGAGCGGCTGCACAAAATTGAGCGCGAGCGCGCGGAGCATACCGAGCGGCTGAGCGAGGAAGTCACGCGCAACATGCCAGCGGGACTTGTGGTGGTCAGCGCAACGGGAATTATCTCCAGCGCGAACCCCGCGGCGGAGCAAGTGCTTGGAATCCACGGCCTGGGATTCCGCCGCTACAGCGAAGTGTTCGGCGAAAATTCTGAACTGACGCGCTTTATCGGGGAATGCCTCGCGGAGGGGAGCATCTTCCGGCGGGAACAAGTCGAGCACGAAGCGCCGGGAGGCGAATCGCGGCTGCTCGGCGTGACGATTTCTCCGATTCGCCGCGGGACGGAGAAGATCAACGGTGCAATTTGCTTGCTGACGGATTTGACGGAGCTCGCGGCATTGCAGCAGCAGATTCAATTGAAGGAAAGTTTGGCCGCCGTGGGAGAACTCTCCGCCGGAATTGCGCACGAATTCAAGAATGCGCTGGCGACAATTTCTGGATACGCCCAAATGATCAGCGCGGAAGCGGGCGCGGGAGAAGTGGCGGACTCCGCGGAAAGAATTCTCGAGCAGACTCGAAACATTACGCACGTTGTGACGGAATTTTTGAAGTATGCGCGGCCTTTGGAAATCACCAGCGAGCCCGTAGGGCTCGAATCGGTCGTCGAGCGCGTGGTAGCCGAAGTGGCCGAAGCGATGCCGCAGGTGCGCATTCGATTTGAGGGACCTTTGGGAAGCGTCGCGGGAGACGAAGGGCTCCTGCGGCAAGCGCTGCTGAACCTGGCGAGAAACGCGGCCGAGGCGTGCGTGGGTGCAGCCAACGGCGGCCGCGTGCTTTTGCGCGGAGAAATTGCGAAGCATGAGGAAAGTGCGACTCAACGTATCACCGTATTCGACAACGGGCCGGGAATTCCGCTGGGCACGCTGCCGAAGCTCTTCCGGCCCTTTTTCACCACGAAGGCGAAAGGAACAGGATTGGGGTTGGCGGTGGTGCAAAAAATCATCGTGCAGCACGGAGGCAAAGTCGAGGCGCGGAACCGGCCGGAGGGCGGCGCTGCCTTTATTGTTACGCTACCGGTGTGCCGGAGCGTCCCAGAAGCGGTAGAATTGAAGCAGGACGGCATTTAAGTCGAAAGCTGGGGACACCAGCTCACCCCCGGGAGAGGCGGCATTCTATGAGTGTCAAGAATTGGCTTGCGGCTTCGGCGCTTTTGCCAGGGTTGTGTCTGGTGGCGCTTCCGGCATCTGCACGGCAACCACAGCAACAAGAGCAACAGAGCACAGCGCAACAGGGCACAACGCAACAGGGCACGACGCAACAGCAGGCAAGCGACCCATTGGCCGAAGCGGCGCGAAAGGCTCGCGAACAGCAGAAAAACGCGCCGAAACCGAAAAAGGTCTATACCGACGACGACATCAAGCCGCGAACGGATTCGACTCCGGCCGCTGCGGCGACGGATCAGAACGGCAGCGCACCGGCGGCTGCGGACAACGGGCAAGGCGACGCGGCGAGCGGCGCTTCCAAGGGCGCCGATCCGGAAACCATGTGGCGGAAGCGGTTCGCGGACCAGCGCGATAAGATTGCAACGGCAGAAAAAGAACTCGATATCCTGCAGCGGGAAGACGACAAAGCGCAGGTGCAATACTACAGCGACCCGCAAAAGGCGCTGATGCAGCAGAACACGCGCCAGGACATCAACGATAAAGACGCCAAAATCGCACAGAAGAAACAAGAGATCGAGAACTTAAAGCAGCAGCTTTCAGATATGGAAGACGAGCTGCGGAAATCCGGCGGCGATCCGGGCTGGGCCAGGGAATAAGAACGAAAGACGAAACTCGAAACACGAGAAGCGAAAGACGAAACTCGAAACACGAAAAGCGAAAGACGAAACTCGAAGAACGAAAAGCGAGCTACGAAAACCGAAACCCGAAACTCGAAATACGAATAACGAAACGCTGAAGACGTGCGCGAAGTTGGGAATACGGCTATCGAGCTACGGAGGTGAATTTCCCGTTTCGAGTTTCGTATTTCGCTTCCCGTATTTCCTGTTTTCCCCGCGGCTTCCTTTGGTTACTTCCCTTCTCCACACATCCGCTGCGCGTTCCCGCTTATATGGCCCCTGAATCGTGGTAGAAACGAAAGAGATGGAACCACTCCTCCTTGTCGAAGACAAGAACGAGCTGCGCGCGATGCTGCGAAAGGCATTGGAGCGCGCGGGCTATGCCGTGGACGAAGCTCCCGACGGAACGACGGCGATCCAGAAGGTGCGGGCGCGGCGCTACCTGATGGTGATCACCGATTTGAAAATGCCGGGCGCTTCCGGATTGGATGTTTTGCGCGAATCGAAGGCGGCGGACGCAACGATTCCGGTGCTGCTGCTGACGGCGTTCGGGTCGGTCGAAGAAGCGGTTTCGGCGATGAAAGACGGCGCGTTCGACTTTCTGCAGAAACCGGTGGACCTGGACCATTTGAAATTGCTGGTGCAACGCGCGACGCGGCAGCAAGAAATGCAGCGGGAAAATCTGCTGCTGCGCGAGGAGTACACGGCGCGGTATGGATTTCCGCGGATCGTCGGCGAACAAGCCGCCATCCGGGAAATCAGCCAGCAAATTCAGCGCGTCGCAGCGACGGATTCGACCGTTTTGCTGCTGGGCGAAAGCGGCACGGGAAAAGAATTGTTTGCGCGGGCGGTGCATCATCTCTCCCAACGGCGCGACCAGCCGTTTGTGGCGCTGAACTGCGCGGCGATTCCCGAGGGCTTGGTGGAGAACGAACTTTTTGGGCATGAGCGCGGAGCGTTTACGGGAGCGGGCGCACGCAAAGTGGGCAAGTTGGATTTGGCGCATCGCGGAACGCTGTTTCTGGATGAGATTGGCGAGCTGCCGCTGGCGATCCAGGCGAAACTTTTGCGCGTACTGGAAGAAAAACGATTCGATCGGGTGGGCGGAACGCAGACGGTGGAAGTGGATGTGCGCATCGTGGTGGCGACGAATCGAAACTTGCAAAAAATGGCGGAGGAGAAACTGTTTCGCGAGGATTTGTATTTCCGGATTTCGGCGGTGCCGATGACGATTCCTCCTTTGCGCGAGCGAGGCAGTGATGTCCTGCTGCTGGCGGAATATTTTCTGGAGAAATTTTCCAGGGAGTTCAAGAAGCCGGGGCTGGAACTCTCCGCGGAGGCGAAAGAGCGATTGCTCACGTATCGCTGGCCGGGAAATGTGCGCGAATTGCAAAACACGATGGAGCGGGCGGTCATTTTGACGGACGGGCTGAGCATCACCGCCGATGGATTGCAGCTCCCCGCCGCCAAACCGGATACGAGCCAATTGCCTGCGGGAATGTTGCCGGAGCGGTTTAGCTGGGAAGGGTCGCTGGAAGAGGTTACCGGCCGGGCCGTGGGCCATATCGAGCGGGTGTTGCTGGAGAGCACTTTGCGCGAGTGCAAATGGAACAAGACGCGGGCGTCGGAAAAGCTGGGCGTCTCGGCGAAAACTTTGCTGGCGAAATTGCGGAGCGCGGGGTTGGAGGAGTAGAGGACGCGGACTGTGTTCCGTGGCCCGTGTTCCGTGAAAAGCGTGAAGCGTGAGAAGAAGGTTGACCGTCGAAAGTTGAAAGTCGAACGCTCGAGATCTGAGGCCTCCGAATTTCCCGCTGAAGCTAAATTCAAAGTGGAACTTGAGGCTAGGCATTGGCACGCACCGCTGTACCCACCCCCGGGGTGTCCGCTAGTTATGAAGTAACCGCATGAGGGGAAAGGGTTTGCGGCGATTCCTGCGTGTGCAGTAGTGACTGCCTGTGGAAAAGCATGGAAGCGGTTGGGCGGCCGGATGCCCCTCCCCCCGGTTTTTTTGTAAGTGTTCATTCTAAAGGGTTTTAAGTCCTGTGTTTTGTAAGTGCGGATTCTAAAGGGGTTGCGGGTGTGTTTTCTGCAAGTGCGGATTGTAAAGGGGATAGCGCGTGGTGGTTGGTGGTTAGTGCCGAGAAGGAGCGTGGCCCGTGCTCCGTGTGCCGTGATCGGTGAAGAAGAACGCCAAGAAAGAGAAAGATAACGCTGAGGCGCAGAGTTAGCAGAGGTTTCGGAGAGACAGGAGAGGAGACGAGGAACACCGGAGTTGCGCGGTGCTGGCGGGTTGGGCGTTATGACCATGGGGGATGGTAGCATAGAAATGGATTACTGTCAAGGTACAGTACTGAGTGTAGTTAATTCGAATTGAGACGCGGGAAGTGGAATGGATGGAAGGAGTTGGCGGGAAATTTGTAGTTTGGTGAGACGGGAAAGGCAGAGGTTGGAAGGTAGAAGTTGGAAGTTAGAGGGAAAAAGCAAGCGAAGAGAGCATAAAAGCTTTACAGGTTGGAAGGTTCGCGGAGAAGGCGCCGGACGGGAGCGGAATGGGACAAACTTCAAAACCCGCACCCTTGAAAATCAGAAGGGAAGCAGCACCCCGGCAAGAGAAGACAAACGCAAGATCGTCTCGGCGGGTTAAGGGCCGGCCATCCATTTGGTTCAACACTGCCCTGCACAGGACAGCCAGCGTCCCGCGTCATCGCGAAATCAAAGAGGGGACGGTTCGGGCCATCTGCAAACTAATGGGAATTCCGCGTGCGTGAGGCCGACTCAAGTAGAACAGCGCTGTCCGGGGCACCCGGCTCGGGCCGCTTTTGTTCCCAAGTAGGTAGCCCACCCTCTCCGCCATTGACGCGAGCGCCCTGCCATCCTAGGATGATTCTATGAGCGCGACCATTGCGGCCCCTCTGAACTGGGTGGAAGCTGTTGGAAAACTCCATTTTCCATCGAAAGCCGACCGTCGCCTGCAAGAACTCATGGAACGCAACAACGAAGGACTGCTCGGCCCCTCGGAGCGAGAAGAGCTCGAAGCCCTGGCGGAATTGAGCGAGCAGTTGTCACTCGTGCGCGGAGAGGCCTTGCAGATTTTGGGCAAGCGGCCGTAAATGGCCGTGCCCGAAGCGCTCTCGCGGGCTGTCCGCGGGCGTGCAAAGGGGCGCTGCCAATACTGCCTTATGCATGAGAGTCTGCAGGGCGCCACTTTTCACGTCGAACATGTTATGCCGCGATCGAAGGGCGGCGAGTCCACGTCGGAAAACCTTGCTCTGGCGTGCCCCAGATGCAACCTACATAAAGCCGACAAGACCACAGCTCCCGACCCGCTCACGAGCGAGCAGGTTGCCTTGTTTCATCCCCTCCAACACAGCTGGTCGGAACACTTCCGATTCAAAGGCCATGAGATGGAAGGATTGACCGGTATTGGCCGGGCAACTGTGGTGCTGCTCGACCTGAATCACTCGCGGCGTCAGCGGATTCGCCAAGTCGAGGAGAGCTTCGGGCTGTATCCTACCACTCGTTGAGAGATTCTTCCCCCCGGGTCAGCCATCCGCGCCACCACCAAATTCCCAGCCACCATCAAATTTTCAGCCACCACCGAATTGTCATTCCGAGCGAAGCGAGGAATCTGCTTTCTCCTCTCTTCAAGGCTGCTTTTTATATCGCGCCAGTGGTGCCCATAGCATTTGATTCAACCCTACCTTGCACAGGATCGCCAGCGTCCCGCGTCATCGCGAAATCAAAGAGGGGACGGTGCGGGCCGTCTGCAAGCAACTGGAAATTCCACGGCCTGGAGACCAACACCAAAGTAGAATAGCGCTATCTGGAGCACCCGGCGGAGTGGGGCATCACAGCGTTAGGCCAATGGCCCGCCGACGAGATGATACAATCGCCGTAATGCAGTGGCTTTCCGAGAACTATAAATGGCTGTTTGACGGTGTTGGTGGCGCGGCTGCCATTGCTCTCATCCTGTGGCTGTTACAGCGTTTGCGGCACAACCATAAATCAGCAACGACGGGCCAAGGCTCGGCAACGACACTTGTGGTGGCAAGCTCTAGTAACAATCAGACAGTACACGCGCCGACGATCCATGCCCAAACGGTAAGCTATGGCGCCCAATCGCCGCTGACTATGCCCAGCGCGCCCACCACCATGCTGCCGAAAACGAAATACGAAAAGGTTCTGCCCAACGTGCAGTTTATTGGTGCCGAACCAGTTTCACTGCGAGACGATGTTTTCTACGGTCAAGGTTTGGCCGAGAGCGAATCGCAACCAAACGCGATACTCATGCGGTTTGCGAATGAGCCACAGCGCGATAAGTCCAACCTCACAGCGAGAGTAAAAGCCGTTCTGATTTATCGATTCAACGGAAAGGAAGTTGATGTTGTGGGCAGTTGGCTGAATGAAGGCAGTGAGGTAATTGATGTCGAGCCTGACAGCAGGCGGCATAAACTCATCGTGGGAATGGTAATCAACGGAGAGTTTGCCGCAATAACCGGGAAGAACTACGTCGCCCATCGTCGTAATTGGTATCTTTCCGACAACGTTCCGCTCGGAGGATTTGAAAAGGGTACGGTCGTTGTGCAATTGACCGACAGGTCGGACGTTCTATACAGGGCCGAGTTTTCAGTGAATCTGAGCCCTCTGAGCATTGCCCCCAAAGAAGAAACCGCCGCGCGACCTGCTTGGCCCGCGGAAAAGGGCGAGTACATTGCTACTTCCAGCGAAGCGATTCCCAATTTTCCCTGCACGCTTAGCGGCTATCGATCCGAAGATAATAAGGACTTTTGGAACAAGCCATTCCCGGTCAAGGGGTCGATTCGGGTGTTTGAGGGTCGGGGTTGGAAGGGAATACCAAGTTTCCCGTGCACAATGAATGGTTGTTCTGCCGGGGTGTTTATGATTCGTTGGAGGTCCGCTGATTCTCGTACTCGTATTCAATCTAGTTTGCGCTTCTATAACGCAGTCGCGACCGGTGCCGACGAAAAAGTTGGAATCTTTGGTTACATGTCGGGAAGCAACTGCGAACAGCCGATGTTTAGATTTGAGGATACGGATCACATCGGGGCTAATTTAGTCGATGTCTTTTACGAATTGAAATTCTGGCAAGCGGCACCGTAAACAGTCGAAATCGAACATGAGGGCGAATACGATAAATGGCGCGTGGCGCATCCTTAACAGGCTGAGACGGCCCCGCGTGGCGGGCGGCCCTCAAGGTGCCGCGACGGTTTTGACTTAGATTTTCTCCGGGGGTCGCCTTTGCTCCTATCGAAGGCACCCCAGAGTGCTTGCCGCTTCGCAAACAGTGGCCATTCCGGGGCCGAATCACGCGATATCATGCACATCAAAAATGGGTCTGAACGCAAAGCAAGTCCCACCCGCCTTCGCCGGCGTATGCGGAAACGAGGGGCTGGAGTTTTGCTCAATTTGGCAGGCGGAAGAATTGGGAGAGTACATCCGGGCCCCGGCCCAGTTCAGGTGCGATCCGGTCGGCGCGTCGATTTCGCGGACGGCGCTGCCCCTCCCATCGGGAATTGGTCCTGCTCTTCCCAGCCAAAACGAGAAACGCCTTGAGTCTGAGACTCAGGAAGCACGCGAAACCCTCTAGGAATTGGGCTGCTGCCAGACAATCTGGCTTCCTCCTGGTAGAACTCTTTGATGGCGATTTTCACTGGGCCGTCCTGCTCTCGGCGTTCTGTGAGACGGCGTTGCATTTCTTTCAAATACTTGTAGTAGATGGGACTCTCCTTGTTTTCCTTCTCGATAAGCTCCCTCGCGTCTGCAAAGATATGGAGGATCCAGAAGTGGAATTCCACGTAAACATCCTCAAAATTGAGAACCTGGTTGTGTAATAACCAGCCAACGTGCTCGAAGAAATTTAGGAGGTCGCGTAGTTCTGCCGGCGGATCGCTGGGGTCGAGCCGCTTGCCCCCTAGTAGGCGGCTGTTTGCCAAATTCTTTCTGGAGCTGGCAAGCGGTTCTGTCCGAAACTGCCTTTCAAGGTCGTTGAGATGCTGGACGCGCGACTCAGCTCGAAAGTCCGCGATCTGTTGCTTCGCATACCGTAAGGCTAATCCTGCGATTACGGCGAGTCCAACGGTTCCGAGCGCGGTGATTGCATCCCAGCTGAAATAGATTCGGCACTCTTGCCAAGCAAAAGATCCGCCCGCTCCAAAGAGGCCGACCACAAGCAGTGCAACGGTGAATACGAGTGGCGGGGGACCCGGGGACGGGGAATTTGGATTGGTGGTCATGGCGATTGCTGAGAGAATATCACTGAAACTTAAGGGGAGACGGGACGCTTCCGAAACATTTTGCCTGAAGCTGTGGCTGAGTTCGAGCAGCGGTCATCCGACGTCGGGGAAATGTTCCGTGTGTTCCGGTTTCCTACGCGAACAGAAATAGGTGAGCCCTATCGGGGCCACCCGTCCGTAGTACAATCGCAACGCGCCACGAGCAGGAGCGCCTGCCTTGTTCACCCTCGAGGATTGCCGTGCCTTTTACGCCCAAGAGGTACGATTCGCCGCCACCGTAGCCACGCCAGGGCTAGTCGAAGCCTACGCGCGCGTGCCTCGCGAAAAATTCCTCGGCCCCGGGCCCTGGCAGATCAGCTCGCCGGGGGCCCGCGCCCTGTCCATGGCCGGTTTGCGCGAATCCGCTTACGTGACGGTCGACGACCCGCGCGATCTTTATCACAATGTCGTCGTCGCGCTCGACAGCGCGAAAGACATTAACAACGGCCAGCCCAGCGCCCTGGCGAGCTGGATCGACGCGCTCGCGCTGCAACCCGGCGACCGCGCTTTTCATCTGGGCTGCGGCGTCGGTTATTACACCGCCATCATCGCGGAAGTCGTTAGCCCAAGCGGGAGCGTTGTCGCGCTGGAACTGCAAACCGATCTCGCCGCACGCGCCAAGGAAAATCTCGCGAGCTACGCGAACGTTACCGTCCACCAGGGAGATGGATCCGCATTCGACCCCGGCCCCTGCGACGCCATGTTCGTAAATTGCGGCGTCACGCATCCGCAAACGATTTGGCTCGAGCGGCTGCGCCATCGCGGACGCCTCGTCGTTCCTTTCACCATGGCCGTGAATCCCCAAGTGGGCCAAGGCGTAATGACCAAAATCGTGCGCGAACCGAGCGGCTACTCCGCCGTGATGGTCACGCCCACAGGCATATTTTCCGGCGTCAGCCTTCGCGACCCCGCGCTCGAACCACTGATGAAGCAGGCTCTCACAACCGGCGGCTTGCTCAAGCTGAAATCCGTCCGCCGCGACGCGCATGAGCCCGCCGACACTTGCGTCCTACACGGCGCCGAAGTCTGCCTCAGCACTGCGCCCCTCGCCTCCTCCGCCACCTCCTGAGCACGCGCACCCGCGGGAAACATCGAGACAGACGGGACGTTCCCGAAGCGTGTTGCCTGAAACTGTGGCGGGGTCCGTGCACCGGTCATTCGACGTTAGGAAAGTGTTTCGTTTGTACCCGGTTTTCCACATTACGAAGCGCGCGCACGCTTACTTGCATGGTTCCGGTGCGAGCTTACACGAGTTGCCCGCTTTTTCGGCCCGGGGCTTCGATGCGGATTCGCGATCACTGCATTAGCCGGCCCTTGTTCCGTGCGGACTGACTTCGCGGTTTTTGCGGGTTGCGATGATGCACCCTGAAGGCAAATCAGATGAACGTCGCCGCTCGGAAAACGGGCGGTCAATTCCAGGGTTCCGCCAGCGGCGCGAATAAAATCGGACAGAGTGCTGAGATACATATCGGCGCGATGTTCCAGTTTCGAGACGGCATCTTGTCCGATATTCAGGCGCTTGGCTAATTCGACCTGAGTCAGATGCTGGGCTTCGCGCAATTCCGAAAGCGGCAATTCCTTGAGCATGGCCTGAGCGCGCGCCTCGCTTCGCGCCCGGCTTTCCGGAGACATTTTTTCTTGCAGTTCCCTGAAGTTTCGCGCCATGTCATCTCTCCTTCTTCTTTTCATCTTGCTCGCGTTCCATGATGGCCAGGTGCTGGTCGAAAAGCTTGTCAGCCCTTGGGACTGCGTGCTTGTACCATTTCTGGTCCGCTTTGCGGTCACCCAGCAATAGAATTGCATTCCGCTTTGGATCAAAGGCGAACAGAACGCGGTAGGCATCTCCAGCATGCTGAATGCGTAATTCCTTCATCTGCGAGTGCTTCGACATCTTCGAAAGTGCATCGACTTGCGGACGGCCGAGCGCGGGTCCCCTCTCCTGCAGAAGGCGGACGCCGGCGTTGACGGATTCTTGTTCTTCGGCAGAAAGGCCGTTCCACCATTCCTCGAATTCGTCCGTAAACTCGACTTCCCATGCCATAGATGGAATATGCCATAGATGGCATGTATTGTCCAGCCCGTCTTCCGAAGCTGGGCTGATACTCTGGGGCCGGGGGGGAGCGATCTCTTTCATTCCTCCGGGGCCATGTTTACCATCGAGCAGGTCAGCGACATTCACCTCTGGCTCGGCGGCGCGAGGAAGCTCACGGAGTAGGAGCTGACGCACGAGACGCTCGGCGTCGAGCGCTACGATTCCTACTTGGCCGATGGCCATTCGGAGTACTTCTGGCGAGGCGGCCACAGAAAGACCTCGCAGTCTGACCACCGCGGCTGCAGAGTCGTCTCCCCAGCCCCGCACGGACACACTGGCTGAACAAGCGACACTTGCCGGAGGAGCTGCTTGTTCGGCCGGTTTGCGCGAATCCGCTTACGCGACCGTCGCCGCATATCCAAAGCAGGTGTCTGTTTATGCCGATTGGAACACAGCATTCAGGGAAACGCGATCATCCTTTTAGGCGACTGTCCCTTTTTGAACAGTACTGTCTCCTATAGCTCACATAGAGTGATGAGGAGTGTCACCGACGAGGATTAGGTCGAGATTTCAGGATGGCGGTAAAAGGAGCATGCCAATGAAAGCAGATAAGCGAACGGGCGGCGCCTTTCGAGCAGTGATCCCCAATGTGAGGGGAGAGAAACTTATGGACGGCGCCGTGGTGCAAGCTGACCAAAGCGGAGACAAAGCTATGTATGGCGACGATGTGGAACGCCATGAAATTCTCGGCGGCAAAATGACAGTTCCTGCATCGGCGCGAGCGCTGCTGCACGAAATTCGGGGATATACAACATAAGTGGGGTCCAGTAATGCAATACGGCGGAGCGGCCCGAAAGGGCCGACCGCGGAAAAAGGAGCTCAAGGTCATGCCATTAATTCAAATACTGCTAGTGCTGGTCGTGGTGGGCGTCCTGCTTTGGCTGGTGAACAGCTATATACCGATGCAGGGAACCATTAAGTCGCTTTTGAATGCGGTCGTGGTTATTTGCGTGGTGTTGTGGCTGCTGAACGTTTTTGGATTGTTCCATTCCCTCTCCCACATCCACGTTGGGACGTAAGTGAACCTGGAGGGATGACAACGGGAATATCCGCATGTCGTCCACTGGAATCAAGAACCGCGCCCGACGGAACGAGCGATGGGCGCATGAAATCACCGTACAGGAGGCAACAATCATGAAAGCACTGAGTCTTATCAGCACGGGAGCTCTGCTCCTTCTTCTCGGAGCCGTTGCTCCCACATACGCTCAGGAAGAAAAACCGCAACAAGAGGCTAAGCCGCAGAAACAGGAGGAGAAGGCTAAGCCTCAAAAGCAGGAGCAAGCCAAGCCCGAGAAGCAGGAACAGGCCAAGCCGGCGAGGCAGGAGAAGCCAGCTCAAGCCAAGCCCGAGAAGCAGCAGCAGGCCAGGTCGACAAAACAGAACCAGGTGCAGCAAAGCAAGAGTCCGCAGCACAAGCCGGCACAAGGGCAGTGGGCCCGCAACGGCCAGAAAGATAGTCAAGGCCACGTGTACAACGCAAGTAGGTTTGGGCGCGACCATCATGCCCGCTTTGAACAGAATGGCGGCCGCTTTTACCAGGGACGCCGGGAGTACTCTTACGGTGGATACTGGTTCTACGCTGGAGCCTATCCGCCGTGGTTTTACCAGCAGCAGGTGTACTTCGTTATGGGAGCGGATGGGCTATGGTATGCAGTTGCATACGGCAACCCTTCCCTAAGGTTCCAAGTCTATATCCAGTAGGGTGATCAGCGCCCGTGTGACGGGACCGGGAGTCGCGAGGCCACAGCCTCCGCGACTCTTGCGGCGAAGGGATTGCATCGCAGTCTATCGCGAACGGTTCCGTAACCGGCTTCTAGGATGGGCGGTGCGACACTTTTCTCGCTTACTCTGTTGCCCGCTGGAGTTGTGGGCGGGTAAGAACTAAATTGCCGCCCTTCCATTGAATCAGGCCTTTCTTCTTGAACCCGGAGAGAAGGCGTGTGACTGTTTCGCGCGATGTCCCAATGACCTGGGCAATTTCCTCGTGAGTTAGAGTGAGGCGCGCGCCGGCTTCGTCGTAGTACGAGCGATTGCTCTCGCGCCAATCGAGAAGAAATGCCGCAAGTTTTTGGCTCGCGGAGCGCGAATGCGCACTCACTCGCACTCCGGCGATTGCAGAATAATAGGACTCACCCAACTGCGTGGCCAACTGCACTGCAACTTCACTCCAGCGACGCATAACATGAAACAAATCCCTGCGTTCCACGAAGCCTGTCTGCGCCGGTTGGGTCGCTTCCGCCCACGCTTCATAAGGCTGGCCCGATAGCGTCCCAGCCAAGCCAAGTAATTCCCCGGGATCGGCAAGTCTCAGAATGAGGGTTTTCCCATCCTCTGACGACGTGAAGAGCTTTACGCGGCCCGAGTAGAGAATAAATACGCCGCGGGAAGGCTGGCCTTCACCGAATACGGCTGTCCCCTTTGGGTGAGAGAGGGGGATCGCAAATGCCGCGAGCCTGCCAACGACTTCGGAGCGGAGGTCGCGGCTCTTTCCGAGTGGTCGAGGAGAGCGTTCGTGTCCAGTCTCGACAAGCTTCAGTTGACAGGCTGCCAACATGGGGACACCTCTCTTGAACTTGCCGTCTGATATTCAATGCCATGGTTCGCTCTGGCCGCTGGAGCTTAGAACCGTTCCATTTTCCAGACTGTCCAATATTGAACAGCAAGCTCTGGCCGGCACGGCATAAGGTTGTGTCCCTTTTTAAGCTCCAAAGCAGATCATGGTTAAGCGCGGGGAGGTGGAGAGATGGAAGGGCACCCACAAATACTCGTTGCGTTGTCACACCTGGAAAGCCGGCGGGTACTGCTTCGCATACTCGATGATTTGGGAATTGAGAGCTTCGCATCGGCAACTCTAGCAGAGGCCGAGGAAGTCCTTTCCCGGCAACCAATCGCGTTAGTTTTCTGCGACGACCGTTTGACGGACGGATCCTATCGAGACTTGCTGCAGCGCCTGCGAACCTGGAAGCAATCGGCGCATACCGTCGTGACTACCCGCACTGGGGAATGGAAAGAATACCTGGAAGCGTTAGGGCTGGGGGCATTCGACATGATTCAACAACCGTATCGACCGACGGATGTAGAACTGAACGTCTTACGCGCGCTGCGCGGCAGAGAGCAGAAGTTTAATCGAGCGGCTGCCTGAAGGCGCTGAGTTTGCTTTCTCAACCGCAGTAACCTTGCGATCTCCCGCTTGTGCCGCGACTTGGTCCCCGCCAGCCACTCCGCGATGGCGCATCCCATCCTTTGACCAGATGCCCGACAGCAGCTTCAACCTTGGCACACGCGGGAGTCTTGGCGACGCGGGCCAGCGTGAGTCTGCGAGGCTTTCGGAGGTCACGCAAACTCAATTCTTCCGCGATTATTTCCGCTGCGCGGTATGGAGGGCGACGGCGCCGAAGGTCCAGACTTTGAAGTTGACGGAGGTGTAGCCTGCGGCGGTCATTTGGGAAGCGAGTTCGGGCGGGCGGAAGAAGCGGGAGACGGATTTGGGGAGGTAGGTATAGGCGGCGTAGTGGCCCGAGATGAGCCCGCCGACGCGCGAAAGAACTTCGCGGAAATACCAGCGATAGAGCGTGCCGAGAAGGCCGGGCGGCGGCTCCGTGAATTCCAGGATGGCGATGGTGCCGCCGGGTTTTAGCACGCGGCGAATTTCGAGGAGGCCGGCTTCGTAATTTGCGAGATTGCGAAAGCCGAAGGCGGTGGTGACGAGATCGAAGGATTGGTCGGCGAAGGGGAGGCGGAGCGCGTCGGCTTCGAGAAACGGGAGAATGCGCGGCGTTCCGGTCGGAGAGTGGCTTAGCTCCAAAGCGCGTTTTTCGTTGGCGCGGACCAACATGGGATGCGAAAAATCCGCGCCGACGATGCGGGCTTGACCGGCGCGGGCGAGATCGAAAGCGAGGTCGCCGGTGCCGCAGCAGAGATCGAGGACGAGGGCGTCGGGTCGCTGGAGGATGGGGAGGAGGATGCGCGCCGTTCGCCTGCGCCAGAGGCGATCGATCTGGAACGAGAGGAGATGATTGAGGAGGTCGTAGCGCGGAGCGATCTGGCTGAACATTTCGCGGACTTTGTGAGAGGCGTCGGCTTCGGTGTGGGCGCCTTCGGGGCGGGTGCCTGGGGCGGGGGTGTTAGCGGGCATGTTTAGGGGGGAGAGAGTTGAAAGTTGAAAGTTGAAAGTTGAAGTAGGAAAAAGATGTTATGGCTGGGCGGTTGATTGTCGCAGGGGTGAGTTTGCACGTGGGCTGAGGCTCGAAAATCGACAGAGGGAGAGATCGGATCATTTGCCTTCGACTTTCTTCCGGAGGCCATGGAGCATGCTGGCTAGAGCCGCGACGTCGGTGAAGCAGCCGTTGACTGCTGCGGGCGTCGCATATTCCAAATCGCGGCTTACAAGAAGGAGGTATTCCGCTTCGGCCAAGGAAGCCTCTTCCATGTTCAAGAATCGCGCGTACTCCTGGTTGCTTACTCGTTTAGAGCCCTCGGCAATGTTTGTGGGCACGGAAAGAATCGCTCTGCGTAATTGTGAAGTCAAACCGTAGCGTTCGACAAGGGGGAAGCCGATCGTGAGTCGATAGACTTTGAGAACCAAGGCGTGACCGCGCTGCCAAACTTTTAGTTCAGTGAATCGTTGCATGGGATTATCCTCGCAGCATAGGGATTGGCCAGTGGCCGAGCCTTACTTTCAACTTTTAACCTTCGACTTTCAACCTTTTCACATTAGCCACGGCGGGTGGCTCGATTGTTGATGAAGTGAGGAGCGAAATGGAGGACGCGCTCGAGAGTTTCGAGCGGCACATTGTCCTGGGAGTGGGCTATGCCGATGCGGGGAGTTAGGACGAAGCGGAGTTTGCCGGCGCGGGCTTTTTTATCGGAATGCATGGCGGCGATGAGGGTTTTGGGCGGGACGCGGGGCCACGGGGGTAGCGGGGACATGCGGCGGACGAGAGACACGATGCGGGAGACTTCGTCGGCGCGCGTGAGGCCCAGTTCGTGGCCGAGGAGGGCGGCGGCCATCATGCCCCAGGCTACGGCTTCGCCGTGCTGATAAACGCGGTAATGCGTGACGGTTTCGAGGGCGTGGCCGAAGGTATGGCCGAAATTGAGGATTTCGCGGCGGCCGGATTCGCGTTCGTCGCGGCTGACGACTTGGGCTTTGATTTCGAGGCAGCGGGGGATTATGTAGGAGAGAGCGGCTGGATTGCGGCGGAGAACGGCGTCGAAGTTCTTTTCGAGGAAGGCAAAGAGTTTTGCGTCGGCGATTACGCCGTACTTGATCACTTCGGCGAGGCCGCCGCGATATTGGCGTTCGGGGAGAGTCTTGAGGGCAGCGGGATCGACGAGGACCAGGCGCGCGGGATAAAACGTGCCGACGAGATTTTTGCCTTCGGGAAGGTTGACGCCGGTTTTGCCACCGATGGCGCTGTCGACTTGAGCGATGAGCGTCGTGGGGATTTGCACGAGGGGGATGCCGCGAAGGCCGGTGGAGGCGACGAAACCGGCCACGTCGCCGACTACGCCGCCGCCGACGGCGATGAGCAGCGAGTGGCGATCGATGCCGGCGCGGACGAGAGAACGCGAAAGTTTTTCCACCGTGGCGAGATTCTTGGCGAATTCGGCGTCATTCATCAGATGGCTGGCCTGGATATTCTTCAGGCCGAGACCGCGCTGAACGCTCTTCCCTACTGCTCGCCATACTTTGGGCGAAGAAACGATGTGGATGCGCGGGAAATTGCCGAGGCGGCGGATCTCGGCTGCGGCGTTGCGAAGAACGCCCGAGCCGCACAGGATCGCGTACTCGCCGGAGGAAGATTTGACTGGGATGCGCTTGTTTTTCATTCTGAGATGAGTTCTTGTGCCAATCGAATTTAGCATAGAGTTTGGAGAGGCCGAACATGTACTGCGGCGAGAATCAGGCTATCTAAAAAGCGCTTCGATCGTACCCATGGGAAGGAAGAGCCGCCTGGGAGCATTTGGAAGATCGAGAAATCCATATTTTCTGTAGAACGAGATGGCAGCATCGTCAATCGCATCGACGACGGCGCCAGCTGAAGCCAGTTCCTTGCTGTGCCGGAGGATGCGATAGAGTGCGTCCATCAGAAGGGTTTCGCCGTGGCGATGGCCACGAAACGCGGTACTGACGGCCAGGCGCCCGATGAGCGTCGTTGGAACCATTGGATATTTCGGCAGTTTTCTGGCGATGTGTTCGGGAACATTCGCGAGTTGCACGGCGTACTGCGAGAGCGTGTAGTAGCCGGCGATTTCCCGGCCATCGGGCGTCAAGACAAATGAAATCGCGGCATGTTTCTTGAAGTCCTGCCCTGCCTGGTTTCTTAGGTAAAGATCAAGAGAACCGACGCCGCACGAAAACGCGGTCCGGTCGTGTTGTGGACTGAGCGGTTCGATCCGGAATGCGCGGTTTTCGGAACGGCCATTCAACTACTTGGCCATTTCTTTCTTGTACCGCTTGGCGGCGGAACGCGCGGCTGCATTGGGAGCCGGAGGGTTCAAGATCGCATTCACAAAAACATCGCGTGCGGAATCATGCAGCGTCAGCAGCTCGAAGTCCTTGATAGCTTCCGAGGCCGCCTGTTGAGCGCTAGCGACTACGAACTGGGTAACACTGAAGCCGCGCAGGGATGCGGCCCGGGCGATCAGATTTTTTTGCTCCGGGGTAAGGCGCGCTTCGAGGCGCTCCGCTTTTCGAGATCGGCGATGAGTGGCCAAGCGTGTCATAGAGCCCTCCAGCCTTTGAATTGTACGGCGAATTGCCGTACGTGTCAATCGGAACTTCGGAACTTACCGCGAGTGACTTTTCCCCTGAAAAATCCTCGTGATCAGAGCCGAGCGTCACTTTGCTTGGAGTTGTTTGACGGACTCGAGGAAGACGTGGCCGACGATGGCGAGAGTTTTGGGGCTGATTTTGTCGAGCGTGTCTTCGGGAGTGTGCCAATAGAAAATATCGCCGCCGGGGCCGAATTCGGGGTCGATGACGTCGACGGAGGGAACATTGCGCGCCAAAAAGGATTTGTGGTCGTCTTCCATCTCGGTGGTTTCATCGAGGAAAATTTGGCCGTAGCCGAGTTTTTTGGCGACGTTCCAAACGAGATCCTGAAGCCACGGCGTGGCGTTTTGAATGCGCTTGAAATGCGGCGTGTGGGTGCCGACGATATCGGCGAGGAGAAACGCTTTGATCTTGGAAATGTCGCCGCTTAACGCGAAGCGAGCGGCCATTTCGCGGCTGCCATAGCAATTGTCGGGGTCCTGCCATTCGGGGCGCACGGCTTCTTCGCCATCGAAAAAGGCAATCCAGACGGCATGGCGGCCACGCTGGGAGCAAAGAAGACGCGAGAGCTCGAGCATGACGCCCGTTGAGGAGCCGGCGTCATCCGCGCCGACGAAATTCGCGAGACGCTTGGTGTCGTAATGCGTGCCGAGCAGAATGATGCCGGGCTTTTCGCCAGGAATTTTGACGAGAATGTTTTTCATGGGGAGGCGGCCGGCGGGAGTGTCCGCGCTGAAGGAATCGACGTCGGTGGTGCAGCCGTAGCTCTTGAGTTCGGCGAGGAGGTAGTCCTGGGTTTTCGCAATGGCGGGCGAGCCGGAGGGCCTGGGACCGAAGGAAACCTGTTTGGCGACATCGGCGAAGGCGCGATTGCCGTCAAACCCTCCCATTTGAGCGGGAGGAGGCGCGGTGTCATTCGCCTGGGAGGCGGGCGGCGGAGGGGCGGTGGTGACAGCGCTCATGAAGGGCGCGTCTTTTGCGGCGGGCTGCGAAACGTCGGCTTTAGCTTTGCACCCGACGAGGGTAAGAAGAAAAAGGGCAAAAAGAAAAGCGGAGGCGCGAATCGCTGCGTACGGAAAAACCTTGGGTATGGGCTTCATCTAATGGGCCTCCGCGGCGGTGGCCAGACGGCGCTTGCGTTTTCGCACGACGACGGCGGAAACCGCGATGCCGACAAAATAGAGGCCCACCATGGGCGCCATGAAAACCAGCATGGTGGTGGCGTCCGGCGTGGGGGTCACAACGGCGGCGACGATGGCGATGACCAGGATGGCGTAGCGGAAGTTTTTCAGGAGGAATTGCGGAGTGACGATGCCGAAGAGAGAGAGAAAGAAAATCAGGATGGGAGTTTCGAAAACGAGGCCGAGGCCGAGCAAGACGAGGAGGATGAGATCGAAATACTCGTTGATACTGAAGAGCGGGGTGATGGGACCGCCGAGGCTGAGCTTGATGAGGAATTCGAGCATGTATGGGAGCATGACGAAGTAGCCGAAAGCAATGCCGGCGAGAAAAAGAAAAACGGTGGAAAACAAAAAACCGGTGATGGCGCTGCGTTCATGCTTGTATAGCGCGGGAGCGACGAAGAGCCAGATCTGGTGCAACACAATGGGCGAGGCAAGGACGATTCCGAGGTAAATGGCCAGAGTCAGCAGCATGTTCAGGTAGCCCGTGGGATTCGTGTAGATCAACTCGGGCTTGAGATGCGCATTGATGAGGGCTTTTTTGACGGGGTCGACAATCCAATTGACGAAATGAGGGGCGACGTACCAGCCAAACATGGCGCCGATACCGATGGCAATGAGCGAATTGATGATGCGTTTGCGGAGCTCGACGAGATGCTCGAAAAACGTCATCTGTGCGCCGGGCTCTTCCGGTTGCGGCACGACGGGGACATCAGACTGGCTGCTGTTGGTCATGAGAGAGGACTTGTGAAGTTTCAGGTTCGGCGCCGGTTTGGGCGCTGTCGACCGGCTGAACTGGCTGCGCTTCGGAGTGGGCGCCGTTGCCCGGCTGAGCAAGCTCTGGGGCGGAGCGGGGCACGGATTCGGCGACCGGAGTCACTACCAACGCTTCCGTAACGCGCGTGTCCGCGTCTAAATTGGCAGGGGCGGTTTCAGCGCCAGGCGAGGTGCCCAGAGTGGCGGGTTGTTCCCCGGTGGCGACGGACGCGACGGCTGCTTCGGCGGCCTTTTTGCGCTCGGCCTGGCGAGCTTGACGATCGAGGTCGCGCATCTCCTGTTCGAAGGCGCTCTTGAAGTCGGTTGAAGCCTTGCGGAATTCGGCCATGAGCTTGCCGAGGCCCCGTGCGAGTTCGGGGAGCTTCTGCGGCCCGAAAACCACCAGAACGATCACAAACACTACAATCATGTGGGTCATACTAAGCATGTCGTTAGGTAGCCGCAAAGGGGCCTGTTGGCATCATAGAAAGGGCGTCCCACGGTGTCAAACCACACTTTGGGGTGTGCTATAATTTTGAGATGTCGTGGGAACGTGAGGTCAGGATGAAATCCGAACGCCGTGGACTGGTCTTGGTTGTATCCGTTATCGTCATCTCTGCTGTTCTCGGGGCCGTTTATGGCCCGAACGTCCGGGCCACTACGTCCTCGGCGGAGAACGAGAGCACGGCGCTAAGGCAATTCACGAATGTGCTAGACGTCGTACAAGCCAACTACGCCGAGCCCATCGACGTGGATAAGGCCGTGTATCAAGGCGCCATCCCCGGAATGCTGCGTGTGTTGGATCCCCACTCGAGTTTCTTTGACGCGCGGCAATTCGCGCTGCTGCGCGAAGACCAGCGCGGAAGATATTACGGCGTGGGCATGATCGTTGCGCCGAAAGAGAACCGCACGGTGGTCATGCAGCCGTATGTGGGAGCGCCTGCATTTAAGGCCGGCATTCGCCCTGGCGACGTGATTATGAAGGTGGATGACAAATCGACGGACGGGCTTACGACGACTGAAGTTGCGGATTTGCTGAAGGGGCCGAAAGGAACGGTCGTCAAGATCACCATGAGCCGCGAAGGCTATCCGCAGCCCCTTGTTTTTACAGTGACTCGCGACGAGATCCCGCGGCACTCCGTGGATGTCGCGTTCATGCTGAAACCTGGAATCGGGTACATCAGCCTGACCGGCTTTAATGAAACGACGGACCATGAGCTTGCCGACGCGCTGAACGAGCTTCACGCGTCGACTCTGGACGGTCTGATCCTGGATATGCGCGGGAATCCCGGCGGGTTGCTGAACGAAGCGGTAGCCGTCGGAGACATGCTGCTGGACAAGAACCAATTGATCGTTTCGCATCACGGGCGTTCGTCACCGGAGCGGCGCTACTATGCGCTGCGCGGGAACCAGGGAATGACAACGCCATTGGTTATTCTGGTGAACAACAATTCGGCTTCCGCGACAGAGATCGTGTCGGGCGCGGTGCAGGATCATGACCGCGGACTGATTGTGGGAGAAACGACGTTCGGCAAGGGATTGGTGCAGACGGTCCAGCCGCTGAGCGAAAATACCGGGCTTGCGCTTACAACGGCGCGGTACTACACGCCCAGCGGACGGCTGATTCAGCGCGATTACAAATCCGTTTCGCTCTACGAGTATCACTACGAACGGAAAGTTCCGGAACATCCGACGGAGATTAAGCTGACGGACAGCGGGCGGCAGGTTACCGGCGGCGGCGGGATCACGCCGGATATCGTCGTGGCCGCACCGAAGTTCAATCATTTCCAGGAGAACCTGTTCCGCACCGATGTTTTTTATCCTTACCCTGGAGGCATTGGCGGATTTACGCGGTATTACATGGGCACCAAGCCGACCATCACGAAGGAATTCACGGCGGACGACGAGGTGATGAAGACCTTTCGGGATTATCTGACCAAGCATAATGTGCGCTACACCGAGCCGGACATGACCGAGAATCTGGACTGGGTGAAGCGGAAGATCAAGGAAGAAGTGTTTTTCTCGACGTTTGGCATGCAGGACGAGTTGAAGGTACAGCTGGAAGCGGATCCGCAGGTGGAAAAAGCGGTGGAAGCCATTCCGCAGGCCCGCGCGCTCTATGAAAATGCGCGCAAGATCGTGGCACAGCGCGCCGGGACCACCGGGAGCGGCAGCCTCGATCAGCCGTAAGACAACAGTTTGGCGCGCAGTTTCATGGACGCGGAAGGTGTGCGGCAAGCCTACCTAGATTAGGGCTTGTTAGACTGTAAGTCTTGATTCCTTCTTTCTATAAGTAAATCGTGGGGACGCCTTCGGTTGGCAAGGTTCGGGGCGTCTGCTAAGATTTTGTAGCTGCTCGTGGGCGAGTAGCTCAGCTGGGAGAGCGCCTCGTTCGCAACGAGGAGGCCGGGGGTTCGAATCCCCTCTCGTCCACCAAATTTTCGGTCAATTCAAGCACCTTTCAGACGATCCGGAACCGGCTTGCGCAATTGCTGATGATTGTCGGAGCCAGAGCGAAGTATTTCTGCCCATTCCATCCGGAAATTCACATTGGTAACCTTCGGTCGAGTAGGAGGATTCGCGTCTCGGAGCGCGCCGACCGAAGTAACGGGGATTACGCTAGCGGCTGTTCATAGTGCTCGCGCCGGTTGCAGCAAGGGTTGCACGAGCTTGCCTCACAATTTCTAGAAATTTCCGCGCGTTCTCAACGATAATCTCAGGCTTGTTTGCTTTAAGGGCTTGGGCTTGCACGAGTTCTCCGCCAATGCCGAGCGCGACTGAACCGGCCTCGATGAATTCCGCAGCGGTGTGCAGATTGACGCCGCCCGTGGGAACAAACGGAATTTGCGGGAATGGGCCTTTCAAAGATTTGATGTACTTGGCGCCTCCCACTTGGCCGCACGGAAAGATTTTTATGAAATCGGCGCCCGCTTCCCAGGCGGCCATGATCTCCGTGGGGGTCAATGCGCCGGCCATGATGAGCTTTCTTTCGCGGACGGCGAGATCGACGGTTGGAAGGTTCAGACCTGGGCTGACGAGGAACTGTGCACCGGCATCGAGGCACTGCTGCGCCATTTGCGGATTCAAAACTGTTCCCGCGCCGAGGAGGACATCTGAACCACATTTTTTGACCAGTTCGCGGATGACTTCGACGGCGCCGGGCACGGTCATCGTGATTTCGACGATGGGAATTCCGCCTTCGCAAACCGCGTCCGCGGCGAGACAGGCTTCGCTGGATGAAGAGGCGCGGACGACGGGGACGATGCCAATCTCCAGGATGCGATCACGAACTTTTTGCTTGTCCATTTTCGTTTGCCTTTTTTGAGCGGCGTTTCAGCGCGCGATGCGTGCGCCGACGCCCTTCATCACTTGCAGGACTTCCGGCAACGTCGCCATGGACGTGTCGCCGGGAGTGGTCATGGCGAGCGCGCCGTGAGCAGCGCCGCATTCGACCGACCATTGCGGATCCTGGCCGGAGAGAAATCCGTAGATGAGGCCGGAGGCGAACGAATCGCCGCCGCCGACTCGGTCAAAAATCTCAAGATTCTCGCGGTTTTTGGCCTGGTAGAACTTGCCGTCGCAATAGCAGATGGCGCTCCAATCGTTCAGCGTGGCGGTTTTCGCTTTGCGCAGGGTGGTGGCCACGACCTGAAACGGATACTCGTTCACGGCTTTGGCGATCATTTGCTTGAAGCCTTCGACTTCAAACGCGGAGACGTGCTCGTCCATCCCCGGCACTTCGAAACCCAGCGCAGCGGAAAAATCCTCTTCGTTGCCGATCATGACATCGACATGCGGAGCGATGCGGCGGTTCACTTCCTGCGCCGCTTTTTTTCCGCCATGGGATTTCCAGAGCGAAGCGCGATAGTTCAGGTCATAGGAGACACTTGTCCCGTGGCGTTTGGCGGATTGCATCGCTTCGAGAGCCACTTCCGGAGTGGTCGCGGAAAGCGCGCAGAAGATGCCGCCGGTATGAAACCAGCGAGCCCCGTGCTTGCCAAAAATCTCGTCCCAATCGATATCGCCGGGCTTCAATTGGGAAACTGCGGTGTGGCCGCGGTCGTAACTTCCTAGGGCGGCGCGAACACCGAAGCCGCGTTCCGTGAAATTGAGGCCGTTGCGCGCGGCTTGGCCGACGCCATCGTGCTCGACCCAGCGAATCAGCGATTGGTCGACGCCGCCTTGAAAAATGAGATCTTGCAGGAGCTTTCCGACGGGATCGTCCGCGAAAGCCGTGACGACCGCGGCGTCCAGGCCGAAACAGCGTTTCAATCCGCGAGCGACGTTATATTCGCCGCCGCCTTCGAAGACGTCGAAGGAGCGAGCCGTGGCGATGCGGCGGTCGCCGGGATCGAAGCGAAGCATGATTTCGCCCAAACTGACGATGTCCCAGCGAGAGTCTTTCTTTGGCTTGATCGTTAATGGCATGAATTCACCTCAAGCTGTGCTTTCGAGCGCATTTGGCGCACACCGGTTCTTGCCCGTGCTCGTTTTTCGAATCATGCCTGGGCCACTCCGTTAATCGTAACGGGCTCGAGTCTGGGAGAAAGCAAGTGAATGACGAGAACCGCGAGAAGATAAGCGGAGCTGGCGATAAAAAATGGAATGAGGTAGCTGCCCGTGTTTTGCAGGAGGTGACCCACGGTGTTTGCAATGACGAAACCACCGAGCCCGCCCGCCGCTCCTCCGATGCCCACCACTGAGCCGACTGCGTATTTGGGAAACATGTCCGAAGGCAGCGTGAAGAGATTCGCGGAAAACGCCTGGTGTGCGGCCGCGGCCAAACTGATGAGCGCAACAGCAACCCAGGCATGACTAGTTCGGACGGCGAATACGACCGGCACGACGCTCAGCGCGCAAATTAACATTACCGACTTCCGGGCGACGTTTACGGTGAATCCGCGCGCAATGAGCGCAGACGAAAACCAGCCGCCGAGCACGCTTCCCACATCCGACACGAGATAAATGATCAAGATGGGCCAAACGATTTGGGAAAGCGACATGCCAAAGCGACGCTGGAACACATCCGGCGCCCAAAAAAGCCAAAACCACCAAATGGGGTCGGTGAAGAGCTTCCCGAGAATGAAGGACCACGCCTGGCGGTGCGCCAGAAGCTTGAGCCAACTGGATTTTGCTCCTACGGCGTACTGCGGGTCGGAGAGGATATAGGCGAGTTCGGACTTCGAGACCAAAGGTTGATCCTGCGGCCGACGGTAAATGAGAAGCCAAAGGATCAGCCAGAGGAAACCTGTTGCCCCGACGATATAAAATGCCCACGGCCAAGGGCGCGCAAACCGAATGGTGATAAGCGCGACGAGGTAGGGCGTGATACTTGCGCCAAGATTCGTGCCGGCGTTGAAGATTCCTGTGGCGAAGGAACGCTCCTTCTTCGGGAACCATTCCGCAACTGCCTTGATGCTGGCGGGAAACAAGCCGGACTGTCCCAAACCCATGGCCGCCGACACGACCAGGAATCCCGCAACGGTACCGTGGCCCAGCGGGAAATAGCTCCACAATCCATGCAAGAAGGCGAAAGCGGGCGCTACATGGAGGGAAATCGAGGGTGCGCAACCGTAGGACATCGCGGCCACGCTCCACACCGCCATGAAGGCCGCGAAGGCAGTCCGCGTCCCAAGACGGTCCACCAGCCGCCCGGCGAGGAGCATGCCGAACGCATAGCAGATTTGAAAGGCGGCGACGATGTGGCCGTAGTCAATGTCGTTCCAGCCGAGGATGGGCTGAAGCGTATGCTTCAACGACGCCAAAACGTTGCGGTCCATGTAGCTTTTCGTCGTGGCGAAGAGCAACAAAGCGCAAATAATCCATCGGAAGTGCCCGATGCGAGAGGAAACAGGTTGCGAGGAACCTGCGCTGACGCTCGCCGAAGCGGCATCGGATGGCGATGCCAAGCTGGTGAGCGGCGAGGAGGGGGGCTCTGGGTTCATTTTGCCAGGCGAACGGTACTAGTTTTTGCGGCCCGCTTCCAGCCCTGTGGCACCTTGATTGAATCCGGGCTGGACATTTACCACGCCGAATTGGCGGTCGGCGACTTCGCGGTGAGCCGCCATGGCCCATAGAAAGCAAATGCGATGGCCGGGGACGGAAACATTGGGATGATAGCCGCTGGGCATGAGGACGGCGTCGCCATCGCGCACGACCGTGACCAGCTCAGGATATTCGGTATTGTTGTAGACGAGCTGAATGCCGTAGGCGGGCTCGGGCATGTCAAAGTAGACGTACATCTCTTCGAGCATGGCGGCATGTTCATGCGGCGGCCAACTGGTCCAATTCCCGGGGTCGGCTTGCGTAAATCCGACGACCAGCCTGCCGGCTTCGATGTTTTTTGCCAGCAACATGTTGAGATGGCGCGTCGAGCCTGGGCCGCCGGTCGTGAACTTCAAACCCGGATTTTTGGAGATATCCGCGAAGCGAACGACTTGCAGAGGATAGAGATTGTCGACATCGGCGGAAAACTCGGCGATATCCACACTGGAGTTTGTCGTGACAGCAACGGCAGAATCGCGTGGGATATAAATGGCGTCGTATTGCGACAGCTCGAAGGTGTCGCCGTCCACGGTCACGGACGCCTGGCCGGAGAGGAGGATAAAGCCCACTTCGCGATTGCCCGTTGAGAACGATTCGGTGGAGTGGGAAGCGTTGAGCAGGATGCGGCCGTAAGCGAGATGGCGCATGGAGCTGTTGGCGGGTGTGACGGAAATATGCCGGCCCAACAGCGCGTTGGTCTTGCGGAAAATCATTTTCTCAGTAGCAGTTTGCGGGTGCGTGGACATGAAGACTCCTTCCCTGGGGTTGAGGCGTTGCGCGCGAAAGCACACGTATACGCGTGATTCCTTCGGAACTCTAAGAAATGTGCGGGCAGGAGTCAAACCGTAAAAACTGAGGTGTTTTTTCAGCAGGACTGAACTAAGGGCGGGACAACCAGAGGAAGTTCGACTTGTCCAGCGATGCTTGTCCGGCGGCGTTGCATTTCTTTGCGAAGAAGAATCGGCGGCGATTCCCTGCCAAATCTCACCAGCAAAAACGGCGAACTTGGCTTAGTATTTGGCAGCGGACCGTCGCGAGGGGTTACGCGCCACCATGTGCATTCGAATCGCATGCGTATTCTTCACCATGATTTGCCGAATTATCAGATGACCGCTCACATTGGGCTAATTGGCGGCGGCAACATTTCGGAAACGCACGCACGCGCGGCGCGCGCGATTCCTGGGGTTGAAATTTCCGCGATCTACGGAACCAATTTCGAAAGAGTCGGCCGCCTCTGCCGCGAGCACGGCGGCACACCTTACGAGGAGTTCGATGCCTTTCTGCGGCATCGCCCAATGGACCTTGTGATTATTGGCAGCCCTTCTGGTCTGCACGCAGAACACGGCATTGCGGCGGCGCGCCGCGGCTTGCACGTTCTCACCGAGAAGCCCATCGATATCAATACGGCGCGCGCCGACGCGCTCATCGCCGCTGCCGAACACGCAAATGTGAAGCTCGGCGTGCTTTTTCAGGACCGCACGAAACCGCACATTCGCCAGCTCAAACGCTGGATCGAGCGAGGCGTACTTGGAAAGCCGCTCTTTGTCGACGCTCGCGTAAAATGGTATCGGCCTCCCGAGTATTATGCCAATTCCCGCTGGCGCGGCACGCTCGCGCTCGATGGCGGCGGCGCACTGATCAATCAGGGCATCCATACTGTGGATTTGCTTCTTTGGCTACTCGGCGACGTCGCGCGCGTGCAAGCCCGCACGGCCACGCTGCTACACAAAATCGAGGCTGAAGACACCGCCATCGCTCATCTCGAGTTTGCCAGCGGCGCCCTTGGGGTTTTTCACGCCACCACCGCCGCCTACCCCGGCTATCCCCGGCGCGTCGAAATTACGGGAACGGAAGGCACGGTCATTCTGGAGCACGATCGCATTATCGCCGCCGATCTCCGCAGCGCGCCGCCGGATTCCGTGGCGTCCGCTCACGTGGATCAAAACCAAAGCGCTAGCTCCGCCGCCGTCAGCGATTTTCGCGGCCACCAGGATCTGTTGGAAGATTTTCTGCGGGCCATTCAGCAGAACCACGCTCCGCTTTGCGACGGCCGTGAAGGCCGGCGAAGCATCGCTTTAGTCGAAGCGATTTATCATGCCGCGGGGGCTCATTAATTTTTCTTCCCGCTCGGTCGTCGGAGCAACTCCAAAGCCTCCGGGACGCCACAAGCAGCGCATCAGTCGGGCGTAGGCAGCACATGAATCGTGTGCAGCCAGATCTCGGCAAGTTGCGGCCAGTTGGTGACCGGCAAGGCGGTGCGGCGTAAGCCGTAACCGTGGCCGCCTTGCGCGTAGACGTGCAACTCCGCCGGCACCTTCGCATTCTTCAATTCCATAAAGTAGGTCACGGCATTCTCAACGTGTACGGGATCGTCTTCCGCTTGCACGAGAAATGCCGGCGGTGTTTTATCCGTGACCTTTATATCGGCGTTGGGCGCGAAATTCTGCTCCGCAATGGCCAGATACCCGGGATAGATGATCACCGCAAAATCGGGGCGGCAACTCAGTTTGTCGTTTTCGTCGATCGGCTCGTAGAGACGTTTTTCGAAGTGGGTGCTCAACGCCGCAGCAAGATGTCCCCCAGCAGAGAAACCCAGAACGCCAATTCGATGCGGATCAATGTGCCATTCCGCCGCGTGCGCCCGCACAATTCCCAACGCGCGCTGCGCATCTTGCAATGCCGCAGCCGACTTGGGGTATGGTCCCGTGTCCGGCACGCGATACTTCAGCAGCACGCAGGTAATTTGGAGAGAGTTGAGCCAGTCGCAAACTTCCGTGCCCTCGAGGTCGATGGCCAGAATGCGGTAGGCTCCGCCGGGAAAAACTACGACCGCGGCCCCGCTATTTCCAACTTTCGGTGAATAAAGAGTCAGGGTCGGCTCCGAAACATTTCCGATCCGAATCACACGACGGCCCGCGATGAGATTGTCTTTCGATGTGGTCGTATCGCCCTCCGGCCCGGCGGTGGGAATCGCGCCCGGCGCTCCGTGAGGCCAGATGGTCAGCGTGAGGTGGTCCGGCGAGGGCGGCCAGGCAGGCGCCTGCGCGAAAAGGCTGGGCACAAGGGCTGCCATCGCGAACATCGCAAGCAGAATTTTGCGAAAGGCGGATCTCCGGGAGATTCTAAGTTTGGTGCGAGAGTGACATATCAAACGTTCGAGGAACAATTTCATGCTACGCCTCCAACAATTCTCGTCCATGAGAACAGCTTAGCCTCTCGCGCTGTGAATGGCGTCGCATACCGCGGACGTCACTTCTCGAGTTTTCGCTGTGCCGCCAAGGTCGGGCGTGTGAAGGCCGGAGGCGGTCACGCGTTCCACGGCTTGCATCAACCGTTGGGCAGCCTCTGCCTCGCCCAGATGGGCGAGCATGAGTGCGGCGGTCCAAAACGCGCCGATGGGATTGGCGATGCCCTTGCCCGTAATATCGAAAGCCGCGCCGTGAATAGGCTCGAACATGGAGGGAAAGCGCCGCTCGGGATCGAGGTTGGCGGTGGGCGCAATTCCGAGGCTGCCGGCGAGAGCGGCGGCGAGGTCCGAAAGGATGTCCGCATGGAGATTCGTGGCCACGATGGTGTCAAGGCTCGCGGGTTTGCCGACCATGCGCGTGGTCATCGCGTCGACGAGCATTTTGTCCCATGTGACGTCGGGAAATTCCTTCGACACTTCCGCTGCGATCTCATCCCACAAGACCATTCCATGCCGCTGCGCGTTGGACTTGGTGACCACCGTCAACAGTTTGCGCGGCCGATCCTGCGCCAGTTTAAAGGCGAAGCGCATGATTCGTGTAACGCCGCTTCGCGTGAAGATCGAAGTTTCCGTGGCGACCTCTGCCGGAAATCCTCGATGGGCCCGGCCGCCTTGCCCGGCATATTCCCCTTCGCTGTTTTCGCGGACGATGGCCCAATCGAGATCGCCGGGCTTGCAATCGCGCAGCGGCGACGACAAACCTTGCAGAATGCGCGTTGGGCGGAGATTCACGTACTGATCGAAGCCCTGGCAAATCGCTAAACGCAAGCCCCAGAGCGTGATGTGGTCCGGCACGTCGGGCGAGCCTACAGCGCCAAAATAGATCGCGCTAAACGGCCGAAGAAGTTCGAGGCCATTTTTCGGCATCATCACGCCGTGTTTCTTGTAGTAGTCCGACCCCCACGGAAACAGTTCGACCTTCAGTTGAAAATCTCCCATTTTTTGCGAGAGGGCCTGTAACACTTCGAGCCCGGCAGCTATCACTTCAGGTCCGATGCCATCCGCGGGGATGGCTGCAATCGCATACTCGCGCATCTCAACTCCTCGAATCAACTCGCTGTTGCGTTTCCATTGCAAGCCCGGACCAGCTATTGCTGCGCTTCACAATCTCAGCGTTCTTCAGCCAGCGGAAGCTCCGCTCCTTTATGTGTATACTACGCGGCGCAAATTGTATGCCGCGAAAAACAGAAAAGTGTTGCAGGATACTTTCGTCGGACGGTGAGATCGAGTGAATCGAGGGATTATGGCCGACATACCGTCCGACCCGCCGGTCGCGCAACTCGCTCGTAAACGAATCGCGTGGCGGCTGCTTCCTTTCCTGTTTCTGCTCTATATCATCGCGTTCCTGGACCGTATGAACGTCAGCGCCGCGGCTCTCGAGATGCCGCACGATCTCGGGTTCAGCGACCGCGTGGTCGGCCTCGGCGCCGGAATGTTCTTCCTCGGATACATGGTGCTGGAGATTCCCGGCGCTCTGATTGCCGAACGATGGAGCGCGCGCCGCTGGATCGCCCGGATCATGATTTCCTGGGGAATCATAACCGCGGGCATGGCGTTTATCCATACGGCCCGCGAATTTTATTTGGTGCGCTTTCTGGTGGGCGCCGCGGAGGCGGGCTTCTTCCCCGCCATCATCGTCTACGTGTCGCACTGGTTCCGCTATCGGGACCGAGCCAAAGCCATCGGCGTGTTTTATGCCGCGAACCCGCTTTCTTACGTGATCGGCTCGCCGCTGGCGGGCTTGCTATTGGGAATCGCGTGGTTCGGTTTGCGAGGCTGGCGATGGTTGTTCATCCTCGAAGGAATTCCCGCGGTGGTGTTCGGCGTGGTGACGATTTTTTATCTCACGGACTGGCCGCGGAAAGCCAAGTGGCTGCCGGAAGACGAACGAGATTGGATTGAGACCGAGCTCGCGCGCGAAAACCAAGCCAAGAAAAAAGCGCACTCGTACACGGTCTGGCAGGCATTCACCCAGCGCGACGTCCTCTTGCTGACGCTTTCTTACTTTTGCGCGACAACGGGCGGCTATGGAATAGCGTTTTGGCTCCCCACCATTTTGAAGCGCCTCTCCGGTCAAAGCGACGTTCGCGTCACGCTTTTTGCCGCGCTGCCGTATCTTGCCGGATTTCTGATGCAGCAACTGAATGGCTGGCACTCCGATAAACAATCCGAGCGGCGCTGGCACGCTGCCGTGCCGATTTTTCTTTGCGGTTGCATTTTATTGTTAGCGGTGAGGTTTGGTTCGAATCTGCCGCTTGCGGTAACGTTGTTCACTCTCGTCGGAGCGTGCTATTACGCGTTTCATCCGTGCTTTTGGGCTGTCCCCAGCGCGTTTCTCAGCGAATCGGCGGCGGCGGCCTCGATCGGGCTGATCAATTCGGTCGGTAATCTGGGAGGGTTTTTCGGTCCGATGCTGATGGGCTATCTTGTCAATCGCACGCGATCGTTCCATGCAGGACTGCTGTATTTGGTGGGGAGTCTCTGCCTTTCCGGCATTCTGATGCTTACCGTCGGGGCAGGACGACGCTCCGCGCCCGAGAGAAGCGAAGCTCCCGCAATCTAAATTGGTCTATCTTTGTCACGCCGCTCGGCGTAGCTTGTTGATCGGAAACTTCAGTGAATCTCAGGCTCCGGAATAGGCGCAGTTCCCTCCAGGAAATCGAAATCGCATCCTTCGTGCGCCTGTTTGATATGCTGCATGAATAATTTTCCGTAGCCACGTGGATAGATTCCCTCTTTCGGACGCCAAGCAGCGCGGCGGCGCGCAAGCTCGTCCTCGTTCACAAGCATGTTCAACTGCCGGGCAGCGACGTCGAGTTCGACGAGGTCGCCTTCTTTGAGCAACGCAAGCGGTCCGCCGACAAAAGACTCGGGCGAGACGTGCAAGACGCAGGCGCCGTAGCTGGTGCCGCTCATTCTCGCGTCCGAAATGCGGACCATGTCGCGTACGCCGGCTTTCAAAAGTTTCTGCGGAATTTGAAGATTTCCCCATTCGGGCATTCCTGGCGCGCCTTTTGGCCCGGCGTTTCGCAAGACGAGCACGCTGTCTGCATCCACATCGAGCGCGGGGTCATCCAAGCGCGCATTCATCTCGTCGAAGCTGTCGAAGACCACCGCGCGGCCGGTATGTTTGAGGAGCCTTGGCTCGGCCGCGGAAGCCTTGATGACCGCGCCGTTGGGCGCGAGATTGCCGTACAGAATTGCCATGCCTCCAGAGACAAGCACGGGATTGTCCAATGAGCGAATGACATCGGGGTTGTAAATCTCGGCGCGGGCAATATTTTCGCCGAGGGTTTTTCCGGTGATCGTCAAACAACTCAAATCCAAATGAGGTCCCAACACTCGCAACAACGCCGGTAATCCACCCGCGTAATAGAAATCCTCCATCAAATATTTCCCGCTGGGACGAATATTCGCAAGCATGGGCGTCTTCCGCGAATACTGATCGAACCGATCGAGCGAGAGCTGGATTCCCGCCCGCCCGGCCATTGCCAGCAAATGAATTACGGCGTTCGTCGAGCCAGCAAGTGCGAACACCGCCGCAATGGCGTTGTTGAACGAAGCTTCGCGCAAAATATCGCGCGGCTTCAAGCCTTCCCAGATCATCTCCACAATTCTGCGCCCGGAAAGATTGGCCATTTTGGGATGATTGGCGTCGACCGCCGGAATCGAAGTCGCGCCGGGAAGCGTAAATCCCAGAACTTCGGTCAAACTGGTCATGGTGGACGCCGTTCCCATCGTCATACAAGTTCCCGCCGAGCGCGCGATGCCGTTTTCAATCTCCGTCCAGGCCTGCAAATCAATATTCCCCGCGCGCCGCTCCGCCCAGTACTTCGAAACATCCGAGCCGCTGCCCAGGATTTGCCCGCGCCAGTTGCCGCGCAGCATTGGCCCCGCAGGAACGTAAATCGCCGGCAGATTCATGCTGATTGCGCCCATCAAAAGCGCGGGCGTGGTTTTGTCGCATCCGCCCATCAGCACGCAGCCATCGGCCGGATACGAGCGCAGCAGCTCTTCCGTCTCCATCGCCAGCAAGTTGCGATACATCATCGTGCTGGGCTTCTGAAATGTTTCGCCGAGCGTGAACGCCGGCATCTCGACCGGAAATCCGCCGGCCTGCCACACGCCTTTCTTCACGTCTTCCGCGCGCTCGCGCAGGTGGCTATGGCAAGGATTGATATCGCCCCAGGTGTTGATGATCGCGATGACGGGCTTACCTGCATAATCTGCCTGCGTGCAACCCATCGACGCGGCGCGCGAGCGGTGCCCAAACGAACGCAAATCGTCCGGGCCATACCAACGATAACTTCTCAACGATTTCGGATCTTTCGGCGCCATAAGATTCCTTCCGGGTACGGCCTTACTTCCCTGTATAGCTGATCCGCCAAATGGATTTCGATCCGTCATCGGTCACCAGCAGCGAACCATCTGGAGCGACAGTGACGCCGACGGGCCGTCCCCAAACGTGGCCATTGTCCACAACGAATCCCGTCATGAAGTCTTCGTATTCGCCGGTCGCGTGCCCCGTCTGATGTAACGGCACGCGAATCAGTTCATAGCCCACGCGCAAGGAGCGATTCCATGAGCCGTGTTCGGCGGCAAAAATATCGCCGTCATATTCCGCCGGAAATTGTTTGCCCGTATAAAAAGTCATTTCCAGCGACGCGTTGTGGGGATTCAGTATCACATCCGGCGTAAAAACCTTGTCTTTCAGTTCAGGGTGTTGCCCCGCGTGGCGCGGGTCCTGATGGCCGCCCATATACCACCACGGCCAGCCGTAGAATCCGCCCTCCTGCACGTGGGTGATGTAATCCGGAACGAGATTGTCTCCCAGCGCGTCCCGTTCGTTCACGGAACACCATAATTCGCCCGTCTTCGAATTGATCGCCAGCCCCACGCAATTGCGAATGCCGTACGCATAAATTCGCATCGCCGAACCATCCGGATTAAATTCCAAAACGTCGGCGCGGTTTTTCTCCGCGGGCGAAGTATCGGGGTCATCGATATTCGAAGCCGAGCCGACCGAAACATACATCTTCTTGCCGTCCGCGGTGAACTGGATGTCGCGCGTCCAATGGCCAGCGCCGAAAGGCAAGTCCGCGATGTGTTCCGCGGGGCCGCGAGCCTTCAAATCGCCATTGCGGTATGCAAAACGCACAACGGAGTCTGTATTCCCAACATAGACCCACCGCGGATCCGGCCCCGGCGGATAAAAATTGATGCCGAACGGCCGGTTTAGCCCGGTGGCGAATGTTTCGGACTGCTCCGGCTTGCCGTCGGCGCTGATTCCGCGGTAAACGCGTATTTCGCCGGCTTGGCTCTCGGCCACAAAAAAATCGCCGTTGGGCGCGGTTCGAATCAGCCGCGGCGCATTGTCGTCAGACGCGTAGAGTTGCACTTTGAACCCTGGCGGAACTTCTGGCCAGGCGTTCGTTGGGCGCGGCACGATTGTTGGCCCGTTCCCCGACGACGCTGTCGCCAGCGGTGACGGCAGATCCTTCAAAGTGATTTTGCGAACCGTTCCAGGCTTCTCAAATCGATAATCGGTAAAAGGAGCCTTCGGCCGCGGCGCATTCTTGCCTGTATCGACGGCTTCGTCCGCGGATAGCTGCACGCGGGGCGAACCGGGCTTGCGGCTCCCAAGCACGCGAATGTAGTTGATAATCTGCCATCGCTGCTCCTCCGGCAGACTGCTCCAGGCCGGCATGCCGTTGTTCACGTCGCCCTTGGTGATGTACCAAAACAACTCGCCATCGCTTGCGCCCTGCGCGGGACCCGTCGCCAGGCTTGGAATGTTTCCCGTGCCTTCTCCGTTCTCTCCGTGGCATTGCGCGCAACGCAAATGATAATCCGCCTGCACGGAAGCAGGATGCTGGCCCTCGTAAGGATTTTTTTGTTCCTTGACGTACGCCGGTGCGTTGTGAAAAGTCTGAGTCTGGGCTGCCGCTGTTGCAACAACAAAAAGTGAAATCACCGCGCATTTCGTGAAACAACGGACAGAAGCTCGTAAGCTTTCTCCCCAAGTGTTCATGGCCCCCTCATGCCTCCGCGGAGCGAATAAGCATTCCTCGCCCGCAATCGAAATCTCGTGACGTCGGCGAACGATTCGCTCACCGTCCGCCGATTTTCATCGTACTGATACTTAGCGCCTGGGCGCAACTCAGTTCCATTCTTTATCTCTTCGAGCGCGTTCGGCGCCCCGCATGCAGGTGATGTAATCGGGAGCAAGCGCGACCATGGAACGAGCCCCAATTTCCTGCCTCGAGCAGCCACACGCGATGGTTCTTGTCTTGTCGCCAGAGAAAAGGGAGAATCTCGCCGGTCGGATACAACTATGGGCAATAGCCTGCTCCCCTTCAACTTTGTCCCCAAGGAAGTCCCCGAGATCGTCTTGGTGCTTTTCCTTTCCTTCTTGATCGGCTTGCAACGGGAGGAACAGAAAGTTAAGTCGGAGCAGTACCGCTTCGGCGGCGTTCGCACCTTTCCTCTCCTCGGCCTCCTCGGCTATGCGCTGTGCCTCATTTCGCCAGGAAATCTCGTTCTGCCCGCCGTCGGTTTCTCCATCGTCGGCGCGTTCCTTTGGCTCTCCTATCGCCACAAGCTCGAGGCCGCGGCCCTGGCTGGAATGACCACCGAGCTTTCAGGCTTGCTGACCTACGCGATCGGAGCGATGGTCGCGGACGGCCAGTATTGGGTTGCGACCACCCTCGCCGTGCTCTGCGTCGCTTTGTTGGAGCTGAAGTCCGCCCTTGAAAATCTCGCCAAGCGAGTCCCGGACGACGAAATTCTGACCTTCTCGAAGTTTCTTCTGTTGACGGCCGTCATTCTCCCCGTTGTCCCCAACCAGATCATTGGCAACTTTGGTTTCAATCCCTTCAAGACTTGGTTGGTCGTTGTCGCGGTAAGCGCCATCTCTTACGGCAGCTACCTCTTGCAGTTGCGGACCAAGGGACGCGGCGGAATCCTTCTGGCTGCGTTGCTCGGCGGCGCCTACTCTTCCACCCTCACCACCGTGGTCCTCGCCAAACGCGCCCGCGATCTGTCGCGCCCGCATCTTTATTCCGGTTCTATGCTCGTCGCGTCCGGTGTCATGTACCTGCGCCTGCTCGCGCTCCTGGCCATTTTCAGTCGTCAACTGCTCCATAGGCTCGCGGTCCCGTTCCTGCTTCTCGCTGCTGTCGCGCTCCTTGGCGGTTGGATTTGGATGCGCCGGCCGGATGGAGACGCTACCCCGACGGAACATGCTTTTCAACCCAAGAATCCCCTCGAACTCGGCGCCGCGTTCCTGTTCGCAGCCCTGTTTATCGCGCTGCTGTTCATCACGCATCTCGCGGTGTTGTACTTGGGCCGCGCTGGACTCTACTCCCTAGCCGGAGTGATGGGCGTCACCGATGTCGATCCATTCATCTTGAGTCTTGCGGAGTCGGCCGCGGTGGTGACACCGGTTGCGCTCGCCGGAGGCGCGATCGTCATCGCCGCGGCCAGCAACAATCTGATCAAAGGCATTTACGCCTACAGTTTCAGCGATTCTCGTACAGGCAAGCAGGGGCTGCTGCTCTTGACGCTGTTGGCTGCTCTAGGCTTACTTCCACTCTTCCTCGAATAGCGCATCCACAGCAAGAAACCGGCAATTTCGAATCTCCTCGCAAATGCGAAACGCTCTGTATCGCAACAGTTACCTCCCTGCAACGCGCAAATCACACTCCCGCAACATTTCTGTAATTCACGCTGTTTCACACTCCCTGCATGCCACCAACGGCGGTCTTAGAGCACGGCTGCGAAAACCCCCTCGCGGCAACCTCTCAGTTTCGCGCCGGCATGGCGCAAACCCTGGAAGATCTGATCGATTGCCAGCGCTTGCGCTATCTGGTTTTCAATTGCGAGCTTGGCGAAGGTTTGGACAGCTCCGCGCGCGTCGGCCTCGATCGCGACCGCTACGATTTTATCTGCGACCATCTGCTGGTCCGCGACACCGCTTCCGGCAAATTAGTCGGAACTTACCGCATGCAGAGCGGCTTTCGCGCTAAAGGAAACCTAGGCTATTACAGCGAGCAATTTTTTGATTTCGCACCCTTCGAAAGAATTCGCTCGGAAGTTCTCGAACTAGGACGCGCGTGCGTGCACACCGAGTACCGGAATACGGCCGTGTTGCATTTGCTTTGGAAAGGCGTCGCGCGTTATGCCGCGAGTTGCGGCGCCCATTATTTGTTTGGATGCAGCTCGCTGAGTTCTCAGGACGAAAACGCCGGCATGGCCCTCTATGAGCAGTTGCGCGGAAAATACCTGATTGACCACGCGCTTCGCACCGAACCGAAGCCGGGCTTCGCATGCCGCGCTGATTCCACCGCCGCCCAAGCCCCGGCCATTCCGCGGCTGTTTCGCGCTTATCTGGACGTCTCGGCCCGTCTCTGCGGCCCGCCTGCAATCGACCGCGAATTCAAGACCATCGATTTTCTTACCTTGATTGATTTGCAGCGAATCCCGGATCGCCTTCGCACCAGGCTCTTCTGACAGCTCCCGTCAGCCTGGCTAAACGGCAGCCTGCCTTCCAAACAGCATCTCGCCGCCCATCACGACTGCTTTCCGCGCCTGGCTGGGATCATCGAGTCGCCCTCGAGCAAAATCTCGCGTGCCTCCGCCCTTGCCCCCGACTTCTGCCAGAACCTTCTTCAGCGCCGCGCACATGTCCTTCCCCGCCGCGGGATTCTGCGCGAAGAGGATGTGCCCGCACCCCAATCTGGCCACCAGCGCGACCGCTTTCTCCGATTTCGCTACGGCCGTCGCGAAATAGCCGAGGAATTCGGGTTCAATGTCTTCGAAAACGCGCTGAATTATCCGCAGGCCGCCTGGCCCCTCCGCGGTTTCGCTCACCACCTGCTTCGCCTCGATTTCCGCAAGGCGCTCGAGCAGCGCCCGTGTTCTCTTAAAATTACCGTCGCGCTCCGCCGCCAGCCGCTCAACGGAAGCCGCGATTTCTTCCGGCGCGCAACTCAACTTCTCCGCCGCCGCGCGCAGCCCCAGATAATCCTGCCGCGCCACGCGTTCGCCGCGTCCGCCGCACACAAATTCCACTCGCCAATCCTGCCGCATTTTTGTACAACGCCGCACCAGCAGCGTCCCGATCTGTCCGGTAATCTTGACGTGCGTTCCTCCGCAGGGCTGCAAGTCCGCGCCCTCGATCTCGATCGCTCGCAAAATTCCCTTGCGCTCGACTTCCTTGCGAACGCCCAGCCTCCCCAAATCCTCGGCTGTCCCATACCGCACCGTCACGGGCCGGTCTTCATAAATAATTCTGTTCGCGGCTCGCTCCGCCCCTTCCAGAATTTCCCCGGAAGGTTCTGGCCCCTGCAAGTCGATAGTTGAGAGTTCCGCTCCCAGATGAAACGAGACCGTCGGCCTCCCATATCTCTCTTGAAACATCGCCGACAGCAAATGCTGCCCCGTATGCTGCTGCATGTGATCGAACCGCCGCGGCCAGTGGATGCACCCGAGCACGTCAGGAGTTTCAGGGCGCTTATCAACTACGTGGATGATTTCGTCGCCGGCGTCGCGCACGTCGAGCACATTCGCGTCTCCGATTTTACCTAGATCGTTTGGCTGCCCCCCTGAAGTCGGATAGAAAGCCGTCCGGTCCAGCACCAATCCGTACGCTTGCGCCGTGATCCCAGCATTCAGATCGGGCGGCAGCAATTCGCAGTGCACCACCCGCGCGGTGAATTCCCGTTCGAATGCATCATCGTAATAAAGCCGCCGAGTCGCCATCGAGTTTAGGCTTGCAACGCTCGTTGCCAAGCTTCCGAATACTTGTAGCCCGTTCCGGTGTTGAACAGCACGACCGTTTCCTGCGGCGCAATCCAGCCTGAACTCGCTAGTTTACGCACCGCGCTCACGGTCGCCGCCCCTTCCGGCGCCGCAAATATCCCTTCCAGCGCCGCCAGTTCCTTCCCCGCTTGCAGCATCTCCTCATCCGTCACCGTAAGCGCCGTTCCGTTCGTCTGCCGCAGCATGCGCAAAATCAAAAAATCTCCCAGCGCCCCGGGCACGCGCAGCCCCGAAGCCAATGTAGCGGCATTCTGGAAAAACTCCGACGTCTCTCGTCCCGCTTCCCATGCTTTCACAATCGGCGCGCAGCCTTCCGCTTGCACCGACACCATCCGCGGCCTCTCCGCACCAATCCAGCCCATCTCCTGCATTTCATCAAACGCCTTGCACATCCCAATCAACCCCACTCCCCCGCCCGTTGGATAAAGGATCACGTCCGGCAGCGTGCCGCCCAACTGCTCCCAAAGTTCGTAGCCCATCGTTTTCTTGCCTTCTATGCGGTACGGCTCCTTCAGCGTCGAAACGTTGTACCACCCCTCGCGCTCCTTGCGTTCCGCCACGTACTTCCCGCAATCCGAAATCAACCCATCCAGCTTCACGACCTTCGCCCCGAACGCCTGGCACTCCATCACATTCGCCGAAGGCGTATCCGCCGGCATAACGATCACCGCCGGCAATCCCGCCGCCGCTGCGTAGGCCGCCAGCGCTCCTCCCGCGTTTCCCGCGGTGGGAGCCGCCAAAGTTTTCGCGCCCAAATTTTTCGCGCGAGTCACTGCCACGCTCATCCCTCTCGCCTTAAACGAGCCCGTCGGGTTCAGCCCCTCGTCCTTCACCAACAGCTTTGGGACGCCGACTGCAGCACCCAATCTCTTGGCCGCAATCAGCGCCGTCATTCCTTCTCCCAGCGTCACGGGCAGGTCATCCGGCAGCACTTCCGCGTAGCGCCACAAACTCTTCTGCCGCGATTTGAGCTTCTCCAGCGTCAAAGTCTTCGCGGCGCGCTTCAAGTCATACCTGGCGAAGAGCGGCTTGCCGCAACTGCAAAGATGCTGCTCCCGATTCGCATCGAATTTCTTTCGGCAACTCGAGCACTCCAATTCCGTCACATTCGTCGCCTTGGTCATCGTGGTCATAGCGCAGAAATTCTAGCACACCCCTTTTCCGCTCACCGGTTGCGTGCCACTCTCAACTCGACGCTTCAGGAACCCAAGCGTCGGATGCGGGCTGCAGCGTCGCCCGCTCTAAATTGAATGCGGTATTCACCAAGCCAACATGGGAAAAGGCCTGAGGAAAATTGCCCAGCAAACATTTCGCCGCCGGATCATATTCTTCGGAAAGCAGTCCAACATCATTCCGAATACTCAGCAAGCGTTCGAACATCCGCAAGGCATCCTCCCGCCGGTTCTGCAAAACATAATTGTCCGCCAGCCAGAACGAGCACGCCAAAAATTTTCCCTCGCCGTGCGGCAATCCGTCGACGTCCGAATCCTGCGTATATCGCCCCACAAAACCATCCTCCAGAAGCCGCGTCTCGATCGCTTTCACCGTGCCAATCACGCGCGGATCATCCGGCGGAAGAAATCCATACATCGCTATCATCAGCAGGCTCGCGTCCAGATGTTTCGAGCCATAGAACTGCACGAAGCTGTTCAGTTCCGCGTCAAACCCCTCCCGGCAAACTTCCTCGTGGATCGTCTCCCGCAGCGCCTTCCACCGCGCCGTATCTCCCGCGAACCAATTCTGCTCCGCCGACTTTATCGCTCGATCCACCGCCACCCACGCCATCACCTTCGAGTGCACAAAATTCCGCCGCGGCCCGCGCACTTCCCAAATGCCGTTGTCCGGCTGCGACCATCCGGTCTGGAGAAATTTCAGTTGCGCCGCCGCCACGTCCTCTTCCTCGCCCTTCGGCGGTTCGAGTCCCACCTGCCGGCACTGAAAAAGCGTGTTCGCAACCTCGCCGAAAATATCAAGCTGAAATTGCGCGTACGCTCCATTTCCCGTTCGCACCGGCGCGGATTTCGCATACCCTTCGAGCCACGGCAGCTCCAATTCCGTAAGCCTCCGTTCTCCCCGCAGGCCGTACACGATGTTCACCTCGGACGGGTGCCCCGCCACGGCTCGCATCAGCCATTCCCTCCACTCGCGCGCCTCGTCGCGATATCCCGCATCCAGCAACGATTGCAACGTCAGCGACGCATCCCTTACCCAGCAAAATCGGTAATCCCAATTCCGCGGCCCGCCCAGCCATTCTGGTAGCGAGGTGGTCGGCGCCGCCACGATCCCGCCCGTGGGCAAAAACGTCAGCGCCTTCAGCGTAATCAACGATCGCAACACCGCGTCGCGCCATTTTCCCTGATAGGTGCATCGCCCGGACCACTCCTTCCACCAATCCTCCGTCTCCTGAATCGCCTGCTCAACGTCCAGCTCCACAGGCTCATCCACGTAAGAAGGGTGCCAAGTCAGCTCGAACGGCACTCGCTCCCCTTCCTTCACCGTAAACGTCGCCAGCGTCTTGAAATTTTCTCCGCGCAGCGGCACTTCCGTCCTCAAGGCCACCCGGTCCGGCCCCGCAATCGCCGAAATCCCGCCATCCCCATCCCGCACCCACGGAACCACCGACCCATAATCGAATCGAATCACCAGCTCCAGATTCATCGGCACTTGCCCGCTCGTCCCCACAACCATCCGCAATACGTGCGGCCTTACCCTTCGCGGCCCCATGCAATCAATCAGCGTCACGCGTCCGCTTTCCGTCTCGAATTCCGTCTCCAGGATGAGCGTTCCTTCGCGATAGCGCCTGCGAACGCTCCGGATCGGCTCCGCCGGCGCGATCGTCCAATGCCCGTTTTCCGCCGTTCCCACCAGCGCCGCGAAGCACGCCCCCGAATCAAACCACGGCACGCACAGCCAGTCGATCGACCCGCCCTTCGACACCAGCGCCGCCGTGTGGCAGTCCCCGATCATCGCGTAATCTTCAATAGGTAAAGACACGAACGTTTCTCCGCAACCGCACCTGCTATCGTAATCGCTCTCGTGCAACGCGCTATTTAATCATGCCGCCGGCGCCACCGCGTGCCGCATTCTGATTCATCACAACCTTCGGGAAAAGTTCAGCCTCTCAAATCTTGAACTTGTCTATGAATTCCAAATCTGTAAGCACTCGAATTCCATTTGCCTCGCAAAATTTCTGAACTTTGCCATCGAAGAAGTCGGCGTCCCGTGTGCACAATATTCCCGACTTGCCCGCCAGCGCAGTTCCAAGGACGAACAAATCCGTGGGATCCCGTAGCACATCCCGCGGAACCGGCTCCGGCTGAACCAAGCTCGCTGCCGCGGCCAGACTTTCCAGATATTCGACGATATCGCTCGCCGTTAGGCCCGAACGCTTCAGCAGTCTCGGGTATGTAAGAACACGTTCCAGTTCTCCGAGGATGTAAGGGGAAACGACGAGGACGGCGGCGTCCGAAATCGCATACAGCAACACCCGTCGCGCCGGCCCTCGGGCCTTCTGATGGGCCCGAGCAAGCACATTGGTATCGCGGACGACTCTCACTCCCGTTCGCGATAGCCAGGCCGGACGTTCTTGAGCGCCTCATCCAGTGCAGTTTCCGCTTCTTCGTCGGATGCGCTCGCGCTTTGTTTGTCGATTTTCCCGAGGTGCGCTTCCAGTTTTTGCCTTGCCTCGCGGCGAGCTTTTCCGGTCGGCGCGTTGTGCGTCGGGAATGCCATTATGCTCACATCCTCATCATCCTTCAGCGATCGGCCCAATTCCGCTTCCACGGCGGCTCGAGTTTCCGGCTTCAACTCATTCGCTTTGTGAATCAGCACGTTTGGCATGGCGTTTGCCCTTTCCACAATTCCGCTCCAATTCTACCACGCTGTTTCTCGTCCCCACTTACGGGGACTAAGCCCGACCCACGCAGAATCCACAAGCCTGAGCCCTCCAAAAACCGCCCTTCCGGCCCACCCGCATTTTCCACACTTTTCCACAGTTCTATTCTCATCCCCCGCTTGCCCCAGCCCTCGCACTACCTCATATTCGCCCCTGCCAGCCCCATCCCCATCAGGAGATCACCATGCTCTTTGCCGTCGTCCGCCGGGGCAAAAAATCAGGCACTCGTCTCTTCCCGCATCGCTATGCAGAAGACGGCCGCTTTCACGTCAGCCTCACCCGCCAAGGCCCCCACATCCCCCTCACCGACGATCGCGACATCCCCGATTACCTCGCCAACGGTTACTCCCTCGGCATGAGCAATCGCGCCGCCAGCTACAATCCCACTCTCATCAAGCCCGATTCCATCCGCGGCTGGAAATAACTCTCCGACGCACTGCACCGAATCCACCTTGCAAAGCATTCCGGAAGCCCGAGGACAGAAACCCAGGAACCCGTGGAAAACCCTTCGCTTTAGGCTTGACTTCCATATAGATATACCTTTAATATCTCAAAGCTGAGAGGCAATAGAGGACACTGTGCCCCAATCGAAGGACTTCATATCAATACGACTTGACCGTGCTCTCAAGGCAGAGCTGCACGCCGCCGCTGAGATGGAAAGACGGTCGCTCTCGAACTTCGGCAGACTCCTGCTGGAGCACGCCTGGGCCCAGTACCTCAAGGCAGGCTCGATCCGGGCCCTGATAGAGATGAACGAGCAACATAGCATGGAGAGAAGCGGAGAATAACGTCTATGGAAATTAAACAAGTTCAAATCACGCAGAGGGAACTACAGGAGATTTTGGAACTCGAGCGCGATGTCGCGCCTAAGCTAAAGCGCATCGAGGAGCTCAAACAGGGCGTGAAGGCGCTGCTCCTTGCGAGAATGCCAGTCGAGTTGGGGCGATTCGACGCTGTCCTAATTAAACTGCCAGGGCGGCACGTTCCGTGGCGGCTCGGGTTCATCGAGTACCTCGGCGCCAAGCTCGCGGAGGAGTTCAAGAAGAGGTTCCCAGTGCAGATGAGGTTCGACGTGAAGGTTGAGGAACACGCGGTCCTGCCGCTGTGGAACAACGGGGGCACCACTGGGACCGGTGCCGGAGCATTGTAGGCAACGTCGAACGTCAAATTCGACAAGCTATCGACTTCCAGGCTTGAAAAGCTACGCTTCGGCCTTCTGCATGTCTAGCCTCGCCCTCGGATTTCCAACCGCGTAATCCCAGCAAAACGTTTCCCGTCCCGCCTCTGCGGCAAAAATCCGGGAACACAATACTCTAGAATTGTCCGGCATCGTCCGCCGCTTCCAATCCAAAAGCGAGCTACGCTCGGCAAGGACTCTTCCGTCGCCCCCTCCGCAGGACGGCAAGCTCCAGCGCTTCGTCGGCGCGCCGCATGATAAACTCGCGATGTCTTCTGAGCTGGCGCATAATTGGTTCACCCATCGGCCCTAACACCTCGGAAGCACGCCTCGCGTACGTCCAAAAGGTCCACCTGCGGCAATTCGCCCTCGACTCGCCGAAGTCTCTCACCCTGCCAAAACTTTGAATTAGCTTTTCGTAGTTGAACAAGGATTTGAGCCCGGCCACGCCATTATCTGGGTATCGCCTGGCACACGCGTCCGCCTCACGATAGGCGCGGCGCACGATCTTCCGGCAAAAATTGGCCATGGTGGCATCGCGGAGGTAGACCTTCCTGCCATCATATCGAAATCCCAGATACTCAAGTCCGTTCCGTCCTCTCTGCCCCTCAACGCGCCGGAAACTCTGGGCTTCGGCGCACCGCTCAAAGACGAACAACGAAGTTTTTTGCTCCTTGATCTCTAATTTCCTTCCATATTCCTTTATGAGCCCTGTGGTGCGAGACATCAAGTCCCTTCCAAGGGGTTCACCGCCGGGAGCAATAATTAGGATGTCGTCCGAGTAGCGAAAATAGGCGCCGCCAACCCCCTGGACCCACCCGGCAACCCGCTCGTCAAAATCAACAAGATAAAGATTAGCGAGCAGGTCGGACAGGGGGGCCCCCTGCGGAATCCCGTAGTCATTCGGGTTCGTCGTAATAAGCGAGGGGAAGCTCGAAGAGCCGGCGATTTTTTCTCGAAACTCCCGCCCACGGCAGAGGCATTTAGGAATTTTGCTATACGGAGTCAGAAAGCCCTTCCGCGACTCACCATTGCCCACCCCATCCTTTATCCCGAAATGACCAAGCCGTTCATAAACCTGAAGCTTATCGACAAGAGAATATCTCGTCATCGCGCCGTACACCTGGAAGTGATCGGCCGGAAGCCTTTCCGTACCCAGTAGCCGCGACCAAAGTTCCTTAAGCCGATTATGATCCAAAGACTCGAAGTATGAGCTAATGTCGAGGGCAAGGACGCAACAATCTCCCAGCTCGCGAATCTTAGAAAACGCATCGCGAGCGAAATGGATATTGCACTTGCCCGTCTTCCCGTCTCCGGCATCGATATGTCGATAGGCAAGTACGGACGAGCTAAGTCCCAGGCGAGTGAGCTCCCTTTCGTACCTCAACAAAAGAATGTGCCTGTAGTAGGAGAAGATGTAGGAATCTAGACGCGCAGCGTACCGGATGGGACGGTCTTTCGTCTTTCTATCTTCGCCCGGCTTCGCGTACCTCTTCTGCCGCTTCACGTATTCCATAAGCGGGAAAAAGGCGTGTTTCGTAACCCTCACCTTGTCTGTCACGTACCTTTGGGCTTCCTTGGCGGAGACCAAGCGGTCAAAATGAGGATATCTCTTTAGGTCACGCTCTCTAAGATGCCAGCGTCGCATCCGTTCGATCCTATTAAGTCGAGAGGGGTGGGACAACCGAATAGCGTCCGGTGAACGTCCCACTCCCGTCCGTTTGTCGCGAATTGGCTGAGGCCAACTCTGGTGCTATCAACACGACGTCATCGTCTATACTATCGCTGCGGTATTGTCCGCTAGCTCAACGTTCGGAGGCCATAACATGATCTACATGGCGGTACTGCTGTCAACCAATCTCGTTATGCGCAATCCGAGAGTTGAAAGTATCAACGTCTCCTCCGACTCCCCCAGCCTTTCGGCCTTCGTAATCGGATACAGGCAGTATAAAACGAACACAGTCATTCGGCAATAACCTCGAAACCGGGCAGACGGCCACTCCATATGACGCAAGGACGATTTTGACCTTGATTCTATCCGGGGGTGGTTTACCCTTTGCAGTTTTGTTTCTCGCAAAGGGTGGGCCACTCCGGTGTCTGCACCTGATCTACTCTTGTCCACTCAACAAAATCAATTCCAGTCAACCCGCGCTCATCTTTCGGCCGGCGGCGAAAAGAGGTTCTGCGTCCCTTCGTTGTTAGGGGTGCGGGCTTTGAAGTTCGTCCCATTCTAGTCACGTCCGGGGCCCTCTCCACGAATCTTCCAACCTTCAAACCTTCCAACTTTCAAACCTTCCAACCTCCAAACCTTCGAACCTATAAACGCCCCGACTCTCCCGCCCCCGCCACATCCGCCCCGCCTCCTCTTTTCCCCGGCCCCTCTCTTTCCTCTGCGAAACCTCCGTTAACTCAGCGCCGGAGTTTACCCCGAGACGCTCGGGACGTTATCTTTTTCTTCCATCGCATTTTTCACGGATCACGGCACACGGATCACGGGCCACGTTTCTTCCCTCCCACTACTCACTATCCACTACCCACTTCCCCGCCTCCGTCTCACCAAACTCCCATTTTCCCGCCAACTCCTTCCATCCATTCCACTTCCCGCGTCTCAATTCGAATGATCAAACCATAGTACTGTATCTTGACAGTAATCCATTCTCGTGCTACCATTCCTCATGTTCGCCCCGCCAACTCCGCCCGCATCCCGCAACTCCTGTTGTGCTCGTCTCTTCTCCGTGCACTCTGAGCCCTCTGCGTTAGGAAAAACCTCCGCAAGCCCCGCAACCGCCCTGCTCCCTCCGCGCGATTTCAAAAGTTGTCATCCTGAGCGAAGCGAAGGATCTGCTTTTTTCCCCTCCCCTCTCGCCACCGCGCCAGCACCCACCGTGCAAAATTGTGCAAACGGAGAGCAAATAACCCCCTTCTTTTCTGTTCATTGCAAACTGCCCATTCAGCATCCCCTTTCCTTTGATACTCTTACAAGTGCCCCGGGGGGTGTTCCACAGCTCCCTTCCCTCCGTCGCCTGCTGCACACGCAGGAATCGCCGCAACCCCTTTCCTCTCATGCGTTTACTTCACAACTTGCGGACACCCCGGGGTGGGGGTCAGCAGCTACCAACTGTCCGTTTCCCAAAAACGTCCCCCAAGCGCCTCCCAGTCCACGGTACAATAACCCCATGCGCGTCCGCCTGATCGCCTTGGACATCGACGGCACCCTCCTGGACAGCCGCTGGCAGCTTCCAGAGGCCAATCGCGCCGCGATCGCTGCCGCCGCCCTCCGTGGCATCGAAGTCGCCCTGGTAACCGGCCGTCGCTACGATTTCGCCCTCCCCATCGCTCGCCAGATCGATGCGCCGCTCACTATGATCGTCAGCAACGGCGCCCTCATTCGCACCCATGACGGCGAGACTCACCTGCGCCACTTGCTCGCCCGCGAAACCGCCGCGCGCGTCCTCGAACTCACTCGTCCCTGGCGTGATGCCACGGGAGTCGTCTTCGACCGCCGCCGCGAAAATCAAATCGTGCTCGAATCCATGAATTCCGATGACCCGATCCGCACCGCCTATTACACCCGCAATCGCGAATTTCTCGGCCTCGCCAATCCGCTCGAGAGCTGCCTCACCGAAGATCCCCTTCAAGTGATGCTCAGCGGAGGCGTCGCTCCCATGCGCGACGCCGAAGCCGCGCTTCGCGGCGCCGCATTTGCGGACGAGTTCGCTCTTGCTGCAACCGTATACGAATCCCGGAATTTTTCCATGATCGACGTCCTCAATCCGGTATGTTCCAAAGGCGCTGCGCTCGCCGAATGGGCCGCGCTTCGCGGCGTCGCTCGCGAAGAAGTGCTCGCCATCGGCGATAACCACAACGATTTGGAAATGCTCGCCTTCGCGGGCATTCCTGTGGTCATGGGAAACGGCGTTGCCGAACTGAAAGGCTTTGGCTGGCACGAAACCGCCAGCAACGACGATGGCGGCGTAGCCGCAGCCATCGAACATTTCGCTTTACGCGAGGCCGCTCCGTGCGCTTGACCCGAATTCTCTCCGCCTGCGCCGTCCTGCTCGCCGCCGCGCCCGCTCTCCCTGCGGAATACGTCAATTTAACCGGTGGCGAACGTCTCCACGTAACTGGTTACCAGCTTCTGGGAGATAAGTACCGCCTGCAAGTGGCGGGCGGCGTCGTGGAAGTTCCCGCCCAGGCGGTCCTCTCGATCGATCCGGAAGACGACTTCGCGCCGATGCCTCCGCCGCCCGTTGCAACGGCGCCCTATCACGAAATTGTGAAAGCCGCGGCAGCGCGTTATAGCGTGGACGCGGACCTCATCACCGGCGTGATTGCCGCGGAGTCCAACTTCAACCCGAAGGCCGTTTCCAGGCGGAATGCCCGCGGCCTGATGCAGCTCCTGCCGGAAACGGCGGCGCGCTTCGGCGTGCAAAATATTTTTGACCCGCGAGAAAACATCGACGCCGGCACGCATTATCTCCGCGATTTGCTTCAGCGCTACAACAACGATCTCGCGCTCGCTCTCGCCGCCTACAATGCGGGCCCGGAACGCGTCCAGCAATTCGGAACCGTGCCGCCCTATCCGGAAACCGTTTCGTATATCCGCCGCGTCAAGCGCGCCTACGACAAAAGCAAATCCGGAAAGTCCGTCGGACAATTCACTGATTCAGCGCCTAAATCCATCGCCGGGAAAACGCCTCCGAACTCTTCTCGCAATGAGGACGCCGCCAAAGCAAATCCGGACCTGAACGCCCTGAACTGAAAAATGAAAGTGCGAGGTTGAACTAGAAAATTAAATCCGGTAAGAAATTCAGTAAGCGATTCTGTAAGAAAACAAATTACAGCGTCACGGCTGCGGATTCGGATTAGCGAGAGGCGGACCAGGATTCGGTTGCGGGATCGCCGTGTTGGGTGGATTCGGTTGCGCACCGCTCGGTTGCAAGCCGAAGGGATTATCTCCCGTCGCTCCCGGCGTGGTTCCAGGCGGTGGTGCTGGCGAGCTCACGATGCCCAAATCTTTCGAGGGATCCCAAACAAACTCGAACAAGCGATAATTCTTGGCTTTCTCATACACCATCACGGACCGCTCATTCACTTTGCTGCCCACGCCGATGATGCTGCCGCCCATGATCGTTGGTGTGTCGCCCGCGGGAACGTTTTGCGAATCCGTTCCATTTCCGTTCGCGTCAGTTCCCGTTCCGCTTGCGTCGGTTCCGGTTCCGGATGCATCGGTTCCTGTCCCGGAAGCGCCGAAGCTAGAACCCGTAGTCGACGTGCCGCCAGCACCGCCAAAGATGGAGCCCGCGTTTGACGCGCCGCCGGCGGCTCCAGGCTGCGAGCCTAAGCCGAACGAGGATGTTCCGGGCGAGTTGCCGGGCGAAGTGCCGGACGAAGTGCCGGGCTGGCCTGAAGCGCTAGACTGTCCTCCCGCGCCAGGCATCTGAATATTGTTTGGCTGCGGTTTGAGGCTGCCGATCAATTGCCCGGCGGGGCCAACATAAATCAGGCGCCACGAACCGTCGTCCTTGTTCATGGGATCTTTGTAGGCTTGGCGCATGAATCGAATGTTGCCGGTGGAGGGCTTGATCAAATCGTCCATCGATGTCGGAAAGCGGCCAAACTTGGCGTAATAGAGTTTGATTCCGCGCACGTATTGATTGCCGCGCCAGACCATTTCTTTTTCTTTTTCGCGCCGACCTTCGGTGAGAACGCGCAAGCTGATGGACATGCTCGCGATGAGAACGAGCGTGATGAGAAAAAGGACGATCAACAAGGCGTAGCCGCCTTGTTTTTGTCGCGCTCTGGAAGATACAAATCGGTTTCGCATAGATGGTCTCAGCTGGGCTGGTCCTCGAGCGGCGTCGTGCCGTGCAGGCCGCTCGAAATTTCTTGAAACTCGAGATTGGCATTTCCGACTTTTAGGATGCGATAGCGGCCCAGAAGCGTATCGCCTTCGCGCACGATGTAGATGTCGTCGCCGTCGGTGAGGAAACCGCGCCGATCCGTTCCGGCGGGAGCGACGCCATAGCCAAAATATTTTAGGTTGGGCGGCAATTTCGCTTCCGTCGGAGGGGGAGGCGGCGGAGGCGGAAGGTGAGCCTGAACCTCTTTTTCGTGATTCTTCTGTATTTCCGCGGGGGTGGGCGCGGCGATGATGCTGAACGGATTGCGGCCGCTACTCTTATACTCGGTCCTCTGCGCGCGCGCCAAAGGGGCCCAGTGAATTTGCGGATTTTCGACACCCAGGCTCTTGTAGCTTTCAATAAAGCTGGCGGTCTGCATGGCGGGCGTTTGCTTTCTCCATTCGAAACTCCACACAAGCGCGGCGACCACCACGAGCGCCACCAGCACGATCACTTGTTGCTTCTGTTTCATGCCGCATCCCGGAAATACGTACGAAGACGAAGCCCCACGCGAATCGAGCCAGTGGGGGCGCGATTCTGGACATCGGAAGCGAGCGCCAAACTATCCACGATGTAGAATTTCTGCGAGCGCTGCAAGCCATTCACAAAGCGGACCACACTTCCGTAATCGCCGTTGACGGTGGCCTCGATGGACACCTCCGTCATGTCGCGGCCCTTGACTTCCTTCTGCTCATAGGCAAGTCCATCAATGTGCAAGCCGGCTTTCTTGGCAACTTCATCCAAATCACCGGCGATGAGAGAGTATCCGGTTGTGGCGAGCGGAAGAGACTGTTCGAACTTCTCGCAGTCTTTCCGCGTTGCGGGCATATTATCTTTGATGTATTCCGCCGACTTAATGTCGCCTTTGAGGAGCTTGAGTCTCAGATTTTGAGCGTCAAATTCCGCCTGCGGAGTATGCGGCGAGGAAGCGAGTTGCCAACTGTAGCCGCCCAAGCCAACGTCGGCCGCGAGCAACAAACTGAGGACGACGAGAATCGCGCGCTTTTGTACCGTGAAGTCTCCAGGCATCAGGTCCTCGAGTACTCGGCGGTGAGCAGCAGCATAATCTGGTCGGTGCCCGAGCCAGCGGTGGGGTAACGCTCGTCCAAAAGTTGGATGTTTGAAAACGTTTTCGAGTCTTCCAGAGCCTTCAAGAATTTGAGTTTGGCATCATCGCTGACAGCGCCGACGGCGAACTTCACTTCCACGCGGCCCTTGTCCTGGCCGGGCTGGATACTGACGACGCGCACGCCCGCGGGAAGTATTTTTTCCAGGTCCATGAACATGAGAGTCCAGTTAAAGCTGCGCGCATCGATGAGACTGTTGATGAATGCAGCGCGGTCATGCAATTTGGCATTCACATCCTGGTCGAAAAATCGCTCGAGCACTGCGCGCTGCTGTTGAAGCTGCTGAACTTGTCGAAGAATGCTTGCCGATTTGGCGCGCATCTCGGCATCGGCCTTGCGGGCCAAGTAAACGTGCCAGCCCAAGCCCACGAACACGATGACAGCGGCAAAACCGAGAAGGCCCGAACCGGCTAAGAATTTCCGGTGGGCCTCGAGAGGCTTGGTCGCTAGATTGAGATGAATCCTCATGCTATTCCTACAGCCAGCGGAGCCGGCGCACATACAAACTCATTCTACCCGCGATGCAACATCCAGCCTGCCAAACCTTCCAATTCGCGGTCGGCCAGCGGCCGCGCATCGAACGGAATGCGCCCGTCAGAGACTGCTGTCTGGAGGAGCGAGCGCACCTCGCAGTGAAACTCGTCCTCGAGCGGGCGTATAAACTCCTGCAAGCGGGCGCCGAGACCGCTCACGCGAACGGATTGAATGCCCTCCTGCCAGGTGTCCTGATAATAGGCGGCGACCGGAAAAATATCCTCGAGCAGCATGTGCGGAGTGAGGTCAGAACCCTGCGCGGGCAATTCGGTGCAACGGTAGCCGAAGAGCGCTCCTTCGCGGACGATGGCGGTGGTCAGAGAGGTGCCAGAAACGCGCGCGAGGAGCGTGGGATGATCCTCATCGGCCAGCGCGACGGCGGCCAGGGACGAACTGAGCACCACACCGGGATGCACGCCGGCCGCTTCGGCCAACGATTCGTATTCGCGGATGATGCGCAAGCGAGCAAGGGCGGTGACGACGTCCACACCGGATTCGCGGGGAGCTTGCCGCATGTAGGAAATGAGCGTTTCGTCGACTTCAAAAGGGACGCTCTTCTTGAGCTTCCAGCGGAGCATGGGGTCGGCTTCCGCTTTGGAACGAGGAAAATCTTCGAAATGCTGAACGAAAACGCGGATGACCGGATCCGGCAGGATGAGCGCGACGCTTTCGTCCTTGGCGCGCAAGGCGGAGCACACGGCGGTGATGGCGGTCTTGAGAGCCGCCGCGTTCACAATATTAGTTTCCACCGCAGAGGGCACAAGAGCGCCAGGAGGAAGAACTTCAACGCTATAACCGTCCAAGCCGCCGGTCCTCGTCCAACGGGCGCCCGCGACGCGATCCAAACTAATTTCAATGGCCAGTGGCGGATGCGGAGTGGCTTCCAGCCAGCGCGCGACACGGCGCACGAGATTGTTTTTATAAATCCCCTGGTGGAATGTGGCTGCGCTACTCAACGAAAGTCACCTTATTGATTTCCTTGACGGTGGTGATGCCTGCCCGGATTTTTGCCAAGCCGCTCTCTCGCAGCGTAATCATTCCCTCTTCGCGGGCGATACGTTTGATCTCGGAAGTCGGGCGCCGGTCCACAATCATTTCCCGGATGCGGTCCGTCAGATCGAGCAATTCGCAAATCGCGGTGCGGCCATGATAGCCCGTGCCGGAGCATTCGAGGCACCCGGCTCCCTCACAAAGCGCGACGGAAGCCCAGGTGGCGGGATCGAGGCCCGCTTCTTTCAATTCGGCCGGCGAAAAGTTTTTTTGCCGTTTGCAATTCGGGCAGACGACGCGAACGAGACGCTGCGCCATAATGCAGTTCAAGGCAGAGACAAAGTTGTAGGGTTCGACGCCCATGTTGATAAAGCGGCCGATGACGTCGGTGACGTTGTTGGCGTGGACGGTGGTGAACACCAAATGGCCGGTGAGCGCGGACTGAATAGCGATTTGGGCCGTTTCCTGATCGCGGATTTCGCCGACCATAATCTTGTCCGGGTCGTGGCGGAGAATGGAACGCAAGCCGCGCGCGAAGGTGAGGCCTTTTTTCTCGTTTACGGGAATCTGGGTGATGCCTTTGAGCTGGTACTCGACGGGATCTTCGATGGTGACAATTTTGTCTTCGTCGGACTTGATTTCGTTGATCGCGGCGTAGAGCGTGGTGGTTTTACCGGAGCCGGTAGGGCCGGTAACAAGCACCATGCCATAAGGCTCCTGGATGTAACGCCGGAAGCGGCGAACCTCCAAATCGGAGAAGCCGACGACGTCCAAACTTAGGCTCTGGAATTTCTCCGAGAGCGTTTCCTTATCAAGGACGCGCAGAACGGCGTCTTCGCCGTGACTGGCGGGCATGATAGAGACGCGAAGATCGATGAAGCGGCCCTTGTACTTGACGCGGAAACGGCCGTCTTGCGGGACGCGTTGTTCGGCGATGTCCAGGTCGCTGAGGACTTTGATGCGGGAGAGAACGGTGGAATGCCACTCCTTGGCAATGGGCTGCATGGCGTGCTGGAGAACGCCGTCAATGCGGTACTTGACGGCGACTTCGGTGTCGCGGGCCTCGATATGAATATCGCTGGCGCGGCGCTCGAGAGCGGTGAAGATGATGGTTTCGACGAGGCGGACGACGGGGCTGACGGTAGTGTCGCGCGTCAGGCGGTCGCCGGATATGGTTTCTTCGCTTTCTTCCTCTTCCTTGGAAACCTGGAGGGTGAAAGCTTCGGTGGCCTGCTCGAGGACGCGCTGGGACTGTTCGGTGCGCTTGAGAATGTCGCCAATCTGGCGCGGAGTAGCCACCTTGATGGCGAGCTTTTTGCCGAGCAGCAAGGGCAACTCATCACTGAGGAGAACCAAGCTGGGATCGGCGACGGCGATCGAGAGGGAGTTGTTCTGCAGATCGAGCGGGACGAAATTATAACGGAACATCAGGTCCGCAGGGATGGTGCGGAACAGCTCCGGATCGATGCGTTGCTCGCTGAGATCGACGAAGGAGCAGCGATAGCGGTGAGCGAGCTTGCGCGCGACTTCGCGCTCGTCCAACGGGTCGGCGCTCTCGGGAGCCCAATTGTGTTCGTGTGTAGCCACGGTGTCCTTACCCTAGCCTACCTTACTTTACTGCTCCGCCCGTGACGGAGAACGAGAAGATAGGCAAATAGAGAGAAATCAGAATAAAGGCTACCAGCAAGCCCATGAATATAAGAATAACGGGTTCAATGATGGCCACCAGAGCGGAAAGACGGACGCTGACTTCCTCTTCATAGAATTCGGCGACGCTGGTAAGCATGGGAGCAAGCGCGCCGCTGGTTTCGCCGACCTCGATCATGTCCAAGGCCAGCTCCGGCATAGTTCCTTTAGACGCAAGGGCGCTGTGAAGGGATTCTCCTTCGCGGACCATTTGGGTGGCTTGATTGACGGTCGAGCGGACAAGTTTGCTGCTGATGGAGTCGGCAGCGGTTTGCAGACCGGCCACGAGAGGAGTGCCGCCAGTAAGAAGGGTGGCCAAAGTGCGGGAAAATTGAGCGACCTGGAATTTCAGAAGCGTGTCGCCAACGATAGGAATGCGGAACTTCAAGCGGTCAAACGCCTCGCCGCCCTCGGCGGTCCTGGACCAGAGAAAGACGGCAAAGGCGGAAAGAAAGAGGAGCGCAACGCCGGCAAGAACCTCGTAGCGGTAGCCCACGGTGATGGCGACGAGGATTTGCGTGGGCTTGGGCAATTCGACATCCAGGTCGTGATACATCATGGCAAATTTGGGGATCACGAAGGTTACGAGATAGGTGACGATTACGGTGGCGACGCAGATCAGAAGAACCGGATAGACAAGGGTGGCAAGAATTTTCTTTTTAACGCCGGTGCTGACGCGCTGGTAGGCAATGTAATAATCCAGGACGCCGGACAGATTACCGCTCTTTTCGCCTGCCAGAATGGCCGTGGCATAAACCTTGGAGAACACGCCGGCCTCGCTGATGGCCTCGGAGAGCGACTTTCCTTCGCGGACGCGATCACGGACCTTGGAAAGAACCGGGCGAAGCTTAGGGGAGGTGGCGCGGTCCGCGAGAAGATCCAATGCCCGGAGAATGGGCAAACCGGCCTTGATGAGGGTGTTGAACTGCTGATTTAGAATGAGGAAGTCCGAACCGCTAACCTGGCGATTACTGCGATTCTTGCCTAACGCACCAAGCAGGCTGCTGCGAGGATCGACCGAATAGACAAACAGACCCTTTTCAGCCAGCTTCTGGCGCGCCTCAGCCAATGACCCCGCAGCCTCGACGTGCGAGAAAACCCGACCGTTCGCATCCGCGACGCGGCAAACGAATTCCGACATAAGTCCAAGTTTACCTCAACTAGCTAATATGCGGGTGCGAAGCCGATGGTTGGCTGTGCCTCGTGGGCAACGCGCGTGCAATTTAACGGAGAATTCATATTAAGGCTTGGAATCGAGGGATTGCTCGCCGTCGACGATGGCTACTCCGAAAGGAACGGTGAAACGAAAAAGAGACGCGGGAACAGGGGGATCGAAGCGCCAATCGGCAAACTTGAATTCGACGTCGACGCCGCCTACGTCGCGGACTAAGACGCGATCGAGATCGCCGGTGGCGGGGGCAACTTCGAGGTAAACGGATTCTTGCGGACCGGACGGCTGATTCTCTGCTGCGCTGGAGGAGTTTTTGCCCCGCTGAGGCTCGGAGAGTTGGCCGCGAAGTGGGCAGTACAACACCACGTTGCCGGGCGCGTCGGGCTTTTCCACGGTAGTGGACTCGATTCGGGAGCAGACGCGCGACAACTTCATCTCGCCCGCGAGCAGAGCGAAGGGCGTGCGCCAATCCGAGCTTAGCTTGGCGGGGGCGCGGGTTACGGTATGGTCGGCGGGAACGTAAAACCACGCGGTCTTGCCGTCGACGAGAAAGAGATCTTTTTCGGGCGAGTCGTACTCCCAGCGCATTTTTCCTGGCCGCTCGAAATAAGCCACGCCAGCTTCCCGGCGGTCGACGCGGCCATTTTCGGAATAGGTTTCGAGGAAGGTGGCTTGAAGCGTGTGGGCTTTGCGATAGCGGGCTTCGAGCTTTGCGGCGATGCGTTTTGCGTCGGGTGCGGTCGTGGGGAGAGAGGCGAGTAGCAGGAAGGCGCAGGCGAGAGGACGAATCATGGGTTGTAGTCTAACGCGATAGCAGGCGGCGGCAAACTTCGCATTACCGCGCGTGGAGCGGGAAAAGAAAAGAGCACGGAAGATGGTTCCGCGCTCGCGAAGGTTTCAGACCAAACCGATGCCGAAAAAGCGGCGATTACTGAATGGGGGCGCTGGCGTTTGTGCAGCCAGTGCCGGTGGAGGTGAAACGGATGACGCTAGACTGATCCGTGCAAAACATACGCTGGCCAGAGGTGCCAAGCGAAACGGGTGTGGCCGTGGCTGTGTACTCGACCGAAGGCGTGGCTCCGTCATTGGCGTAAACAAAGGTATAGCCAGCTTTCGTTCCCGAGCTGAGAACCTCGTCCAGGATGCAGGCATTGGTGGAGCTGGCGGTGCAAGGGACGGGTCCGCCTAATTGGGCCAAACTTGAAGGGAAGCCCACATCTTGATATGTAGTGGAATAGGTGATCGCCGCCGTATTGATGGTCCGGAGGGATTGCGCGGCCGAAGATTCGTTGGCCACGAGGCGAGATCTCATGTAGTTGGGAATCGCGATAGCGGTCATGATCAAAATGATCGCCACCACGATCAGCAACTCGATTAGAGAGAATCCCTTCTGTTTTCTATTCATGGAAGTTCCCCGTCGACTCCATGCTTCCAAAGTTCTGCCTCAGGTGCATCTGTCTCTGGTATGTAGGGAGCATTCTTAGGGCCACTCGCCGTGGCGCCGGACTGTCAACAACTCTATGATTATCCGCAAGTTGGGTCAAGACCCAGGACTAGTGCAAACAATCGTTCACATGAGATGACACTAATCGTTGTTTCAGGAAGCCATCATGACGAAAAACGGCGACGCCAGGGCACCGGGAGGAGCTACTGGACGTTTCGCCGCGCGCGCGCGGGACCTTCTGCTGCAATACCATCCTTCAATAACTGCAGGCTGCAAAGCCCAGAAGGAGCAGCGCTGCGGACTGCGGGCATGCGAATCATCAAGCACAGCAAGGTCCTAAGTTCAGGCCAAAGGAACTGGGAGAAGATTCACAGGGGAGCCTTGAAACTAAAGAGGAGGACCGCAGCGGAAGATGGCTACGGCAAAAAACAGAGCACGGGACCTTGGTCCCGTGCTCTGCCGATTTTAAGCCCAACCTTGTTGCCCAGGTGAGCGCAAACCTTACTGGAGCGGAGGAGAAGTAACCGTCGCACCAGCACCGGTCGCATCGTAACGGATGACGCCGGATTGATCGGAGAAGAAGGCGCGCTGGCCAGTCTGCCCAACCACAACTGGGTCACCGGTTACGGTGTAGGTCACGATCGGGGTTCCGGTCGTGCCACCGACAACGAACGTATAGCCGCTCTTCGTGCCGAGGGACAGAACGGAGTCAAGCAAGCAGGCATTCGTGGAGGTAGCAGATCCCGTGCAGGAAGATGCCGTGCCGCCCAAAGATGCCAAGCTGCTTGCGAAACCGATGTCCGGGTAGGTCGAAGAATACGTCACTTGCGACGTGTTGATGGTACGGATGGAGCCAACGGCCGAAGCCTCGTTGGCCGCCATACGCGACCGGAGGAGGTTCGGAATTGCGATAGCCGCGATGATCAGAATGATCGCCACGACGATCAGCAGTTCGATAAGAGAAAAACCCTTCTGTTTCTTCATGCTATCTCCTTGAGAGGTGAGGTGATTTAGGTGCCAGAGCACGCGGGAGAGTAGGGCAAGGGAGGGGCCATTGCGAGCCACGACCGGTCGAAAAGACGACTTATGCTTAAAGTGTGAGCATGCAATGATTTATGAGAAGTCTATAACGTGGGGGTCCGGACGGAATGTAAGCAAGTGCGCCTTCCCGAGTAGGGATTTGACGTTTTCTGTCACTTCTGACGAGCGGAAAAGGGCACTTACGCAAGGAGGGAAAGGCGGTGTGGACTCTGGGTGCGGCTAAATTGCGTGGTGCCGACGGGTGCCAGTCAATTCTTTTGGGGTCGAAGGGGGAAATCTCTCGGCGGGCAAGTTCAGAGCAAAAAGGAGGCGGTGGGCTAGGGCGTAGGGCGATCAAGACCGCTGGGGGCAGGGTGCGGCGGGTCAGGAAATCGCCGCCTCGAAGAGCACTTCCGGAGTTGGAATCGGCCGGTATGGTCTCTTGCTAGCGTGGGGTCGGCCTCTTCTATCTGGGCTTCATTTGCGGGAAGGGTGGAGCATGGAGATCCTCTCATGCAGCGAGGACCGAGGCGCAAAAAACAACTCGCAAAAAAAACAGAGCACGGGACCTTGATCCCGTGCTCTGCCGATTTTAAGCCCAGCCGGTTGCCCAGATGAGCGCAAACCTTACTGAAGCGGAGGGTCTGTAACCGACTCGCCAGTACCGTTGGCGTTGTAACGGATCACACCTGACTGATCCGAGAAGAACGCGCGCTGACCGGTTTGGCCAACCACGACTGGGGCACCGGTTACGGTGTAGGTCACGACCGGGGTTCCGCTCGTGCCACCAACTACGAACGTATAGCCGCTCTTCGTACCGAGAGACAGAACGGAGTCAAGCAAGCAGGCATTCGTGGAGGTAGCAGATCCCGTGCAGGAAGATGCTGTGCCGCCCAAAGATGCCAAGCTGGCTGCGAAACCGGTGGCCGGGTAGGTCGAGGAATAGGTTACCTGGGCGGTGTTGATGGTACGGATGGAACCAACGGCCGAAGCCTCGTTGGCCGCCATACGCGACCGGAGGAGGTTCGGAATTGCGATAGCCGCGATGATTAGAATGATGGCCACGACGATCAGCAATTCGATAAGAGAAAAGCCTTTTTGTTTCTTCATGATCTCCTTGAGAGTCTTACTGTCTTGTTGCCAGAACACATGGAAGAGTAGGGCAAGGGAGTGGCCATCCGGCGCCACAAGCGGTTGAAAAGACGATTTATTTTTGCGTCAATGTATTCAGTCGTTTACGAGATGTTTACTCTGTATTAGACATTCCTAATGCGCACAAGTGCGCCTCCCTGAACGAAAACTTGACGTCTTTCGTCACTTGCGACAAGCGGAAAAGGGCACTGAGGAATGGAGGTAAGGCGGCGCGGACTCTTGCCACCGCTAAATTGCGTGGAACCAGCGCGTGCCCGTTAGATCTTTTGGGTCGAACTGGGAATTCTCCTGGTGGGCAAGTTCAGAACAAGCAGCAGACGTCAGGCCATGGCGTAGAGCGATGAAAACCGCCAGGGGCAGAATGCGGCGAGTCAGGAGATCGCCGCCACGAAGAGCACGTTCCGAATTGGAACTGGACGCTCTGCTCTCAAGCTAGCGTAGGCTCGGCCTCTACTATCTGGGCGTTCGTTGCGGGGAGGGTTGAAATACGCAGCTCCTCTCGCTGTCCGCGGAACTCGCGAAACACGGCAACGAGAAAATAGATGGAGAGAGCCAACATTTCCGGCTCGATGGGATGACGATTGCGCGTCTGGGGGAAGGCAATGTAGAACGGCAAGGGATAGAGCAAAATCAAGCCGAAGAATAAGCCGGCGCCTCTTAGTCTGTTGCGAAAAGCGGCCAGCAAGCCGAGCAACGTCATGGTGGAGAGAACGGGGTAGACCCAGGGGAGCATGGGCTCTCGACCATAGATGAGCATTTCTCCGGACCAGAATGCGCGGATGCGCTTGCCCGTCAAAGCGAAAAACTCTTGCGGATATTGGCGGACGAAGGCGATAGCCTCGCCGCGTTTTGCGGCGATGTAGGCGACTTCGCCTAAGCGCACATAAAGCTCGCGCTCTGCCTTGTTTTCAGAAGGATGCTTGCCGGCCCAGCCGAACCCATTGCTGAAGTGATAGTTGCCAAGATGAAATTCGAATCCAAAATTGCTGCGGATGAAAATAAAATGCCCAAAGACGACGCGATTGCGAACGAGCCAGGGCGAAATCACGAGCGCGCAGGTGACCAGTGCCACCGCCATGGGGCGCAAGAAGCCCAGTTTTTGCCGCCATCGGCGATAGGCTAGCCAAAGAAAAGAGACGGGGAAAAAAGTAAGCAGGACGGGATTGGTGAGCAGGGCAAAGCCCCAGAGGAGACCAAATTTAAGCCAGCCATTCTTGCCGTAGGCGCCGACAGGGTCTGCCATGCGCAGGGTCATATAGAAGAGATAGGTGAGCACCAGAGCGACCAGGCAGGTCTCCCAAATTACGGTGGTGGGCCATATCCAAAAGTAGGGCAAGAGAGCCCAAGTCCAACCGGTCCAGAGCGCGCCAACGCGACCTAAAGTAAGCTCACAAAGTTTGTATAGGGGAACGCACGTCCATGCGGAAAAGATACTATTCAGAAAAAGAAGGACAAAGGCGGAGGCCGGAGTGAAAATGCCGAAAATCTTGAACACCGCTGCGCAGAGGTAAGGATAAATGGGCCCGATCCAGGCAGTAGGCCCGGTTATGGGACCGAACGGAGAGCCGAAGCCGTGGCCTGTAGCAATCGAGTGAGCGATGCTCCCAATTTCGTTTCCGAATGCGAAGTGAGGATCGCCCAGAGAAAAGGGAGCCGGAAGAAACATGAGGGGGAAGATGTAGCTGCGGGTAGCTAGGATCAGAGCGAGACGGACGGCGAGCGCGACAATGAACATGAGCAGATACGGGTGGCGGCGGATTGCGCTGGCGCGAGGACTGGTAGTGGATATCATTGTGGCTCAGACGTTATGTTTTTTTGCGTAATGGCGAAACGAACGGTAGGTGATCTTTAGAAGGTCGGCCGCCCGAGTGCGTACGCCATCGCCTTTCGAGAGGGCGGCCAGCAGGTAGCGCCGCTCCGTGTCTGCGATTTCCTTTTCGAAGTCGAGGCCTTCCGCAGGGAAGGAAAACCCGCTTGCCGCCATGACGCCGGAAGCATCGGAGGGGGCGTAGCCGGCGATGCGATCTGGGAGCACGCGAAGAGAAATTTCTCCGCCCGATTCGAGGGCGACGGCGCGTTCCATGGTATTTTCCAATTCGCGGACGTTGCCGGGCCAATCGTAGGACTCGAGGCGGCGCATTGCTTCGGGAGACAGCCCTTCGATGGGTTTTTCCATCGACTTACGGAATCTTTCGAGAAAATGCCGGGCTAGCAAGGGAATGTCTTCGCGGCGCTCGCGCAGGGCAGGAAGTTGAATGGGGATAACGCTCAAGCGATAGTATAAATCCTCGCGGAAGCGGCCTTCGGCAATCTCCTTCTCAAACTCCTTGTTGGTGGCCGCGATGATGCGAACATCCACGTCGGTTTCTTCCGTGCTGCCGATGGGCCTGACTTTGCCTTCTTGAAGGACGCGGTAGAGTTTCACCTGCATGGTGAGGCTCATGTTTCCGATTTCATCCATAAAGAGCGTGCCGCCATGGGCGGCCTGGAAAAGTCCCTGGCGGTTTTCGTTCGCGCCGGTAAAGGCGCCCTTCATATAGCCGAACAGCTCGGATTCGAGCAGTGTTTCCGGGAAAGCTCCGCAGTTAATGGTGATAAAGGGAGCTTGCGCGCGAAGGCTGTTTTCATGGATGGCGCGCGCGACGAGCTCTTTTCCCGTGCCGCTCTCGCCGGTGATAAGCACTCGGCTGGATTGCGGCGCAATCGTCTGGATCAAATCGAAGATGGCGCGCATCTTGGGGCTTTGCCCGATGATGTTGTCCAAGCCCGTGAGGCGCCGCAATTCGCGGCGAAGGTATCCGGCCTCTTTCTTCCATTTGAGGCTCTCGGCAACTTCCTTCACGGCGCGGCGCAGTTGGTCAACCAGTTCATGGTCTTTGATGACGTAGCGGTCCGCGCCCGAGTTTATGGCCGCGATGGCCGTTTCGACGGTTGGCACGCCGGTGATGAGCAGAAAAAAGGAATTGGGAGAAATCTCTTTGGTGAATTTCAGGAGGTCGACGCCCGTGGCTCCGGGCATCCTGACGTCGGAGATGATGATGTCAAAAATCTGCGACTCGAGTTTGCGCTTGGCCGCCTCCACGCTGTGCGCCACTTCGACGCGGTGGCCTTCCTTGCGAAAGGTAATCTCAAGAAGTTCGCAGATCGAGCGCTCGTCATCCACAACGAGGATGTGCACCAACTCGTTGTGAGCTTCCTTCACCGCTGCTTTCGTTCCCTGCATTAGAACCTCACGCTGTTCGCGGCAACTCGACAATGAACTCCGCGCCGCGATCTTTCTCTGAGATCACGCTGATTCTGCCGCTGTGCGCCTGCACGATTTGATACACGATAGAAAGACCCAGACCCGTGCCGCCTTCAAATCCGGACTGCAGAGGCTCGAAAATTTTGGCTCGCTGTTTGGCATCGAGGCCCATTCCGGTGTCCTTAAAGGCGATGCGGACCCAGAAAGGCAGCCGTTCCAGGCCCACGCTGAGGGTCCCACCACCGGGCATGGCGCGCAGAGCGTTGTCGCACAGGTTCCAGAACACTTGCTTGATTTTGTTGGCGTCCACACGCGCGCGCAGTTCGGTCCCGTTGAAAGTTCGGATGATCTTGTATTTGTGCTCGACTTCGGGCTTTTTCTCGAGGAGCGTAATGGTTTCGTCCAGGAGACCGCGCACGTCCGCTTCCTGAAACTCGTAGGACTTTTCGCGCGAGTAATTCAGAAAGTCCGTAATGATATGGTTCAAACGCTCTGATTCGCGGCTAACAATATTGACCAGATGCTTCTCGTCATCCTCGAGCGGAACAAGCCGGGCCAGCTCCTTTACCGCGCCGGCCATGGCCGTGAGCGGCTGGCGAATTTCGTGTGCGATCGCGGCGGACAGCCTGCCAAGCGCGGCCATGCGCTCTTTCGTGGCCACTTCTTGCTCGAGTCTTCGGAGTTCCGTCAAATCCTGAAAATTGAAAACGTAACCGCTTCGCGTGGAATTCCTGGTGCGCAGGGGAGAGACGGAAATGCCGAGATAGCGCAACTGGCCGTCGGGAGTGCGAAAGTCGATCTCCTTTCGGACGACGGGCCGTTCGTTGGGACTTCTCAATCCGGGAAGCCAAAAACTCTGGTCGAGTTCGGGCAACAACTTTCCACGCAGATCCGCGAAGCGATGGCCGATGATCTCCTCTCCGGTCCGATTCAGCAGCAAGATCCTTCCCTCCAAGTCGGTGGTTAGCAGTCCGCCGCGCATCGAATGGATGATGTCTTCGGTAAAATCCTGCAGCTCGAGCAGTTCTTCGCGCTTCTGCTCAAGTTCGATTCCTTTGCGCCGCAGAGATTGCGCCAGAAGGCTGGCCAGATAAGCGACCGCGAGGAAACCGAACAGATTGCTGAGGAACCAGACGCGCAGCCCTTCCGGAGTCGGCACGATCAAAAAGGTGGGGGGGATTCGTCCGGCATAAGCCAGCACCGTCATGCCTCCGAGGATGAGCAGGCATATCCCGGCGGTGATAAATGCCACCCGCCGGGAAAACAGGATGCTGGCCACAATGATGACCAGCAGGTATAAGGAAATGAAATAGCTTTCTTGAAGCCCCGTGGTGTACACGAGGGCCGAAATGACGATTACGTCGCTGGCAACCTGTAAGCCGCCTTGCCACGCGGCACCGGGCAGCCATCGAACCATGAGAATGTGCAGAACGGCTAAAGTGACCCAGATGAGCAGAAGCGGCAGGAAAGCATGATTTGTGCTGGAGGTTGGGACGTATTGCGGCCAGAGGAGGTCGACTACGAGAATCAGAAGAATTGTGAGCAGGCGAACACGCGTCAGCCAGCCCAGCCATTCTCTCGTTGTCGCACGTTGATCCATGAATCGCCCGCGTTCCTGACCCCAGTTTTCCCCGGGCATTCTCTAGTTTAGACAGAATTGGCGAAGGGCTGGGAGTTCCTTCCCCGCCCTTCGCCAATTGGATACTGCTCGCGGCACCGCGCGGGGATTAATGCATCGAGCTCAACTTGCCGATCAAGGAGAACAGCGGCATGTACATGGAAATAACCACGCCGCCAACGACCAAACCGAGGACGACGATCATGACCGGTTCCAAAGCGGTGAGGAGGTCTTTCACCGCGGCGTCGACTTCTTCTTCGTAAAAGTCGGCGATCTTCTGGAGCATGGCGTCCATGGCGCCGGTCTGTTCGCCGACGCTGATCATTTGCGTGACCATGCCGGGGAAGACGTTCGAATCTTTCAAGGGCTCCGTGAGCGATTTGCCTTCCTCGAGGGACTTTCTAACCTGTTGCAATGCCCTTTCCACGACGGCGTTTCCGGCAGTCTTGGCGGTAATGTCCAAACCTTCCAGGATGGGCACACCGCTGGCGATCAAAGTTCCCAACGTGCGGGTAAAGCGCGCTACCGCGATTTTCCGCATAAGGGGACCGATGACCGGTAAGCGAAGAATCGTCGCGTCAAGTATGTAACGTCCCTGAGGAGTGCCGTACCAGACCTTTAGCCCAAACAGCATGGCGCCGAAGGCCACCAAAATCAGGAGACCGAAAATGCTGCCGATCATGTTACTGAGCGCGATGACGATCTTCGTGGGCAAGGGCAAATCGACACCGAGGCCGGCGAATAGCGTGGCGAAAATCGGCACGACCTTCCACAAAAGCAAAATGATGACGCCGCCGGCTACGGACAACACGCCGATGGGGTAGACCATCGCGGACTTGACGGCGCGCTGGAGTTTGACGTTCTTTTCGATGTAGGAAGACAGCCGCTGCAAAATAGTGTCGAGAATACCGCCCGTCTCGCCCGCCTCGACCATGTTGACGTAAAGGGAGTCGAAGACCTTCGGGTATTGGCGCATGGCCGTAGAGAGCGTGGCGCCGCCCTCCACCGAACCTCGCGTTCCTGTCAGCACCTTTTGGAAGGTCTTGTTCTCCTGCTGGCTGGCAAGAATTTCGAGACACTGTACGAGCGGCAAACCGGCGTCGATCATCACCGAGAACTGCCGCGTGAAAATGGCCAGCTCCTTGGCGTTGACGCCCGCGCCGAACGTCGGCAAGTTGAATTCCTTGCCTTTTTGGGACATCTTCGTCGGCGTGATCTGCTGGCGCCGGAGCAAATTCTGAAGCTCCGCCTTGCTCGTCGCGGTGAGCTCGCCGCTCACGCTTCCGCCGGAACGATTGGTTCCTCGATAAGTAAAGACCGGCATGTTCTTTCCTCCTCAATCCTTCAAATTCATCGACCAAGGGCGCAATCGCCCTGAGAAATCTCTATCGCTTGTTGGCTACCGGCGCTTTCGAACCGCCGCCGGAAGGCCCAGACACGCCGCGATTGATCATATCCTGCAGCTCATCCGCGTTCGAGGAACGCGAAAGAGCCATATCCAGCGTTATGAGCTTCGCATAATACGCGTTCGCCAGGCCCTGATTGAATGTCTGCATGCCCGTTTGTCCCGTGCCCGTCTGCATGGCGGAATAGATTTGGTGGATTTTGTCCTCGCGAACGAGGTTGCGGATGGCCGGCGTGGGGATGAGCACTTCCATGATCATCACGCGGCCGCGGCTGTCGGCGCGCGGGAGAAGCGCCTGGCAAAGAATTCCTTCCAAGACCATGGAAAGCTGCGCGCGAATCTGGGGCTGCTGGTGCGATGGAAACACGTCGATAATACGATTGATGGTGGACGCGGCGGAATTGGTGTGCAGCGTGGCGAACGTCAAGTGGCCGGTTTCGGCGATGCGCAGGGCCGACTCGATGGTTTCCAGGTCGCGCATTTCGCCGATGAGCACAACGTCAGGGTCTTCGCGAAGCGCGGCGCGCAGTGAATTCGCGAAGGAGTGCGTGTCCGCGTGCACCTCGCGCTGGTTCACGAGGCACTTTTTGTGGTTGTGCAGAAACTCGATGGGGTCCTCGATGGTGATCATGTGCTCTTCGCGCTCGCTGTTGATCTTGTCGAGCATGGCGGCGAGCGTGGTCGATTTTCCCGAACCAGTAGGACCGGTTACCAGCACAAGACCGCGCGGCTTGTCGCAAAGCCCTCGGACGACCGCGGGCAATCCCAGCGCATCGAAGCCCTTAATTTCCCAGGGAATGGTACGAAACACCGCGCCGACGGCGCCGCGCTGATTGAAAACGTTGCCGCGAAAACGGGCCAGATTCTTTAATCCGAAAGAAAAGTCCAACTCGAGATTTTCTTCGAAGCGGTGTTTTTGCGCGTCCGTAAGCACGCTGTACGCGAGGGACTTGGTATCCGCGGCGGTCAGCGGGGGCATATCCAAAGCCCGCAGGTGTCCGTGAACCCGGACGCGCGGCGCACTGTTCGTGGTGATGTGGAGGTCGCTGCCTCCCATCTCGATCATTTTTTTCAGCAACTCGCTGAGAGTAATGCCGGCCATCGCTTCACCTTTTTCTTATAACACCGTCTCGCGCAAAACCTCTTCCAACGTGGTCTGCCCCAGGGCGACTTTGACCAGCCCGCTGCGGCGCAGCGTGATCATGCCCTGCTCGATCGCTTTCTTCTTCAGCTCGAGGGCGGAGGCGCCGACGAGAATCAGTTCCCGCAACTCGTCGTTGATTTCCATGACCTCATACAAGCCGGTTCGGCCCTTATAGCCGCCCTTGTTGCAAGTGTTGCAACCCTTGCCGTGATAGATTTTAGTCGTCTTCACTTCTTCTGGGGTATACCCCGCATCGATCAAAGCTTGCTCGGGCAGTTCCAGCTCTTCCTTGCAATTGGTGCAAATGCGGCGCACCAGGCGCTGCGCGCAAATCAAGTTGACGGAAGTGGCCACGAGGAACGGCTCAATGCCCATGTTCATCAAGCGGCTGATCGTCGAAGGCGCGTTGTTGGTATGCAGCGTTGAGAGCACCAAGTGTCCTGTGAGCGCCGCTTTGACCGCGATTTCAGCCGTTTCAAAGTCGCGAATCTCGCCGACCAGAATAATGTTGGGATCTTGCCGCAGAAAGGCGCGAAGGGCGGCCGCGAAGTTAAGCCCGATCTGTTCCTTCATCTGCACCTGATTGATGCCCGACAACTGGAACTCGACCGGATCCTCGGCCGTCATGATGTTGGTATCGACGGTGTTCAGGCGCGCCACCGAAGAATAAAGTGTGTTGGTCTTTCCCGAACCCGTTGGCCCAGTGACCAGCACCATGCCGTACGGCCGCAAAATGTTGCGCTCGAATTTCTTCAGCGATTCCGGCTCGAATCCCAGCTTGGTCATGTCCAGGCGCAGGTTTTCCTTGTCCAGGAGCCGGAGCACGATCTTTTCGCCGTAGAGTGTCGGCACGGTCGAAACGCGGAAGTCGAGTTCCTTCTTTTTGCCGTCGGCTTTGTACTTGATCATGATGCGGCCGTCTTGCGGCAAGCGCTTTTCGGCAATGTCCAGCTTGGCCATGATTTTCAGGCGGCTCGTCATGGCGTCCTTCAGCCGCAGCGGTGGCGTCATCACCGTCTGCAACTGGCCGTCAATGCGGAACCTTACGCGCATCTCCAGTTCGTAGGGTTCCACGTGAATATCGCTCGCTCCACGTTTCACCGAGTCCGTCAGGATTAAGTTCACGAGCTTGATGATGGGCGCCTCTTCGGCTGCCTTTTCCAGCGACGCGGTATCTAGCTCGGCTTCCTCCGCGGCAAGTTCCAGTTCCTGGTCCTCGTCCACCAGGTCCTTCATCATCTTGCTCAGCTCTTCGGCGTTCGTTTCCGAGCCGCCATAGAACCGCGAGATTGCTTCCCCGATGGCGGACTCCGAAGCGACCACGGGTTCCACGTTGAACCCCGTCATGAACTTGATGTCGTCCATGGCGAAGACGTTCGTGGGATCGGTCATCGCGATGGTGAGCACGGAACCCACGCGGGAGAGCGGAATGACCTGGTAACGCAGCGCCGTATCCTGGGGAATCAGCTTGATGACGTTGGGATCGATTTCATAATACTTCAAATTAATGGAGGGAACCCCGTACTGGCGGGAAAGCACACCGGTGATATCGTCATCGGTGATGAAGCCCATCTTCGTCAGGCAGCTCCCTAGCTTGCCGCCATTTGCGCGCTGAAATTCCAGCGCTTTCTGGAGCTGGTCCTGAGTAATCAGGCTCTCTTTAATAAGTATCTCGCCCAAACGGACGGACATCCGCAGCACTCCCTGCCGGTTTGCACCCAGAGTGAACATAGCAAATGGGGACGGCGAAGGTGTGCGGAAATTAGTAGAAAGTTCTGAAATGGCTAATACCTGCCCACACGGGCAGGTTTTTCGAACGTGGTACAGGTGCTGTTCTTGACTTGCTTCGGCGCGGTGGCTATCGTGCAAAAGAGAGGCTTTTGTCCCGAATTGTTCGGCAGCCGGTTGTTCGCTCTGGGGCGTTGACAAAAAATGACCGTTATATTCGCGGACTCGCGGCGAAAGAGCGTGGCCGCTCCGTCCAACAATTGCAAAGCTCTCCTCGTGTGTTCACGTGTACCGATTTTTGTGCATGACAACGATGCGGCATACAGGCTGATGAGGTTTTTCCTGAAATGACGGCGGCAATGGCATGAGTCATCTGCATTCCAAACAGCGCTGGAGCCTGGCAATCGGCGGTCTCTTGCTCACTTTGCTGCTCGCCGCCGTTTTTACCTTCGGCTCGCTGGACGTTCCGTTTGAGCCGAGGAGCTGGCGCGCGCTGATGCCGCTCTTCGCCGTGAATAGTTTTGTCACCGCCGCGCTGTTGGTTTTCGGCCTGATTCTGAGTCGGACTGTTGTTCGCTTATGGGTCGAGAGCGGCCGGGACCAGCTCGGCGCGCGCTTCAAGACGAAGATGGTCGTCGGCGCAATGGCAATTTCCTTGCTCCCCATCATCTTCATGTTTATCGTCAGCTATTCCTTGATCAACCGCACTCTTCTGCGATGGTTTCCGCGCCCCCTTGAAATCGCTTCCGAAAAGACGCAAGAGCTCATGAACGATATCGGTCGTTCGCAGATACCGCGCCTCAGCAGGCTGGCTACTGCAGTTCAGGAGGATTCCTCGCCATCTACCGCCGACGTCTTGCAACATGCCTTCGCCAAGGGCGCCGACGCGGTCTGGATTCTGGACAAGAACGGTAACGCCGTGCGCGGCGGAGTCACTTGTGAAAACCAAACCGAGGACCGCAGCGGTCCGATCTGCGTCCAACTGGGAATCCTTGGCAAACCGGTGCGTGTGCTGCCCAGCGGGATTGAAGTGTGGCAAGCGGAGGGCAGAGATTACTTTGTAGTGCGTGTTCCTTGGTTGCAGGATGGGCAGCCTGTTGCCTATGCAGCCGCGGCTTACCGCACGAGTCCAAATTTTCTTTCTCGCATCACGGATATCCAGACACGGACTCGCGAGTACTATCAAGAGAAACAGAATCTCAAAGCGCTCAAGCAGCAGATGCTGCTCATCCTTCTTCTCTTCACCGTGCTCCTGCTCTCCGCCGTGATGTGGGTCGCCCTCTTTCTTGCCAAGCAAGTCACCATCCCCATCCAGGCCCTTGCCGAAGGCACCCGCGAAATATCCGCGGGAAATTTCGACTATCAAGTTCCCGAGCAGGCACAAGACGAACTGGGTGTCCTCGTGCGCTCCTTCAATGCCATGACCACGCAATTGCGAGACAACCGCTCGCAAATCGACCAGTTCACCAGAAATCTTCAACAAGCCGTTCAGGAACTCGAGCGCCGCCGCCAGCTCATGGAAACCGTTCTCGAGAATATTCCCACTGGAGTCATCTCGCTCGACGCCAATGGAACCATCCTCCGCGCCAACACTGCCGTTACGCGCATGTTCGGCGGCGAATCGCGCAATGCGCAATCCCTCGATGAACTGCTTGGCCCCGACGCTTCCCGCATCCTGCAGCTTCTCATGCGCCGCTCTCTGCGCATGGGTGTTGTTTCCCGCGAGATCGAAACCGTGGTCTCCGGCCGCATCCTTCACCTTGCTGTGACCGCCAGCTCCCTCGGCCCGCGCCGCGCCAATTCCGGCTACGTCCTGGTTCTCGATGACCTCACCGAAATGCTGCGCGCGCAAAAATCGGCGGCGTGGCAGGAAGTCGCGAGGCGCATCGCCCACGAGATCAAGAATCCGCTCACGCCGATCCAGCTTTCTTCGCAACGGTTGTCTCGTTTTCTCGAGAAGCGCGACGCGGCCGAATCCAAAGCTCCTCGTGACTTCGAATTGACCAAACTGGTTCACGAATGCTCGCGTTTGATCGAGCGCGAAGTCTCGACGCTCGCCGCCCTCGTCAACGAATTCTCCCAGTTCGTCCGCTTCCCCTCCGCCAAGCTCGCTCCTACCAATGCCAACACCGTCGTCCACGAAGCGGTCGAGGTTTTCTCCGGGCGTCTCGACGGCATCTCTCTCAAAACCATTCTTGGCGAAAATCTCCCGGCCGTTCGCGCCGATGGCGGCCTGCTCCGCAGCGTCGTCGTCAATCTCATCGACAACGCCGCCGAGGCTCTGGAAAATTCGTCTTTCCGCGAAATTCTCATTTCCACATGCGCGCATCCCGACGCCGAAACAGTCGAGATTAGTGTCTCCGATACGGGACGCGGCATCTCCCCGCAAGATAAGGACAAGCTTTTCCTCCCCCATTTTTCAACGAAGAATCGCGGAACCGGCCTAGGCCTGGCGATCGCCGCCCGCATCGTGGCCGAACACGGCGGCAGCATTCATGTCGAGGACAACCAGCCCGTCGGCTCTCGCTTTCTCGTCGAGCTTCCAGCTGCGGAACTTGCGCCCGCTGGAGTCGCCGATCACAACGGGACGGAATTTTCTCGATGACTCCCAAGCCGCATCTGCTCGTTGTCGACGATGAAGCCGGAATTCGCGAATCGCTCTCGCTGATCCTTAGAGATGAGGGCTACCACGTCGAAGCCGTTGCTTCCGCCGAGGAAGCCCTCCAGCGCGCCGCTGCCGGCGATCTCGAAGTCATTCTCCTCGATGTTTGGCTGCCCGGGCTCGATGGCCTCGAAGCTCTCAGCCGGCTTCAGGCTATTCCGCGCGCGCCGGCGGTCATCATGATTTCCGGACACGGCACGATCGAAACAGCGGTGCGCGCCACAAAATTGGGCGCCTTCGACTTCATCGAAAAACCTTTGTCTCTCGAGAAAATCATCGTTCTCGTCCGCAACGCGGTCCAGCAGCGCAGGCTCCAGGAGGAAAATCAGCTTCTGCGAAGTGAGCTCGGCCATCGTTATCAAGTGATCGGAGACAGCGTGCCGATGAAAGCGCTGCGCCAGCAAATCGCTGTCACCGCTCCTACGAATGGCCGCGTCCTCATTTATGGCGAAAGCGGTACAGGCAAAGAACTCGTCTCGCACGCCCTGCACGCCGCCAGCCTTCGCAGCAAGGGTCCGTTCGTCGAGGTAAATTGCGCGGCCATCCCCGAGGAGCTAATCGAGTCCGAACTTTTCGGACACATCAAAGGCAGCTTTACCGGCGCCTCCGAAGACAAAGTCGGAAAATTTCAAAAGGCCGACGGCGGCACTCTTTTTCTCGACGAAATCGGCGACATGAGCCTCAGGACGCAATCCAAGGTGCTCCGCGTCCTGGAAGAGCAGCGTTTCGAACCGGTAGGTTCCAACCAGACGATGACCGTCGATGCGCGCGTGATTGCCGCCACAAACAAAAATCTCGAACTCGAGATTAGCCGCGGCGCCTTCCGCCAGGATCTTTTTTATCGCTTAAACGTAATTCCCTTTTTCGTTCCGCCGCTTCGCGAGCGCAAGGAAGACATCCCCACTCTCGCGCGCTATTTTCTCGATGAATTCAGCTCCGCCTACGGAAAGAAAACGCGCGAACTGAGCGCAACAGCAATGGACATCCTCGTGCGCTATCCCTGGCCCGGAAATGTGCGCGAGCTGCGCAATCTCGTTGAGCGCCTCGTCATCGTCTGCCCGCAAGCGCGCATCGAGCCTCACCATCTGCCGCCCGAGCTTTTCCGTGGCGTCGCCGAGAGCCCTCAACAGCCGTACTCCACGCTCCACGAAGCCCGCAGCGCTTACGAGCGCGAATTCATTCTCAGAAAATTGCAGGAGCACCGCTGGAACATGACGCAAACCGCGTCCGCTCTCGGCCTCGAACGCAGTCACCTTTATCGCAAAATGAAATCCCTCGGCATCGCCGCACCGGACTAGCCCGGCCCCGCAATTCGCGCTGCAACTTTCAGGAATCTCCGGGCTCCAATTCCTCGCCCGCCTCGACGCTCTCCTCGAGCGCCTCCAGTTGCGCGTGCCAATCTAATTCCCGCACACGCTGGGGATTTTCGCGCCAGTCCGGAACCACTTTCACAAAGAGTCCCAGATAAATTTTCTTATCGAATAGCTTTTCCAGTTCCTTGCGCGCTTCCGTGCCGATTTTCTTGAGCATCTCGCCCTTATGCCCGATCAAAATCTTTTTCTGCGAGTCCCTCTCCACATTCATCGTCGCTTCAATGCGCAGCAATTTCGGCAGGTCCTCGAACTTCTCCACTTTCACTGCCACAGCGTACGGCACCTCGTGATACATCGCCTGTATCGCTTTTTCCCGGACGATTTCCGCCGCCAGAAAACGCTCCGGCTGATCCGTCACCTGATCCTCGGGAAAGTACGCCTCGCCTTCGGGCAGCAATCGCAAAACCTCGTCAACCAACTCTACGCAGCCATTTCCCTTCAACGCCGAAATAGGCACAATCGCCGCGAATTCGAACGCCTTGCGAAACGCTTCGATCAGCGGCAGCAGCTTCTGCTTCGGGAGGCCGTCGACTTTGTTCAACGCCAAAATAATTTTCCCGCCAAATCGCTTGGCGCGCTCCAGCAGCAACTCATCTGCATGCGGCAGCGTCCGGCTCGCGTCCACCATGAGCAGCAGCACGTCGATGCCCTCCAGCGCCGCGGCCACTTCGTGCATCATCTGCCGCCCCAGCGCCGAATCCGCCGCGTGCAGCCCCGGCGTATCGATAAACACAATTTGTCCCTCGGGCCGCGTGACGATCCCCTGGATCCGGTTCCGCGTCGTCTGCGGCTTCGACGTAACAATCGCCACCTTCTGCCCAACCAGCCGGTTCAGCAGCGTCGATTTCCCCGCATTCGGCCGCCCGACAATCGCCACAAATCCCGACCGAAACTCGCCCTGCTTCTTGTTCGCAGCTTTCGTCACTCTCTCACTCTTCTCCGTGTTTTCAGCGCCCTTTGAGTTCTCTGTGCAAATGTTTTATTTCTTCCGCATCCGCTACTTCACGATTGGCAATTCCAAAGTGCTCTCGTGCTCGTTGTCGTGGACCAGCGTCACGTGCGCCGTCCTCGCGTCCTTTCCCGTTTCCAGCGCCACCACTCCTCCGCTGTTGTAATTCTTCTCTGCTCCGGTCGTATTCGGGCAATGGACGAACAGCCGCAACCGGCTTCCTTTCGCGATGCGCCGCGAAAAAAACGTGAAATTGTCGAACACGTATTTCTCTACCTTTCCCGGCGTCACCAGCTCTTCCTTTCGCAGAGACTCGCGATACCGCGCGCGCATCGTCGCGCCTGTCAAGAAAACAGAATCGCCGCCCGGCAAAATTTCATACACATCCGCCTCCAGGTCCGTGTCAGGGACATCCATCGCCAGCCAGACCGTGAGCTTCGGAAACCCGCTGACCTCCGTGGCCTCGCCGAACGGCGTGCTGTGATAAATCGCTCCATTTCCATACGTGTTCAGCACCGCCCGCTGCGAAACCAAATACCCCGCATCGTCATCGGGTTCCGCATCTCCTGGCCGCGTGTCCATCGGATCGTACGTCCACTTGTCTTCCGCCGCGCCCGAACCTGCCTTCTCCGAAAGCACTCCGGAGTGAAACACGGTCTCGGCCGTCCCATTCGATCCCAGATAAAGCGTGCGCTTTTCGCTTGAGATGCTTTCCAAACTATCCGCGTACTTCCAATTCTCCGCTCCCGCTCCCATGACGTAGTACGCCACGCGCTTCTTCAAAAACTCCGGCTTCTTGCCGCCTTTCATCGTCCAGTCGTACCACTCCGTGTGCAGCTTGCTCAGGTCCAGAACGCTCGCTTCTCCTAACTTCAGTCCGCCGACTTCCCGCTTCGGCGTTCTCGTCCCCGCGTGGTCCCACGGACCGATAATCAAAAAGTGTTTCTCTTTCGCCTCGGCCGTCCCGTACTTCATGTGCGCCTTGTAATACGTAAACGCGCCGGGCTGATCTCCATCGTAGTCGCCCGTGATCGTCAGGATCGGAATCTCTATCCGCTTATACTGACCCAAGCTCGGCACCATCAGGTCGTAGTACGTGTCGGGAACGGGATTCTGCACCCACTTTTGAAACACCGGGGACGGATTCCCCGCGATACTATCGAAATCCTTGAACGCCAGATGCTGATCGTAGTATTCCCTCGCCTTCGCTCCCCAAAACGCCCCATCCCCAAAGAGTTTTTCGTTTCCCGTCACTCCGCTCGTGAACGTGAGCCACTGCACGTTGTACGGCGCAAAAATGTTGTACTGAAATGGAAAATCCACTCCGGGATGCGCCGCAGCCGCAGGAACGATCGTCGCCAGATGCGGCGGAAACTCCTTGAGCGTCGTCCATTGATCGAATCCCGCGTAAGAGCCGCCCCACATCGCCACTTTCCCGTTGCAATACGATTGCTTCGCGAACCATTCGACCAGGTCGTAGCCGTCCCGTCCTTCGTTCGCAAACGGTTCGAACGCCCCGCCGGAATTTCCACGCCCGCGAACATCCACCAGCGCGTACACATACCCATGCTGCGCAAAATACATGGCGCGGTCGGTGTACGAATCTCCGATGTAGGGTGTCAGCGTAAAAATCACGGGCAGCGGCTCCTTCTGCCCATGCGGTTGAAACAGCGTCGCGTTCAGCAGCACGCCATCGCGCAGCGCAATCTTCACGCCCCATCGCATATCGGGGATCACCGCCGCCGTCGTTCCACTCGCTTGCGCGAAGCTCGGCGCAGGCCGCAGACACAGGCACAACCCCGCGAGCAAGATCACTCGACGCAGAATCCCCTTGTTGTTCATTCCACTTCCTCCGCCGGTGCGCCGGCCGTCCTTTTCGAGTACACGCATGGTATCGCTTCAAAGGAGGAATTCCTACTTCGCTCGAGGGAAACCCCGGCAAGCAAAGGACTCTTTACTTTACCGAGTTACCTTACGGAGTTGCTTTGGCAGGCGCTGCTGCGCGTTTTCGAATCCTCAGCCTCAACACTTTTCTCTGATTCGCTTCGAGAACTTCGAAACGGTATCCTTCCAAGTCGACTTTATCTCCCGGCGCGGGTACCTTCCCCGAGACCCGGCTCAGCAATCCCGCGATGGTGGTCACCGTCTCTTCGGCATTTTCCCCAAAGCTCACTCCCAATAATTCCTCGACGTCCCGAATCGCCATGCTTCCCCGCATCACCAGCCCGCCATCCGCCTCGCGCACCACGTCCGGCGCCGGCGCTTTCCCTCCATTCCATCGTTCGCCAACAATTTCTTCCACGAGATCTTCCACCGTCGCGATTCCCGCCACCGAACCGTGCTCATCGATAATCACTGCAAGCGGCTGCCCTTTCTGCCGCATTTCCCGCAAAAGTTCCGATCCCGCCTTCGTCTCCGGCATGAACAGCACGGGCCGCACCAGCTCGCGCACTTTGCGTTTCGGCAAATCCTGGTCCGCGATGTGCAGCAGGTCCTGCGCGTGCACCACGCCGAAAATATCGTCCAGCGTTTTCTCGTACACCGGCATCTTCGAAAATTTCTTCTCGACAAACTTCGCGTGCAGCTCTTCCAGCGTGGCTTCCGCGGCGATCGCCACGATGTCCGGCCGCGGCGTCATCACCTCGCGCACTCGTTTGTCGCTGAATTCCACCACCTGCTCGATCAGGTCCGCCTGATCCGCCGCGATAATCCCTTCTTCCTCCGCCGCCTCGACCAGCGCTTCAATCCTCTCTTCCGTCCGCTGTTCTTGCGTCATCTCCGGCTCTTGCTCCGAGATGCGCGCCAGCGATTCCGCTCCTTCCAGGAACACGCGCACCGGCCACACCAGCCACATCGCCGCGCGGATTAGCGGCAACAGCGGCCGCAGCCAGCGCCCCGTTGTGCGGTAGAGCAGCATGTCCGGGACGAAGTGCATCGCAATCACGACTTCCAGCGTCAAAAACACGACAAATTCCAGCAGCGATTCCCACGTCCCGGAAACGAAGTACACCACCCCGCGCGTTGTCTCCAGCACTAAAAACGCCAGCCAAAAATGTCCGAGAATGCGGAACGTCCGCCCGCCGCTGCGGCGCTTAATCTTCAGCTTGGGCTCGATCTCCGCTTCGAAGATTTCCAAGTGCTCGTGGACGCGCCCCGTATTGATACGCCCAAGTTCGCGATAGATCAGCGTTAGGTAGGAAAAAATGGGCAGCCCAAAGGCGAGCAACACAACGCCCAGGACGTAAACCCATGTATACGTGTTCATGACAGTCCGAATCTTCGTCGCATCTTCTGCTCGATGCGATTCATCTCGCCGCCATCGGTTTCGTGGTCATAGCCCCGCAAGTGCAGCACGCCGTGCAGAATCAGCACGCGCAATTCGTCGTTCAAAGACCGCCCATTTTTTTTTGCATAACGACGCGCCGTTTCCGGCGCAATCGCAATATCTCCCAGGTAAGTTTGCTTTGTCAGACGGCGAAGTCCTCTTCCGTTCTTCTCTGTGCTCTCTGAGTATTCTGCGAACTCTGCGTAAATGTTTTTCCTTTTTTTGGACCGGCCCTGCCGCGCCTCTCTCGCCGGAAACGACAGCACATCCGTCGGCCCGGCCCTCTTTCGAAACCGTTCATTCATCCCGGCAATCTTGGCGTCGCTCACAAAACAAACCGTAACTCCACAATTCCGTAAGCCCAGTTCCCTCTTCACGCGTCCCAAAAAGTTCTCGAGCGGCTTCCGCGCCAGCCGCACCTTTCGCTGCTGGTTCACGATCATGCTTGCTGATTTTCTTTGCCCGGTTCTTTTCCGCTTCTCTCGGCTGTACTTCCCGCCTTGCCGTTCCCCGCGCCGCCTCCGGCGTTTACGCCGCGCTGCGGATGCGTCATGTCATAGTCCTCATACGCGCGGATGATCTGCTGCACCAGATTGTGCCGCACCACGTCCTTTTCCCCGAACTGCACCACCCCGATCCCCTCGATTTTTCCGCACACTTCCAGCGCCTCAATCAGCCCCGACTTTTTCCCCAGCGGCAAATCGATCTGCGTCGTGTCTCCAGTAATCACCGCTTTCGAGTTGAATCCCAGACGCGTCAAAAACATCTTCATCTGCTCGCTGGTCGTGTTCTGCGCTTCGTCTAGAATCACGAACGAATCGTTCAGCGTGCGCCCGCGCATGAACGCCAGCGGCGCTACCTCGATAATTCCCTTCTCCAAAAACTTTTCCAGCCGGTCCGCGTCCAGCATGTCGTAGAGCGCATCATAGAGCGGCCGCATATAAGGATCGATCTTCTGTTGCAACGTGCCCGGCAAAAATCCCAGCCGCTCCCCGGCTTCCACCGCCGGCCTCGCCAAAATAATCCGGTTCACTTGCTTCGTCAGCAGCGCGCTCACCGCCATCGCCACGGCGATGTACGTTTTTCCTGTTCCTCCCGGCCCGATACCGAACATCATGTCGTGCTTTTCGATCTCTTCCATGTACCGCCGCTGGCTCGCATTTTTGGGCGTCACCTGCTTCTTCCCGAACGATCGCGTTCGCGCCGGCTCGAACATCCCTCGCGGAGACTCGTGCGGCTCTTCCGTCGCCACCCGCATCAGCGATTTCACTTCCGTGCTAGAAAGCGCCCGCCCGTGCCGCGTCAAATGGTTGTACTCTTCGACGATCTTCACCGCCTGATCCACGCTCTCTTGCTCGCCTTCGATCGTCAGCCGCGTATCATGCAAGTGCGTGCGCACCTGTAGAGACTCCTCCAGCAAGCGCACATTCTCGTCAAGCGTGCCAAAGAAGGGTTCAATTTTTCCGGATATGTGAACGGTACGTCTCATCCAAGTGGAAGGTCTGCCTGCTAAGGAAGCCGGGTGGCCGATGGGATTCCTCCTCGCTATCGGTGACCGCGCAACGGTCAACTCGGGAAGAAACTTCTTACACCCTAACGCACCCCTGCCTCATGGTCAAGTTACGCCTTTGTGACAACCGGACGCCCCAGGTCAACGCCATCGATGCGGGTAAGGATTCAGCACGGCGCTGGCCGCTTCTTCGCCTTCGTCATAGCCCTGCACTTTTCGCTGTTTCCTCTACTGGGCGCGAGGCGCTCCGTTGTGCCTCGCTTATGCCGCTGCGGCAAGTTTTCGCACCGTCTTTCCTAGCTTCGAAAGAGTATTGTACGACCAGCAAGGGGCGCACAGGTTCCCGGGCCGGACGAATACTTCGCAGGATTGTTTGCAGTGGGCGCACTGCCGCGGCGGGGCGAACAGTTCCACCTGAATCCTCTTCTTGAATTGGTCCGCCGTCTCGAGCACGAACGATGTGAGCTTCAATGTGCTGTGACTCCAGAAACTTTGGCTGGGAAGGGTCTTCATGATGCTCTCCTTTTTTGTGCGATCTAGGTCTGCCGCCTCGTTACGGGTCTTTCATCTCCTCGATATAACCGCCCAAGGCATAACTTCTTCGAGGTAGCGGCTAATCAGTACACCACCGGCGCACCTATTTCTGCATCAAAGGGGACACTTTCGAAAGTGTCCCAAAGGGGACACTTTTCAGGCATGTTTCAGGAAGAAATCACCTGTGCGCACTCTGCGGCTGGCCTAGTCGTGCAGCGTGATATCGACGAGGGAACTGTGGACTTCCAATCCGCCGTTGTAGTCGATGAAGCCTAGTTTCCGGAACTTGCTCATGAATTCACTGATATGCTGCCGCGTCGTCCCCACCATTTGCGCCAGCATTTCATGGCTGACCTTCGGCACGATTCGCTGAGGCTGCCCTTCCATCCCATAGCGCGCCAGCAGCAGAAGAATCCGCGCCAGCCGCTTCTCGCTCGAGTTGAAGAGCAAATCCACCAAATCCGCTTCGTAGCGCAAGTTGCGCGAGAGCATATACGCCGTGAACATGGCGGAAAACTCTTTGTTGTCGCGAAGCGCCGCCGCCATGGCCGACTTTTCTATTCTCAGCACCGAACAGTCCGTGATCGCGCTCGCCGTCATCATCCGAAGCGGTTGCCCGGCGATGCTTCCTTCTCCAAAGAAGCTGCCTCCGTTCAGCACTCCGATGATCGCCGCCTTGCCTTGCTCAGAAGTAACCGTCAGTTTGACTTTCCCTTTTTTAATATAGAAAACGGCGTTGGCGGGCTCTCCCTGCACGAAGATGCTGCTCTTCTTCCGGCACTCCACGACTTTCGCTTTCGCTCCGAGGGATTGGAGGACGCTCTCGACATCACTGCGCGGCAGGGGTCGTTTCTTTGGCACTTTCCGTTACTCTTCAGGACATAGACGCTTCCGGTGAACTGAAGAAATTATCTGCCCCCGCTTTGGCCCTGTCAAGATTCCGCTCAAACCCTCGAAATTTTATCTCCTGCACCCTCCGAAAAAGAAACCTGGTGACAAACCCGCCGACAGACGGACGCCACATTCTCGAACACTCTCGGACGTTCCGTGTACACCGAGTCGCGTCGCGCATTTTCCCAGACTCCGGAAACGTTCCGTCAGCCTCCTAATTTCCCAATTTGTCCCCCAATTTCCCTGTTGTCACCTCCCCGTTCCCGGGTAACTCCGCCCCTCGATTCCGCATCTAACTCCTTGTCATATAAACGTTTCGAGCTTGCTTCCTCGTATCCCGACCGTAACCTGTACTCTGGTACGAACGCGCTATAGACGGGTACCTCCGCCAAAGCGAAGATACCCCTCGATACGACTACGAAAAAAGACTGCATTTTCTCATCACTGAGGGGTGAGTAAAATCATGAGTAGCAAACTCTGGATTTTGGCCGCATGCGCGGGCCTGGCAGCCGCTGTGCCTTCCTCGGCCGCTGATCACTCCGGCGTCTCTGTTCCTGCTGCGCCCGTTTCGCCTCGCGCCACCGTAATCTGCCGTGGCGTTCAAAATGTCCCCGTCACCGCCGACGCCGAGCAAGCTCTCCCGCTGCATCTTGTCGCCAGCCTGAATTGCGGCGACCAGGTCTCCGTCCTCTCCGATTCCCAAGGCTATTCGGTGCAAGTGAGCACTCTTGACGGCAAGACGGGCTACGTCGCGCGAGTCTATCTCTCCGCGGATCCCGCGAATCCCGCTCCGCCTGCTCGTCCCGTCATAGCTGCCGCTAGCCCCAACGGCATCGCCCGCTGGCTATTGGGCGCTCCCGGCACCGATCATTTCTATAACGGCCCCACCATGGTCGAATCGCTCACCGCCAATGGCATCACCGTCCAAGTTTCTCTGCAAGACACCGGCTGGAAACTCCGCGCAAGCGTGGCCATCGCCAACGCCAGCGACTCACAGGTCCACTTCAACCCTGCCACCTTCACACTCGATGAACTTACTCCGCGCCTCCGCCCTCTCCGCTATCAAAATCCCGAGGCCCTGGCCAAATCCCGCACTCATTTGGTCTACGCAACACAGTCCAGCGCCGTCGCCCCAGCCTCCGCCGTTTACGCCAACCCCGTTCCTCATGCTCGTCGCGTCATCATCTCCGCTCCAGACTTCCTCGCCGGCCAATCGCAACCCGATCAAGCTTCCGCCCTCGTCGAAGGCACCCTCTCCACCGGTGAAAATTCCGCCGGCTCCGTCTGGTTCGAGCGCGGCAAAAATTCCCAGCAGCTCAACCTCCGCATCTTCGTCAACAACCAAATCTTCGAATTCCCCCTGTCCTTCCCTCAACACAACTAAACACGCAAACCCAATCGCCCCTCGCGCGAGCAACGACTGCCATCCAATGTCGTTTCGAACGCGAGGCGCTTTATTCGTTCACTTTTTCTCTTCCGCCCCCTCGCCCATCTCCGGCCAAACCGCCGCAAACACCAGCGCCACCGCAATCCCGATCGAAACCTCCGCGAACCGATGAAGCCCAGCCTTCCACGCCGGAACCACGTGCGGAATCAACAGCACAATCGCCAGCGTAATGCCCCCAAAGCGATAAGCGCTCCAATCCGCGTGTACCACCGCGCAAAGCACTCCCAGAAGGAACACACTTATCCCGAACACAACCACATTCGGCTCAAAGCGGCTGGCTACAATGGCCCCGGCTAGCGCCCCAAGCCCCGTTCCGAAAAACCGCTGCCAGGACACTGCTAACGCCGCTCCCAACGACGATTGCGTCACCACCACACTTGTGATCGGCGCCCAATACGCTTCCGGCAACCGGAACAAACGTGCCACAAGAAACGAAGCCACCGCCACCAGTGCCGTGCGCGTGGAGTGAACTAATACAGGCCATCCTTGCCCCAATGCCAATGCCCTTCCACTCTCCGCCATTCGCCCCCTCCTCCCTACGCCATCAGAATTCCACACTCCGTCACACGAGGCTTCCAACCTCAAGCCCCAAGAGCCTGCGGCCGCCCGACAACGTACCGTAACAAAATTCTCCCGCATGTCTCCCTTGAATTCACGTCTTGGTCCGATTTTGGAGCGTGCCGAAACCTGGGTAACGTTCCGGATGATCGGCGGTCCGGACCTTTTGAAACATCTTCGCCCCGGGAGCAGTCCGTTTCGGGGTGCAGGTGATCAGAGCAGGTAGGGCACCAGGGCAGCGGTCTGACGAGCGTAAGTAGCATACGTCTCCCCAAACTGCGAGCGCATCCACTTCTCCTCCATGCGGAGCTTCATCCACAACGCGAGGAAGATCAGAACGAAAGCGATGAACCCGCGCACCTGGGAGATCGCAATCGCCATGCCAAGAAACCCGGCCAGAATGCCGGTGTAGATGGGGTGACGGACTACGCCGTATGGACCGCTGGTGATCAGCTCATGGCCCTCCTTAATGGTCACGGAGCGGCTCCAGTTCCTGCCGAGGTGCTCGCGCGCCCACACCGCAAAAAGAATTCCCGCGACGGTGACGGCGGCGCCCAGCCAGAAGGGCAAATAACCAGGCGTCCAGAGCGGATGGTAAAGCCAGCGCAGCGGGATGCGCGTTGTCGAAAGAAGGATGATCGCGATCAGGAAGATAAGCACCCGCAGGATGCGCGACGCCGCGGGCTCAAGACGCTGCGTGGTTTTCGTATCGACGGCTTTGATCTGCCAGTAGAGAAAGAACGCGATCCAGACCACGGGAAAGAAAGCTTCGTAGAACCAAAGCATGTGGACCTCCGGGCGCTAAAGATACTACGTAGGCCCGGGCGGGAGGGGAATTTCAGGCCAAGCGTCCCCACCCTCGCCCCGATGCCAAAGCCCTTTCACTCTCCGCCATATGGCCCCCCTAGCCCGTCAGAATTCCCATGCCCCGGCAGGATGCGGCGCAGTCTATCTTCCTGTGAGCGTGCTTATTGCCGAATCCAGTCTCGATCCGCCCATACCAGGCCAAATCCAATGTTCCCTTGAATTCTAATTACCTATGCTGTAAATTTCCTTCAATTTGAAATGCCCTTCGCGAACGCACTCGAACGCGCCATTCATTTTGCCAAACATGGTCATGAATTTGGAGCTTCCACTGAGTTAGACTATGAACGTATGGCCGACGCCTTTATGAACCGGCCGATGACCATGTCGATGAGGGAGTGCATCCGGCCGAGCGGGACGCGACGCTTGCGTGTCGGCTTAGCGAATGACCACTTTGGAGCCGCCGTTGTTGCTGCCAACACTTTGATCACCTATTACGTCGTTCCTTTTCACAGAAAGCATCGGCGCGGAGGTATAGTCCCCTTCTTCGCGCACGAGTGCAGCAGGAATGATCCATGAAATACTCTTGCCCCGTTTGCGGTTTCGCATCTCTGCCCTATCCGCCAGAGGACGATCACATCTGCCCTTGCTGCGGCACGGAGTTCGGAAATGATGACGCGGACTACAACTACTCCCAGTTGCGGGAGATGTGGATCGCCGCAGGCGCAAGATGGTTCTTCGGTCGTCCTCCGGAACATTGGAATCCTTGGACCCAACTAACAGAAGCAAACCTCGCCGATTCTATCCCCTCCGAATTTCGCAGCACTTCCAGGTAATAACCGGCAGCCCGAAGTTAGGAAACTCAAGGAAACCTGCGAACATACGGGACGTTTTCCAGTTTTTTCAATCTGAAAGTCTATCGTTCAGACCAGTAGCTTCGCTTGTTCTCGAGGTCGCCCCACAGTCCGTGGAGAACTTGGGGACGTTTCCACATACTTAGAAGCCGCCGGTCGAGACTCGAGGTACGTCCAACCTTCCTGCCTATTAGAAATCGTCCCGCCTGTCCCCAGGTTTCAAACAAGTGTCTTTTCAAGCCAGGGCTTCTCTGGACGGTGATACCATATCGCGAACATGAGCCTGAAGGACGTAGCCGAGCTTATCCACTTCCGCGAACTTCATCTTCTGCCCAGGACCGTCTTTTCAATCGGAGCCGTCTGCTTTATCGGCTCGTTTTTCATAAGAGCGTTTCTTGTTGGATTTCTGGGGGTGGGCTTAATATTTGTTGCACTCACGCTTAACTTCGCGATACAGGTATTACTGCAGACCGACATCTATCTAGCTAAAAAAACGTTCGCGATTCCATGGATGATGCTGGCACAGTTTATTCTTTGTTCGGCGATCACCTACAAGCTGCTCGTTCTCATTTTCTACTTCTATCGTCACGGAGAAATGCCTCCGTACCTTCAACCTCTTCCTCCATCAAATTGACAGTGTATCTTCTATCAGCGAGCCGCATCTCGTTGACTTCGCGCGTCAGCCCTGAGAAATTCAGCGGTATACTTGCGGAATAAAGATGGCCCCTCAAAACAAACCAGCCAGCGAGAAGAGTCCGCATGATCCGACTACCAAACTTCCTCCTCTGGAAACCCTGAAGAAGTGGGCTTCTGGATGGGGAGGCGTGATTTCAATTATATGCGCGTTAGCGGCAGCCATAGTTTTTCTAATTACGCTGAACTCCGAAGTGGATGGACTCAAGACTGACGCAGAGAGCATTAAGTCGACGGTCAAGGATGCGGAGTCAAGCGTCCGTGATCTCTCGAAAATTCTTAACGAAAGAATAGACCAAACGAATGCTAGAATTGACCATCTCGAAGATTCACGAGTGTCAGCCCCGCTCAGGCAAGTCATTCCGACTCCGGAAACAGCCCAGAACATCCCCTCAAAAGAACTGAAAGCCCGATTTCAGCAAGCTTCGTATATCGTGAATTCTGACTTGCAAAAGCAGTTCCCTCAGAAACCGGACGTAGTGAAACAAATCAGAAACGACCTCGACACCACGCTGAAAAACGTACCGTTGCCGCCAGATGTTCATCAGGCAGGCGTTGTCGCTCTGGCCCATGTCGAAGGATACCTGGTGTTTTGTGACCGGGCATTCATGCAAGGGATTCGGGGCGTCGTTATCCTTCCGAAAGGCAATATGTTGCTTGCGGGTGGTGGAAGCGAAAAACCGGACCTAAGAATCGGAGCGATTTGGAACGTAGGCCAGGGGGAAGCCGCCACTGCCTTCTTCATCGCTCCAGGTTACCCGGCTCCAAGCGTATTTTACGCGGATGCTCCATCTGTTATGACTGACCTCAGCATTCTCTCGTTCGGTGGAACGAGAAACCTGGCTGCCATCACGCTGCGAGGAGATAACGCTTCGGCTCTTTTTTTTCACGTTTCGATCCAAGGGCTCAGTCAGAACCTGGCCAAAATTGCATGGCTGAGCGTTACATTTAGAGCTGTCATCGTCAAATACACCGGCGAACCACTGTATCTAGCCAACGTGCGATTTGAGAACTGCGAGTTCGAATTCGGGAATGACCCCACCAGCCAGCGAGTGTTAGCCGAAATTAAATCGCAAGGCGACAAAGCCGTCAGCTTGGTGGCAGGAATCAAGTAACACGTGCTCGACCGAGGAACATTCTGATGCCGCGGCAGACGAGTTCAGAGTCAGGCACGCCACTTGACTTGCCTCGGCGGCGATTTACTCTTCAGAAGAGCAAACTGTTTATCTGCGCGATTTCGTATCTCGAGAGGCAGCGCTTGATACGTCCGCCGAAAGCCTTACGTGGCGCAGTGTTCCATTCACCTAAAGCGGACGGACTCTTCCGTGCTCTTAATCGTCCAGCGCGTCTTGCACGGCCCCGTCCAGCCGCCCCGCCGCCAAGTCCGCCGCAATGCGCCCATCGAGCGGCTTCGGTCCCGCGTATTCATCGTGCCACAGCCGCAGTTCCTCCAACTCTTCCTGCGTAAGCCTTCCGATCACCCGCTCGATTTCTTCCACTCTTTTCCGCCCATGTCCGCCCCTCTCTCGCAATTCTTGTCCGCAGAACCAATGTTATATCACTCTCGTCCCCGCTCCCCTTCGTCCACCCATCCCCGGCCGAGACCTCCGCGCACTCCGCGTCTCCGCGCGAGCCACCATGTCTGCGTCCTTGCTCTTTGTGCCCGCGTATGCCCCACGTGCCGGTATTACACCCGTGGCTTTTGGGCGACCCTCTCCCTCTCAGCCCCAGTCTCCTATCCGCAAGCTACTGTTCCATAAAGACTTATAGATATTACTTGACAATAAACACAAATCTGCTATAATTCCCTTTGTTTCGTCGCGGAGGAGAAAGGAGTCACCGCTTTGCCTCCGCTACCATTTCGCACTCCGCCCGACCGCCCGCCTCACGCTAAAAGCTGTCATCCCGAGCGTAGCCAAAGGTCCGCTTTCCTCCCCGTCGGCGCCCGCGCCAACCCAATTCCTTCGCTGTCCCCTACACTCCGTGCGCCTGCGCACACGCAGGATTTGCCGCAAACCCATTCCTCTCATACGCTTACTTCACAACTTCGGGACACCCCCGGGTGGGGGGCAGTGGCACAGGCTTCAGCCTGTGCTTTTTCCTCACCCCAACCCAGCTCGACCCCGAACTCCGCTTTTCCCCGTCTGCTCTCTCTTCTCTGCGAAACCTCCGTTCACTCTGCTCCTCAGCGTTATCTTTTTCTTTCTTCGCTTTATTCACGGATCACTGGACACAGAGCACGGCCCGCGTCTCTTCCCGCCGCGAACCGCCAACCACTACCCACTAAGTCCTTCACAATCCGCACTTACGGAAAAGTCGCCCGCAACCCCTTTAGAATCCGCACTTACAAAACACAGGACTTAAAACCCTTTAGAATGAACACTTACAAAAAAACCGGGGGGGGGGGAGGGTCACTTATGGTTAACCAGACACGCGACGAAGCGTGTCTGTCCCGAGGAGCATCGCGACGAGGGACCTCTCTATGCATGCCCTGCTCTTCGCCTACCCACTATTCACTACCCGCTATCCACTTCTTCACATCAATCCGCCGGTGCCGCCCGCGTCTTCGCCCATTCCCGGATCGAATCCACTTCCTCCGCGCGCGTCACGCTCAGCGGCTGCGTCGCGCGAATCTCCGCCAGCAAAATCTCCGTCGTCAATTGCTGCTTCTGCGAAAACGCCGTGTACAGTCCCGCGATAATCGCCTGTTCGATTTCGGCGCCCGAGAACCCGTCGCTTCCCGCGGCGAGCTTCGGCAAATCAAATGTCGACGCATTGCGACCGCGTTTCTTCAAATGCAGCTCGAAGAGCGCCGCGCGAACCTCGCCGTTCGGCAAGTCCACAAAAAAGATTTCATCGAATCGCCCCTTGCGCATCATCTCCGGCGGCAAAACCGTGATGTTGTTCGACGTCGCCGCCAAAAACACGCCGCTCTCGCGGTCCTGCATCCACGTCAACAGCGTCGCCAGCAGCCGCTGCGACAATCCCGCGTCCGCATCTCCGCTCGAGCCCGCCGAAGCAAACGCTTTTTCAATCTCGTCGATCCACAGCACCATCGGCGCCAGCTTCTGCGCCAGTTCGAGAGCCTTGTGCAATTTCTTCTCGCTCTCGCCCACAAACTTGTCGTACAGCGCGCCCGCATCCAGCCGCGCCAGCTCGAATCCCCACTCGCCCGCCACGGCTCGCGCCGCCAAACTCTTGCCGCATCCCTGCACGCCCGTAATCAGCACGCCTTTCGGCGGCACCAATCCGAAGCGCTGCCCTTCCGGCGTCAACGCACTTTTGCGTTTCCCGATCCATTCGCGCAAGCGCTTCAGCCCGGCCACATCGCCAAACGAAGTATCGCGCCGCACCGTCTCAATCAAACCTTCCGTCCGCAGCGCCTCGCGTTTCGCGTCCAGCACGTCATCGAGCAACCCGGCATCCGCGCGGCCTCTCGCGAGGATGCACATCCGCAGCGCGCGCATGGCCTCCTCTTCGGAAAGTCCAGCAAGATTCCGCGCCACTTGTGCCATCCCCGCGAGATCGAGCGACACGGCAATCTGTTGCTCGCGGTTCATTTCCGCGAGCACACTCTTCACGCCGGGCAACAACTCTTCCTCCGTGGGCAATCCCAATTCAAAAGGAACTGCTTCGGACTCGAGCTCCGCCGGCAATTGCAGCGCCGGTTCCGAGATTACGATGGCCCGCCGCACCGTTTGGAATTTCTCCGCCATATCCCGCAAACGCCGGCAAATTCGATCGTTCTCGCAGTACCGCGCAAAATCCTTCAGCAGAAAAATCGCGTCGCCCTGGATCAGCGCGATATTTGCCAGCCCTTGTTCCGGCTGCTCGGTGTTGTAAATGGAGGCGCCATTGAATTTCGCCAGCCCGGCCGTCACGCTCCAGACATACAACGGCACGCCCAATTCCGTCGCCACGTCCAGCAGCAACTGCTCGAAGCGCTCTTCTTCCGCCGTCTCGACGGTGATGATCGGATGCCGCGAATTCACGAGCAGGCGCAACTCGTCATGCTTGTTCGGCTTGGACGCCGCTCCCGCTCCCGCGCCGAGTCCGCTTCCTGCTCCAGGCCAAGCCGTTCTCCCGCCAGCAGGCGTCGCATACGGCGGCACAGGCGCGCCGGGCGGCCCTTTCAGCTCGTTTGACAAAGCTTCGTACCTCGTTTAACGTTAGAAGTTTGAGCGATACCCAAAAGGAGCAATAGATGGCCCAGGGACAGGCTACCAAAATCAAGAAGAAGAAAAAGTCGGTTTTGAAGCGCGCGGCGCAATCTCGCCAACGTGCCGACGTAAATCGCGCCAACCGCACCCGGGTCCGGACTTTGATGCGCCGCCTGCGCACCGCCATTACCGCCGGCGATGCCACCGCCGCCGGCAATCTTTTGAATCCAACGATGTCCGCGATCGATCAGGCCATCACCAAAGGCGTGCTGCACGAAAACACCGGCAACCGTTACAAGTCGCGCCTCACCGTCGCCTTCAACGGCGTCAAAGCCAAAGCCGCGAGCTAGCGTTTTCTGAATCCGAAACTTTTTGAAGCAAAATCCTAGGGACGGATTTCTCTCCGTCCTTGATTTTTTTGTGGTGGAAATTGAGTGCGTTCGTGATTCAGTGCGATCGTAATTCATTTCGAGAGTGATTCAGTGCGATTGTAATTCAGCGCGATGGTAATTCACGAAGACACACGGCGCTCGGCAACTCTTGAGCGCCGCTCGCGACAGAGCGGGCGCCTCACGGAAGAGACCTGTTCACAATGCTGTCATGCCCCATTCATCGTTGCGAGATAGTCTCCCTGCGTCGCTTCCGCATTTCGGCCCAGAAGGCAGGCGTTCGTGGATTTGTTCAAAATCGTGGTTCGTTTCCGCCGTTTCGTAGAAATTCGTTTTTGCTGGCTCGTAAGAAAAGCAAAGGCTGAACTAGTCACACAGACTGCGCAATACTCCTTAAGAATTTTGCTCGCGGCCGCGCTTCTCGTGATTGCGCAGCTCGCGTGTCGCGCGCAAGAGGCGCCGCACAATTCCTGTCCTCGCCCCGCGCCCGGAAACGCCGTGCCGGAACCGGAAGACTTGCGCAGCCAAAACGGCGTGTTGAAAGTCGAGCTGACGGTACGAAATATTGTCGAGACGGATGGCTCCGTTCGCTACTGCTATATCGACGGCGACGGCAGCGAATCTCCGACGCTGCGTTTGCACCCCGGCGATCTTCTCATCCTACACCTCAAGAATGATTTGGCGGATCTCAAGCGTTCCCCCACGGCGAAAATGCAGGGACATTCTCATTCCCAGTCTGATGCGCTGCAACATTCCGATCCGTGCACCAGCGGCGAAATGAGTGCGACGTCTACGAATCTTCATTTCCATGGTTTGACCGTTCCGGCCCTTTGCCATCAGGACGACGTCCTCAAGACTTCGATCCAACCGGGCGATCCTCCGTTCGAGTACCGCTTCCACATTCCGGAAAACGAGCCGCCAGGTCTCTACTGGTATCATCCGCATATCCATGGCTTCACGACGCCCGAAGTGCTGGGCGGAGCCTCCGGCGCGCTGATTGTCGAAGGCATCGAGCGCGCCAATCCGCGGTTGGCGGGATTGCCGGAACGAGTGCTGGTGATTCGCGATCAGGATTTGCTGAATCCAAACGCTCCGCCTTCGAAATCCGAGCCCGTCGTGCCGCATGTGCTTATCGATCGCGACGGCGACGCGGCCAACAACGGCACAGGCTTCGGCAAGCCGGCCAAAGATCTATCCATCAATTTTGTGCCGGTTCCCTACCCCGACTATCCGCCCGCGGAAATCAGGATCAAGCCCGAAGAGCGGCAACTCTGGCGCGTGTTGAACGCCTCGGCGATCACCTATCTCAATTTGGCGGTTCTCTATGGACAGCAGCACACGCCGCAAATGCTCGGAATCGTCGCGCTGGATGGAGTGCCGTTGAACGAGAACGGCGCTCCCGGCGACGGTATCGCGTGGGAGAATCACATCGGTGTTCCACCAGGAGGCCGCGCGGAATTTATTGTGCAAGGTCTTCCCTCCGGTGTCGCGGGACTCTTCGTCACTCGCACAGTCGACACCGGAGCCGGCGGCGAAAACGATCCCAACCGCGCGCTCGCAACGATCACGGCCTCGCTGGATGCGCCCGAACCGCGTTCGAGGCTTTCGGCATCGCCCGAACCGCTTCCTCGACCGGCGCTTCCGTGGCTGGGCAGCGTAACTCCGGTGCGGACGCGGAAACTCTATTTCTCCGAGAAATTGCTGAATCCGAACGACCCCAACAGCGCGACGGAGTTCTACATCACCGTTGAGGGACAGACGCCGAAAGCATTTGATCCCACTTCGGGAGTGCCCAACATTGTGGTGAAGCAGGGCGACGTCGAAGATTGGATTATCGAGAACCGCTCGACGGAGTTGCATGCGTTTCACATTCACCAACTGCATTTCATGATGGTTGAGTGGGATGGCGTTCGCGTAAACGAGCCATTTTTGCGCGATACCATCAACGTGCCGTACTACAACGGCCGGGACCTCCAGTATCCGAGTGTGAAGTTGCGGATGGACTTTCGCGATCCGAATACGGTGGGAACGTTTGTCTATCATTGCCATCTTCTGGAGCATGAAGACGGAGGGATGATGGGCGTCATCCGCGTGGAACCGGCCGGCTCGAGTCATGCTCTGGGAAGTAAAGCTCCTAGCCATCTGGCAAAGTCCGCTTCCGACCGCGACGGCGCCAGCAAGTAAAGTCTGGGCGGAACATCGGGACGCGCTTGGGGATTCGTTGTTCCAAGTGTGCCTTCGCGTGCCTTCGTCTGTCTTCCTCTGCTTCGTTTCGCTTTCTCGTTCCATTCATCTAGAAGAAATCCCGCCGCAACACCGACGCTGTACAAATCGAACCCGTAGTTGAGGTTTGTCAAAGAAAAGGGAGGGTGAATGTATTTCAAGCAATCTGCATCGAACGCGCTGCACGCCGCCCGGCTTGGGCTCGCGACAGTCGCACTTTTTCAGTTCACGGTCGGCGCCGGCTTGGCCGGCGCCGTGCCGACGCCCCAGAACAATCCCGATAACAACACCGTCACGCCGATCAAGCACGTGATCGTGATCATCGGGGAAAATCGCAGCTTTGACCACGTCTTCGCCACGTACGTTCCGAAAGACGGACAGTCCGTCTGGAACCTGCTTTCCGAAGGGATTATCAAGGCGGACGGCACGCCGGGCCCCAATTTCCTAAAGGCCCAGCAACTCGCCGCAACCGACGAAGCTTACAAATCCGAGGACGCGTTTCTCCTCAGCCCTCCCAAATCTGAGTTTCCGGGAAATCAACTGCCTGCTCCCCTCGTCGGCGGACCGAAGGACTCGTATATTCCGGGCGACAGCCTGACGCTAGCGCAAGAAACGGAAAACGGGCTGCCCGCGAACTACTATCAATATTTGACCTCGGGAGGCACGGGCCAGACGTCCAAGACGCCGGATGCGAGAATCACGAATGTGAATTCACTGCCGGCGGGACCGTTTCAACTGACGAACGGCAGCGCCTTCACCTACAACTCGTATGCGGCGAGCCCGGTACATCGCTTCTACCAGATGTGGCAGCAACTGAACTGCAGCGGCGAGAACGCAACCAGCAGTAATCCTTCCGGTTGCGACTCGAAGTTGTTCTCCTGGGTCGAAGTGACCGAGGGCGCGGGCTCGAACGGCATCGCGCCGGCGTCCAACTTCAGCATCGAGTACTCCCCCACCGGTACGACAACGGGAGAAGGCTCGACCGCGCTGGGCTTCTACAACGTGCAGAAAGGCGATGCGCCCTATTTCAAGAGCCTCGCCGACACGTATGCGATGAGCGACAATTTCCACCAGTCCGTCAACGGCGGCACGGGCGCGAATCACATCATGTTCGGGCACGGCGACGCGATCTGGTTCAGCGACGGCCAGGGCCACGCACTTCCTGCGCCGCACAACACGCTGGCTGGAGTTGGGACGCTTAACCAGGGCACCGTGGACGAAGTAGAGAACCCGAACCCGCTACCGGGCACGAACAACTGGTATACAGAAGACGGATACGGCGGCGGCTCGTATGGTTCGGCGTCCTATGGCGGCGGATCCTACAGTGATTGCTCCGACCCAACGCAGCCCGGAGTCGGACCGATTCTGGCGTATCTCAAGTCTGTGCATATCGATCCTCGCTGCCAGACCGGCCATTACTACCTGCTGAACAACTACAATCCTGGATACTTCGGGAGCGGCGCCAATGCGTACACCGATCCCAGCCCTGCAAACACGGTTTTTACGATTCCGCCGTCGTCTACACCCAGCATTGGTGACGACATGCTCGCCCACAATATTTCCTGGAAGTATTACGGGGATCAGTGGGATGCCTACTCCGGCGCGCCGAACTACACGCCTCAGCCAAAGAGCGAAATCAATCCTAACGGACTTCCCGGAGACCCGTACCAGATCAATTACGGAGCCGTGGGTTCGCCCAACGGACTCGGTATAACGATCGCAAACGGCCAGGCAGACGAATACTGCACGATCTGCAATCCGTTCCAATACGACACGTCGATCATGGCCAACGCGGCGATTCGCAATGCGCACATCCAGGACACGGCGAATCTCTACAGTGACATCTCGAACGGCACGCTCCCGGCCGTTTCTATCGTCAAGCCCAGCGGGTTCGTTGACGGCCACCCGGCTTCCTCGAAGCTCGACCTCTTTGAAGGGTTCACCAAGAAAATCGTCGACCAAGTAGAAGCGTCCCCCTACGCGAAGGATACGGCGATCTTCATTACCGAGGACGAAGGCGGAGGATATTATGACTCCGGTTACGTCCAGCCTCTGGACTTCTTCGGCGATGGCACGCGAATCGTTTTCCTGGCGGTGGCTCCCTACCTCAAGTCGTCAGGATACATCTCGCATGACTACGCGGATCACGTTTCGATCCTCAAATTCATCGAGAGGAACTGGAATTTGCCTCCAGTCACGAACCGCAGCCGGGACAATTTCCCGAACCCGGTCACCAGATGGAACAATCCTTATGTGCCGGTTAATTCGCCAGCCATCAGTGACTTGTTCGATCTGTTTGACTTCCCGAGCGGCGGCCCCGGCGGTTTCGGCCACTAAGCTCTGGTCAAGAAACAAAACGAAAGGGGCGGCCCAGCGGCCGCCCCTTTTTGTTCTCCGAGCAACGCGCTCTCGATGAAAATTCAGCTGCGCGTATTCATCTGGTTGCTGCCGTAGCCGCGCCGGCTGTCGTCAACTCGGTCACCAGAAATTCCATGATCGCCCGTGCATCGTCTCCACCGCGTTTGAGGCGGTCATCGGCTTTTTGCAAGGCGCGAAGGCCGGAGAGTAATTGCGACTTGGGAATCTTGCGCGACGCTTGCAGCGCCAGCTCGGCTTGTTCCGGGCGCATGCCTAGAGCCCGCGCGGCCTGCCAGCCGTTCGCGGCGCCTTTTAGTTCGCTGGCTTCGATCAATTTGCGGTACATCCAAGTGATGGCCCCGAGCATGGGGAGCGGCTCTTCGCCATCGCGCAGCAAACGGTCGAGAAACTCGAGAGCCTTGGCGGGCTTTCGCGCAGCGAGGAGGTCTGCGAGTTCCCAGACGGTGGTGGTTTTCTCGGAAATGACCATTGCACTGACGTTGTCTCGGGCGATGAATTTCCTTTCGCCCGCGAAGGTCGCCAGCTTGTCAATTTCCGTTTTGAGGCGGAGCAAATCCGCGGCCACAAATTCCGCGAGATCTTCGGCAGCGCCGGCTTCGAACTCGACGCCCTCTTCCTTGGCGATGGCCCGCGCGAACGCGACAGCCGCCGCTTGGCGTTCTCCGGGGTTTTCGCCGAGGCCGCAGGCTACGACGAGGGTTTTCTCGGAGAGAAGTTTGCCCAGTTTCATGCGCTGATCGAGGCCGGTGGCTTCCAGGACCAGCATCGTGAAGGGGGCGGGATCTTCGAGATAGGCCGCGAGCTGGGCTACGGCTTCTTCACGATTTTTCTCTCCGAGCTTTTCGATGGCTTCGGCTTCTTCGAGGAAAACGACTTGCAGCGGGGAAAGCATGGCCATCGTTTGCGCCTGATCGAGCGCGGCCTGCGTTTCGCCGCGGCCCGCCGAATAGCGAGAGACGGCCCAAGTCCGCGCGGACTCCGGTACGAATTTTTCGATCAACTGAGCGCGGCAGGCGTCGCGCAGATACGGCTCTTCACCCAGGAGCAGGACCGCGGGAATAGTCTTCCCACGCTGCAGGCGCTCGAGCAACTCCTCCGGCGAAACTTGGGCCATGCTGCGCTCCCCTAATAATTCTCGGTGACGGCGGCCACCAAACGCTGGGCAAAATCCTGCGCGAGACGGTCCAGCGCGGGATCTTTTTCTTCAAAGAAACTTTTGAGGTCCGTCGAAATTTCGTATTCGTTGCGGAAGACGAAATTGTCGCTGTGATAGAGGACCTTCTGGTTGGCGGTCTCGGTGAAGGTGACCTCGCATTTGACGGTGACCAGCATGGTGGTCGCGCGGCCGGTGGTGGTATCGAAGAGCAGAGGTACGGCTTCGAGGCTCAAGACTTTGCCGCGGAGTACGGCGTCGCCATCCTGGGGGTTGGAGACGACACGATAGGACGTCTTTGCGAGAAATTCGTGGACCGTGGCGGCGGTCAGTTTCTGCTCGAGGCGGTAACTGGTGGTCTTGTTTTCGAGGGCGGGAACGGCGATGACGTGAATGCTCTGCGGCAGCGATGTGCTGTGGCCGGCGATGTGATAGCCGCAGCCGGAAAGTGCGGCTGCAAATGCGATTGCGGCCGCGATTGCGCCGTACAAAATGCTTTTGCGCTTCATGGCAGCATCTCCGCCAGCTTGACCGCGTTGGCAGCCGGCAATCGGATGTTATCGGCTGCGCCCCAGAACCACCAGGCGCCGGGGCGCGCGGGATCTTCTTCCGGCCTGGCCACGTGCACTATTTTTTCGCCGGCTACGCTGACGTTGCTCGGGCCCGGTTCGGTTTCGGATGGAATGGCGAATCCGGCGTCCTCGCAGGCCTTCGTGATTTGCTCGGCTGTTGTTCCTGGCACAAGCTCGGCACAGGCTGCGAACGCCGTGCCATAAAACACGGGGGCATGAATCACCTGGATCGCGGGCATCACGGATTTTTCGCCGACGCAGGCTTTGGTCTCGGCGCGCAGGCGTTCGCGCACTTCGTGCAGCTTTTGCTTGCTGGCGGGACCGAAGCGGTCGAGGAGATTAAATGCCACTTGCGTATCGAACACCGGCTGACCCATTCCTTGAAAGGAGAGCAATTGACCTGTTTGGCTCTCCAACTCTTCGATGCCGGCGCGGCCGGCTTCGGAGACGGCCTGAAAACTGATGATCACCAGCCGCGAGACGCCAATCTTGAACAAACCCAGCGCGAGAGAAGCAGCAGCCGTGGCGGCCGCGGAAGGAATGGCGTAGACGGCGGCATCTTTGGGGAAATTTCTGGCGTGCAGCGCATCGAGCTTCGGGAACCAGCTAAGGACGCCGTTGTCGCCAGCCGTCGCTCCGGACAAATCGATGACTTTCGCTTTGGCGGCACGCGCGGCGCCAAGATTCGCGCGCGTGAAATCCGCCGAGCCCGTGAAAAAGATTTTTCCCGCGCGTTCAAACGTGCCGTCCTCGACGGGCTGGATCACAGCGGGCTCTCCGCCAGCTTCCGTCAGCAAACCGGCGGCGGTTTCTTCATCCACGAGGCGAAACTCCGCGCCGGCAAAGCGGCTCTCTTCCAATAGCGAACGCAGTTCCGCACCCAGCAGCGAGGAGGCTCCTGCGATTACGATTCGATGGGAACCCCGCTCTAGAGAAGGCATGAATCACGCTATCCGGGAAGCCGAGCGGAGCCGCAGCATTCGGAGCAGATGCAGGGCCACGCCGGCAACGGCGTAGGTGCAAGCGAAAATGATCAGAACGGGCTCGGAAAATTTCCAGATCAGCCACAAAATCAGAATCACAAGGACGATGGCCAGGGAAGGTTGCTTTCGCTTCCAGGGAATTTCCTTGAAGCTGCTGTAGCGAACTGTGCTGGTCATCAACCCGCCGAGACTTGCAATCATGACCAGCCAAGCGATGGACCAGCGCCAATCGTGCAAGGGCTCCTTGAAGCCGTGCACCAGAGCCGCCACCACGCCCGCGGCTGCCGGCGTGGGCATGCCGACAAAATACTTCGAGCCGCCGGGCGCCATTCCCTGAATATTAAAGCGCGCGAGGCGCCAGGCGCAGCAAATCAGAAAGAGCAGGCAACTGCCCCAGGCAAGATCGCCGGCGAATTGCGCCATCCCGCCGGGCGTGGCGTGCAAACCGCGCACGCCCCAGGAGTAAGCCATCACGGCAGGCGCAACGCCAAAGCTTACAACATCGGCGAGCGAATCGAATTGCACTCCGAACTGGGTGTTTGTGCCTGTCAGCCGGGCGACGCGCCCATCGAGAGAATCGAAGACCACGGCCAGGCCGATGGCGATCGCCGCATGATCGAAATCGTTACGGCCGCCCAGCAGCGTGGCGACCACCGCGTAGTATCCGCAGAAGAGGTTTGCGGCGGTGAAGAGGCTGGGCAAGAGGAAAATGCCGCGCCGCAGCCGCGGGTTGCGCATGCGCCGCTCGTGAAATGGAATTTCGTGCTGTTCGATGTCCGCCATGGCTAGGTTTGTTTTCCTGAAACCGACACGTTCACGTCCGCATCGGAGGCTTGGTTCTCGTTCGCGGGCGCGTTAGCGGTCTTTTTGGGCCAGAGGGCCAGCACGCTTGCGCCGCCTTTTACATTGTCGCCCATCTTCACCAGGATTTCCGCTTCGCTGGGCACCCAAACATCCGCGCGGGAGCCGAAGCGCACCAATCCGATGCGTTCGCCGCGCGCCACGCGCTCGCCGGACTTTTTCCAACTGACCACGCGGCGGGCGATCAGTCCGGCGATCTGTTTGAAAACCATTTCGCCGGCGTCCGTCGAAAGCGTGAAAACATTTTGCTCGTTTTCGAAAGAGGCTTGCGGCTTCATCGCCGCGAGAAACTTTCCCGGCTTGTATTCGAGATTGGTGATCACGCCGCTCGCGGGGGCGCGGTTCACGTGGACATTCCAGATCGCCAGAAAAATGCTGATGCGTTTTCCGGGACGGCCCGCGTTTTCTTCGTCCTTAACGACCACCACGCGGCCGTCCGCGGGAGACACAATGGCGCCTGCTTCCTTGGGAATCACGCGTTCCGGATCGCGGAAAAACGAAAAGACAAATATGGCCAGGCACACGCAAAGGACAGCAACCGCCGCCCACTCCGCTAAATAGGCCGCGGCTCCCAGCGCCAGAAGCGGCAACCCAAAGTAGTAGCCCTCTTTGACCATGCTTTAGCGAATATACCTCATGGGCTTCGTCCGCATCATTAACGCGGCGAGCAGCACGGCCATTCTACGACAGAATTTTCGGGAGAGCGGGCGTTATTGCGTGTACTGAGCCCGCGCACGTTGGATACGCAAGGCAATCCGCTCCATCTCGTCTTTGCAGTGGAGCTTCATTTTCTTGAGCTTGATTTCTTCCAGGAGGTCTTCTGAACTGAGGTAGGGAGCTGTGGAGATTCGGTGCAGTTCTGCTTCGTATTTCGAGTGCTGCTCGACCAGACGCTGATACTCGGCGTCTGAGTCGAAGAGTATGTCCCGAGGTGCCCGCTGGGGTGTTGCCATGCGTCCTCCTCATGACTGCGCGGATTGGATTGTGAACACTACATGAACGAACGATAGCACTCTGGGAGGCGGCGTCAAGAGGCAACCTATGGGAATTTGGTCCTAGCCGCTGAGTTCTTTAGTCATGGTCACGGCGGACTCGTCGGGAGCGCGGTAATACGCCTTGCGGAGGCCGCTTTTGGCGAAGCCGAGCCGCTCGTAAAATGCGATGGCGACTGTATTTGATTGGCGCACTTCGAGATAGACGCTTTTTGCGCCGCGGAGGGCGAACTCCTTCAGTGCCGCGGACATCAGCGCGCTGCCAAGTCCTTTTCGACGGTGGGCTTGTTTGACGGCGAGGTTCAGTATTTCGGCTTGATCCGCGACACGCCTGCCGATCAGGAAAGCGGCTATGCGTCCGCCGGTTTCGATGACCAGCAGGAGCGAGTCATTTTCTGCGGCGAGCTTGAGGTAGCTTTCTTTCGGCCAATTTGCCGCGTTCGGCGATTCCTCGGAGATGGCGACCACGGCGTCGGCATCTTCCGCGCGGAAGCTGCGTACTTCGACCGACGCGGAGGGGAGTCGATTCTCAACTGCCACTCTTCGCTCCGGCCTTCCAGAAAATCTCCGCGTCGGACCGGCGGACATACTCGGCGTCGAGCCCCAAGGCGTCCGTCAAACGGCCCTCCAGCGCGCGACCCCGGCCGAGCCTGCCCAGCGCGGGCGCGAGCAAGCTGGGACTCACCCAGACGCTTTCGCCTCGGGCGGTATGTTCAGCCCATTCCTCAAGCGCGGTTACCTTTTCGGGATCGAGAGAAATCCAAGAGGTGGATTCTGCACCGACATGGGCGCCGACCCACATCAAGAAGCCTCTTGGATCGACGACCATTTCTTGTTCTACACACTCGAGCCGGGATTCCTCGCGCCGGTAGAGGCCGCCGAACACCTGATCCCGATGGGCGTCCACAAAAGCCGCTATGTACTTTTCGCGGCCTGAGGCTTCCGAGGCCATGGCTTCGAGCCGCGAAACGCCAGCTACCGGTTTGCCGTAGGTTTCACTCCAAGCCTTGACCGTGGTGAGACCAATGCGTACCCCGGTGAAGGAGCCCGGGCCGGTAGCCGCCGCAAATAAATCGATATCAGCCATTTTCAGTCCGGCGGACTTCAACGCCGCCTCGGCGCTGGGTAGCACCCAAGAGGAATAATCGGCCGTCCCTTCATGAGGGATAGACGCCAATACCTCGTCGTTCCGCAGGATGGCCAGGCTGCCGCGGGAATCGCATGTGTCCAATGCCAGTAGAAGCACGTGCGCATTCTACCGCACACCGGTAGCACATTCCGAAATCTAGCAGCGGGGTAAGGCTCTACTCGCGGATGTAACGGTTGTTTCACCGGGTAAAGGCAAGCTCTCCCCGGGAAAAAAGGGAGCAAAAAGAGGGAGGCGGGAAGCCGCCGGAGCAATTCGACTGCCAAATTCAAATTTAATTTTCCCTAACTCCATGATTCCAAGGGATATATCTTGACTCTTCCAACACAATCCATTAACATCTGTAAGTATCTCAGGGGGCATCAGAATACATGGACTATAAAATCGGTGACAAGGTCGTTTACCCGAACCACGGTGTCGGACTTGTTGAACAGATTAGTTACGGTGTCTTGAACGGCAGAACCGAACGTTACTTCATGATTCGCATTGTTTCCAGCGGTTTGCGTGTGATGGTTCCGCAATCCAACGCAGAGACCGTCGGCCTTCGCTCCGTCATTCGCTCGACAGAATCCAGCAAGGTTCTGGGCTTCCTCGAAAAGGGCAAACTCAACTCTCACCACGACTGGAAACACCGCTTCAAAGAGAACTCGGAACGCATGCGCACCGGGTCACTCCTCGAAGTTGCAGTCGTCCTCAAGAGCCTCGTTTCCCTCAGCCGCAGCAAGCCCCTCTCCTTCCGCGAAAAGAAAATGTTGGAGCGCGCGAAGTACCTCCTGGTCAGTGAAATGGCAACCGCTCGCAACACCACTTCCGAGAGCGCCGAAGCCATCGTGGTCAAGTCCCTCGCCAAGGCTAAATTGCAATTTCCGGTGATGACCGAAAAGTTCGAGTAGTCGTTCTTCCCTGCAGGGGCGCGGAAGACCGCGACCCAATTGAGGAGATCTCCTAATTCCCGAGCGGGCAAAGGCAAACGCCTTGCCCGCTTTTTTCTTTATGGTTCTATCTCGTTTTTCGCCCCATCGCCCGGCGCTTGCAAAGTCCTGTTAAGCCTTCTGTGTTGAAGCGCCTCTCTGACTAGATGGATCTGCCCTTTTGTCAATTCGTTTGCACGAAATGAACGAAACTTTACATTCAAGACGTTCGTCGTATAATCGGAGCCGTTAGCAGAGTCCCCCCGCTACCTACTTCAAGGATTCTCAAAGCTTCCTCGTTTTTTCTGCACGTTGGAGGAAAGCTAGGGAGAGAACCATGAAAGTCAGTCTGCTATTTGCAGGCCTGCTACTCTTCGCCGCTTCCGCTCAAGCGCAACACGCTTGCCATCACAGTGCCACTCCGGCCTCGGAAAACAGCCAGGGCTACGCGCTGAATGGTTTCGGAGGTGGGATTGAGGGTGGCTCGATCGGAACCCCTGGTGGCGGGCTGCAGTACGAGCCGCCGCGAGACTTCAAGATTGCTTATTTCACGAATGATGGGCCGTACGTGCCCTCGACCTATTTGAACTACGAAGATGCGCTGGCGCTTGGCCGACAAGAGCTCGCCGCCGGGCAAGAACTGCCAAAGGGAAACTCGACGCCCTCGCTTGGCGAAATTGCCCGCGCTTACCGGAACAGGAAGGCGCAGTCTCTGCAGCTCGAAGCTCATGCGATGCAGGACGATTCGGGTAAACCCGAACTCTGCACCTTGAACGGGAAGACTTGCCGCCGACTCTGATTTCCGGCTCCGCGCCCCAGGGGGTTTCCTCTTCATGAGTTCGTGCGCCGCTCCGGCTTGGCGCTCGCTTTGTTTTTCGCTTGGTCCTCTTTCTATCCCGCGAATAACCTGGAAAGTGTGACTCCCGACGCACGGAGAGTGCGCGCCACTTCCGCCGCGATCTTGGTTGCCCCCGGCGTATCCCCATGAATGCAAATGGTCTGCGCCGCGACGGCGACTTCGCTGCCATCGCTGGCGGTCACAACTCCGCGTTCGACCATCCCCAAGGCCTGTTTGCCCGCTTCCGCCGGATCGCGAATGAGAGCGTCCTCGAATTTTCGCGAGCGCAGCGTTCCGTCCGGCTCGTACCGGCGGTCCGCAAAGGCCTCTGCCGCAACACGGAAGCCCGACTCGCGAAACACATCCAGCATCGCGGAACCCGCCAGCCCCACAAGCACCGCTTTGCGGTTCCAGCGCGCGACGCCCTGGGCGATCGCCAGCGCCAGCTCGCGATTCTGCACCGCCTGGTTGTAAAGCGCCCCGTGCGGCTTGACGTGGACGACTTCCGCTCCGCAATCTTGTGCGATTTCGGCCAAGGCGCGCACTTGCTCGTAAACGGACGCGGCGACTTCTTCCGCGGGAATCTTCAGCTCGAGCCGTCCGAAATTCTCGCGGTCGGCATAGCCGGGATGGGCCCCAATCGCCACGCCCGCGCGAAGCGCCTGCTCGATCGTCAATCGCATCGTTTCCGCGTCGCCCGCGTGGCCGCCGCAGGCCACATTCGCCGATGTGATCGAGCCCAGCAACGCTTCCTGCGTGCCATCGGCAATGGCTTCGGGCATCTCGCCCATATCGCAATTCAAGTCAATGCTAAACGGGCTGTTTGTCATTCCAGGATCCAATCTTTCAAGGCCAGCAGCTTTTCTCGTTCGAGCAGAAGCGCGCGAGCGGTTTCCATTTTTACCCGTTCGAAGCGAATCTCATCGCGCGGCCGCACCTGGCCCAGGCTGCTTACATCCGCCGAAATCACATTGGCAATTTTCGGATAACCGCCTGTGGTCTGCTGCTCCACGAACAAGATAATCGGCAATCCAGAAGCCGGTACTTGCACCGCGCCCAGCGAAACGCCTTCCGAAATCATTTCACCTCCACCAGACGAACCGATCGCCGTTCCCTCCAGCCGGAGACCCATGCGGTTCGATTCCTCCGCGACGCGGAAGGTTCCCGCATAAAACGCTTTCTGCGCTTCTTCGGAAAACCAGCCGCTTTGCGGGCCGGCGGTAACGCGCAAGACTTTTCGCGCGGCAAGCTTCTCGAGGACGCGCGTCGCCACTCTTCTCTTGCGGAAAGTCCGAAAGGAGCCGGCTGACGCTGCAATTCTCAGTACATCTCCTTTTCGCAAAGCTCGCCCCTCGAGTCCGCCCAAGCCGCTGAGGAGATGCGTCGAAGCGCTGCCCAAAAAACCTTTCACGTCGATCCCGCCGCGCACAGCCAAATAGCAGCGGGCGCCGGCTAGCGTTGGGCCGGTTCGAAGCGATTGTCCCGCGCGAACCTCGACCGAAGACCACATCTCGACGCGCTCGTTGTCCAGCGTCGCGCCAAAGTTCGCACCGGTCAGCGCCACCACTGCGCGCTCGCGGAACAAAAACGTTCCACCGAGAAGCGTCATCTCCAACCCAGCGGCTTCTTCGGCATTCCCCACCAAGCGATTGCCAATGCGCAGCGCGACCGGATCGGCGGCTCCCGAGGCGGAAACGCCCAACGGGCCAAAGCCTTCGCGGCCGAGGTCCTGCACTGTGGTCAACAGACCCGGAGCTTGCACCTCGATCACGCTCATGCGTTCTCCAACTTCGCGAACTGCGCTCGCGAAATCGGCACAAAACGCACGCGATCTCCAATCGCGAGCAAACTCATCTCCGCCCGATCCGGCCGAAACATCGCCACTGGCGTGCGCCCCAGCAATCGCCAACCGCCCGGAGTGGCGATCGGATAAACGCCGGTCTGATTTCCGGCAATTCCCACGCTGCCCGCGGGCACGATTCGCCGGGGAGCAGGCAAGCGCGGCGTGGCCAGTTCTTCCGGCAACTCCCCCAGGTAGGCGAATCCGGGCACAAACCCCAAAAAATAAACGATGTAATCCGCCGAGCCATGCAGCTCGATGACTCTCTCGGGCGTCAGTGCGTGCAGTTTGGCAACGACGTCCAAGTCCGGGCCGTACTCGCCGCCGTAGCAAACCGGTATTTCCACCAACCGCGGCTCTGGCAGCGCTAGTTTTTCCATGCGGCAAAGGTAAGAACGCAGGCGCTCTTCCAATTCCTCGTGCCGCAACTTCATCGCATCGAATTTAATCAAAACGGAACGATACGCGGGATGAAGATTCCGCACGCCGGCGATCGGCTCCAATTCGAGCAGCCGCAAAAGTTTTCGCACATGGTCGTGCGCTTCGAGTGTGATTTGATTGGGCTGGGGCGCGGCGTTTGCCTCGCTCGCATCTCGATCGGAGGAAGTCTCGGTCGACACTCTCCGGTCGATGCTGAAAGTGCCGCTTTGTGCGCGGAAGGTATCGAAGTAAACCACGAGGGATTGGTCGCTCGCCGCCACAAAACGCGCGCCGCTTTGTTTTGGGCCACTCATAGCCGCGCAAGTATACTGCAGGCCGGGCCGGACTTCGCTGGCTCTTGCGCAAACGCGATCGCTCCGCTTGTCAGAGCAAGAATAGCGCAACAATAGAGGTGTTACCGGGGCGCGTTACAATCGCGGGCAGGAGAACCGCCGTGTCGCTTCACGTGTTCGTTCGCTTTGAACCACAGGCTGGAAAGCAACGTCAATTGCAGGATGCATTGAAGGCCATTCTCGAGCCCACGCGGGCCGAGCCTGGCTGCATCCGCATCCATCTCTACGGGGCGTCGCGCGAACCACTCGCTTTTTTCATTCACTCCGAATGGGTGGATGACGCCGCCTTCGACGCCCACGCGACACTTCCGCACATGACGCGATTCCTCGGACTCGTCGACATCCTCATCACGCATCCACTACAGGCCGTCCGCACCACGCAAATTGCCTAGGACATTCGCGGCCCCGCCAGCATGAAGTTTTGTGAGCGGCCTAGACTTATCGCTTACATCTCTCATCGCCTCACGCCAGGACCAAGCTGGGATCCGCATTGAGCGACGCATCCGCAAATTGGCCTGCGCGAAACCGTTCATACGCCGCCGCCGCGATCATCGCCGCGTTATCCGTCGAAAGCGCACGGCTCGGAAAAAATACCTCGAGCCCTTTGTTCTTCGCGCGCTCTTCAAATGTCGTCCGCAATTGGCTGTTCGCCGCAACTCCGCCGGAAACCAGCACGCTGCCCACCGCCAGCTCATCCGCGGCCAGCAACGTGCGCTCCGTCAAATCGCGCACCACCGCGTTCTGGAACTCGCGCACAAGCGCAAGAGTTTGCGGCGAGCAGAGCGGCAGCAATTGCTCAAACTTTCGTTCGCCGTGTTGCAACGCATCTTCGCGCGCCTGAATTTCCGCCGCGTACTCGGCGTGTTCACGAACGTGATACAGCACGGCCGTCTTCAACCCGCTGAAACTGAAATCCAGCGGATTCCCGCGCGTCTTCGTCGGACCGAACTTCACGGGAGCAGCCGCGCCGTTGGGAACCGCGGCCAGCCGATCGAGAATGGGGCCTCCCGGATATCCCATGCCGAGCAACTTCGCAACTTTGTCGTACGCTTCTCCGGCCGCATCGTCGCGCGTCTGCCCGATTTTTCGATAGCTCAATACGCCAGGTGAATCCAGTTCGCCAGAGCCATTCGCTTTTACTTCATACAAAACGGTATGCCCGCCCGAAACGATCAAGCACACCGCCGGCAATTTCACCTGGCGGCCTGCTTTGTGCGCTTCCAAAAAAACGGCGTGCACATGCCCCGCCAAATGATTCACCGGAACCAGCGGCTTCCCCAGCGCTTCCGCCAATGTTTTTCCGTAGGTGATCCCGACGAGCAGCGCGCCGACAAGACCCGGCCCCTGCGTCACGCCGATGGCGTCCACTTCGCTCAGCTGCATTCCGGCCTGGGCCAGGGCTTCGCGCACCACCGGCACGATCTGCCGCAAATGTTCGCGCGAAGCCAATTCCGGCACCACGCCGCCATATTTTCGGTGGATATCAATTTGCGAAGCCACCACGCTGGACAAAATCTCGCGTCCATCCGCGACGATAGCGGCTGCGGTCTCATCGCACGACGATTCAATTCCCAAGATGCGCGTCATCTCTGGATACTCGCGGCCAAAATTACAGCTTCAAATTCTTTAAATATTCGCGGAAGGGAGCGCCCAATTCCTTGTTTTGCAACGCGATTTCGACCGTCGCCTTCAGAAATCCCAGCTTGTCGCCCGCGTTGTAGGAAATGCCTTCATAGATATACGCCCACAACCCAACCTCTTGCGCGAGCAGGCGCAACGCGTCGGTCAGTTGGATTTCGTTTCCCGCGCCGGGCTTGGTCCTCTTCAAACAGTCAAAAATCTGCGGCGGCAATACATAGCGCCCGGTGATGGCCAGATTTGAGGGCGCGTCCGCTGGCTTCGGCTTTTCCACCAGATCGCGAATTCGCAGCAGCCGCGCGCCAAATGGCGGCATGGGCGCGGGCTCGCCGGCGACGATGCCGTAAAGATTCGTTTTTTCCTTGGGCACTTCTTCCACGGCGATCGCGCCCACGCCCGTCGCGTTATACACGTCAATCAGTTGTTTCGTCGCGGGATTCTCTCCGGGGATTAAAACGTCTCCCAATAAAACCGCGAAAGGCTCGTCGCCGACGAGGTCCTCGGCGACCAGCACCGCGTGCCCCAGTCCGAGCGGCTCTTTTTGGCGCGTGTAGCTCACGCGAACCATGTCGCTGATATGCCTCACCATAGCCGCTTGATCTTTCCTGCCTTTTTCTTCCAGGAAGCGCTCCAGCGTCGGAGCGTAATCGAAGTGGTCTTCGATGGAATTCTTTCCCTTTCCAGTGACGATGATGATGTGCTCGATGCCGGAAACAACGCACTCTTCCACGACGTACTGAATTTGGGGCTTATCTACTACGGTGAGCATTTCCTTGGGCTGGGCTTTGGTCGCCGGCAGAAAGCGCGTGCCAAGCCCCGCCGCGGGCAGAACGGCTTTGCGCACTTTTCGCAGAGGAGCGCCCGCTGGATGAATTGTCTCGGCCATATTTTTCCTCGGTGGTCTTATTTTTTCTTCGCGCTCTTTTTCTCTTTCGAGGAGCTTTCTTTGGACGCCGTTTCCTTCGTTGCGGAATCCTTGCTGGCGGAGTCCTTGCCCGCGCCATCCGCCGCGCTCGCGTCCTTGCCGCCTTCTTTGCCGGCTTCTTTCGCGCCGCTTTCTTTGCCGTCCCCGGCCGCTTTGCTCTCCTTGCTTCCCCCCTCCGGCGACTTTCCAGCGTAGTCCGTCACGTACCATCCCGAGCCCTTGAACTTGATCGCCGGCGCCGTGATGACAGACTCGACTTTTCCGCCGCAGTGCGGGCATTTCTTCAAGTGCGGCCCGGCGACTTTCTCGATTTTGTCCGTGTGCCGCCCGCACTTCAGGCATTTGTATTCATACAGTGGCACAGCTGCTCCCTCCGCGTTGGCTCCAAACAAAAAAGTATAGCATGCGCGGCAAAATGTCTCCGCAGCGCGTGCTAGACTCAAGACCATGAGCGCAGACGCAACTAACGCCAAAACCGCGCTGGGCTGTTTGTACCTCGTCGGCACCCCCATCGGCAATCTGGAGGACATGACATTTCGCGCTCTGCGCATTCTCAAGGAAGTGGACCAGATCGCTTGCGAAGATACCCGCCACACGCAGAAGCTGCTCACTCACTTCGAAATCCGCAAGCCGCTGGTCAGCTATCACGAGCACAACGAATTGACTCGCGCGCCCGAGCTGCTCATCTCTCTCGAACAAGGCGCAAAGATCGCGCTCGTCAGCGACGCCGGTATGCCGCTCGTTTCCGACCCCGGCCATCGCCTCGTGACGCTCTGTTTGCGGCATCACGTACCGGTTGTTCCGGTGCCTGGACCCTCCGCGCTTCTTGCGGCGCTCGCCGCCAGCGGCCTGCCCAACGAAGAATTCCTTTTTGTTGGTTTTTTGCCTAATCGCGCCGGGGAACGCCGCCGCGCCCTCGAACGCCTCCGCATTGAGGACCGCACCATCATTCTTTACGAAGCGCCGCATCGCATCGCCGAGTGTGTCGCCGACGCCCGCGAAGTCCTCGGCAACCGCGCCGCGTGCATCGCCCGCGAAGTCACAAAATTGCACGAAGAATTTCGCCGCGGCAAACTCTCCGAGCTTTTCACCTCGCTCGAGGAACGCCCCGCCAAAGGCGAGATCACTCTGCTCATCGGCCCTGAGGATCCCGCCGACGCGCGCACTCCCGCCAACTCTATGCAAAGTCTCGCGGAGCGCGTGGAAGAACTTATCCATCAAGCCAAACTCGACCGCAAAGAAGCCTTGAAACTGGCCGCCAAGGAACACGGTCTGAGCCGGCGCGAAGCCTACGATAAAATGGTCGGAGCGCGGGACGGCGAAAAAGAGAAAGAGCCTTAGATCGCAAAAAGTTGTAGTGACTTTCGGGAGAGCGCGAGCTAGCTCTTCAGAATATCGCCGATGGCCCGCCAAGCCTGATCGATCGCTTCGTTTGTGTACGCGTTGGCGCCCGCGTCCGAATTTGCAATCGCAATTCTCCCGAACGGTTTTCGGCCAATCACCCAGGGCTTCTCTTCTTCTTTCCAGTCGGGATCGAAAAGCGAATTTGGAGTGTACGCATAGCCGTGGGCCCAGCGATTCACGGTAATGCCTTCAATGTCTCTCGCCGGATCGAATCCCGCTCCACCGAGCATTCGTGCGAGCTGGTCGCGCACATTGTGTTCGAACTTTGAAAACGGCGTCACCATCAATTCCATCCGCCCGGCCCGGAACTGATCGCGCATCGGCAACCCCGGCTTGCACGGAGTGCGAAGCATGAAGAGCACCATCGGCTCTTCGGGCTTGCTCGGGAATGCGTACGTTCCGACGCTCACCGGAAAATCGAGCGCCGTATACGTGTGATACCCTCCGGGCGCCACAATGTGATGCACGCCCAGCTTCGCGAACGAAGTCCAATTTCGCAGCGCCACATGCGTGTACACCAGCGGCGTTTTCACAAGATAAGAAAGCGCTTCTCGCTGCTGCTGCGGCAATTCCGGGCAAATATAGGGAATCATCATGTTGTAGCAGGCCAGCACGCAATATCTCGCCTGCACCGATTGCAGCTTCTTCCCGCGCATGTACGCGATATTCACCGTTTGCGCCGCGCCGCTCGCGCCGCTGTGTTGCACGTGCATCGCGGTGGTGTTGAGCCGAATCCGCACAGGCGCGCCTTCCACGTCGAGCTTGCTGTAATCGGCGCGCGCCGTTACCACGTCCTCCATCGAACGCCCCGGCATCGCTTCCGGAATCAGCGCGCGCACCAGCAATCGCGCGATCGACGCGTTGCCATCCGGAAAATGAAAAATGTACGGCTCTTCTTTTTCGTGTACGCCGATGCCCAGCCCGTCAAAGCCTGGATACGTAAAGGAATTGTAGTCGTCGCCCGATTCGAAGCAGCCTAGCGCGGGAACCGCGTCGATCCCCACGCCGTACAAATCGTGCGGAAACGTTTGGAAAAATGGCAGCGCATCGAGATGCACCTTGCAAATTTTCGTCAAGTAATGCGCATAGCTAATTTTTGCGAGCTTGGCGTACTTCTCCTCCTTGGAAAGGCCGGGAAAGTAGTCCACCTTTTCCGAATAAACTCGCGCGATATCCCTCTTTGCCACTTCCGAAAGCGGCGCCTTCGCCAGAAATTCCGGCCACGGCGTCGCGTTCATCCCCAGAATCAACCGGTCTTCGCCAAACGTCTCTTTATCGAAAAACGCCGCCGTTCCCATCTTGGCGTAGAGCGTCTGGTCGTAATCCTTGTAAAACCGCTCCGTCTCGACGCCAATCTCCTGGATCAAATTCTTGGCGACATCGCTGTACTTCCCCGGGCTTTCGATGGACTGCGTACCGCCATAGCTCAGCACCATGCGGTTTCCCGCGCGAAACTCGTTGCGCTTGGCGTGGCCGCCAAAATCGTCGTGATTATCGAGAATCAGTATCCGCGCGTTGTTCCCCGCGTGCTTGCGATAGAAATACGCCGCCGCAAGCCCGCTGATTCCGCCGCCTACAACCACCAAATCGTAGGATTCACCCGTCTTCTCCGCAGGACCATCCGCGTCCCATTTTTCGCCATCGCGCAGGGCGTGCGCGTAGGTATATGAGCCGTCGTGATTCCCGCGCATGCCCATCAGTGCCGGCGGATAGTAATTCGGCGATTTCTCCGGAGCGAAGTCGTCCAGCGCCGCCGCCGCGAGCAGGTCCTCCGCTCCCAGCGCGCCCCCAGCCAGCGTTCCACCTATGCCGATCGCCACGCCATTCAGAAAATCGCGCCGCGTAATCGGGCAATGCATCCCCAGTTCGCGGTCTTTCTTGTCGACACCCATGCTTGAGCCCCTCTCCCGTAAACGGAGGAACAGAAGTATAGCTTGCCGTGGATTTTTCCACGCGAACTGAATGAGACGCGCCGCTGTTATACGCAGAAAAAGTTCTGTAGCTAGAGTTCCCTCAGCGCGGTAGCTATAGGAAGGCGCGCGGCTCGGATCGCAGGGAAAAGCCCCCCAAACACTCCCATGGCCAGCGCGAACACGATCCCCATGATGAGCAGGTCAGGGGTGATCTTAAAGGCGAACGCAAGATTCGAGAACGTCTGAAAATTGATGGTGCTCGTGGTCAAACCGTTCAACTTGAGAACAGCAAGGCAGCCCAGGACACCGCCGACAAAAGAAATCAGGAGTGCCTCAATCAAAAAGGAGAAAACAACGGAAGGTCCGCCAAAGCCTAGAGCGCGCATAGTGGCAATTTCCCGGCCTCGATCGGAGACGGCCGAATACATCGTATTCAGCGCGCCGAAAACGGCTCCGATGGCCATGATCATGGCGACGAAGCCGCCCAGACGCGTAATGAGTGTGGTCATGGCGGTCGACTGCTTTGCGTAATAATCAATTTCGCGATACGCGTCCACATCCAGACGCGGGTCCGTGGTAACCGAGTCCTTGAATTGGGTCAAGGCCTGCGGAGAGGTGAGGTGAACGGTGACAGACTGGAAATAAGTGTCTGATCTGTTGAAGGCCCCCGCTAGCAGATGCGCGTCAGCCCAAACCTCGGAATCGAAGGAGCTGCCGCCAGCGTCAAAGATCCCGACGACCTTCCATTTCACGCTGCCCAGCGAAATGGTATTGCCGAGTGTCAAGCCTTTGTAAGTCTTGGTCGCGTTTTTGCCCACGACAATCTCGGCGAGTCCCGCCTTGAACATCCGGCCTTGCACGATTTTCACTTGCTTGCGTATCTCCAGCACGTTCGGTGAAACCCCGCGAAGTTCCACATTGGCGTCCGTGCCCGTCGAGATCAGAGGAATAGGAGCCATCAGCACGGCTTCCGGAGTCAACAGGGGACCATCCGTTCCGCGCGCAATTCCCGGAGCGTCCTGAATCACCTTTACCTCGTCGAGCGAAACGCCGCTAGTCATTTCCGAAGTTGCGCCTGCGCGAACGACGAGCGCGTTGTCTTTCGATCCCGACGCAACCAGCGTGGCCCGAAAACCCCGCGCAAGCGACAGCATTGCGACGAAGACACCCACGGTCCCAGCGATCCCCAGTACCGCGACGATGGTCGATGTCCATCGCGCTTTCACGCTCCGAATGTTGTAGACAATGGGAATCGCCATGTCAGACCCTCCGCAGCGCGTTCGCGACGCGCATACGCATCGCGCCAATCCCCGGAAGCAGGCCGCTGGCCACGCCCACGAAAACGGCAAACACCAGGCCCACCGAAAGCATCGTTTTCGACAAAAGCAGCGGAGGCAGCAATCCGGTGAGCGCAACGCTAATCACCGGAATCGCCGCCCACGCCAGCAAGAGGCCTATTAATCCGCCAAAGAGCGCGATCATCGCCGATTCAGCGAGAACGAGGAAAAGGATGGACCCATCGGTTACTCCGATTGCTTTTAAGACGGCCAGCTCGCCGGTGCGCTCCCGGACGGAAATCGCCATGGTGTTTCCGGTGACCAGGAGGAGCGTGAAAAAGACGACGGTTCCGATGCTCAAAATAAGGAACTCGATATTCCCGAATTGTTTCGCAAAACCCGCGGCAAAAGCGGACTCGGTTTCCGTCTTGGTTTCGTAAGAAGAGTTGGCGAACATCGCGTCAATGGTCTTCGCAACGCGCACGGCGTCGTCCGGACTATCGAGTTTCAGGATGTACCATCCTGCCGTGCTCTTCACGGAGTCGGGAACATTCTCGTCGAAGTCTTTCCAGTGAAACCAAAATTGGCTCTCGTCCCCATCCGCTTTTTCCGTATGGTAAATGCCGTCGAGATTAAATTCCCACGTTTTCGTCGGGCCGTAAAGAGAGTTCAGGATGGGGATGCGGTCTCCCACCTTCCATCCGAATCGCTTCGCCGTCCGCGCGCCCGCTATTGCGCCTTCCTGATCCTTTACGAACGTGTTCCATTGATCGTCGGGCACGATGAATTCCGGATACACTTTACGGTGGTTCTCCACGTCAATCGCGAACTGCGGAAAAAAGTTCTTCTCGTCCTGGTAAACCCCGCCGAACCAGTGATCCTGTGTGACATCTTTCACGCCGGGTATCGCCCGTATTTTGTCTCCGTAGGAGATGGGCATCGTTTGTATTAATCCAATTCGGTTCTCAACCACCAGCCGGTCCGCGCCCGCTATATCAACGCCACGGTTGAAAGCGCTGTTCACCACGGCCAGGAACGTAAAAAGTACTAGCGCAATAGCGAACGATCCGATCGTAAGAATCAGGCGGACTTTCTTGCGGAACAGATTGGCGAAGATCAGCGTGTGGAATTTCATGCCACGCCTCCGGCAATAATCCTTTGCTCGGGCCTCGAGGCTTCCACCAGCACTCCTTTCTCGAGATGCAGCGTCACGTCCGCCTGCTTCGCGACCGCCGGATCGTGCGTGACCATCAACACCGTCTTGCCATACTCCTTCACCAGCCGGTGAATCAGATCCATAATCTCGTCCGCGCTCTTCCTGTCCAGATCGCCCGTGGGCTCGTCGCACAGCAGAAATGTCGGGTCGGCCACGATGGCCCGCGCGATCGCCACGCGCTGTTCTTGTCCGCCGGAAAGCTGCCGCGGGTAGTGATCCATGCGGTTCGCCAGGCCCACAACGCTCAGCGCCGTTTCCACGTGCTTCCGGCGTTCCGACTTGGAAAGTTTGGTCAGCAACAGAGGCAGCTCGACATTCTGAAACGCCGTCAGCACCGGAATCAGGTTGTACATTTGAAAGATGAATCCCACATGCCGCGCGCGCCAGTGCGTCAGCTTGCTCCCGGACATATTCGTAATCTCGTCGCCCGCCACGGTGATGCTTCCGTGCGTCGGCACGTCCAATCCGCCCAGCAAATTCAGCAGCGTGGTTTTTCCGGAGCCGCTCGGGCCCATGAATCCCACGAAATCGCCCTTGTCCACGTCCAGATTGAGCCGTTGCAGCACCTGGATCTCTTCTCCGCCGCGCCGGTACGATTTGTCCAATCCGCGCACTCGAATCAGGCTGTTTCCGTTTCCCTGGCCATCCACTCGAATCATGTCTGCGGCTCCTATTTCTTAATCTGCACAGCCTGTCCGTCTTGCAAATTGGCAGGCCCGCTATCGACCACGGTGTCTCCCGCCACTAGCCCGGACAGAATCTCCGTTTGCGCACCCTGCGTATTGCCAATCGCCACCGCGCGCCGTTCCAGGTGATCGTTCTTCACCAGGAAGACAATCTTTTTTCCGTTATCGTCGCGTATCGCTTCCGTCGGCAGTAGCGCCGCCACAGTGGCCGCCTTCGCTCCGCCCTTTTTCTTCGGCGCATCCTCGAGGAACGTCACCTTCACTCCCATGTCCGGCAAAATCCGCGGATCCAGCTTGTCGAACGAAATGCGCACTTTCACCGTCGCTTTCTGCCGGTCCGCCGTCGGAATCACCGTTCGCACATGCGACGGAATCTGCCAATTGGGATACGCATCCAGCGTCGCCATCACCGGTTGCCGGTCCTTCACGCGCGCGATATACGCCTCGTTGACGTCCACCTCGATCTCGTTCGAATTCATGTCCACAATCGTCGCGATGCCCGTGCGCGTAAATCCGCCGCCCGCCGAGACCGGCGACACCATTTCGCCTACTTGCGCATCCTTCGAAACCACGATTCCGTCGTACGGCGCCGTGATCACGCAATTGTCCACCGCCTGCTGCGCCTCGTTAATCCGCGCATCCGAAGCCAGCACCTGTTCCTTTGCCAGCATGATTTTGGCTTTCAAGCTGTCCGCAGCGGCGCTCGAGGTGTCCAATTGTTCCTGGGACTGCACGCCCGCCTTCCGCAATTCCTGCGCGCGCCGCAGCTCGATTTCCGCCAGGTGCAACTGCACTTGAAGATCCTCAATCGCCGCCTGCGAAGCGTTCCTGTCCGCCACCGCCGAATCCAGCGCGCGCTTCGCGTCCGATTCATCCAGCGTGGCCAGCAACTGTCCTTTGTGCACGTGCGTGCCTTCGTCGAAGAACACTCCGGTGACTCGTCCCGTGATCTTGGCCGCGATGGTGGCCCTGCGCCGCGGCGTGACGTACCCGCTCGCATTCAAAATCGCTTCCCGGCCCCCATCCTGGGGCGCTTGCGCCGTCACCACCTCGACCACCGGCGTCTGATTTCGGAAGGCAAACGCCAATCCCCCGATCACCACAATCAATCCGAGCGCCGCCGACACGTATCCCACGCGCTTGCCCATCTTGCCGCCCGTTCGGTGGCTATCATGGATCCGCAGTGAGTCCAGATCCGGCTTTGCATGAAGCTCCGTCGCCGCCATCAATTCCCTTTTCTCCGTGTAAGACGCCCTACACCTGCGTTTACGCAGCCGCGATGTGAAAAATTACAGGCCTTCCCTGGTTTTCTGCCCTTCATTCTACCTTGCTTTGCCGCTTTACGTTCGGTTCCGGCGAAGAGGCTCCGGCGTTTTCCGTGCGTTTTTGCTCTTCCAGCCGAATAGCTTGCCCGGCGCTTTGTAATGGCCCGCTTCTCACGTATACTTCTTTCCGTCTCTAATTACCTTAGATGGTGAGATATTTAGCTGTCAAGATAAAATGAAAAAGTCCATCGCCCCTCGCAAACGGAATGCCTTGATCCAAAAAGTCGGCATGGATCTCGGCCGCGAACTTAGCACCGTCTCCGTCTTCCTCCACCAGGCTATCGCCAGCAAGCTCGGTCTCAACGTTACCGATACCAGATGCTTCGAGCTGATGTCCCGTTATTCCCAGCCGCCCCTCACCGCCGGATATCTCGCCCGCACCACCGGTCTGACCACCGGCGCCGTCACCGGCATACTGGACCGTCTCGAAAAAGCCGGACTCGTCGAGCGCTTTCGCGACCCCAGCGATCGCCGCAAAGTCTTTGTCCACCCGCTCCCCGAGGCCCTCGAACGTGTTGGCCATCTTTACCAAGGCCTCGCCTCTGCTTCCCTGAAGCTGGCCTCCAGCTATTCCACCAAGGAACTCGAGTTGATCAGCCATTATCTCGAGCGCAGCCTCCAGATCCTCCGCGAGCAAAGAGAAAAATTGCCGTAGTTCCCCGGCCTCCTAGAACGCGCTCTCCGGACTGAGATCGCTCCCAAGGACCCAAGCGCCAAGCAGCCGAGTTGTTTGGGCAGCCGCCGAAACTCAGGAGTCGCTGGTTTTCTCGCCGTCTTTCTCCTTTACAAGACGTGGCAGCTCGCGTATTATTGTTTCTGAGAAATCTTGTGATTTCCACCTGGGAACGCCAATCTCCAGATTGGCGTTTTTGCTTTTAGTCCGTTTGTTTTGCCTAAGCCCTCTGTCTACAACAGTTGCAAAAATGAGCCGCCCATCGCGCCCTTTTGCTGCCAAGCCGCGAATTAAGCCCTTTAGAAGCAACACTTACAGACACATCCCGCAACTATTCATTCTAAACGACTTACTTGAATAGCGAAGTCTTTTAGAATCAACACTTACAAAAAACAGGGGGGTACCCCCAGTGGGGGTACAAACCGTGGGGATGGCTGACTGAATGGACCGAGCTTCGAGGTGGTCTGCAGACCTCTGTCCACAATTGACATGAGAAATCCCACGACCGGACACTCCATCTCGGCCATTCGTACCAGCTCACCCTCTAATCCCTATCAATTGAATGATTTAAGCCCGTCGATGGTCGGGTATTCGGGATGCGCTACAATCTAGCTTCTAGACTGTTTGCTTCAGCTAGGGAGCCTGGTCAATGTTGAATTTCTGGAAAGATATCCGTTACGCCTTTCGGACCTTAGCCAAGAACCCGGGCTTCGCCATCATCGGCATCGTTACGCTGGCCCTCGGAATGGCCGTCAACACCACCCTCTTCAGCGTCGTCAACGGCTTCCTTCTGCGTCCGCTTCCCGTTCCTCACCCCGATCAAATCACCGTCCTCGCACTTCAGCAGCCCACGCTCGCCGGCTCTTACCGCTTTTCCTACCCCGATTACGAAGATTTGCGCGACCGCAACAATGTCTTTAGCGACCTCTTTGCCTATCGCATTACCCTCGCGGCCATCGCCGTCGATAAGAGATCCGATCATTCGCTCGTCAGCCGGGTCTCCAGCAACTATTTCTCTTCCCTGGGAATCCGGCCCGCCTATGGGCGCCTCATCCTCCCGTCGGAGGGTCGCACTCCCGGCGCTGATCCCGTGATCGTGCTGGGCTATTCCTACTGGCGCAAGAGATTCGACGGCGATCCCGGCGTGGTGGGCCAAAAAGTAGAACTCAACGGTCTCCCCTTTACCATCGTAGGCGTCGCTCCTCGCGACTTTCACGGCACCTATTCCGTCCTCGACATGGATGCCTACGTTCCTTTCAGCGCGGAGACTCACGAGGACCCGGACGCCCCCATTCAAAAAATTTGGACCAGCCGCGGCTCCCGCACGCTCACCGTCATGGGCCGTCTGAAACCCGGAGTCAGCATCAAGCAGGCGGAAGCCGCGCTGAACGTTGTGGCGCAAAATATTGCGCAGCAGCATCCCGACACGGAGAAAGGCCTCTCCGTTCAGGTTTTCCCCGAAAAGCTGGCTCGGCCGGAGCCGGATCCTGACAATTCGCTTCTTATGGCCGCCATTGCTTTCATGACTCTCGCGGCTCTTGTCCTTCTCGTCGCTTGCTTCAACATCGCCAACGTGCTCCTCGTGCGGGCCACGGTGCGCCAGCGCGAGATGGCCATTCGCGCCGCTCTGGGCGCGGGCCGCGGCCGCCTCGTGCGCCAGTATCTGACGGAAAGTCTTTTGCTCGCTTTTCTCGGAGGCGGCGCGGGACTCCTGTTGGGCTCCTGGGCCGCTGGAATTCTCAGTTCGCTGAACCTCGAGACGGACTTGCCCTTCCGGCTCGATTTTCATCCCGACGCACGCGTTTATTTCTTTGCCCTGGCTGCGGTTCTTTTCACGGGCTTGGTCGTGGGAATCATGCCGGCTCTTCGCGCCGCGCGCACGAACGTTATCTCCATCCTGCATGAAGGAGGCCGCGGCTCATCTTCCGGTCCCCGCCGCCAACTGGCGAGGAACGCTCTTGTCGTCGCGCAAGTCGCTGGCTCACTTGTACTCCTGATCGTCGCCGGCCTTTTCGTTCGCAGTCTCCAGAAAGCCCAGGAAATCAATCTCGGCTTCAATCCCCGCCATGTTCTCGATCTCTCCGTCGACCTCGGACAGATCGGCTACAATGAACCCCAAGCCCGTCAAGCCTATCGCGACATCGACAGCCGGATTCGCGCCTTACCGGGCGTGCAATCCGAGGCGGAGGCTTTTGTCGTCCCCATGGGCTACGTCAGTGCGGATGACCGCGTTTGGATTCCAGAGCATCCTTACGAAGCGGGCCAGCAGCCTCCCAACATCATGTTCGACGCGGTGACGGACAGCTACTTCGACACGCTGCAAATTCCTCTTTTGCGCGGCCGCAAATTCTCCGACGCCGATAGCGAAAAAGCGCCTTCGGTTGCCATCATTAATCAAACCATGGCCGACAAGTTTTGGCCGCACGAAGACGCGCTCGGCAAACGCTTCAGTTCAAAAGGCCCCGCCGGCCCTTTCATGGAAGTTGTCGGCATCGTTCAAAACGGAAAATACCAGAGCTTGACGGAAGACCCCACGCCGTTCTACTACCTGCCTTTGGACCAGAGTTATATGTCGATGCGCACCATCCACGTCCGCGCATCGGTTCCTCCTGACGCTTTGGCTCTGCAGATAGAAGCGGTGATCCACGAAATCGCACCCGATGCCCCCATCACGGAAGTAAAACCAATGACCGAGGCGCTTCAAAGCGCGAATGGCTTTTTCCTCTTCCGCTTTGGCGCGCAAATTACGGCTATCATGGCCCTTCTCGGGCTGATCCTGGCTGTCGTTGGAATCTATAGTGTGGTTTCTTACGCCGCAGTTCAGCGCACCAAGGAAATCGGCATTCGGATCGCCATGGGCGCTTCCCCTCGCGAGATTCTGAAAATGGTCCTCCGCCAGGGACTCGGCGTAGTCGGCATCGGTTTGGGCGTGGGTTTGATTGTCGCGTTCGCGGGCACGCGTGTGATGGCCACTTTTTTCGTGGGCATAAGACCCACTGACCCGCTCACCTTTGCAGCAGTGGCCCTTCTGCTGACCGGTATCGCGCTGTTCGCGTGCTGGATTCCTGCGTACCGCGCCACGCGCATCGATCCACTCGTCGCTTTGCGTTACGAGTAACTGCCTCGTGGCGCTAACTTCTGTTGTCCGTGATCTCCAAAGGCGAATCTTGAGGCGCTTTCGGAACGTGAGGATACGCTCACGCCTTTATTTTCGTGCTTAATTTCCGTTTCAGTCTTGACGTAACGCAGTCATTGGGTCGACATGGGTCGCCCGGCGCGCGGGGATGTAGCACGCCAGAAAGGCAGACAACATAAGCACTGCAGCCACGGCGCTGAACGCGACGGGATCGAGCGTGCCGATGCCATACAACATTCCGCGCATGAGCCGCCCAACGCCATAAGAACCGGCAAGCCCGATTAGAAGACCGATGAAACCCAGAGTCATTCCTTCTTTCAGTATCAGACCCAGTACTTGCGACTGCCCGGCGCCAAGCGCCATGCGCAGTCCGATTTCGTGAGTACGCTGCGCCACTCCAAAGGACATCACGCCATAGATTCCAAAGGTCGCCAGACAAAGGGCGATCACAGCGAAGCTTCCAAACAAAACGGCGCCGAATCGGTCTCCACCCATGGACTGCTCCAGAAGTTGGTCCATGGTCTTTACGTCGGCCATCGGCAAGTCAGGATCGGCGGAATGGATAACGGCGGCAATACTTTTGCTGACGGACTCCGGCTCGCCGGCCGTGCGCACAGCCATGGAAACCGACGGCCAGGGGCTCTGCGCGAAGGGCACATCGATTTCCGGGAACCCTTCCCCTTTGGGTCCGCCGTTGCGCACATTTTCATATACGCCGACGATTTGCCAATCGATGGGCGGACCCAGATTTGTAACCCCGGGAATGAGTTGTTCAACCGAAATCCTCTGCGTCAAAGGATCGACGTTCTGAAAATAACGCTTCACGAACGTGGAGTTCACGACTGCAACAGGCAGGCCGCCGGCAACATCGGCTTCCGTAAAGGCCCGGCCGCGCGCCATGCGTATCCCAAAGGTCCTGAAAAACCCGGGCGTGACCTGGTTGAAGCCCGCCCCTGGGCGCTGCGAGCGATCGGCAACTGGTTTCCCGACGATTTCAAACGGCATCCCAAAATTCGTTCCTTCCACGGGCATGCCCGTGGACACCGAAGCCAAGGTGATTCCTGGCAGTGCCTGCACGCGGTCAATCAGTTGCTGGTAAAACAACGTGATTTGCTCGGGAGTTTTCAGGCGGTCCGTCGGCATCGGAAGGTCGAAGGTGAGGATATGGTCCGTGCGGAAACCCATGTCCACATGAGTGATATTCCAGAAGCTGTGCACCGCGAGTCCGGCAGCAGCGAGGAGCGTAAGTGCAAGCGCAAACTCGGCGAGAACCAGGATGTGGCGCGCTCTGTGCCGCCCGACGCTGAATCCCGTGCGGCCGCCTTCCTTCAACGTTTCATTCAGGTTTAGTCGAACAGCTTGCAATGCCGGCGCGCAACCAAAGAGCACGCCAGCAAGCATGGTGGCTCCAAGAGTAAAGAGAAGCACGGGCACATTCAGCCTGACGTCTGCTTCTGAAGGCAGCGTGAAGGGCGGCATCAACGCGATGATGACTTTCAGGAATCCCCAGGCCAAAGCGATGCCGAGTGCTCCTCCGATGCCGGCCAAAGCCAGACTTTCCGTAAGGAATTGGCTGAACAGTTGGCCGCGCGTCGCGCCAAGCGAAGAGCGAACCGCGATTTCTCTCTGACGCACGGTGCCGCGCGCAAGAAGGAGGTTCGCGACATTGGCGCAAGCAATCAGTAGAACAAAACCCACTGCCCCGAGTAGCATCCAGAGGGCCCGCTGCGTGTCGCGGCTGAGAAAGTCATTTTGCAATGGTTCGACCGTTGCGCCCCAGCCCTGGTTCGATTTTGGATAGACTTCGGCGATATGCTTCGTCACAGAGTCCATATCGGCATTGGCTTGTGCCACGGTGACGCCGGGCTTCAAGCGACCCATGACAAGCAACCAATGGAACTCGTGATTGATTTGATCCGGCTTGAACGCCAACGGGACGTACAGTTCACTTTGCACGCGGTCGGTCGCCCCGGGCGCTAGGACTCCAACAACGGTGTAGAGCTCGCCATCCATGCGAACTTGCTTGCCGAGGATGCCGCGGTCGGCGCCGAAGCGATTCTTCCACAGTTTATAGGTAAAAATGACCTCGTGGTCTTTGCCGACCTGCCCCTCCTCGGGCAAGAAATCGCGCCCGATCAGCAGGGGCTGGCCAAGCACCTCGAGAAAACCAGGGGTGCTGGGCTCTGAATTGACTTGCTCAGGCTGGCCGGAGATGGTCAAGCTCATTTCGCCACCTGTCCATGCCGCCATGGATTCAAAAGCCGTGCTTTGGCGTTTCCATTCCAGGTAGTCTCCCGCGGCCGTACTATTGCGGTGGCCGCCGATCTTGGACCAAATCATGACGATCCGATCGGGCTGTCGGTATGGCAGAGGAGCCAGCAGTGTGGCGTAGACCACGCTGAAGATAGCGGTATTCGCGCCGATGCCCAGGGCCAGGGCCAGCACGGCAACCGAGGTAAAAACGGGATTTTTCCAAAGGAGTCGCAAGCCAAAGCGCAGGTCACGCCAGAGGTTGTTCACGCAGTTCTCCTCAACGCGAGGATTTGGGCCTGACACCTATCTCTTACAGTAGACGAACGATTTGGCTTTTGGTTCCCTTTTTTGGGCAGAGTAAATTGACTATATTGAACGGCGAATCCGGCAACCCGGGAGTTTCCGGTACCCTTAAATCTGTAAGCGCGGTGTTTGGGTCCTGTCCAAGGTTTCAGATTGACGCGTCCCAAAAGAAAGCCCGCTTCGATTTCTCGGAGCGGGCTTTTCTAACCGCCGTGACTTATGCGGATTTAGGGGGGACTTACGCCGCCATCTGTTTTGTCAGCGGCACAGTCGTCTTGATTTCGATTCTCCTCGGCAAGGCCACCGCGGCGACGGGCGCCGTGATTTCCAGGACGCCGTTCACGTATTCAGCGTTGAACTTTTCCGTGTTCACGCCCTCGGGCAGCTCGATGGTCCTCTCGAACTTTCCGTACGCGAACTCCTCATGATAGTACTCGGCTTCTTTCGTCCTCTTCTCGATCCTCCGCTCGCCGGTGATGGCAAGCTCATTGCCCACTACACTGATGTGCACTTCCTTTGGATCGATTCCCGGCAAGGCGATTTTGCAAACATATTTCTTCGCCTCTTTGTCCACATGGGTCTCGACCGCGGGTATGAAGTTGAATCCGGCCAACGGAGTCGCTTCTTCCTTGCCCCACGGCTTCACACTCAACATCCGGTTGAAAACCTTGTCGAATTCACGCCGCGCATCGAAAAGGTCCTCGAACAAATTGTCGCGCAAAATCAAGTTTGTCATTTCATTCCTCCTCAGAAAATGTCTCGTTCCAACTCTTCGACAGTTTCAAATAGCGGGCGGCGAAGAAGGCCTAAGCACTTCCGGCCGTGAACGGCCGGTGCGTCGCAACCACAGGCGCGCATGTTTCGCTCGGCGCTCCCTCGCCGCCCGCGCAGAAGATAGACTGATCCCGCAAGGGTCTGCCCTACCGTTTCTACTTCTTCAGCGTCCAGTAGGTGAAGCTGCTGAGCCCTCCGTTGAACCACTCCCGTCCAGCTTTGGCAGCTCGCTTCCATTCGCGGTCTCTTTCCTTCTGCACCTCCTTTTTACCGTCCCGGCGCCTCAAAATCTGTGACTTTCGCTACGCCTGCGCGTGTCCGCTGTCACCCGGATTCGCCCATTCCGCCGACTTCACCTGGTTCAGAGGCTTCGCCGTGTCGGCGGCCTTTCCCCCTTGCGCCGGTGGAACCATCCCTCCAATTTCCGGGGCGTGTTGGCTGGCTTCCGGTTAACCTTGCTAGTAGCTGTGCTTCCCTCGAAGAGCGTGTACCGTGTCTTTCGAACACCTGCGCCGTAGCAGTCGCGTACCCAAAGAGCTCGCTATCCTTCTGACTGGAAGCGACATGGACGGCAAGGGCTTTTCGGAGATGACCAAGACGGTTCTCCTCAGCCGCCACGGCGCTGGCATCATTTCCACCTTCAAACTCTACGCCGAGCAAGAAATCATCATTCGCTATCTCGACACCAACAAGGAAGCCGTCGTCCGCGTGGTTGGCCGCATTGGTTCGGAGGGCGAGATTTACACCTACGGGGTGGCTTTCGTAGATACCTCCAACATCGACTTTTGGGGTATCGATTTCTCCCCTGTTTCCGAATCGGAAAAGCAAGCTCGCCGCGTCCTCCTCGAGTGCGCAACCTGCCAGCTTCGCGAGACCGTGGACCATATCGACGTCGAATCGGACGTCCTCATGATCAACGAAGGCATCGTCCGTTATTGCAAGGAATGCCACGACTCGACTCTCTGGAAGCGCTCCGCCGAGGTCCCCACCGAAACCAAGGAAGAGCAGCCCGTGCTTGTGGCCGCTGGACGGGACGCCAGGGTTTCCTCTTTCGTAGGAGTCGCGAGCGATGTGAGCGACGCGAGCGACTTCACCGACCTGAGCGGGGCGAGTATCCCGAGGACGCAGGGTTCCCCCAGCGACCTGACGGAGCCCGTCTCAAAGCCTTCCTCGGCCTATGCCTCGCCTACCGACCGCACACCCGCTGTGTCCGCGGAGAACCGCCGGAAACACACGCGCACCAAGGTCAACTACAAAGCCTGCATTCGCCGCTCAGGCTTCACCGATGACGTTGTCACCTGCGAGGATATGTCCAAGGGAGGCATCTGCTTCAGGAGCCGCAAACAATACTTTGCGCGCACCGACATCGAAGTCGCTGTTCCCTATGCGCCCGGCGCAAACGCCATCTTCGTGCCTGCGGAGATTGCCTGGGTCGTCGAAATTACGAAAGACAAGCTCTACAGATGCGGTGTCGCGTATCGCCGGACGTCGCGAGCGTTATAGCTTCTTCGTCGAAGAACCCTCAAAATATCTGTGCGCGTAACCTAAAGAAGAGTCGGTGGTCCTCGGCCGTCCGTTCCCAGATGTCCAACTCTTCGCGCCCTTAAGGGAGCATGATGATCGAGACTATGATTTTGACGCGCCGCTAGCGCCAGGATCGCCGCAGCCGCGCTCTCTGTCCACAGCTTCGTCCGCACCGGCTGACCGGAAGCCTATACAATAGGAAGGTGCAAAACCTTTCCTTGACCGGAAGGGCCCGCGATACATTATGAAAACAATGCTTGTCTCCAAATTTCAGCGCAACGCACTTCGCTCAGCCATTTTTGTCGTTGTGCTGGCCTTCGCATTCCAAATTCCCGCCTACGCCCAGGACCAAAACGGAAGCGTCATTCACGTCGGCGTCAATCTTGTGCTGCTGGATGCCACCGTCAAGACCAAATCGGGCCAAATCATGGCCGACCTGAAAAAAGAAGACTTTGAAGTTCGCGAAGATGGCGTGCGCCAGAAGATCGACGTCTTTAGCCGCGACCAATTGCCGATCAATGTCGCCCTCGTTCTGGATCTGAGCGACTCGATTGGCCCATTTCTCGGCCCTCTGCGCGACGCCGCGAACGCCGCCCTTGCCGCACTCAAACCCGATGACGAAGCCGCTCTCTTTACGTTTTCGACGGAAGCGCAACTGCGCGTCCCTTTCACCACGGACAAGACCGCGATCGCGAATCAGATCAATTCTTTCAAAGCCGGCGGCGCGACGAATATCAACGACGGCATTTTTCTCGCCTCCCAATATCTCCTTCCGCTGCCTCCCAAAGGCCGCCGCGTCATCATCCTCATTAGCGACGACGTGGGCACCGACGCCGGCGGACAAGGCACGCGCGACATCGTCACGGAAGCCATCGCCGCCGATGCCACTCTGTATAACCTCAAAATTCCCGGCTACAATCCGCCGCAGACTCTGTTTGCCGCCAGCATGATCCCCGGGCTCGTCAACATCCGGAAAGTGGTGGAGGCGACCGGCGGGGAAATTTTCGACGTTCAGGACGTCGCTCATCTGACCCCGGCGTTCCAGGCGATGATCGAGCGCATCAAGACACGCTACACGCTGGGCTATTACACCAACGCCACCGCTGCTCTCGGCAAACCTCACAAACTGGATGTGCGTTTGGCTTCGTCCTTCGGCAAAAAGAACCGCGACTACATCGTGCTCTCCAAATCCGGCTTCTACGTGCACTGAAGGATGCCCGCGAGCCCGGAGCTGGAACCTCACGCGACATTCGCGCGCCGGACTCCCTGAAGAGAGAACTCATCCACCTATTGACGTCCCACAGGTCGTCTGCGATACTCCTGTGGATACACCACAGGAGGCGGCATGACCGGCGCCAAGTCTGAAATTCTTCAAGGCACTCTCGACTTGATGGTCCTGAAAACTCTCGCCTCGATAGGGCCGCTGCATGGTTATGGCATCGCGCGCCGCATCGAACAAATCAGCGAAGAAGCTTTGCAGATCAATCAGGGCACGATTTACGCTTCCCTGGTTCGCCTGATGCAGCGCGGATGGATTTCCGGCGCCTGGGGCGCTTCGGACAACAACCGAAAAGCGAAATTTTATTCCCTTACGAAAGCCGGACGCAGGCAGCTGCAGGTCGAAGCGCGCAATTGGGAACGCATTTCCGGCGTGATCGGCCGCGTGCTGCGCATCGCGGAGCGTGGATAACCCATGTTTTCCTGGATAAAATCGCTCGCTTCCCGAATTCGCACGTGGCTTTCGCCTCGCGACATCGAGCAGGATTTCGATCAAGAGCTTGCGGCCCATCTCGATTTGCTCACCGAAGAGAATATTCGCCGCGGTATGTCGCCGGAAGACGCCAAACGCGCCGCTCGCATCCGCCTGGGAGGCTTCACGCAACTCAAGGAAACGAATCGCGAACTTCGCGGCCTGCCTCTGCTCGAAACATTTTTGCAGGACATGCGTTACTCATTTCGTATGCTGCGAAAAAATCCGGGTTTCACCGCTATCGCTGTTCTCACGCTTGCTCTCGGCATCGGCGCGAACACGGCTATTTTCAGCGTGGTCGAGGCGGTGATGCTCCGGCCGTTGCCCTATCCTAACCCCTCGCAGCTCGTCAACGTGTTTGAGGCCCGGCCGCAGAAGGGCATCCCGTCGACGGGGCCTTCCTATCCCGACCTGGAAGACTGGCACGCGCAGAACCGCGCCTTCAGCCAATTGGCGGGACTGGCGTTCCATAAGCTCACGCTCACAGGCCGCGGCGAGCCCACGGTGGTGAACACCGTCGTGGTCACTTCCGATTTTTTTTCCCTTCTCGAAGTAAAGCCGCTCCTTGGCCAAGCACCGCTTCCCGATGATTTCAAGCCCGGCGCTGCAGCCACCGTTGTCTTGAGCGAAAACCTGTGGCGCAGCCGGTTCGGCGCGGACGAAAGAATCATCGGCAGTCCCATCAGTCTCGACAATCGTTCGTTCACTGTCGTTGGCGTCATGCCGGCCGGCTTTCGTTCCCCTTTCATCGATGCCCACGACGTAATCTGGATTCCGATCGCGCAAGATCCAGTCTTCAGCCGCTTCATGAGCCACCGCGGCGTTCGCGGCTTCCCCGTTCTGGGACGGCTGAAGCCGGGCGTTTCGCTCGCACAGGCCAGCGCGGAGATGAACGCCGTCCTCGCCAACCTCGCGAAGGCATTTCCAGAAACGGATGCCGGCTTCTCGATTCGCATCGAGCCGCTCCAACAAGCCATCGTTGGAAACACCAAAGTTGCGCTGCTCGTCCTGCTTGGCGCAGTTGGGCTGGTGCTTTTGATCGCCTGCGCCAATATTGCCAATCTGCTTCTGGCACGCGCCACCTCTCGCGCGCGGGAAATTGCCGTGCGCGCGACGCTCGGTGCCGGGAGAGCGCGTCTGGTTCGCCAGTTGCTCAGCGAAACCGCCCTTCTCGGTTTGCTCGGGGGAGTTGTAGGAATAGCTCTGGCCTACGGCGGCGTTCACGCGTTGCGCTCGCTCCTGCCCTCGAGTTTGCCCGTGATGAACCCCGTACGCGTCGACATCTGGGTCTTGGGCTTCGCACTTCTGCTTTCCGCGATCGCGGGCTGCATCTTCGGCTTGGCGCCGGCGCTCTTTGCGGCGAATGCCAATTTGCAATCGAGTCTCCGCGAAGGCGGAGGCCGCTCCGGCGAAAGCGCCGCTCGCCGCCGTGCGCGCAGTTCTCTGGCCGCAGGAGAAATCGCACTCGCCATGGTGCTGCTCGTCGTTGCGGGACTGCTCTTGCGCAGCTTTGCCAAACTCACTTCGGTGAGTCCGGGGTTTGACGCGCGCCACGTTGTTCAGGTGGATATCTCGCTTCCGCAATTTCAATATTCGACGCCGCAACAGTGGGCCACCTTCTCGAACGAAATGTTGGAACGCGTCCAGTCCGAGCCTGGATTGCAGGATTCGGCAATCGCCGTTCCCCGTCCGATCGTGGACGGCGCCGTCACTCTGCCCTTCTCTATCGAAGGCATCCCCTCTTCGTCCTCGGCCGCATCGCGAACCGCGAACTATGCTTCGGTCAGTCCGAATTATTTTCACGTCATGGGAATCCCGCTGTTGGCCGGACGGCTTTTCAATCAGCGCGACCTTTCCACCGCGCCTCGCGTTACGATCATCAGCCAAGCCATGGCCCGTCTTTATTTTTCGAATCAAAATCCAATCGGAAAACAGATTGCGTTTGGTTTTCCTCGCGGCAGCGCACAACCCATGCACGAAATCGTGGGAATCGTCGGTGATGTGCGCGACATTTCTCTTGGCCAGAATCCGGGCGCGATGATGTACGTGCCGTTCGTGCAAGCTCCGCTCTGGGGCGCGAACCTGGTCGTGAAGAGCGCGCTGAGCCCGGGCAGCGTGGCCGCCGCCATTCGCCAGGACGTGCACGGAATCAATAAAGATTTGCCGGTCACGGACGTCGCGAAAATGCCCGACTTGATCGACGCTTCCGTGGCACAGCCCCGATTTCGCACGTTCCTGCTGGGCCTCTTCGCGGCCATGGCGTTGGCGCTTGCCGCCACTGGAATTTTCGGCGTGATTTCGTATTCGGTCTCGCGCCGCACAAACGAGATCGGGATTCGCGTGGCGCTCGGCGCGTCGCGCGGCGCCATTTTGCGGATGGTCTTGCGCGAAACGCTTGTGCTGACCTTCGCGGGCATGGCGATCGGAATTCCCTGCGCGCTCGCGGGTTCTCATCTCGTGGTCCACATGCTCTTTGGCGTCACGGCCTACGATCCCGCTACCATCGGCGTTGTTACTCTCATTCTTGCCGCCGTCGCCGCGCTCGCGGGATACATCCCGGCGCGCCGCGCCATGCGTGTCGATCCGGTGGTCGCTCTTCGTTTTGAATAAAATCGCGCGAGCACGGTCCGCATTGACCGCTGCGCTGCGTCACTCCGGACGAATTTCCCCAACACGTTCGGATCTCCGTGCCGGTTCGCATCTCTTCTCGCTCATGCAAGCGTCGAAGGAAGATCGAACGTGCCATCGACCACTTCGACGAACGTTCTTTCTTCCCGCAAGATGACCTTCTTGCTTTGCGCCATCGAAAAATTCATGCGCGCTTCCTTATCGGTATGCAAGCGCGCGCGGTACGCTTCGTAGGCCGCCAAGCTATCGAACGAAATCAATCCCCACGCGATATCGTTTGTGCCTTCGTGCGGAAGAAAATATCCAATCAGGTGGCCGCCGCAACGCGGAATGATCCGTCCCCAATTCTCGGCGTACTTCTGGAACTCATCCTTCTGAAACGGATCGATCTGGTAGCGGATGATGCAGGTGATGGTCATTTCTGCGCTCCTGGATTGCGGCCTGGCGTCTCGCTCGCGCCCGCCGGCCGCAAGAGCCGCGCCCATCCCACCGATCAGTTCGATCGCTTGCCGTCGATTGATTTGCTCGGTGCGGGGCGCAGCCGGATTCATGCTCCCAACATGCCCGTTGCGCCGCATCTACACTTCGTCTATCATCAAACAATGAATGTAGCGCCGCACGCCGACGCCGCCGTCTCCCGCATCGCCGCCGCCATCGGCGAACTCGCCCGCGCCCGCATGCTCTATTGCTTGATGGATGGCCACGCGCGCACGAGCACGGAGCTTGCCGTTGTCGCGGACGTCAGTCCTTCGACCGCAAGCGTGCATCTGAATCGCCTGAGCGCCGCACGCCTGGTCAAAGTTTTGGTCCAGGGCAAGCATCGCTATTACAGTTTGGATGGGTTGGAAGTTGCGGGCGTTCTCGAGGGATTGAGCGTTCTCGCCGGCGGCTCTCGAAATACTTTTGTGCCGAACACTCCGCCGCGTCTGCGCGCCGCGCGTACTTGCTACGATCATTTGGCGGGCACGGTCGGCGTTTCGCTCCATGACCGCTTCAAAGCGCTTCGCTGGCTCTCGCCCGATCCCGTCATCAGCGAAAATTCCTACGATCTCACGCCATCCGGCGCCAAAGCCTTCGAGTCCCTCGGCATGGATCTCGACGCGGCTCGCGCGCTCCGCCGTCGTTTCGCCTGCCCCTGCCTCGATTGGAGCGAGCGCCGCTATCATGTCGGCGGCGCGCTCGGCGCGGCCTTCCTGAAAATCGCGCTAAAACGAAAATGGCTGCTTCAAGATCTCGACAGCCGGGCCCTCAGCGTCACGGCCCACGGCCGCCGCGAATTCCTCGCCCGCTTCGGCCTTCGCCTTGCAGACGATCGGCTCGTTTCACACATGGACGCACCAGCTCACTCGTAGCGCAACGCAACCAGCGGATCGACGCGGGCCGCGCGCCGCGCCGGAATCCAGCACGCCGCCAGCCCGGTGATCAGCAGCAACAAAGGAACCGCAACGAGCGTCGCCGGATCGTACGGCGAAACTCCCCAAACCTGCGTGGCCATCACCCGCCCGACACCCAGGCTTGCCGCCAATCCAATCGCTACGCCCAAAAGCACCAGCCGCAGGCCCATGCGGATCACAAGCTTCAAGACGTCGCCGCTCTCCGCGCCCAGCGCCATGCGAATGCCGATCTCATGCGTGCGCCGCGCGGCGGTGTAAGCCAGCACGCTGTAAACGCCGATGGTCACGAGAATCAACCCGATCGCCGCGAAAATCCCCAGCAGGAAAAATCCGAAGCGCGGGCCCGCGTAAGAAAACTGGCTGATGTAGCCCTCGAGCGTTCCGGTGAGTGTCAGCGCAACGCTTCGGTCTGTAGCCCAGATTTGCTGGCGCACAACATTCAGCATCGCGAGCGGCTCGTTCGCGGTGCGCACAAGAATGCCTCGCTCGAAACTTCCGGTTACCGTGTACGGCACCCACACTTCAGGATCGGGCGCCTCCTGCAAGCCGTGGTTTTTTACGTCGGCAACGACGCCAATGACCTCGAACCAGGCATCGTGTACGGGATCGCTGGCCGTCTCGAGCTGCAAAATGTGTACGCGCTGCCCGATCGGATTGTCCGCACCGAAGTATTTGCGCACAAACGACTGGTTAACGATGGCAAGCTTCCTTGCGCCATTCACTTCCGCCTCGGTAAACGGCCGCCCCATAAGAAATTGAATCTTCAATACCGGGAAGTAGCCTTCGCTGCACAATTGGAAGAGTGCGTTCCATTTCTCGGCGTGTGTTTTCCCTTGAATTTCGATGTCCGACCGGATTCCTCCGTAGGGTGGCAAAGTGCTCGTCTCCGTTGCGTCCACAATTCCGGGCAGAGCCTTCAATCGCAGCAAAAGCGGTCGATAGAAGCCTGCGATTTGATCCGCCGTTTTGTAGCGGTCGTGCGGGAGCGGAAGCCTGGCCACCAGAATGTGGTCGGGTTGCAGGCCAAGATGAACTTCGTGCAACGCCACAAAACTGCGCATCAAAAGGCCCGCGCCAACCAGAAGCGCCAGTGAAAGCGCTACTTCCAGCACCACCACCGCGTCGCGCAAACGTCCGTGGCGGAAACCGCCGGAAACGCCTTTCCCGCTATCGCGCAATGGATCGTTCAGGTCGCGCCGTGCCGATTGCAGCGCGGGCACGAGTCCAAAGACCAGCGCCGTTGCAACCGAAACAACGAGCGTGAAGAGGAGCACCACGCCATTCAAACGAATGCTCGCTTCAGCAGGAATGATTTCCGGCGGAGTGATAGCGATGAGGGATTTAAGTCCGCCCCAAGCCAGCAATGCTCCGAGCCCCGCGCCTCCAATCGCGAGAATCAGGCTCTCGACGAGCAGTTGCCGCACTAGTCTCCAACGGCCCGCCCCCAGAGCGGCGCGAATCGCGAATTCCTTCTCGCGCGTTGTCGCGCGCGCCAGGAGCAAATTGGCGACGTTTCCGCAGCCGATTAACAGAAGAAGGCCGACCGCGGCAAGCACGATATATAGAGTAGTCCGAAAGCGCCCCACAACGAGGTCCGTCAGCGATTGAATCTCCACCGTAAAATGCTTCGGGTAGTCCTTCGGATAGACTTTGGACAAACGCTCCGCAACCACAGTGAGATCGGCCTGCGCCTCGCGTTCCGTGACTCCTGGCTTAAGATGCCCTAGCAAGAACCAGTAGCGGTTGAATCCCAGCGTCGGCGTAGTGTCCCCATGGCTCGGTTTTTCGGGTATCCAGACGTCGGCATCGCCCCACCCAAAGCGCGGCGGCATGATGCCTATCAAAGTTCGCGATGTGCCATTCAGCACAAAATTCTTGTTCAGGATGGCGGGGTCGGCGTTGAAGCGATTGACCCAGGTCTTGTACCGCAGAACGAACACCGGAGGGGCGCTGGGCTCATAATCGGCGGGCTGCATCACGCGCCCGAGCAGCGCAGGCATACCCAGGAACTCGAAAGTGCCTGGAGTCACCACGCTCCCGCTGAAGCGATCCGTGCCTTCACCATAGGTATAGAGCACGTCCATCTGGTCGTTGGCGATGACCCTGTCAAACACATGATTTTGTGCGACGTAATCTAAATACTCGGGCCCGCTATAGCCGCCTCGTCCGCCCGGCTCATTTCGTTCGGTGTCATGGATCTGCACGGAAACAAAGTGTTTCGCGTCTGGATAGGGAAAAGGCTCCATCAGCACGTTTTCGATCACGCTGAAGATGGCTGTCGAAGCGCCGATGCCCAGAGCCAGCGTGATGATCGCGACCACTGCAAAGCCTGGGCTTTTCCTCAGATTCCGTCCCGCGTAGCGAAAGTCCTGCCAAATGGAACCCATGGCGAGCCTCCCTGCGGGCAGTCTGCACGCGCCACCTAGCAAAATAGACGCAGGAAATAGGAATAAGTTCCGTGCCCCGCAGCGAGTCGGCCAAATTTGTAGCAGTCGAGTAGTGATCGTGTCTTCGGGGCTTCGGGAAGACAGGCATCAGCTCAACTCTGCTACCACTCCGATGAACTCCGAGAGGGAGATGTGCGTTAGAATCTCCCCGGCCTGGTTGTAGGATGGGGCGAACGCCAAGGAGACTCCCATGAACCAACGCGTACGGATTGCATTACTGGCGCTGAGCTTTATGTTCGCCCCCAGCGCATGGGCAGAGGGAAAGAGCTGCGAGCAACTGGCGCAACTGGTGTTGCCCCATACCAAAATCACCTCGGCGGAAACAGTCGCTGCGGGAGCATTCACTCCGCCAGCCGCAATGGCTCCGTGGCTGGTCGGCGACCCCTCCCTTTATAAGCATCTGCCGCCATTTTGCCGCGTGCTCGCCGAAGACAAGCCCACTCCCGACTCCGATATCAAGATTGAAGTCTGGATGCCGGTAAGCGGTTGGAACGGAAAGTTTCGCGGACAAGGCAATGGTGGCTTCGCGGGCGAGATTGATTATGGAGCGCTTGCAGGCGCGGTAGACCAGGGCTACGCGTCGGCGGCGACGGATACGGGCCACGCCGCTGACGCCACGGACGCGAAATGGGCGCTCGGCCATCCAGAGAAGATCATTGATTTCGCGCACCGCGCCATCCACGAGATGACTGCGGTTGGCAAAGCAAGCGTCAAGGCGTTCTATGGCGACGGCCCGAAATATACATTCTTCTCAAGCTGTTCGAACGGCGGCCGGCAAGCTTTGATGGAAGCGCAGCGTTATCCGGACGACTACGATGGCATCATCGCGGGGGCGCCCGCGAACTACTGGACGCATCTGCTGGCGGGCGCGCTGTGGGACGCGCAAGCTACAACTTTGAATCCCGCCAGTTACATCCCGGCAAGCAAAGTCCCCACCATCGCGAGCGCGGTGGTCGCAGCATGCGACGCGGAGGACGGTGTGACCGACGGCGTTCTAAATGACCCGCGCAAATGTCACTTCAATCCGGCGAGCATGCTCTGCAAGGCGAACGATTCGATTTCGTGCCTGACGCAACCGCAAGTCACCGCACTGAAAAAGCTCTACGAAGGAGCGCACGATTCGAAAGGCCATGAAATCTTTCCTGGCTTCATGCCCGGCGGCGAAGACGGCCAGGGCGGCTGGCCAATCTGGATCACCGGCGCCGCACCAGGTAAGAGCCTGCTCTTCGCTTTTGGCGGAGGCTATTTTTCAAATATGGTGTACGACAAACCGGATTGGGACTACAAAACCGCCAACTTCGACGATGCGGTGAAAGCCTCGGATGAAAAGTTTGCAGGTGTTTTGAACGCCACGCAGACGAACCTGAATCCGTTCGCTTCTCACGGCGGAAAACTCATCCTGTATCACGGCTGGAGCGATGCCGCGATTTCCCCTCTGAATACAATCAACTACTACAAAAAGGTAGAACTCAAAATGGGCGCGAAGGAAACCGATTCTTTCGTGCGGCTATATATGGTGCCGGGGATGCAGCATTGCGGCGGGGGTCCCGGCCCCGACGTTTTCGGAGCGTATGGAATGAGCATGGTAAATGATGCAAAACACAATATGTATATGGCTCTGGAGCACTGGGTTGAAAAGGGCGACGCACCTTCGGAGATCATCGCGTCAAAGATGGGCGCGGGAGCGGACGGGCAGGTGGTGAAGGAAACGAGGCCGCTGTGTGTGTATCCGCTAGTGGCGAAGTACAAAGGCAGCGGCGACACGAACGACGCCGCGAATTTTGTTTGCGCCGCGGAAAAATAAAAAACGCCGGTCCGACGAAGTCGCGTAAGCCGGCTTCGTCTGCAACGGCGGGAGCTGCAAAAACTATAAAGAGCATGAAGCGCGCGATGGGGCGCGGCGCGGGATTTGGACTACGCGGCGTTTTCGGGACGGAAGACGCGCTGGAAGCGCGGGCCTGTGAACTGCACGCCGACGAGGCGCTCGCCATGCGTGGAAGAATCCACGACATGGACGACGCGGCCGGAAGTTGCAAAATCGGCTTCGCTGCGGCGCGAGGCGTAGTGCGAAAAAGGAATCCGGATTTCGAGGTCTGAGCCGATCGCGACGTCGAAGCGCGTTAGAAACGCGGCGCCGCTGCGGCATAAATTTTCGCTTGAAGTTTCTTCCTCGAAAGTGACGCCGCGGCTGTCTCTTCCCCTGACTTTGAGAGGGAGCCGGACGGCGATTCTACGCTCCGAGCGTTGCCTCGTAGCGGTCTGCATCAATGGGACCATGGGCTGGGTCCTCTTTTCTGGCGGCCGTGGAGTGGGCGACAAAAGATTCGTCCACAGACCGGCCAGCCCCCGCGGCGCCTCGGCTCTCGAAGAAGGATTCGACCTTCTCGACAACCTCACTGGGCGTTCGCGCCGCATGTACGATACGTCGAAGTTCGCTGCCGTTCCCCACGCCATGAGTAAACCAGCAAGCGAACTGCTTCATTTTGCCAATACCATCGGGCAGGTTGGCAGCACAAATTTGCCTATAGTAGCCGGAGAGTAAACGGTGGCGGTCCTCCTCGGTGGGCGTGTCGTATCGGCCACTCTCGGCGAATTGGCGCATTTGGGAGAAAATCCAGGGATTGGTGGCGGCGGCGCGGCCGATCATCACGGCATCGCAGCCCGTTTCGCTGAACATGCGTTCGGCGTCCTCGGGCTTGTTGATATCGCCATTGCCGATGACGGGAATTTTCACAGCTTGCTTGACGGCGGCGATGATGTTCCAGTCGGCGGCGCCCGCGTACCCTTGCGCGCGCGTGCGAGGATGCACGGCGACGCCTTCGATGCCAATATCTTGCGCCAGCTTGGCGACTTCGACGGCGACGATTGAGTTCTCATCCCAGCCCGCGCGAAGCTTGATGGTGAGTGGGATTTTAACGGCGGCGCGCACGGCGCGAAAGATTTGTTCGAGCAACGGCAGATCGCGCAGCAAGCCGGAGCCGCCGCACTTGACGACTTTCTTGGCGGGGCAGCCGAGATTGATGTCGACGGCGTTGTAGCCGAGATCTTCGACCATGCGCGCGGCTTCGGCCATGACTGCGGGATTCGCGCCGAAAAGCTGCGCCGTGATGGGATGCTCGTCTTCCTGGAAATAGAGATAGCGGAGCGTCTTTGCGGCGCTGCGCGTGATGCCTTCGGAGCTGGTGAACTCCGTCATGAGCAGGCCGCAGCCGCCGAGGCCGCGAATGACGCGGCGGAAAAGCGTATCGGTCACGCCGGCCATGGGAGCGAGAACGGCGGCGGGCGTGATCGTCAAGTCGCGAATTTTGAGCGAAGCGGGAAACATGGAAATTGTCAGCGTGCTCGACGCGCCTTACTTTTCTGTCTCAGAAAATCGGATGCGAGCATCCTTTTCAATCCGATTTCAGGCCGAGTTCAGTGCAAGTTCAGTCTAGGCCGACGCGGGAGCTTGTGGCAAGCCAAACTGCGCTAATGGAGCGGCTGCCACTCGCGGCATTCCGAAACGCTGAGAGAAGAAGTCAGCGGAGGGCCGGATTTGAAACGGATGACCCCGTCGGAAGTGGAACAAAAACTTCTTGTTCCGGTGTTGGAGTCGATGGGAGACGCGACGGCGACATATTCCTTGCGCGGCCGGACCGCGCCGACGGTTGAGACTCGGAAATGATATCCAGATTTGGTGCACCACGCGTCGCCGGAGCAACTCGCATCGGCGAGAGATTCGTCGAGCAGGCCTGCGTGCTCGGGCGAATGAGCGCTGGGAGCATGGGAATCGGAGCCGAAAGCAGCCAAATTGGGAGCAAAGCCCCGCTGGGGATACGTTCTCGCGTAGTAGGCCTGCGCAGTATTCACGCTGCGGAGGCTGCCGACGGCGCTGGCCTCGTTGGCGGCGATGCGCGAACGAACGAGATTGGGAATGGCGATGGCTGCGGCGATTAGTGGCAGGCCGACATCGACTGTGCCGCTGCTGCTGGATTCGCGAATGGAAGATTCCTCGCCGTAAACGCGAGTGACGGAGGGAGCGGCATCTTTCGAGAACTGCGCGAGAGTCTCCGCGAGATCCGGAAACGACTGCTTCCATTGTAGGCCGGCGAAGGCGATGGGGTCCTGGTAGAACAAAGCCGAAGCGTCAGGCGAGCGGCCCGGCGGCAGTGTGTTTAGAAATTTTTTGGACTTGGCGAGCGATTCGCCAGCGGCGTGCAGGCGAATGGTTTCGCGCAATGCCTGAGGACTTGAAGCAACGAGCAGATATCCATCGACGAATGCATAACCGATTGGGTGGGTAGGCTTTTGAGAAGGAATATGAATCGTATAGTAGGAGACACCATCGCTCTCGGCTGTTTCCGTGGGTAAATGGCCGATAAGCAGCAAGGTCGTTAGGGTTTTCTGCAGATGTGCGGCATCGTTGACCTTGAGGATGGCCTTCCATTCGGGATCTGGAGACATCTTGTCGAGCTCGACGGTGATCTCGCCAGAAAGAAGGGCGAGCAGGTCGTCCTTCACGCTGAGATTCAGGCCTTTCTCGCCGCCGGCGATCATGCCAAAGGTAGCGGCGCTCGAGGGACCGGAGAAATCCTTAACATCGTCGAATATCTGGGAGGGGCTCTCGAGAACCACGGTGGTGGCGAGCATGGCGTCGGGAGACACAAAATCCAAGCTGCCCAGCGGGGCGGGCTTGGCGAGCCAGGCTGCGGCGCCATGGCGCGGGGAGCTGAAGGTGAGTTCGCCCTGGCTGACGGATTGGCCGGCGACGGTTGTGTGCTTCCAAACCGCGAATTGCATGTCCGCGAAGCCGCTGCGCTCGAAGGATGCCTGATTGTCCTTCGTGCCAATGGGAAGTTGCTTGAGAATTTTGTGAAGATCCCCGGCTGCCAGGAGCGTGACGCCGCCTTGGTACTCGTGCGCGATTCGCTGGCCGAAAGGAGTCGAAGCGAATGCGCTGTTGGTACCTTTGAGCTGGGCATTAAAGGCACGAAGTGTGGCCAGGTCCGTTGTTGCGATGACGAAGTCCGATCTGACCAGTACGAGAAGATCCTTGGAGAGGTTTGCCGGGGCTTTGTCGAGCCCCTCCGGGTCGAAAAGCTGAACGCCGGCTTTCGATGCGCCGCCGGCTTCGGCGATCTCTTGCCGGAGAAACTTAGCGAGGCCGGGCTTGCGGAGTTCGGCAAGGACGAGCGGATTGGAGGTCTTGTGTGCGACGTCAATCGAACCGGAGAGGACAATTTCGTCGCCGAGGAATTGCTGAAGCTGGCCGAATTTCTCGAGAGCGTCTTCGATCTCGGGGCCGGAGGCAGCCGGGTCGCCGTGTGTCCACCAATCGCGGAGGACGGCGCTCTGCTGCAGCTCCTGGCGGAAAATGGCGAGCACTTGCTGCGCGGAGTTGCCGTAGTTGGGAATCGCGGCGTAATAGACGGTCGATTCTGGAAGCAGAGGCAAGAGACGGCTTTCGCTGCGCGGAGCGGGGAGCTGAACGTTTTGCTGTAGCTTTTGGGCCAATTGGACCAACTCGGGAAGCAAACCGGGATATTTCTTTAGCTCCTGCGCCCAAGGAGTTTCGGCTTGGGTTTTCGCGACTGATTGGGCAAAGGAAGCCGAGGCAACCATGACGGTGGCAGCGGCCGAGATTGCGCACTGGATGAAATGTCGGCGAAGGAGTTGGAAAGATTGTGAACGGCGCATACGTTTTGTCCCCCGTCAGTGAGAGGTCTGAAAAGGATGATTTTGCGTTAATGCCACGATATCACTTCCACCGATTTTGGAGTGACCGAGCGAGAGTTTCCTGAGTATAGGTGTAGCGAAACTAACACGCTGGCATGGGGAAGGGGTGAGCGGCCGCAGGTTAACCATAATGACCCCACCCCCCCGGTTTTTTTGTAAGTGTTCATTCTAAAGGGTTTTAAGTCCTGTGTTTTGTAAGTGCGGATTCTAAAGGGGTTACGGACGAGTTTTTCGTAAGTGCGGATTCTAAAGAGGTTACTGAGGGATGGCGGCGAATACTTGAAAGGCGAGCCAGAGCTAAAGGCGCAGGGGCTGAAGGCGCTGCGGTAAGAGAAGTCGGGCGAAAGTGCGGTTAACGGACGAGAGCTCGGCGAGAACATGGGCGAGGGTAGCACGAGATTGGCGAGGGAGTATAGTGAATTGCAGTGAATGGTCGAAATTGGGGGTTGAACGGTCATTTTGGGTATTGAACGGCGAGGCCGGGAAGAAGAGAAAGTCAAAACCCGCACCCTGAAAACCGCAGGGATGCGGCAACCTTCGCGACGTGTCGTCCACCCGCCCACGACCAACCTATAGTCGTTTTCCTGTCGGGTTAAGAGTGGTCCACCCACCGGCAAGCATGACACCCAGCACTGAATAAAATTACGCGGATTCCTTCGGTGGCGGCAAAAGAGCCGCCGAAGAATTCGAGCATAAGATGGCAACGCATGTTATCCAAAGTGTTAGGCCTATGGCGGAACAGCCGACGATATTCCGAATGTGGCCAGGGGCTATGAGAAGCGAACCGAGAGCGGCGGCCACCATGAGCCCGCCCGTCCAGTAGTAGCGCGGCGCGCGGAAAATTCTGACAAACGGGAGAAAATGCAGGCCGATGATCACACCAAGAGCCTGCGGTATTAAGTCAAGGCGACCGAATCGGTAGAGAGCGAACACCACAATACCCCCTAGCCCCCATTCGATTCCGAAATCGATCCAGAAAAATTTGCGGAAGCGCATCCAGTGGGCCAACTCGTCACTAGAAGGGGTGAGATGACGGACCGCTCGAACGCGGAGGATGGCCCAGGCCGTTAAGAGGGCCGCCGGCATTGTAACCATCGAGAACCAGACCGAGGTCGGATGACCGGAGAATACGACAGCCCAGAACATCCAGGCAGAGCCAAAAAGGGCAGAGATCAACGCGCCGCGGGCGCTGCCTTTCAACTGGCCTGCGCTGGTCGTCTGGACGCCAAAGCCGGACTTTGTTGTGCCGCCCATGCATACCTCTGGGTAACTATGGGAGAGAAGGCCATAGGGTGGCGGCGCGGCAGCCCGTTTCTGAACCAGCGGCTAAGATTTGTGCCACCTCCGATCAGTCAGCCGTTAGCTGCCTGAACTGATTTCTCTTGGTCTTCGATTTGATCCCCCGGATGTGATACGTCTTGACCACGCCATTCCTCTTATGGGGCTTGCACATAAGGCAACCGCTGCGCGCGTTTTTCGGTCGTTTGCGTTTGTGGTTCATGCGGGATGCCGAGCCATTCCAGCGGGCGTTCTTAGTATAGGCGATTTCCATCCGCGCTCTGGGCGCAATCCATTGCCATAGGAACGCGGCCAGTGGGGAAAGGAGAGCTGCAAGCACATGGATCAAAGTAAAAAGCCCCACACGCAAAATCGGCGAAGGGGGGCACTCGCGAAATTGCGGGAGGTTTCGTTCAAATACGCGCGGGCCACCGCCAAGGGGGTAAAATGGAGGTACCGGCCAGAAAGCCGAGGCATGTATGCAGTCTGCAAAACGACGTGCGATTATTTTGATCCTGGTTGCGTTGGTCCTGTGCGCGCTACAAGCGGGCGTCTGGAGCCGGTCGATGAGGCACGATCCTTCGGAGACCGCCAAACAAGATTCCGAGAGCCAGCATCCACCGACGGAGATACCAGGTATCGCTGGGATATGCTTGCTGATGGCAGCGAGCGCCGTGATAGTGATGCGGCCACCGTTTGGGGATTGAGCCGCGAGCTGACCGAGCGAGAAACCTGTCGGTGTACGGGTGTAGGCGGCGAAATTGGAAGTCTGCGGGGCATATCATTTTGCTCGCCGCCGCGCTGGAGGCTTTTTTCTGCGTAAGGCGGCGCGCGTGGGGCGGGCTTCGAAACGTACGCCCTCGGCTTGCTGCAAATAGGCGACGATTTCAAACAAATTGCGGGCCTGAGGGTTGCCGCGGGGGCCGAGCATGCGCATCAAGCTTTTCGCGGAGCGATGAGTTTCGCCGCTCAGTTTGGTAAAACCGACGGTGGCGTTGATGAAATCGCGAAGAATAATCTTGCCGGTTTCGACGTCACCCGAAAGGAAACTTTCGATGCCTTCGCGGAGAAGCGCTTTGCGGAAGCCGGGATCGCGTTTGACGCGGGCGCGGATGGTTTCCTTGAAATCGCGTGTAAGGGCCATGTTCATTCCTCTTTTCTTTGCTGCTTCTTTCGCTGCGTGTAGTCTTTCCAGCGCTCGAGCGCCAGGCTGATATCGTTCTGCTAGCGTTGCTTCGTGCCGCCGCCAACCAAAATCACGAGGGTGTCGCCGTCTTTGCCGAAGTAGACGCGGTAGCCCGGGCCAAAGTCGATGCGGTATTCGTAGACACCCGCGCCGACGCCCTTGGCGTTGGAAAAGTTGCCTTGCTGGATGCGCGCCAGAGCAGCCGCGACCTTGGCTGCCGCTTCCCGGTTGAGCCGGTCTGACCAGGCGGCGAAAGGGCTGCGACCCGCGCGGTCCAGATATTCGCGCACCTCGACCATAGCTCATGGTAACACATACGGTACCATTATCAAACCGAAGGTGCGAGCCGAGCAGCCGAATAAAGACCCGAAGACCCCCATCGTTATAAAGAGGAACGGATATCTTTGGGAGGTCATCCTCGGAAGGATGACTCTACAATTGCGTAAGGCGGCGCGCGCGGGGCGGACCTCGAAACGCACGCCTTCGGCTTGCTGCAAATAGGCGACGATTTCGAACAAATTGCGGGCCTGGGGGTTGCCGCGGGGGCCGAGCATGCGCATCAAGCTTTTCGCGGAGCGATGAGTTGCGCCGCTCAGTCTGGCACAGCCGACGGTGGCGTTGATGGGGTCTTACTACCAGATTGTTTGAATTCCAGCGGATTGGAGGCGGCGGTCGCGCGTTATGAGGGGAAGGCAAAGGTGGAGAGCAGTTGCTGCGATGATGCGGTCGGGCATGTCTGGAACTGCATTTCGCGGAACGCCCCTCAACGCGTTAGCGACGTTGTAATCGAGCGGTTAGACTTTAAATGCGGGATTGTGTTGGCCGAGCTCGCGGACAAACCGCTCGAATGCATCGGCAGCGATGCGGCCGCGCTCGACCAAGTACACTACTTCCACCAGGGAAACAGCTGAGATATACGCTGGCACCCCGCTGCCAGCGGCGGTGTCAATCAGTGAAAAAACTTTTTGCGGAAGATTTTGAGTGTCGAGAAGGTACCAGATCGCTGCGTGGGTATCGAGCACCGCGCTCATAGCTTGATGTCACGCGGGAAGTTACCCCACATTTCGCGGCGGGCCTCGGCGATATCTTCCTCGGTGACATGGAAGTTCAGGTCTTTCCACAACCCGCGCAGGCTCTTGAGCGGGGGCTTCGGGGCGCTGTTTTCTTTCAAGTGGTCGACAAAATCCAACACTTCTTTCTGTTTTTCAGGGGGTAAATCGCGAAGTTTTTCGAGGACTTGCTGTTCGATAGTCATGGCTGCCTCAGGACAATCTTGTCTTATTATACCGCGCTTGGCACAATGTGCGAGAGTTTGGAGCGAATTCTGAAAGAGGCGGGAGCAGATCTTCTTGAGACTACATTTCCACGCTGCGTCCCTACTTTTCCGCTGACTCTTTGAGAAAGGCGTCGAGTTTCAGGAATTTGCGGCCGAGGGCAGCGGAGTAGGCGGACCATTCGTTTTCGCCGGAGTCGGCGGCTAGGGCGGCGCGGACGGCGGCCATTTTGGAGTCCATGTCGTCGAGATAGTGGAAGACGAGGGCTTCGCGGATCATGGGAAGTTTGGGGGAGCCGAACTCATACTGGCCGTGATGGCTGATGAGGAGATGCTGGACGACGGCTTTGAGATGCGGAGGGAAACCTTCGATGGCGTCGATGGCTTTACTGACGGTTTCGACTTCCATGACGATGTGGCCGAGGAGCTGGCCTTCGGTGGTGTAGCCGATGGCGGCGTCGTAGCAAAGTTCTTCGAGTTTGCCGACGTTGTGAAGAATAGCGACAGTCATTAAGAGGTCGGGGTTGAGTTCGGGGTAGTGCGCGGCGATTAGTTTGGCGAGGCCGCAAAGGCCGACGACGTGTTCGAGGAGACCGCCGAGATAGGCGTGATGCATGACTTTGGCGGCGGGAGCGCGCTTGTAGCGGGCGGCGATGGCGGGATCGGAAAGGATATTCGTGACGAGTTTCTTGAGCCAGGGATTTTGGATGGAGTTTGCGTACTCGAGGAGCTGGGCCCAAAGCTTGCCGATGTCTTCTTTTGTGTGCGGGAGAAAATCGGCGAGATCGACTTCTTCGGGCTTGGCGCGGCGGAGATTCTGGAGAGAGAGCTGGAGCTTGTTGCGATAACTCTCGACTCGGGCGTTGACCTTGACCACGTCACCGCGGTTGATGTCTTTTGCGACGGCGTCAATTTGATCCCACATCACGGCTTCGATGGCGCCCGTGCGATCGCCAAGCTCGAGACGGAGATAGGATTTGCCGGCGCGCGTGTTGCGAATTTCTTTTTCGTTGACGAGAAAGAAAGAGAGGATGGTTTGTTCGGCGGCGAGTTCGGTGACGAACGACGTCTTCATCAGTCGCCCGTATCGGCCGGCCGCTTGCCGAAGAGCAAGAATTTCTTGTGGCCCTTCTTGGTCTTGGTGACTTCGGGCGTGGCGCTCACTTCCTGAATCTCCGAATTGCTGCCGCCGGCCATATCCTGATAGCCGGGCTTGACCACGACGTAGCTTTGCTCGCGAAGCGTATTGAGATAATCGCGCAGGGCGGGCTGCATGCGCTCGTCATAGAGCTTGTTCATGATTTCGTTTTCGACTTTGTCGACGGGCTGCAGGCCTTCGTCATAGTGTTCCATGACTTGCATGATGAGAAAACCCTGCTTGGTTTCGATCACATCGGTGAGGTCGTTTTTCTTCATTTTGAAAACGATGTCTTCGAGCTGTTTCGAAAGTTCGCCGCGTTTATAGGGGCCCAGGTAGCCGCCCTGTTTAGCGGTCGCGCCGTCGGAGTAGCGCTTGGCAATCTCGCCAAAATCCTCGCCATCCTTGACGCGCTTGAGGGCGGTGTCGGCTTTCTTCTTCAGTTCGGCGACCTCCGCGGGATCCTTGCCGGCGGTGTTTATTTCGATGGAGCGTAGAACCACTTGCTCGGGCCGAATGTAATCATTCTTGTGAGCGTCGTAATATTTCTGGACTTCGTCTTTGCCGATGGAGATGTGGGAGCCGACTTCTTCGCTGATGACTTTCTTGGTCAAAATACTGTCACGAATGTTGTTCTTGAAGTCCTCCCAATTCAGGCCCTGGGCGGTAACGGCCTGTTCGAGGGCTTCCATGCTGGTGAGCTTGTTTTCGATGCGGATTTCGTCGAGCTGCTTGATGACCTCGGGCTCGACGGAGAGGCCCATATCCTTGCCGCGCTGAACGAGAAGGGACTGGTCGATGAGATTGCGAAGGGCATTTTTCTCGTTGTCGGCGATGAGGGATTTCAACTGATCGGGCGTGCAACGGTTCTGGCAATCGGACTTGGCGTCTTCCTCGGCGGTTTGCCTGGAGTGATCGAGTTCGGAGCGCGTGATGATTTCGTTGTTGACGCGCGCGACGATTTCTTCGACGACTTTGCCCTCGGAATTGGAGGGAGCGCGCCGTACGGCAGGGAGGCGAGCAGGTTTAGCGGCGGTCGTGGGAGTTGGGGGCGCTTCGTCCGGTTGACCCAGCGCGGGCTGAGCGGGCTTCTGCGCCGGAGGGGGCGGAGGCGTTTGCTGCGCGGCGAGGGGCAAAGCAATCGCGAGAGCGCCGAGAAGTGCAAGATTTCGCATGTAGTTCCTCATGGTGTGAACACCTAGTTTAGCTCTGCCCTTGGAGGCCGAGCAATACGTTTCTGAGAGCTGCCGGAACGGACTCTCCCCGGGTGGTTTCGAGCCAAAGCACGCCGCTGGGATCAAGTTTAATGCCCTTCCGCGAGCGGACGACTTTGACGAGGGTTGCAGGGTCGAGCGGCGTTTCCGCGTGAAAGCGGATGGCGATGCGGCTGCCCTGGCGTTCGACGGCGGAAATGCGCAGGCGTTCACATAGGGATTTGAGGACGGCATACTCCAAAAGGTTTTCCACGGTGGAGGGCGGAGCGCCGAAGCGGTCGGCGAGTTCGCGGCGCACGTCCTGCTTTTCTTCTTCGCTGGCGATCGAAGAGATGCGCTTGTAGGTGCGCAAGCGAAGATTTTCGCTGGGAATGTAATTTTCCGGGATGCGCACGTCGAGGCCGAGGCTGAGCGTGGTGCGGAGGTCCGGAGCGGCTTCTTCGCCCTTCAGCTTGGAGACGGCGCGCTCGAGCATTTGACAATACATATCGAAGCCGATGGCCTCGATGTGGCCATGCTGTTGGCGGCCGAGCATATTGCCTGCGCCGCGAAGTTCGAGATCGAGGGCGGCAATGCGGAAACCTGCGCCGAGTTCGCTGAATTCCTTCATGGCGGAGAGGCGCTTGCGGGCGATTTCGGAGAGAGAGGTGTCGGGAGGAACGAGCAGGTAGGCGTAGGCACGCTGGTGGGAACGGCCGACGCGTCCGCGAAGTTGGTAGAGTTCGGCGAGGCCGAGGCGGTCGGCGCGATTGATGAGGATGGTGTTGGCGCGGGGAATGTCGAGGCCATTTTCGACGATGGTGGTGGCGACGATGACGTCGGCTTCGTCGCGGATGAATTTGAGCATCACGCTTTCGAGCTCTTTTTCGCCCATCTGGCCGTGGCCAACGACGACGCGGGCTTTGGGCACGAGTTTTTGGACGAGCGTGGCGAGCGAGTAGATGGATTCCACGCGGTTGTGGATGAAATAGACCTGGCCGTCGCGAGCCAGTTCGTTTTCAATGGCGCGGCGAACGAGATCTTCCTGGAAAGGAGAGACGACGGTTTGAATCGCGAGGCGGTCGCGCGGGGGAGTTTCAATGACGGACATATCGCGGAGGCCGACGAGCGACATGTGGAGGGTGCGAGGAATGGGTGTGGCGGAGAGAGCGAGCGCGTCGACGTTCTGGCGCATTTCCTTGAGGCGCTCTTTGTGGGCGACGCCAAAACGCTGCTCTTCGTCGACGATGAGCAAACCGAGGTCCTGAAACTTGACGTCTTTCGAGAGGAGGCGGTGGGTGCCGATGACGATATCCACCTTGCCAGCTTCGACGCCAGCCATGATTTTCTTTTGCTCGGCGGGGCTGCGAAAACGGCTGAGCATTTCGATGCTCACGGGAAACGCCGCGAAACGCTGCTTGAAGGTTTCAAAATGCTGAAAGGCGAGGACGGTGGTGGGCGCGAGAACGGCGACTTGTTTGCTATCGGCGACGGCTTTGAAGGCGGCGCGCATGGCGACTTCGGTTTTGCCATAGCCGACGTCGCCGCAAAGGAGACGGTCCATCGGCGTGGGGCGCTCCATGTCGCGCTTGATATCGGCGATGGCGGTGTTCTGGTCGGCGGTTTCCTCGAATTCGAATGCGTCTTCGAACTCGCGCTGGAAATTTCCATCGGGAGAAAAGGCAAAGCCTTGCGCGGTTTTGCGGGCGGCATAGAGATGGAGAAGCTGGTCCGCCATGTCTTCGAGGGATTTGCGGACGCGCGTCTTGCGGGTGTTCCAGCCGGTGCCGCCAAGTTTATCGAGCGTGGGATGGGAACCTTCGACGACGCGATAACTTTGCACGAGATCCATGCGTTCGAGAGGAACGTAAAGACGGGCCTCTTCAGCATAGCGGAGGAGCATAAATTCGCCGCGGTGGCCATCGGATTCGATTTGGCGCAAGCCTTCGAATTGGCCGATGCCATGATCGACGTGGACGACAAAATCGCCGGGCTTCAATTCGGCGAAATCGGTGAAAAAACCAGAGGTGCGAATTTTGCGGCTGGGGCGCTCGACGGTTGGAGTGACGTCGAATAGATCGGAGTGTCCGAAGATGGTGAGCTTGGCTTCGGGGAAAGAGACGCCTTCGGCGAACGGCGCGCGGATTAGCAGGAGGCCAGCGGTTTCGAGCGCGCCCTCGGCGGTGAAGCCGGCAGCGGCGTTTTCCGATTCGCCGAGGACGTAAGGAACTTCGTATTCGCGAGAGATGTCGGCGAGGCGCTCGAGTTCGCCGGTGCTGGCGGCGGTGAGGAACACTTTTCCGCCCGAGGCGAGCTGGGACTTTACATCGCCCATGCAGGCAACCACGTCGCCGTGGAAGCGCGAGCTGGGCCGGGAAGAGAGTTCAAATTGCGCGGAAGAGCCAATGCCAACGGCGAGCTGCTCGAGATGGGCTTGCGACGTTTTCGCAAGCGCGGCGGCGAACTCCTCTTCGCTGAAAAAGAAGTGAGATGCGGAAGGGGCGCTGGCGCTGCCGTGGCGCTCATAAACGGCAGTAGCTTGCGCGAGATGCTTTTCCGCGGCCACGCGCAGGTCTTGCGGCTCGTCCAGGAACACGATGGGCTTCAAGGAGCTTTCGGCCAGCTCGAAGAGCGAGCTGGGGCCGATCGGGGCGGAGGGTCCGAAAAAGGAGGTTGACTCGATTTCTGCCGCGGCGGCATGCGATGCGCCTCTGCGCGCGTCGACGAGAGCAAGCGCGTTCCATTCCGTGAGCGGCAAAAGAGTAGTGCGGTTTACGGGAGCAATGGAACGCTGGGTGCGCGGATCAAATTCGCGCACGGATTCGACGGTATCTCCCAGCAGTTCGATCCGCACCGGCCGCGGCGCTTCGGCGGAGAAGACGTCGACGATGCCGCCGCGCATGGCGAATTGGCCGGGGAGTTCGACCATCTCCGTGCGCGTGTAGCCCACGCCGCCGAGATGCGCGACAAATTCCTCGAGCGGGACTTCCGCGTCTTTGCTGAGCGTTCGCGCAAGCGATAAGTAAAGGGTGGCGTCCTGAAAACGCCAGAGGGCGGCTTGCACCGGAGCGATGACGAGGGAAACTTGGCCGTCCGTAAGACGAAAAAGAGTGGCGGCGCGGCGTTCGAGAATGTCCGGGTGCGGGCTTTGCGATTCCCAGGGGAGCGTGTCGAACGCGGGAAGAGTGGCGACTCCTCCGGTCGCGCCCGGGAAGACGCTCGAAAAAAAACGGACCGTTTCCGCGAGGGCTTCGGCGCGGCGATTGGAGTCCGTGATGAAGAAGGCGGGGCGGCGGAGTTCGTGCGTGAAGTACGCGGCGACGAGCGCTTTCGCAACGTCGTGCAAACCGGAAAGAGAGATGTGCTGCGCGCCACCGCGCAGAGCGCCGAGCGCGCCCTCCATCGCAGGGGCGCGAAGAATAGCATCCAATCGTTCGCGAACGGCAGGAAGAATCATGCGGGAAGGTCAGGCTTCCACGCGAGAAGCGGGAGCGCCTTCGCGGATCTTTCGAAGAATCGCCGTGGTGGAATAGCCGGGAACGACCGGAATGGAGACGACGCGGCCGCCGGCGGCTTCCACCTCCTCGCGGCCGACGATTTGATCGCCGGGCCAGTCGCCGCCTTTGACCAACACATCCGGAAGCAAACGCGCGATCAGTTCGCGAGGAGTCGGCTCCTCGAAGATCACCACGGCGTCCACGCATTCGAGGGCCGCGAGAATTTCGGCGCGTTCGCGTTCGGGCAAAACGGGGCGGCCCTCGCCTTTCAACTGGCGGACGCTGGAATCGCTATTGAGGCCGACGATCAGAGAATCGCCGAGGGCGCGCGCCTGCTCGAGGCTGCCAATGTGCCCGGGATGCAGCAAATCGAAGCAGCCGTTGGTGAAGACCACGCGGCGGCCGTTGCGTTTCTCGCGGCCAAACCGCAGAATCGCTTCGTCGAGAGTCAGAATCTCCGGATGCAAAGGAACTCCATGAAGGCCCACGCAAAAACTGCCTTGGCGTTTGATGAAAGGTTAGTTTATCACGCGGAAGAGGCGGAACGCCTCCGCGCCCGGCGCCCGCGATGAAGGCCAAGAAAACGCTGCGAGCCATTCTTGGTGCGGGACTTTGCGGATTGGGTTTGTGGATGGCGCTCGGAGTGCCCTATCACTCGCACACATTTCGCATCGACGCGGGGGGATGCCGATTGGTCACGGACATCGTCGAGCCAGCGGGTCGCGTGCCAGCAGGCGGATTGCCCCGTGGATACGTTGTGCTTCTGCACGGACTTTCGGCGAATAAACGGATCATGTCGTACTTCGTCGCGGGTTTCGCTTCAGAAGGGCTGCGTGTATTTGTTCCGGATTTGCCGGGACATGGAAAAACCGACGGGCCTTTTTCCTACGAGCGCTCGGAGCAATGCAGCGAAAACCTGGTTCGCGAATTGATTGCGCGGGGACTGCTGGATCCGGAAAAGACGATTTTAGCGGGGCATTCGCTCGGCGGCGCCGATGCGTTGCGTGTTGCCTCTCACATCCCGGTGGCGGGTGTGATTGCGATTTCTCCTGCGCCCATGCGGCCGACGCCGGGAATTTCGCCGGAGATGCTGCCCTTCTCCGAATTTGGCGCGCTGCCTAGCAACTCGCTGGTGATAAGTGGCGCGTGGGAGCCGAAGCAAATCCGTACCGCTGCCAAAAACCTCGTGCCGATTCCGGGCGACGGAACGAGCCAGTACGTTTTGATTCCTCATGCGACGCACGTGGGCCTGCTGTTTAGCGGAACGGCAATGTCGATGGCGGAAAAGTGGGCCGCGCAGGTTCTGCATCTGAAAGAGCCGCCCTCTTTGCCGTCGCACCGGGGAGTGCTGGGATTTCTCGCGGGATTCGCGGGAATTCTGCTATTGGCGGGGCCCTTTCTGCGCGAGACTTTGCAGACCAAAAAGGAGGAGGCAGTTTCCGCAGAAAACGTTGCGGCCGTGCCGAAAATCCGAGCGTTCGTGGAATATGGAATTGTGGCGCTGGGGGCCGTGGGAATTCTCTCGTATGGGAATCCGCTCAGGGTGTTGCGTCTCTTCGAAGGCGGGTATTTCGCGAGTTTATTGCTGATATTAGGAGTGGTTCTTCTTGCTTTGCACTGGAACCTGCTGCGAGAGCTGTTCGCGGCCGGCCCTAACGGCGGCCAGCCTGCCAGGCCGCTGTACATCACGCTAGCGATCGCGGCGTTTGCGGCGTTTCTGCTCCTCTTTCTTATCACTGCGTGGATTGATTTGACGTTCAGCGAAGCGTGGCTGACAGCGGCGCGCTGGGCGCGCTTCGTGCCATTGCTTATCGCGGTGGTTCCCTATTTTTTGGCGGAGGAAATGTTGCTTGGTCCTGCGATTCCGGAGAAGGGACCGCGCCGGACATTTGCCGCGCTGTCTCTCCGGCTGGTGGGTTGGGGCGCGATCGTGGCGGGCTTCTTCCTATTGCACAGCGGTGAGGTGCTGCTGGTGCTTCTGGCGCCCTATTTTGCGCTGTTTTGCGTGCTGCAGATTTGGGGGATGAAGGTTGTCCGGGAAGTCACGGCCTCGGCGGCGGCAGCGGCTCTTTTCGGTGCTATACTTCTCGCGGGGTTTTCCCTGGTGGTCTTCCCCACCACTTGACAGGGAACGCCGTCTGAGAATTTGGTTGCCAAACCCAGCCGGGGCCTGTAGGTTCCTCGTACAACGACGGAGTTCGAGACCAGCAGCGAGAACAATCATGGCGGAGATAGCAATCGTCGGCGGCGGACCGTCCGGCGCAATGTGCGGAGAACAGCTTGCGCGCGCGGGCCATCAAGTGCACCTATTTGATGAGCATCTGGCCTGGGAAAAGCCGTGCGGCGGGGGGCTAACGCACAAAGCCGTCGAATGCTTCCCTTTCCTGCTGGACAATCCGTATCCCAAGAAGTTGGTGCGCTCGGTCGAATTGATCAGCAGCAACGACCACCGCGCGACGCTGGAAATGACGCACCCGATTGTGATCTATTCGCGAAGGGTGCTGAACGGAATGTTATTGGACCGCGCGAGAGCGGCGGGCTGCATGGTGCAGCAATCGCATGTGCTTTCCGTGGACACGAGCACGGCGAAACCGCGCTACTCCGTCGAAGGCGAGTGGCGCAGCGCGGATTTTCTGGTGTTGGCCGCGGGCGCGCGCAACCAGATTGTGCCGGAGACTCGCGCTCTGCAACGAGACGAGCTGGAAATGACCCAGGGCTATTTCGTTCCGCAGACGGCCGAGTCGATCACCGTGAAATTTCTTCCGCACTTCGAAGGCTATATTTGGTCATTTCCGCGCTGCGATCATCTTTCGGTAGGGATTTGCGGGAGCATGGCGGCGCATACCAGCGCGGAACTCAAAATGCATCTGGGCGCCTTTATCGAGAAGCATGGAATCACGACAGAGGGCGCGAAGTTTTACAGCCACGTGCTGCCCTCGCCGAGAGAACACACGCTTTCTGACCGCGCGGTTTTGGGGAAGAATTGGGCGCTGGTCGGCGACGCGGCGGCTTGGGTCGATCCGCTGACGGGCGAAGGGCTTTTTTATGCGATGCGCTCGGGCGAATTGCTGGGCCGTTCGCTGGCGGAAGGATGCCCGGAAAAGTACACGGCGTGGGTCAAGGCGGCGTTCTCGTCGGAGCTGGAACTTGCCGCGCGCATCGTGCGGCGGTTCTACCGCGGCTCGTTCCTCGGCACGGCGGTAACCACGCGCATGGTGCAGTTCATGAATCGCAGCGCGGTGTTTCGCCAATTGGTGGGCGATCTCTTCAGCGGCACGCAAGACTATTCGAGCCTCAAACGGCGGCTCTGGGGCCACTTGGGCATCACGGTGAGCGATTTCATCGCCAGCGTTTTGAATTTGGAACGCCCGGCTACGGTGCAGGTTCCACGCGGCGGGGCTGCTACCGGCGACTGAACTCCTGCTGATTGCTTTCCCTTGAAATTTCTTGGCGCGATTTCCTGGCTTTTCTGGCGAGCAGGTTAGGCCGGTGATTTGTAGATTCCTTCTGCGCGCCTGCATCCAATAGTCTGAGATAATCAATCCACAATATGGCTCCCGAAAAAGACTCCTCGAAGGAATCCAAGAGCGAGAAGCGCAAGAATGCGTGGAAGTCGCTGCCCGATGTTTGGGAGCTGATCAAGCCGCGGCGCGGATTGCTCGCGCTGGGCTTCGTGCTGATGGCCATCAATCGCGTGTGCGGCCTGATCCTGCCTGCATCGACAAAATATTTCGTGGATAACGTCGCGATCAAGCATCAAGTGTATCTGCTGACGCCGATTGTCCTAGCAGTTCTGCTGGCGACGCTCATTCAGGGGCTGACCTCGTTCACGCTCACGCAACTGCTGTCCAAGTCCGCGCAAAAAATGATCACGGAATTGCGCCGCCAGGTGCAGGCGCACATCGGGCGATTGCCGGTCTCCTTTTACGACGCGAATAAAACGGGAGTGCTGGTGTCGCGGATCATGAGCGACGTGGAAGGCGTTCGCAATCTGGTGGGCACCGGGCTGGTTGAATTTGTCGGCGGATTGATGACCGCGGTGTTTGCGCTGGTCTATTTGATTCACACGAGCGTTCTGTTGACGGGCGTTGCGTTCTCGATTCTGCTGGTCTTTGCATTCGGGATCAGCCGGGCTTTCGCGACGATTCGGCCGATTTTCCGGGCGCGGCCGAAAATTACGGCGGAAGTGACGGGGCGGCTCACGGAGTCGCTTGGCGGCGTGCGCGTGGTGAAGGGCTATCACGCGGAAGATCGCGAAGAAGGGATTTTTTCGACGGGCGTGCAGCGGCTTCTGGACAACGTGCTGAAGACGCTCACGGCGACTTCGCTGATGAGCCTTTCAGGCGCGACATTGCTGGGAGTGGTCAGCGCGCTGATGCTGGAGCTTGGCGGGCACAAAATCCTAAGCGGCAGCATGACGCTGGGCGATTGGTTTGCGTTCAACCTTTTTCTGGGATTCCTGATTGCGCCCGTGTTCCAGATTGTGGCGATCGGCACGCAAATCACCGAAGCCATCACCGGGCTCGAACGAACGCGCGAAATCTTGAACGAAAAGAAAGAAGACGAAGACCCGAACCGCACGGTGACGATGGACCGCATTGTCGGCCGGGTGGTGATGGAAAACGTCAGCTTTTCGTATGAATCGGGCAAGGGAGTGCTGCATGAAGTCAGCTTCGAATCGCAGCCGGGGACGGTGACGGCTTTGGTCGGGCCATCCGGCGCGGGTAAATCGACGATCATTGGTTTGATCTCGGCGTTTTATGTGCCCTCGGGGGGACGCGTGCTCGTCGATGGGATCGATCTCGCCACGGTGAAGCTGAATTCTTACCGCACGCAGCTCGGGGTGGTGCTGCAGGAAACATTTCTTTTTGACGGAACGATTCGCGAGAATGTGGCCTTTGCACGCCCGCTAGCCAGCGAAGAAGAAATTCTGGCGGCTTGCCACATCGCGCGCGTGGACGAGTTTGCGGAATCGTTCGAGAAAAAGTACGACACGCTCGTCGGCGAGCGGGGCGTCAAACTTTCCGGCGGGCAAAAGCAGCGCGTTTCGATCGCGCGCGCGATTCTGGCTGATCCGCGCATCCTGATTCTCGACGAAGCGACTTCCAGCCTCGACTCCGAATCCGAGGCGCTGATTCAGGAGGGCCTGCGTTACCTGATGCGCGGGCGGACGACATTGGTGATCGCGCACCGGCTTTCCACGATTCGCCGCGCGGAGCAGATTTTGGTGATCGAGGGTGGGCGAATTATCGAGCGTGGCACCCATGCATCGCTCTACGCGGAGGGCGGACGCTACTACGACCTCTACACGAAACAGCATAATGTCGAGAGCAATCTATTTCTGGCGCCGGGCGAAGGCTCCGGGGAACCGGAAGATGGCGATGGGGCACGCATTCCCTCGCCGGGACGCGCGGGTGCGGCTCTTCCCGACGCGATACGGCTGATTCGCGGGCAAAATAACTGAAGATACTTGCTTGGCGAACGCAGCGCGCACAGCTAGGAGCCTTTGGGTCCGCAGCGGATTTCGCCCGGCGCGGGCGGCGACGGACACGAATAACGCATCACTTTCCGCTTAAACCCAATCAGAAGACGGATTCGGAGTTAGACCGTAGGGCGACGGATGACGAGCTTTTTCGTCGCGGGCGGAGGAATCAGTGTCGCCATTTTGCGAATCATGGCGAGCACCAGGCGCTTGTCCCCCTCAGAAAGGGTGGTGCTGAAGCGCTTGATCTCCGCGAGGAAGCGGATTTCGTCCTGTGAAAGTTCGCCGAGCATTTTTTGCGTTTCGCGGTCGCGCGGGGTTTCGGTGCCAGGGAAGAAATCGGCGAGCGAAATATCCATAGCTTCGGCGATTTTGGCAAGCGTTTCGAGCGACGGCACGGTATGGCCGTTTTCGACGCGCGAGAGATAACAGCGCAGCAGGCCGGTGCGGCGTTCGATGTCGCCTTGGGACAGACCCCTCTGGCTGCGGTAGGACTTGATGACTTCTCCGATATTTACGCGTGGTTTTTCTTTTGGCACGATGGCTCTCTCCAGGCTGAGGGGGTATCTTAGTCACTAACAGTAGGAGAAGCAAGCCAGATTTTCGCGGGGGAGTGCCTAATTGGCAACCTCGGGCCGCAACTGTGGAAATTCATCCTGCCCGAACTCCGCCCCGCACAAAGCTCTTGTTTCGCGTGATCCGAAAAAGTCTCGCGGCCTTATCGTTGCGTCGGAGTGACGACGGCGGGCTGTTGCAGCCGGAACTCGAGCAAAGTTTCGCTGGGCACTTTCACCTGCTGTCCCCGGGTGAATATCTGCACGCCCGCGCCTGCCGCGGACCCGGCGGTAGCTCCAATCGCCGCGCCTCGGCCGCCGCCGGCGATCGCGCCAAGGATGGCGCCGAAAATGGCGCCGCCGCCCACTTTTTTGGCGGTGTCCGCGCCGCGGCTGTTGCCTTTCAAGCTGTAGTCGCTGCTGACCAGCGGATAGTCGTGGCCATCGATGACGATGCGGATAAGCGCGAGCTGCAACTCCGAGCTTCCGGACAAATGCCCCGCTGCCTGAGCGTTCGCCAGCTGGCCGTACACATCGGTGCCTTTGCGCGCGATGAGGATTCCGCGGACATAAAGGTCGGTCTCCAGACTGGCGTGGAACACGTCGCCGACCTGATTCTTGGAGGAATCCACGCCATCAATCATACGGACCAGGAGCGCCTGTCCGGCCGGTATGGTGACTTCGCCGTATTGTGCGGCGGGATCTTCCGGTGGGCCAGTTGGAGCCGCGGCGGCCGCAGGCGGAGCAGCGGAACTCGCGGCTTGCGGCGGAACGTCCTGCGACAAAACAGGCCGCTGCGCAGGTTCGGGCGTTGGGGCTGACTCCGGGGCCGGCTCCGGAGTCGCCGCGCTCTGAGGAGCGGGCGGCGGGGCTGCCGAAGGCGGGGGAGCGGGAGCTGCATCGCTCGCATCATTACTATTGCCAGTGAAAGTTAACGCGACCGTCTCGCTCACGTAAAAGGTTTGTACTTCGCCGTTGATTTCAAAACGCAGGACAGCCTGCGTGCCGCCGAGATAGCGGCCATGGAGTATTCGCCCGTCCTTGAGTTCCAGCGTGTCCGCGGCGGCGGAGCCGGCGAGACAGAATCCCAAGATAACTGCGGCAACGATCCGTCCAAGGCTTCTCATGGTGTAGCCTCTCTCCACCGGCGCCCTGCGTTGGCTCGCGGTCGCGCGCCGGTCCCTGGTCGCACCTTAACGAGCATCTTAACCCATTCCGTTGGATGAGGAGGTCTTGCTCAGGGTTGCGCAATTTGACGCGGCGGTTGGGTGGCCTGGTAAAGCTCGCGGGTAATGTCGGCCATCAGCGCAGCGCTCACCTTGATGTCGGGGATGCCGCGAACAAGAATGACCAGCACAAAAGGCCTCGGCGCGAAGACGATGGCGGCATCGTGATGAATCTTGGTGATCTCGCCGGTCTTGTGCGCCACGCGCGTTCCCGGAGGCAGCCCGGCGGGGATGCCTTCGTTGAATTTCTGGCGTTCGAGGATTTCGATCATCTGCCGGGAAGAGTCTGGATCGACCGCTTCCCCGCTCGCGATAGCGCTAAGAAGCTGGGAAAGAGCGCGTGCCGTGGTGGTATTGTTCATGCCTTTTTCAAAGGCTTTTTCGTCCTCGACGCCGCGCAAGACGTTCATGCCATCGGCATGCAACGAGTGCACGGTTGCGCGAATATTTTGGACGCCAAGCTTTTCGATGAGCAGATTCGCGGCGAAATTGCTGCTGACGGTGATCATCAGTTCGCAAAGCTGGCGAAGCGTGCGCGTTTGCCCAACGGCTTTGTACAAATCCGCGTCCGAATCGTCGGAAGGATCGAGCTTGTAAACCGAGCCGTCCACCAGGCTGTGAAATTCGTTTTGAATGAGTAAGGGATCGTCCAGCTTTACCTTTCCCTCGCGCACCTGGTGGAAAAGCTCGATCATCACCGGAATTTTCATCGTGCTGGCGGCATGGAAGGTCTCATCGGGATTGAGAAACCATTCCGTCTTTCCATCCAGCGTGCGGAATGCAATGGCAACGTCCGCGCCGCTCGTCTGAATGCGCTTCTCGATTTGGACTTCGGCTGCGGAAAGTTTGGCATTTTGCCCGCGAACGGGCGCGCATACCACACTTGCGAGAAGGACGATGGAAAGTCCAAGCCGATAGTTCAAGTGATTCCCTTTCGCGAGAGTGACCGCTCAAGATCGCATTGATTCATTCGGATGTCTCGAACATTCGGCGAGGCCGCAGCTCGCGTTCGTGGCACGACCGAACTCCGTCCCTCAAAAACAAGCCGCTTCACCGCATGTTGCAATGGGTATGATTTATGCAAGCGAATGGTCCCGGAGGAGGGGGTCGAACCCACACGGTACTAAGTACCACTGGATTTTGAGTCCAGCGCGTCTGCCAGTTCCGCCACTCCGGGCCAATAAGTGAAAATAGCATGCCCGTGCCTGGCACTCAAGACGCATGCTCTGGGGCCGTAGCTCACGCCCTGACACCAGCTGCGTCTTCCGGCTACAAAAACTGCGGTTCGCTCCTTAGGAGGCTTGCCGTTCCCGCGGCGAAGGAACTTTCACCGAAGCCATGCCCGCTGCGGTCGCCGCCTGAATACCCATTTCCGTATCTTCAAAAACGAGACAATCTTTTGGAGCGACTCCCAGCTTCGCTGCGGCCAGCAAAAACGCCTCCGGATCCGGCTTGCTTTTCTTGTACTCTCCGGCGCAAACCAGCGTCTCGAATCGATCGAGCAACTTAAGCGTCTCGAGCGAGGCAGTCACGGAATCGCGCGCGCTCCCGGAAACGACGGCGAACGGAATCCGCCCGTGCTGCGCCTCGATGTGCTCCAACACTTCAGGCACAACCTTGAGCTGTGGCAGTAGCTCAAAATACAGATCTTCTTTTCGGCCAGCGACGGTCTCGACCGGCATATTTAACCCGTGCCGTTCATTGAGCGTCGCGATGATCTGCGGCGTAGGCATGCCACCCCAAGCGTAGAACAAATCCTCGTCAAATTCGCAACGCCATTCGCCCAGCGCCTTGGTCCACGCCAAATAGTGCAGCGGCATCGAATCCGCGATGGTGCCATCGCAATCGAACAAATACGCCGCAAACGAACCCGCCGGTAGTTTCAGTTTCATGCGTTTTTCCCGTATTCCTCTCTATCAGTCTAAGCCAGCACCGCACAAACTTACCAATCGGCGGGAGTTCCTCGTTTTTGCGTCGCAGCCGAAATCGCAGCTCCCTTGGCGCATCCGTTCCGGCCAAGTGCGTGCCACTTGTCCGCGGCTCAGCGAGCCGATAAACTCCGTCCGTTCATGCCCCCATCGCAGCCGAGCAAATCCGACACCCAGTCTTTATCCCCATCGGGGAGCCTCGCCGGCTTTTGGGCGCTCATCGCGGTGCAATTCCAGGGCGCGTTCAGCGATAACGCCCTCAAATGGCTGGTCAGTTTTCTCGTGCTCGACGCGGCTATTTCGAAAGAGCGTCGCGATCTATGGTTCGTTCTCGTCGTTCCACTGCTCTTTGCGGTTCCCTTTCTGCTCTTCTCCATCCCCGGCGGGTATTTCGCCGATAAATACAGCAAGCGCACGGTCACGCTCTGGACGAAAGTGTTCGAGCTCGTCGTCATGGGACTTGCCACGTTTGCGCTGGCAAGCAATCGTCTGGACATCGCCGGCGCCGCCCTGTTTCTCGCTTGTACGCAAGGCGCAATCTTTGGCCCGACCAAATACGGCCTGCTCCCCGAACTCCTGCCGCTATCTAAATTGAGCTGGGGCAACGGCATCATCGAACTCGGCACGCTCCTGGCTGCGATCCTCGCCGCACTCGCCGGAGGCTTCCTGGCGCAAACCTTTCATGGCCGCCAGATTTGGTCCGGGGTCCTTTTCCTGGTTCTTACCGTGCTCGGCCTGCTGACCAGCTTCGGCATTAGCAAAGTTCCAGCCGCCGACCCCGCGCGGCGCTTCGATTGGAATGTCCCCGCCGAGTTTTTCCATGAGATTCACAATATGAAACGCGATTCCACATTGTGGACTGCCGTGATTGCCAACACTTTTTTCTGGTTCCTCGGTTCCCTGCTCCTGCTGAACATCGTCCTGTATGCCACGGACATCCTTCACGTGGATAACGCCCATAGCAGCTATCTGCTCGCCGCCCTCAGCCTCGGCATCGGGATTGGCAGCTTTCTCGCCGGCCTCGCTTCCGGCCGAAAAATCGAGCCAGGCATGGTGCTTCCCGGTTTAGGCGGCATCCTCTTGATGGCCGTTCTGCTTTCCCTGCCGGGCGTCAGCTACTTGACGGTCCTCGTCCTCCTGGCCTTCCTGGGAATCGCGGGAGGATTCTTCGTCGTCCCCGTCAATGCCCTCATCCAGCAGCGGCCCCGTCCCCAGGAGAAGGGCCGGGCCATCGCGGTGGCAAATCTGCTTTCATTTGTCGGCGTGGCCCTGCAGCCTCTCGCTCAGTACGCGATGCTGCGCCTCGGGCACCCCGACCCGTCACGCGTCTTCCTGATTGCCGCAGGCATGACTTTGCTGATGGGCATTGTCCTGGCTCGCATGCTGCCCGAGCTTTTTCCACGGGCCCTCGACTGGACTCGGCTGCGCCCGAGAGCTACTCTATAGCCCCCGTTCGTCAGGGGCTCCTGGTCCCCCGGGAGCAAACGAACGGTTTTCGAGGTATTCGATGGCTACGGCGATGACCGCTTCGCGGTCACCCCTCTCATTGACCGCACTCCGATCACCTTTTGCTGTTGCTCCGCTTGCGGGCCCGCGCCCGGAGCACCGTGGTCTCTCCTACTGGATGAACCGCGTTGTCGAAGAGCTGGCTAGCTTCCGCACCGCTTCCAATTCGGAAACGGTTCACGATCTTCGCGTGGCCATTCGCCGCTGCCGCTCGCTGGCGCCGGTGATGGAGGAAGTGGACCCTGATCCCGCTTGGCCGCAAATGCGGAAAGCTGCCCGCAAGCTATTTCGAGCTCTCGGCACGCTCCGTGACGCGCACGTGATGCAGGAGTGGATCAAGAAGCTCGGGGCGGCGAACGATCTTGTGCGCGCTCATCTGCTCGCCTTTCTGGAACAGGACGAAAAACAATACGCTGAGTCCGCTCAGCGCGCCTCGGTAAAGTTTGACGAGAAGGAGTGGGCACATCTCGAACGGCGGCTGTCCCAGCGAGCCCGCTTCGTGCCCGTGGGCGGCCTTGCCGCCGAGTGCCTGGCGCTTGAACGATTCGAAGAAGCAAAGGATCTCCACAATCGCGCGCTCCGCACGGAAAAACCCAAGCCCTGGCACAACCTGCGCATCGGCTTGAAACGGTTTCGCTACACTGTCGAGGGATTGCTGCCCGAGCACTACGCAGCGTGGAGCGAAAATTTGAAGCGGCTTCAGGACCTTCTTGGCGACGTTCACGATCTGGATGTGCTTTCAGAAATGCTGGATGGGGCGAAAGCGTCCGAGGGCCTGAAATCCTCCGAGCTTCCGAATCTCTGGCAGGAGAAAATTACCCGCGAACGCCGCGAGCGCATCGAGACGTATCGCCAACTGACACTCGGCACAACGAGTCTGTGGCACGAGTGGCGTCATAATCTGCCGCATGGCCGGCGTTTGGAAGCCGCCTGTTCGGCTCGTCTGAGCGCAACGGCGCGTGCCGCGGATGCCCACTCGCGGCGCACGGCTCAAGTCTCGCGCATCGCGATTCGCGTGTTCGATCTTTTGCGCCGCGCGCAAGCTGCGCCCATATTTCAGCAGGTGAATATGCGCCGAATGATGGGTGCAACCGCGAAGCTCCACGGCATCGAGACCGTAGCGGAGCGGCGCCTGTCCCAGAAAGCGGTTCGCAAGTTCCTGCTTCAACTGACCGTTCCGCCCAACTGGACTGGGGAAGAATGGGATTTGATGGCCTGGGCGGTGCGTTTCCATCGCGGCGCGGAACCCAAGCAGAAAAATGGCTTTGCAAAGCTCTCCGAAGTTCAGCAGACCGCTGTTCGAACGCTGGCGGGCGTGGTGCGACTGGCACGAGTCTTAAGAAAGTCGGGCCTCCAAAGCACGGTGGGCCTGCGCTGCGAAAAATCCGCCGACGCTGTCGTGTTGCGTGTCCCCGGTTTGGCCGACACCGCCGAAACGGCCGCTCGCCTGGCCGCCGCCAAACATCTTCTCGAATCCGTCTTGGCCAAGCCCCTCATCCTCAAGGCCGTGCCGAAGCTCGAAAAAACTCCTGCGCCTGCCGAGCCGCCCACCGAGGCCCCCCTGGTTTCCACGGCTTCCGCCTAGCACGATGCCACGACTTCCAAGAATCAATTCAGGCAGGCTATTACGGGTTCTCGTTCGTTCTGGCTTCTATATCCATCACCAAACCGGAAGTCACGCCAACCTCCGACACGCCCAAAAAGCTCATCTCCACGTGGTTATTCCGCGTCATGCGGGCGATTTGGCGCCCAAAACGCTGAAGTCCATCCTCGCCCAAGCAGAACTAACCGTCGAAGAGTTCATTAGGCTGTTGTAGCAATCCATGCTCACCCTTTGGCGATCGGTGTGGAAGAAGGTATAATTTCATCATGGCGAAGAGTAAAGGACGAGCTTACGAATACACCGCGTTTTTCGAAGCCAACGACAATGGCGGTTACACAGTGACTGTTCCGGCGCTTCCCGGGCTCGTGACCGAAGGAAAAAATTTGGAGGATGCCCGCCGGATGGCTAAAGACGCCATACGTTGCTATATTGAAGGTCTCAAGCTGGCAAAGGAAAGAATTCCCTTAGAACGAGAAACAGCACAGCTAAAACTCTCCGTCGTCGCGTAGAGAATCCCTCAGAGCGAAGCCGGCAAGCTCATTTTCCCGCACGCCGCAAGAGCTTTGGCGGCGCAAGCCAAACCAATTGTCCGCTGGGCGGAGAAACGCGCTTCAGTTCAAGCAATGCCACTCCCGCCTTTTTTAGCGAAGTAATGTGGTGCTTCGTACCCAGCGCCGTTGCAATCAGATCGTCCAATTGAGGCGCGTGCCCAAAAATAAAAAGCACCGAGGTTTGCTTGTCCTTCGCCAATTCGCGAAAGAAAAGCGTGGGTTCTGCCCCCGGAAGCAGCAAATCCGTCCGCCGGATTTTCGGTTTGGGATAGTCCAGCGCTGTCGAGAATATCTCCGCCGTTTGCATCGCTCGCACGTAGGGGCTCGAAAGCAGCAGGTCGGCGGAAGAGCAAAGCGCGGCCACTCCTGCAGCGACCCGCTTCGTTTTCTCGACGCCTTCCTCCGTCAAATATCTCTCCGGGTCGGGCGGGCACTTCGGATCTTCCCGGTCGATCGCGATGCCGTGGCGTACAACATAGATTTGCATCAGCGCTTTCTCCCTTTGCACAGAATTTTCAAAAGCCTACCGCAGCGAGCGGCCAGCCTCCCGCGCCGCCCCGGCTACGCAGCCGTTTGCCGAAAATACAGCCGCACATGAAATTCCTTCTCGAAAAGCTCCGCGCTGCGGTTCGCGTCCAGCAAATCTTCCGCGGCGTCGCCCCGTGCGGTCACCTGCAATCCTACCGCGCCGCCTTGAAAGGCCGCGCGCAATTGCATGACGCGTTGCCTGTGCGAATGATCCAACGCTTCGGCAATTCGTAAAATCGCCGCGAGGCGCCGCGCAATCCGCTTGTCATTATTGTTCAGGGACGAGTAAGCCGGGTGATGCCCGGCCGGTTCTGACTTTCGATTGTGATAACGCGCCAGCGCTGCGACGATCGCGCGGTCTCGCCCTTCCAGCCCGGGAATGTCTCCATTCAGCACGAGATATTCGCCATGCTTATGATGCCCGCGAGGGCTGATCATGTGCCCGGTATCATGCAAGAGCGCGCCGGCTTCCAGCAGGACGCGGGACTGCGCTGGAAGATGGTGCATCGGCTGAAGCTGGTCGAAGAGCAGAATGCTCAGCTCGCGCACATGCTCGGCGTGAGTCTGGTCCTTCTGCAAACGGCGGGCGTAGCTGCGCGTTCCGACGAGCAACTGCCGAGCGGCTGCGTCATACCGGTGCGGCTCCGTGCGCGAAAACGCCTCGCGCGCAATTTCCTGGATCAATCCCTCGCGCAAACCCACGCCTGGAATCGAAAGATTCCGGATGTTCAAGTAGCGCCCAAGCGTGACGAACGTAATAGCCGCGATGCCGATCACGTCCGCGCGGTCTCGCCGTATCGCGTAACTCTTCATTCGTTCGCGAATGTCTCGCTTCAATAGATCCGGCAGCCTCTCACGCAGCAAAGAAAGCTCCAGCGTTTGAATTCCATGCCGCCGGGGCCCGGGTGCGATATTTGCCAGCGTCTCCGCGTTTCCGCCGAGCGCAACGGCAATCTGCTCTCCCAGATTCGGCCGCGACGGCAGCCGCGATTCCAGCAAAGCACGCACGTATCTGCGCACCTGCTCCGCTTGCATCGGCCGGATCACACCGGTGATATTCAGCGTGGTCATCAGCCGGACCGTTCCCACCGGCAACTGCGCACTTTGCTCCACGCTGTGGTCCCTCAGAATGCTGATCTCCAGGCTGCCTCCGCCCAAATCCGCGATGCACCGCGGAGGCGATTCCGGTCCCAGCGCCGCGAGCACGGCTACCCGGCCCAGCCGCGACTCTTCCGCGGAACTGATTACCTCGATGCCGATCCCCGTCTTTTGCTTGATCTGCCGCACAAACGCTTCGCGGTTGCGGGCCTCGCGGGAAGCGCTCGTCGCCACCGCGCGGTAGCGCGTCACTCCAAACTCCTCCATGATTTCGTGGAAGTGGCGGAACGCCTTGACGCCCCTCTTGAAAAGCTCTTCGCTGAACCGGTGCCGCAGAAAAACGCCCTCGCCCAGGCGCAGCGAATACCTTTCGCTCACCAGCGGCTCGATATCCAGTGCAGAATACGCGCGCGCCACGGCGAGGCGCAGCGCATTGGAGCCAGCATCGATGGCGGCAATATGAACCGGCTCGGACATTTCGGATTTTATCGCCAGAGGTGCGCAAGCGCGGCGGAGGGCGTGTACTTCGTCGCGCGAATCCCCAATTGTTCGCCGATGCGCTGGCGGAGTTGCTTGTTGACGGCGGAAACGCTCGCCTCGCCATCCAGCTCGATGAACGAGTGCCGTTTGGCCATTACTTCGAATTCGCGCTTGATCATCGTTTGGTAGCGGATGAACGACCAGTACAAGTCGTGCGAAAGCGACATGTCCCGCCCGGCTTCCCAATAACTGATGGCCTGCGCCTTCTTGAACTCGCGCGCGAACGCCGTTTCGGGCCGCACGTTCAACCAGAAGGTCAAATGCGGCCGCAGCGCCATGGCGTACAAACCGTTCAAATAATCCCGGTTGATTCCCCGCACCACGCCGCGCGCCACCAGCGTGAAGATAAAGCGGTCGGCGAGCACCACCGTTCCGGAGCGCAGCGCCGGCAAAATCCTGTGCTCCACCTGGTCAAAAAAATCCGTCGCGTACATCAGCGCCAGCGTCAGGCGGGTCACCGCATTTTTTGCAAGCAGCTCATCGATGTCGCGCCCCACCAGGTTCGACCGGCGCAACCCGCTGGTCTGCACCGCGAACCCTTCCGACTCCAGCCATTCCTGCAGGAGGGCGATTTGCGTCGAGCGTCCCGAGCCGTCCATCCCCTCGATCACGATCAGGTTCCCGGTGATTTCGCTCGGGTCAAACCCGACCAGAGCTTCTCCATAAAAGAATTGCGCAGCACCATCCTCGCCAGGCGCCGCTGCTTTTGCCGGCGGCATCACTGGCGGAACCGGCGGCGTCACTGCGCCAGGTGCTTGGGGCGTTTCCGCAGGAACGACGGTCGGCGCGCTCGCCTTTTCCTTCTCTTTTTCCTGATCGGGCATGCTCACTCCGGAGCCGGAATCCGCGGCGCAAAGCGCTTCAAATCGATTTTGGACGCCACGATGTCTCGCATCTGTTTTTGCAGCTTGTTCACCGGAAGCGTTCCGTCCAGCACCACGAAATTATCCGAGTCCACCATCTTGTCGTATTCTTCGAGGATTCGCGCCTGGAACAACCGGAAACTCTCTGCGCGGTCGTACGACAACGCCAAATCCATTCCCGCTTCGTAATATTTTAGTTTGGGGCGTCCGCTCAGGATGCGATGCACGGCCACATCCAGCGGCGCGCGAAAATAAAACGTGATGTCTGGCACCGGCGCAAACCGGTAAAGATTCCTCAGCCAGCGCCCCGGGCACCCGCGGGCCGAATCCCGCGCGAACGCTGTGTAAATATATCTGTCGGCCAAAACAAGATAATCGCCCTGCAGCAGCGGCATAATCTGCCGTTCGCACCGGTCCGCAAAATCGGCTGCATGCAGCAGCGAAAACGTGGTTGGCGTAAGCAGCCGCCGCTGCTTTCCCCGGCGCGTCGCGGATTTCACCAGCGGCGACGAATTCCACTCCGTGAAATGCAGCCGGTACCCGCCGATTTCAAGCCAGCGTTTCAGCAGGTAAAGCTGCGTGCTCTTGCCTGAGCCATCCGTGCCTTCGACGACGATGAGCGCGCCCGGGTAGGCGCGGCTCGGCACCGGCTTTCCCGGCTGCGGAAGTGTGGATTTGCCCGCTTCCGCGCGCGGCAACTTCTGAGCGATGTCCTGATTTTCCATGAAGCTCTTTGCGAGAATCGATCGGGTGAACCAGAGTAAACCCGCATTGTTACAAAGTCATTACAACACACCCCGCCCGTGCCTGGCAAAGTGCGCCAGAAGTCACATCAGAATACGGACACTTTGATCCGCAGGAATTTCTTCGGGTTCTGACGGAAGTCTCCGATGAGCAGCCGCAAATCCCCCGTAAGTCCGGTCAAGCTGTCGTAGAGTTTCGGATCGGAAAAAAGTTTGCCCACCGTGGTCGTGTTGTCGTTCAGTTTTGCGGTCGCGGTCTCCACGTTATCGGTCGTCTCCTTCAGTTTGGTGTAGAGTGTGTCGTCCGTCACCAATTTGCCCAAGGTGCCCTTGCCCGCGCGAACGTCGCCAATCACGGCGTTGCCATTCGTTACCGCTTGCTTCGCTTCGTCATAAAGCGACGGGTCGTACAGCAGCTTCCCGATCGTCCCTTTCTGCGAGCGCACGTCCGTCAAAATCACATTTACGCTGTCCACTCCCTTATCCACTTTGTTGTACAACTCATCCGAAGTCATCAGCTTTCCTACTGTTCCCTTACCTTCGCGAACGTCCGCCATCATCGCGTCGCCCTTCGACAGAAGGCCGTTCAAATGGTTGTAGGCCTGATCATCCGTCAGCAATTTCCCCAGCGAGCCCTTCCCTTGCTTCACTCCGTTTAGCAACTCCTGCACGTTGTCCGAGAGCGCCTGCAGATTACCCAGCAAGTCCGCGCTTCTCTCGACCACTTCCTTGATCGCTTTTTCTTCCGTTCCGGGCACTTCTTGCCCGTCCTTCAAGGGCACGCCTGTAATTCCGCGCGTGATGTTGACGTAGCGATTTCCCAATAACCCTTCCGTTACGAGGCTCGCCGCCGAATCCGTCATAATATACTTCTGATAGCGGTCGTCGACACGCATCACGACTTCGATGTTCCGGTTCTTATCGCTGATGTTCCCGGGCGTCCTCGGAGCGATTTTGATTGCTTCGACGTTCCCTACTTCCACCCCGTCCAACTGCACTGGGGCGCCATTCGCCAGCCCTGACACCTCTGGAAGATATGTCACCAGCCGGTATTTCGGCCCCAGCGTTCCCGCCCCCGTCACATAGAAAATGCCGGCGGCCAGCACCGAAAGCCCCACCAGCACGAATAGCCCCACGCGCAGTTCCGTCCACGTCAGTTGTTTGCGCTGCGCCATTTTCTTTCCCTCCCTTTCGTTCTGCGTACCGACTTCCGCTGTCTCATACCAAAAATCGCTTCAGATACTCGTCCTTCGTGCCAGCCAGTTCTTCCTGCCCGCCCTCGAAATAAACCACGCCTTCCCGCAAAACCAGAAAGCGCGTCGCCGCCATCTTCGCTCCCGCCGCCGCGTTTCCGTTCGAAATGCTATGCACCACCCGCTTCGTCGCCGGATCAAAACGAAAGTTGGCCAGGGCAAAGCCATCCTGCAAACGTTGCGTCGCAAGCAGCGCCGTCACCCCATACACGTCGCGCAGCCGTAAAATCAGCGTGATGATTGTCTGCGACGTCACCGGATCCAGGCCCGCCGTCGGCGAATCGTACAGCACGATAGGCGGCTGATTGATCAGTGCTCGCGCGATCGAGACGCGCCTCCTCATCCCGCCCGACAGTTCCGATGGAAACAGGTCAACCGTGTGCTCGAGTTCCACGAACTTCAGCACCTCGAGCACTCGCGGCTCGATCTCCGAATCCTTTACTCCGTCTTCCTGCAGGCGATAGGCCACGTTGTCTCCAACGGTCATCGAATCGAACAGCGCTCCCTCCTGAAATACAAATCCGATGTGCCGCCGAAACTCGAGCAGGTCTTTCTCCTTCATCCGCGACAGTTCCTTCCCCAGCACTTGGATAGTACCCTCGGAAGGCCTCAGCAGTCCTGCCGCGAGTTTCAGCGATAGTGTCTTCCCCGTGCCCGTTTCCCCCAAGAGCACCAGCGTCTCCCGCTCCTTCACCCTGAACGACACCCCGCGCAAGATGTCGCCTTCCTCGAAGCCGATTCTGACCTTGTCAAACGTGATGGCTGGATTGGATCCGGGACTCGATGTGGTGGCGCTTTGCATCGGGCGTGTGCCCGCCATTATAGCGGCAATTCCGCCGCCGCGCCGAGCACGAAACGCGCTGCACTTCCGCGCGCCTTCGCGCCTGCGCCCAGCAAGTTTCTAGAAGAGTTTGCCCGCGAGATACAGCGCCACCTTGGTGAGAAACGCGTCGGCCACGATGATCATCACGGAAGAAAGCACGGCCGCCTGCGTCGTGGCGCGGCCTACGCCTTGCGTTCCTCCGCGCACGGTCAGCCCCTTGTAACACCCGATCGTGGCAAGAATGAACGCGAAGAAAAACGGCTTGATAAATCCCTGCATCAGGTCCGCGAAATCCAGCGCGTCAATCGCCCGCCGCCAGAACTCGATCGCGCTGAGCTGCAGCGAAAAAACCGAGGCCACGCACCCGCCAATCAAGCCCATAAAATCCGTCATCGCCGTCAACAGCGGCAGGGTCAGAAGCGTGGCGATCGTTCTCGGCGCCACCAATTTGCGGATGGGATCGGTCCCCATCGCGCGCATCGCGTCCACCTGTTCGGTCACCAGCATCGACCCAAGCTCCGACGCGATTCCCGTAGCGCAGCGTCCAGTCACCAGCAATCCCGTCAGCGAAGGTCCCAATTCCCGCACCAGCGCGATCGCCACCACGTCGCCGGTCAGCGAGCTTTGCCCAAACCTCGTGAACTGGGATCCCGTCTGCAGCACCATGACTGCGCCGATAAAAAATCCCGAGAGCAGGATGATCGGCAGCGACCCCGCCCCGATGTTATCCATCTGCTGCAAAATGTCTTGCAGGTAGTAGGGCGGCGTGAACACGGCATACAGCGTGCGCCCGCACAACACGGCGTAGTCTTGCACGTCCGCGACGGCGCTTTTCAGCGCGTTCACCACCACTCCCGTGACGGTGAACGACTCTTCCGTCTTGCCTTCGCCACCTGCGACCTGGAAAGGGGTGTCTGCCACGAGTCCCCGTTTTGTCCGTCGTTTTGCTGAACTTCGGCCCTGCAAATCCAGCGTCCGAAGCCTAACCGCGCTCCCGGAACACGTCAAGTAAACACTCAGCCGAACTCGCGTCCGGTTGATAATCTTCTTTCCTTGGTTTACGCACTTCCATCGGCAACTATCCCATCGGAAACAAGGCTCGCATCAGACCTCCGACTCGCTGGACGCCCGCCGCATCCACGGCTACACTGCTTGTTTCCACCGCTCCAAGTTTCCGAGTAAGTGAGGCCGTTCGCGCAGATGCTGAAGTTCTACACCGCCGGTGAATCGCACGGACAAGCGCTTCTCGCGTTTGTTTCCGGCCTTCCTGCCTCTTTGCCTGTCGACTTGAATTTCATCAATCACGAGCTCCATCGCCGCCAGCTCGGCTACGGCCGCGGCGGCCGCCAAAAAATCGAAAAAGATCGCGCCGAAATCTTTGCTGGTGTCCGTCACGGCCAAACCATCGGGGCGCCCATCGCTCTTCGCATCGAAAATCGCGACTGGGCCAACTGGGAAAAAATTCTTCCCGTCGAAGCCGCGCCCGATTCCGCGTCTCACGAAAGAAAGCTTCTCGCCCCTCGTCCCGGCCACGCCGATCTCGCCGGCTCCCAAAAATTCAATTTCCATGACGCTCGCTACGTGCTCGAACGCGCCTCCGCCCGCGAAACCGCCGCTCGTGTCGCCGCCGGCGCCTTCGCCAAATTGCTCCTTCGCGAATTCGGTACGGAAATCGCCAGCCACACTCTTCAAGTCGGCCACGTCCGCCTCGAACGCGCCGCAACCTGGCCCGAAATCCAATCTGCTACCGCCGATCTCGATTCGCCGCTGCGCTGCGTCGATCCTGCCACGCAAGAAAAAATGAAAGCCGAGGTCGATGCCGCTCTCAAAGCGGGCAACACCGTCGGCGGCATTTTTGAAATCGTCGCCCACAACGTTCCTGTCGGCCTCGGCAGCCACGCCCAGTGGGACGAAAAGCTCGATGGCCGCCTCGCCCAAGCCCTCATGAGCGTGCAAGCCGTCAAAGCCGTCGAGATCGGCGCGGGCGTCGCCGCCGCCGGCTCCTACGGCAGCGAAGTTCAGGACGAAATCTCCTACGATAAACCGGCGCATCGCTTCCGGCGTTCCAGCAATCGCGCAGGAGGCCTCGAAGGCGGCATCACCAACGGCGAAGACGTTGTCATTCGCGGCTACTTGAAGCCCATCTCCACCCTTCGTCAGGCGCTTCACACCGCCGATATGGTGACCAAGGAACCTGTCTCGGCCGCTTACGAGCGTTCCGACTGGTGCGTCGTCCCAGCAGGCGCTGTCGCCGGCGAAGCCATGGTTGCTCTTGTGTTAGCCGATGCTTTTCTGCAAAAATTTGGAGGAGATTCCCTTTCCGAGATGCGGCGGAATTTTGACAACTATGCCAGACAAATCCACGACTTCTGAAGTGGCCAAAAATCCCGCTTCGCCGTCCACCGAGGCGCCGGCCGTCGCGCGCAAAATCTATCCCATCGTCAAGTACGGCGATCCCATCCTCGAAAAGCCGACTCCTCTGCTCACCAAGTTCGACGCCGAACTCGAAAAGCTTACCGAGGACATGTTCGCCTCCATGTACGCCGCGCAAGGAGTCGGCCTCGCCGCTCCGCAAATCGGCCTCAGCCTCCGCCTCACCGTTGTCGACGTCACCACCGGAAAAAATCCCGAAGCCAAAATCGTTCTCGCCAATCCGGAAATTATTCATGTCGAAGGCGAAGTCCGCGAAGAAGAAGGCTGCCTCTCCGTCCCTGGTTTTCGCGGCTACGTCATGCGCCCGCAATTCGTCACCGTCCGCGCGCAAAACGCCAAGGGCGAGCCTTTCGAGATTCGTGGCGAAAACCTCCTCGCTCGCGCCTTCTGCCACGAAATCGATCACCTCAACGGCATCCTTTTCCTGCAGCATCTCAGCATGCTCAAACGCGACCTCATCCGCCGCAAAATCAAAAAACTCAAAAAACAAGGCGAGTGGTAATGTGGAGTGCGGCAGCCCCGCTGCCGCTTTTTCGGACGATGCGTCATTGGATCATGCTTCATCAGACTATGCGTCGCAGGATCACGCATCATTTGACCTTTGGCGATTGCCCCTACGGATCGAAATCCTCGTATCCGCGCTCTGTTTTTTCCTTTACTTCCTTAATCTCCTTAACCTCCCAGTTCGAACTCCTGGCTTTTCATCCATGCGCCTAATCTTCTGCGGCACTCCCCAATTCGCCGTCCCCACCCTCCAGCATCTCCTCGCCCAAACCGATTTTGAAATCGTCTCCATAATCACCCAACCCGACCGCCCCCGTGGCCGCGGCCACGAAGTCTCTTTCTCTCCCGTAAAAGAAACCGCCCAGGCCACCGGCATCCCCGTGCATCAACCAGAAAAAATCCGCGCCCCCGAAGCACAAACTCTCCTGCAATCGCTCGCGCCCGACGCCATCGTCATCATCGCCTACGGCCAAATCATTCCCGCGCGCCTTCTGCCCATCCCCAAACTGGGTTGGATCAACCTTCACGCCTCTCTTCTCCCGAAATATCGCGGCGCCGCTCCCATCAACTGGGCCATCGTCCACGGCGAAACCAAAACCGGCGTCACCTCGATGCGCATAGACGCGGGAATGGACACCGGCGAAATGTTGCTGCAGAAACAAGTGGAAATCGACCCTACAGAAACTGCTCCCGAACTCGCCGCGCGCATGTCCGAGCTGGGCGCTCCGCTCATGGCCGAAACGCTTCGCGGCATCGCCGCGGGAACCATCCTTCCGCGCGCCCAAGATCACGCACAAGCCTCAAGCGCGCCCATGCTTAAGCGCGAAGACGGCCTCATCGACTGGTCTCTCACCGCTCCCGAAATCTTCAATCGCATTCGCGGCTTCGCTCCCTGGCCCGGCGCGTACACTTCCTTCCGCGGCCAAACGTGCCATATCTGGGGCGAGCCGGCGTCTGTTCCCTCCGCCGATCAAATCCCGCCTCAACCTCAGGACGCCCTTCCCGGTTCTCTGCGGGCCGGCCGCAATTCTCTCTTCGTCGCCTGCGGCGGCACAACCTATTTGCGCCTCCTGGCAGTCAAACTCCAAGACCGCAAACAGGTTTCCGCCTTGGAGTTTGCCAATGGCGCCCGATTGCTTCCGGGTGAACGCTTCGGACAACCTTAGTTTGCGTGCCGCCACGCGCTCAGGCATACTCACAAATTGACCCACTCATGAAAGCGCGATTGGCCCCAGGAGTTCACACTACATGAACATTTCGGAATCATTCCGTGTGCGCGGAAATCTGTCTGCCCGCGCCAGCCAATTTCTTCGTATTGCCGCGAGCTGGGCGCTCGCCGCACAGCTCGCCGCATTCCCTCTAGCCGCCGCTGCCGCGCCTTCGCCTGCAGCAGCTGGCGCTGCCGCCAAGCCTAATCCAAAGCTCGCGGAAGATCCTGTCATGCGCGTCATGCAATCCGAACTCACCCGCGCCGCCACGGATCTCGGCAAAACCGATTCACGTCCTTATTTCATGAGCTACACCGTCTATGACGAAAACGTTGTCGTTCTCGTCGGCGCCTACGGCAGCCTTCTCACGGATGCTTCTGTTCAACGCCGCCGCGCCGACGTCACCATGCGCGTCGGCTCTCCCGCTCTCGACAACACCCACGGCGAGAATCGCTACACCGGCATGACTTCCGGCACTCTCCCTCTCGGCAACGACCAGGACGCCATCGCCCGCGTCCTCTGGGAATTGACGGACCGCGAATACAAGCGCGCCGCTCCTGCCTTTCTGAACGTCAAGACCAACACCGCGGTTCGCGCCGAAGAGGAAGACAAGTCCCCCGATTTTTCGAAGGAAGCGCCCCAAGTCCATCTGGCCTCTCCCGCCGCTCCGCCTTCCTTCGATCGCGCTGCGTGGAGCGATGAAATTCGCCGCCTCTCCGCCAATTTCCGCAAATATCCCGACGTCTATTTTGCTACCGTCGTCCTCCAGGTGGAAGATTCCAACGACCGCATGGTCTCCAGCGAAGGCACCGCTCTTGAAACTCCCAGCTTCAGCACGCGCCTCGTCATGGAAGCGCAAACCCGCGCCGACGACGGCATGGAGCTCCTCCGCGTCGAAACGTTCCAGGCTCCCTCCGCCGAAGGCCTTCCCAGCGAAGCCGATCTCTCCGCCAAAATCGTCAAAATGGCGGATGACCTGAAAGCTCTCAGGGCCGCTCCCGTCGCCGAACCCTACGACGGCCCCGCTCTCCTCAGCGGCCGCGCCGCCGCCGTCTTCTTCCATGAAGTCCTCGGCCACCGTCTCGAAGGCCATCGCCAGCGCGATGAGGACGAAGGCCAAACGTTCACCAAAAAAGTCGGCCAGGAAGTTCTTCCGAAATTCCTCAGCGTCGCCGATGACCCCACCATCCACGAACTGGACGGCATCAAGCTCGCTGGTTCATACGCTTTCGATAACGAAGGCGTTCCTGCCCAGCGCGTCGAAGTCATCCAAAATGGCGTGCTTGAGAATTTCTTGATGTCCCGCATGCCCATCAAAGGTTTTAGCCAGTCCAATGGCCACGGCCGCGATCAACCCGGGCTCATGCCCACCGGACGCCAGGGCAATCTGATCGTCACTTCCACGCAAAGCGTTCCGGAATCCGAGCTCCGCCAGAAGCTCATCGACGAAATCAAAAAACAAAATAAGCCCTATGGCCTCTACTTCGACGACATCCAGGGCGGGTTCACGCTCACCACTCGCTCTCTCCCGCAAGCGTTCCAGGTTCTTCCCGTGATCGTCTATAAGGTTTACGCCGATGGCCGCCCCGACGAACTCGTCCGTGGCGTGGACATCGTAGGGACTCCGCTCGCTGCTCTCACCCGCATTGTCTTAACCGGCGATAAGCAGCACGTCTTCAATGGTATCTGCGGCGCCGAAAGCGGCCAGGTACCCGTCTCAGCCGTAGCTCCGGCCATGCTTTTCTCGGAAATGGAAGTCCAGAAGCGCCAGCATTCTCACGACCGGCCGCCAATCTTGCCTCCGCCCGGCTTCGAAAATAACGCACCAATCAAAACAGCTGCGAATGCCACGCAAACCACTCCGGCGGTGAAGCCATGAAAATTCGTCGCGCTCTGCTCGGAACTCTCTTAGCCGCTTCGCTTCTCTTCTGCGTCGCGAATCTGCACGCAGCCACGCACAAATCTGGCCCGAACAACTCATTCGCAAAACTCAACGCCTCTCCCGCGGCCGTGCCCCATCCTGCCGCGGGCGGCGATCCTCTTCTCGACGCCCTTCTCACCGAACTCGATCGCTCCAAAGCCCAGCTCAAGATCGATCAGGTCCCCGCTCCCTATTACATCGAATATCGCGTCAATGACGTCGATGACTACGACGCCGAAGCCGCCTTCGGCGCTCTCCGCGAAAGCCAGCGGGTTCGAATCCGCATCCTTCGCGTTGTCGTCCGCGTCGGCGACTATAAACAGGACAGCTACTACGGCCAGGGCATGGGCGAAACCAACATTCTCCCGCTCGACAATGACCCCATCGCTCTTCGCCACCAAATCTGGCTCTCCACCGACGAAGCCTACAAAGCCGCCGGCGAAGCCCTCGCCGAAAAAGAAGCGGATATGAAGCGCTTCACGCCCGATCCCAATCCCGTTGCCGATTTCTCCAAGGCGCCCGTCGTCAACGCTCTCGATCCCATCGTTTCTCTCAAAATCGATGAAGCTTCCTGGAACAAAACTCTTGCGGACGTCACCAATCTTTTTCGCCAGTATCCCGATGTCCAATCCGTCAGCGCTTCCGCTCGCTTCACCGCCATCAACGAATACTTCGTCGATTCCGAGGGCACCGTCACCCGCAGCGGTAAGATCACCTACAATCTCGAATTCAATGGCTCCGCTCAGGCCCAGGACGGCATGCGCCTTAGCCGCAATCCTTATTGGATGGTCGGCCGCGAGGAAGAACTCCCCTCGCGCGAAAAGCTCCTCGCCGACGCCGAGGAAGCTCTCGATACCGTCGTCGCTCTCCGCAAGGCTCCCATCGTCGAGGAAGAATATCGCGGGCCTGTTCTCTTCGCCCCCGATGCTGCCACCGACGTGATCGCCTCGCTCGTCGGCTCCAACGTCGTTGGCCGCAAGCCTCAGCTCGGCCGGCCCAATCGCACTCTCGGCGCCTTCGCCACCAGCTACAAAATGCGCGTCCTTCCCACGTTTCTTTCCATCGTCGACGATCCCACTCTCAAGGACTTCCAGGGCCACAGCCTCGTCGGCAGCTATGAAGTCGACAACGAAGGCGTCAAAGCGCAATCCGTCAGCCTCATTCAAAACGGCATGCTGGACAACTATTTGCTTGGCCGCGAACCCGTCCGTGATTTTCCCTTCTCCAATGGCCACGGCCGCGCCGCTCCCGGTTCTTTCCCTTCTCCGAATCTCGGCGTTCTCCTCCTGAAAAGCACCGAAGCGCAATCTCCCGACGCGCTCAGAAAAAAACTCATCCAGATGGTCACCGATCAAGGCATGCCTTATGCCTACCGCGTCGAGACCCTCGGCCCCGGTAATTCTCCGCGTCTCCTGTATCGCGTCTATGCCGATGGCCACGAACAGCTCGTCCGCGGCGCCGTCTTCAATGAACTGGATGTCCGCTCCCTGCGCAGCGATCTCATTGCCGTTGGCGACGACCCGCTCGTCAGCAACCGTACCGGCGGCGTTCCCACCACGGTCATCTCGCCCTCTCTTCTCTTCGACGAACTCGAAGTCAAGCGCGCCGACACCAGCAAAGACAAGTTGCCCGACTATCCTCCTCCGCCACTCACAAACTAAAAAGCCTTTCCGCAGCGCGGCTTGCGGTTTTACACTTGTCCTTAGAGCTCGATACCGGTCCACTCTATGACGCTCCGCGAACGCCTCGAATGGGTCACCCGCATGGCCCTCCTTGTCTTCATCCTAGCTTCTGCCGCTTTTCTCAGCGCTATCACCGCCATGCGCATCGCCATTCACGGCCGCGAAGTCAATATGCCCAACCTAGTCGGCAAAAACGTCGCCTCCGCCAACGGCTTGCTCCGCTCGCGCGGCCTCATCCTCCGCGTCGCCGACCGCATTTACAGCGACCTCCCCATCAATGTCGTCGTCCGCCAAAGCCCTCCTCCGGGCATGCTCATGAAAGTCTCGCAGCAGGCCAACGTCATTCTCAGCCTCGGCCAGCGCCAGTTGCAGATTCCTCTCCTTGAAGGAAATTCTCTTCGCGCCTCGCGCATCGAGCTGCTTCGCGCCGGCCTGCAAGTCGGTGAAGTCTCTGGCATCACCATGCCCGATGAGCCTGCCGACACCGTCATCATCCAAACGCCCCGCCCCGGCGCCGGCGCCGCCACGCCGCGCGTCGATGTCCTCGTCTCCGCCGGCCCGCGCGAACCCGCTTTCGTCATGCCTCACCTCGTCGGCTTGAAAGAGCCCGACGTCCTTCAGCGCCTCGAACTGGCCGGCCTGCACAGCAAAATCAATTATCTCTCCGCGCCCCAATGGCCCCATTCCGCCGTCATCGACCAATCTCCCCTCCCCGGCCAGCGCATCACCCCCTCCACCATCGTCGAACTCACCGTCGCCAACTGATCCTTCGCGCCTCGCCATCTCATCCGCCGCGCCACTTCTCCGTTCGAACCTCGCGCATCCCCGTTGTATACTCTGTCTCCCAATCGTCGCCCGGAGGCCCCGCTCTTTGAACCGCCGCGAATTTCATTCCTCTTTCCTCAAGCTGTCCGTCTCGGCCCTCCTCGCGCCGCAGCTCTTCGCGCAAACGCTTCCCTCCGTTTCCGCCGACATTCCCAATATCGCCGATCTCTACCAGCGCTCCATCGTCATCGATTCTCTTTGCAGCCCCTTCACCGAATTCCTCTCTTCCCCCAACCCCGATTTGGTCGCCGTCATCCGCCAGTCCGGCATCACCGCCGTCAACTGCACCATTTCCGAGCGCACCTTCGAAGGCACCCTCGATAACCTCGCCATCCTCGAATCTCTCGTCGAAAATTTCCCAGCGACCTTCACCATCGTCCGCGAACACTCCGAAATCGCCGCCGCCAAACGCGACAAGAAACTCGGCCTTCTTCTCGGTTTTCAGTACCCGGATTTTTTCGACGCAAATCCCGAACGCATCGATCTCTTTCGCAAGCTCGGCGTCCGCATCATGCAGCTTACCTACAACAACCGCAGCCTTTTCGGTGACGGCTGCCTCGAGCCCGGCAACGCCGGTCTCAGCAAAGCCGGCATCGCCGCGGTCCAGAAAATGAATGAACTCGGCGTCGCCGTCGATCTCAGCCACAGCGGCTATCGCACCACGTCCGAAGGCATCGCTGCCTCCGCAAAGCCCGTCCTGATCACTCATTCCGGCTGCGCCGCCGTCTACGCCCACCCCCGCAACAAGCCTGACGACATTCTCAAATCCCTCGCCGATCGCGGCGGCTATTTCGGCGTCTACTTAATGCCCTATCTCGTCGCCTCTCCCACCGTCCCCACGCACGAACAAGTCCTCGCTCATCTTCTTCACGCCATAAACGTCTGCGGCGCCGATCACGTCGGTATCGGCTCCGATGGCTCCATCCAAAAAGTCGTCCTTACCCCCGCGCAAATTTCCAATTTCGACGCCGACATCGCCCGCCGCAAACAACTCCACATCGGCGCTCCCGGCGAAGACCGTTTCCCCTACGTCCCCGATCTCAACGGTCCCGATCACATGCAACTCATCGCCGAAGAACTAGCCCGCCGCGGACAGCCCTCCTCCACCATTGAGAAAGTCCTCGGCGCCAATTTCCAGCGCACCCTCGCCGAAATCTGGGGCCCGTCCTAAAAATAGGTTTGCCGCTTTTTCATCACGGTGGGAAACGCGCAGCGCCCTCTTACGAACGATCCTGCGCGCCATGATAGATGTGCAGTACCTCAACGGTCGGCTCGCTGCCGCCCTGTTCCTTGATTCGATACGCCACGATGTACGGCAGGCGCGCCAACACCAGCTCGCGAGTTCCCTCTTCTCTCCCTATCCGTCCCCGACGCGGAGAAGTCTTCAAAGAACGAATGGTTTCGTAAAGCTCGAGTACAGTGGATTGCGCAAACTGAGGATAATGCTCGGTGAGATAATTCTTGATGTGTTCCAGGTCGTCTGCCGCGGCATGCGTCCAGCGAATCCGCATCAAGGCTGGAGCATGCGCTTCACGCGAACGTCCATTTCCTCTTCCTCGATCAATTCGCCGCGGTCAGCTTGCTCGATTCCCTTTCGTACTCCTGCCCGAAAGCGCGCGTCCTCTTCCAGCACCCGCAGCGCCGCATCCTTGACCAACTCTTCCGGGTGCACGCCTTCCTGCTCGGCCACTTTCGTAAGCCGCTCTTCCTCCTCCGGCGTGAACCGCACTTCCATAACGTCAGTCTAGATTCCGTTCCCCGTTCAGTCAATGCCATCGCCGCCTTGGCCGCCGGCTCCGGCCTGCGACTCCCAGGAATCCATCAAATCCTGATCTCGCGATTCGAGACCGAAGAGTCCTTCAGCCTCTGCCGGTGCGCCGAGAGGATGTCGCTCCGCGTGAGCCAGCCGGTCACCTTGCGCGGATTGTCGCGAGCGACCACGGCCAGCCGGCCCACGTTTTCTACAACAATGTGGTCTGCGGCTTCGCGAAGTGAGTTGTCCTCGAAGACGATCGCCGGAGATCCCCTGAGAATTTTTCGCAGCGGCGAAGTTTCCGGCTCCGCGGCGTCAAAAATCTCTCGCCGGGTGACGGCGCCCAAGAAATTTCCTTCCCCATCAAGAACCGGGAAGCCCTGATGTTCCGTCCCCGCCGCATGCGACGCGAACCATGCCCGCACTTTGACCAAGCTGTCGTCCGCGGCAAGCGCCACGACGTCTCGTGTCGCGGCGGTCTTGACGAGAACTTGGTCAAGAAAATCGGTCGAGTATTCCGCCAGCACGCGTGCGCCGCGACGCGCGATTTTTTCCGTCATGATCGTATTGCGCATCATCAGCGAAGAAATCAGAAACGCCGCAGTGCACCCTCCGAGCAACGGCAAGAGACTGAGCGGCTGGTGCGTGGCTTCAAACGCGAAGACCACCGAAGCCAGCAGCGCCCGCGAAGCCCCCGCAAACATGGCAGCCATTCCCACCAGCGCCGCCACTCGGATATCCACGCCGAGCCCCGGAAAAACCCAGAGCGCCCCAGCTCCGAGGACCGAGCCCAGTCCGCCGCCGATTGTGAACAACGGCGCGAGCGTTCCCCCGGAAGTTCCGCTGCCCAGCGAAATAGCCCACGACACGAATTTCAACACGAACAGAAAAATCAGCGCCCTTCCCAGGATGTGTCCGTTCACGATGTTTTCAATGTTGTCGTAACCCACTCCCATCGTGTGTGGCGCGAAATATCCGATCACTCCGACGGCGACGGCGCCGATCGCCGGCCACCACATCCAGTGGATGGGCAAACGCTCGAACGCGTCCTCCACTCCGTAAACGGCCCGAGTTGCGAGCACCGCCGCCACTCCCACAATCGCGCCGATGAGAACATACACGCTCAACGCATATCCGCCCGGCTGAGCGATGCCCTGCATCGCAAACATCGGAGCCGCCCCAACGAACGAGAGCCGCACCGCTTGCGCCGTGGCGCACGCAAGCGCGACGGGAATTATCGAGCGCGGCCGGTATTCAAAGAGCAGGAGTTCGATGGCCAGCAGAACGGCGGAGACCGGGGTGCCGAACGTGGCCGCCATTCCCGCCGCTGCTCCCGCCGCTAGCAGCGTTTTGCGTTCGTCCGCGGTAATCTTCAGAATCTGGCCGACGAGCGAACCCAACGCTCCGCCGGTCGCGATGATCGGGCCTTCGGCGCCGAACGGTCCGCCCGTTCCGATGGCCACGGCGGCGGAAAGCGGCTTCAAAAACGTCAGCCGCGGCGGAATGCGGCTCTCGCCGAAAAGAACCTGCTCCATCGCTTCAGGAATGCCATGCCCGCGGATGGCTTCCGAACCGAAGCGCGCCATCACGCCTACGATCAATCCGCCGATCACCGGAACAACGATAACGTACGCGCCCAGATGGTTTCCCGCGGGGGAACTGAAGTGAAACGAAAACCGCCCGTAAAAGGAGAGATTGGTGATTAGGCCGATGAGCGCCGTGAGCAGCCGCGCCACGACAGCCGCCGCGCCCGCGACCAGAATCGATACGCCGCTGATATAAACGGTGCGCAGGCTGACCAGCGGAATTTGCACCGGCGAGCGAGCCGCCTGCAACGCCGGCGCTAACGAAGTATCGACCGGCAGCCCGCCCGTTGTCGAAGCTCGGGAGATTTTGCCGTCATCCATCCGTAGCCGCTCGTCGAAGAAACGAAATCGCTCGCATTTTCAGTACATATATCGTACCACGATATATGGCGTCCCTCCGCTGGCCCGTGAGCCTGCCCCTCCAGCTCTCGATGTCCGTATCTTACGTTCTTCGAGCTAACCCGATAGTTTCAAGAAGCGCCTCCCTAAATTCCGTCCCCGTTGACTCAATGCCATCGCCGCATTGCTTGGCTCACTGTCCTAACACTCCTGTCAGGCAACCCACGCAGGAGCCGCGGAATCGCTTCTGCTTTCTCTCTGCCAATCGCCTTGTACCCGCGGTCCCGCGGCTCTTCCGAGCACGCCGCCTCCACAAAGCGAGCGGACCTCTTACGCGCTCTTTCCCGCTGCTGCCGCGGTTCCTCCGATCGACCCCGCTGCCTCCACAACGAAGGCCGCCACCTTCTGCGGCTGCGAAAGCATCGCCAAATGGCTGCTCGCCAGCGTCAACGTCTTCGCTCCCATCCTGTTCGCCGTGCTCAGTTCCTGTTCCGGCGAAATTGCCCGGTCGTTCGATGCAATCACAAACCAGCTCGGCTTCGAGTGCCAGGCCGCCTTCTTGATCGGCGTTCCCAGCACCGCGCTTTGCGTCGCGCCTTGCACCGCATACACAAGACTTTGTTCCTCAGCGGAAAGATCCTGCGCGAAGCTCTCCCTCACGCCCTTCTCCGTCAGCATCAGGTAGCCATTTTCGATCGGCTGGAGGTCGGCAAAGAGCGGTGCGGTCGGGAACCTCTGCGCCATTCCCCCCAACGTTTCTCCCTCGTCGGGAGCGAATGCCGCTATATACACGAGCCCCGCCACCTTCGGGTTGTTCCCTGCCTCCGTAATGACGGCGCCACCATACGAGTGTCCGACTAGCAGCACTGGGCCATCCTGCGCGTTGACCAGCCGGTTCGTCGATGCCACGTCCTCGGCCACGGAACTCAAAGGATTCTGCACCGCTACCGCGTGCAACCCCTTTGCTCGCAGCAGTGGAATCAGCTTCGACCAGCTCGAGCCGTCCGCCCATGCACCATGAACCAGTACCACATTCTTTACACCTTGCATTTATTCCTCCCAGCTGCAGTTTTTTGTGAGATCTTTGCCAGGCCTACACAAGCACTCGGCGAAAATCCTTTACAACCTCCTCTCAGATGTTTATGGTTTCTATGCGGATGCTGCCTATTTTTAAAATTCGGATGGCGCGCCCGCTCTTCTTACTCGTCAATCTTCTTCGGCAACCTGCTCGGCCACCGTCTGCGGCTCAATGCAAGCCACCAAGCCGCGCCCACACCTCAATCTAGAACGTCATCGACACATCGATCCGCGCCGACGCCAGCGAATTATCCGAAGCATGGCAAACAACATCGATTTCCGCTCTCTGCAAATTGCTCGGATTGATCAAGGCTGTAGTGATGGGAAACTTGATTAACTGTGTTCCAGTCGAGGACACCAGCGTCACGTTGTACACCGCATTCGCCGCCAGCGCCTCCGTGATATTCGCCGAGCCCTTCGAAAGGGTTTCCGTCGCGATCACCGTATCCGGCCCCGAACTATTCACCAGCCCGAGTGTCACCGTTCCCTGAATGCTGCTGTTGTTGTCCCAGTGCGCGCCCATCACCAGATTCGTCCCCGAAGTTTGTGGTATGGCCGCCGAGGTGAACGCCGTCATCGCTGCTATCAATCCAAACGCAAAGCGTTTTTTCATTGCTTCCCTCCCTGGATAGGATCCTTCTTTACCTGAGCTACTCGCTTCCCGGGGAGAGGGTGCCCGTATCGATAGCCCAATCGATGACGCAGCCTATCCCGCCGCTCACTCTCCGGCTATCGGACATGCGTACAGATTGAGTACAGGCCGTTGACCACCTTCGCTATCGCTCTTCTCCATGGTCACTCGAACACTTCCCAATCAATCCGCAACCGCGCCTGCCGCGGCCATTTCCCTTTTCCACGATCCGCTCTTTTGCTTGGGCTCGCATCCTCCTTCCGCCTCAACCTCTTCCAGGAAAGGGGTTGTCATTTCCTCTGTTCTCGGGCTAAATCATTCCGTCCGTCGCTGGCTCGTCATCCGCCGCACTCCACCAAGCGCCTGCTACTCCCGTACTTTGGGCGACGGAACGATGTGCACGAGGTGTAGGGAGCTTTCGTCGCTACGGCTCACTCGAATCAAAGCCCTAATGAAGCTCTGGCTATCCCTTCTTCGTTCTCCCGCCCAATCCCCTCTGCCGGGGATCGTTCGTTTTCTGCTTGCCCTCCTCTTGCTCTTCTTTGCTCTCCGCCTTGGCGCGCAAAGCGAGCTCCCCTCTCCGCCTCTGTTCTCCGATGTCACCCAATCCTCCGGCATCAAGTTCGTCCACTTCAAAGGCAATCAGGGCGTCTCCATCAATCTCGAGGAATTTGGCCCCGGCGTCTGCGTTGCGGACTTCGACCGCGACGGCTGGCAGGATATTTATTTTGTCAACGGCCGCGACCGCTACGGCCGCGGCATCCCCGCCAAAAACGCCCTCTATCGCAACAACGGTGATGGCACCTTCACCGATGTTACCGACCACGCCGGAGTTCCCGGCACTGGTTATGGCCTCGGCTGCGCCTGGGGCGACTACGACAACGACGGTTTTCCCGATCTTCTCGTCACGCAATACGGCAGCAACGTCCTCTACCACAACAATGGCGACGGCACCTTCACCGACGTCACCGCCAAGGCCGGCGTCGCTGGCCTCGAGTCTGGCCCCATTCATTCCGGCGCCGTTTTCTTTGACTATGACCGCGACGGCTTCCTCGACCTCTACATCGGCAGCTATGTCGCTTTCGGCCCAAATAGCAGGCGGTATTGCAATATTGGAACCGTCCTCTCCAGTTGTCCTCCCAGTGCCTACCCTGGCAGTCCCAACGCTCTCTATCACAACAATGGCAACGGCACCTTCACCAACGTTTCCGTTCCCTCTCATGTCCTTCAGCCCGGCGGCAAAAATTTGGCCGTTGGCGCCGCCGATTACGACAACGACGGCTGGCCCGATCTCTTCGTCGCCAATGACGGCCTTCCCGCCTTCCTTTTCCAGAACCTCCACAATGGTAAATTCCAGGAAACCGGTCAGATCGCCGGAATGGCCTACAACTCCCTCGGCCAAACCATGGCTGCCATGTGTATTTCCCTTGGCGATTACGATAACGACGGTTGGCTCGATCTCTACATCTCCGACTTTCAGGACAACTCCGACCACCTTTGGCACAACTCCGGCAAGGGCTTTTTCGATGAAGTCAGCAATGAAGCCGGAATCACCATTCCCACTCGCTACGTCCTCAGCTTTGGCGGCGGTTTCCTTGACTATGACAACGACGGCTGGCTCGATCTCTTCATTGCCAACGGCCATGTCTATCCGGAAATCGAACAAGTCTCTCCGGAGACCCACTACAAACAGCGCAACACCCTCTTCCACAATGAGCGTAACGGAAAATTCCAGGATGTCTCCGCAGCCGCTGGCCTAGCCTGTCTTCCTCCTCGCGCGGCCCGCGGCGCCGCTTTCGCCGATTTCGAGAACGACGGCTACATCGACATCGTTGTCGCCAACAACGGTGATCCTCCCACGCTCCTCCACAATACCGGCAGCCACAAAAATCACTTCGTCAATTTTCAACTCGTCGGCACCAAGAGCAATCATGACGCCCTGGGAGCCAGGATCCGCCTCACCGCCGGAAAAATCTCCCAGATTCGCGAAATCGCCGGCGGCGGAAGCTATCTTTCGCAGAGCGACCTCCGCGCCAATTTCGGCCTCGGAGATAGCACCCAGGCTTCGACCGTCGAAGTCTCTTGGCCAAGCGGCCTGCACCAGGTCTTTCATGACGTTCCGGCGGACCGCTTCTACCTCGTCGTCGAAGGCCGCGCGGATCTCAGCCTCCAACAAATCCGTGGAAGAACATCTCAGCCGCCCGCCGCCTCCCCTTCCCCCGTCAAGGCCCCCGCCCCCTATTTTTAGCCCGCCATCCTCGTCCTCAAGAACCGCATCTCCACTCGCCGCGCCGCCGTCCTCGCCTATATCACCAATCAGCTCATCCGCACCCTCTCCGCCTTCCGCAAAGAAGAAGAGGAAGAGAAAAGAGAGGAAAACGAGGCACCCCCCAAGATCATCTTCGACGCTCCCCGTCCCGCCAGTGAATATCCCCACTGACGAGTACCCCACTAATGACGCCACCCGACACCACCGCCGCCAACTCTCTCCTCTCCGTTGTAGGGGCGCAGCATGCTGTGCCCCATCTCGGGAAGGTCGCTCCTACCCCGTCCGAACCGTCCCTATCGCATCCAGGCACACCCATCCCAAAACCCGCGAACAAATCCCGTTCCGCAACGGACACACCGCCTCAACCAACAGCTCCACCTGCAACATTTCCATCAAAAGAAAGGAACTCGTTCAAAAGGAAGGAACTAATCCTGAAGAAAAACACTCGGCAGTCCGAAAAAGTCTATCGCCCCGGCTCACCCCACCCGGTTTTGCTTCCCTCGCCCCGCTTCCTCCAGCCACCGCTCCAGCACCGGCTGGTACTCCGCTTCGACTTCGAGGAACGACACTCCCGCTCCCATGTTGGTCTGCGCGTAAACGATTTTCGACCTGGCCTGAAAGTAGGCGTCGCCCGCGGAAATCTTCACCAGCACCAGCGTTCCCAACGGAAACGGATTCATCATATCCAGATAGCAACCGTTCATGCTCAGCTCGCTCACCCGCGTCGCAATCCGCACCTCCGACGATTCCTCAATAAGTTCGGCGCTGGCGATAAATGTATATCTTGGCGTGCGGCGGCGTTCAGAACCCAAGGAGTGTCCTCCGGATGATCCCTTGCTTCTTACGATGGTACGACGGATTGCATCCTTCTGGTTCGCGATTCGCCCAACTCATAACTAGTGAAATCGCGGTTAAATTCCCTGCGCCGCGGCGAGCCGGCCGATTTCGCAAGCGGCGGCTCCCCTTCGCTCGGCCGAGCCAAATGCTAGGATATTCTCGTCACGCCACGAAGGTGAGGACACCAATGCCGGGAGATCGAGCCAGAGCGCGGGAGTTAGCGGAGCAATACATCAAAAAAGGCGATCCAGCCGGATGGTTCGAGCAACTCTATAAGGAAGGCGAAGCCGGCAAGAGCGTCGTGCCTTGGGCGGATAGGCGCGGCAATTCGCACCTGCTCGAATTTTGGCGCGCGCACCCGCAAAGGACCGAAGGCAAGACCTCTCTTGTGGTTGGCTGCGGTTTAGGTGACGACGCAGGCCAATTGGCCGAGTGGGGCTACCGTACCTCCGCGTTTGACATTTCCGAGACCGCGATTCGCCAGGCGAAAAACCGCTTTCTTAAAAGCGGCGTCGAATTTCGCGCCGCGAACCTTTTCGAGCCGCCGCCGGAGTGGAAATGGAATTTTGATTTCGTTTTCGAGGCCAATACCATCCAGGCGCTGCCCGGCAGCGTTCGCTCGCAAGCCATTCAGAATATCGCCGCTTTCGTCCGCCCTCGCGGCAAGCTGCTGGTCATCGCCAGGGGACGCGAGCCGCACGAACCGGAAGGCCAATTGCCCTGGCCCTTGCTCCGTTCCGAGTTGAACGAGTTTCTTCGCGCTGGCCTGACCGAGGAAAGCTTCGACGAATTTTTCGACGCCGAAGAACCGCCGTCGCGCAGGTACCGCGCTCTGTATGTGAGGCCCGAATGAAGCGTGCGCCGAACACGGTTGAAGTGCTTTGCAAGCCGGCAAAGAGGAGGAAGCCCCTTCCCGCGAGAGGCCAATCCGCGAAGGATCGAGAGGAGAAAAGCCGGGCCGCGAGAACCGCGTACAGAAAGAGCCTCGAGCCGCGCTACGAAAAATCGCGCGGCTCGAGCCAGGCTTCCGCCAAGGATTTATTTTGCCGTGTCCTTTTTATGGAGGTCGATGCACACCGACTCTGCGTTGTTGGGATTGACGGCGCTGTCGCCTTCTTCGATATGGCGAATGATGCCCTGCTTATCGATGACGATGTTCGCGCGCTGCGCCCACTCGTACGTTTGATTTTGTACGTTGTAGCCCTTCAGGATGCCGTATTCCGTCAGCATCTTGTGGTTCATGTCGCTGAGCAGCGGGAACGTAACGTTGATTTGTTTGGCGAAAGCGTTATTCGCGGCGGGACTGTCCATGCTAATGCCGAAAACTGCGGTATCGGAGGTGTCGATCTTGCCCGAGGCGATTCCAGCCTGGACCGCCTGAAGCTGTTTCGTTCAACCTCCGGTGAAAGCCAGCACGTACACGGCAAGAAAGACGTTCTGCTTGCCGCGGTAATCGCTGAGCTTTACGGTTTTCCATTGATCGCTGAGAAGCGTGAAGTCTGGAGCGGCGTCACCGACTTTCAGCGAAATTTTTGCCAGTTCCGGTTTTTGCGCCTCTTGCGCCATCGGCGGAGCAATCGGGGCAAAGGCTAACGCAACCAGCAGAGCCAAAGCACGTTTCATGCGTACTCTCCTTGAGGATGGAATGCACGACCAAACATCGATTACACCCTATCATCAGGAGGTTTCCCGAAGAACCTCAAAATCTTCACTAGTTCGGGCAGGCGGCGCCGCCTTCGATCCAAATGCGCATTTCGCGGGACGCTTCTTCTCGAGTGAGCGGCGGAAGCGTTCGGCCATCGCCGGGGTTCCAGCCCCAGCCGACGAGCTCATCGTGAGCCACGTGATCATAGAGCTGTTCGAGCGAGCGATTGCCATTCTGTTTGCGATCTTTCAATTGCATGCAGAGCGCCGCCGGAGAGCGCCCGACGAAAACCATTTTGAGTTCGGGAGTCGGCAGCGACCATCTCGGATTGCCGGGAGGCATGTGGGCGCCGGGCAAATTGTGATCCTGGTGGCAGGTGTTGCAACGCATCGCGGGAGCACCGTGACCGTCGATGCCGCGCTTGACGTATTGAATGTGAACGTGGCTGTCGTCGCCCTGGAGGGGAGCGTCGCCGGCGGGATGACAATTCTGGCAGCGCGGCGAAGTAAAAACTTTGTAGACCTGCAAGAACGCAGCTTGCGACGCGGCGGCATCGGGCTTGGGCGCGTACGGAGCGTTGCTCAAAGTTGCATGCGAAGCCGGGATCAAGACCGCGTTCGAGGCCGCATTCGACGGGTCGTTCCGGGCTGCAGGCGAGGAAGCATTGGAGGAATTGTTGCGCGCGGAGAGCGAGAGGCAGACCGCCAGAGAAAATGCGGTGGCGGCGACGAGGATCGAGGTGACGCTCGAACGGTTGCTGCCGGAGCGGTTGCTAGTGGAACGGATTCTGGTGGATCGGGTGCGATTGGAATGGCTGCTGCCGGATTTCATGCGGAGTGCGCTCATGACGGTGTTCCTTTTTCTTCCGCTAGGTCGTCGGAACGAATCGGCAGACGGCGGACGCGTTTGCCGGTCGCGGCAAAAATGGCGTTCGCGAGAGCGGGAGCAACCGGAGGCACGCTGGGTTCGCCGATGCCCGTGGGTTTTTCGCTGCTGGGAACGATGTGAACCTCAATGCTGGGCGATTCGAAAATGCGGACCATGGGATAGTCATGAAAATTGCTTTGCTGGATGCGGCCCTTTTCGAGGGTGATCTCGGTTTTCAGAGCCGCGGTGAGGCCGAAGATGATGCCGCCTTCCATCTGGGCTTTGACCGTGTCCGGATTCACGACTGTGCCGCAATCCACGGCGCAAAAGATGCGATGCACGCGCACGGAACCGGCCTTGTCCACGGACGCTTCGACAACCTGCGCCACATAGCTATCGAACGAAAAATGCGTGGCGATGCCGCGGCCGATTCCATGCGGAAGAGGTTTGCCCCAGCCGGATTTTTCAGCGACGAGATCGAGAACGGCGAGCATGCGCGGCTGCTGACTCAAGAGTTTTCGCCGCAAATGGTAGGGATCCTTGCCGCCGAGGTGAGCGACCTCATCGAAGAAGGCTTCGACGGAAAAGCCGGTGTGCGAGTGGCCAACGGAGCGCCACCACTGCACGGGAACACCGATTTTGGGCGAGTGCAAATCCACCTGAAGGTTGGGAATGCCGTAAAGAATGTCCGCGGCGCCTTCGACGGAGGTGGAATCGACACCATCTTTGATGGTGAACGACGCGAAGGGAGTTCCCGCCATGATGGATTGGCCGACGATGGTGTGCGTCCAGGCGACCGGATTGCCTTCGGCGTCCACGCCGGTCGCAAAGCGATCGAACCACATGGGGCGATACCAGCCGCCGCGTGTATCGTCTTCGCGGGTCCAAATCACTTTGACGGGAGCTTTCGCTGCTCTGGCGACGTGAGTGGCTTCGACGACAAAGTCGGAAGCAGGATTGGCGCGGCGCCCAAAACCGCCGCCGAGAAGCGTGGTGTGAAGCTGGACTTTCTCCGGGGGAAGTCCGGCGACCTGGGCGGCGCTGGCGCGATCGACGGTTTCAAACTGCGAGCCGGTCCAGATTTCGCAACTATCCGCGCGAAGATCGACGACGCAATTGAGCGGCTCCATGCAGGCGTGCGCCAGATAGGGAACGGCATACGTGGCGCTGATCTTTTTTGCGGCGGAATTGAGCGCGGAAACGGGATCGCCGGTTTTTCGGGCGATGTCTCCGGGGGAAGTGGATTGCTGGGAAAAGTCTTCGAGCATCGCGGGCGTCGAAAGGCTCGCGTTTTCTCCATCGTCCCAGGTGATTTTGAGTTTTTCGCGGCCGAGCTTCGCGGGCCAGAAACGATCGGCGATGACGGCGACGCCACTAGGGATTTGAACCACGGACTTCACGCCGGGAACGGCAAGGGCTTCGGCGGGATCGAAGCTGACAACTTTGCCGCCGAAAACGGGAGCGCGGGCGACGACCGCGGTGAGCATTCCGGGCAAGGAAACGTCGAGACCGAATTGCGCGGTGCCGTTGACTTTGGAGGGAGTGTCCAAGCGGCGCGTGGGTTTTCCAATGAGCGTAAATTCGCTGGGCGGCTTGAGCGGAACGTCTTCCGGAACGGGAAGCGCGGAGGCGGATTTGGCCAGAAAGCCGTAGGTGGCGTGGCGGGAAGAGGCGTGATGAAAGACAACTCCTTTTTCGACGCGACACGTGTTCGCCGGAACGTTCCAAAGTTGCGCGGCGGCTTCGACGAGCATGATGCGGGCGGCGGCGCCGAGTTTACGGTAGCGATCCCACTCAGAGGCCGTGGTGGTGCTGCCTCCGGTCATCTGAATGCCGAAAATGACGCTGTTGTAGACGGGGTCGACGGGTGCGGATTCCACGCGAACTTTCGACCAATCGGCTTCGAGCTCTTCGTTTAGAAGCATGGGGAGGCTGGTGTAGACGCCCTGACCCATTTCCGAGTGATTGGAAATAACGGTGACGATATTGTCGGGCGCGATTTTGAGATAGGCGAAGGGAACAAGCTGCAGCGGTCTTTGCGCCTGCGGGAAAAACTCGGCGTGGGCCGCCGACGGAATGTAAAGAGCCAGTAAAAATCCGCCTCCGGCGGCGGCGCCGGATTTGAGAAAGGAACGGCGATCGAGCAGCGAGGGAGCGTTCATTGCGCCACCTTCTTTTCCGATTTTTCCGCGGCGAATTCGGCGGCGCGATGAATCGCGCGCCGGATGCGGGCGTAGGTGCCGCAGCGGCAGATGTTGCCGGACATGGCCTCGTCAATTTGCTCGTCGGTGGGTTTGGGGATTTTGGAGAGCAGGACGGCGGCGGACATGATTTGGCCGGATTGGCAGTAGCCGCACTGAGGCACGTCGATTTCGATCCAGGCGCGCTGCAAGGGATGAGTCAGATCGCTGGAAAGGCCTTCAATGGTCGTGATGTGTTTTCCGGCAACGCGAGAGACCGGAGCGACGCAGGAGCGGATCGCTTCGCCATCGAGATGAACGGTGCAAGCGCCGCAGAGAGCCATGCCGCAGCCGTATTTCGTGCCGGTAAGGCCAAGATGCTCGCGGATCACCCATAAAAGAGGAGTGCTGGGATCGGCATCCACTTGGACCGGATTGCCGTTGAGAGTAAAGGAAGTCATGCGTGAACCTCCATCGGTTGAAGCGCAGGGGCGGCAAAGACCGCAGGGTTCGATGAACTAGGAAAGCAAAACGGTGCGCGAAAAGCAACAAGATCGATGGAAATGGACGGATTTTCGTGGGGGAGTGTGAGCCGCGGATGCCGCCCTGAAGGGCGGCGCTGAGCCAGGGCGCTGCGGCGAGCGCTTGCCGCTTGGCGCGTGAGAGAAAAGTAAGGCTACATGCCGAACATGGAGTTGACGCCAGCGCGGGGAGGCTGCTGCCCCGTGGCTGGTTGGGCGGCGGATGGCGAGGCAGCGGGTTGTTGCAGGGCGGGCTGGGCTGTGGCGGGCGTTGCGGCTGTGGGTACGCCTGCGGCGGCAGCGGCGGCCATGGCTTGCGGAGTTGTGGCGGGGGCGATCGGTTGCGTTGGAAGTTGTTGGAGATAAATCATGTCGCGAGGCTCTTCGGTGCCCGGCTGGACGGGTGTGGATGTCAAACTCAGTTGATGTTCGAGGGCGCTGGCGATGCGGTGCAATTGCCAGATGAGCTTTTCGAGGTCTTTCGAGCGGGTAAGTTTCAGGTTGCGGTCCCACAGAAAGCGGATGGCCAGCACGAAGAGAATGGGCAGGCCGATGGCCAGAGTAGCGAGTACGATGCTTTGGAAGATAGAGTCAAGAGACGGCAGGGACGGGGTCATTAGGGCCTCCAGTTGCGGGGTACAGTGGGAAGGATACCGCAGCTCGGGAGTGGTGACAAACGAAACGAGAGCGGAACACTAGGGCGCGGCGAGACGTTCGGCGGTCCGGCGTTCTTCTTCCAGATCCTCAAAGCTATAGCGGAGCGGCGGGACGCCGTGTTTCGCCGCAAAATCCATGAAGGCTGCCAGCGGCGTCTGGCAAAGCTCCGCCGCGCGGCCGAGCGAGAGCTTATCCTCGCGATAAAGTTCGAGGGCCAACAATCGGGCGGCCTCCTGGGAAAGGCTGTTCCCCTCGAGATTTGCGACCCTGAGGAGTTCGGAGGGCAGCTTTACGTCCACGGTTTCCATAGCTCAAAATTAGCGCACGCGGGGCGGTTTGTCATGCTCTATGATTTGGCTGGAGTGAGAAATCAGGACGAGCGTCCGCCGAGGTTCAGGTTGCGGTCCCACAGAAAACGGATCGCCAGAACAAAGAGAATGGGCAGGCCGATGGCCGCGTGGCAAGTACGATGCTTTGGAAGATAGAGTCAAGAGACGGCAGGGACGGGGTCATTAGGGCCTCCAGTTGCGGGGTGCAGCAGGAAGCATACCGCACGGCGGGAGTGGTGACAAACGAAACGGGTTGCGGGCGGAGAGGCGTGGGCGGCGGGCCAACCGCCCTAAACAGATGGGGAACAACTGTTTGACGCTGCTGTGCGCCTCTTGTAAGGTGAGAAATTGGCGCTGGATGAGCGCGGGGTTGCGAAGGCCGGGTGACGGCACCCGAGGGAAAATATAATGGCAGTGAAGATCGAACTTCCCGAGGATATCGAGCATCACTTGAATAATCAGTGGGGTGATCTGCCGAAGCATGCGCTGGAGGCTCTGGCGATCGAAGGCTACCGCGCGCACGTCCTCAGCCGCTCCCAGGTGAGACGGATGTTGGGATTTGAGACGGGCGCCGAGGTTGATCAGTTTATGAAGCGCGCCGGCGTTCCATTTGATTACACGGTGGAAGATTTCGAGAGCGATGCGGGAACCAGCCGATACTTGAAGGAAACGAGAAGCAAGGAATTATAGAGGCGATGATTGTCATCGCCGACACCAGCCTCTTCATTATTTCATCCTGCTAGGAAACGCTGAAGTCCTGCAAAAGCTGTATGGCCGCGTGATCATTCCCGGGGCTGTTGCGTTGGAATTGAAGGCCGATAAAGCACCGCCAGCCGTGAAACAGTGGATCAAAAGCCCACCGGAGTGGCTGGAAGTACGGCAAATTACGGTTCCTGCGGACCTTGCGCTGGCGAGGCTTGACGCGGGAGAGCGAGAAGCAATCGCGTTAGCGGAAGCGTTGGGAGCCGACGCATTGCTACTTGACGAAAGGGCGGGACGGCGAGAGACCGAGCGGCGGAAAATTCGCGTGATTGTGACGGTGCGGATTTTGGATGACGCCGCAGAGACCGATTTCGTGAATTTGCCTGAGTGCCTGCAGAAATTGCGAGACTTGGGGTTTTATCTGGACGAGAGGCTTGTGGAATTTCTGCTTCAACGGCATTCCGCGCGGGAACGGCGTAAAAGTGGGACTTAGGCCGGCACATTTGTCCCCTGGACATAGATAGAAAGAAACGTCCCGCCGGTTCCCCCAAGAAGATGCCGCGCTGAAGGAAGAGGCAGCGAGCATGCGATGCCGCCCTGAAGGGCGGCGGTACGAATGGGTCACGGGCGCGGTTTGGAGGCGGAGGGGATGTGGGGCGCGGGGAATTTGTGGGCTAGGTGGGTGGGAGAGGGGTGGTTGACTTTGGAGGGGCGACCTTCGGATTCGAGGCGGGCGTGGGCTTCGAGCCAAGATGGCAAGGCGTCGGTTTCCTGGGTCCAATGAACGAGGGCGGCTTCGTCGCACCAGTGAAGGAGTTTGCGCATGGCGCGGCCGTGAGCGCCCGAGATCATGAAGCGCTTCATGGCGGCTTCGGAGGTCCAGAGTGTGATGGTCCAGAAAGTTTGGCGGCGATCGGGGAGGAGTTTGAGAGCGAGATTGCCTTCGGCGCGCGAGGCCTGCCGCGAGGAGCGAAGAGCGTAGACCAAAAACATGGGCATGAAGCGCCAGGAACGGACGCGGAGGCGAGTGACGGAGACGAGGGGCATGCAGAGAGAATGGGTAACGACAAGAGGAGAGTCAAGAGCCTGCGAGCGGAGAGGCGGTAGATGGAGAGGGAGAGCGAGACGGGCGGCATCGGCGTTTGGGGCACGGCATGCGGCCCCCGTGCAAAACGCGAAGAGCACAGACTGAAGTCTGTGCCACAGGGCGACGCTACGGGTACGGCCTTAACGTGGGGAGTGCGGATGCTTAGGCTGGGGACTATGGAGGTACATCTGAAACCGGAATTGCAGGCGAGAGTGGAACGGGCGGCTGCGGAGAACGAGAGCGGGCCGGCGGGGTACGTGCAACAGCTTGTTGAGAATTAGGTGGGACATGATGCGTGGTTCCGGCAGCAGGTGAAGAAGGGTTTGGAGCAGCTCGACTGCGGAGAGTTTTTGACGCAGGAAGAAGAAGTGGGAAAGCGGATCGAGAAAATGTTTCGAGCTTAGATGGAGATTCGGTTGTTGCCCGCCGTTGTTGACGAGATTTCCCCGATCGCAGAACTAGAAGCTAATCGAAGAGGAGAGAGATTTTTCTCTGCGCAAGCCGACACGTTTGCAGGAGCAAACGTGAGAAGAAAAAGCGTCGGCTTGCTCCGTTCGAAATGACGGTCGGGGGTGGCCGGCACGTGCAGCGATGTGAGCGTAAGGGGGCCTCGGGCAGCTCCGTTCGAAATTACGGTGGGGGGCTGGCGCGTGAAGGAAAAGGTGTGGGCTTGCTCCGTTCGAAATGGCGGTGGGGGTGCCGATTAAGGGGAGAGGAGGAGATGAAGACTCGAAAGTTCGGCGAAGGAACGGAAGTCGCGGTCGCGGGTGATTAGGGAGAGGTGGGCGTCGAGACAGAGTTGGGCAATTAGGGAATCGGCTAGGCGGGCGCGGCGGCGTTTGGCGAGAACTTTGGCGCAGAGCAAGCCGGCGCAGTACCAGAAACCGGGGTCGAGCTCGATCAGGGGAAGATCGGTGAGACTGGCGGCTACGTGTGACGGGAGGTTTGGGTCGCTGAGGAGCTCGGTTAGAACGACGGGGAGCATCACCAACTGATGGTCTTGAAGGGCCTTTTTTAGGAGCAGAACGTCATCACCCGAATCGCCGGCGAGGAAGGCGACCCAGGTGCTCGTATCGGCGGTGATCATCGGTCATCTTTAAGCTCTTGCCAGGAACGAGAGAAGCGCACCTTGCCCTGCGACTGCAACAGGCGATCATAGGCTTGGGAGGCGGCGAGGAGTTGGAGGCCGGTACGGACGGTTTGCGTGATGCCTTTGCCGCTGGCGCGCTGTGCTTTTTTCAAGAGGTCGTGGGGGATTTCGACTGTGATTTTGCGGGCGGTGCTCATGGGGAGATTTTACCATAGTTGGGGCTGGTGGTGGCTATGGTATTTTCTTGGGAGAACGAGAAGAAAAGCGACGAGTCTAAAGTTCAAAGTTTAGAGTCGAAGTTGGAGGCGAAGAAAAGGAGCTAAACGCAGAGGCACAGAGTTCGCAGAGAAGAGAGAAAGAAACGGATTCCTCGCTGCGGTCGGAATGACAGGATTGGGGAAACTGTGCAAGAGGCAAAGAGCACAGACTGAAGTCTGTGCCACCTAGCGGAGGTAGCCCCAATTGTGGAGTTTGTCGGAGTCTTCGACCCAGCGGTCGCCGATGTCGGTGCGGTAGTACATGTTGGCGATCATGATGTTTTTGATGCGGGAGTAGGCCTGGGTTTTGGCTTGGAGCATGGTTTGGCCGGTGCCGATGACGATTAGGACTACGCCGCTGGTGCCGGCGATTAGCCACTGGCCTTTGACTTCTTTTACGTCTTCGATGTGGATGCCGTTGTAGTTGGGCTTTTTGAAGACGATGGCGCCGTTTTTGGAGAAGGATTCAAAGGTGGGCTCGTCATCGAAGGGGAATGGCGGGACGACGATGCGGACGCCGAGTTGGAAACCGCTGCGCGTGCGCCATTTGGGCTCGGCGCCGGTGGCGAGTTCCCAAAAGAGATCGCTGATGGGCGTGAGCATGCCCTCTTGCTGAATGCTGATGGTGGGATAGCCGAAACGGCTGGTGAATTCCAGCGGATAGATGCCGTTGTTGTTGACGATGCAATTTAGATCGATGTAGCCGACGTACCCTTCTTCGGCGAGCTTGGGCTCCATTTTGAGGAGCGTGTGGTTGAAGAGGCGATTGGGCTCGGCCCAGAACATGGAGGTGCCCATTTCACCGGTGGGCGGGCCGATGTTACCGGGGAAAAGCTTTTTGTGCTCGAAATTGATGTTGACGGGGAAGATAAATTTTTTGCCGTTGAAGAACGCGCCGACGGCGACTTCGACGCCGGTGACGCGGCGCTGGAGCTGGAAGACCTTGATTTCTTCGGAGAAGGCGCGCTTGTAGGCTTCGAGCATGCGGACCACGTCGTCGCCGTCTTCTTCTTCGCCGACGAAGAGGCGGCGCTTGACGTTTTGGGCTTCGCCGCTGGGCTTGATGACGTAGCGGTCGGGATTTTTCATGACGAATTCGATGGCGGGATCGAAGGAGTCGAAATCCTGGTAGGGGATGATGTTGACGCCGGCTTTTTTCAGCTCTTCCTGGCCGAAGGAGCGATCGTCTTCGAGGCGATCAGTGTACTCGGTGCCGCCGATGACGGGCTTGCCGGCGTCGCGGAGAGCTTTGGCTCTGGCGCCTTGGCCGAGGGTGTCATCGAAGACGACGATATCGGCCCACTTGGTGTCGCGCTCCCAGTCTTTGGATTTGGGGACGAAGCCATCGGCGATGTCGCGCTCTTTTTCGGCTTCGATGTAGTAGCGGACGTCGTGGCCTTCTTTTAGGACTTGCCAGGCGATGTCACCGATAAGGCCGGAGAGGGAGACGAAGAGGAATTTGCGTTTGTCCATTTAGCGGGAAGTTCCGGGCATGAGGTGAGGTGAGTCGGGGTGACTGGTGACTCGTGACTGGTGACTGGTGAAAATCCGCGAGAGCAGGTTGAGCATCCTGAACCTAGTTAGCGAGCCGTCGGACAAAAAGTGCGAGCGAGCGACGGCTTCTTGGAAGCGCGAAGGTATATTAGCCATGATGAGCAGGGACATTGTTACATTTCGTTGAAAAATAATGAAGAGTCAGAGGAAAAAGAGGCAACCCGCGAGGTTGAAGAGGCGCATCACAAGGGTTGGGGAAGACGGAGCCAGGAAAACCCCGAACCTGCCCGGAAGGGCAAACTTCTTGCTCCCCTGGTCATTCGTTCAGGTTATACTTGGCTGGTCCCGGCCGTCGAAGGGCAGGGAGAAGTTGGTCCGTTACGGGGCAGTGTAGTACGGGCGTGTTCGAAGACTGAGGCAAAGAACCCGACATCCGCAAGAGAGGTGAAATTTGGGCCGAAGAGAAAGAATTGTGATCTCGAAGCAAAACCTGCCGGTGAAGAGCGTGGCGCTGAGCGTGCTGACGGCGTTCTTCCTGATGGCAGCGACAACATGCGACGCCCAATTGCCTTTCCACAAAAAGAAGAAGATAGATAAATCGACAAGCGCGGATAACAACGCGCAGCCGGACAAGATTCTGTATGACCGTGCGGTGGACGACATCAAGCACGGCAGGCAGGAGATCGGCCGGCTGAACATGCAGACGCTGATCAATACCTATCCGGACAGCGAGTATCTGGCGAAGGCGAAGCTGGCAATTGCGGATTCCTACTATAAGGAAGGCGGAACGTCGAACCTGGCGCTGGCGATTTCAGGATACAAGGATTTTGAGGTGTTCTTCCCGTTCCTGCCGGAAGCGACGTACGCGCAGATGCAGGTGGCCATGGCGCATTACCGGCAAATGGAAAAGCCGGACCGCGACAGGACACAGGCGTACGCGGCGGAGGATGAGTTTCAAATCTTCCTGCAAAAATATCCGAATGACCCGCTGGCGCCGCAAGCACTGCAACGGCTAAGGGACGTGCAAGAAGTGCTGGCGGAGGGAGACTACCGCATCGGGTACTTCTATTACTTGAAGGGCGACAAGAGAGCGGCGGCGACGAGACTGCTGACGGTGACGCAGAGATACCCGCTGTATAGCAAGTCGGACAAGGCGCTGTGGATGATGGGAGATATTTTCGAGACGAGCGAGCACAAGGATGTTGCGGCGAGATACTACGCGAGGATTGTGAAGGAATATCCGCTGTCGAACATGGTGCCCGACGCCAAGGCGAAGCTGAAAGAGATTGGAGCGCCCATACCGCAGCCTGATCCGTCAGCGTTAGCGTGGATGACGGCAGACGAGAAAGCCCCACGAGAACACACAAGCCTGCTGAAGCGGCCAATGGAATTGATGAAGAGCGGGCCGACGGACGAGTTGCTGACAGCGGCGAGGACGGGAGAGCCGAATCTCTCGCCGGAGTCCGATACGTTGAGCGCGGGGGACTTGTTGAAGCCTGAGGGGGCGCCGAGGCTTGGCGGACCTGGAGCAACCACGGGGATCGTGGCGACAATATCGCCTGGCGGAGGCACGGCTGGCGAAACGACGAGCGGAGCTGAGAGTGTGGCTCCGGTTACGAACGAAGGTGGAGCAACGGTGGGGACGGTGGGCGGTCCGCCAGTGAATGAAGGCGGAGCGACGGTAGGAGCGGTGGGAGGCCCGCCAGCAAACGAAGGCGGGGCGACAGTGGGAGCGGTAGGAGCTGCTCCGGCGAGCGATCCACCCAAAGATGCGGGAGCGCCGGCAACACCAGCGACAGCAGCGTCAGCAAACGCAGAACCGGCAACGGCGGACCCGAGCTCAACAGCGAAGATGGATCCTGCTCCCGCCGCGGCGGAAGCGAAGAGCGACGGGACGACTGCGGGCGCGAAAAAGACGAGCGACGCAGCGAAGGGCGACAGCTCGAATGACAAAGACAAGAAGGAATCGAGCAGCAAGAAGAAGAAGGGATTGCACAAGCTGATTCCTTGGTAGTTCGAAGCGCGCGCGAATGAGGCGGTCGTGCCGCGCGGTGAGAAGGAAGACATCGGCTAACAGTACACAGCCGACAGCTTCCAGACAGAGGGCTAGGTTGGCTGCGAGCTAGGCGCTAGGCGGCTGGTCTGAAAGCAAAGAATCGAGTGGAGATCAAAGGGGTGCGGCGAGGGCCGCACCCCTTGTTTTTTGCGCGAGGGCACGTTCGAACGGGGTCCTGGAGGGCGTATTCACTTCCGACACACACGTCCCGCGATAAGATTGACGGGGTGTACGCCGGATGCTCCAATACTGAGGAGTTCTAACGAGCGGGTGAGTGTAGTGCGCTGGAACTTTCAGCGCTCCTGAGCGGTCGACGCGTGGACCGACGGAAGAGCGGTTGAATTCTAGGGCGGCCTGCTCGCAGGAAACGGGCGAAACAGCTCCGGAGGATGTTTGGTGGCCAAGATTCTCGTTGCCGACGATAACAGCAACATCCAGAAAATGGTGGGGCTCGCCCTGAAAGATCAGGGAATTGAAGTCGTTGCTGTGGGCAATGGTGAAGCGGCGGTGCGGAAGATTTCCGATATCCACCCGGATTTGGTGCTGGCCGATGTGTTCATGCCGGTGCGCAACGGGTACGAAGTTTGCCAGTATGTGAAGTCGGACAGCGCGCTGGCGCACATTCCGGTGATCCTGCTGGTTGGAGCGTTTGACCCGCTGGATGAGCAAGAAGCGCAGAGGGTGGGCGCGGACGGAGTTTTGAAGAAGCCGTTTGTGCCGCCAGATCCTCTGATATCGATGGTGAAGTCGGCGCTGGCGCGAGCGGGAGTACGCGTAGGAGCAGCGCCGGCGGTGCACGAAGAAGCGCCGCGCGTGGCGGAAATCCTGAGCCCGAGGCCGGTGACGCCTCCTAGTTCCTTTCCCAGCATGAGTTCGCGCGGACCTGTGCCGGAAATGCTGGCGATGGGGCATGGAGGAATTCCCGAAACGGCACACGAAACGATGGCTGAACTGCCGGCGCCCGTGAAGATCGACGCGGGGTCCCAGCCGCTGGCATTCGGAAGCATGCTGGAAACGACGGAAAGCGAAGAAGAAGAGATCGGGTACGCGACAACGGCGCGGCCGGAATTGGAACGGGATTGGAAGTCGGGAGAAGAGGAAGAAGAAGAGGTCGCCGAGGAAGAAGAAGAAGAGAAGCCGAGCGCATCGTGGCGGCGAGATGCAGGCAACGAGGCGATGGACGAAGAGGCAGCGACGGGACCGGTGAAGGATTGGCGCGAGACGGCGTTTTCGGAAGCGCCGGCGCGGAAGATGAGGAATGAATCGTGGGCGCCGCAAAAGGAAGTTTCGAGATTTGAAGAAGCGGCGGAAGCGGAACAGAGCGTGGGCGCGATGGTGAAGGGCGCGCCAATCGCGGAGACGACATTGGCGCCCGCAGCGGCAACACCGTTCACGGAAGACGCGTGGGCGGCGGCGCTGAGGTCGAAAAGCGCGGTGGAAGCGGCAACGATGGAAGCGCCAGTGCTAGCGCCGATCGAAACGGCGGAGGCTCCCAAAGAGGAAGCTACGTTGTACTACAAGGCAGAGGAAGTAGTGAGCACGCCGGAGAAAGAAGAACCGGCCCCCGAGCCTGTGAAGCCCGGAGCGGATAGCGCGTGGTATTCGGCGGTGTCCAGCCCGTGGGACGCGGAAGCACAAAAAGCGAATCGCTTGGCGTCGACGTGGGACGCACCGGCGACGAGCGAGCCTGCGGCAAAGGCAATTCCCGAGCCGGGTGAGCCGGTGGTGCAAGCGGAGACGCATAGAGAGATTGTTAAACACGACCCGGGGGCGACGGTGGACTCCCTGCTGCCGGCCTTGAGAGAAGAGGTGAAAGCGAAGGTGGAAGAAGCGGCGCTGCCTGCGGCGACGGTCGAAGCAATTCGCGAAGAAGCGCAGCAGGTTACGGAAACGGCGGTGCAAGAAGCGCCCGCCGCGGAAAAGAACGCCAAGGCGCCGGAACCGAGCATGGAAGACCTGGTGGCCAAGGTGCTGGCGAAGATGAACCCGGATATGTTGCAAGCCGTCACGCGAGACATCCTCAAGAATGTCGTGGAATCGATGGTCAAGGACGAATTGAACGCGAAGAAGTAGCAGTTCCCTCCCCTAAAAAAATAATGAGTAGAGTTGGCGCCGATTCGAACGCGGATGTGTTGGTACGCGTGTGGTTGGCGAGCGTGGCCGCACGGTCATTTGATGGAATGCAGGCGAATTGACGGGGCTGGTTTTTTTTCCGTATAGTCGAAGATTGCTCTTTCCTCTTTGGAATTACAGAGAAACGGGCGGGCCAAGTGGGAGTGCAGCAAGCGCTTCGCCCGCGACAGCGGAGATGCATTCCTGATGGGACGAGAAATCGCCAAAGCGTACGAACCGCAGCAGATCGAGCCGCGCTGGGCAGGATATTGGGTCAAGGAACAACTGTTTAAGGCGGACGCGAATGCTCCGGGACCTGTGTTTTCGATCGTGATTCCGCCGCCGAACGTGACGGGATCGCTGCACATCGGGCACATGCTGGACCATACGGAGATCGACATTTTGACGCGGTGGCACCGGATGCGCGGGTACAACACGCTGTACCTGCCGGGAACGGACCATGCGGGAATTTCGACGCAGCGCGTGGTGGTGAAGCAACTGGCCGAGCAGGGGATTGATTACCGCACGCTGGGGCGCGAGGAGTTCGTACGGCAGGTGTGGAAGTGGAAGGAAGAGAGCGGCGGGAAAATCACAGAACAGATGCGGGCGATCGGGGAGAGCTGCGACTGGTCGCGGGAGAAGTTCACGCTTTCGCCGGAGCTTTCGCGGGTGGTGCGGGAAGTGTTCGTGCGGCTGTACGAAGAAGGGCTGATTTACCGCGGACATTATTTGACGAATTGGTGCCCGGACTGTTTGACGGTGCTGAGCGATCTGGAAGTGCTGCACGAAGAGCGGCCGGGGCATTTGTGGCACATCCGGTATCCAGTGGCGGGATCGCGGGAATTTATAACCGTGGCGACGACGCGTCCGGAAACGATGCTGGGCGATACGGCGGTGGCGGTGCATCCGGAAGATGAGCGGTACGAGCGGCTGGTGGGGAAGAAAGTCTTATTGCCGCTGATGAATCGGGAGATTCCGATCATCGCAGATGAGATGGTGGACCGGGAATTCGGGACCGGGGCCGTGAAAATTACGCCGGCGCACGACCCGAATGATTTTGAAGTGGGGCGGCGGCACGGGCTGGCTGAAATTGATGTGATGACCGACGACGGGAAAATGAGCGCGGCGGCCGGGGCGTACGCGGGGCTGAACCGGTTCGAAGCGCGGAAGAAAATTGTGGAGGATTTGAAGGCGCAGGGATTGCTGGAAAAGGTGAGCGATCACATGCATGCGGTCGGTTTGTGCGAGCGGAGCAAAACAATCGTCGAGCCGCGGGCTTCGACGCAATGGTTTTGCAAGATGAAGCCGCTGGCAGAGCCGGCGATTGCGGCGGTGGAGAGCGGGGAGATACAGATCGTGCCGGAAAACCGGCGGCAGGAATATTTCAACTGGATGAGAAATATCCGGGATTGGACGCTGTCGCGGCAACTGTGGTGGGGACATCGGATTCCGGCGTGGTACTGCGGAGATTGCAAGGAAATGATTGTGGCGCGGGAGGCACCGGTGAAGTGCGCGAAGTGCGGATCGGGAAAAATGACACAGGATCCGGACGTGCTGGACACGTGGTTCAGTTCGGGGCTGTGGCCTTTTTCGACAATGGGGTGGCCGGAGGAGACGGCGGACTTCAAGACGTATTATCCAACGACGCTGCTGATCACGGGCTACGACATATTGTTTTTTTGGGTAGCGCGGATGGCGATGCTGGGGATTCACTTCACGGGGAAAGTGCCGTTTCGAGCGGTATGTTTGCATTCGCTGGTGCGGACAGCGAGCGGCGAGAAGATGTCCAAGTCCAAGGGAACAGGACTCGACCCTGTGGTACTGAATCAGAAGTTTGGGACGGATGCGATGCGGTTTTGCCTGGCGTCGATGGCGGCGCCGGGAACGGATCTGGTGCTGACGGAAGACCGGCTGGCGGGAGCGCGGAATTTTGCGAACAAGATTTGGAACGCGGCGCGATTCTTGTTTGTGAACTTGGAGAAGTTCGAGCAGGGCGGAACGGGGATCGAGGAATTGGCGGCGCCGGAAGTGCGGGCCGGGGCGCCGTACGCTTATCGCGGAAGCGTGCCGCTGGTAGACCAGTGGTTGTATACGCGGCTGGCGATTACGATCGAGACGGTGAATGAAGCGCTGAAAAACTATCGATTTCACGAAGCCGCGCAGAGCGTTTATCAATTTTTTTGGGGGGATTTTTGCGATTGGTATATCGAGTGGGTGAAGCCGGAACTGCAGAGCGCGGACCGCGAGCGGGCCGTCGTGGCGTGGAAGAATCTTTTCGCGGCATTCGATGATGCGTTGCGGCTGCTGCACCCGCTGATGCCGTTTTTGACGGAGGAGTTGTGGCACCAGTTGCCGCAGAAAAGCGGGGCGAAGTCGATCGCGCTGGACACATTTCCCGAAGGGCGAAACGAGTGGGCACACGGAAAGATTGTGGACGCGGTGAAAATATTTTCACAGATGCAGGAAGTTATCACCGCGCTCAGAAATATTCGCGCGGAGATGAAGCTGGACCCAAAGAAAAAAGTTCCCGCCGAGTTTTGGAGTGCGGCGGAGTTAATCCGCAGCAGAGTGCAGGCTGAGTCTGAGGCGATTGCGCGGCTTGCGGTACTGAGCGAGCTGAAGATTGCTTCTTCAGCGCTGGAGCAGGCTGGCGGGGCGGTGCGATCGACGGCGGAGTTCGATGTGCGGATGGCGTATTCGGATGTGGTGGACGCGGAAGCGGAAAAGGCGCGACTGCGAAAAGAGATTGAGGGATTACAAAAGGCGATTTCTTCGAAGGAATCGCAGTTGGGAAATGAGACGTTTCGGAGCCGGGCGCCGGAGAAGATAGTGCGCGGGCTGGAGGCGACGCTGGCGGAACAGCGGATTGAGCTGCAAAAATTGCTGGACCGATTCGCGCAGATCGAGAACGGCAAGTAGTTCCCTTTTGCGGCTGGGCGTGGGAGAGTAGGCATTCCGAGTGCGCGGCGAACTCTCGATGGCACAAGAAACACTTCCAGGAACAACGGACAAGCGGCTGGCGGGGCTGCTGACGCTGCTGGTGGAAAACGCGACGATTGTGATCAGCGGAGCGCGGATCGCGCGGGAGATCGGCGTGTCGCGGTCGATGGTGTGGCAATGGGTGCGGCAACTGCGCGGGCTGGGCGTGCGCGTGAAGGGAAAAGGCGGAGCGGGATATTTTTTGGAAAAAGTACCGGACATCCTGACGCCGGACATGTTGCGGCAACGATTGAAGGGCAGCCTTTTCGGAAAGCGCATTTATCATTTTTTCAAAACGGATTCGACGAACCGCGTGGCGCTGCAATTGGGACATGCGGGCGAGCCGGAAGGCGCGGTGGTGCTGGCGGAAGAGCAAACAGCAGGAAGAGGACGCGCGGGACGGAAATGGCAATCGGACCGCGCGGCAGGAATTTACGTGACGTTGCTTCTGCGGCCGCGGCTTGCGCCGGTGCAGGCGCCGCTCTTGACGATGATGGCGGGGCTTTCGGCGCGCGCGGCGATTGAAGCGCAAACGGGACTGGTAGCGGACCTGAAATGGCCGAATGATCTGCTGCTGGGCGGAAAAAAAGTGGGTGGGATTCTGACGGAGATGCATGCGGAACCGTCGATGGTTCGATTCGTGATCGTGGGAATCGGGTTGAACGTAGATCAGGAGAAATTTCCGGGCGAGCTGGGAACGATCGCAACGTTGTTGCGGATCGAAGCGGGAAAGCACATTTCGCGGCTGGAAGTGCTGGTGCGGTTGCTGCGCGAATTCGAGAACGACTACAATCGTTTTCTGCGGGAAGGAGCCGCGGGCGTGACGCAGAGATTCGAAGCGGTCTCGAGCTACGCGCAGGGAAAACGCGTGCGCGTGACGAGCGGAACGGAGAGTTTCGCAGGGACGACCGCGGGGCTCGGGCCGGAGGGATTGCTTCAGGTTAAACGCGACGATGGGCAAGTGGTGACGGTGATTTCCGGAGACGTGGCGGAGGCGCGGTAAATGCTGCTGACGATCGATGTCGGGAACACGAACACCGTGTTGGGCGTTTTCGACGGGGAAGAGTTGATTGCGAATTGGCGGCTGACGACGGCGAGACAGCAAACGATCGATGAGTACGGCGTGCTGACGCGGAACTTGTTCACGCTGGCGGGGCTGGACCGCAAATCGATCAGCGGCGTGATCATCAGCTCGGTGGTCCCGCCGGTGAATTGGACGCTGGCGGAAATGTCGCGGATTTATTTCGGGCAAAAGGCGCTGTTCGTGGAGATGGGCGTGAAAACGGGGATGGCGGTGCTGGTGGATAATCCGCTGGAAGTGGGAGCGGACCGGATCGTGAACGGCGTGGCGGCGTTTCACAAGTACGGCGGACCGTGCATCGTGGTGGATTTCGGGACGGCGATTACGTTTGATGCGATTTCGGCGCGCGGAGAATATTTGGGAGGAGTGATTGCGCCGGGATTGGGAATTGCGTCGGAGGCTTTGTTTGCGAGAGCGGCGCGATTGCCGCGCGTGGAGATTAAGGATCCAGGAAAAGTGATTGGAACGAACACCGTCACACACATGCAGGCGGGGCTTTATTACGGAGCGGTGGACATGGTGGACGGAATGCTGGCGCGGATGAAGGCGGAGCTTGGCGGCGAAGTGAAAGTGGTTGCGACGGGCGGACAGGCGAGACTGGTGGCGAAGGGTTCCAAACAAATTCAGGAGACGGATGAATTCCTGACGTTGACGGGACTGCGGCTGATCTGGGAGAAAAATCAGCCAGCGGATGCGGGAAAGGGCGCGGCGTCGAATCGCGGGACAAGAATGGCGGCGCCGGCGGCAGTCCCTGTGAAAAAAGCGCAGAGATAGGTTCACGCTGAGATGCGCCGCGGTTTGGGGATTAATCAAGAATTGCGTTTCGCGATTTGATCCGCAGCGTTTCGCGACGGTTCATCACATGGACGGCTGGAACTACTTCAACTACTTCACGGAAATTGAAACTTATTTCTGGAAGAAGCGCGGGGCGAGTCTGCTGGTGTCGCCGCTGGACTGGGCGATTATGGAGACTTGGCAGAAAGCGGGCGTGCCTCTGGAAGCGGTGTTGAAAGGGATCGACCGCGCGTTCGAAAGCCATCAGCGGTCGCGGCGCGGGGCGGGAAAAGCGTTGAAGAGCCTGGCGTATTGCACCGACGCCGTGCTGGACGCGGCGGAAGAGGGACTGGAGGCCGCGGCGGGAAGCGCTCCGAAGAATGGAAAAGCGGCCACGAAGGAGCCGTTTTCGCGCGAAGAGCTGCGCGCTTATTTTGCGAAGAACGCGGCGAAGATCGTGGCAGCCGCGAACGGCGTAGGAGCCGCAAACGAAGAATTTGCCAGCCGCTTGCGGGAGATCGCAAAGTCGCTCGACGGAATTGCGGCTCTGCTGGAAACGCCGGGTACGCTGGATCTGGAAGATTTGGAGAGGCGGCTGACGATTTTAGACGACAAGCTTCAGGCTTCGCTGATGAGCCAGGCGAGCGACGAAATGATGTTGAAAATCCGGCGGGAGATGGACGGGCAGCTTGCGGCGTACCGGCGCAAGATGAAAGCGGAACAGATCGCGCTGGTCGAAAAGCAGTTCGTGCAGAAGCGGCTGCTCAAGGAATATGGATTGCCGCGGCTGAGCTTGTACTACTTTTCCTGAGACACGCTTTCCGGAAGCATTCCGCTTTTCTTTCCACGCGAAACATCGCAGAATGGGGCCTGCAACTATGTCTGACGAGTTACGATTATCGATTGAGAAGCTGGTGTATGGCGGCGACGGACTGGCGCACGCGGACGGGAACACGGTTTTTGTGCCGTACGTGCTGCCGGGAGAGGAGGTGCGCGCGGCGGAGAAATCGAAGAAGAAAAAAGTGGTTTGGGCGCGATTGCTGGAGGTTACTTCGCCATCGAATGAGCGCGTTGCTGCGCCGTGCCCGCATTTTCAGACATGCGGCGGCTGCCATTACCAGCACATTGCGGCGGGAGAGCAAGTCCGGCTGAAAAAAGAGATTTTGCGGGAGACGCTTTCGCGATTGGGAGGAATTTCCTGGGACGGGCCGATTCAGGAACATACGGCCGAACCTTACGGCTATCGCAACCGCGCGCAGTGGGCGGTTCGCAGCGGGATGCCGCGGGCGCTGGGATATTTTTTGCCGGAGAGTTCGTTCATCGTGCCCATCGACGAGTGCCCGGTGCTTTCGCCGCGGCTGGCGCAGACGTTCGGACGATTGCAGGAAATGGCGCGCTCGGGGACTCTACCCGAGGGGATTCTCGAAATTGAGGCGTTCGCAGATTCCGCGGACGAGAAAATCGCTTTGAACGTGGCGTTCGAACGATTTCCGAAACCGGCGGCGGAATTGGCCGCGACGCTGCGAGGGGCGATGCCGCAGATCGATAGCTTGCTGCTGCTAGACCAAAAGAAAGACAAGTTTGAGCTGACTGGGCCGGGCTATTTGGAGCACAGGGCCGGCGGCTTTACGTTCCGCGTAAGCCACCTATCGTTTTTTCAAGTAAACCGCTTTTTGATCGAGGATTTGCTGAAGACGGTGACGGCAGGGGCGAAAGGACGATTGGCGCTGGACATGTATGCCGGCGTGGGTTTTTTCACGCTGCCGCTAGCGCGGTCGTTCGAGAAAGTCGTTAGCGTGGATGCAAACCTGGCGGCGACGCGCGATCTCTATGCGAATGCGGAAGCGGCGGGAGTTGCGGTTACATCGCACAACGAGCGTGCGGAGGATTTTTTGAAGAAGACGAAAGAGAAGCCAGAATTCGTGGTGCTCGATCCTCCACGCGCCGGATTGGGCGCAGAGACGGCAGCAAAGCTTGCGGAGTTAGGCGCTGCGGAGATCGCGTACCTTTCCTGCGACCCTTCGACCTTGGCTCGGGATTTAGCCGTGCTGACAAATTCAGCGAGGAAACCGAAAGAAATCGCGACGCCGAGCGTGCGGTATGAAGTGAGCGAGATGCATCTGTTCGATTTGTTTCCTCAGACGTACCACATCGAGACGCTCGTGAGATTGAGAAAAGTCACATGAAATTGCCGGCCGTCGCCATCGCCGCCTTATTTGCGTGCGGCGTTGTGCTCGGCCAGGCGTTGTGGATCGCGGAGGGAATTTCCGCCCACGCTTTTCTTGCAATTGGCTTTTGTTCGACGGCCATTTTAGTTTTCGGCGGCATCCTGCTAACGAAAATCGCCCGCCTCTTCCCTGCTGCGTTTGTGTCCGCTTTGAGCTGGCTCCTTCTCGGATTGTTGGGCGCGGGAATCGCAAGCCAGCCGCGGCCTGCGGATCACGTTTTGTCGCTTGTGGAAGCGGGGCGCGTGGATCTGAAGACGCCGCTGCGATGGCACGGGCTCCTGCGCGACGAACCCGCGCGACTGCCATGGGGTTATGGCTACGAGATCAATTTGACGGGGGTGGAGTACGAGGGCGCTCTTGTGCCTGCGCGCGGCGGCTTGCGAGTCAGTTTCTCCGAGGACACGGATCAGGCGGCGCCGGACGTTCACGCGGGAGATGAAGTCACCGTTGTGGCGCAGGCGAGGCAGCCTCAGGTTTTCCGAGATGATGGAGCATTTGACAGGCGCGCGTATTTGCAGCAGCAAAATATTGATTTGATTACGACGCTGCGCGCCGCGAAATTGATGGAGCGCACCCAGGCGGCCCGCATGACGCCCGCTACGCTCATGGCGCACGCGCGGCGCAGATTGCGGGACGAGGTTGACGCGTTGTTTGCGACGCGGCCTCAAGTGGACGGCGTCTTGCGCGCGATGCTGCTCGGGGATCGCAGCTTTGTCGAGCGGGCAGAGTCGACCGACTTTCAGAAGACGGGAGTTTTTCACGTTCTGGTCGTGGCGGGGTTGCACGTCGGCGCGTTGGCGGTGTTTTTGTTTTGGCTGGGACGTACGCTGAAGTTCACGCGCTTTTGGACGGCGCTTACGACAATCATGCTATTGCTCGCCTACATGGCCGTGGTGGAACAGAGGCCGCCGGTGCTGCGCGCAGCATTGATGACGGCGATTGTCGTGATAGGCGGATTGTTTTTCCGTCGTCTGGATTTATTGAATTCCGCAGGGCTGGCGGCGCTGATTTTGCTGATTGCGAAACCGCTCGCGGTTCGCGATTCGAGTTTTCAACTGACGTTTCTGGCGATTGGATGCATCGCGGGACTGGCGGCGCCGTGGCTGACCAAGACGGTGCAGCCTTATGTGCGGGCGCTTCGCGGCTGGCGCGACGTTACGCGAGATGCATCACACGAGCCGCGTGCGGCGCAATTCCGCATCGACCTGCGCGCGACGGCACGCTGGATTTCGTCGCGAGTTCCCGGACGGCTGAGGAACACGGCAGAAAATTCACTGGCGCGCGGCATCGGCGTCTCGCTTCGCGTCTGGGAGATGCTGGTCATCACTCTGGCGCTGCAAATCGGGATGCTGCCACTGATGGCGCTGGACTTTCATCGCGTGACGCTGAGCGCGCCGTTGGTGAACCTTGCGGCCGTTCCGCTCACAGGAATTGTGGTGCCCTTGGGATTTCTGACGCTGAGTGGCGGACTAATATTTCCTGCGTTTGGACGGCTGCTGGCTGCGCCACTGGCTTGGACTACGCTGATGCTGCTGCACATCGTGCAATGGTTCGCGCATCTGCCGGGATGGAGTTACCGCATTCCGGGGCCACCTGCGTGGCTGACGGCGGTGTTTCTTCTGGCGGCGGTACTTCTCGCGGTGAGCGCACGTGGGCCGAACTTCTGGAACGGATGGGGAGCACGTGTCGCGGGGGCAGTTCTTGGAGTGAGCGCCCTGGCGATCGCGATCTATCCTTTTCCGCCGCGATGGTCGGCGGGAAAGTTGGAATTGACCGTTCTGGATGTGGGACAGGGAGATTCGCTTTTTGTTGTTTCTCCTCACGGAAGAACGCTATTGATTGACGGAGGCGGGGCTTTCAACGGATTTCCAGGGCACGAAGAGCACAACGGAACAGATCCGGGCGAAGAGGCCGTCTCGCCGTACCTGTGGTCACGCGGCTTTCAGAAGTTGGATGTCGTGGCGCTCACACATGCGCACCAGGATCATATCGGCGGATTGACGGCGATCCTCGATAATTTTCAGGTGGGGACGCTGTGGATTGGGCGAGAAGTGGAGTCGCAAGCGCTCGCGAATCTGGAAAAGCTGGCTCGGGAAAAGAAAATTGCAATCGTGCATGAGGTTCATGGAAAGCCATTTTTGTGGGATGGGGTCGAGGCACAAATTCTGTGGCCGGAGATTCCGCCGGAAGAAGTTGGGCCATCGCCAAAAAACAACGATTCGCTGGTCCTGCGGCTGAAATATAAGGAGCGCGAGATGATGCTGCCGGGAGACGCGGAAAAGGAGGCGGAGAATTCGATCCTCGCCGATAACAACGAAGAGGCGCTGAGCGCCGACATTCTGAAGGTGGGCCATCACGGCAGCAAGAATTCGACGATGCCGGGTTTTCTGGCGGCAGTACACCCAAGCGTGGCGGTGATTAGCGCGGGCGAAGATAATCCCTACGGGCATCCCAACCCGGAGTTGCTCGCGCGGCTTGCCGGAGCGGGAGTGCGGATTCTGCGGACGGATCGCGACGGGGCGGTACACGTCTTGACGGATGGACGGCAACTGCAGGTGAGCTGCTTCGTGGCATGCCCCGATAAAACCCGCACGACGGCCTCAGCGCGAGCGCAGCCACCAAATCAATAGAAGCACGCAGAGCAGTAACAGGAATCCGATCGCCGCCTGAAATTCGTGATTCTTCCTGTACTGCGCGTAAGAGAAAGAGCCGGCCGGGGCGAACGAAAGCTTTGCGGGAGTGAGCCGGGGGAAAAATAGAGGCACAGAGCGGGCATATTCGTCGAACGCGGCGCCGTGATGCAAGCGGAGCTCGTCTTCCTCGCGGCGCATGACGAGGGAATAAAACAAGGCGAAGTAGACGAAGATAATGGCAGCCGAAATCCAGGAACGCGCAGCGACGGCTGCGGCGAGCGCGAGAATCGAGCTGCCGAAATAAAGCGGATTGCGGGTGTAAGCGTATGGGCCGGTGACAGTGAGGACTTCTTGCTTGTGTAGATGGCCTGCGGCGCGAGCGCGCACGAGGAGGCCAAGGAGACCGATGGGCGCCGCCCAAAGTATTCTGCGAGGAGTAGGCCGAGCGAACCACAAAACGAGAAGGGCGCACGGATAACTGAGCCGGACGCGCCAGCGGGCAAAGAAAGCTCCGGCGGAGCTCATGCGGGGACTCCCAGACGGCGGCTGACGGCGTCGAAAACTTCCTTCACCTGGATTTGCAGCATGGAAGGGTGAGTTTGATCCACACGGCTGTGCGTCCGGACGGCGCCGGGGGCGCGCAGAACGATGTCGCTGGTCCGATAGGGACCGTTGCGCGCGGGATCCGTTGGGCCAAACAGAGCGACGGCCGGCGTGCCAAGCGCGATCGCGAGATGAAGCGGGCCGGTATCGCCGCCGACGATGCACGCCGCGTTGCGCAAGAGAGCCATCAACGGATCTAGCGGACCATTGTAGGAGATAGGCTCTGCGCCGCCGCTGCAATCGCGGATAGCGAGAGCGAGATCCTCTTCGCCGGGGCCATGGTTCACGATACAGCGCAGGCCGAGCGAGTCTCGAATCATTTTGCTGAGCTCGCCGAAACGTTCGGGAGGCCAGCATTTCGAACGCCAGCCGCCGCCGGGACTCAAAACGATATAACGGTCGAGACCGAGTCTCTGCAAGTAGGATTGAATTTCTGCGTCAGCTTCCTGGGGGACATGCAAAGCAAAGGGCGCGACAGGATTGCGAGCTCCCGCGCGCAGGGAGAGCTCCCCATTTTGGTCGGCGATGTGCGTGGTGACGCAGCGGACGCGATCCGTGTAAAGAATGGGAACGCCGAATTCGCGAATGGTTTCCGAGGAGAACCCGATTCTGCGTTTGATGCGTCCGAAAAAAGCAAGCGCCGCTGACTTCCACAATCCCTGATAATCGATGGCCGCGTCCCAACGGGCATTCCTGAGATCCTCGATGATTTTGCGCAGCGACGAAATGGATCGAGTCTCCGTCGCCCAGATTTCGGAAGCGAGACCGCTGCTCTCGACGAGCGACTGCCAGCGCGGGTGCGTCAGCCAGACGATCTCCGCGAGCGGAAAAGACTCGCGCAAGGCCGAAACAGCAGGAAACGTGTGCACGATGTCGCCGAGCGAACCGAGGCGCAGAACCAAGAAGCGCGGTTCAGACATGCGGCGTCTTTCGTACGGATTCCAGAAGCTCGCGCGTGGAATGATCTTTCGAGTCGCCAGCGATGGCGACGCGGATGCCGAGCCGTGCGGCGGTGGCGCGCTCGGGCACGGTTTCCAGCGTGTAGTCGGTGCCCTTGGCATGAACATCGGGGCGGAGATCTTCGAGTAGGGACTCGACATTCGGCTCGCTGAAAATTACGACGTAATCGACCGCGCGAATCGCAGCGACGAGGAGCGCGCGGGCGTTTTCGCCGAGAATCGGGCGGCCGGGGCCTTTTAACGCGCAGACGCTCGAGTCTGCATTCATGCCAACGACAAGGATGTCGCCCTCGCGGCGCGCCCCTTCGAGATAGCGGATGTGGCCGACGTGAAGAGCGTCGAAACATCCATTGGCAAAGACGATGCGTTCCCCGCGCTTCTTATGTTCCGCGAGTTTGCCGCGGAGCCATTCGCGCTTGACGATTTTGGAAGCGGCCGGGCGCATGTGTCAGGAAGCGGACCCGCCGGCTTGGTGTCGGATGGCGGCGAGAAGTTCCTCGCGCGACACGGTAGTGGTGCCGCGTTTCATGACCACGAGGCCGCCAGCGATGTTCGCGATGTGCGCTGCTTCGAGAGGAGAAGCGCCGCAAGCGAGGGAAACCGTGTAGGCGGCAAGTACGGTGTCGCCAGCGCCTGTGACGTCGACAGCTTGATCGCTGCCGTAAACAGAAATTTGCGTTTGGCGGCCGCCCGGTTCGAATAGCGCCATGCCGTCGCGTCCCCGCGTGACGAGCAGGGCGCGCAATTTCATTTCGGCAAGCGTGGCTGCGCCGGCGCGCGTCAGTTCGGCGAGATTCTGGCCAATGGAGACGTGATGGAGAGCTTCAAGCTCAGCTTCATTGGGTGTGGCGGAGGTGATGCCGGCCTTGGCGTAGGCGTGAAGGTTGTGGCGCGCGTCGAGCGTGACGGGCAGCCCGCTTTTGGGTTTCGACTGGGCCTGGCGAAAAAGCTCGGGCGTGGCAACGCCGAAGCCGTAATCGGAAATGGCCAGCGCGTGAGCGGAGCGGATTTTCGATTGCAGCTTTGACTTAAGTTTTTTGCGGATCGCATCGGGGATCGGCGATTGCGGCTCGCGATCGACGCGAAGCACCTGCTGTCCGACGGTGTGCGCCCAACCGGCGAGAATGCGCGTTTTGGTCGGAGTGGTCCAACCTTTACAGCGGAAGATGCTTGAGACGTTGACACCTTTGTTCCGGAAGTAGGCGATGAGCGCATCGCCAGCGGCATCTTCGCCAACGGCGCTTATCGGCAGGACACGTGCGCCGAGAGCGGCGAAATTGTTGGCGGCATTGGCGCCGCCGCCGGGAGCGAAATGCGTCTCGCGATGGCGAAGAATCAGGACGGGCGCTTCGCGCGAGACACGCGAGATGTCGCCAAACTGGTATTCGTCAGCGACAAAATCTCCGAAGAGAACGACAGTCCTGGACGAAAACTGCTCGACATAATCCGCGAGTGCAAGTAGATCCACGGAGGAGGACGTTGCAGCTTTTTTAGCGGAGCGCTTCATTTCGTTGGCCTCAAAATCCAGTGAACAGCGTCGGCAACGTCCGCGGCGACAAAGTCAGGCTGCGACTCCCACTTTGCGGAATTCCATAAATATTCACCCTCGCCGTAGCCGGTGCGCACCATGATGGCGCGCGCGCCGGCGCGCCGCGCAAGCTCGACGTCGCCATGGCGATCGCCGACGACGAAAGATTGCTGCAGGTCAATCGCATGCTCCCGCGCGGCGCGTTCGAGCATACCTGTCTTCGGCTTGCGGCAATCGCAGTCGTCAGTAGGAATATGCGGGCAATAGTAAATAGCATCTAGATGCGCCCCTGCGGTGGCGAGTTGCTGAGCCATAAGTTCGTGGACCGAGTGTACAAGCGATTCTGGAAAGTAGCCCCTGCGAACGCCGGATTGGTTCGTGACGACGATCACGGGCATGCCGGCTTCGTTCAGGCGGCGAATGGAATCGGCGACACGGGGCAAGATACGCAATCGGCTGACATGATTCAAGTAGCCGACCTCCTCGCAAAGGGTGCCGTCGCGATCGAAAAAAACGGCGGGGCGGAGGGCGTTGGACTCAGGCAGGACGCACCTCCGTCGAGGAAATCCACTTGCGTGCGGCGGCTTCGACGGCGGCGGGCATAATGCGGGTCATACAGCGGTGATCGGTAGGGCAGCGCCGCAGAAAACATGGGCTGCAGTACGGCTTTTCCTGGACGATGGTGCAACGCGGCGTTACGGGCGCGGTGCCGAATGGGTCAGTTGGCCCGAAGACGGCGACCACAGGAAGACCCACGGCGGCAGCGACGTGCATCGCGCCGGAATCATTTCCAATAAACAGTTGGCATTCCGATAGTAGTGCCGGCAAATCGGCGATGGACGTTTTTCCGGTGAGATCGATGGGAGGCCGGCGCATGCCCGCGGCAATCGCGTTCGAAACGGCGGCTTCTGCTGGCGTGCCGAACAGAATTACTTCAACTCCGGACTCGGATTGGAGAAGATTCGCCATATCTGCAAAACGATCCGGCGGCCAGCATTTGGCCGAGCCATAAGACGCGCCTGCGCCGATGGCAACGCGCAAGTTTGCGGAATTCGAGCCGGCGGCAAGGAGAAATTCCTCGGCGCGGCGGCGATCTTCTTCGGGAATCGCCAGTTTAATGAAAGCTTCTTCGGGCAAAGTGTCCAACCAGCCGGCGCGGCGGAGCAATTCTAGGTAGTAATACTGCTCGTGAAGTGGAATTTCGCCGAACCTCGGGACGCGCACCGCTTTGGTGAGAAGAAAGCTGCGGCCATCGCGTGCGTAGCCGATCCGTTCAGGAATTCCCGCCCGCCAAGTGAGCCAAGCCACTTCGAAGGCATTCTGGAGCAATAACGCTACATCAAATTTCTGCGCGCGAAGCTCCTTCACTAAGTCACTCTTGTCGCCCACGTGGATCATGTTGTCGCAAACCTGCTGATCCTTGTAGATAGCAGCCACATACGGGCGAGCCAGAATGGTGATCTCCGCTTCTGGAAAACGTGCTCGCACAGCGCGCAGCGCGGGCAAAGCCATGATCGCATCGCCGACCCAGTTTGTGGCGCGAATGAGGAGCTTCATGCCGTGGCTCCGGGTTGCGCTTGCAGAATACCGTCAATCGCGGCGAGGAAATCACCCTCTGGCTTCACTTCAAGATCGATCACGGCAACATACACCGGCCTATTTGCGAATTTCACATCGGAAAGATTATGCGCATCTTTTTCGGTCGAGACGAAGGCTTTCGTACCCGCCGCTGCCGCGGCACTTTTCAAGGCGCGCACGTCAGCGCCGGTGTAGCGATGGTGATCAGCAAAAAACATTTTCCCTGCCACGCGAATTCCCCAACTTTCAAGGTCGTGGACAAACGCCTCCGGATTCCCAATACCGCAAAACGCAAAAAAAGGACCCTCGCCGATTTCGCTGGAGTTCAGCAGCGCGGCGTCGCCGTGTAAGCGAAATCCGACGAGGCGCGTTACCGCCGCGAAAACAGGGTATTCACCCAGCTTGCTGATGGCCTCGACGCTTCCCGGCTGAGTTTCGGCTCGCGTAAACACCAAGAGATCGGCACGGCTCATCGCGGAAACAGGTTCGCGCAGGGAACCCGCGGGCAGAAGCGCGCTGCGATGAACAGGCCGGGACGCATCCATCAAGAGAATATCAAGATTGCGCGCAAGCGAAAGATGCTGAAAACCATCGTCAAGCAGGAACACATCAACCGGCATCTGGCTCTCGATGCGATGGCCTTCGGCAAAGCGGTTCTTGCCGACGCCGAACGTAACGCGATCCTGCAGGCGATGCTTCATCAGCTCGATTTCGTCGCTCGTGCCGGCGGAACCGCGATAGCCGCGGCTAAGAATGGCGACGCGCTTTCCTTCCGCGAGAAATTTCTCCGCGAGCCACAAAACCATCGGCGTCTTACCGGTGCCGCCCACAGTTAGATTGCCAACGCTAATCACTTTGCCGCGCAAGCGCCGTTGTTTGAGCCAGCCGTTCGCATAGAGCCAAGCGCGGGCGCGGACATATCCGCCATACAGAACGGAAAGCGGCCATAACAACAGTCGCACCAACGGCGGCAGATTCATCCCTTCTCTCTAGCGGCGCCATCGATGCGCCGGGCGATTTCCGCGACAGCGCGATCGGTAGCGCCGCGGCTGCTTTCGACAAGATTGCGCGCGGCTTCGCCCATGCGCGCGGCCCGCTCCGGATTACGCAGAAACTCAATCCAGGCAACGCCCGCGTCCTCGGGGCTTTCGACTTGCACTGCCGCCCCGGCCGCAGTGAAACGCGCCGCAATCTCCGCGAAATTTTCCATCGAGGGGCCGAAAACCGGAATTTTTCCGAACGCGGCGGGCTCCAGGATATTGTGTCCGCCGCTCGGCACGAGCGAGCCGCCGACGAACGCGCCGTCGGCCACGCTGTAAAGCGAAGCAAGTTCGCCGATGCTATCGAGCAAAATGACGTTCACATCATCGGGGATAGAAAACTCAGCGGGCGAAGCGCCATTCTGCGAAGGCGCTGGAACGGGCACTTGCGAACGGCGAAGGAACTTGCGGTGAGACTCGTCGATGAACTCAGCGGCCGACGCAAAGCACTCTGGCTTGCGCGGCGCCAGGACGAGCAGCGCCTTAGGGAATTCGCCCTGCAAGGTTCCAAAGGCGATCAAGGCAAGCGGTTCCTCGGTCGCCACCACGCTGCCCGCTACAATGATGGGTGAGCGCCCGCGACGCTGGGCTTCCGCCGCAAGCCACTTCGAGATCGGTGTCGGCTCAGGAAGCTCCAAATCGTATTTCAAGTTGCCGCTGACGCGCACGCTCTCGGCTGGCGCGCCCAATGCGCGAACCCGCTCGGCGTCTTTTTCGCTCTGCATGAGAAATGCTTCGGCATTCGAGAGAGCGCTCCGGAGAAATGGCCGCAGGAAGAACCCGAACATACCGAGGAAGCGTTGGTAACGGGCGAAGGAACGATCCGAAATGCGGCCGCTTACGAACACTACGGGAACGTTGCGTCGGCGAGCTTCGCGAAGAAAATTCGGCCAGATTTCCGTCTCGAGCACGATGACCACGGAAGGCTGTACCGCGCGCAGCACGCGGCGAACACAAAACGTCCAATCCAGTGGAAAATAAAAAATCGCGTCAGCAAAAGGCATGCGCTCGCGAGCCAGCGCTTGCCCGGTCATCGTGGTCGTGGAAATGACGAGTGGACGATCGGGATACGCCTGCTTTAGCCGTCGCGCGAGCGTGATTCCGGAAAGCGCCTCGCCCACGGAAACCGCATGAATCCAGATCGCGCCAGAGCGTTTCTCAGGAAGTTTGCTCAGCGACGGAGAAGAAAACCCGAGACGCTGGCCGAGATTGGAAAGATATTTGCCATGGCGCGCCGCCTGCAGCAGCCAGTATGGCGTGAGCAACAGGGCAGCGAGGCCCATCAACAGGCTATAGATCAAATACACTAAGCGCGGCTCCGGTCTCTCTTACGCACTGCCGCGAGCAGGCAATGCGCGGTGTGGGCAACCTTGCACTTCCCCCAGGAATCGAAGGCGTCGAGATGAGAAAGGACTATTATAACCCGATGCGAAACTTAGCCATCATAGTTCCCTTTCTTGCCGCCGCGCTATTTTCGGGATGGCCCGCCGCCCCTCAGCCGCAGGACACGATGAAGACAGCGTCGATGCAATCGCACGAGGGCATGACCATCTCTGCGCAGCCCTGGACGGACGCGGCGAAATATAAAGCGAAATTTTCAAAGAAGTCGCCCCTGGCAGCGGGCATCGTGGCCATCGAAACGACCTTCCAGAATGATACGGACGACAGCATGAAAATCGACCTCGAGCAAATCCGATTGAACATCACGCTTTCCGAAGACAGCCGTCAAGCGCTTCATTCTCTCACGGCGGATGACGTCGCCGACGTGGTGATGGACACGGGAAATCGGGATCCGACGGCAACCCACAGGATGCCGTTTCCGATTCCCTCCAGCGGGCCAAAAGGACGCGATAAGCATTGGGTACAAATTCAGAAAGAGGCGGCGGAAGCAGCTGTTCCAGGCCCTATCGTAGCGCCTCATCATTCGCTGCAAGGCCTGCTCTACTTCGATCTGCAAGGGCAATTCGATCTGCTGAACACCGCGCATCTCTATATCCCCGACGTGCGTGAGCTCGAGAAGAATCATCCTCTAACCTACTTCGAGATTGACCTCAGCCGCTGAGCTGAAGGCGGAACTTGCGTTCCGAAAATGTACGGAACGCCCCTGTCAAATGGCGGGCAAAAAAACCTGTAATTTGCGCGAGTCCCGACAGTCGGCTACCATCACAAGGCATCGCATCTTCGACCACTGCAGGTAAATGTTGAATCTTCTCGATGAACTGAACCCGGAACAACGGCTGGCAGCAGAAACCACAGAAGGGCCCGTGCTGATCCTCGCGGGCGCGGGAACGGGCAAAACGCGCGCGATTACCTTCCGCATGGCCAACCTGATTACTAAGGGGGTGCCTGCCGAGGCGATCCTCGCCGTTACCTTCACCAACAAAGCTGCGGAGGAGATGCGCACGCGCGTCTCCGATCTGCTGCTTCGTTCGGGAGTGCCACCGGCACAGCCCTGGCTTTCTACGTTCCACTCTCTTTGCGCGCGTCTGCTGCGCAGGGAAGCGCCAAGCGCGGGCTTACCGCGAGACTTCGCCATTTACGATGATGACGACCAGCTCGCGGCGGTGAAGCTGGCCATGAGCAAACTGGCCATCGATGACGACAGCCTCACGCCGAGGAATGTTCTCAGCAGAATCAGCTACGCGAAAAATCATGGCAAGACCCCGGAAATGCTTCGCGGTGAGGCGATAGGGCAGGACGGGCGGCGCGCTGCGGATATTTTCGCGGCGTACGAAAAGCTCCTGCACCAGAGTAACGCCCTTGATTTCGACGATCTGCTGTTGCGTTCGGTGCGGCTGCTCCGGGAAGTGTCTGCGGTGCGAGAAAAATGGCAAGCGCGTTTTCAGTACCTCCACGTCGATGAATATCAGGATACCAACCGCGTGCAGTATGACCTGCTGCGGTTGCTGACGGGGCCGCAGCAAAACGTTTGCGTGGTCGGCGATGAAGACCAGTCCATCTATCGCTGGCGGGGCGCGGATGTCTCGATTTTGCTGAGTTTCTCGCGGGACTTCCCCGGTGCGCGGGTTGTGAAACTCGAACGGAATTACCGGTCCACCCAGAATATTCTGGACGCGGCAGGCGCCGTCGTTGCGAACAATCCGGAGAGATTAGGCAAGTCGCTGAGCGCAACGAAGGGAACGGGCGCGAATCTGCGCTACTTCGAGGCCCGCGACGCGCAGGCCGAGGCGGAATTCGTGGCGGGAGAGCTGGAGAGGATTTTGAACGAAGATTCCGCGCAAACCTGCGCCGTCGAGTACCGTACAAACTTTCAGTCGCGCGCGTTCGAGGAAGTTTTCCGCAGGCGCGGGCTGCGCTACAAACTGGTCGGGGGCTTCAGCTTTTACAACCGGGCCGAAGTCAAAGACGCATTGGCGTATGTGCGGTTGGCGATGCATCCGGAAGACGACATTTCTCTGTTGCGCGTCCTGAATCTCCCTCCGCGAGGGATCGGCAAGACGACCGTGGACACCTTGCGTGAAACCGCGCGTGTGGATGAAACTTCGCTCTGGGAAGCTATCGAAAAATTCGTTTCCGGAGCGGCGGGCGGCCGCGCCGTGACGCCGCTGCGCTCGTTTCAAGAGTTGATTCGCAATCTGCAGGAAGCCCTGGCCGCGAAAGAACCCGCTGATTTTCTGCGCACCGTGCTCGAAGAGAGCGGTTACATGGACATGTTGAAAGACCGCAACACGCCCGAAGATGTTGCGCGGCTGGAAAATCTCGAGGAGTTGACGCGGGCCGTCGCCGAAAGCATGGAAGCGGGCGAATCGTTTACGGACTTTTTGGACGCCGCGGCGCTGGTGAGCGACGCGGATTCCTTCGAGGGCAAGCCCGGCGTGACGCTCATTACGCTGCACAGCACCAAGGGGCTGGAGTTCGATCACGTTTTCTTGACGGGGATGGAAGAAGGCATCTGCCCGCATGGTCGCTCGCTCAACGAAGAAAAAGGCATTGAAGAGGAGCGCCGGCTGGTTTACGTGGGGATGACAAGGGCGCGCACTTCGTTGACGCTCACGCGTGCCGTCTACCGGCGCATCTTTGGCAACGAGCAGCAGTTGCGCGCGTCTCTGCCCTCGCGGTTTTTGGCGGAGATTCCGGGCGAGCTGGTCGAAACCATTCGCGGCTCGATGGCCGAGATCGGCGAAACGAGGCGTTACGAGCCCGATCCCGAATATTCCTACTCGCCCGACGAATTTCTGCGTCGGGTACGGGGAAAAGCCGCACCCGCGGCGGCCGCTCCCAAGCCGGCGCGAACGACAAGCTCGTTTGGCAGGACTACCGCGAAACGCGGCGCCAACGCCGATCCCATGCTCGGCCGCAAAGTCCGTCATCCAAGCTACGGCGTCGGTACAGTTGTCGGCGTGGAAGGCGACGAGGAGGACCGGCGCCTCTCCGTGAGCTTTCCCGGCCGCGGCACGAAAAAATTCATCGAACGCTATGCGCAGCTCGAACCGGCCTGAAGCTCGGCCTGAAGCCTGCGTAGCGCTGTTGCGCCGCAGCGTGTGTCGAGGTAGAGTGAGGCACGATTTCATCAGCACAGTCAGAGCGAGCGTCCTGCAGAGCCGGGCTTCGGTCATGCCCGAACTCGATCGGAGAGAATGAGTGGGATCAGATCTCTTCTGCTGCAAAAGCATCGACCAGCTACTCGCGGATGCGGAGAATCCAGAGAAACGCCTCAAAAAGACCTTAGGCTGGATCAGCCTGACTGCGCTGGGCATCGGAGCCATCATCGGCACAGGAATTTTTGTGCTCACGGGCACTGCGGCCGCTGGCGAAGACGTGCGCTACCCTTCGGTGCTGAAAGCCCCTGTTCTTGAGGTGCTATTTCACGGTTCTCATGCTTCGGGAGTCACCGGCCGGCCAGGGGCTGGCCCGGCCATCGCGCTGTCGTTTTTTCTTGTGGCTATAGTTTGCGGCTTCGCCGGCCTATGCTACGCGGAACTTTCCTCCATGATCCCGATTGCGGGCAGCGCGTACACTTATACTTACGCGACTTTGGGAGAGTTGGTTGCCTGGATCATCGGCTGGGATTTAATCCTGGAATACGCTGTATCGAATATGGCGGTCGCTGTAGGCTTTTCCGCCTATATTGACAGCCTCCTGCAAACCTTCGGGGTTCACTTGCCTCCTTCGCTCAGCACTCCCGCCTACACTCCCGGCGGCGGATGGGTGCTGCATTTCAACTTGGTGGGCTTCATCATCGTCATGCTGCTCACGGTTTTGTTGGTGGTGGGAATTCGAGAATCCGCCGGCGCCAATGGCATTATGGTCGCGATCAAGCTCGTTGCTATCTTTCTCTTCCTCTTCTTCGCTTCGAAGTACATTAAGCCAGCCAACTGGCATCCCTTTATGCCCAACGGATGGCAGGGAGTCCTCACCGGAGGCGCTATCGTCTTCTTCAGTTACATCGGATTTGACTCCGTTTCCACCGCCGCCGAGGAATGCAAAAATCCCCGGAGAGATTTGCCCCTGGGGATTATGGTGTCTCTATTGGTTTGCGCCACTTTGTACGTCGGCGTAGCCATTGTTCTCACCGGAATTCAGCACTACACCATATTCAAAGGCGATGCGGCTCCCGTGGCCACCGCTCTTCGAAACATCGGGCTCGATAGACTCGAGCAATGGGTGACCGTTGGCGCCTTGATGGGGATGATTTCGTCGCTGCTCGTCTACCAGCTTGGGCAGGCTCGCGTATGGTTCGCGATGTCGCGCGATGGTTTGCTGCCGGGGGCTTTCTCGAAAGTGCACAAGAAATACCGCACTCCCTACGTGGCCACCTGGGTGGCTGGAGTTTTTGTGGGCATCCCCGCCGGCATTTTTGATATTGGTACGCTTGCGGATCTTTCGAACATCGGAACGCTTTTCGCATTCGTGCTAGTGGCCATTGCTGTCCTCATTCTGCGGAAATCGCAGCCGGACCGGCAGCGCGGCTTCCGTGTGCCCTTTGTGCCGTTCCTGCCCATCCTTTCCATCGTCACCTGCCTTATACTGATGGCCAGTCTGACTCTCGAGAACTGGATCAGATTTTTTGTGTGGATGGTCATCGGACTCGTGATCTATCTTTTGTATAGCCGGAAGCACAGCACGCTGCGGATTTTGAATCGAGCATAGAGACTAAGGTGATGCGCCACGGACTCGCAAAAGAGTCGCAGGGGGTGGCCGCGGCCCTGCTCGCGGCATTGGCACTCTTTCTACTGTTGCCTCAGCGCGCCAGCGCGTGGGGGCGCAACGCCCAAAAGCTGATCGTAAATCAAGCCATCGATACTCTGCCCGACGACGTTCGTGCATTTTTTGACGCGAACCGCGCGCTGCTCCTCCATCACGTCAACGACCCCTTGGATGAGCTAGTAACCACTCCCGCCGAAAAGCGCAACAACCATCTCTATCTCGACAAGTACGGCCATTTCCCCTTTGATTTACTTCCGCGCGACTACAAAGCCGCCCTCGAAAAATATGGAAAGTCAAAGCTTCAAGCCAACGGCGTGCTTCCCTGGCAGATTGGCGTTTACAGCGCGAAGCTGACCGAAGACATGAAAACCGGCCGCTGGGACCAAGCCAAACTCGATGCCGCAATTCTCGCAAATTATGTCGCGGACGCGCACGACCCCTTCAACACCACGGAAAATTTCGATGGGAAGCTGACCGAACAGCGCGGGGTGAACGAGCGCTTTGGCACCGCTCTGGTCGACCGGTATTCTTCCTTCTTCCCGATGCGGCCCAATGACGCCGCCTTCATCAATGATCCCACGGATCACGCGTTCGAAGTTTGTCTCAGTTCCCACAGCTGGCTCGAACCCATTCTGCTCGCCGACCGCAACGCGTATCTTGAGGGAAAGACCTATTCCTACAACGACGCGTATTACGACCGCTTTTACGGCCAGATCGCCGGCACTCTGATCCGCCAGCTCTCGGAGGCCTCGACCGATGTCGGCTCGTATTGGCTGACGGCCTGGATCAATGCCGGTCGGCCGGCGTTGCCTCATTGACGCTCTCCTGATGAACTCGCCTCCTCTTCCGGCCACCATCGCTTCCCTTCCCAAAGCCGAATTGCATTTGCATCTCGAGGGCTCGATTCAGCCCGCAACGGCATGCGCGCTCACCGCCCGGCACAATATTCCTCTCACCGAGGACGAGGTCCGGCGGCGTTACACCTATAGCGACTTCGCCGGTTTCATCGACGCCTTCAAGTGGGTCACTTCTTTTTTGCGCGAGCCTCGCGACTACGGACTCATCGCGCGAGATCTCTGCGAACATCTGCAGACCCAAGGCGTCGTTTATGCCGAGGTCACGCTCTCGATCGGCGTGATGCTTCTTCGCCGTCAGCAGCCCGTGTCGAATTTCGAAGCCATTTTGCGCGCTACTGAGCCGTTTGAGGCGCAAGGCCTTCGCCTTAAGTGGATTTTCGATGCTGCGCGCCAGTTCGGCCCGGACGCCGCGATGGAAGTTGTGCATGCCGCAAAAAGCTCCGGTTCGAAAACGATTGTGGCATTTGGAATTGGCGGCGATGAGATGAGCGTCGCCACGCAAGAGTTTCGCCCCGTCTATGAGCAAGCCGCAAACATCGGCCTTCATCTCTTGATGCACGCCGGCGAAGTCGGCGGCCCGGAAAAGATTCGCGAGGCGATCGAATTACTCCACGTCGAGCGCGTCGGCCACGGCATCGCGGCCGCGCAAGATCCCGCCCTCATGGATTTGCTGGCCGACTGTCGAATCCCGCTGGAAATTTGTCCCCAAAGTAATATCCGGACCGGCGCTCTAGCCAAGCAGTTGCGCCTTCCGGATGCCCGCCTCGCACAACATCCTTTGCCTCAGCTTTGGCGGCACGGCATCCCCATCGTCCTCTCGACGGATGATCCCGCGATGTTTCACACAACCCTGCTCTCCGAGTACGAAAACGCCGCCGCGATGGGCCTGAACGAAGCCGAACTCGCCCAGCTCACGGAGATGAGCTTCGAATACGCCTTCCTCTCCGATGCCGAAAAGCTCGCTCTTAGAAGACCGCACCGCGCAGGGCCGTCAGAATAATGCGCCCTGGCAAACTCCCATCCGTCATCTGTCTTCGCCGCCGCCGATGTTATACTCTCCCCATGAAAGCACACGTTTGGGTAATGCCAAAGCGCACGGTACTCGATCCCCAGGGACAAACAATCCAGCATGCGCTCTCCGGGCTGGGCTATGCCTCGGTAAAAGGCGTTCGCCAGGGAAAATTCTTCGTGCTCGACGTCGAAGGCTTGACCCATGACGAGGCCGCCAAGCAACTTGAGCACATCGCAAAGGAAGTCCTCACCAATCCGGTCATTGAAGAGTCGTGCTTTGAAATCGTCGAATAAATGCGAAGCGCAATGATTCGTCCTCAATCCGCCCGGCCGCGGTCCGTTCACCTGTCGCTCTTCCCGCTGCTATGCTTTGCGCTGCTGCTGGCGTTCGCTGGCTACGGATGCAAGCGTGCTTCCCACACTTCGGATCCGCGGCTCCGCAAGATCGATGCGATGCTCAGTGCGCAGCTTCCCCATGGCACGACGAGAGGCCGCGTCGGGTATTTCCTCAATTCGCGCGGCTACGCCGTCTTGGATTCTCCCGATAAGAGCGTCATGGTCGCGGTGGTGCGCCACATCGACACCGAAACGCTTCGGCCCGCGACTGCGCGTGTCACCTTCCACTTCGATTCGAACGACAAACTCACCACCTACGAGCTCCAGCCCGCTCCCGACACTCCTCCGCTCCCTTGACACAATTTGCCGCATCCCCGTCAACCGCGGCGGCCCATCGCAAGTCCGTGCTACTCTTACAAAATAGAGCTTTCGGGAGACGCCGCGCATGTGCGGAATTGTCGGTTATATTGGGCCGAAAAAAGTGGTGCCTGTCATCATCGAAGGCCTGCGAAAACTGGAATACCGCGGCTACGATTCCGCAGGCATCGCTGTGGTCACTCAGCAAGGCAAGTTGGAGATCCGCCGCGCTTCGGGAAAACTGCGCAAGCTCGAAGAAGCGATTCAGAAATCTCCTCTCGAAGGCACCTACGGGATCGGCCACACTCGCTGGGCCACGCACGGCCGCCCTACCGAAGAAAATGCTCATCCCCACCGCGACTGCAGCGGCCAAATCGTCGTCGTCCACAATGGCATCATCGAAAATTATCTCGAACTAAAAGAACAACTTCAGCGCGATGGCCACAAATTCGTCACCGAAACGGACACCGAAGTCGTGGCCCATCTCGTCGAGAAGAATTCGCAAGGCGGCGTTCCCCTCGAAGAGGCCGTCCGCAAATCCCTCAAGGAACTGCGCGGCATCTATTCCCTCGTTTTTCTCTCCTCCCGCGACCTTCAGAAAATTGTCGCCGCGCGCATTGGTCCGCCTTCCGTGATCGGCCTTGGCGACGGCGAATATTTTGTCGCCAGCGATATTCCCGCGCTCCTCGAACATACCCGCCAAATGTTCTTCCTCGCCGACGGCGATATCGCCGTCCTCACGCAAAATGGCGTGCGCGTGATGGATCACGATGGCCGCCCCGTCGATCGCCCCCCGCATCACGTCGCCTGGGACCCCATCATGGCCGAAAAGGGCGGCTACAAGCACTTCATGCAAAAGGAGATTTTTGAGCAGCCGCGCGCCGTCCGCGACACTCTCCTTGGCCGCATCTCACAGGACTCCGGAAAAGTCTTCCTCGAGGAAATGCAGATCTCCGAACAGCAGTTCCGCGAATTCCAGCAGGTGCGCATCGTCGCCTGCGGCACCAGTTGGCACGCCGGCCTCGCTGGAAAGTTCATGATCGAACGGCTTGCCCGCTTGCAGGTCGAAGTCGATTACGGCAGCGAATTCCGCTATCGCGATCCCCTCCTCGATGCAAAAACGCTGACGGTCTGCATCAGCCAGTCCGGAGAAACCGCGGACACTCTGGCCGCGCAGCGCGAAGCCAAACTCAAAGGCTCGCCCACGCTCGCCATCTGCAACGTCATGGGTTCGATGATCACTCGCGAAGCCGCGGGAACTATCCTCACGCATGCCGGCCCGGAGATCGGTGTGGCCTCGACGAAAGCTTTCAGCGCCCAGCTAGCCGCTCTCCTGCTCCTCGCTTCTCACCTCGGCCAAGTTCGCGGAAAGCTCTCTCCCGCCGCCGCCCTAAAGCTGATGCAGGAATTCACGCGCATTCCCCACAAAATGGAAATGGTCCTCCAGGTGGACAAAACTGGGTTTTACGAGGCTCTCGCCAAACAATTTTTCCGCTACACCGATTTTCTCTATCTAGGCCGCGGCATTCATTATCCCATCGCCCTCGAAGGCGCCCTCAAACTCAAGGAAATTTCCTACATCCACGCCGAAGGCTATCCCGCCGGCGAAATGAAGCACGGCCCTAACGCTCTCATCGACGAAAATTTGCCAGTCGTCGTCCTTGCCACACGCGACGAGAATGATCCCGAATCCATGACCCGCTACGAAAAAAGCGTCTCCAACATTCAGGAAGTGAAAGCGCGCGACGGCATCGTCATTTCCATCGCCACCGAGAAGGACCATCTCGCCCGCCAAGCGTCCGATCACATCGTCGAGCTTCCCCCGGCTCCGGAAATTCTCGCCCCGCTGCTGGAAATCATCCCTCTGCAACTCCTCGCCTATCACATCGCAGTCCGTCGCGGCTGCGACGTCGACCAGCCGCGCAACCTGGCGAAATCGGTCACCGTCGAATAGCGCGGGCCCCCGGTCCACGCCCGCCACTCGGTCCAAATCCCTGACGCAACTCGATCCCTGCATAGGCCCGCGCTCCATTTTCCGCTAAAATAAAAACATGTCTCGCATTTTCCGGGCCCGCGTGGGAGTCGTCCTTTTTTTCGCGCTTCTTTTCTCGTTTCCTGCCTGCGCGCAGACGTCTCCCGCCGCGCCAACCGCACTTCTCCACGAAATTCACTTCGAAGGCCTGAAAACTCTTCCAGAACCACAGGTCACCGCCCTTTCCCAGCTCGTTCCAAACTCCCAGGTCGGAAAAGCGGACTTGCAAGCCGCCGCAAACCATTTGCTGCAGACGGGCTTGTTCTCCAAAGTGAACTACAAGTTCGAAACGCACGACGAGGAATTAACCGTAACCTTTCAACTCGAAGAAGCGCACCGCGTTCCCGTTTACTATGACAACCTCCCCTGGTTCTCGGATAGCGAACTGAACGACGCCATCCGGGCGAAGCTTCCTTTCTTCGATGGCACTCTTCCCGAAGCTGGCGCCGTCCTGGACCAGGCCAACGACGCCGTCAAAGCTCTCCTCGCCTCGCACGATATTGACGCCGTCCTCGATCACGAACTGATCGCTAATCCTTTCGGCGACGGCTCAGTCCAGGATTTTCATGTCCAGGAGGCGACGATGTACATCGCCAGCGTGGAATTTGGCGATCCCTCGCTGGCATCTTCCCGCGTCGTCCAACAGCAGCTTTCCTCCGTTGTGGGAAAGCCCTACTCGCGAATGACCATCGATCTTTTTCTCTCGGAGCAAGTGCGCCCGCTCTATCTTCAACGCGGCTATCTGCACGTGCAGCTTGGTCCGCCCCAGATTCGTTTGACGGGCAATCCCAACCGCAAATTGCCAGAGCAGCTCCCCGTCTTCGTCCCCGTCGCCACCGGCCCTGTTTACTACTGGAAAGAAGCGCAGTGGTCCGGCAATTCGGCGTTGTCTTCCTTCACTCTTTCCAATGAGCTCGGACTAAAAGCCGGCGACGTCGCCAACGGCATGCAAATCGAAGCAGGCTGGGACCGTGTCCGCGAAGAATACGGCCACCTCGGCTACCTCGACGCAAAAGTGGATCCTGTGGTTTCTTACGATGATCCGGCGCATACCGTCTCTTACTCCGTCTCTGTCGCCGAGGGCGTCCAGTATCACTACAACACCATGGTTCTCACAGGGCTTTCGCTGGATGCCGAGCGGCTTCTTCAGGAAAAGTGGTCCACGCAGCCGGGTGCCATTTTTGATAAAGCTCTCTACGAACAGTTCCTGATTAATTTGGAAACTCATCCCTCCGAAATTTTCGGCGACCTCCCGTTGCACTATGACACCGTCGGCCACTGGCTGCGCACCGATCCCGCCAAGCATCAAGTCGACGTCCTGCTCGATTTCAAGTGATGTCTCGTTCGAACGCGCCTCGCCAACGAAATTAGTTTCCCGTTGGGGTATACTCACGCTTGAAATGAACTCACTTGTGCGCATCCACTCGGCAGAGCCGACGCAAGCTTCAGCGGCCGAAAAAGAACTGCAGTTGCGAGAGCAACTCGCCCAGTTCCCTTCCATGATCGTTGCTCTTTCTGGAGGCGCGGATTCCGCCTATCTCGCTTGGGCCGCGCATTCCGCCCTGGGCGCGAGGGCGTTGTCCGTGACGGCGCTTTCCCCAAGCTATTCCGCGCATGACCGCGCCGTGGTCGAAGATTTTGTCCGTAATCTCGGCCTGCGCCATGAATTTATCGCAACCCACGAAATGGAAAATCCCAGCTACCGCGCGAACGCGGCGGATCGCTGCTATTTCTGCAAGGATGAGCTGTTCTCCGTACTCGATGGCATGGCGCAAGCGCGTGGGTTCGCCGCTGTAGCGTATGGCGTCAACGCTGACGACACCCTGGATTTCCGCCCCGGCCATCGCGCTGCAGCGGAACACCGCGTCCTCGCTCCTCTTCTCGATGCCGGATTGCATAAAGCAGAAATTCGCCTCCTCTCCCAGCGCGCTGGCCTCCCCACTTGGGACCGTCCCGCCTCCGCTTGCCTCGCGTCGCGCCTTCCTTACGGCACGGAAGTCACCCCAGATCGCCTCGCGCTCGTCGAACGCGGCGAAGCGGCCCTCCGCGATCTCGGCTTCCGCCAATTTCGCGTTCGTTTGCACGAAAAACTCGCGCGCGTGGAAATTGCTCCCGATGAGCTCCCCCGCGCCATGTCACCTTCGATGGCCGCCTCGATTGCGGCGCGCCTCAAGGCTGCCGGCTTCGCGTACGTTGCTCTGGATCTCGAGGGCTACCGCCAAGGCTCGCTGAACGAGAGCCTTGCACGGTAAGACAAGCTCCGTCTCTTGGGCGGCTGGAACCTATTCCACCGTATCTGCGTATCTTCATGTGAGAGATGCCCGAATAAGCGGCTCAACGGGCGCTAGAGGAAGCTGGAGGAAGAATGACGCGACATCATAAGCTTGCCGCACCGGTCGCGCTGCTCGCGCTTGCTGCGGCGCTCGCAGGCTGCCAAATCGGCCCCTCCGTCTCCGGCGCTTTTGACCGCTCGCTGGATGTTTCCGGTCCAATCCGTCTCGAATTGGCGAATGTTTCCGGTGACATCACGATCGTGGGCAGCGCTGATGGCAAGGTGCATGTCCATGGAAATGTAGAAGTCTCCGGATTCGGTTTTGGCAGTCCGCGAGAGCGCTTGAATAATATTCTGGCCAGCCCTCCCGTCGAACTCACAGGCGACACCCTGCGTGTCGGCAAGGAACTTTCCCGCTTACACAGCGTCTCGATCTCCTACGACATTCAAGTCCCTCGCAATACCGAGGTGAATGCCTCGAGCGTCTCCGGCTCGGAATCCATCCGCGATGTCAGCGGCCCCGTGCAAGCCGAATCCGTCTCCGGAACAGTGCGCGCCCAAAACATCAGCCACGAAGTGCGCCTTTCTTCCGTAAGCGGCTCGGTCGAAGCCGAAACTTGCGGCGATGATGTCCGCGCCACCAGCGTTTCCGGCAGCGTCACCGTTGCCAACGCCAAAGGAGACGTGGTGGCCCATTCCGTTTCCGGCGACGTCCAGGTCAACAATCCCGGGGGTCGCGTGGACTCCTCCTCATCCAGCGGCTCCGTCGATGTTCGCGGCGCCAATGCTGACGTGCAAGCCCATTCCAGCTCAGGCCACGTGACCGTCCAGGGCAATCCCAGCGGCAACAGCTATTGGGAATTGAGGACCGCCTCCGGCCCCGTGCACATCGCCGTCCCATCAAACGCCAGCTTCCATTTCTCCGCCAACGCCGTCTCCGGTCAAATTAGCGCCCAGATTCCCATCATGATCGAGGAACAGGGCAAACATTCCCTTCGCGCACACATGGGCGATGGCGGCGGCCGCGTCGAAATTCACACCGTCTCCGGCGATATCCAAGTCCTCGGTGCGCAATAAGCTGCCCCTTAATCTCGGCCCGTCGACGCGCGCCCGCATTCCCGTTCACTTCTGCAATTTCCCGCAAGAGAGACTAGAATCCTCTATATGAGTCGCCTGCGCCAACGTCCGCCTCTTGTGCCCGTCCTTCTTGCGCTCACGTGCGCGTCTCTTGCAACTCAACCCGCTTACGCTCAGCAGTCTCAATCTCCGAAGTCCCCCACGCAAGCCGTCAAATCCAACGCGCCCGCCAAGTCGCCTTCTGGCAAAGCCTCTTCCGAAGCCGATGACTTGCAACAAGCCATCGATAGCGCCGGCAATGACCGCGCCGCGCTCGTCCGCAACCTCGAATCCTTCCTCAAGGAATATCCGGAGTCTGAGCAGCGCCCCCAGATTTATCGCGCGCTCGTTGAAGCCAGTTTGCAGTTGCGCGACCCAGCGCGCGCCGCCGATTATGCCGAGCGCATCATCGCCCTCACTCCCGAAGATATGTCCATGACCCTGCTCGCCATCCAACTCCTCGAGCGCACCGGCGACGAAGCCGCTCTCCGCCGCGCCATGGATTATTCCACCCGCGTGTTGAACTTCGTCCAGCACAACACGCTCGAGGATAAGTCTCCCAAAATCTCGAAAGAGGAGTGGGAATCCGAGCAGAAACGCGACGAAGTCAACGTCCTCGCGCTTCGCGGCAACCTGGCTTTCAAACTGCACGATAACGCCGCCGCCGAAAAGGACTTCCGCGCGAGCATGGCTCTTTCGCCAAACGCCGCCGCCGGAGAAAAGCTCGGCGAAATCGCGGAACTCAATAAAGATTTTCCCCGCGCCATCCGCGAGTACGCCAGAGCCTTTGCCCTCGCGGGCACTTCCAGCGGCACAACCGACCGCCGCGCGATTCGCCAAAAGCTTGGCAATGTCTGGCGGCTCGAACACGGCTCGGACCAGGGGCTCGGCGATTACGTCCTGCACGCCTACGACGAAACCATCGTCTCCTCCGAAACGCCCAACCCGGAGCGAAATGCCGGCGCCAAAGAGCCCTTCGATTTCACTCTGCGCAGAGTTCAGGACGGATCACCGTACTCGATGGCCCAAGAAAAAGGCAAAATCATCGTCATGAATTTTTGGGCCACATGGTGTGGCCCGTGCCGCGCCATGGAGCCTCATTTCGAGCGCGTCGCCGCACAGTTTCAGGGCGTTCCCGGCATCGTTTTTCTTTCCGCCGATTGCGATGAGGATGAATCTCTCGTGCCAGAATATCTTCAGGAAGAAAAGCCGCGCACCACGGTGGTTTTTGCGGACGGCCTCGACCGGCTCCTCGCCGTCAACGTCTTTCCCACCGTTGTCGTCCTTGACGGCGCGGGAAAAATTGCCTATCGCTCGGAGGGATTTGATCCCGATGATCCGGAAGCGGAGTTGACCGCCGCGGTGCGGCGCGCACTGGCGGATCACAAGGAAAGCCCCGCGAAATCCGCCGCTCGCTAATCCAGCTCGCCGCAGTCTTCGCCCCAAACTAAGTCTGCCCCGCCGCCGACACCGAGGGAAACGCCAGCGCCACTTCACGCGCGGCCAGTATCGTATTCACGTGGATTCGAATCGTGTCCTCGACCCGCCTCGCATAGCCCCCCGCAAGCGCCGTCGCCACGGCGACCCCACGCCTCCGCGCTTCTCCAAACACTTTGCGGTCGCGCTCTTTCAGCCCTTTCTTCGTCAGCAACAGCCCGCCGAGCTGGTCTTCGCAAAAGGGATCCGCTCCCCCCACATAAAAAAGAATCTCCGGCTGAAATTCGTCGAGCGCCATCTGGACCGCGGGAATCAACGCCGCGAGATATTCTTCATCCTCCACGCGGTCGGCCATCTCCAAATCCACGTCCGAAGGCGGCTTGTACGCCGGATAATTATTTTCCTGATGAATCGAAAGCGTGAAAACCGATTCATCCTCGGCAAAAATCGCCGCCGTGCCGTTCCCTTGATGCACATCGGTATCCACAACCATGGCCTTCCGAATCGCGCCATCCTGCTGCAGCCTTCGAATCGCCACCGCTACGTCATGGATCGCACAAAATCCTTCGCCATGTCCCGGATACGCGTGGTGAAAACCGCCGCCAAGGTTGCAGCCAAAGCCATCGCGCAGCGCCGCTTGCCCCGCCAGGATCGATCCTCCCGCCGCCAGCCAGCACGCTTCCACCGCTGCCCGCGAATACGGTATCTCAAGCTTCATAATCTCGCTCGCAGTTAATGTGCCCGTCTTCAGCTTCTCCACCCACTCCGCCGTATGCACGCGCAGAACATCCTCGTCCGCGGCGGCCTCCGGCATTAGAAAATCCTCCGCCGACGCAATCCCCTCCCGCACCAGCGTCTCCGCAATCAAATGAAATTTCTGTGATGGAAAAACGTGCTCGCCCAAATTTAAATCGTAGCCCTTGTGGTAGACCAGCTTGAAAGGAAGCATCGCGCGCAAAACAACCATTCCCCGCCGTAGGGGCACGATATATCGTGCCCTTCTTCGCCATGCCCGTGCGGGCACAACACATCGTGCCCCTCTTCGCAATCGACCCTGCTAATTCTCCCGCTCCAAAATAAAATCCGGCAAAGTCAGCAAAGCCCGCGCATATTCCGAATCGCCTCGCCCTTCGAGACACGCTTTGGCCCGCCGCGCATACTCATGCGCAAGATTCCGCGCCCGCTCCAGCGCCCCGGACTCGTGCACCAGCGAAACAATCGTCTCCGCTCGCACCGAGTTGAACTCCTTCTCCTCCAGCACCCGCGCTACCAGCACCCGCGCATCTCGATGCCCATTGTCCATTGCATAAATCAACGGCAGCGTGACTTTTCCTTCTTTCAAATCGCTCAGCACGGGCTTCCCCAATTGTGCCGCGGACGCCGTAAAATCCAGCAAATCATCCACCAGTTGAAACGCCAGCCCCGCATACCGCCCATACTCCGCCAGCGCCTCTTCTTCCACGCCTTCCAACCCGCCCAGCACCGCGCCCAATCTCGCGCATCCGCTGAACAAACACGCCGTCTTGTACGTCGCCAGCCGCAGCGCATCTTCTTCCGTAACGTCGATCCGCCCGATCTTCGCCAGTTGAATCAGCTCGCCCTCGACCATCTTCTGCGTCAGGTCGATCAAAATATCCAGAATCCGAAAATTTCTTTCTTCCAGAGCCATTTGAAACGACTGCATGTACAGCCAATCCCCCGCCAGCACGCTGCGGTGATTCCCCCAGCTCGAATTCGCCGAAGGCCGCCCGCGCCGCGTGTCCGCGCTGTCGATCACGTTGTCGTGAATCAGCGTCGCGCTGTGCAGCAGTTCCACGACCGCCGCCAGACGAATCGCTCCTTCGCTCCGCCGCCCCGTATACGAATTGCAAAGCAGCAGCAGCGCCGGCCGCAGCCGCTTCCCGCCTCCGCCCAGCAAAAAACTGGTAATCTCCGAAACCGGTTCGAACGCAACCGCGCTCTGCCGCGCGAGCTCCTCCTCAACCAAAACCAAATCGTCTCGCACCAGATCGAAAATCTCTTTGGCGGTAAGCAGCGCGATAGCCTTCCTCCCTTGAGCCGCATTCATCTTTGGGACTCCGCAGCCGCGGACAGGTGCGGCTGGGCAAGGCGGAAAAATCGCCGGAAATTCTCCGCAGTCCTGGCGGCGAATTCTTCCGCGGCTAAGTCTCTCACACTCGCAAGCGTGCGCGCTACTTCCGCCACGTACGCCGGTTCGTTCCGTTTCCCGCGGTATGCCTGCGGCGCAAGGTACGGCGAATCCGTCTCAATCAAAATGTTCTCTAGCGGCAAAGCCTTCGCAACATCGCGCAAATTCTGCGTTTTCGGATACGTCGAATTCCCCGCAAACGAAATCATAAATCCCATTTCAATCGCCCGCTGCGCATCCTCCAGCGTGCTCGTAAAGCAATGCAAAATCCCGCCCAGTCCCGTCGGCCGCCACACCTCTTCAATCAATCGCAAACAATCCGCCCAGGCATCCCGGCAATGAATAATAATCGGCAATTTCGTCGCCCGCGCCAGCTCCATCTGCTCCCGAAACACGCGTTCCTGCACGTCCTTCGGCGAATGATCGTAAAAATAATCCAGCCCAATCTCGCCCCAAGCAATCACTTTGGGATGCCGAGCCAATCGCGCCAACTCATTCAAGTGCGCCTGCGTCACGTCCTTCGCTTCATGCGGGTGAATCCCCACCGTTGTGTAAATCCACTCATGCGCCTCCGCAAACGGCAGCGCCGCATCCAGTTTGTGCGGCCCCGGCCCGGTCCCAATCGCCAGCAGCGTCGTCACCCCCGCCGCCCGCGCCCTCTCGAGCATCGCCTCGCGATCCTCCGCGAATCGTGCGTCATCAATGTGCGCATGCGAATCAATCAGTTCCATTCTTGGGTGGCGCAGGCTTCAGCCTGTGCTCTTTCTTTCCAAAATCGCGGAGCTCACTTTCACGTTCTTCCTTTTCCTTTACTTCATCTACCTCATTTACGTCCTTTACTTCCCTTATTTCAATCTCGCCCCTATCTCCACATCTTCATCCGGAAATCCCACCAACACCGGCCTTCCCTCCGGTCCCACTGCCGCAGCCATAATCATTCCGTTCGATTCCACCCCGCGCAATTTCCGCGGCGCCAAATTCACCACCACCGCCACCTTCCGCCCCACCAATTTCTCCGGCTCATAAAACTGCGCAATCCCCGCGCAAATCTGCCGTATCTCCGTCCCGATATCCACCGTGAGCTTCAGCAATTTGTCCGCGCCCGTAATCCGCTCCGCCGTCTTGATCTGTCCCACGCGCATCTCGACTTTCGCGAAATCCTCGATCCCGATTTTTTCCGCCGCCGCAGGCGCGGCGCCAGTTGCAGCCGGAGCTGCCGCCGCTCCCGCCGAAGCGGGCGCAGCCACAGGTGTCGTCGCGGCAACGGGCGAAGGTGCATTCTGTGCTTCTTTTTCCATGGCTTCCATCCTCTCAATCGCTTCTGTTTTTTCAATCCTCGGAAATAATGTTTGCGACTTGCCGATTTGCTTTCCCGGCGCGAGCTGTCCCCACCGCAATCCGTCCAACTCCACCGCTCCCGGTGTACCCACGTGCCCGAGCAGCGTCCACACTTTCGAAGTGCTCTCCGGCAGCACCGGATGCGTCAGCACCGTTACGATCCGCAGCACTTCCGCCGTCGTCCACAAAATCGTCGCCCGCCGCTGCTGATCCGCTTCCGTCTCCCCCAGCGACCACGGATGCTCGCTCGTCAAATATTTGTCCGCCGCCGCGATCAGTGCCCAGATCGCCTCCAACGCCCGAGAAAATCCCAGCTGCTCGTATTCCTCCAGCACGTCTCCGATCGTGGCCTGCGCGATTTTCGCCAGTTCAGCATCCTGCGGCAGCAGTTCGCCTGGCTTCGGTATTTTCCCGCCGCAATTTTTCTCGATCATCGCCGCCGTGCGGCTCGCCAAATTTCCAAGCCCATTCGCCAAATCGCTGTTATACCGCGTCACCAGTGCGTCATAGCTGAAATTCCCGTCTTGTCCAAACACCGTCTCGCGCAGCAAATAATACCGAAGCGCATCCATCCCCAGCACATGCACAATCGGCCGCGGCCGCACCACGTTCCCCAGCGACTTGCTCATCTTCGCGCTGTCCATCAATAGCCACCCATGCGCCCAAATCTGTTTCGGAATGGGCAATCCCGCCGCCATCAAAAACGCCGGCCAGTAAACCGCGTGAAACCGGATAATCTCCTTCCCCACCAAATGCAAATCCGCCGGCCAGTACCCGGACTTCTCGTACTGCGGCCCGCCCACCGCGCTCAAATACGCCGTCAGCGCGTCAAACCACACATAAAAAACGTGCGGCTCCTCGCCAGGCACGGGAATTCCCCAGCGAATCGTTGTCCGCGTGATGCTCAAATCCCGCAGCCCGCCTTCGACAAAACTCAGCACTTCGTTCCGCCGCGCCTCCGGCTGAATAAAATTCGGATTCTTCGCGTAAAAATCCAGCAGCAGCTTCTGAAACGCCGAAAGTTTGAAAAAGTAATTCGGCTCCGTCACCGTTTCCGTCGGCCGCCCGCAATCCGGGCACTTCTCACCCGGCTTCACGTCCACATACGCATTGTCGTAAATGCAGTATTGCCCCGTGTAATGCCCCGGATACACGTACCCATTTTCGCGGCACAATTTGAAAAGCCATTGCACCGTGTGCGCGTGTTTCAAATCCGTCGTGCGAATGAACTCGTCGCCCTGCACTCCCAATTCGTCCCACAGCGCCTTCCACTGGGCCGCCATTATCGCGACAAACTCCGACTCCGGAATCCCGGCTTTCTTCGCCGACCGCTCCACGTTCACGCCGTGCTCGTCCGTCCCCGTCGTCATCACCACATCAAATCCGCGCATCCGCTTGTACCGCCGGATCGTGTCGCACACGATCGTCGAGTACGTGTGCCCGATATGCGGCAGCCCGTTCGTGTAATAAATCGGCGTCGTCAAATAATATTTCGGTTTTCCCGCAGCCATTCTTCTCCGTTCTCTTCTCTTCCTTCTCTCGTCTTTCCCGACTTCTTCTTCGTTCCGTTCTTTTTTCGTTCTTTCCGTCTTTTTCTTCTCTGCGCGAACTCTGCGTACTCCGCGCCTCTGCGTTATCTTTCTCTTTTCTCTTCTTCTCTTCTCTTCCTTCTCCGTGTCCTCTGTGACCTCTGTGTTAAAATCTCCTCTTCAGCTCTTCTCGTAACTCCGCATCGCCTCCGCAATCACCGATTGCAACGGCACATTCTTCTCCACCGCCAGTTTCCGGCAATCCTCATATTCCGGCGTCGCGTGCCGGATATGCCCGTTCACCCGGGAAATTTTCACGCGCACCTCGCCCAGTGAAGTGGGCACCGTAACCCATTCCCTCGGCAACACTCGCCGCTCCGCCCGGTAGGTCCGCGCCCCAAACGTAGTCGTCTCCGCAAATATCAGCGTCATCAACGCATTCGTATCTCCCGGCTTGCACAACACCGTCAACAAAATCCCCGGCCTATTTTTTTTCATCTGCACCGGCGTCGTATAAACATCCAGCGCCCCCGCCGCCAGCGCCTTCTCCAAAAAGTACCCATAAATCTGCGGGTTCATATCATCGAGATTCGCTTCGATCACCGCAATCTCTTCATCAAACCCCGTGGCACAGACTTCAGTCTGTGCTCTTTCTCTTTCTTTCCCAGCCTCAACTTCCTCCCCCACCATAATCCGCAGAACGTTCGGCTGCCCCTCCAGGTCCGCCGTCCCAGCCCCATACCCAATCGCCGAAACGCTCATCGCTGGCTGCGGCCCAAACGCCTCGCAAACAGTCGCCACAATAGCCGCCCCGGTTGGAGTCACCAGCTCTTTCTGCACCCCATTCGAGTAAGTAGGCTTTCCCGTAAGCAATCGAGCCGTAGCGGGCGCCGGCACGGGCAGGATCCCGTGAGCCATCTTTGCGGTCCCGCCTCCGACATTCAGCGCCGAGCAAGCAAACTTCTCAATCCCCAGCGCATGAAATCCGATGCACGCTCCGACAATATCCACGATCGCATCCACCGCCCCAACCTCATGAAAATGAATCTTTTCCAGCGGTACGTCGTGAACCCGCGCTTCCGCTTCTCCCAGCTTCCTAAAAATCGCCCCAGCCCGCTCCCGCACTTCCGCCGCCAGCCGTGACTTCTCCAAAATCTCCAAAATCGCGCTCAGCGACCTGTGCTTCGACTGATCTTCCGTCTTTACATGCACATACGTCGCCGCCATGCCATTCTTCCAAACCTTCTCCGCCGTCAACTCCCATCCCGCCACCTGCAACCCCCCCAATTCCTCGCGCAACAACTCCACCGCGCACCCCGCATCCACCAGCGCGCCCAGCGTCATGTCCCCGCTAATCCCCGAAAAGCAATCAAAATAAGCAAGTTTCATGGAAATTTGCCGCCGCGGGAACTGCCACTCTCTTCAAAAGTTCCGTTGGAGATGTTTCGATACTATCGGCGCAGCGAAGCACTGTCAAACAATCCGCGCTCCTCCAGCCCGCATTTGAACGCCGCGGCGCCCGCATCCAGGTTCAGCTCGCCCTCCACTGCGTGTAAGCAAGCCTCCCCCCGCGCCCACGGGCCGCGCTCCATCCCTCTTCGACCCCAATTCCACCCCTCGCTCGCTCGAGCGACGACCTGTAACCCGTTTCTTTTCTGTTACATAAAAAGTAATCCTTGACACCTGATATCCGTTGCGGTATCATTTTGCATGTCTCGTACGCGTGGTCGCTCAAGCCGCCACGCGATCCCGCACTCCGCCAGTTACTACCCATACAACACCCGTCGCGCAGAGAGCACAGCATCCCCTTTGTTTTCATTCTGTTACAAAGGTGCGAGCACGCACGAATCGCACCTAACCCTCCTGTTTTCTATGCCTTGCGGACAATTTCTTGGACACCCCCGGGGGTGGGGGTACCCGCGCCTCGCGTCACCTTTTGACCCACCCGCTTGGGCCGCTTATACTCGTTCTCGCTCCAGCCTTGAGGTCCCGTCGTGTATCTAACCCTAACAAATCGCCTTCGCGACGCCCTCGCGCGCCACATCCAGCAGGCCTACGCCCTCGCTCTGGACATCATCATCGACCGTCCGCCCAAAATCGAAATGGGCGAAGCCGCCTCACCCGTCTGCTTCGAGCTCGCCAAACGCCTCAAAAAAGCTCCACGCGTGATCGCGCAGGAAATTGCCAGCTCCTTCGCCAAGCCGGAAGGCATCGCGCGCGTCGAAGTTGCCGGCGCCGGCTATCTGAATTTCTATTTTGATCGCGCCGCTTTCTGGTCTTCTGTCTCGCCACTCGCCACTAGCCACTCGCCACTTCTTTCCCAAGAAAAATCTGGAAAAGTCATCGTCGAGCACACCAGCATCAATCCCAACAAAGCCGCCCACATCGGCCACGTACGAAATGCCGTTCTCGGCGACACCATGGCCCGCGTTCTTCGCCACGCCGGCCACGCCGTGCAAATCCAAAACTACATCGACAATACCGGCGTGCAAGTCGCCGACGTCGTCATCGGCTTTCTCGATATGGAGCGCCGCACTCCCGTCAGCGTCAAAATGGCCGCGATGGAGCCCCGCTTCGATTACTACTGTTGGGATCTATACGCCAAGACCACGCAATTTTTCAGCGAAGACAAAGCGCGCGCCGCCGAGATGCGCGGCCGAACGTTGAAAGCTATCGAAGAAGACCGCGGCGAAGAAGCCGAAGTCGCGCAAGTCGTCGCCGACGCCATCGTCAGCCTGCATCTCAAAACCATGGCGCGCCTCGGCATCGCCTACGAACTCCTCGCCCGCGAAAGCGAAATCCTCCATTTGAAATTCTGGGATGCCGCCTTCGAAAAATTGAAAGCCTCCGGCGCGATTCAACCCGCGACGAGCGGAAAAATGGCCGGCTGTTGGATCATGCCGTGGAAAGAGGAAGCCAAGGAGGCAAAGGAGGCAAAGGAAGTTAAGGAAGTAAATGAAGTAAAGGAGAAAATCCCCGCCGCTAGTTCGGGCGCCACAAATGCATCCACCTCTTCATCCTTTACCTCCTCAACTTCCTCTGCCTCCTTAACCTCGTCTCTCGACGAAGAAAACATCCAGGACAAAATCATCGTCCGTTCCAACGGAACAGTAACTTACGTAGGAAAAGACATCGCCTACCAGCTTTGGAAATTCGGTCTGCTCGGAAAAGATTTCAACTACCGCAAATGGCCAAATCCTCCGCAAGGCCAAGCTGTTTGGGCGACAACGAGCCTGAAAAACGATCCCGCCGCGCCGCATTTTGGCGAACCCGCTTCCGTCGTCTACAACGTTATCGATGCGCGGCAATCGTACTTGCAGGATGTCGTCGCCGAAGGCCTGCGCCGCCTCGGCCACGCAAAAGCCGCGGAGCAATCCATCCATTTGTCGTATGAAATTGTGGCTTTGACGCCGCGCTGCGCCGCGGAAATGGGCTACGAACTCACGCCCGAAGAAGCGAAGAAGCCCTACGTCGAAGTCAGCGGCCGCAAAGGCTTTGGCGTCAAAGCCGACGACCTGATCGACAAACTCGAGGCCGCAGCGCTTGCCGAAGTGCAGCAACGCCACGCTGAAATGAGCGAAGCCGAGCAAAAGCAAACCGCTCACGCCATTGCCATTGGCGCTTTGCGTTTTTTCCTGCTCAAATTCACGCGCAACGCCATCATCGCTTTCGACTTCAAAGATGCTTTGAGTTTTGAAGGCGAAACCGGCCCCTACTGCCAGTACGCCGTTGTCCGCATTCGCGGCATCCGCCGGAAGGGCATCGAAACAGGCGCCGCAAACGCCGCCGTCACGCAGGAAACCGTCGCTGCGCAACTCAACGGTCCCGATGGAAATGGTTTTTGGGAATTATTGTTGGCCAGCGCCTCGCTCGATCACGCCGTCGATGCCGCCATCGGCGCGCAGGAACCCGCTTTTGTCGCCAAACACGCTTTCCAACTCGCACAGTCCTTCAACAATTTCTACCACAAGCACCACATCCTCAACGAGGCCGACGCTCAAAAACGCGCCTTCCTCCTCGCGCTGACAGCCCAGGTCGAATCCCAACTAGTCGCCGCGCTCAATCTCCTCGGCATCGACGCCCCAGAAAAAATGTAGCCATGATCGAACGAGGGCGCACGAAAAGTTGCAGTGACGGAGCCTGTCTTTCCATGGCTGCGCCCCGAAGTAATGGCAGAACCTGTAGGGATACGATATATCATGCCCCCACGGCCACGCCGAATCGAAGTTCCAGCCGTCTAATACGACATCGCAAGCTGAACCAGCGTGCGCAACGCAACACCAGTCGGCCCCTTTGCGAGCCACGCTTTGGCGTCGTCGTTCCACGCCGTCCCTGCGATATCCAAATGCACCCACGGCGTATCTCCGGCAAATTCGCGAATGAACCAGGCGCCCGTTATCGAGCCTCCGCCTTTGCCGCTGCCGATATTCTGAATATCCGCCACCGTGCCCTTGATGTACTCGCGGTATTCGTCATCCATCGGCATCTGCCACATTTTTTCGCCGGCTGCTTTCGCCGAAGCCAGCACTTTGTCGGTCCAAGTCTGATCCGCGCCGCCAAAAACGCCAACATTGATGCTGGCAAGCGCCACGACAATCGCCCCGGTCAGCGTCGCCGCATCCACCAAATGCGTCGCGCCAAGCTGCTTCGCGTAATGAACGCCGTCGGCCAGAATCAGCCGTCCTTCCGCGTCCGTGTTCAGAACTTCGATGGTCTTTCCCGACATCGACGTCTGAATGTCGCCGGGCTTTTGCGCTTTTCCGCCGGGCATATTTTCCGTGGCCGGAACGACGCAAATCACTTTCACGTTTGGCTTCAGCGCGGCAAGAGCGCGCATTACGCCGAGCATCGTCGCGCCGCCAGCCATGTCGTATTTCATTTTTTCCATGCCATCGGACGGCTTGATGGAAATTCCTCCCGTGTCGAACGTCACGGCCTTGCCGATGATGCCAATCACGGGCGCGCCGCTCTTCGGAGCCGTTGCGGGCGTGTACGTAATAACGATCATGCGCGGCGGCTCGACGCTTCCCTGCGCGACGCTGAGCAACGCGCCCATTTTCAAATCGGCGATTTTCTTCTCGTCCAGAATCTCGACGGCCAGCCCCGCTTGCTTGGCCATGGCCTCCGCTTTTTCGGCGAGAATCTTCGGCGTCAGCTTGTTCGATGGTTCATTGATCAGATCGCGGGCGAAATTCTGCGATTCCCCGATGACCGTGCCGCGCGCGATTCCCCGTTCTCCAGCAGCCCGCTCGGAGTCCGAAAAACCCGCGACCTGCACGGCGTCGATCGACTTATCATTTTTCTTGTCGGTCTTGTACTTGTCCGATTCAAAATCCGCGGCCAGCAGGCCTTCCGCGATGGCTTGCGCGGCGTCTTCGGTGGCGTTGCCCTCGCGAGCCGCAAAAAGAAACTGGTGCACGCCGCGCGATTTCAAGTAACGCAGCGCCGCGCCGGAAATTCTCCGCAAAGCGGTCGAGTCGAATTTCTCGCGCTTCCCGGCGCCCACCAACAGCAAACGCGCGGCCTTCAATCCCGCCGGCGCGTGAACCAGCGTCATCTCCAGCGTTTTGCCGGTCAGTTCGCCGCCTTTCGCGAGCTTCCGCAGCAAGCCGCCCGTGGCTTGATCGATTTCCGCGATGCGTCCCTGCACGGGGTCGGCATCTTCAAAAACGTAGGTAACAAGTGCGTCTGTCTCGACTCCAGCGTAGGGCTTGGTTTCCAGTCTGATTTGCATTTTCGTTCATCGCCTCCGGTTGTTGTACATCGCTTTTTCAGTTTCCCTGCGAGCTTCCTTGTCGCGCTCATCCTGGCGGCGGTCCCACGACTTCTTGCCTTGCGCCAGGGCGATTTCCACCTTTGCCAGGCCATCGCGAAAGTAAATTTTGGTGGGGATTACGGTCAATCCCTTGGCCTGCGTTTTTCCCGCGAGCTTGTAAATTTCGTTCTTGTGCAGCAGCAATTTACGAGAGCCGAGCGGTTCATGGTTCCAGGGACCGCCGGGCAGGTACTGTGCAATGTGCGCGTTAACCAGCCAAGCGCCGCTGGGCTTGAAATCGACATAGGCGTCTCGGATGTTCGCTTTCCCTTCGCGCAAGGCTTTCACTTCGGTGCCATGGAGAACCAGGCCGGCCTCGAAGCGCTCCAGCAGATGAAAATTATAGGAGGCAGCGCGGTTTTGAGCCACGATTTGCTCACCGTCTTTGCTTCCCTTCTCGGATTTTTTTGCTGGCTTTGGCACAATCTTCCATCATAACGGGAGTGTTAAATCTTGGCTACGGGCTTGAAAATACGGTCGGCGGCGCATCATATTATCCGATGTAGGACAGCCAACCTTCCGCGTCTTGCCGGTGTTCTAAACCGGGTGTTAGACTGCAAAGGCTTCGTGTCGAGGCCCCGGAGAGTCCATGCGACGTAGTCGTAGTGTCATTTTATGTGCCGTAGTAGCTCTGTTCGCAGCGGGCTGCCCGAAAGGCCAGACTGACTTTAACAAAGGCCAGAAAGCGGAGACGCTGCAGGATTACGACGCCGCGATCCAATATTATCAAAAAGCGCTGAAATCCGACCCGTATAACGCCGAATACAAGATCCGGCTAAATCAGTCGCGCTTCGACGCGGGAGAGATGCACATCCAGCTGGGGGTGAAGCAGCGGCAAAATGGAGATTTGCAAGGCGCGGCCGCGCATTTCCAGCGCGCCCTAATCGATGACCCTTCGAGCGCGGTCGCGGCACAAGAGCTGAAAAAGACGCTGGCCATGATCGTGGAACAAAACCACGCGGCGGATGGCACCCCTCCGACCGAGGAAGATGAGTCCGACCAGTACGTTTCGTTGCCGCCGCAGATCAAGCCGACGCTGACGACAACCTTCAGCTATAAAGCTACGAACGACTCGAAGATCGTCTTTGATACCATCGGGAAACTCGCGGGACTCACCATGATTTACGATCCCGATGTGCCGGCCCGGCGCATTTCCGTGGACTTGAATAACGTGACGGTGCAGCAGGCGCTCAACGTTGTCTGCATCGAGAGCAAGACCTTCTGGAAACCGATTACGGATAACATCGTGATGATTGCGCCGGACCAAGTGCAGAAACGGCGCGATTACGAAGAAGAATCGATGAGAACGTTTTATCTGGCGAACACGGTAACGCCGCAGGACTTGACGGAAATCGTAACCGGGCTGCGGCAGTTGTTCGACGTGAAGCGCATCGTGCAGCTCAACTCGCAGAATGCGATTATTGTCCGCGCGACGCCGGACGTGCTGGCGCTTGTGGATAAAGTGATTCAGGACGTGGACAAGGCCAAACCGGAAGTGGTGGTGCAAGTGGAAGTGCTGGAGGCGAGGACGGATCGGCTGCGCGACCTGGGAGTCACGCCGGGGCAAAGCGCGTCGATTGCCATCAACCCGAACGCCACGACCACAACCGGCACCACGACGACAACGACGACCACCAATAATACAACGCTGCAAACGCTTAGAACCCTGAACAGCAGCGATTACAGCGTGACGCTGCCAAATTTCACGGCCAACGCCGTGCTGACCGACACCTACACGAAGATCATTCAAGATCCGGAGTTGCGTTCGGTGGATGGGCAAGAGGCGAAACTCAAGATCGGAGACCGCATCCCGATTGCCACGGGCAGCTTCCAGGCGGGAGTTGGCGTGGGAGCGGTGGGCACGGCGGGGCTGGTGAACCCGCTGGTCAACACGCAGTTTCAGTATCAGGACGTCGGCGTGAATATCGACATGACGCCGCGAGTTCATCCGGACCACGACGTCAGCCTGAAAATAAAGATCGAGGTGTCGTCGGTCACGGGCACGTCTACAATCGGTGGAATCAGCCAGCCGATTATCAGCCAGCGCGTTGTCGAGCACGACATTCGATTGGGGGATGGCCAGGCCTATATCCTCGGTGGCCTGATTCAAAGGACGGACACGAGAACACTGAACGGGTGGCCCGGTTTGGCGAATATCCCGGTCATACGCTACCTATTTTCAAGCGACAGCATAGAACATCAGGAAGATGAAGTGATAATCATGCTGATTCCGCATATCGTCCGGCTGCCGGAATGGACGCGCGAGAATCTGCGGCCGATCTACACGGGCTCGGACCAAAATGTCGAAGTGATTCGCGAAAGTGAAATCCGCGGAACTCCGCAGGAAAAGCCGAAACCCGCGGCCACGGTTCCCGGCGGCGTGGGACAAGCGAACGTCACGCCAGCGCCTGGCGCTCCCGGCGGAGCAAACGCGGCGGAAGTGAAGCCTCCGCAAGGGCAGCCGGGCAAACTGCGATTCGAGCCACAAGCCATCACATTAAAGGTGGGCGAAAAGAGGACGATTGCGGTGGTTGTGGACAACGTGAATGACCTATTCTCGATCCCGATGCTGCTGCAATACAATCCGGCGGTGATGAGCATCGAAGACGTACAGCATGCGGTGGGCGAGGGGCAGCACGGAGGATTCCTCTCGGGCGGAACGCAGGAAATCGCGATCGTGTCGAACGTCAATAAGGAAAAGGGCCAGGCCATCATCTCCGCGACACGGCAACCGAACACGCAGGGTGTGAGCGGTAGCGGCACGTTGCTGGGAATCGTGATCAAGGGGATTGCGCCCGGAAACACGAATTTGTCGATCGTGCAGGAGAATGCCAAGGACTCGCAGCAGAGGCCCATTCCGTTGGTCGCGAGCGAGGCAACGGTGCAAGTCCAGCCGTAGTCCAAACAAGAAGGAAACCTAAGAAAGAAACCAACGATGAGGAGATGCGGGCTATATTCGGGAACGAGTCACCGCCGGCGGCGGCTTTCAGCGATCGCCGGAATGACGCTGCTGGAACTGATTATTGCCTGCTCGATTCTTCTCGTTCTTTCTTCCATGGCGCTGCCGGTATTTCGATACACGGTGATCCGGCAAAAGGAGTCGGAACTCCGCTATGACTTGCGGACGATGAAGGACGCTATCGACCGTTACAAAGATCTGGCCGATCAACATAAGTTCAGAACGGAAGTCGGTAGCGAAAATTATCCGCCGGATTTGGACACGCTGGTGAAGGGCGTGCAAATCGGAGCGGGCGACACCAAGAAGCTGCGGTTCCTGCGCAAAATTCCCGCAGACCCGATGACGGGGCGCGCGGATTGGGGATTGCGATGCGTTTCGGACGATCCCGATTCGACGAGTTGGTGCGGAGACAATGTGTTCGACGTGTATTCGAAATCGACGGGCACCGCGCTCGATGGGACAAAATATAGCGACTGGTGATGGGCTGGAAGCAGCGAATTTTAAGTAATGAATTTGAGGTTCGGAACTTGCGGCAAGGAGCTTCGAAGTAAGAAGCTATGGGGCAAAGAGATGGAAGCATTGAAACTGCGCAGAGATGACGGAGCGGCTCGAGGAAAACGGGGCGCGATTGCCTCGGGCAAAGGATTTACGCTGCTCGAGTTGATGATTGTCATCACGATTATCCTGATTCTCATCGGCATGGCGGCGCAGCGGTATGACAAGACGGTGCAGCGTTCGCGGGAAGCGGTTCTGCATCAGGACCTGTTGGTGATGCGCCAGGCGATTGATAATTACACGCTCGATAAGCAGGCGGCGCCGCAGTCGCTGGACGATTTGCAGCAGGCGGGCTACCTGCGTGAAATTCCCACCGATCCCATCACGCATGCGAAGGATTGGGTGCCGCAGTTCGACAACGTGGTGATGAGCCCCGATCAGGTAACCACCGGAATGGTCGACGTGCACTCGAACTCGGGACTAACCTCGCCGTTCGAGGGAACGGCTTACAATACCTGGTGACGGTTGGCGAAGGACGAAGATGACTGCTGGCACTCAGAGAAGATAGAAAGCGCCGCGAGCGAAGCCCCCGCGCGGAGTTACATCGCAGAGTTGCATCTCGGAGTTGCATCGCGGAGTTGCATCGCGAACGGCAGACTTCGCCATCTTGCAAAGGGCGCCAAATGAAGCGTGAAGATTTGACGGCAGGTTGCGTGTCCGCTATAGTCAATGAGCGGGGTGGAGCAGCCTGGTAGCTCGTCGGGCTCATAACCCGAAGGTCGTCAGTTCAAATCTGACCCCCGCAACCATTTGGCGATCCACAAGGCCGGAATCCAGGATTCCGGCCTTTTTTCGTGCGACCGCAGTCCTGACTCTAACGGCAACCCTTTGGAAATAGAGTTCAGCTATGTTCAGTACCTTACCGTGCGTGTGAGCGAAAAGGCGAGCGGCTCGAACGTCACTTTCTAAATGTTCAGCACGTTCTAGGCTTTCAGTTCGCGAGTCCTCGAGAGAAAAACTCTGGTTTCACCGTTCCGCCGCAGCTGCGCTACCCCCAAACAATTCAATACGGCGACAACAAGTCGACGCGCGGCTCCGCGACAAAATCTCGCGCATCTGCCGGCTCTGTCATGTGGATGTTTTCCGGCCGCTTATCATGCAGCTCTGAACCTGGACTGATGTAACCGACTTCACCTTCGACGAGGATTGCGCCGTTGATGGACTTCGTTGTTTCGACTGCAGGCCGAGCTAAGGTGATGTTTTCTTCGATCGGCTTCTCAGAGGCGTCAAAAACAACCATGTCGAATCCAGCCCCCGCTGCCTTCTCGGCCTTTTCAAGGGAATGGGTGTGGTCCGCATTGAGGAGGATGCGCAAGCCCTCATCGCGCATTGCCTGAACCAAAGCGACCGCTTGTCGCATTCCTACGAACTCGCGTTCGCTCTCCGGCACATTCGCCAGAACGGAATTATTCAGCTGACCTGCGGCCCCGTTTGCAACCTTCAATACCTACCGTCCAGAGAAATTAAAGTTCCCCACCGCTGATCGCCGCTTCTTGCATCTCGTAGAACTTCGCGAAGTGTCCTGACCGCGTTGCCCCCGCGCGGGCATGTCGTGCAGCTTAGTTTCGCTTGATGATGAAGACGGTTTTATCGTCGATGCGATCTTGTTCTCCAATTTGACGGAGACGATCGTCTTCCTTTTGAGCGCTCTCAAGCAAGGCAGTGCAGATGTCCTTTGGGGGCTCCTGGTAATGCTCGCGCATGACTTCCTCGAGCCGCTGGCGCGCTGCTTTGTCGCTGCCGTCATAAACTCCGTCTGTATAGAGAAAGAAAATATCCCCCGGACTCATCAGGGTCATTTCGGTTATATCGGAGGATTTGACTGGTGCAATGCGGAAATCGAACGACAAATACCGGTTGCGATCCGGGTGATCGTCCGGGATCTGCACGCCGAGGGGAAGGAATTGCACCATGCGACTTCTGTCAATGTCCATAAACCTGCGGAATTCGGCGGAAAAGACCAGCGGGGGCGGATGCCCGAAATTCACGAATCGGAAATACCCATACGGGTGCACTTCACCGTAAAGCATAGTAGCGATCTCCTGGGCGTACTCTTTCTCACTCCTGCCGAGGGCGTTGCGGGCCGTGACGGAGAACGCCAGGCGCAGGTTGATGCGCTCGAATAGTTCCGGGGTCGTTTTCCCCCGGTGATCGAGTTCGGAAAGCATGAGCGCATGAAACGTATCGTGCACCGTGGAGGCGATTTTCGCGGAAATGATTCCATGGCCTTGGGCGTCGACCAGCAGGACACCCGCAGTGGTGTACAACTCGCGCAGATCTTCGGCGACCCGTATCTGCTCGGAGCTTCGTGCGACTCTGTAGTCTCTCTCCAGTTCTGAGTTGTTACCCGGCCTTGATTTGAGCCATTGAACATGATCGTCCACCGAATTGCGAGGCAGAGCTCCAGCCGGGAGAGGCTCGAGATACTCCTGCGATCGCTTCAAGGCCCGCTGAATGCGCGCATCAAGATCGTAGCGTTGTTGAAAGTTTATGTACTCAAACAGATCGCCGCCGACCGTTCCAGCGGGAATGGAACTGCCGTACATCTCGATGCCCTGCACATGCGGGATGGCACCTTCCACGGGCATCAGGCGCTTGCGCAGGTATTCATCAATCGTCGGAGGGGTGTAGGGTGTGGTCATAGAAAAAGTTCAGGGCAAGACGAATCCCGCGATGTGCGTCAAGCTTACTCCCATCGACAGGGAGGCACGAAGTGTGAGTTTGCTTCTGTACGCTACCTCCCTAACTGCATAGTTTACATGCGAATTAGAGAGTCTTTTCTTGCCGGCTTAAGTTTTCGCTCTAATCGCCGCCGGAGCCAGCGTCTTGCATGAAAAACCCGTGCCTTGACGCAGGCTACGGTCAAGCCGAGGCGCTCAGCGGTCTCCTCGTTCGTGAGTCCATGAAATTCGCGGAGTAGCACGACGGTTCGCAAGTTCTTCCGGAGATCTGAAATCGCTTGGACAAGGACGGCACTAAGTTCGTTGGCCGCCACAGTCTGCTCCGGGGTTGGCGCCTTATCCGCTAGATTCAGGGCGAAAGGGATCTCAGCATCCTCGAAGCTGGTGTCTGAGAGTGGCATGTTCGCGCGCCTTTGACGGAGGAGCGTCAGAGCTTCATTGATGGCTATGCGAGTCACCCAGGTCGAAAATCGCGAGTCTCCGCGAAATCTATGCAGATTTGTGAAGACTTGCTGAAAGCATCGTTGAACCGCGTCTTCGGCATCTTCTCTCTGGCGAACTACGCGCAAGATCGTATGAAAAACCTTTACTCGGTGGCGCTCGTATAATTGGTCAAAAGCAATGGAGCATCCAGATTTCGCCTGGGCGACGAGCCCGCAATCGTCGCTGGCTTCGCTTGCTTCAAACTTTGCGCGCATCCTCCGCGCTGCAGCCAATGGGACTTCTTGAACACTCATACCCGGGCGTCTTCTCCTCCAGTTAGCGAATCGCTAAACGAAATGCTGCGACGAGCTTGCATCGACAACATCGTGGGCTAACGGCGCTGCCGAGAATAATGGTATCGGTCCCTCTACTTGAATGGGATGAGTCAGGACTGCCTCCCGGAATACGGCGTAGGGCAGTCTTGCGATCATGACCATCCGCACGGCAGGCATAATCTCCCCCCGCGCGAACGTGCTCTGCCGGCGAGATGCGATCCTAGTGATTTTGCGATGCCTCCGTCGGTCTCAGCGCCGCGGCTCCGAAATTCACGCTGAATCGTTTGCACCAGATGGACACGGCACGGTATTTCGCCAAGTCCAATTCGCTACCAAGCTTGTAGTTTTGGTCCCCGATGTTGCCTTTGATGACTCCCAAATCGACGAAACCGGCCTGTCGTACTGTTGCTGCGTCCTTGGCATCGTCGGCGGCGACCATGTAGACATGCACATCAGGACCGTTTGAGGTTCTGAAGCCCGTGAAGCGAAGAAGGCGAGTGCCATCTCCCATCTGGTAGATCATTGCGGTGCCGGCGGTTGGATGCAAAATGCTATAGAACTGTCCGTATTCGAGAGGCTGCGGCGACGAACCGCCTTGTGCGCTCGGCAATGCTTCGTCAACCTGTCGATTGACCAGAAGCCGCTCCGGCCGAAATGCATACCAGGCGAGGAAAACCGCGACAGCGGCGACAGGAATTGCAACTTTGATCCACATTTTCATTTCCGTATCTCCTTGCGTTCAGGCATCTGGGCTGGTCTCTTTCGAAATGTGCAGCACCAGGGAATCGGCATTTCATCTCTCAGGTAGAAAGGAACTGTTTGACGAGAACAGCAGTGCCGTCAGGATTCTCTTCAGGGAAAAAGTGGCCGCCCTTCATTGGCTGTCCTTGCGCCCGCGGAGCCCACTGCCGCCAAATGCCGAGCGGACCACCGTCTTTTGCATAGAACGTGTCTAGCGGGCCACCCTCTGCCCATAGATGCAGCATCGGGCATTCGATTCGTCTACAGGCTTCCTTGTCGGCACGATCGTGTTCGACATCGATCGTTGCCGCGGCTCGATATTCCTCGCAGATGCCGTGAACGCGAGCCGGATCGCGATAGTTGGAAACGTATTCCTCGAGAATGCCTGGGCCAAAAGAGCCGTGACCGAACGGATTATCGAAGACGGCCTTGGGTGCGCCGAGCAGATAGCTCTCTGGGAGCGGAGACTTTTGCGACAACAAAATCCACGGCCAGTAGGTCTGTGCGAAACCCGCGTCTGTGCGGCTCCATGCTTCGAGAATCGGAATCACATCGAAGACAGCGAGACGCTCCACCTTTTTGGGATGGTCCAAAGCCAATCGGTAGGAAACGCGCCCGCCGCGATCGTGGCCGATTAAAGTGAATGTCCGAAGACCTAGTTTGTCCATCACTTCAACCAGTTCCTTTGCCATTGCTCGCTTTGAATAGGGAAAGTGGTCGTCCGTCGAAGCGGGGATCCCGCTGCCACCGTAGGCCCGCAAATCGACACAAATCACAGTGTGATTCTGGGCAAGCATCGGTGCGAGGAATCGCCACATCAAGCTTGTGCGCGGAAAGCCGTGCACCAGCAGGATGGCCGGGCCGTTTCCATAGCGGCGCAGGAATATCGTGTTGCCTGAAACCTCAACGTGAGAAGTCTCGAAAGGAATTGGATCAGCCGAGGCCGCGCCAGATTGTTCTGTGTTTTGCGCTTTCGCAAACTCAGTGAAAACGCCCTCCGACAACGCACCTAGAGATGCGCCGGCAAGCGCGCCAAGAAAGCTGCGACGTTGCAACATTTCCTCCTCGCTTTGACTTCGCGTTGCGACTTCCATTCGTTCCCTCAGGGCCTGAAGCTGAATTCCGAGTCCGGGTGCTCGCGCCGGCAAAAACGCTATTGCGAAAGAGTTTCGCGCGCCGCCTGCAAGATCACGTCGACCACGAGGTTGGGCTCCGTGTACATCGGAGTGTGATCCACATGGTGCGACCGGACCTTTGCGCCCATCCGATCGGCCATGAAGCGTTGCGTATTGGGACTAATCATGCGGTCTTCTTCCGCGAGCAAGAACCAGGAGGGCTTTGTTTTCCACGCCGGCACGGGAGCCGATTCTTGAATACACGCAAGTGCGATCGGCCGTTGGACGGCAGCCATGATGTTTGTTTGATCAGTCGAGGCCTTATGGGCAACCGCGCGGCGAAACCCATCCTCGGACATCCATATAAAGCCATGCGGATCCGGCGCCAGCTTAGGCGCGTCCGGGTGGGGCTCGTTGCGATAGAACACGTTTGCCACCGTCTCGCCGTGATCGGGCGCGAGCGCCGCGACGTAAACCAGCGACTTAACTCGTTTTTCGGTGGTACCGGCGATCACAGCCCCTGCGTAGGCGTGACCAGCCAGGACTACGGGGCCGCTGGTTCGTTCCAGCGTTCGATTTAAGGCGGCGATGTCGTTGGTCAACGAGGTCAGCGGGATCGGAGCACAGAGCACGTTAAGCCCCTGCCCCTGCAGAGGGAGAATTACGTTGCTCCAACAAGAGCCGTCGGCCCATGCTCCATGGACCAAAACAATTGAGGAGTTCTGGGGAAACGCGCTCATCTCGCAAGTCTGCTATCTGTGCTGCTCGCAATGCCGTTGGCCTGAAGGAACTCTTTCATCGCGGAGGCAATTTCGACGGCGTGGGTCTCCAGCGCGAAATGCCCGGTGTCAAGGAACTGGATCTTTGCGGCGGGTAAGTCCTTGCGAAAAGCTTCCGCTCCCGCGGGAACGAAAAAAGGGTCGTTCTTGCCCCAGATAGCGAGCAGAGGCGGTTTGGAGGTGCGAAAATATTCCTGGAATTTCGGGTAGAGCTTTAGGTTCGAGGCGTAGTCCAGAAACAAATCAAGTTGAATCTCTTTGTTTCCGGGCCGTTCAAACAGAGCCGTGTCCAATGTGTAGGACTCAGGCGGAACGCTTTCCGGATTCGCTACGCCATGGGTGTACTGCCAGCGAGTTCCGCCCGCCGTCAGAATGCTCTGGCGGAGGATGTCCCTATTTTCTGCCGTGGGCGCAGCCCAGTATTTTCGGATGGGGCCCCAAGCTTCACCAAGGCCTTCTTCGTATGCGTTTCCATTCTGCGAAACGATGGCAGTAATTCGTTCAGGGTGCGCCATCGCCAAGCGGAAGCCGACCGGCGCGCCATAATCGAACACGTAGATGGCGTAGCGGTCGATCTCGAGGGCCTGCGTGAAAGCGTCGATCGTGAACGCCAATCGATCGAAGGAGTAGGGATATTTTCGCTCAGGAAGCACTCCTGTGAATCCGAAACCCGGAAGGTCTGGCGCGATCACACGGTAGTCATTAGCCAGGCGCGGAATGAGTTCGCGGAACATGAACGACGAGGTTGGGAATCCGTGCAGTAAGAGGACTGCGGGAGCGTTTGCTTCGCCGGCAGCGCGATAAAACACTTGCACGCCATCGGCTTCGACCCTATGGACGGATGTAAGAGGCAAGTTAAATGGCGCATCGCCGTGGCTGGGGACTGAGCGTTTTGCGGCTGTTCGCGAGGTTGCATCACTCATGAGTCCTCTCCTGACTTCGTCGATCTCTAGGGCATGTGAGATTCCAATGAAGGCTCCGCTCACTCGAGGAGAGGACATTCCATGCAAATCGTTCTAGCGATTGAAGTTTGTGAGCAAGGAACTCGGCAAATCTCGGACCCTGCTTGACAAATTGCTGACGGATATCCGACGGTGACGGATTTCCGTCGGATTCATCGCCACTAGCAGACGGGCTGCGAGAACAGCTAACAAACTCAGTCGCCGCCAGCCGCAGTGGCGATGCGACGTTTCTGCGGGACTTCGGCAGGCCGACGTATGCGGAGCTTCTTCATCCTATAGAGCAACGAAGTTCGTTTCATCCGCAAGCTCGCGGCCGCGGCACTGATCACCCAGTTGCTCGCCTCCAGGGCGCGAAGGATATGATCTCGCTCGACATCGGCGAGGCCATTCATAGGGGCAATGGATTCTTTGTGAGGTGGGAACGGCTCCAGTTCGAAAGTTGGCGCGCGTAGTGTCGAGTGCGGCGAGAGAATCACGGCGCGTTCGATAAAGTTCTGCAGTTCGCGGATGTTTCCTGGCCATGGGTATCGCGCCAACACATCCATGGTATCCCCGGGGATTACGTCAATTCGTTTGTTCATGCGTTGGGAATAGAGTGCCGTGAAATGCCGCACCAGTTTCGGAATATCCTCCGGACGTTGTCGCAGCGCCGGAACCTGGATCGGAAATACTTTGAGACGATAATAGAGGTCTTCGCGAAAGGTCCCTTGTCTTACCATTGCGGGCAAATCCCGATGCGTCGCGGCGATCAGCCGCACGTCAACCTTATGCGTACGGTTGCTGCCAAGCCTTTCGAATTCCTGCTCCTGCAAGACGCGCAGCAGTTTCGCCTGAAGTTCCAGAGGGATATCGCCAACTTCATCAAGAAACAGCGTGCCTTTGTCGGCGAGCTCGAAGCGCCCCGTTTTTTGGGTGATAGCGCCTGTAAATGCTCCCTTCTCGTGACCGAACAGCTCACTCTCAAGAAGCCCGAGAGGAATTGCAGCGCAATTTAGTTTCACGAATGCTTTTTCGCTGCGACTGCCCAGTTTATGTATCGCACGCGCAGCGAGTTCTTTGCCGGTTCCAGTCTCTCCCAGGATCAGAACGCTGGAATCCGTGGGAGCCACGACAGAGACCAGGCTCAAGGTAGTCTTCAACGCCGGGCTCTCTCCGACAATTTCGCCAAACTCGGCGCGAATTTCCTCTTCGAGATAGAGTCTCTGTTTCGTTTCGTTATCCCGATCTTTCGTCGCTTTCTCGAATTCTAAGGTGTTCTCAACCGCGATCGCCACCTGACGGGCCACCTGTTCGAGCAAGATGACGTTGTCGCTCTCAAAAATATTGTCCGAACGCCTGCACAGCATAAGTACGCCAAGGACGCCCTCGCGGCCCACGAGTGGAAGATAACACCCCGTCTTGAGGTCCTCTTCTACCACGCGCTGATAAAGAAGCCGGCCATCTGGATTCCCATAAATTTCGGGATCATCGCGGACATCTTCGAAGGTATCGATCCGGATAGTCTTGCGCTTCCGCACTACTTGACCTGCGATCGAACTATTCATCGGGACAAACGATCCTTCACGGAAGGGTCCTCTCGCCGCGGGATTGTGCAAGATGCTGACGCGTAACTCGCTGGTCTCAGCGTCAGGTAATAGCAAAGCGGAGACGTCACATTGCATGACCCTGAATAGATTCGTCGAAAGCGCCTCAACGACTTGCCGGAGGTCCAACCGAGAAGTCACGCCGTTGGTGATGTCTAGAAGCAGCCGCAACCGATCGCGCTCATGCTGCAACGCCTGTTCCTTCCGATGGCGCTCAATCGCGATGCCGGTGATGTGGCTGGCATTCTCGATCAACTGCAAGTCCGTGCTGTCCGGGGTGCGCGCTTCACGATAAAGGATGGCGAAAGTACCAAGGACTTTGCCTTCGCTAGTGAACAAGGGCCGCGACCACACGGAGCGAATCCCAAAAGGCAACATCAAGTGACGATAGTTATCCCAACTGGGATCTGTGAGGATGTCGGTCACGTACACCGGCTCCCTGCGATAAACAGCGGTCCCGCAAGACGCACCCTTCGCGCAAACTTCCGTGCGTCCCACGTGTTCGCAAAACCCCGGAAGACCTGGCGCCGCCACACAATGGAGGTAGCTCGCCCCTTCATCGGGAAGCCAGATGGTGCAGAACAGACCTTCACGTTGAGATTCGACCAGCCGAGCAATGATCGTCAGGACTTCAGGCAGCGGCGAGCCAGCAAAAATCAACTTTAGAACGTTGAGTACCGACTCATTGTGCGCCCGCTCGACCCGCGACGGGACTTGCGCCGGAGGTGGTATTGCTCTCTCCACGAAGCGTCCTTTCCTGGGACCGTTAGATTCGGCTGCGCGGCCGTTGGTTCTAACGCGATGGGAACATGCGGGAGCCCAGAAATAAGCTCGACGACTTCCGCGGTTTCTGACGAGGGCCCGAAGGTACGTCAACTGCAGAAGCCGATACCATAGCCAGGACTGCGGGCCGGGTCTAAAGTACTACTTTAAGCCGGAACACGCCAGCCTGTCACGGTTTAGAGGCCAACGGAACTCTGATGCTATCGGTCCGGTTTCATTGATACATCAAGAACAAAGAGAGTTTAGACGCGCGCGGATTGCGTAAGCCGAATTCGATCCTCGAAAAACTGCCGGTTAGGATAAGCTTTTCGCGGGATCGAACCTGACTTTCACGGGGCGGTCTAAAAGCCAGTGGAGACCACTGATGCGCATTCCCTCGCAGGACAATCCTCTGCCTCACCCCTCAGCCTCGCACACCATCAAGTTGAATCTGCGTGACATAAACCAACTCTTCAACTCGATGGACCCATCGCCCTTCATAGAGAAGGACCTCGACGACGACGCGGAAGAGTTCATCATGAGCTGGGCGCAAGAGTTTCCGCCCGACGCGCGGGTGAAGCTGCGCATCTACCTGGAGCAGTGGCCAACCGAAGATCCCAACGAGATGATTCGACAAGCCGTGCATAACTACTTCGCCCACCGCGCCACACTGACCAAATTGGAGTTCAGCCGCCTGATGAAACAGGGCCGGACCAGCCTGTTCATCGGTTTGGCTTTCCTGGCCGCCTGCCTAGTTATCATCCAGACGCTGCTGCACGGTGAAGCAGGCACCTGGGCCAGCGTGCTGAGCGAAAGCCTGACGATCGCGGGCTGGGTTGCGATGTGGCGGCCGATGCAGATCTATCTCTATGATTGGTGGCCGTTGCGCCGGAGGGGCCAAATCTATGCGAAGCTCAGTCACATGCCGGTGGAAGCCATTCAGCACGCGAAGAGTTGAGCGATTTCGAGCGAGGTTGCGGTCCGGGAATACTACACGGGTGCAAGCCTGAACGGGAGACGGGAATGGAATCGACTGAGAAGGGCCGGCCGGACGCGGCGCAGCAGCAACGTATGGTCCAACGGCCACCCGCGCTGGACTTCTTCGATTCCTCCCTTGAGTGGCGGCGCGTCTTCGCCGAGACCTGGGGCACGTTCCTGCTTGTGCTGGTCGCTGCCGGTGGCGGCGTTGTTGGGGCGCTGAGCGGCGGCAGAGTCACCTTGGGCATGATGGTGGTGGCGCCCGGAATCATGGTGATGGCGATCATCTACTTTATGGGCACCGTGAGCGGAGCCCACTTGAATCCGGCGGTCACTCTGGCGTTCGCGGTGCGGCGCAACTTCCCCTGGAAGAGAGTGCCGGGCTATATCGGGGGACAAGTGGTGGGTGGAATCGGTGCGGCTGTTTTCCTTTGGATCATGTTCGGAACGGCCGGCGCGCTCGGTGCGACGCTGCCGGGCAACGGCGTGAGCAGCTGGAAAGCGTTGGCCATGGAGGTGGTGCTGACGACCGGGCTGGTGAGCACGATCCTGGGTACGGCGTCCGGCGCGCGGAACATCGGCACAAACGGCGCCATTGCTGTGGGCGGGTACATAGCTCTGGCGGGACTTTGGGCGGCACCGGTTACCGGCGCCTCGATGAACCCGGTGCGATCGCTTGCGCCGGATCTGGTCCGCGGCGATTTCCACGCGACTTGGATTTACGTTGTCGGGCCCATCGTGGGAGCCTTGATCTCTGTGGGCTTCGAATGGATTCTAAAAGGCAAGCCCACTGCGGCGGGCCGGACAACCGCGGAGGGCACGCTTGGAGTCGACAAAACGGAGGGGCAGGACGGGTGAGCGGAAATGACGGCCTTCAAACGTTCAGCACCGGGATGAGTTGCTCGCGAATGATCGCATAGCCGCATCCGCTGGCCCCAAGATATTCTCATGCTGGAACCCTATCCCCTTTAAATCGCCTGCCGAAGCAGACGTCCGACGGCGGAAAGAGACGACCAAAAAAACAGGCACCGACAGCGGGTTATCGTCGCTACAAACTCGCCCCTTCTTTCCATACCTCGTCACAGTAATGGCCCTGCGCGGTTGCATCGGGCGGATTCCTCCTAGGCTTCAGGGTTGTGCCAACCGCCGTCTGGAGCGATGAACGCTTCAGCTTGTTCTGGCCCCCGGCTTTCGCGCTTATAGGGGCGAACCCGACTGTTGGTGTCATATCTAAAGGCCTTTCGCAGATCTATTCCGCTTTCGATTCTCGTTCTTTCTCGCTCCCCAAAAGTAGAAAACCACGGAAGCAACGATGGTCGCCACGGCGATGATGGCCAACACGACGGGATGACCGTGTTCCCCCATGAACGAGATGATTTGTCGTCCATAACGCGCGGCAAAGTAAGCCAAGAGCAGGTATCTAAAAATCCGGCCGACCGCGAGCGCAATGAGAAATTTTGCCGCCGGGTATTGCATTGCTCCCGCCACGAACAGAAATGGAACCATGGGCAAAGGCGGGGGCAGCAAGGCGGGACGGCAATGGCGCCGAATCCCCATCGTCCGAAGATCTTGTACACTCTGTCCACTTTCCGGCGGGAGAACCTATGTTTGGGTGCCTCTTTTTCTCCTTTGCGAGCAAGCCGATAGGTGACAAAACCTGCAATCAGCGAACCCGCCGTGGCCATCAAGGCATAGTAAAGCCACAGTTTTTCTTATTGCGCGGACAGAACAATCGTTGCCACGACCATGGTGCCCGGGATGGGAATGAGGGAGTTGTCCAGGAGTCCAAGAGGAATTAGACCAACGCCGCCGAGGTGAAAGAGCCAGGGGTGAGACCGCCGCGCCGCCGTCGGCAGCAAGATCGCGGTTATCCAGCCTGTTGGATTTGTGAGCATCTGTTTGGGATTTGGCTCGGGGAAAGAGTCATGCGCATGGCGCGGAGATTTCGAATCCGCTTTGGCGCACTTGTCACGCAAAAAGTCATAGTCGGCCGTTACTTCGCGAGCTGCTTGCTGATCCATATCAACTGCCGACGGCGTTTTGCGATGGTCTTGGGATAGGCCGTGTTCAGATTTTTGAGGGCGTCGATAACAATTCTGGAAACGATCAGCCAGGCGTTTTCCTTGTCATCGGCGGGCACAACGTACCAGGGTGCGTGATGGGTGCTGGTGGCGTGCAAGCACTCCGCATACGCCCTCACGTACTGCTTCCAATATTTTCTTTCGTGAATCTCCGCGAAAGTTGTTGTCATGCTCGCAGGTCCTTGGATTTCCTGTAGCGCCGGATCAAAGTGTTGGTTGAGCTATCGTGATTGAGTTGGTCTTTGGTCTGAGTCTCAAGCTCAGGGATGATGCGCTGGGCAAGCGCCTTGCCCAGTTCGACGCCCCACTGGTCGAAGGAGTCGATGTGCCAGATGGCGCCTTGCGTAAAAACGCTGTGTTCGTACAGTGCGACGAGTTTGCCCAGCGCCGCCGGAGTCAGTCGCTCCAGGAGGATCGTGCTTGAGGGACGGTTTCCCTCGAAGGTTTTGTGTGGCACCAACCATTCGGGTGTGCCCTCATCGCGGACCTCCTGCGAAGTTTTGCCAAAAGCCAGCGCCTCCGCCTGCGCAAACACGTTGGCGAGGAGCAAGTCGTGGTGGCGGCCGAGAGAGTTAAGCGGCTGGACAAATCCAATGAAGTCGCAGGGGATGAGTTTGGTCCCCTGATGGATGAGTTGATAAAAGGAATGCTGGCCGTTGGTACCCGGCTCCCCCCAATAGATCGGCCCGGTCTGATAGTCGACCTCCGTTCCGTCAAGCGTGACGTGCTTGCCATTGCTTTCCATTGTTAGCTGCTGGAGGTAAGCCGGGAAGCGCTTTAGATATTGTTCATACGGCAGAACCGCCGCGGTCTGCGCAGCGAAGAAGTTGTTGTACCAGAGGCCTAACAGGCCCATGAGCACCGGCAAGTTGCGCTCGAAGGGAGCCGTTCGGAAATGCTCGTCCATCTCGTGGAACCCGTCGAGCATGGCGCGGAAATGGCCGGGACCGACGGCGAGCATTGTGGAAAGGCCAATTGCTGAATCCATCGAGTAACGACCACCGACCCAATCCCAAAACTCGAACATATTGGCGGTGTCGATGCCGAACTTGGCCACTTGCTCGGCGTTGGTAGAGACAGCGACGAAATGTTTGGCCACAGCGGCGGTATCTTTCAAAGCCTTGAGAGTCCAGTCGCGGGCGGAGTGCGCGTTGGTCATGGTCTCGAGGGTCGTAAAGGTTTTCGAGGAGATGATGAAGAGAGTCTCGTCGGCGTTGAGGTCGCGTGTGGCCTCGGCGAAGTCGGTGCCATCGACGTTGGAGACGAAACGGAACTTCAGGTCGCGCTGGCTGTAATATCGCAATGCTTCGTAAGCCATCACCGGACCCAGATCGGACCCACCAATCCCGACGTTGATGACGTTGCGGATGGGCTTGCCGCTATGGCCCTTCCACTCCCCGGTGCGCACGCGGTTGGAGAAGTCAGCCATTTTGTCTAGGACTGCATGCACCTGGGGCACCACGTCCTCGCCATCCAGAAGAATGGATTGCCCTTTGGGAGCACGCAGAGCCACGTGAAGGACCGCGCGCTTTTCCGTGACGTTGATTTTGTCCCCGCGAAACATGGCATCGATGCGTGCACGCAGGCCGGATTGCTCCGCCAATTGCAGCAAAAGCGTCAGCGTCTCGCTGGTTATGCGGTGCTTGGAGTAGTCGAAATAGATGCCCACGGCCTCGATCGCCATCCGCTCTCCGCGGGTGGCGTCGTCCGCGAAAAGCTTGCGAAGGTGCAACTCGCGGATCTTTGCGTAGTGCGCGTCGAGGGCTTTCCACGCCCCGGGTGCGGTGTGTTGTGCAATTGCGGTCATGCTGCTTCCCCTTTAATTTGCGAGTCACTTATCCCTGCCCGAATAATGGCCAGAAATTGTTCGGCATGCAAACTGGCACCGCCGACGAGGGCGCCGTCAACGCCGTGCGGGGCCAGCATCGCGACAGCGTTCTCCGGCTTGACGCTGCCGCCGTACTGGATAACGAGCAACGTGGCCGATTTCTCCCCGAACAGCTGACCGAAGCGGCGCCGGATGATGGCGTGCGACTCCTGAGCCTGTTGAGGAGTGGCGTGGTGTCCGAGATTGCCGATAGCCCAGAGGGGCTCGTAGGCGATGGTTAGGCGGGTCAAGGCATCTGCCGACACGTTGGCTAACCCATGGGTGAGTTGCCGGTCGAGCAGTGCTTCCGTCTGGCGGGTCTTACGTTGGTCCAGAGTTTCGCCGACGCACAGAATGACGTCGAGGCCAGCGTCCAAGGCAACCCGTACCTTTTGGTTGATAAACGAATCGGATTCGCCGAGCTTCTGCCGACGCTCGCTGTGTCCGAGGATGACGTACTTGCAACCGAGATCGAGGAGCATAGTGGGACTGACCTCGCCCGTGAACGCGCCTTCCTTCTCGGGATAGAGGTTCTGCGCTCCGAGCGCGATGCAACTGCCCTTGAGAATCTCCCCGACGAGGGCCAAATAGGGGAAAGGCGGACAGACAGCCACGGATACTCGATCCGTAGAGCTCATAATGTTAATGCCATCGAGGATCGCGTTGGCCAGTCGCTGGGCCTCGACGGCCGTCGTATGCATCTTCCAGTTGCCGACAACGAATTTCTGGAGCATGTCCGGTTTCATCGGGCGCTCTCCGAGGGTTCGACCGACAGTGCGCCACGCGGGGCGCTATCGCCACCATCCATTTCCATCGCTGCATTGTATTCGCCACGGCGTGCGGCCCGATCGCACATGGCCCGATGATGGAGAGCTTTCTGTGCCGCCAGCACGTTGGCCTGCTGGCCTTTCCAAATCTCCAAAGCCGGTTGCTGGATGGCGCGTGCAAACGAAAACGCCAACGCCCAAGGCATTCGTGATTTGTACCTGACGTTCATGGCATTCAGGTGGGCCGAGGCCAATTCGCCGGATTGGCCCCCTGACAAGAACGCAATGCCTGGAACAGCAGCGGGGACGGCCCGTAAGAAACACCTCACGGTAGCGTCGGCCACCACATCCACCGGCTCTTGTTTGGGGCAAGCTAGTCCCGGAAGCACCATGTTGGGTTTCAGAAGCATGCCCTCGAGCATCACTCGTTGGGTGTAAAGCTGATTGAAAACCGCTCGCAGGACGTCTTCCGTTACCCTGCAGCACCGCTCCAAAGTATGGTCGCCGTTCATGAGCACTTCCGGCTCGACGATGGGCACCAGTCCGGCTTCCTGGCACAACGCGGCATACCGAGCCAGAGCGCTCGAGTTGGCCTCGATGCAACCTCGGCTGGGAATGTCATCGCCTATGGCAATCACGGCGCGCCACTTGGCAAAACGCGCGCCCATTTGGACGTATTCGGCGAGACGGTCGCGCAATCCGTCGAGACCTTCGGTTATTTTCTCTCCGGGATGGGCTGGCAAGGCCTTTGCACCAGTATCAACCTTGATTCCGGGAATAATTCCCGCATCGGTGATGGCTTTCACAAAGGGAGTGCCATCTGTTTTCTTCTGGCGGATCGTCTCGTCGTAGAGGATCGCGCCACTAATGGAGTCACCGAGATCGGGGGTGGTCACAATCAACTCGCGATAGGAGCGCCGGGCCTCCACGGTCTGGGGAATTCCCGCTCTGGCAAATCGTTTGTTGCAGGTTGGATTGCTTTCATCCATCGCCAGCAAGCCCTTGTCGCCGGCGACCAGCGCCTTCGCGGTGTCTAGGAGCTTTCGGGTATTCATTTGGGTGCGCACCATTTCCAGTTGCGAATTTCTGGCAAATCCTGACCATGTTTGTCGATGTAGTGCTTGTGCTCGATGAGCTTGTGCTGCATCTGCTGCTTCAGGTAGGCGCCCTTGGAACCCAAATCCGGAGGACGGTCAACTACGTCTTGTACCAAGTGGAATCGGTCGAGATCGTTCTGCACTCTCATGTCAAAGGCCGCCACAGTCTCATTTTGCAGCCGCCAGCCGGCGAAACTTTGCACGGAAATGCAGACGACGAAAAGCGCGAAGAGGACGATCGAGAGGGAGTTGTCCTTGATCGGGTGAATCCCCCGCCGCATACGGCACAGCCTTTCACGGTCTACAAGCGGAACGCCAGGAGCCCGCGCGAGTTTCCGGGGCGGGGCCGCTTAGGATGCCCGAAGCTCTTCCGCCTTTGCCCGCGTGATCTCCGCGACTTTGGCCGCCGCTGTGGGGAGACAAAAGGGAAGGCTGAATGGGCTCCCTGTTCACGATCGTCGTAGTCGATGGGTCCTCAGCACTCTTTGCGAGTCATCACGCCAAGTCCCAAATTGACTCTGACAGCCCACTCACGAGGAAACTGTACCGTATTGAACAGCAGAGCAGGTCAAAGTTCCACGTCAATACGCCCGAAAAAAATTAGGAAGAGCGCGTAGTTAATTAGATTTGACTGATTACGCGATCACCACGACAATCGCGAAGTCCAGATTAATCGTTCTCTTCTGCGCGGTGGTCTGCATTGATAAGCTAGCGCGGGAATGAATGCGAGGGTTCACATCAAGTCGGCCAGAATTATTTCTAAGCTTTGAGCCAATCGCCTTTTGTCTTGGTGAGGAAAACATAATCGCAGCCTTCGACACCACAACACCACTGCACTCCCGGCTCAGCATCGATACTCTCTCGGCGATAGAGCCAGTCGTTGTGTCTCGGACACCTCGCGGTGTTTACGCCCGGCTCATCGACGACATACGTTTGGCCTGGCATTGCCATGAGCATGTAATACCCCTCGGTTGCGTCATACCGAACGCTGCATCCTCCGGAAGAACAATGATAAGACGCTTGGTACCCGGTATTTCCACTGGAGTCGCCAGATTCGTACTTCATTACGTGGTTGTCGCGCGAGCAAAGTGGCCGCAGGTGGCTGCTCAAAACATCCGCCAAAACTCGACTCATAAATCTTCTCCTAAGCAATGAACTGCTTCGCAATCCGGACGGGAAGTTGACCGCCCGTCGGAGCCTACTTACAGTGATAGGTCCGCAGGCAAAGCCCCGCTCTGAACTATCATCGCGCCGCGCAAAAGACAAAACTGTCCAGTATTGGGCAGCCCGAGAGGATTGGTCAGTAATGCGTGCATAGGCGAATTACTCATGCAATTTCGTCTTGCCGATCTTTGTAAGCGCTCGCAGTCACTGTGCGTGGGATCGATTCTGCTTAGTTTCTTCGTTGAAGCCATCGTGCCAGTCGCGAGTCCTGTGCGTGGAATCCCGGATGAAAAACATTTGAATATGTCCCATATTGAACAGCCTATTGCTGTCCAAGCTTCCTAAAATACTGCTTGGGAATACGCCAACTGCAAGGCTAAAACGCCCGAATGAGCAATTCGCTGAATGGTTCGTCAGCGCGAGATACGTTAAGAGCCTTCAGTCCGCGTTGTCCAAGATTGGATCTGCGCTGACGTTTTATACGCCAGCACAGTGACGCGAGTTCTGCAATCAACGAACTGGTACCGCAGTTTGGAGAATTAAAAGTCTGAAGGAGATTAACAAATGTTGAAACGCTTTCTGGCTGTCACAACGCTAGCGCTACTTGTAGCTGTAACTGCTGTCGCCTCAGACCGCGAGGATGATGTGAATCGCACCCACAAAGCTGCCCAGGTCTTCCGGGAGATCATGAACACTCCGGATCAGGGCATCCCGCAGGATCTACTGGAATCGGCGAAATGTATCGCCATCATTCCAGGAGACGTCAAGTTCGCTTTTATCTTCGGCGGCAACTACGGCAGAGGACTGGCAACCTGCCGGACCGAGCACGGCTGGAGCGCCCCCATGTTTATCGCGATCGACGGCGGGAGCGTGGGCTATCAGATTGGCGGTTCATCCACCGACATCGTGATGCTGTTTATGAACGACCACGCCTTGCACAGCCTGCTTAGCGACAAATTCAAACTCGGAGCTGATGCTTCGGTAGCCGCCGGCCCCGTGGGCCGCAACGCTGCTGCTGGCACCGACCTAAAGCTGAATGCGGAAATTCTCTCTTACTCACGTGCCAAAGGCGTCTTCGCTGGAGTGAGCCTGGATGGTGCCGTGGTACAAGCCGACAAAAGCGGCGACAAGGCAATGTACGGCGAAAATGTGGACCGCCATGAAATCCTTGACGGCAAGGTTGCCGTTCCAGGATCGGCGCGATCTTTGTTGCGCGAACTTCACGCCTACGGACAAGAAGCCAGAGCCAACTAATAAAGTCTCATTGGCCGAGCGTTAAGCAGCTCCCACCTCAGGGTGTGACGCATCGGTTTTTAGTCCGGCGTGGCAAGGCGCCTTGCCTGTCATTTTCGAACCGCGGTCTTCATAGTTGAAGATCCGGGCGACTACTCATTACAGGAAGATCTCAACATGCGCCGGAGTTGACCAGAGAGTTTTGCCGCTTGATCGCTAAGAAGCTGGTGGAACACGGCTTCGACGATTCCGACGCAGAGGCAATACATGTCGAGTGTTCTCAACCGCAACACGACGACTCATCCAATCAACGGCAGTGAAGCGTCAGCATCTGCGAGGCGGCAAATGACACTCTCCGGGACGGAAGTGCTTTTGGTGGGACACAATTTCCATAATGCTCATGCGTTAACGGACCGGTTGCGCCGGTGGGGATTGCAATGCCATTTTGTCAGCAATCTGCGAGAAGCCTCCGATCTGCTGAGTTCGCGTCCAGTCGATCTTGTGCTGAGCAACACGCGCCTTCCCGACGGAACCGGCTTTGGGCTAGTAGCGGCTTTGGCCGGGCTGCCGGTTACCGCATTTCTTTGCTTGCCCGTTGAAAATAGCTGTTTTTGGCTTCCCGCCATCGACGATGGAAAAGAGTGCCTGGGATCGCCCGCCTTACGCCCATCGGAGTTTGCGAGGGCACTCGAGGAAATGGCGCGGTGTTTAGGAGCCGCGCCCTTGGTCAACTAACGCCTCTCAAAGCCGGGCATGTAACCCTCGCGGACAAAGGGGCAGTCCAAGAGGGGCCTTTGTTTCGTCGAGGGCGGAAACTAGATTTTATTGCGAAGATAGAAAGGCAGAAAGCCATGACGCACCATTCTTCCCATGCATCAGGTACGAAAATCAGCACCGATTTGAATCTGGTATCCGTTCATGAACTTTTCGAACATACGCAGGACGTGTTCCATCTGATCGCCAAGCGGGCCTTTGAGATTTTTGAGAGCCGGGGGCACGTTGACGGAAACGACCGTGAGGATTGGTTCCTCGCGGAATCCGAGTTACTGACTCCGGTGAAGTTTCACCTCTCGGAATCCGGCGAACAGCTTATGGCGCGGGCGGAAGTGCCTGGATTCAACAGCCAGGAGATCAAAGTGAGTATCGAGCCACACAGGCTGAGCATAAGTGGAAAGGCTGGTCCTCTCGAAAACCACAAATCGGGAAAGCACAGCCATTCGCCCCAGCACGAACACCTGATGCTTTGCGTCATTGATCTGCCCACGGAGGTTGATCTTTCGAAGTCCAAAGCGACACTCCGCGACGGCACCCTCGAGGTAGAGATGCCAAGGGCAGCTCCTGCGAAGAGCGTTCGCGTGGAGACAAAGGATGCGTTGTCTGGAGCGGCTCATACTTCTGTGCGTGAAAGAGTAGGGATCGAACCCCTAGGCAGCGCGGTGGAAGGCCGTCAGGCCGGCCAACCAGCCGTCAATGCGCAAGCGGCATCGCCGAAGAGTGGCAATTGAAATGAAGAAGAACAGCTCATTTCCATTGCTGATATTCGTCGTGATTGTAGCCATAGGTGCAGCTTCGGCATACGCGATGTATCGCGTATCCCCTGACTTCAGCGGCTTATGGATTCTGGGCGGCGCCGTGCTCCTCGCTTCCATCATCTCTTCCGCAATTCAGGTTGCGGACCAGTGGAGCAAGGCGGTCGTCTTACGGCTAGGCAAGTTCCGCTCCCTTCAGGGACCGGGACTGTTCCTGATTATTCCACTCATCGACACAATTCCTTATTGGCTCGACATTCGCGTCCTCACGAGTTCTTTCAAGGCGGAAAAAACTCTGACGAAAGATACTGTGCCTGTGGATGTAGATGCCGTCTTGTTTTGGAAGATTGTTGATCCCAAGAAGGCGGCCCTGGATGTCGCTGACTACCAAAGCGCCGTCAACTGGGCCTCCCAAACCGCGCTACGCGATGTCATCGGCAAGACTATGCTTTCGGATATGCTGGAAGGGCGGGACAAAATTAGTGGCGCGCTGCAGAAAATCATTGATGAGCGCACCGAACCATGGGGCATCAACATCATCTCCGTCGAGGTCAAGGACGTGTTGATTCCTTCGGCTTTGGAGGATGCGATGTCGATGCAGGCGCAGGCCGAGCGAGAGCGTCAAGCCCGCGTGATTCTGGGAGATTCAGAGCGCCAGGTGGCGGAGAAATTCGGCGAGGCGGCCAAGACCTATGCGAATGATCCGGTCGCATTACACCTCAGAGCCATGAACATGCTTTACGAGGGTTTGAAGGAGAATTCTACGATCGTCATTGTCCCCAGCACCGCCGTCGAATCGATGCAACTGGGTGGGCTTGCCGGGATGACCGCGCTGACCATGGGGCTGGGCCAGGACCGCGCCATAAAAGCGAAGGAAAGCGAAGTCGAAAACAAGAATGGCGACAAGCAACTGACTGCCGCGTAGTCGGAATGCTAGCGTGCCTCTTTGAAAATGAAGAATAGCAAACTGCTTGTTGTTGTGGATGAGTCGCGCGCCACCACTAAGGCCCTTCAATATGTGGCCCGGACGGCTGCGGGCCGGCCAAACATCCGCGTGTGCCTGGCTCACAGTTTCCTTTCTCCTCCTCGCCAACTAATTGAGTACAGAGGCGCCGAAAAAGGACGTCTCAAAGCATTCGAATCCCGATGGATTTCGGCGGATGCAAAAACAGAACAGCGCGCGTTGGCTCGCGCCAATGCAGTTCTCTGCCGAGGCGGGCTTTCACGCGATGCAATCGAAGCCCATTATTGCTACCTCATAGATGGGAGCCGAGCGACCAAGGAAATTCTGCGGCTTGCGCGGGCGCGCAAGTGCGACACCGTGGTCGTTGGGAAAAAATCGCTCTCTTGGCTGGAAGAACTCATTGATGGAAACCTCGCAGAAGAGCTTGTCCGCCATGGCAAGGGATTCACCATCTGGGTCATAGAGTAAAGGCCGGAATCTTCTCAGCTAGTCGGCCCAAGCGAGGCTCAGTATTTTATTGCGGGCGACGGTGGCTGGCGCGACCCTAAGTCCGCCACCGCCAGAGTAATGGAGGCGACAAAATGAAAACCGCGAGCACAGTTGCAGCCAAGATCAAGGACGAAGGTTCGTCCGCGGCAGACGAGCATCACATTGATGAGTCTAAGAAGCCGGCTTCCGAAAGCGAGCGCGCGTCGAAACCAAAAGCTACCGGCGCAGCTTTCGGACATCCCGGCATTGCCCCGAAATGGACACACGGCAATAAGGACGGAGTGGGAACCGCGTACGCAGATTCCAGCCGGATTTGGTTTACGCTTTGGAATGGCGCCATCACTGAGGTTTATCATCCTACGGTAGACCGGCCGCAACTCCGGGATCTTCAATATCTGATTACCGACGGCAAGAGTTTCTTCCACGAGGAGAAGCGTAACCTCAAATCCAAACTCGAGCGCCTATCCGATCACGCGCTGGGGTACCGCTGCACGAATTCCGATCCAAACGGCCGTTACGCCATCGTCAAAGAAATCATTACCGCTCCTCATCTCGACTGCGTTTTGCAGCGCACAAAGTTGACGGGTGAAGAATCGTTTGTTTCGAAACTTCAGTTGTATGCGCTCTGCGCTCCCCACCTGGAAGTCGGGGGATGGGGGAACAACGGTTACATTGCCGAACTGAATGGCCGCAAAATTCTTATGGCGCAGAAAGAAGGAACATGGCTGGCAATAGCCGCCACCGCGCCCTTTTCTCGCGCTTCGTGCGGTTACGTGGGCCGCAGCGACGGCTGGACCGATCTGGCCGACAACTTCCAAATGGACTGGGAGTTTGACCGCGCTACAGATGGCAACATCGCGCTCATCGGAGAGCTGGATCTACGCAATCACCGCGAGTTCACCCTTGGACTCGCTTTTGGAGACACCCAACACCAGGCCATTGCTACCCTCTCTCAGGCATTGAGCACTCCGTTCGATGAGCATCACAAACGTTTCACGGAGCAATGGGAGCGGCCTGTGGCGCACATGCGTCCCTTGGCAAAGTTTTCCAGTGACAACGGCAACCTGTACCACAGCAGTTTTAGTTTGCTGCTCGCTCATGAAGATAAGTCCTATCCCGGTGCGTTGATTGCCTCGCTCTCCATTCCTTGGGGAGAAGCAAGGGGTGACAAGGACCAAGGCGGATATCACCTGGTTTGGGTCCGGGACATGGTTAGCAGTGCGTCGGCCCTGCTGGCTGCCTGTGAGACTGCCACACCACTACGGGCGCTCATTTATCTTGCCGTTTCTCAGCAGGAAGATGGTGGCTTTGCGCAGAACTTTTGGGTCAATGGTAATCCTTACTGGCGTGGAATCCAATTAGACGAGGTTGCTTTTCCTATATTGTTGGCGCTGCGCCTTAGCCAGCAGAATGCCCTTAAAGATTTTGACCCATACCCCATGGTCTTAAAGGCTGCGGCTTATTTACTTCTGCATGGTCCGGTAACCCAACAGGAGCGGTGGGAAGAAGCCAGCGGCTACTCTCCATCCACGCTGGCTTCCAATATCGCGGCCCTCATTGCCGCAGCCTATTTTTGCAGGCAGCGCCACGATAAGCCCGCCGCCGAGTTTCTCGAGCAATACGCCGACTTTCTGGAATCGCATGTCGAAGCGTGGACCGTCACGACGCAGGGGACTTTGGTCCCAGGCATTCGGCGCCACTACATACGGATTCTGCCCGACGATGTGAACAATCCTGACCCGTCGGAAGATCCCAACTCGGGAATCCTGAAAATCGCGAATCTGGCGCCAGGCACCAACAATTCCTTTCCTGCAAAGGAGATCGTCGATGCCGGATTTCTTGAACTCGTTCGTTACGGGATAAGAAAACCGGACGATACATTGATCACCGATTCGTTGAAGGTGATCGACGCAGTACTGAAAGTAGACACGCCAATGGGGCCAGTTTGGCATCGTTACAATCACGATGGCTACGGGCAACGGGAAGATGGCGGACCTTACGCCGGATGGGGCAAGGGCCGCGCGTGGCCTCTCCTCACCGGAGAACGGGCGCACTTTGAACTCTCCGCTGGACGAGATGTAAGGCCATTCATAAAAACAATGGAAAGTTTTGACTCCGCGACGGGTCTCTTGCCCGAGCAAGTCTGGGATGAGCAGGACCGCCCGGACATTTATATGTTTCGTGGTCGGCCAACTGGCTCGGCCATGCCACTCATGTGGGCTCACGCGGAGTACGTCAAACTACTTAGGTCGGTTTCGGATGGTCACGTTTTTGATCTGATTCCAGAAGTCGCCAAGCGTTACCTCGGAGATCGGAAGTCCTGTCAATTGTTCGAGATCTGGAAGCCGAATCGAAAAGTGCGCGTTGTCAAAAAGGGTTACACATTGCGCATTCAGGTCCCAGCTCCTTTCCGTCTTCATTGGACGGGCGACGAGTGGCATACAGTCAACGACATGCCGTCTGCGTCCACCGCATTCGGAATTGAATTCGTAGACATTCCCATCAGTGCTGCGCAGCAAGCACCGATTCGATTCACCTTTTTCTGGCCTCAGAGCAACTCCTGGGAAAACCAGGACTATGCGGTTGAGGTGCGAAAATAAGTAGTTACTGTATTCCATCCTGCGCGAGAAAATTGCTGCGCCAAACCCGCGCAACCCTTCCTGAGCGAAATTGGAAGCTTGCCCTGCTAAGTTCGCGAGAGGAGAACTTCTTATCTGCTTGACATTCTCGTGACAGCACGTCACCAAACAATGCGGGTCGGGTTGAGCAACACTGATCGCTTTCGGCTTTCAACCGAAAGGTTGATGATGCTGCAATCCCGCACGCGCCTCAGGGCGACGGTTTACAGGCCAGTTGCAGTCGATTGGGAGCTTGGAGCAGACCTCCGGTTTGGAAAGGATCTGGGAAAGAACTCAAGACCTCAAAACACCGGCTAAGTCGCACAGAATCGACGGGCCGTTTATTTTGTATGTTCTCATGACCATAAAGTCGTCAGTTCAAATCCGCTCTCCGCAACCAAACTTCTTCAGCGTAAAGAACTTCGGCGCACCCCGCAACCATCCGAATTCGCGATTCCAAGCGGCGAGCCATGAGCCATTAGCGTTTGCCTGGCGAGTAGGTGCGCCGTGGATGATCTCGTCCTCGCGGACTCCTTTTCCACATCCCATGATGCGAACGTTTTCTTGACCTGGTAAGGTCTCGATTCCTATGCTGACATGCTAAAGCCTTTGGCCGTAGAGGTGATTGGAACACTGACGCTGTCGGTTTTCTTGTCCCTTACTGCGCTAATAGTGGCAGGCGCAATTTTCCTCATACGAGCATGAAAAGCGACTATTGTGGGCGCAGGTGCGGGAATGAGGAAAAACCACGAGCAGGAACTGAGAGGGCGGAAAGAGAATATCCCCCTTCGCGATTTCTCGCGAAGGGGGATCGCGTACCGAAGGAAAGGTCAGGCCAACGTGGCGAAGACGATCTGGTCACCACCTGTTGACCGGGCCGTGGCAAGTGCCGACGCCCTTGTCGCTGTAAGTACCATTCGCGTTCAGCCCAGGACTGCCCGATGTAGGACCATTGACTGCAACTGTAGGAGCTGCCAGTGCCGACTCGAAATCCCAGTGGTAGCCGTTCGGATCGAGCGTCAGGGCCATCACACCCCAGTAGTCCCCGGTATACGCCTCGAGATTAGTTGCGTTGAAGCTCGTGGTGCCGCTAGGATCTTCCATATTTGTTTCGCCTGTGCCGCTCGTCACAGTGGCTTCGACGATCGGATCGAGTGTCTCGCCGCCGGTGCCCACGGTGAATTGCCGTATGCCCTTGTGCGGATCGTAATTCCCGTCGGGGTCAAGGGGGCGGTAGTGGGCATAGAGGTGGTCGTGTCCGTTCAGCACCAAGTCGGCGTTGTGGTCGTAGAGCAGTTGCCAAAAGGCCTTAGCGGCAATGCCCTCTGGGGTGATGCCGTTAGTGGCGCTGAACGTGGGCTGATGCCAGTAGGCGAGTGTGCATGCGGAATGATTCGCCTCAAGATCCTTTTGCAGCCATGCGAGTTCGGCGCCAAACCAGGTGCCCGTGTCCGAACAGCCGCCCGGCTGTGTCGAGCACTCTATATTGAGCGAAATAAGGTGCCAGGAGCCGACATTGTACGAGTACCAGCCATCTCCGACTCCGACTGGGGCCGGTTTGCCGGCCGAGGGACCGTTATAATACGTTGCAGTTGCGAGTCCACCCGACCCCTCGAAGTGCCCCGCCTGTCCATCCGCCCGCGGAATGGGTTGGAAGGAGAGGTCAATAGTGGGGGTTGAGCCCGGACCGCACGCTGGGTTTGATGGGCACGGGTCCGAGATCGTAGCCGCCAGAGGCTGACCCGAATTAGCATCAGTGGTATCGATCTGGAAGCCGTTGAAGTAGGAGAAGTAGCCGTAGCCGGCAACGCCGGTCTCGCCATGCTCGTCATAAAACTCGTGGTTGCCAGGCGCGGGCCGCAGGATCTTTTTAAAAGCGCCATACGTCAAATCAAACGACTGCTCAAAGTCCGAATATCGGCCGACCTGGTATTGCAGATCTCCTAGGAGTGCGACGGCGTCAGGCTTCATAGCCTCAATCTGATTCGCAGTGGCCTCCTGCGATTGCCACAGAGAATACGTCGGCGGCACTGTGGGGTTGTTGGTGCCTGTGTAGGGGGTCTTGGGGTCGGTGCAGGTTTCTTTCGAAGATTCACCAGCCTGCTCCGTGCCTGGCTGGCAGGAGATGTCGCCAACCACCGCAATCACGGGCGACGACCGCTCCGGCTTGTTGTACGGCCATGGTTTGTCTTTCTGTGCCTTTACACCAGATGCAAATGCCAGCATCGAGGCGGCCGCTCCCATGAGCAGTGCCGCTCGGAACCTTCCCCCGATCGTCTTCATGCGATTCCTCCCGTTCGGATTTCTGGTTCTATAGTTGCAAACGGTGCTTTGTATCCCTTCAATATTTCCTGTGTATGTCGAATGTGTGAAAAAGGCGTAACACGGATGATTGGGGAGGTTGTCAAAGCCGTCAGCAAAACGGAATGTCCTTTATGCGACCAAGAATGAAAGAGGCTTGTCGTAAGCGAATCCGTTGTCGAATCGTAACGACCGGTTTCAGGCTATGCCGCTGCACAGGTGTACAACGGTAGGCTTCGCGGAATTGCTACACGCCCGTTTTGCAGGCGATGAGGTGCTTAGGCGTAGCGAAACAGCGCCTTGAAACCAAAGTCCATGTGCTGCTGGATATGGCAGTGAAACAGCGTGAGGCCCGGCTGGTCGGCGCCCAGATCCACGGCGGCGCGTCCAAATGCGGGAACGAGTACCGTATCCTTCATGATGCCGGCAGTCGGCTTGCCGTTGAGTTCGACAAGCTCGAACAGGTGCCGGTGGATGTGCAGCGGGTGAGAATCGTCAGTGCGATTGTGGAACACCAGCCGGTAGCGCCCCCCCTGACGGAACACGAATTCCCGTTCATGCGGATATTCCTTGCCGTTGACGAGCCAGTGATTGATCCCATAGCTGCCGCCCGGCACTTTTTCGAAGACCATGTCGATGGTCTGGTCTGGCGGGGGATGCGGAGCGGGCTTGCCAAAGATGGTGTAGTCCCATCGGGCCGGCCGAGGCGGAAGCCATTGCGGGCGCGGCTGTGCCCGATTGGCGTACTCCACCACTATGCCCATGCCGGCTTGTCGGGCAGCATCGCGCAGCTCACCTAAAATCCAAACGCCCGGCAGGTTCATCTCCACGATCGCATCCACGCGCTCACCTGGGGCGATCTCAATCACATCTACCGGCTGAGGCGTGGGTACGGGATTGCCATCGAGGGCGATCACCTGAAAATGGTGACCGAAAAGACCTATTCGATGAATTTGCGAAGCGCTGGCATTGAGCAGGTGCATCAGGACGCGCTGACCCGACTGCACGCGGAGGGGATCCCCCGCCCCGAGCATTTTGTCGTTGATTGAGTAAAGAGGAGCGCTGACTTCGAGCCCGTTCGCACGCTTGTCTGGGGTGGCCGGCTTCTCGGGCATCGGAGTGTTGGGATCCGCCTGTTCCTCATCCGGGTCCGTCGTAGACAGAAAATACTCCCAGTCACGCAGCGCCAGAAAGACCTCTTGGTCGTAGAGCCCAGGGTCATTCGCGGAATCGATCATTAGAAAGCCAAACTGGCCGGTGTAAGCGCCCCGATGCAGGTCCAGCATGGCCGCCGTGTGGGAGTGGTACCACCGCGAACCCGCGGGCTTGGCCACGAATTGATAGCGCCGACGGCCATGCGGTGGGACCGGAGGCGTGCCTTCTTCCTCCGTCCCATCCACCTCCGGGGGAACGAACAGGCCATGCCAGTGCACGTATTCCGGAACGTCCGTGTCGTTCACAACATCGATGGTGACGGGCTGGCCCTCGCGCATCCGCAGGAGGGGACCGGGGACCTTGTTGCTGTAACCGATGGTGCTGATTACGACCTGGGGGGCCAGCTCAACCATCATCGGTGCGATCCGCAAAGTGAAATCCGCAGCGCGCCCGGTGGCCTTCGATTCCAAGGTCGCCGCCATCGGATGCGGTGGCGCCCCCGGCATCTGCCGGAGCGCTAGCGAATGTGCAAACGCGGGCCGCAGCTTCCCCGCGCCTGTCGCGATCACGGTGGCCCATCCAAGCCGCACAAAATCCCTTCGGTTCATGTGGCTTTCATCCCGGCTGCAAATGCCACCGCAGAGACGAGCGCGCTCAATGAGCGCCGCCGATATAGAAAATCCTCCTGTGGGTCGTTGGCAAAACCATGGGCTTTAGTCCTTCAATGTTTCCATTGTATGTCCAAAGTGTGAAAGTCGTGTGATTGGCGCCCGAAGATAAAACGAATGCATTAAGATGCCTCGTTGCCGCGCTCCGCGGGCTACATCGAGAAGATGCCTGTGGGAGCGGTGATGGCACGGTTTTCTTGGCTTTGGCTTTGGACTGCTTGGAACTGTCTATATTGGAACCAACGCACTTGCACCCGGCGCACTCCAACTTCGGTCCCAGCGCTGCTGAATTGAGTCCAAAAACCGTGAACCATGAGGCAGAACCAAGCCAGACGAACAAACAAGATAGATTCTTTGCAACTGCCTTGGCGCTGGAGGTCCCGAGTTCAAATCTCGGCGCCCCGATCAATCTTTTCTGCGACTTAGAAGCACCTCTAAAAAGTACTTTCCCCCACTATAGTGAAAATTTAGGGGACTCGAATGGGATTTCCCTGCAACTCGCTTCTGCCGTTGAAAGCGGTAAACGATTTCGATATCAAAGCGAGCAGCTGAGGTTGTGAAGGTTTCGTACTTTTCTCAATTCAGTTACTTGGCCAGCTTTCGCAGCAGTGCCATTCCTTCGGAATCGTTCAGGATGTTCTTGCCGTTTAGCAAGGCAACCAGTTCGCTAACGACTTTGCGGAGCTCCCGGAGTTCAACATCCGTGGTCTTGGCAGTCTCGCGTTGCAGAAAGACATTTGGCTGCTCCTCTTTATCTATTCTGCCGCCACTCAATTCGTTCAGCCAGGAGCCCAGGATGCGTAGTTGATCGGGCTCTGCCGTCGTGAACAGCAGTCCCATACCCATTCCCGGCTTTGAATAGACGACCTTTGCCTGGGTTTTGAAAGATTGATTGTCTCTTGTAACCGTAAGCGTGGCGGCCGCATCCTTCGCAAACGGGTTGATGGTATCCACGTAGCAGCCGTTCCTGCTGATATCGGAAAGCCGGCCCATGATTCGCATATCTGACTTAAGATCGAGGGCTTCAACGGCAGGAGAAAAAGGAAAGCGTGGACAGCTGCGCTTTTCGACCGGGTCAGCGGCAGCAGGAGGCGACGGACTACGCGTTGTTTTGCTCAGCAATTCCATTAGGCGAGTTCCCGCCCGCGACTCGATCCGCGTGGATCCGCGCCGAGCTTTTGAATAGCTTTCACGCTGACGCGCAGCTTCGTTGATCCGATTGCAAGATGCATATTCACCGATGAACCACAACGGCCGATTCGGAAAATCCAGCCTTGAGCAAAACGCCAAATTGCTGGGGGAGCATGGGCCGGCTGAAATAGTATCCTTGCGCTTCTTCACATTGGTGAGAGCGAAGAAATTCCAACTCTTCCCGCATTTCGACACCCTCGGCAATGACTCGCAACTTGAGGCTGCGTCCCATGCTAATCACCGCGGTCACAATGGTCGTATCGTCCGGTGCAGAAGTAATTTGCCGGACGAACGACTGGTCGATCTTCAGGGCGTCAATCGGAAACTTTCTGAGATAGCTCAAGCTGGAATAGCCGGTGCCGAAGTCATCGACGGCAATCTGCACCCCTCGTGCTCGCAAAGTTTTTAGCACGGAGGCGGCGGACTCTGCACGCTTCATCAAAACGCTTTCCGTAAGCTCCAGCTCGAGACATTTCGGATCGAGGCCAGTTTCGCTGAGAGTGGTGAACACACTGTCTAGAAAATTGTCCTCGCGGAACTCCATCGAGGAAATGTTCACCGCGATGGTACCTAAGGGCAGGCCCGCGTCCAGCCAAGTACGGGCTTGCTTGCAAGCTTCTCGAAGGACCCACTGGCCGATGGGGAGAATCAGACCGCAATCCTCGGCGACGGGAATAAAATTGGCCGGTGAGACAGGACCACGCGTCGGATGGGTCCAACGTAAGAGGGCTTCCGCGCCTGTTATCATTCCAGTCGCGAGCCTGACCTTAGGCTGGTAATGCAATGAGAATTCTTTTTGTTCAAGGGCGCGCCGCAAGCTCTCCTCGATAGATTGCCGCTCCACGGCACGGACGTTCATGGCCGGTTTGAAAAACTGATAGCTCTGCCGTCCATTTTCCTTGGCTTGATACATGGCGGTGTCCGCATTTTTGATGAGCGTCTCCGCGTTCAGCCCGTCATCGGGGAAGACGCTCAAGCCAATGCTGGTAGTGACGCGAAGATCGTGCAGGTCGATGGAGTGAGCTTCGGCCACGGACTGGAGCATTCGTCTAGCCGCAATGGCAGCGTCTTCCTGATGTTCCATTTCCGAAAGGAGGACGACGAACTCATCGCCTCCCTGGCGACTAACCGTATCCGAACTTCGGACGCAAGAGAGGAGGCGTTTTGCGACGGATTGTAGAAGTTTGTCGCCGATGGGATGCCCGAGGGAATCGTTGATGTGTTTGAAGCCGTCCAAATCCAAAAAGAGGACGGCAACTTTTTTTCCGTGCCGAGCGGCGGCGCCAATCGCCTGGCTGACCCGGTCATTCAGGAGCATGCGATTGGGCAAACCGGTCAGAAAATCGTGCTGCGCGGAATGCGTCATCTGCACGGCCATGGCGCGGGCCGCGCTCACGTCGCGAAAGACGACGACGGCCCCGGTCGCTTTTCCTTCACGATCATGAATGGGGGCAACGGAGTCTTCGATTGGTGTTTCAAATCCATCACGCCGGATGAGGATACAATTCGATGGCAGGTGCACGGTTTTGTCGAGCGCCAGTGCCACGGCCATCGGATTCGGAGCACTTTCGCGGGTCGCGGCGTCCTGAATTCGAAACACCTCGTCCATGGGGCGCCCTGCGGCTTCTTCCCACGACCAGCCCATCATTTTTTCGGCGACGAGATTCAGAAAGGTAATATTTCCATCGATGTCAGTGCAAACAACGGCGTCGCCGATGCAGTTGAGCGTAACTTGGGCGCGTTCTTTTACGACAAAGAGCGCCTCCTCCATACCCTTGCGCTCGATGGCGTAGCGCAGGGCCCTCAGAAGACTACGAGTCTCGATCTGGCCTTTGATGAGATAGTCTTGCGCGCCTTGCTGCAGCGCCTGAGTGGCCAGCGTTTCGTCGTCCAGGCCTGTCAGCACCACGAGAGGGACACGAGGGGCGACTGCACGGGCCCGCCGTAGGGCCTCCAATCCTTGCGCATCGGGCAGCCCCAGGTCGAGCAAAATAATGTCGACATCGGTCGCGGAAAGATGCTTCTCGGCGTCTGCCATGCACTCCATATGGGTCAAGTCCATGAAGTGTGCACTCTGCTCATTGAGCATTTCGCGAAGCAAGCGAGCGTCTCCGGGGTTGTCTTCAACGAGAAGAAGTATTCTGATCGATTTCGCGATCACGTGTTTGGCCTCTGCTGTGGCAATTTGACCTTGGTTAGCCAGAAATCGTTGATGCTCTTCACCAGCGCCTCAAATGCATCTAACTGTGCCGGTTTGCTGAGATAACAATTGGCGTGGAGTTGATAGCTTTTCACAATGTCGCTTTCCGACTCGGAAGTGGTGAGAATTACCGTAGGGATGGTCTTCAGGCTGCAGTCGTCCTTGATGTGAGCCAGCACCTCGCGGCCATCCATCTTAGGGAGGTTTAGATCCAACAAGATGAGTTCTGGGCGGGGGGCAAGGGTATGGCTTCCCTCGCGCCTCAGGAAGGCCACGGCCTCGACGCCGTCCGCGACCACATGCAGACGGATGGCGGCATTGGCGTCGCGGAAAGCCTCCTGTGTCAGCCGGACGTCGCCGGGACTATCTTCAACCAAAAGAACGTCAATAGGCATACCTGATCCTCCGGTGACTTGCATGAGCTCCACGCACTTTCTGCCAGGGCAAACCGCAACATGGAACTTTCTCCAGGCTCGGGCTTGTCCATTCTGCGGTCGCCTCGGAGGCGCGGCATGATGAGAATCGCGCGACGCCGCCACGCGTCTTGGTTTTCATTGCGACGAACGGAGGAAGTATCTTGATGGACGTCAGGTTCACTCGATTAGTCTCCTCGTGGACAGCTGAGCCTTTTTCAGCCAGAAATCATTGATGTTGTTGATGAGTTTCTCGAACGCGTCCAATCCCACGGGCTTGCAGAGGTAGCAGTTGGCCTGGAGCTGATAGCTCTTAGCGATATCCGCTTCGGCTTCCGAAGTGGTAAGGATGACCGTGGGGATGCTTTTCAGGCTGGCGTCCTCCTTGATGCAGGCCAGCACCTGACAGCCATCCATTCTGGGGAGGTTCAAATCCAGGAGGATAAGATCCGGGCGAAGGGCCAGGTTGCGTGCCCCGACGCGACGGAGATAGGCCATGGCCTCGACCCCGTCGGAAGCCACGTGCAATTGGATGGATGGATCAGCTTCATGGAACGCTACCTGCGTCAGCCGGGCATCCCCGAGACTGTCCTCCACCAAAAGAACCTGCGCGTGCCTGTCCTTGACTTCGAGATCATTCATAAAGTTTTCTCGCTCTCCGTCAGAGCGAAGCGAAAGGTAGAGCCGTGCCCCGGCCGTGACTCGACCGAGATGCTGCCCCCATGTCGCTCGACAATTTTCTTGCAGATGGCCAATCCTATGCCGGTCCCGGCAAATTCTTCGCGCTTGTGCAGGCGCTGGAACATACCAAAGATTCTTTCGAAATATTGAGGGTCAATGCCAAGCCCGTTATCTTTCACCGAAAAAGTCCATTTCGTCCCGCCAGTTTTTTTGGCGGCGGTGATATGAACCCGCGGAACGCCGGGATTTTGGTACTTGATGGCGTTGCCGACAAGGTTTTGGAACAACTGAACCAATTGCATCTCGTCGGCCAGAACGGTTGGCAAGGGATCGTGAGTGACCTGCGCACCGCTTTCCTCGATCGCACCACGCAGATTTATGAGCGCGTCCAGCAGCGCTTCTTCACTGGAGATGCCGAGCAGATCGCGACCTTTTGTGCCGACACGCGAATAGGCCAGCAGGTCCTTGATCAAGCGCTGCATGCGACTGGCCCCATCCACAGCAAAGGCAATAAATTCGTCGGCATCGTTGTCCAGCTTTCCCTTGTATCGCCTGGACAAGAGCTGCGTGTAGCTGGCCACCATGCGCAGCGGTTCCTGTAAATCGTGAGAAGCAATGTAGGCAAACTGCCCCAGTTCCTCATTCGAACGGTTCAGCTCCTCAACCTTACTTAGAAGATCGGCTTCGGCCTTTTTGCGTTTGGTGATGTCACGGACCGCCGCCGTTACCAGGATGCCCTCGGCGCTCTCCAACGGGCTCAGCATAAGTTCGATTGGAAACTCGGTGCGGTCCTTGCGCCGTCCCGTAAGCTCAATCCCAGTACCGATCTGCTGTGCCAGCGCGTCTTCGACAGATCGGAGAGCGTCCGCGACCAGCCGTTCCGCGAAACCCTCCGGGATGATGTTCTTTACCTTCTGCCCGACGAGTTCATCGCGGCTATATCCAAACTGCTTTTCCGCTTGCACGTTCAGCAGCACGATGGCCCCTCTCTGATTAACCACCACCATGGCATCCGGTGCCGCTTCAAGAAGGCCCCGGTACCGGCCCTCCATCTGGGCCAAATGCTTTTCCGCAGCCTTGCGCACGCTGATATCGCGGATCGCGGCCGTCACCAGAGTCCCCTCGGCGCTTTCCAGCGGACTCAGCATGATCTCGATCGGAAATTCAGTGCCATCCTTTCGCCGGCCGATGAGTTCTATTCCCGTGCCGATCTGCTGCGCCAGCGCTTCCGCCGAGCTTCGTGTACCATCCGCTATCAACCGTTCCGCAAAACCTTCCGGGATGATGTTCTTGACCCTCTGCCCGACGAGTTCATCGCGGCTGTATCCGAATTGCTTTTCTGCCTGCACGTTCAGCAGGACGATCTCTCCTCCCTGGTTCACCACCACCATGGCATCCGGTGCCGCTTCAAGAAGGCCCCGGTACCGGCCCTCCATCTGGGCCAAATGCTTTTCCGCGGCCTTGCGCACGCTGATGTTGCGAATCGCGGCCGTCACCAGAATCCCCTCGGCGCTTTCCAGGGGGCTTAGCATGAGCTCGATGGGAAATTCGGTGCCGTCTTTCCGCCGTGCAATCAGCTCGATTCCCGTGCCGATCTGCTGCGCCAGCGCGTCCGCGGCGCTTCGCGTTCCGTCTGCGATCAGCCGTTCCGCGAAACCCTCCGGGATGATGTTCTTTACCTTCTGCCCGACCAGTTCATCGCGGCTATATCCAAACTGTTTTTCCGCTTGCACATTCAGCAGAACAATCTCTCCGCCCTCGTTTACGACTACCATCGCATCCGGTGCCGCTTCCAGTAACCCTCTATACTTCGCGCCGGAGTCCTTGCTCTCGGGGTTGTCGCGCCGCAGTTTGTGCCTCAATACGGGCTTCGTTTTCATCACACACCTGGCTAGCAAGGGGAGGTTCTCTTCCGGACACGGTCCCGAGGGCTGAAAGAGGGCAGCCTGTAGCCGAGTGCCGATTTAACGCAAGGGGAATCTAAGTTTATACCGGCCCTTCGCCCGGTCAATGAAGGCTTTGCCGCAAAGTGTCCAACGGGCAACAGCCCCATCCTCCGCTCACCTCATAGGTGCAGCGAACTGAACCGTGGTTTCCTGCGGCAAGGTGTAACAGTTCGCTTCCGAGGCGGCGAGCGTTCGCGCCACGGCGGCCGCGTCCAGTGGCCTCGAGAAAAGATAACCCTGGGCAAATTCGCAGTTAAGCGATCTCAGCAGGTTCATCTGTTCGAGAGTCTCCACGCCTTCCGCCACAACCTGCATGCGAAGGTTTTTTCCCAGGCTCAGAATGGTTTTTACAATCTCCTGGCTTTCGCTGTTGATTAGCATGTCCGTCACAAAGGACCGGTCGATTTTCAAAATATCCAGCGCAAACCGACGTAAGTAACTCAGTGATGAATATCCAGTACCGAAATCATCGATGCACAAGCGCACGCCCAAGTTTCTGAGTTCACTGAGAATCCGCGTGGTGCGCGCCTCGTCCCGCATGGTCACGCTTTCGGTAAGTTCAAGCTTCAAGGTTTCAGGCGCAAGGCCGGTTTCGCGCAACACCTGGGCAATCTGGCTGACCAGATTGGGCTGCGCAAACTGCTTTGCGGAGATATTGACGGCCATGGTGAACGGGGGCGAGCAGGGGAATTGCGTGTTCCAGATGCCCGACTGGCGGCAGGCTTCCTTCAAGATCCACTGGCCAATCCATACAATCAGGCCCGTGTCCTCCGCAGCCGAGATGAACGCCCCTGGCATTACGAGTCCGAAGTCCGGCCTCTGCCAGCGCACTAGCGCTTCGAACCCGGTGATGCGGAAATCAAACAACGATACGATCGGTTGGTAATGGACGAGAAATTCCTCGTTCTCCGTCGCCCGGCGAAGATCCGTTTCCAGCCGAAATCGGCCCGCCGCGGCGGCGTGCATCGACGGATCGCACATCTCGTACCGTGCCTTGCCAAGAGTCTTGGCTCGCGCCATCGCGGTGTTCGCATCGCCGAGCATGTCCTCCGCCGCGCTATAACCGGTGCCGCTAAAAGCGATCCCGACACTCGCCGTCGTGAATACCGCATGCCCATCGATATCAAATGGCAGTTCGAGGTTTTTTTGAATTCGTTCGGCCACGCGAATTCCTTCGCTTGCGTTACGAATGTTATCCAGCAAGATGGTGAATTTATCCCCCCCCACTCTCGCCACTATGCCGGGCTCGGCCAATCGGCCAGGCATTCCAACCACTTCCGCTGTGCGCAAAATCGCATCATCGCGCCGGATGGATCGCAGCAGCCGTTCCGCGATTCGCACCAGAAGCCAGTCGCCCGCCGAGATGCCCAGACTGTCATTCATCACTTTGAATCTGTCCATGTCAACGGATAACACCGCGAATTTGTAATCCGGATGGAGCATTCCCCAGCTGACGCACAGCGTCAGTCGTTCCAGGAAAAAAGATCGGTTCGGCAGCTGCGTGAGCGGGTCGTGGAGAGCATCGTACGTAAGTTTATCTTCCAGTTTCAGAATGCGTTCGCCGGAACGCAAGCGGGCTTTCAATTCCTCCGCATCGCAGGGCTTCGTAAGATAGTCGTCGGCCCCCGCTTCGAGACCGGTGACGACATCCACCTTGGAGGTTTTCGATGTCAGCAAAATAATATAGGTATATGGATATTCGGAATGCCTCCGCATCTCACGGCAAACTTCGACCCCGCTCAGCCCCGGCATGAGCCAATCCAAGAGTGCCAACCGCGGCCCATCCATCATGGACAAGCATTCGAGTGCCTTGCGGCCGTCCTCGACGACCACCGCCTCATAACCAGCCCGCTCCAATGTCTTTTCCAGAAGACGGAGTGTAATGGCGTCATCGTCGGCAATGAGGATCCTCGTTGCATCCGGTTTTCTTTCCAGACTGGATCTCAAGCTCATACCGATCTCCGAAGGCCCACGGGATGTCCGACGTTTGCATTAGAAACCGCGAAGACAGGCGCAATGTCCGCAGGTTCCCGGAATCGTCCAGGCGATCGCCGATCCTTACGCGGAACATCAGCTTCACGGCGGTGCAAGAAATCGGCCGCTATCGCTTTTGCCAGCTTTGCTGGACCAATTGCTACCGTAGTGTGGACCTTGTTGCCTGCACTCGTCTTCAATGTGCTCTCCCGAGACATCCAATGACACCGGGGCAACTTGCATACACCAACCCGCAGGCGGGTGACGCAAATTGCATCTGGGACATTCAGTTCCCAAAAGCTGAGAGAGAGAGACGAAATGACAGCCCGAGAAACAGATTGTTGAAGGGTGCAACCAGTATCGTCCCTTGCATAGTCAGAGTCAACGACTACTTCCCGTCTATTTCGGTGAGAGCAACCCTGTGCGAAACTCTAGCTTAATAAGCCGAATGGGGCGCAATCCATAAACGTGCTCCACGGACTTGACCGCGCAGGCTTGTATCCTAGCGGACATTAGAGCCAAAGGCAGAAGGCCCGAGGTTTGGCTTCCAGTTTTGATCGCCGAGGCTCTTCGCACAACTCGACGAACTGATGATGCAAGTCCATCCCGTCTCCGCCATCGTTGTTTCTGTCAGCGATGTGGCATTCCAAACGACGGTGGATGTCGCAACGAATTCCGTCTCGCGGACCATGAGCGTCACTCCGGTCGCGCCGGGAGTTATGTTGACGGGCGAAACGATATGGACGAAAGGCACGGGGTTATTTGCAGCGAGCGCGGGCCGCGCCGGTGCACCACTGAGCAAAAAGACAGCGCCCGCGCAGCCAGATGTGTGCCTTATGGCACAGACTTGCACGCCATCTCCGTGCATACTCCCGGCAAGCAAAGACTCCAGCATAGGAGTTCGCGCTTCAGGGAGGATTCCTTGCACCGAGCATCCGGATATGTGGGTTTTCTTATTTTGATCGCAGCACTCACTGCCTCGGCAGCGCCCAAGGCCGGCGCTGCACAGGAAGTGGTCGTCCAGGTCGATCATGCTCGCTACTATGATCGCAATCACCATGACTATCATCAGTGGAATGACCGCGAAGAACGCTCCTACCGCGTATACCTCGGTGAACGGCACAGGGACTACCGCGAATTCCGCCTGACGACTCACCGGCAACAAGCGGACTACTGGAATTGGCGGCACAGGCATCCCGATCGCCACTAGTTCGAACACTAGCTAGGCGATGAACTTTCCTCTCTCCGCGTGAGATAGCGTGGAGGAAGGACTTGGTTTTTGACCGCCACCTGTGGGCGCGCATGCCGCGGCCTCAATCGACGGTGCGGCCAGCGCAGCAGAAAGGAAATGCTATGTCCTTCGGACTCTACGCCATCGGATTCGGAATCCTCGTCATTGGGTTGATTTACGGGGCTTTTCTGCTCCATATACCCGCACACTGGATTGTGGTTGGAGGCATCGTGCTGGTGGGAGCTGGAATTCTCTCAGGCGTTAAAGCTACAAGGCAGAGAGATACGGCGGCTTAGCCGGTACCACACCGATCTCGATCATCCTCGATGGGTGGAGCTGCCGGCGAGAGAGCCGCCGTTCCCAGAACTTCAATACCTGAGAAAAAGCCTGCTCACAAAGAGCAGGCTTTCTTTTTGTTTAGCTACCGGTTAGCGAGGCGTGGATGAAGCGCTGACTGGCGGCGTCACGATCGCAACAATCTTCGTTCCAATCACTTCGCCGGAAACAATCAGCTCGACGCGCCTGTTTTGCTGGCGCCCGTCGGCCGTATCGTTCGAAGCAATGGGCCGCGTTTTGCCAAATCCCTCGGCAGTCGTCGAAGCCTCCGGTATGCCCTCCTGAGTGAGAAACGCGCGGACACTTTCAGCGCGCTTCTCTGAAAGCGTCTGATTAAACTCTTCTGTCCCCACGCTGTCCGTGTTTCCTTCTACGGCCAGCATGAGCGATGGATAAGCCAGGACGATCCCGGATATTTTCGCCAGCTTCTCTCGTGCCAGCGGACGCAAGGTATATTGTCCGCTGTCGAAAAGCACATCGGACATATTTACGACCAGGCCGCGGGCTGTGTCGCGAGTCTCTAGAATCAGGTTGAACTGTTGAAGCAGTTTTGCGCGGAGCTCTTCTCGGTCGTGAATGGCCTGTTGCGCTTGCAGATCCGAAGAAGCGGCGGCAGCGCGGTTGCGTTCGGAGTCAGCCTCGGCAGCGGCTTGTGCGCTCTTGGCTTGTTGAGCTTGCTGATCGGCGGCAGCGGTGGCGGCTCGATCTCGGTCAGCGTCGGCCTCGGCACTGGCCTGGGCACCCTGGGCTTGCACGGCTGCGGCTTCGGCTTCGGCCTTCTGCCGATCGGCTTGGTTGCGTGCGCTGACAGCATCGGCCGTCGCCGCGTCTGCGCTGGCGATTTGGCTTGCGGAGGCATCGCGCTCGTATTCGGCGCGGTCGGAGGCGATGCGCTTCGTCGCGATTTCGCGTGCGTCTTCTGCGGTCTGCACCGTTTCGCGCGACACAGATATCAGCGATTTCTTGTCTTCATGCCTGCTGGTGGCCAACCCATCCGCTTCATTCATCTGGCGAACTGCATTTTCGTAGCTGGGGCCGGCATACCTCGCGGCTCCGGCGGCCTTTGCGATGCGCACGGCGTTGCGCGCTTCATAGAATTCCAACGGCAACTTGGCGTCCAGCACCACGGGGTCGAACGTGAAGCCCGTCGGGACGTAGCCGCCGCGATCGATCAGTTCGTACTTGGCGTCCACAACCTCCAAGCTCCCCTTGGTATCCGGGCGAAGCACGTTTTCCATGATCACCACGTTGCTCGGGCGGCGCACCGCAAAATACGGCTCCGCGGTCACAATAAGCGCAAAGGCCTGCAGATTGGTGGTCACATCGAGCTTGCTGCGGTGATTGTCTCCGACCAAAACTTCGCCGAGATTGGCGGAAGTGCCGTCAGGGGAGATAGCCCACATGACGTAAGTGAGATATTCGTTGCCGAAGGCCGTGGGCCGGTCAAGATTTGAAAATTCAGCTTCGATGCCCAGGACTCCGCGCTTGCTTTCTACCTTAGCTTCGCCCCTTGCGCTGGGCATGAGGTCCGTGCCTTGAAAATCCACATGAGTCGATCCGCTGCGGTGTTTGTAACTTATCGCGGGAGCGGTGCGGCTGACGACGGTAAATCGATAGGTGGGTATGGGATCGTCTGGCTGTGCGGGCGATTGTGTTTGTGCCCGGCCGGAAGTGGATGCGCCGAGCGTGAGTGCCAACCCCAGAATGATTTTTGAAATCTTGTGCATAAGCCTCCTTCGAAAAACTGCAAGACCCGGAGTGTGCCGCTTACTGCGCGCAAATACTGTACGTAAGTGCACATCTCTGCAAAGAAATGCAGGAAGCGAAGTGCGTCTCCGCGCGCTTTTGAGAATTAATTTTTCCTAATGATTTGGATTTACGTGCGAAACATCAGAGTTCAACGATGCAGTCTTCAGGGGCGTGGCGAAATTCACTCACCGAGCATTTGTCTTCCAGTTAGTGAGTGTAAAATTGGGTCACAAACCTAAGTCGGCAGTTCTTTATTGCTCTCGGTCAACATTACGGACGAAAGGTCTTCTGGTTCTTTTCTCGCGAGTACACTCGTGGTGTGTCACGAAGCAAAGCAATCAGAAGGACTGGAGCACGCCGTGCCTTCAGGGCTTTTTCTTGGCTCTTGGCTTGTTTTCGCCGCCCTTGGTGCTGATTAAGGCCAGAAAATCTCTGGCGTTAAACGGATAGCGCCGAACAGACTTTTGCCCGGTGGTGCTGAGCGTGACGTCGACGCGGCGATTGTTGGCCAAGACAAGCACTCGGAGATTGTCCAGCATTTTTTGACGTTCGTCAGCACTCAAGTCCGGATTGTCTGCCATCTGTGCTTTGACTTCGTCCGCGGTCAGTTCACGATCTTCGCCGAAGGCTTTCAGCTCAAAGTGATCCGCGGGGACGCCATGTTCCACCAGGAAATTCTTGGTCCGCTCCACACGGCGGTCGGTAAGTTTCTTGTTGTATTCCTCGGAGCCGCGCGGGTCGGCGTGGCCGCTCAGGATCAAGTGCGCGTCGGGCTTATATTTTAGATAATTTATGAAGTCTTCAGCGAGGGCACTTAGGATGGCGGCTTGACTGTCGAGCAGCCCGCCCTCCGGATGCTCTTCCGTGGGGCGCGCCGTCTGGAAGTAAATGCTGTGAAGCGTGAGCTTCGTTTCGAGTTCTATCATTTCTGGCGGAGGCGGCGGAGCCTGCAGCTCGATGTTTAATTCGCAATCGGCGGCGCCACCGCGGCCGTCGTCTACGTGGCCGTCTACGGTATAGCTCCCGGCGGCTAGTCCCGCGGTTTCGAATCGCACGGAAGCATCCTGGCCGCGAACTTGGCCACCACTGGACTTCCAGGTATAGGTCAAAGGATCATTGTCCGGATCGCTGGCGGAAGCGGTGATTTGCACGGTATCGCCAATCGCGACTGTAGTCCGATCCGCGGAGCAACTCATCACGGGAGGGCGATTGGGCGGCGGTTCGACGCTAATAGACGAGGAGCAATCGGCAGAGCCCCCGCGGCCGTCGTCCACGCGCACTTTCACAATGTAGGTTCCGGGAATTGCGCCGCTCGAGTTCCATCGTGCTTCTGGGCCGGTACCTTCGACGCTGCCGCCGCTCGCGGTCCAACCATAGGTTAGAGGATCGCCATCGGGATCGCTGGCATCCGCGCGTACAACGACGAAGTCGCCCGAGCCGGCGTAGACCATGGTCTTGTCAGCCGAACAGGAAGCTATTGGGGGATGGTTGGCAGGCAGCGGAAGGGGCGCAGGGTTTCCACCAAAGCGGAATACAAGTCCTGCGGAAAGACGCATGTTGTTCTGCCACCCATTCTCGCCGGTGACCGAGGTAGGATCTTGAAAACGTGTCAGCAAGTATTCCGCTTGAAACAGGCGCAGCGCGAGGTGGTGGTTCAATCTGTAATCAAGGCCCCCTCCAGCGGTCATACTGAAGACCGTTTGCTTTAGCAGAGGGGTGCAGGCGTAAATCGGCGCGGTGCAGTTGTCGAGGGTGTCATCGTCAGCGTGGACTACTCCGCCGAGAACTTGCAGAAAGGGAGTGAACCTGCCATGGTCGCGGAAAGAAAGGCGCGGACCGAACATAACGCTGAAGGCATTGCTTTTCGCATCGACGACGCGAGAAGGCGTGGTTCCCGGGCCGTCGTTGGTGAATTGCAAGGTATCGGCTCGGAATCCGGCGAAATCGGCAACCAAGCCTACATGCCTGTTGAAATTGTAGGCCAGGGAGGTGCTGCCGCCATTCAAGTATTCCATGCGGTTCCCAGTGCTATACGGAACCGCTCTCCAATAGGAGTAGCCGAGAAAGAGTTCGAGCTTGGGCGTGGAGTCGCTCTGCGCTCTCGCGCGTTGCGAATGTCTGCCCGAATGGTTCCCCGTCCCTTCACCCGCGGGCGCTTGTGCGGAGCGAGCCGCTGGCGGAGGAAACGCACTTTTTCCAGCCGGCTTGGCTGCGGGGCCGGGAGCCGCGACGGTACTCGCGGACTCGTCTTTTTTGGGCCCGTCACCGGGCTTCGGCGTGTCGTCCGCGAAAAGCGCAGGCACCAGAAAAAAAGCAATCGCCATCGTGGGAAGAATGCGTGTTCCCAATTTCATTGTCGCCTCCAGAATCGTGTCTGCTGGCTGCGAAGCGGGCGAAAGAGACCCGCTTCGCGGCCGTCGAACCCTGCTCGCCATGCGCACTGCTCAAAGATTGCCGGGCCTATGGCTGAGGAACTGTTACGCTCATGCCGTCCACTGTTACCGACGCCGCTGCACCGCCCGAGCCGGCGAACAGTCTTCCGGTCACGACTGCGCCGGTATTCACGGTGATCGATACTGCGGCGAGGACATTTCCCTGGAAGATGCTGGTGGTGTCGATGGTCGCCGAAGTGCCGACTTGCCAGAAGACGTTGCTGGCCTTGGCGCCGCCGGCCAGAATGACTTGAGAACCGGGTCCTGTAGTCAGCGTCGACCCCATCTTGAAGATGAAGACCGCGTTGGGATCGCCCTGAGCGTCGAGAGTGACGTTGTTGTTTGCCCCTGCTCCCGATATCAAAACGGATGTCGAGTTAACATAGAGCCCTGGTGTGAACGTCAGTCCGCCCATATTTCCTGGCAAGGTCTGCGCGTTGGTTGATCGGCTAACGGCGTCGTTATAAGCAGCCAGCAAATCAGCTTGGGCTTGCGTGACCACGGAGTCGTTGATGTAGATCGTCCCGTTCACTTGGGCCGGTGGAATTCCCTGCGAGGTGCCTGGGGCCAACCCAACGTCGCCGTTGATGATCACAGGTCCTGTACTGGCGATCGAGGAAGTAGACATGACCGCGAAGCTGGCTGCGGAACCGAGGTTGATGGGCGCTTGACCGGTGCCGACCACGCCACTCGTTGTGAAGTTCCAAGGATCGGGCGCGGCGCCGGTTGTGGTTGACAACGCATTTCCCGTCAAATCCATAACCAGATTCGAGATCGTGGCCGTGTATTGCGTGTTAGCAGCTAGATTGGCCAAAGGCGTAAAGGTTGCGATCTGGCTCGCTGGATCGTAAGCCACAGTTCCGTTCACGGACGCGCCGCCGGTACCGGCCACCGCCACTGTAAAGGTTGCGTTGGTGATTGTTGTCGGATCCATCGCCGTGCTGAACGTCGCGCTGATGGTTTGGTCGATGGGTACGGCCGTGGCCGCGCTAGCCGGGACGGTGAGGGTTATCGTGGGGGCCACGAGATTGGCCGTCAGCCCGGTGGCGAAGTTCCATGTGAAATTAGCAGCCATTGGGTCTCCGGTGAGGTCTTTGGCAGCCGTGGTGATGGTGGCCGTGTAGGTCGTGCTCGCGATCAGATTGCTCGTTGGGGTAAAGACCGCGGTGCTGCCCGCATAAGCCACAGTTCCCGTCACTGCGGCTCCGCCGCCCGCTACGGCGACCGTGAAGGTCCCGGTCGCGGAGATGGTGGAAGGATCCATGGGCGTGTTGAACGTCGCGGTGATTCTCTGATTGAGCGGCACGTTAATCGCCGCGCTCGCAGGATCGGTGGAAATCACAAAGGGTGCGCTGGCGTTCAACTGAGGACCGGTCGAGAATGTCCAAGCGTAGTTCGCGGGCAGCGCGTTGCCTTGAGCGCTTTGCGCGGCGGTCGTAATGGTGGCCGTGTAGGGAGTATTGATGGCGAGGGCGGCTGTTGGGGCAAAAATAGCCGTATCGCTTGCGGCGTCGTAGGTAACCGTGCCGGGCACGGCTGCTCCGCCGCCCGCTACAGCCAAAGTAAAGGTACCAGTTGCCGTGATGGTGGACGCCGTCATGTGGCCGCTGAAAGTGGCGCTGACTTTTTGATTCAGCGGTACGTCGTTGGCTCCACTGGCGGGAACGGTCGATGTGACCGATGGTGGGCCCGCCGTAGTGAAAGTCCAGACGTAATTGGCTGCGAGTGCATTCCCGGTCGGATCCGTCGCGCCGGTGGTGATGGTGGCCGTATACAGAGTGCCGGTTGCGAGAGCGGCTCCTGGCGTGAACGTTGCCGTACTTCCTGCGTAGGAGACGCTTCCGGTTACCGGAGTCACACCCGGGCCTGCCAAGGTAAATGTCGTTGCGTTGATCGTAGAGGCTTCCATCGGCTCACTAAACGTGGCACTGACGGTCGTACTTTGGGCCACGCCAACGGCGCCGGCGACCGGGACGGTCGAAACGACGGTGGGCGGCGCGGCGGTCGTAAAGGTCCAAACAAAGTTGGCGGCGAGTGCTTCACCGGTGGGATCTTTTGCTCCTGTTGTAATGGTGGCCGTGAACAAAGTGCTGGCAGGGAGAATCAGCGTCGGCGTAAAAGTTGCCGTGGTACCGGTGTAGGTGACAGCACCGGCCACGGCGGTTGCTCCTGGCCCGGTTACGGTAAAAGTTGTCGCAGTAAGGGTTGCCGGGTTCATAGCCCTGCTGAAGGTAGCGGAGACGAGAGTGTTGACGGGCACGGCGACGGCGCCATTTAGCGGAACAGTGGAAAGAACCGTTGGTGCCGCGGAAGTCGTAAAGGTCCACACGTAGTTGGCGGCCAGCGGAGCGCCCGTGGGATCTTTTGCTCCCGTCGTAATCGTGGCAGTGATTAGTGTGCCGGCCGGGAGAAGCTGCGTCGGAGTAAATGTTGCGGTGGTGCCGGTATAAGTGACCGTGCCAGCCACAGGAGTGGCACCTGGCCCAGTAACCGTGAAACTGGTTCCCGTGATTGTTGCCGCGTTCATCGCCTCGCTGAACGTAGCGGAGATCGGCGTGTTGACCGCTACAGCGGTGGCGCCATTCGCCGGAACGGTGGAAACAACCGTGGGCGGCGGAGCCGTCGTAAAGGTCCACACAAAATTGGCGGCCAGTGCGGCACCCGCGGGATCTTTTGCTCCCGTGGTAATCGTGGCCGTAAACAAAATGCTGCTCGCTAGAACGAATGTCGGCGTGAAGGTCGCGGTGGAACCGGAGTAGGTGACGACGCCAGCTACCGGGGTCGAACCTGGTCCCGTTAAAGTAAACGTCGCATTGTTCAACGTGAGAGGGTTCATCGGCTCGCTGAACGTAGCGGAGATCGGCGTGTTGACGGCCACGGCGGTGGCGCCGTTCGCCGGAACGGTGGAAATAACGGTGGGCGCACCGGTTGTGAAGCTCCAAACATAATTGGCCGCCAGCGGGTTGCCGCCAGGGTCGGTGGCACCCGTCGTGATCGTGGCGGTGTATACAGAAGAAGCGGCAAACGGGCCCGCTGGCGTGAAGGTAGCTGTGCTGCCCGAGTAAGTTACGGCGCCCGCTACAGCGGTTCCTCCGGGACCGGTGACGACAAATGTGTTCGGGTTGAGCGTGGCGGGGGCCATGACCGAACTGAAGCCTGCGCTTACCGTGGCATTGAGGAATACGCCCGTGGCCCCATTCACGGGAGATGTGACTACAACCATGGGAAAGGCCGGACTGGTTGCTTGTTCGCGGCCGCAGCCAGCCATAAGAGCGACGAATACGAACGCCAGTAGAGATATTTTGACGGACTTGAATTTGCGCATTAGCTTCTCCTCATCACTCAGTTCAAGGCGTTCTAAGCGTCTCGCAGCTGTTCTGTGACGCATCCTAATTTGGAGTTACATGGCTGCTTGGCAATCACACAGTTCATTCGCAGCGGATGCATAGTGCGATGGCTAACTTGTGCGGGCTGTTCTATATTGCACACTGGCACGCGAATGTCATTCCAAAGAGTACACAGTACTATTTGGGGACTATAGCTTGCGAGCGTCGGCCGAGAGGACGAAAGCGGTACCGACTTGCTCGCCGTTCCAAATGGACATGAGCCCCGGAAAAACCCGCAAACCAGGGGCTATCCTCCTCTGCACAGTTTTGGCAAAGTTCAACTCGATACTGTGGAGACGGCCGGAGAACGCATGCGTATAGGACGTGCTCCAACCGGAATATGAAAAAAAAACAGACGGCAAGAAGGACGGGAATGCCAATGGTTCGACCCCAAGGTTTTCCTTGATACAGCGGGAATTTCTCGCACAATCGCCGAATTTCGGAAAAACGAATCCATCTACACCCCGGAAAAAGAGGCTGGCAGCGTCATGGATGTGCAGAAGAGCGGAGTGCACTTATCCGTGCTGAACGGCTCGGACAAAAAAACGGCAGTCACGATGTTTGGCCCCACGGACTTTTTCGGAGAAGCCTGCATCGCGAGCCAGATCGTTCGGATGGGGACGGCGACCGCCATTAGACCAGCCACGGTCCTCATAATTGAAGACAAGAAATTACTGTGTGTGCTTCAGATGGAGCAGGGGTTATCGAATCATTTCATCCGCTGCATTCTGGCGCACAAAAGTTCAAATCTGACGCCCGCAACCACTTGTTAGTTGAAAAGAAACGACATGGGGGATGCTCCCTCTGAGCCGTTTTCCCCTTTAGGATCATTTTTTCTTTACAAAATTCTTAGGTCAATTTTACGACTTTCTGAGGCCCTTCGTTCCATGCTTTGTTCCACGGCGGCGCAAGTGGGAGCGCTTCGAGTTGGACCAGCATGAATCCGATAAGCATATTTACGATCCTCGTGGGACTTGGGCTGATATTCATGGTGTTCTTTCTTGTTCAATTTGTGCGCGAGGCCAGGAAGACGGATAAAACGCATAGCATGAGGAAAACAACGCGTAAGAGAAATCCGATGTTCTTCTGGCTACTTGGGCTTGTGATCTTTCCGGGCGGAGTGGTTCATGCGCAGGAGACGGCATTCGTTTCGAATGCGGCGAGACTTGGTGAAGCGCAAAGCACGGGCGCGACGCCGATTGTCGATGAAGTGGAACTGGATATAACCCGCCTTTACCCCAAGAAGGGCGCATCGAAGCAGACGTCGATCTCGGCAGCGCGTTGGATATGCAAGCCTAGCAGTAGCGCGCTGGTTTTCTCTTTACGTGCTGGTGCAATTCCAGAACGAGGAGAAACATCCAAGGCGTTGCGGCGAAAGCCGTGTGGGCTTCCCCACCGTGGCCCCCGGATAGAGTGTTGGACCATCGCCCGCACCGAACAAGCACAAACCAAGAGAAACTGCGCGACACAAGGATAGTGGCGGAAACAGCAGAAAGAGAGACGTGTCATGATCAAGTTGGCGTTGTCTGGGTGTGCTCGATTTGCGTACTGCGTGCTCGCCTTTGCGTTGGGACAGACGCCGTGTTTTGCACAAAACAAGGGCAACCCCCCCAGTCAACAAAGCGCTGGAGCGGATCAACAGATACCGCCGGCGATTGCGAAAGAGCTCGATGCGATGAAAAAACGCATTGATGAGCTGGAGGCAGAACTCAAAGCTTCCCGGGCGAACGAGCACCCCGACACGGCTGTGACGAGCGCGAAGGCGACGGTGCCCGTTGCGCCAACGGCTCCTGCGAATGCGGCCGCACCGACAGCAAGCACAGAAGTGGCAGCGAACAACACGGCGACGACGCCCGCGAACGCCGCCTTGGCGCCCAACGCGGCGAAAATCGAACCATTTTCGGATGCGGACTGGACTTGGCTAAACGGCAACCCGCGCACGAAGGAGATCTTCTGGGACTCGAAGTTCTTTACGCCAGAAATCCGCGCCGACACCGTTTACGTCAATGACTTTAACTATCCGACGGATCATTCGATGGGCGGCTCAAGCGAGCTTTTTCGTACGCAAGAAGTGCAACTGACGCAACTCGGCGTCGGCGGCGACTTCCACTACGACAACGTTCGCGCCAGGATCATGACCCAGTACGGGATGTACTCCGCGACGACGCCGCGGAACGACCCGAGCCCAGGACACGGCCAATGGGATCTCGTATCCGCCTACCGCTACTTATCGGAAGCATACGGCGGCTATCACTTCGACGTGCTGCATGGAGTGAATGTGGATGCGGGAATCTTCCTTTCTTACATCGGCTTGTTCAGTTACTACAATTTCGACAATTGGGCCTACCAACCTTCGTATGTTTCGTCGAACACGCCGTGGTTCTTCGAGGGCGTGCGAGTGCAGATTTTCCCCACGGCCCACTTGAAGATCGAGCCCTGGTTTATCAACGGATGGCAATCGTACGCGTCGGCAAACCACAGGCCGGGGCTGGGCGGACAGATAAAATGGACTCCGAAGCCCTGGATCAATGTGATCTCTAACAACTACGGGCTGGGCCGGGATGATTTGTTCACACCCGACCGTCGGCGCATCCACACGGACGACAGCGTGGAAGTTAAGTATTATGACAAGCCGGATTTGACTCTCGACAAGATGGCGTTCTCACTGACCGGCGATGCGGGTTGCGAGTACGGCGGCGGCGTGAGTTGCTATGGCGACCACGTGGGCGGGCCGAAACAGAGCTTCCTTGGATTCATGTTGTACAATCGCTTTTGGTTTGATCACGATTTGTTCGGCCTGACGCTGGGCGGCGGGAAGATCAACAACCCCGGACGTTACTTGGTGCTGTTGCCGCCGATCAACGGGGAGAGCGCGATTACGGCGTCCACGAATTCTCCTTATTTTACGGAGAATCCGGGAGACCCGTTCAAGGCTTGGGATTCTTCGCTCACGTTCGACTACATGCCGAAGCAATACATTACTTTCCGGTGGGAGTACGACTACCGGCACGCAAATGTGCCGTACTGGACCGGCCGCGGCGGAATTACGCCTCCGGGTGGCAACACCGGTTCTCCGACGGATTACGTTTGCAATAACGGTGTCTCGTCCGGGCAGCAATCGCTGGGCCCCGCGACGGCTTTCTGCACGAGCGCGCCGCAGAATTCCAGCGTTTGGTTCCCGGATTTGCGGCGGGATGAGTCGTTCATTGACATCTCCATCCTGGTTAAGTTCTGAATGTGCTTGAGGGCAGGAAGACGGGTAAAACGCATAGCGTGGGAAAAACGACGCGAAAGAGAAGTTCGATGTTCGTCTGGTTGATGGGACTTTTGATCATTCCGAGAGGAATGGTTTGTGGACAGGAGACAGAATCCGTTTCGAGCGGAGCAAGGCCCAGTGAAGCGCAAAGTACGGGCACAACTCCATCGACGCCGGGCGAACCGCAGCCGGAGCCATCGAAGCCACTATGGCATTACGGCGGTTTCTTTGACGTGGGTTATTTGCTGGATTTCAACCATCCGGGAAATCACTTGTTCCGAAACCGCGCGACGACGCCGTTTGTCGATGAATTGGAACTGGATATGGCCGGCCTGTACCTCAACAAAGACGTTTCGAAGCAGTCTCCGTGGGGAATGGAGTTGCTGGTGCAGGCGGGGGAGGATTCGAAAAAGTTTGGATTCTCCGACACGGCGCCGAATCTTGCCGGCGCGAATTGGCTGCGGCAGCTTGGCCGGGCTGACGTGTCCTACCTTGTGCCGATTGGAAACGGGCTAACCATACAAGGAGGAATTTTCAACAGTCTGATCGGTTACGATTCGCTTTACGCCAAGGACAACTTCGAGTACACGCGGCCATGGGGAGCGGATTTTACCCCCTATTTGATGATGGGAGTAAGTGCGAGCTATCCGTTCAACAACAAATGGAGCGGGACGTTTTACGTGATCAATGGGTACGCTCATCTGGCACACCCAAACAATGTGCCGACTGTCGGCGGCCAATTGACGTACAAGGCAAACGATCGTCTGACAGTCAAAGAGACGCTTTTCTATGGTCCACAACAGGAGGACACCGCGCTCGAATACTGGCGTTTTTTTTCGGACAGCATAGCGGAATGGAAAGGAAAGCAGGTGACATACGCTTTCGAATACCAAGCCGGGACAGAGGATGTGGCCACGCCGGGGAATCCGCGGACTTTTTGGACGGCTGCGCAATTGCCGGTGCACTGGACGGTGCGCGGGCCGTGGAGCGTGACCTTTCGGCCTGAGCTTTATTGGGATCCGGAAGGCCGGCTAACGGGAGTTACACAGTTCATCAAAGCGTTTACGAGCACGGTCGAATACCGGGTGCCCTACCGATGGACCAACACGATTATGCGAGTTGAATACCGCTATGATGATTCGACCGGAAAAAACGCGGGATTTTTCAGGGGCGCGGAAGAGCCGTCTGGGATGTACGAATTGACTCCAGGGCAGCATCTTCTGGCTTTCGGCTTAATCTGGACGATCGATTCGCCCTGAGAAAGTTTCGAATGTGACGGGCCGAATTGGAGAAATCGCGAAGATCCGATGGAGGGCGTTAGGTGGCTGACGTAATTTTTTTGGCGGCGACGCTGGTTTTCTTTGGAGTTTCGATTTTGTACATCCGCGCTTGCCAGCGGTTGAGATAGGGTAGGGAAAATGTTGGGTCAAATCCTGCTGATGATTGTTTGCGTTTTGCTGCTGGGGTATCTCCTGACGGCGCTCCTGTGGCCGGAGAAATTCTGACTATGACTGCAAATGGGTGGTTTCAAATTCTGCTTTTCCTCGCGGTGATCCTTGCCATCACCAAGCCGCTGGGGGTTTTCATGACGCGTGTGTTCAGTGGAGAGAAGACGCTGCTGGACCCGTTGCTGCGTCCCGTCGAGAAAATCGTCTATCGCCTCACCGCTGTCGATGAACGGCGCGAGATGCGCTGGACGGAATACGGAATCGCCATGCTGGTCTTTAGTGGCGTGTCCATGGTGCTGCTCTACCTGTTCGAGCGCACGCAGCACTGGCTGCCCCTGAATACACAAGGAATGGCCAACGTTGCGCCCGACCTCGCCTGGAATACGGCGGTTTCCTTCACGACGAATACCAACTGGCAAGCTTATGTGCCCGAGACAACCATGAGCTACCTGACGCAGATGGCGGGGCTCGCGTATCACAATTTCATGTCCGCAGCGGTCGGAATTGTCCTGGCGATTGCCGTCATCCGCGGGATTGCGCGGCGGGAATCAGAAACCATCGGAAATTTCTGGGTGGATCTGACGCGATGCCTGCTGTGGGTGCTCTTGCCATTCTGCCTGGTGGGATCGCTGGTGCTGGTGTCGCAGGGCGTAATCCAAAATTTCAAGCCCTACGTTACTGCGCAATTCGTAGAGCCGCAAAAAGTTGTTACGACAGGCGCGGACGGAAAGACCACGACGCAGGTCGTGACGCAGCAGGTGATCCCTCAAGGCCCGGTCGCTTCGCAGGAAGTGATCAAGGAATTCGGGACGAACGGCGGGGGCTATTTCAATGCGAATAGCGCGCACCCCTACGAAAATCCAACGCCATTTTCGGACTTCTTCGAACTGATTCTGATTTTTGCGATCCCAGCAGGGCTTACATATACGCTGGGACGAACGACGGGTTCGCAGCGCCATGGCTGGGCGGTGTGGAGCGCGATGGCAGTGGTGTTTTTGGCCGGAGTTTCGGTTGCCTACTGGGCAGAGGCGCGTGGAAATCCGCTTCTCACTGGTGTCGATCAAAAAGCGAGCGCGGCGCAAGCGGGCGGGAACATGGAAGGGAAAGAGGTGCGCTTTGGCATCGTGAATTCGGCGCTCTGGGCCACGGTCACAACGGATACGAGCTGCGGCGCAGTCAACAGCTGGCACGATTCTTTTACGCCGCTTGGAGGCATGGTGCCGCTGATCAACATCATGCTGGGCGAAGAGATTTTCGGGGGAGTAGGCTCCGGGCTCTACGGGATGGTGGTCTTTATCATTCTGGCAGTATTTATCGCCGGATTGATGGTGGGCCGAACGCCGGAGTATCTGGGAAAAAAGATCGAGGCGTACGACGTCAAGATGGCGATGCTTTCCATCCTGATTATGTCGTTCACAATTCTGGTGTTCTCCGCGATAGCGGTGATCGAACCGTTTGGCACTTCGAGCATTTCGAATCCGGGACCGCACGGTCTTTCGCAGGTGTTGTACGCCTACGCGTCACCGGTGGGGAATAACGGGTCAGCGTTCGCGGGATTGAACGCCAACACGCTTTGGTACAACACAAGCACGGCGGTAGCCATGCTGCTCGGCCGATTTTTCATGGTGATACCAGTGCTAGCGATTGCCGGCAATCTGGCACGAAAAAAAGCAGCGCCTGCCTCGGTGGGTACATTTCCCGTGACCGGGCCACTCTTCGTGGGGCTGCTCATCTCCACGATCGTGATTGTTGGGGCGCTCACGTTCTTCCCTGCCTTGAGCCTGGGGCCGATTCTCGAACATCTGCTGATGGCCGCAGGGAAAACATTCTGAGGCACTCATGAACCCCACTTCACAAACAAAGGCAACGCCACTTACAGACACGAAAATATTGGGGAGAGCGCTTGCAGATTCATTCCGCAAGCTTTCGCCCCGGACAATGGTCAAGAATCCGGTTATGTTCGTCGTGGAAGTCGGCGCGGCGCTGACGACAATCCAGCTTGCGTGGAATGCCGCGCGACATGCGGGACAGATGGGCTTTGGCCTGCAGATCACGCTGTGGCTTTGGTTTACGGTGCTCTTCGCGAATTTCGCGGAGGCGGCGGCGGAAGGACGCGGCAAGGCCCAGGCCGATACGTTGCGCAAGGCACGGGCGGAAACCGAAGCGCACCGCCTGACGCGCGACGGGCGCACAGAGACGGTGCCAAGTTCGCAATTGCGTGCGGGGGATATTGTGGTCGTCTCGGCCGGAGAGTTCATTCCCGGAGACGGCGAGGTGATAGCGGGAGTGGCAGCCGTGGACGAGTCCGCAATCACAGGCGAATCCGCACCCGTTTTCCGGGAATCGGGCGGCGACCGTTCAGCGGTGACCGGCGGGACGCGTGTTCTATCGGATGAGATCAAGATTCGCATCACTTCCAATCCGGGCGAGACTTTCCTCGACCGGATGATCAAGCTGGTGGAAGGAGCTTCGCGGCAGAAAACACCGAACGAGATTGCGCTGAATATTCTTTTGGCCGGGCTGACGATTATCTTTTTGCTGGCAGTGGCGACGCTTCAACCGTATGCGATCTACTCCGGGGCGCCACAGAACATTTTCGTGCTCGTATCGCTGCTGGTTTGCTTGATTCCCACAACCATCGGCGGGCTGCTTTCCGCCATTGGGATCGCGGGCATGGATCGCTTAATCCAAAGAAACGTTATCGCGATGTCGGGACGAGCGGTCGAAGCGGCGGGAGATGTGGACGTGCTGTTGCTCGATAAGACAGGGACGATCACGCTGGGGAATCGCCAGGCAACTGCACTTTATCCTTGCCCGAATGTAAAGGCGGAAGAGCTCGCAAGAGCCGCGCAACTGTCATCGCTGGCGGACGAGACGCCGGAGGGACGGTCGATCGTCGTGCTGGTGAAAGAAAGATATGGTCTGCGCAGCGCGGATCTAGCACAACGGAATCCGGTCTTCCTTCCCTTTTCGGCGCAAACTCGCATGTCCGGCGTGGATTTAGACGGGCAACAAATCCGCAAAGGGGCACCCGAGGAAATTGCCAAGTACATCGCTGCTGGGGGACGCGATGTGCCGCCGGAGACCATGGAGTGCGTAACGGAGATTTCGAACAACGGGGGAACGCCGTTGCTCGTGGCGCAGAACGGGCGCGTTCTTGGCGCGGTTGCGCTGACGGACATCGTCAAAGGCGGGATGCGAGAGCGATTCGATCATCTGCGCGCCATGGGGATTCGCACTTTGATGATTACGGGCGATAACCCACTGACGGCCGCGGCCATCGCACGCGAGGCCGGCGTCGATGACTTTCTTGCGCAAGCCAAGCCGGAAGACAAGATGGCCCTGATCAAGCGGGAACAGTCCAAAGGAAAACTTGTGGCTATGACGGGCGACGGCACGAATGACGCGCCGGCTTTGGCGCAAGCGGATGTTGGTGTGGCCATGAATACCGGAACCCAGGCCGCTAAAGAAGCGGGGAACATGGTGGACCTGGATTCGAACCCGACCAAACTCATCGAGATCGTGGAAATCGGAAAGCAGTTGCTGATTACCCGTGGAGCGCTGACGACGTTTTCCGTGGCGAACGATGTTGCGAAGTACTTCGCGATCATTCCGGCAATGTTCGTGATCGCACTGCCGCAGCTTGGCGCTCTGAATGTGATGCATTTGCGCACGCCAGAGTCCGCGATTTTGTCGGCAGTGATTTTCAATGCTCTGATCATTGTGGCGCTTATTCCTCTGGCGCTCAGAGGAGTTCGCTATCGGCCGGTTGGAGCCGCGGCATTGCTTCGGCGCAACCTGCTTCTCTACGGCGTCGGCGGAGTCATCGCGCCATTTTTGGGCATCAAGCTCATTGATGTCGTGATTTCGTATTTGCACCTAGTGTGAGGGCTAACCATGAAGGAACACTTTCGAACTGCAGTTTTAATGACTATCGTGACCACGGTGCTCATCGGGCTGATTTACCCTGCCGTCGTGACCGGTTTGGCGCAAATTCTTTTTCCTTATCAAGCGAACGGAGAACAGACTGATGAACGCGGAAAAATCATCGGTTCGCGGCTCATCGGGCAGCCGTTTTCCTCTCCCGGCTATTTTCACTCGCGGCCGTCCGTGGCGGGCAATGGATACGACGGCCTTTCCTCCGGCGGATCAAATCTCGGCCCAACCAATCGGCAGTTGATGGAGCGCGTCAAAGCCGACGTTCAAAAACTTCAGGCCGAAAATCCAGGTGTGCCAGTCCCAGCGGATCTCGTGACTACCTCCGCGTCTGGCCTCGACCCAGATATTTCGCCCGCGGCAGCAGAGTTCCAAATTCCCCGCGTGGCGCGGGAAAGACGCATTCCGGAAGCCAAATTGGAGGCACTGGTCCGCAAACACACTGCGGAGCGGCAATTCGGTTTTCTCGGCGAGCCTCGCGTCAACGTATTGGAGCTGAATCTGGACCTGGACGCGGCGCAACCGATGCGTTAATCGCGTGCGGATCCCGCGCGAGTGCGCGGTTCCTTCGGAGGCTGGAAGCGATAGCCGACCCAAGGTTCGGTCAGAATCCACCGGGGATGAGCGGGGTCCGCTTCGATTTTCTTGCGAAGCTGATTGATTGCGACGCGAAGATATTCCGGCTCGTCGCCATGATCGGGTCCCCAGACGGACTGTAAAAGGCGGCGGTGGGTGAGAGGTTTGCCTTGGCTTCCGACGAGCTGGCGGAGCAACTCAAATTCCTTGGGTGTGAGGTGCACTTCGTTGCCGCGAACTGTCACGCGGCGTGCCTCAAAATCAATGCTCAAGTCTTTTGAAACGAATGCAGGCAAGTTGTCCGGTGGGAGCGTACGCCGGAGCGCGGCGCGAATGCGAGCAAGCAGCTCTTGCATACCGAAAGGCTTCACGACGTAATCATCGGCGCCCGCGTCGAGAGCGAGCACCTTGTCTCGTTCCGCGTCGCGTACCGTCAGCATGATGATGGGCACCTCGGAAGTCCTGCGAATTTCGCGGCAAGCTTCAAGTCCACCCATGCCTGGCATGTTCACGTCGAGAAGAATGATATCCGAGGGCTTGGCTCGAAAGAGTTCGAGAGCGTCTTCGCCATTACGGGCCTCAAAAATCGTGTAGCCCTCGGCTGAAAGGGTGGCTCGCAGGACACGGCGGACCTGAGGCGCATCGTCGACGACCAATATCTTCGCCGAATTCATCGCTGCTCGCTCCCGCTGCGGTCCACGGGAAGTGTAAAGGAAAATACGGAGCCGTGCCCCAATTGGCTGGTAACGTTTATGGAACCGCCGTGTGCTTCGACGATGGCCTTGGCAATGGGTAAGCCCATTCCGGTCCCTTGGACCAGATATCTCTGGTCTTTTCCGCGATAGAATTTATCGAAAATCATTCCTTGTTCCGGATCGTCAATGCCCGGGCCCTGGTCGGCAATGCTGGTCAAGACAAAATCCCCGGCAGGCTCGGCGCTAATGACGATAGGACGGTCTTTCGGCGAATAAAGATTGGCATTGTCAATCAATTGGACGAGAACATCCTTGGCGCGACTTAGATCGACACGAATGGGGAGAAGGCCCGGCGCCACGTTGATGCGGACTTCACGTGAACCCAAAGCGTTGTGGCAATTGGCAAGCGCTGCTTCGATGAGGCTCTCGATGCGCACCGGCCTAAGCTGCAACTCGAATTCGCCAGCCTCGAGGCGCGCGATCTCAGAGGCCTCTGCTACCAGGCGATTAAGACGGTCACATTCCTCGTCAATGACGGTTAGTAGTTCCTGCTGAGTGGAGCTGGATTTTCCGCCCGAGAGCAGGCTGGTGACAGAAGCTTTCATGGAAGTCAGCGGCGTGCGGAAATCATGCGTGATGGAATCGAGGAGGGCGGACTTGAGGCGCTCACTCTGGCGGTCAGCTTCGGTCTTGCTCAGTTGCTCGACGGCGTGGGCTCGCTCGATGGCGATTCCCATGAGCGAGCCCATGGCCTCGAGAGTCTGCCGGGAGAGCGGCGAACCGGATACGCCGAAGCTGCCAATGGACCGCACGCCCAGCCGAATCGGACTAAAGAAGAATCCCCCCCCGGTGTCCACGATCGGTTCGTCGCGCCCAAAGCTGGCTTTCAACCTTTCTTCATCGACCTGGGCGATGCCCATCCCGGAACGATAGAATTTGTCCTTTTCGGCAAGGTAGAGACCAGCCGCGCCTGCCTCAAACGCTTCGACAATATGATTCGGAATAGCATTCAACAATTGGATGACGTTGCCCTCGCCGAGCAACTTTTGGCTGAACGCATAGAGCCTTTCGATTTCCCGGCGGCGGAGGTTCGAGGCCTCCGCTTCCCTGCGGATGCGGCCTGAGAGCTGACTGCCGAAGATGGCAGTCACCAAGAACGCCAATAGGGCCACCCAATTCTGGGGGTCGGCGATCGTAAAGGTGCCGATCGGCGGGAGAAAGAAGTAATTAAAAGCTAGCATGGCTGCGACGGACATGAAGGCGGACACAGCCATTCCCCACAAGGAGGAAACTGCTAGAATCGCTAGGAGAAAGCTGAGAGCGACCGTGGTTTGGTTTACTTCTGGCAGCACTCTCCGGTAGAAGAGTGTGAGCGCGAGGACGACGGCCAGAGCCACTGCAAAGCCGGCGGCTCTTTGGAGGACCGACCTGGACATGGGTAGATTCTAGCGCACTTAAACGACGGGCAACTAAGGAGCCGCTGCATTGCCAAAGAAACCGGAAGATTGGCTGGAAATCGCCGCTGTGCCGCAGGCCGTGGGGGGAAATTTCAAACTCTTCCTAGGTTACGCCCCGGGTGTCGGCAAGACGTACAGCATGTTGAGCGAAGGGATCCGGCGGCACAGCCGTGGGGAAGATGTGGTGATTGGATTGGTGGAGAGCCACGGAAGAAAAGGCATCGAAGAACTTTCCGCACAACTGGAAACGGTTCCGCGGCGGAAGATCGACTACAAGGGCACCGTTTTTGAAGAAATGGACGTAGACGCCATCATTGCCCGACGGCCGGCGGTGGTTCTCGTCGACGAGCTTGCGCACACTAATATTCCCGGAAGCAAACACCGTAAACGCTACGAAGACTTGCAAGAGATTTTGGCAGCGAAGATTGACGTGCTTTCGACGCTGAATATCCAGCACATCGAGAGCATCGCACCGCTAGTGCGAAATATTGCGGGAATCACGGTGCGCGAAACTGTGCCTGACTGGGTGCCGCTGACGGCCACAGAGACCGTCATGGTGGATCTGACGCCGGAGGCTCTGCAGAATCGCATGCGCCGTGGGGACGTGTACGCACAGCAAAAGGTGGAACAGGCGCTTGAGAATTTCTTTCGTCGAGGCAACCTGATTGCGCTTCGCGAGCTGACACTGCGGCATGTAGCGGAGCAGGTGGACCGTAACCTCGAAACCTACATGGCAGCGAAAGACATTCAGAAGAATTGGGCCGTGCGGGATCGCCTGGCCGTATGCGTGCATCCGGATCCCCATGGTCAATACCTGATTGCCCGGGCGGCTCGCATGGCGCGGCGTTTGGACGCAGAGTTCTACGCCGTGCACGTGGATACAGGCCGAGAGCGCGGCGAGGAGGTGGGGAAATCACTCAATGCGAATCTTCAGCTTGCGCAAAGCCTGGGCGCCAAAGTCGTCCGCCTAAAGGGGAGCAGCGTTGCGGACGCTTTGGCAGAGTTTGTGCGCGAGAAGCACATTACGCAGGTTATTTTCGGGCGGTCGGCGGTCAAGGGATGGAAAAAGTATCTTTATCTCTCGCCGGCGCACCGCTTTCTGCGAGAATCCCCCGAAGTGGACGTGCACATCGTTACGCAAGACAGAGACTGACTGCACCGCGAGGGACTCTTGGCGCGAAAACTGGGCCGGGATAAAACAAAGCTAGCGGTGGTCACTCCTTGATCTTGTACTCCTCAATTATGTTGTAAGTGGGGCGCAGAGATACTCCTGCAATGGCGGACCGTCAATACAAGAAGTATGCCTACATTCCCTGCATAGCTATCAAATGACTTTAAATTGAGCTGCCATTAACGCTGGCGCGGCCACCCGGCCGCTTATTGTCCGCCGAGGAGTGGGCGCTTTGACCTGAAATCGGCAATTAACCTCCTCGGCCTCAGAATGCTCCCTAACTTGTGTAAAATGATGCCCGTCGGAGCAAAACGGGGATGGTTCGTCACGAGAAGTCCGGCCGCCCGCACACGCATTATTGGGACGAATTAGGAGGAGATGATCATGCCATTCGATTTTTGCCACACGCTATCCTCGAAGCGCCTTCATTTCGCAGGATTTCTTTTGTTGTTGCTCATGATTAGCTCACGGAGCATGGCCCAGACGCCGGTTGTCGCAGCCACCCCGCCTATGGGCTGGAACAGTTGGAACCATTTCGCTGGAAAAATCGATGATGCAATCGTGCGGGCGCAGGCCGACGCCATGGTTTCGAGCGGGATGCGGGATGCTGGATACGTCTATATAAATATCGACGACACCTGGCAAGGCAAACGGGACGCGCGAGGAGTCATCCACGCGAATAACAGGTTTCCGGACATGAAGGCGCTGGCGGATTATGTGCACGGAAAAGGCTTGAAATTGGGGATTTATTCTTCACCCGGGCCGAAAACCTGCGCGGGGTTTGAAGGGAGCTACGGCCACGAGGAGCAGGACGCCCAGACCTATGCGGCCTGGGGTGTCGATTACCTGAAGTACGATCTCTGCAGCTTCGGGGAAATCATGAAAGCCGCCGGTTCGCCGGAAGTGGCGCACAAATTGATGCTCGAGGCGTACACAAAAATGCACAACGCGCTTCTCAAAACCGGACGGCCGATTGTCTTCAGCCTTTGCCAGTATGGCGCGGATGCCGTGTGGCGTTGGGGAGCGTCCGTCGGCGGGAACTCCTGGCGGACAACTGGGGATATTTCCGACAAATATTCGCGCATGACGGAAATCGGATTCGAGCAAGCGGGCCTCGCCAGATTTGCCGGGCCGGGACACTGGAACGATCCGGACATGCTCGAGGTTGGAAACGGTGGAATGAATCTCGAGGAATACCGCACGCACATGAGCCTCTGGGCCCTGCTTGCCGCTCCGCTTCTGGCGGGCAATGATTTAAGCACCATGAAGCCGGAAACCATTGCGTTGCTGACGAATCGCGAAGTGATTGCCATCGATCAGGACCCGCTCGGCAAACAGGCGGACCGCGTGCGCGCGGAAGGTACGGAAGAATTCTGGGCCAGGCCGTTGGCGGACGGCTCGAAAGCGATTGGAGTCTTCAACCGGTTTGACTGGCCGCAGACAATCGAGATCAATTTTCGTGAATTCGGATTCAAGGGCGGCGTGAAAGCGCGCGACATTTGGGCAGCCAAGGATCTCGGCACGCTGCCGTCCCATTTCCAGGCCCGCATCCCCGGACACGGCGTATTGTTTCTGCGCGTTTCAGAGTAGAAAACCGCTTTTTCTGCGTGGAATTAGACTCCGTCGCGCGGCCGTTCGCGGCGGACAAACATGGTGTCCTGCGTTGGTTCCGATTCGCATTCAATGGCAATCGTGGTGACCGGCTGATCGGGCGCTTCCTCTGGCAATCCCATAAACCGCACACGGAAGCGGCTCTGTTCGAATTTCACTTCTTGGCCGGATGCAAAAAGGCGCGCGGATTTCACTTTGGCCATGAGGCCAGCAATAGCGACGGTCTCGCCCGGCCAGAAATGAACATGCATATACAGCGTGTTGCCTTGCCGCGTGAACCCGGCATAATTGGAACGGCTCACTTGGCACCGATCCAGGGTGTGAATAGTTTCCGCGTTGCGCGACATCCATTGGCCCGCTTCCGTCAGGACACGCACCGACTCCTCGGGAATCGAACCGTCCGGCTTCGGCCCGATGTTCAATAGGTAGTTGCCGCCGTCGCGCGAGCAGGAGATCAAATTTCTGATCACTGTCTTCGAACTCTTCCAGTTATCGTCGGCGCGCTGATAACCCCAACTGTCGTTTAGCGTCATACAGCTTTCCCACGACCGGCTTCCCTTCTCGGCGACAATTTCCTGCTCCGGCGTGGAGAAATCGCCCGGCAGCCCGTTGCGATTGTCCACGATAATGTCCGGCTGAAGTTCGAAAACCATCTTATTCATGCGCTCGGATTCCCACCCCGCGGGATCCAGCGGCCAGTCGACGTCGTACCAAAGCACGTCGATTTTTCCGTAGTTGGTCATCAGCTCGCGGATGAGTCCGTGCGTATACTCAACGAAGCGCTTGCGCGCCTCTGGGTCCGTGGCGCAGCGCGCGCCATCAGGATGATGCCAGTCCATCAGCGAATAGTAGAACCCCACGTGCATTCCTTCGGCTCGCGCCGCTTCGACATACTCTCGGACAAGGTCCCGCCCAGGTCCCTGCTTCGGGGCGCAGTAGTTTGTGAGTTTCGTGTCGAAATTGCAAAAGCCCTCGTGATGCTTTGTGGTCATCACCATGTATTTCTGCCCCGCTTGCTTGGCGAGCTTGGCCCACGCGCGAGCGGCGTTGGGCTTGGGCCTGAAGCGCTTCGCCAGAAGTTCGTATTCGGGCACGGGGATGCCTTCGTTTTCCATCACCCATTCGTGACGGCCCAGCACGCTGTACAGGCCCCAATGAATGAACATGCCAAAGCGCGCTTCGTGCCACCACTCCATCCGCCGAATGCGATCGGCGTCCTCGGCATTGGAAGCGTCGGCTTGAGAAACCCGAGTAGGCGACGGTGCCGACACCAGTTGCCGCAGCCCAGCGTTGGCCGTCGAGGAAGAAGCCAGCGTGACGAGCGAGGCGCTCGTCCCCAAAAGCCAATCGCGCCGCGGAATACGATTTGGTCCCATAGTCTCTGCCTCCTCCTAAAAAGACCCTTGGTGATGAACTACGTTTGCAAACAAGCCGAGGAATAATCGGCCCTTCGCCCTTACTTTTCAAGCTTGAAAATTCTTTCCATGAGGAGCCACTTTTCTCCCGGTTTGGCGTTCGCAAGCGGCTTCTGGAATCTCCACATAAGTTCTTCCCATTCGCGTACCTTCGGATTTTCCCGATCGGCTCTCGACTTCGCCTCGAAAGAAAATCGTTCGTTCGTCTCCATCACCATAAACAAGCGGGTTCCGAGTAGGTAGATCTCCATGTCCTCGATTCCGGCATCCTTGATGCTCTGTGTGATTTCCGGCCAGATTTTCTCGTGGTGGCGCTTGTATTCGGCAATCAGTTTTGAGTCGTCCTTCAGATCCAGCGTCAAACAATATCGTCGATTCATCTTGCCTCGGCAATCGCTGCGGACTCGGCAGCGGCCAAAACCCCGTGGGGCTTGTAGCCGCACACCGCGAAGTAAATCACATAGAGATAGCAGAACAAAGGGACCACGAAGGCTTTCTGAATGTTGCTGGCATCGGAGATCTTTCCCATCGCCGCCGGTATCAGCGCGCCGCCGATGATGGACATCACAAGCAACGACGATCCCCGCTTCGTCAATTTCCCGAGGTTCTTCAAACTGAGCGCGAAAATGGTCGGGAACATGATCGAATTAAAGAAACCAACGAGCACGATAGCCAGCACGGAAAGCAGCCCGGAAGTGCCGATGCCGAGCAGGACGCAAAGCACGGCGCCGATGCCAAAAAGGGCAAGCAGCCTGGGGGCATGAATACGCTTCATCATCCACGAACCCGAAAATCTCCCGATCATGAAACCCGTCTGATGGGCCACCAGGAATACAGCGGCCATTTTTTCCGGACTATCTGGAATCAGATGACTCACAAATGTCGCCCTCTCGCCCTGGTGGCCGGCTAGAAATTGCGAACCCCAGGCCGCCATACGATCGAGCCTCTGAGGCATGGTTTGCGTGGCGAAACGAATGATGAAACTGGCGACTCCCACCTGTGCTCCCACATAAAAAAATTGTGCGATCACGCCCTTGATCAAATGCGGATGCGCAAGCACTCGGCTGAGCCCATCGCTCGACTCTCCACCATTGTCCTCGGTCTGGCTTGCTGCGACTTCCGGGAGATGCGCAAAATAAATGAGCGCCGCAACCAATAGAAAAATGCTCGTAATCACCAGATACGGCACTCTTACCATGTTCGCTTCGGAAGCGATGTACGCCTGAACCTGCGCCGGGCTCATCGCGGCTCGCTGAGCGGCGGTATGCTCGACTCCAGAAAGTATGAACGCGGCGCCCAGCGTTGGCACGACCGCGGCGCCCACGGCATTAAAGGATTGCGCGAAATTCAGCCGGCGAGCCGAAGTCTCGGCCGGTCCCAACACCGTCACGTAAGGATTGGCCCCGACTTCCAGAAAGGATTGTCCGCACGACATCACGAACAAAGCGAGCAAAAAGAAGCCGTACTGCCGGGAGGCAGCGGCAGGGAGAAACAGAATCGTCCCCGCAGAACAGATCAGCAAACCAATCAGGATTCCTCTGCGGTAGCCGATCCTCTCCATGATTCGCCCGGCGGGGAAAGCCGCAAGAAAATAGCCCCCGAAAAATGCCACTTGAATGAATGAAGATTGAAAATCGGTGAGGTCAAAAGCTTTCTTAAGATGCGGGATTAGAACATCGTTAAGATTGACCCCGATCGACCATAGGAAGAACAGGCTGGTCACCAGAACAAACGGCAAAAGATATTTTCGCTCGGTGAGTGGCGCGGATGCCGGCGTCATTCTGCTCCCTTACGTCAATGCGCGGTCGAGATGAGTATAACCGCCGTCGACGAAAACATGCTGGCCGGTGATATGCGAGGCTTGCGGTGAGATGAGGAAGAGCGCCATCGCCGCAATTTCACGAGGCTGTGTCATTCGCTTGCCCAATGGAATTTTCGAAACGATGTGCGCCAGTTTCTCCTCGGGATTCGGGAATGTGCCGACCCACTGTTTGTAAAGCGGCGTGAGCACTTCGGCGGGCACCAGAGCATTGACGCGAATGCCGCATGGAAGGAGTTCCGCCGCCCAGTCGCGCGTCAGCGAGAGAATCGCGCCCTTCGCGGAAGTGTATCCGGATGTACCGCCCTGTCCGGTGACGGCGACTTTCGAAGCGATATTCAAAATGCATCCGTGCGATTCTTTCAGGGCAGACAAAGCGAAGTGCGCCATATTGTAGTAGTGAAAAAGATTGAGGCGCAGTGAACTGACATATCTTTCGGGGCTGCCGTTTTCGAGTCCAACGTTGTCGTTCGCTCCCACATTGTTGACCAATACATCCAGCCGCCCAAATTCCTGAAGCGTCTGCTGCACGGCCGCCCGGCAGCTTTCCGCCGGTAAAATGTCCGCGCAAATAAACCGGCACGTTGTGCCGGCGTTTCGCAGCTCAGATTCCAGCTTTTTCCCTGCCTCCGCGTCCTTATCCAGAAAAACGGGAATCGCACCCTCGCTGGCGCATCCACGGGTGATGGCTTCGCCGATGCCCTTCGCACCCCCAGTGATCAGGACAACTTTGCCTTTAAGCTGCAAGTCCATGAGAAGCCGCCTTCAGCCTGTAAAAGCGAACCGCATTTCCGCCAAAGATATTTTCTTTGTGCGCGGGCTCCTGCGCCTGCACATAATCCTCGATGATTTGCTTCACCTGACGGTAGCTCGCCGCCAGCAGGCACACCGGCCAATCGGATCCAAACATCAGTCGATTGGCTCCGAATGCCTCAAAAACCACATCCAGATACGGCCGGAAATCTTCGGACTTCCATTCGCACCAGTTCGCTTCTGTCACAAGCCCGGACAACTTGCAATATACATTTGCATTTTGCGCGATGGTCCGTATATGCGTAGCCCAAGGCTCGCGGCGCCCGGCTTTAATTTCCGGCTTCGCCAAATGATCCACCACGAATGGCTGCTCCGGAAAACGCGCGGCAAGGTCAATAGCGGCGGGAAGTTGCTTGGGGTAGATAAGGATGTCATACGTGAAACCAAATTCGCGCAACGCAGCGATCCCGCGCAGAAACTCTCTCCGTACAAGGAAGCGTTCGTCCGGTTCCGACTGAGCTATATGCCGGAAACCGCAAAGTTTCTCGAACTGAGAGAAACATTCCAGTCTCTCTCGGATCCCGGGCGAGCATAAATCCGCCCATCCCACGACACCAGCGATACGCTTGTTGTTTTCCGCCAGCCGCAAATGAAACCGTGTTTCATCTTCTGATTGGTCGGCCTGAACCGCAATCGATCCATCCACGCCGTTCGAATCGGTCTCACGCTCCAGGTCCTGCGGAAGAAAATCGCGTCGCAAGAGAGACATCTCGTCGGTGATCCACCCGTCGCGCGCCGGATCGTATTTCCAAAAGTGCTGGTGCGAATCGATGGTCATTGTCCGCTGGGCCCCACTCATGGGCAATTCAGTGGCTATCCAAATAGTGTGCTTCCGTCAGGTTTCTCAATCTCGCCGCGGCCCCTTCCGGAGTGATATCGCGCTGCGGCCCAGCGAGCAATTCGTAGCCCACCATGAATTTTTGCACGGTGGCCGATCGCAGCAGGGGCGGAAAATAGTGCGCGTGAAAATGAAATTCCGGATGAGTCTCCCCGTCGGTGGGCTCTTGGTGGAATCCCATCGAATACGGAAAAGCCGTTTCGAAGAGATTGTCGTAGCGAATCGTCAGTCTCTGGAGTATGTCGGCAAGATCCCTGGGCTCCGTGTCCTCCAACGCCGCGAGGCTTGCCAAGTGGCGGCGGCTCAGGATCATCGTTTCGAAGGGCCAGACGGCCCAGTAAGGCACCAGCGCCACGAATCCATCGTTCTCGCAAACAATGCGCTCTCCATCCTCTATTTCCAGCCGCAGATATTCGCACAGCATGCACTTCTCATTCTTTTCCAAGTATTGGCCCATCGAGGTTTGTTCTTTCAAAGGGATGTTGGGAATCGCCTCGTTGGCCCAAATCTGGCAATGCGGATGCGGATTGCTGGCCCCCATCAACGCACCGCGGTTTTCAAAAATCTGAACGTGCTTCACCCAGGGAACTTCTCCCAGTTCCTGGTACTGCTGCGCCCACACCTCGACTACGCGCCGCACGTCCTCCAGCTCCATCCGCGGAATCGTGAGGTCGTGGCGCGGAGAAAAACACACCACGCGGCAAATCCCTCTTTCCACCCGGGCAACAATCAGCCCGTCCTGATCGATCTGCCCGTCAGAAACGTTCGGAAGCATGGCGGGAAAATCGTTGTCAAATACATACGTCTCGGAATAGGCGGGGTTGTGCAATCCTTGCGCACGCACGTTTCCCGGGCAGAGATAGCATTCCGGATCGTATTGGAGAGCCGGCAAGGGCGCTACTTTATCAACCTTCCCTAGCCAGGGCCGTTGCGTGCGATGGGGCGAGACCAGGACCCATTCGCGCAGAAGAGGATTCCAGCGCCGGTGGGGCGTAGTGCGAAAATCAGTCTCACTCATAGGGGGTTCAGACTATCCTGCTAGTTCGGCGGATTCAACCAGGCTTGCTCCGTCGGCTGGCATGCACACGTAAACCGCCGCCGTAATTCCCGTCTCCTTCTGATAGGCCTCCGCCACGCTTTCCCCAAAGGCCGCGGCGCTCCCGGCGTCCACTAAATTGATTGTGGCCCCTCCAAAACCGCCTCCGGTCATTCGCGCACCGTAGACGCCGGGTTGTCGATTCGCCAGCTCGACCATTAAATCCAGCTCCGCGCAGCTCACCTCAAACAAATCGCGAAGGCTTTCGTGAGATTCCGCCATGTATTGCCCGAACCTTCGCAAGTCTCTCGTTCGAAGCGCCTCCATCCCCTTCAAAACGCGCTCATCCTCAGTGACGATATGCTTCGCGCGCTTATAGGCGACTTCCGAGAGCAACCCGCGATACTCTTCAAGTTGCTCCTTGCTCACGTCCCGCAGCGCCCGGATATTCGGCAGCGCCTTTTGCAAAGAGCGCACCGCCTCTTCGCATTCCTCACGCCTTCGATTGTATTCTCCGCCGGCATGGGTGTGCTTCACACCGGTATTGCAAATGACCAGCCTCACCGATTCGGGGATCGGCACGTATTCAAATTCCAGCGAGCGGCAATCCAGCATCAGCGCGTGATTCGCACGCCCCTGCAGCGAAATGAACTGGTCCATGATCCCGCTGCGCGTGCCAACAAACTCGTTTTCCGTGCGTTGACAGATGCGCGCCAGTTGGACGCGGTCAATCGAATGGCCGGCCGTTTCCGAAAGTGCGAGCGCCGTCCCAACTTCAATCGACGCGGAAGAGCTGAGTCCTGCGCCAATCGGAACCTCCCCATGGATAAGCAAATTTGCCCCGCAGAGCCGGTATCCTGCCTTTTCCAATTCCATCGCCACGCCCACCGGGTAGTCGCTCCACGTCCGCGAACGTTGCAGAACTCCGGGAGACAAGTCCACGTGAGCCTCATCTGGAAATTCCTGGGAACAAATGATCAGCTTGCGATCGGTTCGCGGGCTCACCGCGACCCAGCACTGAAATCCGAGGGCCGCGGGCATCACGAAGCCCTCGTTGTAGTCGGTGTGCTCCCCAATCAAATTCACGCGCCCAGGTGCGCGATAAACCCGCGGCGCCACTCCGAACCTCGCGCGAAATTTCTCCGCGATTTTTTCCAAGTCAGTCATCTTCAGCTTAGTGAAAGTCCTTCAATTTGGACCTGGGGTTTGTAAAAACGGAGGAATGGCGCGCCCGGGGGGACTCGAACTCCCGACCTTCTGGTTCGTAGCCAGACGCTCTATCCAACTGAGCTACGGGCGCGCTGCATGGAAATATTAACATAGCGGTGCTTCGCTCATCTACTCGCGCCCTTTCTCACTCAGAAATGGGAGCGCGCGCCGGCCGCCCCGGAAACACGCCCTCCACAAGTTGCCCGTCCTTTACAACCGGCACTCCATTTACGAGCACGAACTGGATACCCTCCGAATACTGCAAGGGGTTCTCATACGTCGCTTTGTCAATCACGCGCCCCGGATCAAACACAGTAATATCAGCATCCGCGCCAATGCGAATCCGACCTTTGTCGGAGAAGGCTGGAGCACGCTTTTCCAAGCGTCGCGCCGGCATAAGCGTCATTTTGCGCAGCGCCGTCATCAAATCCAGCGCTTTTTCTTCTCGGACGTAGTATCCCAGCACTCTCGCGAACGTTCCCTGTCCCCGCGGATGCACCTTTGGGCCCGTGATGGGCATTCCGTCGCTGGCAATCATGACGATGGGGTTGGCCACCGCCGCTCTCACCGCGTCTGCGGGGATCGAGTGCACGATGACGATTCCGCCCTTCTTGCGATACTTCTCAAACGTCTCGGCAGTCAGCCGTTCCCCAGTTTCGGCCCACTGCACATCTTTATAGGTGATCCCCATGCTCTCCTGCCAGCCGGGATCGAAAATCGCGGATTCCAATGCTGTGCTTCCCGCGGTGTACGGGTAGCACTCGGTCGTCACATCCATTCCCTGACGCCGAGCGCCCTCGACCATTGCGATCAGTTCCGGCGTAAACTTCAAGCCCATACTCGTAATATGCACCACGTGGAGTGGCGCGCCCGTTGCCGCCGCTGCCGCCAGCACTTCTTCCAGTCCCGCGAGTCCGGTGTTCGGCTCTTTCAAGCCGGCATAGCGAAGATGCACGTGCACGGACGCGTGATACTGCGCCGCAATCTTGAACATCTCCACGATTTCCCAGTGCGAAGCGCCCGCGGTGTAATTTACTCCCATGCCCTCGGCCACTGCTCCTTCGCGAAATCCCTTTTCCATCTCCGCGCTAATCTGCGCAAGCTCTTCCGGGGTTGCCATGCGGTGGGCGGCGTCGCCGGTCGGCAGCATCCCCCCTGGGTCGTGCATTACTTTCATGCGCACGGGGATATGCCCGATGCTCACTCCGAAATTGATCAGGGACTTCCCTTCCCGCTGTGCATACCAGCCGGCCACGTCTGCTGTCCCCAGTTCGAGCTCAAGCGAAGTCGTAACTCCGTCATGCGCCTGGAATTGATAATTCCTCGGCGCCTGTCCGTGTTCGTGCATGTCGATGAATCCCGGTGCCACGACGAGTCCCTCCGCATTCAGCGTGGTCTTGCCATGTAGCGGATCCGAAGAAATCGCGCGAATCTTCCCGCCACTAACCCCCACGTTCCGCACGGCATCCAGACCTGATTCCGGGTCCATTACACGCCCGTTCGCAATCACCACGTCGTAGGTTGGGCTGTCAGCCTCCATTCCGGCCCTCGCCACATGAATCAGTAGGAAGGCTCCGGCTAAAATGGCGACAGCTGCAGTCTGCTTCCTCAAAAATGGCCCCATCCGCATTTCCAGCACCCCCATGACCTTGCGGCGCTCAGTCTCTTTCTCCCCGCGACTCCTGTCAAAGGAAATTTGGACTCCGCTCGATCACCTGGCGTTCGCCCATCTAAGGGATCGCAAACGCTCTCCAATCCCCTCTCTCGCAAAGAAAAAACCCCGGATCGCTGGGGGGAGCGATCCGGGGTGGGGGTTACTGCTGAGGGGGGCCGGAGGAAACTCGAAAAATTCTTAGTTCACTTGGTGCACAGTCAACATGCAGATCTTTCTGAGTTCTTCGTAAGTGAAAAAGATCTCTTCCTGATCGCCTGCGCACTCTTTGTGTCCCAATCCCGATTCATGCGAAAGATGGGACAGTTCTTCTTCAGAAATTCCAAGAAGCAGCGCCGCACGCCCTTGTGTCACGTATTTTGGCACTTGGCTATTCATCGTTCCTCCTTATGCGGGAAGCAACGCCATAGCGTCCTGCTCGACAGCCAGAATCATCGTCTTATAGATGTCTACATCCCAGCCGTCCCCAATCCTCATGCGCACCGTCTCGTCGCCATCCTTCAGCAGGGTGCCACGCAGAGGCACCTTAATATCTCCTAGCGCTACTTGCAGCACGACGGACTGCCCAATCCAGAGTGCGTATGCGCTGTCCATTCCCCCTCCTGCAGATGTTCAGGCCTCGCTGACGGAAGCAGAATCGCTGAGCGCGCCTCCGCCCACAATGGTACAGAGAGGGTACGGGCCTAGTAAGAAGGTACTGTTTGGCCCGTCAACAAGAATTTGTGCTCATTCGGAACACAAGTACAGCCGTACTGTTTTTTCAGAACCCCCGCTCCATTGAGCGTCCAAGCTACGCGTGGCACTCTGCTGTCATGAAGCGCGTCCATTCTTCCGCACTGAACTCTGGGCCAGTAGCCTCGGCCAAAGGAACAGGTTTGGGCTTGGCTTTGGGCGGCGGATTCTCGCGTGGTTTCGCGCATCTTGGCGTCCTGCAAGTTCTCGAACAAAATCACATCCCTGTTTCCTATATTGCCGGCACCAGCATTGGCAGCATTCTCGGCGCGGCCTATGCCAGCGGCGCGCCTCTTGCCCGCATCATTGCCACTTGCCGCACCATTCGCTTTCGCGACATTGCCCGATGGCGTGTTTCGCGGCTCGGCTTGGCCAGCAATCATCGCCTGGGAGACCTCATAGAGCAGGTTTTCGAATCGCGCCGCTTCGAGGATCTCAAAATCCCAGTGGCTGTCGTCGCGACCGATCTCGCAAACGGTGAACCGGTGGTCTTTACCCACGGAAATCTCTCAGAGGCCATTCGCGCGAGCTGTGCGTTCCCCGGCTTGTTCGAACCCGTCGAAATCGGAACGCGCTGTCTCGCGGATGGCGGCCTGGTCGCACCGGTCCCAACTTGCGCCGCGCGCGAGCTCGGCGCCGGGCACGTCATCGGCGTTTCCGTCGGCGTAGGCGACGGGCGTCAAGGCGCTCCATCCAATGTCTTCCAGGTTGTCGCCCGCGCCGTCAGTGCCGCGCAGAAGCATCAGCTTGAAATATGGGAGCGCCACGCGGACTTGGTTTTGCGGCCCGACGTCCAATCGCTCGCTTGGGATGATTTTGACCGCGCCGATGAGGCCATCGAAGCCGGCGCCGCCGCTGCTCGCCGCGCCCTTCCGCGGATCCACAAGCTGCTCCACCCGATGCAGGAATCCAACTCGGACTTCGAAGCCCGGCTAGAAGCCGAAGCTCATAGCTATCTCTGGCTGGCGGAGGCGTCCCGATGATTCGCCTTGCATTTATTTCAGCCGTTATCGCATCCACGTTTCTTTGGTACGAATGCAGAGAGGACATCGGCGTTTTCTGTTACCGTATTGGAAGGGGCGTACTGACGACGCTGCGCTCTCGCACGCTCGTTCCGGTGCCTGCTTCTCAAATAAACAATTCGAGGAACCGCTCGGCTTGCTCCACTCTATCCTCCAGTTTCTCCACTCGCTCTACACCCCCGAGGGACTTCGAGAGTTAATTCGTTCGGGCGGCGCTCCGCTTGTTTGCACCATCGTCTTTCTGGAGACCGGCTTCTTTGTCGGATTTTTCCTGCCCGGAGACTCCCTTCTGATCACCGCGGGCATCTTTTCCTACGCGGGCGTGATCCCTCTCAAGTGGCTCCTGCTTCCGGTCATGTTTTGCGCCATAGCTGGCGATCAGGTCGGCTACTGGATCGGCCGCTCCGCCGGAGCGGCCCTCTATCGGCGTGAGGATTCCCTCTTTTTCCGCCGCAGCCATCTCCAGCGCGCTCATAACTTCTACGAAAAATACGGTGGCCGGGCCGTCATTCTTGCCCGCTTCGTCCCCATCATTCGAACATTCTGTCCGCCGGTTGCCGGCGCCGCAAAAATGTCTTACTCGCGTTATCTGCTCTTCGATATCGTCGGCGGTGTCTTGTGGATTGGCGCCACAATCCTGGGCGGATACTCGCTCGGTCATTTCATCCCCAACATCGGCCGGTACATTCACTATGTGATAGCCGTTGTTGTAATCCTTTCGATCCTTCCTGCCATCATCGGTCTGCTCCGCGCCCGGCGGGGCTCCGCCGGCCCTACTGGCACAGTCGCGCTGAACGAAAAGGCCAAATAGCACATGCCCGCTCCAAAACTCAGCGCCATCATCTTTGACATCGGTCGCGTCCTCGTTCGCGTGGACGTCGCCCGCGCCATGCAAGGCCTCTCTTCGGGCACTTCCCTCTCGCCCGCCGAGCTATGGTCTGCCATCGAAAAAGATCCGCGTTGGCCCGATTGGCAGGAAGGCCGCATAACGTCCCGCGACTGGTATCTCCATCTAGCTCAGCGCCTTGGCGGTGGACTTACCTTTGACCAGTTCACCGAAGTCTGGAATCGAGCTCTCGATCCCGTTCCGATTCACGAAGATGCCCTCTTCGAAAAGCTCTCCAAACGCTATCGACTAGCCCTCCTCTCGAACACCGACCCCATTCACGTACAACATCTGGAAGCCACTTACAGCTTTTTCACCTTCTTTCCCGTACGCATCTACTCCTGCGTTGTGGGAGCCAGCAAACCGGACCCGCTCATCTACCGCGAGGCTCTTCGCGCTCTCAAAATTCGTGCCGAGGAAGCGGTTTACATTGATGACATACCCGCGTATGCCGAAGCGGCTCGGCGGCTAGGCCTCGTCGGCATCCAATTCCAATCCCCCGGTCAACTCATCGCCGATCTAAGGTCGTTGGGGGTCGACTTGGATCGAGAGCCGAAAGCGTAAGAAACGCCGTTCTGCCTGCTCTCCGCGTAAAGATTGCAAGGACTAGTACTGGCCCCCTCTCCAAGATGCTTTCCCCTTCTTGAAGCAACCCATTTTTCTTCATCGCTTTACAGCCATCTTCGCTCCCTGTTCTCTTGACGGCATTTGGCGTATCACTTGCTGCCTCTCTGTTACGGGCCGATTAAAAATCAAATCGTTCGCCCACATTCGGGTGAGGAGAGAAAACTTTTTATGTCAGAGGATCAAATTATCGAAACAAGAAGTGGCGGATCATGGGTGTTACCCGCGATCATAATTTTGGGCTTGGTCGCGCTCGGCGGACTAGGATTTGGCTGGAACGCGTCGTCCAAACTTGACTCTACGCAGCAAGCGGTTGCTACCCAAGTCAAGACTGTTCAACAGTCTGTCGAACAGGACGTGTCTTCCCTGAAGGACCGCGTTGCGCAGGATGAGAAAGCCAACGCGGATCTGCAGGGCGATCTGAAGGTAGTCACCGACAAGCTCAAGATTACCCAGGGTCAGCTCCGAAAGGCGCGCAAGGAAGCGGCCGATCTGAATGACCAGACCACGCAGAAGCTCAGCGCTCTCGATACCTCCGTGCACACGGAACTTGCGACCAAGGCAGCCAGCGAAGACGTCAAGAACGTCGATACCAAGGTTACTGCGGTCAGCACCGATCTCAACTCGACCAAAGAAGACTTGAAGATGACCAAAAGCGAGATGGGCACGCTCATCGCGCGCAACCATGATCAAATCGACCAGCTCCGCCGCCTCGGCGAGCGCGATTACGTCGAATTCACGATCGCCGGCAAAAACAAGCCCCAGAAGGTTGCCAACGTGACACTCGAACTCAAGGGCGTCAACGAGAAGAAAAATCAGGTTAATCTCTCCATGGTTGTTGACGACAAGCATTTCACGAAGAAGAATCGCGCTCTTAACGAACCCATCTTCTTCTATACCTCTGGAACGCGCGTGCCTGAAGAACTTGTCATCAACAAGGCCAGCAAGAACCAGATTAGCGGCTACGTCAGTATTCCCAAGGCAAACGCGCAGCCGACAACTACTTCCAGCACTTCCGGAGAGTAAACGCAAGAGCAACCCTCGGCCGTTTCGGCCAAAGAGGCAGAAAGCGGGCAGGATTTCCTGCCCGCTTTTTTTGTTTCCAACCTGTTCGGGAGAGTTCCACATATTCTTCGCGGGATTCTGCGGTTCGCGCTGAATCTCCGCTAAGATGGAAGCACGCATAGCGGAGAACGGTTTGCGACAAACTTCTTCCATTCTGTACATCGCTGTTGACGACCTGATTCCACCCCGCGGAAATCCTGTCCCTGGCCTTGATGAATTCGCTGCCGCTCTCGATCACCACGGTATCCCAGCCGTATGGCTCACAAGCCGCACCCGCCTTCAAATGGATGAACCGCGCCGCAAGCTCGCGCACACCCACCCTTTCATCGCGGAAGATGGTTGCGGCGTATTTCTCCCAGAAGACTATTTTCACTTGCGGCCCCAAACGTCCGCCACACAGCCACGCAATGTGCCCACGGTTCGCCTCGGCCGTTTCACCTGCCTTCCTGTTGCTGAACAGCAGCCTGCCGCTTCGGACGCCTTGGAAGCCCTCTCCGAAGAATCTGGCGTATCCGTTGTCTCCCTTCGTTCTCTTCCTCCTAGGGAGCTGGCCCAAAACCTGGGTTTGCCTCCCCGCGAAGCGGAGCTGGCTCGTCAAAGGGATTTCGATGAACTCTTTTTCTTTGCCGGCGCTTCTGCCGAGGACATAGAAAACTTTCAGGAAGCTGGGAAACGTCAAAAAATCCAGCTTCGACCTCGAGGCGTTCTTTGGTCGCTAGCCATTGGGGCGAGTGTTCGCCGGTGCGTCAGTGAACTGTCCAAACTCTATGATCGTGCCCTGCGCTCTCATGCGCGAAGCATTGCCGTCGCGACCCCTGGGCTGGAGACCGACCTGTTTGCAGCCTGTGACCGCGCGATTCTTTTGACTGACAAAGTCCGCAACGAGCCCGACACTCTCTCCACGCATGCATCCGCAGCGGTTCGCCGGGTAATGGAACTACCACTCCACTCCTCTGATGTCTGGGAGAGCATTCTCTCCGCACTTTCGGTCCGGCATTAGAACACAGCCGCGGGATTCGGAAGCAAAGTGGCTCTTCTGCCGCTCCTTTTGCACACCTGGCGCCGTCATCTGAAGAATTGAAATTAGCTTTTGACCCAAATCTCTTGTTTTCGCAATGATAGCAATCTCCCCTCTCGCGACCGCATGGCCCTTCGATTGCCCTTCTTACAGTGGGCGGAGGTATTCGCTTATCTATCCGCTTCGCAGTTTGGCGCGAACAGTAGAGAGTTTCATGAAGTTGAGTACTAGGAGACCTGTAACCATGACATGGCTCGTTCGCAAGCTACACATTCCAGCCTCGGAATCCACGATGGGCGTTGTCTTGACGATTTGTGTCGTCGCCATGGGCCTCATGTCCATTGCTCTTCTTTGGCAGGCTCAAATCATCGCCAACCAGCGTGAAGCGATTCAGTGGCTCGAGTCTCTCAAGTTTGGTGGATAGCTTCCCTGCTCAGCCCCTGCTAATGCCAGGTGCGCTCCCTCTGCGCGCCTGGCATCCCCCCTCTTCACGACTCGCTAGTTTACTGAAAGGCTATCTTTAAAATTCCTACGCGACTTTCTGGAATAATTGTGCTTCAATGCCTTTACGGGGGATTTCAACTCTTCGGGAGATTTATTGTGAAACGCACGTTAAGTCTGCTAATTCTCGCGGCTGCCCCGGCTCTTTTTGCTGCCGGGCAACCAACCGCTCCGCAACCGCAATCCGCACCGCTAGCAACAGCCGGCAATGCCCTGACGCTTATCTCCTATCCGGCTACGACACATCGCCGGCGCCACGGCAAACACCGCAGACGCCATCACCGTTCTAACCATACTTCCTCGCGGTCATAAGCCCTGAAAACGAAAAGGGGGGAACCGGAAGGTTCCCCCTTTTTCCAATTTGCTGCGTCGTCTCGGAAGCGCGCGAATTGCACGCATGTTTCACGGGCGACACGCACCGCGAGAGCGGTGTGATCAGCTTTGGTTCAGCTCTAAGCCCGGTGGAGTCATGTCCCCTCCGGAGCTCCTTGAGCTCTCTTCTCCCATGTACTCCCACTGCCCTGCATTTGCAAGCGGAGAATCGCTGAACACACAAATTCCCCAGGCGGCATCGAGCTTCTTCCGATTTTGGTTTTTTACTTGATGAAGAGAGTTTCCCGAAGCTGATCCCTGCTCACGAAGGATTTCATCGTCCGGAATCGGCTAAACAGGTCCTGAATTTCGCGGTTTTGATAGACTCTCTGCGCCGGACATAGCACGCTGGCGGAAATGATCTGCAGCGAGTTCGAATCCGCAATGCGATACCGCTGAAAACCTTCCGGCTTCTTGCTGTGGAAAAGCGCGAAAACCACGCCGCCCGGCCGGAGCAATTCCGTCAAACTCGCGATCGTCTGCTTGGCCAGCGTTGGCTCGAGATAATCCAGCAAGTCCCACACAAGAACCGCATCGAAGGACGAGCGCGAATACTGCAGGTTCGCCTCAAGGAACCGTGCCGCGCGGCCACTCGGCGTCATATCTACCGAGTCGGAAGCGAAGTTGGTCTCTTGAAGCCGCACTTCTTCTTCCCGCAAAAATTCCTTCCACTCCCGGAGAATGTCCTCGGAGGAAACTCGAAAACCGCGCTCAATGAAGAAACTCAGCGTGGTCTGCCAAGCCGGCCCCAAGTCCAGCAGCGTGCCGCGTCCGAGTCCATCGAGGTTCCACAATAGCTCCTTCAATCCATTCGAAAGCCGCGTTGAGCTAGGCGCTTCGGGAGGACGCGTCGAACCGACTGCGGGCACAGGAGCTACATTGCGCGTTCTTCCGTTTTGAGGTATTGGGCGGGAAACCTCGCGGTGGGTTCCAGCCCCGACGCCAATCCCGAGTTTATGTAGGAAGCTCATGGATCAATCCGCTGCCGTTCCCGAGTTCAGCGAAATCGACTTTCCTCCTGAAGGTGAGGCAGCCGCCGCAGCCGCCGCATGAGTTTCCGCCGCCTTTGCGGGCTGCTTTCCTGCCTCTACTCTTCCGCGAAGCATGGCACCGTCTTCAATCATCAGCCGATCGGTCTGTACTTCTCCATTGATTTGGCCAGTACTCCAGAGCTGCACTTTGTCGCGCCCGGAAACTTTGCCTTCCACTTTTCCGCGGACAATCACTTCGCGCGCCGTCACATCCGCCTTGACGTGTCCGTTCGGCCCGATCGTCAAACTGCCGTTCGTCAAATTCAGTTTCCCATCCACTAACCCGTCGACAAAGAGATCTTCGCTGCCCGTCACTTCGCCTTTGATCCTGATTCCCTGGCTGATACACGCCGCCGCCTTCGAGGAAACAGTTGCTGCGACCGCCGTTTCGCGAGTTGGGGACGAAATTGGAGTCGGCGTACTCGGAACACCCGCAGAGGCTGTGGAAATCTCGGGCACTCCTTGGGGCTTACCGTCTTCTTTTTTCCACATTAGACACCTCGACATCGAAAATTGGATTTTCGAAGCCGCCGATCGAGTGCTGGGTAGGAGCTGCGACTCAGAAGCGCGAACATAGTACAGGACTTAGCGGCTGTAAACAAGTATGCGGGGTAGCAAATCTAGCGTGTTTCCTGAAACGCTATACTATATTTTGTGGTTTCATTCGCCTCTCCTCCACTACCGATTGCGATGGGTTTCGGCTTTCGCCCCTTGCGCCTGGCCCGTAGGTCGGTGCCCTTGTGTACTTCGACTCCTTTATTTACTAAAGTAGCAGTGAATCTCCTGTTCTACATTGCATACAGTGGTTCCAGCTCGCTTCGCAACGCGCATGGCGCTAGAGATTCGCATCCAGCGAGCGCAGATGGGCGGCTGCCTGTTCTGGCAACTCTGCGTTGAAGTAGACTTCCTTGATGCTGTAGGACTTGCTGCGCTTTTCCACGATGGGCATGATTTCGATGTGCCAGTGATAATCTTCCGCCAGCGTCTTCCAATACCCCGCCAATTCGCCTTTCTTGCTCTTGGTGTTTGGCGCTGTGTGCACCACCAAATGGTAAGACGGGGCTACCTTCTCCAGCCGGCGCAGCACCCGTCCCAGTAGCGCCGCCAATTGTTTGCGATTCGCACCAGGCCGCGGCTGTTCAAATAGCTGGTTGTGCTTGCGGTGCATCACCCACACTTCATAAGGCACGCGCGAAGCGTACGGGCACAGCGCGTAATAATCTCCTTGCACGTCCACGATTCGCTTGCCCTGCTTCTCTTCCTGCCGGACGACGTCGCAGAAAATGCATCGTTCCTTGTCCTTAAACCAGTCGTGCGAGGCGTGCAGCTCATACTTGATGCGCCGCGGCACGAAAATAGTCGCGGTCACTTCCGAATGCGCGTGCGGCCATTCTTCTCCTGCCGCCGGTCCATGGTTCTTGAAAACGCTTACATACTTGAACCGCGCATCCTTTTTCAAATCCGCGATTCGCGCGCCCCACACCCACAGCACGCGCTCAATCTCTTCATCGCTGAACATCGTCATCCGTTTGTCGTGGCTCGGAGTCTCCACCACAACTTCGTGCGCTCCGAGCGGGGCCATTTTGTCGTACATGCCCTCCGCCAACCTCCCCGGATCTCCTTCCACCCGATACAGCGGGTCGGGATGCGGCACCACCCGGACCTGCCACGCCCCTTCTGGCGGCCAACTTTGGATGGCTTTTAATTTCTCAATCTTGCCCGGCTCAAATGGACATTCCGACAGGGATTCGCCGCCAACTTCCCGGTGGCCTAAAATAATCCAGCTCTGTGTGATGGGATCTTTTCGGAGTTCCATTCAGGTTTCTTCAGCAGATTTTGGGGTCGCCACTTCGCATCCAAAAAAGCCCTAGCATACTTTCAGGAAAATCGATTCGGGGCGCCTGCACCAACGCTCCCCTATGAGCGTAGTTTGTTTGTCCACTCCCCAATTGTCAAGCAACCGGCTTCGCGAACTCCTCCCGGAAAATAAACCCACCTTACCTAACTTTCAGCCAAGGACGGCATTCTAGCTGTAGGCTGTGAGCTGTAAGCTGTCTTCGGATGTTCTAGTTCTCACCCGGTGCCGTCACAGACGCATGCCGGACTGCTTTGTTTTTCGGACACATTTTGCGCATGCTATTCTCACGTTTAACGTGACTCCGAATATGAGCCAAGACCTTGCCTTCATGCAAGTTGCTCTCGAGGAAGCCCGCGCCGCCTCCGAAGTAGGCGAAGTGCCCATCGGCGCGATACTCGTCCATGAGGGCAAAATCCTCTCGCGCTCCGGCAACCGCACCATTCGCGACTGCGATCCGAGCGCGCACGCAGAAATCGTCGCCATCCGAGAGGCGGCCCGCCTGCTTAAAAACTATCGTCTTGCCGACACAACCCTGTACGTCACCATCGAACCCTGCAGCATGTGCGCGGGAGCGATCATCCAAGCCCGCATTCCGCGCCTTGTTTATGGAGCCGACGACCTCAAAGGCGGCGCAGTCCGCTCTTGCTTCGCCCTTCTCGCCAGCCCCGCTCTCAATCATCAAGTGGATGAAACTCACGGCGTTCTGGCCGAAGAGAGCGCCGCTCTTCTTCAATCCTTTTTCGCTGCCCGCCGCTAACCACGAGTCTTTTCAGTCCTTTGAGCGGGTGCTAATCGTCACCGTGCCTCGGCGCCCGTTGGACCGCTCCTCGGGATGCCGGTTCGACAGTTTACGTTTCGCGTTAGCGGCGGAGTGCCGTCGGTCAACTCCACCGGTCAAGCCCGATTGCCCGAACGCGGAACCCTTGCTACGATGGAACTTGCCACGACCGCGGAGAGGTGACTGAGCGGTTGAAAGTACTCGCCTCGAAAGCGAGCGTACGGGAAACCGTACCGTGGGTTCGAATCCCACCCTCTCCGCCATTCATTAGCATCAACTAAGACTGAATCGGAATTCGCTGGTCTCGCATAGCCTAGCCGAGAATCCTCTAACTATTTCGAAGCCAAGTGCAAACCGCCGCCGCACTCAATTCTCTTCTTCAGAAATGGCAGGAGGCCACGCCCCGCTTTTGCAAATATTTCTGGTGATACTCTTCTGCACGATAGAACGTCGAAGCCGGTGTAATCTCCGTGGCTATTCGCCGCTTAAACGTGCCGCTCGCTTCCAGCGCCGCCACAGACTTCTTCGCCGCGGTTTCCTGTTCCGGCGAATGAAAAAATATCGACGTCCTGTACTGCGTGCCGAAGTCCGGCCCCTGCCGGTTCACCTGCGTGGGGTCGTGAATCTTCCAGAAAACATCGAGCAGCTGCTCGTACTTCACTTTCTCCGGATCGAACGTCACTTGCACCACTTCCGCGTGCCCCGTCTCGTCCGTGCAAACATCCTTATACGTCGGATTCGGCATTTCCCCGCCGCTATATCCAACTGCCGTTTCGATCACTCCCGGCACCTGCTGAAATGCCGCCTCCACTCCCCAAAAGCATCCCGCGCCAAACGTAGCCAACTCTGCCATGTCTCTCTCCTCAGCGTACTATCTCCCTGGCGTAACCACACCAATCCGCATTCATTTACCTTATTCCGAGCGTTTAGATGCCGAACAGCCAGCAAAAGATTCGAAGCCCAGCCTGGCCAGCCTTGCGTCTTCGAGACGCCATCCGCCCTCTCGCATCGGCCGCTCTCGCCGCTTCCCTGCTCCAGCTTCGCAAGGTTAATGCCTGGACGCCCCCACAAAAGTCTTCAACTTCGCTTGCGCCAGCGCCTTGTACGGACTATTCACCGATGCCGACTGGACAAACGCTTCTCTCGCCTCGCCGTTCCTCTTCAAATTCAGCAGCGCGAACCCCAGCCAATATTGATTCCGCCCGTAACTCCCTTCGTCCGCCTTCAAAAGCGGCGCCGCCGTTTTGAAGTTCTCCGCGGCCTGCGCGTTCTCTTTCTTTTGAATGCTCACTTGCCCCAGCGAGCTGTACGCCAAACCTTTCTGCAGCGAAACCTGTTGTTGCCACTGTTCGTCCGTCGCGCCTGCCGGTTTCTGCGCCGCGCCTAGCAGTTCAATCGCTTTCTTCGCCCAAGCTTCCGCCTTCTCGAGTTGCTCCCCTTTCTCGCTGTAATAGTCCGATAGCAAGAGCAGCATTCCTATATTGTTTGGGTCCTTCGCCAGCAAGCCGTTCGCCACCTCCAGCATCTTGGGAACGTTTTGCGCCTGCTGGTAGGAAGCCGCCGCCACCCCGAGCGCCTGATTGGCGTAAGGCGAATCCGGAAAAATCTGCGCGAAGTGCACCAACATGTCGGCCCGCTTCGCCGCGCTCGTCGTTCGAAAGTCCACCATGTACACGGCGTCCTCGATGTACTCGATATTGTCGTTGTTGCTTTGCAGTGTCGCCGCCTTCTGCCGCTGCCACGCGTCAGCTTCTGTTCCGGCCGGCGCGGGCGAGTCCTTGAACCGTTGCAAAATCCCCGCCAGCTTCTCCCCGTACGCCACAACCTTTTCGCTGTCGCCCTTTTCGCTCGCCGCGCGAACCATGTTCACGTCGTTCGAAAGATTATCCGGATCGAGCGCGAACAGCTTGTCGCCATACTCGAAAGCCTTGTCATAATCCTTTTGCGATAGGTAATAATTCACATAGAGATCGTCGGCCACAATCGCCATGTCGCCCTTCCCCAAATTCGCGGAAAATTTATCGATTAGCGCCAGCTTCTGCGCTTGATCGCTCGTGCCATTAATCTCCGTCAACGAGTGATCCGCATCGGAACCCGCCGGGATCGGCACGTACTTTCCGATCTGTTGTCCGCTCGCGGCGCCCGCCGCAAGCATCAGCAAGCCAAGCAGCCCCATCCACTCCGCAATTCGTTTCATGAGAACCTCCCCGGGCAGCAAATTGCCTGCATCTTAGCGCCGCCAACCCCTTCGTGCAAACATTCTCCCCGCCGAATCGCTCGCGCCTGCTAAAGCGCTCGCCTTCCCGCGTTTTCGTCTAGAATGGCAAAGCTTCCTTTCGCATCGTCCGGAGGAATTGGTGGCCAGCCTCAAATTGCATTTCAATTTCTCGGTTCAAAAGACCGTTGTTTTCGGCGCAGTCATCCTCCTGTTCGGCATCAGCTTCGCCCCGCGCATCTCTGCGCAGACCGCCATGGTCGGTCACACCATGGCCACCCGCGAAGAAATCCCGCCCGAAAAGCTCCCTCCGCCGCAGAAGCTCACCGGCATCGGCAATGCCCACATCCCCATCACCGCCTCACCCGAAGCTCAGATGTGGTTTGACCAGGGCTTGAATTTGCTCCATGACTTTTGGGACTACGAATCCGAACGCGCCTTCGAACAAAGCGTTCGTGTCGATCCGCAGTGCGCGATGTGCTATTGGGGCGTCTACCACGCGGAAATTTTCACCCACAGCAACTCAAAGTTTTACGCCCGCCAGGCTCTTGCCAACGCCGTAAGCCTCAAGCACCACGCCAGCAAAACGGAGCGCCTCTATATCGAAGCAAGCGCCGCCGCCGAAGCCGCCGAAAATTCCGACAATGAAAACAAAAGTACGGGAGACTCCCAGGAAGTCCAAATCTATCGCAAGCTAGTCAAGCGTGCTCCCCACGATTTGCAAGCCCGCATTTTTCTCGCGGAATCACTTTCCGACGGCTACGACGATAACGGCCAGCCGCTCGCCGGCCAAAAAGAAACCCTCGCCATTTTGCAGTCCGTATTAAAAGAAGATCCGGACAATTCCGCCGCCAATCATTATTGGATTCACGCCGTCGAACCGGGCCTTCATCCCGAGCAGGCCCTCCACAGCGCCGAAATCCTCGCCAGTCTCGCTCCCACTTCGGGCCACATGGTCCACATGCCCGGCCACATTTTCTATCGCGTCGGCGATTACGCGCACGCAAAGCAAGCTTTTGCCGCTTCGATGCAAGCCGATGAATCCTACATGCGCGCGCAGCACGTCAACGTCGACGACGATTGGAACTACGTCCACAACCTCATGTACGCCATCGCAAATCTCATGGAACTTGGCCAATTAAACGAAGCCACCGCGCTCTCCGCCAAACTAAAAGACGCACGCGGCCAGCTCGAAAACACGCTTTATCCCTGGTCGCCCCGCGATGCCATGTCCCGCCTCGATCCTCGTCTCCCGGTCGCTCTTCGCTCCGCCGATTGGGCCAACGCCCTTTCTCTTCTGCAATCCAGTGACCCTCCCGCGACACTTCCAAATCTCCAATTCCTCGCGCGCCAGCTCACTCAATTCGCGCTCGGCATGCAAGCTCTCGATGAGCACGATCTCTCGCGCGCCGAAGCCGCTTCCGCGCAGTTTGACGCCGGCCTCTGGCGCATTTCACAGCGCCTGAAAGATGAAGCGGACGCCAAGTCCGCCGAGTCAGACAAAAACAACAAGAAGGCGGAGGCCACTCCTGCCCTGCTCCAATTGATGCCCGACGCCCGCCCCAAGCCGCTCGTAAGCAACCTGTCCATCATGTCTCTCGAACTTCGTGCCGGGCTGCTCGTCTACAAAAAGCAAACCGCCGACGCGAAAAAACTCTACGCCGCGGCTGCGCAAGAAGAAAAAGCGCTCGGCTATCGCGAACCTCCAGCCTTCATTCGTCCCGTCGGCGAAACCGAAGCCGCGGCCTATATGGCCGCGTCCGATTGGACCGCCGCAAAGGCCGCCTATCTGTCCGCCCTCGTCGATCGCCCGCGTTCCGGTTTCCCGCTCTACGGCATCGCCCGCGCCAGCGAGCAAGCCGGCGACGACGCCGCAGCCGCCACCGAATACACGGAATTCCTCGCCTCCTGGAAGTCCGCCGACTCCAATCTCCCCCAACTCGCCCATGCCCGCGCCTACCTAGCCACTCACAAGGTAGTCGCAACAGATTTGGCGTATCAGCTGCATGAGTCGCATCATCCGCATTAGCCGCAACATCGCCGCCCCATATCCCACGCCCAGTTCTGCCTGCGGCGCGACCCAGTGCCCTGTCCCAGACCAACTTCGCAGCCAAGCCCCCGACCCAGCCAATTTGCCTCTTGATCAGCCTTCGCACTCAAGGTAGTCTCGCCAATAGGCAATTCTGCGAAAAAACGGCAGCCATCGGCTGCCGTTTCTGCTTTTAGGAGGGCCATAGCGCGTAAGGCGAGTCTTTCAGTCAATCCTTAATGCCACTCGCCAAGGTACCTCGGCGGTTCACGCCGTAGTGCTAAGTCTTGTAGAATCAACATCTACAGAACGCCCTCTAAACATTGATGGCTCTGTTGACATCCTATCGGGCCGAGAGCGGGCCTTAGCCGGTAGAGGTTGTAGGTAAGACCGAGGAGCAAAGCTTGGCGGATCTGGATGGCCAAGCTGCGACCGGGCGCGCTCGAGGAGAGCTTGCGTTTGACGACCGAGAAGATCGTTTCGATCTTGGCGCGTTGCCGGTAGGGCTTTTTCGGGAAAGCGCGGAACATCTGATTCCGAATGGTGCCTTGGGGAATACCGCGGCGTTTGGCCGGGATGATGCTCCGAGCTCCCAGGCGCTGTCGGATGAATTCGTGATTGGGTTCCGAGTCAAACTCCGCATCCGCCAGCACCAGGCCAATGGGCGCGCCTCGTGCCGCCGCAGCCAGCAATCCCGGCAGGGCGCGCACGTCGGACCCCGGTCCTTGATGTGCCCGTTGCGCCAGCAAAATCTGCTGCTGTAAATCCACCACAATCACCCACTTCAACCAACGGCGTTGCCGCGAACTGTGCTCCGCGTGCTGTTCCATGCGCCGTACAAAGAAGGTGCTGACGGAATTGTAGGAGAGTCCGGTGCCATCAATGGCGGCGGAAACGGGCCGGCGCCGGCGTCCACGCAAGCGACGCACCGTTTCGCTCAGTCCGCGCTCCACGGTGTCGTCGTCCAGTCGCCGCAGAAAACGATACAGTGTGGTGTAGTCCGGCACGGCCTGCAATTGCAGTGCGGCACGCAATTCTTGGTGCTCGCGCAAACGCGTCTCGGCTTCGCGAAAAGTCCAATCTTCGTAGCGCATCAGGCACAGCACCGCCAATAGCTGTGGTTGCGTGAACTGGTGTTTGCTGAAGCGCGTGCGGTAGGGCGGCAAAACCTGCGTGGCCACTTGCAGCGCCACGCGAGCAATCGGCAGGAGACCAACCTCGGCCATCGTCCCTCCTGCCCCATCAGAAAACACCTCCGGCCCCTCCTTGTCGATCCCTCAAAGCATAATCTGTGCCTAGGATGTCAACAGAGCCAGCGTTGATTCTAAAGGACTTACACAAACGCTAACTCATTTAGAATCAACACTTACAAAAGGCAATTATCCCTTGACAACAAGTAAGCTCTCTGGTAGCCTGTAAGTAGTTGAGGCGACCATGAAAGTTAAACAGAGCATTCCAAAGCACTTGCGATACACCGTAGGCGACTTTAACGCCGAGTTTCCGGACGATGATTCCTGCCTTGAGCACATCAAAGAACAGCGCTGGCCCGATGGCGTCACCGAATGCGAGAAGTGCAAGGCGGAGCAGAAACATCATCGCGTGACTGGCCGCACCGCGTATGCCTGCCAAGCGTGCGGGAATCACCTCTACCCGCTCGCCGGGACTATCTTCGAGAAGAGCACCACTTCCCTCAAGACTTGGTTCTACGCGATGTATCTCATGGGTTCGACTCGTTGCGGCATTTCCGCGAAACAGATTCAGCGGGAGACTGGCGTCACTTACAAGACCGCGTGGCGCATGTTCCGGCAAATCCGCTCGTTGCTCTCCGAAGAGGGGATGCAACTGGAGGGTTCGACGGTGGAGATGGATGAGATGTACCACGGCGGCAAGCGGCGTCGGCAAGGCGGACAGGGACGGCCATCCTACGGGAGTCACAAGGTTGCGGTCGTCGGCATGGTGGAACGCAGCACTCCTACTCATCATGGCCGCGTCGTGGCGCGTGTTGCTCCCGATGCACGGCGCGAAACTCTTCACGGTCTGGCGAAGAAATACATTCTTCCGTCGAGCACTGTTTTCACTGACGAGTACGTTTCCTACGATGGCCTTGAGGCGCATGGATACGCGCATCGCCGCATCCGGCACGCGAGCGGTGTTTACGTTTCTGGTGACATTCACACTCAGGCGATTGAGGGATTCTGGTCCTTGGTGAAGCGCGGTATCGGCGGCGTCTATCACAACGTGAGCGCCAAGTACTTGCAGACCTACCTTGACGAATACGCTTTCCGATACAACCGGAGACACCAAGGGAATTTTCAGTTCAAGCGGATTTTGGAGCAGGTTTCTCGGAAGGTGTCTTAATCGCCTTGCTGAGCAAGCCATGGAACGCATCCCGCGTGTAGGGCCGCATTTTCTTCCGGCTCTCATTGCGCGGTTTGACCTTTCGCGGCGTCGTCATACTCTGAGACTACCACAATTCCTCCGGCATCAAATGCGGAATCCCTATTGTGTCTGGCGTTTGATGTGCCGCTATAACTTTCAAACTGGCATGGTCCAGTTTGTACACTCGGTAGATTGCGGGTAACAGCCTTTGCAATGGGACTCGCATGTATTCGTCGCTAGGGTCTTTTATTTTCCTGCTCAACTTCTTCCTTAATTCGTAGACCAGAACATCCGCGACTTGCAAAGAAGAATTCTTCACATCATCGTCGTATGCAGGTGGCATCAAAACTTTGGCTGACTTGGGATTTTTCTTGACGAAATTATCAAAAATCTCTTTTGCTTTTCCGCTGTATTCCTCGTGCGAATCGAAGATTGGACGAATCTCGATCCTGTCAATTCCTGAACGGCGAATATTGGAATCCAGGGCCGGTGCAGCCGCAGCAACGAGGCAAAGCTGAGCACCTAGATAGTAGGGTTTGTCTAGGAATGTTTTTCGGGCAATCGGGTCTTCCGCAATAATCCTCTCAAAATCTTCCACGACAAACGCTGCTCCGTATCCCTGTAGGTCGTCGTGGTGTTTACAAATGGCGTCAACAAACTCAGTCTTGATTTCCCTGAGCTTTGCGCGTTCGTGTTCTTTCAATGGCGATTTCTGGTCCGTAGGGTCGTCCCGGTATTGAGCAAATTCCACCAATCCATGTTCGCACTCAGAGGCTTTGTAGTAGTTCAGTTGCCAACGTTTTAGCAATTCACCCCATGCCCAGTCTAAATGCAGCCAAGTATCATACGCAGCTGAGTATCCGCCTATCGCGAACCCCGGTCTCTCGTCGCTCTCATCAAAGTAGGCACCGTAAATCACTAGTGGCCACCTGTCCTCGCGCCGAGTCCTGTAAGGGAACAGAAACGCGAGCCTTTCCTCCAGCCCACTTACGCAAGGCATTTTGCCCTTTCTATCCCTACTTGTCCAGAGGGGATAATTGCCTTACAAAAAACATGGGGAGGTGGTGTTCCCGAGGATGGGCGCAGGCAGCCCACAGACCTGGTAGATCGGTCCCAAAGGGCCGTGTCTGCAGCCTCGCCAGGGGGATACGATGTGAGTAGGCTCTTCCACCGATTCCAACGATTTGACGCGCCGCGCGTTTCGCGAGACCATGCAAAGTTTGAACAAGGAGCAAAATTGGATCTGGGCCTGCAAGGCCGCGTAGCTATCGTCGCGGCCGCAAGCAAAGGACTGGGCCGCGCCGTCGCGGAAGAACTCGCGCGTGAAGGCGCTCGCGTCGCCATCTGCGCCCGGAGCGCACCCGCGCTCGAACAGGCCGCCGCTCATATCCAGAAATCCGCCGGCCGCGAAGTTTTCCACCAGGCTCTCGACGTCGCCGACTCCGCTGCCGTCTCTCACTTCGTCGCCGCCGTCGAGCAGCGCTTCGGTCAAATCGATATCTGCGTCACCAATTCCGGCGGGCCTCCTTCCAAATCCTTCGCCGACACGAACGTCGAAGACTGGCGCGCCGCTGTCGATCTGCTTCTGATGAGCACGGTTTTTTTCGCCAGGGAAACTCTCCCGCGCATGCAAAAAAGGAAGTGGGGCCGCTTCATCACCATCACGTCGTCCGCGGTGAAGCAACCCGTCGACGGCCTTCTGCTCTCTAATTCCATTCGCGCCGCCGTGGCAGGCCTCGCGCGCACTCTCGCGAATGAATACTCCGCCGACGGCATCACCGTCAACAATGTTTGTCCCGGTTACACGCGCACCGCGCGTCTCGATGGCCTCGCCGCGTCCATCTCCGCGCGCACGGGAACTTCGCCAGAGGACGTCTTCCGCGGCTGGGCGCGCCAGATTCCCGCGGGCCGCCTCGGCTCGCCCGAAGAATTCGCCGCCGTCGTCGCCTTTCTCGCTTCGGAGCGCGCCAGCTACGTGAACGGAGCTTCCATCGCGGTCGATGGCGGCATGGCCAGAGGTCTTCTCTAGCGCGATGACTCTTTCTCTGCGACGATTTCAGCTATCGCTTCTGCCAGAAAGTTTCGCCGTTGTCGGACTCTCGGCGCGCGCCGAACTTCCCGCATGGGCCACCGAAGGCCCTTTTTTCTCGGTCACGCGCACCAGCGACGAGCTCTCGATCATCGTCGAAGAATCTCGCGTTCCCGGCGGCGTGCAGTTCCAGGGCGGCTGGCGCGTCATCAAAGTCCACGGGCCGTTCATTTTGTCGGAAGTCGGCGTGCTCGCCGCGCTCGCCGGGCCTCTCGCGGCCGCAAAAATTAGTTTGCTCGTCGTCACAACCTTTGACACCGATTACTTGCTTGTCGCGTCTGACAATCTAGCCGCAGCCGTTGCCACTCTCGAGCGCGCGGGACACTCATTTCAAAGGAGTCCATCCAAATGAAAGTTGCACTCTCCGCGAATGCCCGCCGGACTCGCCGCCGCTCCCTCCCGCTCGCCCTCGCCAGCGTTCTCGCCCTTCTCTTCATCTCTCTCCAACTTCGCGCCGACGAGCCGTATGCTCCCAGCCGGGACTACGATCTCCAACACTCGCGCATCGCGCTACGCTTCAACCTCGACCAAAAAGAAGTCGTCGGCGACGTTACCCACACCCTCGTCATCCTTCGCGACGCGACTTCCCAAATCGTCTTCGACTCCGCCGGCCTCAACATTCAAAGCGTCACCGTAAATAAATCCCACGCCAAATTCGAAACGCGCGACGACAAGCTCATCATTCCGCTCTCCTCTCCCGCTCACGCCGGCGAGAAATTTGACGTCAACATTCGCTACGACGCCAAGCCCACCAAAGGCCTCTACTTCATCCTTCCCGACAAGGATTACCCCAATCGCCCCATTCAAGTCTGGACGCAAGGCGAATCCGAGGACACGCATTTCTATCTTCCGACCTACGACTATCCGAACGACCGCCTCACCACCGAAACTATTCTCACGGTTCCCGATTCCTGGACCACCGTCGCCAACGGCAAGCTGATCAGCGTCTCCGACGACCACAAAGGCATGAAGACTTGGACCTGGCGCGAATCTCTTCCCAGCTCCACCTACCTCATCACCGTCGTCGCCGGCCAACTGGACGAAGTGAAAGACTCCTGGCGCGGCATCCCCGTAGACTATTTCGCTCCCAAAGGCCGTGGCGACCGTCTGGCCATCAACTACGGCCGCACTCCCCAGATGATCGATCTCTTCAGCAAGAAACTCGGCGTCGACTATGCCTGGGAAAAGTACGACCAATCCATGGTCGATGACTTCGTCGCCGGCGGCATGGAGAATTCCAGCGCCACCACCAACACCAGCACTTCGCTGCGCAGTCCCAAACTTGTCCCCGAGTATCCCACCGACGAAGACGACCTCATCTCGCACGAACTCGGCCATCAGTGGTTCGGCGATCTAGTCACCTGCAAGGACTGGGGCGACATCTGGCTCAACGAAGGCTTCGCCACATTCATGGAAACGGTTTGGACCGAAGCCCACTTCGGCAAGGACCAGGCCGACTACGACCGTTGGGAGGCCGCGCGCGGCTGGTTCGCCGGCCACAGTCTCTACACCAAGCCCATTGTCCGCTTCAATTTCACGGATTCCTCCGAGTTCGATGGCAACGCCTACACCAAAGGCGGCTGGGTTCTCTACATGCTCCGCCACAAACTCGGCGATGACGCCTTCTACCTCGGCCTCAAGCACTATCTCGAAGTCAATCGCGGCAAGAACGTCGTTACCGCCGATCTCGTCAAAGCCATGGACGAAGCCACGCACATCGACGTCGACCAGTTCTTCAACGAATGGGTCTACGGCGCGGGCGCTCCTAAGTTTGATCTCAGCTATACCTACAACGACGCCAAACACCAGGTCGCTCTGACCGTCAAGCAAACGCAGGAAGTCGCGGGCCGCGTCGGCCTCTTCGATATTCCCACCGATGTCGAAATCACCACCGCTTCCGGGCCTAAACTTTTCCCCATCACCGTAACCAAGGAATCCGAAGTCTTCACCTTCCCCACCGATTCTGCTCCACTTATGGTGCTTTTCGATAAAGGCGGCCAAGTCCTCAAGTCCGCCAACTTCCACAAGGAAAAAAAGGAATGGATTTATCAGTTGAAGCACGCCGATGAACTGGGAGACCGCGCCGACGCCGTCGCCGCTCTCGCCAAGCTGCAAGGTGACGACGATGCTGCCGCCGCTCTCGGCGATGCGCTTCGCAACGACAAAGCCTGGGGCATCCGCGCCAACGCCGCCGACGCGCTCGGCCGGTTGGGCGGCTCCACTGCATCCAAACTTCTTCTCGAAGCGCTCGACACCGACAAGGAACCCTGGGTGCGCGCGTACATCGTTTCCGCTCTCGGGAATTTCAAGAATGACTCCGCCATCGTCGCCAAGCTGAACTCCCTCGCCGCCGATGACTCCTCGTATCGCGCGCGGGCCGCGGCTCTTCATGCCCTCGGCCAGCTCAAAGCACCTGGTGCTCTCGGCACGCTGGAAGCCGCCGTAGCCGGCGATTCTCCCGATGACTTCCTGCGCAATGCCGCGCTGCGCGCCCTCGGCCCTTACGGTGACGATAAAGCCGTCCCGCTTCTTCGCGAGTGGTCGGCGGCCGGCAAACCCCTCGATTCGCGCACCGCCGCCATCGCGAGCCTTGCCGAGCTCGAGAAAAGCGACAAAACCGTCACGCAGCAGATCGCTTCCTTTCTCAACGATCCCCAGTTTCGCGTCCGCGTCGCTTCCATCTTTGCGCTCGGCGCCCGCGGGGATTCCTCCGCGATTCCCGCTCTCGAAGCTCTTCTAAACAGCAACGACCTCAGCATCGAGATGGCGCCCATGATCAAGCGGGAAATCGCGCGTCTGAAAAAACCCGCTGGCGACGAAGGCGCCTCTTCGGACGAAGAAAGCGACGAAGGCGAAAGCGCAGCCCAATCCCCGGCCGCCGCCGATCAAGCCGCAGTCGCCAAGCGCCTCGACCATCTCGAGCACCTCTTGCAACAAATGGATGACCGCCTCAAGACCATCGAGACGCGTCTTCCTCCTCCAAAACAATAGTTTTGTGCCTGACCAAATAATTCGGGCGCCGATTGGATTCGGCGCCCGCTCTTCTCTGTGTTCTCTGTGTTCTCTGCGTCCTCTGTGTAAAAATCTTTTTTCGTTACATCTTTATGTCTCTACTTCTTCCTCGTCTCCGCTTCCGCCAACAATATCCGCAAATCCCGCAAATTATTTCCCGTAGGCCCCGTAACGATCGTATCCCCCAGCCGCGCAAAATACGTATACGAATCGCTCTCTCGGAACATGTAGCGCGCGTTCAATCCAATCGCCCGTCCCCGTTCGAGAGTCTCTCCATCCGCCACCGCTCCCGCCGCGGGGCTGTTCCCATCCACGCCATCCGTCCCCGCGCTCAGCACCGCGATTTTCTTTCCTGCAATTTTTTTCACGCACGCCAGCACAAACGCCGCGTTCCTTCCGCCAATCCCCTTCCCCTTCACCGGCGAACTCACTTCTCCATCCGCGATCACCGCCACGCGCTGACCCGGATTCGCCTTGCGCACTTCCTCGAGCTGGCCCAGCAAATATTCCGCCGCTTTCTCGATCGGCCAGTCATCGGTCGAGTTGTCGCAGCACGCCACAAATCCCTCCGCCTCCGTCGCGTGATGCGCCGGATGAAACAGATCGTCCAGCCCGAGCAGCAAAGAAAAATGCGCGTTGCGGAACGCCGCGTCGCCCTCTTTTGGCGTCTCCGGCATTTTCCCTTCTTCCATCCACCGCAACAGCGCCGCAGGCAATTTCGCTCGCAGAGAAAATTCCTCGATCACGCGATGCACATCCGCAATCGTTGTCGGGTCAGGCAAAGTCGGCCCGGAAGCCAGCGCCGTTTCCTTTCCAACCGGCACATCGCTCACCGCCAGCGTGACTTTTGTCTTGCGTCCCGCAGCGGCAGTGAGTCTTCCGCCCTTGACGGCCGAAACGTGCTTCCGCACCGTGTTCATCGCCTCGATCGGCGCACCGCAGGTCACCAGCGCCCGATTCAGTTGCCGCATATCTTCGAGAGTCAACGCCGCATCCAGCGGCAGCTCCACCAGCGCCGACCCTCCGCCGGACAGCAGAAAAAACACCACCGTCTTTTCGTCGCACCCTTTCAAACATTCCAGAATCGCTTCCGCTGCCTTCCAGCTTTGTTCATCCGGAGTCGGATGCCCGCCGACAAAATATTTCATGCCCTCGACGGCCCGCCCCGGTGGCGTCGGCGCCGCAACAATTCCCTCGAACGGAAAATCCCCCGCCAGCAAATTCGCCAGCCCTTCGACCATGCCGTGCGCCGCCTTCCCGATCGCGATCACGCACACTTTCCCGAACGCGTGCAGGTCCACGTCCGCGTCTTCGAGGCGCAGTACCGTCCCCGTTAGCTGCAGTTTCCTCTGCATCGCCTCGGGAATATCGATCGCCGAAATCGTTTCGTGGAAAATCCGGCGGGCAATTTGCTTCAGATCCGCCATACGAGAAGGGCCGCCACTTTTTATTTTGCTTCTAGAACTTCCGGATTCAGCATATTCGCCGGCCGCTGCCCATTGAAAAGCGCCACCACGTTTTCTGCAGCCATGCATGCCATCTTCGTGCGCGTTTCAATCGAAGCCGAAGCGATATGCGGCGTCAGCACCACGTTCGGCCGTTTCAGCCCCGGATGGATGAACGGCTCGTTCTCATACACATCCAGCGCCGCTCCCGCGATTTTTCCGCTTTCAAGCGCGTGCACCAGCGCCGCTTCGTCCACCACCGGCCCGCGCGAGGTGTTGATCAAAAACGCCGTCGGCTTCATGCGAGAAAATCTCGGCCCATCAAACAGACCGCGCGTCTCCGGAAGCAGCGGCACATGCACGCTGATGAAATCGGACTCCGCGAGAAGGTCGTTCATTCCCCGATACGTCGCGTTCAATTCTTTTTCCACGGATTCTTGCGCGCGCACCGCGTCCGCGTACACTACTTTCATCTGGAATCCCCCCGCGCGGCGCGCCATCGCTTTTCCAATCCGTCCGAATCCCACAATGCCCAGAGTCTTGCCCCAAACGTCCGTGCCCACCAGTTGGTCCAGGTCCCACCCTTTCCAATTGCTCGACCGCGCCAGCGCCTCTCCCTCGCCGAGCCGCCGCGCCACCGCCATCAAAAGCGTCCACGCGAAATCCGCCGTCGTCTCGTCCAGCACTCCGGGCGTATTCGTCGCCACCACTCCGCGCTTCGTGCACGCCGCGACATCGATATTGTCGAAGCCCACCGCGACATTCGCCGCAATCTTCAGCTTCGGCGCCGCGCTCAACAAATTCGCGTCCACTTTTTCCGTCAGCAGGCACACCAAGCCTTCTTTATCTTTCACCTTTCGTTGCAGCTCTTCGTTGGGGATTCGCTCCGGGTTCGTCCAATACTCAACCTCGCAGCCGGCGTTCAAGATTCCCTGCGCCGCGGGAAACAGCGGCCGTGTCGCCAGCACTTTCGGTTTCGCCATCGTTCTCCTCTTCCTGCCCTCCGCCATTTCGGCGAAATTGCACTAACACACTCGCCTCCCGTCCGCGGCCGGACCAATCTCACCAAAAAGTGCTGTTTGATCTTGGGACGGAATCTTACCACGCCCAAAATCAGCCCTCTCCGGTCTAAATTTGGCCGCCCTCTACTCCCAGGCCGCCCAAGGCGAGAAGGGCGCGGTCTTGTCGCCGAGCCGCCGGAAATATCACTGTAATAATATATCTAGAGGTGATAAAAGAATCTGTTTGTACGAGCTGCGAAGCCGCCGATACAATCGCGGGGAAAATCTCGTTGCCTTTAAAATCGCATACGTCCTCGAAAAAACCGCTCCTCCTTTATTCCACGAATACGTGGCTCGCTTTCATGATCGCCGAAAAGTTCTACGGCGCCGAGCACCATGTTTGGTGCACCCCTATCTTCGACGCCCGGACGATTTCTGCTTACGGACCAACCGTTCCTCCGACCTCGAGCCCGGCCGAAATCTACAGAAATCTCTATGAAGAAGTGCGTCGCGGCGACCGTCACAGCGCGAAGATTTTCGAGAACAGGTCGGGCATTTTGCGGGGCGCAACGTTCAAGCACAAATCCGGGGCAATCACTTCCGGGGCCCTCGAGGAAATCAAGGCATTGGTTAATCATTCGCAGATCCAGGACTACCGTCCCTTGCTATTTGTCATTCCGTTTCCTCTGGTGGAAAAGCGCCTGAAGGACGTTCCAGTTGCCAAGAGAGCGCACCCTCTATCCTGGGAGTATACTATTGAGCGACTCCCGAGAAGCTGCTTCGACGTCCTGGAGCTCTTGTACTAGGAGCAGTTATGGCGAAACCTTTAAACTTTAATGCATTGCTCGGCTCGCTGCCGGAGGACGATGCCATTGAGACGGCATACTTGGTCATCAGACTGCTGCGTTATCGCACGTGGATTCGTGCCTCGAAGACCGACCGGAGCGAGGCCATGCTCCATGTAGTGACCAAAGATCGTGGAAAAGGCCAGCCGGATAGTGCTGCGCAGCAAGCTCTCGCCATCGCCAGAGCTATTGAGAAAGAACAAGGGGCCAAATTTGAGGACATTAAGGACAAAGCTGCCGACATCTACGTCAAATCTTTGGCCGATTTTGTCCTTCGTCAGTTTCCAACAGATTCGAAGGTCGACCGCGCCCGCGCGAAAACTCTGCTGGCCGATCTCCGCCGGGACTCTGACAGCTTAATCGGAAACGGGCTGCTGAGAAGGTAACTAGCCGCAGCCAAACGGAGTGGCCATTCGCGTGGAACAGCGCGTTTCATTCCTCTTTAGCGCCGTTCAGCGCTCGCCGATCAAATAGCGGCAACCCTTTGGCCCCATTTTCGCAGAGTGCACTGCGCCGGCGGGAACATCGCAGCGTTCGCCCACGTGATAGGTCTTCGACTGGCCAGCCATCGTTAGTGCCATTTCGCCGCTCAAAATGATGTGCGCTGTTTCCGTCTCATGCGTGTGGTCTGGATAAAATGCGTTTGGCCCATCCTGCCAAACGAAGGTGTGGCTAAATCCCTCGCGCTCCAATTCTTTCGCCAGAGCTTTCTCGTCCATGCCCGAATTCTACAACGCGTGCGGCACCGAACGCCGCCAGAGAATTCCTCCTTTACTTCCTTTACTTCCTTTACTTCCTTTACCTCCTTTATCTCTTCCACCTGCTCTACTTCCTGCATTCACTGCCCCCAAACACGGCAACGCCCCTTCCGCATTGATGGGGGCAGATGCGGAAAGGGCGTACCGTCTTCAGGAGAGAAGATCGTCGTTATGTTGGCGCCGGCTCAGAACACTCAATTCCGGCGCGAGGGTTAAACCGGTCAGTTGTCGTCCGGTTGCGCTGCAGGCGCAGGCCCACGGCCATAGAGGCCGCGTCCGCCCGCCTGGACCGTGTAATCGGCCGGCACGGTGAACAGCGTGGCCGCAGGCTCGGTCCTCTGAATGCTCGTCACGGTGTAGGTCGTCGTGCCAAAGCGCGGATCCGTCCGCGTGCTCTTCAACACGATCTGAAGGTCAGGCGAATACCAGCGTTCGGAAACCACTTGTAGTGGCTTGTCGTTGCCGATCTGCCCGGCGGGGATGATGTGCGTGATTCGCGTGCCTTCCACGACCACACCGTCAATCGTCTGCGTGCCGAGCGATTCTTTCTTCAGCAGGCCCGCGGCTTCTTCCTTCTGTTCGCGCGCCTGCATTCTCGCCTCGAAGGCCGGAGCCGACCCGCCACCATTCGCCCTGTTTGCGCCGCGCGTGTGGAAGGCAGACGTGCGCGCCACTTTGCGGACCGTATCCAGCATGATGTGCCGGCTTGCGACCGGATCCGAAATCGTAATCATAGTCTTCGGCGATCCGGATGCCGCGAGCGGTCCAAACCCGGTGAACGTCGCTTCCTGCCGCGACCTTCCCTGGCTGTCCCGGTACATGGTCACTTGCGAAGTCCGGTGAATCACCGAGCCATCCTGCAAAGTCTGCGTCGTTTCCGACGTAGCCGTGGCGGAGAAGGGCGCGCCCGTCACGGTTTTCCCGCCGTGCATCCCTTCAAAGCCCATCAGCTCCATCGGCGCGCCGAAAGGACCACCGCCGCCGGGCCCGCGCCGCTGCGCGTGCACGACCATGGCGCTCAAAACCAGCGCTCCGCTCAAAGCAACACACATTTTGATCTTCGAGTTCATGATTCCCTCTCCTCTTCTCTCCCGCACCGCGGTTCACCACGTACCGCGGCAATCTCGTTTCAGTTTTCTTCCTGCGCCAGCCGCACGGCTTCCGGCAGCCCGTCGTTTCCGACCAGCAAATCCACTTGGATCCAATCGCCCGCCCGCTGCTCATTCACCGGCAATCCCAGCGCCCCGAGCGATCCGCGCTGCATCCTCACGCGCAATATTTCCGCCTGTTCCGTCACATCAGGCGCCATTCCCGGCAACGGCGTGAAATCCGCCAAGTCATCTCCGTTCGAAAGACTGGCAGCAGTATTTTCCGGCGACTGGCTTTGCACGGCGGCCGCGTCATTCGAAGGCTGCACTGCCGGTGCCGAGACCATTTGCTTTGTTGCATCAAAATGCTTCGCCTGCTCCCAATTCCACCAGCTTATGGCTCCCACAACCGCCATGGCCCCAGCCAAAGCCCATGCCGCCACCAGCGCGCCGCGGCGCACCGCCATCGTGCGATGCCGCATGCGAAACTCCTGCCGCAGCCGCATTTCCACGCGCGCCGGAGCGACCGCCTCTATGGTTTCCTCGCCCAGCGTCCGCAACTCTTCCCTCGCGGCCTGCCAGGATTCCTGCAGCGCCGCACAGCGCGAGCAATGGCTCAAATGCGCAACCGCCGCCGCTCTCTCCATCGCATCGAGAGAGTCGTCCCGGTCCAGATCGAATACGATCGCTTCCACTTGTTCGCAGTTCATGGCTTGTTTCCCAAACGTTTCCAAGATTCCCTTACCTCGCTACTTTCAGGCGCCGGGGCACATCGCGCAGAATCTCGAGCTTTGCCAGAAGCAACGCCCGCCCGCGATGCAGCCGGGAGCGAATGGTCCCAATCGGGCAGCCCGTCATCTGCGCGGCCTCTTCGTAACTCATCTCTTCCAGCTCGCACATCACTACGGCTTCTCGAAATTCCGTGGGCAGTTCCAGCACCGCGGCTCTCACCTGCTTCATCCGTTCCCGCGTCTCCGCCCATTTCGCCGGAGTGAAATTGTCCTGGAGAACGATTCCCGCGCCGGTGCCATCCTCGTTCTTCTCTTCCAGAGGAACTTCCCGGGGCAACCGTTCCAGGTGCTTCATGACACGGTTGCGCGCAATTCCAAAGAGCAGAGCGCCGACCGAGCCGCGCGCCGGATCGTACTTTTTCGGCTCGCGGATCAAAGTCATGAAGACGTCCTGCACAATCTCTTCGGCGCCCCAGGCGTTGCCGGTCATGCGCAGAGCAAACCGATAGAGGGCGCCCTGATGCCGGCGATACAGGAGCACGAAAGCTTCCTCATCGCCCTTCGCGGCACGCCGCAACAGAAGGTCGTCTCTATCCTGAGCTGCGATCCTCGTCTCCCCTGTTACGGCGTCTCGGCCTGTTCGAGGTGCCTCTTCTGCCTTCTCCCTTATTTCCCGGCGCCCCGGGAAAAAGTTCCCAGGAGGGGGAAGAGCCGGACTCTGGCTGCTGGTAACCTTCGGTTTCACAATGATTTAGACGCGCGGCGCGTCTGCTCCGTGTCGGCCAAGGATACCTCCGGAGAGCAACTCGCCTCAATGGCCCAGGGAGGGAATCGGGCCCGTTCGGGCCCATTCGGGCGCGCAAAACTTTCACGGTCGCGGGGCGGCTTTCGAATACTTAGGCGCTTTTTTGCGGCTTAAACATCCGCGCCGCCACGCGCGCCACAAAACGCCGGGAAACCAGCCGCTCTCCGAGCACACCCAAATAATTTCCGAGCCCCGAGATGACGTAGCTCCGGCCTTTGGCGAGCGCGCGTAAACCGGTTCGCGCCACTTTCTCCGCGGTCTCTCGATTCGCCCTCGTCGCGGGCACATGCGCTTGTCCGGCAACCTCCGCGAATTCCGATTCCGTCGATCCGGGGCACAACGCGCACACTCGCACGCCATAAGGCTTCATTTCTTCCGCCAATCCTTCCGCGAAAAGCAGGTCGAACGCTTTCGTCGCCGCGTAGGTCGAAATATAAGGCACGCTTTGAAAGGACGCGGTCGATGCGAGAATCAGCACGTCGCCGTGGCGTCGCGCCACCATTTCGGGCAGATAGAGCCGCGTCAAATGAACGACCGCGGTGCAGTTTACCTGCACCATATCTGTAAGCCGCCGCGTATCGACCGTGGGAAATTCGCCGTAAGCGCCAAATCCAGCATTGTTGATCAGCAGCTCGATGGCAATTCCCTGCTCTTTCGTGAAATGAAATATTTGTTCCGGCGCGTCCGGTTGCGCCAGATCGGCCACAAAGGTTCTCGTCTGGATTTTGTGCGCGGCCGCAAGTTTTTGCGCTAGTTCCTCGAGCCGATCGAGACGCCGCGCCGTCAAAACCAGATTCGCCTCTCCACGAGCGAGTTCCTCGGCCAGCGCCTTGCCGATTCCCGCGCTTGCTCCCGTCACCAGCGCCCACTTCCCGGACCACGGTGTCATGGCATGCCTCTCCCTAAATGCGTTCGAGCGTATCGCTCTTTTCTTCCCGGATTGTACTCTGGAAAAATCGCCGCCGGACGGCCTTCGCCGACTCTTATCCCGCGGCACGCGCGGATTGCGGCAAGCCGGCGTCCTCGGCGGCTACGCGGCCGATCACGGACCAGTCTTTATCCTGATTCCCGCGCGCCATCGCGGTGATAAAGCGGTCGCGCACCACGCTCGCAATCGGCATGGGAACATTCGCGGCTTCGGCGGCCTGCAGCACCAGCCGCACATCCTTCAAACCGAGCGGCAGCGCGAAACCCGCGGGCTCAAACTTACCTTGCACGATCAAATCGCCGTACGTCTTATAGACCGGCGCGTTAAACAGCGTGCTCGTCAAAAACTCCATCAGCGCCCCGGCATCCACGCCGGACTTTCGCGCAAACGCCAGCGCCTCGGCGAGCGATTCGAGTACCGAGCCAATCAGAAAATTCCCGGAAAGTTTTACGACGTTCGCCATGGACGGCCGCTCGCCCGCCACCATCAGCTTTGGCCCCATGGCTTCGAAGAGCGGCTTGCATTTCTGAACGAAGCTTGCCGGACCCGCAACCACCACGGCCAGGCGCCCCGCTTCGGCTGCCTCGGGCCGCCCAAAAACCGGCGCTGCCAGATAGCCCTGCCCCGCCTTGGTATGCGCCGCGGCCAGGCGGTCGCTGAGCGCCACGCTGATAGTGCTCAGCGAAACGTGCACAGCGCCGCGCGCCAGCGAAGCCAAAATACCGCCTTCGCCAAAAACGAAACCCTCGAGCGCCGCGTCATCCGCGACCATCGTGAACACCACTTCGCTGCGGCACGCCTCGGACACGGAACCGGCGACAGTTGCGCCATCCGCGCGGAGCGCTTCGGCCTTTTCCCGCGTCCGGTTATACACCGTCACGCGATGCCCGGCGCGCAGCAAATTTTTCGCGATGCCCGTGCCCATTTTCCCGAGTCCGATCAATGCAGCTTCCATGCCTTTGGCCTCCTCGCCCGCTTTTCAAATTTCGTTCGTTCCGGCAGCCTCTTCTCTTCTGTTTGATTCCGCGGGCTCTTTTGCGGGTGCATTTTTCCCGTAAGGCCAAACCGCGTCGCGTACGCGGCCGCCTTCGTGCTTGATGCGGTCCCTTAGGCGCCGGGCCCAGACAAACTCCGCCGCCAGCAAGCCCAATCCGAAAAAGATGACCAGCCAGCCCGGCCCGGGCGTGACCAGCATGACGATTCCGATCAGCAATAGCGTGAAGCCCCCAACGATTCGGGAAAGACGGCGAACTTGTTCAACGGTGCGAAGGATCATGGGAAATTGTGGACCGCAGCTTTCTGGGTAGGGGGTCTAATCACCGTTCGGCTTCCTCTTAATGTTGAGCTTTCCGCGAGCTTCGCGCAAGACCCTGTGTCGTGGCGCGCGTAAAACAACCGAAAAAATCACCACGCGAAGGGAGGGAGCAGAGGCTGCGGCGGGCCACGAGGCTCAGAACGTAAGAACGGACGCACATTGTGAACGTTCTGCAGTCGAACATTCATTCGCGCGTAACAACATTTCCATATAACGCTCCCCACTCGCCAGCGGATCGTTCCGCAGCTGGCTCGTTTCGAATGGAGGCAGGACCGTCATGGCCACAACTGCAACGGCAACAGCAACGGCTACCCACACCCCAAATCTTTTGGAAGCGAAGCTAAGCAGAGGCCCCGGCATGATCGGCATGCTGATTTTTGGAGTGGTGCTGATCGTCGGAGTGGTCTTCATCGGCTATAGCCTTTCGCGCGATTTGGCCGGCCTGCAACTGGGGTCGGCGCTGCCTTACATCCTTTTGGGCACGGCGCTTCTCGTCGCGCTGGGATTCGAATTCGTCAACGGATTCCACGACACGGCGAACGCGGTCGCCACGGTGATTTACACGCATTCGTTGGAGCCGCACCTTGCCGTAGTGTGGAGCGGGCTTTGGAATTTCGCGGGCGTTGTCACTTCCTCCGGTGTGGTGGCGTTTACGATTATTTCTCTGCTGCCGGTCGAATTGATTTTGCAAGTGGGAAGCAGCGCGGGATTTGCCATGGTGTTTGCTCTGCTGGTGGCCGCGATTCTCTGGAACCTCGGAACCTGGTGGCTGGGTCTTCCGGCTTCAAGCTCGCACACGCTGATCGGTTCGGTGATCGGCGTGGGCATCGCCAACCAGCTCATGCAAGCGAGATCGGGCACGAGCGGCGTCGATTGGGGACAGGCGCTGGGGATTGGAAAGTCGCTGCTCCTCTCGCCGATCTTCGGATTCGTTCTGGCTTGGTTTCTGTTTGTGTCGATGAAAGCGATCATCAAAGACAAGCGGCTCTATGAAGCTCCCAAGGGAACCGAGCCGCCGCCTTTCTGGATTCGCGGGATGCTCATTTTGACCTGCACGGGCGTGAGCTTCTTCCACGGTTCGAACGACGGTCAAAAGGGCATGGGTCTGATCATGCTCATCCTGATCGGCACGGTGCCTACCACGTACGCGTTGAACCACGCCGTGACGCCGCAGCAGTCGCAGGACTTCATTGCCGTCTCGACGCAAACCGCGGACACCATCAACAAGTACGTGCAACCCGGCGCAGTCGTCGGCGACCCGCGCCAGGATTTGACCGACTATATCCGTACGAAGGAGTTCACCCCCAACACCATGCTGGCGCTGCGCGAACTCGTGAACGGCATCGGCACGGAAATGGCGATCTACAAGGAGCTGGCGAAGGTGCCGCACACGCAGGTGCGCAACTTCCGCAACGATATGTACCTCGTGAGCGAGGCGCTGCGCCTGATGCAAAAATCCGGCACGCCCGTGCTGGCTGCCGCGGACGTCACCGTGTTGAAGAATTACAAAAAGCACATCGACCAGGCCACACGGTTCATTCCTCTGTGGGTGAAAGTGGCCGTGGCGCTGGCGTTGGGGCTGGGCACAATGGTTGGATGGAAGCGCATCGTGGTGACCGTCGGCGAAAAGATCGGCAAGAGCCATCTCACCTACGGACAAGGCGCGGCGGCGGAAATCACGGCGATGGCCACGATCGGCGCTGCGGATGGCTTGGGCTTGCCGGTCAGCACGACGCACGTGCTGTCTTCCGGCGTAGCCGGCACGATGCTGGCGAATCATTCGGGCCTGCAATGGTCGACCGTCCGAAATTTGGCGCTGGCCTGGGTGCTGACGCTGCCCGCAGCCATGATGCTTTCGGCATTGCTGTTCGTCGCCTTCCGCAGGCTGTTTACCTGAGGCCACCGGTCCGCTTTCGCCCGAGAGCGAGAGCACAAGCGAGCGCGGCCCCTTCGCGAAACGGAGCAACAGCTTAGACGGGCTGTCCCACTTGCAAAACGGGCGCAGCCGCGAGCGGCTGTGTTCCTCGAACTTTCCCACGCAGAGTCAGCCAGCGCATTCGGGGCATATAATCCCTGTTACCGGGGAGATGCCCGGAATCGCGCGGCTTCTCTTTTCGCGATGAAGTAGCGCGATGAAGTCGTTTCGTTGATCTCTACCCTGAAAATAGCCGCTCACTGCCTGACTCCAGGCTAGAATGGCCCTCTGGCTGTGAGCTGTCGGCTGTAAGCTGTCAGCCGCTGTTTTCATTCTCTCCGGCTGCCGCAGACCGGCATGTGGGACTGTGGAGGAACCATGAACGCAAGCACCGCTCGCGCCGAGCAAGACCTCTGGCCCGAACTCCCTCTTGCCGCTTGGCAAGACACCTACGCCACGCTGCACATGTGGACGCAAATCGTCGGAAAAGTGCGGCTGGCGCTCGCGCCGAAACTCAATCATTGGTGGGAAGTGCCTCTCTATGTGAACGCGTGGGGCCTAACCACGTCGGCCATTCCCTACGCCGGCGGAAATTTCGACGTTCAGTTCGATTTCATTCACCACCATCTTGTCATTCGAACCAGCAACGACGCGATTCTCTCTCTCGTCCTCGCGCCGCGAAGTGTGGCCGATTTTTACCGGGAGTTCCTGGCCGCTCTGGCTTCGCTGGGGATTGCCGTGAAGATCTGGAAGATGCCGGTCGAGATTCCCGCTCCGATTCCCTTCGATCAGGACACCGTGCACGCTTCCTACGATCCCGAATACGCCAACCGCTTCTGGCGAATCCTCGTGAACTGCGACGCGATCTTCAAGGAGTTTCGCGCCCGGTTCATCGGAAAAGCCAGCCCGGTGCATTTTTTCTGGGGCAGCTTCGATTTGGCGGCGACGCGCTTCTCCGGCCGCCGCGCGCCGGAGCGCGAAGGTGCGGATTCCATCACGCGGGAAGCCTATTCGCACGAAGTGATTAGCGGCGGATTCTGGCCGGGAGGCGGTGACATCCAAGGAGCCGCGTTTTATGCGTATGCCGCGCCGGAACCGGCGGGATTTGCGCAGAGCCCCGTGCGCCCGGCAGAGGCGTTCTATCATCCGCAGCTCAAGGAATTTCTCTTGATGTACGACGACGTCCGCCGCGCCGCCTCGCCGAGAGAATCGCTCCTGGCGTTTTTGCAAAGCACCTATGACGCAGGCGCGGACCTCGCAAAGTGGAACCGCAAGGAACTCGAGCGCGCCGCGAGCTAGGCAGTGATTTGTGGGCCGCTGGTTTCGGGCGCCGCGGCGGCAACTTCCGGAAAAAGCCGCTTGGCGCGGAGCGTGCCGATCAGCAGCGCCAGGTTTGTGATGAGAATGACGGCAAAAGCCAGCGATGGAAGAAACCCGAATTCCACGCCGCGCGCTTCCAGAATGTCGATGCCGAGCACGGCAGTGATCAGACCGCGCGGCAAAAGCCAGATCATCAGCTCGCGCTCGTGAGATGTGAAGGCGCGCCAGGCGAAGCGCCCGCTCTGCACGACGAACAAACGTACCAGGAAGAGCGCCGCAAAACATCCTACCGCGAGCACGGCGTGCTGGCGCAACCCGGCGAATTTGACCAGCGCGCCCAATAAAACAAAGAAAAAGGTGCGAATCAGGAAGGCCAGCTCGCCATGAAACGTGCGCATTTGACCTTGAGAACGCGCATGCGAACTGCCCGGCTCCTGCTTGACGGGCGTTTCGGAAAACCAATCGGTCTGTTCGGGAGCGTCATCGAAATGAACGCGCTTTCGCGCGGCTGGATAATTCGAAAGCGTCAGGCCGAAGACGAGAACGGCGACGAGATCGTTGCCGTGCAGCGCGTGAACACCGGCATACGTGAGCAACACGGCGGCAAAGGTAAGCACGTGCCAGAAGCGCTCCTCCGAGAGAAGCGGCAGAAGATAGGCCCACAGGATGCCGATGAGCGCACCGCAGGCAACGGCAAGAATGACGCTGGAAAAAAGACTCCAGGCAATGAGTTTGGGCGAAGCGCTGCTTCCGGCGGCGATATCGAGAAGGGTGGTGACGGCGAGAGCGGCCAGCGCGTCGCCGAAGGATGCTTCGACGAGCAGCGTCACTTTCACCTCGCGGCGAAGATTGACCTGCTGAAGAACGGGAAGAAGGATGGAACTGCTGATGCAGCCGAAGGCGGCGCCGACGAGAAACGCCGGAATCCACGCGAAATGAAGCGCCTGCCGGAAGATAAGCGCGATGGCGGCTGCGCTGAGCACGTAGCTGAAGACGCAAAGAAATAAGCCGCCCGCGAAGTGGCTGATGATCTCGCGCAGCTTGAGTTCCAGGCCGCCTTCAAAAAGGATGAGGATGAGCGCGAGCGATCCGAAGCCCTGGGTGACGCCGCGAAAAATTTCGGGATCGACCCAGTGAAGCACCGGGCCGATGAGCACCCCCGTAGCCATCAGGATGATGACGTCGGGCACGCCCGTGAAACGGACAAGCCGGTTGGCCACGAAAGCAAGTACGAGCAATCCGCCAAGCAGCGCGAAAAAGAGATTCAAGTCCATAGAGTGACCCAGCGGCCAGAGTAAAAATCATCGCGGAAACGCAGCGGCCGAAGCAAATGAAAAATGGCCGGGAGCCAGTAGCACAGGCACTCTTGCCTGTGCGTTTTTTCCCCGGTTCGATCTAGACAAATGGTGTCCGTTCCACATGCGAGAAAGAAGAAAAAAGCACGGCCAAGAGTGGCTGCGCTGCCAGCGCTGTGCTATTGTCCCGGGAATAAACGACGCAGTTAATATAGACAATGCGTTATTATGAGCGCAACCTCCCACATTGGCATCCTGAAGGCACTGTTATTTTCCTGACCTGGCGTTTGCATGGCTCTCTGCCCACTGCACTAGTTCAGCAGGCGCAGTCTCACGAACATAAATCCGGGCAACAATTTGCCGATTTCGATCGACACCTGGACCGTGCGCGATTCGGCCCGATCTGGCTGAAGATCCCAGCAATCGCGGATTCTGTCGTAACAACTCTGCGAAGAGGTCAAGACGAACTCAACCAATACATTCTGCATGCCTACGTAGTCATGGCGAACCACGTTCACGTGCTGCTCGCGCCGCGCATCGAACTTGCGCACATTACGCGTGGAATTAAAGGTGTAACCGCGCGGAATGCAAACCGGATTCTCGGCCGGACCGGCGAACCATTCTGGCAAGACGAATCTTTCGATCACTGGGTGAGAGATTCCGCAGAAGAAGAACGCATTCGTATATATGTCGAACGGAATCCCGTCAAGGCCGGGCTGGCGATAAGACCCGAAGATTGGCCGTGGTCCAGCGCGCATCGGTAGCACAGGCACTCTTGCCTGTGCTCGTTCTTCGTTGCTGATCAATTTGGACAAATCAAAGCTTGAGAAAAACCTGCACAGGCAAGAGTGCCTGTGCTACGAAATGCTTGACTTTCGCTTTTTATTCGCCTATAGTCCGGGGCGGTAGAGGAAACGGGAAACGGGTGGCGTTCGGCTCCATTGCCTTCGGGCTCTCACGAACGGGACGCCGCCCGTTGAAAATTCCGAGCCCTAAGCGGGGTGAGGGGTCGGCTCGAAAAAGCGATCCCTCGTTCCCGAAGAGATTGTACTCGGTCCGCTTCCCTGCGATCACCGCTGTGCGGTGACCGTTAACAAGACCGCTGCGCGGTGACGGTTACGTTGGCCGCTTCGCGGTCACGATTCATAGGAGCCGTTATGGACGTCTGCATTGAAAATGTATTTCCCGCAGTGGCGATGCCCTTCAATCCTTTTCACGAAGACGCGCGCGAAGAAAAAGGCCGCGGCGCCGATGCGCCTCGCTGTAGAGCGATTCCGAACATTGTCCACGTGGACGTGGACGCGTTTTTCGCTTCCGTCGAGCAGGTGCTGAATCCAAAGCTGCGCGGCAAGCCCGTGCTCGTGGGGCGCGGCGTTGTGGCATCGGCGAGCTATGAAGCGAAAGCCTGCGGCGTAAAAACCGCGATGACGTTTCGCGAGGCGCTGCGCATTTGCCCGGCTGCCATCGTTGTGCCGGGGCAGTACGAGCATTACGCGGATTATGCCGAGCGCGTGCGGCGCATCCTCGAAACCTTCACGCCCGCGGTCGAAACGGCGGCGCTCGACGATTTTTACCTGGATTTCGCGGGAACGGAGCGGCTCTACCCAAATTACGAGGCGGCGCTGCGGCGCGTGCAGTCGGACGTGCTCGAACAAACAGGACTGAGCGTAAGTGTCGGCGCGGCGCGCACCAAAGTCGTTGCGTCGATTGCCTCGCGGCTCGAGCGCCCGCGCGGATTCCGCATGATTGCGCCGGGAACGGAAGAAGACTTTTTGACGCCGCTGCCGGTCGAGAAGCTCCACGGCATCGGGCACGTCCATGCCGGAATGCTGGCGGAGCGCGGCATTTCCACCATCGGCGAACTGCGCCGCGTGCCGCGAGCCGCTCTGGAAGCCGCGTTTGGCGAAGTGATTGGCGGACAGATCTGGGAGCGCGCGCGCGGGCTTGACGGGCGCGAGGTGATGCTGCCTTCGACGCCCAAATCCGTCTCGCGCGAAACCACCATCGAGGGCGGAACGATCGACACGGAATTTCTCGGCGGCCTCATCGAATATCTAAGCGAGCGTATCGGCTCGACGCTGCGCGAATACGGACGCCAGGCGCGCACGATTGGCCTGCGCATCCGCTATGTGGACCATTTTTCGTCGCACCAGACCGTGCGATTGACGCGGCCCAGCAATGACGAGCGCGAGCTGCTCGCGGAAGCCAAAGAACTTTTCGCAAAACTCTTCACGCGCCGCGTAGCCGTGCGCCTAATCGGCGTAAACGTAACGAATCTCGAAGTCGACCGCCGCCAGCACGAACTCTTCGACACCGACGCAAATCGCCGCTGGTACCTGAACCGCGGCCTCGATTCCGTCCGCGGCCGCTACGGCTGGAACGCCGTCTTCTACGGCAACGGCCTCGAGCTCCGCGAACACTACGCCACCAAGCCCAACGGCCTCGTCCTCTCCACGCCGTGTTTATCGCGATAAACTATTTAATAGCCCGGAGAACAGGATCGCCCGTCACAACAATCCTTATCCCTGCATAGCTCGGGGATTTGTGCTTCAGATCGGTTTGCACGGAAACCGTTTTTCTGATGAATCCGAGAGGTTGACGCAAAATGAAGGCTAAGATTGAAGTATTCAAAAGGCGGCACAGGAAAGAAAGCCTACACCACCGCCAGAATCGGATCAGTGATGAAAGACGGCAAGCAACATAAATGGATACAAGCTGATGCTTTTCCAATTATTGCGAGCGTTATCGAGCGCTTGCATCGCGACCCGGACAAGTTCATTTCTCGACGCGAGATCGTTCCACTACTTTTACGTGATAAGCACAGCCGCAAATTAGTTGAAAAGGCATATAAACGAATAAAGCGCAAACAGTCAATCGAACAATATGCAGGGAACATGGTCCAGTGGTTTAGCCAGAGATGGACAGTTGGCGATGAGAAATGGTCATCGCTATTCAAGAGATTCGAGCGAAGCGAGAAGAAGATTGGTGGTTGCTGGGCATACAAACCATCCTCTCCAAGTACCATCAACGTGTTCCCGGATGAAGTTGAGGAGGAGGAAGCAAATAGATTGCCAGAAGGTGCGGTGTTTGAAAGGCTCGTCAATGCCTATGAGCGGAATCCTCTTGCGCGGCAGGAATGCATCAAGAAATATGGAACCAACTGCTACATCTGTGGATTCTCGTTCGGTGCTATCTACGGAGCGGCTATGGATGGATTTATCCACGTTCACCACTTGCGCCAGCTTTCCGAAGTCGGAAAGCATTACAAAGTTAATCCTATCGCCGACCTTCGTCCTATATGCCCGAATTGTCACGCAGTGATACATCATCGCTCCAAGCAGCCCTACAGTATTGATGAGGTACAGGCGTTCTTGCGTAGATAGATTCAGATTTTTCGATTAGCATTTTGTGGGAGAAAATAGGTGTCATTAATCCACATGGACGACCCAAGCTGTTCCAATGATCACTAAATCCAGGGGATCGAAATTTATTCGGCAGTTCGGCGGGCCTGGAGAAGACTCGCAGATTGTGTGCTTCAAGTTTTGGCAGCTTGTGGTAGCGGGCGGGTGCCCGTACCGGTGCGCGTATTGTTTTTTGCAGACAGTGCCGTGGTTCCGCTTCCGCCCCGACGAGCTTTATGGCTTGGTCTATACAAACGTGGAGGACATGGTCGCGGAACTCAGAGATTGGCTCGACGATCCCATCCCAAAAATGATGATTGTGGGCGAGCTGCAAGATGGACTTGTCTTTGATTCTGCTTACAAGAAAACAAGCGGCGAGCCTCTGACGCATCGCGTGATTCCTCTTTTCGCGGCGCAGAAGCGGCACCGCCTTATTTTTCTGACCAAATCCACGCAGATTCAGCATGCGCTAGAACTCGCGCCCACGCCGCAGGTTGTTTTTTCCTGGTCGGTCAATGCGGAAGAGATCGGCGCGAAATGGGAGCATGGTACGCCGCTGCCCTCGGAGCGTTTTGCCGCGGCGGAAAAAATGAAAAAAGCCGGCTGGCCCGTTCGCTTCCGTTTGGATCCCATGATTCCCTGCCCTGATTGGAAGCGCGGCTACGCGGAAGCCATCAAGAAAATCAACGCGCTCTCCCCGGAAATGGTCACGCTCGGCGCGCTACGCGCCACTTCGTATAACGGGTTGCGGAATGCCGCAAAAGCGAACGGGCGCGACGAAACGATTTTCGATTATCTGACGGAAACAAAAGATCCATCCGGATTCAAATACCGGATTCCTTTTGATACGCAGGTCGAAATGTTCCGGTTTGCCGTGGACCGGCTGAAAAGCAGTATCAAACCAGCGCTCTGCAAGGAAGATCGCGCGCTTTGGAAAGCGCTGGGAATGAAATTTGATGGATGCCATTGTTTGCTGGGACGCAACGATGCCATCGTCAAAAAACGAAACATAGAAATGGAGCATGCCCGGGAAACTGGGCATGTCATAGGCATCGGTAAGCCTTTGCCGGTTTTGGCGTAACAGCAACAGATTCACCCCTTCCCGTTCCCTACCGCTGAAGTACATCGCCGTTCGAGAGCACTCGTGTTTGTACATTTGCATGGTCATAGCCATTATTCGTTTTTGCGGGGCGTGGCGCCGCCGGAAGAAATCATCGCGGCGGCGGTCGCGCAGAAGATGCCCGCCGTGGCGCTGACGGATACGAACGGGTTGTATGCGGCGGTGCCGTTTTATCAGGCGGCGAAAGCGGCGGGAATCAAGCCGATTGTGGGAGTGGCGATTGACGCCGAGTTTCGCGTTTCGCAGTTCGCGGATCGAAACTCGAAATTCGAAATTCGCAATTTGCAAAGCTCACCGATGGTGCTGCTGGCGGAAGATATGGAGGGGTACAGCAATCTGTGCGCGTTGGTGACGCTGCGGCATTTAGGCACGACGGAATTGGAAAAGAGCAAAAGTTCCGGTTCAGGTTCCCGCTTTAGTTCTGGCTCACATTCTGGTTCAAATTCTGATTCTCGTTCCGGTTCTAATTCTCATTCCAATTCTGGTTTTGACTCTGGTTCTGATTTTGATCCCGGTAAGGACGAGGGACGGCCGGTGACGCTCGAAGATCTGGCGGCACATTCCAGAGGCGTGATTGCGCTGTGCCCATTGCCGACATCCATGTACGACGCCGGCGACCGTAGGGGCACGAACTATCGTGCCCCTACAAAGGCAGGACCGCGCATTGCCAATCGGCAGGGGCAAGAATTTTCCGACACGCGTCACGAATCACAAATCACGAATCACGAATCACCAGTCACCAATCACCAGTCACCAGTCACTAGTCACCAGTCACCACTCACCAGCCACTTCGCGCGGCTGAAAGAGATTTTTGGCAATCGGTTGTGGATCGAAGTGCAGCATTTGTCGCCGGGAGATGGGCGCATGTTGCGCGAAGCGGAGCGCATCGGGCGCGAGCTGGGCGTGCCGCTCGTAGTGACGAACAGCGTTTATTTTTTGCGGCCGGAGGAGCATTTGCACCACCGCGCGGTGAATGCCATTCGCACCGGCGGGCTGCTGACGACGGTAGCCGCGCCCGATATCACGACCGGCGAAGCGTGGTTCAAGCCGGCGGCGGAAATGCAAAAACTTTTCCCCGATCATCCGGAATTGCTGCGCGCAACGCTCGAAATCGCGGAGCGCTGCAACCTGGAGCTCACGCTAAACAAAACGATCTTTCCGGAATTCCCGGTGCCCGAAGGCGAGTCCGCGTTTTCCTATTTGTGGAAGCTGTGCTTTGCGGGCGCGCAGCAGCGTTACCGCCCGCTGCGGCCCGAAGTTCTCTCACGGCTGACGCACGAATTGGGCGTGATCGAAAAGTTACATCTTGCGCCGTATTTTTTGCTGGTGTGGGACATCGTGGAAGAGGCCAAGCGGCGCGGAATTCCCGCGGTGGCGCGCGGGTCGGCGGCCAGCTCGATGGTGACGTATTGCCTCGGCATTTCCTGCGTGTGCCCGCTGCGCTGGGGATTGTATTTTGAAAGATTTTTGAACGAGCAGCGCGGCGATTGTCCGGACATCGATATCGATATTTGCGGCGCGCGGCGCGATGAATTGCTGGATTACGTGTACGAGCGCTGGGGCGAAGAGCACGTGGCGATGATCGGAAGTTTTGTGACCATGCACGCGCGGCTGGCCATCCGCGAAATCGCAAAAGTGTTTGGCGTGCCGCCGGGCGAGGTGAACCACTTCACGAAGCGGCTGCCGCACCGGCCGGTGCGCGAGATTTTGCAGGCGATTCGCGATTTGCCGGAATGCCGCACTTTGCCGGTGAACGACGAACCCTGGAAAACGATTCTGCAGGTGGCGTTGCGGCTCGACGACGCGCCGCGGCACATGGGCATTCATCCGTGCGGGACGGTGATTTCCGCGCAGCCGTTGACGCGGCTGACGCCGCTGGAGCGCGCGACAAAAGGGATCGTGGTGACGCAGCCGGATATGAATGCGATTGAAGCACTCGGGCTGATCAAGATGGATTTGCTGGGGCAGCGCGGGTTCACGACGATGTCGCTGGCGCTGGACAACATCGAGAAGGAAGTTGAGGAGGTAGATGAAATAAAGGAGGTAAAGGAGAAAAACAATTTCTCGCCGAGTCCACGCGCTGGCGCTCTTCAGAATAACCATGCGGAACATGTCGCGCCGGATGGAGTGACGCCTTGCCCGAAGCCGCGCGAGATTAATTTTGGCGCCATACCGGAAAACGATCCGGCGACCTGCGACGTGATTGCCGCGGGAAGAACGATGGGCGTGTTTCAGATCGAGTCGCCGGCCATGCGCGGATTGCTGCACGCGCAGAAAGCACGGACGCTCGAAGAGATGGCAGCGGCGCTGGCGCTGATCCGTCCGGGCGCGGCGGAATACGGCTCGAAAGAGTTGTTCTTAAAACGGCTGCGCGGGCAGGAACCGGTGGTGTACGCGCATCCGGCGCTCGAGAAAATTCTGGGCGACACGCTGGGCGTATGCATTTTCCAGGAACAGGTGATGCAAATCGCGCAAGCGATTGGAGACATGCCTCTGGCGGAAGCGGATCTGGTGCGCCGGTCGGCGGCGAAATATTCCGGGCAGCGGGACCGCGAGCGGCTGCGCGGAAAATTCCTGAAAGCGGCGGAGCTGATGGGCTTGTCCGGACGCGAGCGCGAAGAGACCTGGATGATGGTGGAAAAATTCGCGGGGTTTGGATTCTGCAAAGCGCACGCGGCGACGTACGCGGACATTTCCTACCGCATGGCGTATTTGAAGACGCATTACCCGGCGGAATTCCTGGCGGCGATGTGCAGCGCGGGCGCTGGGTTTTACCACGTGTCGGCATACGTGGAAGAGGCGAAACGCTGGGGGATCGAAGTGCGGCTGCCCTCGGTGAACCATTCGCGGATGGAATACACGGCGGAGGCGATTGCGAATGGAAAGCGGGCGCTGCGCGTCGGGCTGATGCAGGTGAAAGGGCTGCGCGTGGAGACGATGACGGCGATTGTGCGGGCGCGGGAAAGTGAAGGAGCGTTTCGGTCGCTCGAGGATTTTTTGCGGCGCGTGCCGGTGGAACGGGATGAGATCGAGGCGCTGATCAAGTGCGGCGCGCTTGATGAAGTGGGTGATGGAGTGGGCACTGGAGCAAGCGATCGGGCGGGCGAGGAAGCGCATGGAATGACGCGGCCGGAAATGCTGTGGCGATGGAATTTGCTGCAAGCAAAAACGGGGCAGACATTCTTGTCCGCCGGATCTTCTGTTGCCATAGCTCAACAGAAGAAAAATGAAAATTCTGGAGAAGCAGAAAGGCGACAGGCAGGAGTGCCTGTCCCACTGTTCGCGGAGGCCACGCCTGAAGAACGGATCGACACGGCGCTGGCGGGAATGCCGGCGGCTGCGTACACGCGGGAACAAAAATTGCGATACGAGCGGCAAATTCTGGAAGTGTGCGTGAGCGGGCACCCGCTGGATTTTTTGCCGCGCAACGGCGAGACGTGGAGCGACGAATTGGACGGCTTGCGCGGAAAGCGCGTGACGCTGTGCGGCTGGGTGGTGACCTACCGGCATGTGGGCACGAAAAATTACCGGAACATGATGTTCGTGACGCTGGAAGATCAGCGCGGGCTGTATGAAGTGGTGCTCTTTCCGGATGCGTACGACCGCTATGGAGGGCTGGTGTTTGAAACGCGGGCGATGCGCGTGACGGGGCGCGTGGAGGCGGGAGGGCAGATCAATGGAGAAAAAATGGAGGCGTTGAAAAAATAGAAAAAGATAAGAATTAACACAGAGGACGCGGAGAGCACAGAGAACACAGAGAAAAGAAAAGGATTGGTTGAACATGATGTTGCGGAGCCTCAGGAAATGCTATTTCGGATAAGAAAACCAAATTCGGCGGCGAGCACTCCGGCATCGACCAGTTCGGCGGAGCCGGAAGCGGGGCGGCCGGAGGGGACGGGCGAGGAGTGGCTGGGCCGGAACCGCAGCGCGAAACGGCGGCTCTGGGAACGGCTGAACCCGCGGCACAGGAAAGAACTGCGCATCATCGCGGAGGCGCTGGCCTTGCAGCAAATGCATGCGAATTTGCCGGAGCCGCTGCGGACGCGGCTGAGCGAATCGATCGAACAACTGGAGCGCGCGGCGAGGAAAATCGCCGGGGTGCTGGCCGAGGTAACACGGCGGACACCACCGCGCGCGTGACGGTTGCGAGGCGGGATTGGCCAACGCATACTGAAAATATGGCTGTCCCCAAAATGCGCGGCTCCCTGTACGTTGCGGCACTGGCTGTGGCCCTCTGCGCCGCGGCCCTTTCGGCGCGAGCGGACGAAATCCGGCTGAAAGACGGCAAGAAATTGTATGGCGTGATCGTGGCGTACGAAGACAACATGTTCAAAGTCAAAACGGACTTTGGATATGTGCTGGTGGAGAAAGACAAGATCGCGTCGATCATTCCCACCACGCCCGCGAGCGCGGCGGCAAAAACCGAGAAGACACCGGAAGCAAAGAAGGGGGGTTCGTCCGGGGAAGAACCGGCGGCAGAGACGAATGCGAGCGCGAAATCCGCGGAACCCGCGGAGGGCAAGCCCGAAAAGACGTCTCCGAAAATAACCAACGCTGCGGTTAAGCCCGCAACGCGCGCGGAAGTGAAGACGAGCGCAGTGGCGCCCGTGATTACAGCCTCCGCGACGGCGACGGGCGCGGCGCCAGCTTCCGCACTGGGGGTGCCCATAGCGCAGCCCGAGCCGCCGAAAGCGCCGGAACCTCCGCCGATGCGCGAAGAGATTCAGGGCAATTACTACACGAACTTCACGCACGGCTTCAGAATGTACAAAGCGCCGAGTTGGGACGTGATCGAAGACGCGCGCAAGGCGCTGCCGAACGCCATCGTGGCGCTGGGAACGTACGACGAATCGACGCTGATGGTGATCGGACAAGAAAAAACCAAGGATTCGCTGGAGCCGGCGGCGACCATGGTCGAACAACGGCTGGAAGATATCTACGACAATTACCGGAGCATTTCCCGGACGAAGACGCTGGTAGGCGGGCTGCCAGCCGTCGAATACCGCTACCGAGGAACGGCGGACGGGCACGACTGGTCCGGCACGCTGGCGGTGATCGAAAGAAACGGAGAGATATTCACGGTGCTAGGCATGACGCACGCGGATACGGACCTGATTCAGATCCAGGAGAACGTGATTGCGCGGGCGATTGCGAGCCTGGAGTTCCATGTGCAGAAGTGAGCAGTGGGTAGTGAATAGTGAGTAGTGGCTAGTTCGGCCGGGCGACATGGGCTGGCGGACCGACGCCGATGGGATTCACGACTAGTTAACCATAACACCCCCTCCCCCCTGTTTTTCTGTAAGTGTTCATTCTAAAAGATTTAGCAACTTGCATAACTCCTTTAGAATGAATACTTATGGGAAATTCTCGTAAGTGTTCATTCTAAATAACTTGGAGTTGCACCAAAATTGTGCAAAATGGTGCGTTGCCGGCCCTTGTGAGTTGAAGGCGGGCCACCCTTGAAGACGTAGACGGACTGCCTCAAAACAAAAAACGGCAGCCGAAGCCGCCGCCGGATAGACACTTTCCTAGACAATAGAATAGTCCTGAAAGGCGTTCTCTTCAAGAGACAAATTGGCAGGAAACTTCAAATTCTCTTAGCGGCCGCGAGCGGCATGTCCCTGATTTGGCGGGGTGCGCATAGCGGCACCAACGGAGATCCGCCCATCGAGCCGGCAATGGGATGACGGATCACGCAGAAATAACGCCTCCGCTAGTCGGACGCGGCGACGGCGGCGGTGTCGGGGAATTTTTTGTGTTCGCGGATGACGGCGATGAGGGCTTGGGCGGCGCGAGGGAGGCTGCGGTCGCGGCGATAGACGAGGCCGAGCTCGCGCCAAAGGTCGACGCCTTCGACGTTCAGAAGCTTTACTTCGCCGGCCTTGACCTGATCGCGTGCGAAACCTTCGCTGATGAAAGAGACGCCGGCGTCTGCGCCGACAAAACGCTTGATCATGCCGATGCTGGGCAGCTCCATCACGACGCGGAGGCGAGCGCGATAGGGGCGGAAGAGCTTGTCCAGGACCTGGCGGGTGAAGCCGGTACGGGGAAAGATGAGCGGCTGTCCGGCGACTTCCTCGAGGGTGATCTTGGAGCGGTGCGCGAGAGGATTGCGGCTGCTGACCATGAAGCGGAGGCGGTCGCGCGAAATGTGATGGACCTTGAGAGTGGGCGATTTGATGGGAAGCGTGACGATGCCGACATCGACGGAGCCGTCCTCGACGCGCTGCAAAATCTTGTGGCTGAAATTGCGGTAGATGCTGATCTGCACCTGGGGATAGCGGCGCTGAAACTCGGCGAAAATATCCGGAAGCAGATAGAGGCAGGTGGCTTCGTTAGCGCCGAAAACGAGCGGGCCCTGGACGACATCACCGCGGTCGGCCACGAACTGAATGGATTCGTCGCGAAGGCGGAGGAGACGCTCGGCGTACTCGAAGAGGACTTCGCCGGCGGGAGTGAGCTCGACGGACTTGGCGGAGCGGTCCAGCAAGCGGGCGCGATAGGCTTGTTCGAGCTGGCGAATTTGCGCGCTGACAGCGGACTGCGAGCGAAAAACTTTTTGCCCGGCTCGCGAGAAACTCTTGAGCTTGGCAACGTAGACGAAAGTGGCAAGTTGATCAAAGTCCATAGTCAGGTGGCTCGGCGAAGATTATAGCGGATTGTGCCCGCTACGTACGCGCAGAATCTTGCTCCTTTCAGACGGTCAGATGGGCCCGCGACAGAGCGGCGCTCTGCGGCGGGCTGAAAACGGTTTCGCGACGCTTCAAGCGGGCGAGCACAGGCTCCCAGGCGGCTTCGACCGTGCCTTGGAAATGAATCGGCTGCACGCGCAGCATGGGGAGCACGCCACGGCGAGAGAGCAAACGGGCCGCGCGCGGGCTGGCGGTAATGCGAAGGTGCTCTTCGAGAACGGCGCGGAGCCAGGATTCTTCCTGCTCATCGATTTCGGCAAGGGCTACGAAATCGGGGTGAAGCACTTCGTCGGCTTCGCCGCGAAGGACGTAGGAGAGACCGCCGGTCATGCCGGAGCCAAAATTGAGGCCGAGAGGGCCAAGGACGAGGACGATGCCGCCGGTCATGTATTCGCAGCCGTGCTGGCCGACGCCTTCGACGACGGCGAGGGCGCCGCTATTGCGAACGGCAAAACGCTCGCCAGCGCGGCCGGCAACGAAAAGCTGGCCGGAAGTTGCGCCGTAAAGAACGGTGTTTCCGGCGAGGACGTCGCCGCGGCGAGAAGCAGCGGAACTCGCGGCAATCGAGATGGTGCCGCCGGAAAGACCTTTACCGACATAGTCGTTGGCTTCGCCGGAAAGAGCGAGAGTGATGCCATCGGCGAGGAACGCGCCAAAACTTTGGCCCGCGCAGCCGTGGAATTCCTTGGTCATCTCCGGGAATACCGGCTGATTCTGGCTGCCGGGACGACGCCTGCGCATCAGTTCGCCGCTCATGCCGGCGCCGACGCTACGGTCGGAATTCTGGATAGGCTGCGATTCCGTCTGAAGTTCGACGAAGGCGGCGCTGAAGTTCAGAGCGTCTTCGCGGGCAGAGGCGTGCAACGCGGGAGATTGCTGGGGCGCGACGCGGTTGGACTCTGAAATAGGCACGATCAGGAGCGGATCCACGCCGGAGCGCGCGCTTAGGCGGTCGTACCAGCCGGTGAGATCGCTGAGAGAGCGGACACCGAGCTGCGCGAGACGATTGCGAACTTCTTCGGCGAGAGAGCGAAAATAGGCTGCGACCATTTCGGGCTTTCCGGCAAAGCGGGTGCGCAATTTTTCATCCTGCGTGGCGATGCCGACAGGGCAGGTATTGAGATGGCACTGGCGAGCCATGACGCAGCCGATGGCAAGGAGCGCAGCCGTGCCGAAACCGAATTCATCGGCACCAAAAAGAGCGCCGACGATAATGTCGCGGGCAAATTTGAGGCCGCCATCGACACGGAGCGAGACGCGCGAGCGCAGGCCCGCGCGAACCAGGGTGTCATGCGTTTCGCGCAAACCAATTTCCCAGGGCAGGCCGGTATTTTTGATGGAGGTGAGGGGCGAAGAGCCCGTGCCGCCGTTGTGGCCGCTGATGGTGATGACGTCCGCGCCCGCTTTGGCGACACCCGCGGCGATGATGCCGACGCCTGCGCCGGAGACAAGCTTGACGCCGATGCGCGCTGCGGGATTCACAGCGCGCAGGTCGTGAATGAGCTGCGCGAGGTCTTCGATGCTGTAAATATCGTGATGCGGCGGCGGCGAAATGAGCGGCGTGCCGGGAGTGGCGTGGCGGATGCGCGCGATGTATTCGGTGACTTTGCGAGCGGGAAGCTGGCCGCCTTCGCCGGGCTTGGAGCCTTGCGCCATTTTGATTTCGAGCTCTTCGGCGTGAATGAGGTAATCCGCGGTGACGCCGAAACGGGCGGAGGCGACTTGCTTGATTTTGTTCGCGGCGGCGGGCTCGAAACGGTAGGTGTTGGGATCCTCGCCGCCTTCGCCGGTGTTGCTGCGGCCGCCGATCATGTTCATGCCGAGAGCGAGCGTGCGATGCGCTTCGGGGCCGAGCGAACCGAGAGACATGGCCTGCGTGCTGAAGCGGCGAAGAATGGTGCTGACGGATTCGACTTCCTCGACGGGCACAGGAGTGCCGGGAACGGTTTCGAGCAAATCGCGCAGAAAAACGGGGCCCTGGTGGTCGGTCAATTCCTCGAAGGCAGAGTAGTGGCCGGCCTCGGGCGCGCGGACGTGGGCGTGCATGCGGCGAACCACTTCCGGAGAAGTGGCGTGAAGCTCCGCGCCTTTGCGGAAGCGGTAGAGACCGGCATCGCCGAGCTCGGCGGATTGCGAAGAGAAGGCCGCGGTGTGCATGCGCAGATAATCGGCGAAAAGATCGTCGAGCGTTTTCGAGCCGGGATAATCGGCGGCGTCTTCAAAGAATTCGGCGCAAAGATCCGCGGAGAGACCGACGATTTCAAAAAGATGGCTGTTGCGATAGCTCGCGAGCGTGGAAACGCCCATGCGCGCGAGAACTTTGCGAAGGCCGGCCGTGACAGCAGCGCGCATGCGGATGGCTCCTTCGGGCTCGAGCGATTCCGCAAAATCGTCCGCGAGATAGGGCACGACGGCGCTCGCGCCAGCGGCGACGAGGAGCGCGACGTGATGCGTGTCAAACACTTGCGCGGATTCGACTATGAGGGGCACATCCCACAAACCTTCGCGAACCATCGCTTTCCAGACAGCGGCGGTGGCGAGGAGCGCGGGAAGCGCAGCCTTTTCGGCGTTGATGCCGCGATCGGAAAGGAGGAGGAGGCCCGGGCGTCCGCCGCTACTCAGAGGGGTAGAAGATAGCTGAGCAAAACTGCAGCGTGCGCCCGGGACTCCCAGGGCGGAAGAGAAAGTCATTTCAATGCGATGAACAGGAGCAAAGAGTTCGGAAAGCTCGGCGAGCTGACCGGCGCTGAGCAAAGGATTGGGAAGAGTGACGCCATTTTTGAGATGCACGTCGAGCGACATGACGTGGGTCTCGCGCAGAGGATCGATCGGAGGATTGGTGACCTGGGCGAAGCGCTGCTTGCAGTAATCCCAGAGCGTGCGCGCGAGAACGGAAAGGAACGCGGGCGGAGCGTTGTCGCCCATGCTCCAATCCGCTTCTTTGCCGTGAGTGAGAGCGGAGAAAAGCGTTTTGAACTGGTCTTCGGTCCAACCGGCGGCGGCGGCAATGCGCTTGGGCTCGGCGGAAGGAGAAGGCTGCTGTGCGCCGGAAAAAGCGAGATGCCGGACGGAGGGAATCGCTTGGCGCGATTGGTGCATCGCCAGGCGCTTCAAGATTTCGCGCCAGCGGAGGAAAAGGCCGGTGGCGGGATTTGCGAGGATCATTTCGCCGGGGCCAAGGCGCTGGCGTTCGGCGATGCGCGATTCTTCGAGGTCAATCAAACCGGTTTCGGAGCCAGCGATAAGCAGCCCGTCGTGCGTGAGCGTGTAGCGCAAAGGGCGTAGGCCGTTGCGGTCGAGTTTTGCGCCGACAAACTGGCCATCGGAAAAGATGAGAGCGGCGGGTCCGTCCCACGGCTCGTTTTGCTGGGAGAGCGAAGTGAGCGCGGCGCGAATGTCCCGCGAGAGAAGCGGATCGTTTTCAAACGCGGGAGGGACGAGCGAGAGCATGGCTTCGTCGGGCGCGAAGCCTTCGAGCAATTTCAGCTCGAAGGCGTTATCGAAGCTGGCGGAATCGCTGACGTTGGCTTCGAGAGGAGTGAACCACGAGCCGACGGCCAAGCGTGTGCGGAGTTCATGTTGCTTGGCGCGGAGCCAGCGGCGATTCGAGACGATGGTATTGATTTCGCCGTTGTGCGCGACGTGGCGGAACGGCTGAGCGAGATGCCAGGAGGGCTGTGTGTTTGTGGAGTAGCGCTGGTGAAAGATAGCGAAGCTGGTGGCAAAAGTGACGTCGCGCAAATCTTCGTAAAATTGGGGGAATTGCCAGGGCGTGAGCAGGCCTTTATAGACGACGGTGCGCGAAGAGAGCGAGCAGAGATAGCAGCGCTCGGGTAGAAGCGATTCGGCGCGCTTGCGGAGCAGAGCGAGGCGCCACTCGAAACGGGCGATGCCGCGCGACGGGTGAAAGGGCGCGACGAAGAACTGCCAGATTTCGGGCATGGTCTCGAAGGCGCGGCTGCCGAGGGAATTTGTATTTGTGGGCACGCGTCGCCAGCCGAGAATGCGAAGGCGCTCGGTATCGGCGGCAGCTTCGACGGCGGCACGCGCGTCGGCGGAGGAGGCTTGCGGGAAAAAGGCGAAGCCGAGGCCGAAAACCTCGGGCAGGTCTATACCCTGCTCCTGCGCGCGGGCACGGAAAAATCGCTCGGGGAGGGAGGTCAGCAGGCCAGCGCCGTCGCCGCTGGCGCCGTCGGCGTCCACGCCGCCGCGGTGGGTCAGGCGTTCGAGGGCCGTAAGGGCAATGTTGACAATGTCATGGCTGGGGGGGCTGCCGAGGCGCGCGACGAAGCCCGTGCCACAGGCGTCGTGGTCGGGATGGCCCCAGTTCGGGTGCCGAACGCTCAGGGCTGGCGCGCACCGTCGGTTCATATCCAGTTATTAAGCCGGGAGGGCGGATATGTACAACGCAGAATTTGCATTTATCAAATCGATTTTGTGGGACGGGAGATTCTAAGCCGTGGATTATTAAAACTTTGTGACTTCGGAAAAGTGAAAATCGCGGACCTTCATCGCGGGAACGACCATTTCGAAGGCTTCTTCGCCGGTGGCGCGGACAGCGGGGCCGAGGTGTTCGACGTTGCGGAGCATCTCGAGAATGGATTGATTGAAGCGGAAATTGCGGACAGCGGAGGCGACTTTGCCCTTTTCGACGAGGAAGAGGCCGTCGCGGGTCATGCCGGTCATGACCTTTTCGTAGGGGTCAACTTCGCGGATGTACCAGAGGCGGGTGACGAGGAGGCCGCGGTCGGTGGAGGCGACCATTTTTTCGAGCGAGGAATCGCCGCCGGCGAAAACGAGATTCATGGGGGCTTCGCCGTATTCGTTGGGGAGGGCGAAACCGTGGCCGGTGGGCTTTTTGCGGGCGGCTTTGGCGGTGCTGCGGGCGTAGACGAGATTTTTTGGCACGCCGCGATCGACGAGCAGAACGCGCTGGCGCGGCATGCCTTCGCCGTCGAAAGGTGCGCCGAGCTGGAGGGGATGATAGGCGTTGTCAGTGATGGAGATGTTCTTGCCGAAGAGCTGCGTGCCCATGCGGTCGTTAAGGCAGGAGCGTTTGTCGTCGAGAGCGGTAGCGGCAAAATCGTAAAAGAGAAAACCGACGAGATCGAGGACGGCGGCGGGCTCGAGGATGACGGTGTAGCGGCCGGGGGCGAGTTCGCGGGCGTCCACGGCCACGTGGGCTTTTTCGGTGGCGCGCTGGGCAAGTTTTTGGGGATCGAAGGCGCGGACGCTGGCAGCGTTGGCCTTGGCCCAGCTTGCCGCGGGAGATTCCTGCATGGTGATGGAGAATTCGGCGTGCGTTTCGCGATAAGCGGCGAAGAGACCGCGCGAATTGCCGAGAGCGGATTGCTGCAAGCCGCTGGCGAAAATGCCCGCAGCCACTTGGCCGTTCTGGATGGCCAGATCGCACGCGCGGCGGACGGCGCGGGCGCGATCTTCAGGCGTGAGCGCGGCGGTGTCCTTCACGAAGCGATTTACCTTGCGATAGCGCTGTTTGCCGGGCAACGGAAGGAGATGCGGGTCTTTCGGCTGGCTGTGGGCAAGGGAGAGAGAGGCTTCGATGGCGGCGCGAAGCGAATCTTCGTCGACGCGATTCGTGGTCGCGCGGGCGGTGCGGCTGTCCACCACGGTGCGAATGGACACATTGAGGCTGCGCTCGGCGACGTTTTGGTGGATGGCGTTGTTGGCAAAGCGCGTGAGCGATTCGGCGGTTTCGTCGACGTGCACTTCGGTTTCCTCGGCGCCGGTGGACTTGGCGAGGCGGAGCACCGTTTCGATGATCCGGAGAAGTTCGCGTTCGGGAAGAAGCTGCGAGGATGCCGCGGCGTTTTTCCCTGCGGCCGATTTGGAGGATTTTCGTGGCGTGCTCATTGGTTTGAAAACGCCGAGCCGATTTTCACGTTGCGGAAGCGCGCCGGGGCTGCGCCGTGACCGGTGCCCATGGTCTGCATGGGCTGGCCTTTGCCGCAGTTGGGCGTGCCCCAGAGCGTCCAATGATCGCGCGAGCAGATGGCGTCGCAGGAATTCCAGAATTCGGTGGTGATGCCGCTGTAGCTGGGATTTTTGAGCATACGCGTTTTTTTGCCGCCCTTGATTTCCCAGCCCATTTCCGTGGAGAACTGAAACTGGTAGCGGCGATCGTCGATGGACCAGGAGCGGTTCGTTTCCATGAGAATGGCGTTGTCGGTGTCGGCGATCAAGTTGTCGAAATCCCAGGCGCCGGGCTTGAGGCTGATGTTGGTCATGCGAATGATGGGGAGACGATTCCAGCTTTCCGTGCGCATGGTGCCGGAAGAGCGCTTTAGGCCGATGAGATGTGCGGTTTCGCGATTGGAGAGATAGCCGCGGAACTGGCCGTCTTTGATGATGTCGGTGCACTGCGCGGGTACGCCTTCGTCGTCGTAGGCAAAAGTGCCGAGGCCGGGGCCGTGCTCGAGGCGGGCGTCGGCGACGACGTTCACAATATCGGAGCCATAGCGGAGCTTGTTGAGCTGATCGAGGGTGAGAAAACTTGTGCCGGCGAAATTTGCTTCCTGGCCGAGAACGCGATCGAGCTCGATGGGATGGCCGACGGATTCGTGAATTTGCAGACCGAGCTGGCTGCCGCCAAGAATCAGCGTGCCGGTTTTCTCCGGGCATTGCGCGGCGGAATGCAGCGCTGCGGCCTCTTCGCCCACGCGAGTGGCATGTTTCAAGAGTTCGAGCGATTCGACGAGCTCGTAACCTTCGAGCGCGTGCTGTCCCCCAAAACTGTTCGGGTAGGAGCGCTTCTGAATATCGTCGCCCTGGAAAGAGGTGGCGGCGATGCCGCAGCCGGTGATCATTTTCGCCTGATGAATGCGTGAGCCGATGCTCGACGCGAACCAGGAATCCATCTTGCGAAATTGCATTCCGGTTTCGGTGAGCGTAACGCCCTCGACGCGTTGCATCTCGGCGTCGGCGGCGAGCAGCAAAGCGAGCTGAGTTTCCAGCGGTATTTCGAACGGATCCTTGCGAAAGGGACTTTGCCAGCTATCGATGTAGGCCGCTTCCTCGACCATGGCGACATCGCCGCGTTTCGCGAGCGCCGAAGCCTTGGCGATGGAGACAGCTTGCGCAGCGCATGCGGAAACGCCCTCGCGGGTGAGGCGGTCGGTCGACGCAAATCCCCACGCGCCATTGGCGAGCGCGCGAATGCCGATGCCGATCGATTCGGATTGCGCCAGCGTGCCGACCTGGCCGTTTTTCGTGGTCAAATCCCGCTGGCGCAGATGCATAACGCGAACATCGGCATACGTGGCGCCGCGAAGGCGGGCGGTGTCGAGCGCGTTGCTGCAGAGATCCCACATGAAAGCGATCCAGAAGTATCCGAAATAAGTTTACAAGAAAAAGGGGCGCAGGTTAGAGCGCCCCTCTTCAAAGACAAGAGACAGACAAGAGTGTCTGTCCTACTACGTTCCTTCTTGCCAGGAGGCCAGATAGTGTTCCTGCTCGGCAGTCAGCTTGTCGAGCTTGTGGCCCATGCTGTCGAGCTTGAGGCGGGCGATTTCCTTGTCGAGATCTTCGGGCACGACGTAAACCTGCGGCTTCAGATCTTTGTGGTGCTGGCGCAGGTATTCGGCGGAAAGCGCCTGATTGGCAAAGCTCATGTCCATGACCGCAGCCGGGTGTCCTTCCGCAGTTGCGAGATTGACGAGGCGGCCCTCGCCGAGAAGATAAATCTTGCGGCCATCTTTCAGCAGATATTCGTCCACCAGCGGGCGAGCTTCGCGCTTGCCGGAAGACAAGCGTTCGAGAGCGGGAATATCGATCTCGACGTTGAAGTGTCCGGAGTTGCAAACCACCGCCCCGCTTTTCATGGTTTCAAAGTGCTCGCTGCGAATCACGTTCTTGTTGCCGGTGACGGTGATGAAAACATCGCCCTGCTTGGCAGCTTCGGCCATAGGCATTACGCGGAATCCATCCATCACGGCTTCGATGCCCTTGGTGGGATCGATCTCGGTGATGATGACGTCGGCGCCGTGGCCCTTGGCGCGCATGGCGATACCGCGGCCGCACCAGCCGTAGCCCGCGACGACGACTTTGAGCCCGGCGATGAGCAGATTGGTGGCGCGAATCACGCCATCAAGCGTGGACTGCCCGGTGCCATAACGGTTGTCGAAGAAATGCTTGGTCTGCGCGTTGTTGACGGCGATCACCGGATACTTCAGCGTGCCGTCCTTGGCCATAGCGCGCAGGCGGATGACGCCCGTGGTGGTCTCTTCGGTTCCGGCGATGACATTCGCAACCAGGTCGGTGCGCTTGGTGAGCAGCATAGTGACCAGGTCGGCGCCGTCGTCCATCGTAAATTGCGGCTTATGTTCGAGAGCCGCGCGCAAGTGCGAATAATAGGTCTCGTTGTCTTCGCCTTTGATTGCGTACGTCGGAATGTTGTAGTCGCGATTCAACGAGGCCGCGACTTCGTCCTGCGTCGAGAGCGGATTCGAGGCGCAAAGAACCGCGTCCGCGCCGCCGTCGCGCAAAGTGATCATTAAGTTGGCGGTCTCGCTGGTCACATGCAAACACGCAGAGATTCGCAAGCCCTTGAGCGGCTGCTCCTTGATGAAGCGTTTCCGAATCGATTCGAGCACGGGCATTTGCTGATGCGCCCACTCGATTTTGCGCTTGCCGGCATCGGCGAGCGCGATATCCTTGACGTCACCCTTTTTTAGTTCTGCTGTAGCCACACTCATTCTCCTTACTCCGAGGTTTGCGCAACGAAGGGACTTCGCGCAGGATGAAACCATTTGCCGGCGCTGGGGCCGGTCTTTCCAAATACGTTTAGCGGTGCGCGACAGCTTCGACGGTGGCCGCCACTCCGAGGCCGGCGGCTTTGCGCAGAACATCCGCACGGTCGGTGCGCTCCCAAGTGAAGCCCGCGCCGCTGCGTCCGAAATGGCCGTAAGCGGCAGTGTCTTTATAGATCGGACGGCGAAGATCGAGCGTCTCGATGATGCCCTTGGGCGTGAGAGTAAAGTATTCGCGAATGAGCGACGTAATCTTTTCTTCGGAAATTGTGGCCGTACCGAAGGTCTCCGCCATGACGGAGACGGGCTCGGCTACTCCGATGGCGTAGGCGAGCTGAACTTCCGCCTTGCGCGCGAGACCCGCAGAAACCAAATTCTTGGCGATATAGCGAGCCATGTAGCAAGCGGAGCGATCCACCTTCGAGGGATCCTTGCCGGAGAAAGCGCCACCGCCGTGGCGGCTGTAGCCGCCATACGTGTCGACGATAATTTTGCGGCCGGTCAAACCCGCGTCGCCCATGGGTCCGCCGATGACGAAGCGGCCGGTGGGATTAATGTGGAACTTGGTCTTGCCGTCGAGCATGGCCTGGGGAATGATCGGACGAATCACATGCTCAACGATGGCATCGCGAAGATCGGCATTGGAAACCTTCTCGCCGTGCTGCGTGGAGATGACCACGCAATCGACGCGAGCGGGGCGGCCATCGCGATATTCGATGGTGACTTGGGATTTGCCATCGGGACGCAGAAAATCGACTTTATTGGCCTTGCGAATATCGGTGAGGCGCTGGGTGAGGCGGTGGGCAAGCTGGATGGGCATGGGCATCAGTTCGGCGGTTTCGTCGCACGCGAAACCGAACATCAGGCCCTGGTCTCCGGCGCCACCGGTATCGACGCCCATGGCGATGTCCGGCGATTGGCGCTTAACGGTGCACATGACCGCGCAGGTGTCGGCATCGAAACCGTACTTCGCGCGGGTGTAGCCGACCCCCCGGATCGTGTCGCGAACCAGAGTGTCGTAATCGACGATGGCGCTGGTGGTGATTTCGCCGGCGACCACGGCAAGGCCGGTGGTGACGAGCGTTTCGCAGGCCACGCGGCCCTTGGAATCCTGCTTCATCACTTCATCGAGCACGGCGTCGGAAATTTGGTCGGCGATTTTGTCGGGATGACCCTCGGTGACAGATTCCGACGTAAATAGAAAATTGCGTAAGGCTTCGCTCAAGACAAACTCTCCTTGTCAATTTGGGGCAGGCAGGCCGCTCCCACACACTTCCAAGCTATCGTGTTCTGCTTGTATCCTTCCAAAGTTAGCACCCCGTAAGTTGAGAGTCAACGCATTGAATTCAAATGCGTTAGGAAGGCAGCGATTGGCGAGAGAACTGGTTTGAAGGGAAGGAATATACCATTTCTGGATAACTCTAGGCCGCATCTTCGTCATCTTCGGGCTGAACATCCAGCGTTCCCTTGGTCTTCTTAGCCATCAGGTAGGAGCGAATGAAGGGGTCGATGTCGCCGTCCAAGACCCGGTCCACATCTCCGGCGCTAAACTTGGTGCGGTGATCCTTGATCATGCGGTAAGGCTGCATTACATAAGAGCGAATCTGGCTGCCGAAGGAGATGTCCAGCTTGGTCTCGTCCAGCTTGTCGGTGTGGGCCTGGCGCTTTTGAATTTCGAGGTCGTACAAGCGCGAGCGGAGCATCTTCATCGCAATTTCGCGGTTCTTGTGCTGGCTGCGCTCCGCCTGGCAGCCAACGACGATGTTGGTTGGTATGTGGGTGATGCGAACCGCGGTCTCGACTTTGTTTACGTTCTGGCCGCCCTTGCCGCCGGATCGGAATGTATCTACACGCAGATCTTCCGGACGAATGTTGATTTCGATGCGATCGTCAATTTCAGGAATCACGAAGACCGAGGCGAAGGAAGTGTGGCGCCGCGCCGCTTGATCGAACGGCGAAATGCGCACGAGGCGATGCACCCCGGTTTCTCCAGCAAGCAAGCCGTAGGCGTTTTCCCCGACAAACTGAATGGTGGCGGATTTGATGCCCGCTTCTTCGCCGGGCGTTTCGTCGATCACGGTGGCGTTCATCCCTTTGCGTTCGGCCCAGCGCAGATACATGCGAAGAAGGATCGAGGCCCAATCCTGCGATTCGGTGCCGCCGGCGCCGGGCTTGATGGTCATAATGGCGTTGAGATGATCAGTTTCGCCGGAGAGAAGTGTCTTGGTTTCGAGTTCGCCGACATAGCTTTCCGCGGCGGTCAGCTCGCGGTCGAGGTCTTTCAGAAGATCATTGCGCTGTTCGGCGTTCGTCTCCTCTCCCGCGAGGCCGATGTACGTCTCGACATCGCCGGAAATCGAGGTGAGTTTTTCGTCAGCGGAAATTTGCTCTTCGGCGCGCTTGCGGTCGCGCAGGACGGCTTGCGCCGCTTCCTGGTTATTCCAGAAATCGGGGCGGGCAACCTGCGCTTCGAGGGATTTCAGGCGTTCGCGGTATTGCGGGGCGTCAAAGATAGCTCCGCACGAGAGAAATGCGGGGTTTCAGCAGTTCGTAGCGGTGCTGCAGATCTTCAAGAATCATTCGTGTCGCCAGTCTTTGGAGATTTTTTTCTGTTAGTGTTTTTGCTGCTCTGCCTGTTCAGTTCTTTACTTCGCCGGCTCCAGTTTTGCCGGCTTCCAGAACACTGTAACTAGAATAACTGAAACCAGTACGCAGAGCCAGGCGAACCAATCGCCGAAGCGCGTGTAGATCGTCTTGTTCGTTCGAAAGTCATACGGCAGATCGGCCGCGGCGCGCACGTCTCTCGGCAGCGGGCGGTAGATGCGGCCGTAGGGATCGATCGAGGCGGTGATGCCGCTGTTCGTCGCGCGCACGATCCAGCGGCGATTTTCCACGGCGCGAACGCGCGCCATGCGCAAGTGCTGCTCGGCGGCGTCGGAATGCCCAAACCAGCCGTCATTCGAGATGTTTACGAAAAGCTGCGCGCCGTTATCCGCGAAACGGCGAATTTCGCCGGGATAAATGGCTTCGTAGCAAATGAAAACACTGAAGGTATAGCCGTTTGCAAAGCGTCCGACGGCATAGCTGGTGCCCTTGCGAAATCCGCCGACTTCGCTGGAAACATTCGCCACCACGCGATGAATGAGCGGAAACGGCTCGTACTCTCCGAACGGAACGAGGTGAATTTTATCGTAAGAAAAAACGCGGCGTCCCTGCGCGTCGAACATCAGCGCGCTGTTGTACGGCTCCAGGATGATATGGCGCGTTCCTCCGGTGGATACGGTTTGCGGCTTCCACTCGATGACGCCGACGATGAACGGATGCCTAAACTGAATCGCCAAATCCGTGGCCAGCCGCGCGAATCGCACATCCTGGTAGGAAAACGGCGCCGGTGCTTCCGGCCACACCAGCAAATCCGGATGATGATCGGAAGGCGCGAGGCTCAGGCGCTGAATCTGCTCCATGTCGGAAGTGTTCGCTGTGAACCAATCGACCGGATACTCATCGGCTTCCGGAAAATTGAGCTGTACGGCTCGAGCTGTGTGATTGGCCACGGCGTTCGGGACGAAGCGAGGGCCGGCGCCCATCACCAGGAGCACCAGCGCCGTGGCACCGATTAGGGCCGCCAGGCGCCGTCTTGGAGGCTGCGTCGTAGCGGCGTCGCACCACGCAAGCAGCGCGTTGAACGCCGCAACGACAAAGGACAATCCGTAGATTCCGGTAATCGTGGTGATCTGCACCAAAGCAATATTCGCCGAGGCGGGGTAGCCCAATAGATTCCATGGAAAACTGACTTCCGGCAGCCACGTTCGATACATTTCCAGCGAAACCCACAGAAACGGCGTGCCGATGCAAGCGAGCGTAATGCTGCGCAGCGAAAGACGATGGATGGCCCAGGTGACCACTCCATTCGCCGCGGCCCAGACCGAACCGATAAGCAGCAAAATTCCCCAGCCGCCCGCGGGCGAAAGACCGCCGTGCACGGCGAGCACTTTGGCGATCCACGGAACGGACGTCAGCACAAAGCACAATCCATGCAAGAAGCCGCAGGCAAATGCGACAAGCGGACGAGCGCCGAAGAGCGCAATCACCAGCACTCCCACGCACACCCAGGAATAAATGCCGAGGTAAAAGCCAGTGTAGGAAAGAGAGAGTGCCGCGCCGGAAACCGCGGCGATGAGAAGCCTCATCCATGATGGAGTTTCACTTCCGGGATGCGGGCGAAAGTAGGCGAGCCACGGACGGCCGGGCATTAGCGCTTCACGATGGCCTGTTTGAACCCGGCCAACTCGAGGCCCTTCCGGGCGTTGTCGATTGCTTTCTGGTCGGCATAGGGTCCGACCAGCACGTGGTAATACTTGTCTCCCTGCATCGTTTGCACGAATGCCGGGAACTTTTTCTTTCGCAACGAATTTGCCAGTGCCAGCGCATCAGCTCTCTTCGTGACCGCGGTCACTTGCAAGTCTACGCCTCCGTTTGCGCTAAGAGGCGCTCCAGGACTTGTCCTGGGAGCCGTGGGCGAAGGCCGCATCGAGCTGGCTGGCTTACCCGCCGCTGCGACCGGCGCGGCGTTCGCCACCGGCCTCAAATGATCGTCGGGCTTGCTGGATTCGACGGCATGGTAAAACTCGTTTTCGGAAATGGACGGTGTGTCTGTATCGGTCTTCGGCTCGGATGAAGATTTTTTCCTGACAGGTTTCGTCGCAACTTCTTCCTTCGGCTGCACATCCGTGTCGGTGATTCCGCGCAAATTCGTCGCCGCGCGCACTTGCCCGTCATACTGATTGCGCCCCATCACGAAGCCGAGCGTGAAGAACAAGCCCGAAAACAGCAGCATCAGCATGAACAAGCCGATGACGTGCCGCCCCTCGAGCACCCGCTCTCCGGCGCTCCCTCGTTTTCCTCCAGAAGCCATTCTTACTTTTTCGATCCCCCTAAGGCTTGAACCCAACTATTAATGATATCGATGGGCAGGGGGAAAACAATCGTTGTGTTCTTTTCGACACCTATCTCGGTCAAAGTCTGCAGATAGCGAAGTTGAATCGCCGAGGATTGCGTCTCGAGAACTTTCGCGGCGTCGGCAAGTTTTTGCGAAGCTTCGAATTCGCCCTGGGCGTGAATCACTTTCGCGCGGCGTTCGCGCTCCGCTTCGGCCTGCCTGGCGATGGCGCGCTGCATCTGCTCGGGGATGTCCACCTGTTTTACTTCCACTTTGGAAACCTTGATGCCCCACGGCTCGGTGTCCTGGTCGAGGATAATCTGCAGTTTGCCGTTCACCTTGTCGCGCTGCGAAAGAATCTCATCCAGTTCGAACTGCCCAACCACGCTTCGCAGTGTCGTCTGCGCAAGCTGCGACGTCGCGTACTGATAATTCTGCACTTGCGAAAGCGCCAAGTTCGCATCCACGACGCGGAAGTAGCACACCGCGTTTACTTTTACCGAAACGTTGTCCCGCGTGATGATGTCCTGCGGCGGAACGTCCAGCGTCTCGAGTCTCAAGTTGATGCGATAAAGCGTTTCAATCGGCCAAAATACCAGGTTCAGGCCCGCACCTTTGGCCGTCGGCAGCAAGCGTCCCAGCCGCAGCACCACGCCGCGCTCCCATTCCTTGATGATGTAGAGCGAATTCCAAAACCAGATCAGAAAAAATCCGGCAATGACCGCCAAGCCAAGAAGACTGATCTCCATGTCTACCCTCCTCTGCGCCAACGCATTCTACTTGTTTTCCGCAGCCGATGCTTCCTCCGGCTCGACGTGCAGCTTCAAACCCTCGACGCTGCGCACGCGCACGGACCTCCCTTGCGCAACGGCTTGGGGAGAAATGGCGCTCCAAAGTTCGCCGTGCACGCGGATCATGCCCTCCGCGCCGGCGGCCAAGCCGGAAATGGCAATCCCCTGCTCGCCGACTAATTCCTCCTTTCCGGTCGTCATTTTCCACGTGCGCGAGCGCAGCACCAACCGCATCAGGAAGACGGTAATCAGCGCAAATGGCAAAGTCGCGGCGAGCGCAACTCCGAGGCTCACTCCTCCGGCGGTCAGCGGCGAGCGAATTAGAAACATCGCGCCCAGCAGCATCGATACGATGCCGCCGAACGCAAGAACGCCGTGGCTGGTGAACTTCGCCTCCAGGATGAATAGGGCAAGCGCCAGCAGAATCAGCAGCACGCCCGCGAAATTTACCGGCAAAAAGTGCATTGCATAAAGCGCCAGCACGGCGCAGATGCCGCCAATCACGCCCGGCGCGATCATCCCGGGATGCGTGAATTCCGTGTACAGCCCGAGCACACCCACCAGCAGAAGCACGAAGAAAACGTCCGGCTCGACGATGCGAGCAAGAAACTTTTGGCGGCCGGAGAGTTCGAAGGGAACCATTGTCGCGCCCTTGAGCGAAAGGACGGTTTTCGTGCCGTCGAAGCGCGTGATCGTACGGCCATCCAATTGGTGCAGGAGATCTTCGGGCGAGGAAGCAATCAGGTCGATCAGCTTTCCATCGAGCGCTTCCTGATCCGTGAACGCCTTCGCATCCGTCACCGCGGTCTCCGCCAGCGTTACGTTGCGGCCGCGTTTCGCCGTATAACTGCGCAGGAAAGCCAGCGCGTCGTTCATAATTTTTTTGCGCATGGTTTCGTCCACCTGCAGTTCCCATCCTCCGATGGCCAGCACTGGAGACGCAGCGCCCGTGTGCGTGCCCGGAGCCATGGCCGCTATATCCGCGGAGAGCAGGATGAAGAAACCAGCCGAAGCGCCGCGCGCGCCCGTGGGCCAGACGTAAACGGCCACCGGCACTGGCGAGCTTAAAATGTGCTGGATGATGTCCGTCATGGAATCGCTCAACCCGCCCGGCGTGTCCATGGTGATCAGAACCAGCGCCGCGTGGCGATTCGCCGCGTCCTCGATCCCCTCGTCGATGTAGGTTGCCAGCACGGGCTCCACTTCGCGATCGAGATCAAGGCGCAGCACTTGCGGATTGCCGGCATGCTCGTCGGCCGTGGCGGAAGGAAGCGAAAGAAAAACAACCGCGGCACACGCCAGACAGAAAAAAGGGAGTGCCCGGGCCGCGAAGCTCCTCGAGCCGCCGAGCCATTGCACCAAGCGACGAGCGCTCATTGTGCGCCTCCCGAAGGCTTCACTTTTTGCAAGTTTTGCAGCAATTCTTTCGCATCCGCGTACTTCGGCGCAAGTTTCAGCGCGCGCTCCACTTCCGTCCGGGCCAGGTCCGGTTTCTTTTCCTCGAGATAGACTCGCGCGAGCGTGGTGCGGACCACAGCGGAATCGCGTATCTCGAGAGAAGCTTGAAGCTCTTTTGCGGAGTCATCCAGCTGGCCGCGCCGCCTGTAAATCTCCGCAAGCCCATTGTGCGCGGAGGCGCTCCCCGCATCGGCGGCCAGCGCCGCGCGAAATTCGCTCTCCGCCGCGTCCACGCGTCCCGCCGAGAGTTCTTGCCGGCCGCGGCGTACGTGCGCCGAAGGCGTATCCGCGGCCGCGGCTGCGTTCGCCGAATTACCCGCCGGCACAATCTCCAGACGCAGCGCGGTCGTATCCATCTCTGTGTTGACGCGCTCCAAATGGTCCAACGTGTCTTTCTTCGCGTCGAAATGTACCTCAGGAAGAGCGTCCGGCCCGAACGTTTCCGCGGCAGTGTCCCGCTCCTCGTCCGCTTCCGTTTTTTTGCCGGCCTTCTCAAGCGAGAAAATCATCCATGCCCGGTTTTCCGGGTTATCCGGCTCGCGGCCGGACGCGTCGCGAAACGCATCCGCGGCTCCGGCGTAATCTTTCGTCTCCAGCGCCAGCAAGCCCAGGTTGAACGGGTAATCGTCCTCATCGGGATCAAGCTCCGTCGCGCGGCGAAGGTCTGCCATGGCCGCGGGTGTTTTCCCGTCGCGGGCAAGCGCAAGCGCCAGATTATTCAGGAGTTCGGGCAGCTCCGCGCCGGATACCATGTTGCTCTTCAAGAATTCCTGCAAAGAGGTGAAGACTTCCTCGGCTCGGTCCGGCTGATTCATCAGCAGTTTGCACACGCCGGTCGAGAATTGAGCTTCCGCGTAATGGTCGTGCGATTTCGGAACTTTGGCAAACCACGGCAGCGCCGAATCGCAATCCCTCCGGGAGTAGTAGGCGTCGCCAATCGCGAAATCCGGATCGGGCCATTCGGGCTCGAGCTGCGCGGCTTCCCGCAGTTCGCGCAGCCGCACATCGTCATCGCTCGAGAGCAATCCTCGAATGTAGTGTTCGAACGCATCGAGCCGCAGGGGCCGCTGCGTTTTCGAGAATTCTTCCAGGCTTTGCGGGTAGGCGTGGTCGTTGGCGGAAAGCAATTGCCAAAGCATTTTGAGATGAAGCTCCATCAGCGAGTCCAGCGGGCCTGTGACGCGGACCGGCGGAAGCAAACGGATCGGGCTGATGCGCAAAATGCGCGACTCGATCGTCAAGGCTTGTCCATCAGATGTAAATCTGCCAAAAATCACGAAATCGGCGTCCATATTCTGCGCGACGCGCAGCATCGAAGCCCGGCTCAAGCGTGCCGCAGGCGGCAGCCCGGAGCGATCCAGTTCTTCCGTGCGCCCCTCGTGCGAATACACCTGTTGTCCGGCCGCGGAGAGCCGCTGAATCGTCAGTTCCTCCAGCCCCTCGCCCAGCCAGTCCAGGCTTGGGGAAGCGCCATCATTATCGAACGGGAAAACCAGATAAATCCCCTGCTGGACTGCGTCGGCTGCACTTTTCGAAGCCCCCGCCGAAGCTTTCAAGTCCGTCGAGGAAGTGGCCGGCAAATCCGCAAGAGTTTGTCGAGCAAGAGCGCAGGAAGGTACAGCGGCGGCCGCGATCGTCCCATAGAGCACCAGCAAACGCGCCGAGAAAAAATATCGTTTCATGCTTGCATCATTGTAGCAGAGGCGCTGAACTGCACCGGGCACAAGCGCCAGAAGAGCGATGATTTAGATACTGGCCCCGCGAGGAAAAGGAAGGAAGATAACCAGCTCGCATTTCCGATGTTTTCGAAGAAGCGAAGCGCCGGAAGATAACAATTCACACTAAGACCGCGACACCCAAAAAACCTCTTGTTTTGCGAATTGCTCCGCGAGCCTGATGCCGGACTACAAAGGCGCGGGTTCCGCGGGTTTCGGCGCCAGCAATGCCTGAATCTCAGGATTCTTCAGCGCCGAGCTAAAGGCCGGATCTTTCTTGATATCCGAGAACTCTTTATATCCTTCGTCCTTGGCTTTGCGCAGGTAATGGATACAGCGCCCCAGGTCGCCGGCCTCGGCAAAAGATTTTGCCAGCATATAGTCGAACCGTCCGCGGTCTTCCACCGAGCGGTCTTGCAAAACCGACCCGTCGCGCGAGCCGTTGTGTTCGAAAAGGAGTGGATCAAGCGTCAAGGCGTGCCGGAACGAGGAGATCGCTTCCTCATATTTCCGGTCGCCGAAATAAGCGTAGCCCAGATTGCTGTAGAGCACCGCCATGTCGTCCCGCATTTTGATGGCTTTTTCGTAGGCCTTTATGGCTTTGCGGTATTTCTTGCGCTGATACCAAATCGTCCCCACGTTGTTTTGCGCGTCCGCGTACCGCGGATCGACCTTGACGGCCCGCTGGTAATACTTCAGCGCCAGACCCAGCGCCTCTTGCTGGTGCAGCGCGATGCCCAGCTTGTTGAGGTACACGGGATTTCTCGGATTCTCATCCGAGAGCTTCTTGAACATTCCCGCAGCCTCGCGATACTGCTTCCGAATCATGTACAGATCGCCCATCTGCTCGTCGCTCAGTTGCGGATGCACGACGATCACTGGGTCTTGCGGCGAGGGCACTTGCGCTACACCGGGTGCCATCACCATCGATCGAGTTGCTTCGAGTGTTTGTCCTGCGGCGGGAATCGACAGACTTAGAAGGAGAATACTGACTGGAACCGCCACTCTTACGAGAGTCATGGCGAGTCTCCCTTCTCCGGCTTAGGCTTGGCCTTGTCGGGGTCCTTCTTCTTGCCCCCAAAGATACCAAATATTTTCTGTAAAGGGTTCTTTTTCTTTTCTTCGGGGGGTGCATTGGGGTCCGCGGCGTTGGGGTCCGCCGCCGAGGCGGGCGTTAGGCCAGGGGCCCCTTGGCCCGACGCATTGGGCGGCCGATTCGCATCGTAAGGGGTTATGGGCTTTCCCGCCGCATCTGTTTGCGGCTGCTTCGGCTGGCCGCCTCCAAAAATATGCGAGAGCCAGGATCCCGTCGCGGAAACCGCTCCGCTCCCGCCGTGCAACTCGCAGAATTGCGTCGGAGCTGACCCGGCGATGAAAACCTCTTGCTCCGTCGTGGGGCAGTTCGGCGTGGCTAGCTGCTGAGATTCGGGATCGATCAGCACGGACTGCACCCCGTCCGGCATGGCGAAATCCTTGACGTCACGATACTCGGGAAGCGCCGTAGCCCGCATCATGAAGTCCGCCCAAACAGGCCCCGCCGTGGCGCCTCCCGTCAATCCCAGGTCGCGATTGTCGTCAAACCCGATCCACACCACGGTCAGCAGATTCGAAGTGTATCCCGCAAACCAGCCGTCGCGTGAAGTCCCCGTCTTTCCGGCGGCGGGCAGCGTGAAACCCCGCGCTCGCACTTCCGCCCCCGTGCCCTTGTTGATCACATCTTCGAGCACGCTCGTAACCAGGTACGCCACGCGCGGGTCGAGTACCAGGTGCGTCACCGGCGTAAATTTTTCCACCACCGTTCCGTCCGCGCTCACCACGCTATGCAGGAATTCCGGTTCCGCGCGCACGCCGCCGTCGGCAAACGCCGTATACCCTGCTGCCACTTCAATCGGCGTCATCTCATACGCGCCCAGCGCCACCGCGGGCGTGGCCTGAATATTCGTGCCCAGCCCCATCTGCCGCGCGATTTGCACCACGCGCCCGTATCCGATCATCTCGGCCACTTTCACGGTGGCCACGTTGAGCGAATTCGTCAGCGCCTGCCGCACCGTCACGTGCCCCATGAATTTCTCGCCGTAGTTGTTCGGCGTGTATTCCTTGCCATCGAATTCGAACGTTGTGGGTTCGTCGTCCACCGTTGTCGCCGGCGTGATGATCGGCTGCACGCCATCCACGGCGTTATCGAACGCCGCCGCGTACACGAACGGCTTGAACACCGATCCCGGCTGCCGGTGCGCCAGCGCATGGTTGAGCTGGCTTTGCCCGTAGTCGCGCCCTCCGACCACCGCCTTTATTTCCCCGGTGTGGGGATCAATTGCCACCAGCGCGATCTGCACTTCCGGGACCGGCTCGGTGCTTCCTTTCTTCGCCGCTTCTTTCCGCCATTTCGCGTATCTCTTCGCCAGCAACAGATCGACGTTCTTCACTCCGGCGTCCACCGCCGCCGACGCTGCCCGCTGCAACTCCGGATCCAGCGTCGTGTACACGCGGAAGTTCTGGCTCAGCAGCTCGCTCTCCGAGAATTTGTCCAGCAGATGGTCCTTCACCATATCCACGAAGTACGGCGCTTCGCTCCCCGATCCCAGCGTGCGTACGATTTTCAGCGGCTCTTTCTTCGCTTCCTCGAGTTGTTCCTCGGTGATGTACTTGTTTTCCAGCATCTGCGCCAGGACGCGGTCCCGCGCCTGCGCCCCTCGTTCCGGACGCCGGTCCGCCGACGAATAATAATTCGGCGCGCGAATGATTCCCGCCAGGTACGCGCACTCCCCGATCGAGAGTTGCCTCATGTCCTTCCCGAAATACGCCACGCTCGCTTCGGAAAAGCCCCGTATCCCGAAGCTCCCGCGGTTCCCCAGATACACGTTGTTCGCGTACAGCTCGAAAATCTGCTGCTTGTTGAATCGCTGCTCCAGCTCGATGGAAATCATCGCTTCGGAAAGCTTCCGCCGCCAGGTCCGGTCGGTCGATAGAAAAAACGTGCGCGCCACTTGCATCGTGATCGTGCTCGCGCCCTGGTAGTGCGACGAATTGTGCCGGACATCCGCCCACGCCGCCCCGGCTATGCGAATAAAATCGAATCCTCCGTGATCGAAAAAACGCTTGTCCTCCGCCGAAAGAATCGCGTGCACCAGCATCGGCGGCAAATCGTCGTAATGCACCGGCCGCCGCTTCTCCCGCGCGCTATCGAATAAATTCGTGATCAGCTCCGGCTCGATTTGCGCCTTATCCTCACCAGCCCCGCCCGCCAGCGGCCGGATCGAGCGAATCGTTTTCCCGCTGAATTTCACCTCCAGCGCGTTCGAACCGCCAAAGTACGACAGCTTTGATGGCCGCACATCGACCGTCTCGCCTTCCACCGTGAATTCGCCCGGCGCGTTCTCGTCGTCCTCGGGACGATAGCCGACGCGGGTCAAATACGTGGCCAGATCCTGCGGCCCCCACGCTTCTCCCACCGAAACATATTCCGGCGCGGAAAAAATCTGCGTTGTGTTTTGGAATATTTTTCCGGAGAGCCGCGCATCGATCATGCGCGAATATTTAATGTAGAAATAAGTGAAAACTCCCCCGGCGGTGAGGAACCCGGCGAAGACGATTCCCAGAATCGTCAAACCCAGCGCGGATGTGAAAAATCCCTTTCGAATCCGAATGCGCAACGATGGCTCCCGGGGCTGATGCTTCTATTGTCTCGCAACACCTGTCACTAAGAAAGACGGAGTTCGCCCCTGAGACGTTGCCTGCACCGCCCCAAGCGGCAATCCGCCCAGTAATCCGAGCGCTGGCCTGACACCGGCGAATCGGCGCAAACGTGTCGCCCCAGCCGCTGCGAGCCGCGCCGAACTTTCTAGCCCGTAATCACCCATGCGCACGGGAAAAACAGAACCCCTACATGATTGATTTGTCTTCACTGGAAGGCGAAAAATGGATTTGCGTGCTGTAGAAAAAGAGGTCGACCGGTACCGTGTAGTCCACTGAGATCTTTACTACCTGCTGCGTCGCGCTCACCTGGATCTGGTCCCGCGTCGCCGGTATGTCCAGGTCCTGAATTTCTTTGAAGATGATGTCCTTTATCTGATCTTCCGAGTAGCGATTGACCACCGCAAACCGCGCCTGTTCTTGCATCTTGTCGCTCAGCTCATATTCCGATACGAAAGCCGGCACGGTCTTGAACGCCACATACACACCGATCACCAAAACGGCCATAAAGAACAGGGCTTTCAGCCTGCCTCCGCCGTGCTGCGCCTCGTTGCGTCTCATCGAAATCCGCTTGGGTTTGCCGAGGAAATTCACGAGGGTCCTCTCCGGGCGCCGCCAACACCGCACCTATGCGCGGCATCGCGCGGCAGGTTTTCAGTTGCTATTTCAACAATAACGCTAGCACTCGGGGCGGGAGGTGTCGAGAATTTGCCGCGCCGCATGTTCCCGGAAAGCCACGGGGCGTTCGTACAGGGGTAGATTCTCTTCCGTCGAGATGTTCAGTACGCCCGCGCAAAAATCGCCCGCTCGGGCGCCGCTTTACCGCAGTAAACGCATGTCCCCGAGCCGCTCGCCCGCGCATTCCCCTCGCCCAGCGTTTGGTCGATCGGAATGCACCGCATGGTCGCGCGCGTTTCTTCCTTAATCTTCGCTTCGCACTCGGCACTTCCGCACCAGCCCGAATACGCAAAGCCCATTTCCACGGCTTTCTTCAGCTCCTCGTACGTTTTCGCGTCGTGCGTATTCGCTTTGCGGAAGGCCAGGGCCTTGTCGTGCAGCGCTTGCTGAATTTCCGCCAGCAATTTCTCGATCGTCTGCGTCATTCCCGCCAGCGGCGCGCTGACCTTCCCCTCTCTCCCAGGACGGTCCCGCCTCGCCAGCACCGCCGCCGCCTTCGCCACATCTTTCGGCCCTAGCTCCACGCGCAGCGGCACGCCGCGCATCTCCCAGTCGTTGAATTTCCAGCCCGGACTCGCTCCTTCGCGCTCGTCCAGAGTCACCCGCACGTTCGCGGCCGCCAACTCCGCCTTCAGCTTCCGCGCCGTGTCCATGACCAGCGCCTTCTCTTCATCCGTCTTGTAGATCGGCACGACCACCACCTGATACGGCGCCAGCTTCGGCGGCAGCACCAACCCCTGGTCGTCTCCGTGCACCATGATGATCGCGCCAATCACCCGCGTCGAAAGTCCCCACGAAGTCGTCCAGCAATGCTGCAACTGCCCGCCCTGGTCCAGATACCGCACTTCGAACGCCTGCGCAAAATTCTGTCCCAGGAAATGCGAAGTCCCCGATTGCAGCGCCTTCCCGTCGCCCATCATTCCTTCAATCGAAAACGTTACGTCCGCGCCCGCGAATTTTTCCGCATCCGATTTTTTCCCGGCAATCACGGGAATCGCCGCGTCGTTCACGGCAAAATCCGTGTAAATGTCCAGCATCTGCCGCGTCTCGATTTCCGCTTCTTCCCGCGTGGCGTGCGCCGTGTGGCCCTCTTGCCAGTAAAATTCCAGCGTCCGCAGAAACAGTTTCGTCCGCAATTCCCAGCGCACCACGCTGTTCCATTGGTTCATCAGCACCGGCAAGTCGCGGTACGACTGAATCCACTTCGACCACATGTGCCCGATGATCGTTTCCGAGGTCGGCCGGATCACCAGCGCCTCCGCCAACTTTTCTCCTCCGCCGATCGTCACCACCGCCAGCTCCGGCGAAAATCCCTCGACGTGGTGCTTCTCTTTATCGATAAAACTCCGCGGAATGAGCAGCGGAAACGCCACGTTTTGGTGCCCCGTCGCCTTGAACCGTCTGTCCAGCGCCGCCTGCATGTTCTCCCACAGCGCCCAGCCGTAGGGCCGCACGATCATGCACCCACGCACCGGCGCGTAGTCGGCAAGCTGCGCCTTCAATACCAGTTGGTTGTACCATTCGGAAAAATCCTGTGCGCGTGTCGGCAGTTTTTCTTCGGCCATGCGGCGGTCTGTCCGTTCTCCTCGGCGGCGTAACTCAGCCTGGGTAAACTCAAAAGCGTATCGGACGCGCCCCAGCGTGTCAACGAAGGCCCCTCCCTCGGCTTAAGAATTTGTCTCTAGCAAGCCGCGTTTGTTCAAGAGAGAATGCGGCTATGCCCCGGCAAACTTGGGCCTCTCCCGGCACGCAATTCCGGGGCGAAAAAATTCTCGATCTTCATCGTCATGGAGGTGTTCTGTGCGTTATCGAAATCTGCTCTGGGGCGGCGCAGCCGTGTTGGCCGGCGCTCTCCTTGGTTCTCTCGTCGGCCCTCAGCCGGTCGAAGCCGTCGCCAAGGAAATCATCGATATTCAAAACGACGTGGGTTTGCTCCTGCAGGGGCAGCGCAGCATGCAAAATTCCGTGGACCAAAATCAGGGCGTCGTGAAAACCATGCTTCAGCAAACCCTCGATTCCTCCAACCGCCTTAGCACTCTCATGGGGGCGATGCAAAAGTCGGTGCAGGATGCTCAAGCCAACGCCGGCTCCCGCTTTGACAACCTCACCGGCTCCGTGCAGGCCATCTCGGACAACATCGCCGATGTCAACGCGCACATCGGCAAACTCAATCAGCAACTCGTCGACCTGCAAAGTTCCATCCAAAGCATCGACGCCAAGCTCGCGGCGAGCGCCCCCCCTCCGCCGGCCGCCGCCGCGTCAGGTGCGCCAGGTGCGCCTGTTTCGCAACCAGCCGCTTCTCCCTCCATGCCCGCCGCCGATGTTCTGTACTCCTCGGCTTACCGGGATATCACCGCCGGAAACTACGATCTCTCGAAGCAAGAATTCCAGGAATACATCAAATACTATCCCGGCACGGAACTAGCCTCGAATGCGCAGTTCTATCTCGGCGAAATCGCCGCTTTGAAGAAGAATTATCGCGACGCCATCGCCCAATACAACAAAGTTATCCAGAACTATCCGAACAGCTTCAAAATCCCCTCGGCGCGCGTTAAGAAAGGGCTGGCACTCCTCGCTCTCGGCCAGAAAACAGCCGGCGTTCGCGAGCTCCGCGAAGTCATCCGCGATTATCCCGATTCTGACGAAGCCAGACTCGCCAGCTCTAAACTTCGCCAAATCGGCGCTTCCAAATCCTCGGAATCTCGTTAACGAATACGCGCCGGCACGCCCTGTGCACTGCCGCCGTCATCTCCCTGACGGCGGCAGCCACCAGTCACCAATCACCAGTCACCCTAAATGATTACCTGCTCGCCGCCTGCCCCGCGATCGCTCTTCGGTCGCAGTAGAAACGTGGTACAACGTTTTGGATGGCTCAGTTGACCGAGATGCAGCCCGAAATTTCGACGGAAACTGTTCCGAAGCCGCCGCAAGAGGTTGCCGCCCCCGCGGCTTCCGGCTGGCGCGAATACGTTAACGCGTTTCTTGCCGCGGAAATTTCCTCGCTCACGCGCTACTACGATCGCCTCATTCAATGGCTGCCGCGCGACGACGACAGCGGCCGCCTTCTCGCTACGATCGACGCGCCCCGCAAAGAGACTGTCGGCAAGAACGACCCTTTCCCCGACCTGACCCACGAGCTCGACAAGCGCACCGCGATTCTCATCAATGGCGCTTTCAACCACGACTTTGACATCCAAGCTCTCCTCCTTCATCTGAAGGAAAAACTCGCTCGCACCTCCCGCCTCGTTGTCGTCCTCTACAATCCCTACTTGCGCTGGGCTTATTACCTCGCGAATCGCTTCGGCATTCGCAAGGGCGATCTTCCCAGCACCTTTATCACCCGCGTCGATCTTCAAAACATCGCGAAGGTCGCAGGCTTCGAGATCGTGCGCCACCGTCTCGTCGTCTACTGTCCATGGAAAATGTTGGGCCTCGGAACGGCCATCAATCGGCTTATGCCGCTGGTGCCTCTGGCACGGTGGCTGAATTTGGCGTCGGTCGTCGTCCTTCGCCCCTTGGTGCCTGCCCCGAAACAGGGCATCTCCTGCGTCATCCCCGCCCGCAACGAACGCGGCAATATCGAAAATGCGCTCAAGCGCTTTCCGGATCTCGGGCGCGAGGCGGAGATTATTTTTGTCGAAGGTCACTCCACCGACGGCACCTGGGAAGAAATTCTCCGCGTATCCACTCTCTACCGCGACCAGTTCCGCATCCTCGCCGTGCAACAAACCGGCAAAGGCAAAGCCGACGCCGTGCGCCTCGGCTTCGCGCACGCCCGCGAAGACTTGCTCGTGATTCTCGATGCGGATCTCACCATGCCTCCGGAAATGCTCTCGCGTTTCGCCTATGCCTACGATCAGGGCCACGGCGATTTCATCAATGGCTCGCGGTTGGTCTATCCCATGGAAGGGCAAGCAATGCGCTTCCTAAACCGCCTCGGGAATATCTTTTTCGCAAAAATGCTCAGCGCGGTTCTGGATGTTCGCCTGGGCGATTCACTGTGCGGCACAAAGCTGCTCACCAGGCACGATTACGAACGCATGGTCGCCTGGCGTAAGGATTTCGGTGAATTCGATCCCTTTGGCGATTTCGAGCTCTTGTTTCCCGCAGCCGAATTGGCCCTGGGCACCGTGGACGTGCCCGTTCGCTACCTCGCGCGAACCTACGGCGAAACCAACATCCAGCGTTTCCGCCACGGCCTGCAACTTTTGAAAATGACCTGGGTCGGTCTCGTGTGCATCAAAATGGGCATTCGCAAAAAAAGGCCGAACGGTTTGGAGCCCACGGCAGGTTAGCCCTACGGCGTAGCACCCACCGCGGTGCCATCCGTTGGTTTGTTCTTTCCTCTGGCGTGCTGGATTTCAGAATGTCCGGTCGCCGCTTAGGTTCAGGGATTTCGCTGCGTTTGCTGGAGGGCTTTTCACACGCCCGGCTATTGCGCGAGGCCGCGCTTTTCCTTTGGCCGTGCAATCACGTTGACGCTTGCCCCATCCGGAATGAATGACTCGAGTTCGCTCGCGTTTAGCGGAAGCGGAGCCCGCGTGCCTGCCTGCTCGATCGAATAGCCGGCGTCCCTGAGAAGTGCCACGAGCGCAACGAAGCTGTTGTGTTCTTCCGCGTGCACGTAAGGCGACATTTCCATCAGTAAAAGGGGCCGAAACCTATTCAGAGTTCCGAGTCCGCCCTCCAGCACCGGCAATTCGTGGCCGTCGACGTCGATCTTAATGACATTCAAGCGCTCAATGTCTTCGCGCTCGACGACGCGGTCGAGCGTATCCACCGTCGCGTTTCGCGTCGCAACCAGTCGGCCGCGGTGCTTCGGATGCACGGTGTCGTCTTTCTCAAGCGGCCAGCTCGCGAAGATTTCCTTGGGAACCTCCCCGGCAACTGATGCGGCCAACAGAACTTGCCTTGGATAGGTACGCTTCTGCAGTTCGGGATTCAGGGCCAGGTTGTGTTTCAGTTTGTCGAAGGCAAAATCCGTTGGCTCAAAGGCGAAGACTCGTCCCGTGGGTCCAACGCTGCGTGCCAATCCCAGAGTATGCGCGCCAATGTTGGCCCCTATGTCAAACACCACATCGCCGGGTTTGACCAGCTTCTCGAGGGCAATCACGGTCGAGCGCTCAAATGCGCCCAACAAATAAATCGAGAAGTCGATCCCTTCTGCCAGATCCAGGCGCCACGTAAGGCCTCGCCGCCGAACGGTGGCGCAGTCGTTCTTGCCGGCCACCGCGCGCCCGGCAGCGACGAATTTATAGGCGAGAGCGGCCAACGCTACTTTTGTTTTGGTTGTAAGCATTTTCTTGGCTACAGGATCCGCGCGACAAACGCGCTTAGCAGTTCAGGATCGCACCTTATCTGCTTGGCCCCGCGGGTTTGTTTAGCTTGGACTTCCGAATCCAAGCCAATCACCGAGGTTCTCCGCTTTTGCCACGAACGGCTTCCAGCCGGATCCGCGCGTCCGTCATTCCAGGCGCCAATTGCAATGCGGCTGCGTACGCATTCTCGGCTCGAGAAAAGTCGCCCTCGCTCTCCAGTGCCCGCCCCAGCCAAAAACACGCTATCGGTGAAGGGGAGATTGCGGCAGCTCGCGAAAAATCTTCGACGGCTGCGTTGTAATTCCAGGATGCCATTTCGATCATCCCTCGCCCCACATGGCTATTTTGCTCGTTTGGGTTGAGCGCGATCGCGGCGTTGAATTGCGGCAACGCCGCCGTGTAATTCTTCGACCCTAGATAGAGGAACCCCAGATTGTTGTGTGCCTGCCCCGCTTCGACGGACTTCGGTGAATCCGTTATGGCCAAGCCATACTCCTGGGCAGCCCGCGCCGCCTGGTTCTGACGCTGCAGCAGGACAGCGAGATTGTAATGAGCGGACGCGAGGTCCGGGACCAAGCGGACCGCGGACTCGAAATGTGCCTCCGCGAGCTCCGGCTGCCCCCTCTCCAGAAGAGCCACTCCAAAATTATTTTCAGCGATCCCATTGTTGCTCGTTACCTCGAGGGTATGCGAAAAAAGTGTGAAGCTGTCCCGCCAATAGGCAATCTGTTTTCGCGTTTGGTACACATAGGGGGAAATCAACAGGACGAATAAAGCTACGGCAATTCCTTGCTGCACATGCAGGCGTGAAGCCCATTCGCCTGCGAGCCATACGGCGGCTACAAGTAATCCGATCATGGGGATATACATGAACCGGTCGGCCATTCCCTGCCGCCCCGATTGCACAATCCCGATCATCGGCACCATCGTTCCCAAATACCAGAGCCAGCCCATCAGCAAATACTTTCTTTCTCGAAAGCGCCAGACGATCGCGCTGATGCCCAAAAGCAGTAGAGCGGCGACGATTACTTTCCACAAAGCCAGCGAGTTTTCCGGATGAGGATAAAAAACCGCTAATCGGGAAGGCCAGATCGCCTTGCCGAGATATGCTACATACGAATAAAGGGCGTTTTTTAAGCGCCAACTGAACGGCATCGCCACGGCTAGGACGCCGTTTTTGCCGTTCATGTAGATTTGCATCCAGCCAGCCGCCGCCGACATCAGAAGCAGAGGAATCTTCTCTGCCAGCAGCGTAAGAAAGGTGGATAGGAACTCGCGCTTCCCGCCGGGCTCCCGGATATCGGGGAGCCTGCGCAGCGGCCAATAATCCAGCAGCAACAAAGCAAAAGGAAGCGTAATCACCAGTATCTTGGACATCAGCGCCAAGGCAAAAAACAGCGCCACCCCAAGATATCGTCCCACCCCCGGTTTGCGTACGTACCAGCCGTACGCCCACAGCGCGAGCAACATAAAAAACAGGGAAAGGACCGCCTTTCGCTCCGTGATCCATGCGATGGATTCCACGTTCAACGGATGGAGCGCGAAAAGAGCGGCCGCGGCTGCGCTGCGCAAGGGGAAGTGAGTGGCCATCTCCAGCAGCAAAAAAAGCAGCACGACGTTCAGCGCTTGCAACACGACATTGGTCAGGTGATATCCCGCTGGATTGGCGCGAAAGAGTTGCACATCCAGCATGAGCGAAATCCACGTCAGGGGATGCCAATTCGCCGCCGGATTATCCGTGCCGAACGCCCATTTGAGGTTTGCCCAGGAAAGCCCTTGCAAGACGTGCACGTTTTGCGTCACGTAATCCGTGTCGTCAAAGTTGACAAAGCCATTCCGGAGCGCTGGGGCATAGAGAACCACGGTTCCGACGGCAAGCAGGATTGCAAGAAGAAGGATGAGTCGGCCACCGGTCAGCTGAGTCCCCGCAGGCGCTGTGCGACTTGCTTCGTTCGGCGTGCCGAGTTCGGACGGCGCGCGATCCGCACCGCCCGCTATGCGCAACGCTGGCGGAAAATTCACGGCCGCACCAGGGATGCGGGTGCTGGCGGCGTCTGCTTCTTGACCGCGAGGAGGCGGAGCGCGAAGGCCATGCTGGCAGATGTCCCGTCACTTGCAGCGACGGCAAAGATCTCTTCCCTGGTGAAAACCACGGGGCCACCTCAAACGAGTTTGACGCCAGGAATCGTCCGCGAAAGAGACGCGTAGCCGTCGCCACCGACCTTGCAGCCGGCAGGAGTTCGCGGGACGCCAAAAAGTATGATCGCCGCGCGGAAGTTCTGCCGCAAGCATCGCCGAAGAATGTGTGGCCTGGGTGGCAACACCGCTTTTCGCTAGTGGCCCGCCGAGTTTCTCCAGCTTCCCTCCTTCTCTTCTTCCCTTCTCCGCGCCGCCGGCAGCGGCTAGACATAATCGAAGAGCGTCATAAACCCAAAATCCATGTGCAGTTGCTGGTGGCAATGGAAAAGTGTGAAGCCGGGATCGTCGGCGACAAAATCGACTTCGGCTTCCTGATAGCCGCCGAGCATCAAGACATCTTTCCTAACTCCGGCGGTGGGTTTTCCGGCGAGATTGGCAAGCTCAAAACTGTGACGGTGCAGATGGATGGGATGAATGTCGTCGCTGGCGTTGTGCAGGCGGATGCGATAGCGCTTGCCCTGTTGCAGATGAAAAGACGCGGGGACGATGCCTTCGGTCATCGGATACGCGACGCCATTGATGGTCCAGCGATTGAATCCTTCTTCGGCGGCGTTTTCCTTGGCGATGGTCATGTCAAACGTTTCGTCCGGCGCGGCCGCGACGGCGCCGGACTTTCCGAAGCGCGTGTAGTCCCAGCGAAATGCCCGCGGCGCCATCCATTGCGCTTTGCCGGCGCGCCCGGCGTATTCGATGACGATGCCCATGCCGTGCGAACGGTCGTCGTTATCGAGATCGCCCAGAATCCAGATGCCGGGATGATTCATTTCGACGATGGCGGAGATGCGTTCGGCGGTGCCGAGCCATAACACAGGAACCTTTGTGGGAGTTGGCACGGGATTTCCATCGAGCGCGACGACTTCAAAGCTATGGCCGGGCAGAGCGAGGCTGCGAATTTCCGTGGCGCTGCCGTTTAGGATGTGAAAGAGGACGCGCTCGCCTCGCTTCACGCGGATAGGCTCGCCGTGGCCGAGCATGCGGCCATTGATGGTGAAGGAGCCGTAGCCGACTTCGTAGCCGTGCGGCATGCCTTTGGCGAGCGAGGCTTTCATGGCGGCCTCGCCCGTTTCCTGGAGAGTTTTGTTGGGAGCTGAAGGAGAAAGGAAATCCTGGGCCATGTCGCCGCCACGGCTGAAGGTTGGCTCGAATTCTTTCAGAACGAGAAAGATTTCGCGGTCGTAGTTTCCCGGTTCGCGGCGCGGCTCGATGTAGACGGGTCCGACTTCGCCGCTGTATTGGCCGGCATAAAGATCGGAGCCGGCGCGAAGGTGCGTGTGATAGAAGCGAAAGCCCGCGGGCTTTGGAAAAAAGGCGATGCGGCGCTTGCCGCGGGCGGGAATGTAGGGAGTGCCCTCTTCGGAAGCGCCGTCGACGTCGACGGGAACTTGCTGGCCGTGCCAGTGGAGCTGCTCCGGAGTGTCCGTGTCGTTGTAAATGTCGATGGTGACTTGCTGGCCCTCCTTGAAGCGAAGGAGGGGGCCGGGAAATTGGCCGTCATAGGTCGTGGCCGAGAGGATGCGATTCGGCGCCACCTCAATGGGAGAATTTTTAATGTGGAGCGCGTAATCGGCGGCGATGGATTCGCTTGGACCTGCGACGGAGACGTTGCTTTGTGCGAGCGCTTCAGGTTGAGAAGGAGCGGACTTCGGAGAAAGCAGGAGCGCTCCGGCGGCGAAGCCGGTGGTTTTTAGAAAGTGACGGCGCGATTCCGGATGATTATTCGTGGGATTCTCCTTGCGAGTTAAGGGCAGGCCGGCGCGAGTCCAAAGACAACACTCCCGGGCCTTCGGCAATCAAGAAAATGAGGCAGCAGAACATTGCAAAATCGGTGCGGGCGTCGCTCACCGCAAACCAGAAACCCTGGGCGGGGCGAAACAGTTCCGGAATTTTCGTCGTGGAGATCGCGGTGCTGATGACAATCAAGAGAGGGAAAGCGGCAATGCGCGTGAGAAATCCGGCCAGAACAAGCAGGCCGCAGGCGATTTCGAAAAATCCAACGAAGAGCGCCGTGAGGTGCGGATGCGGAAACCCAATTCTGGCAAAACGCTGAACGCCCATGTGCGGGTCGGAGAATTTGAGGATTCCCTGGGTGAAAAAAATCAGTCCTACGGGAATACGGATCAGCAGGATGGCGCCCGGGCCGGTTTCTGGAGCAAAAAAGAACTGAGGGAGCGACTTCATGTTCGCTGCTCGCCCTTTCGCTGAATCTTTCGCTGAATGCGGAAGCATTTTAACGCCTGAGGACCGCAGAAAAACAGAGAATGCACGGCAGGATAGTGTCCTAATTTCGGTTGGGTACTCTTGAATCGGCGACCAGAACGCGCCCGGATGAGTCTCACGCATGCGTGGTGCGCGGAAAGGAAGGGCTTTTGCCGCGGAATCACTCGCAAAAGCGGGAGCAGGGCTCCCGCACTCCACATCAGGGCACCACCCACGAGGGCAGCGGAGTGTATCGACGCCCCCCGGGGCATTTATAAGAGATAGAAAACAAAGGGGTTGGAAACTTAGGCATTTGTAAGAGCATGAAAACATAGGGAGTTGTTTGCTCTCGGTTTGCACAAAATCGGCAGTGGGAGAGAGCAGGCGGAGCGAGGCGGAGGGGAGTGAGGTAAAGGAGGCAGAGGACGCAAAGGAGGTAAAGGATCCGAGGGAGTCAGCGTGGGGGTCGGGCCAGCGAGATGGCTTTTGCGGGCGAAACATGGGGAATGGTAGCAGCGGGATTACCGGGGGGTCAATTCATTTGCATGGAATGGTCGAAATCGGGGGTTGAACGGCGGTTTGGAGGCGTCGAACGGCAAGCGCAAAACGGCCAGCGAGGGAACGTAAACACCCGCGCCCATCAAAACCTAAGGGATGCGGCACGCCGACAATAGCCGGGGAGACGGAGAGGAGTGACCCGCCGTTTACAAGAGGCCAGAGCGCGAAGGGCAGGTGGCCCAAGAGTTAAAGCGCGACCACCCGGGGCAGGGAAAAACAGCAGTTAAGCTTTTGCCCGCGGTCGATTGCTGCGCATAGGCTCTGGGAACAGGCAGGGAGCGGGACGGAGTGTATGCTGGAGCGTCTGAGGAGAGAGGCCCAGCGGGCTCGCAAATGCAGTAGTACTCATCCTGGATCGAGCCATCTTTGGGAAAAAAATATGTAAACCTTTGCAAGATTCTTACCATGATGAGCTTCCTTAGTCTCGAGCCTTTTGCTAACCGCTTTAGCCTCAGAAGTTTAGAAAAACAGGAGCCAGACAAGTCGTGGAAACTGGATTGCGAGGCCAAATGTAACAACGGGGGTTGCTCATGAAAACGAAACTTGTACTGGCGTTGGGGGCCTTTCTATGCGTCAGCGTAACTGCCACTTATGCCGACGGAACCGGTGACCCCCAAATCACCTTGGGGGGAATGGGGAGCTGTCAGACCTGGGACGAGACATCCTTGACCCAATCCTTCACTGGTGTCGATACTAACTGTCTCGTCGACTTTACAAACGACATTGCGGGATCACCGACTCTCGACACGCTCGTGGTGAATGTGACTAGCCCCTTCACCGGAGCAATCAGCTGCGCGCTCGGCGATGACGCTCCGTTGAATACCGCCGTGGTGTCTTCTCCGACTTCCTGCACGTTTGAAGATCTAACGGAGATCTATAGCATCGATCCCGGCTCGACCTACAGTTTGCTTTTCGACCCGGGCTTCGGCAGCACAGTCGACATTACGCTCTCTCAAACTGTAATTACTACTCCCGAACCCGCAACGATCCTCATGCTTTTGATTGGATTAGCAGCCCTGTTGCTTTCAAAAAAAGCGTCCGCTCCGCAGGGATGAGCATCTAATTGTGTTTCTCAAACTCCGCCAGGAGTTTAGGGAACTCCGGCCTACTTTGGAGGCTGGCGAGTTCCGGATCGTTTTGAGCCTCTTCGACCGCGTAGCCACGACGAAGCGCTTCACGAAGAGTCTTCAAGGAATCCTCCGCGTGGCCAGCGAGAGCCTCCACCACAGCCTGAATGTAGACCAGTCCGACGTCTTCCTTGTTAATTGACCTTGCGCGACGCGCGAAATTCAGGGCCTGCGCGGAATCTCCCTTCTTGGCATAGTACAAGGCAAGGCTGCCCATCGTATCCGAATTGCGCGGGTTCACTTCCAATTGCTTGTAAGCAAGAGAAATCGCTTTGTCATAGGTTACATTGGCCTTATCGCGCTGGCCGGACCAGCGATAGGCGTCTGCCAGGTTTCCAACATATCTTGCGTTGTCGGGATCCATCTCGACAGCTTTCTCAAACATGGGCACGGACTCGTTGTAGCGCTTGAGATAAAAATAGGCAGTTCCAAGATTCGAATAGGTTTTATAGTCGGGCTGGAGCTTCAACGCCTTTTGAAAATAGGGAATACAGTCCTCATACTTCCCTTGCATGAAATAAACAGCGCCTACATTCAAGTAGCCGAAAGAATTTTCGGGATCCAGTTCGATAATATGACGCAAGGCGGCCAGAGCCTTGTCATAAGCTCCCAATTGGGAATAGGCAATACCCATCGCGTTGAAATTCACCCAATAGTATGGATTAATGTCGACGGCCTTCTGAAGCGCCTGGATTGCTTCCGTTCCGTGCCCGCTTTTTAGGAGAGCGGATCCCAGACGACGATAGGCCTCGTCGGAATTTGGCGCTAATTGCAGAGCACGCTGCAATTCTGAAATCGCCTCGGCGTTCTTGCCAGTCCTCGAATACACCGCGCCCAATGCGAAGTGGACCTCCGGAAGATTAGGATTCAGAGCCAGCGCCTGTTGCGCCGCTGAAACGGATTTTTGCGACCAGAAGCTGTTCTTTGTCTCGCCATACATAAGAAGGGAGGCATCCGCGATTCCTGTGTAAGCGAGGGCAAATCGCGGGTCCTTCTTCAGCGCCTGCTCGAAGTAATCGATGGCGGCTTGAATATTCTTGGTATCCTGCTGGCTGCGCAGGGCGATTCGACCACGTAAATAGAGGTCGTAGGCTTCCACATTTTCGCTCGGGTGGGACACGCTGGCAGCCAGCTCCGCGCCCTCCGGCTTGGCTTTCAGCGCCTCCACCAGTTTGGCGTAAATCTGGTCCTCGATCGTTAGCAGGTCTCCGGCCACGCCCGAAAATTCCTGGGTCCATTCCAGCTTGTTGTTCTCCATATTTTCCAGATTTACGACGATCCGCAATTTATCGCCCGAACCTTGCACAAGGCCATGAACAATCATGTTCACGCCGAGCTCTTTGGCGATCTGGGGCAGCGGTTTATCCTGGTTATTGGCCGATAAGGCAGCCGATGGCGAAGCGAGCCGCACCTCTTTGAGCTGAAACAGCTTGGCCGATAGAGCCTCGCCAACACCCTCGGCCACGTAGTTGTAGGTGTTCTCATTACCCAGCACGCGGAACGGCAATACGGCGATGATTTTGCCCTCCGCAAGCGGCGGCAATCCGCTTCTTTCGATCATTGCCGTGGATTTCCCTCCAAAAAGCAGATGCCGCGTCGCAGGAATGGCAAAAAACAGGGCGACGAGTAAAACCGCTGCCGCTCCCCCGGCGAGGCCCCATCTCACGGCGACCGGAGGCAAGTTAATTTGAATACTGCGCGTCAGAGAAGGACTGTGGTGAGAGTCGATGTCCGCAAGGATCTCTCGCGCATGCTGATAGCGATCTCCCGGTTTCCGCTCAAGACAGTGGAGAATGATCCGCGAGAACCATTCGGGAATTTCCGGCCTCTTTTGCCGAGGATCCTTAGGCTTCTCTCTTACCCGCTGGTACATCAACTGCCAGGTGGAATCCCCCTCGAACGGGATATCCCCCGCCACCATCTCGTAGAGCACCAGCCCCAGCGAATACAAGTCGCTGCGACTATCGACCGTGATTCCTTCGACCTGCTCCGGCGACATATACCGAGGCGTCCCCACGACTGCGCCCGTCCGCGTCATCCCCATCTTGGCGGTCTCAAGCGATGTGGCCAGGCCAAAGTCCGATACGTAGGCGTGGTCGTCCTTCCCTACCAGTACGTTCTGCGGCTTGAAGTCGCGGTGCACCACGCCTTCCGAATGCGCCGCCTCCAGAGCTTCGCACAGTTGCCGCGCGATCTTCAGGCTGCGCGCGAGCGGCAGAGGGTTCTCCTTCAGCAGGAGGCGATGCAGATCTACTCCCTCCACAAACGCCATGGAGATGAACTTGATACCGCGGTAGTCACCCAGATCGTGAATGCGAAGGATGTTGGAATGGGAGATCTTGCTGGCGAGCAGTAGCTCTTGCTTAAAACGCTGGAGTGAAAGTGGATCTTCGACGAGCTCCGGACGGAGAACCTTGAGGGCTATGGTGCGATCAAGTTCTTTGTCCTGGGCTTTGTACACTTTACCCATGCCACCGGTTCCGAGAAGGGATAAGACTTGGTAACGAGGTCCAAAATCTGCAACTGGCGGAATGGGGGTAGAAGCAGAAACCTCGATGGTCGCACCTGCGTCGAGCGGTTCAATCGGGCTGCCGCAGTTTGAACAGCTCGGGAGGCCTTCCGGGTTAGGGGTGTGACACCGGACGCAATTCATGGGATTCAGCCAATCGCCGGACGAAGAGATACACCGATAGTGAGATTATCAGTTACAACGGCGGAAGCCGCAAGTAGGACGGGCGCGAAGTTCTTGTGAGGCACGGAAAACGACAACAGCAGGAATGGACTAGCGATGGAAAAAAAGCGAGGTGGACGCTGCGGCCTCGAGAGCGCGATCGAGTCAGTCGAAGGAGTCGTCCGGCTCGGCGAGGGCAAGCTTCCACATTTAGCTCTCTTGAGAAAAGAGCAGCCTTCGATGTTGCGAGTCGAACTCACGCCGTTCTGCTTTCGGAAGCAGGGAAAGCAAACAGAATTACTTTGAAGTTTTTGTGAAGGCGATGTTGCGGACGCGGCCGGCGAAGAGGTCGCAAGAGGTGATGCGGCCGGCGGCGTCGCGGCGGAAAACTACCGTTGCACCGTAGGGGCCTTGGAATTCATCGCGCACGCTGGGAATTAGGACGGCGGGGGTTTGCCAACCCATGGTTAAGAGGAGCTTGCCGTCCTTGACGGAGAAGCGGTAGGTGGCTTGAAGTTCACTGCTCGTGAAGACACCTTCGTATTGCGAGAGATCTTTGGCGGTGGGCGTGACGGGCTGAAATTTTTCAAGGATTTGGGGCGGGGCGTCCGCGCTGGTGACAGTGAGGCGCATGGGGCCAGCGTTGGAAGAAGTGAAGAGCAGGTCCGGGCCGCCTTTCGCGGCGAAATGAGCAGGGCCTAGCGGTGTGAAATGTGTGCCGTCGACAACCAAGCCTCCGTCTTTCGCTGTAACTTCCAGCACGGCATGCGATTCCAGATTTCGATATTGCCCGGCGAACGGCTGGGGATCGACGTGGGCGGAAATGGCTACAGGAATTTCCGGAGAGAGTTGTTCACGCAAATAGATGTCCGCGACCTCGTTGGCTAAACGGCGCGGATTGCTGGTGCCTACGTTGCACAGGCAGACGACGGAAAATTTTTGCTGGGGGAAGCGGAGGATTTCGGTGCGATAGCCGAAAAGGGCGCCGCCGTGCTCGACGATGGGCAGGCCGCGATAGGAGCTGATGACGAGGCCGAGAGCGTATTCGATTTTTTTGCCGTCGTTGAGCACACCCTGCGTTTGCAGTTCCTTTAACAGAGTGCCTTTACCCAATTTATCGTCATAGAAATTTCGGTCCCAGAGCAGGAGATCGTCGAGGCTGCTCATCAGGCCGCCGTCGCCAACCTTTTCGAAATTGGTGGACCAATCGACGCTGAAGCCGCCGCCTTCGCGCGGCTCATAGGCCGGGACGCGGCCGGGAACGACGACGGTGCGGTCGTCGTAGAAGCGTGTGTGCGTCATGCCGAGCGGCTTGAAGATATTTTCTTCGGCGAATTGAGAGAGCGGCTTGCCGGTGGCGCGATGAATCACCACGCCCATGAGGAAATAGTTCGTGTTGCTGTAGAGAAATTCGTCGCCCGGCGGGAAATTGAGATTTTTTTGGCGGGAGATTAGATCGAGGAGCTCGGGCGTGGTGTGGATGTCCTCGACGTTGCGTCCGCCGAGAAGGAGCAAGCCGAAAATGTCGCGTAGGCCGGACGTGTGATGAAGCATTTCGCGGAGCGTGATGGGTTTGCCGTAGGAGGGAAGCTCGGGAATGTATTTGCGGACGTTGTCATCGAGCGAGAGATAGCCTTGTTCGGCGGCGAGAACGGCGCTGGCAGCAGTGAATTGCTTCGAGACGCTGCCCATGTAGAAGACGGATTCGGGAGTGATGGGAACGGCGAGTTCGAGGCTGGCTTCGCCGTAGCCGCGTTTGTAGAGGAAATTGCCGTCGCGAATCACGCCGAGTGCGCAGCCGGGGGAGATGGGCTTGTCATAGGCGGCGAAAACTTTGTCCACATCCAACTGGCGCTTATGCTCTTCCGCGCTTCTGTGCGTCGAACAGCCAGCTAGAAGCAGCGGGCCGGCAAGGGATAGAACAAGGAACGAAGTTAGGGTGGCGCGACGGAAACGGGGCACGGACGAAACTCCTTAGAACAAGCGGGTAGCAGGAATGCTTGGCATCCGCGGAGGAGACTATAACCGCTGCGAAGGCAAAGCAAAACATTTTGACGCGGGCTGACCGCGTGGCCGTTCCTGGCGGGGTCACACTTTGGCCACGAGTAGCACCTAAATTCACAAGCAATCGCACACCGGAGCGGGCGGAGCGTGTTAGATTGACGCCATCCCGGTATTTGGAGCTTTGACGAAAGACTGTCGGCGACCTCGTGATGGCCGAGAAAGTTCTTGCCAGGCCGACGCGGTGCGGTCCCTTCAAGCTATATCTGTAGCGAGCAAGGAGCTTAAAGATGAGCCCTATAGACCTATTCATTTCCGTCTTGGTTGTGGTCGTTGTCGTTTTTGTACTCGGGGCGGTCCTCGGTTCGTTTTTCACCGTGGAGACCTCGCAAGTGGCGATCGTGCAGCGTCTCGGCAAGTTCGCGCGCGTTGCGGGTCCGGGACTGAATTGGAAGACGCCGTTCATCGAGGCGGTGGTGCGGCGCATGAGCATGAAGGTGCAACAGTTCGACGTAAAGGTCGAAACGAAAACCCAGGATAACGTGTTCGTGCAGATCCCGGTTTCCATCCAGTACAAAGTGATTCCGGATTCCGTGGAAGCTGCGTATTACAAACTGACCGATCCGGTGAAGCAGATTGAATCGATGGTGTACAACGTGGTGCTCGGACACGTTCCGAAAATGAAGCTGGACGATACGTTTCTGAATCAGGCAGCCATCGCCAACGATTTGCGCGACAACCTGGACGCTTCGATGAAGGAGTACGGCTACTCGATCGTGAAAGTGCTGATCTCCGATATCGTGCCGGACCTAAAAGTGAAAGCCGCGATGAACGACATCAACGCCGCGCAGCGCGAACGCGAGGCGACGGTCTCGCGCGCGGAAACGAATAAAATGCTGCTCGTCAAGCAGGCCGAAGCGGAGGCGGAATCAAAGCGCCTGCAAGGCGAAGGCATCGCGAATCAGCGCAAAGCCATCATCTCCGGCCTGAAAGAATCGGTGGAAGACTTCGCGAAGACTGTTCCGGGCTCGACGCCGCAGGACGTCATGCAGCTTGTGCTTATGACGCAGTATTTCGACACCTTGAAAGACATCGCCGCGAACGATCACAGCAACACCATCTTGATCCCGCACACGCCGGACACTTTGACGGATCTTTTTGGCCAGATCCGCAACGCCATTATCGCCGGAACGGAAATGACCAAGAGAGCCGTGCCGTCGACGATGCCGCCGGGCGCGCCGCAACAATGAGCGGGGTAGCGGAGTTGGTTCGCAGAACCGGAGCGGGCGCGGTAAGATAGCTTGTTGCGGAAATGAGAGAATCTCCCCTGAGCCATTGAATTGATAGGACTACATAAATGACTACGGAAGCGAACGAACGGATGCAGAGGCCGCTGGAAGCGGTGGACCCGCAGATTGCGGAACTTTTGCGCGAAGAGGCGCAACGGGAGGCGACCGGGCTGGAGCTGATTCCCTCGGAGAACCTGGTTTCGGAAGCGGTGCTGGAGACGATGGGTTCGATTTTCACGAACAAGTATGCGGAAGGGTATCCGGGGAAGCGGTACTACGGCGGGTGCGAGTACGCGGACGAAGTCGAACAGCTTGCGATTGACCGGGCAAAGGAGCTGTTTGGAGCGGAGCACGCCAACGTACAGGCGCATTCGGGGACTTCAGCGAATGTGGCGGTGTATATGTCCACCCTGCAGAAGGACGACGTGGTGCTGGGGATGAATCTTTCGCATGGCGGGCATCTGACGCACGGGCATCCTTTGAATTTTTCGGGGCGGATGTACAAGTTCATCGCCTACGGCGTGCGAAAGGAGGATGAGCGGATCGATTACCAAGAGATCGATAGGCTGGCGCAGGAACACAAGCCGAAGATGATCGTGGCGGGGGCGAGCGCGTACTCGAGAATCATAGATTTCGAGAGGATTGCGAAAGCGGCGAAATCGGTCGGTGCGCTATTTTTCGTCGATATGGCGCACATTGCGGGGCTGGTGGCGGCGGGAATGCATCCAAGCCCGGTGCCGCACGCGGACATCGTTTCGACCACGACGCACAAAACCTTGCGCGGGCCGCGCGGAGGATTGGTGCTGTGCAAGGCAGCGTTTGCGAAGGAACTGGACAAGCTGACGTTTCCCGGAACGCAGGGCGGACCGCTGGTGCACACGATTGCGGCGAAGGCCGTGTGTTTGAAGGAAGCGATGGAGCCGAGCTTCAAGGAATATCAGAAGCAGGTGGTGGCCAACGCCAAAGCGCTGGCCGCGGCCATTGCGAAGACTGGATTCCGGATTGTGACAGGCGGCACGGACAATCATGTGTTCCTGGTGGAAGTGCACTCGCGCGGGATCACCGGAAGCGACGCGGAAAAGGCGCTGGACCGCGCGGGAATCACGGTAAATAAGAATTCGATTCCGTTCGATCCGCTGCCCCCGATGAAGGGCGGAGGAATCCGCTTAGGCAGCCCGTCCGTAACGACGCGCGGCATGCGGGAAGCCGAGATGGAACAAATCGGCGTTTGGATCGCGGAAATTCTGCAGCATGTCGGGGACGCGGAAACGGAGCAGAAGGTCCGTAAACAGGTGGCGGAGCTCGCCGCGCGCTTTCCGATTTACGAATCACGCGTGCGAGGAACGTCGCGTGCCGAGCACGCGCGCGTGTGAGCAACGGTTGAAGACGGGCATCATTGACGCTACTTTTGAATTTGAAAAGTGGCTTTCGGCACAGCTTCCCATCGTCCGGCAGGATCTGCGGCTCAAGCATCAATTGATGGCCGAGGCGGAGTTTCCGTTCTTCCGAGCGACTTTTTACCGGTGGCTGGAGCTATGGCCCGAGGTGTGTGCCGAGCTTGCAAAAGCGCCAAAAGTTCTGGCCGTGGGCGATTTGCACATCGAGAATTTCGGGACTTGGCGGGATCTGGAAGGCCGATTGATTTGGGGCGTAAACGATCTGGATGAGGTTTTTCCTTCTTCGTACACGATCGACCTGGTACGGCTGGCGACGAGTGCTTATTTGGCGATCGAGGGCGAGCATCTTTGCATGGCGCGGCGCGAAGCGTCCGAAGCGATTGAAGAGGGGTATCGCGACGCGCTGGCGGCGGGCGGGAAGCCGTTCATCCTTGCTGAAGATCACCAATGGTTGCGGCTGATCGCGACGAGCGAGCTGCGCGACCCTGTCCATTTCTGGCAGAAGCTTTCAGAGTTGCCGCCGTTTGCTGCGAAGCCGCCGGGAGACGTGAGCAAACTGCTGGAGGAATCGCTGCCCCCCAAGAGCGTTTATCAGCTGAAAAAACGAATTGCCGGGCTCGGCAGCCTCGGGCATCCGAGGATTCTGGCGATCTCCTCGTCTGGGGGCGCGTTCATTGCGCGTGAGGCAAAAGCGATTCGACCTTCGGCCTACGCCTGGAACAGTAAGGTATCGTCCAAGGTTATTTATGGACCGAAGCTGATTACGCGGTGTTTGCGCGTGCAAGATCCATTCGTACACTTTTATAGCCGGTGGCTGGTGCGGCGGCTGGCGCCGGACTGTTCGAGGATTGAGCTGGCCTCTCTGGCGGTGGAACGCGATGAGTCACGGCTGCTCCATGCGATGGGATGGGAAACCGCGAACATGCACTTTGGTTCGCTGCGAGCAATTCCACGAATCAAGCGTGACCTGGCAAAACGAAAAAGCCGCTGGCTGCATAAAGCCGCCAAAGCAATGTGCAAAGCCACGAGGAAGGATTGGGAAGACTGGCGGAAGGGTTGGAAGAAGCTGGCGAAATAAAGCGCGCGCAAAAATCTTGCGAGTGTATCCATAGATCCACGGCGTGACACGGCCGCTTGATGAAAAACGGCCGCCATTTGAAAAAAACGGCTGAAATTGCGGTGATTTAGCTTCCTGTCCCTGCCCCGTCGTTGGTTACTAGAGTGCGGCTGACCCAAGACTGTCCCACGGGTCAGTAGATTCCGATGAAAAGAGCGCGTACGTTCAAGAAGGACTGGGATGGGAACCGCACTCGCTACACCGCTCTTCGCTGAACCGAACACCACTTGGGTGAACTCGATATTTTCGTGCCTGAGGCCGAAGAGGCCGATGCAATCCGGCCTACACTCGGCGGCGTTGTCTTCTCCGCAGTGGCAGAGCGCGGCGGCTTTCCTGCTTTCCCGGAGTCCTAATCCTTACCTGGCCTGAGGGGGCCGGGGGCAACGAGGTAAAGAGATGATGGACACGGAAGCCTTCCGAGAATTCAAAACCGGATTGACGCTGTTGCGAGACAACTATGCCGGAAAAGCATTGCCGCACATGAAGCGCGCGGTGGACTTGGACAAGAATAATCCGTACTACATGTCTTATCTCGGAGTGGTGCTGGCGCGCTCGGAACAGAAGTGGGGCGAGGCCGAGCGGCTGTGCGACACGGCCGTGCGCATGAAACGCAACCAGGCCCAGCTTTACTTGAACCTGGCGGAGGTCTACGCGACGGCGGGTCGGCGGAACGAAGCCGTGGAAGCGTTGCAATCCGGCTTGAAATTTGCGCGGCGGGACGTGCGGCTGACGATCGCCATGAATCGCCTGGTCGAGCGGCGGCCGCCGGTGCTGACCTTCTTGACGCGGCAGCATCCCATTAACCGGCAGCTCGGCATGCTGCGGCACAAGACTCTGCAGGTGTTCGGACAGGATTAGGTTCGAATTTTCTCCAACCCCCCAATAACAAGAAGGGGCGGGTGGCTTCATCGCCATCCGCCCTTTTTTGTTTTCAAATCCAAGTGGAAAAAACTGCGGCGCGAACCGGCTAGCGGCGCGAGGTCCAACCTACGGCCGAGGGAGCCTGCAGCATACCCATTTCCATGAGAATTTTCAGGCCAATACCAAACATCCCGGTGGGCAGCGGATCTCGGCGCACAACTTCCGCAAGATATTCGCGGTTCAGCGACACGGGATCCTGCGAATAAGGCAGAGTCACAAAAAGGCGCATGCCGATTTCGTATAAAGGTTCGCTGGTCTGGAAGAAAACACCGCTGCGGGAAACGCTGAGGGTTCCGCGGATATCGTCAAAGTGCTCCTTCTCGGGATCGGAAGGGCGAAGACGCATGAGCTGAGTGATCTTGCAGCGGCGGGTGGCGCGGCGTTCTGCAGCTGCCGGCTTTGCGCTGGCTGGGCGAGCATTGCCAGGTGTCTTTCCCATGACCTCTTGCTGGGTCTCCATAGAAAGCCTTACCTCTCCTCAACTTCTGCTTGAAGGGAGAGTGTAAGGCCGGCGCAACACAAAACCTATAGCAGAGACGTACCATAGAAAAGGTAGGACGCTCTGAAAGGATGATAGTACGGAAGTACTGCAATTGGAAGAGAGGAGAACGCGGTCGAAGCACTAAACAGGCAGAATAAGAAGGATCTAATCGGCGAGTTCCGAATTGAATGGAGAGACTGGAATTGGTACCAATGTGGGACTCCGAGGGGAGATAAGTCCCGAGAGAGTCCGGCCCTAAGAGATAGGTACGGTTAGAGATAGGACGGGAATAGCCGAGGGGATAGAAATTCGGCACGCGGCTGCGAAATTGCAGAAGTGAGGTGCACTGGCCGCGAGGGAGAACTTCGTGAGAGGAATACATTTCCGTGAGCGCGGCCAAGACCTTGCAGGAGTCCTCATCATGAATACGGCAGTACGGCGAAGCCCGGTTTCCTCAAGCAAAGCCCCACGCGATACAGTCCTGCGGATAGAGCGCCGCGAGAAAACGACAGCCGCAGTGGAGGAACCGCAGCGAGAGGCAAAGAGCGAGGCGCAGCCTTGCGCGCGTGTGTATATCGCGGCCGAAAACCGGCTGCTGCGCGAGGCGCTATCGAGAATGTTGATGAGGCGCGGAGATATTGCCGTGGTGGGACTGAATTGCGCCGGATCGTTCCGTGTGGAAGGGCTGATCGAGGAGAAGCCCGATATCCTGCTGCTCACTTCGCGCGGAAGTTTGGCGGAAGATGTTCACGTGATAAGGCAGGTGCGATTGACGGCTCCGGCGGTGCGCATCCTGCTGGTCGGCATGTCGGAAGACGAAACGGCATTTCTTCAATACGTGCGGGCGGGGATCAGGGGATACCTGCCGCGGGACGCGTCCTCGGAGGACGTTCTGGGGGCCATGCGCGCGGTGCACGCGGGAGAAGCGGTGTGCTCCGGGCCGCTCTGCGCCTTGCTTTTCAGCTTCTTCGAGCGCGAAGCTTCCTCGCTGCACTCGCCGGCGATCCAACCGAGGCTGGGCTTGACCCGCCGCGAGCAGCAGATCGTCCCGCTGATCGCCCAAGGCCTGACGAACAAGGAAATCGCCAATCAATTCTGCCTGTCCGAGCAGACCGTCAAGAACCATCTGTATCGAATGAAGCATAAGGTCGGGGCAGGCGACCGATTCGGGATCGTGCATCTCTGCCGCTCAGAAGGGTTTCTGGTCTAACCGCTGCACTTCGTCCCCTGCAAACGTTTTAGCCGCGCGTTCTTTCTGCCAGCCCGCCACGGGCGCTTGGAATTTTCGGCCCCGCCTCGTCTCATGATTAGGTGACTTCTTTCCACCCTTTGTGCGATTCTCTTCCTCAACAAAAACCGAGGAAGTGCCGATGCTCAAGAAATTCAAAGATCTTTCGGAAAGAGAAATTCTGGCGCTGGCCATCACGTCGGAAGAAGAAGACGGCCGCATCTACGGCGAATTTGCGGATGGCTTGCGCGAGACGTATCCGGCGACGGCGCAGATGTTCGAGGAGATGCGCGAGGAAGAGGTGGTGCACCGGGACCGGCTGCTTGCAACGTTCCGCGAGCGCTTCGGCGACCACATCCCGCTGATCCGGCGCGAAAACGTGAAGGGCTTTCTGCAGCGCCGGCCCACGTGGCTCGTGCGGCCGCTAGGCGTGAACGTGGCCAGAAAGCAAGCCAAGATCATGGAGATGGAAGCGGCGCGCTTTTATGGGCGTGCGGTCAGCCGCGTCACCGACGCGCCGACGCGAGAGCTGCTGAATAAACTGGCGGACGAAGAGCGCAAGCATTCCGCCACGGCCGAGGGGCTCCAAGAAAAACATTTGACCGAGCCGGCGCGCGCCGAAGAAGAGGAATCGCACCGCAAGCTGATCCTCCTGCAAATCGTGCAGCCTGGGCTAGCCGGGCTTATGGATGGTTCGGTGTCGACGCTTGCGCCGCTCTTTGCCGCGGCCTTCGCCACGCACAAAAGCTCGGACGCTTTCCTGGTAGGATTGGCGGCCTCGATCGGGGCGGGAATTTCCATGGCATTTTCCGAGGGGCTTTCCGACGACGGCTCGTTGACCGGCCGAGGTTCCCCGTGGCTGCGCGGCGCGGTGACGGGCGCGATGACCACCGCCGGCGGAATCGGACATACCATGCCCTTCCTGATTTCCAATTTTCATGTCGCCACGATTGTGGCCGTGATCGTGGTGGCCATCGAGCTGGGAGTGATCAGCTACATCCGGCACCGCTACATGGACACGCCGTTCTTGCAGGCGGCATTTCAAGTCATCGTGGGCGGCGTGCTGGTTTTCTTCACGGGATACCTGATCGGCAGTTCGTAAACAGCGGCCAACCGTGACTCAGTCCCGCCGCAAAGTCGCCGCAGCTTCGCCAAATTTTCAAGCAATATTGAGGCGGTCGCCGGATTAATCCGCTTGCGCGGCGGCAGGAGCAGGCGCATGTCCGTGCTTGCGAACACCTTGCAGCCAGGTTTGCAGCCGGTCCATATAGATGTAAACAATCGGCGTGGTGAACAACGTGAGCATCTGGCTCACGATGAGTCCGCCGATAATCGTAACGCCCAGCGGGCGTCGCAGTTCCGAGCCGGTCCCCGTGCCCAGCGCGAGCGGCAGGGCGCCGAAGAGCGCGGCCATGGTGGTCATCAGAATCGGCCGGAAGCGCAGCAGGCAGGCCTTGTAGATGGCGTCCAGCGGCGAAATTTTCTCCTCGCGTTCCACTTGAACGGCAAAGTCAATCATCAGAATGGCGTTTTTCTTGACGATGCCGATGAGCAGGATGATGCCAATTAACGAAATCATGTTGAGATCGGTACCCGCAATCCGAATGGCGAGAATGGCTCCAATGCCCGCCGAAGGAATCGTGGAAAGAATCGTTATGGGATGGATGAAGCTTTCATAGAGGATGCCGAGAACGATGTAAACGGCAACAAGAGCGGTAATGACGAGAAAAAGCTGCGAAGACCTCGAGTCTTGAAAAGCCTGCGCGGTACCTTGGAAAGTAGCGTGCACGTTCGGAGGAACCCCGACTTCGCGCGTCGCTTCCTCAATATGCTCGACGGCAGGTCCTAGCGAGGCTTTGGGGGCAAGATTGAACGAGATGGTGATAGCCGGAAAGATGCCCAGGTGATTGACGGAAATGGCGGTGTTCGAGGGCTCGTAATGCGCGAAGGCGCTGAGAGGAACGAGGTTGCCGGCAGTCGCGGGCACATAGATGGACTTAAGAGCGGCGGGATCCTGTTGAGCGCTGGGCATGACTTCCAAGACGACGTAGTACTGATTGAGGCCCTTGTAGATGGTCGAAACCTCGCGTTGGCCGAAGGCGTTGTTCAGAGTGTTATCGATGGCTTCCATCGAGACGCCCATGCGGCTGGCCGTGTCGCGGTCGACTACGAGAGAACTTTCAAGGCCATGCATTTGCTGGTCGGAGTTAACGTCCCGAAGCTCGGGGATGGTGGCGAGCCGTTTTTCGAGCAGCGGGGCCCAATGCGTAAGGTCGCTCAGACTGTCGGATTGCAGAGTGTACTGATATTGAGCTGCCGTGCTGTGACCGCCCATGCTGAGATCCTGCACCGCCTGCATGTAGAGAACGGCGCCGGGAACCTTGGCAGTGGCTTTGCGGATGCGGGCAATGACCTCGTCGACGCTGATCTTCCTTTCGCTGAGAGGCTTGAGCTGGCCAAACATGCGCGCGGTGCTGCCTCCGCTGCCGCCGCCGGTGAACGCCGTGATGGTATCGACGGCGGGGTCCTTCAGGACAATATCTGTAAAAGCGCGCATCTTCTGCGACATCGCCGCGAAGGATAAATCTTGGTCGCCATAGACGATGCCCGCGATGCGGCCCGTATCCTGCTGTGGGAAAAAGCCCGAATTGACGTGAAAAAACAGGTAAGCGCAAAACACGGCGGTAAGAAACGTCATGCCCAAAATCAGCAACTGGCGGCGGAGCACCCAGCGTAGCGCGATATCGTAGACGTGCAGAAGGCGGTTGAATGCGCTTTCGAAGAATTTATAAATCCAGTTGTGCTTGCCGCTCTCGTGGCTCAGAAACCGCGCGCACATCATGGGCGTGGTGGTGAGCGAAACGAAAAGCGAAACGCCGATGGCCACGCTGAGCACCACCGCGAATTCCCGGAACAAGCGCCCGACGATGCCCGGCATCAGCAAGATGGGGATGAAAACGGCCACCAGCGAAGTGCTCATCGAGAGTACGGTGAAACCGATTTCGCTCGAGCCCTTCATGGCGGCTTCATAGGGCTTCATGCCGTTCTCGATATGCCGGGTGATGTTCTCGATGACCACGATGGCATCGTCCACGACGAAGCCCGTACATATCGTCAGGGCCATCAGAGAAAGATTGTCCAGGCTGTATCCGCAAAGATACATGATTCCGAAAGTGCCGATGAGCGAGAGCGGAACGGCAACGCTAGGAATGATGGTGGCCCAGGTGCTTCGAAGAAAAGCGAAAACCACTAGGATGACTAGCGCGATGGAGATGAGCAGCGTGATCTCGACGTCGCGAACCGAAGCGCGAATCGTGGTGCTGCGGTCGATGGCGACGTTCAAGTGCAGCGAAGGTGAGATGGAAGCGCGAAGCACTGGAAGGATGGCGGTAATGCGATCGACGGTATCAATCATGTTCGCGCCGGGCTGCCGGAAGATGGCCAGCAGCACCGAACGCTTTCCACCGGAGAGGCCCATATTACGGGTGTCCGCGACGGAATCAACTACCTGGCCGATATCCTGCAGCCGCACAGGAGCACCGGCATGGCCCGCAACGATAAGCGGCTGGTATTCGTAGGCCTTGAAAAGCTGATCGCTGTCCGAAATAGCCCAGGTCTTTTGGCCATCGGAAAGGGAGCCCTTGGCGAGATTGGAGTTGGCCGATTGAAGCGAAGCACGAATCGCCTCAAGGCTGATGCCGTAGCTGTTGAGCTGATAGGGATTGGCTTCCACACGAACCGCCGGACTCGCGCTTCCCCAAGTGAAAACCTGCCCGACGCCTTCTACTTGAGCGAGCTTTTGCGCCAGGATGGAATCGGCGGCGTCATAGATTTGCGCCGGTGGAATATTGTCCGAGGTCAAAGAAAGAATCAGGATGGGAGCGTCCGCTGGATTGACCTTGCGATAGGTTGGTTGGCCGGGAAGGTCAACCGGGAGCTGCGTACGCGCGGCGTTGATACAGGCTTGCACGTCGCGGGCGGCGGCGTTGATGTCACGATTGAGATCGAATTGCAGCGTGATGCTGGTCGAGCCGAGCCCGCTCGAGGAAGTCATCTGCGTGACGCCGGCGATGCGGCCGAACTGGCGCTCAAGCGGAGTAGCGACCGCGGATGCCATCGTTTCCGGACTGGCACCGGGCAAGCTTGCCCCCACCGAAATCGTCGGGAAATCGACTTGCGGCAAGGGAGCCACGGGAAGAAAGCGAAAGGCAACCACGCCGGAAAGGAAGATGGCAATGGTAATCAGACTCGTGGCGACTGGGCGTCGGATGAAGGGCGCGGAGAAATTGGTCGAAGAAGTCATCGCCTAGTCGCCGTGGGCCGGCTCCTCGATAGAATTGCCGATGTTGAAAGCGAATCGATGGGCCAGCCAATCAAATGCCAGATAGACCACCGGGGTGGTGTAAAGCGTGAGCAACTGGCTGAGGATCAATCCGCCGACGATGGTGATGCCGAGGGGGCGGCGCAATTCGGAGCCGACACCGGTGCCGAGAGCGAGAGGTAAAGCGCCGAGGAGAGCCGCCATGGTCGTCATCAAAATGGGACGGAAACGAAGCAGGCAGGCTTCGTAGATGGCGTCCAGCGACGACTTGCCTTCCTTGCGCTCCGCCTCGAGAGCGAAGTCGATCATCATGATGGCGTTTTTTTGCACAATACCTATGAGGAGAATGATGCCAATGAGCGAAACGACGCTGAACTCCGTCCGAAATAGGAGCAGCGCAAGAATGGCGCCGACACCCGCGGAAGGAAGTGTCGAGAGGATGGTGATGGGGTGAATGTAGCTCTCGTACAGGACGCCAAGGACAATGTAAACGGTGACGAGCGCCGCGAGGATAAGAATGGGCTCGTTGGCGAGCGAGTTGAGAAAGGCTGCCGCAGTACCTTGGAAGGTCGCCTGGATGCTGGGAGGCATGTTCAATTCCTGCCTCGCCTTGTTGATGGCATCCACGGCGTCGCCAAGCGCGGCGCCGGGAGCGAGGTTGAAGGAAATGGTAACGACCGGAAACTGCGCCTGATGATTGATCGTTAGGGCGGCCGAACCTGGCTCAAAACGCGTGAAGGAGCTGAGCGGAACTTGCGGGGTGGGCGCGGAGGTAATGTTTGCCTGCGAAGTCGTTGAGATATTCGCGGTGCTTCCGGAGGCGGCCTGCAGAGTTCCTGAGGACCCTACGTATATGTTTTTGAGAGAGTCGGGATTCTGCTGGAACTGAGGGTCGACTTCCAGGACGACGCGATATTGGTTGAGCTGCGTATAGATGGTAGAGACTTGGCGCTGGCCAAAGGCGTCGTAGAGAGTGTTGTCAACGTCCGCGGGAAGAATCCCAAGGCGGGAAGCGGTATCGCGGTCGATGACGAGGGTAGCCAAGAGACCCTGGTTGAGTTCGTCGCTGGCGACGTCGCGCACGTCCGGGATGGCGCGCAGCTTATCCATGAAGCGAGGTGTCCAGTAGGCAAGTTCTTTGGGGTCAACATCTTCGAGGCTGTACTGGAATTCCGTGCGGCTAACGCGGTCTTCGACCGTCAGATCCTGAACGGGCTGCATAAAGAGCGATATGCCATCGACCTTTGCGAGGTTAGGCTGCAGTCGGCGAATCACGTCGGAAGCGCTGATCTTCCGTACGGAAAGCGGCTTGAGATTGATCTGAATGCGGCCCGTGTTGAGCGTGGTGTTTGTGCCGTCGATTCCGATGAAAGAGGAGAGGCTTTCCACTGCGGGGTCTTTAAGGATCACGGCGGCAAGCTCTTGCTGGTGGCGCGCCATGGAGCTGAAGGAAATGTTTTGCGCGGCTTCCGAAACGCCCTGGATGAGCCCGGTGTCCTGCACCGGGAAGAAACCCTTGGGAACGTAGATGTAAAGGAGGATGGTGCAGACCAAGGTGGCGAAAGTAACGAGGAGTGTGATCTTGCGATACTGAAGAACAAACTTCAGGGTGCGTCCGTAGAAAGCGATGATGGAGTTAAAAGCATGCTCGGATTTGCGATAGAACCAGCCTTGGTCTTCCTCTTTCTGATGGCGAAGGAGCTTGGCGCACATCATCGGGGTGAGGGTGAGAGAGACGAAAGCGGAAATGAGAATGGTGATGGCCAGAGTGATGGCAAATTCGCGGAAGAGGCGGCCTACGATGTCGCCCATGAACAGCAGTGGAATCAGCACGGCGATCAGAGAAACCGTGAGCGAGATAATCGTAAAGCCGATCTGGTCGGAGCCTTTGAGCGCGGCATCGAGAGGCGAATCCCCGTCTTCAATGTAGCGGCTGATGTTCTCGATCATGACGATGGCGTCGTCCACGACGAAACCGGTCGAGATGGTAAGCGCCATGAGGGATAAGTTGTTCAGCGTGTAGCCGCATAAATACATCACGCCGAACGTGCCCACGATCGAGAGAGGCACTGCCAATGCGGGAATCACGGTGGCGCGAAGGTTGCGCAAGAAAAGGAAGATGACCATGACCACCAGCGCAATGGTGAGCATCAGCGTGAATTGCACGTCTTCGACGGAGGCGCGAATCGTGGTGGTCCGGTCGGTCAGAATGTCGATTTTGACGGAAGCGGGGAGCGAAGCCGCAAGCTGGGGTAGCAGCTTTTTGACCCGATCCACGACGGAGATGATGTTGGCGCCCGGCTGACGCTGAATATTCAAAATTACTGCGGGCTTCAGGTTCGCCCAGGCCGCTTGTTGCACATTTTCCGTGCCCGCAAAAACGGTAGCGACATCCGACAGCCGCACGGGCGCCCCGTTGCGATAAGCGACGATGAGGGGGCCGTAGCTTTCGCTGGTGATGAGCTGGTCGTTGGCGCCGATGGTGTAGGCCTGGTGAGCGCCGTCGAAAGTGCCCTTGGCCTGATCGACGTTGGCGGCGCTAAGCGCCGTGCGTAAATCCTCCAAACTAAGGCCATAAGAAGCGAGCGCAGTCGGATTGGCCTGGATGCGTACAGCGGGCCGCTGGCCGCCGCTGATGCTTACCAGCCCCACACCGGGGAGCTGCGCCATCTTCTGCGCGAGCATGGTGTCCGTTAGGTCTTCGATCTTAGAAAGCGGCAGCGAGTCGGAAGTAAGCGAAAGAGTGAGGATGGGAGCGTCGGCCGGGTTGATTTTGTTGTAAGTGGGAGGATTCGGAAGCCCCTGAGGAAGAAGATTGGAAGCGGCGTTGATGGAGGCCTGGACCTCTTGCTCGGCAACGTCAATGCTGAGATCGAGATTGAATTGCAGCGTGACCAGAGAACTGCCGAAAGAGCTCGTCGAGGTCATTTGGCTCAGACCGGGAATCTGTCCAAATTGGCGCTCCAGCGGGGCCGTCACGGAAGAAGCCATCACGTCAGGACTGGCCCCCGGGTAAAAGGTCTGAATCTCAATCGTCGGGTAATCGACTTGAGGCAGCGCGGAAACAGGGAGCTGACGGTAAGCGACGAAGCCCACCAGCAGCACACCAACCATCAGAAGGGTGGTCGCGACAGGCCGCAGAATAAACGGCCGGGAGGGACTCATCGGGCTTTTTCTCCAGACGACTGGCTTCGAGTAGGATGGCCAGGCCGCGAGGCGGTTTGCGTGGACGGTCGGGCGGCGGTTCCCTGTGTGTTGCTGGCGGGTGCCGCGGTCGCGATGACCTTGCTGCCGTCCTGGAGTTTGTCCGCGCCGTCAATGACCACCACGTCTCCCCCCTGAAGTCCGGAACTGACCCCGATGTTGTTGCCCGTTGTTTGTGCCACGGTGACGGGGCGGATGTGCGCGGTATCGCCATCCGAAATGGCGTAGACATAGGTTCCTTGCGGCCCGCGCTGAATCGCCGCCGCCGGAACGATGACCAGATTGTGCTTGATGTCGACGAGCATGTGCACGTTGACGAATTGATTCGGAAAGAGCGCGTTGTTCTCGTTCGAGAAAATCGATTTGAGTTTGTAAGTACCCGTGGTGGGATCGATTTGATTGTCGATGGTGGCTAGCTTGCCCTCGGCAATCCTGGTCGTGTCATCGCGATCGTATGCTTCCACGGGAAGCTGGCCGCCGCCCCGCAGCTTGACCAGCACCTGCTGCAGTTGGTCTTGCGGCAGCGTAAAAATGACCGAGATCGGCTGGAGCTGGGTAATCACCAGAAGTCCCGTCGTGTCCGTGGCGTGCACGATGTTGCCCATATCCACGAGACGCAACCCGACTCGGCCGCTGATGGGCGCCGTGATGTGCGAATAGACAAGCTGCAATTTCGCGTTGTCAATTGTCGCTTGGTCCGCTTTGATCGCGCCGAGATATTGTCCGACCTGCGCCTGCTGCGTATCGACCTGCTGCTTGGGGATGACGTCTTCGCTGTAGAGAAGTTGGTACCGTTCGAAATCGACTTGCACGTCGTGGAGCTGCGCCTGATCTTTCGCAAGCTGCCCTTCGGCCTGTTCCAACATAACCTGATAAGGCCGGGGATCGATTTCGATGAGCGCATCGCCTTGGTGCACGAACTGGCCCTCGGTGAAGTTGACTTTTACGATTGCGCCGTCAACGCGGCTGCGGACGGTTACCGTGTTGTAAGCGGTGACGGTGCCGAGGCCGATCAGGTAGACGGGAAGATCGCCCTTCTGCGCCGTGGCCACGACCACCGGCACGGTGAAATTCCCCGCGCCAGCGCCCCTTCTTCCCTGCCCGCTTGCTCCCGCCGCAGCTTTGCCGCCGGCCTCGCTGGTCGAGCGCGCTCCCCGGAAATACCAAATGCCAATGGCGATCACGCCAAGAACAACGATCCAGAGCCACCAGCGGCTTTTGGCGGGCGGTGCCGCGGCAGAATCACGCGCGCCCTGTTCGGGAAGGTCTATGGAGTCGAGGTGGCCCATTCGTTCTCTCCTGTCAACAATAGCGATGGTGCGAGTGAGTCTGCCGGGGCAAGACAGTAGTGGGTACCGGATACGGAATTCCCAGCCTACTCATTTGAGCCTACCGGAAAAGTCATCCTGCGCATAGATAGGACGGATTTCAAGAGAAAATGGTTACTTAACCGGCGCTTCGGCCGAGAGGCGAAGCAGAACTCGCGAAAACGAGGCCCGCGGCGTTCCCGCAAAGGGACGGAGGAAGCTCTAAAGACCAGCCGGCGGCGTTGACCGGAGTATGCGGAAGAAGCCTGAAGCGGTGGCTATCGATCCCCGGTGTCTGCCAGCGTCGCACTGAGGCACCGGGCCGGGTCTGTTCGGGGTAGAGATATTTTCTGTGGGCAGCAGGGCCGGGGAAGGCTTACACTAACGCACCGCGAAGCGTTGCACGCTGGCGAGCCGGCGGCGGGGACTCTGAAAAAGGCAGGTGAAAAAGAGAGATGCTCAAAGGCCTGATTCTCGGTGTTTTTCTCACGATACTGCTGCTCGTATGCGGCGTTTACTTTTATTTTTCCACGGGACGCGCCCCGGTGGCGGTGACCGACCCGCCCATGCCGTTCGAAATGAAATTTGCGCACATGGCTTTGGATGCGCACATCGCGAAACAGCAGATTCCGGAATCGCCCGTGGCCGCCGACGAAAAAAGCTATTTGGCCGGCGTGGAAGTCTACAAACAAAACTGCGCGATGTGCCATGGGCTGCCGGATCAGCCCAGGACAAACATTGCGCAGGGCGAGTATCCGCGGCCGCCACAACTGTTCCACGGCGTTGGAGTGACGGATGATCCGCCGTCCGAGACGTATTGGAAAGCGGAAAACGGCATCCGGCTGACGGGAATGCCGGGCTTCAAGGGACGATTGACGGAAACGGAAATTTGGGAGGTCAGCGTTTTGCTCGCCAATGCCGACAAAGTGCCCGCTTCGGTGAAGGCCGCGCTAGCCGCTCCCCCAGCACCTCCATCCGCTGCCGCCCCTGCAGCTACGACAAACGCTCCGCCGCCAGCAAGCGGTGCCGGTGAGACGCCCGCGAAAAAGAGACCGTAACGGCGCGAGCTTGCGCCGCACAAGCCTGCAAGAATCATCCCGCGCGGTCGGGCAATGAATGAAGCTGCTCGACTTTTCGCAATTCGGGGAAGCGCCACGCCCAGATTGCGGTCACCACGATCGTTCCAATTCCTCCGAGAATTACGGCTGGCACGGTTCCGAACCATTGTGCCGTGAGGCCGGACTCGAACTCGCCAAATTCGTTCGAGGCGCCGATGAACACCATGTCTACTGCGTTGACGCGGCCGCGCATCTCGTCGGGCGTGGCCACCTGGATGAGCACGCCTCGAACGATCACGCTGACCATATCGGTGGCGCCGACAAAAACTAAAGCAATCAGCGAAAGCGCGAGGCTGTGCGAAATCCCGAAGAGTATGGTGAACAAACCAAATCCCCCGACGCACCACAGCATGATGAGGCCGACTTTGCGGCGGAAGGGCCGATGCGCTAGGAAAACGGCCATCGCGGCCGCGCCCACTCCCGGAGCGGTGCGCAGCAGGCCCAGGCCCCAGGGGCCGGTGAGCAGAATTTCGCGCGCATAAACGGGCAAGAGCGCGACCGCTCCGCCGAGAAACACCGCGAACAAATCCAGAGAGATCGAACCGAGAATCAGTTTTTCGCGCCAGATATAGCGAAGACCGGCGAGAACGGTGCTCGAATTGATGGGTTCTCTCGCGCGCGCTTTCGCTTGTGTCTTGATCCGCAGCACGCTAAAGATCGCCGCGATAGCCATCCCGGCTGCCAATCCGTAGACCGCTGCCGGGCCGCGAAATGCGGCGTAGATAATTCCGCCCAGCGCCGGACCGAGGATGGCCGCGCCTTGAAAAAATGTGGAAGCCCAGGCCACGGCGTTCGGAAAATGCTCTTCGGGAACCAACTGGGGAAGGAGCGCGCGGCTCACGGGGCCGTTGAAGGAGCGCACGATCCCAAGAAGCGCTAGCACCGCGAAGATGTACGAGACATCGCGCACGCCGCGAATCGCCGTAGATAGAAGCAGCGCCGAGCAAAGCGTGAAGCCGGAATAGCATACGACGACTACTTTGCGGCGATCGTAACGATCGGCGACGTGGCCCGAAACCAGGAACAGAAGAATTCCCGGCAGGAATTGCGCCAAGCCGACCAAGCCGAGGTCGAGCGGGCGCTTGGTGATTTCGTAGACTTGCCAGCCGACCGCGACGGATTGCATTTCCGTGGCGAGAACAATACAGAAGCGGGCCGTTTGGAAAAGGACAAAGCTTGGGTATTGGAAGGCGGCGCGGCCCTCGGCTCTGGAATTTTCGGGTTCGGCCATGAGGGATTACTCTGCCATAAAAAGAAAAATGCGACGAGTGGGCCGCGCGAAGTTGCGCCCAAGGCTTTGTGGCAGTGCGTGTCTCGTGGAATCATTGTTTGTCAACGTTGACGTAGTAGAGATCGGTGTCTACGTCGAACTGATCCTTCGAGAGCGGCGTTTTCATGGTTTGCCAATCCGTGGTGGCACGGATGATTTGCCAGTTCCCTTTCGTCCCTACGCGGACTGGCATGGCGAAACCGGGCTCGTCCACTTTCCAGCGATACGAAACGGTGCTATCCGCGGCGTTGAATTTCAGTTCGAGCGTGGGAATCGCGGTGTGGCGAAGATACTGGTCGAAGATCGGCGTCAGATTCATCCCGGTTTGCTGGTTGAAGTAGCGGACGACATCTTCGGTCATAATGTTCTGATATTTGAAGTGCTGATAGAAATTGTGAATCAGTTTGAACCAGCGAGGATCATCGTTGATCACGCTGCGCAACGTGTTTAGAAAAAGCGCCCCTTTGAAGTATTGGTCTTCGGGAGGTTCGGCGTTGACGCCACGCTCGCCAATGATGGGAGCGAGATTTTTCACTTTGGGCTTGAGGCCGTTCAAGTACTTGATCGCGTTGTCGTGTCCCCAGCGGTATTCGACATAGAGGCATTCGAGGTAGGTGGCCCAGCCTTCGTGAATCCACATGTCGGAAGGATCGGCGGCGGTGATGGAGTTGCCGAACCACTCGTGCGCGCTTTCGTGGATGATGATGAAGTCGAACCGCATGCTGATGCCAACGCCGGTCCAGTCGCGGCCGAGATAACCGTTCGTGAAGTGGTTGCCGTACGCGACGGCGCTTTGGTGCTCCATCCCGGAGTAAGGCACTTCAACCAGCTTGTAGCCATCTTTTTTGAAGGGATATTCGCCGAAATAATGCTGGAAGGCTTCCAGCATGCCTTTGACTTGCGTGAATTGTTTTTTGGCTTTGTCGAGGTCTTCGGGTAGCACGTAGTAATCGAGCGAGAGATCGCCGAGGCGGTCGGAGAAATGGACGTAGTTGCCTATGTTGAGGGCAACATCGTAGTTGTTGATGGGATAGTGGACGAGCCAGTCCCACCGCGTGTAGCCGTCGCCGAGATCGGTCTTGCCGAGGAATCTTCCGTTCGAGACATCAACCAAACCATTGGGAATCGCAACACTGATTTCCATGCTTTGCACTTCGTCGCGCCACTGGTCTTTGTTGGGCCACCAGACGCTGGCGCCGATGCCTTCGCACGCGGTGAAAATCCACGGATGGCCTTCGGGATCTTTGTGGAAGGCGAAGCCGCCGAAGCGGCCTTGCTCGCGAGGATTTCCGGAATAGTAGAAGTCGATGGAATAGGTATGGCCGGCGCGAAGCGTTTCGGGAAAGTCTATGAAAACGGCGCCGAATTCGCGTTCGTATTCGAGCGGCGTGGCGCCGAGGAGAATTTTGTCGACCTGGAGAGGCTGCTGGAGATCAAGCTGGATGCGCGTGCCGTCCTGAAGCATTTTGAAGCGGATGGTGTTCTTGCCGCTGATGAATTTTTTGTCGGGATCGACGCGGATGTCCAGGTGGTAGTAGAGCAAATCGTTGTTGGCGCGATACGGGCCGTAAGCGCCGCGGAGGATGTCGGCTTGGGTGGGAACATGCGCGGCTGACTGCGAGGATGGACGAATGGGTTGCTGAGACGTTTGCGCGGAGGGCTGGGTCGCGGCCTGGGCCGCGGCGCCGTGCGGTACGAGAAGCAGGAGGAGAAGAATGCTGCTGAGTGAGGAAACCAGAGTCTTACGCCGCATCGGGGGCCTCGGCAGTGGATTGTAGCTACACGGGGCACGGTACCACAGGAACGGCGCCCGGCTGAAACGATGGGAGATCTGGTTTTTGGGGTGCACAAGATCGTTCGAAAGAGTATGAAAACAAAGGGGCCGAAAGAGAGGGGCGCGGCGGAAAGAGCGCGCGGCTTATTCTGGGGTAGATCCCTTGGAGAGCGGCGGCCTGGTGGGCGCTGCGGCCAAGGCGGTGGTTTGCAGCGGGCGATGCACCGGCATGCCGGCCCAGACGTTGATCATGCCGAGGAGTTCGTGGACGCCCTGGCTACGCGTAGAGGACGTCTGCCACCAGCAGGAAGGCGTAAAGTCATCGTAAGACTCGGCGCGGACGACGACCGCTCCGTCGCCGGCGTGATATTTGTCCCAGAGGGAGTAGACACGGCGGGTGTGGGCTTTGCTGGTCACGATGATCACCGAGCTGCCGCCGCTCTGTTTCAAGCCGGAGCCGATGGCGTTGAGTTCATCGGCGGTGTTGACAATGGGCAAGTCCAGGACCCGGATGGCTTCCTCGGGAACACCGAAGCTGCGAAGAACCTCGAAATTGCGCGAATCTTCGGCGGGATGGCGCAACTCGCCGTACTCATCCAGAACTCCGCCCTTCTTTGGATGAGTGAGCCAAATTTCGCTGGCGTATCCGCTCTGATAGAGCTGGGCAGCTTCCACGGCTCGGTCGGGAAAGTGGCCGGTCAAGACGGCGATAGCATCCGCTTTTTGGATGGGGTCCTCGCGGACGAGCCAGTTGCCGAGAACGGGGAGACTAAAGTAGGTCAACAAGACGGCAATGTCCAGGAGAAGGAAGGAGATCGAGAGGAAGCGAGCAAGCCGACGAGAAATCCGTTTCTTTGAAGCCGGACTGATAAGACGCATTTCCGAGATATGCCCTCACGAGATGCAAACAAACTGGCCGACACAAAAGAGGGAGCATCTTTGCGGCCAAACCTGCGAGTGCAGAACTGCACTAGGCGGTCGATAAAGGGCGGAATGACAGGGATTTGGAGGAGTTTGCGTACAACGGAATCGAAGAGCTGGTTTGCAACGGTAGAATTGGGGGCCGTGGTGTAAAATTTGCAGAGTGCAGCGCGCGAGCCGGAACTATGGACTTTCGAATGACAAAGGCGGCTCAGGCGGTCCTACAATCAGGCTCGAACCATGGGGAAAGGCGGAAACATGAAGATCACTGTCCCTGCCGAACTGGAAAAGAAGATTCGAGACCGAGCCAAGGCGGAGGGGCTGAGCGTGGAGGCCTATTTGGAGCAGCTCGTCCGCGCTGACGAACGAAGGAAAGAAGAATCGTACGGGCCAGACGTGGCCTGTGGCGAAGGGACGGCCGAAGAAGTGCGGAGGAAGCTGGAAGCCATTCGCACTGCGGCGCTTCATGAAGCCCCTACCGCGGATATCGAGACCATGTTGGCGGAAATAGAAGGCGATTGTGGCGGCGAAGGTTAGAGTTAAGTAGTGGTGGGTGACCTTATGCCGAAGCGAAAGAAGCCGAGGAATGAGCAGGCGAGAGCGAAAGTTTCTGATTCGCGGCGGGCGCGCGTGGCTTCTTCGAAAGCGCATGGTGCTCGCAAACACTTGACTGGAAAAAGCGCCGAGCTCCTCGGGCCTTCAAAACCTGAGCCGATCGAGGCGGTGCTGCAGTCGCTGGCGGGTGATGTGCCCGAAACGGAGTGGCAGAAGCTGCCTGCCGATCTCACCGAAGATTTGGACCACTACCTGTACGGCACTCCTCGAAAATGAAGCAGGTCTATGTCGACACGGTGTATTGGATTGCGGTGGTTCGCCCATCCGATCCATGGAAAGCAGCGGCCGCGAGGGCTCGCGGAGCCGTTTCGGAAGTCGTCGAACTCGTAACGTCCGACGAGGTTCTGGCGGAATTCCTTGCGGGACGCTCGCGAGCAGGAGCGAACCTGCGGAGCCGCGCGTGTGAAATGGTTTAGGCCATCCTGAAGAACGAAGGCGTGCCAGTGTTAGAACAAACAAGAAGATCATTTCTTGGCGGCATAGGTTTGTATCAGGCCAGGCCTGATAAGCAGTACAGCCTTGTGGATTGCATTTCGATGCGATGGATGAGGTCGTTGGGCATTAAGGATGTGTTGACGAATGATCGTCACTTCGAGCAAGAGGGATTTAACGTCCTCATGTAATTATGACATTGACGAGGCTGCGCCACCCGCTGAGGAGCCTAGCTTAATTGTAGACGTCGCTAGTTCTCTTCGCGCCCAAGAATCGCCGGATCAAGCGCCGCATTGGGCGCATTGAAAACGCAACTTGCATTCCGAAACAACACCAACCGAAAGCTTCAGCGGCCGAATTCGCGGATTTGAGGCCGGATAGCTCGTGAATTGACCAGTAGCTCGTGTAACCGCTGCCCACGAAAACGGCTGGTAGAATGAGGTGATGGAGGCGGAGCAGGAATGACTCCTTGCCCGTGTCGTCGGAGGGCTTGCGAGTTTCTCCCCATGGCCAGATTTGTAAGAGCGCAAGGTAGTCGACTATATTCTTGTGTGTGTCGAATCCGAAGAACGAGTGGTCTTGCGAACCAAAGAGTCCTTTTCTGCCTCACGAAGGTACGTGTAAGCGGGTGTGGCGGCCGTAACCGTCCCGATGTATGCGAGCGTGAGTACCATGAGAACGAACGGAGTGATTCTCCACACTCCATCAACTTTTAGGTCCACCCATCCAAGATGGATTGAAACTTCGTTGCTGCCGACGAAGAAAATACCCCATACGAGGCAAATGTAAGTGAGGAGTGCACTTACATAGAGACCCTGTGCACGTCCTATGGACTGTAAATTGGCGTTCGCTAGATCAAAGCTTAACTTTGCCCTTTCCTCGTGTGAAATCACGGCTTTTCCCTTCGGGGAAGATACTACCACCGCGCTCCACTGAAAGCGGCGAGTGGAAGCAAAGGCAGCTACAGAGATAGCGAGAAGTTCGCCCAATATGCACGCGCTGTTGCGCAGGCCACAATCGTTGGGCCTCTGTTAGGTTTGGGTTCCAGGAAGGCCGAGGATGAAGCGGATGGCCTTCGGATCTGCCCCGGCGGAGGCGAAGTCGTCGAAGGTGGTTTTGGCGGCTTCGATTATGTGGCGTTTGATGAAGGGCGCGCCCTCGGCGGCGCCTTGCTCGGCGGACTTGATGCAGCATTCCCATTCGAGAATGGCCCAGCCGGGGAAGTTGTATTGGGTGAGTTTGGAGAAGATGGCGGGGAAATCGACCTGCCCGTCGCCGGTGGAGCGGAAGCGGCCCGCACGCTGCAGCCAGGGTTGATAGCCGCCGTAGACTCCCTGGCGGCCTGTGGGATTAAATTCGGCGTCTTTGACGTGAAACATTTTGATGCGCGGATGATAGAGATCGAGGAACTGTAGGTAGTCAAGCTGCTGAAGGACGAAATGGCTGGGATCGAAGAGAATGTTGGCGCGAGGATGATTGCGGACGCGGTCGAGGAACATTTCGAAGGTGGCGCCGTCGTGGAGATCTTCGCCGGGATGGATTTCGAAGCAGAGATCGACGCCGGCTTTATCAAAGGCGTCGAGAATCGGGAGCCAGCGCTTGGCGAGCTCGTCGAAGGCGGTTTCGATGAGGCCGGCGGGGCGCTGCGGCCAGGGATAGATGTAGGGCCAGGCGAACGCGCCGGAAAAGGTAACGTGCGCTTTGAGGCCGAGATTGGCGGAAGCCCGCGCCGATTGCAGGAGCTGCTCGACGGCCCACGCTTGGCGCTCTTGCGGATGGCCGTGAAGATTTTGGGGAGCGAAGCCGTCGAACATCGTGTCGTAAGCGGGATGGCAGGCGACAAGCTGGCCCTGGAGATGTGTCGAGAGTTCCGAGATGGCGAGTTTGTGGCGCGCGGCGATGGATTGCAGATCATCGCAATACGCTTTGCTTTCGGCGGCGCGCTTGAGATCGAAGAGGCGGGCGTCCCAGGTCGGGATTTGCACGGCCACGTAGCCGAGGCTGGCGGCCCAGGCGCAGATGGAATCGAAGGAGTTGAAGGGCGGAGTATCTGCGGCGAACTGCGCGAGGAAGATGCCAGGGCCCTGGATGGTTTTCATGTGCGCGCTCCCAATGTGTGCTGGATTGCTGCGTTGCCGCGAAAGATCGACGAAGGAGTTGTACTAAGTTACGCGTAGGAATTCAATCGAAACGCCGGGGCGAACTGGATCTGCGCGGAGGCGCTCCGGGAATCAATGGGAGAGCGGCGCGTGCGAGCGTGCTGTGTGGCAGTTCCGGCTTAATTTCCTTTTGATGGGGAAACTCGGAGAATCAGTCAAGCCGCTTGCCGGTGCCCGCCGTCTTCTTCGTTATCGGAACGAGATTGGTATATTCTAAGCGCTCGCAACACGCGTTGAGAATGCTCCGATGACCGGGAATCCTCGTACGTTGAGATTGAGACCATGGACGCACGCAAGGAAGTAAACGAGATTGTTCTTCCGCAGAGTGTTACCTGCCCGCTCACACGCGCGGCGATTTTTCTGGTCGTCTGCATTCGCGCGGAGCAGGACAGCTACGCGACGCTGCGATCCTTCTGCGCGGGCCTCTCGGGGCTCGTGCGCGCAGTCGAGTTTCGAGACCTCGAAGCCGGTCTAAGCTGCGTGGTTGGATTCGGCTCGGACGCCTGGGACAAACTCTTTGGAGCGCCTCGCCCCACCGAGCTGCATCCGTTTCGCGAGATTCGTTCAGGCGGGCGCCACGCCGTCTCCACTCCGGGCGACATCCTCTTTCATATTCGAGCCAAACGTGCCGACCTCTGTTTTGAATTGGCCACACAAATCATGGACGAGATCGGCGATGCGGTCTCGGTTGCCGACGAGGTTCACGGCTTCCGCTATTTCGAAGATCGCGATGTGATCGGCTTCGTCGACGGCACGGAAAATCCGCAAGGTGGTGCAGCGCTCGAAGCCGCGATTGTCGGTGACGAAGATCCAGCCTTTGCGGGCGGCAGCTACGTCATCGTCCAGAAGTATCTCCACGACATGAAGGGATGGAATGCTCTCCCGGTTGAGACGCAGGAGCGCATTATAGGCCGCAAGAAACTTTCGGACATCGAGTTGAGCGACGCCGAGAAGCCACCTTTCGCGCACAACGCGCTCACGGTGATCGAAGAAAACGGAAAAGAAGTCAAGATTCTGAGAGACAACATGCCTTTCGGGCGGCCCGGCCACGGCGAGTTCGGAACCTACTTCATCGGCTATAGCCGCACTCCGCGCATTACGGAAACGATGCTTCAGAACATGTTCGTGGGCCGCCCGCCGGGCAATTACGACCGCCTGCTCGATTTCAGCCAGGCGGTTACCGGGAATTTATTTTTTGCGCCGTCAGCGACGTTTCTCGACAACGTTAGTGGAGACGCGCCAAACTCCGCCGCAATCGGAACATTGCCAGCCGCCGATGGGACTTCGACTTCAACTTCGGCTTCGGCCCCGGGCGAGCCATCCATCGGAACGCTCGGAATAGGATCGCTTAAAGGACAAAAAGATGAATAACCTGCATCGGGAGTTAGCTCCCATCTCTGACGCGGCATGGTCGCAGCTTGAAGAAGAAACCACGAGGACGCTCAAGCGGTATCTAGCCGGACGGCGGGCTGTTGACGTTCCCTCGGCTGGAGGAGTGGCTCTGCCTGGAGTTGCGACCGGCCATCTGCGCTCGATCTCCGCTCCTGCAGAGGGAATCCTCGCAAGCCAACGCGAGGTCAAGCCTCTTGTGGAGTTGCGTGTGCCCTTCGAACTATCGCGTCAGACAATCGATGACGTGGAGCGTGGAGCGGAAGACTCCGATTGGCAGCCCGCAAAAGATGCCGCGAAGAAACTTGCCTTTGCCGAAGACCGCGCCATCTTCAACGGATACCGCGAGGCCAATATCCAGGGCATTCGCGAAGGCAGCAGCAATCCAATCGAAACGCTTCCTGCGGATGTGCGCGAGTATCCGGATGCGGTAGCGCACGCGTTGAGCCAGCTACGTCTCGTCGGCGTGAACGGTCCTTACTCGGTCTTGTTAGGAGCCAACGAATATACGTCGCTCGCCGAAACTCGCGATCACGGTTACCCCGTCCTGGACCACGTAAAGCGTATCGTCGATGGCAATCTGATCTGGGCGCCGGCGATCGAAGGTGCGTTCGTCCTGACCACGCGCGGCGGCGATTTCGAACTCAACATCGGCCAGGACGTCTCCATCGGCTACCTCAGCCACACCCAGTCCGTGGTGAAGCTGTACCTGCAGGAGACCTTCGTTTTTCGCGTGCTTACCAGCGAAGCATCTGTCGTGCTGTCGCCGTCAAAGAAGTCTTCGAAAGCCTAGGCCGCGTAGCCCCGCTGCGTTGAGGAAGCGCCGTCAAATGCGCAGCCGCGCAGACGCAGATCGCCGGCTTCGCAAAAAAATGGCGGATGAGCCTGTAAGCCGGATTCTGTGCCGCGCGCCGCTTCTTGGAAGAAGCTGCGTGCAGCGGCGATCATTCCTCTAGGCCGTGATTCGCACCACGGCTCCAGCAGCCTACCCGAGGGTTGCTCTCCACGATGGATCGCTCCACCGCAGAGGAAGACCGCCCGCTTACGCAAGCGTTCTCGGCGAGCCGGGCCGGCTCTCCCCTCCTATTTGGCCTTGCACCACGCGGGGTTTTCCGTGCCTCGTTTGCTGCCAAACGAGCGGTGGGCTCTTACCCCACCTTTTCACCCTTGCCAAACTGAGCGAGCGTTTCGAAGGCGTCCCGCAGGTTTTCCTGCGCGATGCCACCGTGCTTCTCCCAGCCGGCGGTATATTCTCTGTGGCACTTTCCGTGAACAGTAGCACAGGCTTCAGCCTGTGTGCTTTTCGTCCGCCACCCAATCAACGCATTCCCGTTGCGCAACCGAAAAGCCACAGCCTCAAGTCTGTGCCACCGCTCCCCTGGCGTTACCAGGCGCGTTGCCCTATTTCGTCACCGGCTCTCTCGAGCCTACGACGACGGTGTCCGGACTTTCCTCCCGCCCAGCCATCTTGCGATAACCAAGCCAGCGATCACCCGGCTCACCCGCCAATTTCATTATAGCCCGAGAACAGCTTGATTGACTGGGGCTTTACTCAAACCTCACTTCAGGCCGAGGAGTTTTTCGAATTCCGATTCGGTGAGGATCGCGACGCCGAGTTCCTTGGCCTTGTCGTACTTAGAGCCGGGGTCAGTGCCGACGACTACGTAATCGGTTTTTTTGCTGACCGAGCCGGAGACTTTGCCGCCGTTTTGCTGCACCAATTCGCCGGCTTCTTCGCGGCTGCGATTGGCCAATCCACCAGTGAACACGAAAGATTTGCCCGCAAGCTTTTGGCTTTTGACCACGCGTTTTTCGGCGGTGGGATGCACTCCGGCCTTGTGCAGTCTTTTGATGAGCTGCCGATTGGCCGGTTCCGAGAAAAATTCCGCAATGGCCGCGGCCACGATCGGGCCGACTTCGGGCACGGCGACGAGTTCGTCTTCCTTTGCGGCCGCCAGTTCTTCGAGCGAGGAAAAATGTTCCGCCAGCAATTGCCCGGTGCGTTCCCCGACGTTGCGAATGCCTAGCGCGTGAATCAGCCGCGCCAGACTGTTTTTCTTGCTGCCTTCGATTTCTTCGAGCAAATTCTGCGCGGACTTTTCCGCCATGCGATCGAGCGCTGCGACTTCATCCTCTTTGAGCGAATAGAGATCGGCGACGTCTTTCACCAAACCTTTGTCCACAAGTTGATCGACGATTTTGTCGCCCAGGCCGTCGATATTCATCGCGTGGCGGCTGGCATAGTGCAGCAAAGATTCCTTGCGCTTGGCGGGGCAAGCGGCGTTCACGCAACGATACGCAACTTCCCCTTCGACATGATGAATCGCGCTATGACATTCGGGGCAATGCTTCGGCATGCGGAAAGGCCTGCGATTCTTCCCTTCTTTGACGACTTTCAAGACATGCGGAATCACTTCGCCCGCGCGCTCGATAAGAACGGTATCGCCAATCTGCAAGCCGAGCCGCTCGATTTCATCCATGTTGTGGAGCGTGGAACGGCTGACAGTGACGCCTCCCACTTGCACCGGCTCGAGCACGGCGACGGGCGTGAGCGTGCCGGTGCGCCCGACTTGCACGATGATGTCGTTGACGACGGTGGTCTCCTGCCGCGCGGGATATTTGTAGGCAATGGCCCAGCGCGGAGCGCGCGACGTAAAGCCCAATTCATTTTGAATGGGGACCGAATTCACCTTAATCACCACGCCGTCGATGTCATAAGCCAGCTTCTCGCGCTTGGCGTCCCAAGCATCGCAATAGGCCAGCACCTCGTCGATTCCATCGCAAAGTTTCCAGTCATCGGAAGCGCGGAAGCGCAATTGCTTAAGAGCCAGGAGACTATCGGAATGTTTCGGGAACGGCACTTTGCCGTCGACGAACAGGTAATAGGCGAAAAAATCTAGGCGGCGCGCGGCGGTGATCGCCGGATCCAACACGCGCACGGCCCCGGCGGCGGAATTGCGCGCATTCACAAAAATCTTTCCGCCGATCTCTTCCTGGTGCCGGTTCAAAGCCTCGAAAGCCTTGCGCGTCATCATGATTTCGCCGCGCACCTCGAATGCAGCCGGCAATTTCACTTTCTTGAGCGCGCCGGCCTCGACGCGCAGCGGAATCGAGCGAATCGTTTTCACATTCGGCGTCACGTCTTCTCCCGTAGTTCCATCGCCGCGCGTTACTCCGCGCACGAGCACGCCATCTTCGTACTGGAGCGAAATGCTCAGGCCATCAAACTTGTGTTCGGCGATATACTCGATTTCTTCGCGGCCGCTGCCCTCGCGCACGCGGCGATCCCAGTCCCGCAGCGAATCATACGAAAACGCGTTGTCCAGGCTCAGCATCGGCCGTGCGTGGCGCACGGTCTGGAAGCCTTCGCGGGGCGCGCCGCCCACGCGAACGGTCGGCGAGTCCGGTGTGGCGAGCTCCGGGTGCGCGGCCTCGAGGTCTTTCAGCCGCTGCATGAGCTTGTCGTACGCCGCGTCGGAAATTTCCGGATCGTCGAGGACGTAATAGCGGTATTCGTGGTAGCGCAGCTTCTCGCGAAGCGCTTCGACGTCTTTCTTGCTGGCAGCAGGAGCAGCTTTGGCCATGAAACCCTCGTGAGAAGGAATAGCTCAATTTCGCCTGACATTATATAGAATGAATACGGCCTGTGGAGTGCGGCAGCCCCGCTGCCGCTTTTCCGAGCAACTAGCACGGCTCTATTTTGGGAGAGGCTCACTAACTCTTGCCCGAACTGAAGATGACCACGGAAATCCACAACGCGCTGCTGATCCACAACCCCAACGCCGGCAACGGCGGCCACGGGCGCCGGAGCAGGCTAGATGAAGCGCGCCGCATTTTTGCCGCAGGTGGCATCCACACGGACCTCGCCGAAACCACCAAAGCAGGTGACGCCACGGAAATCGCCCAACGAGCGAATGAAGAAAGACGCCAGCTCGTGATTGCGTGCGGCGGCGACGGCACGCTGAATGAAATCGTGAACGGCCTAGCCGGCCAGCAAAACGGCCATCGCGTCCCGCTAGCGCTCCTTCCGGGCGGAACGGCCAACGTCCTCGCCAAAGAATTGAATTTGCCCTGGGACATCCCGAGCGCGGCGGAGAAGCTGGTTCGCGGAGAAGTGCGCGAAATTCCGCTGGGTCTGGCAACTCCGCTGAACGAACCGGCGAAGAAAAAATATTTCCTGAGCGTGGCCGGAGCGGGCGCGGACGGCATGATCGTGTATTCCATCGATCTGGACCTTAAAGCGCGCGTAGGCATCCTGGCCTACTGGTGGCAGGGAGCGCGCGAAGCTTTGCGCTATAAGTTCCAGCATTTTCGCGTGACGGCGGCGGGCAAGGAAATCGATTCGTCGCTGGTCGTGGTGGGCCGCACAAAACACTATGGCGGACCATTCAAAATCACGACGCACGCGGATCTGTACGAAGACCAGTTTGAGTTGATGACGCTCACGACGCGCAGCGGCTTGCGCTATCTGAGCTATCTGCCGACACTTTGGCTGGGAAAACTGCGCGGGACCGCGGGCGTCCATTTTTGGAAAGCGGATCGCGTGCTGTGCGAACCGCTCGACGGAAGCCCGATTTACGCGCAAGTCGATGGCGAGCCGCTGGCGCGTTTGCCGGTCGAATTCAAAATTATGCCGCGCGCGCTGAAATTGCTGGTGCCGCGCAACGGCCTTGCCGAGCCATCGAAAACCAACACGTCGGCGTAATTGTGGACATCGTCACTCATGGACTGGCATCGCTGGCCGTTGCGCGAGGATTTTTCCCCCGCTCAGGCAAAGCGGCGATGGCGTTCGCCATCATTGCCGGCACAATTGCCGACATCGACTGGGTCAGTAGCTTCTTCGGACCGACTGCCTTCCTCGCGTGGCACGGAACCTTTACACATTCAATCCTGGCCGCTGTTCTGATTTCGGCAATCTTTCTCGCCCTTCTCTTTACAAAACTCCTCAAAACAGGATTGGATACGATAGGAGAAGCGCCGAAGGGCAATGCGCTTTCCTTCGACGTCCGCAGCTTGCGGATACTGATTTTGAGCGCGTTCCTGCTTCCGCTGTGCGCCGCTTTATTGCACATCGGAATGGACGCGTGCCAATCCGATGGCGTGATGCTCTTGTGGCCGTTCAGTTCGCGGCGATTCGCGGCGGATTGGCTTCCCGGAATCGATCCCTGGATTCTCACGATCCTCATTGCCGCGATTGCCCTGCCCGAATTGCTTCGACTTGTCGGCTCCGAAATCGGCTCGAAAGAAAAAAAGCCGCGCGGCCAGACGGGCGCAATACTCGGGCTTGCTCTCGTTTTCGTTTACGTGGGAGCGCGCGCGACGCTGCACTCCGACGTGCTGGCAATGATGGGATCGCGCACGTTTCACAACGAGACGGCGCGCCGCGTGTGGGCTTACCCCGAGCCGATTTCCCTGCTGACCTGGCATGGAGTGGCGGAAACCGACAGCGCGCTGAATGAAATAGATGTCAATATCGCAGCTCCGGGCGATTTCGATCCGGACACCAGTTTGCGCAGTTTCAAACCGCAGCCTTCTCCCGCGTTGGACGCCGCCCGAAACACACACTCAGCCAGGCGATTTCTGCCCACGGCGCAAATTCCCAAAGCCAGCGTGGAAAAAATCGATTCGGGCTGCGCCGTCGTCTTGCGCGATTTGCGCTACGCCGCGACGGGCAACACGAAACACGAAGTGGCCGCGTACATCGAAGTGAATCTCAACAATAGAGTCACGTCGCAAGAGCTGGACTGGGCCCGCGACCTGAAAAATCACTGAGTCTCGAAAATCTTGATATGGAGTGCGGCAGCCGAGCTGCCGCTTTTCTCCCAGGCTCACACAACTCTATCTGCCGCTTTCCCCCAGTTCGCACGACTCTATCTTCCCCCAGGCCCAGCCACCCCTCTACAGCTCTACTCCTGCGCGTTCGAGTGTGGCCTATGCCTCAGAATCCAGCGCGAAAGGCCGTAACTCACCGCGACAAGCCCGATCGCCAGGAGCGTCACCTGCAGTTTGTGCGAGGCAAGATAAGGCATCGCGTCCGCCCCGTAGCGTACGGCGAGATAGCCCTCGCCAAAATAGCGAAACAGCCTGGCCAATGTGATAGCCGACGTAAAGCCGGCGATCGGAGCCTCAAAAACTCCGGCCGCGAAGACGAATACCTTGAAGGGCGTCGGAGGCGGCAGAAGCGCGGCAACTAACATTCCGCCAAAGCCGTTGCGTTCGACCCAGTGGCGAATCGCGTGTGCACGCGCGCCCGCTTTGCGATGAAAGTAAGCTTCCCCGCCGATGTGTGCGATGTAATAAAGCAGCACGCAGCCAAGCACCGAACCCGCCGACGCCATGAACGCGTAGAGCGGCATGCGCCGCGGATGCTGGATAGCCAGCTCAATCAGAAGAAAATCATTGATGATGGGAAAAGAGAGCACGGAGGAATCCAGAAACGAAATCAAGAAGAGGCCCGGCGCTCCCAGCCCGCCGGCGAAGGCAACAATCCTCTGCTTCCAACTGCTCAAATTGAACGACAATCGCCACCCGAGTTTGGAGTGCGGCAGCCCCGCTGCCGCTTTTTTTTCAGCGTCTAGCGCAACCCTAATTTTTAACGAAGCTCAATAGCGCAAAGGCGCAGCCATCGCGCGGCTATTGCGAAAATGCCGCGCGGTCAAAATGGTTCATGAAGATTTGCATCAACGCCGTCCGGTGAAGATTCGGAAGCCGGGGAATCTCCCCAATCACGCGGACATGCCCAAAGCGCTCGATGGTTTCGCGGTTTTCCCGGTTCTGGTCGCCAATCAAAACCACTCCGTGCACCGGGAGTTCCGCCGCATGCAAGGCCGCCAAGGTCAACAAAGTGTGATTGATGGTCCCGGCACCGCTGCGCGCCGCGAGAATGACAGGCAGCTTGAACTTGACCATCAGATCGAGCATGAACTGCTTTTGATTGATGGGAACCAGCACGCCGCCCAGCCCCTCGACGACCAGCCAATCGTTCAACAAGCTTGTGGGCAGGTTGATGCGACCGAGATCGATTTCCACGCCGGCCCAGCGCGCGGCCAGATCGGGCGAAACCGGCGGCACGAATTTATACACTTCGTCGAGCGTGCGGTCCGTGCCGATCCCCGCGAGCCGCATCACAGTCACTCGGTCCGAACCCTCGAGCGTGCCCGTCTGAATCGGCTTCCAATACACCGCATCGAGCGCCGCGCAAAGCAGCGCCGACAGCGTTGTCTTGCCGACGCCCGCGTCCGTGCCAGTGATAAAGAAATGATTTCTCACGCGTGTTCCGCGGCTTGATCGTGGCGGCTCTCCGCAAGCGCGTTCCGCTGCGCTGGCGGCATCTCGTCTACCGGGCTGAATTCCAACCGTTTTTTATTGTAGCGAACTGCGACGATAGCCGCCGAGCACCCTGGTGCTACCGGTGAAAAATCTGCGTTCATGGACCCCCGTCCAAGCCGGGACGTTTCCTGTGCCAGCAATGCAGGCATGTTATCATCGCTTTGCCATTGTTTCTCTCTTCCGTGTTCGGCGCGGTACCGTGCTACTAAACGTCCGAAAAAGCCGCCTTCCGGGGCTGTCCTAACGTTGTTCTGCGCGGCAAGATAAGCCCTCGACCCGGCGCTCAACCGGCCTCCCGGCGGTGACCAAATTTGGAGTGCGGGAGCCCTGCTCCCGCTTTTGCGATCTGCGCCGCTGAAAAAACTCCCGCTCTTCAGCGCACCACGCATGCGTGAAACTTTGCTTGGCCTTTTGCTCGCCGCGCCGGGGATACGCAACCGAAATTCGGACACTATCGGCCGCTCCTCCCGTTTGACCCGCTACCGCGCTAAATGTTATAAATCAACGCTTTGTGTAACCCCGTGCGCGGGCCCGACAGGGGCTGCCCCGATACCCTCCGGTGGCAGATAGGTTGGGAGCGTGTGCCGGTGATGCCGGTCCGCCCGGGATTGCGCGAGACGCCAAGTTTTTGACCCGTCTTGAGGTGGGAGCCTTTTGAAATCCGTCAGGCTATTCCGCTGGCGCTGATTCAACAGCGTGCGGAGGAAATAGTGTGCCGGGAACGAGTGTGCAGGGCCGCGAATAGCCCTGAATCCGAATTTTTCATGGAGGATTTTTGATGCGCACCTGGCTTTCAAGTGCCTGGTCTTTGGGTTTCAGATTCGCCAAATGGAGTGCCGTAGCCGCTTTTCTGAGCCTTCTCGCGAGCGCCGCAACGCCCGCTGCAGAAACGCGCAGTGAGGCCGAGCTAAAGGTGCCGGATCTTTCTCAAGTCACTTTTCTTGGGATCGATGGCCACAAACTGCTGCTTTTTGGCATCGCCTTCTGCGTTTTCGGCCTCATTTTTGGGCTCACGATTTACAGCCGGCTCAAGGGCATGCCCGTGCACAAGTCGATGCGCGATATCTCCGAGCTGATTTACGAAACCTGTAAAACCTACCTTTTCACGCAGGGCAAATTTCTGCTTTTGCTTTGGCTGTTCATCGCCGTGGTCATCATCCTTTATTTCGGCGTGCTCGCTCCCGTGCATCCGACGGCGGTGACTCTGCCGATCATTCTCGTCTTCAGCGTGATTGGCATGGCGGGCAGCTACGGCGTGGCTTGGTTCGGCATTCGCGTAAACACTTTTGCTAACTCGCGCACCGCGTTTGCCGCGCTTCGCGGCAAGCCTTATCCGATCTATCACACGCCCCTCGAAGCCGGCATGAGCATCGGCATGATGCTCATCAGCGTGGAATTACTGATGATGTTATTTATTCTTTTGTTTATTCCGGGCGATTACGCAGGGCCGTGCTTCATCGGCTTCGCCATCGGTGAGTCTCTCGGCGCCGCGGTGTTGCGCATCGCCGGCGGCATTTTCACGAAAATCGCCGATATCGGCTCGGACTTGATGAAAATCGTTTTCAAAATCAAGGAAGACGACGCGCGCAATCCCGGCGTAATTGCCGATTGCACCGGGGATAACGCCGGGGATTCGGTCGGTCCCAGCGCCGACGGATTTGAGACGTATGGCGTGACCGGAGTCGCGCTGATCACTTTTATTCTTCTGGGCGTAAAAGATCCGCGGGTTCAGGTGGAACTGCTCGTATGGATCTTCGTGATGCGCGTCGTGATGCTGGTCGCCAGCGCCGCGGCCTATTTTATCAACGGCTTCCTGGCCAAAGCGAAATACGGAAAAGCCGATAAGATGAATTACGAAGCGCCGCTGACTTCTCTCGTGTGGATCACTTCGTTCGTTTCCATCGCGTTTACCTACGTGATTTCTTATTTGATTATTCCCGCGCTCGGCGGCGACCCCTCGCAGTGGTGGAAACTGGCAACAATCATCTCCTGCGGCACGCTCGCGGGCGCGATCATCCCGGAGTTGGTGAAAGTTTTCACATCCACGGAATCGCGCCACGTCAAGGAAGTCGTATCCTCCGCGGAAGAGGGCGGCGCGTCGCTCGGCATTCTCTCCGGCTTCGTGGCGGGAAATTTCTCCGCGTATTATATCGGGCTGGCCATGGTCGTCCTCATGTCGATCGGCTACCTCATCAGCACGCTCAACCTCGGCGCCATGATGCTCGCGCCGGCGGTCTTTGCTTTTGGTCTGGTGGCTTTCGGCTTCCTCGGCATGGGGCCGGTGACCATCGCCGTCGATTCATACGGGCCGGTGACGGACAACGCGCAATCCGTTTACGAACTTTCTCTCATCGAACAGGTTCCCGGTATCGCGCAGGAACTGAAAAAAGACTACAACATCGACGTTAACTTCGAGCGCGCTAAGGAAATGCTGGAAGCCAACGACGGCGCGGGCAACACGTTCAAAGCGACCGCCAAACCGGTACTCATCGGCACGGCAGTCGTGGGCGCCACCACGATGATCTTTTCGATCATCATGGCCCTCACCAACGGTTTGACCGCCGACGTCAATAAACTTTCGCTGCTGCACGCGCCCTTCGTTCTGGGACTCATCACCGGCGGCGCGATGATCTACTGGTTCACCGGTGCAAGCACGCAGGCCGTGACCACCGGCGCCTACCGCGCCGTGGAATTTATCAAGGCCAACATCAAGCTGGAAGGAGTCGAAAAAGCCAGCATCGAAGACAGCAAGAAGGTCGTGGAAATCTGCACCCGCTACGCGCAGAAGGGCATGCTCAACATTTTCATCGCCGTGTTCTTCGCCACGCTGGCCTTTGCGTTCATCGAGCCTTTCTTTTTTATCGGCTACCTTATCTCCATCGCCATTTTCGGCTTGTACCAGGCCATTTTCATGGCCAATGCCGGCGGCGCGTGGGACAACGCCAAGAAAATCGTCGAAGTGGAGCTGAAGCAAAAAGGCACGCCGCTTCATGACGCCACGGTCATCGGCGACACGGTCGGCGATCCGTTCAAGGACACTTCTTCCGTGGCCCTTAACCCGGTGATCAAGTTCACGACGCTCTTCGGCCTGCTCGCCGTCGAGCTAGCCGTGCAACTGACCGCCAGCCAGGGCAACAGCTTGACGCATATTCTTGCCGCCGCATTCTTCGTCGTCTCTTTCTTCTTCGTTTATCGCTCGTTCTACGGCATGCGCATCCGCGGCTCCGCTGCGTAGCCTAATATGGAGTGCGGGAGCCCTGCTCCCGCTTTTGCGGTAGCTTCTTTGTGCTGCGGGAAAGCGGGAGCCTGGCTCCCGCACTCCACGGGCTTTGTCATCGAACGGGGAGCACGTCGAATTCATCCGGAACACTTACGCGGTCCGAGGGAAACGCCATCACAGTCTGATAAAACGCGCGCGCGGCATTTCGTTGAAACCAGCCTGCCGAACACCACGGGTATGCAGTCGGCTCGCGAACCAACCCATGCCGGACAGCGTTCCTGTGAACATAGTTCAGGCGAGCCAAGTACGACTTCTGGTAAGTAAGCATCGCATCCCAATACTGAAACCAAACCGTTCTGCCGGGAGTGCCGTCCCTCTGGTTGATATGCTTTGCGGAGACAGAGTGCAGGTACTGCACTAAGCGCCTCAAAGTGCCCGGCTGATGCGATTCCGCGACAAAGTGGTAGTGATTCGAGAAGACTGCCCAGGCTTGGAGTTTCCATCCATACTGCACCGCGAGCTCCAAGATCGCGTTTGTTACATAGCTCAAGCGCTCCGCGTCATGGAGGTAATGCGCTTTCTGAAATGTTCCCGCCGTAACGATATAGGTCCCGGCTTCGCGCAGCCGATGGACAGGCGCATGCGGCCAGTCCGGAGCGGGGGTAATTGTGTCCATGGTTGACCTCAATTATCGTAAGTATACTTACAATTCAGTATTAAGTATAGGTTATATGGAGTGCGGGAGCCCGGCTCCCGCTTTTGGTGGTGGGTTCCGTGCATGGACCAGAAGAGAAAGCGGGAGCCGGGCTCCCGCACTCCACACCGGGTTTCAAGAAAGTTTCGTCCGCTGGTGTATTTGGCAGCCAATCGGCGTTAGAATCCTCGCGCAATAGAGTCGAGGACAAACTATGAAAACCAGTCATCTCTCTTTTTTGGCAGCGGCCATCATGGCTGCAAGCCCAGCCATCTTGCTCGGCCAAGTCGATACGCGATGGAAACAACACGATATGAACCGCCCGGTGCCGCCGGTCATCGATCCCGGCACATCCAGCACGCAAGCTGAGCCGGGGCGTCCGCCGTCAGACGCCGTCGTGCTCTTCGACGGAAAAGATCTTTCGAAGTGGCAGCAAGACGACGGCAGCCCCGCCAAATGGAAACTCGAGCACGGTTACGTCGAAGTCGTGGCGAAGACGGGCGAAATGCGAACGAAAGAATCCTTTGGCGATTGCCAGTTGCACGTCGAGTTTCGCGAACCCACGCCTCCGCACGGCGAAAGCCAGGAGCGCGGCAACAGCGGCGTCTTTCTGCAAGGCCTCTACGAAGTTCAGGTTCTCGATTCCTACCACAACAGAACCTACGCCGATGGCCAAGCCGCCGCGATCTACGGTCAATATCCACCGCAGGTCAACGCTGCGCGCCCGCCGGGCGAATGGCAATGGTATGACATCGTCTTCCACGGCCCGCGCTTCGATGCCAACGGCAAGCTCCTGCGCAAAGCGCGCTACACCGTCTTTCACAACGGCGTCCTCGTGCAGGACAACGTCGAGCTCACCGGCCCTACCGCAAACGGAAGTCGGCCGCCTTACAAACCGACTCCGGATAAACTCCCGCTTGCGCTTCAGGATCACGGCAATCCCGTGCGCTTCCGAAATATCTGGATCCGCGAGCTGAAGCCCGGCGAGTGATCTCCTTAGGAAGAAACTGGCGCGAATCATGACGAGCAGGCAGGTGCCATACTCGCTTCATTGACTTGCATGGATACGTACCCCTAAGATACGCCAGGAATGGAGGACCCACGGACACCACCCGGCAGTCAGTCGACGACGTCGCGATACCGCGTTGTCGAAAAGCTTGGCGCTGGCGGAAATGGGGTGGTGTATAGGGCCGAGGACACCCGGCTAGGGCGTTTTGTGGCCCTCAAGTTTCTCCCACCGGAAGGACAGCGGGATGCCCACGCGCGGGCGCGTTTTCAACGCGAAGCGCAAGCCTCCTCAGCGCTAAATCATCACAACATCTGTACCGTCTACGACATTGGCGAGCAGGATGGCCAGACCTTCATCGCCATGGAGCTGCTCGAAGGCCAGACGCTGAAGCAGAAGATCGGTTCGCGTCCGCTGCCGCTGGAGACGTTGCTGGACTACGCGACGCAGATCGCCGCAGGGTTGGAGGTTGCCCACAAGAACGGGATCGTCCACCGGGATATCAAGCCATCCAACATTTTTGTGACCAACCGGGGTGAGGTGAAGCTGGCCGACTTCGGCCTTGCTAAACGCGTGATTCTGGATAGCACGCCAATTGGAGAGTCGCCAACGATTTCCGCTCCGATCACGGAGCGCGGCTTTATTGTCGGAACCGTGGCCTACATGTCCCCGGAACAGGCACAGGACAGGGACATCGACGCGCGGAGCGACATTTTTTCGTTTGGGATTGTTCTGTATGAGATGGCGACCGGAAAGCGAGCGTTCCCCGGAGAATCTTCCGCAAAGATCATCGGGGAAATTCTGCACAAAGAGCCCAAACCCTTTCGCGAGTTGAATCCTCAGCTACCCGAAGAACTCGAACGAATCGTTGCGAAGACTCTGGAGAAGGATCGCGAAGACCGTTATCAGACGGCGCATGAACTGATGGTGGATTTGCGCCGGCTGATGAAAAAGGAGACGGAGCGATCGCAGAGCGGGTTGCCGGCACAGCCGCCCACGCAGGCGATGTCGAAGAACTGGGTCTGGATTGGCGCCGCGGCTGCGGCGGTGGTTTGCGCTGCCGCGTGGGTTGCGCTGACGGGCCGTGGCACGCCCGCCGACTCAGCGCCACTGCCCATGGAGCAGCTCACCTTTTCGAGCGAAACCAAAAGTCCTTCGATCTTCACGGACGGATCGCGTATTTATTTCGTCAGCGAACGCACCCCCGTCGAAATGTCCGTAAAAGGGGGAGCCACGGCGCCTCTCCGCGCCGCGATCGGCGCCATGAATATCCTGGATATTTCTCCGGATGGCTCCGACTTTTTGCTGCTGCAGAGCGATCTAAATGACGAAACACAACGGGGAACAATATGGACCATGCCCGTGCTGGGAGGCGCGGCGAAGCGGTTGGGAAATATCACCGCGCGCGGCGCAAGTTATTCCCCGGATGGGAAGTTGATTGCCTTCAATGAAAAGGAATCGGTCTATGTGTGTGATACCGACGGACAAAACGCAAAGGAGATCTGGAACACTCACCACATGGTGTCGGGCAATCCCGCTTTTTCGCCCGACTCCAAAAAAATTCGTGTAACGGTGTCCAGAAGCATCTTGGAGAACGATGTTACGAGGATTTGGGAGCTCAGTGTGGACGGCAGAAATCCGCATCCGCTTCCCCTTCCTCAGCATTGGCCGGAGGATGCCGGCACTTATGCCGGAATCTGGACGCCGGGCGGAAAGCATTTTCTTTTTAGCTCTTACAGAGACGGACCTAACAATCTTTACGAATATTTAGCGCCAAGGTGGTACGAGTTTTGGAAAAAGCCGTCCGCGGTGCGATTGACGCCGGGGCAACCCGAAGTAACCGGAATGGCGCCGAGCCGAGATGGCAACGGAATGTTCGTTGTGGGGCGCCTGGCGCAGGGATCGCTGCATTTCTACGACGAAAAGGAAAAGCGGTTTTTGCCGTACCTGGGAGGACTACCCGCGACGCAGCTGGTGGTCTCACCAGACCGAAAATGGATGGCCTATACGGATTATCCGAGAGGTTATTTGTGGCGCTGCAAGATCGACGGCAGTGAGAGGTTGCAACTCACGGACACACTGGCGACGATGCCCACGTGGTCCCCGGACAGCAAATGGATTGGCTACAGCAACTGGCAGGAGCTTTATCGCGTCAGTGTCGACAGCAGCGCACCGGAAAAGCTGACTTCGGAAGGTTTCATGGAAGTACTGCCGAGCTGGTCGCCGGACGGGAAGTCCATTTACTTTAACGATTACCCAATCGCGGGACACTTGCGCATCCGTATTCTGGATATGGACACAAGGAAGGTGTCGGCCATGCCGGGATCAGATGGCTACTATGCGCCATTGTGGTCGCCCGACGGGCAGTACCTGGCAGCAATTCAAAATCCACCGAAGAGCCTGGCGATTTATTCCGTGAAGACAAGGCAATGGAAACGGTTGGAGGTTTTTGAACACGATTGGGGATTTTTTGTGTGGGCGCCGGATTCGAAGTCACTCTATATGATGCAAGGCCCGGGGGAAGCAGGAGCCGGCCAGCAAACCGGAATCTACCGGCTGACTGTGCCCGGCGGGAAGTGGGAGTTATTCGCAAAATTTACGGGCATGAATGCATTACTGGATGGAGTGCAGGATCTCGTGTCCATCACTCCAGAGGGCAATATCGCAACGATGAGCGATATCAGCGTGACCCAGATTTATCAGATGAAGTGGAACAACGCAGAGTAGACGGATGACGGCTAGCCGGAAGTAACCGCGATCGTGTGAAAATCTTGCTTGACGGGCACCCGGAGTTTCATGTAGAGTAAATCTCGTAGAAAACTGCGTTTCGACAGCGGGAGATCCTTCTCTCGCTTTTTTCATTTTAGGGACAGCTAACCCCCGCTTTTTCGCTGCGACCAATCTAAAACGTATTCCAGGGTGCGAGCCGGCGCGTTCGAGCCAACCGTGCGAGCCGACAGGCACGAAAGGTTGTTCTCCGCGTTTCCTCGAGTTCGGGTGCCTGAGTTACGGCGGCGATTCCGGCGATCGCAGCGATTGCGGCGGTTGCGGCTGAAAGAAAAGCGGCAGCAGGGCTGCCGCACTCCCGAAGAACGGGTCTAAAGACCCGCCACTACACCTGGAGTTCGACCCGGCAGGACACTCATGCCAGACAAACAGCAAATCGTAAGCTCCATCGAAAAAATCGCCAGAAAGCTCGGGCGCGCCCCTTCCCAAAAGGAATTCAATTCCCTCTCGGACGTCTCCTGCTACCACGTTTTGCAACATTTCCGCAGTTGGAACGACGCCGTCCGCGCTTGCCGCCTCCGTCCTTATACGCTCAACATTAAGCCCAAGGACCACGCCCTCCTCGAAGACTGGGGCAGAGCCGTCCGCCGCCATCGCGGCGTTCCCCCGCGCCGCGTCTATTCCCGTGAGGGAAAATTCAACCCTCGCACTCTCGAAAAGCGATTCGGGCCGTGGTCAAGATTGCCGGAAACGTTTCGCAATTTCGCCCGGCGCAAGCGCGAATGGACCGACGTCGTCTCTCTTCTTCCCGGTCCCTTGACGCCGGGTCGCCCACCGACAGCAAGCCGCTGGCATCCGCGGAACAACTCCTCATTCTCCGCACCACCGCGCGAAAAGTGGCATCGCCATCGCAAAGGCCGGCCAATCTACGGCAATCCCACTCGATTCCCCGGGTTGCCGCATGAACCCGTCAACGAACAAGGCGTCGTCCTTTTGTTTGGCATGTTGGCGAAAGAGCTCGGCTACCTGGTGGAAAACGTTCAGAGGGGCTTTCCCGATTGCGAGGCATTGCGCCTGATCGCTCCCGGCCGCTGGCAGCGCGTCTCGATCGAATTTGAATTCGAAAGCCGCAATTTCCGCGACCACGGCCACGCCGCAGACCGCTGCGACGTCATCGTTTGCTGGCGCCACAATTGGCCCGACTGCCCGCGCCTCATCGAAGTCGTCGAACTCTCCGCAGTGCTTAAATCTCCGGACACTTCAGGAGACCAAGACGCATCAGCACAGGCTGTATCCTTGTAGTGGCGCAGCATGCTGCGCCACTACAAAGACGGCTCTTGAAGAAGTGGCTTAAGCGCGAACGAGGCCGGGAAATTTGCGCGGATCGTTTTCGAAACCTGGGAAGACCGGCGCAAGATCCTTCACGCCGATATGCTTCGTGAGGATTTCGCCGACGACGCTGCGAAAATCCGTGGTCAGCACGAGGTCGCGGCCTTCGTTCAGTTGGTGATCCTCGAGGCCCGGCCATTTGCCGTAGACGTGGCCGCCTTTCACGTCGCCGCCCATCACGAACATGCAGTTCGCATGGCCGTGGTCGGTGCCGCGGTTGCCGTTTTCGTGCGCGGTGCGGCCGAATTCGCTCATGGTCACAAAAACGATGTCCTGCATCCGGTCGCCCATGTCTTGATGAAAAGCCGAGAGGCTCTGCCCCAAATCCCGCAGCAAATTCGAAAGCTGCCCCTGCGCACCGCCCTCGTTGACGTGATTATCCCAGCCGCCGCAATCGACGAAGAGGACTTCGACGCCGATCTTGGCCTTGAGCAGTTGCCCAATCTGCTGCACGTTCTTGCCCAGGCGGCTCGCCGGATACTCCGCGCCATTTTCCGGCTGATATTTTTCCGGGTCGGCGTTGCGCAAGAGATCGATGGCTTCAAACGTTTCCGTGCCCGTGCCGTGCAGCGCGTGGTCCACGGTTTGCGCGTACATGGCCTCGAATCCGCCCTCGACGACCTGCCCCGCGCCGGGCGATTGCGCCATCACTTTGAATTGCTTCACGTCCGGCAGCGCGATTGCCGGAGCGCTTCCGCGCAACGTTAGCGGCAGGTTCGGCCCCATGGCCACGGCGCGGAACGGCGAAGCGTCTTCTTCGGGAATTGTCTCGATGGCCCTGTTCAGCCAGCCGTCATCCGTCGCGCGCAAGCCCGGCGTTCCAGACTCCATGAAATCTTGCGCGTCGAAATGCGAGCGCGTGGGATCCGGCGATCCTGCCGCATGCACGATCGCCAATTGGTTCTGATGGAAGAGCGGCTCGAGCGGCGCGAGGCTCGGGTGCAGGCCAAAAAATCCGTCCAAGTCGACCGCCGCATCGCCACCGCCGCGCTGCGGTTGAGGAATCGCGATGCTCGGGCGCATGCGGTAATAGTTCGGCTCGCCAAAAGGCACGACGATATTCAAGCCGTCCGCGGCGCCGCGTTGAAAAAGTACGACGAGCTGTTTTTTGTTCGGCATCGGCGTCGCGGCAACCGCGCGCTGCAAAAACGCGGGCATCGCGCTTAGGCCCACCATGGCCACGCCGCCTTGCTTCAAAAAATATCTGCGCGAAAATTTCAAACCTCGAACGCCTTCGCAACATTTGTGGATCATGTCAGCCTCTCAAGTTCATTCCCGAATATCGAGTGTCCATATATCGAGTGTCCCCATATGGAGTGCGGCAGTTCTGCTGCCGCTTTTTTTGCGCTTGGCGTACATGCCAAAATCGCAAAAGCGGGAGCGCGGCTCCCGCACTCCAAAAACTAACGTCTCTGAAACTCCGGCGCGCCCAGCACCAGACCCGCTACAACGCCGAGATCAACGTGTTTGACAGGGTCATCCAGCTTCGCCTGAACAACTTCCGGATTGTCGAGCTGCTTCTCGAGCGTCGCGACCGTTGTCGGCGCGGCTTGCCCATCCAGGAAAACCTGGACGGCGCGATCGAGCGCGTCCTTCGCGTCGGCCGTCGATTCCACTCCGAGCAGCGCGCCTACATCCGTGCGCGATCCGCGCATTCGATTGCCGGCCAGCGCCAGCGAAAAATTCAGCCGGTTCAGCAGCGCGCCCGTGTTTACCCAAGCATCCGCTTTGTCTGGGTATCCAGTTGGAGGCTGGCATTGATAGAGGGGTTCGCCGATGCGACCGACCCAAGCGACGAGCGGCTGCGGCGTATCCACGTCCGTCCCGAGCGCGCGCGCCGTGGAAACGACCAGCTCGAAGGGCGTCTTGATTTTCGCGTTGTACGCCTCGCGCGACCAGAACTCCGGGGAAAAAATCATCGTGTGCAGCACGGCTTGGATGTCGCCGTCGCTGTCCTCGAAGGTCGCTGCCATGCGATTCACCAGTTCCGGCGGCGGATTATCCGAAACGAACCTGCGGGCCAGTTCCGTCGAAATGAATTTCGCGGTGCTGGGATGATGCGCCAACAGGTCGAGCACTTCTTCGCCGTCCTTCATTCCGCCGGCGTGAATTTTTTTGCCCAACACAACTTTGGGATCGGGATCGTGCAGGCGGTCGTCGAATTTGAATCGCGGATACTGGCGCGGTTTCTCGATGGTCCAGCCGGTGAAGCAGCGGGCGACTTCGGTGACATCTTTCTGCGTGTAGCCTCCGTCGACGCCAAGCGTCTGCAGCTCCATCAGTTCGCGGCCGTAATTTTCATTCAGCCCGCGTTCATTTCCCTTTTTCTGTTGTGCTTGCGGCGGCGGAAACGGCTGTCCAAAACGGCTAAACCGCATCTGCTGCCTCATGGCGCGTTCTTCCGCCAGCCGCTGTGCCGCGCGCGGATCGACGCTAAGAAAATTATCCAGATAGAAAAGCATCGCGGGGCTTTTCGCGGTGGCCGTCAGCAGGTCCTTGAATTTCCCCATCGCGTGCGGCTGGATAACGTCGCGCTCGTAGGAAGTCAGATACCAGCGGTCTTCGCCTTTTCCGGCGTAAACGTTGAAATGATTGAACCAGAAATCGTCCATCACCTGCTGAAGCTGGCGTTCGCTATAAATCGCGCGCGTGACCTTGGCCATGGCCAATTCGGCAATCACGCGCTGCGGCCGGTTGCTGTTTTCGCCCAGTGCGCGCGGAAAAGCGTTTGGATCGGCGTTGTCGCGCAATCGGCGTTTCCCGGGAGCTCTTGCATCCGGATTGTCCGGCGTTGGCTCCTCTTTCATCGGGGAAGGAGCATTTGCATCCGGCGCCGCATCGGTGGGCGCCGCCGCGGGCGCCGGAGGTGTCTCCATTTCTCCAGATTGCGCGGAAGCCGGCGGCTGCATGTCTTGCGCGACAACTGCCGCTGCGGCGTCGGAGCGTCTCTGATTGTCCTGCTCGAGTTGCGCCTGGGCCCGCTTGGCCGCCTGTTTTTCGGCTTGCTTCGGCCGCGGATATTCCTCAATGAGCTTTGCGGAGGACATTTTCAGTGTCGGATAATCCTCGAGGCGCGCCTCCAGCGCCGTATCGTCGATGGAGCTGGGATTCAATTGTTGCTCGATCCAATTCGTTAACCCCATTTTCCGGATGCGCTCGACATCGCCGGGACGCGGGCCGTACGCCAAGCGGTTCAGCGCGTGCAGAATCGCTTCGTCTTCGCTCAGTTCCGTAATCGGGAGACTCTTCAGGACTGGATCGTGCTTCGGCTTCTTGACTTTCGTTGCCGCAGGGCTCGCCGAAAGCGCGGGCACGTCGATACCGACCGAGAAAATGCACGCGAGGGAAAGAATCGCCGCAAGGAAGGACTTGGGTGTGGTCTGCATCGAAACCGTTTGCTGGCTTCGGCCGTGCGGCACGCTCATGACGTTCTCCTGCCGGGCAGAATGGTGCGCAAACACTTGGGACTTCTTAGAATAACCCCAAGTCCGGCGAGAAGTTGCGTCCAAGAAAGGCCAGTGTCGAATCGCTACTTTTGCCCCTTCGTACAGGGTCACTCGCGACCGGCTCTCTCGATGGAAGCTGCGCCAGCCGCCAAATTTGGTGAGCGGTATTGACGGCTCTGGCTGCTGCCCGTATCCTCGGTTTGTTTCTCCCAGCAAACTGCGAGGGCCCAGTGGTTGTTCGGAATTTCATCTTCTGGTTGTCTACCAAGCGCAGCGTAACCGATCGCATTGCCCGCCGCGGCATGAAACATGGTTTTGCACGGCGGTTTGTGGCCGGCGAATCCCTCGAGGAAGCGCTCACGGCGAGCCAGGAACTTTGCTCTCAGGGCCGCAACGTGAGCCTCAACCATCTCGGCGAAAACGTCTCGAGCGAAGCCGCAGCGCGCGAAGTCTGCGCCGGCTACATCCGAATGGTCGAAGCGCTGCACGCCAAAAATCTCTCCGGCAACATCTCGATCAAGCTGACGCAGCTCGGCCTCGATATCGACAAGGAGCTCTGCCGCTCGATGGCCCGCGAAATCGCCGCGCGGGCCGCCGCGCTTGGCCGAACCATCGAAATGGACATGGAGGGCAGCGCCTACACCGACCCAACGCTGGATATTTTCGAAAGCGCGCAACGCGAGCACGGCAATTGCGGCCTGGCCGTGCAAGCCTATCTTTACCGCACGGAAAAAGATCTGCAAAGGCTCGCGGCCATTAAGCCGAAAATTCGACTCGTGAAGGGCGCATATCGCGAATCGAAAAAAATCGCCTGGCAGAAGAAGAGCGAGGTCGACGCCAATTACAAGAAGCTGACGACTTTGCTCCTCGAAGGCGCGGCTCAGGGCACGTTCCTGCCAGCAATCGCTTCTCACGATTGGAACATGGTCGCCCATGCGCAAGCCGAGGCCGCCCGGTTGGAGCTGGAAAAGAGCCGCTACGAATTTCAGATGATTTACGGGATTCGCCGCGACCTGCAAGATCGTGTCCGCTCGGCAGGCGACACGCTGCAAGTTTATGTGCCGTTCGGAACCGATTGGTGCCCCTATTTTATGAGGCGCCTTTCGGAACGTCCGGCAAATTGCTGGTTCGTCCTGCGGAGCCTCATGGCGGAATCGGGCAACGCGGCGCAACAGCCCGCGTCCTGAGCTGCGCCTACGTAAGCCATCCGTCGCAAGCTTCCTCTAAAACGCCTATTCCGTGATGTCGAAATCGGCGACGCGGTTCTTGGCGTGATGCCCCGCTCCATCGACCGCCATCATCACCAGCTCGTAACCTCCCGGAGGCAGATCCGCTACTTTGACATCCACGCCAACGGGCACCATCGGACTGCCTTTTTGAATGTAATCGTCCAGGCGAAACGCCCCGGTCTTAAAAACGACTTTCTGGCTGGCGCGATCGAGAATTGCATAGCCAGCCAATACTTCCGGCGGGTTCGCGGAGGTGAGCAGCGGCTCGTAAACCTCGGTGTACAAATCCACTTTGTCCGTTTTCTTAAATTGATTGCTTGCCGATGGATTGATTTGCATTCCTTTCACGACCAGCGGCGTGCGATCCTCGAGCAGCACGGCGTCCAGGTCCAGCGGAGTGTCCGCGAGCCGCTGAAGCGAATTGGTCAGCACGACTCCGCCCAGGCTGAACTCCTTTCCATCATAAGGATCGATTTGCAAAGGAGATTCGTATTTCCCAAAAGCGTCGCTGCCAGAGCTCACCACGACCGTCAATTTGTACGTGCCCACCCCTGCGTCGAACTGGTTCTCATAATCATAGGGCTTCTTCTCGAACTCTTTCAGCTCGTCCTTCTCGAAATCCAGATTGACGGCATCGCTGAACTTGGCCCCAATCGACCCGTCCGGCTTGTAGGCAATTCCCAGCACGTTCAGCGTGGCGTGATACTTTCCCTTCTCCTTTTCAAACTTCACGCTGGTCGAGGGAATCTCCATCGCCAGATTCACGCGCGCCACATTCGGCGCCGTGTAGAAGTAAGGCGCCTCGAACGCGCCGTGCATCGTTCCGGATTGCTTTCCGGTTGCTCGCGCTTCGAGCTGCTTTTCCACCGGTGTGCCTTCCAGCACGTTTGTGGACTTCGTGTTGCAGTAGCCGCTGCGCGAGCGGACGTGCAATCCGCCGCGTTCTATTTTCACTTTCAGCGTGTGGCAACTTCCTTCCGCCGTCTCCGGTGGCACATAGCCAAGAAGATAAAACTCATTCTGCTCGCGCCCGATCTTCTCGAGACCGCCCAGCAAATCGTTGGTGTTGAAGATCGTAAAACCGCCCGTTCCCTCGGAGAGGGCAGCAAGAATCTGCTGATTCGTAGTGGCCGAAGGCGGAATCTGCGGAACGATGGATCGCGGCTGCGTATAGAGCGAGTTTGGATTGTTAGAATTCGTGTAGACTCCGCCAGTACGACCGGTCGTTCCACCCCCTGCTACCGGGCTGCCGCCGGTGCCTTTCGTTCCGCCCGTCCCACCTGTCGATCCTGTCCCGCCTGTGCCGCCAGTTCCTCCTGTGCCGCCCGTCCCTCCCCGGCCTCCCCCGCCTCCAGTCCCCCCAGTTCCGCCGGTTCCACCCGTTCCGCCGCCGGGACGCTGTGGCTCGAGCATCCAGCTTGAATACGATGCCAAAATCACGCGGCCTCCTGCGTAAGGATCTTGTGTAGCGGAGCTTTGTGCAGCCTCGTGGCTTCCTTCCTCGGGAGTGCGCAACCGCGAACTCCCCACCGGGGGCGTGGCCAGGAGTCCGCGCACATCCAGCGCATAAATCGCAACGTTCGCTTTGTTGCAAGCGTCGATCGTCGCGGTCAGCTCGGACTCGCTCTCGCCCGTCAACGGGAACCCCGCCGAAAATAGGACAACCATCTTGCGCCCGGGGACTCCGCGCAGATTCTTCGCCAGACTGCGCAAGGAGAGCAGCATGCTGCGCGCTCCGAAATCCGCTTCCGCATTGTTCATCGAGGAGAAGGGCGAAGAGTATCCCGTCGAGCCATACGTGGGGGACAGCCCGGCCGACGCTACCTCGACGGGAGCTTGCGCGTTGGGATTCACGAAGGAACTCTTCGAGCCGCCCACCGCAGCCCGCAGCAAATCCGCGTTCGCCGTAAAATTCTGCACGATGCGCAAGGTGCCGCCGAAATCCACCACGGCCATGAGCCTGTCTGGCGCGGTGTTGCTGTCGATAAACTTCTTTGCCGCGGCCCTGGCCTGAATCTGGTCCGGCGCGGACATCGTCGAGTTATCGAAAAAGAGGATCAAATATCTTTTCTGCCCTTGCGCCTGAATCGCGATGTCCTCGCCAGAAGAAAAACTTTCGACCTTCTGTTCCTTGTTGTCTTCATAGACCTTGAAATCGTTCTGCGTCAGGTCGTGGACGTAATCCCCTTTTTTGTCGGTCACCACCGCGTCCACCAGGACGAGACGGGATTCCGACTTGATCACCACGCCCGGCGCGGGAACCGCTTCCGCGGCAGGAGAGGGAGTTTGCGGCTTCGCGGGCGGCGTCTGCGCCGCAAGTTGCGCCATCAGCAGGCACGATGCACCCGCCGTGAATGCGCTCATCCAGCACCAAGTACCCCAAGTATTCGACCGGCAGTTCTTTTTCGTATTCATTGGCTCCCCCCATCAATTCGGTATCACTACAGCCCCATTGCGCGCCGCTAGCTGCGCTCCCTCCGAGTCACGAACCACCTGTCTCACCAGGTAGCTGCCCGGTTTCACGTCGAAACTCGTCTTCAAATTGAGGCCCGAATGCAGCAGCCGGTCGTAGGTGCGGTCCAGCAGCTTCATCTCAATGATTTTTTCTCCGCCCGTCACAAAATTCCCATTCTCATCGAAGATCGCCGTGGCCACGGTCAAGTCGTCCCGCGTGCGCCCTTCCGCCTTTCGGAAACGCACCCCGGTGATATCGACGTGAGTGAGCACGGCCAGCCGCGCCTCGTAGCTGCTTGTTTTGAAAAACTGCGTGTGCAGGTCCACCGGAAGGTCGCTAATCTCGTCCTGCGAAAAAAGCGCTTCCTGAATCTCTTGTTTCGCCTCTTCGGCAGGGTCCGCAACATGCCGCGGGGCGAAATAGCCATGCCGCGCCTGGATTTTGTAGTTGGCCTTGTGCACGAAAGAAACTTTCAGGGTGTGCAAGCTACCGTCGAGTTTCAAATTCTGCGGCGAGAACCCCAAAAGATAGGTAATGGCCGGCGCGGCGCCCGCTTCGCGCAAACCTTCGTCCACGTCATTTCGGTTGTGAAAAAAAGTTCCTCCGGTTCCATCGGCGAGCTGCGCAAGGATATCTTCCTGCGCCAGTTGCGCGGCCGTCCGGTACAGGGACTTATAACCGGTGATTTGCGGAGGATCTACGTAGGGGTCGCCGATATCTCCCATATCCGGCGTGTACAATCCCCGCGCATCGATGGTGTTAATCACGATATTCGACTTGGTCGCGCGATCAACCAGTTCGCTGGACTCCAAGGCCAGCTCCGAAAGCAGAAGGAATCCCGGCGAGACGAACACCATGATTCGCTGTCCCGGCATCACGGCAAGCCTGCGCATGACGTCATCCATGTGCCGGTAAGCATATTCCGTGGAGCTGTTCTCTCGCTCGAGCACCATCCCAGCCATCGACTGCGCCATCGTCTGGGCCGCAGCTCTCTGTGTTTCGTCGCCTTGGAACGCGCACTGCACCGCGTCTTCCGTTGCCACGGCCAAAGCTTGTGGATCCTGCTTATTCTGGATTAAGTCCGCCTCGTAGTAGCTGATGTCCGGGCAATCGTGCGTGCCCGCATAAGGCGAATGCGGGAGTACGTTCAGCAGCGCCTTGCGCAAGAGTTCGCGGTCGCTTGTAAATTTCTGCTCGAATTGTCCCGAAGTCGAATAAATCCCCACTCGATCGGAAGCCGCCAACGAATCCAAAAAGCGCTTTGCCGCGTTCCGCACGAACATCGTATCCGCCGTTTCCAGGTGCTGGTCGTCGAAGACGACAGCGACAAACCGCTGCGGCAAGGCGGCTACTGCCGCCGCCGCGTCCGGCGAAACCGGCGCTCCGGGGACCGCGCTGGTCGCCGTAGGAATGTCATGCGCGCCGGGCGTCTCGACGCTAAACGTGGAGATAGTTTGCGCCTTGCGATTGTCCGTAAGCAGAAAATCTTCCTTGCGCAGGTTCGGCACCACGTGGCCTTGCTGGTCGCGCACCACCACGCGAACAAGCACCAGGTTTACGCGAACTTTGAACGTCGGCGAGGTATCGTGGCTCGATACTTCAGGTCCTTCGTTGGAACTCGCAGCTTGCGGTTTCTCCGGCTGTGCTGGCGCTTGGGCCGGCGAAGCGGCTGGACTGGCTGGCGGGGGCGGCGTTTGGCCGCGCAGCGGAGCGCCTGCCGCCATCAGCAGCAGCAGGGTGAAGACACTTATACGAAGCCGCGCCAACGGGAACTCCGGTAGGTAGGACATCCCTTTCCTTCTCTGATCCGTATCCGCAGGCACCGCCGGCTCGCTGGGGAGCCGGCACCACGGGGAACCTTGGAACTACATTCGCGAGATGACTATACGCTGTGGTTAATTTTTGTGTCAACGCGTTTGCCCGCCGCGCGGAACGCCGTCAAGCTCCAGCTATCCTGAGCATCCTCGCGGCGCAAGACGTAACGGTCTCCATTTGCAGCGAGCACGCGAAAGTACGTGGCCCCCGGCGAATACCAGCGGTCCTCCACTTCGGCAATTTCCAGTGTTTGCGCTTCAAACACGATGCGCACGGGCCGCTCGCCGGCCTTGTATCCCGCATAGCATTCCACAAGAACGAGTTGTTCAGTCATGCTGCTCGACCGGCTCGTCCAGCCACGCGCTCTCGCTTCGGCGATTCGCGGCCAGCTCCGCGTTCCAGGCGGCTCCCAAAAATATAATTACCGCGGAAATCTGCATCCAAATCATCAAACCGATGACCGCCGCAAGCCCGCCATAAATCACGCTGTACGGCACGCGGCGCACATAAAACCCAAATATCACATTCACCAGCCACCATAGCGACGTGGCCACCACCGCCCCCGGCAAAACATTTCGAAGGCTCTCTTCTTCCGGCCGCGCGACTCGATAGATCACCGTCAGCGCCAGCATCGCCAGCACAATGGCCGCCACGGGAAAGAAAAAAGCCCACCATTCGCGCAGCTCCTGGCGCGCGCCCAATTCATTGGCCAGCCAGTTTCGCAGCGGCCTTCCCAGAACGCCCAAGATCGCCGCGCCCAACAGCGGGGCAATCGTCACCACGAGCAGCAGCAATCCACGAAGCTGCCGGTGCAAAAATCCTGGCTGCTCCTCGTCTCCATAGATTCTGTGAATGCCTTCCATCAGCAGGCGCATCACCTGCGAGCCTGCCAGCAGCGTTCCCGTCCACCCCACAAGCGCGAGCTTCCACGCTTCCGGGCCCCGCTTCACCAGGAATTCGGAAACGATGCCCTTGCTTCCCGGCGGCAGAAACTCGGTTAGGTCGCGGATCAAATCAAACAGGCTGGTCCGTCCGCCGATGCGGCTGGTTGCGAATCCCACGGCGATGAGTAGGGTCGGGAAAAACGCCAGGAAAAGGTTAAACGCGATGGCCTGCGAAATCATTCCGCACTGCGGGAAGACCCGCCGGATCATCCGGAACGTGCGCCGTACGTACGAGGTGTGCGATTCCATGCCGCGACATTATACGCATGCCGCGCCGACGGACGCATCAAAGCGCTGCTCAGGAACATTCTGCCGCTCATTCGCGGCGCGCTTTACAATTGCCGGTACATCACCAGCGCATCGACGGGTCCCAGCGAGGGATGCAGGAACGCGCCTGGAAGCCGGCCGACGGTTTCAAAGCCCAGGCTCTGCCAGAGCCGCACCGCGCGCTCGTTGCTGCTCACCACGAAATTGAACTGCATCGCGCGGAACCCGCGCTCCTTGGCGCGCTCGAGCGAATGCTTGCACATCGCCCGCGCCACGCCTCGACCGTTCGCCCACGGCGCTGCCATATAGCCGCAATTGGCCACGTGCGCGCCACCGCCCTTTTGGTTCGCCCGCAAAAAATAGGTTCCTAGAATTTCGCCATTTTCTTCGGCCACAAACACTTCGTGTTCCGCCACAGTCCAATAGGCGAGCGCGTCGTCGCGATTCATGGCCGCCGGTAATGAGTACGTATCCCCGCCGCGAATCACCGGTTCGAGGATTTTCCAGATCCCGTCGTTGTCACTTGCGATCGCTGCGCGAATCATCATACTGCTCAGGCCGATTCACTCCTTCCAGACCGCTTCTTGTGCGCCCGGGTTACTCTTCACATTGTCAGCACTACACGGAATTGCGCCTTCCCGCTCATCATTCGCGCAAACGCCTCATTCGCTTTGTCTAGCGGATACTTTTCGATCATCGCTTTCACGCCCGTCTGCGAGGAAAATCGCAGCGTGTCTTCCGAATCCATCGCCGAGCCGCTCGGCCATCCCTGGATATCTCGCCGGGCCATCAGCAGCGCCACCACCGACACTTCCATCGGCTCGAACGGCGCTCCCACCACAAGCAATTTCCCGCCCACTCCAAGCCCGCCGATCAACGCGGCCATGGCCTTCGCATTCGGCGCCGTCGCCAGGATCACCTTCGCGCCTCCCATCTTCGCCAATTCCTCCGCGGGGTTTGTTGCATTGGAGTCCATGTAAACGGCGGCGCCCAGTTTTTTCGCCAGCGCAGCATTCTCTGGCCCGCGTCCGATCGCCGCCACGCGATACCCGGCCTTGGCCGCAAACTGAATTCCCAGATGCCCCAATCCGCCGATTCCCTGCACGCCAACCAAATCGCCAACTCCCGCGCCGCTATGCCGCAGCGAATTGAACGTTGTAACACCAGCGCACAGCAGCGGCCCCGCTTCCGCCGCATCCAAATCCTCCGGCATGCGAGCCACCGCTTCATGCCTGGCCAACATGTATTCCTGATATCCCCCGTCGCGCGAGATTCCCGTGATCGCTTCATTCTTGCAGGTAACAAAGTCTCCGCGGCGGCAGGACTCGCACACAAAATCGTGTCCTCCGTGCCACCCCGTTCCCACGCGATCGCCTTTCTTCCATTCCGTCACTTCCTTGCCCACTTCATCCACGACGCCCGCCACTTCATGCCCCGGCACGCGTGGATACACGATTCCAGGCCATAGCCCGTCCTTAACGAGATGATCGCTGAAACAAACTCCGCAGGCCTGCACCTTGATGCGCACCTCGTTAGGCCCCGGTTGAGGTATTTCCCGCTCCTGAATTTCAAAATCCGCTCTCGGCTTCGTAACCACCGCCACCTTCATCTTCGCCATCGTTCTTCTCCTCGTGTTTGCGCGTTGTCCCTCTGAAACTCCTTGCCTTTGATGCAACGCGATCTTCCGAAGTTAGGCATAGATACGTTGGCGAGATTTTCATTCACATTCTCCCCTCCGCTTACTGCTCATGCCATAATGGGTCCAAGGAGCCGACGCTGTGGACAGCCTGCTTTCAAGGATCACCGTAACGCCCGGCCTCCGGTCGGGCCAGCCGTGCATCCGCGACTTGCGCATCACGGTCTGGGACATTCTGAAGTGGCTGGGAACTGGTGCTTCGCATTCTCAGATCATTAGCGACTATCCGGAGCTCACCGAGGAAGACATTCTCGCGGCTCTCCAGTGGGCCTCCACGCTAAAAGACAACTCCGTTGTTCGTTAGCTTGAGTGAAACTCCTTTTTGACGAGAACCTTTCGCGCCGATCGGTCGCGGCAGTGCAGGAATTCTTTCCCGGTTCGGCTCACGCCTCGCAAGTTGGTCTCATCAGTGGCACATCCGACCTTCAAATCTGGGCCTATGCGAAGCAGCATGACTTTGCAATCGTCACCGCCGACACCGATTTCGTTACCTTGGCGAACACTTTCGGTCCACCGCCAAAAGTGATACTCCTCGAGAATTGCGATTACCCCACAAGTGTGGCTGCTCGACTAATCGCCTCAAACGAGGTTCGCCTTTCCGAGTTTGGGCTGGACCACAACGCGCTCTTGATCCTCAGACAACAATGATCGAACGCGGCTTTGAAGACACGAGCCGCCTCATGCTTGCCGCGCGTTTCTCCGCATCGTACACTCGAACGGAAGTAACCTACGACCGAGGAAACATTCATGACCACGCCCGCAAAGCCCGCGGCCTCCGCGATGTCGCGCAGCGAAGAAGTCGTCGCGAAGCACAAGAAATTTATCTGGCCTTCGGTGACCAATTACTACAAGCAGCCACTCATCGCCGACCACGCCGCAATGCAGCACGTCTGGGACATCGAAGGCCGCAAGTACCTCGATTTTTTTGGCGGCATCCTCACCGTCTCCGTGGGCCACTGCAACCCAAAAATCACCAGCAAAGTGATCGCGCAAGTCAATCGGCTCCAGCACCTCTCGACGCTCTATCCCAACGAGCAAATCGTCGCCCTCGCCGAAAAAATCGCGCAAATCACTCCCGGAAATCTTCAATCGAGTTTCTTCACCAGCTCCGGCAGCGAAGCCGACGAAGCCGCGATCCTCATCGCGCGCATGGCCACGGGCAGTTACGACATCGTTGCCCTACGCCACGCCTATTCCGGCGGCTCTTCGCTAATGAAATCCGTCACCGCGCATGCACCCTATCGCAAAGCCGCCGTCATCAGCGTGGGCATTTCGCACGCCATCAATCCCTACTGCTATCGCTGCCCGCTACATCTCAAATATCCCGAATGCGAAGTCGCCTGCGCCGGTGACGTCGAAAATCTCATCCAGACGGGCACCAGCGGCAACATCGCCGCGTTCATCGCCGAGCCCATCCAGGGCGTCGGCGGCTTCATCACCCCGCCCAAGGAATATTTCAAAATCGTTTTCAGTATCGTCAAAAAATATGGCGGTCTCTTCATCTCCGACGAAGTGCAAACGGGCTGGGGCCGCACCGGCAAAAAATGGTTCGGCATCGAGCAATGGGAAGTGACGCCGGACATTCTGACTAGCGCGAAAGGCATGGCCAATGGCGTCCCGGTCGGCCTAACCGTCACCACTCCGGAAATTGCCGCCGGCTTCCAGGGCCTGAACATCGCCACTTTCGGCGGCAACCCAGTCACCTGCGCCGCCGCTCGCGCCACCATCGAACTCATCGAGGAAGAGGACCTGCGCGAAAATGCGCACACCGTGGGGAATTATTTCCGCGGCAAGCTCGAAGAGCTCCAGCAAAAATATCCGCTCATCGGCGACGTCCGCGGCATGGGCCTGATGCAAGCTCTCGAACTGGTGAAAGATCGCAAGACCAAAGAGCCCGCCGCCGAAGCCACCACGCAAGTCATGGAACGCGCCCGCGACAACGGCCTGCTTATCGGCAAAGGCGGCCTCTACGGCAACGTCCTTCGCCTCGCTCCCATGCTCAACACCACCAAGCCCGACGTCGACGAAGCTGTCCGCCTCCTCGACAAATCCTTCAGCGAAGTTAACAATTGATCTCGGCGATGCAAACGGCTTTCGTATCGGCGCTCCTTTTCTTCTCGATGCTTCCGCAGGCGCCTGCGCCCGAGAAAAAACTTCTGTGGAAGCCGATGCAATTTGCGATCGTGCGTTTCAACGACGCCGAGCCGCAAGCCTGGAATCTCTATCACGCCGAAAAGCATAGCGTGCTTCTGCTGAAACTCTGGAAGCGCTACTTGTTGGTCGACATGAAGGAACAGGAAGTCTACGAAGTCGATCCGCAAACCGTGCAGCAACAGGGCGATAACGTCGAGTGGTCTTTGGCCAACGTGCCGAGCGACCCCATCGAAACCTCCGAATGGAAAGAACGCGACGCCGGCCTCGTCGAGCACATTCGTTTTCGCTTCGGCAAAACCGGCCACTTCCTCGACCTCGAATTGCCGCTGAAACCCAACGGAAAAATCGCCTATTGAACCGCGAAGTAGCACAGGCTTCAGCCTGCGCTCTTTTTCTTTTGCTACTGTTGCTCTCGCGCGCTCACCGCCGGTAAATCCCGTAGTACCACGGAATCCCCAGCGCGCCCGGTTCAACCGCCACCGTCACCGTATCCCCATCCTGAAACCGATCGAAATCATCCACATCCACGGCTAGCCGTTCCACTTTCTGCCCAGGCCGCCACGAGCGCACGAGCAATCGCCGGCTCCCCCGCACGATGCCTTTCATGTTGAACCGGCTCACAACCACGGTCGGGTAATATTTCAAATACTTCTGCGAATCCACCCTTCCATTCACAAAAAGCGTGGCCGCCAGAATCCATGGCAGCGGAATGAAGCCGGCGTAAATGCGTTTCAGTATCTCCAGTTCCTTGTGCTGGCGCGCGCGGTTTTCCAGAACGATCGCGATGGCCAGCGCCAGGAAAAAGAGCACTCCAAAAAACACCAGCATCAGGTCCAGGTCCAACGGAGGATAAATCTGGCTTACGTAAGGAAACGCCAGCGAACCCACAAGAAAAATGGCCGTTCGCGCGATCAGCCGCCGCCGAAACAACAGCTCCGCGGCAAGCGTCGTCAATCCGCACGAAGGACATTGGTCCGCCGTGCGCGGTGAACCGCAATCAAGGCATCTGGTCATGCGACCTCAAACGCCATTTCGGACGCCCCATCGTCCCGGACGAAAGAGCCCCACACAATCTCGCCCAACTCGCGGCACTCCCACAAGAGTGTTCCGCGGCAAGCATAGTATAAGACGACCTTACGAACCTGTGTTGGAGAGAGAAGCAAGAAGATCCTGGTAGCGCCGCTCGTGCTGCTCCTCGGAAACGGTCACCGAGACGCCCATGCCGCGCCCCGGCTCGATGCGTTTCACGGAACAATCCACTTTCACCGGCCGGTCCAGCACGATATGCGCCGTAAACCCCGCTCCGATCCACAGCGGATCGGGTGATTCGATGAACATTCCATTTGAGCTGATGTCGCGCGTGCTCGCGCGCAGAAGCGCGGAACCCCATTCGATTTCGAGGTTGGCCCGAAACGAATACCGCGGCGCCCAGCGGCGTTCGGAACGCCGGGACGGATGTTCCCCACTTCCCATGAACCTGGTGAACCCTCCTGCCAAGGATTCCGAGGTGCGGCGCTAGTGCGATCCCGCCGCCAGATCGTCTTAAGCATACGCCTTCTGAGAGCACTCCCATACGACGCCGCAAACATTTGTTTTGTTCCCGGCAATCCGGATTGCGCCGCCGCAAATCGGTTCGCTGCGTATCTCCCGGCGCGCAAGTTCAGCCAGATTGTTTCTTCCTAGCTGGACGCACCCGGCGGCTCCGGAGCGTCCTCCTCGTGCCGCGGTTTTTCTCCCCGGTGAATTCGCCGCCGCACTTCCGCCTCGAGATATTTGCGCAGGCTCTCCGAAACGATTCCCGGCGCAGCCAGCTCGCGCAAATCGGAAACGGTCAGTTCCGGCAGGTACGCCAGAATCGTAGCCAAGGGAGACAAAGGATGCCGCACCAGCGCCAGCCGCACATTGTAAGTAATCGACCATTTGCGATGTTGTCCGATGGCGCGCACCACCACCGGCGGCAGTTTCTCGCGCGAAAGCACTTTCAACACTTGCGCTTCCGTCAGATGCGCGTTGTCCAGCACGATGCCGACGACCTGCGCGTGCCCCTCCGCCAGCAAAGCACCCGCCAGACGCGCCGGCCCTCGCCGCGCCAGCGTGATTTTCTGTCCCAGCGGCAGTTGCGGCAGCCGCGAAACCAGTTGATCCTCCGCGTTCCGTTTCAATTCCTCGGGAATTCCCGGCAGGAGCGTGAGCTGGACCAGATCCATCAAGTAAAGATCGCGCAACAAACGAAAGGTGACGAGCCTCGGCGTACGCGGGTGAAACGCAAGTCCCCGCTTCACTCGGTAACTCTTCAACAGCGGCTTCCGCCGCGCAATCTCTTCGAGAATTTCCGCCGCAAGGTTTTTCCGTTCCAGCAGGATGCACACCTGCGTCTCTTCAAGGGCGGGATTATCGAGCAGCGCGAGCAGAACTTCCGCGTCCGCATGATGCAGCAGCGCCGTCAGTTCGTCGCCGGACGCTGCCATCGCGCGCTCGAGATTTTTTTCTGCGCCTGCCATTTCACTGCCCCGCCGGTTTTTCGCCCGGCGCGTCACCGCTCTTCGTGTGCCCGCCGGAACACGCGACCCGCAAGGCCATCCGCGCCGCCGCTTCCGCCGGAGAAACTCGAAGCCCGCCGATCTCCGCTTGCGGAAACGAGAGGCGCAGCACTTCGTCGAGCTCCGTCTCGAGAAACTTGCACCGTCCGATCATTCCGCCCGTCTTTGCCAGCAAAAAATGCGTCTCACGCATCCGCAACCGCTCCGCAAGATTTTGCGCCAGCGCCGCTAGATCGAACGCTGCCGCGCGCAGAATCCCTTGCGCCGTGGAATCCGCAGTATCCGCCAGCGACGCCACCACCGAGAACAGCCGCGGAAAAACCTCGTCCGATGCCGCCTGCGCGCGCGCCTTCACTTCGGACCAGTTTGCGCAGGAAAGCTCCCGCAGCAGCCGCTGGCCCAGCAGCGCATCGGCACCCGTCCTGTCATTTTCATGCATCGCGGTGAGCACGGCCCGCCGCCCGATGTCGTACGCGCTGCCTTCATCTCCAATTTGCGAGCCGTAGCCGCCCGCGCGCGCTGTTTCGCTTGCCGCATTTCGTCCCACCGCAAACGAGCCCGTCCCCGCCAGCAGCACGATCGCTGCTCCGTCGCCCGTCGCCGCCAAGGCGAGGTCGAGATCGGTGCAAACCTGAACTTTCGATTCCGGAAATTCCGCGGCAAGCAGCGCGTGAATCTTTTCGGCGGATTCCGCCGGCCCCGCTCCCGCCAATCCCGCGCAAATCGCTGTGGCCGCCGAATTGCCAGCCACCGTGGCTTGCGCCATCGCCTGCCGCGCCGCCTCCCGAATCGAAGAAATCGCCGCGCCAAATCCCACGCGCAACGGATTTGAAGGCCCCGCCTGCGATCGCGCCAGAATTTTGCCCTGCTCGTCCATCAGGACGCAATCGGTCTTTGTCCCGCCGCCGTCGAAACCCAAAACAAAGCGCATGCAAAAAGCATAAGCGAGAAACGCGGCCAATGCATTCGCGGAGACAAAAAAGTGCGCAAACGTGCGCCCTGCCCTTAGTCGCCAAATTAAGCCCGCCAAATCGTCCACGAGCCGCTCCGCTCCTCAGGGATTTCTTGACCTGCGTGCGCCCTGCCACTATTCTCGGTGCACTTTTTGCGCGACAAATTTCGTGCACCGGGAGACTATCGCCGGGCCGGCTGAACTTTGCAGCAAAGGCCGCACCTGCCGCCGCAGCCGCCACAAATTGCTAATGCGCATTCACCCGCTCGATCTCGCCATCGTCATCGCCTATCTCCTCGCTGTGACCGCGCTGGGCATGCGCTTTCGCCGCAGCAAAAAAGAAGTCGCCGGCGAAAATCGCGAAACCGTCAGCCTGGACTATTTTCTCGGCGGCAAAACCGCTCCCTGGTGGGCGCTTTCTCTCTCCATTGTCGCCACGGAAACTTCCACGCTCACCATCATCGGCACGCCGGCCATCGCCTACGCCGGCAACATGACCTTCATCCAATTGGTCATCGGCTATTTGATCGGCCGCGTCCTCATTGTCGTTATTCTCCTTCCCGGCTATTTTCGCGGACAGTTCCTCACCGCCTACGCGCTCATCGAAAAACGGTTCGGCGAAAAAATGCGCGCGGTTGCCGCCAGCACGTTTCTCATCACGCGCGCCATCGCCGAAGGCGTCCGCGTTTCCGCCATCGCTCTCGTCGTTAGCGTCGTTCTCGGCACGTCCGAGCATCTCGCCGTTGTCATCGTCATCGCGCTCACCATTCTCTACACCTTCGAGGGCGGCATGACCGCCGTCATCTGGACCGACGTCGCTCAATTGCTGCTCTACTTGACCGGCAGCGCCGTCACCTTCTGGATTCTGCTCCATCGCATTCCCGGCGGTTGGAGCGAAATCACGCAAGTCGCCGCCGCCGCCGGACACAAACTCCAATTCCTCGATTTCACTTTCGACCTCAGCACCAAATACACGTTTTGGTCCGGCCTCATCGGCGGCGCGTTTCTCACCATGGCCAGCCACGGCACCGATCAAACCATCGTGCAGCGCCTCCTGGCCGCTCGCAATGAAAAGGACAGCCGCCGCGCGCTTCTCACCAGCGGCGTTATCGTCCTTATTCAATTTACGATGTTTCTTCTGATCGGCGTTTTGCTCTACGTCTTCTCCCGGCACACGCCGCTTCTCGCTCCCGGCGCCCGCGCCGATGGAATCCTCCCGCTCTTTCTAGTTCGCGAAATGCCCACCGGTCTCGCCGGACTTCTTCTCGCTTCCATCGTCGCCGTCGCCATGTCCAACGCCAGCGGTTCGCTCAATTCGCTCGCCGCATCGAGCGTTCTCGATTTTTCCAAGCTGCGCGGGCGTTCCGCGGACTCTGTGAAATTCCTGCGCTTCTCGCGCCGCATGACGCTGGTCTGGGGCTTGATCCTCATGGGCTTCGGCTTCATCCGTTGGGGACCGCTGCTAGAGGCGGGCCTCACCGTAGCCTCTCTTCCCTTCGGCAGCTTGCTCGGCCTGTTTCTTCTCGGCACGCTCGACCGCAAAGCCAACGCAGCCGGCGCTCTCGCCGGCATGTTCCTCGGATTGGCCGCCATTCTCTGCGTTTGGCGCTATACCGATGTGGCCTTTACGTGGTACGTCTTAATCGGCGCAGCGGTCACATTCGCGGTCGGAAGCACAGTCAGCCGCGTGCGAAAAAATAAACTCGCGCCCGCCTGAAATTTTCGTGCACGGCTTGTAGGGGCACGATATATCGTGGCATCTGTCGAATTCGCGCCAATGGCGAACACGATATATCCTGGCTTGCATTCGACTCGAAACCACCAACTGGAGATGTGGCGCAAATATTTATGACCGAGAATCCCTCTTCCACGGATCACGGGACACGGATCACGGGACACGGATCACGTCTGGATCTAGTCCGCGGCCTCGGCGCCTGGGCTTCCGGCGCCATCGTCGTCGGCACCATGATCGGCACCGGCATTTTCCTCAAGCCCGCCGAAATGGCCCGCGAAGGCCGCACCGTCTCGGTCGTTTTCGCCGCGTGGATCGTCGGCGCGATTCTTTCTCTCTTCGGCGCGCTCTCGTTCGCGGAACTCGGCGCGGCCATTCCCAAGGCCGGCGGCGAGTACGCCTATCTCCGCCGCGCTTTTGGCCCCGCGTGGGGATTTCTCTTCGGCTGGATGCACGCCATCGTCGGACGCCCCAGTTCCCTTTCGTCCATCGCCGCGGGGCTCATGCGTTTCATGAGTTTTTTGCTTCCGGTCGTCGCCGTCCCCATTTTCACTTTGCACATCGCCATTCCCGGTTTGACCGGTTGGATCAAGCCCTACAATTTCGTCTTCACCTGGGCGCAGCCGCTCGCCGTCCTCTGGATCGTCGCCATGACCGCCATCAATTATCTCGGCGTGCGCCTTGGCGGAGCGGTGCAAGTTTTTCTCACCGCTATCAAAATTACGTCGGTGGTAATTGTGATTGGCGTTGCGTTTTTCGCGCCCTCCGGGCCGCCGCACGCGCCCGATCCTCTTTGGCCGCACGCGCTGAACGGCGGCGTCTTTGGCGCATTTCTAGCCGCGCTGGCCGCCGCGCTCTGGGCCTATGATGGCTGGGAAGACTTGAATCTCGTCGGCTCGGAAGTGAAAGATCCGCAACACGTTTTTCCGCGCGCCATGTTTGGCGGCGTCACCCTCGTCGCGGTGATTTATTTTCTTTTCAGCGCCGCTTGCCTCAAGGTTTTGCCGTTCAGCTCCGTCGCCTCGTCTCCGCACATCGCTTCCGACGTTGTCCAACACGTCGCCGGTTCAGGCGCCGCCGCTTGGATCACCATCGCCATGATCATCAGCGCGCTTGGCACCATGAACTCCTCGGTCTTGAGCGGCGCGCGCCCCGCCTACGCCATGGCTCGCGACGGCATCTTCTTCAAGATCGCTGATGGCGTTCATCCCAAATATCGCACGCCCGGCCGCGCGCTCATTTTTCAATGCGTCCTCGCCAGCCTGATGGCGCTCACCGGAACGTTCGAGGAACTCACCAATCTCTTCATCTTCGCCGGCTGGATTTTTTACGGCCTCGCGGTAATCGCGCTCTTCCGCCTGCGCTACACCGAGCCTGATATGCCGCGCCCCTACCGCTGCTGGGGCTATCCGTGGGTTCCCGCCCTCTTCGTCGCCGGTGCCATCGCCCTCACCCTCAACATCTGGCTCGACCGCCCCGGCCGCTCCTCTATTGGGCTCCTCCTAATCCTCGCCGGCCTCCCCTTCTACCGCTATTGGACCAAAGGAAAAGGTGTTCATGCTGGCCTCGAATCTCAACCCTAGGGCCTCAACGACGCAGAAGCCCCGAAGAACCACGCCTCTGATCGGGTTCATGACTTACGCTGGGACAATAATTGCGCTTTTGTTTTTCTTCTTTGTTGCAAAGTTCTTTCTCTGGGCCAAATGTTTTAATCTGCGCGCCTTTCGTGTTCCAAGCGCCTCGATGTGTCCCGCCATTTGCTCCGACGAAAGAATCATAGCCGGCATGGACGCTTTCAACAGACGCGCGCCGAATAGAGGCGAGGTCATACTGTTCCACTTAGACAAAACCGGCATGATGCTCAACAAGAGAGTCATCGGTATTGCGGGCGACACCATAGCCCGCGGGCCGTCCAACACCATCCTCGTAAATAATAAGCCTCTCAGACTGCCGCCGCCCTGCGGCAAGAATGTTGGGTATAGTCGCCTGGCTCCCGAGGGCCCGCCTTTCCAGACAGTCAAGGTGCCCCAGGGCTCCCTGTTCGTGATCGGGGACAATCTCGACGAGAGCTACGATAGCCGCTTCTTCGGTTTTGTTGGATTGGATGAGGTCAGAGGCAAGGCGCTGCTCATTTACTGGTCCTCGAATCCGTCTCGAATCGGTTGCAGGATTCAGTAGCCTCTTCGCATCACGCCGCCTGCCACGTAATGGCGCGCCTAGGTGCGCGCGATGTGTCCCAGTTGTGCGCGACGTCTGAAGATGAACTGCGTTGGTAATCCGCCGGCGAGCAGAGCAACGGCGGGCAATAACACCCAATCGACGCCGATGTTCAGAAACGTTTTTGGCACGAGGCCATGCGCCATCGCCAAACCAATGGGAATGGCAATCAAGAACACGGCTGCGAGCGGAAGGATGGGAAACAGACTGGATGCAAGCACCATGCGGGACGACCCTCGAGCGCGATGCGAAAGATACGCTCCCATGGCGCCGGCTATCGGCAACAGCAACAGCCAACCGGTATAAAACATGAGGGTGGGAATTCCCTTGTTTAAATCAAGAATGATCGGTTTTGGACCAACTCGTTGAACCAGTTCGAGAAAAACCATCGAAACCAGAAAAGTGAGCAAACCGGGGAGCCACAATTGAGCCACGCGAGGTGTCATCGTTTTCTCCTCCGCCCGAGCCAAAACAATGTTTCGCTCAAAATTCTGCCAATGCCCGACTTGCGACAAAGCTCGCGTTGCGGCCGCGTCTTCCGTCATTCCTTGCCGGAGCAGCCCCTCGCAAATGTCTTCCAGATGCGCCGCTACCTCTGCGATCACCTCGGCCCTTTCATCCCGCTCCAGCGCCAGCCCTGCGAACCGCTGTTCGACAAGTGCTCTCCAATCACGCATGGGTCACCTTGGTTAGGCACTTCAATGCACGAAACAGTTCGGCCCATTCCGCGCGCATCGGTGAGAGCTTTTTCTTTCCTTCTGAAGTAAGCCGGTAGCAGCGCCGCCGCCGCCCCGAGTCGCTGGTCTCCCACGCGCCGCGCACCCAGCCGCGCTTTTCCAGCCGGTACAGCAGCGGATACAAAGACGCCAGCGTAAACCGCAGCGAACCCCTCGTCTGCTCTTCGATCCGCCGAGCCATCTCATACCCGTGCAGCGGCCCTTCTTCGAGTACGCTGAGCACCGCCAGTTCCGCCGTCCCGCGTTTGATTCCCGGAGCGATCATAAACCCTCTCCCTATGTATAGGAATCTTATATATAGCCGCACGCGATGTCAACCGTACTGAAGACCAGCCCGTGATGCGGCAATGTGGAGTGCGGCAGCCCTGCTGCCGCTTCTTTTAGCGATTCGTACAACTCTACGGCTGGAAATGCGTCAGTAGGCGGAAGCAGCTCGTACGGCAGGCAAATGCTCTGTAACAGACGAGCCGCTGATAGGCACGGCAACCGCTTGTGCTTCAAGACTGACGAAAACTCCAGAATGAAGAATTTTCGCGAGCGCTTCGATGCCGGCGACGAGGCGCGGACCGGGGCGCGAAAAATAGCCGCTGGCATCGAGCGCGTACACGCGGCCGGCGCGCACGGCAGGAATCGCGTTCCACGCTTCGGGAAAAGACATCGCGCGGTACTCATCGCGCGCTTGCTTCGCGCTGTAGCCACACTGCGCGATCAACAGAACTTCCGGAGCGGCTTCGATGATTTCTTCGGCGGAAACGCGGAACGACGGCGTGCGCTTCCGGCCCAAAACGTCCTCTCCGCCGGCCATCTCGATCATTTCCGGAACCCAATGCCCCGCCACATAAAACGGCTGCAGCCATTCGAGAATCGCCACGCGCGGCCGGTGCTCGACGTCTTCAACTTGTCTTTCGAGAGCGCCAATCCGCGTCCCAATTTTCTTCAGCAACGCTTCCGCTTCGTGGCCCCGGCAAGTCTGTTCTCCGACCCACAAAATATCCCGCCAAACATCGCCCAAATCCTGCGGATTCAAGCAGAGAACTTCCGGTGGTTTAGGGAAACGCGCAAGCGTGGCGGCGAGATCATCCGGCGAAGCCGCGCAAACCTGGCACAAATCCTGCGTGATGATCAAATCCGGCGCCAGTTCCACCAGCGCTTCGGCGTTCACCGAATAAAGACTTTCGCCGCGCGAAACATATTCACGCACAAGCCGGTCAATCTCCGCGGGAGCCGCGTCGTGCGGCAGCCGCGAATGAATCACCACGCGTTTCGTCCGCGCTTGCGCCGGAAAATCGCATTCATGGCTGACGCCGACAACTTCTTTATCGAAGCCCAGCGCAAACAGAATTTCCGTAGCAGAAGGCAGCAGGGATACGATTCGCATATTTAGATTAAGCCATCACTTAGTTGAAACAACCGATATTCTTGTTGTCAACTACCATGCCTCAAAGCTCGCGTCTCGGAACTTGCGGATGACAAAAACCAAGCCAGCCAAGAAGCAGCCACCGCCGGCCTGCAATTGCGAATGCGTTCGGTGCGACATCGGCAATCACTGCTGCAAGAAGCCCCTGTGCGAGCACCTCAAGTGGAACGAAATTCCGCCTAAGCGAAAGCCGCCTCGGGGCGGCTGACGTCGCGCGAGCGCGCCTTCTTCGACTCTTCTTTTTTCACCCATTCCGTGAAGAGCTGCTCGAACTCGTCCTGCGTGTAAATGCCCTTGTGAATAAGCAGCGTGTTCATGGCGTAGATGGTCGCCTTGAACGCCTCATCCCTAGAAGCCAACTGCATCGCTTCCTCGTATGACATAAGGTCCTCTAGCGGCGGCAATCGCCTTCTCGCAAATGCCGTCAAGTTGACTCAATCTACTCTGCCGCCGTCCCTTTTACAACGTGGAACTTCGCGCGGTCCACTCTCCGGAATGTTTCGCCGCCCGGCGCGCGCTACTTGTAGAGGAAATATTTTCGGCGCGATTCGTCGTACTTTGCCAGGGCCGCCGACCAACTGGCGACGATTTCTTCCGGCGGAACGCCGTCTTCGAGTTGGTGAACCGTCTGTTCGTTGCCCAGGAGGAACAGCAGTTTTGCGGGATTGAATTGCTTGGGGTAGAGCTTGTACAAAATCGTGGCGATCTCGAGGCCGACGCGCACGGAGCGGACGGCTGCAGGCTCCGTAACGCGAATGCTTACGCCTCCGCAGCGCTGCCCCGCGTAAAGACCGGAAACGGGGATGAATGGCTGGTCGGCGAATCGCACGCCGGGGAGGTGGCGCTCGCTCAGGCGCGCGGCTACCTCCGCGCCATCGATCCACGGCGCGCCGAATTCCTCGAAGGGCGTCTGCGTTCCGCGGCCGACGGAAACACCGGCGTTCTGCAGAATTTCAATCCCCGGATAGAGAATCGAGCCTTTGAGGGTGAGAAGATTCGGCGAAGGAGGAACCCAGCGGATGCCGGTGCTCTGGAAGAAATAATTACGGTGCCAATTCTTCATGGGGATCACATGCAGGTCGCAGCCGATGTGATTTTCCCCGTTGAAATATTGCGCGAGCTCGCCGATGGTGAGCGCGTAGCGGACAGGCAGCGGATAGTAGCCGACGAAATTCGTTTTGTCGGGATCGAGCATGGGGCCTTCGATAATGTCGCCGCCGAGAAGATTCGGCCGGTCCAGAACATAAAAGGCGATGTGATGTTTCGCCGCTTCTTCCATCGCGTAGGCCATCGTGACGGTGTAGGTGTAGAAGCGCACGCCGGCATCCTGGATATCGAAGACGAGCGTGTCGATACCGGAAAGCATTTCGTCGGTGGGGCGAAGCGATTCGCCGTAGAGGCTGTAGGTGGGAAGACCAGTGGTGGGATCTTTCGAGGAGGAAACTTTTTCATCGGCGCGGCCGGAGATGCCATGCTCGGGGCTGAAGAGGGCAACGAGCTGAACGCCGGGCGCGTGAAACAATTCTTCGATGGTCGAACGGCCGCTGGCGTCGAGGCCGGTGTGGTTCGTGATCAGGCCGACGTGCTTGCCGCGGAGAGGAGCGAATTTTTCCGCTTCGAGGACGTCAAGCCCCGTTTGCACTCTTGCCACGCGTCTGGAGTGTCTCGAGTGTTTTACGGCGGCGTGTGTGGATAAACCGAAGGGGAGGGCGAAGCAGGCGAAAATCGCGAACTTGATCACGAGAGCTGGGCGAATTTTGGGCAAAGCATTTCCTCCGGTTGTGCGTCACCAATGATATTCTGGAACGCTTCGTTCGGGGCTGCGTTGTGAGCGGGAAGTGCGTGTGTTATATACAGGCGCAGGAACCGGGCGATCACCGGGAGATCCACAATTGATGAAAGGACGCGGCACCAGCGTTCTGCTTCTCATTCCTTTTGGTTTGTTCCTTCTTCTTATGGCCCACACGACGCGCAGCCAGAGCAACACTTCCGCGACGCAATCCGGCAAAAAAACGGCCGGCGCGGGGAAGAGCGCGGCACACACGAAAGCCGCGCAGAGCTTATCTCCGGCGGCCGCGCGATGGGTGGAGACGACTCTCCGCAAAATGACGCTCGACGAAAAAGTCGGGCAACTTCTTTTTACCACGTATCACGGAAGCTTCACGCCCACCGACGCACCTGCCTATGCAGAGATGATGCACGACGTGGAAACGTTGCACGCCGGCGGATTCATCAACATCACGGAGCCTTCGCCGCTGGGCATCGTGAAAAGCCAGGCGTATCCGACGGCGGTGCTCGCCAACCAATTGCAAGCGAAAGCGAAATTCCCGCTGCTCTTCGGCGCGGATTTTGAGCGCGGGACGGCGATGCGTTTGGATGAAGGGACTTCGTTTCCGACGGCGATGGCGCTGGCCGCGGCGGGGCATCCGGAAGATGCGTACACCATGGGAAAAATCACCGCGCTCGAAGCGCGCGCCGTGGGCATCCAGTGGATTTACGCGCCGGTTTCGGACGTGAATAACAATCCGAACAATCCGATCATCAACACGCGCTCGTTCGGCGAAGATCCGCAGAAAGTCGCGGAATATGTGAGCGAGTTCGTGCGCGGGGTGCAGGAAAACGGCGGGCTGGCCACGGCAAAACATTTTCCGGGGCACGGCGACACGGCCGCGGATTCGCACATCGATCTGCCGGTGATTCACGCGGACCGCGAGCGGCTCGAACATTTGGAGCTGGTTCCTTTTCGCGCGGCGATTGCGGCCGGCACGGACAGCATTATGACCGGGCATCTTTCGATCCCCGCGCTGGAGCCCGACCCGAATACGCCCGCGACGCTTTCGTCGAATATTTTGACGGGACTTCTGCGCGACGAGCTTGGCTACAAGGGCTTGGTGGTGACGGATGCGATGGACATGGGCGGCATCACGGTGCGCTACGCACCGGGCGACGCGGCGGTGCGCGCGTTTGCAGCGGGAGCGGATGCGCTGCTCATGCCGCCGGTGCCGGATGCGGCGTTCGACGCGCTGAAGGCTGCGGTGAAGTCCGGACGAATTTCGCGCGAGCGGCTCGACGCATCGGTGCGGCGAATTTTGCAGGCGAAAGCGCGGCTCGGCCTCTATAAAGAGCGGCTGGTGGATGTGAACGCGCTCAATAAGGATTTCGGAAAAGTCGAATGGCAGAAAGAGGCGCAAGATATTTCCGACCGCGGCGTGACGCTGCTGCGGGATACGCCGCACCGCTTGCCGCTCGACGGAACGAAGCCAAGGCGGGCGCTGCTGGTGGCGCTCTACGCCGATCCGGAGCCTTATCCGGCGGAAGATTTGGAGCGCGAGCTGCGGGCGCGCGTGGATACGCTGACGACGCTGCGGGCGGACACGCGATTCGTGAAAGCGGATAGCTTGAAATTGCCGCCGCCGGATAGCTACGACATCGCAATTCTCGCGTTCTTCGTGCGCGTGAGCGATCGCAAAGGCAACGTGGACGTGCCGGCGGAACAGGAAGCGTTTGCGGACAAGGTTTACAAGAACGGGAACCCGGTGATCAGCGTGGGATTCGGCAGCCCGTACGTGGTCGAGAATTTTCCGCAAGCGGAAACTTGGCTTGCGGCGTTCGGCATCAGCGACGTGGCGCAGATTTCGGTGGCGCGCGCGCTGTTTGGCGAAATTCCCGTGCAGGGACATTTGCCAGTGACCGTTCCCGGCTCGGATATGAATGCCGGTTCCGGCATCGAAGTGCCCGCCGATCCGATGACGGTGGAGCCGATGGAGGTGCGCGCGGAAGCGCAGCTTCAGCCCGCATACGACGTCCTGGAGAAAGCGATCGCGGATAAAGCGTTTCCCGGCGCTACGCTGGCTGTCGGATATAACGATAAAGTGGCGCTGCATGCGTTTGGAACGCTGAGCTACGACGCAAAATCGCCGCAGGTGAAATTGCGGACGATGTACGACGTGGCGTCGCTGACGAAAGTGATTGTCACGACGACGCTGGTCGAAAAACTGGTCGAAGGGGACTTCCCTTCTCCGCTGCAACTGGATGCGCCCGTCGAGCGCTACCTGCCGGAATGGGCCACGGGGCCGCAGCCGGAATGGCGGCATCGCGTAACGGTGCGCAATCTGATGACGCACACGTCGGGGCTGCCTCCGTTCAAGGAGTACTGGCGAACGTCCAAGGGTAAGGACGATACCCTGCGCATGATTTTCGCCGAGCCGCTGGAATCGGAGCCGGGAACGAAAATGGTGTACTCCGATCTGGGCATCATTTTGATGGGCGAAATTATCGAGAGGTTGACCGGAGAAACGCTCGATAATTTGGCGAACGAATATATTTTCGGGCCGCTGGGAATGCACGATTCGATGTACAACCCGCCGAAGAAACTTTGGCCCTCGATCGCGCCAACGGAATTTGATGCGAGATTTCGGCACCGGCTGATTCAAGGGCAGGTGCACGACGAGAATGCGTATGCCATGGGCGGCGTTTCGGGGCACGCGGGCGTGTTCAGCACGGCGCCGGATTTGGCGGCGTTTTGCCAGATGCTGCTGAACGGCGGCGTTTACGCGCATCACAGGATCTTGAAGCGCGCGACGATCGCGCAATTCACCGCGCCGCAGGAAGTGGCCAAGGACACGCGGACGCTGGGATGGGTGGTGCCGACCGAAGGCAGCTCGAGCGGGCACTTCTTTTCGCCGCATAGTTTTGGGCATACGGGATTTACAGGCACTTCGATCTGGATCGATCCGGACCGGAAAGTGTTTGTGGTGCTGCTGACGAATCGCGTGAACCCGACGCGGGAAAATCATAAGATTGCCGAAGTGCGGCCGGCTTTGCATGACGCGGTGATGCAGGCGCTGGGACTGGCGACGGCACCTGCGGCGAAATGACCTGCGCGGCGGCCTGAGCTTGCGGCTTGTCCTGGGCGATGGTTGGTCTACCCTCCCTCCCTGTTTTTTTCTAAGTGTTGCTGATAAAGGACTTACGTGTTGCGTAAGTGCTTTGGAAACTTAACGTTGCGGAGGCTTCTGTATGTGTTGATTTTGCTGGGGTTACGGGCTTGGTGGAAGAGGGCCGGGCTGAAGCCCGGCGCTACGACTGGCACTAAAACAAGAGCACAGGCTGAAGCCTGTGCTGCCAAAAACAAAGACGCTACAAAACAAAAACGCCGGCAGGATGCCGGCGGTACGACATGGGCTGAAACACGAACGCCTCGCGTGGTGGCGAGGCGTGGTACTGAACAGGGATATTCTACCTCGAAAGGGATGCCGATTAAACTAGAAAATTCTGGACAGAGCGAGACGGAGGGAGACGTTCGCACGGGGTGCGCGCCAGGTGTCGATGAGTTCATGCCATGAGAGCCATGAAAATGAGCTAAACTTCGGTAGGGAGAATCAGGGCGATGTCCTCAAATATTATTATCCGCAATCCGGAGATTCTCAGCGGGGAGCCGGTTTTTCGCGGAACGCGCGTGCCGTTCAAGTGCTTGACGGACTATCTGGAGCACGAACGGACGCTCAGCGAATTTCTGGAAGACTTTCCCGGCGTGACTCGTGAAGAGGCGGTAGCCGCACTTGAGGAGGCCAGGATCAGCCTTGCGGCAGCGTTGAAATGAAACTGTTGATCGACGAGTGTCTACCGCGAAAACTGAAGTTCCTCTTGTCGGAGAGCGGGTATGCATGCGAAACAGTTTGAGAAGCCGGGTTCGGCGGCAAAGAAAATGGCGAATTGCTTTCTCTGGCCGAAGGTAGTTACGGCGTTTTGATCACAGCTGACAAGAACCTAAGATTCCAGCAAAAAATCTCCAGCAGAAGAATCGCCGTCCTGGTTATTCGCGCGGCCTCGAACGACATCGATGATATTCGGCCCAGCATGCCGGAAGCGCTGAACGCGCTCAAGTCCATTAAGCCCGGACAGATTGTGGAAGTCGGGGCGACCTCCTAATAATTCAAGAAAACAACTGTCTTCGTGACAGCTCGAAGCAGATTCCTCGGTGCGCTCGGAATGACTTCTGGGTTGATGGGCCAGGAAGTTCTGAGGCAGTTCTTAGACGGTTTTTCGCATGAGGATGGAGGTGCTGAAGATGGTTTTGGCTAGGGGGGCGACTGGCTTGAAGCCGGCTTTTTTGAACATGGAGGCGGTGCCGTGGGTGGACTCGTTGCCGAAGGCGCGGGATTGCCAGGTGGCGATGGGATAGGCTTCGACTTGGCCGCCGCCTTTTTTTCGGATGGAGGCGAGGGCGGCTTTTAGGGCCGCGGTGGCTACGCCTTGCTTGCGATGGTTCTTAAGGACGACGAAGCAGGTGATGCGCCAGAGTTTTTGTGCGGCGGGTTTGGGAGCGCGGGCGCGGTAGTTGCGGGTGTTGTCGATGCGAGGGAGTTCTTCCGCGGGGCCGAATTGGCACCAGCCTACGGGCTCGCCGTTGGCGTAGACCAGGATTCCATGTGAGCGGGCGCCGTCTACGAGTTGTTTTTTTTCGCGGCGGTTTCGGATGGCTCTTTCAGCGCGAGTGGGGAGCCATTTTTCTTTGGGCAGGGCGCAGGGGCGGTGGAAGTGCATGCATTGGCAGTGGTCCCAGCCGTTGCCTTGGGAGAAGAGTTCTGCGAAGTCGGGCCAGGTTTTCTTGGAGAGCTCTTTGGTTATGTATGCGGGAGGTTGGAACGCCATTTGACCGCACACTCTTTATCTGGCTTTTGCCGGCGCATAAAAATCGACGAGATTGCCGTCGGGATCACGAAAATAGATGGAGCGGGTCCCCCAGGGCTGCGTGGTCGGCGGTTTGACCCAGGTTTTCACCAGGATCTGCAGCCGGGCGTATTCCTTGTCAACGTCAGCGACCTGGAACTCGATGACCATGCTTTTATTGCTGGCAGCCTTGGCCGAGCCGGGGATGTACTTCTCCTGGGCTGCGGCGGAGAAGAGCGCGAGCACTCCAACACTGGTGCGAAATTCGGCGTAGTCTGCGCCAGACTTCTGTGCTTTGATCGCCAGGATGGGCTCATAGAATTGAACGAGCTTGTCCACGTTGTTCGTAATGAGGCAGGTATGCATCAATTTTGGCGCGCCGCTGGGATCTGTGGAGAGCTGATTGTTCGTCACTCGAGACTCAGCTACCCATCCCGCGATCGTTACCATCAACCCAACCGCCAAGAACTTCGCGAGCGTCGATGTCGGTATCGTCATGGTCCGCTCCTGGATATGGCGCTGTCCGTGCGCTGCCAATTCTGGCGGCCGAGTCGATCTTGCTAGAGCGCTTCGCCTTTTGCCGCCTGAGTGGGCAACAAGAAAGTCTTCGGATAAGAACCGTGGCCGCAGATTTTGAACGATTCAAAGTCCTTGTACCAATCTCCATCGGGTACCTCTGGCTGTGTAGCAATCCAGAGGCGAAGCTGGTTGAGGTCTGCAAGGGTGATGGTTCGTTCGCGCATGCGGTCGATGAGATGCTGGCGGACGTTCGGCGGCAGCTTGTCCCAGCTTTCGATCCTGGGCATCAGCCGCCAAAAACCATCCGGCCGAGTTCGTCGCCGAGGCGCTTGGCTTCCTCAGGGTCCTCGGTGTTGCGGAAACGCTCGGCTAAGTCGAAGAACTCCTGCTGTTTTCGCTTTTCGGCCTCTATGCCGTTTTCGATGAGTTCGACGAGCATGCGGTTGGAGCTAAGCTTGCGAGTCTTTGCCAGGTTGCGAACCTTGGCGGCGGTGGTCGCTGGGAGACTGAGACTCTGACGTACGGTCTTGTTTGCGCTGCCCATGGCACCATTATGCACCAAAGTGGTGCATTTTAACAAACTATTGAGTACTTACGTTAGCGCGGGACATTTTGCTGCAAATCGAGGGAGGCTTGGGCTAGGTCGGAGGGTTTGCCTAGGTCGCGCCAGTAGGAAGTGTCCGCGGGGAAGGCTAGGATTTTTTGGGATTGGGAGGAGAGGCGGAGGTAGGAGTCGATGATGGAGAAGGGGGCGGATTCGGTGAGTTGGGGGAGGATGCGCGGGGAGAGGACGTGGATGCCGGAGAAGGCGAAGGAGTGGAGGAGAAGAGAGGATTCTTTGGACTGTGGAAGTGGCGAGTGGCTGGTGGCGAGTGGCGAGTGGGAAGAAAGAGAAGAGAGATTTCTCGCTTCGCTCGAAATGACGGCGGAGTGGGGGCTCGGAATGGCAAAGTCCTTATCGCCAATGCGGCGACCGAAGAGTTGGAGATGGTTGTTGAAGAGGAGGGGGCGGGAAGTGGGGCGGGATTGGACGGCCAGGGTGGCGAGGGCGTCATGTTGCTTGTGGAATTGGAGCATGGCGTTTAGGTCGATGTTGCTGAGGACATCGACGTTGTGGAGGAAGAAGGGCTCCGAGGGAAAGTGGCGAGTGGCGAGTGGCGAGTGGCGAGAAAAACCGGGGCCCTCACCAAGAGAAGCTTGGTTGGCAGCGGAGGAATTTTCGAGGAAGAACCAGGCGGCTTTTTGAAGGCCGCCGCCGGTGTCGAGGAGTTGATCGTCTTCACGGGAGATTTCGATGCGGAGGTTGAAATTATTTTTGGAGTGGAGATAGTCGACGACCATCTGGGCGAAATGATGGACGTTGACGATGAATTCGGTGACGCCGAAAGAGGCTAGGCGAGCGATGGTGATTTCGAGGAGGGTGCGGTGGTTGAGCTCGACCAGTGCTTTGGGGCGGGAGTCGGTTAGGGGGCGGAGGCGGGTGCCTAGGCCGGCGGCTAGGATCATTGCTTTCATGGGAGGGGCCAGTGAGTAGTGAGTAGTGGGTGGTGAATAGTCAGAAAAAACGTAGAAAAAGATTTAACGCAGAGGGGCGCAGAGACACGGAGAGCACAGAGAAGAGAGAAGAACGGACCTAAAGGTCCGCCACTACAACGGCCGCGGAGGAGACGAGGGGTCATTTGCGGAGGTTCTCGAGGCCTAGGTGGTGGAGTTGGACTTCGAGGCCGGGGCGATGGCGGAGGCGCTTGGCTAGCTGCTCGGCTAGGAAGACGGAGCGGTGCTGGCCGCCGGTGCAGCCGAAAGAGACCATAAGATTTTTGAAGCCGCGGGATTGATAATTGGCGATGGTGGCGTCGACGAGAGAAAGGACGCTGGCTAGAAATTGGTGGACGGTTTCCTGCTGATTGAGATAGTCGATGACCGGGGCGTCCTGGCCGGTGAGGGATTTGAAGCGCTCTTCCCGGCCGGGATTGGGAAGGCTGCGGCCGTCGAAGACGAAGCCGCCGCCGTTGCCAGATTCATCCGGCGGCAAACCCTGATGAAACGAAAAACTGAAAATGCGGACGACGAGATTGTCGGCGTCGTGGGCGAGGCTTTGCAATTTTTCGGAAGCGAGCATGCTTTGGAACGCGCCGAGAAGCGTGGGAAGAGCGATGGGAAGTTCGGCGTGATGCAAGAGCCAGCGGAGATTTTTGAGGGCGTAGGGGACGCTTTGCAGGAAATGGACTTTGCGTTCGTAGAAGCCGCGGAAACCGTAGGCGCCGAGGGCTTGCATAATGCGAATGTAAACGTAGGCGTAATAAAAACGGAAGAAGGCTTCGCGATCGACCGGGAGGTACGCGGCGAGGGCGCGAAGATAATCGTAGAGAAGCTGCTGGCGAAGGTCGGGAGGGAGGTCGGCTTTGGCGTCGTAGAGGAGAGAGGCGACGTTGTATTGGAGGGCGCCTTTACGGCCGCCCTGGTAGTCAACGAAATAAGGCTGGCCATCGCGGAGCATAATGTTGCGGGACTGGAAGTCGCGATAGAGGAAATAATCGCGAGGGGCGGAGAGGAGAAAGTCGGTGAGACGGCTGAAATCGTCTTCGAGAGAGTGCTCGTTGAAGGGAATGCCGGCGAGGCGAAGGAAATAATATTTGAAATAGTTGAGATCCCAGGCGATGGATTGGCGGTCGAAACTGGAGATGGGATAGCAGACGGAATAGTCGAGATCGCGGGCGGCTTCGACCTGGAAGCGGGGAAGGACAGCGACGACTTTTCTGTAGGCTTCGACGACTTGCGGGGCGATGGTAGCGCCTTGGCGATTTTTGGAGAGGAATTCGAAGAGCGTGGTGTCGCCGAGGTCTTCCTCGAGATAGGCGCCTTGATCAAGAGCTTCGGCGTAGATTTCGGGGACGGGAAGATTGTGCTTGCGAAAATGTTTGGAGAAGGCGAGGAAGGCGGCGTTTTCTTCGCGGACGTTGTAGAGGATGCCGATGGCGGTGCGAGGGCCGGCGATGAGGCGGATGATTTTGCGGCCGGAGCCGCCGAGTTCGCCCTGGAGGGGCTGGACGTGGTCGACGGTGGCGTGGAAGTGTTGCTCGAAGAGAGACTTGAGAATGTCGATGGACATGGTTTCAGCTCAACGGCAGAGCCAAGCGATTTCTAGGATAGCTGATTCTTGGCAATGGGATTTGGGGGGAAGTTGGAGGGTGTGCTTAGAAATGTTGAGGCTGACAGCTCACAGCCGACAGCTGACAGCCAGAGGAAGAGAGCCGAATATGTCTGCAGCGGGGCGGAAGCGGGAAAAAAGATTTACACGGAGGGCGGGGAGAGCACAGAGGGCGCAGAGAAGAGCACAGGCTGAAGCCTGTGCCACTCTATAATTGTCGGATGCGCTTGCGAGTGCGATGCGGATGCGATTAGGAAAGGGACCACGATTGAGTTCACGAAAAGAAGAGCGAAGAGGGACAGAGCAGCGGCTGGCGGCTTCGAAGAAGCTCGACCGGATGAGGGCGCTGGAGATTGTGCGGTTGATGAACCGCGAGGATCGAAAAGTGGCGGCCGCGGTGGGGCGGGAGTTGCGGGCGATTGCGCGGGCAGTGGACGTGATCGTGGCGGCAATGCGCGGCGGCGGACGAGTGATTTATGTGGGAGCGGGATCGAGCGGGAGGATGGCCGTGCTGGACGCGGCGGAATGTCCGCCGACGTTTGGGATTTCGCCGAAGCGGATGGTGGCGTTGATAGCAGGAGGAAGACGCGCGGTGACGGGGGCGGTCGAGGGCGCGGAAGATGCGGTGGCGAATGGGGAGCGGGATTTGCGGCGGCTGCGGTTGCGGAGGGGCGACGTGGTGGTGGGGATCGCGGCGAGCGGGACGACGCCTTACGTTTTGGGGGCGATGAAATTTGCGCGGAGGCGCAGGGCGAAAACGATTGCGTTGATGGCGAACCGGGATGTGCCGCTGGCGCGGCTGGCGAATGTGGCGATTGCGCTGGAAGTGGGGCCGGAAGTGTTGACGGGGTCGACGAGATTGAAGGCGGGGACGTCGCAGAAATTGGTCTTGAACATGCTGAGTACGGCTGCGATGGTGAGGCTGGGGCACGTGTATGAGAACTTGATGATTGATGCGGTGCTGACGAATAAGAAGCTGCATGGGCGGGCGGTGAGGATCTTGATGGAGGCGAGCGGGGCGGGTGTGTCCGCGGCGGAGGACGCTTTGCGGGCGGCGGGACACAGTATGAGAGTGGGATTGGTGATGCTGAAATTGGGAGTGGGGGCGCGAGAGGCTCGGGAGAAACTTGCGGCGACGCGCGGAGATTTGCGGCGGGCGCTCGGGGAATAATCAAAACATTTACACAGAGTGCACGGAGAGCACAGAGGACACGGAGAAGAAAAGCGGCAGCACGGCTGCCGCACTCCAAGGCTGGCGGAATGGATAAATTTTTGATACGCGGGGGGAAGGCGCTGAATGGGAAGGTGGCGATCAGCGGGGCGAAGAATTCCGCGCTACCGGTGATGGCGGCGGCTTTGCTGACGGCGGATCGCGTGACCGTGCGCAACATTCCTAAGGTGCGGGATTTGGTGACCATGAGCAAGCTGCTGGCGTTCATGGATGCGAAAGTTTCAGTGACGGAGGTGCCGGCGAGCGATTATGTGATTGAAGCGCCACGATTGAATCATGCGGAGGCGCCATACGAATTGGTGAAGACGATGCGGGCATCGATTTTGACGTTGGGGCCGCTGATGGCGCGGGTGGGGATGGCGCGGGTTTCGCTGCCGGGCGGGTGCGCGATTGGAGCGCGGCCGGTGGATTTGCACTTGAAGGCGCTGGAGAAGATGGGCGCGGAGATTACGACTTCGCACGGGTATATTGAGGCGCGCGTGCCGGGAAATGGTTCGAAAGGAAGGAGACTGAAGGGCGCGCACATCGTGTTCGAAAAGATTACGGTGACGGGGACGGAAAATATTTTGATGGCGGCGACGCTGGCGGAGGGCGAGACGGTTTTGGAGAATTGCGCGCGGGAGCCGGAAGTGACGGATTTGGTGGAGATGCTGCGAAAGATGGGGGCAGAGATCGAGGGAGAGGGGACAGCGACGCTGCGGATTCGCGGCGTGGCGGAATTGCACGGGACGGAACATCGCGTGATTCCGGACCGGATCGAGACGGGAACTTTTTTGGTGGCGGGAGCGATCACGGGCGGGGATTTGACGATTTCGAATTGCGCACCGGAGCATCAATGCGCGGTGATTGCGAAATTGCGAGAGGCGGGAGCTTGCATTGAAAAGGTGGATGAGACGACGCTGCGTGTGCGCGGCGGCGGGAAATTAGTGGCAGCGGATATGACGACGGAGGAATATCCGGGATTTGCTACGGACATGCAGGCGCAGTATATGGCGCTGGCGACGCAGGCGGAGGGGACGTCGGTGATTACGGAGACGATATTCGAGAACCGTTATTTGCATGCGAGCGAAATGATTCGAATGGGGGCGAATATTTCGCTGGATGGACGGCGGGCGGTGGTGCGAGCGCCCTCGGCGCTATCGGGAACAACGGTGCAAGCCTCGGATTTGCGGGCCAGCGCGGGGCTGGTGCTGGCGGGGCTGGTGGCGAGCGGAGAGACGGTGATCGAGCGGGTGTATCACATCGACCGCGGGTACGAACACATTGTCGAGAAACTTCGCGGGGTGGGCGCCGATATCGAGCGGATCCACGCGATGGCTTCCTAAAGAATTGGATAGCGAATAATTCCTTCCATTTTTGATTCCTTCGACAAAGTACAGACAAAAGCGAGTTGACACGATGAGCGAGTGTGGCTGATAGTGCGCACGTCGGAGGCCTGCATGATCGAAGTTAAAGAACAATTTTTTTCCCGGCGCGGACTGCTGAAAGCTTTGGGGGCGGCTAGCGGAGGGCTGGCCGTTAGCCGATGGATGGAGAAAGGCTCGGCGATGGCACAGGAGGCGGAGGCCGCAAGACCGGTGGAGAACTTCACGGGACCGGGAGCGAACGCGTATTGGAACTCCGTGGGACCGTATGTCACGGAACCACAAAAATCGCCACTTTTGCTGCTGACGGATCGACCTGTGCAGATCGAGACGCCCCGGCATTATTTTTCGACAGCGTTCACGCCAAACGATGCCTTTTATGTGCGCTGGCATCTAGATGGAATCCCAAACAATGTGGATTTGAAAGAGTGGAGGCTGCAGATTGAGGGAAACGTCGCCAAGCCGGCGGCGCTGAGCCTTCCGGAATTGATGCAGAAGTTCAAAGCGGTTTCGATTGCGGCGGTGAACCAATGTTCGGGCAATAGCCGCAGCAAGTTTCAGCCGCGCGTGCCAGGTGGGCAGTGGGGAAACGGCGCGATGGGGAATGCGATGTGGACGGGAGTGCGGCTACGCGAACTGCTGGATGCGGCCGGGGTGAAGCCAGGTTCGGTGCAGGTGCAATTTCAGGGACTGGAGACAGGCTCCGGGCCAAAAGACTTGGGTTCGGGGCGATTCATGAAATCGCTGGACCTCACGAATCCCGTCCTGGACGAATGCGTTGTGGCGTACTCGATGAATGGCGAGCCATTGCCAATGCTGAATGGATTTCCGGTGCGGCTTGTCGTTCCGGGATATTTTGCGACGTACTGGGTGAAGTGCTTGACTTGGATACGCGTGCTCGAGGCGACAGACGAAAATTTCTGGATGAAGCCGGCCTACCGCATTCCAGACACACCACGGGGAAACACGACGCCGGAAGATGTGAAGGCAGGAAAAGTAAATATGGTGCCGATCGCGCGGATGCCGGTGCGGTCTTTCTTGGTGACGCCGGACGGCTCTTCGAAGATTCCCGCGGGAATGGCGGTGACGTTGCGTGGAATTGCATTCAGCGGACATGGACGAGTGACGCGAGTGGAAATTTCGGATGACGGTGGAAAGAGCTGGTCGGGTGCGAAGTTGGGCGAGGACCACGGGACATACTCATTCCGCACTTGGGAAGCAACGTGGACGCCGAGATCACCCGGGAGGCACACGGTGGCCGTTCGCGCGACGGATGAGAAGGGAAACACGCAGCCGGATGAACCTGTATGGAATCCCGGCGGGTACTTATGGAATCGCATCGAAAAACAGGAACTCGTTGTGGGAATCGCGGGATGAGGCGTGATATGGAAATAAAAAAAAGAGTGCGCATGCTCCTTTTGGTGTTTTGCGTTGTTTTGACGCTGGCGGGAATTGGCGCGTTCGCGGAGCTGCAGAAGGGCCATTACCAGCCCGCGACGCTGGGGCAATTTCCGCAAGCCCGCCCAAGCGAGAGATCTGCCGATTCGCAGTACGGAGCTGGCGCTTACCCGCTGTATCCGCCGGAGCTGGCGGCCGGAGAAGGCAAGGCGGAGGTCGAAGGCTACTGCGGCGTCTGCCACAGCACGCGATACATCACCATGCAGCCGCCGCTGCCCGCCGCCACGTGGGAAGCGGAAGTGGCGAAAATGAAGAAAGCGTTCGGCGCGACAATCCCCGATGAAGCCGCAGCCAAGATTATCGGTTATCTGCAAACCCACTACACTCCCGATACCCGCAAGCAATAGTGGTTCGCGGAATCAGCTTCCGTCCGAGCATTAGCGCAAAATGAAAAAGGCCCCGGCTTGCGGAGCCTTTTTCATTTTTCGAGAAACGGAAGAACTTGGTCCGGACGGAACTACTCGTGGGAGCCGGAGTCGCCGCCGAAGTTGCCTTCGCCTCCTGTGGGGCCCTGGCCACCGCCGCCGCTGGCGGCTGCTTTTTGCTGTTTCTCGCGAGCTTCCTTGATTAGGGCTTTGCGGCTGAGGCGGACTTTGTTGCCCTCCATGGAGAGAACTTTTACGAGGACCTGGTCGCCGAGTTTCAGCTCGTCGCGAACGTCGCGGATGCGATGTTCGGAGATTTCGCTGATGTGCAGAAGGCCGTCGGTGCCGGGGAAAAGTTCGACGAAGGCGCCGAACTCCGCGAGGCGAACGACTTTGCCGAGATAGGTTTTGCCGATTTCGGCGGAAGCGGTGACGTCGCGAACCATTTGCAGAGCCGCATCGCCGCCGGCGCCGCTGGTCGAAAAGATGTGCACCGTGCCGTCTTCGAGGACGTCGATTTTGACGCCGGTGGCCTCGATGATGGACTTGATTTTCTTGCCGCCCGGACCGATGAGGTCGCGGATTTTGTCCTGGGGAATTTTCAGCTTGAAGAGGCGCGGAGCGTAGGCGGAAATCTGCGTGCGCGCTTCGCTGAGCGTTTTTTCCATGGTGTCGAGAATTTGCAAGCGGGCTTTCTTCGCCTGGGCGAGGGCTTCGCGCATCATGGCAATGCTGATGCCGAGGACCTTGATGTCCATTTGAAGCGCAGTGATGCCTGCGCGTGTGCCGGCGACCTTGAAGTCCATGTCGCCGTAGTGGTCTTCGGCGCCAGCGATGTCGGTGAGGATGGAATACTTCTTGTCATCGCCAACGACGAGGCCCATGGCAATGCCGGCGCAAGGAGCTTTGAGCGGAACGCCAGCGTCCATAAGAGCGAGCGAGCCGCCGCAAACGGTGGCCATCGAAGAGGAGCCGTTGGATTCGAGAATGTCCGAAACGAGGCGCATGGCGTACGGGAAATCCGCTTCGGGAGGAAGCAGATTTACCAAGGCGCGTTGCGCGAGAGCACCATGGCCGATTTCGCGGCGGCCAGGACCACGAAGGAATTTGACTTCGCCGACGCTGAACGGCGGGAAGTTGTAGTGCAGCATGAAGCGATTGAACTGGTCTTGTTCGAAGAGCAGGTCGAGGCGCTGCATGTCTTCCTTGGTGCCGAGAGTGAGCGTCGCGAGAGCTTGCGTTTCACCGCGGGTGAAGAGCGCGGAACCGTGAACGCGAGGGAGCAAGCCCACTTCGCAGGTGATTTGGCGAATCTGATCGAAGGCGCGGCCATCGGGACGGCGGCGGGCGTTGAGAACGTTGTCGCGGAAGATGGTTTCGCGGAGACGCTCGAAGGCGCGCTTGGTGAGGGCGCGCTTTTCGTCCATTTCCTTCTTGGGCTCTTCGGGGATGGCTTTGATGATTTCTTCCTTCAGCTCATCGACGAGGTGATAGCTCTCGTGCTTAGGATGCTTTTCGGTATTGAGAGCGTCGCGGAGCTTCGCGCCATGCTTTTTGTCCAGATCTTTGTAAATCCCTTCATCAAACGGCAGCGGCTTGACGACGACCTTTACAGGCTTGAGCTGGGCGTGGAGTTCCTTGATAGCGGCGACGATTTTCTTGACTTGGGCGTGGCCAAATTCGAGGGCATCGACGACGGTCTCTTCGGAGACTTCGAGAGCGCCGGATTCGACCATGACGATGGCTTCTTCGGTTCCGGCGATGACGATATTGAGGAGACTCTTCTTTTGCTCGGCGACGGTCGGGTTGGCGACGAGCTGGCCATCCAACAGGCCGACGCGAACGCAGGCAATGGGTTTCTCAAACGGAAGATCGGAGCAGTACGAAGCGGCGGAAGCGGCGGTGACGGCGATGACGTCGGGATCGTTGTCGCTATCCGCGGAAAGCACCATGGCGACGATTTGCGTTTCGTTGCGCCAGGATTCGGGGAAAAGCGGGCGCATGGGGCGGTCAATCAGACGAGACGTGAGAATTTCCTTTTCCGAAGGGCGGCCTTCGCGCTTGAAGAAGCCGCCAGGAATTTTCCCGGCGGAATAGGTGTTTTCGCGATAATCGACGGTCAACGGAAGAAAATCGCGGTCGTTGGCCGTGGGCGCCATGCAAGCGGTGGTGAGCACAACGGTGTCACCGTAGCGCGCGGTGATGGCACCGTTCGCTTGCTTGGCAATCTTGCCCGTTTCGAGAATGAGGGTGCGTCCCCCGACTTCAACAGAAACCTGGTTTGGTGCGGGTGTATGCGTATTGTCAGACATAAATGTTCATTTCCTTTGGTCCCGGCCGAACCGGGACATTTTCAGAGAGTCCGCAGGAGAGACGACCGTGCAGGGCGCGGGCCGCGTTGCGGCCTGGAAACAACTTCCCTGCTTCGAGTAGGTCGGCATAAGCCTGGCCTGGATAACCCCAGAAAGAAAAGAGGCGGGAAACACGATGGGAGACGAACAAAGCGATCCGGATTACACCCCGAAAAACGCCGGCCGAATTGCAGCCATAAGCCTGGATATTTCACTGCCAGGGCAAGACGCTGCGAAACTGGCAGACAGACTTCGCGTGGAAGTTGTCCATAGGTGAAAACGCAGAGGCTTCCGCCCGTCCTGAGTTCTAGATGTAGGGCAGTTACTTGCGCAGGCTAAGACGTTCAACAATCTCGCGGTACCGATCCGGGTCACGACGGTTTAGATAGTCCAGCAGGCGGCGGCGCTTGTTGACCATCATGATCAAGCCGCGCCGGGATGCATGGTCTTTAACGTGGGACTTGAGGTGCGTTGTCAGGTAGCTGATCCGCTCGCTCAAAAGTGCAATCTGGACTTCCGGTGAGCCAGTATCTTTCACTTCCCGCCGGAATTGCTCGATCAACACCGCTTTGGCTGTGCTCAAGTGCCCCTCTCCGTCGTCCCCTGAATTTTTCCTCTTCTCTTCGACTCATTCAGGCTAACACAAATATGTTTTGAGTGTAAAGGAATGTAAACATGGGAGAGAGGGGGAAATTGAGGCGGAAGGAGCAAAGTGACTGGTGACTCGTGACTGGTGACTGGTGACTGATCCTGCGAGCTGAGGCTGTTAGGGAGTGATATGGGTGCTTTGCCGGAGTAGGCGGCGCATGCACCGATTCGTTGCGGGAGATATTCGGGTTGCGTTGGGGCGGGAAATTGGGTTACATGCTTGGTGCGAGTGGAGAAGCAGCGAAAGGAGAACGAATGATGCGGAAACGAATGGCAATGATGGCGGGGATTTGTCTGGGATTCGGTTTGCTGGCCACGCAAGCGCAGGGGCAGGCGGACAAGAGCAAGCGGCCAAGTCCGCCGGCGCAGGCGACCTGCGAATTGGGCGGAGGCGGGACGATTACCGTGGATTACTCGAGCCCGCGAGCGAAGGGACGGACAATTTTCGGAGGGCTGGTGCCGTACGGGCAGGCGTGGCGGGCGGGAGCGAATGAAGCGACCACGTTTGTTACAACGGAAAATTTGAAGGTGGGCGGGAAAGAAGTGCCGGCGGGAAGCTATACGATTTTTACGATTCCCGAAGAGCACCGCTGGACGCTGATCATCAGCAAGAAGACGGGAGAATGGGGAATTCCCTATCCGGGAGAGAAATTTGATTTTGTGCGGACGGAGATGAGCGTTTCGAGCGTGCCGGAGCATGTGGAGGACTTCACGATTTCGTTCGCCAAGCACGGGGAAGGCTGCAGGATGGAGATGACGTGGGAGAAAACGCGAGCGAGTGTGACGATCGAAAAGTAAGTGAGCTTGGAACGGGCGGGCATGTTGGCCCGTCTGCTTACATTCAAATTCAGAGGGAAGAGACAGACAGGGATGTCTGTCTCTTTTCGTTTTTTAATCAGTGTTTGGGCGTGCGGACGAGGGCGAGGAATTCGTCGCGGGTCTGTTTGTTGTGGCGGAAGCCGCCGAGCATCGCGCTGGTGACGGCCTGGCCGTGTTGCTTTTCGACGCCACGCATCTGCATGCAGAGATGGCGGGCCTCGATAATCACGCCGACGCCTTCGGGACTGATTTTTTCCTGAATGGCTTCGGCGATCTGGCTGGTGAGGCGCTCCTGAATCTGCAGGCGGCGGGCGAACATATTGACGAGGCGAGCGACTTTGCTGAGGCCGATGACGCGCTTATTGGGAAGATAGGCGACGTGACATTTGCCGAAAAAGGGCAAGAGGTGATGCTCGCAAAGGCTGAAAAATTCGATGTCCTTGACGACCACCATTTCGTCGTAAGAGACGCTGAACGTAGCGCCATTGAGAATATTTTCGGCGTTCTGGTGGTAGCCGCTAGTGAGGAATTTCAGCGCTTTTTCGTAGCGCTCCGGCGTTTTGCGGAGGCCTTCGCGATTGGGGTCTTCGCCAATCAGCTTGATGATTTCGCGGACGTGGCAGGCGATGCGGCGCGCGTCCGGCGCTTTTTCATCGTTCAAAATTATTTCTTCCGTCGGTTTGGCCATGGTGTTTACCTCTCGAAACCTTCCGGGTTATCTCCAGCGTACTCGAAACTGTTGTTGGAAGTCTCCTGAATGCGGACGCGGGCGAGGTTCGCTTTTGGAAACGGCTTCAGGCGGCGGAAAATCTCGATGCAGAGATTTTCGGTGGTGGGAACCGTGTCGCGAAAGGCGGCGACGTCTTCGTTGAGGGACTTGTGGTCGAAGGGGTCGAGGACTTCGCGTTCGACAAAGCTGTCCAGGTCGGCAAGATTGGCGATCATGCCAGTGGCGGGGTCGATTTTTCCGGAGACGAGAACTTCGAGCACGTAGTTGTGGCCGTGCCCGTAGGGATTGTTGCACTTGCCGTAGAGGCGATCGTTTTCTTCCGCGCTGAGGGCGGGATTGTGAAGACGATGCGAAGCGGCAAAATGGTAACGGCGGCCAAGATCAATTTTGACGCCATGCAGGGCGTCGTTTGGTGGGGCGGAGCTCATCGGGCTACTGCGCCTCCCGAGCCGTTGCGATAACAATCGGCGAAGAGATCAGGCGTCTCGTAGAGGCGGACGCGATGAAGTTTCCCTTGCTTGATCTGCGGGTCGAGCAAGTTCCAGATGACGCGGGCGATGTTCTCGCACGTGGGAATCTGGCCGGCGAGTTCGGGGACCTCGTAATTTAGAAAACGGTGATCCATGCGCTGCATGATTTCGCGATCGAGAATGTCCTTCAAATCCTTGAGGTCCAAAACCATTCCGGTGACGGGGTCGGGTTCGCCGGCGACGGTCACTTCAAGGGTGTAGTTGTGTCCGTGGCCATGCGGGTTATTGCATTTGCCGAAGACGCGGCGGTTCTCTTCCGGCGAGAACGCCGGATTGTGATAGAGGTGCGAAGCGGCAAATTCGATTTTGCGTGTGAGCAGAACCATAGTGTCAGTTTATGTTATCTGGGCGCGCCGGGAAGAGTGACGGGGACTTCGCGTCCTTTCCACTCGACCTTGCCCTTCGAGTGGCTCCGGTAGGAGGCCCAGAGCACGCCCACGTACAGGCCCACCGCGGGCACATAATAAACGATGAATTTCGAAGGGAATTGGTTACGAGAAAGCTCGGTGCCATAGATGAATTCGCGCATGAGGAGGAAGCAGACGCCGAGGAAAGTGAGGAACGGGACTTTGATGCCGACAAGAATGAGGATGAGCGGAATCCAGGGGATGGTGGATTCGAGTTCGCGAAGAAGGGCGTGGGGAGTGCCGCCGATAAGCAGATAGAGATTCTTCTTCCAGCCCTGCCACATAGCGCGGAAAGAGCGGTACATGCGAACGCGGACGATTCCCAGCCCGAAGCCAAATGCCAGGCGAAAACCGGCGGCTTTCACGCGCTTGGCGAGAGCGACGTCTTCGAGGACTTCGGCGGCGACGCTGGCGTGGCCTCCGACGAAGTCGTAGGCTTCGCGTTGGATCATGAGGAATTGGCCGTTGGCGGCTGCGGCTCGAGAAGAGGGATTGTTCACGGCGTCGTAAGAAAAATGTTTGGCGAGACGAATGTAGACGAAGGGAATGAGCGATTTTTCGTACCACGTTTCGACGACTTGCTCCGGCGAAAAGGAAATGAGTGCGGCGCTCTTTTCCGCGGCGATTTGGAGCGCGCGAGCGGCCGCGCCGGGTTGCAGCTCCGCGTCCGCATCCGTGAAAAGGAACCACGGGGTCTTGGCTTGTTTGGCGCCGAGGTAGACGGCGTTGTTCTTGCCGACCCAACCGGGCGGAACTTCGTGCGTTTCGAGGAGACGCAGATTCGGAATCTTGAGCATCAGGCTGCGGATGATTTCGGCGGTCTTGTCCGTGGATTGGTCGTTGACGACGAGAATTTCGGCGATTTCGGGCTGCTGGGCGAGCGATTCGACGCAGGAGGCGATGACAGTTTCTTCATTTCTCGCGGGAACGATGGCGGTAATCGATGGGAGCGGAGAGGGTTGCGGCGGGTTCGAGTTGGGCGATTCGTCGGCCACGATTAAATCGGAGGCAAGGACCGTTTTCCGATCCAAAGCAGATGAGCTAGTATAGCATTCGATGAAAATAGGACCGAAGATTGGGGCGTGGGGCGGATTGGCGGCGCTGCTGGGAATTATCGTGATTTTCGCGCTGCCAAGTTACCGGCATGGCGAAGCGTCCATTGCGGGGACGCGCGCGGAAGATTTCGCTTTCGAGCTGCACGGCAAGCCGGCGCATCTTTCCGATCTGCGCGGAAAAGTCGTGGTGCTGAATTTCTGGGGGACATGGTGCCCGCCCTGCATCGAGGAAACCCCGGATCTGAACCGGCTGGAAAAATATATTGCCTCGCGCAACGGCGTTGTTCTAGGAGTCGCCGCGGATGAGGACCAGGCCGCTTACGAACAATTTTTGCGCGAGCACGGAGTGACTTTCCCGACGTACCGCGATCCGGGCACCAAAAATAATCTTTCGCCCATCGCCGAATCGTATGGAACGTCGATGTATCCGGAGACGTACATTATCGGGCGGAATGGGAAGATCGAGCGGAAGATCATCGGATTCCAGGAATGGGATTCGCCGCAAATGCGGGCGTATTTCGATTCGATCCTGGGCAAAAGTTAAAAGCGACCGTGGTGATGCAGAAATTCTTCCTGGCTCTCCTCAGAGCGCAGATTTGCGAAGGCGGAGCGCGTTGGCGATGACCGAGACGGAGCTGAAGCTCATGGCCGCGCTGGCGAGCATGGGGCTCAGCAGCCAGCCGAAACTTGGATAGAAAACGCCGGCGGCAATGGGGATTCCCATCGCATTATAAAGAAAAGCAAAAGCCAAATTTTGTTTGATGTTGCGGATCGCGGCACGGCTTAGTTTGCGCGCTCGCAAGATGCCGCGAAGGTCGCCCTTGACCAGAGTGATTCCCGCGTTTTCGATGGCCACGTCCGTGCCTGTGCCCATGGCGATGCCCACGTCCGCCGCGGCGAGCGCGGGAGCGTCGTTTACGCCGTCGCCGGCCATGGCCACGATGCGGCCCTGATCGCGGAGGCGCTTTACCACGTCGCCTTTTTGTTGCGGCTGGACTTCGGCTTCAAATTCTTCGATGCCGAGGTCGGCGGCGACTTTGGCGGCCGATTCCCGGCGATCTCCCGTCAGCATCACGACACGAATGCCGTCCTCGCGCAGCGCGCGAAGCGCTTGCGGAGTCGAGGATTTGATTTTGTCGCTCAGGAGAAACCTCCCCGCCACTTTCCCATCGACCGCCAGATAAACCGCTGTGGCAGCCGCGGAAGCGTGTTCGCTGGAAGCGGCCTGATCCTTCGCGACGACATCGAGGCCCCGGCTTTTCAGGAATACCGCCGTCCCGGCGAGCACTTTTTTGTTCAGGACACGGGCCTCCACGCCTCCTCCCGCGGTGGCAAGAAAATCGCTCACTGGCGCTAGCGGTAATTTCTTCTCTTCGGCGGCGCGAACGACGGCGCGAGCGAGGGGATGTTCGCTGGAGCGTTCGAGACTCGCGGCGAGAGAGAGCAGTGTAGTTTCGTTGAAGCCGGCGCCTTGGGAGATTTCCACGGCGATGAGTTGCGGCTTGCCTTCGGTGAGGGTGCCCGTTTTATCGACGACGAGCGTATCGACTTTGGCGAGCGTTTCGAGCGCTTCGGCGTTTCGAACGAGGACGCCGGCGTGAGCGCCGCGGCCCACCGCGACCATGATAGACATTGGAGTTGCCAGGCCGAGGGCGCAGGGGCAAGCGATGATCAGGACTGCGACTCCGGCAACGAGCGCATGAGCGAAACGCGGTTCGGGACCGAATAGCGCCCAGCCGACGAAGGCCAGGACCGCCGCAAGAATCACAGCGGGCACGAAATAGGAAGCTACGCGATCGGCAAGCCGCTGCATGGGCGCTCGGCTGCGTTGGGCCTCGCTGACGAGCTTTACAATTTGAGCGAGAAACGTTTCGTTGCCGACGTGCTGCGCCTCCATCACGAAGGTTCCATTGGTGTTGAGCGTGCCGCCGGTGACTTGGTCTCCCAGGGATTTTTCGACGGGGAGGGCTTCGCCGGTGACCATGGATTCATCGATCGCGCTGGCTCCCTCGCGAACAATCCCGTCAACAGGAACACTTTCTCCCGGCCGCACGCGCAGGCGGTGGCCAGCCTTGATGATTTCCAGTGCGACGTCCCTTTCTACGCCATCCGTGCCGATCAGGTGAGCCTGTTTCGGCGCCAAATTCAGAAGAGAACGAATCGCGCTGCTCGTTTGGCGGCGGGCGCGCAACTCCAGAACTTGGCCGAGAAGGACGAGCGTGGTGATGACGGCTGCGGCTTCAAAGTATGCCGGGACCGCTCCATGCGCATCGCGAAACGAGGGCGGAAAAATCTGTGGGAAGAATGTGGCCACGAGGCTGTCGAGATATGCAGCGCCCGTGCCTAGCGCGATGAGAGTGAACATGTTGGGGCTGCGATTTACGAGGGAGGCCCAAAAACGCTGAAAAAACGGCAAGCCTCCCCAAACGACGACTGGAGTTGCGAGGACAAATTCGAGCCAGTTGCGCGCGCCGGTCGAAAGGGGAAGCTTGAGAGCGTCGCCGAACATAGCGATGAGCAGGACGGGCAATGAAAGCCCCGCACTTACCCAAAATCTCCGGAACATCGAGTCGTACTCGGGGTCGGCTTCCACTTCGGCGAAAACATCCATTGGTTCGAGAGCCATGCCGCATTTCGGGCAGGTTCCCGGCCCGATCTGAATGATTTCCGGATCCATGGGGCAGGTGTAGCGGGCGTTTTTACTTGAAGTGGCGGCGGCAGAATGGGCTGAAGGATGGTCGTTGGCTTGCCGGCGGAGAGACTCCTTGACGGCTGCATCCTGCGCCGCCAAATACTTTTGTGGGTCTTTCGCGAACTTTTCGGCACAGCCTTTGCAACAGAAAACATGGTTATTGCCGTCGTATTCGAGCTTTGCGGCGGCCTTCTCCGGATCGACCAACATGCCGCAGACGAGATCCTTCACGCGGACCGAGGCAGTGAGAATTAACGGCAGGGTTTTCCGCGGACCGGGCGTGGGAGTCTGTTCAGACATGCCAATATATTAGATGATTCGAGGTTGCACGCGGCCACGAACTAAAATCTTGCGCGGGCTGGTATAATCGCGGCATGACACTCCTGGAAATTACCTACGAATTACAATCCCCGCTGACGCAGGAGCAGATGCGGCTTCTGGGCGAATTTTCGAACACCTACGGGCTGCGGCGCTTTCGGTTCGACGAGAGCAAGAATCATCTTTCCTTTGAGTACGATGCTTCGCGCCTGCGCGACACGGAGATTGCCCACGTTCTCGGGCGAGCAACGATTGCAGTCACGAGGAAAGTTACCGAGACGGGTGCCCAGCCGGAATTCAAAAATTAAGAATGAGAGCCGAGCGGCGGCGCGTGCCGTGGCTGGCAGGCGTAGCAAGACGCGAGAGTGAGCCCGGGCAGCGAATCAACGAGCCTGTACTAGCGGTCCGTTCGGCACGGCTGGGGATAGAAAAAAATGAGGCCCCCGCTTGGGATCGGGGGCCTCGGAGAGTGCGTTTCGTTGTCAGTGTCGTTTTCACACCGACGCGTGGGGTCATCCATCCTAGCTTCCCTCTCAGAGGCAGGTGGGAACGAATTGTGAAAAGCGGTGAGCAAGCCCCTTCCCCCTCGCTCGCCTCTCTTCCCAACTCGTCATGTGAAACGCACTCATGCGGTTCTCTAATGCACGGGCAGCGCCAATGCCAGTGGTCGCCCGAGTTCCCACCAAGTCATTTATTAACAAGTGCTTGGCTAAGTTAAGGAAAGAGTGCTACCGCCCCAATTGCGTACTCGAATCCAATTTGGAACTGCTACAAAACTGAATCGGGAACGCTGGGCTGTTTCTCTGGCGGTGCGGCCTACCTCGTTCCAGGACCCCGGTAACAAGATTTTCGGCCTCCCCGCACTATCGGTTTTTCGAGAAACTCCCTGGAAAATGGCCGCATGGGTACACATTCCAGGAAGCAGACGCATACGAGGAAGATCGGGCTCGCCGCTGCTTGCCTATTTGCGTGTTTGCTTGGCGGGTCGTTGATTTTGATGGCGGATACACAGCAGGAGCTGCGGAACCCGAAGGTGCGAACTTGCTATTGCCACTGCGCGGCAGGACGCATGCATCGGGGCTGCGTGAAATTCTGTCAATTGCCCAAATATGCTTCGCGAGAGTGGGCGACGAGCTGCGACAAGCCGCGACTGAAATTGCCGGTGGAGAAACAGGACGCCGGCCCCCGGTTTGAGCATCCGGGGCGAGCGGAAAGAGCCGAACTGCGAAAGCCAGTGAGCACCAACTAGGCGGTGGACGGAGTGTGAACGGACGGGGCGTGGGCTGAGGACGCGGAAGAGCACTCGGCGGATTCCTCCGCCGGCCCCAGAAGTTTCGCGAGCATTTCGGGGATTTCGAAGATGGCGCGATTTTCGAGCGCGGCGACATTTTTTCGAAATTCGGCCAAGGTAGAGGGCTCCAGAATCTGGTGCACACCGTCCGCGACTTCGCGAAAACTTTTCAGGACGATTCCGACGCGCTTTTCCCGCACCCACTCCGCGTTGAAGCGTTCCTGCGGCAGAGTCCAAGCGTTGCATTCGATCAGCACGGGGAGTTTGCGCACCATGGCTTCGGCGATGCTGCCTGGGCCGGGTTTGCCAATCAAGAAATCCGCCGCGCGCATGAGCTTGTGAACTTCTTTCGTGAAGCCGACAATGTGCACGGGCATTTTCCAATGTTGCGCGCGCAATTTCGCGGCGAGGACTTCGTTCCGTCCGCAGATCAAGATCAGTTGCAGCGGCAGTCCCGCAGCGTCCAAGCGTTCGGTGATGTCGTACATCACTTTCGAACCGTGACCGCCGAACAAAACGATTGCCGTCGCCCGATCATTTCGCAGACCCATTTGCGAATGCAACGCGGCGGGATCCAATTGTTCTTCTTCGACATAAAAGTCGGGCCGCAAGATCATTCCTGACGCGCGAAAAATGTGCGCTTCGTCGTGGCCAAAGGAGCGGGCCTGCTCGACGGCGCGTTCGGTGCCGGCAATCACGTACTGTTCCTTTAGCGGCTCAATCCAGAAGCGCGGGGGATAATCGGCGAGGTCGGTAATGAGAGTGACGAAAGGACGCCCTGGATAAATAGCATTCCAGCTCTCCGAAATGGCGCGATTGAAGTGCGGAATGACGGAGACGAGAAGATCCGCCGGGTGGTCGCGCCAAAAATCCTCGAGGAGCCGCACGAGGGGCCGGTGCAAGAGCCGAATCGTGGCCTGCAGGATCCGCAGGACATATTTGCTTCCGAGGGTCCAGCCGTTCTGCAACATGATGTTGTATTGCTGCTGGATACGGATGCCGGTCAGCTTGCGAAGTACATCGAGGCGGTCGGTCAAATCCTGAAATTGCACCAGCTCGACCTGCCAGGGACGGCCCTGCTGAGCCACAATGGTCTGGAGGGCGACGGCGGCGTTGCGGTGTCCACCCCCCGCGTTGTGGAAGAGAACGTGAATTTTTTTCATAGTTGAGAGTGTGCCATACGCTTATTGTTCGCCAGGAAGAGCAAGCACCATGCCATGTGGATAACTAAGGAAGTCCAATGTGCTCAAGGAGTTCCATGGGCACATTCACCTAGAATTCGCGACCTCTTCATGGCCTGTTCATATCGCGGATTAACAATAGTTTCATGCGCTGCGACCTCCATGTTCACTCGATAGCTTCGGGCATGTGCAACACTCCCGGTATGAGCCGTATCTGCCGCGAGTCCTATAACCAACCGGGGGAAGTGTACACCCGGCTGAAACGGCTGGGAATGTCCATCGTCACCGTAACCGACCACGACTCGATAGATTCCGGAGAGGCCCTCCAGGGTAACCCTGATTTCTTCCTGAGCGAAGAAGTGACCGTGCAGATGCCCAGCGGAACCGAGATGCACCTGGGCGTCTACGGAATCACGGAGCGCGACCACATTGAAATTCAGCGCCGGCGTAAGGACTTCATTTCACTCGTGATGTATCTCACGGAGAAGAAGCTCTTTTTCAGCGTGAATCATGTCTTCTCCGGATTGACGGGGCGGCGCAGCGAAGAGGATTTTTGCTGGTTTGCCTCCTACGTCCCGGCGTTTGAAACGCGAAATGGCCAGATGTGGCCCGAAGCCAATGAGAGTGCCGTGGAGCTGGCCAGCCGGCTCGGCAAAATCGCCGTTGGCGGGAGCGACTCGCACACTATCGCGGGAGTCGGGCTCACGTATACGGAGGTCCCTGGGGCGCGCACGGTGGACGAATTTTTTGCCGGATTGCGAGCAGGACGTGGACAAGTGCATGGCGCGCACGGGAGCTACGCGAAGCTAACCGCGGACGTCTTCCACATTATCTGGTGCTTGTGGATGGAAAAGCCGTGGACTCTTGCACTTACGCCCCTTTCCTTGCTGGTTCCCGCGTTTACGGCCGGGCACTGGTTGAACGAGATGCGTTTCTGCCGCAAGTGGTCTGCCGCACTCGCGAGCGGAGAAAAGCGCCAACGCATGTTCTGGGATATGGATTCTAGCTTCGAGGCGAACTGGGGCTAGATGGGCTAATACCATGGCTGTCGCACGCACTCTTTGGGGATACATCGAACGGCGCGATTACCGCGTGATGCGCCGGATGAACCGCTGGCGAGCCCCGCGGTGGTTCCGGTTGTGGATGATCCTGGCTACGCGGATGGGCGATGGCTGGATTTGGTATGGACTCGGGATCATGCTGCTGATCGATGGAGGGCCGCAGCGGTTTTCCGCGATTGGAGCGGCGGGAGGGGCGGCGATCTTCGGGATATTCGTCTTCAAAGCGCTGAAAAGGCTCAGCCAGCGGCCGCGGCCTTGCCAACTCGAGCCGCATTGCTGGTCGAAAGTTTTGCCGCCGGACCGGTTTTCGTTTCCCTCCGGGCACACTATGACGGCGTTTTCCGTGGCTCTGGTGGTCAGCTACTTTTATCCGTCGCTGGAAGCGCCGCTGTTTTTTCTGGCGATCAGCATTGCGGTTTCCCGAATCGCTTTGGGAATGCATTTCCTCAGCGACGTGCTGGCAGGCATGGTGCTAGGAGTCGCGCTGGGGTGCGCCTCGATCACGACGTTCGCATCGCTGGGCTGGGTGTAGCCTCTCGCCGCGATACCTTGAACGATTGCTAGAGCGGTTTCGGGTGAGCCGCAAGCGATTCTCGCCAAACCGCGAGATTGCTCTTGTCGATGATCGCGGTTCCGGTGTCCACCCACGACGGCAATGGATCAGCGGGCGCGGTGCGCCAGTCTTTGAATTCGTGCACGGCGTTATGATGGAGGTCGTCGGCGAACCTTAGTCCGTAGTAGGCCATGACGTAGGGCTTTTGCACGACGGTCGCATTAATCCAACCCCTATCAATCGCGTCGAGGGTTTCCGGATCTTTATCGAAGGAGACGATTGCGATTTTGCCCGTCTGGTCCAAGCGATGAAACGCTTCCGCAACGCCCGAACCGCCGGAGGCTTCGAGACAGATCACGCCGGCGATTTTTTCTTTCTTCTCCAAGAGCGCAGAGATTCCGTCATTGGCAGCGTTGGGATCACCCTTGTCGTCGATGGTCTGAACGACTTTAATTCCTGGGAATTTCTTCAGGGCTTCGGAAACTCCACGCACGCGCTCGTCCAAGTTGGGCTGGCCGGGGACCGTGACGATGACAATGTTCCCTTCACCCTTGAGAATATCCGCCATGCGCTTCGCACTCTCCTGACCGGCGCGGAAGTTGTCAGTTCCCAGGAAAAGAATGCGGCGCGAATCGGGAGCATCTGAATCGATACAGATAACCGGGATGCCCTGCGTGATGGCGTTGTCGATCGCCGGCTTGAAAAGAGCCGGGTTCGTCACAGAGACAAGAATCCCCGAGGGGTGCAAGGCAACGGCCTTTTGAAAAGAGACCAGCTCGTCTTGCGGCGAGAGAGTGGCGGGACCATCCATTTCCGCTTTGACACCCATGACTTGAGCGGCGTCGCCCAAGCCAGCGGCGGCTTCCTGCCAGTAGGGCAAATTGATATTCGCTGAAATCAGATAAAACATCTCGTCTTTCTGGTGATACGGCGCCTGGCAAGCGGCGAGCGCCGCAGCTAGAATCACGACAGAGTACGCGAACATTCTGGAACGGAGTTTCATGCGAGGTCTCCTTTGCAGGAAATACCGGCTCGGGATCGACAAGAAAACAAGAGACCCGAACTTCTGGCGCAAAAGGTTACCACAAGCCGCGCAGAGAACAACTCTCGGCGTGAATTATTCATGGCGATTCTTTTTTCTCTGACTCGCATGGATTCCGTTTCCGGCGAGCCTCTCTGCTAATCTATTGCGCCATGCGGAATAAACGGCTACTCGAAATCAGCGTGGAGAGCGTGAACGCTGCGCTGGCCGCCGAACGTGGCGGAGCGCAACGCATTGAATTCTGCAGCAATTTAAGAGAGGGTGGGACGACGCCAGGTTGCGAAGAGTTGCGCGCGGTGCGCGCGCGTGTGAGCTTGCCTATATTTTCTATGGTTCGGCCGCGTGGCGGCGGCTTTGTCTATTCGGACGCCGAGTTCGAAGCGATGAAGCGCGATGTGGACGACGCAAAACAATTTGGGATGGACGGCGTTGTTCTGGGCTTGCTCGATGCCGATGGACGGGTGGATATCGAACGAACGAAGTTGCTGGTGGAATTGGCGCGGCCTCTGCCGGTTACTTTTCACCGCGCTTTCGATGAGTGCGGGGATTTGCGCGAGTCTCTCGAAGACGTCATTCGAACGGGCGCTACCAGGCTGCTCACATCGGGCGGGAACCGAACCGCGCCGGAAGCCTTGGAGCTGCTTGGTCAGCTGGTTCGAATCGCGGGAAAGCGGCTGATCGTGATGCCGGGTAGCGGGCTGCACGCGGGGAATATTCGAGAGGCGGCGATTAGGACGCGCGCGCGCGAGTTTCACGCGGGATTGAGTTCGGTGGTGGCGAATCCAGCGAAGGACCTTGGCGATTTCGAAGAGGAAGTACGAAAGATAGTGAGCGTGTTAGGCGATTGCGACTGAAGTTACCGGAGAATGATCTAGGCGTTTTTTGTTGATCGTGGCGAAAAAAGTAGGGGCACGATATATCGTGCCCCTACAAATTCGCAGGAAAAATCTGAAACCGATTAGGCCTTTTGGGCCTGGCGGCGGAGGAACGTGGGGACATCCAGGTCGTCCGCGGGAACTTCGTGGCTGACGTCGCGGACGTTTTGCTGCACCTGATGGACGACGTTGGGCAGCGTTTGCTGCTGAGGGAGTGGTTCCTGGATTTCGCGGCCAGCCTTCCAGGTTTTGGGCAGGAAGGACGGCTTCTGCTGGACGTTTTTCTTGTTGGCCTCCTTGAAACCCGCGGCGATGACCGTGATTTTCACAGCGTCTTTCATGGAATCGTCCATGACCGCGCCGAAAATGATGTTGGCGTTTTCGTGGGCGGCTTTCTGGATGATGGAAGAAGCTTCGTGAACTTCATGCAGCGAAAGGCTCGAGCTGCCGGAAATGTTGATCAAGATGCCTTGCGCTCCCTGAATCGAGTTGTCTTCGAGCAACGGGCTCGAAATGGCGCGATTGGCGGCGTCGATGGCGCGGTTTGTTCCGGTAGCGATGGCGGTGCCCATCACGGCGTAGCCCTGGCCATGCATGATGGCTTTGACGTCGGCAAAGTCGCGATTGATGATGCCGGGGACGGTGATGATGTCGGAGATTCCCTGCACAGCCTGGCGGAGAATGTCGTCGGCAATACGAAAGGCGTCGAAGAAACTGGTGCCGCGCTCGACGGTGTCCATCAGGCGCTCGTTGGGGATGACGATGACGGTATCCACGGCGCCGATCAATTCTTGTAAGGCTTGTTCGGCCTGAAGCATGCGGCGCTTGCCCTCAAACGCGAAGGGCTTGGTGACCACGGCAACACTAAGAGCGCCGAGTTCGCTGGCGAGTGAAGCGACTACGGGCGCCGCGCCGCTTCCCGTGCCTCCGCCAAGGCCGGACGTGATGAAAATCATGTCCGAGCCCTCGAGCGCCTCGATGATTTTTTCGGTGTCTTCGAGAGCGGCCTTGCGGCCGATCTCCGGATTGGCGCCCGCGCCAAGACCTTTCGTGAGCTTCGCGCCGAGCTGCAACTTGACGGGAGCCTGCGAGAGCTTGAGCGCCTGCAAGTCCGTGTTCGCCGTGATGAACTCGACGCCCTCGACTTTAGCGCGGATCATGCGGTTGACCGCGTTGCATCCGCCCCCGCCCACACCGATCACTTTAATCTTCGCCGGCTGCAGCTCTTCGCTGAAGCTCATGCGAATTCCTGCGTCTTTCGTGGTCATACGTCCCTCAGCCTTCTCCAGATTCGCGGTGCTGCGCTCGGGCAGGCTCACGAGGCACCTGCGAACATGGACTTCAATTTGGATACAAAATTTCCGGCACGCTGCTGCGCATTGCGCCGCGACTTCGCGCCGTACAAAACCAAACCCACTACCGTTGCATATTCCGGCTGCGCTACCTGTTCGGGCAGTTCAGCAAGACCTTTCGGCTCCGCGATGCGCACGGGCAAACGAAGAACCTGCTCGGCGAGATCGACCAAGCCGTTCAGCCTAGCGCCGCCTCCCGCGAGCACAAATCCCGCGGGAATCTGGGTGTGCAAACCCGCGCGTTGCAGGTCTTCGCGGATGAGCGCGAGCAATTCCATCGCGCGCGGCTCGATGATGTCCGTAAGCATGCGCGCAAAGATCGTGCGCGGAGGGCGGTCGCCGACGCTGGCAATTTCAATCGAGGCGTCTTCGTGGAGCAAGGAAGAAGCGGCGCAGCCGTGGCGGCGCTTGATCCGCTCAGCTTCGGGGATTGGCGTGCGCAGGCCGACGGCCAGGTCGTTTGTGAAATGGTCGCCGCCAACGGGCACGGCGCTGGTGTGGCGCACCACTCCGCCGCCGTAGACAATCAATTCCGTCGTGCCGCCGCCGATATCGAGCAGGCAGGCCCCCAGTTCGCGCTCGTCTTGCGTCAGACATGCTTCCGCGGACGCGAGCGGTTCAAGAACGGTGTCGTTGACCAGGATTCCGGCGCGATTCGCGGCGGTCACCAAATTTTGCGTGGCGGCGATGGAAGAGGTCACCAAATGAACGTTGGCCTCAAGGCGCTGGCCCACCATGCCGACAGCGTCGCGAATGCCGTCCTGCGCATCCACCATGAATTCGTGCGGCAGAACGTGCAAGACTTCGCGGTCTTCGGGCAAGGTGATGTTGCGCGCGGCATCGATGGCGCGGCGCACGTTGTCGCGCTCGATGTCCCGGGCACGATGGCCGAGCGTCACGCCCCCGCGGCTATTGACGCCGCGGACGTGGCTGCCCGCCACGCCGATGACGGCGGACTCAACGGGAACGTTGGCCACGCCTTCCGCTTCCTCGACGGCGCGCCGGATCGAGCTGACAGTCGAATCGAGATTGACGATAAGCCCTTTGCGCAGCCCCTTGGATTCCGCCGCGCCCAGCGCAAGAAATTTCACCAGTTCGTCGTCCACTTCCGCGATCAACGCGGATGTTTTTGTGCTGCCGACGTCCAGCCCTATGATGTAGCGATCTTTTTTTGCCAAGCCGCCGCCCCCACCTTGGATCAATTCACGCTTCCACTTCTAATTCTTCAGCTTCGCGGAAGTTGCGCTGCTATCCGCGTTCACAACTACTTGCTTCGAATACTGCAAGTCGATCGACTGTACGCGTCCGGCGTTCGCCTGCCACTGCGGAAAATTGTCGACCAGCATCCGGTACTTGCCCGCGAAATCGCCGGTTCCAAAATGCACGGTAACCGCCTGCGAATCGTTCGGCGAAGCCAGGCCGGTCATCACCACGCGCAAATCCTGGGTATTCGAAAGATCGACTTCGCTGACGCGATCGGACGACCCCTCGCGCACCAGGTCCGCGTCTCTCAGAAATTCCTGATAGGTCTGCATACGAGCCTCGCGCTCTTCGCGCGGCAGGCTATCGGGAAGGCCGGTCACGATCGGGAAGTGCAAAACTTCGCCTTCGGGACGGTCGAGAATCACGCCGTGTGCGTCAATCAAAGCCAGTTCAGAGCCATCTCGCAAGAAGGCGATGGGCGTGCGTTCGGTCAGGTCGACGCGGATGTGATTTGGCAGGATGCGCTGAATGCTGGCGGATTCGACCCACGGCAGCTCTTCGAGCTGGCTGCGGCGCACGTCCAGCGGGATGAGAAGGACGCTGCGGTTGCGGTCATGCGCGAAGGGTTGCAGCACCGCTTCGCGACTGACGATGTGATTGCCCTTTAACTCGATCTGGTCCGCCTTAAGTAGAAGCACTTTCGGCGAATACAACAAGAAATGGCCCGTCGCCACGGCGACCGTGATGCCCGCCGCGCCCGCGAAGGTCCAGCCGAGCACGCGGCGATAGAACGGCCAGCTCCGCCCGCCAAATTTTTTGCGGCGAATTTCGAGAGGCTTCTGCCGGCGCAAGTAGCGCGGCTCTTCGTCGGCCAGCAATTCCGGCCGATACGGTTCGGCGGCAGCCGCGGCGCCGCCCCGTTGCATGGCTTTCACGCGTTCCAAACAACCACCTCGTGCTCGAGAATCACGCCAAACGACTTCTGCACGCGTTCGCGCACCTCGGCGATCAGCGCCAGCATTTCCCGGGCGGAAGCTTTGCCGGCATTCACGAAAAAATTGGCGTGGCGGTCGCTGATGCGGGCGTCGCCCACGCTGAGACCCTTGAGGCCCAGCTCGTCAATCATGCGTCCAGCGGAATTGCCGGGAGGGTTTTTGAAGATGCAACCGGCGCTTTTCTGCCCAAGCGGCTGGCTCGCGCGCCGTTTTTCGTTGCAGATACGAATCCCTTTTAGAATTTCGCGATACGGTTTGGAGGGTAATTCCAGCTTCACTGCGAGCATCATATCATCAGGCGCAAAAGATGTGTGCCGGTATTCGAAAGAAATCTGATCGCCCTCGAGAGTTTCCAGCTTTCGCTGGGCGGCCCGGTAGAGCTTCACTTCCCGGACGTAGCTCCCGATTTGCATGCCGTAAGCGCCAGCGTTCATCCGCAAGGCGCCGCCGACCGTCCCGGGAACCCCGATGAGCCCTTCCATTCCGCCGAGGTCGTTTTTGGCACAGTAGGTGACGGTGCGGCCGAGGTCGGCCGCGGCATGGACTTGGGCGATATTGCCTTCGAGCACGATGTCCGGCTCCGGAGATACGAGTTGCAATACGACCCAAGGCAGCTCGCTATCACTCACGAGCAGGTTCGAGCCGCCGCCAAGGAACCGGTGCGGAATACCGTGCGCGCCGAGCAAGCTCAGAAGCTCAGGAATCGCCTCGTGCTTCTCGATGCGGAGGAGGTCGGTCGTGCCGCCGATGCCGAGAGAAGTCAGCTCGGCCAGAGAGGCGCCCGGCTTCCACTGAACGCCCAATTCCGCCAGCGCCGCAACGACTTTGGGATCCTCAATGCGCATGGTGTGTCGGGTACTCCACCCCGAGAAGAACCATCAATTCGTTGCTCGCGCGGCTGACGTTGCCCGCGCCGATGGTCATGATGGCGTCTCCGGGCCGCGCTTCGCGTAACAGGAACTCGATTCCCGCTTGCATGGAGCGGAAGTAGTGGACGTTCTTGTGTCCCGCTTCGCGGATGGCATTGGCGAGCGCTTCGCTGGTGATGCCCGGAATGGCGGCTTCGCTCGCGGCGTAAATGTCCAGGAGCACCAGCACGTCAGCTTGATTGAAAGCGCGGCAGAATTCGTCCCAAAGGTGCTGCGTACGCGTGAAGCGATGCGGCTGGAAGAGCACCAGGAGGCGGGCGAACTTGCAGCCGCGCGCGGCTTCGAGGGTGGCGCGAATTTCCGCGGGATGATGGCCATAGTCGTCGATCACGGTGACGTCATTCACGACGCCCTTGATGTCGAAGCGGCGGCCGACGCCGGCAAACTTCGCCAGGCCTTCGCGAATCAAGTCGCTGGGAACGTTCAGGTAAAGCGCGACGGCGGCGGCGGCGGCGGCGTTGCGGACATTGTGGATTCCAGGCGGATGCATCAGGTGGAACACGCCGAGGTCTTCACCTTTGAAGGTCAGGCGAAAATCGCTGCCAAGCCCTTCGAGTTTCACATCGCTGATCACCAAATCCGCCTGGCTCGAAGTGCCGTACGTAATGATCGGGCGCTTCACATCCGGAAGAATCGCTTGGACGTTGGGTTCGTCGAGGCAAAGGATCGCGGCGCCATAAAAAGGAACGCGATTCACAAACTGAAGGAATGCGCCCTGAATGTCCGCGAGCGAGCTGTACTGGTCGAGGTGCTCGCGGTCGATGGTGGTGACCACGGCAACAACCGGGGCGAGCATCAGGAAACTGCGATCGCTTTCGTCAGCCTCCACAACGAAATATTCGCCTTTGCCAAGCCGGGCCGTCGTGCCCGCCTGATTCACCCTGCCCCCGACTACAAACGTCGGATCGAGGTGCGCGGCGGCCAGCACCGAAGCCACCATGGAGGTCGTGGTCGTCTTGCCATGCGCTCCCGCGACGGCAATGCCATATTTCAAGCGCATCAGCTCCGCCAACATCTCCGCCCGCGGGATCACCGGAATTTTTCGCTTATGCGCTTCGGCGACTTCGGGATTGTCCTGTTTGATCGCCGAGGAGATCACCACCACGTGGGCGCCTTCGACGTTCACCGCTTTGTGGCCTTCGTGAATGGTCGCGCCGAGATTCTGCAGCCGCTCGGTTATGTTGGAAGGCTTGGTGTCCGAGCCGGAAACGGAATAACCGAGCGTCAGCAGCACTTCGGCGATGCCGCTCATGCCAATGCCGCCGATGCCGACCAAATGGATGCGCTGAAAATTGCGGAACGAAACCATCATGGATTTGCCCTCTCGGCATTTCCTTGCACGTTCGCGGCCTCTTCGATCAGGTTGACGATGTCTCGCGTGGCATGAGGCCGGGCAAGCGCGTGCGCCGCATTTGATTGCGTTTCAATCTGGCTGGGCTGGTCGACCAGCGAGAAGATTTCGCTGGTCAGGCGTTCCGCAGTAAGCTCTTTTTCGTTGATGAGCCTCCCCGCGCCCGCGCGCTGCATCTCTTGCGCGTTGCGCAATTGGTGGCTGTCCGTGGCGGCTCCGAAGGGGATGAAGATGGCGGCGCGGCCCGCGGCGGCAATTTCGGCCGCGGTGATAGCTCCTGCTCGGCAAACGATGATGTCTGCCCAGGCAAAGCGCTCGGCCATATTCGTGAGGAAGGGCACGACCTCCGCGTTGATTTCGCGCCGCGCATAGGCGGTGCGTACCGCATTATAATCGCGTTCGCCGGTCTGGTGCACGATGGAGAGCTCCGCTTTTCGCGCTGCAAGCCGGTCCATGGCGTCGACAAACGTGCGGTTGATCGGCAATGCTCCCTGGCTTCCGCCCGTCACGAGCAAGCGGAACGGCTTTTCGGGCTTGCGGGACGCAATCGAAAAAAATTCCTGGCGCACCGGGCAGCCAGTAACGATGGCTTTTTTTCCCCAGGCCTGGGCAGAAATTTCATAGCCGGTGGCAATCCGCTTGGAAATTTTCGCGACCAGCCGATTCGTCAAACCCGGCTCCGCATTCGGCTCGAAAATCACGTTCGGCACTCGGCCGAGCCAAGCCGCCAGAAGCATTGGGCCGGCAGCGTAACCGCCCACGCCAAACGCGGCGACAGGCTTGTGCTTCCGCAGCACGCGCCGGGCGTCCAGCATGGCGGGAGCGAGCATCGCAAGATTTCTCAGCAACGTCGCGCCGCCCTTCCCTTTCAAGCCGGCCACGCGCAAGGTCTCGAGCGGCAGCCCCGCTTGCGGCACCAGCTTCATTTCAATCCCGCGTTGTGTTCCGACCAGCACGACTTCTCTTTCTTTGCCGCGAGACAACCACTCTTGAGCGATGGCCAGCGCCGGGAAGACATGCCCGCCCGTGCCGCCTCCGGCGATAAGCAGCTTCATGCTTTGCGCCCGGCATTTTGCGCAAACGAATACGCACGACTCATCGAAGCCGTAGGGGCACGATATATCGTGCCCATTGTCCGCGAAACCAAACGTGGGTTGGCCGGCGGCCTCATGTTTCCGTCGCCTGCTGCGAAATGTTCAGCAACACACCAGTAGCCAGCAACATGACCAGCAAACTCGATCCGCCGTAACTTACGAACGGTAGCGGAATCCCCTTGGTTGGCACCATTCCCAGCACGACCGCAAAATTGATAAACGCCTGGCTGAGCACCAGCGCCGTAATCCCCAGCGCCAGTAAACGGCCGAAACCATCGGGAGCGGCAAACGCGGCGCGCAAACCGCGCCATCCGTACACCGCGAACAACGCGATCAGCAGCACCGCGCCAATGTAGCCGAGCTCCTCGCAAATCACGGCGTAAATGAAATCCGTATGCGCTTCCGGCAAGTAAAACAATTTCTGCTTGCTCTCCATCAAACCGACGCCGGTGAATCCGCCCGAGCCGACCGCGATGAGTGACTGCGTCAACTGGAAGCCCGCTCCTTGCGGATCCGAATTGGGATCGAGGAACGCGGTCAGCCGCGCCAGGCGGTAGGAAACATGCGTGATCAGCAAATAAAGTACCGGCAACGCAGCAACCGCGCCCGCCGCGAGCCATTTCCAGGATAAGCCTGCGGCAAACAGAATCGCGGTCGCTACGAGAGCGATGTCCACCGCAGTGCCCAGGTCCGGCTGCAGCAAAATTAAGCAGAGGCACACAAGAACAGGTCCCGCCGCAGGAAGAATCGTTTGGAGAAAATCCTGCTTGCAAAACTCCATGCCTGCCTTGGTGCGCCGCTTCTGATCGAGGAACCACGCGAGATACAGAATCACCGCCAGCTTGGCCAGTTCGGACGGCTGAATTCCCACGGGTCCATAGCGAATCCAGCGATGCGTGGCGTGCGCTTTGTCGAGAAAAAAAGTCCCAACCAGCAGAAGCAGCACGACGCATACGGTCGTGTAGACGACTGCAGGCTCGCGCAGCCGTCGGTAGTCCGTGCGCATCAGCGCGAACATTCCCAGAAGCCCGAGCACGAGCCACACGGCTTGCCGCGCGAGGAAAATGTACGCGTGGCCGTACTCCTTCTCCGCGGTGACCGCCGACGCGCTGAAGATCATCACCGCGCCGAACAGGCAAAGCGCCACGGTCACTCCAAATAACCAGCGGTCGGTTTCAAGACGTCGCGGCACGTTCCCTCACCCTTTTCCCGAACTTGCGCCGGCAGTTTGCTTGGCAAGCTGCTGCACCAATTCTTTGAAGACGCGTCCGCGGTGCTCGTAATTTTGGAACTGGTCGAAGCTGGCGCAGGCCGGAGCGAGCAGCACGACATCGCCGGATTGCGCGGCATGCGAAGCGGTTTCCACGGCGCGTTCCAGCGTTTCCGCGCGTTCCAGCGCCACGCTTCCCGCGATTTGCTTTTCAATTTTCTCCGCGGCTGCCCCGATCAAGAGCGCCAGAATCGCTTTTTCGCGCAGCGGCTTTTGCAGCACGGTGTAGTCGCTGCCTTTGTCTTTTCCGCCGAGAATAATCAGAATCCGGCCAGGGAACGCGTCCAGCGCCTTGAGCGTGGCGTCCACGTTGGTGGCCTTCGAATCGTTGTAGTAGCGCACTCCGCCGATTTCCACGACGAATTCCAGGCGGTGCTCGACTCCCGCGAACGACCGTACGCCTTTGGCGATATCCGCGGCCGATGCGCCGGCGAGGCGTGAAGCGGCCGCAGCCGCCAGTGCATTTTCCACGTTATGCGCGCCAGCGAGAGGAATGTGTTCCACGTTGAGAAGGACTTCTTCCGTGCCTCCCTGCCGAAAAACAATCTCTTCTCCGCGAAGATACGCGCCTTGCGCGACGCGCTGTTTTCGGCTGAACCAGTAAACGCGCGGAAGCGAGGGCGCATACGGAGTGGTTGCCGCATCGTCGGCGTTCAGAACGGCAGCATCCTCTCCGGTTTGATTTTCGAACAGCCGCGCTTTTGCGGCGCCGTAGGCGTCCATGGTGCCGTGCCGATCGAGATGGTCGGGAGTCAAATTCAGGAACACGCCGATGTTTGGCCGAAAGGTCTCGATCAGTTCGAGTTGGAAGCTGCTGAGTTCGGCGACCGTCCAAGTTTCGTCTTTCATTTCGTCGACGCATCCGATGAGTGGCGTGCCGATATTGCCCGCGAGAATCGTGTGCATTCCGGCAGTCTTCAATATGTGCTCGACGAGCGAAGTCGTCGTCGTCTTCCCATTCGAACCGGTGATCCCGATCAGGCGTCCCTTCAAAAAGCGGTAAGCCAGCTCGATTTCGCTCCAAATCACGACGCCTTTGGAACGCGCAGCCTGCAGATGCGTTTCGTCGGCGGGCACGCCGGGACTTGGAAAGATCAAGTCCTGTTCGAGAAATGTTTTCTCCTGATGGCAACCGAGTTCGAGAATCACTCCAGCACCCTTTAATTTAGCGGCCGCTTCGCCCATCTCGTTTTCATTACGGGTATCCGTCGCCGTCACCCGCGCTCCACGCGCCGCGCAAAAAAGCGCGGTAGCCACGCCCGTTCGCGCCAGTCCCACGACCAGCACGCGTTTCCCTCGCAACTCGAATCGGCCCGGCACTTTTCAAATTCCGCCCAGCTTCCAACACGCCTTACCTCAACTTCAACGTGGTCAGCGCAAACAGCGCGAAGACCAGCGCGGCAATCCAAAACCGGACAATAACTTTCGACTCGCTCCATCCCAGGAGTTCGAAATGGTGATGAATGGGCGCCATGCGAAAAATCCGCTTTCCGCGAAGCTTGAAAGATCCGACTTGCAAAATAACGGAGAGCGCCTCGATGACGAAGATTCCTCCGACAAAAAAAAGCAGAATCTCCTGCTTGATGATCACGGCGACCGTCCCGAGCGTGCCGCCGAGCGAGAGCGATCCGACGTCTCCCATGAAAATTTCCGCGGGGTGCGCGTTGTACCAGAGAAAGCCAAGGGCAGCGCCCACCAGCGCGCCGCAGAAAATGGTAAGTTCTCCGACGCGCGGGATGTACTGAATCTCGAGATACGTAGCCCATCGCGAGTTGCTGCTGACGTAGGTCAGCACCGTGAGCGCGCCGGCGGCAATCACCGTGCAACCGATGGCCAGGCCGTCCAGGCCATCCGTCAAATTCACGGCGTTCGAGGATCCGACGATGACCAGGCAAACAAAAGCGAGAAACGGCAAGAACGCCAGCGGCCAGAAGTGCTGCGAGTTCATCAGCGAGTGGATAACCAGATCGGGATGCAAACGCTTCAGGAACGGGATCATCAGTTGCGTCGAGTACGCGTAGTGCGTGACCAGAACGAGCAGCGAAATTCCGACGACGAGACTCACGAGCACCTGAAAATAAATTTTCTTTTTCGCGGTAAGCCCCAGGTTTCTCTGTTTCGAGACTTTCGCGTAATCATCGATGAATCCGATGGCGGCAAACCCGACCAGCGCGAAGAGCGAAAGCAAAATAAAAGGATTCGTCAAGTCGGCCCAAAGCAGAGTCGGCACAGCCGTCGACAAAACGATCAACACGCCGCCCATCGTCGGCGTGCCCGCTTTTTTCTGATGCTCTTGCGGGCCTTCCTCGCGAATGTATTGCCCGATCTGCAGCTCGCGCAATCGGCGGATCAGCCAGGGGCCGAAAACAAGGCCGAGAAACATGGCCGTCAGGCTGGCATACACGGTCCGCACGGTAATGTAACGAAACACATTCAGCGGACTGAAATAGGGCTGCAGAACGTGGTAGAGGAGGTAGTAAAGCATTTCAGTGCCCGACCTCCTGCCGCGGGAGTTCGCCGGCCGCGGCGTAGCGCGCCAGCAGCGTTTCGACGATGCGCTCCATCTTCACTCCGCGCGAGCCTTTCACCAGCAACACATCACCCGCCGTGAGAAATTCCTCCAGAAATTTCGCCGCTGCCTCCGAGGAGGAAAAAAATCTCGTCTGCGCCTTCGGTATTCCCGCCGAGATGGCGCCTTCCACGATTTGCTCCGCGTCTCCTTCGACTCCGATCACCCAATCGATTTTGTCCGTCTTCCCCGCGAGAATGCCCGCCTCTCTGTGCAGCGCCGGCGAACCCACGCCAAGTTCCCGCATTTCCCCTGCCGCGAGAATCCGCCGATTAAAATTCGGAGTCGCCGCCAGCACCTCCACCATGGCGTGCAGCGCCGCCGGGCTCGAGTTGTAGCTGTCGTTGATCAGCGCCGCTCCATTCGAAAAACGCAACAATTCGCCGCGCATTGCCGGCACGCGCAACGTTCGAAAAACGCTTTGCGCTTCCGCCGCACCGATGTTCCAAACACTCGCAGCCGCCAGCGCGGCCAGCGCGTTATAAATCGCGTGCCGCCCGGGCACCGGGAGTTCCAGGCGCACGCGGCCTTCCGGGCTGATGTAATCGAACGACGAGCCCAGCGCTCCGCGGTCCTCGATCCCCGCCGCCGAAAAAAACGCCGGCGCGTCGATTCCGTACGTCACCACGCGCCCCGGCGCAAACGCGCCGAATGCCGCCACGCGCGGATCGTCCGCGTTCAGCACCGCTGTCGATTCCCGCCCGTTCAACCCTTCGATCAGCTCCCGTTTTGCCAGCGCAATCTCATCGACCGACGAAAAAAATTCCAGATGCGCCGGCGCTACGCGCGTCACCACGCCGACATCGGGCCGCGCAATCGCCGCGAGCCGCGCCAACTCTCCGCGCCGCGACATGCCCATCTCCAACACCGCCGCCTGATGCGTCTCGTCCAAACGAAAGAGCGTCAGCGGCAGGCCGTACTCGTTATTAAAATTTCCTTCCGATTTCAGGACCCGCAACTTCGCGCCCAGCAGTGCCGCCAGGATCTCTTTCGTGGTGGTCTTGCCCACAGAGCCCGTGACGCCTGCAATTTTTCCGCCCCACGCCTCGCGGACCGCTCGCGCGAGCTGCTTGAGCGCGTCGAAAGTGTCCGCGACGGTGATGCAGCGGTTTCGCACAGCTTCGCCGTAGCGCCCGGCTTGCGATTCGGCCACCAGCGCAGCCAAAGCTCCGCGCGCCAGCGCGCCCTCCACGTAATCGTGTCCATCGTGACGCGGTCCGTGGACGGCAACGAACAGTTCTCCTGGACGTACCGTGCGAGAATCAATCGAGACGCCGGCCACCCGGGCCACGGGGTCGAGTCCTGCCCCCGCCGTAGCACCCACAGCGCCAGCCACTTGTGCAATCGTCCACCGCATAAATGCCTCAGGGGGTTTGCTTTACGCAGGTACCCCGCGCATCGGTCTCTTTTCACCGTATTGGAGGGCTCCTCCTTTCGCGAGTTAACTCCTGGCTCGCGCGCCCTCGCCGCACTTTCTAGACAAGCGCGCTACGTGCCAAACCCAGAGCCGTTTCTCGGTTTGCCTATCCCGAGTGTCGCCGGCCCCTTTCCATAGCCTCTCTCGCGCAACGCCCGCCTCGCCTCTTCGCGGTCATCGAATTCCAGCGTTCGGTCCGCGACAATTTGATAATTCTCATGGCCCTTTCCCGCGAGCAAAACGATGTCTCCGGCGCGTGCTTCTTCCATCGCGACGCCGATCGCTTTTTCGCGGTCCGGTTCGATCAGATATTTCCCCGCCGTTTTCTGCAGCCCCACGATGATGTCGCTGATGATTTTCAGCGGATCTTCGCTTCGTGGATTGTCGCTCGAAAGAATCGTCAGGTCGCTCAATCGCCCCGTCACTTCTCCCATTACCGGTCGCTTCGTCCGGTCTTTTCCCCCGCCGCATCCGAAGAGCGTGATGATGCGGCCCTTAGGATTCAATTCGCGCGCGGTCCGAATCAGATTCTCGAGCGCGTCATCCGTGTGCGCGTAATCGACCACCACGAAAAATGGCTGGCCCAGATCAATGCGCTGGAAGCGCCCCGAAACGCTTTCAAGATTTCCTATTCCCGCTTCGATGACGTCATTGGGCAGCCCCAGCGCCTGCGCGGCTCCAATCGCCGCGAGAATGTTGTAAACGTTGATGCGCCCCACCAGCGGCGACGCCACTTGCACCTTTCCATTGGGCGTGTGCGCCGTGAACGAGAGTCCGTTGAATGTGAGTTGGAATTTCTTCGTGGTGATGTCCGCATCGGATTCGAGGCCGTAGGAGATGGTCTTCTTGGCAAGGCCCGCCAGCCGCTTCCCGTATTCATCATCCGTGTTGATCACCGCGACTTCCGGCAGGCCAGCGCCGGTGCCTTCGAACAGTTTCTTCTTTGCCGCGAAATATTCTTCGAACGTCTTGTGATAATCCATGTGCTCGCGGGTCAAATTCGTGAAAACCGCCGCGCCGAAATGGCAGCCCCACAAACGGTCCATCGCCAGCGAGTGCGAACTCGCCTCCAGCACCGCGTACTTCCCGCCCGCATCGCGAATCTCGGCGAGGAATCCTTGCAAATCGACCGACTCCGGCGTGGTGTTGGGCGCGGGATATTCGCCAAGCGGCGTGTGATACGCAATCGTTCCAAAAAGACCGGTCTTCGCTCCTGAAGCTTTCACCATGGCGTCGACCAGCGATGTCGTTGTCGTTTTTCCGTTCGTGCCGGTCACGGCGACGAGTTGCAGCGCCTCTGCCGGGTGCCCAAAAAAGTTCGCCGCTGCCACCGCCAGCCCCTTGCGCGCCTCGCTCACCGGAATCCAAGCCACGCTCGCGGGAATCGCCGCGGGCGCAGCCTCTTCGCTCGCAATCGCCACAGCGCCGCGCGAAACCGCGTCACGAATGAAATTGTTCCCATCTTCCTTCGCGCCGTGCAGCGCAAAAAAAAGCGCCTGCGGCTGCACTTTGCGTGAGTCGCAAGCGACCTGGCGAATTTCCAGTTCCTCGGCGGAAGCAGGAGCATTCGCTCCCGTCCCCTGCAATACCTCACGGAGTTTCAGGCTTCGTGGCGAGACATGGGCCGGCGATGAATCCTCACGGCCTTCATCGGCGTGCTTCCTTCCCGAGTTGCTGGTTTCTTCTAGATGGCTCAATCCAGTTCTCATCCTAATTCCTGTTTCCCGCGGCCGGCTTTGATTTCTTCTGGACCGGTGTCCCGAACCGCACCGTGATTCTCGCGCCGCGCCGCACTTGCGCTCCCGCCGCGGGTGATTGATCCGTTGCAAGACTGCTGCCAACCAGCACCGGATCGAGTCCTAGTTTCAGAGCGATGTCGGCAACCTCGCGCATCGTCTTTCCGCTGAAGTCCGGCACCGTCACTTCTCCGCCTTCGTCCACAGCGACGGTCACTGGCGGCTCCGCGGCCTGCTTCTGCGTTCGCCTCTCACCTTTACCGGCAGGCGACGCTGGCTGCGGCGAATCGGTCTGGCTCGAAAAATCAACGGACGAGAGATCATCGAGCGCACCCGCATCCTCGCTCGCTTCCTTTTTGTAATCCGCCTGAATCAGCTTGGGGTTCAGCGGAACATCGCGTGGCACATCGAGATACGTCAGCGTCTCTTCCGCAATCCGTTTGAAGACCGGCGCGGCCACTTCCCCGCCTTCGTGCTTCCCCACCGGCGAATCCAGGGACACCAGAATCGCCACCGCCGGATTGTTGATCGGCGCAAATCCCGCAAACGATGCAATGTATTGTGTGCGCGAATACCTTCCCGTCGCCGGATCGATTTTTTGCGCGGTGCCCGTTTTCCCCGCGGAAGTCCACCCGTCGAGCCGCGCCAGCGCCCCCGTCCCGTTGAGCTCCACTCCTTCCATCAGCCGCCGCAACGTAGCCGCAGTCTCGGGCCGAATGATTCGCCTCGGCTCCGTCGATGCCTCCACGCCTTCCGGCGGAAGCGCTCGCCCATTACGTTCCAGTTCGTACACCACGTGCGGCCTGTACAGCAATCCGCCATTCGCAATCGCCGAGACCGCCGTGATCAGTTGTATGGGCGTAACCCCAATCTCTTGCCCCATCGAAATCGACCCAATCGAAAACGATCCCCAATCATCCAGTGGCCGCAGCAAACCTTTGCTCTCTCCCGGCAGATCCACGCCCGTCGGCTCTCCGAAGCCGAAAGCCCGGATATAGTCGTAAAACTTCGGGGCTTGCAGCCGAAGCGCAATCTTGATGGCCCCCACGTCGCTCGATTCCGCCAGGATCTCCGCCACATTCAACAATCCAAACGACCCATGGTCGTGAATCCGGTGCCCGGCAACGACCACGCTTCCATTTTCGCAATCGAAAACCTCCTCGGGCCGCGTGATGCCCTCATTGAACGCCGCCGCAAGCGTCACCAGCTTGAATGTCGACCCCGGTTCGTAGAGCGCGCTCACCGCCCGGTCCATGCGCGCTTCCGCTGGCGCTTCCCCCGCCTTGTTCGGATTGAACGTCGGCCAATTCGTCAGCGCCAGAATCTCTCCATTATTCGGATTCATGACGATGGCGCTCCCGGCAATCGCGTGCGTCCGCGCGATCGCTGCGTCCAGCTCTCGTTCGGCGATGTACTGAATTTTTTCGTCGAGCGTCAGCACGACGTCCGCGCCGTTATTCAGCTTCGCCTGGCTGCTGTCGAACCAGCGCTGCCGCGCATCCTCCATCACCACGATTTTTTCGCTCTGCCCGCGAATTTCGTTGTCCAGCTCGTACTCGATGCCGCCCAGCCCCTTCTCGTCCATGTCGACGAAGCCCAGCACGTGCGCCGCAAGATCGCGCTTCGGGTAAAACCGCTTGTTTTCCTTTTGCAGGTAGACGCCCTTCAAATTCAGCGCCGTAATCGCTTCCGCTTTTTCGGGAGGCAGCTTCCGGGAAATCCACACAAAAGACCGCGACGATTCGAAACGCGCTTCCAGCACATCTTCGGGAACGTCGACCACGCTCGAGAGCAGCCGCGCCGCCAGATGTTCGTCGGCAATTTCCGAAGGCACTCCAAATGCCGAATCCACCGGGACGCTCATCGCCAGCGGACTCCTATTCCGGTCGTAAATCGCACCCCGCTCGGGAGTTATTTCGATCGTGCGCTGCTGCTGCCGCAGAGCGCGCGCCAGGTACTCGCCATGAAGGAAAAGTTGCAGGTACGTGAGCCGGCCGAAAACCGCGCCCATCCATAGAAACGCCACGCCGGCGAGGACGAGCAAGCGGACGTGGGCGCGGTTTTGTTGCATGGCAAGTTCAGGTCGGCAAACGCTCCGGTTGGAAGCTCAGCGTGACGCGTAAATTTTTGTATGGGATTGCGACGCCCGCCGGCTGTGTCACGGCGCGTGGTTCGGCCTCACGTACCGCGCCGCGGCCTCTTCCGCCCCATCCGGCTGGTCGTACTCTTGCACTTGCGTCGGCAACGGTTCAGTCAGGCCCAGGCGCCGCCGCGCGATGACGTCGATGCGCATCGGATCGCGCAGTCCGGCGATATCCAGCTTCAATTCCGAATTCAGCGCCGCTGCCTTCATTTGCTGCGCTTTCAAATCCTCGAGCTTAAAGCTCAAATCAATGCAGCGAAAGTGCTGGAAGATGTACAGCATGAAAAACGCCGCCACCAGGCTCCCCAGCGCCACCATCCGCCACAGGTTCCGCATCCTGGCCGGTTCAAAGTTCCGCACCAGCCGCGAATTATCAATCCTCTTTACCGTGTGAAATTCCGCCGTCGCTGCTCTTCGTTTGCCTTGCATCACTACACTCTTTCTGCGCACCGCAGTTTCGCGCTTCGCGAACGCGGGTTGGCCGCCTTCTCTTCTTCGGTCGGCTGGATCACGTGCCGGGTCAGCACCTCGAGCGCTCCCTGGCGCTCTCCCTCTTGCAACGCGTGCTTTACCAGGCGGTCTTCTCTCGAGTGGTAGCTCAGCACCACCCACCGCCCTCCGGAATTCAATGCAGCAGGGGTCCGCGTTAGAAACTGCCCGAGTTCCTCCATCTCTCGATTCACCGCTATCCGCAGCGCCAGAAACGTTTTTGTTGCGGGATGCAGTCTCTGCCTTCCCCAGTGCTTGCGGGCCCCTGCCACAGTCGTTGCCAAGTGCGCCGTATCTCGTAAGGGCCTCGCCCTTACGATCGCCTTGGCGATTCTTCTGGAATCGTGCTCGTCCGCCTCACGGTAGAGCAGATCGGCCAAATCTCTCTCCGGCCACCGATTCACAATTTCGTCCGCCGTCAATTCATCGGCAGTATTCATCCTCATATCCAGAGCCGCCGCTTCGCGGAACGAAAATCCCCGCGCTCCTTGATCAAGCTGCATGCTCGAAACTCCCAAGTCGGCCAAGACCCCGTCCACCTTCGGAATCCCCAACTCTTGTGCGGCCTCCGCAATCCTCGAGAACGGCGATTGCACCAGCGTCACTCTCTCCCCAAAACTCTTCAGCCTCTCCCGTGCCAGCTCCAACGCCTGTGCGTCCCGGTCCAGTCCGATCAGCCTGCCGGAGCTCAGCCTCTTTGCGATTGCCTCCGAATGCCCGCCGGCTCCCACCGTCGCGTCTATATAAATTCCGTCCGCCTTGATGCGCAGCCATTCGAGCACCTCTTCCAACATCACCGGCGTATGCGCCGCACTCAATCTGTTCAGTCCTTCTGTCTAGCCCTGCGCCCCACTGCCCCGTCGAATTTCGCTCTTCGAATTTCGTGTTTCGAATTTCGAATTTCGAATTTCGCTTCCTCAAATCCCCAGCGCCGTATCATCCGCCGCCGTATACGGTTCATTCTTCAGTTTGTCGAGCATCCGCGTGTGATTCATCACTTCCAAATAATTCAGCGTCCCGTACACATCCACTTCGCCTATCGTTTGCGCGGCTTCGCGCAGCACCGCTGGCAGCAGCACTCTTCCTTGCCCATCCAATTCCGCTAGTTGCCCAAAATAGCTCGTCCTTAACAGAAACTTTTGTTTTGCAACGTGCGTGCTCGGCAGTTGCGCCAGCTTGTCTTCGATCTCCGACCAAACCTTCATCGGATAAATTCTTGCCGTTTCCCCCGTCGTACTTGTGATATAAAACTGGTTGCCGTACTCCTTCAGCTCGTCCAGAAACACGGAGGGTATTTTGAGACGCCCCTTCTCGTCGACTTTCGCCGGACAGTTTCCCCGCAGCTTCATATTCCCTGCTAATTGGCTGGTTTTGGATGCCCAGAATGCCTACGTTCACGATTGCCCTCGAGAACGCCTCAACTACCCCGGGTAAACTCTACTTTGACCTACTACAAACCACTCTGCTCCACTTCTTGCCACATCATAGAGTCCTTTTGCCCTTTGTCAAGCGAAAACATGCATTCTTCCGAAAAAAATGTGCCTGCAATCCACTCTGATATCCTGACTTTTTCCCTACCATAGCTTGTGGTTTTTTGTGTCGAACGTCTCTACCCTTCGTAGGCCGCATCCCGGCTCGCGCCATTCCTCATTTTTCTTCTGCTCCTCTTCCCCTCAATTCCCGTCTATGTTATATTTTGCTTGGTTTGAGTTTTGATTCTCGAGTGTTCCCAGGAGCCCTTTGTCATGGAATGGACCACACCTCAGCACGAAGAAGTCGACCTGAACTGCGAAATTAGCTCGTACGCCAACGCGGAGTTGTAATTTGGTGACCGCGCCCAGCGGTCATCTCCCGTCGTGCCGCAATGCGGGTTAAGATCCTCGGCTCCGCAGCCGGGGGTGGCTTCCCCCAATGGAATTGTGCTTGTCCTCCGTGTATGGGTGTGCGCTCAGGCACTCTTAAAGCCCGCCCTCGCACGCAAGCCCAGGCCGCTTTCTCCCCCGACGGCGCCCGCTGGTTCCTTCTCAACGCTTCCCCCGATCTTCGCCAGCAAATCCTCTCGTCCGCCGACTTTGTCCCTCCCGCAGGCTCGCGCAACACTCCGATCCATTCCGTGATCCTGACCTCCGCAGATGTCGACGCTGTCATGGGCCTTCTCCACTTGCGGGAATTCCAGCCGCTCCAGATTTTCTCAACCATCGCCGTCCGCCGCATACTTACGGAAGAAAACGGCCTCTTCCGCGTGCTAGCGCGGTCCAATCCTCCAGTCCGCTGGGAAACGCTGCCCCTCGATCGGCTCACGCCCCTGGTTCTGGCCTCGCCGGCCGACAAGAAAAGCGGCCTCTTCTGCAAAGCCGTCTCGCTCGGTGGCGTCTTCCCGGATTACGTCAGCGACTCGTTGCGGAACGTGCTCGCTCCCGAAGAGGCGGTCATCGGCCTCACTCTTGTCTCGAAAGAAAAAAGGCTTTTCTTCGCACCCAACCTGCCGGGAACCGGCGATCATTGGCTGCGCTGTGTGGAAGAAAGTGATCTGGCTATTCTGGATGGCACCTTCTGGAAAGACGACGAGCTAAACTCCATGCAAAAAGGCAGCAAATCCGCGCGGCAAATGGGTCATCTCCCGTTGTGGGGCGACCGTGGCCTGCTCCGCCAGCCTTTCCGCCCGTCCAAAACCCGCCGCGTCCTCATTCACATCAACAACACCAATCCCATCTTGAATGAAGAGAGTCCGGAATCCCGCATCGTCCGTGAAGCGGGCTGGGAAATCGCCTATGATGGGATGGAACTCGCGGTATGAGCCAAGCCCCAACGATCGACGCGCCCCCACTCTCAGAAGCCGCTTTCATCGCCGGTTTCCACGCCATCGGCGAAGAGCGTTATCACCACAAGCATCCCTTTCACGCATTGATGCATGAAGGAAAACTAACGCGCGGCCAGCTCCAAGCCTGGGCCCTCAATCGCTACTACTATCAGAGCCGCATTCCAATCAAAGATGCCGCCATCCTGGCCCGCAGCGAAGATCCCGCGTTCCGCCTCGCCTGGCGCAAGCGCATCCTCGATCACGATGGCGACGGCACGACACCCGGCGGTATTGAAAAGTGGCTCCGCCTCGTCGAAGCCACCGGCCTCCCGCGCGAAGCAGCTCTGACCAGCGATGGCATCCTCCCCGCAACGCGCTACGCCGTGCAAGCCTACGTCGATTTCGTCTCTACGCGCTCGCATCTCGAAGCCGTAGCTTCTTCCCTAACCGAACTTTTCTCCAAAAAACTCATCACGCTCCGGGTGGATCGCCTTCGCCATCATTATCCGTGGCTCTCGAGCGGCCTCGACTATTTCACCGCTCGCCTAACGCAAGCCCCCGAAGACGCCGAATTCGCGCTAGCCTGGGTCGTCAAACACGCCCGCACCCGCGAGCAACAAGACAAAGCTCACGCCGCCCTCCGCGCCAAATGCGACATCCTCTGGGCACAGCTCGACGCCCTCTATTTTTCCTATGTCCAGCCCGGCTGGCCCCCTCCCGGCGCTTTTCGCCCTGCTGCAGAAGCTGGCTCCCGATGAGCATCGATCCCAATAGCTGCCCGCGCCTGGCTCCTGGCTGCCGCATGAACGAAAAAACTCAGCAGCCGCGCACTTTGCTCATGCCGGAGCGTGCCCTCCGCCTCAATGGGCCAAGCCTCGAAATAGTCGAACGCTGCGACGGCAAGCACACCGTCCAGCAAATCATCGCCGAGTTGCAGCAAATCTACTCCAAAGCCGACCCCGCCAAAGTAGAACAAGACATCCTCGGCTATCTAACCCTCCTCCAAAAAGACCGCGCCCTCGATTTCGAGCCTTAACCGGTCACCTGACTGCTCCCCTAACCGTCCTTTTGGGAAGTGTCCTAATCTGGGGTGCGGGAGCCCCGCTCCCGCTTTCGAGGTGTATCATCTGGCGCAGGCCCGCACTTACCGCCAGACCACACGACACGGAAGGAGCCGCCATGAAACTCAATTTGATCACGCTGGCGGTGGCCATCATCGGCTTATCGTACTTTGGCATGCATGCCGCCCATCTGCCATGGACTGCTTGGCGCATTGCGGGAATCGCCATTGCAGCCCCGGCATTTCTTTTGTTTGTAGCGGCACGCCTCGAGCTGGGAAGCGCCTTCAGCGTGCAGGCGAAGGCCACGACGCTGGTAACGACGGGCGTCTACTCGCGCATCCGCAATCCGATTTACTTCTTTGGCGCAATTCTCGTCCTGGGATTCATCATCTGGCTGGGACGGCCGTGGTGGCTGCTGATTTTTGTGGTCATTATTCCGTTGCAGGTGGTGCGCAGCCGGAAAGAGGAGCGGGTACTGACGCAGAAGTTCGGCGCCGCCTATCTCGATTACAAGCGAAAGACTTGGTTCTGAAGCGGGTTGTTCGGTAGTCGATCAGTTTGCTCGAACCCATCCCTCTGAATTGGCATGTTTACAGCACGACTGAAATCGCGCCGCTTCAAAACCGATCCTGGCTGACCCAGCACCCAAAAACTGCTGCTGCCCTTATCCGGAGTGCGGGAGCCCTGCTCCCGCTTTTGCGAGCGATGCCGCGGCAAAAGTTCCTCCCATCAGCGCACCACCCACTCCTGAGACTCGGCCAGCTGCCTTGTGGTCGCCGATTGGAGAGTACCCGACCGAAATCAGGACACTACCCAAGAATGAGCAAGCTACGATTTCTCTTGACATTTTGATAATCTATGCTAGAATAGCCCTTAGGTAATCCTGCGGACTTACCATGGCGGCTTCTGGCCGCCGTTTTTTTGATATGCGCAGATTCTTCTTTCTGCCAAAAGGCCGTGCGTTGCCCCTGGCTTTAGCCCTGCATCTTTCCCCTAAGCACTTTTAGAATGAACAGTTACAGAAGTGATACAAAACAAAGGGACTTCAACTGGCTTTAGAATGAACACCTACGCAAAACCTCGGGGGTCCCTCCGAGACTGGTCGGCACTTCGCCCTTCCCCAACAGCAAAGTGCGTACACGCAGGATTTCCCGTAACCCCAATCATTCCATGCATTTACTTCATAACTTGCGGACACCCCCGGGTGGGGGGGAGCACTAGCGTTTCTCACGCTCACTGCCTCTACGTATTGTCTTGTCGTCCATTGGCAGTCTGCCACGGCTTCCTCATAGTCGATGAGCCGGCCTCACCCCCGATCAAGACAGGCAAACGACTCTCTGCCTGCCCCGAGGAGATCGTGTACCGTCCATCGAAGCAGTTCATCCTCATGGTTCCATTCTTGTTTCTCTATTCAGGTATTCTAGAACTTCGCGCCGAGAACAAATGAACTCGCCCATCTCCAATCCGCTCGCTCTGATCGCCGAACTGACCCATCGCTGCCCGTTGCACTGTGTCTACTGCTCCAATCCCCTCGAGCTGCAAGCCCGCGATCTAGAACTCTCGACAGAACACTGGTCGCGCGTTTTCCAGGAAGCCGCCGCTCTTGGCGTCCTGCAAGCCGATTTCACCGGCGGCGAGCCGCTCACCCGCCCCGATATCCTCGATCTTATCCGCGCCGCTCGCGCCGCCGGTCTCTACGTCAATCTCATCACCTCCGGCCTCCCTCTCGACGAGTCCCGCCTCGCGGCTCTCGTCGAAGCCGGCCTCGATCATTTTCAACTGAGTTTTCAAGGCGCCCGCGAAGAAATCGCCCAGGAAATTTCTGGCACCAAAGCCCACGCGCAAAAATTGCGTGTCCTCGAATGGCTCAAACATCACCGCCTCGCCGTCACGCTCAATTTCGTGATTCACCGCCGCAACCTCGATCAGCTTCCCGAAATGCTTTCTCTCGCTGAATCCTCCAGCGCCACGCGCGTCGAATTCGCCCACGTCCAATACTACGGCTGGGCTTTCGCCAATCGCGATTCTCTTCTCCCCACGCGCGAGCAGCTCAGGCAATCCATCGATTTCTTGAAAGCGGCGCAAGAGCGCCTGGGGGGAAAAATCAAAGTCGAATACGTCGTTCCCGATTACTACGCCAAGTATCCGAAGCCCTGCATGGGCGGCTGGGGCCGCAAACTCCTGCTCATCACCCCGAACGGCGACGCGCTTCCCTGCCACGCCGCCCGCGTCATTCCCGATCTGTCCTTCGAAAACGTGAAGAACCGCAGCTTGAAGGAAATTTGGGAAGTTTCCGAAGCCTTCCAAAAATTCCGCGGCGAATCCTGGATGCAAGAACCCTGCAAAACCTGCGACCGCCGCACGCAAGATTTCGGCGGCTGCCGCTGCCAGGCTTTTCTCCTCGCTGCCGACGCCGCCGCCACCGACCCTGTCTGCTCGCTCTCTCCGCGACGTCCCAAAGTCGACGCCATCCTAGCCGCCATCAATGGCCCGGGAGTGGCACAGGCTTCAGCCTGTGCTCCGACGATCTCCATTTCTAGTGACTCGATAAATCCAATCCCAATCGGCTCCAAACCCGCCTGGCTCTACCGTCCCAATCCCACTTAAGCCGCTGCCGGCGCCTCCGGCTGACCCTTCAATCGCATCGCCACGAGAAAGATAAAAAAGATGCTTCCAACAAAACACAGCATCCCGAACACGGCTAGCGTATCCGGCGCTCCGAATTTTTTGGCAATCCCTCCAGCGAGTAGCGATCCCACCGGCTGGATTCCCAGAAACATCGTCGCGTACACCGCCATCATCCGTCCGCGCAAATGGTCCGGCACGCGGTTCTGCAGCGTCGTATTCGTTGCCGCCATTTGCACCGTCGCGGTAAACCCGATCACCACCAGGAGCGCCATCGAAACCCAGAAAATTTTCGTCTGCGAAAAAATCACCAGCCCCACGGCGCTGATCGTGGACGTCGCCGCAATCCATCGCGCCAGCCCTTTATAGCTTGTCCGCGCCGCAAAATGCAGCGCGCCCAGCACCGCGCCGACGCCCGACGCGCTCATCAACAAACCGAATCCTTCCGCGCCCCGGTGCAGGATCTCGCTCGCGAAAATCGGCAGGAGCACCGTGTACTGCAATCCCAGCAGGCTCAGCATGCTCAAAAGCAGTAACGACGACCGGATCGGCAAATCGTTCATCGCGTACCGGAAGCCTTGAATCAAGCTCTGGAACGGCGATCCTTTTTCTGGAGTGGTGGTCCGCTTGACGAGCCTCATCGCCAGCAGTGCGCCGATCACCGCCAGAAAGCTCAGTCCATTCAGCGAAAAACACCACGCCGCGCCTTTCCAGGCCAGTGCAAATCCCGCGATGGCCGGCCCCACTACGCGCGCGCCGTTGAAAATCGAGGAGTTCAGCGCGATCGCGTTCGGCAGATCCTCTTTGCTGACCATCTCCACCAAAAACGATTGCCGGATGGGCACGTCGAAGGCGTTCACGATTCCCGCGAGAAACGCCACCAAAATCAATTCCCACACGGTAATGATGTTGGCGAACGTCAAGCCCGCCAGCGTGAACGCCAGCACCATCGAAACCGTCTGCGTCCAAATGACGCCGTGGTGCCGGTTATAGCGGTCTCCCACATACCCGCCGAGAAATGCCAGAAGCAGGATGGGAATCTGATTGGCGAATCCGAAAACGCCCAGCAGCGCCGCCGACTTCGTTATCTTGTAAACCAGCCAGAGCTGCGCGGCCGCTTCCATCCGCGTCCCGATCAGCGAGGTAAGCTGGCCTGCGATGAAGAGTTGAAAATTGCGGTGCTGCAGCGCGCGAAAGCGCGGCGGCAAGACGGGAATGGCTCCCTCCCCTTCGTTGGATACGCGCGATGTGAACTAGTCACGATGCCGCGAGAGGAGAGCCCTTGTCAACGAGCGTGCAAAAATCGAGACGCGCAACCCAGCGCCAGATTGGCCCCCATTGCATTGGCCATATTACGTTAGCCGCATTGCTTTGGCCGCATTGCCTTGGCCGCATTGCCTTGTAGTGGCGCAGCATTCTGCGCCACTACAAAGGTAACCACACACGATTTACATTTCTTCTGAATGGTTTGAATTTCTTGTGAATTGGGTAGGCTTCCATTTCGCGGAGTTCGCCGTAAGCTGTCCGCTGCAAACTGTGAGCTGTAAGCTGTCGGCTGTAAACTGTAAGCTATCTCACTCGTTCGGCGAATCCGGCGGCGCGCCTACATGCATGTGGCTCAAATCGCGCAGCGTCGCCTTATCCTCGTCGCTCATTCCCTCGGTGAACTTCGGATCATTCAGCCGTTCGTTCCGCGCGAACTCCGGCATGTTTTGCAAGATTCGCAGCCGTTGCCGAATCGCTTGCCGCCGTTCCACGGGCATCTGCCTCCACTTGGGCATAATGTCGTTCCGGATATGATTTTTCTGTGCTGGAGTCAGCCTGTTCCATGTCGCAATCCGCCCCTGCAATTCCTGCCTTTGCGCAGGAGTCATTCGGTTGAACCGGTTGTAATTCTCGAGAACCCTTTGCTTCTCCTGCGGACTCAAATCGCTGAATCTCCTCGCCGGTGGCGGGGTGTACGAAGACGGCGGCCTGTTCGGATTCTCGTTCGGGCGCTGCCCGGCGCCCTGCCGGTTTCCGCCGCCTTCCGCATTTTTCGCACCCTGGTTCTGCCGCCGCTCTTGTTGAGCCGCTCTCGCCGCTCGCCGCTGCTGCTGGCGCGCTTCTCTGTTCGCTTGCATTCTTGGCGCTCTGCGCTCCTGCACCGCCATCCAACGCGCGCGCCCGCGCTGCGCCAGGCACGGCGCTCCCAGCATCGCGCTGAGCACCGCCGCGATCATCCATCCCGCGAGTTGGAATCGAATTCTCATGCCTTGCATCGCGTTAAATCGGTTGATTCGGATCTTGCTCCTGGTGCTGGTTCTTCTGCTGATTCTGATTTTGTTCCTGCTGCTGGTTCTGGTTTTGATCCTGGCTCGGGTTCTGGTTAGTGTCGCCCGTGTCTTCCGCCTGCACCGGCTGCGGCAGGTCCGTCAGCGCTCCGAAATCCGAAATCACGTCAAAGTTTTCCAGCACCGGCAAGTCTTGATTGATCTGCGCCACGTCCGCAGGCGTCAGCGTACGCTCGGGCGACTGCGGCCGCGAGGCCACCCATACCGTTGCGAGCAACAGCAGCGACGCCGCAAACGCCACGCGCGGCGACGGCATGACCCACGCCCACCAGCCCTTCTTCACCGGCTCTGCTGCCACTCGCGCGCGCACTCGCACGTCAAACGCCGCCGACGGCTCGATCTGCGGCACCTCCTCGAGCATCGACGCCACCGCGCGAAATTCGTTCACGCGCAGTTGGCACGCCGCGCACGCCGCGAGGTGCTTCTCGACGTCCAGCCGTTCGCTCTCTTTCAAGCGCCCGTCGACGTACGCCACAATTTTGTTTTCCATTCGCGTGCAACTCATGACTGCCTTCCTTCTCTATCCCAGGTCTACTTCTACTTCCCGAGGAACCGACCTAAAGGTCGGCCACTACAACTTCCCCGGAGCTCGAGTTGTAGTGGCCGGTCTTTAGACCGGCTCTTCTACTTCCCTTGCCGCGCCACGAGGGGGGCTAGTTCCACCCGCAGCGTTTCGTATGCCCGAAAGAGCAGCGACTTCAATGCGCTCTCCGAACATTCGAGAATCCTTGCAATATCTCCATAATCCAGCTCCTGATACTTGTGCAGGAGCACCGCCGCGCGCTGCTTCTCCGGCAATTTGTCGATGGCGTGCCGGATCATTTTCTTGCGCGCCTCTTCCACCAGGTGTTGCTCGATGTTGGGATTCTTTTCCGCAATGTCCAGCGTCTTCTCATCGCCGTCTTCCGCATCCACCGTCACCGGCGCATCCAGTGAGATTTCCATCCGCTGGTGGCGGTTGTCCCGCACGGAATTCAGCGCCAAATTTGTCGCGATCCGGAAAAGCCACGTCGTGAATTTTGCGCTCGGCACGTAATCTTTCCGTGCGCGATACACTCTCAAAAACACTTCTTGCGCCAAGTCTTCCGCCTCTTCCCGCGCCCGAACCATGCGGTAGAGGAAGTTGACAAGGGGTGTCCTGTAGCGCTGGAGGAGAAGCTCGAACGACTGCTCGTCGCCCGCCTTCACGTCCAGCATCAGTTGGACGTCCGACCTGGCCATAGCCGCCACATTCTATCCAACCCTTGCGGGCTCACAAAGTTGCAATTTGAGAAGGTTGCTTGGGGCGAACAACAGGCAAAACTAAACGTGGAATAAATGCTGCATTATCAACACGGTGGCAACTCCCACAAACACCAGCGCGGCCATCCTCCAATTCGGTTCCCGGTTCACTTCCGGCAGCAAATCCGTGGCGGCAACGTACACGGTCACTCCTCCGGAAATCGGCAGCGCATATTTCAATTGGCTCTGCAAAGCGCTCGTCAACAAAACTCCCAGCAGCGTCGCCGCTCCTAATAACCCGGCTGCGAGCAGAGCGTTGCGCCGTCCTTGCCCGCTCGCCAGCACCACCGACGACACCGTGAACCCTTCCGGCAGCTTATGCAAAAAAACCGCCACGAATATCATGGCGCCGAGCCAAACTGAAACCAGAAATCCTGCCGCAATCGCCACGCCATCGAAAAATGTATGAATGATCAGCCCCAGAAGCACGGTGTTCCGCGCGTGGTGATGGCTCACCTCCGCAAGATGTGTCTCTTCGCCAAAATGAAAATGCGGCGCAATCGTATGTTCGAAGAGGTGTACGAGGAAAAAACCAATCAGCACAAAGTCCAGCGCCTGTTCGCCGCCCAGTCGAATCGACTCGGGGATCACATCGACAAACGCCACGGCCACCATATAGCCCGCGCCCAGCGCCACAAAATATTGCAGATACCGCCGCGGCCAGTCCCGGTGCACGACAAAATAGCCGCCAATCAAATTCCCCGCCGCGGCCACTATCCCCAGTCCCGCCGCCAGCGCCGTCCGAAATGCCAAGTCATGTGCCATAAATCGGGAAAGCGGCAGCAGGGCTGCCGCACTCCATAATCAATGCCGCCCAATCTCGATTTCTCTGTGTCCTCTGTGCTCTCGGTGATCTCTGTGTAGATTCTTTTTCCGAATCTTTATTTCCTTACTTCGCTACTTCATTGCTTCCTTTTATCCCGAGTGCCTGAACAAAATCACGTCGCCTTCTTGCACGATGTATTCTTTCCCTTCGAGCCGCACCTGCGCTTTCTCGCGCGCTGCTGCGATGCTCCCCGCCGCGAGCAAGTCGCTCCACTTCACTACTTCCGCGCGAATGAAGCCTTTTTCGATGTCGCTGTGAATCGCGCCCGCGGCTTTTTGCGCCGTCGATCCCTTGCGAATCGTCCACGCGCGCACTTCCGGTTCGCCCGCGGTAAAAAACTGGATCAGTCCCATCAAGTCGTAGGTCGCGCGAATCAAGCGATTCAGGCCCGGCTCTTTCAATCCGTACGACGCCAGCAATTCCGCCGCTTCTTTTTCTTCCATCTCGGCCAATTCCGCTTCGAGCCGTCCGCAAATCGCGACGACGGCCGAATTCGGCCGCCCTTGCAGCGAACTCAATTTGTGGCGCTCCACCGCCGTATCCAGTTTGTCCGCTTCGTCGTCGCCCAAATTCAGCACGTACAAAACCGGCCGCGCCGACAAAAACAAAAATCCGCCAATCGGCTTTTTCTCTTCCGCGGTCAATTCCAACTCGCGCAAAGGCTTCTCCGATTCCAGATGCGCTTTGCACTTTTCCATCACGGCCTTCTCTGCCAGCAAAACTGGATCGCTCTTCTTCTTCAAATCCTTCTCGAGCCGCTCGAGACGCCGCAAGATCTGGTCGTGGTCCGCAAAAATTAGTTCCAATTCAAGATTCGTCGCATCTCGCAGAGGATCGATGCTCCCCTCCGAATGCGGCACCGACGGATCGTCAAACACGCGAATCACATGCGCAATCGTATCTACTTCGCGCAACGGCGCCAGCGCGTCGCGGTTCTTTTCCTTCTGCATCCCGCCCAAATCCACGTACTGCACCGTCGCGTACGTAATTTTCTTGGGGTTATACAGCTTCGCCAACTCCAGCAGCCGCGGCTCCGGCACTTTCGCCACGCCAACATGCGTAGCCGATCCGCCGCCTTTCCCCTCGACGTTCGCCTTCGTCAAAATCCGAAACAGCGTCGTCTTCCCAACTTGTGGCAGTCCAATAATTCCCGTCTGCAAGTCTCGTCCCTTCCCCTACCGCGCCATTTGTCGCATCCGAAACTCACCATCCTAGCACACCCTCTTTGCCGCGCTTGTGGGGGCACGATATATCGTGCCCCTACGACTCGTCCTTAGCTTATTTTTTGAAACCCTCACGCAACACGAACAGTCTCATCTTTCAGTGTCTGGCGGGTAATTTCGGTACGCGAAAACAGGATTTTGGCTGGATAATGGACGACTTGCGCGAGGGCACCGTCAGCGCATTCTTTCGATGGACATCACACTCCTCGATCTCTCCGCCTATCTCGGCCTTATCGCCGTCGGCGCTGTCACCATCAACATGCTTCTCGGCGTGCTGATGATTTTCCGCTACAGCCCCGTCCGCTGCTGGCCGCATCGCCGCTTCAATTATTTTGCGCTGCACAACTGGACCGGCTACCTCGCTCTTTTCTTCGCGACCGCGCATCCTATCGTCTTGCTCTTTAACAAATCCCCAAAATTTCGCGTCCTCGATATCGTCTATCCCATCCATTCGCCTCAGCAGCCGCTCGAAAACACCATCGGCGCCGTCGCCCTTTACATCGTCGCGCTCATGGTCGTCACTTCCTATGCGCGCATCCAACTCGGCCGCCGCCTTTGGAAAGCTTTCCACTTCACGGTCTATCTCGGCGCCGTGGCCCTCTTCTGGCACTCTCTCCTCACCGACCCCGACCTCCAGCATCATCGCGTCGACTGGCTCGACGGCGGCAAAATTTTCGTCGAAATCTGCGCCGCGGTCATCGCCGTAACGATCGTTCTCCGCTGGCGCCACGCCCGCCAAAAATCTCTCCAAGCCAAACAGCCCTCGCGCCAAACCGCCTCTATCTCCTCCTGACTTTCTTCCGAACCAGCACCAGCGATCAGACTTTTCCCCTAGCTAACAGGTTTTGAATACACCAACACTCCGCGGTTTTTTTGCGAAACTCGCCACACCAGCGAAAAACTCAATTTGCGATAGGCAGTCGCGACTTACTGGGCTGTCACATGCGCGCTGGCCAATTCGTCCAGATAGTCCGGCTTGCTTTCGTCGCGGACCAGATGCGGGTAGCGCTTCCCGCCGTGGTAGTCCACGCTACACGTTTTGTAATAACTGTCGATCACCACCAGCAACGTAATCGGCTCGGTGCTCTGCTTCGATGCGGCAATCGCATCGGCCAGCAAATCATGATCGTAAACGCGCCCGTTCACGCCGACGACTTTCATCCCTGAGGTGATTCCCGCCTTGAACGCAGGACCGCCGACGATGGAATCGATCACCGTGCCGTCATCGCCGAGATGCAAGCCGATGGTGTAGACATCTCCCACATTGCCGTGGTGCGTCTCGCCTTTCGGCGGCTCATCATTGAAAAGGAATTTCCAGCCGCCGTTTTCGATCCCTCCGAGCGGAGGATTCGGCGACGTCGAATTCAACCGCTCGTGCAGAAACTTTGCCCAGTCGTATGGCGCGATCGCATTCAGTCCGCTAACGATGTCTTCGAACGTATACGGTTTGATTTCCGGACCGTTATTCGGCCCGCCATAGAACGCGTGGCAGAAATCGTCGATGCTTTTTTCGCCGTGCGTTTGCTGGTGAATGATCGTCGCCACTTCAAGCCACAGCAAGTCGCCTTCATCGTAATAATCCGTGCCGCGCCGCCAGTTCATCCATCCGCGCGCAAATCCCTCGCCTGGCACGGCCACCGCCGTATCCAGCAGCGAACGCCACGTTCGCCCAGGCCGTCCCTCGCCCAGCGCAGCCGAAATATTCGCGAGATTATTGCGATAATCCTGGGCGCTCCACAAACCGCTGCGCGCCGACAGCAGCGGGCCGGCAAATTCCGTGAAGCCTTCATAGTCCCAAAGCAAATCGTCGCGCATGGGCGTTTGGTATTCGGGAGTAGCCAGGTCCGCGGGACGCCGGAATTTGCCGCTCCAGGAATGCGCGTACTCATGCGCAACCAGTTCGCCCATCGCTAGGCCGGCGTTCGGCCCGAGCAAAATTCGTTCCGGCAAGCGGCTGTCGTTGCACTCGTTGTGTTCGAGGCCGAAATGCGCCACGTGATCGCTCAGCGTTAGCAGAAAATGATATTCGTGGTAATGGCGCGAGCCGAAAAGTTTCCCGGCTTCGGCCACAAGGTTCGTCAACCCCTGTTGCACGGCGGGACTCATATTCAGCGCGGCTTCGCTATCCGCCACGATATCCATTTCGTGGTGAATCGGCTCGCCCGGCGGAGTGATATCAATCGCGCGGTAATACTGGCCCGCAATCACGGGCGAATCCACCAGCCGTTCGAGCGAGAGCGGCGCGAACGAAATCTCGTTTCCCGTTTGGCTCTCGACGTGTTGCGGCGTTCCGAACTTCCATCCTTCCGGCAGCACCAGCTTCGGATGAAACATGATTTCGTTCGCCGGACGCCCCGCCGGATAAAACACGTTCTGGTTCCACTCGAGCACGATGAGTTTATCGGTCGACGACATCGCCGACGTGTAGGATCCTCCGCCGCTCGGCTCGAGATAATCGAACGCGACGTGCAGCTCATTCGCACCCGCCGGAATTTCGAGATGGAACGTGTATACATCCGAAAGATCCCGTTGCCACGGAATCGTCGTTCCGTTCGCCGTGAATTTCAATCCGGCGACGTTGCCGATCGGCCCGTCCGGCGCGTGCTCGCCCGGAATCCACTTCGGGTAGTAAAGCGTCAGCGGCCCCGGCTTTACCGGAATGGTTTCCTGGGTCCTGATAATCTTCATCGGCGTTTGCGTCGCGTCCACCGTCACGGAAATCGCGCCGCTCTGCGCCGAGGCGCTCCAAGCCGCCACAAAGAAAACAGCAGCAAGCGCGATCCATTTTCCGCGTGCGATCACAGCCAAGGCTCCTCCGCGAATGACAGACCATCCCCTGCGCATCTCAAAATTCATGTCCCTAACTCCCCCTCCTCGTAATGTTCTCGGCGCCGGCGCAAATATCCGCGCAACCAAACTTGGCAGCCACCTTGCCATCCGCGCGGCGAGTTCCAGATTAGATCCGGCATGAGCATATCGAATCCCGGCCGCTTTTCCTATGCCCAAGCCTTGCCTCTCGCCCGAAACTTGTTACTCTATTTTTCCGTTTCCAGATTGGAGCCCATGTGACCGACGCACCTCCCACTCCGCCCTTCGATCTAGCAGAAGCCATGAGCTCCCTCGCTGCGCGCGACGAAAGATTAAAATTCCTGATCGCCGAAACACAGCCTTTCCAAATGGACTTGGCTTCCGACGGAATTCACAGTCCCTACGAAGCGCTGCTCGAAGCCATCACCCACCAATCCATTTCGGGCAAAGCCGCGGCCACGATTTTCGAGCGCATCAAAGCGCTCAGCTCGGCTGGTGGCGTTCCCACTCCTCACGAAATGCTCAAGCTGCGCAAACAAGCCCTTCGCAAAGCTGGCCTCTCCGGCGCAAAAGCTGTCGCCATGAAGGACCTCGCGAAAAAAACCATCGAAGGCGTCGTCCCCACACTCGAAGACGCGCAAAAGCTCTCCGACGAAGAACTCGTCAAGCGCCTAACTTCCGTCCGCGGCATTGGCGCGTGGACCGTCGAAATGTTTTTGATTTTCCGCCTCGGGCGCCCTGACGTTCTCCCCATCCACGACCTCGGGGTACAAAAAGGCTGGTCCCTCACCTACGGCAAAAAACACAAGCCTAAGCCGAAAGAACTCCTCGCCTTCGGCGAACGCTGGCGTCCCTATCGCACCGTCGCGAGCTGGTACATGTGGCGCGCCTGCCACCGCGCCGGCAACGCTGCCATGCGTAAAATCCGGCCGGCCAAAGTCCGCCGAAAGCGCCGCGTCAAGAGTGTGCGCAAACCACCGAGGCGATGATGGGCTACGCACAGCGTCTTAGGCTGCGCGGCTGAGCCCACTGGGAAGAAGGGCTCGGTCGCGCGGCTCACGTGAATTTGGCCCTAAGCTTCTTCCAGTGTTAGCGAAGCTGAGTGAGCTCGCGCACTAAGAGGGAGATAGCGGCAATTCCCGCCAGGAGAACGCCGCTTTCGAGCGACACTGAAATCATGTGCAGTCGTCCGAACTGCGACAGCAACGGGCTATCTGCTGCCGTAGCTTGAATCGATCCCATCTGCACCCGCAGCACGGCCATCTTCGCGCTGACCGTGTACTGCGAGATCGCCGTCAGCACGATCATCAGGGCCACACAAATCGCCGCCGGAGTCGCAATGCTCGCAAAAGTCCGTGTCCGCACCAATCGCACAAACAGGAACAGGATCCCCAGAGCAATCCCGCCCAAATGCATCCGAGTCAGCGAGTAGCCGACCATCGCTCCAGCCTCGTCCCGGCTCGCCAGCACCCCGAACGCCCCCGGCGCCACCACGAAGCTCAGAAACACGTCGCTCCCCAGCCACAGGCTAACGCATAGAAACTCGATTGTACGGAAGACGGTGGACATCGGGAATTTCCGATAGAATATCCGTGGGCCCAAAGTAAGAATGGTGGGCGACAAAGGACTTGAACCTTTGACCTCTCCCGTGTGAGGGGAGCGCTCTAACCAACTGAGCTAGTCGCCCGGCCCGAACCGCCGCGATGCTCCGCAGCGTCATCTATTTGTAACAGGAAGGACTTGGGTTTTCAACCGATGTCCACGGCCACCTCTCAGATCGTATCGCAGCTCCAGCGCTCCATTGCCCGTGCGATCTACGGCAAGGAAGAAGCGATTCAACTTGCGCTCATCACGCTTCTCGCGCGCGGCCACTTGCTCATCGAAGACGTTCCTGGCGTCGGCAAAACCACTCTCGCGCAAGCGCTCGCAAAATCTTTTCATTGCACGTTCCAGCGAATTCAATTCACTTCCGATCTTTTGCCCAGCGACGTGCTCGGCGTCAGTGTTTACAATCCGGAATCCCGCGAGTTCGAGTTCCGCCCCGGGCCGATTTTCGCCAACGTCGTTCTCGCCGACGAAATCAACCGCACCACGCCGCGCACGCAGTCCGCGCTTCTCGAAGCCATGAACGAAGCGCAAGTCACCGTGGACGGCAAGACGCTGCAACTGCCGCATCCTTTTCTCGTCATCGCCACGCAAAATCCCGTGGAGCACCACGGCACCTATCCGCTGCCCGAATCCCAGCTTGACCGCTTCCTCATGCGCATCAAGATGGGCTATCCTTCGCACGAGACCGAGCGCGAAATCCTCCGCAAGCACATCCACGACGATTCGCTCGCCACGCTCGAGCCCGTCGCCGATGTCGGTGACGTTCTCGAAATGCAGGAAGCCGTCGCCCGCGTCAAAGTGGACAGCAGCCTTCACGACTACGCGCTCGAAATCGTCAACCGCACGCGCAAAACGGAACAGCTGGCTCTCGGCGTCAGCCCGCGCGGCACTCTCATGCTCCAGCGCGCCGCGCAAGCCCGCGCCTATCTTGACGGCCGCGATTACTGCTTGCCCGACGATTTCAAGCAGCTCGCCGTCGCCGTTTTTTCGCATCGCGTCGTGGCCAGCGCCCGCCACGCTTCGCTCCAGCGAAAATCGGAAACGACCGAATCCGTCCTTCGGGAAATCGTCGATTCCGTTCGCGTACCTCTGTGAGCCTGGCTACAACAGCCGCGCAACTCTGGGCCAAATCGGACCGTTCCGCTGTGCGCGCTTTCTTTCTTTCCATCGCCGCGCTCGGTATCGCCCTGCTCCTCGCTCTTTATTCCGGCGCCGCCGGCGAGATGGGTCATCTGGCTCTCGCAAGCGTCTCCGCGCTCGGCGCGCTGCTCGTCGCCGCCTGGGTGGCCATCACGCTCGTGCCCATTCTGGCAAAGCGCACTGCGCTTCGCTGGATCGGCTACAAAATCGAATACAGAATTTCCCGCGAGGGCTGGTTTTACATTCTCGGAATTTTCCTGGTCTCCATCGCCGCGCTGAACACCGGCAACAATTTGCTCTTTCTCATTCTCGCCAGCTTGATCGCCATTATTCTCATGTCCGGAATTCTTTCCTCTGTCACTCTTTCCGGCGTCGAGATACGCCTGCAATTGCCGGAGCACATCTTCGCGGGCCAGCCGGTCCGTGCGCTGCTCGAAGTGCATAACGAAAAGTTGACTCTGCCGTCTTTTTCTCTTCGCGTGGAAGCCGTCCGCGGAAAGGATGCCTCGGCCGCTGCCATACTCGAGACGCCGGTCTATTTTCCCTACGTCCCCAGGCACGACCGCGTGCAACAGCATGTGCCCCTGACGTTTCCGCGGCGCGGCATCTACCGCCAGGAAGCGTTCCGCATCGTCACCAGGTTTCCGTTTGGATTTTTGCAAAAAGCGCGCCGCGTCGATTTGAAGTCCGAAGCGCTTGTCTATCCCTCCGTCGAGCCGACACGAGATTTTTTTGAAGTCCTGCCCGGCATGCAAGGCGCCCTCGAAAGCCTTTCCAAGGGCGGCGGCCAGGATTTGTACGCGCTGCGCGACTATCAGCCCCGAGACAGCTCGCGCCACGTGCATTGGAAGGCTTCGGCGCGGCTCGGTTCCCTCATGGTCCGCGAATTCACGCGCGAAGATGATTGCCGCGTCGTTCTGGTCCTCGATCCGCACATGCCCGTGGGCCTCTCCGCGAAAGATGCGGACGTCCGCTTCGAGCGCGCCGTGACGATGTGCGCCGCGCTGGCCTGGCACTTTTACGAACGCAATGCCGTCCTGCAATTTCGCACCGCGGGTTTTGAAACTCCGCTCGTCGAAGCCGGCGAGATCATCTTCGACATCCTCCGTCATCTTGCCACCGCGCAGCCTCGTTCGCCCGATCCGCAGCGCGCGCTTCTCTCCGACCTGTCGGAAAGGCCGGAGATTTTTCGCGTCATCGTCACCAGCGAATCCCGCGGCGCCATCCCCGCCAGCATCTGGAATCAGTCCTGGGTCATCTTCCTCGAAGATCTGGCGCCTTAAGCAATTTGCGACCTGGCGGCGGATCACCGAAGCGGCATGAGCCAAGCCAAGCCGCGGCCGAGCACTCGCAGGAATTGTGCGAGAATACGCCCTGAACATGCTGATCGGCCGCGAACTCACAACTTTTCGCAAGCAATTACTGGATTGGTTTCGCCAGTTTCAGCGCGATCTGCCGTGGCGGCGCACGAAAGATCCGTATCGCATCTGGATTTCGGAGATCATGCTGCAGCAGACGCGAGTCGCCGCCGTGATTCCGTATTACGAACGATTTCTGGAGCGTTTTCCGGACGTACGCGGGCTTGCCGAAGCGCCGGAGGAAGACGTTCTGCGGCTCTGGTCCGGCCTCGGCTATTACAGCCGCGCTCGAAATTTGCAAAAAGCAGCGCAGCAAATAGTGGCGCGCCACGGCGGAGAATTTCCCCGACAAGAAACAGCCGTCCTCGCGCTGCCGGGCATCGGAAGCTACACCGCCGCGGCGATTCGCAGCATCACCTTCGGTGCAAAACAGGCCGTGCTCGATGGCAACGTCGCACGCGTCCTCGCGCGGCTTGGTGCAATTCGCGGCGACGTGCGAGAATCACGGCGCTGGAAATCGCTGCAAGAAACGGCGAGCCAATTTCTCGACTCGAAATCGCCGGGCGACTGGAATCAGGCCATGATGGAGCTTGGCGCGGTCGTTTGCACGCCGCGCGCGCCTCAGTGCCTTCTCTGCCCGGTTGCGAAGTTCTGCCGCGGGCGGCAAATCGGCGATCCCGAATCCTTTCCGGAAAAGCGCAAGAAACGGGAAGCCGTGCAAATCGTTCTGGCCGCTGCGGTTCTCTCGACGCCGAGCGGCCACACGCTTCTTCTGCCGCCTCCGCGCAAGATGGGTGAGCAATTCGCCGCTGCTGACGTCGCCACGCTCGTTTCGCGGCTTTGGCATTTCCCAACCGTCGCCATTCGAGGGGATGCGCAAACCGAACTGCGGCAATTTCTAGAAATCAGTGTGTTTGCGAAAAATGTACCCGCGAAGAATGGCGCGATACGATTTGAGCCGCTCGCCCAGGTCCGCCATGCCGTGACCTATCGCGACGTGACCGTCCTTCCCTTCCGCATCGCCGTGGGAAAAGTTCCGCACATTCGCGGCGCAAAGAGCATCCGGCTCGAGGATTTCGCGACGCTGCCCGTCTCGAATCTCACGCGAAAAATCGCCCGCGTCGCGCTTGCGACGCCGGTCGCGCCGGCAGTTTTGACGGCATCCGCGGGCAAACCCTGAACGTTCCGAACGTTATCGTTTGGCGCTGCTGACGCCGCTCCGCGCCGCCGTAGTGTTAGGATGGAATGTCCCGCAATGGCCGCCTCCGCCTCCATCCCGAGTGTCCCCGCGCTCCCCGCCGAGCGCTTTTTCCGCATTTCTCTCTTTCTCCTGATGGCGACCGCCGTCGCCACGCTCGTCAGCACCGGGAGACTGGATTTGTTCACCATGATCCTGGCCCCCTCCGGAATTCTCTACAAAGGCGTGCGCTGGTGGCGCCATTGCCCTCCGGAAATTCCCCATCACGTCGCCACCCGCCTCGTCGTCGCGTACCTTTTCGTATTCCCGCTGGACGTTCTTTATCTTTCGCGCGCCTTTGTAGCGGCCTCGACAAACCCCGCGCTCTACGCCGCGCTTCTTGGAGCCGTTCATTTTCTCTTGTTCGTGATGCTCGCGCGCCTCTACAGCGCCACCACCGATCGCGACGCGCTCTTCCTGACCATGCTTTCCTTCGCGGCGATTCTAGCGTCCGCCGTGCTCACCATCGACACGACTTTCCTGGCCCTTTTCTTCCTGTTTCTCCTGTTTGGCGTGGCCACATTCGTGGGATTGGAAATGCGCCGAGGCTCGCGAGGCGCGATTGCGCCGCCGGTCGACGCGCAACCCCAACAGGAACGCCGCCTCACTCGCGCGCTGGTGTTAGCGGCGCTCAGCGTGGCGCTGGGCGCCATGATCATCGGCGGCGCGCTCTTTTTCTTCTTTCCCCGCGTGAGCGCCGGCTATTGGGGACGCGCCAGCTTGCAGCCCACGCTCATGTCCGGCTTCAGCGACGACGTCGAGCTGGGCCAAATTGGCGAAATCAAGAAAAATTCCGCGGTGGTCATGCGCGTACGGACCGGCAAACCGGTGGGCTATCCCGGCTTGCGCTGGCGCGGCATCGCGCTCACCAACTTCGATGGAAAACGCTGGTACTCTTCCAATCTCGAAGACATCACGCTTCCCGCCGGAGTGGACGGGTGGATCAAAATCATGGCGGGGCCGCCGGTGACACCGCCGTTGGCGAAGGTTTTGCGCTACACCGTTCTGCTTCAGCCCATTGCCACGGATACGATCTTCGCTCCCGCGAACGTGGTTTCCCTGCGAGGAAATCTTTCCGGGGAAGGCTCGAGCCAGGATGCAGGCGCGCGCCGCAGCTATATCCTGCGCGACGCGACCGGCTCGCTCTTCAATCCCTTCCACAATTTCAGCACGCTGCGCTACGAGGGATTTTCCGTGCTGCCGGCCATGAATGTGCGCAACTTGCGAGCGGCTTCGCGCGATTATCCCGAAAACATCAGCGACGCGTATTTGCAGATTCCCCCGCATTTGGATTTGCGAATTCCTGAACTAGCCAAGCAGATCACGGCGCGCGCGCAGAATCCGTACGACGAAACCGTGGCCATCGAGCAATATTTGCGTACCCACTTTGCGTACACGCTCAACCTGACGGGAAAACCCGGCGAGGACCCGCTTGCGCATTTTCTCTTCGAGACGAAAGCGGGCCACTGCGAATATTTCGCTTCCGCGATGGCCATTATGCTGCGCACGCTGGGAGTTCCCACGCGCGAAGTGAACGGATTCCTGCCCGGTGAATATAACGACTTGGCCGGCGACTACATCGTCCGCGCCAGCGACGCGCATAGCTGGGTGGAAGTCTATTTTCCGGGATCGGGCTGGCTGACGTTCGACCCCACGCCGCCGGGAGCGGAAGATGAAGGCGGCTTATTCAATCGTCTCGGCGAATACATGGATTGGTTCGAGCTGACCTGGAACGAATGGATCATCAATTACGATTACCTCCACCAGATTTTGCTGGCGCAAAATATGCAGCGCAGCACGCGCTCGTGGTCCGAGATGGCGCGGGATTGGTTCGTGAAGAAACAGGATCAAGGGCGAAGATGGATGAAAGCCAAGAGCAGCGGGCTAGGCCTGCTGTTGCCGCTGGCCATCGTGCTTTTCCTGATGGCGCTGCGCTTCGACTTGGTCACTGCGCTGGCGCGGCGGCTATGGCTTTCCTGGCAACTGCGTTCGCCGGAATTGTCGCGCTCGAATCCGCAGCTTGCCTCGCGGCTTTACGGGGAGCTCCTATACTTGCTCGAACGGCGCGGCTTCGCGCGCCAGCCGACGCAGACGCCGTTTGAGTTTGCGGCGGCGGTTTCGCAGCCGCGCGTCGCGCCGGCCGTCTACGAATTTACGCAGTGCTACTCCCGGGCGCGCTTTGGCGGCGTTCCGTGCGACACGATTCGTCTTCGCGCTCTCCTCGAACAGATTCGTTCGTCTTTTGGCTCGCGCTAAAGTCCATTCGTAGAGCTGGTGCTGCGGAGTTCGGCTCTTTGCGCTCCGCCGCAACTGCCTGGGGTTCCGCCTGCGCTGCATGGTACAATGGAAAATTGCGCAAAGGGGCCATTTTACTGCCTATGACTAAGGTCGGATTCGTCAGCCTGGGATGCCCGAAGAACCTCGTGGATAGCGAGGTGATGATGGGTATTCTTACGCGCGAAGGCTATGAGCTGACGCCGCGCGCGGATGAAGCGGAAGTGCTGGTCGTCAATACGTGCAGTTTTATCGAATCCGCGCAAAAAGAGTCCGTCGACGCGATCCTGGAGATGGCTGAGCACAAAAAGTTTGGCGCGGCGAAAAAACTCATCGTGGCCGGATGCCTCGTCGAGCGATTTCGCGACCAAATTCTCGAGCAAGTGCCGGAAGTGGATGCGGTGGTGGGAACGGGCGAAGTCGAGCGCATTCTCGAAGCGGTACATGGCGATTTGCGCGTGCTGCCTGCCGCGCCGCCCGCGTTTCTCTATCACGACCTGACGCCGCGCGTGATTACCACGCCGCGCCATGCCGCGTATATCAAGATCGCCGAAGGCTGCGATCATCCCTGCACGTTCTGCATCATTCCGCAATTGCGCGGCGCGTTTCGCAGCCGGCGTTTTGAATCCGTGGTGCGCGAAGCGGAAAATTTGGCGGCCGCGGGTGCGCGGGAAATCACGCTGATCGGCCAGGACACGACTTCTTACGGCGAGGATCTGGGATTGCGCGACGGGCTGGCGCAATTGCTCGAACGGCTCGCGCAAGTCGAGGAGCTGCTGTGGGTCCGCTTTCTCTATGCTTATCCCAATCGCGTGACGCAGAAATTGCTGGACACGCTGGCGGCGCATCCGCGCCTCGCGAAGTACATGGATATGCCGCTGCAACACGCCAGCCGCAATGTTCTGGCGCGCATGAAGCGCGGCTCGCACGGCGATGCGTTTTTGAAGCTTCTCGAGCGCATCCGCACGACGATTCCCGGCGTTTCGCTGCGTACTTCATTTATCGCGGGCTTTCCCGGCGAAACGGAGAAGGATTTCGAGGAGCTGTGCGATTTTGTGCGCGCGGCGAATCTGGATTGGATGGGCGTTTTCGAATATTCGGATGTGGACAACGCGAGGAGTTACGCGCTCGAAGAAAAAGTCGATGCGGAGACGATCACCGACCGGCGCAACCGGTTGATGGCCATCCAAAAGAAAATTTCGCGTGAGAAATTGCGCGCTTGGAAGTGCCGCACGGCGACGGCGCTGGTCGAAGGTCCATCGAAAGATAATCCGCTGGTCTGGGAAGCGCGTCTGGAAGGAATGGCGCCGGATATCGACGGAAAGCTCTATCTGACGGACATTGAACTGCCCGGCGGCGAAACGGCCGAAGCGGGCGACGTGGCGCGCGTCGAAATCAGCAGAGTGGATGCCTACGATCTCATCGGGCGCGTCGTCGAGATTCTGCCGCGGCTTGCCGCGCGTGCGAGCATGGATGCGCCGCGCGCCGCTGCACCACAACTTCCGCCCGCCGAAAAGCTCACCCGCATTTCCACCGGCGCTGCGCTGCGCGTCCTCGGCTGAGCTATACTCAGGCTTCTGGGAAACGACTCATCTCGCTCCGAAGATTCGTTGGCCGCTGTCTTGTAAGCGGCTGATTAACACAGAGTTCACGGAGAGCACAGAGCAGAGTTCGATGAAGCATCGTTGTCCGATTTGCAAAACGCCGACGGATTCCGAAACGCACGCGGACTTTCCGTTCTGCAGCGAGCGCTGCCGCGACCGAGATCTCGGCAACTGGGCCAGCGAGAAATACGTCGTGTCCGAGCCGGTGTTCGACATGAGCGAGCTCGAAGCGGGCAACGACTCCGTCAAAGAAGAGGCGGCTGAAGAAGACGAAGATTTCAAGGGGTTTCCCAAGCCCGATGACACCATCCACTGAAATTCCCGGCGACGGAACGCCCGCGCGAAAGAAGCCGCGGCTTGCGATGGCTATCGCGACCGTGTTGGGTGTTGGTTATATTCCGATAGGGCCCGGCACGTTCGGCTCGCTTGTGGGGGTCGCGACGGCGGTTCTCTGCGCGGTATTTTTTCTGCATCCGGCGACGATTCGCGAGATATTTTCGCGGCACCCGCTTGCCGAGGCCGTATTTTCCGACAAGCATTTCCTGGTGCCGGGCAGCGATATTCACAATTCCACCCTGGCTCTTCCGCTCGTCTGCGCGCTCGCTTTGCTTGTCGTTCTCGCCGCCATCGGCGTATGGAGCGCCTCCCGCGCGGCGGAGTTTGCGGGGGACACAGATCCGCAATTTGTGGTCATCGATGAAGTCGCGGGGCAGCATCTGACTTTGATTCTGCCTTTGATTCCCCTGGGGCTACCGCATCTGACGCAGCACATGGACTTCTCGATGTACGCCATTTTCTTCACGCTGAGCCTGGTGAATTGGAAATATCTGTTGCTCGGATTTCTGCTGTTTCGTCTCTTCGACATCTGGAAACCCTTTCCCGTGCGGCAACTGGAAAGACTGCCGCGCGGCTGGGGCATCATGGCGGACGATTGGATGGCGGCCGTCTACGCTGCTATTCTGTTGCGGATCGCCCTGCATTTTGGTTTGCTTGGCTAGGTATGAAATTCGGCTTCGGGTCTTCGACAGAAAAGAACGGCATCCCCCGTATCGAGAGAGTTGCGCCTGCCGCTGCGATTCCTGGCGGCGAAATCGTTCTTCACGGCAGCGGATTCGCTTCGCGCGCGCACCCGCGTCCGGTGGTGCGGTTTGGAGAAGTGGAAGGCAGCCTGGCGCTGGCCAGCGAACACCGGCTGATTGCGCGCGTGCCGGAAGGCGCGAGCGGCGGGATCGTGCGCGTCTCGAGCGCGGGAAACGATAGCCATCCGCATCCGGTCGCGATCGGCGTGCAAATCGCGGACAATTTGCACCCCATCGCGAATCCCGCCGTGGACGCCTACGGCAATACCTACGTCACGTTCTCGGGGAACCGCGGAGACCGCGTTCCCGTGTCGCTCTACAAAATCACGGCGAACTATAGCGTGAAGCCGTTCGTCACTTCGCTTGTGAATCCGAGCGGACTGGCGCTGGACCGCGAGGGAAATCTTTTCGTCTCTTGCCGCAACGACGGCACGATTCACCGCATCACGCCGGAAGGGCGCGCCGAGCAGTGGATTGAAGGCATGGGCATCGCCACGGGAATCGCCTTTGACCGCGCCGACAATCTCTACGTGGGCGACCGCAGCGGAACGATTTTCAAGATCAGCGTGAGCCGCGAAATTTTTGTTTTTGCGACCATCGAGCCTTCGCTCGCCGCGTACCATCTCGCGTTTCATCCGAATGGCGATCTGTATGTGACCGGGCCGACGACTTCGAGTTACGACCGCGTCTATCGCATCACGCAAGGCGGCGAAGTAAGCACGTTCTATCGCGGGATCGGCCGTCCGCAAGGGCTGGCGTTTGACCGCGACTGCAATCTGTACGTGGCGGGTTCGCTGGGCGGACGGCGCGGAATCGTGCGCATCACGCCGCAGGGCCACGCCGATGTGGTCCTCAGCGGCTCCGGGCTGGTGGGCATGGCGCTGCAACCCTCGGGCCGCGCTATCCTCGCGACCACTGGCGCCGTCTTCACGCTCGACTGGGACGTTCGCGGTCTGCCGTTGCTGGGCTAGCGCGATAGCCAACATCCCGGAACCACTGCAAACCGAGCCGCTTCCATTGCACCCATATTATTGATTTGTAATTATAGAACTCGTTGAATACACTTTGCGCGGAATTCTGGCAGGGTGAATTTCAAAGAGACCGTCCGTGCGCGCGCAAGGACAACGGAATGTACGATGACGATGAAATCCGGAAGTCTCAGGAAGAAGCGCAGCGAACTCCTGGCCAGCGGAGCAAGACGCCTAAGATAGATAAGATCCTGCTGGGAGATGCGCGGAGAGCGTTCAGCCGGGGCACGGAACGAGAATTCATGCAGGCTTTGCGGAAGATTGGGATTTCCGACGAATCGCCGAAGTTCGCGGAACTCGTGAAACTTTTCTGCGAGAACCGCGGCCCATCGCGAGCGTGAAGCGATGGAACTCGGCGCGTTTCTGCTTCGCCGCTGCAGAGGGAAGAGAGTCGAAGTGCTCTTGAAGAATCGCGGCGGCGCGTTCTGTTGCTAAATCGAATTTCGATTTCTTCTTAGCCATGTGCGGTTCCTCGGCAGCTGATATCATCTTAGCGGCGCATTTCCCGCATTACAACTGAATCGTTCCTTCGCGGCAGCCCTGCGCTTTCACTTGCGCCACCTTGTGGTCCTCAGGTACAAACGGTAAAGATGAAAGCAGAGATCATCGCAGTCGGTTCGGAACTGCTGACGCCGGACCGCTTGGATACCAATTCGCTCTTCCTCACCGAAGAGCTGAACAAGATTGGGATCGAGGTGCTGCGCAAGACGGTCGTGGGCGATAACCACGACTTGTTGAGCGAGGCATTTCGCGACGCGCTGAATCGCGTGCCGCTCATTATTTCTTCCGGCGGGCTCGGCCCGACCGAGGACGACCTCACGCGCGAAACCGTGGCCGAACTCCTGGGGCGCAAGCTGAAGCGCAACGACGAAATTCTTCGCTACATCGAAGGCCGCTTTCGCGCGCTGAATCGCGAAATGCCCGAAGTGAACGTGCGCCAGGCGATGGTTCCCGAAGGCGCGGAGATTCTGGTGAATCCGCGCGGGACGGCGCCGGGATTGTGGCTCGAGGACGCGGGCCGTTCGATCGTGCTGCTGCCCGGCCCGCCGCGCGAGTTGAAGCCGCTGTTTCGCGAGCAGGTTCTGCCGCGCCTCGAACGCCGCGTCTCCGGCGTGCGCATGTTTCATCGCGAGATTCGCGTGACCGGGATGGGAGAATCGCACGTCGAGCAGCGCATTCTGGGCATTTACAAGCGTTTTCCTGAGGTGAACACCACAGTCCTCGCGGCGCCCGGCGAAACGCAAGTCCATCTGCGCCTCTGGACCGACGACGCGGAGCACGCCAAAAAAACGCTGGACGAAATCGTGAAGGGTTTTGAGATTGCTCTCACGGACCGCATCTTCAGCCAGGATGGCTCGCCGCTCGAAGAGGTGGTTGCGGCACAACTGACGCTGCACAACGCCACGATTTCCGCGGCGGAAAGTTGCACGGGCGGGCTCTTGGCCCAGCGGTTGACGAGCATCGCGGGCAGCTCTTCGTATTTTCTAGGCGGAGTCGTTTGCTACAGCAACGAACTGAAGACCGCGTGGGCCGGCGTGCCTGCGGAATTAATCCAAGCCAAGGGCGCGGTCAGCGCGGAGGTTGCGGTGGCGCTCGCGGACGGCATTCGCCGCCGCGTGGGCAGCACCTTGGGCGTCGGCGTCACGGGAATTGCCGGGCCGGGCGGAGGCTCGGAAGAAAAGCCGGTCGGCACGGTGCATATCGCGCTGGCGCACGGCGGCGACGTGAAAGAACGCGGCGTGCGCTTCCCCGGCGACCGCGAAGCCGTGCGCTGGCAGGCGTCGCAGGCCGCGCTGGATATGGTCCGCGTGCATTTCCTTTACAACGGCAAGCAGCCCAGCAAGCGAGCTTGAACGTGCGCCTCTTCGTCGCGCTGGAGATTCCCGCCGCTGTGCGAGACAATCTGGCAGCACTACTGAAGGACCTTCGCGTTTTGTCCGCGCAGTTGGCGGACAAGCGCGCCCGCTGGGTGCGCCCGGAGAATCTGCACGTGACGCTCAAATTTATCGGCGAAGCAGCTCCCGAGAAGCTTGACGGGATTCGTGCTGCGCTCGCGAAAATTCGCTCGGACGTTCCGGTCGAGCTGCAGTTCCAAGGGCTTGGATTTTTCCCGAACGCCGCGCATCCTCGCGTGCTCTGGGCGGGAGTGCAGGCCTCGACTAATCTGGCGACGCTGGCCGCGGATGTCGACGGCGCCCTCGAAACGCAAGGGTTTGCGCGTGAAGGGCGCGCGCTCACGCCGCATCTGACGCTGGCGCGCTTCGAACCGCCCGGCCTGCACGAAAAGCTGCGCGGGGCCATCGAGGAGCGCGCCACACTTGCGTTTGGTTCGTGCAAGGCTCGCGAATTTCATCTCATCGAAAGCAGGCTGAAATCTTCCGGCGCCGAGTACACTTCCCTTGCGACCTTCCGCTTCACTTCGGAGCCCTAGAACCGATGGTCGAACTCAACCCTATACTCACTTCCATTCCTGTGGCCGCATACCTCCTCGGCTCGATTCCCTTCGGGCTGCTGCTGAGCAAACTCTTTGGCGGAGCCGACATTCGCAGCGTAGGCAGCGGTAATATCGGCGCCACCAATGTCGCGCGCACCGCCGGGCCTCTCGCGGGCATCTTGACCCTGCTGCTGGACACAGGAAAAGGCGCGCTGGCGGTTTTTTTGGCCATGCGGCTATCGAACGAAAGCGCAACATGGATGATGATCGCCGGCCTGTGCGTTCTTCTGGGTCATTGCTTTCCCATCTGGCTGGGATTTCGCGGGGGCAAAGGCGTGGCCACCGCGTTGGGCGTTTTTCTGGTGCTGTGCCCGCTCGCGGCGCTGGGGGCTTTGATTCTTTTTGTTCTGGTCGTGATTTACTGGCGATTTGTCTCGCTGGGGTCGATTTCGGCGGCAGCCGCGATGCCCTTGCTGGTCTATTTTTTCTGGGCGCCGCGTCACGCGCCGCCGCACGTGATCACGTTTGGGACGCTAGCTGCGACGCTACTGATTATTTATAAGCACGATGGCAACATTCAGCGCTTGGTGCAGGGCGACGAGCCGAGATTTTCCTTTCGCAAGAACAAACAGGATGAGCCGTGAGGCGCATCGCCATCCTTGGCGGCGGAAGCTGGGGCACGGCGCTGGCGATCGTGCTTTCCCGGACGCACAAGGCGCACGAGATTTCTCTGTGGGTTCGCGATGCCGCCCTGGCAGAGTCTCTCGAACGCGATCGCGAGAACAAGGTGTATCTCCCGGGCTACAAACTGCCGGAGAGCGTGAAGATCACGCACGATCCGGCCGCGGCGTTGCATAACGCAGCAATCGTGATCGGCGCGATTCCCGCGGTTCATGCTCGCGGCGTCTATCGGCGCGTTTTGCCGCATCTTGTCCGCGGCACGGCGCTAGTCAGCGCCACGAAAGGGCTCGAGCCTGCCACGCATGCGCGCATGAGTGAAGTGATTGGCGAAGTCCTGGCGGACATCATGTCCGACGTCATGGCCGAAGGAACTTCCAAAGATCATCGGCCGGATCTTCCGCCACGTATCGCCGTTCTTTCCGGGCCGTCGTTCGCTGCAGAAGCAGCCGCCGGCCAACCCACTGCGGTGGTGCTTGCGTCGCGCGACAGCGCTCTCGCGAATGAACTTCAGGAAGACTTTTCCAGCCCCACTTTTCGGCTCTATACCAACGACGATGTTCTGGGTGTCGAGCTTGCCGGCTCCATGAAAAACGTCATCGCCATCGCTGCGGGAGTTTGCCAAGGTCTTGGGCTAGGCTCGAATCCTCTGGCCGCCCTGATCACGCGCGGCCTTGCGGAGATGGCGCGGCTCTGCGCTGCTTTGGGCGCGCGCCCGGAAACCCTTAGCGGCCTCGCCGGCCTCGGCGATTTGGTCCTGACCTGCACCGGCTCCCTGAGCCGGAACCGCCACGTCGGCATCGAGCTTGGTAAGGGCCGCCGATTGGACGACATTTTGGAAGGCATGAGAATGGTTGCGGAAGGCGTCGGCACCGCCGGGGCGCTTCTGGCTCTTGCCCGGGAAACGGGCGTCGAACTCCCCATAACCGAGCAGGTGGAGGCCATCCTGCACCACGGAAAGCCGCCCCGGGACGCCATCCGCAGCATCATGGAGCGGCCCTTGAAGCGGGAATAAAGGAAACAGCAGGTGCCCGGGAAGCAGGAATCACGAAGCAAAATGAGGGTCTAAACGAAGTCCCTCCGCGCCCTTCGAGCGCCTTCACTAGTACCAAGGTTCCAGTTGCAGATGCGCGACGCCGCGCCATTCGCGGCCCCCGCTGTATCCCCCGTTCCCCTAAAATGGAGAGTTGTGATGACGGAACCCGGCTCATCCACCTGGCAAAATCTGCGTAAGGGACGAGTGCGCATTTTGTGGCTCGTCCTGGGCGCGCTGTTGCTCGTCAGCGCCCTGCCCATTGGCCTTTACCACCGGCAGGTGCTGCAGCTCAGCCAGGACAAGCTGGTCGACACGGAGCGCGTCCAGCAGTCCGCCTTGACGCGGTCCCTGGCCCAGGAAATCCGCCAGTTCGAGTTCAACCAGACCCAGCAACTCTTCAGCGAGCGCCAGATTTTGACGCTGACGGGGCTTATTGACAATGTCGAGGATCCCGCCGCCGAGCCAAAAGTCACGCGGCTCTTGCAGGAATTTGTCGAAAGCAACCGCGACACGTTCGTGTATTTGACGGCGGTCGACAAGTCCGGCAAGGGCACGAAGGCCTCGCAAGGCAACTTCCAGGCGGACCAGGATCCTTTCGTGGCCAAGGCGCTGCAGCGCGCGTTTGTGACTTGCATGCAGTCCGAGGAACTGCACACCGTCAAGTTTCGCAGCGATCCGCTGGCGCTCGCGCCCGATAACCAGCCCGCATTCGTCCTCGCGGTACCTCTCGAGGATTTGAATGGCAATTTTACCGGCATGCTTGCCGCGGTCGTTTCGCTCGAGCCAATTTCAAAGCGTTTGCGCGACGCCAGCGTGCGCGGCCGCACGGTCTTCGTGATCGACCATTCCGGGCACATCGTCGCACACCCGGATACGAGAAACTTCGTGCCTGGCGCGCAAGCGAGCGGCAAGCTCGTCGATCAGGTACGCGCGCTGCCGCCCGATCTGCGCAATACGGAAACGATTCGCTTTACCGAGGGTGACAAAAAGCACCCGGTCGAGATGATTGGGACCTACAGCACGCTGCCCGAAGACAACTGGGCGGTGATTGCGGAACGCAGCCTGGATGAGGCGCAAGCCGACGCGGGCGTGACGGAACTCAATCGCCAGGCGCTCGCCTTCGTTAGCGTCGTCATTCTGGTGGCCATTTTATTCGGTTACTTTTTTGCCGTGGGCATCAGCGGGCCGATTCGCGGCCTGGCCGCTTCCTCGCGCGCCATCAGCCGCGGCGAATTTCATCAGCGCTCGCCCGTTCGCGGCGCCTCGGAAATCAGCGAACTGGCCGAAAACTTCAACAAAATGGCCAGCGACATCGAGGAGTACATCGAGCGGCTGAAAGAAGCCGCGGAAGAAAACCGCGAGCTCTTTCTCGGCTCGATTCGCATGCTCGCCGCGGCCATCGACGAAAAGGATCCATACACGCGCGGTCACTCCGGCCGCGTGGCCAAGTATTCGACGCTGATCGGGCGCGAGCTGGGGCTATCGAGCGAAGAGTTGGATAAGCTGCGCGTCGCCGCTTTGCTCCACGACGTCGGCAAAATCGGCGTCGAAGACCGTGTGCTGAAAAAGCCAGGCGCATTGACGCCGGAAGAATTCGATTTGATGAAGCAGCACACGGTCAAAGGCGCCAATATCATGCGCCCCGTTTCGCAACTAAAAGAGATGCTGCCAGGCATCGAACTGCACCACGAACACATCGACGGCCGCGGCTACCCGTACGGCTTGCAAGGCCAGCAAATCCCGATGATGGCGCGCATCATCGGCGTCGCGGACACACTCGACGCCATGACCACAAACCGCCCGTATCAGTCCGCGATGGACATCGACTTCGCGCTGAACCGCATCAAGTCCCTCACTGGCTCAAAGTTCGACGCTGTCGTCGTCAACGCCCTCGAATCCGCCATCAACGCCGGCAAGCTCCGCCTCAGCGCCGTCGAAGTCACTGTCTGATACGAAACGACGTTCTTCCGCCATTCGCAGCGAGGCACGACCAGCGCGGCGGGCTCGTGTCGCGCGCTTCTGTTACAATTTTAGGTTGCGCTGCGTTCACAGCGCTCAACCGCATGATTTCGCTCTTCGGAAAACCGGAAAAGGTCGAGCCGTCGCTGCTCGAGCGGCTGAAAGCCTCGGTCAGCAAGACGAAAGCGGCGCTGTCCGAGTCCGTCGAAAACATTTTTCTCGGCGAACGCAAGATCGACCCTGCGCTGCTGAAGAAACTCGAGACGGCGCTGCTCTCCGCCGACCTGGGCGTGAAACCGACACGCGAAATCCTCGACGCCGTGCGGGAAAAACTCGATCGCCACGCGCTCTCCGACGCCGCCCAACTCAAGAACGAGATTAAATCGCACATCGTGCGCATCCTTACGTTGAACGGCGCTGGTGCGGGCGATACTTCGGTGGGCGGCATGGGAGCGGCTTCCGCCAAAAATCCGGCGGGCTCGCCCAATGGAAGCGGACCGCGCGTGATCTTTATTGTTGGCGTGAACGGCGCGGGCAAAACGACCAGCATCGGCAAGCTCGCGAATCGCCTGCGTCAAGAAGGCTTAAGCGTCGTGCTCTGTGCGGCCGACACCTTTCGCGCCGCTGCCGTCGAGCAGCTCGAAATCTGGGCGAAACGCAACGGAATTGACGTGATCAAGCAAAAGTCCGGCGCCGATCCCGCCGCCGTGGTTTTCGATGCGGTCACGGCGGCGAAAGCACGCGGCGCGGACGCCGTGATCGTGGATACCGCCGGCCGTCTGCACACCAAATCCAACCTAATGGCCGAGCTCGAAAAAATGAAGCGCACCGCGGCGAAAGTGATTCCCGGCGCGCCGCACGATGTGCTGCTCGTGCTGGACGCGACCACCGGACAGAACGGTCTTGCGCAGGCGCGTGAGTTTACTTCCACGGTCGCCGTCACGGGCATCATCCTCACCAAACTCGACGGCACCGCCAAGGGCGGCATTGTCGTGGCCATCGCCCGCGAACTCGGCTTGCCCATCCGCTTTGTCGGCACCGGCGAGCAGATCAACGACATGGTGCCCTTCGACGCGGAGACTTACGCGAATTCTCTTTTCGATTAAACTCTCGACGAAACAATGGACGCTCACGCCACTCGCTTCATGGAACACGCGCTGGCCCTGGCCTGCAAAGGCGTTGGCCTAGCGAGCCCCAATCCTATGGTTGGCTGCATTCTCGTGCGCGACGGCGAAATCGTCGGCGAAGGTTTTCATCAATACGAATGGCGCGACCACGCGGAAATCGTCGCGCTAAAATCTGCCGGAGAAAAGGCGCGCGGCTCGACGATGTACGTCACGCTCGAGCCCTGCAATCACACGGGCCGCACCGGCCCATGCACGGAAGCGATTATCGCGGCGGGCGTGCAACGCGTTGTGGCCGCCATGGAAGATCCCAATCCCGTGAACTCCGGCCGCGGCTTTGATCGATTGCGTGCGGCGGGCATCGAAGTGGAATCAGGCGTTTGCGAAGAAGATGCTCATCGCCTGAACGAAGCCTTCGCCTGCTGGATTCGTACCGGCAAACCGTTCGTGACGCTGAAATCCGCGTTGACGCTCGATGGCCAGCTCGCTCTTCCCCGCGAGCGCCATAAATTGCACAAGAGAATCAGCAAGCAGAAAGTGACGAACTGGGTTTCTTCGGAAGAATCGCGCGCCGAAGTTCACCGCATGCGCCACGCCGCGGATGCGCTGCTCACGGGAACCGGCACAATCAAGGCTGATGATCCGCTGCTTACCGACCGCAGCGGCCTCCCGCGGCGCAGGCCGCTGCTGCGCGTGATCCTTGACGGAGGGTTAACGCTTTCTCCGCGCTCGCGCATCGCGCAGACGGCGGACGACGACCTTCTGGTTTTCACGCAAAGGCACCCCAACACGCGGCGGCTTCGCGCGCTCGAAAGGGCCGGCGTCGAAGTCCTCAGCGTCGATTCGCGCATGGGGCAAATCAGTCTCGAAGCTGTACTCGCCGAACTCGGCCGCCGCGAAATCCTCAGCGTGCTTCTCGAAGCCGGCCCGACGCTCAACGGCGCCGCGCTCGCCGGCGGAATCGTGCACAAATTGTTTCTCTTTTATGCGCCGAAAATCGCCGGCGAAACGCGCGTGCCCTTCGCCATCGCGCCAAATCTGACTCTCCCGCCGCTGCAACGGCTGCGCACGCAACCCTTCGGTTCCGATATCGCCATCGAGGCCCACTTGCCGCACACGGCCGACAAATAGGCGCAACCTTTAAAAGCAACCGCGGCTGTAGGGGCACGATATATCGTGTCCCTACGAGGAAACACCTTACCAATCGCATGGATTCAAGCAGCGATTACCCGCTGACGCGCAGCACGGCCGCGCCTTCGATGGCATCATTCTTCAACGCATTCAATGCGCGATTCGCTTCACTGAGCGGAAAAATCTGCGTGTGCATCTGGACCGGAATCTCCGCCGCGATGCGCAGAAAATCCTCGCCGTCCTTCCGCGTGTTGTTCGCCACGCTGCGAATCATGCGCTCTTGATACAGCAAATCGTAGCTGAACGACGGAATCGGGCTCATGTGAATTCCGCCGAGAACAAGCACGCCGCCTTTGCGCAATGCCCCGAGCGCCGCGGGCACAATCTCTCCCGCCGGCGCGAACACGATCGCAGCGTCCAGCTTTTCCGGCGGCGCGTCGAACGTTCCGCCCGCCCACTTCGCGCCGAGTTCGAGCGCCAGCTTCTGATGCCGAGCATCGCGCGTGGACGCATACACTGTCACGTTCCAATGCCGCGCCACCTGAATCGCCACGTGCGCCGCCGCGCCAAATCCATAAAATCCCAGCCGTCCGCCCGCCTTGATCCCCGAAAGACGCAAGCAGCGAAATCCGATAATGCCCGCGCAAAGCAGCGGCGCGGCCTGTTCATCCGCAAAACCTTCGGGAATCGCATATACAAAATCTCCCGGCGCGACAATGTATTCCGCGTAGCCGCCGTTCACCGTGTAGCCCGTGAACGTCGGGTTATCGCAAAGATTTTCTTCGCCTCTGCGGCAGTATTCGCAAACGCCGTCCGTATGGTGCAGCCACGCAACGCCAACGCGCGCTCCGACAGCAAATCGGTGCGAACCCTCCCCTTCTTTCTCCACAATGCCAACCACCTGATGCCCCGGAATCACCGGCGATTTTCGCGGCGGCAATTCGCCTTCAATCACATGCAAATCCGTCCGGCACACGCCGCAAGCGCGCACGCGAATCAGGATTTCGCCCTTCCCGGGCGCGGGCGCCGACACATCCGTGAACTGAAGTGGATTCGTTTCGATCCGCGCAGGAGCATTGAGCAGGCAGGCCTTCATGGCAGGACCTCCATAATTCTCGCAGCCGCATTCAATCTTAGTCCAGTGCTTTCTGCCTTCCCAGAGAAATGCTGTACACTCGAAGAGAAAAACCAAGCGGCGGGCAAATTTAGAAAACCGTGTTTACTGGAATCATCGAACATCTCGGGACGATTGAATCCCTCGAACTGAAGCCCGGCGCGGGCCGCGTCACCATCCACGCGCCGAGCGTCGCGCCTGCGCTCGCCGTGTCCAGCAGCATCGCGGTAAACGGCTGCTGCCTCACCGTCATAGCTCTCGGCAATGAAAACTTCTCCGCCGATCTCTCCGGCGAAACCATCCACAAAACCTCGTTCGGCGCAAAAAATGGCAGCCTAAAAAAAGGTTCGCGCGTCAATCTCGAGCAGCCCCTCACTGCGGGCAAAGAATTTGGCGGCCATTTCGTGCAAGGGCACGTTGACGGTACGGGCCGCATAACCCGCCTCGATCGCGAAGCCCCCGACAGCGAAAATTGGTGGCTCGGCGTGGAAGTCCCCGAAGATTTTGCGCGTTACGTTGTTCCTAAAGGCTCGATCACCATCGACGGCATCAGCTTAACCGTCGCCGCCTGGCACAATTTCGCGACGCCGAACAAAAAGCCGCTCACAGTGGAAATCGCAGTCATTCCCTACACCTACCAGCACACCAATCTCCGCGACCGCCAACCCGGTGACGCCGTAAACCTCGAAGCTGACATCCTCGGCAAATACGTCGAGCGCTATCTCGAAGCGCGCAGGCCTGCGGCATCTTCAACAATCACGATGGAGACGCTTTCTCGTCACGGCTTTGATCTCGACTTCCCCGGTGATCCGTAGGATTAAGCCGCGCGTTGCGGCGTTTCTTCCCTTTTCGTGCGGGCGCCGCGCCAATAGAGGACCAGGCCGACGAGGACCGCGGCCACAGTTCCCCCTACCAGCTTCGCTTCGAACAATATTTTGTTTGCTTCTTCTCCCGGCGGGATAAACGAAAATGCAATTCCGCACAACACGACAGCAAAGCCGAGCCCTCCCGCAATCCATACGCCGAACTTTCCGCCGGGAATCAAGACAGCTTGAGGATTCTCCCGCCGGTCTTTGCGGCCCGCGAGTTTGATCACCGCAGCATACATATACAGGAAGGGAATGAAATAGAGGATGATCGCAGCGTCCACGAGAATCTGATACGCGCCGCGCATCGTGTCTTCCTTCACCTGGCTCAACAGAAGCACAATTGCGGAAAGCGTCGCCTGCACGAGTATGGAAACGTAAGGCGTCTTCCACTTGGGATGGATTTTTCCGAACGCCGCCGGGAGATACTTGTCAATCCCCACGACGAACGGCACGCGCGCAATCCCCGCGACCGTACTTCCCACGCCGCCTGCGTTGCCAACGGAGACGAGCATCGCTGCCAGCACGCCAACAAACCCAATGCGCAGAGCGGCCGAGCCCAGCGTGAGGGCCTGAAACACGCCGCTCTTCGGATCCACTTCGGCAGCGGGAGCCAGAGCCAGCACCGCGAATGTTCCCAGGATGTAGATGGCCGCGATCATCGCGCCGCTGCCTAAGACCGCGCGCGGCAGAGTACGCCGCGGATCTCTGATTTCGTCGCTCATCGCGGACACCAGTTCGAGCCCGCTAAATGCAAACGCAATCTGCGACCAAAAATTCACCGTGTCCCAGCTCCAGTGCGGCATCATGTTCGCCATCGTGAACCGCGTCACCGAGCCGTGATGGAACCATAAGACCGCTGCGACGCCAGTAAGCATCAGCAGCGGAAGATACGTCGAGACTCCTCCCGCGTTTTGCAGCCACTTTCCCACGTTCATCCCCACGATGTTGAACCCCACGGCCACAATCAACAGAACAAACGAGCCCACCATGAGAAAAGTCGTGCTCTGCGCAAGCGCCACGCCCCGCGAACCGGCCACATAGCCGCTCATAGCCGCGCTGGCCAGCAATAATCCGGGAAAATAAAAAACCGTGTAAATCCAGTACGTCCATCCCGCCACGAATCCATGAAAATCGCCGAAAGCTTCCTTCGACCACACGTACAGCCCGCCCTCATTGGGAAAGCGCGACGATAGTTCGTTGATGACCAATGCGGTCGGCACAAAAAAGAAAACGGCGGCGAGCACCCACAAGCTGATGGAAGATGTGCCGTTGTGCGCAGCCGCGGCAATCCAGCGAGGACCCAAGACCGTAGCAATATTGAAAAACAAGACGTCCCAAAAGCCCATGGTTTTGGGCAATTGTTTGATGGGATCGGCAGAGCCGGCCGCGCCCTGATTCACAGAGTCACGTCCAGCGCTGGGATCAGCGCATCCTGCATGCGGAAGTTATGGAGAAAGGGATCTTTCGAATTTTCAAAGCCGTCCCACGGCCCAAAGAACGCGACGCGCCCTTCTTGCAGAAACACTACGCTATCGGCCAGTTTTTTCGCCAGATGCGTGTCGTGCGTCACCACAATCGAGGTGCGGTGAAACGCTTCCTTCAGCCGCAAAATCAAATCACCCATGTGCGCCGCCATGATCGGGTCCACCATCGTGGTCGGCTCGTCAAACAAAATAGCTTCTGGATTTTGCGCGAAAGCCCTCGCCATGGCCACCGCGCGCTTCATCCCCGTCGACAATTCGCTCGGCAGTTTATCGAGGACCTCTTCGACTTCCAGCATTTTCGCCAGCTTGACAACGTATTCGTCGATGTCCTCGTCTTCAAGCCCAGGCTGTTTCTCGAGCGGAAACGCGATGTTCTCCGCGACGGTAAGCGAATCGAAGAGCGCGCCGGATTGAAACACCATCGTCACCTTGCGCCGCACCTCTTCGAATTGCTGTTCGTTGAAATCGGTTACGTCCTCGCCGTCCACCAAGATCCGTCCTGAATCCGCCTTCATAAATCCCATGATGTGCTTCAGCGAAACGGACTTTCCCACGCCGCTGCGCCCCATGATCACGCAGGTCTCGCCGCGCTTCACGGTGAAGCTCACGTTTTTCAGCACGGCGTTATCGTCGAACGATTTGCAAACGTCGCGAAACTCGAAAAAGTCTTCGGCCTTGCCTTCGCTGCTTTTCTTGGTTCCGATCAATTCCGTCATCGTCAGTGTCCGCCACCGGCCGCGCTCGTCATCCGCGAACCCTCGACCCTCGCAGCCTGCTATTTCCGTTCCCCTTCCACAATCCGGCGTGCTTCTTCATAGTCCGCCGCCGTATTCATGTTCCAGAATAGCCGCCCTGCGCTATCAAATCGTTTCCAGTCTCGCTCGTCAAGAACTTCCGCGCGCAGGAGTGAAATGCCCTGCGTCACTTTTCGAACGCCGCGTTCGAACGCCGCGCGCAAAATTTCCACCGCGTCAGTCCGCCAGCACGCGCACAGCGGCTCCGGCCCCTGCGCCGAATGAGGAACGACAACTTGCGCCGCGCTCTTCTCCGCTCGCTCGCACACATACTTCAGCCATTCCGCCGTCAAAAACGGCATGTCGCAGCTCACAATCAGGTTCCATTCGCGCACCGGCGAGTTTTCTTGCGTGTGCAGCAAGGCCGTCACAATTCCACCTAGCGGCCCTTCACCCGTCCAGCGATCCTCCACAATTTCCGCTCCGAAATCCGCGTATTTTCCAGGCGCGGCAACGATCTTCACGTCTTGCTCCAAGCTCCGCATCAACTCGAGCGCACGCGCGAGCATCGGCTTGTTCGCGAACTCCACGAGCGCCTTGTCCCTCCCAAATCGCGTGCTTCCGCCGCCCGCCAGCACATACGCCGCGATCCTTCTTCTCTGCGCCCTCTGTGGCTCTGCGTTATTCATTCTTCTTCCGGCATTTCCCGCCCCGGCCGCCGGATTCCCAATTCACGCAATTTCTCCTGCAAACTCTGCCGGTGCAAACCAATCGTCGCCGCGGTTTTCGACACATTCCATCGGTGCTCCACGAGCTGTTTCGTAATATAGGCGACCTCAAACTTTCGCTTCGCCTCGCGAAAATCTTTCTCTCCAAATCCATTTTCGCTCGCGCCGTTCGAATTCTTGTGCAGCGTCTCTTCCCCGCTCACCACTTCCTGCGGCAAATCCTCCACGCCAATCTCATCCGTACGGCAAAGCACCAGGCTGCGTTCCAGCGCATTTTTCAATTCGCGCACATTTCCCGGCCAGTCATAGCGTTCGATCGCCGCTGCTGCTTCGCGCGTGAGCCGCGCCGTGCGCCCCAGCCTCGTGCCATGCACCTGCAAAAACGCTTCCGCGAGCACGGGAATGTCCTGCTTATGCGCCCGCAGTGGCGGCAACTCGATCGTCACCACGCGCAACCGGTAAAATAAATCCTCGCGGAATTTGCCCGCGCGAATTTCCGCCGCCAAATTCCGGTGCGTCGCGCTAATCACCCGCACATCGACCGGAATCGTCTGCGTCCCGCCCAATCGTTCGATCGTGCGGTTCTCCAGCGCCCGCAGCACTTTCGCCTGCGTCACCGGATTCATGTCCCCAATCTCGTCCAGGAACAGCGTTCCGCCCGAAGCCAGCTCGAACTTCCCTTTCTTCTGCTGCGCCGCCCCCGTAAACGCTCCGCGCTCGTACCCAAACAATTCCGACTCGATCAAAGTCTCCGGCAACGCCGCGCAATTCACCGCCACGTACGCCTTCCCCGCGCGTGGCGAGCGCGCATGAATCTCCTGCGCCATCAAATCTTTTCCGGTGCCGCTCTCGCCCAGAATCAGCACGGTCGAATCCGCCGAAGCCACGCGATCCGCCATCCCAAACGCCCGTCGCATTTCGGCAGTCCGCCCGATCATCTGGCCGAACTGCCCCTCCGTCGCCATGCGCCGGCGCAACGAATCATTCTCTTTTTCCAGCGTCGCCAATTTCAAAAGATTCGCTACGCGCTGTCGCAACTCCTCTAATTCGAATCCCTTCACCAGATAATCCGCCGCGCCAAGCTGCAAAGCTTCGACCGCCGTCTTCGCCGTATCCAGCGCCGAAACCATCAATACAGGCAATTCGCTTCCCTGTTCGCGCATCCACCGCAAAAACTCCAAACCGCTCTGCCCCGGCAACACCACATCCAGTAGTACCAAGTCCGGCTGCTCGGTGTTCAAGGCACCGCGCGCCGCTTCCGCGGACTCCGCCTCCGCCACTCGGTATTTCGCCTCCAGCGCTCGCCGCAATCCATACCGCGCCGCCGGTTCATCATCCACGATCAATATCGTTTTCATCCCAACTCTCCGTGCACTCTGTGACCTCTGTGTTAAGAAAAACGCGAGCCATCGCGCAACATTGTTTTTTCGCAGGCTCGTCGTTTCGCTCCGCTATCTACTTGCATCTTTCATCGGCATCATCACTTCAAACCGTGTCCCCTTGCCATCCTTGACCGGGCTCTCCCAATCCAACTTCCCTCCAAACTCCGCAACTCGCCTCGCCACAATCGCCAAGCCAAGTCCCGTCCCTTGCGTTTTCGTCGTAAAAAACGGCTGCAAAATTTTCTCGCGCACGTTCTCCGGTACACCAGGCCCGTCATCCTCCACCTCAAACAAAAACCCATCGCCATTTGCCGAGCCGCTCACCTTCACACGACCGCCGCGCGCCGTCGCCTCCAGCGCATTCACCACAAGATTCGACAAAATCTCGCTCACCGCTTCCGAGCTAGCCGCCAATTTCGCACCGCCCGCCGCGACCTCGACATCAAACGCGACGCCGCGTCGCTCCGCTTCATGCCGCAAAACTCCGCCGACCTCCGCCGCCACCGCACGCGCATCGCATGTACCCGCCACAGCTCCTCCGCGAATCGCGGGCCTGCTAAATTGCAGCAACTGGTTCAGCTTCGCCGACAATCGCCCAATCTCCTCCAACACCATCTTCGTTTCCCGTCGAATCGACTCCGGCAATTCCGCACTCTCCAGTTGCACCTGCAAAATGGTCTTGATCGACCCCAGCGGATTCTTCAGATTATGCGAGATACTAGCCGCCATCTGCCCCAGCACCGCCAACCGCTCCCTCTCCGCCAATTCCCTTTCCAACTGCAATTTCTCCTCAATCAACCGGCACAATTCCAGGGCCCCCGGCAACTGCTCGCACAAAAACTCCAGCGCCGCCCGCGTTTCACCCGATAGCCCCGCACCATGCGGCTTAACTCGCAGGACTCCGAAAGATCTGTCTCCCTGCTCAACTGGGAATATCGTCTTGCCATCTTCGTCGGAGTGGGCGCCTAGATCTTGCGCCGCCGGGGCATTCGCCAACACCAGCCGGGCTTCGGACAGCTCGAATTCCTCTTGTATCCGCCTACCTGCTCGCTCCGCAAGTTTGGCAAGATGTCCTTGCCGAGCTTCGGCTTGAATCTCTGCCGCCACTCGTTGGACGCGGTCCATTTCCTTGTGCACAGTCTCTCGAAGATTCTTGCCGAGCACTCGCTGCAAAGGTTCGATGAAAATCACAAGGAAGAACAGAAGAATGGACGCGGAAGCCTCTGGTGGGAGCGCGGGCTCAAGCCAGACGCTCACTCGACGAACTAAACTCAGGTACAACAATGCCAAAAATGTTGCTGATACCGCATACACAAGGTTGGTCTGACGCCCAATCTGCAGGAAGTTGTAACGAAAGACTAAGTAAATGAGAAGAGCGGACGGAAAGAGGGCGCACAGCGCAAGCGTAACAGTAATACCCGCTGCCAGGGACTCGGAAACCGTTCCGCCAAATCCATGGAGATAGAGCACCAGCGCAGCGCCCACGACCAGGATCGCGGTGGTATACCCGTGAAACATTCTCTGAGGCCGATCCGGAGCGCGGTTGGCGAAGCGAAACTCCCACCAACTGCTTGTCAGCATTGAAACCGCCAAGAATAAGCCGTATGGCTTTCCCAGGTTTCCTCCTGGAACCAGAAAATTGAACGCAGCAGACTGGGTCAGCAATGGATAGAGGTGCAGACCAAAATAAAGAACTGGCGCGTACATCGTGACGAGAAAGAGTCGTTTGGCAGTGGGACTCCCTAGCATGCCCCTCGTTTCGGCAAACTCGATATGCAGATGGACTAGGAGGGGTGGCACAAAACTTAGACCAGTTAGCAATAAAATCGCCGCAAACGACTGGACGGCCGGGGGTTCAACTTGATAATAAATCTGCGCATTCAGCGCCAATAGCGATCCGCTGTAGAAGAAAAACAGAGCCAGGCACAAAAAGAAAAATACGCGCTCAAAGTTTCTTTGGCGGCGGTAGCCGAGAATCACAACCATCCAGAAAAGCTGCAGCAGCGTACCTGCAGTGAAACCAATCAGCCGGATATAGACGAGAGCTCCCATCCAAACCTCGAGAAAACGATTCTACGTCGCCCCTAGGAGCACTACAATCGCCAAGTGTCGTATTTTTCTTGCACCACCTAACCTAATACAAATAAACGGCTTAGTTGTCTGAAAAATCCACAGCCGCCCCACCCATCTGTCCGCTAAATCCTTGACATGCAGCACTTTTCTGCTATATTAGCAGTCGACTGCGAGGAGTGCTAATTCCCCTTCTGTGCTCCCGGTCTCTGTTCAAACCGTAAGATCAACTATGGAGGTTCTTCCAAGATGGCAGTGAATCTGACCCCGCTCCACGACCGCGTTATCGTGAAGCGCATTGAAGAAAAGGAAACCGTCAAGGGTGGCATCATCATCCCTGACTCCGCAAAAGAAAAGCCCATGGAGGGCGAAATCATCGCCGTTGGCGCCGGTAAGCGCGAAAAAGGCGAATTGATCCCGCTCGACGTGAAACCAGGCGACCGCGTTCTCTTCGGCAAGTACAGCGGCACGGAAATCAAAATCGAGGACGAAGAGTACCTCATCCTTCGCGAAGAAGAGATCCTGGCCAAGCTAAGCGGCGCCGCCAAAGCCGCCAAGAAGTAAACACTCGCAGTCGCAGCTGTAGTACGGCAGCCGTAGCGACGGGCTTTAACCCGTCAGTTCGGCAGTAGTAGCCCGTCAGTTGGCAGTTGTAGTGGCCGGTCTTTAGACCGGCGCAGTTCTCTTCAAAGTTTTGCAGTAAGCACGAACAGTTCGCAGAAGAAATCAGGAGGAAATACCAGATGGCGAAGCAGATTGTAACAGGTGAGGCGTCCCGCCAATCGATTCTACGTGGCGTGAACATCCTCGCCGATGCAGTGAAGATCACCCTCGGCCCCAAGGGCCGCAACGCGGTGATCGAAAAGAAGTTCGGCGCGCCGATCATCACCAAGGACGGCGTGACCGTAGCCAAGGAAATCGAACTTCAAGACCCGCTCGAGAACATGGGCGCGCAGATGGTTCGTGAAGTCGCCTCGAAGACGTCCGACGTCGCCGGCGATGGCACCACCACCGCCACCGTGCTCGCGCAGGCTATCTTCCGCGAGGGCGTCAAGACTGTGGCCGCAGGTGCCAGCCCGACCGCTCTCAAGCGCGGCATCGAACGCGCCGTCGAAGTGGCCGTCGAAGAGATCAAGAAGCTCCACAAGGACGTCAAGGGCGACATGATCGCCCAGGTTGGCACCATTTCCGCCAACAACGACAAGCAAATCGGCGGCATCATCGCCGAAGCCATGAAGAAGGTCGGCAAGGATGGCGTCATCACCGTCGAGGAATCCAAGACGATGGAAACCACCCTTGAAGTGGTCGAAGGCATGCAGTTTGACCGCGGCTACCTCTCGCCCTACTTCATCACCGACCCCGACCGCATGGAATGCGTCCTCGAAGACGTTCGCATTCTGATCCACGAAAAGAAAATCTCCTCGATGAAGGACCTGCTCCCGCTGCTCGAGCAGACCGCCAAGATGGGCAAACCCCTCTTGATCGTCGCTGAGGATATCGAAGGCGAAGCGCTTGCGACGTTGGTCGTCAACAAGCTGCGCGGCACGCTGCAGTGCGCTGCCGTCAAGGCCCCTGGCTTTGGCGACCGCCGCAAAGCGATGCTCGAAGACATTGCCACGCTCACCGGCGGCAAGGCCATCACCGAAGACCTCGGCATCAAGCTCGAAAACGTGAAGCTCGAGGATCTCGGCCGCGCCAAGAAAATCACCATCGACAAGGACAACACCACGATCATCGAAGGCGCCGGCAAGTCCGCGGACATCGAAGGCCGTGTGAAGCAGATTCGCTCCCAGGTCGAAAACACCACCAGCGACTACGACAAGGAAAAGCTTCAGGAGCGCCTTGCCAAGCTCGTCGGCGGCGTGGCCGTCATTAAAGTCGGCGCGGCCACGGAAACCGAACTCAAAGAAAAAAAGGCGCGTGTCGAGGACGCTATGCACGCCACCCGAGCGGCTGTCGAAGAAGGCATCGTTGCGGGCGGCGGTTCCGCTCTGCTCCGCTGCATCGCGGCAGTCGAGAAGCTCAAGCTGCACGATGACGAAGCAGTTGGCGCAGGCATCGTGCGTCGCGCTCTCGAAGAGCCTTCCCGCCAGATCGCTCTCAACGCCGGCCACGAAGGCGCCGTTGTGATCGGCAAGATCCGCGAGTCCAAGGAAGAAAACTTCGGCTTCAACGCCGAGACCGGCGAGTACGGCGACATGGTCAAGATGGGCGTTATCGACCCGGCTAAGGTCACCCGTTTGGCGCTCCAAAACGCAGCTTCCATCGCGGGCCTCATGCTCACGACCGAAGCTCTCATCGCTGAAATCAAGGAAGAGAAGGCTGCAGCGGCTGCAGGCGGCCCTCCAGGCGCCGGCGGCATGGGCGGCATGTACTAAATCCAGTGGCACAGGCTTCAGCCTGTGCTCCCGTGTAGTGGCGCAGCATGCTGCGCCACTGCATGCACGTTCCGGGATGTTCGGCAGCTTTACCAGCTAGCCCAATACCTCAATCCAAAGGGCGTCCACGGCGCAAGCCAGGACGCCCTTTTTGTTTCCGCCCGTAGTATTTCTGCAATTCAATCGACGTCATAACAGCAGTTACGATACGATGCGGTCAACTCGTATGTTCGAACTTCTTCAAGGCACGGCCAACCCGAAACGGTCATTGTTATGGTGGCTGGCCGCAATTTGTGACCTTTTTGGACTTTATTTCATTGTTCGTGCGCCCGGGTACAGTCCCGTGGGCATGTTGCTTATTATTGCGGGGGGCGTCCTACTCAACGCCGAAGCTCGCCAGAAGAAGCAAATCGAGCCGCCTCACCTCTTGCCGCAGTAGCTTCCATTCCCATTCCAGCCATCTCCGGCGACTTCCAGAAAATTTCTTGTCATTTACCCGCGCTTTTTGATACACAATCTCCATCCAATTTGAGGAGGCCCACATGGGCACCGGCAACACCTTCACCTCCGGCGGTTCGCGCGAACTTAACCTCGAGCTCCTGATCATGCGCCTGGCCTGCTCCCTCCCCTTCATCTACCACGGCGCCGCCATCCTCTTCGGCGCCTTCGGTGGCCCCGGCCCACACAATTTCGCCGCGTTCATGAAGGCCCCGGACATCGTTGGCTATCTCGTCGGTCTCGCCCAATTTGCGGGCGGCATCGCCATCCTGCTCGGCGCGTTCCTCCGTGTTGGCGCCGTCTGCGTCGTTATCGTCATGGCTGGTGCCATCTTGATGGTCCATATCCACCACGGCTACGACGTCAGCCACGGCGGCATGGAATACGCCCTCACCGAATTTCTCCTGTCTTTTGGCCTCTTGCTCGCCGGCCCCGGCAAGTTTTCTCTCGCCGGCATCCTTCCCGCCCCGCTGCGGATGCTTTAGCAGTCCGGCTTTCGCCGGACGCACCGCGAGGAACCGTGTGGGCCATGTCTGCCCATCCCAGGGTCGGAGGATAGCCCCTGGCATCGCTTGTCGAAGCCGCTCGATCTACATTCGCAGTTTTGCCTTCTGATTTTTCTTGACGGATGGGCCTGCCCTTTGCTATAAATGAACTTGCAAATTGGTATCGACAGTGGCGGCCGAAAGGCCGCTTTTTTCTTTTCCGGCACCCCCTGCACACTCCCAGCTAAAGTTGAGCGCCTGCATCCTCCCGATCACTATAGAGGGGCAGCATAGCGCCGCTACGGGCCCCCACCGGCTCCGGGGGTGCTTCGCCCTGGGAGCACAATGCTCCTTCAGGAAGCAAACTGCTCTCTCACAGAGCAGTCAGAGAGCAAAACAGAGAGCAAACAAATCTTTTGTTTTCTGTCGATTACAAACCGCCTCAAATTGAGAATGCATGCAAGCGATTTAGAATCAATCCATTCCAAATGCCTCACAAAAATGGGGGGGTATGGCGACGCCATCCCAGAAATCCAATCACTAGCGACCGCCGTCGAACGCCCCGAAACGTCTGGTGACTTGAATGGCTTTCCTTTCATCAAATTCGCTAAACTAGCAGGGGAAGGTGACGCGGGAGCCGAAGAGTGGGACAGACTTCAGTCTGTCTCTTCTACCTGACTGCTGAAATTGCTCGACCAGAATTCGGCCAGAAACTGATATGACTAACGACCCATCCTATTTCGCCACCGTCGAAGAAGCCGTCGAAGACATTCGCCAGGGCCGCATGATCGTCCTGGTCGACGACGAAGACCGTGAAAACGAAGGCGACCTCACCATGGCCGCCGAAAAAATCACGCCCGAAGCGATCAACTTCATGGCCAAGTTCGGCCGCGGCCTCATCTGCCTCGCGCTCACCGAGCAGCGCTGCGACGAGCTTCATCTCCCGCTCATGTCGCCCATCAACACTTCCGTCCACGGCACCGCCTTCTGCGAAGCCATCGACGGCCGGCTCGGCGTCACCACCGGCATTAGCGCCTCCGATCGCGCCATCACCATTCTCACTGCTATCGACCCGAAAACTCGCCCGCAGGATCTCGCCCGCCCCGGCCACATCTTCCCGCTTCGCGCCCGCAATGGCGGCGTCCTGGTCCGCGCCGGCCAAACCGAAGCCAGCGTCGACCTGTCGCGCATCGCCGGACTCAACGCCAGCGGCGTCATCTGTGAAATCATGAATGAAGACGGCACCATGGCCCGCGTGCCGCAGCTCCAGGAATTTTGCAAACAGCACAATCTGAAAATGCTCACGGTCGCGGACTTGATCCGCTACCGCATGCAGCATGAACGCTACGTTCGCCGCGTCGCCGAAGCCATTCTTCCCACGCGCTACGGCGATTTCCGCATGATCGCCTACGCCAGCGACGTTGACCACGATCAGCACATCGCATTAGTGCGCGGCAGCCTCGAAGGCGATACGCCCGCTCTCGTCCGTGTTCATTCGCATTGCCTCACCGGCGATGTCTTCGGCGCGACGGCATGCGATTGCACCGAGCTAGTCGCCCGCTCGCTCGCCTCCATCGCCAAGGAAGACCGCGGCGTCTTCCTCTATCTTCATCACACCGGCCGCGGCTTTAGCGTCGATACGCCTGAAACGCCCGGCGTCTTGCCGCAAATCCATATTCACAAACGCGGCCAGCTCGATCGTGAGCCTGCCCGCCAGCGCATGGTTCAGCACGAAAGCGGCATCGGCGCGCAAATCCTGATCGACCTCGGGCTAAAAGACATTCGCGTCCTCACCAATCATCCCAAAAAGGTAGTCGCTCTCGAGGGCTACGGCATCCGCATCGCCGATCAGGTCCCCCTGCGCATCGAAGCGCCCGCGCGGATGACACACCAGACTTTGTAGGGAAATCTAGCGACGAAGCCCGCGCGTTGGCATTTCCGCGCGGAAGAATCGGAAGGGGCTCAGGCACATGAATGTGTTAGTTGGAAAAAACGCGATGGCCTTCGTCCAGGCGTTGGCTCTTGCGGCCTGCTTACTGGTTCCATGCGCGGCGTCCGCCGCCGGCGACCAGAACGCGCCTGCGCGCGAGCCAGTTGTCGCAGTAGGAGCGCAATACGATTCGACCCACGTGTACGTCGCTCCCGCCGATTTGGACGCTTTCGTCAAAAGCTTCGTCGCCACATTCGGTGGCCACGCATCCAAGCCGTCCGTGACAAACGTTTTGCCGGTTCCAAGCAGCGCCGAGTTTCAGTATGTATGGACGCCCGTAGGGACGCTATCCGTCTTCGCGTTCCAGACACCGATCCCGTTTCCGTTCGGGGAGGAGCGCACCGGATACCTGGTAACCGGAATGGACGAGGCCGTCAGGGCCGCCCGCGCGGCTGGCGCGGAGGTTATCGTCGAACCGTTCAAGGATCCGATTGGGATCGATTCCGTGATCCAGTGGCCGGGCGGGGTCAAAATGCAACTCTATTGGCATTTCACGCCGCCTTCGTACGCGCCGCTCGAAACGATTCCAGACAACCGTGTCTATTTGTCGAACGACGAAGCCGAAAACTTCGTCCATGGCTTCCTGCGGTTCTCTCAAGGCCGTGTGGTCTCTGACGACAAGCACGCCGACGCGGGCGAAATCGGACGCCCGGGCCAAACCTACCGCCGCATACGTATAACTTCGCTGTTCGGCAAGATGCAGGTCATGGTGACGGACGGTCATCTTCCATATCAGTTCGGCCGCGAAGTGATGGGGTACCAGGTCCAGGACATTCACGCGACGCTGGAAAAGGCCAAAGCCGCTGGAGCGAAGATTTTATTTGAACCGTTCACGACGACTGGACGCACCACGGCGATCCTGGAATTCCCGGGCGGCTACATCGCGGAGGTACACAGCCTGACTGCGAACTAAGGGCGGTTTTTCTTCGAGCGCCAGGGCCTGGCCCGATTTTTCTGCGGATAGCTAAGGAGAGGCCGCGTGGCCGTTGGCGGACGCAGCGTTCGGCCGGGGCCGAACGCTCCTCGCCGCTGCTGATTTCCCCACGGTCAAATACTTGCGCATTTTTTCGAGGCGCTTCGGCCCAATACCGCGAATCGCGCGCAAATCATCTACGCTTTTGAACGGCCCATACGCCTTGCGCATCTGCAAAATTTTCTCCGCCGTCGCTGGCCCAATCCCCGGCACCTCCTGCAGTTGATCCGATGTCGCCGTATTCAGATTGATCGGCGCCGCGGGCGGCTTCTTCTTCGCGGCAAGCCCCGGGGAAATCGCGCAGAGGGCGAGGATGATAAGAGACAGTCGTACGACAAACCGCCAGGTCATAACGGAATGATAATGCAACAATGATATCTATAAATCAACAATTAGATCCGTTGACCAGCTTAGCTCAGCCGCTTGCCTTGGGCGTCGAAGACTTCGAGGTCGCCGAAAAGAGCGGCTTGCGATTCGATTTGCGCGCGGTCGCCGACCACCACGATTTGCATGTTCGCTGAATCGAGATATTTGCGCGCCGTTTCGAGCAAATCCGCTGGCGTTAGCGCGCGCACCTTGGCGCGATAGGTCTCGAGATAATCTTCGGGCAATTCGTTTAGCGCGACCACGGCGATCTGCGAGAGCAAACCGTTTTGTGTCGCGAGGCCCATGGAAAACACGCCGCTCAAATAATTCTGTGCATCGGCTAATTCGGCTTCCGGAACCGGAACGGAGCGCAGTTTGTCCATTTCGTAGAAAATCTCCGTGAGAGACGCGGCCACCACGTTGTTGCGCACCGCGGCCGAAACAGAGAAATACCCGTAGTGCCGCAGCGCATTGACGCCGCTTCGCGGACTGTAGGTATATCCCTTGTCTTCGCGGATATTCATCACCAACCGCGAATTGAACGCGCCGCCGTACAAACTATTCGTCAGGCCCAGCTTCACCCAGTCTGGATGCTTCCGGGTGATCGCGTGGCAGCCCGCGAGAATCTGCGTCTGCACCGCACCGGGCAGATGCACCAAATAAACGCGCCGTCCCCGCGGATTGGCCGGCGCAGGATACACGCTCGCCTCCGGCTTTTTGCCGCGCCACGCGCCAAACACTTTTTCGGCGCTCTTCAGCATCGCGTCCGGCTGAAAATCGCCGACGAGCAGCAGCAAGCCATTTTCCGGGGTGTAGAAATCGCGGTAAACGCCGGTCAAATCGTCGCGCTTGTACGCGGCGACCTGCTCTTCGCTCGGAGAAACCTGCGCGTAAGGATGCGCGCCAAACAAAACTTTGCGCAGCCGTTCGCCAGCCAGGAATCCGGGCTCCGTGCGCTCCAGCTTGACCTCTTCCAGTTTCTGCCGGCGTTCGCGCTCGAATTCGGCTTCCGGAAATGCCGCTTCCCGGGCCAGTTCGTCGACTAGGCCGAGCAGCGGTTCGGAAAATTCAGAAAGCCCGGCAAACGAAATCACGCTCGTATCCGCGCCCGCGCTCGAAGCCAGGTCCGCGCCAATCCGCCGCAGATCCTCTTCAATCTGCCGGCTCGCGCGCTTGGTGGTGCCCGTTCGCACCACGGTCGCCGTCATCTCCGCAAGCCCCGTGCCGCGCTCGATGGCCGCGGCGTTGCCGGAACGGAAAAACAGTTCGCCATGAAATTTCGGAATGGTGTGCGATTCCACGAGAATCACTTCCAGGCCGTTTGAGAGCTTCGCTCGCTTCCGATTCGGCCACGTCACTTGCCGTTCGGGAGCGAGCGCGGGAACCGCGTTGTTGACCTCCACTGCGCGCGTCGCCATTACGCAGCCTCCTTTTCGCTTGCGGGCACGCCCGCCGCAACGGGCCGCCGGAACACGATGGCGCGCTTTTCCTTGCGCAAATATTTCTGCGCGGCCGCCTGAATTTCTTCGCGTTTAACGGCAAGAAATCCATCGAGAATCGAATTCACCAATTGCGGCTCGCCATCGAAAAGCGTGAAACAAGCCAGCAAGTGCATCAAGCCGTAGCGCGGCATGCCGCCGTGGCCGCCTTCGAGCAGCGAGAAATAATCCGATTCCCATTTCACTTTCAATTGCGCCAGCTCGTCTTCGCTGATGCCGTTTTCCTGAATCTCGCGGATCACTTCATCGAACGCGGCCAGCGTCTGTTCGCTCGAATACTCCGGCTTGTGCAAAATGCGTGTCACCATCTGCGTCGGGCCGTTGTAGCCGAAAATATCGTCAATGCCGCCGTCGAGTTCGACGGCAATTTGCTTTTCGAGCACGAGTTCGCGGTAAAGTTTTCCCGCGCGCCCGCCATGCAGCGCCTGATCGAGCAGCGCCATCGCACACCAGTCCGCGGTACGCCGCTTCGGCACGACATATCCGATGGCCATCGCGGGCAGCGTCCCGAATTTTTCCTCGACTTCGCCGCGCCGCTCTTCGTTCTGCTCCGGTTCGGCGGGGTCGGCGAACGGCGGCGGTGCACCGGCGGGAATATCGGCGAATAGTTTTTTCGCCAGCGCAAATCCTTCTTCCGGCTTCACGTCTCCGAGCATCAGCAGGACGGCATTGTTCGGCACGTAGTAGGTTTTGAAGAACGCAAAAACATCGGCGAGGTCGGCCGCGTCGAGATCCGTGAAGTCGCCGTAAAAATTGTGCGAATTCGCCCAGTTGCGAAACGCCACCGGCGGCAAATCCAGCCACGGAAATCCGCCGTAGGGCTGGTTCAGCACGTTCACGCGCACTTCTTCTTTCACCACATCGCGCTGGTTGCGCAAATTTTCGTCGTCCACTTTCAGCGCGCGCATGCGGTCCGCTTCGAGCCACAGCACGCGCTCGAGAGCGTTCGAGGGCACCGCTTCGTAATAATTCGTAACGTTGTAGTGCGTCGAGCCGTTCAGTACGCCGCCGCTCGAATTGATCAGCTTGATGTGCTGCATTTTCGGTGCGTTTGCCGAGCCTTGAAACATCATGTGCTCGAAAAGATGCGCAAAGCCGCTGCGCCCGCGCGGCTCGAGCCGGAATCCGATCTTGTAATACACGCCGATGGTCACCACCGGCGCGGTCGTGTCCGGCGCGATGACCACTTTCAATCCATTCGCCAGCGTCGTGCTTTCCATGGCAATCTGCAGTCGCTTCACGCGCATCCCCCCGTCACTTTTGCTTTTGGTTTTTTGTTTCCCGCCACTTTTTCCAGCTCCGCCTGCATCTGCGCCGAATCCTGCGCCAGCACCAGCGCGGCCAGACGGTTCACCGCTTCGTAAGCCTGCGCCATCTCCGGCGGCAAATCCTTCATCGCCTCCAGGTGCGATGCCACAACACTATAATCCCCGCGGGAGAGCGGTCCCGTCCACGCCGCGCGCGGGCCAAGCCGCTCGAAATTTTCGAGCACTTGCCGCGTCAGTTGCAGTAGCGCCAAAATTGCTTCGCGCCGCCTGATTCCAGCCGCGGTCATCAGACGCGTGGCGGCTTCCATCAAGGCTAACACGCTCCCCGCTGCCAGCGCCCCCGCCGCGTGATAGAGCGGCTTCTTCGAACCTTCGATAAGCACGGGGACCGCGCCCATCCCGCGCGCAATCTGGCGGGCGACGCGCACCGCGGCGCTATCGCCTTCGATCGCAAAAACTTTTCCTTCGAGCGGCGGCACTCCCACGCCGCTGAATGTTTGCAACGGATGCATGGAACCGGCGGATGCCCCGCAATGCCTAACCGGATCGAGAACACTCGAACACAACGCCCCGCTGGTGTGCAGAACGATTTTGCCGCGTAGCTCTTCCGCGCCGATGCGCGCCAGCTCTTGCGCAACTTCCATCACTTCCTGGTCCGGCGTGGCGATCAAAATGACCTGAGTCAGAAGGACCTGGCGCGTGATAAACGCGTGCGCGTGTCCCGCTCCGATGGAGCGAACGGCTTTGCGGGCGCTTGGTTCGGTCCGCGTCACGACCGCGCCGATTTTCCATCCCAGCTCGCGGAGGCGCCGGCCAAGCGCGCGTCCGACGCGTCCCGCACCGATGATCGCAAGGGTTCCTGGCATTACATGCTAGGATAACCCGAGGCCGACGTTCGACACCAATTTTGATGCACACTTTTGGACTTGTTTTTTTCTTATGCGTTGCGGCTTTTTGGTTGCTTCACGGCCTGCGCTCCGCCTACGGCGCGTCAAAACTTCCTTGGATCAAGAATTTCGAACCTGCAGAGGACGCGGATTGCCCCGCTGTTTCGCTGCTTTTTGCGGCGCGGGACGAGGAAGAAAAGCTTCCTGCCGCGCTTCGGACGCTCGCTACGCTCGATTATCCGCGGCTGGAAATCGTCGGCGTGGACGACCGTTCGCAAGATGCGACGGCGCGGCTTCTGGACGAATTCGCGGCGGCGCATGGGCGGTTTCGCGCGCTGCATATTCGCGACCTTCCGGCGGGATGGCTCGGCAAGCCGCACGCGCTGCAGAAAGCCTACGAAGCATCCACCGGCGAATGGCTGCTCTTCACCGACGCGGACGTGCGATTCAAGCCGGACGCACTTCGCCGGGCGATTACACTGGCCAAGCGGGAAAATCTGGATCACCTGACGCTATTCGGTGACGTGGAATTGCACGGCTTCTGGGAAAAAGCGCTGGTTACTTTTTTCGGACTTGCGTTTCATCTGGCGACCGACCCGCGAAGCGTTGCAAATCCCCATTCACGGGCTTATGTGGGCGTGGGCGCGTTTCAATTGCTGAAGCGCTCCGCGTACGAAGCGAGCGGCACGCATCGCCGGCTGGCGATGGAAGTGGTGGACGACATGAAACTGGGAAAGATCGTGAAGCAAGAGGGATTTCGTTCCGGCGCGGGCATCGCGCAGGATGCGGTGGCCGTTCGCTGGCACGCGGGACTCGGAAACCTCATCCGGGGAGTCACCAAGAATTTTTTCGCGGCGGCGGGCTACAGCTTGCCGCTGGTAGCCGTCGCGCTGACGGGTTTGCTGCTCGTGACTATTGCTCCGCTGCTCGGACTTTTTTTTGGACGCGGAGACGTGCGCATCCTGGCCGGCGTTTCGGTGCTGGCGGCCCTGGGCATACAGTGCGGCGTGGATGTGGTGATGCGGGTGTCGCCGCTTTACGCGCTGACGTTTCCGCTGGGCGCGCTGCTTTTTGCGTATATGCTTGCGCGGTCGACCGTTGTCACGATGTGGCAAGGCGGCATCACCTGGCGCGGCACGTTTTATCCGTTGGAGGAATTGAGACGCGGCGTGGTTTGAATCAGTTCCCTGTCTCCGCAGCGGAAGCTTTGTCGGTAGCGAATAATCCGGCGACATCTTTTTGTTTCAGGGAGCGGATGCGGTCGCGCAACTGCGCGGCGCGCTCAAATTCGAATTTTTTCGCGGCTTCGCGCATCTGCGTTTCGAGCTGCTGCAACATTTCGGCGAGCTGCTGTTCGTTCTTGATTTTCGAGGTGGCAGCGTCCAGCTCGGTGTCGTCGGTGGGTACGGTCACGTAATCGGCTTCGACGATGCGCGCGAGATCCATGTCCACGGACTTGATGATGGACATCGGCGTGATGTTATTTTCCTGATTGTAGGCGAGCTGCTTCGCGCGGCGGCGGTTGGTCTCGTCAATGGCCTGATTCATCGAGCCAGTGCGGCGGTCAGCGTAGAGAATCGCGCGGCCTTCGATGTGGCGCGCGCAGCGCCCCATGGTTTGAATCAGGGCCGTGCTGCTCCGCAGATAACCTTCTTTATCCGCATCCAAGATCGCGACCATCGACACCTCCGGCAAATCCAGGCCTTCGCGGAGCAAGTTGATACCGATGAGAACATCGAATTCGCCGCGGCGCAAATCGCGGAGGATTTTGATGCGGTCGAGGGTTTCGACTTCGGAATGGAGATAGCGGCAGCGCACGCCGACTTCGGTGAAATATTCGGATAAATCCTCGGCCATGCGTTTGGTAAGCGTGGTGACCAGGACGCGTTCGTTTTTTTCGGCGCGAATGCGAATCTGTTCCAGCAGATCGTCGACTTGACCCTTTACAGGACGAATTTCGACCTGAGGATCGACGAGGCCGGTGGGACGAATGACTTGCTCGACCACGACGCCGCCGGACTTGGTCAGCTCATACGGCCCGGGGGTCGCCGAAACATAAATCACCTGATTCATGCGGTGCTCGAACTCCTCGAACGTGAGCGGGCGGTTATCCAAAGCGGAAGGCATGCGAAAGCCGTAATCAATGAGCGTTTGCTTGCGCGCGCGGTCTCCATTGAACATGCCGCGGACCTGGCCGACGGTCTGATGCGACTCATCGATGAACATCAAAAAATCCTGCGGGACGTAATCAAGAAGCGTGGGCGGCGCTTCGCCGGGCAAGCGGCCGCTGAGATGACGCGAATAGTTTTCAACGCCGTGGCAATAGCCGATGGTGCGCATCATCTCGATGTCAAACATGGTGCGCTGCACGACGCGCTGTGCTTCGACGAATTTGCCCTGCTTCTCGAGCTCTTTTTTCCACCACCACAATTCTTCTTGAATGGTGACGATGGCGCGGTCCCGCTGTTCCTGCGGCATTACGTAATGATTTCGCGGATAGATGGGGACGCGCATGAGATCTTCGGCACCGGCGCGCACTTCGCCGGTGAGAGGATCGATTTGGCGGAGGGTATCGATTTGATCGCCCCACATCTCGATGCGGTAGGCGTAGTCGTCGTAGGTGGGAAAGATTTCGATCATGTCTCCGCGGACTCGGAAGGTGCCGCGGCGCAGGTCTTCGCCGCGCTCGAACTGAATGTCCACCAGCCGGTGAAGGAGAGCTTCGCGCGAGGTCTGCTGGCCTTTTTCAAGCATGACGAGCATGCCGTAGTAGGCCTCGGGCGAGCCGAGGCCGTAAATGCAGGAGACGGAAGCGACGATGATGACGTCGCGGCGCTCGAAAAGAGAACGCGTGGCGCTCATGCGGAGTTTGTCGAGCTCGTCGTTGATGGTGGCTTCCTTGTCGATATAAATATCGGCGGAAGGAACGTAGGCTTCTGGCTGGTAAAAATCGTAGTAGCTGACGAAATACTCGACCGCGTTTTCCGGGAAAAAAGATTTGAACTCGTGATAGAGCTGCGCGGCGAGCGTTTTATTGTGCGCCAGGACGAGCGCGGGCCGATTGAAAGCCTCGATGAGCTTGGCCACGGTGAAGGTTTTGCCGGAACCGGTGACGCCGAGGAGGACCTGATGCTTTTCGCCGCCCTCGATACCGCGCGAGAGCTGTTCGATGGCGGCGGGCTGGTCACCGCGAGGCTGATAGTTGCTGCGCAGTTTGAAGTTCATGGAAGGGGTCTCCCAGAGCGAATTTCGGCCACTGCCGAAACCTTCATTATACCCCCCGAGGCAAATTTGCGCGGGCCGCGAGGCAGGATGCGGGATTACTGGGGATTTGCCGGGGCGCTGGCCAGAAGAAGCACGCGGGCGTGGCTTTCCGCAGCGATAGTATAATGGACGCGATTCGACCCGTCCGAAGTGGCGACGATCACACTCATCGACTGGTTTGCATCTTCCGTGGCGCGCACGATCAGGCCCGTTTTTAACGAGAAGTAGCTGATCACCTGGTTTTTGCCGGTTGCGACGCCCATGTTGCGAAGATCGTGGAGCTTGTAATCCTCCGGCGTGGCATTCTTCGGAGAGGATTTCTGCTTGAGGATCGCGGTGGTCAGGATCACGGCACACGTGTCCTGCGGCTGCGGCGGGGCCACGGGATCGCCTTGCGGGGACAGCGACATGGCGGCGCAGGGCGCATCGTTCACGTACTGTGATTCTTTTTCCCAGGAAAGCCCGGCGAGCGCGGCATTGGAAATCGGCTCGTCGGTCTTCCACTTCTCTCCGGGTTTCACGCCTTTTTCGGGGAACGTGGCCGCGCCGCCGAATCGCGCCACCCATTCTTGCCAGGCGGCTCGTTCATCGGCGGTGAGTTTGTCGAGTCCCTCGATATCGGTCACGCGGCCATCGCCATGAAGCGTAAGCTCGACGGTTTTGCCTGAGTTGGCCGCGTTTTCCACGCTGCCGGGATTCGGCGGGGGATTTTTGGGAGCGGCTAGTGCAGGCTCGACAATTCGCGTGCGTAGCCTCAGCAGCGGAATGCCGGCATCGGTGCGCAAATCCTCGACTTCCACTTCCAGGAGGATATTGGCGTCGGTTTGGCCGCCGGTCGGGGCCATGGGAGCGGCAACGGTGCTCTCCGTGTCGGCGGTCGTGGAGGAGCGGTAGCCAATCCGGTAGCGGATGATTTGCCCGACCGATAGTTTCGGAAAGAGGACGACGCGATCCGCCTTATCGCGCGCCTGTACTGGAACGGCCGACAACAGCAGGCAGAGACCGAGGGATCGCAAAAGCTTATTCATGGCAGTTCGTGGCAGGCATCCCTGCCGCGAATCATTTCTCCGGCGTCTTGAAATGCTTGTCGAAGAAATCGCTCTCAGCGTGATACGCGGCCAGCCAGGTCCGGTGCATGAGGAAATCATGAATCTCATCGGGAAAAACCAATTCCTCGAACGGGACGCCCTGTTTGCGCAACGCTTCGGCGAGGTCGACGGTTTCCGCGAACGGCACGTTGCGGTCGTTGTCGCCCTGAATCAAGAGAACGGGCGAGCGCCACGTGCTGATGGAAGAAAGCGGCGAGGACTCCCAGGCGAGGCGCGCAAAATCGGTTCGCTCGCCCGGTTTATAGGCCGATGCGAACGTGGGAATCTCCGTGTTCCAGTCGTGGACGCCGTGCATATCGACGCCCGCGGCATACAAGTCAGATGCACGCGCGAGGCCGAGGGCTGTCAGGTAGCCGCCGTAGCTGCCGCCCCACAATCCGATGCGGGCCGGGTCGACGTCCGCGCGCGAACGAAGATAGAGTCCGGCACCCTGGACATCGTTGAATTCGCTGGCTCCGGCGGCGCCATAGTTGAGCGCTTCGCGAAAATTGAGGCCGTAGCCGATGCCGCTGCGATAGTTGACGGCGAGCACGATGTAGCCGCGGCTGGCGAGGTACTGATTCATCGCATAGGCGTTGCTGTAGTAGAGCATGTAGTGCCAGCCGAGGAGCATCTGGCGCCGCGAACCGCCATGAAAAAAGACGAGAGCGGGATGACGCGCGCCGTCTTCAGCGTTGCGCGGAAGAAAGAGCTGGCCGTGGATGAGCATTCCGTCCGCCGCGGAAAGAATCACTTGTTGCGGCGTGACCATGGTGCTGGCAGGAAAATCCGCGGGCAGCGATTGAGGCGCGAGGTCGCGGATTTCTCCCTTCGCAGCAATGAGCGCGGGACGCATGGTGGTGTGCGCGTCGGAACGAAGAACCACAATCGTCTTGCCGTCGCTGGCGAGCACCGGCTCGGTTTCAATGCCCGTGCCGCTGGTCACCGCTTCGGGATGATCGCCCATGGGAGCAACTTTCCAGACGTGGCGGCGGTCGATGTCATCCTGATTCGAGGAAAAAACAATTTCCTGGCCGTTCTTGCCCATGGCCACATATTCGACTTCGAAATTTCCGGGCGTGAGGAGCTTCGCGGCTCCGCCGGTGACAGGCGCCGACCACAGATGCAGCCATCCGCCGCGCTCCCAGGGAAACACGATGCGGTCGCCGGCGGTCCAGAGCAACTGATTCTCGGCGACCATTTCGTGGAAGACGCTGCCGCTGCCGGGATCGGCGTGCCATATTTCCTGGCCTTTGCCGGTGGAAGCGTCGGCGATGCGAATGGACCACGGCTGGCCTTCGCGGCGGGGACTGAAAGGAAGCTCGCCCTTGGCGACGGCGATGCGCAGGAAAGCGATGCGGCGGCTGTCGGGAGACCATGCGGCATCGTGGTCGGTGTCCACGCTGGGATCGAGATAGAGGAGCGACTTGGCGGCGAGGTCGTAGACGCCGATGAAGCCATGGTCGTTGCGCTTGCTGGCGAAGGCCAGCTTCGAGCCATCGGGAGACCAGCGCAATTCACTTTCGTTGCCGTTGGCGTGAATCAACTGCTCGGCTTTTTCGCTGCCATCGAGCTTGGCGAGCCAGACTTGGCCTTTGAAAAGGAAAGCGACGCTGTCTCCTTTGGGAGACAAGGCGGGCGAATGGCCCTCGCCTAGTTTTTTCGGCGCGCCGCCATTCAGCGAAACGGCCCAAACGTCCTGTTCGACGCCTTCGGGCGAACTGGCGGGATTAGGATAGGAGGCGTTGGGAAATTCGAGATCGCCGCCGCGCGTGTAGACTATGGTTTCCGCGTCGGGCGCCCAACTGAGTTCGCCGAGGTCCTGGCCGTCGTCGTCCTTGTAGGTGGTGATTTGGCGCGAAGTGTATTTGCCGTCAGCGGAGGGTTCGGCGACCCAAACATTACGAGCGCCCTGCGCGTTGAAAACCCAGGCGACGCGGCCTTTGGCGGGCGCGGCGGTCAACTCCGTGGGAAACGGCGCGCTAAGGAATTGTTCGAGCGTCGGCGCATTCTGCGCGTGGCCCGGCGGGCAGATCATCAGCGCTGCAAAAATCACAACTGGCACAAAGCGTTTCATCAACAGCCTCCCCTGGTCCCGAAATCTTGCGTTCTGGTGCTTCTTTCTGAAACTTCTTTCTGAAACTTTAGTCGGCCGGCTGGAGCGTGGCCACCTTTTCGACGGTGACGCGGGGGTCATCCAGCGGCCCGAGAATTTTGAGCACGCGGCCGGATTCGTTGACGCCGATGGTACGGCCGCGCCTTGGCGATGCGATGAGCGTCTCGAAAGTCAGATTCGCATCGCGGGCGAAACTCACCGTGCCTTGAAGCGAAGTCTGCTGGCGGCCGGATTCGAGCGTCAAATTCTCGACGGTGACTCCGCGGTTGCGCATCGTAAACGTCCCTTGGCCGCTTGTCCACCGCGATGTGCCGGTGTGAGGCGAGCCGTCGGCGACGCTGGCGGTCACGTCCCATCCGCGAAATGCCACGTTCTGGAGCTGCACATCGCCGCCGCCCGCCAGGCTTTGCAGAAGCTCGTCGCGGCCCACGCCTTCGGTGACCAGATGAACGTTGCCGGAGGCCAGACCGGTCCATTCTTCCGCGAACCGGCCGGAGACGGGCAGGCCGGCCAGATTGACGCGATCGAGTTTCGCCGACACATCGTATTTGGGGCGAGGAGAAAAGGTGGCCGTCAATTGCGCGTGTACCGAGCCGCCGGCCCACTGCGCGTCGGCATCGCGAACTTCGAGCTGCAGATCGTGCAGAGCGCCTTCGGCGTGGACGTTTTCCAGTTTGAGTTTTTCGATGGTCAATTCTCCGATGTTCAAGTCACCTTCGGCATTCATTTGGCGAACGAGATCGCTGGCGGCGGGGCTGGAAGAAGAACCGCCGAGAAACGAGGACAAAAGACGGCGCAGCCAGTTGGGTCGCGCGCGCGGGCCGACCCAGCGATCGAGGTCGGCGGCGCTGAGGCGATCGGTAGTTAGGCTGAAATTCCAGCGCGGGGCGTCTTCGCCATCGACGAGAATTCTTTCGGTAAGGGAGCCGGACCACGCGCCGCCGAAGCCGTTCACTTTGGTGACGTCGACGGAGCGCAGCCCGTCTTTCCAATTCAAAGTGCTTTCCTGGAGAGCGAGAGCCTGGTTCAGGCCGGCGATGGCGAGCTTGGCTTTGCTGAGAATGACCCTGCCGTTCCAGCGGCCGCCGAGGGATTTGCGCCAGTCCCACTGCGTGACGGCAAGCGCGTTTCCGGTAAGTTCCCAGCCATGATTGATCGGGCGGCCAAATGCAGCGACGGCTTTCAGCACGTCCTCCACTTTTTGCACTTGCCCTTCGATGCTGACGCTTCCCGCTTGCCCGTTGAGATCCTGGGCGAAGGTGATGTCCGCGGCGTTCTGCATCAGCGTGGCGATGCGGCGCTTTCTGGGAGCGAGGACATCGCGCGCGGAGCCGCCGAGCGCGATGCGTACCGGTTGGGACACGAGGAAGTTGCGCTCGCGCTGCACGCGCACGGGCCCGATGCGCACCGGGACTTTCAATCCGGGCACGTGTGCGACGCCGCCGTTGCTTGAGAAAGCAGCGCCTTCCAGCCTGAGGGGCCAGCCGTGGAGGGTCAGCGCGCCCGTAAAAAATTGCTCCGTGGAAACGCCATCATCGACGCCGGGATGAAACGCGCGGTACCAGGCGAGCAAGTCCGTTGCCTGAATGCCCGCGGAATCGACGTGCAGATCGAAGCTGGGCGCGGGGCCGGTGACATATTGAGCGGCGCCGCGCAGATTCGATTGCGGAGCTTCGATGATTAAGTCGTCAGCGTGGACGCCGCCCGCGGAGACGTTCCAGCGGCCTTTGACGGCGAGGCGCAGGCGGGGATTGTCGCTGCGTTCGAGCAAATCCCAGCGATGGATTTGCGCGGCGCGAGCTTCGACGCTGAAGGTCCAATCGTCTTGCGGCGATTCGGAGTTCGAGTTTGCATTTGCGTCCGTGTTCGCGATCAGCGTGCCGCTCTTGAGCGAGCCATCCAGGGTGAACACACCCCGCACACCGTAATCATCGCCGCGCAACAAACGAAAGAGATCGGCGAGCGAGACTTCCTCCCAATGGATGGAGATTTGCGCGGGCTGGAGTCGGGCAGAAGTGCCGGCGAGGTCGCCGCGTACAAGAACCGTTCCTGCGGATTGCAGCACCACGCCGCTGCGCCAGGGCTGCGCTTCGAGGCGCAATTCCCAGCGGCCGGGCGAGACTTGATCGACGCTTCCCGAGACCGCCGTCAGCGCGAAGGGGAGCTTGTCTTCGTCCTGTTTGAAATTGACGCGGCCTTCGTCGAACTCAATTTTCTGCAAATGATTGACGGACGCAGCGGCGGAGGGCGGACCGTAAAGATGCGCGGCAGTTGCCGCAGCTGCCTTCGCGGGAGGAAGCCACTGTTCGAGGTTCCAGCGCGCTTGGCTGTTGCGCACGAGGATCAAACTGGGCCGGCTGAAGGAAAGCGTGCCGAATTCAAAATGGCCGAGCAACAGGCGGCTCCAGCGGAGCCAAGCGGTCAACGAGTCCGCGCGCAAAAAATATTCGTTTCCGAAGGCGGGGTCTTCGCCGACTGTTACTTGCTCGGCGCCGAGCTGCGGCGCAGGCAGCAGTTGAACGGAAAAACGCCCCACCTCGACCGGCCGGCCGAAGGACTTTTCGAGCTGGGCGGTCAGATAGGAGTGCATGCGGCGGGTGCGAACCAGCAGCGAAACCCCAATCTGCACGGCTACAAGCAGCGCCACAAGCGCCAGCGCCAGCTTCCACCATTTTCGCGGCATTTTCATGCTGTCCGGAAGTTTCGCAGACTGGCTCGCAAATGAAAAGCAATGGCAGAGACGGTTTCACGCCGCTCTCGCCATGAGCCCGGAACTATTCTAGTGGCGGCCCGTTCCGCGGGCTTGCCCGTATTCCTTGCTGCAGGCCGTTGCGAGCAAACGCGCAAATTTCAGTGCACGATATGCAGCATCCGGCTCCAGCGCGTGCGCGAGGGAAGGTGCGCCAGGGTTTCGAAAACGCCTTCGAGCCGCAGCAAGAAAGAAGATTGCGTATAGTCCTCGCTGGTCGCATCTACAGACCAATAAATCAGGAAAGGCCGGCCCATGATCGCGCTGCGATCGACGAAACCCCAGTAACGGCTGTCCAGGCTATGGTCCCGGTTGTCGCCCATGGCGAATATTTTTCCGGGCGGCACGACGAGTTCGTCTCCTTGCACATAGCTGCGGAGCGTGTCGCGCCATCCGGATTCCGGGACGACTTGCGGCGAGATCATCTCGTCTCGCGCCGGCGGGAAGGAATAGTTGAAACTATCGTAAGGGGCGGCGGGGTCGTGGAGGACATAAGGCTCATTCAACAGCTTCCCATTGACGTACATCTGCTGGTCCACCATCTTCAGGTGGTCGCCCGGCAAACCGATGACGCGTTTGACGAAATGCTGATGGTCGGCGTAGGGATATTTGAAAACGATGATGTCGCCGTGCTTCACCGGGCGATACGGCAGAAACTTTTCGTACCAAGCGCCGCTGCCGCCGAAAATGAACTTGTTGACGAGAAGATGATCGCCGATCAGCAGCGTTCCTTCCATGGACGCGGACGGAATTTTGAAGGCCTGGACGACGAAGCTGGTCCCGAAGAGCGCGAGAAGCACGGTGACCAGTAAGGATTCCAGATATTCGGAAATGGTGGTCGAATCGTCGTAATACTCTTCTTTCTTCGGGTCTGCGTGCTTCGGGTCTTCGGGCTTTGGCTGGGCGGATTCGGGCTCGGCAAACGCGGGCTCGGCGGACTCGGGCTCTCTAGGCGCGATCAAATATTCGGGTTTCGGTGCAGTCTCTTCCGCCATTCGCTCTCAGCCTTTCCCGGCCATCCGCGATTCACGACCGTTCCAGAATCTCCATCGCGGTTCGGGCCGCGCGTTGCTCGGCTTCTTTCTTCGTGCTGCCCTCGCCGGTGGCCATGCGTTCGCCGTCGACCCAAACTTCCACCTGGAACGATTTCTGGTGATCCGGGCCGCGCTCGCCGGAGAGCTTGTATTCGGCGGGCGGCCTGCCCCGCCCCTGCAAGAATTCCTGTAGAGCGGATTTGCGATCCGAATCCGCGATGCGCTCGCCGCGCTCCTCGAGAGCTTGCTCGAAAAGAAGGCGTTTCAGCATCTCGCGAGTGGCGGCAAGCCCGCCGTCCAGGTAAACGGCGGCGACCACGGCTTCAAAGGCGTCGGCGAGCAGCGTGGGCTTTTCCCGGCCACCGGTCTTTTCTTCTCCGCGTCCCAGGCGCAAATGTTCGCCAAGCTTCACGCGCCGCGCGGCGTTTTCGAGAGAGTGCGCGTTCACAAGCCTCGCACGGCCCTTTGAAAGCTGCCCTTCTCTCCATTCCGGAAACGACTCGAGAAGATATTGCCGCGTCAGCAATTCGAGAACGGCGTCACCGAGAAACTCGAGCCGCTCGTTGTCCCGAAACGCCTCCGCCGGCGAACCATCCGCTTGTTCCGCGCGTAACTCGGGAACCGCGGAACTGTGTGTCAAAGCGCGCTCGAGAAGGTCCGCTCTTTGGAAGCGATAACCGAGACGCTCCTCAAGCCGCTCTGCGTCACCGTGTGTCATTTCCTTGGATAATGCGCGCCCGGCGCCGGCGTTTATTGCGGCGCGCTCAACTGCGTGGCCGCCAGCTTTTTGGCCTCTTCGGCGCCGCTTTTGCAGGTCGGCTGCAGGCCACCGGGTACAGTGGCGCACTTGTTAAAAGCCGCCACTGCTGCGTCAAAATGCGAAGTCTTTTCTTCCGAAATGCCCAGCACGTAAAAGTTTACGGGATCGATTTCCGGATTAGGATCGATCTTCGTGGCCAGTTCAAATTCCGGAATGGCTTCGGTGTACTGGCCGCGGCGGAAATAAACGAGCGCCAGCCCGCCATGGGCCATCGCCAGCGTCTGATTTTTGGCCATGGCGAATTGGTCGTCGGTGAGTCCCTCGGGTTTGGCGATCGTGGGAGTCAGTTCGATCGCCGACTTCGAGAATTTCTCCGCCTTGTCCAATTGCGACGCGGCGTTGGGCATCGTCGAATTCCAGGCTCGCGGAAGCGTTTGTCCGAGGATCGCCAGAGTCTGCACATCGGTCGGCGCGATCACCACCTCTTTCTCGCCGACCGCCTGCATCTTCTCGATCTCATTGGCCGCAAGATACAGCTTGACCAGCTGGGAGTACACCGGCGCGAGGTAACGGCTCTGGGGATATTTCTGCGCAAATGCCTCGCCCATCTGAATCTTTGGGGCGCCCTCCGTGAGCGGCACAGCCATGAATGCCTTATACGCCGCATCCTCTTCCGCGTTCACGGGAGGCGGCGCAGTGTCCAGCGTCAAGGTGTTCGCCTTGTCTTTATCCGTTGCGGGCTGGGCAGGCTGAGAACCTTGGCTGCCTTGCCCGGTTTGGCCGCTCTGCCCAGCTTGACCGCTTTGGCCGCCTTGCGTAGTCTGAGCCTCCGCCCCGACACAGCCCAACAAAAGCAATCCTGCAATCGCTGCCGCATTCATCCACTTTTGACACGTGCCCTTCATTTCCCGCCTCCTGTTTACTACTTCAATTCTTCGCCCGAGTCTGGTCTCTCGAGTTTGCTTCCGAAGTCTTCAAAAAATCTCCGCGGTCTCTTGCGCAAGAATTAAGGCCGTTCCGCCGGTTTCTCCAAATTCACAATTTCCAGGCCCTTCTGCGCCGCCTGCCTGGCGCGGTCCGGCCCGCCTGGAACATCCAGCGCCGCTTGAAACTCGCTCTTGGCGAGTCCCTGCTGGCCTTCATCATCATAAATCCGCGCCAAGTAAACATGCGACCACGCCAGGACCATCGGATCGCGCGAGGCGGCGTGCTCCCCCGTCGTCAGCCTACCAAAAACCTGCTTCGCCCGCGAACCATCATGATCCAGCAGCGCAACCAACCCCAGGCCGTACCACGCCCGTATCTGGTCTGGATATTTTGCCAGCACTTTCTCGAAAGAGGCCTGCGCGGCGCGCGGATTTTTCTCCGCGATCCGCCGCTCGCCATCCGTCAACTCCGCAATGGCCTCGGCATCGTTGGGGATGGTGGTGGGCAGCGGCCGGCGCTGGACCACCTGCTCGCTAGCGGCTGCGTCCGCGCTTTCGCTGTTATCCGCAGGCGCAAAATGGATGGCGTCAATTCGTTTGGATTCCGCCGCCAGATTGATCCCGCGGACCAGGTCGGGAAAATAGAGGGCCATCGACGGCGCGGCAGCTTCATATTTCGCCAGCCCCTGAAAAATGGGCCTAACGAGAGCGTAGCCGTCCACGTCATCGCGCTCCATGGCCGCTTCGCGCTCGCCGGGCGATATTTTTTTCAATTTGAGCTCGACCGCCCGCACCAGGCACTCCGCGAAATATGCCGAAAAATCGTCTCTGAGGTCCGGCGAGAGGCGGGGCGCCAGAGCTACCTCGTTATAAAGCGGACGCTTCACGGCGATCACGTGCGAGTACTCCTCGGGAAGCGGATCGAGCAGAAAGTGCAAGAAAGCGTGGCGCACGATGTCCACCGGGATATCATTCGCGCCGCTGAGGACGATCATATAGTGCTCGCCGGAATTGCGCACGTTGGTGATGCGGCCGACGAGCGGCTCGAGAATAATTTCGAAGGTTCGCTCCGTCGAGGGCCTCTGGAGCTGGCGCAGGTAACCGGTGGTGATAAAGACGATTTGCGAGATCGGGTCGTGCGCTTTGTCGATCTCCTCGTTGTAGATGGGCTGTAAATCCCTCCACAGCCGCCCGATGTGTTGCTCCTTGTAGTAGTTCGAAAGAATGTCGCTGAAGCCTTCGAGCGCCAGAACTTCCGTCGGCTGATCGTCCCTGGAGAGTTTGATTTGAAAGTCTGGAGCAGGTCCGGACAGCAAACCGAACCAAATGTACTGCGAGAGCGTCGCTCCAGTGCTGGGCAGCTCGTGCTCCTTGTAGAAATGCCTGAGCGCGTCCACGGCCGGGCCTTCTTGTTGCTGCATTTGCTCGCGAAGCCGCGCGCGCAAAGGATGCCAATTCTCCGCGCTCACGTTTGATTCGAAGCCGGCGGCCAGCAGCGCGCACATGGTCGTGAACATGGCCTCGCTGCCGTTCACCGTAATATCGGAGACCGGCGCGGTTTGGCGGGGGCTCGGCGGCAGGGGCACTTGTCCATTTGCCGCGAGCGGCCCAATCAAAAGGATCGCCGCCGCGCACCACGCCGCCATCGTCATTCGCCGAAGTTGTTTTGTCATGAACTCTGCCGCAGCCCTGCTCGTGCTGGTTGTTTTCTGTACTGCTCCCTCAAACGCTGAGGAGGAACGGCAGACGCTGGCATCTGCCACCCTGTTCGCCGCCAAAATCCCCTGGGGCGCTCACCTTCCCACGGATACCCTGCAGCATCCTGCCAATTTACAAGCGCATTTCCCATCCGTCAAGGAATCCCAGGCTCCGCCACGCCGCCGCTCCATCCAACTCTTGCCACTCCGCATCGCATCTGTTAACTGTGAGGATGACTGCATACCCGCCTGGGGTTGGCTTGACCGCATGCGTTTTCCTTCCATGAAGAGAATGGCCTATTTTCTTGGGTTCTGCGCACTCTCTGGGATTTCCTTCCAGGCTTTGGGCGCTGGACTGTTTCGCGGAGAATCCGCACCGCAGGCGCAATCTTCGCCGGCAGTTTCTTCGGCGCCGAACCCAGCCGCTGTATCCGCCCCATCCGGCAAACTTCGCACGTCGCAAGAAATTCAGCTTACCGGCGATTCGTCCTGGCTGGATTCCGACCTAGACGTGCACGCGGGGGAGCACGTGGTGGTGACCGCAACTGGAAAGATGCGGTATGCCGATCAACGGACGGACACTGCGCCCGGCGGGATCCCTCGCGGCTTTAAGGATCTTTTGCGCAATTTGCCCTTCAACGATGCCGGACGCGGCGCCGTCATTGGCCGCATCGGCGATAAAAACACTTCACAGCCATTTCTCATCGGGGCCAAGCGCGACCTTGTCTCTCCTATTTCGGGCCGACTTTGGGTTGCCATCAATCAGGTGAGCGACGACACAGGCGTGGGCACCTATACCATCGAGATTCAAATTTTCGCCGCCGATGCGAATTCCTCGCTCTTTATCACGAAAACGGTCGCAGCCATTCCCGGAATCGATGACCGGCTGTTCTCGAAGATTCCTCGCCGCATCGCCGATAAAGCGGGCGATCCCGGCGACATGGTCAACTTTCTGATCCTCGGATCGCAAACCGCGATGGAAAAAGTCTTTACTACGGCGGGCTGGGTGCAAGTCGACGCTAATGTCAAAGAGACTCTGCTGCACGGTTTGCTTGAAAGCATTTCGAAGGAATCCTATCTCACCATGCCGATGAGCCCGCTCTACCTTTTCGGCCGCCAGCAGGATTATGGATGGGCGCATGCTGAGCCGATTTCCGTCGTGGCCTCGCGCAACCACCTGCGAATTTGGAAGGCGCCGTTCCAAGTTAAGGACCAAACGCTCTGGGTCGGGGCCGCCACTCACGACGTCGGCTTCGAACGGGATGAGCGTAACAACGGCATCACGCACAAGATCGATCCCAATATCGACCTCGAGCGCGACTACGTGGAAAAGACGCTGGCTTCGACGGGCCTAGTCTTGGAAATCACTCACTACCTGCCACAAAATCCGATGCGCGACGCCAGGACCGCGACCGGCGGGAGCTTTCATTCAAACGGCCAGGTGCTCGTGTTGAAACTGGGCGTAGCGGCAGAAAAGAACTAGGCGAAGTTGCGAGGACGAACCAGGAACACGCGACTTTAGCCGCCAACCTGGTTCAAACTGGCTTGCGAGACGCAGTTCGAACAGTTGGAGTATGATGGCGCGCGCCGGAAAGCTGCCCTGCGGCACGCCGGCGTTTTCTGGAGCCCCCTTATGCCCGTCACCAAGCCAGCCAATGAAGAAGCGCGCCTTGCCGCCCTCGAGCGGTACGCCATTCTCGACACCGATCCAGAACAGTCTTTCGACGATCTCACTCAGCTGGCTTCGTTCATCTGCAAAACTCCCGTGGCTTTGATTTCCTTGATCGACGGAGACCGCCAATGGTTCAAGTCGCGCGTGGGCGTCACCGTTTCCGAAACGGCTCGTGAAGTGGCTTTTTGTTCGACCGCGATTTTGCAATCAGAAATCTTTGTAGTTCCGGATGCACTCGAGGACGCGCGATTTCGCGATAATCCCCTTGTCGTTTCGGACCCGCACATACGCTTCTACGCCGGAGCGCCGCTCATCAACGAGGACGGCTGCGCGCTCGGCACGATTTGTGTGGTCGATCGGACGCCCAGAGAATTGGCGCCGGAGCAAAGAGACGCCCTCAAGGCGTTGAGCCGGCTCGTGCTCGGTCAAATGGAACTCCGCCGCAACTTGATACTGCTGAAAGAAGCGCTGAGCGACCGCACAAAAGAGGAACACGAGCGCGAAAAAGAGCTTCTGCATCTCCAGCAAACCCTGGTGCGAGTCCTCGGCCTGCGGCAATCGATCGCCGGCACCAAAGCTCTCTAATCGGCCTGCGAATGCGGACGCCGCGCGGATAGAGGGCAAAGGCCGGCTGCCACTTGTCAACTCGTTCTGTAGCCCATTATTTGGTTCGCGCATGAGCTGTGAGACAATTTTCCGCGATGTCCTCACGTAGATGAAAACGTCCGGCCAGATTCGCCCGCAGAATTCTCCCCCCTCCGCTCTGCCGGCGAAATCGCGGGAATTGCTCTCGCCCTGGGCCGCATTTCTTGCGGTCGTCGTGCTGGCAGCGGTTGTCTTTGCCATTTACAGCCCGGCCTTGCATTTTCAGTTTATCCTCGACGACCATCGCTTCACCGGCGATCCCCGTTTGCAGTCTTCCGGGCACCTTTGGGAGTACTTCACAAGCTTTGTCTGGTCTCAGGTTCCCGGCGGGCCTGTAAGTTTCTATCGACCGCTCTTCCTCTTGTGGCTGAGACTCAATTTCATCTTGAGCGGAGCCTCTCCCTGGGCATGGCACCTCTTCAGCGTCGCGAAGCACGTTTCCGTCGCCGTCTTGCTTGGACTCCTCGCCTGGAAGCTTCTCCGCGATCGCGTGGCCGCAGTGATGGCCGCCGCCCTCTTTGCGCTGCATCCTGCGCAGACGGAGTCCGTGGCCTGGGTTACCGTACCGGATCCGCTCATGTCTGCCGCGGTGCTTGGAGCACTGCTGCTTTACCTGAAATATGCCGAGGAGGCCTACGCTAACAGCCAGCCGCTCGCCGGTCGATTCCATCGAAAGGGCCGAAAGCAAGCCCGCGGTAAGTCCGCGGGCGGTACTTCCACGTTATGGCTCATCGCTTCCGTGGTTGCGTGTCTTGCCGCGCTCATGGCGAAGGAGACGGCGGTCATTCTGCCCGTTGTGCTCTTTGGTTTGGCGCTGATAACTCCCTTACATGCCGTTGAAGGGAAAGACGCCGCGAGCGAGCGCAAGACTGGCCTTGGCCCTCGTCTGCTTTCCGCGTTCCGCCAGATGCTTCCGTTTGCCGTTGTCACGGTAGCCTATCTCCTCTTGCGGCTACACGCGCTCGGCGAGCACCTCAGTCCGCTCACTCAGCATTTGCCCTGGAAAACCGTCGTGCTTTCGTGGCCGGCCACTCTTTGGTTTTACGTGAAGGTTTTGTTTTGGCCCCTGCGTTCTCGCGCTTTCGCGGATCCGAGCGTGGAACAGACGTTCTCATTTCCTGGCGTAGCGTTGCCCGCTTTGGGAGTGTTCTGCGCCGCTGTGATTTTGGCGGGCTTCTGCTTCTGGGCCCGAAAAACGGCGCTCCGTGACCTCCCGAATCGCGAAGCCGCAGGCGTTCAGCGCGCTTTGCTCCTGGGCGTTTTGCTGCTTGTCCTTCCGCTTCTGCTCACTCTGAATTTGAATTCGCTAAACCCCGGCGATTTTCTGCATGGCCGTTACACGTACCTGCCGCTGGCAGGTCTGATGCTCCTGCTGGCGACGGGATGGCATCTTGCGAAAAAAGGACGCACCGCTTGGCTCGCGATCGCGGGAGTCGTTGCAGTTGTCTTTTGCGTTCTGACGCTTCAACAGGAGAGCGCCTGGAAAGATGATTTGACTGTCTTCACCGTGGGTCACGAAATCGCGCCGCACAACGCTCCCGTGGCCCAAAGCCTCGTTCGGGCTCACGTGCAGGTGGCCCTCAGCCTCGACGAAGCAGGCCGGTGCGAGGAAGCCATGCCTATCTTTGACGACGCGATACATCAATACCCCAAGGATTGGTATGCTTGGGCTGGCCGCGGTGAATGCTTCTTCAAACTCGACGACCTGCAAAATTCCGAGCAGTCGCTTCGGCGCGCTTACGAACTCTCTCATCTGCCCCGCGTGAAAGAAGAGTGGCAACTGGTTCGCGAGAAAATGGGCCTGCCCGCACTCCCTCTGGACTAGCCGCCTTGGCCGGCCCGCTACGCCCCAAATTCGGATATCATCTAGGCACTGTAGTTGCAGGGTTGCGAGCAGCTGAAGGCCGGTCAAAGGGGGCGACGCGAATATGCGAGCCCTTTCCTGGATCCCGACCTCTACGCAAGATCTCTGGTACGCCGCGCGCTGCCTCCGCAAAAACCCTGGCTTCCTCTTGGTAGCCGTTTTATTCGTAGCTCTTGGTAACGGCACGAACACCACCATCTTCCACGTAACAGATCCGTTGCTCTTTGAATGGATCTCGTTTTTTCGAACTGGCTTGAAGAATTTGGACTTGTCTTGCGGGTTCTAGTGCCCTGCGCGAACCACAAGAGCCTAGCGGTCGCGCCCGCTCTCGAGCAATCCGTTCAAAAGGCCGGCGATCTGCGCTTCTTGTTGCAGAACGGCTTGCTGATGCTGGGTGGCGCCGTCGCTGTTTGCGAGCTGTGCGAGTTTTGCTGATAGATTCTTTATGGCCACGTCCTGTGGAATATATCTTCGGTCCGTTGGCGTCACCGCCTCCCATCCCGATTCCGTTCGTCGCAGTTCCCAGCGCACTTTTTCGTGCCGCCGCTTCACTCGAACGGCCCCGGCATCGATCGATACTTTGGAATCCACGCTCAATTGCGCCCATCCATGGTCGTGCTTCACGCTGACCTTCTCGACGCTGAATTTCTCGATAATTTCAGCCGGCGCATTACTCGGCAAGAAATTTTGGCCTCGCAACACGCTGCCCATCGCGTCGCTCACTTCGGAAATTCCCTCCGCCACTTCCTCGCGCGTCGGCACTTCCCTTCCTGTCGCGACGACCACGCTCCCGGGAATCTCGAACGCTGGCTCCGCGTCCTCCGTTATCGTTGGCAAGCGCGGAGGGGGTGGGCCATACGCCGCCTCGCTGGTCGCAGAATTCGCCCTCACGGACTCTCCCGAAGAGGCATCCGCCAACGTGTTTTGCCCTTCCGCGGTCGTCTTCAAAGTTCGCGAGGTGCGCCCGTTCGAAATGCGCGCCGAGCCCGCCGCGTTTGCTGCGCTGACCACCCCGCCCGTTTCCACTTTGTAGCGATAAAATCGTGGCCTACCTCTCGACTTCCAGTACCGCGAATCGTAATCCTGCGACTCCAGGCCCGTTCTCACCAGGCTGTAAAAACTGTGCTGCACCGGGTCGACCACAATGCCCACGTGCCCCGGCCACGCAATTAAATCGCCCGCATGCGGGTACTTCACGCGCACGAAATTCGCGTTGCCAGCATAAATCTCGAACGAACTCGCGTACGGATACTCGAATCCCGCGTTTACATAAATCTGATGAACGAGGTGCGAACAGTCGCGCATGCCGGGCTTCGGCGAATCTTCCTGCCAAGCCACATTTACGATCGAGCGTCCTTCCTCGAGGCTCAGCAACCGCGCGCCCGAATCGGAGTCGCGAACCGCCGTCGCGACCTGCGCAGCAGCCGGCACAACCGTCATGAGGCACGCGCAGGCGATCGACAAGCACCACACCCGCAAAACGTCAGTGCCGCCGCCGGCCGCCAGCCGGTCCATTTTCGTGCGCTCGTCTCCCATCGACGCAGACCTCCTGCACGTTCTAGAAAAAAAGGTTCCCCTCTCTCTAGAAAACATTCAGGACTGGGGCGGGCAATGGGACTTGTCGTCGGCGTACTTGGCCTTTCGGCCAGTCACCTCGGCCCAAAAAGCCTGGTCTATTTTTAAACCTGTAACTGGAATTCTAGAAACTACCGAGCGTCAAAATATAACTGGCTCTCTGTCTTCGTGGCCTTTGAATTTGTCCTGACTCTAAGCCTCGTCCTGCGAGATGATTTTGTACGACCTGCCATTTTTGATTGGTCACTGACCTTGTATTGGGAAGCCCCAGCCGGCCACCCTATTTTCCTTAGCTATCAGTTCTCCAAATCAAGAATATGAACTCCCGTTGGAATTCACGAGCGGTGCACGCGGGAAGATCACTTCGACCACGATCCGCAACCGTCTCGCAGCCGCTTCGACTATTTGCCCTTCCTCTCAGTTTATCTTGGCCGCTCGCGTTAGTTCCTCGCCGGGCAAAACTGCGAGTCGCATCTGCGCAAGCCGGTAAGTGGAGTCATGAATTTCTAAAACACGCTTCGGTCTCGTGATTTGCAAATAGTCCCGTCTCGCTGTCTCAAATTCCCCGTACTTCTCGGCAAGCCTGCCAAACGCGTACAAATAGTTGTCGTTTGGCTGATCGAGGTTTAAGAGGTCCATCGCTTGCAAGAGCACTTCCCGCGCTTCCTTGAGTTTACCCAACTCAGTAAAGACACAGCCTAGTGTGTGTAGGGCATCCGTGTCATTCTGGCTCAGCTGCCCTGCTTTAAGGGCAACTTCCTCATCCGACTTGTCCACCTTTCCGATATACAAGGCGATCCACGACATTCCATTCAAATCCGTCCAGTCTCCATTCCCCGCTTCCACAATATCCCGGTAGCGCGAATAAGCCTTTGGATAATCCTCCTCTTCGATCGCTATCAAAACGAGAGTTCGCATCGCGTCTATGTCCCCAGGCAGGCGTTGCAATCTCTCTTTTGCTATCCGCTCGGCGTCTTTGAACTTGCCTTGCACCCGGAGCGCGTAAGATTCATTCCGAAATGCAAGTGCAGACTCGGGGTACTTTTTGAGGAGAGACGCGCTTACTGCCTCCAGTTTCTCGAATTCACCGACACGGTCGTAATCCAAACACAGCGCCATCTGCATGCTCGTGCGCACTGAGTCACTGCTCGTGCTCTTTTCCACGGCCTCAAGGACCGGGATCGCCATCCCAGCGAGCTCCTTGTCTGCCACAAGAAGGACCGCTGCCGCCGCCTTGGTAGTGAGTGCGTCTGCCTGGCTCCCCTTTGTCCATAGCCGTGGGAAAGGTCCCCCCGAAAGCGGATCATCTCCTTCAGTGAGATGTCGATCCTCCCGAAGCCAATCAAGCAGCACTCGTGCGCTCGCCAGATCGCCGGCCTCAGCACGATCCAGAGCCTCCAACGCCACACCATCGGGAAGCTCCCGGCTGCCGACGACTTTGTATTGTCCGCCCTCCTTCACCACGTATACCGCGCTTTTGTATTTAGCTGATCCCCACAGCGTAACTTTGTATCCGTCTTGGTCATTTCCTTCAACCCTCGGCTGGGCCCGTGTAACCGACAAATCAAACCCTACATCAGCGAACATGTCTTTTCGCGACTTCCAACTGATGTTCGTGGTTGCCTCCCTGTGCAGCGCGTTTACGAACCACTCGCTGCCAAGGGTCACCATTCCGTTCTTGCTGCAAAGCGCTCTTATCTTATCCACGCTGAATTGCGGGTCCGCCTGGAGTAGATAAAATCGCATCGCGACCCCGGCGGGATTGTCCCCAAAATGAAGCTGTTCATGCGGTTGAGTCTTCCGTAGCAACTCGGCATCGGCTTGCGTCTCTGCCGCGTTTTCCCCTTGCGCCCCGGCCTCCAAAAGGTCCGCGGCCAGTGGATACATCCGCAGGTTCTCTAGCATTTGACCCGCTGCACTCGCGATCTGCTTGAATTGGTTTTCCCCTTCGGATCGCTGGTGGGCCAGCCCTAATCCCTCCCGGCTCCCCTCTAGCGCTGCCTTGCAAGCGACGATCAGAGCGATAGGCGGCGGATTCAATGCTTCGGCGTTTTTCTCGGCTTCCGAAAACTCCCGATCATAGAAAAGTGCAAGTGCCAGATTGTTCTGCAACCCGTACTGACTAAGCTCCTCGGGTTTCAACTTCTGGTATTCCGCTATGGCCTCGCTTAACTTGGCGCTGGGGCCGTAACGTAGTCCCCAAGAGTTGTGCTCGAGAAGTATGGCAAGATTTCCCGCTGTTGTTTTGTCGCTTGGATCCAGCTTTTCCGCCGCGCGAAATGCCACTTCAGCTCCCGCATAATCGCTCCCCGGTCTGTATTGCCGCCCCACAAGGTCGTATTCCAGAATCTCCGCCAGGGTTTTCTCCGCGAGCGCGGAACCCGGATCCAACTCGGTGGCCGTCTTCGCCTCGTCCCTCGCCGCCTGTCCCATTCCCCCGGCGAGCAGCATTTTGGCTCTCCGCAGATGAGGCACTGCGTCCTTCGGATGTTCCGCGATCAATTTTCGGTTAGCCTCAAACGCCTCACGCACCTTTCCTGCGCTCATCAGCGCTTCGGCAGTCGGCTCGAAATAGATAATCACCGGGGCGCTTTCTCGCGCCTCTGCAACTTTCTCTTTTAGCTCTTTCGCTTCCGCCACCGTAAAGCGCCGCTTCACCGTGTCAAATCGAATCGTCGCGCTCACACTTCCATCGCTCTCCGTGGCAAACTCCTCCGACATCGTCGTCGGTCCCAGCGAGCTTTTCATGTTGGGCGGCAGCGCTTTGGCCTGAAATCCGAAAGAGGGCACGATGCGATAATACCATTCGTAGGAATACGCTTCCGGAAGCTGATAATCGTTGACTCGCGGCTTTTTCGGTTTGTCCTTCGACGCATCGCCGCCCTTTTCGTCCACTTTGTCTCGTACGGTGAGTTCGTCCGGCAACCTGTCGAACAGGGATTCCACGCGGATGGCTCCGACGGCGGCCTCCAGATCCGTAGCTCCGCGCCCCGCTTTTCCGGCCTCCAGCGTCAGTTGAAATTGTTTGGACAGATCGGCGGGATCGGAGCGCTCCATGCGCGTCATGTCTTCCGCCAGGTATTCGTAGGCCAGGTAGTCCTTCAGATTCTTGCGATTGTCTTTGTTGTCCGCGTCCACGTACGCCGCGCGAAACTGCGATTCGAATACGCCGTGCGGTTCCGTCGTTTCCACCACACGCGCCGGCCCGTTCTCCGCCAGAAAAATCTCTCTCTTCTCCACGATGAGATTGTCCCGGGAAGTCGCTTCCGGTATTTTCACCAGCCCGGTACTGTCGGCTCTCGCGATAAGCGCCAGCCTTCCGCTGTCGGCGTTCGGGAGTTGCCCCAATCGCGCGTATTCATCGGTAAGATCCATCCACAAATCCGGCGCGCCAGGCGCATAGACAATCGCGTGATCGAACATGCCCATCCCCGGCAGCTCCGCATCCACGTCGCGGCGCCCTCCCGCATTCAGCAACGCCACGTACGCGGGAACTCCGGCGGCCCGCAACATAGTCACCGCGAGCGTGGCCTTGTCCTTGCAATCGCCGTATTTCTGATTCAACGTTTCGCTCGGTGCGTGTGGAATGATCGCGGCATCTCCAAATTCAACTCCGGTATATCGAATCTCCTGGCTCAAGTATTGGACGATGTCCGACGCTTTTTCTTCGCGCCCCGTCTTGCCGGCGACCAACCCGTCCACGAGCGTCTGCACCGCTTTTGTATCGGCTTTCTCATCGACGATTTTCGCGTACCCCGCGGCCATCGCTTGCCAGGAAGCTCCCGTCGAAAATCGGATCTCGGGACGCGACGGGACATCCGCGGGGAGATAGGTCTCGGCTGCTTCGAGCGCATCCATCGCGCCTTGCTCGAAAACGATTTGCGTGCGCCCGTTGCCTTCGCTCTTCTCCGGTTTCACGTCTGGGAGCAGATCCATCGCGTAGCGCAAGGTCAGCGAGGAAGGCGCGTCGAGCGTTAGTTTCGAGTGCAGCACGGGCGCGTTTCGGCCAAAGTAAGCCGCCCCCACCGTCCCCGCTCCAAACAATGGCGCGCTTTCCTTCAGTACCTCTTCTTCCTCCACCAGCGACCCTATAGCAATTGCCGGCAGCGGAGCGCGCACAACGCGTCCGTCGCCGTATGTTTTGTCATCTGCGTCCGAGTCCGGCGAGTCGGTAATGGTTTTCGGATCGAGCGGATGAACGAGGTTGTCCGGCGTGATAACACGCGCCCGAATCGTGGGGCGCTCGGCATGCCACGGCTCCCACTCCACGGAAATAGAGTCCCAGCCCGCCGCTCCGTTTTCCGTCAAGACCTTGTAGACCAGGTATTCCGTGCGGACCGATTTCCCATCCGCGTCAAAAACGTAGCTTGACTCCTGATCCAAAACGACAACATCCGTGCCGGGTTTTGGCGTGACGCTCGAAGCCGCTTTGTACAACGCCCCGCCTTCAGCCGTAAAACGCGGCACGTTCCAGTTGCCGGCGTCATCTTTTCCATTCGAGCTCAAACAGAAGATGCAGGAAGACAGAACGACGAATACGCCGAAGCGCCAACGCGGCATGGGGCAACCCCTCTGGAGAGTTGGTAGAAAGTAGCTTGATTTTACGTATACTTCAAGTGTTGGTTCGTAGTTGAGTTCATCGTTTCGCGCCCTTGGTCAGATCCGCGACTCTGACCTCCCTGGGCTGGCTCGGCGAACCTTGAGAGTATGCGTTATCTTTTTCCGTCCTCAGCCGCTTCTCTGCCCTTCTACCTCCTGGTTTCTCACCGCGCGGAGGCAGCGGCTTCCCTGGTCCGAGAGGCTTTCCAGAGTTGGATGTACGGTTCCAGATCCAGCATCATCTTTTGGAATTGCGAGAGGTCCAGCGACTGCGCGCCGTCGCTGATCGCTTTTTCCGGCGCCGGATGCACTTCCACAATCAATCCGTCCGCGCCAATCGCCACGCCTGCGCGCGAAACGGCTGGCACCAGGCTGCGTTTTCCGGTGGCGTGGCTCGGATCGAGAATCACGGGCAAATGTGTCAATTCGTTCAGCGCCGGAATCGCCGCGATATCGCAGGTATTTCGCGTCTCCGTTTCAAACGTACGAATACCCCGCTCGCACAGGATCACTTCGGAATTCCCGTGCGCCACGATATATTCCGCGGACATCAGCAACTCCTTGATCGTCCCGCTCATGCCGCGCTTCAAAAGCACCGGCCGCCCGCATTTCCCCAGCGCCTTGAGCAGGATGAAATTTTGCATGTTTCGCGCGCCTACTTGCATGATGTCCGCGTAGCCCGCGATCAAATCCACGTCGCGGTCGCTCATCACTTCCGTAATAATCGCCAGGCCGGTGGCCTTTTTCGCTTTCTGCAATAATTTCAGCCCTTCTTCTTCCATGCCCTGAAAATCGTACGGCGAAGTCCGCGGCTTGAAGGCGCCGCCGCGCAAAATCTTCGCTCCAGCTTTCGCCACTCCTTCCGCCGCGCGCATAATCTGTTCTTCCGATTCCACCGAGCACGGCCCGGCCATCACCACGAACTCGTCTCCTCCGATCTCCGTGCCGTTCACGCGCACGCGTGTTTTCCCCGTTCGGAATTGCTTGCTCACGAATTTATACGGCGCGGAAATGCGCACGACTTTCTCGACTTGCGGCATGGACTCGACCGATTCCAGGCACGCCGTCACGTCTCCCACTCCCACCACTCCGATCACCACGCGCTCTTCTCCTTCGATCGAGTGCACCTTGTATCCGAAGTGTTCCACCCGGCTGCGCACTTCATCGATCTCCTGCCGTGTGGCATGCAGCTTCATCGAAATAATCATGGCTAGTTCCTCTCGGCTTCATTTGTTCGATCCAAAAGTTTCCCCGAAACCTTTTCTGTAATCTTCTTCAACGGTTCTCTTCCTGATATTTCTTCAACTGATTCTTCCATCACATTCCGTCCTCAAATAAAAAAACCCACTCGCTGCGAGTGGGTCGAAACTCTTTTCCGCTTTTGCTAATTACAGTATCGCCCCTCGCCTCCTAGATGGGTGGGTACCAAAATCGAAACCAATACGAATAGGCGCCGCGATTCATGTCCGCATTGTATTTCGATTCCCTTCTCAAAACAACCGATTCTTTTTGCCCGCGCGATTGCCCTCGAGTCTCTCCGCACCACGCCGGCGGCGCCAGGAGCCGGGCACGAGATGGACGGCTTCCGTCATCACTTAAACAGCACGGCGATGCGGAAAACCGTGAAACCGTTCGAGTAACCTTCCCGGCACGCGCCTACTTCCGCGCTGCGATAAGCGCCGGCCCTGATTTTCTTCTCGAGTTCTTCGGGGAGCACGCTCAGGTCCGACACGTCGAAGCGAACCACATAGCGCACGGGACCGCCGGCGTAGTCGTGCGTCATCCCGCACGTCTTTCGCGCGTCTTCCCCCGCGACTGCGCCCGGCACGCCAGCCTTCCGCAGCAGCGAAACGACTTGCTCCTCCTGTTGCTGCAGAGTCAAATCCGCGACTTGGCGGGAAAAATCCTGCACCGCGAAAAGCCCGCCGCTTCCGCGTATCGTGGCGATCCCCACGGCGGTAAGTTCGGGATCAAGAATATTTTTTCGGTGCCCGGGCGAGTGCATCCACCCGTTGTGAATCTCCGGCGCAGTCGGCCCCACGGCGACGTTCTCGGCGATCATGGCAAATCTCGCGCCTGCTTGCGCCACGCGTTCCGCCAGGGGAGGCTCGCCAGGATACTGGTGCGAAAGCGCTGGCTCGCGCTCCATGCGTTCCGCGTGCCGCCGGGCAGCCTCCGCGAGCGCATCATCCCAGTGCAGAGCCTGCAGTCCCAGCGTGGCGCGCTCGCGATTGGCAGCGGCAAAGAGCAGCTCCTCGTCGCGATTTGGATGCGAAGCCGAAGAAGAAAACGGAATCGGCGGCCGGTCTTGTGCGCGTACGAAGCAGGAGAAAGGAGAAAAGAGCAGTGCTATGGCGCCAGCCGCTGCGGCGGTTCGCGAAAGTCGCCATGATTTCATCGGAAATTAGCCGCGAACGCGCACCGCGCTAAAGCTGAGGATGACGTGCCCGCCGGCAGTGGGCCGGCCAAAGCTCATCATCGGACGGAAGCGCGAAAAAAGAAGCATCTGGTCGAGTTGGTGGCGCAGGCCGGGATTGCTGGGCCCGGAAAGAATCTGGTAGTCGGCCATCTGGCCCTGCGCGTCAACGGTGACGTCGACGAGCAGCCCGTGCGGCAACGAAAGCTCCGGATCCTGCTGCTCCGGCGCCCAGGATTGCGGGTAATCGGAGAGAGTCAAAAGCTCGGCCGGGCGCAGAATCGTGAGCGGCACGTTGTTCGAGACCGCGCGCACGGTGATGCCTGGAACCATTAATTGCAGCACCAGCACAAAAATCGCAATCGCGGAAAAGATTCCCCCGGTGGCGGGAACGGTGAGAGGACGAAACACGTTATCGAGCAGAATTTCGGCGCGGTCGCGCATTTTGCGCAGACGCCCGGACCACTCGTGCGAATGCTGCGACTGGGCGGCGGCCACCTTGATGCGCACGGCCAAATCGGCAGGCGGAACATGATTCGGCACGCGCGAAAGCAGAACGGCCAGTTTGCGAAAGCGCTCGAGTTCGGCTCGGCAACCGGTGCAACCGTTCAAATGCTCGCCAATCTGCACGCGCTCCGCCGCGGATGCCGTACCCGTGATGGCATCGTCGAGATAGCCCGCCAGTTTCATCTGAACTGTGGTGCACTTCATGGAAGCCCCTCCCCCGCGGCACTTGAGCGCAGGGAATTACTTTGCGCAGAATCCTGTACGCGGCGCGCCGCAGTATAGGCGTCGCCGAAAGGCGAGGGCTGCGGCTCGACCACGGAACCATGCGCACTGTCGTGCGCCGCGCCCTGCGTAGCGGCATGCGGCTCGCGCTCCCTCAGAAGCGGCTCGAGAACCTGTCTCAGCGACCGGCGCCCGCGCAGAATTCGCGATTTCACTGTCCCCACGCTGCACTCGAGCACCTCCGCCACTTCCTCGTAACTCAATCCTTCCAGATCGCGCAGAATGACCGCGGTGCGAAATACATCCGGAACTTCCTGCAAAGCGCTCTGCACGGCGATTTGAATTTCGCGCGAAGCGAGCTGCTCGAACGGCGTGGCACCGAGATCCTCGATTTCAATCGACGCGTGACCCTCCTCGGGCGCCGCGTCAATCGAAACATTTTTCTGTAAATGGCGCTTGAACCAGCGCTTGTGATTCAGCGCTTCGCGAATGGCGATGCGATAGAGCCAGGTCTTCAAAGAGCTGCCTTGGCGGAATTTGCGTATCCCGCGAAAGGCCTTCAGGAAAACTTCCTGAGAACCGTCGGCCGCGTCCGAAGTGTCGCCGAGCATGCTTAGAATCAGGTTATAGACCGGAGCGTGGTAGTGGGTGACGAGCCAGTCGAATGCCGTTTCCGAGCCGGCTTGCAGCTCAGAGACGAGTTCGGCTTCGTCGCGGCCCCATGATAGGGCGCTAACCCATTCGGACACTGCCGGCCTTTCCGACCCAACGCAACTGCTCGGGCCACCCTGCTGGTAGGTTCCACCTTAGAACGCCACGTAAAACACTGCGTTAGAACGGTGGACCCAGGCCTTCTTGCGAGTACGATCCCGAACTTCCCGGGAGCGACTTGCGACCGGGCCAGCAGCCTGTGGTTGCCGAACCCGATGTCCGCTCTCCTAAACTTAGACACCGGATGGAGCGGAGATGTTTCCCGTCAGCCTTGTTGCGTTGAGCAACTGGTGTCATTTTGGCACCTTGCTGGGAGCAGCGCAACAGTACGCGTGTGCCAGGGACTGGTAACTCCCAGCCGACCGATTCTTTCGGACACGACTGAGCCTTCCGGGGATGCGGAGCTCCCGGCAACTAAAATCCCAAGCGATCCTAAGATTAGGCATAAGCCAGCTCCCCTAGTGTTTTTTGTAAGTGTTGCTTCTAAAGGATTTAGCTTTTCTGTAAGTGGTTTAGAATCAACACTTGCGGCCGGACTCGTAAATATTGATTCTAAAGGGGTTGCACCGGAGCGAAAAGGCCGAGCACGCAGGGCACTCGTCGGCGGCGTGAAGGGTGAGGAGAGTGTGGGCGACGGTAGCATGAGTTTACTCTTACTGTCAAGATATAGTACTTGATGACTATAATCCGAATGAGACGACCGGAAGCGGAATGGATTCAGGAGGTTGACGGGAATTTGGGAGTTTAGTGAGACAGGAAAGGAAGTTCATCGACAACCGCTGGAACTTCAAAGTGAGAACTGGGTGGGTAGAGCGCGCGAAAAAGTATCACCGTTTGGCAAAAGCAGATTCGCAAACGACGAGGCACCCATGAGTTAAAGCGCGGCCAGACTCCCGGCAACAACCGTGGGCACTCTCGGGCCGGTCCACGGCTGTGGAGGTGTTCGCATCCAACTACTTAGAACGAAGCGTGTGACGAGAGTTCCTCCAGGATGTTAGCTAACTGGGACTCAGGGTCTCCTGGTGACCCAAACTTATTTCAGCCATTCGGCCCCGACCACCTTCATTTCCTCAGCGGCATTCGCCGACGGACAGCTACTCTCCGCCGCGCGATTCGCAAAATGCGCTCACGGTGTCTCGAAGTGAACAGATAATTCTGCTCGAGACGCGCAGGTTAGTTCTGTAAGAAGCTTTACGGTACTTGGGCAAAGCCTCCGTGCGTGATGACTAAGAGTGCTGAGTCTCGCACGAAAGGGCAAGGAGAAGAAATTATGCTTGGGATTATCGCGGCAATTTTGATCGTTTGCTGGTTGTTAGGGCTCTTCGCATTTCACATCACAACCGGTTTAATCCACATTGTGCTGGTCGTCGGCATCATTTTCCTCATTTTACATTTCGTGTTGGGGAGAAGAGTCAGCGCATAAACGACGGTTTGTCGATCCGACATCCGCGACAGGAAGTTGTGTGTTCGTTGCCGGTCCATTTTCTTCGCGGAATCAAAAGAGTCACACAAACCCGGACCCAATTAGGCGATAAGGGAAAGAGATAAGAGGAGCTTGGTATGAGCACATTGGCATTGATCATTATCATCGGCGTGGTTCTCATTGCAATTGTGGGCATCGTTGCGGCGATGTTTCTCAAAAAGCACAAGACAGAGAGACTGCGCACTCGATTCGGACCCGAATACACGCGCGCCGTTGAGGAAAGCGGCGGCCGGCGGAAGGGGGAAGCTGGGCTTCAAGCGCGGGAAAAACGCGTCGAGAATTTTGCAATCCGGCCTCTCACGGCAAGCGACCGGGAGCGTTACGTCACTTCCTGGCGTAAGGTTCAGTCAGACTTCGTTGACGACCCGAAAAATTCGGTTACGCGGGCGGACCAACTCCTCGGCGACGTGATGTCCACGCGTGGTTATTCGGTGAGCAACTTTGAGCAACGCTCGGCGGATATATCCGTGGACCATCCGCTGGTTGTAGAAAATTACCGGGCCGCACATGAAATTGCGGTTCGCCATGCGGCCGGCCAAGCCAGCACGGAAGACTTGCGTCAGGCCATGATTCATTACCGGACGCTTTTTGATGAGCTGGTCGGTGAGCCAGAGATGGCTCGCGCCAAGGCAGCATCCTAAAACTCGGTCCAGAACCAAAAGGCGCGTTAATTCACGGTCAGGCTAAGAGCAAAAAGGAGGCAATTCGATGGACGAAACAAATAAGACGAAAGTAGAAGACAGGGACGTGCGGCTGACGACTGCGAATCTGGCAGGCGTCGAAGCGCGACCCGAAGTGCGCACTGGGGCCGCTTCAAGCTTCGGCGTTGGCGGCGGTTCCTCGGCGGGGACCGCAACCGCTCAAGCTCTGGACAAGCAGCCTGTGCCGCTTTTTTCGGCCGAAGAAGCGAAAGATTTTCGTGGCAGGTGGGATGCGATCCAAGCGAGTTTCGTTGACGAGCCCCGGCAGGTGGTCGAGCAGGCAGATAGTCTAGTCGCCATGGCGATGAAGCGATTGGCGGAAATGTTCGCAGCGGAAAGAGCGAAACTCGAAGGCCAATGGGATCGCGGCGATAATGTCTCGACGGAAGATCTCCGTCTGGCACTGCAGCGCTATAGGTCTTTCTTCGGCCGTCTTCTGTCGATATAACAAAGCCGTCCCGGGGGCGCCACGCAGCAGTCCATTTCTGGCAGATCGGGTCCGCTACGGAAGTCGCATGATCGCGCAGTTGGAAATAATCCTTTGAAGAAACTGAATGCTGTTGGAAGAAACAACCGTTCAGGGAACCGGGGCGAGTAAAGTTAGAGAGGCTCGCTTTGGCTGCCCGGGCCGGTCTACGCCGGCAAGACTTGCTGGGGTTGCCGGACCGTATGAATCCGGCGATTGAAGAGCTGGCGGCCGCCGTTGAGCGACGCCGTTAAGCAAGAAGCCAGAAACGGACCGGAAGTTCTGCGACGGCTGACCCATCCGGGTGTTGGTCCGCTCAGCCCTAGCCCTTCCAAATATACTTACCGCACGAACAGGGGATCGTCTCCGTGGGTTGCTTCTTTTTCAACAACTGCTTACAAACTGGACAATTTCTCTGCCACATTTTAATACCTGTCTTTTCCTGTACTCGAATGAAGCCTATCAACAATCCAAGTTTACAGGGCCGGAGTTCGCGTGTCTGTTCCAGGCGGCACACCTAGGAGACTGTACCTTCTTGAACACTATCTTGGTTGCGGAGGCATTGTCTGTTGAAGTCCCTAATAGACATTTGAGCTTTATCGGACGCGCCTTTTCTTCGAGGCGCGAAGTTGCACACGGCGCTCTGCGCGCGTTCGATAAAACCGTTTGCGGCCGCTGGGACTTTGCCGCAAAGACAAAGCCTGCACTCCAAATCCTGCAAGGAGCGTTGCTTACTCACGGAGCGGAGTGTACGGTATCAATCGGCCGGGAAATCAAAAATGGAAATCTCGGCTAAACGAGCCCCGGCCAGTAGCGTGCGGTTCGAACGCTCCCGGGGTGCCGCTCGGTAACTCGACACTGCCGTCGATGAAAACTGGCCTTTCACGTCCGATTCTCCGCTTGGCAGGGTCCACACCCGTTTTATCGAAGCTTGCCCTCCGTCTGTCGGCAAAAGTATTGGCTCCCCGAAAGCCGCACTGGCTCCTGCGCCAGATGGCTGCTGATTTGAATTACCGCATTGCCGTGGATACCCGGCTAGGGAATGGAATGAAGATTCGAGTCGTATGGACGGACGTGATTGGCTATTCCATCGCCGCCGACGGCTACTATGACCTTCCCACCGTGAGAGTCATCCAAGAACTTCTCAAACCAGGCATGACCTTTGTTGACGTTGGCGCCCATGTTGGACAGTACAGTCTGTTGGGTTCCGGCTTGGTGGGAACAGAAGGGAGCGTCCACAGCTTTGAGCCTGAGCCTGAAGTCTTTGAGCTGCTGCGGCACAACGTACTTATCAATGGTCTGCACAATGTTCACCCGATCCCTTGCGCCCTCGCAGAGAGTATTAGAGATGTCGAGCTCTATGTGGCCCGGCCGGATAACATTGGACAGACCTCTTTGCGCCAGCCTAACAACTTCTCGGGAGTGCAAGTGAAAGTACACTGCCGAACTCTGGACGACTACGCCGAAGAGCATGGCGTAGATCGGATCAATCTAATCAAGATTGACGTCGAGGGCGCGGAGCTTGATGTGCTCCTGGGCGCGCGCCGGGTCTTGTCCCGAAATCCGAAACCGCACATGATCCTCGAGTTCTGGGAAGAATTCTTGCAAGCATACGGAAGTTCGTGCGCTCAACTTGCAGAGTTCCTGCGGCAAAGCGGATATAGCCTCTTTTGGATTGGCGAAACGGACCTGATTCCCTACGCTCCTCTCAAGAACGCGGAATTATTCAATGTTCTTGCGACTCCCTCGTAGCAACTGGCTCGACCATCCCATCTCGGAAACTTTTACTTCACTGCCCGGAATCTTCACAGATGTGGAATCTTCACAGATAACGACAGAAGGCCCGATGTGGTATCCGGGCCTTCCGATTTTTCGACGAAGCAGGGACAGTTACCTTGAGGCGGCGGCGACGGCCTTGGCTCTGCCGAGCTCAGGCACAACGCCGAGCTGCTGCATGAGTCCCAAAGCATCCCAATTGACGTAGCCTTCGAACATTTTGCCGTTCGTAAAGCGGGCAATGCTTACGCCGGTGATGTTGAATTGCTTGCCCGTTGGAGCAATGCCGTTGAGTTCGCCCTTATGGGTGCCGCGGCAAGACCAACGAGCCACTACGGTTTCGCCTTCGGCAATCATGTCCTCGACCGTGAAACGAATGTCGGGGAAAGCATTGCGGTACAGAGTCACTCTCTTCTTCTCGCCATCGGGGCCGCGCCCTAGATCGGGCGTCGCATTATCGTGGTGAGTGTAAGTCGGTGCGAAGAGTTCGTCTGCTACGGGCACATGGCCTTTGTTCCAAACTTCTTCGAACAAACGGCGGACACTGGATTTGTTTTGTTCAGACATGATGAATCTCCTTTTTGAAAAACACGATCTACCTGCTCGCGTGTAGCGAGTCGGGTTTGCATGACGTGGCCTGAAACCGCTGGCGTCTGGGTGAGTAAACCTGTACGTCGAACAGGAGGTAGGGCCCCGCGCGAGGGAATATATAGAACCTGATAGGTTCTGCCCGAATGGCGCTCGATGCGGAGCTTGTCCTTTAAAGAAACTGCGACTGGACTGAGAAGCGGGAGTTTCGCCTCAAACAGCGAAACCTCGAACTGATACTGTTCCTTGCGAAGGGGTATGTCAAGGACAATCGAAATCTTTCTTTGCGCAAATAAAGCGACGGCAGCTCATACCCAGTCCCTGCTCGTCGCCCCGCCGCAAAGGATCGAGAGAAATGCATGGTTGCTGGTGTTCAGATTTTCCCGGCGCGCTTCGAAGAAGCGGCGTGGGCGTGGATTCTTTTTGATTCTTCGGCGCTTATGTTGGCCTCACCGCCGTGAGCCTCAATGCCAATCGAGCCATATTTCTATTGGGTGTCCCAAATCCGCGACTGGCCTTGTACAAAAGCAGGACCGGATATCCGCCAGCTGCAATGTCGCGGAACAAGACTCGGCATCGGCTACTTTAGCCCGGACAATGGAATGACGAGGCTGCCCACTTCGGCGGTGCTGGGATCTTCGACAACCACGCGCAACGTGGTCGCGCCGGCTTGCGGCTTTAGAGGTTTGCGAAAATGGATGCCCGATTGCAGAATGGCGTCATATTGTTTTTCGGTGAAGCGGAGATCGACGCGGTTAGTGGTTTGGAGGAGCACTTTGCCGGTCTGATCTTGTTCGACGACGGTGATTTCGACCACGCCTGTGCGCGTTTCGCCGTGCTTCGCGAGCTGAAGCTCATGAATGTCGATCGAGCCGAGCAGGCTTAAGGAATTCGGCGCGGGCTGGTTCACGCGGTCCACCCTGATCTGCAGCGGAATCGCAGAAGCATCCAGCGGACTCCGGATGGCCGCGACCAAACCATTGTGCAGCTCGTCCTTCGTCGCGGGCGCATCCTTGAACGCGAAGTAGCCTTTGGGATAGCGGACGTCCAGCTCCGAGCGATTGACCTTCACTTTGAGTTCATGGAATTTTCCGTCCAGCGCATCGGGCTCAATATAAAACCCCAGCGTGTAGGTCACCTGGGAATCCTCGACCGCTTTGCGGATGGCGCCTGTAAGATCATTCGTGTTAACGAATGCCCGCCCTCCGGTGTCCTCAGCCATCGTTTGCATCGCGTCAACCCCAACCGGTTGGTCGCTATTCGCCGGAGAGCCATCGATCCCGAGCGCGTGCTGCGCGGGGCTCTCGCTGGGCTCGGCATCGTCCCACGTAGTCGCCGGCATCCGGGGCAGCAAGCCGCGCGCGTCCACAGGATAGGCGGCGATATTTGCGCGAGCCAGTATGTGTGCGATAGCTGCTCCGGAAAATGGAAGATTGGCGGTCAACCAAAGTAAATTCTTTCGCCCCGGAATGTCGGCGACATGATTCGCAATCGCGGTGAGTGCAGCCATGGTGGCTTGGGCGCGATCCTGGTCATGGAACGCGGCCATGGTTTGCGTGTCTGCATCGATATGCATGTCAAAGTCGCGCCCCTGCGGAGTATGGGAGGACCCTGGTTCGACCGCTTCACGTTGTGTCTTTGAAGTCGCATCGTACTTGCTCACCACAGCCATGAGCTGGTCGCGATCGCACGTGAAGTCGCAGAGTACATGCAGCGAATCCGTGAGGCCATAGATGGCGATCCCGTCGCCCGGATCCAGGTTCTTGAGGAAGTCCAGCAAGTGCTGCTTGGCGTTGGCGAGCGCATGATCCTCAATCCAGTACGGCGTACTCTCGTAATTCGTTGGCGTCGAGCCGGAAAGTGTATTGAGATTGTCGAGCAGGACGATGGTTACACTCCTCGGTGTGCTTGCACCGTATTGCGGCAAATCGGAGAACGTGTTTTGCGGCAGCGGCTGCGCAGCCTGCGTTGCAGTCGCGCTGGATTCCACCGAGAAAACGCTGATGGTCTGCGGCTTCCCGCGATCGAGCACCACAAAATCGTCTTTCGTCAGATCCGCGACAGGTCCGTTCTTGTCGCGAACGATGACGCCAATCTCAACGAGGTGCGTCGCAACGCGAATGCGTGGGCCTGTCAGTGGAGCTTGCGGCGTAGTTTCCGTCTGCGTTCGCGGCGCGGTTTGCGATGGAGTTTGCGTCTGGGTTTGCGGCGCCAAAATTTCGGGCAGCAAGAAAAGAAGCGCGAACCCCTTTGCGAGGTGCCTCCCGAGGAACCCAGCAAATGGTTTCACGGTGGCCTCCTTTCGCAGTTCGCGGTTCCGAGAGTAGCACGTTTTTTCGCGCGAATTCCGAGGACCGGGCGAGTTGGGTTATGGCTTGGGGTGCGCGGCGAAAAACTGCCACATGATCTCGGATGCAGGAACGTGGTTGCCGCTGATGCGCAGGCCGGGCCACATGTGGTGGCCGCCTTGGATCGCATAAAGGGCGACGGCGGAGCCATCCTGGCAGCCGAAATAGAAATCCGTGTGCACTTCGGCGGATTCGGCGTGTTCCGGAGTCGGAGAGCAGCCGTCTTTCTTCACCCAGAATGAAATGGCGCCCGCCACGGAATTGTCTTTGCGCTCTGACCCCATTTGAAACGGAGTGCTGCCGCCATTGAACGGCACGAGATGGTCGGCGGTGCCGTGGAAAACGATCAAGGAGACTCGGTCGGTTGGGATGCACTCGACGTCTTGCGCGCCTTCGACCGGCGCGATGGCCGCGATTTTGCCGGACAGTTCGCAGGCTAGCCGGTAAGAGAGCATGGCGCCGTTCGAAATGCCCGTGACGTACACGCGCTTGGGGTCGATGTTGTCGTCGCGCTCGAGCTGATCGATCAGGGTGCGCAAGAAGCCCACGTCATCGACATTATTTTGCATGGCGTAGGCGCAACACGCGCCGGCGTTCCAGGTTGGAACTCTGGCGGCTGCGTCGCGCCCGGTACCGCTCGGGTAAACGGCAATGAAATCATTTTTGTCGGCCAGTTCGCTCATGCGCGACATCCGCTCGGCGGATTCCGGGCTTTGCGTTGCACCGTGTAGGACCATCACGAGCGGCACTTGCTTTGCGGAATCGTGGTTCAGAGGGATATGCAAAATGTAGCGGCGGGTTCGCCCGTCAAACCGCATCGTGACGGACTTGCTGCCCGCCGGCAAAGCGACGGAGCGATAAGCTCTCGCAGCGCAAAACGCGCAAAAGAGCGCACCCAGGACTCCCGCAATCAGCAGTCTCTTTGATCTCATGGGCCTTTCCACTTCGATTCTAAGTGATTAAACACCGGTCCTGGAAAAGAGTTGCCGAGGACATCGCCTCGACGGCACCCGCGCGCCAGGGGCGAAAGAGAACCGGTTGGCGGGCGGCAAGGAAGCACTTACGCAGCCGGGATACGGGCCACGATGATTCGATACCCGCCGGGATGCACGTTTTTATGCATAACATATCGTGGTAAGCCCTCATTTTGCCCGAGCATCGCAAATTTCTCATCAACAGCCGAGGCGTTTGGGAGGGAGTACAAAATCTGCCGCAGAAGGTTCGGTGTTCCGCTACAGCCCTTTCGTAGGCAGCTTCAGGAGAAATCTTTCGGCCTGCATGACCTGTTTGACTTTCTGTTTGCCACACCCTTCAGGGATTTTGCTTCTGCCCCTTTTGTTGCGACTGTTGCTGTTTCTCCTGCGCCGCCTTCTCCGACTCCTCTATTGCGATACGAAACTGGTCTACCGCGGCCACTCCCGGTGGTTTCAATCCATCCTTCTCAATGTACTTCCAGACCACCGCGCCATCTACCGGGTCCTGCACCCCTCCTCGAAACAACTCGAAAGTGTCATCCTGTGCGCCAACCTCCATCCCTGGATGCGCCCTGTCGCTTGGTCCATTCGTCCCCGTTGGAATCCCCGGCTGCGATGGGTCAGCCGGAGGCCCTTGCCGCCCTATGACGCGTATCTGGCTGTCCCTGGCATCGATCCCCACTGGCGAATCCGCCGGGCCGCCATTGATCGTGGGATTCGCATCTTTTCCCGTTCCTTTTCTTATCCCGATCACCAAGTCCGCCTGGCTCGCAACCTGAGCCAACCGGAATCGGCCCCACTTCACGAACGCATTCTCCACGTCCGCTTGTGCCTTCTCGTTCGCAAGTGGGTCGTCAATCGTCTGGCCAGAGTCGGGCAGAATCACCACCAGCACCGTCTGCGCCTTCAACACATATCCCGGCAGGTACACCTTCTCTTTTTTCTTCGCGCTCGCCGTCGCCACTGTTGCGATGGCTAGGCACGTCATCGCCATCGTTGTCCGCGCCAGGACGGTCATAGCTGCCTCCTTCCACCAATACTTCTCGCACTGTCTACCGGTGAACGCGCACCGCCTTCACCTCGATTTCTTTCGGGGAACTTTTGCGCCTCTCTTGCGAGCTTCCGATAAACCGATGGCGATCGCTTGCGCACGGGTCTTCACCGCTCCGCCTTTGCCGCCTTTCCCGGAGCGAAGTTTACCTTCCTTCTCGAGAGTCAATGCTCTCTTCACGCTTGCGCTGGCCGCTTTGCCGTATTTTGCCATTTGAGGTGCCTCCTCCATCCCGCTAACCGAGATTACTCCAAACGCGATGCGCATGCGATGCCAAGGCTTACTACAATGGGAATTGAGCCGGAAAAGCATTGGTGAATGGAAGCGCAGAGCATGTAAGGAAAGTCTCGACAACTGGGTGCCTTTGAAGCTATAGATAGAATTTAGAATCGCACGACCAATTTAGTGAACCCTCGCGAGCCGACGGAGAATCGCCCCCACCATGTCCACACTGTCAGAGCTCGAATTCCTGCTGGTGTCGAACGACTACGCCACGCTGACCGCCGTTTCCGGAGGAGTGAAAAAATACGGAGCCAAGCTCGCGCTTGCGCCGACCGGAGAAGCGGGCCGCGATTTTCTGGAGCGCAAAAAGATCGACGGACTTTTTGTGGACATGCAGGTTCCAGGCACGATTGAGCTCATCGAAGCCGTGCGAAAAGGCTCCTCAAACGCGAAGGCAGCGATTTTCGCATGCGTGCGAACGGCGCGCGAAACGACCGCCTCGCTGAACGCCGGAGCGAATTTCGTGCTGCGCCCGCCCTTGAGCGTCGAAGCCGTCGCGCTGCACATCACCATAGCGAAAGAGATCATGCTGCGCGAGCGTCGGCGCTACTTCCGGCATTCCGCCAACTTGCCGGTTACGCTGAACGACGGCAAAACCGAGCATCCGGCGCGCATCGTCAATCTCAGCGAAGGAGGAATGGCGGTTCGCGGCGTGAAAACGCTGAAGCATTCCTCGGCGATCGATTTCGCATTTGAATTGGCGCTCGGCGCGGAGATCAGCGGCAGAGGGCTGGTGGCTTGGACGAACTCCGAAGGGATGGCGGGAATTCTGTTCCAGACGTTGCACGGCATGGGGCGCGGGCATCTCGGAGCGTGGCTGACGGCGCGAGAGCAACTTTCGCCGAAGACACCCGAAAATTAAAACCGCGGATAGAAAAAATCCGGATTTGAAAACGGGAGCGTGGGCTGCGGGGCCGGGCAGTGGCGAACATCGAGAAAAGCCGCTTAATAGCCGTCCAGATGAGGGATTACTCCTATTGAAAAACGGTTGTGTTTAGGTCCCCGTTAGTCTGAAACATTTAGTAAAATTGGAGATTAAGGCAGAACGGCGCCGTGGCTGGGCCGGGAGATCGGCCCAAAACGAAGCGCTAGCGGTGTCTCGGAACGTGCGCAAAAGCGGTGATTCATTCCCTCACCCGGAGCGGATTTCGGGTGAGGGGGAGAATGCGGAATGACGCGTTCGGATCGGCTAAAAAATGTCGCGGTGATTGCAGGCTTGGCCGTGGTGTACTTCGCCGCGGGAAAAGCGGGTCTGCAATTCGCGTCGGTGCACCCTAGCGTGACCGGCGTGTGGCCGTGCACGGGGCTTGCGCTGGCGGCGTTGCTCGTCTACGGATTTGAGATTTGGCCGGGCATTCTGATCGGCGCGTTCCTCTTGAATTTGGCGACCGCCGGGAATGTCGAGACTTCGATCGGGATTGCCGCGGGAAACACGCTCGAAGCACTGGCCGGATGGTACCTCGTGAACCGCTTCGCGCGAGGCAAAGAAGCGTTCGCGCGGGCGAAGAACATTTTTAAATTTGCGCTGCTGGCCGGAGTGGCCGCGACGGCGGTGAGCGCAACGATTGGCGCGGCAACACTGGCGGCGGGCGGCTTCGCGGAGTGGCCGGCGTTCGGCTCGATCTGGGGCACGTGGTGGCTGGGGGATGCCGCGAGCGCGGTGATCGTGACGCCGCTGCTGCTGTTGTGGAAAGAGAATCCGCGGCTGCATTGGAATAAAGAACGGTCAGTGGAACTCGCAGCGCTGTTCACGGGCCTGCTGTTGACGGGCTGGATCGTGTTTGGCGGCGTTTTCCAAACCGGTCTGAAGAATTATTCGCTCGAGAGCCTCTGCATTCCGTTTCTGATTTGGGCGGCGTTCCGGTTCGGCTCGCGCGAGACGGCGACGGCGACCTTCGCACTGGCGGCGATCGCGGCGTTGGGGACGGTATACGGGGTTAGCCCGTTTGCCGGAGAATCTCGCAACACTGCGCTGCTCTCGGTCCAGGCGTTCCTCGGAATTTTGGGGGTAGCGAGCTTGGCGGTAGCGGCCGAAGTTTCGGAACACCGGCACGCCCAGGAGCGGGTGAGGCATTTGGCGGTAAGCGATTCCTTGACGGGGCTTGCAAATTACCGGCAGGTCGTGGAAGCGCTCGAGACAGAGATCAAGAGATTCAGCAGAACGGAGCGCCGTTTTGTGGTGCTGCTGCTGGATTTGGACGGGCTCGGCAAAATCAACGACGCGTTTGGACTTACGGCGGGCAGCCGCGCGCTGTGCCGGCTGGCCGATATGCTGCGGCTGTATTCGAGAGAAATGGATACGGCTGGGAGGTATGGCGGCGACGAGTTTGTGCTGATCCTGCCGGAGACGGATGTGGAAGCGGCGCGGCTCGTGGCGCAACGAATTTCCAAGCGGCTTACCGAAGATGGCGAAGAGCCGAAACTTTATGTGAGCATCGGCATGGCGGTTTATCCCGACGACGGCGAAACGCTGAACGAGATTTTGGGCGCGGCGGACCGGGACCTGCACCGGGAGAAGGGCGTGCCGAAGAAGAGGTCGTTGCTGCCCAGTTGAAGACGGTGACTGGTGACTCGTGACTGGTGCAGAGCGCGGCGGGTGGTGCGATGAGCGTTTGTGATTGGCCCTGTTGCTCTGAGTCGTTTCATTTTCATTTCAGCTTGTCTTTGATTTCGCTGCCGGTTTACTTCAGATTCCCTACACCTTGTTTGCTGACTCATTTCTCGGTCAATCTACATTCACTTCGTTCATTTCAGGCTCAGTTCTGATTCGCGTTGGATTTGTTTCGTTCACTTTAGACCTATTTTTGATTCGCTTCGGAATCAGCGCCGATTCGTTACGGATTCAACGCAGATTATTTTCGAAAAAATGCCAGGCCAGGTTGGCGGTCTGCGCGTGGATATCATCGCGGAGGACCCCGGCGCGATCGAGGCAGAGTTCGGGCTGCGATTGGTCGCCTATTTCGAGGCAGGTGGCGAGGAAGGTGTAATGGCCGACGTCCTGGAAAATCGTGAGCTGAGCGCCGGGAATGTGAGCGGCGAAAAAGCGGGCGCTGGTCGCGAGGGGAACGATGTTGTCGGCAGTGCCGGCGACAATCTGAACAGGGATGGAGATTTTGGCCAGGGAGCTCGGATCGAATGCGGGACCTAGAGCGGGAGCGATCGCGAAGACGGCGCGGATGCGCGGATCGCGATGCGATTCGGCACCCTCACGAAGAGCGGCTTGGAAGGCGGGGTCGGTTTTAGCCAGGGCAAGAACTTTGGCGGAGAGGCCGGGAAATTCGGGCGGGTCGACGCAGGTCCCGTCGGCGGCGGGTGAATTGCAAAAGGCTTCGGCGCGGGAGAAATCGCCAATGCCGCCAGCGATCTCGATGACCGTGAAGCCGCCGAGAGAGAAGCCGGCGGCGCCGATGCGGCTGGGGTCGATGCGGGGCCCGAAGGTGGCGTCGGCGAGCATGGCATTGAGGACCGAAGTTAGATCGCGAGCGCGTTCCCACCATAAGGAAAATCCCTGAGGAGTGTAGGGTTCGAGCGCGTTGTTGCCGGGATGATTTACGGCGGCGGCGATATAGCCGTGCGAAGCGAGAGCGGTGCCGAGCCAGGCCATCATGAGGGAGGAACCGCCGGTGCCGTGAGAGAGCAGGATCAGCGGAAGCTTCGCGGGAGCGGCGAGGATGGTGGCGTCGGGCGCGGCCTTTCCGGCGAGAGCAAAGGGCGCGCTGGGAGAGCCAACCCACTGCTGTTTCTCGACGGCGGTGGGATCGGTGGGATACCAGATGTCGGTGACGAGGGCGTGCGTCTTGGCGTCGCGCCAGTCGTAAGGCTCTGGCGGGACAAACTGGCGGTGCATTACGCCGACTTTCTCGATATGGACTTTTCTTCGGGCGGCTTGGGCCGTGGGAGAGAGAAAGAGCGATAGAGAAAAGCAGAGAACGGAAAGAGATAAGAATGGGCGGCTCATGCCGAATCGGTCCCCTTTGAATTTCGGAGATACTTTAGACGATTTGCGGGGGGAGAAGCGAGTGGTTAACCATAACAGGGCCCCTCCCCCCTCCTTTTTTCGGAAGTGTTCATTCTAAAGAAGTTAACTTTTCTGTAAGTCCATTGAAATGAACACTTACGAGGCGTTTTGGAAGTGCTCATTCTAAATGACTTATTGGGGCGAAATTGCACCAAAATTGTGCAAGATGCGATGATTTTCGTAAGTGTTCTTAATAAAAGAGTTAGGACTCAAGCCTGCGCTGCAGAAAGCAAAAACGCCGGCAGGATGCCGGCGGTACGGGGAAAAAACCCAGTAATCTACAGCGAAAAGTCTAGGACATTAGTAAGGATTCGTCAATAGAAAATCTTGATAGAACATCTCGGTAGAAAGTGTCCTAATTTCGGTTGCGTATGCTCGAATCGGCGATCAATAGGCTAGGCCGAGTCTCACGCATGCGTGGTGCGCTGAAGAGCGGGAGCTTTGTCGCAGCATAAATCGTAAGAGCGGGAGCTTTTTCCGCCGCATAACTTGCAAAAGCGGGAGCAGGGCTCCCGCACTCCCAAGTAGGACACCGCCCCTCGACATGATCTGGAGGGGGCTTGCGATGGGCCGCACCATCCTGGGTTAGGCTGGGTTAGGCGGTGTGGGCGCCGGCTTGGGGTTCGACGAGGTTGACGGCGACGTCGATGTTGCCGCGGGTGGCTTTGGAATAAGGGCAAGTCTGGTGACCGGCGTCAATGAGGGCTTGGGCGACATCGCGGGAGAGACCGGGGAGGCTGACGTTAAGGAAGGCGAGCTTTGAGGTGGAAATCGGCGCCGGTGAGGCAGAGGTCGACTTCGGCGTCGATGGCGGTGTCAGGCGGGAGGCTGACATGCATCTTGCTGGCGGCGATGGCCAGGGCGCTGAGGAAACAGGCGGACCAGCCGGCGGCGAGGAGCTGTTCGGAGTTGGTGCCGTCGCCGGGCTTGCCGGGAAGGGAAAACTTGATGTCGAGGTGGCCTTCCGAGCTGCGGGATGAGCCGCCGTCGCGGCCTCCGATGGTGTGGTCTTTGGCGGTGTAGACTACTTTTTCCGTGGTCATGGTGAGTCTCCTTGACGAGCTGGGTGGGTATCGCACGGAAAGCCGAGGGCGAGTCCGTGGACTGACCACGGGTAGGCTATTCACTCATCCTCAAAATGTTTCGCCGGGCCTTGGATGCTCTTGCGGACGAGTGTGGCCATAGAAGAATTCGGAATCTCAGGAGGGTGACTTGGCAGGATAGGCCTGGCGCCGGAAATGACGCAGATAACAGGGGCTCTACAATTGCTTGTCGTGGCTTGGCGTGCCGCCGGATATTGTCAGGCTCGACGACGTTGACCGCGGCTGCCAAGCGTTGTACAATTCATACGTACATAGTGTACAAGGTAGATGTACAGGGGAGGGTTACCATGACGGTGCAGGCGTTGACACGGCCGGGAAGGCATACAGTCGGGCGCTCCGAATTGCGGCAGAAGCAGAGTGCGACTCTGCGATTGGCACGGGGACGCAATGTCGTAGTTATTTCCGCTCACCATGAGGAAGATGAAAAGCTTTTGCTGGACAAGAAGTACTTTGATGAACTGATTCAAAAGCTGCGTTCTGTTGTCGAGACATTGGAAATCACATCGGATCAGAAGTTCTTCAAGCAGATTTTGAGCGCCGCGGAAAATCTCGACGAAAACACGCGACGCGGCAAGCTGCATTCGTTCGAGGAGGCGTTTGGGGAGGGTTAGGTGTACTGCTCAAAGTTCACGGACGAAGCAGTAGAGAATATCAAGCAACTTCCCAAAAACGTGAAGAACGCCCTAAAGAAGGAATTCGAGAAGAAGATACATGTCGATCCCATCGGATGCTCGGAGCCGCTTACAGGATTGCTTGAGGGATTCCGGAGCTTCCATTTTGGGCACTACAGGATCGTTTATAAGGTGATTGACGACATTCGCACAGTTGCAGTGGCGGGGATCGGCAGGAAAGACAAGAGCCATCAGACGGATTTGTATAAGCGGTTGGAGGCGCTTGCTGAGACCGGCAAACTGGCAAAGGCTGTTCTGGAGACCTACCGATCTATTACGCCCGGACCCGCAAGGACAGGGGACGACGAACTTTAATCTTGCCTTGCATGTTGCGGGGCGCGACTGGGTGCGCCGGTCAATCCTCTCAAATGCCGGGTTATACCCCCTCCTCTAAACCTACTGTGTGGTGGGCAGGGTCGTGCCTGTCAAGCTAGAGGAGCGAGTTACGGTTTGAGGGCGAGGAGTTGGAGAGGCGGCGCGGTGACGCGCTGGGGGGCTTCGGGCGGGTGCGGGCTGGTAATGGCATTGTTGCGGCGGGGTAGTATTACGGTAATTGACAAAGCGGGCACGAGTGTGGAGAATGGCGCAAGTCGAAGGCCCCATTCCAGTGCAAGGAAAAGCCATGAAACCCCTTCGTGTTGCCTTGCTAACTTGCGGCGCGGCGATCCTGCTGGGCCGAGTTCTCTTTACACCATTCCTATTCGGGCAGGCGCCTCCTCAGCAAGCTGGGGCGGCAACTGCGACGGCGGCGAGCGCGGCGGCGGTGACTACGCCGGCGAGTCCTGCGAGCGCGGACCCGAAGCTCGAAGCGGGTGCGAACGAAATGCGGGCGATGCAGGCAGGCATCCAAGCGTATCGCGATGAAAAATTCCCGGCGGCGGCGCTTAGCTTTGCGACGGCAACGGCCATTAACGCGGAGGCTGGGCCAACGGCGCACTCATACGCATGGCTGGCGAGGACGTACCTGCACTTGCATCGAGTACCTGAGGCGGAAGACGCGGCGCGGAAAGCGCTCGAAGCGGACAAGGGCTTGGCAAACGCGCAAACGGCGATGGCGGAGGTTTACTATCGCGAGGGAAAAATGGCGGAGGCGGAAACTGTGCTGGTGGATCTGGTGAAAAACAAAAACACCATGGCGCGAACGTATCTTGCGCTGGCCAGGATCCACCGGGCGACGGCCAATTACAAGAATGCACGGGAGTTGATCGATATCGCGCACGAATATGATCCGAAAGATCCGGACATCGATGACCTCTGGCTCGAGTCGATGACCACGCAGGAGCGAATCGCGGAATGGAAAAAACGGCTGGCGGCGGGGAAGTACGAGGACCAGGACGAGAAACAAAGCCTCGCGGCGGAAATCGCGGTGGTGGAAGACCGGAAGAAAAACGAGAACCGTTCGTGCACGCTGGTGACTAAATTGAGCCAGACGGAAGCGAAGCTGGATCCGCACATGATGGACGCGCACGAATACGACAGTTATGCGCTCCACGTGAAAGTGAATGGAGTGAACTCGACGCTTACGCTGGACACGGGCGCAGGGGGAATTCTAGTAAGCACGCGGATCGCGGAGAAGGCCAAGCTGCAGAAGATTGCCGACGCCCCGATCGGTGGGATCGGAGACAAGGGCTCGGCGGCGGGGTACGTGGCGTTCGCGGATAAGCTGCAGATTGGAGAGCTGGAATTTCAACATTGCTATATCGACGTGGTGGACAAAAAACGGTCGTTGAATGGAGACGGACTGATCGGGGCGGACGTTTTCGAGAACTATCTGATCGATATCGATTTTCCGGACCAGAAATTGAAGCTTTCGCAGTTGCCGCCGTATCCCGATCAAAAGGGGGAGCAGGGTTCGTTGCAGTCGGAGGGAGCGGAGAATTCGAATCTGCGCAATCGCTGGATACCGCCGGAATACAAAGACTACGAGCGGGTGTTCCGCTTCGGGCACATGTTGCTGCTGCCGGTACGGCTGAACAAGGCGCCTTACCGCCTTTTCCTGTTGGATACGGGAGCGTGGGACGACACGCTGACGCCGGCTGCGGCGCAAGAGGCGACGAATGCGAAGAAGCTTCACAAAGACTCTGACATCACGGTGAAAGGCTTGAGCGGAGAAGTGAAGACGGTTTACAGCACGGGAGAAGTGTTGCTGACGTTCGGGAGGTTTCAGCAAAGGCGAGCCGACATGGTGGCGTTTGACCTGAGCCATATCAGCGATGACGTCGGGACGGAAGTTTCGGGGACGCTGGGGTTTGCCATGCTGTACCTGCTGGATATCAAGCTGGACTACCGGGACGATCTGGTCGATTTCCAGTACGATCCGAACCGGTTTCACTGAGTTAGAGCCGATCACGACGAGATAAACCCAGAAAATGCGGCGAGGTTGAAAGAGAGAGGGATACGCGTGCCCGTTGACTTGCGTGCTCCCGTTCGAATGAGTGTGGCCATTGACATGTCCGCGCCCATTGACATGGGTGCGTATCCGGCTTACCGTTCGCGGCCAATGAGGGATACGAGTTGGGACCGATGAAGAACGGAATTTTGGGAGCGGCGCTGGCTGCGGCGGCGGTGGCGATTGCGGCTTCCTTGCTGGCGGGCGGACACGCGACGGGGATCGCCGCGCTTGCGCCCGTGATTTTGCGTTGGGCGGCAATACTGCTTTTTGCGTGGTACGCGACGGCGCGGCGGTCGCTGACGGCGTGGATTGTGGTGGGGTTGCTGGCGGGGGCGGAGTTGGGGCACGACTGGCCAGCCGCGGCGGCGAAGTTGCAATTTTTGGGGACGATTTTTTTGCGGCTGATCAAGGTGATTATCGCGCCGCTGTTGTTCGGGACGCTTGTGGTCGGAATTGCGGGGCACGTGGATTTGAAGAAAGTGGGGCGGCTGGGGATCAAGTCGCTCGTTTATTTTGAGATTGTTTCAGTGATCACGCTGGTGATTGGATTTGCGGCGATTGATATCAGCCGGGCGGGCGAAGGCGTGCACTTGCCGCCGGCGGCGAGTGCGGCACCGTTGAATGCGGTGCCACATACGGCGGCGCAGTTGATTACAGATATTTTCCCGGAAAACATCGCGAAATCGGTGGCGGAAGGGCAAGTGCTGCAAGTGGTGGTCTTCAGCGTGCTGTTTGCGATGGCGCTTGCGCTGGTGCCGGAGGCGAAGCGGCGGCCGATGCTGGCGTTCGCCGAGAGCCTTTCGGAGACGATGTTCAAATTTACGAATTTGGTGATGTACGCGGCGCCAATCGGCGTGTTTGGGGCGATTGCCTACACGGTCGGACATTTGGGATTGGGCGTGCTGTTGCCGCTGCTGAAGCTGCTGGCGACGATGTATGTGGCGCTGTTTGTTTTTATTGTGGGCGTGTTGTTACCGATTGCGGTGCTGGTGAAGACGCCGCTGAAGGATTTTTTGCGGGCAGTGACGGAGCCGGTGACGATCGCGTTTGCGACGGCGAGCTCGGAAGCGGCGTTGCCTCGCGCAATGGAAGAGATGGAAGCGTTCGGCGTGCCGCGAGAGACGGTGGCGTTCGTGATGCCCACGGGCTATAGCTTCAATCTGGGCGGGTCGAGTTTGTATCAGGCGCTGGCTTTGGTTTTCATCGCGCAGGCGGCGGGCATTCCTCTGAGCCTCGGAGAACAGGCGGTGATGCTACTGACGTTGCTGATCAGCAGCAAAGGAACGGCGGGGGTGGCGCGGGCGTCGCTGGTGATCGTGCTGGCTGCGGCGTCGCAATTCCATTTGCCAACGGAACCGTTGTTTTTGCTATTCGGGATCGACCAGTTGATGGATATGGGACGGACGGCGGTGAATGTGCTGGGGAATTGCCTGGCGTGTGTGGTGGTCGCGCGTTGGGAGGGCGAGTTTCGAACGGAGGCTCCGCAAGCCGAAATAAGCGTGAATTCGTGAGCTAAGAGAAAGAACACGCTGAGTGACTGGTGACTCGTGACTGGTGACTGGTGCAGAGGCGCCGAAATCGGAATCCGGGTTGAGTACGGCGCGAGAATTGGGAACGGAGCATCGGCGTCACTGGCACGATCACTACGTCAAAAAATGGGCCGGCTGCTACCTGATCCTGGGAACGAAAAAAATGGACATGGGAATAGGCTCGGCGAATTTTCGCTTGAGGTACCAGCACGGAGGGTCGCCGTTATGAGGGAAGAGCGCGTGGACGCACTCGGCGGATTGCTGGGGCTGCAACTGGTCGACGGTGTATTCCGTTTTGCCGCCTTTTTCCTCGATGGCGAGGATGCGAAGCCCGGTGATCGTTTCGAAGGGATCGCCAGGCTTGGGATGCAACATGCGCACGCGGACGGAAAGGAAATCTCCCGCGTAGGTGAGCACAAGCGCCGCGGTAGCTCCAATGGTGATGCGTTTTGCGAGCGTGCGAATGGGGATCAAGAGCAGCAGTCCTCAGGTCTCGCACAGTAGACAACACCCGCGAGGTATCCGTCACGTCCTTTTCAAGAACCGGAAGTCCTTTTCAAAAAGCGGCTAGGGATTCTGCTTGGGAATGGCGATGGGCGTGCCGATCTTGATGGTCGATCCGAAACGCTTGTAATTTTCGTAGCGGACGGTCATGCGAATGTGCACGGAGCCGCTGCTGAACTGCAAGTAGTCGTCGGAGTGCGTGTAGGTGGGAAACCAGAAGTGGCCTTCAATGTTTTCGCGGTACGTCACAAAACGAGGGAAGACGTTCTCCTGCCCGTGTTTCTTGATATCAGGGACGGCCTTGCCGTCGGTTTTGACGATGGCAAGGTCTTTTTGGTCGACCCAGATGCGGCCCTGGAAGTAACGCTGATTCTTTTCGATGGTTTTGGGGCCGACATCGAAGACGTAGGTATTGAGATCATCTAGCTGCTGCTGGCCGACGTATTTGACGTTGTATTTGGGCAATTCTTCGGTGGTGAGGACGAAAGGCTGCACGTGCTCGAGGTCGTCGAAATCCTGTTGCGACATGCTGATGCGCTGGAGGGTGGGCTCGGGAGCGTCGGTGACGTGCTCATAGCGCTTGCCCTCGGGCGTGAAAAGAATGTCGCTGGTCATACGGTATTCGCCGTCCGCTTGTCCGGAATAATCGTCGATGGTTTGGATCACGAACGTTTGCGTGTACGTGTAATTATCCCGCTCGATTCTGAATTGCGCTTCGTGCGCGGCGAATTCCTGAATTATCTTCTCTGGCGGGATTTTGGGAGCCGCCGTCGAAAGCGGAGATTCGGTGACCGCCTGATGCGGAGCAGCGGCCATCGTGGAACTTGGCCGGGGCAAGGGAGTGGGCGCAACGTAAGAGGGAGGCGGCGGCAAGGGACCGGTCTGTTGCGCGGCCAGGGGCAAAGCTAAGAAGAGAACTCCAGCGAAAATTGCCGAGATTCGAGCGGCCTGTGCGAAAAGCTTTCGGTCTGGCGATTGGGACCTTTGCGGCATTCCTTGCGAATTCCTTTCCAAAAATCGAGCGGCTTCTTTACTTAGGAGCTTCAGGATAGCGCCGGGGTTGCTTCGCGTCCAGCGGGGAAAAACACAAACTCGTTGACCTGGGCTTGCGGCGCAAGTATCATCCGCGCAATTCCAGGCAAAAATTTGCGAGTGAGGTTCGCCATGACAAAGCGCGCGTGTCTCTTTGTACTAGCCTCGATACTAGCGGTGCTCGTAGTTCCCTACTTTGTGCGAGCGCAGCAGCCCGCGATCCAACCCGATCTGTACAGCCATCTCGAATTCCGCTACATCGGACCCGTAGGCAACCGCACTACGGCGGTCGCCGGAGTGGCGGGCAGTCCTTATCTTTACTATGTGGGAACGGCTTCGGGCGGCATCTTCAAAACCACCGACGGTGGCACACACTGGGAGCCTGTTTTTGATTCGGAGCCGGTCTCTTCGATCGGGTCGCTGGCCGTGGCGGCGAGCGACCCGAACATCGTGTGGGCGGGCACGGGTGAATCCTTTATTCGAAGCCACATTTCGATTGGCGATGGAATATACAAATCTCTCGACGCAGGAAAAACCTGGACGAACATGGGGTTGGGCAAGACCGGCAGGATCAGCAACGTGCTGATCGATCCGCGCAATCCGGAGATCGTGCTGGCGTGCGCCCTCGGACATGCTTACGGTCCGCAGCCGGAGCGCGGCGTTTTTCGAACGACGGACGGCGGCAAGAATTGGGAGAAAGTGCTTTTCGTCGACGAAAACACCGGCTGCTCGGATATGACGATGGACCCAAACAACTCGCGAATTCTTTTTGCGGGAATGTGGCAGGTGGAAATCCACACCTGGGGGCGCGACAGCGGAGGACCAGGGAGCGGGCTGTTTAAGTCAACGGACGGCGGAGTGACCTGGAAGAGGCTGGAAGGCCACGGGCTGCCGCATCCGCCGGTGGGAAGGATTGCGGTGCGCGTGGCGCAACGCGATTCGAACCGCGTTTACGCGATGATCGAGACGGGCGACGGAGTTCCCTGGGAGGGCCATCCGGGACAGAGTGGAGCGCTTTGGCGCTCCGATGACGGCGGCGAGAACTGGCAGTTAGTGAACTCCGACCGGCAGATTCGCGGTCGCACGCACTATTACACGCGCGAGGAAATTTCGCCCGACAACGAAAACGAAGTGTATTTTTTTACGTCTGCGTTTTCGCGGACACTCGACGGCGGCCATACGCTGACGGCAATGCCGGCGAGCCCCGGCGGCGACAACCACGAAATGTGGATCGATCCAACCAACGGCGATCGTATGGCGGTCGTCAACGATCAAGGCATCAGCATCTCCGTGGATCGCGGGCACAGTTGGGACCACATCCAATTGCCGATCGCGCAGATATATCACGTGACGGTGGACGACCAGATTCCGTATTTCGTTTATGGCAACCGGCAGGACGGTTCGTCGTACCGCGGGCCGAGCAACAGTTTGCAGTTCGGCGGATTTGGCGGAGGCGGAATATCGCGCAGTGTGTGGCATCCGATTGGAGGGGGCGAGAGCGGTTTTGCCACGCCCGATCCTGTGGATAACAACATCATCTGGTCCAGCGGGACGGGAGCGGGCAGCGTGAGCGGAGCGGTGGTGCGGTTTGACGAGCGAAATCGGCAGTGGCGCGAGGTTGAAGTCTGGCCGGTGGATGTTTCCGGAGCCACGGCGGCGGAAGTGAAGTACCGCTTCAACTGGGAATTCCCGATCGCGATTTCGCCGCACGACCACAATAAAGTTTATGCAGGGAGCCAGTTTGTGCACGAAACGACGGACGGCGGAAATAGCTGGCACGTGATCAGTCCGGATTTGACGCGAAACGACAACAGCCGCATGGGAAGTTCGGGCGGGCTGACTCCCGACAATATCGGCGTGGAATACGCGGGAGTGGTCTTCGCGATCGCGGAATCGCCGAAAGAAGCCGGTGTGATCTGGGCGGGCACGAATGACGGCCTGGTGCAAATCACACGCGATGGCGGGAAGAATTGGACGAATGTCACGAAAAATATTCCGAACATGTTGGACTGGGGAACGGTGAGCAACATCGAAGCCTCACGGTACGACGCGGGGACGGCGTATATCACCGTGGATGGACATCAAGTGAACAACCGCGACCCGTTCGTCTATAAAACGGCGGACTTCGGCAAAACCTGGACGGAAATCACCAATGGAATTCCGCACAGCATGTTGAGTTACGCGCATTGCGTACGCGAAGATCCCGTGCGCAAGGGACTGCTGTATTTGGGAACGGAAAACGCGCTTTATGTTTCGTTTGATGATGGCAAGAACTGGCAGCCATTGCAGAGCGGGCTGCCGCACGCGCCGGTCTACTGGATGACGGTCCAAGAGCGCTTCCACGATTTGGACGTGGCGACTTACGGGCGAGGCTTCTGGATTCTGGATGATCTGACGCCATTCGAGCAGATGACACCGGAAGTGCTGGCGTCAACTGCGCACTTGTTTGCGCCGCGCGATGCGTACCGGTTCCGGCCGGTCGCGCAACCGGCGAGCGTTTCCGCCGATCCGACTGCGGGCCACAATCCCCCTTACGGTGCTTCGCTTAATTTTTATCTGAAGTCCAAACTCAGCGGCAAGGAAGAGGCGAAACTGACGATTGCCGATGCGAGCGGAAAAACCGTGCGCGAAATCGAATGCCGCTCGGCGCGCGAAGGCGGCCACCGCGAAGCTCCCGGCGGAGGCGGATTTGGACGCCGAAGCGCTCCGCCGTGCGAAGCGAAAGCGGGGATCAACCGCTACTGGTGGGATTTGCGCGGCGAGGAAGCCACGGAAGTCAAGCTGAGGACGCCTCCGACCTATTCGCCGGATGTGCCGCTGGGACCGGAAGGATGGCGGGAAGCACCCGCCGTGGACCGCATTTCCTTGCTGGAGCCGCCAGGGACGTACACCGTCACGCTGACGGTTGGCGGAGAAAAGAGCAGCCAGAAGCTGACCGTGCTGAAAGATCCGCACTCGACGGGAAACGACAGCGACATCGAGGCGCAGAATCAACTCGTCTCCGCGCTGCGGGAGGAGATGAATTCGCTGGCAGAGGGCGTCAATCAAATCGAATCCATTCGGGCGCAGCTCGCGGACCTCGAAAAACAACTGGGCAAAGACGAAACTTCGCAGACGATTCGAAAAGCGGCGACCGAGCTCGAAGAAAAACTAACGGGAGCGGAAGGAAAAGTCGTCCAGTTGGAGGCTACGGGAAGAGGGCAGGACGACGTGCGCTATCTGCCAATGCTGTTGCAAAAAGTGAGCTACCTGGCGGAAGAAGCGGGCAGCTCGGCCGATTTTGCGCCGACGACGCAACAAACGGCTGTCCAACAGGAGTTGAAGCAACAGGGCGACGAATCGGAGCGGGAGATGGAACAGGTAGTTACAAAGGATGTGGCGGCGTTTAACGCCATGCTGCGCGAGAAAAACATCCCGAACCTTATCGTGAAAACGCCCTGAGCGGAAAGTGGATGGGATGAGTGGCGGGATGAACCCGATTTGAGCGACCGGCTCGAACTTCTCAGCTCAGTAGCCGGTACGTTCTGTTACCCATGTCTCCGGGTCGGACCGGTTTCAATTGGTGGAGCCGATGGGATTCGAACCCACGACCTCCTCGATGCCATCGAGGCGCGCTCCCAACTGCGCCACGGCCCCACCGAATCAACACTTTTTTATAGTAGCATCCGAATATTGCGCGCGTCTAGGCGGCGCGTGCCGGAGTCTCGACGGGCGCGGTTCGCGGCACAAACTTGAAGATGGTGGCGTTGGCCAGGATGGTAATCAGAGAAGCGGCCAGCGTCGCGTTGTAAATCTCCGAAGAAATCAGCTTGGCATCGAGCGCGACCTGGGCGAGAACGAAAGAAAACTCACCAATCTGCGTCAAGCCAAGCGCGACTTTGAACGAAGTTTTCCACGGATACGCGAAGAGACGCACGACGCCCGTCCAAATCAGGAATTTTCCGAACAGGATCATTCCCACGAGCAAGAGCAGCACTCGCCAGCCGGTTAGCCAGCTCCGCGGATCGATCAGCATGCCCACGGTGACAAAGAAAAGGGCCACGAACGCGTCGCGGATGGGGAATGTTTGCCTGGCCAGCTTATGGGCAAAGCTCGACCCGCCCATCAGGAGGCCTGCCAGAAAAGCTCCGAGGGCCAGCGACAGTCCGATGGCCTCGGTGGTGGCGGCCACGGCCAAACAAATCGTAAGTCCCAGCAGAAGCGAAATTTCGTCGTTACAGGTTTTTTCAATGCGCGCAAGCAGCGGTGGGACGAGCTTCCATCCTGCGAGCACGATGGGCACCAAAAGGAGGAGCGCTTTGCCGATTTTCCAAGCGACGGCGCCGTAGTTCGCGCCCTGGGCAGGAGCGAAGCTCGGCAGGAGCACCGTGAGGATGATCACCGCAAGATCCTCGACGAGCGTAAGCGTCATCATGATGCGGCCGGAAGGGCTCGCGAGTTCGCCCCGGTCCATGAGCATGCGCAGCATCACCATCGTGCTGGCCACGCAAATAATGCTGCCGACGGCGATGCTTTGCAGCAAGGGCCAGCCCATCAGCGTTCCGGCGCCCGCGCCGAGCGCGATGGACAAGAAAATTCCCAAGGGCGCGCCGGCCAGAGCGACCCACTTCACGCGGAGAAGGTCAGGAACGGAGAATTCGATCCCGGCGGAAAACATCAGCAGGATGACGCCGATCTCCGCCATGATCTCAAAAGTGGAAACGTCGTGGACGTGCAGGCCGGGAGTGAAGGGGCCGAGGATCAGTCCCGCGAACACGTAGCCGAGGATGATGGGCTGGCGCAGCCGCCAAGCGATTAGCCCGCAGACGAAGGCCGCCGTGAACACCATGGCGATGTCGCGAAAAATGAGAGAGTGCTCGGCCATGCGATGCGCCTCGATGCCGTCGAATGGGATAGAAGTCTAGCATCAACCGGCGGGGGAGAGGGTCCGGCGCCGCAAAGGCGCCGCTTCACCTCGCCCCGTAGTGTTTTGGAGCACGGAATTACCGGCACGTTTTGTTTCGCTGTGCCGCTTTGCGGTAAGGTGTAACGCGGCGTTTGGAGCGGCGAGGCCCATGGCAAAACTGACATTTCTAGGCGCGGCAGGCTGCGTGACAGGTTCGAAGTATTTGGTGGAAGCGGCAGGAAAAAAGCTGCTGGTGGACTGCGGCTTGTTTCAAGGCGCGCCGGAACTAAGCGACAGAAATTACCAGCCGCTTTCCGTCGACCCGAAGAGCATCGATTACGCTGTGCTGACGCACGCGCACCTGGATCACACCGGATGGCTCCCGGTCCTCGTCAAGAACGGATATCGCGGGCCGATCTACGCGAATCCTGCAACCATAGATTTGACCACAATTCTCTTGAGGGATTCCGCCCACCTCCAGGAAGAAGACACGCTTCACGCGCGAAAGGGCAAATACAGCCGCCACGCGAATCCGCAGGCCCTCTATACCACGGTGGATGTGGATCCGGCGCTGCGGTTGCTCAAGCCCATGTCGCGCAGCGGCGGCGGCGACATCAGCCCGGAGTTTCACGTCACTTCCTACGACGCCGGGCACATTCTCGGCTCTTCGAGCCTGGAACTTTCCATCACCGAAAACGGAAAGAAAATTATAGTGGTGTTTTCGGGAGACATCGGGCGCTACAGCCAGCCGATTTTGAAGGATCCAACCACGCCGCCATCGCACGCCGACGTGCTGCTTTGCGAGTCCACCTATGGCGACCGGGAACACGCCACGGGCGACCCCGCGGAATTGCTCGCGGAGATCGTCAATCGCGTGGCGAAGCGCGGCGGCTCGATCGTGATTCCCGCGTTTGCCATCGGGCGAACGCAGACGTTCATGTACTACCTGCGCCAGCTCGAGGATCAGCAGCGCATCCCGCGCCTGCCTGTGTATGTGGACAGCCCGATGGCCCTGAGCGCGACCGATCTCTACCTGAAATATAAAGAGGACCACGACCTCGATTATTCGAGCGAGGAGGCCGGCGGCAAAGGCGATCCGCTGGACGTCCATGAATTTCATTTGACGCGATCCGTCGAGGGGTCCAAGGCCATCAACAACGTCAAGACGCCGTGCATCATCATCTCCGCGAGCGGAATGGCGTCTGGGGGCCGCATTCTTCATCACCTGGCGCAGCGCCTGCCGGACGCGCGAAATGCCGTTATCCTGGCCGGCTTCCAAGCCGTGGGAACTCGCGGCCGCGCGCTGGAGGAAGGCGCGAAAGTTCTGCACCTCTTCGGGCAAGCGGTTCCCGTTTGCGCCGAGATTCTGGAAATGGGCCAATTCTCCGCCCATGCCGGGAAGAGTGAGCTGTTGCGGTGGCTGAGCAATCTCCCGGCGCCGCCAAAACAAATCTATCTGACCCACGGCGAACCGGAAGCCGCCCAAGCCTTGCAGTCAGCCATCCAGGAAAAGTTCAAATGGAACGTGGCTGTGGCGCGGTATCTGGATACCGTACCGTTGGGCTAGCAAGTGGGGGGTAGCAGGAACGAGTAGCCACTACCCGCGCCAAGTCCGACTCGCCGAGGAATCATGCGGCGTTGTTCAGAAACGCGTCAAGTGACCGCTTCTGGGAAAGCATCACTATTCCGGCATCACTCCATCTTTTTTTTGAAACTCAGGAAACTAATTCAGCGCTGGCATCGTCTATAGACATAAGACCACTCGCGGGGTAGGGGGCTAACCACCACAGGGCAACCGACCGTCAGTCTCCTACCCCTAAAAACTTTGAAAGCCTTTTGCAATCAGTCATTTAGATACAACGGAGAGCTTGTCGATTCATATCCACAGATCGGCGCGTAGCTCACAATACCTTCAGCAATTCCTCAATAGTGAGCTGAGATTCGTGAAGAATAGTGCGCAGCGTGCCGATGCGAATAGCTCTGTGGTTTGGCACCGTTACGCGAGCAAAGGGAGACTCTCGTCGCAAGACGATGTGACTACCGCGCTACCTCTGAACCACGAAACCGATCCTCTGCAGCGCTTTGATTAGATCTCGCCCGGAAAGATCGGTGGGCAGTTTTGTCATCGAAGGCCGGTAGTGACTTCCACGTATTCTCTTCCGTCCTCCACGGGGACTGGCTCGCCTGCCGCTTCGACGTCCTCAATGTAAAGTTCGATCGCCTCTTCAATATTTCTGAGGGCTTCTTCTCTTGAGTCCCCTTGAGAGACGCATCCCGGCAGAGTAGGCACCGTGGCCACGTATCCACCGTCCGATTCGCGCTGCAGGACAACTGTATATTTCATGATGTCTTTCCTCGAGAAGTTCCGACCCTGGTCCCATGCTACCCCTGCCCAAAGCGTTGGTAAAGAAGCGCCCGGGAGCGACACGAAAAACGTCGATGGACCAACAACCTGGTCACGCGCTAGCGATATGTTGGGAAAGCTTGGCTAGCCGCTCCTCGGCGGCCGCGAGCGTGCTTTCCTTCTTGCAGAACGTGAAGCGCACCTGAGTCGCCCCGTCGCGTGCATCGTTATAAAAGCTCGATCCAGGGACCACGGCCACTCCCACCTTTTCCACGAGAAATTTCGCGAACGCGATATCGTCCGGATAACCGAAGCTCGAAATGTCCGTCATGATGTAGTACGCGCCAAGCGGCTTGTAGACCTTGAATCCGGCTGCGGTAAGTATCTTCAGCAACCGCTCGCGCCGCACGCTGTAATCCTTGGCGAGCCTGTCGTAATAAGCCTGCGGCGATTTCAGCGCGATGGCCCCGGCCTGCTGCAAAGGCGCGGCCGCCCCTACGGTCAGAAAATCGTGCACCTTGCGGATAGACTGCGTCGCCTCCGCCGGAGCCAGCGCCCAGCCCACGCGCCATCCCGTGACACTGTACGTCTTGGACATGCCGTTGATCACGATGGTGTGGTCGCGCATACCGTCGATCCGCGCCATCGAAATGTGTTCCGCGCCCTCGTACAAAATGTGCTCGTAGATTTCGTCGGTGATGCAATACGCGTTCCAGCGCACGCACAGGTCGCGGATGAACTCCAGCTCGGCGCGGCTGAACACTTTTCCCGTGGGATTGTTCGGCGTATTGAGAATAATCGCCTTGGTGTGCGGCCCGAACGCGGCGCTCAGTTCCCTTTCGTCGAACGTCCAATCCGGCGGGCTCAACTTCACGAAGCGCGGCGTGGCGCCGCTCAAAATCGCGTCCGGCCCGTAATTTTCGTAGAACGGCTCAAACACCACGATTTCGTCGCCCGGATTGATGATCGCCAGCATCGTGGACATCATCGCTTCCGTCGAGCCGCAGCAAATCGTGATCTCGCGCTCCGGATCGTAGCGCACGCCTTGCGTCCGCTCGAATTTCTCGACGATCGCGTCCCGCAGCGGTTTGGCGCCCCACGTTATCGCGTACTGATTGATGTCATCGGCGATGGCTTGCCGCGCCGCTTCTTTGATTTCCGCCGGCGCCGCGAAATCCGGAAAACCCTGCGAAAGATTCACGGCTCCGTGCTTCATCGCCAGCCGCGTCATCTCGCGAATTACGGATTCGGTGAATTGTTCGGCTTTTGCCGAGAGCATGCGCCGCGCTGCCTGCGCCATGCCGGTTTCCGTGGGGTTCATTGAGCCTGCCAGACCATCAGGATTGCCGGCGCCATCGCGCCGGATGAAACCGGCGGGCTGAAACTCTATCGGCCGTGCCCCGCCGGGCTCGATGCCGCCGCCGCCGATTGCCCATAAATCATCCGGTAGACTTCAGAATTGCGCAAGACGATTTGCACGTAATCGCGTGTTTCGCTGAACGGAATGGATTCCACTAGCTCCGGGATTTCGTCGTAGTTGCGCTCCGCTTTCCACGCCGCAATGCGGTCTTCGCCCGCGTCAAACGCAGCTAGCGCATACGCTGGCGCTCCCGTCGACTTCACCAATCCCGAAATGTAAAGCATTCCGAGCTGGATGTTGTAGTCCGGCTGGAAAAGCCGTGCCGCCGAAAACCGCACGCGAAGCTGCCGCGCCAGCAGCCGCCCCGTCTTCGGGATCACTTGCATCAATCCAATCGCATTTTGCGGCGAAAGCGCGTCCGCTTGAAATGTGGATTCCTGCCGCATCAGTCCGGCCGCCAGCATTGGATCGAAATCGTTCCTCGCCGCTTCGCGCCGGATCACCGCTTCATACGGCAACGGGTACAGCACTTTCCAAACATCGACCGGCAGATCGCCGAATTTGCGCGCATCGAAGCTCGGCACCATCGCGCGACCATAGGCCATGCCCACTGCAAAATGTCCCTGATCGAACGCTGCTTGCGCCGCTTCATACAGAAAGCGCGGCGAGGACGTCGCGAAGTATGCGTTCCTCAGCTCCAGTTCCGCTGCCGAATCGAACGCAATCGTGCGAAGCGCCTGCGCCCGCGCCCAGCGATCGGCCGCAGCGGCGGGAATCGGCTCATCGAACGGCCGCAACGCCGGCGGCGGAGGAATTTTGTCCAATATCTCAGGCGGGTCGCCGCCTTCCATGGCCGGCAGCAAGCTCAACCGCGTCCCCGCCGCGTGCCCAAAATAAGTCTGCGGAAAGCGGTCCGCATCCTTCTCATAGAACGCTCGCGCTTCGGCGATTTTGCCATTGCGCTCCGCGTCGCGTCCGAGCCAATAGACGGCATCAGGCGTGTTCCCCGACGACGGATATCTCAGCAGAAACGCCGTGAGTTTGTCTCCCGCGTCGGGCTGCCGGTTCAAATAAGCCACCCACGCCACGCGCCATTGCGCGTTAAACGCGTTTTTCCCGCTCGGGAACGTGTCCACGACGCGCTGGTAATAACTCGCGGCCTGGGTGCGGTCCAGGTTGACCCAATAATAGTTCCCCGCCGCCATCAGCCCCTCTTCGTTCCATTTGCTCAGCGGATATTTCTGCGTCAGCTCGCCCAGCGTCGCGAACATCTCGTCGTTCTTCTTGTCCGTGCGATAAAATTGCGAAAGCGCGTAGAGCCGTTCCGCGTCGACTTCGAAGTCCGACACTTTCAGCGCCGCCAGCAGCTTCGGCGAACTTCCTAGCTGCACTCGCGCTTCCGCGATGCGCAGTTCCGCCAGTTGCCGGTTGGGGTTCTGCGGATCGTGCAGCATTCCCAGCAACTTCTCGAATTCCGCCCGCGCCTCTTTCCACTTATGCGCATCATAAAAGGCCTGCGCGCGTTGCTGCTGCAGCTCCACACCCGGATACGGATACTCTTTCCCCATCTCGTGCATGATTTTCTTCAGAGCGTTGCCCGCGGGCTTCGCCTCGTCGCTCTGCGAACTCTTATAAAAAATCGCCTGATAATCCCTGGCCGCTTCCGCAAGCTGGTGCGCCGCCTGATACGCTTCCGCGCGATCCAAAAGCAGCGTGGCCTTGTTGCCCGTCCCCATATACGAATTCAGCGCGTCGATCGCATCTTGCGGCCGGCCCAGCTCCGTCGCCAGCGGCGCGAGACTCTCGAGCAACTGCTCCTTGATCGCCGTATTGGGATAGTCGCGTTCGACTGTCTCAAAATCCGCGAGCGCGTCCTTCGAGCGCCCCAGCGCCTGCTTCGCTTCTCCCGTCCAGTACAGCACGTACTCGCGAAGCAGCGTGTCTCCGCTCGCCTTGTTGAACCACGCGAGCGCCTGCTGATCGTGCTTCTGCGCGTGATCCTGATAGCCCAGCGCCAGCGCCGCGCGCGCGCCCCAAACATTCGACGCATTCGCCGCCGCAAAAGTGGAAAGCTTTCCGTACGCTCCGGGGTCGGCGTTGCGCAAATCGCGCGCCAGCCCTGCGAGCTCTTTCTGCCGCGCCTGATCTTCCGGCGTGTCTCCCGCCAACATCCCGGGCGCATCCGTCTCCGGCCGGCAACCCGCCTGGCAAGGCGCTGCCGTCGGTTTTTTTATCTTTTTCTTTTTATGGTGCCGTGCAGGATGTGCGGGCGTGCTCCTCGGCGTGCTTCCCGCAAGGCACGCCATCGCCAGCGGCATCGCCATCAGCAAAGCGCACACGTATCGCCCCGCCGCGGCCCAGGACCTTGCCGCAGCCGCCTTCCTGGCCGCAATCTTAGCGATGCCGCGCGGGCGTGGCGTACGGGTACTCGCCGAGAGCATGTGCATCGCCCTCCGCGAGGATTTCCACCATCCAGCGATAAAAATAATCCACGGGGTGGTCCATGATGGGTTTGAAACGACGGTCGTATTCTCGGTGAGCTTTTTCAATGTCATCTTTCAATCGGATGCAGATATCTTTCTTTTCGCGGCCCAGGCGCACCTGCTCCGGCCTGAGCATTTTAATATCTTGCATCGAAACTTTCGCCACCCGATTTGCCCGCCTGTGCAGCTCTTGTTCCTCGGGCGAGAGGTGGTTGACGTCGAACTCTTCTCCCAGCCCGGGTTCGCTCGCCGGCGCTTCCGGTTCGATCAACTCGATCGATTCCGGTTCGGCCTCCAGCTCGATCATCGGCTCCGGCTCGGGCGGCGGCGCAACGAGCGGTGCTGCTCGCGGCGGCGCCTTCGCTGCGGCCGGCGGAGCAGACGCATGCGCCATCGGCGTCGGCAGCGCTGGTTGCGGCCGCACTGGCTCCGCAGCCGGTTCCACTCCAGCCGTACTCATTAGATGCGTGATCTGTGCTTCGAAGGGAGATCGTTGTCCAGGCTGCAACGCCATCGCCACGAATCGTGACAGCACTTCGAGCGCCGCCGACAGCGACGCCGCCGAAGTCTGCGCTCGCAGCATCGACGGCAGCGCATTCATCGGCTTCGAGCTTCCGCAAGCCGCCACAATGTCGCCGACCGCTTGATGCAGCTCATCGGCGTTTCGCTGGATCCGTTCGAGGTTCTCTCGCAGGGCGCGCGATACGGCTTGTTCCACGGCGTTTGGCTCTTGTGCCATACCTATTTTCGGGGGCTCTCTGTCCTCGACCAATAGCTCTCAATCGGTCGCATCGCCCGTTCCACTCGGGCAATCTACCCCGTCCTGTGATTTTGGAAGCCAACCCGCCCGTAGTCAATCGCCAGCGCGTACCCCTGTGCCCAATCGTTGCTTAACCACCCCTCCGGCTTCGCTTTCCACCTAGCGTCCACCACGGCCCTGCTAGGGTACTTTGTTGTCAGAGAAACACTCAAAGCGAAGGCCACGGCCGTTCAGGCGCTCGCGTGTGTGCTATTTGCTTCCGCTGTGTGTCTGGTGATTGGGTTCAGTTTTCGCCGAGCCCTTGGACAGCTTTCAGGATTAACATTCTCGGCTTTGGCCGTGCTCGAACTCTTTCTTCTCGTGCAACTGCTGGTGCAGGTGATTCAACATTTTGAGTTCGCGCGGCGATAGCAGCCCTAACCCAACCTGGGTCGGTATTAAAAGCTTCTTCATGACAAATCCGTTTCCAACGGCGTGGGACAGCCTCAAAAGCGAAAACGGATGTGGCCACATAATCGCTACGACGTTTCTTGGTGACTTAAGCCCTATCCCCTTGCCAGATTCAAGCCCGTCGGTTGGCGACGCGATTCCATTTGCTGGCAAGGCCACCGCAACATATGGGCTCGGACGGGCGTCGGCTTACAGCTTATCCCGTGGGCTCACCAGCCCTCTAAAATCGGGTACTTACCGCGCCTTGCGCGGAGGCGCTATCGTAACCTCGAGAGCTGCCGAGGAATGGGTGTTGCCAGCTACAATCGTCTACGGCGGGGCGCACGCACTGCACGACAGTATAATGGCTGCGATCCAGGGAGAGTGCCAGTGAGCGAGCTATCTATCGTGCAGAGAGTGTTGCGTTTCCTGGGATACGTGGCAATCGGTCTCGTCATTGCTATATTGATAGGAATAACAGCCTGGTACTTCCCATCATGGACCGCCAGAATGTGGTCGGGGGGATGGGTTTGGCTCGCTATGTTTACGCCCCTCATCTTCTGCTATCCGGCCCGTGAGCACAGGTACCTCTGGGGCCGGTTATCATTCTGGATCACGCTATCCGCCCTCGTGGCTTTTCACCTCTTAGCCTTCACCCTTTTACTGCGAAACTATCCAGTCCAGCCGTTTTGGTTCGCGATTATTGCAATCGTTGAGGCGGGGATTATCGCCACGATACTGGACGCGATCTTCCCCCGCCCCCACCGCACTCACAGGCGGTTGAACGACTCTTGAAACTGCCGTACGTTCCCCGAATAATTCAGCACCGAACCGTCTCACCAAACTCCCAATTTCCCGCCAACCCCTTCCATCCATTCCACTTCCCGCGTCTCAATTCGGATGATACGTGGCAAGTACTGTACCTTGACAGTAATCCAAATCCATGCTACCGTTCCCTATGTTCTCGAAGCCACAGATCTATCCACCTGCCCTCAGCCAAACCGCTTCCCACCGCAAAATCCTGCGTCCGATAATATCTCCCGCAACCCCTGTAGAATCAACACTTCCACGACCCCTCGCAAGTGTTCATTCTAAACCACTTACAGACACCCGCTTTTCTTTAGAATCAACACTTACAAAAAAACCGGGGGGGAGGGGTCAATTATTGTTAACCAGGCACGCGACGAAGCGTGTCTGTCCCGAGGAGCATCGCGACGAGGGACCTCTCTTCATCCACTTCGTCTGTGTCTGTCTCGAGAACCATCGCGACGAGGGACCTCTCTTCATCCGCTTCGTGCGTGTCTGTCTCGAGAACCATCGCGACGAGGGACCTCTCTTCATCCGCTTCGTGCGTGTCTGTCCCGAGGACCATCACAACGAGGCCTCTCCACCGCGGTTCAGTCATTGGCTCTTTACCTCTTTGCTTCATTCCGCCATTACCATATTCCGTCATTCCCCCGTCCGCTCCTTGACGCCGCACGCTCGTTGTAATGTACTGGGTCCCTCAATCCAATGCCGTCCACGCCCCTCGACCTCGAAAACGATTTCCGCGCCATCCTCGCTCCCGATTCCATTCGCGCCGCCACGCCAGCCGACGCGATCTGCGGCCTCCAGCCTCGCCTCGTCCTCGAACCCACCAGCGAGCAGCAACTCGCCGCTGCACTTCGCCTCGCCGACAACGCCAACCTCGCCGTCATCCCGCGCGGCGGCGGCACCAAACTCGGCTGGGGCAATCCGCCGCAACGCGCGGATCTCGTCCTCTCCACCGCCCGCCTCGACAAAATCATCGAGCACCCCTGGGCCGACCTCACCGTCAGCGTCGAAGCCGGCTGCACGATTCAAAAATTGCAAACCGCTCTCGCCCAGCACGGCCAGCGTCTCGCTTTCGATCCGCTCTGGCCCGAAACCGCCACCATCGGCGGCGCGCTCTCGACCAACGACAGCGGCTCGCTCCGCCTTCGCTTCGGTCCGCTGCGCGATCTCATCATTGGCGTCACCATCGCTCTCGCCGACGGCACGCTCGCATCCAGCGGCGGCAAAGTCGTCAAGAACGTTGCCGGCTACGATCTTCCCAAGCTCGTCACCGGCGCTCTCGGCACGCTCGGCGTCATCACCCGCGCCACGTTCCGCGTTCATCCGCTTCCGCACAACACAAAAACGCTCTCCGTCTCCGCCGCCAATCTCGACGGCATGCAGCGCCTCCTCCTCGCCGTCCAGGATTCACAACTCGCGCACACCGCGCTCCAGGCGCGCATCTCGCAAAATGCGGATCCATTCGTCGACATTCTTTTCGAGGGCACCGAGGGAGGCATCGCCGCGCAGGAATCCCAGTTTCGTAATCTCGCCGGTCCCGCCGCAGTCTCCGAAGCCGCGCCCGGCGTTTGGAGCGCCTCGCGCGAACTCTGGAACTCCGCCGGTTCCGCTGCGCTCGCCAAGATCACCGCGCTTCCCGCCGCCATCGCGCGTACCATCGAACGCGTGGAACGCATCGCCGCCGCGCGCAATGCGCGCTGGAAAACAATCATGCAAGTCTTCGGCATCGGCACGCTTCGCCTCGAAGCAGCGCCAAGAGATCTATACGCCGCTCTCTCCGAACTACGCCTCGAACTCGAGCGCGACGGCGCTTCGCTCACCGTCCTCCATCGCCCGGACGGCATGCCGCCTCTCGACGCCTGGGGCAATCCCGGCGACGCTCTTTCGCTCATGCGCGCCGTAAAAAATCAGTTCGATCCGCGCAGCACGCTCAATCCGGGCCGCTTCGTGGGAGGCATCTGATGCCGGAAACTCCCGCGAACGCGCCTGAAAATGCTGCGGCGAATGGAGCAACAAATCCAGCGGGGAGTGTTCTCGCAAACGTGCTGGCGAACGTAGAGGCGAACGCGCCTGCTGTTTCCGCTTTCGACGCGCACCATCCGCCCTCGAACGACATCATCGACAAGTGCGTGCACTGCGGTTTCTGCCTCGCTGTTTGTCCCACGTACGTTCTCTGGCACGAGGAAATGGATTCGCCGCGCGGCCGCATCTACCTGATGAAAATCGCCGCCGAAGGCGCAGCCACCATGAACCCGCAGTGGGTCAGCCATTTCGATTCCTGCCTCGGCTGCATGGCCTGCATGCCCGCCTGCCCCTCCGGCGTCGACTACGGCAAGCTCATCGAAGCCACGCGCGCGCAAATCGAGCGCCATCATCCGCGCTCGTTTTTTGAAAAACTTCATCGCCGCCTGGTCTTCGCGCTTTTCCCGCGCCCCGAGCGGCTCCGCCTTCTCCGCTGGCCGCTGCTTGCCTACCAAAAATCCGGCGCGCAATTTCTCGTTCGCAAATCCGGCATTCTTCGCCTCCTGCCGAAAAAAATCAGCGCCATGGAAACGCTTATGCCCGCGCTCGGCCCCGCCGAATCGATTCCGGAAATCACGCCCGCGCAAGGCACGCAGCGCCGCCGCGTCGGACTCCTGCTCGGCTGCGTCCAGCGCGAATTTCTGCCGCGAGTCAACGCCGCCACAGTGCGCGTTTTGGCCGCGGAAGGCTGCGAAGTCGTCGCGCCCGCCGCGCAACCCTGTTGCGGTGCGCTGATGGTTCATGCCGGAGAAGAAGAATCGGCGTTGGCGCTCGCCAGAAAAACCATCGACATTTTCGAGCGCGCTAACGTCGATACCATCGTGACTAACGCGGCTGGCTGCGGCTCGAATGTGAAGGAATACGGCCACTTGCTCCGCGACGATCCCAACTACGCCGATCGCGCCAAAGCATTCGCCGCAAAATGCAAGGACATCGCCGAAGTTCTAGCCGAACTGCCGCCGCGCGCCACACGCAATCCGTTGCGCGTCCGCGTAGCGTTCCACGATTCCTGCCACTTGCAACACGCGCAAGGAGTCCGCTCGCAACCGCGCCAACTGCTCGCGAACATTCCCGGAGTCGAGTTGAGCGAAATTCCCGAAAGCGCCATCTGCTGCGGCTCCGCGGGCATCTACAATCTAGTCCAGCCCGGCGCCGCCACCGAGCTCGGCGAGCGCAAAGCGCAACTCATCGTTCCGCTCAACGCCGAAATCGTAGCCACGGGAAATCCCGGTTGTCTCTTGCAGTTGCAATCCGCACTGGATCGCCTCCATGCCAAGACGCGCGTCGTCCACACCATCCAACTCCTCGACGCTTCCATCCGCAGCAAGGCGTTGTAGGGACACGATATATCGTGCCCTCGTCGCGATGTCTTCCCCTCTTCGCGGATCTGCGAAGGTTCACATCATTTCAAAATCGGCCGCCGCAAAAATCTAAGCGGTTTTTTTCGTCCATCCGCCAAGAATCAGCCCCATCAGAAAAAGCCCGAAGAGCGAGTAGAATTCATTGATCGCGAACAATTGCATCGACCGCATCTCGAACATGTAGTTCGTGAATGCGATGGGCCCAGCAATACCAATCCACAAGAGAATTCCGAGCGAACCGCCTCGGGCCGCCGTGTTAGCGCTCCTCCATCGACAAATCACCGCCAGCACCAGCGCGATCAGCAAGTCGAGCACGAATGTAATGATGTAAGGCAAGACAGGATTCAAGGACTTGGCCTGTTCCATCGTCATGTGTTCGAGCGCCATCCACTGCTTGCTAAACACAAATCCATACCAAACTGCGCCGAGCAGCCAGTACACCACCGCCGAAACGACTACGGCTGGGTAATTGATCTTCATCGCTCCTCCTGCTGTAAATCGGAAGTTGCAACCGGGAATTTGGAACCGGGAAATCGCCTGCCGCTCAGGCAAGCAATTGCGTTGCGCAAAGTCTGCGTTTTGCGCGCCCGGCTGTCAAGATTTTCTATGTTGAGGGAAGCGTCTTCAGAGATACGCGCGAATGAAGAAATAGATCGTCATTCCGGTTCCGACCAGAATCACAAAGCTCCTGATCCAGGCTTGCGGCAATTTCTGCGCCCAATGCGCCGCAAAATATCCGCCGAGTATCGCTCCCACGGTCATCACCAGCGCCTGCGGCCAGAGAATCGCGCGGCTGATGATGAACGTCACCGCCGCCGTGCCATTGATGATGGCGCTGAGCACCACTTTCAGCGCATTCATTTCGTGGATGTCCGTCATGCCGATCGCGGAAAGCATCGCCAGATTCAGGATTCCCATTCCGCCGCCAAAATATCCGCCGTACAAAGCGACGAGCAACTCGAAAACGGTAGCGCCCGCGAGCGCCTTTTGGCTCGCGGCGCCGGCGATTCCTGCGGCCATGCGCCGCGTCAAATGTTTGCCGAATGCAAAGAGAAGTGTTGCGCCCATCAGCAGCCACGGCAGCACTTTCAAAAAAGTTTGCCCCGGCGTTCTGATCAGCAGCAAAGCACCGAGGACGCCGCCAATAGCGCTGGCCACCAGCAGCGGGATCAACACGCGGCGCGCGACGCTCAATTTATTCCAGTAGGCGCCGCCGCTGGCGGTCACGCCAATCGTGAGCGCGAGCGTGTTCGTGGCGTTCGCGGGAATGGGAGCTACGCCCGTGAACAGCAGCGTGGGAAAAGAGATGAAACTGCCGCCTCCGGCTACCGCATTGATGGCCCCGGCGATCGCACCGGCGGCAAACAGAAAAATGGCGTTGATAAAGGTCAAGACGATTTTGTATCACGATTGGGTTCTTGTCTCCAATCGCGGGCTCGCCGAAACACCAATACGGGTTTGCGGCTTCGAGGCTGTTTCATCCCATCGCCATTTCGTTGTATCTTGGCTTGCCCAAAGTAAGCTTTAACGGGAGCGACCGCCGTGGCCAAAGCCCGTCCGCAAACGAAGAAGAAAAATGCGCGCGAATCCGCCGCTGCTTCGGGATCGAAGAAACTTTCCGAAGCGCAAATCGCCGTGCACTGGAAGGAAGAAGATTATTTCTATCCTTCGAAAAAATTCAAGGCGCAGGCGAATCTGGCTGATACGTTGTTCGTCAAGAAATTCAGCGAACGGAATTTTCCGAAATGTTTCGATTTGTACGCCAAGCTGCTGGACTGGGACAAGCCGTGGCGAAAAACTCTGGACACTTCGAATCCGCCGTTCTGGAAGTGGTTCGTCGGTGGAAAACTGAACGCCTGCTATAACTGCGTGGACCGCCATCTGGCGAAATACAAAAACAAAGCCGCTTTGATCTTCGTGCCCGAGCCGGAAAACGAGCCTGCCACGGTCATCACCTATCAGGAACTCTACAAGCGCGTGAACGAAGTCGCCGCGATGCTGCGCGATTTCGCGGGCCTCAATACGGGCGACCGCGTCACGATCCACATGCCCATGATTCCCGAGCTGCCGATCACCATGCTCGCTTGCGCGCGCCTCGGCGTAATTCACTCGGTTGTGTTTGGCGGATTCAGCGGCGAAGCCTGCGGACTGCGCGCCGCGGATTCCGGCAGCCGCGTGCTGATCTACGCCGACGGCTATCATCGCAACGGCAAATGGGTCGATCACAAACCGAGCGCGGACATCGCCGTGGAAACGGCAAAAAAAGAAGGCCAGACCATCGACAAAGTTCTCTTCTGGCGGCGCTATGAAGGGCACTACCGCTCCGAATCACCGATGATCATGGACCGCGACTATTTCGTCGAGGACGTGCTCAAGGATTACCGGGGCCAAATCGTCGAGCCGGTTTCACAGGATGCGGAGGCGCCACTTTTTCTCATGTACACGAGCGGCACCACCGGCAAGCCGAAGGGATGCCAGCATCGTACGGGCGGCTATCTCGCCTACGCCGCGGGCACCTCGAAGTATTACCAGGACATTCATCCCGACGACGTTTATTGGTGCATGGCGGATATTGGATGGATCACTGGGCACTCTTATATTGTCTACGGTCCGCTGGCACTGGCCGCCACCAGCGTGCTCTATGAAGGCGTGCCGCAATATCCCGATGCTGGACGCCCCTGGCGCATCGCCGAGCGGCTGGACGTGAATATCTTCCACACTTCTCCGACAGCCATCCGCATGTTGCGCAAAGCGGGCGGCGACGAACCCAGAAAATACGATTACCACTTCAAACACATGACCACGGTGGGTGAGCCGATCGAGCCGGAAGTCTGGCGCTGGTATTACGAAATGGTGGGCAAGGGCGAAGCGGTCATCGTGGATACGTGGTGGCAGACAGAAACCGGCGGATTTCTTTGCAGCACGAAACCCGCGCTCGATCCGATGAAGCCGGGCAGCGCCGGCCCCGCGGTTCTGGGAATTTATCCGGTGATTTGGGACGAGAATGGCGAAGAAGTAAAACCAGGATCAGGCAAAGCGGGGAATATTTGCATTCGCAATCCGTGGCCGGGAATCATGCAAACGATTTGGGGCAGTTCGGAGCGTTTCGTCAATCAGTACTACAAAAAATATTGCAAGGATCCGGACAGCAAGGATTGGCGCGACTGGCCGTATTACGCCGCGGACGGCGCCGTTCTGCCAGCGGACGGCTACTATCGCATCCTCGGGCGCGTCGACGACGTGATCAACGTAGCCGGGCACAGGCTGGGGACGAAAGAAGTGGAATCCGCTTGCCTGAGCGTCACGGAAATCGCGGAAGCGGCCGTTGTTCCCGTGGTGGACGAGATCAAGGGGCGGGTGCCCGAAGTTTACGTTTCACTGAAGCCCGGCGTGCTTCCAAGCAAAGCCGTAAAGGACAAAGTGATCTCGACGATCGAAACGATTATCGGAAAAATCGCCCGGCCCAAGCAAATTCACATCGTGCCGGACATGCCGAAGACGCGTTCGGGAAAAATCATGCGCCGCGTGCTTGCGGCCATCTCCAATCACATGGATACTGGCGACATCACCACGCTCGCCAATCCCGATATCGTCGCGCAAATTCGCGAGCTGGTGCAGGGCCGCGTCACCGGCCCGCTGCAAGAAGGCCCCGAAGACATCAAACTTTTCGGCGAGGAAAAATAAATACAAGGAGACATTCATGCCAGAGATTTCGAGAAGAGCCTTCCTCCGAACTGCCGCGACGACCGCCGCTGCCGCCGGTCTCCTTTCGACGGAGGCGTTCGAGCTGCGCGCCAATCCTTTGGGATTGCCGATCGGCTGCCAGACCTGGCCCGTGCGAGAAGGCATCGCCAAGGATTTTCCTGGAACGATCAAGCAGCTTGCCGCAGCGGGTTTCCATCACATCGAGCTTTGCTCTCCCGTCGGGTATGACGACTCCGGCTTCGGCGGCCTGGCGAAATACAAAGGCTCCGAGCTGCGCAAGATGCTGAACGATTGGGGCGTGAGCTGCATCAGTTCGCACTTCAGCATGGAAGAATTGAGAAAAGATCAGCCGGCGCGAATTGCGTGGGCGCACGAACTGGGATTGACGCAAATGCTCGTGGCGAGCCTCGGCGGTCCCGAGCATCCGACGATGGATGACGTGAAGCGCGCCGCCGAGGAATACAACAAGATGGGAGAAAGAGCGGCCAAGGCGGGGATTCAGCAAGGATTGCACAACGAAGGTTTCGAAACGTCTTCGGTGGATGGCAAGCGGACCTACGATTTGTTGTTCGGCCTGCTCGATCCAAAACTCGTCAAGTTTCAGTTTCAGGTTTCCACCATCAGCGATGGATTCGACGCCGCGGAGTATTTCGACAAATATCCCGGGCGATTTATTTCCATGCACGTGCAAGGCTGGGACGCCAAGACGAGGAAGATCGTGCCAGTGGGCGAGGGCACGCTGGACTGGAAGAAAATCTTCACGGCCGCGAAAACGGGCGGAATAAAAAATTATTTCGTCGAGATGAATTTCGAAATGATGAAAGCCAGCGTGCCCTACCTGCGCCGGCTTGAAGTCTGACGCAATCGCTCCCCTGATGAAGCACGGAAACGAGTGGCACGTTTGTCCATGATCCGCGAGCGAGAGCTCGATGAACCTGTTGAGCGATTCGTGACGCGCAGTTCATCCAGCGCGCGACAATTCGATTGCTCCTACATTAGTCTAAGGCCATGAATCCAGACCGCCGCGGCTTTCGATTTTCTGTCAATGCCAGCGCCGAAATTGCTCCGGAAGGCTCGCCGAGCGCCACCGTGCCCGTGCGCGCCACGGAAATCAGCCTGCACGGCTGCCACTTGGAGTCGCTCGCGCCATTCGCCGAAGGGACGGCGGTGTTCGTGAAAATATTCTACGAAAACGACTACTTTGAGGCCAAGGGAACGGTGATTTACGTGAAGCCGGCCGAGGGCATGGGCGTGGAGTTCCGCGATCTGAAGCCGCACTGCAAAGTCGTGCTGCAGAGATGGATTCTGGCGGCGCTGCGCAAAAAAGCGAAACCGGAATAAAGCTTCGCGGCAGGCGGGAGATCCGAAGCCTGCCGTGCAAGAATCAGGAACCGAGAACGCTTACGATTTTGGCTTCGGAAATTCCTCGATGTGCTGCTCGCCTTTTCTGCCGAAGTAAATGACTTTCTTGCCGGTGAGAAACGCCCAGTAGGCGATGGCGCCCGCGGCCGTGACGCGCTTCACGAATTCCGGATAGCGAACGGTCTCCGCCTGCGCCCCGCGAATCGCGTCGACTACATCGGCGCCTGAGAAATCCTCGGCGATAGGCGCCAGTGGAAGGATCATTTTTTCCGCGTGGACCTGTCCATCACGCGTATAGAAGGTTTCACTCCCCGCGGCGAGATCGCAGAAGTACGATTCCACGTTGGCCGCCAGAAGCCTGCGTACGACTTCCGGAAAGGTCAGCTTGCCTTCCTGAGATCCTGCCAGGACATCGTGCATTTCCCTTGTGTTCACAGCTTCTCCTTTACTCGATGGGCATTTTGTGCCAGCCGTTGGCCCGCACGAGTTTTTTCAGGGTAGAAACCAGGGCTTCGCGTTCCCTTGCGGAAAGCGATGCGAAGAATTCCTTGTCGTTCTGATCCGCAAGCGCCGCCAGAACCGGAACCACGCGGCGACCCGCAGCGGTGAGCGCGATGTCCTGGAATCTGCGGTCATCGGTGCGCCCCTCGCGCGAGACGAGTTTTTTCGCGACAAGCCGGTCGATCAGCTTGGAGGCCGCGCCCCGGGTGATGCCGGTAAGACCGGCGAGCACGCTGGGAGACATGTCGTCCCGGCGATACATTTCGCGAAGGACAACCCACTCGGCGACGGTGACGCGGCTGGCGAGGAGCTTGCGGGCAAAGGCGTGGGAGACGTGATTGGAAACGAAGCGCAGCCAGAAACCAACGTGGCTGTGCAAATCGCTGACCGCTTTCCGGGTTGCTCTCGCTCGGCCCATAAGAACACTATATAAGACAACTATTTCCTAGTCAACTACTTCCGACACCCGGGGGAACGGCCTTCTTTTCGGATGACTGCTCTTTGCGCCGGGCCTCGAAGCGGCGTGCTATCATTTGCCGCCAAGCTGCAAGAAAAGGGGAAACGAACCATGGACGCAAAAACCGCAGCGCAAGAACGTTTTGCATCGGCCCGCGAAGGGCTGATTGCACTCAGCCACCGCATTCACGCCCATCCCGAGCTGGGCTTCGAAGAGGAGCAGAGTTCTTCGTGGCTCTGCGAATCGCTGGCGGACGCCGGCTTCAAGGTGGAAAAGGGCATCTGCGATTTACCCACCGCGTTTCGCGCGCGCGCCGGCTCCGGCCCTCTGCACATCGCGATTTGCGCGGAGTACGATTCCCTGCCCGGGATCGGCCACGCCTGCGGGCACAACATCATCGCGGCCTCGGCCGTGGGCGCGGCGCTGGCGGCGGCTAAAGTGGCGGACGAAGCGGGACTCACGATCAGCGTCATCGGCACGCCCGCGGAAGAAGTGGGCAATGCCAGCGGAAAGATTTTGTTGCTGGAGCGCGGCGGCTTCGCGGGAATTCACGCGTCGATGATGGTGCACCCGGCGCCGTTCGACATGGTGCGCGCAAAAATTATCGCGGCTTCGATGTTTGAAGTGCACTGCACGGGCAAGGAGTCTCACGCCTCGGCTTTTCCGGAGCTGGGCGTGAACGCGGCGGACGCGCTGACCATCGCGCAAACCGCACTGGGACTTCTGCGGCAGCACATCCGCTCGACGGACCGCATTCACGGCATCGTGACCAATGGCGGCGCGGCGCCGAACGTGGTTCCCGCGCACACTTCGGCGAAGTACATCATCCGCTCCGAAACACTCGAGCAGCTTGCGGAATTGCGGCCGAAAGTTTACCGCTGCTTCGAAGCCGGCGGCCTGGCGACAGGCGCGAAAATTAAAATCACCGGCGGAGACAAGCCGTACGCCGAGATGCGCCACGACGAAGCGATGGCCGCCCTTTACCGCAAGAATTCGGAAGCGCTGGGGCGGGCGTTTCCGAATCTTGGCGAATGGGAAACCCGGCCGACGGGTTCGACGGACATGGGAAACGTGTCGCTGGCGATGCCGTCGATCCATCCGATGATCGGGATCAATTCCTTGCCCGCCGTCAACCACCAGCCGGAATTCGCAGCACATTGCGTTACGCAGGACGCGGACAAAGCGCTGGAAGATGGGGCGCTGGCGATGGCCTGGACGTGCATCGACATGGCGACGAACGCGGACGTGCGGGAAAGCTTGCTCGCGCGGGCGTGACGTTGGCGCGTAGTTGAACCGCCGCGAAGCAGATTTTTGCGGGCGAATTTTCTTGCGTTTCTAATCAGTTGCATTTCGGCCCGCGAAAAATATTCGGGCAAAAAAATAAGTTACGGTTGCCACCACGGGCAACCTGTGATGCAATTTACGCCATGAATCGCCGCGATTTTATTCGCTCCTCTGCGGCCGCCGCGGCGACGACGGCTGCTTTCTCGCATTCGCCAGCCTTTGCCGGGAGCGAGCCAAACGCTTCCGTGCGTCTGACTCTTCGACCGGACCGGCTGGGCAACAAGATCAGCGAGGACTTCACCGGCCTGAGCTACGAATCGGCCCAGCTCGGCAATCCGAATTTCTTTTCCGGCAAAAATGCGGAACTGGCCGGGTTTATGCGCCGCCTGGGGACTTCAGGCGTGTTGCGGATTGGCGGCAACACCAGCGAGTACTGCTATTGGACGCCGAACCCCGAGAAGCAAGCGAACCGGCCGAATCCTGAAAGCATGCGCACGGGAGACAAAGCAAATCCCATCGCGTTTGGATTGACCGCCGGCCCGGATACGGGACACAAAGCGCCCGCGCCCGTGAATATCACGCCGGTGGCGATCCGCAATTTGCGCGAATTTCTGGATCTCTGCGGCTGGAAATTGATTTATGGCTTGAACATGGGCACCGGGACGCCAGAGGACGCGGCGGCCGAGGCCGCTTACGTGATGGACGTGGCCGGACCGAAGCTGATCGCTTTCCAGCTGTGCAACGAGCCCGACCTTTTCTTTCGCAACGGAATCCGCAAAGCGGATTACGATTTCGCGCAATTCGCCAAGGAGTGGCAGAATTTTTACCAGGCCATCCGCGTCCGCGTTCCGAACGCTCCCTTCGCCGGGCCGGACACCGCGTACAACGACGAGTGGCTCGTGCCGTTCGCCAAACAATTCAAGCAGGAGGCCGTGTTTCTTTCGCAGCATTATTATGCGGAGGGTCCGCCGACGGATCCTTCGATGACCATCGAGCGGCTGCTGCGTCCGAATCCAAAACTCGCGGCCGAATTCGACGGAATGAAGCGCGTGATGCGCGAGTTTGGCTTGCCCTTCCGGCTGGCGGAGACGAACTCCTGCTACCAGGGAGGAAAGCAGGGCGTCAGCGATACGTTTGGCTCCGCGTTATGGGGCGCGGATCTGATGTATCAACTCGCGGAATCGGGCGGCATGGGAATCAATTTTCACGGAGGCGGCTACGGTTGGTACACGCCGATTGCCGGAACGCGGGAAAATGGATTTGTGGCGCGGCCGATTTATTACGGCATGTTGCTCTTTGCCGAGGCGGGAGCGGGGCAGCTTGTCGAGAGCAAGCTCGAGGAAGCGGAACAGGCGCCGCTGCTCACGGCTTACGGATTGCGCGGCAGCACGGGAAACCTGAAGGTAGCGGTTTTCAACAAAAATACGGCTCTTGGCGTTCGCCTGGCCATCGACGCGGGACAGCGTACGTCGCGGGCGCGTTCGCTTAGGCTGATTGCGCCGCACGTCGATGACACGACGGACACCACCTTCGGTGGAGCGCCGGTCGGCGCAAGCGGCGCATGGCAGGCCACGGTAGAAGAACCATTGGCGTTTGAGAACGACGCCGCGATCATCGAACTGCCGGCGGCGAGCGCGGCCTTGCTCCACTTTGCAAGCGAATGAATGGCCTGCGGCCTACACGCACTGCAAGCGTTGCAACCTTCGACTTTTCCCTAAACCTCTACGGTTTAATGTCTGGAATGGGCGTATCCGTTTGCGACTTCACGGATATGGCGCTCGGAACTTCGGCTGCTGCGCTATCCGTCTGCCTCGTAAGATAGAGCATGAAGGGCGTCACCTCGAAGGGCGTCACCTCGTCTTCGGCCACCGTGCCGACGGGCTTGGACTTGAGCAAGCGCAACTGATTGTCCCACGGCTCGACTTTGATGCGTCCGCCGAGCGGCAGCGCAACCAGGACGTTCGTCGGTTGTTTCGCGGCTACGTTTGTCGCGGATAATTGCGCGCCGGCCGCTGCGGATGTAGTCGTCAAACCAGCGGCGACTCCATTCCCCAGATGCGGGCTGACGAGATTGGGAATTTCCTTCGAGCGATCGCTCAACGCTTGCAAAAAGAGCTGCGCGTTTGCGAGGTGATCCTTGTACGGGGAATTCTGCAATAGCTTGTTTCCTTCCTGAGTGGCCGCGGCTTCCTCTTCGGGCGTGTGCGTGAATCCGAAATGATGGAAAGTCTCTTTTTCGTCGAACCTCAAGCGGTTGAAGAACGCATATTGTGAGCCCATGCTGCGGTGGCCCAGCACAATGTGGCCTAGCTCGTGTGAAAGGATGGCCGCGAGGCTGGCCTCGTCGGGAAGCACATCGATTAAGCCCCGGCTGAGGACGATGGTGTGGCCGATCGTGAAGGACTCGAGCGTTGAAGTCATCAACACGCGGCAGCGGACCGGCGGATCGATGTCCAGGTTGTTGGTCACCTCAAGATTGTTCACGACTGTTTCGAGCACCTTATCCACCTCGCCGTATGGCGCCATCAAACCAAGTTGCTCCATTTTGTTGGTGATATTGTCTTCGGCCTGGCGTCCCCAGGCCCGTTTTTCCTCGAGCGGGGAGTAGTCGTTGGCGATTTCGCTCTGATCCTTGACGGGCTTCGCCGTCTCCACCAGCACCTTGCTCAGCTCTTGCTCTTCCGCAATGCGGCTGGGGGCGTAGCTCCATAGCCGCGTCTGTGCGCGGAAGGACTGGAACTTCGAATTGTCGGCTTCATCGCTGTAAATGTACGCAGGGAGCCACTGATTTTTTCCGGCGTTCGTGCGCCAGCTATCGAAATTGAAATAGTAGCTTGTCCTCGAGTGGCCGCTGTAGCCGCCGTTGAAGCGCACGATGTGAAAATCCTGATCTTCCACCCAGATGCGGCCTACGAAGCGTCCCCGCTCCTCCTTCGAGAGTGGATCGATATCGAAAACCAGGCAGCGCACTTCGCCGAGGAATTCACGGCCTGCGTACGTAAATTTGTAATGCTGGCGGTCGAAGCCGTTGGTGTCCAGGTAGATCATTTGCAGGAAGCCGCGCGGAAGAAATTCTATCGAGAACAAATTTTCGAAACTCGCGAACAGGCTGTGTTTGGTCCGCGTGCCTTTGAGGAAGGGCTCGAGTTCGACGCCCTTGGCGAGCTCCGCGCGCCCGAGAAAATATTCATCGCTTTTGGGCACGGCGCCCAATTCCTTGTCGGGGCGGAGAACCTGAATGTAGGTTTCGACGATGGGCGAATACTGGCGGAGCGACTGCACTTCCACCTGCTCTTGTGCCACGATTTTATCCACGACTGCGTCCATGGAGGTTTGTTGCTGAGGGGCCGCAGCCAGGGGCATGGCACCCAGCGCCAAAACCAAAGGCAAAAACTTTCGGGTACGCATAGTACCTCCTAGACTGTTCGAGAAAGTTGTAGCTGGTGCCTGGCAGAGTAGGCCGTGGAGGGGACGCTGACATCTGTACAGTGGGTTAGTTTAGGGACAGGAGCATTTACCGCTGCGCGACCTGCACGGGGGGCCAGCAGGATGAGATGAGAAGATTCTGTAACGCGCAGAGCGGCCTGCGGCGCTCCGGCCAATTCAGCCCGTCTCATGAAGGCACGGCGGGATTCTCGAAGAGAGTGCGGCCGGCAAAAACTGGAATCGATTTCAATCCTTAGTTTTGTACCCGCGATGCAACTAATTCTAAATGGGCTGAATTGGGTTTTGAAACTGGTTCTAGCGTTTTGCGCCGCACAGGGCTTGCGTTTGCGCCAACACATCCGCATCGAACTGCGCGGCTTGCCACCCTTTTGTGGAGCAGACTTGCTCCGCCGTCAATCCCAGCGCGCCCCGTAAATCCGCGCCCGCCAAATTCGCTCCGGTGATGTCCGTTCCGCGAAAAATCGCGCCATCGAACGAAGCTCCCCGCAAATCCACGTTTCGAAGAATTGCGTCCATCAAAATTGTTCCTTTGAATCGGGCTCCGGTCATGCTGGCGTTCGCCAATTTTGCGGAAGAAAAATCCGTCTGCTCGAGATCGGCAAAGGAAAGAACGGCTTGCTCCATTTTTGTGTCTCGCATGTCCGCTCGAGACAAATCGGTGCGCAATAATTGCGCGTTGCGGAGGTTTACCGCATAGAGCGAGGCGCCTCCAAGCTTGGCGTTGGAAAGAACCGCATTCTCGAGCACAGCAAAGGAAAGATCGGCGCCGCGCAAGTCCGCGCCCGTAAAATTTGCGCGGGTCGCGTCCGCGGAGACCATCACCGTGTTCGAGGCCCTGACGCGGTCGAGAATGGCGTCTCGCAAGACAGCTTCGCGCAAATTTGCTCCTCGCATGTCCGATTCGGAAAGGTAAGCTCCGTCCAAATTGGCTCGCCACAATTTCGCGTTCACGAGATAGGCGCGATACGCTCTCGCAAATCGCAAATTCATTTCGTTCAGTTTTGCTCCCGGGACGGCGGCGAGGGCTTCGTCACTCCAATTGCCGTGCGGCGGCGGCCCGGAAAGCATCGCTTCGGTCAGCTCGGCATACGGCCGGTAACCGATCGATTGCATGGCCTCGGCGGTCCAGCGCAGCGAATTGGCCGGGGAATATTGTGGAGCGATATTGCGGTCGGATGGCAGACCGTGGCTCACGCCCAGCGAAAAAATCAGCAACGCGCAACCGGTCAGCAGTGCGACGCGCGCCGTTGCGAAGCTCAGTCGCAACAAGTTCTTCGATTTCTGCCGCAACAAATCTCCCGGTTGCAGCACGCGCGCAACGACCGTCGGCACGCACGTGGCCGCCGCGACGGAAAGCGTCAAAAGAAATGCGTGCAGCAGCGTTCCGCGAAAATCCTGCCGCACCAGATAGCGCAGCCAAAATAAGAAAAGCGTCGCGGGCACCACCCAATACGCCAGTACCGTGGCAACTACTGTCTCGAGAACCCAAAACGGCGAGCGGCCCTCGCGCATCCAGCGAAAATGCCGCCGCACCAATCCCATCAAATACCACGGGCCATCTTTCTCGAGTGTTTGGCCATCCCTGAAGACGGCGGGCAGCCCGGACATGCTTCCCCACAAACGAAGCAGCAAAAAATGAAAGCGCAGGTACAAGATGAAAAGCACGAGCGGCGCGCCAAGATAAAAACTGGTCATCGAAAGAATTTTCGGAAAGCGCGCGATAGGAATCGCGGAGGCGTCCACGATCAGGCGCACGTTGTTGGTTAGGCCGATCAACGTGATGCACGCGAGGCACGCGGCCAAAATCAGAAAATAAAACCACCGCGCGACTTTCGTCGCGTCCTGGATCGCTTTTGTGCTGTCGAATGCGGCAATCGTTTCGGGCAGAATGGCGTCAAATAAATTCGTTCCGCCTAGCCGGCCCACCCACAATCCCTCGGCGCCATAAAGATTGGTGCCCATCAAATTGGCTCCGCGTAGTTCCGTTCCTAGTAAGTTAGCTTCCCGTAAATCCGCCTGCACCAGGCTGGCGCCCCGCAGGTTGGCCATCGAAAGGTCCGCGCCCGTCAAAATGGCGCGCTGCAAGAAAGCGCCTTCGAGGTTAAGGCCGGTGAGATCTGCGTGGGCCAAATTTACGCCGCAGAGGTCGGCTTTGACCCCGGTTTCGCCGCCGCTTTCCACCCATTGTTTGTGCTGATCGAGAATTTCCGCCAGATCCAGGAGCGAAATCGAACCGGCGGCTTCCTCAGCGGAGACCTGATTTTGCGACTCTTGAATATCCGAAAGCATTTCGAAACTTTCCCCTACTGCAAAGGATGGCCGCCATCTTTCCATTTATGGCGCTGGCATTACGGCTCAGACTAGCCGAGTGCGGCCGGCTCGAATCGCCGGCTTGCTTGTGCTGATTCGCTGCTGGGCGGATTCCATCATCGCCTAAACACGCACGAAAAGCTCCTGCCCAGAGGTACAGGACGCGCAGAGGTAACGGTGCACTGTGGATTTCTCGGCGCGGTCTGGCTTTCGCTCGCCTCTGCTCAACCAGCGGGATGGCGCAATCGCGAAAGCGGCAGCGGGGCTGCCGCACTCCACAAATGGCGGCGCAGGAATTTTCTGAACTGTGAGAGAATTTGCGCTAAGCAGACAGGCGTGAGGTGTACTTTGGCTGATGCCGCGAATGGAATTCGTTCGGAAACTGCCATCCAGCGGTTCGAAACTGTAGCCGGCACGTTGCATACCATCGTTTTTCTACTATTGCTCGCGGCGACCGGTGCGATCGGATATTTTTCCGTTCAGCGCGGGGGTGTTGTTCATCAACCGAACCGATTGCTTTTTTATCTGACCACGATGATTTGGGAGTGGATTCTTTTCGCCTACATTTACTGGGGTTTGCGCCGGCACGGAAAATCCTTTCGGAACATCGCGGGCGAGAGTTGGAAGGGCGCGCGTGATTTCTTGCGCGATCTGGGCATTGCGTTTGTCTTTTGGATCGGCGCGATGCTTGTGATAAGCCTTCTGGCTTCGGTTCTGCGCGCCCGAGGGATGGCGGCGGCCGCGCGCCTTCTCGCTCCGCGCGGAGTGCTCGAATCCGTCGTTTGGGTCGCTCTGGCCGTCACGGCCGGAATTTGCGAAGAGACCATGTTTCGCGGGTACTTGCAGCGGCAGTTTGTGGCGTGGACACGAAGTGCTCCCGTGGGTGTGATTCTTTCGGCGGTGCTCTTTGGAGCCGGCCACGCCTACCAAGGCGTTCGAGCGACCGTGGTGATCGGAGTTTATGGCTTGATGTTCGGGATTCTTGCGGAAATGCGGAAGAATCTGCGGCCGGGAATGATGGCGCACGCCTGGCATGACATCATTACGGGGCTGATCATTCGATTCATCCCGGTGAAATAAAGTGATCTGAGAAAGCCTCGCGATCGGGTTTGAGCTGCTATTCGCAGGATTGAACTACGGGTTGGCGGCACTCGTCGTCTAACGCGAAGAAGAGTCTCGCAGGTCCCTTCTGTCCAACGAGGGATCCTGAAAGGAGCGTGTCAGCATGTCTATGGAGCGATTTGTCGGCGCTTGGCGACTGCTTTCGCTGGAGGCCAGAACTTCTGCGGGCGACGTCAGTTATCCGTACGGCAAAGACGCCGCAGGCTACTTGCTCTACGCGCGCGAGGGCTACATGTCGGTTTCGGTGATGCAAGCCCGCCGCACCAATTTCGCCTCGGCGGACGATCTGCGGGCGCCTGCCGAGGAAAAGCTGGCCGCGTTTGACACCTACAGCTCGTACTCGGGCAGGTATGAAGTCCGAGGGCAGAAAGTCATTCACCACGTCGAAATCAGCCTGTTCCCCAACTGGACGGGGAAAGAGCAGGAACGCTACTTTGAGTTCTCCGGGGATCGCCTCACGCTGAACGCTCCGCCCATGCAAATCGGTGGTGTAGAACTAAAATTGGTGGCCGTTTGGCAGCGCCTGCCCTCGCAAATCGTCTGAGACACGACGTTGTCGTGGTTGGAAACTCGGATAAACGTTGCATTTGTCCCGGAGTCTGCAAGGTTGCGGACTGCGAATTTCCCGTCGAGCGTTTCTCGTAAGACCCGCTCAGCTCTTCCTCAGCTCGATACCGCCGTTCGTTGTGGCGACCTTCAATTGGCGTCCTCCGCCGCCCACGGTGCCGGAGAGCGACTTGGGGCCAAACATCCCCTGAACCGTAATCGGAAAGTCGGTGCGAATGCCGCCGTTGGTCGTGGCTGCATCGACGTTGAATTCCGCGGAAGCCGGCAGCGTGACCTCCACACTTCCGTTGGTGGTCTCGAGCGCCAGCTCGCCGCTCCACCTGGCGTTGCCAATGGAGACGCGCACGCCTCCATTGGTGGTCCTGGCGGAGGCCCACTCGCTCGTCGAGACTTCCACGTCGCCGTTGGTCGTTGCCGCCTGCACCACGCTTTCCAAATTGAGGCAATGCACACCGCCATTGGTGGTCATCGCGTTCAAGCGCACGCCACGCGGGACTTGCGCGTTAAAGTTGATCTTCGCTCGACGCCCGTGCCACCAGTTGCCGGACTCCGACGACACTCCTCCGCGATGGCAGCGTCCCGGCGCCTTATCCCTCGCGTAGACGGCGCATACCGTGACGCCGTCCGGGTACTCGACCACCTCGATAAACAAGTTGTGGTCGTCGTCGTTCCCGCCCAGGACGCCTTCTACGCGCGCGCCATCCCCGGAAGCGGGGTTGGCTCCAATCTCGCCATTGGTATTGATCACCTCCAGCGTCTGCCCGGCCTTCAAGTTGCCTTGCCAATGAAAATCCTCCGGCGCAAAGACCGTCCGCTTTTCGCCTTGCCCCCGCGCGGGCACACCAGCCGCCAGGCAAATCACCGCCGCACAAACCGCACCCGGTAAGCAGCCTCGTAGCAAGCTCTTGCTCTTCTTCATGACATCCACCTCCCTAACACTTGTCTGACGCTTGAACCGGCACACCCGTCTTATCGTATATAACGATGCCCGAGCCAGTTTTGTTCCCGGCAGGCGGTGCACCCCTGCCCCGGCCGCCCTGTACTCGAAAAGGGGGTGGTACTCCCGCGCTTCCCGTAGCATTTGGTTCAACCCTGCCTTGCACAAGATCGCCAGCGTACTGCGCCATCGCAAATTCAAAGAGGGTACGGTTCGGGCCATCTGCAGACAACTCGAAATTCCGCGGCCATAAGGCCGGCGCCCAGGTCGAAAAGCGCTACCTGCGGCACCCCGCTTAGTGACATCGTATGGGATGTGCTATACTATAGGTTCTCACGATGCGGATTGTGCTCGACACCTCAGTGCTTGTCGCTGCGCTTCGTTCCCGTTCCGGTGCCGGAAACGCTGTCCTGCGGTTGGTCGCCGAAAGGCGCTTGATTCTTCTGGCGACTCCTCCGCTCTTTCTGGAATACGAAGACGTTTTGAACCGCCCGGAACATCGCCTCGTGCACGGGCTTTCGCCTCAGCAACTCGATGATTTTCTCCAGGAGCTCGCGGCACTCGTCGAACCTGTTGAGCTGCATTTTCTCTGGCGGCCGCAGGTTCACGACACGAACGACGAGATGGTTTTGGAGACAGCTATCAATGGAGATGCTGAGGCGCTGGTAACTTACAACACGGCGGACTTCTCGGTTGCCGCCGAACGCTTCGGCCTTCCCGTGCTTACGCCCGCGCAGCTTTTGAAAAAGGTGAAACCATGAGCAGAGCTACTTACCCGTTAAAGCTTCCCCATTCCGTGAAGAAGGCCGCACAGCGCCTCGCCAAAGAAGACGGCGTCTCCTTGAACCAATGGATCGCCGCGGCCGTGGCCGAAAAGGTGGGTGTCGTGGAAACGGCCGCCGCATTCTTCAAAAGGCGCGCTGGGAACGCCAAGGGCGACCGCCTCCTCAAATTTCTCCGCCAGGCCCCCAACGCGCCGCCCGAACCGGAAGACAGGCTCACTTAGCCCGCCTCCCTGTGTAGTGGCGGGTCTTCAGACCCGTTCTTTCTCTGGGCCTCTGTAGTGGCGGGTCTTTAGACCCGTTCCTTGCCTTCGCCTGTGTAGGGGCGTCGGTTCAGCGCTTCCCCTCTTGCCTTTGGGGATCGGATCTTCCGCTTCGACAAAAGCCAGCCAAAGAAAAACCGCTTCAGATCCGTTCCCTTGTCTACATTTGGAGTGCGGGAGCCCTGCTCCCGCTTTTCTTTGTCTGCCTCTGATTTGGGTAGGGCCTCGAAGGTGGCGCCCATAGCATTTGGTTCAACCTTGCCTTGCACAGGGTCGGCAGCGTCCCGCGCCATCGCAAAATCAAAGAGGGGACGGTTCGGGCCAGCTGCAAACAAGCGGAAATTCCTCGGCCCTAAGGCCGACATCTAGCTGGAAAATTGGCACCATGGGCACCCAGCTCAGTGAGATATCTCAGTTATCATGGGGCAAAATTCAGGCCTGTCGATGCGCTTTATGATGTAGACTTTCCGGGCAGCGCAAGCGGCTCGGCTGTATTAACCACGAATAGTTATGCTGGAATCTCTAACAATCGAGAACTACAGATCCTGCCTACGCACCAAGCTGAACCTCCATCCCCATCTATCAGTTCTCATCGGCCCCAACAGCAGTGGTAAAACAAATATCCTTCAGGCCGTAATGCTATTGAACAAGTTGGCTCAAGTACCTGAGCAATATGTACGTCCAGGTCAACCGGTGAAGGTCGCCTCCCGTCTCAAGGCAACCTTTGGCGGGCGCAAATTCGAGGGGCGCCTACAAGCTTCCCTTAGCCTATTTACCGACGAATCGAACAATGACAAGGTTCTGGCCTCTGAGCAAAAATGGATTTTGACCTCGCAGGGGAAGAAGTACCAGTCCGAAATTCCTCTCGGGTTCGCTGCACGATTCGGCCCACGTTACGCGCAGTTAAGGGCTCGGTCGGCGACTGCTAGAGATCGTTATTTCTACTACTATCGCCACTCGCGACTTCACCTTCCCGGGTCTCAACGCCTACCCGCCGAGGTTGAACGCAAATTTGGAAACATCGGTGCGTTTTGTCGCGGTTTCCGATACTACGGAGCCTCGCAATTCACAAACCCTGCAAACTGCCCAACCTCGTTTCAGATTGAGCGCGAGGGAGGTCACAGTAGTCTTCAACGAATTAGGGGCCATGCCAAAATTTTCTATGACATGTACTCGGCGTATAAGACTGACGATGAGTCATATAAACAGTTTGCGGAAGTCGTTGGACCTGGCGGGTTACGACTCATCGAGGACCTGAGCTTCCGCGAAGTACAAAGCTCCTCCACGGAATATAACGTGCGAGTCGGAGGCAAAGTCGAGCGTCGCAAGCGGGAAAACCGCTTGGTCATTCCCCAATTTAAGATCGGTCATCAAATACTCTCTCCGAATCAACTTTCGGAAGGCACGTTCAAAACGTTGGCACTGCTATTCCACTTGTACAGGAAGGACAGCACGGCCCTCCTCATCGAAGAGCCTGAAGTGTGCGTGCATCAGGGCTTACTGGCAAGCATTCTGGAAATCATCAAATCGGCGTCAGAGCGCAAGCAAATCATCATGTCCACACACTCCGACTACGTTCTGGATCATGTTAAGCCAGAAAACGTCTACCGGATCGCATTTGACAAGGGCTCCGGAACTATTGCTCGGCAAATTCGAGAAACCATGACAGCTAAGGAGTACGGCGCTTTGCGGAATTACCTCGATCAAGAAGGAAATCTCGGAGAGTACTGGCGCGAAGGCGGTCTTGGAGATCGCCCTTGAGACTGGGAATAATCGCTGAGGATGACAGCGACGTTGCAGTGGTGGCTGAAATCACTTGGAGGTTGTTGGGGCGGCGGAATATCGGAATCAGCCGATTCGTAGGACACGGTTGTGGCAAGTTGCGTCGCAAGTGTGGAGCATGGGCTGCGAACTTGGTCGAACAAGGCTGCTTATTCATCGTGGTCGTTCACGATCTTGACGTTCACGACGAGAAGCAACTCCACGTCAGTCTCACGAGGGCCATCGCACCTGCTAGAGCTAAGGCGAGTATCGTTCTCTTACCCAAGCGAGAGCTTGAGGCCTGGCTCCTGTACGACGCAGCTGCAATCGCCTCGGCTTTCAGGCAACATCGCGTCGCCAAGGTTCCCGGAGACCCGGAGCAGCTCTCAGACCCCAAGAAACATTTGCGCCGGCTGATCAGAGCGACCTATGGAAAGGAATATCTGAATACGGTTCACAACATTCAAATCGCCAAACACCTCGACGTAAAGCAATTGAAAAGATCCCGGTCATTCTGTCCTCATTTTGGATTCGCGGAGGCAGTAAAAGGCATGATCGGCTGACGCAGAGCGTTTCTATTCTCGGAGAATGGCGGTTGGCCGCCCCTCAAGGCGTCGCGACGATTCTGACTTTGATTCTCTCCGGCGGCGGCTTTCGATAAAAGCGAAGGCCACCCCAGAGTTTTTACCGCATCGCAAACTACAGCTATCCTAACGCCGAATCACGCGATATCATGCACATCAAAAATGGGCCTGAAGGCAAAGCATGTCCCACACGCCACCTTTTCGCGGAATTAGGCGGCTTCAAAAAATGAATATCCCTGTTCAAGACACGCTTTTTTAGATGTCGCGCAAACGAACGAGCAGAGCCAAGGGGAAATGGGGTTAAGATAGGAGAATGCGGAAGTGGCAAGAGCGAATAAGCGTGAATCCGGCGATTTGTCACGGGCGAGCCTGCGTTCGAGGAACGCGCGTGATGGTTTCCGCCGTAATCGATAACGTTGCCGCTGGCGTTGCGCGCGAGGAGATTCTCCGGAGCTACCCTGGGCTTGTCGAGGCGGATATTGACGCGGCGCTCGCGTATGCGGCAGAGCTGGCGCGCGAAGGGACCGTAGACTTGCCGCTGGAAACTACAGCTTGAAATTCAAAGTTGACGAAAATTTGCCGGCGGAACACGCCGCGATACTCCGACATGAGGGTCACGAGGCGGATACAGTCGCCGATCAACAACTAACAGGAGCGGCGGATTCAGCGCTATTTGAACGGTGCCAGGCGGAAGAAAGAATCCTGCTGACGCTGGATCTGGATTTCGGCAACATACAGGCATATCCACCAAAGCTCCATTCCGGCGTAGTCGTATTTCGTTCCCGCGCTCAAGACAAGCTAACCCTAATCGCCCTGCTGAAACGGCTGCTCCCTCTCCTTGCCAGTCGATCACCCAAACAACAACTCTGGATTGTGGAACACGACCGTGTCCGCTATCGCGGAGACTGAGGTCCTTGGGGCGGGCGGCACTTCCTTAACGGGCTGAGACGGCTTGGCGTCGCCCACCTTTTGCGATTTTTGTGTGCAGTCCCATGACATCCTTTGCATGATGTCCCGAGGCATCCTTTACGCCTCCGGCTGTTCGGCGAAGGCATAGGCTGTTCACGGCCAACGGAGGCCGTCAACATCGAGGACGGCCTTCTCCACTTGGATGCGCCTAATCTTTATGTTGCAATGACGCGCGGTTCAAAGTGATTGGTTTTATGTTCGAAGACCCCGCTGCTCGAGCCGAGGCGAAAATGAGAAATCTAATCTACGCGATCAACGTCACCCTGGATGGCTGCTGCGACCATACCAAATTCAATCCCGATGAAGAAACGCTCGAGTATTTTACGCACCTCACGCGAGAGGCTGACACATTCCTCTACGGGCGTAAAACGTATCAATTGATGGTCCCTTATTGGCCCGATGTGGCGAAAAACCGTTCCGGGCAGACAAAAGCAGATTACGAATTTGCCCAGGCATTTGACGCCGTCGACAAAATCGTTGTTTTCTCACGATCATTGGACAACCCTGAAGGAAAAAAAACGAGAATTGTTCGCACGAGCCTTCAAGAGGAAATACTCAAATTGAAGAAAGAACCGGGCAAAAATATTTTTACCGGCGGTGTAACCATTCCTTCACAACTTGTAGAGCTTGGTCTGATTGACGAATATTATTTTGTGGTTCACCCGATAGTCGTAGGAGAAGGGAGACGGTTGTTTGAAGGTGTTAGCCTACAGAAGAAATTGCAACTAAAACTTGTCGAGTCCAAAATTTTTAAATCGGGATGTGTTGCGCTTCGTTACATGAAACAATGACGGAAAAATCAGCCGAAACTCCCGGCGCTCTGCTGGCGTGCCCGCCCCTCAAGGCCGGGTGCCGCATCCCTGCGGTTTTCAGGGTGCGGGTTTTGACTCTTCTTTGCGCGGGATGTCCCTCATCTGGAGACCCCGGGCGACCAACGCTAATCTTCTCTCACTCCCCCGCCGTATCCCGCACCCCTCATGCATATTCGAATTCGCGCTTCTCAGCATCCACTTCGACGCGCACGCGTTTCTGCTGGTCGGCAATCTTCTCGAAGGCTCGAATGTGGTCGGCGGCGCGCTTCTCGAGCCGTTTGTCGCGGGAAATCACGATCGCTCTGGCCAATAGATCACTCTGCAAACCGATCGGGTCCTCGTTGTTCTCCCACTTCGAGAGCGTCGTCTTGTTCACGCGAAGCAGCCTGGCAAGCTCCTCTTGCTTCAGATCAATGTGCTTTCGCAGAAAACGGAGCTCCTCACCGCGAAGCCGGTAAGGTTTTTGAAGGATGGCAACCGCCGCGATGTGCATGAGCTCGTCGACGTGGGAGAGGACGGGGTCCACGTTGCCGCATTTCCCGCACTTCATGAGCTCGATATCCAGGAGGACGAGATCGCGCAGGCCGGTTTCCTTAAACTCGTAATCGCCTCGAACAATTCGGGCTTCCGCTCCGCAATTGCTACAGTGGGATCTCTTCATTTTCGCTTCACCTCGACAGAAAACACGGTGATTAGAAATGCGGTATCCGTGGCTCTGAAGCAAAACACGATCGCGAGCCATTTGCCGTCCACTTCCCTGCCCTCGACCCGGTACTTCCAGTCACCGGTCTTGGGGTCACACTCTGGCTCTTGAAAGATGTTCCCTATCTTAAGCACCCGCATTGCATCAGGAAGAATGAGCCCTTCCGCTGCCAGCTCGTCGCGAAAGTGTTTGCCCGGGATAATCTTGCCGGTTCGCAGGCACTCCCGAAGGAGCTTGACGGCTTCAGGACGCTATAGCCGTTCGGGCGCCACTTGGTAATATACCACCTTTCTGCCGGCCAGGTGCAGGGAGCATTGCGGATTTTGCGGGCCACCCAACCTCGACCCGGAGCCAGCTTAATACTTATCGTACATTGTATATTAGAATGCCGTACACTTGGTTTCCGTACGGACAGGTCGCGCGCTGCCGCAGGCTTTTATTCGTGTTAACGGATTGGACACAAAGGAGAGGCGGCGGAGTAGAGCTGTGGTAGCTTAGAAATGGAGAAACGTGCGCCCCGACTTTTGGTCGGGGCTTTTTGTTTTTTTGGGCGCTTTCTCGGCGCAGACGTGGCAGACCGATTCCCTGGTGATTCCTGATAAACCGACGGATGGGCGCGATGTATCGTGCCCCAACCTTGAGGAAGAGACAGAGAAGAGATAACGCAGAGACGCAGAGGACGCGGAATCAGCGCAGAGAAGAAAAAGCAGATTTCTCGCTTTGCCCGGAATGACAAATTTATTCCCTCAGATCATTTCCCAACATTTTCGCGGCAACAAGACTTTCTGACATTTCCTTACATTTTTGGACAGCGCAGCGCAGAGGGGACGCGATGAATCGCCCCCTACATTCCCTTACATTTCAAAGGATTGGATATGACAAACAAGAGGCTGGACGGCACACGTATATGGAAACAGTTTGAGGATTTATTGATTCCGGGGCTGCGGCTCTCGGTGATTGAGCGCGCTGTGTATTCGCATCTGCTGCGGCATAGCCGGCTCGAGGGGAAGCCGCGCGTGCGCTTCTCTATCCCCGAGTTAAACCGCGTCGCTGGCCTCACGCGATGGATGGTACGCAAAGGAGTACGCCGGCTCTTGGCCAAGGGCGTTTTCCGCCTCGCGGAGAAAGGCAAGTGGGGACACACAATCGAGGTGCGCTTGCCAGAGGAGGTTCGCGCAATACGCGCGAGAAAAATCGTCGCCCACGAGACGCAGCCCCTGCCGAGCGTGGCCAATCTTAACCCCGAGGAAGCCGACTTTATGGCCTCGCGGGCGCTGCAACGAACAATCCATGCGCGAGAACGCGGACGCTGTTTTTACTGCCTGCGACGGACGAGGCCGGCGACGCGGTGCCTCGACCACGTAGTGCCTCGCGCGTGGATGGGCAGCAATTCTTATCGCAACCTGGTCTCGAGCTGCGCGGAATGCAATTCGCGCAAAGGCGAGCGGCGAGCCGAGGATTTATTGCGGTGGCTGTACCGCGAGGGGCGGTTGGAGAGCAGCGAACTCAAGGAGCGGCTGCGAGCGCTCGAGAAGCTGGCGGCCGGGAAGATGCGACCAGTGCTTGCTGGGGAGGAGTGGAGGTAGAGGAGGTAAAGGAAGTGAAGGAGGTAAAGGAAACAGAGGGAGGCTTGTTTGCAGGCTCGTTGGCTAGGCTTCAGATGATGAGCTCCGACGCAATTCGAGGTACGCGGAGACCAGTCCCCAAATGTAGAGCGCGAGCAGGGCGGCGAGGCAGAACATGCCGAGGCGGACGTAGCGATCGACCATTTGAAGGACCGTCCAGCCGTACATTTCGGTGAGCAGGCTGGGATCGGAGAGGTTCACGCCCTCGATCTCGCCGAAGGGAAGATCTTCGAGCGGCCCGCGCCACATCAGAAAAACGTGCGTGAAGCTGAGCGCGCCGATGAAGAGCAATCCCCAGCGCAGACCCCAACTCTTGTAGAGTGCGCTTTCACGCGGCGCGTAAAAGGTGGCCATCAGGATGGTGGCCAGCACCATGGCGCCGCCATCGCCGAAGAAAATGATCATGGCTTCTGCCGGCAAAGTTAGAACGACCAGTTGCAGGACGAGCACTGCGGCGGCGATGAGAAGCCATCCCGGACGCTCCGCCTGCCACGCTAGAAATCCGGCAAAGAGAATGACGGCGGTTACCAGCAGGACGATCAACCAGGAGCGCTCTTGGCCGTGCGGCGTGACCCAGAGCAGAGGCACGGCCCAGCGGCCGGTGAGCCACGCGGTGATGGCGTGCCCGCTTTCGTGCAGAACCATGGCAAGCATGGCTGCGGCCATGCGCAGGCCCGTGCCCGCAACGAGGCGCGCCAGAAGCAAGGCCAAGGGAAGCGCGAAGATGCGGTACTGCAACTCGGTCCGGGCATCGGCGCGGCTAAGGCTAAGGGCGTTGTTGGCAGCGACAACAGGTTCGGCCAGCGCGGGAGGAGTGGACACGGCTAGCGCGGGAGGAGTGGACACGGCTAGCGCGGGAGGAGCGGACACGGCTGCGGGGACGTTCGGATTAAGCTGATTCGCGGCGGTTTCGAGCGTCGGCTGATAACGCGAGAAAACGATTCCGCACTTCAGACACTCGGTGGTCTGCAACGGATGATCGAATTGGCATTTGGGGCAGCGCATCCGGATTGGCCCGATTCCATTGTAGGAGGGCATCTCGGCGCATCGAGCAGCATCGGCGGCATGCTGCCGAAACAGGTATTGGCGTTCAGGAAAGGCTTGGGCGGCCAGCGGTGGAGATGGCGGAGAGAAGTGAATTATGAGTGGAGGTAAACGAGGTAAAGGAAATGAAGGAGGTAGAGGAGGTAAAGGAAACAGAGGGAGGCGAATGGGATGACGGCTTACAGCTGACAGTCGACAGCAAGAAAACGGAGGGCGTGGGGAGGGCCGATGGTGCGGGAGGGGCCGATGGGGTCGAGAAAATTTTCAGGGGAAGGAAAAAAAGAGCCGGGGCCTCCGCTGAGGGGCCGAGGAACCCCGGCTATCCTGCCCGCCTCCGCAGTGAGCGAGCAAGAAACTTGTGAGAAATCATTTGTACCGCTGTACCGCGTGCGCGGCAACTGCAGCGCGGAGCGGTTGCTTCACGGAGAAGCAGTTACTTGGCTTCGTCTTCGCCGCGGAGAAATTCGTAGCGCTCGATCGCGGCAACGACGCCAATGGCGCCTTCGTCGCGAGGTTCGGTCCGCTGCACGCGGCCGAGGCAGCGCACGCGCACCGGACCAGCCAAAGTGATTTCATTCGGCAAGGTCAAAAGAATTTCGACAGGCGAGCCTTCGCGGACGTCCTTGGAAAGAAAGAAGTAGACGCCGCGAGAGCTGACGTCGCGGGATTCGGTGCTGGTTTCGCCAACCGCAGCTCCCGTAGTCCAACGGACGGTAAGCGGCAGCCGCATTTGAAAGCGCTGAGTTGTGCGGCGTTCGGAGCCGGTCAAGGCATACCTCCAGATTGAAGAGAGAGTGTATCCGGGAGAGGTCCAGGGAACAATAGGACTCCGGGTACAAAATCGATTCAATATTGGAGAGTACGCCTGTACTAGGACGGGAACGAGGGGAAAGGTGGGGGAGGAGAAAGATGGAACGGAGGGGATTTGTAAGGAGTTGAAGCGGAAGGGGTTACTGGGAGGGGCATTTGCGTGGGTTTGAAAATGTCTGGGAGCGGAGCTTGTAATTGCTTGAAAATGCAGGAGGTTGCTTGCTTGCGGATGGCTTCGCGATAGTTCAGAGGGGATGGCTTGCAGCGGTTTGAAGACGCACGATATTGGTGATGCCGAAGCGGTGCAATTTAGTTTCTTTCGGATTACTTATTCTGGGAGTACATTTTCGGGCTGTCTCGAATTGGAGGGGCCATGTTCAAGCCTTTCCGCCGATGGGGATTTCTCGCCGCGCTGCCGCTTTTCTGCGGCGCGCAATTCTACTGCGGTGCGCAACTCTGCGCGCGAGATATACCTGTGCGCGTGCAAGCATTTCAGTGCTCGAGCGCTTGAAAATGAGCGAGAGTTCGCGGAGCAGAGGTTTGCCCAGACGTAAAACTATAGGATCGCGCTACGCTTACGCGCGAGGTTTGGTGAGCCGGGCAGGACTCGAACCTGCAACCCGTTGATTAAGAGTCAACTGCTCTACCATTGAGCTACCGGCCCACTGTAGTTTTGAATTTTACATGGGAGGCGCATTTTTGTCGAACGGGCGAGCGGGTTGGTAGTGTCCTAATTTCGGCTGCGTTTTCTCGACTCGGCAATTAAGAGACGAAGCCGAGCCTCGCGTGGAAGTTTTGCGCCGAGAGGCAAGGGTTGTTTGGCGCGGCATAATTCTCAAAAGCGGGAGCAAGGCTCCCGCACTCCACATTAGGACAGCACCAGCCGGTGCAACGAGGACTGGAAAAACCACACCCTGCAGATATTTACACGAGCAGCTTGACGTTATTGGACCACTCGCTGACGCGGGCGCGGCGGGCTGAATTGCGGAAGATCGCGCGCGGGCGGCGACCAGGCTTTACTTGGCGCGGAGTTGCGAGGCTAGATCGCGGGCGACTTGGCGGGCGCGCGGGAGGTCGGCAGGATCGAAGGAAATGGCGGAGACGCGGGGATGGCCGCCGCCGCCGAACTTTTCCGCGAGCGAGGCGAGATTTTTGTCCGCGGTGGCCTGGTTCCAGGGATTGGTGCCGAGGGAAACTTTGGCGCGAACCGGGGAGGAGCTGACGCTGACGGAATAAACGCCTTCGGGATGCAGCAGGTAAGGGATGAATTTGTTGTAGCCCTCGAGATCGAGATCGCTGACGTCAAAGAAAATCACGCCATCGACGGCTTCGGCGCGCTGGCGAAGAATTTCGATGGATTTGCGGTGACGTTCGAGCAGAGGACCGAGATGCTTGGCGACGAGCGGGAGCTTGACCATTTCCGCGAGCGGCCGATAAGCCAGCTCCGGAATGATGCGCGCAGGCAAGCCGTCTTCGGGAGCGGCCTCGATGACCAGGGCAAGCTGCGTGGCGGGCTCGACGAGTTCGACGGCGGATTCCGCCGTGGGATATTGCGCGCCGTCAATGATGTCTCCCCAGTGAATCAGCTCCGCAAGGGGCTTGGTATCGAAAGCGAATTTTTCGCTGGCCACCGTGGCGATCAGTTTCGTGCAGGATTTGTAGTCCGGTTCGTAAAACATGTGCGGCCCGGGATGGCTGCGGAAATGCTCGGCATCGGCAGGCGTGAGGAAGGCGCTCTGGTGATGGTCGAACCACCAGGTGACTTTTGGAGAGTTCGAATATTTGAAATCGACGATGGCGTTTTCATCGCCGTCAAACAGGCCGGGAGTCCAGGGTTGCGAAGCGCGATGGGTCATGCCGGTAAAGCCGAATTCCGCGGCGGGATCGAACTTTTCCTTAAAAAAGCGGTAGAAAAGAGCGGCGGAAGCGGTGCCATCAAAACAACGATCGTGGAAGCACAGCCGGACGCGGGTCATGTCGAAGTGATGGCGCCTTTCGATTCTTAGCGAGCTTTTCCCCGGAAAAGAGAAAGCCTTTTAGGTTGTAGGGACAGGAAAAAGAAGTCAAGTGGAAAGCGCGGATGGCGAGGCATGTAAAAAAGAGGGCCGTCCGGGGTGACCGGACGGCTCCAGGCCGCAATTGCCAGAGTGAGTCTTATTTGTTGACCATCTTCTCGACGATGTCGCCGATGATGGGAAGCTTGAACATTTCGTGGCTATAGGCCTTGTACATGAGGAGAATCCAAACCGCAAAAATAAGGAGACTGAAAATCGGAAACATGATGAGACCGAGAAATCCGATTATCGGAATATGGGCGAGAATAAACTCAATGGCCCACAGCGCAATCCAACACGGAATAATCGCGATGCAGAACGCGATGGACTGCGCCGCATGGAACTTAACGAACGGGCGCTTGTCGATCAGCAAAAAGATAAGGCCAGTAACCCATCCAGCGATATAGGACACTAACCCAGCAACATTTTCATCCATTCCCGCGGTTGCCGGGACCGCAGCGGGAGCGGCCACCGCTCCACCCTGCGTAGCTCCTTGCGGCGCACCGCACTTGGGACAAAATGCTGCATCGCCGGAATCTTGACCACACGCTTTGCAAAATGCCATGAAGCACCTCCGAGGGGTATCAACTGTGGGCGGAGAGTAGCAAAAGTTGGATTTTAGAGCAATCGATATTCTGAATCCCGGGCAGGACGAGAGAAAAGACGGAAAGAGGAGGGCGCGTTGGGACCCCCCTCGCTCGGTAAATGGACGGGCGGTTATGCGTTTCTAGTTTTCGCCCGCTTCGTGTTTTTCCGCCGCGGGTGCAATCGCGGGGATATGAGCTTTCTGGATCGAGGAATTAAGAGCCGCGAGGTCTTTGGATTGGACGTCGTGCCAGGCGGCTAGCTGCTCGTCGAGCCGTTTGTTGAGAACGTCAAACACGGTGAAGGATGCGGCGGTCGGCGCAGTGTCGGCGCTTTCCACCGTTTCCTGCAGCGCGGCGAGCTGGTTGGCAACCTGAATCGGATAATTGAGGGCGTCTTCGCCACTGGTGGCCTTCGGCTGGATAATTTTCGCCTCGATGGCGCTGATTTTCTTGCTGAGAGCGTCGGCTTCGTCGACGACGGGTTTGGCACTGGCGTCCGCGGCAAGCCGCTTCTTTAGCGCATCAAGCTGGCTGCGTACGCTGCGAATCTGGTTCACCGCTTCATCGCCCGCGCCCACGCGATCGCTAATCCGCTTGGCAAGCTCTTCCTGCTTTTCGAGGTCAGCTTGGGAAGTGGAAACGCGCGGATCTTTGGTTACTACTACTTTGGTGGATTCGGTCTTTCCGCCAACTGTCAGTTTGATTTCGTAAGTGCCGGGCGCGACGAGCGCTCCTTCCGGACGGCCTCCCCAGCCAACGGAGCCGGGAACGGTCGTGGGAGATTCATATTGTAAATTCCAGACAAAGCGGTTCAGCCCGGCTTCGGCAGGAAGCTCCGCCGATTGCATCCGGAAGCCGAATTCTTCTTCGACTGGAGAAGCGCCGGCGCCGGTTTTCTTGCTGGAATATTTGCGAACGAGCTTGCCGTGATCATCGAGAACCTCGAGGGTGATTTGGTCCTTGGGAGCGGTCTTCAGCGAATAATAGATGATGGCACCGGAGGGCGGATTCGAGCCAACGGGAACGGTGGCTGGAAGAGTAAAGCCGGGTCCGCGGAAGCGCACGGCCGGAGACGGCTGGAAGAGATGAACATCGGCGCCTTCCTCGGCTGAAGTCATCTGGCGCAGGGGAGCGATGTCATCGAGAACCCAGAAACCGCGGCCGTACGTGGCGACAACCAGGTCGTCGCCCTTGATGGTGAGGTCGTGGACGGGCGTGGTCGGCAGATTGAGTTTGAGCGATTGCCAATGGCCGCCGTCATCGTAGGAAATGTAGATGCCAGTCTCGGTGCCTGCGTAGAGCAAGCCTTTGCGCTTGGGATCTTCGCGGATGACTTGAGAGTAGCTGTTATCCGGCAAGCCGTTCGAGATATTGGTCCAGGTCTTGCCGTAGTCGTCGGTCTTGAAAAAGTAGGGACGGAAATCGTCGAGTTGGTGACGATCAACGGCGAGGTAGGCGGTGCCAGCGAAAAACGGCGAGGGATCGATGCTCTTCACCCGGTTCCATTCGCCGAACTGCTTGGAAGTGACATCGGCCCAATGCTGGCCGCCATCGCGAGTGACGTGAACCAAGCCGTCATCGGAGCCGGCCCAGATGAGGCCCTTCTCGATGGGGGATTCGGCGAGCGCGAAGATCGTGCCGTAATACTCGACGCTGGTGTTGTCTTGGGTGAGCGGGCCGCCAGAAGACTGCTCTTTGCTTTTATCGTTGCGCGTCAAATCGCCGCTGATGGCCGTCCAGGTCATTCCTTCGTCGGTGGTCTTGAAAACGGCTTCGCCGCCGTGGTAGAGAGCGCCTGGGTCATTGGCAGACATCATGATCGGCGCGGTCCACTGGAAACGGTGCGTCAAGTCGGCGTCGCCGGAGCCCATGGGATTGAGCGGCCAGGAAGAGATGTCCTGCTCCTGGTGATTTTTCTTATTGAAGCGCGTGATCAGACCGTCGTAGGAGCCGGCATACACGATGTCGGGATTTTTGGGATCGGGAACGACGAAGCCGGATTCGCCGCCGCCGACTTCGTACCAATCCGGCCGGTCGATCACGCCATCATCGCTGCGGCTGGCAATCGCGACGGTGGAGTTGTCCTGCTGCGCGCCGTAGATGTGATAGGGAAAAGCGTTGTCCGTGGCGACGTGATAGAACTGGGCGGTGGGCTGATTCGCCTGAGTAGTCCAGGATTTTCCGCCGTCGTGAGAAACCGTGGCGCCGCCATCGTTGGAATTGATCATCCAGTCGGGATGCGTGGGATCGATCCACAAGCCGTGATTATCGCCATGAGGAGCGCGAATGAAGCCGAAGGTATGGCCGCCATCGGTCGAGCGGTAGACGGCGGTATTCAAGACGTAGACGGTATCGACGCTTTTCGGATCGGCGAAAATGTGATGGAAATACCAGGCACGCTGCGTAAAGCGATGATCGGGATTGATGAGATGCCAGGTTTCGCCGGCGTCTTCGCTGCGGTAGATGCCGCCTTTTTCTGCTTCGATAATGGCGTAGACGCGGTTGCCGTCGGCGCCGGAAACGGAGACGCCAATGCGGCCGAGAACGCCCGAGGGCAGGCCGTGGCCTTCGAGATGCTGCCAGGTGGCGCCGTTGTCGATGGACTTATAGAGGCCGCTGCCTGGTCCGCCGCTGACGGCGGTCCAGGGGTAGCGCTGCGCTTCGTACAGCGCCGCGTACAAAATGTGCGGGTTTGAGGGATCGAAGGTGAGGTCGATGGCGCCGGTCTTTTCATCCTTGTATAGAATTTTCTTCCAGGTCTTGCCACCGTCGACGGATTTAAAGACGCCGCGCGTTTCGTTGGGGCCAAAGGCGTGGCCCATGGCGGCGACATAAACGACGTCGGGATTCGTGGGGCTGACGAGGATGTGCGCGATGTGCCGCGTGTCCTCCAAGCCGATGTGCGTCCAGGTCTTTCCGGCATCGAGAGATTTATACATGCCGTCACCGAACGCGATGTTTCCGCGCCAGCAGGATTCGCCCGTGCCGACGTAAATCACATTGGGGTCGGAGGGCGCTACGGCGATCGCGCCGACGGACATGATGCCGGTCTTATCGGTCATCGGCGTCCACGTCAGGCCGCCGTTTGTCGTTTTCCAAACGCCTCCGGCAACCGAACCAAAATAATACGTGTCGGGATCGCCGGCGACTCCCGCGACAGCGAGAGCGCGTCCGCCGCGAAACGGGCCGACCTGGCGCCACTTCATGGCCTTCAGTGCATTTTCATCGAGCGTTTGCGCGCGAACGGCCGAGCAAACGAGGCCGAACAAAACCAGCGACACAAGAACGGAACAGACTCTCGTCACACCTTTCAGACCACTGATCATCTTTGCCCCCAAGAGAATTTTTGATCAAACCGGTACTACGGCGGGTAGTATTCCGCGAGGCCGAATGGTACACCCTGTTCCGCAATCTCCGCCAGAAACAGTTGTTGCATTCCGCCCCTTTAGTTGCTGACGCACCACGAAGCGCTTTTGGGTACAATCCCCGCGTGACGATCCCGCCCGTTTCGAGCCCGCCTTCTCCGCCTTCGAGCACATCTTCCCCCGCAGAAATCAGTCCGTCTGTATTCGGGCTCGCTTGGATTCGCGATGCATCGGGGCCGGAACGAAGTTCGCTGATCGCCGGCGGACTTGGCTGGATGCTCGACGCGATGGACGTGATGCTCTATTCGCTGGTCCTCGCGTTCTTGATGCTGGCCTTCGCGATGAATTCGCGGACCGCGGGACTGCTGAATTCGCTGACGCTGATTGCTTCCGCGATTGGCGGACTTCTTTTTGGCGTCATCGCGGATCGCATCGGTCGCGTTCGTGCGCTGACGGCGTCGATCCTCGTTTACGCATTGGCCAGCGCGGCGTGCGGCCTGTCGCACACGATTCCGCAACTGGCGGCATTCCGCTTTGTGCTGGGCCTGGGGATGGGCGGAGAGTGGACGAGCGGCGCGGCGCTCATCGCGGAGACGTGGCGCGCGGAACATCGCGGGAAAGCGCTGGGATTCATGCAATCGGCGTACGCGATCGGCGAAGCGATTGCCGCGCTTATCGTGGCGTTCGTGCTGCCGCACTTCGGCTGGAGAGCGGTTTTTTTCGTGGGCGTATTGCCGGCAATTCTCGTTTTCTGGATTCAGCGCAAAGTGCCGGAACCGGAATTGTGGATAGAACGCGCGGCGCGCAAGGTAAAGGTGCCGCTGCGCAAGCTGCTGCAGAAAGGCGTTCTGCGCAACGGCATCCTGGCCACAACGATGAACGCCTGCAGCATGTTTGGCTATTGGGGATTGTTCACGTGGATTCCGGCGTACTTGTCCTTGCCGCCTTCGCGCGGAGGCCGAGGGCTCAGTCTCGTCACGACGACGGCGTTTTTTCTGGTGATTTGTTTCGGAAAATGGCTGGGGTACGCGATGTTCGGCTTTTTTTCGGATGCGTACGGGCGGCGCAAGCCGTACTTTTTGTATTTGCTCATCGCCGCAGCGCTCGTGCCGATTTATGGAATGTCGCGAAGCGCGTTTTGGCTGCTGGCTCTCGGGCCGCTGGTCGCGTTTTTCGGGACGGGCTATTTTTCGGGATACGCCGCCATCGTGAGCGAACTTTTCCCGGGCGAAATTCGCGCGGCGGCCATGGGATTGAGTTACAACGTCGGCCGGGGCCTTTCCGCGGCCGCGCCGTTCGCGGTGGGAGCGCTCGCGCTGAAGTATGGGATTGGTCCGGCGTTTTTCTTGCAGGCGGGAGCGTTCTTGATGGCCGCGTTGCTGGCGCTGGCGCTGCCGGAGACACGCGGACAAATATTAGATTGATCAGGCGACGGCGGTGCGGGAGTGAATGCGCGCGCCATCTTCGCTCAGCGTATAATTAATCGCGAAGTACGGCGCTTGCGCCAAAATTTTGTGAAATTCGTTTTCGTCGGCGTAGGGGCGCCGGGGAACGCGACGGGCAAGAATGCTGATTTCGAGCGGATCCTTCGCGAAGGGATAGGGTTTCACTGTAACGAAATTGTTCCCCGCTGGCTGGAGATCCCAGTCCGCTTCGCTGCCGTTGCCATCGATGGGCACGGCGTCAATCGTGGAGCCGTCCAAGGGCGCGAGGCAGAAATAGAGTGAAAGGCGGTCGAGCGCTTCGAGGCGCTGAAGATTCGCCTGCAGAGCAGTCTCGTCCGCATAAGCTTTCATCACCGGGTCGGCGCGGAGGTCCACTTTGAGGCGCAATTGCTGAAGGCGGAGGCGCTGGAGAAAATCGCTGACGAGGTGCGATTCGTGGGATTTCACGTATTTCGCGGAGAAGCCGGGCATGGTAGCGCGCGTGCGGTCGTAAAGCCCGGCGCAGTGCATGCTGACGAGCAGCCCCGCGTAACGGTCGGCGCGCACCACGCGCTCGATGCCGCGCTGGTAGAGAGCGATGTGCTCCTCGGTGGGAATGGACATGAAGTTGTACGGGGCGAAGGTCTTGGGATCGATCTGAGGGAGCAGCTCCCATTCGTGCCAGCCATTGTCGTGCTCGGCCGCTGCCAAGCAAAAGGATTCGAAGGGCTGGGGCCGGCTGAAGAGATGGTTCCCCAGCGCGCGCGCAAAAAATCCGGAAAGTACGGCGTGGTCCGTCTGCCGGATCAGGATTAACTGATCGCCCTGCTCCTGAATGATCATGGCGCTGCCCTCTTTCGCAGCGAGGCCTCTCGTTCGCGCCTGCTGGGGAGAGGCGTGAGATTTCAGCCGCGGGGTGGCCAAAACAACAGCAATTACACTACATTATGCTCCCCAGAACAGCGACAATCCAGTCTTATCGTGGGCGTGGCGGGTCTTATCGTGGGCGTGGCGGGTCTTATCGTGGGTGTGGCGGGCGGCGGGCGATTCCCGGTATTATGAGCAGAACCACTGCGGGAGTGGCGGAACTGGCAGACGCGCAAGACTTAGGATCTTGTGGCCGAAAGGCCGTGGGGGTTCAAATCCCTCCTTCCGCACCAACATTGTTGTTATGTGACGCTTTGCTGACGGCCGGGAGGAGGAATGCCTTCCTAGACACTTTCTCCAGGTCAGAGGTGTGAATCGTGAACTTGCATAGGTTTCTGGCGTATGTGGTGCTGGCCTGCTGGATTGGGCTGACCGGCGTGGTTGTCGGGACGGCGCTGCAATGGTCGGCGGCGAACGCCACGTCCGAGGTCAGGGTGCAGCGGGCGCTGAACGCGCAGAAAGACGCCAGCGCCAGTGCGGCGAACAGCGCGCAACAGGATTTGACGGATGTGCCGGACGATCAAAAAGGAGCGAACCTGAACAGCGGGGATCGCGCCGTCGCGAAAGCCGAGGCCGCCAGCGAGGCCATGGGCGACGCGCTCAATTTTGAGCTGGCGGAACGAAAACAATTTTGGTGGGAACTTGGCGTATGGGGTTGCCTGACTCTGCTCGCGAGTGCGCTGCTCGCCGAGCGGAGGGATGGAGAGGACCGGACGGCCGCGCACAAATGAGGAGATGATGGCTGTTTCGTTTTCCGGCTTTTGCGAGGAGCGAGCGGAAATCGTCGGACGCGCCGCGGAAAAATTCCCGTTTGCCGCGAGCTCTTGGCTCTTCCCTTTTTGCGGCATTTTGCGATAGAAAGAGCCTCCGTGAGATTCGAGAATTTTCTGGGGGATAACCCGTTCTGCGAGAGGCTGGCATGGACCGGAGCGTCCGCGACGTAGTGAATCTGTACAATCCGACCGATCCGCTCGAAGAGGCCTGGACGATTCCCGCGCCGTGGTATTTCGATCCGCGCATCGCGGAACTCGAGCGCGCCAGCGCTTTCAGCTCGACGTGGCAAGTCGTGGGACGCGCGGATCAGGTGCGCGGCAACGGCCAGTTTTTCACGGCGGAGCTAGCGGGTGAGCCGCTCGTCGTCGCGCGTGGTGACGACGGCCAGTTGCGCGCGTTCTACAACGTATGCCGTCATCACGCGGCTGCTGTCGTCACCGAAGCGCAGGGTTGCGCGAAGCAATTTCGCTGCCCCTACCACGGGTGGACCTACGGCATCGATGGCGCGCTGAAAGGCATGGTCGAATTTGACGGGGTATGCAACTTCGATCGTGCAAAAAATGGCCTCGTACCCGTTCGGGTGGACACCTGGGAACATTTTGTTTTCGTGAACCTGGACGGGCGCGCCGCTCCATTGCGCGATTTTCTGGGCCTGGTACCCGAGCTTGTCGCGCCGCTGGAACTCGCAAAAAAACTGCATTTCTTCGACCGGCGCGTTTACACCCTCCATTGCAACTGGAAGGTATACGTCGACAACTATCTCGACGGCGGCTATCACGTCCCGCACGCCCACAAAGGCCTGAGCAGCGTCATCGAATACACCAAATACACGATCGAAAATTTTGAACGCGCTTGCCTGCAGTCCAGCCCGCTCTCTTCGGACTCCACCTCAGAGGCCGGTGTCGCGGCTACGCGCCAGGGCCGCGCGTTTTACCTATGGCTTTATCCCAACTTTATGATCAACGCCTACGAAGGCGTAATGGACACGAATCTGGTGCTGCCTCTGGGAGTCGACCGCTGCGCGGTCGTTTTCGACTATTATTTTGGCGACACCAGCGCCGCCGCCGAAGCACGCCACAAAGAGAGCATCGCCGTCAGCGAAAAAGTGCAGGACGAGGACATGGCCATCTGCGATTCCGTGCAGCGCGGCCTTGGCTCGCGCGCCTATGTTGCCGGGCGCCTTTCCGTCCGTCGCGAAGCCGGCGAACACCTCTTTCACCGCCTCCTCCATGCCGATCTCATCGCCGCTCTGAACTCCTCCCGTGCAGCCGACTAACGAATCGGCGCCCCGCATCGCTGACGCTCTTCAGCCTTCGTGTACATCCGCAACCCTTTTTGAATTGGGCACAGTACAAAGGACGCGTCAATACTCCGCGAGCGGGAAATGTTGAAATAAGAGAGAGCCTGCGCGGCGCGTGGTGGCTCTAGCCGTTCCATCCGCCAGCATCCGCAGAACAAATTCAAGATGAAATTCCCCCTGGCCGTCCAAATTTTTCTCACCGTTGTCGGAGTCACGATCGCGGCCGGATTCGGGGTCAGCTCACAGTTCTACTCGGAATCGCTATCATCGGCTTTCTTTGCGATCGCGCTGGCCAGCGTTGTGATCATCCAGCTCCGCGTTTGCGGGTTGTGGCCGGACGCGCTCATCCTGATCGGCGCCACGGCGCTTCTCGCCATCGTCGATTTCCGGTTCTTGCATTACGCTCCGCATATCACCGCTTGGTTTTCTTTTCTTGGATTGAACGCCCTGCTCCTGCTCTTTCTTCGCGCCGTCTGGTCGAAGGGAGAAAGTCGAAAACTCCTGCTTCTTGCCTTTGTTCCGTCGCTGTTGTTTGTCACTTCCGAATGGTTCGCGTCGAACATGCTGGGCCTGACGGAGAAACTCCATCCCCGGGTGCTGGACCTCTATTTGTATTCGTTTGATGGAAGCCTGCATGTGCAACTCGCGTTCCTGATGGGGCAGGCATTTTCAATGTGGCCGGGGTTCAAGATTGCAGGGGAACTTTTCTACGTGGGCTTGCCCATCCCCATCGCGCTCATCTATTCCGGCCAGCTTCTGCGAGCGCGAGAGCGGGCGCTTCCAGTAATGGCCGCTTTTCTCTTGACCGGTCCCGTGGGCATTCTCTTTTACAATCTTTTTCCGGCGCTGGGGCCAGTTCATTTATTTTCGCGCGCCGATTTCCCCTGGCATCCGCTGTCGACGAGCATGTTTCGGCGGCTCCTGCTCGAGCCCGTGGCCATTCACGGAGCGCGTAACGCCATCCCGTCTCTCCACATGGCATGGGTGCTGCTCGCATGGTGGTATTCGCGCGGACTTTCCTGGTGGGAACGTACGATCGCCATGCTCTTCGTTCTTTTTACCTTCTGTGCCACTCTCGGCACGGGTGAACACTACTTCGTGGATCTCGTGGTGGCGTTTCCCTTTGCATTATTCATGCAAACTCTCTGCGCTTGGCCCCCCGCTTGGAAGAATCGCGCGCATCTCTCGGCGTTGCTGTTCGGTCTTCTGACTGTATTGGCGTGGTTCGCCGCGCTGCGCTTCGCACCGCATTTTTTCTGGCTTTCCCCGGTCATTCCATGGGCCGCGTGTGCTGCCACAGTCTTTCTAACCATTTGGTTCAAAGAGCGCTTTGAAAGATTCGCAGTTCCGCCCGCCGTGGCCGAAGCCAGCTGAGCAAGAATTCGCGCGCCGTGGCCGCACGATCGAATCCATTCCCCGAAAGCCGGCCTTCCGCTGCACTCCCAACCCGCAGCAGCCTTAATTGACGCTCTCCGCACCGTCGCCTATACTCATACTTTGCGTTGCAGGGTGAGTTCTTACCTGTCTGGCCTCATCAAAGTTCCTGTGCATCCGCAAAGCGGCCGGCAAGCCTGTGCTTTCCGCAATACACTAGGGCGCTTGCCATCGAGACCAGCGCGTAATTTCATAGCGAGCGGATTCACAGAGACGCAATCGCCGCCGTATCATTCATCGAGGAGAGGATTGTTCCATGGCTGAAGCAACTTGCCGCCGCGAGCTGGACCTCGAAATTCCCGCGGAAGAGGTAACGAAAAAGATTGAGAGCGTGGCCAAGGAATTCGCGCGCGTCGCCCGCGTGCCCGGTTTTCGGCCCGGCAAAGCGCCCGTCTCTCTGATCCGCAGGCGATTCGCGGAAGACATCAAAGGCGAAGTCCTGCAAGCGCTCGTCCCGGAGCGCGTTGAAAAAGCCGTTTCTGAACAGAAGCTGACGCCGGTTTCGCAGCCGCAGGTCGAGAAGCTGGAATTTGCCGAGGGCCAGCCGCTGAAATTCCGCGCCGTCTTTGAAGTCCTGCCGGAATTCGAGCTTGGCAATTACAAAGGACTCGAAATCGAAATGCCCGCGATGGAGATCACCGACGCGGACGTCGCGAAAGCGCTCGAAGAGATGCGCGAGCGGGCCGCGGCCCTTGCGCCAGTGGAAGGACGCGCCGTCGAAAACGGCGATTACGTGCAGCTCAAATTGATGGGCACTCCGGCGGGCGGCGGCGAACCGCTGCAAGCAGATAGCGTACTGTGTCACATCGGCGCCGAAGAGACGATGGAACCTTTCAACGAGAATCTGCGCGGCGCGAACATCGGGGACCACAAGAATTTTGAGGTCGCCTATCCCGCCGATTATCCCGACGCTAAGCTGGCCGGAAAGACTTACAACTACGCGGTCGAAGTCCTGGGCATCAAGAACAAAAAGCTGCCGGAGCTGAACGACGAGTTTGCAAAAGATGTGAGCGACGCCGCGACGCTGGACGAACTGAAAAAGAAGGTGGCGGAAAACCTCGAACACCAGCGCGATCACCGGCAAAAGGAATTGCAAAGAGAGAAGGTCATCACCGAGCTTGTGAAGCTCCACGATTTCCCCGTACCGGAAGCGCTCGTCGAGCATCAAATGGATGTGCGGCTGGAGCGGGTGGTTCGCTCGCTGGCGGCTCAAGGCGTCGATCCGCGGGCCGTGAACGTGGACTGGGTCACGTTGCGGAAGCGCCAGCAGGAACGCGCTGCCGATGACGTAAAGGCCGAGCTCATCATCGACCGCATCGCCACCGCGGAAAATATCGACGTCACCGACGAGGAGATCCAGCAAGAACTCGAACACATGGCCAGCCATAGTGGCGAATCCGCCGAAGTCGTGCGCGCTCGTTTGACAAAGCAGGATGCGCTCGATAGGATGAAAGCTAAGTTGAGAAGCGACAAAACTCTCGACTGGCTCGCGCAGAATGCTCAGGTCAAGACCGTCGCGGCAGCAAGCGCCGCGTCGGACTCAAAGTGAAACTTTCCGATCGTTCAACCATCTAAATGAAAAATTTCGAAGAACCTGAATATCGCGGCACAACGCTCGTTCCGATGGTGGTCGAACAGACCAGCCGCGGCGAGCGCGCTTATGACATTTACTCCCGACTGCTGAAAGAGCACATCATCTTCATCGGCACGCCGATCGACGACCACGTCGCCAATCTGGCCACCGCGCAGATGCTTTTTCTGCAAGCCGAAGATCCGGAAAAAGACATTCAGCTGTACATCAATTCGCCGGGCGGCTCGATCACCGCGGGCTTTGCTATTTACGACACCATGCAATTCGTGAAACCCGATGTCGTCACGACGTGCGTGGGCCAGGCGGCATCGATCGCCGCGGTTCTGCTCGCCGGCGGCTCGCCCAAGAAGCGCTTCGCCCTGCCGCATGCGCGCATTCTGATTCACCAGCCGTGGATGTCCGGCCTCGGCGGCCAAGCGACCGACATCGACTTGCACGCGAAAGAGATCCTGCGCATGCGCATGGTCATCAATAAGCTGCTTTCGCAGCACAGCGGCCAGTCGATCGATCGCATCGAAAAGGACGTCGAGCGGGATTTCATCATGAATCCCGAACAAGCCAAGGAATACGGCATGATCGACGAGATTATTTATAAGCACCGCTAGCGGGCGAATGCCGCAGGGGCGGCGTGCGCCTTCGTCCGGTGCTTATAAGTTGGTAGCGATTCGAGTTTCTCTTTTGACCCAGGGAAAAATCGGCCTAGAATAGGGAATAGAGACTCCGTCGAAGCCCAGCGGAGACGAGGCCTTCACACCAGTGAAAAAATTCAACCCAGACGAGCCGCTGCGCTGTTCCTTTTGCCATAAAACACAGGAACAGGTCGAAAAATTGATCAGCTCTCCTTCGGACTATCCGCGCGCGTACATCTGCAACGAATGTGTCGGCGTTTGCCAGACCATTCTGGAAGATGAAAAGCGCGAGCAAGCCGCCGCGCCCGCGCGCCGGCTTCCGCGTCCGCCGGAGATCAAACAATTTCTGGATTGCTACGTCATTGGGCAGGACCGCACGAAAAAGAAGCTCGCGGTGGCCGTCTACAATCATTACAAGCGCATCTTCTTGAACAAGCAGCCGGGCGACGTCGAGCTGAGCAAATCGAATATCCTTTTGATCGGTCCCACGGGCACGGGCAAAACGCTTCTCGCGCAAACGCTTTCGCGCATGCTGGACGTCCCGTTCGCTATCGTCGACGCCACGACGCTGACCGAAGCGGGCTACGTCGGCGAAGATGTCGAAAACATTATTCTCAAGCTTCTGCAAGCCGCCGATGGCGACGTGCAGAAAGCGCAGCAAGGCATCATCTATATCGATGAAATCGATAAGATCGCCAAGAAGGACGAGAACCCCTCGATCACGCGCGATGTTTCCGGCGAAGGCGTTCAGCAGGCGCTGCTGAAGATTCTCGAGGGCACCATCGCCAACGTGCCGCCACAGGGCGGCCGCAAACACCCGCACCAGGAATTCACGCCCGTGGATACCACGAACATCTTGTTCGTCTGCGGCGGCGCATTCGTTGGACTGGAAAAAATCATCGAGAAGCGCGCCGGCCGCCATTCGCTCGGTTTTCATACCGACGCCGCGCCTTCCACGCCGCAGCGCCGCAACACGGAAATGCTCGAGCAGGTGCAGCCCGGCGATCTCATCCGCTATGGGCTCATCCCGGAATTTGTGGGACGCTTGCCCGTCGCCGGCGTGATGAACGACTTGGACAAAAGCGTCCTCGTGCGCATCCTGACGGAACCGAAGAATGCGCTCCTGAAGCAATACCAGCGCCTCTTCGAATTCGAAAACGTGCGGCTGCGTTTCACCGACGACGCGCTTGATACCGTCGCCGAGCTTGCCATGCAGCGCAAAGTCGGAGCGCGCGGGTTGCGCATGATTCTGGAAGACCTTATGCTCGAACTGATGTACCACCTTCCGATGCAACGCAAGGTGCGCGATTTTGTCGTGACCGCGGATATGGTTCGCGGAAGGGAAATCAATTGGAGCTTGCTCGAAAAGGCCGGGTAGGCCGTTTCGGGCGTTGCAGCGATTTTCAGGGGCCCTAATGTTCACTCGAGAAAAACAGGATTTGAAGCGCGTGCCCATGATGCCGGTGCGCGATATGGTCATCTTTCCGCAGCAGATGACTCCGTTCATCGTTGGCCGCGAAGCCAGCGTGCGCGCTCTCGAAGAGGCGCTGGCCGGCGACAAGAAGATTTTTCTGTCCACGCAACACGACGCTTCCGTCGATGACCCCAAGCCCGAGGAAATCTACGCGGTCGGCACGCTCGCGAACATCGTGCAAAGCGTCAAGCTGCCCGACGGCAATATCAAAGTGCTGGTCGAAGGCGTCGAGCGCGCCCGCGCTCTTTCCATCGCTTCGGAAGAAGGCTTTTTCCGCGCCACCGTGCGCTTGCTCTCCGCGCGCGTCGAACCCTCCCCGCAAGTCGATCAGACGGTGCAGAAGATCACCGGCCTTTACGAGCAGTTCATCAAACTTTCGCAGAGCTTGAATTACGACACGATGATCGCCGCCGCGCGTGGCGACGACCCCGCCCGCCTTTCGGACACCATTGCGGCGAACCTGCAGCTTCCCGTCGATGAGAAGCAGGACCTACTCGAGACGGTCGATCCCATAGAGCGCCTCAATCGCATCGGCGACATCCTCGAAATCGAGCTTGAAAAACTGAACGTCGACCGCAACATCAACACCCGCGTCAAACGCCAGATGGAGCGCGCCCAGAAAGAGTATTACCTCAACGAAAAGCTCAAGGCCATCCAGAAGGAACTGGGCCGCGGCGAAAAGAGCGAGATTGACGAGCTCAAGAAAAAGATCGACTCCGCCGGGATGAGCAAGGACGTGCATGAAAAAGCCGTCCAGGAACTGAAGCGCCTGGAATTGATGCCGCCCATGTCCGCGGAATCGACCGTCAGCCGCAACTACCTCGATTGGTTGCTTGCGGTGCCGTGGAAAAAGAAGTCCAAGGAAATTCGAGACATCCTGGCCGCCGAGAAAATCCTCAACGAAGAGCACTACGGCCTCGAAAAAATCAAGGAACGCATCCTGGAATTTCTCGCCGTGCGCCAGTTGGTGAAGAATCCCAAGGGTTCGATTCTCTGTTTCGTCGGGCCTCCGGGCGTCGGCAAGACTTCGCTGGCCATGTCCATCGGCCATGCCACCGGCCGCAAGTTTGTCCGCGTCTCGCTCGGCGGCGTCCGCGACGAGGCCGAAATTCGCGGTCATCGCCGCACGTACATTGGCGCGCTGCCCGGCCAGATTATCCAGATGATGAAGAAAGCCGGCACGGTCAACCCGATTTTCGTGCTCGACGAAGTCGATAAGATGTCCACCGACTTCCGTGGCGACCCGTCCGCCGCGCTGATGGAAGTGCTCGACCCGGAATTGAACCACTCCTTCACGGATCACTATCTCGATGTCGAATACGATCTCTCAAAAGTGATGTTCGTCTGCACCGCCAACGTGCTGCACACCATTCCCCAGCCGTTGCAGGACCGCATGGAAATTTTGCGGCTCCCGGGCTACACCGAGCAGGAAAAACTAGAAATCGCCAAGCGCTTTCTGGTGAAGCGCGCCCGCGAAGCTACCGGCCTCAACGAGCAAAATTTAAAGTTCACCGACGAAGGCCTGCTGCACATCATCCGGCACTACACCCATGAAGCCGGCGTGCGCAGCCTCGAACGGGAAATCCAGAACATCGCCCGCAAGATGGCGCGCAAGGTCGTGACCGAGGGCAAGACCGTCAATGTGGAAATTTCCCCGGCCAACGCCAACGACTTCCTCGGCATTTTGAAGTACCGCGAGTACTGGCTTGAAAAGCACAACGAAATTGGTTTGACCACTGGCCTCGCCTGGACCGAAGTCGGCGGCTCCGTGCTCGCCACCGAAGCCACCCTGATGGAGGGCAAAGGTCGCCTCACGCTGACCGGCAAGCTCGGCGACGTGATGCAGGAATCCGCGCAAGCCGCCATGAGCTACGTACGCTCGCGTTCCATGCAGCTCGGCCTGGCGAAAGACTTTTATCGCAATATCGATATCCATGTGCACGTGCCCGAAGGCGCCATTCCCAAGGACGGCCCCTCCGCCGGCATCACTATCTGCACCTCAATCGTCAGCGCGCTCACCAAAAATCCCGTCCTTCGCGACGTAACTATGACCGGCGAAATCACCCTGCGCGGCAAAGTTCTCCCCATCGGCGGTGTCAAGGAGAAGCTCCTGGCCGCTCATCGAATGGGCTTGCGCACGGTACTGCTTCCGAAGGACAATGAGAAGGACCTGGCGGATATCCCGCAGGAGATCCTCTCCTGTCTCAAGGTTCATTTTGTTGAAACCATGGATGAAGTGCTGCAGCTTGCGCTTGAACGGGTGATTGTGCCCCTCGAACATCCCGAGGTTGCGCCTGTCGCGGAACCTTTCGTCGCCAGCGCCGAGAAAGACAAGAGTTTGACCAACTAAGCAGCGTAGACCGTGGGTCCGCCGTGCGTTCTTTTCCAGGCATGATGGGGCTCCGCGCTGCCGCCGGTTGCTGAAAGTCTGGTTTGCCCATCCTGGCATGCTTTCGTTTGTCCGCCAGTGCGGTGCGCCACCTCACGAACAATCCGGGATTTCGTTGACCGCTCTGCGGCCACGCAAAAAAGAAGGTCAATTTACACCATCAAAGTTAAGGATATATGAAAGAAACAAGCGTTGAAGGAACCAATCAGATGAGCATTAGCCTCGCCGAGTTAAAAGAAAAAAACATCACCGACCTCGCCAAAATCGCCAAGGAATTGAACATTCCCGGCGCCAGCGGCATGCGCAAACAGGAGCTGATCTTCCAGATCCTTCGCGCACAAACGGAAAAGAATGGCCTCATCTTTTCCGAGGGCGTCCTCGAATGCCTCCCCGACGGCTTCGGGTTTCTCCGCGCGCCGGAATATAACTACCTTCCCGGCCCGGACGATATTTACGTTTCGCCGTCGCAAATCCGCAAGTTCGATCTCCGCACCGGGGACACCGTCTCCGGGCAGGTCCGTCCGCCGAAAGACGGCGAGCGTTATTTCGCCTTGATCAAAGTCGAAGCCGTCAATTTCGAGGATCCGGAAGTCGCGCGCAACAAAATCTTCTTCGATAACCTGACGCCGCTCTATCCCCAGGGCCGCCTCAAGATGGAAACCACCAAAGAGAACATGACCGGGCGCGTGCTTGACCTGCTCTGTCCCGTCGGCAAGGGCCAGCGCGGCCTCGTCAACGCGCCGCCGCGCACCGGCAAGACCATGATCCTGCAGTCCATGGCCAATTCCATCACCACCAATCATCCGGAAGTCGCGCTCATCGTGCTTCTCATCGATGAACGGCCGGAAGAAGTCACGGACATGCAGCGCACCGTCAAGGGCGAAGTCATCAGTTCGACGTTCGACGAGCCGCCGCAGCGGCACATCCAGGTCGCGGAAATGGTTCTCGAAAAAGCCAAGCGCCTCGTCGAGCACAAGCGCGACGTCGTTGTTCTGCTCGATTCCATCACGCGTCTTGCTCGCGCTTACAACGCCGTCACGCCTCCTTCAGGCAAAGTACTCTCCGGCGGTATTGACGCCAATGCTTTGCAGCGCCCGCGCCGCTTCTTCGCCGCCGCCCGCAACGTCGAAGAAGGCGGCTCGCTCACCATCATCGCCACCGCGCTGATTGATACCGGCAGCCGCATGGACGACGTGATCTTTGAAGAGTTCAAAGGCACCGGCAACATGGAAATCTACCTCGATCGCCGCCTCGCCGATAAGCGCGTCTTCCCGGCCATCGATATCCAGCGCTCGGGCACTCGTAAGGACGAATTGCTCCTCCCGCCTGACGAACTCAGCCGCGTCTGGGTCCTGCGCAAGGTTTTGAGTCCTCTATCGACCGTCGAAGCGATGGAGCTTTTGCTCAGCCGCCTTACGAAATCGAAGTCCAACACCGAATTTCTCGGATCGATGTCCGCACCGGCCTGAACCTAAAAACCCGCGCCCAGTTCCCGGAAGACCGTGTCGCCAAGTGCTGCTTATCCGCGGCTGATCATGCCGACTCCGTATCCGGCTAGTTAGCGTTCCTCCAAAAAAATTGGCGCGGCGGATTTCTCCGCCGCGCCGGTTCCATTGTTCTTGATTGTCGCTCGGCATCGAACGCTTTGCGCTCAACGACGGCGTTTCACGCCGCGGCTTCCGCTTCCGAGGACGCGAGGTAGTCCACGATGCGCTCCGACCATCCATCGACGTGCGTCCATCCGTTGCCGTAGTTCACTCCGTGCTGGTACGGAGCCACGGTCACCACGTACGCGCGGGGCGTCCGCTCCGTCAGGATTCCGTCGTGCGACTGTTCGTCGGTAATCACGATCAGCCGTTCGGAGTTCTCGCGCTTGCCCTTCCCTGCGGACAAGGCAACCTCCCAAGTGTTGGGAGGCTCGAGCGTGTTCTCAACGAGCTTCCTCCAAACGGCTTCCTGCTCGGCATCCTTCGGCTTCGCGTGGCAGAGAAACAGTACGTCGCGCTGCGCCACCGCTCCTTCGTACGTCCGCACTGGCATCGCCCGTTCCGGAAACATCCGCTTCCGCACATTCCTCTTCGCCATTCTGTTTCTCCTCCTTTCCGCGGATTCTCACTTGCCAATCCGTAATCCTGTCCTCCGATCGCTCCGCCCGTTTGTCATTCCGAGCGGAGCGAGGGATCTGCTTTTTCTCGTTCTTGCTGCGACGGCTTTTAATTCACCGCCTGCGGATTCGACGCCCGAATGTGCAACTTGCCGTCGCTGGACACGGACACCACGTCGCCCTCCTCAATCTGCAGAATTCCCGCCAGCCATTCAGGAATCACGATCTTCAAGAACTCCCCCTGAACTTCGGAGATGCCGCGGGAACTCTCCACCAACTCCGCCCCGCCATCCGCCAACGGAATCAGCAGCATCAATTCACCCATGACCTTCAACACCGGCCCTTCCAGTGAAATTACATTTTCCACGTCGCACCTCCTTTCCTTCTCAAAACACTGCTGGACGGGAACATTCGGCCCGGGACATTAGGCGTTCGATCCATTGAGCTACCGGGCCAACTAAACTCAGACTTTTCATCCGAGCTTTCCTCGACGCCAGGTGGGATTCGAACCCACAACCTCCCGCGTGACAGGCGAAGTAACCCTGCACTGCACCACGTCCAACTTCGTCGCCCGTGGCACAGACTTCCGTCGGTGCTCACGATTCCAGCGCGAATCGCTCGCCAATCAGCAATTCGCGCCGTCAAACTCAACCGGGAGGAACAATCGCTCAGGGCCGCGGGGGCTCATCCCCGCTTCTTTGCGAGAAGCATCCCTGCTCTTCACCATCCCGGGTACACGAATCCCGCGGTGAATTCTTTGGATCGAAACGACTTAGGCGGTTATTGTTGCTTTAGGCTCGCGTAAACCAGCAGCTTGCGAGACCGTTTCGCCTTGGCATCGTTCCGACTTGGCTTTTATCTTCTTGTCTCATCTTCTGCTCTTTACGCTCAGTGAGGTCCTGCACAAAAATGCAGCAGGTGTACGACTGAGGTATCCTGAAAGTAAACGAACCTCGAATTTCTGTCAAGCGCTTTTTTCAGAAAACACCATTTTTGGCCCATTTTTTGCATAACTTGTTGATTCGCAAGTACCTGCTCTCGAACGTGGCCCTTCGAAGCCGCTTTCAGCTTTTCCTGCATTCGGTTTGCCGCGCGCGCAGATAGGACAACAACTCCAGCCCGCAATTCTGCATTTCGACTCCGAACGCTTCCATCTGATTCGTCAGCAGGTTGTAGCACCACACCGCCGGCACGGCCACCGACAATCCAATCGCCGTCGTTAAGAGCGCTTCCGAAATCGATCCCGCGATCACTTTGATCGCCGTCGCGTGAGCGATGTCTATGCTGCGGAACGCGTTCAAAATTCCGATGACCGTCCCGAACAATCCCACGAACGGCGCCGTCGCCGCAATCGTCGCCAGTCCGCTCAGCCCGCGCTTCATTTCCTCGGCGGTTTCCGCGCTGGATCGCTCGAGGCTTCGCTGCACTCCTTCGATCACTTGTTGTTCGGGCATCCCGTCCGGCGCGGCCTGAAAATCCAACAAGCCTGACGCGACAATGTTCGCGATGTGGCTCTCCTTGTTTTGTTCCGCCAAAACGATGGCCTGATCGAGCTTGCCTTCGCGAAGCGGCACAAGCGTTTTGGAGATGTACTCCTGTGACTGTTCCCGCGCCAGCCGGAATCGCAGCGCACGCCCTGTGCTCACGCTCATCGACCGCACAAACATGATCGCCAGCACAATCACCACTCCATGGCACAGCGTTCCCATGGAACGCCACAATTCCACCAGGTTCCATTCGCCCATGTGTCCCTCGCATCAGTCCGGTTGCTGCTGTGCAATAGACACCACGCCGCGAATGTTTGTGCCAGGTTGTGGTTCGTTGAAGAAGCGCTGCGTGTAAGCAACGGCGAATCCGGCGTGAGGCCGCGGAAATCGCTTTGCAGGAATAGGGATGAGTGCAGCCTTCGCTTCGCTAGCGAAGCAGCGCTTTGAATCCCGCTTGCTCGAAATGTTGATCGTACGTCAGCGCTTCCCGAATCCCCATCTCTTCCATGATCAAAAAGCTCGCGCAATCCGTCAGGCTCCACTCCTTATCAACGCTTCTCCTGTACAAGCCGAGAGCCGATTCAAACTGTTCGACAGTTTGCGCCACTACCGTCGCGCCTGTATTTCCACGAAAGTCATCGACGACTTCTGCTGCAGTGTCTCGGAGATAGCTGTCGTTACTGACTGTATTCAGCAATTCTGTAAAAACCATCTCGCTGGTCACGATTCGGACCGGTGCAAGTCCTCGCATCACCCGCACTACGCTCTTGTGGAGCTGATCCCTCGAATTCACAAATCCAATCCAGTAAGTCGTGTCGGCAAAAACCTGCCTCATTCCTTTTTCCTTGGATGGCCATAAAGATAGTGATCCAAATTGATGGACAAATCCGTCGGCACTTTCGCCCAAGCTTCGTCGGGCACCCGGCTTGAGATTCGCCTAACTGTCTCGAACAGCGCGTCAATATCGGTCGGCGTGTCCGGTGCCTTCAAAGGTTTTCTCTCTTCCGTCTTTTTCCCGTTTCCGCCCGCGTAGCGCGTCTCAAATCCCAGGCCTTCGAGAATGGCCACCGCCTGGTGCGAATTCGTCGGGTCGTTGGGAGGAACCCCAGCCGCCTCCAGCACCAGCGGCCGCGCAGGCAGCTCGCGGTCCTCGACCACTACCCTCCACTTCGGCATCTTCCTTGTCCATTCAAAATCCCTGGCGGCGCGCAATATCTCCGATCGGGTCAGTTGTTTCGGGCTCTTCATGATTCACCTTCATCTTCAACTTATACACCATATTATTATTCAACACAATGCCCACTATCACCCCTTCTCTTCCGCTAAGTTCCGGCTCTTCCTTGTGTAAATTGCTCATTTACATGCATTTACATTCGCCCTAGTTTAGATTTGCTTCCCGCCAGCCGCCGCCACGCCGTGCACTTCCCTTGCAAGCATCACGACCAGCCTCGCCGTTTCTTCGACGTCCATCGCCGTGTTATCCACCAGCACGGCGTCCGAAGCGCGCACCAGCGGCGACACTTTTCGTTCGCGATCCCGCCGATCCCGCTCGTGCACTTCTTCCAGCACTTGCGCGAGCGTCATCGCCTCGCCTTTTTCCTGATGCTCTTTCCACCGTCGCTCGGCCCGCACTTCCGGCGAAGCCTCCAGAAAAATCTTCAGCTCCGCGCGAGGAAAAACCACGGTGCCGATGTCGCGCCCTTCCATCACCACGCCTCCGCCCGCCCCGGCGCGCTGCTGCTCGGCGACAAGAATTTCCCGGACGCCGGCGATCGTGGCGAGGCGCGACGCGGCTTGCGCCACTTCGGCGGTCCGAATTGCCTGCGTCACTTCTTCGCCATCCAGGAAAACGCGGTTCTTCGATCCCGCCGCTTCTTGTTCGGGTGTCGGCGGCTTCAGTTCGATATGCGTTCGCCGCGCAAGTTCATCGAGCGCGGGTTCGTTGTCCACTGCGGTTCCTGCGCGCAGCGCTTTCAGCGCCAGCGCGCGATACATCGCCCCGCTGTCGAGATACAAATAGCCAAGAATTTGCGCGACGCGTTTCGCCAGGCTGCTCTTCCCCGAACCTGCCGGCCCGTCAATCGCAATCGTGAGTTTTGACATAATCTGGATAGGGATCCATCAAACAGTCTAGGCCCGCAAATGGCAGCAACCACTTCTCTGTCTTTAATCTGAACCGTCGGCTGTGAGCTGCCGACTGTCAGCTTCTTCAAAATCCCATGATGTTGTAACCGCAATCGACGAAAATCGTCTCGCCGGTAATCCCAGAGCCCGCATCCGAAAGCAAAAACGCCGCGGTCGAGCCCACTTCTCCCACGTCCACGTTGCGCTTCAATGGCGCGCGTTCCGTTTGCGTCTTGAGCATATCGCTGAAATTCGCGATGCCCCGCGCCGCAAGCGTCTTAATCGGGCCGGCGGAAATCGCGTTGACGCGAATGGCTTTCGGCCCGAGATCGTACGCCAAATAGCGCACCGTCGCTTCGAGAGCAGCCTTGGCCACTCCCATGACGTTGTAATTCGGCACAACTTTTTCCGACCCGTAATAGGTTAGCGTGACGATACTTCCGCCCGAGGTCATCAGCGGCGCCGCCCCGCGCGCCACGGCGATCAGCGAATACACGCTGATGTCGTGCGCGATGCGGAATCCTTCGCGCGACGTGTTCAGAAACGGATTTTTCAATTCCTCGGGCGGAGCGAATCCCACACTGTGCACCAGCCCGTGCAGCACTCCGAATTTCTCCTTCAACCCCTCGAAGAGCCGCGCAATCTGCTCGTCCTGCGTGACGTCGCACATAAATCCTGCCGCTCCCGGCAACTCACCGATCAAATCCTTCGCTTCGAGCTCAAGCCGTTCATTCTGATAACAAATTGCCAATCGCCAGCCCGCCGCCGCGAGCTTCTGCGCAATCGCCCAAGCGATGCTGCGTTTGTTCGCCAGCCCGAATATCACCGCCGTCTTTTGCCCCTCGCTCATTCGCCTCGTCTCCTAGAATATTCGGCCCCAATTCCGTTACTCCTTCTTCTCTATTCCTTTCTTCTCTGCGTCCTCTGCGTTTAGTTCCCTTCTTTTCTCCCGCCTCAAATCCGATGAAACGCTTTCTCGATCTCTTTCACCGAATAGCGCAGCACAACTGGCCTCCCGTGCGGGCAGCTCATCGGACAATCCGTTTTCGCCAGCGCGCCAAGCAGCCATTCCATTTTCGTCTGATCCAGCGGCATATTCACTTTGATCGCCGCGTGGCATGCCGTCGAAGCCGCGATTTTCGCCTGAAGCGTATCGATGGAAATCGCCGCGTTCTCGCGTTCGAGGCCATCGAGAATTTCCGTGAGCAGCTTTTCCGCATCACCGGAAGCGACCCCCGCGGGAACAGCCTGAATCGCCACGCTGCGTGGCCCCATCGGCTCGACTTCGAAACCATTTGCGTTCAACTCCTCCGCAATTTTCTCGTAAATCACAATCTGCCGCGGCGAAAGCTCGATCACCAGCGGCATCAGCATGCGCTGCGCTTCCACTTTTCCGGCGCGCCGCGCTTCGAGGTGCTGCTCGAAGAGCACGCGTTCGTGCGCGACGTGCTGATCCACGAGCCACAAACCTTCGCCGTTCACCGCAACAATAAAACTCGAACTCACTTGGCCGAGCGGTTTCAAATCCGCGATTTGATCGGGGCGCGGAAGCGTCGCCGGGGCGCTTGCATTCGGCGCGGCAAGATTTCCAGCCCAGTTCGAAGCGGCGAGGGCCGGAGCGACGGCGGCCGCAGCAGAAGCGATGCCGGACTCGATCGGCGCTTCAACGCCAGCAGGAAACGCAAAGCGCTGCTCGACAGGTTGCAGCGGAGCCGCAGTCAGATCGAAGCCGCCATCGGAGCCGATGCCGACGCTGATCTCTTCCAGAGCAGGAATGATGGCGCGCGGAACTCCGAAAACCGCGGCGGCGCCGAACGTTGCCGCGCCGGAAGCGCTATCGAAGGCGTTGGCTGCGGATGCGGCGGACATTGGCGGAGCGGCGCTGGCAGCAGCGGCGAAACTGGCGACGGACCTGGCGCTCATGAGTGCTTGGCGAATGGAGTCGCGCGCAAAATCGTGAACGAACTGCGAGCGGCGGAAGCGCACTTCGATTTTTGCGGGATGCACGTTGACGTCGACTTCGTCGTAGGGCATTTCGAGGAAAAGCAAAGTGGCGGGAAAAACGGTTGGCGGAAGAATGTTGCGGTAGGCTTCGTGAATGGCGTGGAGAATCAGGCGGTCGCGCACCAAGCGGCGATTGACGAAAACGTAGATGCCGTTGCGGTTCGGCCGCTGCACTTCCGGGCGCGACGTGAAACCTCGAACCGTCAGCGTCGCGCTTTCCTCGTTCTGTTCGAGTTCCGGCTCGGTGATAGCCGCGCGAAATGCCGCCGAACTGGGCGGAATTTCGACCAGCTCCTCCATCGATTGGCGGCCGAAAAGTTGATAGATGCGGTCGGCGAGTTTTTCGGCGGGCGGGCTGTTGATGATTTCCTGCGTCGGCGTTGTCAGGACAAATTGTTTGTCCGGATTGGCCAGCGCGTAGTGCGTGACGAGCGAAGCGATATGGCCAAGCTCGGTGGTGTCCGATTTAAGAAATTTCTTGCGCGCGGGAACGCAGTAAAAAAGATCGGCGACGCTGATGGTCGTTCCAGCAGGGAGGCCTGCAGGTTTCACGCCGACGAGTTTTCCGCCGGCAAATTCGATGCGCGTGCCTTCGGCTTCCGATTCGTCGCGTGTTTCGAGCAGTAGGCGCGAGACGGCCGCAATCGTGGGCAATGCTTCGCCGCGAAAGCCTAGCGTCGAGATGGAGAGCAAATCGTCGGCGGATTTCAGTTTGCTGGTCGCGTGGCGCTCGAAGGCAAGCAACGCATCGTCGTGCGTCATGCCGTGGCCGTTGTCGATCACACGGATCATGCGCTTGCCGCCGACTTCCGTTTCGACGCGAATGGTTTTCGCGCCAGCGTCGAGCGCGTTTTCGAGCAGCTCTTTGACAACCGAAGCCGGCCGCTCGACAACTTCGCCCGCGGCGATTTTATTCGCAACAGCTTCCGGCAGTATGCGTATGCGGCTCATTGCAATGGAGAGGACGGCCCATTATAGCGATGAATGGAGAGGAGTACCGAAGGCAGACGGAAAAGAAAGAATAAAAACATAGGAACGAATGCCAATATCAATCCAAAAACCGTCATCCGCCAATCCGGTTGGGGCAGGAACAGCACCGCGAAAGCGGCAAGAGCCATCCCTCCGGCAATACCGGCAAGAATTGGCGGACAACAAAAGCGCAACTTTTTTCCGGTAGTCAGTTGCGGCCACTCTCGCGTGCCGTTGTCATACAGTTCGCCGCATTGCACACAATGTTGGACCCCGGGACCAAGTCTGATATTCCCTGACCAAAAGTCCGCATGCAGGAGGTGGCCACAATATGGACAGCGGTAGCTCGTCGCAGGAACACCTACGAACCTAGTGATTCCATAAATTGGATCAAAATATGCTGCGGATCCAACTTTGTATTCCCGTCTCACCGAGGGAAGTCCGGCGTCATGCTGCGAACGATGGTCAGTCCCGCGTTCACTCACGGCCGTTCCCTGTTGGCTCCGGAGCGAGATCATCTCATTCGGCGGCTTTCTTGACTTCGCGCTTGATCGCGATGCCGAGCTGGTCGAGCTGATCCGTATCGACCTCGGAGGGAGATTCTGCCATTAAATCCTGGGCTTTGGCGGTTTTTGGGAAGGCGATGACTTCGCGCAGGGATTTTTCGCCGGCGAGGAGCATGGCGATGCGGTCGATACCAAGCGCGATGCCGCCGTGGGGCGGCGTACCGTAGGTGAGCGCGTCCAGGAAGAAGCCAAAGCGGCGGCGGAGTTGTTCTTCGCTAAGACCGAGCGCTTTGAAGAGCCGCTCCTGAATATCCTGGCGATGAATCCGAATGCTGCCGGAGCCGAGCTCGTTGCCGTTCAGGACGAGATCGTAACCTTTCGAGCGCACTTCCCACGGCGCGGACTCGAGCTTTTCCAGATCTTCGTCGACGATGCCGGTGAAGGGATGCTGCGCGCTGACCCAGGCTTTGTCGTTCTCGCTCCACTCAAAGAGCGGAAAGCCGGTGATCCAGAGAAATTTCCATTTCGAACGGTCGATGAGATTGAGCGCGTCGCCGAGCTGCAGGCGCAATTGTCCGGCGACTAGCGCTGCGGATTCAGTGCCTTTGATTTGCTGTTTGGCGCTGACGGCAACGACCAGATCGCCAATTTTTGCGGCGCACGCTTCGGCAAGCTTTTTAACGTTTTCCGAGCCGATAATCTTCTCGACGGTGGAACTGATTCCTTCGGCGGCGATCTTCACGAAATACGCGCCACGCGCGCCGTGCGACTTGGCTTTTTCGGTCAGTTCATCGAGTTGTTTGCGCGAATAGCTTGCTGCTCCGGGTGCGGCGAAGGCGAAGACGCTGCCTTCGATTCCCAGTTTGGTCTTCGCTTCTTGGGGAAAGCAGTCCGTGACTTCGTGCAGCTCCATGCCGAAACGCAGATCGGGCTTGTCGCTGCCATACTTGCGGATGGCGTCCTTATAGAGCATGTGCGCGAAGGGCGCCTCGGCTTTGACGCCGGCAACGGCGCACGCGCGCACCATCACCGTTTCGATGACGTGAAAAATATCTTCCTGGCGCGGAAAAGACATTTCGAGATCGAGCTGCGTGAATTCGGGCTGGCGGTCGGCGCGCAAATCCTCGTCGCGAAAACATTTGACGATCTGGAAGTAGCGGTCGAGGCCGCCAATCATCAGGATTTGCTTGAAGATTTGCGGCGATTGCGGCAGCGCGTAGAACTGGCCATGATGCACGCGGCTGGGCACGAGATAGTCGCGCGCGCCTTCGGGCGTCGAGCGCGTGAGCATGGGCGTTTCGACCTCGATGAAGCCGAGCTCGTCCATGGTCTTGCGAATTTCGAGGACGATTTTGTGGCGCAACCTCATATTGCGATTGAGCTGATTGCGGCGCAGATCGAGATAGCGGAAGCGCAGGCGCGTTTCCTCGGCGGCGGTGATTTCGTCTTCGATGGGAAACGGCGGCGTTTTCGCATTGTTCAGAATGTGGAGCTTGGTGGCGATCAGCTCGACTTCGCCGGTGGCGAGTTCGGGATTCGCTTTTTGGCGCTTGACGACTTTGCCCTCGACCGCGACGACAAATTCGCTGCGCGCTTGCTCGGCTTTGGCGTGCGCGGCCGGCTGCGCTTCCTTGTTGAAGACGACCTGGACGATGCCGGTGCGGTCGCGAATGTCGAGGAAGAGCAAGTTGCCCAGATCGCGGCGGCCGGAGACCCAGCCCATGACGATGGCGTCGCGCCCTTCGTCGGAGGCGCGCAGCGCGCCGCAATAATGTGTGCGTTCGAGGTTGCCGAGAAAATCGAGCAAGGTGTTGTCTTCTCCAAGTGGCACAGACTTCAGTCTGTGCTCTCTTACGGGGTGCTGTACTGGCGCAGCATGCTGCGCCACTACAAGTTCAAGCGCGCTAGGTTCCAGCAACTTGCACAGGCTGAAGCCTGTGCCACACGAGTTAAAAACATGGCGTCCGCAAAAACAAGAACGGGTCTAAAGACCCGCCAATACAACAGCCAATACGACGGCCGCTACAACAGGCACTACGGCTTGCGGAGATATTCTAGCAGAGCTGGTTCGGTGAGTTTCTGTTGCGAGCCGTCTGCAAGAGTCTTCACGGTCCATTCTCCACTCTGGACTTCATTCTCGCCGAGAATCAGGGCATGGCGCGCGCCGAGCTTGCTCGCGCGCTCGAGCGCCTTGCCGAATTTCTGCTCGACGGGAGGGAATTCGACGCGGAAGCCGGCGTCGCGCAGTGTTTTGGCGGCGCGGAGGGCGATGGCGTAGGCGCTTTGACCCATCCAGGCGATGTAGAGAAGTGGCGAGTGGCGAGTGGCGAGTGGCGAGTTAGAACCAGAGGCCGCCGCTTCGCGGCTCGTTTCCTGCAAAGAGAGGATGAGTCGGTCTTCGCCGATGGCGAAGCCGATGCCTTTGGTGGGCGGGCCGCCGAGGAGTTCGACGAGGCCGTCGTAGCGGCCGCCGCCGCAGACGGCGTTTTGCGAGCCGAGGCCGCGCGCGGTGATTTCAAAGGTGGTGCGCATGTAGTAGTCGAGGCCGCGGACGAGACGCCAGTTTTCGCGATAGATGACGCCGCGCAACTCGAGCTCGCGTTTTACGTCGGCGTAGTGCGTTTTGCAGTCGTCGCAAAGATGATCGGCGATGTGTGGGAGCTTGGAGATGATGGGTTGTTCGTGCTCCAGTTTCGAGTCGAGCACGCGCAGCGGATTCGTTTCGATGCGCCGCTGCGAATCCGCGCCGAGTTTGTCTTTCACTTTGATAAGTTCTTCACGCAACTTCGCAACATAGCCGCGACGGCAGTTGTCGGCGGCATGGCCGATGGAGTTGATGCTCAATTCGACGCCTTGCAGGCCGCACTTGTCGAAAAAAGTCATCAACATTTCGATGAGTTCCGCGTCGATCGCCGGAGCATCCGGCCCGCCAAGAATCTCCGCGCCAATCTGATAGAACTGCCGATAGCGTCCCTTCTGCGGCCGTTCCCGCCGAAACATCGGCCCCATGTAATACAGCTTCACCGGCTGCGGCAGCTGCTGCATGTTGTGCTCGATATAAGCACGGCAAACACTAGCCGTCGCCTCGGGCCGAAGTGCGTTTGTTCCCTCAAGTAAGATATATCCGAGGTCCTCCTTGCACGTTTGTACTGCTTCATCGAACGAGTCTTGCCAGCCCGCGTCCCGAGGCAACTTCAAAAGGTCGGCGAATATGGAGATGGCCTCAGCAAGATTTTCAACGCCAAGGTGAGCGTACTCATACTGGTATACAAGCCCGTCCCTCAAAGCCACTTGGTACTGCATTAAGAACTCATCGAGCGATTGCTTAAAGCTGTCGATGCTCTGGTGGTTGGCCGAAGAAACAGCCATGAATCCAATGGTTTCACGCAGGTGATCGAGATCAGCGCTAGTCTTGTTCTCGTGGGCCTGCTTAAGAGTGAACATCTCCTTTCCGACGATGTCTGTGTCGAGGCCGACAGCTCGGGCGAACAATTCCATTAGCTCAAAAATCGGCGGGCGTATTTCGCCGTAGCCGTAGGAGGTGAAGACTTCGTGGGCGGTTTGTTCGACGCGGTTCCAGAGGGCGGTATCAGGCGGGAGAAGATCGCGTGTGCCGCGGATGGCTTGGAATTTGGTCTTTGAAGCCATCGTCAGCGAGACCTTTGGGAAAGTGGCGAGTGGCGAGTGGCGAGTGGCGAGTAAGTGAAAGAGGCCAGCTTCCGCTTTAGCGCCACCAGCATCTTTTGCAACTCATCTATTTCTTTCAAGGGAGCTTCCAAATCAACGCGTTGAACGAACCACAGTTCCACGCTTAACGATAATTGTGTGTCAAGTTCAGCTAACGAGCCCTCCGCGATTGAGAGAAATTGCAGAAATTCGTTTGTGCCTCTTCTCGCTTGCCCCTCGGCGATGTTCGACGGGACCGAAACGGCGGCTCTACGCATTTGTGAGGTCAATCCATATCGCTCTTCCGATGGAAAACGCGTGGTGAGTTTGTACACCAATTTGGCGAGATGCATTCCTTTCTGCCAGACGAGCAGATCCTTGTAGTGCTTCGGCTTCGGCCGTTCGTTCGGGGTGTTTTGCTCGCCACTCATCACTCGCCACTCGCCACTTCTTTTCTGTAGATATTCTTGTACTCGACGTAGCGGGCGGCGTAAGCATCGATGCTGGCTTGGTCGATGGGCGTCAGGGCGCGCTTGATTTTGCCGGGGTGGCCCACGACGAGGCTGCCCGGCGGAATGACTGTGCGCTCGACGAGGAGCGTACCGGCGGCGACGATGCTGCCCGCGCCGATGGTGACGCCATTCAGGATGACCGCGCCCATGCCGATGAGGCAGCGCGATTCGATTTTGCAGCCGTGCAGCGTACAACTGTGGCCGATGGTGATGTCGTTGCCAACGAGGAGCGGGTACTCATCGCGCATGACGTGGAGGACGGAGCCGTCCTGAATGTTGGTGCGGGCGCCGATGCGAATGTGGTGGACGTCGCCGCGAATCACAGTGCAGGGCCAAATGCTAGAGTCTTCGCCGATGACCACGTCGCCGATGATGACGGCGGCGGGGTCGACATAGGCGGAGGCGGCGATTTGCGGGTGCTTGCCGCGATAGGGGCGGATGTCGGGCTGGCGGCCTAGCTCGATGGAGCCGCGGGCGGGGTTCGAGCCGAAATTCTGATTAGACATTGTGCTTTGACCGCCCCCTAGTTTTTTGCAAGTGTTGCATCTAAAAGAGTTAGAAATCCCGTAAGTCCTTTAGATACAACACTTACAAAACCTCCTGTAAGCATTGATTCTAAAAGACTTAAGCTCACAGGGCCCTGCCATCCCGATCAACGCCAAGTTACTGCCCAGAGGATGGTGCCAAACCGAGAACTCTAAAAGTCCCGGCCGCGTCCCGACTTCTAGAAAAACACGGCGGGCGAAACGCGAAATCGCTTGCTCAGCTTTTCGATCTGCCCTCTATTCAACTCGCGTTTCCCACGCAAAACCTCAGACACGATGCTCTCAGTCCCCAAAATCGGCGCCAAGTCTTTCTGTCGCAGGTCATTCGCCTCCATCAAGGCCCGCAGCACTTCCACCGGGGGAGCCTCGGGAATGGCGTGATGCTCTTCTTCGTACGCCTCGATCAACGCCATGAGCAATTCCGCGTACTTTTCCTCCACGCTGGTCGGCCGCTCTTTGCGGGCCAGCTTGTCGAGCACAGCGAGATACTCCTGATGCTGCCGTTCCGAGGTAATCGTTGTCGGTGCCGCGACGTCGAGCGCGTATTTTTCGGATATTTCAATCATGTCCGCCGCCAATCCTCTTGGTCATATTCCGCATGACTCAAAATGTGCCGGATGTAGACCATCCTCCACCGGTATTTAATCGTCGCGATCAGTCTGCACCTGTTATGGCTTATGTCGAAGATGACAAACCGATCCACGACGTCCGAGCGTCGCCAGCTATTCCGGACATCGGCAAAGTTCGCCCAATCGGCGTTCTTCGCTATCTTGTACCACGCGTTGAGCGACGCTCCCCACTCCTTATGTTTCGCTGCCGCCTCCCGAATCGCCTTACGGCTCACGATCCGCATTCTGCAATCTTCGCATTTTGCGAAGTTGCTGTCAATATTCGGTCCCCTGTGCGAGCGGGGAAAGCTGTGCTAGTCGATGGTGACGCTGGGGCCGGAGGAGCTGGCGCCGACTTCGGCGAGGCGGGCGGTGACGGCGCGAGCCAGGGCGTAGAGGCTTTGCGTGCCGGGAACGGATTCGCCGAGAGAGGCGACGGGTTTGCCGGTGTCGCCGCCGATGCGGATGCGCGGATCGATTTCGATTTCGCCGAGGACAGGAACGCCATAGGCAACGGCGGTTTTTGCGCCTTCGCCGTGGCCGAAGATGTCGATGGGCTTGTCGCAATGCGGGCAGCGGAAGGTGCTCATGTTTTCGACCACGCCGAGGACTTCGACATTGACCTGGCGGAACATTTCGATGGCTTTGCGGACGTCGGCGAGGGCGACGGTGGAAGGCGTAGTGACGACGACGGCGCCGGTGACCGCGACGGTTTGGATGAGCGTGAGCTGGACGTCGCCGGTGCCGGGAGGGAGATCGATGATGAGGTAATCGAGCTCGCCCCATTCGACGCTGCGCAGAAATTGCGTGATGACGCTATGCAGCATGGGGCCGCGCCAGACCATGGGCTTGTCGCCAGGATTGAGCAGGCCCATCGAGATCATTTTCATGCCCGCGACTTGCACGGGGATGATGCGCTTGTCCGCGGTGGCTTGCGGCTCTTGGAGCGTGCCGAGCATGATGGGGACGTTCGGGCCGTAGACGTCGGCGTCCATGAGGCCGACTTTGTGGCCGAGGTTTACGAGGGCGAGAGCGAGATTGACGGCGACGGTGGTTTTGCCGACGCCGCCTTTGCCGCTGGCGACGGCGACGAGATTTTTTACGCCGGGGATGGGGTGGCGTTCGGGTTGCGGCATGGGGGCGGGGGGCATTGGTTTAGGCTTTCTCCGAATTGACGCGAAATTCGAAAAGCGAAACTCGAAAAACGAAATTCGAAAAACGAAACGCGGAATATCTCCGTGTGAATGGATCGCGGGCGCTGCGCTTGAAAACCGAACTGACAGAAGTCGGTGACACAGTGCGTGGCATCGTCCCTAGCATGGAGGACGAAAAGGTCATGCGTTGGCGCCGTGGCATTTTTTGTATTTTTTGCCGGAGCCGCAGGGGCAGGGGTCGTTGCGGCCTACTTTTGCGCCGGCGCGGACGGGCTTGGGCGCTTCGGCTTGGGCCGGGCCGGCTTGATATTGCAATTCTTTTTGTTGGCGCTGCTGCTTGCGCTCCATTTCGCGCGCGAAAGCGGGCAAACGTTCCGGCGGAGGCTCTTCCGCGCGGGCTGCGGCGCTGGCGACGGCGGCTCGCGCGCCACCGGAGCGTGAAGGCGGCGGTTGTTGGGGCCGCGGCTGTGCTGGTCCACCTTCGCTTGATTGCTGGTTCTGCTGCATCTGGATGTGAAAGAGATAGCGGATGGTTTCGTTATCGATGCGCGCCATCATGTCTTCAAAAAGGACGAAGGCTTCTTTCTTGAACTCGACGAGAGGATCTTTCTGGCCGTAGCCGCGGAGGCCAATTCCCTCTTTCAAGTGGTCGAGCGAGAGGAGGTGGTCTTTCCACTGGGAATCGACGACATCGAGAATGATGCGGCGCTCGAGCCAGCGCATGAGGTCGGTCGTGAATTGCTTTTCTTTTTCCTCGTAGCGCTTGGTGACGGCTTCGACGGTAGCTTCGGCGAGCTCGTCGTGGCCGAGCGTGGCGGGATCGGCGCCGGCGGCCTTGGCATCGATGCCAAACTGCGCGTTGAATTCGGCTAGAAATTGCGTGGCGTTCCACTGATCGGGATGTTTGTCGCGCGGACAGAACGTATCGACGAGCTCGCGCGCGAGGTCTTCGGCAATGCCGAGAACGTAATCGCGCTGATCTTTTCCTTCGAGCGCTGAACGGCGGATGCCGTAAATCGTTTCGCGCTGCTTGTTCATCACGTTGTCGTATTCGAGAAGATGTTTGCGCGCGTCGAAGTTTTGGGCTTCGACGGATTCTTGCGCGCTCTCGATGCGGCGCGAAATGAGCCCGGACTCGATAGGCACGCCTTCGGTCATGCCGAAGCGGAACATGAGCGACTTGATGCGCTCGCCGCCGAAGATGCGCATGAGATCGTCTTCGAGCGAGAGAAAAAAGCGCGATGAGCCGGGATCGCCCTGGCGTCCGGCGCGTCCGCGCAACTGGTTATCGATGCGGCGGGCTTCGTGGCGCTCGGTGCCGAGAATATGCAAGCCGCCGAGGGCCACGACTTCGTCGTGTTCGGCTTTGCACTGCTCGGCGAACTGGTCGTAGATGGGCTTCCACTGGTCCGCGGGGACCTGGAAGATTTTGCCTTCATGCTGAAAGAGAACCATCTGAACGGCGGGCTGGGCGTTGCCGTTGCCATCGGCGGGGATCACCGCGGGGGCGGCGGCGTAGGGCATGGCTAATTTGTTTTTCAGAAAATGATCGCGGGTCATCTGCTCGGGATTGCCACCGAGAAGAATGTCCGTGCCACGCCCGGCCATGTTGGTGGCCACGGTGACGGCGCCTTTGCGACCGGCCTGGGCGACGATGCGGGATTCGCGCTCGTGCTGCTTGGCGTTGAGGACTTGATGCGGGACTCCGGCTTTCTTGAGGAGTTCGGCGATGGCTTCGGATTTTTCGATGGAGATGGTGCCAACGAGAACGGGCTGGCCGCGTTCGTTATAGTGGCGGATACCGTTGGCCAGGGAATCATCTTCCTGGAGGATGCCGTTGACGACGGCTTCGAATTTCTCTCGTTCGGTGCGGTAGACGACGTCGCGGTGCTCTTCGCGGATGAGTTTGCGATTCGTGGGGATGACGACGACATCGAGGCCGTAGATTTTGCCGAACTCCTCGGACTCCGTTTCGGCCGTGCCGGTCATGCCGGAGAGTTTTTTGTACATGCGGAAATAATTCTGGAAGGTGATGGTCGCGAGAGTCTGATTCTCTCGTTCGATCTTGACGCCTTCCTTGGCTTCGACGGCCTGATGCAAGCCATCCGACCAGCGGCGGCCGGGCATCTGGCGGCCGGTGAACTCATCGACGATGATGACTTCGCCGTCTTTCACCACGTAATCGACGTCGAGTTTATAGAGCGAGTGCGCGCGCAAGGCCTGGTAGACGTGGTGCATTAGCTCGATGTTGACGGGGTCGGAAAGATTTTGCAGGCCGAGCAGGCGTTCGCACTTGCTGAAGCCCTCTTCGGTCAGCGTTGCGGTGCGGAGTTTTTCGTCGATCGAGTAGTCGATATCCTGAATGAGCTTGGGAATAATTTTGTCGATTTTGGCGTACTTGTCGGTGGACTCTTCGGAAGGGCCTGAAATGATGAGCGGGGTGCGGGCTTCGTCAATCAAAATGGAATCGACTTCATCGACGATGCAAAATTGGTGGCCGCGCTGAACGCATTGGGCAAGGTCGTACTTCATGTTGTCGCGCAGGTAGTCGAAGCCGAATTCGTTGTTGGTGCCGTAGGTGAGATCGGCGCCGTAGGCGGCCTTGCGCTGTTCGTCCTCGAGGTCGTGCACGATCACGCCGATGGAAAGGCCAAGGCCGCGATAGAGAGGGCTCATCCACTCGGCGTCGCGGCGGGCCAGGTAATCGTTCACCGTGACGAGATGAACGCCGCGGCCTGCAAGGGCGTTCAGAGCCGCGGGCAGAGTGGCGACGAGCGTTTTGCCTTCGCCGGTTTTCATCTCGGCGATTTTGCCTTCGTGGAGCACCATTCCGCCGATGAGCTGCACGTCGAAGTGGCGCATGTTCAGGAAACGGCGGCCGGCCTCGCGGACCAGCGCAAACGCGGGGACGATCATCGGGTCCAGGGCCTGCTTCAGAAGTTCCTTGTAGGTGCTGTCGGCGGGTTCCACGTCCTTGAGCTGCTCGAGCACCTGCGCTTTCAACTCGCCGAAGCGAGCTTTCAAGTCTTCGTCGCTGAGCGACTTCATTTCCGGTTCGCGCGCGTTGATGGCGTCGACCAGCGGCTGCAATTTTTTGATGTCGCGTTCGTGCTTGGTGCCGACAAAGAACGCAATCACATCGTCGAGGAACTTGGTAACGTCCATGAAAGGTTTCGCCGTCTCCTGGCGGTGCAGCGCGTGCTCAACCGCGCTGGCCGGACTGCCACAAACGATATAAACATACTATTGTATATGTTTCGATGCGCCAGCGCCAAAAACCGCGACACGCCTGGGAATCGTAGCGAGCGATCCGGTTGGGCTCCTCATCGATCGCCGCTCGAGGCCGTTTCATAATTTAATGGTGTTTCATGAAGTCGTCTAGCATTTGCCGGAAGGCAACCGCGGTTGGTTTCCAATCGCCTTGCATGGCTTTCATACTTGCTTCGACGTAGCCAATTCCAGGTCTGGGGCGAAAACGCAAAAAAGGTGGCAAGCCGTAGCGCACTGCAATGCTATTGGCCCAAATGCGTGCGATGCGGCCGTTACCGTTCGCAAACGGGTGGATCCGTATCCATTCGGAATGAATCCATGCGGAAATGTCGAGGATAGCAGAAAGCTGGTCTCTGGCGGGTTTGTCGCCCGCAGGCAGCATTGCATCCAAATACGATACAAGCTTCTGAGTCTTTTTCTCAAATTCCGTCAATTCCTCGGCGACGATCTCCGCGCTGACGGCAAGCCTTGTCCCAACGCGTGCCTGAAGATGTTCAAGGCCCGGTTCTCCACGAAATGATCCCACGAGGCGCGGATCGGGAACGCTTAATCCGCTCATAATGATTTCGTGCCAGCGCTTCGAGCTTTCAAGAGTAGGTGTCTCGCGGCGTTCAGCAGCGTGGTAGATGACTTTAAGAATCTGAGCGAAATTCGTACGCAACCGAGGACTATCTTCGTCCCAATTAGGCACCCAGGAGCTCTCGAACTCTAGCTTGGACAGGGCCTATGGGTTGAACTTTGCCATTCACGATCTCCCCCTCGATAATCTCGCCGTCCAAGGGATCGTGGCCCAAACTAGCCTCGGCGGCCACCCATTCGGCCATGGCCTTTTTAAACCCGGGATCGCGCTTCCGGTATTCCTCGAGTTTCTCCAAAGTCGCCTGCAAATCTTTTTCATCACGTTGTGGGTGACTCAGGTAGAACCTGATGGCCTCGTTGATTAACTGATTGATGGGACGCTTCTCGATTTTGCTGAGGCTATCCAGAGCGGCTCGTTCCTCGGGATCAATGCGTAAAGTGAAAGGGATACCGGGCATGGAAGCAGATTACAATCCAGAATGCTTGATGTCAATATCTAATTTTGATGTCAGGTTGGGCCTAACCGGTAGGGGGCGGATCAGCGGGGCCCTGTGCCCTCGGTTCGCCCGCGGCGGCGGAACTAGAATGATTATCGGCCAGGAGGCGGCGATATTTGCTGCGTTCTTCGAGGGACATGTCGACGATTTCGAAGGCCATATCCTGGGCGCGGTAATCCCGCATCAAGGCGGTGGCTTGCACGTTACGCAGGCCGAGGTGGAGCTTCAGTTGTACCTGCGTTCCGGGAGCAAGATGGCGGCTGATGGTGGCCACGCCGCCGGCGAGGCTCGCCGTTTTTATCTCGAGGCGGCAGGCTTCCTTGAGGTTGGTGCTGATAGCTGTGACCGGTTTATGGAGGCGTACGCGGGTGTGGCGGCGCTGGCGGACAAATTTCGAGTTGGCGGCGATTTCGAGCGGCGCCAAAGCCAGATCTTCGCGGTCGATTCCGCTTTTCGCGGCAAACTCGCGCGCCCATTCCGGATCCATCTGCAAGAGGGCTTGCAGGGCGGCGACGCGCAGTTCCTGGGGATGGGCCCAACTGAACATCTTCTTGGACTCAACCACGCGCTTGAGGGTCGTGATCGATTCCGGGGCGTGAATGCGACCGAGCGCCTCGATGGCCTTCACTTGCACATAGGGCCCGCTGCCGACGGGCAAGTCGCCGTCGACGATGGTGAGCAAACGGCCCAGCGCTTCGCGATCCGCGCTGACGCCGAGTTCGTCGATCACCAAAGGCATGATGAGCGGATCGACATGGTCGAGTAGCTCGAGAAGAATCCGAGAGCGGGCGGGAGCACCGCTAGCGGAAATCTGCCGCACAATGCGATCCTGGGACGTTCGGGGAAAATCCTTCAACCTCGCTGGCAAGAAAACTTCGATGGCCTCGGGATCCAGCTTGCTCAAAAGTCCGGCCATTTCGACGGCTTCGGAGATTGGCCCGCCGCGCACGGTGCTGCGCAGATATTGCAAGCCTTCTTCGCCAAGATCCGCGGCGAGGTTGGAGATGTGCTCGGCGTCATCTTTCAGTCCGCAGCGGTTGAACCGCGTGGCGAGCTGTTCCATGGCCGTTTGCGGGAGCATTTTCAAAACGTTGGTCATGCCCGCGGCGGCTTGCCGCGCGCGCAGCGCTTCATCGACAAATTCCGGAATGCGCTCTTCGATGCCCATCTTGGGGCGCAAACTCCGCGCGATTCCTGGCCGCTGCGCTTCGACTCCGGAAATCAAATCGAGCGCCTGCTCCATCACGGGGAAGAAGCGGCTCGTTGCGGCCTCCTGGCTGAGGCGCACGAAGGCGGCGCTCACCAGCGTTTGCAGCTCGGTGTCTTGCTCGATGCTCAGCCGCAATCCCAAATGGCGGAGCGCCTCGCCGAGCAGCTTGGGATCAGCTTTGGCATAAAGTTCGGCCAACTCGGAAAGCCCCAGCGCGGTCTTTTTCCGTGCGTCGGCTTCCTCGCTGTCGGCGCAGGATGCGTAGTTTTGCAGGATGCTGATGGCCTGCGAGATGTCGCCGTTTTCGATCAGTTGCCCCACATAAGACTGCACGTTCTTCGGCGGGATGCACCACGCGTCACCCGACATCAAAACAGCCTGCTTGCCGCTTTCCGGAACGGCAGCCCAAAACTGGCGGTCTAGAATCTCGCGATGAGACTCGACCATCAATCCGGCGTCGGTCATCTTGTCTTCGTGGGCGCCCAGAATCTTGCGGAGATTTTCGATCTCCTGATTCATGCGGTCCAGCATCTGGCGGACGGCATTCACTTTGACTTCGCCGCTCTCGAAGCGTTCGAGCGCGAACTTAATCGCAAGATGTTCCGCGAGTTTCACGAGGACGGATTCATCCGGCTGGCCTTCCGGCGCTTGCGCGGCAAGCCCGGCGATGGCTCTCCTCAGCGTCTCTTGCGCGGTGCCCGGCAACTGCGACACTTGCTCCTGGAACGCGCCCGCGGCGGCGACGCCGCCCTGGCCTGAGCCGACATTGCCGAAACTGGTCAAAGCGCCGAGAATTCCGTAAATTTCATCTTCACTAGGACCGCCGCTATGGCCAGTGCCGCGCCATGGCCCGCTTCCGCCCCCCGCTCCGGTGCCTGCGCCGGCGATGCCGGTGGTCCCCGCGCCAAGGCCCGCGCCTGCAACGCCGCCGACTTGGCCAGGTAGAGCGCCGATTCCCGCAACCCCTGTCCCAGGCACATAGGGTCCGCTAGGCAAGGTCCCGCCGATTCTTGTACCTTCGGGCCCGGATCCCGCGCCAGCGCCACCCGATTCACCGGAACCCATCGTGCCTGCGCCAGCGCCGCCACTCGGGCCGCTGGTTGCTTCGCCGCCTGGGCGAGTGCCTGGCGCGGCGGCGGTGCCGCCTCTCGAGCCTTGCGCCGCGGCAATCAATTCCAGCAATTTTTGGGGGTCGTTCAGCCACTTCTTGAACTCGTCCTGGTCTTCCCCGAGCGAAGCGGCAGCGAGTTGGGCGGCCATGCTCGCATCCTTAAGGCGCGAGTCCGTGGCAACAAAGCAGATCTCATTCAGGCGGATGCCCTGGGAGCCTTCGAGCGCGGCTTTCAACTGCCTGGCGAGTTCGATTGGCTTGGATTTGCCTGTGGGAAACGCGCGCGCAAACCTGCCAATTTCTTCCTGGGTGACGGAAGGAAAGAACTGGATGCTGGCCAGGCCGGCGGCGGAGAGCAACTGCGCAAATTGTTTTTCGGCGGGAGCGCCCTCGAGGGGTACGCCATCCAGGAGCAGTTGCGAACCGGTCGCGCCGAGCATCAAGCCGGCGTCCGTTCCCGTGGGAATGGCGGTTCGCAGCTCGCGCCAGGCGATGTCCAACTGTTCGGTGGTGCGGACATGCTCGAAACCGTACAAACGTGCAAACTTCAGAAGTATGTTAAGACTTCTGACGAAAGCCCGCCCTGCCGTCGACCTGGAATCCTGTATCATTCTGTACCACGCCAGTCCCTCAATGGGACTATCTGTCTAGTACCCTAGGGTTAGGACTTGTTCGCGGCAATGGTACAGAGGTCCCATTTGTCTCTGTTGTCAAGCCGCCGAGAGGACGGGTGCCTAGCCTGCTCAACCGTACGGTTCCGATCCGGACGAGGACAGGTGGGAAGAGGGGAGACTGTGCGCCCTGTCGCGCAGCCAAAATCTTGCGCTAGTTCTTGCTGACTGCCACTCGGCCACGCCGCTTGCTTCGATTGGTCACGGCCGCGACTTGCGGCAGCCCCCCGAGCTCCATCAATACTTTTCGCAATCTCGAGCGGTCTTCCAAGTCCATATCGACAAATTCGAAGGCCATGGCCTGCGGGCGCGCACCTCGCACGATGGCTTGCGCCTTGATATGCCGCACGCCTTGCGTAAATTTTAGAGAGAGGAGCGAACCGGGAGCCAAGTGGCGCTCGCCTGAGCCAATTCCGCCGCCCAAGTTCAGCTCAGGGATGGACAAGCGGAAGTTCTCGCGCAGGTTTGTGGTGATAGCGATGAGATTTCTCGATAGCTTCAGCCGCGCGTAACGGCGCTGGCGCATTACCGAGGAGTTCGGCTCGGGATCAATAGGCTCAAGGGCCAAGTCCTTGCGTTCCAAACCGCTAGCAGCAAGTTTTTCGAGCGCCATAGTGGGATCAAGACGCGTCAACGCCTGCGCCGCCGCAATTCGCAATTCCGTCGGGTAAACCCAGCGCCACACCTGCCGCGCATCCATGATCATCTGCAGCGTGGGACTGGCGGCCGAGGCCCGGAGGCGGCCAAGCGCTTCGATCGCTTTCAGCCGGTGAAAGGGCGGAGTGTGATCGTTCTGGGCCAATTCCAGAAGTTTCGGGATGCACTCCGGCTGGCCGCTCATGCCCATTTCATCGAGAGCCAGGGGCCGGATAAGCGCGTCGAGGGAATCGTAGAGCGAGACGAGCAAGAGAGCACGTTGTTCCGGCGGGGCGGAGGAAAGTTGGCGAACCGCGCGGTCGTGCGTCGAGCGCGGCCACTGGGTCAGCCGCACGGGCAGAATTTTCACGACGGCATCCGGAGCAAAGTGGCTCAGCAAGCCGACAGTCTCCGCGGCCTCGTTGGGCGGCGCCGTCTGCAGAATTTCGAGCAGGCGCTGGGTCGAGTCTTCGCCGAGTCCGCGGACAATTTGACCGAGCACTTCGCAATCTTCGCGGAATCCGCAGTGGCCGAAGCGGCTGGTCACGTAATGCAGCGTGGCTTTCGGCATGAGGCCTAGGATTTCGGTCATCCCGTCGGCGATGTGTCCGCCGCGCAGCGCTTCCTCGATGAATTCCGGCAAACGTTCTTCCGCGCCAATGCGCGGGCGGAGGCTCTGCGTCGAACCGGGCCGCTGCTGCTCGATGCTATCGAGGGAAGAGAGCGCCTGTTGCATGGCCGGATAGCAGCGTTTCGACGCCGCTTCCTGGCTCAGCCGGACGAACGCGGCGCTGATCAAGGTTTGCAACTCGGGTTCTCGCTCGAGAGCCAATTGATTTCCCAGTTTGCGGATGGCTTCCATAAGGGCGCTGCCGTCGCCGCTGCCATAGAGTTCCGCCAAATCGGAAAGCCCGATCGCGGTGGTGCGCCGCGCTTCCGGCGCTTCGAGGGAAATGCACGCGGCGTACTTCATCAAAATTTCGTTCACCGTTTTCAATTCGCCGCGCCGCAGCATGTCTTCGAGGAAGACGCGCACGTTCCTCGGCGGCACGCACCAGGCCTCGTCCGAGGTCAGGACTTCTTTCTTGTTTTCCTCCGGTACTTGTTCCCAAAACTCCTGGTCGAGCAACTCCGTATAGGTCTGCACGGACAGCCCTGCCTGGGCCATCATTTCTTCCTGCGAGCCGAGGATCTTCCGCAACGCCTCAATCTCGGAATTCATGCGATCCAGAAGTTGCTTGACGGCGTTCACGCGCAATTCCCCGCGCTCGTAGCTATCCAGCGCGAACCGGATGGCCACGTGTTCCGCCAGCTTCAACAACATCGGCTTGTCGGCCTTTTCCGTCGGCGCCTGGGCCGCCAGGCCTGCCAGAGCCTGCTGCAATGTGAATTGGGCGCGCACCGGCATCGCGCTCAGGCGCGATTGAAAGGTGGGAACGTCCATCTTGGCTTCAGGGTCCTTGCGGGATTTCCCTAGCTGCGCGAAAAGCCCGAGCATCGCGCGGACATCTTCTTCCGCCACGCTGAAGCCGCCGCCACTGCCAGACCCTGTGCCCGGTGCGCCCGGAGCAGACCCGATGCCACCCAAGGTAGTCCCACGAAGAAGCGCTGATGCGGTCAGCCATTTCCCCGGCGGCGCTGCTTCTCCTCCTCCGCCCGCAACTCCGCCGCCCGTGCCACCACCTCCGCCGCCAATGCCCAAGCCTCCCCCGCCATAACCGGAACCCGTGCCGCCAGCGCCGCCACCTCCCGGGCCAGCTCCGCCTGGGCCGCCTCCACCGGGACCACCAACGCCGCCTCCGCCGCCCGTGCCGGCACCGCCACTGCCGACGGAACCAGAGCCCCCACTCCCGCCGGGACCGGAACCGCCGGAGCCAGGGCCGCCAACACCGCCTCCGCCGCCCGAGCCACCACTCCCTCCGGAGCCAGAGCCGGTACCACCGCCTCCTCCAAACCCTGGACCGCCCGAACCGCTTCCTGTTCCGCCACCTGTGGCACTACCGGTTCCCAGCCCGCCCCCGCCGCCAGATCCACCGGCACTTTCCCACAAACTGCCAGCTTGGCCTGCCGCACCTCCGCCAGAACCAACTCCGCCAGCGCCCGTGCCTCCGCCTCCCGGAACTCCGCCGGAGCCGCCACCTCCCGGACCAAACCCTGGGCCAGTTCCTCCGCCCCCTCCACCACCGCCCCCGCGCGAACTTTCCGCGGCGAGAATCATCTGCAAAAGCTTATTGGGGTCTTCAAAAAAGTCCCTGAACTTATCTCCTTGAGCGCCGAGTGCTTTAGCCGTGAGTTGCGCCGCGACCTTAATGCCAGCCACGGACGAATCTTCCGCGACGTAACGAATTTCGTTGACCTTGATGCTTGTCTCGCCGGCAAGGGCGGATTTCAATTGCTCGGCGAGAGAGGAGGGTTTGGCGTTGCCGCTGGGAAAAGCGCGCACGAAGCGGGCAAACTGGGGCTGCGTCAAATTGGGGGAGAAGTGGATGCTGGCAATTCCGGAGCCAGTCAGCAGTTGCGCGAAACTTTTTTCACCCGCCGAGGCACCGAGCGGCACTCCATCGAGCAAAATTTGGCTTCCCGACGCACCCAGCAACAGCCCGCTGCCGCCGCTTTCGTCAAGCGCGCCTCGGAGCTCTTTCCACGCAGTTTCAAACTGCGCCGCCGTTCGCACGTGGCCAAATTCGTAAAGCCGCGCGAATTTCAGCAAAATGTTCAGGCTGCGGACAAAAGCCCGCGCGCCCCCGCGAGATTCGGGACTCATTCTATCCGGCGAGGAAGCCGGTCCTCCCCATGCTTCCTACTACAGTAGAGACCTCCCACGCTAGAGACAAGCGCCGCAAATGGCATTGTGACCCTATCAATAACGGAGTGTTAGCAAGAAGGGCACGAACTCTGCCGCTGCGGAACGCTCGAATAGTTGCGTCTTACGCCCTTTCCGGAATACGCTGTGTTGCTCGGTATTGCTGCGCGCTCTACAATACCTGAGAAATGGATCCTTCGCGCTGGCGGCGCCGAAGACGCTCGTGTTTCGAGCGCGGATTCGGCGAAGATAAGAGCATCAAACTTCATCATGCCGGACCAGTCCCCACCTGACCGCTATAAGGCAGACATGCCTCAGATACCCGGAGTTTCTTCGCCGGGCTCCCATCCAAGCTTGTTCGAGAATCCTACGCTTCGGATGGTTGGCGCTCTTCTCGCCGCGCTTCTGGTCGTTTTTATTGGAGGTCGTTGGTTGCTCCGGCCGAAGCATACAGAACTGCCTCCGGCGGAACCTCCGCCTCAAATTGAAGTGCCCGCGCCTGCTCCGGATCCGAACGCCTTGCTGCCGCATGCCACTGAGCAGAATCCCGATATCGCCACGGTCGCGGATATGGCTGAGGCCTGGTCCGCAAAAAAATTTTTCATTCGCGATGGCCTCTCGGGACAAAACGTTCCCGGCCTCCTGATTCGCTTACCGGGGGCTTCCGCGTCTCAGCCGGACGGCTACTGGGCGCTTTCCCTGAATGCTCCGTATGGCGATTGCCAGCTCGAATACGTCAAGGACCTCGCCAAGCTTAGAAGCGATTATGACTTCAAGGCCGCCAGACATCCCATGGTCGGCAACCCTTGCAGCCGCACGGTCTATGATCCCCTGAAGCTCTCCAACCTGCCCGGCAACGTCTGGGTGCGCGGCGCGATCGTGCAAGGGTCGGATTTGCGGCCGCCGCTTGGCATCGAAGTCAACATTCAAGGAAAAAATATTCAAGCCGTCCGCGTGGAATAGTTTCCCGATCGTCTTTTTAAGCCTTCTTGCCGCCAGTTTCGCACGGCGCCATTTTTATCCTGCTTGACAACCCAGGCCCTCGCCAGATAAAGGTCATCTCCATCATGGAGAAAACATCGATGCCCAAAAACTTTCTAGCCACGCGCCGCCGCTTTCTGCAAAGCGCCGCGGCTGTTTCCTCGTTGTCCCTCATGCCCGGCCTTGAGGCCGCCGCGGAACCTTCGCAACATTCTTATTCGGCGGACTTCTCCGGATTGAAGCCGCTCGGCGCTCGCTTGAAACCCATCACGGCGGATGAGTTTCGCGGGCGATTGGAGCACGCGCAAGAGCTCATGAACGAGCTGAAGCCCGGCTTCGACGCGCTCTTTTTCGCACCGGGAACTTCGCTTTATTATTTCACTGGCATTCACTGGGGCTTGAGCGAACGGCTCGCGGGAATGGTTCTGCCGCGCACCGGCAAGCCCGTCGCCTTTTGTCCCGGCTTCGAGGAAGGACGATTTCGCGAACAGTTGCGCTTTCCCATGGAAGTGCGCGTCTGGCAGGAAGACGAGAGTCCCACCCAACTCGCCGCAAAGGCGCTCGCCGATCAAGGCATTCGCACTGGCCGGCTTGGCGTTGAAGAGACGGTCTACTTCACCTTCTCCGATCACCTGCGCGCGGCCGCTCCCGGTTTCGAATACGTCTCCGCCGATCCCGTCACAATCGCGTGCCGCGGGCGTAAATCGGCGCACGAACTCGAATTGATGCGCCTCGCTTGCGAAGCGACCTTCGAGGTTTATAAGCCTGTATTCGCCGCACTGCGCGAAGGCATGTCGCAAGACGATATCGCCCATCTCGTCGAAGCGGGCTTTGCGAAGATGGGATTGAGCGGCGGCGCGCTCGTTCTTCTCGGGCCTTCGGCGGCTCTCCCGCACGGGACCGTACACCCGCAAACGCTCAAGGAAGGCGATGTCGTTCTGATTGACGGCGGGTGCGGTGTGGACGGCTACGCTTCCGACATCACCCGCATGACGGTCATGGGCAAGCCTTCGGAGAAAATCGCGAAAGCGTATGAATATGTACGCGCGGCCCAGGACGCCGCCCTGGACGCGGCTCGCGCGGGCCATCTCTCCGGCACCGTCGACGATGCCGCTCGGGCCGTCATCATCAACGCCGGTTACGGTCCTGGCTACAAATACTTCACGCATCGGCTCGGCCACGGCATCGGCCTCGACGGCCACGAGCATCCCTACCTGGTCAAAGGCAGCAAGACAAATCTCGAAGCCAACATGACCTTTTCGAACGAGCCGGGCATTTACGTTGTCGGAGAATTCGGAATGCGCTGCGAAGACGATATGGTCATCATGCCCGACGGCCCGGCGCAGCTCTTGACGCCGCACTTCGCCGTCTCGCTCGAAAAGCCCATGGGCTGAGTTCACTCAGCTCGAAGCGCATTGCAGAATTCGACGATCCTCTGCTCTGCCCAGAAACGCTCCGCACCCCTGCGATTCGAAATGAAGCCGCAATGCCCGCCATGCTCCGGCGCGACGAAACGTATCGCTGAATTCTGAGCCGGATTCACGCGCAAAAAAGATTTGTAGGGCACGAACGGATCATCCTGCGCCGTAATCATCAGCATCGGCACACGCACTTGGGTGATGACCTTCTTCGCTCCCACCGCCTCGTAATACTCCTGCGCGTCGCGGTACCCAAAATTCGGCGCCGTAATTTTGTCGTCAAACTCCCGCACCGAACGTACTACTCCGAATCCGTTCAAGGCGTATCGCTCGGGAAACAATTTTGCCTTTCTTGCGTAACGCGACAGCAGGCCCTTCACGAAATGCCGCTGATAAAAATAGTTTTCGCGGCGCTCGAGCGCATCGGCGCAGGCGCCCATGTCCATCGAAGGGCACACGACGCACACTCCCCGGAGGGCCTTCGGCAGCGCCTCTCCAAATTCGCCAGCCATTTTCGTCACCAGATTTCCGCCCATGGAATATCCGGCGAAGAAAATCTGCTCGAATCCATCACCGTTCGACAGTTCTTCGAGCACGGCACGGTAATCCCCGCTCATCCCCGAGTTGTACAGCGTCGGCGTCAGCGCTTCTGTACCCCCGCAATTCCTCTGGTTCAATCGCACGACGTGAAAGCCCAAACGAAACGCCTTATCCGCGATGCCGCGAGCGTAGTTCGATTCGCTCGAGCCCTCGAGGCCGTGCACAACGACGATCACGGGCGCATCGCGTCCCTTCGCGGGCTGCCAATTGCACTTCCCCAGGATCCTCGACTCCGCGTCTACTTGAAAAAGCCGCTCCTCGGCAGGCGGCAGGTCGAACTTGCGCGGCACAAACGCGGCCGCGATCGTCATCGCATGCCCGTTCCTCAGCAGCTTGTGCGGCTCAAATTTCGCCATCTCCCAGGTCATTAGTTCACTGTATGGCAGCGCCACACCCCAGGCAAGCCGACTCCGGCAACCTGCGGCTCAACTTGACCCCAATCCCTTTGCCCCCTAGAATAGAAGTTTCACAGTGATTGATTTTTGCAATCTGATGCATTCATCTTCCGGCCCAGCGGCCACCCGCTGGGCTGCGCCATTTTAAGGCGCTAATTCCAGAGGCGAGGTTGGAATGAATGATTGACGGTCCGATTCCTGAAGGTCTCACTTTCGACGACGTGCTTCTGCTCCCCGGCAAATCCTCGGTGCTCCCGGCCGAAGTCGACACGCGCACCTGTTTCACTCGCAAACTTTCGCTCGACATTCCTCTGGCCTCCGCCGCCATGGACACCGTCACCGAATCCCGCCTGGCCATCGCCATCGCCCGCCAGGGCGGCATCGGCCTCGTGCACCGCAACATGCCCATCGACCGCCAGGGCGAAGAAGTCGACCGCGTGAAACGCTCCGAAAGCGGCATGATCGTTGACCCTGTAACCATTTCTCCCGACATCACCCTCCGCCAGGCACTTGAAATCATGACCAAGTACCGCATCTCCGGCCTGCCCGTCACGCGCGGCACGCGCCTCACCGGCATCCTCACCAACCGCGACCTGCGCTTCGAAAAAAATCATTCCCAGCTCGTCGGCTCCGTCATGACCAAGGAAAATCTTGTCACCGTCGCCGTCGGCACCACGCTCGACGAAGCCGAGCGCATCCTGCAAAAGCACCGCATCGAAAAACTTCTCGTTGTCGACCAGGATTTCAACCTCAAAGGCCTCATCACCGTAAAAGACATCCAGAAAAAACGCGCCTATCCGCACGCGGCCAAGGATGACCACGGCCGGCTCCGCGTCGGCGCCGCCGTCGGCGCCACCGGCGATTACCTCGAGCGCGCCGTCGAAATGTTCAAATCGAAAGCCGACGTCCTCGCTATCGACACCGCCCACGGCCACACCACTCGCGTCATGGACGCCATCAAAGCCATTCGCCAGCGTCTCCCCGAAGCGCAAATCATCGCCGGCAACGTCGCTACCTATGAAGCCGCGAAAGATCTCATCGCCCTCGGCATCGACGGCCTCAAAGTCGGCATCGGCCCCGGCTCCATCTGCACCACCCGCGTCGTCACCGGCGCCGGCGTTCCTCAGCTCACCGCCATCATGGAATCCGCTCGCGCCGCGCAAGGCACCGGCATCCCCATCATTGCCGATGGCGGCATCAAGTATTCCGGCGACATCACCAAAGCCATCGCCGCCGGCGCATCTTGCGTGATGATCGGCAGCCTTTTCGCCGGCACGGAAGAGGCTCCCGGCGAAACGATTCTTTATCAGGGCCGCACCTTCAAAACGTATCGCGGTATGGGTTCGATGGGCGCCATGGACGCGGGTTCCGACCGCTACGCCACCGTTCAGGACATGGAAGAGCGCGGCAAATCCGTCCCCGAAGGCGTCGAAGGCCGCGTGCCTTATAAAGGTTCTCTCGGCGCGCTCACCGACCAGCTCGTCGGCGGGCTCAAGAGCGGCATGGGCTACGTCGGAGCGCCCACGCTGCGCGAACTCGCCGAAAAAGCCCGCTTCGTCCGCATCACCGCCGCCGGCCTCCGCGAAAGCCACGTCCACGACGTCATCATCACGCGCGAAGCCCCGAACTATCGCATGGAATAAACATGGAGTGCGGGAGCCCTGCTCCCGCTTTTCCGCCAGCTGACTATTCTTCTCGCCGCAACCAACACTTCTCAGGAAAATAACGTTCAATAAGCTAAACTGAAATACGTAACCGGAGACTTGGACTTGTCTGATCCCCAACCCTGGCGCAACCCGCGTCCCGCCCCGCAGCTCCCTGAATTACAGCCGCGCCTCCACAAACTGCTCATTCCCGCCTGGCTTCGCGCCTGGTGGCCCGCTCTCGTCTGGGCCTGCATCATCTTCACTCTTTCCACGGACACTTTTTCTTCCCAGCACACCGCCACAATCTTCTCGCCCCTCGTGCACTGGTTCTTTCCTCACCTCACCCAGGATCAATTCGATCTCATTCACCATCTCATCCGCAAGAGCGCCCACTTCACCGAATATTTTATTTTCTGTGTTCTGCTCTTTCGCGGTTTTCGCCGCGACCGCAAAGGCTGGCGTTGGTCCTGGGGATTTTCGGCTTGGTTTGTCGCTGCCGTCTATTCCTGCCTCGACGAATTTCATCAAACCTTCGTCCCCAGTCGCACCGCCTCGCCCTACGATTCCCTTCTCGATTCCATCGCCGCTCTCTTCGCCGTCGCCGCACTCTATCTTTGGTTCCGCTTCCGCCGCCCGAAGCCTCCCGCGCTTCAAGAGCCGGTTCTATGACCGTAGCAACGCCCAGTTCGAACCTCGGCCGCTATCTCTTCGGAATGTCGGCTCTAGCTTTTGCGCTCATCATCCTGACCTGGCACGGCTACAACGGCTGGCATCCGCCGCTCTACATTCTGTACGCCGTCGCCGCTGCCCTGCTCTTCGGCGGCGCTGCGATTCCCTTCCGTCGCACCGCGAAAGCGGGCGCACTCGTTCTCGCCGTCGTTTATCTTGTCTTCGCTTTGCGCTGCGTGCCGGGAATCCTCGCCGCGCCGCGCATCTACAATAGCTGGGGCAACTTCTTCGAGCAGTTCTCTCTCTTCACCGGAGCGGCGATCGTTTTTGCGCGCCTCTCATCGCCATGGTCGCAGGAAACGCTCAATCGCATCGGCCGCATTCTTGTGGCCGTCTGTACCATTTCCTTCGCCCTCGAACAAGCCTTCTATCTCCGCGCCACCGCCGATTTTGTTCCCAAGTGGTTTCCGCCAAGTCAGATGTTTTGGGCGGTCGCCACGACCGTTTTCTTCGCGCTCGCCGCTCTAGCTCTTCTCGCGAATCGTATGCCGCTTCTAGCCGCTCGCCTGCTCACGCTGATGCTCGCGCTCTTCGGCCTGCTCGTCTGGCTGCCGTTGCTTTTTTCGGCTCCGCACAGTCACACGAATTGGAGCGAAACCGCCGAAACGTTCGCAATCGCCGGAACCACCTGGATTCTCGCCGATCTCCTCGCTGAATCCCGGCTTACTCCGCATCCACCGCTATGACTTCTCGATTTTTTCGCGACTACCTGTACGGTGAGGCTTTGCTTCCCGGTCCCGGCGGATCCTGCACCTTAACAGTCGCGTTAAAAAAGTCATCGCTTGCGATCATGTTGCCGCCAGACCCGGCAGTCTCGAAAACGCCAAACGCCGCTTCGTTGATCTTGTTATTCTCAACGTTGTTTTTGTTCCCTTGGATGAAAACTCCCGCGCGATCGCTGTGCGTAATCCAATTTTCTCTCGCGTCGCTGTTGTTTCCGATCAGCTCCACACCGTCAAAGATAAGCGACTCAAACACGCGGTTGCCCCGCACCTTCGCATGATTTGCTGAAATGGCGATTCCCGTTTGCGAAAGCCCCGCCACGTTTTGGCTCACCACAACGTCGTTCGATTGATACACCAGGATATCGTCCGCCGTGAAGTCGCACGATTGCAGGCTAACGCAAGGGGACCAGATATGATTCGCCACGCTATTTCTTGAAATGCTTCCCCCCGCTCCGAACCCAATCTGAATGCCGTTCTGTGCCGCGCCGGTTGTCGGCCCAACCCCCGTCACCGCGTTGCCCTCAATCCTCACCTGCGTGCCAACTTCGTTGGCAGTGATGCCATTCTTCTGGTAATCGTGAATGCTGCTGTCTTCAATATCCACGACGGAGGTCCCGCCGCCCCCGCTCTGTACCAGAATCGCAGAGCCGCTTTGGCAACCATTCAAACTCGCGCTCAATTTCACGTTGCGGACCGTCACGCGGCTCACATCGCCAGAGGCATTCTGGTAGAGGACGCCGATGAGATCCGGTGAGCATTCCGTGATGCCGCTGTTCGTTCCATCGATGATCACATCCCGAATTTCCACGCCGGTCACATCCGGAACCAGGAGGATCGCCGCAATCGCTTGGCCCGATGCCGTGCCCGTCGCGTTGGCGGTCACGTTGCTCGGCTGGATCACGACTCCATTCTCTCCTCGAAGGCTCAATGGCTTCGTGATGTTCACTTGCTCGGGATAGTTCCCCGCGCAGATTCGGATGATGGCCCCCGGCGACGCTGCGTTCACCGCATCTTGGATTGTAGAAAACTGCGCACCAGGACACTCCGCGGGATTCGTTCCAACCACAATGACCGTATTCGACGCATGGGCTGCCTGCTGTGCGACGGTTGACTGCCCAAAAATCAGCGCAAAAGTAGAAACAAGGGTGAAAATCTGACGGATCATGGGTCTCCTCCTGCGAACGGAAGGGGGCATCGCCCACTCGCTCGTCTTCGAACCATTTCGCCAACCAATAAACTCATGAGAGCCGGGTTCCTGCGGATATATCACATTCCCTTGCAAATGAAAGTAGTACTAACTGTCCTTCATGGATTCGAAATCTTTGGTGGTGTCCTAATTTGAAGAAAGCTGGGGACAGGCGGGCGGGCCAGCCTTAACTTCCGAAAATGCTTTTCGGGCGGGTAGCCGCCCCATAAGGCGCTGTGACGATTTTGGCTTTGATTTTCTCCGGGGGGTGGCCTTCGCTCCTATCAAAGGCCACCCCAGAGTCTTTACTGCATCGCAAAGTGTGGCTATTCTTTAGCCGAATCACGCGTTACCATACTTACCAGGAATGAGTCTCAATGCTAAGCATGCCCCACCCGCGAATAGAAGGGCAATCGAAAGCGTATTTCCGCGGCATGGCTGCTTTTCTGAATGCTTGCATAATACTTTGGCCTGCGTATCCCGAAACAATGAAAATGGAAATTCCAATTTCAGAGCTGCAGCGTGCGTGCAATCATTTCACAGGGATGCGCACGCAATCTTTGGCTGAAACCGGTTGCGCAATGGGCTGCTTTTCTTGGCTGGGGCGGCAGAAGTTCATCGATTCCATGAGCCACATGCCTCCTGCCCGGATAGGTCTTGCCACCGATAAGTTATCCAGTCCGCCTGAGAGAAGAGCCTTCATCAGTTTATCGAATAGCGTTGGAGCTGAGCCGGGTCGGGCCCAATTTGGGGCAGACGAATCTGCTCAGGAGAAACCGCACTCTGTCGAGGACCGTGGTGGGCCTAAGTCCTTCGCGCGCGCGCTGGCAGAAATGGCGGACACCGTTGACTCCACGACTAGTGAAGAGATTTTAGTGAGTGCGCTCAAGATCATGGATGGAGCAATATTGAAGAGGTTGAACCAGGATCAACCGATTTCTCTGGAGGTAATCAATAAGGAACTCCGTGGGTGGATCACAGGCTTTCACGGACCGAAAGAGAGTTACGAGATCGTGAGTATGGGACCGAACTCTTCTTGGTACGCACTGATCGCTAAGGTGGAAGTCTGGTCCGCAATTCGCTTCTACGTTAAGAGCGATAATTCGACCTCCTACAGCCTGGTCGCACAGTTAGATCCTTCTGATATACCGGATCCGAACGACTATCATATCGCGAGTTTAATATTTCTGCAGATTAATGAAGCAGATGGCGTGTTCGTAACGTTTTTTTCAGATGGTGCCATATTGAGTAACTATTGTGCGGCATGGAGATTCGATGGAATGAGGGTACAAGAGCTATGGAATTCCGGCCATGACTTCGTCGTTCTCGAAAAAGCAATTCCAGGAGGCATTGTCCTGAAACGCTGCTCCGACATTCCAAATAACAACTGCAAGAATCCTACTCAAGTGCGGTACACTTGGTCGGGAAAGAAGTGGGGAAAGTTACCTTGACACGGCGGTTTCCGAGGCGGGTGGCGAAGAGGGGTGCCGCATCCCTTCGCTGTTAAGGGTGCGGGTTTTGAAGTTGGTCCCATTCGGGTCACGTCCTGGGCCTTCTCCACGAACCCTCCAACTTGTAAGTCCTCCTTCAATCCGTCTCACCAGATTCCCATTTCCCGCCACCCATCGCTCCGATTCTCCGGCCCCCGCTTCACCCGCCACGGCTCCCCTGCCATTGGCTCTACTCACTATTCACTACCCACTAGCCACTTCCCTCCCCGTCTCACCAAACTCTAATTTTCCTCGTAACCCATTCCATCCATTCCACTTCCCGCGTCTCAATTCGAATTAACCATACTAAGTACTGTACCTTGACAGTAATCCATTTTTCTGCTATCATTCCGCATGTTTGCTCCGCCAAGCCCGTACACATCACCCCCATCCATCTCCGCGTCCCACGCGCACACGCAGGAATCGCCGCAAGCCCTTTCCTCTCCTACGCTTCCTTCACAACTTGCGGACACCCGGGGGTGGGGGCCAGTGGCACAGGCTTCAGCCTGTGCTCTTTCGTCACCCCAACCTGAATCGATCCGCGACGCCCCTGTTCCTCGTTGCCACTCTTTTCTCTGCGAAACTTCTGCTAACTCTGCGCCGGCGTTTACCCCGAGCCGCTTGAGGCATTATGTTTTTCCTTCCTCCCCTTTTTCACGGATCGCTGTACACGGAACACAGGCCACGCTTCTTCCCGCCACGAACCACCAACCATGAATCACTAAGTTCTTTAGAATCCGCACTTCCAGAAAATTAGCCTCTAACCCCTCTGGAATGAACACTTACAAAACACAGGACTTAAAACCCTGTAGAATGAACACTTACAAAAAAACCGGGGGGGGGCCGGCCACACACATCCAGCCGGCCCACTCGAACAGCAAATCGCCCACTGCGGCGATCCGCAGTGGGCGACATTGACTCAGAAATCGCTCACCCTAAATGGGGTTGACGTGAAGGGTTACTCCCTCCTTCTCCAAATCAATTTTTGTAGGGCAGATATCTCCACATGTCGTTGAGATAGCCGCTCCCGGTTGTGCTCGTCGAATCGTAGCCTTCACCGCCGAAGAGCCAGAGCTGGCCGAGTCCGTCGACCCAGTGCGTCGCGTTGCTGCGGCCGCCGGGTGTCCAGATGTAATAAGTCAGATATGGGCGCAACAAATTGCCGTAGACGCCGTTGTCGCTGCCAGTGTTCGTGCCCTTAATCCAAGTCCAGGTGCCAGGCTGACCAGCGGTGGCATTCGGAGTGTAGACCCATAGGTCGTTCAGGGCGCCGTTACCGTTCGTTGCGGTCGCATCCAAACCCCATCCGCCGAAGAGCCAGAGATTTCCGCCCGCGTCGGTCCAGCCGCTAGCGCCCCAACGGGATCCCGGCAACGTGCCGGCCGTGCCGCCCGTCAGGCCCACCGTGCCGGCTGCACCCGTGGTTGTTGGGGGACCTACGAGAGGCTGCAGTCCATAAATCCCTGATTGGTTTGCGGTTTTCGACCCCAATACCCAAGTCCACTGACCGCTCGTGATGTTGTATACCCAGAGATCGTTAAGGATGCCGTTTGGCGTCCCGACGGAGTCCAGGCCCTCTCCTCCGAACAGCCAGAGATTTCCATTGGCGTCGGCCCAGCCGACGGCCTCCTGGCGTCCACCAGGAGCGTTGGACGCGGCAGCAGTTCCCATCGCGCCGTAGTTCCCATTCGTGTTGAACGTCTCGCTGCCCGCCACGAAGACCCAGTTACCGCCGGTGTACTCCCAGAGGTCGCTTAGGAATCCTTCATTCGAGCTTCCGTCGAAGCCATATCCGCCGAAGAGCCAGAAGTTCCCTGCGCTATCCTTCCAGGTGACCGCGTTTACGCGAGCCCCCGGAACCAGAGTGCCCGCAGCTCCTGTGTAAACGCCCTCTTGGTTGGTTTGGCTCGCTCCACCTTCCCAAGTCCACTGGCCAGGAGTGCTGGTGTAGGGTGCGCCAGTCAGTGTATTGTAGGAGGCCGCGTTGAAAGAGCTGGCATTGAACTCCCAAAGGTCGTTGAGCAGTCCCCTGCTGCTGGAAGAGTTCCCATTGCCACCGAACATCCAAAGATTTCCAGAGTTATCGGTCCAAGTGGCCGCGCCGTAGCGTCCCCCCGGTATACCAGCGGTTCCCACGGTGTTATAGAAGCCGCCTTGGTCCTCGTTTTGAGCGTTCGCTATAATCTCCGCACCAACCGTGGTGGTGCCCACCACCGTCGGGTCATAGCCACCCACCAACTGCCATTGACATTGATCGAAAACAGATCCGGCGGAAGTCAATGGGCACACCCAAAGGTCGTTCATGGGCGCATCCAGTGTGGCGGGAGGGGTGCCACCCGACAATTCCCAACCTTCTCCACCAAATAGCCAGAGATTTCCAGCTTTGTCGGTCCAACCGGCGGCAGCGTATCGTGCGCCAGGGGTGTTGGTATAAGGGTTCGCAATGTCAGTAGGTGCAGTCGAGGCGAACAAGCCGTACTGAGGCGCCGCAATCGTGCCGGCAATATTCGTGCCGTCGATCCAAGTCCAGTCATTATGGGCGCAATCGACCACAATGTTCGTGACGTTTGCCGTGACTACTCCCTTGTAGCCCCACGTTGTGCAGCCCTGGGACTGGGTGCTGGGAGGCGTGAACACGGAAACCTCATATTGATCGTTCAGGGCCACCTGCGTGGCAAAGGTAAAAGGCCCGTTTTGACTTACAGTCAGGGTGTTACCTAAGTTGTTTTGCAAGGTGAAGCTGTTGTCCGTAAGCGGGCCATTGTTGGGGGGAATGCCAGCAAGGCCAACAACTGTTCCGCCGACGCTGTACGTTACCGCCGGGCAGGTAATCGAAACCGTGGTGACATTTGCAGTAGCCGTGCCGCTGCCTGTGCCCGCGCTGACGACGCAAGTCTGCACCGGCCCGGTTGGCTGCGCGGAGATGGATACCGTGTAGGCGGTGCCGGTGGGAACAAGGTTTGTAAAAGTGAATGTCTGATTCCCGTTGGCGGGGCTAATCGGGAGCAGTTCAGAATCGCTGCTGTTTTCGAGGATCAACCCTGTGCCGACAAGGCCGCTAACGGTGCCTCCGATCGAGTAACTCAACACGCAGTTCACTGTAACGTTGGTCACGTTCGCGCTGGCAACTCCACTTCCGCCCGTCACCGTGCAGATCTGGTTGGGGTTGACCGGTTGCGTAACCACCGTGACGGCGTAAACATCCGCGCCCGTTACGGGCGTCTTGAAGGTGAAAGACCCATTCGCCGTAATCGTCAGGCTGTCGCCGCCGTTGTCCTGCAGGATTACGCTCGTGTTAGCGACGAGGCCGGAAACTGTGCCACCGATGGTGGCCGTGACCGGATTCGTGGTGCATGTGACGGTGAGGCTGACGTTAGCTGTTGCCGTGCCACTGTTTGCAGCCACCGCGCAAGTCTGCGTCGGATTGCTGGGTTGCGTTAGAACAGTTACCGCGTACGTGCCGCCGCTAGCGATGCTCGCCCCGAAGGAAAAGTTGCCGTTCCCGGTGACCGTTAGCTTATCCGTGGCATTATCCTCTAGAACGAGCCCGGTGCCCGAAAGACCGGTGACCGTTACGCTAATCGTATAGGGCCCGCCAGTGCCCGTTCCTGTTCCCGCACCCTGCGGGAGCGAGCTACAACCAACGGCAAACACCAAAATCACCATGGCGTGCAAAAGAAATAAAGGCTTTAGGGCGGCTTTCATAAATATCTTCTCTCCTTGGCTTCCTCGCCACTAAAGGCTCCGACAGAGTTTGAAGCCCGTTCGACTCACCCTGCTGCACCGGAATCAACCGTGCGGGGCCCGAACTGGTTTCCTGACGATTTGAGTATGGAGTCACCGCGTCCGCAGTGATTCCCCGAAGCCTAGCGTCTCGCCCATTTAGGGTACGTTGCGGTTTCTGGGCAAATCAATTCACACGCGCAATAGCTGTGCGCACATAAACAATATCCGTTTGGGATAACGCGAGTCCTGGCCGTCGCACGCCTTCAGGGTGGGGTATTCCAAGGGTTCTCTAACAAGCCTTCTTGGGTTCGGCCGATTCCACCGGCGCACTTGCCGCCTCCGGCGGTCTGTGACCATGGTTCCGATTCCGCCGGCGCCGCTCCTCAACTTCCCTCGTCTGATCCCGGCACTTCGTTGGCTTGTATCCGCACTCTTTTTTATGGCATCTATAGTCCATCATGGAATTCAGACAACTGGGCTATTCCGGCCTTCAAGTTCCCGTTCTCAGCTACGGCACCGGCACGTTCGGCGGCGCCAACGAATTCTTCAAAGCCTGGGGCAGCAGCGACGTGGCCGAAGCCACGCGCCTCGTCGACATCTGCCTCGATGCCGGCGTCAATCTTTTTGACACTGCCGACGTCTACTCCCGCGGCGTCTCGGAAGAAATCCTCGGCAAAGCCATCGCGGGGAAGCGCAATCGCGTGCTCATTTCGACGAAAGCAACTTTCGCAATGGGCGACGACCCCAACGACCTCGGCTCCTCGCGGCGTCATCTCATCGAAGCCTGCGACAACAGCCTCCGCCGTCTCGGCGTCGATCACATTGACATCTACCACATGCACAGCTTCGACGCGCTCACGCCCGTCGAAGAAACTGTCGAAACGCTCGATACCCTCGTCAAGTCCGGCAAAGTCCGCTACATCGCCTGCTCCAATTTTTCCGGATGGCATCTCATGAAGTCGCTCTCCGTTTCCGAGCGTTACGGCTGGGCGCGCTACGTCGGCCATCAAGTCTATTACTCGCTCATCGGCCGCGAATACGAATGGGAATTGATGCCGCTTGCGCTCGATCAGAAAGTCGGCGCGCTTATCTGGAGCCCGCTCGGCTGGGCGCGTCTTACCGGCAAGATCAGCCGCACGCGTCCCATTCCGGAGGTTTCGCGCTTGCACAAGACCGCCGACGCCGGCCCGCAAGTCGATAACGAATATCTCTACAAAGTAGTGGATGCTCTCGAAGAAGTCGCCAGGGAAACCGGCAAGACCGTGCCGCAAATCGCGTTGAACTGGCTGCTTCAGCGCCCCACAGTCGTAAACGTCATCATGGGCGCGCGCAACGAAGAGCAACTCCGGCAAAATCTCGGCTCTGTCGGATGGAATCTCACGAAAGAGCAAGTCGCGAAACTCGACGCCGCCAGCGCCACGCAACCCGTCTACCCGTATTGGCACCAGCGCATAACGTTTGCCAAACGCAACCCCATTCCAACCGCAACACAGTAAGCTGCTCGCCGTGATCGAACTGCGCCGAGGAGAGAACAATCCGGAAACCGGACGGGCTGCCTAACCCAGATATTTTGCGAGTGGCTCCCAATAATTCTCTTTCCATCCGGCGGCCAGATGCCCCGCAGTCCCCTGGGGAAATCCAGTGTGATCGAGGATGAGCCTGGTTCCCGTACCGTCTTCCGTAAGTACAAATTTTGCGATCGAAAAGTCGCCCGGCTTCCACGAGCCAGCCCGCCATGCCTGCACGATTCGCTCGCTGGGCACCAGCTCGACATTTATTCCCGAGATGTATCCGCCAAAAGAGGAAAACGCGCCGCCCGCTTTCGCGTCAATCTCTGTCTTCCCTGGGTCGGCCACCATTCCTGTCTTCACCGCGCCGCTCAGCCGCACCACTTGATCGAACTGCTTGGCGTCGGTAAGCGCTTCATAAACGCGTTTCCGGGTGGCCTTGAACATGACTTCCTGGTGAATGGCCTCGCTCGTGTGCGTAATCCCGTCGTCCACTTGAAACGGTTTCGTGCCGGCGCGCTCGCCGGCGGCAAATGTAATTTTCGCGATTCCTAGAACTGGAAAGATCGATCCCAAACGCCATGAAAATTCTCTTCGGCTCAAGCTCCGCGAAATCACCCCATTCCTCTCGCTCATCGTTCCCTCCGATGCAAGTCAGCTCCGCGCAGCCAACCCGCCGCGCGCCCTTGTAAGGAAGCATCCCGCTAAATTGTGTTCAACGCAATGTTTTAGGTTCTCTGCGCACCAGGCATTCGACGCCGCTACGCGGATTGCAATTCGATCACTGTTTAGTGTCGCGTTCGTTCATGGTGCGGGTGCGGTTCGCTTTTGCCGAAGTGTTCTTCGCTCTTCTGGCTCATTTTTCGTTTGGTCGAAGACATCGGCCGCGATTCGGTCCGTGCGTGCGCTTTCCAGAACGATTCCACCGCGCCATTCGCGAGCCATTCTTGATTCACTCCGGACCCAAAAATGTGCCGGTACATCATTGGCCCGAGCAACAGCGCTACGCCCAAATCTTCGTCCAGCACTGCGGAAAAAATTCCCCGGCTGATTCCTCGCCGCAGGAGCATTTTCAGGCTGGTCCGGGCGCGGTCCATCACTCGCGTTCTCCACGCTCTGCCGAACTCTTCATGCCGCGCAGAGTACGCGATCAGGTGCGGCGTAAGCCGCTTGAGGACGGCGGCTTTCTTCCCGGAGGGTTCGTATCTCAGATAGGCTTTCAAGTCCGCTTTCAAGTCGCCGGAGTCCACTTCCGGCGGCCCGTCGTCCAGCTCATGAACGTGCTGCAGGACCGCCAGGCACAGCGCGTCTTTGTCCGCCCAGTGCTTGTAAATGGTGGCTTTGCTAACGCCGGACTCCGCCGCAATCGCATCGACGCTCGTGGCGTCCAGGCCGTTCTCGGCAAAAAGTTCCGTCGCCGCTTCCAGCACTTTCTTGTGCGCGCGCTCGCTCAATCCACGCGACATGGTCTAAATCTCGATCTTCGAGAACCGCCAAGCGCCGACGCACAGGAACGCCACCGCGACAATCACAAGCACCACTGCGTCCAGGATCGCGCCGAAGTGCGAGCTCCCGATCAGAGCCGCGCGCAAGCCGTCCACTCCGTACGAAAGCGGGTCGAGGCTCGTCACGAAGGCCAGTGCTTTCGGCAAATTATTTAGCGGAAAGAGAGCTCCCGACAAAAAGAAAATCGGCAGCACCAGAAAATTCATAATCAACTGGAATCCCTGCATGTCCTGCAAACTCGATCCAATCGACGTCCCAAGGGCCGCGAACACGATCGCAATCATCGCCATGAACGCAATTCCCAACGGTATCCCCACCCAGCTCACCGGGCGGAATCCCGCAATCAGGCACACCACGATGATGAGCAAGCCTTGCAGCATCGCCACCGTCGCTCCGCCGAGCGTCCGCCCGATCATCACGTTGATCCGCGGCACCGGCGCTACCAGCGTCTCCTTCAAAAATCCAAATTGCCGGTCCCACAACAACGCGATTCCCGAAAACACCGACGTAAACAGCACCGCCATTCCGATAATTCCGGGCGCCATGAATTGCAAATAGCTTCCGCCGCCCGCTTTTTTGAAAACGGGGCCCAGGCCAAAGCCCAGCACCAGCAAATACAAAAGCGGCTGCCCGAGCGAGGCAATAATTTGTACTCTCGATCTCGAATATTTTTTCACTTCGCGCAGCCACAAAATGTAAATCGCGTTCATCGCCGTGCTCCTCCGCGCCACATTTTCGCCATCTGCCGCAATTGATCCGCCGAGGTCGCCGCTTCTTCGCGAATCGTCGAGCCCGTCAGCGCCAGAAATGCCTCTTCCAGCGATTGTGTGTTGGTTTTCTCTTTCAGCTCCGTCGAGGTTCCGATCGCCACGATGCGCCCGTGGTCGATCACCGCGATGCGGTCGGCCACGCGATCCGCTTCGTCCATGTAATGCGTTGTCAAGAACACCGTGACGTGGTCGGCTTCGTTCTGCCGCTTGACGTGCGTCCACAATTGATTCCGGCTTTGCGGATCGAGCCCCAGCGTCGGCTCATCCAGAAATAGAATTTTTGGCGTGTGCAAGAATCCGCGCGCGATTTCCAGCCGCCGCCGCATTCCTCCAGAAAATGTTTTCACCAGCGCGTCTCGCCGCTCCCAAAGCTCGAAGAGCTTCAGCAACGTTTCCGCACGCTCGCGCCGCACTTTCTTCGGCACGTGATAGAGCACGCCGTGCAAATCCATGTTCTCCCAGGCCGTCAAATCCTGGTCCAGGCTGGGATCCTGAAACACGATCCCAAATCGTTTGCGCACTTCGTTCTCGTGCGTCGCCGGATTCATTCCGTCCAGTTCCACGGTGCCGCTGGTCCCCTTCAGCAGCGTGGTCAGGACCTTGATGGTCGTCGTCTTTCCCGCGCCGTTGGGGCCCAAAAACGCGAAAATTTCGCCCTTTGGCACCTCGAAGGAAATATTGTCCACAGCCGCAAAATCGCCGAATTTTTTCACCAGGTTTTCCACGCGAATCATGGCGCTCACGCTGTCCTCCCACCCGCGGTTTTCCGAAGTACGGCATACTAAACGGTTCAGTTTAGTTTGTCAACCGCTTGATTTCAGTCGGCTCGGACCTGCATGTCTGGGCCCTTGCTCACACTTCCTCGCAGACTTCTGCTTACCCCGCGGTGCCCTGCTGGGCTTGGGCGAGTTCGCTGCGGCCCGGGGCTTGGACGCCGGCGGTCACCTTGATGGCGATGGCCAGGGCGACGATGAGAATGGCTGCGGCTAGATACCAGGGTCCCGCGGGAAACCAACGGCCTGGGGCGATGCACGCGGCGAAAGTCGTCGAAAAGATTTCGGGTCCGAAAATCATCGCGAGGCCGCGCAATGAACTCAGGGCACCCTGCAACTGTCCCTGCTCGGATGCCGAAACGCGCTGGGTCATCAGGGACTGCGACGGCGGTGTCGCCAGTCCCCATAGCGCATTCACCGGAATCGCAAGAAGAAAGATCCATCCGGCCGGCGCCCATCCAAAAAGCGTAAAGCCCAACGCGCCGCAAAATAGCCCCAAAAAGAACGTCTTGCGCTCCCCCAAACGCTTCACCACGGGGCCGACCAAGAACCCCATGGTGATCACGGACCCGACCCCCACCAGCGCGAGCGAATTCCCAATATCCTTTTCATTCCAGGCGTAGCGGTACATCACGTAGAGCACATAAACCGTTGCATAGATTTCGTGGGCCACATAAGCCAGAAAATTCGCAGACGCCAAACCGAACAATTCCCGGTGCGAGCGCAGGAGTTTCAGCGCGCCCACTGGATTCGCTTTCTTCCACAAAAACGCTTTCTGGCGGTTTTCCTTCGCCAGCGATTCCGGCAGTACAAGCAGTCCGTACAGGGCGTTCAACAAACTCATCGCCGCGGCCAGCCAGAACGGCAGCCGCGGACCCATCGCGCCGAGCCATCCTCCAATCGCGGGCCCCAGCACAAAACCAACGCCAAAAGCGGCGCCAAACATGCCAAAGGCTTTCGCGCGCTTCTCCGGCGGCGTCACGTCGCTGAAATACGCCGTGGCGGTCGGCATGCTCGAAGAACAAATTCCGGAAAGAATTCGCCCCAGAAAAAGCCATCCAATTGTTGGCGCCAAGGCCATCACCACGTAATCCAGCCCCAAACCGAAATTGGAAAGCAGGATCACCGGCCGCCGCCCGTAACGGTCCGACAACATTCCCAGAATCGGCGAAAAGAAAAACTGCATGAGCGCCCACGTGGCGACGAAAAAGCCCATGTATTCGGACGAGCGGGCCATATTGCCGTGCAGGAATTCCGAAATGAGCTTTGGCAGGATGGGCACGATGATGCCGAACGCCAGCATGTCCAGCAGCACGGTCACAAACACAAAGCCAATCGCCGCGTGGCGTTTATTCTCCATTGGCGTTCTCCTTTTGAAGCGGAATCGAGTCCAGCGATTGCAGCCAAAGTTCGACGGCGCGGTCCAATCGCGTGCGGTCGTGCGATGCGCAGTAATCCAGCAGGAATCCCCGAAACCCTGCGAGCACGACCGTCGCGTGCGCCCGCGCTTCGTCCTTCGAATAGCCTTTGTTCTCGAGCGGCGCGGATAAAAATCCCAGCCAGTCTTCCACCGACGCCCGCAGATAATCCGCAAAGCGTTCCGGCTGCCGCAACGCCATGGCGAATATCTCGAGCGACATGCCGAACAGCTTCACGTTTTCCGGCGCGCTCATGTGCTGCCAGATGGCCCGGCACACTTCTCCGGGGGTCTGGTAGGGTAACGATTTAATCCGCTCGTAGGTCACGCGCTGGCGCTCGCGCATCCGGGCCAGAGCCTTCACCACCAGCTCCTCTTTGGAGCCGAAGTAGTAGAGCAGCACGCGGGGGCTCGAGCCCACGGCCTTGGCCAGCGGGCGGAGGGACAGTTCCGCCATGCCGCGCTGTGTAAGGTAGTCCACCACGCGATCCAGTAACTCGGCGGGTCTGGCGGTGTCGGCGGTTCTCACAATGGAGAGGAATCTAGCATACTTGAAACGACTGTTTCAAGTATGGCCTATGCGCTGCTCTCCGAGAAGCAAGAGAAGAAAGGATGGGATCTCCATCTCCGTGGAGAAGCTTGTTGCTATCACTCGACAGGAGGGTCAAGCACACCGAGTGCCTCCAAAAGTGCTAAAATGCGTGCAACCTCAGGGGGCGACACGGTTTCGACGGAAGCTGTCGCGGCCCGAAGGCATGCCGGGACCCACCTGCCCGTAACTTGGTGGAAACTAGAAATGCCAACAACAACTTGGCACTTGCTGCTTAATTAATTAAGCGCACGCTTCCCCGGGCTTCGCTCATGGGCCCGGCAAGAGGCGTCACACAGTGAGCTGGCCTAGGCCTTTCGGTCCGCAGGGCTCGGGCGAGAACCATCGGACTAGCTGGTTGCGCATCTTGCTCATTCCAAGCGCCGCCGGCGAACGCGCGATCATCCCGCAAGGGCCGGGTCGCACACCGAATTGAGATAAGCATGTAGGCTTCGTGTCGTAGCGCTTTTCGGACGGGGGTTCAACTCCCCCCGCCTCCACCAACTCTCAAGCCAGGAGCGCAGTAGGAGCTCGTCGCGGGAGAAGACGCAGTCGTCCGTCGCATTCCCGCTCTCGGTTTCCTCCCCGCGGATTCAAGGTCCGGAGGTTGCGATAATTTTCCGCCATGGAAAGAATCGCTCGGTCGAGCGAAAACGGAAGTTTCTAGCCGACCGACCGTGGATTCTGAAATGGGCGGCAGGTGCTAATCTGTTCCAAATCGACGCTGCTGGGTCACGACGGTTCAAGACCTTCCTAAGTGCATTCACCATCCTGCGTTTATGATCGCTGCATCTCTTTATTTTTCAGCGATTTACGCGTGGAGCAGCCGAGAAAACTGAAATCCATCCTTGGGTAGATTCGTGCAGGTTCCTCTGCGAAGGTTCAGCGGCCCGACAACCAAGCCTATCGCAGGCACCAACCCATTCGGTGCCGCACGAAGGGGCGGGATCCGCGCGGTGATTCTTGCAAGCGCCTCAACCAAGAACTGCAGAGCGCCCAAAACTCTCCAAGGCGAGCAATCCTCGCGCAAACTTCCGGCGGATTGAACGGCGCGAATGGTGGCTCTGGACAGTAGCGGCGATCGTCACTTTGCTGCTCACGCTCGGACTGGCCTCGTTTCTGGTTCCGAACGCACAGCTTCAGCAGGACTACCACATCCAGAACATGCTGTCTCAGGCCCTGCGTGGACTGGTCGGCCTCGTTTTCCTCTTCGATCTTTATACGATCTATCAGTATCTTCTGATCCACCGCATAAGGCGCCAGCTCCTCGAACGGGAAGAGCTCTTCCACCTGATCAGCGACAACGCCGCGGACATGATCGCCGTGGTGGACATGAATGGCAGGAGGATTTACAACAGCCATTCCTACGAAAGGGTTCTGGGCTACTCGCGGGAGGAATTGCAAGCGTCCTCCGCATTTGAACAGATTCACCCCGATGATCGGGAGCGGGTAAAGAACGCAGCGGAAGAAGCGCGACAGTCGGGGATAGGGAAAACGCTTGAGTATCGTCTACGCCATAAGAACGGCACGTGGTTGGTGCTGGAATCCACTTCCAGCGTGATCCGCAATGAAAAAGGCGAACCCGAAAAGCTCGTCATTGTGAATCGCGATGTCACCAAGCGCAAAAAAGCGGAAGAGGCCCTGCGGCGATCGGAAACAGGGTTCAAGTCCGTGGTCGAGGACGCCCCCTACGGCATTTATCGCTCCAGCATCGCTGGCCGGTTCCTGCAGGTGAATCCGGCGCTGCAAAAAATGCTCGGGTACGAATCAGCGGAGGAGCTTCTCACAAGGAATCTCCCTAGCGAAGTGTTCCGCCACTCGGGGGAATACGACCGTCTGATTGAGCTCCTCATGCGGACCGAAGAGATCAAGGACATCGAAATGGAGTGGAATCGCAAGGACTCCACGCCCATCACCGTGCGTTGCTGCGGGCGCCGGGTCAACGATGAAAACGGGGCGGCGGCCTACTTTGAAGTGTTTGCAGAAGACGTGACGGAGAAACGAGTCCTCGAAAAGCAGTTGCGGATGGCGCAAAAGATGGAAGCCATCGGCCGCCTGTCGGGAGGAATCGCGCACGATTTCAATAACCTACTGGGAGTAATCATCGGCTACAGCAGGGTGCTCAAGCGGGAGCTGGGGACAAACAGCGCGCTCTTCGAGCATGCGCTGGAAATCGAAAAAGCGGGGCAACGCGCCGCTTCCTTGACCAAACAATTGCTGGCCTTCAGCCGGCAGCAGGTGCTGACGCCCGAGGTCCTCAATCTAAATAGTCTGGCGACCGATATGGAGAAGATGCTGCCGCAGCTTCTGGGCGAAGACGTTGAAGTGACGCTGATTCTGGATGCGGAGCTTGGCAACGTGAAGGCGGACCAAAGCCAGATCGAGCAAGTGATTATGAATCTGGCGGTGAACGCCCGCGACGCCATGCCCATGGGGGGCAAGCTAAAGATCGAAACGACAAATGTGAAATTAGACGAAGCCTTCACTCGGCTACACCCCGGGGCTAAAACCGGCAACTACGTGCTCCTTTCGGTGACCGACACGGGCACAGGCATGGACGCCGCGACACTTACGCATATTTTTGAGCCCTTCTTCACCACGAAAGAACGGGGCAAAGGCACCGGTCTCGGCCTGGCCACCGTTTACGGCATCGTTAAACAAAGCAACGGGTATACCGGCGTAGATACCGCTCCCGGCAAAGGCACCTCCTTCCGTATTTACCTGCCGCGGTATACAGGCCCCTCGGCAGTCGAAGAACCAGAACAGTATTCGGCGGACAAGTTGCGCGGGTCCGAGACGATTCTTCTGGTCGAGGATTCCGAACCTCTGAGAAAGCTTGTAAAGACTTTCCTGGATTCCGCCGGATATAAGGTTTTTTCGGCAGACAGCGGCGAAGCGGCTCTGGAAGTCTCGACCAGCATCGGCCGTCCGCTTGATCTGTTGCTCACCGACGTGGTTATGCCGGGAATGAACGGCCGGCTCCTTGCCGAGCATCTGATTCCCCGGCACCGCGGAATGAAAATCCTCTACATGTCCGGCTATACCGATAGTTTCATCGCCGGCCACGGAGTTCTCGAACCGGGAACGCACCTACTGCACAAGCCTTTCACCGAAGAGGTCTTTCTGCAAAAGGTTCGCGAAGTGCTGGATGGCGGCAAGAAGCCGTCGCCCACCTCAAATTCCGTGACGGAACTTGCGGGAAGCTCGATCCGGTCCGGCCAATAGGAGGAAGTCAAAGATGGAAAAGCTATTGGTTGTAGACGACGACGAGGCCATCCGGCGGTTGATTCGGCTTGAGTTCCGCGATACTTATGAAATCATCGATTCTGGCGAGCCGCAACAAGGCCTGGCGCTGGCCCTCGAACACAAACCGGATGCCATCCTGCTGGATCTTCGCATGCCCAACTACTCGGGCTACGAATTACTTCAAACGTTCACAGCCCTCAGCCACACCCAAAAGATTCCCGTGATTGTCGTCAGTGGAGAAGCCGGCGCACTCATCAAAGAACATTGCAAACAGCTTGGCGCTTTCGCCTATTTCGAAAAACCCATTGATTTCGATGCGCTGCGGACTTGTCTCTCGCAACTCAACAAAACACGCCGCTTCACGCCGCGATCGGAAGTCCGCGTTCGATTGCGCGTTCCGCTCAAACTACAGTACACAGACCGCTCGGGAAACAAGGCCGAGCAGGAAATTACCACCGAGGACGTCAGTCTGAGCGGTTTTTTGTGCGCCGCGACTGCCGAACTCGCCGAGGGCTCCATTGTGGAGGTGAATCTCACCGTTCCGCTGCCCCGCTACGTCGGCAAGGCCAGGGTCGTTCACTCCGACAAAAAGTCCGCCGCACTGCACCGCTATGGATTCCGGTTTATCGAGAAAACGGGACCTTGGGTGCTGGATTAGGAATTCAAGTGGATTTCAGCCATGGCCATCTATGACGGCCGCGTTTCTCGAGAGCATGGGCGCAGTGCCGGAGTTGTTGGATCGCATGGCCCGTCTGCCGTGCGCGTCCTCGCTGTGGACGATGAACGGGCCGCGTGCAAACTCCTTGCTCTCATGTTGCGCCCGCCCGGCTATTTGTGCTCGACAGCGGCCAGCGGCGAAGAGGCTCTCTTAATTTTACAACGCGAGCGTTTCGATGCGGTGATTTCCGACCTGCAAATGCCGGGGATTGGCGGCTTGGAGCTTCTTACCCAGGTTCGCAGCCGTTATCGGCACGTGGCATTTCTCGTCACTACGGGCGTGGATGACGTGGAAATAGGAGTAGAGGCCATGCGCTGCGGCGCGGACGATTATCTCGTCAAGCCTCTTCTGGAGAGCGCCGTCCTTGCCAGCCTGGAGAGCGCCCTTCATAAGCGGCATCTCGAGAAGCAGGTAGAGAACTATCAAGAGCGACTCGAAGAAATGGTCGCGGACCGCACGGGCCAACTGCGTCAAGCGCTTGAACAGCAGGAGCGCAGCTATGAAGAGACCTTGCAAGCACTCGGCGCCGCCATTGATCTCCGCGATAATGAGACGGCAGGCCACTCGCAGCGTGTCTGCCGTTACGCTCTGGAAATTGCCCGAGCCATGGGCTGGACCGAAGAAAAGTTGGGAAGTCTGGCCAAAGGGGCTTATCTACACGACATCGGCAAACTGGGAATACCAGACGGCATTCTGCTCAAGCCCGGCCCCCTCACGGCGGCAGAGCGAGCTCTGATGCAGCGGCACGTGCAAATCGGCTTCGGGTTAATAAAAGACATTGCCTTCCTGTCCGATGCGGCCGAAATCGTTTTGACTCATCACGAGCGCTATAACGGCGAGGGCTATCCGCGAGGCCTAAGGGGGGACGAAATTCTTCCCAGCTCCCGAATCTTCGCAGTGGCGGATTCTTTCGATGCCATCACCTCCGACCGGCCCTATCGCCGGGCCTCCCCCTTCGAGGCCGGCTTGCAGATCATCCGCGAATGTTCCGGCGCGGAGTTCGACCCACAAGTAGTTAGCGCCTTCCTGAGTATCGCCCCGGAAACATGGCCCGGCATCTCGAGAGAACAACGCCAACTCGCGGCCAGGTCCCGCGAGGCAGGAGAAGGCGTTGCTGAAGTTCCCAAGGGCATCGCGACGCTGCGCTGAGAGTCGTCGCCCCAACAACCCGCATCGGGTACCACCGCGCTTGAAGTTTCCGACAAAACTTGAACGGCGGCGGCTTGATACAATACAGCGGCGCAAGTGCAAACCAAGAACGGCCCGCTGCTCCTCTCGCCGGTTCTCCACAATCCGCAATGCACGCAGCTGATGGAAAGAACCGATGGCACCGAGCCATCCGGACCGTTTGTGCAAAACGGATGCGCGGACTTCTCTCTAAAACCGCCTGTGGACGGGGAAGGACCAAGTCCGACCGCCTGCGTCCAAAATTCCCTTGGGGAAGACACGAAAATTATGTTCACAAAACTGGCATTTGTGATATTCCAATGGAGCGCAAAGTGCGCGGACCTGATCTGCGGAAAATAGATGTGTCTCTCACTCTTGCTGACGCATCCAAAACTGTCCGGCAGAAAACGGCGGTCAGCCAATGAAGCAGCAAGAACGCAAAATTCACTGCCGAAGCGTTGTTTAGCAAGATTTCGAGGCAAGGAGGCTCTCTTGAAGCTCAGTTACGGACCGGGCCGCGCAATTTTGCTGACCGGAATTTTATTTTTCGGGGCAGCCGCATGCTTCGGACAAAGTGAATCAGGATCCGGCGCGAGCACGCCAGGCGGACCGATCCCCGGAACTTCGGGAGTGAGCCCATTTTCGGGCAGCGTGCCGGCAAAGCCGGTTCCGGGAATCTTGCCACTTTCCTTGCAGGATGCCATCACGCGCGGACTGAAACAAAATCTCGGGCTGCTGCTCTCGAATGAAGGAATTCGCTCCGCGCGCGGAGAGCGCTGGCAGCAATTGAGCGCGCTGCTGCCCCACGTGGCGGCGGCGCCCGCGGTGACAGCTTCCGAGGTTAACCTCCCTGAGCTCGGCCTAACCAGCCTTGGAGGAATGAGAATTCCTCCGTCTCTTGGCCCTTTTTCCTATTTTGACGCGCGAGTGAGCGTGAACCAATCGCTGTTCGACTGGAAATCGATCAACAATTCGCGTGCGGCCAGCCAGAACTTGAAATCCGCGGAATATTCTTTCAAAGATGCGCGCGATCTTGTGGTGCTCGCCGTAGGCTACACGTATTTGCAAGCGATCGCCGACGAGGCGCGCATCGAAACCGCGGAAGCGCAAGTCAAAACGGCGCAAGCACTCTTCGATCAGGCCACGGACCAGGTTAACGCGGGCACTTCGCCCGAGATCGATGGCTTGCGAGCGAAGGTGGAACTGCAAACGCGCGAGCAGCAACTGATTCAAGCGAAAAACAATTTCGCGATCCAGAAGCTAACCGTGGCGCGCGTGATCGGGCTCACTCCGGGACAGGAATTTGAGATCACAGACAAATCGCCGTACCACCCATTTGAGAGCATCACCATCGATGAGGCGCTGAAACGCGCTTACGCCTCACGCTCCGATTACCTGGCGGCGATGACCGATGTGCGGGCGGCGGAATTCTCGAGAAAAGCGGCGGCGGCGGGATACCTGCCTTCGCTCTCGTTTAACGCGGACTATGGCAAGGGTGGGTCGCATCTCTCGACGGCGACGCAAGTTTTCGACGTGCGCGGGACGCTTTCGATTCCCATCTTTCAGGGAGGCAGCGTTCATGGAGACGTTTTGCAGGCGGATGCCAGGCTCGAGCAGGCCCGCGAGCGGCTGGACAATCTTCGCGCGCAAATCGACTCCGACGTGCGCACCGCGCTGTTGAACCTGCAGTCGGCGGCGGATTTGGTGAAAGTGGCGCGCAGCAACATCGATCTGGCCGAGGAGACTCTGAGGCAATCGCGCGACCGTTTTACCGCTGGAGTTACGGACACGGTGGAAGTGGTGCAGTCGCAGGAAGCGGTCGCGAGCGCGCACGAACAATATATTTCCAGTCTCTATAGCTTCAACTTTGCAAAAATCTCCCTGGCTCGCGCCCTGGGTGTCGCGGAAGAGGGCGTCAAAGACTACTTTAGAGGACAATGAAAATGGCCGAAGAGAACCCACCCCGTTCGGTGCCCGAGGCTGACAAAGAAACTCCGATCGATCCATCGCCGCTGAAGGACACGGTGTATACCACGCCGTCCTACCGGAACCGAAAGAAGCGCAAGACGTTCGCGATCGTGGCGGTGATCATCGTTGTGGTGCTGGTCGGCGGGCTGTTCTTGTGGCGCTACCTCAGCAGTTATGAATCTACGGACGACGCGCAGGCCGATGTGCACCTGTATCCCGTGAGTGCGCGGATTTCGGGGTACGTGGTGAAAGTAAACGTGGGGGACAACCAGTGGGTCGAGAAAGGAACGGTGCTGGTTGAGATCGACCCGAAAGACTACGAAGTAGCGGTCGCACAGGCGCAAGCCAGCCTGGACAGCGCGGAAGCGACGGCGCAAGCGCTGAACATCACCGTGCCGATTACCTCGGTGAACACTTCGAGCCAGTTGAAGTCCACCTCATCCGACATCGTGAACGCAGACGCGGGAATCATTGCCGCGCAGCGGCAGTTCACCGCCGCTCACGCGCAACTCGATGAGGCCGAAGCCAACGACGTGAGGGCGCAAGACGACCTGCACCGGTATAAATTGCTGGTTGATAAACGGGAAGTGGCCGCGCAGATTTACGATCAAGCGCTTGCGGCGGCCAAGTCCAGCACGGCAGCGGTGGCTGCGGCGAAGGCCAACGAATCCGCAGCGGAACAATTCGTGGAGCAGGCGCAGAGCCGCCTGGTGCAAGCGGACGCCAACCATCAATATGCAGAGACCGGGCCGCAGCAAGTGTCTTCGACCAAAGCGCGTGTGCGTGCGGCGATCGCTGACGTGGAGGAAAAGCGCGCGGCGCTGGAACAAGCTCAGCTAAATTTGCAGTACACGAAAATTGTCGCGCCGGTCTCGGGGGAAGTGAACAAGACGGTCGTCGTCGGGCTGAACGTGCAAGCAGGCCAGCAGCTCCTCACCGTGGTTCCTCTCGAAGAAGTGTGGGTGACGGCCAATTTCAAGGAAACGCAGCTAAAGCACATGCGCGTTGGACAACGTGCGGAAATCCATGTGGATTCGACGGGCAAGACTCTGAAGGGGCATGTGGACAGCATAGCGGGAGCCACGGGGCCGCTCTTCAGCTTGCTCCCGCCGGAAAACGCCACAGGCAACTACGTGAAAATCGTGCAGAGGATACCGGTGAAGATCGTGCTTGATCCGGGTGAAAATCGCGATCACCAGCTCAGGCCGGGAATGAACGTGGTTCCCGACGTCTACCTGAATTAGATGAGCACCGCAGCGCTCACGCTCGACCAGGAAATTTGGCGGCCCAAGTTCAACCCGTGGCTGATCGGCGTGATTGTGGCCATGGCCGCGTTCATGGAGGTGCTGGACACGAGCATCGCTAACGTAGCGCTGCCCTACATTGCCGGAAATCTAGGAGCGAGCAACGATCAGAGCACGTGGGTGCTGACCTCGTACCTGGTCTCAAACGCCATCATTCTGCCGATGAGTGGCTGGATCGCCGGGGCCGTGGGACGCAAGCGTTTTTTCATGGCCTGTCTAGCTGTGTTTACCCTGAGCTCTTTGCTCTGCGGCTTTGCCCCGACTCTCGGCGTACTCCTGTTCTTTCGCATTTTGCAAGGCGCGGGCGGCGGCGGCTTGCAGCCGATGGCTCAGGCCATTCTGGCGGATACCTTTCCGCCTGAACAGCGAGGCCTGGCCTTCGCTTTATATGGCATCACCGCCGTGAGCGCTCCCACCATCGGCCCGACGCTGGGCGGGTGGATCACCTTCAATTATTCCTGGCGATGGATTTTCTTTATCAATTTGCCGGTTGGCATCCTCACGTTGCTCCTAGTGCAGAGTTTTGTCGAAGACCCTCCCTATCTAAGCCGCCTCAAGAGGGCCGGGATCAAGCTGGATTATATTGGTATCGGTTTGCTGGCTGTCGGCGTTGGTGCGTTGCAAGTTTTACTGGACAAGGGCCAGGAAGATGACTGGTTCGGTTCACATTTCATAACGACCCTTATTGTCATCGCCACGGTGTGTTTGATTTCGCTGGTGATTTGGGAGTGGTACCACAAAGCGCCGATTATCGACGTACGGATGTTCAAGAATTTCAATTTTGCCAGCTCGAACTTGATGTTTTTCATGTTCGGGGTCATGCTTTTCAGCAGCCTTGTGCTGATGCCGCTATTCCTGCAGACGCTGGTGGGCTACACTTCGGAACTAGCCGGATTTGCGCTGTCGGCAGGCGGCCTTGTCGTGCTTCTCGAAATGCCCCTCATGGGCAAGTTGTCGACGAAAATCCAGGCACGATACCTCATCGCGTTCGGATGGCTGTCGTTGGCTATCGCCATGTACTACTCGACGCAGCGAATAGACTTGCGGATCAGCTTCAGCGCGGCGACCTGGCTTCGCATCTTTCAAGTGATTGGCATAGGGTTCCTGTTCGTGCCGATCACGCTGGTGGCTTACATCGGAATTGCGCCGGAAAAAAATAATGCAGTGGCGGGAATCGTAAATTTCATGCGCAACATGGGAAGCAGCGTGGGAACCTCGATGGTCACGACAGTGATTGCGCGACGCTCGCAATTCCATCAGGCCAGGCTGGTCGAAAATGCCAGACCCGGGAGCTTTAATTTCCAAAATTCCGTCAGCGGCCTCTCCCAGCAGATAGCTCATTCCGGTCTCAGCGCACATGACGCCCAGATGCAGGCTTACGCCCGGATTTACCAAAGCGTACAAGCGCAATCGACCACGCTCGCCTATATTGACACCTTCATGGTCCTCGCCGTGGTGTCGGCGATTATGTTCGTACTGGCCTTTGCTTTGAAGAAGAACGACCCCGGCGGCGGGGGCGAATTGGCAGCCGGATGAACAAAGTGGAATAATGGGCCGAGGAAGGCGTAAAGGATGGGCAAGTGTAGGGTTCTCTCATGATCAAAATTCTAACGATTGAGCGCGAGTACGGAAGCGGCGGCGGGGAAATCGCGGAACATTTGTCCAAAGAGCTGGGCTGGAAGCTTTGGGACCAGTTGCTGACGGAAGAGATCGCCAAGCTCGCGAATTGCCCGAAGTCTGTCGTCGAGGGACGGGAGGAAAAAACGGACCCACTTTATTACCGGCTGTTCAAGTCGTTCTTGCGGGGAAGCTATGAAGGAAGCTTGAATGCGCACAAGTTGAATGTGGTGGACAGCGAAAGCATTCTCAAGTTCACGGAGCGCGTGGTGCTGCACGCGGCGAAACGAGGCAACTCCGTGATTGTGGGACGAGGATCGCAACATTTTCTGCGAAACCGCGAGGATACCTTGCGCGTGTTTCTCTACGCGCCGCGAGAAGATAAAGTCCGGCGGCTGCTGGCGCGCGGCAAAACCCTGAAGGAAGCGGAAGAGCGCGTGGATACCGTCGATCGAGAGCGCGCCGATTTCATCCAGAGATATTTCCACGTGCAATGGCCCGACCGCGATGTGTATCACGCGATGATCAACACCAGCGTGGGCGATGAGGGCGTCGCGCGGACGATTCTGGATTTGATGAAGACGCTCGACGCGGCGGTGCCCGCGCAAGCCCTGGCACGATAAATCTTTTTGCCTGTCCATCTAATGCCTGCACGTCTGCCGACGCGCTGTTGCTTGCGAGGAAACTGCGCGCGCTTCCTTTCCAACCATCCTGGCTCGGCCTGCCTCAAACTAGAGTGAGCCTTTGGGGACGGCTTCCCACCCTGCCCTCACCGCGCCCTTCGGGCTCGGCTTTTCAACTCTCAATCACGCACGAAAGGACACAACTTCCATGAAACGCCTGCTCCTGCTTAGCTTGGCGATGGCCATCTTCGCGTTGCCGTCGCGCGCCCAGTCTTCCTTTGATGCTTCGGCCGGCTATTCCTATTTCCGACTTGGTGGCTCCGACGGCCTCAATCAGAACGGCATCAGCGGCTCCGTGGCGTATAACCCCCTGCCGTATGTAGGAATCGTCGGCGATGTCGGCGCGTATCACGCTTCGCCCGGCGGCGTGTCGCTAAACACGTACACTTTTCTCTTCGGCCCGCGGATCAATTTCCGCAACCCGACCAAAATCACGCCATTCGCGCAGTTCCTTGTGGGCGCCGGGCATCTGGCGTTTGGAAATGGCGGGGGTTCTGACACGAATTTCGCGTATAGCGTCGGGGGCGGAGTGGACTTGAGCGTTCTTCCACACCTGTCTTTGCGTCCGCAGTTGGATTACATCGGGATCCGTACGCCTGGCGAGACCTCGAACTGCACACGCATTTCCATTAGCGCAGTCGTGCATTTCTGAAGGGGCCGGCCAGTTGAGGGCTATAGGGGGCGGCGTGCGTTGCCGCCCCATTGGATATGGTCTGAACCGAACTCTTCGGCTTGCGATTAATTCGCGGGACTTCCTTCGAGTTCGTCCGCGAGTGCGCCGGCATCGTAGAGTTTTCGCAAGGCTTCCATCATGGCCGCCGTGTGCACGGCGACGGCACGGCTCCTGGCCCCGTCATAAACGTAGTCGCTGACTAGGCTCTCGATGTTCCCATCAAAAATCAGGCCGACAAGTTCGCCCTGGCGGTTGACGACCGGCGAACCCGAATTGCCGCCGATAATGTCGCAGGTGTTCACAAAGTTGAAGCGCGTGGAAAGGTCCAGCTTGCTGCGGCCAGCGAGATAGCGCTTCGGCAAGTCGAACGGAGGCTTGCCATCAAAACTGAAGGAACGGTCGTATAGCCCATAAAGAGTAGTGACCGGCGGCGCAATTGTGCCGTTCATTGGATAACGCTTCACCGTGCCGTAGGAAAGACGCAGGGTGAACGTGGCATCCGGATAGGTGGACTTGCCGTAAATCGCGAAACGCGCTTTGCCGAGTTTTTCTCCGGCAGTGGTCTCGACACTCTCGACCTCGTCCTCCCGCCATTTCACGATTTCGCGCTCGAGCGGATCGATTCGCCGCGCCATTTGGATCATGGGGTCGGTGGAAGCAGCGACCGCCGCTTCGCCGCCTTCGAGGAGCGACTTGCGGAACGCGGGATCGGCCATTTTTGTCGTGGCGAAGAGGTCATCGACGGCATGTTCGATGGGCTTTCCATTGAGAATCGCGGCTGCGAAGGGATCCTTGGGACCCAGCTCTTCGTGAATTTCCCGCAGATGCTCGATCAGCATGGCCTTTTCCATCTCCGGATAAGAGGGCGCAGGCGACAGCAAACGGAAGCGCAGCGAATCGAGCCCCGCTTGGTGGAAGCCTTCGAGCCTCTGGGCGTCCGGCTTTTTCACTTCGGCGACGTACTGCACGATGGTGAGCGCGTTACCCGCCATCGGGGCTTGAGAGAACCGCCACAAGACCAACTGCTTGAAGCGAGAGTCGAACTTCTTGGTGGCCTCCGCGATTTCATCCCATGCGCTGCCGTAGGCTTTTTTCCATTCCGGGTTACCGTCCACTTTGGCGCGAAAATCCGCTTCCTTTTTTTCGAGGTTGGCCATCAGGTCTTTATCCAGAAGGCCTTCGCGCTCGCCTTTGAAAACTTTCAGCGTGTTTTGAATATAAAAAATCTGCGTTGCGGCTTGTCGCTTCTGCTCTTCTCCTCTTGCGGAATATTTATCGAGGACATCCACATCGTTATTCAGATATTTCAGCAGGAACGGCAGGCTGGAGTCGCGCCAGCTCTTGACTTGAGCGATGGTGTCCATCCGCGAAGTCGAACCGGGATTGCCGGAGACGAATACCAGGTCGTTCTCCGCGGCGCCCTGGGAGTTCCACTTCAAATAGTTGGGCGTATCGATGGGCTTGTCATTTTCGTAGACGCGGAATAAAGCGAAGTCCAGATCGTAGCGCGGATAAGTGAAGTTGTCGGGGTCGCCACCGAAGAAAGCGATTTGTTGCTCGGGCGCAAAGACCAGGCGGATGTCGGTGTATTTTTTGTAGCGATAGAGCCAGTATTCACCGCCCTGATAAAGGGGAATAACGTCGGAACGCAGGCCGGTGGATTTGAGGCTCTCTTCGGAAATTTTGGCGATTTCGGCTTGGCGGGCTTTCAGGGCTTCGGCATCGCTCATGGAGGGCTTGGGCGCGCCTTGCACGCGGGCGGTGACGTCTTCCATGGATTCGAGGACGTTGAGCTCGAGGTCGGGGCACTTCATTTCTTCGGCTTCGGTCTTCGCGTAGAAGCCATCCTTCGCGTAATCTTTCTGCTGCGTTGAGACTTTCTGGAGCTGGCCCAGGGCCACGTGATGATTCGTCAGCGTCAGGCCGTGAGGGCTCACGAAGGAACCTGAACCGCCGTCATTGAAGCGCACGCTGGCGAGACGCAAGTGGTCGAGCCAGGCTTTGGTGGGCGTAAAGCCGTATTTTTCCTGCAGTAATTTCGTCGGCGGATTGTCGAAGGTCCACATGCCTTCGTCGGCCGCAATCGGCAGGGGAAGCAGCGCGAACGCCATCGCGAATGCAGACAATTGAAGTTCCAACTGCTGTATTTGTCGCCGGACGTTCTTCATGTTGGCGGACCTCCTTACTTGAATCTCGGTATTTGTGAATTCAGGTTGCGTCCAGGCAATTCTTTCGCTTTCTGGTCAGGCGGGAGACTTCCAGAGCGAAAGGGGGGCCTGAGTCAGCCCGCGACAGTATCACTTCCCTCCGGGAGGCAGCAACCATCCCTAACTTTTCGATGGGGGAGGGACACCCCGGCCCTTGGGTCAGTGCCACTTTGGAACAGACTGACCTTCCGTCCATCTGACGAACGCGTCGCCGGACTAGGTACGCTAGTCAAAGGCCCGGGGAAGGCCTCGAGCTGAGGAGGGGCGATGTTGCGTAAGCGAATCCTTGTATTGGCGGCGCTGTGCATGCTTGGGGCGTCAGGGGCGTGGGCGGACGACGTGGGGTACGTCGACTGCTCGGCGCACTCGGATAACACGCCTGTTTTCGCAAAGCCCAGAAAAACTCCAGACACGGTGGCGAGTTTGGCGTGCAACGAGCGATTCACGATTTTGGTTTACGGATTTTATTTCTCGCGGATTCAAACGAGAGACGGACAAGTCGGTTACATCTATTCGAATCTTATTGCGGTGGATCATGGGGTGACGTCGGTGCAACAGGTGGTGCCTCAGACTGCACCGCGCGCGGTGCAACCACCGGCGCAGCAGGCTCCCACGTTAGAAATGGCGACGGAAAAAACGAAGATTCCGCGAACGCCTCCGCTTGATGCGGAACCGGCTGCGGCTCCCGGGCAGACACAGGCTACGGAGGAAGCGCCGGCACAAACTCAGGCAGCAGTGTCAACACCTCCGGCGGCAGTTGCAGCGCCTCAACCTACGGCTGCAGTGAATGCGCCCGCAGAGAAGGCTGCGCCGGAAGTGGTGTTGAGCACGTCGGCAGCGACAAGTCCGACGGCGGCAGGTGCACCGGCGTCCGCTTCGTCGGCAGCGAATACGACTGCGCCTGCGGCTGGCGCGACGGAAGCGGCACCGACAGCAGCGCAACCGACTTCGTCCACGCCCGCTGTGCCGCAGGCCACGTCTGCCGATGCAGTTCCTGCTCAAACACGCGCTACGCCGGAGGCAGCGGCCACGCCTGCGGCGCCGTCTGCAGAGGCTTCATCGACCGCAGCGGCGACGGATTCGGCGGACTCGAATACGAAACAGACTGAAGCGAAGGTGATGGTCGCGGAGGCAAGTCCGGCTGCTCAGCCAGAACCGCAGCCAGCGGCGGCACAGCCGGAAGCAGCGCCACAGCCCGAACCGGCACCACTTCCGCCGGCCGCGCCCATCAAGCCTGCCGACAGGGTTGAAACATGGGAAAAACCGCGCCCGAATGTTCGAACGGCCCCTTTGTTTGAACTCTACGGCGGCTATTCTTTTGCGCGCTTTGGCGGAGCGAGCAACGGGACGAATTTCAACGGCGCAATGGGGTCTTTTGGATGGAACGTGAAACCGTGGCTGCAGATCGTCGCGGATACCAGCTACAGCTTCCAGTCCGCGGGCGACACAAAGAATGTGATTTATGGAAATCACTATGGACCGCGGTTCTTCCGGCGCATTCACAGCCGATGGGGCCTGACGCCTTTCGTGGAAGGGCTAGTGGGCGGGTCGGACGAAAAAACAACCGTGAGCGGCGCTGGCGGCTACTCGGCATCCTCGGGCGCGACACTTTCGTTCAAGGCCGGAGGCGGATTGGATATGCACCCGTCGCGGCACTGGGATATCCGGTTGTTTGACGTGGACTACTACCGGACTTCGTTCGGCGTGAACTCGGTGCAAAACAATTATTGGATTTCCACCGGCGTCGTGCTGAGGCTCTTCGGAGGCCGCGCCGAGTAGGGAGTTCGAAGCTGCGCGCAGTATTCGGTCCAGCAAGCGAGAACTAAAGACGAGTGGCCGCGGCGGTTGCAAGCTGGATCACGCTGCGGCCATCTTCCGCAAAATCCGAGACAAGGTTTCGGGCCACGTTCCTTGAATGCTTCTGCTGTTCACTTCGACTGTTCAGTTCGGCTGTCCACTTTGCAGGCTCACCTTTGCTGTCTTGAATGGAAGTGCGGAAGCGGGGCTGAAGAATCTGTCCCCCAAGATACAAGTCATGCCTTCGCTCGGTGGAGTACGGCGAATTTGACCGTGCTATACTCCCGCTCGTTTGCGCTATGGCTGTAGAAAGTTCCAGATCTCCGCACAAACCGGCAGGAGGCGGCCAAGGCCTTGATCAGATTGCCGGAAACATTCAATGTCGCTACCTTTTTCGTGGACCGGAACGTCGAGGAAGGACGCGGCGAAAAAATCGCGATTGAATGCGGCGACGAGTGCGTCACGTATCGGCAGCTTTTGGAACGTACCAACCGCGCCGGGAATGCCCTTCTCGAACTTGGCGTAGGCCCCGAAGAGCGCGTGCTTTTGCTGCTGCTCGATACGCCGGAATTCCTCTACTCTTTTTTTGGCGCGATAAAAGCCGGCGCTGTTGCCGTCCCCACCAACACACAAGCGAGAACGCAGGACCTCGAATATATTCTGAACGACTGCGGCGCGCGGATCGCCCTCGTCAGCGAAGCTCTGCTGCCGCATTTGCAATCGATTCCGCGCGAAGAACCTCGGTATTTGCGCGAAATCGTTGTTGCTGGTCCTGCCGAAGCGGCCGGCGAACCCGCCGGAAATCACAAGAGATTGCGCGACTTGATGAACTCCGCGTCTCCGGAAATGACGGCGGCGCCGACCAACAAAGACGGACCGGCATTTTGGCTGTACTCCTCGGGAAGCACGGGAGCTTCAAAGGGTTGCGTGCATCTTCATCGCGACATGGTGGTGTGCACGGAGTTATACGCCAAGGGCATTTTGCGAATGAACGAAAACGACCGCTGTTTCAGCGTCGCGCGATTGTTTTTTGCGTACGGGCTTGGAAACGCGGGCTACTTTCCGCTGGGCTGTGGCGCGACGACGATTCTTGATCCGGTACGGCCCATTCCAGCCAGTATTTATGCGGGTATCGAGCGCTATCGGCCTACGCTGTTTTTTTCCGTGCCCACGAATTTTGCGGCCTTGCTGGCCTACTGCCGGGAGGATGGACGGGAATTCGATCTCTCGAGCGTGCGCCACGCCATCTCGGCGGGCGAGGCGCTTCCCGCGCCGCTTTTTCAGCGATTCAAAGAACGCTTCGGAGTTGAAATTCTGGATTCGCTCGGCTCGACAGAAACTTTGCAAATGGTCATCGCAAATCGGCCGGGCGAAGCCAAGCCGGGTTCGAGCGGAAAAATCATTCCGGGCTACGAAGCCCGGCTCGTTGACGAGCACGGCAACGACGTGACGCCAAACGAAATCGGGGATCTCTTGATCAAGGGCGACTCGACGTGTGCGTGCTACTGGAACAAGCCCGAAAAAACTCTTGAGACGTTTGCGGGGGGCTGGTTCCATACGGGCGACAAATACTATCAGGATGAAGAGGGCTATTTTTGGTACGCCGGGCGCGCCAACGATCTGTTCAAGGTCAACGGGCAGTGGCTGAGTCCGGCGGAGTTGGAGAGCGCTCTGATCGCGCATCCGGCGGTGCGCGAAGCGGCGGTCGTCGCTCGCGAGGATCAAGATGGCCTTACGAAACCGGCCGCGTATGTCGTTTTGAACTCCGAGGCCACGCCATGCAAGCAGCTCGCGCAGGAACTCCAGGAATTGGTGGGGCAAAAAATCGGCGGTTACAAGCGGCCGCGGTGGATCGAATTTCTTTCGGAGATTCCAAAGACGGCTACAGGGAAATTGCAGCGATTCAAGTTGCGGGAGATGCAGGAGCAGAGGACGAAAGGCACAGCCTGAATCCCGAGCGATTCTCCGGTCGAGACTTAGCGGCGAGCGACCACCACACGCATGATACTGCATATCGAGCGGAAATGCGGCGGGAGAGCGCGAATGGTCCATCACGCCATTCCGGCCTAAAGTACAGACGTATATAACCTTAGCATACGACAGAAACCCCTGATTTATCGATTCCGTGCAGCCGAGACGAGTGCCCAAATTTCCAATTCCATCCCTGGAATTCTGCGATATACTGCATGTGAGTTTAAGACTGCGCAGGATATGCAAACGAGCGCTAATTCGAAGACGGTGAACTTCCCCGGCGAGGCGAAAGGAACGGTCAGCGCGCGGGGGTCGAAGCGGGCTGCCACGAACCGCGCTTCGGAATTTTCGAATGGGGATTTTCTATTTTTTCTCGGCAAGCGCGTGCGGGAACTGCGGAGCCGGCGTGCCCTGACGCGAAAAATGATGGCACACGAGGCGGACGTCTCGGAGCGGCACCTTGCGCAGCTCGAAGCGGGCGAAGGAAACGTATCGATCGTGCTTTTGCGGCGAATCGCGGGCGCGCTGCATGTTACCCTCGCGGAATTGTTCTCGCCGGAAACAGAAACCCAGCATGAAAAGCTTCTGATACAACGATTTCTGGAACGGCTGCCAGCTCATCGCATAGAAGAAGCGATGTTTCGCTTGATGCGCGATTTTGGAGACGAAGAAAAAGCGCGGCGCAAGCGCGTGGCGCTGATCGGGATCCGCGGCGCGGGCAAAACGACTCTGGGAGCGAAGCTGGGCGCTGAATGGAATGTTTCCTTCCTCGAGCTGGACCGCGAAATTGAAAAAGATATGGGCATGCCGCTCGGAGAAATTTTCGCGCTCTACGGTCAAACCGGCTATCGCGAGATCGAGAAGCGTTTGCTCGAGCGCGCCCTTCGCGAACACGAGCACGCGATACTTTCCGTGGGGGGCGGCGTCGTTTCTGAAAAAGAGACGTACGACTTTCTGCTTTCGAGTTGTTACACCGTATGGATCAAAGCGCGGCCAGAGGAATACATGGCGCGCGTGATTGCGCAGGGCGATCTTCGAGTGATGGGCGGCAGCCCACAAGCGATGGACGATTTGCGCAGGATACTCGAGGCGCGCGAACCGCTTTACCGCAAAGCGGACTTGTACCTGGACACTTCGGGCCATTCCGTGGACGAAAGCTTTGCGGAATTGAAAGCCGCATTGCAAACGAATTAGGCGCAGGAGGGGCAAGTGGACGTGGCCGCAGCAGAACAGATCTCATCCAAATTGGAACCGCCGGACTACCGGACGGAGCCGAGCCAGTACAAACACTGGAAACTGGCGTTCGACGGACCCGTGGCGACGCTGACGATGGACGTGGCGGAAGACGGCGGAATCCGGCCGGGCTACAAATTAAAACTGAATTCCTATGATCTGGGCGTGGATATCGAATTACATGACGCGCTCCAAAGAATCCGCTTCGAGCATCCGGAAATTCGCTCCGTGATTATCACCAGCGGGAAGAACCGCATTTTTTGTTCGGGCGCAAACATTTACATGCTGGGTCTCTCTTCGCACGCGTGGAAAGTCAATTTCTGCAAGTTCACGAATGAAACTAGAAATGGGATCGAAGATTCGAGCGCGCACTCCGGATTGAAATTCCTCGCGGCATGCAATGGAACGACCGCGGGAGGCGGCTACGAGCTGGCGCTGGCGTGCGACGAAATTATTTTGGTGGACGACCGCTCGTCGGCAGTGAGCCTGCCGGAGCTTCCGTTGCTGGGCGTGCTGCCCGGGACGGGCGGCTTGACCCGTGTGACGGACAAAAGAAAGGTGCGGCGGGATTATGCGGACATGTTCTGCACAAATCCGGACGGGGTGCGCGGGCAGAGGGCCAAGGATTGGCGGCTGGTGGATGAGGTGGTGAAGCCGCAGCAGTTCGCGGAGCATGTAAAGCAACGCGCTTTGCTACTGGCGGAACAGAGCGACCGGCCTGCGAACTCGAAAGGTGTGGCGCTGACGCCGCTGCAGAGGACGGTGGATGAAGCCGGACTGCATTACGAATTCGTCGACGCAAAATGGAATCGCGAGGCGCGCACGGTGACGTTGACGATCCGGGCGCCGGAGTCCGCACCGGCGAACGCGATCGACGGTGCGCTCGCGGCGGGCGCACGATGGTGGCCGCTGCAGATGGCGCGGGAACTCGATGACGCCATCCTGACGCTGCGAACGAGCGAGCTGGAGCTGGGCTTGTGGATCCTCAAGACGATGGGGAATCCCAACGACGTTCTGGCGGCCGACGAATTTATTTTGGATCAGCAAGACAATTGGTTCGTGCGCGAAGTTCTGGGGATGATGCGGAGGACGTTCGCGCGGCTGGACGTCTCTTCGCGCTCGATGTACGCGATCATCGAGCCGGGTTCGTGCTTCGCGGGCACGCTGCTCGAGCTGGCGCTGGCTGCGGATCGGATCTACATGCGCGACGCACAGGACGGCGAGCCGGCGACGGTAATGCTTTCGAATATGAATTTTGGCGCCTTGCCGATGGTGAATCATCTCTCGCGCTTGGCGGGTCGGTTTTATGGCGATGCCGAGCGGGTTGAAAATCTGCGGAAACTGATCGGGAAAAAACTGACGGCTCGCGATGCGATGGAAGCGGGCCTGGTGACGGCTGCGCCCGACGACTTGGATTGGGAAGACGAAATTCGCCAGGCGCTGGAATCGCGCGCGGCGCTTTCGCCGGACGCGCTGACGGGGCTCGAGGCGAATTTGCGTTTTGGCGGAAACGAAACGCTCGAGACGCGTGTTTTTGGGCGCCTCTCGGCCTGGCAAAATTGGATTTTCATTCGTCCAAACGCGGTGGGAACAAACGGAGCGTTGAAAGTTTACGGAACCGGCGCGCCAGTGAAATTCAACTGGGAACGAGTTTGAAAAGCCGAGCGAAGAGCGGCCTTCGCCGAGTCTAGCGAGTGTCGTTCGAGAAAAGAAGGGGCATCGCGAAAAAATGGCCCGACACGGAGAAAGCTATGATCGATTACACCGAAAAAATTCCAAACAATGTGGACTTGGGCCGAGACCGCGGCTTGCAGCGCGCTCTGGAGCACTGGCAGCCCGCGTACATGGGCTGGTGGTACGACATGGGCCCAAACGAGAGCCACAATTACGACGTGTATCTGCGCACGGCGACGAGCGTGGAACCGGATGGGTGGGCGCAGTTTGACTACGTGAAGATGCCGGAGTATCGCTGGGGAATTTTTTTGCAGCCGCGCGACGCGGAGCGCCAAGTGAATTTCGGAACCCACAAAGGGCAGCCCGCTTGGCAAGAAGTCCCGGGGGAATATCGGTCGACGTTGCGTCGCGTGATCGTGACGCAGGGGGATACGGAGCCGGCTTCGGTGGAACAGCAGCGCCTGCTGGGCGCATCGTGCCCATCGATGTATGACCTGCGAAATATTTTTCAAGTGAATGTGGAAGAAGGGCGGCATTTGTGGGCCATGGTGTACCTGTTGCACCGCTATTTTGGGCGCGACGGGCGCGAGGAAGCGGAATCGCTGCTGGCGCGGCGGTCCGGCGACGCGGATAATCCGCGCATCCTTGGCGCGTTTAATGAACCGACGCCGGACTGGCTGGCGTTTTACATGTTCACGTTTTTTACGGACCGCGACGGCAAATTTCAATTGTGCGCTCTGGCTGAGTCTGGATTCGATCCGCTGGCCAGGACGTGCCGCTTTATGCTGACGGAAGAGGCGCACCACATGTTCGTGGGCGAGACGGGCGTCACGCGCATCATCAAACGCACCTGCGAAGTGATGAAAGAAAATAGGTTGGAAGATCCGGCGCAAGTGCGGGCCATGGGCGTGATCGATCTGCAGACCATCCAGAGGTACTTGAATTTTCATTACAGCGTGACGCTGGATCTGTACGGCTCGGATGTTTCTTCAAACGCGGCGAATTATTTCACGAGCGGGCTGAAAGGACGCTTTCGCGAAACGAAGCTGGACGACGACCACCTGCTGAGTGAGGCGGAGTATCCCGTCTACGAAGTGATCGGCGGTAAAATCGTCAAGAAGAATGTTCCGGCTTTGACGGCCTTGAACGAGCGATTGCGCGACGACTACATCGAGGAGATCGCCGACGGCGTCGCGCGCTGGCAGCGCGTGATCGACGAAGCGGGCATCCCCTTCAAACTGACGCTGCCACACAAAGGCTTTCATCGCGCCATCGGAAATTTGGCGGGGCACCCCATCAGCCCGAGCGGAGATCTCTTGCGCGCGGAAGAGTGGCAGAAGCACGAGCACGAATGGCTGCCCAGCCCAGAGGACCAGAAGTTCGTGCAGTCGCTCATGACCGGGCGCGTCGTGGAGCCGGGAAAGTTTGCGAATTGGATTGCGCCGCCAGTTCGAGGGATCAACAGCAAGCCGATTGATTTTGAGTACGTGCGCTTTAACTAGCGCAATGCCATTCATCTCGTTTTGCTGAGGACACAACTTCGTGCAGCCCATCATCGATATCCACATTCACATCATGCCGTACTACATGATGACGCCCGCGGCGATGGGTTTGATGAAAAGCACCCGTAAAGATTTTGCGGAAGTGGAACGGTATTGTTCGGATCCCAAGGCGTTTTTGGGGCTGCTGGACAGCCTGGGGATCGAGCGCGCGGGGCTGATTAATTACGTCGCGCCGAAAATCATCGGCTTCACGCCGGAGGTGAACGACTGGAGCGCGAAATATTGCAGCGCGGCGCCGGACCGTCTGATTGCGTTTGGCGGCGTCTTGCCGGGGACGGTGCCGGACTGCGGCGCGGAAGTGGATCGCATGGCAAAAATCGGAATTCGCGCGATCAAGCTGCATCCTTCGCATCAGGTGCTGACGCCGAATTCGTATATGGATGGCAATCGCGATCTGGCGGCGATTTACGAGCGCGCGCAGGCCAACGGAATGCCCGTGATGATTCATACGGGGACTTCGATTTTCCCCGGCGCGCGAAACCTGCACGCACAGCCGATGCTCTGCGACGACGTGAGCATTGATTATCCGAACCTGGTGGTGATTTTGGCTCACGGCGGAAGGCCGCTGTGGATGAACGAGGCGTTCTTCTTGGTGCGCAGGCATAAAAATATGTACATGGACATTTCCGGGATACCGCCGCAGAAATTGATGGAATATTTTCCGCGCATCGAAGACATCGCCGACAAGGTGCTCTGGGGAACGGATTGGCCGGGGCCGGGCGTACCGGCGATTCAGGGAAACATCGAAAAATTCAATGCGCTGCCGATTGGTGCAGAAGCCAAGCGGAAGATTTTATATGACAACGCGGTGAAGCTTTTTCCGCGATGAACAACGAACAGTGAGCGGTGAGCTAAAGATGGAGCCTAGACAACTTGTGACCATTGGGCTGCCCGCGGAATCGCAAAAAACGGCGCACATCCGGCTGACGCTCAATGGCGAGGAGACTGATGTTTCCTTCGCGCCGTACAAGACTTTGCTGGAAGTGCTGCGCGAGGATCTGGGACACACGGGGACAAAGCACGGCTGCGAACTGGGCGAGTGCGGCGCTTGCGCAATTTTGCTGGATGGTACGCCGGTGCTCTCCTGTTTATTGCTGGCTCTGGAGTGCGATAGGAAAAGCGTGCTGACAGTTGAAGGCCTTGACGCGGACGGGAAGCTTCATCCACTGCAGGAAGCGTTGGCCGATCTCGGCGCGGCGCAATGCGGATATTGCACGCCGGCGATTCTGGTGACGGCAAAAGCACTGCTAGACCAGAATCCCCGTCCTTCACGAGCGCAGATTCGCGAAGCGCTCTCCGGCAATTTATGCCGCTGCACGGGATACCAACAGATTTTCGAAGCTGTGGAAGCGGCGATGATCAAAATCGCCGAGAGCAAGGCGGCTGGACAGTGAAGCGCGAGAGCTGGTGCGCGAATGCCTGACGAAGTGAAGCTGCGCGTCATCGGCGTGCCGCGAAGAAGAGTGGACGCGCGCGCCAAAGTGACGGGGCAAACGCGTTACGCGGACGACATTTTTTTGCCGCGAATGGCTTATTGCAAGCTGCTGCGTTCGCCGCATCCCCACGCGCGCATAGTGAAGATCGACGTCTCGCGAGCGGCGGCGCATCCCGGAGTGTACCTGGTCTTGAGCGGAAAGGACGTGCCGATCGAATATGGAATTTTGCCGGTCAGCCAGGATGAGCAGGCGCTGTGCGTGGATCACGTGCGGCACGTCGGCGATCCCGTGGCGGCGATAGTTGCGCGCGAGGAGCTGACGGCGTTCGAGGCGCTGGACCTGATCGATGTCGAGTACGAGATTTTGCCGACGATCTCGAACCCGGAAGAGGCGCTCGCCAATCCCGAGCCGCGCATTCACGACTACGGCGAAGAAGGAAATATTCACAAGCGCGTTTCGCTGGAATTTGGAGATGTGGAAAAGGGCTTCGTGGAAGCCGATGAAGTTTTTGAAGACACTTTTTTCTATCAGGGCAACACGCATCTCCCCATCGAGCAACACGCTTCCGTCGCGATAAAAGACCCGGACGGAAAGCTGACCATCTGGAGCAGCACGCAGACGCCGCATTACCTTCATCGCGCGCTCGCTAAAGTTCTCGAAATGCCGCCGGCGCATATTCGTGTGATTGCCACGCCGAACGGCGGCGGTTTTGGCGGTAAGAGCGATCCATTCCAGCATGAAATCGTTGTCGCTAAAGCGGCGCTTCTGCTCGACCGCCCCGTGAAAATCTGTTTGACGCGCGAGGAGGTTTTTTATTGCCACCGCGGACGCCATCCCGTTCTGATGAACTTCCGGACCGGCGTGAAGAAAGACGGGACGATCACCGGAATGCATCTGCAAACGCTGATCGACGGCGGCGCATACGGCTCGTACGGCGTTGCCAGCACGTTCTATACCGGCGCGCTGCAAACGACGACGTATCACATTCCTCGCTACAAGTTTCAAGGCTGCCGCACTTTTACGAACAAGCCGCCGTGCGGGCCGAAACGCGGCCACGGCACGGTGCAGCCGCGCTTCGGGCAGGAAGTACAGCTCGACAAGATAGCGGAAAAACTCGCGCTCGATCCCGCGGAGTTGCGCTTGCGAATCGCGGAATCTCCGAACGTGGTGACAGCGAATTTTTTTCAGCTCGGCACGGTGAATTTGAAGGAATGCATCCGGCGCGTGGTGAAAAGTTCGAATTGGAACGATAAGTTTCGAAAGCTGCCGGAAGGCCACGGCGTGGGGCTGGCCTGCTCGGCGTATCTGACGGGAGCGGGTCTGCCCATTTATTGGAACAAAATGCCGCACTCGGGCGTGCACATCAAGTTCGATCGCGGCGGCGGCGTGGCCGTTTTTTGCGGCGCAACAGAGATTGGACAGGGTTCGGACGATGTACTCGCGGGAATCGTCGCGGAAGTTCTGGGGCTGGACCCGTTTGATATTCGTTTGTTCACGGGCGACACGGATTTGGGGCCGGTCGATCTGGGTTCGTATTCGAGCCGCGTAACGATTATGGCCGGCAACGCAGCGCTGCAAGCCGCAGAGCGCGGCAAAGCGATGATCGCCGAAGCAGTTGCCGAGAAATTGGAAATTCCCAAAGAAAGATTGCGTTTCGCGGAGAAACACGTCTTTGATTCCGCAGCGCTGGAAAAAAGTGTCTCGTTCGCGGAGGCGGTGTGCATCGCGGAAGCACGATTCGGCACGATCGGAACGATGGGCTCGTACACTCCGCCGAAATCTCCGGCGCTTTACAAAGGGGGCGGCGTCGGGCCGTCGCCGACCTATTCGTACACCGCCGCGGTCGTGGAGGTCGTCGTCAATCCGGTCACCGGCTGGATCGCCGTTCCGAAAATCTGGATCACTCACGATATTGGACGCGCGCTGAATCCGCCGCTGGTCCGCGGCCAAGTGGAAGGCAGCGTTTACATGGGGCTGGGCGAAGCGCTTATGGAAGAGCAGGAGTTCCGAAGGCTGCCGAAAAAACTTTCGCATGCGCTCGTCCACAAATTTCCGTCGATGCTCGAATACAAAAGCCCGACGTCCCTTGACATGCCGGAGGTGTTCACGGAACTCATCGAGGAACCTGATCCGCGCGGGCCGTTTGGAGCGAAGGAAGCAGGGCAAGGGCCGCTGCTGCCGATTATGCCTGCCGTCGCCAACGCCGTGTATGACGCCGTGGGAGTGAGGATCGATGAAGTGCCTATCACGCCGGAAAAAATCTTGAAAGCGCTCGCGGAAAAAAAGGCTGGCCGCGAACCTCGTTTTGGGCCGAGCCATTTCCCGCACGTCGATTGGCCGGAACCGCTCCGCGTTCCTCCTCCCTGGGAAGGCGGCGATGGCCACGCGGTGAACGAAGCTCCGCGCCCGGGGAAACGCCGTCCTGAGAAAGAAAAGGTGCTCAGCTCATGATGCGCCTGCCTCTTTTCGAATTTCGCGCCCCGCGCACGATCGAGGAGGCGGCGCGGATTTTGGACGGCGAAGGCGGAAAGGCCATGCCGCTCGCCGGCGGCACGGACCTGCTTCCAAACATGAAGCGCCGGCAGCAGGTCCCGAAAATGCTGATGAGCCTGCGTTCGGTCGAAAGCCTGAACCGCATGCAACTGGAATCTTCAGAGTGCCGTCTTGGCGCCTGCGTCACGCTTGCGGAGATTGCGGCCGACGCACGTTTTCGCAATGGATTGACCGCGCTTGCGCAGGCGGCTTCTCTCGTGGCCACGCCGCACATTCGAAACATGGCCACACTCGGCGGCAATCTCTGCCTCGATACGCGCTGCAATTATTACGACCAGAATTATGAATGGAGAAAGGCGATCGACTTCTGCCTGAAAAAGGACGGCGACACGTGCTGGGTTGCGCCGGGCAGCCCAAAGTGTGTGGCGGTTTCTTCCACGGACACGGCCCCGGCGCTCATCGCGCTGGGCGCACGCGTCCGTCTCGTATCGCGGAATGACGATCGCGAAGTTTTGCTGGAAGAGCTGTACAACAATGATGGTCTGGATTATCTCAAACGCAAGCCCAACGAAATTCTTGCCGAAGTCCGCCTCGATTCCCTGCATGGATGGAAGAGCACGTACTGGAAGCTGCGTCGGCGCGGTTCGTTCGACTTTCCCGTGCTTTCGGTTGCCGCCGCTGCGCGCATTTCGCCCGACGGCATTGTCGAGGAAGCGCGCATCGTGATTGGTTCTGCGGCATCGCGGCCGTTGGTGGCTGCGGAAGCCGCAAAATCGCTGCTTGGCCGGCCGCTGAATGCAGACTCGATTGCAAAAGCCGCGGTTCTCGCGGCGCGCATCGCTAAACCGCTTGATAACACGGACTTCGACATGACCTGGCGCAAAAAAGTTGCCGGAGAATTCGTGACGTCCGCTTTGCGGGAGTTGCGCGGGGACGATGTGAGCGGCGACCGCGAAAGTTTGATGCGCACGCGTTCTCTCTGATCGCAGCTGTCTCTGCTGGCTCGCGCAAGCGTCCAGAGGAATTCAGAAAAAATAAGCCGCTTTCCAGCGCTCCTTTCTTAAGCCGAGACGTTCAAGCCGGTGGTGCCCGACGTCGAGCTGTTCGAACTGCCTGTGTCCGAAGAAGCCCCGCCCGCGAACTGCAGAAAGTCCTGCTGCAAGGCGCTGTAGGTTTGTTGTGCCGCGGTGAGATTCCCAGACTGCGGATCCTGTCCCAGAGATCCGATGAGAGTCGCGATCGTATTTTGCTCGCTACCCTTCCGTGTCGTTCTTGCAAGTCAGCGCGAGTTTTTCTTGCTCAAAACTCGAGATGCAACCGTAGCGTGGGTACAATCACCGGCCCCCGATCACGGTTGTAGCCGGGATTGTTGATATGCTGGACTCCGGGAGCAATATAGATTCCGCGCCAAACGTGAGCCGTGTAGTAGGTCTCGACGATGTTTTCCCGCCCATAGTTCAGTCCGCCATCGCCCAGCAAGAAACCAAGTCCCCCATCCGCCAGATATTCCTGGTGATCTTTCTTGATCCCATTTGAGACAAATGCCACACCTGCACGGTCTTGCTTCCGATGCCATTGCGCGCCATTCACACCCAGGCCCGCGACGAACGTGGAATCAACCTCCGTGTAAGCAAATGATTCGGTTCTTCCGTTGTCCCATCCCCAGCGGGCGAACGCCGTGACGTTCTGCGTGAGATTCTGTTCCAGGTTTACGCCAAAGCCATATTTGCCGGTGATCTGCCAGGGATGGTTTGTGATTTCAGGGACGGGCACCAAGCCTTCTTGAAACTGAGCAATCGCACCGCGGTAAATCCCCATATTGGCATGGTTGGTATATGCCAATAGCCGGACCACTCCGCCTTTTTTCGGCACCACGCCATGCCGAAGTTCGAATTCCCAATTTTCGGCATGAGCCTCCCAAGCTTTCCAGACCAGATCAATTCCATTCGCGACCTTCGGCATCAGCGCTTCGGCAAAGCGAAAACCCCAGATGCTGTCCTCATAGTCAGCCACAAAACCCACGGTATAGCCACGCGTATCGGCGGCGTAGTCCCAGGCGCCGTTGTTGTCGATCGTCCAGTTGTTGAATTGAAAATGCGTGTCCGATCCCACCGAATTCTGGTCGAAGAAATCCGGCAGGCTGAACTTGCCGAAGCGAATTTCCAAGCGGCGGCGGGGGAGCTCGTCGAAGAGCGATAGAAAACTTCGCTGACTTTCCATCCTATCTTTGCTCAACGCAAACACTTTGTGGATCATGGCGCGTCCGAGATACGGCGCCTTGCTCAGGAGCGGATTGCGCACGATGTCCAAATCCGTATTTCCGGCCAAGCCAAGGCCAGTGCTGAGCGCCGCGCCGCCGGCTTCTTCGATGTCAACCAGAATCTCGGTGGAATCGTTAAGCCGCACGCCGGTGTAGAGCGTCATCACACGGGACGTGGCCTTCTCGTAGTAGGGGCTGAGGCTGTTCGGTCCGCTGTAGGCGGCGTGAAAATCGGGGTGAGTTTGAAAGATGAAGTTCATCTGCCCCGAGAGCCAGAAGCGCGTATCCCCAAAATGAGGCAGCATCGTTTCGGGATCGGTCTGACCGGGCGCGCTCTCGGGGGCGTCCGCTTGCCCCGGGGGCATCTGCGTCTGCACCTGCTCCTGCGCCCCCGCCGGGGGATCTTGCGCCCGCAGGTCCGCGGTCACCATCAAGAAGGCTCCCAGCGTCGCGCAAATCGCCGGAACAAATGAGAAAGTGTACCGCCGCATCACAGTGATCCGAGCTCCGTCCCGGCCGAGAATTTGGCTTTACGCCGCGTAGCTGCAGACTAGGCTGCGCTGATGAACGGCTGATGAATGCCGTACGCCACTCGTCTCTTGTACTTGTCAGCGCGCTGTTCTACTGTTCATCAGGCGATTTTGGAAAAGGCCGCATCTTTGATACCATACCCCCATAGGGTATACAAGCCAAATGTCCCATCTATCTCGAGAAAAATTGGATTTGGTCAGCCGCACCAAGAAAATCATCGGCCAGCTCGAAAGCGTCCTCCGAGGTCTTAACGAAGATGAACAGTGCGCGGAGGTGCTCCAGCGCCTGGCCGCCGCTCGCGGCGCCATCAACAGCCTCATGGGCGAACTGATGGAAGACCACATCCGAAATCACATGCCGCGGAATTCGAAATCTTCGGAAGAAGCCGCCGACGACGTGATCTACATCGTTCGTACCTATTTGAAATGACGCAAATGGTTGTCGCGTTTGCGGCCGTTTTTCTGTATCTTCCGTGCACCCAACTTTTAGGGAAGCGCATCCAGTCGCGGAGGAGCTCGCAACGTGATACGTCTGGCGATTCGGCTGTTCATATTCCTTCTGTTTGTGGCATTACTCGTTGCGCCGAGCTCGCGGGCTCAGGCTGGCCCGGAACAAGGCGGCAACGACCTGCAAGTTTGGACCGGCGGCGGCCACGGGTTGAATGGCAGCACAGCCAGCAGCGATGTTTGGAACTTGGGAGTGCGTTACGGTTGGATTTTGACCGCCCCGCACGGGCCAGGCTTTTTGCGCGGTGAATTTGAATACGCGGTGGATGTCGTTCCTATTTTCGTGGTCGTTCAGCGTAAAGCCGACGCGTACGGCTTTGGCCTGAATCCCTTCGCTCTGAAATGGAATTTCACGAAGCCCCGCAAAGTCGTCCCCTATTTCGAACTCGGCGGGGGTACTCTCTTTACCAATACCGACGCGCCGCCCGGCACTTCGCGCGTAAATTTCACTTCCAGCGGCGCGCTGGGCCTGCATTTTCTGCGCAACAAGTACAACTGGAACGTCGAGCTTCGTTTCATGCATATTTCCAACGCCGGGCTGACCAGATTCAACCCCGGGATCAACACGCTTCAGCTTCGTCTGGGTTTTGGCCGGTTCACACGTTCGAACTAGCTGGCATTCTCGCGGAGCAGTATGATAGAGGCGGTCCACTCCAAGCTGCGTATCGCGGCATGCCGGAAGATTGTTTGCAGTGGAGCGCTCGAAATCCGAGATCGGTGAAAACCGAAGGGATGAATCATGAAGATCGCTGCGATTGTGGTTGGAATTTTGCTTCTCGTGGGAGTGGGATTGGGTTTTGGGCTCCGCGCCCTGCACGCCGATAGCAAAGCTCCCGCCGTCGGCACCCGTGCGCCGGATTTCACGCTTGATTCCCAGGAGTCCAAACCCGTCAGCCTGCACGATTTCCGCGGCAAATGGGTGGTGCTGTATTTTTACCCGAAGGATTTCACGTCGGGATGCACTCTCGAAGCCCACAATTTTCAGCGCGACCTGGCCCAATACGAAAAGAAGAATGCCGCTATCGTCGGCGTCAGCGTCCAGGACGCGGACTCCCACCAGAAGTTCTGCACCAAGGAAGGTCTCAATTTCAAGCTGCTCGCGGACACGCAGGATAAAGTTTCGACGATGTATGACTCAGTGATGAATTTCGGCGTGACGAAGCTTTCCGCCCGGCACACTTTCCTGATCGATCCCGACGGCATCGTCCGCAAAGTCTTTCCCGACGTGAAGCCTCAGCAGCACAGCGAAGAAGTTCTCGCGGCTCTGACCGAGTTGCAAGCCAGCGGGTCGAAGTAACGGCGCAGCACGCTTTGTGGCTCCTCGCGCGATCTGCTGTTTACGGGCCCTTTGGAAAACAAGCCTATTTCCTGCTCTCCGCACTGGCAAGGCGGCTCCCTACCTTATACAATTCCCGCAGCCAGTCTCCTGGAGGATGCTTATGAACCGTAAATTCGTCGCGACGCTCGCCGTGCTCCTTTCTGCTGCGTTCGCGTTCGCGATTTTGCTTCGTGCCGCTCCCGCACGCACGGAAACCGTCCAGTACAAAAGCGGCGACGAAACTGTCAGTGCCTACCTGGCGCTCCCGGAGGGCCGCGGCAAACATCCCGGGCTCGTCGTCATTCATGAATGGTGGGGGCTCAACGATCAAATCAAAGAGGAAGCGCGAAAGTTCGCTGCGCAAGGTTACGTCGCGCTCGCCATCGATCTGTATCGCGGCAAAGTGGCGACAACTCCGGAGGAGGCCCACGAGCTTATGCGCGGTGTGCCCGAAGACCGCGGCATTCGCGATCTCGAAGCCGCGTATACGTATCTTGCTTCGCGCCGCGATGTCGAGGCCAACAAGATTGGCTCCGTAGGCTGGTGCATGGGCGGAGGCTGGTCCATCCAATTAGCGATGAACGAGCCGAAACTCGCCGCCTGCATCGTGAACTACGGCTCGCTGCCCACGGAAGCGTCCAACATCGCGAAGATTCAGGCGCCCGTGCTGGGAAATTTTGGCGCGGATGACCGCGGCATTACGCCGGATTCTGTGCACGCCTTTGACGCAGCTATGAAAGCGGCCGGCAAATCCGTCGACGTGAAAATCTATGAAGGCGCGGGCCACGCCTTCCAAAATCCCAACAACAAGCAGGGCTATCGACCGGAAGCAACCGCGGATGCCTGGGCACGCATGACGGCTTTCTTGCAAAAAACGCTGAAGTAGTTTGGGGGCGTTATGCTGCGCCTCTTCCGCGTGCGGCCAGCTTGCCGAGTTAGCGATTCGCCAAAACGCTCAAACCCGGCACTTGCAGCAGCCGTTCATCCGCCGTGACCAGCGTCAGATCGAAAACCTTCGCCGTCGCGACCAGGAACCGGTCTCCCGGATCGCGATAGCCAAGCATCGTAAAACGCAGCTCGTGCGCCACTTCCCAATCGAACGGTGCTTCGAGAAGTTTTAAATCCGCCTTCGATCGTGAAAGCCATTCGCCGAAATCCTGATTGAGCTCGATTCGCTTCTTCTCCAGCAGCATCACCATCTCCCAGATGCTGATGGGTGAAAGAAATCGCTCGTTCTCCGGATTCGCAATCTCCCGCGCCACTTCCGACGTCAGCTTTTCCGGCGCGGTGTAATTCCAAATCCAGATATGCGTGTCGAGCAGAAGCCTCATTTTGACTCCGCCCCACTCCCTGCCCCAGGATTTTGGGCCGCTTCCCAGTCGGATTCATCCCCGATAGGTCCCACGATATCGCCCAGTATCTTTACGGTTCCGATTCCGCCCCCAAGCTTTATCGTTTGCTTGGGTTTTCCGGGCGGATTAATCTCTGCCACCGGATGGCCGAAGCGCGTGACAAGGATTGGCTTCCCCGTCTTGCGAACTTCTTCCAGTACTGCCAGACACGTGGCTTTAAACTTCGAAATAGCTATCTCTTCCATGGTCTTCAACTCCTAGCTGGAAGCCTACACTATATATGGACCATAGTCAAGCTATAATCAGTTCATAGTCGTACCATAGTCTTACCATAGTCCAATCTATCCTTGGCCAACACGCAGCAACCTGCTGCTGTCCTGCTCATTCTTCCAAATTGTTGGGATCAGCGATGCGCCGATCAGCGATTAGGTTCCAGAATCAGCTTCTGGACTCTCCAATTCAGAAGCTCTGCAACATAGAGCACGCCTTCCGAAGGGCAAGCGATTTCGTGTATCCAGCCGAACTCTCCCGGCAGCTTCCCGGATTTGCCGAACATGCCGAGCACCTTCCCCTCAAGGCTTAGCTTGTAAATCCTCCCCGGGAAAGCGTCTGACGTGAACAAGACAGGGTGCGGCCCAGGCGTGATGCAAAGCGTCCACGGAGCCCCCGGCGCCATCGTTCCCGTCGTGCTGGCCGGCCGTGCGCCAATGGCAGGACGCGCGTCCGGAGCTGCGGGAACGTCAATCTTGATCTGCCGCAGGAAATTTCCATCTCCATCAAATACCTGGATTCGGGCATTCCCGCGGTCCGCCACATAAACGTTTCCGTCCGCGTCCACCGCAATGTTGTGTGGCGTGTGAAATTGTCCCGGCTGGTCGCCTGGCTCGCCCCACGACTTTACCCAGTTCCCGTCTTTGTCGAACTTCGCCACGCGCGAGTTGATGTACCCGTCGCTGATGTACGTATTCCCCGCCGCGTCCCACGCCATATCCGTGACCTGCCGGAACATCCCATCCACGGGCGGCAGTGGCGGATTGGGGTGTTTCAACGGGCCGGTGCCTTCGTCGGAGGCTTCTTGCTTCCGTCCGAACACCATCACCACGCGTCCCTCCGGGCTGAACTTGATCACCATGTCTGAACCTTTATCCGCTACCCAAATGTTGTCCTCTTTGTCCACGCGCACAGCGTGCGCGAACGACCACGCATAAAGATTGTGGCCGATCTCGCGCACAAATTTTCCGTCCGCATCGAACTCCAGCAATTGCGCAGCGCTCGCGCCATACGCGGGCCCCGTGCTATTTCCGCGCGAGAAAACGAAAACGTGCCCTTTCGAATTGACCGCCACCCCGGCCACTTCGCCCAGATAAATATCCGGCGGCAATTTCAGGAAATCGGCCACTGCGTGGTAACGAATCTCCGGCGGCTGCTGGGCGAACATAGTCCGCGCCGCAAACACCAGCAATCCAAAGAAAATCAGAGGAATCCATCGTTTCATGGGCATCACCTCGCTGCTTCGCGCCACGCATCATACGCGTCCCTTGTCGCATACGCCATGCACTCTTCCCGCTAGTTTTCCGCTTCTGACAATCGCGACAGAACCCTTACCGATACACTGGCAGCTCGATGTGGTCGGCAAGATCGCGTCCCACCGCAAAACCAGCCACCCAGGGAATGTTCATCAGTCGGAAGATCCAATTGCGAAGAGACAGCGCGAATTTCGATTTCGGCGCAAACGTGCCTGCCAGGCGCAACGCCGATTTCTGCTTGTGGAGAAGGAATGGCCCGAGCCGTTCCTGGTACCGCGCGAAAGCCTCGGCGTAATTCCCGGCTGCACGGTGCAACTCGCCGGCGAGAACATAGGCCGCCGTCATCGCCAAACTCGATCCTTGCCCCGCCAGCAGCGACACCGCAAAAGCCGCGTCTCCAATTAAAATCACGCGCCCCTTGCTCCATAATCCCTCCTGCGGATTCATTCGAATTTGGCTCACGCGGTCGAAATAGAAATCCCCGCAAGAATCGAGCGCGTCCAGAATCTTCGGACATTCCCACCCGCTATTTTCAAAGCGTTTTCGCAGCAGCGCTTTTTGCGCTGCAACATCCCCGATTCCCGTCACTCCGTCATCCGCAAAAGTGAAAAAGAACATGGTTCGGTCGTCGCGCATCGCAAACCGCACCACCTGCTGCCCCGTCTCCGTATACATCACATACACCAGCTCGTCCCGCGGCCTGTAACCTTCAATCTCAAATGCCGCCGCCCGGTATCCCAGATCCTTTTCGAATTTGCTCTCGGCGCCAAAAACAAGTTCGCGCACCCGCGAATGCAGTCCGTCGGCTCCCACGACGAGATCGAACTCGCGCGTTCCTCCTCTCGCAAATGTGACGCGAACGCTACTTTCCGTCTGCTCGATGTAGTCCACGCTGTCGCCAAACAGCGCTTCGACTTTCGCTTCGATCTTGCCGAAAATCGCCGCCGCGAGGTCTCCGCGCGCCACGCTGACAAACTGCCCGCCGGTCATGCGGTCAAATACGTCCGCTCGAAACCCCGCGACTCGTTTCCCATCGCCGTTTACAACTCGCACTTCGCGGACCTTATACCCTTTTTTGCTGATCTCCTGCAGAACACCCATGCGTCCAGCGATCTCGTAACCAGCTCCCCAGAAGTCGATGATGTACCCGCCCGTTCGCAGCCTGTGTGAAGCTTCGACAAGGGTTGGCGTAAATCCGTACTGCAGCAGCCAGTACGCCAGAGCAGGCCCCGCGATTCCCGCGCCCGATATTAGAATTCTCATCGCAAGAAATACACCACGCCGGTCTTCCGCTGTCCAGACCGCGATTTTAGGATCGAGAAATCAACTTCCAGACAGCGCTTCATACTGTGCTTTCGTGAGCGGAACAACCGACAGCCTGCCGATGCGCACCAGCGGCGATGCGGCGAACAGCTTCTTCGCTTTAATCTCTTCCAGCGTCACCGGCTTCGTAATCGCCTTTCCGGCTTTGATTTTCACCGCCGGCTTCTTGGGATCGGAAGCGTCCACGGAAACCACCGTGGCTGTCCCCACCGCGCTCTTGCGATCTCCCGTTTCGTAAATCACCAGCCTCGCGCCCGGCTTCATCTCGCGAAGATTCTTGACCGCCGTCGCATTCGTCACGCCATCCCAGAGCGTCACCCCATCCCGTTGCAAATCGGCAAACGAATATTCCGATGGTTCCGTCTTTAACAAATAGTCCGAAGTCATACATGTTCCCCGCATTTCCGACGCGATGATACCGTGCCACGGCGCCCTGCGATCGCGCGTTTCAATCGCACGACGCTTCGCAATTCATCGCTATTGTACCCGCGAAGAGTCTCCGCTGCCCATGTCGCAAGAAGTGATTGCGTCTTCCTCTGTTCTCCACTCCGCTCTTGCCCCTCTCCCGCGCTTCTGGCACGATGCTCGCAACAGCAAGCACCATTCTGGCAATGGAAATTCCCACGGAGGCAAAAATGGCTGGTTACTGTGGAAAGTGTGGTTCACCGCTGGCAGACGGTCAGGCGTTTTGCGGTGGTTGTGGCACTCCCGTCTCCGCTCCGCCCGCTCGACCGTCCGTGCCTGCATCCGCAGCGCCTTCCGCCCCTCCACCTGCGGCGCGTTCCTACGCTCCCGCGTCCCCAGCTCCTCTTCCCGCAGCCGCTCCTGCCAAGTCCAGCAACACTCTTCTAAAAGTTCTGTTAGCCTTCGTCATAATCATCTTCGTTCTCGGCGCTGCGGGAGTAGCCGGCATTTGGTACGTCGGCCATCGCATTAAACAAAAAGTTCACGATATGGGCCTGGACGACATCTCCACGACAACAAATGTCCCCCGCGGCTCCGCCCTTGCCTTCGCCAATCCCTGCAGCTTGCTTTCGAAAGCGGATGTGGCTCAAGCCGTAAAGATGGACGTCGTGCGCGCCGAAGCGCCCGAAGGCAGCGAGCTGGGCTGCAAATATAGCGTCATGGGCGATTCGGTCGACCTTGTCGCCAAGCACATTTCCCTGCTCCACAAAGACGACACCAGCGACGCCCAAAAGCAAATGATGGAATCTTTCGCGAAATCCATCGGCCAAGGCAGCGACTCCCACGCCAGCAATCCCCGGCATCCCGGCGAAGCGCCCGTCTTTATCTTCAGCGTGGATAACACCGGCGCCGCCGCGCAAATGACTTTGAGCCGCGCGACGCTCGGCCGCATGGGCCCGGCGCTCACCACCCTGCCCGGCATCGGGGACGACGCCTTCGACATCGGCAACGCCATGATCATGGTTCGCAAAGGCGACCGCATCGTTCGCATCATGTACATGATGTGTCCCTGCACCGCCGACGACGTTGTTCCGCTCGCGAAAAAAATTGTCAGCGCCATGTAGCGCCGCTTTTCCCAACGCCATTCCGCCCGCGCATCCTCAAACTCAGGGCGCTTTTGCGGCCACAACTCCGATATCCGCGATGTTGTCTCCTTTTTTCAATGATGGCACGGCGTTCAAGTGCAAGATCACGCCCGCCGCTGGAGCACGCGCCTCCAGAATCACTTTTCCAAAATAGTCCGTAACGTATCCAATCTTCATCCCCTCCGCCACGTACGTTCCCCGCTGCACCAGCGGGTACCAAATCCCCGGTCCGTCCGAAACGACTTCGACGGTTTTCTCCAGCCACACCGGATGTTCGATAAAGAGCGGCTCGCCTGGAATCATTTTCAAATAGCGCATCGTGCTCAGCGTCCCATTCACCAGCAGCGCCACGTCATCCGTCTCCACCGTCCCTGCGTGCCCGGCTTCCACCACAATCGACGGCTTCCCCATCAGCGAAGCCGTGTTGTCCAAATAGCGCGATGCCGCAAGATCCGTCGGCCGGTCGCTCCAAATAATGATGTGATCCAGCCCGAACGCCAGCACCATCTCTTTCGACACGCGGTCCTGTTCCGCCTTCCCCACCGCTCCCCAATACGCGTAGGGCCGCAAGTTCTCATCCAAATCGCCGCCGTGGTAGTCGATCAAATAATCGCAGCGCTCCACGACATCCTTCGTGATCCAGTACAGCACCCGGTCCGTCTGTGTCCCATCGATTTTTCCCGGGTAGTAGCGGTTCATACTTTTGTTGTCCACGGGATTCACGTGCGGCACTTTTTGCTCGAACGAAGCGATGTTCACCAGCGGCAGCAAAATCACCGTCCCCGAAACTTGCGCCGGGTCAAGCTCGCCAATCAATTTTTCCACGGCGATGATCGACACATATTCCGTTCCGTGCGCCCCCGTCACCAGCGCCAGCACGGGCCCTGGTTTCGCGCCATTCACCACCACCACCGGAATCTTCGTCCCCGCGTCCACTCCCGCCGGCACTTCAATGTACCCGTCCGCTTTTTGTCCCACCGCCGCCGTCGCCGTCCCCACCGTGAACGACGGGCGCTGCGCGAGCGCCAGAGACGGCAATCCAACTAGCGCCACAGCAATCGCCAAAAAGAAACGTCCTGTGCGAAGCATGAGACCTCCTCGGAGCGCGCGAGCATAACGCGACGGCAGCCTCTCGGCAACCTCGAGTTCTTTCCAAAAATCCCAGCAAAAAGAGAGGCGCCTCATTCGTGCAATCTCTCCTTCGAGACCGAACGGTCTCCACAAAGCGCGGGCCTTCTCGCTCGCTCCCATCGACCCCTTCCCGCATATTGCATCCAGAGCAATTCCTTCCAAGAAAGTTCTTTTCCACCCCGCCATGAACAGTTTTAAATCGAAGTCCCGCGCACACGCGCAGCGTCCTCGTCCGTTCGGCCACTCACAGGCCCCAACAAATTCTCGTCACTTTCAAATCATTCGTCGGTTGTTTTCGTTTTCGTCGCGTGGCTGCGTACTGGCTGCGCAGGCGGCGTCGCCGGCGTCGATTCTCCCTTCACGTAATGCGCGTACCACGCAATGTACCGCTCGAGCCGGTCCTTGATGTGCGCAGGCCCCGTGAATCCGTGATACTCGCCGGGATAAACGACGAGTTCCGTCGTGCGTCCCAGCGCCTTCATCGCTTCGTACATCTGCTCGCCTCCCAGAACCGGCACATTCGCATCCAGATCCCCGCCCATAAACAGCGTCGGCGTCGTGATGTTTTTCACTCGCCAGAATGGCGAGTTTTTGTCCCACAGCGCTTGGTGCTCCCAGGGATAGCCAAGTTCAATTTCATAATCGACTTGGTACTCGTCGTGTCCATAGAAACTGGTAAGCAGCGCGACGCCGGCTCCCGAAATCGCAGCTTTAAACCTCGTTGTCTGCGCGATGATGAAGTCGGTGGATATCCCGCCGTACGACCATCCCCCCACGCCGAGTTTGTCGGGATCCGCGATGCCCTGTTCCACGGCGTAATCCACCATGGCCACGTTGTCCTGATAATCCTTGTTCCCCCAGTCCGCATAGATCGCGTCGCAGAATTTCTGCCCGTACCCGGACGATCCGCGCGGATTCGGCAGCAGCACCGCGTAACCCTGCGCCGCGAACAGCTCCGCGAGATGGTCGAAGGAAGCCGTGTATTCGCTTACAGGTCCGCCGTGAGGGCGCAGCAGCGTCGGATATTTTTTGGCCGCGTCGAAATTCGCCGGTTTGTAAAGGTACCCGGCCACCGCGGTCCCATCCTTGCTCTTGAAGTGAACGTATTCCACCTTCGCCAGCCGCAACTGCGAAACCAATGCGTTGTTGGTCTGCGTCAAGCGAATCAGATCGCTTCCCTTCTGAAGAAAAATTTCATCTGGCCGGTCGGATGTCCCGATTTGCGCGGCGATAAGACCGTCTTTGCCATACGAAAAGGAACGCACGGTCACCCGTCCGCCAATCACGCGCGCGATCTCTCCGCCCGTCGCGGCCATGCGGCAAAGATTTTCTGTCCCATCATCGTCCGCCAGGAAATAGATCGAACTGCCGTCAGCGGAAAAGTGCGGTTGGCGCACGTTACGATCGAACGCCAGCGTGAGGACTTTAGCCTCTCCTCCCGAAGCCGGAATGATCGCCAGATGCCGCGTCGAATAGTAGAAAAGGTGCGGATCAAGCTCCGTCACGTAAGTGATCCATTTGCCGTCGGGAGACCAGGCCGGCGCACTATCCGGAGCCGGATTTGTAGTTACCTGCGTGAGATGCGCGCCTTTATCGGTATTGTCCGCGGAAACCACCCAAATATTGCTGTCGCGCGAAGCGTCCGGATCAGGCGTGCTGCGATTGCTGGTGAACGCCAGGTTTTTTCCGTCCGGCGACCACGCCGGCTCGGAATCATCAAAATCGCCGGACGTAATCTGCCTCACTGTTTTCTTTTCCACGTCAAAAACGTAAAGGTGATCGCGCCGCCGGTCGAGATAACCGATCCTGTCCTCCTTGAATTGCAGCCGGTCGATCACCCACGGCGGACGCGACTTCGGTTTGGCAGCAGCTTGCTTCTCCTTGTCGCTGTCCGTTCCAGCTTCCTCGTCCTCCGGCTTCGGATCCTGAATCACCAGCACCAGGCGAGTGCTGTCCGGCGACCATTCGAAATCGCCCACTCCTTGCGGAATATCCGTCAGCCGCACGGCTTCGCCGCCCAGCCGGTTAATCAGCCAAACCTGTGCCTTGCCGCCGTCGCGCGCGGAAGTAAACGCCAGATATTTCCCGTCGGGGCTCCAGCGCGGATGGCCCGAAGAGACGGCTTCGGCAGTCATGGGAATCGCGTCGCCGCCATGTGTCGAAACCATCCAAATCCGCGTTTCGTTTTTGTCTTCTTTCAGCATCTTGGTGCGCACCGTGTACGCCACCCATTGCCCATCGGGGCTCAGCTCCGGCTGCGCCACATCGCGAATCCCGAAGTAGTCGTCAATGGTGATGTCGCGCAGCGCCGCCGAAGCGCGCGACTGCGCCGCGGCCGCCACCACAACCTGACCGCAGACCACAAACCCGAAGACCAGCAAACCAAAGCCGAACTGTCCCATAATTTTCATGCCAAAGACTCCTGCAGATAGATATGTGCATCAAATCCGGCGCAGTGTATCAGACTGATCGCCGAAGGGTGGACGAAAAGAGATCAGGCAGCACGGCCTTCCTTGAAGGCCTTGCGCAGCGACCCCGGCGCAACAAGGGGATGGACAAGCGATTTACAGGAGCGGAAAATAGAAGAGAAAGGCGGGTCAATATTTTGCAAGTGACGATCGAGCTGCCGGACGATCTTGTCGAACAGCTCCGCAAGAACTCGGGCGATATTGCACGGCGGATGCTGGAAGCGTTCGCCGTCGAGAGCTATCGCTCCGGCGCGCTCACTGGTTGGCAGGTTCAGCAGCTGCTAGGGCTTCCGGATAGATTTGAACTGGATGCGCTCTTAAGGCGCGCCGGGGTTTCCCGCGAGTATACCGCCGAGGAACTCGCTCTCGACTACGAAGCCAGCCGCCGCGCGAGTGGAAGCCACACGCCAAGTACGTGATCGTCATCGCCGACACTTCTCCTCTCAACTACGCTGTAACAATTGGCGTTGCCGACGCTCTATTCGCTCTCTACGGGCAGATTGTGGTTCCTGCCGCAGTCCATTCGGAGCTTACCGCCCCGGGCGCTCCGGCCGCTCTTCGGTCCTGGGTGGAAAACCACCGAAACCGGATCGAGGTCCGCGATGTAAAATTGCCCGACGATGCAGAATTAAACGGCCTGCATCCGGGCGAAGCCCAAGCCATTCTCTTGGCACAAGGAACCCCGGACTCTCTGCTGATTATCGATGAAAGAGAGGGGCGCGCCGCAGCGCGGCGGCGCGGGATTGCGGTCACTGGTCTTCTCGGCGTCATCCGCGACGGAGCGCTTCGAGGACACCTTGATTTCGAAGATGCTCTAAAAAAGCTCAAAGAAACGGATTTTCGTCTGTCGCTTGAAATTGAAGCGATCGTTCGCGAGCAGTACAGGAACAGTCGGGGTGAAGTATAGACGGAAGACTTCCTCAAGAAAGTGAAAGATGCCATCTACATCCACATGTCGCGGCGGGGGACTCCACAGATGCAGAGGGTTGACGCTGCAGCCTGTATGACGTATCCTACGTGTCATACGCACACTTCGCCTGGGAAGGTTGGCTATGCTCTCCATTCGATTGAAACCCGCAATTGAAAAGCGCTTGTCCCGGCTCGCCAGAGAAACCGGTCGAACCAAAACGTTCTACGCCAGCAAACTGATTGAAGAAAATCTCGAGGATCTCGAAGACCGGTATCTGGCGGAAGCGCGGCTGGAAAAGCGCGGCAAGACCTACAGCAGCGCGCAAGTGCGGAGGGAGCTTGGCCTGGACGATTGAGTATGACGAAAGCGCCCTTGCCGACCTCAAAAAAGTCGACCGCCAGATGCATCGGGAGATTTTGGATTACATGGACAAGCGCATTGCCAGAGCCGGGAACTCGCGCGCCTTCGGCAAGCCGCTTCGCCATAGCAAGTTCGGGTTGTGGCGTTATCGCGTGAGGGATTATCGGATCATTTGCGAACTGCGCGAGACACAACTGAGGGTTCTCGTTGTCGCGGTGGGACACCGTAGCCCCGTTTACGAAAAATGACGTGAAGTTGAGGGACGCAGGTCTGCCAAGCAGCGCGAGAGACACGCGTCTTCCAAGAATGGAAAAATCACATGTACATCCACATGTTTGCGTTCCGTTTCAAACCGGGAGTGACAACGCACCAGAAAACACATGTTGTTGCGGAAGTATGGAAATTGAAATCGGAAATTCCACTCATCCTGGAGTCCTGGGTGGGAATGAATGACTCGCCGCGCGGGTCGGGTTACGAATTCGGCGGCGTCATGAAATTTACAGACAAGGCGGCCTGCGACGCCTATAGTGCGCATCCGGTGCACCAGCAATTGTTAACTTGGTTGCTGCCGCTGATCGATCCTATCGAAGTCGATTTCCCTTGCTCCTAGAAAACCACAGCGAAAAAGTTTGGCGAGTCTCAGAGCGACGTCGCTCCACATTGCTCCGCTCACCTTTCCGTCTTCTCCGCCGACCCGCTTAAACGCGACGTGCCGCTGCGCTACTCATAGCGTAGCGCGATGAGCGGATCGAGTCGCGACGCGCGGTACGCCGGCCAGAAACTTGCGAACGCGGCGACCGCGGAGAGCACGACGATCGCAGCGAGAAGTGTGACGGGATCGCGAGGCGTAAGTCCGTAAAGCATGGATTTCGCCGCTTGCGCCGCGCCCAGCGCGAGGCCGGCGCCGGCGAGCAGTCCGATAACCGTCAAGAGGCCCGCTTCGCGCAAGATCAGCCGCAAAACGTCCACGCGTTCCGCGCCGATAGCCATGCGAATTCCGATCTCTTTCGTGCGCTGCACCACCATATAAGAAATTACGCCGTAAAGTCCGATGGCCGCGAGGAGCGCCGCCAAAAATCCAAAGAAGCCGGAAAGCGTGGCCATCAACTTATCTTGCAGCAGCGACTCGTCCACGCGCGTCTTGAAAACTCTGAAATCCAGGTCGATTCCCGGATTCACATCCGCGATGGTCTGTTTCAGCGAGGTGACCAGACTCGATAATGGCAGTGTCGAGCGAATCAGGACTTGATCGTTTGGTTGTGGTTTGTCCTGCTGCGTTGCTGGGAAATACGCGAAGGGCAAATAGTCCTCGTGCATGTTCTGAAATTTATTGTCTCCGGTCACTCCCACAATCTCGTAGAAGGGCCGCGGTTCTCCCGGCGGCTGGTGAATGCAGAATCGCTTGCCCAGCGGAGACGCGCCCTTGAGTATCTTGCGAACGAAGGCCTGATTCACGATGGCTACCTTAACGGAAGTGGCCGTATCGCTGTCATTGAAATCGCGGCCGGTCAAGAGCGGCGTTCCGATGGTTTGGAAATATCCAGGCCCAAGATAATTGAGCCACGCGACTCCCGCATCCTTGTCGGCTCCCTCGTTGATGATATCGTCATTCCAACTGCTGCCTCCAAACGGGACGAGCATGGCGTGCGCGGCGGATTGGACACCTGGAATTGCCTGAACGTGCTGGAGGAGATCGCGCTTGAATTCGGTGTACCGTTCCTCGGGAACGTGCAAGCGGTCAAAATCGACGCTTGTGATCAGGACGCCGTTGTCCCGGAAGCCGAGGTTGAGGGTCGTCAAATTTCGCAAACTTCGCACAAAGAGGAGCGCGCCCATGAGGAGTACGACAGAGAGCGCGACCTGGGAAACAACCAGGATGCGCCGGAGGCTGAAGCGTTCCCGGCCGCCGGTCGAGCCGCGGCTGCCGGATTGGAGCAAGGTGGCAGGTTCGGCGCGCGTGGCGCGCAGGGCGGGGGCGAGTCCGAAAAATATAGTGGTCAGAACCGCGAGCACCGTAGTGAATGCAAGCACACGCCAATCCATCCCGAGGTCGAGAAGAATTTTGTTCCGCGGTGTGCTGATGAAGGCCACAAGCCCGCGGCTTACCGCAAACGCCAGGAATAATCCGCAAAGCGATCCGGCAATCGCCAGCAATAAACTTTCCGAGAGGAGTTCGCGAATCATGCGCCAGCGTGACGCGCCCAATGCGCGGCGAATAGTGATTTGGCGTTCGCGAGCGCCGGCTCGGGCGAGCATTAGATTGGCCAGGTTTGCGCAAGCGATCAGCAGAACGAGGCCGGAGATTCCGAGCAACAGCCAGAGAGAAGTTTCCGAGTCTTCACGCAAATCCGAAAATCCCGTGCTGGCAGAAAAAACGCCGAATTTGTATTCCATGTAGTGCTTCACGCCGTCGGCGTCATAAACAGTGGGAACGGTTTCTTGCAGAATGGCGGGAGTGACGGCGGCGATTTGGGCGTTGGCGCGCTGGATGGTCCAGCCGGGTTTCAAGCGCCCAATCGAGGCAAGCCACCAGCCGTGACGCATCGTGAGGCGATTGTGGCGCGGACTGAGAATAGGCTCGACGCACAGAGGAACCGCGACGTCGAACGTGTCTCCGATAGAAATCCCATTAAAACCGGGCGGTGTGACGCCGAGAATCTCAAACGAATTGCCATCCAGATTGATGCGCTTTCCGATCACAGATAGATCGCCCGCAAAATTGTTCTGCCAGAAGGAGTAGCTCAGGTTCGCGCCGCCAAGCGGACAACCGGGCTGATCGTCCTCAGGCCCGAGAAGGCGGCCGAGAGCGGCTTGCAAGCCGAGTACCTGGAAGAAATCTCCGCTGACGCGAATTCCCTTGGCGTAGTGCACTTCGCCGCCCGTGGCGAGGTTGAATTGCTGATCAGACCAAGCAGCGATTTTAGCGAATCCCTCTTGCCGCTTCAGGATCTGCTCCCAGATCGGGTAGGTAAGTTGCGAATATTCGCTCGAAAAATTGCCGGATCCCCAATGGAAGTTGGAAATGCGGATGGTGCCCAGCTCTTGGGGGTTTTGGACCGGAATGGTGCGCAAGCGGATCGAGTCAATCAGTTGGAAAATGGCGGTGTTCGCGCCGACACCGAGCGCAAGAGTAAGTACGGCGACAACTGTGAAACCCGGGCTGAGGCGTAGAAGCCGGAATGCGTGGCGAAGCTCGCGCCAGAGATTGCTCATGTTCCACCCTTGGGTCGAAGTTTCATCCGTCAATTTCTTCAGACGATGGAAAGCGCAAAAAGTTCCGTGCGTTTATACTTTTTTGCGGACCGGCTGATTCCGCCGGGCTATCCTGGCTCCGAGGCCGGGAACCTTCCGCGAGTCCGCTTTCCTGTCTGCCGGCGTCTGCACCTTGGAGCGCGGCCAGGATGTGTCCTTCGAGCCGCGGAAGCACCGCTGTGTTGCTTGCCGCCTGGCCCGGTAGTATATTGGTGGTATGAAAGAGAAGACCTCCATCACACTCTCCAAGGACGTTTTGGCGAAAGTTGACCGCCTCGCGGGATCGAAACAGTCGCGCTCGGCCTTCATCGAACGCGTGCTGCGAAGATACTTGCGCGAACGTAGCCGCGCCGCTTTGAATGCGCGCGACCTGGAACAAATCAATCGCGCCGCGGACCGCCTCAATCGGGAGGCCGCCGAGGTTCTGGAGTACCAGGCGGCGGATTCTCAAACGGCGAGCGAGTAGCGGCAATGCTGGAGCGACAGTGATCCGAGGAGAGCTGTATCGCGTATACAAACCGGGAGGCGACCCCAAGCAATACAGAACCTTTGTGGTAGCGAGCCGCCAGGCGCTGATTGATTCGCGCTTTTCGACGGTTGTCTGCGCTCCGGTTTTCAGCAACGGCGAAGGGCTATCGACGCAGGTCGTGGTTGGTCCGGACGAAGGCATGAAGCATGAGAGCTGGATCATGTGCGACAACCTCGTCAGCTTGCGAAAAGCGGACCTGACACAATACGTGGGCACGCTCTCGGCCCGCAAACTCGCGGAGTTCAACATCGCGTTGCGAAGGTCGCTCGATCTCTGATCTGCTAAGCAATTCGAGCCGCTCATGATCATCTTCTTCATCTTCGAACCCAATCCACATCAAACCTAACCAACTTCGGGCCTCATCGTCATCAGCCCCAATCAGGGCGGGATCGAAAAAATATTCCAGCCCCTACGCGGGCGAAGGCATGCGCCCGGCGCCGAGGAGGAGTCAAGAAACAAGCGAATTGTGGCAGCGACGTGCGATCAGAAATTGCGCGGAGGCTGCGGCGCGGGCAGCGGTTTGCGCGGAATCATTTCGTCGCGGTTGGCGGTCAGATAAACGAAAGAGGCGACGATGACCGCCATTTGCTTCATGTCGGGCTCCTGGATGCGCTCATACACGTCCATGTTGGAGTGGTGCGTGCGCGTTTCGTAATCGAGCGGGTCCTGGATGAATTGAAAGCCGGGGAGGCCGACAGCGTCGAAGGAAAGATGGTCGGTGCCGCCGGTATTGCGAATGGTGAGCGTGGTCATGCCGAGATCGTGAAAAGGTTCCATCCACGCGGAAAAAATGGGAGCGACCATTTCGTTTCCTTGCAGGTAGACGCCGCGGATTTTACCCGTGCCGTTATCGATGTTGTAGTAGGCATCGAGTTTGTCGTGTTCGGGAGTGATTTTGATGAGATGGGTGGCGGGATCTTCTGCATTGGGATCGCCGAAGTGCTGCTTGACGTAAGCGCGCGAGCCGAGAAGGCCTTCTTCTTCGCCGGTCCAGAGAGCGACGCGGACAGTGCGGCGCATTTTGAGGCCGCTGGCTTTGAGGATGCGGATGGCTTCAAGCATGACGGCGGAGCCGGCGCCGTTATCGGTCGCGCCTGTGCCGGATTGCCAGGAGTCGAAGTGGCCGCCGAGCATGACGATTTGATCGGCTTTCGATTTATCCGAGCCGGGGATTTCGCCAATAATGTTGAAGGAATTCAGGTCGTCATCGTAGAACTTGTTCTGAATGTCGACGAGCATGGAGACGGGAACTTTTTTCTCAAGCATGCGCACGATGCGGCCGTAGTTTTCGTTGGCGACGGCGACGCGGCAGGGAGCGGGGGGCTTGTCTTTGTCACGATCGCCGCCCTGCTGGACGAAAACGGTGCCATCATCGCCGCGGGACGGCTCGATCCAAGCGGCGACGCCTTCCTGGACGAGAAACGCCTGCACCTTCAAAAGGAAATCGCGGCGAGCGCGGAATTGCGCGATGCGCGCTTCGAGGTCCGAGCGGGCGCCGGGGACGGGCGCGGCGGCAAGATCAGCAAGTTCCGCGTCGGTGTAACGATGAGATTGCGGATCGAAGCGTTCGGGACTTTCCGGGATCGGCTCGGTCAGAACAAATTTGCCCTTGAGCTGGCCGCGATATTTGTCGAAGTCTTCTTCTTTTATGATGGGCGCGAAAACGGCATCGGCGGTGACGGGGCCAGTGGTGCCGGGCGTCCAAGCTTTGGCGTAGGCAATCAGCGGAAATGGGCGCGGGGAAATGACTTGGACATTGGTGCGCTCATTGGACCAGCCGCGGCCAAACGGGCCCCAAGGCTCGAGATGGACATTAGAGAGCTGCCACTCCTTCATTTTGCCAGTGGTCCACGCGGCGGCTTCCTTGATATCCGGAGAATTGGTGAGGCGCGGGCCGTAGACATCGGAGAGGTAGCTGATAGTGTCCATGATTTCAGAATGATTGAAGCCGATGTCTTTGATCTGATGAATGGCAGAAAGTTCGGCCTGATTGGGGGCTTGGGCCGCCAATGGGAGAACCGCTAGAAAGATAACTGCAACGGCCAAGACACTCGCATGCTTTCGCACTATCGTCCTCCGACGTTCGTTTTTGTGCGCTGCTGATTTGGGGAAATGGGAACAGGGTATTGCGTGCATGGGGTGTGACGGAGGAGGTGCGAGGTTCGTTTCATGGATGGCGGTGACTGGTCGAAAGGGGATGACTGGTGATTGGTGACTGGTGGAAAACAAGAAACACATGACGTAGACCCACCATCCATTCGTTAAACGGTGCGAGTGTGGGCAAAGCTTCCTTTGCGAACCGGTGCACAACGACATCGGGTGATCTTGCCCCCCTGTACCTTCCCGGCGTGGGTGCCCCTCCCTTGTTTTTTGTAAGTGTTGCAGATAAACGACTTAGCATTTCTGTAAGTGGTTTAGAATCAATGGCTGCGGAGGGGCGCGCATGTGTTGCTTCTAAAAGACTTAGGCGACGAGCGAGGAGCGGAGAGGGATAAATAGCGAGATGCGGGGTACCCCCACCCGGGGTGTGCGGAGAAGTATGAAGTATGCGCATGAAGGGAAAGGAGTTGCGGGAATTCCTGCGTGTGAGATGTGTACTGGGTGTGGAAAAAGTGGGAAGGGTTTGGGCGAAGCACGAACGCGGGGATAAGGAGGCGAATGAGATAAAGGAAAAAAAGGGCGCGAGGCGGTTGCGGGAGGAAATGGACGGTTTATGCGGCGCGAACATGCAGAATGGTAGCGCGGGATTGGCTAGGGAGTAAAGGTAATTACAGGGAATGGTCGAAAATGAGGGTTGAACGGCTATTATGGGGAGTGAACGGCGATGTACTGGAGCGGACTACGAGCTACGTTTTGCCATTGCTGAAGAAAGGCGGTAGTATCGGCGCATGACCGTGCCATGGAAACAGCACGTCGTGAGCGACCCGGAAATCCTGAGGGGAAAACCGCGGATCAAGGGAACGCGCATACCGGTGGCGATTGTGCTGGGGCATTTGGCTGCGGGGAAAACTTCCGCTGAGATTCTGGCTGAATTTCCCGACCTCACGAGCGAGCAGATAGCCGCATGCCTGGACTATGCGCGGGAACTGGCTGGATTTGAGGCCGTCGTCTGATGGCATTGCGGTTTCTGGCCGACCCCTGTATCTCCAGCACAATCGTTCGAACACTGCAAGATGCGGCCCATGAGGTGCTGCGTCTGCGAGATGTCTTACCGGTGGAATCACCGGATACAATCGTTATCGCCAAGGCCCAGGAAATAGAGGCAATTTTGCTGTCGATGAACGGCGATTTCGCGGACATCGTGATGTATCCGCCGAAAGACTATAAGGGCATCGTCGCGCTCCAAATGCACAATCATGCCGAGGTTCTCGAGCCATTGATGGCGAGGCTCACGGAATATTTGAGGAGCCAGCCGGCGATGGAACACTTGCGCGGGAAGCTGGTTGTTGTCGAAGTCAATCGAATACGGATTCGTGAGTAGGTGTGAGAGCGGGGAAAATTCAAAACACCACGCTTGCAAAACCGAAGAGTAAGAGAGGCGTCGTGGCTGGCGAGGCTGTCCCAGACCTCGGTAACCCAGATGGTGTTTTCGTCGGCGGAGTTTTTGGCCACGACATAACTCAGACAGCCTGGCATGGCGGCGGTACCTTCCTTGAGGATCGCGATCATTTCGTCGCGCTTGCCGGGGAGCAATGTGAGTTTCGCGATGAGTCCATACATGGCACCAGCCTCCGGAGGATCCGTCAGAACGGGGAAGAGAGCGACGGCGGAGATAGATTCAAGAAATTTTTGGCGGTCGATTTGCACGAGATAATGATACACGCAGCGATGGCAGAGGGTCGAAGTGACTGGTGACTGGTGACTGGTGACTGGTGACTCGTGACTGGTGCCTCGTGCAAACCGCGCCGGACACCGATTTGCGTTCGGGCGATGGGGCGAGCGAGGGCCTATTGACCCTTGGAATCGGCGGTGGATGGGCCGCCGAAACCGCAACGTTCGCGCATGCCTTGGCGGAAGCGTTCGCGCTCTTCGGGGGTCATGCGCTCCCAACGCTCGGACATGCGGCGGCGGAAATTGGAGCGATGGAAACCGCGGTGTCCAAATCCTCCGAAGAGGATGCGGCAGAGGGCCAGAATTCCGACCGCTTGCCAGAAAGTAATCAGGCGCCAGCCGAAGAGAGACGGCAGCAGCCAATTCCAGAGGTGCAGCACGATTTCGCCGCCGATGAAAATAAACAACGCAATAAACACCGGAATCAGTGGAATCAGGAAAAACCATTTTTTCTTTCTGCTTATGCTCATGATTAGCTCCTCGCTTTCGTAAATTCGTCATAAATGGCTTGCAAGCGTTCGCGCAGATGAAGAACCGCATAGCGTTTGCGCGAGAGAAGGGTGTTCACGCTCACGCCGGTCTCGGCGGCCATCTGCTTGAAGCTGCGGCCCTCGAACTCGTGCGCGACAAAGACTTCGCGCTGCTCTTCGGGCAACTCGTCGACCGCCAACTCGAGTTCATCGAGAAGAACGTTGCGGGCGTAAAGCGCTTCTGGTCCGGCATCGGGCGAAGGCAACAAATCCTCGAGCCAGAGCGGTTCGCCGTCCTCGAGGGCGACGGCGGCATCGCTGAAGTTCACCGGCTTCTTCTTGCGGAAGAGATCGGTGATGCGATTGCGGGCCACGCGAAAGAGCCAGCCGGTAACATGCTCGATGGGCATGAGCAGGCGATTCGCTTCCACCAGTTCGTAGAAGACATCCTGCAAGATGTCCTCGGCATCGCGCGGGTCGGGCACGCGGCGGCGAATGAAATTGCGCAACCGGGACTGCTCCCGGTCGACCACTTCGTAGATGCGCTGGTCCTGTTCGAGTGCCATCCGGTCCAGGCTTGCCGCGTTGTTCATCTAGGTTGTAGACGAATGAGGGGGTGCGGATATTGTAGGCCAGCAGGCGGATGGAGACGATGACCTGGCTTAGGGCGCGGGAGTGGCGGGGGCGGAGTCGCCTTTGACGTAGTGGGCGTACCAGGCTAGGTCGCGCTGGAGACGGTCCTTGATGTGAGAGGGGAGCGTGAATTCGTGGTACTCGTCGGGATAGACGACGAGTTCGGTGGGAACACCGAGGCGCTTCAGGGCCTGGTACATTTGTTCGCCGCCGAGGACGGGGACGTTCGCGTCGATGTTGCCGCCCATGAAGAGGGTCGGAGTGGTGACTTTGGCTACGTTGCGGAATTGGGAGACGTGGTCCCAGAGGGCGGGAGTGACCCACGGGAGGCCTAGCTCGGTTTCGTAGTCGCGCTGGTATTGGTCGTGGCCATAGAGGCTGAGGAATTCGGCGGCGCCATCGTCGGAGATGGCGGCTTTGAAGCGAGTGGTTTGCGTGATGATGAAGTCGGTGGAGATGCCGCCATAGGAGTGGCCGCCTACGCCGAGCTTGTCGGGGTCGGCGATGCCTTGCTGGATAGCGTAATCGACCATGGCCATGTCGTCCTGGAAGTCCTTATTGCCCCAATCGGCATAGATGGCTTTGCAGAAATCCTGGCCGTAGCCGGTGGAACCGCGCGGATTGGGAAAGAGGACGGCGTAGCCATTGGCAGCGTAAAGCTGAGCGAGATGGGAGAATTCGGCGTAATAGGCCCATTGCGGGCCACCGTGGGGGATGAGGAGAGTTGGGTATTTTTGGCCGGGGACGTAGTCGAGGGGCTTGTAGAGGTAGCCGGCGATTTGGGTGCCGTCTTTGGATTTGAAATGGACGTATTCGCCGGGGGTGAGCTTGAGTTGGGAGAAGAGGGCGTTGTTGACGTGAGTGAGTTGGGTGTATTTGCCGTCGAGGATGGAGAAGAGCTCGTCGGGGCGTTCGGCGGTCGTGAGCTGCACGATGGCAAGGCGGCCGGTGCCGTTGCCAACGGAGTAGTCGTTGACCGATTGGCGCCCGGCCTTGGGAAGGGGCGACAGATTCATCGATTTGTCCAGGCGCCCGACGCCGCGGCCTGCCGGGTCAGCCATGTAAAGGATTTGCTCGCCGTCATCATCGGCGATGAATGAGATGAATTCGCCGCCATAAAAGCGGGGGCTGGTGACGTTGCGGTCGAGGGAGAGGGTGAGGACTCTGGCCGGGCCGCCGGCGGCGGGGGAGATAGCGAGATGCTTGGTGGCGTAGTCGAAAAGTTTGGGGTCGAGATTGGTGACGTAAGCGATGGATTTGCCGTCGGGAGACCAGGTGGCCTGGCTGTCGGCGCCGGGATTAGTGGTGACTTGGGTTAGGTGGGCGCCCTTGTCGGTGTTGCTGGCATCGACGGTCCAGATGTCGGTGTTGTAGTCGAGGTCGGGATCGGGCTTCGAGCGGTTGCTGGTGAAGGCGAAGAGTTTGGAGTCGGGGGACCAGGCAGGTTCGGTGTCGTCATAATCGCCGGAGGTGATTTGGGTTAGGGATTTTTTCTCGAGGTCGAAGACGTAAAGATGGGTGCGGCGGCGGTCGAGGTAGCCGATGGTGTCTTCTTTGAATTGGAGGCGGTCGATGACCCAAGGTTTTGTGGACTTCTTTTCCTTGTCGGGGTCTTGAGAGCTTTCCGCCGGAGCAGAAGCGGATTTGTTTTTGGAGGCGTGGAGTTCATCGGGGGTGGGGTCTTTCAAGATGAGAACGAGGCGGCGGGAGTCCGGAGACCAGGCGAAGTCGTCGACATCTTGAACGGTGTCAGTGAGTTGCTGGGCGTCGCCGCCGAGGCGATTGAGGAGCCAGACTTGCGTCTTGCCTGCGTTGCGTGCGGAGAGGAAGGCGATGTATTTGCCGTCGGGGCTCCAACGGGGATGAGTAGAAGTGACGCCATCGGCGGTCAGCGGGATGGAGTCGCCGCCGGAAGCGGAGACCATCCAGATACGGGTTTCGGTTTTGTCGGTCTTTAGCGTGGCTTTGTCGACTTCGTAGGCGACCCAGTGGCCATCGGGGCTGAGCTGCGGGTCGTGGACGGCTAGGATACGGAAGTAGTCGTTGATCGAGATGGGGCGAGGCGAGGAAGTTTGGGCGGAGACGGAAAGGCAGACGCTAAACGCGGAGACGCAGAGTACGCAGATATGCAACGAACGAATGGCCGAGAGAAGCTTCATGCAGAAGACTCCTGAGACGGGTATGAGTGCGAAACTAAAACGCGGAGTTTAGCACAGGGAAAGAGCGGTCATGGCCGCCAGGATGGCGCTGCAGATACGGCTCTGCACAATACTGGAATGGCGGGGACGGGGAAGACGGCGGGCGTGCGAGCGGCTGCGGCTGAGGCGGCAGAACGACGCAAGCGAGGGCACGATGTATCGTGCCCCTTCGAGACGCGGCAGGCGCGATGAAAAAATATGCAGGCGGGTGCATTTTTTTGTTGCATGGGGGAACGAAACTTGTATTCTTCGGATGCGAACTCACTTCACCCAGCGCGCGAGTGAGAAACGCTTAGGAGGACGAGAGTAAAAATTGAGTTCTTTATCCCTGCCTGCCCAAATTCCCTCCCCCGCCATTTCAACAGCGAAAAAAAGAGTCGCAAAGCTGACGCTCTGGCCGCTTGTGGCGGCGACGTTTTTTATGGTGTCCGGCGGGACATACGGGACGGAGGAGATTGTGCACGGGGCGGGGTACGGGCACGGGATTTTGATTTTGCTGTTCCTGCCGGTGCTGTGGTGTTTGCCGACGGCGTTCATGATCGGAGAGCTTTCGAGCGCGCTGCCCGCCGAGGGCGGTTACTACGAATGGGTGCGGCGCGGGATGGGAAACTTCTGGGGATTTCAGGAAGCGTGGCTGTCGCTGGCGGCTAGCATTTTTGACATGGCGATTTATCCGACTTTGTTCGTGTTCTATCTTGAGCAGATGTCGCCATGGTTCGGGTCGGGAAGCCACGCGGTGATGGCGGGGCTGTTCGTGGTGGTGACCTGCGCGATTCTGAATGTCGCCGGGATACGCGTTGTGGGTATCACGTTGTTGTGGTTGTTTTTTCTTTTGTCGGCGCCGTTTGCGGTGATTGTGGTGATGGCGCCGTTCAAGGTTGGCGCGTTTGCGGGCGGGCACGCGGCGACCGAGGCAACCGGACTGGGCTTGCTGGGCGGAGTGCTGGTGGCCCTGTGGAATTACATGGGATGGGACAACGCGTCGACGATTGCGCAAGAAGTGGAGCGGCCTCAGCGGACCTATCCGCGGGCGATGATCGCGGCGGTGGTGCTGGTTTCGCTGACGTATGTCGTGCCGTTCGTGGCCGTGTATTTCACGGGGATTCCTTCGTCAGCATTTGCAGCGGACGGATCCTGGGCCGCCATTGCGGGATTGATCGGCGGGCGAATAGCAGGATTCGAATGGCTGAGATTTCTGATTGTGATTGGCGGAATGATGAGCGCGTTTGGAATGTTCAACGCGCTGGTGATGAGCTATTCGAGGCTGCCGCTGGCGATGGCGCGGGACGGGATGCTGCCGAAAGTGTTTGCTAAGACGAGCGCGAAGACGCACGCGCCGTGGGTGGCGATCCTGGTTTGCGCAGCCTGCTGGGCGCTGTGTTTGGGCTTGGGATTCAAGAAGCTCGTTACGCTGGACATCATGTTGTACGGGGCCAGCTTGATGTTGGAGTTCGTGACGCTGGTGGTTCTGCGAATCCGCGAACCGGAGTTGAAGCGCGAGTTCAAAGTGCCCGGAGGATTGGCCGGGGCGATTACCTGCGGGATATTTCCGCTGCTGCTGATGAGTCTCGCGATGGTGGAGAGTGGAAGCGAAACAATTCTGGGAATGAACGGCCTCACTTTTGGCGGGCTCATTATCGCCGCCGGATTTGTTCTCTACCTGGCGACGAAGCCTTTGCGGCGAGCGGTGATCGCTCCGGTTGCCACGCCCAACGCGGCTACGAGCGACTAAACTAACGCGCGGCGGGCGCGCTGCTGATATACTCCACAGTTCTTTCCAATACTTTTTTCATTCGGAGACCCGACGTGAATAACCTGAGGCGTTCCCTGCCATTCCTGATTGCGGCGGTTGTGGTGTTGTGCGTGCATGTGGCGGGAGCAAAACCGCAAGCCGCACAGGCGACCCAATTCGACCAGAAAGTTTTTGAGGGATTGCATTGGCGGATGATCGGGCCATTCCGCGCCGGAAGAGCGCTGGCGGTGACGGGAGTGCGCGGGCAAGCGGATCTTTATTATTTCGGTTCGGTGGAAGGCGGCGTCTGGAAGACGAATGATGCGGGGCGGACGTGGAATCCGATCTTTGACGGCGAGCCGGTGGCTTCGATCGGAGCGATTGCCGTGGCGCCTTCGGACGCCAACGTAATTTACGTGGGCACGGGCGAAGCCGACATGCGCTCGAGCATTTCCACGGGCAACGGAATGTACAAATCCACGGACGCGGGGAAAACGTGGGAGCACATCGGCCTCGGGGATTCGCAACACATTTCGCGGATTTTGGTGGACCCAGCGGACCCCAACAAAGTTTTTGTGGCGGCGCTGGGCCACGCGTATGGGCCGAACAAGGAGCGCGGTATTTTTCGTTCGAACGACGGCGGAAAGACTTGGGAGCAGGTGCTCTTCAAGGACGAGAACACCGGCGCGATTGATTTGGCGTGGGAACCCGGAAATCCGAAGGTGATGTACGCGGCTTTGCTGCAGACGCGCAGGCCGCCGTGGAGCATTTATCCGCCGTCGAAAGGGCCGGGGACGGGGCTGTACCGCTCGACGGATGGCGGCGACCATTGGGAGCAGTTGACGGGACACGGATTGCCTTCGGAAGAATTGGGGCGCATGGGGATTGCGTTCGCGCCAAGCAATCCGAAGCGGATTTATTTGATTGCGGATGCGAAAGAAGGCGGGATGTACCGCTCGGACGACGGCGGAGAAAATTGGGAGCGCCTTTCAAAGGATCCGCGCATCTGGGGCCGCGGATGGTATTTCTGCGAAGTGAGCGTGGATTCGAAAGACGAGAACACGGTGTACGTGCCGAATACCTCTTTGTACCGCTCGAACGATGCGGGAAAAACGTTCACGGCGATCAAGGGCGCGCCGGGCGGTGACGATTATCACCAGTTGTGGATCGATCCGGATAATCCCCAGCGAATGATTCTGGGAGTCGATCAGGGTGTGATCGTGACGCACAACGGCGGAGAGACGTGGAGTTCCTGGTACAACCAGCCGACCGGACAGTTTTATCACGTGGCGACGGACAACCGGTTTCCTTATTGGGTGTACGGGGCGGAGCAGGATAGCGGGGCGGCTGCGACGCCGAGCCGGAGCTGGTATCGGGCGCTGAATTTTCATGACTGGCGGCCAATGGAAGCGGGAGGCGAAAGCGATTACGTCGCACCCGATCCAGTGCATCCGGAGATTATTTATGGCGGCTCGGTGGCGCGGCAGGATTTCCACAACGAGCAGGTGCAAGCCATTCCCCCGATGCTGACACATCCCGGCGAATACCGGAAAACCTGGACGGTGCCGCTTGTTTTTTCGGAGATTGAGCCGCACGTGCTGTACTACAGCGCGCAGGTGCTATTTCGAACGGCGGATGGCGGAAACTCGTGGCAGCAAATCAGTCCGGACCTGACGCGCGAGGATCCCGGAACACCGGCGAATCTCGATCCGCCGACAGCGGCGGACGCTCCGGCGTCGAAGCAGCGCGGCGTGATTTACACGATTGCACCGTCGCCGCTGCGCGCGGGCGAAATTTGGGTGGGAACGGATGACGGGCTGGTAAAGCTGACGCGCGATGAAGGAAAAACCTGGAAGGGCGTGACGCCGCCGGACGTGACGCCATGGAGCAAGGTGACGCACGTTGTGGCGTCGCACTTCAAAGACGGCGAAGCGTATGCCGCGGTGGATCGCCACCGGCTGGAAGATATGCAGCCGTATCTCTACCGCACGAAGGATTTCGGCAAGACGTGGCAGCGCGTCACGAGCGGCATTCCCGACGGAAGCTTCCTGAATTGCGTGCGGGACGATCCGAAAGCCGCGGGGCTGCTTTACGCGTGCACGGAAAAAGGTGTTTACGTTTCGTATGACGATGGCGACAACTGGGCGCCGCTGCAACTAAATATGCCCACGGTTTCAGTGCGCGATTTGGTGGTACACGGAGACGATTTGGTGATCGCCACGTTCGGGCGGGCGTTTTGGGTGCTGGACGACGTCACGGCGCTGCGGCAGTGGAGCGCGAAAGTGGCGAGCGCGGACGCGTGGCTGTTCACTCCGCAGATGGCGTACCGCGTGCGGCCGGGATCGGATGAAGGGACGCCGATTCCCTTCGACGAGCCGCAAGCGGATAATCCGCCGACGGGAGCGGTGCTGGATTACTACTTGAAGGAGAAACAGACGGAGCCGGTGGTGCTCGAAATTTACGACGCGGCGGGGAAACTGGTGCGGCGCTACGCGAGCACGGATGTGATACAGAAAATCAATCCGGACCAGATCGACATTCCAATGTACTGGTTTCCAGAGGAAAAGCCGCTTTCCGCCGACGGCGGAATGCACCGATTTGTTTGGGATTTGAGATATGCGTTTGCGGGCGGGCGGCGACGGTCGCGAAGAGGCGGCGGCGGGCCGCTGGCTGTCCCGGGACGCTATACGGTGAAATTGACGGCGGCGGGGAAGACCATGTCCGCGCCGCTGGTGCTGAAGATGGATCCAAACGTGAAAACGAGCACGGCGGATCTCGAGCGGCAATTCCAGGCGGCTTCCAAACTGGCGGCGGGAATCGGGGAGTTTTCCGCGGCCGTGCAGAACGCGGACGATTTGCAAAAGGAGATTGCGGCGCGCGGCAAAGAGGCAGCGGGGAACGCGGAGATTGCTGCGGCGCTCACCGATTTGCAGGGCAAAGTGGACGCCGTAGCAGGCCCGGCCTCGGGCAGCGGTTATGGATATTTTGGATTTGCCGCGCCGGGGAAGGAGCCGGCAACGCTGAGACAAGTGTCGGCGGCGTATGGATCGCTGATGGGAATTATCGAAAGCGCGGACGTGGCGCCTACCGCGGACGCGACGACGGCAAGCGAAAAATGGGAAGCGGCGGGGAAAGCGGCGATGGCACGGTGGGGCGAACTGCAAGCAAAAGAACTTGCGCGCGTGAATTCGCTGCTGGAAAAAGCGCAATTGCAGCCGCTAAAAGCAAAATAGATAGAGACGGCCGGAACTTCGGCTGAAGAATATGAAGCAACACGAAAAGGTTGCGCCGCCCGGGCTGCGAAGTCCGGGCGTTTTGCGTTTTGGGGGCGTCTTGAAGGCGGAGCTTGAGTAGCGCCCCGCGGAAACGGCGGCTGAGGCGCGCGCGACATTTGGGCGAAAGCCGGGTTTAATGAAGGTAAGAGAAAGAACGCCAGCCCAGAAAAGGACGCTCCATGATCATCAAAAGCATTACGAAGAAAATCGCCCTAGCCGCCGGATTACTGGCGCTGACTTTTGCGCCGGGAATCACCCGTGCGCAAGACACTCAGCCACCGGCGCAGGATCAGACGCAAGCGGCCCCCGCCGCGCCAGCGCAGCAACAAGCAAGAAGGCATGGCGCAATGGCAGGACTGAACTTGACCGAAGATCAGAAAACGCAGATGAAATCCATCCGTGAATCGACAAAGACGCGAGTGGAAGCCGTGAAAAACGATGAGTCGCTCACGCCAGATCAGAAAGGCGAGAAGATTCATCAACTGCGGCGCAGCGCGCGCGTCGAGATGGCCAAGCTGCTGACGCCCGAACAGCGGCAGCAAATGAAGGCCAACATTCGCGAGATGCGCGCGGCACGACGCGAACAACAGCAACAGCCTCCGCAAGCTCAGCCACAGGGCTAAGCGAGCGGGGAAGCTTTGGAGCGGTCCGAATCCTGCAGACCCCGAAGACGGAGAGATGCCGGCCGAAACAAGGCAGCCAAAGCAAGCTGGCTAGAACAAGGCGCGAAAGGGCGGTCCCCATGGCCGTCCCTTTTTCGTTGCGAAGGGCGAATTCGAGCGGCGCGAAGGAGTGCCGAGTTTTGATATGCTTCTGAGCGTGGGCAAGAACCTTCTACGCACGATTCCAAAAACAATGCAGATGAGTGGCGGGCCATTAGGATTGGGAGCAGTAGTGTGTTTGACGGCCGCGGCCGTCGCGCTTTTTTCGGAGACGCGAGCGCAGACGCCGCCGCAAACGCCGGCCCAGAGGCAACTGGCTGCGATGCAGGCCGCGCCGCCGGCGACGATTCCCGCGCAGCAAAGTGCGCCGCCGCTGGGAGCGCTTCCCGCCACGCCGCAACCCATACCGCAGCGCCCGGGACTGAATGTCGTCGTGCTCGATCCGGCTCACGGAGGAACCGATCCGGGCGCGCGCGGAACGGGCGGCATCCGCGAGAGCGAAATCGTTCTGGACTTCGCGGCGCAAGTGAAGAAAGCGCTGGAAGCGCAAGGATTTCAGGTGCTGCAGACGCGAAAGGGAGACGAGGACCCGTCTTTCGACGACAGGTCGGCGATGGCCAACGCGCAAACCGGCGCGGTGTTCGTGACGTTGCATATCGCTTCGACGGGATTGCCGGGCACGGTGCGCACATACGTTTATTCGGAATTGCCGGCGACCACGGATACGGGCGGATTGATTCCCTGGGATCGCGCGCAAATGCCTTTCGAGGGATTGAGCCGGAAATTGGGCGACATGGTGCAAGGATTGTTGGCGCAACGATTTAAGGGATCGCCGAGCACCGCGTTAACCGCGGCGGTGAGGCAGTTGCGAACGACGGCTGCACCAGCAATCGCCGTCGAAGTTTCGAGCGTGGTGGTCGATGATCGCTCTGAGCTGGACCAAATGGCGCCGGGCGTTGCAGAGGCCATCGCCACGGGCATCGCGGAGTTCCGCCCTTCCTACGTGGTTCCGACCGTGCCAGGAGGAACGCCGTGACGACGCGCTGGATTCGATGGCTAGTCGGCGTACTATGCGTGGCCGTGATGGTGGGCGCGATTTATTTTCCGATTCTGCGGCGCCGCCTCGAACGAACCGCAAGGCTGCAACAGCAGAGCGCCGAGCAAGCCCGGCGTGAATTGACGCAACCGATTACGGCGGCTGCCGGCGAGCCGAGGGTGATGGCAAAACTTTTTTGGGCTTCGGGAAACGGGGACGGGACGCTGACGTACGCGACCGTGGAGTTGCCGCTTTCGAGCGATCCGGTGCTGCGAGCGAAGGAAGTGCTGAACACGCTGCTGGCCGGGCCCGTGGATACAGACCTGCGGACGCTGCCGCCGGATGCTGTGCTTCTGGCGTTTTATTTGCTTCCCGATGGAACGGCCATCGCGGATTTTTCCGAGGCGCTGGCGACGGAGACGCCTTCGGGAATTCAGAGCGAGCAAATGGCGGTGGATTCGATCACGCGGACGCTTGCGGCGGATGTGCCGAACGTGAAGCGGCTGAAGATTTTAATTCATGGGCAAGAAGTGGAAACGTTGGCGGGGCATCTGGACCTTACGGGAACTTTCCTGGTGGACACGAGTGCAGCGCAAGGTGCGCCTGGTGGGGCGGCAGCACCGAGCGCGTTGTCGCCAGCTCTACCGGTAACTCCGCCAGCCGCTCAAAAGCCGCCAGCGCCTCCGGCAAGCAAGCCTGCGCAGACGCAACCGCCCGCTGCCAAACCGGGCGCCGCTGCATTGACACCGGAGAAGGGCCCCGGCAAACTGGCGCAACCTGAGCGCAAACCGCAATAGATTTGATTGTGAATCGATGTTCGGTTGGAGGAAAAGTGCGAGTGGATGGACGCGGTCCGGACCAGATGCGCCCGCTGAAGATGACGCCGGATTTTATCTCGACAGCGGAAGGAAGCGTGCTGATCGAAATCGGCAGCACTCGAGTGATTTGCACGGCCACTGTCGATGATGGCGTGCCAGGATTTTTGAAGGGAAGCGGGAAAGGCTGGGTGACAAGCGAGTACGGGATGCTGCCGCGGGCGACGGAAGAAAGAACCCCGCGCGAAGCGGCACGCGGAAAACAATCGGGGCGCACGCTGGAAATCCAGCGCTTGATCGGGCGCTCGCTGCGCGCCGTGACAGATCAAGAAGCGCTTGGCGAGCGTACCGTGTGGATCGATTGCGACGTTATCCAGGCGGACGGCGGCACGCGAACCGCATCGATTACGGGAGCGTTCGTGGCGCTGGCGCTGGCGTTCGAACGGCTGGTGGCGGCGGGCATTTTGAAGAGTTCGCCACTGATCGATTCGGTGGCCGCCACGAGCGTCGGAATTGTGGACGACCGCGCGCTCCTCGATTTGGCTTACGAAGAAGATGCCCGCGCGGAAGTGGACATGAATGTAGTGATGACGGGCAGCGGACACTTTGTCGAGATCCAGGCGACGGCGGAAGGCCGGCCCTTTAGCGGAAGCGAAATGCAGGACCTGCTCGCGTTGGCGGCGGCCGGTATTCGCCGTTTGACGGACGAGCAACGCGCGGTGCTGCCGGTTAAATTCAGTGAGCGCGCGCGATAAATTGTTTCTGGCGTCCTCCAATCCGGGAAAACTTGCGGAGTTTCGCGCGCTGGCGGCGACGGTTGGGTCGAGCGCGCCGATGGAGCCGGATGCGTGCGCGGAGATCGAGTTGTTGCCGGGATTCGATGCGCTGCCGGTCTTCGAAGAAAGTGCTCCCACTTTTGCGGAGAATGCCGCGGGAAAGGCTCTGCATTACACAAGGCTTCGCGATGGTTTCGTCTTCGCGGACGATTCCGGGCTGGTAGTGCCCGCGCTCGGAGGCGCACCCGGTGTACGCTCGGCTCGTTATGCGGGAGCTGACGCAACAAACGAGGAACGAATTGCGAAATTGCTGCGCGAGCTTCACGAAAAAAAAGGCGAGGAACGGGCCGCGTATTTTGTGTGCGCGATCGCATTGGCGCGAGCAGGACGGCCGATCGCCATCGTCACCGCCCGCGTGGACGGGGAGATTTCGGAATCGTCGCGAGGAAGCGGCGGTTTTGGATATGACCCGGTGTTTTACTTCCCCGCCCTGCAAAAAACGTTTGCGGAGCTCTTGCCGGACGAAAAAAATCAAATCAGCCATCGCGGAAAAGCCTTTCGGAAACTTCTGGCGGCGATGCGCACTTTGTAGGGGCGCTGCATGCTGCGCCACTACACTGGATAACTGCACCCGTTAGCGGCTTGCAAGACGACGCATCGCTGAGCAAAGTAGACAACAATGTCTGTCTCGCCGTCTGTGATATCCTTTCGCGTCATGCCCACAAAGAAAAAGAAAACAAGCAAAGCGCCGCCCAAGAAATCCGCGCCGGCGCGAGGGAGCAAAGCGCTGAAAACAGCTCGAAGCGTGAAGAGCACCACTGCTTCGAATAAGGCCGCCCCCGGCACCGATCCGAAACGCGTGGCAGCGATTCTTGCCAAGTTGGACGAAGCCTATCCGAACGCGACCTGCGAATTGAAGCACGAAAACGCGTTTCAGCTTCTCATTTCCACGATTCTCTCTGCGCAGTGCACGGACGTGCGCGTGAATCAGGTGGCGGAAACGCTTTACAAGAAATATCCGACGCCGGAAGCGTTCGCGCACGCGAATCCCGCGGAGCTCGAGGAAGATGTACGGCCTACAGGATTTTTCCGCAACAAAACGAAATCAATCATGGGAGCGAGCAAAGCGATCCTCGAAAGATTCGGAGGGCAAGTGCCGCGCACCATGGAAGAAATGCTGACGCTGCCCGGCGCGGCGCGGAAAACGGCGAACGTCGTGCTGGGCACGGCCTATGGCATCGCCAGCGGAATCGTTGTGGACACGCACGTGATTCGAATCTCGAACCGGCTGGATTTGACGCGCAACGAAGATCCGAAAAAAATCGAGCAGGACTTGATGCGGGTGATTCCAAGAGAGAAGTGGATCCAATTTTCGCACCAGATTATCTGGCACGGCCGGCGCGTCTGCCAGGCGCGCAAACCGAAATGCCTGGAATGCAACCTCGAAAAGATCTGCTATTCGAAGGACAAAACGATTTAGCCAGCATTGGGCACTACTATCCCGGCCACTGCACGCCGACGGAAGTTCCCCTTTCTTACAAATGACGGTCGCTGCGCTTTGCGTAGCGGTTTCACGTATCATGCACCCATGCGGATTTTGCTGGTGGAAGACGATCCAGGGGTACGCAGGTTCGTCGTCAAAGGACTGCGCGAACAGGCGTACGCGGTGGACACCGCCGCAACCGGTGAAGAGGCCCTGTATCAGGCGGACATCAACGAGTACGACCTGATCATTCTCGACGTGATGATTCCGGAGCCTGACGGATTTGAAGTCTGCCGAAGGCTGCGCAAGTCGGGCAAGCGAATGCCCATCCTGATGCTGACGGCGCGGGATGCCGTCGAGGACCGCGTGAGCGGCCTCGATCGCGGCGCCGACGATTACTTGACCAAACCTTTCGAATTTCGCGAACTGCTGGCGCGTTTGCGCGCTTTGTTGCGGCGCTCCTCGGAGCTGCGCCCGCCGCGGTTGAGCATCGGAGACCTCGTGCTGGATACCGCGGCACAAAGCGCCTCGCGCGGCGGGCATGCGATTTCGCTGACGCACAAGGAATATGCGCTGCTCGAATATCTCGTGCGCAATGCGGGACGAGTGGTGAGCCGCGCGGACATCGCCGAACACGTTTGGGACGAAAGTTTCGATCCTTTCTCCAATTTGATCGAGGTGTATATCAACCGGCTTCGCCGCAAGATTGATTCCGAGGGAACGGCTTCCGTGTTGCAGACACGCCGGGGGGCTGGCTACATTTTAAAGTCCAGCCAGGACGCCGAAGCGGCAGGGCGCGGGCAGCCCGCCGCGACGCAAGGCAAGGGAAATGCTTCCGACCGCAAGAAACATGCTTGATTCGGTGCGCGTGCGGCTGACGGTCTGGTATTCGGCGGTTCTCGCCGTAGTGTTGGTTCTGGTTTCCGCAACCACCTACCTGATCGTTCGGAAAACGTCGATGCAACGGACGGACACCGATCTGGCCGTGCTCGCCGATTCATTTCTGGTCACCTTTCGCGCCGAGCTTGCGGATGCTCACAGCACGTCGACTGCGGCGATTTTATCGGCGGCGCACCAATCCATGATCGAGCATCGCACGAACAGCGATGAGTTTATTGTGCTCGGCCCGGACAAAAAGCTCCTCGCCAGTTCAAGCGATGCCAGTCTTTCCGCCACAAGGTCCGACGACTGGGTAGCACACGCTCCGGCCTCCAGCGATTTCCAGCGATTCAGAGAAGCAGGCGCAAGCAAGAACGTCAGCTTGGAAACCCTTCGACTGGAACATCGACAATGGCGCGCATTCTCGCGTCACTTCCAGGTCGATGGAAGCGATTACCTGCTCATCGTATTTCATTCTTTGCGCGTTCAACACGAAACGCTCGAAACGATTCGGCTCACCTTTACTTGGATGATTCTTGTCGGGCTGCTTCTCGCTGGGACAGGCGGCTATTTCTTGGCGCGAAAAAGTCTGGCGCCGGTCGTTGCGATGGGAGAACACGCGCGCCGCATCGGCGCCACCAATCTGCACGAACGCCTTCCAGTGCTTCATCCGAACGACGAGCTCGGCCGGCTTGCGACTACTTTTAACGATCTTCTGGACCGTCTCGACCAGTCTTTCGAGCGCCAACGCCGCTTCATCGCCGATGCTTCGCATGAACTTCGCACTCCGCTGGCGATTTTGCGCGGCGAAGCCGAAGTAGCCCTCTCGCAGCCGGGCCGCAAGGCCGAGGACTACCACGAATCGCTGGCGATTTTGCATGAAGAAACCTCGCGGCTCATCAAGATTGTCGAAGACCTCTTCACTCTCACTCGCGCGGATTCCGGCCAATATCTTTTGTCGCCCGAGGATGTCTACCTCGAGGAACTCGTGGCCGACTGCGCGCATTCCGCCAGGACGCTGGCGCGAGAAAAAAACATCGAGCTGAGTGTGGACGCCGCCTCGGAATGCCTGGTTCGCGGGGACACCGCACTGCTGCGCCGCATGATCCTAAATGTGATGGATAACGCGATAAAGTACACGCCTGCCGGCGGGCGCGTCGAAATTTCCTGCCGCGCTGCAACTAATGGCTTCGAAGTACACGTTGCCGACACCGGGCCGGGGATTCCGCCGGAGCTGCATGCTCGCATCTTCGAGCGGTTCTTTCGCGCCGATCCCGCGCGGTCCCGCTCCGCGCGCGAAGGCGGCGCAGGCCTGGGATTGTCCATCGCGCTATGGATTGCGCAAGCGCACCACGGCCGCCTGGAATTGGTTCGCTCCGACGCCGCCGGAAGTCATTTCGCCATGTATCTCCCGGCAACTTCCCCCGCATCCACGCAAGCGGATTAATCGTCCATTTATCTCCAAGCCGCTACCTTCGCTTTAGCGACCCGCGATGGTTTGCGGACGCCGAAGAGAACTCTCGTGAAAACCCGTTTTCGTTCGAACCGGCTTTTGGTTTTAGCGTTCACAGCGCTTGTTCTTTGCCCTTTTCCTGCGTTCAGCCAACAACCGGAGAATCCGGTGCCAAAACTCCCGCAGTCGCATTCGCTATTCGCAACCGTCGCTGCGACCGATCAATCCAAAACATCTCCGCCGAACGCTCCTGTCCACCTAACTCTGCAGGACGCCTTGAACCGAGCCCGACTGAATAGTCCCCAGTTTCAAGGCGCGCGGACTGATGCTGCCCTCGCGCAACAGGACCGCTTCCAGGCCGGCGCCGCTCTGCTCCCCAGCGTGACGTATAACAATCAGGCGCTCTACACCCAAGCGGCGGCCGCTCCGGTGGCAGAGGTGAGCAAAGTTCCAGTCCTGTACATTGCGAATAACGCGGTGCACGAGTACATCAGCCAAGCCAACGTGCACGAAACCATCGACCTCGCGGGAATCGCCTCCTTCCATCGCAGCTCCGCGAACGCGGCGCTCGCACGCGCTCGAGCGGAAATTGCCTCGCGCGGCCTTGCCGTGACCGTCGTTCAGAGCTACTACTCCGCAGCCGCGGCCCAACTAAAAATGGAGACCGCACGGAAAGCCGCCGACGAAGGCGATGATTTCTTGAAGCTCACGCAGGACCTCGAAAAAGGCGGCGAAGTCGCGCATTCCGATGTCATAAAAGCCGATCTGCAGGCTCAGGATCGCCGCAGACAGTTTCAGGAAGCGAAACTCGCATACTTGAATTCCCGTCTGGACCTCGCCGTTCTGATTTTTCCCGACTTCAACAATAATTTCGAACTCGCCGACGATTTGCACGCAACCGTGCCGCTCCCAACCCTCGACGAAGTCAAGCAGCGCGCCGCGCAGGAGAATCCCGAAATCCGCGCCGCCCTCGAAGCGGCTCGCGCTGCGGGAGACGACGTCACCGCCGCCCGCGCCGGTTATTTGCCCTCCCTCGCGCTCGACTACTGGTATGGCATTGACGCGGGCAATTTCGGCGTGAATTATCCGACGAAGTTCAACGGCCAAACCTATTCGAACCTCGGCACTTCCATCAGTGCAACGCTCAACATCCCCATTTGGAATTGGGGCGCAACCCAGAGCCGCGTCAAGCAAGCCGAGCTTCGCCACGCCCAAGCAAAGCGTGAACTCTCTTTCACGCAGCGCAAACTGCTGGCGGAAATCCAATCGCTCTACGCCGAGGCCGAAACCGCTCAAAACGAACTCGCAGGCCTGAACCGCTCCGCCGACCTCGCTGCGGAAAGCCTGCGCCTCACAACCTTGCGCTACAAGGCCGGCGAAGCCACGGTCCTCGAGGTCGTCGATGCGCAGACCACCGCAGCGCAAGCAAGCAGCGCCTATCAGGATGGCGCCGTGCGCTACCGCGTCGCGCTCGCCAATCTGCAAACTTTGACGGGAGTGCTGACAACGCCATGAAACGCACCAACTCGCGCCCCGCACGACTCTTCCTATTTGCAAACGTGGCCGCCGGCGTTCTCGCCAGCGCGTTGCTCCTAAGCGGTTGCAGCCAATCCGAAAAAGAGACAGAACCGCTGGTCTCCGTTCAAGTGACCCCCGCGCAACGCGGCCTCATTTCCCAAGTGATCTCTTCGGAAGCGGTTGTTTTTCCGCTTGAGCAAGCCGTTGTCTCGCCCAAAATCACGGCGCCGATCACGGAATTCAAAGTGCAGCGCGGCAGCCATGTAAAAAAAGGCCAGTTGCTGGCAGTCCTGGAAAATAAGGATTTGGCCGGCCAAGCCGAAGCGAGCAAAGGAAATTTCGAACAAGCCGAAGCCGGCTACGTCACGTCCGTCGACTCCACAATTCCCCAGCAAGTGCAAAAAGCGGAACTCGACGCAGTGACGGCAAAAGCGGCGTTCGATGCGCAACAAAGAACCTACGACAGCCGCAAGGAACTCTTTCAACAAGGTGCGCTTCCCCGCCGCGACTTGGATGCTGCCGCGGTGGCATTGGCCCAAGCCCGCAGCGCGAATGACGTGGCGAAGAAACAGCTCGCGGATCTCCAGCGTATCGGAAAAGAGCAAGCACTGAAATCCGCGCACGGCTCGCGGCTTTCCGCCGAGGGCCAGATGCGCACCGCGGAAGCGATGTATGGCTATTCCGAAATTCGCGCCCCGATCGACGGCGTCGTCACCGATCGCCCCTTGTACGCGGGCGACCTCGCGATGGCCAATCAACCCATCCTCACCTTGATGAATTTGAGCCGCCTGATCGCCAAAGCTCACATCCCGCAATCGGAAGCCGCCGTGCTAAAAGTCGGCAACCCCGCCGAGATTAAAGTGGATGGTATTGACGCGCCTGTGAACGGTCACGTCACGCTCGTCAGCCCCGCTTTGGACCCCGGCAGCACTACCGTGGAAATCTGGGTTGAAGCCACCGAATCAAACGCGGCGCTGAAACCTGGAATGACCGTGCAAGTTTCCATGACGGCGAAAACGGTCAAAGACGCCATCCTCGTCCCGGCAAGCGCCGTGTTCAAAAATTCTGACACCGGAGCGGATTATGTCGTCCTCGCAGGCTCAGACCAGAAAGCTCATTGGAAAACCGTGCAAATCGGCATTCGCAACGCGGACCGCGTACAGATCGTCAGCGGCATCAGCGTGAACGATTCGGTCATCAGCTCCGGAGGCTATGCTATTCCCGACGGCACCAAAATTAAAATCGAAGCCCCTGCACCAGCGGAAAAAGAAGATAAAGGAGACAGCTCCAGCAAACCAGACGACAAGGACAAGGAGTAGCCGCGCATGGAGCCTCTGTCCGAATCGCGGAGAGCTGCGCAGACCGCTCAAACCACGCCGAAAAACTTGCCCTGGTTTCAGCGTTTCTCGCGCCCCATTCTTTTTCTCATCGTCAGCTTAACTCTCGTCGGCGCTTTCCTGGCTTTTTCGATTCCCGTTTCCGTTTTTCCCAGCACGGATTTCCCGCGCGTTGTCATCGGCGTGGACAACGGCGTCATGCCCATCGATCAGATGCAGGTGACTATCACGCGCCCGATCGAGGAGGCCGTCAACAGCGTTCCCGGACTGCAGAAAGTCCAATCCATCACCAGCCGCGGCTCCGCGGAAGTCGATCTCTTCTTCGATTGGAAGAGCGACATGATATTGACTCTCCAGCGCGTCGACGCCGTCGTGGCGCGTTTGCAGGCGGAGCTCCCGCCGACCGCAAAAATCGACACGCACCGCATGACCTTCGCCGTTTTTCCCATTATCGGCTACAGCCTCACGTCAGACACCGTGCCGCAAAACAAGCTCTGGGAAATCGCCACCTACGACCTGAAACCGCGCATCAATCGCCTCGATGGCGTTGCCACCGTCGTCATCCAAGGCGGCCGGGTGCCGGAATTTCAAGTCACGCCCGACCCAGCGCGTCTGCTTACCGCCGGCGTCACCGTCACGGACATTCTCGAAGCCATCCGCCGCACGAACGTAATCGATTCACCCGGCCTCATCGATCACGAACATCAGCTCACCCTCGGTCTCGTCAGCGGCCGCGTCAGCACACCCGAGCAAATCGCTCAGATCGTCGTCAAACTGTCTTCCGCGGGCGTGCCGATTCGCATCGGCGACATCGCGAAAGTCGCGCCCTCCGAAGAGCCCGTCTACACGTTTGTGATGGCCAACGGCAAACCCGCCGTTCTCTTGAACATAAACCGCCAGCCGAACAGCAACACGCTCGCCGTCGCGAATGAAGTCCATGCTCTGATCCAGCAAGTCGCTCCCGCGCTTCCTCCCGGCGTCCATCTTGAAACTTTTTACGATCAGTCCACCATCGTCCACGACTCCATTGCCAGCGTGCGCGACGCCGTTTTGCTCGGCCTCGTGCTTTCTTCCATCATCCTGGTACTTTTCCTTCGCGACTGGGGAACTTCTCTCGTCGCCGGCCTCGTAATTCCCGCCACAATTCTTATTACGTTCATCGTCCTCAGGCTCACCGGCCAGAGCTTCAACTTGATGACTCTTGGCGGTCTCGCCGCTGCCGTCGGCTTGGTCATTGACGACGCCATCGTCGTCCTCGAAAACATCGTCCTCCACCGCGATGCCGGCCAAGCCCGCTTTCAAGCCATCCAGAGCGCCCTCCGCGAATTGACCGTTCCGCTGATCGGTTCAACCATCACACCCATCGTCGTCTTTCTCCCTCTGATCTACATCACCGGCGTCACCGGCGCCTTTTTCCGCGCTCTCGCCATCACCATGAGCGTTTCTCTCGTCACTTCCCTGCTCCTGGCGCTTTCTTGGACGCCCACGCTCAGCCAGTATCTCGTCCGCCGCAAGGACGCAATTGGCGCAACCCGCGCAGCCGTCGCAACCGGTGCGCCCGCCGCACCGGAAGCTTTCACGCCATCCTCCGAAACCAGCCCGGACATGGCTTCACTCCTCGCCGCCGAAGAATCCCATTCCTCCGGCTTTTTCGGACGCATCATCGCCTTCTATTTGCGCACCATGCGCGCCGTTCTCAAGCGCCCCTGGCTGCTTGCGGTCAGCTCGCTGCTCATCATCGTTTTATCCGTCGTCTGCTACAACGTGCTCGGCACCGACTTGCTTCCCGAAATGGACGAAGGCGGCTTTATTCTGGACTACTACACCCCTCCCGGTAGCTCGCTTTCCGAATCCAACCGCATTCTCGAACACATCGAACGCATCCTCCGCTCCACACCCGAAGTGGAAAACACTTCTCGCCGCACTGGTCTCCAGCTCGGGCTCGCCGCCGTCACCGAAGCCAATAATGGCGACTTCACCGTAAAACTCAAAACGGACCGCAGTCGCGGCATCGAAGATGTGATTTCCGATGTTCGCGCGCGCATAAAGCAAAGCGAACCCGCTGCCGACGTCGAATTTGTGCAAGTCTTGCAAGATATGATCGGCGACCTGACCAGCCAGCCCGAGCCCGTCGTCATCAAATTGTTCTCCCAGGACGGCGCGCTTTTGAACGCAACTGCTCCTCGCGTCGCCGACGCCATCGGCAGAGTGAAAGGCGTTGTCGACGTTCTCGACGGCATCGAAAACACTATCAGCGGCCCGGCTGTCACCTTCCAGATCAACCCCACCATCGCAGCCCGCGCCGGTTTCACTCCCGAAGAAATCGCCACCGATGCCTCCGCCATTCTCGAAGGCGAAGCTTCTCCCACTCCCGTCATTCAAAACGACCGCGCCTACACCATCCGCGTCCGCTTCCCCGAACAAAATCGCTCTTCTCTCGATCGCATGACCAACACTCTCCTCGCGAGTTCCACCGGACGCACCGCCACGCTCGGCTCGCTCGCGACCGTCACGATGGATCCGGGCGAAACGGAAATCCATCGCGAGAATTTGCAGCGCCTCGTCGAGGTCACTGCCCGCTTCGAAGGCGTCGACCTTGGCACCGGAATCGCCGGCGTGCAGAAGGCCGTGAACGCGCTCCATCTTCCTTCCTCCATCCGCGTCGAATACGGCGGCTTATATCAAGAGCAACAAAAATCCTTCCAGGATCTCTTGACGGTTCTCTTTCTTGCATTGGTCTTGTTATTCGCCGTTTTGCTTTTCGAATTCCGCACATTCTCTGCGCCCGCGGCGATTCTGGCCTCCGCGCTTCTCTCCACCTTCGGCGGTTTTCTCGCCCTGCTCGTCACCGGAACGACCTTCAACGTCGCTTCGTTCATGGGCATGATCATGGTCATCGGCATCGTCGCAAAAAATGGCATTTTGCTGCTCGACGCAGAGCATCGCTTCCGCCAGCTCGGGTTTTCCCCTGTCGATGCCATGATGCGCGCCGGTGAACGGCGTCTTCGCCCCATTGCCATGACCGCGCTCGCCACCGTCGCCGGCATGTTGCCGCTCGCTCTGGCCATCGGTGCCGGCTCGCAAATGTTGCAGCCGCTCGCGATCACGGTCATCGGCGGCCTATTGAGTTCCATGGTTCTCTCGCTGGTATTCACACCCGCCATCCACTACTTCCTGCACCGCAGCGCAAGCTCAGAGCAACGAGCACTCGAACCCGCCTAGAAACTCGCCTCGCGGAAAGCACTTAAGACGGCCTGCGCTATTTCACTTTGGCGCATACTCCTAGTAAAGTTGATGCTGGAGATTGAAACTTTTCATGCTCGGAACAGCCACAAAAGACACCACGCGTTTGAAAGGCCGCAATCCGGCCGTGCCTCTCAGCAAAAACGAACACTTATTGCGCTGGGTCGAAAAGATGGCCGACCTGGCCAAGCCCGCTGCCATTCATTGGGTGGATGGCTCGCAGGAAGAAAACGACTTATTGCTGCGCCAAATGGTCGCGACAGGAACGCTCACCAAGCTGAACGAAAAGCTGTGGCCTGGCTGCTACTACGCCCGCTCGGACGCCAACGATGTCGCCCGCGTCGAAGACCGCACCTTCATTTGTTCGCTCTCGAAAGACAGCGCCGGCCCCACGAACAACTGGGAGAATCCCTACGAGATGCGCAAGAAGCTGAAAAGCCTCTTCAACGGCGCGATGCGCGGACGCACGATGTATGTTCTGGCCTACAGCATGGGGCCCTTCGGCTCGCCCATGTCGCAAATCGGCGTGCAGCTCACCGATTCTCCCTATGTCGTCGTCAACATGCGCATCATGGCGCGCATCGGCCTCCCGGCGTTTCAACAAATAGACACGGGCATCCCTCGCGTCGTCCCCTGCATGCATTCGGTCGGGGCGCCGCTCGCCGCGAATCAAAAAGACGTGCCCTGGCCCTGCAACAAGGATAAATACATCGTCCATTTTCCGGAGACGCGCGAGATTTGGTCTTACGGCTCCGGTTACGGCGGAAATGCGCTTCTCGGCAAGAAATGTTTCGGACTGCGAATCGCCTCCAACATCGCCCGCGACGAAGGCTGGATGGCCGAGCACATGCTCATTCTTGGCGTCGAAAATCCCGCCGGCGAAAAAACCTACGTAGCCGCGGCTTTTCCGAGCGCTTGCGGCAAGACGAATTTTGCCATGCTCATTCCGCCCAAGGGTTTTGAAGGCTGGAAAGTTTGGACGGTGGGCGACGACATCGCCTGGATCAGGCCGGACGAACACGGGCTTCTGCGCGCCATCAATCCCGAAGCGGGATTTTTCGGTGTCGCGCCGGGCACCTCCGTCAAGACCAACCGCAATGCGATGGCCACGCTCGCCAAAAATTCCATCTTCACCAATGTCGCGCTCACTCCCGATGGCGGTGTCTGGTGGGAAGGCATGACGGACAAGCCACCGGCGGAATGTCTCGATTGGCAAGGCCAGAAATGGACTCCGGCGATCGCCAAGGAAACCGGCGCAAGAGCCGCGCATCCCAACGCGCGTTTCACCGCTCCAGCTTCGCAATGTCCCACCATCGATCCCGCCTGGGAAGATCCCAGCGGCGTGCCTATTAGCGCCATCATTTTTGGCGGCCGCCGCGCGACCACCATGCCTCTGGTTTTTCAGGCCTTCAATTGGAGTTCGGGAGTTTATATCGGCGCCACCATGGGCTCGGAAACCACCGCTGCGGCTGCTGGCACCGTGGGAAAAGTGCGCCGCGATCCCATGGCCATGCTCCCCTTCTGCGGCTATCACATGGGCGATTATTTCCGCCATTGGATCAAGATGCAGCGGTCGCTCACGCTGACGCCCCGTATTTTTCACGTCAACTGGTTCCGCAAAGACGCCGAAGGAAAATTCATGTGGCCGGGTTTCTCCGAAAATATGCGCGTCCTCAAATGGATTGTCGATCGTACGAAAGGCCGCGCTCTCGCTCGCGAAACTCCCATCGGCTGGATGCCCCGCTATGAAGACATGGAGTGGAAAGGCATGGACCTCTCCAAAGATAAGTTTGACGAGCTACAAAAGTTCGATCGCGAAGCCTGGCGCAAGGAAGTCATCGAGCACGAAGAACTCTTCATCGGCCTGCACGACCATTTGCCCAAAGAAATGGTCTACGAACGAGAACTACTCATCTGCAGGCTGTAGTCAGAAGTGCGGGCTGCGGTTAGAAATGTAGGTTTTTGTTAGGCGTGCAGACTGTCGCTAAAAGTGCAGCTCGATATAGACGAGATACGCCGCCAGCGCCAAGCCGAAAAGCGCCGTCACGATCGCCACGAGATCGACCACAAACCCCGCCGGCTCGAATTTCCCCGAATTGAGTTGCTCGCGCGTATGGCGGTAGCGCGCCAGCCCGGTCACACAAACTGCAACTCCTCCGAGGATCGCCACGGTCCCGAACCACACGGAGACCCCTGAAGTCTGAATCCCGTTTCCGTGCCCCGGACCCGCCAGTTGCATCCACTGCCGGATGGCAATCGCGAAGCGCCCCAGCGCAAACCCAAAAACAACGACTGCCACCCCCGTGCGCACCCAAGCCAAAAACGTCCGCTCATTCGCCAGATGATCGCGCGCAAGATTCGCGTTCTGGATGGCCCCCGCCGGAGAATCCTTCGTGGAAATCTCAGCCATGACTCCTTAGCGATCCTCCTCCCGGCTTTTCGTGCCGCTTCCCGTTCAAACGCTTCGAGCTTCCGCGTTCTCTTTCTTGCGCGCTTGTTTCGTCAATCCGTTCGTTTTGCTATTGCGCCCGCTGTTCGACTTTAGTACAATTGTACTTGGGGAATGGTACGAACGCGGCGGCCGAAAGGCCGTTTTTTTGTTTCCCGCGCCCGGTCGGATCATCTCTTCCGGCTGATCCAATGGTTTACATCCATCAATTCCGGGACCAGGCGCGTATCCCAGATGCCATCCGGCTGCTCTGTGACAGCTCCGGGAGAGCTCTGAGCGAGCAAACAGAGAGCAAATAAGCCTTTTGCTTTCTTCAAATTACAAACTGCCTTAAAATGAGAATCCATGTAACATTATTAATTTCAGTATCTTACAAACTGCTCGCAAAATTGGGGGGGATGCCGAACCCGCCACCAATCTCCCCGAGGACTCTCGAGTCAAACTACTTGACTGCGGCCTGCAGAAGCGTACCGGCCCCGCTGATGTTTTTCAACAGATCCGCCGGCACATTATGCCTATGCTGCAGATATTCCGGGCTGTTGCAGGACACCCAGACTTTTCCCTCGGCGTCCTCCCAAATCAGCGCCTTCAGCGGCAGGTCAATGGCAATTGTAGGCGAAGCAAGCATCACCGGCGTGCCTCCCTTTGGACTGCCGAAGAGTATGAGTTGCGTAGGCTGCATCTTTAAGCCGGCTTTTTCTGCCTCGCCGCTGTGGTCGACGCCGCAGAAAATCGTCAGCCCCTTTTCCTGCAACAAAGTCTCGACGCGCTTAACTGTTTCGGGAACCGAGTAAGGACTGCTGAGGTGCACCATCCCATTATCTGGCATCGCTGCCGAAGCTGAAGACATAAGTACCTCCGAGGGATATGGAAATCGTACGTGGCGCGCACTCAAGAGTATTGTGCTACGCGACGACAGGAAGCGCCGTAAATCGCTTCCTGCCGTCAGCCCGCAACGCCGCGACATTTTGCACGGCCAAATGCTCTCACGCCAAGAGAATATCCTACCGCAGCTATGCCTTTGCGGTACTCGCCGCACCTTTCAGGTATGCCAGCAGGTCCGCGTTAATCGTCTCGGCTTCCGTCGTGGGCATGCCGTGCGGAAAGCCCTTGTACGATTTGAAAGTGCTATTCCTCAGCAACTTTGCCGACAGCGGTCCGGAAGCGACATAAGGCACGATCTGATCGTCCTCGCTGTGCATCACGAGAACCGGCACAGTAATCCTCTTCAGGTCTTCGGTGAAGTCCGTCTGAGAGAAGGCCACGATGCCGTCATAGTGCGCCTTCGTGCCTCCCATCATGCCCTGGCGCCACCAATTCCAGATCACCGCCTGAGAAGGCTTCGCGCCAGGCCGGTTGTAGCCATAGAACGGCCCAGACGCCACATCGTAATAGAATTGGGATCGGTTGGCCGCAAGCAATCTTTGGAATTCGTCAAAGACTTCTTTAGGCTGCCCGGTCGGATTGGCCGCGGTCTTCACCATCAACGGCGGCACCGCGCTGATGATCGCCGCTTTTGCCACCCGGCTTTCGCCATGCCGTGCCAGGTAGTGCACCACTTCGCCGCCGCCGGTCGAGTGGCCGACATGAATTGCGTCCTTGAGGTTGAGATGTTCGGTCACCGCCGCCAGGTCGTCGGCGTAATGGTCCATGTCGTGTCCGTCGCCGGTTTGCGAGGAACGGCCATGCCCGCGCCGGTCGTGGGCGATCACGCGATAGCCTTTGCTCAGGAAGAACAGCATCTGTGTGTCCCAGTCATCGGCGGAAAGAGGCCAGCCGTGGCTAAAAACAATGGGCTGACCTTTGCCCCAGTCCTTGTAATAAATTTGCGTTCCGTCTTTTGTCGTAATTGTCGGCATATATTGATCTCCGTCTTCAGATTTTTTGTTGCGGGATTCCCAGGTGATCTCTCGAAGAATGACTTTTGCAAACAGAGTTAAGTAGCACTGATGGTTTCGGCCAAGAACCAGATGCGCCGCTCGGTTTGATCGATCCAGTTTTCAATCAAACTGGCGGTGGCAACGTCCTTGTGTTTTTCGCAAACTTCATGCGCATCGCGCAGGAACAGCACGAGCTCCCCATTATCGGAGTGGAGCTCTCGCAGCATTTCCACCGGGCTGATTCCTTCTTTGTTGTTGTCCTTCAGGCGCTGGTGCTTGGCAATGTCACTGATCGAATGAAGCGTGGTTCCGCCGAGTTTGCGCGCGCGTTCCGCGATGTCGTCGGTCATGGCCAAGATTTGTCCGGCTTGCTCATCTAGCAACAGATGGTAATCGCGAAAATGGCGGCCGGTCATGTGCCAATGAAAATTCTTGGTCTTCAAATAAAGCGCGAAAACATCAGCGAGAAGCGGGCGAAGTTCGCTTGTAAGCTCGGTCACGGCTTCGCAACCAAGGCTGCTCGTGACTTCCACTTTTCCGATTCCGCGCGTCTCCGCTGGAACTGCTGCTGCACTCGCATTTGCCATCGCTTTGGTCCTCCCTTAGTATGCTGCGTATTCGATGCCCGCAACTCACGATTGGATAACCAAAAAAGCCTCTTCAAACTTCTCACTCTCGCTCTGCACCGGAGCAGCGGACGCGCCGCCCCCGTGGGCCAAAATGAAAACCGCTAGTTCACCGCCCCCGCAACCGCTCGGCCTGCGACCCGGGAGGCCGGCCGGATCGCCCGGCGCGCACGTATCGTCCGAATCCGCGGCGACTTGCGCAGCGCGACCTTCGCGTGAAACAAGCGCGCTTTGGCGGCGGAAACCGAAATCCCGATCAGGCCGGCGGTCTCCTTCATCGAGCGTTCTTCCAATTGTTGGAGCTCAACGACTTTTCGAACAGCCGGACGCAGCGCCCCGATTGCCCCGCGCAGGATCGCTTCGCGCTCCCGCTGCGCATAACGCTTTTCGGGATTGGGAGCATGATCCGGAACTTCCCACGGAGTCCACGGCGCATCGGATTCCGCGGAGGCGTCCAACGATATTTCAAGAGAAGACCGCTTCTTCCGCAAAATCATGAGCGCGGAGTTGATCGCGATGCGAGTGAGCCAGGTCGAGAACGTCGACCGCCCGTCAAATTCAAACAGGTGAAGGAAGGCGCGCAAGAAGGCATCTTGCAGAGCGTCTTCCGCATCTTCGCGGTTTTTGGTGATGCGGTACAAGGAACGCAGGATTTTGGGAGCCAGACGTTCGCAGAGTACGTCGAAAGCCACGTTCTGCCCGCACCTCGCTGCTGCAACGAGACTGCTATCCTCCATCTCACGGCAAGCGTCTCTCGAGAAAAGATCCTCGAGTCTTAGCTCCGTTTCGATCGGCACAACCACGCATTGACAAGCCATTCTCCACCCCCCCAAGTTTGTTGCTTAACTCTGGCGTTCTCGCGCGATCCACTCTCGGATATACGGCGAGCAATGGAGCAACTCCATTCCCCGGGCTTCGCAATCGGCCAGGAAACGCACGCCTTCGACGTCCACGAGCGTTATATGCTCTAGGTCCAGCACGGTTCCGGGTTTCGCGTCCACGAGTTCCGCCCTTAGTTCCTCAAGATGTTCCGACGAGATTCGGCCGCTGACACGCAGAACAGCCCTTCCAGCATCGGAGTATTTTTCGATTCTTAATGTCATTCCGCGTCTTTCGAGGGTTACTAATGCAAACGGACGGCCCTATTCAAGTTATTGAAAATAAGAATGTTAGATGAAATAAAATGTGCCGGAATTCGGCATTTGCTGATTTTCAGCAAATGCGAGCCAATTAGACGGCTTTCGTTCCGACCTTCAGCGGGGGAACGACCTAGATTTGCAATAGAGTCCGATAGTGAAACCGGAAGGCGCCGTGAGGAGGGGAATCCGCCGTATTATTAATATGTGGCGGGATATAGAGGGGTCCAAGCGTTTGCTCTGAGTGCCGCCTAACGGTTCTTGCTCTGGAAGCAGGTCTAGACGGATTTGAAACGGTGCTTGTTGATGCCCAGAGAAGCAATTTTGGATTCGAGGGTTTGCCGTGGAAGCCCGAGCAACATGGCCGCCCCGGATGGCCCGGAAACCCGTCCTCCGGTTTCCGCCAAAGCGGCTTCGATCATTTCTTTTTCCTGGTTTTCGTCGAGGCGTCCCAGACCGCGCGAAAGAGCGCCGAGCTTTGACGGCTCGTGGAGCGAGTCGTGCTTGAGCCACGTTTCATCGACGGAAAACGTTTCTCCTTCGCAGAGAACCACGGCCCGCTCGACCACGTTCTGCAGTTCTCGGATATTCCCGGGCCATCGGTAATCTTGAAATAAGGCCAGGGTCTTCTTATCAATGTTTCGGAACTTTTTCCCAACTTTCTTCGCGTAGCGCTCGATCAAGTATTCGACGAGCAGCGGAATATCGTCCGCGCGTTCTCGCAACGATGGAACCTGGATGGGAAAAACATTCAGCCGGTAAAAAAGATCCGGGCGAAATACGCCGCTTTCGACAGCGGCCCGCAAATCGCGATTGGTAGCGGAGAGCACCCGGACGTCGACGGAAACGGATTGGCTGCCGCCCACGCGTTCAAATTCGCGCTCTTGTAGCACGCGCAGCAGCGAGCTCTGTGTTTCTGCGGGCAGTTCGCCGATCTCATCGAGAAAAATAGTGCCGCCGTCGGCCATCTCAAAGCGGCCGAGGCGCCGCTGCGTCGCGCCGGTGAAAGCGCCTTTTTCGTGTCCGAAAAGTTCGGAAGCAATGAGCGTCGGCGGAATCGCCGCGCAATTCACGCGGATAAACGCCCGGCCCGACCGCTTGGACCGCCTGTGAATCGCGCGGGCAATCATTTCTTTGCCGGTGCCGGTCTCGCCCAAGATGAGAACGGTGGAATCCGTCGCGGCCACCTTCGCAACTTGCACGAGAACGCGTCGCAGGGGTTCCGAAGAGCCGACGATTTCCTCGAACATGGAGACTTTGTCGACTTCTTCGCGCAGCGCGATGTTCTCTTTATAGAGCTGGTCCCTTAATTCCTTGATTTGTTCGAAGGCCGTCTCGAGGGCCGCTTTGGCTTCGTATTGTTCGGTAACGTCCATGGTGGTGCCAAAGACCTCGGTAATTTCTCCAGATTCGTTGACGAGCGGATGCGCGATGGAGTGCAGATGCTTTATCTTTCCGTCGGGAAGAATAATTCGATAGTCGCCTTCGGAATCGCCCCTGTCTTTCTGCGTGGACTCCCTTTCCGCCCTGCGCTCGACCTCCGCGCGGTCTTCCGGGTGGACCCGTTCGAAGATATGCCCCCAGGTGGGCGTTGTTTTCTCGGGGTCATAGCCATAGATACGAAAATTCTCTTGCGACCAGAAAATGGCGCCGGTGCGCACGTCCCAGGCCCAACTGCCGCTCCGGGTCAATCTCTGCGCTTCGGCCAAATAGCCTTCGCTTCGGCGCAGCGTTTGTTCCGCGCGTTTGCGCTCAGTGACGTCCGTCGAGCTGCCGACAAATTGCAGCAATTCTCCGGAGGCGTTCAAAACAGGATGGCCGACGGTATGGACGTATTTCACAGCTCGATCCGGGAGCAGAATCCGGAATTCCACGTCGTAGTCCGACTTCTCGCGGATGGCTCGCTCGATGGCGCCCTGCCACTCGTCGCGATCCTCCGGATGAATGCGCTCGAGCCGTACTTCCCACGACGGCATGCCCTTGTCCGGATCGAAGCCATAGATGCGATACCATTCGTCGGACAGATGCAGCGCGCTTCCTCCCGTCACTTCCCAAACCCAACTTCCCGTATGCGTGAGCCGCTGCGCTTCCGACAGATAATTCTCGCTCTGCCGCAAGGCCTGTTCGGCGCGGTTTCGCTCGGTAATGTCGGTCACCGCGCCGACGAAGAGCATGCCGCCCGGTTCGTCGCCGGCCGAGGGATGAGCCAGGACTCGAACATATTTCAGGGAGCCATCCGGCATGATCAGACGATGTTCGAAGTCGCAACCGCGCTTCTCCGCCGCGGCGCGTTCAAAGGATTGCTGCACGAGTCCGCGATCATCTTGGTGAGTTCGCTCAAGTACCAGCTCGACGGTAGGCTGCATCCCCGGATCGCAGCCGAATATTCGAAACGTTTCCTCGGACCAGAAAACTTCTCCGCTGGAAACGTACCAGCCGAAACTGCCCGTGTGGCTAAGTTTTTGAGCTTCCGAAAGGTAGGCGTCACGGTGTTGCAACTCGCGGTAAAGATCCTGAAGTCTCACGACCATATCGTTGAAGACATTTCCGAGAAGAGCGATTTCGTCTTTTCCCGTGGCCTGCACGCGATGACTGAAATCGCCTCCCGCCAATGTTTTGGAGCCTTCCATCAGCCGGCCGAGCGGAAGGGTGATACTGCGCGTGATGGCCAGGCCAAGAAAGGCGGCGAAGAGTAGCGTCAATGCGCCTGTAATCGCCACGATGTAGAGGATTCGCCGCTGGGCTTGGCGGATCTTCAGGAGGGCTTGCGCGCGGCTTTCGCCGACCTCGCGGTCGATGTTTTCAACCAGCGACGAGGTGCTGAATTCCAGCGGCCGGACTTGGTTCGCCAAGCGCAGACGAACAGCTTGCCAATCATTCAATTTGGCCAGCGCAGTGACGGCATCAAGCTCCGCTGGGAGAGAGTCCTGAATGGCTTGAAGCGCAGGCACTAGCGTCGGATCGAGCTGGACCTCCGGCGGCAAGCGACTGAGAGCGTTCCTGGTGCGCCGGCTGTCTTCAAGGAGGGCCTTGCGAAGCGGCTCCGCCTCCGCCAGGAGTTCTGCGGAGTTCTCGGAATGGGCAAGCTCATCCACACGGTCATAAAACGACATGAGGCTGGTACGGGCTTGCAATAAGATAATCATCTCTTGGTCAACGCCGCGCAAACGCTCGACCTGATCCTGAGCTCGATGGAATTGCCAAAGCAGGACGGCGTTTCCCAGCAACATCGCCAAAATGATGAAGGCAAAGCACAGCGTCAAGCGCGGACCGATGTTGATGCGATGAAGCGCAGAGGATCGCTCGCCAGCTTTTTTGGCCCATCCGGCAAGTTTCGTGAACACCTGTGACTCCCTATCCAGCAATTCGGTAAGTCGTTGCAATGGCGCTGCGAGCCTGGACCGAAAGCAAATCGTATCAAAAGATGCGCGGAACTTTCAGAGACCTCATTCGGCCGGCAGGGCCATCAACCTGGAGGGCGGACCCGGCCGGAATCCAGTGATTTGAACCAGTTCTTTCTCCAAGTCCGCGGCAGCCACGGGCGCAGTCTTTTCGCGCGTGAGGACAGAATGCAACGCCTGAATATACGCTCTGCTTACCTCTTCATATTTGTCGCCAGCCGCGATAGAAGGCCGCGCCACAAGGCGACCGCCATGTTGTGTCGATTGGGGAAGCTGAGGATATGGATTCAGGCCGGCCGGGAGTTCGTACAGGTCGATGCCCTCGGGGGGCCGGGAATGCTCGGTGGCGCGCGTGAGCCGCTGATCCGTTCGCAGAAGAAATCGAATCAGCTCGAGCGCTTCGCGAGGGTGTGCGGAACTTTGAGAAATTGCCAAGCCGTTTCCGCCCAAAGTGTCGACTCGGCCTGCGGGACCGCCCGGGACACTCGTGATGCCAATCTGAGCAGCACCGCTAAGGGGCGCATGCGAACTCGGCGGCGGAAAGGGCCACCCGCCAGTCAGCACACTATAATTGGATTGCCAGCCGCGAAGGAAAGCGACCTTTCCGGAGCCCCAGAGGTTCTGTGCGTCCCACAGGCCGTAGGCCGTTACGCCCGGCGGCGAGATCGAACCCACCCAGCGAGCTGCGCGTTGCCACGCGCGAATCACCGCCGGATTGTTTACGCTGATCGTCTTATTGTCTTCAATGATTCGACCCCCGCCATCGCTCATCTGCCATTCCAAGCCGCTGCAGGTCAAATCTTCGTTGATGCCGCCCTGCCAGACGTAGCCCCAAAAATCTTTGTCACCTTTGGCTCGTTCGCCGGCTTGAATTCTGGCGGCCATCTTCTCAAGTTCGTCCCAGGTTTTGGGCGGCTCGCGGTAGCCGTACTCTCGAAGAAGACTGGGGCGGTAATACAAAAGACTAATGTAGGTGTGATGCGGCACGGCCACCCATTTGTCGCCGACCGTGTAGCTGGCCAGCGCGGCGGGATTTTGCGAGGCCAGCTCCGAAGCAAAGTAGGGCTTCAGATCCATCAGATACTGATTCAATATTCCGGACCAGATCACATCAATGCTAAGCACGTCGGGAGTGGAGGTGCGTTTCTTGAGCAGCTCGCGCCACAAGGCCAGTTGATTGAGAGAGCCATCGGGGCGCGGCAGGCGTTTGACTTGAATTCCCGTTTGCGTGGTGAACTCTTGCAAATCATGGGCCAACGAGGGGTTCAGAGTGGAGGTATCCCACTCGACATCCAGAAACGTAAGGGTGACTGGCTGTGGGGAAGAACGTGCGCAACCGCCGAGGGCGCACGAGAGCAGAAAAATACAAACAGCGCAGACGAGCTGGAGAAAACGCGCCTGCCTCGAGCGAAGAGCTGGAATCCAGCAGTTCGAGGGGCAAGCGATTTTCAGCGGAGATTGCATTTTGTAGCTTTCACCTGGCTATCGGTGCTATGAACGTTATACGAATGAAAGTAAGTCTCCTAAACAATTGCGTGTTAAAAGTACTTCGCGTCTCGGAAACTCACGAGAGGCTCAACGGCCCTTGGCGTTTTCACCTTTCGATACCATACAGGTCGAAGCAGCCTTGGCAACTAGCTTGCCGTTCTCATCGGTGATTTCACATTCGACATAACCGATGCTGCTGCCGCGCCGCAGCACCTTGCCTTCGGCTTTCAGGACAGCTTCCCAGACGGGGCGAAAGAAATTGATTTTTAGTTCGATGGTGGTGAAGGATTCCCCGGGCGCAAGCGTGGTGGCGAAAGCGATGCCCATGGCGGCGTCGGCAATATCGCAGAGAATTCCGCCGTGGAGCGTGCCCATGGGATTCGCGTGACGCGCGCCGGCCATGAGAGTAACTACAGCGCGGCCATCGGCGGCCTCTTTCGCTTCAAAGCCAATCAGTCGAGCGATGGGCACATCATTCGTTTTGGCCCTGGTCCTGAAATCAGAACGAGAGCCAGTTTCCTGGGCGCTCATGTTTTTCCCGCCTGAGACTTGCGCCGTTTCGCACGAACGGATGTTTCGAGATAGTCCTCGAGGTGGCGACAAGCAATGTCCAAGGGCTGTTCGGTTCGTTGCAGTTGGAACAACATCAAGCCTCCTTCGAGCGAACTGACAAGAAGAGTTGCCAGTTGCGCGGGATCTACGCTGGAGCGCACTTCGCCGCGGCGCCGGCCCTCGGCCGCGATATTTCTAAAATGTTCGAACCAGACACCAAAGGCGCGAAGAGTTTTGGTGCGCAGCACGGGATTGCTGTCATCCGAATCGGTGGCCATGTTGAGTAACGGGCAGCCACCCGGCACCAAGCCGGCGCGCTTGTCGCGGAAATTGCGGACGATTTGTTTCAGCCGGTCGACGGCGTTGGGGATTGCCTGTGTCCCTTGGAAGCGTGTTTCCATTGCCAACTGGCAGGAATAGTCGAAAGCTTCGGCGGCAAGTTGCTGTTTGCTGCGGAAATGCCTGTAGATGCCGCCTTTTTGGAAGCCGGTGGCGCGCATCAGGTCGGAGAGGGCCGCGCCCTTGAATCCGCGCTGATTAAAGATGGGCGCGGCTTTTCGGATGATTTCGCGACGGGTTTGCTCGCCTGTGCGCATTGCGGACGTTCTCCTGGGCGATTCGAGAGACCGACCGGTCTCGCGTCGCATTCTAGCAGATGCCGGAGGAAACCGTACGGTTTCGCTTCTTATGGACTAAAAAGGAGAGGGAGCTGCATTCGGCAAATAAAGCGCGGGCTTATTTCGCGGGCAAGGCTGCGTTGCGGAGAAGCGGCTGAAAACGCGAAGACCGATTGGATGGCCGCAGTGATGGTTGCCAGTGAGAGTGCAAAGTACAGTAGAATTAGACGCGTGCGAATTGTCTGGGGCGTAGCGTAGCCTGGTTGCGCGCCTGCCAACTTGCACGGTAAGGACACTTTACTTCGAATTCGGCGCGCTGGCACTTTCTTCCGGCTGTTCTACGGCCTTTTGCCAAGTGGGATTGGGGTTGTATTCCTTCAAGGATTTGCCGATCGCCTCGGTCTTCTTGCCGAGGTCTTTCTGATACACAACTCCATCCTCGTTGACGATAAACGTCATAACGCCGGACGATCGATATTCCGCTGGATAGGCCACAAAGGCGAACCCTCCCGTCATTTTGCCGTCTACGATGTAGTTTTTCGCGCCACCGGGAGCATTTTTTCCCTGCCGGGTGAGGATGTGAAAGTAGTAGCCGCGGTAGGGAGTCGGCGGACCGTTATTGCCTTTTGCGTAGCCTTCCGCGACTGCCGCTGCGACCAGCGGGCCAATGGGGCTCTGGGGCTGGCCATCCGAGACTTTCCAATACAAGCCGTTCTGCTGCCCTTCATCGCTGAAAATCTGCCGGGCGTAAACGTTGTGCTGTGCGGAGTAGTATTCCTTTTGTGCGGCGGCGAGTTCCTGGCAGACGCGAATGGCCGACATTTCATTGCGGCCAACTCGACGGTACAAAATCTCTTTCTCACCCGCTTCGGTATCGAAATACCAGACGTTGCCCTTGTTCATGAGCGGAATAGGCGCCGGCCAATTCTCCGCACCGATGTACAGGACGGTGCTTCCATCCGGCTCTTTGACAAAACGGTGCATTTGCTGATACTTCTGCGCAAAATTCGCGTGGCTCTGCGCGTCTTCCACTTCATCCCCGGACGAAATGATTCGTTTTCCGTCCGGTCCGAGGATCTCCAACATTGCTTGCGTGTCGTTACTCTGTGCGGCCTTAACGAGCGCAGCGCTGGCCTCTTCCGCCGACGAAAACGTCTTCTGGCCCTGCTGTTGGGAAAAGGCAGGCGCGGCCAGGCATCCCGCCAATACAAAGATAGCTCCGGGCAGGCCAAGAAAACGGACGCGATCAAATTTTCTCGAGTTCAGCATCGTTCGGCGCATAGCACTTCCCCCTCATTGCGAATTTCAAAGTCTACCCGTAGGACAACGAAACTTGGATCAGCGAGGCCTGCCGCCACCGCCGCCGCGACCGCCGCCTCCGCCAAAACTTCTGCCTCCGCCGAAGCCTCCGCCACCGAAACTAGCCCTGCCGCGCGATGCAAAACCTCTTTCCTCTCCGCCGCGGCTATACCCGCCAAAAGCGTCCGAATGCATGCCGCTCTGACCGCGGGGTTGCGCGTAACCTCGAGCGGCCTGGCGGTCGCCATTGAAAGGCCTGGCTCCGCCACCGGGCCGGTCGAAGCCTCTGCCGCGCTCGGCTCCGCCGCGATCGAAATTGCTCCGGTCGTAAAACGTTCTGCTCGCCGAGCGGTACCTGCCGTGGTCGTAAATGGCATAATGATCGTGCCAGTCAAATCCCCAGTGGCCCCAGCCCCAGCCAAATCCTCCGAAGAAACCGATTCCGAAACCGAACCCGAATGAAAGGTACGGCCCGTCAAACCAAATTCCCGGATACGGATACCAACCGGGCCACGCCACGACCGGGTATCCGTAAACCAGCCACGGATCGTACGCCGGGACGTAGACGACATCAGGCTGAGCAGGCTCAATGATGACGTTCGGGCCGTCCGTGGTTACGCTTTGCTGCGGCGTGCTCTTAAGATTGCCGGCGGCTTGGGCTCGCTGGCGCATCACTTGTACCGCGTCCATCACAGCCTGTTGCTGGTTGTAGTAGGCGTCGCCCAGCGAGGAGGTCCAAGAGAGGTTTTTGTCCATATTTCCAAGAACGGTTGGAAAAGCAGTGAGCGCTTTGACGCTCGGGTCCCATGGTTGTTGGTCCACCGCTTGACCCAAAGCTTCACCCTTCAAATCAGGATGCGCTTGCACCCATCGATCCGCCTCGACGACTTGCTCGGGAAACGTGGACGCCGCAAGGATTTGCGCCACGAGAGAATCGGGGTACAGCGCAATCGGCGCAACCAACTGCTGCAACTGCTCGGGCGTGGATTGCGCGTAGGGAGGAGCCTGCCCGGCCTGCTGCGGAACATGATCCTGCGAAGCGACAGGGGCTTGCGCGGCTTGATAGGCAGGGAGGTTCTGAGGCCAGGCTGTGATCAACAGAGCTACCGACAACAGGCAAACCAAAAGGTGTTTGCCGAATGAGGCTCCCCAGGACCCTCCGGCAAATTCGGATGTTTTCATGTTCGTGAACCCCCTGTACATCTTCACCGAAAAAGGCTTCCTATAAGAAGATGTGCAAGGGACGGTTGAGGATGCAATGTTTTTATCGGAAATTGGCATGCAGAGGCAGTCCACGAATCTTTTCGGGTGATCCTGGCGTGTGCCCGGCGTGCCGGTTTTGCACGTGGGTGACTTGATTTTGTCTTCATCCGTCGGGCAGCCGAGGCAAGCATTCATCCCTGATTCAGCAGCGCCTCGCCGCTACGGCACCCACTTCATCCGCGGTTTCTTGCGCTTCTTCGCGCAGTCGAGGAGATAGAGATCGATCAGCTTCTGGTAGACCCGTGGCAATTGAAACTGAGGCGGCTCAGTGCACGCGGAGTCGCCGCATGAATACACTCGATTCACTGCCCAAAAAATCTGGCGCTAAACAGGCGATGCAAAAGTCTTCCAGAAGTATTCGTAGATGAAATTGCGGATGAAGCGAGAGGTTTTGGATAAAATGAACCGCCAAGCCAAGGAGATGCTACCGGATTCTGGCACAGCCTCGATTCTGTAAAAGCATTTGGCGCAGTTTTGGAACAGTGAGGCCGAAAATGACGACCCGGATTAGGAGTAAAGTTGGGAAGTGCTTTAGAATAAATGAAGCAGTCGGTGTCGGGGCGTAGCGCAGCCTGGTAGCGCGCCTGCCTTGGGCGCACCGAACTCGACTCCAACAAGTCCGTCCGTCACTTCCAACTACTAACCTTTCCAACAAATCGGGGAATCTGCTTTTCGCTCAAAAGTAACCCGAATGGAATGAAAACGTTGGATTCGTGCACAGTTGGTGCACAGTTGAGGTCCGTCAAAAAGCCTGTAGAGTGAACCCCTCGTTGAGGCAAAGATGTGCATCACACCCTGCTTTGAAGAGACGCTACTCTTCGTCCAAGAGTGCCGCCGCAACTTCAGCAGCAAGCCCAATTCGTTCACCACAATCTCCGAAACTCGCGTGCGGATTCGCTTGGCAGATGTCGCAAGATTCGTTTCCGTTCCGAGCTTGTGCAACCGGTTTCATATTGAAAGTGACAAAATTTTCGGCAAGCGTGACGGGGAGGGGAGTGCGCAAGAAAGGCTGTAGCAGATGCCGGAGCACCATCACACCGGCGCTTGCCGCTCTCATGTTGAGGTCCATGACGGCGGGCTGTTTAATCAGCAGGTCATCGGAATACCCCAACGCAACTTTCCGCTTACGCTCAGCGCCCGTCAATGATTCGAACGCCAGTCTCCGAGGAGTGACCAACCCTGTGCAGCGCAAGCACCAGCGACCCGGTGTAACGTAATTCATGCGTGCGTCTGTTGATACGATCCCTTCCTCATCCCCACCAATTTCTGCACCGACATCTATATATGGCACGCTGTGCTGGTAGGCGTACTTGCACAGCAACATTCGCGGATAGTCCTTATCGACGCATCCAAACAAAAGGTCGGCCTCATTCAGACGCTGCAGTATGGCGTCGTCGAGGACACTGCTAACAACGGGCACGACTTCGCAACCAAGCCCCATCGCCTCGATTCCACGCTTGAGAACTTCGACCTTGTAGCAGCCCAGTTCTGCGTCTTCTTTCGTTGCGTGCAGGATGCGATTGAGATTCACCAGTTTCACAATGTCATGATCAATCAGAAGAATTCTCCTGCAGCCAGCCCGTGCCAGAAGCTCGCATATCAGGGAACCTGTGCCGCTTGCTCCAATCACCGCGACGGTCATTTGTGAAAGTAGGGCGAGGGCACCGGTTCCCGTGAGCGCAGTGGCGCGGTCGAAAATCTCGGACGGCTTGGGAACCTCCCTAGGCTTTCGACCGTCAAGCGGGAGATACTGCAACCTTTCCCCAATTACAATCAGACGCTCCGCGCACAGCTGCTGCTTCGGAGACAGCCATAATCTGCCTTTTTGCGAGTCTGCTCCAAGAACAACACTGCTGAGAAGAGTGGCAGGCCAGAGTTCTTGGAGATTCTCAATAAGAAGGGGGTCCTGCTCATCGTCGTACCACGAAAATTTTACCTCCGAGTTTGCGAATGGATGGGTGTGAAATGTCACAAGACCCGCGAGACCGGCTTTGCGCACGGCGATGTGCGCCCTCCTGAGATAGCGCGAGGTGAAGGTGAGGGCACTATCCGGCTCCGCCATAACTTCTCCCGGCTCCGGCCAGAGCACCTGTGTCACGATTAACTCGCGCAGTTCTGCTCCGATCATCCGCTTTCCGAGGAGACCGATGGCCCCGATCTCGGTATCTTTTCTTCCCCGGAATGATGGCGCGCAATGTTTCCGCAGACGTCCCCAGTCGGACTCCCGGATGCGAAGATCAAACCCTGGCATTGACCGCTCCACGCGCCAGGAAGAATCCCCTGCAATGAACAATATGACTTTCGATGGAATCGACTCCGGCCTGAAACTGCTTGCCGTCGGGGTAATGCCACGAAACAGCACGCCATTGAATGTCTTTCAGAGTCAGTGTCTGGCCGTTCACGCGGTTGTGTTCCCCATTGTTAAAGGAATAGGGCAGGCCGATGTAGAAGCCATCCAGCCCTGTCCCAAGGTCGTAGGCAATCGGAATCGCAATGAGAATATCGTAGGATGTGCGGTCCCAGGGGGGCTTCGGGGCGGTAATGCCCCGGACCCATACATAAGGCTGCGCGCCATCCATGACCACCTCGATGACAGTGCCGGCTGCCGCGAGCCGTTCGATTTCTGCTTTAGCAGAAATGATGTGCACGATAGGCCCCCGCGCCATACTTGCCATCGCGCTGCGCTTCGAACCGCTGATCGCGGCGGAGCTTGACCGGTGTGTCTGGCGGCAGCGGGTCAACGCTGTCAGCCGGGAAATATAGGCTGTATTGCTCCCACGAGAGTCCGGCGAGCGCGAGAATTGCCTTCGGGGTCATTTCTTTCTCCGGTGCAATTCTCCAGCGAGTGTTGACCTCAATGGCCAGCACCAGTTCGATCGCGAGGTGATGCGTCGTCGGCTCCTGCCGGAGAAAATCTTCTACGGTCTGATTCAGGTCCAGAGGTTCCCCGACGCGATGGTGCTCATAGACTCCGCGGAGATGGTCAAGCGGTGCGTGAGCGTCTGGCAACAGCTTCACGTCAAGTTTTCGTGCCGCGTTATCCATGATCTCCAGAAGCGTGTCATATGCCTTCGCTTGAACGTGTTTAGGCTCATGGTCAGGGTGATGCAACACGTCGACCCGAAATTCGATCTCGTGATGGTCGAGGGCTACCCTCGACGCTTCCGAGGCACCGTCAACTTTGCCGCCATTTTGTTGGATATCTTCTGCTTCTTGCATCTTTATCTCCTCGCGCCGAAGCGCATTGCTCATTATATGGCCATTATATACATAATATTTAGCCATTGCAAGTGTATATTTTGTTGACTAAATATAGGTCGATTCCCTATAATAGATGCAAACGAAAGGAGACTAGGGATGGCTGATAAGCGAACAATGACCCTGAACCTGACGGAGCAGGAGATGATCGTGCTGGAGGATCTCAGCGCACGCAAGGATGTGAGTAAGACCGCTCTTTTGCGTCAGGCTCTACGGCTTTACCAAATGGTTGAGGCACGCTTAAGCCGAGGCGAGAAACTCTTCTTTGAGGACGAAGAGAAAAAGAAAGCCGAATTGATGGTCGTGTGAAAACCCGAATCCACATCATCGACAATGCGACCGGGCAGCCGGTAGAAGCTGAGATATTCGATGAAGTTACAATCGAGCATTTCATCGAGACACAGCAAATCTGGCGACCGATCGTATTGAAGGCAGCTAGAGAGCTTGCGGCCCGCGGCAGCCATCAACTCATACCTCAGCACTTCCACTGGGACTGGACAACCAAAGCCCCGGAGTTGAAAGAACTCGCCAAAACCTTTTACGGCATCAGTCACGACAATCAGCTCCAGGGCCTCATGAAACTGGAGACTGTCGGGCAATACTGCAGCTGTCGTTTGCCGGAGCAGGCGGGCAAAGCATTGGTCTATGTTGATTACGTCGAAGTTGCGCCGTGGAATCTCAAGCCGCTGACAAATGCCCTGGGCAAAAAGCCTCGTTACAACACCATCGGAAGCCGATTAATCGAAGCAGCCGTGTTGAGGAGTAAGGAAGAAGACTACAAGGGCAGAATCGGATTACACTCCCTGCCCATGACGGAGCCGTTTTACACGAAGGTGTGCAGAATGACGCCTGTCGGTCGTGACCCAGCTAAACAAAACCTGCTCTGGCTTGAGTATACGCCTGAGCAGGCAGAGAACTTCTTAACTGGAGCGAGTTGATATGAACTTTAATTCAGATCTCGGATGGATTAAGAAACAGGCGGCCTTGGAGGACAATTGTTTCGTTTCTGTCGGTGGCCTCGTCTGCGCAGTGGAAGACCTAGAACACAAATCGCAACGGGCGACCGCGTCGAGGACGGCATTTGTGAACCTGCTCAATCTATCTCGTCGTGAGCACAAGCTTACATGGGAGCAGTTTTCGCAAAAGTTGGATGTGGATCTCGCTGAGCTAATCGAGATCGAAAACGACGAGCACTACCAACCCACTCCCCGGACGGTAAACAAGATCGCCATCTTTTTACGTATACCGGCAGAAAAGCTCTTCATCCTTTCCGGGCTAGCGCGCGCACATGACAAACAGTTTCAAGAGGCGGCTTTGCGGTTCGCTGCCCGCTCACAGCCAGTTGAGGCGCTGTCGTCGGAAGAACATGAAGCTCTTAAGGAATACGTGAAGTTCTTGTGTGAGCGGTGAGAAACCGATTCCTAGATTCGCGAACGGCTCGTGACATCGACCTCCAGGTCGGTAAGGTCCTTCGCGGTCTGGGAAATCCGGAACCACCAATCGAACTTGACGACGTATTCGAGCTGCTTAAGCTTGATCGCCAGTATTATTCCACTCAGGATGACAGCGCCTTACGCGAGTTCTTCAGCAAAGCGGTTATTGCCGGCAAACAGATTGCCCGGCGTCCAATGCTGCTTTTAGACGCTGTAAAAAAGTGGGACCTGAAAGCTCTCTATGTCCCCGATCGCAAGCGTGTTCTCATAGATCAGTCGCAACCTCGCCTAAAATGGCGCTGGAATGAGGCCCACGAGGCAATTCATAGCCTGACGGAATGGCATCAGACGCTACTTCACGGTGACAACACGTTCAGCCTCAGTCCCGATTGTCACGAGCAATTAGAAGCGGAGGCGAATTACGGTGCAGGGCGGCTGCTCTTTCTGCAAGACCAATTTTTGGAGTTTTCGCGCAGTTCGCTGCCAACATTCTCACTCGTTCAATCTGCCAGCAAGAGATTCGGTAATACCATAACCTCGTCGCTTTGGCGTTTAGTCGAGGCACTGGACATCCCTGCACTCGGTATTGTGAGTCAACACCCGCACTATACGAACGGGGATTTTGATTCTGCCGACCCCTGCCAATATTTCATTCGGTCGAGGCTATTTGAAGAGCAGTATGCAGGGCTTACCGAGCGAGAAGCCTTCAAAATCGTCCGCAGCTACTGCTCTTGGCGGAAGCGTGGGCCGCTCGGCACCGAAGAGATCATCATTTGTAATGACCGGGGCGAAGAACACGTATTTTTGTTTGAGGCATTCCACAATGGCCACCAGCTCTTAAGCCTCATAACCTACCTCAGATCCAACCCTGTAACGGTAGCTACGTAAGGCTATGCCACCGCCTGCTTGGAGAGGCAGCCGTCCTCAAAGGCTGCGAACTGACCACATTTCCCAAATGTGTGCAGGAAAGAATGTCTCACTCTAGGGGTTCACTCCAGTTGAAGTCCGTGGTGCATTCCCCATGAAGATCACATCGATCACAACAGTTGTAATTCTGACCTTTGCCGGGATTGCCGGCTTTTGCCCTGGCCCGGGACTGAGGGGTTCGTCCTGAGCTGCTCCGCACACTCGATGGTCAAGGATTTCGAGCAGTCCCATTTGATCCCTCCGAAGATGCAG